>NZ_CP128197.1:0-5204517 GCF_030316175.1 Gordonia sp. Swx-4
ACACAGGTGTGGATAACTCTGTGGAGAGATGCGGTCGATGACGTGGGGTGCCCCGGCCCGCGTCAACGCTGGTAGTTTTCCGGGTCAGGAGGCCAGCCCCGTGACTTCAGACCGCGACACATTCGGTGAGGTGTGGCAACAGGTCGTCGCCGAACTCAACGACGACGAAGCCGCACGTGACCACGAACCACTGACCCGCCAGCAGAAGGCGTGGCTGTCACTGGTCCGACCCCTCACCCTGACCGAGGGTTTCGCCCTCCTCACCGTGCCGACCGCTCTGGTCCAGGAACAGATCGAGCGGAATCTGCGCGAGACGATCCGTTCCGTGCTGAGCCGTCACCTGAACGAGCCGGTCGATCTCGGCGTCCGAATCCAGACACCCCGCAACGACGAGCCGATGCCCGAGCCGGCCGCGCCCGAACCCCGCGTGGTCAACGGCGCGGCGCCGGTCGACTACTCCGCGGTCCCGGGCGCGGCGATCGGTGCCGGCTTCCCGGCGACCCCGGGCGCCGGACCCGCGCCGGGTGGCGACACCGGCCGGCCGTCGGGCGACTGGGCCTCGTATTTCGCCGAGCGGCCGACCAGTACGCCGTCGCCGTCGGGCGCAAACCTGAACCCCAAGTACACCTTTGACACTTTCGTCATCGGTGCGTCGAACCGCTTCGCGCACGCGTCGGCGGTCGCGGTGTCCGAGGCTCCGGCACGGGCATACAACCCGCTGTTCATCTGGGGAGAGTCGGGACTGGGCAAGACCCATCTGCTCCACGCGGCCGGGCACTACGCCCAGCGCCTGTTCCCCGGGATGCGCGTCAAGTACGTCTCGACCGAGGAATTCACCAACGACTTCATCAACTCGCTGCGCGACGACCGGCGGGTGGCGTTCAAGCGTCGCTACCGCGACGTCGACGTGCTGCTGGTCGACGACATCCAGTTCCTCGTGGGTAAAGAGGGTATCCAGGAAGAGTTCTTCCACACTTTCAACACGCTTCACAACGCGAGCAAGCAGATCGTCATCTCGTCCGATCGCCCGCCGAAACAGCTTGCAACACTTGAAGATCGGCTCCGTACGCGATTCGAGTGGGGACTGATCACCGACGTCCAGCCGCCGGATCTGGAGACCCGCATCGCCATCCTGCGCAAGAAGGCGCAGATGGACAACATCGCCGTGCCCGACGACGTCCTCGAGCTGATCGCGTCGAAGATCGAGCGCAACATCCGGGAGCTCGAAGGTGCGCTGATCCGCGTGACGGCGTTCGCCTCACTCAACGACGCCGCCCTCGACAAGTCGCTTGCCGACGTCGTGCTGCAGGCGCTGCTGCCCAACTCGGGCACCCTCGAGGTCAGCGCCGCCAGCATCCTCGCGATCACCGCCGAGTACTTCGACATCTCGGTCGAAGAACTGCGGGGCCCCGGCAAGACGCGATCCATCGCCCAGGCACGTCAGATCTCGATGTACCTGTGCCGCGAGCTCACCGACCTGTCGCTGCCGAAGATCGGCGAGACGTTCGACCGTGACCACACCACGGTCATGTACGCCGAACGCAAGATCCGCAAGGAGATGGCCGAGCGCCGCAAGGTGTACGACCACGTCCAGGAGCTGACAGCCCGCATCAAGCAGCGTGCGGTGGGCTGACACTCCTCTTCTCTGCTCTCCACGCGCCTCTCGTGCCTTGCACGGGAGGCGTGTTTCGTGTGTCAGGGGTCGATCTGGGTGCTCCCGGAGGGGCCAACGTCAGCGGCGTCGTCTCACCAGGCCTTCGTGGCTCGTCGCTGCGCTCCTCGCACCTCAGGCAGCGGTAAAAGGCGTCGCGGCGCCCGCAACGGAGAACGAGGGGCGGCGCAGCGCCCTGAACGAAGAGTGAGGGTGGCGTCGTATCCCGTCGGATCCGGCCCGCCCGAACCACAACTCTGTTCCCCGGGTCGAGACTGACACGTCGATCTTCTGTGTTCTCGCACACTCGGATCGGCCGTCTGGAATGACAATTTTCGGGCCCTGAGGCTGTGGATCGGCGTGGGATAACAGCCGAAGACCTGTGCACCGACGGTGGACGCCGCGCGAACAACAAGTTTTGTCCACAGACTCTTGGGATTCGACTCAACGACGCTCCACCGGTCATGCACACCCGCGCACCCCGTCCGACTGGCCCGATGTAACAGTTGTCCACAGATTCCACAGTTCCTATTACTGAGATGGATCCCTCTCTAAAGAGAAATCTTTTGTAAGAAGGACTGTGCACAAACACCCATCCGCGGGCCCTGCAGGCCCGTCCTCCCGGATGGACCGAGTTGGCCCCAACCATCCCGGCATCGACGGTCGCGTTCTACAGTGGGATTCCCGGATGTGGGACGTGATCGACCATGCCGTCGTTTCGGCTCCGGCATGCCGACGATCCGCACGAGAGAGAAGGGCAATCTCCCAGCATGAAGTTCCGTGTCGCACGTGACGAGTTCGCTGATTCCGTCGCCTGGGTTGCTCGAAGCCTGCCCTCTCGTCCGCCGGTACCGGTTCTGGGCTGTGTGGTGCTCAACGTCGGCGAGACCGGTCTGACCGTCTCGGGATTCGACTACGAGGTCTCGGCCCAGGAGAACCTGGGTGCCGAGGTGGCCGAGCCCGGCCAGGTGCTGGTCTCCGGTCGCCTGCTGGCCGACATCACCAAGGCCCTGCCCAACAAGCCCGTCGACGTGACCCTTGACGGCTCCCGCGTTGCGATCACCTGCGGTAGCGCCAAATTCTCCCTGCCGACGATGCCGGTCGAGGACTACCCGCAGCTGCCCGACGTCCCGGCCATCACCGGCACGATCCCCTCACAGCTGTTCGCCGAGGCGATCTCCCAGGTCGCCGTCGCCGCCGGCAAGGACGACACCCTGCCGATGCTGACCGGCGTGCGCGTCGAGATCGAGGGCAACTCCGTGGTCCTCGCGGCCACCGACCGTTTCCGCCTTGCTGTGCGCGAATTGCAGTGGGAGCCTTCGGACCCCGACACCAAGGGGGCGGTTCTGGTCCCGGCCAAGACGCTCTCCGAAAGCGCCAAGACCGCGGGCGCCGAGGGCACCGGCGTCGTCTCGCTGGCCTTCGGCAGCGGTGCGGCCATCGGATCCGACGGCATCCTGGGCATCCTCGGCGAGACCAAGAAGACC
Organism: Gordonia sp. Swx-4; assembly: GCF_030316175.1. Classification (NCBI taxonomy): domain Bacteria; kingdom Bacillati; phylum Actinomycetota; class Actinomycetes; order Mycobacteriales; family Gordoniaceae; genus Gordonia; species Gordonia sp. Swx-4. The sequence goes on from NZ_CP128197.1 coordinate 3,139, forward strand.
ACCACCCGCCTGCTCGACGCGGAGTTCCCGAAGTTCCGCCAGCTGCTGCCGGCCAGCCACACCGCGGTCGCGACCATCGACAGCGCTCCGCTGATCGAGGCGATCCGCCGCGTCGCTCTGGTCGCCGAGCGCGGTGCGCAGGTCCGGATGGAGTTCACCGAGGGATCCGTGCTCCTCACCGCCGGTGGCGACGAGGCGGGCAAGGCCGAGGAAGAGCTGCCCGTGTCGTTCCACGGCGAGCCGCTGACCATCGCCTTCAACCCTGGCTACCTGCAGGACGGTCTGTCGGCGATCAACGCCGACAGCGTCGACTTCGGTTTCACCACCCCGAGCCGTCCGGCGGTCCTGCGTCCGGCCAGCGGCGAGGATCCGGTCGCCGACGAGTCCGGCGCCTACGTGGCCCCCGAGAGCGCGTTCAGCTACCTGCTGATGCCGGTCCGCCTGCCGGGCTGACCCGCGCCGCGCACCCAGCCGATCACCGCAACCGACCGTGTTCGTACGTGAGCTGCACCTGAGGGATTTCCGCTCGTGGCAGGCCGTCGACCTCGATCTGCGGCCCGGCCCGACGGTCTTCACCGGCCGGAACGGCTTCGGCAAGACCAACCTGCTCGAGGCGCTGTTCTACCTGGCGACCCTGCGGTCGCACCGGGTGAGTTCCGATGCTCCGCTGGTGCATTCCGGATCCGCGTCGGCCCTGGTCACCGCCACCGTCGAGAACGAGGGCCGGGAGCTGACCGCGGAACTGCGCATCAACGCCGAAGGTGCCAACAAGGCGTCGATCAACCGCAGTCCCGCCCGACGATCCCGCGATCTGCTCGGGATCCTGCGGACCGTGCTGTTCGCTCCCGAGGATCTCTCGCTCGTCCGGGGGGATCCCGGCGACCGGCGACGTTTCATCGACGAACTCGTCGCCCAGCGCGGTCCACGGTGGGTGGCCGCTCGCGCCGACTACGACCGGGTGCTGCGACAGCGGTCGGCGCTGCTCAAGACGGCGGCCGCGGCGCTGCGGCGCGGCGGTGACCAGGCCGAGTCGGTCATCAGCACGCTCGATGTATGGGACGGTCAGCTCGCCGATCTGGGCGGACAGGTGACCGCGGCACGGCTGCAGGTCCTGGCCGAGCTGGAACCACATTTCACCCGCTCCTACGCGTCGATCGCGCCGCATTCGCGGCCCGCGACCCTGCGCTATCGGCCCGCCGGCGGCGTCGAAGTCGAGACGGCCACGGCCGAGTCGATCAGCGAGATCCTCACCGCTCGTCTGAGCGACTTGCGCGACAAGGAGATCGATCGCGGTATGTGCCTGGTCGGTCCGCACCGTGACGACATCGACATCGTGCTCGGCACCGACGTAGCGAAAGGCTTTGCCTCCCACGGTGAATCGTGGTCGCTCGCACTCGCTCTGCGGTTGGGCTCCGTCGAACTGACGCGCGCCGAGGGGATCGAACCGGTCATCATGCTCGACGACGTCTTCGCCGAACTCGACGCCAAGCGTCGGGAGAAACTGGTGGAGTTCACCGCCGGCGCCGAGCAGTTGCTGATCACCGCAGCGGTCGCCGACGACATCCCGGGCGAGATCGGTGGCCGTCGGATCCTCGTCGACGTCGTCGAGGACGCAGACGGTCGCCGGTCGACGGTCGTCGGAGACGAGTCGGATTCACCGCCCGAACGCGTCGGGGAACCGGTGAGCGGGGTCTCCGATGAGTGACGAAGCACCTTCGTCGCGTCCCGACGCAGCCGGGGAGCCGTCGAACCGGCCGATCGAACCGGGCGAACTCGGCGGATACGAACGTGCCCGGAAGGCTCTGGAGGAGGCCCGCGCCGCGGCGCGGGCGGCCGGGAAGTCGGTGGGACGCGGTCGCGCGTCACCCGTGCGCCGCACACCGCGGGGTGCCCAGACACGTAAGCGATGGTCAGGGTCGGGTCCCGATGCGCGGGATCCGCAGCCCTTCGGTCGTCTCGTCGGCGGTCTGGCGAAGGACCGCGGCTGGCAGGAGAAGATCGGCGAAGGCACCCTGTTCGGCATGTGGGACCAGATCGTGGGAGCCGACATCGCCGCACACGCGAAGCCGATCGAGTTGCGGGACAACGTACTTCACGTGCAGGCCGAGTCCACGGCATGGGCCACGCAGCTGCGGTACGTGCAGTCGCAGATCCTGGCGAAGATCGCGGCGGCCGTCGGAGACGGCGTGGTGAAGTCCCTGCGCATCAGCGGCCCCAAGGGTCCGTCGTGGCGTAAAGGCGAACGTCATGTGCGGGGGAGAGGCCCGCGGGACACCTACGGCTAGGCCGGGCTTAGCAGACTCGTCCGCACATTACTAGTCGATGTGCCCCGTGAGCCGACTTTCCTCCCCAAGCCACGATCGAACCGGGCTAGTCCCAAGAAAATCGATCTGAGGGCCTGTTAGCGGCCCCGGATGCACGTTCCTGGGCAAGTCAGGCAGTACACTGTGAGGTGTTGTCCCGACAGGGGACCACCAAACGGCAGAACGACCGCCGCCTTCAGGCAACCCGGGAAGTCCCGGGCATACCTGTGTGCGCATCGACCTGCCCGCCCCCTGGTCGAGTAGATCGAAGACGGATCTCGGGTACCTGGGATCCGCCGATGAGCAGAACAGGAGCGGACGCACCTCGTGGCCGACACCAACGACACCGGACCCAAGAAGAGCAAGAAGAAGCCGTCGGAGTACGGCGCGGACTCGATCAACATCCTCGAAGGTCTGGAAGCCGTCCGCAAACGGCCCGGCATGTACATCGGTTCCACCGGTGAACGCGGCCTGCACCACCTGATCTGGGAGGTCGTCGACAACTCGGTCGACGAGGCGATGGCCGGCTTCGCGAGCCGCGTCGACGTGACCCTCCTCGAGGACGGCGGAGTCCAGGTCGTCGACGACGGTCGTGGCATCCCGGTGGAGAAGCATCGGACCGGTGTGCCCACCGTCGAGGTCGTCATGACCCAGCTGCACGCCGGTGGCAAGTTCGACTCGGATTCCTATGCGGTGTCCGGTGGTCTGCACGGCGTCGGCATCTCCGTGGTGAACGCCCTCTCGACCAAGGTCGAGCTGGAGATCGCGCGCGACGGTCACAACTGGACACAGACCTATTCCTACGCCAAGCCGGGTGCCCTGGAGCAGGGCGATGCCACTCGCAAGACCGGTACGACGGTGCGGTTCTGGCCGGATCCCGACATCTTCACCGAGACCACCAGATTCAACGCCGAAACCGTGGCGCGTCGTCTGCAGGAGATGGCCTTCCTCAACAAGGGTCTGACCATCACGCTGACCGATCAGCGCCCCCAGGCCGTCGAGCCGCCCGGCGATCCCAACGGCGACGAGGACGCACCCACGACCGATGTCGCCGAGGTCGTCCTGTCGGAGACCGAGAAGGCCCAGGCCGCAGCCAAGCCGAAGACCCGGACGTACCACTACCCGGACGGGCTCGTCGACTACATCAAGCACCTCAACCGCACGAAGCAGTCGATCCACAACACGGTCATCGGGTTCAGCGCCAAGGGCGAGGGACACGAGGTCGAGATCGCGATGCAGTGGAACGCGGGTTACTCGGAGTCGGTCCACACCTTCGCCAACACGATCAACACCCATGAGGGCGGCACGCACGAAGAGGGCTTCCGCGCGGCGCTGACCAGCACGGTCAACAAGTACGCCCTCGAGAAGAAGCTCATCAAGGAGAAGGACGGCAAGCTCACCGGCGACGACATCCGCGAGGGTCTCGCCGCCGTCATCTCGGCGAAGGTCTCCGACCCGCAGTTCGAGGGCCAGACCAAGACCAAGCTCGGCAACACCGAGATCAAGGGCTTCGTCCAGCGCACCTGCAACGAGCACCTCGGTCACTGGTTCGAGGCGAACCCCGCCGAGGCCAAGATCATCATCAAGAAGGCCGCCGACTCCGCCCAGGCCCGCATGGCCGCGCGTCGTGCGCGAGAGATGGTGCGCCGCAAGACCGCAACCGACATCGGCGGCCTCCCCGGCAAGCTCGCCGACTGCCGCAGCAACGACCCCACCAAGTGTGAGGTCTACATCGTGGAGGGCGACTCGGCCGGCGGTAGCGCCAAGTCCGGCCGCGACTCGATGTATCAGGCGATCCTTCCGCTGCGCGGCAAGATCATCAACGTCGAGAAGGCCCGTATCGACCGAGTTCTCAAGAACGCCGAGGTCCAGTCGATCATCACGGCCTTCGGTACCGGCATCCACGACGAGTTCGACATCGCCAAATTGCGGTATCACAAGATCGTGCTGATGGCCGACGCCGACGTGGACGGCCAGCACATCTCGACGCTGCTGTTGACGCTGCTGTTCCGCTTCATGCGACCGCTCATCGAGCACGGTCACGTCTTCCTGGCGCAGCCGCCGCTGTACAAGCTGAAGTGGCAGAAGTCGGCTCCGGAGTTCGCCTACTCCGACCGCGAACGTGACGGTCTCCTCGAGGCGGGACGTGCCGCCGGCAAGAAGATCAACACCGACGACGGTATCCAGCGCTACAAGGGTCTCGGCGAGATGAACGCCAAGGAACTGTGGGAGACCACCATGGACCCGGCGGTGCGCGTCCTGCGTCAGGTGACGCTCGACGACGCCGCGGCCGCCGACGAACTGTTCTCCATCCTCATGGGTGAGGACGTCGCCGCACGTCGAAGCTTCATCGCCCGTAACGCGAAAGACGTTCGCTTCCTTGATGTCTGATCACGGATCGAATGGATTCGCAGTGATCGGAGAAAGAACACACAATGACTGACACCACCCTGCCGCCTGCCGACGGTGAAGGCGACCGGATCGAACCTGTCGATCTCGGCCAGGAGATGCAGAAGAGCTACATCGATTACGCGATGAGCGTGATCGTGGGCCGCGCCCTCCCCGAGGTGCGCGACGGTCTCAAGCCGGTGCACCGCCGCCTGCTCTACGCATCCTTCGATGCCGGTTTCCGTCCCGACCGCAGCTACGTCAAGTCGGCGAAACCCGTTGCGGAAACGATGGGTAACTACCATCCCCACGGCGACACCGCGATCTACGACGCCCTGGTGCGCCTCGCACAGCCGTGGTCGATGCGCTACCCGCTCATCGACGGACAGGGCAACTTCGGTTCACGCGGTAACGACGGCGCGGCCGCCATGCGTTACACGGAGGCCCGCCTCACGCCGCTCGCGATGGAGATGCTCCGTGACATCGGCGAGGAGACAGTCGATTTCACGCCGAACTACGACGGCAAGACCCAGGAACCGACGGTACTGCCGGCCCGGATCCCGAACCTGCTGATCAACGGCTCCGGCGGTATCGCCGTCGGTATGGCCACCAACATGCCGCCGCACAATCTCAACGAGGTTGCGGATGCGGTGTTCTGGGCGCTCGAGCACCACGACGCCGACGACGAGACGACTCTCGCCGCCTGCATGGAATGCATCAAGGGACCCGACTTCCCCACGGCTGCACTGATCGTCGGTAGCCAGGGCATCAAGGACGCCTACACCACCGGCCGCGGCAGCATCCGCATGCGCAGCGTCGTCGACATCGAGGAGAACAAGGGAACCACCACACTGGTGGTCACCGAGTTGCCCTACCAGGTCAACCCGGACAACTTGATCCAGTCGATCGCCGAGCAGGTCAACGAAGGAAAGCTCAAGGGCATCAGCCGGATCGAGGACCAGTCCTCGGACCGCGTCGGCATGCGCATCGTGGTCACGCTGCGTCGTGACGCGGTCGCCAAGGTCGTGCTGAACAACCTGTACAAGCACAGCCAGCTCCAGACCAGCTTCGGCGCCAACATGCTGTCCATCGTCGACGGCGTGCCCCGCACCCTGCGTCTCGATCAGATGATCCGCTACTACGTGGCGCATCAGATCGACGTCATCGTGCGCCGCACCCGGTACCGGTTGCGCAAGGCCGAGGAACGCGCGCACATTCTGCGCGGTCTGGTGAAAGCCCTTGACGCACTTGACGAAGTGATCGCGTTGATCCGCCGGTCGGCCAACACCGACACCGCGCGCACGGGCCTCATCGAGCTGCTCGACATCGACGAGATCCAGGCCGACGCCATCCTGGCGATGCAGCTGCGTCGTCTGTCGGCGTTGGAACGCCAGAAGATCGTCGACGAACTGGCCGAGATCGAGCTCGAGATCGCCGATTACAAGGACATCCTCGACAAGCCGGAGCGTCAGCGCGCCATCGTGCGTGACGAGCTCAAGGAGGTCGTGGAGAAGTACGGCGACGCGCGTCGTACCAAGATCATCGCGGCCGACGGCGACGTCAGCGACGAGGATCTGATCGCCCGCGAGGACGTCGTGGTCACGATCACCGAGACCGGCTACGCCAAGCGCACCAAGACCGACCTCTACCGCAGTCAGCGTCGTGGCGGCAAGGGCGTGCAGGGCGCGGGCCTCAAGCAGGACGACATCGTCAAGCACTTCTTCGTCTGCTCGACCCACGACTGGATCCTGTTCTTCACCACCAAGGGTCGGGTCTACCGGGCGAAGGCCTACGAGCTGCCCGAGGCCAATCGCACCGCGCGTGGCCAGCACGTCGCCAACCTCCTGGCCTTCCAGCCGGAGGAGCGCATCGCCCAGGTCATCCAGCTCAAGACCTACGAGGACGCCCCGTACCTGGTACTCGCCACCCGCAACGGTCTGGTGAAGAAGTCCAAGCTCGTCGACTTCGACTCCAACCGCTCCGGCGGTATCGCCGCGATCAACCTGCGCGGCGAGGACGAACTCGTCGGCGCCCAGCTGTGCAGCAAAGACGATGATCTGCTGCTGGTGTCGCAGAAGGGCCAGTCGATCCGGTTCCACGCCGACGACGAGACCCTGCGCCCCATGGGCCGGCAGACCTCGGGTGTACAGGGCATGCGGTTCAACGCCGACGACACCCTGTTGTCGCTCAACGTGGTTCGCGAGGACACCTACCTGCTCGTCGCGACGTCGGGTGGCTACGCCAAGCGCACCGGCATGGACGACTACCCGGTCCAGGGTCGCGGCGGCAAGGGCGTGCTCACCATCGCCCACGATCGCCGGCGCGGTGAACTCATCGGCGCGCTCATCGTCGACGACGACTCGGAGCTGTACGCGATCACCTCGGGCGGCGGTGTCATCCGCACCGCGGCCAAGCAGGTCCGCAAGGCGGGACGCCAGACCAAGGGTGTGCGTCTGATGAACCTCGACGAGGGCACCACCGTCATCGCGATCGCCCGCAACGCCGACGAGCCGGAGGAGACGGACGCCTCGGAGTAGGCGTTAGGGTTGAGAACACGTGCAGCCGACCAGTCGGTGGCGGTAGAAAGTGACCCGACGCGTCGATGTCCATCGGCAGTGACGCCAGAGTGAGGGATTGCCTGTGAGCACACCGAACGAGCCGAGCCAGGAGCAGAACGGGCGCCCGTCCGGGAACCCGTCCGGTCCCGGAACGGGGACACCGACCGGTGGGCTGGTGCCGCCGTGGCAGCGCGGACCGGTCGAGGAATCGTCCGGTTCCGCGCCGACCGAGGCGTTCGGGCGTGAGGACGACTCGCGCCCGAACGCGCAGGACAACCCCGGCGGCCTGCCGCCGGAGTCTCGGGGCGGCCCGCCGCCGGAATCTCGGGGCGGCCCGCCGCCGCGGGGCATCGTGACCAACAGCGGCACGGCCGCGGCCAGCATGAGCGGTCAGCAGGCTCCCGTCACCAAGCTCGACAGTCCGCGTCGGCCGGGCTCCGCCGTCGCGACCGAGGAGCCCGGTTTCGTCGAGTCGCCGACGAGCACCATCGACCGGGAGAACCTGCCCGGACACGATCTGCCGGATCTCGATCAGATCCACCACACGGCTGATCTGAAGCGTCCTCCGGAGGCGCCGCCGGCCGCGGCACCGTCGAAGGTCGCGCCCCGGTCGGCACCGCGTCAGGTCGGGGCGGGTTCGGCTCTGCGCGCCGCGGTGCAGCTGCGTCGGATCGATCCGTGGGCGACGTTCAAGATCGCCGCGGTGCTGTCGTTCGTCGGATTCTTCATCTGGATGATCGCGGTCGCGGTGCTGTACCTGATCTTCGACGGCATGGGCATCTGGGATCAGGTGAACAACAGCTTCGGAACGCTCGTGGCGGACGAATCGAGCACCGCGGGGGATGTCATCGGGGCGGGTACCGTTTTCGGCGTGGCGGCTCTTCTGGGGGCCGTGAACGCCATCCTGTTGACGGCGATCGCGACGGTCGGCAGCTACATCTACAACATCTGTGCCGACCTCGTCGGCGGTGCCGAGGTGACGCTCGCGGATCTCGACTGAATCGAGCCTCTGACCAGCTGTTTTGGTTGGTGGGGGATCCGTCGGGTAACCTCACTTCTCGGTTCAAGGGCCTATAGCTCAGGCGGTTAGAGCGCTTCGCTGATAACGAAGAGGTCGGAGGTTCAAGTCCTCCTAGGCCCACTGCGACGGAAGTTTTCGGACTCCCAATTCGCATCCCGTCGACCGATTCCGGTCGGCACGGGGCCTTAGCTCAGTTGGTAGAGCGCTGCCTTTGCAAGGCAGATGTCAGGAGTTCGAATCTCCTAGGCTCCACCACTGCAAGAACCGCAACGCACCACCGGACCCCGGTGGTGCGTTTTGCTTCTCGGGCATATTCTCCGCACTCAGGCGCGGACATACTCGGTGAACGACACCCCGGTCTCGAACTCCCGGTTGCTGACCCGTTCGAACCGTCCCGGTGCGTACGTTCCGGGCGCGAACAGCGAGATCCCGTCCCCGAACAGCAGCGGTTGCCGTTTGAGCACCAGGCGATCAATCTCGCCGATCAACTGCGTCGCCAGCGACCCGCCCCCGCAGAGCCAGATGTCCTTGCCGCTCCGGGACTTCAGCTCCCGCACGAGTTCCACGGGATCGCGGTCGGTGAACGTCACGCCGTCGACCGGTTCCGGCTTTCGGTGGGTGAACACGTACTGGTCGAGATGCCGGTAGGGACTCGGCGCCTCCGGCAGGCCGACCGCGTAGGTGTCGGCGCCCATGAGGACGGTGTCGAAGCCGCCGCCGCTCTGGTCGATCCCGAGGGCCGTCGCGTAATCGGTCGGGATCGTGTCGGCGAAGCGCTCGTTGATGCCGACCATGTGGTCGCCCTCGACGAGAAAGGCGTCGAACTCGCCGTTCGGCCCCGCGATGTACCCGTCGAGGCTCACCGCCACGTAGTACACGAGTTCTCGCAATGCTCACTCCAATCACTTCAGATGTAGTGGTTAGGAATGTACAGCAGCTGCAGTGGTCGGCGCTATCGTTTTCGCTATGGCCCGAAACGACGAACGACGCCGCGCCCTCGCCGACGCGGGACTGACGGTGCTCGCGACAGCGGGCGCACGCGGACTCACCCATCGCGCCGTGGACCGGGAGGCGGGCGTTCCGCAGGGCACGACGACGAACTACTTCCGCAACCGCGCAGCGTTGCTCCAGGGGCTCGTGGAGCGCATCGGTGAGCGACTGGCGCCCAGCGACGAGTTCATCGCCGCACGGGCAGGCCAGTCGCCCAGTCAGAAGCTGTTCGCGGAGTATCTTCGCAACATCGTCGAACGACTCCTCGCCAACCGGGAGGTGACGATCGCCCTCATCGAATTACGACTCGAGGGCATCCGCCGACCCGAGGTCGCCGAGATCATCGGGGAATGGCGTCGAACGGGCTTCGCCGGCGACGTGGCGTTCAACGAGCAGGCGGGCCTGCCCGGGTCCGCTCGCGAGATCGCGCTCTTCCACTACGCCGTCGACGGCCTGGTCCTCGACCGGCTGACCGGACCGCTGATGCCCGAGGAATCGCTCGACGACATCGTCGACGCGCTGGTCGACGGACTGCTCCCGGCCTAGAGGCCGCTACGCGGATTCCTCCGCGACCTTCTTCACGCGGTGCAAGACCTCGCGGGCCAGCTTCTCCGACGACGCCGGGTTCTGTCCGGTCAGCAGGTTGCCGTCGGCCTGGGTGTGCACCGTCCACGGCAGGCCGAGCGTGACCTTGAAACCCTCATGGGTGAGCCGGTTCTCGAGTAGCCAGGGCGCCTTGTCGGCGAGTCCGGCCTGCTGCTCCTCGGCGTTGCCGAAGCAGGTGACCGTACGACCGGAGAACACGTTCACGCCGTCCTCGCCCTTGGCGGCCAACAGGATCGCGGGTCCGTGGCACACGATGCCGATGGTTCTCTTGGCCTGGTCGGCGGCGATGAGGAGCGCACCCGCGTCAGCGTCCACCGCGAGGTCCTCCATCGGCCCGTGCCCGCCGGGTACGAACACCGCGTCGTAGTCCGCGACGTTCACGTCGGTCAGGGCGATCGGTTTCTGCAGTTCGGGGGCGGTGTCGAGCACGTTCCGGATCTCTTCGGCCCGTTCCACGGATCCGACCGCATCCGGGCTGAGGCTGCCCTCGTCGACCGGGGGACGCACGCCGCCCGGGGTCGCGACGGTGACCGGGTATCCGGCCTCCCGGAACACCTCGAGTGGTGCCACCGCCTCCTCGGCCCAGAAGCCGGTCTTGTGACTCGATCCGTCGTTCAGCGTCCATGCGTCGGCGCCGGTCATGACGAAGAGGATGTTGTGCGTCATCTTGCGCTCCTTCGGTTGGGGTGACCCGGGGCGGGTCAGTTGAGCCCGGTGAGTTCCGCTGACTTCTCCCACAGTCCGTCGATGAGCTTCTGGTCGTGTGCCTGCCGGTTCTCGAGCCCGTTCGGCTTGTGCCGGCTGAAGTACACGCCGTTGACCGACGGATCCGCACCGCGTTCGGCGAGGGCGATCAGCGGTGCGGCGCCCTGCTCGGGAGTGATGGTCACCAATCGGGTGATCGGTGAGCGATAGGCGAGTCCGACGAACCGGGAGTCGCGTCCGAAGCTCGTCGCGGCGGGACCGGGATGTACTGCGGCGGAATAGATCTTGTCGTCGGACCACCGCTGTGAGATGCCGCGGGTGAACAGGATGTTCATCAACTTCGCCGTGCCGTAGGGGCGGAGGGCCAGCGCTCGGCGCTTCTCGAAGTCGAGATTGTCGAAGTCGACGCTGCCGGCCAGATTGCCGACGCTCGCCGTGTTCAGGACCAGTGACGAGCCGGCCGCGGCCAGCCGGTCGCGCAGCAGGTGGGTCAGCAGGAACGGAGCGAGATGATTGATCTGGAAGTTCGGCTCGTGGCCGTCCGCCGTGCGGTCCTTGTGATCGAAGGTGCCGCCCGCGTTGTTCATCAGGACGTCGATGGACTCGACGCTGCCGGAGATCTGCGCGGCCAGATCACGCACCTGGGCGAGGTCGGCGAAGTCGGCGGTGAACGACGTCGCGCCGGTCTCGGCCGCGATGGGCGCGAGTTTCTGCGGGGACCGGCCGACGAGGATCAGATTCGTCGACGGTCCGGACAGCGCGCGGGCCGCGATGGCACCGATGCCGTCGCTGGCACCGGTGAGGACGATGGTCCGCTTCTCACTGGCCATCTGCCGTGCCCTCCGATCCGCCGACCGCGTGATCCTTCGGAGCATCGGTGTCGGCCGGCGCCGCGTCGTAAGCAGCCCTCTCCTCCTCGATGCGCTTGGTCTCACCGACGGGGGCGTCGCCGGACGTGGGCAGCACCGAGTCCGGACCATCACGCTCCGCGGGCTGCTCGGGCATGTCGGGGTCGATCTTCAGGTCGTCCTCGGTCGTCGTCCACTCGGGCTGCTCGTTGTCGGCCATCCCTCCACCATGCCTGAGGATCGGCGAAACGTCACCGGTCGTCGTGGTGGTCCTCGGTTCGCCCGTTGCCGGATCGGCGGTCGGCGGCCGGGGCGTCGACCATCGGCGCCTCGACGTCGACGTCGTCGCACGGGTCCGCGTGAAACCGGCCGAACGGATCGTCCAAGGTGTCCCAGAAATCCTGTCCCGCGGCCAGTTCCACCTCGTTCAGGCAGGCGGCACGCAGCGCTTCGTCGATCTCGTCGGGGTCGCCGCGGTGGACGAGCACCACCAGAGAAGAGTGGCGATCCCCGAACGTGTCGTCCCAACGCAAGGCCCCGAGTGCTCTCCGTTCGGGTGAGACCCGGGCGAGCTCGTCGTCGTCCATCGCGGCGAGCCACCGACCACCCGGCGCGACGCGTAGCCCGCCGCCGGCCGACTCCAGCCACAGCGCCTCGTCCGGCTGGGTCGCGACCCACAGGCGTCCTCGTGCGCAGACCACTCCGTCCAACAGTGAGTCGATCGCATCGTGCAGGCGGCCCGGGTGCAGGGGCCGGTCGGTGTGGAACTCCATCCAGGTGACACCGCAGTCGGGATCGAGGGAAGGCTGGTCGACCAGGAGCGGGTCGTGCGGCCCGTCGATGCGCCCGCGCCGCGACGAAGGCGGGATCGCGGCGACCAGCTGCTCGACGAGCAGGGGAGTGAGCGGCCGCTCCGGCAACTCGAACATCATCGGCGCCCTCGGTGACAACCGCTTGAGGACCGCCATGAGGCGAGCGGACTCCCAGGCGTCCCGGGCGGCGGGATCGCTGCCGACGACGACGAGGGCGTCGGCGAAGGCCACCTGACCCACCGCAACCTGTGCGAGGGTGCGCTCGTCGTCGGGCGGTACGGGCAACACCTCGCACAACCCGAGATCGCCCGTCGCATGGTGCAGCCACAGTTCCTCTGCGACAGAGACAATCGTCGATTCAACCCGCACGTCGAGGGCCGCCGGTGCCGCGGGCGTGTCGGGCTCGTCGTCGACGACCACATGCTCGATGGACCACGCGATCCGTTCCGGTTCCAGGATCGGGTCGAGGGTGAGGACGATGCGTCGAACCGACGATCGCCGGTGAAGCCGTCTGAGCAGGGGCAGCAGATCCTCGCGCAGCGTGCACGACACACAACCGTGAGCGAGTTCGATCACCGTGACCACCTCACGGCGGCGGCCGTCGGATTCCCGCCAGGTCAGGGTCCGGATCACGCGCCCGTCCCCGACTCCGCTGAGGTCGTGGTGGACCTGCACCGTGCCGGGATCGGACGTCAACGCGTCTCCGATCCGGCGAGATGTGGGTCGGTCCAGGCCGGTCACCAGGATGACGGGCGTTCGGTTGTCGGCAGGGAGGAATCGCATCTGCCCGTCCTCGGGATTCAGGTCGGCCACGTCCACACTCCAGACTATTGAGAATCATTTCCATTTAGGTCTGGTCGACGGTAACGTGTCGACGACGCTAATGCCAATCATTGTCAATAAGGAGGACGGCATGTCACGACGATGCCAAGTCACCGGGCGCGAACCGGGCTTCGGTAAGCAGGTCTCGCATTCCCATCGACGCACGTCTCGTCGCTGGGACCCGAACATCCAGCGCAAGCGGTACTTCGTACCCAGCGAGGGGCGGTACATCACCCTTCGGGTCAGTGCGAAGGGGATCTCGACCATCGACCGGTACGGGATCGAATCCGTGCTGCGCACCATGCGTGCACGAGGGGAGAAGATCTGATGGCGCGCAATGAGATCCGACCCATCGTCAAGCTCCGGTCCACGGCCGGCACCGGTTACACCTACGTCACCCGGAAGAACCGCCGCAACGATCCGGATCGCATGGTGCTCCGCAAGTACGACCCGGTCATCCGCGCCCACGTCGACTTCAAGGAGGACCGCTGATGGCGAAGAAGTCCAAGATCGTCCGCAACGAACAGCGTCGCGAGGTGGTGGCCCGATACGCCGACCTCCGCGCGGAACTCAAGCGGACCATCGTCGCACCCGACTCCACCGGCGCCGAACGGGCGGAGGCCCAGCGTCGCCTGCACGCCCTGCCACGCGACGCCAGCCCGACGCGCCTGCGCAACCGGGACGCCATCGACGGCCGGCCCCGCGGCTACATCGGCAAGGCCGGGTTGTCGCGGGTGCGGTTCCGCGAACTCGCGCATCGCGGTGAGCTGCCCGGCATCCACAAATCCAGCTGGTGAAAGACCCGAACAGGAGGCGTTCATGAAACGCAGACCACGCCGCGACGACGAACGTCCGGCCCGCAAGAAGAATCAGCTGTCCGCGCTCGGCATCCGGACCGACGGCCGGAACCCGGTGGACTACAAAGACGTTCAACTTCTCCGACAGTTCCTCAGTGACAAGGGACGGATCCGGAGTCGACGGCTGACCGGCCTCACACCACAGCAACAGCGCCAGGTCGCCACCGCGATCCGCAACGCCCGGGAGATGGCGTTACTGCCGTACAACTCACGCTAGGTGCCGACACAGCACAACGCCGCCCCCGGTTCGGATTCGAACCGGGGGCGGCGAATTGCGTTGTGTGTCAAGAACTCACGGCGTGCGAGTCCTTCTTGCCCCAGGCCGGGGAGTTCTCGATCGCACCGATGATCCGCGGGCGCAGCTCCTCGGCGCGGATGACGGCGTCGACCGAACCGACCTCGACGGCGCGCTGGATGCTGTGCACCTTGTCGAACTCGGCGGCGATCTCGCTGATCTTCTCCGCACGGACCGACTGCCGGATGTCGGCGAGCTCGGCGTTCAGGCTCGAGCGATCGGTGCCGAAGGACTCGGCGACGCTCGTCTCCAGCTCGCGGACGCGCGGATCGGCGGCGACGCGCTTGGCGACCTCACCGGCGAACACCACTGCGGCGGCGGGCGCGCCACCGAGCACGGAGGCGAACGAACCGTCGATGGCCAGCACGGTCATGTTCGGGTTCAGAGCCTTCGAGAACACCACGAACGCACCGCCGTGGTAGCGCGAGATCACGCAGAACACGATCGGGCCGCGGAAGTTGACGATCGCGCGACCGATCTCGGCGCCGTACTCGAGCTGCAGCTTGCGCATCGACTCCGGCGAACCGTCGAAGCCGGACAGGTTCGCGAGCACGACGAGCGGACGATTCCCGCTGGCCACGTTGATCGCCCGGGCGGCCTTCTTCGACGACTGCGGGAACAGCGTGCCGGCGGTGTAGGTGTCCGGACCGTCGGTCGGCTTGTAGCCACGACGCGCGACCTCACGCGACTCGATGCCCAGCATGCACACCGGGATGCCGCCCAGGTGGACGTCGCACACGACGGCCGTCTCGGCGTCGGCCATGCCCGCCCAGCGTTCCAGGACGACGTGGTCCTGGTCGGCGACGGCGCGTATGACGGTGCGGATGTCGAAGGGCTTCTTGCGATCCGGGTTGTGCTCGCGCGAGAAGATCTGACCCACCGTGGTGAAGTCGCTGCCCGCGAGGACGTGCGGGTAGTCCGAGACGTCGCGGTCCGACGGATCGGCCGTGTCCGCCCGGCGCGGGGTGCCCTCGCCCGGCAGCACGTACGTGTGCTCGTAGTGGGACATCAGGACGTCGCGGGCCGCACCGAGATTCGGCGCCCAATACTGTGCCTGGCCGTTCGGGCCCATGACGCGGTCGAAGCCGCCGATGCCGAAGTTGTCCTCGGCCGAGACGCCGCCGGAGAAGTCCAGCGACTGCTTGCCGGTGAGGACCATCGCCGAATCGGGGGTCATCACCAGGATGCCCTTGGTGTGCATGAGCATCGTTGCCTCGGCGTTCCAATACGGCTGCGCACCGACGTTGATACCCGCCACGACGATGTTGATCTCGCCGCCGTCCTGGGTGTACTCGACGACGCGCTTCAGTGCGCGGGCGACCCAGTCCATGTTCTCGGTACCGGAGTCCATCGAGATCCGGGCACCCGAGGACAGTGCGTACCACTCGAGCGGCACCTGCATCTGCTCGGCGAGATCGAGCGCGGCGATGACGCGGCTGCACTCCGGTTCCGACAGTGCGCCAAGCGATTTCGTCGGATCACCGAGCAGGACCACGCGGGTGACGCCCTCCGGGAACTTCTCGGTCGGAGTGGTCACGACACCGGCGACCATCGCCGCCGTGTTACGACCCTTGGGCCGGTCGACCGGGACCAGGCGATGCTCGGCGTCGAGGTCGTATTCGGTGAAGTCACCGAGGATCTCGGCCAGCTCGTACGGGTAGACGGTGTTGCGTGCCGCGGCGCGCTTGACCTTCTGGCGGTACTCGTCGACGGGCTCGATGGGCGCGTCGGTCGGTGCGGTGACCTTCACCTCGAACTCGCCGGTCGCGGTGAGCGAGAAGTGCACCGAGACCTTGGTCAGCTCGCCGGAGTCGGGATTGCGGCGACGGGCGATCACCTGGACCTCTTCCAGGCCGATTCCGCGTGTGACTCCGCTGATGTGATCGGCGATCGTGTCGAGGATCGACGCGTCGTCGTCGATCGGCGGCCAGACGTAGAGGACGATCCGGTTGGTGCTCGACGGCCGGGCCGCCCCGCGCTGGGCGCGGCGGATCGAGTCGGCACACGAGGCGAGTGTCGCCTCGGCGGTGGGAAGCGTCAGCAGACGTCCGCCGGGCTCTCGGACCGCGGTGAGGTCGCGGACCTGGGCGAAGGCGATGAGTCGCTCGTCGGACGGGTTTTCCCGTGCGACACAACGGAAGAGGTACACCTCTTCGTCGTCGGCCGACGGGAGTCGGGTGAGGTCGAACTTCCGCAGCCGCTCCATCCGCATCCGCTGCGCGATGTGCGGGTGCAGACCGCGGATGAGGCGTTCCTCCGCCATGCCGGTCGCGGACTGACGGAAGGTGACGTGATGATGCATTCGCGCGTCGCCGCGGCCGGCCACCGTGATGGTGACCCGGTGGACCTGCGGTGGGAGTGCGGCGTTCGAGATGGTCTCGTGCAGGGTCTCGGCGAGGGCGTCGAAGCCGCTCGGCTGCTGCTCCCAGCTGAGGTAGATGTCGGCGTCGACCGCGGCGGCGCCACGGGCGAGTTCGCCGAGACCGTTCAGCGCTGCCGGCAGGCCCGCGAAACCGACGGCCGCGGACATCAGACTGCCGCTGTCACGGTCGGCGACGACGAAGGTGGTGCCACCGGCCTCGTGGTTGCGGATGTCGGAGAGACCCTTGTTGCCGTAGTAGCGACGGGTCAGGACCTCGAGCATCACCTGGTTGTCGGTGGTGCCGCGTTCGATGCGCTGACCGAGGAGGCGGACGAGTGGCTCGGTGCTGCGCACCATGTTGTCGACTCGCTCGTCGCGGTCCGCGGCGTTCGGGTTCTCGTCGAGGTAGCGCAGCTGCTTGCGGACGTTGCTGTAGACGCGGGCACGGTCGCGGAGCAGCAGCGGCTGGCCATACCAGGCGTAGACGACACCGCGGGCGAGGTCGGCGATGGCCGGGTAGCGCATCTGGGTGGCGGCGATCAGTCGGTCGAGGGCGGGGCCCACGTCGTCGCGCAGTTCGTCGCGCGGCGTCGGCTCCTGCAGCCATTCCCGCAGCAGGGTGGTGATGACGGTGACCGATCCGGCCGGGTTCTGCAGGGCCAGGAAGATGCGGAAGACCGCGGCTTCCAGCTCCGGGGTCCGGTCGAGCTCGGTGACGCCGTAGTGACGCAGCGCCCGGCTGAGCTGGTCGTGGAAGGCGGCGGGGAGCCCGTCGCGCTCCACGTCGAGGCTCTGCAGGTAGGTGTGGAAGTTCTCGCGGGCACTGTGCACGTGCTCGACGCCGAGCTCGTCGCTCGACGGGCGGTTCTGGCTCAGCTCGGCGAGGTCGGCGAACACGGTGATGAGTTCGAGCTCGTCGGCGAGAGGCCGGCGACCGCTGGCCATCACGGCACGGCGCACGGCGAGGTAGTCGTCGAGCAGACGGGTGGCCTCGTTCGAGTCGACGTCGAAGCCGAGGAGCTGCGCACGCAGGTCCTCCTGGGTGCGGGTGGTGCGCTCGTGCGCCTCGACCTCGGGTTCGGTGGGCAGGTCGAGATCGACGCCCGCGACCTCCTCCGGGGCCTCGTCGCCGTCGTCCTCGGTCAGCGGCTCGAGACGCAGCAGCGTCGCGCCGGTCTCGACCTGGGTGCCGACCGACACCAGGCTCTCCTTGAGCCGTGAGCGGACCGGTGCGCGCAGCACGGTCTCCATCTTCATCGATTCGAGGACCAGCACGGGTGCGCCCGCCTCGACCTCGTCGCCGACCTGCAGCGGAGTGGCGACCACGAGTGCGGGTGCCGGCGAGCGGACGACGCCGCCCTCGTCCCGGCTGACGCGGTGGGTGATGCCGTCGACGTCAACGAGGTGGACGGGTCCGTGGGTGTCGGTGACGAGACGGAACCGTTCACGGTTGACCACCAGCTGGGCGGCATGTTCGTCGAAGCGCTCGAGCTCGACGTCGGCGGTGCGGGTCTCGGTGCCGGCCTCGATGCTCACACGGAAGCGGTGTGCGCCGATGCGGGCGACGCGGACGCGGTAATTGGCGCCGCGCAGCTTCAGGTCGAGGGGACGGCCGCTCTCGTGCTGGACCTGCGGGCGGCCGCCCGAGGCGGTCGACATCAGGCGCTGCTGCTCGACCTTCTCCTCTTCCTCGTAGGCGTCGATGGCCGCCGCGGTGAGCGCGATCGCCGAATGCTGGTTGGCGACCAGGCCGCCCTCGGCACGGACCCGGTCGATCCAGCCGGTGTCGGCGCTGCCGTCGATGACCTCGGGCTGGTCGAGCAACTCGAGCACGAAGGACTTGTTGGTCGAGCCGCCGGCGATGATCACGCGCGTCTCGCGCACAGCGCGGCGGAGGCGTCCGAGTGCCTCGTCGCGGTCGCGGCCGTAGGCGATGATCTTGGCGATCATCGAGTCGAAGTCGGCGGGGATGGTGTCGCCCTCGCTGACGCCGGTGTCGACGCGGATACCAGGGCCGGCCGGTAGTTCGAGGAGGTTGATGCGTCCCGGCGCCGGAGCGAAGTCGCGGTCGGGATCCTCGGCGTTGAGACGGGCCTCGATGGCGTGGCCGCGCTCGGTCGGCGGCTCGCCCTCGAGCTTGCCGCCCGAGGCGACGTGCAGCTGGGCACGCACGAGGTCGAAGCCGTTGGTGATCTCGGTGATCGGGTGCTCGACCTGGAGGCGGGTGTTGACCTCGAGGAACGCGAAGAGCTTCTCGCCCGGGTGGTAGAGGAACTCGACCGTGGCGGCACCGCGGTAACCGACGGCGACGGCGAGGCGCTCGGCGGAAGCCTTCAGCTCGGCGACCTGCTCCTCACCGAGAACGGGCGACGCCGACTCCTCGACGACCTTCTGGTTACGACGCTGGACCGAGCAGTCGCGGACGCCGAGCGCCCATGCGGTGCCCTGACCGTCGGCGATGACCTGCACCTCGACGTGGCGCGCACCGGTGACCAGGCGCTCGAGGAAGACGACGCCGCTGCCGAAGGCTCGGGCGGCCTCGTCACGGGTGCGCTCGTAGGCGTCGCGCAGTTCCTCGTCGTTGTTGACCACGCGAATACCGCGTCCGCCACCACCGGCGGTGGCCTTCAGCATCAGCGGGTAGCTGATGTCGGCGGCTGCGGCGAGCGCGTCGTCGATGGTGTCGACGGCACCGCGGCTCCACGGAGCGACCGGCACGCCGACCTCCTCGGCGATCAGCTTGGCGCCGATCTTGTCGCCGAGCTTGCGCATCGCGTCGGGCGACGGGCCGACGAAGGTGACGCCGATCCGCTCGCAGAGTTCGGCGAAGACCGGGTCCTCGGCGACGAAGCCCCAGCCGACCCACGCCGCGTCGGCGCCGGTCTCGAGGAGGGCGCGCTCGAGCACCTTCATGTTCAGGTACGGGCGCGACGCCGCCGGACCGAGGTCGTACGCGATGTCGGCCTCGCGCACGAACGTGGCGGCGGCATCGACATCGGTGTGCAGGGCAATGACCTCGATCGGCTGCCCCGTCTCGGCGGACA
This sequence comes from Gordonia sp. Swx-4, assembly GCF_030316175.1. NCBI lineage: Bacteria > Bacillati > Actinomycetota > Actinomycetes > Mycobacteriales > Gordoniaceae > Gordonia > Gordonia sp. Swx-4. The sequence continues at coordinate 22,750 of NZ_CP128197.1, forward strand.
GGCCACGGACGGCATGGATGAGGCGCATTGCGGCCTCGCCACGGTTGACGATGGCGATTCGGGAGAACATCACCGACTCCTTCGGTTCGTCGTGCCGAGGATGTGTTCGGCACACGCGAGGTGGTTCAACAGGTCGATAGTTGCGGACCGAAGCCATTACGCGCGAGTACGTTCACGCGCGTCGGCATCGGGTCGTCGCGACCCAGCGGCTCACCTGGACCGGGAACGTGCTGGGTGGAGACCCTTTTCGGCTATCAGATCTTCCTACCGAAACAGATTGCGATTCGGTGCCGATCTGCGATCTCCGATCGGCGAATTCGTGCCGTACCGACTGTGACCGGGGTCACGAAGGTTGCGGCACCGGCCGGGTGCGGGTCAGGCGGCGAAGAGAATCCAGCTGTAGATCAGCAGGCCGAACACCAACACGCCGAGGTACGCCCAGCCCAGCCAGATCGCGACGTCGGCGAACGGCAGACCGGACTGTCCCCGGGTGCGTCTGATCTGGCCACGGGCGCGGTAGCCGAGCACGAGTCCGATGGGGAACGTGATGCCGAGCCCCGAGAGGATCAGGGCCCACACGGCCAGGCGATTGAGGCGTGGGCCGGACTGGGGAGCCACGTTGTCCTCCGGATCGTCCTCGAATGCTGAGTTGTTGTCTGCAGAGTAGGCCTGGGACACGGGTGTGAAGACCGTGTGGTGGTCGGAGCCGGGCGTCTCGTCGTCGTGTTGCTTGGCGGGGGCTGCCGAAGCGGCCGGCGGCTTGACGAACATGGTGGCGTCGGCCGCGTCGGAACGTCGGGTCTCGTCGTCGAGCGCAGCAGGGCGTGACCGGGGAGGTTCCGGCCGCGACGGTGCCGGTCCCGGACGGGCACCGAGGGCGTCGGGTCCCGGAACGCCGGTCCTCTGCGTCGGATTGCCCTGTGGCAGATTCCCTTGTGACGCAACAGGATTGGTACCCGGCGGTGGGCGGTGTCCGGCCGGGGGGCGACCGGCTGGATTCATCGGTCCGGGGTTGCCCGGCGAACTGCCGGGAACCGGTCGCGGACGTGGGCCGGTCGTGTAGGCGCCGGCCGGACGCGGGGGAGGCTGCGGACGGGGCCGGCGGGCTGACCGGGGCCGCCCGGACCGGGCGGACGGGGACCGCCGGGCGGGGACCGGGTCGCTGAGACGATGCCGGGCCTGCCGGACCACCGGGCGCGGGCGGCAAGGGCCCGCGAGGGCCGGGTCGTCCCGAATCGGGCAGGTCGCGTCCGCGGGGCGGGGAGGGAGCGCTGATCGGCGCGCTCGGTACGCGCTCCCAGGGCGCGGTGCCGTGGGATCCACCGGTGGGAGCCGGGCCCGAAGAACCGGGGCCGGTCGGACCGGGCCGGGCGGGTTCGGGGTCGCGGGGCTTCGCGTCGTCGGACATCGACCACAGCTCGCGTGCCCGCTCGGACGCGCCACCGAGGGAAGTGGGCGTGTTCGGAGAGCGCTCGTCGTCTGAGGTCACGTGTTCAAATTACCTGTGGATGCCGCCGGCGCCCGGATCGACCGTCGGCGGTGTCGTCACGAGGCCTGTGATTCCGTGCTCTCCGCGAGGGCCTCACGGACCTCTTCGACGCGGGGAACGGTCGGCGAGACCGGCGGCGGATCCTGACGTGCACGACGCAGGATGACAGCGCCGACACCGGCGGTGAGCGCCGCTGCGAGCACAGCCAACGCGGCGACGAGGTAGTTCTTCGGCATGTCGACCAGAGTGCCAGCCCGGCCCCCGCCGATGCCACCTCCGGCGATGTGACCCTGCGCGCGCATGTGCGGTCGAGAGCCACGTCTTGACCATTGAAAACTGCACAAGTGGTTGGATGGAGGGGTGACCACTCAGAAAACCTCCGCAGTCATCCACACCAACCGCGGCGCCATCAAGGTCGACCTGTTCCCGAACCACGCGCCCAAGACCGTCGAGAACTTCGTCGGCCTGGCCGACGGAAGCAAGGATTACAGCAAGCCGAACGCATCCGGCGGCAACTCCGGCCCGTTCTACGACGGCTCGGTCTTCCACCGTGTGATCGCCGGCTTCATGATCCAGGGCGGCGACCCGACCGGCACCGGCATGGGCGGTCCCGGCTACCAGTTCGGTGACGAGTTCCACCCCGAGCTTCAGTTCGACCGTCCGTACCTGCTGGCCATGGCCAACGCCGGCCCGGGCACCAACGGCTCGCAGTTCTTCATCACCGTCGGCCCGACCCCGCACCTCAACCGTCGCCACAGCATCTTCGGCGAGGTCACCGACCCCGAGTCGCAGCAGGTCGTCGACGCCATCGCGACCACGTCGACCGATCGTCAGGATCGTCCGCTCGACGCCGTCGTCATCGAGAAGATCGAGGTCAACTGACTTCTCCGGAACACACCGTCCCGCAACGGGCGGTGTGTTACCGGCATCCCGACCGCCCCACCGGCCTGTCCTGCAGCCGGTGCGGGCGGCCGGCGTGTCCGGACTGCCTTCGACCGGCGTCGGTCGGCCAGCACTGTCTCGAATGTCTTCGGGACAGTGGCGTTCAGAGGGGCTTCCAACAGACGCCGGCCTTCGGTGACCGCGGAGTGCGACGGATGGCGACCACTCGCCTGTCCGCGGGCAAGCCGTACGTCACCTACACCCTGATCGGGATCAACATCCTGATCTTCCTGCTGTGCGCCGTTCAGGCGGGCAGCTTCGGCGACCCCGGGGCCGCCACCATATTCAGCTCCGGAGATCTCCTCAAGAGCGACGTCGCCGCCGGTGAGTACTGGCGCCTGCTGACGTCCGGCTTCCTGCACTTCAGCGTGATGCACGTGGCCGTCAACATGCTCTCGCTCTACATCCTGGGCCGCGACCTCGAGCTCGCGCTGGGAATGTCCCGCTACCTCGCGGTCTATCTGATCGCACTGTTGGGCGGCAGTGCCGCCGTCATGCTCTTCGAGAACGATCGCGCCCTCACCGCAGGCGCCTCGGGCGCCATCTACGGCCTGATGGGCGCGATGCTGGTGGTCATCCTCAAGGCCCGCGTCTCGCCGGTGCCCGTCCTGTTGATCATCGGGTTCAACGTGGTGCTGTCGTTCTCGCTGCCCGGGATCTCGGTCCTCGGGCACCTCGGTGGACTCGCCTTCGGCGCCGCGGCCACCGCCGCCATCGTCTATCTCCCGGGAATGGTCCTGCCGGAGAGGCGTCGGACCCCGGAGGCGGCCAGCCGGGTCGGCTGGATCGCGCTCGCCGCGCTGGCCGTCGTCGCGCTCGGCCTGGGGGTCGCCGGCGGGATCACCTACGACGGACTGACCTACATCCGCTGACGGGCCAGGCGTCGAGAGCCGGCCCGGTCAGCGGTCATCGTCGACGTGGAATCCCGCTGCGCGGAGTGCGTCGACCACCGACATGAGGTCGGTACCGAGATCCCAGCGGCTGAAGACGAGCAGCCGGGTGTCGGCGCGCGGTCCCGCGGATCCGTCATCCCGACGAAAGGTGTCGGCGTCGTCGTCCAGGACGTCGATCTCGAGCTGTCCCACCCGGCGCCCGACGCGGCGCATCGACAGCAGGCGGATGCGTTCGACGCGGTCGGGTGTGTAGCTGCGTCGTCCGGTCAGACCGCGCACGGTCAGCGTCGCCGGGCGTCCCGCGGAGAGTTCGAGCCGCGGCCGGACCAGAAGCGTGTAGACGCCCAGCGCGACCAGCAGCACGCCGGCGATCCCCATGAGCACTGATCCGGCGGGGTCGTTGGACACCACGACCGCGCCGCCGAGCAGAATCACGCCGCCGATGCAGCCCGCGATACCCGCACCGACCGGCGTCGACCATGCGTGCGTGGATGGGTCGGCAGAGTTATCCACAGGAGTTACTCACAGTGGGGACTACTTACACACATGTTATTTCCACAGTGTGGACAACTTACACACATGTGTTTTCGCAGCTCAGAGCGTGACACGCGAAAATGATCGTGAATCGGATCAGCGCCACCGCATGGTCATCAACAGGCCGGCCACCATGAGGGAGAACCCGATGAGGAAGTTCCAGGAGTTGAGCTCGGCCATCCAGTGGAGGACCTGACCCTCGGCGCCGTACGCGGTCGGGGTGGCGGCGAGGTAGTAGACGACGAGCCAGGCGAGCCCGAGGAGCATCAGGCCGAGCATCACGCTCACGTAGATGGTGCTGGAAGCTCCGGCCTTGACCTTGACCGGAGTCCTACTCGCGGCGTTGATCGTGTAGTCGGTCTTCTTCCGGACTTTTGACTTCGGCATGACATCCTCTGTTGTGCTGTACCGCAGCAGCGGTCGTACGCGTGCCCGGGAGTCCGAACGTCGTGTGGACGATCGGTCCGGGTTCGGAAACACTCGACTTCTACGGTATCTCACCAGGTCGCTGACCGAGGTACCCGCTTTCGGCGGTAGCCTTTTCTGCGTGAGTCGCATCCTGGTCATCGACAACTACGACAGCTTCGTCTACAACCTGGTCCAATACCTGGGTCAGCTCGGCGTCGAGGCCGTCGTGTGGCGCAACGACGACCCCCGGCTCACCCCGTTCGATGCCGAACATCTGCGTGAGGCGGTCTCGGGATTCGACGGGGTGCTGCTCAGCCCCGGACCCGGAACCCCGCAGCGCGCGGGCGCGACGATGCCGATGGTCGAGGTGGCCGCCGCCGAGGCACTCCCGCTGCTGGGTGTCTGCCTGGGTCATCAGGCGATCGGTGCCGCGTTCGGCGGAACCGTCGACCGCGCACCGGAACTCCTGCACGGCAAGACGTCGCTGGTCTTCCACGACGACAAGGGTGTGCTCGCGGGCCTGCCGGATCCGTTCACCGCGACCCGCTACCACTCGCTGACGGTGCTGCCCGAGACCATCCCGGACGAACTCGTCGTCACCGGACGCACCGAGTCGGGCATCGTCATGGCGATGGCCCACCGCGAGCTGCCGATCCACGGCGTCCAGTTCCACCCGGAGAGCGTCCTGACCCAGGGCGGGCACCGGATGCTCGCCAACTGGCTCAAGACGTGCGGCATCGAGATCGACGAGGCGCGCGTCGCGGCGCTCGAAGCGGAGATGGCCGGCGCGGTCGGCTGAGCGCCGATCCACGTCTGAGGTGCGAGGAGCGCGGCGCTTCGCTCGCACCCCGGGGAGCCGGCGGCCGCTCTAGTTCGGCAGCAGGCTGGCCTGGCCGATGATGATCGTGACCGCGCCGCTCTTGCGCGCCTTCGAGCCCGCCGGCGGTTCCTGTCCGACGACCCGTCCGTTGTCGGGACTGTTCAGCGGCACGTTCCGCGTCTGACGCGTCAGCGTCGACCGTTCCCAGCCGGCCTGTTCCAGGGATGCCTGGGCCTCGGCGGGTGTCTTACCGCGCAGGCTCGGGACGGTGAACAGGTTGCCCCGAGACACCGAGATCTGCACCGTGCTTCCCTGCTCGGCCGTCGAACCGGGACCGGGAGAGGTGGAGAGGACCTCGCCTGCGCGCTGGTCGGAGTCGACCGCCACCTCGTCGACCGTCATGCCGAGCTCTTCGAGGACCGCGCGGGCGCGGTCGGCCGGCATGCCGATGACGTCGCGGACCGTGATCTCCCTGGGGCCGTTGCCCACGTTGAGGACCACCGGTCCGTTGACGGGCACCTCGGTGCCGATCTTCGGCGCGGTCGACACGACCTTGTCCTTCATGTCGACGGTCGAATCCACACGTTCGGTCTTGACGTTGGTGAACCCGAGCACCTTGAGGGCATCCAGGGCTTCGGCCGGAGTCTTGCCGACCAGGTCGGACGGTATCCGGTGCCGTTGCGGACCGGTCGAGATGTACAGCGCGACCTCGGAGCCCTCGGCCGCCAGCACACCCTCGCCGGGCGTCGAGCGGGTTGCGAGACCCGGCCCGACGTCGAGGCTGGGTTCCTCGAGGACACGCACCTCGAAACCGGCTCGTTCGAGGGCCGACTGCGCATCCTCGGAACTCAGTCCGGCGACCGCGGGCACGCTGACGTCGGGATCGGAGCCCGAACTCCACGGAGACCACAGGAAGAGCGTTCCGACCAGCAGCACGACCGCGGCGATCGCGCCGGCCATCAGCCGGCGGGACCGCCGACGCGGCGGATCGTCGTCGGAGTCGGACCGGTAGTCGGCGTCGCGTCGGTGGCTCCCACCGGCACGGGCGGGGATGGCGCGCCGCGGTCCGGTCGTTTCCGACCGGACGGGGCGTCGGGGGCCGGTGTCGATGAACTCGGTGCGTTCCTCGTCGGTGAGCAGCATCGGTGCCGACGGCTTGCCGCCGGCGAGCACCCGGATCAGGTCGGCGCGCAGATCGGCGGCCGACTGGTACCGGTTGTCCTTGTTCTTGCTCATCGCCTTGAGCACGATCGAGTCGAGCTCGCGCGGGATGTCGGGACGCACATGCGACGGCCACGGCGGGTCCTCGTGCACGTGCTGGTGGGCGACCGCGACCGGCGAATCACCGGTGAACGGCGGCTCCCCGGTGAGCAGCTCGAACAGCACGCAGCCCATCGAGTAGATGTCGCTGCGCGGGTCGACCTTGATGCCGCGGGCCTGCTCGGGCGACAGGTACTGGGCGGTGCCCATGACGGCGGAGGTCTGCGTCATCGTCGACGTGGAGTCGCTCATCGCGCGCGCGATGCCGAAGTCCATCACCTTCACCGCGCCGGACTTGTCGATCATCACGTTCGCCGGCTTCATGTCTCGGTGCACGATGCCGTTGCGGTGCGAGAAGTCCATCGCGGCGGCGACATCGGCCATCCACGTCATCGCCTGCCGCGGCGCGATCGGACCGTTGGCGCGCAACACGTCTCGCAGGGTGTCGCCGTCGACGTACTCCATGACGATGAACGGCAGCGGACCGTCCTCGGTCTCGGCCTCGCCGGTGTCGAAGACCTGGACGATCGTCGGGTGGTTCAGCTTCGCCGCGTTCTGGGCCTCACGCCGGAAGCGCAGGTAGAACGACGGATCGCGCGCGAGGTCGGCGCGCAACACCTTGATCGCCACGTCCCGGTGCAACACCAGGTCGCGGGCATAGTGCACCTCGGACATGCCACCGAAACCCAGCGTTTCGCCGAGTTCGTAGCGGTCGGAGAGGTGGTGTGGTGTCGTCATCTGCCTCGGGTCAGCCTGGGATCTCGGCTCAGCGGGTCGTCGGGGGTGGTATCAGCATGGCGCGGTGACCTAACACAGGGGGAACGGCACGCCGGGGAAGCACGGGGTGCCGGTGGCGGCACCGGTGTCCGTCGTGTCGTCGGTGGTCGTCGGCGGACCGGGCGCGGTGGTCTCCGTCGTCTGCTCGCTGGTGGTCGTCGTCTCCTCGCTCGTGGTCGTGCGGGTCGGACGTCGCGTGGTCGTGGTCTCGTCGGGTTCCTGGGTCGGGACCACGGTGGTGGTCCGGGTGACCGCCGACGAGGTCGACGGTGCAGTCGGGGAGGCATCGTTGCCACCGCTGCTGACCAGGTAGAAGCCGATCAGGCCGATCGCACCGACCAGCAGGGCTGCGGCGACACCGGCGAGAACCTTCTGCCCGGTGGTCCAACTGTTGTCCGGCGGAGGTGCGACCGCGGTGCGGGACGTCGGACGCGGGGTCACGGGACGTGATGCGGTACCCGGCGCCGTGGTGGCGCGGGTCGCGACGGTGTTGCCCAGCGCCGCGGCACCGGCGGCACCTGCTGCGGCACCGGCGATGGCTCCCGGACGCGGGGGTCGGCGACCTGCCCGGACGGCGGCCACCGCGTCGGCGAACTCGCCGCCGTTCGCATAGCGTTGGCGCGGATCCTTGGCCATCGTGATCTCGATGAGCTCGCGGACACCCGACGGCAGGTTGGGCGGCAGCGGCGGCGGCGATTCACGGATGTGCTTCATCGCGACGGTGATCGCACCGTCGCCCAGGAACGGTCGGCGGCCGGTGAGGGCCTCGTAGCCGACGACGCCGAGCGAGTACACGTCCGACGCGGCGGTCGCCTCGTCACCGGTGGCCTGCTCGGGAGAGATGTACTGGGCGGTGCCCATCACCATCCCGGTCTTGGTGACCGGGGCGGAGTCCACGGCCTTGGCGATGCCGAAGTCGGTGATCTTGACCTGGCCGGCCGGCGTGATGAGGATGTTGCCCGGCTTGACGTCGCGGTGCACCAGACCCTGGCTGTGCGCGGCCTGCAACGCCCGGCCGGTCTGCTCGAGCATGTCGAGCGTGTTGGTCAGCGACAGCCGACCGAGTCGGGAGATCACCGAGTTCAACGGCTCGCCGTCGACCAGTTCCATCACCAGATAGGCCAGCGGATCGCCGCCGTTGTAGTCCGGGGTCTCGCCGTAGTCGAAGACGTTGGCGATGCCCGGGTTGTTGAGTTTCGCCGTCGTCTGGGCCTCCGCACGGAACCGTGCGATGAACTCCGGGTCGTTGGTGTACTCGGCCTTGAGGACCTTCACCGCGACACGACGGTTGAGCCGCGTGTCGAGGGCTTCCCACACCTGGCCCATACCGCCCGTAGCGATCAGACGGATGAGCCGGTAACGATCACCGATGGTGGTGCCGTTCTGCAGGGTCATCGACTGCCACCTCCCACCAGCGAATTGATCACTTCTCGTCCGATCGGCGCCGCCACGGTCCCACCGACCGAGTCCGCACCGAATTGTCCATTCTCCACCACCACGGCCACCGCGATCTGCGCGTTCGACGAAGGTCCGAACGCGATGTACCAGGAGTACGGGGTGTCGGTGCTGGAACCGCTCTCGGCGGTGCCGGTCTTCGACGCGATCGTCACCGGCCCGCCGGCACCCGAGGTGGAGCGCTCGGACTCGATCATCATCGAGGTCAGCTCAGCCGCCTGTTCGGGCGTGATGGGCTTGTTGGCGGTGGTCGGCGGTGTGGTCTGCAACGTGCGCAGATCAGCTGATTGAAGCTTATCGACCAGGTACGGCTGCATTCGCACCCCTCCGTTGGCGACGGTCGCCGCGATCATGGCGTTCTGCAGCGGCGTCAGCCGCACGTCCCGCTGTCCGATGGATGCCTGTGCGAGGACATCGAGCGACGGGATCGGGCCCACGGTCGAGTCGACGACCGGCATCGGGATGTCCGGGCCGGGCTGATCGAGACCGAACAGGCTCGCGGTCTCGGTGAACTTGGGGATCGCGTCCGACATCTTCTCGGTCACCAGCTCGGCGAACGCGGTGTTGCACGAGTACTTGAACGCCGTCTCCAGCGACACGGTCCCGCCCGAGGAACCGGGGCAGGTCTCGCCGCCGTAGTTCGGCAGCGACACGTTGGTGCCCGGCAGCGGGAAGCTCGGCGCCGCGGTGAGACGGATGCCCGGGGTGATGTTGTCCCGCAGGGCGGCCGCCGAGGTGACGACCTTGAAGGTCGATCCCGGCGGGTACAGCTGGCTGATCGCGCGGTTGAGCATCGGCTGCGCGGTGTCGCCGGGACGGTTCCACGCCTCCCAGCTGCTCTCGCGGACATCTTGGTCGTGGCTGGCCAGCTTGTTGGGGTCGTAGCTCGGGGTCGAGACCATCGCCAGGATCTTGCCGGTGTTGGGCTGCAGCGCCACCACCGCGCCGCGGCACGGCCCGTCGCACGGCCCGTTGAGCATGGCGCGGTAAGCGGCCTGCTGCACCTTCGGGTTGATCGTGGTGACGACGTTGCCGCCCCGCGGGTCGCGGCCGGAGAACATGTCCATGAACCGCTGACCGAACAGCCGGTCGTCGGAGCCGTTGAGGATCGAGTTCTCGTAGTGCTCGATCTGGTTCGCGAGGTACTGGAACGAGTAGTAACCGGTGACCGCCGCGAAGGCCTCGGCACCCTCCCGCGGGTACTGACGCAGGAACTTCAGCCGGCTGTCGATGGGCACCGACAGCGCGATCACGGTGCCGTCGGCGGTCGTGATCAGGCCACGCTGGCGCGAGTACTCGTCGAGCAGGACCCGGTTGTTGCGCGGGTCGGTCTTCAGGGCATCGGCCTTGAACACCTGCACGTAGGTGGCGTTGGCCAGCAGCGCGACGATCATCACGATCACCGCGAGCGACACATTGCGGATCGGCTTGTTCATTTGCGCTTCACCACCTGGGTGGGCAGCGCGTCGACCGGCTTGGCCGCCGGACGCTTCTTGACCGGATCGGGTTCGCGGGCGGCGTTCGAGATCCGGATCAGCAGCGCGACGAGGATGTAGTTCGCCAGGAGCGACGAGCCGCCGTACGACAGGAACGGCGTCGTCAGACCGGTCAGCGGGATCAGCTTGGTGACACCGCCGACGACGACGAAGACCTGCATCGCGATGGTGAACGCCAGGCCCGTCGCGAGGAGCTTGCCGAAGCTGTCGCGCACGGCGATGCCGGTGCGCAGGCCGCGGTGGATGAACACCATGTACAGCAGCAGGATCGCGGTCAGGCCGGCGAGGCCGAGCTCCTCGCCGATGGTCGAGATGATGAAGTCGGTGTTGGCGAACGGCACGATGTTGGGTCGTCCGGATCCGAGGCCGGTGCCGAACAGACCGCCCGTGGCCAGGCCGAACAGACTCTGACCGATCTGGTAGCCGGAGCCGTCGAAGTCCTCGAAGGGGTTGAGCCACACCGAGACACGGGTCTGCAGGTGGGAGAAGATCGACCACGCGACGACCGCACCGATTGCGAACAGCCCGATGCCGAGCACCAGCCATTCCACCCGCGAGGTGGCGACGTAGAGCATCGTCAGGATCGTCGCGAAGATCAGCAACGACGTGCCGAGGTCCTTCTGGACGACCATCACCGCGATCGCGATCGCCCATGCGGCGAGCAGCGGACCGAGGTCACGGGCGCGCGGGAGATCGACGCCGAGGACATGCGGGCCCGCGGTGATGAACAGATCGCGCTTCGACACCAGGACCGCCGCGGCGAAGATGATGATCAGGATCTTCGAGAACTCGCTCGGCTGGATCGAGAAGAACGGCGTGATGATCCAGTTCTTGGAGCCGTTGATCTCCGAGAACGCGCTGGGCAGGATCGCCGGGATGATCAGGAAGACCAGTCCACCGAGGCCGAGGGTGTAGGCGTACCGCGACAGCGTGCGGTGATCGCGGATGAGGATCAGCACCGCGGAGAACGCGATGATGCCCAGGCCGGCCCACAGCAGCTGCTGATCGGCGTTGTTCGTCGCCTGGGTGGGGTTGATCGACTCGCCGGTGTTGCCCGACCCGAGGTCGAGGCGGTGGATCAGCACCAGACCCAGCCCGTTGAGCACGGCGACGACCGGCAGCAGGATTGGGTCGGCGTGCGGCGCATAGCGTCGGACGACGAGGTGGGCGATCCCGAACAGCGCCGTGTACGCGGCGACGTACTTGAAGATGTCCCACGTCAGGTTCTGGCCCTGGGCGGCCTGGACGATGAGCAGGGCGACCGTCACCAGGCCGATGGCGAACACCAGCAGGAGCAGCTCGGCGTTCCGGCCGGTGCTCGTCGCGGGCTCGCGAGGCGGGGCGTGCGGGGCGGGCGCGGCTTGAGTCATCTCACCTGCTGCCGGCAGCTGGTACCGGCGTCCTCTGGAGGTGCGGGCTTCTCGGCGGGTGCGGCGTCCGGGGCGGGCGGGGCCACCGACTCGGTGGCGCCTCGCTGCGGGATGCCGGACGGTGCAGCAGTGGCGCGCGGAGCGGGCGGCGCGCTCGACGCAGGGGGCGGGGGAGTCGCCGAGGACGGGGGCGGTGGGGGAGTCGCCGAGGGAGCGTTGTCGCAGCGGAAGGTGAGCTCCTTGGTCACCACGCCCTCGATCTCCTCGGCGCTGCGGTCACGGATCATCACGTTCTTCACCGACTGGGCCGGTCCGGACACCAGATCGTCGACGTTGAGCGGGATCTCGCAGGTGTCGTCATAAGGGATGAAGGTGTAGGTCGGCTTCTCCTGGTCGAGATCCTCGACGCACACGCGCGTGACGGGCTTGCTCATCGACACGAAGAGGACGTCGGCCGGTGAACCCTGGTGGATCACGACGTCGCCGTCGGAGTCGGCGGCCACGTAGTAGTTGCTCTGCACGATGGACCGCGTCACGAAGAATCCGGCGACCAGTGCCGCGATGACCGCGAGGGCGACACCGACGGCCAGCCACCGGCGCCACGTGCTCTTGTGCTTCGGCGGTTCCTCCGCCTCGGTCAGCACGGTGGGGCGCTGCGGCTCGGCGGGCGGCGGACGCAGCGCGGCGGCGCGTCCGGCCGCGGTGGCCGGGTCGGGGGTGTAGGACTCCTCGTTGCCCCCGGCGGCACCGCCGACGATCGGGCGGGAGTCGCCGTACTCGGTGTCGACGACGTCGGCGAGGACGACGGTCACGTTGTCCGGGCCGCCGCCGCGCAGCGCGAGTTCGATGAGTCGGTCGGCGCACTCCTTCGGATCGGCGATGGATCCGAGGGTCTCGGCGAGGGTCTCCTCGCTCACGACGTCGGACAAGCCGTCGCTGCAGAGCATGTACCGGTCTCCGGCACGTGCCTCGCGCATCGTGAGTGTCGGTTCGACCTCGGAGCCGGTCAGGGCACGCATGATCAACGACCGTTGCGGATGCGTGTGCGCCTGTTCGGCGGTGATCCGGCCCTCGTCGACGAGGGTCTGAACGAAGGTGTCGTCGCGGGTGATCTGGGTGAGGGCGCCGTCGCGGAACATGTAGCCGCGTGAATCGCCGATGTGGCACAGTCCGATTCGGCTGCCGGCGAAGAGGATGGCGGTGAGCGTGGTGCCCATGCCGTCGAGGTCGGGGGCCTCGTGGACCTGTGCGGCGATGGCCTCGTTGCCCGCACGGGTGGCACGACTGAGATGGCTCAGCAGGTCTCCGCCGGGCTCGTCCTCGTCGAGTTCGGACAGGGCGCGGATGACGAGTTGACTCGCGACCTCACCGGCCGCGTGTCCGCCCATGCCGTCGGCGAGCGCGAGCAGGCGCGGGCCGGCGTAGAAGGAGTCCTCGTTGTTGGACCGGACGAGACCGCGGTCGCTGCGCGCGATGTAGCGCAACACGAGTGTCACGGGCGCAACTCGATCACGGTCTTGCCGATGCGGATCGGCGTGTTCAGCGGGACCTTGACGGCGGTCGTCACCTTGGACCGGTCGAGATAGGTGCCGTTGGTGGAGCCGAGGTCTTCCACGTACCAGTCGTCACCGCGTCTGGAGAGTCGCGCGTGACGTTCCGAGGCGTAGTCGTCGGTGAGGACCAGGGTCGAGTCGTCGGCGCGACCGAGCAGTACCGGCTGCTGGCCGAGGCTGATCCGGGTGTTGGCCAGCGCGCCGTGCGTGACGACCAGATAGCGCGCCGCGCCTCGGACCCCGCCACTGCGTCGACGCTTCTCCGCGCCTCCCGAGTAACGCGGGATGCGCATGCCGCCGGCCGAGGCGATGTCGGCACGAAGAGTCCGGATCACAGCAAAGACGAACAACCACAACAACAGCAGGAACCCGATACGGGTCAGTTGCAGCACCAAGCCCTGCATGTCTTGCGTTCACCTCCAGCGCCGTCGCATCTCGGATCGGTCGTACTCGGTAAGCCGTACCGGGCGGGTGTCGATCTCGACTGCCGATGGCAACCGGCGGACCCCGTGTGCATCTTATGGGCAGTTGAGCGGAACCCGTTCATTCACATATGACAGTTCAGTATCAACCGCCCCCGCGGAGTCGCCCGGATCACTTCGATCAGCGACCACCGCCGCCCGTGTTCGGCGGGCGCTGAACGGCGTTCTCCGGGACTACTGGAACCGGACGGTGATGTCGGAATGTCCCACGCGGATGCGGTCGCCGTCGGCCAGTTCCCAGGTGTTGACCTGCAGGTCGTTGACGGTGGTGCCGTTGGTCGAGTTGAGGTCGGTGAGCATCGCGGTGGTGCCGTCCCAGCGGATCTCCACATGGCGACGCGAGACACCGGTGTCGGGCAGGCGGAACTGCGCGTCCTGGCCGCGGCCGATCACGTTGGAACCCTCGTGTAGCTGGAAGGTGCGGTTGCTGCCGTCCTCGAGGAGGAGGGTGATCGACGCCGGCGCGTAGCCGGCGGCGGGACGTCCCGCACCGTAAGCCTGGCCCTGGTCGTAGCCACCCTGGTAGTCGTAGGCGGCCGGGGGCTGCTGGCCGTAGCCCTGCTGGCCGTAGCCCTGGTCGTAGCCGCCGGGCTGCTGGCTGTAGCCCTGCTGTTCGTAGCCGGGCTGTGCATAGCCCTGTTGGCCGTAGCCCTGCTGGTCGTAACCGGGCTGGCCGTAGCCCTGGTCGTAGCCGCCGGGCTGCTGGCTGTAGCCCTGCTGTTCGTAGCCGGGCTGTGCATAGCCCTGTTGGCCGTAGCCCTGGTGGTCGTAACCGGGCTGGCCGTAACCCTGTCCGTAGCCGGGCTGCTGGCCGTAACCCTGCTGCTCGTAGCCGGCGGGCTGCTGACCGTAGGCCTGCTGGTCGTAACCCTGCTCGTAGCCGGACTGCTGGCCGTACTGGTCGTAACCCTGCTGTCCATACGCCTGCTGGCCGTAGCCCTGCTGCTCGTAGGCCTGCTGGTCGTACTCGGGATCGGCGCCCCTGCGCTGGTCGTATCCGGGGTTCTGAGTCATCTTGGGGGCTCCTTGGTCGGGTGCGTCGGCGGGAAGAGCTTGTGCGGCCGGGCGAGGATTCGGGGCCGGGAGACCGGCCGGTGGGCGGGGGGCCTTCGATGGTGCGCCGTCTGGTCGTCCCGAACGCGACGGCACCGGGCGGGGCCGCACGTCAGGGTTCACCGTGCCGCGCGCACGGAAGATCCCAGTGTGCAGGGATGGCGATTGCTCGAACTCTACGACGACCTTGCCGTAGGTCTGCCACCCGTTGTCGTTGATGAAGTGTTCCAAATGCTTCGAGAAAGTCTTGCGGTTCAGTTCGTATTCCGCAGCGATGTGGTCGTGATCGCTCGGACTCAACAGCAGTGTGTAGCTGTTGGCCGCAAGGACCGTACCGTCGCCGAGATCTTCCAGCGACTCCTCGGCTTCGCGCTGAAGGCCGTTCTCGATCTCCTGTGGAGCCACCTGACCACCGAAAACTCGCGCAAAACCGTCGTCAACAGCGCCTTCGAGCTTGCGTTCAATTCGTTGCAGGATCCCCACCGAGACCTCCTTTCGCGGCATTCGAGCGTGTCGCCGTGCATATGGCCTTGTTTGATGATAGCGACAAGAACGGACAACTGTGCCACCGCGACAACTGGTGCATCGTGTGTAACACCTGCCTCATGGGTCTGGCCAGTCACCGGTGCCGCAGGTCACCAGCCCGTCGAATACCCGCGGACACCCGAGTTTTGTAGTAGGGGCGCGGTGCTGTTATCGTCGTCCAGTCGCCGGACGAACTCAGTTCGACGACATGCCCGCCGGAACTCCGGCGGCCACGGGCGAGTGGCGGAATGGCAGACGCGCTGGCTTCAGGTGCCAGTGTCCTTCGGGACGTGGGGGTTCAAGTCCCCCTTCGCCCACACGGTGAACGAGGTCGGATCGCGGAAATGCGGTCCGGCCTCTTTTCGTATGCGCAAGCCAACCCATCTTCGCCAGACCCAGCATCCTCGCGGGTGGTGATCCTGCCGATCAGTGGCGGGTCTGCCGGGACCGCGTAGAAGGGAAGTCGAAGGTCACCCGGAATGCCGTGGGTGACGAATCCGTTGACTATCCGGTATAGGACGCGGAAGCGTTCGGGAGACGAGGTTGACGATGACCGCCGATGTTCATCGAGGACAGTACGAGCCTGTTGACCTGCTGCTTCCTTCCCGCGATCCGTTCTACGACGAGCCCGCCGATGTGGCTGCCCTCGGCCCCGGAGAGATCATCCGCTGTCGGCAGGTCGAGCTCAAGGATCACTGGGCCTCACAGCACCGCACCGATGCGTGGCAATTGCTGTATCGATCGTCGGACCTTCGTGGCGTCGCAGGGGTGGCTGCCACCACGGTTGTACTGCCGCGGCGACGAGCGGGTGCCGGACACTTCCAGCTGCTGTCATTCCAGTGCGCGATCGACGCCGTCACCTCGCAGAGCTTCCCGTCGTATGCGCTGCGGAAGGGCGCTCGATCCGGGCACACCATCGCTCCCTTCGAATTCCTCGTGGTTCGCCGCGCGCTCGCGAAGGGCTGGGCGGTGTCGATCCCCGACCACGAGGGCATGCTCGGCGCCTGGGGAGCTCCGCGAGAGCCTGGATACCGCACCCTCGACGGCATCCGCGCGGCGCTGGCCTTCACCGATCACGGACTTTCCCACGACACCCCGGTCGGGTTGTGGGGTTACTCCGGTGGCGGCATGGCGACGTCGTGGGCTGCGGAGATGGCGCCGGAGTACGCACCGGAACTGCGACTCGTCGGGGCAGTGCTCGGATCGCCGGTCGGTGACATGGCCTCCGCGCTCCTGAGACTCAACGGGACTCTGCACGCCGGCCTGCCGGTGATGGTGATAGCGGGCCTGAGTCGGGTTTATCCACAGCTGGATGAGGTGATCCGGCAGCACGCCACCGAGTCCGGACGTCGTCACCTCGACGAGATCGCCGAGATGCCGACGCTGCACGCGGTACGCCGGTTCCGTAACCACGACATCGACCGGTACCTCGACATCCCGCTGGCCGATGTCCTCGCTCAGCGCGAGATCGTCGAGATGATGACCGACGTGCAGCTCGGCATGGGTCGCCCGGAAATCCCGTTGCTCGTCGTGCAGTCGGTGCGTGATCCGATCATCGCGGTCGCCGATGTCGACCGCCTGGTCGGCCGCTATCGCGAGCAGGGCGTGCCTGTCACATATGTCCGGGATCAGCTCAGCGAGCACCTCTCGCTGCTGCCGCTGTCGGGCCCGATGGCCGTGTCCTGGCTGGCCAACCGCCTCGCCGGCCATCCGGGGGCCGACCGCACGGTGACGACGCTCGCCGGGCAGCCGTCGCCCGCGTGGGCACTGCGACAGTTGACGCGAAGGTTGCGTGGCCCCGCGGCGGATGGGTCTCGCGAGCCGGTCCCGTCCACCGGACGAGCCGCGGTTCCGCCAGACGACACGGGACCTGACCCGGCGTCGGAACAGACCGCGTGATCTCTCGCTGAGGTCCGGCGCGGCCAGGAACTTTGCTCGACGCCCGGAATGACCGGTACGCGACACCTCGGTGGCGTCCGGATGACGCGATTCGTCTTGTTCTGCAATGCATTTCTCATTCTATTCACCTGTCGGACCGCTGCCGTCCGCCGAAGTGGTCGTCTGGGCCTCCTACGGTCATGCGGTCCGAAGGTGGTCCCAGGAAGCGCTGGGGCACAGAGAGAAAGCACACTCGATGAAGTTCAACAAGATCCTCGCCACCGCAGCGATGGTGATCGCGTCCATGGGCGTGGCCACCGGCACCGCCTATGCCGACACCGCAGGCCCGGTCAGTACCCAGTGGAAGGTGGATCGGCACGACTCGAGCGTCGTCGTCTCCACCGACACCGGTTCATTCGTCAAGACCGGTGACCAACTCATCCTCCGTGACCGCAACGGGCACAACGTGGACTCCATCCCGCTGACCCTGGCCGTCGACGACTTCACCCATCCGGTGAATGCCGATGTGCACGGACGGTCGGCCACGTTGACGGTGAACACCTCGCCACTGGCCACCCGGTTCGCCACAACGTCGACCTCCAGGCCGCCGTCGCCGGCGTGAAGGACAACATCGGCCTGACCGCGAGTGTGGGTGGCTTCCTCGGCGCGGCGACGGGACTGGTCGGTGGGTGTCTGCTCGGCGCCGTCGCTGCGGGTGTGGTCTCCGCCCCGGTGGCCTTGCTGTTCGGAGCAGGCCCCCTCGCAGGCTGCATCGGTGGCGCGATCCTGCTGGGTTCGGCCGCGTCGCTGGGCGGAACGGCCATCGGCGGACTCGGCTCGGCCATCGCCAACGCCCAGCCCTTCATCCAGCTGCTCAACGCCCCGCCGAAGAAGAAGTAGCCTCTCCAGACTGCTCGAACTCTCACACCGAGGACCCCATCCCGCAAATGCGGAGTGGGGTCCTCGAGTCACCTCTGTCGTCGTCAGGTGGAGCCCCCTGACTCGGCACTCACCCAGCCCCGCACCCTCGTCAACAAGCTAGCCCAAATAGTGGTCCCGCAGCGCCGCTGGAAGCCTCTTGGGGTCGCGTCGCTGCCGCAGCGGTGCTCGCGATCACCGTCATCGCCACCACGGGGGGAGACGACACCCCGGACGGGCCGCAGACGTCAAACGCCACCGAGAACCCTGGGCCGTAATGAGGTGGACCACTACGAAGGACCCACCTCACTGCCCATCGCGGATTGTGACATGGATGGCGTCGATGAACACCGCGGCGTAGACGCGTTCGAGCGGACGGGCATGCCAGGTGGCCATCTCTTCGAGCACCCGGTCGGTGATCCGGCTGATCGTGTCTTTGGAAACCGCAGCACCGTAGATGTCGGCGAAATGGGCGCTGATTTCACCGGTGGTGAGCCCACGGGCATACAACGACAACACCACCTCATCCACATCAGTCAAGCGGCGTTGGCGCTTCTTCACGATCTGCGGCTCGAAGGTGCCCGCCCGGTCCCGGGGGACATCGATCTCGACCTGCCCACACGCATCAGTCAGCACGTTCTTCGACCGAGACCCGTTGCGCGAGTTGCCACTCCCACGACCACGCTGGTCGTGCTTGTCGTAACCGAGATGCTCCGACATCTCTTCATCGAGCGCCGTCTCGAGCACCGTTTTCGTCATCGCTTTGAGCAACCCATCGCAGACCGGTCAGGCGGACCCCGGCCTCCCGGGCCTGGCGGACCAGCTCGCGGGCTACCTCGAGTTCATCGACGCTGCGGTCCGCAGGCACCTCGACGATCCCGTCATCGTGTTCATCAGATGGCTCCACAGCCACCAGAGTGTCGGTCATGATGCGACCTTCCTGCCCCGACACACCGAGGGCGGTAAGGCCACTTACACTGAATCGCCCCGGGTTTGCTGGGGGCTCGTTTACTTGGTTCCAGCGACTGCCGGGACCGGGTTCTCACGGTAGCTGGTGACTGTGTGGGTCGACCAGTAGGTGGTCTCGTACTCGACGGGTGGGACGTGCCCGATCTCGCCGTGCAGGCGGCGGTGGTTGAACCAGTCGATGTACTCGGCGACGGCGATCTCGACCTCGCCGACACCGCCCCAGCCACCGCGAGGGCGCATGACTGGGTTACGGATACACTCGGCCTTGAACAACGAGTTGAACGCCTCGGCCATCGCATTGTCGTACGAATCACCCTTGGAGCCAACAGAAGTCACTGCGTCTGCTTCGGCGAGACGTTCGGTGTAGCGGATGGCTCGATACCGCACTCCGCGGTCGGAGTGGTGAATCAGCCCGGCCACGCCCTGGCCGGCACGCGACCGCGCCCACAACCCCATATCCAAGGCGTCGAGCGCGAGGTCGGTGTGCATGGTGGTCGAGACCTGCCAGCCCACGACCATCCTTGAGAAGACGTCGAGGATGAACGCGGCATACACCCACCCCGAGTGTGTGCGGATGTAGGTCAGGTCCGCCACCCACAGCGCGTTGGGCGCCGCCGCGGTGAACTGCCGTTCGACACGATCTGCCGGCTGCGGAGTTTCGGCCCCCTCGCTGTGCGTGGTCTTCCGCGTCTTGGATCTCGTTATCCCCTGCAGCCCATCAGCTTTCATCAACCGCTCGACGGTGCACCGGGCCACGCCGATACCCTTTCTGCGTAGTTCGGCGTGGACTTTGCGGGCACCGTAGACGCCGAGATTGTCGGCATGCACGGTGCGGATCTCACCGAGGATCTCGCGGTCACGGACCACCCGTGGCGCCTCGACTCGTCGAGAGCTCAGATGGGCTCGGACTGTGGACGGAGCGATCTGGGCGGCCGTGTCGCGCAGGGCCGCGCAGATCGGATCGACTCCGTGTTCGTCGCGGAAAGCGGCGACGAACTCCACGATCAACGCTGTGGGCGGTCGATCTCCGCGATGCTTCTATGTCAAGCCGCCACCGCGAACGGTCCTTTTGCGGTATTCCCGAGTTCGGATTCATCGGCACGCAGGACCTGGAACACGCGATCGGAGATACGGCGACGAAGCAGTCGTAGCGCCTCGCGTCGGGTCTTGCCCGCAGCCTGCAGTTTGGCCACATAGGCTTTGCCGAGGCCGCCGCGTGCGACCTGTGTGATGGCGATGGCGTGCAAGGCGGCGTTGACTGTACGGTTGCCACCGCGATTGAGACGCACCCGCTCCTGCGCCGACCACACCGGGATCGGGGCCGTACCGTTGAACTTTGCGTAGGCGTCTTTGGAGTGGAAGCGGTGCGCTCCGGCAGTCTCACCGATGATGACCGCCGCGGAAAGAACCCCACAGCCTGGAATTGCGAGCAACGACGGAGCCAGAACCCGGACGCGGTCGCGGATCTGGCGTTCGAGGTCGTTGATCTGGCGGGTCATCTGCCGGCATCGGCTGAGGAGTTCTCCAGCGATCTGGGCAACCACGCCGGTGAAATGCGTAAGCCGGTCGGCGAGCCTCGTCCATCACACGGTAATGCCGGATCCTCGGAGAGGGACGTGAAGTTCGGGGTCGAGCTCGTGCAGGTGCCAGCGTAGCCTGCTGATGAGTTTTGTTCTCTCGCAGACCAAATCGTGCCGGTGATCGCTGAGCAGTTTGACTTCCCGGGCGGGGCCGTCCAAACGTGCGATCGGCAGGTTCGGCTCGCGCAGTGCAGCCATCGCGACGGCGTGTGCGTCGATCGGATCGGACTTGCCCGGCTCGCGGGCGCTGCGTCGGTGTAAAGCCATTAGTTGGGTCTTGACCCGGACCACAGCATGCCCGCGATTGAGCAGATCGGCCTCCAATCGGCGGGTGACGTGGCGGCAGTCTTCGAGCGCGAACTGGAGCTGAGGCCATTGTGTGGCCCACTCGATGGCGGACAAGTGCCCGTCGGTAGTGGCCTTTGCGGTCAGCTCTGCGAGCTTGCGTCCGACCTCGTCGACTGCGACAAAGGTATGAGTGGACTTGTGGGCGTCGACTCCGATAACGATCAACTGAGGACTCCGATCGATGGGGTGAACGAGGTACCGGCAGTCGTCGTTGGGCACGCCTCAATCGGGCACCAGCGGCACGCTTCTATCAAGCCACGCGGACGACCGTCCGGGACCCGGCAGGACCGCACATCGGGATAAGCCACCAACAGAAGCTGGGGCAGCAAAGAAACGAGCGAATCCCGCCGGGCCTACTCAGGATGGCATTGACGCAAAGAAAGCTGATGCCTGCTTCAAGATGGTGTTCGCCCGCCGCAACTCCCGGTTCTCCCGTTCCAGCTGCGCGATCCGCTCAGCCTCGCTGGTCGTGGTCCCCGGGCGGTCCCCGCCATCGATCTCGGCCTGCTTGACCCAGGTGCGAAGCGCCTCCGGGTGCACACCGAGTTGATCGCCGATCCGTTTGAGCGCCCCTGGTCGCGTGGCTGGGTCCTTGCGGGCCTCCACCGCCATCCGCGTCGCCCGCTCCTTCAGCTCAACGCTGTACTTCCGTGGTGCTGCCATGCTCTCCATCCTTCACAGATTCGAGAGCCTCCGACAAACCCGGGGCGTTTCAATCGCCGCAGTGCACGCCGGGCACAAAGTGCGGTACTTCACCGCCGCCGACCTCGTGGAAACCCTGTATCGCGGCCTGGCCGACAACACCGTCGGCAAAACCATCGACACCCTGCTACGCCAAGATCTGCTCATCCTCGACGAGATCGGATTCGCACCACTCGACGACACCGGCACCCAACTACTGTTCCGACTCGTCGCCGGCGCCTACGAACGCCGCTCCCTCGCGATCGCCAGCCACTGGCCCTTCGAACAATGGGGACGATTCCTACCCGAACACACCACCGCCGCCAGCATCCTCGACCGGCTCCTACACCACGCCACCATCGTCATCACCGACGGCGACTCCTACCGCATGACACACCGAACGGAGGTACCACCCACCTAGAACATCCCGCACAGGGTGGGGACTTTCACCTGGCCACCAGCGGGGACATCAAACTGGCCGTTGACAACCGGGGCGAGGGTCTGCTATGTGGTGTTGGCCCGGCGTGTCCGCTGGCTCTGTATTCCCGCCGCCGGCCTCTCCGGGTCCACTATGCTGCCGGGTACGCTGTTCGTCGTATCAAACGCTCGCCGTCCCTGGGCTGCACGATCGACTGACAACAATCACCCCGGGCCCGTGACGCGCGGCCACTGATTACGGATAGTTCGGCGATTGGCTGATTGCAAACGCGGTCAGTTCACTTCGAGGCGGGACGCGAAACCGGGATGGCTGAACGGCAGATCAGGTGAGAAGGCAACGCCTACTGTTGCGCCTGCGCCGTTGATAATTCCCCACGTCGTCTCCGATAGGTGTGCGGCGAAATAGCTGTCGTTGACCCCTTGCTCACGACCGCTGTCAATCCACCACTGAGTCGCAGATAGCCCAGCACCCAGGATGGACGCCACTGCCAAGGGAATGATCGAGGCATCTGAGTGAATACGTTGCAGACTCTCAGTGAACCGATCGGCGACGACCTCCATCACCGACCTCAACTGGTCAGCAACTCCACCATTTCCCGATCCGGAGTACTGAAACAAGTGATTCGCCATAAGGAACCTGATGACCACGGGGTGTTTCCCAACCAGCGCGACGTAGGACTGGACCGACGAGCGAATCATATCGTCAACAGACGCATGATCTTGCTCAGCAAAGATTGTGACTTGCGCCGACTCCCACATCAACGCACCGAGCTTCGCCGCCACTGCCCCGTTTAGACCCGCTTTGTCGCCGAAGTAGCGGTACAGCTTCGGTTTAGACACGCCTGCCTCCGCAGCAATGTCGTCCATGCTCACGCCTACGCCATGGCGGTCGATGGCCCGTATGGCCGCATCGACCAACTCCGCTCGTATTGCGACGCGATGGTCATCCCACCGGGTGCTGCGGGCATCACGCACCCGACGCTGTACCTGAGATGGCGCGGAGGAAACTCGGCGGACGACTGACATTGTGGAAACTATCCTACTGGAAGCCCGCAAGTTATCAGCGGCCATGTGCGTGACCCCGTAGGCATCGATACTTCGCTGTCAACGTTCTACGGTCGCTGCGTCCAATCGCGCCGCCGCTTCGTTGAAATCTTTCGGTGCCTCCATGTTGATCATGTGACCGATCTGCGGCAACACCACGAAATCGTGCAACCGACCGCGCTGCTGCAGCCGTTCGGCGAGATCAGTGGAATGAACCTCAGGTGTCAACTTGTCGGCAGAACCCACGATCACCGTCGTCGGCACCGCAAGTGAGTCGACTCCTTTGCTGACGTCGATGGAGGCCAGGACCTTTCCCCACATTCCCCGCACCGCAGGTGGGCAACGCAGCACTATGTCGGAACACTCCGCTATAACGTCGGCCGACGCGTGCGGACCCATCGTCCCGTATTTTACCAACCGTCGGTTGAAACGAGTGTCAAGCATCTCCGGTCCCGCGATGGCGAGCCCAGCCGCGAAGGCTCGCTCCAGTGTGGCGCGGAATCGACGTGGCGACCTTATTAACGTCGATCGGCTAACCAACTGGGAGGGTCCAGTGCTCGCCAAGACGGCACCACGGGCTAGGAGGGGCACCGACTCCGGGTGCTCGGCAGCCCAACCCATGATGGACATCCCGCCCATACTGTGACCGGACACCAAGGCCTTACGACTCGACGTGACGACCGCGCGCAAGACCGCCTCGAGATCGTCGCCGAGCAACGACGAAGAGAAGGGGGCGCGACCCCGGTCACTCCAGCCATGTCCTCGTTGGTCATATACCACCACACGGTGTGTGTTGGCGAAGTGTTCGATCTGAGGTCTCCAGAACCGACCCTGGCAAGCCCACCCGTGGCTGAACACCAACAGCGGCGCATCATCACCCAGCCCGTACTCCTCAACGAACAGCCTTGTGCCGTCACTAGAGAGAACCTCCCGCGACCGCGGCGACAACAGGCCAGCTCCCGAAGAGTCAGAGGTCATCGAGTCAGAGGTCATCGAAGCTCACCGTCACAGCGTCGGTGAGCGGAAGTGCCTGGCACGCGAGTCGCTCACCGTCCTCAATGTCATCGTCGACGAGGATGTTGTTCTGCACCATGTCGACATCACCCTCGATGAGCTTGCACACACACGCGCTGCATGCGCCCTCTCGACACGAGTACGGGGCGTTGTGCCCTCGTGAGAGCAGCACATCGAGCAGCGGCGTGTTACGTGGCCACTCCGTGGTGATGCACTCTCCGTTGAGGTAAACCGTGGCGGTAGCTACACCCTCATCGTCACTGAGTCGACGCAGTGTGGCGGTGTCGAACGGGTCACCCGCCAGCGACTGGAACACCTCCCGATGTACATCCGAATGGTCCACTCCACACGCGGTGGCAGACCTTTCCACCAGATCCATGAAGGGGGAAGGGCCGCAGGTGAAGATCACCGATCCCTTGTGATCACGAATAATCTTCTCGACAGCCTCGGATGTGGGGATCCCGTTCTCCGACTCAAGCCAGTCGACCAAAGTGAACCGCTCGGGGAATTCGGATCTGATCTGCTGAAGCTGGCGCTCGTACATGATCGAATCGGCGTCAAGGTTCGCGTAGAACAGGACGACTTCCCCACTGCCCGACACCAGTGCCGACTTCACCAGCGACAGGATCGGCGTGATGCCGCTTCCGCCGGCGAAGAAAAGCATGTCGACGTCGAGGCTCTTAGCGGTAAACTTTCCCGACGGCGTCAGTACGGTCATTTCCATGCCGACGGAGACGTTGTCGCACAACCAGTTTGACGCGTATCCCCCAGCGGTGCGCTTCACCCCGATCTCGAGGCGGAAGTCATCGACATGAGGTGAACTGCTCAGCGAATAGCATCGTGCGACGTGGCCCGTCTGGTCGGACGGGATCTTCAGCGTAATGAACTGCCCGGGTAGATGCTTGAAATCGTCGACGATCTCGTCAGGCACTTCGAAGGCGATGCTCACCGAGTCCTTGGTCTCTTGCACGACCTCCGACACGGTCAGCGTCCGCGATCGCGCGGTGGTGCCCGGCCGATTCTCCTGCTCGACGGTCATTTGATGATTCCCCGCTTGCGAGCGAAGGCGTAGCCCGCGCGGGTGATAGGCGCAGAGATGTCCTGGTAGCGCGGACCCACAACGCGTGCGACAAAGTCGAAGCCCCGTGCGTCTGCGCCGATCAGCACTCGGGGCTTCTTCTTGTCCATTCCCTTGAGGATGGTGGACGCCGCTTTCTCCGGAGTGGTCCTGGCGATGCTGTTGAACATTGTGGCAATGGTGGCGGTATCTGCCCCCATATCGGATACACCCCGAGCGTTATTGACGATATTTGTCTTGACGCCGCCGGGGTGAACGCATGTCACTGTGACCGGATGCCGACTGATCTTCATCTCTTGGCGAAGCGCTTCGGTGAAGCCACGCACACCGAACTTGGCGGCGTTGTAAGCACTTTGACTGGGAATACCGACCAGACCGAAGACGCTGGAGGTATTCACCAGATGACCATCACCGGAGGCGATCAGATAAGGCAGGAAGGCCTTCGTCCCATTGACGACACCGCCGAAATTGATACCCATCAGCCAGTCAAAGTCCTCCCAAGACATGTCAACAACGTCGGCGCCGAGGGCGACGCCGGCGTTGTTGAACACCATGTTCACGCACCCGAAAGATGACTGGACGCTTTCGGCGTAATCCTGGAAGGCAGCACGATCTGCCACGTCCAACACGGCGGTCTCGACTTTCGCCCGATGCGCGGTACGGCACATAGCCGCCGTCTCCGCGAGATGCACCTCGTCGACGTCGGACAAGGAAAGGCTGGCCCCGCGTGCGGCAAGTTGAAGCGCAAGGGACCGGCCGATCCCTGAGGCGGCTCCCGTGACGACTGCGACCTGGTTCGCATAGTTATCTGTTGTCGAACTACTCACTGTTGAATACTCACTTCTCGATGACCTACGGCTGGGTTGTCAGGCGATCTCGTACTCGGCGGGCTTGAAGTCCTTCGTCGCTCGCCAGTACTGCCAGGTGAACCCGGGCCACACCGTACGGTTGACACCCTGCGAGTCCAGATACCAGCTCGTACACCCGCCGTTGGTCCATACCCCCTTGGCGAGCTTGTGCTGAATGTTCTTGTTGAAGTGTTCTTGAACCTCGGGCCGCACATCTACACGCTGCGCTCCGCGACTGTCGACGGCGTCGATGGCCTTCATGATGTACTTGATCTGCTGCTCGATCATGAACACCACAGAGTTGTGTCCAAGACCTGTGTTGGGCCCGAGCAGGAAGAACAGGTTCGGGAAGCCCTCGGTGGTGATGCCGAGGTGGGTGTTGATGCCCGTCCGGTGCCAGTGCGACGGCAAGTCTTCGCCCCGGGCGCCCTTGAGCGCGAGTTGATCGAATCCGTCTGTGACATGGAACCCTGTGGCGTAAATGATCACATCTACAGGATGTGACACGCCGTCAGCGGTGACGATAGAATCCGCGGTGACCTTTTCAATCCGATCACTGATCACTGTCGTGTTGGGCGCGGCGAGTGCAGGGTAGTAGTCGTTCGATCCCAGGATGCGTTTGCATCCGATGCGGTAGGACGGCATCAGCTTTCTGCGTAGCTCAGGGTCGGCGATAGAACGCTCGATGTTCCATTTCGCCACTTTTTCGATTGGTCGCATAAGGTTGGAGTGGCCGTTGAGCCCGAAGGCCAGGCTCTCTGCGCCCCAGTAGACCGACCACCGAGCGAGGCGGCGTGTGATAGGGATCTTGCTGAGCACGGTCCGAAGTGCCGTCGGCACCGCGAAGTTCTTGCGTGGAAGTACCCAAGCCGGGGTTCGCTGGAAGACCGTGAGTGTGCCGGCCTCCTTCTGCACGAATGGCACGAACTGAATCGCGCTGGCACCGGTGCCAATGACGGCCACCCGCTTGCCCTGGAGATCCACCGTGTGGTCCCACTTTGCCGAATGGAATGCCTGGCCGGCGAACTCATCGATTCCGGGGATGTTCGGATAGTTCGGGATGTGCAGAGCGCCGACACCGGACACGACGTACTGCGCGATGTACTCCCGGCCCGACTCGGTACGCAGGTGCCACCGAGATTCGGACTCGCTCCAGTATCCGGAGACCAACTTCTGCCCAAAATGGATCTTCTGAGTGACACCACGCTTGTCGGAGATCTCTTTCAGGTACTGCTCGATTTCGGGCTGCGAAGACCACACCTTCGACCAACTACCGCGGCTCTCGAACGAGTAGGAGTACATCAGTGACGGCACGTCGCATGCGCATCCTGGATAGGTGTTGTCGCGCCAGGTTCCACCGACAGAGTCGGCCTTTTCCAGCACGATGAAATCGCTATACCCGCGCCGGCGGAGCTGCACGGCCATACCGAGCCCAGAAAATCCGCTGCCGATGATGAGTACCTTGGTGATTATAGGCTCGGCTATTCCCGGGTCTGTCGCCGTGGCGGCGCGCCGCGCGCTTGGTGTTGGAGGACGGCATTGAGTGAAAAGCTCCCTGATCAAATACAGCAGACGGACCTGCACGGCGCGGGAACGCGTCGCAGGTGTGAGAATGTCATCCACCCGAGCCCGCGAACGGAGACATCCGAACGTGGGGTCGAGGGTTGGCGAGTGGCCGAGGGGGCCAGGCTGAGGGTGTTAGCGCAGATCGTCGGGCAGGCTGCGCGTTGCGCGCCACATCGCCATCGTGAATTTCCCCTCCATCATCCCGGCCTCGTGGAAGAACCGGATCATAGGCTCGGACATGAACTGCAAATTGACGCGATAGTTCGGGCTCGTCTGCTGCGCCCACAGCCCGCGCAGACGGTTGATTCCGACAGCGGGGTACACCTTCGGATTGATGAGCAACGGGTACGCAAAGTTCGCAATGACCGCCAGCGTGCCTCGATGCCAAGCGCGCGAGATGCGTCCGCGACGCTGCATCCCCTCCACCATTTCCAGCCGCGCGAAGGTGATGTGGCGGGCCTCTTCGAGAACGTGGATCTTCATGAGCTGGCGCAGCTGCGGCTGCATTTTCGGGTCATTCATCGCCTCACGCTGAGCGCGGTCGAGTATCTCTTCGATGAGCAATGTCGCGCCGGATACAGACGGGCCGAGAGGCACAAAATGCAGAATCTTCGCGAAGCCCAAGAATCCCTTCGGCAACTTGTACGGCGCCAGTCCCGTCTTGTTGATCAACCGGGCAAACATCGTCGAGTGACGTGCCTCGTCGCCGATCTCGTTAAGGGCGTAGAGGGCCCTTTGATCTGTCAGGGCACCTTTGGCAGACATTCGGAGCAGCGCTGAGCTGAGCAGATTCTCTGCGTAGATACCGAAGCTGAGAATGCTGACAATTTCATGGCGCCCGAGTTCCACCTTCTGCTCATCGCTCATTTTCTCCCACAGCTTGGTGCCGTAGAGCGAGACACGATGCTCGGGCAGGAAGTACTTTCCCTCCTCCCAGGGCGAGTCCCAATCGATGTCGATCTCCGCGTCGTAGAACTTTTCGGCCGCCGCCCGCAGGAGTCGGCCGGCAGACCTTTGCATGTCGACGGGCTTGCGGGCACTGACGCGCGACACCCCTTCCGTCGAAACGTCGGGCTTGATCTCAACATTCTGAACGGTCATGTGACACCTCCGTTGTGTTCCGGGCCGAGCTGAGTCTCGTCTCTATACCCGATACTCTGGGTACCCGATACTGCTAGTGTCACTGCCAGTGTGTTCTTTTGTCAACGCTTGATGTGAAGAAAGTGAGCTTTACGTGTCTGACGACCACGATCTCGACTACTCCGGCGAGGGCACCTTGGTGTGCCGCGGCAAGGAGATTGCTGTCCGGGTGAAAATCAAAGGCTATTTCCAGCCCCTCAACGGCTTGTACACCTGGTACGGCAGGATCGACAAAAATGATGCGCTCGACGCCCTCCTCGCGGGCAGGCGCACGGTTGCTGTCTTCGTGACACCAGAGGGCCGCGCCGAGTGCGTCGTGGGCGATCCTGATTTCTGGGACCGCTATCGCATTACGGGCACGAGCAGGCCGCCGTACCACATCCCCACCACGCTCGAAGACGTGGAGTCGATAGCAGAGAGTGAACATCACAGCTGACCGACCCGCACGGAGCCGCCTGTGGGGCGTTCCCCCAATCCAATGAGTCCGAGAGGAAATTCGTACGTGGCCAGGTCGTCGATCGTTCACAACCGTCCATCAAGGCGTTCTGCCGGCACCGGTGAATACAGCGCTCAACTGGAAAAGGTCGCCTGGTTCACGCTGCGGCGCAAGGGATTCGTGGCGTCGGTCTGGGTCGTGGTTGCGGTCGGCTTAGCGGTGCTATTCCCGCAGCTGGAGTCCGTGATCCGACAGCAGTCGGTGGACCCGATACCCGCGGGCGTACCGTCATTTCAGACGCTCGACCGGATGGGTGAGGCGTTCAATGAGAAGGGGGCCAAGACCACCGTCTTCGTCGCCATGGAGAACGACAGGGGTTTCTCGGACACCACCCGCGCCAGGTATGACGAATTGGTGACCGCACTGCGTGCGGACACGGAACACGTCATCGCAGTCCGCGACCTGCTCGGCGACCCGCTCACGGAGAGTCAGGCGCTGAGCAAAGACAAGAAGGCGTGGTATCTGCCTATCGGTGTCACCGGGACGTTGGGCGGACCGGACGCTGCCAACGCCGTGGAAGCGGTCCGTGACACCGCGAACGAAATCTTCAGTGGTACCGACACAATTGTTCGGGTGACCGGTCCACCTGCCACGTTCACCGACCAGCTCGCGGTGGGTGAGACCGATCTGGTCGTGATCACGCTCGCCACGGTGCTGTTGATCGCCGGGATCCTGCTGATCGTCTACCGATCGATCTTCACCGCTCTCATGCCGCTGCTGGTGGTCGGCATGAGCCTGGCAGTGGGCCGCGGGGTGCTCTCGGGTCTGGGCGAATTGGGCATGCCCGTGTCTCAATTCACCTCGATGTTCATGACGGTAATCATCTTCGGCGCCGGAGTCGACTACTCCGTATTCCTCATAAGCCGGTATCACGAGGGCATCCGGGCGGGCGATACCCCTGACGTGGCCATTGCGAACGCCACCGCAACGATCGGTCGCGTGGTGCTCGCGTCCGCAGCGACAGTTGCCTTTGCTTTCTTAGCGATGGCGTTCGCCAAACTCAGCGTGTTCAACACGCTCGGCCCGGCGTGCGCGATCTCTATCGCCTTCGGCTTCCTGGCAACCGTCACTTTGCTGCCCCCCGTGCTGTCGTTCGCGGCAAAGCGTGGCGCGGGTCTACCTCGTCGTGACCTCACCAGACGGTACTGGCATCGGGTGGGAACGGGGTGATCCGGCGGCCGGTCCCGCTGCTCGCGGTGAGCCTGGTGGCACTGATCGCTCTCGGCCTCATCGCGACCACCATGACAATCACCTATGACGATCGGGAAGGTCAGCCGCCGGACACCGGAAGCAACGAGGGATACGCGCTGCTGAACCGGCACTTTCCCAAAGACACCATCATCTCCGAATTCCTTCTGGTGGAGTCGAACGAAGACATGCGCACCGGCCAGGGACTGGCCGATCTTGAACAGATGGCGTCGCGCGTCGCGCAGACGCCCGGCGTCACCCGCGTCATCGGGGTGACCCGCCCGACGGGCGAGAAGCTCGAGCAGGCTGAGTTGTCATGGCAGAACGACCAGATCGGTAGTGGTATCACCGAACAGACCGATGACGCACAGTCACGGAAGGGCGACCTGGACCTACTAAAGACCGGGTCATCACAACTCGCCGACGGTCTTGCTCTGCTGAACGAGCAGGTCACCACCAACCTCGCGCCGCTGTCGGGGTTGCTCGAGCAGGCCTCGTCGGCCGGCGAGCAGCTCAGCCAGTATCGTCCGCTCGTCGATCAGCTGGCTGCTGCGGCGCCCGCACTTGATGAATTCTCCCAACAAGCTCCCGAGCTGTCTCGAGTGGCACGACAAGCACAGTCGGCTGCCGACGCCGTCGCACCGGCGTTGAGTGCACTCGATGCTCCCTGGTGCGTCCAGATCCCGCAGTGTTCGGCCTTGCAGACACAGACCTCGGACATCCGCGCATTGGCCGACAACCAGTCCCTCGGTCGTATCGCGGACTTCGCTACCCAGCTCGGTGGAGTCGAGGGCCCGGGAACGGCGGACCTCGCGCAGTTGCAGAGCTCATTGAACGTCCTCGACTCCGCTCTGCAGACGATCAACGGCCAGGACCTCGGCAGTCGGTTGTCACAGCTCCAGACGGGCGTCCGAGCGCTCGCCGACGGGGCCCGACAGCTGTCCGGCGGTGTGAGCGCATTGGTGGACAGCAACGTACAGCTGCTGGCGGGCCTGTCTCAAGTGGCCGCCCAGCTACGCGCGCCCGCCCGGGACATCGGCAACACTGACTCGGCAACGGGGTTCTACCTACCCGCCGACGCGTTCAAGGATCAACAGTTCAGCCAAGTGGCGCGCCAGTTCATCTCGCCGGATGGCAAGACTGCTCGCTTTGTAGTGCAGACCGCCTACGATCCGTATACCGCGGATGCCATGACGTTGGCGAACAGTCTGTCGAAGGTGGCCGAGGACGCCATGCCGAACACCACGCTGCAGGGTGCGCGCGCATCTGTCGCCGGGTTCCCGGCGATCAACGCCGACATCCAACGACTTCTGGCGTACGATTTCAAGTTACTCGGATTCGGAACGATCCTGATAGTCGGCCTGATCCTAATGCTCTTACTCAGGGCGATCGTCGCACCGATCTATCTACTGGCCACTGTCGTTCTCAACTACGCAGCCGCTCTGGGCATCGGTGTCCTAGTTCTGCAACACATTTTCGGCAATGAAATTGCCTGGCCGGTCCCGCTGGTGTCTTTCATCGTTCTAGTGGCAGTGGGGGCCGACTACAACATGCTGTTGGTTTCCCGGCTCAGAGAGGAATCGGTGGCCAATATCCGGCTCGGAGTTCTACGCACCGTCGCATACACCGGCTCGGTCATCACCTCGGCCGGTTTGATCTTCGCGGCGAGCATGTTCGGACTCATGCTGGGATCGATCGACGTGATGGTGCAGATCGGCTTCATCATCGGTATCGGGTTACTCCTGGACACCTTTCTCGTCCGCACGATTGTCGTCCCTGCGCTGGCAGCATTGCTCGGTGAGGCGAGCTGGTGGCCAGGGCGGCTGCACCGCGCGGCCGTGAGCCGGGATTCCACCGAGGTAGGACCCTATGCCAGAGGACCTTTGACGACGTCTAATCGCTGATGGCGGGGTGAATCTACATCAGGCGCGCGAGGGTTGACAGGAACTCTCGGTTCCTGCTGTGAAACGGCCCCACGATCAATTGCCCATTCGCGCTAACGCTTTCGCTACACCCCGTGCTGTAATGCTCGGTCGCAGTGTGAGTCATCGCTGCGGACTGCCTGGCCTGAGCACTTCTGAGAGCATCAGCCGAGGCGGTGAACACCAGACGGCGGCGGTTCAGCGAACCGCCGCCGTCAGCGAGAATGTGTTCAGTTCGGCACGACGACGAGATCCCCGTCGGCATGTTGGGCACGCAAAGCTCTTTTGTCGAACTTGCCCACGCTGGTGCGTGGCACCTGGTCCACGAACGCCCAGTTCTTGGGAATCCACCAACGAGGGATCTCGGCGGGGCAATTCTCGAGGAACCACTGGCCGAGTTGATCGGCGGTAACGTCGCTGCCGTGCGTCCGGACGACCACGGCTAGGGCCGTCTCCTGCCATCGCTCGTGGGGGATAGCGATCACGGCAGCCTCGGCCACCTGAGGATGGCCCATTATGGTGTTCTCGAGCTCCACCGATGAGACCCACTCGCCACCGGACTTGATGACGTCCTTCGTTCGATCGGTGAGCGTCAGATAGCCGTCCGGGCTGATGTGGCCAACATCGCCAGTCCGCAGCCAGCCGTCACGGAACTTGTCGCTGTCTTCGTCCATATTATAATAGCCACCGGTGATCCACGGCCCCCTCACTTCCAGTTCCCCCACGGACCTGTCGTCACGTGGAACCGGCATACCGGCCTCGTCGGTGAGACGCATCTCGACGCCACAGATGGCACGGCCCTGACGCTTGCGATACGTCATATCGGATTCCGGTGCGACACCGGCCGGTGGTCGACTCACCGCGGCGAGTGGCGAGGTTTCCGTCATCCCCCACGCTTGGATAATCGGGACGCCGAACCTGTCCGCGAATCCCTCGATCAACGACTGCGGCACCGCCGCACCCCCGCAGGCGACCAGACTGATCGACGACAGATCCACATCGGGATGCGATGACCCAAACTGCAACAGATCGTTCCAGATGGTCGGAACGGCACCCGCTTTCGTGGGCCGATGTGTCTGAATCATGTCCGCCAGAGGCGCCGCCTGCAGGAATCGGTCGGGCAGAAGCAAGTCGGCACCCGCCATAAGGGCCGCATAGGGAAGACCCCAGGCACTGGCGTGGAACATCGGCACCACCGGCAGGACTCGGTCACCCTCCTCCACGGCGAGCGCATTGCCGGTACAGGCTGCCATCGAGTGAAGGAACATCGAACGGTGGCTGTAGACAACCCCCTTGGGGTCTCCCGTGGTTCCGCTGGTGTAGCATATAGCCGCCGCCGATCTCTCATCGGGTTCTGCCCACGGAAAGGCCGGGGACTCCGCAGCGAGCGCGTCCTCATAACGAATGATTTCGACGCCGTTGCCCTCCAGCGCCGACACCTCCCCACCGCCGGCGACGAACACGACACGTACGGTCGACAGGCCCGGCAGCACCGGTGCCAACAACGGCACCAGCGAACTATCCGTAATGATGACCCGGTCCTCAGCGTGATTCGCGATGAACGACAGTTGGGACGCAGACAACCGCAGATTCAGGGTATGCAGGACGGCACCCATGGCGGGAACCGCAGCGTACGCCTCTAGGTGCTCCTGATTGTTCCACAGCAAAGTAGCTACACGGTCATCGTCGCCCACACCGGCACGACGCAGAGCATTGGCCAGCTGACCGCAGCGTTCCTCAAGGGGCCCGTAAGTCGTGGTTCGAGCCGGTTCGGCGCCGCCGTAGGTGATCACCTGCCTTCCGGCGTGATTCGTCGCGACGTGGCGAAGGATCGACGACACCGTCAAAGGTACGTCCTGCATCGTGCTCTTCATGAATACTCCTTCTGCGGCACAGCCGCCTTATTCTGCTGGGCCATAGTCCTGGATCTGCCAGCCCCCAGCCGTTTTCGACACGACCACCTTCAACAACGTCGGCAGTTCACTCGGTTGCGGGTTCTGCACGTTCTGCGTCTTCTGGCTCGCGAAGACCATCACCGTGTACTCGCCGTCGGTTTCACCAGTGACGCTGGTGGCCAGCACGCGTCCCGACGCCTGCACCTGGGCCTGCTGCATGATCTGCGTCAGCGTCGGTCGAACCTCGTCGTAACGCTTGACGAGCGCCTCACCTGCGTTCTCCTTGACCGCCGCAAAAAAGGCGTCGGTGTTCTGATAGCTGTAGGTCAGGGACTTGGTCGTGTAATCCGAGGCGGCCTCCGCCGCCGCAGCCCGTTGCGCGGCGTCGTTTTCCAATACCGACTTCGCGTCGTCGGCCTCGAGGTAGAGGTAGGCGAACACGCCGACCAGCACAGCGAGCACCACGATCACGGCCGAAACGACCACGGCAGCACGTGATCGCGGCCATACTGACCAGCGACGCCCACTCGGCGAGGGGGAGTCGACGTCGCTGTCGTCAACCCCCGTCGCGGCTACGGAAGCGGTTTTGGCGTTCTCGTCCACCAGCAGATCGCCATCCGTCGTCGCTGCTGCCGCGCCGCCCTCGACCTCAGTGGCCTCAGTAGGCGGTCTGGTCTGCTCGTCATTTGTCATCTGGGGCCTTCTGTGTACTTGCTGGTGACAGTCGCTTGCGGACAAGCCGTCATCTTGGTGATTGCGACACGGTGATGGGGACCTCGGCGCGACCTGGTCGCGACGTCGGGAAGGTTCGGGCGAGGAGGTCGCCGATCGATCCGAAGTCGACGTATGTGTCCGCGACCTTCTCTGTCGCCGGTTTCACCGCCCGGGTGATCGTCACCAGATCAGGCTGCAGGATCTGGATATAGCCACTGAGCTTGTCCACAAGCTTCAACACGGGAGGCCACTTGTCGTACGAGGTGGTTGTGAACTCGATGAACGCCCGCTGAATTCGCGCCAATCCGTTCACGGCGTCAGGGGTACGCACAGCTGCCGTACTGAGGACGTCCCCGACATTGGACATGAGGCCGAGCAGGAACTCGGCGTTGTCCGCGGTCACCCGGACGGACCCATCTTTGCCGACGAAATCGACTAGACGGTGCATCATGTCGCCGATCATGTCGAGGTCTCCCTGCCGTCCTGCGACGGCCTCGGCGACGGTCTTGTTGATGGACTCGATCGAAGCCGGGTCGAGCCCATCTGCCACCGCAGCCATCTTCGGCAACACCTGGGGCACCGATTGCGACACGTGCACCGCCTCAGCGGGCACCACGTCTCCGTTGTCAAAGTACCCGCCGGTGGCCGTGCCCCCGGGCACGAAGTTGATGTACTGTTCCCCCGCGATCGACAGATTCTGGATCGACATCACGCTGTCCTGGGGGATCTTGTGATCGGAATCGATCGCCATCTCGACCTTAAGTGCCGAATCCACGACGTTGATGGAGGCCACCTTTCCGACGGGTATCCCCCGCACCATCACCGGCGACGTGTCCAGTAGACCGCCTGAGCTGTCGATGAAGGCGGTTAACGAGTACTCGGAGCGGGTGGGGTTGACGCGTGCCACGCCGACGACGAGGTAGCCGAGCCCTGCGACGAACACGACGGCCAAAGCCACCATCGATATGAGCGTGCTGCTGCTGCGGTTCACGGCATCATTCCGATCGATTTCAACACGGTAATGAACGATTCGGCGTCACGCCGCGCCAGGTCCCGACCATCGATGGAGATGTCCGAGAGGTTGATGTCAGGCGACCCCACGAATGGAATGAGTTTGTCGCGGATGACGCGCGTTGCCTGCTCCGTGACGGACTTCGAGTAAATGTCGGAGTTGGCGATCGACGCGATCACCGGGGCGATCGCGGCCACCGACTCCTTGATGCGTGAGTACTCCGGATCCACGATCCTGCCCGCGGCCGTAGCAAATGTACGCAAGTTGGCGATGAGTAACGCGACGTCGATCAGGGAGTAGCCGAGGCCATAGAAGTTGGTTCCGCCCTTAGTCAGCATCCGGTCGATTCCCGACGGATCAGCCAAAATCACCTTCAGAGTCCGATCAGCCGACCTCAACACCACGTCGAGCTTGTCAGTGTTCGAGGAGACCTCCGAAACGGTCTCCAGCGTTGTCCGATACAGGGCGTCGAATTCCTGCGGATCCTTGGGGAACGAGGTGTTCAATGTCGAGATCGCGGTGTGGATCTTGTCGAGTTCACCGCCGCCGAGAACATTCGCCATCCCACGCATGACGTCCTCGACATTCGCTGCCGGCTCGGTCCGTGCCAGCGGGATCACCGAACCCGACCGCAGCAAGGCACCCGTCGACGGCTCGGCTGGGGAAGGATGGAAACGTAGATCTCACCAAGGAGAGTGTCCTGACGCAGCTCGGCTCGCGATTCGGCCGGCAGCTGAGTCTTGTTATCGATGCGAGCTTTGACGACCGCATGCCCGTTCTCGTACGTGACATTCTCGACGGTTCCGACGCTGAGCCCCTCTGAGAGGACTTTTGCGAGGGCCGGCAGATTGAGTGCGCTGGTGAACTCCATCTGGATGTCGTAGCCGTTGCCGTCAGAGGTTCCTATGGTCGGCGGATTGTCAGCGTTGATCCCACACGACGTCACGAACACCATCGCTGCCATCAGTGCGATCACCATGGGTCCGAGGCGTGCCCGGTTGACTGAGATCATCAGGCCCCTCCCCCCATCATCCCGGCGATCGTCCTTGATGCATCGCCGGGCCCGCAGACGCCGTTTGCCACCGGCGCGGCGCAGCCACTGACGAGGCTTCGCAAAGGCAGCGACACTGCGAACGCCTGCACGATCGACTTGGCATCGGGGTGTTTCATGATGAGGTCTGCCGTGCGGGCTGCGACCGCTGCCACCATGTCCGGCTGCTCTCCCATGCCGGCGATGAGCGGAACGGCAGCATCACCGATCGCGAATATTGGGGGCCCGAAATCCGTTGCGAGCCGCGAGAGGATCGGTACGAACGTCCCCGCGTACTCGACTGCCGCGCCGAACGTCTGGCCGAACGCGACGATGACATTGATGGCACCCACGAAGTTGTCGAAGAGGGCGGTCACCTCTTTGTCGTTCTCGGTTGCCACCCCCGTCAGTGTTGCGAGGTTCCCGACGATCCTGCGAACCTGTCCATCCCGCTTGGCCGGGTCGTTGATGAGCGTGGCAGAGTCCTTGATGATCCCGGCCACGTCACCCTGGGTCCCTTCCAGATTGCGGGAAACGAGCTTGAGGGACTGCAGGACGGCGTCGGTGTTTCTGCCGTTGTCCTTGACCAGGTCCTCGGACAAGTCGCTGATCGAGTCGAGCGTCTGACTGATTCCCAGCGGGGTTCTCGTCTTACTCAACGGAATGCACTGATTCGTCTCGTATCGGGCTCCACCGGAGTACGGCTTGGTGAACTCGATCTGACGTTCGGTCACGATGGATGTCGACACCAGAGTCGCGCCGACGTCGGCAGACAGCGGCACGCTCTTGTCGACCCGCATGTCGATCCTTACACCGGACTGACCTTTATTCTGGTGCACCCCGACGACGCTGCCCACCTTCTTGCCGAGCATGGCGACTGCGTTGCCTTCGAAGAGGCCCGATGCATCGGTGAACTCTGCGCACAGGGCGCGCGTGTCGTCGGACGCTGTCCGGCCTATCCCGATACCAGCGATGACCACCACCACCACGGCGATCAGGAGCAGCAGTCTTCGGACCCAGGTGGTCAGCATTTGTCGTCACCACTCGGAATGCACACACGAACCTCTGGTTCTGTGGTGGCCGGCGCACCGACCGGCGCCTGGAGGAGGACGCCGAGGCGCTGAGTGATCTGATCGATCTGTGTCAGGGCATTGGAGTAGCCCGGCATCTCTGTCGACACCTTGTCCAGGAGCGTCTTGAACTGTTGCACGGACGGTTCGATGCCATCGCGGTACGCCACGAGCGGCCTCGTCAGGAGTTTGAACAGACGCCTGAGATAGTCGAACCCGTCGCGGACGTTCTGGATATCAGGTCCCAGCGTCCTGGCCAGGAAGCTGAGTTGACGGAGAAAGTCGACTAGCACCTGTTTTTGGTCGGCGAAAGCTTTGACGTATTCATCCGATAGAGCGACCGTTTTGTCGAGCTGACCGTACTGTCGCTCTAGGAGGTCCATCAGACTGCTGGTGTTCCTCAGTGCGTCGGGAATGTTTGTGTTGCCGTCGGAGAACGCATTCTGCAGCAGCGCCGCAGTTTGACGGAGATCGACGCCGTTCACATCACGGAACACCGGCGTCGTCGTCTCGAGCGTGTTGGAGATGTCGTAGGTACTCGATGTCTGAACAAGGGGGATGGCCCCCGACAGCGCGGTCGGTCCTGACCCTGGGTCCAGATCGAGAACTCGCCCGCCGATCGGCGTGATCAGGCGAACCGCTGCGGTAGCATCCGAACGGACTGACACCGAGTCGTCGAGTCGAAATTTGACTGTGATAACCGTTCCCGTGAGGTCCACCGACGACACCCTCCCTTGTCTTATCCCCGCTATACGCACCTGATCACCCGACTCCAGCCCGCCGGTGTTGACCAGATGGGCCGAGTACACCTTTTGACCGGGCGGTGCGATATACACGGCCCCGGCGATGACCAGACCGACCACCACGGTCACCACCACCACACCGGCGACGATGAGGTCGCGTCTGCGTTCGGGCTGGTGATGCGATCGATTTCGATTGAACAACCTCACTTACACACCACCAATCGTTGCCCCATAAGCGCAATCTGCGCTGTATCCGGCAGGGGCAGGAGACCTTTCGAACATTGCGCCTCGCTCGGCGTGGAGTTCGTCGCAGCGGTGAGCGAGTCCATAAGGGGCTTGAGCAGCACCGCACCGTTGAGTAGACCCTCTAACTCCCCGGGTTCTCGCGCCAGACGCTGATAGATCGCCGCGAAACTCTGGTCGTACGTTGACTCGAGTTGCTCGCCGGTGAGGACCGTCTTCGACATGGACCGGTTGACCTCGCGTAGCGACTCTCGCAGCCGGTCACTCACGCGGCTGAAGGCGTCGACGATCGATCCCAGCTTGTCGACGAGTTCGACCATCTCCGCCGAGCGGCCTTCGAGCTGGTCGGAGACCTGGCCGAGACTCGTCACAATATTCGTGATGATCTCAGACCGCTGGTTCCCGTAGGCGGTGATGTTGGCGATCTGCTTCAGAACAGGCGATATGCCCCTTCCATCACCTTGAGCAACGCGCAATAAATTGGACTGCAGTTCATTGATCTCGTCGGCATTAAGCGTGTCGAACACCGGCTTGAATCCGTTGAACAAGGTGGACACATCAAATGAGGGAATGGTCTTGTCGAGCGCCACCTGTGTGAGTTCCCCCTGTGTCTTCCCCTGTGCCGCACCGATCAATTCGACATATCGCTGTCCGAGAAGATTCTGATAACGCACGGCGGCGGTGGTTTTCGATGTGATCGTGATGTCGTCGTTCAGTTGGAAATGAACGACCGCCGTGGGCCCGTTCAGGTCGATCGCCGTCACATAACCGACCTTGACTCCAGCCAGCCGCACACCGTCGCGAGGTTTGAGCCCGGAGGCATCGGAGAAGACCGCTGATCGTTCAGAACTCGGTCCATCCGAGCTGGGTTGGAGGATGGCGATGATCACGTAGGTGAGAACGCCGATGACTGCGGCGAACGCGACGATCTTGATGATGGTGGGAGTTAACGACTTGAGCTTCATCTACCTCGGTCCTCCTACTGCAAGCGCGCTCTGCAGCGCAGGTGACGTCTGCACTACCAGGGCGACCTGAAGTTGTACTCGCTCGCCGACCTGCGGCGTGGCCTTGTCGATGCTGTCCAGGATCTGCGGGATGGTGTAAACGGTCCGCGCGAGCCCCGAGGCCGATCTGGCGACTGGCCTCGCCAGATCGAGGCCGACGTCCAGTAGTGAACTCAACGCCGGGTAGTTTTTGTTCAACAGTCCTCCGAGTGCGCCGAACAGGACCTCGCCGGTGTCGTTGAGGTTGCCCTTGGTCTGTTTGATGGCCTCGTCGGTGGCGAAGAAGTCAGCGATGTCGACGTTTATGAGGATGCCCGGAATGAACGGCTTCATGAAGTCGGCAACACCCTCGGACACGTCTGCCGCGATCGCCAAATCCTGGCCCACTGGCCGCTGTTGAACGTCCCGAGTGAGCTGTGCGATCTGGAACATGAGTTTGCCGGCGTCGGCAAACGTTTGGGAATCGTCGACGACAAACTTCACCACAGAATTGAACGCCGGCTGATCGAGAGCATTGACCAGCTTGGAAAGTTTTCGAATCAGGGTCGAGACCGACGTTTGTTCGGACTGCTGCTTGCTCACATAGACACTGCCGCCATCA
Organism: Gordonia sp. Swx-4; assembly: GCF_030316175.1. Lineage (NCBI taxonomy): Bacteria > Bacillati > Actinomycetota > Actinomycetes > Mycobacteriales > Gordoniaceae > Gordonia > Gordonia sp. Swx-4. Next base: position 63,227 of record NZ_CP128197.1, read on the forward strand.
CGGATGAGCGCTCCCTGCCCGGGGTCGACAATATCCAGTGCCGTCGGCCCCAGCGCGCTGGCGGACGTGTAATTCACCGCCAAGCCCTGACGCAACCGGATGTCGTCGTTCGCTCCGGTGAGCTCAATTTTCACAGACGTGCTTTGGTCGCGCACCGACACCGAGGACACCTTGCCCACCGTGAGGCCCCGATACTTCACCTCCGATCCGCCCTTCAACCCGTCACCAATCGCGTCGGTGGTGATCGTCACTGTCTTGTTATCTTCAAATTTTCCGGTTGCGTTTGACACCAGAAAATAGGCCGCAACCACCACTACGACGAGGACCCCAATCCCACGCAGTGTCAAATTTGTTATTGAGGGCGCGCGCCCTGACGGATCTTTATAAACAGCCACTTCAACCCCTAGCCCGAAATCCTGACGCCCGAATCGAAGCCCCACATCAGCAGGGTCAAGATCATGTCCTCCACAACAATGACGATGAGACTGCTGCGGATCGCTCGACCAGACGCGCGGCCGACGCCTTCTGCTCCACCGGTGGCGTAGAAACCCTGGTAGCTGTGGATGATGACGACCGAAACTACGAAAATCAGGACCTTGATGACTGAGAACGCCAGATCCTGCGGTTTGAGGAACGCATTGAAATAGAAGTCGTAGGTGCCACCTGACTGGCCGTGTAGCAGGATGACGACCAGCTTGGCCGCGGCGAAACTTAGTATCAGCGTCACGATGTAGAGCGGGATGATGGTGGTGATCGCTGCGACCACGCGTGTGCTGACGACGTATGGAATCGGCCGCACCGCCATCGATTCGAGTGCGTCGATCTCTTCGGCGATGCGCATCGAACCGATCTCCGCAGTGAGGCGACAGCCGGCCTGGGCCGCAAAGCCGATCGCAGCGATCATCGGTGCCAACTCCCGAGTGTTGGCGTATGACGAGATGAACCCGGTAAGAGACCCCATCCCCACCAGGTCCAGCGAGGCGTAACCCTGGATGCCGATAGATGCCCCGACAGCCATTCCGAGAATGACCAGCACGACTGCGGTACCCCCGCCGACCAGAACAGCGCCTCGTCCCCAGGCAAACTCCTGTATGTACAAGAGCGTCTGTCGTCGATAGGTGGTCGCGACGTGACGAATTCCTGCGACGGTGTCGATGATGAACGTGGTGATGTGCCCGAGTTGTGCGGGGACTTCGGCGAGGGGCGTCACAGAACGCACGATCGGACGAGTGACCGAAGTGAAACGGGTGGATGGTACTGCGGTCACGTGTTCTCCGTCATCCGATGGTCTGCGGGACGAACATGATTGTCAGCTGGGTGATGACCACGTTGATGACGAAGCACGCCACCACCCCCAGGACCACGGTGGCGTTGACAGATTGGGCCACACCCTTCGGGCCGCCTTTCGTGGACAGACCCCGGTGACATGCGATCGCCACGACCACGAGACCGAACACCAATGACTTGATCAGTGCCACCAGGATGTCCGCCGACGAGGCGAACGAGGCGAACGAGGCGACGTAACTTCCGGGCGTGATGCCCTGGACGTTGACGCTCAGGATGTAGCCGGCCACGAGACCGGTAAACACGATCAGCATGCACAACATTGGAGCGACGATGAGAACCGCAACGAACCGCGGTGCGACGACTCGACGGGTCGGGTTGAGTCCAAGAGTTTCCATGGCATCGATTTCTTCACGGACGGTGCGTGCGCCGAGGTCAGAGGCGATGGCTGACCCTGCCGCACCACCGAGCAGAAGGGCTGTGACGATCGGTGCCCCCTGCTGAATGATCCCGAGTCCACCAGCGGCGCCGGCGATGGACGTGGCCCCGACCTGCTGGGTCAGACTTCCGACCTGCACCGAGACGATAACGCCGAACGGAATCGCCACCAGGATCGCCGGCAACGTCGTGACGGTGATGACGAACCAGGTCTGTACAACGACCTCCCGGAAAGGAAACCGTCCGGTGACAATGTCGTGCACGGCCCACCGTAATGCCTGGCCGGCGAGGGCAATCGTGTTTCCGAAGGTCGCAAGACTGTCTGTCGCACGACCAGCAAGTTCCGTAGCGATACTGATTCTCCTTCACCTTGCTGAACAGCCCTCCGCGATGGGTGTTCGCACAGTACCAGGTACTTGCAGTACCCCATTCGCGGTTTGGATACTTCTGCCCGAATTGACCAGCCGGCACGACGGAACACCGGCCCTGTTGACCCTCGATGACGTGTCCGGCCCGTCCCTATGTGCGGCAGTGGCTCTGCGGGGCTCGCAGGTCTGCTCCGAGTTCGTTATTTCGGTTGACGACCTGAGGTGGGCCCTTCGTAGTGGTCCAGTTGTTGTGCGACTCTGTTGCCCGAGTGTTTGGGCAGGAAGAATCGACGACGACATGGCAGGTAGCAAGCGCCGGCGGCATACGCCGGATCAGATCATCCGCAAGCTGGCCGAGGGCAACAAGCTCCTCGGGACCGGGCAGGAGTTGGCTGAGGTGTGCCGGCATCTGGAGGTCACAGAGTCGACCTGGCATCGCTGGGTGGCCCAGTACGGGGGCATGAAGGCCAATGACGTCAAACGCCTCAAAGAACTCGAAGCTGAGAACGCTCGGCTCAAGAAGTTGGTCGCCAACCAGGCCCTCGATATCGACATGCTCAAGGAGATTTCGTCGGGAAACTTCTGACCCCGAACCGCAAGCGCAGCGCCGTGACGATGCTGCGTGAGCGGTTCGGGGTATCTGGGCTCTTCCTGATTCAGAGTGCGTCGAGGTGTTGTGCGAGGCCGCCGGAGTGGATGAGTGACCGCAAGATGTAGTGGTTGAGGTTGCGGAAGCCCAACGCGATCCCGCGGAGGTGTTCCAGGCGGCCGTTGATCGCTTCGACGGGTCCGTTGGAGGCGCCGGTGTCGAAGTAGGCCAAGATCTCGGCACGCCGCGCCCATAATGATCGGCCGAGTTGGGCCAACTCTGCCAGCCCGGACGGAACGCCGGTATGAATCCGTTTGAGCAGCTTGTACATCGCGATCTTGCCGTCACGCTTGTTCTCCTGGCCGTAGGCGTTGATCAGCTCTTGGTAGATCGTGTAGGTGACCGAGACGGCCACGTGCTCCTCGTGAGCCTCCAACCCGCTACGTAGCCGGGCCTTCTGCTTGTCTGTCAGCAACGCGATCCGGGTCAGCAGTGGTCGGCGGATACCGTAGAGCGGATCACCCGTGCGGCCGCGGTGCCCACACGTATCGTGTTGCACGCGTTGACGACACACTGTGAGCTTCTCGGCGGCCAGATGGACCACGTGGAACGGGTCCATCACCGCCCGCGCCTTATCCAATGCCTCGGCGGTCGCGGTGCGATACCCGGTGAATCCGTCCATGGTGACCACCCGGATCCGGTCCCGAAAGGAGTCATCGCGGGCATCGAGCCAGTCCTTCAACGCCGCTTTGGACCGGCCGCCCACCATATCCAGCAAGCGCGCCGACCCGGTCCCATCCACAATCGGTGTGAGGTCGACCAGCACGGTCACGAAACTCGAATCACCATTGCCGCGAACATGTTTCCACTTGTGCTCATCAACACCGAGAACCCTGACACCGTCGAGTCGGCCAGGCGCCGAAGCCACCGTACGCGCCGCCTGCAACGCGAGGGCATTCACGGTGTTCCAGCCCAACCCGACCGACGCGGCGACCGCAGAGACGCTCATCTTGTCCAGAATCATCCGCCGAAGAATCCACGCGATCGTGCGGCGCGTCACCGCCGCGCGCGGCGCGACGATCGCCGAGATGTCGGCGCGAAAGATGCCCTGACCACACGCGCCGTTCTCGCAGGCGTAGCGCGGCACCCTCAGATGCAACCGGGTCGGATGGCCCACGATCGGTAGATCTGCCACCTCACGATCGACATGATCACGCAACCGACCCGCCCGCTCGCACCTCGGGCAGCTACTCTTCGGGGCCAAGACCTCGCAGAACAGGTGTGTGCGATCCTCGCCGTCGAGAGCGGCATCGGTGATCGTCACCCCGAGTTCGATCGTGCGGCAAATCGTGTCGGCAATGGCGCTACGCTGCAACGAGGGTCCTGTCGGTGTGAGTGATGAGGTGTAGGGGCTTTCATCTTCACACCACAGGACCCGCCCGCATCCCCGGCTCGCCGCCGCCGAACCCGACCTACATCTTGTGCCCGGTAGAACCCGTTCTACGCACCGTCAATCAGGAAGAGCCGGTATCTGAGCGGCGAGCATGTGCTGTGGTGGGCATCCACCGCTCCACGATGCGACTGCACCCAGCGCCGATCACCGCGGAGGAAGCCGAGCTGCGGTCCTGGCTACGTGGGTTTTCCACCGACCGGCCCCGCTGGGGCTGGCGACGCGCCGCGATCGCCGCGCGCAAAGCGGGCTTCACGGTCAACAACAAACGCATCCGCCGCCTGTGGCGTGAGGAGGGGCTGCGAGTTCCCCAGCGCCGCAGGAAGAAACGGCTCACCGGAATCGGGACCGCGGTTGGGGCGATGTGCCCAATCCGGCCGAACGTGATCTGGGCGATGGACTTCCAATTCGACACCACCGCCGACGGCCGAACCATCAAAATGCTCAACGTGATCGACGAGTTCACCCGCGAAGCCCTGGTGATCCACGTCGACCGCGTCATCAACGCCGATGGCGTGGTTGACGTTCTCGACCGCCTGGCCCTGATACATGGTCCACCGTGCTACGTGCGGTTCGACAACGGACCGGAATTCGTCGCTCACGCCGTCAACGACTGGTGCCGATTCAACGGCACCGGATCACTATTCATCGACCCCGGCTCCCCGTGGCAGAACGCCTGGATCGAATCGTTCAACGGCCGCCTGCGCGACGAGCTGCTCAACTCCTGGCGCTTTGACTCCCTGCGCGAAGCCCGGGTCATCATCGAAGACTGGAGGATCGACTACAACGCCAACCGACCCCATTCGGCCCACCACGGACTCACCCCCGCCGAGTTCGCCCTACAGTGGACCACGACCCACCAACCTCAAGCCGCATAGCGACTGGACCATCGAATGGGTCCCCCTCAGACCGGGCTGACCTAAAGCATCGGATGCACGCGTGTTCGTACGAGCAGCGCGTAACGTAAGGTCGCTCGCCGGTTCTGAGTTCGACTTTTCAGGTCCCCTCGTTGCAAGCTGGGACCTGTGGCCACAGCGGTCCACGTTTACATTCTTTGATCGCCAGCGCTCGCCTGACGTACAGAGATCGACACGTTGTTCCGTTAGGCGATGTAATCGCCTGCAGCACAACTTTGTTCGGGGAAAAGATGCGGAATCGGTTCCGGCTGCGCTGGATTCGCTGGTGAAGCCAGCGGCAGCGATCGCGCCGACAGACAGCGTTTGCACCCCAGCGGACGGCCGGGCACTGGTGCTGCGGGGCCTCGTGATCTACGGTTCCACCCATGGTGACAGTAGCCGTGAAATACGTGCCAGCCCGAGTCGCGCATACTGCTTTACAACGACCACGCACGCCGGTCGAGCTCGTCAACACACTTCGCACCAGATCGCCGGCTAAACGGCTACAAAACTTGACCGTCCTCGTCACTGGCTCGTCGTCGGGCATCGGTGCTGCGGCAGCTGAAGAGTTCGCCCGTCGTGGAGCCCACGTCCTGACGGTGGCGCGTCGTGCCGACAGCCTCGACGAACTCGTCACGCGTATCCGGGCCGAGGGCGGCTATGCCGACACCTGTCCGGGGGATCTCTCCGATACCGACGACACAGCTCGCTTGATCCAGTACGTGCTCGATAAATACGGCTGCCCGGACATCGTCGTGAACAACGCCGGGCGGTCGATTCGCCGCGAGGTCCTCGACTCGACTGATCGGCTACACGATTATCAGCGCACCATGGCGGTCAACTACTTCGGTCCCGTGCAACTGACGTTAGGGTTCCTACCTGCCATGAAGGAGCGCGGCAGCGGTCACTTCATCAACGTGTCCACCTGGGGTATCCCGATGGGCGCCATGCCAAAGTTCTCGGCATACGCGGGATCGAAGGCCGCGATTACCGCTTTCGGACGCAGCATAGCGTCGGAGTTGCGCGGCACAGGGGTCTCTGTGACGACAGTCTTTTTCCCGCTCGTCCGGACACCGATGATCGAGCCCACCGACGAATACCACCACACTCCCGCGCTCACTGCGGCTGAAGCTGCGGCCTGGCTTGTGCACGCGGCTGTCTACCGCGATCTGGAGGTCATGCCGCGAGTGGCACGGCTTCTCCGACAAGTCGGCGCGGCATCATCGAGAATCGCGGACGGGCTTGTAGAACGCAATGCGCCCTGACGTGTATGCCCCAGATAGTGGCCCCGGCGAGTTGATCAACTTGCTCGGGGGTCGATATGCGTGGACACGGGATAGCTGACTCATTCGGTGCGATCCACCGGAGCCGCCGAGACCGTCTTGGCTTTCCCGGTGAGCGACGCACACTGCGCTGACGTAGGTGGAGTCGTGGAGATTGTCGGCGAGCTGGGGATCGAGGCCGCTTTCGGAGAGCGCGTCGGCCACCATTGCTGTGGTGACGTCGGCGCTCTGGTGGTGCACACGCTGCCCCGGGGCGGTGCAGAGCGGTCCGAGTGCCTGTCGCCGGTCCTGTCATGTGCAGCGGCCAGGACACAACCCAGCCTGCGAGAGACCGCTATGTGGTGCTGTTGCTGGTGCTCAGGAACATCTGCGCCCTCGTTGAGCACTGCCAAACTCATTTGCCGCCAATCAATCTCGATGTCGGCGCCGCGCGGCGTTGAGCAGCCACCGTGAGGCGGCCAAGGCGAACGGGCATGCCGGGTCAAGATGGAATGTCCCTGCGCTCATCGGTACTCGTTGCGGTCGCGGACTGTTGGACGTGTTTACTCACGTGGAGGCTATGGCTTCCAATGCCGCGATAGCGGCCGAGAGTTTGGCTGACGCGTCGGTGGCCACCGGTGCAAGTTCGGCTTCCCCGGAGACCTCGACCATCAGGTCGGGATTCATCGCTTCGACGATCGAGTTTGATCGATTGGTGGCGTCGGTGCGGACCACGACATTGCAGGGCAACAGCAGACCGATCTGCCGATTGACTCCCAGAGCGCGATGGGCCAAAGGTGGATTACAAGCCTCCAGGATCAGGTAATTTTCCATGTCCACATCGAGCTTTGTTCTCAGGGTGTCTTTGACGTTGATCTCGGTGAGGATCGATCCGACCCACAGCCGGCCACGCCGGCGGCGAGGACCGCGCACGCCGCGATCACCGCAGTGCGCGTCGTGGCTCGGCCGCCCCGCACGCGGGTCACCGCTGCGCCTCGTCGGGTGCGGGCAGATAGGCCGCGTCCGCGTGGCGGCTGGGGTGGGCGTACGGCGCCCGGACCGCGATCCGGGAACGCCCACCGTGGACGATGTCCGGGCGGTCAGCGACGCACGGTGCCGGGGTGCTGCGGCCCAGGACGCCGGGGTGGTGTTCGTGGCCAGCGGACCAGACGTCGTCGCCGGGTGCCGGTTCGATGGTCCAGGCGGTGACGCGGCCTTCGCCGCTGGTGCGGTACTTGCCGATATCGGTGACCTCGGCGAGCAGCTCGGCGATCTTCCCGGGGTCGCCGACCGCGCGCCACGTCGCGGTCGCAGTGATCGTCGCGGCGGCGGGGATCAGGCGTTTGCGGTAGTGCCCGCGGGCGTCTGAGACCGTGGAGGGTACCGAGGGTGAGAGGCGTTGCAGATCAGCGTGATCCGTACGGCTGGACCGCATACGTGGTTCGGGATATGGAGTGGTGGGGACGGTGTGGGCGAAGGTGCACATCCAGTGCCACGGCTGCCCGGCCTCGCAGCGCGCCAGCGGTAGCTCCAGGTCTTCGGGCACCGCGAGGGGGTCGTAGGTGAGGACCTCGCCGCGGGCGGCGGCCGCGGCTTTGTGGCGGTGCCAGAGCACCGAGGCCAGCAGCCCGTCGAGGCTGATGCCCCACGGGGTGCCGAAGCACACCCCGTGCGGCAGTTCGGCAGTTACTCTCAGCGGCATCTTCACGCTCTGACCCCTGGCGGTCACGTGCTGAGGTGCTGCACACAGCGAGCGGGCAGACGGTTGGCGAAGTGCAACCCCGCCCCGAGGGCGTTGCGGTCAATACGAATCCAAGTCCACACCCGCCCAGAATGCCAACGCCCGCCGGGTCAGTCGAGCACAGCACGAGCTGACCGGCCTCATCGTCGACCTACAGGCCCAAATCAGCGCCCAGATAGACTCCCCACAGCATACTGGATATGTCTCTTTGCGAGGGGTTACGAGAGTGATTGCGGTCGATACCCAGATCCAAGAGGTATGGAACCCAGAAACCAGAACACTCGCCACCGAGGCGTGGCAGTGCTACAACAGCGGCGCCGTACGCGCGAGCATCACCATCACGTGGACAGCCGTGACCACCGATCTCATCGCCAAGATCGGGTCCCTGGCAGACGACGGCGACAGAGACGCCATCGACCTTCGAGAGGAAATTGAAAAGGCTCAGGACCACGGCCTAACCCCCCAGGGCACCAGCGCAATGCAGAGGATCGAGAACAAGCTACTCGATAGCGCTCAACTCCTAGAACTGATCGACAGCGTGGATAAACGTGCGCTGGAACGCATCCGCGAAGACCGAAACCTGTGCGTGCACCCATCGCTTCGCGGTCTCGATGCGCCATTGTCAACGGCGGCTGAAAACTGACCCTTTATCGACGGTTGAATTTTGACCCCCTTGTGGTGTGGTTACTGGTCGGTGTTGACGAGTTATCGTCGGGTTTTGGTGCGGTAGGAGTCGCCGTCGATGGTGATGACCTCGGCGTGGTGGACGAGTCGGTCGATGAGCGCGGCGGCCACAACGTCGTCGGCGAAGACTTCGCCCCAGCGACCGAAGGGCATGTTCGAGGTGATCAGCACCGAACCTTGTTCGTAGCGGCTGGCGATGAGTTGGAAGAACAGGTTCGCGGTGTCTGAGTCGAACGGCAGGTAGCCGATTTCGTCGATGATGAGCAGTCGGTAGCGGCGGAGCCGTTTGAGTTCGTGGGCTAGGCGACCGGTGGCGTGTGCTTCGGTGAGGCGGGTGGCCCATCCGGTGGCGGTGTCAAAGAGTACCGGGTAGGCGTTGTGGGCAGCTTTGATGCCGAGCGCGATGGCGAGATGGGTTTTGCCTACTCCTGGTGGTCCGAGCAGGATGACGTTGTCGCTCTTGGCGATCCAGGTGCTGGTGGCCAGGTGGGCGATCACGTCACGACGCAGGCCGGGGACGTGGTCGAAGGTGAAGTCCTCAAGGGTTTTGATCGCCGGGAACCGGGCGCCACTGATCCGTAGAGCGGTGCCGTTGGCTTCGCGTTCACTGACTTGACGATCGAGGATCGCGGAAAGGTATTGCTCGTGGGTCCAGTTCTCGGCGCGTGCCCGCTCAGCCAGCTCGGCCCAGCAGCGGCGGATGGTGGGCATCTTCAACGCCCGTGCGGCGAACTCGATATGTTTGCCGATCGAATTGTCAGACATGGTGTTTCATCCTTCAGTGATAGTGGATGCGGTGGGTGTGAGTCCGCCTGGTGGCGGGGTGGCGAAGTGCACCCCGAACAGGTCGTCGTAGTCGGGTAGCGCTCTGATGGGCACCTCGTGGCCGTCGGGGTGGGTGCGTACGCGCGCGGCATTGCGGGCCCGGTTCTGCAGCTGTTGGTTGCGGTAGTCGCGGCGCAATTCTTTAGCCGCCCGCACGTGCTGTGCGTCGGCGATGGTGACGTGGTTGGCCCAGCTGCGGTCATGGTCGGCGACGGTGACCTCGCCGCACGCGATCCGCACCCGGTGTAGATCGGCGGTGATGTCGACAAACCGGCCGATCACTGAGGGGTGAACCGCCCCGGGTCTGTCGGAGGCTCTCGAACCTGTGAAGGATGGAGAGCATGGCAGCACCACGCAAGTACAGTGAGGAACTCAAGGACCGGGCCACCCGGATGGCATGTGAAGCGCGACGAGATCCCGATTCGTCGAGAGGTGCGATCAAGCGGATCGCCGATCAGCTCGGAGTCCATCCCGAGGCGTTGCGCAATTGGGTTCGTCAGGCCGAGATCGACGGCGCGGTCCGCCCGGGCACCACGAGTGAGGACGCTGACCGCATCGCGGCGTTGGAGCGGGAGAACCGTGAACTGCGGCGAGCGAACACGATCTTGAAGCAGGCTTCGGCTTTCTTTGCGTCAATGCCATCCTGAGTAGGCCCGGCGGGATTCGCTCGTTTCTTTGCTGCCCCAGCTTCTGTTGGTGGCTTATCCCGATGTGCGGTCCTGCCGGGTCCCGGACGGTCGTCCGCGTGGCTTGATAGAAGCGTGCCGCTGGTGCCCGATTGAGGCGTGCCCAACGACGACTGCCGGTACCTCGTTCACCCCATCGATCGGAGTCCTCAGTTGATCGTTATCGGAGTCGACGCCCACAAGTCCACTCATACCTTTGTCGCAGTCGACGAGGTCGGACGCAAGCTCGCAGAGCTGACCGCAAAGGCCACTACCGACGGGCACTTGTCCGCCATCGAGTGGGCCACACAATGGCCTCAGCTCCAGTTCGCGCTCGAAGACTGCCGCCACGTCACCCGCCGATTGGAGGCCGATCTGCTCAATCGCGGGCATGCTGTGGTCCGGGTCAAGACCCAACTAATGGCTTTACACCGACGCAGCGCCCGCGAGCCGGGCAAGTCCGATCCGATCGACGCACACGCCGTCGCGATGGCTGCACTGCGCGAGCCGAACCTGCCGATCGCACGTTTGGACGGCCCCGCCCGGGAAGTCAAACTGCTCAGCGATCACCGGCACGATTTGGTCTGCGAGAGAACAAAACTCATCAGCAGGCTACGCTGGCACCTGCACGAGCTCGACCCCGAACTTCACGTCCCTCTCCGAGGGATCCGGCATTACCGTGTGATGGACGAGCCTCGCCGACCGGCTTACGCATTTCACCGGCGTGGTTGCCCAGATCGCTGGAGAACTCCTCAGCCGATGCCGGCAGATGACCCGCCAGATCAACGACCTCGAACGCCAGATCCGCGACCGCGTCCGGGTTCTGGCTCCGTCGTTGCTCGCAATTCCAGGCTGTGGGGTTCTTTCCGCGGCGGTCATCATCGGTGAGACTGCCGGAGCGCACCGCTTCCACTCCAAAGACGCCTACGCAAAGTTCAACGGTACGGCCCCGATCCCGGTGTGGTCGGCGCAGGAGCGGGTGCGTCTCAATCGCGGTGGCAACCGTACAGTCAACGCCGCCTTGCACGCCATCGCCATCACACAGGTCGCACGCGGCGGCCTCGGCAAAGCCTATGTGGCCAAACTGCAGGCTGCGGGCAAGACCCGACGCGAGGCGCTACGACTGCTTCGTCGCCGTATCTCCGATCGCGTGTTCCAGGTCCTGCGTGCCGATGAATCCGAACTCGGGAATACCGCAAAAGGACCGTTCGCGGTGGCGGCTTGACATAGAAGCATCGCGGAGATCGACCGCCCACAGCGCTGATCGTGGAGTTCGTCGCGGCTCACCGCGATGAACACGGAGTCGATCCGATCTGTGCGGCATTGCGCGGGATGTAGGTCAGGTCCGCCACCCACAACGCGTTCGGTGCCGCCGCGGTGAACTGACGGTTGACCCGGTCAGCCGGCCGGGGTGTTTCAGCTCCCTCGCTGCGCGTGGTCTTGCGTGTCTTGAGTCTCGCTATCCCTGGGCACGGTCGCGTGCCGGCCACGACGTGGCCGGGCTGATCCACCACTCCGACCGCGGAGTGCAATACCGAGCCATCCGCTACACCGAACGACTGGCCGAAGCCGAAGCGGTGACATCTGTTGGCTCCAAAGGGGATTCATACGACAACGCGATGGCTGAGGCGTTCAACTCGCTGTTCAAAGCCGAATGCATCCGTAACCCCGTGATGCGCCCGCGAGGCGGCTGGGCAGGTGTGGGCGAGGTCGAGATCGCCGTCGCTGAGTACGTCGAATGGTTCAACCACCGCCGCCTGCACGGCGAGATCGGACACGTCCCACCCGTCGAGTACGAGAGCGCCTACTGGTCGACCCACACCGTCACCAGCTACCGTGAGAACCCGGTCCCCGCAAACGCTGGAACCAACTAACCGAGCCTCCAGCAAACCCGGGGCGATTCAGGTGATCGCGCAGGGGATTGGGTGGTCGAGGTCGTTGACGGTCCTCAAGGATCGGGTGCGGGTGATTCGCCTGGAGTTCCGTGGGGTGGATCCCGCTGACCGGGTGGTCTATCAGCCCGGAGGGTGCTCGCAATGGGATCTGTGTGCGATCCCGAATGCAGGGGCATGGTCGAACGCAACAACCGGTTCTCCGAGACCTCGTTTCTGCCGGGCCGCCATTTCGCCTCGCCAGCCGACTTCACCGCCCAGTTCGATCGTTGGCTGGCCAATTCCGCCAACACCCGGGTGGTGCGCTCAATTGGTGATCGACACCCCTGTGACGTCACGGCTGAAGCCGCCACCGACCACGCCTTCCCGATCTGACCACGCCGAATCCCAGCACTTCGGTTGCGGCTCGTCAGGAACCGAAACTCCCTGAGCCGCAACCGTTGTTCGACACAGCGGAAGCCCACCGCTATGACCGCAACACCCAGCACCCCCGGCACCTACAAACGATCACCGTCTACACCAAGCCCGCGTGCGTGCAGTGCTACGCCGCCTACAGAGCCCTTGACAAGGAGGGCCTGACCTATCGGGTGATCGACATCAGCGCCGACGACGCAGCGCGTGACTACGTGATGGCCCTTGGGCTACCTGCAAGCTCCGGTGGTGGTGGCCGGCGATGGCGACTGGTCAGGATTCGGCCTCGACCGCATCAAGACACTCGGCGAACGGGATTTATTGTTCATCCAATGCATCATTGGCCGGGTGACGGAATTGGCTCTTCCAGCAGGCTTCACCGTCGGATGCTCCTGAATGCGCGCGCAAATGTCCTGGTAGGACCATTGGGTCTGTGTGCATCAATGTTGCATCTGATACAACAGTGGTGTGACGGGTGAAGATGCGGCCGGTGCGCGAAAGTCGCTGGCATCAAATGTTGTAGAGCTTGATCCTGAACGGTCTATGTTCGAGGCAATGGTGCAGGGATGGGCTCAGCAGCAACGGGCACGGTTCTTGCGTGAGTCGACGATCGGGCCACGGGTTCGGTTGGTCCAACGGTTTGCCGAGTTCACGGGGTTGTATCCGTGGCAATGGACCCCAGAAGAGGGCGAGGCCTGGGTTAGTGACCTGCGTTCGGGATCTAATCCTCTGCGGTTTTCCACGGTGCGTGGCTACCAGGTCGAGATCGGTCTGTTTTGCTCGTATCTGCTCGACCCCCGGTACGGGTGGATCTCCGAGTGCGCCAGCCGGTTTGGCCAGCCGCCGTTGCAGGTTTTTCATGAAGACAACTCTGTCATTCACGTCGCCGATTATGAGGGTGATGAGGGCCGACGGCCGTTGACGTATGACGAGACCCAGGCGCTGTTTGACGCTGCTGACGGGCGAGTCAGCCAGATCAGGGCCCTCCGCCGCAAGGGTGCGCTACCGGCGCTGCGGGACGCGGTCGCGCTGAAGTACTGCTACGCGTACGGCATGCGGCGCAGAGAGGTCTCGCGGTCCGATGTTGTTGATCTGCGCCGAAACTCGAAGTTCCCCGCCTTCGGGCGGTTCGGTGCGGTGACCGTGCGGTCCGGCAAGGCTTCTCGCGGTGGACCACCAAAACGGCGCACCGTGCTCACAGTCCCGGAAATGAGCTGGATCGTCGAGATTCTCGACCACTACCTCACCGAGATCCGCAGCGAGTTCGACCACAACGAGCACCCGGCCCTGTTTCTAACCGAACGTGGTAGCCGCCTGGGTGTGCGTGCCATCAATGCCGCATTCACTACTGCCCGCGATGCCGCCGGCCTGGACCCGAAGCTGGACCTGCATTCGCTACGCCACTCCTATGTCACCCATCTCGTCGAGTTCGACTACCCCGAACGGTTCATTCAAGAGCAGGTAGGGCATGCGTTTTCCTCAACCACTGCGGTGTACGTCGGGGTCAGCAACGAATATCGCAACGGCCTGCTGATGCAATCGATCCACGCCCGCTACGGCCGCCACTTCGACCACGGGACGACGTCATGAAACAGATCGACTACCTGTGGCACCTGCGCACCAAAATGGCTGAGCAGGGCATGTTCTCCACGACCGACCTTCAACCGCATCTGAGCGACCGCGGGATCACCTTGTCACGCGAACAGGTGTACCGGCTGGTGACCGGCCAGCCCCAACGACTGAGCATGCACACCCTGGTCGCACTGTGCGACATCCTCGAATGCACCCCCAACGATCTGATCGAGCCCCGCATCGTTGACACTTCAGCGAAGAAGGCCGCGGGTCGCGACGCGGGTGCCACCCCTATTGCGGCGCGCCGCACCACGATCCGGCGACCCCGCACAGAATCATGAACGCCGCCGCACCGCCCCATCACCCGTGCTCTGACTGTGGGCGGATCATGGTCCGTGTCAAACGCACACCCGAAGGCGGGCTGTGCCGCCGCTGCTACAACGCCCGCCGCCATGAGATGTGCGGTAGCTGCGGCAAGCAGAAGGTACCGTCCACGAGGACCGCCACGGGAGAGCCGTTGTGTGTGCATTGCGCACGGCCCAAACGGCGTTGTGCCGGATGCGGACGCATCGACCACATCAAGGCCACCAGCGATGTAGGTGAGCTGTGTCAGCGCTGCTACAACGCGCCTCAACGGCGGTGCGGGCAGTGCGGCACCGACGCGCCGATCGCGATTCGGGCCCACGCGGGCACCACCGATCTATGCCATCGGTGCGCGAGCACGCCGGAGAAGGTGTGCGGGATCTGCATGCAGTCGCATCCAGTCCATACCCATTGGCCGCTGGGCCCGGTCTGCCAGCGGTGCTACCGCGCGGCCGTGAACCACCCGAGGCGATGTGCGCAGTGCAGTACCGATCGCGCACTCATCGGGAAAAACTCTGCGGCGGATCCAATATGTGGCCCGTGCGCCGGATCGAAGGTTGGCTACGAGTGCAGGGTCTGTGGCAAAGGGGGACCGCACCACTTCGCCCAGACCTGTCACCGATGTTCGATCATCCGGCTCACACGTGAACTGCTGACCGGTCCGCACGGATCATCCGTGCCTGCAGGCCTCGAGCCACTACCTGACTATCTAGCGGACCGAGGACAACCGCAATCGACGCTGCGGTGGCTGAGCAAACCCACCACCTCGGCACTGCTCGGCAGTCTGGCCTTGATCGACGAACCACTGAGCCACAGCGCACTCGATCAGTGCCCACCCTCGTGGGGACGGCACCACCTGCGCGAGGTGCTCATCGATGCAGAACTACTGCCCGCGCGCGACGAACCGATAGAACGACTCGGGACCTGGATCACCGAAACCGCCGCCGCTCTGCCAGCACATCAGAGCGCCCTGATTGGACCGTACGGGCATTGGGCCATCTTGCGACGTGCCCGCCGCAGATCCCGCCGGCGACGATTCACCCACGCCGCCGCCGACGCAGCCCGAAACCGCATCCGCACGGCAATCACCCTGCTCGACCATCTCGATGAGAACGAATGGACGATCAGCGATCTCACTCAATCGAAGCTCGACGCCTGGACCGACGGGCAACGCCGTCGCACCAACAACATCGCCGGCTTCATCGGCTGGCTCACTCAACGCGGACTGGCCCAGAACCTATCAATCACCCGCTACACCTACCCGCCACCGTCGCAGACCGGCGACGAACACGACCACCACCGAACGATCGCAGCACTACTCTCGGGCGACACCCCGGCAGATCTGCCTACCCGCGTCGCCGGACTGTTAGTTCTTCTCTACGGCGCCCGACTGTCGCAACTGCAAAACTTGACCACCTCGTCGCTGAAGCGCCGAAAGACCCGCCGCTACATCACCCTGGCGCGCCATCCCATCGAACTACCCGACCGCCTCGCCGATCTCATCGACGTACTAGCGAGGCAAGCAACCAACAATCCGAACGCGTACACCAGAGACGGCCGCGGACACTACCTGTTGCCCGGCAGCCGAGCACACCATCCGCTACACCCGACCACCCTGAGTCGAAAGCTCACCGCCGCTGGAGTTCCCAGCCGAATCAGCCGAAACCACGCGCTCCTCGCTTTGGGCACCGACCTGCCCGCGGCGGTTCTGGCGACGCAACTCGGACTGAGCACCGCAACGACTACCGGCTGGGCCAAACTCGCCCAACGCGACTACACCGCCTACCTCCACAGCCGTGAGTAACCAAAGTAATTCGGTGGGACTGTCGGGGTCTGTCCGATATTCGGTGTAAGCGGCGGTTTCCGATTGCTCGGCGGGTCAGCGTTCTTCGGCTGCGGGCATCCGATCGGCGAACGTGATGTGAGGTGGGCCCTTCGTAGTGGTCCAGTTGTTGTGCGACTCTGTTGCCCGAGTGTTTGGGCAGGAAGAATCGACGACGACATGGCAGGTAGCAAGCGCCGGCGGCATACGCCGGATCAGATCATCCGCAAGCTGGCCGAGGGCAACAAGCTCCTCGGGACCGGGCAGGAGTTGGCTGAGGTGTGCCGGCATCTGGAGGTCACAGAGTCGACCTGGCATCGCTGGGTGGCCCAGTACGGGGGCATGAAGGCCAATGACGTCAAACGCCTCAAAGAACTCGAAGCTGAGAACGCTCGGCTCAAGAAGTTGGTCGCCAACCAGGCCCTCGATATCGACATGCTCAAGGAGATTTCGTCGGGAAACTTCTGACCCCGAACCGCAAGCGCAGCGCCGTGACGATGCTGCGTGAGCGGTTCGGGGTATCTGAGCGGCGAGCATGTGCTGTGGTGGGCATCCACCGCTCCACGATGCGACTGCACCCAGCGCCGATCACCGCGGAGGAAGCCGAGCTGCGGTCCTGGCTACGTGGGTTTTCCACCGACCGGCCCCGCTGGGGCTGGCGACGCGCCGCGATCGCCGCGCGCAAAGCGGGCTTCACGGTCAACAACAAACGCATCCGCCGCCTGTGGCGTGAGGAGGGGCTGCGAGTTCCCCAGCGCCGCAGGAAGAAACGGCTCACCGGAATCGGGACCGCGGTTGGGGCGATGTGCCCAATCCGGCCGAACGTGATCTGGGCGATGGACTTCCAATTCGACACCACCGCCGACGGCCGAACCATCAAAATGCTCAACGTGATCGACGAGTTCACCCGCGAAGCCCTGGTGATCCACGTCGACCGCGTCATCAACGCCGATGGCGTGGTTGACGTTCTCGACCGCCTGGCCCTGATACATGGTCCACCGTGCTACGTGCGGTTCGACAACGGACCGGAATTCGTCGCTCACGCCGTCAACGACTGGTGCCGATTCAACGGCACCGGATCACTATTCATCGACCCCGGCTCCCCGTGGCAGAACGCCTGGATCGAATCGTTCAACGGCCGCCTGCGCGACGAGCTGCTCAACTCCTGGCGCTTTGACTCCCTGCGCGAAGCCCGGGTCATCATCGAAGACTGGAGGATCGACTACAACGCCAACCGACCCCATTCGGCCCACCACGGACTCACCCCCGCCGAGTTCGCCCTACAGTGGACCACGACCCACCAACCTCAAGCCGCATAGCGACTGGACCATCGAATGGGTCCCCCTCAGATGGCCAGGGCGTTGAGCGCTGGCTTCCAGCGTACGGCCCACTTCGTCTGACCGGTACCCTTCGGGTCCAGCGACCGGCACCGGACAGAAACGATGGACAGACAATGCGGTGGAAACCAGCACTCAACGCATTCGCCATCACCTTCGCCGACCGCATGCCGGCCAGCGAGGACAACTAACCGAAAACGCCACTTACACCGTTAATCTGATACTCCCCCGAGCACTAAACACAGCTATCGGGAACTCGCGGGACTGCTCCCGATGGGCACGGCTCAGCGGCAGCAGGACGGGTCAAGAACGTGCTGCAACGCTTGCAGAACGTCAGTGTGGGCGCGGTAGTGCACATTCATGCCACGACGCTCGGGTCGAAACATGCCAGGCAACCTTGATGTGGCCCACCTGACGGCTCGAGTTGGTCCCTGTGCTCAGTGGGGCTCAATCCGGCTTGATCGTCTCCATCGTCATAGTCATATACCGGGGAAATCGAACCGTCGTAGGTTCGGGTGTTGAAGGCGTCGCGCTGTGGTTGGCGACCGTGGTGATGGCAAACCCGGCGCCAGGGTTTGCTTCGACTTCCCGACCAAGAATTCCATGCGCTGTCGGTCTCGATGCAGGTTGCGGGGGATTGCGGTCAGTTCCCTGGTGGGATGCTTTCCCAGGTTTGTGTCGGCAGGGTTCGTCCTCTGAGGGAGCAGTCGCCGTGTGGTGTCCAGTATTCGCGTTCGGGTTCGCTGGCGGCTCTGATGACGGCGTCGCTGGCGAGGATCCGTCCCGGCGTGTGTTTGGCGAGTTCGGTGAGGCGTGATGCTTCATTTACCGCGTCGCCTATGACGGTGTATTCCAGGCGCTGGTCGGTGCCGAGGTTTCCGGCGAAGACGGGGCCGGTGGCGAGTCCGATCCCGATGTCGAGTTCCCCGTGAGCCAGGACGCGGTCGCGGATCTGCCGTGCGGCGTGGAGTGCGGAGTCAGCGGCATCGGCTCGGGCGACGGGCGCCCCGAAGATGCAGAGCGCGGCGTCTCCCTCGAATTTGTTGACCAGCCCGTGGTGGCTCTCGGTTGCCGCGATCACTTCTGCGAGGAGGCGGTTGAGCTTGTCGACGAATTCTTGCGGTGAGATCTGGTGGGCGAGTGCCGTCGAGTTGGTTACGTCGACGAAGAGTGCTGTTATCTCCCGGATTTCGCCGGTCAGGTCGGCTCCTCGGTCGAGTGCGCGTTGCGCGACGTCTCTTCCGACGTGCCGTCCGAACAGGTCGCGCAATCGGTCCTGCTCCTGGAGTCCGCGGACCATGTCGTTCACGGTGGATTGCAGTACCCCGATTTCGCTGCTGTCGTCGACGGGCACACGCACGTCGAGCCGGCCTTGCCCGATGCGGCGGAGTGCACCGCGCATCTGGTGGATCGGTTGTGCGACGGCGCGGGCCAGCAGTGTTTCCGCGAGGGCTCCGGATACGAGTCCGAGGGCGGCGAGGTAGGTCGCGGCGTGGATGCGGTCGGGCGGTGCCGCATCTGGATAGTGCAGGAGCGCGATGGCCGCGGCCAATGGCAGCGCGGAGGTCAGCGCCCAGGTCAGGATCAGCCGGGAGATGACTGACGTTCGTGGTGGCGCGTGTGGGGTGTCGACGGCCAGGATCGTGGCCATCACTGGACGGAGTGCACGTTCGACGAAGAGGTAGTTGTATCCGACGGTGGCAAGTCCGCCCAATGTCATGAGTAGGGTTCCGCCGAGGGCCTCCCAGACGGGCAGGAGCGCGAAGGCCGAGCCGGACATCGCGAGGATGCCCCCGGCCCACAGAGATCCGATGAGGACGGTGGACTCGGTGGGCAATCGCAGGGTGTGGCGGGCGTGGTCGGGTGTCGGCGCAGAGGAGGTGTCCAGCCACCCGAGGCTGCGTCGACGCAGGGCGAGGACGCCTCGAACTGCGGCGAGCAGAGCCACGACCACGTAGACCGCCAGGATCTGCAGAAGCGTTCCGAGCTGGGCGCCGTATCGGTGCGGTGCGCCGCCCAGAACGATCAGCAGCGCGACGACGACGGCCCCGCCCACGCTCGAGCCCACGGTCAGCAGTGGTAGACCCCACTTCGTGCGTAACAGCACCGGAACTGGCCGGGCCGCATTGTGGGCTTCTGGTGGGTGTGGCCGGCCGGGGTGAGGACGGGCACTGGTGTGCCGCATTACCGATGCATCTTCTTTCGGTCGTGTCAGCGGTCCGGCGGGTGCGGTGACGGTCTGTCCGGCCCGTCGTGGTCGAGCGCGGAGGTGAGGCGGTCGAGTAGGTCTTGGACGGCGCCGGGGGGGCCATGTTGGGCGAAGTGCTCGATCGACACGGCGATGAACACCGCCTGGGCGGTGAACAATGCGGTGCCGTCGTCGGCGGTGGCGGTCGCCTTAAGGTGCAGTTTGCGGCCGTCGATCTCCCGGACGTGGGCGCTGATGCGCAGGGGCCGGTGCAGCGGGACGGGGGCGAGGTAGTCGACGGTGAGGCTCCGGGTCACTGCCGGGGTGCGGGCGATCCAGAGGCCGAAGCCGAACAGGTCGTCGCAGGCGGCGGCCACTGCCCCGCCGTGCGCGAGGCCGGGCGCACCGATGTGACGTTCGTCGAACGTCACATCGGTGTAGACCTCGTCGCCGGAGCGGAACACCACCAGTTGCAGGCCGGCGGGATTGTCTGGCCCGCACCCCATGCAGGTCGGCGAGTGCGGCGGCAGCGGTAGCTGGGTCATGGGCGTTCCTTCTCGACGGTGCTGGCTAGCGGCGGGCGCGGGATCGACTGCGCTGGGCCGGTTCAGCCGGGCTCCTCGATGCGCCTGCGTCCGGGGAAGCGCGGCCGGGTGCCCAGACCAGCAGAATCGCGGCACCCGCCGCCGCGATGAGTGCGAGGACGATCGCGGACTGCTCGACGCCGTGCAGGAACGCGGACTTGGCGAAGTCGGCGAGTTGCTGGCCGGCCGGTCCCGCCCGATCGGCGACCTCGAGGGCACCGGCGAGTGAGTCGGCGACCGGGCCCCGCGCCTCCGGTGGGAGCCGCGCGATCGCCGGGGCGATGTTGTGGCTGTACCCGGCGGCCAGGACACTGCCGGCGACCGCGATGCCGATCGCCGCGCCGATCTCGCGGGTGGCGTCGTTGACCGCCGCGGCGACCCCGTGCTTGTCGACCGCGGTGTCCGCGACAATAGCCGCCGTCGCCGGCGCCGCGGTCAGGCCCAGACCCGCGCTCATGATCAGCGTCGGCCACATCACGTCGACGTAGGTGGAGTCCAAATCGAGCCGGCTGATGAAGTAGAACCCCGCGGCGATGGCGAGCAGCCCGGTCACCGTCATCAACCGCAACCCCAGCCGGGTCGTCATCCACGGTGCGACCGCCGACAAGAGCACCAACGGCACCATCATCGGCGCCAAGGCCAGCGCTGAACCCAACGGGCTGTATCCAAAGATCAACTGCAGGTATTGGACGAGGACCAGGAAGACACCGAACGTCACCAGGAACTGGATGGTGATGGAGAATGATCCGCTGCCGAAGCCCCGACGGGCGAAGAACCGCACATCGAGCAGCGGATGATCCGCCCGCAACTCCCACGCCACGAACACCACTGCGGCCACCACCCCCAGCCCGAACCCGGCGACCACCACGGGATCCGACCAGCCGCGTACTGGGGCTTCGATGATAGCGAGCACCACTAGTCCGACCGCGAACACCACCGCGACCGATCCGATCACATCCATCAGCGGCGGATTTTCCTGGCGGGATTCGGGAATGGTGAAGGCACACAACAGCAGAAACACCCCCACCGCGGTCAGGCCGACGAAGATCGACTGCCACGACCAGTAGTCGAGCAGCAGCCCCGACCCGAGAATCCCCAGCAGGCCCCCGGACCCGGCGACCCCAGCCCAGATCCCGACCGCACGCCCCCGCTGCTGCTCGGGGAATCCCGCAGTCAGGATCGACAGCGTGGACGGCATCATGAACGCCGCCCCCACCCCGGCCGCTGCCCGCGCCGCGATCAACCACCACGGTGTCGATACCAACAGTGGCACCGCCGAGGCCAGCGAAAACAGCGCCAACCCCACGATCAGCACCGCCCGCCGGCCGTAGCGGTCACCCAGGGCCCCGGCGGGCAACACCAGACACGCCAACACCAGCGTGTACCCGTCGACCACCCAGGTGAGCTGGGTTTGCGTCGCCCCGGTGGCCACCGCAATGTTCGGAAGCGCGGTGTACAGGGCCGCCATTGAGGCGACCACCAGGGCCACCGACAGGCACGAGACCACCAACGTCCACTTCTGAGCCCGCGACAGCAGCACTCGACCATCGGCGGTCATGCAGCCACCTCCACTTAACGCTACAGCTGGTAGCGTTCCACTACTATGAGTATCACAATGTGGGGTGCGGGGATAGTGCCTGCGACTGATCCGAGGGCACAATTACGAGGTGAGCGAAGAGATGATCAACCAGAACACCGACGACGACGAGGACCGGCTCGTGGATCCCCGGAAGGCACGCTCACGCGCACGACTGCTCGACGCGGCGACGTCCCTGCTCTCGACCGGCGGTATCGAGGCCGTCACGATCGACGCGGTCACCAGGGCGTCCAAGGTCGCGCGGACTACCCTCTACCGGCACTTCACCGACAGCACCCAGCTCCTGGCCGCGGCGTTCGAGCGTCTGCTGCCCCCGGTCACCGCGCAGCCGGCGTCCGGAACGATCCGTGAACAGTTGATCGAACTGCTGGACCGTCAGGCCAAGCTCATCGAGGAAGCCCCCGCCCAACTGACGATGCTCGGGTGGCTGGCCCTCGGGTCCGCCCAACCCGGCACGGCCGGGGCGACACCGCATCCCGAAGAAGACCGGAACCCGGTCAGTTCGCTTCGCGCACGGGTGCTCAACCAATACCGCGAACCGTTCGACCGGATCCTGGACAGCCCCGGAGCCCAGCAGGAGCTCGGTCGCTTCGACACCAATCTCGCCCTGACCCAACTCGTCGGACCCATCGTCTTCACCCGACTCACCGCACTCCCGCCGATCGGCCCGGCTGAACGCCAGCAACTCGTCGACGACTTCCTCGCTGCACGCTCCGCGCAACGCGCGCTGACCGTGACCCCGGACTGATCTCTGATTCAGCACCCGCCCGAGGCGGCGGGCTGGGACGTCAATTCGGCGATCAGCGCCTCGACGCGGGTCTTAATCTCGTCGCGGATCGGGCGAAACGCTTCCACGCCCTGGCCCGGCCGGATCGTCAAGGACCCAGTCCTGGTAGCTCTCGCTCGGGGAAGATGGGGCAGCTGTCACCGCAGCCCATGGTGATCACACGTTTGAGGCTTGCACGGCATCGGTGGTGAGGATTTTCGGTGTCTGCGCCGTGATGTCGATGCCCACCTCGGCCATCTGCGAGCGTCCGGCGTTGTACACGCAGACGAACAACTCGCTGGGGGTGATGGACATGAATTGAGATCCCTCCGTCAGGAGGGACAGGAAGCAGATGAAAATCAGGCAGGAACGGGAGTGGTCAACTCGCGCAACAACGTTGGACCCTGGTGTCCAGGCCGTCGCGGATGGCGCGGACCGTCTCGAGAGTTTGAGCCTGCGGATCGTCGAGGGTCCGGTCGGAGGTATCGCTTGCCGGGATAGATCGCGCAGGGATCGCCGCAGCCAATCGAGACCACCACATCGGCGGCGGCCAACACATCATCGGTCAGCGGTTTCGGGTATTCGGCGCCCAGATCCAGGCCGATCTCCCTCATCGCTTCGATGACCATCGGGTTGATGGCATTGACCGGTGCCGACCCCGCCGAGCGCACGTGCACACGGCGGTGGCCGTTATGGGTACGGAGAAGTGATGTCGCCGTAAGGCACCCGCGCCCGCACTCCGGGTGCGCACCCTCCGGACCCCGGGCGTTCTTGCTAGCCCCGTGGTCGAACCCGTTTCGACGCACGTGGCATTGTTCGCCAAATCACTTGATAACGACAGTGTTCGGCTGCGAATGATTGGGCCACTCGGTTTCATAGCTCCTTACGCAAAATACTGCGGACGTGAAGCCCTAGATTAACCTTGACTCAATCACGCGAGGCGGTAAGACCTGACTGGTGAAAAGGATTGCAATACAACGCATTTCGAGCTGTACTTGAGCTACTGGGAATGGCGACTGAGAGTGTTTGTCGAATAATGCTGGTTCAAATATTGACCGTCCACCAGCCTCTACGGCCGCGTGACCGGGAAAGAAGCCGAGACGCATGCCTTCCACCGACTATGCGCAGCGGGCCGTGGCCTACTGGGCCAAGTCCGACCGGGCCTACACCGAAGGTGATCCGCGCTATGGCGACGAGCTCGCTCACTGGCCGCCCAATGCGAACAGTGGTCATACGACGACCTCGCTGGCGTCAGCAGCGACGTCGCCTAACCACCGACACGGACAAGAAGACAGCAGGTGATCGTCATGGCCGACAAACCCGAGGTCGCACCCTCTGATGCGCCGCAACCGCTGGCGACCGCGATCGAACCGCTGTGCGAGGTGTAAACCGAGACGACCTCACCCTCACCGGCACTACCGGGGACGACACCGCCGAGGTCGACAACACTCTCGCCCTGGAGCTGGACATGCTCACCGCGTTGTTGTGGGCACCGCCGGCCCGGGGCCGCCAGGTGGTCGGGGCGTTGATCGGGTCCCGTGCCGACCGCGACGCCGGCACCACCAGCACGGTTCTTCCCGCTGGCAGAGTGGTGTTCTTCAATGCCGTGCATCAGAACGTGTTCGACACCGCCGTGGCCTTGCTCGACGAAGGTAGCCCCGCCACACCCGTTCTGGTCAACGCGCGGTTTGCCGATCGATGACTCACCACCCGCACCCGCAGCGTCATGCTCGAGATCGCCTCATCCCGGCACGGCCGCCCCGTCGCCGATAGTGCCGACTTGGGAGTGGCGTCTACGTCGGCGTGCCGACCACGCGTCCGGCGAAACCGTCGAGGCGTGTGCGCAACGACTGGATTCGCTGTTGCCGGACCGCGTCGGGGTCATGCCCGCCGAACACCGGCGGGGGCTTCATCCGCACGTTCTTCGAGCATTCGAAGTTCGAACAGATCAGGGTGCCGATGGTGTCGCCCTTCCGGCCGGCGGCGCCGGCGGACTTGGCACTGAAGAAGGCGACGTCGTTGGGCAGCAGGACGTCCTCGCAGAACGAACACAGCGGTCGTTTGCGCGGCTGGCGTCCGCCCAGGCGGAGCATGATGCCGACGGGCTCGTCGTCGGTCGGGATGACGAGGTAGCCGATCATCGGCTGCTTGGGATCCCGCCAGCCGACGAAATCCTTGCTCTCCCAGTTCAGTTCCTTGAAATCGGGCGGCAGGACGAGTGACTTGCGTTCGCGGACGGTCGCATTGACGAAGGATCCACGGATCTCGGATTCGGTCAGGGCATGCATGAGTGAGAAACACCTCGGGTGTCGTGGGAGGAATGAGGGCACGCGTCGACCGGCGCGGTCCGCAGATGCGGTACTCACGCCGGTCGGGGCAGGTCACTCAAGCGCCGGCGTGCAGGACGCCGACGACCTCCTCACGCCCGGTGGGCGACGACACGGAATGCATGGTTCCGATGCTCGCGCGCGTGCGCCGCTCTGTCAACGCATTAACGCGAGCGATCGGGAGGGCAGGACCGGCCTTGTCATCCGGCCAACAGACCGGCGACCTTCACGACTCGCTGTGCCAGGTGGGCGAGGGCGGCCTTGGTCGGGTCGTCGAGGTCGTTCTTGTTCTCCGGGCCGGTGACATGTGAGACGCCGTACGGGTTCCCGTCGGCGAACTTCAGTCCGTCGGTGTAACCGGGCGGTACGAGAATGCCGCCGAAATGCATGAGCGAGGTGTACAGCCCGACGAGTGTCGTCTCCTGCCCGCCGTGTGCGGTCTGGCTCGAGGTGTAACCGGCATAGGCCTTGTCGGCGAGCTTTCCCTCGGCCCAGAGTCCGCCCAGTGAGTCGATGAAGGTCTGGAACTGCGACGCTGTACTGCCGAATCGGGTCGGGGAGCCGAAGATGACGCCGTCCGCCCAGACGATGTCGTCGCCGGTGGCGGTCGGTAGATCCTTGGTCGCCTCGTAGTTCGCCGACCAGGCAGGGTTCTCCGCGAAGCTCGCCGGGTCGCGGGTCTCCTGGATGTGGCGGACCCGCACCTCGGCTCCGGCCGCCTCGGCAGCGGTCTTCAGTTCGTCAGCCATGGCCGTGCCGTGTCCGGTGGCCGAGTAGTAGATGATCGCCAGTTTCGTCATGTCACTCCTGTCTCGGTGGTTGCGACTTTCCGTAGGCGGGTACCCGTGTTCGGTGATGCGACACCCACACGCGCGAAAAGCCGTCGACGGGATTCGTCACCCGTCGACCGGCGGATAGGTGGAGCGATGCTGCACATCGGCACCTCGGGCTGGCAATACAAGGACTGGCGCGGCGCGTTCTACCCACAGAAGCTCCCGCAGCGGGAATGGTTGAACTACTACGCGGAGCGGTTCACGACGGCCGAGGTCAACAACACCTTCTACCGACTGCCGGAGAAGACTGTGTTCGAGAACTGGGCCGCGACGGTGCCCGCCCACTTCCGGATGGCTACGAAGATGAGCCGCTACCTGACGCACGTGAAGCGGTTGAAGGAGCCGGCCGAGCCCGTCGAGCGTTTCCTCGACCGTGCCGCCGGCCTCGGCACCAAGCTCGGGCCCGTCCTCCTACAACTCCCGCCCAACTTGCAGGCGCAACCCGACTCCCTGGACGCCACCTTGAAGCTGTTCCCGGACACCGTCCAGGTCGCCGTCGAGCCTCGCCACGAATCCTGGTGGACCGACGAGGTGCGCGACGTGCTCGAACGTCACAACGCCGCCCTGTGCTGGGCCGACCGGAAGAGTCGATCCCTCACCCCGCTGTGGCGGACGGCCGGCTTCGGATACCTGCGCCTGCACGATGGCCCCGCCAAGCGGCCGATGAGTTACGGAACCCGCGCCATCGACAGCTGGCTGCGTCGATTATGGGACACGTTCGACGACGAGTGCGACGTCTACGTGTACTTCAACAACGATCCGGGGCGCGCCGCGATTGACAACGCACGCACCATGATTCGCCGAGCATGAACCCTGGGGATACCGGTCGCGACGATCGACGACGCGTCCGCCGAGTGAGCGAGAACACGCCCATTTAATTGGTATTCGGGATGCCGATTTATGGTCTACTTGCGACATGCAGCTGACACGCTTCACCGACATCGGCCTCCGGGTCGTGATGCGGCTCGCCGTCGCTGGTGAACAACCGGCCGGTGAACAATCGCCCGGTGAACAGCGTGGGGCTGCAACACCTCTCACCACGAAGGATCTCGCGGCAGAGCTCGCCGTCCCGTACACGCATGTCGCCAAAGTCGTCGGCAGGCTGTCGGAGATGGGCGTCGTCCACGCGCGCCGCGGCCGTACCGGTGGTCTGACGATCACCGACCTCGGCCGCGAAGCGCGCGTGGGCTGGCTCGCGCGATCCCTCGAGGGTGACGGGGAGGTTGTCGATTGCGAAGGCCCGCAGCCGTGCCCGCTCCGGCGCGGATGCCGTCTGCGGGGAGCGCTCGCCCGTGCGGCCGCCGCCTTCTACGAGAGCCTCGACGCCGAGACCGTCGCCGACCTCGCCGCCGAGCCGACCACCGCGGTGCTGCTCTCGCTGTCGACGCGGCCACCGCAAGTGGATGGACCGCTCCAGGCGGAGCGGTAGCGACACGCCCACAAAGACTTCCGGCCACACGCCGGAACTCCTATCCCGATGAGCAAGTGAACAAAGGAGTTCTCATGCTGTCCGACACCCAACGCGCCACTCTCGCGGCGACCCTGCCCGCAGTCGAGGGGGCACTCCCGGAGATCACCCCGCGGTTCTACCGCGGGCTCTTCGACGCGCATCCGACGCTGCTGGACAACATGTTCAACCGGACTCACCAGAAGTCCGGTGAACAGCCGCAGGCCCTCGCCGGCTCGGTCGCCGCCTTCGTGCGCCTCCAGCTCGAACCCGACGTCCGGCGTCAGCGGTTCATCCTGGACCGGATCGCGCACAAGCACGCGTCGCTGGGCGTCACCGCCGATCAGTACAAGGTCGTCCACCAGCATCTGTTCGCGGCGATCGTCGAGGTTCTCGGCGAAGCCGTCACGCCAGAGGTCGCCGATGCCTGGGACCAGCTGTACTGGGACATGGCCGACCTGCTCATCGCCTCGGAATCCGACCTGTACGCCGCCGCGGGTGTCGAGCCCGGCCAGGTGTGGCGTGAGGTCACGGTCAGCGACCGCGTGCAGGTTTCGCCCGACACCATTGCGCTGACCCTGGCCCCGGTTGAGGGTGAACTACCGAAGTTCCACCCCGGACAGTACATCTCGGTCCAGGTTCCGCTGAGCGACGGCGCGCAGCAGATTCGTCAGTACAGTCTGACGGGCTCGCCCGACGATGCCGAGTGGCGTTTCAGCGTGAAGCTCGCCGGCGAGGTCTCGGCACACCTGCACGAGCACGTCTTCGAAGGCGACACCCTGAGGGTCAGCACCCCGTTCGGCGACCTCACCCTGCCCGACGACGATGCCCCGCTGCTGCTCGCCTCGGCCGGGATCGGGTGCACGCCGGTGATCGGCCTCCTGACCGCGCTGGCAGAGAAGGGCGATGCCCGGCCGGTGACGGTCCTGCACGCCGACCGTTCCCGCGACCGCCAGCCGCACCGCGGAATGCTTGCCGCGCTCGTGGATTCGCTGCCCACCGGCCGACTGATCCAGTGGTACGAGAACACCTCGCCGCACATCGTCTCCGATTCGGTCCGAGTCGGCCACATGACGTTGGACAATGTCGAGGTGCACCCCGAATCCAACGTCATGCTCTGCGGCCCCACCGGATTCCTGTCCTCGATGCGCGAGGAGTTCCTCGGCCGCGACATCGCGGAGAGCCGGATCCACTACGAGACCTTCGGCCCGGAACTGCTGCGGTCGAGCGCGCGATGAGCACCTCCGCGGCGGTCGTCACCGCGCTCACCTTCGTGTGGCTCGGCATGGTCTTCGCGATCTCGTTCCTGGAGGCGCCGCTGAAGTTCCGGGCGCCGGGCGTGACCCTGCCCATCGGTCTGGGGATCGGGCGACTGGTCTTCCGCGCACTGAATGCCGCCGAGGTCGTCTGGGCGGCCGCGATTCTGATCGCCGTCGTGCTCGGTTCGTGGCCCGGGGTGGCCACACCGATTGCCGCAGGCGTGGCGATCGCAGCCCTGGTCATCCAGCTCGTGGCAGTACGGCCGGCCCTCGCCAAGCGGTCCGACGCCGTGCTGGCCGGATATGAGGGTCCGCGTAGCTCAGCTCATCTCGTCTACGTGGCCTTCGAAGTGATCAAGGTGGCCGCGCTCATCTGGCTCGGCACCGCAGTATTGGTGAGCGCGTCCTGATCGGGGCGCCCCGACGGAGCGAACCCGGTTGGTCGTCGCTCATCGGTGGCTGGTGACGTCACCGATGAGCGACGCGGCCAAGTCCTCTGCTTGAGTGCGGATCTCGGGTACGGCGGTGGTCTCCCAGAGCTCGCCGCGGCGCAGCGAGCCGAGAGTCCAGATCGGACCCGGGTGGCCGTCCGCGTCGAGGACGTGCCCGTCGTCGGTGACCAGGCCCAGGCCGAGCGCATCGGTGGTCGCGATCCCGGCGTCGAGAACCGAGTCCAGGACGGGATTACCGAGTTCTCGCACGTCCGACTGCGGACCGGTGCAGTTCACGATCCATGCATAGGTGCGTTCGTCGTCGCCGGTCGTGACGGTGAGACCACCGGGGACCGCGTCGACGCGGTTGATCCGTCCAGAGCGCACGACGAGGCGTCCCGATCGCCGGGCCTCGTCGACGAGTTTGCCGCTCGACGGGGGCATCCGGTGCCGACGCACAAGCCAGTCGCCGGCAAGTTCGCGGACGAAGGTGCCGCGGTCCGCCTCGTCGAGCCGGGCCCACAGTTCGGCAACGCGGTAGCGCACACCGTCGACGCCGGGCCGCCAGTTCCCCAGCAGGCGTTCGATTCTCGCGACATGGGTGGCGACCGCGGCACGGATCTCGTCGAGGCTGTCACCCCAGGTCGAGGTGTCGGGGACGACTTCGCCGAGGTAGGTGTCGGCATGCCGCCGGGGGAGTCGGCCGCCGCGTGAGATGGCCTCGACGCAACGGTTGCCGCCCGACTTGAGCAGGCTGATCGCCACGTCGACCATCGTGAGGCCGGTGCCGACCACGAGGACGTCACCGTCGTCGGTCACCACTGGTTCGAGGGCGTCGGGCAGCCACGGGTTGGCGACGTACCGGGGTTGATCGCTCAGGTCGCAGGGTGCCCAGCCGTCCCCGACACCCGGGAGTCCGGTCGCGAGCACCAGCCGGTCGCCGTCGACGACGGTTCCGTCCGAGGTAGTCACCCGAACTCCCTGACCGACGGCGGTGACCCCGACCGCGCTTTCCCGGACGTGCCGGACACTCAGCCGGCCGCCGGCGCGCTCGCACGCCTCCGCCAACCGGGTCCGCAGATAGCGCGCCCACTGTGCGCGCGGTGCGAAGAAGTAGTGCGCTTCGTCGCCGGAGACGAGCCCCTCGGCACGGCACCAGTCCACGAAGTCGAACCGCTCATCCGGGTCCACCGACATCCCTGAGGCCGGGACGTTCAGCAGGTGGGCGGGATCCTTGGTGCCGAACGCGGGACCCGCGACCTGGCCGGTCGGGTCCACGACGACGACCTCGAGTGCTTCGGCCCGGTCACCCGCAGCGACCAGGCGAGCCAGGTGGAACACGACCAGGGAACCGGCGGCGCCCGCGCCGACCACGATCACGCGCATCAGCCGACCCCGGCGCCGACGGCGCGGGACAAGACGGATCCGCTGCGTGGACGGGGACGCTTTTCGAGCACCGGTACTTCTTACAGCAGGCCGGCCGATCCGTCCTGAGGAGGAGCGGTCGCCAGGGTCGGCGATCACGCGGCGTACGTCGGTGACCCTGCCGACAATACGGACAGCGGATTAGGTAGCCTAACCTAACTATGCACGCCCTTAGGCCGGTAGTCGCCCCATGACCAGGATCGATCCGGCGACCTCCGCGACGATTCCGGCCACGGCCGAGAACTCCGACGAGAGTGTCGTCGCCCTGTGGCGGAACACGGCGACACAATGTGGCGACGCGGTCGCCGTCCGGACCCCCGAGGCCTCCATCAGCTACCGCGACGCGGTGAACCGCACCGATGATCGCGGACGCGCCATCGCCGCCGCGATGACCGAGCCGGGACGACCGGTCGCCGTCGACGTCGAGTCCGACATCGACTCCGTTCTCGCGATCTTCGCGGTGCTCACCTCGGGACACCCGGTGATCCTGGTCGACCCCTTTCTGCCCGACGACCGCCGAGACCACATCCTCGAACTCTCCGGAGCTCAGCGGATGTCCCCGGCCGACATCGCTGCGCTTCCGTCGTCGGACACTCCGCTCGCGGTGCCCGCGCCCGACGCCCCGGCCGTACTGATCTTCACCTCCGGTTCCACCGGTAAGCCCAAGGGCGTGACGCTTCCTCATCGTTGGGCCCTCGGGATGGCGCTCGACGGCATGACCTTCATGCGCTTCGAAGACGAGGACAAGGCGACGGCGCTGTTACCGCTGAGCTTCGGTGCGGGCGTCGACTGTCTGCTGATGTCGTTGCTCAACGGGTCGACGCTGCTGCTCTGGGACGTCCGCCGACGTACCACCGAGGGGCTCTGCGACTGGCTGCGCCAGGAACGGGCGACGACGGTCCACTGCACGCCGTCGCTCCTGAGGTCCTGGCTCGCCGACCTCGGTCCCGGCGATGTGATCGAGAGCGTGCGTCTGGTGTCGACCTGTGGCGAACCGGTCCACTCCGGCGACGTCGAGCGCGTCCGCGCGACCATTTCACCGGCCGGGGTGTTCTGCAGCTGGTCGGGGTCGTCGGAGACGGCCAATCTCGCGTTCAACCTCTTCCCGCCGGATCGGCCCGTTCCCCCTGGTGCGGTCCCGGTCGGCACGCCCGCGTCGAAGAAGTCCGTCCGCATCGTCGACGAGGCGGGCCACGATGTCCGGACCGGGTCGACCGGTGAGGTCGTCGTCGAATCGGAGTACATCGCGTCGGGCTACTTCAACAATCCCGCGCTGACCGCAGCCAAGTTCGAGAACCTGCCCGACGGGCGCCGCCGCTACCGGACGGGCGATCTCGGTCGGTTCGACGGCGAGGGCCGGCTGCATCTGCTCGGGCGACGCGACGACGCGGTCAAGATTCGCGGCTACCTCGTCGAACCCATCGAGGTGGAGGCAGCTCTACGAGCTCTGCCGTGGACCGTCGACGCGGTGGTCACCGCCGACCGGGACACCGCACAGCTCATCGCGCACGTCGCCGTCGCCCCGGACAAGTGGACGCCGTCGCCGGCCGAGATCCGGACCGCGCTCGCGAAGACGCTGGCACCGTGGATGATCCCGCGTGACGTGGTGGTTCTGACCTCGCTGCCCCGGAACGAGCGCGGCAAGGTCGACCGCGCCGCCCTTCCGCCCGCACCGCCGCGGACACCCGAACCCGTTCGCGGACCGACCGAGTCGACCCTCATGCACATCTGGTGCGACATCCTCGGACTCGAGACCGTCGGGCGCAACGAGGATTTCGTCTCGCTGGGCGGTGACTCGCTCGCCGCCGCGAAGATGCTCGCCGAACTTCGCGACCGCTGGCTCGTCGACATCTCGACCGCGGACTTCGCCGGCACCCCGACCATCGCCGGCCTGTCCGAACTCCTCGACGCCGCTCATCGGGACCGCGCCCGCTCGGTCACCGGTGCCACGATCATCCGGCTCCGCGAGGGGACCGGCACCCCCGTCTTCGTGATGTCCGGCGCGGGAACACCTGCGGCCAGCCTGCTGCCACTGGCCCGTGAGATCGATGGGGATGCACCGGTTTACGGCCTGCAGGCCCATGGACTCGAGAAGCGCGGTCGGGCGGACCGGACGATCCGTGCCGCCGCACGACGCGCGGTGAAGGACATCGAGTCGATTCAGGCCGACGGCCCGTACCGCCTCGTCGGGTACTCACTCGGCGGCTTCGTCATGCTCGAGGCCGCGACGATCCTCGACGGCCGCGACGAGCGCTGCGAATCGGTGATCATCCTCGACTCCCGGTTCGAGCCCGAGCTGGTCGAGCGCATCGGTGGCCGCATGACCGATGACACGGGCGCCGACGATCCCGCGAGACTGCCCGACCGCACCGGCACTGACGATGCAGAACGTGCGTCGAACTCGCAGTCGCTCCAGATCCGGTGGACACGCCTGGTGATGCGCGCCCTGGTCGTGACCGCCGGCTGGTGGAACCTCCCGACGACCCTGCAGTGGAACGTCTTCTGGGATCTCGGTCGTCAGCAGATCCGGCGCCACCGGCCGACGCCGTACCGGGGTGACATCACCTTGATCCGCGCCGCTGAGAACCCCGACCATCCCGACACCTGGGCGCGGATGGTGACCGGTCGCATGCGCACCGTCACGGTCGCCGCCGACCATCACGCGATGATGCGTGCTCCGCACGTGACCGCCACGGCCGCCGCGGTGTCGGCCGCTCTCTATCTCACCGACAACGAAGGAACCCCGTCATGACCGTGGTCGCCGTCATCCCCACCTTCGAGCCGACGCGAGAACTCGTCGATTCCGTGGCGAATGTTCTCCGGCAGGTGGATTCGGTGATCGTCGTCGACGACGGATCGCCGTCGCTGACGACCGACCCGCGGGGAGCCGTGCGGACCGTCCTCGACGACTGCGCGGCGGCCGGTGCGACTGTGCTCGAGTCGGGATCGAACCAGGGCATCGCACACGCTCTCAACCAGGGTGTCCGTGAGGCGCTTTCGCGAGATGCCGACGCCGTCCTCACCCTCGACCAGGACACCTCACTCGAACCGGACTACGTCCGACGGGCCGTCGATCACCTTGAACTGGCCAAGTCGCTCGGACTGTCGGACGTGATGGCATCGCCGGCCTACATCAACGACGACGTGGCCCCGTTCTGGTTTGCCGTCGAGGGGCTGACCCTGGCTTTCGAGCCCTTGCAGTCGGGCCTTCTCGTCACGCGTAGCCTCTTCGAGAAGATCGGTCTGTTCGACGAGTCGCTGTTCATCGACTGCGTGGAAACCGAGTTCTACCTGCGCGCCCGCGCAGCCGGCGGCCACGCACTCATCGTGCCGGGCAACCGGATTCGGCACCGACTGGGACGGGCCGCAACATGGACCCCGCCGCGGCCGCTTCGATGGTTGCTCCGTGGCCGGGGCGCGGGCGCCGCCGTCGAGTTCACCGAGGATGCGCCGTTCCGGCACTACTACATCGCCCGCAACCGAGCGGTTCTGTACCGCCGCTACTCGCGGACCGAACCCCTCTGGAGTGCCGCGTCGGTCGCGAAGGACGTCATCGCCCGGGGGCGCGCGATGCTCATCGGCACCGACCGACCCGCACGTGTCTACCTGACCTGTGCGGGCCTCCGCGCAGCCGCCGCCGGCGAGACCGGCCGCATACCCGACCGGACGTTGGGCCGCGCCCACGGTCTGACGGGAGGCGATCGAGAGAATGAAGTGGAGAAACCGCGGGTGACCGAACGCTGCGAGGACGTCGAACGTCCGCTTCCCGAGTTGGTGTCGGTCGTGATCTCGGCACTCGACTGCGTCGACGTCATCGACATCCAGCTCGAGGCACTGGCGGCCCAGACCTATGAACGCCCCTTCGAGGTCATCATCGCGGACAACGGATCCACCGACGGATTACGGGAACACGTCGAACACCACTCATTGCGGGAGCGCCTCCGGATGCGCTGGGTTGACGCCTCCGCGGTGCGAGGGATCTCGTACGCCCGGAACGCCGGCGTGGCCTCGGCCGACGGTGACTTCATCGCGCTGTGCGACGCCGACGACCGCGTGTATCCGGAGTGGCTCACCGAATTGACCGCGGTCGCAACGCGTCATTCGGCGGTGGGCGGCGGGCTCGAGACCCATTCGCTCAACTCGCCGGAGGTCCAGAGTTGGCGCCAGATGCTGCCGGCCGATGAACCGTACGCCCTGCAGGGATTCCTGCAGGTGCATCCGACCTGCAATGTCGGGGTCTGGCGGGACGTGTACGAGCGGGTGGGCGGCTTCGATGTCGACTATGTGAACGCCGCAGAGGACTCCGATTTCCTGATCCGGGTCCAGTTGTCCGGGGGGACACTCGGTCTCGCTCCCAAGGCGCTCGTCGCCTACCGTCTGCGGGATACGCTCGCGGGCCTATGGCGACAGTCGGTGACGTGCGGGATGGGCACGGTCCAGCTGTATTCCGACTATCGCCACTACGGGATGCCGCGCTGGCCGTGGTACGTGACCCTCGACATGTTCCTCTTCATTTTGATCCGGAATCCGTTGCTACCCACGGTGATCACCCGAGTGCCGACCGGCAGGTGGCTGTTCACGGCCGGCAACTTCCTCGGCCGGATCAAGGGCAGCATCAAGTACCGCTGCTACTACGGCTGATCATCGTCCCGCCGCCCGCCGGTAGCCGGCGAGCGTCGGCCGCGTGAAGAACAGCAGCAGCGCGGCCGACCAGGCGACGGTGAGCAGGAGCGGTTCGGCGATCGGTCCACCGGCGGCCAACCCGCGGATCGCGTTGACCGC
The DNA here is from genome assembly GCF_030316175.1 of Gordonia sp. Swx-4. Taxonomy (NCBI): domain Bacteria; kingdom Bacillati; phylum Actinomycetota; class Actinomycetes; order Mycobacteriales; family Gordoniaceae; genus Gordonia; species Gordonia sp. Swx-4. Next base: position 98,465 of record NZ_CP128197.1, read on the forward strand.
GCAGCTGAGCGGCTGATACTCGACGATCGGCTGCAGCCACCCCGGATACGACTCGGCGGGAACGAAACCCGTGTTGAAGAACATCGCGAGGTTGGTGCCGATGGCCACCCATTCGACGATGTGCGAGTCCCGGCTGAGCAGGGCGAGGGCGGTCACCATGATCGAGAAGGACAGCCCGAAGACGAGGGTGATCCCGAGGATCGCGAGATAGCCGACAACGCCTGACTCGATCCGGAAGCCGATGATGGTGCCGACCGCGAGGACAGCGCTGACCGTGACGACGACGCGGACCGCCTCGGCCAGCAGGCGTCCGACCATCGCCGACGCGCGGTGGACGGGCAGAACCCACATCTTGGTCAGCAGCCCCGAGGTGCGTTCCCTGCGGAGCCCGAGACCGCTGATCGACGCACCGGACATCGCACCGACCAGCGCCACCATCGGGACCATGCCGAAGACGCTCGACGTCCCGGAGTGGGCGCTGACCGATCGGTCCAGTACCAGCCAGAACATCAGGACCATGATCGCCGGGAACAGCAGGGACTGCAGGAGCGTCACCGGATCGGTCGCCCACTTCACCAGGATCCGTTCGGCCTGGATCGTCGAGCCGCGGACCAACGCGCGCGTGGTGGACTCGGCGGTCCATTCCTGGCGCGGCGGGAACCCCAGAACGTCCGGGGAATAGGCGGCAGTTCGGCTCACGGGTACACGAGTCATGGGTACAGCCGCCGGTGGGTCTGGGTGTGATGGGCGAGGAAGACGAAGACCACGGCCAGCGCGCCGAGCCAGATCAGCGCCGGCAGGGCGGTCGACATCATCGGGTTCCCGTCGGCGAGTTCCCGCATGGTGGCGGCGAAGTGGGAGATCGGCTGGTTCCGGGCGAACGGTTGCGCCCACTCGGGGAATCCCGACTCCGGCACGAAGCCGGTCGACAGCAGGCCGAGTACCAGTTGCGGAAGCAGGAGCAACTGGGAGGTGGCCTCCGGATCCCGGGCGATCAGGCCGAGCGAATCCGCGCCGATCGCCAGTACCACCGCGACCGCGAGCGCGAATCCGACGAAGGCAAGAGTGTCGAGTATCCCGCCGTCGAACGAGAAGCCCAGCAGCGCACCGAAGACCAGTGCTGCCGTGATCGAGACCACCGAACGGATCAAGGAGACGGTCATCCTCGAGGCAAGCGGCACCAGGGCCCGCACCGGCATCGACGCGAGTCGCCGGTTCATCCCGCGGAGCTTGTCGAGGGTTGCGCGCTGGGCGGCGGCCATCGCGGTGAAGGCGACGGCCTGCAGCACGATGATCGGCGTCAGGAACTGTGCGTAGTCGATGCCCCGGTCGGCCATCACCAGACGGAGCGGTAGGTAGAAGCCGAGCGCGAAGACCAGCGGCATGACCACCGCGACCGCGAACTCGCCCTCGGCCCACGCCGACCGGACGCCGCGGTCGGTCATCGTCGACCACTGCCGGAGAAAGGGCCATCTCCGTGAGACGACGGACGGGTCGCGGTCGGCGGGCCAGTCGATCCGGGAGAAGGCGTGCGTCTCCCGGTCCGCGGGGTGAGTGGTCGTCATCGCGGTGCATCCTCGGTGGTGCCGCTCGGCGAGCCGGTGAGGGTGAGGAACACGTCGTCGAGAGAGGGGTTGCGCAAGCCGACGTCGGTGAGCCGGATCTCCGCGTCCTTGGCGATGGCGATGACTGCACCCATGGTCTCGACACCGTCGGTGGTGGGGAGGGTGATCGTCGTCTCATCGGCGACCGTCTGCCTCGGGTCGACGCCGAGTCGGGTGCGCAGCAGCCCACACATCTCGTCGGACCGCGACGGATCGTCGAGGACCACCTCGCAGTAGGCGCCGCCGACCTTCCGCTTGAGCTGCTCGGCGGTGCCCTCGGCGACCACTCGGCCCTTGTCGAGCACGATGATGTTGTCGCTGAGGCGATCGGCCTCCTCGAGGTACTGCGTCGTGAGGAGCGTCGTGATGCCGTCGGCCTTGAGGGCTTCGACCAGCGCCCACACCGCCTGGCGGCTGCGCGGGTCGAGTCCGGTGGTGGGTTCGTCGAGGAACACGACCTCGGGCCGGATCACCAGTCCGCAGGCGATGTCGAGGCGTCGTCGCATGCCGCCGGAGTACGAGAACACCGGTCGCTTGCCGAACTCGGCGAGATCGAACTGCTCGAGCAGGTGGTCGGCGCGCTCGCGGGCGGCACCGCGTCGTAGGCCTTGCATCCGGCCGAAGAAGATGAGGTTGTCCCGGCCGCCCAGCGTCTCGTCGAGCGCTGCGTACTGGCCGGTCATCGAGATGGCCTCGCGGACCCCGCCGGGGTTCCGGACGACGTCCTGGCCGGCGACCGTGGCCGAGCCGGAGTCGGGGGTGATCAGGGTGCAGAGGATGTCGACGAGTGTGGTCTTACCTGCGCCGTTGGGTCCGAGGATGCCCAGGACGCTGCCGCGCGGCACCTCGAAGGAGATTCCGCGGACCGCGTGGACGTCACCGAAGGATTTGGTGACGGCGTCCACCCGCACGGCAGGTTCGGTCATCACATCTCCTGAATCGTCGGGCGTCGGCGTACGGCAGGTCCGGCGGGTCTCGTTGGCAGCACCAGGCCGTGTTAAGGTTAGCCTGTGCTAAATCCCGACGGGCAACCCACATGTTCTCGTGGGCCGCATGCCGTGAACTCGGGAGGTTCACCACCGGCGGTCCGCATGTGACGCCGACGAACCACGGCCGTCGAGCCGTCTCACCAAGGCGATTCTAAACGCCCGACCACCCCACCCCAGCCCGGTCATCCTCGCGGTACCGGGTCTTCTTCGGCATGCCCTGACCCACCCGGAAGCGACTAGAAGTGACCACCAACGATGTCCACGAGCGGCACGACGCAGCATCGACGAGCACGTCGGCCCTCGGTGAGCGCCTGGTCCCGTTGTCGGCTGCGCAGCGCAGCATGTGGTTCGCCCAGCAGCTCGTCCCGCAGACCCCGTTCTCGATCGCGCAGTACATCGAGGTGCTCGGCGATCTCGACACCGAACTGCTGACCGACGTCGGCCGGCAGGTGGCCCGCGAGTTCGGCACCGCGATGGTCCGGCTCGTCCCCGCCGACGATCCGACCGAGGCCCCGCTGCAGTACCTCGACGAGGAACTGCGCGATGAGATGATGCACCTGGACTTCCGGGACCACGACGATCCCGAGGCCGCCGCCAGGGTGTGGATGGACGAGGAATTCCGCCGTCCGCTCGACCTCTTCGCCGACCGCCTCATGGAATCGGCGACGCTGCGCATCGATGACCGCCGGTACTTCTGGTACAACCGCGTGCATCACATGCTGCTCGACGGCTACGGTGCATCGGCCTTCGCCGAACGAGCGGCTGCCGTGTACACCGCACGCGCACAGGGCCTTCCGGTCCCACCCCCGAAGTCCGGCTCCCTCGAGGACTTTCATGCCGACGACGAGGCCTACCGGTCGTCGACCCGCTTCGGGCGCGACCGCGACCACTGGGCGCAGCGCCTGAACGACCTGCCCGATCCGGTCCGGCTCGCCGACCCCGTCATCGGTGGGGGAGCCGAATCCCGCACGGTCGGAGGCGAACTCGACCCCGGCCTGATCGCGAACGTCGAACGCTGGTGCGACGACAACTCGGTCACCGTGGCGGCGTTGGCGAGTGCGGCGCTCGCGGTCTACGTCGCCCGGGTGGCCGGTACCGACGACGTGGTACTCAGCCTGCCCGTCTCGGCCCGGACCAACGCGATGCTCCGGCGTTCGGGCGGCATGGTGTCCAACGTCGTGCCCATCCGCAGCGGTATCACCCCCGGCATGGAGATCGGCGACCTCATCGCCGGCATCACCACCGAACTCAGCGGGGCCCTGCGCCACCAGCGTTATCGCTTCGAGGACATGCGCCGCGACCTGGCCGCGCGGTCGGCAGCCGGTTCTTCGGTGGGACGCGGCTTCTTCGGTCCGGCCGTCAACGTGATGATGTTCCGCAGCGAGATGATCCTCGGCGATTGCATCGGTTACAGCCACATCCTCAGCACGGGTCCCACCGAGGACCTCGCGGTGACCATCTACACCGGGGCCGGGTCCGGGGACCTCCGCATCGACCTCGAGGCCAACGCCGCCGCCTATCCCGAACCCGAACTCGTCGCCCACCGCCGCCGCTATCTCCGTGTCCTCGCGGACATCGTCGCCACCGGACCGGACACCCGGGTCGCCGAACTCTACGTCCTCGACGAGGACGAACAGACGCTTCTGGTGCCGGCACGCGGGCCCGTCGCGTCGGAGCCCGTGCTCTTCGCCGACCTCGTGACCCGCACGGCGGCAGCACATCCGCACGCCGACGCCATCGTCGACGGGGCACGCACGCTGCGCTACGACGAACTCGTCCTCCGGGCACACCGGTTGGCACGGATCCTCATCGACCGCGGCGTGGGACCCGGCGTCACCGTCGCACTGCTGTTACCGCGCGGGAGATACTCCGTCGCAACGCAACTCGCGGTTCTTCTCGCCGGCGGCGCCTACGTGCCGATCGACCCGGCGCTGCCCGACGACCGGCTGAGCTACCTCCTCGACGACAGCGCCGTCGATCTCGGCATCGTCGGCCCCGGTGGTCGCGCTCGGCTCGACGGGTTGAACAGCCTGTGCGAGTGGATCGGCTTCGACGACGACCTGGTCGTCGCCGCGTACCGGGACGCCTCAGCACACCCCATCGCCGACGCGGACCGGCTCCGCCCGTTGCACGTCGACGACCCGGCCTACGTCATCTACACCTCCGGCTCGACCGGCGCCCCCAAGGGCGTCGTCGTCAGCCATCGCGGTCTGGCCTCCTTCGCCGACGAGCAAATTCGCCGCTACGGCGTCCGATCGGGCTCGCGCACCATCCACTTCGCATCACCGAGTTTCGACGCCGCAGTGCTGGAAACCCTCCTTGCCCTCGCGTCGGGTGCCACGATGGTGATCGTCCCGCCGCACATCTATGGCGGCGGAGAACTGGCTGCGCTACTTCGCGAACAACGCATCACCCACGCCTTCCTCACCCCCGCCGCGCTGGCCACCCTGCCCGCCGACGCGCACGGTCCCGGCGGACTCGACGATCTGGACACCGTCATCGTCGGCGGCGAGGCCTGCCCGCCCGATCTCGTCGCCCGCTGGGGAACCGGTCGCCGACGCATGTTCAACGCGTACGGGCCCACCGAGGCCACGGTCATGGCGACCCTCGCCGGCCCTCTCGATCCCACCGAGCCGGTCACCATCGGCGGGCCCATCACCGGGACGACCGCGATCGTCCTCGACCACCGCCTGCAACCGGTACCGGCCGGCGCGACGGGGGAGCTCTACCTCGGCGGTGCGGGCGTCGCGCTCGGCTACCACCGGCGGCAAGCCCTCACCGCGTCCCGATTCGTGGCGGATCCGTGGGGCCCGGCAGGCGCACGGATGTACCGAACCGGCGACCTGGTCCGCTGGCGCCGAACCGGCGGAGGCGAGGGTGCTGCTTTCCGGCTCGACTACCTCGGTCGAGCAGATCGGCAGGTGAAGATCCGCGGATTCCGCATCGAACTCGGCGAGATCGACGCCGCGATCGGAGCCGTCCCCGGCGTCGACCTCGCGGTCACCGAACCGCAGACGATGCAGGTCGTCGGCGGAAGCCCCTCTGCCGGAAACACTTTCCTCGTCGGTTACTACACGGGAACAGCCGACATCGAGGCCATTCGCGAGCAGTTGCGGGCGGTCCTCCCCGGACACATGGTGCCGACCGCGCTCCTGCGTCTCGACCGGATCCCCACCACCACCTCGGGAAAGCTCGACCGTGCGGCCCTGCCGGTGCCCACGATCCGGGCGGCGCCCTACACCGAGCCGCGGACCGACACCGAACGTGCCGTCGCCGGTGCCTTCGCCGCGTGCACCGGCGCCGCGCAGGTCGGCCGGGACGACGACTTCTTCGCCCTCGGCGGCGACTCCCTGTCCGCCACCAGGATGGTGTCGACACTATCGGGACAACTCGACACCGACATCCCGGTCCGCTGGGTCTTCGAGTCACCGACGGTCGCCGACCTCGCCGCGCGGCTCGCGGACCCGGCGACCCGTCGAATCCCCGAACTCCGGGCCGGACACGCTGCCTCAGACGGAGCGGTGCCGCTGTCACCCGCCCAGCGCCGGATGTGGGCCGTCAATCAGCTCGACACGGTCTCACCGGTTTTCAACATCCCGCTGGCTCTTCGCCTGCGCGGGACCCTCGACCGGCAGGCGCTGCACGACGCACTCCTCGACGTCCTCGAACGCCACGAAACCCTGCGCACCGTCTACCCCGACGGTCCACACGGCCCGGTCCAGCAGGTCGAGCGGGCAACCGCAGTGGACCTGTCCACCCTGACCGAACCGGAGGTCACCGAACATCTCGAGGCCAGGCTGGCCGAGCTGGCGACCACCGGTTTCGACGTCGCACAGCGGGTACCGGTGATGATCCGGCTGCTGGCCGTCGGCACTGACGACCACGTCCTCGTGGCCGTCGTGCACCACATCGCCGCGGACGGCTCGTCGACAGCACCGCTGGCCCGGGACCTCGTCGTCGCCTATGAGGCGCGCCGGGGTGGAACCGCACCCGAGTGGACGCCGCTGCCGGTGACCTATCGGGACTACACGCTGTGGCATCTCGACGTGATGGGCGAGGAGTCCGACCCGTCGTCGGTCGCCGCCGTCCAACTCGACTACTGGCAGCGGCATCTGAGTGGCCTACCCGACCTCCTCGCACTACCGACCGACCGCCCGCGACCGGCGCACCCCCGGATGCGCGGCGGTGAGCTACACACCGAGATCGACGCCCAACTGGTCGACCGGATGCGCACGGTCGCACGGAACACCGGGACGACGCCGTTCATGGTCGCCCACAGCGTCCTCGCGGTCCTGCTGTCGCGGCTCAGCGGAACCGACGACATCGCCATCGGCACCCCGGTCGCCGGCCGCCACCACCGGGATCTGGCCGACCTGGTCGGCATGTTCGTCGGCACCGTCGTGCTGCGGACCCGCCTGGACCCCGATTCGACTTTCGCCGAACTGCTTTCGCAGGTGCGGACCGTCGACCTCGACGCGTTCGAGCACGCCGACGTGCCGTTCGACCGTCTAGTCGACGCCGTCCGTCCACGACGCTCCGCAGCCCATCACCCGCTCTTCCAGGTCGGATTCTCCTACCAGAACCTCGCGCCGGCACGGCTCACCCTCGACGGGGTCGACGCCGAGATCCTGGAACCGTCGCTGGGAGTGGCGAAGTCCGATCTGCACCTGACCGTGGTGGAGCAGGGCGGGTTGGCTCACCGCGGCGACGCGCAGGGCCGGACGCCGATGCGCGTGCAGTGGGACTACGACCGGGACCTGTTCGACCACAGCACCGTCGAACGGTGGCACCGGCTGTGGGTCGAGCTCCTGACTGCTGCCCTCGACGCCGTGGACATCCCGGTCGGCGACCTCGCCGCAGGCGCCGCCTCCGGGATGCTGACCGGACCGGTGAGCGGCCGCGACGACGCCACCCTGATCGGACTACTGGAACGCGGTGTCGCACGAAACCCGCAGGCCGTCGCCCTCCACGACGACGCCACCGGGTCATCGCAGACCTATGCGGAACTGTCGGCACGCGTGAACTCACTGGCCCGCATCCTGATCGATGCCGGGGTCGGTCCGGAGGTGCGGGTGACGGTCGCGATCCCACGATCGGCGACCCTTGTCGAGTCCGTTCTCGCCGTTCTGGTCGCGGGTGGCGCCTACGTTCCCGTCGACCCGGACGCACCGGCTCGTCGGACCCGCTTGGTCCTCGAATCCTGCGTGCCCGCGGTCGTGATGACCGCCGGGCCGCCGACATTCCCGATTCCGGAGTCCGCCACCGTCATCGACGTGACGGCAGCTCCGCCGGCCGACACCTCACCGGTCACCGACGGTGAACGGATCGCGCCGCTGCGACCGGCGAACACGGCCTACGTCATCTACACCTCCGGCTCGACCGGCACGCCGAAGGGCGTCGCGGTCTCGCATCGGGCGATCGCGGCCCAACTGCGATGGAAGTCAGAGGCGTTCCCACTCGGTCCCGACGACACCACCGTCCTCAAGACGGCCCTGACCTTCGACCTGTCGGTGTGGGAACTGTTCTGGCCCCTCGTCAACGGTGCTCGCCTGGTCATCGCGACCGCACACGGTCACCTCGATCCCCGCTACATCGCCGATCTCTTTGGCCGTACCGCGGTCACCGCGGCACACTTCGTGCCGTCCCTGCTCGACGCGCACCTCGACGCGATCGCCGACACGGGCGGAACCGCGCATCCCGTGGGTCGGCTGCTGTGCATCGGTGAGGCGCTGGCACCGTCGACGGCCGAGCGTGCCGCCGCTGTGCTCGGCGCGCGGGTCCTCAATCTCTACGGACCCACCGAGGCCGCGGTCGGCATCACCCACCACGAGTGGACGCCAACCCCCGTTGCGTGCGACACCGCGCCGGCACCAACGGTGGCCATCGGTGTGCCGGTTGACGATTCAGGCGCGGTCGTCCTCGACAAGCGCCTGCACCGGACGCCGCTGGGCGTCGTCGGCGAACTGTACCTGCGCGGTGTCCAGCTGGCGACCGCCTACGAGCGGCGCCCCGACTTGACCGCGGACCGCTTCGTCGCCGACCCGGCAGGTACCGGCGAGCGGATGTACCGGACCGGCGACCTCGCGCGGATCCGTCCCGACGGCGTGCTCGAGTTCCACGGCCGCAACGACTTCCAGGTCAAGATCCGCGGCCTGCGTATCGAACTGGGAGAGATCGAGTCGGCGCTCGCCGCCGATCGCCGGATCGCCGCGGCCGCGGTGGCCGCCCACCACGGCGACACTCTCACCGCCTACCTCGTTCCCGCACCGGGCCACCAGGACGTGCTCGACCCGGCCTTGGTTCTCGCCGACCTGCGCAACCGGATCCCCGCCTACATGGTCCCGGTCTCCGCGATCGTCCTCGACGAACTGCCACGCGGCATCCACGGCAAGGTCGACCGCACTGCGCTGCCCGAACCGCCGCGCGTCGAGCGCGAGCACCTCGCGCCGCGGACCGCCACCGAACGTATCCTCGTCGGCATCCTCGACGACCTTCTGCCCGCCGACGCGAATCGCGTGATCGGCGCGACCGACGACTACTTCGACCTCGGGGGCAATTCGCTGATCGCGGCGCGACTCTCGGGTCGGATCGCTGATGTCCTCGGCATCGACCTGCCCGTTCGCGCCGTCTTCGACTTCCCCGTGGTCGCCGACCTCGCGCAGGCCGTCGACTCGGCCGCGTGCTCCGAACGGCCCCGACTGGCCGTCCAGCCGCGTCCCGCGGTCCTGCCGTTGTCGCGGGCGCAGCGCCGGATGTGGCTGCTCGACCAGATCACGCCCGGGACCGCGCTCTACAACCTGCCCTTCGCCGTTCAGGTCGACGGTCCGCTCGACGGCGATGCGCTCCGGACCGCCGTGACCGGAGTCGTCGACCGGCACGAGGTCCTCCGCACGATCTACCCCGCCGAGGCCGGGATACCCCGTCAGCACGTCTTGACCACCGAGGAGGCCCGGCAGACCGCGGAGATCGACCTCAACGGCGTGAATGCCGAGGTGATCAGCGGCGTCGAGGAGCACATCGCCGAGGTGGCCAATCGCGGCTTCGACCTGGCCGGTCGAATCCCGTTCCGTGTCGCGGTGTTCCGCACCGGACCCGCGTCGCACGTCATCGTGATCGTCGTCCACCACATCGCCGCCGACGGATGGTCGATGGGTCCGCTCGTCGCCGACCTGCTCGACGGCTATCTCGCAGCCGCCGCGGGGATCCTGCCGACCCGCGCACCGTTGCCGGCTCAGTACGCGGACTTCACGATCTGGCAGTCGACGCTTCTCGGCGAGACCGGGGAGGGGGACGCCCATCCGAGCATCACCCGCCAGCGCGACCATTGGCGGCAGACGCTCACGGACCTGCCCGGACCTCTCCCGCTGCCCGTCGACCGCAATCGACCCGCGCAACCGGCTCATCACGGCGACACCGTCGAGTTCGGTATCGACCCCGCTCTGGCGAAGGAACTCGCGGTGGTGGCACAGACCCGGCGCGCCACCGTGTTCCACATCATCCACACCGCCCTCGCCGTTCTGCTCGCGCGACTCTCGGGTACCTCGGACATCGTCGTGGGAACTCCCGTGTCGGGGCGTGGCAGCGAACTGCTCGACGACCTGGTCGGCATGTTCGTCGAGACCGTGGTACTCCGCACCCGGATCGACGAGGACCGCACCGTCGAGGCCCTGATCGACACGGTTCGTGCGGGTGACATTGCCGCACTGGAAAATTCGGAGATCCCGTTCGACGAACTCGCGGCCGAGTACGAATCCGACCGCTGCGGTGCGCATCACCCGATCTTCCAGGTGATGCTCGCCTTCGGAGACCCGGTCCCCGGACCGATCGACGGCGGCGAACTCACCGCGACCCCGCTGTCGATCGACGTGCCGACGGCCCGCTTCGACCTCCATCTGACCGTCGACATGCCGGTCACCGACGGTCTGGACGCGCCGGTGCGTGCGCGCTGGACCTATGTCACCGATCTGTTCGACCGCGACACCGTCGCCGGGTTCGCCGACGACCTGCTGCACATCCTGGAACAGCTCGTCACGCGACCACACTCGCGCGTGCACGATCTGACGCTCCTCGACGCTTCACGACTCGACCGGGCCATCGAACAGTGGGGAAGCGGCGGACCGTCGCCCGTCGACCCCGCTGTGCGCACGCTTCCTGATGCACTGGCCGGGGACGCCGCCGGCCAGGTCATCGACGCCGAGCAGACGATCTCGGCCGCCGAGTTCGCGCATCGCGTGGCTCGCACCGCCCGCGCGCTGATCGACGCCGGAGTCGGTCCGGAGCAGACGGTCGCAGTCGCCGTGCCGCGGTCGATCGACATGCTGGTCGCGATCCACGCCGTCGTCGCTGCCGGTGGCGCCTATGTACCCATCGACCCCGCGGCTCCCGCACCGCGTATCGCCGCAATGCTCGCGACCACCGATCCGGTCCGGATCTTCGCCGCCCCGGACGTCGCGCAACGTTTGCCGGCCGCGTTCGCCGATCGGCTCCTCGATCCGACGGACCTGCATCTCGACCGCCGTGACACCCCGATCACCGATGCGGACCGGCTCAGCCCTCTCCGTACCGGACATCCGGCCTACGTCCTGTTCACCTCGGGCTCGACGGGTGTCCCGAAAGCGGTCAGCGTTCCGCACGAGGCCATCGTCAACCGACTCGCGTGGATGCAGCAGCAGTACCCGATCGACGGCCGCGACGTCGTCCTGCAGAAGACACCGATCACCTTCGACGTCTCGGTGTGGGAACTGTTCTGGCCGTTGGCCTGCGGCGCCGATCTCGTCCTCGCCGACCCAGATGCCCACCGCGACCCCGCAGCCCTCGCCGCGGTGATCGCCGAGCACGGGGTGACGGTGATCCACTTCGTGCCGACGATGCTCGATGCCTTCCTGGCCACTGCGCCGGTGGAGGCCGTGCTGAGTTCACTACGGCTGGTCTTCACCAGCGGTGAGGCGCTGTCGGTTCCGACGGCTCAAGCAGTCCGCGCGCGAACGACCGCCGCGCTGCACAACCTGTACGGACCCACCGAGGCCGCCGTCGACGTGACGGCCGTCGAGGTGGTCGACAACGCCGCCGGCACCCCGATCCCGATCGGCCGCCCGATGGCCGGGAACACCGTTCACGTCCTCGATCACCGGCTGCGGCCCGTGCCCGCCGGGGTGACGGCGAGTTGTACCTCGGCGGGGTGCAGCTCGCGCGCGGCTATCACGCCCGGCCGGATCTCACCGCGGCCCGATTCGTCGCCGCCCCGTGGGGCGACGGCGAACGCCTCTACCGCACCGGCGATCTGGTGCGCCGGCGTCGTACCGCCGACGACTCGGCGGCTGTCCTGGATTACCTCGGTCGCAGCGACTTCCAGGTGAAGATCCGTGGTCAGCGCGTCGAACTCGGCGAGATCGAGGCCGTCGCATCGGCGCATCCCGCGGTCCGGGCAGCGGTCGTCGTGACCCACGACGACCCGCGCGTCGGCACTCGGCTCGTCGCGCACTTGGTGGTGGAGGACGACGCGTCGGCCACCTCCGCCGAGCTTCGCGCTCACCTCGCCACGCACCTGCCCGAACACATGGTGCCGACCCACATCCTGGTGTCCGACGCACTGCCGACGACGACGAGTGGCAAGGTCGATCGCCGCGCCCTGCCGGCACCAGAGGCGCCGGTCGCGGCGCTCGGCGGTGAGACCGAAGCCCGGACACCGGCCGAAGACGTTGTGCTCACCCTCATTCGCGACATCCTCGGCGACCATGTCGGCGTCGGCGACGACTTCTTCGCCGCGGGTGGCAACTCCCTGGTCGCAACGCGGGTCGTTGCCGGCATCGCCGAGAAACTCGGCGTCCGGGTTCCGGTACGCGCGGTGTTCGACGGCCGGACCGCGGCCGCCATCGCCGCCACCGCGGACGCCACCCAGAACGCCGCGGCGCCGGTGACCGCGATCGAACGTCCCGATGTTCTGCCGCTGGCACCTGCACAGCTGCAGATGTGGCTGCACAACCGGATCGACCCGACGTCGTCGGAGTACCTCATCGTCGCGCCGGTCCGGCTCCCGCTGACCCTCGACCGGAATGCGTTGCGTGCGGGCGTCGGTGATGTGATCGAGCGTCACGAGATCTTGCGGACCGTCTACCCCGAGAGCTCTGACGGCCCGCGGCAGACGATCCTCGCGCCCGGCGATTACGACCTCGACAAGGCGGTCGCCATTCTCGAAACCCCGGTGGCCGAGTGTCTTTCGCCCGAGACGGACGCGGTCCGCGTCGCCCTGTCCGCGGCCGTCGACCTCACCGCAGATCTGCCCCTGAAGATCGTTGTCCGGGAACTGGAGCACGAGACGGTCGTCGTGCTCGCCATCCACCACGTCGCGGCCGACGGCTGGTCGCTGCGCGTCCTCGCCCGTGACCTGGAAGAGGCGTTCACCGCACGCCTCAGCGGTGGAGCCCCCGCGTGGACGCCGCTGCCCATCCAGTACGCCGACCATGTCGTCCGCCGGGCGGCCCGGCTCGGCTCCGCCGACGACCCGGCCTCGCAGCTGGCAGCGCATCTCGCTCACTGGAAGTCGATGCTCGAGGACGCGCCTGCGCTGTCGGCACCGGAAGCCGACGCCGACGGCAGCGCACCCGAGGTCCATCACCTGACGCTCGGAGCCGACGAGGCCGACCGAATCCGCACCCTCGCAGATCGTTCCGGCAGTACCGTCTTCGGAGTTCTGCACGCGGCACTCGCCCTCACCCTCAGCCGGTCCGGCCCAGGTCGCGACATCGTCATCGGCACGCCGGCCTCCGGTCGATCCGACGCGGACGTCGCAGACCTGGTCGGCATGTTCGTGACGATGGTCCCGCTGCGACTGGACGTCGACCCGCATACCGGTTTCGACGCGCTGGTCGCGCGGTCGCGTGACGTCGTGGTCGATGCGATCGATCACGGCGAACTCGATGTCGAGGAGATCATCGAGCACCTCGGTTTGTCACGCAGCGGGTCTCGCCACCCGCTGATCCAGGCGACCCTGACCGTCGACGGCGACCATCCTGCTGCCGCGCGCGACAGCGCCCTGTCGTCGGCACGTGCGGTACGCCTCGACATCCCGGTCGCCCGGTTCGACCTGGAGTTCACCGCGACCCCGACCGCGGACGACGGCCTCGACCTCGCGCTGATCCATCGGCCGGACGTCTACCGGAACTCGACCGCCGCGGACCTCCTCACCCGACTCGGTCGCGCGATCACAGCCGTCACGACGACGCCGGCAACACCTCTGCGCGACCTGGATCTTCTCGATGATCGCGAGCGGACCATGGTGGCCGCGGTGTCGGGCCCCGAGGCCCCGGCACCGGTCTTCTTCGCCGAAGCGATCGGCCATCCGGACTACCGCCTGGTCGGATATGACGAGGCAGGTGAGTGGCGGCACTTCGACGCCGACGAGGTCGCACGACGTGCCCACCAGCTGGGCCGAGCCCTCATCCTTCGCGGTGCCGGTCCGGAAACCGTTGTCGCGCTGACCCTCCCGCGGTCCTACTGGTCGGTTGTCGCGGTGCGCGCGGTCGCCGTGGCGGGAGCCGCGTTCGTCCCCGTCGACCCGGCCTATCCGGCGGACCGGATCTCGTTCATGCTCGCCGATTCCGGCGCGTCGATCATCGTCACCACGGCGAGCTCCGGCGAACAGATGGCCCGGCGGGGTGCCGAGCTCCTGATTCTCGACGACCATCGCACGGTCGCCGAACTCGCCGCGCTTCCATCCCATCCGATCGCCGACGCCGAACTGCGGGCACCGCGCCACCTCGATCAGCTGGCCTACCTGATCTACACGTCGGGCTCCACCGGACGACCCAAGGCCGTGGCGGTCTCGCACCGCGGTGTCGCGTCGTTCGTCACCGAACAGCGCTGCTACGGCGTCGACCGGGACAGCCGCGTCCTGCACTTCGCGTCACCGAGCTTCGACGCCGCCGTGCTCGAGTTGCTGATGGCGACCGACGCGGGTGCCACGACCATCGTCGCGCCCCCCGACATCTACGGAGCCGACGACCTCGCCGACCTGCTTCGCCGCGAACGCATCACCCATGCCTTCCTCACCCCGGGCGTGCTCGACACCATCGACCCCGACGATCTCCCGCACCTGCGGACCGTCGTCGTCGGCGGTGACGCATGCTCGTCGGCGACCGCGCAGCGCTGGATCGCCCATGGCGTGCAGTTCTTCAACGCCTACGGCCCCACCGAGTCGACCATCATGGGAACCCTCGCCGGCCCGATGACCGAGGCCGACACCGACCCGATGTCGGTCGGGCGCGGCATCACCGGCACCCGCATCGCGGTCCTCGACACGACGCTGGCGCCCTGCGCACCTGGCGTGGCCGGCGAACTCTATCTGGCCGGAACGGGATTGGCACGCGGGTATCACGGTCGTGCGGCGCTGACCGCGGCGACCTTCGTCGCCGACCCCGACGGTCCGCCCGGATCGCGGCGCTACCGCACCGGCGACTTCGTGCAGGTCGCGGTCGGGTGCCGAATCCGACGGTCCTGCACTGGTTCACCGAGGACGTATCGACCAGCAACTCAAGATCCGTGGGCATCGCATCGAGACCGGCGAGATCGAGGCGCTCCTTCGCACCCATCCGCAGGTCCGGGCGGCTGTCGTCTCCCCACAGTCGGGACCGGACGGCAACGCCACCCTGGTCGCGCACATCGTCCCGGCAATCGACGCTGTCGACCCGCGCGTTCTGCTCGACCATCTACGAGAAACGCTGCCCGGCCACGCGATCCCCGCGGCGATCGTCGAACTCGACGCGATCCCACTGACCCCTGCGGGCAAGGTCGACCTGCGCGCGCTGCCGGCCGCGTCGTTCTCCGTCACCGCCCAGGTCGCCCCCGTCACCGCCCACGAACTGCTGGTGACCGAGGTGTTCGCCGAACTCCTCGGCCGCGAGCAGGTGGGCGCCACCGACGACTTCTTCGATGCCGGCGGCAACTCGCTCATCGGTGCGCAGGCCGTCGCGCGCATCCGCGCGCGTTCGGGACGGGAAGTCTCGGTCCGCGATCTGTTCGACGCGCCGACCGCCCACGCGCTCGCCGAACGACTCGACGCATCGCCGCGCCGCGCCGGTCCGGTACTGGGTGAACTGCCCCGGCCCCAACAGATCCCGCTGTCACCGGCCCAGCAGCGCATGTGGTTCCTCAACCGGTTCGATCCCGGTGCACTTACCGAGAACATCCCGATCGTGCTGCGCCTGACCGGGCAACTCGACGTCCCGGCCTTCGAAGCCGCACTGCACGGGCTGCTGGCCCGGCATGAGGTCTTCCGGACGATCTACCCCGACAGCGCAGCCGGACCGCATCAGGTCGTCCTGCCTGCCGACTCGACGCCGACCGTTCTCGAGAAGATCACGGCCCGTCGTGACGACCTGGACAGCGCCATCCGGGGCATCACCCGCACGACCTTCGACGTCACGGCACAGCCGCCCATCCGGGCCGTGCTGCTGCGTGTCGAAGGCGCGGGACCCGACGAGCACGTCTTCGTCCTCGTCGCCCATCACATCTGCGCCGACGGCCTGACGATGGTGATGCTGGCCGGTGAGCTGGCCGGCGACTACGCCGGAGTGGGTCCGGCGATCGGCGCGCCGTCGGTGCAGTACGCCGACTACGCGCTCTGGCAACGGGCCGTCCTCGACGAGGGGATCGCGAACGCACAGCTGCACGGATGGCAGGAACGACTGCGGGGAGCGCCGCCGGTCGTCGACCTGCCGCTCGACCGGCCCCGGCCATCACACCCGAGCGGTCACGGAGCCAGGATCGACTTCGCGATCGACGCAGCCCTGCACGCGCGGATCGTCCAGGCGGCCAACCGACTCGACGCCACGCCGTTCATGGTTGCGCACACCGCACTGGCCGTCCTTCTCGGCCGGCTCGGGGACAACCGCGACGTCGTCATCGGCACCCCGATCGCGGGCCGCGGGGAACAGCACCTCGATCGGGTTGCCGGCATGTTCGTGAACATGCTCGCACTACGGACGGTCATCGACGGCTCCGCGACCGTGGAGGAAGCGGTGGCGGCATCCAAAGAGTCTGCACTGCACGCATTCTCGAACGCGCTGGTGCCGTTCGACCGTATCGTGGGAGAACTCGGCCTGCCGCGATCGACCTCGCATCACCCGGTCTTCCAAACGGCGCTGTCGTTCCAGAACATCGGCTCGATGGATCTGTCCCTGCCCGGCCTCGAGGTCGAGGTGATCGACGACGGCGTCGAGGTCGCCGAGTTCGACCTGCACCTCACGCTCGCGGACACCTTCGACGCCCACGGACGACCTCGCGGACTGACCGGCCAGTTGGTCTACGCCACCGACCTGTTCGACGCCCTGACCGCCGCCGAGTTCGTCGAGCGGTACCAGCGCATCCTCACCGCGTTCGTCGACACCCCGGGCCGGGCGGTGGGGGACCTGCCACTGCTGTCGGAAGAGGAGCAACGGTCCCTCACGACGACCGCATCCCGGTCCGATGCGGAGACGGCGGTGGGGCGGAGCGCGGGCCTCGCGGCGGCCTTCCACGCCCAGGCGGAGCGCACCCCCGACGCCGACGCGGTGATCATCGGCGAGCGCGTGCTGTCGTATCGCGAGTTTGCGCAGCAGGTCACGGCACTGGCACGCATCGTCGCCGATCACGGCGTCGGACCCGACGACCGTGTGGCGATCACCGCGCCCCGCGGACTGCCGCAGCTGTTGGCGATGTATGCGGTGGCCACCGTCGGCGCCGCCTACGTGCCGGTGGACCTCTCGGCGCCGGAACGCGCCTCGATGATCCTCGACGTCGCCGATCCGGTCCTCGTGCTGGGTGTCGGTCCAGATGCACCCGGCGCGCGTCCCTACTGTGATCTCGAACTGCTGGACGTCGACTCGCTGAACCTCATCGAGGGCCCCGACGCGTGCGAGTTCCCGGCGCCGCACCCGGACACCACCGCCTACGTGCTGTTTACCTCGGGTTCCACCGGAATCCCCAAGGGCGTGAGCATGTCCCACGCGGCCGTCGGCGAACAACTGCGCTGGATGCAGCACCGGTACCCGATGAATGCGGGGGATACGGTGCTGATCAAGACCTCCGCGGGCTTCGACCTGTCGGTGTGGGAGTACTGGTGGGCCCTGGGTTCGGGGGCACGCGTCGTCATCGCCGAACCGGGTGCCGAACGCGACGGCGCTGAACTGCTCCGCATCCTCGACCGTCACCGGATCACCGTCCTGACGACCGTGCCGTCGGCCCTGGGCATGATCCTCGACGCCGGTGACCCACCGGCCACGCTGACCACCGCACTGTGCATCGGTGAGGAACTGCCCGCCGAACTCGTGAGCAGGATGCGCGCGGCGGCACCGGAAACCGTGGTGCACAACCTGTACGGCCCCACCGAGGCGGCAGTCAGCGTCACCGGCCACGAGGTGGCAGCGCAGCCGACCGGCCGGGTACCGATCGGTTGTCCCCAGCCGGCCGTGACGATCCGAGTCCTGGATTCACGCCTCCAGCCGGTCCCCGTCGGGGTCGCCGGTGAGCTCTACCTGGGCGGAATCCAGCTGGCGCGCGGTTATCACGCCGACACGGCGCGGAGCTCGGTCGCGTTCGTCCCAGATCCGTTTGCCACCGTCTTGTTCGCCACCGACCCGTTCAGTTCCGGCGGCTCGGGCGCGCGGATGTACCGCACCGGTGACCTGGTGCGGCGCAACCGGGATGGATCGCTGGACTACCTGGGCCGCACGGATCACCAGCTCAAGGTGCGCGGTTTCCGTATCGAGCCCGGCGAGATCGAGGCTGCGCTCCGGCGGTGCGCCGGCGTCGTGGATGCGGTGGTCGTGGCTGTCGCAGGTGCCGATGGGCAGGATCGGCTGGTCGGTTTCGTCACGGGCGATGACGCGCAGGCCGACGTCGTCCGGCGCGAGTCTGCTCAGTTGCTGCCGGCCTATCTACGTCCCGAGGTGCATGTCCTCGATGCCCTGCCCTACAACGACAACGGCAAGGTCGACCGTGCTCGCCTGCCCCGACCGAGGCCGGCCGAGCGTGTCTACGAGGCGCCGCAGACGGAGCTGCAACAGCGTGTGGCCGCCACGATCGCCGAGGTCACGGGCGCGGTACGGGTCGGCCTGGGCGACAACTTCTTCGACGTCGGTGGCAACTCGCTCTCCGCGACGCGGGCGGCGGCGCTCCTCGAATCCGAGTTCGGGCGTCGAATCCCGGTGCGGATGCTGTTCGACGCGGTCGACGTCGCCGACCTCGCCGAACAGATCGACGCACTTCCCGCCGTCGACCCGTCCGGAGTCGATGTCCCGGAGCTGGTCCGAGGCCACGACGACGACCCGGCGCCGCTCGCGCCGGCGCAGCGCCGGATCTGGGAGGCCGTGAACAGCGGAGCCGGTGCCGACTGGAATGTGCCGGTCGCCGTGCGCTTCTCCGGTGACGTCGACACCGAGTCCCTCGCGGCGGTGTTGCACGCGGCCCTGGTCGACGTCGTGGACCGCCACGAGTCGCTCCGCACACGACATGTGCTGGGGGAGAACGGGTCCCAACTCGTCGTCCTGCCGACCGGTGGTGTCGCCGACCTCATCGGTCGCGGACTCGAGCCGCGGGACGTCGCACCCGATGACCTCGAGCGCGTGCTCACCGACCTGGCCTGGGCGGAACTCGACGTGGTGAACGGTCCGCCGCTCCGCTTGCAGTTGCTGCGGCTCGATCCGCCGCGAACCCACGTGTTGATCCTGGTCACGCACCACCTCAGCGTCGACGGGCAATCGATGGGCCCGCTGACCCGTGATCTCGTGACCGCGTTCGTCGCGCGGAATTCGGATCCGCAGGCCACCGCATCGGTCCTGCCCGAACCGGGCGTTCGCTTCCGCGACTACGCGCGCTGGCGCACCGAGATCCTGACCGCCGACCGGGATCGTCAGCTGGCCTACTGGACCGAGCGACTCACCACCGGTACGCGTGATCCTGGCACCGGTCCGGCCCTCCGCACCGACCGGCCGCGACCTGAACGGTGGGAATCCTATGGTGCGACTGTCGAATTCGGACTCGACGCCGCTGTACACGACGCGCTCGACCGGTATGCGCGGGCACAGTCGTCGAGCATGTTCGCCGTGCTCCAAGCGGCGTTCGCGGTGATCCTCGCCGACCTCGCCGGCGACACCGACGTGCGGGTCGGTACGGCCAACGCCAACCGGTCGCACGTCGCGTTGGACGGTGTCATCGGCAACTTCGCCGAGGACCTGCCGATGCGACTCGACGCCGCGGACTCTCGTGCCTTCGGCGACCTGACCCGCGACGTCCACCAGCAGCTGCTGGACGGTCTGGCGCACCCGGACATCTCGACGCCCGAACTCGCGGCGGCGCTCGGGCTCGAACGTGACCCCGCCGGGTCGTCGGGACACCCGCTGTTCCCGGCGACCCTGATCCTGCAGCAGGTGGGCGCCGACGACGCCGGGATGAACGAGATCGATCTGGGGGGAGTGCGAATCAGCCGGGAGCCGATCCCGAACACCGTGGCCAAGCACGAGTTGGAGTTCACCTGGCTCGAAGTCCGGGACTTCGCCGGTCCGGCCGGACTCACCGGAACCCTGCTGTACCCGGTCGCCCTGTTCGATGCGGCGACCGCGCAGCGCATCGCCGACCGGATGCGAGTCATCCTCGAGACCGTGGCCGCCGACCCGGACGGTGCACCCACCGTCGCCGAGCTGAAGGGCGGACGGTCATGACGGCGTCGGTCGTGATCGCCTACTACCGGGGGCTGCCCGACCTCGACGTTCAGCTCGACGCCCTGGCCGCGCAGGACCACACCGGCGACTTCGAGGTCATCGTCAGCGACAACGAGGGCAGTGCGCAGCTCCGCAGGCACCTCGACACCCATCCGCTGAAGGAACGATTGAACCTGCGGTGGGTCGACTCCTCCGACATCGCGGGCACCTCGCACGCCCGCAACGTCGGAACCCGGGGCGCACGTGGCGACTTCATCGCGTACTGCGACCAGGACGACGCCGTGCATCCGACGTGGCTGCGCGCGATGGTCACCGCCGCCTGCGACGCGGACCTGATCGGCGGGCCACTGGAACGAGACACCCTCAACGATCCGGTCGTCGCCGCCTGGCGAGCCCTCCCGGACCCGGACGAACCGGTGGTCCTGGGCCGGCACCTGCCGATGAGTTTCGGCTGCAATCTCGGCGTACGGCGAGAGGTGTTCGACGCTGTCGGCGGGTGGGACGAGGACTATCCGACGGCCGGCAGCGACGTCGAGTTCTGCTGGCGCGTGCAGACGGCCGGATACAGCTTCGGCTTTGCGCCCGAGGCGATGGTCGCGTACCGCTACCGAACCGGCCTGCGCGAGTCCTGGAATCAGGTCGTCGACTACGGCAGCGAAGAGGCCCGGGTCGCGAAGCAGTACGGCGCCCCCGGACGCGAGTGGTGGTGGTTCCCGATCCACGTCGGCGTGGTCCTCGCGACCTGCCCGGTGTGGCCGTGGGGCTGGTCGCGGCGCCGCCGCGGGGCCTGGGTCTGGGTGACCGGGAATCTCGTCGGGCGGATCAAGGGGAGCCTGAAGTACCGGGTCGTCTATCTGTAGACGCGTGATCTGGTAGTTTGGGACAAACCCATTCAGATCGGATCGTGTTGTGACAGAAGCGAATCAGTCCGGGGTGAGCAAGTCCGGACGACGCCCGGCGTACGAGATCGTGGCCGATGCGCTTCGGGTTCGGATCCTCGCCGGCGAGCTGACTCCTGGTACTCGTCTGCCCCCGGATGCCGAACTGCGCGCCGAATTCGGTGTCGGTCAGAGCACCGTGCGGGAGGCCATCCGCACGCTGGCCAGCGAGAACCTCGTCCACACGACTCGCGGGGTGACCGGCGGTACGTTCGTCGCCACGCCCGACATCGGCCAGCTCAGTGCGCACCTCGAGGCAGGGGTGACGCTCCTTGCCGCAGCCGAAGGAGTGACCGTCGATCAGCTCATGGAGGTCCGGCAGCTCACCGAGGTGCCCGCCGCCGGAGTCGCCGCCTATCGTCACTCAGACGCCCATCTGGAAGAGCTGCGCGCCACCATCTTCGACCTGTCGGAGGGTGTCGGTCCGGAGGTCTACGCCAACAACCAGGAGTTTCACCGCATCCTGCTGCGGGCGGCGGACAACCCTCTCCTCGACCTCATCACCGTCCCGGTGTTCCGCGTCATCGGCACCCGCTTCAGCCGCGACGTCGCGCCGGAAGGGTTCTGGCGGTGCGTCGACGAAGACCACCGTGCGATCCTCGAGGCGGTCGAGCGCCGGGACTCGATGACGGCGATGACGCTCATGCGCCGGCATCTCGACCACCTCGGCGACGTCTACAAGCAGATGGACCTGCTCAGACGTCAGAACTGACGCGCACGGGCGGGAGCCGGAGATGCCAGTCGCTGTGCTCCTGCACCTGCTCGGCCAGCGCGAGAACAGTCCCCTCGCGCAGACGCGCCGCCGTCAACTGTGCGCCGATGGGCATACCGGACGGATGCACGCCGACCGGCAGTGCCAGTGTCGGACCGTCGTGCAACGACCACGGATACGTCAGCTGTCCCATCCGGCGGGCCTGTGCGACGACCGCCTCCCCGACGCCGATCTGCGGCACATCCACCGGCATCGCCGGGGTGAGTACGACGTCCACGTCGCTGAACATCTCGCTCATCGCCGACCGGAACATGTCCCGCTGGCGTACAGCAGCTGCCCGTTGTTCGTCGGAGATGGTCAGCCCGAGGGAGATTCGCTCGCGGGTCGCCGCCTGGAACCGGGTCGGCTCGTCGCGCAGCCGTTCGGCGTGCTCACGCGCCAGGTCCGAATAGATCAGCGTGTAGACCACATCCTGAGCCGATTCACTGTGCGGCACGCGGCATTCCACGATGTGATGACCCAGTTGCCGGATGAGTTCGACGGTCTCGGTGACGGCGTCGGCGATGGCGGGGTCGATGTCGCCGGTCACGAACGGATGGGGGACCGCAACTCTCAGCGACTCGGTGTCCGCACCGGTCACATCCGACCCGGCGAGGACCGCGAACGTCTCACGTACCTGTCGGGCCGTACGTGCGAGCGGTCCGACGGTGTCGAAATCCGCACTCACCGGGAAGATCCCGGACATGTCCAGGACTCCGGTGGACGGTCGAAGACCGGTGACTCCGCAGCACGCGGCGGGCAACCGGATCGAACCGCCGGTGTCCGTGCCGAGTGCGACGTCGACGACACCCGCGGCCACGGCGACACCCGAACCGCCGCTCGAGCCACCGGGCACACGGCGGGCGTCCCAGGGATTGACCGATCCGCCCGAGGCGGAGTTCTGACTGGTCACCCCGACCGCGAACTCGGCCATGTTCAACGTCGAGGTGATCACCGCCCCGGCGCTTTTGAGCGCACTGACACACGTGGCGTCGTCGGCTGCCACGCGGTCGGCGAAGAACTCCGAACCACAGGTGGAGCGGACCCCGCCGACGTCGATGTTGTCCTTCACGCCCACGCGGACACCCGCAAGAGGGCCCCGAGCCCCGGAAGGATCGACCCGAAGCTCCTTGGGCACCCAGCTGATGACCGTGTTCAAGCGCTCGGCGACGGAAACCGCGTCGGCGGTGAAAGATCCGGAGATGCCGGAGGGGCCGGCGACAGAGTCACCGGCCCCTCCGAAGTCACCGGTCAGGACGCCACCCGAGCCGAGCGCAGCGCCTCGGTGGCGGCCTCGTCGATGGTCCAGGTGTCGGTGTCCACCACGACACCGTAGTCCTGTCGGGCCTCCTCCGCGCTGAGGTACTCGTCCCACACGTCGGACAGCACGGCGAACGGGTCGCGCAGGAACGGGTCACCGAAACCGCCACCCGACGGCATCCGGATCTCCAGACGCTCGCCCTCGCGGATGACCTCCTGGGTCACCTTGGAGAAGAGCACCTCTTCTTCGGGTGTGCCGGGGTTGCGGACGAACGATCCCGACGCGCCGTCGCCGCCGCCGAGCGCACCCGCAGGCGGATCGCTGCGGTTGTCGGCCTCGGAGCCGAGGAAGGTGTCGGTCTCCATGTACCAGGTGCGCACGCTGCCGATGCCGCCGCGCCACTGGCCCGGAGCCGGCGACTCGTCACGCAGCTCATAGCGCTCGGCGCGCATGGCGTGGTTGAGCTCGAGTTCCTCGATCGGGTTGTTGCGGGTGTTCGCCATCAGGGCGTCGACGGCGTCCATGCCGTCCTTGCCGTTGCGCGCACCGTAGGAACCCTCGTTGATCTCGATGTAGACCCAGTACGATTCGCCGTCCTCGGCGAGGCCGGAGTAGGCGATGGCGCACAGGGCGGCCGACGAGCCGGCGATCGCCCGTTCGGGCAGCACCGGCGCGAGTGCCAGGTTGATCGAGTCGAAGATGCGGTTTACCTGGGAGAACCGGGCGAAACACGATGCCGGGAAGTCCGGGTTGAAGATGGTGCCCTCGGGTGCGTAGGCACGCACCGGTCGGAAGCAACCGTCGTTCTGTGGGA
Organism: Gordonia sp. Swx-4; assembly: GCF_030316175.1. Taxonomy (NCBI): domain Bacteria; kingdom Bacillati; phylum Actinomycetota; class Actinomycetes; order Mycobacteriales; family Gordoniaceae; genus Gordonia; species Gordonia sp. Swx-4. Next base: position 122,515 of record NZ_CP128197.1, read on the forward strand.
CGAACTCCTCGGTGAGGTGTTCGTCGAGGAGGATGGTGCGGATCGCGCTCACCGCGACGGGCAGCACCGAACCCTCGAAGGGCACGTTGAACGCCGTGGGCACCTGGTCGTTGGAGCCGGTGAGGTCGATCAGGACATCCTCGTCCTCGACCTGCACGCGCACCGCGACCTTCAGCGGGACACCGCGGTTCTTGCCGTCGTCGTCGAGGTAACCGATCGGCGCCTCGTAGCTGCCGTTGGGGATCGCCCGGATCCGGCTGCGCAGCATCTCCTCCGAGTAGTCCATCCACCGGTCGGCGGCACTCATCACCACGTCGAGGCCGTACTTCTCGAGCAGTTCGACGAACCGCTTCTCGCCGATGCGGGAGCACGCGATGAGAGCCTCGAGATCGCCGCGGTTCTGCTCCGGAGTGCGCACGTTGTCCAGGATGTGCTGGATCAGCATGTCGTTGCGGACGCCGCCGTCGTAGATCTTCATGGAGTCCATCAGCTTGCCCTCGGCCCAGACGTCGACGACGTCCATGCACAGGCCGGGGAAGTTGCCGCCGATGTCGGAGACGTGACCGGTACACCCGGCGAAGCCGATGTGCTCACCCTCCCAGAAGATCGGGATGATCACGCCGTAGTCGGGGGAGTGGGCCGCACCGTGATAGGGGTGGTTGTGCAGGATCACGTCACCGGGCTTGTACGTCCCGGCGAGCTTGCGGTTGACGCCGCGGATGTAGGCCGGGATCGAACCACAGTGCATCGGAGTCGAATCCGACTCGCACAGTTCGCGACCGTTGACGTCGAAGATGCCGGCGCCGAGGTCCTCGGACTCGCGGATCAGGCTCGAGTAGGCCATGCGGTAGAGGACCTGGGCCATCTCCTTGGCCATCGAGTTCAACGCACCGCCGATGACGCGCAGGGTGATCGGATCGACCTCGACGGTGTTCCAGGTCCGATTGGCCTCGGCGGCAAGGGAAACGCCGTCGGTGGGCATCAGGGTCTTCGCCATCTCAGGCGCTCCTCTCGATGATGATGTGGCCCACGGCGTCGACCGTGGCCTTCTGTCCGATGCCGACGATGGTCGTCGAGTCGAACTGCTGGACGATGGCCGGGCCCTCGAAGGTGTTGCCGGCCTTGAACAATGCGCGGTCGTAGACGGGGGTCTCGACCCATTCGGGGTCGGCGGAGTCGTTCTTCCAGAACAACGCCTGGGTGGTCGACTTGATGGCGCCCGACGCGTCGGCGCCGCCCGCCTCGATCTCGGCGATGCGAATGTGCTCGACCGCGCCGACACCGGTCACGCGGATGTTGACCAGCTGTACCGGCTTGTCGTCGAACCGCTGCGAATAGGTACGCCCGTGCACTTCGTGGAACGTGGCCGCGGTCTGCTCGACCCATTCGGCGGTGATCTCGCCGTCGGGTGCCGGCACACGAAGCTCGTAACCCTGTCCGACATAACGGCAGTCGACGCTGCGCTCGAGGGTGATGTCCTCCTCGGCGATGCCGTCGGCGCGGAGCTGGGCGACGGCCTGCTCGGAGAGCCGGTCCATCTCGCGGCTCAGCAGGTCGAGATCGGGCTCGGCCGAGGAGGTCCAGACCGTGGTGGGGACCTCGTACCGGACGTCGGTGGTCAGCAGGCCGACCGCCGAGGTGATGCCGGGATGTCCGGGGACGATGACGCGTGGGATGCCCAGGTGCTCGGCGATCTGCCACGCGTACAGCGGGCCGGCGCCACCCTCGGCGACCAGCGAGAACTCACGTGGGTCATACCCCTTGCGCACCGAGTGCAGGGAGATGGCCTCGGTCATCGAGTGGGCCAGGATCTGGAAGATGCCCATCGCGGCGTGCTCGAGATCGGCGCCGAGTTTGTCGGCGATGTGGGTCTTGACCGCCTCGGTCGCCAGCTCCGGCTTGACCTCCATGGTTCCCGACAGGAAGCTGTCGGCACCCAGCCAACCCATGACCACCATGGCGTCGGTGGAGGTGGGTTCGGTGCCGCCGCGGTTGTAGCAGGCGGGTCCGGGCATGGCGCCCGCGCTGCGCGGTCCGACGCGGAACATGCCGCCCTCGTCGATGCTGGCGATCGATCCGCCTCCGGCGCCGATGGTGTCGACCTCGGCCATCGGGACCATCGCGTGGTAGTCGCCGATGCGGGTGTCGAGCAGATGCTTCATGCGCAGCTTGCCGTCGGGTGCGACGCCGATGTCGGCCGAGGTGCCGCCCACGTCGAGGGTGATGACACTCGGGTAGCCCGACGCCTTGCCGATGAAGCATCCGCCGAGAAGTCCGGCGACGACACCGCTGGTCAGCAGCGAGACGGGGACCTCGCTGGCGCTGCGCGACGTGACGAGACCGCCGGCCGAGGTCATCAGGTGGACGTCCTCGCCGACCTGTGCGGCCTTGGCCTTGCCGGCCAGGTTCTCGATGTACCGGGAGGTCTTGGGTCCGACGAAGGCGTTGAGGGCGGTGGTCGAGAAGCGCTCGTACTCGCGGTACTGGCTGGCGACGTCGCTGGAGAGCGACACGAAGACGCCGGGGTACTCCTCGGCGATGATCTCGCGGACCCGCTGCTCGTGGGCCGGATTGCGGTAGGCGTGCAGGAAGGCCACGGCGATCGCCTCGACCCCGCGCTCGCGGAGAAGAGCGACTTCGCGGCGGACGGCGTCCTCGTCGAGCGGGGTCAGCACGTTGCCGGCGGCGTCGATCCGCTCGGCGACGGTCCGCCGGTTGCGCCGCGGGACCAGCTGCCACTTCTGCCACGGCAGATCCTGGTAGTTGGAGTAGTTCAGGGGGCGCTTCTTGCGCGCGATGTGCAGGAGGTCGCGGAACCCGTCGGTGGTGATCATGCCGACGTCGCTGCCGTTGTGCTCGAGCACGATGTTGGTGGCCACGGTGGTCCCGTGGAAGAACATCTCGATGTCCGCGACGTCGATGCCCGCACGTTCGGCGAGCACCTCGATCCCGTCCATCGTGCCGATCGAGGGATCGTGGTTCGTCGACGGCGTCTTGTGCACCGTCACCGTCCCGTCGTCGTCCCACAGGACCAGGTCGGTGAACGTACCGCCCACATCCACGCCGATTCGCTTCATCGAAACTCGCTTCCTCTTTTCGTACCGTCACCCCGACCTCGGATCGGTGCGCCCCATCCGGTGACGGAAGTGATCTGAGCCATAGCTGCGCTCGGAAGGATCATGCAATACATCGGATGTTTAGGCAACCCATGGACCAGAATTCATGCAGGAGCGTGGGAAAGGCGTGTCTTGACGAGCTAAAGATCTGATGTTTATGGTGGGCCGCGTCACGGCGTGTGCTTTTCGACGACGCGCCGCACCCTTGTAGGAGGACCATTGACCACCCATCCCGCCACTCTCGGACGCTTCTTCGAGGACTACGTCGTGGGCGACGTCTATCAGCACCCGATGGGCCGCACGATCACCGAGACCGACAACGCGTGGATCACGTGCCTGACGATGAACACCAACCAGAACCACTTCAACGAACATCTCGCCCGGACGAATCCCATCACCGACGGCAAGGTGATCGTGAACTCGGGGCTGACCATCGCCCTGGTGCTCGGACTGTCGGTGATCGACATGAGTCAGAACGCCGTCGCCAACCTCCAGTTCACCGACGTCAAACTCCAGCATCCGGTGTACGTCGGCGACACGATCTACGCCGAGAGCATCTGCACCGACCTGCGCCGGTCCAAGTCTCGTCCCTACGCGGGCATCGTGTCGATGGTCACCCGCGGGATCAATCAGGACGGCGAGGTCGTGGTCGCCTGGAACCGCTCGGTCATGGTCGCCACCCGCGAGAGCGGTATCGGACAGAACTACTTCCCCGAGGTCAAGGCGCCCTCGCTGACCGAGGTCGTCGCCCAGACCGAGGACGCGCGGTCATGAGGCCGCTCGAGGACGTCCGGATCATCGCCGTCGAACAGTACGGCGCCGGTCCCTTCGGCAGCGTCCACCTCGCCGACCTCGGGGCCGACGTGCTCAAGATCGAGGAGCCGACCTCCGGTGGCGACGTCGGGCGATACGTTCCGCCCTACAACAAGGGCGAGGACTCGCTGTTCTTCGAGACCTTCAACCGCAACAAGCGCAGCCTGTCGCTGGACCTCGGAACCCCAGGCGGGCGCAGGGTGTTCGAAGATCTGGTGCGCACCAGCGATGCGGTGTACTCGAATCTGCGCGGCGATGTGCCGGCGAAGATCAAGATCACCTACGACGACCTCAAGCACCTCAACCCGGCCATCGTGTGCTGCAGCCTGACGGGGTTCGGCATGACCGGTCCGCGCGCGAAGCAGCCCGGCTACGACTACATCTTGCAGGGCCTGGCCGGATGGATGGACCTGACGGGTGACCCCGACGGACCGCCCACCAAATCCGGTCTGTCCCTTGTCGACTTCTGCGGCGGGTACGTCGCGGCACTCAGTCTGATGTCCGGCCTGCACGCCGCCCGTCGCGACGGTGTCGGCGGCGACTGCGACGTCTCGCTCTACGACACCGCGATCTCGATGCTCACCTACCCGGCCGCCTGGCACCTCAACGCCGGATACCGGCCGGGACGCACCAAGAACTCGGCACATCCGTCTCTGGTGCCGTTCCAGGCCTTTGAAGCCTCCGACGGCTGGTTCGTCGTCGGTTGCGCCAAGGAGAAGTTCTGGGTGCGGTTGGCCGAGACGATCGGGCTGCCGGAACTTCTCGAGGACCCGCGGTTCACCGACTTCACCGCCCGTGGTGAGCACAAGGACGAACTGCTGCCGTTGCTCGAGAAGCGATTCGCCGAGGCGACGGTCGATCACTGGGTGTCGTTGCTGACCGAGGCGGGTGTGCCGACGGGGCCCATCAACGACGTCGAACAGGCGCTGACCGAGGAACACACCCTGGCGCGCGGGCTCATCGCCACCACCGAACACGAGGTGTGGGGTGAGGTACGTCAGGTCACCTCACCGGTGCGCTTCGGCAACGAGCCCGCGGAGTATCGTCGGGCACCGCGTCGCAACGAGAACTTCGACGAGGTGATGGAACTGCTCGGCTACAGCGCAGAGGATGTCCGCGGGCTGGTCGACGCCGGCGCGTTCGGATCGATCGCACAGGCCACGCCATGACCGCCCGCCGCCTAGCGAGCTGGGCCGCGGCCCTCGACATCGATGACATTCCCGAGGCCACCCGGCGGGCCGCGCTGCGACACCTGCTCGACGGCATCGGCAATGCCATCGGAGCCCGCCGGCTCGACCAGGGCGGACCCGGACTGTCCGTGGCCCGCGGGCTCGGCGGCCCGGCGCAGGCACATCCGCTCGGTGACTCCGACGCCATCTCGGCGCCCGCGGCAGCCTTCGCCAACGGGGTGCTGATGCATGCCCTGGACTTCGACGACACGCATGCCGGTGCACTCGTGCATCCGACGACGGTCGTGGCGCCGGCTGTCCTGGCCGTCGCCGAGGAAGTCGGGGCGACCGGCGCGCAGACGGTGACCGCGCTGGTGGCCGGGCTGGAGATCGCCTGTCGACTGGGCGCGGCGGCACCACACGGCTTCCACGCACGCGGCCTCCATGCGACCGCCGTCGTCGGCCCGCTCGCCGGTGCCGTCGCCGCCGGCCTGCTGTACGGCGCCGACGCCGATCGTCTGACCGATGCGATCGGCATCGCGGCGTCGTCGTCGGGCGGCTTGCTCGAGTTCCTCGACACCGGGGCCAACACCAAGGTCCTGCATCCGGGGAACGCGGGCTTCAACGGTGTCCTCGCCGCGCGCCTGGCGCTGGCCGGGGCCAGCGGACCCGAATCGGTGCTGGAGGGCCGGCGCGGGCTGTACCGCGCGCTCGCCGACCGCGACGTGGATCCCGACGGGATCGTCGCCGATCTCGGAACTCGTTGGGAGAGCGCTGGTATCGGTATCAAGCCGTACCCGAGCTGTCAACTCATGCATGCCTCGCTCGATGCGGTCGCGCAGGCTCTGGCCGAGGCCGCGCGATCGGGCACCGAGGTGTCGGCGTCGCGTATCGCCGCCATCAGCGTCGACGTCCATCCCGACAGCGTGGACATCGTGTGCGGGCCGGGCACCGGTACACGCAGTCCCCGCAGCATCTACGACGCGAAGTTCGACCTGCCGTGGAGCGTCGCCGCACTCGTCCACGACGGAGCGGTCACCGTCGACACCTACGCCGAGGCCTCGATCGTCCGACCCGAGGTGGCCGCCACCGCCGCACTCGTCGACGTCGTCCCCGCACCCGATGCCCGCCCGGCCGCCGACGCCGCCGGCCGGGCGGTCATCACCCTCGACGACGCCACCCGGCTCGTCGGCGAGGTTCCCTGCAGCCGAGGCACTTCCGGCCGTCCGATGGACGATGCCGCGGTCGCCGAGAAGTTCCGGGGCAACGCCGGCGGGGGAGAGGCCTCCGAGGCACTCGTCCAGACCGTTCTCGGTCTGTGCGACGCACCGTCCGTGGGGCAGATCCCGGCGCTCGCGGCCGACATCCTCTCCGCGAGCTGACCCACCTTCACCTGCCGGTCCGCGGCCGGGCCCGGGTCTAACATCTCCGATCACCTCTCAGATCAAGGATCACACAATGGATTTCAGCTTCACCGAGGAACAGCGCGACTTCCGGTCGGCGCTCCGTCAGCTGGTCGACAAGGAGATCATCCCGGTCGCCAACGAATGGGAACGCGAGGGCCGCTATCCCACGGAGATCGTCGCGCGGCTGCGGGACATGGGTCTGTTCGGGATCACCACGCCGGAGGAGTACGGCGGACTCGAACTCGACATGGTGTCCTTCACCCTCGTCTACGAGGAGATCGCCCGCGGCTGGATGGGTATCGCCGGCATCCTGGGCAGTCACAACCTGGCGTGCTGGATGATCGCGCGGCACGGCACCGAGGAGCAGAAGCAACAGTGGTTGCCCCGGCTGGCGACCGGTGAATGCCGTACCGGCATCGGACTGACCGAACCGGGTGCAGGCACCGACCTGCAGGGCATCAAGACCACCGCCACCCGCGACGGCGATGACTACGTCATCCGCGGCACCAAGACGTGGATCACCAACGCACGCCACGCGAATGTGCTCCCCGTCCTGGTCAAGACGGATCCGTCGGCTTCGCCGGCGCACAAGGGCATGAGCATCCTGCTCGTCGACACCACGACGCCCGGATTCGAAGTGCAGCGAGACCTCGGCAAGCTCGGTTACAAGGGCACCGAATCGTGCGAGATCTTCCTCGACGAGGTGCGGGTACCGGCGTCGACACTGCTCGGCGGGGTCGAGGGCCGCGGTATGCAGCAGGCGCTGTCCGGGTTGGAGATCGGCCGCCTCAACATCGCCGGCCGCAGCGTCGGCATCGCGCAGGCGTCGTACGACGCGGCGCTCAACTATTCACGCGAGCGCACCGCCTTCGGGAAGCCGATCTCCGACTTCCAGGCGATCCAGCTCAAGCTCGCCGACATCGCCACCCAGCTGCAGGCGGCGCGTCTCATGACGTATTGGGCTGCTGCCAAGGCGGATTCGGGTGCACGTGTCGACGGGGAGGCCGGAATGGCGAAGTACTTCGCGTCGGAGACCGCGATCACCGCCAGCCTCGAGGCGATGCGTATCCACGGCGGCTACGGCTACTCGACCGAGTTCAACGTCGAGCGCTACTACCGCGATGCGCCGTTGATGTCGATCGGCGAGGGGACCAACGACATCATGCGGACCGTCATCGCCAAGGCGCTGGTCAACGGAACCGTCACCGTCGGATGAGTTCGCCGCTCGTCTACCTGTACGTACCGGGCGACCGGCCCGAACGGTTCGGCAAGGCGACCACGTCCGGTACCGACGCCGTGGTCCTCGACCTCGAGGACGCGGTACCGGTCGCGGCCAAGGACTCCGCGCGCATCGCGGTGGGGACCTGGCTGGAGAAGCGCGACCGGGCCGGGGTGCCCACGTGGGTACGGGTGAATCCCGGCGCCGAACTCCTCGACGACCTGACCATGGCGGTCCGGTGTGGGGCCGACGGCATCTGGCTGCCCAAATGCGATGATCGCGCGACGCTGGATCGCGTGGACCGGATGCTCACCGACCTCGAGGCTGCGGAGGGCCGTCCGCGGACGCCGGTCTCACCGCTGATCGAGACCGGTGCGGGTCTGGTGAATGCGCCGGCGATCGCCGCCGGCCCCCGCGTCGAGTTCGTGCAGATCGGCGAGGTGGACCTGGCTGCGGACCTCGGCGTGACGCCGGTCGTCGGCGACGAGTTGCTCTGGGCACGTTCCCAAGTCGTGGCCGCGTCGGCGGCGGCACGGATCCGGCCACCACTCGCGGCCGCGTCGCCGGTCATCGACGATCCGGAGTCGTTCGAGACCGAGACCCGGCGCCTGACCGGGCTGGGCTTCTTCGGTCGTGCGTGCATCCACCCGCGCCAGATCCGGCCCGCCCGTGCCGGTCTCGCACCGACCGCGTCCGAGGTGGACACAGCGGTCGACGTGCTGGCGGCATTCGATGCCGCCGGGCAGGGAGCCGCGACCGACAGTGCCGGCCGGCTCATCGACGAGGCGGTCGCACGCATCGCGCGTCGGACTCTGGCTCGTCGGTTCTGATCCCCGCGAACGACGTTTCTGTGACATGTTGCCGATAGGGGTCGAGGTTTCCTCAGGAACCGTTCAGGTTGCCTGATTTGTCCGCTAATGTTTAGCGATGCGCAATGGTCAGGGCAATTCTCGATGGTCGATGCGTCCGCTGGTCGCGGCGCTGGCAGTGACAATCTCGGCGACATTCTCGGTGGTGGGGGCCGGTGCTTCCGCCGCCGCACCTGTCGTGAATCCACAGGCGGGCAAGGTCGTTGCGCATTCCGGCTTCGACGTCAAAAGCGATGGCTTCTCCTTCGAGAACTGGGGGCCCAACGACGCCCTGCACCGGCGCGGACTCACGACCGAGGGAATGCGCGCAGTGTTCGGTGACGAGGTATGCGCCCGCATCGTGCTCGGCATCTGCTCACCGACCACCGTCGCCGAACTCGTGATGGCGGAATTCAACGCGTCGATGAGTGGCGGTCATTGCTACGGCATGGCGGCGCTGGCAGGTTTGTACAACACGAAGCGGCTGAGCCAGTTCCCGTTGGCGCTGCCCGGGCAGAGCGTCTACAGCATGCCCGCATCGGGTCCCCTCGACGAGTTGATCGCCCGGCTGTTCATCACCCAGGGTTTCCTTCCCACCGACCTCACCGCATCGCAGGTGTCGGTGCCGCAGGCCCTGTCGAAGCTCCGTACCGCATGGTCCCGCGACGACAACTACATCCTCGCCATCTATACGGACGAGGAACATTCCGCCGGGCATGCGATCACACCGATCGCGCTCCGTGACCTCGGTGGCGGCAAGCAGGGAATCGTCGTCTATGACAACAATTTCCCGGGCCGGGAGAAGATGGTGGTCGTCGATCCCGCCGCCGACTCCTGGTACTACTCGACGGCGACGAACCCGTCCGAGCCGACGATGCTGTACCAGGGCTCGCCGAAGAACAGGATGATGCTGGTCCCGCTGGCCCAGGTTCTGAAGCGTCACCAGGATCCCGACCTGCACACCGACGACACCGTCGTGCTGGTCAGTGACACCAACGGCACGGCGCAGGGTGTCGGTGACGTGGACTGGGACGTCCGGGTCACCGATCCGTCCGGCAAGCCGATTCCCGGTGTCGAGCAGCGGATTCTGTTCAACAATGACAATTCCGCACGATTCACCGTGCCGGCGGGCAAGCGTTTCCGCATCGTCGTGGACGGTGTCGAGGCCGGGCGTACCGCCGACATCAACACGACCGTGCTGAGCGCGGGTGGAGCGGTGGCGGTCGGCGACCTCGAGGTCCCGGCGGGTGCGACATCGGCGCTCGATGTCGATCCGGTTCGTCACGCGGTTCGGGTGAGTTCGTCGGCACCGACGACAGCCGTGTTCGAGGTCGCCACCGAGGACTCGTTGCGGTCGGTCTCGGTCGACACCTCGCAGCTCGCCGTCGGCCCGGGCTCGTCGGTGTCGGTAGGGGCCACCTCACCGGTCGGCGTGACCGTGCGGACCGAGGGACGTTCGCAGAAGTTCCAGGTCGCGGTCGAACGCAGCGACACCATCGCCGACCGGAGTGCGGTCACCCGGACTCCGGTCACCCTCCGGCCGGGCGCGACGCTCGATGTGCCGGTGGATCTCTGGACGGGCTGGACCCCGCTGACCGCAACGGTGCGCGCCGGTGGGTCCACGACGCCGGTGCCCCTGACGGTCAGGTGATTCCGCCGTCCGGCGAGTCGACGTGACATAGGGAGAATCCCCGACGGTGGCCGACATCGCGTACACGGCCGCGCCCAGGGCACCCGCAACTCCAGCGCGCACCGCGAGCCTGGGCGAACCCGCAAAGTTGCTGGCCGCCCGAACCTGGGGTACGCGTTCCTCCACCACGCCGTCGACGACCACTCCCGGTAACAAATGGACCCGACCGTACCGACCGCAAACCAACGGCAAGGTCGAACGATTCAACCGAACCCTCCAGGAGGAATGGGCCCACGCTCGCCCCTACCTCAGCGAATCCGAACGCGTCGCAGCCTTCCCCGAGTTCTTCACAACTACAACCACGAACGCGGCCACACCGCACTCCGAGGCAACTCACCCGCCGACCGCGTACCCAACCTGGCGGGTCGGTACAGCTAGTGATGCGCGTCGACGGCGACCGGGGCCATCGACCGCCACTTCTTCAGGACGGCGGGGTCCTGCAGCTCCATCCAGGCGATGACGTCCTGGTGGGTGGCGCAGATGACCTCCGGCTTGGTGCACGCGCGGCGCATGAAGGCGGCGGTCGCCGGGTTGAAGGCGTTGGTGTTCCAGGTGTTCAGATGGTTGGCGATCACCAGCGGCGCGCGGTTTCCCTCATAGGCCCGGCGCAGCATGTAGTCGTAGGTGCTGGTGACGACCCGCGCGATCCGCGCACGATCGGCGGGCCGATCCGTCGCCTTGTTGACGCTGTACCAGAAGTTGTAGTCGAGCGCTGTCTGGCGTTGCTTCAGCGCCGGCGACCAGACGTAGGGGACAGGGAATTCCCAGATGCCGTTGATCTTCGACGGCCAGTAGACACCCGGTCGCGACGCCGGCATCGACGAGTCCCACATCATGTCGTAAGCGCGCAGCGCGGGGAAGAGCGCTTTCATCGAACCCTCGAGGCACTGTGTCCGAGCGCCTTTCACCGCTTCGGGTCCGAAGGCGAGGTCGGGTCCGGTGCGGATTCCGTTGAGTTCACGCCACTGCGTCATGAGCCGGAAGAACTGAGCCAACTCGTGACGCCATTCGGCACTGGTCCACGACTTACCGGGATTCTTTGTGCCCGCGCAGAAATGGCCCACGAAGTGGGTGCCCATCTCGTGGCCGTCGTACCAGGTGCGGTTGAGGTAGGTGATCTCCTCGATCACCTCCTTCTTCGATCCGCCGAATCCGATCGCCGCCTCGCCGGGTTTGTATCCCGGACCGCGGTACTGCCGCTTCTTGGTGTCGGTGAGGAAATAGAGCCCGGTCATGAGCGCGGTGAATCTCGCGTCCGATTCGGCGGCGGTGCGCAGGAACAGGTCCCAGTTCTTCGACACCCCGACGCCGTCGAAGGAGAACAGGATGAATTGTGGCGGTTTCTCACCCGGTGCCAGTCGCTTCATCGGGACGTTCGACGCCACTCGTGTGGGCGGTGACGGCGGAGCCGGGGAGAGTGTGGTACTGATATTTGGAATCGTCTCGGGCACAGCCGACTTCGCCGAGGTGGCGCATCCGGCGAGTAGAACGGTCAGAACCACGACGATCGGCGCCGAGATCATCCGCGTTCCGCGCCCGATCGCCAATTGGATACCCCCGTCATTACTTTCGCTTTACCTTATGCGGCAGAATGTGGAATGGCCTCGTGGCCGGAAAGGCAGGCACAGAATTGTTGCCTTCGTTGACCCTTCGTGATTTCCGGCGATCCGGCTGGTCGCCTGTCCCACTTCGACTTCTGGGCGTCGCACTCGCCGCCGGTCTCGGACTGACGGCGTGCAGTGCCGACGATCCGTCGGCGTCGGGTCCGGTCAAGACCCAGACGGCGACCTCCACCGAAGAGGTGGAGTACCTCGACGAGGTCACCGTTCACCGGTTCGAGTACCCGACGCCCGGCGAGGCCGACAGCAAGCAGAACTGGGCCGAGTTGTACCTGCCGGAGGGGGAGCAGCGGGTCGATTCGATCCCGCTCGTCGTCCTGATCCACGGTGGTGCGTGGCAGAGTGCGCTGGGCGCGGACATCTTCGAGCCGCTCGCGCGGGATCTCGCGGATCGCGGGATGGCGGTCTACAACGTCGAATACCGACGGGTGGGTTCGGGTGGCGGCTGGCCGACGACCTTCCGGGATGTCGCGAGTGCGCTCGACCACGTCTCGGTGGTGGACAAGCAGTTCCCACAGATCACCACCGACGATGAGCTCGTCGTCGGACACAGTGCGGGCGCGCAGCTCGCCGTGTGGGGCGGTACTCGGCACAAGCTGGAGGATGACGAGGTCGGTGCGAGGCCGGTGTTCCGGCCGACACGCATCGTCTCGCTCGCCGGACCGCTCGACATGGTCTATGCCGCAACGCATGGCGACGATCGCATCGTGACCGCCCTCGGTGGCACACCGCGTCAGGTGCCGAAGCGCTACGCCATGGTCGATCCGATCCAGAACATCGATCCCTCGACGCCGGTTGTCGCCGTGCACAACACCGGCGACCGCATGGTCTCGTCGGCCAACTCGAGCCGATATGTCGACGCCGTCGTGAAGCAGGGAGGCGAGGCCACCGCGGTACTGCTCCCGGGCGGCAACCACGGCTCGGTGGTGACCTCTACCGCGCCCGAGTACCCGAAGGTTCTCGACATCATCACCGGCGCGTCGTCTGCGGACCTCGACGATGTGGACGAGGTGACAAACTGACCAGCGCCCGTTCCAGCTCCCCGGGTTGTGTGCGGGAGCGATAGCGTGCGTGGGTTTCTCGCTCCCTGAGGTGTGTGTGGGAGTGTCTGCGCCCACGTTCCTCGCTCCCTTGGGGGTGTTTGGGAGTGGTGGCGTGCGTGCGTTCCCGCTCCCTGAGGTGTGAGGAGCGTTAGCGACGAACCTCGAAGGGCCGGTGACCTTCCCGTCCTGAGCCTCCGTACGCGTGGTCGAGAAGCGCTGAGGCGACGACGAGTTCGGCAGGAGTGGCGTTGCGTAGGTCGATGATCTGGCGCATCTGGAGGCGTGGGGTATCGCCGGACTCCGGTTCGGGTCCGTGGATCTCGTCGCGTACCTGTTTGAGGTGGTCGGCGAATCGGCGGGGTATGTCGGGTCTTCGGTTGATGCGTTCGGGGTTGGGTGGTGCGCCGGGTGCGGTGTTGAGTTGCCAGGTGGCGCGGCCTTCGTCGGGGCCGTCGCGAACTATGCGGGTGGTGAATTGTCCGGGCTGGTTTCCGACCATGTGGTGGTGGCGGGTGCAGGCGGGGGTGAGGTTGGTGATGTCGGTGAATCCGCCATCGACCCAACCGATGTGGGCATGATGCATTTCCACGTGGGCGGCGGGTACACAGCAGTCGGGGTTGGAGCAGCTTTCACCATCGGGCCGGGCGAAGGACACCAAGCGCTGTTCGCGGGTGGCGAGGCGTTTGCCGCGGCCGAAGTAGAGCGGGACGGCGGTGGCGTCTTTGAACACCGCCAGCCAGGGTTGGGCGTCGGCGGCGAGGTTGATCAGGTCGGGGATGGGAATCTGGGTGCCGGTGGCGGTGACGGCGTAACCGGCTTCGCGGACGAGGTCGTTGAGGTCGGCCTTGACGATCACCTGCATAGGCAACCCGCGATGACTCTTCCCGAGCATACCGTCCTCGAACACGGCTTTGAGGAGTGCGTTGAGGGCGTCGTGGTTGAGCTGGGCGGGGCTGCGGTCATCACGTTCGGCCGCGGCCGCGACGGCTTCGGGATCGGCGTCCTCGATCGAGCCGTGCGGGGACTCGGGATCGTCGGGGTTGTTCATCCCCGGTTTGGCCCACACGGCCAGGAACATCGACACCCGTGCCAGCAGTTCAGGCGTCAGGGTGCCGGCCATCTTGGCGGTGCCATCGGCGCGTTGCCGGTTGAGGTACAGGTTGCGGCGCCGTTGACGGTCGGTGTCGTCGGCGAGGGTGCCGTCGGGATCGAGGTAGCCCAGGAGTCGGGCGCCGGCGTCGGTGATCTGGTCGGGGGTGAGGTTGACGGCTTGTTCGGCCATGGTGCGTTCGGCGGCGACCTTGATGTCGTGGTCGACCGCGTGGGGGATCTGGTCGAGCACGTCCATCACCGCATGCACGTGCCCGGACCCGACCCGACCGTCGGCGAACTCTTTCGCGAGGGTGGGGTGGACGGGTTCGAGGGGTTGGCCGGTGGTGGCGTCGGGGTAGGTGGCGGTGGCGCGGGTTTGTTTGAGGCGTCTGCCGGGGTAGGCCATGCGCAGCCGGTGTTTCATGTAGTCGATGACGCTGCGGTACCCGGCTTTACGAGGTAGGTCGCGCTGGTCGGCTTCGACGATCTGCTGGTTGCCGGTGTAGGTGAGTCGGGCGATGGCTTGTTCTATACGGATGCCGGCGTCGTCGACCTCGGTATCGGACAGGCGGGTGAAACCGGTGGTCTGCAGCTTGTCGACGAGCGCGTCGAGTTCGTCGAGCAACTCGGGCATCCCGGCAGGGAACTCGTCGACCGCACCGGTCGATGCGATATCGGTCATGACGATCACCCCCCGCGGATCGATTGTCGAATACACGTTCGACTGTACGCGCTATTCCGTTGGCGTGCAACAAGACTGGCACGACTTCGCAGACGGAATCTTGTCGGTGGGATGGTGTAGTGGACCGCAATTCGGCTGTGATGTATCGGGTCTTCGGTGACAGTTCTGTGTCAGGACTTCGGTGACAGTTGATGTGTCAGGACTTCGGTGACGGTCTGGTCTTCGTGGGGCGTGGGCCGCGGGGTTGTCGGTTGCCGACGTAGCTAACTCCGGGAGCGGGGTCGAAGGTGTTCGACTACGACCTCTCCATCGGTGTTCGCGATGACGATAGCGCTGTCGTCGGCGACGACGAGGACCTGGTCGAAGGCGTGGTCCACATCGACCGTGTAGGTGACTGAGTCCACGCTGATGGTGCCGGAAGTGCTGACAGTCCTGACCAGGACGCCCTCGGGTAGATCGGCGGTTGGGCGCGGCGCGGGCCGCGGGCGCGATTTAGGCCGATCGAACAGTGACCCACCGGCTATCGGGTGTGGCGCATGGGCTTTCGGTGTGGCTTGCCACGCGGCCAGTGGTGTGACGCGCCCTGGCAGGCCCTGGTGAGGCCGTTGGGTGTTGTAGATGTGATCGAACGCATCAACCTGGGCCTGCAGCTCGGCCAGGGTGTCAGCCAATGGCTGCTTGTCCAGATACCGGAACAACGACTGATGGAATCGCTCGTTCTTTCCCTGCGTGGTCGGCTTGTAGGGCTTGCCGGTGATCGTTTCCACCCCGAGCACGCGGACGTGCTCGACGAGCTGACCGAGACGGCCGCGCCGCGAGGGGTTGAGCGCGGGCCCATTGTCGGTGAGGAGTCGTTGAGGTACTCCGTGGGCGGTCACTGCCTTGTCGAACACGGCGATCGCAGCCTCAGCCGTTTCGCCTGCGGCCACATGTGAGCCCACGGCGTAGCGAGAGTGATCGTCGATGAGCTGCAGGATGACGCACCTGCGTCCACCGGTCAGGACGTACTCGGTGCCATCGAGTTGCCAGCACGCATTCGGCGCCGGGTAGACGAACCTCCGCCACGCCGAGCGGGGCTTCTTCTTTTGGCTCACGGCGAGCGACACCGGCTTCGCGGAAGATCCGGGCCAGCGAGGCCGTTGAGGGCACCTGAGTCAACCCCATCGACTGCATCTTGTCGTGCACGCTGATCGGCCCGTGATCCAGACCTGAGGCTTCCAGAGCGGCGCGCACGGCCACCGCCTGCGCTTTGACCTCGTCATTGAGCGCTGACGGGCTCGACTTCGGGCGGCGGGTACGGGGTTCCAGGACCGCCGACGGCCCATCCGCTCGTGCTCGTTTACGCAACTCGTAGAACGGCTTCCGCGAAATCCATTGTTCGGCGCAGAATGTCGAGACCGCTCCGCGGGGTGCATCATCATGCCACTGCGAGATCGCCAGCCGCACGACAGGATCGATAGGTTCGTTAACTACCACCGCCTGAGCGTCGAGTGCTTGCAGTGTGAACCGAAGGCCAGGGTGCCGGCTTGGCTGGAGCCCATCGGGCGTGTCGTACCCGCTAAACGGAATCGACGCCTTGCCGCTTGCATCGACGTGTGTCAATATTGACGCGTGTCGAATAAGAATCTCCTGCTGTCACCGGGCCGCGGTCTGAGTGGTGACGAGACCGGGGCTGTCACCCCATTGTTGAAGGCGCTTGCGGATCCGGTTCGGCTGCGGTTGCTGTCCGAGGTCGCCGCGCATCCGGGCGGCGAGGCGTGCGTGTGCGACATCTCTGGACCGTTCGAACTGTCACAGCCGACGATCTCGCATCACCTGAAGGTGCTGCGCCAGGCAGGTCTGGTGACCAGCGAGCGCCGCGCGACCTGGGTGTACTACCGGGTGAACACCGAAGCGCTGCAGCAACTGTCGGACCTGCTGCGGGATCTCGCCGCGGTCGTGGGGGAAACGCGCTCGTGTGAGGCGGACCAGTGACCGCCACCGACACCGCAGTCGCGGGCAAGTTGTCGACGCTGGACCGGTTTCTGCCGGTGTGGATCGGCGCAGCGATGGTCGCCGGACTGCTGCTCGGTCGAGTCGTCCCCGGCCTGGGTGACACTTTGGCGGCGGTCGAGCTCGACGGCATCTCGCTGCCGATCGCCCTCGGATTGCTGATCATGATGTATCCGGTGCTGGCCAAGGTGCGCTACGACCGACTCGACTCGGTCACCGGTGATCGTCGCCTGTTACTCGGGTCGTTGGCGTTGAACTGGATAATCGGACCGGCGTTGATGTTCGCGCTGGCCTGGCTCCTGCTCCCGGATCTGCCGGAGTATCGGACCGGACTGATCATCGTGGGTCTGGCCCGATGCATCGCGATGGTCATCATCTGGAACGACCTGGCGTGCGGTGACCGCGAGGCCGCTGCTGTTCTCGTCGCCCTGAACTCGGTGTTCCAAGTGGTCATGTTCGCCGTGTTGGGTTGGTTCTACCTCTCGGTGTTGCCCGGCTGGCTGGGCCTGGAGCAGACCACCATCGACACCTCGCCGTGGCAGATCGCGAAGTCGGTGCTGATCTTCCTGGGTATACCTCTGGTCGCCGGCTTCCTCACCCGCCGCATCGGCGAGCGAACCAAAGGCCGCGACTGGTACGAGTCCTCGTTCCTGCCGCGTCTTGGGCCGTGGGCCCTTTACGGGTTGCTGTTCACCATCGTCATACTGTTCGCGTTGCAGGGGGAGCAGATCACGTCGCAGCCGTGGGACGTCGTGCGGATCGCTCTGCCGCTGCTGATCTACTTCGCGGTGATGTGGGGCGGCGGATTCGTCCTCGGCGCCGCGATGGGGCTGGGGTACGCACGGACCACCACGCTGGCGTTCACCGCCGCCGGCAACAACTTCGAGCTCGCCATCGCCGTCGCGATCGCGACCTATGGTGCGACCTCCGGTCAGGCTCTTGCCGGAGTCATCGGCCCACTCATCGAGGTCCCCGTCCTCGTCGCGCTGGTCTATGTGTCTCTGGCGTTGCGGAAACGCTTCACCAGTCCGACGACCGCCTCCAGCCCAGATGTATCGAAGGAGCCTGTTCGCGATGTCTGAGAATGTGTTGGACGAACAGCTGAGTCGCGGCGAACACCGCGCGCAGCCCGAGCTGCTGATGCCGCATACCGTGCTCGCCCGTACCGCAGCTGACTTGGCCGCCAAGTACGAGGGGGTGGTGTCTCGGCAGACGGTGGAACGCTGTGTTTTCGAGTCCTACACCGCGTTACGGCGCACCTCCCGGGTACATGCGCATCTGACGACCTTGGCGGGCCGGTTCGCGGCTGATCGATTACGCGCCCTGGCCCAGGCCGATGGATCGGCGCCCAAGGATGTGCCCGAAGTTCTGTTCGTCTGCGTGCAGAACGCCGGCCGCTCGCAGATGGCCGCCGGATTGTTGACCCACCACGCCACAGGTCGGGTACACGTGCGCTCCGCCGGGTCAGCCCCCGCGCACTCGATCAACCCGACCGTCGTCGAAGCAATGACCGAGATCGGCGTCGACTTGGGCACGCAGTACCCCAAACCGCTCACCGACGATGTAGTCGCCGCCGCCGACGTGGTCGTAGCCATGGGCTGCGGCGACGCGTGCCCGATCTATCCCGGCAAGCGGTATCTCGATTGGACGGTCTCCGATCCCGAAGGCCGTCCACTTGGCGAGGTTCGCGCGATCCGCGATGACCTTGACGCCCGGGTTCGTGAGCTCCTTGCCGAGCTCACGGCCAACCATGTGTGACTTTCCGAGCATTCCTCCACAGCTGAAAGGGACTGTCTCATGCCTTCCTCTCGACCTAGCGTGCTGTTCGTGTGCGTCCACAATGCCGGCCGATCGCAGATGGCCGCCGGTTTCCTGACCGCTCTCGGCCGGGACAGCGTCGAGGTCCGCTCCGCCGGATCCGCACCTGCCGACTCGATCAACCCCGCCGCTGTCGAGGCGATGGCTGAAGTCGGTATCGACATCTCGGCACAGTCACCGAAGATCCTCACCCCCGACACCGTCGAATCCTCCGACGTCGTGATCACCATGGGCTGTGGCGATGCGTGCCCGGTGTTCCCCGGCGTCAGCTACCGCGATTGGGCCCTCGACGACCCGGCCGGTCAAGGCATTGATGCGGTCCGCCCGATCCGCGATCAGATCCGCGCACTGGTCGCGGACCTCCTCGACGAACTGGTCCCCGCTAACCAGCAGGTCGGCCGATGAGCACACCACAGCAGGTGTTGTTCGTGTGCGTGAGCAACCGCGGCAAATCCGTGATGGCCGAATATCTCACGCCCACGGTCACCGACCGGATCGCAGCGTCCTCCGCCGGCACCAACGCCAAGATCGGCGGTCAGGTCAACGAACTGTCCGCCCAGGTGCTCGCCGAAGTCGGCGCTGATGTCGCCGGACACGAGCCGCGGCAACTGACCGACGAACTGATGCGCGCCGCTGATCTTGTCGTGGTGGTCGGCACCGCCGGGGTCACCCCACCCGACGGCGTCGCCCTCGAGGTGTGGAAGACCGACGAACCCTCGACGCGAGGCATCGACGGCGTCGAGCGGATGCGCCTGATCCGCGACGACATCACCGCCCGGATTCGCGTTCTCGCCGACCGCATCACGGGGTAGGCGAGAACGCGAACCGAGGCTGTCAGCAGCAGGCTGTGCGCGCCTCGGCCTGGTCGGCGGCGCTGCCACCGCAGCACACCGAACCCTGCTCGGCATCCTCGGTGGCGTTCTGTTCCAGCAGTTTCGGGCTGGTCCCGAACGTCTCGGAGTCCGCGAGCACGGTGTAGACCTCCCACTTCTCCTTCGCCGGTCCGGTCACCCACACCTTGTCCTGCGTCGCGAAACAGCAGGTGGAGTTGATCTCCTCCTGGGTGAACAGGCCCTCCCCGGACAACCGGGCGATCTCGGCGTGCACCTTCTCGCTCGACTCGACCTCGACGCCGAGATGGTTGATCGTGCCGCCCTGGCCGGGATTCTCCAGCAGCACCAGCTTCAGGGGCGGCTCGACGATCGCGAAGTTGGCGTATCCCGGCTTGCGTTTGGCCGGGGTGGTGTTGAACAGCTTGGAGTAGAACTCGATCGCGGTATCGAGATCATCGACATTGAGCGCGAGCTGCATACGGGACATGACCATCACCTTCACCTGTGAGACATATATCGAACTACTGACACCTGCAGGGTGCCACCTTTTCGACATATGTCAAGTACCGGGGTATGGTCGGGTCATGCCCAAGCCCTTGCCGATGGTCGACATCAGTGCCCCTATTTGCTGCGCGCCGGTGTCGGCGGCCCCGCTCGACGACGACACCGCGCTGGAGATCGCGTTGCGGCTCAAGGCGCTTGCCGATCCGGTCAGGATCAAGCTCATCTCGATCCTGCTCGCCGATACCGGTGACGGAATCTGCACCTGCGACCTCGCGACCGCGGTCGGCCTCACCGAAGCAACCACAAGCCACCACCTAGGGCAGCTCCGCAAAGCCGGCATGGTCACCCCCGACCGACGAGGGATGAACGTCTACTACCGAGCGCAACCGGACTCGCTGGAAGCACTGCGCAACGTCCTCAGCGCCACGACAGGGTGCTGCTGACCGTCACCGAGCGCGCGATCCGTCGAGCAACTGCGTCAGGCCCCCCTCGTCGGCACCGCGACACGCGAGGCTCACGCAGAGTGACGCCTCGCGGGCATTTCATGAAGAAGTGTCACCACCAAGACCCCCAACACTGTCACCGATGTCTTGATGCAGAACTGTCACCGATGTCCTGGGAGATAACCGGACCGCACGTCGGCGGATGGCATCGAGCTCACGGAAAGCGCCCCGGTAGTCCGTGGCCAGACCGGGACGCGAGCCCTTCGGCACGGGTCGTCCGTCGGAGACGGCTGGCACGTCTGGTAGGTCTTGACCCAGACTCACCGATCGAAGGAGATTCCCATGGACGTCGCAGGCAGGGTTGCCATCGTCACCGGCGGCGGGGGCGGGATCGGTGGTGCGCTCGCGCACGCACTGGTCGAGGCGGACGCGAAGGTCGTGGTCACCGACCTCGATGCGGCATCGGCGGAAAGCGTCGCCGGCGCACTCGGGGAGGCCGCGGTCGCGATCGCCGGCGATGCCTCCAGCGACGACCACATCGACGCCGCGGTCCGCCTCGCCGAGTCGACCTACGGGCCCGTCGACCTGTACTTCGCGAACGCCGGTATCGGACGTGGTGGCGGCCTGGACACCGACGAGGCGATGTGGGATCTGGCGCTCGACGTCAACCTGCGCAGCCACATCCGGGCGGCGCGTCGTCTGGTGCCGGAGTGGGTCGAGCGGGGCGGCGGGTACTTCGTCAGCACGGCGTCGGCCGCGGGCCTGCTGACCCAGATCGGCAACGCGCCGTACTCGGTCACCAAGCATGCCGCGGTCGGTTTCGCCGAGTGGCTCAACATCACCCACGGCGACGACGGTGTCCGCGTCAGCTGTTTGTGCCCGATGGGCGTCGACACCAAGCTGCTGCGGCCCGACGACGATTCGGCGACCGCGGATCAGAAGCTGATGCAGAGGGCCGTCGAGACCGCCGGTGAGGTCCTGACCCCGGGTGCGGTGGCCGCGATCGTGCTGGAAGCCGTTGCTGACGAACGGTTCCTGATCCTGCCGCACGCCGAGGTGCTGGACATGTACCGCCAGAAGGGTGCCGACTACGACCGTTGGCTGCGCGGAATGCGGCGCTACCAGCGATCCCTGGCCTGAGCAGCTACTCGAAGTAGCGGCGCGGGACGTCGACGAGCATCGTCGTGATGTCGTCGTCACTGACGCCGCGCTCGCGGAGCGCGGGCAGGACGTCGTCGCTGATGTGGCGATAGTTCCACTTGGGCAGCGCCTGCTTCTTCGCCTCGTGGTCGAACCAGTCGATGAAGCACGACGCGTCGTGGGCGAGTGCCATGCGGTCGGCGTAGCCGCGTTTGCACAGTTCGGCGACCGTGTTCACCCGGTCCTCGAACGGCAGCAGCAGGTCGAGACCGAATCGGTCCATGCCCAGGATCGAGCCGGCGTCGGCGATCTTCATCAGGTAGTCGAGGTCGACGCTGTCGCCGGAATGGCCGATGACCACCTTGGTGAGATCGGCACCCTCTTCGGCCAGCACCTTCTGCGCCACCAGACCCGACTGGGTGTGCGGGTTGGTGTGCACGGTGATGGGCGCACCGGTCTGCGCGCTGGTCTGGCCGACGGCTCGCATCACGCGCTCGACGCCGGGCGTCAGCCCCTGTTCCTCTATGGCGCACTTGAGGAATGCGGCGCGGACCCCCGTGTCGGCGATGCCTTCGGTGAGGTCCTTGGTGAACAGATCGACCAGCGGTTCGGGAACATCGAACAGCAACCCGGGGCCGGCGTAGTGGAACTGGAACGGGATGTCGTTGTACGTGTAGAGCCCCGTCGCGACGACGATGTTGAGGTCGATCTGCTCGGCGATCCGTTGGATGCGCGGGATGTACCGGCCGAGTCCGAGGACCGTGGGATCGAGGATCGTGTCGATCCCCAGCTCCTTCAGCTCGGCCAGGTCATGGACGGCCTCGGCGACCTTCGCGTCCTCGTCCCAGTCGTCCTGGTAGTTCTGCCGGAACTCCTCGCCGACGATGAAGACATGCTCGTGCACAAGCACTTTGCCGAGATCGGCGGAATCGATCGGTCCTGCTGCGGTGTGGACGGTGGCCACGAGAACCTCCTCCGGGGGTCGCCTCGTTGCGGACCCGCTGCGCCGAACCCTAATCGACCCTCCTCCGGCCCGGAGGTCGTTTCGGCGGGCCCGGCCATCGCCACCGATGAGTTCCGGCGGGACCTCGGGTCTGACATCGTGACACCAACGCAGACCGCGAGCACAGGAGCATCCCGATGGGAAAGATCCACGTCCACGAGTTCGTCACCCTCGACGGTAGTTACGAGAACCCCGCCTTCACGATGCCGTACGGGTTCACCGACCGGATGGGCGAGGTCCTGGGCCGTATCACCGGCGAATGTGACGGAATCCTGCTGGGCCGCAACACCTTCGAGATGTTCGGTCCGGCCTGGTCGAAACGGACCGTCGACGACGACCCGGGCGCCCCGTTCTTCAACGACACCACCAAGTACGTAGTCTCCTCGACGCTCGACGAGGCGACGGGCTGGCAGAATTCCGAGGCCATCGGTGGCTACGACCCCGAGCGGATCCGAGAACTCAAGGAATCCCACCACCTGTACATCAGCGGCAGCGGCACGCTGGTCCGAGCCCTGCTGCGCGACAGGCTGATCGACGAGTTGCACCTACTCGTCTACCCGGTGGTCCTCGGTAGCGGCGCGCGCCTCTTCGACGGTCTCGCCGACCTGCCGCTCACCCTGGTGGGGACGGAGTCCTTCGACAACGGCGTCGTACACATGTCGTACGCATCGACCGCCTGACGGTCAGGTCAGCTCCATCGCGCTGAGGAGCAACTGCGCCACCTCCGCGTAGGCGCGGTGCTCCGCCTCGCAGAAGGCGATCTCCTCCTCGCCGAGTTCGGCCTTGCGGGCAGACGCCAAGTTGTCCATCCACTCGCGCATCTCCGCGGCGCAGATGTCGAAGAACTCGTGCACGCGTTCGGGGTCGCGGCGGCAGGCGATGAGCACAGTACTGGGCGACAGCTTGCTGCCCGGTTTCTGGTTGACGCGCAGAAGTGCCAGCAACGCTCCGGGGAGACGCTCACCACGACACCGGTGCGTGGACTTCTTGTCGCCTTCGAGTCGGGTGATCATCTCGGCGCGGGCGGTGGCGGCGAACTCGTCCCACCGCCGCAGCGCGGCGTCGAGGTTGGCGGGACTGAACACCGCCACATCGAGGCGACGCTGCGCGTAGACGAGACCGTTGCGGACGACCACCGCGATCTCCGGCCAGCGCGGCGAGAACTCGGAGATCAGCATCCCCAGCACCGATGGCGGCGGTACTGCGGAACTGAGGATCGTGACGATCTCCAGCGCACGCGCATCCCGTGTCGGCCGCAGCAACGAGGTACCCGACGACCGCACGAAGATCGCCTTGCGTGGGCTGATCACCACCGGCCGGCCGGCCGCGGCCATCGCCGCGCGGACCAGTTCGACGAGATGGTCCTTGGACTGCGGTACGACCCCACTCTCGGCGGGTGCATCGAGCGGACGGGCCAGCGAGGCGAAGCGGATGGTGTCGGCGTTGGTGGTCTCGGAATCGAGCGCGTGGGTCCCGAACTCGCGGCCGTGCCGGTCGGCCGCGGGGTCGTCGGCGGTCTCGATGTCGGCCGATCCCGACGCCAGATCGTGCCGCGCGTACGACGGGTCGCCGATGCTGACGAACGACGGGTGGATGACTCCCCACACCTCGCGCAGAGCGCGTACGGCGGCGCGGGCGAGATCACCGAAACGATCGTCGGCGACCTCGTAACAGAAGGCGCTGCGTCCCTCCAGGCGGCACCAGCCGCGGTCGACGATGTACGTTGCCTGCCGCATCCAGCGGTCCTTGTCGGTCCACGTCAGATCTCCCGCGGAGATGGTGCAGCGCAACCGGTCCTCGTCGGCGACGGCGAACGTCATACGTCTGCGCCAGCCACCGGCCGCCGCCTCGACGACCGTCAACGACTGCCCGGGCACCAGCTGCGGCACCCGGCCGGCGAGGGTGTCGGTGAAGTCCCGCCATGCCGCCTCGACGACGGCATCGAAATCGGGGGACATTCGCACTCCTCAGGGCTGGGGTCCTCGTGCTGGGCGGCCGCCGGCGAACCTGCGGAACCCGAATATTACGACGCCTTCCTGACACCCGGGTGAGATCTACAGCGGAGTCGAATGCCGGGTCGACTCGCCATAGCTCATGTGCCAGGGAAGTCGATGGTCGGCGTAGTCCGCACACGTCAGCGGGGAGTGCCGCGGGGAGCCACCGGTCAGCGACTCCCACATCACCGAGTTGACGATCCGGACGGCCGCCGACCCCGTGTAGGTAGGATGCCACGTGTCGGCGGACTCCAGCGGGCCGATGACCCGAGGCGCCGCGGTTCGCGGTTGTGCTCGCGCCTGCTCGGCCCGGGAGATGCCGCAGAGGACGCAGGCGCTCGCCGAGGTGTGGCGGCGTCGCCGTGCCCAGGCCTCGGCCCGCATCGGTATCACCGTCAGCTGTACCAGTGCGCCGCCCGCCTCGGGTCCCGCGCCGGCGTGGATCGACGGGGCGACGAACTGCCGGAGATCACCGGTCCCCGTTCGGTACGACGCCAAGGTCTGCTGCGTCGGCACCTCGATGTAGTCGTCGGTGGTGAAGTCGGGTGTTCCGGTGAACGGCTCGCCGCTGATCGCATTGATCCCGTCCACGCCGACCATCACCAGGAACGGGTGCTGATGCGGTGAGGAGAAGTCGATCCAGGTCGCCTCCGACTGCCACATCGGGATGACGGCGTCGGCGTCGCCGGTCGGTGATCCGTGCGCGAGGCGCAGAGTGGTGTCGGCGGGGAGTCCGGCCCTGACCTGGGGATCGGTGGCGCGCAGGGTCCTCGGGAAGACGACATGCAGGCGGGCGTCGGGTCCCAGTTCGGGGAAGGCGAACGTCAGCGTGCTGCGGTCGGTGGTGAGGGTCATGCGTTGCTCCGATGGAATGCCCGGCGGGGTCGCCCGCGGGAGACCCACTACCGATATAGCGCACGCACCACCCCGGCGCTCGTGTACGGGACCGTAATCCTCCGGGTGGACTACCGGAAGACCCAGAAGGCGGGAGGGTGGTGTCCGGTTCGCGGCTACTTGGCCGTCGGACGACGGTCGGTGACGTCGTCGGACAGCACGACGACCCGGAGAGCGGCGCGCAGATTGTGGGTCGTGGCCCGCCAGGCGTCGGCCTCGTGCCGGCACGCGTCGGCTTCGGTCGAGTCGGCGGATGCGACCGCGTCGGCCGCCGAACGCCGCCAGGTGAGGTACTGCTCCTCGCACGTGTGGATGAACGAGAGGATGTCGGCCTGGTTGTAGCGGCAGATCTTGGCGACCTCGTGGGCGGACAGATTTCCTCCGTCGGGATCGAGTTCCAGCAACGTCTGCAGCGCATCCGGAAGGCGTTCGTCGGTTTCGGGTCGGGCGGGTGCCGCGCTCTGCGTGATCTGCTCGATGACCTTGGGTGCGCAGTCGGCGAGGAAGCTGAACCACTCGGCGAGCGCGGAGCCCAGATTGTGGGGGTGGAAGACCGCGCATTCGAGGGTCAGGGTCGCGAAGACCTCGTCCTGCAGGAGGTGGACACGGACCGCCGAACCCATCGTCGGCTGGGCCGCCACGATGTCGGCGGCGCGCCTGCGGTCGGGGATGTCGCCGGCCAGGCGGGCGAAGAACTCGAGCCGGGGGGCGTCCGACCGGGGACTCAGCCACGACGACACCGGTTTGGTCGGCAGGGCGATGTCACCGTCGGCGTCGGTCTGGATCCGGCAACCGGTCAGGTCCTCGAGCGATCCGACGAGCAGCGCCCGGAGGTGGTCGTCGTCGAAGGGCTGAACGGCGACCTCGATCTGCGGTTCGGGGCGCGCTGCCGGGCTGTGGTCGAGGAAGGCCGGGTGCACGACCTCCCAGACCCGACGCAGCGTGGCCACCGTGGTGTGGGCGACCTCGTCGACGCGTCGGCGGCCCACCTCGTAGATGTGGGTGCCGTTGCGCAGCCGACGCCAGCCGAGGTCTGCGAGTATCTCGAG
This sequence comes from Gordonia sp. Swx-4, assembly GCF_030316175.1. NCBI lineage: Bacteria > Bacillati > Actinomycetota > Actinomycetes > Mycobacteriales > Gordoniaceae > Gordonia > Gordonia sp. Swx-4. Next base: position 148,882 of record NZ_CP128197.1, read on the forward strand.
ATGCTCGAGGAAGTACTCCTCGGTAGGGTGCAGATCGGTGTCGGCGATGGTGCACCGCAGGCGGTTCGACCCGGTGAGGGTGAATCGGAGTTTGCCGTGGGGCCCTTCGGGGATCAGGGGGTCCTGCTGGATCGTGAGCGTCGAGCCGGGGGTGAGGTTGGCCAGACGGTCACCTACGTGCAACTGGAATGTGCGCCAGGCGTCATCGATGTTCGAGTCCACGGTGAAGTCGGGCGTCATGTCGACTTCCTTTCTCGTGCGCTGAGATCGGGAGCGCCCAGTGCAGGGGTGTAAAGCGTGCTTCGGGTTGCTGCGGTGTCGGTTCGTCAACGGACAGCCCGGATGAGCCGACTCAGACATGAACGACCGCGAACCCGTCTTGGGGTTCAGGTTAGGTGACCGGGGCGACATTGTTGGTCGGTTGATCAGACCTGTAGCTGAACGATTGCTCGAACCGTACCCCGCTCTGGGGCACCCGGCTGACCACGCACACCGTTCTCCCGGGACCGGGAGCATCGTACCAGGTCAGAGGCGGAACCAGGTCACGCGGCCGGTGACGAATAAGGCGCCTCCGCCGGCGACTCGGGAGCCTGGGTGGGCTCCTCCGGTGGCGGTACGTACTCGCTGGTGGTCGGCTCGGTGGTGGTCGGCGTCTCGGTGGGGGTCTCCGCCGGCGGCGGTGCCTCGTACGTCTCGGTCGACGTCTCCGCGGGCGGAGCCGACCGGGGGATCTCCGGTTGCGCGACGGTCCAGGAGGCGGAGCGGACCACGACGGACCGGGACGACAGGGTCAGGGTCCAGACGCCCGTCGCGTCGGTCGCACCGAGGACGGCGGCCCGCTGCAGTGCGGTCGCACCAACCGTGCGCGGCACGCCGTCGCTGCACGTCAGCGTGATGGTGCCCGACGGCGCGCCGGCCGGGACCGAGCAGCTGACCGCCAGGCCCGCGTCGTCGAAGACGAAGCTCCCGATCAGGTCACCGGCGCCGCTGAACGAGGTCGGGACGGCCGCGGCCGCCGGGGGACTCTGGGCGGCGGGATTCTCGGACGCCGGACTCTCGGGCGCACCGGAGGCCGGGACCTCCGCCGAGCCCGGGACGCCGGACCCCGGCTCGCCCGATGGAGAGTCGGCCGGCGAGTCCGAGGCGGGTGCGCCGACCGGTAGGCCGTTGTCCTCGGCGGCACGCTCCTCGACGGCCGGGGCGGCGACCGGGTTACCGGCCTCGAGCAGGCCGTTGCGCTCGGCGTCCTCGTCGGTGCCCGCCGTGAAGGGGGTGTTCAGCGAGGCCGGCGAGGGCAGTGGTTCGGAGAGCGGCGGCAGTCCGGACAGGTCGAGCAGACCGCCCAGCGTTTGCGGCAGGACCTCGCCGGTGAGGAAGTTCAGCAGCTGCAGGACAGACCCTCCGTTGGCGTTCGCGACGGGCGTGGGGGCGCCCGGAACGATCGTCGTCGTCCGGTTGACCGCGGTGACGTTCTGGTTGTTGTAGGCGATGCGGGTGACCTCGCGGCTCTGATAGCCGGGCCACGGCTGACCCTCGAGCCGGTACCCGCCGAGGGGTGCGGAGGCCGGCGGCGCGAGTGGATTGCCGCACGAGCACATCGCGCGCGGGACTCCGGCGGCGTCGACATAGACCGACGTGCCACGCTGCAGCACCGACTGGAACGGTTCGGCCCGACCCGTCGTGTAGGTGTGGTTCGTGACCCAGGTGTCGGCCGTGAGGACCACCGGGGTGAGGGTGTTGAGGTAGTGCGGGATGGAGGCCGTGCTGATCCCGAAGACGCTCGCCCAGGCGGCGGCCTTCGCCGGATCGGCCATCAGGCGGTTGCTGAGTGCCGCGGTGTCGCAGGCCATGGTGTCGCCGGTCGCGTACAGGCCTGCCTCGGTGCCGTTGACCGCGCGGCCACCCATGTCCGGTGCCCCGGCCCTCGCTGTCAGGGCGACGTTCGCGGGCAGGTTCCCCGCTCCGGCGACGAGGACGGGATCGGTGAACGGGTCGATGCCGGGATCGTTGACCGCGGCCAGGGTGAGGCCGGGTACGTAGATGTCCCCCTTGCGGGCCTTCACGACGAAGACGATCCCCGCCGCGAGCACCAGGGCCAGGACGACGACGATCGCGCCGAGAACGAGGGTGAGGGCCTGCCGGTTCCGGGGCCGAGGAGGTAGCGCACCGAAGGGCGTCGAGGGGTGGGTCGGGGGACCGGGCGGGTAGGTCATCGGGCGAACTCCTCTTGCCGACGCGCCGGCGACACTGGCGCGGTCGTGGCGGGCGGAGGCGCTCGCCGAGTTCGAGTATCAGCGCCCCGTCACACGCCGGGCAAGGCCTGACCAGCAGAGATCGGACATCTGCCGCCAAATCTCGACCGTTTGGACCACACGGCGTAACGCGGCCGCCGACGGTCCCGACAAACCGGTTCGGGCCGGGGAGCCGTCCTCAGATCCGCCCGAACACCATCGAGTCGTCGATCTTGCTGATGCGGTGATCGAGCGCGTCCCGATAGTAGTTGTGGCGCACCTTCCAGTGCCCGTGGGTGCCCGACTTCGGCAGCGCATCGGGTGACCGTTCGACGTAGCCGGCCTTGAGATCCCACAGCGGTTGCGCCGTCATCGGTTCGGACCCGAGGTGCGGGTAGGCGTGGGTGTAGCCGTTCTCGCGCATGTACTTCACCAGGGCCGCGACGGACCGCGCGGTCATGTCGGCACGCAGCGTCCACGACGCATTCGTGTAACCCACCGACCACGCGAGGTTGGGCACGTCCTCGAGCAGGTGGCTCTTGAAGACGAAGCGGTCGTGCGGCTTCACCTCGTCGCCGTCGACGCGCAGACGGGTCCCGCCGAATCCGAGCAGCTGGAGGCCGGTCGCGGTGACGATGATGTCGGCGTCGAGATGCCGGCCCGATGTCAGACGCACACCGGTCTCGTCGAAGCGGTCGATGTGGTCGGTGACCATCTCGATCGATCCCTCGGTGATGCCGTTGAACAGGTCGGCGTCTGGAACCAGGCACATGCGCTGATCCCACGGGTTGTACGACGGGTTGAAGTGCACGTCGACCGGATAGTCGTCGGGCAGGTTCGCGGCGACGTTGGCGCGGATCAGCTTTCGCCCGAGCTTCGGGAAGCGGTGGGTGAGGTGCACGATCGCCGCGGTCTGCGTCGCATAGCGGAGGCGGATCGCACGGTGGGCGGCGGCCGGCGGCAGCAACTTCTTGAGGGCCGGTGCCAGGTAGGCCTTCTGCTTCGACGAGAAGATGTACGACGGTGAGCGCTGCAGCATCGTCACGTGTGCGGCGTCGGCGGCGAGGTTGGGGATGAGGCTCACCGCCGTTGCACCGCTGCCGATGACGACGACGCGCTTGCCGCGATAGTCGAGGTCCTCCGGCCAGTGCTGGGGGTGGATGATCTGCCCGGTGAAGTCCTCGGCTCCGGCGAACCGGGGCGTGTAGGGCTGGTCGTAGTCGTAGTAGCCGGTCGCGAAGAGCAGGAACCGGCAGCGGTAGGTCTCGGTGCGTTCGTCCGCACCCTCGCCGACTTCCACGCCGAGTGTCCAGGTGTCGGTCGAGGAATCCCAGTCCGCGGTCAGCACGTGCCGCTCGAAGCGGATCTGGTCGGCGATGCCGTACTTGTGCGCGGTGTGCTCGATGTACTTCCGGATGTCGGCGCCCTCGGCCAGCGCACCCGGCTTGCGCCACGGCTCGAAAGGATAACTCAGCGAATAGATGTCGCTGTCCGAGCGGACACCCGGATACCGGAACAGGTCCCAGGTGCCGCCCACGCGGGCGCGTCGTTCGAGGATCAGATAGTCGGCGTCCGGGTTCTGCTCGCGCAGGCGATAAGCGCAATCGATGCCGGACAGGCCGGCTCCGATGATGATGACATCCAGCAGTCGGGACTCGGTTTCCGATGACGAGCTGGGCTCGGGATCGTTTGCTGATCGGATGGCATCGGTGGCGTCGATCTCGGTCACAGGGACCTCCTCGGTGGGGTGCCTCGGCTGCTGCAATCATGCAACACTTGTCGTCGGATGTGAACGGAATCACACCGTCAGTCACGACGATAGGCCCCGGGCCGACACCTCACGCCAGGGGATGCCACGCCAAGTAGAAGGCCACTTACTGCCGGTCCGCGAACCGCGGTGCGGGATGATCGCCACCGTCGACGGCGGCCCGGCTGATTTTGCTTGTCTCACACACATCCGCCGCGCCCGACTTGCATCTCTACCCTCCCGCAAGGGTAGGGTTCTGCATGTTGCGCCGCTCCATGCGGTATCGATCGCCGCCCATGATCGGGAGAGCCTGCGCGACAGAGTCTTTGATTCACGGCGCAGCGCGGCGCCGGAGTTCCAACATCCGTGTTCGCGGTTCCGTGCCCTGGCGCGCGCCCGACGTCCCCTGAAAGCGATATGTCGATGGCAACTGAAGTTCTCTCTCCTGCTCAACAACAGTCGGTGTGGTCGACATTGCGTTCGCCCGGGCGCTTGCGTACCGAGATCCTGGCCGGGCTCGTGGTCGCGCTCGCGTTGATCCCCGAGGCGATCTCGTTTTCGATCATCGCCGGGGTGGATCCGCGAGTCGGCTTGTTCGCGTCGTTCACGATGGCGGTGACGATCGCGATCGTGGGGGGTCGGCCGGCGATGATCTCTGCTGCGACCGGCGCTGTTGCGCTCGTTGTTGCGCCACTGGTCAAAAGCCACGGACTGGACTATCTCATCGCCGCGGTGATTCTCGCCGGCGTCTTTCAATTGGTCCTCGGCGGTCTCGGTGTCGCCAAATTGATGCGGTTCATACCCCGCAGCGTCATGGTCGGGTTCGTCAACGCACTGGCCATCCTCATCTTCACCGCACAGCTCCCGCACCTGCTGGGCGTGCCGTGGTTGGTCTATCCTCTGGTCGCCACCGGTATCGCCATCATCGTGTTCCTGCCGAAGCTCACCACGGTGATCCCCGCCCCGCTCGTGGCCATCGTGCTGCTCACTGCCGCCACTCTGGCCGTTGGATTCTCGGTGCCCGACGTCGGCGATGAAGGAGAACTGCCCGACAGCCTGCCCACCCTGTTCTTCCCCGACGTCCCGCTGACCTGGGACACCCTGACGGTCATCGCCCCCTATGCGTTCACCATGGCACTGGTCGGACTGCTCGAATCGTTGATGACCGCGAAGTTGGTCGACGATCTCACCGACACCCACTCCAACAAGACCCGCGAAGCCGCCGGTCAGGGAATCGCGAACGTCGTCAGTGGCTTCTTCGGCGGGATGGGTGGCTGCGCGATGATCGGGCAAACCATGATCAACGTCAAAGACTCCGGTGCGCGCACGCGGATCTCGACATTCCTCGCGGGGGTGTTCCTGCTCATCCTGGTCGTCGGCCTCGGTGACATTGTCGCCCTCATCCCCATGGCCGCCCTCGTCGCCGTCATGATCATGGTGTCAGTCGGCACCATGGATTGGCACAGCCTCAACCCGAATACGTTGCGGCGCATGCCAAAAAGCGAGACTGCGGTCATGCTTGTCACCGTCGTCGTCACCGTAGCCACCCACAACCTCGCCTATGGCGTCATCGTCGGTGTCCTCACTGCCATGGTGCTCTTCGCTCGGCGGGTCGCCCACTTCACCGAAGTCGTCGACGTCGCCGACCCCGACCCCGACACACGGGTGTACGCCGTGCAGGGTGAACTGTTCTTCGCGTCGAGCAACGATCTGATCTATCAGTTCGACTACTTCGGCGATCCGAAGAACGTGATCATCGACATGAGCGGCTCACACATCTGGGACGCCTCCACGGTCGCTACCCTTGACGCCATCACGACCAAGTACCAGGCAAAGGGCAAGGCCGTCACCATCATCGGACTCAATGACAGCAGTGCCGAGCGTCATCAACGGCTCAGCGGACACCTCTCCGGCACCCACTGACCACGAAAGGGCCACCAGTGACCGCCAACGAGACCGAGCACTTCCAGATCGGCGAAGTCGCCGCTGCCACCGAACTATCGGTCAAGACCATCCGCCACTACGACGATGTCGGCCTGGTCGCCCCCTCGGCACGCTCCGCCGGGGGCTTCCGCCTCTACACCCGCGCCGACATCGACCGGCTCCTGGTCATCCGCCGGATGAAGCCCCTCGGCTTCACGCTCGACGACATGCGCGCCCTACTGGCGGCTCAAGACACACTCGCGCTCCCGGACGCCCACGACCACGAGCGTCATGCGGCACTGATCATCATCACCGAGTTCCGCAGCCGCACCGAGGACGCCTGCGGCAAGCTCGAGCGCCAACTCGAGTACGCCCGCGAACTGACCGCACAACTCGCTGACCAGATCAGCGCCAACCAGCGGATCTGACTCGCGATCCATCGATCTGGACGCTCGGCGGAAACAGCATCGCGATCCGCGACAACCCGAGAATGGTCGCCGGCACCGGCGCCGCGCTCAGAGCGCCGACGGCCGCCTGAAGGATCGTCACCCGGGCCGATTCAGCAGCATCCCGTGGTGGCGCTGAGGACATTGCGCAGTGCTTCCAGCGAGTCCGGTTGCGCTCGGTAGTAGACGTTCATCCCTCGTCGGTCGGGGGTGACCATCCCGGCCTTGCGCAGCTGCCCCAGATGGTGGCTTGTGGTTGCTTCGGTGAGGCCGACCGCGGTCGCGAGGTCACAGGTTCAGATCCCGTCACCGGTATCGGCGAGCAGGATCGAGACGAGCTTGATCCTGACCGGATCGGCAAGCGCCTTGAGCCGCAACGCGATCTCCAGCGCGGTGTCGTCATCGAGCGGGGCCGCCGACACCGGTGCGCAGCAAATAGGGGCACTGATGTCGACCATCGGCAAGGTCTTGGGCATGACCCGACCATACCCCGGGACTTGACATATGTCGAAAAGGTGGCACCCTGCAGGTGTCAGTAGTTCGATATATGTCTCACAGGTGAAGGTGATGGTCATGTCCCGTATGCAGCTCGCGCTCAATGTCGATGATCTCGATACCGCGATCGAGTTCTACTCCAAGCTGTTCAACACCACCCCGGCCAAACGCAAGCCGGGATACGCCAACTTCGCGATCGTCGAGCCGCCCCTGAAGCTGGTGCTGCTGGAGAATCCCGGCCAGGGCGGCACGATCAACCATCTCGGCGTCGAGGTCGAGTCGAGCGAGAAGGTGCACGCCGAGATCGCCCGGTTGTCCGGGGAGGGCCTGTTCACCCAGGAGGAGATCAACTCCACCTGCTGTTTCGCGACGCAGGACAAGGTGTGGGTGACCGGACCGGCGAAGGAGAAGTGGGAGGTCTACACCGTGCTCGCGGACTCCGAGACGTTCGGGACCAGCCCGAAACTGCTGGAACAAAACGCCACCGAGGATGCCGAGCAGGGTTCGGTGTGCTGCGGTGGCAGCGCCGCCGACCAGGCCGAGGCGCGCACAGCCTGCTGCTGACAGCCTCGGTTCGCGTTCTCGCCTACCCCGTGATGCGGTCGGCGAGAACGCGAATCCGGGCGGTGATGTCGTCGCGGATCAGGCGCATCCGCTCGACGCCGTCGATGCCTCGCGTCGAGGGTTCGTCGGTCTTCCACACCTCGAGGGCGACGCCGTCGGGTGGGGTGACCCGGCGGTGCCGACCACCACGACAAGATCAGCGGCGCGCATCAGTTCGTCGGTCAGTTGCCGCGGCTCGTGTCCGGCGACATCAGCGCCGACTTCGGCGAGCACCTGGGCGGACAGTTCGTTGACCTGACCGCCGATCTTGGCGTTGGTGCCGGCGGAGGACGCTGCGATCCGGTCGGTGACCGTGGGCGTGAGATATTCGGCCATCACGGATTTGCCGCGGTTGCTCACGCACACGAACAACACCTGCTGTGGTGTGCTCATCGGCCGACCTGCTGGTTAGCGGGGACCAGTTCGTCGAGCAGGTCCGCGACCAGTGCGCGGATCTGATCGCGGATCGGGCGGACCGCATCAATGCCTTGACCGGCCGGGTCGTCGAGGGCCCAATCGCGGTAGCTGACGCCGGGGAACACCGGGCACGCATCGCCACAGCCCATGGTGATCACGACGTCGGAGGATTCGACGGTGTCGGGGGTGAGGATCTTCGGTGACTGTGCCGAGATGTCGATACCGACTTCAGCCATCGCCTCGACAGCGGCGGGGTTGATCGAGTCGGCAGGTGCGGATCCGGCGGAGCGGACCTCGACGCTGTCCCGGCCGAGAGCGGTCAGGAAACCGGCGGCCATCTGCGATCGGCCGGCATTGTGGACGCACACGAACAGCACGCTAGGTCGAGAGGAAGACATGGAACACAAGCCCTTTCAGCTGTGAGAGAAGGTCGGAAGTCATACGCGTTCGGCCGCGAGCTCGGCCGCGAGCTCGCGAACTCGGGTATCGAGATGGTCGCGGATCGCACGAATCTCGTTGAGTGGTCGGCCCTCGGGTCAAGCATCGGGGCTGACAGCGGCAGGGGAGGAGAAGCGCTTCCGCAACGCCAGGGACACGTAGACCAGCGCGACGAGGACGGGGACCTCGATGAGTGGGCCGATGACTCCGGCAAGAGCCTGACCGGAGGTCGCACCATAGGTCGCGATCGCGACGGCGATGGCGAGCTCGAAGTTGTTGCCGGCGGCGGTGAACGCCAGCGTGGTGGTTCGCTCGTACCCCAGCCCCATCGCGGCGCCGAGGACGAATCCGCCGCCCCACATCACCGCGAAGTAGATCAGCAGCGGCAGAGCGATCCGCACGACGTCCCACGGCTGCGACGTGATCTGCTCCCCCTGCAACGCGAACAGTATGACGATGGTGAACAGCAACCCGTAAAGGGCCCACGGCCCAAGACGCGGCAGGAACGAGGACTCGTACCAGTCGCGGCCTTTGGTTCGCTCGCCGATGCGGCGGGTGAGGAAGCCGGCGACCAGAGGTATACCCAGGAAGATCAGCACCGACTTCGCGATCTGCCACGGCGAGGTGTCGATGGTGGTCTGCTCCAGGCCCAGCCAGCCGGGCAACACCGAGAGGTAGAACCAACCCAACACGGCGAACATGACCACTTGGAACACCGAGTTCAGGGCGACGAGAACAGCAGCGGCCTCGCGGTCACCGCACGCCAGGTCGTTCCAGATGATGACCATCGCGATGCATCGGGCCAGACCCACGATGATCAGTCCGGTCCGATACTCCGGCAGATCCGGGAGCAGGAGCCAGGCCAGCGCGAACATCAACGCCGGTCCGATTATCCAGTTCAACGCCAACGACCCGAGTAACAGGCGACGATCACCGGTGACCGAGTCGAGTCGGTCGTAGCGCACCTTGGCCAGCACCGGATACATCATGATCAGCAATCCGAGGGCGATCGGCAGCGAGATGCCGTCGAGCTCGACCGCCGCCAAAGTGTCACCCAGGCCGGGGACGACTCGACCGAGCAGCAGTCCGGCGACCATCGCTGCGCCGATCCACACCGGCAGAAACCGGTCCAGCGTCGACAACTTGCCCGCGACTGCGGTGTCGGTGGCGGTCACTGGTCCGCCTCACACGAGCGGGTTTCCCCCACGACCGCGGCGAGATCCCGCAGCAGGTCCGACAGTTGCTGCAGCGCTTCGGTGTTCACCCGGTAGTACACCCAGGTCGCGCGGCGCTCGCTGGTCACCAGACCTGCCTGGCGCAGCACCTTCAGGTGATGCGAGATCGTCGGCTGTGACAGTTCGAACGGTCCGGAGATGTCGCACACGCACGCCTCGCCGCCCGGATGCGCGGCGACCTCGGACAGCAACCGCAGCCGAACCGGATCCGCAAGCGCCTTCAACAATGGGGTGACAGCCCCGGTCTCGTCACCACTCAGACCGCGGCCCGGTGACAGCAGGAGATTCTTATTCGACACGCGTCAATATTGACATACGTCGATTCAGGCGACAAGACGCCCGCGACCGAGGCGGGCGCGCATGCCCAGAACGACCGGAGTTCTGATCGGGGTCGCAGCTTCTGACGCACGCACGCCGATTCCCTGAACGAGCGTCGTCGTTCAGGGAATCGGCGCGTGGTCTCACACTGCCGGGTTGCCCGGCCGGCCGGTGTATCGGCTGGTCATCGGTGTCCGCGGAGTCCCGACTCATCCGCGTCCGGGGCGTGTCAGCCCACCGATGTTGTTGCTGTCGTGGGTCTTACGAGGCCGGCGGGGTCAGCACGGCGTCGATCAGGTAGACCTGGGCGTTCGAGGTGGTGACGCCACCGCACACGATGCCCGCGTCGTTGACCTTGAGGTTGTCGCCCTCGCCGCTCACAGTGAGCTTCTTGCCCTCGAGGGTGGTGTGCTCGCCGAGAGCCTTGTCGGGGGTCGCCTGGCCCTCGACGACGTGGTAGGTCAGGATGCTGGTCAGCAGGTCTTTGTCGGTCTTGAGCTGCTCGACGGTCTCCGGCGGCAGCTTGGCGAACGCATCGTCGGTCGGGGCGAAGACGGTGTACTCACCGTTGTTCAGCGTCTCGACGAGGTTGACGTCGGGGTTCAGCTGGCCGGACAGAGCGGCGGTCAGCGTGGTGAGCTCGGGGTTGTTCGACGCGGCGGTGGCAACCGGGACGGTGGCCATTCCGGCGATCGACGCGGGGCCGGACGGATTGGCTTCGGCGTAGGCCGCGCAACCCGGGCCGACGAGGTTCGCAGCCGGGTCAGCGGCGGCTGCGCTCGTGGTCATCGAGCTCATACCGGTTGCTGCGCTGGTGGTTTCGCTCGACGAGTCGGAATCGTCACTCGAACAGCCGGCGATCACGCCGACGGCGAGGACCAGTCCGGTCACCGCTCCTGCGATACGGGGAACACGCTTGATCATCGTTGATCCAATCTCTCCGAGAGGGTTTCGGCTGCATTGAATGGCAGCCTCACAGGTGCATTCGGCACCGTGTGAGAACTGGATGGGTCAGATTGCCCGTCATTTCTGGCGTCCACGCCGCAGACCGGCCCTGGGACTCGGGGCTTGGTGCCATGGAGGTCTGGCCGTAGCCGGATGGTCGAGTGCTGAACGCACACATGACGGTTCCCTGGAGGAGGGGCGTCCTCATCCAGGGAACCGGCAGATTCTATCTTGGCAGCGGTTCGAGGTTCGGGGTGCGTAACCCGTTGCCCGCGAGCCGATGTGCTCCGAAAACTACTCTGCAGCAGGCGGCGTAAGGACCGTGTCGATCATGTAGACCTGCGCGTTGGCGGTGGCGACTCCACCACAGACCACGCTCGAGTCGTTGACCTTGAGCATGTCCGGCGATCCGGTCACGGTCACGGTCTGACCCTCGAGGGTCTTGTGCTCACCGACGATCTTGTCCGGCGTGGCCTGGCCCGAAACCACGTGGTAGGTAAGGATCTTGGTCAACAGATCCGAGTCGGTCTTGAGCTGCTCGACGGTTTCGGCCGGCAGCTTGGCGAAAGCCGCGTCGGTGGGTGCGAAGACCGTGTACTCACCGTTGTTGAGTGTGTCGACCAGGTTCACATCCGGATTCAGCTGCCCGGACAACGCCTGCGTCAGTGTCTTAAGTTCGGGGTTGTTCGATGCCGCAGTGGCGACCGGGTCCATTGCCATCCCGGAAACCGAGCCCGCGCCAGACGGATTGGCCGAAGCGTAGTCCGCGCAGCCGGGGCCGACCGGTCCGCTCGCGGTGTCGGCGGACTGGCTGGTCATCTCCGACATGGCAGTGGTGGTGGAAGCGCTGCTGGCCGAGTCGGTGTCGTCGCTGGAACACCCGGCGATGACGCCGACGGCCAGCACCAGCCCGGACGCCGCGACCACGAGGCGCTGAATTTGTTTGATGGCCATGGTCCATCCAATCTAGTAGGTCGTTGTCCGACCGTCCGGCCGAACTCAGGTGTCATTCGCGGCTCGAGTCGTCGCGGATTGGTCCGGTGCCGGATTGATCCAATCCGACCGCTGTCGCCGCGCGAACTCCCCTCGGAGGAAACGGAGCTGACAATGGTGCAAGTGTTTCGAGAGTCGACGGTGCGGGCAGCGGTGTCCGGGGTTGTCGCCGTGGCAGGAGGCCTGGCCGTCGGCGAACTCGTCGCGATCGGTATCTCGCAATTCGCGTCACCGTATCGCGCGGTCGCGGCGTTCCTCGTCGACCATGCGCCTGCATTTGCCCGCGAGTTCGCGATAGACCGGTTCGGAACCGCCGACAAGCCAGCGTTGCTGGCAGGCATGGCGTTGGCGATCCTGCTGATCGCCGTGGCTGCCGGGGTGTTGCAAGTCAAGCGCCCGCCCGTCGGGGTACTGATCGTCCTGGCCTTCGCGGCCGTCGGCGTGGTTGCCGCGTTGACCCGACCCACGGTGGAGGTGTCCTACGCCGCGCCGCCGGTCGCCGCCGGCCTGGTGGCCGTGGGTGTGCTGGTGGTGCTGGGGCGCGGGAGTGCCGTCGGAGACGAGTCCGAAGAGGACGCGTCCCGTTCAGAGGGGTGGTCTCGCCGCCAGTTCGTCGGTGCGGTCGGGATCGTTGTCGTGACGGGCGCGGTGTGCGCCGGCCTGGCCCGGCGTGCCGCGGACACCGGTGGCGCTCTCGCCGAACGCGTGCGGCTTCGGCTGCCGCGCGCGATTTCGGCGAGCAGACCGGTTCCGCCGGGTACCGAGTTGCGGATCGATGGGGTGACACCGTTCGTGACCGGCAACCGCGAGTTCTACCGGATCGACACCGCGCTCCAGGTCCCGCAGCTGACCACCGCGGATTGGCGGTTGCGGATTCACGGGATGGTGGACCGCGAGATGACGCTGAGGTGGGACGATCTGCAGTCGATGCCCGCTATCGAGCGGATCATCACGCTCACATGTGTGTCCAACGAGGTGGGCGGCGACCTCGCCGGGAACGCTCGCTGGCTGGGATACTCGATGCGCGACATCCTCGCCGAGGTCGGGGTACACGCCGAAGCCGACATGCTGCTGGCCACCAGCGTCGACGGATGGACGTCGGGAAGCCCGCTCGAGGCGATCCGGGACGGCCGCGATGCGCTGCTCGCCGTCGGGATGAACGGAGAACCGCTACCCATCGAGCACGGATACCCCGTGCGGCAGTTGATCCCCGGTCTCTACGGTTATGTGTCGGCGTGCAAGTGGGTCGTCGACTGGGAGATCACCCGCTTCGATCGTGCCGAGGCCTATTGGACCCAGCGGGGCTGGGGCGTGCGCGGACCGATCAAGACGGCGTCGCGGATCGATCGGCCCGCGCCGCTGTCGACGACGCCCGCGGGGCCGGTGGTCGTCGCGGGCACCGCGTGGGCGCAGCATCGGGGAATCCGTTCGGTGGAAGTCCGCGTCGACGACGGACCGTGGAACCCGGCCGAGCTCGCCACCGAGTACTCGACCGACACCTGGCGGCAGTGGACATGGACCTGGGACGCCACGCCCGGGCGGCACACGTTGTACTGCCGCGCGACCGACGCCACCGGCGCGACGCAGCCGGAGGAGCGGGTGCCGCCCATCCCGGAGGGCGCCACCGGTTGGCACAGTCGGGCGGTGACCATCGAGTGAGCTACTGCATCCACTCGGCGTCGGCCCAGTCCTGACCCTCGGAGATGGCGCCCATGGTGGTCTGCCCGTCGAGGGCTTCGCGGATGATGTCGGCGTGTCCGCAGTGGTGAGAGGTCTCGCGGAGCAGGTGCAGGATCATGGTGCGGATCGTGGACCACTCGCGCTCGGGCGCCCAGGGCGCGGTGGGCTGGGGGATGACCTCGTCGAGGCTCTCGGCGTCGGCGATCACGCGGTCGAATCGAGCGGCGTTGCGGTCGTAGGCCTCGAGCCAGCCGGCGAGGGTCTCCCCCTCGACCAACTCGTACTCGGTTGCCGCGCGGCTCATGTCGAATTCGGCGTTCTCGTCGCGTTCGGTGATGATCGTGGCGGCGTTCTCCTCCCCGTTGGCGAGGTGCTTGATCAGAGCGCCGATGGTCAGTGTGCTGACCGTGGACTGCTTGCGAGCCTGCTCGTCGGAGAGATTGCGGGCGGAGATCTTGAGCAGGTTGCGCTGGTCCTGCAGTAGCGTGAGGAGTTCGAGCTTCTCGCCGGTGACGTCGACGCTGAGTTCTGCGGTGGTGTAGGTGCCCATGGTGTTCTCCGGTTCGTCGTTGATGATCATTCGTGCTGGTGAGAACCACGTTACGACCCATTGCGGACAGCTTCGGTCCTCGTTACAGAGGGATATGGCGGCTATATCGGTTGAGCCGGCGGCGACCGTGCCCGACGATGGGCGCCATGACATCTCCGCTCGACGCGCTCACCCGGAAGCCCGCCCGTGCCACCGACCGCGCCGCACTCGACGAACTCCTCGACCAGGCGAAGGTCGGAACCCTCAGCACGGTCGTCGACGGGCTGCCGTGGTCGGTGCCGATGCTGTTCGCCCGCGACGGGGACGACATCCTGCTGCACGGATCGACCGGGGCCGGCGCGCTGCGGCACGTCGCGACCGGTGCGCCCGTTGCGTTCACGGTGTTCGTGATGGACGGACTCGTCATCGCGGACACCCTCTTCGACCACTCCGCCAACTATCGGTCGGCAGTCGTGCGGGGTGTTCTCGAGCCGGTCGACGACGCGAAGTCGGTGCTGGAGGTGTTGTCGGACAAGCTCATTCCGGGCCGTGTCGCCGAAGTCCGGAAGACGACGCGCAAAGAACTCGCTGCCACGGTCGCACTGCGGCTGCCGATCGTCGACGGCCAGTGGATCGCGAAGGCGCGGACGGGCGGACCTGGTGTCGAGTCCGCGGACTGGACCGGCGTCGTACCGATGAGAACGGTCTACGACGCGCCGATCACGTATTCCGGTGCGACTCCCCCGGATTCGGTTCTGGCGTTGGCAGAACCTCCGGCCGGGTAGCGTCGACCGTCGCACGTCGTGGGAGCCGGCCGACGGGTCATCCGGGGGCGAATGACCCGCCGGCCGAAGGTTCGCGACATTGCGAACCGAGATCGAGGTCACCGGGCCGACCGGATTGCGGTAGCCGGCCGCGATGCTCGATGGTGACGCGGCCCAGCGGAAGGGGGGCACCCGCTGGGTCGCGCGCGTGGAAGACCGCGTCCCGGGATCGCCGGGACGCGGTCGGCTCTATCCCTTGCGCAGCAGGAACCGCTGGATCTTGCCGCTGGGGGTCTTGGGGAGAGCGTCGACGAAGTGCACGGTGCGCGGGTACGCGTGCGCGGCGAACTCGGTCTTCACCAGCTGCTGCAGCTCCTTCTCCAGGGCCTCGGTGCCCTCGATGCCGGGAGCGAGGACGACGAACGCCTCGATGACCTCGCCGCGCAGTTCGTCGGGTCGCCCGACCACCGCGACGTCGATCACCGACGGGTGCGTGATCAGTACGCTCTCCACATCGAAGGGGCCGATGCGGTAGCCGGCCATGATGATCACGTCGTCGTCGCGCGCGGAGAAGAAGTAGCGGCCTTCCTCGTCGGCGCGGCCGGTGTCGCCGGTGAGGTACCAGCGGCGGTCCTCGGTGAACCGGGCGGCGGTCTTGTCCGGGGCGTCGAGGTAACCGCTGAACCACATGAGCGGGCTGGCGGGGACGTCGATCGCGATCTGGCCGTCGACGATGCCGGCGGCGAAACCGGGCATCGGCTTGCCCATCGAGCCGGGGACGAGCGTCTCGTAGACGTCGGAGTGCCAGTGGTTGTTGATGAACATGCCGTGCTCGGTCTGGCCGTAGTGATCGCGGACCTCGGTGCCGAGTGCCTGCTGGGCCCAGCCGATGACGTCGGGGGTCAGGGGCTCGCCGGCCGACGACGCGCGTCGCAGCGCGAAGCCGGTGATCCGCGGATCCTTGCTCAGGGTGCGGTAGACCGTCGGTGCCGCGGCGAAGTTCGTGACTCCGAGACCGCCGAGGATCTGCGCGGTGAGCTCGGGGCTGAAGCCGGCGTGGAGCAGCAGGTT
This sequence comes from Gordonia sp. Swx-4, assembly GCF_030316175.1. NCBI lineage: Bacteria > Bacillati > Actinomycetota > Actinomycetes > Mycobacteriales > Gordoniaceae > Gordonia > Gordonia sp. Swx-4. The sequence continues at coordinate 164,717 of NZ_CP128197.1, forward strand.
GCGGTGTCCGGTGGCCAGCGGGCCGAGGACGCCGTAGTAGAGGCCGTAGGCCCAACCCGGGTCGGCGGCGTTCCAGAAGACGTCGTCGTCACGGACGTCGAGGCCGTAGTGCATGTAGGCGACGAACGAGGCGAGTGCCTTGACCGGCACCGGCACACCCTTGGGCGCACCGGTGGTACCGCTGGTGAAGAGCAGGATCAGCGCGCCGTCGCCACCGACGGCCACCGACTCGGCGATCGGCTCGTTCGAGGAAACCAGCTGCTCGAATTCTTCTCCGGCGACGATCGCTCGAATCCCGTCGATGCCCTCGAGCTTCGACGCCTGGCTCGGTTCGGTGATCACGACCTTCGCCTTGCCGGACGTCAGGCGCATCTCGATGGCAGGGGTGGCGAAGGCGGTGAACAGCGGGATGTAGACGGCGCCGAGGCGGGCGATGGCCAGCAGTGACACGACCAGCTCTTCGCGCTTGCCCATGAGGACGCCGACGGTGTCGCCACGGCCGACGCCGAGATCGGCCAGCGCCGATGCGAAGCGCTTGGACCGCTCGGCGAGGTCGCCGTAGGTCACGTCGGTGGTGATCGGCGCGGGGGCCGAGTCGGCGTCCGCGGAGGCCTCGACCTCGATCACGGTGAACGCGACCGCGTCGGGATCGTGGTCGTCGACGAGGAGTGCCGCCGCGTTGGCATCGGGCGCCCCGTAGATTGCCAACCAGCGGTCGACCATGTGGGTGGGGGTCATGGTGGCCTGTGTCATCGTGAACCTCGCTCTTGACTGAGTAAGCTGAGTCACAGTGTGATGCGCTGTATGTAGTCCCTGCCACCCTCCGAAGAGGGGGATAGAGAGGTGAGATGCCCGAGCCGTTGAGCGGGATCGTCACCGACGCGTTGCGACGGGTGCGCAAATCGAGCGGAGTGCCCCTGGCCTTCGCCGGCGTCGTCAACAATTCGACGAGCCTGCGCCTAGCATTTCGCCGGCAACCATGCAGGTGCGCTGGCCGGACTCTCGGTCGACGTCGGGCACGGGCTGGGCGGCAAGGTCGTCTCGCTGAACCGGCCGATGGTGGTCGAGGACTACCTACGCACCCCGCACATCACCCACCGCTACAACACGCTCATCGAACGTGAGGGACTCCGCGCGATGATGGCCGCGCCGATCATCGTCAACCGGACGCCGGTCGCGGTCATCTACGGCGCGCTGCACACCCCCGATCCGATCGGTGGCCGCATGCTCGACGTCCTGGCCGCCGAGGCGCGCGCCGTCGAGCAGGAGATCGTGGCCTCGCGGGCCCGGCTGGAGCACGGAGCCCAGAGCGAGGACGAGCTGCGCGACCGGATGACCGCCGCCTACGCGCGGCTGCGCTCGCTGGTCGACACCGTCGACGACGCCCGTCTCGCCGAACAACTCGCCGCCGTCACCGATTTCCTGCTGGCCGAGGCCGCCGCCGACTCGGCCGTGGTCGAGCTGACCGGACGCGAACAGGACGTGCTGTCGCTCGCCGCGCTCGGCTACTCGAATGCGCGGATCGCCGAGGCCCTCGGCCTGACCGTGCACACGGTCAAGAGCTACATGAAGGATGCGATGCGCAAGCTCGACGCGTCGTCGCGGCTCGAGGCCGTGGTCGCCGCCCGGCGCGCCGGTCTGCTGCCCTGACCCGGCCCGGAATCCGTAGAAAAACCGGGGTCATAGCGCGTATTTCTTCTACGGACCGCCGGTGGCGGAGGTCACGTCGGAGGGCCCGGAATAGATCCGGGACGGTCGCAGTTGAAGAGCTCGACGGTGACGGATTCAAGCCCCGGGCCTCAACCCTTTTGCCGCTTCGAGCGGCCACTCGCCGAGAGGCGCATTGACCGGCATCGTCCTTCAACACGCCGAAGCCGCCGACCCCACAAGGGACGGCGGCTTCGGTGCTGTCTGCGTCGTGTCAGTGGCTGCGTAGCTTCTCGATCAGCTCGTCCTTCTTCAGGCCGGAGTATCCGCTGATGTCGAGTTCCTTCGCGCGGTCCTTGAGCTCGTCGACGGTCCAGTCCTCGTAGGAACCGGATGTGCCGCCGCTGCGGCCCACGTCCGACCGGGAGCTGTTGGCCGCGGCATTGGCGATACGTGCGGACTTTTCCTTCGAGTTGCCCTCGTCGCGCAGCTTCTCGTAGAGCTCGTCGTCCTTGACCGACGGTCCCGGGTCGCGCTTCTTCTCCGCCATGTCTGCCTCCTCGTGGTCGACGCGATCGGTTCTCCCACGGGCGTGCCCGGTCGCGGGTACAACCAAACCTGAGCCGGGGAGTTCGCACCCCGATATGGACACCGGCAGTTAACGGTGTTGAACACGAGTGGACGGTAATGGCGGGTACGGATAAGGTTGTGACGATGTGTCCGGTAAGGGCGAATCCTGTCGCCACGGCCGGGAACACAGACGAATACGAACGCTGACAACGCAGTTTCGGAAGGAAACAGAACGCATGTCTCAGACAGTCAAGGGAGTCATCTCGCGCAGCAAGAAGTCGCCGACGGAGGTCGTCGACATCGTGATCCCGGACCCGGGTGCGAGTGATGTCGTCGTGGCGATCAAGGCCTGCGGTGTCTGCCACACCGACCTCGCCTACCGCGAGGGCGGCATCAACGACGAGTACCCCTTCCTCCTGGGCCACGAGGCGGCCGGCGTCGTCGAGTCGGTCGGCTCGGATGTCACCCACGTCGAGGTCGGCGATTTCGTCGTCCTGAACTGGCGCGCCGTGTGTGGCGAGTGCCGCGCATGTAAGCGCGGCCGTCCGTGGTACTGCTTCGACACCTTCAACGCGAGCGTCCCGATGACCCTCGCCGACGGCACCGAACTGACCCCGGCGCTGGGCATCGGCGCCTTCGCCGAGAAGACCCTCATCCACGAATTGCAGTGCACCAAGGTCAATCCCGACACCGATCCGGCCGTTGCCGGTCTTCTCGGTTGCGGCGTGATGGCCGGCATCGGTGCCGCCATGAACACCGGCAACGTCGGCCGCGGCGACTCGGTCGCCGTGATCGGTTGCGGCGGTGTGGGTGATGCCGCGATCGCCGGCGCCAAGCTGGCCGGCGCGACCAAGATCATCGCGATCGACCGCGACCCGGGCAAGCTCGAATGGGCCAAGGAGCTCGGCGCGACCCACACCATCGACGGCAGCAAGGTCGACGACGTGGTCACCGCGGTCGGGGACCTCACCGACGGCAACGGTGCCGACGTCGTCATCGACGCGGTCGGCCGGCCGGAGACCTACAAGCAGGCCTTCTACGCGCGTGATCTCGCCGGCGTCGTCGTCCTCGTCGGTGTGCCGACGCCGGAGATGACCCTGGAGATGCCGCTCGTCGACTTCTTCTCGCGCGGTGGCGCTCTGAAGTCCTCGTGGTACGGCGACTGCCTGCCCGAGCGTGACTTCCCGATGCTCATCGACCTGTACGAGCAGGGACGTCTGCCGCTCGACAAGTTCGTCACCGAACGGATCGGCATCGACGACGTCGAGGCCGCGTTTTCGGCGATGGAGGCCGGCAAGGTCCTGCGTTCGGTGGTGGAACTCTGATGGCCGGGCTGCGCATCGACAACGTCGTCACCTCGGGCACCTTCAGCCTCGACGGCGGCACCTGGGACGTCGACAACAACGTGTGGCTCGTCGGCAACGACGACGAGGTCATCATCATCGACGCCGCGCACTCGGCGGCACCGATCCTCGAAGGCGTCGGCGACCGCACGGTGAAGGCGATCGTGCTCACCCACGGTCACAACGACCACGTCACCGTCGCGCCGGAACTGTCCGAGGCCACGGGTGCGCCGATCCTCCTGCACCCCGGAGACGACATGCTCTGGAACGACACCCATCCCGACGTGTCGCACCAGGATCTCGAGGACGGGCAGAAGATCAGCATCGCCGGCACCGAGCTCACGATCATCAACACGCCCGGCCACTCGCCGGGCTCGTCGGTGATCCACCTGCCCGAAGCGGGTGTGCTGTTCTCCGGTGACACCCTGTTCCAGGGCGGCCCGGGCGCGACGGGACGCTCGTACTCGAGCTTCCCGACGATCATCGCCTCGATCACCGAGAAGATCTTCACCCTCGATCCCGAGACCAAGGTCTACACTGGTCACGGCGACGGCACGACCGTCGCCGCCGAGGCACCTCATCTAGAGGAATGGATCAAGCGCGGCAGCTGATCCGAGCAACAAAGAACCCGGCGAGGGTTGCCGATCAGGCACCCACGCCGGGTTCTTTCATGTCACCTCACGGCTGTTGCCGAGGCTGCCCCGGTTGCCCGCCACCGGGCAGGTGCTCGCCCGATTCGTGCCTGCCGGAATGAGTGTCGGGATTGTGGCCGCCGGCACCGGGGGTTCCGGGACCTGAATTGCCGGGACCGGGGGTCCCAGGAGCGTGTGTTCCGGGGCCTTGCGGACCGTGACCGTGCGTACCGGGGATGTGGGTCTCCCGGCCGGCGGGGTCGTGCCGGCGGTCGTCCCCGACCGGTCCGCGATCGCCGCGATCGCCGCGGACATCCGGATCGAGCTGGTCGGCGCGGGCGAGGGTGCTCTCGACCTCGTCCCGCTTCTCCGCCGCCTGCGTGCCGTGGGCTTTCGCCTGCTCGTTAAGCCGTTTTGCCTCGGCGGCCTTGGCGTCGGCCTCGGCCTGGGCCTTGCGTGCCCGCGCGTCGGACTCCTCGGCGATCGCCTCGCGCTGACGCATCTCCGACACCTGGTCGGTCGCGTTCTCGCGGATCTGCTGTGCCTTCGTCCGGCGGACGTCCTGACGCTTACGCAGGAACAGCAACAGAAGAGCGAGCAGGACTATCACGACGACGACGGCGATGATGATCCATACTGCGGTATCCATGGGGGGCCTCCTCGATTCATGGCCTTGGACGGGTACCCACAAAGCCCGCCGCCCAATCTGCGGCCGCCAGGGGCCGAGAGATCGCGGGGTTACCTCGTCATGTGATGCAGTCCTCAGGCGTAACCTGCCACGAATGAGCGAGTCCGCGGTCCGCAATCTCGACCACCCCGAACAGCCTCCGGTACCCCGGCGCCGAATAGTCATCGCCTCGATGGTCGGGACAAGCGTCGAGTTCTTCGACTTCTACATCTACGCCACCGCCGCGGTGCTGGTGTTCCCGGTGCTGTTCTTCCCGAAGGGCGACGACACGGCCGCCCTGCTGTCGTCGTTCGCGACGTTCGGACTCGCCTTCGTCGCACGCCCGATCGGCTCGGTCCTGTTCGGCCACTTCGGAGACCGCATCGGACGCAAGGCGACACTGGTCGGCTCATTGCTCACGATGGGTATAGCCACCTTCGTGATCGGACTCCTGCCGACCTTCGACCAGGTGGGCTATCTCGCGCCGGCGCTGCTCGCGCTGCTGCGCTTCTGCCAGGGTCTCGGACTCGGCGGCGAATGGTCCGGCGCAGCACTTCTCGCGACCGAGACCGCGGAGAAGGGCAAACGCGCCTGGGCGGCGATGTGGCCGCAGCTGGGTGCACCGATCGGCTTCTTCTTCGCCAACGGGATGTTCCTGCTGCTGATCTTCGGCCTCGACTTCGACGCGAAGACCTCGCCCGCCGACCATGCGTTCATGACATGGGGATGGCGAATCCCGTTCCTGGCCAGTGCGATCATGGTCGTCATCGGTCTGTACGTGCGTCTCAAGCTCACCGAGACGCCGGTGTTCGCCAAGGCCGTCGAGGAGGGCAAGAAGGTCAAGACCCCGCTCGCCGAGGTCGTCAGGACCAGCTGGCGTCAGCTGATCGCCGGCACCTTCATCATGGTCGCGACATACACGCTCTTCTACATCGTGACGACGTGGATCGTCTCGTACGGCACCGGCAAGGTGACCGACGCGTCGGGCGTGAAACTGTCGTTCAGCTACGCCGACTTCCTGCAGTTGCAGATCATCGCGGTGCTCTTCTTCGCCGGATTCGTGATGGTCTCCGGACGGCTTGCCGACAAGTACGGCCGTCGGGCGTTCCTCCTCGTGATCACGGTGATGATCATCGTCTTCGGTCTGTTCTTCGCACTGATCCTCGATCCGTCGTCGATGAACAACGGGCGGATGCTGTTCTTCCTCATCCTCGGCATGACCCTGATGGGTCTCACCTTCGGGCCGATGAGCGCGATCCTGCCGGAGCTGTTCCCGACCAACGTGCGCTACACGGGTTCGGGTATCTCCTACAACGTCTCGTCGATCATCGGTGCCGCGGTCGCGCCGTTCATCGCGACGTGGATCGTCGCCGACTTCGGTGTGGGTTGGGTCGGTGTCTACCTCGCCGTCGCCGCGTGCACGACGCTGATCGCACTGCTCAGCGTCCGGGAGACCAAGACGGTCGACCTGAGCGAGGTCTGACCTTCCGGGCCGGGTACCGCGAGGTACCCGGCGGTGTCGGACCCGGCGGGTACCTTCGGAGGGATGAAGCTGATCGACGTGGTGCAGACGTCGTCTGACGTCGCACGCGATCGCTCACGCACCCGCAAGACCGAGGTGCTCGCCGGCCTGCTGGCCACTGCCGCCGACGCCGAGCTGCCGATCGTGGTCGCCTGGCTGTCGGGTGAAATCCCGCAGGGCAGGTTGGGTGTGGGCTGGCGGTCGCTGTCGAAACTGGCGTCCGAACCGGCCGGAGAACCGTCGCTCGAGGTCGCCGAGGTCGACGCCGCTTTCGGTGAACTCGCCGCCGCGAGCGGACCCGGTTCGACGACCCGCCGCGCCGAGATCCTCGCCGCGATGTTCGCCGCCGCCACCGAACCCGAGCAGAAGTTCCTCATCGCCCTGCTCACCGGCGAACTGCGCCAGGGTGCGCTGGCCGGGGTCATGACCGATGCGATCGCCAAGGTCACCGGGGAATCGCTGACCGCGGTGCGTCGCGTCCACATGCTCACCGGATCGCTCCCGGAGACCGCGGCCCTTGCACGTTTCGGCGCCGAGGCGTTGGCCGGCGTGGGACTCGAGGTGGGCCGCGCCGTCGAACCGATGCTCGCGACGCCCGCCGACAACCTCGACGCCGCCCTGGAACTCCTCGGTCCCGACCTCGTCGTCGACTACAAACTCGACGGTGCGCGAATCCAGGTTCACCGCAAGGGCACCGACATCTCGGTGTACACCCGCACGCTCCGCGACGTCACCGGGAACGTGCCCGACCTCGTCGAGGTGATCGCCGGACTGCCCTGCGACTCGGTCATCCTCGACGGCGAGACCCTCATGCTCAGCGACGACGGACGCCCGCGGTCGTTCCAGGACACGATGAGCCGCTTCGGTTCCGGGCCGACCGCCGCCGGCGAACCGGAGCGTCTGCTCAAGCCGTTCTTCTTCGACTGCCTCCACCTCGACGGCGTCGACCTCATCGACCGCCCGCTGTCCGAGCGTCTCGCCGCCATCGATTCGATCGCACCGCAACTTCGCATCCCCGCGGTGACCCGCCCGACCGCCGACGAGGCCAAACGCCACTTCGACACCGCGATGGCCGACGGCCACGAAGGCGTGATGGTCAAATCCCTCGACGGGCTCTACGTCGCCGGACGCCGCGGAAAGGCCTGGCAGAAGGTCAAACCCACGCACACCTTCGATCTCGTCGTGCTCGGTGCCGAGTGGGGATCGGGCCGGCGGACCGGTTGGCTGTCGAACCTGCACCTGGGTGCCCGCGACCCCGAGACCGGCGAGTTCATCATGGTGGGCAAGACGTTCAAGGGTCTCACCGACGACATCCTCCGGTGGCAGACCGAGGAGTTCCCGAAGCATGCGACGCATCGCGACGCCCACACGGTCTACCTTCGTCCGCAGGTCGTCGTCGAGATCGAACTCGATGGTGCGCAACGGAGCTCGCGGTATGCCGGCGGCGTGGCGCTCCGATTCGCGCGGGTCGTGCGCTACCGGCCCGACAAGACCCCCGACCTCGCCGACAGCATCGAGACGATTCGCGCGTTGCTCAAATAGCCTCTCCGTGCATCAGCTCAACGACAGCTGCGCGACCGGAGCGCTGGTCGGATGCGCCGAGCCACCGGGCGGTTCGACGGTGAACGCCAGTGCGTCGGCGGTGTTGATCCCGGACAGCACGGCGGTGGTGACCGGTTCGACGTCCTTGTCGGTCATGGTGCCGGCCGAACGCGTGCCGCCGGGCCCGACGAGCCACATCTGGTACACGGTGCCGGGTTCCGGTGGCGGCACCGAATTCATCACCAGCACAGCGCTATCGGCCGACGCGGCCACGTAGACGGTGGCGCTCCCGGTGGCGACCGGTGCGCTCGTCGAGCGTAGGTCGTCAGCAGAGAACACCTGCTCGGCCGGCAGAGCGACTGGTGCGGGAGCGGCCGGTTGCTCGGTGCTGGACAATCCGATCGCCCAGCCGAGCGCGCCAGCCGCGATGGCGACGACGGCCGCTGCGGTCAGATAGGTGAATCGACGTGAGCGGCGGGGTCGATGGGCGTCGAAGTCCGCGGGTGGTTCGATCTCCTCCGACGGTGGGGGAACGGAAGCTTCGGCCTCGAGATCCCCGACGGGCGGCATCGCCGGAACCCCGGAGACCGGTGTGGCGTCGCGTACCGACGGCTCGTCGAGCCCCGCCTCGGCGCGCGCAGCGGCGAGTACCCGCTCACGGAGCGCCGGCGGCGGAGGTGTCGCGGTGGCGGCGCTGACCGCGGCCATGGCCTCACGCGTGGCCCGGACCTGCTTGTCGAACAACTCGCGGAAGTCCGCGGGAGCGGCGGCCACCCGTGCCTCGATGTCGCGCAGCTCGTCGGAGGTCAGTGCGTTCAGCCCGACCACCGGTGCGAGTTCGAGCAATTCTGCTGATTCGGGATCGAGATGATCAGTCATCGCACACCTCCTTCCCTCGGCGTCGTACCGCGTTCACCTTCTGCTGCTGTCCTACCGATGGGCGGCAGATATTCGCCCGCATGTGCGGACGCAGAGCGCCGCCGCTCGAACGGGTCCGGGCCTGAGGCTCATGCCCCTTCTTCGGACTCGACGACGGAATCGGATGGGTCGGTCGTCTCACATACGTGCGGGGACCCCGCCGGGCATCTGCTGGCCGGTGGGGACGATCTCGGCGCCGAGCGGGAGCAGCGAAACCGGCACCATCTTGAAGCTCGCGATACCCAGCGGAATGCCGATGATGGTGATGCAGAGGGCGAGTCCGGTGGCGATGTGGCCGATCGCCAGCCAGATGCCGGCGACGAGTATCCAGATGACGTTGCCGATCATCGACGCCGCCCCGGCGGTCGGTTTGCGGACGACGGTGCGGCCGAACGGCCAGAGTGCGTAGTTGGCCATCCGGAACGACGCGATGCCGAACGGGATGGTGATGATCAGGATGCAGCAGATGATGCCGGCGACGACGTAGCCGATCGCCATCCACAGTCCGCACAGCAGCAGCCAGATCACGTTCAGGATGGTCTTCATCCGTCCATTGTCCACGTGTCGGAGCGCGGTGGGGACGAAAGCGTGACCAGCACCGACGTGCGGGCGTCCGGACGGCCACCTTACGATTGGTCCCATGCGAGGTCAGTCGGGGCGGACGCGGGAAGCGGTGTGGGCGTTGGTCGCCACGCTGGTCCTCGTCATCCGCATCCTGGCGACCATCTCCCTCATCCTGTTCGTCATCGGGTGGGCCGTCGTGGCCGTCCGCGATTCGTTCGACAACGCCTTCCTGTGGCCGGCGATCGGCGCCGGTGTCGCGCTGCTGCTGAGCACCTATGTCTACAGCCACCTGCGGGTGCGGCACCCGCGGCACAACGGCTGGATTCCCTAGAAGGCGCGCCTCCCCAGCCGGGCGAGCAGCGCGGTCTGACGGTCGGCGCCGGCCGGGATGTCGACGCGCTCGCAGACCCCTTCGGAGTAGAGGGCGTCCCCGAAACCGTCTGCCGCGGTCTCCATCTCGGCGAGTTGGTCGTCGGTGAAGCGATGGCCGAGGCCGGCTGCGGCGGCGACGTCCCATCGATGGGCGATCATGTCGAAACCGTAGAAGCGGATCAGGGTCTCGCCGATGGTGGTCGGACCGAAGTGGCCGTCGAAGGCGCGGTCGGCGATGGACGGATCGGCGAGACGCGTGGCGACGGCGTCCCGATGGGTGCGCCAGGCCGCCACGGGGTCGTCGAGCGACGGGGCGGGGCCGAGGTCGACGCCGTGTCCGGCGAAGAAGTCCCGCTGGGTGTCGACGACGTGCCCCACGACGTCGCGGGCCGTCCAGCCGTCACACGGCGAGGGGTTGGACCAGGCGTCGGCGGGCACGGTCGCGATGACGTCGCCGAAACCGATGGCATAGGAGTTGTAGTGGTCGCGCAGTGGTGCATTGTCAGTGGTGGTGGTCATGATGACAGTCAAACGCCACTGCAGGGGACGGTGATTGATGAAACCCGACAAGTCGGGATCGATGCGACTCGACGACGTCGAACGCGCACATCTCGTCGACCCCGCGGATGCGAGCCACCGCATCGGTCGGTGGGGGCCGAACCCAGATCTCGGCGAGATGGTCCGTCGGTTCTGGGTGCCGGTCTGGTCGGTATCGCCCGGGGCGGAGGCACCCCAACGGGTGCTGCAGTACCCGGTGTGTCTGCTCGTCATCAGCAACACTTACGCCCGCTTCTACGGGGTGGTCACCGGCCTGTCGGAGACTGTCCTCACCGGTGACGGATGGGCGGTCGGCGTGATGTTCACCCCGGGGGCCGGTGGTCTGCTCGTGGGAGACGTCGCCCGGTGGACCGACCGATCCGACGAACTGTCGGTGGTCTTCGGCGAGCCCGGCGCGAACCTCGCACGGTCGGTACGCGCGGTGATGGAACGTGCACCGGAAGACGAGGACACCCAGCGTGCCGCGACGGACATCGTCGAGAACTGGCTGCGGGGGTATCTCCCGATGGACGAGGACGGTCGCCTGATCAACGCGATCGTCGACTGGGTCGAGAACGATTCGACGGTGGTCGCGGTCGCGCAGATCTGCGAGCGGTTCCACGTCACCGAGCGCAGCCTGCAACGACTCACCCGCCGCCGGCTCGGCCTCACCCCGAAATGGCTCATCCAGCGCCGACGCCTCCAGGAAGCGGCCGAACGCCTTCGCGAACCCGACGAGACCCTGGCCGATCTCGCCGCCGAACTCTCCTACGCCGACGAGGCCCACTTCGTCCGCGACTTCAAGGCCGTCACCGGGATGACCCCTCGGGAGTTCTCCTCGCGGTTCGCTTGACCAGGGCGAGTAGTCTCTACACGCTGGTGAACCCGGATTGTTGCCGGGATCACAGTTTGCCAGGCAGAATCGTCGGCATATGGCGAGTGACGGAGGGCGCATGACTGACGCGGCTGCGGTGGCGACACGCATCCGCCGTGCGTATGAGGAATTCCTCTCCGGTGTCACGCCCCCGACGGACGCGGTCCGCTCCATCGTCCGTGACTCCTGGGCTCGCTCACTGAGCCGAGGCATCGATCCCAGCGACGGCAGTCCGGCCGACGGGTTGCCGACCGGCGAAGCAGTGTCGACGATGACCGCCGACGAGTTCGCCGAGTACCGCGCGACCCACCCGATCACCGCGGTCCGACCCCTGGTCCAGTCACTCATGGTCGACGCGATCGCCGACACCGGAGTCGTCGTCGCGCTGACCGACCAGGTCGGACGGCTGCTGTGGGTCGAGGGGGACTCCGCCGCGCGGGACAAGGCCGGCAACATCAACTTCGTCGAGGGCTCGGTCTGGAGCGAGGAAGCGGTCGGCACCAACGCGCCCGGTCTCGCCCTGGCCGTCGACCGCGGTGTCCAGATCGTCGGTCCCGAACACTTCGCCGGTCCGGTCCAGGAATGGAGTTGCGCCGCGGCGCCGGTGCACGATCCGTTCACCGGGCACGTCATCGGCGTGATCGACGTGACCGGCGGACGCGAGGTCGCGGCCCCGTTCGCGCTCGCGGCGGTCCGGTCGGTGGTCGCCGCGGTGGAGCGGGAACTGCAGTCGAGCGCCGTGGACCTCGCCGACCCGGCGACCTTCCACACGGGTGTCGCGCGGTCGAGCGCCGCCCACCTCACCGTCCTCGGGGACGGTCCGCATCGCTGGCGCCGCACCGCCGACGCGACCAGTGCACGCACCGTGTCGCCGCGGCACGCGGAGATCCTCGTTCTGCTGCAGGCCTTTCCGGAGGGACTCAACACCGAGCAGCTGGCCCTGAAGCTCGCCGAGGAGGGGCTCGATCCGGTGAGCGTGCGCGCCGAGATCTCCCGGCTACGACGCGATCTCGGCGCCGACGTCGTCGCGAGCCGGCCCTACCGCCTCACTCTCGACATCTCCTCCGACATCTCCGACATCCGGTCCCGCATCGAGAGCGGAACCGACCTGGCGTCGGTGGTCGACGACCTCGGCCGCGGTGGATTGCTGGTCGAGTCGACGGCGCCGGGCATCGCGGAGATCTTCGAGGAACTGCGTGAGGACCTCCGGTCACGCCTCATCGCCGGTGGCGACGTCGCCGCGCTGCGCAAGTGGACGTCGTCGGTCCACGGGCGCGACGACCTCGTTGCGTGGCGTCGCCTCGAACACCGTCTGCCGGTCGGGCACCCCGACCGCGCCGTCGTCGGCGGCCGCATCAGGTTGCTCGACAAGCGTTACGGGGTCTGAGGCTTCGACGGAGCTCAGCCGGTGGGGAGTCGCAGCCGGCAACAGGGCTGGTCAGGGCGCATTGCGAACGTTGCAACCCTCGTGCAACGAGCTCACACCTACTGTGTGGAACAGATCACATCGGACGTCCAGGGGTGTCCTACGTGACAGAGTCCAGCGCCCTCGAGAAGAGGCCGACACGCAAGGAGTGACCATGACCGTCTTCGCAAAGCCCGGTGCCGATGGCTCGGTGATGAGCTACGAGTCGCGCTACGACAACTGGATCGGCGGCCAGTGGACCCCGCCGGTGAAGGGCCAGTACTTCGAGAACCCGTCGCCGGTGGACGGCAAGACGTTCTGTGAGGTCGCCCGCTCGACCGCCGAGGACATCGACCTCGCCCTCGACGCCGCCCACAAGGCCGCCCCGGCGTGGGGCAAGACCCCCGTCGCCGAGCGCTCCCTCGCACTGCTCCGCATCGCCGACCGCATGGAGGAGAACCTCGAGAAGCTCGCGGTCGCCGAGACCTGGGACAACGGCAAGGCCGTCCGTGAGACGCTCGCCGCCGACATCCCGCTCGCCATCGATCACTTCCGCTACTTCGCCGGTGCGCTGCGCGCCCAGCAGGGCGGGATCTCGGAGATCGACGAAGACACCGTGGCGTACCACTTCCACGAGCCGCTCGGCGTCGTCGGCCAGATCATCCCGTGGAACTTCCCGATCCTCATGGCCGTCTGGAAGCTCGCCCCGGCTCTCGCCGCCGGCAACGCGGTGGTGCTCAAGCCCGCCGAGCAGACCCCGGCGTCGATCCTCTACCTGGTGAGCCTCATCAGCGACCTGCTGCCCGCCGGTGTTCTCAACGTGGTCAACGGATTCGGCGTCGAGGCCGGCAAGCCCCTCGCTTCGAGCAACCGCATCCGCAAGATCGCCTTCACCGGTGAGACCACCACCGGACGCCTGATCATGCAGTACGCGTCGGAGAACCTGATCCCGGTCACCCTCGAGCTCGGTGGCAAGAGCCCCAACATCTTCTTCAACGACGTCATGGCATCCGACGACGGCTTCCTCGACCGTGCGTTGGAAGGCTTCTCGATGTTCGCGCTCAACCAGGGCGAGGTGTGCACCTGCCCGAGCCGCGCGCTGATCCAGCAGGACATCTACGACGAGTTCATCGCCAAGGCCGTCGACCGCGTCTCGAAGATCAAGCAGGGCAACCCGCTCGACACCGACACCATGATGGGTGCACAGGCATCGAACGACCAGTTCGAGAAGATCTCGTCGTACCTGGCCATCGGTCGCGACGAGGGCGCCCAGGTGCTCACCGGCGGCGAGGTCGCGGATCTCGGTGGCGACCTGTCCGGCGGCTTCTACATCAAGCCGACGGTCTTCCAGGGCAACAACAAGATGCGCATCTTCCAGGAGGAGATCTTCGGCCCGGTCCTCGCGGTCACCACCTTCAAGGACTTCTCCGACGCCATGCACATCGCCAACGACACCCTGTACGGCCTCGGTGCCGGCGTGTGGAGCCGCGACGGTGCGACCGCCTACCGTGCGGGCCGCGAGATCCAGGCCGGTCGTGTGTGGACCAACACCTACCACGACTACCCGGCACACGCTGCCTTCGGCGGCTACAAGCAGTCCGGCATCGGTCGCGAGAACCACCTGATGATGCTCGAGCACTACCAGCAGACCAAGAACCTCCTGGTCGGTTACGCTCAGAACGCGAAGGGCTTCTTCTGAGCCACTCACCAACCCACAGAAGGTGATTGAGAATGACCACCGAACAGATTGCTCCTGATCGGGTGGTCGCCACAGACGCCGCCGTGCAGCTCCTGACCAAGTTGTCGGAGTTGCACGGCGGACTCATGATCCACCAGTCCGGTGGATGCTGTGACGGCTCGGCCCCGATGTGTTATCCGGTGGGGGAGTACCGGGTCGGCCAGCGCGACGTGCTGGTCGGCGAGATCGAACTCCCCGAACCCATTCCGGCAGTGCGGGTCTGGATCAACGGTGACCAGTTCGAGCTGTGGAAGCACACGCAGCTCATCCTCGACGTCGTGAAGGGGCGCGGTGCCGGGTTCAGTCTGGAAGCGCCCGAGGGCGTTCGATTCCTCTCGCGGGCGCGAGCTTTCACCGAGGAGGAGAACCAACTGCTCGCCGCGTCGCCACCCTTGACGGGCGCAACCGCCGGACCCTGACCGGCCAGTCCACAGAATGCGTCGTGAGTATCGGAAACCGATACTCACGACGCATTCTCGGTTTGCCGGGCAGACCATTTCGAGCGCATACGATCGAAGGATGTCGATGCCCGGCGATGCCCCACCACCGCGACCCCGCGTCGCCGTCACCCCCATGCGGCCCCAGCGAACCACCGAACGCGCCGGCCCCATCCGCTGGGTCGTCCTGGGGTGGATCGTCACCGTCGCGCTGACCCTGGTGACGGTCCTGCTGATCGTGGCGTCGCTCGACGACCTCCGCTCGGTCCTGGCCGCCGACCTGATCCGCGAACACCCCGACAGCGGCACCGACGCCGGACGCGCCGTGGACATCTCCCTGCTCATCGGTGCAGGTCTCGCACTCGTGGTCGTGGTGCTGGGCGTGGCGGGAGCGGTGCGTCTGTGGGCCGGTCGTCGCGCAGGGCGCATGATGCTGACGGTCGGTGCCCTGGTCGCGACCGTGGGCGCGGTGGGATTCCGCCTCACCGTCGATCCGTCGACGCCCGGGCTCGCCGACGCCGGCCTGCCCGCGCCGGTGCTGTGGTTGCCGGTGGCCGCGGCGGCGATCGCGCTGATCGCCACCGGAGTCACCTTCACCCGCGCGGTGAGTGCAACCCTGCGCTGAAACCCGTCGTGCCGGCAACTTCCTGTGGCTCGTCCAGTCGTGCGACGATGCCCTCCGCGCTGCGGACGGCCACCTGGCAGGCGGACGCGACGTCCGGTGCGATCAGTGGGTGGTCGGCGAGAGACCGCCAGGTGCGAGCGGCCTCGATCGCCGTCGAACGAACAGTCGGCGCATCGGTCTCGGCGGGGAGACCCAGACGTGTCGCAGGATCGATTCCCGAGCCGCCGATCAGGCGGGAGAGGTCGGCGATCTGATCCGGGGGCAGGTCGAGACCACCGCCGCGGATGGTGGTGAGGACACGCAGTTCGCGGAAACCGTGCACGTCGGCGAGCTCTCGTCGGACCGAGGCCCGTAGCTCCGCCGCCCGCGTCGACGCGCACGCCGCCAGCAGGTGATCGAGGGTGACCAGTGCCGAATGGGATTTGAGTTCGTCGGCACGCTGGGCGAACTGGGTGTCGATGATGGCACTCAACTCCGGCAGACCGCTGCGTTCGAGGAGTTCCGCGGCCAGCGCGGTCGACGACGTCGCGCCGAAACGGACGAGCGTGACCGCCAGTCGGATGCCGAAGACGCCGAACCGCTCGGCGAGTGAGCGTCGGAGGGCGGCGGGGATGTGGGGCAAGATGTCGGGCCGCGCGAAACGATCCACCGTCAGCAACGCCGACTCGAGCTCCGGTCCCGGCGTCGAGGCCAGCTGTGCCAGCGCGCGGAACTCGACCTCGCGCAGCGTGCGGGCCGCCAGGGCGAGCAGCCCCGCGACGGGGACCACCGCCTGGCAGAGTCCGGTCCGCTCGAGTTCACCGGCGAAGCGCCCGGCGATCTGTTGGGCGGAGATCATCGCGTCCATCCGGCCGGCGCCCAGCTCGTCGGCACGCGACACGATGCCGATCACCCCCAGCGGGCCCGACGAACCGCCGATGGCGGTGCCGATGCGTCGCAGCATGGCCGTGTCCGTGGCGGTGAGAGACCGAAGCAGGTAGACGACCGCGTCGACCCCCGATTGACCCCGGTGCTCGTCCGCCCGGGGTGCGAGGAGGCGAATTGTGGAGTCGGACAGTTCCGTCGACAGCGACGCGGTGCCCGGTGTGTCCACGATCGTGGTGGATTGCAGTGCGCGGGAGGGCCATTCGACGTCGAGATGGTCTACGCGATCAGCGGTGAGGTGCCCGAAGTCGAAGCCCAGGCGTCCGTCGACCCGGGTCACCGGGATCGGGACCGCGCGACCGTCGTCGACGTGTGCGGTCACCGACGGCGACCGGCCGCTGCGGTACCAGGTCACGACCCGGGTGCACTCGGTCGCATCGGTCGGGGCGATGTCCTGTCCGACAAGCGCATTGAGCAGGGTCGACTTGCCGGCCTTCAAGGACCCAGCCAGCGCGACCCGCACCGGTTGATACATCCGGTGCTCACAGAGATCGAGTTCGCCCTGCGCACGCGGATCGTCGGCCAGGACGCCACGCGCGGCGTCGAGTAGCAAACGTGCACGATCGATCCCGGCCATCAGCGGGACTGTCCGGCCGCGTGACGACCGACCTTCGCTGGCGCCGGTTCGGTGTGAGCCGGGTCGAGGGGCGCGGGGTCGAGGGAAGCGGGGTCGAAATGATCGGCGGCCTTGCGCAGGGCGGCAACCGCTGCCAGCCGGGACTCGAGCTCGGCGGCCCGCCGGGTCCGTTCGGACTCGGTTGAGGTGGCCGCCGACTGTGCGGCACTGAGGGATTCGGAGATGGAGCGAGCGGTCTGCTCGGCGACCGAGCTGAAGTGGTCGCGCAGCACGCGCTGGATCACCCGCAACCGGTCCCGCGATTCCTTGCCCACCTGGAAGCTGACGTCGTCGGTGAACGCCCGTACCGCCACCTTCGCCTTGGCTCGGCGTTCTAGTATCTTCGCCTGCTTGTCGTCGCGGTATGCCTTGGTGCCCAACAGGAGTCCGGCACCTACCGACACCGGGTTGATCAGGGCCATGCCGACCATCGTCGAGATGAGCCCGAACATCAGCACGCCGCCGTAGGACCCCCGCATGCCGATCAGCAGTTTCTGGGTGACACCGACCTTGCCGCTGTCGAGTTCGGCGAGTTCTGCCACCGAGTCGAGCACACCGGTCAGATCGGCGGCATCGAAGTCGGGGAGGGAAGTCTGGCCGGCGGCCGCGAAATGGTCGGCGACCCGCTCGGCCAGCCAGACCGACCGTTCGTGAGCCCAGACGAAGTTGTCGCCGATGACCGTCGCCGTCTGCTCGGTCAGCCACTCGGCGAGTTGCTCCCAGTCGACGCCCGGATCGCCCTCGTCGATGGCGCGTTCGGCCTCGCGAGTGACCGCGCGGAGCCGATCGCGGAGATCGTGGTCGATGTCGGCGGCGAGGTCGGCGACCCCGTCGGCCAGAGTCTGTTGCCACTGCGCGGATTGGCGGCGCATCGCCTCGGCGTCGGCCTTGGCCTCGTGCAGCGCCCGGACGGCTTTGGTGGCGGTGTCCGGATCGCGGAGCGCTGCCAGCTCGCTGCCGAGGGTGAGGGCGAGATGCTCACTGACCACCCGGAGGTCGGTGGCGACCGCTCCGCGGGTCGCCTGCTGGGCGGTCGCCACCACGTGATCGCGAAGGTACCGGTAGAGGTCGAGGAATCCGGCTTCGGCGTTCAGTTGTTCGTCGCCCAGGCGCAGCGCGTGCGAACGTAGCACCGACGACACCGGAAGCAGGGGAATGTCCATCCCGGCGGCCTGGAGATGCGAGCGATCGGCGTCGGCGACGGCCCGCCAGTGCGGATACAGGTCGGTCTTCGTGAGCAGACAGGCGACGGTCGGGCACAGCCCGATCACCTGCTGGAGGAAGGACATCTCCGGCGCCGTGAACTCCTGGCTGGCGTCCGACAGCACCAGCACTGCGTCGGCGGCCGCCACCATGCCCAGTGTGGCTGCGGCGTAGGGGTGTCCGTGACCACCGACCCCGGGGGTGTCGACGAGGACGAGCCCGTCCGCCAGCAGCGGGCCCGGCGCACCGATCTCCAGCCGCAGCACCTCGCGGCCACCGGCGAGAGGCGAATCGGGGGTGACGGCACCGATCGCCTCCATCGGGACCGGGATGCGACTGTCGGCGGCCGGACCGTCGACGACGAGGTGGGCGGTCGGCTGGGGCGCGTGCGAGATCACGGTCGGCACCGCGGTCGTCTCGTCGTCTCCCACCGAGCACACGTCGAGGTTCAGCAGGGCGTTGACGAAGTGGCTCTTGCCCTGTTTGAGCTGTCCCACCACGACAATTCGCAGGCGAGGGTCGGAGATGCGGGTCCGGGCGCCGTCGAGGCGGGTGACGAGGTCGGTTCGCCCGACCTCGCGGGCCACCTCCGACATGGTGGCCAGCAGATCGCCGATGGTCGACGGTGTTGCCTGGGTGCCGGCCGCAGGGACATGCGCGACCTCGTCCGTTCGTCTGGCGGGCGGGATCTCGGCGGGGGAACTTGTCATGGTGTCCTCACGGTAGTTCTGAGTCGGCGCACGCGGTCGGCATTGGGGAGGGTGTCCGGTGCGCACCGCGGAGACGAGGTCGGCCCCGGCACCGTCCGCGTCCAGTGATCAACTGGCGTCGGGCGATGCCGGGGCGAAGCCGTCGGGTCCGGGGTCAGCCGGCGTCGGGTCCGGCGTCGACGTCTCCGGATGCGGTGGTACCGACACCCGAGTCGGCTCCCAGCCCACCGGTGAGGTCGCCGGTCAAACCACCCGTCAGCCCTCCGGTGAGATCTCCGGTGAGGCCGCTCGTCGTGTCGAGGGCGCCACCGACCGTCGAGTCGAGGGCGCCATGGAGTCCGGCGTCGGTGGAGGTGGTGCCGCCGAGGTCCACATCGCCGCCGCCGACACCGCCGAGGTCGACGCCGCCACCGGCCTCGCCGCCGCCGGTGAGTCCACCGGTCAGGCTGCCGGAGAGGTCACCCGGCAGGTCGGCGCCCAGGTTGCCGATCGCATCGGTCGTCGCGCCGAGGGTGCCGCCCAGGCTCGACCCGACCGCCGCGGTCGCGTCACCGCCGACGGTCGCCGCGCCGCCGGCCGCACCGGAGACGGCGGTCGTCAGGTCGCCGGTGACATCCGCGGGGAGCGAGCTGTCGAGGCCCAGGCCTCCGCCGAGGCCCAGATCGCCGCCGAGAGTCGAACCGAGCCCCGACTCCAGCGTCGTCCCGAGTCCGGCGAGTCCGCCGCCGAGCCCCGTCTCGAGGCCTCCGGTCAGATCACCGACGGCACCGCCGGTGAGGTCGCCGGTCAGGATCGGGCCGCCGACGTTGATGCCGTCCTCCGGCGAGATCACGAGACTCGGGTTGAGCACCGCACCGAGCTCACCCGTCAACGCCCCGTTGAGACCGCCCTGCAGTGTCGACTCCAGGGTCGTGACCAGACCGTTCGTGGCCGCCAGATCGACGTCGAGCGCGTTGCTCAGCGTGCTGGTGAGGGCACCGCCCAGGTCGGCTCCGCCGGCCAGCTGTCCGGCGAGGTCACCGCCGAGGTCGCCGGTCAGCGCGGTACCGAGAACGGCACCGAGTGAGGCGCCGAGGTCGGCTCCCACATCGCCGCCGGCTCCGAGGACGGTCCCCAGCGTGGCGGTGAGGTCGCCGGCTGTCTCGGTGACCAGGCCCAGATCGGCGCCCGCCCCGAGCGCGGCGTCCAGTGCTCCACCGAGTTGGGTGATGAGGGCGCCGTCGACGCCGAGCGCCCCACCGAGGTCACCGGCCAGTAGCTCGCCGACACCGAGACCGGCACCCGCCGCGGCGTCGAGGATGCCGTCGACACCCGCGGTCGCACCGAGTACACCGCCGAGCGCGGCACCTAGTTGTGCAGCGAGGTCGCCGCCGCCGCCGAGCGCGGCCCCCAACTGGGCGGCCAGGTCGGTGGTCAGGCCTGCGTCGAGGAGGCCGGTCAGGTCGGTGCCGAGCACGCCGCCGAGTTCGAGAGCCCCGCCCAGCGCGGCCCCGAGATCGGCACCGGCAGCTGCTCCCAGGACGCCGCTGAGCACGGTGCTCAGCGCGGTGTCCAGACCGACGCCGGCCGACAGCAGCCCGCCGAGTGCGCCACCCAACTCGCCACCCAGACCGCCGACCACGTTCAGCCCGCCTTCGAGGGCGCCCCCGACGGAGCCCTCGAAGACGCTGCCGAGACCGGCGCCCAGTCCTGTCCCGAGACCCAGTCCGGTCTCGAGTGCACCACCGAGCCCGGCAGTCAGATCGGCCGCGAGGCCGCCGTCCAGCGCGCCGGCCAGGGTGCCGCCGAGTGCGGCGCCCAGGGCACCCGCCGCGTCGCCGCCGGCTTCGAGGCCCGCGGCGAGCGCGCCGCCGACGGTCGCGCCCAGGTCGCCACCCGCGGCGAGGACCGCGTCGAGGTCGACCAGACCACCGGCGGCCAGCACCGATTCCAGGGTCGCCGCAAGACCCGCCTGGGCACCCCCGCCCACTCCGAGAGCGGCGGTCAGCGCACCGCCGAGAACCGCGTTCGCACCCGCCGCACCGGTCAGCGCCAGTCCGCCGGCCGCGGCAGCGGTGGAGGTCAGAGCAACGCCCAGAGCGGTGCCGACCGACGCGGCGGCCGAACCGCCCGCCGCCAGGGTCGAGCCAAGGGCACCGGTGAGGGTCGCACCGAGCTCACCGGACAGGTCGGCGACGGCCTGCGCGTCGAGTAGCCCGGACAGCGTCGCGGACAGGTCGCCGGCGACGCCGAGCGTCGAGGTGAGGGCGGCGGTGAGGTCGGCCGAGAGGTCGGCACCGAGGCCGAGCGCGCCGGAGAGGACCGCGGAGATGGCGCCGCCCGCACCGAGTCCGGCGGCGAGCGCGGTGGCGAGATCGGCGCCGAGCGCACCGCCGGCACCGAGGGTGGCGCCGAGCAGTCCGCCGAGGGTCGCGCCGAACTCGCCGGCGAGTTCGCCGCCCGCACCGAGCGCCGACGACAACTGGGCGGCGAGTCCGCCTCCGAGTCCGGCGCCCGCGGCGAGGAGGGCGTCGAGTGATGCCCCGAGCTGACCGATCAGTGCACCTTCGGCGTCGATCGCGCCGGCCAGCGCACCGGCGATCACCGGTCCGGCACCCGCACTCAGTTCGAGGCCGCCGGCGACCACGGTGTCCAGGGCGGCGCCCAGGGTGGCGCCGAACTGTGCGGCCACGGCACCTCCGGCGCCCAGCCCGGCGGACAGGGCCGCGCCGAGGGCGACGGCCAGCTGACCGGCCAGGTCCAGGTCACCGAAGGCGATACCGCCGAGGTCCAGGTCGGCGAGGGAGAGGCCGGACAGGTCGACGCCCCCGAGCCCGATACCGCCGAGGAGTCCGCCGAAGTCGAAGTCGCTCAGGCCGATCCCGCCGAGGTTCACGCCGCCGAAGTTCACGCCACCGAGGCCGATGCCGCCCCCGCCGAGATTGATGTCACCGAGGCCCAGTCCCCCGAGCCCGAATCCGATTCCGCCTCCGACTGCCCCTCCGACTGCCCCGCCGACGGCCCCGCCGACCGAACCGCCGCCGACGAGGGCGCCGAGGCCACCACCGGCAGCGCCGCCGGCGGCCAGTCCGGAGTCGGCGACGAGTGGGGCTGCCGCCGAGATGTGGGCGGGCGTGATCCCGGTGAGCCCGGCGCGGTCGATCGCCGCCTGGGGATTACCGCAATAGCTGTTGAATGCTTCCTCGTCGCGGAGCAGACCGAGGATGAAGTCGAGTACCGCATTGGTCGGCATGGCGTCGTTCCTTCGTCGGAGAGATCGCAGTTCGATCCCGTGTCGAGTTCGACGCTAGGCAGCGGCGCGCTCCGGGGCATCGGGGCAAATCCCTAGTCCTGTCGCGGTCCCGGTGAACAGGGGACCGATCCCGGGGGCGGCACAGGTAGGGGGCGGGGGAGTTTTCCCCTAATCCCGGCCGAAACGCTAACGGTCGGGTAATGGCCCGCGACACACTCAGTGAAGTGCAGCGCCCGCATCGGTCGCGGCACGAACCATGAGACGAACACCCACGCTGCGCGAGTGGCCGGTGATCCGCCATCGACCACCCCCGCGGGTGGGAACAGGAGCTGACCGACATGGGCATCACGATCGGTGTGAAGGTCGGGAGCGCGAACAGCGTCGCGGTCGTGGCCTCGGAACATTCGTGGGAGAACTCGCTCTCGGTCGAGACCGTCGGCCTGGTGGGTTCCGGCGACTTCCTCGACCGTGTCGGCGATCCGGTGCCGGTACTGGACGACCGTGGCCAGAGCCGACCCGCCGCGCAGATCCACGCCGAGGCGGTCGCCGCGCTGCTCACTCGACTCGACCTCACCGACCCCGTCGAACACCTGACCGTCGTGCACCCCGACACGTGGACGTCGCTAGCGGTCGACGAAGCCCACGCTGCCCTCCGCGCACGGGACGACGTGCCGACGGGCGAGATCAGCTGGGTGTCGGAGTCGCGGGCGACACTGGCCGCCGTCGAACACAGCGAAGGTGCCCTCGGTGAGGGTCTGGTGATCGGCTATGACCTCGGCGCTTCCGCGCTGACCGTCACCGTGCTCGCCATCGGTGACGAACCCCGCGTGGTGAGCCGACCGCTCCGGCTCGACTCGGTCAGCGGCAACGAGTTCGACCGGCTCCTGCTGGCACATACGTTGCGGGTCACCGGCGTCGACGCCGAGCCGGCTCCCGGCCGTGCCTCGTCGGTGCTCGACGACCTGACCCGACTCCGCTCCGAGTGCCGGCGCGCCAAGGAAGCCCTCTCGGTCGACACCGACGCGGTCGTCGACGTCCGCGTCGGGGAGACGACCACCGTCGCCCGACTCGTCCGCGATGACGTCGAGGACCTGGTGCGGGGGCCGATCGCCGAGTCGGTGGCGCTGATCCGGGAGGCACTCGCGAGTGCGGGCGTCGACCAGGCGGGAGGTCACCCGGTCCCCGTCACCGCGATCGTTCTCGCCGGTGGGGGCGCGTCCATCCCGCTCGTCACCGAGATGCTGTCGGCAACCCTGCGCGTGCCGGTGCTCCTCGATCCCCAACCCGGATCGGCGTCCGCGGCCGGTGGTGCGCTGCTCGGAATCGCCGCCCTCGGCGCACATGCGTCCGCCGCGCCCGAGCCGACCACCGAGATCCCGGGACAGGCGCTCGCACCGTTGCCGGGGGAACGCCCGATGCGTGAGATCGTGCCGGCGCCCAGCACCACGGTGACCACTCCGGCCCCCCGTTTGTCCCGGCGCCGGCGGGGAATCCTGATCACGGCAGGTGCCGCGGCGTTGGTGCTGGTCTCGGCCACCGGACTGTCGGTGGGGACGGGTCTGGTCGGGTCCACCGGCGAGGCGACGCCGCCTCCCGCCGGTGCGGTGACGACGCCGGTCGACGCAACTCCGGGAAAGCCCGGCCAACCCGCGCCGACCGTGGCCGACGCTGCGACCGGCACCCGTGCCGCCGACGCCGGTACGCGTGCCGCGGGCACCGGCACCGGAACTCCCGCCCGGCGGCAATCGACGGCTCCCGTCCCGGCGGGTACCTCGGCGCCGGGGACCACCAGCGCGCCCCGCGGAGGACAGGCACCCGCGACCGGCGGGCAGGCCCCGCACCGGCGGCCCCGCCTCCCGCGCCGGCGCCGGTGGATACCGTTCCCGCGCCCGTCCCCGATCAGCAACCAAGCCCCGATGTCCCCGAGCAGCCGAGCACCGGGGGCGGTGGCGGGGGCACCTCGGGCGGTGTCCTGCAGGTGCCCGGCAAGATTCTCGACGGCACCGGTCAGGTCCTGTGTGGCGTCACCCGTGTCGTCTGCTGACGCGGGGCGGGTGACCGCGTCGCCCACCCCGACGATCGGTGATCGCCGGGACTCGTTGTCGACGTGGGTCGACGACGTCCTCGACCGTGCGCGCACGGGGCTCCCGATCTGTGCGGTCGTCGTCGGCATCCCGGGAAGCGGACGCAGCGGTCTGCTGGACGTCGTGCACGAGCGGTTGCGCGAACTCGACGTCCCGGTCAGCGTCGGCATGCCGGCCGGAGGTGACACGGCCGGTCCGACGGTGGTGCTGGCCCACGACCTCCACAACTGGCCGGGTGACCTCGTCGCGCGGACGGCGACGATGATCGACGCCGGAACCATCGGACTGATCGCCACAACCGAACCACGGGAAACCGACC
The DNA here is from genome assembly GCF_030316175.1 of Gordonia sp. Swx-4. Taxonomy (NCBI): domain Bacteria; kingdom Bacillati; phylum Actinomycetota; class Actinomycetes; order Mycobacteriales; family Gordoniaceae; genus Gordonia; species Gordonia sp. Swx-4. The sequence goes on from NZ_CP128197.1 coordinate 189,198, forward strand.
CGGCTCTTCGCACGGTGCTCGACGTCGCTCGCCGCTACGGCGCGGTCCTCGAACTCGGCACGATGAACACGGCGGACGTCCTCGTTCATGCGGCTCGGGCCGGTCTCACGCTCACGCCGGCCACCGCGTCGCTGATCCGACGACGCTGTGGCGGTGCACGCAACGTCGTCATCTCTGCGTTGCTCTCCATCCGGGAGGAAGTGGCGGCTGCGGTGCCCGGCGAGAGCGTGGACGAACTGGTGGTCGTCGAGCGTGTGGCACGCGACCGTCACCATCGTCTGCTCCGAGGCCTCGACCCGACGACACTGTCCGTCCTGGCCCTCGCGTCGCTGCGGGCGCCGCTGGACCCGGAGAGCCTCGCCGAGACGCTCGGCGTCCCGTTCGAGGCAGCGGTTGAGGCACTCGACCGGGCGCGGGGGAGCGGTCTGTTGCTCGGAGCGGACGTCTTCGTCTCGGCCGCCGGCGATCCGCTTCGCGCGGTCGTCGGGAACCGGCGACTCGATCAGCTCCGCCGGACGTCGATAGCGGTGCGTCTGCGTGCCAGTGAACTGACCGCCGACGACGCGTTGCACGCTGCGGAATCGGGGATCGAGGATCCCCGTCTGGTCGACACCTTGCTCGCCGGTGCAGCCGATGCCACCGCGGCGCGCGCGGTGGTCCTGCTCCGGGCCGCCGACCGTCTGGAACCGGGCCGTGACGACGTCCGTCTCCTGATGGCCCAGCGCGCCTTGGCCTCCGGTGATGTCGACGGCGCGGGCGAGGTCGCGGACCTCCGGCTGGAGTCGGCTCGTCCCACGGATGACGGGATCGAGCACTGGGTGGGGATTGCGGCTCTCGTCGCGGCCCACCGGGGTCTCGGGTCTCACGCGGCTGACCTCTACCGTTGGCTCGGCCCGGAGAACATTGCGGCCGAATCCCTTTCCGCGGTGACGGCACTGGTGGCGGTCGGCGACCGGACAGGTGCCGCGGCGGTCGCCGCCGCTGATGCGGGGCGCCCGCCGGTGGGTGCTCGAGCGGTACGGTCACGGGCGGTCCGGGGTCTGCTCGCGTCGGTCTCCGACAACCAGACAGACGGTGACGGCGCGGCTGGTGACACGGTCGATCTCGTGGTCCGGGGGCTCACTGCCACCATGCCGAGCCGGTGGGACCCGGCGGTGGCGCGAACCCTGCACGCCGCGACCGCACTGGCGCTGAACAGCGGTGACCTCAACGCGGCCCGCGCGCTTCGGAAAGCTGCGGGTGACTGCGCGGCCGGGGCCCTGCTCGATGCCGAGATCGCGCTGGCCAGTGGAGACCTCGACGCGGTCACTCGCCTGCTGCCGGCCGACGAGCCGGCCGGTGCGGTCGACCGCCTGCGGACGCACGCCGTCCGCCTCGGCCTCGCGCACCGCAACGGCGACACCCCGGCACTCGCTGCACTGTGGCCGGAAGCGCCGGCACTGTCGGCCGCGACCGAGATCGATCTCTATCTCCTGCGACCCCTCGCCGAGTTCTGGCAGGTCGCTGCACGCTTGGACGACACGGCGTCGATCGATCGGCACATCACCGCGGCCGACCGGTTACTCGAAACGCTGGAGAATCCGGTGTCCTGGGCGGCACCGTGGCATTTCGCCGGAGTCCAGGCAGCGGTGAGCGCCCGCGATACCGGGCTCGCAACCGAGCGTCGACGATTGCTCGAGGGAGTCGCCGGGCGCAACGCGAGGACGTCGGGCCTCGTGACGGCCGCCCGCGCGTGGACTGCGCTCACCTTCGAGCCGGCGGGGACCACCGATGACGCCCAGGTGGCGGACGCGGTGGCCGCCCTTCGGTTGCGTGGACTGGATTGGGAAGCAAGCCGTCTGGCGGGGATCGCGGCGTTACGCACCGGCGACCCGGGCACGTCGGCGGGCCTGCTGGAGACGGCCCGGTCGGTCGACGCGGATCGGCGGCGACCCCGACCGGTCGACGGCCTGCTGACCGAGCGCGAGGCCGAGGTCGCACGAGAACTCCTGCAGGGATTCACATACCGCGAGATCGGTGCCCGCCTGTTCATCTCGGCGAAGACCGTGGAGCACCACGTGTCCCGTATTCGACGTCGATTGGATGCCGGGTCGCGCTCGGAATTGATGGCGGCATTACGGGCCGCCGGATACAGTTGATTTCGCGAATTCATACCCACAAAAGAGCGCAATTTTATACCCATGCCAGAACAAAGTGAGGATCGGGCGCTCTGTCCGGGTTGTCGAGAATCGACATTGTTCGATCGGCTATTCACCAATTTCAATCGTGTGATGTGTTCCTCAAAGGGGGTGGTCGCCCTCTTTTTCGTTTGTTACGTTCGCCGAAGTCCGTGAATCGAAAAACAGATGGAGGTCGGGAAAACCCATGAAACGTAATCTCATTCGTGCAACCACCGTCGGTGCAGCTCTCGGAGTCGCGGGACTCATCACACCTGCCGTGGCAAATGCCGCGCCGGTGGACGAAAACAATTGCGCAAAGGTCTCGACGCCGGGTAACCCAGCCGGCTGGGGAAATGATTTCGCCGATGAGAAAGGCCAGGCCGGAAAGCATTCCGAGGTCGACGTCAACGACGATGACGGATCACTGCAGTTCGTGACCACCGACGCCACGCCGCGACAGGCTTCCTACCACGCGGCCGGTCGGGTGCCGCTCGCTGACGTGGCGAAGAAACCGTTGACATTCCACAAGTCCGAAGGCCAGGCGAACTGGCAGATCCGCGTGACCGGCGCAGAGACCGGATCCGGCGACGGATTCGCGACCCTGGTGTGGTCCGCCCCGGACGGCAAGACCAAGGCCGACGCCACCGAGTCCGACCAGTGGTGGGCGACGCGTGACCTCCCCGGTATCCCGATGGCCCAGACCGCAACCCTGGATGAGCTCGTCGCCGCTGCCGGCGACAAGACCGTCGTCGACCACTACGGCATCTCGAGCCAACCCACGAACAAGGCCGGGACCGTGAACGTCGACAACGTCACGTTCAACGGTTGCACCACGAACTTCACGGCCACGGATGTCGGAGGTGGCTTCGGCTCGCTGGAGAATCTCTTCCCGTGATGCGCTGAGCCGAGCTCATCCACCGGTGTCCCTTCGTTTGCCGAGCTCGTCGAAACCGCCGCAGGCCCCGCGACCGTTTCGGTCGCGGGGCCTGCGGTGTTTCCAGTGATCAGCAGGCGTCCTCCACTCACCACTGGTCGAATCCGACGTTGGCTTGCGGGAAGCCGGTGTCGGCGGTGGGGCCGAAGATGCCGATGCGGTACAACGCGTTCACGTCGAGGTGGTTGTTGAACGGTGCGACGGCCGTGATGGTTTCGGAGGCACCGGGGTAGAGGACCTGCTTCGGTGCGTTGACCCACTGCCCGCCGTCGGCGTTGCCGCCGATCAGGTACTCGGGCTTGTCGGTGTGGTTGGTGATCGTCATCGCGACCGTCGGCTCTCCCGGGCGGGTGATCGGCATGGTGCCGGCGTGGGCCGCTCCGGAGGCGCCGAGCGCGATGCCGGCGGCTGCGGCGAGTCCGAGGGTTCCGGCTGCGATGCGGGACGCGATCTTCATGGTGTTCTCCGAGTCTCTGGTGAGGGTTTCTGTGTGGTTGTTCCGGGCTGTCCCGGTGACACCAATGACTTTCCTCGGAAAACACCCCGCCCGGATTCCGCCGACCGGGTGATCCACCGGTGGATTGCCGCATCCACCGATCGGTGGACACGGACCCTCAGACCTCGCGCGCGGGCACCTCGACCACGACGGCGGTCCCGCCGCTGGGCCGGTTCTGCAGGGAGAACACTCCGCCAACCCCCTCGATACGTACCCGCCGCGACGCCAGGCCGATGTGGCCGGCCGCCTGCCGGCGGCGCATCAGTTCCTCGATCGCGACCTCGTCGGGGAGTCCGACACCGTCGTCGACGACCACCAGCCGTGCGACCCCGTCGTCGAACTCGGCCGTGACCTCCGCGGTGTCGGCGTCCGCATGCTTGACCACATTCGTGAGGAGCTCGCGCGCCGCGGCGAACAGCAGCGAGTCGGCGGTGGTGCGCAGCTCGCTGGGCCAGGCGGCGGTGTCCACGGAGATCGACGGCGCGCCGGCGCGGCCGCCGTACGACGACGCCAGATCGGTCAGGGCGACGGCGAGTCCGGCCTGTTCGAGGACCGCTGGGTGCAGTTCGCTCAGCGTCGAGCGGAGCAAGCGAGCCGAGTCGCGCAGGGCGCCGTCGACCCGGTCCAGGGTCACGGAATCGGCCGAACCCCGCAGTGTCGCAAGCTCCTGCCGCGCGGCGAGCACATACTGGAGTGCGCCGTCGTGGAGGTTGTCGGCGAGGTCGCGCCGTTCGCGCTCCTCGATCTCCATCGTCGCGTCGAGGAGCCGGGCGCGTTCGGCGGCAAGCGATCCGATGGTCGTCACCCGTGATCGTTGCAGCTGGGACAACAGGACCGCCCCGACCGCGAGAGCCGCGACGACGAGGATGCGCAACACGATGATCGACCACGGTTCGCTGTTCGAGTTCCGGGCGAGGATGTTGGCGACCGCATAGACCACCACGGTCGCCGTCACCACCATCGCGCAGAGGCGCGGCTGCAGTGAGATGGCCGCGATCATCGGGACCAGCGCGAAGCCGGCGATCAACGCGTCGGTGGTCCAGCTGACCTCGTTGGACATGCCGGCGATGACGGCCAGGATCGTCAGCAGGAGGAGGTCGATCGGCAGCGCGATCCACGAGTAGCGGACCATCCACGACTCGCGGCTTCGGGCCACGACGGCCCCGGCGACGCACCATGCCGCATAGAGAACGGCGGTGACGACGCTGAACACGGCCGCATGGTCGGGCGGATCCAGGCAGACCGTCAGGAGCACGAAGAGTGCCAGGAACAGTCGCAGGAGCACCTGGATGCGGATTCCCCGGACCGCGTGGTCGACGAGGATGAGGTGGATGCGCGGCTCGTCGGCGAACTCGCCGAACCCGAGATAGACGGTCAGTCCGGCGATCTCGATGTCGGAGTTCCGCATCACCCGTCGGCTACTCGAGAAGGCCACGACGCATCGCCTCGGCCACCGCGGCGGCACGGTCGGACACCCCGAGCTTCTCGTAGAGACGCTGGGTATGGGTCTTCACCGTCGCGGCCCCGATGTACAACTCGGCGGCCAACTGCGGAATCGATTGTCCGCGTGCGAAACCGGCGAGTACCTGGCGTTCTCGTTCGCTGAGTGCCGGCGCCTCACGCTGTGTCTGGGCCCGGATCTCGCCGGCGAGACCGGCTGCGAGCGCCGGGGGCACCACCGTCTCGCCCTTCGCGACCCGGGTCACCGCACCGACGATCTCGTCGCGGTCGGCATCCTTCGACAGATAGCCGGCGGCGCCTTCCTGTAGCGCCCGGAACACGATGGGGCCGTCGGTGACCGCCGACAGCAACAGCACGCGTGTCGGCAGTTTGTCGCGGCTGACCGCATGCGCCAGTTCCACACCCGTCATGCCGGGCATCTGGTGGTCGACGACGGCGACGTCGGGATTCTCGCGCCGGATGAGTTCGAGGCCGGTGACGCCGTCTGCCGCCTCGCCGACCACCCGCACCCGGCCGCTCTGCGTGAGACCTCGCGACACCCCGTCCCGGAAGAACGGGTGATCGTCGACGACGACCGCGGTCACGAGGGTTTCCATCGCCCCAGAATACGGTGCATACAACGCGTTTCACCCGTTTACGCGGGTTTCCGGGCCCTACTCGGCGTGCTGCTCCTCGACGAACTCGAACAGGCGGAACTCCGAGCCCGGGTCGGTACGTGAGGCGGTGGTCGGCGTCCGGTTGCCCGCGTCGGCGTGGATCCGGGCGACGATCTCGGGGAGATCACCGTCGAGCGTGTAGGCCGCCATGTACCGGTGGCTGGCCTCGGGATCGGCCGACTTGTATCGCACCGCGCTCGTGACACCCTCCGTCGCAAGAATTTCCGGAAGGTGATGCGTGGTGTACCACTCGTTGAACTCGTCCTCGACGGAGTCGTCGCGCGGATGAGTGAAGGCGATGTAGAGGCCTCGTGCCATTGTCATTCCTCTTTCTCGGATCGGGCCGGATCAGGCGGGCGGGAGTTCGACCGGGGGGAACAGGCCCGCGCGGGACAGCTGGCCCGGCACCGTCGTCCCGAGCATCTCGCCGAGCCGGCGAGCGCCGGAGAGGAGCACGGCGGGGTCGACGCCGGTGGCGCATCCGCTGCGGTCGAGGAGATACCAGAGGTCCTCGGTGGCGATGTTGCCCGTCGCGGCCGGAGCGAACGGGCAACCGCCGATGCCGCCTAGACTCGCGTCGAGAGCCGACGCCCCGAGCTGCAACGCGGTGAGGGCGTTGGCGTAGCCGGTGTTCCGTGTGTTGTGGAAGTGCCATCGCAGCGGTATCCCGGGAGCCTCCCGGCGGGCGGCGTCGGCGAGTGCAACGACCTGCGCCGGCACCCCGACACCGATCGTGTCGGCGAGGGCGATCTCGTCGGGCTGCGCATCGCTGCACCGTCGGATGAGGTCGGCAACCCGTTCGGTGGGGACCTCACCTTCGAACGGGCAGCCGAAGGCGGCGGCGATGGTCACGGTGGTCTTCAGACCGGCATCCGATGCTCGCTTCGCGAGCCGATTCCACAGGTCGACGCCCTCGTCGGTGCTGGTTCCCTGGTTGCGCCGGCTGAAGGTGTCGGAGGCGACGACCACGATGTTGACCTCGTCGAGACCGGCTGCGATGGCGCGATCAAGTCCGCGCTCGTTGAGAACCAATCCGATCCAGGAGACCTCGCCGCGCGGCAGGGCGGCGGAGACCGCCTCGGCGTCGGCCATCTGCGGGACCCGCTTGGGGTGGACGAAACTCGTCGCCTCGATTCGACGGAGACCCGACGCCACCAGATGATCGATGAGTTCGAGTTTGGTCTCGGTCGGCAGGAGCGTCGCCTCGTTCTGCAGGCCGTCGCGGGGCGACACCTCCACGATGGTGACCGACTCGGGGACGGCCGATGAGGGGGTTACGGAGGACGGGGTGTGGGGCATGACTGTGTCCGACTGCTCGAACGCCGTGTTGTTTGGCATGCCCGGATGTTCCCCCAGCCACAGAATGTATGCAAGTGGACCGGCGTCATATGTCCATTACGTAAGAAGGTCCAGTAATCCACGAGATTTCGGTTGTAGGAGGACTGCTGTCGGGCTACGATGTATGCAATCTAGGAGGTAAGAGTGTCTCAGGTATCACAGCGCGCCACGGATCTCCTCCGCGCGAAGATCCTCGAAGGTCGATGGGGACCGGGTGATCGGCTCGCCGAGGTCGAACTGGCCGAGATCCTCGAGGTCAGTCGTACGCCGGTGCGGGAAGCACTGTCGCGGCTGGCCGTCGAGGGCCTGGTCGAGATGTCCCCGAACAAGGGTGCTCGCGTGGCCACCTGGTCGGCGGCAAGGCTGAACGAGATCTTCGATCTCCGTCTCCTCCTCGAACCGGTGGCTACGGGCAAGGCGGTGGGCCGGCTCGACGACGCCGAGATCGACGAACTCGAGGAGCTCGCCGTCCGTATGTACGAGCACGGTCGTCCCGGTGGTGACCGTGACTTCAGCGAAATCGCCCGCCTCAACCGGAAGTTCCACGCGACGCTGATCGAGAAGGCGGAGAGCCTTCAGCTCGAGGCGACTCTGACGTCGGTCCGGCACATCTCGCTGGCGACTCGGAACTACCAACACTTCACCGAAGACAGCTTGTCTCGCAGCCTTTCTCACCATTTCGAGATCGTCGCCGCGGTCCGCGCCGGAAACTCGGACTGGGTCGAGGCGGTCATGCGCTGTCACCTCCACAACGCACGGACCGCGATGCTCGGCGCGATGAGCAACCCGACCATCGGCGCGGACAACACGCGCGACGGAATCGGCGCGATCCTCGCCTGATCGTCCCGCGATCCCAGCACCCGAACCACTTCCGAACCCCACGACTTCGACAGAGCACATACCGCTTGATCCGCGGGCCCGGTGACGGCCCGCGACCTCGCCTGCATACAACGACGCCTGCGTAGCTCCCTGCGCGAGGCGGCGATGACGCACGCACCCATCCGGCCCGGTCGCCTCGGGCTCCCAACGAACAGAAAGTACGAGATGAGCAACGAAACCGTCGAAATCGCCCCCGAGCACGACCAGGTCGGTCCGCTGTCCGATCTGCGCGTCGTGGAGATGGGCCAGCTGCTGGCCGGGCCGTTCTGCGGCCAGCTGCTCGCCGATTTCGGTGCCGAGGTCATCAAGCTGGAGGACCCGGGCAAGGGGGATCCGATGCGTCAGTGGGGCCGCAAAAGCGCTCAGGGGCAGTCACTCTGGTGGCCGGTCGTCGGTCGCAACAAGAAGTCGGTGACCTGCAACCTGCGGACTCCGGAGGGCCAGCAGATCGCCCGGGACCTGATCGCGACCGCCGACATCCTCATCGAGAACTTCCGTCCGGGCACGCTGGAGCGGTGGGGTCTGAGCTACGAGGAGCTGAGCGCACTCAACCCGAAGCTGATCATGGTGCGGGTCACCGGATACGGTCAGACGGGACCGTATGCGCCTCGCGCAGGCTACGGTTCGATCGGCGAGGCGATGGGCGGATTGCGTTACATCACCGGCGATCCCGACAGCCTCCCGAGCCGGACCGGCATCTCGATCGGTGACTCGCTCGCTGCCGTCTTCGCGACCATCGGTGCACTGACCGCTCTGCACGGCGTGCGCCGGACCGGCCGTGGTCAGATTGTCGACTCGGCCATCTACGAGGCAGTGCTGTCCCTGATGGAATCGACCGTGCCGGAGTACCAGCTGACCGGTTACCAGCGTGAGCGCACCGGTTCGATCTTGCCCAACGTCGCGCCCAGCAACGTCTATCCCACCGCCGACGACAGCAGCATCCTGATCGCGGCGAACCAGGACACGGTGTTCCGCCGTCTCGCCGAGGCGATGGGGGAGCCCGAACTCGCCGACGATCCGCGTTACCACAACCACGCCGAACGCGGGGCGAACCAGCTCGAACTCGACGACCGAATCGCCGACTGGACCCGCCGCCAACAGTCCGAGGATCTCCTGGCCCTGCTCGAGGAGAAAGGTGTTCCGGCCGGTCGGATCTACCAGGCCAAGGACATGCTCGCCGATCCGCACTTCGCCGCACGTGAGGGCATCGTCACGTTGCAGCACAAGGTCTTCGGCGACTTCCCGGTCCAGAACGTGGCCCCGAAGCTGTCGTCGACGCCGGGCACGATCCGCTGGCTGGGACCGGAACTCGGCGAGCACACCGCCGAGGTCCTCGGCGACGCCCTCTCCCGGACCCCTTCCGACATCGACGAACTCCGGACGTCGGGCGTCATCTGACAATCCGGGACAGACGTAACGCGGACGCAACCACGGACCGGCAGTTGTATGCAATGCTAAGAATCTGCGCCGTTCCCGGACCTGTCTGCGGACGAAAGTATGCAATAGAGCGCTCGAAAGGAACGACCAATGTCTGCATGGAAGCAGAGCACCGCCGCCGAGCTGAGCCCCGAGTCGCTCGCGGCCCTGATCCGCAACGAGAACCTGATCCACATCGACATCAAGAAACTCGGCCGCATCCCCGAAGGCGGCGGCCACCGCAAACTCGGGCGCACGATCGGCAACCGGCACAACAAGAAACACCGCCCGGGGTACGCGTATCTGCACCACGCCGTCGATGACCATTCCCGGCTGGCATACTCCGAGATCCTCACCGACGAACGCAAAGAGACCGCCGCGCAGTTCTGGGACCGCGCCAACGCCTTCTTCAGCCAACATGGGATCACTGTGAGACGAGTGATGACCGACAACGGCGCCTGTTACCGCTCAAAGGTTTTCGCAGAATCCCTCGGCGCCGAGATCAAGCACAAGAAGACCCGTCCCTACCGTCCGCAAACCAACGGCAAGGTCGAACGATTCAACCGCACCCTGGCCTCGGAATGGGCCTACGCCGAGTTCTACACCTCAGAGACCGCCCGCGCAGCCACCTACGACGACTGGCTACACCACTACAATCACCACCGAGCCCACACCGGCATCGGCGGACTCACCCCGATCGAACGCTTACACGTTCACAACCTGCCCGGGTCTTACAACTGATATGTAGAGAAGTTTGTCAAGGGGGCTGGTGCACGAGTAGGTGACATCTGATCTGGCTTGCCCTGCCGGGCGGCCTGGAAGGATGCCAGCTGTGCCCAAGCCCTATCCCCAGGAGTTCCGCGACGACGTTGTCCGCGTCGCCCAGAACCGTGAAGACGGTGTGACTCTCGAACAGATCGCTGCCGACTTCGGTATCCACCCGATGACCCTGAACAAGTGGATCCGCAAGGCCGACGTGGAGGCCGGGATCAAGCCCGGCACCACGTCGGCCGAATCGCGTGAGCTGCGCGAGGCCAAGCGGCGTGTGCGCCTGCTTGAACAGGAGAACGAGGTCTTACGCCGGGCGGCGGCGTACCTGTCCCAAGCGAATCTGCCGGGAAAAGGTGGTACCCGCTCGTGAGTGAGCTGGCCGCTGACGGCATCCCCGTCACGGTGGCGTGTCGGGTACTCAAGATCGCTCGCCAGCCCTACTACCGGTGGCGCAAGAACCCGATCACCGACGCCGAGCTCGCCGAGGCGTACCGGGCCAACGCCCTGTTCGACGCCCACCGCGAAGACCCGGAGTTCGGCTACCGCTACCTCGCCGACGAGGCCGAAGCCGCAGGCGAGAAGATGTGCCGGCGGACGGCGTGGCGGATCTGCTCCGCCGGCGGCTGGACCAGCACCATCAGCAAGAGAGGCCGCGGCAAGCACCGCAAGGCCGGCCCGCCTGTACACGACGATCTCGTCAAGAGAGACTTCACCGCGCCCGGCCCCAACGAGCTGTGGCTGACCGACATCACCGAGCACTGGACGGCCGAGGGCAAGCTGTACCTGTGCGCGATCAAGGACGTCTACTCGGGCCGGATCGTCGGGTACTCGATCGACTCGAGAATGAAGTCCCGCCTGGCCGTGGCCGCCCTGAACAGCGCTGTCGCCAGGCGAGGGGACGTGGCCGGCTGCGTTCTGCACAGCGATAGAGGGTCTCAATTTCGTTCGAAGAAGATGCAGAAGGCCATCACCCGGCACGGCATGCTCGGGTCGATGGGCAGGGTCGGTGCGTGTGGTGACAACGCGGCGATGGAGAGCTTCTTCTCGCTGCTACAGAACAACGTCCTCGACCGTCGATCCTGGGCCACCAGAGACGAGCTCCGGGCCGCCATCGTGCACTGGATCGAACGGACCTACCACCGCCGCAGACGACAGGACCGCCTCGGCAGATTGACCCCCATTGAATTCGAGACCATCATCAACCACGAGGCCCCTCAGGCCGCGTGACTAACCCTGTCACCTATCCGTGCACCAGGCCCAAGTTCGCAGGGCGAGGTACCGCCGGGAAGCTATCCCGGCGGTACCTCTGTGCTTCATGAGCGATCTGTGTGGTGAGCGTGTCGTATCACGACGCGCGGTCAGACTGATATTCGCGGATTGGGTACCGCAGGAAGGGGTTTCGGCTGGATCGCGACCGCGTGTCTAGGGTCGAGCGTCAACCCATGACCGGGTTTGCTCATAGTTGTATCGCGGGTCGATCCACGCGCTGTCACCACCGATCGGCTCATAAAGCAGGCCAATTGCTGTCAGCAGTCCATCACGGCCAACGACCAGCACCAGCCGGCCAACTCACGCGCGATGGCGACGTTGGCAATGACGGGGCGTTTCCGGCGGTCAAGGAAGTTCACCCACCGCTGATGGAGGCGACGGTTACCTTCATCGCCACGCACCCGAGCCGCTGCGGGAGCCTGTTCCCAGCGTTCCCGCATCACCGCACCGACGTGATAGCGCGCCCGATGGTGCCAGGCTGCTTCGACGAGCAATCGGCGGGCATGGGTGTTGCCGGTCTTGGTGATCGCCCCCTGCACCCGCGACATTCCTGAAGAATATTCGCTGGGAACCAACCCGACGAATGAGCCAATGCTGTTGCCGGTGAACCGATCCCAATCACCGATCTCCGCGGTCAACGCGAACGCGGTCAGCGTGCTCACTCCACGCAGGCACGACATCCGCCGCACGATCGGGGTGAACTCACTATCACCGGCCATCGCTACGATCGCCACGTCCAAACGGTCACGTCGAGCTTTCATCGTCAATACGTGTTCGTAATCGGCATCGAAGGCCACCCGTGTGGCCGCCCCGGTCAACGCCGACGCTGCGACTGTTCGCAACCACCGGTCATGCGCGCCGGTCCAGGCCGTCCCACCGTCATAGACCAGGCCGTGACGCAGCAACAGCTTCGATAACCGATGACGTGCCCGCATCAAATCACCCCGACAGTCCTCGCGGGCCCTGACCAGATCACGCGCGGCTTCCTGGGCGACAGTCGGGATGCACACCGAAGTGGTCTCGCCAAGCCGCAGCAACCTCGCCAGGTGAATCGAGTCGCGCACATCGGTCTTGACCCGGTCACCGACCGGACGCTGCAGCTTGCTCGGCGCAACCACCTCGCAGCGGATCCCTGCCGCGGTCAGGTCCCGGTACAGCCCGAAGCCGGTCGGACCGGCTTCATAGGCCACCGCGACAGGGCCTGGCAACGTCGCCAGCCATGATCTGACGTGCTCAAACGACGGCGTCAGCCGCGCCTGATGAAGCTCACTTGTTTGGCCGTCAAGAGCAGCCGCGACGATCGATCGTGCGTGCACATCGAGTCCTACACTCGTACGCTCTGTAAACACCGGGGCCTCCCACAAATGTCGGATAGGCCGGGCAGGCGCCTCCTGCTCGGTAACCCACGAGTCTTTGTGCGTGAGGCTCCGGCCCGCAACCCCCCAACACACCATCGGGGAGTCACCCATACCGTCTAGCGCCATCGGCACCGAGATCTCGGCTGCCTTCGCGCGCGCCGCCGCGATCACGGCCTCGGCGTCGTCCAGCGTGAGGACGGTTCGTTGACTGGCCATGGCTACTCCTCTGTCTGCTTGCCCCACCGGGTGTTCGGCCGGCTCCGGGCGCAGCCTGGTCTTCGTGGTCGGGCTGCCTGCTCAGTATGACCGGCCGCGGCCTCCTGCGCAGTGGACATGTATACAACTGTCCAACTTCCTTTAATGCTGCTAAACAGCGTTTTGGAGCACTCCGCCGCCGGATCCGGGACCAATCGGTTGGTAAATACCCTGTTAACCGGCGCGATCCGGGCTACTCTTGGCCTGTGGTCCTGCCATATGGTTTGACGCGAAGCAGTGATCTGCCACGACCCCCATGTACACAAAAGACCCCACGAACCCCGGATTGTGTGCAGTTTTCCCCCGAAGGAGATTCATGGTTGACGTTCTTGGTTACCGCAACGTCTTTGGCGTCCTCGCCCCCTCGACGAACACGGTCGTCGAGCCGGACTACTACCGGATGACGGTGCCCGGCGTGACGCCTCACGTCGGCCGCATCCACATCCGCGACCAAACGCTGAGCAGCAACGAGGATTTCGAAGGTCTTCTCGAACAGATCCGCGCCGAGATCAACGCCGCGTGCGAGCGAGTGCTGACCTGCGACCCCGACTACCTCGTGATGGGCATGTCGGCCGAGACCTTCTGGGGCGGTGTGGAAGGCAATCGCCAGTTCACCGAACAGCTCGAGAGCTTCTCCGGCCTCAAGCTCGCCACCGGGGCCGACGCCGTGCGACGCGGACTCGACCTCTTCGGCGCCAAGCGTCTCGGCGTGGTCACCCCCTACCAGCCGATCGCCGACGAGAACGTGCGCCTCTTCCTCTCCGAGGCCGGCTATGACGTGGTCAACCTCAAGGGGCTGCGTTGCCCCTCCGCGGTGGACATCGCCCGGGTCAGCGAAGACGAGCTGCGAAAGGCGATCCTGGAGGTCGACGGACCCGACGTCGACGCCATCGTCCAGGTGGGCACCAACCTGTCCATGGTCGGCCTCGCCGACGAAGCCGAGCGTTGGCTGGGCAAGCCCGTCATCGCCATCAATGCAGCCACCTGGTGGCACGCGCTGCGGTCCAACGGTGTCACCGACCAGATCCACGGATTCGGCACCCTCCTGCGCGAGCACTGAGCCGACCGCCACCGAACCTTTTCTCTGCACAACACTTTTCGAGGAGAACCGATGAAGAAGACAGCATCCTGGATGCTCACGACGGTCGCCGCGGGCGCCCTGCTCGCAGGTTGTACCAGCGCAACGGCCGACAACGGGTCGAGCGCTTCCGGTGAGAAGGTCAGCAACGCCTGCACCCAGGCCGCCGGCACCATCGTCGACAAGGCCCGCGAGGCCACCCCGCTGATCGTGCCGGAGGTCCCGCTCGATCTCGCTGCCGCCAAGGGCAAGAACATCTGGATGATCATGGTTGTCACCAACCAATTCACCTCCGCTGCCGCCGAGGGCTTCAACGAGGCCGCGGCCGCCGCCGGCGTCAAGGCCACCGTGTACGACGGCCAGGGACAGACGAACAAGTTCAACGAGGGCATGGCGCAGGCCATCGCACAGAAGGCCGACGCGATCGTCCTGCTCGGCATCGAGCCGGCCATGTTGTCCGGTTCGCTCAACGACGCTGCGCGCGCGGGCATCCCGGTCATCAACGCCCTGTCGGGTGACGCATCGGCCCCGCTGGCCAACGGTGTCTTCGCGAACGTGAGCGCCGACTACACCGCCGACGGCGCGTCCCTCGCCGCATGGACGCTGGTCGATTCCAACTGCTCGGCGTCGACGTTCTTCGCGCAGCCGACCGCGATCGAGATCTACCAGAACATGGCCAACGGCGCCGAGAAGGTCTACCGCGAGAACTGCCCGGACGACTGCTCGCTGGACATCCAGGAGATCGACCTGGCCAACGCCGCCACCGACCTTCCGCAGAAGGTCGAGACGGCGATGAAGCGCAACCCGGACACGACCTACGTGATGACGAACTGGGACTCGGGCGTCACCTTCGTCGAGCCGACCGTCGCCATGACCAACCCCGATGCCAAGATCCTCGGCCGGGACGGCATCGCCACCAGCCTCGACTCGATCCGCTCGGGCAAGGGCCAGGACGTCACCATGGCGGCTCCGCCGGAGGCGTGGCTCGGTTGGGTGATGGTCGACAACGCGATTCGCTCGGTCACCGGCGCCCAGCCCTCGGGCATCGTCATCCCCACCCGACTGGTCGACGAGACCAACGTCGGCGACTCGAACGCGGACGTGAACCCCAACTACAAGGACTTCCAGAACGCCTTCAAAGAGGCCTGGTCCAAGAACTGATCGGCACGCGGGCTGACCATGCCCGCGGCTCACACACGGAGACATCATGAGCAATGACCTCGGCACCGTCGCGGCGCCCACCTCTCGCCCACCGGCGATCCAGAAGTCACCGACCGAGTCGGTGGCCAGCTCCACGAAAGCCCGCCCGGCCACGTCGTTCGTGGAACGTTATGCGCTGGTCGGCCTTCTCGTGCTGGCGTTCGCGCTGTGCGCCGTCTTCCTGCCCGAGTTCCGGTCGACGGGCATCGTCTCGGCGATGGTCAACTCGCAGGCGATCATCCTGCTCCTCGCATTGGCCGCGACCCTGGCGCTGCGGACCGATGACTTCGACCTCGCCATCCCCGGCGTCATGGTCACCAGTGCGTGTGTGGTCGCGGTCATGTCGACCAACGGGTACTCGCCGGCCGCGGTGATCCCGGCTGCGCTGGCGGTCGGGCTCATCGTCGGCCTGATCAACGCCCTCCTGGTCGTCAAGGTCGGGGTGGACTCGTTCATCACGACACTCGGCATGTTCACGGCCCTTTCGGGCATCGGGTACGCCATCACGGGTTCCAAGATCGTCACCGGTGTCCCGGACTTCTACGTCGAGCTGTCGCGGGCCAAGCTGCTGGGCCTGCCGATGACCACCTGGTACGGCTGGCTGCTCGTGGCGGTGCTGTGGTTCGTGTACCAGCGCACCCCGATGGGCCGCTACATGCTGTTCATCGGTGGCAACCGCGATGCCGCTCTGCTGGCGGGTATCTCGGTGGCACGCATCCGCACCATCACCTACGTGGTCTCGGGTGTGACCGGCGCGCTGATCGGCATCATCCTGGTCGGCAACCTCGGCGCGATCGATCCCGGTATCGGCAGCCAGTACCTCCTGGCCCCGTTCGCTGCGACGTTCCTCGGTGCCACCGCGATCACCGTCGGCCGCTTCAACGCGATCGGCACCCTCGTTGCGGTCTACCTCTTGGTCGTCGGCATCACCGGTCTCCAGTTGGGCGGTGCGGCATCGTGGGTCAGCCCGCTGTTCAACGGTCTGGCACTGATGATCGCCGTCGCCCTCGCCAAGCTCGTCGGCAAGCGTCGCGGAGCCGCGTGATGACGCCGGAGTCGGCGGCCGCCACCCTCCCGGGCCGGGGAGGGGGCGGTACCGCGGGTCCCGCCCTGCAGATCGAGGGTCTCTCGAAGCAGTTCGACGGCAACTACGCACTGCACCCGCTCGACTGGGAGGTCAAGCGCGGCGAGGTCCACGCGCTGTGCGGGCAGAACGGCAGCGGCAAGTCGACGATGATCAAGTGCCTGGCCGGTTACTACCGGCCGGACAGCGGTCGGGTGAGTCTGTTCGGCCGCGAGCTCGACCTGCCGGTGCGCAACCCGGCCGAGCACGGCATCGCCGTCATCCATCAGGACCTGGGTCTCGCCCCGGAGATGACGGTTCTCGAGAACATCGGCGTCGCAACCGGTTACGGCACCCGCGGCTTCGGCTGGGTGCGCGATCGCCAGGAGGCCAAGGCCTGCCGCGAGATCGCCGAACGTCTCGGCATCGAACTGCCGCTGAACACGTTGGTCGCCGACCTCAGCCCGGCGCAGCGTGCGCTCGTCGGTCTGGTCCGCGCGGTCCGTGCACTCGGTGACGGTCACGAAGGTCACCTGTTCATCCTCGACGAGCCGACGGCGTCGCTGTCGCACAGCGAGGCCGCACAGGTCACCTCCATGATGCGCAGTGTCGCCGATCTGGGTTCGAGCGTCATCTTCGTCAGCCACCGGCTCAGCGAGGTGCTCGACGACTGCGACTCCGTCACCGTATTGCGTGACGGTAAGCGGGTTCTCACCCGGTCCACCGCGGGACTGACCCGCTCGGACCTGGTCGCCGACATCCTCGGCCGGCGACTGACCGACTACTACCCGGATCCGCCGGAGCGCTCGGGCACCACGCCCGCACAGCTCGTGCTGGAGAACGTGAGTGGCGGTGTGGTGAAGGATCTCTCGGTCACCGTCGAGAAGGGTGAGATCGTCGGTTTCACCGGCCTGGCCGGCATGGGTCACGAAGAACTGCCGCTGGTCCTGGCCGGCAAGCTGCCGCGTACCGGTGGCACGGTCACCGTCGACGGCACCGCCGTCGAACCGAACCGACCCCGGGCCGCCATCGCCGCCGGTCTGGCGTTGGTGCCGGGCAACCGTCATCGCGACGGTGTCTGGCTCGACGCATCCGCCGCCGAGAACGTCACGCTGCCGAGCCTGGGCTCGTTCACCAGGTTCGGCGTCGCGACCAACTGGCGCAAGGAGCGGTCGACGGCGGTCGACCTCGTCGAAGAGTCCGGTGCGGTTCCGGCGCAACCGCATTGGCCGATCCGTCAGTTCAGCGGTGGCAACCAGCAGAAGATCGTGCTGTCCAAGTGGTTGCATCTCGACCCGACCGTGCTCCTGCTCGACGAACCCACCCAGGGCGTCGACGCCGGCGCGTCACGTCAGCTGCTGGACCGGGTCGCCGACCTTGCCGCCGACGGTGCGTCGGTCCTGGTGTTCTCCGGTGATCACGAACAACTCGCGGCGATCTGCCACCGTGTTCTCGTCCTGCATCATGGAGAGGTCGTGGCGGAACTGCCGCGGTCCGAGCTCAGCGAGGAGGCCTTGCTGGAGGCGTGCGAACAGAATGTGGAGGTCGTTGCGTGAACGATCCCGGGAACACGGTCACCGATGCGGACGGCATCGCCGCCGACTACGCGAAGGCGGGATTCGGTGGCGCACTGGGCTGGGGTTCCCGGCCCGCGCTGCTGATGATCGACATGATCGAGGCGTACTTCCGGCCGGGATCGCCGTTCTGCCTTCCCGATCCGGAAGTCGTCGACCGATGCGCCATGCTCCTCGAGGCGACTCGCCGCGCGGGGACCCTGGTCGTCCACACCCGGGTGGAGTACACGCCCGGTCTCGCCGACGGCGGTGTCTTCGTCCGGAAGGTGCCCGCGCTGGGTGTCCTCGAGGCCGGGCATCCGGACGGCCTGGGTGAGTTCGTCGCACCGCTGCGTCCGCAAGCGGGTGAGGTCGTCGTGGTCAAGCAGTATGCGTCGGCGTTCTTCGGCACGTCGGTCGCGGCAACACTGGTCGCCAACGGAGTCGACTCGGTGTTCGTCGCCGGCGTCTCGACCTCGGGATGTGTGCGTGCGAGTGCCACCGATGCCATGCAGCACGGATTCATCCCGAAGGTCGTCGCCGACGCCTGCGGGGACCGCAACCCCGCGGTGCACGACGCGAATCTGTTCGATCTCGACGCCAAGTACGCCGACGTCGTCGATCTCGACACGGCGTGCGCGCGAATGGCGTTCGCGGACTGACCATCCAGGCGCCCCGGACGGCGCCGTCGCGTGCGATGCCCCCCCACGTAGCGCGCCGGCGTCACCGGGCGTGTCCATCACGCCGACCGGTTGAGGATTCCTCCATACCGTGCCCGCCATCCCCGGTGGTGGAGGCGATCCTCATGGGTCCTCGTTCGGATGGACAAGGCAACGGCCGGTGACGATCTCCCAATGTCGTCACCGGCCGTTGTGTCTTTGCCGGGTGTGGCGCCTCAGCTCGCGGTGTCGCTGCGCGTGGGTGCCGTGACGGTGATGAACCGGGCCGCGGTCTCCACGGCCAGGCGCGCTTCTGAGGACAACCTCGGCATCAGCTGGAAGACGTGCCCCTGGTCTGGCCATGCCTGGATCACCGAAACTCCACCGGCACCGACGATCTCGGCGTGGGTGGCCCGGGCATCGGCGCCCATGACCTCGAGGGCCCCGTACTGGATGAGGGTCTTGGGCAGCGTCATCTCCGGGGTCAGACGGATGCGCATGCGCGGATGGTCGGGGTCCGCGGTCCGCGTGTAGAGACGGAGGATCTTGCGCGCGGTGATCGCGTTGATGATCGGGTCGTGGACGCCGCTGCGTTGATTGTCCACGGCCAGATCGAAAGTCGGGTCGTAGAGCGGGGAGAAGAGCACCATCGATCCGGGCTGCGGGGTGCGGGTCGCGTGGTTGACGGCGAGGACGTCGAGGGCGAGGTGCCCGCCGGCCGAGTCGCCGGCGATCACGATGTCCTCGGCGCGATACCCCTGCGCGAGAAGCCATCGGTATCCCCGGATAGCGTCGTTTCCCGCACAGGGCCAGGGATGTTCGGGACCGAGCCGGTAGTCGAGGCTGAACGCCGACAGTTCCGTCAGGTTGCCCAACCGCGCGACGAGCCCGCGGTGCGTGCGCGGCGAGCACACCACATATCCGCTGCCGTGGAGGTAGTAGATGACCCGGGTGCCCGGCTGCGGAACCGCGGCGCGTCGGCCCGTCACCCATTCGCCGCGGATCTGGCCACCGCGGAACGTCTCCCGGATCGGCCCGACCATCGTGCCCGACGGCGGCGGGTTGAGCCGTTCGATGGTGCGGTTGAGGCCGGGGCGGGAGCGCCGGATCATCTGCGCGGTGACCCTGGGATGGCTACGGCGCGCGGCGAGCATCATCGGCCAGGTCACGCGGGCGAGGTAGGCGTTCACGGCACGGGACCGGAGGGAGCCGTGGGGATCCTCACCGAGCCGCCCGAAGGGGTTCTCGTCGTCCGCGGGGAGGGAGGGGCCGACGCCCGTGGGTGAGGTGACGCTCATCACCTGAAGGTAGCGGCCTTCGATGTCCGGTGCGTGGCAATGGTCCGCCCGACACCTGACCGCGATCCGGTCGCGATCGACCGGCCGCCGTGATGGACCCGTGTCGTTACGCAAGCGGTCCGGTCGGTGATGTCCGTACACGCCCGATTTCTCTCTGACGTGCAGTGTCGCGGCCATTGTGGTAGCCGGATTTCGATTGTGGGCACCCCACGTGGAAAAATGACCCACAATGCTCATACGGCAGCCCGCGGGCGCCCTCTGTAGTGCTGCGCGAAGCCGAGATGAGCAGGGTGTTCGGGCCCCGACGATGCGGCCCGGAGGATTCCGTCAGCAACGGCGCTGACGGGCCACCGCCATGTGAGTGTCGGCTCTGCCCCAGGTCAGCCCCTTGGGGGTGGCAGACGACGAAGCTGTTGGGCACAGCGAGGTCCACCAGGCGATCAGGCCGGCAACGGAGCCGGTGACACAGGCGGGGTAGGCCCCAATCATTGACGACGGTTAGTGCGTGCACCCTTCGCACGCAAAGTGAGGCGAATATGAAGCAGGCTCCGGGACCGGTCGGTCTCTACGACCCACGCAACGAGCACGATTCGTGTGGCGTGGCGTTCGTCGTGGACATGCACGGACGACGCAGTCGCGACATCGTCGACAAGGCGATCATGGCCCTGGTCAACCTCGAGCACCGCGGTGCCGCGGGTGCCGAACCGAACACCGGTGACGGTGCCGGGATCATGATCCAGGTTCCCGACCGCTTCCTGCGGGAGACGGTCGACTTCGAGCTTCCCGCCGAGGGCAGCTACGCGACCGGTATCGCCTTCCTCCCGCAGGGCTCTGAGGACGCGCGACTCGCCTGTGAGGGCGTCGAGAAGGTCATCGAGTCCGAGGGTCTGACCCTGCTCGGCTGGCGCGAGGTGCCCACCAACGAGAATTCGCTCGGTGCGCTCGCCCGGGACGCGATGCCCACGTTCCGTCAGGTCTTCATCGGCGGCGCCGAAGGCATGGAGCTCGAGCGCCGCGCCTACGTCGTGCGCAAGCGCGTCCAGTACGAGCTCGGCAACAAGGGCGCCGGCGCCGACGGCCCCGGCCGCGAGACCGTCTACTTCCCGTCCCTGTCGGGCCGCACCTTCGTCTACAAGGGCATGCTGACGACCCCGCAGCTGCGGGAGTTCTACGTCGACCTGCAGGACTCCCGCGTCGAGAGCTCGCTGGGCCTCGTCCACTCGCGCTTCTCCACCAACACCTTCCCGTCGTGGCCGCTCGCGCATCCGTTCCGCCGCGTCGCCCACAACGGTGAGATCAACACCGTCACGGGCAACGAGAACTGGATGCGTGCCCGCGAGGCGCTCATCGACACCGAGGCCTTCGGTGCCGACGCCGCGTCGAAGATCTTCCCGATCTGCACCCCCGGCGCCTCGGACACCGCTCGTTTCGACGAGGTACTCGAACTCCTGCACCTCGGTGGCCGCAGCCTGCCGCACGCGGTCCTGATGATGATCCCGGAGGCCTGGGAGCGTCATGAGTCGATGAAGCCCGAGCACCGTGCGTTCTACCGCTATCACGCCACCATGATGGAACCCTGGGACGGCCCGGCGTCGGTGTGCTTCACCGACGGCACGGTCGTCGGAGCGGTCCTCGACCGGAACGGCTTGCGTCCCAGCCGCATCTGGGTCACCAAGGACGATCTCGTCGTGATGGCCTCCGAGGTCGGCGTCCTCGACATCGACCATGCCGACGTCGTGCAGAAGATGCGCCTGGAGCCCGGCCGGATGTTCCTCGTGGACACCGCCGCCGGCCGCATCGTCGACGACGAGGAGATCAAGGACGAACTCGCCGCCGAGCACCCGTACCAGGAGTGGCTCGACGAGCATCTGGTCGACGTCAACGACGTGCGTGCGCTGCCGCATGAGCACATGCCGCACGACCGGGTCGCCTTGCGGCAGCAGGTCTTCGGTTACACCAGCGAGGAGCTCGACCTCCTCGTCGCGCCGATGGCCAGGACCGGCGCCGAGGCGCTCGGTTCGATGGGCACCGACACCCCGATCGCTGTGCTGTCCAAGCGTCCGCGCATGCTGTTCGACTACTTCCAGCAGCTCTTCGCGCAGGTCACCAACCCGCCGCTGGACGCCATCCGCGAAGAGGTGGTGACCGGCCTCGGCGACACGATCGGCTCCGAGGGCGATCTCCTGCATCCGGGTCCGAACAGCTGCCGCAAGATCGAGATCCCCGAACCGACCATCGACAACGACACGTTGGCGAAGCTGGTTCGGATCGACGAGGACGGCCGCTACCCGGACCTGCGCAGCAAGCAGATCTACGGCCTGTACCCGGTTGCCGAGGGCGGCGCGGGCCTGAGCGCCGCACTGGACCGGATCCGCGCCGAGGTGAGCACCGCGATAGACGACGGTGTGTCCATCGTGGTGCTCTCCGACCGTGAGTCGGACGAGACCAACGCACCGATCCCGTCGCTGCTGCTGACCGCTGCGGTGCACCATCACCTGGTCCGGGAGCGCAAGCGCACCCGGGTGGGCCTGGTGGTGGAGTCCGGCGACGCCCGCGAGGTCCACCACATCGCTGCGCTCGTCGGCTTCGGCGCCGGCGCGGTCAATCCGTACATGGCCTTCGAGTCGATCGAGGACATGGTCGAGCGCGGCGTGCTCGGCGACATCGACTTCGCCACCGCACGCAAGAACTACATCAAGGCCGCCAGCAAGGGTGTGCTCAAGGTGATGAGCAAGATGGGCATCTCGACCATCGCCTCGTACACCGGTGCACAGCTCTTCCAGGTCATCGGCCTCTCCCAGGCGACCGTCGACGAGTTCTTCACCGGCCTGATCAGCCAGCTCGGCGGCATCGGTCTCGACGAGATCGCCGCCGACGTCGCCACCCGGCATGCACTGGCCTTCAGCGACCGGCCCTCGGAGCGCGCACACCGCGAGCTGGAGGTCGGCGGTGAATACCAGTGGCGCCGTGAGGGTGAGTACCACCTGTTCAACCCGGACACGGTGTTCAAGCTTCAGCACTCCACGCGCACCGGTCAGTACGGGGTGTTCAAGGAGTACACGAAGTTGGTCGACGACCAGTCGACCCGTCTCGGTACGCTGCGCGGCCTCTTCGACTTCAACTTCGGTGACCGCGACCCGATCCCGATCGAGAAGGTCGAGCCGGCCAGCGAGATCGTCAAGCGGTTCTCCACCGGCGCGATGAGCTTCGGTTCGATCTCCGCCGAGGCCCACGAGACGCTGGCCATCGCCATGAACCGTCTCGGTGGTCGCTCGAACTCCGGTGAGGGCGGCGAGGATCCGCGTCGTTTCCACCACGACGAGAACGGCGACTGGCGGCGCAGCGCGATCAAGCAGGTCGCGTCGGGACGTTTCGGTGTCACCTCGCACTACCTGTCGAACTGCACCGACATCCAGATCAAGATGGCGCAGGGCGCCAAGCCCGGTGAGGGCGGCCAGCTCCCGCCGCACAAGGTGTACCCGTGGGTCGCCGAGGTCCGCGGTTCGACGCCGGGCGTCGGCCTCATCTCGCCGCCGCCGCACCACGACATCTACTCGATCGAGGATCTCGCCCAGCTGATCCACGACCTGAAGAACGCGAACCCCAAGGCGCGCATCCACGTGAAGCTCGTCAGCGAGGTCGGCGTGGGCACCGTCGCCGCCGGTGTGTCGAAGGCACACGCTGACGTCGTGCTCATCTCGGGTCACGACGGTGGTACCGGTGCGTCGCCGCTGACGTCGCTCAAGCACGCCGGTGCGCCGTGGGAGATCGGCCTCGCCGAGACCCAGCAGACGCTGCTGCTCAACGGTCTTCGCGATCGCATCGTGGTCCAGGTCGACGGTCAGATGAAGACCGGCCGTGACGTCGTGATCGCCGCCCTGCTCGGTGGTGAGGAGTTCGGTTTCGCGACCGCGCCGCTCGTCGTCTCGGGCTGCGTCATGATGCGCGTCTGCCACCTCGACACCTGTCCGGTGGGCATCGCCACCCAGAACCCGCTTCTGCGTGAGCGTTTCGCCGGCAAGCCGGAGTTCGTCGAGAACTTCTTCCTGTTCATCGCCGAAGAGGTCCGGGAACTGCTGGCACGCCTCGGTTTCCGTACGCTCCAGGAGGCCGTGGGTCACGTCGAGGCTCTCGACACCACCAAGGCGCTGGCGCACTGGAAGTCGGAGAAGGCAGGCAAGCTCGACCTGACGTCGATCCTGACCATGCCGGAATCGCCGTTCATGAACCAGGACCTGTACTGCTCGGGCGTGCAGGACCATGCGCTCGAGAAGGCGCTCGACCAGCAGCTCATCGCACAGAGCCGCGACGCGATCGACCACGGCACCCGGGTGTCGTTCACGTCGAAGATCACCAACGTGAATCGCACCGTCGGCACCATGCTGGGTCACGAGGTCACCAAGACCTATGGCGCACAAGGTCTGCCGGACGGCACGATCATCGTCGACTTCACCGGATCGGCGGGCAACAGCTTCGGTGCATTCGTCCCCAAGGGCATCACCCTGCGCCTCGAGGGCGACGCCAACGACTTCGTCGGCAAGGGCCTCTCGGGCGGTCGCCTGGTGGTCCGTCCGGCGCGCAACGCGCCGGCCGACTTCGTCGCCGAGGACAACATCATCGCCGGCAACGTGATCGGCTTCGGTGCCACCGCGGGCAAGATCTTCCTGCGCGGCATCGTCGGCGAACGCTTCTGCGTCCGTAACTCGGGTGCGACGGCGGTCGTCGAGGGTGTGGGCGACCACGGTTGTGAGTACATGACCGGTGGACGCGTCGTGGTGCTCGGCGAGACCGGGCGCAACTTCGCGGCGGGCATGTCGGGCGGTATGGCGTTCGTCTACGACCCGGACGCCAAGCTGGCCGACAACCTCAACACCGAGCTCGTCGACCTCGAGCCCCTCGAGGACGAGGACATCGAGTTCCTCGCCGCCATCATCGACGAACACCGTGCCGAGACCGAATCCCCGGTCGCCGCAGCGCTGCTCGCCGATTGGGACACTGCCCAGACCAAGTTCGCCAAGGTCATGCCGCGGGACTACAAGCGCGTGCTGTTGGCCATCTCCGAAGCGGAGAAGACCGGGCGAGACGTGAACGAAGCGATCATGGAGGCCGCACGTGGCTGACCCCAGAGGATTCCTCAAGCACCCCGAGCGGGAGCTGCCCGACCGTCGTCCGGTCGAGCTGCGACTGCTCGACTGGAATGAGGTCTACACCGACTTCGACAAGGATCACCTGAAGACGCAGGCGAGCCGTTGCATGGACTGCGGTATCCCGTTCTGCCACAACGGCTGCCCGCTCGGCAACCTGATCCCCGAATGGAACGACCTGGTCTACAAGGACCAGTGGCGCGACGGTATCGAGCGTCTGCACGCGACCAACAACTTCCCGGAGTTCACCGGTCGCCTGTGCCCGGCACCCTGTGAGGCGTCGTGCGTGCTCGGCATCAACCAGCCGCCGGTGACCATCAAGCAGGTCGAGGTCGAGATCATCGACAACGCCTTCGACAACGGCTGGGTCACCCCGGTCCTGCCGTCGAAGAAGACCGGCAAGTCGGTGGCCGTCGTCGGTTCGGGTCCCGCCGGACTCGCTGCCGCACAGCAGCTCACGCGTGCCGGACACGACGTGACGCTGTTCGAGCGGGCCGACCGCATCGGCGGCCTGCTGCGCTACGGCATCCCCGAGTTCAAGATGGAGAAGCGCCACATCGACCGCCGACTGGCGCAGATGGAGGCCGAGGGCACCGTCTTCCGCACCGGCGTCAACGTGGGTGTCGACGTCACCGTCGAGCAGCTGCGGGCCGACTTCGACGCGGTCATCCTCGCCAACGGTTCGACCATCGGCCGCGACCTGCCGATCCCGGGCCGCGAGCTCGACGGCATCCACCAGGCAATGGAGTTCCTGCCGCAGGCCAACCGGGTTCAGCTCGGCGACACCATCGAGGGTCAGATCACGGCCAAGGGCAAGAAGGTCATCATCATCGGCGGTGGCGACACCGGCGCCGACTGCCTGGGTACCTCGCTGCGCCAGGGCGCCGAGATCGTCCACCAGTTCGAGATCATGCCGAAGCCGCCGATCGAACGCGCCGAGTCGACCCCGTGGCCGACCTACCCGCTGATGTACCGCGTGTCGTCGGCCCACGAAGAGGGCGGCGAGCGCGTCTTCTCGGTCAACACCGAGGAGTTCATCGGCGAGAACGGCAAGGTCACCGGGCTCCGCGCCCACGAGGTGGTCATGCGTGACGGACGCTTCGAGAAGGTCGAGGGCTCGGACTTCGAGCTCGAGGCCGATCTGGTCCTGCTGGCGATGGGCTTCGTCGGCCCGGAGCGCGAGGATCTCCTCGACAAGATGGGTGTCGAGTACGACGCCCGCGGCAACGTCAAGCGCGACAACAGCTTCGCTGCTGTCGGCCAGCCGGGCGTGTTCGTCGCCGGTGACGCCGGCCGTGGCCAGTCGCTGATCGTCTGGGCGATCGCCGAGGGTCGTTCGGCTGCCGCGGCCGCCGACGAGTACCTCACCGGTGCGTCGGATCTGCCGGCCCCGATCGTGCCGACCCAGGTCGCGCAGCGCTGACCTGCCGGCCACCACGAACGAGAACTCCCGCCCACCGAGAAGGTGGGCGGGAGTTTCGTTTTCTCGGCTACACACCCGGGGGGTGTGGCCATACACTCGGCCTATCGCGATCCATCCGTCGAAGGGGCAGCCCATGCGTCGAATCCTCGCCATCATGTGCACTCTGCTGTGTGCCGTATTGGGAGGGTTCGGGTTGAGCACGCCGCGTGCGGACGCGGCACCGGCCGGTTGCCCGAAGATCTACGTCCTCGCCGTTCCGGGAACCTGGTCCAACGGCGTGAGCCCGGGTGTCCTGGGTGCGGTCACCTCCGGGCTGGGGCCGGAGACCAAGGTCCCGTACGTCGGTTACGACGCGACCGCGTTCCCGTGGGAGAAGGCGATCTACGGGAAGTCGAAGGCCCAGGCCGTCGCCAACACCCGCGGCCTCGCCCTGCAGATGCTGGCGCGGTGCCCGGGCACCCGGATCGCTCTCGTCGGGTACAGCCAGGGCGCCGACGCCGCGGGTGACCTCGCGTCGGAGATCGGCACCGGGCGCGCCTTGATCCGCCCGGGTCAGGTTGCCGGCGTCGTCCTGATCTCCGATCCCCGACGATCCCGCAAGGACAACGTCGTCGGTCCGGCCCTGCGCGGTGAGGGCAGCGGCGGACCCCGCATCGACGGCATGGGCTGGCTCCTGCCGCGGGCGTTCACTCTCTGCGAGCCGTCGGACATGTACTGCAACACACCGCGGGACTTCTACATCACCCGCATCGCCGGATACCTGGCCGAGACCAGCGACCCGACGCCGAGCCAGATCCTCCAGTACCAGGCCGAGGCGGCGGTGATCGTTCGTGAGCTGCTCACCCTCGGTGGGCCCGGCGCGATCGTCCAGGAACTCGGCAACAAGCGTGCGCGCGACCAGATCATCTCGTTCAACAAGTTCTTGCAGTCGGGATCGCACGGCACCTACGGCGACTTCCAGGTCAGGCCCGGTGTCAGCGCGGTCACCTGGGCCAACCGTTTCCTCGCCGGACTGGCCTGAGCCGGTCGTTCCTCAGCTTGAACCGCGCATGCGCTGCGGGTTCGAGCGATAGAACCCCAGGATGAATTGGTCCGAGTGGATGGCATACGCCGCCGCGTTCGCTGCGTAGCATTGGTGCTGGTAGATGCCGCGTCGCTACCCGGGACGTAACGCTCGGCGTGTCATGATCGATCTAGTCGACAGGTACGACGGTCACGGTTCCGGGACACCGGGGACGTGCAATCTCACATGTCGACGGGGCTCGGGGTGAGTGGTGCAAACCACGGAAAACCCGGGAGACAGAGATGAGTACTGTCGCTACAGTAGATCAAAGTCAGAGTCCGTTGTAACGAAGTGAATGCACCAGGAAGTGATTGGTCATGAAGTTGGCTGACACCTTTCAATCGCCCCGCCGGGGCTCATTGCTCAATTCGCTCACCGGGGGGCGACTCGGCGGCCGCCGAGTCCATACGTCGACCTTTCCCGCCGAAGCGGAACGCCTCATCACGCCGGCCGAGCTCAGGCGTTTCGGCGTGAGTTCCTGATCCGGGAGGATCGGCACCGGGGGTTTCGGTAACGGGGGATTCTCACACCTCTTCGCGGGCGACCCGCACACTCATCCCGCCCACCTCGACCACGTCGCCGAGGGTGAGCTGACGACCGCGTCTGGTCTCGACCTCACCGTTGACGGTCACCAGACCGTCGGCGATGACCTCTTTGGCCTCGGCGCCGGATTCGATGAGGTTGGCCAGTTTCAAGAACTGGCCCAGCCGGATGGAGTCGTCGCGGATCGTCACGTCGTACACAGTCTGAGATCATGCCCCGTGTCCGCGGAACCGGCCACACCGGCACGACCGCATCGTTGTCCCGATGCAGATATGTGCCGCCGAATGATCGAATCAGCGTGGAGTGTCCGAGCGCGCCACCGCGGACGACTACCGTCGACGCATGGCCACCGACACCCCGCTTGCGCCGGTCGACCCGTCCAGCCCCGACGAACATCCCGAGGCGCCCCGGCGGACCCCCACCGCGGCTGACCGACGCTCGCTCGTCCTTCTCGACAAGATCAGGCGCCCTACCGGATTCGGCCGTAACGCGCCGCACATCGCGGGAACGGTCGTCGGCGTCCTGGCGACGATCGCGTTGCTGTCCAGCCTCATCCCGGCGTTCCGGCGGCTGATCCACGACCCGAGACGCTACGTCGACGACTACATCATCACCCTGCCCGACACGAGCTTCGCGTGGGCGTTCGTCCTGGCGCTGATCGCCGTCGCGCTGTCGGCGCGCAAGCGGATCGCCTGGTGGATCGGCGTGATCTACCTCGTGCTGTTCATGGTCGGCAATGTGCTGTACCTGATCCCCTCGCTCGAGGACGATCTCGACGTCACGGCCTGGGACCGCACCAACATCTACATCGGCCTGGTCATCGACCTCGGCGCGCTGATCTTCCTGCTGGCCACCTACCGGCAGTTCCACACCCGGGTCCGACGCGGTGCGATCCCGGCGTCGATCGCCACCCTCGTCGTCGGTCTCGGTATCGCGACGCTACTCGGCTGGGCACTGGTCTGGGCCTTCCCCCACACGCTCACCCGGGCAGATCGGTTGCCGTACGCGTTCAACCGCGTGGTCGCCTTCGGCGCGATCGATCAGGACGCCTCCTTCGACGGGCGCCACGCGCATGTCTTCGTCAACGGTCTGCTCGGTCTGTTCGGTGCGTTGGCGCTGATCGCTGCGGCCGTTGTGCTGTTCCGGTCGCAGCGACTGCGCTGGCTGATCACCGCGGAGGACGAGTCGCTGATCCGCGCACTCATCACCCGATTCAACGACGACGATTCGTTGGCCTACTTCTCCACGCGCCGCGACAAGGCGGTCGTGTTCTCGCCCGACGGCCGCGCCGCCATCACCTACCGGGTGGAAGTCGGCGTCGGCATGGCCGGCGGCGACCCGATCGGCGATCCGGAGTCGTGGCCCGACGCCATCGCCGAATTCCTCACCCTCTGTGAGAAGTACGGCTGGCACCCGGCGTCGATCGGGTCGAGCGCGCGCGGCGCCGCGGCCTACGACGCGGCCGGGTTCGTGTCCTTGAACATCGGCGACGAGGCCATCCTCCACACGCGTGAGTTCAGCCTGAGCGGGCCGGCGATGAAGGCCGTCCGCCAGGCCGTCACCCGCACCCGGCGCGCGGGTGTCACGGTGCGCATCCGCCGGTGGTTCGACATCGACGACGCCGAGATGGCCCAGGTCGTCGCCCGCGCCGACGAGTGGCGGGACACCGACGAGGAACGCGGCTTCGCGATGGCCCTGTCGCGCGTCGGCGATCGGTCCGACAACGACTGCCTGCTGGTCGAGGCGGTCATCGACGAGGGCGCTCCCGACGAGAAGGTCGTCGGCATGCTCTCGTTCGTGCCGTGGGGCAAACGCGCTGTCTCACTGGACCTCATGCGTCGTGACCGCAGCGGACCGAATGGTGTGGTCGAGACGATGGTCGCCGAACTGTGCCGCAACTCCGAGCAGTTCGGCATCACCGAGGTCTCGCTCAACTTCGCGGCTTTCCGCGCGTTCTTCGAGCAGGGCCCGCAGATCGGTGCCGGCCCGGTCATGCGTGCCGGCTACTCCGTCTTGATGTTCGGCTCCCGGTTCTTCCAGATGGAGTCGCTGTACAAGTCCAACGCCAAGTACCTGCCGGACTGGCAGTCGCGTTACCTGTGCTTCGAGGACAGCCGAATCCTGCCCCGCGTGGGGATGGCCGCGATCGTCACCGAGGGTTTCATCACCCTGCCCAAGTTCGGTCGGGACAAGCACTTCTCCGAGGGCCGGCCGTCGATCCCGGCCGGCGTCGACGCGCCTGCGCTGATCGCCGAACTGGAAGCCGAGGCAGCAACTCCCGAGGGCTCGATCGTGCACCGGCCCGAGCAGGTGAGGGTCCGCCTCGACAAGATGGACCGGCTCGTCGAGCGTGGTTTCGATCCGTATCCGCCCGCCGACCAGCCCACCCACACCATCGCGCAGGCGCGGACGGAACCCGAGGGCACCGTCGTCACCATCGCCGGCCGCGTCACGCGTCTGCGCGACTTCGGCAAGGTGGTGTTCGCCGACATGCACGACTGGTCCGGTGAGGTGCAGATCCTCGTCGAGGAGTCGCGGGTCATCCCGGGCACTCCCGACTTCGGCACCGACGTCGATCTCGGCGACCTCATCCAGGCGCGTGGTGTCGTCGGCACCAGCCGCAAGGGTGAACTGTCGATCCTGATCGACGCCTGGCGGATCAACGGCAAGTGCCTGCGCCCCCTTCCGGGCAAGTGGGCGGGCCTCACCGATCCCGAGGCCCGTGTGCGCCAGCGCTACGTAGACCTCGCGATCAACGGGGAGAGCCGGAAGAACCTCGCGATCCGCAGCCTGGTGGTGAAGTCGTTGCGCGACTTCCTCGCCGCGCGCGGCTTCCTCGAGGTCGAGACGCCGATCCTGCAGCAGATTCACGGCGGAGCCAACGCGACACCGTTCCAGACGCACATCAACGCCTACAACCTCGACCTCTACCTACGGATCGCACCGGAGCTCTACCTGAAGCGCCTCTGCGTCGGCGGCGTGGAGAAGGTGTTCGAGATCGGACGCAACTTCCGCAACGAGGGCGTCGACTTCAGTCACAACCCGGAGTTCACGAGCCTGGAAGCCTATGAGGCGCACAGCGATTACCTGAAGATGCTGGACCTCACCCGCGAGATGATCCAGCACGCGGCGACGGCGGCCTACGGTGAGCCGGTCATCATCCGTACCGACGCCGACGGAAACGAAGAGCGCGTGGACATCTCGGGGGAGTGGCCGGTGAAGACCGTCCACGAGGTGGTGTCCGAAGGTGCGGGAGAAGAGATCACCGCGGAGACCTCGGTCGAACAACTCCGCGCAGTGTGCGACCGTCTCGAGATCAACTACCGCCCGGACTGGGATGCCGGACAGATCGTGCTGGAACTCTACGAACACCTCGGCGAGGACCGCACGACGTTCCCGACCTTCTACACCGACTTCCCGACGTCGACGTCGCCGCTGACGCGCGCGCACCGCAGCAAGCCCGGCGTCGCCGAGCGCTGGGACCTGGTGGCGTGGGGTGTGGAGCTCGGCACCGCCTACACCGAGCTGACCGATCCGGTCGAACAGCGCAAGCGTCTCACCGAGCAGTCGATCCTGGCCGCCGGCGGCGACCCGGAGGCGATGGAGCTCGACGAGGACTTCTTGCAGGCACTCGAGTACGCGATGCCACCCACGGGTGGTCTGGGCGTGGGCGTCGACCGCGTGGTCATGCTGATCACCGGTCAGTCGATCCGCGAATCGCTGGCCTTCCCGCTGGCCAAACCGCAGGACGCCTGACGCATGGCTCCCACCGACGGTGACGAACCCGCAGCGCCGGGCACGTTCGTCACTGTCGGGGATCATCGGCTGCACGTGCTCGACGAGGGGTCGGGGCCGCCGCTGCTTCTGATGGCGGCGCTGGGCAGCAACTGGTTCGACCTCGACCCGCTGGTGGCCCGGCTCTCGGCGTCGTGGCGGGTGATCCGCTACGACCGCCCGGGTTACGGGTTGTCGAGCCCGGTCGGGCGGCAACATCTTCCGACCCTCCTCGGCGAGGTCGACCGGATGGTCGCGGTACTCGATGCCCGCGGTGTGACCGAACCCGTTGTCGTGGTGGGTCATTCGCTGGCATCGCTGTATGTGGAGGCCTTCGCCCGGCAGAATCCCGGCCGGACTGCGGGCGTGGTCGTGCTCGACGGCTCCTATGTGCTCGTGCCGTGGCGCCTGGTGCCGTTGTCGTTCCGGGTCGGGAACGCACACCGGCTGATGGGGGCGGCGCGTGCGGTGACGAGTCGCGTCGGTATCCAGCGCTGGCCGAGCCTGCAGGTGTGGAAGCGGGTCGTGCCGGCGCCTCCCGAGGGTCGCGGTGAACAACAACGACGTTGGGGAGCCCGGATCTTCGGGCAGCCGCCGTTCCTGCTGGCCATGCTCGTCGAGAACGCCGCCTTCGGTTCGATGAACAAGACTCTGCGCGGCCTGCGTCGAACCGCCCCGATGCCCCGCGTGCCCGTCGTCGTCGTGGTCGCCTCGTCGACGCTGCGCGGCTGGCGGGTGTTATGGGAGTGGAAGCAGCGGCGCTATTCGGACATCCTCGGCGCCGATGAGGTCGTCGTCCTGCCGCGGGCCAAGCACTTCCTGGTCTCGGAGCGCCCGGACGAGGTCGCGGAGATCATCGACGGTCTCGGGGGAGAACGGCTACCCGAACCTACCCGGGAGTAACCCGGAACTTGCGGTAACACCTAAACTGGTCGGCATGAGCGAGCTGACCTTCACCCCGACGGCTGATCTCGTCGACGAGATCGGGGCCGACGTCCGTAGTTGCGACACCCAGTTCACGCAGTACGGCGGGAACCGCGAGTTCGTCGGACGCGTCACCACCGTCAAGTGCTTCCAGGACAATGCCCTGCTCAAGTCCATCCTGAGCGAGTCCAACCCGGGCGGCGTGCTGGTCATCGACGGCGACGCGTCGGTGCACACCGCGCTGGTCGGCGACATCATCGCCGAACTCGGCCGATCCAACGGCTGGGTGGGGATCATCGTGAACGGCGCCATCCGCGACGCCAAGACCATCGGCGGGATGGCGATCGGCGTCAAGGCGCTGGGCACCAACCCCCGCAAGTCCACCAAGACCGGCGCCGGCGACCGTGATGTGCCGCTGTCGATCGGTGGCGAGACCTTCAACCCGGGCGACATCGTCTACTCCGACGACGACGGCATCGTGCTCGTCGGTCCCGAGAGCTGATCGCGCCGGTCCGCGACCGTCCATCGTAACGACCCGAGCCTGCACTGAGGAGACCCGAAATGCCGAAGCCCACCGCCGAATATTTCGCCCGTCTCGGGGCCCTCGTCGCGATCGACGACGCCGCGAGCCGTCCCACCCGGTCGGTGCTCGAGGCCTTCAGCGGCACCGAGATGGCCACCATCCCGGTCGCGACGGCCGAAGACCTGGAGACCGCGGTCGCCCGTGCGCGGCAGGCGCAGCAGGGGTGGGCGGCCCGGACCCCGGCCGAACGCGCCCAGATCATCGACAAGTTCTCCGACCTCGTCTTCCGCAACGCCGAGTCGCTGATGGACATCGCGCAGGCCGAGACCGGCAAGGCCCGGATCTACGCGCAGGAGGAAGTGATCGACGTCGCGATCACCGCGCGTCACTATGCGACCGCCGGACCCAAGCTGCTCGCCGACCGAAAGGTCAAGGGCATGCTGCCCGGCGCGACCAGCGTCCGGGTGCGTCACCTGCCCAAGGGCGTCATCGGCGTGATCAGCCCGTGGAACTACCCGCTGACGCTCGCCGTCTCGGACGCCGTCGCGGCACTCGTCGCCGGCAACGGCGTGGTCGTCAAGCCCGACAGCCAGACCCCGTACTGCGCTTTGGCGCTGGCGGAACTGCTGTACGAGGCAGGTCTCCCGCGTGAGCTGTACGCAGTGGTCCCGGGACCGGGAAGCGTCGTGGGGCAGGCGATCATGACCTCGACCGACTACGTGATGTTCACCGGGTCGTCGGCCACCGGTGCCACCCTCGCCGAGCAGGCGGGGCGTCGGCTCATCGGTTTCTCGGCCGAGCTGGGCGGCAAGAACCCCCTGGTCATCACCGCGAACGCCGACATCGCCAACGCCGTGCAGGGTGCCGCCCGCGCCTCTTTCTCCAACTCGGGTCAGCTCTGCATCTCGATCGAGCGGATCTACGTCGACAAACGGATCGCCGACGAGTTCGCCGAGCGGTTCGCGGCATTTGTCTCGATGATGAAGCTCTCGGGCGCTTACGATTTCACCGCCGACATGGGTTCGCTGGCCTCGGCCGCACAGATCGACACCGCGGAGGCGCATGTCCAGGACGCGGTCGCCAAGGGCGCCAAGGTCCTCGCCGGCGGCAAGCGCCGTCCCGACCTGGGCCCGTTCTTCTTCGAGCCGACAGTGCTGACGGACGTCACCGACGACATGGTCTGCTACGGCAACGAGACCTTCGGGCCGGTCGTCTCGATCTACCCGGTCGACTCGACGGACGAGGCCATCAAGCTCGCCAACGACACCGAATACGGGCTCAATGCAAGCGTTTTCGCGGGCAGCAGCGCCGAGGCGCAGGCCGTCGCCGAACGCCTGCGGGCCGGCACCGTGAACATCAACGAGGGGTACGCCGCTGCGTGGGCGTCGACCGCCGCACCGATGGGCGGCATGGGCATCTCCGGTGTGGGCCGACGCCACGGCGAAGAGGGTCTGCTCAAATACACCGAGGCACAGACGATCGCCGAGCAGCGCTTCATCGGGATCGACCGCGCCCCGTTTGTCCCCAGGAACATCTACCGGGCGATCACACCGGCCGCGGTCCGCGCCCTGAAGTACCTACCCGGCCGCTAGGTCTCGATCTCGCCGTTTCGCCACGGCCCGCCGCCGGGTCGTGGTTACGGTGAGCCCTGTGACCCCGACACGTCGTGAACGCAGGACACTCATCCGCTCGGCGGCCCGCGGGCTCACGACGATCACCGCGTCGGCGGCCGCGATCGCCGGGATGCTCGTCGCGGCCCCGGCGGCGCACGCCCAGGCGCCGCTGCAGGTCTCGACGGTCACCGCCGGGCGGACGATTCCCTGGGGCGTCGTCGTGGCACCCGACAGGACGATTCTGACCGGTGAGCGTGCGGGGAGATTCGTCGCCGTGCGCCCAGGCGGGAAGCGCGTCGACGTCCGGGCCGACCTGTCGAAGATCTTCGCGGTCCACGAGGCTGGGCTGATGGGACTCGCCATCGATCCGCGCTTCTCCGAGAACCGGCGGGTGTACTCATGTCAGGCGGAGTACACCGTGCCCGGCGCATTCACCGTCCCCGAGCCGCTGGCCGGCGCACCCATTCCGGCGCCGCAGACCGGCCAGACCACCAAGGTGGTGTCGTGGCGGGTCAGCGCGGATTGGACGCGGATGACTCGGGAACGGACGCTTCTCGGCAACATCCCGGTGAACTCCTCCGGCAGTCGCGCCGGCTGCGGACTCGCCGCCGCCGCCGACAGCATCTGGGTCGGCACCGGCGACACCGGCACCCCGTCGTTCGCCCAGGACCGGAAGTCGCTGGGCGGCAAGGTCTTGCACATCAACCTCGATGGCACACCGGCACCGGGCAATCCGGACCCGCGCAGCCCGGTGTACAGCCTCGGCCACCGGAACGTCCAGGGCGTCGCAGTGGCCCCCGGCAGCGGTCGCGTCTACGCGGTCGAGCAGGGGACGAGGCGCGACGACGAGCTGAACCTGATCGTCGCCGGCGGCAACTACGGCTACAAACCCGACCGCACCCCATTGATCTACGACGAGTCCGTGCCGATGACCGACACCGGCCGGGTCCCCGGCGCTGTCGGGCCGGTGTGGTCGTCGGGGAACTCGACGATCGCGACGCCGGGCATCGCCTTCCTGCCCGACACCGGCTGGGGACCGTACAGCGGAGGACTCGTGCTCACCGCGCTGAAGGGGAAGCGACTGGTCTTCCTGAAGCTCTCCGACGACGGACGCCGGGTGGTGTCGAAGACCGAGGCCCTCGAGCAGAAGCACGGCCGTCTGCGTGGTGCTGCCGTGGCACCCGACGGGTCACTGGTGCTGACCACGAGCGACGGCGACGGTTCCGACCGCATCCTGCGGGTGCGCTGGGAGGACTGAGAGTGGCGCGAGGTCACGGAATGGGCGGTCGGACCACCGACAGGTTGACGACGTTCCGGCGCGGTCGGCACACCTTCGACGTCGTCGACGCCGGCCCGCCCGACGGGGAACCGATCGTGTTGCTGCACGGTTTCCCGCAGCGGGCGAGCTCGTGGGATCTCGTCGCTCCGCTGTTGCACGACAAGGGTTTCCGTACGATCGCCCCGGATCAGCGCGGCTACTCGCCCGGGGCGCGACCCACCCGGCGCCGGGACTACGTCCAGGGCGAGCTGGTGGCGGACGTGCTCGCGCTGCTCGACGCCGCGGGCCTCGACGATGCGCACATCGTCGGCCACGACTGGGGTGCGGCGGTGGCGTGGACGCTCGCGGCCCATCACCCTGATCGGGTGCGTACGCTGACCGCACTGTCGGTTCCACATCCGGGTGCGTTCCTGCAGGCGATGCCCCGCGGACAGTTCCTCCGGTCGTGGTACATGCTGGCGTTCCAGATCCCGGTGCTGCCCGAGAAGCTACTCGGGCGGTTGATGACGACGCGACCGGATTTCGGTGTGCGGATGGGGCTCCCGGAGCCGTTCGCCTCCCGCGTGGTTCCCGACATCGCCGAGTACGGTGCGTTGCCCGGAGCGCTCGGCTGGTACCGCGCGATGCCCATCCCCGACAAGCGGTCGGTGCCGGCCCAGGTGAAGGTGCCCACGTCATATCTCTGGGGAGACCGCGACATCGCCCTCGGCAGGGTCGGTGCGCAACTGACCTCGGGGTGGGTCGACGCTCCCTACGACTTCGTCGTCCTGCCGGGTGCCGACCATTGGCTCCCGGAATCCCGGCCCGACGACGTGGCGGTCGCGATCTGCAGGTGCATCGACTCGTCCGTCGCCCGATAGATCCCACTTGCCGGAGAACGTGGCCGGATTGATGCCCCGACCTGGGTTTGAAGCGGCTTTCCGGTGGTAATACGGCCGTTGTGAACCGATCTGATCGAGTGACTCACCCTGCGGCGCCAGAGGTCGTAGGGTCAGACTCAGATCGCTCGGAGGGTACCCATGAAGCAGCTCGTGGGCACCAAGAGGCAACCGACGACCCATTGCGAGGTCTCGTGACACGAATCGAATTGCGACAAAGGCTGTTCCGTGGCTGAGCGCGGCGCAGCACCCAAGGTCTCCCCGCTGCGTCGAGGTTTTCTCGGCGCGATCCGACACCTGTTCAATCCTCTGCACCCCGACGACTACCTGGAGCTGATCAATCCGCTCTGGACCACGCAGGAGCTGCGCGGACGGGTCGTCGAGGTACGTCCCGAGGGCGCGGATGCGGCCACGGTGTGGATCAAACCGGGCTACGAGTGGCCTGGTCACCAACCGGGGCAGTATGTCCGTCTCGGCGTGGTCATCGACGGCGTGTTCCATTGGCGCGCTTACTCGCTGACCTCCGATCCGCATCCGCGTGACGGTCTGATCAGCGTGACGCCGAAGCTGGTGGAGGAGGGGACGGTCTCGCCCTATCTCGTCCACCGCGTGCGCCCGGGGGAGATCGTGCGGCTCGGTGAGATCGAGGGCGTCTTCACGCTCCCCGATCCGTTGCCGGAGAAGATGCTGTTCATCAGTGCGGGCAGCGGGATCACCCCGATCATGAGCATGCTCCGCGACCTCGACCACCGCGATCGGGTCGACGATGTGGTCGCCATCCACTCGGCGCACAGTGACGAACAGGTGATGTTCAGATCCGATCTCGAGTCGATGGACGAGCGGCACGACGGATTCGACCTGACGCTGCGCATCACGAGCCGGGACGGCCGGATCAAGGCGGCCGACCTCGACGAACTCTGTCCGGACTGGCGTGAACGGCAGGCCATGTGTTCCGGACCGCGTGAGCTTCTCGACAGCCTCGTCGAGCATTTCGAGTCCGAGGGTGTCGGCGACCGGATCCATCTCGAACGTTTCCAGCCGATCATCGGCGGGAATGCCGGTGAGGGTGAGGGGGGCACCGTCCGGTTCACGCGCAGTGACACCGAGGTGACCTGCGAGCCGGGCCAACCGATCCTCGTCGCAGGCGAGGAGAACGGTATGCAGCTGAAATTCGGCTGCCGGATCGGTATCTGCCACACCTGCACCGGGGTTCTCAAGCAGGGGAGCATCCGGGACCTGCGGACCGGCGAGGTCAGTTCGCCGGAGGGATCGAGCATCCGCATCTGCGTGAACACCGCCGAGGGAGACGTCGACGTCGAGCTCTGATCGGCCGTCACACCTACTCCACCGACCGAAGGTCAGGATCTACACCGTCGACCGAAGGTCAGGATTGACCGGGAGGAACAATTATGACAACCACCGATTCCGGACAGCGCGTGACCAACCCGTTGGCGCACCTCGATCAGGAGACGATCGACAAGCTCGCCGAGGAGTTCGACGCCATCCACGACGAGGTCTACAGCGACCTCGGCGACCGCGACCGGCGCTACATCAAGACCGTCATCGCCACCCAGCGCCAGCTCGCTGCGCTGGGACGCATCGTGCTGCTCAACTCGCGTTCGCGGGGCGCATGGGTCGCCGGGACGGCGTGCCTCGGTATGGCCAAGATTCTGGAGAACATGGAGATCGGCCACAATGTGATGCACGGCCAGTGGGACTGGATGAACGATCCCTACATCCATTCGTCGGTGTGGGACTGGGACACCGCCTCCACGGCCGAGGCGTGGAAGCATTCCCACAACTACATCCACCACACGTTCACCAACATCCGCGGCAAGGACAAGGATCTCGGCTACGAGATCATGCGGATCGACCCGAACCAGAAGTGGCATCCGGTCTATCTGCTCCAGCCGTTCTACAACGTCCTGCTCACCGCCTTCTTCGAGTGGGGTGTCGCGCTGCACGATCTCGACCTCGAGGCGATCCGGCGCGGTGAGAAGCCGATGTCGGAGCTCACCAAGGACCTCAAGGGCATCGCGGTCAAGATGCGTCGCCAGGTCGTGAAGGACTACATCGGCTGGCCGGCGATCAGTGCGGGTGCATTCCTGCTGAGCCAGGCCGCGACGGGCGGTGCCATCCGGCAGCCGTCGACCTCGCGGATCGGCAATGCGATCCGACGCCGCGGTGGCCGGCGAGGTCGTGCCGCTGCGAAGTTCGCCGACCAGGTGCTGCCCGGTGCGGAGAGCACCTTCCTGCGGACCCTGACCGCGAACTTCACCGCCAACATCATCCGGAACGTCTGGGCGCACGCCATCATCTTCTGTGGCCATTTCCCGGACCAGACCTACACATTCAGCCAGGAAGAGGTCGAGAACGAGACCCGCGGCGGCTGGTACGTCCGTCAGCTCGTCGGTGCGGCGAACATCGAGGGCAGCCCGCTGTTCCACATCATCAGCGGCAACCTCGGCTACCAGGTGGAGCACCACCTGTATCCCGATATGCCGAGCACCCGGTACGCAGAGGTCGCACCCAAGGTGAAGGACATCTGCGAACGCTACGGATTGCCTTACAACACAGGACCTTTCGGACAACAGTGGGGCCAGGTCCACCGCACCATCGCGCGCCTGGCGTTCCCCGGCGGCAAGGCGCGCCCGAAGCCGGGACCGTACCACCGGCCGCCGCACTCGCGGGGCGAGGAACCGGGTCCGAGCGAAGCCGCACGCTTCCGCGGACGGCTCCCCGCCGAACACCCGAACGCCGGACCCGAGCACGAGTCGGGCGGCGTCGAGGTCTCACCGCCGCCGCGGTAGCCCCTCAGCGCAGGACGCGCCGCAGCACCACGAACACCAGCATCGCCACGACCGCCGCCAGCCCCGCGTAAGCGGGGGGGAGGTTGGTCGTCGGCGGCTCGGTGGGTGCACCTGATCGCAGCTGGGCGAAAGTGGCTCGCGCAGCATCGGATTCGGCGACGACGTCAACCGGCGGATGCGCCGGTGTCGGCGCGGGGGCGGGGGCGGGAGCCGGCATCGGGGTCTCCGGGGCGGCCGGGGTTTCGGCGACGGGCACCTCGGTGACGGGAGGTACCGACTTTGGGGGTGCCTTCTTCTCCGGCGCCTTCTTCTGGGCGGCCTTCTTCGCGGGTGCTTTCTTCGCGGCCTTCTTGGTGGGTGCTTTCTTCGCGGCCTTCTTGGTGGGTGCTTTCTTCGCGGCCTTCTTGGTGGGTGCTTTCTTCGCGGCCTTCTTGGTGGGTGCTTTCTTGGCCGGGGCCTTCTTCGGCGCAGGTTTCGGTGGGGTCGCCTGCTCGGGGGCCGGCGTCGCATCCGGTTGAGCCGGTCCGGGATCGGCCGCCGCCGACTCCTGGGGAGGTTCGTCGTTGTTCGCACCGTCGTCGGACGGCGTGACGTTCGGCTCCTGCTCGGTCATACGGCGCTCCCTTGCGTGTGTCCCGGCCTTGCGTGTGTCTCCGGGGTGTGCGCGCAGGGGAGATCCCCGACGCGACGCGTGGAACCCATCTTAGAGGTTCAGGAGCGAACGCCGAGGCGCGCGAGGATGTCGGCGTCGATGGCGACGAGCTCGTCGTCGATCGCCTGGTGGGCCGTCCGGCGCTGCCCGGCCGACATGGTCTCGGCCGCGCCGACCGCGATGTCCAGGTTGTCCAGACGCTGGGTCATCGCCGTGACGAAGTCCTTGGCGTCGGCGCTGGTGTCCTGCGCGACGACCTTGTCCAGGGTGGTGCGCGTGGTCGCGATCCGGGCGGACAGGGCGGCACCGTGGCCGCTGAACTGGCGCAACACTTCTGGCGACACACCCGCACGACTGGCCTGCAGCGCCGAGAGCTGTGCGCGACCCGCGACCGCCGCGCGGTAGGCGATCGGGACGGCGATGGGCGCCACGAGGCGAGCGACCGTGAGGTAGCGCTTGACGCTGGCCGGGCTGAACACCTTGGCGTCGGCGGCTGCCTTCGCCTCGGCACTGGCCCTCTTGGTCTCGGCCTTGACGACCTTCTCCTGGGCCTTCGCCAACTGCTTGGCGGTCTTGCGCTCCGCCTTCAGATCCTTCTGGAGGTACTTGTGCTCGGTCTTGCGACGAGCCTTCTGTTCCTTCCGCCGGTGCTTGGCGTCGAACTTCGCCTCGAGCTTGGCTTTCGTCTTGAGAGCCTTGGCCTCTGCGCGGCGCTGAGCGCGAGACCTACCGTCGGAGGAGAACAAACCCATCGAATGACCTTTCGCTGCTGCCGAGTGGACCGCTGCGGGCGTGGTAACAAGTACAAGCATGACACGTGGCCCGGTGGGGCCACGCGTCCGACTGCTCGAGCCGAGAAAGGGATGGCGTGGCCTCTGTGGTGTTGTCGCCGCGCGATCTGGCGGGTTGCGAGCACCGGGTCGCTCTCGACTTCGGTCACGAGGGGCGTCCCGGTACCGAACCGGACCCGCCCGGCGTGCAGCGACGCAAGGAGGCCGCGGCCGATCATCGGACCGCGGTCCGGGAACTGCTCCGCGGCATCCACAGCGATCAGCCGGGTGCGTTCGTCGCCGTCGACCCGGAGTCCAGGGCCGCGGACCGGGTCGCCGCCACCATGAAGGCGTGCGACGCGGGTGTCGCGTGGATCTGGAATGCGGCGCTGCCCACCGACGTCGAACACGGGCGGCGCGGCCATGCCGAACTCCTGGTGAGGGTGGGCGACGGGTACGTCCCGGTCATCGTCGTCAATCACCGGATCACCCAGCCCGCGAAGACCACACCGGATCCGAGCCGCCCGCCCACACTGGTCACCAGTCCGCTCTGGGGGTGGGCGCCCACGCCCGATCCGTATCGCACCGGCCGTCCCAACCGGCGCGACGCCCTGCGCCTCGCCCAGCTCACCGCGATGCTGGTCGAGATCGGCAGCGCCGCGTCGTCGGAGAGCGGTGACCTGCGCGGCGGGGTGATCGGCGTCGACGCCGACTGCATCGTCGTGCACGACACCGGTGCGATGCTCGAGGACTACAACGAGGTCCTGGACCGGCGCCGGGCGATCGCGGCGCAGCAGGTGCCGACCGAACCGCGACGCGTCGCCGAATGCCGCTCGTGCCCGTGGTGGGTGAAGTGCGGCCCGGAACTGGAGGCCGTCCGCGACGTGTCCCTCGTCGCCACCGGGAACCAGGGCGCCGCACTCATCGAGGCGGGCATCACGACGATCGACCAGCTCGCCGCGCAGCGCGGAGATCCGCCGGAGAACTGGCCGGGCAGTGCACGATTCGACGACGCGGTGATCGGTGCGATCGCCTGGCTGACCGGAACCGAACTCGTCCGGCGCCTCGACACCCCGCGGGTGTATCGCGCCGACATCGAGGTCGACGTCGACATGGAGAGCTTCGGCGAACACGGCGCCTACCTGTGGGGCACGCTGCGCACCGACACCACCGCGCCCGACGAGCCGGTGGTCTACCGGCCGTTCGTCACCTGGGATCCGCTGCCCACCCGCGACGAGGCGAGGTCGTTCGCCGAGTTCTGGGCCTGGCTGACCGCCGAACGGCTCGCCGCCCGGCAGAGCGGGAAGACCTTCGCGGCGTACTGCTACTCACAACAGGCCGAGAACCGTTGGCTGCTGGGCTCGGCCGACCGGTTCGCCGGCGAACCCGGCATCCCGACGCGACGCGAGGTGGAGGCCTTCATCGCCTCCGACGAGTGGGTCGACATCTACGAGGCCGTCGGCGAGAACTTCATCTGTCCCCGCGGCAAGGGACTGAAACGGGTCGCGCCCGTCGCCGGGTTCGCGTGGCGCGACGACGACGCGAGCGGCGAGGCGTCGATGGAGTGGTACCGCGCCGCGGTCGCTCTGGGTGGCGGCCGCCCTGATCTCGGTCAGCGGCAGCGACTGCTGGAGTACAACGAGGACGACGTCCGGGCCACAAAGGTGTTGCGGGAGTGGATGTCCGGGGGCGCCGTCGACGACGTCCCGCACGAACGGGATCTGCTGGCACGGACCGACGACTGACCCGACGAGCCGGCGGGCGACCGTCAGGAACGCAGGGTGCGCAGCGACTCCAGGAACGATCCGCTGCCGAACAGGGCGACCGCGCCGAGCAGCATCAGGCCACCGGGGGCCACGCCGACCAGGAACTTCTTGACCCCCGTCAGGATCGTGTCGGGGGACGAACTCGGCAGGGCCTGTGCCGGACCGTCGGACGGTGCCGGTGGACTCGACACCAAGGCGGCGGACTCGGACTCGTCCGAGTCGGTCGAAACAGCTTCCGGCGTCTCCGCATCCGGGGAGGTCTCGCCGGCGCGAGGAGCTGCGGCTCCCACACCTGCCGGCGCGCCTGCTGCAGATGCCCCGGGAGCCGCGGCGGCAGGGGGACCGCTGGGGGCGGCGACCGTCGGGACGTCGGCGGGTGGGGGCGGGGTTCCCTCGCCGTCGGGTGACGGGTCGGCGCCGGTCGGGTCCTGCGGAGCCGGCGGCACGTTCGGCCAGACGTTCACGGGCGGCACGGGGATCACGATCCCGGTCGTCGAGGTAGCCGACGTCGCCGGGCTCTCCGACGGAG
Organism: Gordonia sp. Swx-4; assembly: GCF_030316175.1. Taxonomy (NCBI): domain Bacteria; kingdom Bacillati; phylum Actinomycetota; class Actinomycetes; order Mycobacteriales; family Gordoniaceae; genus Gordonia; species Gordonia sp. Swx-4. Next base: position 232,732 of record NZ_CP128197.1, read on the forward strand.
AGGCTTCGGTCGTCGAGCTCCCGGTGTCAGGTGGCCCGGTCTCGGCGGACCCGGTCACCGAACTGCCCGTCGTCGTGGTCCCGGACGGTGTTCCGGTGCCCGACGGGGTGCCGTGACCGTGATGGCCGTGTCCGTGTCCGTGGCCGTGGTGCCAGGAGCTCCCCGGGGTGCCGTTGCCGGTCGGGGGTGACGCCCCGTAGTCGTCGTCATCATCATCGGAGTCGTCGTCGGCGCTGTGCGCGCCGTAGCCGCCCGACCCGCTGTTGCCGGGTCCGGAGTCACCAGAGCCGATCGGGGCCGTCGAGCCGATGCCGGGGGCGAGAGCGAGGAACGCGATCATCGCGAGGACGGCACCGACGGATGCCACGGATCGACGCCGCCGACGGTTGCCGTGAGGCTCCGGAATGCGGTGGGTCATCGTTCGGCTCCGGGAGTACAGTTGTGTACAAGATCCAGTGGTTCGGGGCGCGACCTCATGACCCCGAGTGCATCACGGTCAGGCCTCCAGTTCATGTGTCGTCGGCAGGCCGACACCGTGCTACCCCCCGAAGTGTGAAGAACGCCACACTAACGTTCGTTACATCATCACCACAGGTGATACGCATGGCGTGCGACGGTCCGGTACGTTCTGACCGTACCGGTCATTGCAACGGCCGAGTACAGCGGGCTTTAATGTTTGCAAATTCAAGTTTCGCATTTCGGAGAACATGGTCATGACTTCAGGAGGGGCGGAGAAGCCTATGGGCGACACCGGACGCACCGACCCCGATCGTTCGAGAACGAAGGAATCGGATGCACTCGATCCGGGGTTGTTCGCCCGGCGACTCGAGGAGCTTTTTCGGACCGTACCCGGTCCGAACGGGAGGGCATACAGTGCCAAGGCGATTGCGGCGCGGTCGACGGAGCGAGGGTTCCGTCTGGGTGAGTCGTATCTGAGCCAGTTGCGGTCGGGGAAAGCGAAGTCCCCGTCGTTCCGCACCGTCGAGGGAATCGCGGCCGCATTCGGGGTCGACGTACACTACTTCCTCGAGGATCGGGCCGCGCAGCGCACCCGCGACGAGATCGATCTGATGCGGTTGCAGGCGGACACCAACGTACAGCTGGCCGCATTCCGCCTGGCGGGACTCTCGAGCGATTCGGTCACCGTGGTGAACGAACTGATCAAGGTGCTGCGAGAGCAGCAGGGGCTGCCGAAGGATCCACCGGACGTCATCGCAGCAGGACTCAGCGACGAGAAGAAGCCGTCGGCTGATTCGCGCCTGCGTGTGGTCGGGGAGCCGAACGAGGAATGACCTGGTTCTCGGCCTGACGGTCGACAACCGCGTCGCACGGGTCGACGGGCGTCGGACAGAGAAAATGGGCCGTGGGGTGTCGGCCCAGACAAGTCCGAACCGGTGACCGCCTCGTGGCCGTCCGTTCCTCGGGTCGGTGGACACCGATCGCCTGCCCTTGCGGGGTCATGGTTCGATTGTGCGCATGCGTCGATCCGAGCGTGCTCTGCGTGTGCTGTGCCGCACCGCGTTGCGTGGACTCGATCTCGATCTCCCGCTGGACGTCACTCAGCTGTGTGACCGGTACGGCGAGCGACGGGGTCGTCCGATCCGGTTGCTCGCCCATCCGTTGCCCAGTGGTGCGCCCAATGGGATCTGGTTGGCGGCTGCCGACGCGGACTACTTCTTCTATCAGGCGAACACGTCGCCGCTGCATCGCGACCAGATCGTCATCCACGAATTCGGGCATCTCATCGCCGGGCACCAGATGCTTGCCGAGGTGTCCGTCGAAGGGTTGGCCGCTCTCACGCAGGATTCGTCCGACGCGGCACTGCGTCGTACCTGTTACTCCGATGACCGCGAGTGGGAGGCCGAGATGTTGGCGTCGATGATCCTCGCCTGGGCCGAGGAGGCCGGCACCGGCGTCGGGAGCACTGCCGCGCACGACGAGCTCCGGGGCCTCCAGCGGCTGCTGGGTGGGCACCGCGGATGGTTGTGACCGGGTCGGCCGGCGACGCCGTCACTGCCCTCGTCCTCGCTCAGGGTGTCGAGGCGGGGATCGGCATCGTCAATGCGCTGGCGGGCGTGGTCTTCGCGATCGCGTTCTGCTGGCGACTGGACCAGATCCGCCGTACCGGATGGGGACTCCAACCGCTGGCGATGATGGTCGCGGTCGCGTCGTTGACGGTCGCCTTCGTCGTGGTGAACGAGGCGGTGGCGTCCACGCTCAACACCAGGGGATTCGCCGGACTGTCGAGGGTGGCCTTCTACGCGCTCCTCGCGATCGGGGTGGCCGCGCTCGTCGTGGTCTTCTTCTTCCCCGACCGGGTGTCCCGCGAACGACGCGCCGGCTGGGAGGCGCTGCCGCTCGTCGCGTCGCTCATCGGTCTCCAGATCACCATGCTGGTGATCCCCGAGGAGATCCGGACCGAGACCATCAGCGAATGGACCGTCCAGAACTGGGGTTTCGCCCTGTTCATGCTGATCGCGAGCGGATACCTCGCCTATGGTTTCCTGGCCTGCGTCAACAGTGTCCGGAAGTTCTATGCGACGGCCGACGGATACCTACGAGTGTCGCTGGGTCTGCTCATGGCCGGACTCGGGTTCCTGGCGCTCGGTGCGATCGCGCAGATCGTGTTCGTCGCGGTCAGTGCGATGAATGTCGCGAGGTCCCCGTGGCTCGTGACCACCAACCGGGTCCTGGCGACCGTCGGCGTCGTGTCCTTCCTGCTGGGCATCAGCTATCCGATGGTCTACTCCAGGGTGCAGTCCCTCGTGGCCAACCGGCGCCGCCGCCGACTCGACACCGAACTCCTGCCGTTGTGGCGGTTGGTGACCGGTGCGGTACCGGAGGTCGTGCTGCCCGACACGGGTCAGTTGTCGCCGACGACGCGGCTCCACCGGCGCGTGGTCGAGACGCGGGACGCGTTGACCCAGCTCAGTCCGTATCTACCGCCGGTCTTCGAGTATGCCCAGGTCGACGTGCAGGTTCGATTGCTGCGCAGCGCGGTGTCGGAGTTGAGCGCGGTGGCCGACGGGGCCGGAGACAAGATCAGCGGCGCGGTCCGCGACCTCGCCCCCGCCGACGGCGAGGGTCTGGAAGCGGATGCCGCACCGCTGATCAGGTTGTCCGAGGAGCTGCTGCTGACCGAGGACGCCGAGGTGGCGCCCATCGGTCGCCCGGCCGAGGACCAGGAATCGGGACTCTAGCGCGGAGCCATCCGGATCGCGCCGTCCATGCGGATGGTCTCGCCGTTGAGGTAGTTGTGCTCGACGATGAACTCGGCCAGCTGTGCGTACTCGTCGGGCTCACCGAGACGCTGCGGGAACGGGATCGCCTCGGCCAGGGTCTTCTGGAACTCGGGGGTCACACCCGCCAGCATCGGGGTGCTGATGGTGCCGGGGGCGATGGTGCAGACGCGCACACCGATCCGGGCGAGGTCGCGGGCCGCAGAAATGGTCATCGCGTGGACGCCACCCTTCGACGCGGCGTACGCGATCTGACCGATCTGGCCCTCGAAGGCCGCGACCGAAGCGGTGTTGATGATGACGCCGCGCTGGCCGTCGCCGTCGATGGTGGACTCCTCCGACATGCGGTTGGCGGCCAGCCGCATCACGTTGAAGGTGCCGACCAGGTTGATGTCGATGACCTTGCGGAAGAGGTCGAGCTCGTGGGGGCCGTTCTTGCCGAGGATGCGTGCGGCCCAGCCGACGCCGGCGCAGTTGACGGCGACACGCAGCGGTGCGCCCGACTCGGCGATGGTGTCGATGGCGCCCTGGACCTGCGCTTCGTCGGTGACGTCGGCGGCGATCAGGGTGACGCCGTCGGTGGGTGCCGCCTTGTCGATCGAGGCCTGCAGGTCGAGGCCGAAGACCTGCGCGCCTGCGGCGGCGAAGCGACGGGCGGTGGCTGCGCCGAGGCCCGATGCCCCGCCGGTGACCAGAACGGAAGCGCCTGAAACGTCCATGGGTGTAGTAGTCCTTTCGCGGTACCGATTGCCGCCGGACCCGTGTCCCGGTGAAGTGGACGACGTGCACCGGCGCGGGGTGCACGTTCACGATAGTCAGCTGCTGCGTGGCGCCCGCGTTCAGCCCTCGTGTCCACCGAGCGAACGCTCGGGAACGGCTGCTTCGGTATCGGAGTCGGCGCGGAGACGACGGTCGCGGTGGATGAGGAACGTCCCCACTCCGATGATGACGACGATCGCGGTGACCGTCGCGGCGATCATCGGGGTCGACGCCCCGGTCAGGCCGGTCACGGTGAGCCACACCGCGAAACCGAAGAACAGAACGGCCGCACCGATCGCGATGACACGCTCGGGAAGGTGCTTCCCGAGCAGGACACCCACGCCGATCGCCAGGGCGTCGGCGGCGACCATGCCCACGGTGGAACCGATCCACACGCCGAGCCAGTCGTGGTCGGTGGCAAGTGTGATGGTGGCCAGCATGGTCTTGTCGCCGAGCTCGGCGAGGAAGAAGGCCGACATCACGGCGAGGAACACCGAGGCGCCGACTCGCGTCGCGCGGTTCTGCTCCTCGTCGTCGAGGCGATCTCCGTAGATCGTCCACAGGCCGAAGACGAGCATGGCGAGGCCGGCCAGGACCGACATCAGATCGGTCGGCAGCGACATCCCGAGGAAATGACCGAAGAACACCGAGACGGCGTGTACCGCAGTGGTGGCGACGGTGATGGCGAGGAGGACGACCCACCAGCGGTACCGCAGGGCGTAGGTCATCGCCATCAGTTGTGACTTGTCGCCCAGTTCGGCGACGAAGATCACGCCGAAACTGAGGAGCAGGGCAGCAATCACAGACGCCAGGTTAGTGAGCCCTAACTGGCGAATGCAACTCGTCAGTAGCCCGTATCCATGCAGGTCGGGGGCACAAAAACTAAAGTTCGGCCACCCGGATTGCCGCGTGCGGGCAACCGCCTCTGGGCCTTCGCGAGGCCTCGGCGCCCTAAGCTGCGAGGAGCATGGCGAGCACGGCGGTGTCCGGGTCGGCATTGGGGTCGATGCCCACCTCGTTGCGGAGGTTCACCACGGTCCCGTCGGCCTCCGCCTCGGCCCACCCGGCCCGGTGCTCGAGTCCGAGTTCGGGGAGCCCGGGCAGCAGCACACAACCCGAGGCGACCTCGGAACACTCCGGCAACGACGGACGGGTCTGCGACGGCGGGTGCAGCATGACGAGCGCCGGGGGATTGTTCAGGAACCTGCCGGCCTCGACGAAGCTGTCGTCGACGACGTTTCCGATCGCGACCATCATCCCGACGGTGTCCTCACCGCCGTGCGGCGGACGCTGCTCGACGACGCCGAAGATCGTCGTCGTCGGGAGGAAGCCGGGCCGGCATGCGATCCGCACCGACCCGACGAGGGTCTGTGTCCACTCGAGTGTGGATTCCGGCCAGCGGCCCGAGATGAGGATTCCGTTCAGCGTGCCCTCATGCTGGAACGGGGTGAGTCCGATCGGAATCGACTGCATCGTGTCCTACCTCCAATCCGGGTGGGAGACCTGGTCATTGAGACCCAGGACCGCCGAAGATCACCCGTGTGAAAAGAATCCACCGCGGGGACGAAACGGACAACCCGAACCACCGTCTTGTGACGGTTCGTTTACATGCGATCGACCGACGGCTCCGGTGCCCAGGCACACTGGACCGGTGAAGAACTCGCACCCGCTGCGTCCGATGGAGTTCGCGTCCGTCGCGATCTTCGGTGGCCTGACCGTCGCCGCGGTGGTCATCGCCTCGGTCATCCCGCTGGCGCAGGCGGCCGGGCTGCTCGCCCCGGTTCCTCTCGCCCTCATCGCAGCCCGCACTCGGCCGCGTGCACTGCTCACCGCCACCGTGGCGACGACAGCGGTCGCGTTCGCGATGGCGGGTACGGGCGCGATGGCCACCGTGCTCGGCTCGGCGCTGATCGGCGGAATCGTCGGCGACCTCAAGCGACGTCGCCGCGGGCTCGGGACGCTCGGACTGGCCACGCTGGTGGCCTCGCCGCTCCTCGGCGGGGTCTCGGTCCTGATCCTCCTTATTTTGGTGCCCTTGCGTGAGCTGACCATCGAGGCGATGACCAACTCCCTCCACGGTGTCGCCAAGTGGTTGCGCGGGTGGGGACCCACCGATGTCGTGGGCAACGCCCTCGACTCGATGAGCCGGAGCATCGCCAGTCATTGGTGGGCGTGGATCTGGATCTCCGGGACCGTCGGCACCGCGATCTCGCTGCTCGCCGCCTGGTGGATTCTCGGTGGCGTCATCGCGCGACTTCGCGACGTCCCCAGCGAGGACACGCTCACCTCCGACGGTCCGGCATCGACGGCAACCGACGTCGCGCCGCTGCCGATCGTCGCCGAACGTGTCGGCTTCGCCTACAGCCCGGACGCGAGACCGGTCCTCCACGACATCGACCTGCGCATCGACCCCGGCGAGTTCGTCGCCGTCGTCGGCGCCAACGGTTCGGGCAAGTCGACGCTCGCGAAGATCCTGGCCGGTCGCGCCCCGACCACCGGTGTCGTGCACCGCCCGGGTCTCGCCGGGCTGGGCGTCCACGGCGGGACCGCGCTCGTCCTGCAACGGCCGGAGATCCAGATGCTCGGTTCCCGCGTCGCCGACGACGTGGTCTGGGGTCTGCCGCCGGATGCCGACGTCGACGTGGAGGCTCTCCTTGCCGAGGTCGGGCTGACCGGTCTCGGCGACCGCGAGACCACCGACCTGTCCGGCGGGCAGCAGCAGCGCCTGGCGATCGCGGCGGCACTCGCCCGCGATCCGCAGCTGCTCATCGCCGACGAGGTCACCTCGATGGTCGACCCGGAGGGCCGCGGGCAGCTCCTGCACCTGCTGGCGTCGCTACCGGCCCGACGCGGGATCGCGGTCGTGCTGATCACCCACCGCGGCAGCGAGGCCGCGGCCGCCGATCGCGTCATCCATCTCGAGGCCGGTCGCGTGGTCCCTCATCCGCCGCACTGGATGCCGGACCCGCACGCCGACCTCGACCACGCTCCTCCGACCGGGCCGTCGACGTCCCTCGCGGCGCCGGGCCCGCACATCGGCGGGCCGCTGCTGGTGCTCGACCATGTGGGATATGCGCATCTGCCCGGCTCGCCCTGGGAGGTCGTCGCGCTCACCGACGTCACCTTGACCGTGTACCGCGGGGAGGGGTTGCTCATCGTCGGCGGCAACGGGTCGGGCAAGACGACCCTCGCCTGGATCATGGCGGGCCTCCTGTCGCCGCGCACCGGAACGTGCCACCTGCTCGACACCTCCGTGAAGTCGACTCCGGCAGCCGGTTACGACGCCGGGGAGCCGGTCACCGAGCATGTCGGCGCGGTCGGGCTGGGCTTCCAGCACGCCCGCCTGCAATTGCAGAAGGTCACCGTCGCCGACGAGATCATGGCGGCCGGTGGCGAGAAGGTCGGGACCGCCGAGGTCGCCCGCGTCCTCGAACTCGTCGGCTTGCCCCGGCAGATGGCGGCCACCAAGGTCGATTCACTGTCGGGTGGGCAGATGCGTCGCGTCGTGCTCGCCGGGCTCATCGCCCGCAACCCCGACATGCTGGTGCTCGACGAGCCCCTCGCGGGTCTCGACCCCTTGGCTCGGGAGGAGATCGTCGCGCTCCTCGCGCGTCTGCGTGCCGAGGGCATGACCATCGTGATCATCTCGCACGACTTCGAATCGCTGGACTCGGTGTGTACCCGGCGGGTCCGGCTCGTCGACGGGCGGTTGCTGCCCGACACACATCAGAACGCCGATCAGCCGTCCGGCTGGGACGGAGGTGCCCCATGACCATGCGCACGGTTCCGTTGCGGCAGGTCCCCGGCGATTCCTTCGTCCACCGGTTGTGGGCGGGAACCAAGCTGGTGATCGTGCTGATCCTCGGCATCATGACCTGGGTGCTGCCGTCGTGGCCGGCACTGGGGATGGTGGCCGCGATCGTCATCCTCACCGCCCTGATCGCCGGGATCCCGTTGGGCGCCATCCCCCGTCCGCCGTGGTGGTTCTGGGGACTGATCGGTGTCGGCGTCGCCTTCAACGTCTCGTTCGCCGGCGTGCACGGTGGGCTGGTGTTCCTCCGGGCGGTGACCCTCGCGCTCGTCCTCGTGGCGAGTTCGATCCTTGTCATCTGGACCACCCCGATGGCCGACGTCGCACCGGCGATCGCCCGGTTGATGCGACCCCTCCGGCGGCTGCGTCTACCCGTCGACGAGTGGGCCGTCGCAATCGCGTTGTGCCTGAGGGGTCTTCCGCTGCTGATCGAGGAGTTGCGCATGCTGCGCGCCGCGCACAAGCTGCGGCCGACGGCAAAGGGGCGCAGTGATCATCCGTCGGCGGAGATGGGGATCATGGATCTCATCACGGCCGCCATGTCGTCGGCGCTGCGCCGTAGCGCGGAGATGGCCGAGGCGATCACCGCCCGCGGCGGTACCGGTCGGCTCACGGCTCATCCGGCCCGCCCGGGCCGCGCAGATCTGTTGGCGCTCATCGTGATCGCTATCGCCTGCGGTGTGGCCGTCGCCGTGACGCTGATCCTCTGATCTCCCGCTCCCGCGGAACAGGAACGGCGCCGGCCACCCGAAGGTGACCGGCGCCGTTGGTATCTGGCGAAGGGAGGATCAGGCAGGCACGATGAGGCCGTTGCCCTGGGTCTTCGCGCGACCGTAACGCTCACCGGCGTCGGCCCAGTTGACCACGTTCCACCAAGCCTTGACGTAGTCCGGCTTGACGTTCTGGTAGTCGAGGTAGAAGGCGTGCTCCCACATGTCCAGCATGACGACCGGGATGATGGCGGCGGGGATGTTGCCGCTCTGGTCGGTCAGCTGCAGGATGACCAGCTTGCCACCGATGGTGTCGTAGCCCAGGATCGCCCAGCCCGAACCCTGCAGGGTGGTGGCGGCGGCGGTGAAGTGGGCCTTGAACTTGTCGAAGCCACCGAACTGCTCGGTGATCGCAGCCGCGAGGTCACCCTCGGGCTCGCCGCCGCCGTTGGGCGACAGGTTCTTCCAGAAGATCGAGTGGTTGGTGTGGCCGCCCAGGTGGAAGGACAGGGTGGCCGACAGTCCGTAGACCTTTCCGGCGATGCTCTCGTCCTCGCGGGCCGCGGCCAGCTTCTCCAGGGTGTCGTTGGCGCCCTTGACATAGGTCGCGTGGTGCTTGCTGTGGTGGAGCTCCATGATCCTGCCGGAGATGTGCGGCTCCAGTGCCGCGTAGTCGTAATCCAGATCCGGCAAGGTGTATTCAGCCACGATGTTCCTCTCTGAGGTGCTTTCGTATTCCCTGTTCACACGTGGGTCCGCCGATTGTGTCGGCGCCACGCGGATGGTTCCAGCCTTCCCCACACCATGGGTGATTGCAACAAACAGGCCCGAAGAAATATCAAGTGCGGTTGAAGATCACGGGCGGGCGTTCACGCCGGTCCACGCGGGCGAGATGCCGGGATCGGCTCAGATCAGTGCGAGCGCAACGATGACGGCCAGCAGTGCGACGATGCTCATCGCGATGGTGCGGCAGCTTCTCGCCACGTCGTAGTTGGCGCGCGGTGCGCCGCGCGGAGTCCGGAGGGAACCTCGATAGTCTCCGGTCGCGTGCGTCGCCATTGTCGCCTTTCATCAGCGGATCGGCTCGGCATTCCGGCGTCGGCGGCCCGAGGGCCTTCGGCTGTACGTGACAGGTGTCACATGCCGGGATGTGACCGCCATCATAAACAGACTGGGACGGCTGACTCAACTCGGGAAGCAGGACACGGCCGGCGGCGCGCGTAGACTTGGCGCATGTCTTGGCTAGACCAGCTCTTCGCCGCCAGTTCGCACAAGCAGGAACTCATCGCGGCCGACTCCGCACTACCCGGACGCGACACCGAGATCACGGTCCCCGGAGTCCATCTGGTCCTGGAGACCCCCATGCGTGGGCGGCCGGAGGCCGACGGCTCCTTCGGCAACGGCGGTATCGGCTCCTTCGACGACGGTCTGTCCGCGGTGATCCTGGCGGGTGGCTGCTTCTGGGGGATCGAGGAGATCTTCTGGCAGGTCCCGGGCGTGCACACGACCGCGGTCGGTTACGCGGGTGGTCACACGCCCAACCCGACCTACGAGGAGACCTGCACCGCGCGCACCGGCCACACCGAGTCGACGCTCGTCGTCTTCGACCCGACGGTCATCGACCTCGAGGGAATCCTCAAGATCTTCTGGGAGTCGCACGATCCGACCCAGGAGATGCGTCAGGGTAACGACATCGGGACCCAGTACCGGTCGGCGGTCTACACCCTCTCCGACGACGACGCCGCGATCGTCGTGGAGTCGGCGGCGAAGTTCCAGACCGCGCTCGATGCCGCCGGTCTCGGCCCCATCGCCACCGAGATCAAGCCTCTCGCCGCCGCGGGCGACGGACACTTCTATTACGCGGAGGATCACCACCAGCAGTACCTGGCGAAGAACCCGCACGGTTATCGCTGCCACGCGGCGACCGGAATCGGCTACCCCGCCTGAGGTGTCCGAGCCGATCACACTGCGGCAGTGGAACCGCACCCTGCTGTCCCGCCAGCACCTGCTGGAACGCGTCGACGAGGACGCGATCGAGGTGCTGGACCGATGCGTCGGCATGCAATCCCAGGACCCGCGTGCCGCGTTCTTCGGATTGTGGTCCCGCGTCGCGGGATTCGATCCGGCCGAACTCGACGAGTTGCTCACCGAGCGCGAGGTCGTGCGGATCGCGTTGCTGCGCTCCACGGTGTTCCTCATCGACGCCGAGGATGCCCGGTGGATACGGCCGCTCGCCGAGCCGATCCTCCGGCGCGAGATCGCCGAGGCGCACGTCCCGAGGCTGGTGGAGGCCGATCCGTCGCGGGTGATCGCCGATGCCGCCGAACTCCTGACCGGCCGTGAACTCTCCGGCACGGACCTGGGAACGCAACTGGCGCATCGGCATCCGGCGGAGAACCCGTCCACCCTCACCGGGATCGCCCGTTGTGGACTCCCACTCGTGCAGGTACCGCCGCGCGGACTCTGGCGGGGCCGCGGGGCGCCCACCTACCGGTTGTTCGACGAATGGGCCGGTCCGGGTGCACCGGCGGTCGAGGGCGAGGACGCGCGGGCGGACCTGATCCGCCTGTACCTCCGCGGTTTCGGGCCCGCCACCGTCAAGGCCATCCAGACGTGGGCGGGCATGACCGGCCTGAGGTCACTCGTGGAGAAGATGGAGGCCGACTGGGAACTCGTCCGGCTGACCGGTCCGCACGGCGAGACCCTCTACGATCTCGACGGACTCGGCTTCGCCGATCCTGACACTCCCGCCCCGGCCCGACTCGTGGCGCCGTTCGACCATGTCATCGGCGTCTCGGCCGACCGTGTCCGCGTCGCCGACCCGGAGTTGTTCCGGCGGACCGTGACACCCAACGGCCGCTCGCCGGGGTTCGTCTTCGCCGACGGATTCCTCGTCGGCACATGGCATCTCGACGGCGACGGCGGGATACGGATCGAGATGCTGCGGGAGGTCACGAAAACCGAGGAACGGGAGATCGACGCCGAGGTCGAGAGACTGCGCGCGTTCCTCTCTGCTCCCTGAGCTCAGTCGCCCGTCCGCGGATTGCGCGAGGTGATGCAGTACGGGCGTCCCATCGGGTCGACCATCGTCGTCCAGTGCGGGTGGTGCTCGATCGCGCGAGCGCCCCATCCCTCGTGGCGTGCCACCTCGTCGGGGACCGAGTTGGTCGCGAGGTCGAGGTGCCCGGTTGCCGTCGACGAGCCTTCGGGTCCAGGCGTGTCCGGATCGGATTGCCTGCGCTGCAACAGGATTCCGGTGGTGATCGCGGGGTCGCGGCGCAGTGCCACGAGTTCGGGTCGGGATTCGGGTGGCTTGGGCGGCCAGCCGGTCAGCGCCGTCCAGAACTCGACCTCGGCGTCGAAGTCGGCTGCGGGTATGTCGATGCACAACTGGTCGATGATGCTGATGGCGTCACCTGGCCACCGGATCGGCCGGGACCGTTTTGACTCTCCCGCCCACGGCACCAGGCAGAACACGAAACCGGCGGGCGAACGGAGGACGACGTGGGTGCCGGCGTCGTGGTTCAGCGTCGCCCCGAGTCCCACCGCTTCGTCGGCCGCGGCCAGAGGGTCGTCGGTGTGGATGTCGAGGTGGACCCCGCCCGGACCGTCGTCGACCCGTTGCACTCGGAGGTGAGGGTCGCCGTTGAACGGTTCGAGGGAGGCGAACTCGCGGTGTTCGCCGCGCGGCGGCGACACGGTGCTGCCCGCGATCGCACGCCAGAAGGTCACCTCGCTGCCGAACTCGTCGGCGGGGAAATCGAGGAATGCGCTGAGCCACCTGACCTGCACGCGGGAGAGTCTACGGCGCGAGTGCACCCGGTGCGCTGCAGAATGCGTGGGCAGCCCAGCCCGAAACCGGAACCGGTGAACCGCCACTAGACTCGGGCAGATGACTGCAGGACCGCTGGCGGCGGTGGGCAAGAAGTTCGCGAAGTCGCGTGCCGAGCACGTCGCGGTGGTTCGACTCGACGGTCCGATCGGCGCGGCCGGGATGGGCAAACACGGGCTGACCACCGACACGGTCGAGCCGGTACTCAAGCGGGCGTTCGCCACCGAACGGCTCAAGGCCGTCGTCGTCGTGATCAATTCGCCCGGCGGTTCGCCGGCGCAGTCGGAGTACATCGCCGAGCGCATCCGTCAGCTGTCCGCGGAGAAGGGCGTGCCGGTCCTGGCCTTCTGCGAGGACGTCGCGGCGTCCGGCGGCTACTGGGTCGCCTGCGCGGCGGACGAGATCTACGCCGCTCACACGTCGATCGTCGGCTCCATCGGAGTGGTGTCCTCGGGATTCGGCTTCTCGGCACTTCTCGACCGGTTCGGCGTGCAGCGTCGTCTCTACGCGACGGGGGAGAACAAGGCCCGGCTCGACACCTTCTCGCCGGAGGTGGCCGAGGACGTCGAATGGCTGAAGGGCCTCCAGGGGCAGCTGCACGAGGCGTTCATCGCATGGGTGCGGCAGCGTCGGGGCAAGAAGCTGACGGCGTCCGACGAGGAACTCTTCAACGGAGACGTCTGGGTCGGGCACCGGGCCGCCGAACTCGGTCTCGTCGACGGCATCGGCGTCATGCGTTCGGTGGTGGCCGAGCGGTACCCCGATGCGGAGATCACCGTCATCGAGGCACCCAAGCCGCTGCTGGCGCGTCTGGTGGGCAACCAGATGTCCGTCTCCGGGCTGGCCGAGAGCGTCACGACGGGCGTGATGGCTGCGATCGACCGCGCGCCCGCGGTGCGGACGGGGTTTTTACACCGTGACTGAGGGGTAATACCAGACCCGGTTCGGGGGGTTTCCCCAAGGGTTTGTCCCCACGTTATCCACAGGTGTGTGCACTGTAAGAAAATGCACCACCGGTCGACGCCTGCAGTTTCGTGAATTTCCTACGCGCACATTGGCCCAAACGAGTGATGCCAGTCACATAGGGAGGGCCTTTGGCCAGGGTTTTTCCACAGTTTCCACAGCCTCATCCCCAGGTTGACGGTGAGGTGCGGATTATGGACAGCTGTCCATTCGAGGCATGTGGATAAAACTATGATGGTCAGCATAGGCCGCTTCGGGCGGTCTGTACGACATCGAAGGTGATCTTCACCGCACTGCTGAGAACTGGCTCGGGAGATGACGTGACACGCGCTGCGCCTGGACTGTGCCACCATGGAAATCGTGACCATGGGCGACATCACGCAGGTGCCGGTGACCGATTTGCCGGACGACTTCACGCAGACGGCCGACGCGGTGATGCTCGACGTCCGTGAGGACGACGAATGGGCGAACGGACACATCCGCGGCGCTCTCCACATCCCGATGGCCGAGATACCGGGTCGGTTCGGCGAACTCGACCCCGACGCCGACCTCTATGTGGTGTGTCATTCGAGCGGTCGCTCGATGCGGGTGCTGCAATACCTCGCGCAGGTGGGATACGACGGCATCTGTGTGCGCGGCGGGATGCTCGCCTGGCAGGAGCACGGCAAGCCCGTCGAGTTCGGCGTCAGGGACGGCGGGGGCGACGCCCACTGATGATCGACCTCTGTCCGCGGTGCCGCATCCAGGCGCCGCACCGTCCCGGGCGCGAGCACTGTCCTCGCTGTGGTGGCCCGCTGAGCGTCGTCGACGACGTCTCTCGTGCGATGGCGGCACCCGCGCGCCCGGCGACCCACGCGCCGCCCCGTACGGCGCCGACCGGCCGGCTGTACCGGGGCCGTAACGTGCGGTGGGTCGCGCGGCGTCCTCCCGAGGCCATCCCCAGCCGCCGCGGACCGTCGGGCCCGCGCGGTCCGCGTCTCATCCCCCGCTACGTCTACATCCCGACCTGGGGTCTGCGCGACGAGCCGGTGACCGCTGACGCGACGCACGATCGGATCGACGCCTCGCGGGCACGCCTGCTGTTCGCGCTCGTCGTGGCCGGGACGGCACTCGCGGCGTCGGCGGTCATCCACCTGTTGCGCTATATCCTGTTGGCCGTCAACCGCACGCAGCCGCTCCCGAACCCGTTGATCGTGGTCTCCGACTGGATGATCGTGTTCGTGGGGGTCGCTGCTCTCCTGGCCTATGTGTGGGCGACCCTCGCGTTCATCCGCTGGGTGATGGACCTGCGGGCCGGTGCCTATGAGGAAGCCCGACTCCTCGACCCGAGGCGTCCGCTGTGGGTCGGGGTCCTGGTGGGGGTCCCACTGGTGAACCTGGTCGGTGCGCCGCTCGTGCTGGGCGAGGTCGTGGCCCTGCGCGTGGCCCACGATCCGTCCCTCGACGCCGAACGTGTCGGCCGCCGGGTCCGCCGGCTGTGGGTCGCGTGGGTGGTCGTCACCGTCACCGCCGTACTGGCGCTGGTCGCCCGAGTCGTCGCGTTGGGTTCGGACTCGGTGCAGACCGGGGCCAACGCGCTCGCCATGGTGATCATCAGCGCGGCCGTGTCGGCCGCCTTCGCCTTCTGGACGGCGCGCCGTGTGCCGGTGCTGTTCGACGCCGCCACGGCGGTCCCGGTCCCGAAGAGAAGGTGGGTGGCGGTCGGATGAACTCAGGTGTGAACGTGGGTGCGGCCGAGAAGGTGTCGCGTTCGGGTAAGCCCGCGGTGGTCGCGCACCGCGGCGCCTCCGGGGACCGTCCGGAACACACCCTGGCCGCATACGAGCTCGCACTCGCGCAGGGCGCGGACGGACTCGAGTGCGATGTTCGGCTCACCGCCGATCACGAGCTCGTCTGTGTGCACGACCGGACCGTCGACCGCACGTCGGACGGTTCCGGCATCGTCAGCGAGATGACGCTGGCCCAGCTCCGCGAACTCGATTTCGGGAGTTGGCATTCCGCGGGCGACCCCGCGTCGATCCTGACGCTTCGGGAGCTGCTCACGCTCACCCTGGACTGGCGCCGCCCGGTCCGGTTGTTCATCGAGACCAAACATCCCGTTCGGTTCGGCAGTCTCGTCGAGCAGAAGCTCCTCGAGATCCTCCACGAGTTCGGCGTGGCCACCCCGCCGTCGGCCGATCACAGTCGCGCCGTGGTCATCTCGTTCTCCTCCGCCGGCGTCTGGCGCATCCGTCGCCATGCCCCGATGCTCCCGACCATTTTGCTGGGCGACACCGCCCGAGTACTCGGTGGCAGTGCGGCGACCGCCGTCGGGGCCACGGGGATCGGTCCCTCGGTGATGACCCTGCGGCAGTACCCGGATCTCGTCGACCGCGCCGCCGCGGCCGGACGCGTGACATACTGCTGGACCGTCGACGAACTGGTGGACGTCCAGCTCTGCGCCGACCTCGGAGTGCGCTGGCTGGCCACCAACCACCCGGCCAGGGTCCGCGACTGGCTGGTCACCGTCGACTGAGCGGCCTTCTCCTGCCCGGGCTTCTCGGCGCGGTGAGCGGCTCGTGAGAGAGTGGACCGATGGGCAAGAAGAGCAAGCGGGGCAGTGGACCCCGCCCGGGAAGCAATCGCGCCGAGCGGGTCGCCGCTCGTAAGGCTCGGCAGGCGGCGTCGATGGCACCGCCGCCGCGCCCCTTCGCGGGGCTGGCCTCCGAGTGCGACTTCGTCGCACTGCGGACCTTCGTCGCATCGGCGACCGCACGTCTCGAGCTGACGGAGCCTGCCGACACGCGCAACGACGTCTCCATCGTGACGATCCTGCCGGGTGCCGGGCCTGCACTCGCACGTGAATCCGGTGGCGCGACAGAGGGTTTGGTCGGGTTGCAGACAGAGCCCGACCGAATGGCGCTCCCCGTCGAACTGGCGGCCGCGATCGCCTGGGCAGCCCACGCAGACGCCGGTAGCGAGTTCGATCTGGAAGCCGCCGACGAATCCCCCTCGCTCGACGAGGTGCTGAAGGCCGACGCGGTCCTGGACATCACCGTGCACCAGGACTTCTCGTGGTGGTTCCCGGAGGGCACCGAGGTTCCTGCCGAGATCGCCCCGATGTTCGAGCGCGCCAACGATTCCGTGCTGCCGACCGCGCGCCTCGTCGTCGACAGCGGTTCCGGCGCCCCGTGGTGGGTCGATGCCGGCGAGCGGGCACATCTGCGGTGGATTCGTCCCGAGCCCGAGGACGACCTCATGGCCGCGATGGCCCGCCTGCATGCGGCCGGGCGTCTGACGATGGGTGAGGGCTCGCGCTTCGCGGGGTCGTTCCGCACCCACGGGCTGCTGGTCCCGGTGTTCGACCTCGACAGCGAGATGCACCACGAGGAGTGGCAGGCGGGTCTCAATCAGCTCGACCAGTGGCTGGGCGAGGCGCTTGCCGACTCCTCGGAGCTGACCATCGCCGAGCGCAGTTCGCGCGACGGCATCCGCGGCCGCCAGGTCACTCTGCGTTAGACGAGGAAACCCTCGAAAACCGTTTCGGCGGCGCGACTTCGGTGAAGTCGCGCCGCCGAGATCGTCTGCTGGTCGGAGGCTAGATGTTGCCGCCGGCGACGGGAGGTGCGGTCGGGTCGTCGGTCTCGGGGCCGTTGAACTCGCGTTCGACGAAGTTCTCGAGGTCGAACAGGTTGCCCTTGCAGCGGTCGGCGATGGTCTGCAGCGTCGTCATGGTGGCGACCTCCTCGACCTGCTCCTTGAGGAACCACTGCACGAACTGCTCACCGAGGTAGTCGCCGGTGTCACGGGCCGACTTGGCCAGGTCGACGATCTGCTGGGTGACCGTCTTCTCCTGCTCGAGCGCCAACTCGATGGGCGCCTTGTAGTCCTCGAACTTGTTGTTCGGGGCGGAGACCCCGGGGATCTCGACCTCCATGTCGCGGTCGAGGAAGTACTGCACGATGATCATCGCGTGATTGCGCTCTTCGACGGCCTGCCGGTAGAAGAGCTTGGCCAACTGCGGCATGTCGTGGTTGTCGAAGTAGGTGGCGACCGCGATGTACTGCTGCGAGGCGTAGAACTCGTTGCCGATCTGGTCGTGCAGCAGCTGGTGGAACTTCGTGAATTCGGTCATTCGCTCATCGTAGGTGCCGAAAAGCGCCTTCTACCAGCAAGTTCAGGCTAAGTAAGGCAAGTCTGACCTGTCTTTGGGCAACCTGGCCACCCCGGTCACCCGGCGTCGACGAGCAGCTCGTCGGGGATGGGCTGACCTGCACGTAAGAGACCGAAGAACTGCTCGGTCGTCTCTGTGACCGGCAGTGCCAGGCCGTCATCGGTGTAGACGCTCTCACCCGTGGGTGTGGTGGTTGTCACTGGGTCCCGGAGGGCGAACATCAGCGAGGCCAGGTTCCAGATGTGGTCGCGTTCGTCGACGGTGAGGGAGTCGATCGCGCCGCCGATGAAGCCGAACAACCGGAACGGGTTGAGCAGGACGGCCGGGCTCGTCGCGCGGGAGACCAGGGCGGCGAGGAATTTCCGCTGGTTGATGACGCGTTCGAGGTCGGCGCGCGGGAAGGCTCGGGTACGGACGAGACCGAGTGCCTGGCGGCCGTTCAGGTGGTGGCAGCCCTTGGCCAGTTTGAGTCCGGCCTTGGGGTCGTTGAGCGGTTGATCGATGCACATGTCGACACCGCCGACGGCGTCGACGAGGGTGTCGAAACCGCCGAAGCCGATCTCGGCGTAGTGGTCGATGTGGATGCCGGTCAGGTTCTCGACGGTCTGCACCAGCAGTGCCGGACCGCCGATGTTGTACGACGCGTTGACTTTCAGGCTTCCGTGGCCGGGGATCTCGACGAAGAGATCGCGGGGGATGCTGACGACCGTCGCCTTCCCGCTCCCCGGCGGATTGTGGACCAGCATGATCGTGTCGGTGCGGGAGCCGTCGGCGTCACCGGTCGACAGGTTGGTGCGCTGTGCGTCGGACAGATCGGAGCGGGAGTCGGTGCCGACGATGAGCCAGTTGGTTCCGGGGGTGTCCGACGGCCGTCCGGCGTAGGCGGGTAGCGCGTCGATGCGGTCGAGTCGCGAGTCGTAGTAGAAGAGCAGTCCGGCGCTGCCGAGTACGAACACGAGCAGCAGGATCAGCAGGATCCTGCCGACCCGCAGGGTGCGCCGCCGACGACGCCGGGGGCGTGTCGGCTTCGCAGCGGGCGGGGTGCCGACCGGCGGAGCGGGCGGACGTGCCAACGATCGGGCGCGGTCACCTCGACGCTCACCGGCCGGGATCGGTTCGGGTTTCTGGGTGGGGGCGTACTGGCCCGGGGCGGCACCCCTCCCCGGAATCGGGCCGGCTGCCGGGGCAGGGCCGGGCGCCCGACGCGGCGGCGGACCCTGCGCGGGGATTCGAGGCATCGCCTGGGGGTGTGCGGCGGGAGCGGGACCCTGCGGATGGGGTCGGTGGGGTCCACCGGGAGGAGGCCCCTGGCGTGGCGGTATGCCTCCTGCCGGCCGCCCGGACGGTACCTGTGGCCCCGGACGACCGCGCCGAATGATCGGCGGGTCCTGCTCGTTCATCCCAACCAATGTACGCATCCACGGGTGCCCGGCACGGATTCGACGCAGATCACAGGACTCGATCGGCCCGCGACGGGGTATCCGGCTCGCCATGACCGACGACGTGGCCGCCCGGCCAGACACCGAGACCGGTGACGATCGCACTCCGCTCCGGCGCGCGATCTCCGGCAAGATGCTGTTCCTGTTCATCCTCGGCGACGTGCTGGGCGCCGGGATCTATGCGCTCGTGGGCGAGATCGCCGGCGAGGTGGGCGGTGCGATCTGGGTACCGCTCGTGGTGGCTCTCGTCATGGCGCTGTTGACCGCGGGGTCGTATGCCGAGCTGGTCACCAAGTATCCGCAGGCCGGTGGTGCCGCGGTCTTCGCGCGGCAGGCCTACCGGTCGTCGCTGGTCTCGTTCCTGGTCGGGTTCTGCATGCTGGCCGCTGGTGTCACGAGCGCCGCCGGCCTGGCGTTGGCGTTCGCGGGTGACTACTTCAAGACGTTCGTGAACGCGCCCACCACCGTCACCGCCCTCGTCTTTCTGGTCGCGATCGCGGCACTGAACGCACGTGGCATCAGCGAGTCGGTGCGGGCGAACGTCGTGATGACGGTCATCGAGGTGTCGGGTCTGGTGCTGGTCGTCGTCCTGGCGGGCATCGTCCTCGGTCGGGGAGACGGCGAACCGCATCGTGTGTTCGAGTTCGACAGTTCGACGACGCCCGCACTCGCGGTTCTGAGCGGCGCGTTGCTCGCCTACTACTCGTTTGTGGGATTCGAGACGTCGGCCAACGTGGCCGAGGAGGTCCGCGACGTGCGTCGGGTCTACCCGAAGGCGCTGTTCGGCTCGCTGATCACCGCCGGTGTCGTCTACGTACTCGTGGGCCTCGCGGTCTCGACCGTGGTGTCGCCGGATGAGCTCGCCGGCTCGTCGGGTCCGCTGCTCGAGGTGGTCACGATCGCCGACGTCGGTGCCCCGGACCAACTGTTCTCGCTGATCGCCCTCATCGCCGTCGCCAACGGCGCGCTGCTCACGATGATCATGGCCTCACGGTTGACCTTCGGAATGGCCCGCGATGGTCTGCTGCCCACCCCGCTGGCGAAGGTCCTACCCGGTCGACGTACGCCGTGGGCGTCGATCATCGCCACGACCGCCATCGCGATGGTGCTCTCGGCGACCGGCTCGGTGGCGGCGCTGGCCGAGACCGTGGTGCTGCTGTTGCTGTTCGTCTTCCTCAGCACCAACGTCGCGGTCCTGGTGCTGCGGCGCGAACGCGCCGACACCGACCACTTCCGGGCGTGGACGATCGTGCCGGTGCTGGCGATCGTGACGTGCATCGTCCTGCTGACCCAGCAGAACGCGGAGACCTGGCTGCGCGCCGGCCTCCTGATGCTCGTCGGGCTGGCACTCTTCGGGCTGGCCCGTGCCACCGGATCGGGCAAGCACGCCGAGGACCGCGGGTGACCGGTCCGGGTGTCAGCCGACCCAGGAGAGGTGATCGCGTAGCAGCGCGTAGCCGATGAAGGCGACGACGTCGATGACGCCGTGGGCGATGACGAGCGGCCAGGCCCGGCCGGTGACCTGGTAGAACCGGCCGTAGACGACGCCCATCACCACGTTGCCGAGACCGGCGCCGAAGCCTTGATACAGGTGGTAGCCACCGCGGAGCACGGCACTCGCGGCGAGCGACTTGACGTCCGAGACCCCGAGCTGGCGGAGCCGGGTGATGAAGTAGGCGACCACCACGATCTCCTCGGCGGCCGCGTTGCCGATCGCGATGAGGATCAGCACCGGCCATTCCCACCAGGTGTCCGCCTGGCTGGGGACGAGGCTCGCGTTGAGTCCGAAGACGCGGGCGACCGCGACCAGTGCGAGTCCGGGGAGGCCGATGACGGCCGCGAGGACGAGTCCCGCGGGCACGTCGCGTCGCGGGGTCCACCGGCCGAGGCCGACGCGCGACAGTCCGAGCCCGCTCCGCCACAGCAGGTACACGCCGAGCGCGGCGATGGCGAACAGCCTGAGGATGCTCATCATCTGGCGCGCGGCGTCGATGAGGGCGAGGTCGGAGCGGCTGGGGTTGAGGGCGACAGTGGTCCCGCCGATGCCGCCGGCGAGTTGGGCCTCGAGGAGTGCGAGCGCGGCCGAGGCCGCGGAGAACGCAAAGGTCAGTATTCCGACGATGACGAGCTCGGCGATCAGACCGCGACGCTCGACACGGTCGGTGACGACCGGGATGCCGTGGGGCGACGGCCGCAGGTACTCGCGCAGAGGCATGCCGGTCAGCCTAGAACCCCTCGCAGCCGGCGATGCGGGTCAGTCGCGCATCGAGTTCATGAACGGGCAACCGGCGAGGTTGCGCAGTGCCCGGGACAGCTCGAAGACGTCCGAGACCGGGCGGGGGAAGGGCAGCCGGACGTCGGAGTCGCCGTCGGCGCCCTCGATGCGGAAGCGTATGCCGAACCGGTCGAGGCCGAGGGGGCGTACACGGCCCTGGCGCAGGTCCGTGGGCAGCTTGCGGGCCAACTGGCCGACGAGGTCGGCGTGGTCGGCGTCGAGGTGCTCGAGCCAGCCGGCCTCGCACTCCCAGAACGGGTCGGGGGTGGCGTCGGCCAGTTCGGCGGCCGACACCGACGTCGCACCGGAACTGGATGCCAGCACCGCGGAGTCGACCTGGAGGCGGAGCATCGACGCGCCGTGGCCGATGTCGAGCAGGCCGTCGTCGGGGTGCTCGCCGGCGATCTCGATGGCCAGGTCGCGCTCGAGGTCACGGGGCACCTCGTGGAGCGTCCCGTTGAGCCAGATCACCGACCGGACCCGTTCGCGCAGGTCGATGGGCGCCCAGTCGGTGACCTCGAGCATCGCGGGTGTGCCCTCGGCGCCGTCGACGGCAGCCACGGCGTCGCCGTCGGTGGGTACGAGGACGAAGGCCTGGGATTCGAAGAGGTGGACGACGCCGATCGGCGTGGTGTCGGCGCCCTCGATGGCGAGGATGGCGGAGCCGACTCGACGGCAGGCCGTCTGGATCATCTCGGCATCCGTGGGTCGGTCGGTCGTCGTACGCGTCATGTTGTCTCTCCGGTCGGCGCGGGCGGCTGCGGTGCTCGGCGGCTGTTGAAAGGTAACCCTAACCTAAATACGGTTGGCGTGGTCGTCAATGGGTCCTCGGACCGTCGGCTCCCGGGGATTGCGGCTTGAACGGAGTGATCACCGACGTCCACTAGGCTCGTGTGGTGCCTGTGATCGCCTACTTCGGCCCGCCCGGAACCTTCACCGAGATGGCACTCGACGCGGCCCTCGCCGCCCATGACCCCGCACTCGGGGGTCTCGACCTCTCGAGTGACGTCACCAAGGTCGACGCCTCGAGCCCGGCTGCCACCATCGCGATGGTCCGCAGCGGGGAGGCCGACTACGGCTGTGTGCCCATCGAGAGTTCGCTCGAGGGGTCGGTGCCGGCGACGATGGACGCCCTCGTACCACCGGCGCGGTCCGGTATCGACGGGCGCGTGCAGGTGTTCGCCGAGACCGTCCTCGACATCGCGTTCGCGATCGCCGCGACCGGCCCGCTCGCCCCGGAGGACGTCCGCACCATCGCGGCCTACCCGGTGGCGGCTGCGCAGGTCCGTCAATCCGTGGCCAAGCTCTTCCCGAACGCGGAGTTCGTCACGTCCGGATCGAATGCTGCTGCGGCGCTCGACGTCGCGTCCGGCAAAACCGACGCCGCGGTGACGACCGGTCTCGCGGCGGGGTTGTCGGATCTGACCGTGATCGCCGACGGTGTCTGCGACGCGAAGGAGGCCACCACGCGGTTCCTCGTCCTCGGACGCCCCGCGGTCCCGACGCGACGGACCGGCACGGACCGCACGTCGGTCATCCTCGACCTGTCCAACGAGCCCGGTAGCCTGATGCACGCGATGAACGAATTCGCCTCGCGGGGAATCGATCTCACTCGCATCGAATCCCGGCCGCAGCGCGACGAGGCGGAGGGGCGGGCCATCGCCGGTCGCTACCGGTTCTTCCTCGACGCCGTCGGCCACATCGACGACGCAGCGGTCGCGGAAGCCCTTGCGGCACTGCATCGCCGGTGTGAACGAGTCGTCTACGTAGGTTCATGGCCCGCGGTACGGACCACGGGATCGGCACCTCCCGACCACGCCGAGTCGCTGGCCTGGATCGACTCGCTGCGACAGGGAGAGGTGTGATGGCGCGCCTGCATCTCGTCCGGCACGGCGAGACCACCGCGAACGTCATGCGCCGGCTCGACACCGCCCTCCCCGGCGCGGCACTCACCGATTTCGGTGCGCGACAAGGCGCCCGGTTCGGGCTGGAGAACCGACCCGAGCGCGAGGCGGTCTTGTTCAGCTCGGAGGCCCGGCGCGCCCGGCAGACCGCCGAACTGATCGGCTCGGTGTGGGACGTCCACACCGAGGCCGTCGACGGCGTGCACGAGGTCCAGGCCGGCGAGCTCGAGGACCGCAGCGACCGCGAGGCCCACCACGTCTTCCACGACGTCATGGAGAAGTGGCACGCCGGTGACCTCGATGTGCGCATCCCCGGCGGCGAGTCGCTCGCGATGGTCTACGACCGCTACATCCCGACCGTCGACGACCTCGCACGCTCGTATCTGACCGGAACCGAACCACGTGATGTGTTCCTGGTCAGCCACGGTGCGGCGATCCGACTCATCGCGGCGCGCCTGGCCGGCATCGACTCCCGCTTCGCCGCGGCGACGCACCTCGGCAACACCGGCTCGATCGAACTCGAGTACGCCGACGGCATCTGGGTCTGCCACCGCTGGGGCGCCGAGACCGCACCGTTCGATCGGGTCGACGAGCCGCTGGTCGACGACCCCATGGGCTAGTTCACTTGATGATCGCGTCGACCGTCTTCTTCAACGCCGACGGCTGCGACGGGCGACGCGGTGCCTTCTCCTTGAGCCGGAGCATCTCTTCGCCGATCTCCTGGAGATCCTTGCGGCCGAGGGCCTCCCGCACCTTCGGGAACCACTCGTCCTCTTCTTCCTGGATGTGGTGCTCGACGTTCTCGATCAGCACGGTCGTCTTGGCGTCGAACCGCTCGGAGTCCGGCTTCAACGCGGCGAGCTCGACGACGAGGACGTCGGCAACGTGGTGTTCCTCGTAGGACTCGAGGATGTCGTCCTCGAGATCGGGTACGCGCTTACGGATCTCGGGGTACATGCACTCGTTCTCGATGTAGGTGTGCACGGTGAGGGCCTCGATGATCTTGTCGACGATCTTGCCCTTGGTCTTGGTGGCGTTCGGGCCCTGGGACTTGAAGTCGCGGAAGAGTTTGCGGATCTCTTTGTGGTCGTCCTTCAGGATGACGATGGCGTCGGTGGACATGGCGGAACTCCTGGATGTGGGCTGGACATCGGAATCTCGGTATTCCGCAATACGCCCGCGCTGAAACATCTCACCTGAGCCGGGGTCCCGGCGGGGTTCCTAGCCCCAGCCGTTGGCGTGCAGCCAGGCGTCGTCGATCCCGAAGTGGTGGGCGATCTCGTGCATGACGGTGACCGCGACCTCGTGCACCACCTCGTCGCGCGAATTGCACATCGCCAGAATCGGGTCCCGGTAGATCGTGATCGTGTCCGGTAGGAATCCGCCGTAGTCGTGGTCGCGCAGGGTCAGCGCCACGCCCTGGTACAGCCCGAGGATGTCGGGCTCCTCGGGGTTGTACGGCTCGACGAGGATGACCACGTTGTTCATCGCGCCGGTGAGTTCCGACGGGATGGTGTCCAGTGCGTCGGAGACCAGCCCGTCGAACTCGTCGTCGGACATCGGGACGGCCATGGGGTCAGCCCGCCGGGGCGGGGGCCTGGTCGGGGTTCGGTGCGATTCCCGGCGGGAGCGGCACCGGCGTCGGGAGAGCGCGACCGGGCGGAGCAGCGGGCGGCGGGACGGGCGCCTTGCCGTTGATCAGCAGTGCCCCGTCCTTGGCGTCGCCGACGAGGGTGGCGAATCCGCCGCGCTTGTCGGGCAGCCCGAGGTAGCAGACCACCTTTCGGCTGCCGGCGAGCCAGCTCGGCTCGCTGAGAACCGACCACTGCACGTTCAGTGTCGTCTTGTCGAGAGCGGCCGCGCCGCCGGCGAATCGTTCGGCCTGCTTCGGGCAGATCGAGCCGAGGTAGTTGTTCTGGGCGCCGGTCGCGGGCCACGGCTTGTTCGACATCCGGTCGCCGAAGCGGACCGCGAGGTCGACGATGCCGGTGGTCTGGAAGGCGTGCGGCTCGGCGCAGTTGACCGGAAATCCGGTGGGGTTGCGGTTCTCGGGGTCGATGCCGATGCACGTTCCCTCGGGCCACACATACGACTGGTTCTGGTCGGCGACGCGGCCGGAGAACTGCACGGGCTGACCGTTGGCCCCGTCTTCCTGGACCCCGCAGCGCAGCTGCCGGGCGCCCTTGTCCCACTGGGCCTGCGACGGGTACATCATGCCGACCGAGAAGCGGCCCTGCGGATCGAGGCGACCGTCGAGGTACTGGTCGACGATCACCGGACACTGCTCGTCGCGGATGGCGGCGAAACGCTCGGGCCCGGGCCACAGCGCGTCCTCACCGAACTCGACGCCGGGGATGAGCGAGGTGTCGATGCCGCCGGCCACCTCGAAGCGGTGCTTCTGCGCGCATTCGACTGCGGTCGGCTGCCCGGGGTTCCCCTCGGGCCAGTCCAGGCAGTCGCCGGCGACGGACTGGGTGAAGGCGTTCTGGACGAGTCGTTCGCCCTCGCCGACCTTGCTGCCGCCGACGCTGCCGGCGTCGTCGAAGACGCCCATCGCCAAGGCGATACCGCCGGCGACGAGTGCGCCGACGACGATCGCGGCCAGGACGACGAAGACGGGATTGCGCGTGGCGTTTCGTGGGGGCCGGCCGACGGCATTGACCGGCTCGTCGTACGGTGCGACCGGGTCGACGGCGGTGAAATCGTCGTCGATGGCGTCGTGCGCGTCGTGGTCGGGCTTGTCGCGATCAGGGTCGGGCTCGTTCATCGGGATCCATCATGCCTGGTCGATCCGGCTGGGCACACCCGCATCAGTCGATGCGGGCACCAGCCACTGCGGCGAGAGCTGCCTACACTCGCGGGAATGCCCGCCGATTCCTCTCCCGTGCCCGGTCCGGACGCGATACCGGACGCCGAGGTGGTCGAACTGGCCACGCGCCTGTTCGAGATGGCCCGCTCCGGCGACGCCGCCACGCTGAGCGGCTACGTCGATGCCGGGGTGCCGGTGAACCTGCGCAACCAGTCCGGCGACTCGCTGCTGATGCTCGCCGCCTATCACGGCCGCGCGTCGGCGGTCTCGGTGCTGCTGTCCCGCGGCGCCGATCCCGACCTCGCCAACGACCGCGGACAGACCCCGCTGGCCGGCGCGGTGTTCAAGGGATTCGACGACGTGGTCCGGCTGCTCGTCGACGCCGGGGCCGATCCGCACGGAGGCACCCCGTCGGCCGCCGACGCCGCCGCGATGTTCGGCCGCGACGATCTCCGGGCGCTCTGGAGCTGACCTGCGGGCGGGCCCGGGTTTCACTTCGGTGGCGTGATCGGGTTCGCATCGCGCGCTCAAGTAGGGTTTGAAGGCGTGATCGACCTGAAGATTGTTCGTGACGACCCGGATCTGGTCCGTACTTCGCAGCGCACTCGCGGCGAGGACCCCGGCCTGGTGGATGCCCTGCTCGATGCCGATGCGGCCCGTCGTGCGGCCATCGTCGACGCCGACACGTTGCGCTCCGAGCAGAAGGCTCTCGGAAAACAGGTCGGCAAGGCGCAGGGCGACGAGAAGCAGGCGCTGCTCGCCAAGGGCAAGGAGCTCGCCGAGCAGGTCAAGGCTGCCGTCGCGCGTCAGTCCGAGGCCGATGAGGCCGCCGCGAAGGCCCACCGCGCGATCTCCAACATCGTCGCGCCGGAGGCCCCCGCGGGTGGCGAGGACGACTACATCGTCCTCGAGCACGTCGGAGAGCCCCGCGAGATCGAGAACCCGAAGGATCATCTCGAACTGGGCGAGTCGCTCGGTCTGCTCGACATGGAGCGCGGCGCCAAGGTGTCGGGTTCGCGGTTCTACTTCCTCACCGGGCAGGGCGCCTTCCTGCAGCTCGGCCTGCTCAACATGGCCGCGCAGAAGGCTGCCGCCAACGGCTTCACGCTGATGGTCCCGCCCGTCCTGGTGCGTCCGGAGGTCATGGAGGGCACCGGCTTCCTCGGCGCCCACGCCGACGAGGTTTACCACCTCGACAAGGACGACGACCTGTACCTGGTCGGCACCTCGGAGGTGCCGCTCGCCGGCTACCACATGGACGAGATCCTGGACCTGTCCGACGGCCCGAAGCGGTACGCCGGCTGGTCGACCTGCTTCCGCCGGGAGGCCGGCAGCTACGGCAAGGACACCCGCGGCATCATCCGCGTGCACCAGTTCGACAAGGTCGAGGGCTTCATCTACTGCAGGCCCGAGGACGCCGAGGCCGAGCACCAGCGTCTGCTGGGCTGGGAGAAGGACATGCTGGCCGCGATCGACGTGCCCTACCGTGTCATCGACGTCGCGGGTGGCGACCTCGGTTCGTCGGCGTCGCGCAAGTTCGACTGCGAGGCTTGGGTTCCCACCCAGAACGCCTACCGCGAGCTCACGTCGACGTCGAACTGCACGACGTTCCAGGCCCGCCGTCTCTCGATCCGCTACCGCGACGAGAACGGGAAGCCGCAGACCGCGGCGACGCTCAACGGCACACTCGCGACCACCCGCTGGCTGGTGGCCATCCTCGAGAACCACCAGCAGCCCGACGGTTCGGTGAAACTGCCGCCCGAGCTTGCGAAGTTCGTCGGCACCGACGTCCTCACGCCTCGTTGATCTGAGCCTGGGTCATGACCAGCGGGATCGTCATCGCGGTGATCGGTGCGCTGGCGTTTGCCGCCGCGGCCGTTCTCCAGGCGCTGGGCGCCGAGCAGGTCTCGCAGCGCGCCGCCATCCGTGAGGAGCGTCGACGATCCGCGGCGGCCCACCCGTCGTTGAAGTCCACCGCGCTGACGATGCTGACGGTGCCGTTCCTGGTCGGGTTCGTGTTCGACATCATCGGGTTCATCGCGACGATCGCGTCGGCCCGTCTGATCCCGCTGTTCCTGTCGCAGACCATCATCTCGGCCCGGTTGGTCGCCACGGCGCTCCTCGCCATGGTCGTGCTGAAAGTCGGCCTCACGATGCGTGATTGGATCGCCGGTGCGGTGGTCGTGGCGTCGCTGATCCTGCTGGCGGTGTCGGCCGGTCGCGAGGGCGGGGACCACACTGCGTGGATGCGGTGGGCCGTCCTGGTCGCCGGTCCCGCGCTGATCTTGCTCGGCCTGATCGTGATGCGGCGCTTGAAGACTCACATCGCCACTGTCACCGGTCTCATCGCCGGCGCCGTGTTCGGTGTGATGGCGGTGGCGTCCCGCATCCTCGACGGCCTGGACCCCCTCGACCTCACCGTGCTGTTCACCGACCCGGCTCTGTATGCGTTGCTGCTCAGCGGGATCGGCGGCTTCTACCTGTTCACCGTGGCACTCCAGACCGGATCGGTGAACGGTGCCGCGGCAGCACTCGTCGTCGGGCAGACGGTTCTCCCGGGCGCGGTGGGCATCGCCTTCCTCGGTGACGTCACGCGCGCGGGCTGGGGACCGGCCGCGATCGTCGCCTTCGTCGCCGCCGTCGGCGGGGGAGTGGTGCTCGCGTCGTCGGGTGCCGTCACCGCCGTCGAGACGGCCGACGCCACAAATGCGCCTCGCGGGTACGGGCATCCGCCGCGGGAGCTGGGCCGACCCCACTAGCTCGCGGCACCCGGCAGGTTTCGCTAGCCGATTCCGACGATGAACAGCAGTCGGTGTCCCACCCGGTCACTGAGCCAGGCCGGCGGAGAGCAGCAGGGCCGCGAAGACCACCGAGTGAGGCCGCAGTGCGCACCGGGCGGATCGACGCCACGCACCGTCTCGTCGCATCTGTATCGGGTGTTCCCAAACTCGGAGTCACCTCGCGGGCAGCGCTTCGTGATGCGCTCGACGCCTGGCAGGTACCGACTGAGGTCGATGGAACCGACTGGCGCACAACGTGTTGGTTACCGGGACCTTGTGGAGGAGGATCCGCGTTTGTCGGTGGGTTGATCTAGATTGGTTGGTAACAGATTCAGCCATCCAGGTTGGGCTGTAGACGTTGTGGGGGCAGCGTGAGCAAGTGGATCGATCTTCCGGGCGGGTTCCTCGCCGGGGTCGATCCTGCCCACCCCGAATTGTCTGACACCGCAACCCATATGGAACGGTTCGGTTCGATCCGCCATGGTGAGGCTTATCTGGCATGGTGCCGGTATGAGTCGATCGTCACCGTCTACGACCAGCTCGTGGTCAACACTCAGGGCGGGTTCTTCATCGACCGCTACACCGAGATGGTGACCCGGGTCTGCCGCGAAGCCGCCATCACCCGCTACCAGGCTGATCAGTGGGTCGGTGAAGCGCTCGCCCTGCGGGACCGGTTACCGAAAGTGCTGACCACCCTGCGCGACGGCATCCTGTCGCGGCAGTTGATCCAGACGGTCATCTCCCGCACCGACCTCATCTCCGACGCCGCGGCCATCGCGGACCTCGATACCGAGATCGAAACCATCCTGCGCACCAGGAAGGGCGCCTGGACCACACCGAAGCTGCGTGACATGGTCGACCGCCTCGTCTTCCGTCACGATCCTGACGCGGTGCGGGAGCGGCGTCGTGAAGCGTTGGACAAGCGCGGTATGTGGACCGAGAACTTCACCGACGGCACCGGTGAGATCACCGGCGTGATGGCCGCGGAGAACATTCGCATCGCGGCACAAGCGGTGAAAGCGTTGGCCGACACCGTCTGCGCCCACGACGGCCGGAACCGTAACCAGCGCAACTCCGATGCCATGTTCGCGCTGCTGACCGGCACCGTCTTCGACTGCCAATGCCAGCGTGAGGATTGTGACGCCGAGATCCCCGACCCCGCCGAGGTGGTCCGGTCGGTGAGTACCGAGGTCGTCGTCCACGTGGTCACCGACGCCGCCACTCTCGCCGGGGCACCCGGTATCGGTTGGGTCGACGGCCACGGGATCGTCTCCGACGAGCATGTGCGTGATCTCGCCGAACGGGTCGACGCGACCATCACACCCGTCACCCCGGTGCGCACACCCCCGGCCCGCGTTGTTGTCGAGGACGTCCCGTCGAAAGACGTCGTGATCGTCTACCCGGGTGCGCAAGCCGCCGACCCGTACCGGCCCACCGCTGCGTGTGCCGATTTCGTGCGGGTGCGTGATGGGTATTGCACCGAACCGGGCTGCGGGTGTTCGGCTTTCGACTCTGATCTGGACCACGTGACCGAGTACGACCACACCGATCCCGCCCAGGGTGGGGCGACGGCGAGTGAGAACTTGAACGCCAAGTGCCGGTTCGGGCATCTGCACAAGACGTTCGGCGACTGGGTCGACGTCCAGTACCGCGACGACGACGGCCACCTGGTCACCGAGTACCGCACCCCGGAAGGCGTCGTCATTCCCGGTGACGCCGAGAACCTCGAGGACTCCTTCCCGAACCTGCGTCGTATCCGCTACGAACAGCCACCCCAGGCCCCACCGTCCCCACGGGTCATAACCGGGGACGACACCCCGCCCACCAGCAACCGGCTCGCGCACAAGCACGCACGCCGGCGGGCCGAGCGTGCCCGCAACCAGCGGGAACGTGAGAGGCGTCAGCACATGGACGGACCTCCGCCCTTCTGAAGTCCCACCGGCCTGAGTCGGTGGAGGAATCGTAATGCAGTCACTTGACGGAGGCTACGAGCCCTCGCCGCGAGCGACGCTTGAGCGGTCGTCGACCAACGCCCTCACCGGCACGACCGTTGTTCCACCACCGCTGGCCCCTCAGCTTCTTCAAGAACTGAGCCACCACTCCGAACGAAATACATGATCGTGAACTCATCCCTCCCTTTTCCCGGCGGCACCTGGACCCTGGGTGACACAACAGTCACCAGATTCGGTTACGGCGCAATGCAACTCGCCGGTCCTTGGGTGATGGGTCCGCCCGCCGACCCCGTCGCGGCCCGGGCCGTGCTCCGCGACGTCGTCGAACTGGGCATCACCCACATCGACACCAGCGACGCCTATGGACCTCGCGTCACCAACGAACTGATCCGCGAGACGCTCCACCCATATCCCGAGTCGCTGTTCATCGCGACGAAGGTCGGCGCCACCCGGGACGCCGAGGCACGTTCCGTCGCCCCGATCGTCTGCGTCCAGAACATGTACAACCTCGCCCATCGCGCCGACGACGCCCTTATCGACGAACTCGCCGCCGACGGCATCGCGTACGTGCCGTTCTTTCCGCTCGGCGGCTTCTCGCCGCTGCAGTCCGAAGCGCTGTCCCGGGTCGCCGGCCGCCTGGGCGCCACACCCATGTCCGTCGCACTGGCCTGGCTGCTTCAGCGTTCACCGAACATCCTGCTCATCCCCGGGACGTCGTCGGCGGCACACCTCCGCGAGAACATCGCGGGCGCCGGCCTCGCGCTGACCGCCGATGACCTGGCCGAACTCGACACCATCGGTCGCTGACAGCGGTAGCGCGTGGTCGTCGTGGTGGTTGGCAGCAAGCCGAACTGCCCGACGCCGGGGATGCCGCCGCGTGGTTCGCCGGCCGACTGCCCGACGCCTGGTTCACCGGACCCGTAGAGGTCACCGTCGACCGCGACGAGATCACGGTGATCGGAGCCCTTGAGCCGCCCGAGACCAGCGACGACGCCGACGCACGGGCCGCAGCACAGGGGCGGGCGTCGAGGTTCCGCGAGGACACCCGCGCGGAACGGATGTCGATCGCCGACGAGGCGCAGGCCCGCCACGCCCGAAAGGTGTCATGGGGTGTCGCCGTCGGTGACGAGCGAATCCTCTTCACCCACCTTGCGGTACCGGTCATGACGCGGCTCCGGCAGCCGGAACGGCGCGTTCTCGACACCCTCGTCGATGCCGGGGTCGCCCGGTCGAGGGCCGACGCGTTGGCCTGGTCGGTCAAGCTGGTCGGCGCGCACACCGAGGAGTGGCTGGGCAAATTGCGTGCCGCAATGGACGAGGTGGACAACTTGCGTGCCGAAGGTCCCGGTCTCTGACCGATTTTCGGGCCGAAGCGGGGATACTGATCCGATGCTGATCGGAATCCTCGCGGCCGTCTTCGCGGCGCTCGCCTACGGTACGGCCTCGGTGCTGCAGGCACGAGGCGCGCAGAGCGTAGCCGACACGGGTGCCGGGCCCGGTGAGGCGCCGTCGCTGCGGTCGACCATCGCGGCCATGCTGACGGTGGCGTTCATCGCGGGAATGGCGTTGGACGGCATCGGGTTTCTCGGCAACCTCGTGGCGGCGCGGATGATCCCGCTGTTCCTCGCGCAGCCCATCGTCAGCGCCAATCTGGTCGTGACGGTGGTGCTGGCGACCATCGTGCTGAAAGCAAAGCTGTCCCAGCGTGATTGGATCGCGATCGGCGTCGTCGTGGTGGCGTTGGTGCTGCTCGGGTTCGCCGCGGGCGACGAGGGACGCAAACACGAGTGGTGGCTGCACTGGGCCGTTCTCATCGCGGCGGTGGTCATCCTCGGTCTCGGAGCAGCGATCCTGCCGCGGATGCAGAGTCGGGTCGCGGTGCTGGCAGGTTTGTCCGGCGGTGTGCTGTTCGGCGTTCTCGCCGTGGCGGTCCGAATCCTCGACGGCCTGGACCCCTTCGATCTCGGTGAACTCTTCACCGACCCCGCCCTGTACGCGATCATCCTGGCCGGACCGGGTGGGTTCTACATGTTCACGGTGGCCCTGCAGAAGGGCGCGGTGAGTGCGGCGTCGGCGTCGCTGGTGGTCGGCGAGACCGTGGTGCCCGGCGTTATCGGGATCGTGGTCCTCGGCGACACCGTCCGGGAAGGCTGGGGACCGGTCGCGGTGATCGCGTTCATCGCCGCCGTCATCGGCGCGGTGGTCGTCGCGATGTCGCCGGTCATCGAAGAGGTCGAACGCGCGGGGGAGAGCACGCCGGTCGGCTGAACTGTGCCGTCTATACCGTGTAACCCGTCCAAAATCCGACAACACCGGCATCATTACTGCTCATGCGCCTGACATTGCGGTTCCTGGTGACGCTGACCTCCGTGATCGGCATGGGGGTCTCCCTGTGCCTGGTGGCCCAACCGGTCACCGCCGCGCCGCTGCCGAACCCGGTCGCGGCGCCGAGCCAGCTGCCGTCGCAGGACCCCTTCTATGTCCCGCCCCGCGGCTACGAGAACCGGGTGCCGGGTGCGGTACTGCGGACACGACAGGTTCAACTCGGTTGGCGCGCAACGAATGTGCCGATATCTGCGACACAGATCCTCTACCGCAGCACCAACAACTTCGGCAACCCGACGTCGACGGTCACCACCGTGATCTCACCGCCGGGTGTGGGACCGGGGGCACCGCGTCGTCTGGTGTCCTACCACTCGTTCTACGACGCGCTGGGCTCTCAGTGCGACCCGTCGTACACGCTGCGCGGCGGCAACATGTCCGAGCGGCCGATCGACATCAGCCTGGTCACCGGCCTGATGGCCGCCGGGTACACGGTGTCGGTGCCCGACTACGAAGGGCGTGGCCTGCGCTGGACGATTGCGCGGGAATCCGGCTACGCCGCACTCGACGGTCTCCGGGCGAGCCTGCGTCAGCTTCGTGCTCCGGCACGCACTCCGATCGGACTGTTCGGCTACTCCGGCGGATCGGTGCCGACGGGCTTCGGTGCGGAACTGGCGCCGAAGTACGCGCCGGAGCTGAACATCGTCGGGGCAGCCGCCGGCGGAGTGGTCGTCGATCCCATCCACAACCTGGGCTACGTCAACGGCAAGAAGGACTGGACCGGAGTCATCCCGGCGCTGATGGCGGTCTACGACGAGACCTACGGCCTGAACCTGGCCGACTACCTGTCCCCGAAGGGCACGCGCATCCTGCGTCAGGTGGCCGGGCAGTGCATAGAACAATTCGCCGACGCATACCCGGGGCTCACCGACCGTCAGCTCCTGAAGCCCGGGGTCGGTGGCATCCTCGACGTTCCCGGTGCACGCCGGGCACTTTCGGCCAACATCATGGGGACGCTCGGTACCCCGCGGGCGCCGATGATGTTGGGAGTCGGGAACTCCGACGGCGTCGGCGACGGCGTGATGATCGCCGGTGACGTCGCGCGCCTGGCCGGGAGTTTTTGTCGTCGCGGAGTGCCCACGACGTTCACCGAGTACCGCGGCCAGTCACATACGGCGGCGTTCATCCCCTGGAGCGTCGAGGCTCTTGCATTTCTGGACAATCGGTTCGCCGGACGACCGACGGGAGGCTGCTGAAGCAACCGCCCGCCGGCCTCGGACGTCAGTCTGCGTCGGCTGAGGGGTGCTTGTTGGTGCCGCCGTCGGACACCTCGAAGTTCTTCCATTCGCCGTTGTCGTGGACCTGCATGACGGTCCCGAGGCTGTCGTCGGGCGCGGCGACGGTCTTGAACCAGTCGTAAGCACTGGTGGCGTCGTCGAAATCCTTCTCCTCGATGACCTTTTCGTCGGAATCCACGACGCGGTACTGAGCCATGATCTTCTCTCCTCACTGTCGGGTTCGACATCGCGCCTCGGTCGAGGCGCCTCTTGCGACGGTATCCACCCGCCTACCCACCGGAGTTCGACGGCAATCATCGACGTCGGATCGTGCCCGGCCGACAACACGTGCATAACGAACGACTACTGCGCGTTTACGCCGAGATCAGCCGAGCACGAGCAGCAGGGCGCGGCAAGCCTCCTCGCACTGTCGGCAGACGTCGGCACAGATCCGGCAATGCTGATGAAGGTCGGCGTGCTTCGCGCACTCGTCAGCGCAGGTTGCACATGCGACGGCACACGCTTCCAGGGTCTTCCGCACAACCGCGATGCCGGCCTCGGTGCGCCGGAGCAGCACTCGCTCGGTGATGGAACACAGGTCGGCGCAGTCGAGGTCGGCGCGGATGCACTCGACGAGGTGCTCGACGCCGCTCTCGCCGAGGCATGCGTCCGCGCACGAGGTGCAGGCCTGCGTACATTCGGCGCACGCCTGGATACAGGCCGCGAGCACGGCGTCGTCGATGTCGTCGCGGACCGGATGTGCCTCGAGTATCTCGGTCACAGTTGTCATGTGGGGTGGAATACCCCCCATTTCAGGGCTGAAACCGCCCGAGTTCCTGGTCGCCGACCGGCCTTCCGGCGTAGGTCCGTTCGGACGCCGTCATCGCGTCAGTCGAGCTTGCTCGCGCGCAGCTCGTGGCCCTTCGACGTCAGGCAGCGGCCCGACGCCAGGTCCCACTGCCAGCCGTGGAGATTGCAGGTCAGCTTCTCGCCCTCGATGACACCGAACTTGCCGAGATCGGCCTTCAGGTGCGGGCAGCGGCGCTGGATCTCCCAGCCGTCCTTGGTGATCGACGCAGAATCGTCGTGTGCCTCGGCGAACCAGCCGTCGGCGTAGGCGATGCGCTCGTCGGTCAGGCACTTGAAGAAGGTGTACAGGAACTCGTTGTATCCGCCGATGCGCCACGTGGTGAAACGCGTGGACAGGAAGATGGTGTTCACCCAGTCCGGCTCGTTGTCCCGGAGAACCGTGCGCACGAGTTCGGTGGCGATTCGGAAACCGTAGCGGTACTTGCCTTCTCCCTCCTTCGGCTCACGCACGATGCGGTTGGGGAAGTCGAGTACGACGGTCTCGGTGGCGTCGTTCGCCGGACCGCCGCCCGGGGTCATCACCAGGCCGACGGGGTAACCGATGCCGTCGCAGATCAGATCCGACTGGGCCATGATCGGCTCGAAGAGTTCGCGGAGGGCGCCGATCAGCGGTTCCCCCTCGGCGGGCGCCCAGGTGGCCTTGTCCGCGGCGATCACCGGTGCGAACTTCTCCTTCATCCGCTCGAGGTAGGCGCGCTTGTTCTCGCCGAACACGTCGCCCGGCGCGTACGGGTGGCTGACCTCGTTCAGCGTCGAACCGGTGAAGTCGGCGACCGATCCGGAGACCATCATCAGGCCGCGATGCTTCTCGCCGTCGTCGGTGCCGTGGATGCGCATCTGCTCCAGGAAGGTCTCCTGATCGGGGAAGATCGAGGTGTCGTCCGCGGTGTCGGCGGAACCGAAGTCGTTGAGGTGGAAAAGATCTTCGTCGAGGAACATCGGCGGACCGGCCGACGGCACGACCCAGGTCGCACCGACCTGCTCGATGTACGATCGCGCGCGGTCCATTCCGCGCTGACGCTTCTGAGATGCGAAGTTGGCCTTCGACTTCCGCGGGATGTCGTAGACCATCGGGTACCAGATGGCGCCTGAGTACTGCAGCAGGTGCACGTCGACGTGGCCGAACGCGTCATCGATGACGTCGAGGTCGATCGGGCGGGCGTCGTTCATGTTGAAGCAGACGGTCTCGCCGTCGGAGACGACCAGGCCGCTGTCGCCGATCGGCCCGTCGGCCGGGGCGCGCAGCGCGATGATCATGACGTCGAGCGAACCCTTGTCGTTGGTCACCGTCGTCTTCACCGAGTCGGTGGTTTCGACGAACTTGGTGAAGCCGAGCTTCTCGAGTTCACCACGCAGGTCCGGCACCGGGTAGTCGGGGAGCAGGACCGTCGCGTCCTTGTTGACGTTCTCGCGAAGGTTCTTCTCGTCGAAGTGGTCACGGTGGAGGTGCGAGACGTAGAGGTAGTCGCAGTCGCCGAGCGTCTTCCAGTCGAGCTCGGAATTGTCCGGGAACGGCACCCACGAGGCGAAGTAGGTGGGGTTGACCCAGGGGTCGCAGAGGATCGATCCGGCGTTGGTCTGGATGTGGAAACCGGCGTGACCGATGCTGGTGATCTGCACGAAGGGGGCCTTTCCTGGTGTGCGCGGGGCTGCGCGTCAAAGCACTACAGTCCACCAATGTATCGAGCCGCGCGGACCGCCCGCGTGGGCCATGAGTCCCGCCGCGCGCAGATGCGACGATGAACACATGAGTTCTCCCAAGCTGTGGCGCGGGCAGACGCTCGAGGACCGGTCCACCGACCGGCGCGAGCAGATGCTCGCCGTCGCCGAGACCCTGCTGGGCACCGGCGGTACCGCTGCGGTGACGATGCGGGCCGTCGTGCGCGAGGCCGGCCTCAGCCCCCGCTACTTCTACGAGAGCTTCTCCTCGACCGAGGAGCTGGTCACCGCGGTGTACGACCGCGTCACCGAACAACTCCTCGCTCGGATCGCCGTCATCGAGCGGCCCGCCGACCGGCGGGGAAACGTCCGTGCGCTGCTCGAGGGCTTTCGCGAGTTCTTCCAGGACGAGCCGGGGCGGGCTCGCATCCTGTTGCGCGAACCGCTCGCCGACGACGTCCTCCGCGCCCATCGTGCCGCCACCGTGCCCGGATTCGTCCAGGCCGTCCTGGCCATGGTCACCGACGAGAACTCACTCGCCCCCGAACGCGTCGCGGTGATCTCCTCGGCGCTCACCGGGGCACTCGTGGCGCTCTACCTCGACCACATCGACGGCCGACTCGCCCTCACGCCCGAACAGCTCTCCGACGCCGCCGTCGACCTCGTGTTCGCCGTCACCCGCATCGGTGCCGACCAGGCCTGACCTGCCGCGTCCGATCACTGGTTAAGCTTTCCGGCATGGAACCCGTCTACGACACCGTGATCACCGCCGCCCGCCTGCTGTGGCTGGCCGAAGGTCTCAAGTTCAAGGTGTCGGGCGTCGAGCATGTACCGGCCGAGGGCCCCGGCGTCGTCGCGATCAACCACACCGGCTACCTCGACTTCACCTACGCCGGCATCCCCGCCCATCTGCAGGGACGTCGCAAGGTGCGGTTCATGGCGAAGAAAGAGGTCTTCGACAACAAGATCTCCGGCCCGATCATGCGCTCGCTCAAGCACATCCCCGTCGACCGTACCGCCGGTGCGGACAGCTACCGGGCCGCGGTCGAGTACCTCAAGCGCGGCGAGCTCGTCGGCGTCTACCCGGAGGCGACGATCAGCCGCAGCTTCGAGCTGAAGGCGTTCAAGTCGGGTGCGGCACGCATGGCGATCGAGTCCGGTGCGCCGATCATCCCGACCGTGATCTGGGGTGCCCAGCGCGTGTGGACCAAGGGACATCCGAAGCAGCTCGGCCGCACCGGCTACCCGATCTCGATCGGGGTCTGCGAAGCGCTCGAGCCCACCGGCGATCCCGACGCCCTCACCGCGAAGCTGCACGAGGTCATGAGCGCGAAGTTGCTCGAACTGCAGGACGCCTACGGCGAGCACCCCAAGGGTGAGTTCTGGGTTCCCGCACGCCTCGGCGGGTCGGCACCGACGCTCGAGGAGGCGAACCGCATGGACGCCGAGGAGCAGGCCGAACGCGCCGCCAAGCGCGCTCAGCGTGACAACCGCTGACCGTTAACCTTGGAGGAATGAGCAGCGGGCCGCGTCGAGGACGGGAGCCGGTCTACCGGACCCTGGAGATCATCGCGAACACGCTCGTCCGCGCCCAGGCGCTCGACCTGCACTTCACCGGGGTCCAGAACATCCCGGAGGTCGGCGGCGCGGTGCTGTGCATCAACCACACGGGCTACGTCGACTTCATCCCGGCCGCGTGGATTCCATGCTCCACGAGGTCCAGGACGCCTACGGCCCGCACCCGGCGGGCGAGTTCTGGGTACCGGCACGGCTCGGCGGATCGGCCCCGACACCACCGGAGGCCGCGGTCATCGAGGCCGACGAAGCGCTCCGCAAAGCCGAGGGCCGCGCCCGCAAGGCGGCCGAGAAACAACGTGAGGCCTACCAGGCCCGAGACAGAGGAAACAGATGACATTCGGTCCACCCACCCTCATCGCCAGCGACGTGGACGGGACACTGATCGACGACGACAACCGGGTGTCGTCGCGAACCGTGGCCGCGTTGTCGGCGGCCCGTGCGGCGGGCGTCGAGTTCGTGCTCGCGACCGGTCGCCCGCCCCGGTGGATCGCCGAGATCACCGACCAGTTCGCCGACACCGATGCCTTCGTCCGGTACGCGGTGTGCGCCAACGGCGCCATCATCTACGACGCCGAGCACGACCAGGTCCTGTGGTCGGCCAATCTCGAACCCGACGCCCTCGTGAAGTTGGGTGAGATCGCCTA
Organism: Gordonia sp. Swx-4; assembly: GCF_030316175.1. NCBI lineage: Bacteria > Bacillati > Actinomycetota > Actinomycetes > Mycobacteriales > Gordoniaceae > Gordonia > Gordonia sp. Swx-4. The sequence goes on from NZ_CP128197.1 coordinate 271,708, forward strand.
CCAGGAGATCCCGGGGTGTGGCATCGCCGCCGAGCGTGCCGGCCGGTCGGCGCACGACGCGGCGACGCCGCCGTTCGTCGCGAGCGCCGGTTACGAACACGCCTGGCTGAACCCGGATCACGTCGAGGTCGGCGACGACGAGGTGTTCAGCGAACCGGCGGTGAAGCTGCTCGTGCGCAAACCGGACATGCCGAGCGGCGAGATGGCCGCGCGGCTGCAGCCGTTCGTCGGCGACCTCGCCCAGGTGACGTTCTCCACCGACAACGGGCTCGTCGAACTGTCGGTGCCCGGTACGCACAAGGCGTCCGGACTCGCGCGTCTCTGTGAGGCCACCGGTCTCCCCGGCGACGGCCTGATCGCCTTCGGCGACATGCCCAACGACGTCGAGATGCTCACGTGGGCATCCCACGGCGTGGCCATGGGACACGGTCATCAGGCCGCGCTCGACGCCGCCGACGAGATCACCGTCGGCAACAACGACGACGGCGTCGCGAAAGTTCTCGAGCGCTGGTTCGGCTGACGCCCGCTCAGGCGGCGGGTGGGGCGGCTTCCGGTGCCGGTGCCGGTGCCGGTGCGGGTGCTCCCGGCTCGGCGGGAGGTGCTCCTTCCGGTGTCGCCTCGGGCGTCGCCTCCGGGGCCGGCGCAGCGCCACCTGCCAGCGCCCGGACCTGCTCCAGCGCCGAGTAGCCGTGCACGCCGGGGCAGCTGGTGCTGTTGTAGTCGCGGTGGCCGGAGATCATCGGCAGGTTGGATTGAGTCCCGGCCGCGAACTTGGTGCCCGCGAAACCCTCTGACCTGAGGTTCGCGGTGCCCGCAGGGTTCAGACCGGCCTTGCCGAGCCGCCAGCGCAGGAACCGTCCGGCCGCGGCCACTGCCGCCGCGGTGGGCGGCACCTCTTCCAGGTTGCCGATGAACGACAGGCCGACCGTGTCCTTGTTGAATCCGCCGGTGTGGGTGCCCTCCACGTTGCGGTCGAGTCCGCCGAACGCGCCTTCGAAGATCTGTCCGTACTTGTCGACGAGCACGTTGTAGCCGATGTCGCACCAGTTCAGGCTCTGTGCGTGGTACGCGTAGATGCCCCGCACGATCTCGATCGACTGTTGCGGTGTGTAGTCGTTGCTGCCCGCGGTGTGATGCACGATCGCGCCCTTGAGTTGCGGCGAGTACACCGGCTGCGAGCAGCGGATTCCCTCGTCCGCACCCCACTGCTGGCGTGCGACCACCTGCGGTCCGCCGGTCAGCGGGGACAGCAGCGACGAGCCCAGCGACAGCAGCCCCTCGGGGCTGATCAGGGTCGCCTTGAGGGTGTTGAGAGCCGTCTCGGCCAGCTTCGTCACGATCTCGCTCGCGGAGCCGACGGCCAGCTGCGCGAGGTCGCCGCCCTGGGTCTCGGCGGCCGGGATCGCCAGACCGTCCTTCGACGCGGCGACCTGCACCTCACGTGCATCGCCGACCCACACCGGTTCGGTGCCCGCCGGCTTCTCGGCACTCGGGGCGCCGCCCTTCGAGATCTGCTCCAAGACCGTCCACGGACTCCACTTCCCGTCGGGCTGTTTCGCGCGCAGCTTCAGGTCGACGTCGACGGGGCGGTCCCAGGTGAAGGCGACCATCTTGATGGGGTCCTCGCGCACGATGTGCGTCACCGCGGCACCCACCTCGCGCCCGTCACGCATCGTCGTCACGGGAGGGGGAGTGGTGCTCGTCGGTGCGGAAGCCGGATCCGATTCGGTTGTCGGCACGGGCGCCTCGGCGGAAGTGGTCTCCGGGGAGCTCGACTCGGTGGTGCTCGACTCGGTGGTGCTCGAATCGCGGGAAGCGCTCGGCACGATCCCCTTCGCCAGCGGGACCGTCAGATCGGGGAGGGGGAACGCATCGGGATCGATCTCCGGCAGCGTGACGCCGGCGGCGGCGAGGCCCGAGGACGCGACATCGAGGATGGCGGCGGGCAGCTCACGCATCGGTACCTGTTCGATCTCGGTGTTGGAGATCTTCTGCTTGTTGTCGACGAGCCGGGTGTCGCCGGCCTGCGGGCCTGAGGTGCTCGCGATCACCGCGAACGGACTCGCGACGACCGCCGCGGCGATGGCCGCGAGAGCGATCGAATGCTTCGGTCGGGGGTAACGCACTGGGGTCTCCTCGCCGGAGGGGGGATCCGGTCATCGATGCGATGTGTGCAGCCTCGCGCGCCGGGCGGGCGTCGAGGCGTGCTCGGTGTCGGCCGCCATCGTGATGCGGATCGGCGCTTCGTGGACATGACACACGCCGACGTCTGACCACTCGTGACTCTCTTGTTACTTATGAGGCCTGTGTTACTGGTGATATTCATGAGGTCACGATCCGGGAGACAACTCGTGATCCGGTTGTGATCTGCTCGACTTGGTGAACGCGAATGAGGTTCACTAATGTCACTTAAGTCCCAATCGTCACATCGGCCACGATTGAGTGAAAGTTGCAGCTTGCTGGAACTTCTGAGGCTGGTGTCGTCGCGACCGAAGGATGTGTTCTGTAGTGAACGAAGCCCGACCCAGACGGCTCCTGCCGGGGAGGCCGGCGACCGGCTCCCGGCCCGCACGGACTCGCGGAAAGTTGCTGACCTGGGCCGCGGCCGGGCTCGCGCCCGCACTGCTGGCCGGAGGACTCGTTGCCGCGAGTTCGACGGAATCGACCCCCGGGGTCGAGCTTTCGGTCGGGTCGACGGTGACGCTGATCGGGCACGGTCATGGCCACGGCCGCGGAATGGGGCAATGGGGTGCGTACGGCTACGCCCGTAAGGGCTGGTCGGCACAGCAGATCCTGCGTCACTTCTACGGTGGAACCACCGCGGGGAAGGTGGACAGGCCCGAGATCATCGTGGCCCTCACGGGTCAGAACTCGGTGAATGTGCATGCGGACGCCGGAATGCGCGTCGGAGGTCAGACGGTGGCTCCCGGACAGGCGGTCAGCCTGTCCGGGGGCACGGCCGCCATTCGCAGCGGCTGCGGCGGTAACGTGCTCCGCTCCGTCCCGGCCACGTTCGTCGAACCGCTGAGCATGGCGCCGAACCGGCCCGCGGCCGAGTTCCTCAAGTTCTGTGGTTCCGAGAAGGCCTACCGAGGCGCATTGGGCCTCGAAGGTGGACGCGTGGTCAACCGCATCCACATCGACGACTACGTCAAGGGCGTCATCCCGCGTGAGAGCCTGCCCGCCTGGGCCGACTCCGGCGGCGCGGCGGCACTGCAGGCGCAAGCCGTCGCCGCCCGCACCTATGCACTCGCCGCGATCGCCGGCGGCAAGAAGATCGACGACACCCAGAACTCCCAGGTGTACGGCGGCGTCTCCGGCGAGGATCGTCGGACCAATGTGGCGGCCGACGCGACCGCAGGCCAGATCCTGCTGCAGAACGGCCAGCCCGCGTTCACCGAGTTCTCCGCCTCGACGGGTGGCTTCTCGGCCGGCGGCCGCTTCCCGGCCGTACCCGACGAGGGTGACACGGTCTCGCCCAATCACAACTGGACCGTGACCGTCTCGGCCGGCACCATCGGCTCGGCCTTCGGTGTGGGTGCTCTCCGGAGCTTCGAAGTGGTCGAGGCCAACGGCCTCGGAGCCGAACACGGCCGCGCTGTCAAGGTCCGTGCCGTGGGTTCCGGCGGAACCTCCGAGGTCTCTGGCGAAGAGGCACGCACCAAACTGAAGCTGAAGTCGTCGTGGTTCACCGTGCAGGGCCAGCCGGCGCCGCGCATCGTCAAGCCGCCCACCGGACCGTCCGGGCCCTCACTGGGACTCGACTTCGGTAGCTTCGGGCAGTTCGTCGACCAGATCATTCCCGGCGGCGCGAAGTTCCTGGAGATCGCCGCGTCGGCCATGGACGGCAAGTTCGCCGACCTAGGCGGGCTCTCCGGCCCCCTCGGAGAGGCGATGGGGCTCCCGTCGCTGACCCCGGACGCCGCGGGCGTCACGCAGGTCTACGAGAAGGGGATGATGTTCTTCACCCCTGCCACGGGACCGCGCGTGCTGGTCGGCAAGAGTCTCGAGCAGTTCCAGGAACGCGGCGGCATCCCGGCGCTGGGGTTCCCCAAGGACGACGGGCTCGGCTAGGAGCTCTCCGGCCCGGCTACGACGATCTGCGCCGCGACATCGACCAGCTTGGTGTTGGTGTCCTGTGACAGACGGGCGAGCAGCGCGAACGCGCCGTTGGCGTCGAGCTTGTAGCGCTCCATGATCATGCCCTTGGCCTGACCGATGATGTCGCGCGAGCTGAGCGCCGCCCGGAGCTGCTGCTTCTCCTGGATGGCGCCGAACGCGGTCGCGGCATGTGCGGCGAACAATTCGCCCAGCAGGCGCGCCTCGGATGGGAATGCGTGGGGACGGGTGCTGTGCAGGTTCAGCGCGCCGAAGTCGTCGCCGTCGATGTAGAGGAAGAAGCATGCCATCGAGCGGATGCCGATGTCGGCGGCCTCCGCGGCGAACCGCGGCCAGCGTTCGTCGACCAGCATGTCGTCGATCCACACGGTCACGTCGTTGACCGCGGCACGGATGCACGGCCCCTCGCCGAGCTCACGCTGCAGTTCGTCGGCCTCGCCGCCCAGGTCGCCGATGATCACCGGGGTCTCGACGACGCCGTTGGTCACGAGGGTCACCGATGCGTACTCCGCGCCCGGGATGGCGTCGACCGCATACTTGGTCATCGCCCGCACCGCAGTCTCGGTGTCGTCGCTCTGTTTGCGCATCTCGCCGGCGATGCGCGTCATCTGCGCCGAGAAATCCGTCACCTCGGTCACTCCTGCCTCCTCGAGAGACCGCGTTCCACGCGTCTCAGCCGGACCGACAGCTGAGCGCAGGAAACGAAACACTCGTTTGTCGAGGATCTATTATGCCGGATCGTATAACCCCTAGGAACTGACGAGTCCCTCTCGTTGCGCAACCGACCGTTCAGGTGACAAATGGAGAACATCGAGTCGGAAATCGGTGTCGGAGTACGACGTCGAGGCCACCATCGGAGACTCGGCCAGAGCGGCGTGGACGTCGTCACCCGACTGGGGATATTCGTCGACGGGCCAGCGCCAGTGGACGGCGACGACCTCCCCACCCGGAGCGAGGGCCGCGGGTAACCGGGCGATCAGTTCGGCGAGGGCGGTCCTGTCCAGGTAGTACAGCACCTCGCTGAGAACGATGAGGTCGAAGCGCTTCGACGGCCAGTCGGCCACGATGTCGCCGACCCGGACATCGACGTGCGGGTGCCCGGTGAGCCGCTGGCGGGCGAGGTCGACGGCGCGCGGGCTCACGTCCGTGCACATCAGCCGATCGCACCGCGTGGCCAGCCCCCCGCTGAGCACACCGATCGAGCATCCGGGTTCGAAGGCCGATCGGTAACGCGGCTTGGTCAGTGCGGCGAGCGTGAGTGCGTACTTGCGCTGTTCGTACCACCGCGAGGTGAATCCCCACGGATCGTCGTTCCCCGCGTACATGTCGTGAAAGTAGCTGTCCGGCAGTCTCATACGAACACGAACTCCCGATGGCGGAGCAATCTGGCCAGGATGTGCGGACCGAGGACGACGGCGTCCTCGGGTGCGTCCGACAGTGCATCGACCTGGGTGACGAAGGCCTCGACCGCCGCACGTTTGCGCTCGAGTGCCTCGTCGTCGAGGTCGAAGGTCTGCACCCGATGCCACGGGACGGCCGGGTCGTCGGGAGTTGCCCAGTGCCACATCCAGATCGGGTACATCCACAACGGCACACCGAACCGGTCGCCGACCCGTCGGGCGCAGCGGCCCACCGTCTCGTGGTCGGGGTGGCCGTCGTGCGCCCACACGGCCAGCAGGCCGGTGGCGACGTCCGGTTTCTCGGCGAGCACCCGGGACACGATCGCCTCGACCTCCTCCTCGTGTTCGGCGAGGGTGCCGTCGGGGAGGCCGCACCATCGCGATGGGGATAGGCCCAATAGTGCTGTCGCCGAATCGAGTTCGGTGCGCCGTCGACCGGCGAGCTGTTCCGGTGTGAGTGTCGGCGAGCCCGGGTGCGACGCCGCTCCGTCGGACAGGCACACCGTCACCACCTCGATCCCGCGGCGCGCGGCTGCGGAGATCAGTGCCCCGACCCCGAGCACCTCGTCGTCGGGATGCGCGGACAGCACGACGAGACGCTCCACCGACAGGTCGACGCCCGGCCACCGCCCCCGGGTGGCGAACCAGCGTTGCCACTCCGCCTCCGGGGTTCCCGTCTCTGCCACCGGGGTCGCGGCGAAACGTTCCGACATGCTGCCGGCATCCGAGGTCATGAATCCTCCTCCGACGAATCCGCGAGGGGGCCCGGGATGTTCTCGTCGACGAGTGACCCGAGAACCGCGAGGTCGGCGTCGGCGTGTGACTGCCGGATGTAGACGGTGAGGTCGGCGACCGCCTGTGCGTGATCGGGATCGGCGACCAGCGGCCCGGGGCCGAGCGCACGACCGACCCGGTCGATGACGGCGGTGGCGATCTGTTCGATCGACCACCGCAGGGCGAATGCCTCGCGCTGCGACGGAGCGGTGGGATCGGCGTCGATGTGCCGGGCAGCGGCTTCGATCGCGGCCCACCCGGTCGCGAGCTGTGCATCCACCGCACCCGCGTGCATCCGCAGGAGAGGGTCGTCGGAACGGCTCACCGCGCGGTACAGCGGTCGGGCGACGCGCCGAGCTCCGCCGAACCAGCACGCCGCGACTCCCATCCCGCCGTGCCAGAAGCCGGGACGGGCGAGATACGCCCCGACCCGACCGACTGCCGTAGCGGGCACCGAGTCGAAGGTGACGGTCCCGGTGTCGGTGGCGCGCATGCCGGCGGCGTGCCAGGACGAGAAGTCGGTGGACACGCCGGGGTGCCGCAGGTCGACTGCGAACAGGCGATTGCCGTCGGCCGTCGCGGCCGTGACGAGCGCATGGGTGCACGCCCCCGCGCCCGAGCACCACTCCTTGACGCCGACGAGCTCGAATCCGTCCGCGACCGACCGGGCGTCGACCCCCGTCCCAGGCGGCTGAGCAGCCCAGACACCCCAGAACTCGCCCGGACGGACCCCGCCGCCGACGATCTCGCCGAGAATGGCGTCGGCGTCGGCGTGCGCCTCGACGAGCCGCCCGGTGCTGATGTCGTCGGAGCAGAGGCGGGTGAGCGCAGCGAAGCGCCCGAGCGTCGTACCGGTGCCGGGCCGCGGCAGGCCGAACCCGGCGGAGTCGACGATCCCGCGGGCGGCTTCGGTGCTCATCGGGACGCCTCGGGAGCTTGATCGGTGAGTTCACGAAGATAAGAGGCGAAACCATCGACGGTCCGGCCGATCCGTCGCGTCGACGTACGAACCGGGGCATCGGCGCCCCACACGATCGGCACGGCGGAATCCTCGAGCCGCCGGACGAGGTCGACGTCCTCGTGCGCGTCGAGCTCCCGGAATCCGCCCGCTGCGGCATACGCGGTCGCTCGTATGCCCAGATTTGCCCCGTGCACGTGACGGTGACCGGGTCGGGCGTCGTAGCGGGCGTCGAACATCGACCCGATTCCCCGCGGCCATCCGTCGAAGCCGTCCGGAGTGACTATCCCCACGAAAGCGTCCGCACCGGAGTCCGCCGCCTCCACGTGGGTGAGCAGCCAGTCGGGCGGCACCGCCGAGTCGGCATCGGTCGTCGCGAACCAGGTGGTGTCGGCCGGTGTCGGTGATGCCGCGGCGAAGCCCGCCCGCCGCGCGGCACCGACACACCTGGCGGTCACGTGCAGTGTCGTCACGTGGTCGGGTACCGCACCGGCGGAGTCGTCGTCGCAGGAGTCGAGCACCACGATCACCTGCACCGATTGCCGAAGTCCCGCGACCGCGGCGTCGAGTGCGGCGAGACAGGAGGGGAGTAGGACCTGCTCGTTGTGGGCGGGCACGACGACCACGATGTCCGTGATGGCGGACGCCACCGCGGGAGGTGGCATTGCAGCCACGGGTGCCGACAACTCAGGCGATGACGTCACGGTGCCCCGAACTACTCGAGAAGCAGAGGAACCGGCCCGATGGCTGCAGACCGACGATCGAACATTACCCGGCGACCACCGTGGCTCGGAGAATCATCAGGAAGGGTCCGTTACCCTGAGGACCCGTGGCAACCACTAGCAGCTTTGACCTGATCGTCGTCGGCTCCGGATTCTTCGGTCTCACCGTCGCCGAGCGGGCGGCCACCCAGCTGGGCAAGCGGGTCCTCGTGATCGAACGGCGCAACCATCTCGGTGGCAACGCCTACTCCGAGGCCGAGCCGACGACCGGTATCGAGGTCCACAAGTACGGCGCCCACCTGTTCCACACCTCCAACGACCGGGTGTGGGAGTACGTGAACCAGTTCACCGACTTCACGAACTACCAGCACCGCGTCTTCGCGCTGCACAACGGGCAGGCCTACCAGTTCCCGATGGGTCTCGGCCTCATCAGCCAGTTCTTCGGTCGCTATTTCTCGCCCGACGAGGCGCGCAAGCTGATCGCCGAGCAGGCCGGCGAGATCGACACCGCCGATGCCAAGAACCTCGAAGAGAAGGCGATCAGCCTCATCGGGCGGCCGCTCTACGAGGCGTTCATCAAGCACTACACCGCCAAGCAGTGGCAGACCGATCCCACCGAGCTGCCCGCGGGCAACATCACCCGGCTCCCGGTCCGGTACACCTTCGACAACCGGTACTTCAACGACAAGTACGAGGGCTTGCCGGTCGACGGTTACACCGCCTGGCTGGAGAACATGGCCGCCGACGAGCGCATCGAGGTCCGCCTGTCGACCGACTGGTTCGCCGTCCGCGACGAGCTGCGGGAGCAGAACCCGGACGCACCGGTCGTCTACACCGGCCCGCTGGACCGCTACTTCGAGTACTCGGCCGGCCGACTCGGCTGGCGCACACTCGATTTCGAGACCGAGGTACTCGACACCGGCGATTTCCAGGGCACCCCGGTGATGAACTACAACGACGCCGACGTGCCGTACACGCGGATTCACGAGTTCCGTCACTTCCATCCGGAGCGGGACTCCTACCCCGCGGACAAGACCGTCATCATGCGCGAGTTCAGCCGCTTCGCCAACGACGACGACGAGCCGTACTACCCGATCAACACCGCCGACGACCGGGCCAAGCTCTCGGCCTACCGTGAACTCGCCCGGACCGAGACCGCCAGTGCGAACGTGTTGTTCGGTGGTCGTCTCGGCACCTACCAGTACCTCGACATGCACATGGCGATCGCCAGCGCGCTCACCATGTTCGACAACACCCTGGCGCCGCATCTGCGTGACGGTGCGCCGCTGGTGTCCGACCCCGCAGGAGCCGAATAGATGACGGTGACCCCCGTGAACCAGGCCGAGATCCCCGATGCGGGCATCGGGCCGTCGAAGGCGAAATCCCTTCTGCAGCGCGTCATCTTCCCGCGCGCGGGTGAGCCGCTCGACGTGCGGTCGCTGTACCTGCTCGAGTCGGACTCCAACAACCGGCGGGCGCATGCGCCGAGCCGGACCTCGGTGCTGCTCGGCGGCGAATCGGAGGTCAGCTTCGAGACCTACTTCAACGGCTTCGCGGCCGCCTACTGGCGCCGCTGGAGCATCCTGGACTCGGTCGTGCTGCGCATCGAGGTGGTCGGCACCGCTCGAGTCGACCTGTATCGCTCCAAGATCGACGGCTCGCGCATCGGCATCGGCGGCGACCTGATCGCCACCGACGAACATGGCCGCGGTGTGGTCGAATTCGAACTCGACCTCGGCCCGTTCGAGGACGGTGGCTGGATCTGGTTCGACATCACCACTGACACCGACACCGAGATCGTCTCCGCCGGTTGGTATTCGCCGATCGACGCGCCGACCTCCGACGCCGACACCAAGCGCGTCACCGTCGGCATCCCGACCTTCAACCGGCCCACCGACGCGGTGAACGCGTTGGCCGCGTTGACCTCCGACCCGATGGTCGACGAGGTCATCGACGCGGTCATGATGCCCGACCAGGGCACCAAGAAGGTCGTCGACGAGCCGGGGTACGCCGAGGCCGCCGCGGCTCTCGGGGACCGGCTCCGCATCTTCGACCAGGGCAACCTCGGCGGCTCGGGCGGCTACGCGCGCATCATGTACGAGGCGCTGCGACTCACCGATTCGCCGTACATCCTCTACATGGACGACGACATCGCCATCGAGCCCGACTCGATCCTGCGCGCGCTCGCCATGTCGCGATTCGCCAAGTCCCCCATGCTCGTCGGCGGGCAGATGCTCAACCTGCAGGACCGCAGTCACCTGCACTGCATGGGCGAGGTCATCCGCCGCGACACCTTCATGTGGACCGCTGCGCCGTTCGTCGAATACGACCACAACTTCTCCGAATACCCGCTGCGGGATCGTGAGAACTCGAAGAACCTGCACCGCCGGATCGATGTCGAGGGCAACGGCTGGTGGATGTGCATGATCCCCCGCGAATGCGCCGAGACCATCGGCCTGCCGATGCCGCTGTTCATCAAGTGGGACGACTGGGAATTCGCGCTGCGTGCGGCCAAGGCCGGGTACCCGACGGCCACCATCCCGGGCATCGCGATCTGGCACATGGCGTGGAGCGACAAGGACGACGCCATCGACTGGCAGGCGTACTTCCACCTGCGCAACCGGCTCGTCGTCGCGTCCATCCACCATGACGGTCCGATCAAGGGCATCATCCGCTCGATGACCAAGGCGACCGCGAAACACCTTCTGTGCCTCGAGTATTCGACGGTCGCCATCCAGAACGAGGCGATCCGCGACTTCCTCGCCGGGCCCGAGCACATCCGCAGCCTGCTGCCGACCGCGCTGCCCAAGGTCGCGGCGATGCGCAAGGAGTTCCCGGACGCCGTCGTGCTGCCGTCGGCCACCGAGCTGCCCCGAACCTCCGGTGAGGCAACGCATCTGGGTACCTCGATCCCGCTGAACCCGATCAGCAAGGTCAAGGCGCTGGCCGCTGCCGTCGTCAACAACGCGCGCCCCGCCGACCCGCGGCATCACGAGGTCCCGCAGGCGAACTACCCGCCGATCGAGGCGCGCTGGTTCTCCCTCGGCCGCGTCGACGGTGTCACCGTCACCACGGCCGACGGTCGGGGAGTGGTGTACCGGCAGCGTGATCGCGAGAAGATGATCGCGCTCGCGCGTGAGCATTTCGCTCTGATCAAAGAACTTCAGGACAAGTTCGGCGACATGAAGCAGCAGTACCGCGCCGCACATCGTGAGTTGACCAGTAAGGAGAGCTGGGCGGGTGTCTTCGGAATCGAGTAGTCCCGACGTGCAGGCTGAGGAGTCGACAAAGCTCCCGGCCGACGACGCCCCCAGGCCCCTCGCGGGTGAGGAGAAGGTCCTCGTCGCCATCCAGACGGGCATCGGTTCCCGCCCGGGTGTGCGGTCGGCGGCGCGCGGTCTGTCGCACTTCGGCGAGCACGCCCTGGGCTGGCTGGCCATCTCGGGCGCCGGCTGGACGCTGGCGCGTGCCCGTGGCGATGTGCGATCGCAGCAGTTGTGGATCGAAGCCGGTGTGGGTGCCTTCGGCGCACACGCGGCCTCGGTGATCATCAAGCGCATCGTGCGCCGGCCCCGGCCGGCCCACCCGGCCATCGACATCGGGGTGTCCACGCCGAGCAAGCTGAGCTTCCCGTCGTCGCACGCCACCTCGACCACGGCAGCGGCGATCCTCATCGGCCGGGCGGCCGGCTGGGACGCCAGGGTGTTGCCCGCCGCGTTGGTGCCGCCGATGCTCCTGTCGCGTCTCGTACTCGGCGTTCACTATCCGACAGACGTCACCGCGGGTGCCGCGATCGGTGCCGCGAGCGCAGCGGCGGTCATCGCGGGCGATAAGGTGCTGCTCGAACCCACCCGGAATGCTCCGGCTTCAGGACGTGCCCGTCGCGCGGCGCGCGTCCTGACCCGGCTCGGCCTCACGGCCGCGGTGCCCGGCGGGCCGCTGCGACTCGCCGCGTCCCCCGTCATCGCACGGGTGACACGACACAGGGAGAGTGCATGAGCGAGGAGCCGATCGAGCACGGGAAGGTCGCCGGGCCCCCGAAGAACCTGACCGCCGGGCTGATCAAGGCGATCCGCCCGCGGCAATGGGTGAAGAACGTCCTGGTGCTCGCTGCGCCGCTGGCCGCGGGCAACATCACCGACGCCTCGGTGCTGGCCTCCGCAGGAATCGCGTTCGTCGCGTTCTGCCTCGCCGCGTCGAGCATCTACCTGGTCAACGACGCGATGGACGTCGAGTCCGACCGTAATCACCCGACCAAGCGGTTCCGTCCGATCGCCGCCGGCGTGGTCCCGGTGCCGCTGGCCTACGGCCTCGCAGCGGTGCTGCTGGCCGCGTCGATCGGCATCTCCTTCCTGGCGAACTGGCAGACCGCGGTGGTCATCGCGATCTACCTGGTCATCCAGCTCGGTTACTGCTTCGGCCTCAAGAACCAGGCCGTCATCGACATCTGCATCGTGTCGTCGGGATTCCTGCTGCGCGCGATCGCCGGCGGTGTCGCCGCCGAGATCGTGCTGTCGCAGTGGTTCCTGCTCGTCATGGCCTTCGGCTCGCTGTTCATGGCGGCCGGCAAGCGGTACGCCGAGCTGCAGCTCGCCGAGCGCACCGGCGCCAAGATCCGCAAGGCGCTTGAGTACTACACGACCACCTACCTGCGTTTCGTGTGGACGTTGTCGGCCACCGGCGTCGTCGTCTTCTACGGACTCTGGGCCTTCGACAAGGGCTCCGACCATGACACCAACGTCGCGTACGCGATCTCGATGGTGCCGTTCACGGTCGCGATCCTTCGCTATGCGGTCGACGTCGACGGCGGTGCGGCGGGCGAACCCGAGGAGATCGCCCTCGGCGACCGTGTACTGCAGCTGCTGGCCGTGGCCTGGTTAGTATGCGTGGGTGTCGCGGTCTATGCAGTCAATTGACGGTCTGCAGTCCACCGACGGTGTCGGTATCGATTCCGTCGACGAACCCGAGGTAGAAGGCACCCGGGCGTCTGGCACGCCCGTCATCGACAAGGCGCGCCGACGTCTCGCCGCGGTCAGTTTCCTGATCGGCGCAGTCGCCGTCAGCACGTTCTTCGCGATCGGGGCCTGGCAGCGGCGGTGGATCGCCGACGACGGTCTGATCGTGCTGCGCACGCTGCGGAACCTCTTCGCGGGCAACGGACCGGTGTTCAACGCGGGCGAACGCGTCGAGGCCAACACCTCGACCGCCTGGACCTACCTGCTGTGGTTCTGGGCGTGGGTCACCGACGGCCAGCTCGAGTACGTCGCCCTCTGGGTGGCCCTGGTGTGCTCGGTCGCCGCGATCCCGATCGCCATGTACGGCAGCGCACGTCTCTACGGCAACCGCCTGGGCGGCATCACCGGTGACGGCTGGACGCTGCTGCTCCCGTTCGGCGCCATCATCTACATCGCCATCCCCCCGGCCCGCGACTTCGCGACGAGCGGACTGGAGAACGGCCTCTGTATCTTCTGGGCCGCCGTCCTGTGGTGTCAGCTCGTCGCCTGGGCTCGACGCGGTCCTCAGTCCACGCGCAAGGCCTCGGCGGCGACGCTCGCGCTCGCGTTCACCGCGGGTCTCGCACCATTGATCCGGCCCGAGCTCACCGTGTTCGGCGGACTGGTGCTGGTGCTGGTCTTCTTCGCGCCGCTCGGCTGGAAGATGCGCCTCGGCGTGGCCGTCGTCGCCGGTGCCCTGCCGGTGGGTTACCAGATCTTCCGGATGGGCTACTACGCCCTCCTGGTCCCCAACCCGGCGGTCGCCAAGGACGCCAGCGGTGCCAAGTGGGAGCAGGGTTTCGCCTATCTGACCAACCTGTTCGGTCCGTACATTCTGGTGCTGCCGGTCGTGCTGGCCGTCGTCGCCGGTGTGATCCTCATCGTCGGCGCACGTCTACGCGCGGATGCCGGTGCGAGCACGGCCGATACCGACCGCTCCCGGCCGGCCGCGCTGTCGGCCCGGCTCCAGTCGTCGACCGCCGTGGTGACCGTGGTCGCCGTCGCCGGTCTCGTCCTGATCGTCTACTGGATCCGCCAGGGCGGCGACTTCATGCACGGCCGCGTGCTGCTCGTGCCGCTGTTCGTGACGCTGCTGCCGCTCATGGTCGTGCCGCTGACGGTCCCCGCGCACCTCGGTGCCGCCTTCGGCCGGCGTCGTGCCGTGGAGAAGTCCGTCATCGACGACGATCCGGAACCCGTCGAGGTGTCCCCGGCCGAACGTCGCCGGACCCGCGTCGGACTGGCCGGTGCGGTCGCCATGGCCGGACTGTGGATCACCGTCCTGGTCTGGGGGATCAGCACCCACGCGAACGTGCTTCCCAATGCCGGCATCGACATCGGACGCAGCGGCATCGTCGACGAGCGTCGCTTCTACGTGACGAACATGGGCAACGAGAACCCGGTGACCGCCGAGGACTACCTCGCCTACCCGCGCATGAGCGCGATGGTCGAGAAGATCGACAAGTATCGCGAGGACGGCGGCGTCATCCTGCCGTCGTTCAACTACGACGAGTGGTACGTCGCGCAGCTGCCCGCGGTGATGCCCCGTGGGGCCGAGCGCAAGGTGACGGTCTACTTCCTCAATCTCGGCATGACGAGCATGAACGCGCCTCTCGACGTGCGCGTCATCGACCAGATGGGTCTGGCGTACCCGCTCGCCGCTCACACCGAGCGGCTCGAGGACGGCCGTATCGGGCACGACAAGATCCTGCCCAGCGAATGGGTCGTCGCCGAGGCCGGGGCCTACCCGCGCAAGCCGGTCCTGCCGGGGTACCTCGACGAGGACCTCGTCCGCCAGGCGCAGGTGGCCCTGCAATGCCCCGAGACGAAGGACCGGTTCGCCTCCTTCGAGGGACCGTGGTCGTTCACCCGCTTCAAGCACAACCTGAAGCAGGCGTTCACGTTCAACAGCTATCGGATCCAGCGGGAACCGGAGTACGAGATCGCCCGGTGCGGACTCGAGATGCCGCCGCCCGTGAATCCGGACTAGTCGGACATCCGAGGGTCACGCGGGTGCGCGCGACTCTCACATACGAACCCAAACAAACCCGCAGAGAACCCGTACTCTGCCCTGAGGACTTGCCCCGGAACATCTCGGATCGGTAACGTCCCGGCGTCAGAGGTCGATAATCCGGTCGTGACCGAGGTGTCGTGGCAAGTGCCGGGGCACGCTCGGTGGCGGGGGTTGTGATCGCTATCACAAGGTTTGTCACGCTCGGGGGCATCGAATAGGCTCGCCGACGGCGAATCGCATGCGAGATCGGCTCGGAACCATCGTCGCGCCGCGCACAGCGCCGGGCGACGAGAGATGTGAGACGCACAAGAACCGGTCGGGTTCTGCGGGAGGCGAGACCTCCCCGATCCGATCGGCCGAAGAGGGAGATTCTGTACATGCGTGAAGCTGCCACTCAGGCGAACAAGCCTGCGCGCGGCCGGATGGGTAACCGGCTGGTCGCCGCACTCGTAGCCGTGCTGACAGTTGTGGGTCTCACCGGCGTGGTCGCCGGACAGGCCACCGCCCGTATCGGCGGAACGCAGGTCGGCAAGCAGGAATTCTTCATCAACGGCTGCGGAATGCCCGATGTGAAGGTCCGCGCCTGGAAGCGACCGGGCAACTACAAGACCGTCATCCTGCTCGACGGCATGCGCGCCCAGTACGACTACAGCGGCTGGGAGATCAACACCAACGTCCAGGAGATGGTGAAATCCGGCGTCAACGTCGTCGAGCCCATCGGTGGACCGGCCAGCTTCTACACCGACTGGGATGCACCCAGTAACTTCAACGGCCAGAAGTACCGGTACCGCTGGAACTGCGCCATCACCAGGTCGCTGGTCGGCGCCCTCGACAAGCGCGGTTTCCGCGTCGGGCCGTCGAACCGCTACGCGATCATGGGCCTGTCGATGGGCGGTAACGCGGCCCTCGTCATCGGCGCGCAGAACCGCCAGCACTTCGACCGTGCCGGCTCGCTGTCGGGCTACAACTTCCTCAGCGCTCCGGGTATGCGCACCGCACTGCGCCTGGCGATGTTCGACGTCGATCCCAAGCCGTGGAACATCGACGCCATGTGGGGCCCGCCGTGGAGCATCCGCTGGTTCCAGAACGATCCCTTCTGGAACATCGGCAACATGCGCGGCATGAAGCTCTTCGTGGGCTCGGGCAACGGTCTCTTCGGCCGGTACAACGCACTGCCGAACGTGTTCGACGACCTGTTCAAGGGTTCGACGCTGGAGCTGCTGGCGTTCACGCAGTCGAAGGCCTTCGAGGCAGCCGCGTTCGTCCAGGGCGTGCCGCTCATGACGTACTACGCCAATGGCACGCACGCTTGGGGCTACTGGCAGGACATGGTCTGGAACGCCAAGAACCGCGGATTCTTCCGCTGATCGGCAACAGACCGGCCTGACACGGCCTTCACGGCGCCCCGTCCGGGATTCCCGGGCGGGGCGTCGTCGTGTTCCCGGGACGAACTGCCACCGGCCCCTCTTGGTATCAACTGTCACACAAATCCCACGAGTCACAGCGTGGCGTTCGGACACCGGGGCCGGATTCCGTGTAAGAAACTCCTGAGGCGTTTGGTAATGATGATGCAGTTGTGACTGACGGGGAATCGGTCAGGACGTGCGGACGCCGTTGTACTGGGTCGAAGGAGTTCTGGAGAGTGATGCGGCGAAACAGTGGTACACGACCGTTCGGTGCCCGAGTGGCCTGGCGAACGGTGATGGCCGCCGTGGTGGCGATGATGGCCGTGATGACACTTGTCGTGGGTCAGGGCCTTGCGGGCGCCGAACCCGCGCCGGCACCTGCCCCGGCCTCGCCGGCTGCCCCGGCACCGGCATCTCCGGCTGCGCCCCCGTCATCGGCGGCGCCGGCAGCCGCACCGGCCCCGGTTCCGCCGGGCAAGGTGACCAACACGTACTGGTACACCGATCGCCGGGTCGCCCTCTGGGTGTACTCGCCGTCGATGAACACCAACATCCAGGTGCAGATCCTCCTGGCGCGCGACTGGCACGCCAAGCCCAAGGAGAAGTTCCCGCAGCTGACGATGCTCGACGGCCTGCGTGCGCAGGACGATCAGAGCGGTTGGGTTCTCAACACCAAGATCGTCGACTTCTACAAGGACAAGAACGTCAACGTCATCCTGCCGATCGGTGGCGAGTCGAGCTTCTACACCGACTGGAAGGAACCCGACCGCGGCAAGAACTACAAGTGGGAGACGTTCCTCATGCGGGAACTGCCGCCCATCCTCGAGAACGACTGGCGTTCGACGGACGTCCGTGGCATCGAGGGTCTGTCGATGGGTGGTTCGGCCGCGATGATGCTGGCCGCGCGCAACCCCGGCTTCTACAAGTTCGCTGCGTCGTTCTCCGGCATCCTGCAGTTCAGCTCCTTCGGTATGCCGCAGGCCATCCAGTTCGCCGTCCGTGACGGCGGCGGCTACGACTCGATGAAGATGTTCGGCCCGCCCTCCGACCCGGCCTGGAAGGAACACGATCCGTACGTCCTGGCCGACAAGCTGCAGGGCACGAGTCTCTACATCTCCTCCGGCAACGGCATGGTCGGCGCGCACGACAAGCCGTCCGACATCCCGCTGCTCGCGACGAACTACTCCGGCGTGGGTCTGGAGATGCTCAGCCGCGTCACGTCCCAGCAGTTCGCGGTTCAGTTGAACCGCAAGGGGATTCCGGGACAGGCGGTCTACCGTCCGTCCGGCACGCACACCTGGCCGTACTGGGAGTTCGAGATGATGCAGGCGTGGCCGCAGGCCGCGGCCGCACTCGGTCTCTCGCGCGACGCGGTGGCCTGCCGTGTCGACGGCGCCTTCCGCAAGCTCTGGGACGCCAACAAGGGCGATCTGGGCGGTTGCCTGACCCCGTCGTACGGCGTCCCCGGTGGCAAGGCCCAGGACTTCGCCAACGGCCGCATCTTCACCGGCCCGAAGGGCCCGAAGATCGTGACCGGTGCCATCGGCGGTGCCTACGTGGCCGCCGGCGGTCCGGGCGGGCGTCTCGGCAAGCCGCTGAGCAACGAGGAGCCGACCCGCGACGGCAAGGGCCGGGTCAACTACTTCGAACACGGCCGCATCACCTGGACGGCCAAGGACGGCACCAAGGTTCTGAAGTGACTGCCCAACCTCGACCGCACGTGTGCGGGCGCTGAGACTTCGCTGAGGAATCGAGGCGTTCGTGCAGGTCGCGCCGGTGGGCGGGATCGTCGAGGTGCGTGGGGACGGTAGCCTGACGGAGCGTGCGGTGCAGTGTCCGACTGTGCCGCGTCCGGCGGGATAGAGGTTCGACAGGAAGTGGCGATGACAACGAAGTGTGCTCGGCTGGTGTTGCCCTTGGCGGGGCTCGCACTCGCGCTCGGTTCGGTCTCGGCGTGCTCCGACGACTCGACGGCCAGTGCACCGATCACCAACAACCCGGTCACCACCACGTCGCTGTACTCGGCCGCGGGATCGTCCACACCCGCGTCGGGTTCGGCGTCGGCCGAGCCGACCACCGAGGTCTCGGCCGCGCCGTCGGGCAATACCTCGAAACTGCCCGAGACCGAGCCGAACCCGAGCACCAGGGTCCCGGACAACTTCCCGGGCCCCAGCGGCGCTCCGCTCGACGCCAAGGCCAAGGCCTACCTCGCGGCGCTGAAGGCGGACAACGTCACCTTCATGGGCGACAGCGACAACTCCGTCTCGCTCACCATGGCGAAGTACGTGTGCGGCGCCAAGCAGAAGGGCACCGACCCGGGCATGGTGAAGGCCTTCGTCACCGCGTCGGTCGGACCGGGCACCAAGACCGTCGAAGAGGCGAACACCAAGGCCGACAAGGTGATCCGCGCGGCAGAACGGCACTACTGCTGACGTGATGGCCAGACGTGCCGCGGGCCGCGCTCGGAAGAGCCCCGCCCGGCGGCTGGGGAAGTTCTCCCTGTTCCTCCTCGCGCTCGCGATCATCGCGATCGTCCTCATCGTGCTGCTCATCCTGGTGTGGCTGAGGCCCGGGCCGACCCCGCCGATCGGGCCCGGGGTGCCGTCGACGCCGTCGAAGGAGCGGCCTGAGGCGCAACCCGCGGATTGTCCCGACGTGCTCACCGTGGTGATCCCCGGCACCTGGGAGTCGAGTGCGACCGACGATCCGTATACGCCCACGGCCAACCCGAACTCGTTGATGTTGCGTGTCTCGAGCGCACTGGGCAAGCAGTTCGACTCGTCGCGGACCGAGATCTACACGGTGCCCTACACCGCTCAGTTCCGGAATCCGACGAACCTCGCCGACCGGCAGGCCGACTACAACGTCTCGCGCACGCAGGGGTACAAACGCGCGGCCGGAAAGATCATCAGCACCAACAAGCGCTGCCCGCTCACCGGCTACGTGCTCATGGGCTTCAGCCAGGGGGCGGTGATCGCGGGCGATCTCGCCAGCAACATCGGCAACGGCCGGGGCGTGCTCGCCGACGGTGACCAGGATCTCGTTCTCGGGGTCGGGCTCATCGCCGACGGACGACGCCAGCCCGGCAAGCAGAACGACGTGGACCCCAGCCCCGACGGCGTCGGTGCCGAGATCGCGCTGGGCGGCATGGGCAAGATCGTCCCCGGCATCACCATGACCGGCCCGCGCAACGGTGGATTCGGCGATCTCGAGGACCGCGTGCAGTCCATCTGTGCGCCAGGCGATCTCATCTGCGATTCGCCGACGGTCGTCAATCCGCTCGCCGCCGTGTCGAAGTTGGCCAATGCGGCGAGCAACCCGATCCACGCGATGTACGGCACGCCGCGGTACTGGGAGAAAGACGGGCAGACCGCGACGCAGTGGATGTACTCGTGGGCCGAGCGCCTCATCGACGAGGCCCCGCGTCCGAAGCACAGCTGACCCATCGGCGTCCCGCGGTCGGTCAACTTGCGGTAACCCTGTCGCCAACACCACCGATTCGTTTTGCGGGGCCGTCACGCTGCATTAACGTGTTGGGCTGGCCCGGGGTTCACCCGGGCGAACGAACACACGGGATGCCGCACGGCGTCCCCGACGGCCGGACACGAGGAGAGGACAGCGATGACGCAACCCCCGAATGATGCGGGTGGCAGCTCCTCCGGTCTGCGCAAGTTCCGCTTCGGCGCGGGTGGTGAGGGCAACAAGGACGAGGGTGGTGCCCGCAAGTTCGTCAAGCTGGCCCAGACCGCCGAGGAATACGGCTACGACACCTTCGCGGTGCCCGATCACCTGGGCAACCAGGTCGGTCCGCTGGCCGCGCTCGGTGCGCTGACCCAGGCCACCAGCACGATCCGCCTCGCGACGTCGGTGCTGGCCAACGGCTGGCGCCACCCGGCTCTCCTGGCCAAGGAGGCCACCACGATCGACGTGCTGAGCAAGGGACGACTCGAGCTCGGCATCGGCGCAGGCTGGATGAAGGAAGAGTTCGACAAGGCGGGGATCGAG
Organism: Gordonia sp. Swx-4; assembly: GCF_030316175.1. NCBI lineage: Bacteria > Bacillati > Actinomycetota > Actinomycetes > Mycobacteriales > Gordoniaceae > Gordonia > Gordonia sp. Swx-4. The sequence continues at coordinate 292,100 of NZ_CP128197.1, forward strand.
TTCGAGTCCCCGGGCGTCCGTATCCGCCGTCTCGACGAGGCGCTGACCATCCTCGACGGACTCATGCGCGGCGAGACCGTCGACTTCGACGGCGAGTTCTACAAGATCAACGGCCTCGAGGGCAGCCCGCGACCCCGCCAGGGACCGCGACCGCCGATCGCGGTCGGCGGTGGCGGACCGAAGATGCTGGCGCTCGCCGCCAAGCACGCCGACATCATCTCCGTCGCCCCGGGCACCACGCCCGACGGCAAGATGAAGCTGTCGGACATGACCATCGAGAAGACGGCCGAACGTGTCGACCGCATCCGCCAGGCCGCGGGTGACCGGTTCGACGACATCGAGCTGAACTGGACGATCGCCGTCATCGTGATCACCGACGATCGTGTGGCAACCGCCGAGATGGCGCTGAAGGCCCTCGAGCAGGGCTACCCGCCGAACATCGCGCACGACACCGAGTTCACCGTCGACGACGTGTTGTCCTCGCCGTACATCGCGATCGGCAGTTTCGAGGAGATCGCGGATCAGATCCGCGAGGTCCGTCGCCGGACGACCATGTCCTACGTCGGGGTCTTCCCGACCCAGATGGACGCCTTTGCGCCCGTTCTGGCCCAGTTGAAGGGGGAGTAGGATGACCGTCTGTCTCGCGTGTGAACGACGAGGTGGTGGGTGTTGACCCGAGGGTGTACGTCGATGAACCGACGTACGCTCTTTCGAAGCTGAACTTGACGATCACAAGTTTTTCGTTGTGTAACTGGACGTGCGCTACCGTATCCCGCGGTCGGCACAGGACGTGGATGGCAGAAGCGCCGGGTGTTGTCGCCGAAGGACGTCACCGGGAACTGCACTCGCGTGGGGGAGTCCACGAGGGGGCCACAGGAGTAATGAATGCTGAAGACTGAACTCGAAGACTTTCTCGATGAGACGGGAAACATCTCCTTCACCGAGGAAGCGACGCTTGTCGACTACGTCGAACAGAACGTGCGTGAGCAGGCCGACACGCTGGCTTACCGGTTCATCGACTACAGCCGCGAGCGCGACGGCGAAGCCCAGGACCTGACCTGGGCGCAGTTCGGCAAGCGCCTGCGCGCTGTCGCCGCACGCCTGCAGCAGGTGACCAAGCCCGGTGATCGTGTTGCGATTCTCGCGCCGCAGTCGCTCGAGTACGTGATCGGTTTCTTCTCCGCGCTGTACGCCAGCAACGTCGCGGTGCCGCTGTTCTCGCCCGACGAGCCCGGCCACACCGATCGACTGCACGCCGTCCTCGACGACTGCAAGCCGACGGCGATCCTCACCTCCACCAAGTCCGCCGAGGCGGTCCGCGACTTCTTCGCGCCGCTGCCGGCCAAGGAGCGCCCGCGCGTCATCGCCGTCGACGCGGTGCCCGACTCGGTGGGTTCGAGCTGGGTCGCCCCGATCGCGGGCAAGGACCACAACAAGGACACCGTCGCTTACCTGCAGTACACGTCCGGTTCGACCCGCGTCCCCGCGGGCGTGGAGATCACCTACCAGGCGGTCGCCGCGAACGTCCTGCAGATCTCCGACACCATCCAGATCGACCGCAACGCCCGCGGCGTCACCTGGCTGCCGATGTTCCACGACATGGGCCTGCTGACGGTGATCCTTCCGGCGCTCGGCGGCCGGTACATCACGATCATGAGTCCGCAGGCGTTCGTCCGCCGGCCCGGCCGCTGGATCAAGGAACTCGCCGCGGCCGCCGACGGCGCGGAAACCTACGCCGCGGCCCCGAACTTCGCCTTCGAGCACGCCGCCGCACGCGGTCTGCCGAAGGAGGGCGAGGAACTCGACCTGTCGAACGTCATCGGCCTGATCAACGGCTCGGAGCCGGTCACGGTCAGCTCGATGAAGAAGTTCAACGAGGCCTTCGCGCCCTACGGCCTGCCGAAAACCGCCATCAAGCCCTGCTACGGCATGGCCGAGGCCACCCTCTTCGTCTCCGCGACCCAGCGTGAGAACGAGGCCAAGGTCATCTACGTCGACCGCGACGACCTGAACGCGGGCAAGCTGACCGTTGTGGAGGAGGGCACGCCGAACTCGGTCGCGCAGGTGTCCTGCGGCCAGGTCGCGGTGAGCCAGTGGGCGGTCATCGTCGACCCGGAGACGGCATCCGAGCGTCCCGACGGCCACGTCGGCGAGATCTGGCTGCACGGCCTCAACATCGGCGCCGGCTACTGGAACAAGCCGGCCGAGACCGAGGAGACCTTCCACAACAAGCTCGTCACCCCGCTGTCGGAGGGCAGCCACTCCGAGGGCGCCCCGGCCGACGGCCTGTGGATGCGGACCGGCGACTACGGCGTCTGGCTCGACGGTGAGCTCTACATCACCGGTCGCGTCAAGGACCTGGTGATCGTCGACGGACGCAACCACTACCCGCAGGACCTCGAGTACAGCGCCCAGGAGGCCAGCACCGCGCTGCGTCCGGGCTTCGTCGCGGCCTTCTCGGTGCCGGCGAACCAGCTGCCCGCCGTGGTCTTCGAGTTCGCCGGCAGCGGTCTGACCCCCGATCCCGACGACGCTTCCGAGCAGCTGGTCATCGTGGCCGAGCGCGGCCCGGGCCGCAAGGCCGACCCGCAGGAGGTCGCCGACACCGTGCGTGCCGCCGTCGCGCAGCGCCACGGCGTCATGGCCCGCGACGTCCTGCTGGTTCCCGCCGGTTCGATCCCGCGCACCTCGTCGGGCAAGATCGCGCGCCGGGCGACTCGTACCGCCTACATCGACGGCAGCCTGCGCGGCGGCTACAAGCAGACGGCGTTCCCGGACGCGGCGGAATAGCGCGTCCACAACAGTCACCCGGCACCCGGTTTCGGGTGCCGACGAGAGCAGTAGTCTGGAAGCGATGTCTGAACTGAATACCGACGAGTCACGCGGCACCGATCTGCCCGACGACTCGTCCCTCGAGACCCCCGGTTCGGTAGACGGAGCAACCGCCGACGCGACCAACGCGACGTCGAACGGTGAGGCCACACCAGGCGAGACCGCCGGTGACCTCACCGTCGACGAGCTGCGGGACTGGCTGCGCGAATGGGTGTCGCAGGCGACGGCCGTGCCGGTCGCCCAGATCGACGTCGACCGCCCGATGGAAGAACTCGGACTCTCCTCGCGCGACGCGGTGGCGCTCGCCGCCGACGTCGAGGACAAGACCGGGGTCATCCTGACCGCGACCGTGGTCTACAACCACCCGACGATCTCGTCCCTGGCACAGCGCATCATCGACGGCGACCCCGACGAAGGTCTCGACGACACCGCCGACACCTTCTGGCGGCGTGAGCGCAGCACGGACGACGACATCGCGATCGTCGGCCTGTCGACCCGCTTCCCCAAGTCCGGCACCACCCCGGAGTCGACGTGGGAGGCGCTCGTCGGCGGCGTCGACGGCATCTCCGATCTGCCCGAGGGCCGATGGACCGAGTTCACCTCCGATCCGCGGTTCGCCGAGATCCTGGAGTCCTCGAACATCAAGGGCGGCTACCTCGACGACGTGCGCTCGTTCGACGCCGACTTCTTCCAGATGAGCCCGCGCGAGGTCGAGATGGTCGACCCGCAGCAGCGGCTCGCCCTGGAACTCACCTGGGAAGCGCTCGAGCACGCCCACATCCCGCCGAGCGACCTCAAGGGCGCACCGGTCGGTGTGTTCATCGGTACGTCGACCAACGACTACCAGCTGCTCGCCACCCTCGGACTCGGCGAGGGCGCCGAGGACACCGCGGCCTACGCGCTGACCGGTACCTCGACGGCCATCGTCGCCAACCGCGTCTCCTACTTCTACGACTTCCGCGGACCGTCGATCGCCATCGACACCGCGTGTTCGTCGTCGCTGGTGGCGATTCACCAGGCGGTTCGCAGCCTGCGCACCGGCGAATCCGACGTCGCCCTCGCCGGCGGCGTCAACATGCTGATCACGCCCGCCGCGACCCTCGGTTTCGACCGCATCGGCGCGCAGGCCAAGGACGGCCACATCAAGGCCTTCTCCGCCGACGCCGACGGCATGATCCGCGCCGAGGGCGGCGGTCTCGTGGTGCTGAAGCGCATGGCCGACGCCCGCCGCGACGGCGACGAGGTCCTCGCGGTCATCGCCGGCTCGGCCGTCAACTCCGACGGACGTTCGAACGGCCTGCCGGCCCCGAACCCCGAGGCCCAGGTCGAGGTGCTGCGTTCGGCGTACACCGACGCGGCGATCGACCCGCGCACCGTCGACTACGTCGAGGCCCACGGCACCGGCACCATCCTCGGCGACCCGATCGAGGCCGACGCCCTCGGCCGCGTCGTCGGTCGCGGCCGCACCGCCGACAAGCCGATGCTGCTCGGTTCGGTGAAGACCAACTATGGACACATGGAGTCCGCTGCCGGTGCGGGTGCGATCGCCAAGGTCGTCCTCGCGCTGAAGAACGGGATCATCCCGGCGTCGCGCAACTACAGCGGTCCCAACCCGTACATCCAGTTCGACGCGACCAACCTCAAGGTGATCCCGGAGGCCACCGAGTGGCCCCGCTACTCGGGTCACGCCGTCGCCGGTATCTCCGGCTTCGGCTTCGGCGGCACCAACGCGCACGTCGTGGTCCGCGAGGTCCTGCCGAGCGACCTGAAGCCGGAGACGGTTCCGGTCGATGCCTCGGCAGCAGAGCTCCCGGCCACGGAATCCCTTCCGGGCGAGCCGGATCTCGACGATGACGAGGACGAGTACCTGACCGAGGCCGAGCGGGCCGTTCTGGCCGCGCAGGCCGCGAATGTCGAGCCGGCGCTCGCCGAGACCGCGGCCGACCCGGCCGAGGGTTTCGCGCCGTGTGCCGTCGAGGGTTCGGTCGTCCCGCTGGTGATCTCCGGCTTCCTGCCGTCGCGTCGCCGCAAGACCGCCGCCGACCTGCTCGAGTGGCTCGAGTCCGACGAGGGCCGGGCCACCCCGCTCGCCGACATCGGCCGCGCGCTCGCGCACCGCAACCACGGCCGTTCACGTGCCGTCGTGATGGCCCGCACCCATGACGACGCCATCACCGGTGTCCGGGCGATCGCCGACGGCAAGGGCAATCCCCTGGTGTACTCCTCGGATTCGCCGGATGCGGCGTCGGCCGTGTGGCTGCTGTCGGGCTTCGGTTCGCAGCACCGCAAGATGGCCAAGCAGCTCTACACCGAGAACCCGATATTCGCGAAGTACGTCGACCGCGTGGACGCGCACATCCAGAACGAGCTGGGTTACTCGATCGCCGACATGTTCCTCGACGACGAGCAGACCTACGGCATCGAGACCAGCCAGGTCGGCATCTACACCATCCAGGTCGCGCTCGCCGACACGCTGCGCCACCACGGTGCGGAACCCGGTGTGCTGGTGCCGCATTCGATGGGCGAGGCGTCGGCCTCCTACATCAGCGGCGGCCTGTCGCTGGAGGACGCGACCCGCGTCATCTGCCAGCGTTCGCGGCTGATGGGCGAAGGCGAGTCGATGCTGCAGGGCGACGACATCCGTCTGATGGCGCTGGTCGAGTACAGCGCCGAGGACATCAACGACGTCCTCGTCGACTACCCCGACCTCGAGATCTGTGTCTACGCGGCACCGACCCACACCGTCATCGGCGGTCCGGAGTCGCAGGTCGACGCGATCGTCGAGCGGGCCGAGGCCGAGGGCAAACTCGGCCGCAAGCTGGCGACCAAGGGGGCGAGTCACACCTCGCAGATGGACCCGATCCTCGGCGAACTCGCCTACGAGCTTACCGGCATCGAGCCGCGGCGGCTCACCACTGGGTTCTACAGCTCGGTCGACCGCGAGGTGTTCTACCGCGCGGGCCACGAGCCGGTCCACACCATCGACTACTTCCTGAAGGGTCTGCGCCACAGTGTGTGGTTCAGCCAGGCCATCTCGAAGTCCGTGGAGAACGGTCACCGCACCTTCCTGGAGCTTTCGCCCAACCCGGCGGTCCTGATCTCCGTTGCGGCCGTCACCTTCTCGGCCGGCCTGCACGACGCCGAGTTCATCGAGACGCTGCGTCGCAAGGAAGACGAGAGCTTCGGTCTGGTCAACGCGCTGATGAAGCTGTACGTGCACGGCCACCCGGTCGACGTCGCGTCGCTGTTCGGCGCGGGTGGCTATGCGGCCGTTCCGCGAACCCGCTTCGAGCGCAAGGAGTTCTGGCTCAAGGCGAAGCTGTCCTCGGGCGGCTCGGCCGGTTCGGTCCCCGGATCGCATGTCGCGCTGCCCGACGGCCGTCACGCCTGGGAGGTCAATGCCGCAGCCGTCGCCGACCCGCGTGCGCTGGTGCACGCCGCCGCCGCTCAGGTGCTGAAGAATGCCTCGGTGGGTGCGGCGGTGTCGCACGGTGAGGTCCCGGCGACCGGCACCATCACCACCACGTTGAGCCCGCATCCGGGTGGCGCGTCGGTGAGCCTGCACGTCAAGGCGGACAAGAATTTCCGCCTGCTCTTCGAGGCCGCCGTGACCGGCGACCTCGACGAGACCGCCGGGACGGCGTCCGCGCCCGCTGCGGCCCCCGAGTCCGGTGCCGCGGCGTTCGCCGACGACAAGGTCGTCGTCGAGGACGAGATCGTCGACGACATCGGCAACAAGTGGAATCCGGAATCCGGTGAGACCGTGGGTGATCGCCTCGCGATCATCGTCGGCGAGTCGATGGGTTACGACCCCGAGGACCTGCCGCGCGAGATCCCGCTCATCGAGCTGGGCCTGGATTCGCTGATGGCCGTGCGGATCAAGAACCGCGTCGAGTACGAGTTCGACATCCCGCAGCTACAGCTGCAGGCGATGCGCCAGGCGAACCTGGCCGACGTTCAGAAGTTCGTCGAGTTCGCGGTCACCCACCGCGACCAGCTCGACGATCTCGCCGAGAACGCAGCCAGCGGAGGCGAACTCGACACGGCAGCGCTCAACGCCTACATCGACGAGCAGAACGCCCAGGGCGCGACCCCGGGCGTGCCGGCCGTCGAGGAGTCCCCGGAGCCCAAGCAAGAGGTGGCCCGGGATGTCGTGGACGTGGAGGACGCCGTCGCGACCTCCCCGGGCACCGATCCGGAACCGGTCGCGGCCGCCAAGCCGGCCACCGACATCACCTCGCAGAAGGCGGTCGCCGAGGCCGCGGGTTCGGATGTCCCGCCGCGTGATGCGGCCGAGCGCCTGACCTTCGGCACCTACGCGGTCGTGACCAAGAAGTCCGCGGGCGGCATCTTCAACAAGCTGCCGGTCCTGTCGGAGGAGACGGCCCAGCAGCTCACCGACCGCCTCAACGAGCGCACCGGTGGCGACATCGACGTCGAGGACATCCTCGACTCGGAGACCATCGAGGAGATGTCGAACTACGTTCGCGAGCACCTCGATGCCGGGGCGTCGACCGACGGATTCCTGCGCTACCTGCGTCTGGTTCCCGAGGGCAAGAAGGTCTACGACCCCGCTGCGGGCGACCCGACCCCGATCCTGCTGTTCCACCCGGCCGGCGGCAACACCTCGGCCTACGAGGCGCTGCTCAAGCGGCTGCCCGACGACCAGCCGGTCATCGGTTTCGACCGCGGCGTCGAGGGAACGATCGAAGACCGTGTCCGCGAGTACATCCCGCGTCTGCGCGAACTGCAGCCGAACGGGCCGTACGTGCTGGTGGGCTGGTCGTTCGGCGGTGCCCTCGCCTACGGCGTCGCCCAGGTTCTCCGCGAAGCCGGCGAGGAGGTCGCCTTCGTCGGCCTGATCGACGTCGTGCGTCCTCGCGAGGACATGACCGAGACCCCCGAGACCAAGCGCGCCCGCCTGGAACGGTGGAAGGACTTCGCGATCCGCAACTACGACCTCGACCCCGAGGTGCCGATCCCGATGGAGAGGCTCGTCGAGGCCGACGACGAGGGTCAGTTCGCGATCATCATGGAGATGATGTCGATGTCGGGCACCAAGATCCCGGGCGGCATCATCGAACACCAGCGGACCTCGTTCATCGAGAACCGCGTGCTCAGCAACATCGCGCCGGAACCGTACGACGGCAAGGTCGTGCTGTACCGCGCGGACAAGATGCATGCCGGGGCGATCGAGCTCGAACCGCAGTGGGCCGAGATCGACGAGGACGGCCGGTGGGGCGAGGTCGTCGACGACCTGGAGATCATCCACATCGGTGGCGACCACCTGTCGATCGTCGACGAGCCCTACATCGCCAAGATCGGCGCCGATCTGGCCACGCGTCTCGGACGGCTTGGTAAGAAGTAGCCTCACGAGACATCGTGGTCGCGTAGAAAGTGAAGGACCGTGACTGACACCACCGCAGGCAAGCTCGCCGACCTCCGGCAAAAGCTGGAGGCCGCTCGCGAACCCGGAGGGGAGAAGGCAGTCGCCAAGCGTGCGGCGAAGGGGATCTGCTCCCCTCGCGAACGCCTGGCCATGCTGTTCGACCCCGGGACGTTCGTCGAGAGCGGCGCGCTCGCCAAGATGCCGGGCGCCGCGGAGAGCGGGTACGGCGACGGTGTGGTCACCGGCCACGGCCTCGTCCACGGACGCCCCGTCGCCGCGTTCTCGCACGACCAGACCGTCTTCGGCGGCACCGTCGGCGAGATGTTCGGCCGCAAGGTCGCATCGCTGATGGAGTGGGCGGGCAAGATCGGCTGCCCGATGGTCGGCATCAACGACTCGGCGGGCGCCCGCATCCAGGACGCCGTCACCTCGCTGGCCTGGTACGCAGAAATGGGCCGACGCAACGATCTGCTCTCCGGTCTCGCACCGCAGATCTCGGTCATCCTCGGCAAGTGTGCGGGCGGTGCCGTCTACACGCCGGCCAACACCGACATCCTCGTCGCCGTCGAGGACAAGTCGTACATGTTCGTCACCGGCCCGGACGTGCTCAAGCAGGTCAACGGCGAGGAGATCTCCGCCGAGGATCTGGGCAGCGCCCACAACCAGGCGCGCTGGGGCAACATCCACCACATCGCGCCCGACGAGAAGGCCGCGTTCGACTGGGTCCGCGAGTACCTGCAGTACATGCCGTCGAGCGCGTACGAGGAACCGCCGGTGATCAACCCGGGACTCGAACCCGAGATCACCGAGTCGGATCTGTCGCTCAACGACTTCATGCCGGACAACGACAACGCCGGCTACGACATGAAGGACATCATCATCCGGCTGTTCGACGACGGTGCCTTCCACGAGGTGGGAGAACTGTTCGCGCCCAACATCATCACGGGTTACGCACGTGTGGACGGCCGGTCGGTGGGCGTCGTCGCGAACCAGCCGAGCGTCATGTCCGGTGTGCTGGACACAGATTCGTCGGAGAAGGCGACGCGTTTCGTCCGGATCTGCAACGCCTACAACATCCCGCTGGTGTTCCTCGTGGACACGCCGGGCATCCTCCCCGGCCTCGCCGAGGAGCAGAAGGGCACCATCCGCCGGTCGGGTCGCTTCCTCTACGCCTACGTGGAGGCCGACGTCCCCAAGGTCACCGTGGTGCTGCGCAAGGCCTACGGCGGCGCCTATGCGGTGATGGGTTCCAAGCACCTCGGTGCCGACATCAACTTCGCCTGGCCAACAGCCAAGATTGCCGTCATGGGTGCCGAATCGGCCGCCGCCGTGCTGACTCGTCGTCAGACCGAAGGGCTCTCGGCTGCCGAGGCCGACAAGGTTCGTCGTGACTTCATCGACTTCTACAACACGATGATGGCCACGCCCTACCTCGCGGCCGAACGCGGCTACGTCGACGCGGTCATCGAGCCCGCCGAGACCCGCCTGCAGCTCCGGAAGGCGTTGGCGCAGTTGCGCGACAAGCAGGTCCTCAAGACCCCGCGCAAGCACTTCCTGATGCCCATCTAGCGCACCCCCACCCCTTTTCCGTAAACCCTCCCCTTCACGAGGTGGCGGGTTTACGGAAAAAGGGAGGGTTTGCGGAGGGTGTCAGTTGCCGATCGCCCGCATCGGCCCCGGTGTCCAGAGGCCGTTGTGGGTCTCGGTGGTGATGATCAGCTCCGCGTCCTTCTGCGGCAGGATCGGGGTGAGGCCCTGGAGCGAGCCCCAGTCCTTCGCCCAGTCGTTGCCCAGGTACGACGGGTAGACGCGGCCGCGCACCTCGTTCTCGATGATGCCCAACGGACCACCGGCGTCGCCGGCCATCCAGCGCTGCGAGTTCACCCGCTCGCCCTCGCGGTCGGGGGAGATCCGCCAGACCGGCGTCTCGAGGACGCCGTATTTGACCTGAGCGGGTCGCTGGCACGGGAACGCGAGTCCGGCCTCCCAGTCGATGAGGACGGGATCCTCGCTGCCCACGAGCTTGTTGAGCGTCTCCATCGACGACACCCGCGGCGGGGTGACGGCGAGCCACTGATCGCGCAGCGGAGAGGTGTCCTCGGCGAGCACGCGGACCACGGAGGCGCCCGGAGGTGCCTGATCGAGCGGGAAACGCAGGTTGCGCCACTCGGGTGCGCCGCCGATGTCGAGCGGGATCATCTGACCGGCGGGGGCCACCGTGCCGTCCGGTGCGACGCGGCCGAACTGCAACCGCACATTCTGGCCCGGCCGGACGACCGCGAGATCATCGATGTACTCGACGTAGCCGGCCACGGACATGGTGATCAGCGGCTGGGCGTCGGAACGCCCTTGGGGCAGCTGGTACCAGTCGGAGGTGAGGTTCCCGGTCCCGGTGGGGGAGTTGTAGGTGCCCAGCACCGGGGTCTTGGACGGTGACAGTCCGAACGGCAGCTTCACCGTCGAGCCGTTGACGCCCGCCTGCGCGGTACGACCGCCGCTGGTGTCGGTCGACGACGTGGTGGTGTCGTCGGAGCTGCTGCCGTCCTCGGTCGGATCGGTCTGCGTGCGATCGACCTCGGCGGTCGAGGTGCCCGCGGAGTCGTCGGACTCCTCCTCGGTGTCCTCGGAGAGATCCGACGCGACGCCGTTGGGATCGAAGCCCGCCATGCCCGCGCCCGCGAGGGCCGCACCCGGCGACGGATTGTTCTGTCCGGCAACGCGTGCCGGGGCGAGGAGTCCGGCGGTCGGGTCGCTCTCCACGAGCACGGCGTCGGCGAGCGCACACGGTTCGCCCTTGAGCGCGTTCACGTTCGAGCTGAGCCACGACCACGAATTGCGCTGCGTCCAGTCTGCTTTCGCGAACGAGACCAGGGTGAACACCAGCATGATCGCCGACACGATGATGATCGACGGACTCCGCAGGCGTGAGAACAGCGACGTCGACGAGCCCGCACGGACCGCCTCGTCGACGTAGTCGTCGCGGAAGTGCTGCCAGAGGCCCAGCAGTGTCAGTGCGACCGCAACGGCGAGGATGCCGGTCCACAGCGGGATGCCCTTGACATCGGGAACGGCGTCGCGCCAAGGGATTCCGTAGCTGCCGACGTACCACCACTGGTTGCGTCCGGAGAACGCCAGGGCGAGGACGTAGGCGCAGGCGGCCGCGAACAGCGTGCGATTCCGGCGGCGCCGCATGATCGTCCGGTCCGCACACGCGGTCGCCACCGCGGCGAGCGCACCGCCGATCGCCGCGTACACACCCATCTGGTGGGTCCACTTGGTGGGCAGGAACGCCATCAGCACAACCGAACCCGCGACCATGGCCAGCAGACGCCACGTCGGTGCCGTCGCGATGCCGGGCAGATGCCGCCGGTTGAGCAGCATGATCACCACGAGGACGAAGCACGTGAACACGATCAGGACACCGAAGCGTCGGGCGATGCCGCCGTCCGCGGTCGGGTTCATCAGCATGTAGTAGCGCATCGGTTCTTCCCACCACTTGTTGGTGGGACCGACCTGACCGTTGACCGACACCGCTTCCAGGATCGGGGCGAGCGGCTGGTCGGCGAAGATCTCGAACATCACCGCCAGACCCGCGGCCAGGATCGGCAGCAGCAGCGGAAGGGCGCCATCGCGCTTGCGGCGCACCATGAACCGCTTGAGCAGCGGCCGGATACCGGCGATGAGCGCGATCGCCGCGATGACCCCGGTGGGGTGGATGGTCAGCGTGAACGCCGCCGAGATGATGGCGACCGTCAGCGGGAAGAACCGCCCGGTGGCGATGGCCCGTTCGACGCAGACCCACGTGAACAGGGTTCCGAGTGCGATCAGCGGTTCGACGCGCAGACCGTTGTTGTACGGCATCCACACGGCGAGGAAGACCAGGGCGGCGGCCCAGATCGCGGGCGTCGACTCGCGGACCGCACGACCCAGGCGGGGGATCGCGGCACGGGAGATCAGCCACCACGACGTCATCGCGAAGATGAACGGCAGCAGGCGGAGCCACGGGGTGGCCGTGCTGACGTCCATCCACACCGACAGGTACTGGTAGTGCCAGCCGAACGGATCCTGCGGCACGCCGAAGTAGCGGTAGTAGTTGTCGAGATAGCCGGCCTCGCGGGCGATCCGGCCCACCGTCACCTGATATCCGTCGTCGGCGGTGTTGCCGCCGACGAACAGCCAGATTCCCAAGATGAGTGCGACGAATCCGTCGACCGGGCGGACCCGCCACCAGCCGGCCGGGAAGATCTTGTGGTGCCCGCGGGCGTCACGGGCGTCGAGAACCGCCAGGGCGGCCAGCGACAGAATGGTCGCCGCCACGCCCAGCACCAGCAGCCAGAACTTGAGACTCGTGGGGGTGGAGACGAATCGGGTGTCGATGGTCGACCGGAAGGACAGTCCCTCGGTGGACACGGTCGACGGCAGTCCCGAGTAGACGCCGATGATCTGCGGACGCGCGTTCGGGTCCTGGAGATCGAACTCGTGGATCGCACTCGCGGTCTCGGGCACGCCCTGGATCGAGCCGCGGCTGCCGTCGGTGTCCGCGTCGACGACGATGCGGCAGTCCGGGGCGTTCTGGGCGGCCGTGCGAGGAGTGTTGAGCAGCACCACGTTTCGCTGGACGACCTGCAGGGAGTCGGCGGTGGCCCGGATGAACAGGCCGACCTTCCCAGCCTCCGCACCGCCCTCGGGCACCGTGGACAGCAGGACGCCGCCGGTGCGCGGGAGCGACGCACCCAGCGCACACGGGACGGAGACCTCCATCGACACCGGCACGAACGACACGTTCGGTGCGGCGACGTTGGCGACCGAACCCTGCTGCGGCCAGACGAGTTCGGACTTCGTGTAGTCGACCGGCAGGAACGGGCTCAGCAGCGCCAGCAGGATGCCGAGCGCGCCCGCCGCCATGGCGACGATGCGCGCCTTGCCCGCATGGCGTTCGGAGAAACTCTGCTCCCGTTTCGCCGGCGGCGAGTCGTCGTGCTCCGCTTCGATGGGAGCGTCAACGCGGTCAGTCATCTTCGGGCACCACCCTGATCGGGCCGGGTCGTGACCATCCCCATGTGGTCGCCGACCCGGTTGTCACGTCCGCCGGCCGCGCCTGCGGCACCAGCGGGTTGAGTCGCTGCAGGTTGCCCCACTCGCGATACCAGTCGTTGTCGAGATACGTCGCCACCGTCGACGGCCGGGTCAGTGCCTCGACGGTCGTCAGCAGGCCGCCGTCCTCGGCGGCCATCCAGGTCTTGGATTGCGAGTTGGCGATCCAGGATTCCGGCAGGATTCGCCAGTCGGGGACGTCGAAGACGCCCTCGTGGGCGGTCATCGGCCGCTGGCACGGGAACCAGGCGCCGGCGGCGAAGTCGATGAGAACCGGATCGGTCGAACCGACCACCTGCTGCAGGGTCTCCAGGACCGGAGCACGCGGCGGCGTGATCGCGAGCCACTGGTCGGCGTCGAGGTTGTTGTCCTTGGCGACGAGGCGCATCACCGTGGCATCGGCGGGCACGCGGTCCATCGGGATGCGGAGATTGCGCCACGGCCGGTTCGACCGCTCGGCGTCGATCGGGACCGCGGGTGCGCCGACCTCGACGAACTCGCCGTCGACCTCGCGGCCGAACTCGACCTGCAGCGTCTGCCCGAAGATCGGGACACCGTCGCGGTCGTAGGTGAACACGGCACCCGCGGCGGTGACGGCGATCAGCGGCGAGGCGTCGCGATCCGGGAGGCGATACCACCCGGTGGTCAGCGTGGCCTGTCCGTCACTGGTCTCGTGGCTGCCCATGACCGGCGTGGTGGCCGGGTCGAGGCCGTACGGGAGCGCGGCGGTGCTGCCGTTGACCCCGCGCGGGCCCACGCCGCCCGCGGTGCCGGGGTTGGAACCGTAGACGATGAAGGTCTTGGAGAGGTCCGCGGAGGTGTTCATCGCGCCGGGCTTCTGGGCACCGGCCTGCGGTGTCAGGTCGGGCTTCACGCCGTTGGGGCTGAAGCCGTGCGAGTCGCCCTCCAGGGTCTTCGACGCCGATCCGCCGTCAGCGGGGGCGAGTGTGCCCTTGTTGGGGTCCGGCTCGACGAGCACCGCGTCGGCCATGGCGCACGTGTTGCCGCGCAGGGAGTCGAGGTTGGCCGACAGCACGGTGAACGTGTCGGACCGGCTGACCGCGGCCTTGGCGAAGACCGCGAGCTCGCAGACGACGATGAGGACGGCGATCACCGCGATCGGTGCCGAGGCGACGCCGATGCGCCAACCGGCCGGAGCGGCGCCCTGGTCGTGGGACAGGCCGGTCTCGTCGACGTAGTCCATGCGCAGGTGCTGCCAGACGGCGAACACTAGCGCGACGACGGCCAGCGCGAGCAGCACCGTGGACACCTGCATCCCGGCGATGACCGGTGCCTTGTCGAACCAGGCGATGCCGAAGTTGTACGGCCACGGCCACGCGTTCTTGCCGGCCGCGGCGGCGGCACACGCCACGAGCAGGCCGGCGATCAGGATCGACAGGTTGCGCAGCGTTCGGCTCGCCGCCTGGCCGATCGCGACACAGGCGACGGCGGCCAGCGCCGCGCCGAGGCCGGCGAAGATGCCGAACTGGATCGTCCACTTGGTCGGCGTGAACGACAGCAGCAGGATCGTCAGCAACGATGCGCCCAGGACGCGCCACACGGCCCCGGGGTCGACTCCGTCGATCCGCTTGCGACGCAACATGATCGCGAGTACGAGGAACATCGACACGGCGAACAGCAGCACCGGGATGCGTCGTGCGAGTGCACCGTCGGTGTGGTTCACGGCCAGGAAGTAGTAGCGCAGCAGCTCCTGGTACCAGGCCAGCGTCGGTCCGACCGAGTAGCGGATGCGGATCGCCTCGAAGACCGTCGCCAGCGTCTGGTCGCGGAAGACGACGATGACGACGAGCGCACCCGCACCGAGGACAGGTGCGAGGAGCGGCAGCAGACCGTCTTCACGACGGCGGCGGACAAGGATGCGCAGCAACGGCCGGGCGCTGGCGATCAGCAGAGCCAGCGCGACCAGGCCGTGCGGGGCCAGTGCGAGCGTCAGCAGCGCGGTGAGCGCGGCGAGTGCTGCGGGGAGCATCCGGCGCGTCGAGACCGTGACCTCGACCGCCCACCAGGTGAGGAGCGTGCCGAGCACGATGATGCCCTCACTGCGCAGACCCGAACACATCGGCAGCCAGAACGCCAGGAACACCGCTGCACCGGTCAGCATCGCCCACTGGGACCGGCGGACGGCGCCGCCGAGACGCGGCAGCAGCACCCGGCTGAGGATGAACCAGGCGGCAAGGCCGGCGATCAACGAGGGCAGACGCATCCACAGGCCGGTGGTCGAGATCGTCGACCAGTAGGCGAGGAAGTTGTAGTACCAGTCGAACGGCGCCTCGGGGATGCCGTAGAAGCGGTAGTAGTCGGCCAGGTAGCCCGCGTCCGCGGCGTTGCGGCCCATGTTGAGGATGTAGCCGTCATCCGGCGACCCGGCACCCAGGAAGTGCCACACGACGAGCGTCAGGGTGACGCCGATGTCGGTCGGCGTCGGCCGCAGCACCTTTCCCCAGCGGAGCCTGCCGCCCACCCGGCGGTGGTAGCCGTGGATGCGGTCGAGTCGGCCCACCGCGATCAGCGCGACGATCGCCGCGACGACGCCGATGATCATGACCAGCCACTTGATCACCGACGGCGAGGAGTCGAAGCGGTCGTCGATCTCGATCCGCACGTCGATGCCCGACGCCCGGACCTGCTCGGTGGTCAGGCCGGTGAACACACCCGCGATCTGCGGATTCGACGACGGCTCGGCCAGGCCCACATCGCCGCCACCGGCGCTCGCCGCACCCGGGGGCAGGCCGACGAACTGGGCGCCGGTCGTGGTGGCGTCGGAGAAGATGCGTAGGTCGTCGCATCCCGCCAGAGCGGAACGCGGTACCGAGGCCAGGGTCTTGTTGCGGACCGACACCGTCACATTCGCGGCGTCGGCCACCACGAAGAGACCGTTCTCACGCGCCTTCGTGGCGCTCGCCGGCATGGTCGACAGCACCGTCGTGGTCGCATCGCCCGGCGTGGCCGCCAGCACCCGGCACGGGATGGTGATCTGCACATCGCGTGCGGTCTGTGCGACCAGCGGTGCGGTGACCGACGCCGACTCCGCGCCCAGCTCTTGGCTCTGCGGCCACGTGATCGACGCCGTCGAGGTGGTGACCGGCAGGAACGGGGTCAGCACACCGGCGGCGAGGGCGACCAGTCCGGCCACCGCGGCCACGATCGCCACGGGCCGCGAGGAACGATCGGAAGACTGCGCTACGGGGGTGTCGGCGCCGACGGTGGGCTCGTCTGATTCGGACACTCCAGGCGACTTCGGCACAGGCGCATCGTAGTCAGCGATGCTGTGACAATCCCAAATCGAGCTCCCGTCGGGAACTCAGGCGAACCTGGCCAGGATCGAGTGAACGGCCTGCGTGACGGTCATCCGGTCATAGGTCTGGACGAACTCGAAGGTGCGCTCCAGGTCGGGGCCGGCGTCGTGCTGGTCGCGCGCGGAGAGCAGTGCGGCGAAGTGCGGGCCGAGGACCGCGACGTTCCACTCGTTGATCAGGTCGTCCTCGGGATCGAGGGGCGCTCGGTGCACGTTGCCGTCCCGCACATCGGGGAGCCCGACGCCGTAGACGCCGGCCAGGCCGGTCTGGGTCGACATCTCCCGCCACCGCTTGGCGGTGCGGGGAGTGAAGTGCTCGGCGAACTGGAAGGTGCCCAGCACGATGGCGGCGCCCCCGATCGCGGCCTGGTGTTCCAAGGCCTTGCTCATCTCGATGAGCAGGCGCTTGTTGCCCATGCGCGGCTCGATGGAGGTCGATGCGATGCGATACGGGGTCGACTTCTCCGAGTCCGGGGTCGTCCACACCGGCATGTCGGGCAGGGGGACGATGGTCCGCGTCGCCAGAGTCGACGGGTCGGACACCGGCGGGTACAGATCGCCGATACCGAAGGCCGCGCCCATCGTCTGGGCGGTCACCCGGGACGACTCGTCGTCGACGCCCTCGGCGATCACCACGGCATGACTGCGTTCGGTGTGCGCGGCAAGGGCGTGGACGAGCTGTGCGGCATCGGCGGTGGCCTGCTTGGCGAGGAGCTCGGCACCGGTCACGATGATGTCCGGTTCGACGAGCGACAGCAGGGTGGCGGCGTGTTCGCTGCGGACCAGGCCGTCGACACAGATGATCTTGCCCGCGGCGCGGGCCCGCGCGACCCGGGCCAGCGTGCGCTGGGGACTGCGTTCGACGGAGTCGGGCAGGATCACCATGACGTGGCGCTCGAGCGTGTGAGTGGTCTCCTCGTCGAGATTGTCGATCAGTTCCAGATCGAGGTTGACCAGGAGGGGAAGGATTTTGGCCAGCGACTGCGCGCGCGGGCTGGCGGCCATCTTCCGCTTACGTTCGTCCAGCACCGGGTGCTCTTCGACGAGCCGTGCGGCCCGCTTGAGGGCGGCGGCGGTGGCGAGGCGGGTTCCGGCGGGTCCACGGAGCTGTAGTTCGACGGCAGCCAACGCTCCGTCCGACAGCCGGCACACCGGCGCGAACTGCATGTGGAGCTCCAGATCGTCGAACAGCGTGAATGATCGTGTTTCAGCCACACGTACCTCCCCGTCAGAGCGAGGGCGCCCCGATCGATCCGGCGGACGCAATTGTCTTCACATCCTGTTCACGGCCTAAGCCTGTGCCCAGAGTAACAGTGCGTCGACGGTTGGACGTGCGACAACACCCGTACCACATCGAGAGATCAACTCTCGCAACGTGTTCGGGTCAAGAGGGGGGAAACCGCGGCCGCGAGCTGGTGGTGGGGGCGGTCGCGACCGCGGTTTAAGTGCGGGACCGGGCGATGGCCCCGCACCCGGTCTAGCGGTCAGCGTGCGGCGTCGGCGGCTTCCTTCTCGCTGCTGGCGCCGGCGTGACTCAGCTCGCCCGTGTAGCTCTCGAGATGGGCGCGGACGAACCACTGGAACTTCTCGAGTTCAGCGGTCTGCCCGATCAGGACGTCCTCGGTGATCGGGTCGATCTCACCGATCTTCTCGATCGCGTCTCGGTGCGAGGTGATGAAGCCCTCGTAGACGAGGTCGAGGGCTCCGAGGTGTGCCTGTGCGGTGTCGCGACCGATGGAGTAATCGCTCCACGAGCGGTCGGTCTCGATCGCCTTGGCCGTGCCCTTGGGCGACGAACCCAGGGTCGCGATGCGCTCGGCGACGGTGTCGGCGTAGCCGCGGACGAGTTCGACCTGCGGGTCGATCATCTCGTGTACCCCGATGAAGTTCGCGCCGACCACGTTCCAGTGGATGTGCTTGAGGGTGAGATGCAGGTCGTTCAGTGCGCTGAGGCGCTCCTGCAGGATCCCGGCCACCTCATCGGCCGATTCCGTGCTGAGTCCTGGTGCCGTGAATTTACTCATGACACGACGCTAGGCCGCGGTCACGGCGGGATCGAGGGTCGCGCGGGATGAGTGACGCGACCGAGATTGGAGGTCACGGTGCGGTAACGAACGGAGGTCGCCTGGTTTCGACGAGGGTGTTGCGGGTAGCACCGCGACACCCTCGTCGGACCAGGTCAGAGCCTCAGTACCCGCTGGAACGCATCGGGGCGGGGTCGTACAGCCCCGACCGTCGTGCCTCCCCGAGTTCGATCTCGGCAGGCGGGGCCGGGATGATCTCGGTGAACCGCTGCAGGCCGCCCCAGTCGCGGCCCCAGTTGTTGCGCAGGTACGTCGGTAGCAGCGTCGGACGCAGCATCGCCTCGGTGATGCCCAACGGTCCGCCCGCGGTGCCCGACATCCAGGTCTGGCTGTTCTTCCGGGTGGCCTCGGCGTCGGGCATGATCCGCCACTTCGGCACCTCGAGTACACCGTGCCGGACCTTCATCGGCTGCTGGCACGGGAAGACCAGACCGGGCAGCCAGTCGATGAAGACCGGGTCGGTCCGGCCGACGACATCGTCCAGGGTCGCCAGCCTGCTGACGCGCGGCGGGGTGATGGCCACCCACTCCGACGACGCCGCTGCGGTGTCCTCGACCAGGATGCGCACCACGGTCGACTGTGCCGGCGAATCGGCCAGCGGGAACCGCAGGTTGCGCCAGGTCGGGACCTCACCGATGTCGATGGGGAACATCTGTCCCGTCGGCACCACCCGGCCGTCGGCGCCGACACGACCGAACTGCGCGATCACCTTCTGGCCGGCGTGGACGACGCCGATTCCGTCGACGGCCTCGACCGACCCGGCGACCGCCATGGTGAGCAGCGGGGCGTCGTCGGAACGTTCGGGCAACTGGTACCAGTCCGTGGTCAGTGAGGCGGTGCCCGACGGCGATCCGTAGCTGCCGAGAACCGGTGTGGCAGCCGGGTTCAGGCCGAACGGCAGGCGGACCGTCGACCCGTTGATGCCGCGTGCGCCCTGGCCGCCCTCGGTGCCACCCTGCGCCGACGACGAGTCGCCGGACTCGTCCGCGCCGGCACCGGTCTGCGCGGTGTTCTGGGCGCTCGTGGTGGACGGGGTGTCGCTCTCGGTGGCGTCCACCGACAGCTTGTCGGGAACCCCGTTGGGTGTGAAGCCGGTGGGATCCGTGCCCGACAATGCCTGTGCGACGCCGGGTGCCGGGCGGCCGTTCACCGCTGCGGGAGCCAGCAGGCCCGCCGTCGGATCGGCCTCGACCAGGACGTCGTTGGCCAGGCCGCACGAATTGCCGGTCAGGGCACGCGCATTGGACTTCATCCAGGACCAGGAGTCGCGCTGCTCGTAGGCGCCCTTCAGGAACGACGCGACCATGAACAGCACCATCAGTCCCGAGATCACCGGCAGCGGTGAGAACTTGAGCTTCGAGTACCAGCGGTCACCACCGCGGGTTCGGGTCTGTTCGTCGACGAAGTCGTCGCGGAAGTGGAACCACAGACCAGCCAGTGCGGTGACGATCGCCGCGAGCAGGATGAACCACGCGACGTTGACGCCGCCGACGGTCGGCGGGCGGTCCCACCACGGCACGCCGTAGCTGCCGACGAACCACCAGCCGTTGGTCCCGGCGAAGGAGATCCCAGTGATCGCGAGCACGGCGGCCGCGAAGAACGTGCGGTTTCGCCGCGACCGAAGGACGGCCGGCGCCATCATCGCGCCCGCTGCGGCAGCGAGACCGGCGGCGATACCCGCGTAGACGCCGAAGTGGTGGGTCCATTTGGTCGGGGTGAAGGCGATGAAGAACATAGTGCCCAGCGTGACCGCCACCAATCGCCAGATCGGTGCGCGCGCAACGCCGTTGGGATGTTCACGACGCAGCAGGCGCAAGAGTACGACGAACAGGCACAGGATCATCGCGAGGACGCCGAAGCGACGGGCGAGCGTGCCGTCGGCGGTCGGCAGGATCAGGTAGTAGTACCGGATCGGTTCCTGCCACCACTCGAGCGTCGGGCCGACGTCGGATGCGACCTTGTTGCCGGCGATGAGCGCGCCGATCGGCTGGTCGAAGAAGATCTGGAAGAGGACCGCGGTGCCGGCCGCCAGGATCGGCGCCAGCATCGGCAGGAGTCCGTCACGGGAACGGCGCGACACCAGGGTCTTCACGATCGGCCGGATACCGGCGAGCAGTGCCGCGACGGCCATCAGCCCGCCGGGGGCGAGGGCGAGGGTGAACGCCGCGGTCACGACCGCGATCGCGTACGGCAGCAGGCGCCGCGTCGCGATCGCCCGTTCCACGCAGCACCACGTGAGCAGCGCGCCCACCGCTTCCGCCGGCTCCGGACGCAAACCGTTGTTGAACGGCAACCAGATCGCCAGGAAGACGAACGCGGCCGACCACACCGCCGGTCTGCTGTTGCGGACCGCGCGCCCCAGGCGCGGGATCACCTCACGGCTGATGAGCCACCAGCCGAGAAGTCCGAGGAGGAAGGCGGGCAGGCGCATGAACGGCGTGGCGACGCTGATGTGCGACATCCACGAGATGACCTGGAAATGCCAGCCGAACGGGTCCTGCGGGACGCCGAAGTAGCGGAAGTAGTTGTCGGCGTAGCCGGCTTCGCTGGTGATGCGGCCGACGGTGAAGTTGTAACCGTCGTCGGAGGTGTTGGCGCCGGCGAACCACCAGAAGGCGAGGATCGCGAAAACCGCGACGTCGGGCGGGCGGATGGTCCACCAGCCGGTCGGCAGGAAACGCTTGTGCGCGCGGCCGTCCCGACGGTCGAGAACGCCGAGCGCGATCAGCGACAGGACCGTCATCACGATTCCGAAGACGATCGCGGCGAGCTTGAGCGGCGTCGGCGAGGAGACGTAGCGGGTGTCGATGGTCGCGTGCAACGACAGGCCGTCGCGGGACACGTCGGCCGGGAGATCGCTGTAGACTCCGACGATCTGCGGACGCATCTCGTGGTCGGGGATGGCGAACTCGTGCAGGCTGCCGGTGTCGGCGTCCGGGGCGGGCAGACCCTCGAAGCGACCGGCGACGCCCTCACCGTCGGCGTGCATGACGATGCGGCAGTCCGGGTTCGCCTGTGCCGCGGCACGATCGGTGTTGAGCAGCACCACGTTGCGGTCGGTCATCGTCAGGGCGTCCGGGGTGGCGCGGACGAAGAGACCGCGGGCGGAGTCGTCCTGACCACCTTCCGGCGTCGTGGAGAGCAGGACTCCGCCCTGGGCAGGCAATCGGGACGCCAGCGAACAGGGCACCGACATGTCCATGTCGATCGGGACGAAGGCCACCAGCGGTGCCGCCACATCCGATACCGAGTCACCCTGCGGCCACTCGAGTTCCGCGGTGGTCTGGTTGACCGGCAGGATCGGCGTGACGATCGCGAGCAGGAAGCCCAGCAGGCCCGTGACGACGGCGACGATCTTGGCGGTGCGGTTGGGTTCACTCATCGGATTCGGGCTCCACCCTGATCGAGCCGGCGCGTGACCAGCCCCATTGCGTCGTCTGTGCGGTGTCGATCTGTGCGTTCGGTGCGTCGGGTACCAGCGGCGTCAGTTTCTCCAGGGCGCCCCATTCACGGACCCAGTCGTCCTTGAGGTAGGTCGACACGGCCTGGGCCGAGGTCGTCGCCTCCGAGATGCCGAGCAGGCCGCCGTCGACCCCGGCCTGCCAGGTCTTGGACTGGGAGTTGGTCAGCGGGTAGTCACCCAGGATCCGCCACTGCGGCACCTGCGCGACGCCGTGCGAGACACCCATCGGCTGCTGGCACGGGAAGTGCGAGGCCACCCCGAAGTCGATCAGGGTCGGCGCCTTCGTCCCGACGACCTCCTGCAGGGTCTGCAGCTGTGGCGCGCGCGGCGGGGTGATCCCGATGAACTGCTTGTCGCCGAGGTTGTTGTCCTGCAACGACAGTCGCATCACGGTCGCAGCCGGCGGGGCGGCCGCCATCGGCACCCGCATGTTGCGCCACGGCCGGTTGAGGATGACCGGTCCGGGGTCGATGGGCAGGATGTCCGGGCCGACCTGCTCGAACTCACCGCCCGGGCCGGGCCGCCCGAACTGGACGACCATCTTCTGTCCGAAGTTCCGCACCCCGAAGGTGTCGATGGTCGAGACGGCGCCGGCGGTGCTGAACACGAGCAGCGGCGACGCGGCACGGTCGGCCGGCAGGTCGTACCAGCCCGTCGTCAGGCGCGCCTCGCCGTTGTACCCGTAGCTGCCGAGTACGGGCGTGGTGGCGGGGTCGAGTCCGAAGGGGAGCTTGGCGTTCGATCCGTTGACGGTCTCGGGGCCGCGGCCGCCGGTGGTCCCGGAGCCGAGTCCGCCGGTGATCGCGAACGGACGCGCCATGCTCGCCGAAACGTTCATCTGGCCCGGACGCTGGCTGCCCGGTTCGGGCTGCAGGTCGCCGGGAATTCCGTTGGGGGAGAAGCCGACCGGGTTCTCGCCGCGTAGAGCCTCGGTCGCCGACGCCCCGCCCGCGGGGGTGAGCATGCCGGTGTTCGGGTCGACCTCGACGAGCACCTCGTCGGCCAGCCCACACGGGTTGCCGCGCAGGGTGTTCAGGTTCTCGGTGAGCACCGTCGGCGCCGGATACCGGCTCACGGCCGCCTTGACGAACAACAGCATCTCGACCACGACGAGGAGACCGGCGATCACCGCGATGGGCGAGGAGGCGAGGAACAGGCGGCGCCGGTCGGCTCGTGTCTCACCGGGGCCGGTGTCGCTGTGTGCGAGACCGCGATTGGTGACGTAGTCGAGCCGAAGATGCTGCCAGACCGCGAGGGCGGCGGCCAGGACGGCGAGGATCAGGAACAGCGTCGACGCCCCGTAGCCGGCGATGACGGGCGCCCGGTCGAACCAGGAGATGCCGTACTCGTAGGCGAACGGCCACGAGTTGTAACCGGCCATCGCCGCGGCCATCGCGAAGAGCAGACCCGACACGAAGACGGTGAGGTTGCGGGCCGATCGTGCCGCCGACTGGGCGACGGCGAGGGTCGCGGCCGCGGAGATCGCCGCAGCGAGACCGGCGAGCACGCCGAACTGGATCGTCCACTTGGTCGGGGTGAACACGAACAGCAGCAGGGTCACGCCGACGGCGCCGACAAGGCGCCACACCGGACCGGGGTCGACGCCGCGTATCCGGGTGCGCCGCAGCATCACCGCGACCACCACGAACAGGCCGGCGAGGAGAAGGAGCAGGGGCACGCGACGGGTCAGCGAGCCGTCGTCGGTGACGACCGAGATGAAGTAGTAGCGCAGGAACTCCTGGTGCCAGGAGATCACCGGGCCGACGGTGTAGCGGAGCTTGATGGCCTCGAGCACCGTCGCGAGCGTCTGATCCCGGAAGACGATGACCAGTACGACCATCCCGGCGGCGGCGATCGGCGCGACCAGCGCCGCGGTCGAGGTCCATCTCGAGCCGCCTAGCTCGTCGCGTCGCCGGAGCAGGATGTGCAGCAACGCGCGGGCAGCGACGAGCAGGATCGCGACACCCACGACGCCGTGCGGGGCGAGCGCGAGGGTGAACCCGGCGAGCGCCGCGGCCAGCGCCGCCGGCAGCAGGCGTCGGGTGGAGATGGCGTATTCGGCTGCCCACCAGGTCAACAGGGAGCCGAGGACGATGATGCCCTCGCTGCGCAGGCCGCTGCAGAACGGCAGCCAGAACGCCGTGAACGTGAGGGCGGCAGCCCAGGTCGCCCACGAGCTGCGACGCACCGCCGGGCCGAGACGCGGCAGCAGCACCCGGCTGAGCACGAACCACGACACGAGGCCGGCGACGAGTGCCGGGATGTGCATCCACAGGATCGACGGCGAGATCGACGACCACATCGAGAGGAAGCTGTAGTACCAGTCGAACGGCGCCTCGGGGATGCCGTAGTAGCGGTAGTAGTTGGCCAGGTAACCGAACCCGTCGGCGGTGCGGCCCATGTTGAGGATGTAACCGTCGTCGGGCGACCCGGCACCCAGGAACAGCCAGACCAGCAGGATCGCCGTCACGACCAGGTCGGCGGCGCGCGGCTTCAGTGAGTGCCACCAGGCGCGGGTGCGGACCCCGATCCGCCGGTGGTAGCCCTGGATGCGGTCGAGAAGGGCCAGCGCGACCAGGGCCACGATCACCGAGATCACGGCGAGGACCATCACGATGATCTTCAGGACCGTCGGCGAGGACTCGTAGCGGTTGTCGATGTCGATCGAGACCGACATCCCGGCGTCGGCCGCGGCGCGGGCCTGCTCGGCACTCAGTTCGCTGAAGATGCCGGCGACCTGCGGTCGCTTCTCCGGCGGCAGGACCGTCGAGTCACCGAGGCCGACGAACCGGGCGCCGGGTCCGCTCGGGGCGGAGAAGATGTGCAGCTCGCGGCAACGGTCGAGTTCGGCGCGGGCCGCGGTGGCCGCGACGCTGTTGCGGAACGTGACGGTGACGGCCTGATCGGACTTCGTCACCCACAGCGACGAGCCCTTCGACTTCGGCGCGCTCACCGGCATGGTCGAGAGGACGACGCCGTTGCGAGCGCCGGCCAGCATCGAACACGGGATGCGCGCCTCGAGCGTCTGCGGGGTCTGCGCGATGAGCGGCGCCATCACCGATGACGTCTCCGCCGCGAGCTCCTGACCTGCGGGCCAGGTGATGTCGGCGTCGGTGGCCTTCACCGGCAGGAGCGGGGTGAGAGCGCACAGCACGACGCCGAGAACACCCGCGACGATCGCGATCAGACGGGCGGTACGTGCGGAAACACGGGACGTCGGGGCTGTCACAGGCACGGTGCTTGATCGTATGCGACCGGCACCCGCCCACCTAGCGCCCACCCTGAGCTGCGCCGCTCCTCAGTGTCGGATCGGCGCCGGGCTCCACAGGCCGCTGCGGGTCTGGGTGCCGGTGTCGATGTCGGCGAGGGTGTCCACGCCGCCGTACGGCTCGTAGCGCTCCAGCGCGCCCCAGTCGCGACCGATGTCGGCCATCAGGTATGTCGGCAGCGCGGTGGCCTGCTGGGAGACCTCGATCCAGCCGAGCGGTCCACCGCCGAAGCTGTTCTGCCACGCCGACACCGCTGCGGCGAGGTCGGCTCCCGGCTTGATGCGCCACTTCGGGATTTCGGCGATACCCGCGTCGTGGGTGAACGGTCGCTGGCACGGGAAGCCGAGCCCCGACGTCCAGTCGACGTGTACCGGGTCGGTGCTGCCGACGACGTCCTGCAGGGTGTCCATCTGCGGAACCCGTGGCGGGGTCAGCACGATGAAGCGGTCCTCGTTGAGATTGTCGTCGGTGGCCACGATGCGGACCGCAGTGGTGTCGGCGGGCAGCTCATCGGTGTTGTACCGCAGGTTGCGCCAGGCCGGCCGCGGTCCGGGGTCGATGAGTTCGGTCTCACCGGCGGCGGTCAGGTCGGCGTCCTCGGTGTCCGGTCCGATCGGGTCGGCGGTGTATTCGAGCATCACGTTCGGGTTGTCGTACTCACCGGCCACCGACATCGTCAGCAGCGGACGGTCACGCCAGTCCTTCGGGAGCGCGTACCAGCCGGAGGTCAGGCGCGCCGGAACCTGGTCGAGCTTGGAGTAGCTGCCCATGACCGGCGTCGTGGCGGGGTCGAGGAAGAACGGCAGGGCCGCGGTGCTGCCGTTGACGCCGGGTTCGGGCAGTTCGCCGCCGCCGGTGCCGCCGGGGTTGGAGTTCAGGATCTTGGGGTCGGCCCAGACGTTGCCGGACAGCACGCCAAGCGAGCCCTCGCTGGCGGTCGACGCCAGGTCCAGCGGAACCCCGTTCGGTGAGAAGCCGGACGTGGTGGCCGACGCGCCGGGGGCGGGCGGCGGCCCGGCGAGCGGATTGGTGAGCGAGGAGTCGACCGGGCGCAGCATGTCGCGGTTCGGGTCCGCCTCGACCCACACCTTGTCGGCCATCGCGCACGGCTTTCCGGCGACCGCGGCCAGGTTGGACCGCGGTACCGAGAAGGACGAGCTCTGGTGGATGCCGGCGAAGATCGCGGTGATGAGCTGGAAGACGACGACCGCCATCGCGAGGTAGGCGAGGGGGGCGGCCGCCACCGAGGCGAACAGTCGCCGATACCACCGCTGGTCGGAGGTGTCGACGGGTTCCGCGGGATGCGGATCGGTGCCGGTGAACGGTTCGCGGAAGTGGAACCACAGTGCGACGAGCAGCAGCGCGAGCGACGCGTACAGCAGGACGCTGCCCAGCATCACGCCGCCGATCGTCACCTGCTGGATGCCCCAGGGCATACCCCAGGAGGAGTAGTAGTAATAGGAGTTCGGCGCGGTGAACGCCAGACCGCCGATGAACAGGACGAGCGCGCAGAACAGGGTGCGGTTGCGTCGTGAGTGCATCGACTGCTGGCTCGCGGCGATCGCGGCGATGGCTGCCAGTGCGGCGGCGATACCGGCGAAGACGCCGAAGTGGTGGGTCCACTTGGTCGGCGTGAACATGAGGAACACCAGCGAGGCGAAGGTGATCGCGACGATGCGCCGGGTGGGTCCGATGGCCGTGCCGGGGATGCGGTTCTTGCGGATCAGGACCGCTGCGGACACCACGAGACCGAGGATCATCGCGAGGACCGCGAAGCGTCGAGCGACCGAGCCGTCGGCGGAGAAGGCGAACAGCGCCGAATAGCGACCGAGCTCGTTGTACCAGTTCATCGACGGTCCGAGCGCGGTCTTCATGCTCGACGCCTCGGAGAACGAGCGCAGGGTCAGGTTCGAGAACACCACGAAGACGACGAAGCTGCCGGCGGCCAGGATCGGTGCGATCAGCGCGACGAACGACCATCGCAGCGCGCGGGGCGAGGTCGAGTCACCGGTGATCACCCGGGCACGTTTGATCAGCGCCATGATCATCGGACGTGCGCCGGCGATCAGTGCCGCGACTGCGAGCAGGCCGGTGGGGCCGGCGGCGATGCTGAAGGCACCGACCAGGCAGGCCACCGCGGCGGGTAACAGTCGGCCGGTCGCGATGGCGCGCTCCACCGAACACCAGGTGAGCAGGGCGCCGAGGCAGATGATCGGCTCGGGACGCAGGCCGTTGTTGAACGGGAACCAGCAGGCGAGGAAGGTGAAGGCCGCGGTCCACGCGACATACGGGCGGGCGATCGCGGCGCGGCCGAGCCGCGGGATCACCTCGTGACTCACGATGAGCCACACCAGGATCCCGCAGGCGAGCGCGGGTAGCCGCATCCACGGACTGGCCACCGAGACATGGCTGAGCAGTCCGAAGACCTGGTAGTACCAGCCGAACGGCGCTTCCGGCGCGCCGTACCAGCGGAAGTAGTTGGCGGTGTAGTCGCTGTCCTGCGCGACCCGCGACATCGTCAGCAGGTAACCGTCGTCGGAGGTGTTCGGGCCGATCATGTGCCAGAGGATCAGCGCACCGATCACCACATAGTCGCGCGCGTTGAGGCGCCACCAGCGGGCCGGGAAGATGCGTCGATGACGGCGGCCGTCGGTCGCGTCGAGAGCGGCGAGTGCGGCCAGCGAGAGCAACGTCGAGGCGACACCGACGATGACGACGAGCCACTTCGAGATCGTCGGGGCCGTGTTGTACCGGGAGTCGACCGTGACGTGCGCGTCGAGACCCTCGATGGCGGCCGCGGGTCCGGACAGGTCGGTGAAGAGGCCGGTGACCTGCGGTCGCTGGTCAGGCGAGTTCTTGAAGGCCTCTTTGTCCTCGGTGGTGCCCTCGAGCGGGTCGCCGGCGTCGTTGGTCATGCCGACGAACTCGGCGGTCACCGCGTCGGAATCGGCGTGGACGACGATCTCGCGGCAGTCCTGCGTGCGCATGTCCTGGAGGCTCGCGGAGATCAGCGGGACGTTGCGGATGACCACCTCGACGCCCTGGCGGTCGGCGGGGGCGTCGGCGGCGCCCGTCTTGCGGATGAACAGGCCGCGTTCGGCGGACTTCTCCGCCTGCTTCGGTGTGGTCGACAGCAGCACCGAACCACCGGGAGGCAGGTCGTCGACCGCGGCGCACGGGATGGTGACGTCAAGGTCGACGGGGGTGTAGCCGATGAGCGGGGAGGCGACGGAACCGATCTGTCCGTTCTGGGGCCAGTTGAT
Source organism: Gordonia sp. Swx-4 (assembly GCF_030316175.1). Taxonomy (NCBI): domain Bacteria; kingdom Bacillati; phylum Actinomycetota; class Actinomycetes; order Mycobacteriales; family Gordoniaceae; genus Gordonia; species Gordonia sp. Swx-4. Next base: position 320,810 of record NZ_CP128197.1, read on the forward strand.
CTCCGCGGTCTTCTGCTCGACCGGCATCAGCGGGGTGGCGAGCGCGAGCAGAAAGCCGAGCAGGCCGGTGACGATGGCGACGATCCTCGCTCGTCGGACGGTCTGCGCTGGCACAAAGAGAGATGGTAGCCGCTGAGGTGTCTCGCCCCGGTCGGCGAGGCGGCTGAGACTATGGTGAACCCATGTCCGACTCCACGTCCGATACGGCCGGTGCGCAACCGCTGCCGATCCTGCTGCTCAACGGGCCGAACCTGAACACCCTGGGTACCCGTGAGCCGGCGATCTACGGCTCCGAGACGCTCGACGATGTCGTCGACCTCGCCGAGCGGACCGCGTCGGAACTCGGTTTCGGCCTGCGTGCGGCGCAGACCAATCACGAGGGACAGATGATCGACTGGATTCACGAGTCGGTCGGGAAGATCAGCGGCATCGTCATCAACCCCGGCGGGTGGACCCACACGTCGGTGGCCCTCGCCGACGCCCTGGTGGTGCCCGGCGTGCCGATCTTCGAGGTGCACATCAGCAATGTGCACAAGCGCGAGGCGTTCCGGCACCACTCCTATGTCTCACCACTCGCGGCCGGAGTCATCGCGGGTTACGGCATCCGCGGTTACGAGTTCGCGATCCGACGACTCGCGGAGATCGTGGACTGAGCCCGATTGCTGCAACCCAGGGGTTGCAAGTTGCCGGTAATGGTGCAACCATTGGGTTGCATCATTCGAAGTGACCCAGGAGGCGTCATGAGTGCGACCGATCCCGAAACGACAACTACGGCAATCTATGACGACCTCGATCGCATCGAACGCGAGATCCTCATCGAGGCGACCGCCGAGCGCGTGTGGCAGCTCGTCAGCGAACCCGGCTGGTACATCAACGACAGCGTGATCACCGAGCACCGGATCGACCGCGACGGAGATCTGTCGACGGTGCACGATCCGGTCCACGGCGCCTTCGTCTTTCGCACCGTGAAACTCGACGAGCCGCGCTACGCCGCCTTCCGTTGGCTCGCCGACGCATCCGATCCCGACTCGGAGTCGACGCTCGTCGAGTTCTGGATCGCCGACTCCGAGTCCGGGGTGATCCTCAAGGTCGTCGAGTCGGGATTCGCCTCGCTGTCCGGTTCGGAGGCGGAGCGACGCGCCCGGTTCGACGGCAACGCCGAAGGGTGGAGGATCGAGCTCGAACTGGCACGCACCCACCTGACGAGCAGATCCGATGCCTGAGGTTGCTCCCGTCGAGATCTTCGGCGCTCTCGCCGACGAGAGTCGCTGGCAGATCCTCGTCAGATTGGGAACCGAACCGGCGTCGGCGTCGACCCTCGCCACCGAGTTGCCGATCAGCCGTCAGGCGATCGCCAAACATCTCAAGATACTGACCGATGCGGGCCTGGTCGCCGCGTCCCGCGCCGGCCGCGAAATACGTTACGAGGCAGCCGGTTCGGAGCTCTCGCGCCTCGCACGACATCTGGACACGATCGCGCGCGGATGGGATCGCCGTCTGGCCGGTATCAAGAAGGCCGCCGAACGCGACTGATCCGCGAGAGGTTGCTCGTGGAGAGACCTCTCAGAACGGCGGTGGACCGTCGGCCTGTTCACGTCGTTCACGTTCTCGCTGGTTGCGGGCACGTTCGGCCCGCCGGCGTGCGTGCTTGTGCGCGAGCCAGTTGCTGGTGGGCGGGGTGTCGTCCCCGGTGATGACCCGTGGGGACGGTGGGGCTTGGGGTGGCTGTTCGTAGCGGATACGACGCAGGTTGGGGAAGGAGTCCTCGAGGTTCTCGGCGTCACCAGGGATGACGAACCCTTCGGACGTGCGGTATTCGGTGACCAGGTGGCCGTCGTCGTCGCGGTACTGGACGTCTATCCAGTCGCCGAACGTCTTGTGCAGATGCCCGAACCGGCACTTGGCGTTCAAGTTCTCACTCGATGTGGCCCCACCCTGGGCGGGGTTGGTGTGGTCGTACTCGGCGACGTGGTCCAGATCGCTACCGAAAGCGGACTGGGCGCAGCCGGGTTCGGTGCAATATCCATCACGCACCCGCACGAAGTCAGCACACGCGGTGGTGGGCCGGTACGGGTCGGCGGCTTGCGCACCGGGATAGACGATCACGACGTCTTTCGACGGGACGTCCTCGACGACGATGCGGGCCGGGGGTGTGCGCACCGGGGTGACGGGTGTGATGGTCGCGTCGACCCGTTCGGCGAGATCACGCACATGCTCGTCGGAGACGATCCCGTGGCCGTCGACCCAACCGATCCCTGGTGCCCCGGCGAGAGTGGCGGCGTCGGTGACGACGTGGATGACGACCTCGGTGCTCACCGACCGGACGACCTCGGCGGGGTCGGGGATCTCGGCGTCACAGTCCTCTCGCTGGCATTGGCAGTCGAAGATGGTGCCGGTCAGCAGAGCGAACATGGCATCGGAGTTGCGCTGGTTACGGTTGCGGCCGTCGTGCGCACACACGGTGTCGGCCAACGCTTTCACCGCTTTCGCGGCGATGCGAATGTTCTCCGCGGCCATCACGCCGGTGATCTCACCGGTGCCGTCGGTGAAGTTCTCGGTCCACATACCGCGCTTGTCCAACGCTTCACGACGCCGCTCCCGCACTGCATCAGGATCGTGACGGAAGACGAGGCGGTCGACCATGTCACGCAGCTTCGGTGTGGTCCAGGCGCCCTTCCTGGTGCGCAGGATGGTTTCGATCTCGGTATCGAGGTCCGCGATGGCCGCGGCGTCGGAGATGAGGTCGGTGCGGGAGATGACCGTCTGGATCAACTGGCGCGACAGGATGCCGTCGCGCAGGGTGGTCAGCACTTTCGGTAACCGGTCCCGCAGGGCGAGCGCTTCACCGACCCACTGATCAGCCTGGTAGCGGGTGATGGCGGCTTCGCGGCAGACCCGGGTCACCATCTCGGTGTAGCGGTCGATGAAGAACCCGCCCTGAGTGTTGACCACGAGCTGGTCGTAGACGGTGACGATCGACTCATACCGGCACCACGCCAGATAAGCCTCACCATGGCGGATCGAACCGAACCGTTCCATATGGGTTGCGGTGTCAGACAATTCGGGGTGGACAGCATCGACCCCGGCGAGAAACTCGCTCGGAAGATCGGTCCACTTGCTCACGCTGCCCCCACAACGTCTACAGCCCAACCTGGGTGGCTGAATCTGTTACCAACCAATCTAGATCAACCCACCGACAAACGCGGATCCTCCTCCACAAGGTCGGGAAATAGAAACGTTGTGGGGCAGACGGTTTGATCGGAATGAAGTCTGGCAGACAAGTTCTAACCTGCCGCGCGCTCCAGGATCTCCTCTATCGCCCTTGCGGTCTCGGTGGCGTGCGGAGCGCGGATCATCGAGATGTGGTCGCCGTCGATGTCGAGGAACTCGATCTTCCCCGACGTGAAGTGGCCCCAGAGGGCGGGATCGTCGGTGTTGGTGCGTGCCCTGATGACCGTGATCGGACCCGAGTAGGGGCTGGGCCGGTGCCGTCGGATCATCTTGGTGCCGAGGCGGAAGAAGACGACCCACTGCACCGGCGTCGACAACGGGACGAGTCCCGCGGTGAGAACCAGTGCCTTGAGGGCGATTTCCTGCACGACGCGCTGGACCGGTGAGCCGGTGGGCTTCTTCTCGTCGGTTCCGGTACGGTCCGGCAGTGTCTCGCTCGTCATCGTCAGCGAGCGCAGCGAGTTGCCGATGCGCTGCACGACGTTCGGTCCGCTCCCGGAAAGGCGTTGTGTCAGAATCGGGTCGATGACCGAATCGAGCACGGCGACCGGATGGCAGGTCTCGCCGGCCCGGGTGAGGCGCGCGGCGACCTCGACGGCGATGAACCCGCCCAGCGAGTAACCGCCGATCTGATACGGGCCGTGGGGCTGCACCGACCGGATGTCGGCGATCGCCCGACGTGCCGCGGCGCGCACAGAATGATCTGCACGGCCGCGCTTTTCGACGCCACGGGACTGGATGGCGTACACCGGACGGTCGCCGGAGAGTGCACGGACGACCGGCGTCAGGCTCGTCGCGAGACTGCCCGCCCCGGCGATGAGGAAGACCGGGTCGCCGGCGCCCTTCCGCAACGGGATCAGCGTGGCACCGGTGGCGTTCTTGGAGCGCTCCTTCGCGGCCGCCTCGATCCGCTGCGCGAACTGCGCGATCGTCGGTGCCTCGGCGAGCATGGCGGTGTTCACCTCCAACTGGAGGTGGTGCTGGACCTCGGAGAGCATCTTGGCTGCGGCGAGGGAGTCACCGCCGAGCTCCACGAAGTCGTCGTGACGACCGAAGGACTGGGGTTCGAGACCGAGGATCTCGCTCCAGAAGCGGTGCAGCGCCATCTCGGTCAGCCCGCGCGGACGCTCGGGCGTCGGGCGCGGTGGGGGAGGAGGCAGGGCTCCGCGGTCGACCTTGCCGCGCTCGTTGCGCGGGATCTCCGAGACCACGACGATGTCGCGCGGGATCATCCACGGGGTCAGCGTCTTTCCGAGTTCGTGCCGGATCTCCGCGGGCGACGGCGACCACTTCAACGGGTCGACGGCCACGTGCGCGGTGAGCCGGCCCTCGTCCCGATCGGCGGTGACGACGGCGTCGGTGGTCCAGGGCAGCGACCGCAGCGCGGACTCGACCTCGAGGGGTTCGACGAGATAGCCGCGGATCTTGATCGCGTCGTCGCCACGACCGAGCAGTGCTAGTTCACCGTTCTCGTCGAGACGGCCGAGATCGCCGGTGCGGTAGCGTCTGCGGCCGTCGGGCAGCGAGGTGAAGCGGGCCGCGGTCAGCTCCGGATCCGCGTGGTACCCGGAGGCGATGTGTGCGGATTCGACGATGACCTCACCGGTGGTCCCCGGCGGCAGATCGTGACCGTCCTCGTCGACGATGCGGACGACCTTGTCCGATGCCGGGAGGCCGACCGGTATCGCGCCGTCGGTGACCGCGCGTTCCGGTGGGAAGAGATTGAAGGCCAGGTTGCCGACCTCGGATGCGCCTGCCCAGCAACAGAACACGCCGCGGGAGAGGATCGTGTTCCGTGCGAGTTCGACATCTGCGCGATGCGCAGGCTCACCGCAGGTCGAGAGCAGGCGCAGGGAGTCGACGGCGTCCTCGGCGTCGAGCTCGCCCAGCCACGACCGGAGCAGTGACGGAGTGCAGTGCGCGGTGGTGGCACTTTCGGCGGACAGCCAGTCGCGTAGCCCGGTGGTCGTGCGGCGCCGGACATCCCACAGCAGCATCGTCGCGCCGTTCAGGAGACTCATCGCGAGCGCGTCGAGCCCGCCGCCGAAGCTCAGCGGCAGCAGCACCGCAGCGCGATCGTCGGGACCGAGCTCCATGAACCGTCGGCCGTCACGCGCGTGGTTGACGGGTGTGCGCTGGGCGAGTACGACCCCCTTGGGGGTGCCGGTGGAGCCGGAGGTGAACAGGAGAACTGCTGGGTCGTCGGGTGCGGGTTCGGCGTCGGGCGTCGCGGCCTGGTCGCGCGGCGCGAGCTGTCCGACGGCCGCCGGGGTGAGGAGGTGCGCCCCGGACAGTTCCAGGATGTTCGCGCGGCGGTCCTCGGGCAGGAACGGATCGACCAGTACGAGCGGACGTCCGGCGCACCAGACCGCGAGCATCGAGAGCACCGAGTCGACGTCGGACTCGATCTCGACGGCCACCGGGTTGTCCGTCGGGGTCGTGTCGAGGATTGCGCGGGCGAGGTTGTCCACGCGCGCGGCCGCCTGCGCGAAAGTGATCGACTGCTCCGGAGTGCGGATCGCGGCCGAGTCGCCACCGCTGCGGGCGATGGCTCGCCATCGGGCCGCGACGGTCGTCTCGGCGGACTCGGATGATCCGGCCGTGGCAAACGGACTGTGATCCAGGTATCTGGCGCCGGTCATGTCCTCGAACTCCCCAGGTGGCGGGGGGACCACGGTTGCGGGCGGGCCGCGGCTCTCGACCCGGACGACGCCGTTCCGTGCGGGACGCGGCCCCTCCTCCGGCCCCGCAAACTACTCAGGTAAAGCTACCCTTTGTTCGGCTCATCGGCAGTGTTGGACGGCGAGAACGTGGCGCGGGTAACAGTAGGGTGAAGACAGATCGGTAGGCCCGATGGCCCGACGAGAGGGAACGATGCAGTACGACGACGTGATCCTGGGCCGGCGCAGCATCCGCGGTTTCACACCGGAGCCCGTGCCCCGAGAACTGATCGAGGAGATCCTCGCGCTCGCCATGCGTGCTCCGTCCTCGATGAACACCCAGCCCTGGAACTTCTACGTGATCACCGGTGAACCACTCGATCGCATCCGTGCGGGCAACACCGAGCGCAACCTGGCCGGTGTACCGCACTCTCGTGAGTTCCGGACCGGGGCGGAGAAGTTCACCGGTGTCCATCGTGATCGCCAGGTCGGCGTGGCCAAGCAGCTGTTCACCGCGATGGGCATCGCTCGCGAGGACATGGAGATGCGGCAGGACTGGGTCCTACGGGGATTCCGCCAGTTCGACGCCCCGGTCTGCGTGATCGTGACTTACGACCGCATCCTCGACGGCAGCGACGACACACCCTTCGACTGCGGTGCGGTCTCCACCGCGTTGGTGAACGCCGCCTGGTCCCGGGGTCTCGGTGCGGTGATCAACAGCCAGGGCATCATGCAGTCACCCGTCGTTCGGGAACATGCCGGAATCCCGGATGACCAGGTGATCATGAAGAGCATCGCGCTGGGCTGGCCGGATGAGACGTTCCCCGCCAATGCCGTGATCTCCGAACGCAAGACGGTCGAGGAAGCCACCACGTTCGTGGGGTTCGGAGACTAGTTCAGAGCGCCAGCGCTCGGTGGGCCGCGTCGGCGACGCTGCCTCGATACAGCGGTCCGTGTCCGGCCAGCAGCAGCTCGGCGTCGAGTTCGGTGAACCGTTCGACGCTCCGACGCGCCGTGGCCTCGTCGTGCTGGAAGAGGGACGGAATGCACTGTGGCCCGACGATCGCCGACACCTCATGGCCGCTGACCAGCGCATCGCCGGAGACCAGGGCGCGTCCGTCGCCGACCAGGTAGGAGCTGTGGCCGTCGGTGTGGCCGTGGCTGGCCACCGGCACCGGTGACCCCGGCAGGTCGAGTTTCCCCGGAAAAGACTCTGCGGCAGACAGTCCGGCTCGACTCAGCACCCCGAGAGGTGTGGTCTTCGCGAGCCAGGACCACAGGCGTCGGGTGCCGACGAGTGGTGCGAGATCGAGTGCGTTCGCCTGCTGGAGATGGTGCCGCAGGGCGTGGTCGACCTCGACGGGATCCATGTAGACCGGGAATCCGTACCGCGCCTGCAGTTTCGCGAGTCCGCCGAGATGGTCGACGTGCGCGTGTGTCAGCAGCGCGCCACGGATGTCCTCAGGGCGGCGACCGATCCGATTGATCGATTCGATCACCTGCCCGGCCTGTCCGGGGTAACCGCCGTCGATGAGGGTGAGCTCGCCGTTCTGCTCCAGCAGCACCCAGTTCACGACGTCGGTGTGGACGAAATACGTTGTCGCCGAGTCAGCGTCGAGGCGCGTGATCTCCATCGGCCGGGCGGTGCGGAAGGAGGGACGCATCGCTCACTTCCGGACGACGAGGACGAACGGGCCCACCTCGGTGACCTCGAACCGCGGGTCATCGAAGACCGAAGGATCGAAGGTGACGGTGTAACGCTTCACGTTCGGGTCGTTCGGGTAGACGTCCTCGGCGAGGCGGAGCGAGTACCCGTCCGAGCTGTATCGGAACAGGAAGACGTTCGGCGCCTTCCACGGCGACTCGTCGAGATGTCCGACCAGCTGATCGGCGTCCTCCGACTTCGCCCACCGTGCGATGGCCGCGGCGCGCTTGTCGAACTCGGCCAGCGGGTTGGCGTAGTGCGAGGTCAGTCCCTGGAAACCCCAGTACGGATAGATCGACAGGAACCCGAAATCGGCGGTGAGGACGACGTTGTCGGTCGGCGGCCGGCCGGTCTGCTCCCCGATCAGTTTGTCGATCTCGGCGAAGTACGACTCGGTGCCGGCCGGACGTGCATCGGCGCGCTTGCCGTAACCGTCGGTGTCGGTGTAGGCGGTGGTGATCTCCGTACCGAGATGACCGGGGATGCTCTGTGCCGCTGCGATTGCGGCGAGCACGGCCACCGCGCCGACGACGACGCGTACGTCACCGAACCTGCCCACGGCCCAGCGGCCGATGTCGACGACACCGAAGACGCCGGCCGCGGCGAGCGCACACACCAGGATCGGCTCGAGCCGGAAGGACAGCAGGGTGGTGCCCATCGCGGTCATGAGCATCGACAGGAGACAGAAGAGGTACACCGTGATCACGGTGGCGCCCATGGCAACCGCGACGGTTCGTGTCCGGAAACGCAGGAGAATCCACAGCAGGCCGATCATGGTGATCGCGCCGACGAGGTTGACCCCGAACATCGGCAGCGGGAACACCGCACCGCGCTCCGGGAGGTAGTGCTCGGCGGTTCCGCCGCTGGCCGGGGCGCTGGACAGCCGCTTCAGCAGATAAGGCGCCCAGACCAGCAGGGCGATTCCTCCGGCGATGACGCCCACCGAGACGAGTCGGCCGGCGACGGCGACCATGATCTCGCGGCGGTGCGCCTTGACGGTCCGGGTCGGTGTCGCCTTGTTGGTCGCCGCGATCCAGCCCTGGGCGAGGAAGTAGCAGGCAAGCAGGATCGCGGTGAGTGCGAACAGGCCGGTGTAGAGCGTGTAGGTCGCGGCCGAGATGCCGAGGAAGACACCAGCACCGACCACCGCAGGCCAACTGGTCGCACCCCGCAGTGGTCCGGCCGGACCATCGGCGGCACGCGTGCGACCCCTCAGCGCGTAGGTGAGGACGATCATCATCGGTACACCGATGATCACGAGGATCGCGGCGTACGGCTCGGGTGAGGCGTACAGCAGGGCCATCGTGGTCACCGCGAGTCCCAGTGCCACACCACGATCCGCACCGAACATGCGGTTGAACAGGATGATGCCGACCGCCGCGGCCACTGCCATCGACACGATGGCCCACGGCTTGTACGCCTCCCACCCGGGCTGGCCGAGCAGATTCGCGAACCGGCCGCCCCACCAGAACCACCCGGCCGGGTAATACGGCGGCAGATCCGGATAGGTCATGTCCGCCAGGTGCGGACTCGACGTCATCCGCGTCAGGTACTCGGTGCGGAACTCCTGGTCGACGGACAGGCCGAAGAGGTAGAGACGCGTCGCCCCCAAGGGCATCCCGATGGTGACCGTCACGAACGCCGACATGGCCGCCGCCGACAGGAACGGGATGAACACCCGTCCCTTGCCGTAGCGGTACAGCAATGCGACGACGACGAGCACCGCGATCGCGAGGACCTGGCCGGCGGTCGTCAGCGACCGGGTCACGTTCGACGAGTTGAAGGCCGGCCAGTTGACGGTCTCGATCGCCTTGAGGCCGACGATCGACACCACCGCACCGACCACCACAGCCGTCAGCAGGAGCAGCGCCGTCCGGCCCAGGCGTGATGCCGTGGTGGGACCGGAGTCCGTTTCCTGAGGCGCGGTCGTGGGGTCCTGGCGGTCAGCGCTCACAGAAGTCGTCATCGCTCGCAATCGCAGTCGGGGGCTGCTAGACGGGCAGCTTGCGGAAGATCGGGCGCGGGATGTGGCGCAGGACCATCATGATGTAGCGGAAAGGTCCGGGGACCCAGACGATCTCCTTGCCCTTGGTGGCCGCGGCCACCGCGAGGCGTCCCACGTCTTCCTTCTCGACGGTCAGCGGCGCCTCCTTGACGTGCGCCGACAGTCGCGTGCGGACCTGACCCGGACGGATCACGAGGACGCGAGGGCCGTAGGGACGCAACGCCTCACCGAGTCCGAGGTAGAAGCCGTCGAGGCCGGCCTTGGTGGAGCCGTAGACGAAGTTGCTGCGACGCACGCGCTCACCGGCGACCGAGCTCATCGCGATGATCTGGCCGTGGCCTTGGGCGCGCATCTTCTCGCCGAGCAGGACGCCGACGGAAACCGCTGCGGTGTAGTTGATCTGGGCTTCGGCGACCGCGAGGCCGTGGTCCTGCCACGCCTGCTCGTCGTCACCCTGGATGCCGAAGGCGACGATGGCGACGTCGACGTCACCGTCGGCGAAGGCCTTGTCGATCACGTCGCGGTGGGTGTCGGTGGCGCGGGCGTCGAAGTCGATGACGCTGACCTCGGTGGCGCCGGCCTCCTTGGCCTTCTCCACTGCCGCCTCGACGGCCGGATCGCCCGGCAGGGCGGCGAGGATGACCCGCGCCGGTCCCTTGCTCAGGTACTCGGCGGTGATGGCGAGCCCGATCTCCGAGCTCCCGCCCAGGACCAGGATGGACTGTGGGACGCCGACGGCGTTCATCATCTTCGGTCTTCTCGCTTTCGGTGGTCTGCGGCCGGTCGGGCCGCAGAGGTGGTATGGAGGTCGGAACCGGTTGTGGGTCAGGCGAGTTCGAGTCGGCGGCCCATGTCGGACATGAACACGCGGTTGGGGTCGATCCGCCGACGCGTGGCGATCCACTCGTCGATGCGCGGGTACATCGAGTGGAAGGCCGCCGCCGACGTCCGCGAGTCCTTCGCGGTGTAGAGGCGTCCGCCCATGCTCATCACGCGGCGATCGAGATCGTTGAGGAACTCGGCGAGTCCGGCCTTGACCGGGAAGTCCAGGCAGACGTTCCAGCCCTTGAACGGGAAGCTGAGCGGCGCCTTGTTGCCCTCGCCGAAGAGCTTGATCACGTTGAGGAAGCTGACGTGTCCCGACGCCTGGATGTGTTCGATGAGGTTGGTGAACTCGGCCTCGTTGCCGGTGGGCACGATGAACTGGTACTGGCAGAATCCGCCGCCGCGACCGTAGGCGTTGTTCCAGTCACCGAACACGTCGAGCATGTGATAGAACTGCGCCAGATTCTTGACCTTGCCCTCGCTGGGCGGGCCGATCCGGTAATACGCCTCGCCGACCGCGGCGAAACTGAGCTTGTTCGCCAGCCCGCGGGGGAAGACGTCGGGGAACCGCACGAGCGGCTTGTTGTTGAACGACAACGGGTTGTCGCGGTACTTTTCCGGCAGCTCGTCGACGCGCGCGAGGTTGCCGCGCGAGAAGGTGCCGCGGCCGAGCTTCGGGGGTGCGCTGATGGTGTCGAACCAGCCCGAGGCGTACTCGTACCCGTCCTCGAAACCGTCCTGCAGGTGCAGGTCGAGAGTCTCCTGCAGCGACCCGGTGCGCGCGGTGTCGGCGATGAAGTAGGCACTCTCGGTGCGCTTCATCTGGATCTTCGCGCGCAGCACGATGCCGGTGAGGCCGATGCCGCCGACCGTCGCCCAGAACAGTTCGCCGCTCGGGTCGTCGCCGGAGCCGTCCGGGGTGAGCGTCAGGATGCGACCGTCGGCCACGAGGAGCTGCATCTCGACGACGTGGTTGCCGAAGCTGCCCTGGCTGTGGTGGTTCTTGCCGTGGATGTCGTGCGCGATCGCACCACCCACGGTGACCTGACGGGTGCCCGGGAGCACGGGCACCCAGAGGCCGTACGGGAGCGCGGCCTGCATGAGGGTGTCGAGGGAGACGCCGGCGTCGAGGTCGACCGTCGCGGTCTCCTCATCGATGGCGTAGATCCTGGTCAGCGGGGTCATGTCGATCGTGAGACCGCCGCTGTTCTGGCCCGACTCGTTGTAGGAACGGCCGAGCCCGCGGGCGATGACACCGCGCTTGAGGTAGTCCGGCTTGTCCGCGTTGTCGTCGGCGACGCGGGCGACCGCCTCGGCGATGACCTCGGGATACGGCGTGGACAGGACGTGGCCCTCGATCGGGGTGGTGCGAGACCAACCCACCAGCTTGCGGGTCGTGATCGGCAGCAACTCTTCAGTAGACATCGCTGAAGAGAGTACTCGGCCGCGGTGGGCCGCCGATGAGAGACGACGTGCGACAGGTGTCGCACTTTCGCGAGGCTGTGGCGTCGGGCTACCGCAGCACGCCGAGTTCGGCCCGTCCCAGCACGGCGGCCGCCGCGTTCCGGCCGGGGATGCCGCTCACACCCCCGCCGCGTCGTGCGCCGGCGCCGCACAGCAGCAACCGCGGATGGCGGGTCTCGACGCCCCAGGTGCCGACCTCCGACGCCGTTTCCGCCCACGGCCACCGCAGCGACTGATGGAAGATATTGCCGCCGGGCAGCCCGAGCATGTCCTCGAGGTCCTGCGGGGTCTTCGTCTCGATGCACGGGCGGCCGTCGAGGTCGTGGGCGATGACGTTCTGGATCGGCTCGGCGAGCAGCATGTTGAGCGAGGCGAAGGTCGCGCCCACCGCGTGCTCGACGGCGCCCGGTTCGTCGAACACGTCCGGTGGCATATGCAGACCGAACAGCGTGAGCGTGTGCTTGCCGTCGAGTTCGGGTCCGAGGATGGACCGGTCGGAGAGGGTGTGGCAGTAGATCTCGCAAGGCGGCAGCTCAGGGACCTCGCCCCGGGTGGCCTGCCGCCAGGCGTCGTGGAGCTGACTCGCGGTCTCGTTGATGTGGAAGGTGCCGGCGAACGCGGCCTCGGGTGTCACTGACTCGTCGCGGAGGCGGGGGAGACGGTCGAGGAGGAGGTTGATCTTCAGCTGCGAGCCGCGGGGATGGGCCTCGCAGACGATCGGATCGTCGAGCAGTGTGTTGAGGACCTGCGGTGCGTAGGCGGCGTAGAGCATCGAGCCGCGTGCGTTGTGCGGCGTGCCGCCCGAATCGGTGAACTCGACGGTCCCGTCAGCCGGATCGACGCCCGACACCGCGACCCCGGTGCGGATCTCGGCGCCCGCCGACGTCGCGGCCTGGTACAGCGCACCCGAGACCGCACCCATGCCCCCGACCGGGACGTCCCAGTCGCCGGTCCCACCGCCGATCACGTGGTAGAGGAAGCAGATGTTCTGCCGCAGCGACGGGTCGTCGAGATCGGCGAACGTGCCGATCAGGCCGTCGGTGGCGGCGATGCCGCGCAGCAGGTCGTCGTCGAAGTACTGGCCGAGCAGGGTGCCGAGCGGCAGGGTGGTGAGCGCCTCCCACAGCTCGGCGTCGGAGGTGTCGGTGCCGACGGCGAGTTCGTGCATGTCGGCGGCGGTGCGCAGCGGTTCGATCAGGGTGGGGAAGACGCGCTGCGCGATGGTCCCGACACGGCGGTAGAAGGACTGCCACGCCACGAAACCGGCGTTGGAGAATCCCACGGCGTCGGCGCCGACGCGGTCGGCGCGCAACACCCGCCGGAACGATTCCGCGGTCGCGTCGTCGTCCTGGGTGTCGATGAGGATGCCGCGCGTCGGGTCCGACGGGAGCGGCGTGTACGAGGAGTAGCGGCGTCGGATCAGCGAGATGTCGAGGTCGAGGTCGGTGATGATCTCGCGCGGCATCAGCGAGACCAGATACGAGAACCGCGACAGTTGGGCCGCGAGACCGGGGAAGGGCATCGCCGAGACGGTCGCCCCGCCGACATGATCGGCCTTGTCCAGGACGAGGACCCGACGACCGGCGCGCGCGAGATAGGCGGCGGCGGTCAGACCGTTGTGCCCAGCGCCGATGATGACGTCGTCATAGAAAGCAACTGCGGTGCCCATCGGTCCTGTGCCCATCGTTCAAAGGGTCTCAGATCGATGGACACCGCAGCGGTGATTTCGGGTCAGCGCAGGATGCGGGCCACGAACGGGGTCGAGTCCTTCATCGAGGCCAGAACCGCGCTGGAGTGGTCGTCCTCGGGGTAGACGAACAGCTCGACGGGCTGGTTGTTGGCCTTCATCTGTGCGTAGAGCGACAGCGCCGACGGTGCCGGCACATCGACGTCACGCAGGCCCTGTCCGAGGAAGATCGGGCGGTCGTAACCCTTGTACGGAGTCGCCATGTACTCGTGCAGTGCCGGGCTCAGACCCGGGATCGACATGAGCGGTGCGCGGAACCAGGTCCGCACGTCGTCACCGGCGAGTGCCTGCTTGAGGATCGGGTAGCAGGTGGTGCGACCCTCGGCCAGGCGTGCGATGCCCTTGGGCGTCATGACCTTGGTGATGTTCATGTCGGGACGGGTGTCGTTGAACCCGGCCAGGATGTAGGCGGTGTAGGCGTTCAGGCCGCCGGGCAGGTTCACCGGCGGGACGGCCGGTCCCAGGTTCTGGTACAGGTACTCGAGGTTGGCCGGGATGCCGGTGGCGACGACGCCGCGGTAGTCCAGACCCGAGCCACGGCTGAACTCGGTGGCGTAGCGGGCGCCGTTCAGTGCGGCGGCCGCACCCTGTGACTGTCCGATGATGGCCCAGCGCTTGGCGAACGGCAGATCCATCTGATGCGACGCGACGACGATGTCGACGATCGCGTGCGCCGCGGTGACGCCGTTCAGGTAGGCCATCAGGCCCGGGGTGCCGAGACCGACATAGTCGGCGGCGACGACGGCGTAACCCTGCTGGAGCCAGTGGCCCAGGTACTTCTGGTCGCGCTCGCTGCGCGGGAACGCCGACGGCGTGCAGTCGTCGTTCATGCCGACGGTGCCGTGCGCCCAGGAGATGATCGGCCAGCCACCGGCGGGTGCCTTGCCCTTGGGCAGGAAGACCGCGCCGGTGCCCGTCGCCATCTTGCCGTGCTGGTTCAGCGACGAGTACTGGATGCGGTAGGCGTCACCGGCCGCGGGGAGGTTGAGCTCCGCGGCGAGCGGGACCCGGGAGATGAGGGTGCCCGCCTTGGCCGGGATGGGGCCCGAGTACTCGGTGACGTCCAGGCCCGACCAGTTCGGGATGCCGACGGAAACCGCGTCATCCGCGTGTGCCGGGGCGGTCGATCCGAACGCGAGCAGGACCATGCCGAGGCCGGTGATGACGGAGACGAGTGTTCGCGTGGTGCGCGACACCGGTGATCTGGACGTGAGGGCAGACATGTTCAGAACAGTAAAGGTACTCATGTGCCGCGTACACCTCAGGACGGTGAGTATTCGTGCCGTACCGGAGCGGTTTCCGTGCCCCCCTCGGTTTCCAGTTTGGTCTCGGCGGAGCGAACGGGGGTCGCGGCCGACCTATCCTTGTCGGGTGGACATCCCCTCGGTCGAGCTCAGCAACGGTCGGTCGATTCCTCTCGTGGGACTCGGCACCTACAACATGCTCGGCCGGCCGTGCATCGGCGCGGTCAGCGCCGCACTCAAGGCTGGATACCGACTCCTCGACACCGCTCCCCGCTACAGCAACGAGCTCAGTGTCGGCATGGGCGCGCACGGTTCGGGCATCGCTCGTGACGAGGTCATCGTCCAGACCAAGCTCAGCGGCGGTGACCAGGGTTTCGACGAGGCGATCAACGCCGCCAAGGAAAGCGCGCGTCGGCTCGGTGTCGGCTACATCGACGTCTATCTGATCCATTGGCCGTGCCCGAGTCTCGGACGCACGGTCGAGTCGTGGAAGGCGCTGCTCACCCTGGCCGACGAGGGTTACGTCCGCACGCCCGGTGTCTCGAACTTCAAACCTCATCAGCTCCAGGCGCTGTTCGACGAGACGGGGCGCTGGCCGGTGCTCAACCAGATCCAGTGCTCACCGGCACTGCCACGGACCGAGCTCCGTGAATTCATGGCGGAGAAGGGGATTCACGCACAGGCGTGGCATCCGACCGGCCGTAAGGAAGGTGTCCTGGGCGACCCGGCAATCCTGCGGATCGCCCGCAAGTACGGCAAGTCGCCGACTCAGATCGCGCTGCGGTGGGCGGTGCAGCACGGCATCAGCGTCGTGCCGAAGTCGTCGCACGCGGGCCGTCAGCTCGAGAACGCGGACCTCTTCGATTTCGCCCTCGACGACGCGGACCTCGCCGACCTCGCCTCGCTGGACCGCGGCGAACGCGCCGCCCGGGACTCGGACGTCGACGAGGAGTTCTAGCTCGTCCGCTAGGGTGTCAGCGTGTCTCGACCCGACTCCGGCAACGACGAACCCGCAGGTGACGTCCCTCACGATCACCACGAGGACTTCACGACGCGGCATGCGCCGATGCCGATCGAACTGCCCTTCGACGACGAAGAGGCGTCGACCGATGTCGACCTGAAGACGCAGCTGATCCGCTTCGTCGTCACCGGCGCCGGGTCGGCGGTTCTCGACTTCGGGCTGACGCTGTTCCTGCAGTACATCGTCGGGACCCCGGACTGGGTCGCCAAGGCATTCGGCTTCATCCTCGGCACCACCGTCGCGTACCTGATCAACCGGCGCTGGACGTTCCGCGCCGAGCCGAGCGCCGCCCGCTTCACCGCGGTCGTGCTCCTCTACCTGGTCACCTTCGCGGTCAACGTCGGTCTGTACAGCTGGTTGTCGTCGCTGTGGGACAAGACGGCCCTCTACTCGGCGATCGCCTTCGTCATCGCGCAGGGCACCGCGACGGTGATCAACTTCGTGGTCCAGCGGGCGGTCATCTTCAAGATCCGCTGATCGCGGCTACCGTGGCGGCATGCGAAGAGCCGTCGTAGTCGGAGCAGGACCCAACGGACTCGCGGGCGCGGTCCGGCTCGCCCAGGCGGGTCTGGAGGTGACCGTGCTGGAGGCCGCCGACGAGATCGGTGGCGGCACACGCAGCGCGGAGCTGCTCGAGCCCGGCATCGTGCACGACATCTGTTCGGCCTTCCACCCGCTCGGTGCGGCGTCTCCATATCTGCGAACCCTCGGGCTCGAGCAGTACGGCTTGCGCTTCCTCCGGCCGGAGATCGACGCCGCGCATCCCCTCGACGACGGCACCGCCGGCCTGTTCTACCAGTCGGTCGAGAAGACCGCCGCCGGGCTCGGCGCCGACGGTCGACGGTGGCGCGCGATCTTCGGGCCCGTGGCGAAACGCTTCTCCACCATCGCCGACGACGCGCTCGGTCCCATGCTGCGAATCCCGCGGCATCCGCTGGATTTCGCCGGCTTCGCAGTCCGTTCGGGACTCCCGGCGACCCTGCTGGCCCGAGCCTTCTCCACCCCGCAGGCACGCGCGTTGTTCATCGGTATCGCCGCGCATCCGTTCGTGCGGCTGAACCGGATCGGGACCGCTGCGGGCGGCGTGATGCTCACCGCGGCCGGCCACGTCGAGGGCTGGCCGGTGGCCGAGGGCGGCTCTGCCGCGATCACCCGGGCGCTCGCCGCGAAGCTGGCCGATCTCGGCGGCCGGATCGAGACCGGCACCACCGTGACCAGCCGCGCCGACCTCGATGCCGACATCGTCCTGCTCGACACCGACCCCACAGCGGCGCAACGCATCCTCGGCACCGAACAGCCGTCGCGTACCGCCCGGAGCTATCGTGGGCATCGGGGCGGACCGGGGGCGTTCAAGGTGGACTATGTCGTCGAGGGCGAGGTCGGGTGGACCGCCCCGGGATGCGACCGTGCCGGCGTCATCCATCTCGGCGGCACCATGGAACAGGTGGTGAGAGCGGAGAACACGGTCCTCGACGGCCGGATGCCCGACGATCCGTTCGTCCTCATCGGCCAGCAGTGGCTTGCCGACCCCTCCCGGGCGAAGGGTGATCGGAAACCGTTGTGGGCCTACGCCCATGTGCCGCGCGGGTACACCGGCGACGCGACCGAGGCGGTCACCGCGCAGATCGAGCGCTTCGCACCGGGATTCTCCTCGCGCATCCGCGCCTCCCGGAGCATCGGTCCAGCCGAGCTCGAGGTCGAGAACCCGAACTACGTCGGCGGCGACATCGGCGGCGGACGGAATGATCTGTGGCACCTCGTCGCCCGGCCCCGGTTGTCCCCCAACCCGTACGCCACCGGCGTGGACGGCGTGTACCTGTGTTCGTCCTCGACTCCTCCGGGCGGGGGAGTGCACGGCATGTGCGGATACCGCGCCGCGGAGGCGGCGTTGCGCGGGTAGATCACGCGCGCTGCGGAACCTCCGGCGGGACGGCGGCGAGAAGACTTCGTGTGTAGTCGGTTTCGGGGTCGTGCATGATCTGCGATGCCGGGCCGGTCTCGACGACCTTGCCCTTCTGCATCACCGCGACGGTGTCGCTGATCTGTTCCACGACGGCGAGGTCGTGCGCGATGAACAGGAAGGTCAGATCCTTCTCGCGCTGCAGGCCGCGTAGCAGTTCGAGAACCCCCGCCTGCACCGAGACGTCGAGCGACGCGGTCGACTCGTCGAGGATGAGGATCTCCGGCTCGGACGCCAGAGCTCGCGCGATGCAGACGCGTTGACGCTGGCCGCCGGACATCTCGTGCGGGTACCGGCCGAGGAACGAGGAGTCGAGGCTGACGTCGTTCAGAAGTTGCTCCGCACGGCTCCGCATCTCGTTGCGGCCCGAAGCCAGGCCGTGGGCGCGGAGCGGTTCGGCGATCGACGCGGCGACCGTCATCCGCGGGTCCAGCGGCGCGGTCGGATCCTGGAAGACCATTGCGACCCGGCGCCGGAGAAGTGCTTCGTCCGCGCCCCGGACGCCCACCGCCTCGACCTCGCGTCCGTCGACCGACACCGTCACGCTTCCGGTCACCGTCGTCCCCTGACCGGACTCGATCAGGCCGGTGACAACGCCTGCGACCGTGGACTTCCCCGAACCCGATTCGCCGACGATGCCGAGAGTCCGACCGCGCGCCACCTCGAGGTCCACCCCGTCGATCGCGTGCACAATGCTCCGGCCCGTCGGTCCGCGCACCACGTACTCGACGCCGAGCCCGCTCACCTGCAGGACGGGTTTCTCGGCGACTTCCTTCGTCAGCCCCCGGTCGGCGTCGCGTTCCTCGACCTTGCTCAGCAACGGCCGCGAGTCGAGGAGCTTCTTGCTGTACTCGTCCCGCGGGTCGTCGAAGAGTGCTGCCACGTCGCGGCTTTGGACGATGCGACCCGAACGCATGACCATGACACGGTCGGCGATCCGACCGATCACCCCGAGGTCGTGGCTGATCCACACCACCGCCATGCCGCGTTTGCGCTGGAGGTCGGCGACGAGATCGATGATCTGCGCCTGGGTGGTCACGTCGAGGGCCGTGGTCGCCTCGTCGGCGATGAGCAGGTCGGGGTCGCAGGCAAGGGCGATCGCGATCATCACGCGCTGGCGCTGGCCGCCCGACAGTTGGTGCGGGTATGCGCGCAAACGGCTTTCGGGGTCGGGCAGATTGACGTCGCGCAGCAACTGGAGTGCGCGGTCATGTGCCTCGGCGCGACCGAGGCCGAGGTGCCGGCGTGGTCCCTCGGTGAGCTGCTGCTCGACGGTGAGAAGCGGATTGAGGCTCGACGACGGGTCCTGGAAGACGAAGCCCACTCGTATTCCGTGAAGGGCACGCAGCGTCGACGGGGTGGCGCCGACGATCTCGGTGGTGCCGAGTCGAGCCGATCCGCGCACGTAGGCGCTCGGGGCGTCGAACAGACCCGTTGCGGCGAGCACGCTCAACGACTTTCCCGAACCGCTCTCGCCGACGATGCCGAGAGTCTCGCCGCGTGCGACCGTGAAGCTGATGCCGTGCACGATCTCCCGCGGTCCGACCCCGACGATGAGGTCTTCCACGTCCAGCACCGAATCCTCGGCGACTGCGCGTGCCGGCTTCGGCGTCGCCGTCGCGACGGTGACGGACGTGCGGTCGTATCCCCGGTTGCGCAGCAGCGTGCGCTGCCGTGGGTCGAGCACGTCGCGCACCCCGTCGCCGACCAGGTTGAACGCGAACACGGTGAACAGGATCGCGAGACCGGGGAAGACGCCCATCCACCATGCGGTGGTGATGAAACCCTGCGCATCGAAAAGCATGCGGCCCCATGACGGATCGGGCGGCTGGACACCGAGGCCCAGGAAGGACAGTGCGGCCTCCGACAGGATGGCGAACGCGAGAGAGATCGAGGTCTGCACGATGACCGGCCCCGAGATGTTCGGCAGCACATGGCTGAACAGGATGCGGGACGTACGCACCCCCATCGTCCGGGCCGACTGCACGTACTGGGTCTGCCGCACCCGCAACGTGTCCGCGCGGGCGACCCGAGCGAAGATCGGGATGTAGACGACGCCGATGGCGATCATCGCCGATGTGACCCCGGGCCCCAGGACCGCGACGATCGCCAGTGCCAGGAGGAGCACGGGGAACGAGAACACCACGTCGACGATGCGCATGAGCGCCGTGTCGAGCACCCCGCCGGCGAAACCCGCGACCATCCCGAGGATCACGCCGACCGTGAGGGAGATCGCCACGGCGATCACCGCGACCCGCAAGCTCACCGACGCCGCGAGCACGACCCGGGAAAAGACGTCGCGACCGAGGTCGTCGGTGCCGAACAGATGCGACCAACTCGGTGCCTGCAGCGCGTTCGGCACGTCGATCGCGTTGGCGCCGTACGGGGCGATCAGCGGACCGAAGATCGCGGCGACGACGACGACCGCGATGATGACCAGGCCCGCGACCGATGCGCGATTGCGGAGCAGCAGGCGCCAGGCCGAATCTGTGGCGGCGGGAGGGTCGGGTGCGGTGGGTGTCATGACAACCGGATCCTCGGATCGATGACGGCGTAGAGGATGTCCACGACGAGGTTCACGAGCAGGAAGATCACCGCGATCAGCAGGATGGCTCCCTGCAGCACCGGGTAGTCGCGGGCCGCGACCGAGTCGTAGACCAGCAGTCCCAGGCCCGGCCAGGCGAACACGACCTCGACGACGATGACGCCACCGAGGAGCCCGGCGAACTGGATACCGGAGATGGTGAGGACGGGCACCAGCGCGTTGCGACCCACGTGGTCGAGAAGGATCCGTCTGTTGCTCAGACCCTTTGACTCGGCGGTGGTGACGAACGGCGTGTTCACGACCTCGAGCACCGACGATCGGACGTACCGCGTCATGATCGCGCCCGTCACGACCCCGACCGTCACCGCGGGCAGGACGAGATGCTCGAACCAACCGAGCGGCCCGTCGGCGAACGGCTGGTATCCCGCCGACGGCAGCCAGCCGAGCGCGGTCGAGAAGAGACCGATCAGCAGGATGCCCATCCAGAAGTCCGGGACCGAGATGCCGAACTGGCTGATGACGCGAATGACGTTGTCGGCCAGTCGGCCTTCGCGGAGAGCCGCCCACGACCCCAGCGGGATCGCGATGAGCAGTGCCACCACGATGGCGGCGAGGGCGAGCGTGATGGTGGCGGGCAACCGGTCGAACAGCATGGTCGTGACGGGTTCGCTGTTGCGAAAGCTCACCCCGAGACCGCCGGTGAAGGCATTGCCGACGTAGGCGAACAGTTGGTTGGCGAGCGGCTGATCCAGGCCGGATGCACTGCGAAGCGCCTCATACGATTCCGGCGTGTAGCGCGTGCCGAGTGCGATGCGCACCGGGTCGCCGGGCACGATCTGGATCAGGAAGAACACCGCGACGATCACCCCCAGCAAGACGGCGACGGTGTAGGCGAGCCGGATGAGGATGAATCGCACCAGCGGGGAATGCAGCGCGGTCACATCAACTCCTCTCCAGCCGGGCGGACCGGAACCGGACGGCTTTGTCGGACCGGACCGTGTATCCGTGGAGCTCCTTCGAAAACGCCTGCGTGGCAGACGGGTTGTAGAGGTACAGGTAACTCACGTCGTCGGCGATCCGGCCGGCCGCGTCGGCGTAGATGCCCTTGCGGGTTTCGACGTCGAGTTCGGTGCGTCCCCGGTCGAGTAAGGCGTCCACCTGCGGGTTCGAGTACTGCTGCGCGTTCGACGTTCCCGCCGAATGATGCTGGGCGTAGTAGAAGTCGTCGGGGTCGATGTTGCCGAGCCAGCCGAGCAGCAGGGCGTCGAAGTCGCCGGCGGCCTGCCGGTCGAGCCACGCGCCGAAGTCGAGTTGCTCGATCTTGACGGCGATGCCGACGTCGGACAGGTTCGACGCGATGACCTGCGCCGCGGTCACGGTCTCGGGGTACTCGGTGGTCACCATGAGCCGCATGTCCATCGACCGGATACCGGCCTGGCGCAACAGGTCTTTCGCCTTGTCGACGGCTTGGGCGCGGTCGAGGCCCGCGGTGTAGCGGTCGTAGGGGGCAAACCAGGGGCTGGTCGAGGGGATCGCGAGTTCGTTGGGTGTGGCGGTGCCGTATCCGACGACCTGCGCGATCGATGGTCGGTCGATGGCGTAGGCGACGGCCTGGCGGACGCGGGTGTCCTCGAACGGCTTGGCGTCGAAGTTCATCGTGATGTACCAGTAGTCGTTCGCGACCACCGTGCCGACCTCGAGCGTGTCGTCGCGCGACAGGATGCTCAGCTGCTGCGCGGGAATCGCGTCCGTCCAGTCGATCTCACCGGATCGGAGTGCCGAGACGGCCGTCGTACCTTGCGAGATGAAGCTGTAGTTCACGCCGTCGATCGCGGGTGGGCCACCCCAGTAGTCGGGGTTGGATTTCAGCACGATCGACGCGCCGGGGGACCGGGACACGAACGAGAACGGGCCCGTACCCACGGGTTTCGTCGCGATCGCGCCTGATTCGACGTTGCGGCGGTTGACGATCGCGAGTCCTTTGAAGCCGCCGATGTTGGTCAGCAGGTTCGGGGTGGGTTCCCGGACCGTGAACTGCACGCGTCGGTCGTCGAGTGCGGTGATCGTCTCGATGGCCTCGAGTTTCCAGGCGTTCGAGAGTTCTTCGTCGAGGATGCGGCGGAAGGAGTACTCGACGTCGGCTGCGGTCAGCGGATCGCCGTTGTGGAACGTGACCCCCGGGCGCAGGAGGAAAGTCCACTGCCTGGCGTCGGGGCTCACCTCCCAGCTCTCGGCGAGAGATGGTTGCATCTGCAGGTTCTCGTCGGGTTCGACGAGGGTGTCGAAGACGTTCTCGAGTACCTCGAAGGTGAAGTACGAGCTGGATTTCTGCGGATCGAGCTGATCGGGTTCGCCTGCTATGGCGACCCGCAAGGTATTCGGCGAGACGGACGACCCGCCGCATGCGGCGAGTGCCGAGGCGCCGAGAAGCGCGGTACCGGTGACCCCCGCGGCCTTGAAGAAGGTACGCCTGTTCAGGCGAGACGAACCGTTCACCCGACCGGCACCCTGCGTCGACCACGAGGCCGACCCACCGGGTGAATCGGTCATCGCTGTCCTCCCACCCGGTGATTGCTCACACCTGGGGTCTGCATTGTCCGTGTCTGCAGTCTGCCCCAGGGGGAGGTGCCGTGCAACAGCGCCGACCGGTGCCCCCCAGTGGCAGCATCGAAGCGCAGTTGCTGGGCGACACCAGTCGCCTGATCCGAAAGCGGCACTCTCAGAAGGACAATCATGACCTCGGAGGTGATCGCGAAGTCGCATGATGTCGGACAGCATGGGCCTCGCCGTCTTTCCGCGGATGCGAGGCGAGACTCGCCGGCCTGGCTTGGGCCGGGTGCTCAGCGCGTGCGGAGGCCGCTCAGTTTCCTGTCACCGACTCAGCAGCTGCCGCGTGGTGTCGTCCGCGGGTACGAAAGTCTCGAGATGGAGCCCACGGAGGGTGACGTCTGATGCACTCTCGATCTGGCTGGTCACGCTGAAGAGCCGGAGTACATCGTCGCCTACCTCGATCTCCATCGGGATGACAGGGTCGACCAGCGATCGGGCGGGTGGAGTTCCGTCGGAGGGGTAGGCGGTGACGTCCTCCAGGAGTGAGACCAGGTCGGGGTCACCGCCGGTGTGGGCGATGCGCTGCTCGAGTTGGTGAATCAGGTGTGTTCGCCAAGCGGGCAGGTTGCGGATGCGCGGCGCGAGTCCTCGCGGGTGCAAGCAGAGCCGGATCACGTTCAGCGGCGGCTCGATCAGACCGGGATCACAACCGGTGACCAGCGCATCGACGGGCTCGTTGGCATCGACGACGTCCCAATGGTCATCGAGGAGCAAAGCGGGGTACGGCGCGTGGGCGTCCAACAAGCGCCGCAGTCCGGCCATCACCGGCGCGAGCGCCTCGTCGTCGGTGGCACGGTGCGGATAGCGAGGAGCGTAGCCTCCGGCGAGCAGAAGTCGATTCTGCTCGCCCATGGGTACCCGCATCACCTCTGCCAGACGGACAATCATCTCCGGTGTCGGCCGGGACCGTCCGTTCTCGACGAAGCTCAGATGCCGGGTGCTCACCTCCGCCTGCGTGGCGAGGGCGAGCTGGCTGAGGGATCGCAGCTCGCGCCAGCGGCGCAATTCATTGCCGACCGATGGAGTTGTCGCCGTCGAAGTCATGCCCCGAGCGTAGGCAGTCCGGATCAGGACGACCATGACCTCGCGGGTAATCGACCGCCGGTCGACCAGCGGTGAGACTTCGGGTGCAGCTCATTCGAGAAAAGACAAGGAAGACACCATGAAAGAAATTGTCACCCGTTACCTCGACACCTGGAACGCCACCGACGAGGCGGCACGCGCCGAACTTCTCGCCGATCACTGGTCCGAGGATTGCGCGTACGTCGACCCGCTTGCCGAGGTGCAGGGCCGCGAAGCCGTCGGAATGACCATCCAGGCCGTGCATGCCCAGTTCCCGGGCTTCGTGTTCACCTCCGTGGGCGAGGTCGATGCCCACCATCAGCAGGTTCGTTTCCAATGGGGTCTGGGCCCGGACGGCGAGGAGCCGGTCGTCGTCGGTTTCGACGTGGTGGTGGTCGACGCGGACCAGCGCATCCGTGACGTTCGCGGCTTCCTCGACAAGGTGCCTGCCTGACAGCTGGTCGAGGGCCGGCCGCAACGTCGGGGACTGTCACGGAGACCGCTGCACAACCGAATCAGTCGTTGACCTTCGCAATCACGTTGTCGGCGTACCAGTTCAGATGGTCGATCTTGGTCTGCAGCGGTTCGGTGTCCTCACCCATCACGTAGGGCAGGCGGAACCCGACGATCACATCGGTGATCCCCTTGTCCTCCAAGCGCTTACATCCATCGACCGTGTAGGCGTCCATCGAGATCACGTGAATCTCGAACGGATCGTCGATCTTGCCCTCCGCCTTGCGGATCTCGTTGATGCGCTCGAGGAGTGCGTCGAGCTCTTCGGGCGGGCCGCCGCCGTGCATCCAGCCGTCGCCACGGATCACCGCTCGTTTGAGTGCGGCGTCCGCGTGGCCGCCCACGAGCAGCGGGATGGGCTCGGTGGGCGCGGGCGTCATCTTGATCTTCGGGATGTCGTAGAACTCGCCGTGGAACTCGAAGTACTCGCCCGTGGTGAGGCCGCGGATGATGTCCATACACTCGTCCATCCGCTTGCCGCGGCGGCGGAAGTCGACACCCATGAAGTCGTAGTCCTCGGGCCACGGGCTCGTGCCGACGCCGAGGGCGAGGCGGTTACCGGTGAGGAAGGCGACCGAACTGGCCTGCTTGGCGACCAGGGCCGGCGGACGGACGGGAAGTTTCAACACGAACGGGGTGAAGCGGATAGTCGAGGTGACCGCGCCCAGTGCCGCGGCCTGGATGAAGGTCTCGATGAACGCCTTGCCGTCGAGAAACTCGCGATTGCCGTCGGGGGTGTACGGGTATTTGGCGTCCGATTCCTCGGGATAGGCGAGCGAGTCGGGGATGGTGAAGCCGGCGTACCCTGCCTTCTCCGCGGCCTGCGCGAGCGGCGCGTAGTACGACGGGTCGGTCATGGCCTCGGCGAAAGTGAACCGCATCATGCTCCTCAAGGACGTCCAGACGGAACTCTCCCCACAGTAGAACACGTTCTAGTTTGCTCGGGAAGAGTCCGCCATCGACGCAGCTGGGAGCTATCGATGCAACCCGGAAAGCGGGTTGTTCTCCCGCGCGCCCGGCCCCGGGCGAACGCGGAGGTCGGCGAGTTCGACGTGCTCGCCGCAGACCGAGCAGTGCGGCTCGACGGTCATCGTGTCGCCGCAGGTGTGCGTCGACTCCACCGGCGCGCCGTCGTCGGTGGTCCACTTGTCGCCCCATTGCCGTAGCGCGGTGACGACGGTCCACAGGTCACGCCCCTTGTCGGTGAGGCGGTAGTCGTAGCGGACCGGGTTGTCCTGGTAGGGCTCCTTGGTCATCACGCCGTGCTCGACGAGGGTGTCGAGACGCTGGGTCAGGACGTTGCGGGCGATACCGAGCCGCGTCGAGAACTCGTCGAACCGAGTCACGCCGAACAGGGCATCGCGAACGATGAGCAGGGTCCACCACTCGCCGACGATCTCCAGGCTCTGGGCGACCGAGCAGTTCATGTCGGTGAAAGAGGCGCGGCGCATGCCCTCGACGATAGTGGGTTGCGTGAAGCAACTCAACCTGCTTGCTTGAGTTGCATGAAACAACTCAGCAGGCAGTGGAACGCTGCCGGTGGTCTGGCGGGAGAATTCGGGGCGTTGCCGGTCGGTTCGGGGAGGTGGGCGGCAACCATCGACGAGAGTTGGTGGGGCTGGTCGGGCCCGTTCGGCGGGGCGATCGTCGCGCTCGCCGTACACGTCTCAGCCGATGCGGTGCCGGGGGCGTCGGTCCGCGCGGTGGACCTGCGGTTCGTCGGCAAACCGGCCGGCGGCGAACTCATCCTGACGCCGTCGGTCCGTGAGGTCGGCCGGCACACGCGGATCGTCGACGTGGCCGTCACGCAGGGAACCGCCGAGATCGCGATCGCCTCGGTGACGGCGGGGCGGGTCGGCGACGCCGCTGCCGATGACATCGTCGACTTCACGGCGGCCGTGCCGGGTCCGGAAGGGCTCGCGCAGTTCGACATCCCGCCGGAGATCGTCCCCATGGGCGGTCACCTCGACCTTCGCCCGGTCGATGGCCCGCTGCCGCTGACCGGCGCCGACGACCCGTGGATGCGTGCGTGGATCTCGACGCGTGCCCCCATGGCGCTCGACGCGGCCTACCTCGGCCTGCTCGCCGATTGTCTGCCGCCCGCGGTCTTCCCCACACTGACCGCACCCCTGGCCATCCCCACCGTCGCCTTCTCGATGCACATCACCGCAGCGCTCGACGATCCCGAACCGGCGCCGGTCCTCGTGCACACCCGCAACATCTCCACGTCGGGCGGCTGGTCCGTCGACGACACCACCCTCCGTGACCGCAACGGGCGGCTCCTCGCTTCCGCGCGCCAGAGCCGCCGCGTCGTGGGGTGGTCGGCCCGATGACCTCCACGCGTACCGAAACCGACTCCGCCGCAGCGTCACCGGTTCTCGCCCGTCCCGGGCTCACGCTGCTCATCCTGTCCGGCGCCGCGTTCATGGCCAGCCTGGACGTGTTCATCGTCAACGTCGCGTTCGACGACATCAGTGCCGACTTCGACGGCGCGAGCCTGTCCGCGATGTCGTGGATCCTCAACGCGTACGCGCTTCTCTATGCGGCGCTCCTCGTCCCGGCGGGCCGGATCGTCGATCGCTATGGCCGTAAAGGTGGGTTCCTTCTGGGTCTCGCACTGTTCACCGTCGCCAGTGCAGCCTGCGCTGCAGCACAGGGTGTTTGGTGGCTCGTCGCATTCCGTGCGCTGCAGGCCGTCGGTGCGGCGATCCTGACGCCGGCAAGCCTCGGGCTGGTGGTGTCGACATTGCCGCCGGAGCGTCGTGCGCGCGGTGTGAAGATCTGGGCGGCCACCGGTGCGCTCGCCGCCGCTTTCGGTCCCGCTGTGGGAGGCGTGTTGGTGGAGGCGTCGTGGCGGTGGGTGTTCCTGGTGAACATCCCGGTGGGCATCGCCGCTCTCATCGCGGGTGCGCTCGTTCTCGTCCGCTCCCGAAACGATTCTGTGACTGCGTTTCCCGATGCTCTCGGCGCCGGTCTGCTCGTGGTGGCCGTGGGTGGGCTGACCTTGGGTCTGGTGCAGGGGAGTGAATGGGGCTGGTCGGATTCCCGCATCATCGGTGCATGGCTCGTTGCGCTGGTGGCGTTCGCCGGGTTCGTGCTGAGTTCCCGACGCCACGCCGAACCGGTCATCGACCCCGCGTTGTTGCGGGTTCGGGCCTTCTCCTACGCCAACGTGGCCATCCTGCTCGTCTCGATTCCGTTCGCCGGCGCGCTGCTCGCCAACATCCTGTGGTTACAACAGGTCTGGGGGTTCTCGGCGATCACGACCGGGTTGGCGGTGTCCACCGGACCGCTGATGGTCCCGATCTTCGCGGCGGTCGCCGATCGCCTCAATGCGAGGATTCCGGTGGGCGTCATCGTGGCCGCGGGCTGTGTCCTGTTCGCGGTCGGGATCGGGATGGTCGCGCTGTCGGTCGACGCGACCCCGGACTTCGCCACCGAGATGCTGCCCGGCTGGCTCATCGGCGGTGCCGGTGTCGGATTCGCGCTGCCGTCGATCCTGTCCTCCGCGACGGCCGACCTACCCGCCCATCAGGCGGCGACCGGCAGTGCGGTGGTCAGCATGAACCGCCAGATCGGAATGTCGTTGGGTGTCAGCGTGTTCGTCGCGATCGTCGGCACCGCGGTTCTCTACGACGACGTGCACGACGGGTTCGTCTCGGCGTGGTGGGTGCTCGCCGGAATCGGGGTGGTCGGTGGTGTCGCCGCGCTCGGCATGACCCCGCGCGCCGGGCTCTGAAAAAAGTTGCGGCAGTTGGTACCGGAATACGGGACCGACTGCCGCAACAATTCGCGCCGACTCAGGGCCTTGTGAACCGCTCCCGACGACCCAATCCGCGCAGTCGTACCCACTCGGCGAACGCCTTCGGGTCACGTTGCTGCACAAGGAAGAACCAGCCGAAGCGGGCGTACTCCTGGGGGAGCAGCTTGCGCATACCGGGCTGGCTCATGAGGTAGCCGCGGTTGCGGTAGGTGAAATAGCGCTTGGTGTCGTTGTCCGGGTACTGGGTGTGCATGCGGCCACCCAGGATCGGGCGGAACTCCGCGGAACCGTCCGGATGCAGGTAGCCGGCTCGCAGGCAGGTACCGAACTTCACCCCGGAGCGAACCAGACGGCGGTGCACCTCGACCTCGTCGCCGCGGAAGAACAACCGGAGATCGGGGACGCCGACCTGCTCGAGGCATTTCGCCGAGAACAGCGCGCCGTTGAACAGCGACGCGATACCGGGCAGGAGATCGTCAGACTGGGCCTCACCGTCGGCGAAGAGCTCAGAACGCTTGCGGCGCCACACGAGCCCGCGTCGCAGCGGGAAGGCAAGGGTATCCGGGTCGTCGAGGTTGGCGACCACCGGCGACACCTCGTCGAGGTCGTGACGCTTCGCGCAGTCGAGCAGTGTGGAGAGCACCGACGATCCGTCGGGCCGGCCGTCGTCGTCGGCGCACCAGACCCAGTCGGCGCCGAGCGCGAGTGCGTGCAGCATGCCCAGCGCGAACCCGCCGGCGCCACCGAGGTTGCGCTGCGACCCCAGGTACGTGGTGGGAACGGGCTGAGCGGCAACGAGTTCGGCGACCTCGGGCTCGTCGGCGTTGTCGACGACGACAAGGTGGTCGACGGGCCTGTCCTGGCCGGACACCACCGCGAGGGATTCGGCGAGCAGTTCGACGCGACGGTGGGTCACCACCACCGCGATCACCTTCTTCGGCCGGGAACCGCTCACTCGGAAGCCTTCTGCGAATCGGCCTGGACCTGGGCGATCACCTTGCGGACGTGGGCTGCGGCGCCCGGGCCCTCATAGGCCTCGACGACCTCTTCGATGCCGCCCTCCATGCGGACCTCACCCTTGTCGATCCACAGCGCGCGATCGCAGAGCTGGGCGAGGAACTCGTTGGAGTGGCTGGCGAAGACCAGGATTCCGGAACGCTCGACGAGCGCCTGCAGACGACCGCGCGCCTTCTTCATGAAGTCGGCATCGACCGCGCCGATGCCCTCGTCGAGGATGAGGATCTCCGGGTCGATCGACGTCACGACGCCGAGTGCGATGCGGACGCGCATACCGGTGGAGTAGGTGCGCAGCGGCATCTGCAGGTAGTCGCCGAGTTCGGTGAACTCTGCGATGTCGTCGATCTTCTTCAGCATCTCCTTGCGGGTCATGCCCAGGAACATGCCGCGGATGATGATGTTCTCGTAGCCCGAGATCTCGGGGTCCATGCCGACGCCGAGATCGAAGACCGGGGCGACGCGACCATGCACCCGGCAGGCGCCGCGGGTCGGTTCGTAGATACCCGACAGCAGGCGCAGCAGCGTCGACTTGCCGGCGCCGTTGTGGCCGACGAGACCGATGCGGTCGCCGTGTTTGAGGTGCAGGTTGATGTTCTTGAGAGCCTCGACGACCACCACGTTCGACGCGTTGGATCCGATGACACCGCCGGCGGCGCCGATGACGGACTTCTTCAGCGAACGCGTCTTGGCGTCGAAGATCGGGAAGTCGACGCAGGCATCCCACGTGTCGACGCGGACCCGGTTGTCCTCGAGGTTGTTGTTTCTGGCCATCAGTTGAGTCCCTACACCCAGTACGCCACGCGGGCGCGGTAGTTGCGCATCACCAGCATGCCCAGAACCCAGCCGACGGCGGTGCATCCGAGGACGACGGCCCAGTGGTAGAACTCCACCGGTTCGCCGAGCAGCGGTCCGCGCGCGATCTCGAGGTAATGGAACATCGGGTTCAGCTCGACCAGCTTCAGCCGCGACGACGTCTCGCCGGTCGCGCTGCTCAGGCTCGACGTCGTCCAGATGATCGGCGTCATGAAGAACACCAGCTGCACCGCGGTGGTCAGGAGCTGACCGATGTCGCGGAAGCGGGTGGACAGGATGCCGAAGACGATCGTCACCCACACCGCGTTCAGCACGTACAGGCCGATGGCCGGGACGATGAGGAACACGGTCCAGTTCAGCGGCGGTGTGAAGATCGCGAAGATGATCACGATGATCACCACGTTGTGCGCGAAGATGATCAGCGACCGCCACACGACCCGGTAGACGTGGACGCTGACCGGGGCCGGGAGCTGTTTGATCAGGCCTTCGTTCTTCGCGAACACCTCCGCGCCGTCGAGGATCGAGGTCTGGATGAAGTTCCAGAAGATGAAGCCCAGCGCGACGTACGGCAGGAACACCTTGATGTCCATGCCGAACAGTTCGCCGTACAGCAGGCCCATCGCGGTCGCGGTGACGCCGGTGGCGATGGTGATCCAGAGCGGGCCCAGCACCGACCGGCGATACCGCTGCCTGATGTCCTGCCAACCCAGATGGAACCACAGCTCGCGGCTGGCGAGACCGTCGCGGAGGTCCTTGACCGCACGCGCGAAGGTGCGTGACTCAGAACTCTCGGGACGCGCGGGTATCGCGTCGTCGTCTACTACCGCTGACACGAGGAGTCAGCGTACCCGCGCCGGGACTCAGAGGTACTGGCCGGTGCTGTGGCCAGGGCCACCGCCGGGTCCGGGCATGCCCGGGGGCAGTGCACCCTGACGCATCTGTTCGAGCTGGGCGCGGGCCGCCATCTGCTGGGCGAACAGTGCCGTCTGGATTCCGTGGAAGAGGCCTTCCAGCCAGCCGACGAGCTGGGCCTGCGCGATCCGCAGCTCGGCGTCGGACGGAGTCTGATCGTCGGAGAACGGCAGTGCGAGGCGCTCGAGCTCTTCGCGCAGCTCGGGCGCGAGGCCCTCTTCGAGTTCGCGGATCGACGACTCGTGGATCTCGCGTAACCGGTTGCGCGAGGCTTCGTCGAGAGGTGCGGCCCGCACCTCCTCGAGCAGCTGCTTGATCATCGTGCCGATCCGCATGACCTTGGCGGGCTGCTCGACCATGTCGGCGACGCTCGTCGACTCCGACGACTCGTCGCCGGATTTCGGGCCGTCCACGCCTGCGCCCACCACGATCACGTTCTCGGAGTCGCCGGCGCCGAAGGGGCTGCCGGGCGTCGAACCGGGTCCTGGAGTGCCATCGATTGCCATGGCTCCCATTGTGCCCATCCAGATCGACCGAGACCTCGCCGGGCGCGGATCGTTCGGGTACCGGCACTCACCAGAGGCGGTGAACGGCGCGAGTAAGGGCGTCTATCCTCGTGCCATGGCTTTCGACGTCGCCTATGTGCGTGGATTGATTCCATCGCTCGGCGACGGCTGGATTCACCTCGACCCTCAGGCGGGTATGCAGGTTCCGGATTCGGTCGCCACGGCGGTGACCACCAGCTTCCGTCATCTGGCGGCGGCTCCCGGTGGCGTGTACCCGTCGGCCCGCGCCTCCGCGGATGTCACCGACAGCGCTCGACGCGCGATCGCCGATCTCGTGGGCGGCGACGCCGCGGGCGTGGTCCTCGGTCCGTCGCGCTACTCGCTGCTGGCCTGCCTGGCCGAGGCGCTCTCCCCGCACGCGTTCCTGCGCGGCGATGTGGTGGTGACCCGGCAGGACGACGAGCCGAACATCGTTCCGTGGGTCCGCGCGGCCGAGCGGTATGCCGGTCGGATCAGGTGGGCCGAGGTCGACGTCGAGAGCGGTGCGCTGCCCGCCTGGCAGTTCGGTGATCTCATCACTCCGGAGACCGAGGTCGTCGCCGTGACCCTCGCCTCGTCGACGACGGGTGCCATCACCGACATCGGCGAGATCACGCCGCTGGTCCGCGAGGCGGGCGCGCTGTTCGTCGTCGACGCCACCAATGCCGCGCCGTACCTGTCGCTGGACATCCACGAGCTCGGGGCCGACGTCCTGGTGGTCTCCGCCGAACGCTGGGGCGGCCCGCGGATGTCGGCGATGGTGTTTCGCGAACCCCAGGTCATCGACCGGTTACGACTGATGTCGATGGACCCGGGCGCCAAGGGGCCGGCACGACTCGAACCGGAACCCCACCAGGGGTCGATGCTCGCCGGACTGGTGGCCTCGGTCGAACACATCGCGGGACTGGACGAGGATGGCATCGGAAAACGCCGGCGCCGTCTGATCACGTCCCTCGACGGCGTCTACGAGTACCTGCAGCGGCTGACCTATTACCTGGTCACGACGCTGACCCAGCTCAATCACGTCAATGTGGTCGGCACCGAGGAGAACCGGGTGCCGCTGGTGAGCTTCACCGTTGACGGGGTGAGCGCCGACAAGGTGGTGCGTCGCCTCGCCGACAACGGGGTGTGTGCGCTTGCCGACGTCCCTCACCGAGCGCTGGTGCGGATGGGCGCACCCGAGTTCGGGGGTGCCGTCACCGTGGGTCTCGCACCGTATTCGACGCCGTACGAGGTGGACCACCTGGTCCGGACCCTGGGTTCACTCGCCTGAACAGAGGACAGCGCAACCCCGCACGGTATTCACTATTGCGCGTCCCGAATTAACAACAATGTATGTTGTCCTGTTGTGTCGGGAAACAAGGATGATCGAGCATCAGGTCCTCCGCGGTCACTCACCTCTGCCGAGGCCGAGAGTTGGTTCTACCTCGTCGACGGTGGATGGGCGTTGTTCGCGCGCGTCAACGACGAGTTCGTAAGGCGCGGCCTGTCGCTGTCGGACCTGCGCATCCTCGAGGCGATCTCGCAATCGCCGAAGCTGGGTGTCAGCGAGGTGGCCGACACCGTGCACATGCGCGTCAGCACCGTGTCGCGCATGATCGCGCGACTCAGCGAGGTCGGCGACGTCGAACGACTCGAGTCGAAGGCGGACGGGCGCCATCGACTTGTTCACCTCACCGATCAGGGCCGCGAGACTCTTGCCACCCACGTCCATCTCCGCGACCGGGTCATCCGGAGGTTCGTCGTCGACGCGATGAGCCCGGATGAGTTCGCCTGTCTCGGGATCGCGTTCCGCAAGATCAAGGAGGCGGTCGCCGCCGCCGACGAGGAGTCGGCCCCCGCTCGCTGACCTACTCCACCGTCAGCAGGACCTTTCCGATGGCGTCACCGCTGTTGAGGTGGTCGTGCGCCGCGGCGGCGTCGGCCAGGGGGAAAGTGCGGTCGACGACCGGCTCGACCTTCCCGGCTTCGATCAACGGCCACGTGCGGGCCATGGTCGCCGCGACCACCTCGGCCTTGCCGCCCGGCCCGTGAACGGGACGGGCGCGCAGCGTCGTGCCCATCACCGACAGCCGCTTGGCCAGCAGCAGGCCGATCGGGAGTTCGGCTTTCGTGCCGCCCTGCATCCCGATGATCACCAGACGTCCGTCGGTGCTCAACGCCTTGATGTTCGACGACAGGTACTTCGCGCCGATGATGTCGAGGATCACGTCGGCGCCGCCGTTGTCCTTGAGGATCTGGGCGAAATCGTCTCGCGTGTAGTCGATCAGGATCTCGGCGCCGTATTCGCGGCACCGGTCGAGCTTGGCCTGGGTGCGGGCGGTGACCGCGACCCGGGCGCCCATCGCATGCGCGAGTTGTGTCGCATGGGTGCCGATGCCGCTCGATCCGCCGTGGATGAGAAGCAGCTCGCCCGTGCTCAGGTGCGCGGTGTCGAAGACGTTCGACGACACGGTGCACGCGACCTCGGGGAGCGCGGCCGCCGACACCAGGTCGACGCCACGCGGGACCTGCATGACCTGCTCGGCGGGAACCGCGACCTTCTCCGCGTAGCCGCCGCCGGCCAGGAGTGCGCACACCTCGTCGCCCACCGCCCAACCGGACACCTGGTCACCGAGCGCGGAGATCCGGCCGGACACCTCGAGACCGAGCGTCTCCGAGGCACCGGGCGGCGGCGGGTAGTTCCCGGCTCGCTGGAGGATGTCGGCACGGTTGACACCGGCCGCGACCACGTCGATCACCACCTCACCGGCAGCCGGCGACGGGTCGGGCACGTCCTGCACGGACAGGTTCTCGGATTCGACGACGATGGCTTTCACCCTGTCGATGGTTCCACATGGGGCACCAGAACCACGGTGTCCCGCGACGTCCCGGGCCGAACCGGTGTTCACTCGGCTTCGGTGGGCGGACAATGGGCTCATGTCCACTCTGTTCTGGATCATCATCACCGTGGTTGCCATCGGCACGATCGCAGGCGGGTTGCTGCGCATGCAGGCCTGGCTGCGGAAGCCGGCTCCACCCGAGGTGATCGAAGCGGCGCGGCGGGAGCGCGAAGCCGAGGAGGACTGACTCGGAGCCGCCTACCACCAGATCAGCGCGGCGCAATGGGGTGCTGACGGCCGATGTCCGTGTTTGACGTACTCTTGCTGGTCAGGGAAGCGTGGCAGAGCGGCCGAATGCACTCGCCTTGAAAGCGAGCGTGGGTAAAACCACCGGGGGTTCAAATCCCTCCGCTTCCGCCAGGATCGCCGTGTGGCGCCTTCGCGAATCTGTACGTGAGGCACGACACGGCACGCGGCGTCCTAAGATCTTCGCCGTGCAGTTCTCGAGGTTCGTCGCCATCGGTGACAGTCAGACGGAGGGTCTGGGAGACCCGCACCCGGAGTACGAATTCCGCGGGTGGGCCGATCGCCTCGCCGAGCGGATGGCGGTACTCAACCCGGATCTGCAGTACGCCAATCTGGCGATCCGTGGGAAGCGGACGCGGCAGGTTCTCGAGGATCAGCTCGAACCGGCGCTCGCTCTCGAACCGGATCTCGTCGCCGCACCGCTCGGTATGAACGACGTGATCGGCCGCTCTGACCTCACCCAGGTGCGCGCCGACCTCGATGCGATCTATCGGCGACTCGCCGATTCGG
Organism: Gordonia sp. Swx-4; assembly: GCF_030316175.1. NCBI lineage: Bacteria > Bacillati > Actinomycetota > Actinomycetes > Mycobacteriales > Gordoniaceae > Gordonia > Gordonia sp. Swx-4. The sequence goes on from NZ_CP128197.1 coordinate 356,090, forward strand.
ATGTCACTGTGATCGTCTCGACCTTCCCGAACATCGTCCGCACCATCCCGTTTGCCGCCCGAAAAGAGCACCGGTTGCTGGAGCTGAACGCGATGAATCGCGAGTTCGCCGCGACCTACGGTTTTATCCTCGTCGACCTCCACGCCGCACCGGTGTTGACGGACCCGCGATCGTGGTCGTCGGACCGACTGCACGCCTCGCCGTTCGGGCATGAGAGGTTTGCCGACGCTGCCGCGCATGCCCTCGGTCTCCCCGACGCGACCGACGACTGGGGCAATCCGCTGCCACCCGCACCGGTTTCGCATCCGGTGGCCGCCCTCGTTCGCGACACCCGGTGGGCGGTCGAGTTCTTCACGCCGTGGCTCATACGCAAGCTCCGCGGGGTCTCCCTCGGCGACGGCCGCGATCCCAAGCGGCCGTCACTCACCTCGATCGTCGTTCGGGATGTCTGAGGTTGAGGGAGCCGGATTCACCGTTGCGTCGTTCAACGTCAACGGGATTCGGGCGGCGCGTCGGCGCGGCTTCGACGTCTGGCTGGCACAGCGCGATCCCGATGTCGTGGGCCTGCAGGAGTTGCGGTGCGGCATCGACGATGTCGGTGAGTTCGCCGGTTACACCGCGGCAGTCGACGTCGGCACGATCCCGGGACGAAACGGCGTGGCGATCCTGACCCGCACCGCGCCCGCCGCAGTGCGTACCTGGCTGACGCATCCACCGAAGGCGCGCGGGCTGAACGCTTTCGCGCTCGAAGGGCGGTATGTCGAGGTCGATCTGGCCGACCGGCCCCTCACCGTCGCGAACATCTACCTACCCAAGGGCGGTCTGCCCGCGGAGTTGCAGCGGCCCGGTTCGATGCGGGAGAAGCCCGATGGCGGCGCCAAACATGCACGCAAACAACGGTTCTTGGCGGCGTTCGCCCACGAACTGCAGCGCAGCCGGCTCGCGGCACGCCGCGCCGGGCGGGAGTTCCTTCTTCTCGGCGACCTCAACGTCGCCCACCTCGAACACGACGTCACCAACTGGCGTGCGGCCCGCAAGATGGAGGGCTTCCTGCCCGAGGAACGAGAGTGGTTCGGTGAGATCACCGGGTAGCGCCGGCTCGTCGACGTGGTGCGTGCGTTGCACGGCGACCGGCCGGGCCCGCTCACCTGGTGGAGCTGGGCGGGGGAGTCCTTCGTCAAGGACGTCGGGTGGCGCATCGACCACCATCTCGCGACACCGGGGCTCGCGCGTCGGGCGCGGTGGGTCGAGGTCGACAAGGAACCGACGCCGGATGTCCGGCTCTCCGACCACGCGCCCCTCGTCGTCGAATACGCCGAGGTCAACGACGGGGAGAAGGGGTTGTCAGACGGTCCGCGACCCGCAGGTACTCAGCTGGGCTGATAATCTCCCGCCGGTGACAAGCTCTGCTCCGACCACCCGCGACGGCCTGGGTGCGCGCCTCCTGTTCACTCTGGCGCTCCTGTCGGCGACCGCACCGATCGCGACCGATCTGTACCTGCCCTCGTTCATCGACGTCCAGGACGCTCTGCACACGGACGCCACGCACGTGCAGTTGACGCTGACCGCGTTCCTGATCGGTGTGGGTGTCGGCCAGGTCATTTGGGGTCCGATCTCGGACCGGTTCGGCCGGCGTCTCCCGCTGATCATCGGCTCTGCCGGCGCAGTCATCGCCGGTGTGGTGGTGGTCGCGGCACCGAACATCGAGGTGCTGATCGGCGCCCGGTTCGTGCAGGCGCTCGCGGCGGCGTCCGGCATGGTCATCGCCCGCGCCGTCATCGCCGATCTCCTCCGCGGATTCGCCGGCGCCCGGTCGATGACGCTGATGATGAGTATCCAGAGTCTCGCACCGGTCATCGCACCGCTCGTGGGAGGTGTTCTCGCAGGACATGTTCCGTGGCGCGGCATCCTCGCGGTGATCCTGGCTACGGCCGTATCGCAGCTGATCGGTGCGGTGACCTCGGTGCCGGAGACCCTGCCGCAGGAGCGTCGTGCACCGCGACTTCGGTTCGGGGACCTACTCGGTCGGCTGAAGCGCCCGGCGTTCATGGCCTACGTACTGACGCAGGCCTTCGCGTTCGGCGCGCTGATGGCCTACATCTCGAGCTCGTCATTCGTGTACCAGAACGTCATCGGAACGTCGGAGCTGGTGTACGGCTGCGCCTTTGCGGTCAACGCGCTGGGGATGATGGGTGGAGGACTGATCTCGTCGAGGCTGGCGCGTCGGCAGGTCCATCCCGCGACGACCATCAAGCGCAGTCTTCCCGTGTTGATCCTCGCCGCGTGCGGGGTGCTCGGCGCGGCGGTGTCGTCGGTGCCGGTCCTGCTGGTTGTCCCGCTGTTTGTCCTCGCCACGGCCATCGGCTTCATCTTCGGCAACGCGGCCGCCCTGGCCATGGAGCACACCCACGACGCCGCGGGCGCCGGCAGTGCCATGCTCGGCGGGATCATGTTCCTCGTGGGTGGCGCGTTGTCCCCGCTGGGCGGCCTCGCCGGCGACGACACCGCCGTACCGATGGCCTGCATCATGATCGTCTCGTCGATCCTCACCGCGGTCTGCTTCGTTATCGGCCGGCGCTACGTCGCGCGCAACCCGGAATCGGAGGCGGCGTTCGCGCACGCGTGACCCGCGCCCGGGCACACTCGCTGGTTCCGGCCAGAAGCGCCAGCCGGAAGTGGCGCATCTGAGGGGAAGTCGCGATTGTGCCACGCGGCGGGGACGGGGCTCACACGACGGTGAGCACAGCCTGCAGGTACTCCCACTCCATGCGGCCGTCGGTGATGTGCCGGTCGGCTAGCTCGGCGATGGCGGAGTCGAGTTCGGCGACGCGGGTCGGGTCGTCGGCGATGTTGCGGAAGGTCACGATCGTCGGGCCGTAGTGGGCCTTGAAGAAGTCCCGGAACGCGGCGCCGTCGGGGAACTTGTCGATCTCCACCGTCGTGGTGGTGAACCGGTGATCGGTCACGCGGCCGTCGAACAGCGATCGCACATGGTCGGTGCTGCCCCACAGCGGTCCGGGCTGTGCTCCGGGAGGCGGCGGCGGTGCATACGGCTTCATGACGCCGAACAGTTCGCCGATGAAACCCGTTGGCGTCCAGTTGATCAGGCCGATCCTGCCGCCGGGTCGAACGACGCGGACGAGTTCGTCGGCGCACCGCTGGTGGTTGGGCGCGAACATGACGCCGACGCAGGAGGTCGCGATGTCGAAGTCGTCATCGTCGAACGGGAGGTCCTCGGCATCGGCGGTGCGCCAGGTGATGCCGAGATCCTTGTGCCGCGCCTCGCCGGTTTCCAGCAGCTCGGGGGTGAGGTCGGTGGCGACGACGTGACCGCCGGCCCGGGCCGCGGGAACCGCGGCATTGCCGGCACCGGCCGCGACGTCGAGGACCTTCTCGCCGGACTGGATGTGCAGGGCGTCAACGAGGCGCCTGCCCAGCGGTGCGATCAGGTCGGCGACGGCGGGGTAGTCGCCCGACGCCCACAGCTTGCGGTGGCGCGCCTTGATCTCGGCGTCGAACGGGGTGGGTTGGATCGTGGTCATGGTGGTGAACCTCGTGCTCGTGGTGTCGTGTGCAAATCCGGACAACTCGAGCTTCCGCCGTCTCCTCCGCTCCCTCTAGACCAACATCTGTACCGGTTCCGGTTCACATTCTGTACTGGTCATCGACGTGCCGCGGGTGTGTACTGGGATTCAACGACGCAAGGGAGGATGCGATGACGTCGTATGGACAGTTCTGCCCGGTCGCCAAGGCCATGGAGCTCCTGGATGAACGCTGGACGATCCTGATCGTCCGCGAAATGCTCTTGGGCAGCCGTCATTTCAACGAACTACGACGCGGCGTACCGAAGATGTCGCCGGCGCTGCTCACCAAGCGGCTCCGCAGTTTGGAACGAGCCGGGGTCATTCGGCGTTCGGACATCGGTGGTCGTTCGGTGTACTCACTGACCGACATGGGCCAGGAGCTGACCACTGTGGTGGAGGCGTTGAGCCAGTGGGGGATTCGCTGGGTCGGAGAACTCGGAGACGCCGACCTCGACCCTCACCTGCTGATGTGGGACATGCGCCGCACCATCGCCGTCGAACGATGGCCACGGCGACGGACCATGGTGCAGTTCAGGTTTCGCGATGTCATCGGTAGGTCGGGAACCTGGTGGCTCGTCGTGTCGGGCGACGACGCGCAGGTGTGCGATTTCGATCCCGGTTACGAGGTCGACGCCACCATCGTGACCGATTTGAGAACCCTGACCGAGATCTGGCGCGGCGACATCGACTGGCGGTACGCGCTCAGCGCCGATCGAGCCGAGGTCCACGCCCCGGCGGAGATCGCCCGCGAGATCCCGTCGTGGATCGGGCAGAGCCTCTCGGCGGCCATCCCGCGTCCCGCGTGAATCAGCGCAGTCCGATCGAGCGCATCAGGATCGGCCAGGACACAGCCAGTTCGTCCTTCCAGTAGCCCCACTTGTGGGTGCCGCTGGGTCGCAGGTTGGAGGTGTAGGGGATGCCGAGTTGCTTCAAGCGGTTGCTCATCTGTCCGGTGCAGGTCCAGCTGCCGAACTCGCCGATCATGCCCTGGAAGGTCTCGTCGATCGGGTCGGAGAGCAGGTTGTTGTACTTCCCGGGGAGGCCGTTTCCCGACGACATGTAGATGGTCTTGCCGCGCAGCTCCTCCGCGTTCACGTAGGGATCGTGGGCGCTCCACTCTGGGTCGCCCATCGGGCCCCACATGTTGTTCGCGTTGCCGCCGCCGCGGCTCACGTCCCATCGGGTGAGCAGCTGGTTCTGGGGGCTCGAGATGTTGGCGCAGTCGCTGTACCCGGCCACCCCGCGGTACAGCGCGGGGCGTCGGGTGGCGAGGGTCAGGGCCGCGACCCCGCCCATAGACGCCCCGGCGATGGCGTTGCGACCGTTGCCGCCGAACTCCTCGTCGATAAGCGGGGGCAGTTCCTCGGTCAGGAACGTCTCGTACATGTACTTCTTGCCGACGCCGGGATCGACTGCGCGCCAATCGGTGTAGTAGCTGTGCGGATCGCCGACCGGCGTCACGACGTTGAGCTTCTCGCCCGCGGCCAGCTGCTGCAGGTTCGTCATCGCGTACCAGCCGGACTCCTCGTCGTGTGCTTCGGCGCCGTCGAGCATGTACAGCGTCGGTCGCTTGGTGTCCCCGGCCGGATGCTGGACGTCGACGGTGATCTCGCGACCCATCGACGGCGACCAGATCTTGAGGCGCTCGCGTCCGTCGAAGGCGGTGGTCGAGACGATGCGGGCGGTGTCCTGGTCGGCGACGGCGGACGGGACTCCCGGGGTGAGTGTCAGCGCGACGAGTGACACCCCGACCGCCACCAGTGCCCCGGTCAGCGTTCGGTGTCGTCGCATGCGGCATCCCCTCGTCGTGGGTCGAGTAACCCGTCGAGTATGGGGCAGATGTGACGGATGGGACAGGTGTTGTGACCGGATTGCAACGACGGGCTCGGCATACGCCCCGTTGATGCGGGAGCTAAGCGATGTCGCGTCGCAGCGTGGTGTACCGCCCGATCACCGCGAACGCGGCGATGTACACCAGCATCACGAGAGCACCGGCCCACTGCGGGAGCAGATCCCCGGCGCCCTCACCCATGCTGGCGTAGAAGCTCGTGCCGACCAGGGCGTCGGCCGCCGACCCGGGCAGGAACTTCGACACCGACGTGGTGGCGTCGAAGGAGGCCAGCGCGATCCGGGCGATCGGTTCGACGAGCTGGGTGAACGCCAGCAGGATGACGATCGAGGCGACCTGATTTGAGACCACCGCCCCGAAGGCGACGCCCAGCGCCGTCCACAACACCATCACGAGCATCGACAGGACGATGACCTCGATGGTCGACGTGTCGCCGAGGAAGGCGCCGTCCCCGAGGAGCGCGAGGACCGGCGCGGCGGTCGCCACCACCGCGAGCGTGCCGAGGATGCCGTACAGCGCGCCGATCGGAATACCCGCGATCAACTTGGCCACCAACAGGATTCCGCGTCGCGGTTCCACCAGGAGGCTGGCGGTGATGGTCTTGTGCCGGAACTCGCCGGTCACCGCCAAGCTGCCGATCACCAGCGCGAAGACATATCCGATCGGTGAGGTCAGTGCGTAGATCGACCGCGCGAGGTCGCCACCCGAGAGCAGCACCGGCTGATTCATCGCATCGTCAGCGGTCATCGAAAAGGCAAGGACGGCACCGATGAACGCCAGGTATCCGACCATCGCGATGAGCAGCACCCACCACATCCTGGTGGAGACGAACTTGCGGTATTCCGCGACCAGCGCCGCCTTCATCGCTCAGCTCCCATCGACGGCGTGGCCGAACCGGTAAGTTGCAGGAAGACGGTCTCGAGATCGGCTCCGGCGTCGGTGAGTTCGTGCAACTCGATCCCGGCGCCGAATGCCGCGGAGCCGACGGTGGCCGTGTCGACACCATGGACACGGAAACCGCCGGGGGCGTCCTCGATCCGCCAGTCGCGTTCGCGTGCCAGTGCCACGAACGACGCGGGGCTCGGGGTCCGGACCCCAACGGCGTGGACGGCGAGGTCCTCGAACTCGGTCAGGGTCGAGGCGCGAACGAGCCGGCCGTTGCTGATGACCACCACGTCGTCGACGGTGCTGCGCACCTCTGCCAGAACGTGACTCGAGAGCAGCACCGTCCGACCTTCGCGTGCCAGCGATCGGAGGAGTCCGCGCAGCCAGACGATGCCCTGTGGATCGAGACCGTTCGCCGGTTCGTCGAGGATGATCACGCCCGGATCGCCGAGCAGTGCCGTCGCCAGGCCCAGGCGCTGGCGCATGCCCATCGAGTAGCCACCGACCCGACGGTCCACGGCCCCGGTGAGTCCGACGAAGTCCAGTAACTCCCGGCACCGTGTGGTGGACACTCCGACCTGCGGTGCCAGGGCCTCGAGGTGCCCGAGTCCGGTGCGGCCCGGGTGGAAGCTCGACGCCTCCAGCGCCGCCCCGACTTGCTGTGCGGGCCGACGGATCTGCCGGTACGGACGGTCGCCGATGAGCGCGCGGCCGGCCGTCGGCTCGACGAGACCCAGCAGCATCCGGAGGGTGGTCGTCTTGCCCGAACCGTTCGGTCCGAGGAAGCCGGTCACGCGCCCCGGCGCGACCGTGAACGACAGTTCGTCGACCGCGGTGACCGCGCCGAAGCGCTTGGTCAGACCATCGATCGTGATGGCAGGGGAGTTCAACGTCGGGTCACAACCAATCGCGGCGTCGGAAGGAGATGTACAGGCCCAGCACGACAACAACTATCAAACTGATGCTCATGACGAAACCAAGCGTGTCGAGGTAACCCGGAAACGGCACATTCTGTCCGTAGAAGCCCGTGATGGCCGTCGGTACCGCGATGATCGCCGCCCAGGCCGTCAGCTTCTTCATCACCGTGTTCAGCCGTGCGTCGGCGAGCGTCAGGCTGGTCTCGAAAACGGTGGTGATCATGTCCCGCAACGATTCCGTCCACTCGGTGGCGCGCAGGGCGTGGTCATACAGATCCGAGAAGTGGGGATCGAGTTCGGGTGGTGCATGGTTGTCGAAGCGGCGCCGCTGGATACCGGCGATCACCTCCCGCATCGGCAGGACCACGCGCCGCAGCACGACGAGGTCCTTGCGCAGATCGTAGGTACGGCGCTGGAGCTCCCGGCCCGGCACGCGCTCGTCGAAGAGCAGCGCCTCGAGGTCCTCGATCTCGTCGTCGAGCAGCTGGACCGCGTCGAAATGCCCGTCGACGACGACGTCGAGCAGGCCGTGGACGAGGGCGCCCACGCCGTACTGCATCGCGCCGCTCTCCGACCAGCGCCGGACCACCTCGTCCATGTCGAAGTCCGGGGTCGGACGCACGGTGATCAGGACGTTCTGCTTGACGAAGATCGAGATGCGGTGCAGGTCGAACAGCCGCGGCCGACCGTCCGGTGATGCCCGGACGGCGGTCCCCGCGGCTCGTTCCGCGACATCGTCGGACGACTCCTCACCGGACTCGCCGTCGTGCAGCGTGATCGCGTAGACCATCACGAACGTGTGACCCGAGTACATCACCGTCTTCACACGTTCGGCCGCCGCGACGGTGTCCTCCACGGCGAAGGGATCGAGGTCGAGTTCGGCCGCGACCCGCGACAGTGTCTCGTGCGTGGGGCATTCGAGATCGGCCCATATGAGGGTGCCGTCCTGGTCGGCGTCGAGGCAGTCCGAGATCGCCTCGATGTCGAACCCGTCGACGGCCTCGCCGTCGCGCCAGAGCTGGCCGCGTATCCGCTCGTTCGCGTGTCGTCCGGTATCGGCCTCGACGGAGTCGGTCATGCCCACATCGTGACAGCACGAACGCCTCGGGCGAACCCAGGTGAGGAGATCACGGTCACCCCGGCGTGTCGGAAACCGCGGGTAGCATCGAAATCGGTGTTTGCGGAAACGGGGGCGCACCGATTCTCCCAGGTAAGGCGGCAATGGCATGGTCGAGAACGGCTCGAGAGGGCAGAGGCGGATGCCTGCGCGCAGCAGCGAGCAGATCCGCGAGTGGTGCGACCGGTCGGCACTGCCGGGTGAGCGTCGCGAACTGTCCGACACCGCCGCGCTGCTCGTCGCGGCCGGTTACCTGACTCCCGGGGGCCGCGCGATCGTGGTGCGCAGGATCTCCACCGGCCGCCCGATGCCGACGGTCCCCGCCGGGTTCGGCGACCTGCGCCGTCTGCAGCGCGCGATCGTCCAGCTCGAACACCAGCTGTCCAGCCCGGTCGTCCCGAGCGTCGTCGGCGCAGTCATGCGCAACCGGCTGAACGGTCTCCAACGACGCCGCGAGGACGCGCGCAAGCACATCGTGACCGCGAAGGGCGTCCTCGCCTCGGGGACGCGCGCGATCCGTCGCGAGCGCCGCGAGAACATCTACCTCGAGATCGAGGAACGCGAGCGGCTCTTCTCCGGTCTGCTGTGCACGCCGACCCCGAACGTCAACTCCTCGGGCTACGTCCGACGCGCGGGCACCGCGGCCATCGACCGCATCGCCGGCGTCGTCGGGCAGGTCGCCGCGAAGTCGGGCAACCCGCAGGCCGGGCAGTGGGCCGATCAGCTCCTGACCGCCGGTCGCGACTCGGCGCAGGCGGGCGCCCCGCGATCGGCGACCTTCGTCGACGGTTACGAGACACTGCTGTTCATCGCGGGCCACTATTACGACCGCATCGTCGGCAACCCCGCGTGGCGTTCGGACCACTTCGAAGTGCAGCGCACCCAGGTCAACCTCCACGCCGAGCTGGCCGAGATCGCCGCCGACGTGATCGGCCTGCGAGCTGTTCGCATCGACCTCGACCGCGCGAAGCGCAACGGCGGATTCGACCGCACCTTCGCGGCCCAGATAGACCAGCGAGAGACGACGCTCCGCCCGGTGTGGAGTGAACTCATCGATCGCGTCCAGGCACTCGGCGAGGTCGCGCACGTCGTCGAGTCGGCCGCCGTCGAACTCCAGGTGCTCGCCGAATACAACAAGGCGATGACGTTGGACGACCGCATCGACGCGCTGATCGCGCGTTCGGGAGATCGGGAGATCTCGGTCGACAACACCATGCGTCTCACCGAGCAGGTGCGCAGCGGCGAAGAGCAGCTTCGGATCTACCGGGATGTGTTGCAGGGCAACATCGCCCGGATATCACCGGCCGTACCGCGGGAGCTACCGGCTCGCTACGAGCCGTCGTGACCAGGCCTTGAGGTAGTCCTTCTCGCCGGGGCTGAGACGCCGGAGAGTGTGTTTCTCCACGTCGACGACGGCCATCTGGGTGCTCGCCACACACGCCGGGCGGCTCACCGGGTCGGCATGTGCACCGCGGATCTCGTAGCCGATGGTGAAGTCGACCGACCGGAAGTTCTTGATCCACATGCCGATTCGCAGTGGCGAGTCGTCGTGTCTGAGTTGGGCCTGGTACCGGATGTCGACGTGGACGATCATCGCGCTGGTGATCAGCGGGGTGTACTCCTCGCCGGCGCTCAGGAGCCAGGCGATGCGCGCCTCCTCCATGAGGGTGACCATGCGCGCGTGGTTGACGTGCCCGAAGGCATCCATGTCCGACCACCGGACCCCGACCTCCGCGACGAACGCGTACGCGGAGTCGTCGAGCCCGCCGTCCTCGAGACCGGTCTTCGCTGCGTTCATCGTGACTTTCGCTCGGGGACAGAGATTGTGTGGCGATTGGTATCGGATCGGCCACTTCCGCGGCGTCTCGCCGTGCCGACCAGCAGGTAGTCTGACAGTCTAGATGTCCGCCACGTGTCCGGTTGTCCGGTGCGGTGCAGTTACATGGCGAACGGTGACTTCCGGTGCGGTCGGGGTTCTGCCGGGTAGGGAGTTTGACGTGATATCGAGGCGTTTGATCGCGGGTCTCGCCAGTCTGGTGTTGACGGCTGCGCTGACCCCCGTGGTGGCCCAGGCGGCACCGCGCACGACCGAGCCGAAACCGGTCGCGCGTATCGCGAAGACCGTGAAGCTGAGTGCGCAGCGCACCGATGTCTGGGTGTACTCCCCGGCCATGAAGGACCGCATCCGCGTCTCCGTCCTCACCCCGCCAGGCGCAACGGGTCCGCGATCGACGGTGTACATGCTCGACGGTGCCGGCAACTACAAGGACGTGAGCGACTGGATCACCAAGGGCCGTGCCGGCCGGTTCTTCGCCGACAAGAACGTCAACGTGGTGCTCCCCGCCGGAGCGTCGGGCACCTTCTACACCGACTGGAAGCGCAAGGACGCGAAGCTCGGCAAGCCGATGTGGGAGACGTTCCTGACCAAGGAGCTGCCCCCGCTCGTCGACGAGCGGTTCAACGGCAACGGGCGCAACGCGATCATCGGTCTGTCGATGGGCGGGCAGGCGGCGTTCGCGCTCACCGTCCGGAACCCGGCGATGTACACCGGCGTCGCGTCGCTCAGCGGCTGTCCGCCGGTGTCGGGGCCGTTCAACGAGGCGTATGTGCGCTCGACGGTCGGCCGTGACGGCGGCGACGCGACCAACATGTGGGGACCGTTCGGCTCGGCCGGATGGCGCGCTCACGACCCGACTCACCATCTGGACAAACTCCGCGGGAAGAACATCTTCCTCTCCGCCGGGTCCGGGGCCATCGGTCCCCTGGACCTGCAGCGCCGGATCGACCCCGAAGAGGGCACCCGCGACGTCGTGACGGCTTCGTCGTCGGCCTTGGAGCTGGGTGCCTACCGCTGCTCGCTCGAGTTCGCGGTGACCCTGCGAGCCGCCCGCATCCCGTACACCAATGGCTTCCGCCTCATCGGCACCCACACCTGGGGTTACTGGGAACGCGACCTCGCGGTTGCGTGGCCGACCCTCGCGCGCGGTCTCTAGCCGGGTCCGCCAGCTAGGCCCGTGCTCCGCCCCAGTTCTCGGCGAACGCCAGGAAGACGTCACCTTCGACGGCATTGGTGACCGTCACGCGCACGCCGTCACCGTCGAACGGACGGATCACCACACCGGCGTCGACGCCGGCCCGGGCGAAGTCCATCGCGGCCTCGCCCAGATCGAGCCAGACGAAGTTGGCCTGCGAGTCGGGCACCCGGTAGCCGGCGGCCCGCAGCCGATCGGTCACGCGGGTACGTTCGGCGACCACGGCGTCGGTCCGGGCGACGAGCTCGTCCGCGGCCTCGAGGCTCGCGATCGCGGCCGCCTGCGCGACGCTGCTCACCGAGAACGGCACGTGGACCTTGCCGAGCGCGGTGATGACCTCGGGGTCGGAGATCGCGTAGCCGACGCGGAGACCGGCGAGGCCGTACGCCTTCGAGAAAGTGCGCAGGATCACGAGATTGGGAAACTCACGACGCAGTTCGAGTGCGTCGTAGGCCTGGCTCTCCGGCAGTCGCAGGTACTCGAAGTACGCCTCGTCGAGCACGACCAGGATGTCCGACGGCACCTTCTGCAGGAAGGCTCGGAGGTCGGCCGCTTCGACGACAGTGCCCGTCGGGTTGTTCGGGTTGCACACGAACATCAACCGGGTCCGGTCGGTGACGGCGGCGGCCATCGCGTCGAGGTCGTGGGTCAGGTCGCCGGTGAGCGGCACCTGAACCGGCGTCGCGCCCGCGACCCGGGTGGCCAGCGGGTAGGTCTCGAACGAGCGCCAGCCGAAGACCACCTCGTCGCCGGGGCCGCTGGTGATGGTGATCAGGTTCTGGCAGAGGATCACCGATCCGCAGCCGACCTGGACCTCGTCCTCGGTGACGCCGAGTTTCTTGGCGAGCGCTGCGGTGAGTTCGACGATCCCGTTGTCCGGGTAGCGGTTGACTCCGGCCGCGGCGGCGGCGATGGCGTCGACGACGCTCGGCAGCGGACCCTCGGTGACCTCGTTGCTCGCGAGCTTCACGGCCCCGGGAAACGTCTTGCCCGGAACGTAGACGGGAAGGGTGTCCAGATCGGGGCGGATTCGCAGGCTCACCAGACCAATGTAGGCCGACCCGCCAGAGGGGCAAAAACCGGCTCTGACCAAACGGTTTGCTTGTGGACGCAGCGGGTGTGTAATCTTTCGTCCGGCAGTTCGAAAGGACTCCGCCAAGGAGGCGTGCCAGAGCGGCCGAATGGGACTCACTGCTAATGAGTTGTCTCGCTAAAACGGGACCGGAGGTTCAAATCCTCTCGCCTCCGCCACCGCAGTCGGCCGACGGCGGTACAACTGAATAACACGCGCCCGTAGCTCAACGGATAGAGCATCTGACTACGGATCAGAAGGTTTGGGGTTCGAATCCCTACGGGCGCACAGAAAATGAACCCGCCACCGGCTCCCGGTGGCGGGTTCATTCGTCTGCGACGAACGTGATCTACGTGTCTGTGGTGAGCACCACCAATTCGTTCGTCGCCCGCGTCATCGCCACATACCGATCCACGGCGCCTTCGATCCCGTCACCGAACGACTCCGGATCGACGAGCACCACGAGATCGAACTCGAGCCCCTTGGCGAAGGTCGGGGTCAACGACCGGACCCGCTCGTTCTCGGCGAAGCCCGGGTCGCCGATGACGCAGACCAGTCCTTCGTCATGCGCGGACAACCATTCGTCGACGACCCCCGCGAGCTCGGATCGTCGTCCGTAACGGACGGGCAAGCCGGTGCGGCGTACCGAGGTCGGGACGTTGGCGTCGGGCAGCGTGGCGCGGATGACCGGTTCCGCGGCGCCCATGATCTCCTCGGGCGTGCGGTAGTTGATGGTCAGCCCCGCCAGGGCGACGTCGCCGAACCCGACCCGCCGCAACCTCTCCGACCACGACTCGGTGAATCCGTGACGGGCTTGTGCACGGTCGCCGACCACCGTGAAGCTCTTCGACGGGCAGCGGTCGAGGAGCATCTGCCACTGCGCGTCGGTCAGCTCCTGCGCCTCGTCGACGACGATGTGCGCGAATGGTCCGGCCAGCGGGTCCGCGGTGCCGGTGTCGGCCACGACGCCGTCGTCGAGCGCGTTGCGCAGATCCTCTCCGCGGAGCATGGTCATGAGGCCCTCGCCGTCGTCGTGCACCCCGGCTGCGATCAGGTCGTCGACCACCTGGTTCATGCGATCGCGCTCGGCCGCGACGGTCGCCCGACGGTGGCGTCTGCGCAGGGCGGCTTCGGGGTCCCCGACCCTGCGTCGCGCAGCGTCGAGCAGCGGGAGGTCGGCGTCGGTCCAGGCGTCGGGGATGTCGCGCTGTAGGGCACGCACCTCGTCAGGTGTCAGCCACGGCGCACACCGGCGCAGATAGGCGGGCACCGACCACAGATCGCCGACGATGTCCGCCGGTTGCAGAACCGGCCACGCGCGATTGAACGCCGACGTGAGCTCGTGGTCGGTGGCGAGCGCACGCCGCAGTGCGCCGAAGGGAACATCGTCGTCGTGCTTCGAGGCGATGATCGAGACGAGTTCCTCCCACACCTCGTCCCGGCCGTCGTTGTGCGGCGTGCCGGGCTCGGGCACATCGAACGCCTCGGTCCAATCCGATGCAGTGAGAGTGACTTCGGCCCAGGGCGTTTCGACGACAAGCGGCGTCGTCGGTGGTTGCTCGTAGAACTCCACCGCCGGCTCGACAGCCCCGACCATCCGCGCCGACGACTTCAGTCGTGCCACGCGATCGTCGGATTCCGTTGTCGCCGAATCCCCTTCGACGACGAGATCGGAGAGCGTGCACGTCTGCACGCTCTCCTCGCCGAGGCTCGGCAGCACATCGGCGACGTAGGCGAGGTACGGGCGATGCGGACCGACGATGAGGAGCCCTCCGCGGTTACCGGCGAGTCGAGGGTCGGCGTAGACGAGATAGGCCGCCCGATGGAGGGCCACCACCGTCTTGCCCGTCCCGGGGCCGCCGTCGACGACCAGCGCGCCGTGGGAGCCGGCACGGATGATCGCGTCCTGATCGGCGGCGATAGTGCCCAGCACGTCCCGCATCCGCGGCGAACGGACGGCGCCCAGGTCGGCGATGAACGCCGACTGGTCGTCGAGAGCTGCGTGACGATCAAGAGCAGCCGGGTCGTCGACGAAGACCTCATCCCAGTAGTCGGTGATCCGCCCTTGCGTCCAGCGGTAGCGGCGTCGACTGACCAGTCCTGCGGGATCACGCAGGGTCGCGGCGAAGAAAGGTGCCGCCACGGGTGTACGCCAGTCGACGAGAAGGGTTTGGCCGGCGGCATCGGTGAGACCGAGCCGGCCGATGTAGAGCACCTCACCGTCGGCGCCGACGATGCGCCCCAGGCAAGCCTCGAGGTCGAAGCGTTTCAGAGCCCGCACGCGGGACAGGGTCTCGTGAATCTCCAGATCCCGATCCAGGGCTCGACGTCCGCCGCCGCCATCGGATCGGCGAAGCGCCGCGATCCGGGAGTTCGCGTCGGCGATGCTCTCGGCGAGGCTCGTGGCGATCGAGGCGAAGTGTCGCTCGTCGTCGGCGATGAGAGCGGGGTCAGCCTTGACGGACAGCCTGGGCGGCAGGTCGAAGACAGTGCTGGGTTCAGGGGCGAGCGGGGCGGACGGCACGGACAAGGCGGCTCCGATGGTGCGATGCGGGTGGGACTTCCGGCAGGTGGGAAGGCGATTCTGCACCCGGTGGGGGGTCTTGCGGCAAGGCCCCGTCCAGCGCTTATGGTGAAGAGGGAAAAACTTTCGGACACCGAGCGGGTCACGGATGACGACGCGCCGGCGCCCATCTGTTGCACGCTGTTTCCAGTTGTGTGAAGGTGGCATCAGTTCACTCGGTGAACTATTTCGGCGGGGCCTGTCAGGGGGCTGCCGCCCCCAGATACTGGGGGTAGGGGCGGCAGCGCCGGCATCGGTCGAGGACGCCTCGACCCCCAGAGGCCGGCTGTCCGCGCGTGGGAAGTCATTTCGAGAAGCAGCCGATTTCATTTGGTCAACCGGATCCGCGTCGGATCGAACCCCAAGCGACCTGTATTTCCGGACCGCGCGGGGTCACTACCATCGCGACCCGCCGTAAGGTCGAAGACAGACGACACTTCGACCGGAGGCCGACGATGGGACAGCCGTACGGCGGGCCGAACCGCGACGCCCGCGACCCGCGGGATCACGGCAACGATCCGTATACGCAGACATCCGCGTCGCCGCAGCTGTACCCGCCGCTCGGCTACGCCCCGGACGGCACCGCCCTGTTCACGCCTGGCCAGCCGACGAACACCGAACTCCGGATCGCCGAGCAGGCCGAACGCGAAGAGGCTCGGGCCGCCGCCGAGTCGACAGCCGGGGCGGACGACGAGTCCCGCATCCCGAAGGTGTCCACGACGTCGCTCATCGTCTGTCTCGGACTCGTCGTGCTGGTGGCGGTGGCGATCGTCGGGTTCAGCGGCATATTCCGGAACGAGCCCACCGAGCCGCCGCTCGCCGACCCGCCCACCACGATCGACACGGTCCCGCTTCCCCGCACGTTCGAGCCGCCGCGGCTGACCCCCGACGGTCCCGGCCGGTCGGCGCCCGGCGGACCCGATGAGCGCGTCAACCCGCAGGACAAGCCGGTGACCTACGAGGTCGCCATCGACGGCCAGGCGACCATCCTCTACGTCGACTCGATGGGCCTGCGGTCGGAGTTCGCGCCGTCGAATCCGTGGAGTGTCGAGTTCACCGGCAGCGACAATCCGTTGCGTCTGCTCGTGATCGCCGGGACGGGGAGCGGCGCCAAGTGCTCGATCACCGTCGACGGCGAGGTGGTCGTGGAGGACACCGTGACGGCGTCGTCGGCCCGACGCACCGCCTCCTGTATCGCCTGACCGGCGTCTCCACGGTCGTCCACTTGGTGGAGTGACCAGCACGTCCGATGTGTGATCGGTCCGTCGGCTCGCTACCGTAGACGTGTGAGTTCCCCGCAGACAGCCCCCGAGAGCGGGCAGTCCTCCGCCACCACGGACGAGTTCAAGACAGTGCTGACGTGGCGTGGTGAGGACACCGATCGACTCGAACAGGTGCGCCTGGTCGTCTCCGGCGCGCGCATGAAGGCCTACGGCCGGATCATCGCCGCCAAGACCGACGACCATGAGGCCTTCTCGGCGTCGTACGAATTGCAGACCACGGAGTCCGGCGTCACCAAACGCCTCACTGTGCACCTCATCTGCGAGGCGGGGGAGACCCAGTTCGGCATCACCCGCGACAACGAGGGCACCTGGCTCATCCGGCGCCCCGACGGCGAGATCATCCGGTCGGACTTCGACGGTGCCGAAGACGTCGACCTCGCCCTCTCGCCGATGTTCAACGCGCTTCCGCTGCGCCGCAAGGCATTGACTGAGGCAGACGGGGCCGTCGACGTCCCGGTCGTGTACATGTACCTGCCGAGCGGCGAGGTCAAGGCGGCCACGATGTCCTACACCGCCACCGCGAAGGGCATCGACCTCGTGTCGCCACTGGCCACCACGACCCTCACGCTCGATGACAACGGGTTCGTCACCGACTACCCGGGACTCGCCCGACGGGTCTAGCTGTACTGCCCAGGCAGGTTGGTTGAGGGATTGCGACGACACGCGGTAGTGGGTCGTTGAACAGCGAAGGTCTCCCGTCGTGAAGTGGAGCTGCTACGACACACACTTCACAACCGGGAGACCTTCGTGGTTCACGCTAACGCACCTTTGACCCCCAAGGGCCGACTACTGCTGGCCCGTCGCATCGTCGATGACGGCTGGCCCATCGTCAGGGCAGCCGAACACTTCAACGTTTCGTGGCCGACCGCCAAACGCTGGGCCACTCGCTATGTCGAGATGGGCCCAGAGGGCATGTACGACCGCTCGAGTCGTCCTCATCGCAGTCCGAACCGCACCCCCGAGCCGATCAAACGCAAGATCGTGGCCCTGCGGTGGCGTCAGCGCCTCTCACCCCAGGCGATCGGCTCCCGACTGTCGATGCCGGCCTCGACCGTGCACGCGGTGCTGGTCCGATGCCGGCTCAACCGGCTCTCCCACATCGACATCCGCACTGGGGAAGTGATCCGCCGCTACGAGCACCCTCATCCGGGCTCGATGATCCACGTCGACGTCAAGAAACTCGGCAACATCCCCGTCGGTGGCGGCTGGCGGTTCGTCGGACGCGCCAAAGGACGCAAGAATCGGCAGGCCACGCCGGGAACCCGCCGGAGCAAGCACCACAACGAACTACTCGGACATGCCTTCGTGCACACCGTCATCGACGATCACTCTCGCGTCGCCTATGCCGAGATCCATGACGACGAAACCGCTGTCACCGCAGCCGGAGTCCTTCAGCGAGCCGTGGGCTGGTTCGCGGCCCGCGGCGTCACTGTCGAACGAGTCTTGTCCGACAACGGTGGCTGCTACCGCTCAGCGTTGTGGAAGCGCACCTGCACCGAGCTCGGAGTCACGGCGAAGTACACACGCCCCTACCGGCCGCAAACCAACGGCAAGATCGAACGGTTCCACCGGACCATGGCCGCCGAATGGGCTTTCGCCCGGCACTACCGGTCCGAACAAGCCCGACGCGCAGCGTTGCCAGGATGGTTGCACACCTACAATCACCACCGGCAACACTCCGCCATCGGCCGGAACGTTCCCTTCAGCCGCTTGACCAACGTCCCTGGGCAGTACAGCTAGCTAACCCACCCAGACCCTGCCCTGGTGCGCCTGGCGGCGGAGTTCCTCCTGCCAGCCCGGCTCACCGATGGTCACCCCGCTGATCGGCTCCGGCTCGCCATCGTGCAGTCGCTCGTATGCGACGCGTGCGCGATGCCCGTCGTCGACCAGGATCTCCGCGGTCCCGTGGTCGCGCAGCTCGTCGCGCGCGGCGATCAGCCGGTCGATGGTCTCGCTGAGCACATTCAGGACGGCGATGCCGTTGGCCTCGATCATCGCCCGCTGCAGCGCGGGCGCGGTACCGGCTACCCGGGTGCCGTCGCGGAAACTGCCGGCCGCCAGACGCAGAGCCAGGTCGCTCTCGCCGGCACCCACAGCCGCGGTCGCGGCCGCCGTCAGATGCGGCATGTGCGAGATCGCGGCAACGGCACGGTCATGGGCGTCGGGCGCCACCGGCACGACCCGCGAACCCGCCAGCCGGGCGATCGACGCGACGGCCAGCCAGTCGTCGGCGTCGGTGTGATCGGTCGTGGTGACCGCCCACATCGCCCCCTGGAACAGCGTCGGATCGGTTGCCGACCAGCCCGACCGGCTCGTCCCGGCCATCGGATGGCCGCCGACGTACCGCGCACCGGGATGCGCCCGCGCGATCACCTTCTCCACTTCCTGCTTGACGCTGATCACGTCGGTCAGCAACGCGCCGGGCGCATGTTCGGCGATGGCCGAGAGGATCGGCTCGATGGTCGTGACCGGCGTCGCCAGCACCACGACGGCACCCGTCTCGGCCGCCCGGCGCAGGGTGGCGACGAGATCTGTCGACGCCTGGTACCCGTCGGCGGTCGCTGCCTCGACGGTCGCCGACGAGCGGTTGTAGCCGAACGTCTCGTGGCCGGCGTCGTGCAGGACGCGCAGCAGCGAGCCGCCGATCAGACCCAGACCCAGCACGCACACCGGCGTCGTGGGCACAGAACGCGAGGACGACGAGTCAGCAGTCACGCCGACAACGTTCCCATACCTTGATCGCTGCTCGTCCCGGGACTTGGGACTGCCGGTGATAGCGGCTACGGTTTCTCCCATGGCCGGTGCCGGATTTGGGAAGTCGGGGTCGAACGCGCAGGACGTGGACGACGACATCGACGGTTTCGCCGTCGCGGTGGTCCGTGACGAGAGCGGATGGAAGGTCTCTGCGCTCAAGCCGTCGGCGCTCTCCGATCTCGAGGACGCCGAGAGGCAACTCCGCGAGCTCCGTTCCGCCGGTGCGGTCTTCGGACTGCTCGACGTCGACGACGAGTTCTTCATCGTCATTCGTCCCGCGCCGACGGGTGCTCGTCTACTGCTCTCCGACGCCACTGCGGCGATCGACTACGACGTCGCGGCCGATGTCCTCGACGCCTTGAACCTCGACGTCCCCGACATCGACCCGGACGAGCTCGACACCGTCGACCCGTGGGAAGAGGGAGACCTGGCGGTCCTCGCCGACCTGGGCCTGCCCGACGCGGTCATGAGCATCATCGTCGGCGACACCGACCTCTACGCCGACGAACAGCTCGGCATGATCGCCGCCCGACTCGGCTTCGCCGACGAACTGGGCAAGGTTCTCGACTCGCTCGGACACTGACCGGCTCCTGATGAGCGCCCCCGCCTGGGAGAACATGGTCCGCGCGGCGCTCGACGCCGCATCCTTGTCGGGTACCGACGACGTCCCGATCGGTGCCGTGGTCTTCGACCCCGAGGGCGTCGAACTCGCGCGCGCGGCCAACCGCCGGGAAGCAGACGGTGACCCGACCGCTCATGCCGAGGTTCTCGCCCTGCGCGCCGCCGCCCAGGCGTTCGGTGACGGCTGGCGACTCCCCGGCTGCACGATCGCGGTGACCGTCGAACCGTGCACGATGTGCGCCGGTGCCATCACGCTCTCGCGCGTCGACGCACTCGTGTTCGGGGCATGGGAGCCCAAGACCGGGGCGGTCGGGTCCCTGTGGGACGTCGTGCGGGACCCGCGACTCACCCACCGCCCCCAGGTGAAGGGCGGGGTACTCGAGGACGAGTGCCGGGCGCTGATGGTCGACTTCTTCGCGACGAAGCGCGAGCGCTGAGGGCGGCTGTCAGGGGCCGGCGACAAAAAGATCGGTGGGATCTCAGGGTCGCGACCGATGGTCGGCGCTGTGCTGCTCTGGCAGATTGGACTGGTACCGACCAGATCCTCGAGGAGAAGCCATGTCCGACCCGGCCGACAAGGTCACCGCAGCCTTCGACACCGCCAAGTCCAAGATCAACGAACTGGCCGAGAGCGGCAAGGTGCAGGAAGCACTGGGCACCGCCCGCGACAAGATCGACGAGTTCGTCGAGAGCAAGCAGGTCCAGGATGCGCTCGGCACCGCCAAGGACAAGCTGAGCGAACTCGCCGAAAACGAGAAGGTCCAGGAGGCCGTGACCACGGCCAAAGACAAGATCACCGAGGTCGCCCAGAAGTTCAACAACCGCTGATCATCCTCTGACCTGCGGTTCTGCAGGCCGGGGAATGTCTGTGGCACGGTGGGAACCAGGAGTCAGCTCCTTCGAGCGACGCCCGCGTCGAGCCACCGGCGCGTGAGGTCGCCGAGTTCTTCCACCTCGGCCGGCACCAGGCCGCGCCGAACCTCACCGAGGAGGCTTCATGGGAACCACTGACGACGCCAAGAACAAGGCCGAAGAGTTGAAGGGCCGTGGCAAGGAAGCCGCCGGCAGCCTCACCGACGATCAGAGTCTGAAGAACGAGGGCAAGGGCGATCAGGCCCACGCCCAGGGCAAGCAGAAGATCACCGAGGCCGCCGACGCCGTCAAGGGCAAGATCGACGACGTCAAGGACAAGCTCACCGGCCACTGATTGTCCGCTGCACCCGGTTTTATGGCTCTGACCAGCTGATTTAAGACTCAACGCCCTGCTGCGGTACAGTCTTTCGCGGTGGCGTGTCCGAGCGGCCGAAGGTGCAGCACTCGAAATGCTGTGTGCGGTAACCCCGTACCGAGGGTTCAAATCCCTCCGCCACCGCCAGGAATGACCCCCTATCGATTCAGGTAGGGGGTCATTTCGCTTCTCCGGGAGCCGTTAAGTTGCCGGCGACGTCGTCCCGAAGTGCTCGCAGGGCGTCTTCGGTCTCGGCGGCCCGGTGCGCGCCGACAGCCGCCTCCCATCGGACACGGATCTGCTCGAACGCAGCACTCCCGATCGCGATCGCCTCGCGACCGTGCGCGGTGATCTGCAGACTCTTGCGGCGCGCATCGTCGGTGTCTGCCGCTCGTTCCACGTAGCCCAGTCCCTCGAGCGTGCTGATGGTCTTGGCGGCCGCCTGGCGGGAGACGCCGAGGTGCCGGGCGAGGGAAGCGGCGTTGCCCGCCCCCTCCTCGATGGCCTCCATGGCGAGCTCATTGGAAACCGTGAGGCCCGCATGCCCGGCCTCGGTCAGTTTCTCGGTGACCTCGCGCGTCATCGCGTCGAAGGTCTCGACCAGCATGCGGGCGAACTGTGCGCCATGAGAAACGTCCACGCCGGGAGATTACTGCGCGCCTCGAGATGTTGACAACCTAGTTGTCATACTCCTACCGTATGTTGACAACCTAGTTGTCAATCTAAGGAGTCGATCATGATCATGGGCACGCAGATCCCGGTCCGGGCCACGATCCCCGGCGTCGAGCATCACGATGCAGCGGTGAACGGAACGGTGCTGCACTACGTTTCGGCGGGGCGGGAGGGCTCGCCGATCGTCCTGGTCCACGGGTTCCCCGAGTCGTGGTGGGCGTTCCACAAGCTGATCCCGCTGTTGGCGGGGACCCATCGGGTGTTCGCCCTCGACCTCCGCGGTTTCGGCGATTCGGCTGTCGCCGGCGACGACTTCACCAGTTCCATGGCCGCCGAGGACATCCACCAGTTCGTGAGACACCTCGCGGCCGGCCCCGTACATGTTCTCGCGCAGGATATCTCGGGCGGTGCGGTCTATCGGTTCGTCTCGGGGCATCCCGAACTCGTGCGGAGCCTTGTCGGCGTGGAGATGGGGCTGGCCGGATTCGGACTCGAGGGATTCGGGGATGTCACCCAGGGTGGTTCGTGGCACATCGGTGCGTTGGCCGCGCCGGGGATACCCGACCTGCTCATCGCCGGCCGCGAGCGGGAAGTGCTCGGCGAGTGGGCTTTTCCGACGATGACCACTGTCGAGGGGGCGGTTGGCGAGGAGGATCTCGACGAGTTCGTCCGGGTTTTCGCCCGAGACGGCGGTTGGCGCGGGGCAGCGGGTCTGTACCGGTCCATGCTCGCCGAAGGGGAGGAGTTCCGGGCCAGGGCTGCCGTGCCGCTGGCCGTGCCGATGCTCGCGGTCGGATCCTCCGGAGGGGCGTTCACCGTCCAGACGCTCGCGCAGATCTCCGGCGGGCCGCTGTCCGCGGTGGAGTTCGACGAGGTGGGCCACCACGTCGCGCTCGAGGCCCCGGATCGGCTCGCGACAGCGGTCGCCGACTTCCTCGCCGACGTGGACGGCTGACGCCCACGTCGGCAGCGGGGATGCTGCGTCGCGATCCCGGCAGAGGCTTTTGTGCTCCGAGGACAAACGCCTCTGCCAAGTCTGGCCTCCCGGGCCGTTTCAGATCACTTTGCGGTTGCTTAGTGTTCTGAATCACATACCGGAGGACAAACGTGATCTGCCTTGGAGGCCTACCCGTGACCAGTTCCTACTTCGCCTGGGACCTGACCGAGCGTGGCGACGCACCGTGTGTTCGCGACGACGCGACCGCACTCGACTACGTGGGCTTCGCCGAGCGCGTCGACGCCGCGGCCGAGCAGTTCGCCGGTCGAGGTGTCGGCCGGGGCGATGTGGTGGCGACCTTCCTGCCGAACCGCGTCGAACTGCTGATCACGCTGATGGCCGCCTGGCGGCTGGGCGCGGTCGCTACGCCGGTCAATCCCGCCTTCACGCCCGATGAGGCCGAGTACCAGCTCGCGGACTCGGGCGCACGCCTCGTCGTCGGGCTCACCGCGGGTGGCACCGATCCCGATCGTGACTTCCTCCCCGTCGACGACCTCGCCACGTCGCCGCCCCAGCGCTGGCGCGCCCCGGCCACGCCGAGCTTCGACGACGACGCACTGCTCATCTACACATCCGGCTCGACCGGCCGTCCCAAAGGCGTGCGCCTCTGCCACGGAAACCTGCACCACATGGGTTCGGCGATGGCCCAGCACTTCTCGCTCACCGATCGGGACCACGCACTACTCGTGCTGCCGCTGTTCCACGTCAACGCCATCTGCGTGAGCTTCCTGGCGCCGATGCTGGTCGGCGGGCAGTTGAGCATCACCGGCAAGTTCTCGCCGAGCCGATTCTTCGACGACGTCGAGCGACTGAAGCCGACGTACTTCTCCGCAGTCCCGACCATCTACGCGCTCCTCGTCTCGCAGCCCGGTCTGACCCCGGACGCGGTCGCTTCACTGCGATTCGCGGTCTGCGGGGCGGCCCCGATCTCCAAGGAACTGCTCGACCGGGTCGAGCAGGCCTTCGGCATCCCGATCGTCGAGGGCTACGGCCTGACCGAGGGGACGTGTGCGTCGGCCTGCAACCCGGTCGACGGTGTGCGCAAACTCGGCACGGTCGGGCCTGCGCTGCCCGGCCAGCACATCGCCGTCGTCGACGCCACGGGCGCCGAGGTGCCGACCGGTGAGATCGGCGAGGTCGTCATCAGCGGACCGAACGTGATGCGCGGCTACCTGAATCGTCCCGATGCCACCGCCTCGACCATCGTCGACGGCCGGCTGCACACCGGTGACGTCGGCCGTCTCGACTCCGACGGCTACCTGACCCTCGTCGACCGGATCAAGGACATGATCATCCGTGGCGGCGAGAACATCTACCCGAAGGAGATCGAGAACGCGCTCGCCACCCACCCCGACGTCCTCGAATGCGCCGTCGTCGGCGCCCCCGACGAGCTCTACGGCGAGCTGCCGGTCGCTTTCGTGGTCGCCTACCCGGAGCGGAACCCGTCGGTCGAGGAACTCGCCGACCACATCGCCGACCGACTCGCGAAGGTCAAGCAGCCCAGCGTGATCCACGTCATCGACGCTTTGCCGCGCAACCCCGTCGGCAAGATCGACAAGCCGACCCTGCGCAACGAGTTGCGCAGCCCCGCGCCCATCTGACGACCCCACACGATCCACCACCTCGCAGCCGTCCCGGCTGCCGAGTCGACACCCCACGCGCCACGGACCCCCGCGACGCCCGAATCCGGTGATATTCCACCGGAAAAGGAGTGCACAGCAATGGGACTCACCCAACCCGATTTCCCCCAAGTGGACCCGGAGACATTCCTCCAGAGACCGTTCTTCGACCGAATCCGCACACTCGGCGCCCATTGGGCCGATTACGGATTCGGCACACCGAAGATGGTGCACATCATCTATCTGGTGAAGGTCTTCGTCTTCTACGTCGGCGTGGGGATCACGCTCGCGACCCTGACGTCCGGACTCAACCCGCTCCACGTCACCGAGTGGTGGAACCAACCCATCGTCTACCAGAAGGCGATCCTGTGGACGGTGCTGGTGGAGATCCTCGGCATCGGCGGCTCGTGGGGTCCGCTGGCCGGCCACTTCAAGCCGATGACCGGAGGCATCCTGTACTGGTTGCGCCCCAAGACGATCCGGCTCCCACCGTGGCCCGGCAAGGTGCCCTTCACCAAGGGCGACTCCCGCACCCCCTTCGACGTCGCGGTGTACGCCCTGATCCTCACGAATCTCGTTGTCGCGATCGCTCTTCCGGGTGTCACGTCGGACTCGCTGGACGCCGCGATGGCCGACAACCAGGGCCTGGTGAACCCGACGCTGATGTACCCGCTGATCGCTCTGCTCGTCGTCATGGGTCTGCGGGACAAGGTCATCTTCCTCGCGGGACGATCCGAGCAGTACCTGCCCGCGATCATCTTCTTCGGAATCCTGCCGTTCGTGGACATGATCCTCGCGCTGAAGCTGCTGATCGTGACCGTCTGGGTCGGTGCCGGAATCTCCAAGATGGGGCATCACTTCTCGATGGTGATCCCGCCGATGCTGTCGAACACCCCGTGGTTGCCGAGCAAGACGGTCAAGCGTGCGCACTACCGCAACTTCCCCGAGGACACGCGGCCGTCGAAGCTGGCCGGCGGCGTCGGGCACGTGCTGGGCACCATCGTCGAGATCGTCACGCCCCTGGTGCTGCTCTTCTCCACCAACAAGACGCTCACCGTGGCCGCGGTCGTGCTCATGGTGTGCTTCCACCTGTTCATCCTGTCGACGTTCCCGCTGGCCGTTCCGCTCGAATGGAACATGCTGTTCGCCTACGCGTCGGTGTTCCTGTTCCTCGGGTTCCCGGCCTGGGACGGCTACGCCCTCACCGACACCTCGACCCCGTGGGGCATGGTGTTGATCGTCGCGGCGCTCTGCTTCTTCCCGATCCTGGGCAACCTGCGGCCCGACCTCGTCTCCTTCCTGCCGTCGATGCGTCAGTACGCCGGCAACTGGGCGTCGGCGACCTGGGCGTTCGCGCCGGGCGCCGAGGAGAAGCTCGACAAGTATGTTGTGCGACCGGCCAAGAACACCCGCACGCAGCTGCTCGAGTCGTACCCGCCGGAGGTCGCCGACGTGGTGATGCACCAGCTGCTGGCGTGGCGGTCGCTGCACAGCCAGGGCCGCGCGCTGTACTCGCTGATGATGCGCCATCTCGGCTCCGACATCGACACCTACACCCTGCGCGAGGCCGAGTTCTCCTGTAACTCACTGGTGGCCTTCAACTTCGGTGACGGACACCTCCACGACGAGAAGCTGATCGCCGCCCTGCAGCGACGCTGCAACTTCGCGCCGGGTGAGTTCACCGTCGCGTGGATCGAGTCGCAGCCGATCCACAAGGGCACGCAGGCCTACAAGGTGATCGACGCCGCGCTGGGTGTCATCGAGACCGGCACCTACCGGGTCGTCGACGCGATCAACGAGCAGCCGTGGCTCCCGAACGGGCCGATCCCGTTCGACGTCGAGTGGACTCTCGACGTTGACGCTCGTCGCGCGGTCACCGATCCTGAAGTGGTGCGTGAACCGCGGATGCGCCGCAACGACAGCGGCACGTCGCCCGTGCAGGCGACAGATCAGGTGCAGCAGTGACCACTGCTGTCGTGGTCGGCGGCGGGCCCAACGGGCTCGCCGCCGCCCTGCACCTGGCCCGCAACGGCGTGCAGGTGCAGGTACTGGAAGCCGCCGACACGGTCGGGGGTGGCGCACGATCCGGCGAACTGACCGTCCCGGGCGTCATCCACGACCACTGCTCGGCGTTCCATCCGCTCGGGGTGGGGTCGCCGTTCTGGGCCGAGGTCGGACTCGAGAAGTACGGGCTCGTGTGGAAGTGGCCGGAGATCGACTGCGCCCACCCGCTGGACTCCGGCGACGCCGCGCTGCTGTACCAGTCGATCGCCGAGACCGCCGCCGGTCTGGGCGACGACGGAGTCCGCTGGCGGTCCATGTTCGGCGACCTCGCCGAACATTTCGACGACCTGGGTGAGGACCTGCTGCGGCCGATCGTCAACGTCCCCGGACACCCGATCCGTCTGGCGGCGTTCGGTCCTCGTGCGGTGCTGCCGGCGACCGTGCTCGCGCGGTGGTTCCGAACCGGACGGGCGCGTGCGCTCTACGGCGGGATCGCCGCGCACCTGTTCTCCCGCCTCGACCGGCCGCTGACGGCTTCTCTCGGTCTGATGATCGCCGCGAGCGGGCATCGATACGGATGGCCCGTCGCCGAGGGCGGTTCCGGCGCCATCATCGCGGCGGTGTCAGCGGCGCTGCTCGACGCCGGCGGCAAGATCGAGACCGGAGTCCGTGTCAGTTCCCGTGCGGACATCCCCACCGCCGACCTCGTCCTGCTGGATCTGTCTCCGGCGCAGGTGCTTTCGATCTACGGCGACGCCATGCCCGCACGAATCCGTCGCTCCTACCGGCGGTACCGCGTCGGGTCGTCGGCCTTCAAAGTCGATTTCGCCATCGACGGTGACATCCCGTGGACCAATCCGGACTGTGTTCGGGCCGGAACCGTGCACCTCGGCGGCGACTTCGACGAGGTCGCGTACACGGAGAAGCAACGCGCGGCGGGGGTCATGCCGGCTCGGCCCTTCGTCCTGCTCGGTCAGCAGTACGTCGCCGATCCCAGTCGGAGTGCGGGTGACATCAATCCGATCTACGCCTACGCCCACGTCCCGCGGGGTTTCGACGGCGACGCCACCGAACAGATCGTGGCGCAGATCGAGAGATTCGCCCCCGGTTTCCGCGACCGCATCGTCGCCACGACGAGCCTGGGAACCGAGGCTCTGCACCAGGGCAACGCCAACTTCGCGGCCGGTGACATCATCGGCGGCGCCAACAACGGGCTGCAGATGGTCCTGCGTCCCCGCCTTGCGGTCGATCCGTACTCGACAGGCGTCCCGGGCGTGTACATCTGCTCTCAGTCCAGTCCGCCGGGAGCCGGTGTGCACGGGTTGTGCGGGTACCACGCCGCGGAGTCGGCGTTGCGTCACGCCCGGGTGGGTTCGGCCCGGTGACCGGTTCGGGTGCGTTTCGCTCGATGTCGACGGCCGCGGGCGACGCAGCCCGCGACCGGCTGGCCGGGGTGCCCGCCGCGGCCGGCTCCGAACTGCTCGAACACGCCGCGCTGGTCGCGAAGATGTTGCGGGAGGGCGAGTCCGAGCTCGTCGCCGAGCTGAGCTCGATGATGACCCGCGGCATCGACCAACTCGACACCGACCCCAAGCTGATCGAACTGCTCGCGGCCAGCGTTCACGGCAACGTGTCGACGATCATCCATGTCCTGGCCAACGACATCCCCATCGAGCATCTCCAACCGGCAACTGCCGCAGTGGAATATGCGCTCAGGCTGGCGCAGCGCGACGTGCCGTCGAACTCACTCGTCCGGGCGTACCACATGGGACAGAACAGCATGATGCACCGCTGTTACCGGCTGGTCGAGGAACTCGACCTCGATGCCGAGGCCTCCATGGCGCTCATCCGGCACATCTCAGATGTCGTCTTCGGCTACATCGACTGGATAACGCTCTACGTGTTCGAGGCCTACGAGGACGAGCGCCGCCGGTGGCTCGGCGTCGAGGGCAACGTGCAGTCGGCCGCCATCCACACGTTCCTCGACAGCCTCGACGCCGACGACCGCGACTTCGAGAGCGAGACCGGATACCGCCTGGAACGGCGGCATCTCGCGCTGATCGTGTGGTCGGCCGACGACGATCCGCGCGAGCTGGGCGCGCTCACCCGCGCGGCGCGAGACCTGGCCGTACAGATCGGTGGCGGAGGGGACCCGATCGTCACCGCGATCGACCGGTCGACCGTCTGGGCCTGGATTCCCTTGGCGGTTCGCGGCGATGACGACAGCGTTGCGCAGGCAACGGTGCCGCCGGGGGTCAGGGTCGCCTGGGGCCTCCCGGCGTCGGGTGCGCGTGGTTTCCGGCGCACACACGAGCAGGCCCGCGCCGCCTATTCGGTCGCCACGACGCCGGGGAGTTCGGCCGGACAGGTCGTCGGCTTCGGCGACCGGGGTGTCGCCGTCGTGTCATTGCTTGCCCGCGAACTGGATTCGACACGTGCCTGGGTCCACGAGGTGCTGGGCGGACTCGCCGAGGACACCCCGAACGCGGCGATGCTGCGCGAGACGCTGTCGGTGTACTTCGCCACGAAGGAAAGTCACCTCCACACCGCCGAACGGCTGAACCTGCACCGCAACACGGTGAAGTACCGCGTCGGGAAGGCGCTGGCCGAGGTGCCGCGCGACCGCGACCGCCTCGACCTCGCCCTGGCCCTCAAGGTCTGCGAGTTCCTCGGCCCGACGGTGCTCGACCGCTGACCGTCAGTCACACGCGGTGGCTGCGGACGCCTCGCGCAGCGGCGCGATCTCCTTCTCGATGCGTTCGGTGATCGCCACCCGCCGGTCGAGCGCGTCCTGGCCTACGGGAAGATGCAGCGGCAGTGGACCGTCCGACGACACGATCCGGTGGATGAACGCGGCGCCCTTGACCGGATCGCCGAGCTGCGAGTGGTTGGTCTCCGCGGCCCAGTCGAGTGTCGCGTGAGCGGGGGTGCCGTCATACGCCGCAATCTGATTCGCCGGGAGTTGTAGCGAACTGGCGTCGAGGAAGTCGGTGCGGAACACACCGGGTTCGACGACGGTGCTCTGGATGCCGAACGGCGCGAGCTCGCCGGCGAGGGATTCGCTGATGCCCGCGACCGCGAACTTGGTGGCCGAATAGAGTCCGACGCCCGGCTCGCCCTCGAAGCCTCCGCGCGATCCGATGTGCACGAGTTTGCCGCGACCGGCGGCCCGCATCAGCGGCACGACCGCACGAGTGGTGTTGAGGAGTCCGAAGACGTTGACGTCGAACACCGACCGCGCCTCGGCGTCGGTGACCTCCTCCACCGCACCGAGCAGACCGCGTCCGGCGTTGTTGACCAGGACGTCGATGGTTCCGAACCGCTCTACCGTCAGGGCGACGGCGGTGGCGACCTGGTCGGGATCGGTGACGTCGAGCGGTACCGGTAGGACATCGGCGTCGGCTCGGACGTCCTCGGGGATGGAGTCGGTGCGGCGCGCGCAGACCGCGACTCGGTCGCCGGCCTGCAGTGCGGCCCGAGCCATCTCGAGGCCCAGTCCGCGGCCGGCTCCGGTGATCATCCAGACAGACATGTTCGTGCTCACTTTCGTTGGGATGGTGGTGAATCGCCGTCGAGGCGATGACATCCATGGTTGCGATGCCGCGAGCACCGGTGAAGAGAGAGTTCTTCCTGGGACAAACTGGGCCACCCACATCCTTTGACGCACGTCGGCCGAATCCCCAGGATGGAGACATGGCCGATCAGCTGGAACCGTCGCTCGCCGATTTCCTCCGCGCTGCCCGCGGCCGATTGACGCCCGAGACCGCCGGAATATCCGACACCGGGAGGCGCCGGGTCAACGGTCTGCGACGCGAGGAGCTGGCGATGCTCGCCGGGGTGAGCGTCGACTACTACACGCGACTGGAGCAGGGGCGGAGCAAGAGTGCGTCCCTGGAAGTGCTCGATGCCCTGGCCGACGCCCTTCAGCTCGACGACAGCGAACGCTCACATCTGCACACGATCGCCCGCCGCGAACCGGCCCGACGACGTGCGGACAGGCCACAGCGTCTTCACGAGTCGACACGGGAACTGCTCGTGACCTTCGACGCGGCGCTACAACCTGAGTTCGTGCTCGGACGTCGGCTGGATGTGCTGGGACACAACCGGCTTGCCGGTCTGCTCGTCGCCGACTTCGAGAACATGCCTGCAGCACAACGGAATCAGGCACGCTTCGTCTTTCTCGACCCGCATGCACGCGACCTGTACGCCGACTGGGGCGGCGTCGCCGCAGACACCGCCGCCATGCTTCGCATGGACGCGGGCAAGCACCCCGACGATCCGAAACTCGGTGCCCTGGTGGGTGAACTGTCGATCCACAGCCCAGAGTTCGTCAAGTTGTGGGCACGCAACCGCGTGCATGAACGCAGTGTCGGCACCAAGCGGTATCACCACCCGTTGGTGGGTGACCTGACGGTTGCCTATCAGGCCCTGACCCCGGGGGACGATCCCGAGCAGACGATCTTCGTCTATCGGACCGAGCCGCGGTCCGCTTCGCGGCACGCGCTTCAACTGCTGTCCGGGATCGCCGACGCACCGGCGACGCCCGCTGGGACGACAGCCGTCTCGCGCGCCGCCGAGTCGGGTACCTGAGCGACTGTCCGGCAGCAGCCGAGGTCAGCCGATCGCGGGCCGGTGACTCTGCGCGGTGGTCTTCCGTGCCGCAGCGACCGGAGACAGTGCGACTGCGATGGTGCCGGTCACCACCAGGTGCGACGGGATCGCGGCATGAAGGGTGCGGCGGTGCCGGGACAGATCGACGACGGTGATGTCGAGCATCGATCCCGTCGAACCGGACCCGGGGAACGCGACATCGAGGATCGACGAGTGAAGGGGAAGCGCGGCATCGATGGAAACGACCGCGCGTCCATGGGAGATGACCACCGAGGTCATCCGGGTCACCAGCGTCGAGTACCACTCCGACGGCTCGCACGAGGACTGGCTCACCGGCAGTCCGTCGGCGTCGAGGTAGAAGGCGACCTTGCGCCGCAGGGATTCCTCGCGCAACGAGACCTCGCCCGCGAGGATGTCGTCGCCGGCGGCGCTGAGCGGGGCTCCCCAGGTGGATGCATCGAAGGTTCTGGTCACTTCTGACCCCTCTCGGCGAAGGACTGTGTTCTCCCAGTGTGACCGATGGCCGGGCGCTGTGCACCTCGACGCGGCGGAAAAATGTTGAACAGCAACAAAATTGACGATACATGCGTACTGGATTGCACACGCTGGAGCCGGCGCCGATCCGACGCGAACGACGATCGGGTGCTCGACCGCGATCTCGTCGTGTGCACCGATCATGGCTCAACACCCGCGCCTCCGCACCTCGGACACGCCGTTCTCGTTCGTTCGGGGGAGCACTGATACCGGCTAACCGGTAATCCCGTCACCGGGCAGCCTCCGGTCGGGTTGGCGGTCAGCATCGACGACATCTGGTTCCCATCGGACGAGTGTTGTAGTCACCGATTCAAGGACTCACCAGGACGAATCCGACGCCGCGGTGACACTGCGCGAGAGGGGCTCTCACCATGAACGACACATCGATAGACACGGTCGCGTGCCCGACGACTGGGTCCGGCAGCTGAACCACGCGCACGCCCGCTGAATCCCGAAACCCTCCCCGCCACCGCACTTCACGAACCACGGAGCCCCTCATGTCCACCGCCTTCACCTCACACGCCACCGACCTCGTCAGCGTCTACGGTCGCAGCCAGTGCCGGCGTGCGTTCGAGCTGCGCGACCTCCTCAGCCGGAGCGTCGTCCACTTCCAATGGATCCCGATCGACACCGACGTCGACTGCACACAGCACTTCGGTGTGCCGCTCGACGAGACAGACCTCCCGATCGTCGATCTGAGCGACGGTTCGCGGCTGCACTCCCCGACGGTCGCCGAGCTCGCGGACCGGCTCGGGTGGGTCCAAGAACCCAAGCTGAAGGAATACGACGTCGCGATCTACGGTGCCGGGCCGGCGGGGCTGTCCGCAGCGGTCTACGCGGCGTCGGAGGGGCTGAGCTCCTCCTCATGCGCGACGGGATGCAGACCCGCTTCGCCGACGACCGGGTGTACACGACGCTGAACGACGGGACGACCGTCGTCTCACGGACTGCGGTGTGCACGACCGGCGTGGAGTGGCGGCGCCTCGGGCTCCCCGACGAGGACCGCTACATGGGCTGCGGCCTCTTCTACGGGGCGGCGACCAGCGAGGCGCCGACGTGCTCCGACCTCGAGGTGTTCGTCGTCGGCGGCGGCAACTCCGCCGGCCAGGCGGTGATGAACTTGTCGGCGTACGCCAAGCGCGTCACCATGCTGGTCCGCGGGCCGTCCTTGTCAGCGACGCTGTCCGCCTATCTCGAGGAACGGGTCGTCCGACAGCCCAATGTCGAGATCAGGACGAACACCCGGGTGGCCGGCCTCCGCGGAGCGCAGGGATTGACGTCGATTCGTGTCGAGGACACCAGAACCGGCGCCGTCCGCCGGAACTCGGTGAAGCGCGTCGCATCCGCCGTCGGCGAAGGGGCGATGGCGGTCACCTTCGTCCACAGCTACCTGGCGTCGACTTAGGTGCGCAGACCTAGCTGTGCACGCCGGTGTGGGTCCCGTCGGCGCGCCACGTGACCGTCGTCGGGACCTCGTCGTCCCAGGGTTGGCGGGTGACGAGATCGGCGACCCGGACGTACCCGCGTTCGAAGATGCCGGTGGCCGGATCGACAAGGCGGTACTCCTGGGTCTGGCGATGAATCGGCTGGGCGTCGAGCAGGACGATCCGGACCTCACCCGGCTCGAAGTGGCAACGCCGCTGCAGTGATTCGATCAGCTGCTCGTTCGAGAGGTGGCCGTCGCCGAAGTTCCAGCCCATCGCGGTGCTGCAGATCCGCTCACCGTCGGTGAGGACATATTGCTCCTCCGGGGTGGGGGTCATCGCCTTGTGCGCCAATGTGAACAGTGCCCGACCGTGACTGTTGAAGGCGCGGAACGCATATCCCATGTACAGCGGGATCTGGGCGGCTTCGGGACTGCCGTAGAAGCGTTCGAGCTGAGCGGCCGGCATCGAGGCGATGGCGACGATACCGGCTTCGATCTTCGCCGACGCCGACGGTTTGATGCACCACAGCCCCGTGTCCCAGTTGCCGGCGTAGTACCGCATGCCCGGCAGGAAGGACACTTTGCGCGGCATCAGATTGCCGACGACGACTGTCGTCGCCGACACTGCGAACAACAGTATCGGCCAGGGTGATTCGAGATCGGTGAGGCCGATGCCCGGGTGTCCCACGAAGATCGCCAGGATGCCGAACATCATGAAGACATTCCACTCGAGCGGGACCCCCATCGGGATCGACGACAGGATGCCGAAGTGGAAGACGAGCATGATCGCGGCGGCGATCCCGCCGACCCACCCGCCGTGCGAGAAGAACAGCACGATGGGGACGAGTCCCTCGATTGCCGTGGAGAAGTGGGCGATCCAGCGTGACCGTCGTCCGGGGCGCAGGTCGTCGGGGAAGTCCTCGAAGAACTTGCGTTTGATCTTCGGCGACCGCCAGATCGGGTTGTTCGACATCATCGTCGCGATCACGAAGGGGAAGTGCTTGTTCAGCTTCGATGTCGCCGCACCCAGCCAGATGCACAGGAACATGAGCTTGGCGCCGATGATCATGTCGACGCCGCTGAACAGGAAGGTCACCGTGAGTGCGCCGTACACCTCCCCGCGCGCTGCGAGGAAGACCGTCTTGTCGCGGAGCCCGATCGCGGCGAGGAGTGCGAGGATCGTCCAGATCTGCCACACCGGCAGAACTCCGACGGTCGTGTCGAGAGCGGGGACGGCGCCGGACCCGGGGCTGAACAGCGCGATCAGCACGACGACGATCAGCGCGCCGTAGAGCGCGACGTCGACCGGGGTTCGGGTGTCGCCCGTGGTCAAGGGGATGCGCGGCCACGGGGGCTGGCGGATCGTCTTGGGGCGCAACCAGTAGAGGATCGAACCGAAGGGCGGGAAGAAGCGGTTGTTCAACGGACCGAACCCGCAGCCGAAGCCCACGACCTCGAACAGCATCGTGTAGAGGACGACCTTCTGGAAGACGATCGGCTCGTTGTACCAGTCGGTGACGGCGAAGAAGCCGTCGATGCCGGGTGTCGAGATGACGATCGCCCAGCCGATCAGGATGTAGGCGAGGATCTTTCCGACGTAGAACAGGTGCAAGGCGACCGGGGTCCCGAATCCGACCTCGGCCCAGTGTCGCGCCATCGGTCGGATCTTCTCCGCCCGCGTGCCCTGGCTCCAGGTCGGAAAATCGATGTCCGGCGTGGTCTGCTTCAGGAATCCCATCGTCGCTGAACGTAACAAACCAAGCGATTGCTTGGGGTCGGATCGGGCTCGGCGGCGTGCGAGCGGCAGAGCGGCCGGGTCACTGGTGCGCGGTGTCGTATCTGTCGCGGGACGCGTGCACTTCGTCCATGTGGGCTTCGGCCCAGGTCTTGATCGACGCCATGACGCCGTGCAGGGACAGCCCGAGGTCGGTGAGTTCGTAGGTGACGGTGACCGGAACCGTGGGAGTCACCGTGCGGGTGAGAAGTCCATCGCGTTCCATCGACCGCAGCGTCTGCGTCAACATCTTCTGGCTGACGCCGGCCAGGCGTTGTGCGAGTTGGGAGTAGCGCATCGCCCGCGGGCCGCCCGGGCAGTCGTTGCCCGGCGCGGGACCATCGCTTCCGAGCGCGGCGAGGATGAGCGCGACCCACTTGTTGGAGATGCGGTCGAGGAGTTGGCGGCTGGGGCACTGCGCGAGGAATGCGTCGTACTGCGCGCGAGCTTCCGCCCGTCTGTCCGCCGCGGTCTGTGTCGGCATGGTGGCACCTTTCGTTCCGGTGCGTAACGCACTTCGAAGTGCTTACTTCCCAATAGAGAGTTGCTCTCTCATGGTGGTTCATAGGAGGGCTACACACAAGGAGGAGAACGTCATGAACACATACCGAGACACTTTCCGCGCCGCCGTCGTGACCACGCCGTCGGGACCCGATTCGATCGAGATCGTCGACATCCCGGTGCGGCAACCCGCGGACGGTGAGGTGCGCGTCGCCGTCGCTGCCGCGTCGATCAATCCGGTCGACCTGGCGGTCTCGTCCGGGTTCTTCCACTCGGTGGGGGTGATCAGCGGCGACACGCCCGTCGGGCTGGGTATGGACTTCGCGGGCACGGTCCTCGAGTCCGGCGTCGGCGTCGACCTCGCACCGGGTACCCGGGTCGCCGGGGTCCTGCCCGGCTTCGACCATTCGACGGGCGCCTACGCCGACGAGGTCGTGGTCCCGGCTGACGCGGTGGCAGTCGTGCCGGAATCGCTGGACCTCGTCGCCGCGGCGACCGTTGCCATCAATGCCCTTGCCGCAGAGCAGATCCTCGACCTTCTCGGCGAGCCCGGGCCCGGCGGCGACCGACTACTCGTGACCGGTGCGGCCGGGGTGGTCGGTGGATACCTCCTGGTTCTGGCCCGGCGTCGAGGGTGGGACGTGGCCGGGCTCGCCCGACCGGCCGACGAGGACTTCGTGCGGGGTCTCGGTGCGGACTTCCTCGACTGGCCGCTGGGCGGCTGGTTCGCGGTCGCCGATGCCGCCGCGATGCAGGAAGACGCCCTCGCGCTGGTGCAGAACGGCGGTCGGTTGGTCGGGGTGATGCCCGGTCGGGCCCCGGCCGCCGAACGTGGGATCACGGTCGACGTGGTCGACTCTCACGCGGACGACCGCCTCGCGCGGCTGCTGGAACTCGCCGCGGTGGGTGACCTGCCGATCCGGGTCGAGGGAACCTTTCCGCTCGACTGGGTCGCCGACGCTCAGAAGGCCGCGGCGAAGCCGGGTGGTCGGGGTCGGTGGGTGATCACGCCGTGACGATGTGCGGTGCGGGCGGATCGAAGCTCGGGTTGTCGGGGAGAGGCGATTCGCCCTTCGAGTCACCGATCTCCTTCACTGTCTTCAGGTCGGTGAGCTTCGAGCCGCCGCGCCGCGCGAGCGAGTCGTCGTACCACTCGAACCACGGATAGCCGTACTGCAGATACTCCTCGATGGTGGGAGGCGCGTGGTGCGGAGCCGTTCCGGTCAGTCCCTCCCAGTCCGCGCTGTTGATGATCCGCAGGACGGCCGCGCCGGTGGCGTCGGTGTCCCAGTTGGTGCGTGGTTCGACGGGCGTCGCGATGGTCTGCGTGATCGATCCACCTGCGCCCATGCCCATCGCGCCGGTGGCTTCGGGTGCCTCTGCGCACAATTTCATCATGTCGGGAGCGGGCAGAGGCAGCGCCACGCGTCGTGCGGCGACCCGTTCGTTCCAAGTCGACGAGCGAAGCGGGGTGACCTGGATGCGGACTCTTCCGTCGTCGGCCCCGCTGAGCTGTTCCGCAGCGGTGTAGCCGCCGCCGAGTGGCATCGCGACGAACTGCCGGACGGTCTTCTCGTCCACCCGGAAGCCGTCGAGCCAGGGCTGCTCGGGGACCTCGAAGTAGTCCTCGCCCAGGAAGTCGACGGCGTCGGAGAAGTCGTCGCCGGTGACCGCGTTGATCCCGCCGACCGCGATCCGGACGAGAAACGGGTAGTCCTCGGGTGAGTTGAAGCTGAACCAGGCGGCCTCGGCCTGCCACATGGGGAGGAGTACGTCAGAGCCGGCCCAGGTGCGAGGCCGGTGGGCAACGGTGCCCGCATTGATCAGGGAAAACGAGCCGATTCCGGGCGGCAGCCCGTAGGTGGTCTCGTCGTCGGGAACGCGGAGGGTGCGATGCACGCGGATGTGCAGTCGGGCGTCGGGGTGGACATCGGGAAAAGCGAATTCCAACTGGTTCCGGGTGACGGTGGGGGACATGTGCGGCCTCCGGCTGGTGCTGATGTGTGTCGCCGACGTTAGAGGTCGGGTCCGACAATCCCCGGCGTGCGCAGACCTGAGTTCGAACCGGCGACGGGACCAGCGCGGAGTGGTTCACTGGAAGCATGATGCTCGTCGCGGTGGCCGTCTTCGTGGTGGTGGTCGCGGTGGCGCTCGTCCTGCTGATGTCCATGGCCATCGGTGCCTTCTCGGCGATGTTCAGCGAGATGAAGGCCGACTCCGCGCGTCGGCGCGCTGGGCGCGGTGATTCGCCGATCTCGGTGTCAGACCCCGTCGCGTCGAACTCGACCGACCCGCTCGCCGAGCTCGCCGACGACATGCGGCTGGCACAGGCCCGCCGATGGGCGTCGTGCCAGTCCGTGCAGAGCCGTCTGCAGGACGAGGTGAACGAGACATCCGAGTACGTCTCCCTCGCTCTCGACATCTGGGGTGGCGGCGACCTCGACAAACTCAGAGGCGACCGCGTCGGACAGATCGTCTGGACGACGGCGATGGTCGCCGACAGCGTGGCCCGTCAACCGGCCTGGCAGCTGGACTTCTTCGACCGCCATGCGGTCCGCGTCGACCTCGGCGGCGAGGTCACCTCCATCGCCACCGCCGCCGCCGGACTGCGCGACCAGCTCGACATCCTCGGCGACAAACCCGAGGGACACCTCGGCGTCGACGACGAGGTTATCGCCACCTTCGCCGAGAAGTCGCGGGTGCTGTCCGGGCGACTGGACGGCCTCGTCGAACGTCTGGAGGCATTCGCCGGCTACGAGCAGATCGTCGCCCGCATCCAACAGCGCCAGGAGAAGCAGGCCTGGCTCGACAGGGTCAGTGCGATAGACGAATTCGAGCACGTCGTCGACGCGGAGTGGGACCGCGCCGAGAGCGACCGCGTCCGCAACCTGGCCGACGAATCCGAGGTCCTCGCCTCGATCTACCTGGATGAGATCGCCCCGCTGGCGAAGTCGCTCAAGCGGAGTGACGCATCGTAGGACCTCTTACGAGGGTGTGGTGACCACCTGGAACAGGACCTCCTTCCGGACCTCGAATCCCAGCTGCTCGTAGAGGCGGATGGCGTTCACGTTGGTCGCGTCCGCGTGCAGGATCGGGGTTTCGCCCCGGTCCCGAATGCCCTGCGCGAGTGCGAGAACCAGCCGCGACGCGAGGCCCTCACCACGGTGATCGGGGTCGGTGCACACTGCGCTGATCTCGGTGTATCCCGGGAGGGTGAGTCGTTCGCCGCCCATCGCGATCAGCCGGCCGTTGCGTCGGAACCCGAGGTAGGTGCCCATCTCGATGGTCCGTTTCCGGAACGGCCCGGGACGGGTGCGGCTGACCAGGTCGGCCATCTGCGGGACGTCGTCGGCGGTCAGGCGGATCGCGGCGTCGTCGGGCCTCGCGGGCACCCCGGCGTCGATCATCTGGACTCCGGGCAGATGCATCTTCGACTGCCAGTCGGCGGGTGGGGTGTCGGCGACGACCGGGATGAAGAGCGAATTTCCCGGTCCGACCATACGGGCGGCGTCGGCCCAGTCCTGGGCGGTCGGGCCGTCGGGGAGGGCAGCCATCGGGCAGACGTCGGGGTGGTATCGCAGGGCGGTGCCGACTCCTTCGGCGAACCGCGCATGCGGGCCGGCCAGGGCGGCCCGGGCCGGGTTGTCGAGCGGGGTGTGGTCGGAACGTTTTGTCCCGCGCGCGGATTCGTCGACGCTTCCGACCACACGACGACGATACCCGGCGGTGCGGACCGGGTCGGGTCGAGTTCGCGCGGGAAACGGCCTACGCAGGACACATGGACCATCTCGGCCTTACGATCGGGCGATCAACAGCGCTGGTCACGAACGTTCCGCGTAGCGTCGCCGGCGGAAGTCCGGGCCCGAAGGAGCCGCGCGTGGCGATGAGTGAGAGGCCCCCCGATGTCGGCGTCGACCGTGAGGCGACGCGCAATCTCGCCTTGATGCTCGTGCTCACGTTCGCGACCGGCGTGGTCGACGCGGGCGGTTTTCTCGGCTTCGACACCGTGTTCCTCGGGAACATGACCGGCAACGTGCTGATCCTCGGTATGGGTGCGGCCGGTGCCGACGGACTGCCGGTCTTCTCGCTGGCCCTCGCCCTGATTGCGTTCATCGTCGGCGCCGGGATCGCGAGCCTGTTCCTACGTTCGGGGCGGCGTGGATGGAGTCCGCGGTTGACCGCGGTGCTGGTGGTGTCGGCATCGCTGGTCGCCGGCACCTCGGTCCTGGTCTGGCTGCAGCCGACCGAGCACGTCGCAGTGATGTTCGCGATCGGGATGACGGCGGGTGCGATGGGCATGCAGGCCGCCGTGGCGCGCAACATCGGTGTCGCAGACGTGACCACCGTCGTCGTCACCTCGACGATCACCGCTTGGGCGATCGACAT
Source organism: Gordonia sp. Swx-4 (assembly GCF_030316175.1). Classification (NCBI taxonomy): domain Bacteria; kingdom Bacillati; phylum Actinomycetota; class Actinomycetes; order Mycobacteriales; family Gordoniaceae; genus Gordonia; species Gordonia sp. Swx-4. The sequence goes on from NZ_CP128197.1 coordinate 395,519, forward strand.
GTTCGCCCGGCCCAGCCGGGCCACGATCCTGAACCGCCGGCTGGCTGCGATCGTGACGATTCTGGTGGGTGCCCTGGTCGGTGCGCTGTTGGTGAAGGTTGCGCTCTGGTCTGTCTTCGCGGTGGCCGCGGGAGTCAGCGCCGTCGTGGTGGTGTGCGGGCACGTGCTCGCCTCCGCGGGTTCCGGTGGGATTACCCGAACCAGTTGATGTCGACGCGGCCGAGTGACGTTATGTGGTTGCGTCCCTGCCAGATCGGCGTTCCGGCTGGTTGGGTCGAGTACAGTCCGTGACCGGCAGCGAGCACTCGGTCGTACTGACTGGGCCAATTGATCTCGGCGGCGAGACCGTCGAGCGTATCCCGGCCTCGGTTGAGTGCGCGTTTGACGTGCGCGGGCGCGGGCAACCGGTCTGACTTGCTCGAGTTGCAGCCCTGGCACGAGACAACGAGGTTCGCGAGCCCGTCGATGCCGACCCGCGACCACGGCAGAACGTGGTCGACGTGGCGTTGGCGGTAGAGCATTGTGTCGCAGTAGAAGCAGGCACGGCCAAACCGGTCCGTGAGCGCGTCACCGGCTCGCTGCAAGGACACACGATCCGCACCGAACAGGTGGTGGGCGAGATCGGGACCCTCGTCGAGGAGGTTCTTGTTCATCCTTCGAACGTCATCGACCCACGCCAGCTGGAAGGCCGGCTTCAGCAACGGTGCAAGGCGCGCGAGAGTCACGCATACGCCGGGGAACAGCGTCAGTTTGTTGCCGTGGTCAGCCACTCTTCCCTGCGAGTCCGTACCCATCCAGGAGTCGTCGTACAGGAAGCGATCCTGCTCGCCGCCCGAGGTGAGGTTCTGAAGAAGCTTCAACGGATACCGCACCAGCGTCCGTTTGACGACGGCATGCGTCGCCCTGTAGCGCTCTGACTCGTGTGCGACAACGAGATCGAGGCCTTGAGTCCGGTGAGTCGTGGCCTTGGCCCGCAAATCCGAGACTGCATCGAAGATGACTCCTCGCCCGTCGGCGGACTGTCGCAGGAGATGGCCGTCTAGGGGTCGCATCTGGCGCCAGTACAGCTCGATGACTCGGCTGGTCAGATCATCCAGGTCGACGTCGACAGCCGCGTCCGGGTTGTCGGGCACGGATTCAACTGCTAGGTCGAGCAGAGCCATCAGGACGGCTAGCTTGTACGTTGCTGTGCGCCGGCCACCCTCGATGATCGCCACCAGTTGCTGCCCGAGGGCGAGCGGGTCGGTGGGATGCGGCACGGTCGCATTCTATTCGACGAGCAGGCGACCCCGGAGTGACTGACTGTGTAAGTTGCGCTCACCTTGGGCGACGGGTCTGCAATTACAGATTGCGTCTTGTCGCGGAAAGCGGCACCGATCGCAACGTGATCTGGAAGCCACTCAAAGGAACGGTCGGCGAACACGCAGAAGCGCGCTCGCCGAACGTCTTTCAGGTCCCGGCCGAACGGTCGCCGAGCCCGAGGCCGCGGGAACTAGCTCAAGACGATCTCGACCGGCACTGCGCTGCCGAGGGTATGGCCGACGGGAGAGCTCGCCTGAACCTTTGCGTGCAGTTCGTCGAGCTTCTCGCGCGGGGCGTCGGAGTCGATGGTGACGTTCGCGGTGATCGAGTTGAAACCGGCGTGACCTTCGGCGAGGCCGAGGAAGACGCGAAGGTCGATGTCGCCCTTGAGGTCGATGCGGAGATCCTTCAGTTCGACGCCGGCCACCGTGGCGTTGGCGGCGTAACCGACCGCGAGGCAGTTGCCGAGCGCACCGAGGAGCTGCTCGACCGGGTTGGGTGCCGTGTCGCCGCCGCCCAGCGCGGCCGGCTCGTCGGATGCCACCGGCGAGAAGTTGCGGACACGGGCTTCGGAAGCGAACGCGCCATTCCACTGGACGTGAGCAGCCCAGGTCGTCTGAGCCTTGGTGTCGTCGGCCCGGATGGCTTCGACGAGCTGACCGACAACTGCGATGTCGACGTCGTTGAGGCGGGTGGCGGTCTCGGTCATGGTGCTCCTTCGCGAAGAATGTCGATCTTCGCCGAAGCTATCCGGCGACGACGCCGCGATCACCAGTCAGCGTCATCCTGAGCCGAAGTCTTGGCGGCGGTCCGCAACCGGAGCATGATGATCGGCCCGGCCGGTCAGCAGTTGTTCGGTTCGCCGATCTTCACGGCGGAGCGAACGGCCTGGCGCTCCCCGAACGATTGGGCGCGTAGGGGCACCCGCGCCCACCTATGCGTTCAGTTGGTTCGAACGAAGGAATCGAGATCTGCCTGCCGGTCGTGCGGCGGGCATGTCGCGACCGCGCGGTAGCCTGCGGCAAGGCCGGCTACCGACGACACGAGGGTGACCAGTGACTACGGACGACACCCCTGGTGGGGGCTTGGGAAGAAAGATCCCGCCATGCCGAGCGTGATCCCCGAGAACCCGCGGTTCGCGGCGGCGAGCGAGGAAGTCGTCTTCAACGCGCTGAACGAGCAGCTCCTGGACGAGGACCTGCTCGTCGTAGGGCAGCGGGTCACCGACCACTCGAAGGATCACGAGATCGACTTCGTCGTCGCGATCGAGGGCGCCGGGGTCGTGTGTGTCGAGGTCAAGGGCGGCGACGTGTGGCACGACGGCGAGTCGTGGTGGCAGGAGCGCATCGGGCAGGCTCCGAAGCGGATCGACCCGGTCGCACAGGTCAGGGACGGCTGCTACTCGCTGCGTGATTTCGTCGAGCATGATCCCCGGTGGACGCAGGGGCGGGTGCGATGGGATCACGTGGTGGTGTTCCCGCACTCGGAGGTGGATTCCACCTTCGCACTTCCCGAGTGCCCGCGATGGAAGGTCGTCGACCGCACCCAACTCCACCAGCTCATGCCCCTGATCCGGAACGTCCTGCTGAAGAAGGACGTCGAGGTTCCCGGGATCGATGCCGAGGGGATCGGTCGACTTCGACTCGCGCTGAGCGGCAGGGGTTTACCGCAACGAGATGTTGTCGCCCGTGCTCTGGAGAACGAGAGCGTCGCCGACACGCTCACCTCCCACCAGGCAGTGATCCTCCGTGCGATCCATCAGCTCAATCGCGTCGAGGTGCGTGGCGGTGCCGGCAGCGGGAAGACATTCCTTGCCGTCGAACAGGCACGACGCCTTGCGAAGGACGGGCAGAGGGTTGCCCTCGTCTGCTACTCACACGGGCTGGCGTCGTTCCTCCGTCGACTCACCGGCACGTGGAAACACAAGGAACGGCCCGCGTACGTCGGCGAGTTCCACGAGCTGGGCATCGAATGGGGTGCGCCCACCGGCCCCGACGAACAGGAACGAACCCAAGCGGCGCAGGACTTCTGGGAACACACGTTGCCGCAACTGATGGACGAACTCGCACAGGAACTCCCGCCGGGGAAGCGCTTCGACTCGATCGTCGTCGACGAGGCACAGGACTTCGCCGACGACTGGTGGAAACCGATGCTCGCGTGCCTGCGTGACACCGAGTCCGGCGGCATCTACGTGTTCAGCGACGAGGCGCAACGTGTCTTCGCCCGGCAGGGATCGCCGCCGGTGGACCTGGTGCCGCTGGTCCTCGACCATAATCTGCGTAACACCAAACAGATCGCCCAGACCTTCAAACCGCTTGTCGGACAGCGAATGCAGTTACACGGCGGTGATGGTCCGGCGGTGACCTTCGTGCCGTGCACGGCAGCAGAGGCGGTCGACGTCGCCGACGACCAGATCGACCCGTTGCTCGACAAGGGATGGCGTCCCGAGGACATCGCGCTGCTGACCACCGGGAGTCGCCACGCCGAACAGAAGGCGCGCCAGGCCGAGGGCACCAAGGAGTACTGGGAGTCGTTCTGGGACGGCGAGCAGGTCTTCTACGGTCACGTCCTCGGGTTCAAGGGGCTGGAACGGCGCGTCGTGGTGCTGGCGCTCAACGAGACGAAGGCGTGGGACCGGTCTCGCGAACGCCTCTACGTCGGATTGTCGCGGGCCCGTGATGAGTTGGTGGTCTGCGGTGATCCCGAGTTCGTGCGGGAGGTCGGCGGACCCCAGGTCGCCCGACAACTCGGCATCGCCTAACCGACCCGTACAGACGATGGCAGCGGTGAACGACGGCCTTCGACAAGGCAAACAGAAGCCGCCGACCAGGACGTTTGCCCTAATTTGGCACGAGATCGCGCGCCCTATGGGACTTTGGTCCCGAGGATAAGTGGACTTATGGCGTGTGGGTGCCGGGACCTAGTTACCTAAGGCGAGAAGATTTGAGTCCACCGGCTTCACAGCCGTTTGGTTCGGTTGAGAAGCTCCTTACGCTCCGTCGGCATGAATGCCAGACGCGCCCTCTGTGCGGGCCTCGCAGCAGTCGCTGTCCTCGTCGGTGGTGCCGGAGTACTGGCCCCGGCGGCGAACGCTGCTCCCGCGAGTCGCTGTGCCCCCGCCTCGACCCCTGAGACGACGCAGCGGCTCTCGGAACTGACCGATCCGTCCGAGATCAAGACCTTTGACGATGCACGCTCCACGATCAGCGAGACCTGCGTAGTGAGCTCAGCAAGTCGAACAACTATCTCGGCACGTTCCCGATCGCCTTCGACAACATCCTCGAGCTCGTCGGACCCAGCATCGAGTCCGGAATCTACGAGCACCCGGAGTGGGCTTCGGATCTCGCGGTGGAGGTAGTCCGCCTCTACGTCGGGAACCTCCACGAGTACGTCATCGGCGGCAAGCCGCAGGCGCATTGGGCGCAGGCGTTCGCTCTGACCACCGCGTGCGACCGCAGCCCGGGACGGGTCCTGCTCGGGCAGATCTTCGCCCATCTCCTCGTCGACTTCCCGTACGCGCTGGAGAACATCGACACGACCGTCGGCCACACCCGGGACTTCTACACCTTCGGCGGTGCGCTGGTCGACGCCACGCCGGCAATCGTCAAGGACGTCAAGCGCACCTACGGTGTCGACCTCGGGCCGCTCTTCACCGCATGGTTCGTCGGCGACCTGATCGGCGACAGCCAGGCCACGACGCTCCTCTTCCAGTCGACCCGGACCGCTGCACTCGTCAACAGTTTCGGCTTGCAGAATCCGGCAACCCGCGGCGTGACCGTGGCCGAGATCAATGCTCTGTTCCAGACGTCGAACGTCGCCCTCGATGTGATGGAGAAGCTCGGCCAGATCTGACGAAGACGCGGGCCGGTGACAACCCGTCACCGGCCCGCGTCTTGGTCCTGTAGATCCAACTACCAGGAGATCTCGATCTCGATCTCGGATTTGTCCTCGCCGCGCTCGAACTCGACCTTCAGCTTCACCTGCGCCGGGATGTCGATACGCACGGTCTTGTTGTTCTCGACGTACGACACCTCGTTGTGCCGGGCGATCGCGTCGGCGAGTTCGTGAAGCCGCTGCGCCGCCTCTTCGCGGGTCAGCGTGGTCTTGGTCTCGTGTTCGAACAGTTCGTCGCTCATGTGTTCATCTGAACCGATCGGGATGCATCGGTCAAGGAAGAAGCTGAACTAGTTGCTCAGCGGCCGCAGGAACTCGCCGCTGACCTGAACTGCGGGCGCCGACGATCCGCCGCCGACGACCAGCGTCGCGAAGGCGAGGTCGCCGACGATGCCGGCAAACCAGCCGTGCGGGTTCTTGTTGTCGCCGTACTCAGCCGTCCCGGTCTTGCCGCCCAGGCCAGGGATGTCCTGCAGCGCGGTGGCGGTTCCGCGGGTGACGGTGTCGCGCATCATGCTTCGCAGCGCGCGCACCACATCGTCGGGAATCGGCTGGGGTTCGGTGTCGCCGGTGGTTCCTCGTCCCTCGACCAGCGTCGGGGTGACGGTCTCACCTCGCGCGAGACTCGCCTCGGCCAGTGCCAGGCCGAACGGGCTGACGGTGACTGTGCCCTGGCCGATGCCGTTCTCGACGCGCAGGGCGGGGGTGTCGGCGTTCGGTACGGAACCGGTCACGGTGGTCAGGCCCGGAACGGTGTAGTCGGCGCCGATGCCGAACCTGCGGGCCATCGAGGTCAACGCGTCGGCGGGGAGCTTGTTTGCGAGCGCACCCATGGAGGTGTTGCAGGAGCGCGAGAAAGCCGTTGGTAGAGGGACGGTTCCGAGATCGAATTCGTCCTCGTTGGGGATCGTCCTCCCCTCGATCGTCGTCCGTCCCGGACACGGGACCTGCGATGTCGGCTGCACCCCGCCGGACGCCAGGGCTGCGGCGGTGGTGATGGTCTTGAAGGTCGAGCCCGGCGGATACAACCCGGTCAGGGAGACTGCGCCGGAGCGGTCCGCGGCGTCGTTCTGGGCGACGGCGACGATTCCGCCGGTCGAGGGGGTGATCGCGACGATCATCGCGGGGCGTCGTTCCCGGTCGACGGCCCGCTGCGCCTGGGCCTGGATGTCGCGATCGAGTGAGGTGCGGACCGGAGACGTCTCGCCAGGTTGAGCTGAGTCAACGAGATGCGTTGGTGCGCCGTCCTTGTCGACGATCTGGATCGACCACCCGGCTGTGGCGTCGATCGCGCTTCGCCAGATGTCCTCAAGGCCGGCCATCGCGGGGGAGTGGAGAGCTTTGGTGGCACTGAGGAGTGCGCCCTGCTCGGTGGTCGTGATGCCGGCGATCGACCTGAGGCTGCGCTGGACACGTTCGAGATCGCTGTCGCGCAACCTGATCACGGTCTGGCTCGGGGCTTTGTTGCCGTCGAACAGTTTTCGGATGGTTGCCGTGGTGATCGACGGTTCGATCGGCCGGAGCGCGCGCGCCAGTTGACCGGCCGACGCGAGCTGTGCCCGTTCGAGATCGATCAGCGTCACGGCTTGCCATGTCATCAGCGGGCGGGCGTTGGTGTCGAGTACGGGGGTGCGGTAGGCGCGGTCGTCGCTGTAGGAGAAGGATTGTCCGTCGCGGAGCTGCCGGTGCATCACGGAGGGCTGCCACCGCACACGCCAGCCCGAATCGGTCTCGGTGAGGATGACCGACGTCTGATAGGCGGTGTTCCCGTTCCGGATCTGCCACTGGTGGTCGAGAGTCCCGGTGACCTTCTTGTCATCGACGAGGTCGGGGGTGACCGACAGCTTCGGGGTGGAGCCCATGCCCTCGAAGATCGACTTGATGGTGGTGCGCGCGGCGGCCGGGTTGTCGGTGAGTCCGGCGGCCGCGTCGACGTCACCCCGTTGGAGTGCCTCCGCGAACGACCGCAGGGTGTCCTCAGGCGAGTCCTTCGTGAGGAAACACCCCGACAACGTGCCGACCAGAACCGCGAGAACGCTCAGGATCACCAACCACCGACGCATGTGGTCAGACAACCGACCGGAGTGCCCCGATGCAAAGTCACAACGCGCGATCAAGCGATAGCGAACCAGTATCAGCCCAGATCACACCGGGTGGACGGCGTCATTCCCGAGGAATGCGGAGCTCCGTGACGACGGTCCGGGCCAGCTCGCCGATCGCGCGGTCGACTTGCGGCAATGCAGGCTCCGACCGTGCACTCCTGGTGAAGACCGCAACGGCCACCGGGAGCTCGCCGGGGAACTCGACGACGCCGACCTCGTTGCGGATCGCGACCAGAGTGCCCGTCTTGCCCGCGACCGTGACCCGTCGGAACGGAAAGCCCGACGCCAGTCGGGAGGTGAAGACCTGACGACGCATGGTGTCCCTGATGAACGCGCACATCTCGGCCGACGCCGCGCGGTCGGTCCACACGGCGGTCAGGACCGTCGAGCAGTCCCGGGGCGTGGACGAACTCGTATAGGCGGCGTCGTAGGCGCTCACCGTGGTGTCGCTGTCCGGGTCGGCGAGTGCGGCGAAAGCCTCTGCCACCGTGCTCGTTCCGGTCTCGCGCTGGAGTCTTTCGTGCAGTTCTGCGACCCCTCCGACGATGCGCGTGCTCGTGGCACCGAGGCCGATGAGGTCCTCTCGGACGCGGTCGAGCCCGATCTCGTCGAGGAGGACGTCGGCGGCCACGTTGTCGGAGACGGTCATCATCGAGGTGGCGAGATCGCGTCGGCTCAGGGTGATCGGGTCGCGCAGCGTGGCCAGGCCCGTCGGTCCCTGCGCCCACCGGGTGGGATCGACGGTCACCGGCGAGGTCAGGTCGATCTCTCCGCGATCTGCGCTGCGGCACAACGAGATCAGGACAGCGAGCTTGTAGACCGATGCCAGAACGACCGGTGCGTCGGCGTCGTAGGAGTAGCTGATCTGGGGCGAGCCGATCGTCGTCGCATGAAGCCAGCCGGAACAGCCGGCGTCGGCGAGGATCTCGGCGACGTTGCGGTCGATCCGATCTCTCACGTGGGCAGGCAGCTCACCCGGGCCGACGGTCACCCGGTCGCCTTGCTGATCTTCCACAGTGCGGCCGTCGCCACGTCGGCCACCTCGCCGAGCGCAGACTCCCGGTAGACGACGCGGAGTCGAAGTGCTGTTGCGTCACGCCCGATGGGCAGGCAGCTTATGGAGTCCAGCGATGCAAGGCGTTGCGCGTCGGCGGTCAGACCGAAGGCTCCGCTGCCGGCGACGGCGGCCACCAGGTGTTCGGACGACGAGATGGGCAGAATGCGTGGATCGAGCCCGGATTCGCGGAGGCGGTCGATCAGCTGATCATGTGCGGGTGGATTCGCCGCGCGCGATTGGTGGCAGAGGTCGAGTCCGGCCAGTTGTCGCAACCGCGGACGCACCGTGGTGGTCACCGGATGGTTTGCGGGTACGACCACGTGGCGCCGAAACACGACGATCGGACCGGTGGTGAGAGTGCCAGTGACACAGGGAGCGTCGACGATCGCGAGGTCGAGCGTGCCCGCGGATACCTGCTCGACCAGACTCACCGCAGTTGCGCTCAGCATCTCCTGGCCGGAGGACACGTCACCGAGACGTTGTGCGACTGCCGCAATCGCCGCGGCACCGGCGAGAGGCACTGCACCCCAACGCAGCACCTCGGATCCGTCGTGAAGGTGTCGGGCTTCACCGAGGAACCGCGCTGCGTCGTCGATGAGAAGACGTGCGCGGGGCAGCAGGTCGCGGCCCGCGTCGGTGAGTTCGGCGCCGCGGGAGGTGCGTCGGATCAGCTGGACCCCGAGCTCCTTCTCCAGGCGTCTCAGCCCCTGCGACACCGGTGGCTGCGTCATCTCCAGCCGAGCAGCCGCGTCCCCGAAGTGGCCTTCCTCGGCGACGGCGACGAAGAACCGCAGGTGCCTGACGAGATCCACGGGTTCCAGGATGGCACGGCGGCGTCGACCGGCCTCGCAACCCACCCCTTTTCCGTATACCCACCCCGTCGAGCGGGGGCGGGTATACGGAAAAGGGGAGAGGCTGCGACGGTCAGCGCAGGAACGTCGCGGCCGCGTCGGCGAGGTCGAGCAGCGGTTGCGGGAAGATGCCGAGTACGACGGTGACCAGGGTGCAGATCGCGATGCCCGTGGTGGTGAGGATGCTCGGCTTCACGACGTGCGGTGCGTCGTGGGTGGGGACGTCGTCGAAGAACATGGCGACGATGATGCGGATGTAGACGTAGGCGGCGATCGCGCTGCTGATGACGCCGATGACCACCAGGACTCCGCCGCCGTTGCCGGCGACTGCGGCGAAGACGTCGAACTTGGCGATGAAACCGCTTGTCAGCGGGATGCCCGCGAAGGACAGCAGGTAGACCGCGAACATGGCGCCGACCAAGGGGTACCGACGGCCGAGACCCGACCACTGGGTGAGGTCGGTGGCCTCGCGGCCGGACAAGTGCGGGTTGCGGACCGTCGCCGCGGTGCCGTGGATCGCGGCCGTGCGTGCCGAAGTGCTGGTATCCGAAGTTGTCGTGTCCGAAGTTGTCGTGTCACAGTCGGGTTCGCGGATCACCGCCACCATGGCGAAGGCGCCGAGCGTCGTGAACGCGTAGGCCGCCAGGTAGAAGAGCGTTGCGCCGAGACCGGCGTCGTCGAAGGCGATCAGGCCGAGCAGGATGAAACCGGCGTGCGCGATCGACGAGTAGGCGAGCATGCGCTTGATGTCGTTCTGGGTCACCGCCATCACCGACGCGATGACCATCGACGCTATCGCCACTGCCCACAGCGCCGGCTCCCATTGATCGCGCAGCGCACCGAAACCGACGTAGAAGACGCGCAGTAGCGCACCGAATGCGGCGACCTTGGTCGCCGATGCCATGAACGCGGTGACCGGGGTCGGGGCGCCCTGGTAGACGTCGGGAATCCAGGAATGGAACGGAACCGCACCGACTTTGAACAACAGCCCGACGGCCAGCATCGCGAGCCCGATCAGCGCCAGCGTGGTGTCGCCGCCGGTACCGGCGACATCGGTGAGCGACGCTCCGATCGTCGACAGGTTCAGCGAGCCGGTCGCGCCGTAGACGAATGCCGCACCGAACAGGAAGAAGGCCGACGAGAAGGCGCCCAGCAGGAAGTACTTGAGCGACGCCTCCTGCGAGATGAGCCGACGACGCCGCGCCAGTCCGCACAGCAGGTAGAGCGGCAGCGAGAAGACCTCCAGCGCAATGAACATGGTGAGCAGATCGCCGCAGGCGGGGAACAGCATCATGCCGCCGACCGCGAGAAGGGCCAGCGGGAACACCTCGGTCGTCACGGCCCCGGCACGGGTCGCCTCGAACTCGGCGTCGGTGTTGGGCACCGACGCACCGGACGGCGTGAACATGTCCGCGTCTACTCCACCGCCGTTCAGACCTGTCCTGCCGGACTGATCGTCGCCGACCTCGGCGCCGGCGAGAGTACGCATGGTGACCGGCGCGACGACCCGCTCGAGCCGCCGTTCGGCCATGAAACCCACCGCGATGATCGCGATGATCAGCAGGAGTCCCTGCAGATACAGTGTCGGGCGGTCCATCACGACGGCCCCCGACATCGCGAACTGACCGTTCGCGCCGTCCGCGGTCTGTGCGGTTGTGACGGTGGCCAGCGCGGCGAGAGCGACGACGAGGCCGCCCAGCGAAAGTGCCAGTTGCAGTGCGTACCTCAACCTGCGCGGGGCAAAGGCTTCGACGAGGACCCCGATGACTCCCGCACTGAACACGATCAGCATGGGGGACAGCGCCGCATACTCGACGCTCGGGGCTTCGATCGCGGCCAGCGGCGTCGTGCTCAGGGCGACGAGAGACGTGGTCATCGGTGAGCCTCCGCGACAGGGGTCGAGCCGGCGGGCCGGTCATGGGCGGGGTCCGCCACCGCGGGTTCGGGATCGGTGACCCCGACCGTCGTCAGCGTGCTCTGCACGGCCGGATCGATCAGGTCGATCATCGGCTTGGGATAGACCCCCAGGGCGATGAGCAGGGCGAGAAGCGGGACGACGACGGCCAGCTCGCGGCCGGCGAGGTCGCGTATCGGCGTCGACCGCTCGTCGTCGGGCCTGGCCGGTCCGCCCATCATCCGCTGGTAGGTCCACAGGATGTAGATGGCGGAGAGCACCAAGGCCGAGCACGCGAGGACGGCCGCGATCGGGTAGCGCGTGAATGTGCCGATGAGGACCAGGAACTCGCTGATGAACGGGGCGAGTCCGGGCAGCGACAGGGTCGCGAGACCCGCGACGAGGAAGGTCCCGGCCAGGACCGGGGCGACCTTCTGGACACCGCCGTAGTCGGCGATCAGGCGACTGCCCCGCTGCGACACCAGGAACCCCGCGATGAGGAACAGTGCGGCCGTGGAGAGTCCGTGGTTGACCATGTACAGCGCCGATCCGGTCTGTCCCTGATCGGTCAACACGAAGATGCCGAGGATGATGAAACCGAAGTGGGAGATGGACGTGTAGGCGATCAGGCGCATGACGTCGGTCTGACCGATCGCCAGGATCGCGCCGTAGATGATGCTCACGACCGCGAGCCCGCAGATCAACGGGGCGAAGTACTGGCTGGCATCCGGGAACAGCTGCAGGCAGAACCTCAGCATTGCGAAGGTCCCCACCTTGTCGATGACGGCCATCATGAGCACCGCAGAGGTCGGGGTGGCGGCGACCGCGGCATCGGGAAGCCACGAATGCAACGGCCAGAGCGGGGCTTTCACCGCGAACGCGAACATGAAGCCGAGGAACAACAGTTTCGCGAGACCGGTGGTGTCGTCGATCTGTCCGCTCGACACCGCGGCCACGATGTCTCCCAGTGCGAAGGTCCCGCCGCCATCGGCCCCGACGCCGTTCTGTGCGGACACCACATACAGGCCGACCACCGCCGCGAGCAGGAGCAGACCGCCGAACAGGTTGTACAGCAGGAACTTCACCGCCGCACCGGAGCGGTTGGGGCCGGTGCCGAAGCCGCCGATGAGGAAGTACATCGGGATGAGCATGGCTTCGAAGAAGATGTAGAACAGCAGGATGTCCAGGGCGACGAAGCTCATCAGCACCATCGCCTCGGTCGCGAGGAACAGCGCGAGATAGATGTGCGGGCCCTTCTGTGCCCGTCCACCCGAATGGTCCAGGGAACCGTCGGAGTCGGCGTCGTGCCAGCCGGCCAGCAGTAGCAACGGCAGGAGAGCTGCGGTCAGCAGGATGAGGACCAATCCGATTCCGTCCAGCCCCAACGCATACCGGGTCCCCAGGGCCGGAATCCAGCTCACGTCCTCGGTGAACTGGTATCGCTGCCCGGCAGGATCGAAACCGACCGCGAGACCGACGGCCAGGACGAGAACACCGACGGTGACCGCGAAGGCGAACCAGCGGGCCACCGCGGGACGGCTCGCGGGAATCGCGAGGACCAGGGCCGCGCCCACCGCGGGGGCCAGCCAGAGGATCGTCAGCCAGGGGATGTTCACAGCACGTTCACCGCCATCACGAGTGCGACGATCAGGGTCGTCCCGGCGAACATCGACAGCGCGTAGGACCGTACATAACCGTTCTGCCACCCGCGTATTCGGCGTGATGCGCGGGTCACGGTCTCGCCGACCCCGCTCGTCAGCCCGTCGACACCGTCGGATTCCACGGCGACCAGGCCGGCGGTGACGCGCTGCCCGGGACGCATCAGTAGTTCCTCGTTGATCGTGTCGCCGTACAGATCGCGTCGTGCTGCGACGGTCAGCACCGACACGTCCTCGGGTGCGACGACGGGAACCGGCCGGGTGGCGTACTGCCGGTAGGCGATCGCGACGCCGACCGCCACGACCAGAAGGATGATCGCGGTCATCGCCCAGACCGGGATCAGGTGGTGGGCGGTGTGTTCGCCGACCACCGGTTCGAGCCAGCGCTCGAGCGAACCGCCGATCGCGAGCAGGCCACCGGAAGCCACCGAACCCAGTGCGATCAGGACCATCGGCCCGGTCATCACCCGGGGTGACTCGTCCGGGTGCGGTGCGGGGGCATCGGTGCCGTCGTGCCAGCGCTTCTCGCCGAAGAAGGTCAGCAGCATCACGCGGGTCATGTAGAACGCGGTGATGCCCGCGCCGAGAAGCGCTGCACCACCGAGGATCAGACCCTTCGCGCCGCCCGCGCCGAAGGCGGCCTCGATGATGTGGTCCTTGGAGTAGAAGCCCGCGAACGGTGGGACACCGATGATCGCGAGGTAGCCGACCCCGAACGTCACGAAGGTGACGGGCATGAGTGTGCGGAGTCCGCCGTACCGTCGCATGTCGGTCTCGTCGTTCATCCCGTGCATCACCGATCCGGCGCCGAGGAACAGACCGGCCTTGAAGAAGCCGTGGGTGAGGAGGTGCAGGATCGCGAATGCGTAACCGGCCGGGCCGAGGCCGGCGGCGAGCACCATGTATCCGATCTGGCTCATCGTCGACGCCGCGAGCGCCTTCTTGATGTCGTCCTTGGCGCAACCGATGATCGCGCCGAACAGCAGCGTCACGGCACCGACGACCACGACCCCGACCTGGGCGGTGGGTGCCAGGTCGAAGATGGGGCCGGAGCGCACGATCAGGTACACGCCGGCGGTCACCATCGTCGCCGCGTGGATCAGCGCGGACACCGGGGTCGGACCCTCCATGGCGTCACCGAGCCACGACTGCAGCGGTACCTGGGCCGACTTGCCGCAGGCGGCGAGCAGGAGCACGAAACCCAGTGCGGTGAGGGTTCCTTCGCCGGCCTGGGGAGCGCCGTCGAAGACCGCGGTGAACGCCACCGACCCGAAGGTCGCGAACATGATCATCAGTGCGACGGCCAGCCCGATGTCGCCGACGCGGTTGACCACGAAGGCCTTCTTGGCCGCGGTCGCCGCGGTCGGCTTGTACTGCCAGAAGCCGATCAGCAGGTACGACGCGAGGCCCACGCCCTCCCAACCGAGGTACAGGCCGAGATAGTTGTCGGCGAGGACGAGGACGAGCATCGCTGCGAGAAACAGGTTGAGGTAGCCGAAGAATCGTCGACGGTCGGGGTCGTCGGCCATGTAGCCGATCGAGTAGACGTGGATCAGCGATCCGACGCCGGTGATGAGCAGGACGAAGCACATGGACAACTGGTCCAGGCGGAAACCGAAGTCCACCTGTAGTTCTCCCACCGGAACCCAGCTGAAAAGGGTGTCGGTCACGCCGCGGTCGTCGGCGGGACGAGACACCATCCCGGCGAACATCACCAGCCCGACCACGAACGATGCGATCGCCGCGGCGGTACCGAGCAGATGACCCCAGCGGTCGGTGGTCCGACCACCGAGGAGGAGGATCACCGCACCGGCGAGCGGGAGCGCGGGGACCAACCAGAGCAGTGACGCGGTCAGTTCGGCGTTCACCAATCCTCCTCTACCGCTTCAGCAGATCCGCGTCGTCGACCGACGCCGAGCGGCGCGATCGGAAGATGGTCATGATGATGGCGAGCCCGACGACCACTTCGGCCGCGGCGACGACCATCGTGAAGAAGGCGATCACCTGCCCGTCGAAGGACTGGTTCATCCGGGCGAAGGTGACAAAGGCGAGATTCGCGGCGTTGAGCATGAGTTCGATGCACATGAACACGACGATCGCGTTGCGTCGCAGCAGCACTCCGGCGGCCCCGATGGTGAACAGCAGTGCCGCGAGGTAGAGGTAGTTCTCCGGATTCATGATCGAGCCCCACCCGGGTTCTCCGGAGCCTGCGGATTTTTCTGGCGCAGGGTGCGGGCGGCCAGGATGGCGTTCACCGAGAGGTCGGAGGGACTGCCGTCGGGCAGTCGTGCCGGGACGTCGACCGCGTTGTGCCGGGCGTAGACACCGGGACTCGGGAGCGGGGTGATGTTGATGCCGCTGCGGAATCGCGCCTGCGACAGCTCCTTCTGGGTGAGGCGTGGACCGAACTTCTCCCGGTGGGCCAGCACCATCGCGCCGAGGGTCGCGGCGATGAGCAGTGCCCCGGTGAGCTCGAACGCCCAGAGATACCGGACGAAGATGAGCTCGGCGATGGCCTCGATACCGTAGTCGCTGTCGTCGGCCAGGGCGCCGGGGGCGGTCGCGCCGGTGGTGACCGCGATGGTGGCGTTGCCTATCCCGGCGATCAGCAGGACGCCGAACCCGACACCGATGATCATCGCGGCGACTCGTTGCCCTCTCAGGGTCTCTTTCAGGGAGTCGGAGGAGTCGACGCCGATGAGCATGAGCACGAAGAGGAACAGCATCATCACCGCGCCGGTGTAGACGACCACCTGCACCACGCCGAGGAACAGCGCACCCTGTGCCACGTAGAAGACCGCGAGGACGATCATCGTGGTGGCCAGGAAGATCGCCGAGTACACGGCCTTGGTGGCGAAGACGACGCCGAGCGCGCCGGCCACCGCGATCACTCCGAGCACCCAGAACTGCACGGCCTCACCGGTCGAGGTGCGAATCACCTCGTCGGCCAGTGTCGTGGTCATCGGCCCGGGCGTCATGGTCGCGGCTCCCGGGCACCCTCGCGAACCGTCGGTGTCGGGAGCGGCGTCACCCGGCCGTCGGAGGTGACCTCACCGCGGTAGTAGTTCTCCTCGGTCGAACCGGGCGCCATGGCGTGCGGTGGTGGTTCGACGTCCGGTGCCAGTGGCGCCAGCAGTCGGTCCTTCTCGTAGATGAGGTCGGCTCGGTTGTCGTCGGCGAGCTCGTAGTCGTTGGTCATCGTCAGGGCACGGGTCGGACAGGCTTCGATGCAGAGTCCGCAGCCGATGCAACGCAGATAGTTGATCTGATAGACGCGGCCGTACCGCTCACCGGGCGAGTACCGTTCGTCCGGGGTGTTGTCGGCCCCTTCGACGTAGATGGCATCGGCCGGACACGCCCACGCGCACAGCTCGCAGCCGATGCACTTCTCCAGGCCGTCGGGATGACGGTTGAGTTGGTGCCGACCGTGATAGCGAGGCGCGGTCGGCCGCTTCTCCTCGGGATACTGCTCGGTGATGCTCGGCTGGAACATGCCACCGAAGGTGACGCGTAATCCACTGACCGGTTTGAGGAAATCAGGCATCGGTGGTCTCCCTGCTCGGCGTCTGATCGGCGGGAAGGGGCGGCTCGGGATCGATACGGACGGGCTGGGATCTGGAATCCGTCGACGGCATGGGCGGTACGGGGAACCCTCCGGCCATGGGATCGAACTCGGCCGGGCTCTCCGGTTCGGCCGGGGCCTCCGGCAGATCCGGTACCCGCATCATCCGCCAGATCGCGTAGGCGATCAGTGCCGTCACCGCGAGACCTGCGCCCGCAGAGACGAGCGGCCGGATGAGGCCTGCGTCGTCGCCGATGGAGGCGCGGATGATCGCCACGACCATCACCCACGTCAGCGAGATCGGGATGAGCACCTTCCAGCCCAGGTTCATGAACTGGTCGTAACGCAACCGCGGCAGGCTGGTCCGGAGCCAGATGAACACGAACAGGAACGCCCAGACCTTGATGGTGAACCAGAGGACGGGCCACCAACCGGAGTTCGCCCAGTCGAAGGCACTCAGCGGCCACGGCGCCTGCCAACCCCCCAGGAACATCGTGGTGGCCAGGGCCGAGACCGTCACCATGTTGATGTACTCGGCGAGCATGAACATCGCGAACTTCAGCGACGAGTACTCCGTGTGGAAGCCGCCGACCAGCTCGCCCTCGGCCTCGGGCAGGTCGAAGGGAGCGCGGTTGGTCTCGCCGACCATGGAGATCGCATAGATCACGAACGACGGGAGCAACAGCAGGAAATACCAATGATGCTCCTGCGCCGCAACGATTCCCGAGGTCGACATCGTCCCGGCATCGAGGAACACCGCCGCGAACGTGAGTCCCATCGCGATCTCGTAGGAGATCACCTGGGCGGTGGAACGGAGTCCGCCGAGAAGGGGATAGGTCGAGCCGGATGACCAACCGGCCAGCACGATTCCGTACACGCCGACCGAGGTCACGGCGAGGACATAGAGCACCCCGACCGGCAGATCGGTGAGCTGCAACGGGGTTTCGTGGCCGAACACCGACACCATCGGCCCGAACGGGATCACCGCGAACGCCATCACCGCGGGCACTACCGCGATGATCGGTGCGAGGAGGTAGATCACCCTGTCGACGCCGGACGGGATGATGCCCTCCTTCAGTGCGAGTTTCACACCGTCGGCGAGACTCTGGAGAATTCCGCGAGGCCCGACGCGGTTGGGTCCGATCCGGGTCTGCATGCGCGCCATGATCTTGCGCTCGAGCAGGATCGCGACCAGCGGGTTGACGACGAGGAACGCGAAGACGGCGACAGCCTTGACGACGATGAGCCAGATGGGGTCGTGGCCGAAGTCGGCGAGGTCGGGGAAATCGGTGGCGAGAGTTGTCATCGAACACCTCCGGCGACGTCCGCCGACGAGGCCGGCGACAGCGCGACGAGATCGCCCGCCCGGGCCCGGAGGTCGGCGTGCACTCGCGAGCAGGGAGAGTTGAGCGGGACCCACACGACGCGGTCGGGCATCTCGGCATACTCGACGGGCAAAGCGATCTCCCCGTCGGCGGTGCTGATCCGCACGCGACCGCCGACCGCGACCCCGGCTTCGGCGGCGGTCGTCGGAGACATGCGCGCAACCGGCGGGCGTGCGGTCCCGGCGAGGTGCGGCTCACCGTCCTGCAGACGCCCCAGGTCGAGCAGCATGTGCCACGTGGCGAGCACGGCCTGGCCGGACTCCGGTGCGCGTTGGGGACGCTCATGGGCGACGACGGCCGGGCGTTCACCCGACCACGCTCCGATGCGGCGCAGGTCCATGTGGATGGTCTGCGGTCCATCGCAGCGCAGTTCGACGCCCAGCCGCCGTGCGAGTGCGTCCAGGACCCGATGGTCGGGAATCTGTCCCGACTCGGTCAGCGCGGCGGTGAAACTGCGCGGACGGCCCTCCCAGTCGACGAACGTGCCCTCCTTCTCGGCGACCGTCCCCACCGGGAACACCACGTCGGCATGCGGCGTCACCGTCGACTGCCGCTGTTCGAGACTCACGACGAAGGGTGCGGCGGCCAGTGCGTCCTGCGCGGCCGCGGGATCGGGGAGATCATCGAGGTCGACGCCGGCGACGATCAGCGAGAGTCCGTGGTAGCGGGCCGCATCGAGGATTCCGGTGGTGTCCCGACCGGGCAGCGTCGGGATGCCGGGGCCCCACACCTCCGACACCGCGCCGCGCGCCGCGCTGTCGGTGATCGGCCGACCGCCCGGCAACAGCCCGGCGAGCGCGCCGACCTCGAGTGCGCCCCGCTCACCGGCCCGGCGCGGGATCCAGGCGATCCGCGCGCCGGTGCGATCAGCGAGGTCGGCGACCGCCCGCAGTCCCCCCGGAACCCCGGCCAGTCGCTCCCCGACAATGATCACCGAACCCGCTTCGCGCAGATGGTCGGTCACCTCGTCGGAGGCGAGGATCTCCGTCTCTGCGCCCGGCGTGGTGGGGAACAGTCGCGCATCGAGCTTCTGTGCGCCGCGGCTCGCGAACGGGGCCAGGGTGGCCACCCGCTGCCGGTTCGTCCGCACCGCCCGGCGAAGACGCAGGAAGACGATCGGGGACTCCTCCTCGGGTTCGAAACCCGCGAGGAGTACCGCCGGGGCGGCGGACAGATCGTCGTAGGTGGTGTCGAGACCGCGCCCGGCCACCCGGCTCGCAAGGAAGGACGCCTCTTCGGTGCTGTGAACCCGGGCACGGAAGTCGATGTCGTCCGACTTCAGGACTGTTCGGGCGAACCGTGCGTAGGCGTAGGCGTCCTCCACGGTGAGGCGTCCACCGGCGAGGACGCCGACGTTGCCGATGGCCGTCGAGAGTCCCGCGGCGGCAACGCGGATGGCGTCGGCCCACGACGCCTCCCGCAGTTCGCCGTGCCGGTCGCGGATCAGCGGAGACGTCAGGCGGTCGGCCTCGGTCGCATAGGCGAAGGCCCACCGTCCCTTGTCGCAGTTCCACTCGGAGTTGACCTCGGGGTCGTCGCCGGCGAGGCGTCGGAGCACCTTGCCTCGCCGATGATCGGTGCGCTGGGCGCATCCGCTCGCGCAGTGCTCGCACACGCTCGGCGTCGAGACGAGGTCGAAGGGCCGTGCACGGAAACGGTATTGAGCGCCGGTCAGCGCGCCGACCGGGCAGATCTGGACGGTGTTGCCGGAGAAGTACGAGTCGAAGGGTTCGTCGGAGTAGATGCTGACCTGTTGCAGCGCACCGCGATCCGCCAGTTCGATGAGTGGATCGCCGGCGACCTGTGTGGAGAACCGCGTGCACCGGGCGCACAGTACGCATCGCTCCCGGTCGAGCAGGACCTCCGAGGACAGCGGGACCGGCTTGGTGAACGTGCGTTTGACGCCGTCGAACCGGGACTCGCTGCGACCGGCCGACATGGCCTGGTTCTGCAGCGGGCACTCGCCGCCCTTGTCGCACACCGGACAGTCGAGCGGATGGTTGATCAGCAGCAGCTCCATCACGCCGCGCTGCGCGTCCGCGGCGATCTGCGAACTGAGCTGTGTCCGGACGACCATTCCGTCGGTGGCCGTGGTGGTGCACGATGCCAGGGGCTTTCGCTGACCCTCGACCTCGACGAGGCACTGGCGGCAGGCGCCGACCGGGTCGAGCAGCGGGTGATCGCAGAAGCGGGGGATGGTGATGCCGATCTGTTCGGCGGCGCGGATCAGCAAGGTGCCCTTGGGTACCCGGAGCTCGACGCCGTCGATGGTGATGCCGACCAGGTTGTCGGCCTGGGTCGCCGGATCACTGCCGTGTGTGAGGGTCATCGGGCGTCTCCCATCGGCTCGGAACCCAGGACGGTCGACAGCGAGTGGTCGAACGGGCAACCGTGATCGAGATGGGCGAGGTATTCGTCGCGGAAGTACTCGAGCGAGGACACGATCGGACTGCCCGCACCGTCGCCGAGCGCGCAGAACGACTTTCCGACGACGCTGTTGGTGACATCGGAGAGAGTGTCGAGGTCGGCGGCGGTGCCGCCCTCGTGCTCGAGCCGATGGAGTAGTTGCACCAGCCAGTAGGTGCCCTCCCGGCACGGCGTGCACTTGCCGCACGACTCGTGCGCGTAGAACTCGGTCCAGCGCAGCACCGCACCGACGACACAGGTCGTCTCGTCGAAGATCTGGAGAGCCTTGGTGCCCAGCATCGATCCCGCGGCGCCGACGCCCTCGTAGTCGAGTGGGACGTCGAGGTGATCCGGCGTCAGCAGCGGCGTCGACGACCCGCCCGGGGTCCAGAACTTGAGTTCGTGTCCGGCGCGGACGCCGCCGGCGCGTTCGAGCAGTTGCCGGAGGGTGATTCCGAGAGGTGCCTCGTACTGGCCTGGATGAGTGACGTGGCCGGACAGGGAGTACAGAGTGAACCCCGGTGACTTCTCGGTGCCCATGGACCGGAACCAGTCGACGCCGTTCCGGATGATCGGCGGCACGCTCGCGATCGATTCGACGTTGTTGACCACGGTCGGGCTGGCGTAGAGGCCGGCGACCGCCGGGAAGGGCGGGCGGAGGCGCGGCTGGCCCCGACGGCCCTCGAGTGAGTCGAGGAGCGCCGTCTCCTCACCGCAGATGTACGCACCCGCGCCGGCGTGCACCACGAGCTCGAGATCGAAGCCCGAGCCCAGGATGTCTTTCCCGAGACAGCCTGCGGCATAGGCCTCGTCCACGGCGGTACGCAGACGGCGCAGGACCGAGGCGACCTCCCCGCGGACGTAGATGAACGCGTGGTGCGCGCGGATCGCATACGCGGCGATGACGACCCCCTCGACGAGGGTGTGCGGCGTCGCGAGCATGAGGGGCATGTCCTTGCAGGTACCGGGCTCGGATTCGTCGGCGTTGACCACGAGGTAGTGCGGAATCGAGGGCTCGGCGCCGGGGGACTTCTCCTGCGGGATGAAGGACCACTTCATCCCGACCGGGAAGCCGGCGCCGCCGCGCCCCCGGAGGCCGGAAGCCTTGACCATCTCGATGACGTCGTCGGGTGGGGTGTCGAGCGCGGTGCGCAGGCCGCGGTATCCGTTGTGGCGCAGGTAGTTCGTCAGGGACCAGGACTCGTGTTCGTCCCAATGCCGGGACAGCACCGGGGTGTCCGGGGGTTCGGGTTCAGCAGGTTCGCTGGTCGTCTGGTCCGTCGGGAGTCGGGGGTCGGCCGGCGAGGGCGCGGCCCCGGCGAGCTCGAGTTCGGTCCGACGGAAGGAGCACACGCTCCCGGTGCCGCGGGCGGGCTCGACCGAGACGCCGGCGCGGAGGTCCTCGATGAGTTCGATCGTCGACTCCGGGGTCTGGTTGTCGAAGAACTCCCAGTTCACCATCACCACCGGCGCGAAATCGCAGGCGGCATTGCACTCGACGTGTTCGACCGTGATGCGTTCGTCCGCGGTGGTGTCCCCGGGCCGGACACCGAGGTGGTCGCAGACCGCGCGGAGGATGTCGTCGCCGCCGAGAGTGGCGCAGAGCGTGTTGGTGCACACCCCGACGAGGTATTCACCGGTCGGTGAGCGTCGGTACATCGAGTAGAAGGTGGCCACCGACGCGACCTGGGCGGCGGTCAGATCGAGCTGCGCCGCACAGAATTCGACGCCGGCGCGGGTGATGTAGCCGTCCTCGGACTGCACCAGATGAAGCAGGGGGAGAAGGGCCGACCGCGACTGCGGGTAGCGCGCGATGACCGGTGCCGCCTGCTCGGCGAGACGTTCGGTGACCTCGGCCGTGTACGCCGACGGGCCGCCGAAGGTGATGATCGGCGCCGGGGTGCCTGAGACCGGCGCGGCGTCCTCGGTGGGCGGTGAGGTGGAGAGCTCCACGAACACGGGATCGGTCATCGGTCCACGCCTCCCATCACCGGGTCGATACTGGCGACGGCCGTGATCACGTCGGCGACCATGCCGCCCTCGCACATCGCCGCCACCGCTTGCAGATTCGTGAACGACGGATCGCGGAAGTGGACCCGATAGGGTCGGGTGCCGCCGTCGCTTACCAGGTGGACGCCGAGCTCGCCGCGTGGGGACTCGACCGCGACGTAGCACTGTCCGGCCGGCACGCGCATGCCCTCGGTGACCAGCTTGAAGTGATGGATCAGCGCCTCCATCGACGTCCCCATGATCCTGGCGATGTGTTCGGGGGAGTTGCCGAGACCGTCGGGACCGAGGGCCAGATCGGCCGGCCAGGCCAGTTTGCGATCGGCGACCATGACCGGGCCGGGCCGGAGCCTCTCCAGGCACTGTTCGACGATGCGAATCGACTCGCGCATCTCCTTGACGCGGATCAGGTAGCGGCCGTAAGAGTCACAGGTGTCGGTGGTGATGACATCGAAGTCGTAGGTCTCGTACCCGCAGTACGGCTGCGTCTTCCGCAGATCATGCGGATAACCGGTCGACCGCAGCACCGGTCCGGTGATGCCGAGAGCCATGCAGCCCGTCAGGTCGAGATAACCGACGCTCTGGGTGCGCGCCTTCCAGATGTAGTTGTCGGTCAGCAGATCTCCGAGCTCGTCCAGGCGGCCGGGTAGCTGGGCGACGACCTTGGCGACCTGTTCCGGCCCGTCGGGCGGCAGATCCTGCGCGACGCCGCCGGGTCGGATGTAGGCGTGGTTCATCCTCAGGCCGGTGATGAGCTCGAAGAGGTCGAGGATCAGTTCTCGCTCGCGGAAACCGAGGAACATCGCGGTGACGGCGCCGAGCTCCATTCCGCCGGTGGCCAGGGCCACGAGGTGGCTGCTGATCCGGTTCAGCTCCATCAGCATGACGCGGATGACGGTGGCCCGCTCCGGGACGTCGTCGGTGATCCCGAGGAGCTTCTCGACGCCCAGGCAGTAGGCGGTCTCGTTGAAGAACGGTGACAGATAGTCCATCCGGGTCACGAACGTGACGCCCTGCGTCCAGTTGCGATACTCGAGGTTCTTCTCGATCCCGGTGTGCAGGTAGCCGATTCCGCAGCGCGCCTCGGTGACCGTCTCACCCTCGATCTCCAGGATGAGCCGCAGCACGCCGTGCGTCGACGGGTGTTGGGGGCCCATGTTCACGACGATGCGCTCGTCGCCGGGTTGCTGTTCGGCGCGGGTGCGGACGTCGGAGACGATGGAGTCCCAGTCCTGTCCGGAGACGGTGTAGGTGCGGGTCGGGGTCTCCTCGCGTGGCGTCGTGGAACGGGGTTTCGACGATCCGGTGGCTGTGTCGGTCATCAGCTGTACGACCTCCTCCGGTCCGGTGGGTCGACGCGGGTTCCCTTGTACTCGATGGGCACTCCGCCGAGCGGATAGTCCTTGCGCTGCGGATGGCCTTCCCAGTCGTCGGGCATCTCGATACGCGTCAGTGATCGGTGGCCGTCGAAGACGATGCCGAAGAAGTCGTAGGTCTCGCGCTCGTGCCAGTCGTTGGTGGGGTAGATGTCGCAGAGGCTCGGGATGTGCGGATCGGTGTCGGGTGCCGACACCTCGAGGCGCAGGCGCCGGTTGTGGGTCAGGGAGGCGAGGGGATAGACGGCGTGCAGTTCCCGGTCGGTGTCGCCGGGATAGTGGACCCCGTTGACGCCCAGGCACAGTTCGAAGCGCAATCCGGGTGCGTTGCGGAGGGTCAGCGCGACGGCGGGGAGGTGCTCTCGCGCGACGTGGACGGTCATCTCGTCGCGGAAGACGACCACTTTCTCGACCGCGGCGTCGTAGGAGTCGCCGAGTTCGGCCTCCAGGAGATCGGCGATCTCGTCGAAGTAGCTGCCGTAGGGTCGAGAAGAGCTGGGCGGCAGGGTGATCGGATCGATCAGACCCCCGTATCCGGAGGTGTCGCCGGTGCCCGGTGCGCCGAACAGTCCGTGGCGGACGCCGATGACCTCGGGATCGGGCGGTTTCGGGTCGGGCATGCCCAGGTCGGTCATCGCAGCAGCCCCTTCATCTCGATGGTCGGAGTCGCCTGCAGGGCAGCGCGTTCCGCTGCCCAGATGGCCTCCTCGCGATTCACGCCGAGCGGCATCTCCTGGATCTTCTCGTGCAGCTTGAGGATCGCGTTCAGCAACATCTCGGGACGAGGAGGACAGCCCGGGAGGTAGATGTCGACGGGCACGACGTGGTCGACGCCCTGGACGATCGCGTAGTTGTTGAACATCCCGCCGGACGATGCACAGACCCCCATCGCCAGAACCCATTTGGGTTCGGGCATCTGGTCGTAGATCTGCCGGAGCACCGGCGCCATCTTCTGGCTGACGCGGCCGGCGACGATCATGAGGTCGGCCTGCCGCGGAGACGCACGGAAGGCCTCCATGCCGAATCGGGCGAGGTCGTAGCGACCCGACGTGGTGGACATCATCTCTATTGCGCAGCAGGCGAGTCCGAAGGTGGCCGGCCACAGCGAACCCTTGCGCATGAAGCCGGCGAGATCTTCGACGGTGCTCAGCAGGAAACCGCTGGGGAGCCGTTCCTCGAGTCCCATGACTGACCTCCTTACAGACGGTGACCGGGTGAAAAGTCCTCAGTCCCAGCTCAGTCCGCCACGACGCCATTCATAGGCGTAGGCGACCGAGACGTTGACGATGAACAAGAGCATGGCCGCGAGGCCGAACCAGCCGAAGGAGTCGAAGGCGACGGCCCAGGGGTAGAGGAAGACGATCTCGATGTCGAAGATGATGAACAGCATCGCGGTGAGGTAGTACTTGACCGGCACCCGCTGGATCGGGCCGCTGAACGTGGGGCCCTCGCCCCCGCGACGGGAGGCGGGAGTCAGAAGACTCTGGCCGACCGGCTCGATGCCACACTCGTACGCCTCGAGTTTGGCGCGGTTGTACCGTTTCGGGCCGATCGCGATACCGATGAAGACGCTGAAAACGGCAAACGCCACGCCGATTGCCCCGAGGATCATGATCGGGACGTAGGCGTTCAAAGCGTGGACTCCTCCTCGCTCCGGGCGGCCGAAACACCTGGTGGGCGATTCCGGCTCGGCGATTGTCCTGCCCGTGCCAGGGGTTCGGTCAGAACCTCCCGACGCGGTTGTGAGCTACACCACAAGCCTAGGTGGTCGTCCCGCGGGAGTCACCCGTTTCAGGCAGTTCGGCGTTTCTCGACCATCTCGACGAAGGCCTCTGCGAGGGCGATCGGATCGACCGGGAGAGTGGCGACGGCATCGGCCCGCGACCATTCGGCGAGCCAGCGGTCGTCGGCGCGGCCGAGCAGCACGAGCACCGGTGGGCTCGGGTCCAGCTCGTCCTTCATCTGCTTGGCGATCCCCATCCCGCCGGCCGGGGAGGCCTCGCCGTCGGCGATCACCGCATCGACCACGCCGGCGTCGAGCTGGGCGAAGACCATTGGAGCCGTGGCGACTTCGATGAAGCTGAGCTCGGGGATGTCCTGGGACGGCCGGGTACCGAGCGCACCGATGACCTGGGCCCGGGTCTCCGAATCGTCGGAATAGACCAGCACGCGCAGCGACCGGGCAGCCTGGGTGTGGGTCACGCGTGCGATGCTACCGCCGTTCGACGTCCGGTTCGGGTGACTTGACCCGCGCGTCGGTCGTCGGGTGGCTCAGTGCTCGGTCGAGAAGCCGGCGCGGCGCCGGTGGACCTCGAGCGCGAAGACGACGAGCTGGTCGATGAGATCGGCGTAGGGCACCCCGGTGGCCTCCCACAGCTTCGGGTACATCGAACCGGGGGTGAACCCGGGGATGGTGTTGACCTCGTTGAGCAGCCAGCCGCGACCGTCGGCCTCGTAGAAGAAGTCCACACGGGCCATACCGGTGCAGCGCATCGCCGTGAACGTCCGGGCCGCGAGCTCCTTGACCTCGGCGATCGCGGCGTCGGGGAGGACCGCCGGGATGACGAGCTTCGCCGCGCCGGTGACGTACTTGTCCTCGTAGTCGTAGAACTCGCTGCCGGGTTCGATCTCGCCGGGCACCGACGTCTCGGGGGCGGTGTCGCCGAGGACGGCCACCTCGATCTCGCGACCGGTGACGTTCTCCTCGATGATCACCACGTTGTCGTAGCGCAGGGCCAGGTTGATCGCGGCGTCCAGCTCACGCTCGTCGTGCGCCTTGGTGATGCCGACCGACGATCCGAGGTTCGCGGGCTTGACGAACACCGGGAGCCCCAGCTCCTCGACGACCCGCGGGACGATCGTGTCCGGGTCGTCGACGCCGTCGCGGAACTCGACCCAGCGGCACTGCGGGATGCCGGCCTGCGCGGCGACGATCTTCGCCATTGCCTTGTCCATGCACACCGCCGACGAGAGCACCCCGGCGCCGACGTAGGGCAGCTTGAACAGTTCGAGCATCCCCTGGATGGTGCCGTCCTCGCCGTGCGGACCGTGCAGCAGCGGCAGGACGACGGTGATCGCCTGGTCGGCGTGTCCGCGGAGTTCGGTCAGCGGGTCGACGACGGTGCCGGCCACCTCCAGGACGTCCGGGAGCGGGGTGCCGTCGGCGATCGCGGCGATGGCCTTGTCGTTGCGCAGCCAGGTGCCGTCCTTGGCGATGCCGATGGGGACCAGATCGTATTTGGCCCGGTCAGCGGCGGCGAGAACATGCGCGGCTGTGACCCGTGACACATCATGTTCGGCGGACACCCCGCCATAGAGGACCACAAGACGCAGGAGCCGCGAAGACATGCATGTCACGATACGGCCCCCGGCAACCGAGTTCTCGGGGTGGCGTGGCCGGTTGTGGGTTTCGACACGGCTCGACCAGCAGCGCAGACGGCTCGGGAAGCCGGTCCGCGGACGTCGGCTAGCGTGAGGTCGTGCATTTCTTGGCGAGTGAGGTCGCAGCGTCCGTCGGCGGCGAGTTGATCGGTCCCGACGTGCAGATCGACGGGGCGAGCATCGACTCGCGCAATGTCCGGCCGGGTCAGCTCTTCGTGCCGATCGTCGCCGAGCGGGATGGTCACGACTTCATCCCGTCGGCCCTGGAGAGCGGCGCGGCGGCGTACTTCACCTCGCGCGCGGAGGTCTCTCGCGGCACCGCCATTCGCGTCCCCGACACCGCCCTGGCCCTCGCTGATCTCGGGCGTGCGGTCCGCGGCCGTATTCCCGACCGCGTCGTGGGCATCACCGGCTCGGTCGGCAAGACCTCCACCAAGGACCTCCTGGCCGGGGTCCTGCAGACCACCTACCGCACCGCGGCGAGCGAGAAGTCCTTCAACAACGAACTGGGCCTTCCGCTGACCCTGGCGGGCGCGGCCGACGACGTCGAAGCCGTGGTCCTCGAGATGGGTGCGCGCGGGATCGGCCACATCGACCTGCTGTGCTCCATCGCGAGCCCGACCGTCGGCGTGATCACGCGCGTCGAAGGTGTCCACCTCGAGTTGTTCGGGGACATCGAATCGGTGGCCCGCGCGAAGGGTGAGCTGGTCGAGTCCCTTCCGGCCGACGGGATCGCGGTTCTGAACGCCGATCACCGGTACGTCGCGGCGATGGCGGAGCGCACCTCGGCCCGGGTGCTGCGGTACGGCCTGTCGCCGGACGCCGACGTGTACGCGTCGGACATCGTCGTCGACGACGAGCTGCGAGCATCGTTCCGGTTGCACACGCCGTGGGGTTCGACCGACGTGCGCCTCGGTGCGCGGGGTGAGCACCAGGTCCCCAACGCGCTCGCGGCCGCGGCGGCCGGCGGCGGTCTCGGAGTGTCCGTCGAGGACATCGCCAATGGTATGTCTGCCGCCGAATTGTCCGGTCTGCGAATGGAACTCGCGAAGAACGCCGACGGCACGATCGTGCTCAACGACGCCTACAACGCGAACCCGACGTCGATGTCGGCGGCACTGAAGTCGCTCGCCGCGCTGCCCGCGGGACGACGCGTCGCCGTTCTCGGCACCATGGCAGAACTCGGATCGGACTCTCCGGCCCAGCATCACGCGATCGCACTCGAGGCACACGAACTCGGCATCGAGGTCATCGCGGTCGACGAACCCGACTACGGCGACACCGCGCGCCACACCTCCGGCGTCGACGAAGCGGTTGCCGCACTCGGCGACCTCGCCGGAGGAGATGCGGTACTGGTCAAAGGAAGTCGCGTCGCCGCACTGGAGCGGGTGGCGCAGGCCCTGCTGAGCTGAGGTCCGGGCCGGCCGCGTGTCACGCGGTCGGTGATTCCCAGTTCTCCACGGGGTCGGCCTCGGCGGCCGCGCGGGCGCGGTATTCGCTCGGGCCGATCCCGAGTTCGGCCCGGAAGCGGTTGCGCATCGTGGGACTCGACGGGAAGCCGGAGATCCTGGCCACCTCGGAGACCGCCATGTCCGGACGTGTCCGGAGGAACTCGCAGGCGGTCTTGAGTCTGCGGTCGGCGATGCGTGCGGCCAACGAGTCCTCGGTGTCCTCGAAGTGCCGGTACAGCTGACGGCGGCTGATGTGCAGGTAGCGGGCGATCGCGTTCGGGGTGAACGAGGGATCGCGATGGTGACGCTCGATGAGGTCGGAGACCGCCTCCCGCACGAAAAGGGCGTTGTCGGTGATCTGTCGATTGTCGTAGTCGAGCTGTCCGAGTGCAGCGCGAACCAATTCGATGGCGGCCATCTCCGTGTCCGGGCCGGGTTCGGTCACGCCGACCGCGGTGTCCGACGCGAACTGAAGGATGAACGATGCGGTGGCGCGCGCCAGCAGGGTGTGAGAGGCGACCGGCCGGCGGGCCTGCTCGGCGACGCGGCGCTGGTTCCCGAGGAGTTCGAGCGGGATCACCAGGCCCGCAGGGTCATTGATCTCGAAGGTCCGCTCGAGGTAGGGGGATGCATTGCTGACGAAGGCGAGTTGCCCGGGGCCGTAGGCGAAATCGCGTGACCCCTGGCGGATGATGTGCTTGCCCTCCAGGGTGTGCACCCCGATGACCAGGTCTTCGGAGGGCTGTTCGGAGATGAGGCGCGGGTTCCGCGACACCTCGAGCGGGGTGTGCAGGCTGCAGAACGTGCCGATCATCGAGAGCTGACGTACGTACATCAGCGAGTCGAACGAACCGGGGTCATCGGTCCGCACCTCGACGTGCTGCCCGTAGTGGCGCATTCCGTCGGGTCCGGTGAGCCGGATCGGTTCGGCATGGATGTTGCTGCGGTGCACGCCGACACGGCGCTCCCACGTCTCGATCACCTTCGGCGGGAGGGGGTCCGACGAGACATCGTCCCGGAACAGCTCGGTCATCCCCGGCTCCCCGGTGCCCGAGCGCCCTCGCCGGGATTCGGTTGTGTAAGTGGTCCGGTCATGCCGACTCACCCGCGGAGTTGCGGTCCCAGGCCGGGAGGACCACGAGGGACGCCAGGAAGAAGCAGATCGCTCCGATGAAGGTTCCCCAGTTCGCCATCGCCGTGTCGACCGTGACTCCGCCCTTGGACACGTAGGCGCCCACCGCGGCGACGCCGAAGGCGATGCATCCGATGAGGTTGATCTGCACCGACCACCAGCCGGCCGAACCCGGGTCGAAGAACTTGTGTGCGTGCCGGTAGCCGCGAACGGCCATGAAGCCGCTGACGAGGAAGAGGATCGATCCGCCGGCATCCGGCGACCAGACGAACTCTCTCTGGGAGGGGATCGAATGCGCGGTGAGTGCCGCGGTGGTGCTCACGTTGAACAGGATCGTTCCCAACGACTGGGTCGACGCCGCGAGCCAGTCGGCGCGCACCATGATGCCGCTGCCGTAGTCGACCTTGGTCGTCACGGGGCCGCTCAGGATCAGCTGGATCAGGCCGGCGGCGGTGAAGAACCACGCCCCGACGAAGCAGCAGAGATTGACGGCCGACGATCCAGCCGAGCTGCCGAAGCCCGGCGCCGCGCTCAACGCGAAGAGTGCGGATCCGATCATGAAGCCCCAACACTGTTTGTTCAGGGTCGGGATGAAGACCGTGCTGCGTCTGGGGGCTGACGCGGCAATACTCATTTTCTACCTGTCTGTGAATGCGACGATGCGTCCCCGGCCTGGAAGGGATGCCAGGCCGGGGACACATCAGGGGATCGCGACGATCTCGGCGATCAGTGGTGGAAGTGCGAGCGCTCACCCTCGGCCGGGATCGGGCCCTCGAGACGATCGAGGAAGTCGACCTCGGTCTGGATGTCGGCGATGAGGGCACGCGCGAGGTCGTGGCTCAGGCCGGCGCGGACGACGATGCGCTGGACGGTGAGGTCGGCGAGGTCGTCGGCCATCGGGTAGGCCGGGACCAGCCAGCCCTTCATGCGCAGGCGATCAGACAGGTCGTAGAGGTTCCAGTTGTCGGTGTGGCCCGACTTCAGGCGCCATGCGAAGACCGGGATGGTGTCGCCCTTGCTGACGAGCTCGAAGGCGTCGATCTTGGCGATCTCCGACGACAGCCACTGCGCGACGTCGAGCGAACCCTGCTGGACCTGGCGGTAGCCCTCACGGCCGAGGCGCAGGAACTGGTAGTACTGCAGCAGCACCTGGGCGCCGGGACGCGAGAAGTTCAGAGCCAGGGTGGGCATGTCGCCACCGAGGTAGCTGCAGTGGAAGACCATGCTCTCCGGCAGCGCCTCGGTGTCGCGCCACACGATCCAGCCGACACCCGGGTAGACGAGGCCGAACTTGTGGCCCGAGGTGTTGATGGAGACGACGCGGTCGACGCGGAAGTCCCACTCCAGGTCGGGCTGGCAGAACGGAGCGATCATCGCGCCCGACGCGCCGTCGACGTGGATCTTCACGTCGAGGCCGGTGTCGGCCTGGATCTGGTCCAGCTTGGCGGCGATCTGCTTCACCGGCTCGTACATGCCGGTGTAGGTCTGGCCCATGATGGCGACGACGCCGATGGTGTTCTCGTCGACGTACTTCTCGAGCTCGTGGCCGTCGAGGACCATGTGGTCGGGGCTGATCGGCACCCAGCGGGGCTCGACCTCGAAGTAGTTGCAGAACTTCTCCCAGCAGACCTGAACGGCGGTGGACAGCACCAGGTTCGGGGTCTCGGTGGACTTGCCCTCGGCCTTGCGGCGGGCCTGCCAGTGGCGCTTGAGGGCCAGGCCGCCGAGCATGCAGGCCTCCGACGAACCGATGGTCGAGGTGCCGATGGCGTTGTCGACGTTCGGGTTGTGCCAGAGGTCGGCGAGGATCTTCCAGCAGCGGTCCTCGATGGCGGCCGTCTGCGGGTACTCGTCCTTGTCGATCATGTTCTTGTCGACGGTCTCGGAGTAGAGCTTCTTCGCCTCGTCGTCCATCCAGGTCGACACGAAGGTCGCCAGGTTCAGGCGCGCGTTGCCGTCGAGCATCGCCTCGTCGTGGACGATCTGGTAGGCGGTCTCGGGCAGCAGCATGTCGTCGGCCATCGAGAACTTGGGCAGATCGGTGGCCTCGCCCGGGCGGGTGAAGACGGTCCGCAGATTCAGGTTGTCGCCGATGTTGGTCGTGGCGCGGGCCTGCGAGTTCGATTTGGGTGTCATGTATTCCTCCTGGTGTTCAGATGCTAAGGCGCTCAATACCGGAAATGGGGCGGTTGAAGCGATCTACTCGAGGTAGACGACAGTCACGGGGGCTTGCCTGTCTCGACCTCCCTAGACTTCCACCGGCGGATACAGACGGTCCATCGTGTACTGGCGGTTTCGACGGGCGGCCCACGACGAGATGAGCAGGCAGCCCAGGGTGATTCCGCTGAGGACACCGATGGCGAGCCACAGTCGGTAGTCGATGCCGCCGACCGTGAGTTGTCGGAGGCCCTCCACCGTGTAGGTCATCGGGTCTACGTAGTGGATGTACTGGAACGGCGTGGCCGTGGTCGGCACGGGATAGATACCACCCGCGGACACCAGCTGGATCATCAGGAACGCCAGTGTCACAACACGTCCGACCGCGACGTCGAAGACCGCGTTGAACATCTGGATCATCGCCATGAAGGTCGCGACCACGAGCAACAGGTACAGGAACGTGGCTATCGGGTACTCGGCACGCAGCCCGACCGCGAAGGTGACCACCGTGTACAGGACGGTCGCCTGGATGAAGCCGATGGCGAAAGCGGGTGCGTACGAGGCCAATACGACGCGCAGCGACGAGAAGCCCTGGACGATCGGGCGGGACTGCAACGGCGTCAACAACATCCAGGTGATGATGCCGCCGACGAACAGTGCCAGGGACATGAAGAACGGTGCGAAGCCGGTACCGAAGGTCGGGGCCTCGTGTGTGTAGTCCTCTTGCAGGGCGACGGGCTGTGCCAACGTCTTGGCGATCTCCGTCTTCTCCTGGTTGGTCCAGGACGGGATGGCCTTGACCCCTTCTTCCAGACCGGACGCCAGTTCGTCGGCACCCGCGCTCAGCTCACCGAGGCCAGAGCTGAGTTCGGCTGAGCCGCTCTTCAGTTCGTTGGCGGCACCGCGTGCGGCGAGGATGTCGTTGCGAAGGCCGCCGTTCTCGACGAGGGTGAGGCCGAGGCGGAGGGGGCTGTTCGGATTGCCGAGCTGCTGCGAGAGCACGTTGGCGTCGTTGTTCAGCTGGGTGAGCTGGTTGTTCGCGTCCGGTCCGAGTCCGCTGGTGCGCAGGAACTGTTGTGCGGGGGAAAGGGCATTGGCGAGAGATCGCATCGTGGGATCCGGCGACGAACTCAGCTGGGCGATGACCGAGTCGAGGCCCTTGCTGGCCTGCGACTGCTGATTCGCGGCGGTCGTGAGTTCGTTCGACGCCGCTCCGGCATTGCGGGCGAGTCGATCTGCGGCCGCATTCACCTCGGCTGAGGACAGACCGGTCTGGTCGGCGCCGAGTGCGTTGAGCAGGGGATCGGTGGCCTTGATCAGTGCGGAGTCGAGTTGGCCGAGACCGGACGCGAGCTCCTGAGCGCCCGAGTCGGCGGTCTTCAGACCGGCGGCAAGTTCGTTCGCGCCGTCGGCCGCTTCCGTCAGCTTGGGCGTGAGGTCCCCGACCTCGTTGAGGACGATCTCGAACGTCTGCGCGCCGACCTGTGCGCTGACCTTGTTGACGACCTGCTGGGCGGCGTCCTGACCGATGATCGTCGCCAGGTAGTTGTTGGCGTCGTTGTAGGTGAACACCAGCGGCGCCGAACGCGGCTTGTCGCTCGTGGGCGAGGCGATCGCCTTGCTGAAGTCGGCGGGCAGCGTGATCGAGAAGTAGTACTTGCCGTGCGCGACACCGTCGGCGGCCTCGGCGGCGGAGACCTCGTGCAGATCGAGCTGCTTGGACTCGATCAGTCCGGCCGCGACCTGGGAGCCGGCGTCGAGTTTCTGCCCTTCGACGACTGCACCGGTGTCCTCGTTGACGAGTGCGACGGGGATCTTGTCGGCGGCGGCAAACGGATTCCAGAACGCCCACAGGTACATCGCGCCGTAGAGGAGCGGCATGAGCATGATGACCACGAGCGCCAGCCGGGGCATCCGGCCCCGGTAGTAGCGCTTGATGTCGCTGCCCGGCGAGAATGCGGCAAACATGTTCCTACGTCCGATCTTCGTGCTCGAGGCCGACGAACTGGCCATCTGTGAGGTTGTCGACGGGGATGACGTCACGGACGCCGCCGGCCGGGGACACGGCGTTGATGTCGGCGGTGATCACCGTCTGGGTGCGGCCCAGGTCGACGAGGCGGTCCATGAGATGGACCTGGTTCTCGCGCCGGGTCAGGTTGTCCACTCCGCCGACGACCAGCAGTGGCGGACGGCGCAGGTTGCCCACGGCGATCCGGAAGAGAGCCGCGGTCAGCTCGGGGAGTTCCTCGACGAACGATTCCATCGCGGGAAGGGGGTAGGGGCCGAAGACGGGTCGGCAGATGCGCTCGAGGTCTTCCTCGCGCGCGGGCGTGACCCACTTGTACCAAGGCGCCGACCACCGGATCTGCTCGGTGATGACGTCGCTGACACGGATGGTCTGTTCGATCCCGTCGACCTCGTCGATCCACGCGACGGCCGCGTTCTCGAACAGGTGGTGGGCGTCGTTGGCGCGGTCGAAGGCGACCAGCTCACCCTTCGTCGGCTTCATGCGACCTGCGAGGGTGAGGAGCAGTGCGGTGCGGCCTCGGCCCTCCGGCCCGGCGATGACCGTGACCCCGCCGGTGCGGACCCGAAGGTCGACCGGGCCGTAGATGTGGCCCCAGGAAGCATCCACGGAGAGTCCGTGGCCTTCGATCAGGGTCGCGTCAGAGGGGGTGCCGCCAGGCTCCGGGGCATCACGCATCGCTGCCGCCCGATCCGAAGACCACATCGTCCAACTTTCTGTCGTTGTGTCGGCATAACCGACTCGCCTGCCGTACCGCCGGTGAGCAGTACGACAGGCTGGGGGTGAATTCAGAGGTTCTTTAAGATTCGCGCGGCGTCGCCCTCGATGAGTGGGTCTGTGCCCTCGATCAGTCCTTCGGACGTCCCGTCGAATACCCGAGTGACTCGGATGAGTGTGCGACCGTGAACAGTCACTTTGCTGGACATACGTTGGAACTTAGCCCAGGCATATCCGGCATATCAATGCGAACGCGCAGGTCACAGAGGGCGAACCTGGCACGAAATTCGCCCCGGCAACCTGTAACGGCTCCGGGGTCCGGTTCGAAGTGCCCGCTACGTCCGCGAACAGCACGTTTGGGGTGAACGGCCGTAATCCTCATGATGTGTCCGGAATCCCGCGGACTGGGTTTCGGTGTCCCCTTTCCGGGGGAAAGAATGGCTGGGCCAGGGCAATCTCCGAAGACGGCACGATATTGCCGTTACCCGGGAGTAACACCATAGTTCGCGTTAACTTCTCGTCGTCGCGACGCCACCGAAGTGCCTCACCAGGTTTGCGGTGTGTGAATCGGTGCCACATTTCGGTCGCTGGACCCAATCGTCGTCGGATCGGCCTGTCAGAATCTCTCGTCATGACCGACCTCACCCACGCCCACGCCTTGTCTCTTTCCACCGTGCCGAATCTCCGGGACCTCGGCGGATGGACGACCGCCGATGGACGCCGGGTCCGACCCGGTCTGGTCTTCCGGTCCACCGAGCTCCACCGACTGGCCGGTGACGACCTCGCCAAGTTCGACGCGCTGGGTATCACGGCCGTCTACGACCTCCGCACGGTTGCCGAGCGTTCGGCTGCGCCGGACCCGGCACTGCCCGGCGTCGCAGAGGTCCCCTTGGACGTGCTGGCCGATTCGTCGACCGCGATCCCGGCCCGTCTCAACGAGGTGGTCGCCGATCCGGCCGCGGTCGCCGCGGTGAGCGATGCGCTCGGGGGAGGTAAGGCGGCGGAGCTGATGGAGGCCACCTACCGACAGATCCTGACCCTGCCCAGCGCCCATGCGGCCTACCACCGGCTGTTCAGCGCACTCGCCGAGCCCGCGTTGCCGGGTGCGGCACTGTTCCATTGCACGACCGGCAAGGACCGGACCGGCTGGGCCGCTGCCACCTTCCTCTCTGTGCTCGGTGTCGGACGTGACGAGGTGTTCGAGGACTACCTGCTCACCAACGACGAGCTCATCCCGGCACTGCACCCGGTCTTCGCCGCGTTCCAGACGGCCGGCGGCGACCCCGAGGTGTTGAAACCGATCCTCGGCGTCCAGCGGAACTACCTCGAGGGCGCCTTCGAGGAGATGACCGCACAGTTCGGTGACATCGAGGGCTACTTCCGCGACGGTCTGGGACTGGATCCCGCTGTGCCGGAAGCGCTCCGGAAGCGTTATCTGGACGAGTGAGCAGACACCGGGCGGCGTCGATCAGATCCGTTTCTCGGCATTGGCCCGGATGACCTCGCGCAGATAGACGGCGAGCCCGGGCGCCTGTTCGTCGTAGTGCGCGGTGAAACGCGGGTCGGCGACGTACATGTCGGCGAGCCCGACGTGCATCTCGTGGGTGCAGTCGTAGAACCGGCTTATCTGTGCGCGGTGCTCCTCGGCGAGGGCATCGGCTTCGGCGGAACCGGGTGTGAGTCCGCGGAGCATCGCGTCGGCGAGGCGCCGTTCGAGGGCATCGGCGTCGGCCTTGATCTGCCGCCAGTCCTCCTTCGAGAACCGGGCGACGCGCTTGCGGCTCTCCTGCCACGCGGCGGTCTCGCCCCACCGTTCCTCGGCCTCCGCCGCGTACTCCTCGCCGCGCCAGTCGTCGCCGAAGATCTCGCGTTGCTCGGCCGCGGACAGCTGGATCCCCTGCTTCTTCGACATCATCATCTCCTCCACCGCTGCGACCATCCGGTGCAAGTGATCGATCCGGTCGGTGAGCAGCTCGTGCTGCGCGCGGAGTTGATGCAGTTCGTCAGCATCGGGATCGTCGAGCAGGGTCGCTATCCGCCCGAGTGAAAAGCCCAGCTCGCGATAGGTGAGGACACGGTAGAGCCGTGCGACGTCGGCGTCGTCGTAGACGCGGTATCCCGCAGGCGTGCGGCGCGACGGCGTCACCAGACCGATCTGGTCGTAGTGGTGCAGTGTGCGGACACTGACTCCGACCATCCCCGCGACGACGCCAACGGTCAGGTCCGACGCAGGAGTGCGGAGCGGGTGGTGCTTCTCTTCACTCACATGAGCAACCTTGGGGTCTGACGTCGCGTGAGGGTCAAGCGAGTTGGGGTCAGGGAGCGAAACCGATGACCGTCGTGTCCTTCTGGCAGGCGGCGAGCACGCCCTGTAGCGCCGACGGCCCACAGGTCCAGCCGCCCACCGACTGCTGCGTGCCGGTGACGATCTTGGGGCCGTACTCGTCGGCGATCGACTTCGCCTGGTCGCAGTCGACGTCGCCGGCGAGGACCAGAACACGCAGCGCGCCGTCGGGGCCGGGGATGCTGCCGCAGGTGGTGCCGGGGCCGCCCTGAGTCGATTCGTCCGCGTCGGCACCAGAGGTGACCGAGTTGGGACGGGCCGACGCGGGCTTGCGACCCGGGACGACGGGTGCGGAGGTCGACGGGGCGTCGGCGGGTTGCTCCGCCGAAGCGACAGCGCCGTTCCCGCCGCTCGCGGAGGTGTCGGTGACATCCTGTTCCGAACCGCACGCGGACAGTGTGAACAGGGCCAACGACAGGCCGAGTGCGGTGGTGGCGACCCTGGCCCCGGAGGCGATGGCGCGGCGCGTTCTGCACGACATGGTCCCCACCGTATCGAATGCCGGAACGCCGGAGCGATAGGTCGTCGAGGGCGCAGACGGGGCCGACGGCGGCGTCGTCGGTTTGGGTGGAGGCCACCGACCTGGGAGGATGCACCGGTGAGCAGTACCGGAACCGAAGTCGCCGACCCCGCCTACACCGTCGGCACCACCCTGCCCGGCACCCGCGGCCGCACCGGGGTGATCAGCACCCCGCACGGCGCGATCCAGACCCCCGCCTTCGTGCCGGTGGGTACCAAGGCGACGGTGAAGACCGTTCTGCCCGAGTCGGTGGCCGAGTTGGGTGCGCAGGCCGTCCTCGCGAACGCGTACCACCTGTACCTGCAGCCGGGCCCCGAGATCATCGATCAGGCCGGCGGGCTCGGTGCCTTCATGAACTGGTCGGGCCCGACCTACACCGACAGCGGCGGATTCCAGGTCATGTCGCTCGGCGCCGGCTTCAAGAAGGTCATCGCGATGGAGGTCAGCCCCGACGACTCGCTCATCGCCGAGGGCAAGGAACGTCTGTCGCGAGTCGACGACGACGGGGTGACCTTCAAGTCGCACCTCGACGGTTCGTCGCATCGCTTCACCCCCGAGGTGTCGATGCAGATTCAGCACCAGCTCGGTGCCGACATCATCTTCGCCTTCGACGAGCTCACCACGTTGATGAACACCCGTGCGTACCAGGAGAATTCGCTGGAGCGTACCCGGCTGTGGGCAATCCGGTGCCTGGCCGAGCACAACAGACTGAGTGTCGAGCGTGCACATCGGCCCCAGCAGGCGTTGTGGGGTGTGATCCAGGGTGCCCAGTACGAGGATCTGCGGCGCAAGGCGTCCCGCGATCTCGTCGCGCTGAGCGAGGCCGATCGCGAGGCCGGCGGCAAGGGCTTCGGCGGTTACGGCATCGGCGGCGCGCTCGAGAAGCACAACCTCGGCACCATCGTCGGCTGGGTCAACGACGAACTGCCCGAGGACGCGCCCAAGCACCTGCTGGGCATCAGCGAACCCGACGACATCTTCACCGCCATCGAGAACGGTGTGGACACCTTCGACTGCGTATCGCCGACGCGCGTCGCCCGCAACGGTGCGATCTACTCGCTCGACGGTCGATACAACATCACGAATGCGAAGTACCGCAACGACTTCCGGCAGCTCGATCCCGAGATCGAGAACTACACCTCGCAGTACAGCCGCGCCTACCTGCATCACCTGTTCAAGGCGAAGGAGGGTCTCGGCCCGACGCTGGCGACCCTGCACAACGTGTCGTTCATCGTCACGCTGGTAGACCGGGCCCGACAGGCGATCGAGAACGGCACGTACATCGAGTACCGCGACGAGTTCCTGCGGCGCTACTACGGTTCGACGCGGGACTGAACGCGTCCCCGACGCCGTGTGGTGGGTCACGTCCCGGAACCGCGCGGAACGGTGATTCGTTGTGACCCCATCGCAACGAGGTTGCGTACACCCCCGAACACTCGGCACCCTGTAGGGGTAATCGAGTACCAGCGAGAGAGACGATGAGACGCGCAAAGCGCCGAAAACGCCGACGACACCCGTCCGCACCCTGCCCCGAACCGGGCCCTGACCCGCGTTCCGGACACGCAGTCCACTGCGAGATCCATCCCGACGTCCCAGGCGTCGAAGCTGATCGGATGGCGACATGCTGACCGTTCTCGGAATCTTCCTGGGAATCCTGGTCGTCCTCGCGATCACCGCCGTCACCGGCTACTTCGTGGCCCAGGAATTCGGCTTCATGGCGGTCGACCGCTCCCGCCTGAAGGCCCGCGCCGAATCCGGTGACGCCGCAGCGAAGCGCGCCCTCTCCGTCACCCGGCGAACCTCGTTCATGCTGTCCGGTGCCCAGCTCGGCATCACCGTCACCGGCCTGCTCGTCGGTTACGTCGCCGAACCGCTGATCGGTTCCGGGGTCGGTGACCTGCTGAGCAACGTCGGCATCCCGGTGGGTGTCGGTGTCGCGATCGGCACGGTCATCGCGATCCTGTTCTCCACCGTCGTGCAGATGGTCTTCGGCGAACTCTTCCCCAAGAACCTCGCGATCGCCCGGCCGGAACCGGTCGCGCTCTGGCTCGCCCGGTCGACAGCGATCTACCTCGCCGTGTTCGGCTGGCTGATCGCGTTGTTCGACAAGGCGTCGAACCTGTTGCTGCGCGCACTGCGGATCGAGCCGGTCCACGACGTCGAACACTCCGCGTCGGTCCGCGACCTCGAACACATCGTCGCCGAGTCGCGCGACGCCGGTGAGCTTCCCGAAGACCTGTCCGTGCTGCTCGACCGCGTGCTCGAGTTCCCCACACGCACAGCCGAACACGCGATGATCCCGCGTCCGCACACCGATCAGGTGGACGCGTCGCTGCCCGCCTCCGAGGTACTCGCTCTGATGAGTACCGGGCACACCCGGTACCCGGTCGCCGGTGACGACGAAGTTCTCGGCGTGGTCCATCTCCACGACCTTCTCGAGTGGTCGTACGCGCTGAAAAAACAACCCGCGCAGGCTGTCCCGACGGCCACCGCGGGTGACCTCTGCCGCCGCGCGGTCGTCGTCCCGTCGACCCTGCCGCTGCCGGAGGTGCTGGAGAACCTCTCTGACGCACACGAGGAGATGGCCATCGTCATCGACGAGTACGGCGGCTTCGCCGGCGTCGTGACCGCCGAGGACATCGCCGAGGAACTGGTGGGCGAGATCGACGACGAGCACGACCCGGAGACCTCCGCGGCGATCGAGAAGACCGCCGGCGGCTGGCGTGTCCGCGGTGACGCCCACGTCGACGAGGTGTCCCGTGCGATCGGTTGGGAACTGCCCGAAGGCGACTACGAGACGATCGCCGGACTGGTGATCGCCGAGTTCGTCGGGTTGCCCGAGGTCGGGGAGACCGTCGAGATCACCATCGATCCCGATCCGGCCTCAGTCCTCGACGACGACGAGGCGCCACCCCGTGTGGTGCGCGTCGATGTCCTCGAGGTCGAGAAGCATGTGCCGGCGCTGGTGTCGATGACACTCGGAACCGAAGTGAGCACCGACGCAGCAGGATCGGACGCCGGACGGGAGGCCGACAATGGATAACCCGTGGGTCATCGGGGTGATCACCGTCTCGCTCATCGCGGCGAGTGCTTTCTTCGTCGCCGTCGAGTTCGCTCTGATCGCGGCCCGACGCCACCGGCTGGAGGACGAGGCCGCGACGAGTAGCAGTGCCCGCGCCGCCCTGCGCAGCGCATCGGAGTTGTCCGTGCTGCTCGCGGGCTCGCAGCTCGGCATCACCGTCTGCACGCTCGCGCTCGGTTCGATCACGAAACCTGCTGTCCACCACTGGCTCACGCCGCTGTTCGAGACCTGGGGCCTGCCGTACTGGTCTGCGGACATCGTCGGCTTCGTGCTGGCGCTCATCATCGTGACGTTCCTGCATCTGGTGGTCGGTGAGATGGCCCCGAAGTCGTGGGCGATCGCCCACCCGGAGCGGTCGGCGATCGTGTTGGCCCTGCCGATGCGAGCCTTCATGTGGCTCACGCGGCCGATCATCGTGCAGCTCAACCACCTGGCGAACTGGTGCCTCCGGCGGGTCGGCGTCGAACCGGTGGACCAGGTGGCCACCGGACAGGACAGCGACGCGCTGCGTCACCTGGTCGAGCACTCGGCGACGGTCGGGACACTCGACGAGCGCTATCACGCGCATCTGACCAGCGCACTCGAACTCGAATCGCTGACGCTCGGCGACGTCGTCACGCCCAGTGACACGTTGGGCGCGGTGCTGCCGACCGCGAGTGCCGACGAGATCCAGACGGCCGGACGGATTTCGGGACACCTCCGGCTGCTGGTGCGCGACGCCGACCGGGGACCGGTGCACGGCGTCGTGCACGTGCGCGACAGCCTGCGCGCGGAGCCGGGTGCCACAGCCGCCGATCTCATGCGCCCGGTGCTGCGGATCGAATCCGGGCAACCGGTCTACGAGGCGCTCGCCGCCATGCGTGAACGCCGCGCCCACCTCGCGCTGGTCACCGACTCCGGCCGGGCCATCGGGCTGATCACGCTCAACGACCTGCTGCAGAGGTTGCTGGCGACGACCGCGTAACCGTCAGGACGACCACTCCGTGGGCCCCAGCAGCCAGGGTTCGCGGGGGAGGGCATCGGGGTCGAAACGGCTTGCGAGCGTGTGGAGATCGACGGTTTCGCCGGGACCTGCGAGGCCCAGCGAGCGAGCGATGTGCGAGAGGACGGTGCCGGCCGGAACACCGCTTGCTGCGAGGTCGGCGAGGGTCACCGCTCCGTCGCGCTTGGAGAGCCGGACGCCGTCGGTGTTGAGCACCATCGGCACATGGGCGTAGGTCGGCGGGGTCTCGCCGAGCAACGTGGCGAGGTAGGCCTGGCGGGGAGCCGACGACAGCAGGTCGTCGCCGCGCACGACCTGATCGACTCCCTGCGCGGCGTCGTCGACGACGACGGCCAGGTTGTAGGCGGGGGTGCCGTCGTTGCGCTGGATGACGAAGTCGTCGACCATCCCGGTGAAGGTGCCGTGGAGCAGGTCGGTCACGGTGAACTCGGTGGTATCGGCCCGGATGCGAAACGCGGGCGGTCGGCCGGCGGCGATCTTCTC
Organism: Gordonia sp. Swx-4; assembly: GCF_030316175.1. Classification (NCBI taxonomy): domain Bacteria; kingdom Bacillati; phylum Actinomycetota; class Actinomycetes; order Mycobacteriales; family Gordoniaceae; genus Gordonia; species Gordonia sp. Swx-4. The sequence goes on from NZ_CP128197.1 coordinate 437,309, forward strand.
GGCGCGCTCGGCGTCGGTGAGGTTCCGGCAGGTGCCGGGGTAGGCGCCCTGCGGTGCATGGGGAGCGGACGGGGCCTCGAGGATCTCGCGACGCGTGCAGAAGCATTCGAAGGTCCGGCCGCCCTTGCGGAGACGGTCGATGATCCGGCCGTAGATGTCCCGTCGTTGCGTCTGATAGACGACGGGGGTCTCCCAGTCCATGCCCAGCGAGGCGAGGTCGGCGAGTTGCCGGGCGTCGGCGCCGGCGACCGCGCGGTCGAGATCCTCCATGCGGATGAGGAACCGCCGACCCGTCGTGCGGGCGAACAACCAGGCCAGCAGGGCGGTCCGCAGGTTGCCGACGTGGAGGTCGCCCGACGGGGACGGCGCATACCGGCCCGCTGCGTGCTGTGTCGACATCGCGTCGAGGTTACCGCGTCGCTCCGACGACCCGCGATGAGAACCGATCTCGCCGGTGGTCTGTCTCTGCGCCAGACCCGGCGGTCGGCCCGGACTTCCGGGCGGGTCGTTGCCAGCGCCCGGAGAAGTGAGGAACAGTGAAGCCATGGATCTTCCGGTCATGCCGCCCGTAGCCCCGATGCTGGCCAAGGCGGTCACCGCCGTGCCGCAGCAGCCCGACGGTGACACCGCCTGGTCGTACGAGCCGAAGTGGGATGGATTCCGCGCGCTGATCTTCCGCGACGGCGACGAGGTGCTGATCGGTTCCCGCGGCGGGAAAGACCTGGCCAGGTACTTTCCGGAGGTCGTGGCCGCGGCAAAGGCCGAGCTGCCGGACAGGGTCGTCCTCGACGGCGAGATCGGGGTGCCCGCACTCATCGGCAACACGCATCGGCTCGACTGGGATTCGCTGGCCCAGCGCATCCATCCCGCCGAGTCGAGGGTCAACATGCTCGCCGAGAAGACACCCGCGATCTTCATCGGCTTCGACGCACTCGCGCTGGAATCGACGTCGGTCAAGGACGAACCGTTCGAGGTTCGTCGAGAGGCGTTGCTGCGCGCGGTCGGACCCGGCGGCCGGGATCGGCGAATGCACGTCAGCCGGGTGACCGGCGACCCCTCGGTCGCCGAGGATTGGTTCTCCGCCTTCGAGGGCGCCGGCCTCGATGGCGTCGTCGCCAAGCGACTCGACGGCCTCTACGTGGAGAACAAGCGCGAGATGCTGAAGATCAAACACAAGCGGACCGCGGACTGCGTGATCTTCGGTTACCGAATCCACAAGTCCGGCAGGGGGATCGGCTCTATGCTGCTCGGGCTCTACGGCGACGACGGCGAGCTGCACATGGTCGGGGGAGCGGGTGCGTTCTCCGACGCCAAACGTGTTGAACTGCAAGAGATGTTCGAGCCGATGCGTCTCGACCCGGACAAGCCGTCGCCGGGTGAACCCACCCGCTGGCGGTCGGAGAAGTCGGGGGAGTGGATTCCCATTCGTCCCGAACTGGTCGCGGAGTTCGCCTACGACCAGATGGAGAACCAGCGTTTCCGCCACACCGTGAAGTTCCTCCGCTGGCGCCCCGACCGGGACCCGGAGAGCTGCGGTTACGACCAGCTAGAGGTTCCGCTCACCTACGACCTGCACGACGTCCTCGAAGGGGAATGACCATGGCATCACGTTCTCCCGCAGAAGAGCTCGACGTCGACGGGGTCGCCGTCCGCCTCAGCAACCCGGACAAGATCTACTTCCCCGAGCTCGGCGAGAACGGCGGCCGCAAGCGGGATCTCGTCGGTTACTACCGGACGCTCGCGCTCGGCGTCGACGACAGCGGTGACGGGCCGCTCATGCGCGCGACGCGCGACCGGCCGACGTTTCTGCAACGCTTCCCCGACGGTGTCGAGGGGGAGGAGATCTACCAGAAGCACATCGCGAAGAAGCGGCCCGACCACGTGCAGTCCACGCCGATCGTGTTCCCGTCCAAACGAACCGGGGACGCCATCCGCCCGACGATGCCGGCCGATCTGGTGTGGGCGGCGAACCTGGGGACGGTCACGTTCCACACCTGGCCGACCCTGCACCCGGACAACGACCATCCCGACCAGCTCCGCATCGACCTCGACCCGCAACCCGGCACGACCTTCGACGACGTCCGGAACGTGGCGATCGACGGGCTGAAACCACTGCTCGACGAGCTCGGCTTCACCGGCTTCGTGAAGACCTCGGGTGGGCGCGGGATTCACGTCTACGTCCCCATCGAGCCGCTGTGGGATTTCATCGCCACGCGGCGCTGTGTCATCGCGATCGCCCGTGAACTGGAACGCCGCGACCCGGACCGGGTCACCACCTCGTGGTGGAAAGAGGAACGTGGGGAACGGATCTTCATCGACTACAACCAGAATGCCCGCGACCGCACGATGGCCTCGCCCTACTCCGTCCGCCGCAGCGCGACCGGCCGGGTCTCGACCCCGGTGACATGGGACGAACTGGCCGATGTCGATCCCGACGACTGCACCATGGCCACCGTCCCGAAGTTGCTGGAGGATCGCGGTGATCCGTGGGCCGACATCGCCGACCACCGCCGCGGCATCGAGAACCTGCTCGAGATGGTCCAGGAGGACGACGCGAACGGGCTGGCGGACATGCCCTATCCGCCCAGCTACCCGAAGATGCCCGGCGAGCCGCCACGTGTGCAGCCGAGCAAGAAGGTCGCCGAGCACTGGGACGAGAAGGGTAACCGGATCGGGGACTGACGCTCCCTGGGATCCGATCCGCATGACGTTGTGCCCGCTTTCCGGGTTCGACGTCATACGGAAGATTCGCGGGTCAACCGCGCAGCGCCTCGGCGGCCCACTCGGCGAAGGTCTGCCAACCGACACCGGGGAACCGGCGGTGCAGTGCGGGGATGTCGACCTCGTAACCGCGATCGCCGAGGAAGCGGAACATCGCACTCATGTCGGGCGACGGGATGCGTTCGGGATCATAGGATTCCGCGCTGACCGTCGTTCCGAGTACGTCGCCGACGATCTGCGCCATCTCCAGAGGCGTCGGATGGTCGGAGGCGATGTCGATCCGTTCGCCGGTGTACGCACCCGGGTTGCGGAACAGCGTCGCGACAAACCGGCCGAGATCGCGGCGTGAGAGTTGTTGCAGCGGTTTGTCCGCAGGCATCGCGATCGGCATGACGCCGGTGGCGAACGCGTCGGACCCGGCGAGCAGGTTGTCGTAGAAGTAGGCCGGCCCGACGATCGTGTGCGGGATGTCGGTGGCGGCGAGCATCCGCTCGACCTCGAACTTGGAGTCGAAGTGGGGGACGGCGGTGTCGCGGTCGGCGGAGGCCACCGACGAGAAGACGAGGTAGGGGAGCGCGGCCGCGGTCGCCGACTCGATCAGCGCGGTGCCCTGGGCGACCTCTGCGTCGACGCCGGACTCGAAGGGCGTCGTCAGCGCGAAGGCTCCCGCCGCGCCGGTGAACGCATCGGTGAGTCCTACGCCACTCACGATGTCGCCGACGGCGAGTTCGACACCGCGGTCGGCGAGCGCCGCGGCCTTCGACGACACGGCGTCGCGGACGAGGGCGCGCACCGCGAAACCGGCGTCGAGCAGCGCGTCGAGGACGGCACCGCCCTGTCCGCCGGTCGCTCCGATCACGACGATGGGAGAGGAATCGGACATGCCCCGACCCTAGTGCCGACCGAGCGGCCGGCAAGCGGGTTTGGGTGTGGGAGTCCCCGGCGGCTATCATCTCGACGTTGGAGGATTCGCCTAGTGGCCTATGGCGCTCGCCTGGAACGCGGGTTGGGTTAACAGCCCTCAGGGGTTCGAATCCCCTATCCTCCGCCACCGAAGGTCCGTGGTGCACGACCCGCAAGGGAGTGCACCGCGGACCTTCGTCGTATCCGGGAGACGATCACCTGCCTCGCCTGCGCGGACCGGCGCCGTCGCGGGGGTGGTGACCACCCGGTGTCACCCGGCTGTGAACCCTCGCTACACTGGACGACGGATCCCGCGCGGCGTGCATCCTGTGAACTCCCCCAGGGCCGGAAGGCAGCAAGGGTCAACGGGCTCTCTCGGGTGCGCGGGGTCCCCTATATCCCCGATTTCCATTTCCAGGTCTGCGTCGTCGGACACTCGCGCCGGCGTCGAGCGCGAGAGGTCTAACGTTGAATTTCCACTCGATGAGTGTCGACCAACTACGAGACACCCAGGCGGATCTGAAGAAGCGTTACGACGAGCTGGCCGCTCTGGGTCTGAAGCTCGACCTCACCCGCGGCAAGCCCGCTCCCGAGCAGCTCGATCTCTCCAACGCGCTGCTGTCGCTCCCCGGCGACGAGTACCGCGACGGCAAAGGCACCGACACCCGCAACTACGGCGGCCTCAACGGCCTGCCCGAGCTGCGCGAGGTCTTCGGCGAGCTGCTCGCCGTCGACCCCGCGAACCTGATCGCGTTCGGCAACTCGAGCCTCGAGCTCATGCACGATCTCACCGTCTTCGGCCTGCTGCACGGCACCGCCGACTCCGACGAGCCGTGGGGCCGCCAGAAGATCAAGTTCCTGTGCCCGTCGCCCGGATACGACCGGCACTTCGCGATCACCGAGAGCTTCGGCATCGAGATGATCCCGGTGCCGATGCTCCCCGACGGTCCGGACGTGCGCCTCTGCGCCGAACTCGTCGCCAACGACCCGAGCATCAAGGGCCTCTGGGCGGTACCCACCTACTCCAACCCGACCGGCGTCACCTTCTCCGAGGCGGTGACCCGCGGACTGCTCGAGATGCCCGCGGCACCCGACTTCCGCATCTACTGGGACAACGCCTACGCGGTGCACACCCTCGTGGAGGCCCCACCGACGCCGCTGCGCGTCCTCGAGATGGCCGCCGAGGCCGGTCATCCCAACCGTGTGTACGTCCTCGGCTCGACGTCGAAGATCACCTTCGCCGGCGGCGGGGTGGCGTTCTTCGGGTCGTCGGACGAGAACCTCGCGTGGTTCAGCAAGTACCTCGGCCTCAAGACCATCGGCCCGGACAAGGTCAACCAGCTGCGTCACCTCAAGTTCTTCGGCGACGCCGACGGCGTGCGCGCCCACATGGCCCGCCACCGCGAGATCCTGGCGCCGAAGTTCAAGCTGGTGCTCGACATCCTCGAAGACCGGCTGGTCGAGTCGAAGGTCGCCTCGTGGTCGGAGCCCGAGGGTGGGTACTTCATCAGTCTCGACGTCGTCGACGGCGCCGCCCGACGCACCATCGAACTGGCGAAGGAAGCCGGAATCGCGCTGACCGGCGCAGGTTCCGCGTTCCCGTACAAGACCGATCCGCACGACCGGAACATCCGTCTCGCACCGACCTTCCCGAACACCGACGACCTGCGGGCCGCGATGGACGGGGTCGCGACGTGCGTGCTCCTCGCCTCGGCCGAGACCCTCCTGGCGGAGCGCAGCTGAGCCACTCGTCTCGCCGACACGCCGCTGTCAAACGCCGGATCGGCGTTAGATAGCTCTCATTCGGCGATGAGTAGCCGGTATGTGCCGACTCTTATGCCACTCTTGTAAATCGTGAATCTGCCCAGGCCGGTTCTTCTCGCATCCGGTTTCGCCATCGTGGGGGTCATCGCTCTTGTCCTCCAGGATGTCGTCGTGCCCTGGGGAGCCCAGTTCTGGGGTCTGCTGAACAACCAGATCGACCTGGCCGTCTATCGGCAGGGTGCTCAAGCGGTCACCGAAGGCGCCAGCCTCTACGACGTCAAGATGATCGGCGACCTCGACTACACGTACTCACCGTTCTCGGCGTTGCTCTTCACTCCGCTCGCGTTGATCTCCTTCGACGTGGCGCGATGGTTGTGGACCGCGGGCATCGTGGTCGCCCTCTATCTCGTCGTCATGCTCAGCTTCCGCAGTCTCGGCCGGCCGGTGACGTGGCCGCTGCGGGTCATCGCGATGTCGCTCGTCGCGGTCGCGATGCTGCTCGAGCCCGTCCGCACCACCATCTGGTACGGCCAGATCAACGTCTTCCTGATGCTCCTCATCCTGGCCGACCTGACCCGTCCCGACACCAGCAGGACCAAGGGCGTGGGCGCCGGCATCGCCGCCGGGATCAAGCTCACGCCGCTGATCTTCGCCGGTTACTACGCGGTGCAACGCAACTGGCGCGCGTTCTTCGGTGTCATCGGCGGCTTCGTCATGACCGTCGCGATCGGGTTCATCGTCCTGCCGCGTGACTCCTGGGCCTACTGGACCGGCAAGCTGTTCCAGTCCGAACGTGTCGGTTCGGCGCAACTGCGCGGCAACCAATCGATCCGCGGAATGCTCGCCAACCACCTCGACACCGACCACCCGTCGACACTCCTGTGGGGAGCCCTGGCACTGACCGCGCTCGTCGCCGGATTCGCGGTCGCCACCTATGCCCACCGCAGGGGCCAGGAACTGCTCGCGATCAGCATCGTCGGCATGACCGCATGCGTGGTGTCGCCGATGTCGTGGGGGCACCACTGGGTCTGGTTCGTGCCGATCGTGGTGATCGGGGTCCACCTGGCCCTCGACCTGAGGCGAACCCAGCTCGAGCGGGGCCTGGCGGCGGTGGGTGTTGCGGCGCTCGTGTTGCTCGCGTTCGCGTGGCCGACGCACGTCCCCGCGCTCGTTCCCGATGGCTACTACACCGGGCTCTACGTGAAGACGCGGGTCACCTGGCTCAACTGGTTCACCGTCAGCCCCTATCTGTTCGCGTTCGTGGGAATCCTGATCGCGACGGTCGTCGCCCTGCGGGTTTTCGGCTCCCGTTCGACCACCGCGGCCGAGCCGGCTGCGGTCATCGCCCCGGGGGTCGCGGCAGCGGTCATCGCCGACGGCGGACTGGCCGGCGAGCCGGCCGAGGGCGGGAGTCCGCGGGTCGTCGAACCGTCGGCACGAGCCGACGCCGAGCGGGTGAACGTGTCCGACGACATGGCCGATGACCTGGTCGGAACCGCCGGTGAGTCGATGGGTGAAGCACCCGAGACGGGGGCGTCGCCCGCAGTGTGAGGCAGGCGCATCCGATGTCACGGGTCGCCGGTACTCTCGACGCGTGGCTCTGTATCGCACCTATCGCCCGGCTACCTTCGCCGACGTCGTGGGGCAGGAGCACGTCACCGATCCGTTGAGCCGTGCCCTCGACTCGGGGCGCATCAACCACGCGTACCTGTTCTCCGGTCCGCGCGGGTGTGGCAAGACGTCGTCGGCGCGAATCCTGGCGCGGTCGCTGAACTGTGTCGAGGGCCCCACCTCGCGTCCCTGTGGCACCTGCACGTCGTGCGTGGCTCTCGCTCCCGGCGGTCCCGGCAACCTCGACGTCATCGAACTCGACGCAGCCAGCCATGGCGGCGTCGACGACACCCGCGAGCTGCGCGACCGCGCGTTCTATGCGCCGGCCGAGTCGCGTTATCGCGTGTTCATCGTCGACGAGGCGCACATGGTGACCAACGCCGGCTTCAACGCGCTGCTCAAGATCGTGGAGGAGCCGCCGGAGCACCTGATCTTCGTGTTCGCGACGACCGAACCCGAGAAGGTGCTGCCGACGATCCGTTCGCGTACGCACCACTATCCGTTCCGTCTGCTCGCCCCGCCGGTCATGCGCGGGCTGCTGGAGAAGATCTGTGAGCGGGAGGGCGTGACCGTCGCGCCCGAGGTCTACCCGCTGGTCATCCGTGCCGGTGGTGGTTCGCCGCGTGACTCGCTGTCGATCCTCGATCAGCTCCTCGCCGGCGCCGACGACCAGGGCGTCGCCTACGAGCGCGCACTCGCACTGCTCGGCGTCACCGACGTCGCACTCATCGACACCGCCGTCGACGCGCTGGCGTCGGCCGACGGCGCGGCTCTGTTCGGGGCCGTCGAGAAGGTCGTCGACGCGGGGCACGACCCACGACGCTTCGCGGTCGATCTCCTCGAACGGCTCCGCGACCTGATCCTGCTGCAGGCCGTTCCCGATGCCGCCGACCGCGGCCTGGTCGAGGCGCCCGGTGATCAGCTCGCACGCATGCAAAGCCAGATCGAGACGCTCGGCCCCGCCTCGTTGACGCGCTTCGCCGAGATCGTGCACGACGCCCTCGGCGAGATGCGCGGAACCACGTCACCGCGCCTCCTGCTCGAGGTGATGTGCGCGCGCATGCTGCTGCCCGGCGTGTCGAACGACGACGCCGCTCTGCTGCAGCGGCTCGAGCGTCTGGAGTCGGGAATCGGCACCACGTCGATCCCGGTGCCCGCGAAACCCGCTGAGCCCGAACCGGAACCGAAGTTCGTGCGTCCGTCGCAGCGCAAGGCGATGGAAGAGGCGAAGGCGGCCGAGGAGGCACGCCGCACTGCGGCCGAGGTTGCCGAGGCCGACACCCCGGTCGCCGCGCCCGCTCCGGAACCCACCGCGCCCGAACCGCCTGTGCCGGCGGTGAAGCCCGCGGCGGTCGAACCGGCGCCGGCCGAACCCGCCTCTGCACCTGCGGTTTCCGAGCCCGACCCGGCGCCGCCCGCCGCGGAGCCGGTCGCTGCCGCACCGCCGGTGGACGTGGTTGCCGCCGTCGAGACCGACGACGCGGACATGCTCGAGGAGCTGGGTGTCGAGCAGCCCGCGCTCGACGCCATCCCCGATCCCGACGCGCTTCCCGACCCCGACGCCCTGCCGGAACCCGAGGCGCTCGATCTCGGGGATCTCGACGCCGCCGACGCCGACACTCCCGACACCGAGACCCTCGACACCGAGACCCTCGACGCCGAGGCTCTCGAAGTCGACGCTGCGGCACCGACTCTCGACCTTCCCGGGGCAGAGCCCGAGGCAGAGAACATCGCGCCGGCCCCGGTCTCGGAACCCGTACGCCCTGGCGTCCGGAACGGCGGCACCCCGACGGCACCGGAACCGCCCTGGCGGGCACCCGTGGCCGAACCGGCTCCGGAGCCGACCCGGGAACCCACTGCCGAGCCGGCCCAGCCGGCCTACACCGACGACATCCCGTTGCCGGACGAGCCGGTCGACGAGTACTCGGTCCCGCCGCCCGACGCGATGCCGGTCCGGGCGAAGCGCCCCGAACCGGAGCCAGAACCGGAACCGGAACCAGAACCGGCTCCCTCGGGCGGGCTCGACGCCGACGCGATCCGCAAACGCTATCCGGAGATCCGGGCCGCGGTGCGGGAGCGGTCGAAGAGTCTCGAGCCGATGTTGTCTGCGGCGGTCATCGCCGATCTCGAGGGCACCACGGTGGTGCTCGGCCACCCGGTCGAGGTGCTCGTCGGACGACTCTCGGCACCGCACGCGGTGACGATCATCCGGGAGGCGCTTTCCGAGGTCTTCGGCACACCGCTCGACGTGCGCACCGTGCATCAGGCGCCGGGCACTGCGGTCGCGTCGTCGGCGGCCGGTGGCGCACAGTCCGCGAAGCAGCAGGCCAAGCCCCGGCAGTCGTATTCACGCCCGAGCCGGTCTCGTGACCAGTCGGCGGCTGCGCCTCCGCCGCCCGAACCGGTGGCCGAGCCGGAGGAGCCCGAGCCGCCACGCGCGGACGAGGACATCCCCGACGAGGAGCGGGCCGAGATGGTCGCCGACGCACGCACCGGAGCCCCCGAACAACGTCTCGATCCCGATCAGGTCGCGCTCGAACTTCTCAAGTCCGAGCTCGGGGCACGACCGATCGAGTGACCGTCGAGACGAAGGGCTGGTAGAACGCAGAGATGCAGATCCGATCGGTCCTACGTCTGACCACGGCGCCGGCAGCAATGGCTGCGGCGCTGACGTTGTCGATGGCATGTGCCGAGGCGGCTCCCGTCGACTCGCCGTCGCCGACGCCGAGGCACTCCGTCGACCGGCAGACACGCGCGGTCGGCCTCGTCGACGTGAAGAGCGTCGTCGCGGACGCAGTGCTGGATCTGCGCTACGCGACGACCGACAACTTCGTCGGTGAGCGGCTGTATCCGCCGGATGCTCGCTGTCTGGTGCACGAGTCGATGGCGCCGGGTCTGAGGACCGCGGCCCAGAAACTTCGGGCCGGGGGTCAGACGCTGGTGTTCTGGGATTGCTACCGGCCGCATTCGGTGCAGCAGAAGATGTTCCAGAAGGTCCCCGACCCGGCGTGGGTCGCAGCCCCGGGTCCGTACTCGACCAGCCATGAGACCGGTCGTTCGGTCGACGTCACCCTGGCGGTCCGCAGTCCGGGCTGTCCGGCCCCGCGCAAGATCGGCAACCTCTGTCGCGTCGACATGGGCACCGACTTCGACTCGTTTACCCCGCGTGCGAACGCATATGCGACACAGGGGGTCTCGGCGCCGGCGCAGGCTGCTCGGGCGCGATTGCGCCAGGCGATGGCCGACGGAGGACTGACCGTCTATTCCGGCGAATGGTGGCACTTCGACGGCCCGGGCGCGGACGTGCGCCGGCCGATCGTCGACGTCCCCCTGGTCTGAGCCGCCCTGGCCTGAACAATCCCGGGACCTCGACGACGGGACCCCGCCGGGCATCCGACGGGGTCTCGTTGGTCGAGCAGGCTCAGGCGTTCCACCAGGGCCGCAGGGGGACCTGATGGCCGCCGCGGTCGTCGAGCTTGGTCGCCAGCACGTGATGGAGCTGGATGATGTTGCGGTCGAAGCCGATCCGGCATCCCGCCATGTACAGGCCCCACAGGCGGGCGGTGCCCTCGCCGACCTCGGCCACGGCCTCGTCCCAGTGCTCGACGAGGTTGGCGTTCCAGTCGCGCAGGGTCATCGCGTAGTGCTCGCGGAAGTTCTCCTCGTGGAGCACTTCCATGCCGCCGATGTCCTGGAGCTTGGAGATGATCTTGCCCGAGCCGGTGAGCTCCCCGTCGGGGAAGACGTAGCGGTCGATGAACGAACCCGCCTTGCTGCGGCTCGCGTTGTCGGGCCGGGTGATGCAATGGTTCAACAGCATTCCGCCCGGTCGCAGCTTGTCGCGCATGAAACCGAAGTAGGCCGGGTAGTTGCCGACGCCGATGTGCTCGGTCAGGCCGATCGACGAGACCGCGTCGAAACCGGATTCGGTGATGTCGCGGTAGTCGCTGTGACGCACCTCGGCGAAGTCCGAGAGTCCTTCGTCGACGATGGCCTTCTGGGCCCACTCCGCCTGCTCGGCCGACAGCGTCGCGCCGATCGCGTGCACCCCGCGCTTGGCGGCGTAGCGGACCATTCCGCCCCAGCCGCAACCGATGTCGAGGAGCCGGTCACCGGGCTTGAGGCGCAGCTTCTCGAAGATGAGGCGGTACTTGTTGTCCTGGGCGGTCTCGAGCGACGCGTCGTGGTCGGGGTACACCGCACACGTGTAGGTCATCGACGGGCCGAGGACCCACTCGTAGAAGGTGTTCGAGACGTCGTAGTGGTAGTGGATGACCTCGGCGTCACGAGCTTTGCTGTGGCGCAGGCCCTCCGCGAAACGGCGCCAGCGCGGTACGGCCTCCTGCGGCGGCGGGGCGATCGGCTTGAAGTGTTCGATGCCGAGCGAGCGCGCGATCTGTGCCAGGGCCAGCGGCGACGGACGGTGGAAGTCCAGATCGCTCGCGAGCGCCTTCAGCGCGGGGTACGGATCGCCGGGGTGTGCGCCGATGAGTTCGAGGTCACCGGCGATATAGGCGCGGGCCAGACCGAGATCGCCGGGCGCCGTGACGAGGTAGGTGGTGCCGCGCGGAGTCTTCAGGTTGAGGCCGTACTGGGCGTCGGCCGGGCCTGCGCTGCTGCCGTCGTACGCCGAGATCCGGATGGACAGGTTGCCGCCCAGGAGGGTCTCGAAGATCTCCGACAGGGACATCTTCCCCGAATGGGAGTCCGCACCGATCGGTGCGTCTTTGAATGTCGTCATTGGCGTTTCACCGCTTTCGCATAGAGGTCCAGAAGGCGGCCGCGGGGGTCGTACCGCTTCTTCAGGAGCCGATAACTCTCTCCGCCGTAGAGTTCGTCGAACTCTTCCGGCTCGTAGAAACTTTCCGAGTACAGCGACTTGTGGCCGTCGAGTTCGGCGACCTTGCGTTCGATGATCTTGTTGGTGTGCCCGGGATCGCCCGGGGTGACCGGCACGGCCGACCAGAAGCCGACGTTGACGTAGGCGCGTTGCGGTTCGAGCGGGTAGAGCGGCCACGGGCGCACCGGATCCGAACCCGGCAGGGCCGGTTCGCGAAGGCGCAGCGGGCACAGCCAGATCGGTTCGATCGGAATGTTGTCCAGGAACCATTCGACGTAGTCGGTGGTGTGCTCGATCGGCACCTCGATGTCCTGCACGACCCGTTCGCCCGGCGGGAGGCCCTTGCGGGCGTTGAGGCGGTCGCCGATGTCCCAGCGCTGGTCGAGTCCGATCAGCTTCCAGTAGAAGCTGCTGCGCAGGTAGCGCTTCGGCCACCAGCGGCGGATCTTCGGATTCTGTGCCCCGAACGCCCGTGAGCACCAGAACCAGTCGGTGTCCCAGCGCCAGAGGTAGTCGTGGATGGTGAGACGGTCGGTGGTCTTGTTCTGAACCGACCGGTAGTAGATGTCCATCCCGGTGTAGTCGCTGACCGGGCCTTTCTCGTCGGTCTGGCGTCCGAGCGTGAGGTAGGACTCGTGGGCGGAGAACACGACTCCGTCGAGGTAGTCGACCTGTTCGCCGTCGTAGGTCTTCTCGGTGACGATCGTCTCCATCGTCGCCTGCAGCTCGGCGATCGAGGTGAATCGCACGTGCCGCAACGCGACGTAGGGCTTCACCGGTTCGAGCTCGATGCGCAGACGGACCGAATAGCCCAGCGTGCCATAGGAGTTCGGGAAGCCGAAGAACAGGTCGGCGTGCTCGTTGGTGGGCGTCGCGGTGATGATCTCGCCGTCGCCGGTCAGGATGTCGATCTCCGACACCGACTCATGCGGCAGTCCGGAACGGAACGACGTGCTCTCGATACCCAGGCCGGTCACCGCGCCGCCGAGGGTGATCGTCTTGAGTTGCGGGACCACCAGTGGTGCCAGACCGTAGGGCAGGGTCGCCGCGACCAGGTTCTCGTAGGTGCACATCCCGGCGACGTCGGCGGTGCGGGCATCGGGATCGACCGAGATCACCCGGTCGAGTCCGGAGACGTCCAGTCCGGGATGTGGATTGGCTGCGCGCTTACGGAAGAGGTTCGACGTCTTCTTCGCAAGGCGCACGGTCGCGTTCGGGGGGATGGCACGATAGCTGGCCAGTAGGGCGGACACCCCCTGGTCAAATGCCTGTCCCCCCATCTCCAAGCCAGAGCTCACCCGGTTAGCCTAGGACTTGATCAGTTCGCCCGCCAATCGTTTCGTCCCGAGGAGTGTTCCATCGTGGGTCAGGTTTCCGCATCGCAGTCGATCGACATCACCGCCGCCCCGGACGCCGTCATCGGAGCCCTCGCCGACTACACCGAGGTGCGTCCGGCGATCCTCCCGGCCCACTACCGCGACTACAAGGTCATCAGCGGCGGCAACGGCGACGGCACCGTCGTGCACTGGATCCTGCAGGCCACCGAGAAGCGGCAGCGTGACGTCCAGGTCACCGTCAGCGTGACCCCGGACACCGTGACCGAGCGCGACGCCAACTCCACGATGGTGACGACCTACACGGTCGCCCCGTCGGGCAGCGGTTCGCGCGTCACGACCACCACCACCTGGAAGGGTGCCGGTGGCATCGGCGGCTTCTTCGAGAAGACCTTCGCGCCCAAGGGGCTCAACCGCATTCAGGCCGAGGTGCTCGGCAATCTCAAGAAGCGCCTCGAGAACTGACCCCGCGCAGGAGGGGGCGGGCGCGGCCTTCGCCGCTCCCGATCCGGGACGGCGTCGACTCGACACGGGTGGTGCTGCGGTCCGGGCCGGAATGCACCGTCGCCGAGGCACTGCTGGCGTCGCCGAGCCTCGCGGATCTCGGGATCGAGGAGTTGCACGCGCGTGCCGCGGCCGGCGAGATCGTCGACGCCGACGGGCAGCCCGTCGACCTCGACGCGCCGTCGCGGGTGAACGTCTCGCTCTACCTGTACCGCGACCTGCCCGACGAGGTCCCGATCCCGTTCGACGTCCCGGTGCTCTACCGCGACGAGAACATCGTCGTCGTGGACAAGCCGCATTTCCTGTCCACCATGCCGCGGGGTCGTCACGTGACGCAGACCGCGCTGGTACGACTCCGCCGCGAACTGGGCAGCGACACGATCTCGCCGGCCCACCGCTTGGACCGGCTCACCGCCGGTGTTCTGCTCTTCACGCTGCGGCCCGAGGTCCGGGCGGCGTATCAAGACCTGTTCGCCTCCCGGCTGGCGCGCAAGGAGTACCGCGCGCTGGCGCCGGTCGACGAGAGACTCACCGAGACCGTCACCGTGCGCGACCGGATCGAAAAAACCGCCGGTGACCTGCGGGCCCGCGTCGTCGACGGGCCGGTCAACGCCATCAGCGACGTCACCCTCGTCGAACAGACCGACCGTGGCGGCGTCTACCGGCTGGTGCCGCACACCGGACGCACGCACCAGCTGCGGCTGCACATGTCGTCCCTGGGTGTGCCCATCGTCGACGATCCGCTGTATCCCGACGTACGCCCCGAGCTCGCGGAACGGGCCGATCACGGGGACTTCTCTTCCCCTCTGCGGCTCGTCGCACACGCCCTCGAGTTCACGGACCCGCTCGACGGGACGGAGCGCCGGTTCGTGAGCCGTCGCTCGGTGGTGTCCTGAAATGCCGCCCCTGGTGGATTTCGGCGGCTGACCTCGGGGCGGGCGGCAGAAGTACCCTGGCGACCGTGACCATCCGCGCGTCGTACGAACGACACCCCGACCTGGGCTGCGAGGCCGTCGTGTTCATCGACGACGAGTCGCTGGCGTGTTTCCAGATCCAGCGAGATCTCACCGGCGGCCCCCGGGCCGACGAACACTGCGTCACCACCGGGGCGAGTGCGCCCATCTACGGCGGGATCGTCGAGTGGCGGCGGGTCGAGGACCGTTTCGAGTTCTCTCTCACACGACGAGCCGGTCATCTGTTCGGCGACGAGGTGCTGTCCTTCGAGATCAGCCCGGTCGACGAGGTGAGCGTCGACGACATCGCCGCGCATGTCGATCGATTGTTGCGCTGACCCGGGGGCTACCCTGGACGGCGTGACGCAACCATTCGATCCCAGCGCATTGTTCGGCGGCGGCCAGGGCGGCGAGAACCCGATGGCGGGTCTGCTGGCCCAGGCGCAGCAGATGCAGGAGAAGCTCCTGTCGGCACAGAACGAGATCGCCGCGGCGGAGATCGTCGGGAGCGCGGGCAACGGCCTGGTCACCGTGACCGGCAACGGCACCGGCGAGGTGACCGCGGTGTCCATCGACCCCAAGGTCGTCGACCCCGAGGATGTGGAGACCCTGCAGGATCTGCTGCTCGGCGCGCTCGCCGACCTGTCGCAGAAGCGTGAGCAGATCACGAGCGAGAAGATGGGTCCGCTGGCCGGAGGCCTCGGCGGCGGCATCCCCGGGCTCGGCGGCTGATCGCGCCCGCCGCGCGATCCTTCCCACCACACCAGAGAACCCGGGCACGCGATGTATGAAGGACCGATCCAGGATCTGATCGACGAACTGGCCAAACAGCCGGGGCTCGGTCCCAAGGGTGCGCAGCGGATCGCCTTCCATCTGCTCGCGGGGGAGAAGTCCGACATCGACCGGCTGATCGCCGCGCTCGGACGCGTGCGCGACGACGTCGTGTTCTGCGCCGAATGCGGAAACGTGTCGGCGAACCGGCTGTGCCGGATCTGCTCGGATGCGCGACGCGATGCCACCAAGATCTGCGTCGTCGAAGAACCCAAGGATGTGCACGCGATCGAGCGGACCAAGGAGTTCACCGGTCGCTACCACGTGCTCGGCGGGGCCCTTGATCCGTTGTCGGGGATCGGGCCCGACCAACTCCGTATCCGCGAGCTGCTGCGTCGGCTCGCCAATCAGGAGGACGGCGTCGACGTCAGCGAGGTGATCGTCGCGACCGACCCCAACACCGAGGGCGAGGCCACCGCCACCTACCTGCAGCGCATGCTCAAGGATTTCCCCGGGCTGTCGGTGACGCGCCTGGCGTCGGGTCTGCCGATGGGCGGCGACCTCGAGTTCGCCGACGAACTGACCCTCGGCCGGGCCCTGTCCGGGCGCCGGATTCTCGCCTGAGGAACCGAACGCGGGCGTACCTCGTGAGCCCGGCTAAGGTCGGGGAGTGATATCGCTGAAGCGGGGGCGTCGACGAGTCCGGGTGATCGCGGCGGGGGTGGCCGCTGTCGCCGTCGCCGGCCTGGCGGACACGGCACGGGTCGTGGCTCCCGCCGGGGCTGCGGTGCCCGAGCTGGAATGGACGTCATGTCCCGCCGTGCACGGCGTGCCGGCGAGCGTCCGGTGTGCCGCGGTCGAGGTCCCGCTGAATCACGCCAAGCCGAACGGGCCCACCATCGAGCTGTTGGTGAGCCGTGTTCCCGCACGCGATCGGGCGCAGCGCCGCGGTGTCCTGATGGGCAACCCGGGAGGCCCCGGCGGCGACGGGATCGCGATGTTCAGCCAGTTGCGTGTGCCGGACGAGGTGCGCGATCAGTGGGATCTCGTTGCGGTGCAGCCGCGTGGGCTGGTGTCGGGCACTCCGCTCAAGTGTGACCCGATCACCGGATCGGAGCCCGAAACCTTCACCGCCGCAGGGAAACTCAATCGAGATCGGTGCGAACGGCAAACGCCGGGTGTCGGGTCGACCCTCACCACGGAGAACACCGCACGCGACATCGAGGTGGTCCGTCGGACGCTGGGCGAGTCCGCGATCAGCCTGTACGGCATCTCCTACGGGACGTTGCTCTTCGCGACCTACGCGACGCTGTTCCCCCAGCGGGTGGATCGCATGGTCCTCGATTCCGGCTTCGATCCCGGCGTCGTGTGGAACGCACTCCTGGATACGCAGACCCCCGGTTACAAGGCCCGCGTCCACGCCATGATGGCCTGGATCGCCCGGAACGATCGCATCTACCATCTCGGTGCCACTCCGCTTGCCGTGTACCGGAAGTGGAGCAACCGTGTCAGCGCCGAGGCGGGCGTCCCGCCGTCTCTGGTCGCGCCACCGGCACGGGTCGGGGACGTTCCGCCGGGGCTTCGCGCCGTCGCCGACCAGTACATCGCCGGGACCGACCTGACCGCGGATGCGCGTGCACGGTTCGAGAACTTCGTTGCGACGCTGCTGACACCCGGTTCGGTGCAGGCGAACTCGGGACTCCTGATCCTGACGCGGGCGTTTGCGCCCGATCGGAACCTCTGGCCGGTCATCGCGATGATGACGGCCGGTACCGCCCGGAAGTTCGCCGAGCCCCCACCCACGGTTCTCGAAGCTGCGACGGTCTCACAGGACATGCAGGGGATCGTCCTGTGCAACGAGAACCAGGTGCCGGCCGACCCGTCGATGAGCCTCCCGGCGTTCATCACCGGCTACGTCACCGCCGACCCGTTCGAGGCGCCGGGATTCGTCTACCGGTCGGGGATGGCCTGTGCGGGAGCGGCTCCGGTCACCCGCCCGATCCAGATCCGGAATCGGGGCCTCGCCGTACGGCCGTTGCAGATCCAGAGCATCGGCGATCCCCAGACGCCGTACCGCGGAAGCCTGGTCATGCGGCGGCAGATGGACAGCCACCTGATCACCGTCGGCGGGGGAGACCACGGTCAGTTGGGCCGTGCGAACCGGCCGCTCGACGCCGCCATCGCCGAGTACCTGCGGACCGGGCGGACCGCGGTCACCCGTGTCCCGGAGGCGCCGATCACCGCACCACTGACCACGTTCCCGCCGGGTCTGTCCGCGGGTGTGGCGGTGCGGTGACGGCGGCCGACCGCGTCGCCCCCGAGATCGGTGCGCGGGTCGCCGAACTCGCCGGGCAGCTCGACTCGGGCATCGTCGCCATCGACGGACCGTCGGGAGCGGGCAAGTCGACGGTCGCGGATCTACTGGTCGCGCAACTGCGTGAGCGGGGCGCCGGGGTGACGCTGGTGCGCACCGACGACTTCGCCTCCTGGGACGACCCGGTCGCCTGGTGGCCCGAACTGGAAGCCGATGTGCTGCATTCCTTCGTCCGGCGATGGGACTACCGCTATCGGCCTCGGGTGTGGCGCGACGGTGTCGCGACGCCCGGGCCGCCGGTGTGGATCGAGTGGCAGCCGCTGCTGATCATCGAAGGGGTGTCGTCGGCGCGGCGTCGCATCGCCGACCGGTTGACCCACGCCCTGTGGCTCGACGGCGGAACCGAGGCCGAGCGTCTGGAGCGGGCCGTCGCACGGGACGGCGAGGGGTCGCGCGCCCACCTGCAGCAATGGCAGGAGTTCGAACGCGGCTGGTTCGCGGTCGACCGCACGCGCGAACGCTGCGTCGTACTGGACTGATCGCTCCACCGCCGCTCGCGGTTACTGTCGGATATGGGCACCCGACGGCACTCTCGTGATCCGGGATTCCGTGACCTCGCGGAGCTCGATGCGCTGCTGATCGACTGTCGCGCATGCCCGCGGCTCGTCGAGTGGCGCGAACAGGTGGCCCGTGAGAAGCGTCGGGCGTTCGCCGACCAGGAGTACTGGGGACGGCCGGTCCCGGGCATCGGACCGGCGGATGCGCGGTTGCTGATCGTGGGTCTCGCGCCGGCCGCCCACGGCGGCAATCGCACCGGCCGGATGTTCACCGGCGACCAGTCCGGTGACTTCCTGTTCTCCGCCATGTATCTCGCGGGCCTGGTGAGTCAGCCGCACTCGGTGTCGATGGACGACGGGCTGGAACTGTTCGACACCCGGATCACCGCGCCCGTGCACTGCGCTCCGCCGCAGAACAAGCCGACGGTCGAGGAGCGGGACCGGTGCTCGCACTGGCTGCACGGTGAGCTCGAATTGCTCGCTCCGACGGCGCGATCCGTGATCACGCTGGGCGCCTTCGGTTGGCAGTCGACGCTGCGCACGTTCGGCGCGCTCGGCTGGACGGTGCCGCGGCCGGCGCCGAAGTTCGGGCACGGCGCGTCGACGATCCTGACCCGCGGCGACGCGGTCCTCGAGGTGTTCGGGTGCTACCACGTGAGTCAGCACAACACCTTCACCGGACGGCTGACCGTCGAGATGCTCGTGGACGTGCTGAAAGCCGCGGCGGAGTCCGCGGGGATCGTGCCGGGGGAGTGAGTGCCTACCGCCGCCGGCCGGCGGCGAGGCGTTCCTTGCGCAACCGGCTGACCTCCGGGAGGTCCAGCGGCGCAAGCGATTCGACGCCCATCGCGGTCGCGAGTAGGTGGTCGGCGAGCTCCGGGTTGCGAGCCAGCGCCGGACCGTGCATGTAGGTGCCGAGCGCGCTGCCCTGCACGACGCCCTCGGTGCCGTCGCCGACGCCGTTGCCGACGCCGTGCTTCACACGTCCGAGCGGCTTGGCATCGGAGCCCAACGTTGTTCCGCCGCGGTGGTTCTCGAAGCCGGTGAGCGGCTGCGTGAGCGCGGCGAGCGTCGGTTCGGTGACCAGTTCGCCGATGCTGCGCTTCTCCTGCGGTGCGGTGGTCAGGTCGAACAGCGAGATGCCGTCGACCCGTTCACCGGCCGAGGTCTCGTACCAGTGGCCGAGCACCTGGATGGCCGCGCAGATCGCGAGGACCGGGCGTCCCGCCGCCGCGGCCTGCTGCAGGCCGGGGTAGCGGGTCAGGTGTCGGGTGGCCAGACGCTGGGCGTAGTCCTCGGCGCCACCGAGGGTGTAGACGTCGAGGGAGTCCGGTACCGGGTCGTCGAGCGTGATGTGCACGACCTCGGCGTCGATTCCGCGCATGATGGCGCGACGCTTGAGGACGAGGGCGTTGCCGCCGTCGCCGTAGGTGCCCATGACGTCGGGCAGGACCAGCCCGATCCGCAGCGTCGACTCGCTCACTGTTCGGCCTTTCGTGCACGTGCCGCGCGTTCCATGGCGATACCCAGATCGCGGAAGGCGGTGTAGTTGGCGAGCACCTCGACGCGTCCCGGCGGACACGAGGCGATCGCCGCCATCGGGTCTGGGATGGTGGTGTGCTCGGCGCCCGCGTAGAGCAGGCGCACCGACAGGTCGGCGGCCCGCTCGCCGGCGGCGACCACCTGCATCGTCTCGAAGGCCTCGAATCGCACGTCCCACAGCCAGGAGAGGTCCTCGCCATCGGGAACCTGTCCGTTGACCGCGATGACCAGGCCGTCGGCGTCCTGGTCGATCATCGACAGGGCCTCCTGCCAGCCGGCCGGGTTCTTCGCGAGAAGCGTACGGACGGAGTGGTTCCCGACCTGGTGGACGCCGTAACGACCGGCGACCTCGCCGACCGTCCCGACCGCGGCGACGGCTTTGCCCGGGTCCGCGCCCATCGCGACGGCGGCGGCCACCGCCTGCGTTGCGTTACCGCGGTTGGCCCGGCCGGGGACGGCCAGGGTCAGGGGAGCGGAGAAGCCGCCGGGGCCGTAGATGTTCTCGTCGTCGAACCACCAGTCGGGCGTGGGTCGACGGAAGTTCTCGTCTCCGGTCGACTGCCAACCGTCGCCGGACCGCACGATCGGTTCGCCGGTGCGGGGACAGCTCACCGAGTCGCCGACCCAGCCGGCGCCCGCGGCCACCCACACCACGTCGGGCGCGTCGAAGGCGGCCGAGGTGACCAGGACGTCGTCGCAGTTCGCGACCACGGTGGTCGACGGGTGACGGGCGATGCCCTCGCGAAGCCTGCGCTCGATCAGGTTGATCTCGCCGACCCGGTCGAGCTGGTCGCGCGACAGGTTCAGCAGGACCAGCACCTCGGGATCGACCGCGTCGCTGACGTGCGGTACGTGGAGTTCGTCGACCTCCAGCGCGCACAGTGGCGCGGTGCGGCTGAGGGTGAGGGTCGCGATGATGCCGGCGTCCATGTTGGCGCCGTCGGCCTGCGTGGCGACCTCGCCGAGCTCGGCCATCGCGGCGGCGGTCATCCGGGTGGTCGTCGACTTGCCGTTGGTGCCGGTGATGATCGCGGAGCGTTTGCCGGCGGCGAGACGACGCATGATGTCGGGATCGATCTTGGCGGCGACGAGGCCGCCGATCATCGAACCCTTGCCGCGGCCCGCGGTGCGCGATGCCCAGCGAGCCGCTGCGGCCGCGGCCAGCGCGACCGAGGTGCGGGCGGGCACACGGGTGCTCGGGCGAGATGCGGATCCGGCAGACGATGGACGGTCGGGCATGGCCACGAGTGTTCCACAGGGCGGATGCCCGGGTTGCTCGTGCCGACAGGCGACCAGCAAGTAGGCTCGGCGACTGTGAGCCGCGACACTTATCTCCGCCTGTCCCTGCCCGCACGAATCCAACGTGGCGTGCTACTCGCCGCGGCGAGGATTCCCGACGCCGCGATGGCGGTTCTCGGCCGGCGTGCGCCCGTCAACTCCGATGGTGAGCGGGTGGCACCGGAATTCGTCGCGGTCGGCTGGTCCACCGAGCACGTCCCGGGGTCGAATCCGTTCGCGGGTGAGGTCCACCAGTCGCGCGCCAGTACGGATGAGCTCGGCGCCGCGATGGCCGAGAAACTGCCGCCGATGGCCGTCGAGGAAGACCTGGTCATCGACGGTCCGGCCGGTCCGATCCCGGCCACGCGCTACCGCTCGTCGACCGAGTCGGACGGGCTCGTCGTCTACTTCCACGGCGGTGGGTTCGTCACCGGCAGCCGGATCAGCCACGACACCTTCGTGCGTCGGCTCGCGCACGGCACCGGACTCGACGTGCTGTCGGTCGAGTACCGGCTCGCACCCGAGAATCCGTTCCCTGCCGGAGTCGACGACGCCGTCGCGGCCTGGCATTTCGCCGTGGACACGGCACCGCGGTGGGGTCTCGATCCCGCGCGGATCGTCGTCTCCGGGGACAGCGCGGGCGGAAACCTCGCGACCGTGGTCTCCCGACTCGTCCGCGACGAGCCGGTCACACCGGTCTTCCAGCTGCTCATCTACCCGGTCACCGACGCCACCGCGGAGACCCCCTCGCGTCGTGAGTTCGCGAACGGGTACTTCCTGACCCTGGACGGAATCCACTGGTTCAACGACCGCTACGTGCCGGATGTCGCACAACGCAAGGACCCGCGTTGTTCGCCGCTGCTCGCCGACGACCTCAGCGGCCTTCCGCCGGCACACGTCATCGTCGCCGGGTTCGACCCACTCCGCGACGAGGGCCTCGCCTACGCGAAGAAGCTGGAGGAGGCGGGTGTACCCGTGACGCTGCGCCGAGAGGGATCGCTGATCCACGGCTTCATCAACATGACCCTGATCAGCTCCGGCGCCCGCGCGGCGGTGGACCGGATGTGCGCCGAGGTCCGGCGAGCCCTCGACGAGTCGCCCCGCGCTGACCAGGGGTCGATTGCCGGCTAGCGGTCGCGGGCTGCAGTCGCCGCGCACGCCAGGTCGACGTCGGCCGCCGAGTCCGTGTTCGTGGTCGCCGTGCTCGTGGTGGCTGTAGTCGTGGTCGGCGGCTTCGTGGATGCGGCCTCGGCCGCAACCCGCTGACGTCTGCGCGACCGCGGCCGGGCCATCACGCCGACCGCGCAGCCGCCGACGACGATCACCGCACCGACGATCTCACCGACGGTCGGGACCTCGCCGAGGAAGGCGAACGACGCGCTGATCCCCACGACGGGCACCAGCAGCGACATCGGCGACACCCGGCTCGCGTCGTTGCGGCTCAGGAGCACAGTCCACAGGCCCGCGCCGACGAGGGTTCCCAGGGCGGCCAGGTACACGAGTCCGCCGAGGGCGCGCAGGCCGGTCTCCGTGCCGATCGTCATCAGCGCGTCGAAGCCGGCGGACGGTCCCTCGATGATCAGGCTCGCCAGGTAGAGCGGCGGAGTCGCGACGACGGCCATCCACATGGTCATGCGGAAGGAGTCGTCGGGCTGGGCGAGACGGCCACCGATGTTGCCGATCGCCCAGCTGAGGCCACCGAGGATGGTGAGGCCGATCGGGAGGAGCGCGGCCACGCCGATGTCGCTGCCGGTCGCGCGGTCGACGGCGATCAGGCCCATGCCGCCGACTGCGACGATCAGGCCCACCACCTGTGCGACCGTCATCCGTTCACGCAGGAACAGCACGCCGAGAACCACGGTGAAGGGCGCCGACGTCTGCAACACCAGCGAGGCCAGTCCGGCCGGCATCCCCAGGCTCATCGCCAGGAACAGGAACATGAACTGCACGGTCCCGAACCCCGCCACGTAGACGAGGAACCACTTGAGGCGGACCTTGGGAAAACGCACGAACAGGATGACCGGGATCGCCATGACGGCGAAGCGCAGCGCTGCCAGAAAGAACGGCGGGAAGTGTTCGAGACTGAAGTGGATCGCGACGAAGTTCAGTCCCCACAAGAACACGACG
Organism: Gordonia sp. Swx-4; assembly: GCF_030316175.1. Classification (NCBI taxonomy): domain Bacteria; kingdom Bacillati; phylum Actinomycetota; class Actinomycetes; order Mycobacteriales; family Gordoniaceae; genus Gordonia; species Gordonia sp. Swx-4. The sequence continues at coordinate 460,528 of NZ_CP128197.1, forward strand.
CAGAGGGCGAGCAACCGGTCACGAGTGGACATGACCACCATCGTCCGAGGCGGCGCGATGAAGGACAATCGAATTTAAGCGGAAGGATTGTTCAGATCATCTGAACAATCCGTCCCACGTGCATCGTGGGTCACTGCTGTGCTGCGGCGACCTTCGCCCGGACGTCGTCCATGTCGAGAGCCTCGACCGCGCCGATGAGCTCCTCGAGCTGTGCGGCGGGGAGCGCTCCGGGCTGGTTGAACACGAGGATGCCGTCACGGAAGGCCATCAGCGTCGGAATCGACTGGATGCCGAGGCTACCGGCGAGCTGCTGCTCGGCCTCGGTGTCGATCTTGCCGAAGAAGATGTCGGTGTGGGACTCGGAGGCCTTCTCGAACACGGGGCCGAACATGCGGCACGGGCCGCACCAGCTCGCCCAGAAGTCGAGAAGCACGATGCCGTCGGCCTCGATGGTGGGTTGAAAGGTTTCCAGGGTCACGTCTTGTGTTGCCATGATCGGCACAACCGATTCGGGGGCGGAGACATTCCTTGTCGGCGGCTCGGCTCACCTCGCACCTGAGCAGGACCCGACCGGTTTGTCGGTACCTTTGGCCCATGGAGGTCCGCCGACTGCGATTGCTGCGTGAGTTCGCCGATCGTGAGTCGATCGGTGCGGTCGCCGACGCGATGCACATGACGCCGTCGGCGGTGTCACAGCAACTGAAGGTCCTCGCCGACGAGGCCGGCGTCCCGCTGTTCGAACCCGACGGTCGGCGCATCCGGCTGACCGAGGCGGGCCGCGCGCTGGTCTTGCGCGCCGACGAGGTGATCGCCGCCGTCGAACGGGCCCAGGAGGAGATGGCGTCGTATCGGTCGGGCCGGGCCCGCGTCCGGCTCGCGATGTTCCCGTCGGGTTCGACACTGTTGCTGCCGACCGTCCTCGATCGCGCCGCCGAATCCGGGATCGAGGTGCATGCCTTCCACCTCGACGTCGGATATCCGGATGCGGCACCTGCTCTCGCCGACTTCGACGTCGTCGTGACACACCGGGACGAGCGGACACCTGCGGTCAACCAGTCGCGCGTGTGGGTTGCCGAGCTGATGCGCGAGCCGGTCGACGTGATCGTCCCCGCCGACAGTCCGCTCGCCGACGCCGACGAGGTGGCGGTGTCCGAGCTCGCCGAGCACGATTGGATCAGCGTCGAGGGTGGGTTCCCGGTCGACGATGTGCTGCAATCCATTTCGGCGGTAACGGGGGTGGCGCCGCGTGTCACCCAGCGCATGCTGGACTTCACCACCATCGAGGCCCTCGTCGCCGGCGGCCACGGGATCGCGTTGATGCCGCGGTTCGCGGTCCGTCACCCGGGTGTGAAGCGGCTGGAACTCAAGGGCGTTCGCGCGGCACGCGTGTACGAGGCCCTCTCGCGGCCCCGCTCCCGGACGGCGGTTGCGCAGGTCGTCGAGCTTCTGATGGCCACGGGCGCCGACCACGGTCAGTGATCGAAAAAGACCGGTGGCCCACGCATTTCGCGTGAGCCACCGGCCTGGTTCGTGTCCTGAGGATCAGACGCCCAGGCTCTTGCCGACGATGTCCTTCATGATCTCGGTGGTGCCACCGAAGATCGTCTGGATGCGGGCATCGGTGTAGGCGCGGGCCACGCGGTACTCGTTCATGTAGCCGTAGCCGCCGTGCAGCTGCAGGCAGCTGTCGATGACACGCTTGGCGAGCTCGGTGCACCACCACTTGTTCTTGGAGGCGTCGATGGCGTCGAGTTCACCGTCGAGCACACCCTGGAGGCAGCGGTCGATGTAGACCTCGGCGATGTCCAGCTCGGTGGCCATCTCGGCGAGCGTGAAGCGGTTCGCCTGGAAGGTGCCGATGGGACGACCGAATGCCTTGCGGTCCTTGGTGTACTGCAGGGTCTCCTCGAAGATCGCGCGTGCGCCGGCGATCGCGCCGATGCCGATCGACAGACGCTCGGACGGGAGGTTCTGCATGAGGTGGTAGAAGCCCATGCCCTCCTGGCCGAGCAGGTTCTCGACCGGGACGCGCACGTTGTTGAAGTGCAGCTCGGCGGTGTCCTGCGCCTTGAGGCCCATCTTGTCGAGCTTGCGACCGCGCTCGAAGCCCTCCATGCCGCGCTCGACGACCAGCAGCGAGAACGCCTTGTGGCCGGCCGCGGGGTCCGGGTTGGTGCGGCACACGACCACCACGAGGTCGGAGTTGATACCCGACGAGATGAAGGTCTTGTTGCCGTTGAGGACGTAGTGATCACCCTCCAGCTTCGCCGAGGTCTTGATGCCGGCGAGGTCCGAACCGGCACCGGGTTCGGTCATCGCTACGGCGAGGATCGTCTCACCGGTGGCGATACCCGGCATCCAACGCTTCTTCTGCTCGTCGTTGGCAAGGTGCACGAAGTACGGTGCGACGACGTCGTTCTGGAGGCTCAGGCCGGGTGCAGCACCGTCGAACTTGGCGAACTCCTCGACGACGACCGCGTTGAAGCGGAAGTCGTCCATCGCGCCGCCGCCGCCGTACTCCTCCGGGATGTTGAAGCCCAGGAGGCCCGCGTCGCCGGCCTTCTTGAAGATCTCACGGTCGACCTGACCGGCCTTGGTCCATTCCTCGTTGTACGGACCGCACTCGCGGATCAAGAAGTTGCGCGCGGTTACCCGCAGGGCCTCGTGCTCGTCTTCGAAGATCTTGCGTTTCATGGACTTTCTCCCTTTCGTGGACCGGAAACAGTGGTGTCAGTCGTCGTTCTTCGTACTCTGCGCACCCACGACCCGCAGTGCGATCAGGGCGTAGGATGCCGCGACCTCTGCGGGTGTGCGAGCACCGGACGGGCGGTACCAGGTGGTGACTGCCTGGCAGGCGCCGAACAGGTAGCGCAGGAGGTCCTTGACGTCCTGGTCGAATCGGAACTCGCCCGAGTCCAGGCCTGCCTGGATGACGTCGGCGAGCATGTTCTCGGTCTCGGTCCGCATCGCGATGTAGGGCTCGCGCCGCGGGTCCTCCGGATCGAGATGACGGAACTCGCTTGCGACACTGGCCAACTCGAGATCGCTGGTCATGTGCAGGACGATGGACTCGATCGCGTTCGACAGCTTCTCGCTCGGCGTACGTCCTTCCTCGATCGCTGCTCCGACCCAGGCGAGGACCGACGTCATCGCCGCTTCGAGCAACTCCACGAGGATGCCGAGTTTGTTGTCGTGGTGGTAGTAGAGCGTCGGTAGTGAAACCCCGGCGCGCGACGCGATGTCGCGGATCGAGGTGCCGTGGAACCCGCGCTCGTAGAAGGCGCGCTTCGCCGCGTCCAGGGTGGTCGGCAGTGGCACGTTGTCGCGCCGTCGCCAGTCCAGTCCCTCGGTGTCGACCGTGAACCGTTTCCCGGCAGCGGCTTTCGCTGCGTCAGACACGTTCGATGATGGTGGCGTTGGCCATTCCCGCGCCCTCGCACATGGTCTGGAGACCGTAGCGGCCGCCGGTGACCTCGAGATGGTTGACCAGGGTGCTCAGCAGGCGGGTGCCGGAGGAGCCGAGTGCGTGACCCAGCGAGATGGCGCCACCGCGCGGGTTCAGCTTGGCCGGATCGGCGCCGAACTCCTGGGCCCAGGCCATCGGCACCGACGCGAACGCCTCGTTGACCTCGTAGGCGTCGATGTCGTCGATGGACAGGCCTGAACGTTCGAGGATCTTGTGGGTCGCGGGAATCGGCGCGGTCAGCATGAAGATCGGGTCGTCGCCGGCAACCGAGAACGAGTGGAAGCGGGCGCGTGGGGTCAGTCCCAACTTCGACGCCATCGTGTCGCTCATGATCAGGGCGCCCGACGCGCCGTCGGTGAGCGGCGAGGAGTTGCCCGGCGTGATGTGCCAGTTGATCTCGGGGAACCGCTCGGCCAGCGCCTCGTTGTAGAACGACGGCTTCAGGCCGGAGAGGCCGTCGGCGGTGGTGGAGGCGCGCACGGTCTCGTCGACCTTGTGGGTGAACGTCTTGCCCTCGGCGTCGACCACATCGATCGGCAGGACCTCACGGTCGAAGAAGCCGTCGGCGGCGGCGGCCGCGGCGCGCTGATGCGACCGGGCGGCGAAGGCGTCGAGTTCCGCACGGTCGAATTTCCACTTGGCGGCGACCAGTTCGGCCGAGATGCCCTGGTTGACAAGCCCTTCGGGGTAACGGGCCGCGATGCTGGGACCGTACGGGCTGCGGCCTGCGGTGGAGAAGCCCATCGGCACGCGACTCATCGACTCGACACCGGCGGCGATGACGACGTCGTACGCGCCGGCGATGATGCCCTGCGCGGCGAAGTGTGCCGCCTGCTGGCTCGAACCGCACTGGCGGTCGACGGTCGTCGCGGGGACGGACTCGGGGAAACCGGCCGACAGCAGGGCCGAACGCGAGATGTTGAGAGCCTGCTCGCCGGCCTGGCCGACGCAGCCGCCGATCACGTCGTCGACGATCGCGGGGTCGATGTCGTTGCGCTCGACGAGTGAACGCAGCACGTGGGCGAGCAGCTCGACCGGCTTGGTCTCCGACAGGGCGCCGCCCGGCTTGCCCCTCCCGGATGCAAGGCGGACGACGTCGACGATGACGGCTTCGGGCATAGAGGTTTCCTCCCCGTGTGGTGTCGCGAACCAGTGCGGACCCGGCATGGCGCCCATCACTTTATCTAACGATCGTTATACAGGTCTAGCACGCACCTGTCCGCTGAATCAACAGGCGCGAAGATGCGAACGCCCTCGCCCGGTCGGGATCGGGGGCGAGGGCGTCGTCGGTTCAGCGGGTCAGATCGCGCCCTTGTCGGCGTCACCTGCGGGAACGGCGGAGAACGTCTTCACGTCGAGCGGGCCGGCCAGCAGCGGCCCGATTTTCTTGCCGAGCTCGGTCAGCGCCGGTGCGCCGCCGTGGGTGGCCAGCGCCTCGAAGGATTCCCAGCGCTCGATCATGACCAGATCGGTGGAGTCGCCAGTGGCTTCGTGCAGTGCGTACTTGCCGCAGCCGGGCTCGCTGTGCACCTCGGGGATGGCGGCCAGCACCGCGTCGCGGACGGCCTGCTCCTCGCCCGGCTTCGGCGAGATGGTGGCGACGACGATCACTTCGGACATGGGTGAGTACTCCTCGGAACGGGGATGGGGATCGTCCGTGACGTTATGGCAGTGCGGCCGGTCGCGTGGCGATTTGGGTGTTCTCGGTCAGCGCCAGCCGAGCGCGGGCGCGACGTGGGTGAGGATCGACTCGATGACATGAGCGTTGTACTCGACGCCGAGCTGGTTGGGCACGGTCAGCAGCAGGGTGTCCGCCGCGGCGATCGCCTCGTCCTCGCGGAGCTGCTCGATGAGCTTGTCCGGCTCGTCGGCATAACTGCGACCGAACCGCGCGACGCTGTTGTCGATGACGCCCACCTGGTCGGATTCGTCGCCGCCGCGTCCGAAGTAGGCCCGGTCACGGTCGTCGACGAGTGCGAAGATGCTGCGGCTCACCGAGACCCGCGGTTCGTGCGGGTGGCCGGCGTCGGCCCATGCCTTGCGGAAACGGTGGATCTGCTCGGCCTGCAACTGATGGAACGGGACGCCGGTGTCCTCGGTCAGCAGCGTCGACGACATCAGGTTCATGCCCTGTTGCGCAGTCCATTCGGCGGTGGCACGGGTGCCGGCACCCCACCAGATGCGGTCGCGGAGGCCGGGTGACTGCGGCTCGATCGGCAGCAGTCCGGGCGGGTTCGGGAACATGGGCCGCGGGTTGGGGCGGGCGAAGCCGCCGCCCTCGATGACGCGGAGGAACACCTCGGTGTGCTGGCGGGCCATGTCGGCGTCGGTGGAACCCTCCGGCGGGACGTAGCCGAAGTACTTGTAACCCTCGAGGACCTGCTCGGGCGATCCACGGCTGATGCCGAGTTGCAGACGCCCGCCGGCGATGAGGTCGGCGGCACCCGCGTCCTCGGCCATGTACAGCGGGTTCTCCAACCCGTGTCGATGACATAAGTCGGCCCTGGCGGGTGCTGCAACACCTTCCAGGGCCTCGGACACACCGGAGGCTCATTCCGATGCGCCGCGCATCAATCGTATCGGTGGCTCTGACAGCCGCATCCGCGCTCAGCGCGCTCTACCTCATCCCTCTCGCTGCCGCGGCGTGCTGTGCCGCGGTCGGCCGGCACGACTAAGACGCTCCTGGGATAGCCCGGGACGGTTCCATCAGCGCGGTTCTGAGGTGGGCCCTTCGTAGTGGTCCAGTTGTTGTGCGACTCTGTTGCCCGAGTGTTTGGGCAGGAAGAATCGACGACGACATGGCAGGTAGCAAGCGCCGGCGGCATACGCCGGATCAGATCATCCGCAAGCTGGCCGAGGGCAACAAGCTCCTCGGGACCGGGCAGGAGTTGGCTGAGGTGTGCCGGCATCTGGAGGTCACAGAGTCGACCTGGCATCGCTGGGTGGCCCAGTACGGGGGCATGAAGGCCAATGACGTCAAACGCCTCAAAGAACTCGAAGCTGAGAACGCTCGGCTCAAGAAGTTGGTCGCCAACCAGGCCCTCGATATCGACATGCTCAAGGAGATTTCGTCGGGAAACTTCTGACCCCGAACCGCAAGCGCAGCGCCGTGACGATGCTGCGTGAGCGGTTCGGGGTATCTGAGCGGCGAGCATGTGCTGTGGTGGGCATCCACCGCTCCACGATGCGACTGCACCCAGCGCCGATCACCGCGGAGGAAGCCGAGCTGCGGTCCTGGCTACGTGGGTTTTCCACCGACCGGCCCCGCTGGGGCTGGCGACGCGCCGCGATCGCCGCGCGCAAAGCGGGCTTCACGGTCAACAACAAACGCATCCGCCGCCTGTGGCGTGAGGAGGGGCTGCGAGTTCCCCAGCGCCGCAGGAAGAAACGGCTCACCGGAATCGGGACCGCGGTTGGGGCGATGTGCCCAATCCGGCCGAACGTGATCTGGGCGATGGACTTCCAATTCGACACCACCGCCGACGGCCGAACCATCAAAATGCTCAACGTGATCGACGAGTTCACCCGCGAAGCCCTGGTGATCCACGTCGACCGCGTCATCAACGCCGATGGCGTGGTTGACGTTCTCGACCGCCTGGCCCTGATACATGGTCCACCGTGCTACGTGCGGTTCGACAACGGACCGGAATTCGTCGCTCACGCCGTCAACGACTGGTGCCGATTCAACGGCACCGGATCACTATTCATCGACCCCGGCTCCCCGTGGCAGAACGCCTGGATCGAATCGTTCAACGGCCGCCTGCGCGACGAGCTGCTCAACTCCTGGCGCTTTGACTCCCTGCGCGAAGCCCGGGTCATCATCGAAGACTGGAGGATCGACTACAACGCCAACCGACCCCATTCGGCCCACCACGGACTCACCCCCGCCGAGTTCGCCCTACAGTGGACCACGACCCACCAACCTCAAGCCGCATAGCGACTGGACCATCGAATGGGTCCCCCTCAGTTCGACTCCGCGCCCGGGCACGAAGCGCATCCGTGCGCTCGTCGCTCTTGCACAGTCCGACGTAAACCGACTGACGGCACGTAGCAGAGTCCTCGGCCGTGCTCCGAGGCCACCGAGGGGTGGCCTGATCAACCGCTCATCGGTGCCAGACCCAGCCGCTTGCCCGATGGGCAGGGGGCCACGAGTGCTGGCCGTGACGCGATAACGGGCAATGGTGTCGTGGGTCGACCGGGATGGGGTAGAACCTTCTGCCACCCGAAGGGTGTCCGCTTCTGGATAGACACTCGTACAGGGGCGAAGGTCAATCTGTGGAACACGGATTCGTGGGTACACAAACCTTAGACGGCTCTGCAATCCGGTTCGGCTCCGTTAATGATGGAGGCCCTGAGACGATCATCGCCAGCAGGGCCTTGAGTCGGGAATCCATCCCCGCCCTTGCAGAAGAGCAAGCGATTGGGGCCTACGCTCAAGGCCTTTCAGTCTGGCCTTCTCCCTCGCGTCGCAAGTTCGAAAATGAATACGGCAGAGTCCACTGGAACGGAACCTCCTCCACCAGGATGTCATGCGTTCGGCGCACTTCATCTAGGAGGAATGCGGCCCGCGCTACCGTGTGCGGAATCGCGTAGGCCTCAGCGAAATCGCGCGCCAGTTCTGAGGATATTTCGACCGGTTCCTCCCAATGGAACTGCACCCCGAAGTCAAGCCGCACCTCGCCATCTGATGTACGCGATACGACTTTGGCCCTGACCTGACTGTAGTTCGGGCTCGCGCTTGTCTGAACGGCGCAATCTAGGGGATCTCCGGAGTCGTCCTCCGAATTGTCGTCGCCTGTGTCTTCCGGCTGAGTTTGTTCGGTTCGTAGAACGGTGAGGTTGAACAGCAGGTATGGGGTTGATTCGACCATCTCTGCCAACTCGTCGAGTGAATCAATCGGACGACGGTCGCCGTCGGACTTATCGTCGACGCTCACATCGTCCGACATCACGCACCAATCTTTTCTTTGTGAACCGATCGGGAAGCAGACTCTGAGTACACGGAATCCTTAACGTCCCAGAGTGCGAAACTCCGTTCCAAGTCTGCACCTCGACGTTCTCTGGGGGTTCGCCACTCAATCGAACTCTGCTTCTTGACTTGGCTCGATTCATACAGCGAGCTAAAGAGAACGGCTGGGTCAAATGGCTCCGGACTCCTGGCTGTCCTTCGGCGCTTCACCCGTTTGCGGGGAGGGATCGGGAGGCTAGGGAGACTCTTGTCTGTATGTGCCTCCGCGGAGATCTGAGCCGTATAGCCCAATGCATTCAAGTACCGAGCCACCGCAGCTACCCGAATGTTTCCGTCACCGTTCAGGATCTGGGATACACGAGCCTCGGACACGCCGACCCTGGCCGCCAACTCGCGCTGGCTGAGCCCCGAGGCCTTGACGGCTTGAAGCAAGACCTTCATCACCTCATTGCTCAACCTGGCAGCGGCGAGTCCTTGAGCCCCTTCAGGTGTGGACACAACCTCATCAACGACTGACCTAGGGGCCCTCTTCGGCCTACCTGTCATGGCTCAAGTCCTCCTCTCGAATGTCTGCGCAAGCAGTTAAGTGGCTCTTCCTGATTGACGGTGCGTAGAACGGGTTCTACCGGGCACAAGATGTAGGTCGGGTTCGGCGGCGGCGAGCCGGGGATGCGGGCGGGTCCTGTGGTGTGAAGATGAAAGCCCCTACACCTCATCACTCACACCGACAGGACCCTCGTTGCAGCGTAGCGCCATTGCCGACACGATTTGCCGCACGATCGAACTCGGGGTGACGATCACCGATGCCGCTCTCGACGGCGAGGATCGCACACACCTGTTCTGCGAGGTCTTGGCCCCGAAGAGTAGCTGCCCGAGGTGCGAGCGGGCGGGTCGGTTGCGTGATCATGTCGATCGTGAGGTGGCAGATCTACCGATCGTGGGCCATCCGACCCGGTTGCATCTGAGGGTGCCGCGCTACGCCTGCGAGAACGGCGCGTGTGGTCAGGGCATCTTTCGCGCCGACATCTCGGCGATCGTCGCGCCGCGCGCGGCGGTGACGCGCCGCACGATCGCGTGGATTCTTCGGCGGATGATTCTGGACAAGATGAGCGTCTCTGCGGTCGCCGCGTCGGTCGGGTTGGGCTGGAACACCGTGAATGCCCTCGCGTTGCAGGCGGCGCGTACGGTGGCTTCGGCGCCTGGCCGACTCGACGGTGTCAGGGTTCTCGGTGTTGATGAGCACAAGTGGAAACATGTTCGCGGCAATGGTGATTCGAGTTTCGTGACCGTGCTGGTCGACCTCACACCGATTGTGGATGGGACCGGGTCGGCGCGCTTGCTGGATATGGTGGGCGGCCGGTCCAAAGCGGCGTTGAAGGACTGGCTCGATGCCCGCGATGACTCCTTTCGGGACCGGATCCGGGTGGTCACCATGGACGGATTCACCGGGTATCGCACCGCGACCGCCGAGGCATTGGATAAGGCGCGGGCGGTGATGGACCCGTTCCACGTGGTCCATCTGGCCGCCGAGAAGCTCACAGTGTGTCGTCAACGCGTGCAACACGATACGTGTGGGCACCGCGGCCGCACGGGTGATCCGCTCTACGGTATCCGCCGACCACTGCTGACCCGGATCGCGTTGCTGACAGACAAGCAGAAGGCCCGGCTACGTAGCGGGTTGGAGGCTCACGAGGAGCACGTGGCCGTCTCGGTCACCTACGCGATCTACCAAGAGCTGATCAACGCCTACGGCCAGGAGAACAAGCGTGACGGCAAGATCGCGATGTACAAGCTGCTCAAACGGATTCATACCGGCGTTCCGTCCGGGCTGGCAGAGTTGGCCCAACTCGGCCGATCATTATGGGCGCGGCGTGCCGAGATCTTGGCCTACTTCGACACCGGCGCCTCCAACGGACCCGTCGAAGCGATCAACGGCCGCCTGGAACACCTCCGCGGGATCGCGTTGGGCTTCCGCAACCTCAACCACTACATCTTGCGGTCACTCATCCACTCCGGCGGCCTCGCACAACACCTCGACGCACTCTGAATCAGGAAGAGCCAGTTAAGTCTTCCGATCGCGTCTTCTGCCCGAGCTTCGGAAACGCGTGTCCCAAGCGGAGGTTCTCGTCGAAGTTGGGAACATCCCAGTGCTCGCTGTCCGGCACGTCCGCGTCGTGGTAATCACGAATTCTCAGCTTGGGGGTGTAGCCGCCTTCCCCATCCGTGTCGAAGAACGAGAGTCGCTTGCGGCCCTTCTTGAATTCCCAAACTCCATCTTGCAGGTCGTTGATTGCATGCCTGTATGGCGGCTCACCCTCGTCTGCGAAGCATCGGATCGCCTCAATGAACCAATGATGGTCCTTGACTTGCTCATCGTCTGGTATCTGCTCCGAGTCAGGGTCTTCCTCCCAGCGACCGCTCTTCAAGAGTTCGAGGAAGGTATGCGCTGGCGACGAACCGTCGCTGCGCACGGCGCACCGCACTTCATACGCGCTCCCACTGACGACTAGTACTCGGTCCACACCGACTTTAGCCAAAGCTTAAGTTCCTGTCTAACCGCTTGCCCACACGTAGCACCAAAAGTAGTGGCACCTTATCGGTCGCAGACCCTTGCGGCAGAGCGAGTCGCGAACCCGGTGCGACGATGAGTCTGTTCGGTGGAAAAACGCCAGAGAGAGACCTCGCCTATGCCCTGGGCGGCGGCTTGGGGCCGGGGGAGGGGGTCATCCCCCGGGGGTTGCGATGCGGCTGTCGGGCTAGCGGCTCGGCTACTGGCCGGGGAGGTTGAGCACGCGGACGGGCACCGAGGTCGTCGGCGGTGGCGTGGTGTCGATGGTGTAGGCGCGGCCTCGGCGTTGCTGGCCGCAGAGTTTCTGTAGGCCGGTGATCTCGCTCGGGAAGAACATCGACCGCCGGGCGCCGACGGTGACGGTCTCGCTGATCGGACCTGCCGTCGACTGCGTCGTCAACGCCGCGGCACCGGTGGCATCCCATCGCAGGATGGCCCCGCGAATGATCGCCTTCGCCGCGTCGGCGTGCTCGAACTCGTCGTCAGCGATGCACGGCGCGATGGTGCGCGCGATTGCGAGTGCATCGGTGATCATCTGCGCCGCTTTCGCCTCGGGGATGGTGGCGAATGGTGCGAGGTCGGCGGGAGTGAGTTCGAGCACGAGGGGCATCGGGCGCCGGTACCGGCAGGTCAGTCGCGGGCAACCACCGGTGCCTGGGGGCGCCCATCGGTCGTCACGATCTGGCCGTCACGCCGTTGCCGGGCCGCACCCGCCAGGGACTCGATGAACTGCTCGGCCGCCCACCTCAGGGCCTCACGGTCCTCGGGGAGAGTGGTCTGTTCGTATCCGGTGAGGACGAAGTTGGCCCAGCTCGAATACCGATGGGCGGCGACCCGGTCGTCGAGCAGCTCCATCGCGATGTCGAAGACCACGTCGTAGCGCGACCGGTCGGCGGCCTGCTGGACCTCGCGGACGTCCGGGTTCATCGCCGCCCACGTGCGGATCGCGGCCTCCGCCTCGTGGGGGAGGGACACCGCGAACTCGATGAGCTCGATCATCCGGCGCAACGGATCGGGTTCGGCCTGGACGGCCGCGACCTCCACCTGGGTGCGCGAGTCGAGCCAGTGGTCGATCAGCTGGGTGGTGTAGTCCGACCAGTTCTTGAAGAAGTGATAAAACGAGCCGCTGGTGACCCCGAGTCGATTGCACACCTCGGACAGCTTCAACGCGCTGTATCCGGAATCGGCGAGTACGGCGAGGCCGGTCTCCAGATACAACTCGCGGGTTGTCGTGGCTACCATGTCGCAACCGTATACAAAATCCTGAAGCGAGGGATATCGGCGTTGTGCCGTCTTCGACGGTCCGTCGGCACGGAGGTGCGCAACGGGCCGGGACCCCGGACGAGGATCACCCGTCGACGTGGTCCCGGCCCAGCGGCCAGAGATGTACTCGGTTCTCGGCTACGCGAGGGTCTCTACGGAGCCCAGGTGCGCGGTGCGGCTTCGTCCTCGGCAGCGGGGGTCGAGGTGACGCGGTAGGCGCGGTTGACCGCAGAGACCACGGCACGCAGGCTCGCGGTGGTGATCGACGACGCCACGCCGACACCCCAAACGGTCTCGCCGTTGACCTCGGTCTCCACGTACGCCGCCGCGCTGGCGTCGCCGCCCGCGGTCAGGGCATGCTCGCTGTAGTCCAGGACGCGGACGTCGTAGCCGACGGTGCCCAGGGCGTCGACGAAGGCGGCCAGCGGACCGTTGCCCGAGCCGGTGATCTCCCGCTCGTTGCCCTCGATCTTCACCACGGCGGTGATGTGGTCCTCGCCGCCGTCGACCTCGGCCGCGTCGACCTTCTGGCGGATGCGCTCCAGCGGCCAGACCGGGTGCAGGTAGTTCTGGGCGAACACATCCCACATCTCCTTGGGATTGACCTCGCCGCCCTCGCCGTCGGTGATCTTCTGGATCTCGCGGCTGAACTCGATCTGCAGACGACGCGGCAGGTTCATGCCGTGGTCGGCCTTCATGATGTAGGCGACGCCGCCCTTGCCGGACTGGCTGTTCACGCGGATGACGGCCTCGTAGCTGCGGCCGACGTCCTTCGGGTCGATCGGCAGATACGGTACGGCCCAGACGATGTCGTCGACGTCGGAGTCGGCGTCGTCGGCGTCGTACTTCATCTGGTCCAGGCCCTTGTTGATGGCGTCCTGATGGCTGCCGGAGAAAGCGGTGAAGACCAGGTCGCCGCCGTACGGGTGACGCTCGGGGACGTTCAGCTGGTTGCAGTACTCGACGGTGCGACGGATCTCGTCGATGTCGGAGAAGCTGATCTGCGGGTCGACGCCGCGGCTGAACATATTCATGCCCAGGGTCACCAGGCAGACGTTGCCGGTGCGCTCACCGTTGCCGAAAAGGCAGCCCTCGATGCGGTCGGCGCCGGCCTGGAAGCCCAGTTCGGCTGCGGCGACACCGGTTCCGCGGTCGTTGTGCGGGTGCAGGCTCAGGATGATCGAGTCGCGGCGGGCCAGGTTGCGGTGCATCCACTCGATCGAGTCCGCATAGACGTTCGGCGTGGCCATCTCGACGGTCGCGGGCAGGTTGACGATCATCGGCTTCTCGGGGGTGGGAGCGATGATCTCGGTGACCGCGTCGACGACCTCCTTGGCGAAGCTCAGCTCGGTGCCCGTGTAGGACTCCGGCGAGTACTCGTAGCGCCAGTTGGTGTCGGGGTAGTTCTTCTCCACCTCGAGCACCTTGTGGGCGGCGTCGGTGGCGATCTTGACGATGGCCGGCTTGTCGGCACGGAAGACCACCCGGCGCTGCAGCACCGAGGTGGAGTTGTAGAAGTGCACGATGACGTTCGCGGCACCGCGGCAGGCCTCGAAGGTGCGCTCGATCAGTTCCTCGCGACACTGCGTCAGGACCTGGATGGTGACGTCGTCGGGGATCGCGTTGTCCTCGATGATCTCGCGGACGAAGTCGTAGTCGGTCTGGCTCGCCGACGGGAAGCCGACCTCGATCTCCTTGTAGCCCATGCGGACCAGCAGGTCGAACATGCGACGCTTGCGCGCCGGGCTCATCGGATCGATCAGTGCCTGGTTGCCGTCACGCAGGTCGACCGCACACCACAGCGGGGCCTTGGTGATGACCTTGTCGGGCCAGGTGCGGTCGGGCAGCGAGATCGTCTCGACCTCGTCGGCGAACTGACGGTAGCGGTGAACCGGCATCGCGGAGTTGCGCTGCGGATTCCATACGGGCTGGTCGGCGGGAATCGGGCCGTTCGGCTCGACGATTCGGCTGGCGCCGGAGGTGAAGGTGTCTGCTGGTGCCATGAGTGGTCATTCTCCGTGTCTGGAAGGAAAGTGACCGGCGCGTGATTGGGCCCCGCGACGGAGGGCCGGTCGTGTCAGACCCCGCCGCGGCAACCGAGAAGGAGTGCGCGCTGCATGCGCTCGACTGTACTCCTCAGTGCTATCGAGACCAAAGGTGCAGGTGGAAGCCTATTCCTGGTCCGTCGGTCGGTGGCAGGCGGGGCCCGCATCAGCGGTCCTCGTCGGGGCCGAGGACCTCGTCGTCGAACCTCTCGCGCGCGGCGTCGATGGCCGGCAGATGCGTCGACGCCCACTCCAGGAGTCCGTCGATCGGTTCGCGAACGGTCTTGCCCAGCGGCGTGATCCGGTACTCGACGGAGACCGGTCGTGTGCTGAGCATGCGGCGTTCGATGATGCCGTTTCGCTCGAGGCGGCGCAGCGTGCTGGTGAGCGACTTCTGCGACACCGCCGGGATGGCGCGGCGCAGTTCGTTGAACCGAGACGGCGCCTCACACAGTTCGTTCAACACGCTCAGGGACCATTTGTCCAGGACCTGACCCAGCAACTCCCGGGACGCGGCGTCGATCCTCAGTTCGTGTTCGCCTCTCGGCGAGGGCGGTGCGGCTGCAGGGGTATCGGGCATGAGACCTGGTTTCGTTGAAGTAACCGAACGGAACCAAGTATACAAGCGATACCTACAAAGACCAGGAGGAACTCATGTCCGTCACGCTCTCCAGCCCCGAAGGCATGCTGCCGAACGCCCCGTACCACCACGTTGCGGTGGGAACCGGCACCCGACACGTGTACCTCGCCGGACAGGTGGCTCACACCGGTGACGGATCGCCGATCCCGGCCGACCTCGCTGGGCAGGTCGCCCAGACGCTGCGGAACGTCGCCCGCGGCTTGCGCGGCGCAGGCGCGGATTTCGGCGACGTCGTGCGTCTGACGGTGTACGTGACCGACTGGGAACCGGCGAAGATCGGGGACTTCATGGCCGGGATCGAAGCCGTGGCCGACGAGGTGGGACTGCCCACGCCGATGCCGCCGGCCACGCTGATCGGCGTGCAGGCGCTGTACGAACCGGAGGTGCTGGTCGAGATCGAGGCGACCGCCATCGTGAACTGACCCCTCCGCGCCCCCTCTTCGGGGGGTGCCGTGCAGGGGCGGTCCCGGTGAAGCTATGACATGCATCTCACCAGGAGCCGCGAGTGACCGAACTCATTCCCACGCCCGGAGGGGTGTACGGGCTTCGCGCCCGGTCTTCGACAGAGCCGCTCAACCGCGACGCGGCCGCCTGCACAGAAGGACGACGCCAGTGACCACGATCCCCGCCGATCCGCCTCGCGCTGACTTACCGCCCGACCCCCAGACGCCGCCCGACGCGAAGCCCACCAGCCTCCGACGCGTCGCGGCCGCCAGCTCGATCGGCACGACCATCGAGTTCTACGACTTCTTCATCTACGGCACCGCGGCCGCGCTGGTGTTCCCGACGGTGTTCTTCCCGGCAGCCGACGAGGTGACCGGCACGATCGCATCCTTTGCGACCTTCGCCGTGGCGTTCTTCGCACGCCCGGTCGGCGCCATGCTGTTCGGGCACTTCGGTGACCGGATCGGCCGCAAGCGGACGCTTGTGTGGACGCTGCTGATCATGGGCGTCGCGACCGTGGCGATCGGACTCCTCCCGGGGTACGAGACCGGAGTCTTCGGCATCGCCGAATCGGGCATCGGGATCGCGGCTCCCATCGCCCTCGTCGTACTGCGATTCCTGCAGGGCTTCGCGGTGGGCGGTGAATGGGCCGGCGCGACGCTGCTCACGGCCGAATACGCACCTCCCGGAAAACGTGGTCTGTACGCGATGTTCCCGCAGCTCGGACCGGCGTTCGCATTCTTCCTGTCGAGTCTGACCTTCCTCATCGCCACGCTGACCCTCGGCGAGACGAGCTCGGCCTTCCTCGACTACGGCTGGCGCATCCCCTTCATCCTGTCGTTCGCTCTCGTCGCCGTCGGCCTCTGGGTGCGGCTCGCCGTCGCGGAGACCCCGGTCTTCCAGGAAGCCCAGCGCCGCAAGGCACTTGAGTCCGAGGCCGCGGACGGGCCCGCCCTGCCCTTCATGGATGCCTTCCGATACCAGTGGAAAGAGATCCTCATCGCCGGCGGTGCGCTGGCGAGCCTGTTCTCCCTCTTCTACATGGGCACGGCCTTCCTCACGAACTACGGCACCAAGAGCCTCGACCTGTCCCGCACGTTCGTGCTGAGCGCGGGCATGATCGCCGCGATCGTCTTCGGCCTGTCGACCGCGGCGTCGGCGATGTGGTCCGACCGGGTCGGTCGACGTCGGGTCATCCTGACCTCGTGCATCATCGCCATCCCGTGGGCGCTGGTCCTGTTCCCGATCCTCGAGATCGGCGGCGGCTTCGCCTTCGTCGTCGGCCTGATCGGAACCCTGCTGATCTTCGGCATCGCCTACGGCCCGGCGGGTGCGCTGCTCCCCGAACTGTTCGAGGCGCGCTACCGCTACACCGGTGCCGGCATGGGCTACAACCTCGCCGGGATCTTCGGCGGAGCCATCCCGCCGCTGATCGCCGCCCCGCTGATCGCCGGACCCGGTGCGATCTGGGTGGGTGTCCTGCTCGCCGGCCTGTCCGCGATCAGTGTGGTCTGCACGATCCTGATCGTGGAGACCAAGGACAAGGCCATGCGCGCCGAGGCCGAGCGGACCGAACAGGAACCCGAGCTCGTCGGCTGAAGTCCCTGAGGCCGAATCGGTATACGGCCGCATGAGAACAAGGACGTCCCCGTCGCGATCATCGATCGCGGCGGGGACGTTTCACGCGTCGGGCGCGGTGAACGCGGGCCGTCCCCACCGTCCGGCGAACGCGACCTCGTCGAGCGTCAGGCGGGTCCGCGGGCGCTCGTCGCGGTCGCGGATGTCCTCGGGCAACGACGCGGTGTCCTCGACGAGTGCGCCGATCCCCAGGAGTACGAGAGGCCGCTTGTCGGCGGGGATGTCGAAGGCCGCGGTCGCGGCGGCGGCGTCGAAGCCGGCCATCGGGTGGCCGTTGAAGCCGAGTGCCTCGGCCTGCAGGATCATCTGCGATACGGCGAGACCAACGTCGACCGCCGCGTATGTGTGTTCCTTCGGGTCGTCGGGACGATCCGTGGTGCACACCAGCACCAACGCGGCCGCCCGCGGTGCCCAGCCCGAGTTCCCCCGGGTCAGGACGCCGGTGAGGGCGTCGAAGGTGGCGTCTCCGCGTCGGCCGACGACAAACCGGACCGGCTGCATGCGCCCCCAGGTGGGTGCCCACCGCCCGGCGTCGACGATGGTCGTGAGGTTCGCGACGGAGATGGTGGCGGCGGGGTCGTAACCCCGCGCGCTCCATCGTCCTTCGATCAGTTCATGCACTTGGTCGAGGGTAGCGGCGAACCCTCCTGCG
The DNA here is from genome assembly GCF_030316175.1 of Gordonia sp. Swx-4. Taxonomy (NCBI): domain Bacteria; kingdom Bacillati; phylum Actinomycetota; class Actinomycetes; order Mycobacteriales; family Gordoniaceae; genus Gordonia; species Gordonia sp. Swx-4. Next base: position 478,214 of record NZ_CP128197.1, read on the forward strand.
GTTCGTCGGTCACGGTCCGGGCATCGGCAGTCCAGGGCGTCAGCGGCTTGCGCATCGCGAAGAACACCCCGATGCCGAGAACGGTCATCGAGATCCCGATCGCGAGCGACGCCGCGTGCATGCCGTCGACGTAGGCCTGGCGGGCCGCGGTCGCGAGTCCGTCGCCCGGCGTACCCATCTCGAGGGCGCGATGGAGCGTCTCACCGAGTGTGTCGCCGAACGACCAGCCGTCGCGATGTCCGCGGAACACCAGCGTGGCAAGCGAACCGAACAGGGCGAGTCCGAGCGCGTTGCCGAGTTCGAAGCTTGTTTCCGAGATCCCCGACGCCGAGCCCGACCGCTCCGGTGGGACCGCGCCCACGACGACGACCGACACCAGGCTGAACTGGATGCCGTAACCGATACCGGCGATGAACGTGAAGACGAGGTACACCCAGATCGGCGACGACGTGGTCAGCGCGAGCAAACCGAAGTTGCCGGCCGCCGCCAGCACGATCGACCCGAGGAACGCCGCGCGGGTGCCGACCACCGTAGCGATCCGGGAGGCGCCGATCGAGAACACCGCCACCGCGACCGCCATCGGGAGTCCGGCCACCGCCGCGGCAAGGACGTCATGCCCCATCACCGACTGCAGGTAGACACCGGTCAGATAGGACATCCCGCCGAGGGCCATCATGCCGACGAGCGCCACCGAGATCGCGCCGACGTAGTGGGCGTTCCGGAACAGCTTGAGGTCGAGAAGTGGTGCCGCGGAGTTGCGTTGCTGGACCACGAAGCCGGCGAGCAGTGCCAGGCCGGCGAGCCCGATGACGATGACGCCCGCGTCGGCGCCGTCGCTCGCGATGGTCTTCACCGCGTAGACGACGGGCAGGATGCCGGCCATCGACAGCACGACGCCGAGCACGTCGAACCGTGCGGTCGAGGGTGCCTTGTACTCGGGGATGAGTCGGGGGCCGAGGATGAGGAGGGCGGCCAGCACCGGCACGTTGATGAGGAAGGCCGAGCCCCACCAGAAGTGGTGCAGCAGCACGCCGCCGATGACCGGGCCGACCGCGGCGCCACCGGCGAAGGCTGCCGTCCAGACGCCGATGGCGCGGCCGCGCTCCCGGTCGTCGGAGAACATGTTGGCGATCAGCGACAGGCTCGACGGCATCAGCGTCGCCCCGCCGACACCCATCAGGGCGCGAGCGGCGATGAGGATTCCGGCCGTGGGTGCGAAGGCGGCGAGGATCGACGCCGCGCCGAACACCGCGGCTCCGGCGAGCAGGATGCGACGCCGTCCGATGCGGTCGCCGAGATTGCCCATCGTGATCAGCAGGCCGGCGATCAGGAAGCCGTAGATGTCCAGGATCCACAGTTGCTGGGCCGCCGACGGCGCGAGCGCGTCGGTGATCGAGGGGATCGCGAGATAGAGGACGGAGACGTCCATCGACACCAGGAACACGGGCAGCGTGAGCACCGCGAGTCCCAGCCAGGTTCGTCGGTCGGCGGTACCCGGAAGTTGCCGATCCGACGGGCCGAGGCGGGTGGACACGATGTGCTCCTCGATGGTTTCGCAGATGGGGTTTCGACAAGGTTCGTCGCAGCGGTCCTCATCTGCTCGTCCAGCGAGGGCGCGTACGGTGTACGCGGGCAAGCGTACGCCAGGTGAGTACGCTGTACGCAATCCGTTTATTCCCGCGGAGGACCAGGAGGGGCGAGCAGGTGACATCTGGCACGACCAAGTTGTCGCCGGCGGTCATCGTCGACGCCGCGATCGGGATCGCCGACGCCCGGGGGCTGAACGGTCTCTCGATGCGGCGGGTCGCCGACGAGCTCGGGGTCGGGGCGATGTCGCTCTACCGGCACGTCGCCGATAAGGAGGCCCTCCTGCTGGCGATGTCAGAAGAGGTCACGCAGCGCTATCCCTACCCCTACGAGGACGCGCCGTCGTGGCAGGAGCGGGTCCGGATCGCCGTCGACGTCGACTGGGAGCTGTACCGGCGTCACCCCTGGGTGGTGCTGGCCTATTCGTCACCTCGGCTCAGTTACGGCGAGGCCTCGCTGGAATGTCTCGACTGGCTGTCCGCGGGTTTCCTGGAACTCGGTGTCGGCATCGAACGTGCCACCGACATGGCGCTGACGGTGTGGAGCTTCGTCCACGGCGTCGCGCTGATGGCCGTCGGCGACAAGCTGATCGACGATCAGGTCCAAGGCGACTCCGAGGCGTCGTCGGTCCGGCTCTCCGACGTGATCGCCGGACGGTCCGACGCCGCGGTGCCCGAACACCTCGCCCGTCTCGCCGGACGCCCCGACGCCGCACACCTGTTGGACCCGCGCGCCCGGCTCGACGCCGGGATCGGTTATCTCTGTGCGGGTTTCGAGGCCTCCGCGCACTGAGCCGCCGGAACCGCGGTCACATCGCGTGCGGGAACACCGTCAGCATGTGCGCGCCGAACCACGAACTGCCGACGACGATCGGAACGACGACGAGGCCGGCGATCACCGGCCGCGCCCGGGCGAGAGCCATCGCGAGCGGGATGAGAAGGACGAAGGCGGGCAACAGGAGTCGCGGTCTGCTCATCATCAGGCCGCTCGACAGCACGATCTGGGCAACGAGCAGCGAACCGAACAGCAACACCGGCCAGGGCAGCCGCGCCCAGACCGCCACACCGAGCATCACCAGGGTGCTCAGTACGATCCACGACGTCGCGGTCGGGGCCACCTCGGCGGAATTGACCAGCTGCTCGTTGACGAAGTTGAATGCGGCCACACCCCAGTCGAACTCGGTGTCCCAGCCCTCGGTCTGGATGCGGAACCATCCCGTCGGCGAACCGGTGTGGGCCCAGACGACGCCCAGATAGGTGAGGTATCCCAGCGGACTGAGGACGATCGCAGCGGCGGCACGCGCACGGTCCGCGCCGGTGACCTCGGTGGAGCTGCGGCCGGTCCACAGGGACACCAGCGCGGCGAGGACCACCACGCCGATGACGACCGCGGCGGTCGGCCGGCAGAACCCGCAGAGGCCCGCCATCACCCCGGCCAGCAGCCAGCGTTTCTCGAGGATTCCGATGAGTGCCCACGTGGCGAGGGCACAGAACATCGCCTCGGTGTAGGCCATGTTGAGCACGATCGACATCGGGGTCGCCGCGAAGAGCACCACCAGGAACAGTCCGGTGGCGCGCTCGGGGGCGGGGCCGATGGGGGAGCGACGGGACATCAGCCGCGCGCACACCATGCCGAGCCGGGCCGCGCCGACCGCGGCGATGCATCCGAGAACGAGATTGAGGGTCAGCGCCGCACCGAACGGCGTCACACCGGGCAGCTTCGCCAGGAACCCGACCAGGTACGGGTACCCGGGGAAGAAGGCATATGCGGTGTCGGCGGTGTGGATTCCGCGCGCATCGGTCAGGCTCGCCGGCACCCCGTCGTATCCGTGGGTGGCGATCGCCAGCATCCACTGCCCGTCCCACACGGTGAGCGCCTTGCTGAGCGTGATGTCGCGCAGGTCCGCGAACCGTGCGAGCGTGAGGATTCCGATCGCGCGGATGACCAGATAGACGACGAGGGCGTCGAGGCACCAGCGGTACCGGCGGACCCAGTCGGCGAACGGGGGTCCCGGGTCGGCGGGGCGTCGGGCCGGCGTCGAGCCGCCCGGAGAGATCGGCCGGCCGTCGACTCCACCCGTGCCCGGGTCGGGGTCGGGACGACGGCCCGGATCGTCGACGTCGGTAGGGGTGGCCACCCGTGGAATCCTAGGTCGTCGCGGACGACCACCGGCGACGTGCCGTGTGCGACGGATCACAGAACGTCGGTGACCAGGTCAGAGCTGCAACCTGCTGCCCGGTAAGGTTGTCCGAAGCAAGCTGACGTCTATCGAACCGGCGCACGAGCCGGCGGGAGGTAACTCGACGTGGCCCTCGTGGTGCAGAAGTACGGCGGATCCTCGGTCGCAACGGCCGAACGCATCCGTCGCGTTGCCGAGCGCATCGTCGAGACGAAGAAACAGGGCAACGACGTTGTCGTCGTCGTCTCGGCGATGGGCGACACAACGGACGAACTGCTCGACCTCGCCCAGCAGGTCAACCCGGCGCCCCCGGCGCGCGAGATGGACATGCTCCTGACCTCGGGTGAGCGCATCTCCAACGCGCTGGTGGCGATGGCCATCAGTTCGCTTGGTGCACATGCTCAGTCGTTCACCGGCTCACAGGCCGGCGTCATCACGACGAGCTCACATGGCAAGGCCAAGATCATCGACGTCACGCCGGGACGCGTTCGCAGCGCACTCGACGAGGGCAAGATCGTGCTGGTCGCCGGGTTCCAGGGTGTCTCGCAGGACACCAAGGACATCACCACCCTCGGCCGCGGAGGCTCCGACACCACCGCCGTCGCGCTGGCAGCGGCCCTCGAGGCCGACGTCTGCGAGATCTACACCGACGTCGACGGCGTGTACTCCGCCGACCCGCGCATCGTCCCCGACGCCCGCCGCCTCGACAAGGTCTCCTTCGAGGAGATGCTCGAGCTCGCGGCCTGCGGCGCGAAGGTCCTGATGCTGCGGTGCGTGGAATACGCCCGCCGGTACAACGTTCCCGTTCACGTGCGCTCGTCGTACTCGACCAAACCCGGCACCGTGGTGACCGGATCGATGGAGGACATTCCCGTGGAAGAAGCCATTCTCACCGGCGTCGCACACGATCGCAGCGAAGCCAAGATCACCGTCGTGGGTCTCGACGACAAGCCGGGCTACGCCGCCAAGGTGTTCCGTGCCGTCGCCGACGCCGAGATCAACATCGACATGGTGTTGCAGAACATCTCGAAAGTCGACACCGGCAAGACCGACATCACCTTCACCCTGCCGCGCGAGCTCGGCCCGCTTGGTGTCGAGAAGCTCACCAAGCTGCGCGAGGAGATCGGCTTCACCGAACTGCTGTACGACGACCACATCGGCAAGGTCTCCCTCGTCGGCGCCGGCATGAAGTCGCACCCGGGCGTCACCGCCACCTTCTGTGAGGCCTTGAGCGAGGCCGGCGTGAACATCGAGCTGATCTCCACCTCGGAGATCCGCATCTCGGTGCTGTGCCGCGACACCGAACTCGACGACGCCGTGCGCGCACTGCACGCCGCCTTCGATCTCGGTGGCGAAGAAGAAGCCGTCGTCTACGCAGGAACGGGTCGCTGATCATGGGTGTACGTATCGGAGTCGTCGGCGCGACCGGTCAGGTCGGTGCCGTCATGCGAACCCTCCTGGAAGAGCGCAACTTCCCGGCCGACGAGGTGCGCTTCTTCGCATCGCCGCGGTCGGCGGGCAAGAAGCTGCCGTGGGGTGACGGGGAGATCGTGGTGGAGGATGCGGCCACCGCCGATCCCGCCGGTCTCGACATCGCCCTGTTCTCCGCGGGCGCCACGATGTCCCGCGAGCAGGCGCCGCGGTTCGCCGCCGCCGGTGTCACCGTGATCGACAACTCGTCGGCGTGGCGCAAGGATCCCGATGTGCCGCTGGTGGTCTCGGAGGTCAACGGGGAGCTGGCGAAGAACCCGCCCAAGGGCATCATCGCCAACCCCAACTGCACCACCATGGCAGCCATGCCGGTGCTCAAGCCGCTGCACGACGAAGCCGGACTGCAGCGTCTGATCATCTCGAGCTACCAGGCGGTCTCCGGTAGCGGTCTGGCCGGCGTCGAGGAACTCGCCGGACAGGTGCGCGCCGTCGTCGGCGACGCCGAGAAGCTGGTCCACGACGGCTCGGCCGTCGACTTCCCGGCCCCGAACAAGTACGTCGCACCCATTGCGTTCAACGTTGTGGCACTTGCCGGTTCGCTCGTCGACGACGGCACCGGCGAGACCGACGAGGATCAGAAGCTGCGCAACGAGTCGCGCAGGATCCTCGGTCTCCCCGAGCTTCTCGTCAGCGGAACCTGCGTGCGTGTGCCCGTGTTCACCGGACACTCGCTGTCGATCAACGCGGAATTCGCCGAGCCGCTGTCGGTTGCTCGTGCCCAGGAGATCCTCGGTGCCGCAGCCGGAGTCGAGCTCACCGACGTGCCGACGCCGCTCGCCGCGGCCGGCAAGGACAACTCGCTCGTGGGTCGTATCCGCCAGGATCCGGGTGTCCCGGACGGTCGCGGCCTCGCGCTGTTCGTCTCGGGTGACAACCTCCGAAAGGGCGCTGCTCTCAACACCATTCAGATCGCCGAGCTGCTGGTCTAGTCGGCCTTCGAGGCTCGCACCCCAGGCAGCGAGGGGGAGACGGCTGCCGCCGCCTCGGTGATGATCTCTCGCATCGACGCCTCCGCGGCCTTCGGGTCGCGGAGGCGTATCGCTCTCGCCACGTCGTCGTGCAGTGCGATCGCGGCCGGGTTCGGGGTCGGCGGCATCATCCCGTGATGGGTTCGACCGGCGAGCACCTCGCCGACGACGTCGGCCAGCGACCGGAACATCTCGTTGCCGCTCGCCTCGAGCAGGGTGCGGTGAAAGACCTTGTCGGCCAGCAGGTACGACTCGAGGTCGCCGGTCCGTCCGTGGACGGACATGTCCGACACCGCGGCCGCGAGGATGCGGCAGTGGTGCTCGTTCGCTCGTTCCGCCGCCAGCGCGGCCGCCACGGGCTCGAATCCGCGTCGTAGCTCCGACAGGGTCGCGAGAAACTCCGCACGGTCCGCGCCGTCGAGACGCCACCGGATCAGTCGCGGGTCGAACACGCTCCACCTGGTGCGCGGCTGGATGGTGATGCCGACCCGGCGCCGCGACTCGACGAGTCCCATCGATTCGAGGACCTTGATCACCTCGCGTGCCACGGTCCGCGACACCCCGTGCTCGGTGCAGATGGCGTCGAGCGTCAGCACGCTGCCCGCCGGCTGTGCCCCCGAGACGATGCGCCTACCGATGGCGGCAAGGGTCTCGTCGTGGCGCTCCGTGGTCCCGCCTGTGCTCTGACTCACGCTTTCATCTTCTCATTAGCGGCGCAAGGAGCGAATGTGCGTACGTATTGCTCAAGAGACTTGCATAAGTATGACTATTGAGGCAGTCTCCGTGATCAGCAGCACAGCGATGTGGAGGAGTTGGCATGCGATCACCGGTGGTCGTGATGGGTGTTTCCGGGTCGGGGAAGTCGACAGTGGGAGCCGCGTTGGCGCAGCGTCTTCGCGTTCCGTTCGCCGACGCCGACGACTTCCACTCGGAGGAGAACATTGCCAAGATGTCGGCGGGTCGGCCGCTCGACGATGACGACCGCCGCCCGTGGCTGGAGTCCATCGGCGCCTGGCTCGCCGAGCACGGTGACGGCGGGGTGATGAGCTGCTCCGCTCTCAAGCACGAGTACCGTGACCGTCTGCGCGGGCACGAGTCATCGGTGCTGTTCGCGCACCTCGTCGGCTCGGTCGAGGTCATCGCCCGCCGGCAGGCATCGCGGCCGGGGCACTTCATGCCGACGGCGCTGCTGAAATCCCAGTTCGAGACCCTCGAACCCCTGACCCCCGATGAGCGCGGCCTGACCGTCGACGTGGACCAGAGTGTGGACGCCATCGTCGACGAGCTCGTCGCGTCGCTCCCCGACGGCGAGGAGAACTGAACATGTCGTCGACCACCACGATCCTCGCCGCGAGTGCGGATCTGCCCGAGCCGGTCGCGCCGGGCTGGCAGCTCGTCGTCGCGGCGCTGACCGGTATCGCGGTCATCGTCATCGCGATCACCGTCGCCAAGGTCCACCCGTTCCTCGCGCTGGTCGGCGGCGGTGCCACGGTCGGCATCGTCGCGGGGGAGTCGATCCCGACGGTGCTGGATTCGTTCACCACCGGATTCGGTTCGACCGCAGCCGGTGTCGGCATCCTGATCGCTCTCGGTGCGATGTTCGCGAAACTCCTCGCCGATTCCGGGGGCGCCGACGAGATCGTGGACACGATCGTCGGCCATGCCTCCCCACGGATGCTGCCGTGGGCGATGGCGCTCGTCGGCGCGATCATCGGTCTGCCGATGTTCTTCGAGATCGGCCTCGTCCTCCTGATGCCGGTGATCTATCTGGTGGCCAGACGCTCGGGCCTGGGGCTGATCCCGATCGGCATCCCCGCGCTGGCAGGCCTCTCGGCCATGCACGGCTTCGTGCCACCGCACCCGGGCCCGCTCGTGGCGATCGACGCCCTCGGCGCCGACCTCGGCCTCACCCTCGCACTCGGTGTGGGCGTGGCGATCCCGACGATCATCGTCTCGGGCCCGCTGTTCGCCACCGTCGCCGGAAAGTGGGTGACGGTCGAGGCGCCACACACCTTCGACGTCGACCCCGACGACGGTCCGACCACCAAGAGGCCCTCCTTCGCCGTCACCATGTTCAGCGTCCTGCTGCCGGTCGTCCTGATGCTGGGCAAGGCGCTCGCCGAGATCTTCATCTCCGACGAGGACCAGCTCCTGCGTCGCGTTCTCGACATCCTCGGTACGCCGCTGATCGCCCTGCTCATCGCCGTCGTCGTCGCGATGTTCACCCTCGGCCGCGGCTCGGGGATGGACCGCGAGACGATCTCGAAGTGCACCGGTGCGGCGTTGCCCGCCATCGCCGGCATCCTGCTGATCGTCTCCGCCGGCGGCGGTTTCAAGCAAGTCCTCGTCGACACGGGAATCGGCACGCTCCTGGCCGACTGGGCCACCGGCGCGAACGTCCCGATCCTCGTCCTCGCCTGGGTGCTCGCCGCGCTGATCCGCCTGGCCACCGGCTCCGCGACCGTCGCGACGATCACCGCGTCGTCGCTGATGCTCGGACTCGTCGACGGATTGAGCTCGGGTGAGGTCTCGCTGGTCGTTCTCGCGATCGGTGCCGGCTCGGTCTTCCTGTCGCACGTCAACGATGCCGGCTTCTGGTTGGTCAAGGAGTACTTCGGCATGACCGTCGGCCAGACCTTCAAGACCTGGTCGATGATGGAGACCCTGCTCTCGGTGAGCGGCCTGGTCGTCGTGCTGGCGCTCGGTCTGGTGATCTGACTCCACCAGGACTTCGGTGCACGTCGCCGGCGCTCCTCGCACCTCGGGCATCGAGGGTTACAGTGCGCGCGCAACCCTTCCGCACTTCGGTTCGTCCCGGTAGCTTGACCACCCATGAAGCGAACCCGGCTGTGGATGGTCGCCCTCGCGCTGGTCGCGTCCGTGGCCGTTGCGTATCCCGCAGCAGCCCAGCCTGACTCGCCGCCAACCGGCCTCGGCCCGTCGGACACCTCGCTGATGCACGGAGACCTGGCGTCCACCGACACAACCGGGCATCGAGGGCCGGGACGCGGTGCGCGACTCGCCGCGTCGTCGATCCCCGGCGGTGCCTGCGCGGCGACCTTCGTCGGCCGCGACGGGATGCCGGTCGCGCTGTGCACACAGTTCGTCGCGGTGGCGCCGCCGGCGTTCGCGGCGCCGACGGTGGTCCTGTTCGATCCCCGCACGGCGCAACCGCTGGCGTCGACGCAGCTGACGAAGGGTGGCCTGCTCGGCGGCGTGTACGGCTACCTCGACGACCGCGACCGTGTTGTCGTCGCCGACGGATCCGGTTCGGTTCTCCGTGTGGCGCACCGGAAGACGGCATCGGGCTGGCGGGTCTACGTCGATGACCGCGTCGATGTCTCGGACCACATCCCGGCCGGTGATGCGATCACCGGTCTCGCTCCGGATTTCGACGGCCGGATCTGGTTCGCAACGACGCGCGGGGTGGTGGGGACGGTGGACGGGGACAAGCGGGTCCGATCGACGCGACTGCCGACAGGGGAGGCGCTCGGCAACGGCCTCTCCATCAGACGATCGGGCGCGTCGATCCTCACGACCCATGCGCTCTACGAGATGCGCGCCGAACCCGGAGCCGCGCCGAAGGTCGTCTGGCGCCGCGGATATGACCGTGGTCCGGGGCGCAAACCCGGTCAGCTAACCTGGGGATCGGGCACCACGCCAACGTATTTCGGACCCGGTGGGGATGGGTGGGTCGGGATCGTCGACAACGCCGACCGGCCGGACCTTCGGGTCTTCCGCAGTGACGACGGGTCCGAGGTGTGCCGCATCCGCGCCTTCGGCCGATCGGGGCCGGGTACGGAGAACTCGCCGATGGCCTGGGGGAATTCGCTCGTCATCCCCAGCACGTACGGTTACCAGTATCCGCCGATGGCGGTCAACGGCCCCGCGGTGCCCGCGGACGCCCCGTTCGTCGGCGGCATGACCCGCATCGACGTCGACGACGGCGGGTGCGAGCGGGTCTGGGAGAACTCCGACCGGATCGCGACGCTGCCCAAGCTCTCGCGCGCGGACGGCCTGATCCATGCCCTCGGATACGGCCCGCTGATGGCGGGGCTACCGCAGCAGTTGGGGCCCGTGGACTACATCGCAACGGATTTCACGACCGGACGCCGCGTCGAGACCCGCCATCTCGGGCACGCGCCGATCGACGAACCTCTCGAACTCACCGGCACCATCACCGCGGATGGGACCCTGTGGCAGGCGACCGTCGGGCGGATGCTCAAGATCGCTCCGGGCGGTCGGTGACGGTCAGCTCTCCGGCACGTCATAACCGCGAGGGGAGGCAGACGTCGAGCTGGACGCCGATGCATCGGGTTCGGGCTCGGCGGCGGCCGGGGCCGCGGTCGTGGGTTCGGTTGTCGTGGATGGTTGTTCGTGCTCGCTGGGCGATTCGGTGACTTCCGGTCTACCGGGCGTCGTACTTGTCGATGGCCCGACTTGGGGGGATTCACGAGTCGAGCTGGATGGGTCGTCCGGTGTGGTCGAGTCGGATACGGAGGGGCCGGCGAACGAAGGAGTCGGACTAGTCGATTGAGCGCCCCGCGCCGTGGCGGCCGTCCCCGCGGTGGTCACGGTTCCGGAGGTGTCGCAGCGTGACTGAGCTGCGGTCTTGTCGATACGCCGGGTCAAGCCATCCACCGAGATCCAGTTGGTGCCGACGAGGGTGTACACGACGACGTTGAAGATGAGGATCGGCGGCAGCCCGGTGAGCACAGCAGGAGTGAGGCGAAGCGTGAGAGTTCCGGAAGCCTGAGCGGGGACCTCGTATGTTCCGAGGTTGATTCCTGTCAACCCGCGATAGGCGAGGCGGTAGCGATAGTCCGCTCCCACGACGGGCCACGTGAGAATCGCGGTATTGATCTCGAAGATGTTGCCCTCAGTGGTGCATGTGAGCGACGCGATCCTCGGGGCCGTGCCCATCGTCAGGGTGACCTGACCTGCGGTCGTGTCGGTGAACGCGGCGCGCGCGGGTGACGGTTCCGCGAAAGTGAGGACGGCCGCGAGTGTGAGGGCGACAACCGGTGCGCCCGTCCGCCATTCACCGAGCGCGTGCCGTGGCCCGTCGGGTCGGGCGGGGCCGATCGGAGTGTTCGCCGGGTCGGGACCATCGGGCGTGTCGCCTCGCGGCACGCGGCGCCGCGGCCGGAATGTCACCACGAGAAGCGTTGCAGCCAAGATGATCCCGGCTGCCAGAGCAGTGGGCGTCGACGACCACGCGATGAGATAGCCGAGGTAGGGTGCGTCGAGGAGTACACGTTCGACGTCGGTGACCACGTAAGGGGCCGCGTCGGCGACGTCGTTGGCGTCGCCCTTCAGAACGAGCGGCACGGAGTTGCCGGTGGGTTCACCGACCGATTCCACGCGATGTGTGATCCGATTCCCGTTGTCCGCGAACACACTCACGACGTCGCCGGGCACGATCTCCGTCGCCGGTACCGTGCGGGCCACCGCCAGGGAACCGGTCGGTATCGCCGGGGCCATCGAACCGGAGCGGAACACGAGCGGTGTGACGCCGAAGATCAACGCCGCCAGGGCGACCAGGATGCAGACGACTCCGGCCACGGCGGACACACTGAGCGCGACGTCGGCGATCCGCGTCGCCCGGCTCCGTGGCGTCTCATGGTCAGACACCTGCCACCGCCGTTCCGGTGAACGTCACGACCACGGTGACCGGTGCGCTCTGCAGGGTATTGGCGGCTGCGGTCGGCAGCGTGAGCTGCATGCACAGGGGGTCGGTGCCGGTGGTGGCGGCCAGTTCCCCGCGGTTCCCGAGGATCGGTGTGGCCGAGGCGGTGATGGCCTGTCCGGTCAGGACCGGTGACGCCGTGCAGGTGTTACCGCTCACCGAACCCCCGACGGCCACCGACAGGGTCATTGCCCGTGCGCCCTCGGTGGCCCCCCGGATCGTCGTCGTGTACATCGCCGCCGACGGCCCGCGGTTCTGGACATTGATCATCACCGCTCGCGATTGCCCGGGGAGAACGCCTGTTCCGAGATTCAGCGCCAGCGGTGCAGTTGTCGTCGCATTGACGTTGTTGAGCCACAGATCGACCGAACCCGTGGTGAACGTGCCCGATGTGGTGGTGTTGGTGGCCGACCACGCGGCCATCGTGCCGACGGTTCCGAGCCCGAAGACGATGCCGCAGGCGAGCACCGCTCGAACCCGCGTCGACCGCAGGACGGTGGAGACCCGGCGCACCACGTCGGTCATGGATTAGGCCTCGCACGTGCACGCCTGACCTCGACCACCGCGCCGATGAGTTGGAACAAGGCGTACACCCCGAGGGCGCCGGCGAGAACGGACACGACCAGAACCCGGGTGTCACCGGTCAGCCAGTTGTTGACGTATCCGAGATAGGGGATCGAATACCACACGGTGCCGCGGATCTGTTCGGGTTTGACCGGTGCGGCGTCGGCCCGAGGATTGTTGTCCCCCTTGGTGATATAGGTGCGCGTACCGTCGCTGTTCATTCCCGACGCGATGATCCGATGCGTCACGACCTCCGGTTCGCCCGACCGGAGTTGGTAAGTGACGACCTCTCCGGTGGCCAGCCGGTTCATATCCCCGTCGCGGGCGACCACCAGGGTTCCGGGCGGGTAGGTCGGGCGCATGGATTCGGTCAGCACGGTATACGGCTGCGCACTACCGAGGAACGGTACGACGATGAGCGCGAGGACGAAGGCCGTGGTGATGATCAGGAGCATCCACGTCACGATCGTCGAGACCCACCACCAGGGGCCGGTGCGCTCGGATTCGTCGGTGGACCGGCCGGCCGTGTGGGTGTCCCTCATACGGGTTGGGTTGGCGCTCATAACTGTTCCGCTCGGAAGACGAAGGTGTGGGTGTAGGTCGCCGGCTGGGTGCCGGTCACCGTGTTCAACGTGCTCCGGATGCACCAGGTCTCCTGAGCGCCGGGGTTCAGCGTTCGGAACGTCGACGTCACCGCGGTCGGTCCGGTGATCGCGGACAGCGTGGCGAATGCACTGACCGACCCGAGCGCTGATGTGGCGGTGCAGGTTCCGCCGACCGCCCCGGCGAGTGTCACCCCAACCGTCGACGCCGTCGACGGTTGGGGCCCGGCAGAGGTGAGCCGATACTGCAGGCGGGTCGTCCCGGTGTTCACTATGACGAGTGGCGCCTGTTTGAACTGGCCTGGGATCAGTCGCGCGCCGGTGAGTTCGGGGAACGTGTACGTGCTACCGGAACCCGACCCCGTCGACAACGACAGTCGGCCGGTGGTGACTTGACCGGGGGCCGCGGATGCCGTGTCGGTCCAGTAGGCGCCGGTCGACCGCACCGATGCGGCGATGAGAATCACCACTGCGACGAGAACGGCTGACCCGGCAACGGGACCGAGAAGGTGACGCCTCATTTCGGGCGTGAGGTCGGCGAATCGAGGCCTAGGCGCGTTCCTGCTGCAGTGTCACCTGCAGTTGAGAGAGGTTGATGGTCTCGTTGATGCCGACCTGACCCGGTGTGTCCCGGCTGAAGTTGACGGTGACCGTGACGTCGACGGTCTTGCCGTTGTCTTCTTCGGTGATCAGATTGGAGGGGATGGCCTCGCCGTCGAAGGTGGCGATGTTCGTGATTGTGACGTGCGGAATCAGGGCCGCAGGTATCACATTCTGACCCTGATTGGTCGTCGTGATCCGCGCCGCCAGATTGTCTCCGTCGGCGGACACGAGGTAGCTGGCGGTGTACTGGAGAACATCGCCCGGCACCATCCGGAACGTGACCGGATCAATGGTGACCGGAGTGGTGGGATTCGAGATATCCTGCCACTGACCGGCATTCACTGCTTCCAGATCCAGTGTGCCGGTCTGGACGTCACCGGAGTCGGTGGTCTCAGTGTCGCTCCAGAGCGCAAAAGTTCCGAGGCCGCCGAGTAAGAGCAGGACGGCCGCGACGGCGGCAATTATCCCGTTACGAGCTTTCTTGTTCATGTCACACCTCTGGTCGATTGGTTCATCGATTCCGAGAGGCAACCTGTGCTCGATTGTCGGAATCACCGCAATGCGGGCTGAATCTGCAGCCAATGGTATTGGTCAACGGTGCGTCAGAGAAGGTAAACGACGCTAAATTTCGCACTATCACGTCACACTCAAATCCCTCTATAACGGATTTGTAACGTTATTCCCTAATGGATGACAAAAAGGCGTTGTTAGTTCTTGTTTCGCCGATCGTCGCACCCGGCCCGGGCGATGAGGTGCCACCGCGCGGCCTGGCTGCACCCATCCCTGATCACAAGGCACCGGCCGCTGCCGACCCAGTCACCTGACTCAACTTACTGTGGGGTAGGTTACTCGCCCATGAAGCTGAAGTCGGGAATGAGCGTGGGGTGGCGCCGCAGGTCACGCCTGCGAAAGACCACGATTGCGGGTGCGGTGGCAGCTGCTTGTGCGGCTGCCGTGATGAGTCCGGCGCCGGACGCGACTGCGGCCGATTTCTACACACCGCCGGCATCCTTCGCCACCGAGCCCGGCTCGGTGATCCGGAGTCAGCAGATCCCGCTGCTCCTGCAGATCCCAGGTGCTCCCGGACAGTGGCCGGGTACGGCCCGCAAGGTCATGTACACCTCGACCTACCAGGACGGAAAGCCCGCGGCGGTCACCGGCACCGTCGTCGAGCCGACCGCGCCGTGGGCCGGGAAGGGTCCGCGCCCGACCGTCGTCGTCGGCCCGGGCACCATCGGTCAGGGTGACCAGTGCGCGGCGTCGAAGCTGATGAGCCTGCCGATGTCGATCGACATCACCAAGCCCAGCATCGGCGTCAACTACACCGCGCCGGAGATGTTCTACATGCTGCTCAACGGTGTTCGGGTGTTCGTCACCGACTACATCGGCATGGGCACCCCGGGAATCCACACCTACGTCAACCGCTCGGAGACCGGCCACGCCATGCTCGACGGCGCCCGGGCGGCGTTGCGCGCGTCGGGAGCCCCGGCCGACGCGCCGGTGGGATTCGCCGGCTACTCGCAGGGCGGTGGCGCGGCCGCTTCGGCGGCCGAACTCGCCGCGACCTACGCACCGGAACTGAACGTCCGTGCCAGTTACGCCGGTGCGCCGCCAGCCGACCTGGCGAAGGTCATCCCGGCCATCGACGGGAGCACCATTGCCGGGGCCATCGGCTTCGCCATCAACGGCCTCACCCAGCGGTACCCGCTGGTCGCCGACGTCGTGCAGCGGGAGACCAACTCCTCCGGAAAGGCTGCGCTGAAGCACATCTCGACCAGCTGCATCGGCGACATCATCCCCGCCTTCGGTTTCCAGCAGACGAAGAACTGGACCCGCACCGGCGAGACGCTCTCCTCGGTGATCGCACGGTCGCCGGTGGTGCAGAAGGTCGTCGGCGAACAGCGCATCGGTCGGCTGAAGCCGAACGCTCCCGTCTTCCTCGAAGGTGGCCTCCACGACGACGTGATCCCGTATGGCCAGGTTGCGCAGCTCGCCGCGGACTGGCGGGCCCAGGGCGCCGACGTCCGGTTCGTCACGAACCCGACGCCGCCGATCCTGACCAAGTCGATCGTCAACCACGTGGTCCCGATGCTCGGCACCTTCCTGCCCGGCATGGAGTTCGTCCTCGGCGAGTTCCGGAAGTAGTCGAAGCGCAGAACCACTCGACGCGGATCCACTCGACGCAGGACCACCCGAACCGCAGACAGGGTCCGCCGGCATCGCTCCGGCGGGCCCTGTTCGTACCGGTGGCCCGGATGGCAGGATCGAAGGATGACCGATCCGCACGGGCCGGGGGACCCCCACGATCGGGACCCCGAACGCATCCCGACTCAGGCAGAACTCGACGCCGAAGATCTCGCCGAGTTGGAACGATCGTCGCGCGACCGCGACCAGGCGGCGCTCTACCCGCCGCGGCCGGCCGACCCGGGCAGCCCGCCCGCGGCCCTGGCACTCCACGCCCGCGTCGTCTGGTGGGGTGCGGCGGTCATCGGACTGGTCCTGGCGGTATACGGCTTCTTCAACCTGAGCACCATCACCGACGACCTGCGGCAGCGCCTCCTCGAGGGGGTCGTGACCGACCCGGCCAACTCCGCACCGGAGGACCAGGTCGAGACGCTCGCCGGATTCTTCCCGCCGTTCATGCTGGTCATGATCGTTGTGGTGCTGGTGATCGAGTACCTCCTCCTCGTGGCCGCGGTGACCCACCACAGCCGCCACTGCCGCAACTTCTTCCTCGCTGCCGTGGTGGTCCACCTCCTCTGCATCCCGGTGGGCGTCGACCTCCTCTTCCGCTATCCCGACATCTCGTCGACGATGGTCGTCATCAGCTGGGTGCAGTTCGTACTGCTGGTGATCGCCGCCCTGCTCACCGCGCGCCGGTCGGTCAACATCTGGCTGCCGGAGTCGACCCGGATGAAGCCGACCCGCATGCTGCGCGGTCGCTGACACCGTGGAGTGTCGTATCGCTGCCGACACTCCACGGCCGGTTTGTAACGCCCGCCACCAGGCGGTTTGGTCGGAATGAATACGGGTACAGGCCGGTTGGAAAGAACGTTGGTTCTACGCAGCTGAACATCCACCCACCTGAACCCAGGAGGATCTCCGATGGCAATCGAACCCGTGTACACCATTTCGTCCAAGGCATCCGGCGGAGGACGCGACGGTGAGGTGGTCTCGGCCTCGGGCCAGATCGACCTCGACCTCCAACCGCCGAAGGAGATGGGTGGCAGCGGCGACGGTTCCAACCCGGAGGAGCTCTTCTCGGCCGGCTACGCGGCGTGCTTCCTCGGAGCACTCCGAGCGACGTCGAAGGCGGCAGGAAGCCCGGTGCCCGACGACTCCACCGTCAACGTGACTGTCGGCATCGGCAAAGACCCCGCCGACGGTGGCTTCGGACTGACCGTGGCGATCGATGTCTCGATCCCCGGCGTCGACGAGGCGAAGGCACAGGAGCTTGCGAACAAGGCGCATGAGTTCTGCCCGTACTCCAAGGCCACCCGCGGCAACATCGAGCAGAAGGTCACCGTCACCGTCTGACGCGTCGCCCACCAGAACCAGTCGTTTCTTCCATCCGACGGGGCGTAGAACTCTGTCCGACACAGCCCTGCGGTAGCACCCCAGATATGACAAGAAAGGACGCTCTTGATCATGACCACCCCCATCACCAGCACCCTCACCGACGAGCAGCAGTCCGTGGCCGGTAAGGCCCTGCAGGACACCCTGGTCGACCTCATCGACCTCACCCTGATCGCCAAGCAGGCCCACTGGAACGTCGTCGGCAAGCAGTTCCGGTCGGTGCATCTCGACCTCGACGAGCTCGTCACCGTGGCCCGTGAGTTCACCGACGCCGCCGCCGAGCGCGCGACCGCCATCGGCGTCAGTCCGGACGGCCGTGCCGAGACCGTGGCCAAGACCGCCAACACCAAGGGCTTCGGCGAAGGCTGGACCAAGGACACCGAGGTCGTCGACGCCGTCGTGGCGAACCTGAAGGCGGTCATCGCCGGTCTCCGCGAGCGCATCGAGGTGACCGAGGAAGCCGACCCGGTGACGCAGGATCTGCTCATCTCGTTCGCGTCGAAACTCGAACAGCTGCACTGGATGTGGCAGGCGCAGTCCGCCTGATCAACCGGATGAGCCCTCAATCGGGGCCTCTCACAGCAACGGACCCCGCCACCGGCGGGGTCCGTTGTATTCGACTGTCTCGGTGGCTCTTCGACGAAGGCGTCAGTCGCCCGCCGGCTCGCCGGTCTTCTTGTCGGCCACCTCGGCAGCGGGCGTGGACACGCCCGCGTCGTCGTCGGCGTAGGAATCGCGGAAGGAGACACGCGGGGTCGACGCCGAGTGGTACAGCGCGATGCCGGTGAAGACGAGTGCGGCCAGGATGAAGATCGCCGAGGCCGCGATCGTGACGATGTGGACCACGGTGGCGTACACGCCGTCCAGCGGCCCGACCGCGACTGCTCCCGCGGCGGCGAGGACTGCACCCAGCAGGGCCCAGGCCGCCGAGCGAATCCACGGCGCCACCACCGATGCGTAGAAGAGACGCTGATAGATGGTGAGCGAGAACTCGTCCACCGCTGCCAGTCGGACCTCGTCATCGCCTGCGAGCTCGCGCAGCTCGCGCGCCAGTGCTGTTTGTCGTTGCAGGGTTGTGGACTCCCGTTCGCGGTAGCGCACGAATGCAGCCGCACCGAACGCCGACGCGAGAAGACCCAACCCGACCATCACACCCCAATAGTCCACGGCACACACGCTACAACGCGGTCCGACACCGCTCGTGAACCAGGTCACATGCCCGCCGGTCGGTGCCGGTCACGACGGTGTGGGCCGAGGACGGGTGCTTGCCGGAGGTCGTAGGGACGTGCTGCCGCTGATACGTTGGGCGACCGTCTGCGCCAACGCTGGTCGAGACCCATCCGACCCCTGGTCGAGCGGAGCCGAGGACGGGAGGAATGCACTGGTGACGATTCGGATGATCGGGGCGTCGATCGTCTGCGTGATGGTTGGGCTCTTCATCAGCGCATCGGCGGGGCAGGCCGAAACCGACCGGGTCCTGGCGTTCGCCGACCCACGGCCGGGTGCCGCCGTTCTGACCGGCGCGGAACCGGATTCGGTCCTCGTCAGCCGCGAGTTCTACTCCCGATCCGACGAGGCGATCCTCCTCGGGCCGGGTGCCCTCGACGATCCCGAAACCCGGCAGCGCGTCGCAACGGCCGCCGGTGAAAAGCACGTCCCGGTGCTCACCGTGCGCCCGGAGACCGCGCACAGCGTCGATGAGGAGTTGCGGCGGCTCGGTGTCCAGCGGGCGGTCCGCGTCGGCGAGATCGACGGGCTCGACAACCGCAGGTCGATCGACCTCGAGGACCTGCGCGGCAACCTGCGCCCGAGCGCGGACGAGCCGATCGTGATGGTCGCCCGCGGTATCCCGATGGACGCGATGCTGACCGCCCGTTCTGCGGGGCGCGTCGTCGAGGTGCCCGTCCCCGACCCCAGGGCAGGTGCCGACGCCGTCGCTGCGGTGAGCGGCGCGTCGTCGGCGACCCCGATCCGCGCGGTCGGTCCCGGCTTCGGCGACGACGAGACGTTCGCGGCCCGTGTCGATCAGGCGCGTCGGACGCCGGAGCTCCCCGGCGGTGGGCAGATCGTGTTCCCGGGCCGTCGAATGGTCGCGCTGTACGGTTCGCCCGATGCGCCGGCGTTGGGTCCGCTCGGCCGGCAGGGCATCGAGGCGTCGATCGACCGCGTCCGGCGACTGGCCGCCGACTATCAGCAGGTCAGCGCCGAACCGGTGGTCCCGGCGTTCGAGATCATCGCGACCGTCGCGTCGTCGGAGCCGGGCGAGGGGTCCCGGTATACGAACATGATCGACCCGGAAGTGCTGCGGCCCTGGGTCGAGGCCGCCGGCCGCGCCGGGGTCTATGTGACCCTCGACCTCCAGCCCGGACGCATGGACTTCCTGGCGCAAGCCCAGCGGTATGCGGACCTCCTGGCGCTGCCGCACGTCGGGTTGGCGCTCGACCCGGAGTGGCGTCTCAAGCCGGATCAGGTGCACCTCACGCAGATCGGGTCCGTCGAGGCCGACGAGGTCAACCGCACGTCGGATTGGCTCGCGGGGCTGGTACGCGATCGGGGACTGCCGCAGAAGCTGTTCGTGCTCCACCAGTTCGACGCCGGCATGCTCGCCCAGCGGAAGAACATCGTCACCGATCGACCCGAACTGCAGGTGGTCCTGCACGCCGACGGGCACGGGACGCCGCCGGTGAAGATGGAGACCTGGCGCAGATTGCTACACGATCTCCCCGCGGGAGTGTGGATGGGCTGGAAGAATTTCTACACGGAGGACAAGCCGACGTTCTCGCCGGCGACGACCATGGCGGTCGCGCCGACACCCTGGTTCGTCTCGTACCAGTAGCGCCGGGAGGCCCACCTCCGGGCTCCGACCGGTGCCCGGGACACGCTCCACAGGGAGGAGCCCCGGTGACCACCACCCCCGCCGACCTGGCCGCCTGTCCGACGCGCGGCGAACGTGCCGACCCGCTGACGATCCTCGCCGCACAGGCGCGCAACCGCGTGCCCGAACTCATCCCCGTCCGGCACGCGCGGATGGCGGCGACACCGTTCACCTTCTATCGCGGCGCCGCCGCGGTCATGGCCGACGACCTGTCCCGGACCCCCGACACCGGCATCATCACCCAGCTGTGCGGGGATGCCCACCTCAGCAACCTCGGCCTGTTCTTCAGTCCGGAGCGTCGAATGGTGTTCGACCTCAACGACTTCGACGAGACCCACATCGGTCCCTTCGAATGGGACGTGAAACGACTGGCCGCGAGTTTCGCGATCGCGGGACGTGACAACGGGTTCGACGACACGACCAACCGCAAGATCGCCAAGACGGTGGCGAAGGCGTACCGCCGGACCATCAGACGGAGCGTCTCGATGACGACCCTCGAGTGCTGGTACGCCGGAATCGATGTCGAGTCCATGTTCGCGGATCTGGGCGATCGCCTGGACACCTCGATGACCGAGCGGACGCAGAAGGCATTACGCAAGGCCCGGCACCGCAACAGCGCGCAGGCCCTGGCCAAACTCTGCGAGATCGACCCGGATGGCAACGCGCACATCCGCAGTGAACCGCCCTTGTTGGTCCCCCTGACGGAACGCTTCACCGACGAGGACGCCGCCGTGGTCGAGGAACGGGTCCGTGAGCGCGTCGACAGTTACCGGGCGACACTGCCGTTGCATGTGCAGACCCTGCTTGCCCAGTTCTCGCTCGTCGACATTGCGTTCAAGGTCGTCGGTGTGGGCAGTGTCGGAACCCGCGCGTGGATCGTGCTGATGATGGGCAGAAATTTGGAGGACCCGCTCTTCCTGCAGGTCAAGGAGGCACAGCGGTCGGTCCTTGCCGATCATGTGCCGTCATCGGGTTTCGACAACCAGGGACAGCGCGTCGTCGAGGGCCAGCGGCTCCTGCAGGCAGCCAGCGATCTCTTCCTCGGCTGGTCGACGGGACTCGACGAGAACGGCGATCGCCGTGACTTCTACGTGCGCCAGCTCCGCGACGGCAAGGGGTCGGTCGTCGTCGAAGCGCTCGGACCCGATGCGATGAAACTCTATGCGCGCCTGTGCGGGATGGCACTCGGTCAGGCGCACGCCCGCACGTCGACGCGGTTCGACATCGCGCGGTATCTGTCCGAGACAGCGGGTTTCGCCGACGCGATGGCGGAGTTCTCGATCTCCTACGCTGATCTCAACGACGCCGACCACGTCCAGATGACGGCGGCGATCAACCGTGGCGAGCTGAGTGTGCACGACCTCGCCGCGGAGGGAAAGAGCTGACGCGTGCCCGGCTGTGGTACACAGACCGCAGGGCGAACCGACAGTGAGAGCCGACAGGGAGACGTGTGCATGGACGACGCGACATTGCGGGATCGGGTGCGGGAGTTGATGGCTCGCGCGAAGTCGGATCTGGCGGAGATGGTGCGGTTCCGGTCGGTCCACGACCCGCAGCAGTTCCCGCCGGAGGAATGCGACGGGATGGTCGACTGGCTGCTGACGGCCTTCCGTGAGCTGGGCGTCGACGATGTCGCCGCGCATGTGACCAGTGATGGTTCCAAGGCGGTCACCGGACAGATCCCGGGCCCCGAAGGCGCGCCGACGGTCCTGCTGTACTTCCACCACGACGTGCAACCTCCGCTGGGTGACGACGAATGGGATTCCCCGGTTTGGGAGCTGACCGAGCGCGACGGTCGCTGGTTCGGACGCGGAGCCGCCGACTGCAAGGGCAACATCGCCGTACACCTCACCGCGTTGCGTGCGCTCGCCGGCGACCTCGGCGTCACCGTGAAGATCATCGGCGAGGGGTCCGAGGAACAGGGGACCGGCGGACTCGAGCACTTCGCGGTCGAGAACCCCGACCTGTTGCGCGCCGACGCCATCCTGATCGCCGACTCCGGCAACTTCGCCGTCGGCAGACCGAGCCTCACCACGACGCTGCGCGGCATCGCCAACATCGACGTGTCGGTCGAAACCCTGGAATCGGCAATGCATTCCGGGATGTTCGGCGGAGCCGCACCCGATGCGCTCGCCGCCCTCATCTCGATGCTCGCCACCCTGCGCGACGAGCACGGCAACACCACGATCACCGGCCTCGAAGCCGACGCCGAGTGGCCCGGCGTGTCCTATCCACCCGAGCAGTTCCGTTCGGATGCAACGGTTCTCGACGGCGTCGAACTCGTGGGGTCCGGGTCGGTGTCGGACATGGTGTGGGCGCGGCCGGCGGCGACGGTGCTCGGTATCGACTGCCCACCGGTGGTCGGGTCCTCCGCGGCCGTCCAGCCGCGGGCACGGGCGCGCATCAACCTCCGCGTGCCCCCGGGAATGGACCCGACCTACGCCCAGGACGCGCTCATCGAACACCTCAAGGCGGTCACCCCGTGGAATGCGCGGGTGTCCTTCGAACGCGAGGCGGTGGGTTCGCCGTTCGTCGGCTCGACCTCCGGCCCGGCCTACGAGGCGCTCACCGACGCGCTGGCGACCGCCTACGGCAGCGAGGTGCTGATCCAGGGGCAGGGCGGCTCGATCCCCCTGTGCAACGTCCTGCAGAGCACCTTCCCGGACGCCGAGATCATGCTGTTCGGCGTCGAGGAGCCGCAGTGCCTCATCCACGCGCCGAACGAGAGCGTCGACCCGACCGAGATCGAGCGGATCGCGCTCGCCGAGGCTCTCTTCCTGCGTGATTACGCGACGCGCACGGCGCAGGCGCAGAAGTCGGACGCCACTACCGGCGAGGTCTAGCGGGGGTCGGGTGCGTCGGCGAACCGTCGGACGAGGAGGTCCTTCAGCTCGGGCCGGCTCGCCGCGACGAGGATGAACGAGGCCTCACGGAACAGGCGCTCCGCGTCGTTGCTGCGGCGCAGTGCCTCGCCGCCGCGCGCCGCGACCAGGGCGGCGACCGCGTCCAGGGCGAGTCGGGCGGCGTCGGCGCGGGCCGCCAGCAACGCCGCGGCGTCGTTCATCGCCGAGTCGAGGGTCACCCGTGCCTCGTCAGCGCGCTCGCGGAGTCGTCGTGCGGCCGGCGCCTGTCCCGCGACGTCGAGGAGTGCCGTGCAGCGTCGGACGAGTCCGAACGGCAGCGTGCCGTTGAGGCGTACGCCGACGTTCTGATTGGCGAAGAACTCGTCGAGCGTGACCCGGCTGACTACCCGGGCGTCGGGAACCGCGAGGCCGCCGACCTGCAGTGACACAGTCGCCGTCGCCGCCGCGGCCGTCAGCTCGACCGGGGATGCCCGGACGTCGGTCGAAAGGTCTGCGGTGGGCAGGATCGCGGCGATGACGTCGTCGGTCGCCGTGTCGCGGGCGGAGATCTGCAGGAGGTCGACGACACCCCAGCCGCTGACGAACGGGGCATGCCCGCTGAAGATCCAGCCGTCGTCGGTGCGGGTGGCGGTCATCCGGGGCGGAGTCGGCACGACGCCGGCGTAGGCGACCCCCGCCCGCAGTCGGCCGGAGACGGTCGGCTCGAGCAGTTCGTCACGTAGCGACGGGTTCGCGGTTCGCGACAGCGAGATGACGACACCGTGGTGCTGGAGCCAGGTGAACGCGGTTGACAGGCAACCGCTGACCAGTACCTCCAGGATCTCCGTGACCTCACCAAACTCGAGCCCGGGTCCGCCGGCCTCGACCGGGGCGGCGATTCCGTAGAGGCCGGCGTCGGCGAGCGCCCGCCAATGGGATGGGGGTACGACGCCGGTCCGGTCGACCTCGGCGGCGGCCGGGAACAGGACGTCGTCGGCGACGCGAAGCGCCGCTGCTCGCAGGGTGCTCCGGCGCATAACCGGGTCCTGGTTGCTCACGGCGTCCACATTACGTCGCAGGAGAAGTGGACGTCTGACCCACTCCCTGAGCGAAGTGGATAGGGAAAGTCCGCGTCCCGCAGCACAATCCCGTGACAAGGACCTGTCGATTTGGGACCAAAGGCCCAAGACCGGGGATCGGCCCGTCGGTAACCTCTGATGTGGGTTGGAGGAGACTTTCGTGAAAGGAATCAGGTGGGCCCAGGTCCCAATGGTGGTGACGGGCAAGTGATGGACATTGCGCCGGAACGTGTTTCGCCTAGCGAGCAGGTTTCTCGTGTCGGAGTGTCTGACTTGCGTACCAGTGAGCGGTATCTACGCGCCGCAGTCACCGACCTCATCGAGCGTAATTTCCGCGACCCCGATTTCAGTGTCGAGGTGGTCGCACGGCACCTTCACGTGAGTCGACGGCACCTCTACCGGGTCCTCGCCGGCAGCCCGACGTCGCTGGCCGAGATGATCGCCGACCGTCGTCTGGAGTGGGCGCGTCGCCTGCTGACGGGTCCGGGGAACCTGAAACTCGAAGCGGTGGCGCATGCTTCGGGCTTCGCCTCGACGGCGACGATGCGCAACCGCTTCCGCGCCAAGTTCGGTCTCACGCCCGACGAATTCCGGCGCACCGCACTGGCAGCCGACGCAGAAGCCAGTTAATTGATTTCGGCGCAAGCACTTTGGTGCTTGCGCCGAAATTGCGTAGCGGCATTCGGGGCCCATCGTGAGTCAATGCATCCCGGCTACCTGGTGCCGGAATTGTCGGGATTGGGCACGGTGACGTCTCTCGCGTGATACGACTACATCGCACGTCCGTCATGGAACGGGCCGATGGAAGGCGTACAGCGTGAAGAGCTTCCGATGTCGGCCGCCGGGACGGACGCGCGGCCGTGCACCGCTCGTCTCCATCGTCACGTGTGGCCTGGTCCTGTCCGGGTGCTCCTTCGATGGCTCGGCAACGGAATCGAATCCCGAACTCAAACAGGTCGATGTCGCAGCGATGAGCGCAACCCTCGACGACACGATCGAGGAACTCCTGGTACCCGGTGCCCTCGCGCTGATCCAGACCCCGGCAGGCACCTACACCGTCTCGGCCGGCACCACGACAATGGGCGATGACATCGCGCCCGCGGCCGCCGACCAGTTCCGGATCGGATCGGTCACCAAGACGATGACCGTCGCCGCAGTTCTACAGCTGATCCAGGAAGAGAAGATCGGCGTCAACGACCCGATCGACAAATCCGTCCTCGGCGTTCCCGAGGGTTCCGAGATCACCATCGCGCAGTTGATGAGCATGCGCAGTGGATTGCACAACTACCTCGACACAGACGGATTCCGTGCTGCCTTCGGATCGGATCCGACGAAGGTGTGGGCCCCGTCCGAGCTCCTGGCCCTCGGCTTTTCCCAGCCCTCGGGCTTCGCGCCGGGCACGCAGTTCGACTACTCCAACACCAACACCGTCCTGCTGGGCCTGGTCGTGGAGAAGGCGGAGGACAAGTCCCTCGCGCAGGTGTTCGCCGACCGGTTCTTCGGGCCTCTCGGCCTGACCCGTACCTCGCTTCCCGCCGCGACCGACACGACCCTCTCGGCGCCGTTCTCGCACGGATATCAGTATGGCCCGCTGCAGGTCTCGGACAAGCCGATGACGCCCGAGGAGACCGCGGCGGCGAGAGCCGGGTCCCTGCTACCCAACGATGTGACGGTGATGAGCCCCTCGTGGGCCTGGGCGGCCGGTGGCGTCGTCTCGACCGCCGACGACCTGATGACCTGGATCAAGGCGTTCGTCGGCGGAGATCTTCTCGACGACGCCAACCAGCAGCTGTGGTGGGACAGCATTCGGATCCAGCACGACGAGGATCCCCGGGTGTTCTACGGCTACGGGATCACCGAGGTCCGGTTCGGGGAGAACCGCCTCACCTATCACGAGGGCCAGCTCCCCGGTTTCAACACGATGGCGGTCCATGACGAGGCGAACGACGTCAGCATGGTCGTCTGGACCAATCTCTCAGTCACACAGGACGTCGACAATGCGTTCACCGTGATGGCGAGACTGCTACAGCACATCTACAACACCCCGGCGGACACACCACCAGCACGGTGAGGGGCCCGCCGACGGCCTATGGGACAGATCCTCAGATCGTGCAGAGCGGGGAGTAGTCGCTGCGGCCGCCGGTGGTCGGTGAGACGAGGAACGTGCACGGGTTGAATCCGACCTTCTCGATCTCCTTCGTCAGGCGACGCAGTTCGGCGTCGGTGACGACCTTGTCGCGGGAGAGCAGGAATCCCGAGGCGCGACTGGGATCGCCGACGATCGAGTACTTGTAGGGGCCGTTCGGGTTCTCGCCGTCCTCGATGTGGGCGATGATGTAGTTCGGCGCCCCGTTGGGGTTGATGCTCGCCGGCGTCTGCGGGAACCGAACACTCAGCTGGGCGTTCGACTTCGTGTCGACGACGGTGGCGCGGCCGAGCACTCCGCCCTTCATGCCCGTCGGTCCGGTGCACTGGTTGTCGACGCCGATGGTCTTCTCGTCGATCCGGGTGTAGAAGGCGTTGGTGTCCTTGGCGCAGGTGACTCCCCAGAACGAGGGAACTGTGGCGAGCTGCCACCACTTGCCGAGGTAGCGGTCGATGTCGACCTTCTCCACCGGGGCGAGGGGTGCGGCCTGTGCCGAACCGGTTCCGATGACGAACCCGAGACCGACGACGATGCCGGCCACGAGGGCTGCGAGGGTGCGTGTGACGCGCATGCTGTTTCCTTTCGTGGCCCGATCATCTCCGTCGAGCCCCAACGGGCTGTTGACCAGGGGTTCGGACCACAGCGGGTCACGGATGGGTCGTGGGCATCCTGCAGGCCTCGTCGGCCGGCGTCGTCGCTGGTTGAGCGGGAGATTACAGGTTGTAGGCGTTGTTCGGGTTCCAGGTGGAGACCGCCCAGATGACGATGAGGTCGAGGACGATGATCAGGATCGCCCACGCCGGGTAGTAGGGCAGCCACAGGAACTGGGCGATGATCGACAGCGAGGCGATCACGATGGCCGCGATGCGCGCCCAGTCAGCGCCGACCGCGAGACCACCGGCGATGAGGATGCCGATTATGCCGAGGATCAGGTGGATCCAGCCCCACGCGGTGAGGTCGAACTCGAAGACGTAGTTGCGGCCGACGACGAAGAGCTCGTCGTTGGCGATCGCCGAGATGCCCTGGAAGACCGAGACCAGGCCGGCGACGAACAGCAGGGCCGCGGCGACGATCGAGATCCCGAGGGCGAAGCCCTGCTTGGCGGACGAGTTCGCCTGCTGATCGGGGGAGGCGCTCATGATGGCGTCCTTTCGTGTGGGGTGAACGCCGGCGCCCAGTGATCCTGAGCGACGGCGCGGGGGGTTGTTGCGGGTGGACCTTAACCAAGAATGGGACGTCCGACCCGGATACCACAGCGTTTTGCTCACTTCGGGCACATCTTTGACCAGGCGATTTAGTACTCGGCGGGGGGCCGGTATAAGCTATCGCAGGCTACACACGGGGTGTGGCGCAGCTTGGTAGCGCGCTTCGTTCGGGACGAAGAGGTCGTGGGTTCGAATCCCGCCACCCCGACAGAGATCGACCACGGTCGGTCACCAAGATGTGTTGGTTGAGACACAAGCAGTGAGACCCCGGTCCGCAGAGATGCGGCCGGGGTTTCCTCGTTTTCCGGGTCCTCAGGCGTCCTGCTCGGAGGAGGTGCGACCGCCGACGTGCGCGACGATCGTCGGGTCGTCGCTGACGAACCGGTCGACCTCTTCACCGCCGTCGCAGCGCAGCAGACTCACCGTGATGCCCTCCGGGCCGCGGTGGACGACCCGCCAGCCGGCCCCGGAGTCCTCCCAGCGCCGCAGATCGTCGAGGGTCATGTCGGTGCCGCTCAGCAACCCAGCTGTCGGGCGAGGTCCAGCAGATCCGACGCGTGGAAATCGTTGTCGGGTGACCCGGAATCGTCCTTGGGTTCGCCGCCCCACTCGTCCGGACGCTCGATGAACGCGGTGCGCAGGCCGAAGGATCGTGCGGCGTCGAGGTCGGCTTGGTGCGTCGCGACCATCATCACCTCGTTCGGTTCGACCTCGAGGAGTTCGGCCAGGCCGCAGTAGGTCTCGCGCGCGGGTTTGTAATGCCGCCAGAGGTCGGAACCGCCGATGACGTCCCACGCGAAGTCGTCGTGCCGGGCCATGTCGGTCAGCAACGCCACGGTGCCGTTGCTCAGCGCGCACACGATGAAGTCCCGCTTGAGTCGACGAATCCCCTCGGCGGCGTCGGGCCAACCCGGGATGACCCGCCACGCACGTACGAGCGCGCGGCTCTGATCGGCGTCCAGCGTCACGTCGAAGGCCGCCGCGACCTCGTGGAGGGTGTCGGTCTGTAGATCGTCCAGACGGCGCCAGGGGAGCTCTCCGGCCTCGACGCGCGCGAGGATAGGTGAGTAGCGACGACGCCACTCGCGGGCGAAGTCGGCGGCGGCGACGTCAGGCACGGTGTGTGCGACGGCACCGGAGATCCCGGTGAACCAGTCGGTGACCGTCCCGAAGGTGTCGAACGCAAGGACCTTCACCCCGAGGGAGTTCACGAGTCGGCGCGCTCCCGGCGTGTTCGCTTGCCCGTCACAGGGTTTCGCGGGCCAGCTGCGGCAGCGACTGGTCGGCGTCGTAGTCGGCGTCGCCGTGCGAGACCGGGGTGAGGGTCAGCAGGCTGGCCTCCGGACGGCAGCAGAAACGTGCGGGCGCATACGGGGAGGTACCCAGACCGGCACTGACGTGCAGCTTCATCGACGACCCCCAGTTCGACGGCCCCTTCACCCGGGAACGGTCGATGTGGCAATTCGTGACGAGCGCGCCGAAGAACGGTAGGCACAGCTGCCCGCCGTGGGTGTGGCCGGCCATCACGAGGTCGTAGCCGTCGGCGGCGAAGCGGTCGAGAACCCGGGGCTCGGGTGAATGCGTGAGGCCCAGGCGCAGGTGTGCGAGCGGGTTGGGGCGTCCGGCGACGGTCTCGTAGCGATCCCGTTCGATGTGCGGATCGTCGACACCGGCCGCGACCACGCGCACGCCGCTGACCTCGAGCTCCCGCACGGTGTGCGTGGCATCGAGCCAGCCGCGCTCGGTGAACGCCGCCCGCAGGTCCTGCCAGGGGAGGGGTTCGCCGTGCGTGCGCTGGTGGTCTTTCCGGAAGTACTTGAACGGGTTCTTCGGCTTGGGGCCGAAGTAGTCGTTGGAGCCGAAGACGAACAGACCCGGCCGTGACAGGAGACCGCCGAGCGACTGGATCACCGCGGGCACCGCCTGCGGGTGCGCGAGGTTGTCCCCGGTGTTGACCACCAGGTCGGGTTCCAGCGCCTCGAGCTCGGAGATCCACGCCTGCTTGAGTCTCTGGCCCGGCATCATGTGCAGGTCGCTGATGTGCAGGACCCGCAGGGGAGAGGCGCCGGGCTCGAGGACCGACAGCGTCGTGTGCCGCAGGGCGAAGGCGTTGCGCTCGATGACGGTCGAGTAGACGAGGCCGGCGGCGGCCAGCCCCGCGGCGCCGACGAGTGCGCGCGAACCGACCCCGGAACCGGCCGAACCGAGGCGTGAGCGGAAGTCGAGTTCGGAGTGCTGCATCTGTTCAGAATACGCACCTCCGAGCGCATGCCCACCCCCTTCGGTGGGCCGCACGGGCGACCCACCTCAGAGATGGAGGCGCTCAGCCGGGCAGCTGGATGACGACAGGCCCGACGCCCGGAACCACCACGGTGGTCTCGGTGGGACCGTTGCCGCTGTCGCCGCCTGCCCGTCGACCGTTGCTCACGTAGATCGTCACGGTGCTGCCGGGCATCGCGGAATCCGACGGCGCGGTGAAGACGACCGTGCCCTTCGGGCGGCCGCTGTCGACCTCGAGCTCGTTGACCTTGAAACCGTCTCGCTGGAGCCGCGAGGTGGCCTCACTGGCGGTCAGGCCGCTGACCTGCGGAATTCGGCCGCGATCGCTGCCGCGCCAGTATTCGCGGTCGACCGGGGGCAGCCGGACCGGACCGAACTTCGTGGCCACCGGCTTGACCGCCTGGAACCACGTGCGTGCGGGTTCCATACCGCCGAACACGTTGCCGTCGTAACAGGACCGCAGCGGGCTGGTGCACACACCCTGCGGGTTGGGGCCGTCGCTGTAGACGTAGGCGGCACCCGCGATCTGGTTGGTGAACCCGACGAACGCCGACGACCGGTAGGCCTCGGTGGTGCCGGTCTTGCCCGACATCGGCAGCGTCCAGCCGGCCGAACCCGCAGCACCCGCAGCGGTACCCGCGCCCACGTCGTCCTTGCTCATGGTGATTGCGAGGGTGTCGGCGAGTCCCTTGTCGACGACCTGTTCACAGCCCGGCGAGTTGAAGGGGACCGAGGTGAGGGCACGCCGCCCGTCGGGTCCGATCACCGGGTTGCCGTACTGATCGCGCTTCACCCGGCTGATCGACTTGATCGGGTTGGGCGGGCACCAGACACCGCCGGAGGCGATCGTCGCGGCCACGTTGGCGAGCTCGAGCGCGTTGATGGGCAGCGGCCCCAGGGTGAACGAGCCGAAGTTCCCGTCCTTGACGTACTGGGCCATGCTCTTGTCGCCGTAACCCGACGAGCCGGGCACGGTGTAGGAACGCAGGCCGAGGCGGACGGCCATGTCGACGGCCGGCTTCACGCCTACCTGCTGCAGCAGCTTGACGAAGGCGGTGTTCGGCGACTGCGCGAGCGCATCGGTCACCGACATCGCCGCCGGGTAGCGCCCGGCGTTCTTGACGCAGTAGGAGTTCTCCGGACACCCGTTGGCGCCCGCGCTGTTTCCCATGCCCTCCACTGCGACGAACCCGGGCACCGGGATCGTCGACCCGGCGCCGAGGCCCTTCTCCAGCGCTGCGGCCACGGTGAAGATCTTGAACACCGAGCCCGCGCCGTCGCCGACCATGGAGAACGGCTGCGGCTGCATCGTCTCGCCGGCGGCGAGGTTCAGACCGTAGCGGCGGCTCGACGCCATCGACAGCACGTCATGGGACTTGTCCCCGGGCCGGATCGTGCTCATCACGTCGGCGACGCCGTCGGCGGTGGGGCTGGCCTGGGCCTTGGCCGCGCGATCCGTCGAGCGTTGTACCTCGGGATCGAGGGTGGTCTGGATGACGTAGCCGCCCCGCAGCACGGAGTTGCGCGACATCCCGTTCTCGGCGAGGAACTGCAACGCGTAGTCGCAGAAGAAGCCTTCGCTGTCGGCGGCGATGCAGCCCTGCGTCGGCGTTCGCGGACGCGGCAGCACGCCCAGCGGCTTCTCCTTGGCCGCGACCAGCTCGGCGCGTCGTTCCGGGAAGTTGTCGATCATCGTGTCCAGCACGAGGTTCCGGCGGGTCAGCGTGCCCTCGGCGTTGCTGTAGGGGTTGAGCGCCGAACTGGACTGGACCATGCCCGCCAGCATGGCGGCCTGCTCGACCTGGAGATCCTTTGCCGGGATGCCGAAGTAGGTCTGCGCGGCGGCTTCGATGCCGTAGGCGTTGTTGCCGAAGGGGACGACGTTCAGGTAGCGGGTGACGATCTGCTTCTTCGCCTCCTGCTTGGCGGCGGCGTCGTCGAGGCCCTTGTCGCGCTTGGCCTGGTCGATGAGGGTCTGCTCGAGCGTGAGCGCCATGCGCACCTCGCGCAGCTTGCGTGCGGGGGTCGTCTCGACCGCGGCCTGGCGATCGGCCTCGGTGCGGGCCAGGACGAGCAGTTGATAGTTCTTGATGTACTGCTGGTCGAGCGTCGACGCGCCCTGCTGGACCTCGCCCGACGACGAGTTCTTCAGCGCGGCGCGGATCGTGCCCTTCCAGTCGACGCCGTCGTGCTCAAGGAAGCGCCGGTCCTCGACGGAGATGATCGCGCGGATCATGTCGGGCGAGATGTCGTTGTATCCGACCTGGTAGCGGTACTGGTCGAACAGCACCGCGATCGGCTTCCCGTTGACGTCGGTCATGGTGGTGACCTCCGGCAACGTGCCGTTCAGGAGTTCGGAGGAGACGTTCTCGACTGCCGCTGCCGCCCGGTTGGAGACGACGCCGACCCCACTGGCCACCGGGTAGAGAAGGCCCGCGACGAGAATGCCGGCCAGCAGGCTCGCCCAGGCCAGTGACCACAGCTTCTTCGACATCACCCCGACAGGATACGTGCGATCGGCCGGAACATCGCCCAGCCTCGCCCTCGGGATCCGTGGGGGACCGTTGTGCCTGGACACGATCCGACACCGGGTCGGCGCGACCCCGACCGCGCGTCGGCGCTACCCCGACCGCGCGTCAGCGCAACCCTCCGATCGGATGAGTTTGCACGGTGGTCCCACTTTGTTGCGCTCCAGGGGTTGCGCACACAAGCACAGATCCCTAGATTGAGTGCAGAATGTGACTCACTTAACAGTGAGTTGTAAATGTGGTCTGAGCAGCGAGTTGAGTCCCGAGCTCGGGGCTATGCGGAACACGACAAGTAGGGGTGGCGGATGGCGACAGCGGCAGTTTCTACCGGAGAAGATCGCTTGGCCTGGGTGGCCAAGGCACGATGCCGAGGCGGAGACCCGGACGATCTGTTCGTGAGAGGAGCAGCTCAGCGCAAGGCCGCGACCATCTGTCGGCACTGCCCGGTACAGCTCGAATGCGGTGCAGACGCCCTCGACAACCGCGTCGAATTCGGTGTGTGGGGTGGCCTGACCGAGCGTCAGCGTCGCGCTCTCCTGCGCCAGCACCCCGAGGTGACCTCGTGGTCGGCGTTCTTCGAAGCCCAGCGACGTCGCCAGCGCGCCGACGCGGTCTGATCACCGAGACCTCTTCAGCCAAGGCAATTCGGCTCGACCGGCAGATGCCGGCCGAGCCGAATTGTCGTTGGTCGATGATGAGGGAATTCAGCCCCGTCCGGTGATCTGCTCCGCCACGGCGCGGAGGGCGGTCACATCCGCGACCTCGAACGGCAGTGCCGGGACCCCGACGATCGGCACCCGCGGATGCGCAGCCGTGAACCGCTGCAGCAGATGGAGTTCGCGCTTTCCGGTGGCGGCGCGATCGGCGTGGATCTGCAACACCCCGCGAGTCAGGTCGTCGGTGACCGACTCGAGCGCCACCAGTGCGGCCTCCTCGTGGATAGAGGTGAGATTCGGGTGGGTCCGGTTGAGGATCAGACCCGCGAGCGGCATCGTCTCCTCCGACAGCCGGTCGACGAAGAACGCGGCCTCACGCAGGGCGTCGGCCTCGGCCGCCGCCACCACAGCGAACTGGGTGCCCGGCTGCTTCAGCAGTTCGTAGGTCTTCAGCGCCCGATCCTGGAAGCCGCCGAACATCGAGTCGAGGGACTGCACGAACATCGCGACGTCGCGCAGCATGTCGCCGCCGATGATGGTGGAGACGCCGCGCATCGCCAGGCTCATCGCGCCGGTGACCATGCGGCCCACGCCGCGTCCGCCGCCGACCAGCACCTTCATCAGACGGCCCGACAGGAACGAGCCGAGGCGCTGCGGGGCGTCGAGGAAGTCCAGTGCGTTCCGGGACGGCGGGGTGTCGACGACGATGAGGTCCCAGTGGTCCCGCTCGAGCAACTTGCCGAGTTTCTCCATCGCCATGTACTCCTGCGTGCCGGAGAACGACGACGCGACCGTCTGATAGAAGGCGTTCTCCATGATCGCCTCGGCGCGTTCCGGAGTGGAGTACTCGAGCACCATCTCGTCGAAGGTGCGGCGCATGTCCAGCATCATCGCGTCGAGCGTGCCCTTGCCCTCGATCGGCACGGGCTGCGGCTCGTTGGTGAGCTCGGACATCCCGAGCGACTGGGCGAGCCGCTTGGCCGGGTCGATGGTGAGGACCGCGACCGTGCGCCCCTGCTCGGCTGCGTACATCGCCATGGCGGCCGCGGTCGTGGTCTTGCCGACGCCGCCGGCGCCACAGCAGATGACGACGCGGGTCGCGGGGTCGGTCAGCACCGCCCCCATCTTTAGATCGAGTGGCATCACGCACCCGCTTTCTGGAGAAGGTTGGCCAGCTCGTAGATGGAACCGAGATCGACGCCGTCGCCGAGGGACGGCATTTCGAGCGTCGGCAGTTCAACCTCGTCGAGCTGCGCCTTCGCGATCTGCTGCGCCTGCAGGCGGGTCGCGTGTTCGATCGTCTCGGTGAGCAGGCCGGACAGATCGCCGTCGGCGAGCTTCACACCGGCGGCCTTCAGGTTCTCCTCGATGCGCCCGGCATCGATCTGGCCCTCGGCGATCTCGTCGATCGCGTCGGCGGGCAGGTGCGGGGCACTGACCCGGTTGATGATGAGGCTGCCGAGGTTGAGGTTCTTGCCGCGCAGCTCGTCGATCGCCTCGATGGTCTCCTGGATCGGCATCGCCTCGAGCAGCGTCACCAGATGGACGACGGTCTCCTCCGAATGCAGCAGGCGGACGACGCCCTCGCTCTGATTGCGGATCGGACCGGTCTTGGCGAGGTCGGCCATCGCCTGGGTGACGTCGAGGAAGTTGCCGATCCGGCCGGTCGGCGGTGCGTCGACGACCACCGCGTCGTACACGCGGTCACCCTGCTTGTCGGTGTGGATGATGCGCTCTTTGATCTTGCCGGTGAGCAGCACATCGCGCAGACCCGGTGCCACCGTGGTCACGAAGTCGATGGCGCCGATGCGCTTCATCGCCCGGCCCGCGAAGCCGAGGTTGTAGAACATGTCGAGGTATTCGAGCAGTGCATGTTCGATGTCGATGGCGAGCGCCGACACCTCGCCGCCGCCCTCGGCGGTCGCGATCTTGGTGTCGGTCGGCGGCAGCGGCGGGATGTCGAAGAGCTGCGCGATGCCCTGCCGACCCTCGGTCTCCACGAGGAGGACCTTTTTGCCGTCGGCGGCCAGCGCGAGTGCCAGCGCCGCCGCGATCGTCGTCTTACCTGTTCCGCCCTTGCCCGACACGAAGTGCAACCGGGCGCGCGATGCCGCGTCCGGCCACTCGTTGTCGACAGTGACTGAAGACTTGTCTGTCACGCCGGAATCGAGACCTTCCCCCGCCCCGGAACGTGCGCCCTGTTCATTGGCCACCGCAACACCTTATCCATTGATCGTCGGCAGTTAGGGTGAGTCCATGAGTGAAGTGACTGCGTGGGAATACGTGACGGTGCCGCTGCTGACGCACGCAACCAAACAGATCCTCGATCAGTGGGGTGCCGACGGCTGGGAACTGGTGTCGGTGCTGCCCGGCCCGACCGGGGAGCAGCACGTCGCCTACCTGAAGCGACCGAAGGGCTGAGCATGGCTGCGACCTGGACAGATCGACTCGCCGAACTCGGCATCGCGCTGCCCGACGTGGTGCCGCCGGTGGCCAGCTACACGCCGGCCGTGCGGACCGGAAACCTCGTCTACACGTCGGGCCAGCTCCCGATCGTCGACGGCGAACTCTCGGTACACGGCAAGGTGCACGAAGGTGCCGAGGGCGTCGTCCGGCCGGATGAGGCCACCGACGCGGCACGGGTCTGCGCACTGAACGCGCTCGCCGCGGTGCACGCGCTGGTCGGCATCGACTCGGTCGTGCGCATCGTCAAGGTGGTCGGCTTCGTGGCGTCCGCCCCGGGCTTCACCGGGCAGCCGAAGGTCATCAACGGTGCGTCGGACGTGCTGGGCGAGATCTTCGGGGACGCGGGCGTGCACGCCCGTTCGGCCGTCGGGGTCGCCGAGTTGCCGCTGGGTGCACCCGTCGAGGTGGAACTGATCGTCGAAGTGGCCTGACGTCTCCTTGGACGTCGCGCTACTGATCGTCGCGGCCGCCGCTGCCGGCTGGGTCGACGCCGTGGTCGGCGGCGGGGGACTTGTGTTGATCCCCGCGATGCTGATCGCGCAACCCGGCCTGCCGACGGCGACGGCTCTCGGCACCAACAAACTCGCCGCCGTCTTCGGTACCGCGTCGGCCGCGTGGCGCTACGTGCGGCATGTACGCATCGACCTGCACAGGCTCGTGCCGGTGTTCGTCGCCGCGCTCGTGTTCTCGGCTCTCGGCGCGCTGGTGGCGATCTCGCTGCCGACGGAGATCTTCACGCCGATCGTGCTGGTGATGCTCGTCGGCGTCGGGTTGTTCGTCGCGCTGAACCCCGGTTTCGGGGGTGACGCGTCTGCGGGACCGCGTTCGCGGCTGTCCACGCTCGCCGGTCTGGTGCTCGCCGGTGTCGTCATCGCGTTCTACGACGGGGTCATGGGGCCCGGTACCGGGACCTTCCTCATCATCAGCCTCACCGCGCTGGTCGGGACGTCGTTCCTGGAGAGTTCGGCCATGGCCAAGGTGATCAACACCGGCACCAACCTCGGCGCGCTGACGGTGTTCGGACTCCAGGGGAATGTGCTGTGGCTCTTGGGCCTCGGGCTCGCGGCGGCCAACATCGTCGGCGCCCAGATCGGCTCGCACATGGCCATCGGACGCGGCAGTTCCTTCGTCCGGTGGGTCCTGCTCGCCGTCGTCGTGGTGATGGTCGGGAAGCTCGGGTACGACCTGATCACGGACTGATCCGCCGACCGGACGACCGAACGCCGACCCGGGGGCCGCCCGCGGACCTATCCTCGGTATCGGGTCGGTCGCATGCGTCACCCGATGCTTCGCCGGCCGGCCGGCGAGGCGGTGCGGAATGACCGATGCCACGGTTCCCGGTACCGCCGCGCCGCTGTCGGGAAAGCAACGGGTCCTCGCGCTCCTGCTCGCGATGGCGATGTTCGTGCTGGTCGTCGACACGTCGGTCATGAACGTCTCGATCTCGGCCGTCGTCCGAGACCTGGGGACGACCGTCAGCGGGGTGCAGTCGGCGATCGCGCTCGAAGCCCTGGTGTCAGCGGCGTTCATCCTGATCGGCGGCAAGATCGGCGATCTCATCGGCCGGCGCCGCGCGTACGTCCTCGGTCTGCTCGGCTACGCCGTCGGCGCGATGGCGATGGTGTTCGCCCAGGGACTGACGACCGTCATCGTCTTCTGGGCCATCATCGGCGGAATCGGGGCGTCTCTCCTGTTGCCCGCGATGCAGTCCCTTGTTCACGGGAACTTTGCCGGGGACGACCAGAAGCGGGTCTACGCCCTCGTCGGCGCGGCTGCGGCGATCGCGGCGGCGGTCGGCCCGCTGCTCGGCGGATTCGTCACGACCTACCTCTCCTGGCGACTCGCGTTCCTGAGCGAGGTCGTCATCATCGCGATCGTGTTGTGCGGCATCGGACTCGTCCGCGATGTCGAGTTCACCGGACCGCGCGGCGTCGACCTCGTCGGCGCCCTGCTCTCGGTGATCGGCATGGGTGGCATCGTTCTCGGAATCCTGGTGTGGCAGGAGGGAGGGGAATCCGTAGGTGCACTGCTGGTGGTCGGGGCCGCCGCGCTCGCGGGTCTGACCTGGTGGCTGATCCGGCGGCGGCGAGCCGGTCGGCCCACCCTGCTCGACCCGGAACTGTTCCGCTCCAAGCCGTTCCGGATCGGGGTGAGTCAACAACTGCTCCAGCAGATCGCCCTGGGCGGCATCATGATCGCGCTGCCGATCTATCTGCAGATGGTCCTCGAATACGACGCGATGCAGGCCGGCCTGTCATTGGCGCCCTTGTCGCTCAGCATGTTCGCGGTGGCGCTGCTCGCCGGCCGGAAGGCGGGCGAGCGGCCCGCGTCGACCATCGTCCTCCTCGGCTTCGCGCTTCTCACCGCGGGTATCGCCGTGCTGATCCCGATCGTGCCCCGCGCCGAATTCGGTTGGGGACTGATCATCCCGCTCCTGGTGGCCGGATCCGGGCTGGGACTGCTCGTCTCCCAACTCAACGACTACACGCTGGGGCCGATGAGCGAAGAACGGGTGAGCGAGGCGGCCGGGACGAACTCCGCCGCCGGCTCGTTCGGACTCTCCTTCGGCCTGGCCTGTGCGGGTGCGGTCCTGCTGGCGTCTCTCGCGTTCGGGTTCACCGCCGAGTCGGAATCGAGCACCGTTCTGGAACCTGCTGAGCAGCAACGTGTCGCGCAGGTGCTCGACGACGACGCGCAGGTCATGAGCAACTCCCGACTGTCAGAGCTGCTCGCCGGACAACCACCGGAAGTCCGCGCCGAGATCATCCGGATCAACACCGACGTCCGTCCGGTGGCGTTGCAGGTGGCACTGGTGATCCCGCTGGCCGCGGGTGCACTCGGGACCCTGAACGCGTTGCGCATGCGGCGCACGGGTTGAGATGACGTGGCGGTGTCGCGCCGGAACGTCGATGCTGTGGGGGTGAACGCCCCGAGTGAATCCGTCGCCGAACCGATGCACGCCGCGATCCAGCGGCGTACCGTCGTCCTGCTGTGCCTGGTCCAGGTCCTGGGTGGCGTGTCCATGGGCGGGGCACTGGCACTCGGCGCGATCCTCGGTGAGGAACTGTCCGGGACCGAGTCGCTGGCCGGATTGCCGGCCACGGTGCTGACTCTCGGTGCCGCGGCGGCCGGTCTGCCGCTCGCCGCGCTGGCATCGGCGCGGGGGCGGCGACCTGCGCTCACCACCGGTCTGCTCGTGGCCGCCACGGGTGCCCTGATCGTGGCCTTCGGCGTGGATCAGGGCCGGTTCCTGCTGATGCTCGCCGGAATGATCGCACTTGGTTCGGGCACCGCGGTCAGCCTCCAGGCGCGTTTCGCGGCAACGGATCTGGCCGCACCGGAGACCCGCGGACGAGACCTGTCGCTGGTGGTGTGGATGACGATGGTCGGCGCCGTCGTCGGCCCCGCGTTGGTGCCGCTGGGGGCGACGGTCGCGGGATGGGTCGGGATGGCCGACATGGCAGGTCCGTTCCTGCTGGGTGCCGTCGGATGCTTGTGTGCCGCAGCAGTACTCCTCGTCGGGCTGCGGCCCGACCCGCTGATCGAGGCCAATCGTGGGACTCCGAAGTCGACGTCGAGACCGTCTCTGGCGGATGGGTTCTCGGCGATCGTGCAATCCCCCTCCGCCCGAGCTGCGTTGGCGGCGGTGGTCTCGGCACACGCGCTGATGGTCGGGGTGATGGCTCTGACGCCCGTCCACACGCACCACGGTGGCGCGTCGGTGACTCTCGTGGGGTTGTCGATCAGCGCTCACATCGCCGGGATGTACGCGCTCTCGCCGGTCATGGGCGTCCTCGCCGACCGTGCGGGACGCGTGCCGGTGATACTCGGTGGCCAGGCGGTGCTCGTGGTCAGTTGTGTCCTCGGGTTCGTCTTCGTCGACTCGCAAGCCGGCCTGGTCGCCGCGCTGGTCGTGCTGGGCATCGGATGGTCGGCGTCCACGGTTGCCGCGTCGACGCTGCTGACCGATGCCGTCGACGTGACGAGACGCGCTGCTGCACAGGGGGTCTCGGACACGTCGATGAGTCTCGCGGGTGCCGGGGCGGGCGCGCTCGCCGGGGTCGTGGTGGGAGCTTTCGGCTACGCGACTCTCGTCCTCGGTGCCGGGACGATCGCTGTCGTCACCGCGGTATACGTCGTCGTCGACGGTGCGCGCGGGCGACGACAGGCGGCGATGGCCTAGAGTTCGAGCGACGGCAGTGCCGAGGGCGTGAACGAGGCGGCCGATGAGTAGTCCG
Organism: Gordonia sp. Swx-4; assembly: GCF_030316175.1. Classification (NCBI taxonomy): domain Bacteria; kingdom Bacillati; phylum Actinomycetota; class Actinomycetes; order Mycobacteriales; family Gordoniaceae; genus Gordonia; species Gordonia sp. Swx-4. The sequence goes on from NZ_CP128197.1 coordinate 517,789, forward strand.
TGAAAGGTACCCCGGTCGTCGGGGGTCGAGGAACAGGAAAAGATGACCTTCTCCGAACAGCCCATCCGTGATCAGGCCGTACCGCCGAGCTGGCACAGCCGGTTCGCCTTCTACGACGCCTACGGACCGCCCGCCGACCCGCCCGCCCGAGAGGCGATGAAGCGGCTGTCATTCGGGCAGCGCGCGCGGCTCGCGTTCAATCCACTGGCGTTCTTCTTCGGACCGATCTACTTCGCCGTGAAGGGTATGTGGCGCAAGGGTCTGATGCTGTTCGCACTGACGCTCGTGTTCAACTTCGTGCTGTTGACCCTGAATGTCCCGAGCAGCTTCGACCTGGCCATCGCGTGTGGTGTCGGTGCGCTGTACGCGACGACCGCGAACTACGCGTGGTACCTGCACGTCCGGAACGACAACCGGTCGTGGAACGTCTTCGAGGGCATGGGGCGCAGTAAGAGCTGACCGCGGATCGACTCACCGTGGTCGGATGCGCGGAGCAGTGTGTCCCGGGTCGCCGGCAATGGATAGGCTCGGAGTCATGAGCGACTCCGACGATGCCGTTCCCCCACACCCCGCCTACGGGGTGCTGCGGGAGGTCACGCCCTTCGCCTCGGTTCTGTTGTGCGACAACTCGGGGATGATGGAACTCGACGGCACCAACACCTACGTGTTGCGGGCGCCGGGCAGTGACGAGTGCGTCGTCGTCGACCCCGGCCCGCCGAAATACAAGCACCACGCACGACGCCTCGCCGAACTGCCCGGGGTCGCACTGACCCTCATCACCCACCGGCATTTCGACCACACCGGTGGGGTCAAGCGTCTCCACCAGCGCACCGGTGCGCCCGTGCGTGCGCGTCTCGACAAGTTCTGCCGGAACGCCGAACCCCTACGCGACCGCGAGGTCATCGAGATCGCGGGGCTGCGGATCACCGTGCTGCACACACCCGGACACACCGGCGACTCGGTGAGCTTCCTCGTCGAGCACGACGACCAGCGCGCGGTGCTGACCGGAGACACCATCCTGGGAAGTGGCACGACCGTACTGGACCCCAGCGACGGTGGGCTGCGCGACTACCTGAACTCCCTCAACCGGCTGATCGTCGAAGGTGACGGTGCGGCACTGCTTCCCGCACACGGCCCCGATCATCCCGATCTCGTGCCGGTCGCCCGGTTCTACAAGGCCCACCGCGAGGAGCGGATCGACCAGATCGTGGCCGCCCTCGACGACATGGGCGTGTCTCCCCACGAGGCGAAGCCGATGAAGGTGGTGCGCCGGGTCTACTCCGACGTCGACAAGAAGCTCTGGCCGGCCGCGCGGATGTCGGTGAAGGCGCAGCTGGAGTATCTGCGGCACGCCTGACCCTATCTAGGCTCGCTCCGCTCGCACCTCAGTAGGCGAGTATGGGTCGAGAAGTGCGAGAGCCGCTCGTCCCTGAGGAACGAGCGGCTCTCGTCGTACTAGCTCCCTGAGGAACGAGCGAAGCGAGTGTCACGAAGGGTCAGCGTGCGCGGCGCGCCAGACGCTCGGAGTCGGCGATCAGGACGCTCTTGCCCTCGAGGCGCAGCCAGCCGCGCTGGGCGAAGTCGGCGAGTGCCTTGTTCACGGTCTCGCGCGAGGCGCCGACCAGCTGGGCGATCTCTTCCTGGGTCAGGTCGTGGGTGACGCGCAGGGCGCCGCCCTCCTGGGTGCCGAAACGCTGCGCGAGCTGCAGGAGCTGCTTCGCGACGCGACCGGGCACGTCGGTGAAGATCAGGTCGGCGAGGTTGTTGTTGGTGCGGCGCAGACGACGCGCGAGCACGCGGAGCAACTGCTCCGCGATCTCGGGACGGTCCTTGATCCACGCGCGCAGGGCGTCACGGTCCATCGACACCGCGCGGACCTCGGTCACCGTCGTCGCCGACGAGGTACGGGGGCCCGGGTCGAAGATGGAGAGCTCGCCGAACATGTCCGACGGTCCCATGATCGTCAGCAGGTTCTCGCGACCGTCCGGGGAGCGACGGCCGACCTTCACCTTGCCGGACATGATGATGTAGAGCCGGTCACCGGGCTCGCCTTCATGGAAGATGACGTGTCCACGAGGGAAGTCAACGGGCTGAAGCTGCTTGGTCAGCGCCGCGACGGCAGAAGGCTCGACACCTTGAAATATGCCTGCCCGCGCCAGTACTTCTTCCACCTAGGGAACCTTTCTCGAAATCTTTGCTACAGCCACGTGTGAGATCGCGCCCTTGGATACGCTACCCCGCGAACCAGCATAGGTGTTGAATGGGTCACTGACGGCGCATTACGGGTGTGTCTGACGGACTAGATGCGGCGATTCGACGATCATCGGCCGCCGATGGGCTGTCGACACCGAGAAAGAGGCGTCGGGAACGGTGTGCGCTTGCTGCTCGCGGATCAGCTGGCCCGCTGCGGCGAGGCGGCGTGCTCGGCGGATGCCGGATCGTGGTCGAAGCGATGGAACCGCAACTCGTGCAGTTCGGCGGGCGCGGAACCGTGCGGCGGCTTGCCGGCGTTCTGGGACCCCGTGCGGTCGATGAATTCGTCGACCTCGTCGTTCGAGACGGACACGCGGTCGACCCGGGCCTGCAACTTGTCCATGCCCATGGCGAAGAGCATGAGTACAGCCGGGAACAGCAGTGCTGCGAGACCATGCATGGGGACAAGTAAACACAATCGACCCCGCAGAATCCTCATCGGACAAGGCGACGTCACTGACTTGTTACCTGACCGTAGGTTGCGTCCCTCATTTCGCCCGATTGAGCCGGGTAGCTCACACCGGAACCGGAGCAACGCCCTTGACCTGCGGTGATGGGCTCGGGCGTGCGGGTCGGGGCGGCCACCGACGGCCGTGGTGAGCGGAGTTCGTGCAGGACATCGCTAACCTGAATCACGTGAGCGCACGTAAGGCTGCGTCCGTGGGTCAGGCCCCGGCCCGCAAGCAGGAGACCCACCTCGGGCTGGTCCGACGCGCGCGCCGGATGAACCGCACCCTCAAGGTCGCGTTCCCGCACGTGTACTGCGAACTCGACTTCACCAACCCGCTCGAGCTGTCGGTCGCCACCATCCTGTCGGCTCAGTGCACCGACGTGCGGGTCAACCAGACCACCCCGGCGCTGTTCGCGAAGTACCGCACCGCCCGCGACTACGCCGAGGCCGACCGCACCGAACTCGAGGAGATGATCCGCTCGACCGGCTTCTACCGGAACAAGGCGAACTCGATCATCGGACTCGGCCAGGCCCTCGTCGAGCGGTACGACGGTGAGGTCCCGAACAAGTTGAAGGACCTGGTGTCACTGCCCGGGTTCGGCCGCAAGACGGCCAATGTCGTTCTCGGAAACGCGTTCGGGGTCCCGGGGATCACCGTCGACACGCACTTCGGTCGCCTGGTCCGACGCTGGCAGTGGACCGAGGAAGAAGACCCGGTGAAGGTCGAGCACGCCGTCGGTGAACTGATCGAACGCAAGGAGTGGACCGACCTGTCCCACCGCGTGATCTTCCACGGTCGGCGTGTGTGCCATGCCCGCAAGCCTGCGTGTGGGGTCTGCATCCTCGCCAAGGACTGCCCGTCGGTGGGCACGGGTCCGATGGACAAGGCCGAGGCGGCCGCACTGGTCAAGGGCCCCGAGACCGAGCACCTGCTCCGACTGGCGGGACTCGCCGCCCCGTGAACGACAACGCCACCGAACCGGCGACCCCGCAACCCGCCGATTCCCCCGAACCCCCCGCGCCGCCGACCTCTCGCTTCCCGGCCGCTGCGCGCTGGACCCTCGTCTTCGTCATCGTGATGATCGCGCTCATCGTCGCGATCTGGCCCCGCGGCGACGCCCCTTCGCCGACCACCGGGTCGCCGCCGTCGGTCAGCGGGCCACGCCCCTTCGACGCGCCGGTCGACGAGGCCCGCGTGGCGCAGGCACGGGCCGACGCAGAGCTCGCCGACTGCCCGGTCACGGGCCTGCCGGAGAACCCGGACTCGGTGCTGGCCGGCATCGTCGAACCGTGTCTGGGGACCGGCGCGCCGTACGACCTCGGCGCTGCCACCGCGGGAAAGCCCCTCGTCGTCAATGTCTGGGCGCAATGGTGCGGCCCCTGCAAGACAGAGTTGCCGTACTTCGAGGAGTTCGCCGCTCGTGCCGGCGACCGCGTCACGGTGCTGGCACTCCATGCCAAGGAAGGCGGGACCAACCCGTTCTTCCCGCTGACACTGCTCACCGAGATCGGAGTTCGCTTGCCGTCCGTGCTCGATCCCGACGGCCGGGTGGCCGCCGCCATCACCGCGCCACGGGTCTTCCCGTCGACCGTCTTCCTGCGTCCCGACGGCACGATCGCCAAGGTGTACCCCGGAGTGTTCGACAGCCCGCAGGAGATCGCCGACGCGGTCGAGGAGTACCTGGGCGTGACCGTATGAGCAACGACTCGCACGTCGGCCCGCTCGTGCATCCCGACGAGATCCCGCCGTGGATGCATGCGATGACCGGCGACGTCGGCGCTGTCTCCGAGAGCGTCAACAATCGGGGCGGGGACCGGACCCGTTGGGCCCAGATGTTCCGGCGCGACCGCCGCGCAGCCGCGGTCCTGGTTCTGTTCTCCGGTTCCTGGGAGGCCGCCGACGATCATCCCGGCGGCGTTCCCGCCGACGCCGAGGTGCTCCTGACCGAACGTGCGTCGACCCTGCGTCAGCACAGCGGACAGGTCGCCTTCCCCGGAGGTGCTGCTGATCCGGGCGACGACTTCCCGGTAGGCACCGCACTGCGCGAGGCGCGTGAGGAGACCGGTCTCGACGCGTCGGGTGTGCACATCGTGGCAAACCTGCCGACCTTCCCGGTTCCGCCGTCGGGCTTCGACGTCGTGCCGGTGATCGGCTACTGGCGCGAGCCGAGCGAGGTCAGGGTCGTCGATCCGGGTGAGACCGCCCGCGTCGACCGCATCAACCTGCGTGAGCTCCTCGCTCCCGAGAACCGCTTCCAGGTGCGTCGTTCGGTGATGGGCGGCCGCCTCTATCAGGGTCCGGCCTTCTTCGTCGACGGTCTGCTGGTCTGGGGCTTCACCGGCGGACTCATCGCGGCCATCAGCGATGCATCCGGCTGGGACCGCCCCTGGGACAAGAACGATGTCCGACCGCTCGACGAGATGATCGAACGTGCGGGCAACCGTCAGGAGTCGGGTTTCAGCGCGGTCCATCCGCGTGGGACCACCGACCCCGACGCCCACGCCGGACCCGGTGCGAACTGATGACCGGGTCCGCGTGGGTCGACGTCATCGTCATCGGCATCGCGCTCCTCGCCGCGATCAGCGGCTACCGGTCCGGTGCGGTCGCCTCGGCGCTCGCGTTCATCGGCGTCGCGCTCGGGGCGGTCGCGGGACTGCTCCTTGCGCCGCATCTGATCGAGCGTTTCGACGACCTGCAGGTCCGGGTGCTCGTCGGGATTGCCGTGCTCGTCGTGCTGGTGGTCATCGGTGAGGTGGCCGGCATGGTGTTGGGCCGGGCCGCGCGAGGCGGCATCCGGTCGCCGGGACTGCGGGCCATCGACAGTGGCGTCGGCTCGATCCTGCAGGTCGTGGCCGTGCTCCTGGCCGCGGGACTGCTGGCGATCCCGTTGCGCGGTTCCGCCGACCCGGCCATCGCCGGGGCGGTACGCGACTCCAAGGTCCTGACCGGCGTCGAGGTGCTGTCGCCGCAGTGGGTCAACGATCTGCCCGGCGATTTCAAGGCGCTCCTCGACAGTTCCGGGCTTCCCAAGTTCCCGTTCGTGAGCACGCCGTCGACCAATGTCGACCCGCCCGACCCGGCGCTGGCCGACCTGCCCGTGGTCCGCCAGGCGCGTCCGAGCGTCGTCAAGATCGAGGGTGTCGCGCCCAGCTGCCGCCAGGCCCTCGAGGGCAGCGGCTTCGTCGTCTCGCCCGAGCGCGTGATGACCAACGCCCACGTGGTGGCCGGCACCGAACGCCTCGAGGTCGAGACCTCCACCGGGGCACGGCTCCCCGCGAAGGTCGTCCTCTTCGACAGCGACACCGACATCGCCGTCCTCGACGTCCCCGGCCTCCGCGCGCCCGCACTGAGATTCGCCTCGCGGCCGGCGTCGACCGGCGACGACGCCATCGCGCTCGGCTTCCCCGAGGCCGGGCCGTTCTACGTCAGCCCGCTACGTGTCCGGTCGACGTTCAACCACACCGGCGACGACATCTACCGGTCCGGTCAGGTCACGCGTGAGGTCTATGCCGTGCGCGGATCGATCCGGCAGGGCAATTCCGGTGGACCGCTGCTCAACTCGGACGGCGAGGTGCTCGGCGTCGTGTTCGGTGCGGCGGAGAACGTGGCCGACGAGACCGGCTTCGTGCTCACCGCCCGTCAGGTGCGCGCCGACTTCGACGAATCCGAGCGACGAAGCGAGCGGGTGAGTACCAAGAGGTGCGTGCTGGCCTGATCCGCCGCGCCTTCTCGGTGGCCACGTCGTTGGTCGCCTCCGGTTCGGTCCGGAGGAACTCGAGGATCGCCTCGGTCACCGCCGCGGGCTGCTCCTGGTGCACGAAGTGCCCGCTGCCCTCGATCTGCCGGTAGGTCTGGTGCGCCGCCCACCGACGGCCGTCGGCGATGGCGTCGCTGAGGATGTACGGGTCGTCGCGGCCGCGCAGGGCGAGGACCGGCAGGTGTAGCCGCTGGTCCATGAGCTCCATGAAACGCAGTCCGTCGGGCCGGAACTGGGAGCGGAACGCCCAGCGTCGGTACTCCAGACTGCAGTGCGCGACGTAGGGGATCAGCATCGCCGACCGGTTCAGTTCGACGGTCTGCGCGTAGTCGGGTCCGGAGCGCCAGGACGACGACGAACGCTGCGCGAAATAGTCTGCGATGAACGCCGCGTCGTCCCGGGTGACCTGTCGTTCGCCGACGCGCGGGATCTGGTTGCGCAGGAAGAGGTTCAGGAACTGTTCCCGCTGAGCCCGGTCACGCAGCGCGCGTCGACGCAGTGCCCGCGGGTGAGGCGACGCGACCACGACGATCCGGTCGACGACGCGGGGATGCAGGGTGGCGGTCGCCCAGCAGACCAGTCCGCCGTCGGAGTGGCCGATGAGTGTGGCGCTGGTGTGCCCGAGGGCGCGGACGAGACCGTTGGTGTCACCGGCCAGGGTCCAGCCGTCGTAGCCGCGAGGCGGTTTGTCGGTGTCGCCGTAACCGCGGAGGTCGACCGCGACGGCCCGGAAACCGGCCTCGGTGAGCGCGGTCAGCTGGTGTCTCCAGCTCCACCAGAACTCGCCGAAGCCGTGGAGCAGCAGTACGAGCGGTCGGTCGCCGGCGGGAACCCCCGCCGGTTCGACCGCGTGGAACCGGACACCGTTGGCGCGGACGTCGAGGTGCTCCCAGTCGCCGGGAAGACGAACGCTCGACGGGTCAGGTGCCTCGCTCAAGACTCACCCCTCGCGGGCGGGAGGGATCCTCGGGTGCGCCGGGGCCTGCGGATGGCCGGGGCCGCGGTGGGGCAGCACCGTCGACAACTCGTTGACCGATTCCATCGTCTTCTTCGGTCCACGGACTTTCTTGAAGAAGATGTAGCCGACGAACGCCGCGATGCAGGTGACCACGACGAGGATCAGGAAGACGATCAGGAACGCCAGCCAGCGCCACACGAACTCGTCGAGCAGTTCGGCCAGGAAGAAAAAGAAGAAGAAGCTGGAGTACAGCGCCATCACGCCGGCGACGATCAGCAGACCCGTACCCGCGCCGGCCTTCTTGGCCTCACCGACGAGCTCGGCCTTGGCGAGGGCGACCTCGGACCGGAACAGGGTCGAGACGCTCGCGGTGGCGTCCTTGACCAGGCTCCCGATGCTCGGCTCGCCGTTGGGACCGGCGTTCGCGTCCGAGAGTGGGATCGACGGGACGGAGTCCCGGCCCGCTTCGGGCAGGCCGTGCTCGTTGGGGCTCACAGAATCCTCCGTTGTTCGGCTGATGGCCATATGTTGCCATGTGTGGGCTCACGAGGTGGCGGCCCACCCGGCGAGATGCCGGTGAAAGTCCGCCGAGAGCCCGATGCGCCGCCGGTGAACTTGTCACCGGCGGCGCATCGACGCAGTCGTTCCTGCTCCCTGAGGAGCGGGCTCGCGAGCGTCAGGACTTCTTCGAGCGGATCGCCTCGAACACCGACGGATCGACGAGCGTCGAGGTGTCGCCGAGCTCGCGACCCTCGGCCACATCCTTGAGCAGGCGGCGCATGATCTTGCCCGAACGCGTCTTGGGCAGCTCCGGCACGACGTTGATCTCGCGCGGCTTGGCGATCGGGGAGATCTCCACCGACACCTGCATGCGGAGCTCGGCGATCAGCTCGTCGCCGGTGTTCTCGACGCCCTCGCGGAGGATGACGAAGGCGACGATGCCCTGGCCGGTGGTCTCGTCGGCGGCGCCGATGACCGCGGCCTCGGCCACACCGGAGTGCCCGACGAGGGCCGACTCGACCTCGGCGGTGGAGATGCGGTGGCCGGACACGTTCATCACGTCGTCGACGCGGCCGAGGACCCAGAGGGCGTGGTCCTCGTCGTAGCGGGCGCCGTCACCGGCGAAGTACCAGCCCTGCTCGGCGAAACGCGACCAATAGGTGTCGCGGAAGCGCTCCTCATCGCCCCAGATCCCGCGCAGCATCGCCGGCCACGGCTGATCGAGGACGAGATAACCCTGCTCGCCGGCGCCGACGGGGTTGCCCTGGTCGTCGACGATGTTCGCGCTGATGCCGGGCAGCGGCTTCATCGCCGAGCCGGGCTTGGTCGCGGTCACGCCGGGAAGCGGCGAGATCATGATCGCGCCGGTCTCGGTCTGCCACCAGGTGTCGACGATCGGTGCCTTGCCACCGCCGATGACCTCGCGGAACCACCTCCACGCCTCGGGGTTGATCGGCTCGCCGACGCTGCCGAGCAGGCGGACCGACGACAGGTCGTGGGCCTCGGGGATCTGCTGGCCCCACTTCATGAACGTGCGGATCAGCGTCGGGGCGATGTAGTAGATCGTGACGCCGTACTTCTCGATGATCTCGAAGTGGCGATGCTCGTTGGGGGAGTTCGGGGTGCCCTCGTAGACCACCTCGGTGGCGCCGTTGGAGAGCGGCCCGTAGACGAGGTACGAGTGGCCGGTCACCCAGCCGATGTCGGCGCCACACCAGAAGACGTCGCGGCCTTCCTTGTGGTCGAAGACGTAGTGGAAGGTGTAGCTGACCTGGGTCAGGTAACCGCCCGAAGAGTGGACGATGCCCTTGGGCTTGCCGGTGGTGCCGGAGGTGTAGAGCAGGAACAGCGGGTGCTCGGAGTCGAAGGCCTCCGGTTCGTGGACGTCGGACTGCTGGTCGACGGTGTCCTCCCACCAGACGTCGCGTCCCTCGACCCAGTTCAGGTCGGGGTCGTGATTGGTGCGACGCACCACGAGGACCTTCTCGACCGACTTCGCGGCGTCGTCGCCGGTGCCCAGCGCCTCGTCGACGTTGGTCTTGAGGGGGGCGGGCTCGCCGCGTCGGTACTGACCGTCGGTGGTGATGACGAGCTTGGCCTCGGCATCGTCGACGCGGGAGCGCAGGGCGCCCGAGGAGAAGCCCGCGAACACGACGGAGTGGGTGAGGCCGAGGCGCGCGCAGGCGAGCATCGAGATCAGGGCCTCGGGGACCATCGGCATGTAGATGGCGACGCGGTCGCCGGCCTGCAGGCCGATGGAGGTGAAGTAGTTGGCCGCCTTGCTGACCTCGGTGAGCAGCTGGCTGTAGGTGAGGTCGCGGGTGTCGCCGGGTTCGCCGACCCAGTGGATGGCGACGCGATCGCCCTTGCCCGCGGCGACGTGCCGGTCCACGCAGTTCACGGAGACGTTGAGCTTGCCTCCGACGAACCACTTCGCGAACGGTGCGTTCGACCAGTCGAGGGTGTCGGTGAAGTCGGTGGCCCAATCGAGTCGACGCGCCTGCTCCGCCCAGAACTCGAGTCGGTCCGCGTCTGCACGGTCGTAGATCTCGGCGTTGGCGTTGGCCTGCGCGGCGAACTCTTCGGATGGCGGGAACGCCTGGACGGTGGTGGAGGACATCAGTGAAATGAGCCTTTCGCTTCTCGACGGCGGATCAACCCAGAGTAAAGGTGACACGACGGGATGACGGATCGCTGGTGTGAGCGTAGTCACGCCACGTTGCAACGGGGTACCGGTGCTCCGATGAGCGTGGTCGATTCGCGACGAGCGGTGGCTCTTTCGCGACGAGCGGTCGTCACCCATTGTTCACGCATGACCGCGGCCTTGTTCAGGCGCCCGCAAGAATGGGCGGAGGGCGAATATTCGAAACCATCACTAACAATAAGTGTCGTCATGGTTCGTTCGTGAGGCCTTTCGATCATCGACCGGTTGGACTACATCGATGTCCGGGTTGGAGCGAGGCGCCGTGGGTATGGTCCGACCGGGGTCGGGGGAGCACGCGACGAGTTCGCGCAACTATCGTCAGGGCGTGACCAACGATCCTTTGGCTCCTCTGCTGGACCTCCCCGGCGTGGCCGACGCTGCCGATCGAGCGCGTGACGCGCTGTCCGCGGTGCATCGGCACCCCGCCAACCTGCGCGGATGGGACAAAACGGCCACCGAGGCGTCGTGGCGGGCGGGCCGGTCGTCGGCTGCGATCGACGGCGGAAGCGTGGAACTACGCCGCGACGGGGACTTCGACGATCCGATTCTCGCGGGGGCGATGCGCGTGTCGCAGGCCCTCGACGGTGAATCGCTCGAGACCCTCACCGGCGTGATCCGACGCGCCCCTGCTCAGGCACTCGCTCGTTTGCACACGCTCGCCGCCGCCGACCTCGTCGCGAATCCCGACGAGCTGGGCCGCCCGCGACCCGAGACGGATGTGGCGAATCGTCTCGATCTGTTGGGGCAGTTGATAACCGGTGCCACTTCGGTGCCGGCGCCGGTGCTCGCCGCGGTGGTGCACGGCGAGCTTCTCGGGCTCCAGCCCTTCCCGACTGCGAACGGAGTGGTCGCGCGTGCCGTGTCCAGGCTCGTGGGCGCCGCGACGGGACTCGACCCGCATTGTCTGGGGGTCCCGGAGGTCACCTGGTTCAAGCGCGCGGGTGAGTATCGGTCGCTGGCGGCGGCCTTCGCCTCGGGTGGTCCGGACGGGTTGCGGGACTGGCTCGTGTTCTGTTGCGAGGCGCTCGAAGCCGGTGCGGCGGAGGCGAAGTCGATTGCCGATGCGGCGCGGGCGGGGTAGTTCGAACCGACCCCGGACAACACTGCGGGCGGCCTCCCTGTCGTTACCGACGAGGTTGCCGCCCGCGTAGCACGGACTCAAGTTACCAAGCGTGCTTGGTGGGTTGTGGTCACCGCCTCGGCGATTGAACACGGGTCAGGTCGCCCGTACCGTCCACGTGCGGCCATCTTCAAGGCCATTCTCCCCGGGCTCCTCGCCGGCGGGGGGAAGGCAGTGGCGCAACTAATGTGGCGGTCGTTTCTCCTGCCGCGATTTCGCAGGCGCACAACGCTTTTGCCTTTATGCGGCGTGCTCCGCGTGGGTGCTTGCCGCCCGTGCTGGGAAGTGCTCGGAGCGGGGACTCGGTCCTTCTCTTCCGGATCGGGCTTGGCCCTCCGAACTTCCGTACCACTGTTGTACACCGTGATCGCGGTCACATCAAGTGATCGGTGTCCAAATGTTGAACGACTTCCCGGAATCGACGGGAAGTACTGCGGGGCAGGGTATTCGCGATCCGAGACGGTGCTGTCCGGCGCGCGGCGTGCGGTGGCCGGCGTGTCGCGACGCGGGTCTCGGGGTCCCGATGGGTTCCGGGTTCGTCATGACGATCCGACCTTCGGGGTCGTCCGCAACCCCGGCGGACGGCCCGGATGTCCGAGATTCACCAACTGCAAGTTTCCTTGAGAAAATGTGTTAGCTGGAGCGCTGTGTATAAGCCTCGTCGGTCTCCCGAGGATCAGAACGGACATTTGCGAAGAACGATTGTTGTACTTGCAAAGAATTAGAAGCCGTGTGTATAGTCGTCGGTACCCGGTTCTGATACCGGCGCCTTTCAGCCCGACCCCCCGGGGCTGAAACGCGACAACCCCGGCCTCCTCCCCCCTGGCCGGGGTTGTCTTCTATCTAGGGGCAGCCTCCGCCTTTGCGGACATTCGTTCACTGCCAGTTGTAGTCTGCTCGGCCATTGTCCTGTGGATTCTTTCCACAGCCCGCCGACGATGTCCACAGAGGCCGCGAGCGGGCTCCTGAGGGACCTTCTCCGCCTCATCATCGACGCCATGCCCGATGATCTGCTCGTTCTCGTCGACCCGGATCTGTATGACGACGTCGCGCGCTGCGCGGCGGCCGCCGGATATCGCACCGTCGCCGCCCGGCCCGACGACTGTCGCCGTGAATGGCTCACCAGCCGCGCCGTGGTGGCCGATCCGGCGGCGATCGCCGTCCTCACTCTGATACATCCACCGCGTCGCGACGGTCTGATCCTCGTCAGTGCGGAGGAACCGCGAGCCGACACCTGGCGGATGGCGATGGACCTCGGGGCCACCGACGCGGCCGCGCTGCCGTCTGACGAGAATCGCCTGGTCAGATCGTTGACCGACGTCCGCGTACCTCGCCGCCGGCCCGCGGGTGTCCTCGCGGTGATCGGCGCACATGGTGGAGCCGGCGCATCGACGCTGGCCGCGGCGGTGGCTCTCACCAGCGTCGGGAACGGATCGTCCACCCTGCTCCTCGATCTCGACGACGTCGCGCCCGGTGCCGACCTGCTGCTCGGGATCGAGCAGCGCCCGGGCTTGCGCTGGCAGGACCTGTCGCTGGACGGAGGCGTCGTCGGTGGCACGGCGTTGCACCACGCCCTGCCACGTGCCGGGAGTGGTCTCGCGGTGTTGACCTCGGAACGTCTCCCCACGCGGGCGCCGGGCTCTGACGCGGTGGCCGCGGTCATCGACGCAGGTCAGGCCCACGGAGATCTTGTGGTGGTCGACCTTCCGCGCGCCGACACCCCGGTCGTCCGTACAGCGATCGCTTCGGCGGATCTCGTCGTGCTGGTCTCCGCCCCGTCGGTCGGTGGCTGCGCCGCGGCACGTCGGGTGGTCGGCCGGCTCATCGGTGACGAGGTCTCCGTCGAACTCGTGGTCCGGGGTCCGTCACCGGGTGGTCTGCGGCCCGCGCAGGTCGCCGACGCGATCGGGGTCCCCTTGATCGCCGCGTATCGGCCTGACCCGCGTCTTCCGGTCCGGCTGGAGGGTGGACCGCTCCGCGTCCGACCCCGCAGTCCGCTCGGACGTGCGGCCCAAGCCGTCCACTCGAGGGTGGCAGGACAGGGGAGAGCGGCGTGACAGTCGATCGAACTGACGACGAGCTGCTCGAACGCGTCCGGTCTCGGCTGGCCTCAGATGCCGCGGAACCGAGCCCGGCGGTGATCGCCGAGGCGATCCGTGCCGAGGCCGGCGGTGTCCTGGGCGACACCGACCTCCTCGCGGCACTCCGTTTCCTTCAAACGGAGCTCACCGGCGCCGGAAAGCTGGAGGCACTGCTCGCCGAACCAGACATCGCCGACATCCTCGTAGCCGGTCCCGACGACGTATGGGTGGACCGCGGACGCGGACTCGAGCCGGCGACGATCCGCTTTCCCGACGAGGCATCGGTCCGGCGCCTGGCGGGACGTCTCGCGCTGAGCGCCGGACGTCGCCTCGACGACGCGCAACCGTGGGTCGACGGCCAGCTGTCCGACGTCGGCCGGCGCGGATACACGGTGCGACTACACGCGATCATTCCGCCGCTCGCCGCCGACGGCACCTGTATATCGTTGCGGGTGCTGCGTGCAGCGTCGAAGGACCTGCCGAGTCTGATCGCCGGCGGCGCCATCCCGGCAGAGGTGGTCGGGATCATCGGTGACATCCTCCGACACCGCTTCTCCTTCCTGGTCATCGGCGGCACGGGCTCCGGAAAAACGACGCTGCTGAACGCGCTGATCGGCGAGATGAACACTCGTGAGCGGCTCGTGTGTGTCGAGGACGCCCTCGAGCTCGCGCCCCGCCATCCCCAAGTGGTTCGACTCGTGGCACGCGCGGCGAATGTCGAAGGCGTGGGCGAGGTTCCGGTGCGTGCGCTGGTGCGGCAGGCGCTGCGCATGCGGCCCGACCGGATCGTCGTCGGGGAGGTGCGAGGCGCCGAGGTGATCGACCTGCTCACCGCACTCAACACCGGACACGACGGCAGCGCCGGGACCGTGCACGCCAACTCGACCTCCGAGGTGCCGGCGCGGATGGAAGCCCTTGCCGCGCTGGGCGGGATGGGTCGCGATGCGTTGCACAGCCAGTTGGGCGCGGCCCTGCAGATGGTGCTCGGTGTCGCGCGCCGAGCGGACGGTTCACGTGGGCTCGTCGAGATCGGCGTCGTACGGCGTGCTCCTGACGGGCGAGTCGACATCGTGCCGATCTGGTTGCGAGACAGTGGTTTCACCGACCATCGACCGTTCTTCGACACGATGCTCGCCAGACATCGACCGCCCGGCGGTCGGTCCGCTGACGACCCCGGGACCTCCGCTGGTCCGCGCCGGCTGTCGGCATGATGTCCGGGATTCCGCCGATGGCCCCGGTCCTGGTGGCCCCGGTCCTGGTGGCCCTCGGGTTCGGTGTCCTGTTGTGGTCGCCGCCGCGGGCCTGGCAGCGCCTGCAGATCGTCGTGGGGAGGCCGCGCGTCACCCGATCGTCGAATCGGATGGCGTTTCTCGCCGCGGGTGCACCGGTGGCGGCCTTGGTGCTCGGTGGGCTCTCGGCCGCGGTTGCGGCGGGCATCGTCGTGGCGCTCGTGATGTGGATTCGACGACGTCGACAGGCGGAGAAGAGGTTCGATCGTCGGTTGGACGACCTGCTGCTGGCGCTGTCCCTGATGATCTCGGAACTTTCGGTCGGCGCGCCCCCGGTGCACGCCTGCGAGGTTGCGGTCGCCGAGCTCCGGCGGCGCACGGCCGACGGTGGTCGTGGCTGTTCGGAGATCGCCGATGGGCTCGAGGCGATGGCGTCGCGAGCGTCGCTCGGTGGGTCGGCGATCGCAGATCCGGAGCCGACACCGGGTTCGGAGGACGCGTCGGGGGCGGCGTCGTGGCATCGGATCGGAGTGGCCTGGCAGACCGCCGAACAGTACGGCCTGCCGATGGTGGACACGCTGGCGGCGTTGCGGTCCGATCTGCGGTCGCGCCGCGGATTCGCCGACCGCACACGTGCCGGCCTGTCGGGGCCGCGTGCGACGGCGATGGTGCTGGCCGGTCTGCCCCTGCTCGGTATTGCACTGGGCCAGGCGACCGGCGCCGGGCCGATCCAGGTACTCCTCGGCGGTGGTCTCGGCGGCGTCCTGCTGATGGTCGGAACCGTCTTGGCCGCCGCCGGAGTCGCGTGGTCGGAACGCATCACCGGGAAAGTGCTGGCCCGTTGACCGGGGTGGCGATCGCGATGGCGTCCTTGGCCGCGGGGTTGCTGGTCTGGCCCGCGCCGCGCTGGCGGCTGTACCGGGTCGTCGACCCTCCGCCGGGCCCCGACCGCTCGCCGAGATGGCTGGGTGCGGGTCCACCGCGGGAGGATCCGTTCGCCGTGGCATCCGCCTTCGATCTGTTCGCCGTGTGCCTCCGGGCCGGGTTGCCGGTGGGTGTCGCCGCGGCGGTCGTTGCCGGCCGTGCCCCGCCGTCGCTCGCCCGGCCGCTCGCGCGTGTCGCTGACCTGCTGCAACTCGGTGCCGACCCGGACACCGCATGGGCGGCGCTGCTCGAGGATTCATCGGAGGCGAAGAGGTCGGCCGACGACCATCTCGAAGCCCTCGCGGCGCTGGCCAGACGCTCGGCCCGAGCCGGTTCGTCACTGGCGGGCGGACTCGCGGAACTGGCGGACGATGTTCGACGCCGCGCTCATGACGATGCGCTGGCCGCGGCCGAGCGCGCCGGAGTGGCGATCAGTGGTCCGCTCGGGCTGTGCTTCCTGCCTGCGTTCATCTGTCTCGGGATCGTCCCGGTAGTGGTCGGTCTGGCGTCGACGGTGCTCGGCGCGTTTTGACTGCGAGCGCGGAAGTGCTCACGAACTGTCGGTGCCCACGAGCACACTGGAGACATGGCTGAGACCGGACACCGACACCATGCGATCGACTACGTCGAGCTCACCGTCACGGACATGGCTGCGGCGCGGACCTTCTATTCGGGCGCGTTCGGCTGGGAGTTCAACGACTACGGACCCGGTTACTCGGGAATCGTCGGGCCGGGAGGGGCAGGGTCGCCGGAGGCGGGCGGCCTCGCGCTCGGCGACTCGGCGCCCACCCGGGGAGGCCCGCTGGTCCTGCTGTACTCCGATGACCTCGACGCAACGGTCGAGAAGGTGCGTGCGGCGGGAGGTCAGATCGTCGACGGTCCCTACGACTTTCCGGGCGGCCGACGGTTTCACTTCACCGACCCGAGCGGTAACGAGCTCGGCGTCTGGTCGTCCGCCTGAGGTGTCCGCTCGCAAACCCACCCCTCGAGGGGTGCGGAGTCGAAAACTCGATGGATCCCAGCGGGGCTTTGATGCGTCCAAGTAGTGCAGAACTCGAAGGTCGCTCGTCCCGACAGGAGAACCCATGACCCACAACCTTTCTCGTCTCATCGATCGTGCAGGTGCGCACGCCACGCGGCTGATCACCGACGAGGACGGCATGTCCACGGCGGAATACGCGATCGGCACAATTGCGGCCGCGGCGTTCGGGGCGATCCTCTACACGGTGATCACCGGGGACAACATCGTGAGTGCGCTGACCGGCATCATCGGGAAGGCTCTCAACACCTCGGTGGGCTGATGTGCTTGCGTGCGCTGAGGATTCGGATTGCGGAGATCGGTCGGGATGAGGCGGGGATGGTGACGGTCGAGGCGGCATACGCGGTCGCTGCGATCGTGGTCGCGGTGCTGCTCGCCGTCGGAGCGATCGGTGGCGTGACGGCCCAGATCCGTTGTACCGACGCTGCGCGGGAGGCGGCACGGCTGACGGCAGCGGGTGACGATTCGGCGCGCGAGGTCGCGAAGCGGATGGCGGGGGATCGGGCCGTGGTGTTGGTGTCGGTCCAGGGGAAACGTGTCGTCGCGCAGGTGCGCACCTCGGTGGCGTTGTTGCCGGGCCTCACGATGTCGGCACAGGCCGTGGCCGCCAAGGAACCGCGAGGCGAGGATCAGGTGGTCTTCGCGCCCGGCGTCGAACCGTGAGGGCCGTCCGCGGTCTCGTCGCAGATGACCATGGCAATGCGACGGTGCTGGGTGCGTTCGCGATCGCCGCTCTCGCGGCAGTTCTCGTCATGGTCATCTACGTCGGCGCGGCCGTGCTCGCCCGTCACCGCGCTCAGTCGGCAGCTGACCTGTCCGCGCTGGCCGCAGCCGCAGATCACGTGGCGGGGGAGTCCGAACCCTGCACCGCTGCGCGTGCAGTGGCGACGGCACAACGGCCTTCGGTCGAGGTGGTCGCGTGCCGAACGGACGGTGAGGACGTGCTCGTGTCGGTGCGGGTCCCGGTCGACCTGGGCACCTTCGGCGTCCGGGCGGCCACGGCGTCCGCGCGGGCCGGTCCGGTCGAGTAGCGGTGTCGAGCTACCCGCGACTGTCCTCGTCGACGACGATCCGTTTCGGATACACCCGTACCGATTGCATAGGGGCGAACCACAATTGGTGAAAGTGAACGTCCGTGTCGCCGCGGTAGGCGAGTTCGAAGGCTTCGGTCCCGGTGTTCAGCGGGATCCACGGTCGAACCGCCCGCACGAACGACGACCAGTGGATCAGTTCGCCCTCGGTCAGGAACCCGCCTGCAGCAGCCCAGGTTTCGCCGGACTGCGCGTCGGACGACGCCAGGTACACCTCGCCGAGCGACGGCGTGATCCTCGGGCCGATCATCGCGGCTTGCAGGTACCACTGGGCGGTGGTCACCACCGGGGTGAAGCCGCCCGACCGGGCCGCGCACCACCCGTAGTGCAGGTCGAGGGCATCGAGTGCCGCCTCCTCGGAGAAGAACACGTCGCGTTCGCCGATGGAGGCCGGCAGGTTGTCGGTGTCCTGGGTGGGCCGGGCAAGCAGGAAGAAGGCGCGCGAGGGCCGGGACACCAGCCGCTTCGTTCCGATCCCCCGATCGGATGCCTCGTCATGCATGAGCCAAGTATTGCCGAGACAACAGTTCGAGGACGGTCACTGCGCCATCTTTGTCCAACGGATCATTGCCGTTGCCACACTTGGGGCTCTGCACACACGACGGGCAGCCGCTCTCGCATCCGCAGCTCGCGACGGCGTCCCGGGTGGCGTTGATCCAGGTGAGGAAGGCAGAGTGCCCGCGCTCGGCGAAACCCGCCCCGCCCATGTACCCGTCGTAGACGAAAACGGTCGGCAATCCGGTGTCGGGATGGAGGTCGGTGGAGACGCCGCCGATGTCCCATCGGTCGCACGTCGCGACGAGGGGGAGGAGTCCGATCGCCGCATGCTCGGCCGCGTGCAGGGAACCGGGCAGCCTCGTGTCGTCGATTCCGGCCTCGGCCAGCACCTCCGGTGTGAGCGTGTACATGACCGCCCGGGTATGCAGGGTCTGCTCGGGCATGTCGAGTTCGACGGCGTCGAGCACCTCACCGGTCCGCAGTGTCCGCAGGTAACCGACTACCTGATGCGTCACGTCGACCTCGACGAAGGCCACGGTCAGCGGACCGAACTCACGGCTCTCGATGACGGAGGTGATCGAGATGTCGGTGGTCTCGCGTGCCGACGTGGTCCAGTCGGGGTCCTCGGGATGTGCGAGCGCCAGGCCGTCGTCGAGGTCTAGTTCATCGACGAGGTACGTCTCGCCCTGGTGGATGTGCACCGCGCCGGGGTGCACCGTCGACATCGCGCGCCCGGTGTCGACGGTGCCCAGGACCTGCGAGGTCGTGGTGTCGACGATCAACACCTGCCCGCCGATCCCGCCCCGGATGTCGATCTCGGCGTGCGGTTCGACGCCGGCGGCGACGTACCAACCCGACTTCCGTCTGCGCAGCAGGCCTTCCGTGGCCAGGTCCTCGGCCACCGGCCGCGCATCCCAGGCGTCTATCTCGGTGTCCGAGAGCGGCTTCTCTGCGGCGGCGCACAACAGATGCGGCCCGAGGATGTACGGGTTGGCCGGGTCGGTGACGGTGGCCTCGACCGGCTTGCCGAGGAGCGAGTCGGGATGGTGCACCAGGAATGTGTCGAGTGGGTCGTCGCGGGCGACCAGGACCACCAGCGAGTCCCCGGACTCCCGTTGGCGTCCGGCCCGACCCGCCTGCTGCCAGAACGACGCGACCGTCCCGGGGTAGCCGCTGACGATGACAGCGTCCAATCCGCTGATGTCGACGCCCAATTCGAGTGCGTTGGTGGTCGCGACACCGAGCAGCTCGCCGTCGGAGATCGCCTTCTCGAGCTTGCGCCGGTCATCGGCGAGATAGCCCGCACGGTAGGCCCCGATCCTCGACTCGAGTTCGGGCGCACTCTGCGACAACAGGTTCCGCGCCGACAGTGCCGTCAGTTCGACGCCCCGCCGACTGCGCGCGAAACACAGTGTCCGCGCACCCTCGACCACGAAATCCGCGAGTAACCGTGCAGATTCGGCGCCGGCGGAGCGTCGGACCGGCGCGCCGTTCTCCCCGGTCACCGCCGGCAGGAAGTCCGGCTCCCACAATGCGACGGTGCGCTCACCGCGCGGCGAGCTGTCCTCGGTCACCGCGACCGCGGGCTCACCGATCAAGCGGCCCAATGCCTCCGCGGGTTGCGCGACCGTCGCGCTGGCACCGATCACCGTCGGATTCGCGCCGGCCGCACGGGCGATCCGGAGGAGCCTGCGCATGACGAGTGCGGTGTGGGAGCCGAAGACGCCACGGTAGTGGTGGCATTCGTCGACGACGATGAAGCGAAGATGCCGGAAGAACTGACGCCACCGGGCGTGATGCGAGAGGATGCCGATGTGCAGCATGTCGGGGTTGGTGAATATCCACCGTGAGTGCACGCGCGCCCACTGCCGGATCTCGGGGTCGGTGTCGCCGTCGTAGGCGCAGGGCTGCAGGTGCCCGAACTCCGGCCGCCCGGCGATGATCGAGGAGACCGCCCGGATCTGGTCCGCGCCCAACGCTTTCGTCGGCGCGAGATATAACGCTGTCGAATTCTTTTCATTCAACAGAGTCGAAAGAATTGGCATCTGGTAAGACAGTGATTTACCCGATGCGGTTCCCGTGCAGATGGCGACATGATTACCGCGGAATGCTTCGTCGGCGGCCCGGGCCTGGTGTGTCCAGACGCGTTCTATTCCGTTGTCCGCGTACGCGTCGAGGAGTGCTGTGGGCACCCATTCCGGCCACTCGGCGAAAGATGCAGGGCGCGACGGGATTACCGACAGGTGCGTGAGTGGGGACTCGTCGGGGTCGGTGCCTG
The DNA here is from genome assembly GCF_030316175.1 of Gordonia sp. Swx-4. NCBI lineage: Bacteria > Bacillati > Actinomycetota > Actinomycetes > Mycobacteriales > Gordoniaceae > Gordonia > Gordonia sp. Swx-4. Next base: position 538,173 of record NZ_CP128197.1, read on the forward strand.
CGAGGGACCTTGCGAGGAGATCTGTCCCGAATGTGGAGTACTGCATTTTATGGTGGAAACTCTTCAAAGTGGTGTCGGCGCGGGAGGTCTGGGAAGGTCGGGATGTTACCGATGGATGTCGTGCTGCTGAAGTTTGGCGAGGTTTTTGCTCATCTTGGTTGATGTGACTATCGCAAGTGGGCCGGACATGATTGACTGGGTGCGGCCGCAGCTTTCGCAACCCGTCGAGGCGGGCGACAAGCGTGTTGCAGCCGTGGTACTGAGGTTAGTTTGGCGGATCGAAGCAGATCTTCGCGGGGCTCTTTGAGGTATGGCGGTCAACCGGCCACGACGCGATGACCCATCGTGTCGCGACAGTTGATATGTAAAGGATTGCAAGACATGGCACAGGGAACTGTGAAGTGGTTCAACGCGGAAAAGGGCTTCGGCTTCATCGCGCCTGACGAGGGCTCCGACGACGTGTTCGTCCACTACTCCGAAATCCAGGGAGCCGGTTTCCGCACCCTCGAGGAGAACCAGCGGGTGGAGTTCGAGGTCGGCCAGGGCACCAAGGGCCCGCAGGCCACCGGCGTTCGCGCCGTCTGAGACCACCTGCGCAACTGCATACGCAGCTTGCCGACAACCGCTCCCGTCTCGTTCAGTCGAGACGGGAGCGGTTTGTTTTCCGGGGGCCGCTGAAGCGGCGGCGCGAACCGCCGCGGGAAAGACCGGTTTCGGGGACCCGGACCACCTAATCTCGGCTTGTGGGCCAGTTGTCGTTCTTCTCCGCGGAGACAGAGGAGCCCGCGTACTCCGATCTCGCGGGCCTGCTCGCGGCGCACGGTCAGGCCGTCCGTTCGGACTCCGGTACGCGGGTCTCGATCGTCGTCCGCGATCGCTGGCGCGCGGAGCAGATCGTCGAGGAGATGCGGGCCTCCGGTCTCGACGCCGAGGTCACCACCTCCGATGAGGGCACCCCGTTGGCCCGCACCGCGGCGTGTCATGAACTCGACGCGCTTCACCTGGCATGGTCGGCAGGCGCGGTCAAGGCGATGCCCACCGGCTGGATTCCGTCATACCGTGCGCTGCGGCTCTGGGTGATCGCCTCCGGCCACTCCGACGAAGGCCGCTACCAACTCGGTCTCGACCCGCACGCCCCCGACACCCACGCGGCACTCGCCACCGCACTGATGAGGGTCGGGATCGCGCCCACCCTGGTCGGCACGCGGGGTCATTCACCTGCACTTCGCATCGCCGGCCACCGTCGTCTCGTTCGTCTGCACGAATACGTGGGTCCGCCGCCGAATGCAGCGGCGGTGCCGGATTGGCCACCTGCGGACATACATTAGCGATCTCTTCTAGATCGTTCTGACCTGGGAAAACGCTGACCGAAAGCGCGGTATGGGTCACATCTGACAGCGTCACAAGGAATTCGGATGTGCAAACGGCGCTATACATAAGGTACAAACCCATCGAACACACCTGTTCAGACATGCAGGTGGTTCTCCACCCAGTCAACCGAAGGACGCCCCGGTGGCCGAGACCAGCACCGCATCCCGCTCTAGTGGGGGAATCCGACGACTCGTGATCGTCGAGTCCCCTACAAAGGCGCGCAAGATCGCCGGTTACCTCGGCTCCAACTACGTGGTGGAGTCGTCCCGCGGCCACATTCGCGACCTGCCGCGCGGCGCCGCCGACGTCCCCGCCAAGTACAAGGGCCAGCCCTGGGCGCGCCTCGGGGTGAACGTCGACGACAACTTCGAGCCGCTCTACGTCGTCTCGCCGGACAAGAAGACCACCGTCAGTGAGCTGAAGTCGCTGATGAAGGACGTCGACGAGCTCTACCTCGCCACGGACGGTGACCGCGAGGGGGAGGCCATCGCCTGGCATCTCCTCGAGACGCTCAAACCGAAGATCCCGGTCAAGCGGATGGTGTTCCACGAGATCACCGAACCCGCGATCCGCGCGGCCGCCGAGAACCCGCGTGATCTCGACATCGACCTGGTCGATGCCCAGGAGACCCGACGCATCCTCGACCGCCTCTACGGCTACGAGGTGTCTCCGGTGCTGTGGAAGAAGGTCATGCCGAAGCTGTCGGCGGGCCGCGTGCAGTCCGTCGCGACGCGCATCATCGTCGAGCGTGAACGTGAGCGCATGGCGTTCGTGTCCGCCGAGTACTGGGACATCGCCGCGACCATGGACGCCGGCGCCGAGGCCAGCCCCTCGACGTTCAAGGCCCGCCTGGTCAACGTCGACGACGCCCGTGTCGCCACCGGTCGCGACTTCGAGGCGACCGGTGAACTGAAGAAGCCCGACGGGGTCGTCGTGCTCAACGCCGACCGTGCCGAGAGCCTGGCTGCAGGCCTTCGCGGCGCCGCCATGACGGTGACGTCGGTCGAGGAGAAGCCCTACACCCGTCGCCCGTATGCGCCGTTCATGACGTCGACGCTGCAGCAGGAGGCCGGTCGTAAGCTGCGCTTCACCTCCGACCGCACCATGCGCATCGCGCAGCGGCTGTATGAGAACGGCTTCATCACCTACATGCGTACCGACTCGACGAGCCTGAGCGAGTCGGCGATCAACGCCGCCCGCGCCCAGGCACGCGAGCTGTACGGCGACAACTTCGTCCACCCGACGCCGCGTCAGTACACCCGCAAGGTCAAGAACGCCCAGGAGGCCCACGAGGCGATCCGTCCCGCGGGCGAGACGTTCCGGACTCCCGGCCAGGTCGCCGGCCAGCTCGAGGCCGACGAGTTCCGCCTGTACGAGCTCATCTGGCAGCGCACCGTCGCCTCGCAGATGGCCGACGCCAAGGGCACCACGCTGAGCCTGCGGATCGCGGGCACCGCGTCGTCCGGGGAGCGCGCGACGTTCGCCTCGTCGGGCCGCACCATCACGTTCCCCGGCTTCCTGTCGGCCTACGTGGAAACCGTCGACGAGCAGACCGGTGGCCAGGCCGACGACGCCGAGAACCGCCTGCCGCAGCTGACCGAGGGGCAGTCGCTCACCGCGACCGAGCTCACCGCCGACGGTCACTCGACCAACCCGCCGGCCCGCTTCACCGAGGCGTCGCTGGTCAAGGTGCTCGAAGAGCTGGGCATCGGCCGTCCGTCGACCTACGCCTCGATCATCGGCACCATCCAGGATCGCGGTTACGTCGTGAAGAAGGGCAACGCCCTCGTCCCGTCGTGGATCGCCTTCGCGGTGGTGGGACTTCTCGAGGCGTACTTCGAGAGTCTCGTCGACTACGACTTCACCGCGACCCTGGAAGACGATCTCGACCAGATCGCCACCGGCAACGAGAACCGGACGAAGTGGCTGTCGGAGTTCTACTTCGGCGACGAGCGGTCCGGCGACGCCGAGGCACGCTCGGCGCACTCGGCGATCGCCCAGTACGGCGGACTCAAGAAGCTCGTCGGCGTCAACCTCGAGGAGATCGACGCCCGCCAGGTCAACTCGATCCGCTTGTTCGACGACGAAGAGGGCCGGCCGATCTATGTGCGCGTCGGCCGCTTCGGTCCGTACCTCGAGCGTGACCTCAACGCGAACAAGAAGACCGACGCCGATGCCGAACCCGATCTGCAGCGCGCCAACCTGCCCGCCGACATCACGCCGGACGAGCTGACGCTGGAGATCGCGGAGAAGCTGTTCTCGACGCCGCAGGAGGGTCGCTCGCTGGGCGTCGACCCGCTGACCGGCCACGAGATCGTCGCCAAGGAAGGGCGTTTCGGTCCGTACGTGACCGAGATCCTGCCCGCCGACGACGATGACGACGACGGCGAAGCCCCGATCACCATCCCCGCGGGTCCGACGCCGCGCGACGGCGGATCTCCCGGCACCGGCGGCAGCGACGCCGGCGACGCCGATGTGGTCCCGCTCGATTCCCCGGGCGGCGGCACCACCACCAAGACCAAGCCGGCGGCGAAGAAGGTCGCCAAGAAGGCGGCGAAGAAGGCCGGTCCCAAGCCGCGCACCGGTTCGCTGTTCAAGTCGATGGACATCTCGACGGTCACCCTCGACGAGGCTCTGAAGCTGCTGTCGCTGCCGCGCGTCGTCGGCGTCGACCCGGAGTCCGGCGACGAGATCACCGCGCAGAACGGGCGCTACGGTCCTTACCTGAAGAAGGGCTCGGATTCGCGGTCCCTCGGCAGTGAGGAACAGCTCTTCGAGATCACCCTCGACGAGGCCCTGAAGATCTACTCCGAGCCCAAGCGTCGTGGACGGCAGGCGGCTGCGCCGCCGCTGCGTGAACTGGGCAAGGACGACGAGGTCAGCGGCAAGCCGATGGTCATCAAGGATGGCCGCTTCGGTCCGTACGTGACCGACGGCGAAACCAACGCGAGCCTGCGCAAGGGCGACGAGGTCGACTCGATCACGCCGGAGCGCGCGATGGAACTCCTCGCCGATCGTCGCGCTCGCGGCCCGGCCAAGAAGGCGGCGAAGAAGGCCGCCAAGAAGGCCCCGGCAAAGAAGGCTGCGAAGAAGACGGCCGCCAAGAAGACCGCGAAGAAGGCTGCCGCCAAGAAGACGACCGCCAAAAAGACCGCGGCCAAGAAGACGGCCGCGAAGAAGACGACGGAGTCGTCGGAGGATTAGCGGGCCCCAGCCGCTGCTTGAGGTGCGAGGAGCGCGAGCGACGAGTCTTGAAGGGCCCTGGTGAGTCGACCTCGGGGGCCGCTCAGTCCCTGCGGTAGGGCTCCATGTGCGGGCGGGCGAGGAGGGTCTCGATCCCGCGGCCGCGGAGTTCGACGCCTTCACCGATCTCCCAGTGCTCGGCCTCTTCGTGCGAGGCCAGGAACACGGCACGGGCCGAACCGAGCACGCGGGTGGGCTCGTCCTTCGCGAGTTCGGTGAGGCGCGCGGCCTCGTTCACCGGGTCGCCGATGACGGTGTACTCGAGGCGCTGCTCGGCGCCGATGTGCCCGGCGATCGCCTTGCCGGCGGAGACACCGATGCCGATGTCGGTGTCACCGAGGGTCTGGTACAGCTCGGCCCGTAGCTCACGCGCGGAGGCCAGCGCGCGGCCGGCGAAGTCGTCGAGGTCGAGGGGGGCGCCGAAGATCGCGAGCGCCGCATCACCCTGGAACTTGTTGACGAAGCCGCCGTGGCGTCCGACGACGGCCACGACCACCCGGAAGAACTCGTTGAGCAGCTCGACGATCTCGCGCGGCGGGCGGTTCACGGCCAGGCGCGTCGAACCGACGATGTCGACGAAGAGCACACCGACGTAGCGTTCCTCGCCGCCCAGCTCGGTGCCGGTCTCGATGGCGCGTCGGGCGACGTCCTCGCCGACGTAGCGGCCGAACAGGTTGCGTAGTTCCTGTCGTTCGCGCAGGTCGGCGACCATGTCGTTGAAGCCGGCCTGAAGCAGGCCGAGGTCGCTGCCGTCGTAGATCTTCACCGCGACGTTGAGGTCGCCGTCACTGACCTTCGACTGGGCGCGACGCAGCTGTTTGATCGGGTCGTTGATCGCGGCCACCACACGGACGATCGCGATGACGCTGAACGCGAGAGCCGACACCGCCATCCACAGGATCGGACGTTCCAGCCCGGTCGAGTCGCCTTCGAAGATGCCCAGCCGGTGCAGCACGATGAGACCGATGATCACGACCATCGGTGCGACGACGCTGATCACCCAGAACGCGGTGATGCGGGTGGTGACGCTGGGGGCGATCGCGTGGTTGGGGTTGTTGGCCATCGCGGCGACGGTGATCGGCCGCATGACCTTCTCGGCCTGCATGTAGCTCAGCGCGCAGGTGACCATCGCACCGATGGCGCTCGCGATGGCGACGATGAAGGCGTTCTTGGATGACACGGTCAGGTTGACGAGGGTGAAGAGGGTACCGCCCACCACCCACAGTGCGGCGTTGACGACGGTCAGCAGCGTCGGCAGGGCGAGGGCGCGGCGTCGGGCGGCCTCGTTGTCGAGCCGGGTGCGTCGGCGATGCCACACGAGGACGGGTAGCGACAGCTGGATGCTGGCGTAGCCGCCGATGACCATCGCGATCAACAGGTAGCCCGCGAAGATCGCCTGGTTCAGGGCGGTGATCTCGTCGAGGCTGATCGAGTCCTGGAGCGGCATCCCGAAGCGGAGGAAGGCGAAGGTGAACAGCGCGCCGACGAGGTTCGCGCGGAGCATGTCGAGCGCGAGGATCGGCCACGGCGTATGAATCAGCCATCGGCCAAGGTGCAGGACCTTGGACCATCGCGACCGCTGTTCAACCACGGAGACTACGGTAGCTGTCTGCTTGCAATCGTTAAACACGGTTCCGCCCCGTTGGCGTGTCCGAACTGCGGTTTAGGGTGTCGTTGTGACCAATGTCTTTGATCGGCTGACCGGCCAAGAGGCGATCGCGGACGATCTGCGTGCCGCCGCGCGTGCTGCGCGGGTCCTCGCGCAGCAGCTCGACGCCGGCAGCAGCGAAGGCCTGTTCGTGCCCGACGACGAGATCCCGGGCGTCGACGCGGGGTGGTCACGCGCATCGATGACGCATTCCTGGCTCTTCACCGGGCCGCCCGGAAGCGGTCGCTCGGTGGCCGCGACGTGTTTCGCCGCCGCCCTGCAGTGTCAGTCGCCCGAGTCGGCGAACGTCGGGTGCGGCGAGTGCCGTGCCTGTGTGACGGTGATGGCCAAAACCCACGCCGACGTCCGGCACGTCGTGCCCGAGGGTCTGAGTCTGGCGGTCGGTGCGATGCGCGACATCGTGCAGGCCGCCGCCCGACGCCCCGGAACCGGCCGCTGGCAGATCGTCATCGTCGAGGACGCCGACCGCCTCACCGAACAGGCCGCGAACGCGCTGCTGAAGGTCGTGGAGGAGCCGCCACCCCGCACCGTGTTCCTGCTGTGCGCGCCGTCGGTGGACCCGGAGGACATCTCGGTGACCCTCCGATCGCGATGCCGGCACGTCGCGCTGGTGTCGCCGACACCCGCGGCCATCGAACGCGTCCTGATCGAACGCGACGGCCTCGACCCCGAGCAGGCACGCTGGGCGGCGTCGGTGTGCGGCGGCCACATCGGCCGCGCCCGCCGCCTCGCCACCGACCCCGACGCCCGTTCCCAGCGCGAGAAGGCGCTCTCGCTGGCTCGGGCCGCTTCCCGGGATTCGACGGCGTACGCCGCGGCCGAGGAGCTGGTGCGGTCGGCGGAGGCCGCGGCCAAGGCGATCAGTGCCGAACTCGACGAAGCCGAGACCGAGGAGATGAGGACCGCGCTCGGTGCGGGCGGCACCGGCAAGGGCACCGCCCGGATGCCCCGCGGGAGTGCGGGCGCGCTGAAGGAGCTCGAGAAGCGTCAGAAGTCGCGCGCCACGCGCGTCGGACGCGATGTCCTCGACCGCGCCCTCGTCGACCTCGCCGCACTCTTCCGCGACGCGCTCGTCGTCGGGGTCGGGGCCGAGGTGACCGCGATGCATCCCGACAAGTCCGACGACATCTCGATACCCCTGGCCGGCTACGCCCGCCCCGAGCAACTGCTGTCGTGCGTCGAGGCCGTCCTCGACTGCCGCGAGGCGCTGGACATGAACGTCAAACCCAAGTTCGCGGTCGACGACATGGTCGCGCGGATCGGGTTGGCGCTCAAGCGCAGGGTCGACGCCTAGCAATCGCGGGGCCTCCCCAGTCTCGCAAAGCACCCACTATTGGTAACTGATGTGTTACCAGTAGTGGGTGGATGCATTCGAGGCGATCGCCGACCCGACTCGTCGGGCGCTCGTCGAACGTCTCGCGCAGCGTCCCGCACGCGTCGTCGATCTCGCGGCCGAACATCCGATCAGCCGCCCGGCGATCTCGCGCCACCTCCGGGTCCTCGGCGAGGCCGGCGTCGTCGCGGCCGTCGACCATGGCCGTGAACGGCACTACGAACTCGTGTCCGGGGGACTGGCGCCGGTACGCGACTGGCTGGACGGACTGGCGTCGGGAGCAACGCAGCCGTTCGGCGAGCATCATCTCGACGCCCTCGACCTCGAGGTTCGACGCACCGTGCGGGAGTTCGCCGACCCGAGCATCCAGACCGGCGAACAGAAGGAGACAGGATGAAAGCCGAAGTGACGGCCACCGGGCGCCAGGAGATCCGCGACGGGGTTGCCTATGTGGTCCTCGAGCGCACCTTCGACGCGCCGGTCGCCGCGGTGTGGGCAGCCATCACCGAACCGACCCGGCTTGAACGGTGGGTGGGGACCTGGGATGGGGATCCGACACACGGTTACGTCGACTTCCGGATGACCGCCGAGGGCGAGGACGCGGAGGCGGAGCGAATGGCCATTCTGGAATGCGAGCCGCCGAACCGGCTCGTCGTCGAATCGAAGAGCCCGGACCCCGACGGCGGGGCCGACGACGTGTGGCGACTGGAGTTGGATCTCACCGAGGCCGACGGTACGACCACACTCACGTTCGCGCAGGGGCTCTCACGCCCCGAGATGGCCGAGAACGTCGGTCCCGGGTGGGAGTACTACCTCGACCGGCTCGTCGCGGCCGAGTCCGGCAGCGGCGTCGACGCGGTGGACTGGGATGCCTACTATCCGGCGCTGTCGGCTCCTTACGCGCAGATGTTCGCCGGCTGAGCACGTCGCGACTCTTACGCGACGGTAATCGGGCGGCAACACGGCCTCTTTAACGGGCTCTTCCTGATTGACGGTGCGTAGAACGGGTTCTACCGGGCACAAGATGTAGGTCGGGTTCGGCGGCGGCGAGCCGGGGATGCGGGCGGGTCCTGTGGTGTGAAGATGAAAGCCCCTACACCTCATCACTCACACCGACAGGACCCTCGTTGCAGCGTAGCGCCATTGCCGACACGATTTGCCGCACGATCGAACTCGGGGTGACGATCACCGATGCCGCTCTCGACGGCGAGGATCGCACACACCTGTTCTGCGAGGTCTTGGCCCCGAAGAGTAGCTGCCCGAGGTGCGAGCGGGCGGGTCGGTTGCGTGATCATGTCGATCGTGAGGTGGCAGATCTACCGATCGTGGGCCATCCGACCCGGTTGCATCTGAGGGTGCCGCGCTACGCCTGCGAGAACGGCGCGTGTGGTCAGGGCATCTTTCGCGCCGACATCTCGGCGATCGTCGCGCCGCGCGCGGCGGTGACGCGCCGCACGATCGCGTGGATTCTTCGGCGGATGATTCTGGACAAGATGAGCGTCTCTGCGGTCGCCGCGTCGGTCGGGTTGGGCTGGAACACCGTGAATGCCCTCGCGTTGCAGGCGGCGCGTACGGTGGCTTCGGCGCCTGGCCGACTCGACGGTGTCAGGGTTCTCGGTGTTGATGAGCACAAGTGGAAACATGTTCGCGGCAATGGTGATTCGAGTTTCGTGACCGTGCTGGTCGACCTCACACCGATTGTGGATGGGACCGGGTCGGCGCGCTTGCTGGATATGGTGGGCGGCCGGTCCAAAGCGGCGTTGAAGGACTGGCTCGATGCCCGCGATGACTCCTTTCGGGACCGGATCCGGGTGGTCACCATGGACGGATTCACCGGGTATCGCACCGCGACCGCCGAGGCATTGGATAAGGCGCGGGCGGTGATGGACCCGTTCCACGTGGTCCATCTGGCCGCCGAGAAGCTCACAGTGTGTCGTCAACGCGTGCAACACGATACGTGTGGGCACCGCGGCCGCACGGGTGATCCGCTCTACGGTATCCGCCGACCACTGCTGACCCGGATCGCGTTGCTGACAGACAAGCAGAAGGCCCGGCTACGTAGCGGGTTGGAGGCTCACGAGGAGCACGTGGCCGTCTCGGTCACCTACACGATCTACCAAGAGCTGATCAACGCCTACGGCCAGGAGAACAAGCGTGACGGCAAGATCGCGATGTACAAGCTGCTCAAACGGATTCATACCGGCGTTCCGTCCGGGCTGGCAGAGTTGGCCCAACTCGGCCGATCATTATGGGCGCGGCGTGCCGAGATCTTGGCCTACTTCGACACCGGCGCCTCCAACGGACCCGTCGAAGCGATCAACGGCCGCCTGGAACACCTCCGCGGGATCGCGTTGGGCTTCCGCAACCTCAACCACTACATCTTGCGGTCACTCATCCACTCCGGCGGCCTCGCACAACACCTCGACGCACTCTGAATCAGGAAGAGCCCTTTAACGTCTCCGGTCATGACACGACCCCTGGGTACGGGGATCAACATCTCTGGACTGACCAAGACGTTCACCTCTCGTTCGTTGCGCGGGAGTTCGACGGTGACCGCGTTGTCCGACGTCTCGTTGAGCACGTCGGAGGGTTCCTTCCTGTCGTTGCTCGGCCCGTCGGGCTGCGGCAAGTCGACGGTGCTGCGTATCCTCGCCGGCCTCGAGGACGCCACCTCGGGGACCGCGCTGATGAACGGGCAATCGCCCCAGGACCTCCAGCGAAATCATGAGCTGGGCATCGCCTTCCAGGATTCGGCGTTGCTGCCGTGGCGCTCGGTCGAATCCAACATCAAGCTGCCGCTGCAGGTCGGGGGAATGCCGGCCGACGACGACCTCGTCGCCGACCTGATCGAACTGGTCGGGCTCAAGGGCTTCGAGAAGTCCAAGCCCGCGATGCTCTCCGGCGGTATGCGCCAACGTGTTTCGATCGCCCGTGCTCTGGTGGTTAAACCGACCGCACTGCTGCTCGACGAACCGTTCGGCGCGCTCGACGACATGACCCGGCAGCGGCTCAACGTCGAACTGCTGCGCATCTGGACCGAGAAGCCGGCGACCACGCTGATGGTCACGCACGGTATCGCCGAGGCGGTCTTCTTGTCCGACGTGGTCGCGGTCATGAGTCCGCGGCCGGGCACGGTGGCGGAGGTGGTCCCCGTCGATCTGCCGCGGCCCCGCATCCCGGAGATGATGCGCACGCCCGAGTTCCACGCGATACACGACCACCTCTCCGGCCTCCTGTTCGGTAAGCGGGCGACCGCGCAACCGGCCGAAGTCGTAGCGCCCGAACCTGTTTCGGAGGGCGTGAGTGGCTAGATTCGGATCGGTCCGATGGGTGGCCGGTCTCGGGGGGATCGTCGGACTCATCGTGGTGTGGTGGATCGCCGGTGCGTTGGACCTGTTCGGCGGAACGATCCCGACGCCGTGGTCGGTGCTCGCCGAGATCGGCGAGACCGGGTCCACCTATTACGTCGACAACTTCTCGCTGACAGTCGAACTCGCATTCCGCGGATTCCTCTGGGGCAACGGGCTTGCGATCGCCCTGGCCGTCACCGTGATCCTGTTTCCGCCGGTGGAAGGACTGGCCACCCAGCTCGCGATCCTGTCGTACTGCACGCCGATCATCGCTGTCGCGCCGATCATCCAGGTGGCCTTCGCCGAGGTGACGACGATGATCGTCTTCCTCGCCGCCATCTCGGTGTTCTTCACGACGATGATCGGGACGTTGTCGGGTCTGCGCGCACCGCACTCGGGAAGTCTCGACCTCATCAAGGTCTACGGCGGCGGCCGCTTCGCGCAACTGTGGCGGGTGAGATCCGTCGCCGCACTGCCGAACACCCTGGCCGCCATCAAGATCGCCGCTCCGGCCGCAGTTCTGGGTGCCGTGCTCGGCGAGTTCCTCGCGATGCCCGAAACCGGTGCCGGACCGGCGATGATCATCGCCCAGCAGAGCGGCGACATCCCGCAGGTGTGGGCCATCGCCCTGATCAGCGGGGCGATTGCCGGCCTCGGCTACGCCGTGGTCGCGGTGATCGCCAAGTATGCGACGGCCTGGTCGAACGGAACGGCGGCGGGACGATGAGCACTGAGGTGAGAACTCTCAGGGCGGGGGGCTTCGGAACCGGTGGTCTGTGGGCGGCAGGACGTTTCCTCGGATCCCTGCTGCTGTCGTTCGCGCTGATCCTGGTGATCTGGTGGTTGTTCCTCCTGGCCTTCCCCGACATCGGGCCGATCATCGGGCGCACGCCTGTCGACGTGTTCGATTACCTGTTCGTCGACGCCGACGCGCCGGCGGCCCGCGCCGAGATCTTCGGCAACCTCTGGATCACCCTGCAGGACGCGGCAATCGGGTTCGTCGCCGGTATGCTCGCGGCGATCGCCACGGCGGCGATCTTTGTCGTGTCCCGTTCCGCGGCACAGACGTTCATGCCGATCGCGATGCTCCTCCGGTCGGTGCCGCTGGTCGCGATGACACCGCTGATCACCGTCATCGTCGGTCGGGGAGTCGCGGTGGTCGCGGTGATGGGCGGGATCGTCGTGTTCTTCCCCGCGCTCGTGATGATCATGACCGGGCTGTCGAATGCGCCGCGTCAGATCACCGATGTGATCAGTGTGTACGGCGGCGGGCGCTGGACGGCATTGCGCCGCTCTGCGATTCCGTCGGCGGTGCCGTCGCTGTTCGGCGCGGCCAAGGTTTCGGTGCCGGGCGCGCTCATCGGCGCAACCGTCGCCGAGTGGTTGGGGACCAACAAAGGCCTCGGTGCGTCACTCCAGCGGGCCCTGCCCGCGGCGGCCTACGACGAGCTGTGGGCCTCGGTCCTCGTCATCACCGTGGCTTCGATCGTCATCTACGCCGTGGTGGGTGTCATCGAGACTGTCGTCCTGTCACAGATGGGAATGCAGCACAACTGAGGTCGGGCGCACGCTCGACCGCATCTGCTTCTGGCGAAAGGTAATTCTCACATGGCCAACTCCTTCGACCGTCGGTCGTTTCTCCGCTATTCGATGATGGGCGGCGCAGCCGCCGGTGCCCTCGGTCTGACCGGCGCGTTGTCGGCGTGCAGTTCCGGCGGTACCGCGAGCGGGGGCACGAGCTCGACCAACCCGAAGGTGCAGCTGTCGTGGCAGAAGAACATCGAGTTCGCGGGTGAGTACTTCGCCATCGAGAACGGCTACTTCGAGGAGGAAGGTCTCGGCACGCCCGAGCTGATCACCGGCGGTGGTGCGGGTACGGGCGTCGAGAACGGTCTGACGTCGAACAAGGTGTGGATCGGAATGTCCTCGCCGCAGCTGACCGCGCCGGTGATCCTGCAGGGCGCAAAGCTGATGACCGTCGCCGCGACGTTCCAGCGCAACCCGTTCTGCATCGTGTCGTCGGCCGACAAGCCCATCCTCGGTCCCGAGGACATGAAAGGCCGCAAGATCGGCGTCCAGGCGACCAACGAGAACGTCTTCCAGGCGCTGCTCACCGCCAACAACATGACCGAGGCCGACATCCAGAAGATCACTGTCCAGTACGACCCGACGCCGCTGAAGAACGGTGAGGTCGACGGCTGGGTCAGCTATGTGACGAACGAGCCGATCACCTTGGAGGAAAGCGGCTTCCCGAATGCCAACTTCCTGTTCGCCGACTTCAACCTGCCGCTCGTCGCCGAGACCCTGGTCGTCCGGCAGGACACCATCGACAACGAGCGCGACAAGGTGAAGGCGTTCCTCAAGGCGGACATCAAGGGTTGGTACGACGCGGTCGCCGACCCGGCGGGGTCGGCGCGGCTCGCGGTCACCAAGTACGGCAAGGACCTCGGTCTGGACGAAGCCGAACAGACCAAGGAGGCCATTGCCCAGAACACCCTCGTCGTCTCCGCGGACACCAAGGCCAATGGCCTGCTCACGATGACCGACGAACTGATCGCGCAGAACATCGAAGCCCTGGGCAAGGGCGGCTTCGCCATCAAGGCCGAGCAGATCTTCGACATGTCGCTCGTCAAGGAGGTCTACGAGGAGAACCCCGACCTGAAGAAGTGACCCGCCCTATCATTGGTGCACGGTCGATGGCCGTGCAGCCGATGAGCAAGGGAGCAGGCGATGTCGGACTTCATCCGCAAGATCAAGGAAGAGGCCAGGGCCGTCTCGGCTGCCATCGACCAGGAACTGACCGTCCTCGAAGGAGTCCCCGGGTACGACCCGCTCGCGGATGACACCGACGAGTCGTCCGACGAGTCGGCGTCCGTCGAACCTGCGTCCGTCGAATCAGGGGACGAGACGACCAAGTAGAGACGACGCGGCAGACACGACGCAGCGGCCGTCGGGCGGGTGGTCCCGCCCGACGGCCGTCGGGCGTTGCGCTCATTTCCTCACGAACCGCAGCAGCGCTTCGTTGACCTCGGCGGCATGCGTCCACAGGAGGCCGTGAGGAGCGTCCTCGATCTCGACGTACTCGGCCTCCGGAACGGCCTCGTGGAAGCGGCGGCCGGTGGCGTCGATCGGCAGGATGTTGTCGGCGGTGCCGTGCAGGATCAGCGTCGGCTTCCCCGAATCACGAACTGCGGCAACGTCGGAGCGGAAGTCCTCGATCCATGTCGGGACGACGGCGTAGGCCGCGACCGGTGCGCTGCCGACAGCGGTGATCCAGTTGGCGTCGACGACCTCCTGGGTGATGCGCGTCCCGAGGGTGTCGTCGAGGTTGTAGAAGTCCTTGTAGAACTGGGTGAACCAGGCGTACCGGTTTTCCTTGGCGGCCTGTGCGATGCCGTCGAAGACCGCGGCGTCGACGCCGTCGGGGTTGTCGTCGGTCTTCACCAGGAACGGCTCGAGCGCTGCGAGGAATGCGAACTTGGCGATCCGCTCGGTCCCGTACTTTCCGGCGTAGCGTGCGAGTTCGCCGGTGCCCATCGAGAATCCGACGAGGATCACGTCGCGCAGGTCGAGGGTCTCGAGCACGGTGTTCAGGTCCGCGGCGAGGGTGTCGTAGTGGTAGCCGGTGCCGACCTTGCTCGACTTGCCGAAACCTCGACGGTCGTAGGTGATGACCCGGTGGCCGGCGTCGAGCAGCTCGCGAGCCTGCAACTCCCAGCTGGCGCCGTCGAGCGGGTAGCCGTGGATCAGCACGACCGGCTGACCGGTCCCGTGATCCTCGTAGTACAGCTCTATGTCGGTGGTGTTCTCGGTGCCGACGTTGATGTAACCCATGGCAATCACTTCTCTCTTCTGCAGCGACCCGAGGGGGTCTGATCGGAGCTGCGGAGAACGGAGGTTCTCTGAGCTGGTTGCTACACTAGAGAACGATCGTTCCCCACGCAAGGGGTAACCAGGAAATCGGGTGAGGATGGTGCGTCGTGGCAGCTTCGGAGAACACCGCGGTCGACCCGCGAGAGCGGGTCATTCGGGCCGCGGATGAACTGTTCAACGCCTATGGGGTGCATGCGGTCGGGATGGACAAGGTCCGTGACGCCGCAGGTGTCTCGCTCAAGAAGATCTACTCGCTGTTCCCCTCCAAGGAGGCCCTGATCCTCGCGGTCCTCGACGATCGAACCCGGCAATGGAATGCGGGTGTCGCCGCCCGCACGGAAGGTTTGTCGACGCCGCGGGAGAAGCTGCTGGCCATCTTCGACTTCCTGCTCGAATGGTTCGGTACCGACGAGTTCCGGGGGTGCGCGTTCATCAATGCCTATGGGGAGCTGGGCGGGGAGTTGCCGTCGGTGGTCGAGGCGGTGCGCAAGCAGAAGTGCGCATTCCAGGACTACGTGGCCGGCCTGGTCGAGGAGCTCGGCGGGCCGTCGCAGCTGGCTGCTCAGCTGGCGATCCTGGCGGAGGGGGCCCAGACGACGGCGGCGATCGCCGGCACTGCGCAGGCGGCCGGTGACGCGCGGAGTGCTGCGGAAACCCTGATCGACCAGGCTCTCGGCTGAATTGTTCGTTCGATTGAAGGAATGTCACCAACCGCATTGTTAGTGGGTCATCTGAACCAATTCGTGAGACATTATTCGCAATAAATCTCGCGAGAACAAAATTGAGCCATCATCTTGACCTGGGGAAACAGAATCGTTCCGAATCTTCGATTTGGTCTGCTAATGTCCCGGCGTAATCAATTCGTTGTGAAGTGCTTCGGGGGGGCATTGGAACACAGCGGATCTCGGGCTGGGAAAGGTGCACAATGCGATTCACCAAGGTGGCGACGGCGGGATTCGGGCTGGCAGCGGCAGCCGCGATGACATTCTCCGGATCGGGAGGCGCGTCCGCGCTGCTGTTGATTCCGGCCTCGTTCACCCACACCCAGTCGCTCAGTGATGGAACGCTGACGGTGAAGGTGAACAACAACACGTCGTCGTCGGTGAAGTGCAATTTGTCCGTCCACGAGGCGAGCAAGGAGACGCAGGTCAACCTGGCAGTCGCCAAGGTGAACACCCACCTCGCCGGCGGGGTCAGCGATACGCTTCTCGCCGCGGCGCGCCAGGAAGTCGAGGCCGACGCGCTGAAGGTGGTGTGGACCAAGAAGTCGATCTCGTCGAACGGTTCGGCCACGGCCACGTGGAAATCCGGGCGTGCCGACACGTCCTACGTGATCTATCAGGATTGCTCTTCCGATTCGCTTTTGGGTCTGACGTTCAGCGGCCTCGCGCAGGTCTACAAGGTGACCGGAACCGGCAAGTCCCCTGACTCGCCGGACGCGGGCAATGGCAGCCTCGGCGGCCTGTTCGGCGGTCTGCTCGGATAGTTCAGCGGTCGTTGGGGAGGCGGGCGGGGCTCGTCGGCTCACCGTCGATTCGGCGTGGTGACTCGCGCGCCGGTCATGTTGCGGCTCTGGGCACATCGTCGTGCCCGCTTGAACCAGAACAAACAGTTCCCCGACGTCGTCGATTCGTCGGGCTCACCCGACGACACATGTTGTGGGGCAATGAATCATGCGTAGGAAAGGGATCAGATGCGGTTTTCACGCTTGGCACTGACGGGAATCGGAATGGCGGCCGGCGCCGCGGTGGCATTCACCGGAAGCGGAGAGGCGTCGGCGGCACTGCTGTTGCCGTCGTCGTACCCGCACACCCAGTCGCTCACCAACGGCACGCTGACAGTGAACGTGGGCAATGAGACGTCGAAGACGGCCACCTGCTGGCTGTCCATCCACGACGCGAGCAAGGAGACTCAGCTCGGTCTGCGCGTCGCCGCCGTCAACGCGATCATCGCCTCAGGTATCGAGTCCACGGTGCTCGACAATGCCCGGGCCGACGCGGCCGCCGGGGCGCTGAGGATCGTGTGGTCCGGCCAGTCCGTCGCCAAGGACTCGTCGGCGACCGGCACCTGGGTCTCGAACCGGTCCGACACGTCGTACGCGATCTACCAGGAATGCACGACGCCTGATCCGATCACCGGCCTGACGATCAACGGCCTCGCGCAGGTGTACAAGGTCACCGGCACCGGCAAGCCGGCCGACAACGGCGGTGGTGACAACGGCGGTGGTGACAACGGCGGTGGTGACAACGGCGGTGGCGACAACGGCGGCGGTGACAACGGCGGTGGCGATAACGGCGGTGGTGACAACGGCGGCGGCGACTCGGGCAACGGAAGCCTGGGAAATCTGTTCGGCTCCAGCTAGTCCCACGGTCGGTGGGGGATCAGGCGGCCTCGTGGTCCGCCGAATCCCCACCGGCCGAACTTGTTTCGGCGGAGTCGGACTTTTCCCGATCGTTGCTGGAACTGCTGCTCGGTGAGTCGTCACCACCGGTCGACGAGTTGGAATCGCCAGCTCCGCCGTCGCCGGAGTCCGGACCCGCATCCGAATCCGATTCCTGGGAATCTGGCTTGTCCGAGTCGTCGGGTCGATCGCCGGGAGTTTCGGTACCAGACTCGCGCTCGTCGCGATCATCAACGGACGCACGATCATCCGTGGGAGTCTCGTCTACAACAGGCGGTACGGCGCCGACCGGGACGATTCCCCGGGTGTCCGGCGGACCTTCCGGCTTCTCCGCGCCGGTCGCCACCTCGGACGGCACGGTGACGGTATATCCGTCGCCGTGCTGGTCCTGCTTCACCGAATCCGCGGCCGTGACCGGCACCGCCGCGGTGTCGGGATTGGGTGCCTGGGTCGGGTAGTAGGCCTCGGCGAGTTCATCCCAGCGGGCGAGATCGTCCTTGTCGTAGGCGATTCCGAGTGTGTCGTAGACGGTTGCCGCCAGTAGTGCCAGGGGATGTGCCGCGTCGTACACGAGGTATGTTGTGTTGCCGCTGGTGTATTCGGTCGGGTCGCCCAGACGCTCGACGTCGCCGTAGGTGTGCGGTCCGTTGCCCGAGTGGATGGTGAGGAACCCGGCCGCGTTGACGACGAGCGACGTGACGGGGCGGTACGCCACCCACTGGAAGTTGCTGACCGGGTCGCCGACGACGATCACCGACACGATCTTGATCTTGCCGGTGGCTTCCGGGTCGCGGGCGCCGTTGGCGTCGATCCCGGCGACCGCCACGAACGGTTTCAGCCACGGCATCGTGTCGAGCCAGGCCTTGATGCCCCATGGGCTCCGCGGGTCGGCGACCAGGACGACCATGTCCTTGCCCGGAACGAGGAAGTCGTTGTCGTAGGCCCGAGGATCCTCGGCGGCGTCGCCGAGCGCGTCGGCGCCCTGCGAAAAACCGGTGTAGACGACGAACGGGCGGTCCTCACCCATGTCGACGAACGCGGCCATCACGGCCAGGTTCTGGTTCATCGCATGCTCTTTGGACTCGTCGTAGCCCGGAGCGAACGGTGCGAGCGTGTTCGAGCGGCCGGCGATGACGGGTCCGAAGGACTCGGGGTAGTTCACGATCAGGGTCTGCCGGTGGCCGACGTACGGAAGGTTGCGCGGGATCAGCGTGGTGTCATTGGTCCCGGGGGTGACGACCATGATCGTGCTGTCGGGCAGGTCGGTGAAGATGTCGCTGGTGTTGTCGTGCTGCGTGGCCTCCCGCACGATCTCGCGATCGATGAGGGATTCGACGACGGCGGTGACGTTCGTCGACGCGACGGCGATCGGCACGACGGTGCCGAGAGACAACGCGCTGAGCGTCAGCGAAGTGGTTGTCGCGCGCGATGGTCTACGAGAAGATGTGGCGGTTCGCGCCGGTTGAGACCGGTGCTTTCCTCCCCGACGTGCCCCCAATTGACCTCCTACAGTCGGATGGAGTCTAAGGAGCGGGGGGCTCGGGATGTGTCATCCGAATGGATTAACACCGACATCCTGACACGCATTTATCTTTGCGTCGCTAAGAGGCTGGTGTAGGCGGTTCGCCGTCGGATGAAAGCTCGGTGTGAATCCGGGGGATCGAGGGACGTCGTACGGGTCGGAGATCGCACGATCCTGGTGGAGCCGCCCAGGGGAATCGAACCCCTGACCTATTCATTACGAGTGAATTGCTCTACCGACTGAGCTAGGGCGGCGTGCTACGCGAGGCAGCGCAGACGAGTCTAGCGAGTCCATCGCCCGCAACAAAAACCGGCTCCATTCGAGTGCCTCGACGTGACCCCGCCCAGAATCGCCACCTTCGCCCAGGCGCGCTGTCTGCGGCTCGCGAACCTGATCTGACCTGGCGATTCCGGCGAGCGCTCGGGGCTCAGAGCGGGTAGTCGGAGCCGCACACCAGCGGCACCCGATGAGCGGGGTCGAGGGCGTTGCGGACGAGCGCGGCGACGGTCGGGGAGTAGGCCATGCCGACGTGACCGATCTTCGACGCCGGGCACACGTCCTGGATCAGCGTGTTGACGACGTTCGGGCCGGGCGTCATCAGGGTGTTCGTGTACGGGGTGGAGATCTCGTCGAAGCGGGTCGCGAAGTTGACGTAGTCGATCGCCGGGTGCCGGGGGCCCCAGTAGCTCTGGCCGGGAGCCCGGGCCGGGAGTCGGTCGGTGATCGAGCCGACCCGCGAGGTTCCCTGGTGCGATGCCGACAACGCGATGATGGTGTCCACCTGCGTGGCGCGGCCGGGAAGCTGTGTCACCAGCTGGGCGATCGCTCCGCCTTGGCTATGGCCGATGAGGTCGACCTTGGCGGCGCCGGTCGCGGCGAGGACCTTGTCGATGAACGGCGCGACCTGCTGCGCCGCAGACCGTTCCTTGTTGCCGAGACCGCCGGTGTTGCCGCTCCACGACGCCTGGCCGTAGGTGAGGCTGAAGACGCAGTACCCGGCGTTGGCGAGGGTCGGAGCGAGGTAGGCCCAGTTGGCGCTCTGGTTCATCGCGGTCGCGTGCAGCAGAACGATCGGGTCTCGTCCTTCCCGATCCCGGCAGTCGAACCGGTTGCTGCCGGCGGGTGACTCGGTGGCCGGACTGAGGTAGTGCTCGGCGATCGCCTTGTTCACATCTGTGGTGACGGCGAAGGGCGCGGCCTGCGCGGTGCCCGGGGCAAGCAGCACGCAGGCCGCGGCGAACGCGGCCGCGGCGGCGAGGCCTGATCGGAGACGGTTCATAGGGGACATTGTCGCCCATGACCGTCAGGGCGACAGGCGGTCTCGCGCCCTACGCCAGGATTTCCGCCATCTGCGTCAGACGGATGCTGTTGCCCGACGGGTCGCGGAAGCCGGCATCGATCCCGTACGTCCTCGGGGCTGCGTTTCCCTCCGGTGGAAATCAAGCTACGCGCGGACGGGTGTGACGGTCTTCTTCCCGGGTGCTGTCTTCGGGAGCTCTTCGGCCGGCGGTTTCGGCCGTTCGACACGACTGGCCGGCCCCGGCCGTGAACAGACGCGGAGCACGCATGCGGGAACGTGCGCGTACGTGGCGGCAGGCGGGAACGAATCCCGGTACGCGGTCGGCGTCTTGCCGAAGGCGCGGGTGAAGCTCGTGGTGAACGATCCGACACTCGACAGTCCCACCGCCACGACCTCGCGACCGGCGCGCGCCATGTCCGGCGGTGGCTAGGTGTTGTCGCGACGGAGGAACTCGACGCCGCGTGGTGAGAGTGCGTAACCGACCTCGAGGCTTTCGGTCAGTCCCAGTTTCTTCAGCTTCGTGACGTCGTTCTTGAAACCGGCTCGGTCCCTGCCGAGTTCGGCGGCGAGGTCGGTGGACACGACGCCGGGCCGCCGGCCGATGAGCGCGAGGATGTCATGCGTCCAGGGCCCGTTCTGGGATCGAGTGTCCATCCGGTCGAGCCGCGAGCGGATGTCCGCGACGTCGTCGTCGGAGAGATCGTCATCGGCGCGGAGTGCGATGCGCGGGTCCTCGCCGATGCATCGGAGTCCGAGTCGATAGGTCGGGTTGTGGGTGTTGACGCACAGGGTCGCCCGCAGGTCGTCGACAGTCTCGTAACCGGCCCGTCGCGCCTGTTTCGCGGTGATCTTTGCGGGATCGACGCGCTCCATCGACGTCACCTCGATGACGTGTGTCAGTGCGATGAAGCTCGACCCGGGTCGGATGCGGGGATGTCCCCAACGTCGGAAGGCGAGGTCGACGGAACCGTCGGCGATCCCGCGCGCCACTGCAGCTGTGAGAAGCACATCTTCGACGGTAGCGAGGGCGCCGCGGCTGCGCAGCCAGTCAGAACCGGTGCAGGTGATGCCTGTGGAGGATGTCTGAGATGTTGCTGAGAGCTGTTGTAGGGTGACCCGAGATCAGCGACGGCAGTGCCGGCGCCCGGGGGGTCTTCCTTTTGGTGTCGTGTCGTCGCGTGCACAACTGACGACGACGATCACCAGCCGGGGGAGGGGGTCTCATGGTGCTGCCGCGTCCGCAGTCCCTGTGGTTCCCCGACGTGCCCGCGTGGCCGTCCTCCGGTACCACGCCGGCGGCCGATCTGGCCGCTCACCTCGCCCGATTCCGTTCCGTTGACGCAGCTCAGGGCGATGTCGGCGGCACCGCAGTGGCCGTTCTCGACGCTCCAGCATTGCCCGTCGAGCCCTCGGCGCCGAGGTTCGAGACCCCGGTTGCCGAGATTCCGGGGAAGCCGTCGTCCGATCTCGATTCCTTTCTCGCCGAGGCCGAGAAGTCGGTCCGCGCGAAGCGAAAGACCATGTCCGGCAGGGCTCCCGGCTGGCGTCGGTTCTTGGGTTCGAGACCGCGAATCGCAGGTGCGGCAGCCGCGATCCTTGTGATCGTGGTCACGGTGGTTGTCTCGATCTCTCTCGCCGGTGGCGGTTCGGACCGCCCCGGGGTCACCGCGGACGCCACGGCGTCCACGGCACCGACTGAGGTGCCGTCGACGTCGGGCGTCGTCGGTCACCCGGCCTGCGCGCAGCGTCCTATCGGCTCGGGGACCACCGTGTCGAACGACGACGAGACGGGCGATCAGGAGTCCGGTCCGGGCGCGATCCGCGCGTTCAACCACGCCTACTACGTCCTGCGCTCGGCGAAAGCCGCACGCGCCGTTGCCGCCCCGGGTGCAGTCGCCTCCGAGTACGTGATGCAGCAGTACATCGATCAGCGCCCCATCGGCACGCGGCACTGTCTGAAGATCACCGAACGGGCGCCCGGCGAGTACTCGGTGGTGCTCACCGAATTGCAGCCCGACGCGGCGCCCATCACCTATCGCCAGGTCATCCGCACGTCCACGACAGGCGGCCAGACCTTCATCCAGTCCATCAAGTCCGTCGAATGAGTTCAGACAGAAAGCCATTCAGATGGCGCAGAAAGGTAGTCCTGAGATGACCCAGAGCCGAGGTCGGCATCGTAGGCGTCGGACCCCGAGTGGTCCGTTGTTGTCGGTGACGTCTGCTGTTGTGGCGGTGTCGATCACTGCGGGTGCGGGTGCGGCGTTCGCTGTTCCGGAGCAGGGTGGCACCGATCCGTCGGATTCGGCGCCGGGTCAGGGTGGTACGAGTCCGTCGGATGTGGCGCCGGGTGCTCCGGTTCCGGGTGATGCGGTGGTGCAGCCGGTTGTTGTTCCGGGTCCGGGTTCGATTCCGGGTCCGCCGGTCGAGGCTCCGTATCAGTCGTATGACCAGTCGTTGTCGCAGAGTTACCAGCAGCCGTATTCGCCGGCGATCACCAATCCTGTTGCGCCGCGGGTTGCTCCGCCGGTGCGTCCGATTGCGCCGCCGCCGGACAAGATCCGTGTGGGTAACTTCGTCACCGACATCCCGAAGGGCCTGTCCGACAGGGATGTGAACTCGATCAATGCGTGGTCGGCGTATGGCGAGGCGAAGATCGCTCAGGGTTTGATCTCGGTGGGTGTGCCGGAGGACGAGGCGAGTCGTCGTGCTGCTGCCACGATCATCGGTGTGATGGCCGGTGGCACGGCTGGTGCTGTCGCGCTGGGTATTCCGGCAGCGGTTGTCGGAGCCGTGGGTGGTGCAGGTGTCGGCGCGGTCGCAGGGGCACTCATACTCGGTATCCCTACTTTCGGTGTCGAGGCACCGTACGGGGCTGGTGTTGGCGCTTTGATCGGCGCGGGAGTTGGTGGCGTTGGCGGTGCTGCGGCAGGCGCTGCTCTCGGTTTCGCACTCGGCGGCACTGCAGGCGGTCTCCTCGCGTACTCGCTCGGTGCCGGTGATCCGGGGGCGGATCCGGATGAACCCTGGCAACAGAACGGGCCTCGGCGTGCGGCGCCCGAGGCTGATGGGCCGAGCCAGTTCGAGTTCCACCTTTCACCTGAGGAAGCACGCCGCTCTGGTCTTCCTGCTGTCGATTATGTGGTCAACCACCGCGGGAACGTGAATCTCAAGCTCGGGACTTCAACCCATAAGTGGTCAGGTGAAGAGGCGCGAGCACCGTACGCGGTTCTAGGTCCGGGGGCTGAAAAGTCTGTTCGAGACTGGACCAGGGCGCAATCAGACAGCGTGAAGAAGGCGATTCCGGGTAGCGAGGTTCTGTGGCCGGCGGAAAGCACACGGTAGTTCGGGTGGCCATTGGTTCGGCCCTCACGAAGCCTGACGGACGCTTCCTGAGACGAATCAGCGCATAGAGACAGGCGGAGAGAAGATATGAAAAGATTGGCAGTGGCCGCGGCGGCGTCTGCAGTTGCTGCGACTGCAAGTTTGGTCGGGGCGGGGCAGGCGTCCGCCTCTCCTATACCTCACTTTCCTGCGTCGACTTCCTTCGGGACGTTCGGCGACCACTCCTTTTGTCATGGTGTCTTGAGGGTCGATGTCGACGCGCCGCCGCAAAAGCGCGGTGTCGTGCGGGTGACCGTTACCTCTCTTGGGTTCACAGGCAATGGGGCAACGTGGAAGCGAAACCCAAACTGTCGCATGCGAATTAGCACGCTCTACAACGGTTCCGCGGGGCTTGGTCGGGAGAAGTGGGTCACCGCTTCGTTCGGTCCTCGTAGCGGCGCGAAGAAGGTTTGGGAAGTCGCCACGGGATCAGGTCCCGCGTCTATCGGTTTGACGACCTATTCGGTAAACAGTCCCGTCCGCGTGCGGCAGGGATACAACGGTGGCGCCTACGTGCTCGTTCCGTAGGGCGCGCCGTAATCCGGGTTGACTAGTGAAGTTCGCTGGGAGAGGGAGCGCAGCGGTGACCCAGAGTCGAGGTCGGCATCGTAGGCGTCGGGCGCCGAGTGGTCCGTTGTTGTCGGTGACGTCTGCTGTTGTGGCGGTGTCGATCACTGCTGGTGCGGGTGCGGCGTTCGCTGTTCCGGAGCAGGGTGGCACCGATCCGTCGGATTCGGCGCCGGGTCAGGGTGGTACGAGTCCGTCGGATGTGGCGCCGGGTGTTCCGGCTCCGGGTGATGCGGTGGTGCAGCCGGTTGTTGTTCCGGGTCCGGGTTCGATTCCGGGTCCGCCGGTCGAGGCTCCGTATCAGTCGTATGACCAGTCGTTGTCGCAGAGTTACCAGCAGCCGTATTCGCCGGCGATCACCAATCCTGTTGCGCCGCGGGTTGCTCCGCCGGTGCGTCCGATTGCGCCGCCGCCGGACAAGATCCGTGTGGGTAACTTCGTCACCGACATCCCGAAGGGCCTGTCCGACAGGGATGTGAACTCGATCAATGCGTGGTCGGCGTATGGCGAGGCGAAGATCGCTCAGGGTTTGATCTCGGTGGGTGTGCCGGAGGACGAGGCGAGTCGTCGTGCGGCTGCCACGATCATCGGTGTGATGGCCGGTGGGACGGCTGGTGCTGTTGCGCTGGGTATTCCGTCGGCGGTGGTTGGTGCTGTTGGTGGGGCCGGGGTCGGTGCCGTCGCCGGTGCGATCGTCGGGTCCTTGCCTCCCTACTACATCTTGGGTGGTCCGGGCGCGGCGATTGGGGCCGGAGCCGGTGCTGCGATCGGAGGCGTCGGTGTTGGCGTGGCCGGAGCTGCACTTGGATTCGCAATTGGTGGCACCGCAGGCGGTCTGCTTGTGTACTCACTCGGTGCAGGCGACCCCGGGGCTAATCCGGATGAACCGTGGAAGAACGACGGCCCCCGACACGCGTTGCCGAAGAACGACGGCTCGAACCAGTTCGAATTCCACCTATCGGCGGAGGACGCTCGTCGTTCAGGTCTTCCGGCAGTCGATTACGTCGTGAACAACCGTGGAGATGTGGACGTTAAGGTCGGGTCTTCGGTCCACAAGTGGTCCGGTCAGCAGGCTCGCTCGCCGTATGCCGTGTTCGGTCCGCATGCTGAGAAGTCCGTTCGGGACTGGACTAGGGCGCAGTCGGACAACCTGAAGAAGACCATTCCGGGGAGTGAAGTTCTCTGGCCCGGGGAACTGTCCAGGTAATAGTTGCTCCGTTTCGCGTAAAGCTACTCGACCAGGTCGCAACCGTGTTGTCCGCACTGAACGAAATTGCAAGCGAGGAAGACACGTTCAACGCGCCCGTGAAGGGCAGTCGAAGGGAGATCGATGAAGAAGTTACTTGTGGCGCTTGCCGGGGTTATTGCGGCGGCGATGGGTCTGGTTGGTGTTGGGACGGCCTCGGCCGCACCGGTTCCACAAGTCTCGCCGACCGGGTACGACTTCGGAACGTTCGGTGACCATGCCTCGTGTCGCGGTGCGATCAATGTGACGGTGGATGCACCAGCGAAGAAGCGTGGAGTTGTGCGGGTGACGGCGCGATCGCACGGCTTTACCGGAGACGGTGCCGGATGGAAACGAAATCCCAAGTGTCGGGTACTCTTCGGGAATTTCTTTACCAGCGTGCGCGGGTACAACCTTGAAAAGTGGGTAAGCGGAACGTTTGGGCCGAGGCCAGGGGAGAAAAAGGTCTGGGAGATTGCCACGGGATCCGGTCCCGTCAGTCTTGGGTTCGGCGGTTTCTCGCCTAATAGTCAGGTTCGGGTGCCCGCCGGTTATGGGGCGACGATCTACATGCTGGTTCCCTGACTTCTTCCCGTGGTGCCGTTCACTGTTCGTGGACGCGCGCCGAATGGCCCGGCGGGCGCGCCTCAGTCGATTGGGTACGGCGCCTACCTTCTGGTTCCATAAGGACCGATGACTGCTCCAACACCTCGCGACGGCGACCCGCAGATCTGGGATGAGCGGGCCGTCGTCGTTTGTGGAACTGCCGGCGGGGTCGGCACGTCTGTCGTGTCGGCCCTTCTCGCCGAACATCGCGCCGCGTCGGGTCTCGGCCTGCTCTCGTGGTGGGTCGATGCCTCCGGCAACGACTGCGACATCGAACTCCGCCTCCGCGGGACCGGCAACGAAGAGTTGCTGCGCACCGCGTCGGGCACGGGCCTGTGGCTGCCGCCCGACGAGGCGGCCGTCACCGACGCCGTCGTCGAGGTGTGGCGGCAGGGAGCAGTGCCGGTGATCGACGCCGGGGCGCATCCGCTGACGCTGCTGCCCGAACTCGCCGAGGACGACGTCCCGAACCTCACGCCCGTCCTCGTGATCAGCCCACGCCCCGACCTGCTCAACCGGGCACGCGTGATCTTCACGGAGTGGGACCGCGCCGGCGTACTCGAGAACACCGTCGTGGTGATCGACTCCCAGCTGCCGGTACAGCAGCAGACGGGCCTCGCGGACATGCTCGTCGGTGTGGTGTCCGGGGCGGTCGGCCCGGTGATCGGCCTCGATTACGATCCGGTCCTCGGCGCCGGGACCTCACTCGACCAGGGCGCTCGACGCGGGTTCCTGCCTGCAACGGTCGAGTCCATCGCGAAACTCGCGGCAGCTACGTCGAACCGGCACTGACAGCGATTCCAGAGTGCGGCCTGAGTGCCGGAAAACGGCACCCAGGCCGCACTCTGGGAAACCGGGCCCTTTCGAAACAGTTCTCGAAGGTGCAGCATGGGGCAGTATGACCGGGTCCACGCGCACACCGCTCAACGCCAAGCAGGCCACCGAGGTCGTCGCCGACCCGTGGCGCGTCGTCGCCGACAAACTCGTGGCCGGCTACCGCACCGGTTCGATGGTGCGGGGTCTCGAGTTCGTGACCAGGATCGTCGACGCGGCAGAGGAAGCCAACCATCATCCCGACATCGACCTGCGTTACGGGTCAGTGCATCTCGCTCTCACGACACACAGCGCGCATCAGCTGACCGAAGCCGATGTGGCGCTGGCCAACCGGATCACCGGGATCGCCGCCGAGATGGCGCTCGAGAAACTCGTGGGCCCGGTGACGGCGATCGAACTCGCGATCGACGCCCTGGACATCGGTGCGATCCGTCCGTTCTGGCAGGCAGTCCTGGGTTACTCCGACGGGAATGACAGGGAACTCGCCGAACTCGCCGACCCGACCGGGCGGCTGCCGTCGGTGTGGTTCCAGCAGATGGATGAAGCTCGCCCGCAACGTAACCGGATTCACTTCGACCTTTGCCTACCGCACGACGAGGTGCACGAACGACTGCAAGCGGCGATCACCGCCGGTGGGCAACTGCTCTCGGACGAGTTCGCACCGGCGTGGTGGATTCTCGCCGACCCCGAGGGCAACGAGATCTGCTTGTGCACCTGGCAGGAACGGGACTGAAACACCTGCGGAAAAAGAAACAAGCCGGTTCGATCGAGATGATCGAACCGGCTTGTGACACAAAATTTTACGAGCAGAGGCCCTCGTCCTGCGCCGCCTTGGCGACCGCCGCCGCAACGGCCGGTGCGACCCGGTCGTCGAGCGGGCTGGGCACGATGCGATCGGCCCGCAGGTCGTCGGCGGCCACCGAGAAGATCGCCTCTGCTGCAGCGATCTTCATGCCCTCGCTGATCCGGCGTGCACCCGCGTCGAGTGCGCCCTTGAACACGCCCGGGAAGGCGAGCACGTTGTTGATCTGATTCGGGAAGTCGCTGCGACCGGTCGCGACGACGGCCGCGTACTTGGCGGCGGCCTCGGGGTGGATCTCCGGATCGGGGTTCGACAGCGCGAACACGATCGAGTCGTCGCTCATCGACGCGATGATCTCCTCGGGGATCAGGCCGGCCGATACGCCGATGAAGACGTCGGCGCCGTCGAGGGCCTCCACCGCTCCGCCGGTCAGGCCGCGCGGGTTGGTGCGGCTCGCGAGCTCGGCCTTCGACTCGTTCAGGCCGTCGCGGCCGGCGGAGACGATGCCCTTCGAGTCGAGCACGATGACGTCGGTGATGCCGACCGCGAGCAGGATGTTGGCGCAGGCGACACCCGCGGCGCCGGCACCGGAGATGACGACCCGCAGGGTGGTGATGTCCCGGCCGAGGTGGGTCACGGCGCCCTTCAGGGCGGCGAGGACCACGATGGCGGTGCCGTGCTGGTCGTCGTGCATGACCGGGCAGTCGAGCGCCTCGATGACGCGGCGCTCGATCTCGAAGCATCGCGGTGCCGAGATGTCCTCGAGGTTGACCGCGCCGAAGCTCGGACGCAGACGGATCAGGGTCTCGACGATCTCGTCGGGATCCTTGGTGTCGAGAACGATCGGGATCGAGTTGAGTCCGGCGAAGCTGCGGAACAGTGCGGACTTGCCCTCCATGACCGGCAGCGACGCACGCGGGCCGATGTCACCGAGGCCGAGCACAGCCGATCCGTCGCTCACCACGGCCACCAGACGGTCGGTCCAGGTGTACTTGTTCACCAGGGTGGCGTCGGTGTCGATCGCGCGTGACACCTGGGCGACGCCCGGGGTGTAGGCGATCGACAGGTCGCGCTGGGTGTCGATGGGCGCGCGAAGTTCGACGGACAGCTTGCCGCCGGCATGCGCCAAGAAGATCTCGTCGTCGGTGATCGGCAGATCGGCAATGGTCGGTTCGGTGATCGGGGTATCGCCCATACGTGTGTCCTCCGTGCTTGTCACGGTCGGGTCCTCCTGAATGCCGCGAAACGCGGGTTGCATCGTCTCGCCGGCCACGCTGCCCGCGAGCTGTAGAGATCCGCATCGACGCGAGAGCGGATGGCTCAGCGGACGCGATCAGGGCCCGCGAGCGAGGTGACGCTCGTTACGGCCACATTAAGTGTCTCACTGCTTGGGATCGTCATGGAAGGCGGGTCGGCCCAGGTCGCAGCCTCATCGCCTATTGGTAAGGTACAACTTGTGTCTATGTTGCATACCTCTGCTGAATCCGCTGCTGAGCGGGTATATGCCGAGGTCAAAGAGCGAATTCTCACAAACGAGATCGCCGGCGGTGAGCTGATCAGCGAGGGCGAGATCGCCTCGAAGTGCTCGGTGAGCCGCACTCCCGTGCGGGAGGCTTTTCTGCGTCTCGAGACCGAAGGGTGGATGCGGCTCTACCCGAAGCGGGGAGCGCTCGTGGTGCCGATCGGCGACCGCGAGAAGCGTGACGTCGTCGACGCGCGCCGCCTCCTCGAGGGACACGCCGTCCGGTCGGTCACGTCCCGGCCCGCCGCCGTCGCCGAGCTGGCCGAGCGACTCCGCGACAACCTCGCCGCCCATCGACGCGCCGACGCGACCGACGTCGCCGAGTTCTCCCGGCTCGACGCCGCGTTCCACCAGCTCATCGCCGCAGCCGGCGACAATCCGCTCCTCGCCGACTTCTACACGACGCTGGGCGAGCGGCATCGACGCATGACGATCGCCTCGGTGCATCGTGACGCCGGGGTTGCGGCGCGCATCCTCGCCGATCACCTCGATCTCCTCGGCGCCATCGAAGCCGCCGACGCCGACCGTTTCGACCACCTCCTGGCGGGGCACCTCGCCGGTGTTCACGACCTCCCGGGGGAACCCGCATGACCGACAACCGCAACCGCTTCGGATGGCCCGCCGTCTCGCTGGCCGTCTTCGCGGCCGCGTGGGGCGGCAACGAGTTCACCCCGCTGCTGGTCATGTACCGGCAGATCACCGACCTGTCGCCGGTCGTCGTCGACGCCCTGCTGTTCGCCTACGTGCTCGGCATCGTGCCCGCCCTCCTGATCGGCGGGCCGCTGTCGGACCGGTTCGGTCGGCGGCCGCTCATGCTGCCGGCACCGGTGTTCGCGGCGCTGGGCTCGGTGTTGTTGGCCGCAGGGTCTCAGTCGGCGGCCCTGCTGACCGTGGGACGCATCTGCAGCGGCATCGCACTCGGTCTGTCGATGGCGGTCGGCGGAAGCTGGATCAAGGAGCTGTCCGACCGCGACGGTGCACGGGCCGGAGTCGGCGCCGGGCGCGCGGCGATGAGCCTCACTGCCGGCTTCGGTGTCGGCGCAGGCGTCGCCGGTGTGCTCGCCCAGTGGGGCCCCTGGCCGCATGTGCTGCCGTATCTGGTGAACATCGCGATCGCGGTCTGCGCGGGAGCCCTCCTGACGGTCGTGCCGGAGACGCGATTCCGCAGTTCGACGCCGGGCCGTCTGATCGACGACCTGCGCATCCCGGCCGCCGGTCATCGACGGTTCATGTTCGTCGTCCTGCCGGTCGCGCCCTGGGTCTTCGGCGCCGCGGCGTCGGCGTACGCGATCATCCCGGCGTTGATGTCGGCACGGACTTCCGGAGCGCCGATCGCCTTTGCCGCCCTGTGCTGTGTCCTGGGACTCGGCGCCGGGTTCGGCATTCAATCGGTGGGTCGACGCATCGACGTTCCGGGGAGCTCGCGTGGCGTGGTTGTCGCCCTCACGACCCTCGTTGCGGGCATGCTCGTCGCCGCACTGGCGGCACACGTGCTGACGGTCTGGCTGTCCCTGATCGCCGCGACCCTGCTGGGTTGCGGCTACGGCATGGCGCTGATCGCCGGGCTCCTGGAGGTGCAGCGCATCGCCGGGCCCGACGACCTCGCCGGCCTGACCGCCGTCTTCTACAGCGTGACCTACCTGGGCTTCGCCGTCCCGGCGCTCCTGGCATGGATCACCGAGAAGTGGACGTCGATCACCTACACCGAGATGTTCACGTTCGGTGCGGTCGCGGCGCTGGCCTGCCTCGCCGTCGCCGCGTCGGGGCACACCAGGCATCGCCCGGAAGTCCGGCCGGTGTCCGGCGAGCGGCCGATGCGCGACGAGAGCGTCGTCACCGGACAGTCGCACTGAGACGACGCCGGGTACCCTGCTGAGTGTTTGGTCGGGGCCCGGAAGGGAGTGGAAACCGGGTCTCACCGTGGGTGTGACAAGCGAGTGTGGAAAGGCGCGGGGTGATGGTGCTGGCTGCGTGGGTCGTGATCGTGTCCGCGCTGGTGCTGATCCTGCCGGGCGCCTTCGTGGGTCGGCGGATGAACCTGCCCTGGCCGGTGGCGTTCGCGGCCGGACCGGCCATCACGTTCGCCCTGGTCTCCATCCTCACCGTCCTGTACTCGGCGGTCGGCTTCGAATGGAACGCGGTCTCGGCGCTTGTCGGCTTGGTCCTGGCCCTTGCCGGCGCCTGGCTGTACTCACGGCTGCTCGGCACGGGGATCGGACGTCGTCTCGCGCCGGTACCCACTGACACCGGCGAACCTCGCGTCGGCCGCACCGCGATCCTGCGTGCGGCTGCAGGCCTCGGGCTCGGTGGACTCATCATCGCGATCACCTGCATCCGACCGGTGGCCAAGACCGCCTTCGCGGGACTGAACAACATCTCGCAGGTGTGGGACTCGTTGTGGCACGCCAGTTCTCTGCGATGGATCGACGAGACCGGGATCGGTTCGGCCATGCGCATGGGCGAGCTGATGAACTACGACACCCAGGGGTTCAACTACTACCCGAACACGTGGCATGCGCTGGGTGCCTTGCTGTTCCCGCTGACCGGCGCGAACCCGGTCGAGCTGTACAACACGTATTCGCCTGCGGTGCTGGCCGTCACGGTCCCGCTGGGTGTGGCGTCGTTGGCCTACTGGTTCGCCCGGCACCGCTACGGCGTCGACAACTCTGCGTTGATCGCCGGCACGGCCGCCGCCGTCGCCGCGCTGTTCCCGTCGCTGCCGTACGTCGAGGTGCAGCTGACCTCGGTGCCCAATGCCGTCGGCGTGAGTCTGGCTCCGGTAGCAGCGGTCCTGGTTCTGAGCGTCGTCCGAGACCGGTCGCGAGTGGCACCTGCGGCCCTGGCCGTGGCCGGCGTGACCGCAACGCATCCGTCCGGTCTGATTCTCGTCGGCGTCATCGTCGGCCTGTGGTGGCTGTGTGAGGGTCTGTGGCGTCCGGCGACGAGTCGTTTGGCAGATCTCGCGACCCTGGCTGTCACCGCCGTCCTCACGATGATCTTGATCTCCCCCGTGGTGATCGGCACGATCCGCGTCGCCGACACCAACGAACTCCCGTTCTTCGACTTCCGGGAAGAAGGGATCGGAGTGCTGCGCGGCCTGGCGCAGGGCGCGTTCAACGGCACGATCCCGCTGGAGCTCAACCACTTCCCGATCTGGCCGCTGATCATCGTGACCGTCCTCGGCCTCGGGGTGCTGGCCTGGCTGCGATGCTGGGCGGGACTCGCCGTCTGGCTGGTCTTCGCGCTCGTGACGACCAACTCGGTGGTCTCGCTCGGTCTGCTGTCGTACCCGCTCGGCGCCATCGGCGGCTACTTCTACAACTCGCCGCACCGCCTCACCTTCGTCGTCGCCATCTTCTCGGCCGCGGCCGCGGGTGTCGCGATCGGCGTCGCGGTGATCGCGCTCATCGGCGTCATCGGACGGCGATTCGGGCAATCCGACGAGACGTCCGTCAAGGGCAACGCTCGCGCGGGTTGGCTGGTCGCGTCGACATACGTGGTGCTACTCGCATTGATCGCCGGTGCCGCGGTGGTCCGCTACCCGCCGAATGCGCAGATCGCCTCGAAGGAACGCGGCGGCAAGTACGTCGGCCCCGACGACCTCGCCGCCTACGCGTGGCTCGCCTCGCAGCCCGACGCCCGAGACGTGCTCGTCCTCAACAACCTCGACCAGGGCACCGGCTGGCTGTACCCGGTCACCGGCGTCACCCCGATGTTCCCGTTCTATCGGGCCAACGAGTTCTCCGAGCGGCAACGCGACCTTTTCTGGGGTGTCGCGAAGATCGGCGCCGACCCCGCGATCGACCAGATCGTCCGGGACATGAACGTGCACTATGTGATCGACTCCCCGACGAGTTACTGGGAGTTCCAGCGCGGCCGACCCGATCCGGCGAACGGCCACCAGGGCGACCCGTTCCTGGAGCTGCGCGAGAACGGCGCTCCTGGACTGACAGAGGTGTTCCGCCAGGGCGAGGCCGTCGTCTACCGCGTCAACGACCTGGTCTACCCGCCGCCACCGCCTGTCGAGGGTGCACCGGCTGAAGGCGTGCCGCCAGTGGAGGCTCCGCCGGTTCCGGTCCCCGCTCCCTGAGCTGTGAGGAGTGCTCCTATCCTGAGTGCCCGTACGCGTGGTTGAGAAGTGCTGAGGCGACTACGAGTTCGACGGGTGTGGCGTGACGGAGGTCGATGACTTCACGCAGGTGGAGGCGTGGGGTATCGCCGGACGCCTTGTCAGGTCCGTGGATTTCGGTGCGCACGTGTTGTAGGTGTTCGGCGAATCGGCGGGGTATGTCGGGTCGCCGGTTGATGCGTTCGGGGTTGGGTGGGGCGCCGGGTTGGGTGTTGAGTCGCCAGGCGCAGCGGCCTTCGTCGGGTCCTTCGCGGACCATGCGGGTGGTGTATTGGCCGGGTTGGTCGCCGACCATTCGGTTGTGTTTCGGGCAGGCGGGGGTGAGGTCGGTGATGTCGGTGAGTCCGCCGAGTCCCCAATCGAGTTGGGCGTGATGCATTTCCACGTGTGCGGCGGATTGGTCGCAGTCGGGTGTGGAGCAGTTTTCGCCGTCGGGTCGGGCGAAGGAGACGAGGCGTTGTTCGCGGGTGGCGAGGCGTTTGCCGCGGCCGAAGTAGAGCGGGACGGCGGTGGCGTCTTTGAACACGGCCAGCCAGGGTTGGGCGTCGGCGGCCATGCGGATGACATCGTCGATCGGGATGAGGGTGCCGGTGGCGGTGGTGGCGAACCCGGCTTCGCGGAGTAGATCGTTGAGGTCGGCTTTGAAGATCATCTGCATCGGCAACCCGCGGTGGCTTTTGCCGAGCATGCCGTCCTCCAACACCGCTTTCAGGAGGGCGTTGAAGGCGTCGTGGTTGAGCTGGGCCGGGGTGCGGTCATCACGTTCGGCAGCAGCGGCAACGGCGTCGGGGTCGGCGTCCTCGATCGACCCCCGCGGGGAGTCGGGGTCGTCGGGGTTGTTCATGCCGGGTTTCGCCCAGACGGCGAGCAGCATGGTGACCCGGGCAAGGAGTTCAGGGGTGAGGGTGGCGGTGAGTTTGGCGGTGCCGTCGGCGCGTTGCCGGTTCACGTACAGATTCCGGCGACGTTTGCGGTCGGTGTCGTCGGTGAGTGTGCCGTCGGGGTCGAGGTGGGCCAGTAGCCGCGAGCCGAGGGCGGTGATGTCGGCGGGGGTGTGGTCAACGGCGATCTCGGCCATCTGTCGTTCGGCGGCGACTTTGACGTCGTGGTCGGTGGCGTGCGGGATCTGGTCGAGTACATCGAGTACTGCCCGGACGTGGGAGGTGCTGACCTTGCCGTCGGCCAATGCCTCTGCCAGAGCAGGGCGTTCGGGTTCGAGTGGTTCACCGGTCGGGCTGAGGTGGGTGGCGGTCGCGTGGCGTTGTTTGGTGCGGCGCATGGGGTCGGCCATGCGTAGGCGGTGGGTCATGAACTGGGTGATGCTGCGGTGGCCGGTCTTGTGGGGTAGGTCGCGGTCGGCGATCTCGACGATTTGCCGGTCGCCGGCGAAAGTCATTCGGGCGATTGCCCGTTCGGTCTCGGCAGCGACGTCGACGAGCTCGGCATCCGAACACTGTGTCAGATCAACAGTCTGCAGCTCGGTGGTGATCCGGTGCAGTTCACTCAGAAGTTCTTCTGCGCGCGAAGTGGGACCATCAGCCTGAGAGATCTCGGTCAAGACGGTCACCCCCCCCCGGAAACATCGTGCGAATATATGTTCGACAGTACACCCGATTAGCCAGTGCTGCAACGATTGTCGCCAGAAATACGTCGCAAGGGTTTTGTCGGTGTCGCCTGGTATTGTCCACATCTCGTCGGTTCGCCGTCCGAATCTGTGCGGAACCACTGACCTGTTGACCGGGCCCGCGTTAGCGTCGAACCATGCAGCCGTGGATGTGCGTTTTCTGCGCAAACGAGTTCGCTCCCGACGCCGACCTACCCGAGGTCTGCCCGATCTGTGACGACGACCGGCAATGGATCCCGACGAGCGGGCAGCAGTGGACCCGGCTTGACGAGAACGCCGACAACGCGCTCGATGTTGCCGAAGAGGAGCCGGGTCTCATCCGGCTGTCGCTGCGACCGGCGGTCGGCATCGGGCAACGAGGATTCCTGGTGGCCACCCTGAACGGCAATATCCTCTGGGAGCCGCCGGGGTTCATCGGTCCGTCCCTCGTCGGCTGGCTGGAAGAGCACGGCGGTGTCGAGGCCATCGCCGCCAGCCACCCGCACCTCTACGGCGCGAGTGTCTCGCTCAGTCATCGGTTCGGCGGGGTCCCGGTCTTCTACAACGATCTCGATCGTCGATGGCTGACCCGGCCGGACCCCGTGGTCGAGTTCTGGTCCGGCGAAGCCGAGGTTCTCGGCGGAGTGCGACTCATCCAGTGCGGCGGACATTTTCCCGGCAGCGCTGTGCTGCACCTACCGGACGCCGCCGACGGTCGGGGAGCGCTGCTGACCGGCGACACCGTCAAAGGTGTCATGCAGCCGGGAATGGTGACGTTCATGCGCAGCTATCCGAACATGATCCCGTTGTCGCCCAGGCTCATTCGTCAGATCGTCGACCGGGTCACGGCCCTGCCGTTCGACCGGCTGTACGACGCATTCGGCGTCGTCGTGGACAAGGACGCACGCGAGGTCGTCGAGACGTCGGCCCGGCGCTACATCGGGTGGGCCACCGACGAGATCATCGATCCCGACGATTCGTACGCGGCTCGGTGACGGTTCAGGCGTCGGGGTAGCCCGTCGGGTTCTCGGACTGCCATCGCCACGTGTCGACGCACATGTCGTCGATTGTCTTGGTGGCGTGCCAGTTCAGATCGGCGTTCGCCCGGGTGGGATCGGCATACGACGCGGCGATGTCACCGGGTCGGCGGGGTGCGATCTCGTACGGGATCGGCTTGCCGCTGGCCTTCTCGAAGGCGTGGACGACCTCGAGGACCGAGACACCCTGCCCGGTACCGAGGTTCCACGTCGACATGCCGGTGTCGCCGGTGCTGATCCGGTCCAGAGCGGCGACGTGTCCGGCGGCGAGGTCGTCGACGTGGATGTAGTCGCGGACGCCGGTGCCGTCAGGGGTGTCGTAGTCGTCGCCGAAGACCGACAGCTTCTCGCGCCGGCCCACCGCGACCTGCGCGACGAACGGCATCAGATTGTTCGGGATGCCCGACGGGTCTTCGCCGATCTGACCGCTCGGGTGCGCGCCCACCGGGTTGAAGTAGCGCAGCGCGGCGATCCGCCAGGCGTCGGAACTGGCGGCGACGTCGCGCAGCACTTGCTCGATCATCACCTTCGTCCAGCCGTACGGATTGGTGGCCGACGTCGGGAGGTCCTCGGTCATCGGTAGCTCGGGGTCCGCACCGTAGACGGTCGCCGACGACGAGAACACCAGCGTGTGGACGTCGTGGCGTTCCATCGCCCGCAACAGCGAGAACGTGGTGCCGAGGTTGTTCTGGTAGTAGTCCAGCGGCTTGGCCACCGATTCGCCGACCGCCTTGTACCCGGCGAAATGGATGACCGCGTCGACGTCCTCGTGAGCGAAGAAGTGTTCGGTCTTGTCCACGTCCGCGAGGTCGAAGGCGTGCACCGGGATGGAACGACCGCTCAACGCCTCGAGCCGACCGACCACGGTGGGCTTGGCGTTGCTGAAGTCGTCGACGATGACGACGTCATGACCGGCGGAGACCAGCTGGATCACGGTGTGCGAGCCGATGTAGCCCGCGCCGCCGCTGACGAGTACGCGCATGAAACCACCGTAGGCGGCGGACCTGGGAGAACGCCAAACGACCGGCAGCGGTCAGCCCGTCACCCGCTCGGTGGCGGCGTATTTCTGTTCGACGGCGTCCTTGGCGGGCTGCCACCAGTCGGTGTTGTCGCGGTACCAGTCGATGGTGGCGGCCAGGCCGGCGCGGAAGTCGTTGTAGTTGGGTTGCCAGCCGAGTTCGGTGCGTAGGCGGGTGGAGTCGATGGCGTAGCGGCGGTCGTGGCCGGGGCGGTCGGTGACGAAGTCGAACGCGTCGGTGGGTTGGTCGAGGAGTTCGAGGATGGTTTCGACGACGGTGCGGTTGTCGACCTCGCCGTCGGCGCCGATCAAGTAGGTCTCGCCGATCCGGCCCTGGTCGATGATGGTCCACACCGCGTCGTTGTGGTCGTCGACGTGGATCCAGTCGCGGACGTTGCGGCCGTCGCCGTAGAGCTTGGGGCGCTCACCGGAGAGGACGTTGGTGATCTGGCGGGGGATGAACTTCTCGATGTGCTGATACGGGCCGTAGTTGTTCGAGCAGTTGGAGATGGTCGCGGCGACGCCGAAGGACCGCACCCACGCCCGAACGAGAAGGTCGGAACCGGC
The DNA here is from genome assembly GCF_030316175.1 of Gordonia sp. Swx-4. Classification (NCBI taxonomy): domain Bacteria; kingdom Bacillati; phylum Actinomycetota; class Actinomycetes; order Mycobacteriales; family Gordoniaceae; genus Gordonia; species Gordonia sp. Swx-4. The sequence continues at coordinate 575,526 of NZ_CP128197.1, forward strand.
TTTGGTCGAGGAATACGGGCTCGACGGGTTGTAGGCCGTGTGCTCGGTGAAGCGGGCCGGGTCGTCGAGGTCGAGGTCGCCGTAGACCTCGTCGGTGCTGATGTGGTGGTAGCGCACCTGATGGGCGCGCACGGCTTCGAGCAGCGTGTAGGTGCCCACCAGGTTGGTGTGTACGAAGGCCGAGGGGTCGGCCAGGGAGTTGTCGTTGTGGGATTCGGCGGCGAAGTGCACCACCAGATCGGCCTCGCTCACCAACCTGTGGACCAGGGCGGCGTCGGCGATGTCGCCTTCGATCAGTTCGACGCGGTCGGCGACCGGGGCGAGGGTTTCGGGGTTGGCGGCGTAGGTGAGTTTGTCCAGGACCCGAATTGAGACGTCGGGGCGGGTGGCCAGGGTGCGCAGCACGAAGTTGGCGCCGATGAAACCGGCACCACCGGTCACGAGAACACGCACGTCGTTCCTTCCGCCAGAGGTATTCGTGGACGTCACTCTACCGAGGCGCCGGGTGTGCACTCGGTGAGCCGGATCGTCGGGCACTAGGCTGAAGCGCATGCGAGGGATCATTCTGGCCGGTGGTACGGGCACGCGCCTGCACCCGATCACGCAGGGTGTGAGCAAGCAGCTCGTCCCGGTCTACGACAAGCCGATGATCTATTACCCGCTCTCGACGCTGATGCTCGCCGGTATCCGCGACATCCTCATCATCACCACTCCGCACGACGCGCCGGCCTTCCAGGGGTTGCTCGGCAACGGTGACCAGTTCGGCATCAACCTCACCTACAAGACCCAACCCTCACCCGACGGACTCGCGCAGGCCTTCACGCTCGGCGCCGACCACATCGGCGACGAGTCGGTGGCACTCGTGCTGGGCGACAACATTTTCTACGGTCCCGGTCTCGGCAGTCAGTTGCAGGGCTTCGAGAACGTCGACGGCGGTGCGGTCTTCGCCTACTGGGTGTCCAATCCAGAGGCCTATGGGGTGGTCGACTTCGACGCGAACGGTACCGCGATCTCGCTGGAAGAGAAGCCGGCACAACCGAAGTCGAGCTTCGCCGTGCCCGGTCTGTACTTCTACGACAACGACGTGGTCGAGATCGCCCGAGGTCTCGAGCCCAGCGCCCGCGGTGAGTACGAGATCACCGACATCAACGCCCACTATCTCGAACGCGGCAAACTGTCGGTGACGGTCCTGCCGCGTGGCACCGCCTGGCTCGACACCGGAACCTTCGACAGCCTTCTCGACGCCGGTAACTTCGTGCGTACCGTCGAACAACGCCAGGGTCTCAAGATCGCTGTGCCGGAAGAGATCGCGTGGCGTCGGGGCTTTCTCGACGACGACGGGCTCCGGTCCCGCGCGGAGAAGCTGCGCAAGTCCGGCTACGGTGACTACCTGCTCGAAATCCTCCAGCGAGGCAAGGGGTTTTGAGTACACATCCGACGCGAAAGGCTTATCCATGAAGGTGCGACCGCTCACGATCGACGGCGCGTGGGAACTCACGCCGGTCCAGCACGGTGACGCACGCGGCCTGTTCGCCGAGGCCTTCAAAGGGGACCTGCTCGCCGAGGTGATCGGCCATCGCTTCGACCTTGCCCAGGTCAACCTGTCGGTGTCGGCGGCGGGTGTGCTGCGCGGTGTGCACTTCGCCGATGTGCCTCCCGGACAGGCGAAGTACGTCACCTGTGCGTCGGGCGCCATCCTCGACGTCATCGTCGACATCCGCGTGGGGTCCCCGACCTTCGGCACCTACGACACCGTCCTGCTCGACGACGTCGACCGCCGTGCTGTTTATCTGTCGGAGGGGCTCGGACATGCGTTCTGCGCGCTGGCCGACAACTCGACCGTCACCTACCTCTGCTCCACCGGGTACAACCCGTCCGGTGAACACGGCATCAATCCGCTCGACCCCGAACTCGGCATCGAGTGGCCGACGCACGCCCGCGACGGGTCGCCGCTGGAGTACGAACTGTCCGAGAAGGACACTGCCGCACCGGGTCTCACCGAGGCACGCGAGTCGGGGCTGCTTCCGGATCGCGACGACGTAACCGCATTCCTGCGGGGGCTCGCCGGCGATCAGCTGTAGTGACCTGACGCGTGTCGTCAGCCGCCGTATGCCGCTCGGTCACTCACTGATCTCGACATCGAAACGCATGGTCGTGGCGTAACGGTCGGCGGGGTGAATTCCCTCGAAGACCCCGATGAGCCCGTCCTCGGTGATGAATCGCCGCGTTATCGCGAGTGCCGGGCTGCCGGCTGCCGCCCGAAGATGCTCGGCTTCATGGTCGTCCAACAGGGTGACCGCGATGGACTGTTCCAGACTCTGCAGGGTCAAGCCGAACTGGCGGGTGATGCGAGGGAACACGGCAGTTTGCGCATCTGCAACACGGTCTCGGACCGCGACGGCGTATTTGGTGGGAATGTAGTAGGTGTTGAAACCCATGGGCAGGGGATTGTCGACGGTTCGTCTCAGCCCCGTCCACTTGAGCCAGTCGCGCGCGTCGCCGAGGAGGAGACGACGACTGTCGAACACCGCGGCCGGTCCCGGCTCATCGATCAATTCGAACCGGGTGCTCTCGGTGTACTGCCGCACAGCATTGTCCTCGTCCGATGCCCGCAGGATGTAGCGTGCCTGCGAGACGTACGACAGCACCGTGGTTCCGACGCCCCGCTGGCGGGAGATCAGTCCGCTCTGTCGCAGATCTGCCATCGCGGCACGGACCGTGTGGCGCGAGACGCCGAATCGGGCGCACAGTTCCATCTCGGTCGGGAACTTGCTGCCGATGTCGTATTCGCCTGCCGCGATCTCTGCCCGAAGCGTTCGCGAGAGCTCGCGATGGAGCGGGCCGCCGCGCCTGTCGCGTGGACTGTTCGGCTCGCTGTCTGAGTTCTCGGATTCGGTCACGGAGTTCCTTGATGTAGAGCGTCGGTCGACTGCGTACCGTCCTATCAGAAGTCGTCCCCGTTGGGGTGTGTGGCGCTGGTTTCGGACGTGCGTCTCCCGCAATGTCCGGACTTGGATGAGGACCAGCGGCGCCGCAGTGGACGGGTTGAGCGTTCTCGTGCACGCACGCCAAATGGGTCGCGTCGGCGTCCGAGTTCGTCGCCGTGCAAACCGCCGAGCACGCCCGACGATGGTACGAAAGCCCAGTGAGACAACATTTCCTGTCTGTCTCCCAGTAGCCTGCCGGCATCGGTGGCATCCCGGCGACCTCGCCTTTTGATGATCGTACGCGCGGGCCGATCGCCGTGCCTGGTGGTAGAAGGTGGGATGCGTCACTGGACGACCCTTGTGGAGATCTGGGTCTCTGGGCTATACATTGTCCGTACAAATGAACGGCATCACGAAAGGCAGTGCGCGCTCGCGCGTGCGGTGCCGGCCGAAGCCGGACTCGCCACGCACCTGAGTCGGCCGTCCAGAGCATCGCGTGGAGGTGCGTGCGGCGAGTTCTCCGATCCGTGCAAGTGAGGTCGAAAGATGCTGTCCGGGTAGCGACTTCATCACTGAACACGTCGGCCTCGACGAGAAGTCGGGCTGCTGCGTGCGTTCGACAACCGTGGCTTGTGGGCCGTCGGTCTCTTCGGCGTGCGTCCGTGCCCGGTGATGTCCGAACAAATGTCCTGCGAAGAAGGGTTCTAGGAGTGAAACAAGTAGGTATGGCGGTAGCGGCGGCGGCGTTGGTGCTGCTGGCATCGGGAACCTCACCGGCTTCGGCGGCTCCGCTGCCGAACGGGTACAAGAAGGTGTCCGAGGGTGCCGTGACGGTGCAGACCTGGCGTACGGGCGAAACCGCGATGCCCGCGACGTCGATGGCCGCCAACGGCATCGGGCGTTCAGCGGTGCTATCGGGCGAGGTCACGACGCGGGTGTCGAAGGGGGAGGGCCGGCTGAGGGTCGGGTACCTCGTCGGCTGCCAGGTCTCGGTCGGCAACCTGACCGCCGGGGTGTCCGGGACGCTGTCCGCGGCCCCGACGGTCTCTGGCAGTATCTCGTTCCCGCTGGCGCCGGGCGAGATCAAGGCCGTCCAGTTGTCCGTGCAACCCATCGTCGACGGACTGGCTCGGTATCAGTATTCCGGGCTGGAGGTCGAAGTGCAGGGTTGTGGTGGATTCGCGCAGGCCCGTTCCTTCGCGAAGGTGGAGGCAGTCGAGGGATACGCCGTCGATGCAGGCACCACGGCGAACAACATCGGCGGCGAGGGTGCCTACGTGCAGTCGACCCTCTACGGCAAGCCGTTCAGCCTCAACTGAGCCGAATTACCCAGCGAGAGAGAAGAACACAGCGGATGAATAACAAGAGTCTGGCCGTTCGCGGAGTAGTCGCCCTGGCCGTCGTAGCCGGGGCAGGTTCTGCCCTGGGGGCGGGTTCGGCCGTCGCGGGACCACTGCCGGGCGGTTCGGCATACGAAGACCTCGGCGGCGGCACGTCGATGACCGCGAAGCTGGCCGAGGAGCGGGTCTCCTACCAGCGATCGGGTGTGGCCGCGGTGCCGACCAGCCGCGAGGTCTGGGTCAGTGGCAAGGTGCGCGTGTCCCTGACGGGCAAGGCGACCGGTGGCATCATCAAGGGCGGCTACGTGGTGGGCTGCCAGGTCAATCTGGCGGGTGTCGGATTCTCGGGCAATTCGACGGCGAACCAGTCCGGCATGGCGTCGGCCGGCGCCGGTTCCACGCTGTCCCTGGGACCCGGTCAGGCGGCGTATGTGCCGATCATCAACCAGACCAATTCGCTGGTCGATGCCGACAACGAGCTGTACCGGATCAACGGGTACAAGTTCGCCGGCACGAGCGCATCCGTCGCCTACAGCCAGGAACCGTTGCGGGTCAACGGATGCGCCGGGTACGCCCAGGCGCGGGCGCGGATGTCCATCCAGGTCACGGCGGGCGGGCTCAAGAGCGAGACCGTCCTGTGGGGCAAGCCGTTCAGCTTGGGCTGATCAAGGTTCCCTCTCACGGGTGAGGCGGTTCCCACTTCGGACAGGTGCGTCGGAGTGGGGACCGCTCGCCGTGGTCGAGAGCCGTGGTCGAGAGCCGAGGCGCCGCACTATACGAGCCCTCAGTCCTGAACGCCGTCGGTCTCTCCCGGTCGGTGCGGCTTCTCGGCATTCTGCAACGCGATGGCGCGGGCGAGGCGGGCGTACTTGACCTCGAGGTCGCGGAACCGCAGGTATGTGGACACCGTGGTGAACGCGAACGCGATGACCAGTAGGAACAGCACGAGGTCGAGGCCGCGTTGGATTCCGATCTTGTTCGCGACCCAGGTGACGTCGTCCTGGCGCAGCATCGCGTAGAGGCCGAAGCCGACGAAGGCGACGAACAGGATCTTCACACCGGCCGACGACCGGGCGGTGCCGCGGTTGACGACAAAGAAGCCGACGAGCGCGAGCAGGCCGATGATCGCGAGGATCTGGAACCAGATCATGCGTTGTTCACTTCCTCATCCGGGTGTGGAACAGGCCGTCGGCGACGATGTTGACGCCGTTGATCAGCGATTGTCCCTTCGCGCGTGAGTATTCGGTGTAGAGGATCGTGACCGGTTGCTCGGCGACCCGCCACTTGTGGTGGTCGATCAGCGCGATGAACTCCGATGCGTGACTCATCCCGCTCATGAGGAGGTCGAGGTCGTCGGCGACCTTTTTGTTGAAGACACGAAGTCCGTTGTGCGCATCGGACAATCCGAGCCGCCGCGTGCGCGGGCTGAGGAAGACGATGGTGCGCAGGGCCATTCGACGCAACACCGGGACGGACTCGCTGCGGCCCTCGGCGAAGCGGGTGCCGACGATGATGTCGACCGGTTCGGTTCGCAGGCGGGCGACCATCGCCGACACGTCGTCGACCTGATGCTGGCCATCGGCGTCGAAGGTGACGAAGAAGCGCGCGCCGGGCTGCTTGCGGGCGTACTCGACGCCGGTCTGGATGGCGGCGCCCTGCCCGAGGTTCACCGGGTGCCGCACGAGATGGACGCCGGCGGCCCTGATCTCCTCGGCCGAGTTGTCCGACGAGCCGTCGTCGACGCAGACGATGTTGGGAAATGTCTCGCGCGCCTTGGCGGCGACCCCCCGGATCACCTGTCCCTCATTGAAGACGGGTACCACCAGCCAGACGTCGGCATTGGTGATGGGGTCGGCCATGGTGAACAACCCTAACCCGGCCGGTCGCGGTACTCATCGCCCGGCACGGCCCGGCTAGTCTTGTCGGGTGCCGATCGACGTGATGATGCCCTTCTACGGCGACGTCGCGCAGTTCCGCGAGGCGGTGACCAGCGTCCTCGACCAGGGTGACCCGGATCTGCGGCTCGTGGTGGTCGACGACTGCTATCCCGACCCCACGCCCCGCGAATGGCTCGCCTCGCTGAACGACGCCCGCGTCCGCTACGTGCGCAACCACACCAACCTCGGCGTCAACGGCAACTTCCGGCGCTGCGTCGACCTCGTGACCGCCGACTGGTTCGTCGTCATGGGCTGCGACGACGTGATGCACGCCGACTACCTGGCGACGGTCCGCACCCTGGCCGGGCACCACCCGGACGCGTCGGTCATCGCGCCCGGAGTCGACGTCATCGACGAGAACGGCCGTGCGGTGCGTCCGCTGGGGGACCGGATGAAGAACGTGCTGGCGCCCTCCCGGGCGACCGTGCTGTCCGGTGAACGCCTCGCGACCAGCCTCTACCACGGCAACTGGACGTACTTCCCGTCGTTGCTGTGGCGGACCGCCGCGGTGCGTGAGGTGGGTTTCCGGCCGGGACTGGAGATCGTCCTCGACCTTGCGCTCCTCGTCGACCTTGCCGCCGCCGACGGCTCACTGGTCTACGACCCCGAGGTCGTGTTCTCCTACCGCCGCCACAGCGCGTCAGTGAGTTCGGTGCAGGCCGTCGACGGACGGCGCTTCGACGAGGAGAACCGCTTCTTCGCGGAGGAGGCGCAGCGGTGCGCGGAACGCGGCTGGCCCAAGGCGGCGCGGGCGGCCCGGCTGCATGTGACCTCGAGGATGAACCACCTGCAGGCGCGGGTTGGTGCGCAGGTCGGCAAGGTTTCGACGGGGCTCACCCGGCGACAGGGGCACTAGGCCGCCGCAGCACCCCGACCATGTGCACGCCGAGGCCCACGAGTGGTCCGACGACGAGGGCGACGCAGGTCCGGACCTCGACGTCGGCCGGGATCAGCAGCATCCCGACCGCGACCACGGTCGCGACCCACCACCCGGCCGCATACCAGCGGTGCGCGCCGGCGGCGATCGCGGCGGCACCGGTGACGGTCAGCAGGGCCAGGCACGTGGCACCTGCGGTGAGGAGTGCGACGACGTAGCCGTCGAGGTCGAAGTCGGCGCCGAAGACCGACCGGAGCAGCCAGGGCCCGACCAGCCACGCGGCCGCGACCCCGACCCCGCCGACGATGCCGACGATGCCGAGCGGAGCGGCCAGCGCGGCGATCCGCCGATCGCGGCCGTCCACGAATCGCGAGATCAGCACGCCCTGGAAGCTGTTGAGCGGCACCAGCAGCGGGGCACGCGTGAGTGTCACCGCCAGGATGAGTGCGCCGATGATCCGGGCCTCGTCGGCGTCGGGGGTGCCGCGCAGGTTGGCAGTCAGGTTGATCAGCACCGGGAAGCCCATGACGAGAACGGCACTCGCCGCGGCGGCGGCCATCGCGGTCAGGGTGTTGGTGGTGAGTCGACGCGGCGACACGTCCCCGCCGATCCCGACCGCCCGGCGGGCCGCCGATGAACCGAGCAGCAGCAGGCCCCACGACGCGGAACCGATGACGGTGATGACCAGGAATGCTGTGGTGCCCCAGCCGGCGGCCACCGCGACGACGGCACCGGCGAGACGGATCAGCGCGTCGACAGACAGCAACACCGCGAACGACGACCAGCTCAGCATCCCGGACAGGGCGCCGCACAGGTGTGCGTACACCGCGAAGCTCGCCACCCCGACCGACAGCAACGCCACCGACAGCCAACGCTGATCGGTGAACACCTGACCGCTCCACAGCGGCGAGGTCGCGGCCACGAGCGCGGCCAGGCCGACTCCGATCCCGACGTTCACGGGCAACGGTCGCGACCGGACGGCATCGTCGGAGGCCGCGCGCACGGCACGCGTCGTCTCCTGCAGCTGACCGTTCTGCGCACCGGTGACGAGGCCGTAGGCCGCCCAGAACACCGCGAAGACTCCGTACCCGATCGCGCCGAGATGTCGTGCGGCCAAGAGCAGCACGACATAGCCCGACGCGGCGGCGATGAGCGTCGCGATCGTGACGCGTCCCAGCGACCGCGCGTCGGTGTCGGTTCCCTCGGCCGCGCCGGAAGGGGAGTCCGGCGTCGGTGCCGGCGTGTCCGTCGTCATGAGGTGCCTCAGGACGGAGTGGGGAACGGCGGTAGCTCGGGGGTGAACAGCCAGGCGTCCCACAGGTCCTTGAGCGGCTTCGACGAGTGGTTGGCGGCGAGCGACATGAAGTCCTCGGTGGTCACCGACCCGTAGCGGTACTTCTCGGTCCAGCGGCGAAGCAGGGCAAAGAAGTCGCCGTCGCCGATCCGCAGACGTAGGGCGTGCAGCGTCAGCGCACCGCGTTTGTAGACCCAGTCGTCGAACATCTTGCGCGGGGTGGGATCGGCCAGCGGCACCTTCACCGGCGCGGCGTCGAGCTTCTCGTAGTAGTGGCGGGCCCACTCGTCGGCGCTTCGGCCACCGGATCGCTGGCTCCACAACCACTCGGCGTAGCAGGCGAATCCCTCGTGCAGCCAGATGTCCCGCCAGCGCGCGGCGGTCACCGAGTTGCCGAACCACTGATGTGCGAGCTCATGGGCGATGAGGCGGTCGGCGTCGCGGCTGCCGTCGCAGTGATTGGCACCGAAGGTCGAGAAACTCTGTGCCTCGATGGGGATCTCGAGTTCGTCGTCGGTGACGACGACGGTGTACTGCGGGAACGGATAGGGCCCGAACATCTCGATGAACGCCGAGATCATGTCCATCTGTGGTCCGAAATCGATCCCGAAGTTCTCCTCGAGACGGGACGGGATGAGCCCGGTAACCGGAAAAGGCTTGTCGGCCAACGGGATCTGCTTGTACTGGCCGATCTGGATGGAGGCCAGGTAGGTGGGCATCGGCTCCACCTGCTGGTAAACCCAGGTGGTCTGTGCGGCGCGGACCCGCTTGGACTCCAGCACGCCGTTGGCGAGCGCGTGGTACGGACTGTCGGTGGTGATCGAGATCCGGTACGGCGCTTTGGCACTCGGGTGATCGTCACACGGGAACCACGATGCGGCGCCGTTGGGCTGGTTGGCGCACAGCGAGCCGTCGGTCAGTTCCTCCCAGCCCACCTCGCCCCACGGGCCTCGAATCGGACGGGGGCTGCCGTGGTAGCGGACGGTGATCGTCATCGCGCCGCCGGGCGGCACCGGGGTGTCGGGGGTGATGGTGAGTTTGTTGCGGCGATGGCTGAAGCGGGCGCGCTTGGCGTTGACCGAGACCCGCTGCACGGACATCGTGCCCGCGAGATCGAGGGTGAAGCGCTTGAGCTCGCGCAACGACGTCGCGGTCAGGACCGCGGTGCCGTCGAGGCGATTGCTCGCGACCTTGTACTCGAGTTCGAGGTCGTAGCGCGAGATCCGGAAACCGAGATTCCCGTTGTCCGGCACGTACGGATCGAGGACATCGGACGGTGCGCCCAGGACGGGCTGCCCGGTATTTGCTCGCGACCCCAGGCCAGACTTTCCCGGCACTCTCGACTCCTACTCCGTTCTGCCGTATGGCATGTTCGCCGGCGGTCGGATGGCCGTGGCCCCCGGGCGCCGGTACGGTGCCTTTGGTCACGACGCGGTTGCGTTTGATGACTCGATTTCGGCGTAACACCCGCGACGAGGTGATGTCGTCGCGGACACTGTGAGAGTACCTGGCGGCGGGGATCCGGGCCCGCCCGATGATGCGAGGAGCAGGGTTATGAGCGGATTCGGCAGTGTCGCGCAGTTTCTCGCGCGATTGATACTCGGCATCATCTTCATCGCCCACGGCTGGCAGAAGCTGGTGACGCAGGGGATGGACGCCACGAAGGTGGCCTTCGGTCCGGCCGGCATGGACGTGCCGTACCCCGATCTCGCCGCGTACTACGCGACCTGGGTGGAACTGGTCGGCGGCATCCTGCTGATCCTCGGCCTGCTGCTTCCCATCGTCGCCACGCTGCTGATCGCGGACATGATCGGCGCGATCGTGTTCGTGCACTGGGATGCGGGATTCTGGAACGCCGACAGCGGCTACGAATGGCCGCTGGCACTGATCGCCGGTCTCCTGGCCGTCGGCTTCACCTCGGCGGGACGAGCGGCCGCGGACAGCTACATCATGCGACGGCGGCGCCGAACCGACGTGGTCTGACCTCGACTCTCGTCGGGTCAGGCGAACGCGAGGCCGTCGATGGTGGCCGAACTCCGCGAGGCGGTGTCGTTGTCGGCGAGCTGAGCCACCAGGCGAGCGATCACCGTGCGTTCCTCGTCGGCGTGGTGCAGGCCCACTCCGTCGATCTCGCCCGGGGTGAGGATCTCCAGGGGATCGGTGTCGTGCCGGTGGATCACGGCGGCACCGAGAAGGCGCTGTGCCTGACCGGGGTCGATGTCCCAGAGAGCGTCGGCGGTCATGAGGTAGAGGCGGATGGCCGTCGGGTAGTCGTGGAGGTTGACGAGCGCCCAGGCCCAGTGTTTGGCGACGTCGACGGTGTCGGCTTCCCCGCGGCCGTGGGTGCGCACGTACTTGCCGTGCAGCTCGCTGCAGAGGTAGTTGGCGTCGGTCCACAGCTGCAGGTGCGACATGCATCGGACGCAGTCGTGCAGGTTGGACAGATACTTCGTCGAGTACGGTCCCTCGCGTCGTGCCCTGACCTCGCGGAGGACCGAGAATGCGGCGAGCGCATGCTCGTATTCGCCCGCGGAGAGGAGAGCTTCGGCCTCGACCTGCAATTCCTCGATCATCTTCGTCATTCTGGTCGATTCCGCTGACGGTTACCGGCGTATTGACCGAACTGGGACAACCCGCGCCGATCTCTGGCACAGGCCACGACGGGCTGGCATCGTGACAAGGATGAAGGACGACATCGGCAGCACCCCCGAAGGCTCCGACGGCGAGTACAGCCTTGACGAGGACGATCAACTCCAGCCGGAGGACACCCTGGTCGACCGCGGCGTCGACGACGTCCTCGACGAGGGATTCTCACCACCCGACTACCGGCCCAAAGGTGCTGTCCACGGGCTGACGGCCCAGGAGCAACGCGAGGGCGAGAGCCTCGACGAGCGGCTGGCCGAGGAGGAGCCCGACGTCGGGGCGGTCGATCCGCTCGACGAGATCACAGCCGACGAGCGCGCCAAAAAGGATTGGCGCGCACATGATTCCGACCGGAGCGAGGAGTTCGACGAAGACCACGAGGTCGGTGACCGACGAGCCGGTCGGCTGATCGCGCCGGACGAGGGTTCGGGCATCGACACCGAACCCGAGGCCATCGCCGCCGACGCGGGTATCGACGGCGCGGGCGCCTCGGCCGAAGAAGCCGCGGTGCACTACATCTCTGACCAGGAGTAGCTACTCGGCCGGCGGGGTGAACTGCGCGAGCGTCGTGATGATCGTGTCGCGGATCGCGGGCTTGTCGAGCCCGAGGTCCGTGAGCGCGGCGGCCACCGAGTCGTCGGCGAACAGCCCGAGCAGCAGGTGTTCGGTGCCGACGTAGTTGTGCCCGAGGTCGACGGCGACGCCGACGGTCGCCTCCAGGACGGCCTTGGCCGCGTCGTCATAGGGCACGACGGTCGACGCCTCGGAATCCGGGATGTCCCGCGGCGCCGGGACGAGGGGCGCCATGGCCTCCGAGAACGCCTCGACGTCGACGCCGAACTCCCGCAGCACCACGAAGACCAGGGCCTGCGGATCGACGCTCATCGACGCGGCCACGTGGGCGGGGGTCACGAATTCGGCCCGATCCGCGGCCGCCGCACCGTTGGCCGCCATCAGGACATTCGCCGCGCGGGGCGTGAACCTCGAGAACGGGTCCGACGCGTCGGCCGGTCCGGCCCCGGCATCGCCGGTCGTCGACACCCGGTCGACGAATCGCTTCTGAGCTGCCTGTTTGCTGACGCCCATGCTGGTTCCGATCGCGGTCCACGAGGCCCCGGAGCGGCGAGCCTGGTCGACGAAATGGCCGATCAGGCTGTCGGCGACCTCGTCGAGGTGGGCCGCGGCGAGGACCGCATCGGACAGTTGGTCGAGCGGGTCGTCGTGCACCTTGCGGATCGCGGCGATCAGGTCGTCGAGGCGAACGGGAATGCGGTTCTTTGCCATGCGTCAACCGTAGATTGACGAGACTCGGCCGTCAACCCTCGGTTGACGATTGGTGTTTTAGGGGGCCGGACGCAAGACGACCATCGTTGACAGAGATGGAAACCGTCGTGACGATGGATGCGGAGATTCGCCCAAGACGCCGCCGCACACTCCTTCGTTTGCCACGGGAGGCTTTCCAGTGAGCATCACCGAACCCACCGTCCGCCCCGATCCGCGATCGGGAGCGGGGTCCCCGGATGTCGAACCCCCTGGAGTGGACGCGGGCGGTTCCGACACCGTCCGCCGCTTCCTCGACGTGCGATCGCGGACCGATGCTCTCGCCGAACGGCTCTCGCCGGAAGACCAGACGCCGCAGTCGATGACCGAGGCGAGTCCCGCGAAATGGCATCGGGCGCATGTCACCTGGTTCTTCGAGGAGTTCATCCTCCGCCGGGACCCGGGCTACACGGTCTACGACGAGACGTTCCGGTACCTGTTCAACAGCTACTACGAGACGGTGGGAGAACGGCATCCTCGTTCCGATCGCGGCCTGGTGACCCGACCGGGCGTGCGCGACGTGACGCGGTATCGCGAACACGTGGACGCGGCGATGGTCGCGGCCCTCGAGTCCGGCCGACTCGACGACGCCGCACTCGACCTCGTCGAACTGGGCTGCAATCACGAACAACAGCACCAGGAACTGCTGCTCATGGACATCAAGCACCTGTTCTCGACGCACGCGTTCGGGCCGGTGTACGTCGACCGTGAACCCGATGTGCCCGGGGAGGTCGCGCCGATGGGCTGGCGTGAGTTCGCCGGCGGTGTGCACGAGGTCGGTGCTGTCGGAAGCGGATTCGCCTACGACAACGAGGGGCCCCGGCACCGTGTGTATCTCGAGGACTTCGCGGTGTCCGACCGGCTCGTGACCAACGCCGACTGGCTGGAGTTCATGGCCGACGACGGATACCGACGCCACGAGTTCTGGCTCTCCGACGGGTGGGGCACGGTCAACCAAACAGGCTGGCATGCACCGGGTTACTGGCGCGAAGAGGACGGTGGCTGGACCACTTTCACCTTGTCCGGGCGCCGCCCGGTCGTGCCCGACGAGCCGGTGACCCATGTGTCCTTCTACGAGGCCGACGCCTACGCCCGCTGGGCCGGCGCGCGCCTCCCCACCGAATTCGAATGGGAGGTCGCCGCGGGAACACTCGGCGACGCGCGTGGCCGGCTCCTCGACCCTGGCCGATGTCATCCCGGTCGGGCCGGTTCGGCGATGGTCGGTGACGTCTGGGAGTGGACGGCCAGCGCGTACCTGCCCTACCCGGGATTCGTCCCGGCGAACGGGGCGGTGGGCGAGTACAACGGCAAGTTCATGTCCGACCAGCACGTCCTGCGCGGCGCGAGCGCGGTGACCCCGGCCGGCCACGAGCGGATCACCTACCGGAACTTCTTCCCCGCTGCGTCGCGGTGGGTGTTCTCGGGACTGCGGCTCGCCCGATGACTCTTGCCGCGGATGCACTTTCGGGGTTGTGGCAGGACCCGCCGACGCTGCCCACCAAATGGCTCTACGACGAGCGCGGGAGCAAGCTCTTCGACGAGATCACCCGGCTGCCCGAGTACTACCCGACGCGTCGTGAGACCGCGATCCTGCGCGCGCGTGCGGCCGAGATCGCCGATGCCACACAGGCACAGGTGATGGTCGAACTGGGTTCGGGCACCTCCACCAAGACCCGGCTGTTGCTCGATGCCTTCAGCGCCGCCACCCCTGACGCCGAGCGATTCACCTACGTACCGGTCGATGTCAGCACCGAGATGCTCACGACCACGGCCGACGTGCTGTCCGCGGACTACCCGGGGATCGACGTCGTCCCGGTGGTCGCGGACTTCACCGAACCCGATCTGCGTCTGCCCGACGCCGACGGCCCCCGCCTCGCCGTGTTCCTCGGCGGCACCATCGGGAACTTCGACCCCGACGCGCGGCGCGCGTTCTATCAAGGCCTGGCGAAGGCGCTCTCGCCCGGCGACTTCTTCCTGCTCGGCACCGACCTCGTCAAAGACACCGGCCGGCTCGTCGCCGCCTACGACGACAGGGCCGGTGTCACAGCCGATTTCAACCGCAACCTCATCGAGGTCCTGCGGACCGGGCTCGACGCCCGCGGCCTGTACGCCGACGACTTCGAACACATCGCGCGATGGAACCCGCGCGAACACCGCATCGAGATGTGGCTGCGCGCCCGCCGGGACATCGACGCCTACTTCGAGGTCCTGGGCCGGGCGTGGCGGCTGCCGGCCGGCACCGAGATCCACACCGAGATCAGCACGAAGTTCGAGCCCGACGCACTGCGCGACGAACTGGAATCCGCCGGACTCCAGGTGGTCACCGTGTGGACCGACCCGGCCGGGGATTTCGCGCTCACGCTCAGTCGGCGCTGAGACCGCTCACCCCTCGGCGAGCAGCTCGCGCACCCGCGGGATGACCTTCGTGCCGTACAGCTCGACGCTGCGCATCAGCTGTGTATGGCCCAGGGTGCCGTGGGAGTACTTCATGTCGAAGCGACTCAGCCCGAGAGCCTTCGATGTCGAGGCGATCTTGCGGGCGACGGTCTCCGGCGATCCGACGAACAGTGCACCGTCGGGCCCGGTGGACCGCTCGAACTCGAAACGGCTGGGCGGTGGCCACCCTCGTTCGCGCCCGATCCGCGCCACGTATCCCCGATAGTGCGGCCACAACTCCTCGCGTGCCTGCTCGTCGGTGTCGGCGACGTGTCCCGGGCAGTGCACGCCGACCGGGAGGGCGTCCTTCTCCAAGTCGGCGAGAGCGCGGTGGTAGAGGTCGACATAGGGGCGGAAGCGGAGCGGGTCGCCGCCGATGATGGCCAGCATCAGCGGAAGCCCGTACGACGCTGCGCGCACCACGGATTCGGGGCTGCCGCCCACTGCGATCCACGTGGGCAGCGGGGGATTCTCGAGCTGGGGGAACACGGGCTGAGCGCGTAGCGGGCCGCGCGTCGAGCCGGACCAGGTGACGGGGTTGCCGGTGCGCAGTTCGGTGAAGAGAGAGAGTTTGTCGGCGAACAGCTCTTCGTAATCGGAGAGGTCGTAGCCGAAAAGAGGGAACGACTCGGTGAACGAGCCGCGGCCGAGGATCACCTCGGCGCGGCCCGAGGAGAGGGCATCGACGGTCGAGAACCGCTGGAACACACGGATCGGGTCGTCGGAGCTCAGGACGGTCACCGCCGATCCCAGGCGCATCCGGCTGGTGCGCGCGGCGATGGCGCCGAGGACCACCTCGGGTGCGGACACGGAGTAGTCAGCGCGGTGATGTTCGCCGACGCCGAGGAAGTCGACGCCGACCTCGTCGGCCAGGACCGCCTGGTCGAGCACGTCGCGCAGGGTCTGCGCGTCGGAAAGCGGGCTGCCATCGGGTGCCGCGGTGATGTCACCGAAGGTGTCCAAGCCCAACTCGAGTTCATGCCTGGCCGTGTGTGATTCCATCGCGTCTCTCTGTTCGTCCGGTTCTGCTTCGAGCCGGAACTGCTTATGGGACACATTCTCATATGCGGCAAATGGTGCACCGCTGACTCGTGCTAATAGTTCTCACGGCCACTTTGGCCTGACAGAGCAGTACCGAGGGTATTGCTGTGCCATGCTTCTATCCGTCAGGGGGCCATTGTGAAGTGGTCCTTTTCTTCTAGAAAGAGGAGACCTTCATGTGGGACTCATTCTGGGACTTCATCTGGTACACCATCGTCATCTTCGCGTTCGTCGCGTACCTGATCGTCCTGTGGCACATCATCACCGACCTGTTCCGTGACAAGAAGGCGTCGGGGTGGCAGAAGGCGGTCTGGGTGATCTTCCTGATCATCTTCCCGTACATCACTGCGATCGTGTACCTGCTGGCGAAGGGCAAGGGTATGGCCGAACGTCAGCGCGAGGCCTTCACCGAGGCCAAGCAGGCGTCGGACGAGTACATCAAGTCGGTGGCGGGAACCTCTCCGACCCAGCAGATCACCGAGGCGAAGGCTCTCCTCGACTCCGGTGCCATCACCCCCGAAGAGTTCGAGCACCTCAAGGCGAAGGCTCTCGGCGGAGCGGCTTGAGTCACGCTACGGTCGGGTGACACCGACCTGACGACGACCTGGAGCCGCGGTGATCGGATACCTGTGTAAACGCATCGCGGCCTGGGCTGTCCTCGTCTTCCTCGCAACCAATCTGACCTATTTCCTGGCCACCTGGTTCCTCGACCCCCGATCCAATTACGCCGTCCGGCGACCCCCGTTGCCGGAGAGCGTCGTCGACGCCACGCTGTCCTCCCACAACCTCAACGACAAGACCCCGCTGGTCGAGCGTTGGTGGAACTGGCTGACCGGCGTGGTGTTGCACTGGGATTGGGGGTCGACGCCGGTCGGTGAGAGCGTCAACAGCGAGATCGGTTTCCGGCTGGTCTCCTCGGTGCAGCTGCTCGCCGCCGCCACCGTCATCTCCACCCTGCTGGGTATCGCCCTGGGCGTCTACACGGCCCTCCGCCAGTACAAGCTCGCCGACCGTGCGTGGCAGTTCATCTCGATAGCGATGATCAACCTGCCGGTTCCCGTCGTCGGCCTGGGCATCGTGCTCGCCGCCATCTCGCTCAATCAGTCCCTCGGCCACAGCGTCGTCTACGTCTCCGGGGCCGCCAGCGTGGGGGTCGAGGGATTTTTCCCGGTGCTGCTGGACCGCATCCAGCACCTCATCCTCCCGAACATCACCCTGGTCGTGATCCAGTACGCCGGACTGCATCTGCTCCAGCGTTCGATGGTGCTCGACACCATCAACGCCGACTATGTCCGCACGGCACGTGCGAAGGGACTCACCCGTGGGGTGGCTGTTCGACGACATGCGTTGCGCACGGCCATCATCCCGGTTGCGGTCGGTATCGCCTTCGCGATCCCCGCGGTGTTCACCGGCGCGGTCCTCACCGAGACCATCTTCGGCTGGGAGGGGATGGGCCGGTACTTCGTCACCTCGATCAACACCAACGACATCCACGGCGTCGTCGCCGTCGCCGCATTCGGTGCCCTGGCCACCGCGGTCGGTGCGATCCTCGCCGACCTCGCCGTGGTCTACCTCGATCCGAGAGTCCGGGTGAGCTGAGATGGCGATGATGCCGCCGGAACCGCGCGGGCCGCAGTCCGGTCACCTCGACGCGACCGCCCCGATCATGGGTGAGACAGGCGGTGTCCTCGACGAATCGGACACCGCGTCGGCGCCACTGGCCCGGCGGCGCAGCGGCCGGGTCAAGATCTTCGCCAGACGGTACGCGCGCAACCGGTCCGCGCTGCTGGGCCTGGCCATCTTCGTCCTGCTCGTGCTGTTCGGCGTCTTCGGCGGACTGTTCACCGCGTACTCCTACACCGACACCGATTTCCTGGCGATCGGCTTCCCGCCGTCGACGCACGGGTCGGATGGCGCCCACTGGTTCGGTACCAACGACGCCGGCAACGATCTGTACGCGCAGGTGGTGCACGGACTCCAACGTTCGCTGACGATCGCCCTGGCCGTGTCGATCGGGACGACCGCGATCGCCGCGTTCCTCGGCGGGCTCGCCGCCTACTTCGGCGGTTGGGTGCAGCGCGTCGTGCTGGGCGTCGTCTACCTGCTCCTCGTGGTGCCGACGTTCCTCATCCTCGCCCTGGTCTCCAACAGCACCGGTGGTGACTGGCGGTGGTTGATCGTCGTGCTCATCGCGTTCGGCTGGATGATGCTGGCGCGCGTGATCCATTCCCTGGCGCTGACCGTCCGCGAGCGCGACTATGTCGCCGCCGCAAAGTATCTGGGCGTGTCCCCGGTGACCATCATCCTCCGGCACATCCTGCCCCAACATCGCGTCGTTGCTGGTCATCAACTTCGCCCTCGGCGTGGTGGCCGCGGTGCTCGCCGAGACCGGGCTGTCGTTCCTCGGGTTCGGTGTGAAGATCCCCGACGTCACCCTCGGCTCACTGCTGCAGGCGGGTGCCGGGACGCTGGCCGCGTCGCCGTGGCTGTTCTGGTTCCCCGCGGCCGCGCTGGCGCTCCTCACGGTCTCGATGGCGCTCATCGCCGATGGCCTGCGCGACGCCTTCGACCCTTCGTCGAGTGGAGGTGCCCGTCGATGACGAATCCCGATGCGGTGCTGACGGTCCGGGACCTGACAGTGGATTTCGGCAGCGAGGCAGGCGTCGTCGCCGCCGTCCGCGGTCTCGACTTCGACCTGCGGGCCGGCCGGACCACCGCCATCGTCGGCGAATCCGGATCAGGGAAATCGGTTTCGGCACTGGCGGTTTCGGGACTGCTACCGGACAGTGCGCACATCAGCGGATCGGTCGCACTGCGGGGTCGAGAACTGATCGGGTTGTCGGACAAGAAGATGTCCGCGGTCCGGGGTTCGGAGATCGCGATGGTCTTCCAGGACCCGCTGTCGTCGCTGACCCCGGTGTTCACCGTGGGAGCGCAGATCTCCGAGGCGCTGCGGGCCCATCAGTCCATCACCGCCAAACAGGCCTGGTCGCGCTCGGTCGAACTGCTCGACCTGGTCGGGATCGGCGATCCGCAGCGACGCGCCAGGGCTTTTCCGCACGAGTTGTCCGGCGGGATGCGGCAGCGTGTGATGATCGCGATGGCGATCGCCAACGACCCGTCGGTGATCATCGCCGACGAACCGACCACCGCGCTCGACGTGACCATCCAGGCACAGATCCTCGATGTGCTGGCCACGGCGCGACGGGAGAGCGGCGCCGCGATGCTGTTGATCACGCACGATCTCGGCGTCGTCGCGGGTCATGCCGACGATGTAGTGGTGATGTACGCCGGGCGGGCGGTGGAGACCGCCGACGTCGACACGCTCTTCGGCGGACCGCGGATGCCGTACACGATCGGATTGCTGGGAGCGGTGCCGCGGGTGGACCATCGGACCGATGCGCTCATCCCCATCCCGGGGACGCCTCCGCTTCTCATCGACGTGGCAGACCGATGTCAGTTCGCGCCACGGTGTCCCGTCGCGATCGATGACTGCCGCGGTAGCGAACCGGCGCTGGCGGAGGTGGCCGGCGGCCACCGGGCGGCGTGTATCCGCGTGGAGGAGATCGACGGCGACGGCCGGATCAGTGGTGAGCCGGTGTTCCCGCCGCCCGATGTGCCGGCGGCGTCGCCGGCAGTGACCGACCGGCAGGAACGTGCGACCGTCCTCGATGTGGTGGACATGACCAAGGTCTTCCCGCTGACGAGCGGTTTCCTCAAGCGTCGGGTGGGTTCGGTGCGGGCCGTCAACGGGATCAGCTTCGACATCCGGAGCGGTGAGTCGATGGCCCTCGTCGGAGAGTCGGGCAGCGGCAAGTCGACGACTCTGCTGGAGATCATGGACTTCGCGCAGCCCGAGGGCGTCGTCCGGATCGGCGGGGTGGACCCGGCGGCGGTCCGTTCACGCGAGGCCCGCGCGTTGCGCCAGAAGACGTCGATCGTCTTCCAGGACCCGTCGGATGCGCTCGACCCTCGGTTCACCGCCTTCGACATCATCGCCGAACCGCTTCGCGCGCTGGGGGTTCCGAGAGCGGAGACGGAGGAGAGGGTCACGGGTCTCATGCGGCGCGTCGGGCTGGATCCCGTTCACGCCGACCGTTTCCCCGCCGCCTTCTCCGGCGGCCAGCGACAACGTCTCGCCATCGCGCGGGCACTCGCCACCGACCCCGATCTGATCGTCCTCGACGAGCCGCTGTCGGCCCTCGACGTCTCCGTGCAGGCGGACGTCGTCAACCTGATCCGTCACCTCCAAGCCGACGGCGACGTGGCGTATCTGGTTGTCGCCCACGATCTCTCCGTGGTCCGACATCTCGCCGACCGCGTCGCGGTGATGTATCTGGGTTCGATCGTGGAGTCAGGGCCCACCGAGGCGGTCTTCGCCGAACCCGCGCATCCCTACACCCGGGCACTCTTGTCGGCAGTGCCCATTCCGGACCCGCGCGTCGAACGCGAGCGGCAGCGCATCGTCCTGACCGGCGAACAGCCCAGTGCGACAGACGAGATCGTCGGATGCAGTTTCACCACCAGGTGCCCGTTGCACGCCCGGCTCGGCGAGGAGCGTCGCGAGCGGTGTCGGACGGTCGTACCCCTACTGCGGCCGACGGATCAGCACGGTGCTCCTGCTGTCGACCACAGAGCGGCATGCCATTTCCTGGAGGTGGACCGGTGAAGCGCTGGTCGGTGATCATCGCCGCGATGGCCGTGACCATCGCCTGCATCACCGGTTGCGGTGCCGCGATCGACACCGGGGCGGTGAAGACCGAAGGAGCCTCGCTCAACCTGCAACCCCGGGAGAATCTCGAGGACGGCGGCAGTCTCACGACCGTGCTCGCGGAGGTATCGGCCCAGTGGAACACCTTCCACGCCGACGGCAACGCCTACACCCTGGCCTTGTGGCGCTGGTACAACCCGGTGCTCGCCTACTTCTCGCCGGACGGGCAGTACGCGCCGAATCCCGACTACCTCACCGACGTCCGTACCGAGGTCGTCGGCCGGGACACCGTGGTCACCTACACCATCAACCCGAAGGCCTTCTTCAACGACGGCACACCGATCGACTACCGCGCCTTCGTCGAGACCTGGCGCACGAGCCGGGGCATCGACGATCGCTACATCGTCAGCTCCACCGACGGGTACAGCCAGATCGCCTCGGTCACCCGCGGCGCCGACGACCGTGAGGTCGTCGTGCGCTTCGACGGCGTCTACGCCTGGCCCGACGGCCTGTTCAACGTCGTGCTCCACCCGAAGGCCGCCGATCCCGACGTCTACAACGAGGGCTATGTCCGGAAGCCGCATCCCGAATGGGGCGCCGGACCGTTCACGATCGCCTCCTACGACGCCGACAACGGGACCGTCGTCTTCGAACGAAATCCCAAGTGGTGGGGAAAACCCGGCAAACTCGACCGACGGATCTTCCGGCAGATGGAGTCCCAGGCGGCGCTCAACGCCTTCCAGAACGGCGAGATCGACGCGACCGGGGTGGCCGCCAAAGACGCGCGCGCGCGGGCACTCACGATGAACGGCATCGACATTCGCACCGCGGCCGCACCGCAGCAGTCGTTGCTGGTGCTCAACCTCGACACCCCGATCCTGTCCGATCGGCGCGTCCGTGAGGCCGTGCTCTCCGCCGTCGACCGGGAGACGCTGTCGCGCATCAGGTTCACCGGCCTCAACTACACGGAGGAACTCCCCGGTTCGTTGTCGCTGTACCCGTTCCAACCGGGATACGAGGACAACCTGTCGGACGTGTTGTCCTACGACCCGGCGAAAGCCGAGGAACTGCTCGACCGGTCGGGGTGGACCGAGGGTGGGGACGGCATCCGCAGCAAGGACGGGAGACGGCTGTCGCTGGAGTTGCCCAACATCGGCGACGACACCACGACCCAGAACCTGTCACGCGCGCTCCAGGCGATCCTGAAGAAGGTGGGCGTCGACCTCGCTGTCCGCCAACGCCCGTCGGCCGACTTCTCACAGGTGGTGGTCAACAAGGAGTTCGACGTGCTCCTGCTCGGCTTCTCGTCGAGCGACCCCTTCGGCATGGCCTACTTCTGTCAGGTGTGGTGCATGGGGTCCCAGCTGAACCCCGCCGGTGCCGGGTCCCCGGAACTCGACGCACAGATCCGTGCGATGTCGAGGATCGGCGACCCGATGGCCCAGATCAAGGCGGGGAACGAACTCGAGCGCGAGGCCTTCGCGCAGTTCTCCAACCTTCCCCTCTTCAACGGTCCGTCCATGGTCGCGGTGAAGGAAGGGCTCGCCAATTACGGAGCGGGACAGTTCTACGTCGGTCCCATCGAGGACATCGGCTGGGAGAAGTAGGTCTGCGCCTACTCTCGCGGTGCCGTTTCCTTCCCGCGGGCGCTAGCCGGCACGCGGGAAGGAAACGGCACCGCGGGACCGAAGTGCGTATCGGCGAGATCGTTCGCTCGGCGGTGCGTCAGTAGGGGCCGCTCACCCGCCACAGCGGGTTCACCGGGCCGTGGCCGGCGCCGAGCGGATAGGCGGCGGCCAGGCCGCGGGTGACCCACTTCTTCGCGAAGCAGACTGCGTCGGGCACCGAATAGCCGTGTGCCAGGGCGCAGGTGATCGCCGCGGCGAGGGTGTCACCCGCGCCGTGGTCGTGGGCGGTGTCGATGCGCTCGTGGTTGAGCTCGATGAACTCCGCGCCGTCGTAGAGCAGGTCGGGGGAGTGGTCGCTCGACCGCAGGTGGCCTCCCTTGACGAGCGCCCACGCGGGTCCGAGATCGAACAGCGCCTTCGCTGCGTCGCGCTGGGAGCCGGTGTCGACGACGTCGATGCCGGTGATGAGGCGCACCTCGTCGAGGTTGGGTGTCACCACCGTCGCCAGCGGGAAGAGGTTGTCGCGCAGGGTGTCCAGGGCGGAGTCGGCGAGTAGTTGATTCCCGTGCATCGAGGCGCACACCGGGTCGACGACCAGCGGCGAGGAACCGTCGCGACCGATACCGCTCGCCGAGCACTGCGCGACGACGGCGTCGATGATCGGTGCAGACGCCAGCATGCCGGTCTTGGCGGCGCCTACGCCGATGTCGTCGGCGACCGTGGCGATCTGGGCGGCGACGGTCTCCGGTGCGATCTCCTGGAAACCGGTGACGCCCAGCGAGTTCTGCACGGTGACCGCGGTGACCGCGACACAGCCGTGCAGGCCGAGCAGCGCGAAGGTGCGCATGTCGGCCTGGATGCCGGCACCACCGCCGGAATCCGATCCGGCGATGGTCATCACGCGGACCGGGGTCTCTCCCGGTGCTGCGACGGGCAGCAACTCGACGTCGGTCACGCAGAACCTCCGGGACCGGTTTCGAGCGGCAGGTACACACGGTTGCCCGCCTCGGCGAACTCGGCCGACTTCGCCGCCATCCCTTCGGCGATCTTGCGGTCGATGTCTTCGGCGGTCACCAGGTTGTTCTCCTCCGCGTAGGCGCGCACGTCGGCGGAGATCCGCATCGAGCAGAACTTGGGACCGCACATCGAGCAGAAGTGCGCGGTCTTCGCAGGCTCGGCCGGCAGGGTCTCATCGTGATACTCGCGGGCGGTGTCCGGGTCGAGGGCGAGGTTGAACTGGTCGACCCAGCGGAACTCGAAGCGCGCCTTGCTCAATGCGTCATCACGTTCCTGCGCCCGCGGATGTCCCTTCGCGAGATCCGCCGAGTGGGCCGCGATCTTGTAGGTGATGACGCCGACCTTCACGTCGTCCCGGTCGGGCAGCCCGAGGTGCTCCTTGGGTGTCACGTAGCAGAGCATGGCCGTGCCCGCCTGGGCGATCATCGCCGCGCCGATCGCGGAGGTGATGTGGTCGTAGGCGGGTGCGATGTCGGTGGCGAGGGGGCCGAGCGTATAGAACGGCGCCTCCTCGCAGAGTTCTTCTTCGAGACGCACGTTCTCGACGATCTTGTGCATCGGGATGTGTCCCGGGCCCTCGATCATCACCTGCACGCCATGGGATTTCGCGATGGAGGTCAGTTCGCCGAGGGTGCGCAGTTCGGCGAACTGGGCCTCGTCGTTGGCGTCGGCGATCGACCCCGGACGCAGTCCGTCGCCGAGGGAGAAGGTGATGTCGTAGCGGCGGAAGATCTCGCACAGTTCGTCGAAGTGCGTGTACAGGAACGATTCTTCGTGGTGCGCCAGGCACCAGGCGGCCATGATCGATCCGCCCCGCGAGACGATGCCGGTGACCCGCCGGGCGGTCAGCGGCACATAGCGGAGAAGCACTCCGGCATGCACCGTCATGTAGTCGACACCCTGCTCGGCCTGCTCGATCACGGTGTCGCGGTATATCTCCCACGTGAGAGCGACGGGATCGCCGTTCACCTTCTCGAGGGCCTGGTAGATCGGCACGGTCCCGACGGGGACGGGGGAGTTGCGCAGAATCCACTCCCGGGTGGTGTGGATGTCGGCGCCGGTGGACAGGTCCATGATGGTGTCGGCGCCCCATCGGGTGGCCCACACCATCTTCTCGACCTCGTCCGCGATCGAACTGCGCACCGCAGAATTGCCGATGTTCGCATTGATCTTCACCGCGAACCGCTTGCCGATGATCATCGGCTCCGACTCCGGATGACGATGGTTGGCCGGGATGACGGCGCGGCCGATGGCCACCTCGGAGCGGACCAGGTCGGGGTCGACGCCCTCCCGTGCCGCGATGAACCGCATCTCATCGGTGACGATCCCCGCTCGCGCCCAGGCGAGTTGGGTGCTCGCGCCGTCGACGGGTTCCGGGCGGTGCCACGCGTCCCGGGTCGGTGGCAGGCCGCGCTCCACGTCGATCACGGCATCGGGGTCGGTGTACGGCCCGGAGGTGTCGTAGACGTCGAGGTGCTCACCGTTCGTCAGGTGGATTCGGCGCTGCGGTACACGGAGGTGATCGACGGAGAGGTAGTGCTTGGAGCTGCCCTCGATCGGCCCGGTGGTCAGACCGCCGTCTGTGAATGTCGCAGTGGTGGGTGCGGTGGATACACGTGTGCCCATGATGGTTCTCCCTACGCCGGCATTACCCGGACAGGTTCGAGCGGTCGGCGACCGCCCGTCGCCATCTCAGCCCTCGGTCATCGTGAGAGCCCCCGCGTGTGTGATTGTGTTGCGTTCGCCACCCTACAACGTCGGTCAACACCTGACGATGCGCCCAGATGCTCACTGCACCGGATCACCGGGAGGTCTCGGCAGTTACGGAACCGTAAGGTAGGGTGTGACCCTAGTCACAGGGGCCCTTGCGTCGAGCCGCGACGTCCTGCCGGTGACCCGCCACAGTGATCACGTGAGGAGATGTAGGTGTTACGCAAGAACCGGCATCGGCCGCCGCAGTCGGCGCGATCCATTCTGCAGCAGATCGCTCAGGTGGTGCACAATCCCGACCGCGAGAGGTTCGAACTCTGGGTCGCGGGGGATCTCGTCGGGGTGCTCGGCTACTCGATCGAGACTGTCGACGGTCAGACCACCATCACCGTTCTGCACACGGTTCTCTACGACGAATACAGCGGTCACGGGCTCGCCACCCGTCTCACCCGGACGGTCATCCACTTCGCCCGGGAGCGCAACGCGCGGCTTCGGCCGGTGTGCTCGTTCACCAAGAACTATCTCGACCATCACCCGGGGATCGTCGAGCTCGCGCCGGTGTGACCAGGCGGCTTCCGCGCGCCCGCGGTGCCGCTTGCCGGCGTTGGCGTTCTTGTACGCCAGGGTGACCCGCGGTCGAGGTTTTGTACCCTCGGGCGACGACCTTGCGTGCCGATGCGGACGTATTGTTCGGCGGTGATCCCGCCCGGTTGTCGGGCCGACTGCTGCCACGGAAGCGAGAACGATGACCGAGACGGTCGAGTCCCTGTACAACCTCATCGACGGACAATGGGTCGACGGCGAGGACGCGCCCTTTACCAGCGACAGTCCCGGTGACCCGAACGTCGTCGTGGCCGTGGGGCGTCGGGCGAGCATCCGCCAACTCGACGCCGCGGTCACCGCGGCCGGACGCAGCCTGGCCGAGTGGTCACGCCTGTCCACGCACGAACGCGGTGGGGTACTCGTGCAGGCTGCCGGCGTCCTGGAGCGCAATGCCGAGGAATGGGGCGCGGAACTCGCCCGCGAGGAGGGCAAGACGCTCGCCGAGGGTATCGGCGAGGTGCGGCGCGCCGCGCAGATCCTCCGCTACTACGGCGCCGACGGCGACCGCGAGGCCGGCGAGGTGTACTCGTCACCGCGCAAGGGTGAGCGAATCCTGGTGACGCGCAAACCGATCGGCACCATCGGTGTCATCACTCCGTTCAACTTCCCGATCGCGATCCCGGCGTGGAAGATCGCGCCGGCCCTCGTCTACGGCAACACCGTGGTATGGAAGCCGGCCGGCACCGTTCCGCTGCTCGCGTTCCGTTTGGCGAAGGCCCTGACCGAAGCCGGGCTCCCCGCCGGCGTAGTGAACCTGACGTTCGGCGACCGTGAGATCGGCGACGCCATCGTCCATCACACCGGCATCGACGCCATCACCTTCACCGGGTCGACGGGGGTCGGACGCGGTATCGCGGCCGCCGGCGCCGCGCGCGGCGTGCTGGTGCAGGCCGAGATGGGTGGCAAGAACGCCGCGATCGTCCTCGGTGACGCCGACCTGGACCTGGCGGTCCAGCAGATCCTGTTGGGAGCGTTCCGCTCCTCGGGCCAGAAGTGCACGGCCACATCGCGACTCGTCGTCACCGAGGCCGTGGCCGACGAACTCCTCGCCGCACTGAGCACGGCCGCCGCCGACCTGGTCGTCGGTGATCCCTTGGACCCCTCCACCGAGATGGGTCCGGTGATCACGGCCCCTGCTCGTGACACCATCAGGGCCGGCATCCTTCGCGCAGTCGAGCAGGGTGCGACCGTGCTCACCGGAGGTGACCAGCCGCCCGTAGGTATCCCCGAAGACGGATACTTCTTGTCCCCGACGATCCTGGAACTACCGTCCACGGACCTCGACGTGTGGCGCGACGAGCTCTTCGGTCCGGTCCTGGCGGTGGTCCGTGTGCCCTCGGTCTCCGAGGCGTTCCGGGTGGCCGGCGACGGCGAGTACGGGTTGTCCGCTGCACTTTTCACGCAGGATCTCACCCGTGCACTGGAGGCGGTCGACGACCTCGACGTCGGTATCCTGCACGTCAATTCGGAGTCGGCGGGCGCCGATCCCCATGTACCGTTCGGCGGAGCCAAGAAAAGCGGGTACGGGCCCAAAGAGCAGGGACGTTCGGCGCGCGAGTTCTTCACCCACACCACCACGGTCTACCTCCGTGGTGGCGCGCCGCGCATCTGACGGCCGTCGACACCGACGACCGTGCGTCAATCGGTCTCGAGGACGTCGAGGAGTTCGCGCGCTTTGACCGCTATCCACAGCTCGACCCGGACCTCGGCCGAGTCGAGGTCGCGGCCGAGGAGTTGGCCGACCTTGGCCATCCGACTCCGCATGGTGTGTCGGTGTACGCCCAATTCCCTTGCGGCGCTCTCGATGTGTGCGTCGTTCCGGAGCCAGGTCCGTAGCGCGGTGACGAGATCCACCGACGAACCGTGTGCGGCGTCGTAATCCTCGAGTGGTCCCAGGACGATTCGCGACATCGCGGACAGTTCGCCGGGTGACCGTCCACCGAACAACATCGAGAAGGTACCCGTGTCCGAGAAGTCGACGACCGTCTCCTGCGTCGGGCCGAGGTGGAGGGCGGCCCTGGCCTGGCGGAGGCTCACGGCGGTTTCGGCGATCACGGCGGTCCCGCCTCGCCCGGCCCGCAGCGTCCGTTCCAGCCGGGCGCCGAGCCGCGCGACGAGTTCGACAACCCAGTCCCGTCCGCGGTCGTCGGACACGACGAGCAGCAGACCCTCCCGTATCGGCGACAAGAGGTACGGAACTGATTGCCGTGTGATCACATCGGCCGTTTCCCGAAGAGCCGGCAACGCCGGCCCGACGTTCGTCACCGTGATTGCGACGACGCGGGTGTCCTCGTCGAAGCCGAAGTACCGCAGCAGGCCCGCGTCGAGTTCGGGACCGAGGTTCACGAGTGCTTGCGTCACGACCGTCCGGAGCCGCTGTTCGGCGTCGAGCACCTTCGCCGGCTTGCCCAGTTCGATCGACAGCAAGGCCATCGCGTGGGCCACGAGGAGTCGTTCCTCCGGCTGCAACGCCGCCGGCGACGCCACCGCCAGATATCCATGCGGCTCCCGGGCGACGGACACGCTCTGCACGAGGTACGTGGCGTGTTCGTCGGCGAAGGCAGAGCCGGCCTGTCGGCGGCGTCCCGAACCGCGTGACACCGAACGCGCATGTTCGAGTGCTCGCCCCGCGTCAGGACCGTGGACCGAGAGTGCCCCGCCCTCGGCGTCGACGAGGACGACCGAGCACGAGAGGGCACGCCCGAGGGCGGTGACCAGATGCGGTATGCCGCCGCGGAGAAGATCGCGGGCGAACTTGTCCTGCTGGTCGACGACCTGCTGCACCGCGCGCACCCGGTCGGCGGTCAGATCGTCGATCACGGCGCGGGTGACCGCGATGAACGGAGTGTGCGGTGGCACTGCGAGGACAGGCAGACCCAGTGCGTCGCCGGCGGCCCGGATGCCGTCAGGGACCGCGTCGAAGGTCATGCCGGTGTCGACGGCGAGTGCCGCCGCCCGCGCCCGCACCAGGCGGGTCACGTAGTCGAACTGTTCGGAGTCGGAAGGTCCGATCGCCAGGCCCGTGGTCATCACCAGTTCACCGCCGGTGATCCAGGGAGCGGGATCGGCGAGTTCGATGGCGTGTGCCCACTCGATGACCCGATCGGCGCCAGAGTGACCTGCCACCAGCGTCAGGCCCAGGTCGGCGTTCTGGGACAGGCGCTGCACGGTCAGCGCCACGGCGACTCACTCCTCACAGGTCAGCGGACGTTCGACACCCGTCCGCAGGTGCGTCAAAGCATAGCGAGGGTGCCGGGTGTCGAGGTCATCCCGCTGTGGACACCAGCTGCTCTCGTAAGACCTTCTTGTCGATCTTGCCGACGGCGGTGACGGGGAGGGTCCGGATGACGCGGACCACGTCGGGCAGTTTGAACGATGCGAGGCCGCGGTCCGCGAGGAACATGCGCAGCGTGGCCAGTTCGAGCGGTTGGGCCGGCGGATGGTCATGGGAGAGCACGACCGCGGCGCAGATCTTCTCGCCCAGTGCGTCGTCGGGAAGCCCGACCACCGCGACCTGGCGTACCGATGGGTGCGCGAGCAGGTTCTCCTCGACGTCGTCGGCGGCCACGTTCTCGCCCGCCCGGACGATGGTGTCCTTGATGCGACCGGTCACGGAGAGATGCCCCGACGGCAGCCGGGTCACCTTGTCGCCCGACCGGTAGAAGCCGTCGGGGGTGAAGGACTTCTCGTTGTGCGCGTCGGCCCGGTAGTACCCGCGGATCGTGTACGGGCCGCGCACCAGCAGCTCGCCTTCTTCGCCGTCGGGAACGTCCACGCCCTCCTCGTCGACGACGCGCACCTCGTCGAACTCCGACATCGGCGAGCCCTGGACCTCGTGGACGAGGTTCCGCGGCTCGTCGGGCCTGGTGTAGCAGATGAGGCCCTCGGCCATGCCGAACACCTGCTGAACCACGTCGCCGAGCGCTTCGTCGAGGGCGACGGCGTCCGGGTGGGCGAGCTTGGCGCCGCCGACCTGCAGGAGTCGCAGCGAGCTGATGTCCGCGGGCTCCCACTCGGTCGCCGCGCACCACAGCTGTGCGAGGGCGGGGACCAGGGCGGTCACCGTCACGCGGTGACGTTCGATGAGGTCGAAGGTGTTGTCGGGGCTCGGGTTGTCGGTGAAGACGACGTGGCCGCCTACCCCGAAGACGCCGAGGATGCCCGGGCAGCACAGCGGGAAGTTGTGGGCCGCCGGCAATGCGACGAGATAGGTGTCGTCGGCGGTCAGCTTCGCGACCTCGGCCGACAGTCGTGCGTTCAGGTCGTAGTCGTCGTGCGTGCGCGCGATCAGTTTGGGCAGGCCGGTGGTGCCGCCCGAGACCAGGAAAAGGGCCGGGAGGTCGGAGTTCGGCGAGGCCGGGAGGTCGACCGATGCGGGATCCGCGTCGGGTGCGGTCGCGAACGGACCGGGATCGCCGGAGACGAACACTTGCGTGACGGCCGGGACGCGGGACTGCAGCTCGGTGGCGAGGTCCCGGAAGTCGAAGCCGCGTCGCCCGTCCTCACCGATGTAGGCGACGGCCCCGGCACCGGCGGCGAGATGTGCGATCTCGGTGATCCGGTGTGCGGGCAGGGTCATGACGGGGGCGACGCGCGCGCGGAGCAGGCCGAGCAGATTCACGACGAACTCGAGCGAGTTGTTCTGCTGGAGGACGACGCGCTCTCCGGGGCGGAGTCCGGCCGCGACGAATCCGGCCGCTCGACGCAGCGAGGCCTCGCGCAGTTCGGAGTAGGTGAGCGTCCGCGGCCCGTCGATCGAGGCATCGGTGACGGCCGGGGCATCGGGGGTGCTCTCGGCACTGGCGTCGAAGCCGGCGAACAGTGGGAGTCCGCGGAACAGTTCGGCGTCGCGGTAGCGGGCTGCCTGGGCGTCGGCGTACGGGGTGAAACCGTCGAGCAGGTCGGTCGCGTGGTCCAGAGGCGTCGGCATGGGACCCATTCAAACACAGGCAGGGTAGGGTATCCTTACCGGTCGGTCTGGTGGTGTGATCCACGCCATCGACTCGCCAAAACATTTGCTTAGGCTGTCCTAAAATCCCTAGGATTACTGGTGCTGCCGCCCACGACCGGAGGACAAGGACATGTCGCTGACGACCGACTCGCCGACATCGAGGCTCGATGCCGCGGACCTCGGCCTCGAGGGCGCCGCCGGCCTGAACGCTCCGACGACGCGGTTCGCCGACGCGGACGCCGCCCGGATCTCGGCGGCCTGGGCGGGTTCCGGCGAGTTCGGCGACCATGTCGTCTACGAGCGCAGCGGTCGCTGGACCTTCGCTGCCGGCGTTCACGTGCGAGTGGTGGTCACACGTGGTGAGGTCATCGTCGACGACCATGGGCGCCGGTCGACCACCGCATGGCACGGTGACCCGGCCGACGCACTGGCCGCGGCGACGGAGTCGCTGTCGATCCCCGACTGGCGCCTCTACGGGTGGGTCGGTTTCGACTTCTGCGCGCCGTACCACGGCATCCTCGACCGCGTTCCCGACGACACGGTGCTCGCGCATCTGATCGTTCCCGAGTTCGAGGCGTTCGTCGACGCGGACGGGGTGGACACCGGCACCGCCGATTCCGACCGAGCTCGTCGTCTCCTCGAGATCGCCGCCACGGCAGGTGATCCCGGGGCGTCGCGCCCCGTCGACGTGCGGGTTGACACCGAGGACTACCGCGGCCGCGTCGCGGCCGCCGTCTCCGAGATCGCGGCCGGTCGCTACCAGAAGGTCATCCTCTCCCGCGCGGTGGACATCCCCTTCGCGGTCGACATCCCCGCCACCTATGCCCGCGGCCGTGCGGACAACACGCCGGCTCGCTCCTATCTGCTGTCGCTCGGCGATCTCGCGGCCGCCGGGTTCAGTCCCGAACTCGTGGTCGCGGTGCACTCCGACCGCACCGTGGTCACCGAACCCCTCGCCGGGACAAGGGCTTTCGGGGTGTCCGCCGACGACGACGCGGCCGCTCGGGCCGAACTTCTCGGCGACGCCAAAGAGGTTGCCGAACATGCGATGTCGGTGCGCGCCTGCTATGACGAGATCGCCTCGATCTCGGCCGCCGAGACGACCGCGGTCAGCACGTTCATGGAGGTGCGTGAGCGCGGCAGCGTCCAGCACCTGGCGTCGACCGTGAAGGGAACCCTCGCGGAGGGGGAATCTCCCTGGCGTGCACTCGAAGTCGTCTTCCCGTCGATCACCGCTTCGGGAGTACCCAAGACCGCGGCCGTCGACGCCATCGACCGGCTCGAGTCCCGGCGTCGCGGGCCGTACTCCGGTGCGGTCCTCGTCGCGTCGTCGTCGGGGGAACTCGAGGCAACCCTCGCGTTGCGCACCGTCTTCTCGTCCGGGGGCGCGGCATGGTTGCGGGCGGGCGCCGGCATCGTCGCGCAGTCGACGCCGGAGCGTGAGTTCGAGGAGACCTGCGAGAAGCTGGGCAGCGTCGCCCCGTACGTCATCCCGCGCTGACCGGCCGTTACGTTCGAACCACCACCGATCCCATCAGGAGCCATCACATGTCCGACAACATCACCGAAGCGCTGCACGGCATCCTCACCGAGGACCTCGACCTCGCGCTCGGCCACGTCACCCGCGACTCGCGGCTCATCGACGACCTGGGCCTGGACTCGGTGGCGTTCGCCATCGGCGTCGTCGCGATCGAGGAGCGTCTGGGTGTGAAGCTCTCCGAACGCGAGCTCTTCGAGTCGAAGACGGTCGGCGATCTCGAAGACCTGGTCCGCGCGAAGGCCGGGACACCGGCCTGAACCGGGTGGGACGCGAGTCGGGGCGGGGGATGAGTGTGGACACCGGAGTGCAGTCGTACGCCGAACTGCTCGACGACGCGTTCGACGAGAAGGTCACCGCGTGGACGGCACAGGCCGAGAACGATCATCGATTCCCTCGGCCGCTCCTCGAACACCTCGGCGAGGCCGGGGTTTTCACCCGCAAGTGGGAGGATCGCAAACTCACCGACCTGCACGACCACTTCGCGCTCGGCCGTCATCTCGGATCGCTCGGTTCGGCTGCGATCGGTGTCGGCGTCAGCCTGCACGATTCGGCGATCGCCATCCTCCGCCGCTTCGGCCGCAACGACTTCCTGAAAGACCTCGCGCAGCGGGCGATGACCACCGATGCCGTCCTGTGCATCGGCGCCTCCGAGGAACAGGGCGGCTCGGATCTCCAGAACTCGGAGACACGCATCTTCGCCGAGGGTGGCGGATACCGGGTCGTCGGAGCCAAGAAGTTCGTCTCGCTCTCGCCCATCGCCGACTACATGCTGGTCGTCTGCCGCAGCATCGAGGACGGCGACGAGAACGGCGCCGACACCGGGGGCAACGTGGCGCTGGCCGCCGTGCCGATCGACCAGGTCCGGGTCGGCGCGCCCTACACGAAGCTGGGCGCCGGTCCCCTCGACACCGCGCCGGTCACCATCGACACCTGGATCCCCGAGGAGGCGCTGATCGCCCGCCCGGGAACGGGTCTGGCGATTATCAGCTGGGGCCTCGCGCACGAACGCTATTCGGTCGCCGCGCAGATCGCGGCCGCATGCGACGTGATGCTCGGTGTGACGCTCGCCCGCATGATGGACCGCACCCAGTTCGGCAAGAAGCTCTACGACCATCAGGCACTCCGCCTGCGGATCGCCGGTCTGCAATCCCGCGTCGACGTGCTGAGCTACTCGCTCGACGGCGTCGCCGCCGGGGGAAAGATCAACCTGCGCACCGCGGCTGCGCTCAAGGCCACCGCGGCCAACCTGGGCGAAGAGGTCGCCTCGGAATGCCTGCACATCTTCGGCGGGATCGGCTATCTCGAGGCCGAGACGCCGATCGGACGCTGGTGGCGCGACATGAAACTCGCGCGCGTCGGCGGCGGCACCGACGAGGTGTTGTGGGAACTGGTCGCGGCGGCCATGAAACCCGACACCGAGCGTTACCAGCTACTCTTCTCCGGTTCTTCCACCCAGGCGCCCTGAGCGTCCTTCATCCAGGCGGTCATCGATGAACAACACTGTCACTGCTCCGGCCGACGCTCGCGTCACCGAGCTGGCACCCCCGGACCACACCTACCTGCACATGGACACCGACAGTCGGCCCATGCACTGGTCGATGTTCCTCCAACTCGACACGGGTGGAACGCTTCTCGGCATCGACGAGGTCCGTGCGCGCGTCCGTGACCGGGGCC
Organism: Gordonia sp. Swx-4; assembly: GCF_030316175.1. NCBI lineage: Bacteria > Bacillati > Actinomycetota > Actinomycetes > Mycobacteriales > Gordoniaceae > Gordonia > Gordonia sp. Swx-4. The sequence continues at coordinate 609,175 of NZ_CP128197.1, forward strand.
GGCTGTTCGAGATCTTCCGGCTGGGCGTCAAGAACGGCCGATGGCGGAAACCCGAGGTGGTGCTCGCCGACGAGAAGTGGGATGCGGGCGCCCACGTCTCGGAACTCGGCTTCACCGACCGCGAGCACCTGCAGCGACGTGTCTCCAAACTCCTGGAGACGCCGTTGCCGCGTCCGCGCCCGTTCTGGGACATCACACTGTTCACGCCCTCCGCGGGCGCCGAGGGGGTCGGTCAGTGGGTCCTGCTTCGCGTGCACCACAGCATCTCCGACGGCATCGCCGGCGCGGCCTTCGCGGCACTGCTCGCCGACGGTGAGCCCGAGGACCTCGCCGAGTTCGAGCGCTTCGCCACCAGCCCGCGATTCCACATCAGCGGCATCGACCCGGAGAAGCTGGGTGAGGCCAAGGCGGCGTTCAACGACCAGCATGCGGCCGGCGGGGGCAAGAAGCGCGCCTGGCCGAGCCTGACGAAGTCGGGGCGTCGTGAACATGCGCTGTTCAGCACGTCCACCCGCGCCCTGCGCAAGGCGGCCAAGGCCAACGACTCCACCGTGCACGAGTTCGTCCTCGGGGCCATCGGCCGCGCGCTGAGCATCGACCCGCCCGCGTCGCCGCAGGCCGAGGTCCTCCGCGTGACCCTGCCGGTGACCCTCGACCAGGAGTTCCGGCACACCGGCAATGCGGTCTCGGTGGCACTGCTCAACCTGCCCGGCAACGAAACCGACCTGTCGCAGCAGATCGGCCGGGCACGCAGTGAGCTGGCGACGATCGCCGAGCGTCGGCCCGAGCTCTACCTCGCCGCGGCCGATGACCTGCCGCGGGCGCCGCTCTGGGGCCTGCAGCGGGCGATCGTGAACGCCTCGATGGGTCACATGCATCCGGACATCCACATCGGGATCAATCCCGGCTTCTCCCGGGTTCGGTCGGTCCTGGGCAGGTCCATCGTGAGCTTGACGCCGCTGTCGCCGCTGGCCGGTTACTCCTTCTCGGTGACCGTGCTGATCCTCGGCAACACGACGTCCTTCGGCATCGTCACCGACGCCCAGGCACTCCCCGGCTACGCGCAGAAGTTCGTGGAGACGTTCGACAAGGTCCTCACCGAGGCCCTACCGTCGGCGTGAAGAAGAGGCGAGCTTAGGCTTGCCTAGGCAGTCGTTCCCCGACGGGGACGATCCAGACCGTGGAGACGCGCAACCAGGCGTTGCACGGCACAAGTGAACGACATACAGCAGAAAACACGGAGAACACCATGCAGAACGATGTCGGCTACCAGGACCCGGCTTACGTGGATGAGACCCACGAACCGGTGGCGGGTCCGGAGAAGCGCTCGGGTGGGATCAACATCCCGACCGTGCTGGCATCGGCAGGTGTTGCGGCGGTGATCTCGGCGATCATCGTCACCATCGGTGTGGTCGGTCTGATGGTCGGCGACCGCAACGACTCGGCGAACGCGGCCCAGCCGACCGTCGTGAACCTCGGTTCCGCGCAGACACCGCAACAGCAGCAGGGCTTGGTGGGTCCGGCCGCCAACCAGCCGCCGGCTGCCGCGCCCGGTGAGCCCGCCCCGGCCGTGGCGCCCGCACCCGCGGTGACCGAGAACGTGCCCGAGAGCGGCGGCACGGTCGGCGCCGGCCCCGACGCCGCGCCCGCACCGGCTCCCGCGCCGGGTACCTCGGCCGCGCCGTCCCAGCAGCAGGCTGTCGCAGCCCCGACCGCGCTGACGCCCGGTCAGCTCAACACGAAGGTCAAGACGGTCATGAACTCGCGCGGCAATCGCGCCGCACGGGCCGCCGAACTCCAGGGCGGCGAGCGCGCCCTGCGTCAGCTCGACGCCGTCGCCCAGGCGATCACCACCTACGGCAACGTCGGACTCAGCTACCAGATGGTCGGTCCGGTGCAGGTCAGCGGCACCACGATGACCGCCCCGCTGCAGATCAGCGTCGTCGGCCGGGGCAGCCAGAATCGTGCGATGACCTGGGTGTGGAGCGGCGACAAGTGGAAGCTGTCGAACAGCAGCGTCTGCCTCATCGCCAGCTTCGTCCTGCTGCCCTGCTCGCTCTGACCCCCGACCGTTCTGGAGAACTGACGTGAAAACACGACTTCGTCTTGGTGCGCTTCTCGCGGGTGCGCTCATGTCCGCCGGCCTCCTCGCCGGATGTTCGAGTTCGGATGACTCGACCGGTGGATCGGTGCAGCTGAACCTGCCCGACGGCCGCTCGGTGACGATCCCGGAGACACCGAAGCGCATCGTGACCCTGGGTGACCAGTGGACCGACGTGGCGCTCTCGTTCGGCGTGACCCCGGTCGGCTACTACGACTACTCCAAGTCGGCGACCGGCGAACTGCAACCCTGGTACGGCCAGAAGCTCGCCGACTCGACGTTCATCGACCCCACCAAGGGCGACGATGCGACGACGATCGCCAAGCTCGACCCCGACTTGATCTTCGCTCCCGGATTCGCCTCCGGCAGCCCGGAATTCGAGCAGATCGCCAAGCTCGCGCCGACGGTCAACGCGATCAGCGGCCAGGAGATCGATCCCTGGCAGGACATGGTCACCGTCATGGGCACCGTGCTGCACCAGCCGGACAAGGCGACCGAGATCATCGACCAGACCGACGCGAAGGTCGCCGCCGTCGGCAAGGAGTTCCCGGATCTCGCCGGCAAGACCTACGCGCTGGCCTTCATGTACGGCAACGACCAGCTGTCGGTCCTCGGCGACCCGAACGACGGCGCGGCAAAGCTGTTCAGCGAGTTGAAGATGCAGATGGCGCCCAAGCTGGTCGCCGAGTACCAGCGCACCCGCAACCCCCGCTTCGGACTGAGCACCGAGAACATCCCGATGCTCGACGCCGACGTACTGGTCGTCGCCACCGCGACACCGGAACAGGCCGAAACCCTCAAGAAGCTACCGGGTTACAAGAACCTGAAGGCCGTCAAGAACGGTGCCGTCACGTTCATGACGCAGTCGCAGATCACCGGCCTCAACGCACCGACGCCGAACTCGGTGCCGTACGTGCTGGACCTGCTCAAGCCGAGCTTCGAGGCTGCGACGAGCTGATCCCTCCGCTGGCCGAGTGGGCGAGAGCCTGCGACGAGTCCCATCGAAACCGGTCTCAACACACACGACGGCCCGTCCCCTCCATGCGGGGACGGGCCGTGTCGTCTCGCCGACCGGCCTCGGGGCGGACGACGTCACCGTGAGACTGTCGCCTCCACGTTGGAGGTGGCCTGAACGAGGCCCGGATGCCCTCACGCGTTCACGTGCCGGCGAGAAGGGTGGCTCACCCGTCCGCGGTATCTCGTGTGCAAACCCGGTTCCGTAAACACCTGCGCGATCGATGAGACGCACGATACTCTTCTCGTACCATGAGTATCACGACCCCACCACATGCCCGACTCGTGATCGAGGGCCTGACCAGCGCACCCTCCACAAGCGACGCAGTGGACAGCGCCATCCTGGAGTCGACCCTTCGGTGCATCGCGCTCTACGGAACCGCGCGACTGACGATGGCCGACGTCGCCCGAAGTGCGGGGGTGGGACGAGCGACGGTATTCCGTCGATTCGAGTCCAAGGACGAACTGATCAGACGGGCGTTCTCGTTCGAGTTGGCTCGCATCGTCGAGGGATTCGCGGAGACTGTCGCTGCTGTCTCTCATCCGGGTGAGCATTTGGTGGAGATCATCGTCGCTGCCGTTCGTACTGCGCGGACCCATCCGATCGGGACCCGGCTCGTGGAGGACGGGACGGCTGTCGCAATCCATCGCGATCCCGACCTCGCCCAACTGCAGCTACTCATGCTGACCGATCGGATTTCCGACTGCGCCGAACAACTCGCTGTCGACGTCGACACGACGGGCACGGCCGAGGTCTTGCTGCGCTTCATCGGCAGCGTCTGGTTGACGCCCGACATCGGCCTACCGACCACGGACGACGATGCGATCCGACGGATGGTCCGTGTGATTCTGCACCCGCTCATCCCCTGAACGCCCACCTGACAACCAGGCACCGCTCCCGAGGAGAATGAAGATGGCACAATCAATTTCCACAGCGTCTCCCACCGATATCACCGTCGACGGACCGCCGCTCGAGGGACACGCACAGAAACGGTATGAACAGTTTCGGTGGTTCTGCGGGTCACGGCTGGTGGGACTGTTCGCGGCTGCATACGTCGACCAGGGCATGCAGCACGATGTATCGGACGCGACGTGGGCCACCGGCCGGTACGAGAACCGGCCACTCGAGCGCAACATGCGCACCTTGGCGGCCGGGCAGCTCGTAATGTGGGGCGACGCGGAGGTCAACGCCCGGCACCTCGATCGCCTCAAGACACTTCATCGCGAGGTCAAGGGAAAGGGCCGCGATGGCAGGCCGTACAGCGCCTACTCGCCTCGAGCCTGGAACCTGGTGTACCTCAGCATGTTTCTGCTGTATCGGAACTCGTACACTCCTATCACCGGTGATCCCCTCACCGATGAGGACAACGAGATCTTCTACCGAGTGGTCTGGGACAAGATGGGGTCGTTGTCGTTCTCTGGCAGGTCATCCGGGCTGCCGCGCTCATACGCCGAGGCGATGGAGTACTACCAGGACCTGCTGGACAACGAGTTGACGGACACCTACATGCTCGAAGTCGGGCGGAAGCTGTTCGCGACGCCGCCGGCCCCCGAGGACCTGCCGACCGCACTGCGACCCGTCTGGCCGCTGATCTCACGCGTGGCAGGAGAGGTGGCCATCACGTGCGGGATGGCCATCAGTCGACCCAAGGTGCGCGACGTCTTCGGCTTTCCGTTCAACAAGGTCCGCCGGATCGAGTACGCGATCATCTGTCGCGTACTTCCCGTCCTCTATCACCGCCTCCCGAAGCGGATCAGCATGGCTCCCTTGGCATACAACCGCTGGCAGTACGAGCAGCTCGTCAGCGATCTCGAGGGAACACAGCTCACTTCGTTCCGTCCCGATCCTGAACTTGCACCACAACATCCGGCGCCCGCAGGTGCATAACCTCGGGCGGCAGTCCCCGCGCCGCCTCGGGCGATGAGGTCCCTGTCACCCCCGTCGCCGCGAGATCACGGTCGCAGCTCGCGCTGGGAGATCCTGGTACGAACCTTGGTGTGTGTGATCTGTGCCGCTGATCGCGATGCCTCCCGGAGGCCGCACGATAAGAGTTGAGTCGGCACCTGCGGCCCGTCCGCGTTCGGAGCGACCCGGGCACCCGATCAACCCTCAACGGGAGAACGGCCCGACCCGCACTGCGGGCCGGGCCGTCGTTGCTCGCGGAACTCCTCAGCCGACGACGCCGTCGGAGTCGTCGATCCCGAAGCTGGTGAAAGCGGTGTCCTTCGGCAGTCGATACACCTCGCGGCCCATGACGGCGTTGAGAATTCGGGCGTTGCGGACCGCGCCGATGTCGAGGTTGGGGGCCGAGACGCCGACGGCGTGCTCCTCGGCGTTCGCCACGAACAACCGATTGGTCAGCGCGGGCTCGGTTTCCACCTGATGCGCGGCGCCCACGACGAGGCGGCCGCGCGAATCACGGTGCAGCTGCGGCTCGATGGGGGCCAGGAACGGGGTCTGGCGGGGCTGGTAGCCGGTGCACGCGATGACCATGTCGGTGGTGTGTGCGAGTTGGGTACCGGTGTCGAGGTGACGCCCACGGACCCTGAGCTTGCCGTCGGCAAGGGTGTCGATGCCGTCGACCTCGGTGGAGATGCGCAACTGGACCGGGTTGAGCTTCTCCCGCAGCTGCCGCTGGTACATCAGCTCGTGCACCCGTTCGAGGGTGTCGCTGGAGACGCCCTTGTGGAACTGCCAGTGTTGCGGGCGGATCCGATCGCGGGCCGCCTCCGGCAGACTCTGGAAGTAGTCCATGTACGCCGGGGTGGTCATCTCGAGCGACATCTTGGTGAAGTCGAGCGGGGCGAACCACGGCGTACGGGTCCACCAGCGGACGGACGGGCCGCCGCGGAGATTGGCCTCGAGCAGGTCGATGACGATCTCGGCGCCCGACTGTCCCGAACCGATGACGGTCACCGAGTCCGCGGCATGGGCCTTGTCCTGGTGGTACAGGTAGTCGGAACTGTGGACGACCGCCGGGGAGCCCGACGACAACGCCTGCGGCACAAACGGTTCGGTGCCGACGCCGACGACGACGTGGCGCGCGATCACGGTCGTGGTGGTGCCGCCGGAGACGATCGTGACGGCGAAGGCGTCGGCCTCGTCGTCCCATGTGACCTCGGTGACGGTGGTGCCCCAGCGCAGGGTGTCGAGTCGACCGATACACCAGTGCAGGTACGCCTCGTACTCGATGCGGGTGGGATAGAAGTTCTCCCGCACCAGGAACCGGTACATTCGGTCGGTGTCGGCCATGTAGTTCAGGAACGACATCGGATGCGTCGGGTCGACCAGGGTCACCAGGTCCGACAAGAATCCCACCTGGAGTCGGGCCTCGTCGAACATGAGGCCCGGATGCCAGCGGAACTCGTCACGGGAGTCCACGACGAGCACGTCGAGGTCATCGACGGTCGATGCCAGCGCGGCGAGCCCCAGGTTGAACGGACCGCAGCCGATCGCCAGGACATCCACGTTCTCTACACGGGTCATTCCGATACCCTCACCATTTCTTCACTGCGGGCCTGGTCGCCGGCGACCGAGGTGCTCTCGGACTCCACTTCGATTGCGAGACGCAGGAGTTCGTCGAACAGCTCGTCGATGTCACTCTCGGAGGTCTCCGGATTCAGAAGGGTCAGCTTCAGGCAGGTCTGGGGTTCGTCCTGGCCGGGCACCCGCACCTGGGTGCGCCCTATCAGGGCCTTGCCGTCGGTGATGAGACGGCGTCGCAATTCGCCGTTGACGGCGTCGAGGTCGGCGCAGCGGTAGCGGAAGACGATGGTGGTCAACGTGACCGGGGCGATCAGTTCGAGTTGCAGTTCGGTGGCGACGCGCTGTTCGGCGTACACCGCGAGGTCGTTGCACCGCTCGAGCATCCCGCCGAGTTCGCGGCGTCCGTACGCCAAGAGCGTGGCCGCGACCTTGAGCACGTCGGGACGACGAGTCGTCTGCAGGGTCTGGCCGAGCAGACCGCTGTAGCCTGCCTCGACGTCGTCGTCCGGGTTGAGGTAGGCGACCGAACGGTTCAGTGACACGAAGCGGTCGGCATCGGACAGCAGCATGAGGCTGGCGGCGGCCGGCTGCCAGCCGACCTTGTGCAGGTCGAGGGTCACCGAGTCCGCGCGGTCGACGCCTCTCAGGAGTCCGGACAGGCGATCGGAGAACAGGGTGCCGAAGCCGTAGGCGGCGTCGACGTGCAGCCAGATCTCGTGTCGTTCGGCGATGTCAGCGATCTCGGGCAGCGGGTCGACGGTACCGAAGTCGGTGGTTCCGGCCGTGGCGACGATGGCGAGCGGGGTGACCTCGCCGGCCTGTCGGATCGCCCTTTCCAAGGCCTCGGGGATCATCCGGTGGTGCGCGTCGACCTCAACAGGGATGACCGCGGACTCGCCGAGACCCAGTGCGGCACACGCTCGGTGCACCGAGAAGTGGGCGACGCGCGAACAGAAGACCACTGGCCGGCGCAGCGCGCCCACACCGTCCTGGCGGACGTCGACGCCACGACGGGCCGCGGTGTGATCGCGGGCGATCATGAGCGCAAGCATGTTCGAGATGGAACCGCCGGGACTGAAGACGCCGCCGGCCTGTTCGCCGAAACCGGCCATGCGGGCGAGCGACTGCACGGTCCAGGTCTCCAGGGCGAGGGTCGCCGGCCCCGAATCGTATGTGTCCAGCGAGGCGTTGGTGGCGCTCGCGAGCGCGTCCGCGGCGACCGCGACCGACAGGGGTGCCGGCTGCAGATGAGCTGTGGTCAGCGGATGGGTGAGGTCGAGACCGAACTCGGCGACGAGCCGCGCCAGCCGCGACAGGGCCGCGGACTCACCGATCCCGGATTCGGGGATTCCGGGTGCACCCAGCGAGCCGTTGACCGCGGCGAGTACCGACACCGGATCCCCGGCGGGCAGTGGCGCTCCGTGGTGGTGGTCGGTGACCGATTCCGCTGCTTCGGTCAGACCGCGACCGATGTTCGCCCAGCCCTGTCCCGGTCGGGCGAAACGGGAAGCCCCCCACGTAGACTCGCGGTCTTCGGTCACTGAGTTCCCCCCTGGATCTTCGGTGGTTGTCCGGTTCTGTGCTGAGTTGCTGTGCGAGTGTCGTTCCGTCACGCCGGGACTCGTCTCTCGAGGTTCGCGAGGAGTTCGGCGACGGTGCCGTCCAGCGCGGCGGGGATGAGATCGACGAGTGCGGTCAACACCCCGGTGGAGCGTACGGCGATGTGGTCCGGAACTATTCCGGGCTGGTGGTCGACCTCCACATGGGTGGAGTGGTCGTCGGCTTCGAAGGCGATCGACAACGGATAGTTCGCGATGCCGTTAAACACCGATCGACAGGTGACCGGCGCGTGGTCGGGTTGCGGGATGCCGCGCAGCGGAGCGGGCCGCACCGAGGCCATGATCTCCATGATCGGGAACCGTCCGCCCTGCTGACGGAGTGCGGTCAGGATCGGCCCGAAGTCGGTGCCGGAGTGCTCCATCGCCCGGTAGATCACCGCGGCCGCGGTGCGCAGGGTCTGCTCGACGGTCGCGGTCGGATCGACGCGGAAACGCATCGGGATGATGTTGCCGCAGTAGCCGATGTGATGCGGCGACTGCGAGCGTCGTCGATTGTCGGCCGGGACGACGAGCACATGGTCGGATGCGCCGGTCAGCGCGTAGGCGGCCAGCGAGCACACGCCGATGAGCAGCGCATTCGGCGTCGCGCCGACCGTCTGCGCGACCCGGTCGAAGGCGGTCAGCGATTCGTCGGCGACCGGGGCGGCGACTTTGAGGCCCGCACGATCGTCCATGGGGGAGAGCCAGCTCTCCGCGGCGCTCTCGGCGGGCAGTTCGCCGGAGAGCGGGTGACGCACGTCCTCGGCGGCCCAGGTCGACAGCGCATGCCGCACAGCGGACTCGGCAGCCTCGGTCGCGGCGGCGGCATCCGGGGTTGCCGGGCGGGAATCGGCGTCGGCGTCCCCCGCCCATTCGCCCGACACGAGCGTGCCCAGCAGCAGTGGCCAGGAGGTGTCGTCGACCGCGAGGTGATGGACGACCAGGATCATCGTCACCTCTCCGTCCCGTCCCGACACACGCAGGCGCAACGGCACCTCGGAGAACAGGTCGAATGGTGTACGCGTCATCCGCGTTGCCACGGTGTCGATTTCTGCTGGGTCGATTTCTGCCGGGTCGGTGTCGGCCGACTCGTCCGCGACATCCTCGAAGCCCCAGGACCATACCGAATGCTCGGTGTCCCACTGGCCTTCTCGCTGCACCTGAACACGATGGGGCACATCCGCGTCGTCGACCTCGACGACCGACCGCAGCACCTCGAAACGCTCGACGAGCAGTTCCGCCGCGGCGACCACGGATTCGACGGTGCGACTGCCACCGAACTCCAGGACGAGACCGATGTTGTGGGACACCGATTCCGGGTCGAGCTCGTAGATCTTCCACATCCGGCGCTCGGCGATCCCGAACTGTCCGAACAAGGCCGGGGTCTCGGTGCGCGTGTCGGGCCGGGTTTCATCGGCCGGACCCGACAGCGCCCCGCCGGACTCCGCGATCCGTCGGCGCAGCAGTGTGAGTCGCGCTTCGGTCAACGTGGGCACGATTCCCCCTTCGTCGGAGTGGCAGTGGGAGTGGCGGTCGAAGTGGTCTGGTGGGTGGCTTCGGCGTCCTGTGCGCGCAGGGCCGCCCAGTCGCGGGCGACAGGGATCAGCCGGCCGTCGGCCCACAACCGGGCCTGGTCCTGGAAGTGTTCGGAGTCCGGGTCGCCGGAAGCGCCGAGCGGCACCACCCAACGGCTCGCGTGCGGATCGGCGAGATCCCAGACATAGCGGGCAGCGGAGCCGGTGATGCACACGTGGGTGCCGACCGCAGATGCGTTGGCGAACACGCACTCCGAATCCCCGGCAAGGGGCAGGGGGGTGGGTCGCAGCGTCGCGAACAGCTCCGGATGGCGAGGCGACGCGCCGACGAGATCGAACCCGTGGATCGGGGCGAGCACATGCACGGTGCCCCAGTCGGGGACGTGTCCGATCGTCTCGGTGCGGGCGACGACGGCGTCGAGCGCGGCGGCTGCGACCTCGTCGATGTCGATCCCGATCAGTGTGCAGTTGGCGATCATCGTCGTGATCGCGGTCGCGAGGCGGGGTTCCGGGACGAACCACGGCTGGAACACGGCGGGGAAGCCGTGCGGACCGCGCAGTGGCGCAAGGGCATCGGTGCGCGCGACGCCGAGTACGAGCTGGCTGCGGAACTCGGCGAACAGGAAGGCGTCGGTGCTGTCGGCAGCCATGGTGCGGTCCCAGGCCAGGATGCGCTGCCGGATGCCCTCGGCGGCCGGGGAATTGCCCACGACCCGGGCGAGGAGTTGCTGGACCACCGCGGCCTGGTCGAGGACGACGTCGCGGTGGATGTCGGCGCAATCCTCGGGATCGACAGTGTCGAGAGCATCGAGGCGGGTGGTGATCCGATCGGCGCGGAACGCCTCCACACACTCCGTCGTGATCGGTTGCAGCGCAGGAACCGCGGAAATCCGTTGGTTCGCGGTCACACTCACACCGCCGTCGGCGACTTTCGGATCGAAGCCCGGGTCGCCGAGCGAACCGGCTTCGTAGCCCTTCCACTGGTAGCGCTCGTCCCAGCCGGGAACAGGGAGCCAGTAGTTCTCCGGGGCGCGGACGGGAACGCGGCCGGCCACGTGGGTGACCGTGGTCCCGTCGCGGTGCGCGATGACGGCGCGGTTCACCGGTTCGACCCACGACGACAGTGCGGCTTCGACGTCGGAGACCGAGCGGGCGAACAGGAGGTCGAGTGGGGCGTCGAAGGTGACGTCCTCGGAGAGCAGCGGCGACCGCAGGCTCATCGCGAACGGCTCGTCCGGACCGCCGAAGACGACGGCACCGTTGTGGGTGGTGATCACCTCGACGGCAACAAATGCGGAGTCGCGGACGGCGATCTGCTCGGTGTGGACGGTCGCCGGGACGCGGTGTCCGCCGGGCACCTCGACGAGAAGTGTCCCGTCCTCGTCGCGGGTCAACCGCTCGACGTAGAGGTCCTGGTAGTCGGCCATCGCATTCGTGATGCCCCAGGCGATCTCGGGGCCCTGCGCGAAGTGTGGAACGCCGGGGACACCGGCGAAGGCGAAGCCCACCACGTCGAAGGACTGTGCCGGATCGGTCGAGGCGAGATGGAACTGCTCGTAGATGCCGGGCAGCTCGAGGAACCTGTGGGGATCGCCGGCCACGATCGGGGACCCGGTCGTGCTGCGGGCGGCGGACACCCCCCATGCGTTGCTGCCCGACATCGGATCACCCAGGTTGACGGTCTCACCGACGGGGGAACCCGCGGCAGGCGTGGGCCGCGTGAGGTCGAGGATCTCGCGCAAGAACTGTTGGTCCGGCATCGGCGGCACGGTCGGATCGTGCTCGCTGCCCTCGAATGCCCAGAACCGCAGCGCATCCGACCCGGTCGCGCGGCAGGCGTGCAGCCGGAACAGTTTCGTCGTGAACCGGCCGAACAGAACGTGGTGCATGATGAAGACCGAGATCGGGGTCCACGGCCGCCACGGTTCCGGCTCGTGGTCGAGTGCGGCGAGTTCCGGTGCGGGCGGCGCGGTCTCGGCAAGGGTGCTGTTCACGCCGTCGGCATAGGCGCGTAGCAGGCGTCGGGTGCGGTCGGACGACGCGTGGTACATCTGCTCGGCAACCGCGTCGAGCCGGGCGCGCCGCGCGAAGGTGTCCCATTCGACGCAGGATTCGCCGAACACCTCGGCGGTACGCCCCTCGGCGCGCAGACGCATGAACTCGATCTGCCAGCGGCGGTCCTGCCCGCAGGCGCGGCCCTGTCCGTACAGCGCGTCGGCCGGTGTGACGGCCAGAACATGCGGGATGCCGTGCGCGTCGCGCAGGATCTCCGCGGGGGACGTGTCGGGTGCCGGGGTCGTGACGGTCACTGGCGTCCCCGTTCGGCGACGGGATTGACGAGCCGGTGTCCGGCGTCGACGAGGGATGCGTAGGAGTCCTCGATGTCGACCATGCGCTTGTTGTTCCGCAGCTGCAGGCCGTTCATGTGTACCGCGCCGAACTCCGGTGCGAAGAGATCCCATTTCGCGAACTGGTCGGCAAGATCGGGATGCGTGTCGACGAACTCGCGCAGACTGTCGGCCACCAGGTCCCACAACTCCTCGTCGGTCACGAGTCGGTGGGTGTGGAGGACATCCGCCAGCGGACGCAGGTAGTCGTCGAAGACGTCCGAGAGCACGCCGAGGTTGCGGATCTCGTCGGGCTCGGTGGTGAGGACGCGAGCGCAGCTCTCCGGCAAATCCTCCGGCTCGCCGAAGACCGACACCTCCTCGCCGATGTCCTTGAGGATCGCGCGGACCGGAACCCCTTCGTCGAGAACGAGGATCAGGTTCTCGCCGTGGGGGGAGAACTTCAGCTCGTACCGGTACAGCAGGTAGGCGATCGGGTGGAGGTATGTGCGCAGGTAGCGCCGGATCCATTCGGCGGCCGGTATCCCCGACCGCGCGATGAATGCGCCCACCAGTGGGTCGCCGTGGTGGTCGACGTGCAGGAGCGCGGCCATGGTGGAGAGCTGCTCGCCGCCACGCACCAGTGTGACCGGACTCTGGCGCCACAGCGCCGAGAGGATCTTGCGGTACTCCGACCCCGGCTGGGTGATCGGGGTGAAGGTGGGACTGCGGTAACCGATGGCGGCGACCTCGAAGATCATCTCGAAGCCGATTGCGGCGAGATACGGGTCGTCGGCGACGAGTCCGCGGACCCAGTTGTTGATCAGCGGGGTGGTGCGCATGTAGTCCGCCGACATGCCCCGGGTGAAGCCCATGTTCACGATCGACAGGGCGCCCTTCACGTAGTGACGGGTGGGCGTAGTCGCGTTGAAGACCGTGCGGATCGACTGCTGCGCCTGGTACAGATCGGGGCTCTCGCCCACGAACACGATGCGGCGGTCGGCGAGATCGGCCGAGTAGAGCTTCCGGACCTTCTCCGTCCACTGCCACGGATGAACGGGCAGATAGCGGTAATCGTCGGGATCACAACCGGATTCGCGAAGCACTGTATCGAACTCCGCCAGGGTGTCGGCGCCGAGTTCGTCGACGAGCATGGCGTCGTAGTCGACGCCGCTCACCGTCGCCACGTCGCAGTCCTCACGGCGGGCGGCGACCCAGACGAGCCGGAAGTGGTTGCCGACCTCCGGTGCGTAACGGTCGATGTCGTCGGCGCTGAAGCCGAGGCGCCCGGCGTTCGCCACGATGCACGGGTGACCCTCGGTCATCGTCCTCTCGATGGTCTGGAAGTCCGCGTGCGCGAGATCGGCTGCGGTGATGCGTCGTTCGTCAGGCCGGTCGGCACTGATCGCGAGAGTGCTGATGAACTCCTCGAGGTACTCCGGCAGCGCCTGCGGGCCGATGCCGAGCATCGGGGCGAGGTCGACGACCAGCGCGACGGCGTCGACGGGCAGTTCCTCCCCATCGCGCACCCGGCGCAACGAGGACTCCTCGATCGCCCAGTTCTCCAGGGACAGGACCTCGGCACGGAAGTGATAGTCGGTGCGGCCGTCGGCGGAACCGACCACGTAGCGACCCGGGCCGGTCTCGACCGGACTCAAGGCGCGTTCGTGGGAGAACTCGGCCAGGATCTTCCGCGCGATCCTGCGGTGATACACCTGCCGATACGACACGGTGTCCGTCTGCCCGGTCCGTGCGGGACGGATCTGTTCGATCGTCAACGGGCTACGCTCCCAGGTCCGTAACCTCGACGGCGCCGACACTGGTGCCGCCGGCGGTGACGCGGAGGAAGTCGTCTCGCGTGCAGTAGCTCAGGTGTGCGGTCTTGTTGCCGACCGGGTAGTCGCCGTCGACCCGGAAGCCGACGCTCGCGTTGAGGCGGTGCACCGCGGTGTTGCGGACGTCGGGTTCGACGACCACCCGCGCGGCGCCGACCTCGAGGATCGCCGTCCGCATGATGTGCAGCATCACCGTGCCGGTGAAGCCGGGCAGGGCCTGCTCGGAGTGGGCCACGAGCAGATGCATCCCGATGTCGCCCTCGGCGTGGACGTAACCGCTTGCGGGGTCGGCGAGTTCGCTGGTCTGCGGATCGTACAGTTCGAACAGGAACTGCGGCCGCCCGTCGTGGTAGCCCAGGCGCATGCCGTAGGGCGTACCGGCCGTTGCCGCCGCGGTGTCCCGGATCATCTTCTCCACGTCCGCGACGGAGCTCTCCAGCATGTCCCAGTACTTGGCCTTGGGATGGGTCAGCCACCCGTGGACCGTGATGGCGTGCGACACGTCGTCGAGATCGACCGAGTGCAGGTCGTACGTGGGTGCCGATGAAGTGGTCATGATGCCTTTGCTGTCGGGGTGTCTGGTGGAAGCGGGCCTGCTGGATGCGTCAGGTGCCGGCGAGTTCGGCATCCACCTGTTGGTCGGAGAGGGCCACGACGTCGAGGAGGATCGCGGCGACCCGCTCGACCCGGGTGCCTTCGAGGGCGGTGAGCCGCTCGGCGAGACCCGCGATCGTCCGGTGACCGAAGATGTCGGCGACCGACAGTCGCGGGGCGTCGAGCCAGGTGCGGGACAGGGCCACGAGTCGGGTGGCCTGCACCGAGTCACCGCCGAGTGAGATGAAGTCCTCGGTGACGCCGATCGGCCGGACGGGCAGCACCTCGGAGAAGATCACGACGAGCGCCTCCTCGAGCGGGGTGCGCGGTGCGACGACCTGTGGGCCGCCCTCGGCGGTGTCGACGAGTGCCGCCAGGGCCTTGCGGTCGTACTTCCCGTTCGCGGTCAACGGCAACGCGTCGAGGACGGTGACAGTCCGCGGGATCATGTGCGGCGGAAGGGACTCGGACAGACGGTCCCGGATCGCGTTCTCGTCGATGACCGTTCCGGCGGCAACGACCGCGGCTTGAAGATCCCGGCCGTCGGACCAGGCGACCGCCGACGCGACCTCGTCGAGAGCGAGCAGGCCTGCTTCGACCTCGCCTAGCTCCACGCGATAGCCGCGGACCTTCACCATGTGGTCGGCGCGGCCGAGGAAGTCGAGGAAACCGCCGGGTAGGTACCGGGCGAGATCGCCTGTGCGATACCACTTCTCGCCGTCGTGATGAACGAAACGATCGGCGGTGCGCTCGGGATCGCCACGATAACCGTCGGCGACGCCGGCGCCACCGATCCACAGTTCGCCGGGGACGAGGTCGGGCCGATCGCGGCCGGTCTCGTCGACGACTCGGCAGCGAACGCCGCGCAGCGGAACACCGTAGGGCACGAACGCCATTCCGGCCGGGACGTCGTCCGCCTCGCAGATGGTGGAGTGGATGGCGGTCTCGGTGGTACCGCCCAGTCCGGCGACGCGGCAGTCGGGCAGTTGTGTGGCGACTCGTTCGAGCAGCGAGACGTCGACCTTGTCGCCGCCCATGATGATCATCCGCATCGATGGCGGCAGTGAATCGATGTCGAGGATCATCCCGAGGATCGACGGCACGCAGTTGAGCACGGACACCGAGTGTTCGGCGAGGAGTCGCACCCAGTCATCGACCTTGGTGCGTTCGTCGTCGCCGGGTACGACGACGGCGCCGCCGACCGCGAGGAGACCGAAGATGTCGAAGACGGAGAGGTCGAACTCGAGCGAGGAGACCTGCAGGCTGCGGTCACGGGCGTCGATCGAGTAACGGTCGACGAGGTCGGAGATGGTGGCCACCGCGGCGCGATGGGGGACCTGGACGCCCTTGGGCAGTCCCGTCGATCCGGACGTGAACAGGATGTAGGCCAACTCCTCGCCGGTGACCTCCACCGGGTCGACCGGTGCTGAGGTGCGTGCCGCGTCGAGGTCGATGACGGTGGGGCCGTTGGACTCCGTCCAGGCGTCGACATCGGCGGTGAGCACGGCGCGTGGTCCGGCGATGGAGACGATGCGGTCTCGTCGGGTCGCGGGCTGCGTCGGCGCGATCGGCACGTAGGCGGCGCCCACGGCCAGGACGGCGAGCGCGGCGACGACCTGGTCGCCACCCTTGGGCAGGTTGACGACGACGGTGTCGCCGGTGCAGACGCCCGCGGCGGCGAGTGCGCCCGCCACCCGAAGTGCCTCGTCGGTGAGTTCGCCGTGCGTCCACGTCCGGGAATCGGTGGTGACCGCCGGGGTCGTCGGCCGTTGCGCCGCGCGACCGAAGATCGTGCCGTGCAGTGTCCCGTCGAAGGTGTCGGTGTCGGGCAGCGGTCGCTCGACCGAAAGTCGCTGTGCACGGACGTCATCGGCGACCGGGTCGGGTGCCGGGACATCCCATTCGCCGTCGACGAGGAGACCGAGAAGCCGGACGTAGTAGTCGAACATCGCGCGGGCAGTGGACTCGTCGAGGTCGGACACCCGGACGTCCCAGTTCAGGAGCAGTCCCCCGGCGATCTCGGTGACCTGGGCGTCGAGCAGCACCTGGGGCCCCTGCGACACGATCCAGGCGGGGTCGCCGAGGACGTCGGTCGCCTGAGGGGAGAACAGGTCGCCGAGCCCGAGCGCGCTGGTGAACACGACCGGCGAGATGACGGATTCGCCTCGGGCTCGGCCGAGTTCGCGGAGGACGTCGAGACCGCTCATCGATCCGTGAGCAGCGGCATCGTGCATCGCCGAGCGCATCTGGCGTGCACGCTCGGCGAGCGTTGCCGATTCGCTCAGGTCGGCCTCGACGAGGATCGACGAGGTGAAGTCGCCGACCACACGCTCGACGTCGGCATGGATCCGGGGACGATCGAACAGCGGAACGGTCAGCAGGAAACGGGAATTCGCCGCATGGGTGCCGACCGCCTCGGCGAAGACCGCCGCCACCGCGGCCGCGGGGGTCACACCTCGACGATGGGCGTGCTCCTCGAGACGCTTCCATTCCGAGGCCGAGACCGAATGGTGCAAGCGGACGCTGCGCGGCTCCACCTCGCCGCGGGCGGCGCGGTCGTCGAGCGGGAGTTCCGGCGGTCCGGGCAGGTGCGGGATGCGCTCCCGCCACCAGGCGAGGTCTTCGTCGCGGATCTCGCGGGAGGTTCGGTCGGCGGTGATCGTCGCGAAGGTGACACCCAGTTCGGGCAGGGTCTCCCCGCGGTAGAGGCGAGCGAAGTCGTCGACGAGGACGCGGTAGCTCATGGCGTCGGCCGCGATCATGTCGACGTCGAGGTGCACGCGGGTGGACCCGTCGGGCAGCAGACTCAGTTCCGCGCGGATGACCGCGCCCTCTTCGACGGGCAGGGTGCGATGCGTTCCGTGGGAACGCGTTTCGGCGAGTATCTTCTCGACCATCTCGGCCGACTGGCTGCGCAGATCGTGAACGGCGATCGCGTCCGGGTGTGCGGGCCCGACGACCTGCGTGCCGTCGGGGAGCACACGGACCCGCAGCATCGGATGACGCTCCATCAGCTCACCCATGGCGGTGGTGAAGCGGTCGGGATCGAGGCCGTGGCCGTCGAACTCGATGTAGAGGTGCGCGGCCACATTGCCGAACGCATGGCTGTCGGACCGTCCGATCCAATAGGCGTGCTGCATCGGCGCCAGTGGGAAAGGTGCTGTGGGATCGACGTTCTCCGGCGATGCGCTCATCTCCGCGGGAGTCGACGGTCCGCCGAGGAGCGCGGTCCAGGCGTCGAGGGTGGGGGAGGCGGCGAGGCGGGCGAAGTCGATGTCGATGCCGCGTTTGCGCCAGGTGCCGGCCAGTCGCATCATGCGCAGGGAGTCGAGGCCCTGGGCGATGAGGTCTCCGGTGGGGTCGAGGGACTCAGGTGTGACGCCGAGGGCGGCAGCGACCTGGGCCCGGATGTCGGCGGGGCTGACGAGGTCCGCGATGGGGGGAGTCATCTCAGGATTCGTGGCCATCAGCCGATTGCCTCTCGCGGGTCGGAAACGTCTTTCACTCGAGCACTCTGCCCAATTTAGGGTAGGTTATACTAACTAGTCGCTGTACGAAACGCCCGCTCCGGGCACTAGACTTAGGTAAGCCTAAGTTGCGGACCGTCGTCTGGCCAGATGATCTGAATCACGCCGCCATCGACGGTGGACGGGCTCTTGTGCGCTATGAAGTTTAGGCTAACCTATCCAAGGGTGGCGGGCCGACACCGGGCGCCGCGACCCGCGCGATACATGCGAACCGGACGCATCCACACGAACACGACAGCCGACACACGCGGTCGGCGAGAACGGGGAACGAACATGTCGCAGAGCAGCGTGGTTCTGGAGGAAACAGGCTCGACCAACACCCTCGCGGCGACCGTCCGCGAGGCGATGCTGGCCGGGGACACCACGCTGTCCGTGCTCGACTCCGAATCCGGCGAATGGGTGATCGCGCCCTGGCGCGAGGTTCACGCGCGCGCCGAACAGATCGCGGTGCAGCTCCTCGCCGACAGTGACCTGCACGAGCCGCTCGCCGTCGGTCTCATCGGCGATCCCACGGTCGACCTCATCGCTGCGATCCAGGGCGCATGGCTCGCCGGCGTTCCGGTGAGCATCCTGCCCGGACCCATCCGCGGAGCCGACGAGAGCCGCTGGGCGGAGACCACCTACAGGCGATTCGTCTCGATCGGCGTCGGCACCGTCCTCGGGAGCGGCTCCCAGCTCGATCTGCTCACCAAGGTCGACGGGCAGCTCCGCATCGCTAGGGTCGCCGAATACGGGATCGCCGCCGACACCAGCGGCTTCGTCGCCCGCAATGTCAACCCCAACAGCGTCGCGGTCCTGCAGGGCACCGCCGGATCGACCGGTGATCCGAAGACCGCGGTCCTCACGGCGTCGGCGGTGTACTCCAACGCCATCGAATTGGTGAGCCGCCTGGGTATGCACCGCACCCGCGACACCGGGTTCACCTGGTTGCCGCTCTACCACGACATGGGACTGATGTTCCTCCTCGCCGGAATGACGACGGGCATCCCCGCCTACGTGGTGCCGAACACGGCCTTCGCGGCCGCGCCGTTCAAGTGGATGCAGTGGCTGACCGAGACGAAGGCCACCGTCACCGCCGCCCCGAACTTCGCCTACGACATCCTCGGACGCTACGGAAAGCTCCTGCGCGACATCGACCTGTCGAACCTCCGTGTCGCGATCAGCGGCGGCGAACCCATCGACGCCGACGCCTTCGACAAGTTCCTGGAGGCCACGGCGCCGTTCGGCTTCGAGCCTTCGGCCGCCGCACCCGCCTACGGTATGGCCGAATCCGCCTGTGCCGTCACGATGCCCGCGGTCGGCGAGGGCGCGCACTACGACGAGGTCACCGTGACCCCGCCCGGCGGTGGCGAACCCATCCGCCGGCGATACGCGCTCCTCGGAAAGCCGCTGGGCGGCATGCAGGTTCGGATCGTCGAACCGAATGTGGACGTTCCGGTCATCGACGGGCGTTCGGTCGGGCACGTTGAGATCCGGGGTACCTCGATGATGCGCGGTTATCTCGGCGGCCCCGACCTCGGTGCGGGGGAATGGTTCGCCACCGGAGACCTCGGTTACCTGATCGACGACCGACTGGTCATCTGTGGACGCGCCAAAGAGGTCATCATCGTCGCCGGCCGCAACCTGTTCCCGATCGAGATCGAGCGTGCCGCCGCGGAGGTCGCGGGCGTGCGCCGGGGCGGTGTGGTCGCGATGGCCCGCGGTGAGGGCTCGTCGCGCCCGGGTCTGGTGATCCTCGCCGAGTACAAGGGTTCGGACCCGGACAAGGCTCGCGCCGAGGTCAACTCGGAGGTGGCGTCGGCGTGCGGGATCATGCCCGCCGAGGTGATCTTCGTGGCACCCGACGCGGTTCCGCGCACCACGTCGGGCAAGATCCGTCGCCTCGAGACCCGGCAGATGGTCGAGGACGGGGCGTTCGAAACCATCGGACAGAAGTGAGTCAAGTCGCGACGAAGGGCCGCGGCTGGCAGGGCGCCGTCCTCAAACTCCTCGGCGGCGACGACTTCGAGCTGACCGTGACCGGCACCCAGGTCGTCACCGATCACTATGTGCGCCTGACGTTCACCGGCGGCGGTCTTCTGGCGAAGCGGGCACTGCACCCCACTATGTGGATCCGGATGTGGTTCGACGACGCGGGCAAACTCCACCAGCGCGGCTACACCCTGGTCGACGCCGATCCCGCAGCCGACACCTTCGGCATCGAGTTCGCCCTCCACAACGGCATCGCGGCCCGCTGGGCTCAGCACGCGCGGGTCGGGGACACGATCACCGCCACCGTGATGGGTTCCAAGTTCACGATGCCCGGCGACGAGGTCCGCGGCTGGATCATCGCCGGCGACCCGGCCTCGCTCCCGGCGATCAACTCGCTGCTCGACGCGATCGGTGCCTCCGGCAGACCGGAGACGCCCGCGACGTTGTGGTTGGAGTACCAGCACGAGAGCGACAAGGCCCTGCCGGTGCGGGCCCGCGCACATGACACCATCCACTGGATCGCGCGTGAACACGACGGCGTCGCCCTCGTCGACGCGGTGCGGTCCTCGGCATTCGCCGCGGGCGACCACTTCGGTTGGGTCGCACTCGATTCGGTGAGCACCCGTGCGGTCGCGGCGTCGCTGAAGGACGAGTACGGCATCCCCAAGAAGTCGGTGAAGGCACAGGCCTACTGGATTCCGGGCAAGTCCTTCGCCTGACCCTTCGAGACGCTCGCAAGCTCGCTCCTCAGGGAGCGGGTTATCCGAGGTCGAAGACGACCGGCGCGTGATCGCTGGCGCCCTTGCGTTTCCGCGCCTCGCGGTCGATGTGCGCGCCCATGACACGCGTGTCGAGTGCAGGTGAGCAGAACGCGTAGTCGATGCGCATGCCCTCGTTGCGGGGGAACCGCAACTGCGTGTAATCCCAGAACGTGTAGCCCGGGGCATAGGGGAGGGCGGAGTCGACCAGGCCGCCGTCCAGGAACCGCTGCACCGCAGCGCGTTCCGGTGGCGTGACGTGGGTGCGTCCCTCGAAGTACGTGCGATCCCAGACGTCGTCGTCGGTCTGCGCGACGTTCCAGTCGCCGGCCAGCATCATCTCGGCGGCGGGGTCGTGGGCCAGACGCAACGCGATGTGGTCACCGAGGGCGTCGAGCCAACGGAGCTTGTACTCGTAGTGCGGGTCCTCGGGTGTCCGCCCGTTGGGCACGTACAGGCTCCACACCCGGATTCCCGCGCACACCGCCGAGATCGCGCGGGCCTCACGGATCGGCTGGTTGTCGACCGGATACGTGGGTACCCCGTCGAAGGCGATCTCGACGGCGTCGAGTCCGATTCGCGATGCGATCGCCACACCGTTGTAGGCGCCCTGCCCGACGTGGGCGACGTCGTACCCGGACGCAAGGAAGCTCATCAGCGGGAAAGCGTCGTCGTGACACTTGGTCTCCTGCATCGCGAGGACGTCGATATCGGCCGATTCCATCCACTCGACCACCGATTCCGATCGTGCGCGGATGGAGTTGACGTTCCACGTGGCGAACCGCATTCAGCACTCCCCGATGCTGTCGAGGTCGGCGACCGGCACACCGGCGCCGTCCCAGCGCGTGCGTACGGCCGAGGCGCGTGACGAGGAGGTCGACAGGACCAGTGCGAAAGTCCGCCCCAGGTCGCGATAGTGATCGCGGTAGAAGCCGATCGAGTCGGCGAACCAGGTGAAGGTCGCGTCGTCCTCGTCGAGCAGGCGGTGAGCCTGGGTGACGTGGGTGACGATGGAAGCCGGAGTGCGGCCGTCGGCATCGGGGGCGTCGAGATCGCGCATGCAGTCGTCGAAGGCATCTCGGTTGCGGCCGAAGTGATCGGGGAAGTCCCACACGCGCGCGAAGGCGGTGTACATGGCCCCGGTGGTGGTCGCCGCGGTGCCGCTGATGGTGCGCAGGCGGACGCCTGGACCGAGGTCGGGCAACTCCGGGGAGAGCGTGAGTCCGACCGCCGGGCCGTCGTTCCCCGCGCCGTCGAGGAAACGGCGGAGGCGACTGCCGAAATCGTCGTGCGAGGTCATGACGGTCCTCGAATCAGGATGAACGAGCGGTAGTGATCGGCTGTGTACCAGGCGGTTCCGTCGCTCCCGGTGACGATCCGCTCGGCGTCCCGGCTGCGGCCGGGCTCCTTCGGGTTGACGTCCCATTCCCGGTATGCGACACGGCGGCCGTCGGCATCCGTGGCCGGCAGACGACGCTCGTTGTTACGGAAGGTGATCCCGCCCTTCGTCCCCGGTGCGCGGGCGGCCTCCGGCCACTCGCCGGCGTCGATGAGCGCGAGGGTGCGCGTGACGTGCGCGGGGGCCGCCGCGGGTGCCGGCGTCTTCGCCGTGGAGGTCCTCGTCCTGCTCGACTTCGGGGCCGTGGTCTCGGAAGTTGTGTTGCGGGCCGTCGACTCGGCTGTGGTCGACGTGGCAGCAGTGGTCTTGCCGGCCGACGTCCGGACGGTCGAACTCTTCGACGAGGCCGAACCCGCGGTGACCGACTCGTCGGCGCCGGAATCGCTGCCGCTGTTGATGAACCAGGTGATCGCGAACACCAGCGCGATGACGACGAAGGCGGCCGCGGTGATCACCGCCTGCCGGCGGCGTTGGGCAACGGCCGGCGTCGAGCGTGAACGGCTTGGCATCAGAGTTCCTGGGGTGCGGGGTCGGGGGTGACGTACCGGTAGCTGTGGTGCAGGCCGAAGCCGAGTCGGCGGTACCAGGCGCCGGCGAGGCGGTTTGTCGTCTCGACCTGCAGGTACGCACGAGCGGCGCCCTGCTGAGCGCCCCATGCCACCAGCTCGGCGAGGATCTGCGAGGACAACCCCCTCCGGCGTCGTTCCGGGTCGGTCCACAGTGCCGACAGTCCCAACCACCGTCGGCCGTCCGGGGATTCGGTGACCACGCCGCGGCCGATCGCGATGACCGCCGATGACTCGTCGCGGATCGCGGCGAAGACCGGCGGCCCGTCGCCGGCGGTCACCACCTGCCGTACGGCGTCGGTGGCGTCCTCGACGTCGGTGTCTTCGCCGGCACGGTGCCCGGTGTAGGCGGCGAGCCATTCGGCATGCGGCTCGTCGGATAGACGAACTGCGTCGGAACGGGACCCGGCCAGCCGTGCCGTCAGCGGCGCCGCGTCGCAGGTGAGCATCTGCACCTCGATGTCCTGGACGCCGCCGACGGTGGCGGCCTTCACCAGGCGCTCGGGAAGTGCGAGAAGGGGCGGCAGGTCCCGTTCGGCGTACCACCGCGCGATCCGGGCGAGCGTCGTCGCGTCCGGGTGGGCCGACATGTCCAGTGGGATCGCGGAGTTCGCGCGGCGGCTGAACCCGTGTCCGGCGCGGACGAACCACCCGGCGATCCACGCGGTCTCCACTCCCGGCCAGGATCGTGCCGCGACACCCTCCAGGGCGCGGATCTCCTTGTTACGCACCGGCGTCGCCGAGAGGAGCCGCACCGAGGTGACGGTGGCAGCGGGGATCGACACCACCTCGCCGTCGCGTTCGAGGCGAAGCGGATCGGTGTCGTCGAGCAGGACGCCGGTGACATCCGATTGCGCCGCATCGGGATTGCCGCGCCAGTCTGCGGGCGTCGAGTCACCCAGCAGATAGCGCACGACGACCCGGTCGCCGATCACGGCGCCCGACTTCGTCGTGTGCAGCTGGGACACTGTCGCCCGGTGTGGCCTGATCAGTGGCGGTCAGTCGTCGTCGTCATCGTCGTCGTGCCCGAACGGGTCGGCGACGGCGCCCGGCAGCCAGGTCAGTCCGGGGACACCCCACTTGTTGCGCTTGATGGCCTTCTTCGCGGCGCGCGCATTGCGGCCGACGAGCACGTCGACATAGAGGAAGCCGTCGAGGTGGCCGACCTCGTGCTGCAGCATCCGGGCGAAGAAGCCGTTGCCCTCGATGACGATCTCGGCGCCGGTCCGGTCGACGCCGGTGACGCGTGCCCAGTCGGCGCGGCCGGTGGGGAACTGCTCGCCCGGCACCGACAAGCAACCCTCGTCGTTGTCGTCGGGATCGGGCATGGTCTCGGGGATCTCGGAGGTCTCCAGGACCGGGTTGATCACCTCGCCGCGGCGTCGGGTCGCCATGCGGTCGCCGTCGGGGCAGTCGTAGACGAACATGCGTGACCCGACCCCGACCTGGTTGGCGGCCAGTCCGACGCCGTGGGCGGCATCCATGGTCTCGAACATGTCGTCGAGGAGGGTGATGACCTCCGGCGACGGACGGCCGTCCGCGTCGAGTGGGACCGGGGAGGTGGGCTGGTGCAGCACCGGCTCGCCCACGATGCAGATCGGGAGAATCGCCATGTCGATCACCCTAACGCTGCTCAGAGCGCCGCAACGACGCCGGGTACGGCGTCGCGGACCGGCCGTGCGTCGTGGCGAGTCACAGCACGATCGGACGCCCTGACCGTGGTTAGATTGTCTGCGAACCACACTGTTGTGATTCGTCGCCGTGCCGCCGATGTCCGATTCGTTCCGTCTGGATCGGCCCGCCGGTTCCGTGCACGTCAGCGACGGTGTGAGGGTCATCAGGTTTATCGGTGAGGGAGTGAGATGGACGGCGCAACCGCGCGTAGCCAGAACGACGGCGAGCAACCCACCCCCGACAACGGAGCCCAGCCCGACCCGCACGAGGTCGGTGCGGACGGTCTGTCGCGCCGAGAACACGACATCCTGGCCTTCGAACGTCAGTGGTGGAAGTACGCCGGCGCCAAGGAAGAAGCCATCAAGGAACTGTTCGGCCTGTCGGCGACCCGGTACTACCAGGTGCTCAACGCGCTGGTCGACCGGCCGGAGGCACTGGCCGCGGATCCCATGCTCGTCAAGCGACTCCGCCGCCTCCGTGCGTCGCGCCAGAAGGCCCGCGCCGCGCGCCGTCTGGGCTTCGAGATCACCTGAGACGCTGACCCCGGTCAGCCACCCGAGGTGCGTTAAGGTCGTCGGTGATGAATGCAGACCGTGAGCCCAATCGCCTGCCGCTGCGCGCGGGGGCGATGATGCTCTTCGCAGTGGCCGTCGTCTTCATCGGGCTCGGCTGGCATTCCGCGGCGACCTCGGGAAGCGAACCCCAGGCCACCGAGACCACCGCGACCGCCACCCCGACACCCGCCTCCACCACGTCGTCGACCTCCGCGTCGTCGACGACGAAGCGGGTGTGCGTGATCAACGCCGGTCAGGTGTCCGGACTCGCCTCGGATGTGAGTGACCTGCTGAAGGAGAAGGGCTACACGATGGCCCAGCCCGGCAACTACACCGCCGGCGGTTTCAGCGAGAACACGATCTTCTACGACTCGGACTCCGACAAGGCCCAGGCCGACGAGCTTGCGAAGGCACTGGGCGGCACGGTCTCGGTCGAGGAGCGTCCCAGCTCGTTCACCCGATGCAAGGGCGGGGTCCCGGTGATCGTGGTGACCGCGGTCAGTGGATCGTGACGCACGCGGCCGGACTATCGTCGAATCATTCGCACAACTTCAACAGCGCGCAGTGCAGTCGTCGCGCACCGTTGGGCCGACGCCCAGTGAACCGCCCACAGCCGGGCGAAGCCCCGGTGACAGTGATCAAGGAGTGACATGTCCGGACGTTCGAAACTCACCGCGTCGCGCGCCCTCGCCGCGCTGGCTTCCGCGGGACTGATCGGGGTCGCCCTGGCCGGGTGCAGCCCCGACCAGAACCCCACGGATGTCCCCGGCACGACACCGCCGGTGATCTCCGACAAGCCGCTGCCCCCGGGTGCCGCGGACAACGTCGACGACGAGCCCAGCGGTCAGGTCGCGACCGCCGAGATCAAGGACACCTCCGGCAAGGTCGTCGGCGAGGCCACCTTCTCGGCCGAGTCCCAGGGCGACGGCCCGGTCACGGTCAGCGTGCGTGTCACCGACGGTGACCTACCCGCAGGCTTCCACGGCATGCACATCCACGAGAACGGCACCTGCGACGCCGGTTCCGGTGGGGCACAGGCCTTCACCTCGGCCGGTGGGCACCTGCAGGTCGACGGCAGCACCAGCCACCCCGCAAGCGGTGACCTGGTCTCGATCAACATCCTCGAAGACCACACCGGTCGTACCGTGACGACCACCGACGCGGTGAAGCTGGATCAGGTCTTCGGCAAGGCCATCATGATCCACGAGAAGCCCGACAACTTCGGCAACATCCCGGCCGACAAGTACCCGGGTGGACCGAAGGAAGAAACCCTGAAGACCGGTGACGCCGGCTCGCGCATCGCGTGCGGCGTCATCGAAGAGCGCAGCTAGGCACCCGCGATCCGGCACCGGGCGCGGCCGCCCATGTCACCGATCGAGTTCGACGGGTCGCCGACCCCCACGCTGGGGGTCGAGTGGGAATTCGCTCTGACCGACAAGGTCACCGGCGATCTGTCGAACTCGGCGGCGGCGCTCTTCGCCGCGGTCGGTGAGCATCACCCCGACCGTGAGGGGAAGATCCACAAGGAACTGCTCCGCAACACCGTCGAACTCGTGACGGGAATCTGCCGCACCACCGGTGAGGCGATCGCGGATCTGACCGACACCCTCGGCGTCGTACGGGTCCTGACCGAGGAACTCGGCGTCGACCTCTACGGCGCCGGCACGCATCCCTTCGCCGAGTACTCGACGCAGTTGCTGACCGAAGGTCACCGCTACGCCGAGCTCATCGAACGCACCCAGTGGTGGGGTCGGCAGATGCTCATCTGGGGCGTCCACGTCCACGTCGGGATCAGCCACCGCGACAAGGTGCTCCCGATCCTCGACTCCCTGCTGAACTTCTATCCGCACCTGCTGGCGCTGTCCTCGTCGTCGCCGATGTGGGCCGGTCAGGACACCGGTTACGCCAGCAACCGCGCGATGATGTTCCAACAGCTCCCCACCGCGGGACTGCCGTTCCAGTTCGAGACGTGGGACCAGTTCGAGGCCTTCGTCGCCGACCAGAAGACGACCGGCATCATCGACCACCTCAACGAGATCCGCTGGGACATCCGCCCGTCACCGCATCTCGGCACCATCGAGGTCCGCGTCTGCGACGGCATGACCAACCTCGACGAGCTCTCCGCGATCGTCGCACTGATCCACTGTCTCGTCGTCGACCTCGACCGCCGGTTCTCGGCGGGGGAGACCCTGCCGACGATGGCACCCTGGCTGGTCCAGGAGAACAAGTGGCGCGCAGCGCGATACGGCCTCGACGCCATCGTCATCCTCGACGGGCAGTGCCGGGAGGAACTCGTCACCGACGATCTGCATCGGCTGCTCGAACGCCTCCAGCCGATCGCACGCGACCTCGGCTGCGTCGACGAACTCGCCGGCGTGGAGCGCATCATCACGCAGGGTGCCAGCTATCAGCGGCAACGCGCGGTGTACCGCGACACCCACTCGATGCGCGATGTCGTCGCATCGGTTGTGGCCGAGCTGGATTGACCCCTCGGTACGCCCCTCCGCACCGCCTGAGGACCGTGGACCGGGGCTCCATCGGCGGATTCGCGGCGAGAAGCAGCGGCAAGTGGCGGCTTGGTTGAACTCGGCTCAAGGTAGGCACGGTGTGCGACGGTCCTAAGCCGTGAACCGGCGAACTCTCGACTCTCGTCCTTGTTCCCTATGACGACAGGGCGCGATACTAGCGCGACTAGGTGGCCAGGGCCGGGATCGAACCGGCGACCTTTCGCTTTTCAGGCGAACGCTCGTACCAACTGAGCTACCTGGCCGCGGGCACCCGTTTCGGATGCCTTGCGCAAATCGCCGGATTCTCCGGCGTCAACTGCGACCCTGACGGGACTCGAACCCGCGACCTCCGCCGTGACAGGGCGGCGCGCTAACCAACTGCGCCACAGGGCCTTGCTGTACTACGTCAGTCCGAAGACTGTACCCCCTACGGGATTCGAACCCGCGCTACCGCCTTGAAAGGGCGGCGTCCTAGGCCGCTAGACGAAGGGGGCTCGGTGCGACTCGCCCCATGGTTGCAGCGCAAGCCGAACACGTTACATCAGCTTAGGGTAGGTCCCCGCCGGAGCCAAATCGCACAGCAGGAACCACAACTCCAGTCTGTTTGTGGAGGCGCGTTGGAGAGCTGCCGGTCACGGCGCACTTCACCTCCGAATTGCGGACTGAACCTGTTCCAGCACGCGCTGCGCCAGGAGAGGTGGCACGGAGTTACCCAACTGATACTGAACGCTCGCACGCCCTCCTACGAACTCGAATTCGTCGGGAAACGTAAACAGGCGCTTTACCTCGGGAACGCGCAGTCTTCGGTTGTCCCAGTGGAATGGTCCGACATTGGGGCCTGGTTGCGCCTGGATCGTAGGCGATGGCTTGCCGGGGTCAAGCTTCAACAAGAATGACCAGTAGCGGCTCCGCCACTTGAAGAGCGGCTGGGGATGGCCCCTTTCCTCGGTGTAATGGAGGTAGTTGCCGCCTGGCGGAATGTCCTTCAGTAACTTGCCGTATTGTCCGCCGAGGGTCTCTTCCCGCTCTGGCTCTGTGACCAGGCCTGCCAGAGCCTCGCCTGCCGTGACGTGCGGTCTGTCGGCGGTTCCTGTCGCCCTCCGCTCCCACTTGCCGCCGTGCGTAGCCTTCGGCAGCGTTGGTGTTGGCGTGCCTTTAGGGGTTCCGACAATGAATAGTCGTGGGCGGGCCTGTGGCACACCGTAGTCCGCAGCATTGAGAACCGCCATATTGCAGTCATAACCCGCTTCGTCGATCTCCCGAAGTAGACGCGTAAGCGCAGGTCTGCTGGCTTGGTTGTTGTAGGTCAGTGCATATACATTCTCGAGCACAAACGCTCGCGGCCGAGACTCTCGGAGAACGCGGGTGTACTCCTGCAGAAGGGAGGCGTCAGGGTCGAGTCCTGAACGCTTCCATTCGAGCCAGAACCCGCTCTTCGAGAACGGTGTGCATGGGGGCCCTCCCACGAGCAGGTCTGGTCTCTGCCCTTTGCGAAGACCAGCTGCCTTAAGGATCTCAGTCGTGGAAGTTTCTAGGATGTCCTTGTGGATCACCGGAGCGCCCAGCTTGGGGAAGTTCTTCTCCATTGTCATCGCAGCATCTGCGTGGCGTTCAACAGCAGCCCGGACGTCAAATCCCGCGAGTTCGGCACCCAGGTCGAGGCCTCCGGCCCCTGAGAACAGTGAGATTGCTACGCCGCGGGTGGTCGCCATGCTAGAAAGCTTCTCACGGCTGTCCGACACCCACGTATGGGACTCACCCACAGGATGCGATCTACTGGCGACGCATCTTGTCTAGCAGCTGAACAACTACAGGTGCTGTCTTGAACTTGTACTTGCGCCAGTAGGTGTAGAACTCTTCGGGTGTCGCGAACGCACCTCTGCCGTCCCGAAGCGCATCGATGTCCTTAACTGCTCCGATGTACTCGCGTGTAGTGGAGGAACGTTGCTCGCTGGCGATCTTCCATGGTTGCTGAACGATCAGTTCCAGGTCCCGAACCCTCCCGGAAGCTTTGTCATCGAGAGTGTAAATACCGAGAACGTCGAGGTGCGAAGTGTAGTCGGCGAAGGGACGAAACGTACCAGGAAACTGCAGGTCAGGGTGCTTAAAGTAAGTGTTACCTGTGTAGAGGGTTATCGCGCTCTGGGTCTTGTTCGCTGGAGTGCCGCTCTTGCGGACAGCGCGTCGAGCGACTTTGATGTCGATGGCGTGATACCCGCCCCCGAAAGCGTCGCCGCTGATTTCGAGGTCTGGGTAACCGCGCTCGGTCCCTCGCTCCGCGAAGGCGCTGGTTAGGCTCGATATGCGGTCGATAAGGAACCCGACGATGCCGACCTCAAGAACGTTCGCGAGCGCGGCCGGCTCCTTCGGTAAGGGGAGGATGTGCCCACCAGCTGCTAGCTGCTTCAGTAGATCGACTTCATCCTTCGCGGTCAGCGGCCACGCGTGGTCGCCTTCTATACGATATGCGCCTCCGAGGCCGAAGGTGTATTCCGAACACTGGGCTCGTAGCCAGTTCTCCAAGTCGAGCGATTCCGTCACAGACGCAGCATCTCATGAAGGATTTCAGCAGCGACAGAGCGTAACGTCGCGAACTAGGACGGAGGTGTTCGTGGCTTTAGTGGCAGAACGAAGAACAGGCAGAAACAGTCGTTGATCCCGTCCGACGACTTATCGATGGCTTATGATCTCGACACCGACCGATACGCGGAGATGTCGGCAAGTTGTCCAATAGATCTCAAACGAGCCTTTTCGTACGGGATGCAACTTGACCACTGCGGCCCCGAACTCTCCGCTAATCCCGGTCGGGTGACTCCATGTCGCGCTCCTCCATGAGGCCGTCGCGGGCGCGCTGTTCCTGATAGGCGAGGCGTCCGATCCGGTGGGCGACCACCGGTGCCGTGATCAGCGCGAAGAGCCCGGCCAGGATGAGCATCCCGCTGTCGACGTTGTCGCCGAGGCGGACCACCGCGCCGAGCAGGATCAGCAGCAGCCCGAAGGTCTGCGGTTTGGTGGCGGCGTGCATCCGGCTCAGCGTGTCCGGGAACCGCACCAGACCGATGGCCGCGGTGACCGCCATGAGGCAGCCGATGAGGATCAGCGTTCCGCTGACGATATCCACGATCATGTCTGGTCATCCCGGACTCGGAATCGTGCGATCGCCACCGATCCGACGAAGCTCAGCAGCGACAGCGCGACGATGGCCGGCACGACCGTCGAGTCGAGGCTGTAGGCCGCCCACACACCGAGACCGCACATGCACAGCGCGATGAGGACGTCGAGCGAGACCAGACGGTCCAGCGTCGACGGTCCGCGCAGGATGGCGATCATCGTCAGGATCGCGGCGATCAGGAGCATCGTCGCCGCGATCGTCCACACGACGCTCATGACTCACCTCGATCCGAGCGGGAGGTCTCCGCCGCCGCGGTCGGGATGTCCGCCGACTGCGCACCGGCGACCGGTTGGATGGGCCGCACGTGATGGAAGTCCTCGTCGATGCCGTGGTACGGGCTGGGATGCCATTCGCTGTCCCGCTCGAAGGCCTTGATGAACATGCGCTCGACGTAGGCGACCTGGTCGTAGAACGCGCGCACCTTCTTCTCCGACCGGACGTCGAAGACGTGGACGTACAGCATGCGACGACGGTGGTCGATCTCGAGCACCATCGTGCCGGGCACGAGGTTCAGGTAGTCGACGGCAAGGGTGAGGACCATGTCGGACTTGATCGCAACCCGGACGCGCACGACGGCACCGAGTGGCGGTCGGCCGGGTCGGATGGCCATCCAGCCGATCTGCAGGCTCGAGACGAAGAAGTCGACGACGAGCCGGACGACGAGCCGGGCCAGCGACAGCGGGTGGATTCGGCCCTCGACGGGTACGCGCGGTAGGGGCAGCACGGTGAGCACCGCAACCGCGAGGACCACGCCGCCGATGATGTTGGCCCACGAAACGGTGCCCCACAACAACACCCAGACGAAGGTCAGCCAGGCGATGGTCCACAGCCGGACCCCGACCTCGCGGCTGTCGCTGCCGAGCCACTTGGGCAGGCGCGTGTGATTGCGCAGCCACACCAGAGCACTGACGAAGTGCCAGAAGATGAACAGCAGTGACACCCGCCAGGTGTTGATCACCAGCGAGAGTACGGGGCCCTTGGTGGACACCACCGGGGCGCGTCGCTTCATGGTCCGTTCGCCACCGTCGGGCTGCTTCCCGCTGGGCTGTTCTCCGGTCGTCATCGTGATTCACCTCCGCCCAGTACGGCCTCGACGTACACGCCGCGGTGGACGACGTCGGTTGCGGCGCTGTCGGTGAAGTCGAAGATCGGGCCGGCCCACAGTGTGAGCACCAGACCGGCGACGACCATCGCGAACGTGGGGAGGACCATCATCGCCGGCATGCGGCCGACGTCCTCACGTTCGGAGAAGGCGCCGTCGTCGCGTTCGTCGATGAGTGCGGACGGTCCTTGGTCGGCGAGTTCGCCCTCGGGGGCGTCGGCGCGGGGCCGCCAGAAGCCCTTGGTCCAGATTCGGGCCACCACGTACAGCGTGAGGAGGCTGGTGACGACCGAGCCGGCCACCAGAATCCAGGCCAGCACCGATCCGTTCTGGACGCCGGCCTCGAGGAGTGCGACCTTGCCGATGAACCCGGAGAACGGCGGGATACCCCCCAGGTTGAGGGCCGGGACGAGGAAGAGGACGGCGAGGACGGGGCTGGCGATCAGGCCGCCGAGCCGACGCAGTGAGGCCGATCCCGCCTGACGCTCGATCAGGCCCACCACCAGGAACAACGTGGTCTGGACGAGGATGTGGTGGGCGACGTAGTAGATTGCCGCCGACATCCCGAGTTCCGACGACAGCGCGACGCCGAAGACCATGTAGCCGATGTGGCTGACGAGGGTGAACGACAGCAGACGTTTGATGTCGGACTGGGCGATCGCACCGAAGATGCCCACGATCATCGTCAGCAGACCCGCGACCATGAGCACCGTGTCCATCGACCCGCCGGGGAACAACAGGGTGTGGGCGCGGACGATCGCGTACACACCGACCTTGGTGAGGAGGCCCGCGAACACCGCGGTGACCGGGGCGGGCGCGGTCGGGTAGGAGTCGGGCAGCCACGTCGACAGGGGGAAGACCGCGGCCTTGATGCCGAACGCCACGAGCAGTACCGCATAGAGGGCGTTGCGGGTGCCGTCGGGCACGTCGTCGAGGCGGACCGCCATCTCCGCGAGGTTGAGCGTCCCCGTGGTGGCGTAGGCGAAGGCGATGCCGGCCAGGAAGATCAGCGACGACAACATCGACACCATCACGTACGACGCGCCGGCGCGGACGCGTTCCTCGCTGGCGCCGAGCGTGAGCAGCACGAAGCTCGCGGTGAGCAGCACCTCGAAGGAGACGTAGAGGTTGAACAGGTCGCCGGCCAGGAAGGCGTTGCAGACACCCGCGGTCAGGATCAGGTAGGTCGGCAGGAAGATCGACGTCGGCTGCTGGGCCGTGCCGTCACGGATACCCTGACCGATCGCGTACACGACGACGCACAGCAGCACGATCGTCGAGACGACCAGCATCAGCGCCGCGAGCTGGTCGACGACCAGCGTGATCCCGAGTGGGCCGTTGGGGAAGCCCTTGTCACCCCAGCCGCCGATCGCGACCGCGAAGGTACCGTGCCGGTCGGTCAGGTAGAGCAGCAGACACGACGCGATGAACGCCACCGAGATCGCCGCGATGGCGACCACGCGCTGGAACCGCGGGCTGCGGCCGAGTAGCAGCGACAGCGCGGCGGCGCCGAGGGGGACCAGCGTCGGCAGCGTGATCAGGACGGGAATCCAGGACGGCTGCGGAGTCATCGGTCACCCCCTTCGGAATCGTGTTCGGCGTCGTCGGTGGCGACCTTCTCCCCGGAGCTCCCGATGACCTTCGGGTGGTCGGAGTCGTCCTCGGGGATCTTGTCTCCCACGAGGTCCGGGTCGTCCTCGGAACTGTCGGACCCGATCTCGTCGATGACGTCGGAGTCGGTCGGCATGATGTCGGTCTCGTGCAGCGCCGCGTGACGTTCGGCGACCTCCTCGGGGGAGAGGGGGTTACCCGAGTCGTCGAAGTAGTCGCCGCTGGCGGTATCGGACAGCGTGACCGGGTCGTCGCTGCGGTCGCGATCGGGGGCCGTGTCGAGTGTGCCCGTCTTGATCTTGACGTCCTCGACGTCGTCCTCGAGATCGTCGTCGTCGCGGTTGATCACGAACAGCCGGTAGACGAGCGCGAGCACGAACGCCGCGACGCCCATGGTGATGACGATCGCGGTCAGGATCATTCCCTGGGCGAGCGGGTCGGCATCCGTGGCTCGGTTCTCCGACGACCGGCCCAGGATCGGCGGATTACCCATCCCGCCGGACACCACGATGATCATCAGGTTGAGCGAGTTGCCGGCGAGGAGCAGGCCGAACAACATCCGGACCAGGCTGCGTTCCATCAGCAGGTACACGCCGCACGCGGCCATGACCCCGACGACGAGGAGGAGTGGGAGATTGGTGCTCATCGGACCACCTGTCCCTCTCCCGCGGGGACGTTCTCGGCCGTCGGCTCGTCGGATTCGGCCGGGATCGCCGCCGGATCGGTCTGGGTGCGGACGGGAGTGCGCGCCATCGTCGTCTCGACGTCGAGGCGGGCCCCGAGGCTGCGCAGCACGTCGAGTACCAGTCCGATCACGATGAGGTAGATCCCGAGGTCGAAGAACAGCGCGGTGACCAGCTTGATGTCGCCGAGGACCGGGACGGTGATCTCGAAGACGGCGGACGAGAGCGCGGGCGCCCCGAGGAACAACGACGTGATCGCGGTGGCGGCGGAGATCGCCAGACCTGCGCCCAGGATGCGGCCCGGTTCGATCGGCAGGGCCTCCCCGAGCTCGTAGCGGCCACCCGCCAGGTACCGCAGGACCAGCGCGAGACCCATGGTGAGGCCACCGGCGAATCCGCCGCCCGGCGAGTTGTGTCCGGCGTAGAAGAAGTAGACCGACAGCACGACCATCGTCGGGAACAGCAGTCGGGTGGTGGCCTCGAGGACCATCGATCGATGCCGGGGGTCGCGCAGACCAGACCCGAGCAGCCAGGTCGTGCGGTCCGGTGGGATCGGATCGTCGTCGTCATCGGTGTCGTTGTCGCTGATCCCGGCCTGCAGGCGAGCGGCGTCGGCGACGCGTGGTACCGCGCCGAAGCGCCGGTTGCGGAACACCATCGAGGCGACACCCGTCGCCGCGGCGATCAGCACGGACACCTCGCCGAGTGTGTCCCACGCGCGGATGTCGACGAGGATGACGTTCACCGCGTTCGCGCCCTGACCGAACTTGTAGGCGGCCTCGGGAAGGTCGACGTGCAGTGGCTCGGTCGAGCGTGCGGAGGCCGCGTACAGGCCGATCACCACGAGCATGGCGCCGAAGGCGAGGCCGATCAGCGCGCGCAGGGGCTTGAAGCCGGTGGCGTGCCGCTTCTCCGGCTCGGCCGGCAGCTTACGCAGGACGAGCACGAAGATGACCAGCGTCAGCGTCTCCACCAGGAACTGGGTGAGCGCGAGGTCGGGGGCGCCGTAGAGGGCGAACAACATGCCGCAGCCGTAACCGGTTACGCCGACGAGCAGCGTCGCGGCGAGACGATTGCGCAGGACGACCGCTGCGATCGAAGCAGCGATCATGATGCCGCCGATGACGAACTGGGGAGCGGTGGCGTCGTAGTCGATCTGCAGCTGGTCACGGGCGCCGAGGAACAGCACGATCGTCGGCAACAGGATCGCCGTGCAGAGGATGACGCCCTGGGTGACGGGCAGCGATCCGCGCTGGGTGTTGCGTGTGAGCAGCAGTGAGACGGTGTCGGCCGAACGCAGCGCGGCGTCGTAGATCCGGTCGGCGTTGAGCATCGGCCGGAAACCGAAGACACGGTCGCGGATCTTGCGGATGCCGAGGAAGGCGATGACACCGCCGACGATCACGATGATCGAGAAGATCACCGGGAGTCCGAAACCGTGCCACAGCGCGAGGTGTTCGAGCTCGTGTCCGTAGCTGTTCAGGGTCTCGGCGTAGGGCTCGAAGAGGGCGCCGATCGGCCCGCTGACGAAGCCGGCGACCACACCGGCGACGGCGAGGACGACCGGGGAGATGTAGAAGGCCCAGGCGGGGGCGTGCATCTTCGCCACGGCCGGGCTGGGTGTGTTGCGGACCTTGCGTCCGAACGCGCCCCACAGGAAGCGCAGCGTGTACGCGCAGGTGATGATCGATCCGACCAGCAGGACGATGTCGACGGTGTGGGCCTGCCAGGAACTGAGGGCCCCGGTGTCCCAGACCGACGCGAAGGCGGTCTCCTTGCCGATGAACCCGAAGGTGAACGGGATGCCGGCCATGCTCGCACCGGCGAGCGCCGCGGTGACGGCGAGCACCGGCAGGCGGTGCCCGAGACGTGCGAGCTTGCGGATGTCGCGGGTACCGGTCGCGTGGTCGATGATGCCGACGACCATGAACAGCGACGCCTTGAAC
The DNA here is from genome assembly GCF_030316175.1 of Gordonia sp. Swx-4. NCBI lineage: Bacteria > Bacillati > Actinomycetota > Actinomycetes > Mycobacteriales > Gordoniaceae > Gordonia > Gordonia sp. Swx-4. The sequence goes on from NZ_CP128197.1 coordinate 645,136, forward strand.
ATGGCGTGCGCGACGAGCATGGCGAGGCCTGCCATGGCCACGTTCGCATCGCCGATGCCGACGAGGACGGCCATGAATCCCAGCTGGGACACGGTGCCGAAGGCGAGGATGAGTTTCAGGTCGAGTTCACGGAGTGAACGCCAGCCCCCGAGGACCATCGTCAGCGCACCGAGGCCGACGACGGCGATCTGCCAGCTGGCGGTGGCCGAGAAGCCCGGGGCCAGACGCGCGATCAGGTAGATGCCGGCTTTCACCATCGCGGCAGCATGCAGGTAGGCGCTGACCGGCGTGGGGGCGGCCATCGCGCCCGGGAGCCAGAAGTGGAACGGGACGATGGCCGACTTGCTGAGCGCGCCGATGAGCAGCAGGACGATCGCGATGTCGACGTAGACGCCGGTCGGCGGTGCCGCGATGATCTCCGAGAGCAGGTAGGTCCCGGAGCGTTCGCCCAGCATGATGATGCCGACGAGCATGGCCAGGCCACCGAAGGTGGTGACCAGGAGAGCCTGGGTGGCCGATCGCCGGGCCGTCGCACGGACGCCGTAGAAGCCGACGAGCATGAACGACAGGACGGTCGTGAGCTCCCAGAACACGTAGAGCACGAGCATGTTGTCAGAGATGACCAGACCGAACATGGCCGCCGCGAAGGCCACCATCTCGCCACCGAACAGCGCGACGCGCGGGCGGGCGTCGTCGAAGTAGTGGGCGCAGTAGCAGAGCACGAGGGCGCCGACGCCCAGGATCAGGACCGACAGGATCGCCGTGAGGGTGTCGAAGCGGGTGACGATGTCCATCTGCAACGACGGAACCCAGCTCACCGTCTCCACGACGGCGCGGTCGGCCTCGGGGGCGGGCCAGTGGGTGATCACCCAGATCAGGGCGCCGAGCGGCGCGAGCGCGAGGATGTAGAAACCCCGGGTGCCGATCCAGTGGATGACTGCGGGCGCGATCAGTGCGCACACTGCCAACGCAGCCAACACAGAAATCAAAAGGGCACTCCGTCTTTCTCCCGGCGGGGTGTCACGGGCGAACACCCGCGGGAACTACTTTACCGTTGCCCGTATGTTCCGGTTCGACTGGCTCTGGCGTCTCGTTGTGGTACTGGCTTCGATCGCGGTGGTCGGTGGCGCGCTGGCCGGGTGCAGCGAGGAGGAGCAGGCGGGCCCCGATGGGGTTCCGCTGCCGTCTGATTTTCCCGTCACGCAGGTGCCGCTGATCGACGGGCACGTGCTGTCGGCGAGCGGTACGCGCGCCGACGGCTGGGAGGTCACCGTCCAGGGTCCGGCGAACGGCGGCAACCAGCTCGAGGCGGCGACGAAGAAGCTGACCGACGCCGGTTACGTCGAGTCGCATCGTTCCACCGAAGGCGGACAGTCCGTTGCCGTGCTGTCCGCGGCCAAGGGTGGGTCGACCTACTGGGTTCAGGTCGGCGCCTCCCCGCAGGCCGCCGGTGGCGGATCGTCGGTGTTCTACCTGGTCAACGTCGAGTAGGTTCGTCCGCGGCACCTGCGTGGTCCCGGACAGCGCCGTACAGGAAATCCCGCAGCCGCGTCTCGAAGAGCCGGCGCGGGGTGAGGTGGTTGGCCGACAGCGCTCGGGACAGGTGCGGCTGTGTGTCGGGCGAGACATGCCCCGCGGCGGACGACCGGCTGTGCGGAGGCTGCGACGCCTCCATCAACACGGCGCCGACGACGAGGCTCTGCACGCCTTCCAGGATTCGGACCTGGAGCTCGGTGGGGACACCTGACGCGGAGAGAAACGACGCACAGTCCTCCTGAACGGAGACGAACCGCACGCGCGGAAGATGCGTAACCAGGAGCGGTGCCGCGTTCCGATGTCGGAGGACCGACTGCCGGAAGTTCAGGGAGATCCCGATCAGGTAGTCAGGCCAGTCCGGTCCCGGCTTCACCCGAGGTCTCCGACTCGGTCCGGCGACGCGGAGAGCGACTTCGGCGAGCAGCTCGTGCTTGTCCCTGAAGTGGTGATAGAGCGACGGGGCGCGGACTCCCAGCTGCTCTGCCAGTCGCGGAAGGCTGAACGCATCGAGTCCTTCGGTGTCGATGATCTCGAGCGATGCCTGCACTGCCGCGTCACGGTTGATCAACGGTTTGGACGGCCGTGGCATCAGTCACCCCTTTGGTTGTCTCGCCTTCGCGGACAGGACGAGAACGGCCGTGCGAACCCTCACTCCAACCGGCGCTCGGCATACGCCCGCAGGTTCTCCACCTGGTCGGGGTCGAGCGACGGACGGACCCGGCTCCTGGCCTCGGTCACGTCGTCGGCGGTGACCACCGCGGCGTTGATGTCGCGTCGCATCGCCGACAGTGCGGCCTCGCGGAGCAGCGCCGAGCAGTCGGCGGCGGAGTAGCCCTCGAGGTCGGCGGCGAGTTCGTCGAGGTCGATGTCGTCGAGCGGGACGTCGCGGCCGCTGGTGCGCAAGATGTCCCCGCGGGCTGCGGCATCCGGCGGCGGCACGAAGACCAGGCGTTCTAGGCGGCCGGGTCGCAGCAGCGCCGGGTCGATGAGGTCGGGGCGGTTGGTCGCGCCGAGTACGACCACGTCCTGCAGCGGTTCGACGCCGTCGAGTTCGGTGAGAAGCGACGCGACCACACGGTCGGCGACCCCGGAATCGGTGGATTGCCCTCGACGAGGTGCGAGCGCGTCGACCTCGTCGAGGAAGATCAGCGACGGCGCCGACTCGCGGGCGCGGGCGAACAGGTCACGGACCGCCTTCTCCGACGAGCCGACCCATTTGTCCATCAGCTCAGCACCTTTGACGGTGTGCACCGACAACTGGCCGGATGCGGCGAGCGCGCGGACGACGAAGGTCTTGCCGCATCCTGGCGGGCCGAAGAGCAGCACACCGCGGGGCGGGTCGACGCCGAGCCGGGCGAAGGTGTCGGGATGCTGCAGCGGCCACAGGACCGCCTCGGTCAGCGCCTGTTTGGTCTCGACCATGTCGCCGACATCGGCGAGCGTGATCGAACCGAGTGCCACCTCGGGGGAATCCGACCGGGACACCGGCCGGATCACGTCGAGCGCGCCCACGAGATCCTCGGTGCGGAGTGCGGGTTCGGATTTGCTGCTGCTGGCGCGGGTCGCGGCGCGCAGCGCGGCCTCGCGGGTGAGCGCGGCGAGGTCGCCGGCGACGAAACCCGGGGTGCGTGCGGCCACCGACTCGAGGTCGAGGTCGCCCTCGGTGGGAACCGTCGACAGGATCGCCGCCAACAGCCGTCCGCGGGTGGCGGCGTCGGGCAGTCCGATGATCAGTTCGCGGTCGCACAGCGACGGGTCGCGTAGGCGCGAGTCGAGGCGAACGGGTTCGGCGGTGGTCGCGACGAGCGCGATACGGCCATCGGAGATGCCCGAGCGCAGCTCGTCGAGGACAAGGGTGGCGACCGGCTCCGGCTCGGATGGCAGGAGGGCGTCGATGTCGGTGATGAGCAGGACCCCGCCGGTGGCGCGGGCGCGGGCCACCGCGTCGGTGACCGTGCGCAGGCGGGTGTTGGGTTCGGTGGCGCCGGTCGTCGGGCCGTCGACGGTGACGAGGGTGCGCTTCGCGCAGACCGATCGGACCAGCGTCGCCTTGCCGCCACCGGCCGGCCCGGTCACCAGGACGCCGAGACGAGGCGCGGCGCCCAGGGTGCGCAGGACGTCGGGCTCGTCGAGCGTGATCGCCAGCCATTCGGTGAGCTTGGTGATCTGCGAGTCGACGCCGACCAGCTCGGACACCGGCCGGACCGGGACGTCGGGCTCCTCGACCGGGACGCTGCCGACGGGAGCCGGGATCGTCGGCGGTGCGTTGACCGGGGTGTCGGGCACGATGCCGAGCGCACCCGGAATCCGCGGCGAACCGAGACCGGCGCGGTCGCCGAGCGGGGGCACCTCGCCTGCGGTCGTCGACCACAGCACCGCGGTGTTGGTCTGCACGCTGACGGGGGAGCCCGGATCGGTACCCGTGACGGTGAGCAGTTCGGTGGTCCAGGTGATGCCGACGGACCGGGCCAGGGCGCGCGTCGCCTCGGTCGCGGCGAGTTCGGGCCCGAGGTCGCGGGGCAGCAGCGACACCGCGTCACCGACCGAGAGCACCTTGCCGAGCAGCGCGCGCCGGAGCGTGGACTCGGTGATCGACTGGGTGGCCAGCACCGAGCCGTTCACGACGACCCGGCTCGCGCCGTGCACGACCACCGGGGCCAGCACGACCGGGGCGTTCTCCTTGACCCCGGCGTTGGAGAAGAGGATCTCGTCGAGCAGGACGGTCCCGGTCGGCGCCGACGCATCGGTCGCCGCGACCACCGCGGCGGTCACGCGGGCGCCGGTGATCGACACGGCATCCCACTCCCGCAGCGACAACGCGGTCAGCACCTCGGGGTGCACCCGGATGATGCCGCGGCGTGCCTCGGCCGCGGAGGTGTTGAGTCGGGCGGTCAGGGTCAGGGACACCCGTGAGCTCATTCGGTCTCGCTTCCGTTCTGATCGGCAACCGGTTCGGAGCTCTGCACGGCGACCGGCGCACCGGTGGGACGGTTGAGGCCCAGCCTGCGCTGCGACTTCAGGACGGGGCGTCGTCGACGGCCACCCGGCGCGGTCTTCGACGCCTTCCGCTGCGCACGGCGCTCGGCGGGCTTGTCGTCCCAGTGCTCCGGCCGCGAGGCGACCCACCGACGCGAACGCCACGCGAACGGGATGTGGATCGCGTAGGCGGCGATGCCGATCATCATCAGCAGGTAGGGGTAGGTCAGCAGGAGAGCGGCACCGACCGCGACGAGGACGAGCAGACCGGCGACCGCGCGCGGCGGGATCGACGCGGTCTTCAGGGACGCCGTGGGAACGCGGCTGACGGCCAGGAACGCGACCAGGACCAGCCATCCGCCCACGGCGGGCACCGATGTCCACCAGCCCTCGCCGAACTGCTGGGCCAGACCGATCGGCAGCAGCGCGCAGATGGCGGCCGCCGGTGCCGGGACGCCGACGAAGAAGTCCCTCGTGTACCCGGGTGCCTCGTCGTCGTCGAGCAGGGTGTTGAACCGGGCGAGGCGCAACACGATCGCGCAGCAGTAGATCAGCGCCAGCGCCCAGCCGAGATCCTGGCCGTCGAGCAGGAAGAAGTAGACGATCATCGCCGGCACCACGCCGAAGTTGATCGCGTCGGCCAGGGAGTCGATCTCGGCGCCGATACGGCTCGTCGCGCCCATCAGCCGGGCCACCCGTCCGTCGATGCCGTCGAGGAACGCGGCGGCGACGAGGAGACCCATGGCGACGTCGATGTCGCCGGTGGTGGCCGCGCGCATCGCCGTCAGTCCCGCGCAGATCGCGAGGATCGTGAGCGACGACGGGATGATGATGCGTCCCGCCTGCGCCTGCTTGCTGAGCCGGCGACGTTCGGGTTCACGTGGCTTGGACGGTGCGGGGCCATGGGCCTGCGCCTGGCGTCGTGCTGACCGCGCGGTGGGGACGCGGGTCTTGGAGGAGCGGGACGGCCGGCGGAGACCGGGGTCACCGGCCCGGCGTCCGGCGGGACCGTCGGATGAATTCGCAGCCTGGGGGTTCACGGGCCGGATCAGAGGTCGAGGTAGGCGAAGGGGGTCTCGCCGCCGACGGCGCGCTGACCCACCGAGACGCGGGGTGTGGTGCCCTTGGGGAAGTAGACGTCGACCCGGGAACCGAAGCGGATCAGTCCGTAGGTGTCGCCGAGCCGCAGGGTGTCGCCGACCTTCGGGTCGCAGACGATCCGGCGCGCGATGAGCCCGGCGATCTGCACGACCGCGAGGTCGGGTCCGGCGCCGCCGCCGGTCGCCCCTCCGCTTCTTCTCGTCGTACGGATGGTCATGGTGGTGCGTTCGTTGTCACGGCTGGCCTCGGGGAGGTCCGCGGACAAGAACGCGCCCGGGGTGTGCGTCACCGCGGTGACCGTACCGGCGATGGGCACACGCTGGACGTGCACGTCGAAGATCGACAGGAAGGTCGAGACACGGGGCAGCGGATCGCTGCCCAGACCCGCCTCCGCCGGTGGGACGGCCTCGTCGACGAGTGCGATCGTGCCGTCGGCGGGTGCGACGACCACGCCCGGCTCGGTCGGTGGGACACGGCTCGGGTGCCGGAAGAACGCGGCACAGGCGCCGGCGGTCAGTGCTGCGGGCCGCGCGATCCAGCGGTGGCGGCGTCCGAGGAACGCGACCGCCGCGGGGGCGGCGACGAACGGGATACCGGCCGGATGGATCGGCGGGATGGTCTCACGGGCCAGGTCTAGGAAATGGGCGACACGGCCGGTGTTGCCCTCGTCCGGACGCGGACGTCTGGCCACGATCTACCTCCTGTTGTGCCCGATGCGGGCCGTTCGATGAAACCTTGCGCACCACGGGTCGGGTACGACTTCGGTCCAGCTTAGAGCTCAGCGCAGAACGAGCACGTCGACCGGAGTTCCCACGGCCAGACCGTCGGTCTCGGTGGGCACGTCGATCAGTGCGTCCGCCTCGGCGAGAAAGCGGAGGTGATGGGAGCCGGGCGGGCCGATCGGGTCGACGACGACGCCCGATCCGTCCTCGTCGGTCCGGAGGACTCCGCGGAGGAACTGCCGCTTGCCCTGCGGTGAGCGGATGTCGGCGCCCAGCCGGGCGGTCACCCGACGTCGTTGCGGTGGCAACCCCATCGCGGCGCGGAGTGCGGGCCGGATGAAGACTTCGAAGGACACCAGGGCACTGACCGGGTTGCCCGGGAGTGTGATGATCGGCACGGTGGGCCCGGGCGTTCCGTCGGGCCGGTCGGACGCGGTGTGGTGACCGCAGCCCTGCGGCATACCGGGTTGCATCGCGACCTTCACGAACTCGACGGACCCGGTGGCCGACAGCGCGTCCTTCACGACCTCGAAGGCGCCCGCGCTGACACCCCCGGACGTGATGATCAGGTCGGCCTCGCCGGCGACCTGGTCGAGCCGGTCGAGGAAGTCGCCGGTGTCGTCCGGGACGAAGTGCACATGCCGGCCGATCGCGCCGGCCTCGATGGCGGCGGCGGTGAGCATCGCTCCGTTCGACTCGTAGATCTGGCCGTGCTGCAACGGTTTTCCGGGTTCGACGAGCTCGGAGCCGGTGGACAGGACCACGACGCGCAACGGCCGGGCGACGGTGACCTCGGCGATCCCGAGCGCGGCCAGCAGACCGATCTGCGGCGCCCCGATGACGGTCCCGGCGGGCAGGGCACGGACGCCCTGCCCGATGTCGGAACCCGCACGCCGGATGTGTTTTCCGGACTCGACCGGTGCCGTGAACGTGACCGTCTCCGCGGCCGCGACCGGGCCGACCGCCGCGTCGGTCAGCTCCACCGGGACGACGGCGTCGGCGCCGGCCGGCAGCGGGGCACCGGTCATGATGCGATGCGCGGTGCCGGGGGTCAGTGCGAGAGCGTCGGTGCGTCCCGCCGGGATGTCCGCGGCGACGGGCAGCGTGACGGGGGAGTCGGGGGAGGCGTCCGCGAGATCGTCGGCGAGGACGGCGAATCCGTCCATCGCCGAGTTGTCGAAGCCGGGCAACGAGAGCGGCGCGTCGACGTCGGCGAACGTGGCCCTGCCCAACGCCTCCGGCAGGGACAGCCGGACGGGAACGGGTGGGCCGAACAATGCGGAGACGACGGCCTGATGCTCTGCGACGGTACGCATGCGCCTCAGGATGCCAGGTGAGCGGACGCGTCTCGTCGGGGTACCCGGTTCGAGGGATGCCTGCACTGCGTCGCCGGGGACCGCGGACTACATTCGTGCCCATGGCATTGGGTCTGCTTCTCGACATCGACGGGGTGATGGTCACCTCGTGGAAGGCTCTGCCCGGCGCGGTGGAGGCCGTCTCCCGCCTCGCCGACCGCAAGATCCCGCGGATGTTCCTCACCAACACCACCTCGCGCTCGCGCAACGAGATCGCGGAGCTGTTGAACGACTGCGGCTTCTTCGTCGATGCCGACGAGATCCTGACGGCCGCGAAGCTGACCGCCGAATACGTGGGGTCGACCTTCCCGGGCAAACGGGTCTGGGTTCTCAACCAGGGCCCGATCGCCGAGGACATGACCGGGGTCGAACTGACCGACGACCCGGCGGATGCCGAGGTCGTGGTTCTGGGTGGGGCAGGTCCCGTGTTCACCCACGACGCGCTGTCGAAGGTCCTCGAGATGCTGCTCGACGGAGTGCCGGTGATCGCCATGCACCGGTCGATGACGTGGTCGACGGCCGACGGGCTGTCGATCGACACGGGCGTCTATCTCGAGGGCCTCGAGAAGGCGTCGGGCAAGAAGATCAAGGCGATCGGCAAACCCTCGCCGCTCGGATTCCGCGCCGCCACCGACATGTTGGGGCTCGAGCCCAACCAGGTGGTGATGGTCGGCGACGACATGCACAACGACGTCCTGGGTGCACAGGCGTCGGCGCTGATCGGTGTGCTGGTGCGCACCGGCAAGTTCCGCGAGGAGGCGCTCGATGCCCTCGCGCGTGACGAGTTCGGGCCCTTCCCGGACCACGTCATCGACTCGGTGGCCGACCTCCCCGAACTGATCGACAAGATCAGCGGAACCTGACGGGTATCACGGGGTTTCAGACGCGGTCGAGCTGGCTCTCGGCCGCGCGCTTGATCTTGCCGAGGGTCTCGGCCATGCCCAGCTGGAGTTCGGCCTCGAAGGAATCGGCGCCGCCGAACAGCTTGTCGACGAGCAACGACGACACCTTGGTGGTGGAGCCGTTCACCTCGCGGCGCTCGGTCACGGTCACGCCCGAACCGTTCGGGGTGATGGCGTAGCTCCACACGGTGTGGTTCTCGGCCACGCGGAAGGCGATCTCCTGGTTGGGTGTGAAACGCACGACCTTGGAGGTGGTCGGCCACACCAACGGGCCGCGGCGGTTGATGTTGATGGTCTTGGTCCCCAACCCGACGGTGCCGCCGCGGATGATCATCTTCTTGCACTGCGGGCTCCACTCGCCCATGCGCTGGAGATCGGAGATCACCGACCACACCTGCTCGGCAGATGCGTCGATGTCGATGGACTCTTCGATGAGTGATGCGGTCATGGTCGCCAACAGTATGGGCTTGTTGGCGCACCGTCAATAGGTTGCTGGCGGACCGTCAATAAGCCTGGTGGTCGCGCCGGAAACCGCTCAGACCAGCAGGGTCATGCCGATGACGGCACCGATGCCGACGAAGACCGCGGCGGTGATCCAGCCGGCGGGGTGCTCGTCGTTCTCCAGCAGCAGCGTCCCCAGCTTGCCCGGGGTCAGCCAGTCGATGAGCACGAACGACCACATCATCACCGCGATCGTCAGGACCACGTAGGCGACGGTGTAGAGCAGCGCGCGCCACAGTTCGAGGAGTTCGGTGTCGATGACCGAGCAGACCAGCACGATCGACAGTCCGATGACCATCGAGGTGGCGAGGATGACGGCGTTGCGGTTGTGGTCGACCCACACCAGCTGCCGAAGCCGGCCGGGGGTCACCACGTCGAGCGCCACGAACCCGACGACGAGCAGGGTGATCCCGACGAGGCTGAACGACGCCCCAGCGGCCAGATTGTCACGCAGCAAATCCATCCGAGTCCCTCTCTCCTCACCGAGCTGTGCTGAGGAAACAGTATCGGTGGGCCGGCGTGCGGGGTGGGAGGTGCCGGGATCCGTGGCGGTACCTCTTTGCTCCCTGAGGTGCGAGCCGAAGCGCACCTCAGGGAGGGAGAAGAAGTGTCAGCCGACGCTGAGCATGTCGTAGGACGCCAGGTCCTTCGACAGCTTGGTGACGTGGGCGTCCGCGTCGCCGAGGGTGTGGCTGATCGCGGTCAGGCGACTCACGTAGTGCGCGATCGGGTACTCGGCGGTCATGCCGATGCCGCCGTGCATCTGGATGGCCTCCTGGCCGATGAGGCGTGCCGAGCGAACGGTCTGCAGCTTCACCCGCGACGCGATGGCCGCGTCGGCGATACCGTCGGCGAGGGCGGTCGTCGCGTACAGCACCAGGCTCCGGGCGAGCTCGAGCTGGACGTACATGTCCGCGGCGCGGTGGGTGAGCGCCTGGAAGGTGGCCAGCGGAACACCGAACTGCTTGCGCGACTTGAGGTATTCGACGGTCAGCTCGAGGCTGCGCTCCATGGCGCCGAGGGCTTCGGCGCACAGTGCGGTCTGGATGCCGATCTCCGCGTTGGCGATGAGCTCCGACGCGTCACCGCTGCCGAGGCGGGTGGCCTGGGCGTCGTTGAACGTGAACTCGGCGCCGCGTCGACGATCGTGCGTGCGGTACGCGGTGCGGGTGACGCCCTCGGCGTCGGCGTCGATGAGGAACAGGCCCACCTCGTCGCCGACACGTGCCGAGACGATCAGCTTGTGTGCGGAATCGCCGTGTCCGACAAGGGTCTTGGTGCCGTTGAGCACGCCCTCGGCAGTGGCGGTGGTGGACACCGCGGCCACCGGCCAGCGGTCGCCGGGCTCGTTGTGGGCGAAGGCCATCAGCAGCTCACCGGAGGCGAGGCCGCCGCGCAGCTCGGCGCGGGTCGCGTCGTCGGCGGCGTCGAGCAGCGAGCCGGGGACGAGCACCGAGTCCAGGTACGGCTCGGGGGCCAGGGCGCGACCGAGTTCGGTCATCACGCTGGTGAACTCGACCGGTCCGGCGTCCATGCCGCCCTCGGACTCGGGGAAGGTCAGGCCGAGGATGCCGATCTCCGCGAGCGACTTCCACACCTTCTCGCTCCAACCGAGATCGGTGTCGGTCACCTTGCGGAGGGTCTCCACGTCGTAGGTCTTGGTGAGGACCTCGCGCACGGTGTCGCGCAACATCCCCTGTTCTTCGGAAAGCTCGAAATCCATTGTTGTCCTTGGTCTGTGAAGTCGAAGTGAGGTCAGAGGGGTCGGCGGTCAGAGACCGAGGACCGCCTTGTCGATGATCTGGCGCTGGACCTCGGAGGAACCGCCGTAGATCGAGACCTTGCGGTAGTTCAGGTAGGTCGGGGCGGCGAGCTGGGCCCACTCGGGAGCGGTGACCGCTGCGCTGCCGTTCGCGGCGTCGACGTCGACCTCGGCGACCGGGAGCGAGTCCGGTCCGGCGATGTCGGCGATGAGTTCCATCGCGGCCTGCTGCAGCTGGCTTCCCTTGAGCTTCAGCAACGACGACGCCGGGTTGGGCTTGCCGTCGGCCGACGACGCGGCGACGCGCAGCTGGGTGATCTCCAGGGCGAGCAGCTCGTTCTCCAGTTCGGCCAGGCGGGTGGCGAACAGCGGATCGTCGAGCAGGGTGCCGTTGGCGGTCCGGGTCTCCTTGGCGAGCTCCTTGGCGCGCGCCAGCTTCGACTTGGTGTAGCCGACGCGGGCGATGCCGTTGCGCTCGTTGCCGAGCAGGAACTTGGCCTGCGTCCAGCCGCTGTTCTCCTCGCCGACCATGTTCTCGACGGGCACGCGGACGTCGTTGAAGAAGACCTCGTTGACCTCGTAGCTGCCGTCGATGAGCTGGATCGGGCGCAGCTCGATGCCCGGGGTGTCCATCGGGATCAGGAACATGCTGATGCCGGCCTGCTTCTTGACGTCCGGGTTGGTGCGGGCGAGCAGGAAGATCCAGTCGGCGTACTGGCCCAGCGTGGTCCAGGTCTTCTGGCCGTTGATGACGTAGTGGTCACCGTCGAGGACCGCGCGGGTCTTGAGCGAGGCGAGGTCGGAGCCGGCCTCGGGCTCGGAGAAGCCCTGGCACCACCAGATGTCGAGGTTGGCGGTCTTGGGCAGGAACTTCTCCTTCATCTCCTGCGACCCGAACTGGGCGATGACCGGACCGATCATGCTGACGTTGAACGGCAGCGGGTCGGGGACGAACGCCAGGCTCATCTCCTCGCGGTAGATGTGGTGCTGGATCGGCGTCCAGTCCTTGCCGCCCCACTCGATCGGCCAGCTCGGCGTCAGGATGCCGTGCTCGTTGAGGACGCGGGATGCCGTGACGATGTCGTCGGGGTAGTTGAGGCTGCCCTCTTCGTTCCGCTTGCGGAGGTCCTCGGGGACCTTCGCGAAGATGCCGCGCAGTTCCTCGCGGAACGCCTCTTCCTCCGGACTGAACTTCAGGTGCATGGGTTCTTCTCTACTCCTGTCGGGGGTTGCCGGGTGTTCGGCGACACCAATCACGGACCGTCTGCCTGGGAAGACCTGGAAGACCGACCGCTGACTAAGCGCTTGCTTAGTGATAAGTTGCACTATGCCGCGCATCAAGGGCGGTGTCAATCGGCTGGAGAAGGCGCGAGGTCGCCGAGCGAACGAGGGGGTGAACGTGGTCTCGTCGACCGAACCGACGACCCGGATACAACCGGTCGCGGCCCGGGAGCGGTTGCTGCTGGCCGCTGCCGAGGCGTTCGCGGCGAAGGGCTTCAACGCCACGACGACCCGGGACATCGCCAACGGCGCGCAGATGAGTTCGGCGGCGGTCTACGTGCACTTCCGGTCCAAGGAGGAGCTCCTCTTCGAGCTCTCCGAGGCGGGGCACCGGATCATCCTGGGCATGATCGACGAGGTCGACGACCCGGCGGTGGCGCCCGCCGAACGCCTGGCAACGGTCGTCGGCGCGTTCACCGAGCACCACGCGCGCGAGCACGTACGCGCCCGCGTCGTGAACTACGAGTTGGGGTCGCTGGCGCCCGATCACCTCGAGACGGTCATGGAGTTGCGGCGGGAGATCACCCGCCGGGTGCGGGCGATCGTCGATGCGGGAATCGAGAACGGCGACTTCGACGTCGCCGATTCCCAGGCCACCACCAACGCGATGCTGTCGATGGGCATCGACGTCGCGCGCTGGTACCGCGCCGAGAACTCTCTCCCGCCCGAGGAGATGGGGAAGTTCTACGCGGAGCTGGCCACCCGGATGGTGGGGCTGCGGGACCGGGGCTGACCCCGGCGTCCGTTCAGGATTCGCCGACCGCAATCGGTTCCGGCGCGTCTTCCGTTGCAGTGGCGGCCACCTCGGCCCTGGTCGCGGTACGCCGCATGACGACCGCGAGTGCCGCGCCGAACAGTGCGACGGCGAGGACGTAGCCGACGTACCCGATGACCGTCGCGCGAAGTCCGATGTGGGACACGACTATTCCGGCTATCACCGCCGGCACGCTGAACGCGAGGTAGCTGGCGACGAACACCGAGGAGAAGACCTGTCCGCGTTGGGCGGGAGGCGTCGCGGCGGTGATGTTGTCCATGGCGCTGAGGAAGGTCGCCGCCCATCCGGAGCCGGCCACGAGCGAGCCGAGGATGTAGAGCGGCAGGACCTCGGTCATGACGCCGGACAGCGAGATCAGCACGCCGATCGCGAGGGTCGGGTAGCCGTAGGCCTGTTTCACCGTCGCCGGCCGTCCCGTGATGAACAAGGAGGTGACCGTCGCGCTGGCGAAGAAGGTGAAGAGGATGAGCCCGGCCTCGCCGTGATTGGTGACCCCGAAGACGCGTGCGACGACGGAGGAACCGAGCGACAGGTACAGCCCGCCGAGGGACCAGGTGGCCACCAGGGTGGGGGCCGACGCGAAGAACACGGGGCGGACCTCGCGGGGCACCCGAACCTGGGGTGCGAGGGTCGTGGCCAGGTGCCGGCGTGAGGTGAAGGCCACGCGCTCGCGGGTCTCGGGGACCACGAGGAGTGCGATGAGCAGCGCCGCGAACAGGCCGAGGATGACCTCGTAGACCAGGATTCGGGGCGCGGGTGCGTACTCGACGAGCAATCCGGCGACGCCGACGCCGGTGGCGAGGCCGAAGGCCGGGGCGGCGCCGATGATCGTCGAGCCGAGTCGTGCGGTGGGCTGGAGGTCGACGGTGGTCGCGGTGAGGGTGCCCATGGCGGCGCCGGTGGCGAGGCCCTGCAGCGCGCGGGCGGCGAGCAACGTACCCACGTCCTGGGCCACGACGAAGAGCACCATGCTGGCGATCAGCAGGACGAGCGCGACCGCGAGCACGGGACGTCGGCCGATGTGGTCGGACAGCGACCCCACCGTCAGCAGGCTCACCAACATCGTGACCACGTAGACGGCGAAGACCAGGGTCAGGGTGAGCGACGAGAAACCCCAGAGCTCCTGGTAGATCGGATACAGCGGCGACGGGGCGGCGGAGGCGAAGAGCACCATCACGTACGTGGCCGCGATCAGCCAGAACGCACGGTGGGGATGTAGTGGCGCCATGTCGTCTCCTTAACGCAAATGCGTTTGCATTTAAAACGACGATAGGCGCGGATGCCTTCCAAAAGCAATTGGATTTGCAATAATGGCCGCATGGCTATGGGAAATGCAGCGTCGCGGGCGGACGCAGCGATGGCACCTCGCGCGACGCGGCCAGGCGGTAGGAGCGCGCGCGTGCAGTCGGCGGTCTATGCCGCGGTCGGGCAGCTGGTCGGCGCGGGCCAGCGCGACACGATGACCATCCCGGAGGTCGCCGACCTCGCCGGCGTCAATCCGACCAGCATCTACCGCAGGTGGGGCTCGATCGACGCGCTCCTGGGGGAGGTGGCGGTCGCCGCACTGACGCAGGGCGAACCGTTGCCCGATACGGGTGTGCTCCGCGACGACATCGCGGAGTGGGCGAGCGTGATCGCCGCCGACGTCGGCCGGCCGAAGCGTCGGGCGTACCTGCGTGCGATGGTCGCAGCGCGCGACGACGTCGTCGAGGCGTGTCCGTGCTGGGAGGTCCGCCGCGAGCAGGCGGAGGAGATGATCGCGCGGGCCTCCGAGCGCGGCGAGGCGACGCCGTCGGTGCGCCAGCTCCTCGACCACGTGATCGCACCGCTCTACCACCATGCGGTCTTCGGTCTCGCCGTCGACGACGCCTACGTCGCCGAGCTGGTCGACGATGTTGTCGCGATGCTCGGAGCGGCCCCGGGGTCCGCCGGAGGGCGATAGGGTCCGGGCATGAAGAAGGTTCACGCGTTCACAGACGACGCACTCGGTGATCTCGACGCCGTCGGCATCGCCGACGCCATCGCCGCCCGGGAGATCTCGGCCGCCGAGGCGGTCGAAGCGGCTCTCGCCCGGATCGACGCGGTCAATCCGCAGCTGAACGCGATCGCCTTCGACGACCGCGAGCGAGCTCGCAAGCGCGCCGTCGACAGCGACTTTCCGGCCGGGTCGTTCGTCGGGGTGCCGTCGATCATCAAGAACAACACCGATTTCGCAGGGCTGCCCACGTGCCACGGGTCCGCTGCGGTCGCGCCGAACCCGGCGTCGGCGAACGAGGCGTTCACCAACCAGTTCCTGGCGACCGGGGTCAACCTCGTCGGGGCGTCGAACATGCCGGCCTTCGGGCTGACCGCGACGACCGAATACGTCGACCGGGAGCCGACCCGCAATCCGTGGGACACCGACTTCTCCGCCGGCGGCTCCTCGGGTGGTTCCGCCGCGCTCGTGGCGGCGGGTGCACTGCCGATCGCCCATGCCAACGACGGTGGCGGATCGATCCGAATCCCCGCTGCCGCATGTGGTCTGGTGGGGCTGAAGCCGAGCCGGGGCCGTACCGCGCCGGCGAAGCAGACCGAGGATGCGCCGATCGACCTGGTGTGCAACGGGATCGTGAGCCGATCGGTGCGGGACACGGCACGGTTCCTCGACGACTCGCAGGGTTTCCGGCCCGGCCCCGGCCTGCCGCCGGTCGGTCTGGTGGAGGGGCCGGGGGAGAAGCGGCTGCGGATCGCGCTGATCACCGAACCGATCACCGGGCAGCTGCTCGACAGCGACACCCAACGGTGCGTCACCGATGTCGCCGAGCTCGTCGAGTCGCTCGGCCACCGAACAGAGATGGTGCCGCTGCCGGTCGACCGCGTCTACATCCGGCAGTTCATCGACTACTGGTCGTTGCTGGCCTTCGCGCTGGACCGCACCGGTAAGCGACTGCACGACAAGGGTTTCGATCGCAAGCAGTTGGACTCGTTCACCCGTGGGCTGTCGCGCAACGCCTTGCGACACTTCTATCGCATGCCGTCGTCGATCCGCGGTCTCCGACGCTCCACCGCAGCGTTCCGATCGCTGCACGAGCAATTCGACGTGATCTTGTCGCCGACCCTCGCGCACCTCCCGCCGGAGATCGGCTACCTCGACCCGGGTATCGATTTCGGTGAGGCTATGGACCGTCTGACGCGCTATGTCGCGTTCACGCCCGCGAACAACACGTCGGGTACCCCGGCGATCAGTCTGCCGCTGGGACAGTCGAAGTCGGGGCTGCCCGTCGGCATCCAGTTCTCCGCCGACCTCGGCGACGAGCGCACCCTGCTGGAGCTCGCGTTCGAACTCGAAGCCGCCCGGCCGTTCGCGCGGATTCAGGACGCCTGACCGGCGATTCCCGCGCTGACAAACCCACCACTGATCGGCAAACCCGCCACCTCGCAGGGTGACGGGTTTGCCGAAAAGGGGTGGGTGTGCGAAAAGGCTAGTGCTGCACGGCCTTCTCCGCGCCGATTCCGGTGAGGGAGCGAACCTCCATCTCCGCGTTGCGTTCCGGGGTCCCGACGTCGCTCGGCGAGGTCAGGGTGCCGACGATGCCGAGGACGAAGGCCAGCGGGATCGACACGATGCCCGGATTGGCCAGCGGGAACCAGGCGAAGTCGGCGCCGGGGATCATCGCGGTCGACGAGCCGGACACGGCCGGCGAGAAGACGATCAGCAGGATCGTGGAGATCAGGCCGCCGTACATGCTCCACAGGGCGCCGCGGGTGTTGAAGCGCTTCCAGTAGAGCGAGTACACGATCGTCGGCAGGTTCGCCGCCGCGGCGATGGCGAAGGCCAGGGCCACCAGGAAGGCGATGTTCTGACCGTTGGCCAGGATGCCGAGCACGATGCCGAGCACGCCGAGCACGACGACGGTGTAGCGCGAAACGCGGACCTGGTCGTCCTCACTCACCTTGTTGCGCTTGATGACCGACGCGTAGATGTCGTGGGCGAACGATGCCGACGCGGTGATCGCCAGGCCGGCGACGACGGCGAGGATCGTGGCGAAGGCCACCGCCGAGATGATGCCGAGCAGCACCACACCGCCGATCTCGAACGCCAGCAGCGGTGCCGCCGCATTCTGTCCGCCTGCTGCGGCGAGGATCTTGTCCGGTCCGACCAGCGCGGCCGCGCCGTAACCCAGGATCAGGGTGAACAGGTAGAAGGCGCCGATGAGCGCAATCGCCCAGACCACCGACTTACGAGCCTCTTTCGCGGTCGGCACGGTGTAGAAGCGCATCAGCACGTGCGGCAGGCCCGCGGTGCCGAGGACCAGGGCGATGGCCAGCGAGAGGAAGTTGATCTTGGACTCGAGCGAACCGCCGTACTGGGCGCCGGGTGCGAGAACGTCACGCGAGGCAACCTTTTCGCTGCCCGAGCTGCTGATGGCGTCCTGGGCGGCACCGAGGATCGACGACAGGTTCATGCCGAACTTGGCGAGCACGATGAAGGTCATGATCGCCGCGCCGCTGATGAGCAGCACCGCCTTGATGATCTGCACCCAGGTGGTGCCCTTCATGCCGCCGATGAGCACGTAGACGATCATCAGCGCGCCGACGACGGCGATCACGATCGACTGGCCGACACGACCCTCGATGTCGAGGAGCAGGGCGACGAGGCCACCGGCACCGGCCATCTGGGCCAGGAGGTAGAACAGCGAGACCGCGAGGGTCGAGATGGCCGCCGCGAGACGGACCGGTCGCTGCTTCAGGCGGAAGCTGAGGACGTCGGCCATCGTGAACTTGCCGGTGTTGCGCAGCAATTCGGCGACGAGCAGCAGCGCGACGAGCCAGGCGACGAGGAAGCCGATGGAGTAGAGGAAGCCGTCATAGCCGTAGACCGCGATGGCGCCGGCGATGCCGAGGAAGCTGGCCGCCGACAGGTAGTCACCGGCGATGGCGATGCCGTTCTGCGGGCCGGAGAAGCCGCGGCCGCCGGTGAAGAAGTCCGCGGCCGAGTTGTTGTTCTTGCTGGCCCGGATGACGATGTACATCGTGACCGCCACGAACGCGGCGAAGATCGCGATGTTGGCGACCGGGCTGCCGACGGTGGCGGCGAGCGTGGTGGTGTGGACGGAGGTGTTCACAGTGACGGGCCGCCTTCCATCTCGTTGCGGAGGGCCTCGGCACGCGGGTCGAGTTCGCGGTTCGCGAAGCGTACGTACAGGCCGGTGATGACGAATGTGGTCACGAACTGCAGCAGTCCGAGGATCAGACCGAGGTTGATGTTGCCCCACACCTGGATCGCCATGAAGTCATGCGCGAAGGCGCCGAGCAGCACGTAGATCGCGTACCAGATCAGGAAGAACGCGGTCATCGGGAAGATGAACTTGCGCAGGCGCGCCTTCAGTTCCTGGAACTGAGGGCTGTTCTGCATCTCGATGAACTGCTCACCCGCCGGCGTATGCGGTGGTGCCGCTGCTGGTTGGTCGATGTTCGACACGCTGTCCTCCAAGTCGATGGGGCCACGGCGGTGGAGGCCGCTGTGATGGCACTTCGGAGAACAGCCTGATTGAGGCGCAGATCACACCGCAACTGGTGTCGTGGGTCACACGCCGAAGGTTGTGCACTGTGCGACGGACGGTCGATCAGATCCGACGAACGGTGAACGGTCAGCCGCCGGGAAGCCGGTCGACGCCCATCCCGACGCGTTCGGGGACGTGCATCCGCGCGAAAGTGCGGGCGAGATCGCCGGGCAAGCGTCGTCGGGTCGCGAGGCTGACCAGCACCATCGTGCCGAAGGCGAGTGGCACGGTGACCGCGCCCGGATAGCCGACCAGCGCGGCCGGCCAGCCGCCCAGGGCGTCGTCGTCGATCACCCCGGCGATCGCGAGCGAGGTGGCTGAACCCGACGACACCCCGCCGACGATCAGCCCGGCGATCGCACCGGTCGACGTCAGGCCACGCCACCAGATGCCGAGGACGAGCAGCGGACACAGCGTCGACGCGGCGACGGCGAACACCAGCCCGACGGTGCGCGACAGTTCCAGTGAGCCCGCCGCGAGCGAGAGCGCGATCGGGATGGCGCCGCCGATGATCGCGGCGATGCGGAAGTCGCGGACGCGCCCGCGGAAGACGTCCGTCGCCAGCGCGCCGGCCACCGACACAAGCAGGCCCGACGACGTGGCGAGGAAGGCCGCGATCGCACCGGCCGCGACCAGCGCGGCGAGGATCTGCCCGGCCAGGCCACCGATGGCGGCGCTCGGGAGGAGGAGGACAGCTGCGTCGGACGTCCCGGTGATCAGCAGTTCGGGCACGTAGAGACGAGCGAACACCCCGAGCAGGACGGGGAACAGATAGAACAGCGACAGCAGCGCGATCGCGGCGAGCGCCGTTCGACGGGCCGTGCGGCCGTCCGGGTTGGTGTAGAAGCGCACGAGGACGTGCGGCAGGCCCATCACGCCGAGGAACGTGGCGAGGATCAGGGAGAGCACCTGGAACAGCGGGTGGCGACCGCCGAGACCGCCGCCGGGCGCCACCCAGTCCGACCCGTCGACCGGGGCTCCCGCCACGACCGGGGTGGCCGCGCCGGCGTCGAGGAAGATGACGGAATCGGCTGAGATGACATGACCGCCGGGGGATGGGATCGGAGCATCGACCACCGGCGAGCCGTCGAGCGTGCCGGTGACGCGCACCCCCTTGGTCTCGGCGACGGTGACCGAGACGTCGGTGGTGACGTCGACGGTGGTGGCGGTCGTGACCCGCGGCGGTGCGGGCTCGCCGACGTTCGCCGGGTCGTTCGCGAACACCCCGATCAGCACGAGGGTGGGGATCGCGATGGCGGTCAGCTTGAGCCAGTACTGGAATGCCTGCACGAACGTGATCGACCGCATCCCGCCGCCGACGACGTTCACGATCACGATGAGGCCGACGCCGACCGCCCCGGTCCAGACGGGTGCGCCGAGCAGGATGTTGAGAGTGAGTCCCGCACCCTGGAACTGGGGGATGAGGTACAGCACGCAGACGACGACCACGACCACCATCGCGGTCTTGCGCACGGCGGTCGAGGAGAGCCGGAACTCGGCGAAGTCGGGCACGGTGTAGGCGCCCGAACGACGCAGCGGTGCAGCGACGAACAACAGCAGACCGAGGTAGCCGGCCGTGAAACCGACCGGGTACCAGAGGGCGTCGGCGCCGTACTTCGCGACAAGCCCGGCGACACCGAGAAACGACGCCGCGGACAGGTATTCACCCGACACGGCGGCGGCATTCCACCGCGACCCGACGGCACGCGAGGCCACCAGGAAATCCGACGTCGTTCGGGAGAATCGGCCGCCCCAGGCCCCGACCGCGATCGTGGCGACCGCGGCGGCGAACAACGCCACGGCGGTCAGCATGTCGACGCCGCTCACGTCCGGCCCGGATCGCCGGGATCGTCGTCGACGAGACTCATGAAGTCGCGCTCGGCGTGCTCGGCCAGCCGCACGTACAGCAGTCCCGTCAGATACAGCACCGGATAGGCGAGGAGTCCGAGGACGAGCCAGGTGATCCGGATGCCGAAGAGGGTCGTCTCGGCCACGCTCGGGACCAGCACGGCGAGCAGAGGTATCGCCACCACGACGACGAGCAGGCTCCCGCCGAGGCGCAACGCCAACCCGAGCTGAGCCCGCATCAGACCGCGCACCAGCGCGTCACCGACCTCGGTCTGTTCCTGGACCTCTACGCGCGTGCGCACCATCCGGGCGCCACGCCGTGAGGCGAGGACGACCCGTTCGCGCTGCGGCGGATTCTCAGACATCGCCGCGACCGGCGGGGGAACGATACTGGCGCAACGGGTCCCGGATGAGCCGGTCCTTCAGGTCGCGGACCTGACGCCGGCTGACCGGCAGCTCCACCGCTTCCGACGCCCCGTTCGCGCGCACACTGACAACGGTCCCGCTCCCGGTGGTCCGCAGGCCGGTCACCATGGGCAGGGCCACCAGGTAGGAACGGTGAACTCGGGCGAAACCCTTGTCCTGCCAACGTGATTCGAGGGTCGACAGTGGGATGCGGACGAGGTGCGCGCCGGACTCGGCGTGGAGTCGGGCGTAGTCGCCCACGGCCTCGACCCACGAGATCGAGTCACGCCGGACCAACGAGGTCACACCGCTCATCTCGACCGGGATCACGTCGTCGGAGGCGGCTCGTGGCGCACCCGATGGCGCCGGGGGAGGAGTGCTCGCGGCGGGTTTGGCGCGGGCGTCGAGGCTGGCGCGGACCCGTCCGAGCGCCTGGGCGAGGCGCACCTCGCGGAGTGGCTTGAGCAGATAGTCCACGGCGCCGACCTCGAAGGCGTCGACCGCCTTGTCCTCGTGCGCGGTGACGAACACGATCGCGGGAGGCTGTGCGTACCTGGCGAGGACGCCGGCCAACTCGAGTCCGGACAGGCCCGGCATGTTGATGTCGAGGAAGATCGCGTCGACCCGGCGGGAGTTGAGTTCACGGAGTGCGCCGGTCGCATCCGTCGCGTCATGTACCTCGGCGACCTCGTCCTGCCGGTCCAGGAGGTAGCGGAGTTCGTCGAGAGCAGGGGGTTCGTCGTCGACGGCGAGCACCACCAGCCCGGACATCCATCTCCTCCCGACTGCTGCGCTGATGCGCGACGGCGGACACGAGGATCGTACCGCGTGGGCCGCGTCACACAGCAGATCCGGCCGCCCCGTCCGCCTGCTGATTCTCTGATTCCGGAAAAAGTCCGGTCAGGTGGGTGTGCCCGTCGGCTGCCTCGATACCCTGTCCACGGCCATCCCGACGTCAGACGGACTCACCGAGGAAGTCGCTGCACAGCGTCGCCTCGATGCGTTGGACGCAAGATAGGAAGAAAGTCACTGTGTTCTCCCGGTTCAAACCCAAGAACGATCTCTTCTACGGGTTGTTCACGTCCTCGGCCCAGTGCCTGGCGGATGGGACCAAGACCCTCACCGGCCTGCTGGAGCCCGAACCGGACTTCGAGGGGATCGCGCGCCGGATGGTCGACCTCGAACACGACTGCGACCGCATCACCCACGAGATGTTCCGCACGGTCAACTCGAGCTTCATCACGCCGTTCGACCGCTCCGACATCTACGTCCTCGGTTCGAGCCTGGACGACGTCATGGACCACATCGAGGCCGCGACCCACCTCATGGCCCTCTACGGAGTCACCGAGCTCCCGCAACACCTGCGCGAGATGATCGAGATCCTCGACACCTCGGCGAGCGTGACCGCCGACGCGATGCCGCGACTCGCCGGAATGAAGGACCTCGAGCGGTACTGGATCGAGATCAACGCGCTCGAGAACCGCGCCGACCACACCTACCGGACCTTCCTGGCCTACCTGTTCGACGGACACCTCGACGCGCTGACCGTGATGAAGCTCAAGGACGTGGCCGACGAGCTCGAGGACGCCGCCGATTCCTTCGAGAAGGTCGCCAACATCGTCGAGACCATCGTCCTCAAGGAGTCGTGACACACCCGTGTTCGCACTTCTCGTGGTGATCGGTCTTGCCATGGCCTTCACGTTCACCAACGGTTTCCACGACTCTGCCAACGCGATCGCGACCTCGGTGTCGACCCGCGCCCTGACGCTGCGCGCGGCGCTGGCGATGGCCGCCGTCGGCAACCTGATCGGCTCCTTCTTCGGTGCCAAGGTGGCCAGCACCGTCGGCTCGGGGATCATCGACCTCAAAGCGG
Source organism: Gordonia sp. Swx-4 (assembly GCF_030316175.1). Taxonomy (NCBI): domain Bacteria; kingdom Bacillati; phylum Actinomycetota; class Actinomycetes; order Mycobacteriales; family Gordoniaceae; genus Gordonia; species Gordonia sp. Swx-4. The sequence continues at coordinate 667,716 of NZ_CP128197.1, forward strand.
GACCCGACGCGCTGATGCTCGTCGGCTGCGCCCTCATCGGTGCCATCACCTGGAACCTCATCACCTGGTGGTTCGGCCTGCCGTCGTCGTCCTCGCACGCGCTGATCGGCGGCATGGTGGGCGCGGCCATGGTCGCGGGGGTCACCGTGCTCTGGGCCGGCGTCGTGGAGAAGATCCTGCTGCCGATGGTGCTGTCGCCGCTTGCCGGCTTCGCGCTGGGCGCCGCGGCGATGCTCGCGATCATGTGGCTTTTCCGCAACGCCTCGCCGGCGATCACCGGCCGGCGATTCCGGCACGCACAGACCGTGTCGGCCGCGATGATGGCGTTCGGCCACGGCATGCAGGACGCGGCCAAGACGATGGGCATCGTGGTTCTCGCACTCGTCGTCGCCGGATACCAGGACGACTACTCGATTCCGCTGTGGTGTTTCCTGCTCACCGCCGTGGTCCTGGCCATCGGTACCGCCACCGGCGGCATGCGGATCATGCGCACCCTCGGCCGCAAGATCATCGAACTCGACCCGCCGCAGGGCTTCGCCGCCGAGGCCACCGCCGCCTCGGTGCTCTACGTCGCCTCGGCCGGCCTGGGTGCACCCATCTCGACCACCCACGTGATCTCCTCGGCGATCATGGGCGTGGGGTCGACCAAGCGCACCAGCGCCGTGCGGTGGGGCACCGCGGGCAACATGGCCGCCGCCTGGGTGACCACCTTCCCTGCGGCCGCCGCTTTCGCCGCCGCCACGTTCCTGCTCGCGAAGATGGTCTTCTAGCTCTCAGGGTCGGATGCCCGCCCGGAACTTCGGTACCCGCATGCCCACCTTGGTGCCGGCACCCACGGCCGTCTCGACCACCAGTCCGTAGTCGTTGCCGAACGCGGCGCGGAGGCGATGGTCGACGTTGGTGAGCCCGACGTGCGCGCCCTCGCTGTGGTCCAACGCGTCGAGCGCGCCGCTGCGCAGGAGTTCGGGATCCATGCCGACGCCGTCGTCCTCGACGGTGATGACGCAGTCGGTGCCCTCGTCGGCCGCGGTGATGGTGATGGTGCCGCCACCCTTCGACGCGAGTCCGTGACGGACCGCGTTCTCCACGAGCGGCTGAAGCGCGAGGAACGGTACGACGACGTTCAGGACCTCCGGCGCGACGTGCAGCCTCACGTCGAGTGAGTTGCCGAAGCGGGCGCGTTCGAGGGTGAGGTAGCGGTCAATGTTGCGCAGTTCGTCGGCCAGCACGGTGTACTCGCCGCTCGCGCGGAACGAGTAGCGCGTGAAATCGGCGAAGTCGAGCACGAGTTCGCGGGCTCGGTCGGGGTCGGTGCGGACGAACGAGGCGATCGTGTTGAGGGCGTTGTAGATGAAGTGCGGGCTGATCTGCGCGCGGAGCGCGAGCACCTCCGCCCGGTCGAGGCGGGCGCGGGAGGCGTCGAGTTCGGCCAGTTCGATCTGGCTCGAGACGTAGCGGGCCACCTCGGCGACGGCACCGAGCATGCCCGGGCCAGGCCGGCGGGTCGTGGCGACGACGAGGACGCCGACACTGGCGTCGCCGGCGACGAGAGGCTGGGCGATGAGGGCCCGCACCGGCGACTCCGCGCCGCACGGGTCGGAGACCAGGACCCGACGCTGGTCGCCGGTCGCCGAAGCCGCTGCCCTGGCGGCCTCGCGCAGCATGTCGGGGTCCCAGATCTCGTCGTCGTCCGGGTCGTGGGCGAGCCGCCGCGGCTCGTCGTCGAACAGGGCGACGGCCTCGGCGGAGGTCAGCGTGCGCAGATGGGGGAGGGCTTCGGCCGCCGACTCCTCGGTGAGTCCGGTGCGCAGCGATCGCGCCGCCAATGACGCGGTGTGCAGCGCCATGTGCACCGTGCGTTCGGTGGGGGTGGTGACCTGACGCCGCGTCCGGACCAACGCGACGAGGCCGAGCACCATGACCAGCAGCAGGATCGACCCGATGATGGCCACGTCGCTCGACATGGTGTCACCCTAGTTGACACCATCGGTCACAAGCGGTGTCTTCGGTTGACGCCGCCGCTGGAACCGGGTGCGTGAGATGTCGCGAATCGTGTTGCCGCGCGCGACGATACGCGACATCTACGACGTGAACCGTTCAGTAGATCGCCCACTCGCCCTGTGCGTATCGCAGGATGCGCGGGTCCATCAGGGTCGACGGTGGCAGGTCGAGCGGTTGCCGATCGAGCGAGAAGACGGTCGCCGCGGTCAGCTGCTCCGGACTCAGGAATCGCAACGGCCCGGGAGCGTCGACCGTCGGGCTGATCGGCCCGTCGGCACCTGCGAGGTGAAAACCCCAGTCGCCGAATGCCGGGACGTCGACGTGGTACGGCGTGGCCGGCAGTCCGGCCTCCCTCATGGTGGAGGCGATGCACCAGAACGACTTCGGCGCGAAGTACGGCGAACCCGCCTGCACGACGACGCGACCGTGCTCGGCGAGGTGGGCGCGGACGAGTGCGTAGAACTCGGTGGAGTACAGCTTGGCGGTGGCGGAGTCGTCGGGATCGGGCATGTCGACGATGATCACGTCGAAACGTCGGTCCGTCTGACGCAACCAGCTGAAGGCGTCGGCGGTCACCACCTCGGCACGCCGATCGGTCATCGACCCCCGGTTGAGCGAGGTCAGGCGGGAGTCGGTGCGTGCCAGCCGGATCATCTCCGGGTCGAGTTCGACGAGGGTGACGTCGTGCGCGTCGGGGTATCGGAGGACCTCACGCAGCGCGAGGCCGTCGCCGCCGCCGAGCACGAGCACCGACGAGCGCTCACCCGACATCGCGGGATGGACGAGTGCCTCGTGATAGCGGTGCTCGTCGATCGACGAGAACTGCAGGTCGCCGTTCAGGTACAGCCGGGTGTCGGGGCCTGCGCCGGTGGATCGCTCGGTGATCACGATGTCCTGGTAGGCGCTCCGGGCGGCGGCCACGATCGGGTCGCGGTAGAGCGCCTGCCGGGCGGTCACCTCGAAACGGGCGGACAGCATCAATCCGGCCACGAGCGCCGCGACCACCGCCAGCGCTCCGGCGGACAGCAGGGCGAGTTGGCCGCGGCTCAACGACTTCCGGAAGATGACGAATACGAGGAAGCAGCCCGCCGCGGCGTTGACGAGTCCGACCACGAGTGCCCCGCGCAGCTGACCGAACAGCGGCAACAACAGGAACGGGAAGCAGAGACCGCCGAGCAACGCGCCGATGTAGTCGACGGCGAACATGTCCGCGACCGCCGCACCCGGCTCCTGGCGTCGAATCCGTTGCAGCAGCACCATCAGCAACGGGATTTCGGCCCCGATGAGGACGCCGAGGACGAAGGCCACCACGATGAGCGCCGGCGTGTAGAGCTCCAGGTAGGCGAAGGCGGCGTAGAGAGCCATCACCGACAGGCCGCCGAGGAGTGCGAGCAGTAGCTCGATGACCGCGAACGCGGCAACCGAGTGGGGTTGGAGCGGTTTCGCGGCGAGGGAGCCGACCCCCATGGCGAACACCATCACCGCGAGGACGATCGACGCCTGCGTCGCGGTGTTGCCGATCAGGAAGGACCCCAGGGACACCAGCGCCAGCTCGTACACCAGACCGCATGCGGCGCAGACGAACACCACGGCCAGCAGAGCGGACCGCGCGAAACGTGGCCGCGCGGAGAGCGGTTCGGTGGAGGTGTCCGTGAGTGTCACAGGTGGAAAGTGGTCACAGGATGGAGGCGGCGATGATGACGGCGACCCCGATGTGGGCGACGCCCTGCACCCACACCGCCGGATGGCTTTCCGGGTTCACGAGGATCTCGCCGAGCTTGCCGGGGGTGAGCGCGTCGATGACCAGGAACGTCACGCTCATCACGATCAGGCCGATCGCCGAGTAGACCACCGTGTAGGTGAGGCCCTCGAGCAGCCGGCCCTCACTGGCGACGATGGCGGCGGTCACGATGATCGCCACCGCGAAGAGGTTGGAGCCGACCAGGATTCCGGCGTTGCGGTTGCGTTCGGCCCAGAGCTGGTGACGCAGCTTGCCGGGGGTCAGCAGATCGACGATGGCGAACGACAGGATCATCAGGATCACTCCGACACCCGCGTAGGCACCTGCGGCGTAGGCGTTCTCGGTCATGTCAGCGAGCATGGTCATCTCCGTGGGTTCGGGCCGTGGTTTCGGTCTGGGGGGATCGATCGCGAGAACTCTGGAGGGCAGTCATTTGCCGCCACCTCCGCTGCCGCCGCCGCGGTTGCTGCTCCCGCTGCCGGAATAACCCGGCGTCGGAACCCAGAAGGCGCCGACGTAGTTGTGGTACCGGTTGTAGCCCGACCGGTAGTCACGGCTCAGCATCACGCGGGTCTGGTTGGCGGCGTACGGGAACAGGGCGACCAGGTAGTCGGGGTACTGGAGGAACTGGGTGTCCGCGACATTGCCCGTTCCCGACGCGCCGGCGCGCTGATCGGTCGGGCGCTCGGCGTCGCGGATCTCCTCGGCCACCTCGGTGGGCGTTCCCTGCGCCACGTAGGCGTCCACATCGCCCTCGTCGAGGGCGATATCGCGTTCGTAGTTCTGCGAGATGTAGTCGCGCGCCGAGCCGCCCAGCCCGCCGCCACGCAGGGCACGCGCACCGCATGCACCGAGCAGCGCGAAGATCGTGATCACCACGATGACGCCGATGATGATGTTGCGGATGCGGTCGAGCCGGCGGCGCGGGTCGGGCTGCGACTGGCCGGGGGACGGGGGTGGGTAGTCGCCGGGAGGGGGCGGATCGGTCATGTGCGCGTCGCTCCGCGGTGGATCACGCTGGTCGTGATGACGACCTCACCGGCCTGCGGGTACGTGTGCCAGGTGTGCCACGAGATCTCCTCGGACGACGAGTCGGAGATGATCGCGGTCACCGCGTGGGGATCGCCGGGGAACACTCCCATCACGCTCGGTTTCCCCGACGTCATCTGTTCGGTGACGCGGACGCCGAGTTGTTCGATCAGCGCGGCCAACTGGTCGTCGGTGGCCCGCTCGACGCGGGAGCTGAAGAGATAGCCGCTCTCCTGGAATGTCTCGGGCAGCGCCGAGGTCACGTCGGGCAGGCACGCGACGGTCTCGCAGATGCGCTGGGCGCCGTCGTCGACGACGACCTGATGGCTCGCCCCCAGCAGACGGACCGACACCGTGATGCCGTCGATCTCACCGTCCTCCTGGGCGAGCGGCTCCTGGAGCGGGGCGTCGAGTGAGAAGCCGAGCTGGCCAGCGCTCGTGTCGGCGTATGCGACGGAGAGTCGGGCGACGGACGCACCGGGTTCGTCGGGCTGTTCTGACATGTGTCTCGCAGTCCTTCGTCGCTCAGATGTTCTGATCAGAGGGGTTGCTGGGGAAGATGCGGTAGTCGGCACGGGTGAGAAGTTCGCCGCGCGCGCATTCCCAGCCGCTGCCGTAGTCCTCGAAGGACAAGCGTTCGTCGCCGGCCTGGTAGTCGTGGTACGCCATCCGGCCCGACGCCGCGACGCCGGTGGTGCCCGCCGAGGTGAACCGGGCGCTGCCGGCCTCCTCGGAGTGGTAGCGGCGGCCGTCGACCTCGACCGTGTCGGGTCCGGGCTCGACGACGACGCCGGACAGTTCATGCCACAGCACGACCTCGAGGTCGGGATCGTCCTCGACCGAAATCCAGGCCTTGGTGCCGAGTCCGGTGTCGAGGAAGTTCTCGGTCCAGACGTATCCGTCCTGGGTCAGCCGCACCGTGCCGCGTACCGCATAGGTCTCGCCTCGTAACTCCACGAGGTCGCCCGGTTTCAGTTGGCGCGGGTCGCCGTAGACGGAGTCGTCGTCGGCCGAGGAGAACGGATCTCCGGGCCGGTACGTGCGGTTGCGCAGGGCGTCCGCCTCGGCCTGCCGGGCCTTGCGGTTGCCCAGGTAGTTGAAGATGACGACCACCGCGATGATCGCGAGCAGTGCCACGACGATGATCAGCAGGAACTCCACTCCGCCGACCCTAGTCGACCGATGGGTCTCCTGAGGTCACTCGTCGGTGATACGGATGACGAGGGGCTGTGGATGACATCGGTTGGTGCGGAGGTGTCCGTCAGGGCCGTCCGATCTGTGCGACAGCCTCCTCGGTGTCGGGGGGCTGTCCGTAACAGACGGCGATGCGCACGCTCATTGCCGTGCCCCCTTGGCAACAAGGGTCAGGACGTCGTAGGTGGCGACGATGTCGTCGTTCTGGTTGGTCACCAACGCATCCCAGCGCACCTCGCCGTAGTCGGCGCTCGGACGTGGGGTCAGCTCCTTGGCGGTGAGAGTGACGGTGAGGCTGTCGCCTGCCTTGACCGGGGTGAGGAATCGGAGAGTGTCGACGCCGAAGTTGGCCAGCACCGGACCGGGATTCGATTCGACGAACAACCCCGCGGCCAGGGACACCACAAGATAGCCGTGGGCGACGATGCCGCCGAAAAGGGGATTGGCCGCGGCCGCCCGGGCGTCTGTGTGCGCATAGAACGTGTCGCCGGTGAACTCGGCGAAGTGGCTGATGTCGGCGAGCGTCACCTGTCGTGGACCACCGACGACGGTATCCCCGATTCGCAACTCCGCCAGATTTTTCCGGAACGGATGGACATCACCGAGGTGGCGCTGCGACCCGGTGACCCAGCTGTTGCCGACCGCGGCGAGTACATCGGGTGTGCCCTGGACGGCGGTGCGCTGCATATGATGCAGCACGCCGCGGATGCCGCCGAGTTCCTCACCGCCACCGGCGCGACCGGGTCCGCCGTGCACCAGGACCGGCAGAGGAGACCCGTGTCCGGTCGACTCCCGGGCGTCCTCGCTGTTCAGCACCAGTATGCGTCCGTGGTAGGGCGCGAGGCCCAGAACGATCTCCTGTGCCACACCGGAGTCTTTGGTGACCAGCGAGGCCACGAGGCTGCCCTGTCCGCGGGCCGCGAGTGCGATGGCGTCGGCGGTGTCGGCGTAGCCGATGACGGTCGAGACCGGACCGAACGCTTCGATGTCGTGGGGCTCGTCCGCATTGTTTCCGTTGGCGCGCAGCAGGATAGGGGAGATGAAGGCGCCGGACTCGGTGCCGGTGCCGACGGCATCGACGTGTTCGGGGTCGCCGAAGACGATCTCGGCGGACTTGGTGAGACCCCGAACGGAGGTGCGGACCTCTTCGCGTTGCGCGAGACTCGCGAGGGGGCCCATCGTGACCCCGTCGGCACGGGGGTCGCCGACCACGACCCTCGCCAGAAGCGCGCTGGTGGCGTCGATGACGGCATCCACGCGGTTTGCCGGGACGAGGGCGCGCCGGATCGCGGTACACTTCTGGCCGGCCTTCACGGTCATCTCGGTCACGAGTTGCTCTACGAACAGGTCGAATTCGGGATCATCAACGGCAACATCGGGTCCCAGAATCGATGCGTTGAGTGAGTCGGCCTCGGCGGTGAAGCGGGTTCCGGCGGCGACGATGCCCGGGTGTGAGCGCAACAATGCGGCCGTCGCGGCCGAACCGGTGAACGCGACCGTGTCCTGTCCGTCGAGATGATCGAGCAGATCATGTGTGCTGCCGCAGATCAGCTGGATCGATCCCTCGGGCATGATGCCGCTCTCGATGATCCGGCGGACGACGAGCTCGGTCAGGTAGGCGGTTTGACTGGCGGGCTTGATGATCGACGGGACACCCGCGATGAACGCGGGTGCGAGTTTCTCCAGGAAACCCCAGACCGGGAAGTTGAAGGCGTTGATCTGTACGGACACCCCGCGGCGCGGGGTGTAGATGTGTCGTCCGAGGAAGGTGCCGTTTTTGCCGAGTCGTTCCACGTCGCCATCGAGATAGACGCTGTCGTTGGGCAGTTCGCGACGGGCCTTGCTCGCGTAGCTGAGTACCGTGCCGATGCCGCCGTCGATGTCGACCGCTGAATCCCGCGTCGTCGCGCCGGTGGAGGTGGACAGCTCGTAGAACTCCTCTTTGCCCGCCATGAGGGTGAGTCCGAGTTGTTTGAGCAGCCCGGCACGCTCGTGGAAGGTCAGGCTGCGCAATGCGGGGCCGCCGACCGCCCGGGCGTGGGCGACCATCCCCGCCACGTCCAGTCCCGACGACGAGATGCGCGCGACGTCGCTGCCGTCCACCGCGCTCGTCACCACCGTTCCCGCGTCGTCAGCGGTGAACCATCGTCCTTGCGCGTAGCTCTCGAGCAGTCTGGTCACATCAACTCCATCCACCGTACGTTCGGTCGGTTATTACCTTCACCGGGAGGATGACGAGTTGTCAAGAGGGGGTGTGGGCGTCAGCTACGACGGAGGCCGTCGAAGGTCAGTGCGACGACGGCATCGCCGAGCTCGGTGGCCGAGCCGCCGGACCGGGGGCGGTACCACTCGATGAGTGAGTTCACGGTGCCGAAGAGCAGGCGCGCGACCAGTGCGGGGTCGATCTCGGGGTTGAGGTCGCCTTCGTCGGCTGCCGCCGAGACGAGCTCGGAGACGAATGCGTCGAACTCGCGCCGGCGGGCCATCGCGCGGCGTTCGACCGCGGAGTTGCCGCGAACCCGCAACAGCAGGGTGACGTACGGGAGCTCGGCCACCAGAATGTCGACACTGCGTCTGACCAGGTATTCCAGCCGGTCGATGTAGCGACCCTCGGTCGCGCGGGCCTCGACGGTGACAGCGAACAACGCGTTGAGGGCGCGGTTCAACGCCAACTCCAGGAGTTCTTCCTTTCCTGCCACGTGGTGGTAGATCGAGGACTTGCTGATGCCGAGGCGCTCCGCAAGGGCGTCCATGCTGGTGCCGTCGTAGCCCTTGTCGTTGAACACCTTGACCGCCACCGCGAGGAGTGAGTCGAGGTCGTACCCGGGTCGGCCCGGCCGACCGGTCTTGCGGGGGGCGCGAGTGCTGGCCATGTCGATCATCTTGTCATCTCGTCCCGCATGCATCGGTCAGCCGGGCGAGCGTCGGGGTATTGATTACCGACCGAAAGGTTGGTTACTGTTGCGACACCACGGAAGGAGTCCAGATGCCCGATGCGCACACCGTCGAGGTCGAGGAGCGCGATGACCGATTCGTCGTGACGCTTGACCGGCCCGCTCGACGCAACGCCATCAATGCCGCGATGGTCGCCGAACTGCACGACGCGTGCGCCCGGATCGAGCGTGACCCCAAGCCGCTCGTGCTGATGGGCCGCGGTGACGACTTCGCCGGCGGCGCCGACATCGCCGAACTCCGCGACCGTCGCCGCGAGGACGCCCTGGCCGGTATCAACCGGTCGCTGTTCGATCGCGTCGCATCGCTGCCGCTGCCTACGGTCGCCGCGGTGAGCGGCCGCGCCCTCGGTGGGGGCGCGGAGCTGTCCTACGCCTGTGACATCCGGATCGCCACGTCGACCGCGGTGTTCGGCAACCCCGAGCCCGGGCTCGGCATCCTCGCGGCCGCGGGGGCGAGCTACCGGCTGCCGGCCCTGGTCGGCATGTCGGTGGCCAAGCAGGTGCTCCTCGGCGGGCTCACTCTCGACGCGGTGGCCGCGCGGGAGGTCGGGCTCGTTGCGGAGATCGCCGATGATCACGTTGCCGCCGCGCACCGGCTCATCGACCGGATCGTTCGGCAGTCGTCGCTGGCGCTGGGGCTGACCAAGACCATTCTCGATGCGGCGGGGACGCATTCATGGGCCGACGACATCGCGCAGGCGGTTCTTTTCGAGACCGAGGACAAGCAGGAGCGGATGACCGCCTTCCTGGAGAGGAAACGATGACCGAGATTCCCGCACGCGTCGGAGTGGTGGGCGGTGGCCGTATGGGTGCGGGGATCGCGCAGGTGTTCGCGACGCTCGGGTCGGCAGTGACCCTCGTCGAGACCGCCGACCGGCAGGCCGCACTGGACCGCGTCGTGGCCGGGCTGCGTCGTGCAGACGAGCGTGACAAGCTCGACGGTCGAGACGTCGACGAGGTGGCGGGCCGGGTGTCCACGGCCGCCGCGGTTCACGACCTGGCCAGGGACACCGACCTCGTGGTGGAGGCGGTCCCCGAGGTGCCGGCCCTCAAAGTCGCCGTCCTGACGGCCGTCGAGGTTGCGGTGGGGACGCGGACTGTCATCGCCTCCAACACGAGTTCCATCTCCATCGCCGAACTGGGCGCCGCACTCACCGATCCAAGCCGATTCGTCGGTATGCACTTCTTCAACCCCGTGCCGGCCTCGTCCCTGGTGGAGATCGTACGGTCGCCGACGACCTCGACGTCTGCCGTGGAGGTGGTCCGCCGATGGGTGGCCATGCTCGGGAAATCAGAGGTCCTGGTGAATGATTCGCCAGGCTTCGCCACGAGCCGGCTGGGGGTTTGCCTGGGGCTCGAGGCAATTCGGATGCTGGAGGACGGCATCGCGGACGCCGAGTCGATCGACCGCGCGATGGAACTGGGATATCGGCATCCGATGGGCCCGTTGCGTTCCACCGACCTCGTCGGTCTCGACGTGCGTCTGGCCATCGCCGAACACCTCGAAGGCACCTTGGGTGGTCGATTCTCGCCGCCACAGTTGTTGCGTGACAAAGTCGCCCGCGGCCACCTCGGACGTAAGTCCGGCCGCGGGTTCCACGAGTGGGAAGGCTCGACATCATGACCGTGACCATCGACATCGCCGACGGGCTCGCGACCCTGACCCTGGCTCGCGCGCAGGCGAACAACGCACTGGATGCCGCGACCAAGGTCGCCTTCCTGGACGCGGTGGCCGCGGCGGCTGACGACTCGTCCGTCCGGGCAGTCCTCCTCACCGCGGAGGGGAGGAACTTCTGTGTCGGACAGGATCTCGCTGAACATCTCATCGCGCTCGAGTCAGACCCGGCGACCGCGATGAACACGGTGGCCGAGCACTACAACCCGCTGGTGCGTGCCCTGGCGGCGCTGCGGGTGCCGGTGGTGTCAGCGATTCCCGGTGCGTGCGTGGGCGCGGGCTGGGGTCTGGCGCTGGCCACCGACATCCGTATCGCTGGCGGCAAGACCTCGTTCGCGACCGCGTTCAGCGGCATCGCCCTCGCGAGCGATTCTGGCCTCAGTTACTCGCTGGTGCAGCGTCTCGGTGCCGACCGCGCCCGCGCTCTGCTGCTCCTCGGCGAGAAGATCGGTGCGCAACAGGCGTTGGACTGGGGTCTGGTCCACCGGGTCGTCGACGACGAGGACGTCGTCGACGTCGCTCGGGAGATCGCCCGTGCCCTGTCGGAGGGCCCGACCGCGGCCTACCGCGAGATCAAATCGCTCGTGGCCGCATCGGCCGACGGCCTCGACGCCGCACTCGATCGTGAGCTCGACGCGCAGGTCAGGCTGGGCGCCGGCGCCGATCATCGAGCCGCCGTGTCGGCGTTCGTCGCCAAGGATAAGCCGGTCTTCATCGGGTCCTGAGACCGGATCGGTTGTGCCCGGCTCACTGCCATACACACTAATCCCGACTGAACAGTCGGTTTTGAAAGCAGAGTGAATGACCACGTCAAAAGCCATAACCTACGACGATTCCGCTCGCCTTGACGAGTTCGACCGGACGGTGGCGGACGACCTGAGGATCGAGCCGCGGGACTGGATGCCCGATGGCTACCGCAAGACCCTGGTTCGCCAGATCGCCCAGCACGCGCATTCGGAGATCATCGGCATGCAGCCCGAGGGCAACTGGCTCACCCGGGCGCCGTCTCTGCGGCGCAAAGCGATCCTCATGGCGAAAGTCCAGGACGAAGCCGGTCACGGCCTCTACCTGTACTCGGCCGCCGAGACGCTGGGTGTCGAGCGGGCCGACCTCACCGAGAAGCTGATCGAGGGCAAGCAGAAGTACTCGTCGATCTTCAACTATCCAACCCTCACCTTTGCCGACGTCGGCACCATCGGGTGGCTGGTCGACGGAGCCGCCATCTGCAATCAGGTTCCGTTGTGCCGCAGCTCCTTCGGCCCGTACGCGCGCGCCATGATCCGGGTGTGCAAGGAGGAGTCCTTCCATCAGCGGCAGGGTTACGAACTGCTCTCGACCATGATGCGCGGGACCGATGCGCAGCGCGCGATGGTCCAGGAGTCGGTGGATCGCTGGTGGTGGCCCGCGCTGATGATGTTCGGCCCGCCCGACGACCGATCGCCGAACACCGAGCAGTCGATGAAGTGGCGGATCAAGCGACACACCAACGATGAACTGCGCCAGCGGTTCGTCGACATGAGCGTGCCGCAGGCCGAGGCGCTCGGCGTGACCTTTCCCGACCCGGACCTCATCTGGAATCCCGACCGCGGAGCCTACGACTTCGGTGAACCGGACTGGAGTGAGTTCACCGAGGTCATCAAGGGCAACGGCGCGGCGAACGCCGAGCGCCTCGCCAATCGCCGAGCCGCACACGAGAACGGCGCATGGGTGCGCGAGGCCGCCATGGCCTTCGCCGCACGTGGACAGGAGGACACACGGTGAAAGACCACACGACGAGGGACCACACGACGAGGGACCGCATGGTGAGGGCGGACTGGCCGCTGTACGAGGTGTTCCTGCGAGGCAAGCGCGGACTGAACCACGTGCACGTCGGCTCGCTGCACGCCGCAGACGGCGAGATGGCGTTGCGGCATGCACGCGATGTCTACACACGCCGCAATGAGGGAGTGAGCATCTGGGTGGTGCCCTCGACCGCGGTGGTGGCGTCGAGTCCGTCGGAGAAGGACCCGTTCTTCGACCCCAGCGGTGACAAGGTCTACCGGCATCCGACGTTCTACGAGATCCCCGACAACGTCCCCCACATGTGAGGTTGCAGGACAGATGACAGATCACGAGAGCGCCTACGACGGCCTCGTCGACGAGGACTCGCACGGGCAGTGGGCTTTCGGCACCAGCTTCGACGACCCGCTCGCCGGCGTGGACACCACGGTCCCTGCAGACATCTACCCGAGCACACTTGCGGAGTACTGTCTGATGCTCGGTGACGACGCACTGATCAGTTCGCAGCGGCTGACGCAATGGGCCACTCGCGCACCTGAACTCGAGGAAGAGGTCGCACTGGCGAACATCGGTCTCGACCTCCTCGGCCAGGCCCGGTTGCTACTCGCACGGGCCGCGGCCGCCGACCCGAAGGTGGTCCCGGTCATCTCCGAGACCTCCCCGGCGCCCGTCGAGGACGCGCTCGCCTTCTTCCGTGACGAAACGGCCTTCCGCAACGTTCGGCTCGTCGAACTGGACAACGGGGACTTCGCGGTGTCGATCGTCCGCCTGCTGGTGTTCACCACCTGGCGGTTGGCGATCTTCGACCGGCTCCGCATGTCCCGCGACCCGGTGCTCGCTGCCGTGGCGCAGAAGGGCGTCAAAGAACTTACGTACCACCGCGACTACGCGGCGCGCTGGACGGTCACACTCGCGTGCGGCACCGCCGAGTCACGGCGTCGTGTCCGCGAAGCGCTCGTGCGGGTGTGGCCATACGTCGAGGAACTCTTCCGGCCGACCGGCGAAGAGATCACCCTGGCCTCAGCCGGGGTGGGCGTCGACCCGCGGACCGTCCGGGACGAGTTCGACGCGGTCGTCGATCGGGTCCTGCACGCCGCCGAACTCGATCGTCCCGCGGGCGGTTCCGTCGGCACAGTGGGGGGCCGCGAAGGGCGGCGCGGCCTGCACACCGAGGCGATGGGCCTGGTGCTGGCCGAAATGCAGAGCGTCGCCCGCGCACACCCCGAAGGTGTGTGGTGAGCATGACCGGAGCGCTGAGCGAGACCGGCGCGGAGACCGCGCGGGAGATCGTCGCATCGGTCACCGACCCGGAGATGCCGATGCTGACTCTCGCGGACCTCGGCGTCCTGCGCGACGTGGAGATCGACGACGACGGTTCGGTGGTCGTGACGATCACCCCGACCTACTCGGGTTGTCCCGCGATCGCGACCATGCGCGACGACATCGAGTACACCCTTGCGCAAGAGGGTTTCTCACGCGTCGCGGTGCGCACACAGCTGCAGCCCTCGTGGTCGACCGACTGGATCTCGCCGGAGGGTCGGCAGAAGCTGGCCGAGAGCGGGTACTCGGTTCCCGGCGCGGTCACCTCACGTCCGAGCGGACCGATTCCGCTCACCCTCACCGCACGCCCCCGGGCCCTGACGTGCCCCCGATGTGGTTCCCCTCACACCCAACTCGTCTCGGAGTTCGGCGCGACGCTGTGTAAGGCGCAGTACCGCTGTCGCGGTTGCCTGGAGCCCTTCGATCATGTGAAGGAGATCTGACATGACCAGCACCGCCGAGGCGGTCGTCTCACCGTCGCGCACCAGGTCGTTCCACAGCCTGACCGTGGCCGATGTCGAGAAACTCTGCGACGATGCCGTAGCTGTCCGCTTCGAGGTCCCCGCCGACCTCGCCGCGGACTATGACTTCCGTCCGGGACAGTCGCTCACGCTGCGGCGCTTCGTCGACGGCGTCGAGCATCGCCGCTCGTACTCGATCTGCGCGCCCACCGGTGCCGCGCCCCGGATCGGGGTTCGCGAGGTCGCCGACGGACTCTTCTCCAGCTGGCTGGTGCGCGACGTGCGGTCCGGCGACCGCATCGACGTCGCGCCGCCGGCCGGGTCGTTCGTCGCCGATGCTGCGGCAGGCGGTCGGCATGTGCTCATCGCCGCGGGTTCGGGGATCACGCCGATGCTGTCGATCGCCGCGTCGGTCCTGGACAACCCGGACGCACAGGTGATCCTGCTCTACGGCAACCGGCGCACGAGGTCGGTCATGTTCGCCGAGGAGATCGCCGACCTGAAGGACCGGTTCGGCGCACGGTTCGAAGTTATCCACGTGCTGTCCCGCGAACCGCGTGAGGTGGAACTGTTCAGCGGCAGGCTCGATGCGGATCGACTGCGCACGATCCTGGACACCCTGGTCCCGATTCCCGACATCGACCACTTCTGGCTGTGCGGACCCTACGGAATGGTGACCGATGCCCGAGATGCGTTGAGTGTCAGGGGCGTCGCGGGAGATCAGGTCCACTTCGAGCTGTTCTACGTCGACGACGTTCCGCCGCCGCAGGAGACGCACCGCGAGCCCGGTGTCACCGGACCGAGCAGCGATGTCACCATCGTCCTCGACGGCCGATCGGTCAGCGGACGACTGTCGCGAGAGGTATCGATCCTTGACGCGGGCGAACAGTTGCGCTCGGACCTGCCGTTCGCGTGCAAGGGTGGAGTTTGCGGAACGTGCCGGGCCATGGTGACCCTCGGCGAGGTCGACATGCGGCGCAACTATGCTCTCGAAAATTCCGAGGTGGCAGACGGATTCGTCCTCACCTGCCAGACTTTCCCTGTCAGCGACAGCGTCACTGTCGACTTCGACGCCTGACACGATCCTGGAGTACGACGATGACCAGCACCCTTTCTCGACCCACCGCGGAGCGTCCCGAGTCGAACCTGGAGTTCGCCTCTCGTGACGAGATCGCGGCAACTCAGCTCGCACGGCTCAAGTGGTCGTTGCAGCACGCCTACGACAAGGTCCCGCATTACCGCGCGGCGTTCGACTCACGAGGTGTGCGCCCCGACGACCTGCAGGAACTGTCCGACCTGCGACTGTTTCCCTTGACTGCGAAAAACGATCTGCGGGAGAACTATCCGTTCGGAATGCTGGCGGTACCGCACGAGCAGGTATCGCGGATCCACGCGTCATCGGGTACCACCGGCCGGCCGACGGTGGTCGGGTACACCGCCGGCGACCTGGACACCTGGGCGGACCTGGTGGCCCGCAGCCTGCGTGCAGGCGGCGTGCGGCCGGGGGACAAGGTGCATGTCGCATACGGGTATGGACTGTTCACCGGCGGTCTCGGCGCCCACTACGGCGCAGAACGTCTGGGTTGCACGGTGATCCCCATGTCGGGAGGGATGACCGAACGACAGATCCAATTGATCGAGGACTTCCGGCCGGACGCGATCATGGTGACGCCGTCGTACATGCTGACGATCGTCGACGCGATGCTCGCCAGGGGAATCGACCCGGCCACGACCTCGCTGCGCACCGGAGTCTTCGGTGCCGAGCCGTGGACCGAACAGATGCGTAGCGAACTCGAGCAGCAGCTCGGGATGGACGCGGTCGACATCTACGGTCTCTCGGAGGTGATGGGGCCCGGGGTTGCGCAGGAATGTGTGGAAACCAAAGACGGACTGCATATCTGGGAAGATCACTTCTATCCCGAGATCATCGATCCGATGACCGGTGAGGTGCTTCCCGACGGGGAGGAGGGCGAGCTGGTGTTCACCTCTCTCACCAAGGAGGCGATGCCGATCATCCGGTACCGTACCCGAGATCTGACCAGGTTGCTCCCCGGAACCGCGCGTTCCATGCGCCGTATGCAGAAGGTCACCGGCCGGACCGACGACATGATCATCCTGCGCGGGGTGAATCTGTTCCCCACCCAGATCGAGGAACTCATCCTGAATGTCCCGATGCTGGCCCCACAGTTCCAGTGCGTGCTGGAACGGCCCGGACGCATGGATCAGTTGACGGTGAAAGTCGAGTGCCGCCATGACGTTTCCGGCGACCACCGCGGAACGGCAGCCGTCGAGCTGCAGTCGCTGATCAAGGACCGGATCGGCGTCACAGTGGCGGTGGACGTCGTCGAATCCGGTGCCCTGTTCCGCTCGACGGGCAAGGCCAAGCGACTCGTGGACAACCGTCCCCAGGGCTGAGTAACCAGCTCCCGGGCGAGGAGTCACGAATGCCGTGCAGGCGTGCGTGACTCCTCGGTCCGGGTCGATGCCGCGACAGCTCTGCGCAACTCGGTGATGACGGACGACGTGTCGGAGTTCCGGGTGCAGAGGGACAACGGGCACGAGGGCACGTCGTCGACCGGGACGAAGGCCACGCCGGGGTTCCGGTAGCTCTGCGCCACGAACTGCCCGGTGATGGAAACGGCCTGGCCGGCCGCCACCACCTCCAGCAGTTCGTCCATGGTGCGGACCGACGGCCCGTATCGCACGACTGCGCCACTCGGCCGTGGATCGCAGGCCCACCAGCGCACCCAAACGGGCTCTTCCTGATTCAGAGTGCGTCGAGGTGTTGTGCGAGGCCGCCGGAGTGGATGAGTGACCGCAAGATGTAGTGGTTGAGGTTGCGGAAGCCCAACGCGATCCCGCGGAGGTGTTCCAGGCGGCCGTTGATCGCTTCGACGGGTCCGTTGGAGGCGCCGGTGTCGAAGTAGGCCAAGATCTCGGCACGCCGCGCCCATAATGATCGGCCGAGTTGGGCCAACTCTGCCAGCCCGGACGGAACGCCGGTATGAATCCGTTTGAGCAGCTTGTACATCGCGATCTTGCCGTCACGCTTGTTCTCCTGGCCGTAGGCGTTGATCAGCTCTTGGTAGATCGCGTAGGTGACCGAGACGGCCACGTGCTCCTCGTGAGCCTCCAACCCGCTACGTAGCCGGGCCTTCTGCTTGTCTGTCAGCAACGCGATCCGGGTCAGCAGTGGTCGGCGGATACCGTAGAGCGGATCACCCGTGCGGCCGCGGTGCCCACACGTATCGTGTTGCACGCGTTGACGACACACTGTGAGCTTCTCGGCGGCCAGATGGACCACGTGGAACGGGTCCATCACCGCCCGCGCCTTATCCAATGCCTCGGCGGTCGCGGTGCGATACCCGGTGAATCCGTCCATGGTGACCACCCGGATCCGGTCCCGAAAGGAGTCATCGCGGGCATCGAGCCAGTCCTTCAACGCCGCTTTGGACCGGCCGCCCACCATATCCAGCAAGCGCGCCGACCCGGTCCCATCCACAATCGGTGTGAGGTCGACCAGCACGGTCACGAAACTCGAATCACCATTGCCGCGAACATGTTTCCACTTGTGCTCATCAACACCGAGAACCCTGACACCGTCGAGTCGGCCAGGCGCCGAAGCCACCGTACGCGCCGCCTGCAACGCGAGGGCATTCACGGTGTTCCAGCCCAACCCGACCGACGCGGCGACCGCAGAGACGCTCATCTTGTCCAGAATCATCCGCCGAAGAATCCACGCGATCGTGCGGCGCGTCACCGCCGCGCGCGGCGCGACGATCGCCGAGATGTCGGCGCGAAAGATGCCCTGACCACACGCGCCGTTCTCGCAGGCGTAGCGCGGCACCCTCAGATGCAACCGGGTCGGATGGCCCACGATCGGTAGATCTGCCACCTCACGATCGACATGATCACGCAACCGACCCGCCCGCTCGCACCTCGGGCAGCTACTCTTCGGGGCCAAGACCTCGCAGAACAGGTGTGTGCGATCCTCGCCGTCGAGAGCGGCATCGGTGATCGTCACCCCGAGTTCGATCGTGCGGCAAATCGTGTCGGCAATGGCGCTACGCTGCAACGAGGGTCCTGTCGGTGTGAGTGATGAGGTGTAGGGGCTTTCATCTTCACACCACAGGACCCGCCCGCATCCCCGGCTCGCCGCCGCCGAACCCGACCTACATCTTGTGCCCGGTAGAACCCGTTCTACGCACCGTCAATCAGGAAGAGCCCCCAAACGGGGTCGGCGTCGTCGTTGGTTACGTGGATCTCGTCGTCGAGGTCGGCGAGGTGGACCACCGAATGGTCAGCCAGCGCATGAGTTTTCGGCAGAGCTACGACTCGACCTTCGTGGCGGATGACGTCGAGTCGCAGGCCGCTGGAATCGGCGAAGGGCGGCCGCACCAGTGCGGCGTCGACCTGGCCCTCACGCACCGCGGAGGTCTGGTGCGACCACGGGAGTTCGACCATCTGCACCGTCACGTCGGGTACCCGGCGCCGCAGCTCGTCGAGGATCTCGTGGGTGCGGCTTCCCGTTGACGCCGTCATGAAGCCGATTCGCAAGGTGTGGGACAACTCTCGGCGGTAGCTGTCCACCGCGGCGACAGCCCGGTCCGCTGCCGAGACCGACTCTCTGGCCTCCGCGAGGAACCGTTCACCCGCCGGGGTCGGACGGACGGGGCGTGCCGTCCGGTCGACCAGCTCCGCACCGAGGGACCGTTCCAGCTTCCGGATCTGCTGACTCAGCGATGGCGTGCTGATGTACAGACGCTCCGCAGCGCGTCCGAAATGCCCTTCGTCGACGAGGGCGATCAGGTAGCGCACCAGGTGCAGGTTGAGGGTCACAGGGACAGACTCTATCAAGTGGATGTGATGTAGACCACTAGTCTACGAGCCGCTCATCTGCGATGTTAGGCAAAAGGCTAACGGTAGCGAGTGGATATGTCATGGACGCGACGTTGTGCCGAGGTCGATGATTGACCTCACACCGAAGGTCTGATCAGTCCCGCCGATCGCGGGCTCGGGCATCGGTGCCGGAGATCATTCCGGCCGACTCGCCGCCATCTTTCGCGGCGACTTTCTCACTCCTCGTACGACGGGAAATCATGTCCAATTCTTCAGCACCCAAACGGTCGATCGTCACCGGAGCCGCATCCGGAATCGGGTACGCGATCGCCGAGCGCCTCATCGCCGACGGAGGGTCGGTGGTCGCCTTCGATCTCGACTCCGGTGGTCTGGACGACGCGGCAAAACAGCTCGGCGACAACTACATTGCCCAGCCGGGGAGTGTGACCGACGCGGGCGACATCCAGGCGGCGGTCGCCCGTGCGGAGTCCGACCTCGGCGGCCTCGACAGTCTGTTCAACGTGGCCGGCGCGATCCGTCCTGGTCCGATCACCGACTTGGACGGGGAAACATGGGATTTCACCGTCGACATCGTGCTGCGCGGTGTGTTCCTCTGCACCAAGTACGCGGCGCAGAGCATGATCCGTGCCGGTAACGGCGGATCGATCGTCGTCGTGTCATCGGTCAATGCCCACATTCCGCTGTACGGCGGAAGTGCTTATGCCGCAGGCAAAGCCGGTGCAGACATGTTCGCCAAGAACGCGGCCCTCGAACTGGGGCGCCACGGAATCCGCGTCAACTCGGTCCTGCCCGGTCTCGTCGACACCCCGATGGCCGGCTTCATCCTCGAAAACGAGGGAATCATGGCCGAATTCGACGCCAACGCAGTCCTCAAGCGGCCGGCCAAGCCGTCGGAGCTCGCGGCCCCCGCGGTGTTCCTGGCCTCCGGTGACGCCAGCTACATCACCGGTTCCAGCCTCGTCGTCGACGGCGGTTACGAGATCGGTAGTTACCCAGACCTCAGCAAGTACCTGTGAAGGAGAGAGCACAACAATGAGTACAGCCCACGTTTCCGTTGCCACCCGTACGTCGTATGAGGAGGAGTTCGTCCACATGATGGACGACGTCGACGACCTCATAGACACCCTGGAGAATCCCAAGCACCGCAAGATCCTCATCAACTATCGCAGGCATGGACTGTTGGAGGTCTCCGGTCGCTACGAGGAACTGCTCGCACCCAACATGACCGTCCCGCATCCGCACTACCGGCTCTTCGAAGGTGGGCAGGGGACCATCCTCGACGGGATGGACACGGTTCGCGCCTTCTATCAGCAGCTCGCTGCGATGGACATGCTCGTGATGTGGACGGGAAAGCAGAAGATGGCCGTGCACGACTGGGGCTTCGCCGGAGAGGCCGAGTTCAGCCAGTTCGTGCCGGGTGCGTTGCTCGGCGACAACGTCTTCGATTCGGTGAACAACGATCCGGGCGCACCCTCGTCGTCACAGTACGACGCCGACTCGTTCTACCTTGTCCGCCGGACGCTCGCCTTCTTCTGGCCCTACGACGAGGACGGCAAGATGATCGGCGAGCACGTCTACGAGGACACCGAGTCCAAAGTAGTCACCAAGGTCGGCAACGACGAGGTCATCACCGGCGCGCGCGCCGCCGAACTGTTGGCTCCGATCATCGACAAGTACGGCGTGCCGCAGTGACCGGTTCGAGGGTCTGATTCGCTTCGGTCGACGAGCCGCCGCGGGGGAACCACCCCCGCGGCGGCTCGTCGTGCGGGGTCGTGGGAATCAGCGGTCGATGTCACGCAGCAACCCGATCACCGGCGCGAACTGCTCGAGGACCGGTTCGAGGACAGTGAGGTAGCTGATCCCGGTGCGCTTCCGGAGTTCGACGAGGCGTGCGGCGATGTCGGCGGCGGAGCCGATGAGGACCGACGGTAGGTCGAGGAACTCCTCCGGACTCATCGGCAACTCCCACTTCGCGATGTTCTCCTCGGCGATGCGTCGCGGGTCGTCGGTGACCACGACGATCTGCATCAGCAGGTTCCACTCGACATCGCCGGACCTGGCGCCGGCCGCGTCGCGTGCGAACGCGACCCGTTCGTCGAAGTCCGTGGCCGATAGCGGCTCGAGGTCACCTTTCCGACCGGTGCGCGCCGCGGTGAACCCCACGATGTCGGCGTGCTCGGCGGCCATCCGAAGCACACGGTCGCCGTTGCCGCCGAGAAGCAGAGGCACGCGCCCCTGTACCGGACGTGGGGTGTGCTCGGGGGCGGAGAGCAGTGAGGTCACCCGGGCCACGGTGTCGCCCAGATGGTCGACGCGGCGCCCGGCCGTTGGGAATTCGATTCCGGCCGCCTCGAACTCCTCCTTGACGTAGCCCGTGCCCAGGCCGAGCTCGACACGGCCGTCGGACAGCTGGTCGACGGTCGCCACGTCGCGGGCGAGCAGCACCGGGTTGGTGAATGCCGCGTTGAGGACGAAGGGCCCGACGCGGAGGCGTTCGGTGGCGGCGGCGGCCGTCGCGAGCGCAGGCCAAGGGCTCGGGATGCCCAGGTGGTCCGGGACCAGCAGGACGTCGAAGCCGAGCTGTTCGACGTGTCGCGCGCGGCCTTCCCACGACGCGCTGGAGTCCACTGCGAGCATGTTGACCCCGAACCGGAACGCCCTGGACGCGAGAGACATGTCCTCAACGTAACCAGGGTCGCCGCGGCCGGCCGGGCGAATGCGGTGGCCCCGGTCCGGTGCAACCTTGCACTCGGCAGGGTCGAGTGCTAAAACGGACCTTGGCACTCGCGAGCTGTGAGTGCCAGGTCGGGACGGTGAGATCGGTACCGAATGACACACCGGTCGTCCGTCGCGGGCACCGAGTTCCGGCCATACGAACCTAGTGTCACCCCCTTCGGAGGATCACTTACCCATGGCCAAGCAAATCGCGTTCGACGAAGAGGCCCGTCGCGGCCTCGAGCGGGGCCTCAACAGCCTCGCCGACGCAGTCCGAGTGACGTTGGGACCCAAGGGTCGCAACGTCGTGCTGGAGAAGAAGTGGGGCGCCCCCACGATCACCAACGATGGTGTGTCCATCGCCAAGGAGATCGAGCTGGAGGACCCGTACGAGAAGATCGGTGCCGAGCTCGTCAAAGAGGTCGCCAAGAAGACCGACGACGTCGCAGGTGACGGCACCACCACCGCTACCGTTCTGGCCCAGGCCCTCGTTCGCGAAGGTCTGCGCAACGTCGCTGCCGGCGCGAACCCGCTGGGTCTGAAGCGCGGCATCGAGAAGGCCGTCGAGGCCGTCACCGAGTCGCTGCTGAAGAGCGCCCGGGAGGTCGAGACCAAGGAGCAGATCGCTCAGACCGCAGGCATCTCGGCCGGCGACCCCTCGATCGGCGAGCTCATCGCCGAGGCGATGGACAAGGTCGGCAAGGAAGGCGTCATCACGGTCGAGGAGTCCAACACCTTCGGCCTGCAGCTCGAGCTCACCGAGGGCATGCGCTTCGACAAGGGCTACATCTCGGGCTACTTCGTCACCGACGCCGACCGCCAGGAAGCCGTCCTCGACGACCCGTACATCCTGCTGGTCTCGGGCAAGGTCTCGACCATCAAGGACCTGCTGCCGCTGCTGGAGAAGGTCATCCAGGCCGGTAAGCCGCTGCTGATCATCGCCGAGGACGTCGAGGGCGAGGCCCTGTCGACCCTGGTCGTGAACAAGCTCAAGGGCACCTTCAAGTCCGTCGCCGTCAAGGCTCCGGGCTTCGGTGACCGCCGCAAGGCCATGCTGGCCGACATCGCCATCCTCACCGGTGGCGAGGTCATCAGCGAAGAGGTCGGCCTGTCCCTCGAGGGCGCCGGCGTCGAGCTGCTCGGCACCGCCCGCAAGGTCGTCGTCACCAAGGACGAGACCACCATCGTCGAGGGCGCGGGCGATCCCGACGCCATCGCCGGTCGCGTGGCGCAGATCCGTGGCGAGATCGAGAACAGCGACTCCGACTACGACCGTGAGAAGCTGCAGGAGCGTCTGGCCAAGCTGGCCGGCGGTGTTGCGGTCATCAAGGCGGGCGCGGCCACCGAGGTCGAGCTCAAGGAGCGCAAGCACCGCATCGAAGATGCCGTGCGCAACGCCAAGGCTGCCGTCGAAGAGGGCATCGTCGCCGGTGGTGGCGTGGCCCTGCTGCAGTCGGAGCCGGCCATCGACGCACTCTCGCTCGAGGGTGACGAGGCCACCGGCGCCAACATCGTCCGCGTCGCTCTCTCGGCTCCGGCCAAGCAGATCGCGATCAACGCCGGTCTCGAGCCGGGCGTCGTCGCCGACAAGGTCCTGAACTCGCCCACCGGCACCGGCCTCAACGCCGCCACCGGTGAGTACGAGGACCTGCTGGCCGCCGGCATCAACGACCCGGTGAAGGTCACCCGCTCGGCGCTGCAGAACGCAGCCTCGATCGCGGCTCTGTTCCTCACCACCGAGGCCGTCGTCGCCGACAAGCCGGAGAAGAACGCTGCTCCGGCCATGCCGGGTGCCGACGAGATGGGCGGCATGGGCTTCTGATTCAGAACCCCTAGCTTCACCAGCTCTACATCTCACGAGCCGGCCCACTCCCTTCCAGGAGTGGGCCGGTTTCGTGTGTTGGTTCTCGAGTCGCCGCCGGAATGGTGCGCGGCAGAAGGTTTCACCCAGGTCCTGGAGAAGGTGCACGCCGACTGACCCGTCGTGTGTGAACAGTCGGGTTTGGGTATGGCACTCCGGATGCAGACGTTCCTCGTGGCAAGACTCTCGCTCCACATCTCCGGCGCGTCCGGTGGACCGGCACGGTGGCACGGTCATCGGTGATCCCGCCGGCGCTCCTGCAGAATCCGCGGCGGATGTTCCCGGGGCCGGTGGACGCCTAGGAAACGCCACGCCCGCCGACGACACGCCGCGGGTCGTCCGACCGGTCGAATTCTTGTGCGTGCATGTGCCGAAGGCGATGAGACATTCGTCGAATCCGATCTCCAACGTCGGTGACGCGATTTGCAGAATGCCCGGTCACAACGTTTTTGGCCGAGTGAGGACGGTCGTCCTAATGATCACGAACTCGTGATTGTGGATTGCTATTCGCGATTGCGTTCTCGAGGATTCGTGTCGGAATCGCTGAACAAACCGATGCTGTCGTCGCGGGTGAGTATGGTCGCGAATGTATTCGGATCGATACCCGAGCGTTGGAAATCTGTTGTCCGGGCAGGTTCCACGCGTCGACATATGAAGGGACGATGATGTCCGTGACGAGCGGCAACCTCCATCGCCGTACGGTCCAGGCGTTCATCGCATCCGTCGTAGCCGTTGTCTCGATTGGCTTTTCCGTGACAGCGACGGCGGACACGGGGGCCAAGTCCAAGCGGGCCGACCGGCTCGCGGAAGCGATGGCCGAGGGGCGGGCCCTTGACCTGACTGTGCACTCGACGTCGATGAACCGTGATGTGCCGATCCGGATTCTCGTCGCGGCCGACAGGTCGGTGCCCCGGCCCACGCTTTATCTGCTCAACGGATCCGGTGGTGGGGAGGGTGATGCACACTGGTTCGCCCAGACCGACATCGTCGAATTCGCCGCCGACAAGAACGTGAACATCGTCGTTCCGATGAGTGGCGGATACAGCTATTACACGGATTGGGTGAAGGTCGATCCGGTCTTGGGCCGTAACAAGTGGACGACATTTCTGACCCAAGAGCTGCCCCCGGTCATCGACGCGAAGCTGAACGCTACCGGGGCCAACGCCATCGCGGGGATCTCGATGGCAGGAACATCGGTGCTCGCCCTGGCCGAGGCGGCGCCGGAGCTGTATCGCGGGGTCGCGTCCTACAGCGGATGTGCCGAGACCACCACCAGGCTCGGCCAGTTGGCCGTCCAGGCGGTGGTCGGCGGGAACGGCGGGGACATCACCAACATCTGGGGACCCCTCGATGCGCCCGGCTGGCGTGCTCACGACCCAGTGGTCAACGCCCACAGACTCCGTGGCAAGGCGATTTATGTCAGCAGCGGCACCGGCATGCCCGGAAGGCACGATCACCTGGCAAACGAGGCGATCGACGGTGACGTGGTTGAGTACGCCAGGATCGTCGGCGTAGGCGGCCCTCTCGAGGCGGCGACCTACTACTGCACGCAGAACCTCGACAAGAGGCTCAAGCAGCTACGCATCCCCGCGACGATCGACTACGAGCCCGGGACGCATTCGTGGCCGTACTGGCAGGACCAGCTGGCCAAGTCGTGGCCGATGCTCGAGCGCGCTCTGACCCGCTGATCTGCCGGCTGGACGCCGGTGAGGCGTGTTCATCTGCGACGATGAGTCGCGTGACTGTGACACCCGGTGCGCCGAGCCCGATCGGCAGCCTCCCGAATCTGCGTGACCTCGGCGGCTGGCGGACCGCCGACGGGCGAGTGGTGCGTTCCGGGTTGCTGTTCCGGTCGACGGACTTCTCGTCGCTCACCGACTCCGATGTCGCCGCCCTCGAGAGCCTCGGCCTGCGCACGGTGTACGACCTCCGTTCGGTGCACGAGAGGGAGGCCATCCCGGACCCGTCCCTGCCCGACGTCACCGAGGTCGGGCTCGACGTGCTCGCCGACGCGCAGATGTCGATCCCGGCCAACATCGGTGCCGTACTCGCTGATCCGGCCGTGGTCGCCCAGGCCGACAAGGTCCTGGCCGGGGGTAAGGCGCGGGAGATGATCTCGGGTACCTACCGCGAGATGATCACCCTGCCGAGTGCCACGGCCGCCTACTCGGAGTTCTATCGCGGGCTCCTCGGCGACGCGCCGAGCCCGATCCTCTTCCACTGCACGACCGGCAAGGACCGCACCGGTTGGGCCGCCGCGGCATTCCTCACCCTGGTCGGGGTGGGTGAAGAGGACGTCTACCGCGACTACCTGCTGACCAACGAGCGCCTCATCCCGGCGCTGAGGCACATCTTCGACGGCTTCGCGGCCGCGGGCGGCGACCCGCAACTTCTCGTCGGCGTGCTCGGCGTCGACGCGGGATACCTCGACGCGGCCTTCGATGAGGTGCGGACCAGATACGGCGGCATCGAGGGGTACTTCAGCGAGGCGCTCGGTATCGGTACCCGCGAGCAGGACAAGATCCGCGAACGTTTCCTCGTGGAGGCCTGACCCGGGTCCACCGGAAGACGATGCGCGTGGTCATGCCGTGTGCGACCACGGTCTGCGTACCCGGTCGGACACGCCTCCCGGGCGATCGGGCTATGTATAGTTGCATAGACCACCCGGACGAGATGAAGGAGCAGGTCATGGCGCCGCATTCCGCCGAATCCGTCATCTCCGGATCGGATGAGCGTGGTCCGCGTGAGCGGATGATCGTCCATGCCGCGGACCTGATCGGTCGCGACGGTGTCGCCGCGACCTCGATCGGCGACGTCATCTCCGCGAGCGCCGCGCCTCGCGGGTCCATCTACCACCACTTTCCCGGCGGCAAGACGCAGCTCATGACCGAGGCGGTCCAGTACGCGGGAGACTTCATCGCCGAGCGGCTCGCGCGCCGGGTTACGCTCACCCCCGCCGAGACGGTTCGCGAGATCGGCGGCGTGTGGCGGCGCATGCTGGTCAACACCGACTTTCAGTTCGGCTGCCCGGTCATGGCCGGCGGCCTGGCGCCTCGCGGCGAGCCCGAGGTGGCCGACGCCGCCGCCGAGATCCTCCGCCGCTGGGCCGATCTGATCACCGCCCGGCTCGTCGTCGACGGTGTGGACAGCGAGCGCGCCGATTCGCTGGCGAACCTGATCGTGGCCGCCATCGAGGGGGCGGTCGCACTCTGTCAGACGCAGCGCAGCGTCGAACCGCTCGATCGGGTCATCGCCGAACTGGCCGCCCTCTGCGACGCCGCGGTCTACCGGTAGGCATTCCCACCGGTTCTGGCGAACCCGCAGACCTGGTCATCTGTACGTCGTTGGCTTGCGGCGGGCTCCGTAGTAGGTTCACGGTGGCGCCACCTCGGTGGCAGTACGCCGTGTGAACGACGCTGGGCCGAGTTCGGGAGGGGACACGATGACGCCGGTCTTCCGGCATGAGCTGGGCTCGGACTTCGACCGCCTCCACCCCAACGTCGCATGGCGTTACGGCATCGACTCCACCTCCGGGGTCGCCCAGATCTGCCACGGCATGTACGAGTCGGTGTACGTGTCCTCGGTCCTGCCCCCACCGGCTCTCTGGCACTACGCCAAGCGGAACGCCCTGCCGTCCAAGACCAGTCGGATGGTCCCGTTCACCCAGGCCTACTACTGCTACGTCGATGAACTCGAGCGCGAGTCCCTCGCGGTACTGCGGACCTTCCGGTACACGACCGGCCCGCGCAAGCTCAACTCCCTCCTCGTCGCGGGACGCAGCGGACTCGTCGACTACTTCGGCGACGGACCCGAGTTCCTCTATCCGATCGAGCCGTCGGTGACCCCGGCCGGCGAGCTGCTCCTCGAGAGCGGACCGATGCGCTGGCTGGGGCGCGGACCGAAGGTGGGCATGAAGGGCCTCTTCACCGCGCAGATGAAATACATCGAGGGGTGGGACGAGAAGCGCGAACGCTTCCGCTGTGACATGACGGTTCGCAATCCGGTCATCGGCGAGATCATGCATTTCCGAGGATGGTTCACGGCGGCGGACCAGGCGTGCACACTCCGCGACATCCCCGACGAGGCGTGGCCGGTGAACCTCGTCGACCGGGAGAGCTGATCCCCGTCGAGGCGCGAGCTGGGTGAACCTGGTCACCCGACCAGGACGAATCCCGACGGCGCACGGTTCGGTGTGTGCCCGCGGAGGCCGGACGGTAGGTTCACCCCATGGCTGTCTCCGCGAACATCGAATTCCACATCGCCGCCCCGGTCTCGGTGGTGATGGAAGTACTCATGGACATCGAGTCCCTCCCCGAGTGGTCGGGCCCCCACAAAGAGGCCGAGATCATCGACGAGCACGACGACGGCGCACCGAGGACCGTGCGCATGGTGGTCACCGCGGCGGGTATCTCCGACGAACAGACCTGTACGTACGAGTGGACCGACACGACCTGCGAATGGCGCCTGATCAAGTCGAATCAGCTCAGTGAACAGCGCGGCAAGTACACCGTCACCGCGACCGACACCGGTTCGCACGTGCACTTCGACCTGGAGGTCGATCTCAAGATCAAACTGCCCGGATTGATCGTCAAGCGCGCCCAGAAGATGGCCGTCGACACCTCGCGCAAGGGGCTCACCGCCGAAGCCGAGAAGCGCGCCGCCGGCTGAGCAAACCGCGCCCGAACCGGGTCGCCGTCATCCGGACGGTGTCGACCCGACGATCCCCCGGGTGGCCCGCGCGGACCGCGGGTACCCTGGGATCGTCATCAGCCCAGCCGTTGCACCATGGAGGCCAAATCCCTTGAAAATGAACAAATTTGCCGTCCGGGCGTTGGTCTTCCTCGCCGGTGGCGCCGGTTGTGTCGCATTCGCCGGGTTGTCCGGTGAGGGTGTCGCATCGGCTGTTCAGTGCACGGCGTCGAACGGGCAACAGATCGAACGGGTCGTAGGTGCGAGCGGTTGCGGCGCCAAGGCCGGATTGGGTAGCCGCGCGACCGCCGAGGACCGCAGTGGCAACGGCACGGCCATCTCCGTGTCGGACAACGGCGGCAACGCCTCGTCGTACAACCTGCAGCCGGGCTCGTCGGCCCTCGCAGGTGCCAACTCGCGCGGCGTGGCGTACTCGGTGACCACCGGTCCCAAGGCGCTGTCGATCGCGCAGGCGCGGCGCGGCGGCACCACGGTGGCGGTCGGCGGCTGGGGTGGCCAGGCCTACGCCGGACCCGACGGCGCGGTGTGCAGCGGCGGCTTCGCGGCGGCCTTCGATTCGGTTACCGGTAAGGCCTGCCTGCATTCGGGTTCCATCGATCTGCGCAACTGACCGGTCGGCTCGTCCACCGATCTGAGACCAAACCCGCCCGACGCGGCGCGTCGTTCACCGGCGCGTCGGGCGTGGTCCACCCGGTCGTCCTATCGTTGGGATCGTGACCGATCTACACGACGCAGACCCCCACGTCGGCCCGGACTTCAGTGTCCTGAACGGCCGAGAGGCACTTCAGCAACTCGTCGACCTGCACGATGTCACCCAGTTCACCGTGAACGACGACGATGACGACGACCCCGTCCTGCTGACGCTGCCGCATCGCAACGTGGTCGACACCTGGCGTCAGGACTACCCGTACTCCGAGCGCATGAGCCGGCGCGAGTACGAGGTCACCAAACGTCGCCTGCAGATCGAGTTGCTCAAGCTCCAGAAGTGGTCCAAGCAGACCGGGCAGCGCCACCTGCTGGTCTTCGAGGGTCGTGACGCCGCCGGCAAGGGCGGCACGATCAAACGCTTCAACGAACACCTCAACCCGCGTGGTGCTCGCGTGGTCGCCTTGGAGAAGCCGAGCGAGCGCGAGGCGACCGAGTGGTACTTCCAGCGCTACGTCCAGCACCTGCCGGCCGGTGGCGAGATGGTCTTCTTCGACCGGTCCTGGTACAACCGGGCCGGCGTCGAACGCGTCATGGGTTTCTGTAATCCGCAGCAGTACACACAGTTCATGTCGCAGGTCCCGGCCTTCGAGAAGATGCTCGTCGACGACGGCATCAACCTGGTGAAGTTCTGGTTCTCGGTGACCCCGCTCGAGCAGCGCACGCGGTTCGCCATCCGCCAGATCGATCCCGTCCGGCAGTGGAAGCTCTCGCCGATGGACCTCGCCTCGCTCGACAAATGGGACGCCTACACCGAGGCCAAGGAGGCGATGTTCGCCGCCACCGACACCGACCACGCGCCGTGGACGGTGGTGAAGTCCAACGACAAGAAGCGTGCCCGCATCAATGCGATGCGGTACGTGCTCAGCCTGTTCGAGTACGACGGCAAGAACCACGACTTCGTCGGTCGACCGGATCCGCTGATCGTCGGGCGTGCCGCGGACGTCGTCGGGGAGTAGCAGTCGGGGCTCGGTAGCCTCGTGGGGTGCGAAGCTTTCTGAGTGCTCTGATGACGCTCGTCGCGATGGCGGCGACCGTGCTCGCGGTCCCGGCTCTGTGGCTGGACCTGCGTATCGTCGACCAGGACGGATTCGTCTCCACCGTCGCGCCGATGGCCGAGAACCAGAAGGTGAAGGACTACCTCGCCGACGAGATCGCCGCCCAGGCCACCGCCCGCACCGATCTCCCGATCGCGGGTGCGCTGGTGCGTCCGCTGGCCGCGACGTACACCGACAGCGAGCAGTTCCGGCTCGACTTCGCCGATGTGGTCGGCCAGCAGCACGCCTGGCTGTTCACCGAACCCGCACCGGGTGAGGACACGTCCGTCATGCAGCTCGACATCACCGCGATGATCAACCGGGCGCTCAATCTGACCGGCACCCCGAACGAGATCTCGGGACCGGTCGTCGTCGAATTGACCAACGGGGCTTCGGGTCTCGAGGCCGGTAGATACGCCGAGGTCGGCAGCCAGATCACCATGCTAGCCCGGGGTGCGGCGGCGGTCGCGGTCATCGCCGGACTCCTCGCCCTTCTGCTCGCGCACCGGCGCAGCACGGTCTTCGCCTGGCTCGGGCTGGGCGCTGCCGCGGCCGGGGTCGCGAGCTGGGTCATCGGCCTGTTCTTCGCCGACCGCGCCAAGCAGGAGGTCGCGGGTGCCGAATCATCGGGTCGGCAGGTGGCCGAGCTGATCATCGACGGGGCCTACTCCGACCTCACCCAGGTCGCGCTGATCGTCGGCGGGGTGGGCGTCGCGATGGTCGTTGTCGGGCTCATCGGCCGGATGGTCTTCGCGGGCCGGCGCTGAGCCGTCCCGCTCCCTCCAGCCGCGAGCGAAGCGAGCCTCTCAGTGCCCGGCGAAGGCCTCGGCGAGCCACCAGGATCCGCCGTCGTTCGTGATCTTGGCGTCGATGACCAGCGGGCCGGACGGTTCGGGGGAGTCGAGTGAGGCGACCCAGCGTCGAACCTCGTCGAGGTCGTCGAACCCGGTGACCGTCACGCCCGTCGCGCCGTGGCCGCGGGCGATGGCGGCGATGTCGGTCTCGGGGAAGGTCACCGTCGTCATGTCGGCGTCGCCGAAATGGTGTACCTCGGCGCCGTACGCGGAGTCGTTGTAGACGATCACGACGAGCGGAAGTGCCAGGCGGACGGCGGTTTCCAATTCGGAGATCGCCATCAGGAAACCGCCGTCACCGGTGCCGAGGACAGGCAACCGGGCGGGTTGGGCGATCGCCGCGCCGATGGCCGTGCCCAGTCCGACGCCGATCGACTGGAATGCCTGGGTGAAGCAGAAGCCGAACTCGTCGGGCACCGACAGATGCGTCGACGGGTACCCCATGAAATTGCCCGAGTCGATGGACAGGATGCGGTCGGCAGGCAGGATCTCGTCGAGAGCAATGCTCAACGCGCGCGGATCGATTCGGCCGTCGACAGGCTCGGCGGTGACCGGGACGTCCTGCCACCGCGCCGACGCGGCGATCCGTTCGGCCACATCATCGGTCCGGTATCCGTTGTGCGACAGCGGATCACCGGAAAGTGCGGCGAGCGCGTCGGCTGCGGTTGCTGCGCAGTCTCCCACCACGCCGACGTCGACCGGGCGGTGCGCGCCGATCGCCTCGACCTCGACATCGACCTGGGCCACCACGGTCTGGTCGCCGATGAGCCGGCCGTGCCGCATCGTCCACATGTTGAGCGCGCATCCCCACCCGACGATGAGGTCGGCGCCGGCGATGAGCTCCGCGGTCGTCGGCGACGAGAAGCCGCCGGAGATGCCCAGCGAGAACGGATTTCCGGCGAAGAGGCCGTTGGCGACCGCCGACGTGGCGAGCAGCGCACCACTTGCCTCCGCGAGCTCCGCGATCTGCGGACCGGCCTCACGACCGCCCCGTCCGGCGACGAAGACCGGCCGGCGGGCCGCGCGAATCGCCGCGACGAGGGTTTCCGCCGACGCGGCGTCGGGCCGGATCCGCGGTGCCCCGAACGAAGCGGCGACCGGCCCGGGCACCTCGACCGGTGCCGCGGCCACGTCGATCGCGATGTTGAG
Organism: Gordonia sp. Swx-4; assembly: GCF_030316175.1. Taxonomy (NCBI): domain Bacteria; kingdom Bacillati; phylum Actinomycetota; class Actinomycetes; order Mycobacteriales; family Gordoniaceae; genus Gordonia; species Gordonia sp. Swx-4. Next base: position 699,761 of record NZ_CP128197.1, read on the forward strand.
CACGACGGTCCGGCGCTGGGTCACTGCGGTCCGGTACGCCCGGGTCACATCGGCGACCACGGTGTTCGGGCCGTAGACGCGGTCGCTCACCGCGCCCACGCTCGTCGCCAGTTCGTCCTGGTCGATCCGGAAGTTCGACTGCAGCGCGGCAGCCGGGGCGTCGGCGGTCAGCACGATCATCGGGGTACGACTCTTCGCCGCCTCGCCGATGCCGGTGACCGCGTTGGTCAGACCGCAACCCTGGTGCACCGTCAGCACACCCACCCGTCCAGACATGCGCGAGTAGGCGTCGGCCATGGAGGCCGCGCCACCCTCGTGGCGTGCCGCGGTGAATCCGACCCCGCCGGCGCGCAGCGCGTTGGTCATGACGAAGTTGCCGCTGCCGACGACCCCGAACGCGTGACCGACGCCCAGATCGGCGAGAACACGGCCCGCGACGTCGGCGACCGTCGGGCCGTACGTTGTCGCTGAGGCCGTCACGCCGATCAGCTCTCGACGATGGCCAGCACCCGCGACGGGCTGCCGGTACCGCCGACGATCGGGAGCGGACTGACGACGATCACGGCACCGGTGGCGGGCAGCGCACCGAGGTTCCGCAGCGAGGTGAGGCCGTACTTGTCGTTTCCGAGGAAGTGGTAGTGGACGGGGAAGGCCGGCTCGAAACCACCTGCGAGACCTGCGTCGACACCGACGGTCTCGACGCCGAGTCCGGTGATCTGCCGCTGCACGGCCAGCCACTCGGCGCATTCGACCGAGACGCCCGGGGTGTGCGAGCCGGTCTCGTCGGCGTTGAGGAACTCCGCTTCCGACCCACCTCGTGATTCCCATCCGGTGCGCAGCAGGAGCCAGGCACCCGGCAGCAGTTCGCCGTGCTCGGCCTCCCATGCTTCGACGTCGGCGACCTCGAGCAGATAGTCGGGGTTGTCGGCGACCTTCGCGGTCAGGTCGAGGACGGCTGCCGGACCGATCAGCCGCTGCACGGGGATCTGGGAGACGTCGTCACCGTCGCGACCGCTGATCCAGTGGATCGGTGCGTCGAGGTGGGTGCCGATGTGCTCGCCGGTGTGGATGTTGTTGTGCCGCCAGTATGGTCCGGGTTCGTTGTAGGCGCTGACCTCTTCGAGGCTGAAGTCGATCAGGTTCGCGAACGGGGCCGGCAACCGCAGGGCTGGGGTCGAACTCGACAGCGGGGTGGTCAGGTCTATCACCCGGAGGGATCCGTCGGCGAGGCCGGTGAGGAAACCGGGCAGGGCGGTGGCGGTCACTTGCGCGCGCCCCGCCAGTTCATGCCCCAGCCGTAGGCCTCGTCGATCTTGTCCTGAGCGCCTCGGATGTAGCGCACCTCGCGGTTGATCACCAGTTCGCCGCCGCGGTTCTCGAGCAGCGCGATGGCGCAGGAGATCGCGGACTGGTCGGCCTCGTCGAGTCGGACCTCGATCTGCGGTCCGCTGACCGGCGACAACGTGACGACGCCGTTGGCGCTGGCCCAGTTCGGCGTGCCCTCGTAGATGTAGGCGAAGATCAGGATTCGACGGATTCGGTTCGTGGCGGCGAGGTCGATGTACATGTTCTCGCCGCCGGCGCCGCTCCGGTCATCACCGTCGAGGTAGATGATCGGCTCCCCGTCGCGGGGAGCCCGGAACGAATTGCCCAGGGCCTGGACGATTCCCTTGCTGCCGTCGGTGAATTCCCACAGGCAGGCGAGGTCGAGGTCGATGCCCTTGGCCTTGCGGAAGAAGCCGCCGCCGGAGGAGTTCGCGGTCCAGCTGAGGTTGACGCGCACCTGACCGGTGGCCGCGCCCTGCTTGCTCAACGAGATGCTCGGCGCCGACTTGGTCAGCGTGATCTTGGAGAGCGACACCGGCTGGGCCGGTGGCTGCTGGCCGTGACCCGGAGCCGGAGGCTGTGCGGGCGGTTGCGGGGGTTGGGCTTTCGGGCGCTTGGTGTAGTCGATCCCCATCAGGTTTCCTCATCTCGTCGTGGGCGGCATCGTTGTCGGTCGCGGTGATCTGCTGCCCAGGGTAGTGGAGCTGCGACCTCAATCCGCCTGAGGAGCGAGCGTCCGCCACAGGAACTCGAACGCGAGCGCGGACTTGAACGCTGCCTGTTTGTTGTCCGCGGCGCCGCCGTGGCCGCCCTCGATGTTCTCGTAGTAGAGAACCTGGTGACCGCTTTCCTCCAGCCGCGCAACGAGTTTGCGGGCGTGGCCGGGATGGACGCGGTCGTCGCGGGTGGACGTCGTGACCAGGATCGGCGGGTACGAGGCGCCGGGATCGATGTTCTGGTATGGCGAGAACGGCTTCATGAACTCCCACTGTTCGGGATCGTCGGGGTCGCCGTACTCGGCCACCCACGACGCGCCGGCGAGGAGCAGGTGATAGCGCTTCATGTCGATCAGCGGGACCTGACACACCAACGCGCCGAAGAGTTCCGGGTATCGGGTGAGCATGACGCCCATGAGGAGTCCGCCGTTGGAACCGCCCTGTGCGCCCAGCTGTTCCGGAGTGGTGAGGCCCCCGTCGACGAGGGCACGTGCCACGGCGGCGAAGTCCTCGTACACCTTGTGGCGTCCGGCCTTCTGCGCCTGCGTGTGCCACGACGGACCGTATTCGCCACCGCCGCGGATGTTCGCGATGACGTAGATGCCGCCGCGCTCGATCCAGTTCTTGCCCGATAACGAGAGGTAACTGGGTGTGAGCGAGTTCTCGAACCCGCCGTAGCCGTAGAGCAGGGTGGGACCGCTGGTCACCTCCCGTCGACGGATCACGAAGTAGGGAATCTGTGTTCCGTCGTCGGAAGTGGCGAAATGCTGCTCGGCGATCACCGATTCGGAGTCGAAGTACGTCGGGCTGCGCTTGATGACCTCCGGCGCGGTCCCGTTGCTGTGCAGGAGGCTCGGCGGATCGGTGAACGAGGTGGCCATCCAGAACACCTCGTCACTCTCGTCCGGATCGGTGTCGAGCACGGACACGGTGGCGAGGCCCGGGAGGCCCGGGAAGTCGATGACCTCCCAGCTGCCGAGCTTGCGCACCTCGACCATGGTGTGCACGTCGTGCAGCGTCACGATGATGAGTTGCGAACGCGTGTAGGCATAGTCGACGAGACTCGTGTGGGCATCCGGGGTGAACAGCACGGTCGGCTCGCGGCCACCGGCCCGGTAGTCGTCGTAGTCGAAGGCCAGCAGGGTGCCCGGCGCATGGGTCGTACCGTCGACCGTCCACTCCGACCGCGTCATCACCAGCAGCCAGTTCATCCGCACACCGGCGTGGGCATCGGTCGGGACGTCGATGAGTTCCGTTTCGCCGTCGCGTAATTCGAACATGAGCGAGTTGAAGAAGTCCGTCGAACGCAAGATGAAATGTCGCTCGAAGCCGGGGGTGTCGTCGTAGATCGCGTGCACCGACACGTCGCTCTTCTCGCCGGCGAAGACGGTGGTCGCGGCCTCCAGCGGGGTGCCCCGCGACCAGCGTTTGACCACGCGGGGATAGCCGGAGTCGGTCAACGACCCGACGCCGTCCGGTTGATCGCCGAAATCGGTTCCGACATAGACGGTGTCGCGGTCGATCCAGCGCACACTCGACTTGTTCTCCGGCAAGGAGAAGCCGTCGGTGATCCACTGCCGCGTCGGGATGTCGAACTCGCGGATCACGCTCGCGTCGGCACCGCCCCGCGACAGCGAGACCAGCGCGCGTTCGTACTCGGGACGGAGCACCGTGGCCCCCGACCACACCCAGTTCTCGTCCTCGGTGCGCGCGAGTTCGTCGACGTCGAGGATGATCTCCCACTCGGGCGCATCGGTCACGTAGGACTCCAGCGTCGTCCGCCGCCAGAGCCCGCGGGGATTGGTCGCGTCGCGCCAGAAGTTGTAGAGGAACCCACCGCGACGCCGGACGAACGGAATCCGGTCGTCGGTGTCGAGGATCGCCAGCGCCGACGCCTCCATGTCGCGGAAGCGGTCCGACGACGAGAGCTTCTCGACGGTCGGGTCGTTGTGGGAGCGTACCCAGGCCAGCGCGTCGTCGCCGGTGACGTCCTCGAGCCAGAGGAACGGATCGTCGGTGTCGGTGCTGGTGGAGATGCCGTCGGCGTGCTCGGTCATGGCGTCCAACTTACGCGGGACGGGTGCAGGTCACCGCCGGTGCGGGACCCGCCCTCGTCACGTCTGTGCCCATCCAGGCCGAAATCGTGCCGGTGGACCACGGAATGTGCACGTCAGGGCGTCTTCGCGGTATCTTTCTCCGCGAGGATGAGGAGATCCGCATGCCCACTACCGATTCGGTCCCTGTCCGACGCTCCGGCCCCGACACCGACTCCGCCGCGGGGCGACAATCACGATGGCGCGGCCCGGGATGGGGACGCGTGTCACTCGCGGCCTGCTCGGCCCTGTCGGTGATCGCCCTCGTCGCTGCGTGCGACACGGCCTCGTCCGGCACCGGCAACCCGCCGACCGAACCGTCGGGGGCGTCGGCGCTGGTGAACCCGAACGCCGTGGACGCGATGCCGCTACCCGACGGTGCGGTGGACAAAGCGGTCGGGCAGCTCGACGGGCTCGCCGAGTCGTTGATGTCGTCGACGGGTCTGCCCGGACTCGCGGTGGCGGTGGTGTCGGGCGGAGAGACGAAGTATGCGAAGGGGTTCGGGGTCAAGGACCTGACGACCGGGCAGAAGGTCGATCCGAACACGGTCTTTCAGCTCGCGTCTGTGTCGAAGTCGGTCGGATCGACGGTGGTCGGCGCGGCGGTCACCGACAAGACGGTTGCCTGGGGCATGCCGATCGTCGAGGGGCTGCCCTGGTTCGCGCTCGCCGAACCGTACGTCACCCGGACCGTGACCGTCGGCGACATGTACTCGCACCGATCCGGTCTGCCCGATCACGCCGGCGACAAGCTCGAGGACATGGGCTACTCGCAGACCGAAATCCTCCAGCGGCTTCGGTTCATGCCTCTCGACCCGTTCCGGATCAGCTACGCGTACACCAACTTCGGTGTCACCACCGGTGGTGAGGCAGTCGCCGCGAAGGCGGGCAAGGACTGGCCGACGCTGTCGCAGGACCTCATCTACGGGCCGCTGGGCATGACCAGCACCAGTTCCCGCTACGCCGACTTCGAGAAGCGGGCCGACCGAGCCGTCGGGCACATCAAGATCGACGGCAAGTGGGCCAAGACCGACATCCCCCGTGACCCCGACGCCCAGTCGCCGGCCGGCGGGGTGAGCTCCACGGTCAACGACATGGCCGTCTGGCTGAAGATGGTTCTGGCGCAGGGCAAGCACAACGGCGCCGAGATCGTCGCGCCGGACGCCCTGCTGCCGGCGGTCTCTCCGCAGATCGTGTCCAACCCGCCGGCGTCGCCGGACGACCGTGCCGGGTTCTACGGGCACGGCTTCAACGTCGGCGTCACCACCGATGCGCGCACCCAGTTCAGCCATGCCGGCGCCTTCGCCTCGGGTGCTGGAACCTCGTTCTCGATCCTGCCGTCCGCGGACACGGCGATCGTGGTGCTGTCCAACGCCGCACCCATCGGGGCGGTCGATGCACTCGCCGCGGAGTTCATGGATCTCGTGCAGTTCGGTGAGATCCGCAGCGACTGGCGTGCGCTGTACGCCAAGGCATATGCGCCGCTGAGTGTGCCCAGCGGCGACCTCGTCGGAAAGCAGGCACCGGCGAATCCTGCTCCGGCCCAGCCGTTGCCGACATTCGTCGGCACATATGCCAACGCAGTCTACGGACCGGCCGAGGTCGTCGAACGGGACGGCAAGCTGTTCCTCGAGATGGGTCCCGGTGGAGTCCGCAAACACGAACTCGCACACTGGGATCGGAACATCTTCACCTTCACCCTGCACGACGAGAACGCCGAACTCGGCAGCATCTCCCAGGTGACCTTCGACGGCCCGAAGATGACGATCGAGTACTACGACGACGAAGAGAGCGACGGGGTCTTCCTGCGCAGCTGAGGCCGGTTCAGCGGCCCGTCCGGCCGTCGACGCCCTCGCGGATGATGTCGAGATGGCCTGCGTGGCGGGCGGTCTCCTCGATCATGTGGGTCAGCGCCCACCGCATCGACGGTGAGGATCGTCGGCCGGCGGCCCTGGGCGCGGGCTCGCCGAGGTCAGCGTAGGCCTCGATGACCGCGTTCGCCTCGGCCACCGCCTGCCGGTAGCCGGCCTGGATGCCGGGCACCGTATCCGACTCCCCGCAGGTGAACGTCGCCTTCCAGTCGGCGGTGTCCTCGCCGAGGAAGAAGAACCGTTCGACGAAGGTCAGGTGCCGCACCAGCCCGAGGAGGTTGGTGCCCGACGGCACGGCGGCTGCGCGCGCGTCGGCCTCGTCGACACCGTCGAGTTTCGACACCGCCGACGAGCGCAGGTAGTCGAGGAAGCCGACGAGAACTTCCTTCTCCGTTCCGCCGGTCGCCGGCGGCGGTGTGTCCTTGCGGCGAGGAGCCATGGGGTCACCATAGGCGGGAGCACGGCGCACTTGTCGCGTATCGGTGCGGTCGGCGCCACGACACGCGACAGCTACCGCGGCGTCAGCTGGCCGGGCCGCTCACCGACGACGAGACCGCGAGGGGATCGGGCACCTCGCCGGTGCGGATCGGGCACCGCGTGTGCGAGTAGATCGTCGGCATGCAGAGGTTGCAGTGCACGCACTTCGACGTCGTCGACGGGTCTGCGGCGATCCGCAGCGGCAGATCCGGCTCACGCAGGACCGCCCGGCCCATCGCCATGAATTCGAACCCCTCGGCCATCGCGGTGTCCATCGAGGCCCGGTCGGTGATTCCGCCGAGCAGGATCATCGGCAGGTCGACGGCCTTCCGCAGTTCCCGCGCGAGCGGCAGCAGGTAGCCGTCGTGGTACTGATAGTGCTTGAGGAAGATCGGCGCGAAAGCCTTGAGCCCGTACTTCATCGGACCGGAGAAGGCGGCGGCGAACTCCTTGCGCGGCGCCTCGCCGTGGAACAGGTACATCGGGTTGAGCAGCGAGCTGCCCGCGGTGGGTTCGATGGCGTCGAGATGGCCGTCGGACTCCAGCAGCTGCGCCACCTGGCAGGCCTCGTCGACGTTGAAGCCGCTGAGCTTGGCGCGACCCTTCGCTCGTGCCTCCGGCGACCGTTCGATGTCGGGCTTGCCGACGCCGTCGTAGGTGTTGAGCTTCACCCAGATCGCGGCCTCGTCCCCGACCTCCTCACGCACGCTCTCGACGACCTCGCGTGCCATACGCGCGCGGTTGACCAGGCTGCCGCCGTACCCGTCGCGGCGGTGGTTGAGCAGGGGAGACAGGAAGCTGGAGATGAGATAGTTGTGGCCGCAGTGGATCTCGAGCCCGTCGAAACCGGAGTCGACGGCGATGCGGGCGGCCTGCCGGAACTTCACCCGCAGCTCGGCGATGTCGGAGACGCTCGCCTTGTGGGTCAACGACATCCCCATCGGCGCGGGGATGCGGCCCGGACCCCAGGCCTTGGCACGGTTCGACACCGAGTTCGCGACCGCGCCGGCGTGGCCGAGCTGTGCGGCGGCGAGTGCGCCCTCGGAGTGGATGGCGTCGGTCAGCTTGCGCAGTCCGGGCATCGCCTCGGGACGCATCCAGATCTGGTGGCGGTCGGTGCGGCCCTCCGGTGAGACCGCGCAGTAGGCGACGGTGCTCATCGCGACACCGCCGGCCGCGACCTCACGGTGGAACTCGACGAGTTCGCCGGTGACGAGCGCGTCGGGCGTCATGCCCTCGAAGGTGGCGCACTTGATCAGTCGGTTCCGCAGGGTGAGCGGGCCGAGCTGTGCTGGGCTGAACGGTCCGGCGTCGGGGCTGTCCACGTCGGTTCCTCTCAATCGGTTTCTTGTTCGGACGGGCTGGGGTCTGGTGGCGCCGACAGTCCCGCGGTGACGAACCCGGCGAGCGCGTCGACGGCCTGGGCGTCGAGTGGCTCGGAGCTGCCGAAGCGCAGGAGGATCAGCTGGAAGGCGAGTGCCCAGCGGCGCCGTGCCGCGCGGGAGGGCAGTCCGGGGATGGCGTCGAGCAGGAGGTCGGCGAACGGATCGAGGCCGAACCACCGGGCGGTCCAGCCGACCGTCGGGTGGGTCAGCACGAACCGCGACAGCAGGCGCAGGTGTAGGTGCCCGGTCGGATCGCACTGGAGATCGACGAACGGCGCGAGCAGCACGTCGACGACGTGGCGCACCGAATCGTTCTCGGGATCGATCGAGGCCAGCGCGTCTGCCCAGCACGGTGCCAGCCGGGATTCGAGAAGGGCGATGGTCAGATCGTCCTTGGTCCCGAAGTGGTAGTGCACGGCCGCGGGGTTTGCATCGGCGGCGGCGCAGATCGCGCGGACCGACACCTTGTCGTAGCCCTCGGCCAGGAACAACCGTTCGGCGACGACGAGCAGGGTCTCGCGGGTACCGGGCGAGCCGGTCCCGGACGGCGTCGCGTCGGTGGTCTGGGTCACAGTGGGATGGAACCACAGATCAAACAGCGTTTCAAACAGTGATTGAAATCGTGGTGGTGTTACCAGGGAGTAGCGGGACGGACTGCGACGGACCATCGACGGGACGTAGGGTGGCAGGCGTGGCTGAACACTTTCAAACAGTTGTATTGGGTGCAGGTCCAGGTGGGTACGTAGCCGCGATCCGGTCGGCTCAACTGGGCATGAAAACCGCCGTCATCGAGGAGAAGTACTGGGGCGGTGTGTGTCTCAACGTCGGATGTATCCCGTCCAAGGCGTTGCTCCGTAATGCCGAACTGGCACACATCTTCAATCACCAGGCCAAGACCTTCGGCATGAGTGGCGACGTGTCCTTCGACTTCGGCGCGGCGTTCGACCGCAGCCGCAAGGTCTCGGACGGCATCGTCAAAGGCGTCCACTACCTGATGAAGAAGAACAAGATCACCGAGATCGACGGCTATGGCGTGTTCACCGATGCCAAGACCATCACAGTGGGTGATCGCGAGATCACCTTCGACAACGTCATCATCGACACCGGCTCGACCGTGAAGCTGCTGCCGGGCGTCGAACTGTCGGAGAACGTGGTCACCTACGAGACCCAGATCCTCACCCGGGAGCTGCCCGAATCCATCGTGATCGTCGGCGCGGGCGCGATCGGCATGGAATTCGGCTATGTGATGGCCAACTACGGCGTCGACGTCACCATCGTCGAGTTCCTCGACCGCGTCCTGCCGAACGAGGACGCCGACTCGTCGAAGGCCGTCGCCAAGGAATACAAGAAGCTCGGCGTCAAGCTGCTCACCTCCACCAAGGTGCAGTCGGTCACCGACAACGGCGACAGCGTCACCGTCACCTACAAGGACGCGAAGGACTCCGAAGGCGAGCTCACCGTCGACAAGGTCCTCATGTCCGTCGGCTTCGCCCCGCGCGTCGAGGGTTTCGGTCTGGAGAAGACCGGCGTCGAACTCACCGATCGCGGCGCGATCGCCATCGACGACCATATGCGCACCAATGTCGAGGGCATCTACGCCATCGGTGACGTCACCGCCAAGCTGCAGCTCGCCCACGTTGCCGAAGCGCAGGGTGTGGTGGCTGCCGAGACCATGGCCGGCGCCGAGACGATGACCCTGGGCGATTACCGCTTCCTGCCGCGTGCCACCTTCTGCCAGCCGCAGGTCGCGTCGTTCGGTCTCACCGAGGCGCAGGCCAAGGACGAGGGCTACAACGTGAAGGTCACCACGTTCCCCTTCACCGCCAACGGTAAGGCGCAGGGTCTCGGTGAGACCGCGGGCTTCGCCAAGCTGGTCACCGACGCCGACACCGACGAGCTGCTCGGCGGCCACGTGGTGGGTGACGGTGCGTCCGAGCTGCTCCCGGAGATGACGCTGGCCCACAAGTGGGATCTCACCGCCAAGGAGTTGGCCCGCAACGTGCACACCCACCCGACGATGTCGGAGGCGCTGCAAGAAACTTTCCACGGCGCGATCGGGCACATGATCAACCTGTAGAAGTCCACTTCGCAAAGTGAGGGATTCGTGCCGGAAAAACGGTATGAATCCCTCATTTTGTTTGCGTGGTTCCGGCGAGTGGCAATTTCGTGCCTATTCCGAGGAACAAATCTGCGCATGAATGCGGGACCCGGTGTGAGGTTCTCCCTCGGATGCCGGGAAAAGAATGAATACACGGTATAACCAAAAGTCATGACCACAACTATCCTTCACAATGCTCGCCTGATCGACGGGACCGGCGCCGACCCGATCGCCGACGCGGTCGTCGTGATCGACGATGGCAAGATCGCCTACGCCGGTGCGGCTTCCGGTGCCCCGCAGATCGACGAATCGGCGAAGCCGGTGAAGGTGGATGTCGGGGGCAACACCGTGACCCCCGGGTTCTTCGACTGCCACGTGCATCTCTCGCTGCCGGGCACCAAGGGCTCGCCGATCATGGCCGCGATGGTGCCGGCGTCGTACCGTTTCTTCGAGCTCATCGACCGGCTCAAGACCACCATCGAGGCCGGTGTCACCACCGTCCGCGACCTCATGGGTGTCGACGTGGGCGTCCGCGACGCCGTCGCCCACGGTCTGGTCGCCGGCCCGCGTCTGCTGGTCGCCGACAAGATGCTCAGCCAGACCGGTGGTCACGCCGACTTCCACATCCCGTCGGGCCTCAGCGGAACCGGCCTGATCGGCGGTGAGCTGGTCGACACCGTCGACGAGGCGCGCAAGGCCGTCCGCGAGCTGCTCCGCAGCGGCGTCGACGTCATCAAGGTCGCCTCCAGCGGCGGTGTCTCCTCGCCCAGCGACGATCCGGACTGGCTGGGTGCCCGCACCGAGATCGTCGCCGCGCTGGTCGAGGAGGCCGAGAACTACGGCGGACGCAAGGTCGCCGCGCACGCGATCGGTTTCCTCGGTATCCAGGCCGCCGTCCAGGGTGGCGCGCACTCCATCGAGCACGGGTACGCACTCACCGACGAACTCCGGACGGAGATGGTCGAGCGCGGTCAGTTCCTGGTCCCCACTCTGATCGAGACCCTGAAGCCGGACACCGCGACGCCGCAGGCGGTCGCCAAGTCCGAGAAGTGGCACAAGCTGGCTCACGAGTCCATCGCGGCGTCGGTCGAGGCCGGGATCAAGGTCGCCGTCGGCACCGACGCCGGTCTGGTCCCCGACCACGGTGCCACCCTCGGCGAGCTCGGCTGCCTGGTGAAGTTCGGTGGCATGACCCCGATGCAGGCGATCGTCGCCGGCACCAAGACCTCCGCCGAGCTCTGCGACGTCGCCGACAAGCTGGGCACCCTGGAGGCGGGCAAGCTCGCCGACGTCGTCGTCGTCAAGGGTGATCCGCTCGCCGACATCGACTCGCTCGCCGACCACGACAACATCCTTCTGGTCCTCAAGGAGGGCAAGACCGCTTCCAACCGTGGCGGTTACGCGGTCTGATCGGTTTCGACCGACACATCTCGCGAGAGCCGTCCATTCGCTGAACGACAGACGAATAGGACGCACGTCAGCGAGTGCATTCTCGGCGAATTCGACGAGAAACGAACACTGCCGAGCGGGCTACGCTCGGAACGGTGAGTGCCGTCGAGCGGGTCCGGGAATGGGAGTTGCCGTGGCAACTCGACGTCCGGGGCACGGTCGGCCATCTCCGGCGCGGAGCCGGCGACCCCACGTTCGTCTACGGCAACGACGGGTCGGTCTGGCGTTCGGTGCAGACCCCCGACGGGCCCGGCACGGTGACGCTGCGCATCGACGGTTCGCGGGTGCTGGGACGCGCCTGGGGGCCCGGCGGCGACTGGTTGCTCGAGCAGTTGCCGGACTTCCTCGGCGCCTCCGACGAGCCGGAGGCGATGGCGGTGCACGACGACGTGGTCGCCGGACTCGTCCGTCGCTCGGCGGGCCTGCGGATCGGCCGCACCGACCGGGTGTGGGAGGCGCTGGTACCGGCGATCCTCGAGCAGAAGGTGGTCGGGGCGGAGGCCTTCCGTGCGTGGCGGTACCTGGTGCGGCGCTTCGGCGAGCCTGCACCGGGTCCGGTACCCGGCACGATGCGTGTTCCGCCGCCGCGTGCCGCGTGGGCAGACATCCCCTCGTGGGAATGGCATCGCAGCGGCATCGAACCGGTGCGGATGCGCACGATCCGCGGGGCGACCGCGATGGACGTCGAACATCACCACGATCGTCTCCGGCTCCTTCGGGGAGTGGGGCGGTGGACCGAGGCGGAGACGCGGGCCCGGGCCGTCGGTGACACCGATGCGGTGTCGGTCGGCGACTATCACATCCCGACGCTGGTGGGCCTGACCCTCATCGGTGAACCGGTCGACGACGCGGGCATGCTCGAACTACTGGAACCCTATGCCGGGCAACGGCGTCGGATCATCAGGATGGTGGAGCTGCACGGCGTCCGGCGAGAACGGCGCGGACCGCGGATGACGGTGCGCGACTACCGGTCCTTCTGACCCGGAACGTCAGCGAGACACATCCGAGGACGAAGAGGGCCACCGCGACCGCGCCGCAGTAGAGCAGCCCGCCGGTGGGACCCCACGGCGGCATGAATGCGAGTTCCTGCCCGGTGCCGAAGGTTCCGTTGAGGAAGGGCATGTACTGCTGCAGCGTGTAACCGTCGGGAACCAGGCTGATCGCGTTCTCGATGACGTACGTCCAACCGAGGAGGGCCACAACGGTTCCTGCCGGGTGTCCGATGATCGCTGCGAGTCCGATGCCGATCCCGACCGCGAACACCGCGAAGACCGGCACCGTGACCAGGAAGCGGACACCGTCGGGCGAACCGATGTCGACGCCGCTGTACACCTTCGGGAAGAAGGTGGGCAGGCTCGCCATCAGCAGCGCGACCAGGGCGGCGCTGCACAACGCGGCACCGACGCCGTAGGCGATCCACCGGGACACCAGGCCGGTCCAGCGGCGCGGGTATAGGTGGCGGGTGAGTTCCCCCAGCGCGCCGCGCTCGGCGGTCGCCTGGGCGTAGGCCGCGACGATGGCCCAGATCATCACGGTGAAGGTGATGACCCAGTAGACCGAGTTGGTCGTGGTGACCGAGGTGACCTGGATGCTCCCCGAGATCGACGCGAACCGTTCGGCGACGGTGGCGACGCCGAGGGTGATGACGAGGGGAAGCAGGACCGCCCCCGGGATCAACCCGTAGAGCAGGATGCTGCGTGCACCGCCGACGCGGGTGAGTTCGGCGCGTGCGCCGCGTCCGATCTGTGCCGCGACGGCCGTGAGGGTGGCGGTCATGCGGTGACTCCTGCGGGGGTCTGACCACCGACTGTGGCGAGGTAGGCCTCCTCGAGATCGGCGGAATCACCGACGAATTCGGCCAGCGGCGCGTCGGCGGCGATACGGCCGGAGTTCAGTACGACGACGCGGTCGGCGGTGCGGGCCACCTCGTCGAGGTGGTGTGAGGCGATGAGCAGACGCCGGCCGTCGTCGGCGAGATCTCGGAGAAGCCCGCGTAGCCAACGGATGCCGTCGACGTCTAGGCCGTTGACCGGCTCGTCGAGGACGAGGGTGCGCGCATCGCCCAGGAGGGCGGAGGCGATTCCGAGCCGCTGACGCATGCCGAGGGAGTAGTCGACGACCCGGCGGCCGGCCACGTCGGTGAGCCCGACGAGGTCGAGGACCTCGGCGACCCGACCGGTCGGGATCCCACCGGCCCGTGCCAGCCAGGTCAGGTGGCGCCGTGCGCTGTGGCCGGGGTGGGCGGCGTCGGTGCCCAGATGCATGCCGATCACCGTGGGTGGCGCATCGAGTTCGCTGAATCGCTTGCCGTCGAACAGGATTCGGCCCGCCGCAGGAGGTATGACGCCGCAGATGGTCCGGAGCAGCGTCGTCTTGCCGGTGCCGTTGCGTCCGAGCAGATAGACCAGCTCACCGTCGTCGACGCGGGTGGTGATGTCGTCGAGAACGGCCTGCCCGCCCATTCGGACGGACAGGCCGCTGATGTCGAGCACGGCTACTAGGCGTTGCAGTAGATGTTCAGGCCGACGGTCTTGACGCCCTGGCACAGCGAGCCGGCCGCGAGCTTCCAGTTGCCGTCGAGCTTCTTGAACTCGATGGTCATGCGGATCGTGGGACGTCCGGCTGAGCCGCTGTTGAGCGTGGCGGTGGCGCTGTTGCCCTTCTGGACCAGCGGACCGGTCACCTCGTTCCAGCCGCGCGGCGCGCGGAAGAGGCCGAGCGAGTAGACGGTCTTGGGGACGATCACGGCATTCATCCCGCCCTCCACGTTGGCGGCCTTGGCCTGATCCGACGCCGGGGTCTCGACCAGGAACTCGACGATGTCGTTGAGGTCGGCGAGCGTCGGGCGGTCGGTGGTGACCTTGAAGTTCGGTGGGAAGGTCTTGGCGGCCGAGGCACCGCCGGTGGCCGCGACGAGCCCGACGACGGCCACGAGCGTCGCGAGCAGCGTGATGGTCATCCTGCGGATGAGATGCATGACGAGAGTCCCTCCTGTTCGGCGATGGTCGTTCGCCAACGCCTTTGGAGAAACTTAATCCTTCAAATTAATTAAGGCAAGCCTCACCTGAGTGGGGTCTCGAAGTGGTTTGCGGTGCGCCGCAACGGCGCCAGCCGCAGCACGATCTCGCAGTCGCCGCCTGCCGGGTCCGGGGCGACGGTGACGGCATATTGCGAGCTGAGGGCGGGGGAGCTGGCGGCGAGTGCCTGCTCGATGACGCCGCGGGCGACTCCTCGGGCGACCTCGGGGTGCGTCCGGGCGATGTCCTGCAGCGGGCACGAGCAGAGTCGTAGTTCGTGAGAGCCGAACGCGCTCATGATGTTCGAGACCTGGAATCCCAGCGCGCCGAGAGTGTCCGAGGCGACGGTCACCGGGTCGGGCAGATCGGCGGTCGGCGCCGGGCGCGCATGCTCCTCGGCCCACAGGCGGCCGGCCTCGGCGCCGGCATGTTCACGAGCGGCCTGCGTGCTGCCCAACTGGCCCAGGAGATGGCCCAGCAGTGCGCCGGTGGGCGCCCGGCGGACGAGCTGATAGCCGACGCGGGGACGGCCGACGCCCGGCGTCGGAACGGTCGTGGTCTCGACCCGCCCCTCCTCGACCAGCTTGGCGAGGTGGAAACGGGCCGTGGTCACGTGCAGGTCGAGGCGCGTCGAGATCTCCCCGGCGACCATCGGTTCGACCGATTCGGACAGCAGGGCCATGATCTTGTCGCGCTGCTTGGTCGCCATGGCTGGTCCTCTCGATCTCGACGCGCCCCGCGTGCTTCAGCTCCCGGAGGGTTGCTCCCCAGTGGGATTCTCCAACACCACCAGTGTGACGACCGCATCGGTCCGTGCCACGAGCGCGTGGGGGATGTTGGCGTTCACGTGGATCGCCACGCCCGTCTCGAGGCGGGTGGTGGATTCCCCGACGGTGAAGTCGATCTCGCCGGTCTGGCCGATGACCAGTATCGGGCGGCCGGCGCAATGGTCGGGCATCGTCTGACCGGCCAGGAACGACAGGCGGATGACGTTGCCGCCGTCGTTGCGGGAGAGAACGGAGATGTCGGGACGATCGCCTGTCTTGCCGGTGTTGTCGGCGAGGCCGGTGATCACGGTCGAGTCGCTCATTTCGCGGTCTCCGGCTTGGTGGCGATGACCTCGATGGCGGCCATGTGCGACTTGTACTTGGTGAACGTCGCCCGCATGGCGAGGACGCGCTTGCGTGCATCGCCGTCGCGGATCACGTTGCCGACGAACTTCAATGCCCCGACGAGTCCCTCGTCGGCGATCACGCGACGCGGCTCGAGCAGTGCCATCTTGGCGAACTTGACCGTGGTGACCTCGAAGCCGGCGTCGGTCAGTAGCTTGCGCCACTCGGCTTCGGTCAGCGGACGGGCGTTGACCTTGATCGATCGCGCCAGCGACTTGCGGATCTCGGTCTTCTCCTCGTCCGGAAGGGTGTCGGGATTGATCGCGAGCTCATGGATCGCGTACCGGCCGCCGGGGCGCAGCACACGGAATGCCTCCTCGACGATCTTGGCCTTGTTGCGGTCGGCCTGCATCGTCAGCATCGCCTCGCCGACGGCGACGTCGGTACTCGAGTCATCGAGTCCGGTGGCCGACGCGTCACCTGCGACGACCCGGCCGCGCTCACCGATGACGCCCTTGGTGAGGACGACGGCGTCCGGATCGTCGTCGACGCCGACGTAGCTCTTCGGCGATCGCTCGAGGATCGCGGTGGCCGTCTTGCCCAGGCCCGGTGCGATCTCGAGGACATCGGAGCCGCTGATGCGGGCGTCGTCGAGCAGGCTCTCGGTGAGCTCGAGTCCGCCCGGACGCAGGACGCGTTTGCCGAGTCGGGCGAGGAGCCAGTGGCCCGGCATGTCCTCGGTCTTGCGCTGGCCGAACGGCAGCTGATCCCCGGACGTGGTTTCGTTAGTCATACCTAACCTCCCTATTTCGAGGAGGACTTTACTGCAAATCCCCGGCAGTGCTCACCGGCCCCGGTTTCACGCCCAGGACGTACTGTCCGTGACCGGTGATCGTCTGCTCGACGTTGGCCGCGCCCGCGGCGCGCAGGCGGTCGGTGATGGCGTGCTCGTCGAAGATACGAAAGCCGGTCAGTCCGACGACCCCCTGGACGCCGGGCAGTGATGTCACCTCGGTCGTGACGGAGGTGAAGATGACGATCTCGCCGCCCGGCCTGGTGACCCGCACCAGCTCGTCGACGACGGGGAGTGGATCGGGGATGAGGTACAGAGCTGCCAGGCAGGTCACGACGTCGAAGGTGTTGTCGTCGAACGGGATCGCGTGGGCGTCGGCGCGGAGGAAGGCGGCGCGCTCGACGACGTTGGTGCGAGCCGCACGGGCCAGCATCGGGGCGGAGAAGTCGATCCCGATGCAGCGTCCGTCGCCGGTCAGTCCGTCGGCGATGAGACGCGTGTAATTGCCTGGGCCACAAGCAACGTCGAGGACGAGTCGGTCACCGGGGCGGGACAGGTAGGCGCGGAGTGCGCGGTCGTAGTCCTCGGTGGCACGCCCACCGAGACTGAACAACCTCGTGAACGTCGGCCGCCAGAGGTTCTCGTAGATCTCGGCGAACGCGGCGTTGCGCATCAGGCGCTGGCTGATCGACTCCATCGCTCATCCCTCGTCAGGTGTGACCGTCAGGTGTGATGATCGCGCTGGATGCGGAGCGTGTGGATCGTCGTGGCCAGGCTGTCGTACTGGCCTACGAGCAGGGTGAACTCGATCAGGCGGCGATTGTCGAGATGCCGCGCCAAAGCGGCCCAGGCGATGTCGGAGACGTCCTTGGTGTCGACCAGTTCGTCGACCGCGCGGAGGATGGCCCGCTCGCGGTCGCCCCACCCGGCGTCGGGGCCGGAGAGGATGCGCTCGAACTCGGCGTCATCGATACCGGCCCGGCGCCCCAACCGGCGGTGATGGTCGAGTTCGTAGTCGCAGCCGCGGAGATGGGCCACCCGGATGATGATCATCTCGGAGTCCTTGCGCGGCAATGTCCCGAAGGGCATCAACCGGCCGCTGTAGTGCAGCCAGCCGCGGAACAGTCCTTTCGTCCGGCCGAGCGTGGAGAAGATGTGTGCGTCGTCGACGCCGATGACGCGCGCGGCTCCACGCGCGAAGGCGAAATTGAAGGGTCCGAGATCTCGGAGACCACCCGGTGTGACTCGCGGTGCGCTCATGGGGCCACGGTAGACTACGGCCACTATGACGAACAGCACACGGACGTTCACCAGTGTCGAGGAGCTCAAGGCGGCGATCGGCGAAGACCTCGGATCGGGCGAGTGGCTGGAGATCACGCAGGAGCGGATCGATGCATTCGCCGACGCTACCGGTGACCACCAGTGGATCCACACCGATCCCGAACGCGCGAAGTCGGGTCCGTTCGGTACCACGATCGCGCATGGCTACCTCACCGTGTCGCTGCTACCGATGCTCGCCGGCCAGATCTTCACCATCGAGGGCCCCAAGCTCTTCCTCAACTACGGCATGAACAAGCTGCGCTTCCCGAACCCGGTGAAGGTGGGTGCGCGTATCCGCTCCAACGCGGTGATCACCTCGATCGAGGAGACCCCCAAGGGCGTCAACATGGTCGTGACCAACACGGTCGAGATCGAGGGCGAGTCCAAGCCCGCATGCGTCGCCGAGAACCTGCGCGTCCTCGTCTACTGATCCACCCCTGACCGTCTCGCGACGCTCGGCCTCAACCGGCCGGGCGCCGCGTGCATTCGTTCGGGGCCGGGCGGCCGGCGAGCCGCTCGTTCAGCCATTCCAGCGCGACCGGGAAACCCAGGATCGCGCCGGTGAGGTGTTCGCCGAAGATCTCCCGGTAGGCGGCGGTGGCGCCGTAGCCGCACTGCTGCCGGTAGAGCGCGCGTGCGCCCGCCGCGGGACTCCACCACTCGTGGGTGCCGTGGTAGATCAGCAAGGGCACCACCGATTTCCGGTCGGCCATCGCGGTGAGCCGGTAGATGCGTTCGGCGACGGGCGAGTGGAACGGATCGGGGTCATTCGACATCAGCTGCATCGGCATGAAGGTCCCGCCGCCCAGTGCTTCGGGGATGACGCAGACGTTCTTCAGCGGTGAGGTGGCCAGCCATCGCGCGGGGCGATTGGCGAGCGCGAGGATCTCGGTGCGTTCGCGGGCGATGCCGAAGGTCGCCGCGTGGAACAGCCCGGTGGCCAGGTTCGCGTTCATGCTGCCGACGAGCATGCGGAAGTCCGCGGGCACCCCGCCGAGTGCGGCGCCGACGATCCGGTCGGACAGTTCGGGGGCGTAGTCGCCGACCAGCTTCGACGCCCCGTGCGTCGCGATTGCACCTCCCGAGTAGCCCGCCAGGGCGATGCGACTGTGCCGCAACGTTTCCGGGCGTACGGTCAGGCTGACGCGGATGGCGTCGAGGATGACATGCCCGGCCAGCACGGGTTCGGCGTACGCCATCCGCGGCCCCTGATGGTCGGGGACGAGGACTGCATGGCCGTCGTTCAGGGCGATCTGGGTGGTGGGCGGGATCAGGTCGGTGGGGTTCGTCGCGATCGAGAAGCCGTGCGCCAGCGTGTATCCGGGGGTGCAGGCGGCGCCGAGCGAATCGATGGGCAGATTGTTGACCAGCAGGGGTCGGGGTCCGCGGGCGGGACGGTTCGGGATCAGCAGTGTCGCGGTGCCGAAGATCGGGGCGCCGGTCGCATCGGTGGTGGCGAACTTGATCAGGGTGGCCGACCGGAGGGGGACGGTGACGACCGGACCCGCGGTGGCCCTGACGTCGCGGACCGCGATGACCCGACCCGGTCGCATCGTCGACAGGTCCGCAGGCCAGCGGTCGAACAACGGATCACCGGTGGGCGAGGGCAGTAGCGCCTCCCGCAACTCCAGTGTGCGGTGGTCGAATCCGGCGGCCCGTGCCCGCGGCGGGATGTCTCGCAGTCGCGGGACCGGCGGCGGTGGCACGGCCGCGTCGACGGCCTCGGCGACCGGCGGCGGGACGGGCATCATGTTCGGCGGTTCACCGGGAGCGGACCCCGGCGCCACCGCGCACCAGACAACCACGAGTCCGGTGGCGATCCCCGAGATCAGCGTCCGGCGACCGGTCCGGTGTCGTCGACCGTTCGCGGTTGTCGCCATCGGGTGCCTCCGCAGCGTGTGAGTGCCTCGTCGCCTCACTGCGGTCGACACTAGGACAAGCGACCAGGTGTCGATGTCCGGCGCCCCGATGGTCGTTTCTTCGAGATCGAACCGTGATCCGAATTGGGCCGGACGATGGATTCTCCGGCGATGATCGGGGTGTGTCCTGCCGATGCCCGTGAGGCCGTTTAGCATGACGGAATCCGGACCGGAGGAGCGAGTCGGGCTGACCACTGGGGGTGAGCTCACCCGGAATCGCCCGCATGACAGGAGTGTTGGCGATGCATTCGATGGGCAGGTGGCGACCCCTGACGCTGCGCGCGACGGTGGTCGTCGGCGTCGCCGCGGCCGTGCTGGTCTCCGGTCTCGGGGGGATCGGGTCGAACCCCGTGGCAAGTGCCGAGCCCCCGAACCTGACCGCCATCCCGCCGAACATCCCGGGCGAGATCGATGCGGTCGTGCCGCCGCCCCCGGTCAAGAAGCTCGAGCGCATCCCGCAGAGGTCGAGGATCGAGGGTGGTTCTCGCGAGCTCCAGGAACTGCGTGAGGCCGTCATGCCGTCGCCGGTGGGTGACCGGTTCTTCGATCACTGGCCCGCCGACCTCGCCGGACGCAAGCCCGGTGACCTGATCGCGACCCGGGACGTGACGCCGGTGGCCGGATTCCTCGTCACGGTGCCCCTGCGTTCGGCTCGGCAGGTCAAGTTCCGCACCACCGATGCCACCGGCGGACCGCTGTTCGGCACCGCGACCCTGTTCGTCCCGCGCAAGCAGTGGACGGGCCCGGGACCGCGGCCGGTCGTCATCAACAACACACCGATCGTCGCACTGGGAACCACCTGCACGCCGGGCTACACGTTCTCCCACGGTTACAACGACGACACCAACAGCACCGACCTGTTCCCGCCGTTGACGCAGCTGGCACTCGACCGCGGATACGCGGTGATCGTGCCCGACCACACCGGCGCCCGGATGGCCTACGCCGAACCGTATGTGGGCGCCCATGTCGTCCTCGATTCCGTCCGGGCGGCCGCGAAACTGGACCCGAAAGAGTTCGGGCTGGGTCCGATCGTCATGAACGGGTACTCCGGTGGCGCGATCGCGACCAATGCCGCGTCGAGACTCGCCTCCTCCTACGCGCCCGATCAGGCGGGACGGTTCGTCGGCGCGGCCATCGGTGGTGTGCCTGCGGACTACCGGGCCCTGGCCGGCGCGATGAACGCCAACCTGGCCTCCGGGGTCTACCACTCCGCGATGCTGGGCGTGGCTCGGGAGCGTCCCGAGATCCTGGAGATGTCGAACCACGCCGCGCGCTGGCTCGCGACGTCCCCCTTGCGCGATCTGTGTACCGGCGACATGGGCAAACTGGGCATCTCCCACATGCCCACACAGTTGCTCTCGGCCGACCCCGACCCGTTCCATACGCCGGTCGCCGAGCGCATCTTCGACATCACCTCGATGTCGGGGCTGAAGGCGACGATGCCGCTGTTCATCTATCACGGCACCTACGAATGGTGGATTCCCGCGAGCCAGGCGCGGGCCCTGTTCTCCGAACAGTGCGAGCTCGGTGCGACCGCGATCTACCGCGGGTACCCGATCGAGCACATCACCGCGGCGTTCACCTCGTTCGGTGACGTGGCCACTTGGCTCGACCGTCGACTTCAGGGAATCCCTGCCCCGAATGAGTGCCGCTGAGCATCAACGATTCTCGGTGATCGCCATGTACGGCGACACCGTGGAGGAGTGCTCGTTCACGCGCAGTGTCGCACCCAGCGCCGGGAACGCACGCTGCGCACAGTTGGTGCGCTCGCAGACCCGGCAACCCGCACCGATCGGGGTCACGTGCGCCTGTGGGCCGATCTCGAGGCCGTCGGAGTAGATCACCCGGCCGGCATGGCGGAGTTCGCATCCCATGCCGATGGCGAAGGTCTTGCCGGGTTGTCCGTAACGCGCCGCCCGTCGTTCGACGGTCCGTGCGACCCAGAAGTAGTTGCGGCCGTCGGGCATCTCGGCGATCTGGGTGAGGATCTTGCCCGGCGAGGCGAATGTCTCGTAGACGTTCCACAGCGGGCAGGTGCCGCCACTGGAGGAGAAGTGGAAACCGGTGGCGGACTGACGTTTCGACATGTTCCCGGCACGGTCGACGCGCACGAACGACCAGGGGATGCCGCGCAGGTTGGGGCGTTGCAGGGTCGAGAGCCGGTGGCAGATCGTCTCGTAGGAGACCGCGTAGAACGCCGACAGTCGCTCGATGTCGTAGCGGAAATCCTCTGCGGCGCCGTGGAACTGGCTGTAAGGGAGGACGACGGCCGCGGCGAAGTAGTTCGCCAGTCCGAGCAGCGCCAGCGATCGGGCGTCCTCGCTGGTGAAGTTGCCCTGGTCGACGAGTTCGTCGAGAAGATCGTGGTACTCGAGGTAGCAGAGCTCGCTGGCGAGCTTGAAGGTCCGCTGTCCGGCGGAGAGCGCGGCGGAGAACTCGAGCCTGCGCTCCTCGGCGTTCAGGCGGTGGAGGGTGTAGTCGCCGAGGTCGACGCGACGCACGATGCTGATGCCGTGCACGTTCTCGATGCGGTTCATGATCTCGCGGCGGATGTCCGCCGAGTGCATACGCATCCGGTTCGTCATCTCCTCGGCGGCGATGTCGAGCTCATGGATGTAGTTGCGGCGCTGGTAGAAGTAGTCGCGCACTTCTTCGTGCGGCGCGCTGATCGTGCCGCGCATGCTGCGGTCGCCGCGTTCGTCGGTGGCCGCGGCGAGCTGATCGGTCGCGATCCGGTAGCGCCGGTGGAGGTTGACCATCGCCTGCGCGATCTCCGGATGTGCCGCGACCATCGTGCTGATCTGCGAGGCGTCATGCGCGCCCGGCGCGGCCTCGATGTCGTCGTCGAGCAGCACCTCACGCAGTTCGGCGACGAGTCGGAGGTCGTCCTGGGAGTCGAAGAACCCGGCGTCCACGCCGAACGCCTCGGTGATCTTGCGCAGCACCGAGGTCGTGAGCGGTCGGGCGTCGTGCTCGATCTGGTTGAGATACGACGCGGAGATCGACAGCGTCTGTGCGAGGGCCACCTGCGACAGTCCGCGCTCGGAGCGCAACTGGCGCAGCCGAGATCCGACGTAGGTCCTGCTCACTCGTCACCTCCGGAACAGGGGATGCCAGATCGATGATCCCCTTCAGGGTACGGTGGCCGCGTGCGCTCACCCCACGGCCGACTCCGCACCCCGATGCGGGTGACGGCCGCGACGTTCGTGCTGGTGACCGGGATGATCGCGAGCGTCGGGTGCTCGACCGGGTCGGCCGGGGCGCCTGCGCCGCGCACGCCGTCCGACCTGCTGCTCCCGACATCCGACCTGCCGCCGGGATTCGCCGCCGAGGCGCTGTCCGTCAGCGACCTGGTCGCCGGGAACCGGGCGGGTATCGACGCCGCGCGCACCACCCGCGTCACCCCTGAGTACTGCGTCCCGACCGCCGACGCGGACCTCAACGGAGAGCTGACCGCGGACAACTCGGCGGTCCTCGCCGGTCGAGGTGGCAGCGGGGTGCTCGTCGAGCTGGTCACGAAGGCGCGGCGCGACATCGACGCGGACCGGCTCGCCACCACCGGACGCTGTGCGCGCACGACCACCGAGATCACCACCGGTAACCTCGCCGGCAGTCGCGTCGTCACCGAGTACACCGAGATCGCGCCACCCGAGATCGACGGCGGGCTCGGTGCAGGCGAGCAGATGCTGCTGACGCGGTCCGAGGTCACCACCACGCTTCCCGACGGCGGGGTCCGACGCCAGGTCGGCTTCGCCGGATACGCCGCCCTGGACCGACCGGCGTCGGGTCCGGTCACCGTCCAGCTGACGGTGTCGGGCGCTGCGACCCCGGCCGCCGATCCGCCCACGGACCCGACCGAACCGGTCGACTCCGCTGCCATGGCGGAGCTCTTCGGCGACGCGATCGGCCGCGTCACCGTCCCCTGATCGAGCCCCTCGAAGGGCTCATCCGGCCGTCTGCGCGGTGTGAATGTCGTCACTCCGTGCCCGGTCTGCGCCGAGCGCGGTCTCCTCGATACCTCGCATCGCGGCCGGGGAGTGTGCTGTACTCCTGAGTAGGAAATCCCAGTACGCGCGTACTTTTTTCGACGGACCGCGGGGGTTTTCACACGACAAGATTTGCAGAATTTGCAAACCCTCGTCAAAAAATAACCCGGATTTGCACTCGCTGAGGGTTGGACCTGCGGGTTTGTCCTGTGGCACCCTTGCTGCAGGCACCACAGACGGAAGCCCAAGAGTTCGCAAATCCGGCCGACACCGCCGCCGGACGCGCGAGTGTAAAGCTCTCGGGGTTCACGACGGATGCCGGTCAGCACTCCAGGCCTCGGCGGCGCGCCGGGCCGGTCGCCCCGATCCGACCCGGTCGGGACGAGCAGGACAACGAAAGCGAAGTAGCCAATGAGCAACGTCGGAAAGCCCCGCACCGCCGCGGAGATCCAGCAGGACTGGGACACCAACCCCCGCTGGAAGGGCATCAAGCGCGACTACACCGCCGAGCAGGTCGCTCAGCTCCAGGGTTCGGTCGTCGAGGAGCACACCCTCGCCCGCCGTGGCGCCGAGATCCTGTGGGACGGCGTGACCAAGGGTGACGGTTCCTACATCAACGCTCTCGGCGCCCTCACCGGCAACCAGGCCGTGCAGCAGGTCCGCGCCGGCCTGAAGGCCGTGTACCTGTCGGGTTGGCAGGTCGCCGGTGACGCCAACCTGTCCGGCCACACCTACCCCGACCAGTCGCTGTACCCGGCGAACTCGGTTCCCAACGTTGTTCGTCGCATCAACAACGCGCTGCTCCGCGCCGACGAGATCGCCCGCGTCGAGGGTGACGACTCGGTCGACAACTGGGTCGTGCCGATCGTCGCCGATGGTGAGGCCGGCTTCGGTGGCGCTCTCAACGTCTACGAGCTCCAGAAGGCCATGATCGCCGCGGGTGCCGCCGGTACCCACTGGGAGGATCAGCTCGCCTCGGAGAAGAAGTGCGGCCACCTCGGTGGCAAGGTGCTCATCCCGACCCAGCAGCACATCCGCACCCTGAACTCGGCCCGCCTGGCCGCCGACGTCGCCGGTGTCCCCACCGTCGTCATCGCGCGTACCGACGCCGAGGCCGCGACCCTCATCACCTCCGATGTGGACGACCGCGACAAGCAGTTCGTCACCGGTGAGCGCACCGCCGAGGGCTACTACCACGTGAAGAACGGCATCGAGCCGTGCATCGAGCGTGCGAAGTCCTACGCTCCGTACGCCGACATGATCTGGATGGAGACCGGTACCCCGGATCTCGAGCTGGCTCGCAAGTTCGCCGAGGCCGTCAAGGCCGAGTACCCCGACCAGCTGCTGTCCTACAACTGCAGCCCGTCGTTCAACTGGAGCAAGCACCTCGACGACAGCACCATCGCCAAGTTCCAGAACGAGCTGGGCGCCATGGGCTTCACCTTCCAGTTCATCACCCTGGCCGGCTTCCACTCGCTCAACTACGGCATGTTCGACCTTGCCTACGGTTACGCCCGCGAGCAGATGACCGCCTTCGTCGACCTGCAGAACCGCGAGTTCAAGGCAGCCGACGAGCGTGGCTTCACCGCCGTCAAGCACCAGCGTGAGGTCGGCGCCGGGTACTTCGACAGCATCGCCACCACCGTCGACCCGAACACCTCGACCGCAGCTCTCAAGGGCTCGACCGAAGAGGGCCAGTTCCACTAGGAGCTATTCCGCCTGCCCGGAACTTTGGCGAACCCCTTCAGGCGGTCCGCGGCTTTCGCTGCGGGCCGCCTGCTGGCGTATCAAGGGCTTTGGTCGTACCCCGGGAGTTACCCGTGTTCTTACGAGATCAGTTGTCACATAGGCGTTTCCCGGAGGATCTGACATGACAAGCCAGAAGATCACCCGAGTCGGCATCGTCGGAGCCGGACAGATGGGCGCCGGGATCGCCGAGGTGTGTGCCCGGGCCCAAGCCGACGTACTGGTCTACGAATCCACCCGCGATCTCCTCTCCGCGGGGCGCGCCCGCATCCTGAGTTCGCTCGATCGGGGAGTGTCGAGCGGCAAACTGACCGAACGCGAACGCGACCAGGCGGCCGACCGACTCACCTTCACCTCGGATCTGAACGACTTCGCCGACCGTCAGCTGGTCTGCGAGGCCGTCGTCGAGGACGAGGCCGTCAAGACCGCGATCTTCACCGACCTCGACAAGATCGTCGACGATCCGCACGCGGTCCTCGCGTCGAACACATCCTCCATCGCGATCATGAAGCTGGCCACGGCGACTCAGAGCGCCGCCCGCGTGATCGGCCTCCACTTCTTCAATCCCGTACCCGTGCTCCCTCTGGTCGAGCTCGTCACCACGCCGGTGACCGCTCCCGAGGTGACCGCGCGGGCCGAAACCTTTGCGCACGACGTCCTCGGCAAGCAGGTGATCCGTTCCGCCGACCGCTCGGGCTTCGTCGTCAACGCCCTGCTCGTTCCCTATCTGCTCTCCGCGATCCGCATGGTGGAGAGCGGCTTCTCGACGGTCGAGGACATCGACAGGGCCATGATGCTCGGTTGCGCCCATCCGATGGGGCCGCTGAAGCTCGCCGACCTGGTGGGTCTCGACACCGTCAAGGCCATTGCCGACAAGATGCACGAGGAGTTCGACGAGCCGCTCTACGCGCCGCCCCCGCTGCTGGTGCAGATGGTCACCTCGGGCCGTCTCGGCAAGAAGGCCGGTCACGGCTTCTATGAGTACGAGCGGGTTCTCGCCGGCAAAAGGTGAGCTGAGACACAGGTGCTAGCAGAATGCTTGCATTTGCTAGCACGGCGTGGATACTGGACTTCGGAAACACCAATACCGATGGCGCCGCGGTTCCCTAATCTCGCGCGGTGACGAGCCGGAAGATCATGGCGGCTTGCGACACCGGACATCGGGTCGAACCGACGACAAACCGACATGCGCCCGGCAATGATGCCGAGATCAGCGAGACCGCATGTGCTGCAGCGCGATTGGTGCCAACAGAAGGAGTCACTCGTGACCACCACCCGTAACTACGCCCCCCTCTACGCCGCAGTCGGCGCCGGTGACTATGCCTTCACGCAGGTCACCGAGAAGCTCACCGAGCTCCGTGAGCGCACCGAGGCCGCCCAGACGCGTCTCGAGGCTCGCTACACCGAGACCAAGGCCCTCATCACCGACCTGCCCGAGACGGCTCAGAGCCGCTTCGATGAGGCCAAGACCCGCATCGAGTCGCTCTCCGAGGAAGTTCCCACCGAGATCGACGAACTCCGCGGCAAGCTGACCGCCGACGAGCTCAAGAAGCTGGCCGACCCGTACGTCGAGAAGGCCACCGACTTCTACAACACGCTCGCCGAGCGTGGCGAGGCCACCCTCGAGCGCCTGCGCAAGAAGCCGGTCGTCCAGGAGAACCTGTCCCGTGTGGAGAAGGTCTACAACGACGCGGTCGACATCACCGAAGACGCCCTCGGCGTCGTGTCCTCGCAGACCCGCCTCGTCGGTGAGCGCGCCGCCAAGCTGGCCGGTCGCGTGAGCGAAGAGGTCGAGGACGTCGCCGTCGCCATCGAAGAGATCGGCGGCGACATCAAGGAGCAGGCCGACGACGCGGCCAAGGAGATCGACGGCGCCGCAGGCACTGTCGAGGCCAAGGCCCGCACCGCCCAGGCATCGCCGGCCAACAAGGTCGCCGAGGCCAAGGACGAGTCGGTTCCCCCGGTGAAGAAGGTCCCGGCCAAGAAGTCGCCCGCCAAGAAGGCTCCGGCCAAGAAGGCGACCACCGCGAAGTAAGCACTCGCGCAAGTCACTACGACGCCCCCGCTGTCCGGCGGGGGCGTCGTCGTGTGTGCGCTCGGGTGTTTCCCCCGCGCGGGCTGGATTCCTTCCCGCGGGGAGGACTACCTCCCGCGGGCGCCAGCCGATAAGCGCGAGGGAATCGGGCCGGCGGCAAGGAAACAGTCACGCGGGAATGGTCCTCGACGACAGCAGCTTCAGACTTTCCAGCCACGGACGAAGCATCCCCACCACCGCACCCTTCTCGAGATCCGTCCACGTCCATCGGACGACGATGGCACCGAGAGCGCGCAGGTCATCCTCACGACGCTTCTCCCGCATCACGGCATCTTCGACGGTGGTTCCGGGTTTGCGCAGCCGGCCGTACTTGACCATCCCGTCGAACTCGCCGATGAGCCGCTCGTCCCAGTCGAAGTCCGAATAGTAGGTGCCGCGACGGCCGCGGAACTCGTGCTCGAGTCTCGGTATCGGCAACCCCGCCTCGATCATCTGCGCGCGACTCCAGGATTCGGCCACGTTCTCGGACAGGGGGTCGGCGAGTCGCAACGCCCGTCGGGCGGTGCGGACACCTCGGCGTCGACGATCCGCCAGGGTATGTGCGAGCTTTTCGGCGTTCGCGCCGGTACGCAGGGCCTGATCGAATGCGGCCAGCGACTGGGCGAAAGTGCCGCTCGTTGCGACATCGACCGCGGTGCGTTCGAGGGTCGTGACCAGCATGCCGTCGACCTCGACGATGTCGTCGTCACCGAATGGTGCTGCGTGGACGTGGCGGTGCCCCTGGATGAATCCACCCGACTTCTTCCCGTTCACGACGTGCACGGACTCGATGTCCGGTTTGAGGAGTGGGAGTCCGTGGACGGCGGCAGCCGACGCATGACTCAGCGGCATTGCCTGCGCACCGGCGTCGCAGTTGGTCGCAACCGCGATCGCTTTGAACCGGTGTAACCGTTGGGCGCCCTCATGTCCGACGAACTGTGTCGATGCCGGTACGAACACGCCTGGCACGAGACGTATGAGTTCGCGGCGGCGGACGGCGGCCGCGAGCTCGTTGTCGGAGATCGCGGCGTCGAGCGCTGCGGCTCTCCTGACGAGACCGTACTGATCGATTGGGAAGGCCATCATCCTTCTTTGACGCACCGAAACGCATTTCGGCTCCCACCGATCTCATCGCCTTCCCGCCGCGTGTCCGTTTCCCTCCCGCCGTACCCCTGCCCTCCCGCTTATCGGCTGGCGCCCGCGCAAAGGAACTCCTCCCGCGGCGACGAAGCGCTCACGCGGGAGTGGCTCTTTTCGCGACGTTCAGTCGCTGGCGGCGAGCCGCTTCTTCTCGGCCTCGACGTCGAAATCCGCTTTCGGCCAGTCGAGATCGAGGCCGGCGAGTGCGGTGGTGAGCAGCTCGCAGACAGCGAGGCGGGCGAACCACTTCCGGTTCGCGGGGATCACG
This sequence comes from Gordonia sp. Swx-4, assembly GCF_030316175.1. NCBI lineage: Bacteria > Bacillati > Actinomycetota > Actinomycetes > Mycobacteriales > Gordoniaceae > Gordonia > Gordonia sp. Swx-4. The sequence goes on from NZ_CP128197.1 coordinate 728,551, forward strand.
AACCAGGGTGCCGAGTCCTTGTCGGTCAGGTCGAAAACGTCCTGGTAGGCCTCGAGGTAGGCGTCCCAGTGGGCGCGCTCGTCGATGTCACCCGGGTTGAACTTCCAGTACTTGTCCGGACGGTCGAGACGTTCGGCGAGACGTGCCTTCTGCTCGTCCTTGGACACCACCAGGCAGCACTTGATGATCGTGGTGCCGTTGGCGACCAGTTCGGACTCGAACTGGTTGATGAGATCGTAGCGCTTCTCCCACTCCGACTTCGGGACGAGGTTGTGTACCCGTACGGGCAGGACGTCCTCGTAGTGCGACCGGTCGAAGATCCCGATCCGGCCGGCGGGCGGGAGCGCCTTGTTGATGCGCCACAGGAAGTCGTGCTGCAACTCCTCCGGCGTCGGCTTCCCGAATCCCTTGATGGACAACCCCTGTGGGTCGAGGAGACCGCCCACGTGCCGGACGATGCCGCCCTTGCCCGCGGTGTCCATGCCCTGCAGGACCAGCAGTACCGACCGGTGGTCGCCGGCACGGCCGTTGGCGTACAGCAACTCCTGGAGGCCGGCCAGCTCCTCGCCGCGTTTCACGAGAAGCTCTGCGCCGGAGATCTTGTCACCGTCGAACCCGGGCGTCGATCCGGGGTCGAAGGAGGCGATCGGCCCGACCGCACCTGCGCGGAGGGCTCCGGCGGCGGGAATGGACCAACCGTTCCTCATGACTCGTCCTTTCGTGACTCCACTGCTTGATCGGTCTCGATCGCCGGCGGGAACAGCGGCCCGCCGCCGAATGCGCCGCGATGCGAATCCGGTGGTGTGCCATCGTTGTTGACGATCCCGTAGCGGGCGCCCAGTTCGGCGGTGACGAGGGTGTGGCCGCTGTGCGCGGCGAGGTCGGGGTCCTGCGCGAGGCGGGAGATCACGCGACCCACGAACTCCGGGTCCTCGGCTCGTTGCAGCGAGAAACCGGCGAACTCGTCGATGCCGAGCGACAGCAGTAGCTCGGTGCGGATCAGGCCCAGCCACAACGAGATCGCGCTGACCCCGGTGCCCTTCAGCTCGACGGCCATGTCCGCGGCCATCTTGTCCAGCGCCGTCTTGCTCATCCCGTACAGCACCGAATGCAGATGGCCGCGGGAACCGAACGACGAGATGTTCGTGATCAGACCCCGACCGGCCTCGGTCATCAGCTGCGCCGCATGCACCGAGGCCACGTAGTGGGCACGCAGACCCACGCCGATCAGGGTGTCCCAGTCGTCGACCGGGCGCTTCCAGAACGGGTCCGAGAACCCGCCGAATCCCTTCGGTGCCGCCCACGCGTTGTTGACGAGGAGGTCGAGTTGCCCACTGGAAGAGGCGATCTCGTCGAACACCGCGGCCACCGCGGCGTCGTCGGTGTGGTCGCACGCAAGGGCGATGGCGCCCTCCGGTCCGGTGCCGTGACGTGAGGTGACGTAGGTGGTCCAGCCGTCGTCGACGAGCGAACGGGCGACGCCCTGGCCGACGCCCCGGCTACCGCCGGTCACCAGCGCGACCCGGCTCATGAGCCGCCTGTCGCGTCGGACGGCGCCTCGCGTGCGGGTTCGGTCAGCGGCGGGGGAGAGGCGAGGAAGGCCTCGCGCGAGCCGTCGACGGCGGCGACGCCCACGACCGCGCTCCACACCATCATCGTCAGGTAGTCGACGACCTGGTCGGCGTCGAGCGTGCGGCTGGTCATCCACCAGTCGACGACGTGCTGGATACCGCCGACGAGAGCGTGCGACCACAGCTCGGCGCCGGTGGTGTCCGCGCCGCGCTCGGTCATGCGCATCACGATGCTGCTCATGACCAGCTGCGACACCAGGCGTACCGAGTCGGCGGGAGCCGGCGACGAGGTCGGCGAGCTGGCGAGTGCGAAGCGGTACAGGTTGGGTTCGTCGTCGACCGCGTGGACGTACACACCGATGATCGTGTGGGTGAGCGTGTACTCGTCGACGTCGTCGGAGAGCGCCTCCGTCAGTCGCGGCCAGATCGTGTTCTCGAAGAAGCGCACGGTGGTCGCGACCCCGAGGTCGCTCTTGTCGGTGAAGTACCGGTAGAGAACGGTCTTGGAGACACCGATGTGGGCGGCGATCTCGTCCATCCCGACGTCGGCGCCGAGCTCGCGGACCGCGGTGATGACGCCGTCGGTCAGCTCGGTGCGTCGGGCGAGCTTGTGCTTCTCCCAACGCTGCTTGCGGCCGTCCGGTTTGGCGCCGGTCTCGGTGACCGTGGTCAGAACCTGTTCGAGGCCGCGCGTCACGTTGGCCGCAGCCGCCATCGCTGCACGCGCAGCAGCTGCGGGATTGGGGCGGTTGGCCATCACGACGCCAGCGTAGTCGGTTGATGGGTGACACTGGTGCCATGGCATCGAGAGTGATCGAAGGAGTCGCCGGGCAGCCCGAGGGCAAGCCCGATGCGCCGTCCGCCCCTGGATTCGGAGGGGACAGCGCCGGGGATGCCGGCCGACGCAGGGATCTCCGCAGGATGAAGGCGGTCGCGACCGGCTTCCTGGTCTTCGCGGCGGTGGTCTACCTCTTCACCCGCTACCTCGAGCACCGCGACGGCGCCGACGTCGCCGCGTGGGTCGGCTATGTGCAGGCCGCATCCGAGGCCGGCATGGTCGGCGCGCTGGCCGACTGGTTCGCGGTGACGGCTCTCTTCCGGCATCCGCTGGGTATCCCGATCCCGCACACCGCCCTGATCCGCAAGAAGAAGGACGACATCGGCGACCAGCTGGGCGGCTTCATCGAAGAGAACTTCATGACGCCCGAGGTCGTCGTCTACCGCGCACAGCAGATCGATCTGCCGCGACGGTTGTCGACGTGGGTCGCCGATCCGCGCAACGCGCCGCGGATCTCCGGCGAAGCGGCGCGCGCGATCCAGCTCGCGTCGGAGATGCTCCGCGACGAGGACGTCGAACAGCTCATCCAGGCCGCACTGAAGTGGGTCGCCGAACCCCAGTGGGCACCCCCGACGGGCCGCATCCTGGAACAGCTCATCGCCGAGGACCGCCTCGAACCGGTCTTCCAGATGCTGTGCGATCGCGCGCACGAATGGGCGATCGGCAGCCAGGACCTCATCGACCGCCTCGTCGACCGCGACGGCCCGCAGTGGACGCCGAAGTTCGTCAACACACTCGTCGGCGACAAGATCCACCGGGAGCTCGTCGAGTTCACCTACAAGGTGCGCTCCGACCCCGACCACGAATTGCGCCGGGCCATGCACGAATTCGTGGAGAAGTTCGCCGACGACCTGCAGAACGATCCCGAGATGATCGAGAAGTTCGAGGCGATCAAGATGGAACTGGTGGGTCGCGACGAGGTCACCGGCGCGGCGTCGACCGCCTGGAAGACCGGCAAGGCCGTCATCGAGCAGATGCTCGACGACCCCAACAGCACGCTGCGGAACACCCTGTCGGACTCGATCATCCAGCTCGCCACCAGGATTCGCGACGACCGTCCGCTGCAGGAGAAGATGAACGGCTGGGTCGCGCGGGTCGCGCACCACATCGCCGCGAACTACTCGCAGGAGATCATCTCGGTCATCACCGAGACCGTGCGCGGTTGGGACGCCGACGACACCAGCCGCAAGATCGAACTGCAGGTGGGACGCGATCTGCAGTTCATCCGGATCAACGGCACCGTGGTCGGTGCGCTCGCCGGCCTGGTCATCCACACGACGTCGGTGCTGATCTTCCACTGACGTCGAATCCCAGTGATCCGCCCACGATCCGACGCCCGGATTAGCTGTGTGCTTGCACGTGCTAGCAGCGACGTCGATACTCGGTAGAGATGATCCACCCCTGGAACGGAGCGTGATGAAGCGCGACAAGGACGAGGCTTCCGTCGACGCCGTCGTGAACGGCGAGGCCGAGTCCGTCGACTCCGCGGATCATGCGTCCGACGACGGCGACGGCACGACGGCGATGGCGGTCGAGGCCGTGGAGGCCGTCGCGACGGCCGCGCAGGACGCGGTGGCGAACGCGGCGCAGGACATCGGTGCTTTCATCCGGTCCCAGCGAGTGGCCGCAAAGGTCTCGCTCCGGCAGCTCTCCGAACGTGCCGGGGTCAGCAATCCGTACCTCAGTCAGATTGAGCGAGGCCTCCGGAAACCCTCCGCGGGCGTCCTCGCCCAGATCGCCAAGGGCCTACGGGTGTCTGCGGAAGTGTTGTACGTGCGCGCAGGAATTCTCGAAGAACGCCCCGCGAGCCCGGTCCGTGATGCTCTTATCGCAGATGACTCGATCAACGAGCGTCAGAAACAGATGTTGCTGGAGATCTACGAGTCCTTCCGCAAGGAGAACGCGATCTCCTCGACTGGTTCCGAGAAAGACGAGTTCCGAGAGAACTGAGGCAGGAGAGCTGAATGAGCGAGAACCCGTTGACGACAGCCGTGGGACAGGTGGCCGCCTTGCTGGCCGAGGTCCGGGAGCGCGGGGAGGCGGCGAGCGAACAGGCCCAGTCCAAGCTCGCCGAGACTGTCGAGACCACCCAGTCGAAGTTGGTCGAGACCGTCGGCTCGACGCAGGCGAAGATCACGGGTTCCCGGGATGACGCGCAGGCGAGGATCGACGAGGCGCTCGCGACCGCGTTGGCGCTCTTCGAGGAGGCGAAGTCGAAGCTGTCGACGCTTCCGGTCGAATTGCCCAGCGAGATCGAGGAATTGCGCGCCCGGTTCTCCCCGGAGGAGCTCCGCAAGGTCGCCGAGGCCTATCTCGCCGTCGCGGCCGGGCTGCTGACGTCCCTGTCGGAACGGCGTGACGAGGCCGTCGGGAAGCTCTTGTCGCAGCCGGTCGTCGGGGAGAACCTGCCGAAGCTCGAGAAGGTCTACAGCGACGCGGTCGGTCTCACCGAGGAGGCGCTGGGGACGATCTCCGAGCAGACTCGCGCGGTTGGTGAGCGGGCGCTGCGCCTGGCCGGGCTGGCCGACGGCAGCGGACCCGACGGCACGATCCGCGACGCCAGCGCCGACGCTCCGGTGCGGGCGGTCGCTGCGGCGCCGGCTCCGGCGAAGAAGGCCCCCGCCAAGGCGACCCCTCCCGCGAAGGCTGCCGCGGACAAGGCACCCGCGAAGAAGGCACCGGCCGAGAAGGCGGCAACGAAGAAGGCCCCCGCCAAGACGACCCCGGCCAAGAAGGCTCCCGCGAAGAAGGCGCCGGCGAAGAAGGCCGCCGCGGTGAAGGGCGCCGCCGAACGCGCCGCGGCCAAGAAGGCCCCGGCCCGCAAGACCACCCCCGCCAAGGCGACGAAGGCCACACCGACCAAGGCGGCTGCGAAGAAGACACCCGCGGCGAAGAAGGCCGCAGCGGCGAACAAGGCGACCGCGGCGAAGAAGACGACCGCAGCGAAGAAGACGGCCGCGAAGAAGGCTCCCGCCAAGAAAACTGCTGCCAAGAAGGCCACTCCCCGCGCCGACTGATCCCTCGGCGCACGTTCCGCCCGCGCGTGGCGTCGTGGGCTGCTGCGGCAATCGGGGCGCACGGGACTAGAGTGTTCGGCGTGGACGTCTTCAGCGTGTTGGCCTACGGGCAGAGTCTGATCATGTTGGTCCTGACTGTGGTCGCGGGGATCGCGGCGGTCGTCGCGTTGATCCACGCGGCCATTCAGCGGCCCGATGCCTTCCCGGCGGTCGACCGGCAGAGCAAGGTGATCTGGGTTGCGATCCTGGCCGCCGCGTCGCTGTTCATCTGGTTCTTCGGCGCGGTGAGCTTCCTGGGCATCATCGGCGTGGTCGCGATGCTCGTGTACCTGGTCGACGTGCGCAAACGTGTGGACGACATCCAGGGCAAGTCCTGGTTCAGCAAAAAGGCCTGAGGCATCGTGGCGGAGTATCGGATCAACGACCTCGCCGAGGCGTCGGGGGTCAGCGTTCGCAACATCCGGGTCTACCAGGACCGCGGACTGCTTCCGCCACCCACCATCCGCGGCCGTGCGGGCTGGTATTCCGACCAGCACCTGGTCCGCCTGAACCTCATCTCCCGCATGCTCGAACGCGGGTACACGTTCGCGACGATCAGCGAGTTGCTGCACGCCGCCCACCACGGCATGCGCGTCGAACAGATCCTGCGCGGGTCGCCGAAGGGCGGTCGATTCCGCAACTTCAAGCGCGCCGCGACGATCACCATCGCCGAGCTGAAGAAGACGCTCAACGCGTCGGACAGGTCCATCGCGCTCAGTCAGAAGCTGGGTCTGCTGGCCAAGGACGGCACGCACTATGCGATCCGCAACCCCGAGCTCCTCGAGGGTGCCGAGGTCCTGGTGAAGGCCGGTGTCGACCTGGAGTTCCTCCTCGACCGGTGGGTTCGTGTCCAGGACGATCTCGAGGACGTGGCGTCGAGCTTCGTGTCGATCATCACCGACAAGTATTTCGACGAGAACCTTCCCGACCTGGGCGAGGCCGGCGTGAGCGAGATGGCTGACCTGATCCAGACGGTTCGTCCGATGGCGCACGAGATCGTCGAGACAACGTTCCGCCGGGCCCTCGACGAGCAGATCTCCCAGGCGATCGGGCGGGCGGCGACCTACTTCGATGCCACCACCGGGGATGACGAACCTGACTCCACGACGCCGAATTCGTCCGGTGACCAGCCTGACCCCGGCTATGAGACAACGGATATTGGTACATTGAACACCGACACGGGGCGCTGAACGCGGCGCCCCCCTCGGGTCTCCCTTGCGGACGACCCGTCCGAGGCTGGAGGAGTGCCGGTGAACAAGAGGTCGTTGGTGAACGTCGGGGGAATCGCGACCGTGATCGGTGCGGGCGTGGTCGGGGTCGGCGTGGGCACCGTGCTCGCCGGTATCGCCCGAAGTGCGCTGCGCGCCGAACTCGCGGTCGACGACGGTCCCGACGACCTGCTCACCGCGCCCGACTCGGCGCCGCACCGGCTGCCGGTCCGCAGTTCCGACGGGACCGTCCTCAATGTCGAGATCTACGGCTCCGACGACGCAGCGGACGACGACGGTGACGTCATCGTCATGGTTCACGGTTGGACCTGCAACACCGCGTATTGGTATCCGCAGATCAATCACCTCGCCTCCTCCGAGGGCGGTCGCCGACGCGTGGTCGTCTACGACCAGCGTGGTCACGGACTCAGTGAGCGAGGCCTCCGGCGTCCGACCATCGCGATGCTCGGACAGGATCTCGACGCTGTGCTCGAGGCAGCCGTGCCCGCCGGCCGGCGCGCAATCCTGGTGGGGCACAGCATGGGCGGGATGACCATCATGTCGTGGGCGGGGCAGTACCCGGAGAAGGTCGGCTCGCGGGTCTCGGCCGTGGTGCTCGTCTCGACCGCAGCGAAGGGCGTCCTGGAGAACCACACCCTCGTCCCGGTTGATCTGCCCGCGTATGCGCGGCCGTTCGCGCCCGTGGTGGCCAAGGCGTTCACCTCGATGCCGGTGCCGATCCCCAAGACTCCCTACGGCGTTCGCATCTCGCATTACATCGCACTGGGACCCCACGCGCGCAAGGCGCACGTCGACTTCGTCGACGAGATGATCGGAGCCTGCCCCCCGCGCGCACGGGCCGGCTGGGGTTCGGCGATGGGCAAACTCGACGTCACGCCGGGGCTGGCCGCGCTGTCGGTGCCCACGACCGTGGTCGTCGGCACCGAGGACCGGCTGACCCCGCGCACTCATGCCGAACAGATGGCAGAGGTGTTGCGGCGCAATGGTTCGCTGCGTGATCTGGTCGTCTACCAAGGCGTCGGCCACATGACGAGCATCGAGGCCGCGGAGCGGTTCAACGAAATGCTCGACGACCTGGTGGCCGAGGTCTCGCGAGCCGAGCAGCGGGTCAGCTGAGTCGCGACATCCGACCCGGCGTCACAGCGCGCAGTTGACGAAGACCGGCTCGGGTCGCAGGGTGACGCCGAAGGTGTCGAGAACGCCGTCGCGGACCTCGCGCGCGAGCGTCAGCAGCTGTTCGGTGGTAGCCGCACCCCGATTGGTCAGCGCCAGAGTGTGTTTCGTGGACAAGCGGACCGGGGCGTCGGCGGACGGGTAGCCGCGTCCGAAGCCGGCCCGTTCGATGAGCCACCCCGCCGACAGTTTGATCGCGGTGGGGGCGTCGGCGTTCGGGGAGTCGCCCGTGTTCGGCTGCGGGCCGGCCGGGTAGGACGGGATCGCCACGTCGTCGCCGACCCTCGCCGCGATGCGTTCCAGGACCGCGGGGGCGTCCTCGCCGTCGACGATCGGGTTGGTGAAGAACGAACCGGCACTCCAGGTGTCGAAGTCGTCGGGGTCGAGGACCATGCCCTTGCCGCGACGCAGTCCGAGCACCGCCTCGCGGGCGGTGACGGCGTCGACGCGGTCGCCGGGCTCGACACCGACCGTCGTGGCCAGCTCGCGGTACCGGATCGGCTGGCTCGCGCGATCGTCGTTGAGCCAGAAGGACACCGCGACCACCACGAAATCGTTGCGGTGCTTCAGATTGCTGGTGCGGTAGCCGAGTCCGAGCTCGGCGGGGGAGACCCACCGCAGGGTGCCCGACCGGCGGTCGAGGACCTGGACCGACCGCAGGATGTCGGCGACCTCGACTCCGTAGGCCCCGACGTTCTGCACCGGCGTCGCACCGGCCGCGCCCGGAATCCCCGACAGGCACTCCAACCCTCCGAAACCCGCCTCCACGGTCGCGGCGACCAGGTCGTCCCAGCCCACGCCGGCGTCGGCGACGACATGCGGACGACCCGACTCGCGGCCCGAGCCGAACTCGATGCGGCTGCTCGCCAGCACGACGGCGGTGCCGTCGAAGCCGGCGTCGCCGATGACGAGGTTGGACCCGCCGCCGATCACCAGCACGGGTTCGGACCGTTCGTCGAGCTCCTGGATGGTCTCGACGATGCTGCGCGTGTCCGGGCAGCGCACGATCTCGCGGGCCGGGCCGCCCAGACGCAGGGTGGTCAGCTCGGCGAGGGGCGCGCTCAGCGGCGTCTGCGTGTCGGTCACGCGTTCAACGGTAACCGGCGAACGGTAGCGTTCTCCTCATGGCGAGCAAGCTGCAGCACTCGGTGTCCTACCCGTTCTCCACCGAACGGCTCTGGGCGCTCTACACCACTGAGCAGTACTGGCACGATCTGGTGGAGCGGATGAACTCCGGTCACGGCCACGTCGAGAAGGTGAACATCGCGGGCGACACCGTGTCCGTCGAGATGAGTCAGGGCATCCCCTCGGAGAAGCTCCCGTCGGCGGTCACCAAGATCATGCCCGGCGACCTCCGGATTCCGCGGAAGAACACATTTCGGCTGGTCGGAGACCGGATCGAGGGTGAGATCCACGCCACGGTCGAGGGCGCCCCGGTGCCGGTGAACGTGTACGGGACCATCACCACCGCCGGCGATCCGGCGACCAGTGACTGCTCCGCCGAGGTGTCGGTGAACCTGCCGATGTTCGGTGGGAAGATCGAGAAGGCCGTGGTCAGCGAGCTGGTCGGCCTGCTCGATCACGAGTGTGGGCACACCGTCGATTGGGAGTCGGGAAATCCGCTGACGTAGCCTGGTCGTCATGGCACGACGGCTCAGCTACTCCGCTCGCTACACCCACCCTGCGGAGAAGCTCTACCAAGCGCACAGCATCAAGCAGTACTGGGACGACATGATGGCGGGATTCCAGATGATCTCGCCGCACTGCGAGGTCGCCTCCTTCACCTCCGACGAGAACGGGGTCAAGGTCGTCCTCAGGCAGACGATCGGTCGCGACCAGCTGCCCCCGCTCGCGCAGACGGTGATGATGAAGGACATGGTCATCACGCGTGAGGAGACCCTCGGTCCGTTCGACCCGGACCACACCAAGGGCACCTACAACGCGTCGATCCCCGCGGGTCCGGGCAGCCTCAACGGCTGGCAGGAACTGTTCCCCACCGACGACGGCTGCACGATCCGCCGGACCAGTGAGGCGAAGGTCTTCGTCCCGTTCGTCAACGGCAAGCTCGAGCAGATGATCCTCATCAACCTGGTCGATCTGTTCCGGGCCGAGGCCGAGTACGCCAAGGACTGGATCGACAAGAACTTGTGAGTCGCACCCCCGGACAGCAGTCCGGGCGACGGCCGTCGAACAGTCCGATCGGCCGGGTGACGCGCGGAACGACCAACATCAACCGTCTCCGTCGGGTGGATCGGTGGATGGCTCATGAACCGGCCGTGATCGCGGCCCTCGATGTCGCCCGTCCGCTGGTCGTCGACCTCGGCTACGGCGCACGCCCCGACACCACCGTCGAGATGGCCGGCCGGCTCCGCCGCGTAGCCCCCGACCTGGAGATGGTGGGACTCGAGATCGACCCGGCCCGCGTCGTCGACCCGCGCGACGGTGTGCGGTTCGCGGTCGGCGGCTTCGAGATGGCGGGCCTGCGTCCCCGGGTGGTGCGCGCCTTCAACGTCCTGCGGCAGTACGACGAGACCGAGGTCGACGCCGCGTGGTCGCGGCTGCGTGCGGCTCTGTCGCCGGGCGGGGTGATCGTCGAGGGCACCTGCGACGAGATCGGCCGACGCTGTACGTGGGTGCTGCTCGACGTCGCGGGGCCGGTCAGCCTGACGCTCTGCTGGGCTCCCGAACACTCCGAGCGCCCATCCGATCTCGCCGAACGACTGCCGAAGGCGCTCATCCATCGCAATGTGCCGGGCGAGAAGATCCACGACCTGCTGACCCTCGCCGACCAGTGCTGGGACATCGCCGCCCCGCTGGCGCCGTACGGGCCACGCGTCCGCTGGCGTCACGCCCAGGACCTGCTGCGCGAACGCGGCGTCGACTGTGTCGTCACCCGCCGTCGGATGTCGGACAACGTGCTGACTGTCCCGTGGGAAGCCGTCGCCCCCTAGACCGCGGGCACTACTGTGGCGGCTATGCGTGTGGCGATGGCTCAGATCAGTTCGACCGACGATCCGAGCGAGAACCTGGTGACCCTACGCGCGGCGACGCAGGACGCCGCATCGCGCGGGGCGCGCCTGGTCGTGTTCCCGGAGGCGACCATGTGCCGGTTCGGCGTTCCGTTGAAGCCGGTGGCGGAGGATCTCGACGGGCCGTGGGCGAGGGCGGTGTCGGAGGTGGCGGCGTCGGCCGGCGTGACCGTGGTGGCCGGGATGTTCACCCCGTCGGACGACGGCCGCGTGTTCAACACGGTGCTCGTCGCACACCCCGACGGGTCGCGTCAGGGATACGACAAACTGCACCTGTACGACGCCTTCGGGTTTCAGGAGTCCAAGACCGTCGCGGCCGGTTCGGAACCGCTGACCTTCGAGGTCGACGGGGTCACCGTGGGGGTGGCCACCTGTTACGACATCAGGTTCCCCGCACTGTTCACGAACCTCGCCCGACGTGGCGCGCAGATCGTCGTCGTGCCGACGTCCTGGGGTGCCGGGCCTGGCAAGATCCATCAGTGGAAGGTGCTCGCGACGGCCAGGGCACTGGATTCGACGACGTTCGTCGTCGCCGTGGGGCAGGCACTTCCCCCGGATGAGGCGGTCGCCGGGTCGGGGGCCCCGACCGGGATCGGACACAGCCAAATCACAGACCCCTTCGGTACCGTGGTCGCCGCGTACCCGGAGAGGGTCGGTGTCGATGTCCACGACCTCGACCTGGCACTGGTCGAGAAGGCTCGTAAACAACTGGCGGTCCTCGCCAACGAGCGAGAGCTGCCTGCCGGCGGTGCGGTGTCCAGCAAGGTCGCACCCACCGGCGAACGGCTTCGAGAGTCCGACGACCGAGGACGGAATCCATGAGCGACAGCAAAATTCCCGGTGGTGGCCCCCGAGACCAGGGTGAGTCGCACGATCCCACCGAATCCGCAGGACCCACCGATCACACCGAATCCACCGGCGACGACTGGCGTCCGGTGGAGGACGCCGACCCCACCAGGTCCGCTGAGCCAGTCGAGCCCTCCACCGGTACAGACGTTCCCGAGTCGGGGGAGACCGAACAGTTCCCCACGACTCCGATCGCGCCCGGGGCGCAGGCGTATTCGAACGTGCCGCCCTCGGAGGCCGACACCTCCGACCTGAGCGGCGGGCCCGGCCGGCCGGGCACCGCGCAGTTCGCGCCCGGGGAGACGCCCTACCACGACGACTCGAGCGCACCCCTGGCGACGCCGGGCAGCGGTCCGGTGCTGACCTCGCCGCGAAAGAGCCGCAGCACCAAGAAGATCGTGGCGCTGAGCGCCATCGCCGTGCTGCTGCTCGTGGTCATCGGCGCGGTCGGCAGCGAGCTCTATCTGCGCAACAAGGTGACGAACTGCCTCGAGGAGTCGTTCAGCGGTCTCACCGGCGTGCCCACCTCGGTGTCGCTGAGCCGCAAGCCGATCATCCTGCAGGGCAGTGGCGACGTTCCGTACGTCCAGGTCGACACCAAGGACGGTGCCGATGCCGACGGTGTGCGTCTGCACATGCGGGCCGACGGCATCTCCGGGAACAGCAGCAGCACCGACATCCGCACCCTCAACGGCGACGGCTTCATCCCCTACGAGCGGATCGTCGAACTCAGCAAGGAAAGCGCTCCCGCCGGTGCCGGCGGCCAGAGCACCGGCAACGGCGCGAGCCCGGTCGGCTCGGTCGAGGAGATCACCGGCAATGCGGCCGACGGCACCTTCGAGGTGCAGGCGGCCTTTCCGGTGATGTTCTTCGCGGTTCCGGTGTCGGCGACGATCAAGCCCGTCCTCACCGACGGCCGGGTCGACTTCGAGGTCGTCAAGGCCAGCGCGCTGGTGTTCGGCATCCCGCCGGACTTCGCACAGCAGATCGTCGACCAGGTCACCACCTCGGCGCTCGGGCCGTTCTTCGACGAGGTCCGGGTCGATCAGCTGAAGGTCACCGACACGGGTCTCGAGTTCGCGATCAGCGGCTCGGACGTCCAGCTGACCAACGAGATGACCGGGAACGAACAATCGAGTTGCTCGGTCTGATCGATGGTCGCTCGGCTATCGGCGTTCTCCGGGCGGGTCGATGCGGTGAATCCACACCGTCGGCCCGCCGGTGAGCGTGAACTCGCCGCGGACCGGCGCGTCCCATCGGCGGACGTAGACCTCCGACATGGTGGCGTCGGCGGTCCCGGCGACCACCGGTAGATCATCCCGGCGTCCCATCTCGATCACCTCGTCGAGGAGGCCGGCCAGCGTGCCGCCGCGTCGATGTCCGGGATGCACGAGCGCGAAGAGGATCTCGATCGCGCGACCGTCGGTCACGGCGTCTTTCTGAGTCCGACGCAATTCGGTGAATCGATCGGCGAATCCGTCGAGTGCTCCGACGAAATGACGAATTCGTGCCATGAGTTCGTCGTCGACACCTCCGGCCGGACGGGTCGGATAAGAGAGTGCGATCAGCGCGATCAGGGTGCCGGTCCCGTCGAATACACCTCGGAGTCCGTGGAAATTCTCGGCGACGAGGACTTCGCCGTACCACCGATAGGCCTCGGTAGGTGCATCGTCACCGAGTAGCCACTGATACATCGGGGTTTCACGCAGACCGTTCTCGAGCAGGTCGAGTGCACTTTCCCGATCGGACTCCGTCAGCGGGCGAGAGCCGTTTCGGGCTGCCTGGATGCCTTGCGTCACCGCTACATATCAGCACATCGGCGAAACGGTGAGGTGTTCCTCCGCCGCGTTGGGGCGGTGGGCGAGACGTCGATATGTAGACTTCACAACCGCCTGGCGACCTTTCCGGTATGTGAGGCAGCAATGGATCGGCGACGATATCCGACGCCGATTTCTTCCTGTTCCGCCGTCGTAGTTCGGAGTGGTCTCGCCCGATGCCCGTCCCACCGTCGTTGAACAGAGGTCAGGTGCGAGCGCTCGTCGGCCTCGTCGGCACCGCGCTGAGGGCGTCACCGTGGGTGGTCGCGGGATTCGTCGTCTTCCAACTGGCCAGCGTGTTCACGTCGCTGGCCCAGCCGGCGCTGAACGCCGCGATCATCGACGACGGAATCCTGCGCGGCGACGTGGGGACCATCAAGGTCGTGGGGCTGCTGATGGTCGCGGTGGCCGTGGTCAACCTCGCGGTCTCGCTCGGTGCCACCTACCTCGCCTCGCATCTGTCGGCGAGCTCCGCCCGCGATCTGCGCGGCCGGGTCAACAGCCGGATCGGCATGTTCACCGACCAGCAGGTCGCCCGGCTGGGCCTGTCCAGCCTGCTGACCAGATCCACCGGCGACGTGGGACAGATCCAGGGCTTCCTGTTCATCTTCCTCACGGTCGTCGTGACCGCGCCGCTCATGCTGTTCGGTGCGCTGGTGCTCTCCCTGTCGCAGGCGTGGCAGATGGCCCCGGTGATCTTCGTGGCCGGGCTGGTCCTCGTCGCGCTGGTCGGGGTGCTCGTGCGGCGCATCGTCCCGTGGGCCGCGCGCCTGCAGCGTCGGCTCGACACCATCAATCGCGTGCTGCGCGAACAGTTGCGCGGCATACCCGTGATCAGGACGTTCCGGCAGGAGGCCCGCGAGCGCGCGCGGTTCGCGGTGGAGAACGACGAACTCACCGACGTCGCCTTGCGGCTGGGACGGACTCAGGTACTGCTCCTCCCGACCGTGACCGTGGTGTCCAATCTCGCCGGGGTCGCGGTGGCCGCCCTGGGCGCGATCTTCGTGGACCGCGGCCAGATGCAGATCGGCCAGATCGCGGCGGCGGTCGGATACCTCGGCCAGATCCTGCTCGCCGTGTCATTGCTGACCGTCATCGCCGGCGTCATCCCGCGCGCGGTCACCAGCGCGGACCGCATCGCCGAGGTCCTCGTCACCGAGGTGCTCGATTCCGGCGACGCCGAGGCCGGGGTGACGTCGTCCGCACCCGCGGTGGTCTTCGACGCCGTCTCCGTCGGCTTTCCCGGCGCCGACGCGCCCGCGGTCGACGCGATCTCGCTGACATGCGCCGCCGGCACGGTCACCGGACTCCTCGGCGGTACCGGCAGCGGGAAGTCGACATTGCTGTCGTTGCCGTTGCGCTTCGCCGACCCCGACTCGGGCGTCGTCCGGTGGGATGGCACGGACGTGACCGGCCTGGCGCCGGCGTGGGTACGTGCGCGGACCGCGTTCGTCGGGCAGGGTGCAACGCTGGTGACCGGCACGATCGCCGACAACCTGCGGATCGGTCGTCCCGACGCCACGGACGAACAACTGTGGAAAGCGCTCGAGGTGGCCGCGGCCCGTGACTTCGTCGAGGCGCGGCCCGAGGGGCTCGACGCTCGCGTCGCGCAGGAGGGCCGCAACTTCTCGGGAGGCCAGCGACAGCGCCTGGCGCTGGCCCGCGCCGTCCTCCGACGTCCCGCGCTGTACGTGCTCGACGATCCCTTCAGCGCCCTCGACGTCGACACCGAGCGCGAGGTCATCGCCAATCTGCGACGAGCCCACCCGGAGGCAACGGTGCTGATCGCGGCCCAGCGGGTCTCGTCGGTCCGGCATGCCGACGCCATCGGCGTGCTGGAGGACGGCCGTCTCGTCGCCGTCGGCACCGACGAGACCCTGCGCACCGACAGTGAGATCTACCGCGAGATCGCCTACGCCCAGGCGGTGACCGATGCCTGATACGAACCGGCGCGACGGTTCACTGCGATGGCTGATGCGGCAACTCCACCTGAGTCGGGGTCGCGCCGTCGCGATCTCGCTGTGCGCGATCGTGGCGTCGCTGGGCGCGGTCGTCGGACCGATCCTGTTCGGTGTGGTCACGAACGTGATCGTCGACGGGACGATGGGCGCGGAAGGCATGGACTGGCGGCGACTCTGGACAGTGCTCGGCGTGCAGGCGGCGATCTATGTGGCGGTCGCCTGCCTCGCGTTCACGCAGGGGCAGATGTTGACCATCGCGGTGCAGCGGTCGGTGGCGGGGTTGCGCGCGCGCATCGAGGACAAGGTCCATCGGCTCCCGCTGCGCTACTTCGAGTCGAACAACCGTGGCGTGCTCGTCAGCAAGCTCACCGCGCACACCGACAATGCCGCCACCGTGATCGCTCCGGTGCTGGTCACCGTGCCCACCAACGTGCTGACCCTTTTCGTGGTCACCGTCGTGCTGTTCGTCGTCTCGCCGCTGTTGGCGACCGTCGCGCTTGTCGCCGCGCCGGTGTCGGCAGCGGTGTCGGTCGTCATCGCGCGGCGGGCACGACCGTTCCTCGAGACCCGGTGGACCACCACGGCCGCCCTCACCGGGCACCTCGAGGAAGAGCTGAGCACGCGCCGCATGCTGCAGGCGTACAACGCCGAACCCATCGCCCGGCGTCGGTTCGACGCCCTCAACGAGAAGCTCTTCGGTTCGACGCGTTCCTCCCAGTGGGCCGCCGGCACACTCGCGCCGGTCCTCACTGCGATCAACGCCGTGGTGTTCCTGACCCTGGCGGTCCTCGGCGGCCTCATGGTCGTCGACGGAACCCTGAGTCTCGGTGCCGCCCAGGTGGCCGTGATCTTCGCCCAGCAGCTGTCCTCGGCGGTACGTGAACTCGCTGGTTTCGTGACCAAGGTGCAGTCGGGCACGGTGTCGGCGGGCAAGGTGCGCGAGGTGCTCGACGAGCCGGAGGACGGCGCGTCGGAGACCGGCGAGGTGGGGCCGGACCAGGCTGGGCGTCATCGTCGACCGCCGGAGATCGTGTTCGACGACGTCGCCTTCGCCTACGAGGAGAGCATGCCGGTGCTCGGCTCCGTGAGTTTCCGGATGGAGCCGGGTACGACGACGGCGATCGTCGGCTCGACCGGCGCGGGCAAGACGACCATCACCAACCTGCTGCAGGGCTTCTACCGTCCGACCGGCGGTTCGATCACCATCGACGGTGACGATGCCGTCGACCTCGGCCCGCAACGGGTGCGCGACGGAATGGCGGTCGTGACCCAGGAGCCATGGCTGTTCACCGGGACCGTCCGCGAGAACATCGCCTACGGGATGTCCGACGACGACGCGGTGGACCGTGCGGTCCACGACGGACATCTCGACCAGATCGTCGCGACGCTGCCCCAGGGCATCGACACCGTCATCGGCCAGGAATCGGAGAACCTCAGCGCGGGGGAGAAACAGCTCGTCACCGTAGCTCGGGCCATCGCGGCATCGCCCCGCATCCTCATCCTCGACGAGGCGACCAGCGCCGCCGACCCCCGCACCGAGCTGCTCGTGCAGCGGGCGCTGCAACGTCTGCGCGCCGACACGACGACGCTGCTGATCACCCACCGGATGGCCACGGCCGCGCTCGCGGACCAGATTGTCGTTCTCGAGGAGGGGAGGATCGTCGAATCGGGAACGCACGATGAGCTGATCAGCGCCGGCGGGGTCTATGCGCGACGATGCGGCGTCGATTCGGCATCGCGTGCCGAATGAATCGCCACAGGTCAGGGTCCTTTTGCGTGCATAACAATCCGTTTCGTGAAACGCATTGGCGTATTCGTCCCATTTGAACAAGCGCTTGACCCACTTACCGATGGAGTATGGAATCGAAACCTACCGATCGGAAAGTTACGGTGACGGAGGTTTGGCGCGATTTTGAGTCGATACGCCACCGAAACGTTGCATCAACGTTGCTAATGGCCATTGTTTTCGCGGGTTTGATGGACGATCGTCCCACTGAATTCCATTGTTCGTATTAACGCAGTGGTGTGAGCTGGACTTTTGTGACATCGGTCGATGGCGAAAGAAGTATTCGTGACAAGTCCCCGGGAATAATGGAGACATTGTCGAGACGGATATGTAATCTCTGTCTCGAGCCGCCGCACAGGTGGGAGCAGGCGCTCACATCGAATCTTTCCCCCACGAACGAAGGAGTTCCCATGAGCTTTGGAATTGGCGATGCAATCGAAGGTGCCGTCACCGACGCGATCACCGAAGCGATCCTCGGTGTGTTCACCGGCTCGCTCGAGAGCGGTTCCGACACGCCGGAGTAGTCCGACCAGTCTTTTCGAATCGCCTCACGGCCCCGGCTGTGAGGCGATTCGTGTCGAGCGGGGCCGAACAGTCGTCAGCGGGGAGTCCGGGCGGTTGAATGATCCGCGGTGCGTGTCCGCCCGGCAGCCCGACACGATACGGTCCATCTGACAAGACCCATGCCCGCCCCGGGGCCTGTCGGGGACTCGACGAGGAGGAATGCATGAACCAGCGTCTGCGCAGGTGCGGCGCCGCGATCGCGGTCGCTCTGGGCATCGGGCTCACGCTGTCGGCCACCGGCACCGCCGGCATGGCAGCCGCGGCGCCGAGTCTCGTGACCGCGGGTTCGCCCACCGAACGGGTCACCGACATCGTCGTGCATTCCGATGCGATGAACAAAGACATCCCGCTGACGGTGATCAAGCCGGCCGACGAGTCCAAGCCACGTGGGGTCCTCTATCTCCTCAACGGCGCGGGCGGCGGCGAGGACGGCGCCAACTGGCTGGCGAAGACCGACATCGTCGAGTTCACCAAGAACAAGAACCTCTACGTCGTCATCCCCAACCAGGGGCAGTTCAGCTACTACACCGACTGGGAGAAGCCCGACCCCGAGCTCGGCGTCCACAAGTGGTCGACGTTCCTGGGCAAGGAACTGCCTCCGGTCTTCGACGCGAACTTCAACACCTCCGGGCGCAACGCGATCGGTGGCATCTCCTCGTCGGGAACCTCGGTCCTGAACCTCGCGATCGAGCATCCGGGTCTTTACGAGGCAGTCGGTTCCTACAGCGGCTGCCCGACCACCGCCGACCCGTTCGGCCAGAACAGCATCCGGCTGGTCGTCGAGGTCCGCGGCGGCGGCGACGCCAGGAACATGTGGGGCCCGTACAACGGACCCGGCTGGCGTAAGCACGATCCGGTCATCAACGCCCACAAGCTGCGTGGCACCAAGCTGTACATCTCCAATGCGACCGGCCTGCCCGGGCAGTACGACAACCCGGCGTACGTGAAGAAGACCGACACCCTCGCCGATCAGATCCTGGTCGGTGGCGCCATCGAGGGCGGCACCATGACCTGCACCCTGCAGCTGGTGAACCGGCTGCAGCAGTTGAACATCCCGGCGACGGTCGACCTGCCGCCCACCGGCACCCACTCCTGGGGCTACTGGCAGGACCAGCTGCACCGCTCGTGGTCGTTCTACGAGCGGGCCCTGAACTAGTCGAAGTTCCGAACTAGTTGAAGATCACGGTCTTCCGGCCGTGAACGAGGACGCGGTCCTCGAGGTGCCAGCGCAGGCCGCGGGACAGGACCAGCGTCTCGATGTCGCGGCCCTGACGCACCATGTCGGTCACCGAGTCGCTGTGATCGACTCGGATCACGTCCTGTTCGATGATCGGTCCGGCGTCGAGTTCGGCGGTGACGTAGTGGCACGTCGCACCGACCAGCTTGACGCCCCGGGCGAATGCCTGGTGGTACGGGCGGGCTCCGATGAAGCTCGGCAGGAAGCTGTGGTGAATGTTGATCGCACGGCCGGCCCACGCTTCGCACAGTTTCGGGGGCAGGATCTGCATGAACCGTGCGAGGACCACGGCGTCGGGCTGGTAGCTGTCGACGATCCGGGCGAGTTCGGCAAAGGCATCGGCCTTGCGCTCACCGAACGGGACATGGTGGAACGGGATCTCGAAACGCGTTGCCAGCTCTTCGAGTTGGGGGTGGTTGCCGACGACGGCCCGGATGGTCGCCGGCAGCTCGCCTCGATGCGCACGACCGAGGAGGTCGATGAGGCAGTGGGTTTCCTTGCTCACCAGCAGCACGACGGACTTGGTGTCACGGGTGTCGGTGAGGCGCCACTCGGTCTCGGGGCCGAGTTCGGAGGCGACCTCTTCGGCGAAGCGCGCGCGGAGTTCGTCGGCGGTGAACGACACCTCGTCGGCGCGGATGGCCTGCCGGGTGAAGAACCAGCCGGTGTCGTCGTCGGAGTGGTACGCGGCCTCGGTGATCCAGCCCCCGACATCGGTCAGGAAGGTCGAGATGCGGGCGACGATGCCCGTGCGGTCGGGGCAGCCGAGCGTCAGCACATAGCGATGCTCGGTCTGGTCGGTGGGGGTCAGCTGTCCGCTTGTCACGACCCACAGTGTGCCAAGCTCGTCGATGTGACGAACACGGACCTGCGGCGTAGCGACGTCGCCGCCATCATCGACCACACACTTCTCAAGCCCGAGGCCACCCGCGCGGACGCGGAGGCCACCGTCGCCGAAGCCGCCCGTCTCGGCGTGTTCGCGGTGTGCCTGTCGCCGTCGATGCTCCCGATCGACACCGGTGAGCAGCGGACCTGCGTGGTCGCCGGCTTTCCCTCGGGTAAGCACCACTCGCTGGTCAAGGCCGCCGAGGCCCGGCTGGCGGTGGACTCCGGGGCGCATGAGGTCGACATGGTGATCGATGTCGGCGCGGCGGTCGACGGCCGGTTCGACGAGGTGTTCGCCGACGTCCTGACCGTGCGCGAGGCGGTCGGGGATTCGACGCTGCTCAAGGTGATCATCGAGTCCGCGGCGCTCCTGCAGCTCGCCGGTCCCGACACGGTGACCGAGGTGTGCCGCCGTGCCGAGCAGGCCGGCGCGGGAATGGTGAAGACCTCGACCGGTTTCCATCCCGCGGGCGGCGCGAGCGTCGAGGCGGTTCGCCTCATGCGCGCCGCGGTCGGCGACCGCGTCGGGGTGAAGGCGAGCGGTGGCATCCGGACGGCCGAGTTCGCCGCCGAACTCATCGCGGCGGGCGCCACCCGGCTGGGCCTGTCGTCGTCAGCGGCCGTGCTCGACGGCTTTCCCGCGTAGCACGTCGGCCATCACCAGATCGGCGTTGATCGCCGCACCGGCCGACACCCCTTCGCCCATCGCGACGGTCACCACCGCGTTGAGTGTGGTGTTGTTACCCGCCGCCCAGACGCCGGGGATCGCGGTCGCGCCCATCGGTCCGGTCTCGATGACCTCGCCCATCGGGGTTTGCGACAGCGTGCCGCCGAGTCGTTCGTAGAGGTCGCCGCGCACCGCGAATCTCGGTGCGACGACGACGGCGTCCGCCTTCAGGACCGTGCCGTCGGACAGTTCGACGCCGTCGAGGCGAGCTGTACCGGCGTCGTCCCGGGTGCGAAGCCGCTTGACGGTGTCGTCGATGATCGACACCCCGGCGGCGGCCAGGTTCGTGCGGTCCTCGTCGCCGATGGCATCCGGAGCCTGCGCGACGAGGGTGACGTCGTCGCTGAGCTGTGTGAACAGCAATGCCTGGTGGGCGGACATCGGGCTCGTCGCGAGCACCACGACCCGTGAACCGCGAGCCTCGTAGCCGTGGCAGTACGGACAGTGCAGCGCGTCGCGCCCCCAGAGTTCGGCGACGCCCGGGATCTCGGGCAACTCGTCGACGAGGCCCGTCGCCAGCAGGAGGCGTCGCGCCCGCACCGTTCCGCCGGATGCCAGCGAGAGGATGAACCGATCGCCGTCCGGGCGGGCGTCGACGACGGTGTCGGAGCGGACCTCTCCGCCATAGCCGCGGACCTCGTCGCGTCCCCTGGACAGCAGCTCTAGCGGGGAGATGCCCTCCTGACCCAGCACGTTGTGTGCACCCTCGGCCGGTGCGTTGCGCGGATCACCACTGTCGATGACGACGACGGAACGCAGGGAACGGGCCAGTGTGGTCGCGGCGCTCAACCCCGCGGAGCCCCCGCCGATGATGGCGACGTCGTGATCGCCGGCCGGCCGCGCTATCCACAGCCGGCGTCCGGCGGTGAGGGTGAGGTCGGCGCGCCGATGCAGCGACGCGGGGTCATCGGGGTCGATGAGGGAATCGAGAAGTGCCAGGTCGGAATCCGCGAGCACCTCGGCCAGCCGGTGCCGGAACTGACCGAACCAGTGGACCGCGTACCGGGCGATGGTCTCGTTGGGGCCGGTGCGTGCGATGCGGATCGTGTCGCGGTGGACGACGTCGAAGCCTGCCTCGCCGAGGGTTTCGGTCCAGTCGGCGAGCGCCTCCCATCCGGCACCGGCCGCGGCCTGGTGGCAGCGGTCCTCGAGCGTGCCCAGGGCCGAGTCGGCATCGGGCGCGAAGCGAGGGAGGCCGTCCATCTCGACGATCGCGACGACGCCGCCCGGAGCGAGCGCGGACGCGGCCTCGCGCAGGAGAGCCGCGGGGTCGGCGACATGGTGCAGCGACAACGCGGCCCAGATGACGTCGGGGGAGTGCAGCGGTGGCAGACCGTCGTCGAGGTCGGCCACCACGGTGGTGGTTCGCGACTCGAATCCGCCGGCGCGGGCCCGTTCGCCGACGCGAGTGATCATCTCCGCGGAGCTGTCGACCGCGATGAGGTGGGTTGCACCGAACCGGCGGGCGAGGGCCTCGGTGCCGGTGCCGGTTCCTGCGCCGAGGTCGACGATCCGTTGCGGTGCCCGTCCGAGATGTCGGGTGATCACGGTGGCCGCGTCGTCGATGTAGCTGCCGAGGAGTTCGGCATCGAGGTCGAGCGCCGACGCCAAGTGGTCGTGGTCATGGTCGTGTCCATGGGAGCGGGAATGCGAGTGGGTCATGGCGTCGACGGTAGCGCACCCATGCTCGATGGGCATATATTCTTGCCTATGACGCAAGAACTCGACGCGGTGGTCCGGCAGCGCATTCGTGGTCTCCGGCTGGCCAAGGGCTGGACCCTCGATGCGTTGGCCGCGCGGTGCTACCTCTCCCCGTCGACGCTGAGCCGTATCGAGACCGGTCACCGCCGGGTCGCGCTGGACCAGCTGGTCCCGATCGCACGGGCGCTGGGAACGACACTGGATCAGCTCGTGGAACCCGCCGATGACACCGACGTCGTGATCCGTCCCCAGCCGCACACCGCCGAGGGGATGACGATATGGCTGCTGTCCCGGGAGAACAGCCCGCAGGGGGTGACGGTCGCGAAGATGCGCTTCGAGCGTGAACAACCGCTCGGGGACCTGCGGGTTCACCCCGGTCGGGAATGGTTCACGGTGCTTTCCGGGACGGTGCGGCTCCTGCTCGGCGACCGCGCGATCATCGTCCCGGAGGGGGATGCGGCGGAATTCTCGACCATGATCCCGCATGCGATCTGCGCTCACGACGGCCCGGCCGAGGTGCTGTCGATCATGGACCACGCGGGCGAGCGCGCCCACATGCCGTCCGCGACGACCGCCGCCGACGATCCGCAACCGTGAGTCGTCAGCTCCGCGAACGACAACCGCAGATCGGTAGGCTTGTTCGGGTGATGACTTCTCAGGCCCCGGTGAACCGACGTGCTGTGCTCGCCGCGGCCGGGGTCGGCGTACTCGGGGTCGCGATCGCGGCGTGTACGGGTTCCGGTTCCGGCCCGGGCGACGACAAACCTGCCGAGCCGAAGGTCCAACTGACCTTCACCCCTCCGCTCGACGGTGAGGCGCCCAGTCCGATCGCCGAGATCGGCGTGCAGGCCGAGGGCGGCACGCTCAACCCGGACGTGAAGCTGACGAACCCCCGTGGGCGGGTGGTGAACGGGCGATTGTCGGAGGACCGGACGAGCTACACCATCGCCGAGCCCCTGGGATACGGCACCGAATACACCTGGAGCGGGACGGCCATCGGGACCGACGGCAAGACCGAGCCGGTCGCCGGGAGCTTCACCACCCTCGAACCGTCGAGCCAGCTGAACGTCGTGGTCAACATCGGCGATGGTCAGGAGGTTGGTATCGCCGCGCCGATCATCCTGAAGTTCAACGGAACCGTCGAGGACAAGGAAGCGGTGGAGCGGGCGCTCACCGTCACGACCACGCCGCCCACCGAGGGGTCGTGGGCGTGGCTCGGCGAGGACAACGGTTCACGTGTCCACTGGCGTCCCCGCGAGTACTGGGCACCCGGCACCAGAGTCCACATGGACGCCAAGCTGTACGGCCTCGATCACGGTGGCGGCGCCTTTGGGGCCGCGGACGTGACGAGCGACTTCTCAATCGGCCGCGCGCAGGTCGTGAGGGCCGTCGAGTCCTCGCACCGCATCGACGTGCTGCGTGACGGCGTCGAACTGATGTCGTTGCCCTGCAGCTACGGCGGCGGCGACCTCGACCGCAACGTCACCCGTTCCGGCATCCACGTGGTCACCGAGAAGTACGAAGAGTTCTTCATGAGCAACCCGGCGGCCGGTTACTTCAACATCCGGGAACGCTGGGCCGTGCGCATCTCCAACAACGGCGAGTTCATCCACGCCAACCCCGAGACGGTCAACGTCCAGGGCACGGCGAACGTCACCAACGGGTGCATCAACCTGTCCGAGGCCGACGCCGAACGTTACTTCCGGGTGGCCGTCTACGGTGACCCGGTCGAGGTCTCGGGTACGCGAATCCCGTTGTCGGAGGCCGACGGTGACATCTACGACTGGATCTTCGACTGGGAGACCTGGCAGGGCATGTCGGCGATCAAGGGTGAGGTGACGGAGTCGTCGGTGCCGGCGACGCCGAGCGGCGCCCCGACCTCCAACGTTCCCGCACCCCGCTAGCCGGTCTTGATGTTCCGGCGAGCCGACGCCTGATCGCGCGGCATGAGGACGATCTGGTCGAGGTTCACGTGCGGCGGCCGTGACGCGACGAAGCCGACGACCTCGGCGACGTCATCCGCGGTCAGCGGGGTCAGGCCCTGGTAGACGGCGTCAGCGCGTTCCTTGTCGCCCTCGAACCGCACGAGGGAGAAGTCGGTCTCGACCATGCCCGGGCAGATCTCGGTGAGACGCACCGGCTTGCCGAGGAGTTCGTATCGCAGAGTGCGGTGGGTGACCGCCTGGGCGTGCTTGGCCGAGGTGTAGCCGGAGCCGTTGTCGTAGGCCTCCAGCGCTGCGATCGAGGTGATCGCGACGATCAGTCCGTCCCCGGATGCGATCAGTGCGGGGAGGAGGGCCTTCGTGATCCGCAGGCTGCCCAGGACGTTGGTCTCCCACATCCAGCGCCAGTCGTCGAGGTTCGCGGTGGACACCGGGTCGAGGCCCTTGGCGCCGCCGGCGTTGTTCACGAGCACGTTCACGCGGTCCAGGCCTTCGACGAACGCGGCGACCGAGTCCTCGTCGGTGACGTCGAGCTGCTTTCCGGTTCCTCCGATCTCGGCGGCGAGCGCCTCGACGCGATCGACGCGTCGTGCGCCGAGCACCACGTGGTAGCCCTGCTCCGCCAGTTGGCGAGCAGTGGCGGCACCGATCCCGGAACTCGCGCCGGTGACGACGGCGATCGGTCGCTGGTCGGTGGTCTGGGCGGTGGCGTCGGTGGCGGTGTCAGGGCTCATGGGCCCACCTTACGATGCGTGCCAACCTCGCCCATGACACCGCCGGAAGCCTCGGCGTGCACTCGCGCACTGCTACATTCGTCCCATGCGTGGGGGAGTGATCCCGGCGGCGCTGCAACTGACGTCCACTCCGGCGGCCGCGGTGTTGCACGCGATCCGGGTCGGTGGGCCGGTGACCAGGGATCAGCTCGCCTCGACGACCGGGCTGTCCGCCGCGACGATCAACCGTCAGGTCCATGCGCTCGCCGCCCACGGTCTCATCACCGAACGTCCCGATCTCGTGGGGCCGAAAACCATTGGCAGGCCGAAGAACCCGCTGACCATCGACCGGGATTCGCTGTGCGTCGCGGGACTGCACATCGGTGCGCGGCGCGCGGTCCTGGTCATCGCGGATCTCGGTGGACGCACCCTGCACAGCCATGCCGTGCTCACCCCGTCGGGTGACCACCAGGAGGCGATCGAGCAACTGTGCACGCAGCTCGCCGAACTCGCCGGCCGGTTCGGCGGACGCCGTCTGCTGTGGGGCGGTGTGGCGCTCGGCGGTGCGGTGGACGCGGAGACGGGTGTGGTGGATCACCGGGTTCTCGGGTGGCACCAACTTCCGGTGGGCGAAACCCTTGCGGACCGACTCGACACCCCGGTGTCGGTGTGTGAGCACGTGGAGGCGATGGCCGCCGCGGAACTCCTGCTGGCCGGATCGCGCGACGAATCAGGCACCGGACTGTTCTTCTACGCACGCGAGACCGCCGGTATGGCAATGACTCTCGAAGGCCGGGTCCACGTCCCCGAGCGAGGGGCCGGGACCATCGCGCATCTGCCCGTGTCCGCGCCGGTGCTCGCCCCGGGACACACCCGGGTGCGGCTGCAGAACGTCATCGGCGACGCCGCCGCACAGGCGGCAGCCCACCGCCTCGGCATCGATCCGGACTCGTCGCGCATCGTCGACGAACGCGCGCGGGTCCTCGGGGAGGCGGTCGCGATGATCCGCGACGTGATCAACCCGGACACGATCGTCGTCGCCGGCGACGCGTTCTCAGCGCACCCGCACGGACTTGCCCCGGTGCAGGCGTCGTTCGA
Organism: Gordonia sp. Swx-4; assembly: GCF_030316175.1. Classification (NCBI taxonomy): domain Bacteria; kingdom Bacillati; phylum Actinomycetota; class Actinomycetes; order Mycobacteriales; family Gordoniaceae; genus Gordonia; species Gordonia sp. Swx-4. Next base: position 754,725 of record NZ_CP128197.1, read on the forward strand.
CGAGGCGTCGACGCTCGACCGGCCGCTGGAGATCGCGCCGTCGAGATTCGGTGTGCACGTTCAGGAGAGCGCCGCGGTCGTGGTCGCCCTCAGCGTCATCTACGCCGATCCGATCGCCGCTGTCGCCACACTCTGAAACGGCATGTCGTTCGCGTGCGGCACCGCCGTATGTGCCGGGCGGGAAGTCATCACCTACGGTGGGGACATGACCCTGCCCCGCGATGTGTCCGCCCGACTCGAGGTGAGCATCGACGACCCGACCGAACTCGAGATGCAGATCACGGTGGCGAAGCTGCCCGGCCTGCAACTGCAGGAGGAACTCAAGATCGAGCTGGGCGGCAGTCCGGTCGCCGTGGAGGAGCTCGTCGCCGATCACGGATCGCGAATCCACCGGATGCAGCTCGACCGCGGACTGCTGACGATCGACTACACCGCCGAGATCCTCACCCCCGCGGACCCGATCCCGGTGGAGAGCACCGACCGGTCGCGATACCTGCGCCCCAGCCGATACGCCGAGTGCGACAAGTTCTTCGGATTCGTGGCCGGCCAGTTCAATCTGTCGCTGCCCGAAGAGGAGCTCCTCAACCAGGTGGTGGCCTTCGTCGAGCATCGGCTCAACTACCTGCCCGGGGCGAGCGATCCCATCGACGGTGCGGTCGACGCCCTGCTCGCCGGGGCGGGTGTGTGCCGCGACTACGCGCATCTCGTCGTGGCGCTCCTGCGGGCGCTGAACATCCCCGCCCGGCTCGTCGCCGTATACGCGCCGGGGTGCTCCCCGATGGACTTCCACGCCGTCGCCGAGGCGATCATCGACGGCGAATGGGTGGTCGTCGACGCGACGCGTCTGGCGCCGCGGCAATCGCTCGTGCGGATCGCCACCGGGCGCGACGCCGCGGACACCGCATTCCTCGACAACCACCGCGGCACGATCACGCTCAACAACTACGAGGTGACCGCGACCGTTCGCGGTGCGCTGCCCTACGACGACTCGACCGCCCGGGTCATGATCGGCTGAACCGGCTCAGGCGTCGAGCGCGGCTCGGCGTTCGGTGGCCACGTAGTCGAGGACGGCTGCGACGTCGTCGGTGTCCTCGATGCGGAATCCGGCTGCGGTGGCACCGTCGCCGACCTTGATGCCGATGTCGCCGGCCTCGGGCCGCAGGTGTGCGAAGGCTTTCTCGTCGGTCACGTCGTCGCCGAGGTAGATGACTACGTCGCAGTCGAGCCGTACCCGCAGGGTGTCGAGCGCGTGCCCCTTGCTGGTCTCGATGACCGCGAGTTCGAGCACGCTCTTGCCCTCGGTGGAATGCACGCCGTCCCAGGAGCCGGGGCCGGTCCGCGCGCCTTCGAGTGCCGTCACGGCGTCGTCGGGATCGGCGTTGCGCACATGCAACACGGCGCTCGCCGGTTTGGTCTCGACCGTCGAACCCGGGAAACGAGCCGAGATGTCACGCAGTTCGTCGACGATCCGGACGAGCAGGGCGCGTGCGGCGTCGGTCACCTCGACCGCGAACCCGGTGTCGAACTCGCTGCCGTGGCTCCCGACCAGCGTCACCGGTGCACCCAGGCCGGAAAGGCTTGCGAGCACGGCGAGTTCACGACCCGAGATGACCGCGACCTCGGTGTCGGGCAGTGCTGCGGCCACTTCGAGTGCGGTGATCGACGCCGGGTTCGGGACCGCGTCCTCCGGGCGCGACACGATCGGCGACACGCATCCGTCGTAATCCGACGCGACCAGCAGCCGACGAGCACGTGCGGCCGCGCCGAGAGCGGCCCGCAGGTCCACGGGAATCCCGTTGTCGCTCATGTGTTGTCGAGGGAGTCTTCGACCAGGTGCACACCACGGTTGGGTTCCAACTCGGTCTCGGAGTTCTCGCTGAGCGTGCCGAGGAAGCTGCGTGCCCACTTGTCGACGTCGTGGGTGAGCACCTGACGACGCAGTGCCCGCATGCGGCGGCGGCCCTCGTGTTCGCTTTGGTTCACCGCGGCCTCGATGGCGTCCTTGACTCCGTCGAGGTCGTAGGGATTGGCCTGATATGCCGAGCGCAGTTCGGCTGCGGCACCGGTGAATTCGCTGAGAACCAGAGCGCCGCCGAGATCGCTGCGGCAGGCGACGTACTCCTTGGCCACGAGGTTCATGCCGTCGCGCAGCGGGGTCACCAGCATCACGTCGGCGGCCACGAAGAAGGCGATCAGCTCGTCGCGCGGCACCGGACGGTGCAGATACTGGACGACCGGGCGGCTCACCGTGTGGCTGTGGTTGCCGTTGATGTTGCCGACCAGCTGCTCGATCCCGGCTCGCATCCGCTTGTAGCTCTCGACGCGTTCGCGGCTCGGCGTGGCGAGCTGGATCATCACCGTCTCGGAAGCGTCGAGCCGTTCCTCGTCGAGCAACTCCGAGATCGCCTTGAGGCGGACGTCGATGCCCTTGGTGTAGTCGAGCCGGTCGATGCCGAGCATGATCGTCTTGGGATTGCCGAGTTCCCGGCGGATCTCGGCGGCCCGGTCACGGATCTTCTTGGTCTTGGCCTTGGCCGCGAGTTCGCCGGAGTCGATCGAGATGGGGAACGCGCCCACGCGCACCGTGCGGAAACCGACCTGCACCACGCCGAAGCGGGAGCGGACGCCGACGGTGCCCTTGCTGGTGGCCTGGCCGGCCAGCCGGCGGGCGAGGAAGAGGAAGTTCTGTGCGCCGCCAGGGAGGTGGAACCCGATCAGGTCGGCGCCCAGGAGGCCTTCGACGATCTCGGTCCGCCACGGCATCTGCATGAACAGTTCCACCGGCGGGAACGGGATGTGCAGGAAGAAGCCGATCTTCACGTCCGGCCGCAGCATGCGCAGCATCTTCGGGACCAGCTGCAGCTGGTAATCCTGCACCCACACGACAGCACCCTCGCCGGCCGCCCGCGACGCGGCCTCGGCGAACCGACGGTTCACCTCGACGTAGGTGTTCCACCATTCGCGGTGGTACTCGGGTTTGACGATCACGTCGTGATACAGCGGCCACAGGGTGGCGTTGGAGAAGCCCTCGTAGTATTCGGCGATCTCCTGGGTGGACAGCGGCACCGCGTGGATGTCGATGCCCTCGATGTCCGGGGGATTGTCGTCGGAATCGGGGATACCCGACCATCCGACCCAGGCGCCGGTGTTGGCGCGCAGGATCGGTTCGAGGGCGGTCACGAGACCGCCGGGACTCCGCTTCCAGTTGATCGTGCCGTCGGGCAGGATCTCCTTGTCGACGGGGAGACGGTTGGCGACGACGACGAACTCTGCGCCATCGTGCGGGGCAGCCCGGTTCGGCCCCTCTCCGGACGCGTTGTCTCGGATGGGGTCGGTCCCGGTTCCAGCCGGTCGCGGCGTCACCGGATCAGGCGTTCTCGCCCGGTGCGATCCCCAGCATTGCGAGCAGCATCCGGCATTCGTCGGCGTCGGTGGCGTAGGCGGCCACGACGCGTCGCGCCGAATTGGCGGTCTCGTCGGCTACCGGTTCCAGTTCTTCGTCGGCGATGTCGGTGGTCTTCGCGGGCATGTGAGTCCCCTCGTAGTGCGTGCGGTGTCGCGGTGTGGCTCGAGGCCGTGCGGGCTGGAGCGGCCGATGGGTGGCGCGCCCGATTCGCCATTCTACCCGGGTCGCGGGGGTGCTCAGAACCGCCGCGGTGGCGGCGGCCAACGACGGTTCTGACGGATCGCCCGGCCCTCGCGTGCCTCGCGCTGGGCGAGGAGTCGACGCCGCAGACTCCAGTTGGGTCGCGGAGCTAGCTGGGGGCGGCGCAGCGACCGGGCGACGAACTCACCGAGGGTGACGCCGGCCGCGAGCGCGCAGCCGATGGCGAGGGCGTTGGCGATCCAGGTGAAGCCGCTGAGCGTCTGTTCGCTGAGGATGCCGTACAGGCCGCGGTAGACCGCGAGACCCGGGAGGAGCGGGGTGATGCCGGCGACCGCGACGACGAGCGGCGGCGTCAGCGCACGACGGGCCAGGAGGCCGCCGACCAGGCCGACGAAGGCCGCGGCGAGACCGTTGGCGATGACGTCGCCGATCGAGGTGAAGGTTGCCGACGCCGCGACCGCGGTGCCGATCAGGCCGCCGAGGAAGGCGACGCCGAGCGCGCGTGTCTCGGCGTAACTGGCCAGTGCGTAGGCGCAGGCGGCGACGGCGCCCGCGGCCACCCGTACCGGCAACTCGACCGCCTCGAAGCTGGTCGAGGTGGTGATCGTGGGCAGGAAGATGCCGCCCGCCTCGAGCAGTCGGATGGCGATACCGACGCCGGCGATGATGCCGCCGGTCATGAGCAGGAGTTCGAAGAACCGGGCGACGCCGGTGATCGGGGCGCCGGTGATGGCGTCCTGCACCGAACCGACGAGCGACAGCCCCGAGAGCAGGACGACGATGCCCGCGGCGATGACCTGTGAGGGTGCGATCTCCACGCCGAGTCTCTCGGCCGCGCCGAAGACGAGGGCCGCGGGGACGACGGCGATGAATCCGCCGGAGAGCTGTTGGAAGAAGACGGGCGTACCGATCCGGTTGAGGTTCCGGTTGACCAGGACGATGGCGACCGTGGTGACGAAGGCCAGCGCGGCGACCAGGTACTGGCCACCGAGCAGGACGGAGATGCCCGACGCCATCGCGCCCCAGGCGACCGTCGCGACCCAGTGCGGGTACGGGTGTGGGGCGGTGATGATTTCGTCGACCATGCGGTGAGCGGTCGAGGGCGTGATGCCGGAGTCGCGGATGCGCCGGACGAGCCGATCCACCTGGGCGAGCCGGGTGAAGTCCATCGAGCGGTAGTAGACCTGCTCCATCGTGGTGATGGGCGGGAGCGTCGCGCCGCGACGTGCGCTGACGACGATCGTGTTGTAGGTGACGTCGACGTCCACGTCCTCGAGGCCGTAAACACCTGCGACGAACTTGATCTGGGTCTGCGTGTCGATCGCACCGGTACCGGAGTCGAGCAGCACGGCGCCGATCTTGGTGGCGAGGTCGAGGACCTCGGTGATCGCCGCGACGTCGAACGGTTCGATCGGCTTGCGCGGCGACACCATGATGCTGCCGGGCTCGATCGTGTCGATCGTCGCCTGCCGGGTTCCGGTGAGTCGACGAAGCGCGCGGCCGAGGAACTCGCGCACCCATGCCTCCTTTGTCAGTCGAGCATTCGCGTTCGGTCGGGAGTCGTCGATCATCGGTGACTGCCGCTTCGATCTTGGCACCGAATCGATCTCAGATGTGAACTACCCGGACACGGCCGATGTCACGCTGCGTGCGGCGTGCCCGCCGCCCTCTAGGATCGCGGCATGTCATCAGTGCAGATCAACGGTCCCCTCGACGGTCACACCCGCAGTGCGGCAGTGGCCCCCGGCAGTCTCGTCTTCACCGCGGGTGCCGCGCCGATCGACGAACAGGGCGCCACCGTCGCCCCGGGGAACGTCAGCGAACAGGCACGGCAGTGCATGGTGAACCTGGAGGCGGCGCTGGCCGAGGCCGGGGCGTCGTTGTCCGACGTCGCCAAGGTGACCGTCTTCGTCGCCGAACACCTGCAGGCCGACCTCGTGGTCGCCTGGGATGCGGTGACGGCGGCCTTCGGCGATCACAAGCCGGCCGGCAGTCTGCTCGGCGTCTCGGTCCTCGCCTACGACGACCAGCTGGTGGAGATCGAGGCGGTCGCCGCGATCCCGGGCTGACCGGGTCCGCTGGGGCAGGCGCATGCGCGGTGGCTATACTCGCGCACGCACGCCTCCTTAGCTCAGTGGTAGAGCACTCGCCTTGTAAGCGAGCGGTCGTCAGTTCAATCCTGACAGGGGGCTCCACGAGGGCCCCGGCCCGCGGGGGGAGCCAGATGACGAACGGTCACACCGGACCCGAGAGTCGATGGCCCCGCCCGCCTGCGCGACACCGACACCGACGCCGCACGAGGTGGTGGCTGGTGGGTTTCGTCGCGGCGGTGGCCCTGCTGGGGCTGGTCGAGCAGTTGCGGCACTCGGGCGCCGGGTCCGAGGTCAAGGAATCCTCGATCGGTCAGATCGTCGCGCACACACCGGACGGCGACCGGGTGGTGTCCTTTCGGGTCATCACCCATGTCGGCGCATTCGGCCGTCCCGCCGAGAAGACGAATCACGACCTGGTCACCGTCCGGCCCGAACCGACGATGTGTGTCTATCGCCTGGAGATGGTCACCAGATGACGGCGAGTCCGGCAGCGAGCAGCGACAAGGCGCCGGCCGTCCAGAACAGCGCCCGCGGAACCGGTTCGCCGGTGCGCTTCTGACGGGCACTGCCGATGCCCAGGATCGCGCCGAGCACGAGCAGGATCACCAGCTTGATGCCGATCTTCGGGTAGTTGAGATCGATTCCGGCGGGCCACGGTGCCGCCAGTGCCAGGCCGGTGAGCAGCGAGAGCAGGATGCCGTAGTCCATGGCCCGGGTGAAGCGGAACTCGCGGGCGACCACCTGTGAGAACCAGGCACCGAACGTCACGGCGAAGCCGACGATGTGCAGCAGAATTACGACGTTGCGTAGTACATCCATGGCCGTACTCTACCCAGCCGGTGCCCGACATTCCCGCCGCGGGGAACGCGTGCCCGGAAACGGGTTCTCGGTGCACGATGTATGGATGGAACACGACGAACCGGGTACCTCGGCCGTGGCCGAGGCGGCCTCGGCATCATCGGCCGCGGACCCGCTCGCGCGTACCGCCCTCGGCACCTACCGCGGAATCGCCGGTGAGCGCGCCGACGTGTGGCGCGGCATCCGGTACGCGAGACCTCCGCTGGGTGAACTGAGATGGCGTCGCGCCCAGCCGTTGCTCCCCAACCGTGGCGCTGCCGACGGCGACGGAAGCTCCGACACCGTCATCGACGCCTCCTCCTTCGGGGCCGTCTGCCCCCAGGAACTCAATCCCGCGGTCCGGCTCGGTCCGGATGTCGTGATGGACGAGGACTGTCTCTACCTCAACGTGTGGACGCCGCCGGGTGCCTCGACACACGCACACGACGCTGTCGCACTGCCGGTCATGGTCTGGCTCCACGGCGGGGCATACGTACTCGGCTCCGGCAGTCAGCCCTACTACGACGGCGCGGCGCTCGCCTCCACCGGCGACGTGGTGATCGTGACGCTGAACTACCGGCTCGGTGTCCTCGGGTTCGCCGACCTCTCGTCGATCGATCCCCGCTTCGAGTCGAACGTCGGGCTCAGCGACGTCCTCACCGCGCTGGCATGGGTCCGCGACCACATCTCGGCCTTCGGCGGAGACCCCGACAAGGTGACAGTGTTCGGCGAGTCGGCGGGCGCCGGCCTCGTCACCGCGCTGCTGACGGTGCCCGCGGCCGAGGGGATGTTCGGCCGGGCCATCGCCCAGAGTTCCCCGGTGACGTCGATGTACGGCTCCGACCGGGCCGCCCGCGTCGCGCGCATGTTGCTCGACGCCGCCGGGATCGAGGACCCGGGCGACTCGGCGGAAGTGGTGAAACGACTCGAATCCCTCGACGCCGCACGGTGTTCGACGCTCACCACCGAGCTGTTCGAGAAGGTGCCCACCGAATCTCCCGGCACCATCGCCTTCGCGCCGGTCGTCGACGGCGACCTGCTGCCCGACCATCCCCTCGACGTCATCCGTAACGGCCGGGCACTGCCCGTACCGCTGATCATCGGGACCAACCGCGACGAGGCGAACCTCTTCAAGTACATGAAGTCGCCGCTCATGCCGATCACCGCCGAGGAGATCGAGCGGATGTTCGCCGGCATGCGCGAGGAGTACCCCGACATCGTGTTACCCGAACGCGCACAGGTGCTTTCGGCGTACTCGGGCCTGCGTCCCAAGGTCACCGGGCTCGGCGTGGCCCGCGACGTCGCGTTCCGCATGCCGACGCTGTGGCTCGCCGACGCCCACGCCCGCCGGGCTCCTGTCTACGTGTACCGCTACGACTGGACCACCAGGATGTTCCGGCTGCTGGGTCTCGGTGCCGCACATGCCACCGAGGTGCCCTACGTGTGGGGGAACCTGGGTTCGGGTCCGCGCGACATCACCTTCCTGCTCGGCGGACGCAAGCACGGAGAAGCCGTGTCGCAGAGGTTGATCCGCCGGTGGACATCGTTCGCGCACGGTCGCGCACCCGATACCGGATCACCCGGCGACGAGTGGCCGACCTACGACACCGGCCGCCGTCCGGTGTTGCGCATCGACGCCGAGGACCGGGTGGTCCAGAACCTCGACGGCGACCTCTGGGAGGCGTGGGGCGACGAGGTGCTCAGCTTCCGCTGACCGTTGCGTCGCAATCGCTTCGGAGGTAGGCGCGGGGCAGGTACGTCGACCGTTGTTCCTCGGTCATGGGAGTCGAGGTCCCGCAGATCCATTCGCGGGCGTCGGGCACGTCCAGGGTGTGCACGTAGACGTTGCCGGTGGTGTCGCCACCGGCGATGATCTCGTCGTCGGCGGGGAGCCGGACCGGCACCTGCCACGTCGTGGTGGTGTCGGTGGAGTCGAGCAGTGTTCCCACCGCCTGTCGATCACCGAGCGTGCCGTCGTCGGCGAGCGCGAAGCTGATCAGGTCGTGCGTGGAAGTACCGACGGCGATCCGGTTGGGCGACATCGACAGCGTGTTGGCGAACATGTCCTCGTGGCGGTCGATCAGTTCGGGTTCACCGTCGGTGTGCGTCGCCGGCAGTCGCCAGGTGGACAGGTCACGGGCCGCCACGACGAGGACCTCTCCGCCGTCGTCGAAGGCCGCCTGCGTGACGGGAGCGTCATCGGAGATCACCGTCACCGGGTCGGGGTTCCCGGACTCCAGGTCGTAGAGGTACACCCGCTTGTCGTCGGAGGTCACCGCGACGCGGGTGCCGTCGGGGCTGAAGGCGACACTGCGGATGAGGTCGGCGGGACCGCGCAGGGATGCGCCGATCCGCCTCGGCGAGGTGGGATCGGCGGTGTTCCACAGCGCGATCGTGGTGTCGGTGTCGCCGGTCGCGAGGACATCGCCGGTGGGTGCGAAGGCGACCGGGAACGAGTACCGCGTCGAGACGGGCAACCGGGCGGCGGCCCGCGGGGCGTCCGGGTCGCCGATGTCCCACAGTTCCACGAGGCCGCCGTTGTTGTTGGCCGTCGCCGCGAGGGTGCCGCGTTCGTTCACCGAGACTCGCGGGTGGTCGTTGACCCGACGCTGGATGGGAGTGCGGGAGCGCAACGACATCTCGCCGTCGTCGAGGGTCCACACGTTCAGGGTGGTGTCCGAGCCGACGGTCGCGAGGATGCGCTGCGCCGGATCGGTGGCCACCCCGCTGATCGTGCCGCCGCGGTCGGGGACCGAACGGTCCGGCAACGACCAGACGTCGATCGTCCCGTCGGAACGCCCGGACACCAGGCGGTCACCGGTCGGGTCGAAGGTGGCCGAGAAGGTGCGGACCGACCCTTGCTCCGATGCGGTCTGCAGCGCCCACTGGGCCGTGGGTGAAGCCGGGTTGGTCGTGTTCCAGACCCGCACCATGCCGTCGGCGCGGGCCGAGGCGACCTGCGAACCGGTCGGGTCGAAGGCGATGGACCAGGAGCCCGCGGTCGCGGTCGGGAGAGAGGTGCTGAGCGGCCGCGGGGACAGCGGCTTGCTCACATCCCAGAGCTGCGCGTTCGGGCTGTCGCCGGTGACGGCCAGGGAGCGGCTGTCGGGACTGAACGCGACCGCGTGCGTGATGCTGGGGAACCCGGTGACGGGTTCGCCGAGCGGCGCGGGGTCCGGTCCGGTGGTCCACAGCCGCACGACGCGGTCGTCCCCGCCGCTCGCGAGCAGCCGCCCGTCGGGGCTGAAGGACAGTGTTCGTGCGGCGGCGCTGTGGCCCCGGAGCACGGCGGTCTGGAGCAGGGTCCCCGTCGGCGACACCGCGAACACGGTGATCGAACCGTCGTCCGACGACGCGGCGAGTGTCCGCCCGTCCGCGGAGAAGCGGGCCATGTAGACGGTGCCGCGGCCGAGTGATGCGGTCTCCCGCAGCGCCGGCCGGCGGGGATCGGAGAGGTCCCACATCCGGACCGCACCGTCACCGCTCGAGGAGGCCAGCAACGGTCGGTTGGGGTGGAAGGCGGTGGAGGTGACGTAGTTGCCGAAACCGTGCAGGGTCGCCACCTCGCGATACTGCGGGGTGGCGTCGGTGCTCTCCCAGACGCGGACCGTGCGGTCGCCGCTCGCCGAGGCGAGATAGCGGCCCGTCCGGTCGAACGCCAGGTCGTAGACCGGTCCGGTATGGCCGGTGACCTGCGTCGCGAGCGGGCTGGTGGCCGCGCCACGCAGATGACCGACGACCGTCGGATCGTCGGGGTAGAGCTGATGGGCGACGAGCAGGAGACGCGCGGCCAGCGACGGGTTGGAGTGCTCCATGCTGTCGATGTGGGACAGCAGGGCCGCGCGTTCGGCGGCGTTGCGCTGTTGTCGCAGGTCGTGCGCCTGCCGGAACCCGAAGACCGCGATGATCGATGCCGCGATCGCGAGGATCACGATGACCGAGACGGCGCCCAGTTGCAGCAACCGGCGGCGTCGCTGCATCGCGACCGCTGAGTCGAGGAACTCGTCGTTCTCCCGGCTCTGCAGGTGGACGTAGTTGCTGCGCAGTGCTTCGCGGTGGCTCTTGGCGTCGTCGAGTCGCGAACCGGTGTAGAGGAACGAGCGGCTGCGGCCGTTGGCCACCCACGACTGGGTGTCGGCGTCGAGTTGCTGCCACCAGACGTGGGTGTCGGAGTCGTCGGCGATCCACGTGGCGAGTCGCGGCCACGCGGTCAGCACCACGTCGTGCACGAGCATCACCGACTCCGCGGACACCGTCAGCAATCGGGCCTGCGCGAACTCGTCGATGACGGTCGAGACCTCGGGAGGAAAGCGGCTGCCGATGGTCGAGGTCGACAACGGCACCCGCAGCGCGATCCCGGCGGGACCGACGTGGACCAGCGACAGCAGGACCGCGCGGGCGAGGTCGCGATGTTCAGGGGCGATGGCCTCCCAGGCGGCTTCCGCGGTGTCCGCGACGGCGCGTGCGATGCCGCCGGTCGCGCGATACCCGGACAGCGTCATGCGGTTGCCGGAGCGGCGTGCCCAGGTCGCCTGCAGGACGTGGGCCAGCAGCGGCAGCCGGCCGGCGCGGTCACCGACCGTCGACGCCTCATAGAGGTCGGTGATCATCACGTCGGCGAGGCCCTCTTCGATGCGTCCGCCGGCGAGGCGAACCGGGGCGGTGATGACCTCGCGGAGCTGGGTACGCGTCATCTCCGAGACGATCACGCAGCGGTGCTGCCAGGCATCCGCCAGCACCGGGTACTTCACACACTGGCTGAAGAAGTCCGCGCGTATGCCGACCACCACGACGGTGTCGGCGGCGAGTTCCTCGACCTCGCGCATCGTCGTCGCCCGCAGTTCGTCTTCGAGCGAGAAGACGTTCTCGAACTGGTCGATGACGATGACCGCGTCGTTCTCGCCGTCGACCGGCGGCGCGATGGAGAGACCGTCCGGGATGATCTCGGCGAGACGCGGGGTCGAGATCCGCGGATCGCGGGCCAGACCGGCACGCAGCAACGACGACTTGCCCGACCCCGACACCCCGGTGACGACGACGAGCCGGGAGGCCGGCGACAGTGGCGCGGACTCCGAGCCGGCGGCGAGGATCGTGTCGACAAGCGTGCCGACGAGGTCGTCGCGTCCGAAGTAGAGCTCACTGTCGGCGGCGGTGAGGGTCGCCAGTCCGGCGTAGGGGCGGGCGTGCTGGGCGGGCGGCTCCGGGGTCCCGGGCGCGTCCTGGCTCAGATGGCTGTCCCACAGTTCTTTCCACCGGGGAATCGTGAGGACGTCGGTGACGCCTGCGGCCACCGCGCGGGATGTCAGCCAGACGAGGAGAGGCTCGACGGTCGCGAAGTCGCGGGGGAGATGGCGGCCGTTGCGCCAGTCGCTGATCCGTTGCGCGGAGACCTTGGCCCGGGCCGCCGACGCCCGGAGGGTAGGGCGCCCCGCTTGCACGAAAAGGCGCGCGAGCGCTTCACCAAAATCCACTCACCCGACTCCACGCTCAGACCGCACGACTGATCGACCGATCCATCATGCGACAGGTGACCCCGGTGCGCCACCGTCGGAGGGCAAAGGTGGCGACGGACACGTCCGGATCCGGATTCGGATGTGTCCGGTCCGGATAGTCCGTTTGCCGCCTGACCTCGGTGTTCGCCCCTCGATCCGGAACGGGGCTGTACTCCGGACGCGGGGTGGGGTCTCCTGGGTGGGCGTTCCTGACGGGGGTCGGGAGCGTAAGGATGCGTTGGTCGCAGGACACACGGAGGTGTTCTCAGGCACTGCCCGTCGGGGGCTGTGTGTCGTCCGGCCCACGCAACCGGGCGGGTGCCGGAACACCGGGTCGATGGGGGTCGGCCGGAGCCGGCACCCGCTTCCCCTCTTCCTCTCCCGGCTTCAACCGCCTCGTCGGCTCACTAGGATCGCGGCATGCCAGTGCGCCCCCGGATCACCGACACCACGCGCCGGTCCCGGCTGATGCGCCGCATGCACCTCGACGCCGCGTCGCGAGCAGGGTCCGCCGTCGACGTTGCCGCGACGATGGTCGGTCTCCACGCCACCACCCCGTCGACGGTCTACCTGTCCGCGTGGGCGCGCGTCGACGGTCTGGCCCGCGCCGACATCGACACCGCGCTCTACGACGACCGGACCCTCGTCAAACACCTCGCGATGCGCCGGACCCTCTTCGCCTTCCCCCGCGACGTCCTCGCCGAGGCGATCGGTGCGCTCGGGCCCCGGATCTCGGCCTCCGAGCGCACCAACATGCTTCGCGATCTCCGCCGCAGTCCCGACGTCGACGACCCGGAGGGCTGGATCGAGACCGCGCGGGACGCGGTCCTCACCGAACTCGCCGGCGGTGAATCGCTCACGTCGACCGAGCTCCGCGCCCGGCTGCCCGTCCTGGAGGGCTCGATCACCTTCGGCGAGGGCAAGTCGTGGGCGGGGAAGAGTCATTTCGGACCGCGAGTGCTGAACATGCTCGACGCTTCCGGAGACATCGTCCGCGGACCCAACCGATTCGACTGGCACCTGTCCCGTCCGGCGTGGACGTCGATGAAGGTGTGGCTCGGCGAGACCCCGGACGCGCCGAGTGTGCACGACGGCCACCGGGCGCTCGTCCAACGCTGGCTGCGCACCTATGGACCGGGGACCGAGACCGATCTCGTGTGGTGGCTCGGTTCCACCAAGACCGCGGTGCGAGCCGCCCTCGCCGACCTCGGCACCGTCGAGGCCGAACTGGACGGCGGCGGCGTCGGACACGTGCTGCCCGACGACCTCCCCGGCGAGGCCGATGACGAGGCCGGCGACCAGGACTGCGAACCGCAGGCGGTTCTGCTGCCCGAACTCGACCCCACCACGATGGGGTTCAAGGAGCGCGGCTTCTACCTCGGCGATCACGGTCCCGAGATCTTCGACTCCGTCGGCAACGGCGGCCAGACCGCGTGGTGGGACGGCCGGATCGTCGGCGGCTGGTATCGCCGGGATGACAACTCGATCGCGATCCACCCGCTCGAGCCCCTGCCCGCCGACGCCCGGAGGAAACTCGGCGCGCGGGCCGAGGAGCTCGCGGCGTGGCTCGGCGGCGGCTCCATGAAGATCGGGTACGCCGCGCCGTACATGCGGCGGCGTTGAGTCGAGGCGATGAGTTGGGCTCCGAGTCGCGGTCTGTCTCTGCAGAACACCCGTATCGATCGAAAGGCGCCGCGATGAGCGATCAACTCCCACCCGTGACCGACCACGACACCTGGGCGAAGGCCCTCGCGGAACTGCGGGTCCGCGAGAAGGCGGCCACGCGCGAACTCGACGCGATCGCGGCGCAGCGGCGGCGGCTGCCGATGGTCGAGATGCCCGACCACACCCTGACCGGACCCGACGGGCCGATCCGTCTCGTGGACGTCTTCGACGGGCGCTCCCAGCTGATCGTCTACAACCACATGTGGTCTCCCGGCGAGACCTATCAGTGCCCGGGGTGCACCGGGTACACGACGCAGTTCAGTCGACTCGACTACCTGGCCGACTACGACGCCCGGTTCGTGATCATCACCCACGGCCCGATCGAGGAGGCCCTTGCCTACAAGAAGCGCGTCGGTAACCGCATGGACTGGTACTCGTCGGCGGGCACGACGTTCTCCGCCGACGTCGGCGCGGGGCCCGGCGAGGGATTCGCGATCAACGTCTTCCTCCGCGACGGTGACAAGGTCTACCGCACGTGGCACACGACCGGCCGCGGCACCGAGCAGCTCGGGTTCACGTTCGGGCTTCTCGACGTCCTCCCGTGGGGGCGTCAGGAGGAATGGCAGGACTCACCCGACGGCTGGCCCCAGAGCCCCACGTACTCGCGCTGGCGTGACTCGGAGGCCATCGCCGCCGCCTACGGAGATCCCACCGCGTGAGGTTTCACCGATCGAACCGCAGGTCGGCACTCACAGGAACCTCCCAGTGTCCGGACAGTGAGGTCCCAGGCCCCTCTGGAACAGTGGAAGAGTGACCAGACCGGCCCAGGACGACGCAACCCGAGGCGCGAAGGTGCTCGTCGTCGACGACGAGGAGAACATCCGCGAGCTGCTGTCGGTGTCGCTGAAGTTCCAGGGATACGACGTCGAGACGGCCGCCGACGGACCGGCGGCGATCGACAGGTGCCGGAGCCGCAAGCCCGACGTGCTGATCCTCGACGTGATGATGCCGGGCATGGACGGTTTCGGACTGCTGCGCCGTCTCCGCGCGGACGGGGTCGAGGCGCCCGCCCTGTTCCTGTCGGCCCGCGACTCGGTCGAGGACAAGGTCAACGGCCTGACGATCGGCGGTGACGACTACGTCACCAAGCCGTTCAGCCTCGAAGAGGTCGTCGCCCGGTTGCAGGTGTTGCTGCGCCGCAGTGGTTTCGGCGAAGCGGAGCAGTCCTCGTCCCGGATCACCTTCGCCGACATCGAACTCGACGACGAGACGCACGAGGTCTTCAAGGCGGGGCAACCGGTCCAGCTCTCGCCGACCGAGTTCACCTTGCTGCGGTACTTCATGGTCAACGCGGGGACGGTGCTGTCCAAACACCGCATCCTCGACCACGTCTGGAACTACGACTTCGGCGGCGAGGTCAACGTCGTGGAGTCCTATGTCTCCTACCTGCGTCGCAAACTCGACAACGGCGAGCGGCGCCTCATCCACACCCTGCGCGGCGTCGGCTATGTGATGCGCGAGCCGCGCGACTGATGGCTGCGTCCGAAGTCCGCAGGCGCGGTGTGCCACTGCGGCTCTCCCTGGTCGCTCTCACGCTTGCGCTCGTGGTCGTCGGGTTGCTGGCCTCGGGAGTGGCGGTCACGTCGTCGATGCGGCAGGACCTGATCTCGCGCACGGACGAGGGTCTCGTGAACGCCACGCGCACGTGGGCCGATCCACGCTCGCCGGCCAACGATCCGCGTCCCGGCCCGCCGGGGCCGCGTCGTCCGCCGTCGCCGTACTACGTGGAGTCGACTTTCCGGGGTCCGGCCGGCATCTCGGCGACCAACGTCTACAACCAGTTCGACCATGCGCCGAACCTCGACGGGGTCACCGGCGACAACGTCGGCCCGGTCACCGTCGGATCGGTGGAGCCGCACGGACCACGCTGGCGGGTGATCAAGCGCAGCAACATGTTCGGCACGACGACCGTGGCCACCCCGATGACCGACATCGACGCCACGATCAGTCGGCTCATCTGGTTGCAGTTCGCCATCGGTGCCATCGTCGTGGTCCTCATCGGGTTGCTCAGCTATCTGCTCGTGCGGACCAGTCTCCGGCCCCTGCGCAGGGTCGAGGAGACCGCACACGCGATCGCGGCGGGCGACCTCACGCGTCGAGTTCCGTTGGCGGCTCCCAACACCGAGGTCGGCAGTCTGTCGGTTTCGCTGAACACCATGCTCGGCCAGATCCAGCAGGCCTTCGCGACCACCGCGGCGTCGGAGCGTCAAGCCCGCGCCTCCGAGGAGGAGATGCGGCGCTTCGTCGCCGACGCGAGCCACGAACTCCGCACTCCGTTGACGTCGATCAAGGGCTTCGCCGAACTGTATTCGCAGGGCGGGGTCTCCGACGTCTCCGATGCGATGCGCCGGATCAACGACGAGGCC
Source organism: Gordonia sp. Swx-4 (assembly GCF_030316175.1). Classification (NCBI taxonomy): domain Bacteria; kingdom Bacillati; phylum Actinomycetota; class Actinomycetes; order Mycobacteriales; family Gordoniaceae; genus Gordonia; species Gordonia sp. Swx-4. The sequence continues at coordinate 770,845 of NZ_CP128197.1, forward strand.
GGTCGGATGAACCTGCTCGTCGAGGACCTGCTGATGCTGGCACGCCTCGACGCGCAGCGCCCCCTCGCGACGGCACCCGTCGACCTGCTCGGCCTGGCCGCCGAGGCCGTCGCGTCCGCGCGCGTCGGCGCGCCCGAACGCGACATCCGGCTCGAGGTGACGACCGGTGACCATCCGCCGCTGGTCTCCGGCGACGGGCCGCGGCTGCTGCAGGTGCTCCGCAACCTGATCGGCAACGCGATCAACCACACGTCGGCCGAGGCGTCGATCACGGTCGGGGTGTCGGTCGAGGCCGACTCCGGCGGCACGTTGGAGGCGGTGCTGAGGGTCGCCGACACCGGACCGGGGCTGACCGCAGAGGATGCGCAACACGTCTTCGAGCGGTTCTACCGTGGCGACCAGTCACGCCACCGGGGTTCCGGCGGCGGAAACGGTCTGGGGCTGTCCATCGTTGCCGCGCTGGTCGAAGCGCACGGCGGACGGGTCGGCGTCGAGTCGACGTCCGGCGAGGGCGCGACCTTCTGGGTGCGACTGCCGCTCCTCAGCTGATCAATCGTCGCAACCTCGCGAACTCGGCCACGTCGGTGCGGAACTGGTCGAGCGTGACGAGGGTGTACATGCCGTCGATCTGGCGGGTGGCCCAGAGCTGGTGGATGCGTCGGAGGTCGGATTGCCGTGATTTCCAGCCGATTCCGTCGATCACCGCGAGCACGAGCTGCGTCGGGAGACGGACCTCGGCCATCTCCTCGATCTCGCGCACGGCGTCGGTGAGCTTCGAGCCGGTCGAGTCGAATCCCTTGGCGGCCACCACGATGTCGGCGGAGTTCGGATCGCCCACGATGAGGTCGGCGGGGGCGGTGCGTCCGTTGCGGCCGACGAATCGCGATCGCGTCGTGTAGTCGAGGCCGAGATCGCGTGCGATGTCCTCGATCTCGTCCTCGATACGACGGCCCGACGCGCCGGCACGGGTCGCGGTGGCACGGGTTCCGGCGCGCGCCACGAGGATGTCGGCGAAGGTGTAGGTGCGTTCCAGCTGGGTGCGGAGCATCCGGACGAGGTCGAATTCCGCGTCGAGCCAGGTCACCAGGTCGACGGGCTGGGTGCGTGCCAGTCCGTGCCAGCCGCTGGTGTCGAACCGGTCGCGCAACGCGTTCTTGAGCTTCTCCTGCGACAATCCGACCGCGAGCCCGAGCACCGGGACGTCGTTGGGATTGTCGCGTACCCACGCGGCGAGTCCGGTGATGTCGGTGTCGAGGAGACCGCCGAGACTCCCGGTGGCCTCCACGATCCGCTCGGCCTCCGGCGTGGAGGCGGTGGGGTCGACGTGAGAGGTCAACCGTCCCAACGACTTCAGATAATCCTCGAAGTCAACTGCGTCACTCATGTGCTCGGCGTCAGTCCCGTCCGATGAACAGGAACTCGCTGACGTCACGGCGAGTGGCCGCGGCGTGCGTGCCGAAGCTGTACTTGTGGTCGATGGCGATCACCTCGACCGAGGGTTTGACCTTGCCGAGGAGGTCGACGATCCGGTCCTTGCCCGGCAACGCGTTCGACGAATACGACAGCACGATCGCGCCCGCGTCCTCGAAGTGCTCGAACGTCCGCAGCAGGGCGTCCTCGATCGTCCGCTTGTAGGCGAACGGCGTGAAGCGCTTGGGCAGCTTCTTGGTCTTGGTGTTCTCCATGATGGTCATCCCGCGCCAGTACGCGGAGAGGCCCTCCAGGAAGTGATAGCGCTTGATGTAGTCGTTGTCGTCGGTGGGCGGCGCGTACGGGGGGTCGAGGTAGACGAGATCCGGCGGCGCCGACCACGGCAGGGCGAGGTCGAAGATGTCGCCCTGGACGCTCCGACTGCTGCAGCCGTTGCTGAACACCGTGCCGTTGTAGTCGGCGGCCGCGCGCAACCGGAAGTGGTCGCGCAGCGACATCGTGAGGTCGCGGCGCCCATCGGCATAGCGGGTGGAGTCGGTGAAGGTGAACACCCCGCGCGGCTGCTTGCGTGCGGCGGAGAGGACCAGCGCGGAGATGGCCAGGTCGCGGCGGTAGCCGCGCAGCGCGTCGATGTGCGACCACGCCGAGTCGAGGAATGTGCGGTCCTCGGCGGTGAAGTACAGGCCGTCGAAGGTGCGGGAGATGTAGTCGCGGTCGTCGGCGGCCGGCCCGCAGATCTGCTCGACGAGCTCCGGCTCGAGGCGGACGCTCGAATTAGCCACCGACGCACGCGTGATGACATGCGGGAAGTGGAGGAAGTCGTTGCTGAGGACCTCGAATCCCTGCGCCTTCAGCAGGTACGACACCACTCCCGACCCGGAGAAGGCGTCGACCGCCGTCGACCCGCCGATCTCGGCGAAGGTGCGTTCGAGGTGGGGGAGCAGCCGGTACTTCGACCCCATGTATCGCAACCGCGGAAAGCGCTGAGCGCGGGCCAGGACGTCGCTGGATCCGACAGGTCTGCCGGTGCTGCGTCCCGGTCGGGAGGATTCTGGCCCACTCACACCGAAAAGAATGTCATGGACCCCCGACAGCGCCGTGGAGAACACGGTTGCGTCCTCGGTGCCGAACCCCACAACATCTAGACTCGGGCCCATGGCATCGGTCTTCAGCATGATCATCAACGGCGACATCCCGGGTCGATTCGTCTGGAAGGACGGCGAAGCCGTCGCGTTCCTGACCATCGAGCCGGTCACCCCCGGCCACGTTCTGGTGGTGCCGCGCAACGAGGTCGACCACTGGGAGCAGATGGACAGCACGCTGTTCGCCCATCTCAGCGGCGTCGCACAGAAGGTCGGCCGGGCCGTCAAGGACGCCTTCGACGCTCCGCGCATCGGCCTGCTCATCGCCGGCCTCGAGGTTCCCCACGTGCACATCCACGTGTTCCAGGGACTCTCGCTCGAGACCTTCGACCTCGCCAACGCGAACAAGAACGCCAGCCCCGAGGACCTCGATGCCGCGGCCGAGAAGATCCGCGCCAGCCTGCGCTCGCTCGGCTACGGCGAGTACGTCGCCGACTGACCCTTCGATACGCCCCTCCGCGAGCTCCGTGGTTACTCAGGGAGCGGGTTTCGCCGCCCGGGGCGCAGAGGTACAAAGTCCTCTGGTGAGCCGAAACGACAACGTGTGATCGGCGGCTGAGTACGGTCATGACCGGAGGCAGTCATGACCGAGTACATGCGCAACAGCGACGCTTTCACCTGGTCGATGGAGTCCGACCCGCGCCTGCGATCGACGGTGGTGACGGTCATCCTGCTCGACCGCACACCGGACTGGGATGCGATGCGCAGCCGGTTCGAGACGATCAGCGCCGACCTGCCGATGTTCCGCGAGCGCGTCGTGTACTCGCCGCTGTCGGCGCCGCCGAGGTGGGTCCCGTACCAGGATTTCGATCTCGACTTCCACATTCGCCGGGTCGGGGCACCCGCTCCGGCCACTTTCGACACCGTGCTGGAGATGGCGCGGATCGCGGCGATGGAGGACTTCGACCGTGCCCGGCCGTTGTGGAAGGCGACGCTTGTGGACGGGCTCGCCGACGGCGGTGCCGCGGTCGTCTGCAAGTTCCACCACGCGCTGACCGACGGGGTGGGGGCCATCGAGATCGCGATGCGGCTCTTCGACCTGACCGAGGAATCCGACCATCCGCCGGGCACGCCCGACGCCATCACGCCGCCGAACGGTGAAGCCTGGTGGCGGGACTACCTGGACTCGATGCGATTCGACGCCGAGCGCGCCTCGAACACCGTGATGGAAGTCGTGAAATCGGTACCGGGCTTGGCGTTCAACACGATTCGCCATCCGATCGCGACCGCCGGTGACGCCGTCGAGACAGCTGCATCGGTGTTCCGCACCGTCCGGCCCGTCAACGAGACGGGATCGCCGCTGATGACGGAACGCTCGTTGGTACGGCATCTCGACGTCCACGAGGTTCCGCTGCAGCAACTGCGCGACGCCGGGCACCGTGGTGGAGGCTCACTCAACGACGCCTTCGTCGCGGGCGTCGCCGGAGGGCTTCGTCTGTACCACGAGAAACACGACGTCGAAGTCGGTGACCTCCATCTGTGTATGCCGGTGAACCTGCGGACCGAGGAGGACGCCCCAGGCGGCAACCGGATCACCTTGATGCGGTTCGACGTGCCGGTCGCCGAAGTCGATCCGGCGCAACGGATCGCTCGAATCCACCGGCGGACCTCACGTGTCCGCGACGAGCGCTCGTTGCCGTACACCCAGCTCATCGCCGGCACCATGAACCTGATGCCGCGCTGGTACATCGGTTCGGTCCTGCGTCACGTCGACTTCCTGTGCAGTGACGTGCCGGGTATTCCGGTGCCGCTCTACCTCGGCGGCGCCCGGATGACCGCCCAGTACGCCTTCGGTCCCACGATCGGGGCCGCGGTCAACGTCACCCTGCTCAGCTACATCGACACGTGTGAGCTGGGGATCGATGTCGACACCGGCGCCATCGCCGATGTCGACGTCTTCCACTCGTGCCTCGTCGACGGGTTCGACGAGGTGCTCTCGCTCGCCCGACCTGCTCCCTGAGGAACGAGCACGCGAGCGTCTCGAAGGGTCAGACCGTCCGGTGGATCAGCAGCGGTAGGACGGCACCGGCCCCGGCCTCACGGAGTGCCGCGGCGGCGAGGGTGATCGGCCAGCCCGAGCTGTTGGCGTCGACGACGAGCATCACGTTCTGTCCGGCGACCTCGGGTGGATCGCCGAGGTGGTCGCGCCAGTAGGCGGCCTCGACTGCTCCGGTGGCATCGGTCGGCGGATCGCCCAGGTGGACGGGGAAGGTTCCGCCGCCCCGTTTCCCGACCGTGCGCAGATGTTCGGCGAGCGTCTCGGCCAGATTGGTGCCGGTCAGGCGGAGCGACACGATGACGTCGGCGCGGATACCCGTCTCGCGGACCCAGGAGGACAGCGTCGCGACGGCGGCATCGCCGAGTTCGGCCAGTGCGCGTTCGTCGCCGTTGCGGGCGGCGGCCAGCACCTCCACCCATTCGGGGGCGTCGGCGTGTGCGAGGACGCGACCCGGCTGGGCGAGGAGGTCTGCGGGAATCCTTCCGCGACGGCCGAATTCGCCGCCCGGCCACATCTTCCGCGGATCGAGGGTCGACGCCTTGCGGCGCAGCGTCGACGTGACGGTGCGCACCACCTCCGCATCGACGGAGTCGGGGAGTCCCTCACTCAGCGCGCCGCGGCAGACCGAGCAGCGACCGCAGTCGGCGGCCTGTGGGTCGTCGAGCGATTCGGTCAGCAGTCGCATCAGACAGGTGCGCCCGGCGATGTAGGAGCGCATGATGTCGGCCTCGCGGCGACGGACCGCGAGCACGCCGTCGTAGTGTGCGGCGTCGTAGGTCCAGGGTTTGCCGGTGGCAACCCAGCCGTCGGGGGTGCGGTCGGTGATGCCGTCGACGGCGAGTTGCTTGAGCATCAACTCGATTCGCGTACGGCGGAAGCGGGTGGCGGCCTCGAGCTGGATGGGCGACTGCGGTTCGTCGGCGGCCTCCAGTGCTGCCAGCAGATCGCGCATCTTGTCGGGATCGGGAATCGTCGCGGTGGCGAAGTGATCCCAGATCCGGTCGTCGGTCTGCGAGGCCAGCAACATCACGACGGCGTCGTCCAGGGCACGCCCGGCACGACCCACCTGCTGGTAGTAGGAAACCGGCGACGGCGGCGAACCGACGTGTACGACGAAGCCCAGGTCCGGCTTGTCGTAGCCCATCCCGAGGGCTGACGTCGCGACGAGCGCCTTGACCTTGTTGTGCAGCAACGCATCTTCGAGTTCGTGCCGGCGGTCGGCGTCGAGCTGGCCGGTATAGGCGGCGACCTCGACCGAATCGCCGTGTACCGCGCGGATGGCCTCGACGAGCCGGTCGGCGTCGGCGACGGTGAGGACGTAGACGATGCCCGAACCCGGGAGATGGGGGAGCGCCTGCGCCACCCAGCCGTAGCGCTGGACGGGTGAGAGTCCGTCGAGAACGTTGAGATGCAACGACTTCCGGGCGAGCGGCCCGCGGAGGACGAGTGTCGGTGCGTCGGAACCGGCGTCGAGCTGGGCGGCGACATCCTCGGTGACGCGCGCGTTGGCGGTCGCGGTGGTCGCCAGGACCGGCGTCGTCGGGTTGACCGAGCGGAGCACGTCGGCCACGCGTCGGTAGTCGGGCCGAAAGTCGTGACCCCAGTCGGAGACGGCGTGCGCCTCGTCGATCACCAGGAGTCCGAGGTTGCCGGCCAGTGCGTCGAGCACACGTCGTCCGAAGCCGGGATTGGCGAGGCGTTCCGGCGAGACGAGCAGGACGTCGAGGTCACCCGCCCGCAACTGCGCCTCGATCGCCGACCACTCGTCGACGTTCGACGAGTTCAGCGTCGCCGCGGACAGGCCGCCACGAGCCGCTGCGGACACCTGGTCGCGCATGAGGGACAGCAGCGGGGAGACGATCAGCGTCGGTCCGCCGCCACCGGCGCGGATGATCGCGGTGGCCGACCAGTAGACCGCGGATTTGCCCCACCCGGTCGCCTGGACCACGAGAACCCGCGCGCCGGGTGTGCCGGGCTCGCCCCCGGCCAGCGCGGTCACCGCGCGCAGCTGGTCCTCGCGCAGCGCGGCGCCCTCACCGGCCAGGCTGGTGATCACGCGGTTGGCGGCGGTCAGCTGGTCAGGGGCGAGGGTGGCGGTCATGAGCCCCAATGTAGTGGCGACGGCCGACAGTGGAGATCGACGGTTCACAGGAACCCTGCAGCCGGGTTCCAGAGTGGTTCGAGGGTGCGAGCCGATCGTGGTCCTCATGATCCCGCAAGCACCGCCGGTCCGGACGGCGCAGGTGTACACGCTCGCCGACAGCTCGGCGTCGACCCCGGTCCTCGACATCGTCGTCCCCGTCTACAACGAACAGGCCGACGTCGCGTCGTCGGTGCGCCGGCTCGCCGACCATCTGCGGCAGCACGTGCCGTATCCGGCGCGCATCACCGTCGCCGACAACGCCAGCACCGACGACACCCTCGCGATCGCCCTCGGTCTGGTCGACGAACTCGAGGGCGTCCGCGTCGTCCACCTCGAGGAGAAGGGGCGGGGGCGTGCGCTCAATGGGGTGTGGCAGTGCAGCGACGCCGAGATCGTCGCCTACTGCGACGTCGACCTCTCCACCGACCTCAACGCGCTGATGCCGCTCATCGCCCCGCTGGTGTCGCGGCATTCCGACATCGCGATCGGCACCCGGCTCAGCCGGTCGTCGCGGGTCGTCCGCGGACCCAAGCGGGAGTTCATCTCGCGCTCCTACAACCTCATCCTCCGAACCGCCATGGGCGCCAGGTTCTCCGACGCCCAGTGCGGGTTCAAGGCCATGCGCACCGACATCGCACGCGGGTTGCTGCCGTTCGTCGTCGACACCGGCTGGTTCTTCGACACCGAGCTGCTCGTTCTCGCCGAGCAGATCGGCTTGCGGATCGCGGAGGTCCCGGTCGACTGGGTCGACGACCAGGACAGCACCGTCGACATCGTGCCCACCGCACTCGCCGATCTGAAGGGTTGTGCGCGAGTCGGTCTCGCGCTGGCGATGGGGCGGCTGCCGATCGCGCAGCTCCGCGCCTCCATCGGTCGCGGCCGGGCGGCCGGCCCCCAGATCGACGGTGTGCCGAAGGGTTTGGTCGGTCAGCTCGCGCGGTTCTGTGTGGTGGGTGTCGCCTCGACGATCTCCTTCGCGGTGCTGTTCCTGGCGTTGCATTCGTTCCTGGGAGCGCAGGTGTCGAACCTGGTCGCCCTCGCGATCACCGCCGTCCTGAACACCGCAGCCAACCGCCGGTTCAGCTTCGGCGTCCGCGGGCGTGACAACGCACTCCGCCACCAGTTGTTCGGTCTCGGGGTGTTCCTGTTCGGCTGGCTGGTCACCGCCGGCTCCCTGTTGTTCCTGCACACCGTCGCGCCGGACGCGACCAAACACATCGAACTGATCATCCTCGTGGTCGCGAACCTGGTGGCCACGCTCACCCGGTTCGTCGGTCTCCGCTGGGTGTTCCGCAAGACCCCGGAGGTTGTCGCATGACGACACTGACCATCGACCCACCCCGCGACTCCGCTCCGCAGACGCATGCACACGCGAAGAACGTGCTGTGGGCACGTCTCTCACTGGCCACGCTGCTGATCGGTACCGGTGTCCTCTATCTGTGGAATCTCTCGACCAACGGTTGGGCTAACTCCTTCTACTCGGCGGCCATCCAGGCCGGTTCGGAATCGTGGAAGGCCTGGTTCTTCGGATCGAGCGACATGGCGAACTCGATCACCGTCGACAAACCACCTGCCTCGCTGTGGATTCCGGGCATCAGTGCCCGGATCTTCGGCGTCAACTCCTGGTCGATCCTGGTGCCCGAGGTCCTGATGGGCGTCGCATCGGTCGCGTTGCTGTACCTGATCACGCGAAAGTACTTCGGCCACTGGGCCGGAATCCTCGCCGGCGCGGTACTGGCGCTGACGCCGGTCGCGGCGTTGATGTTTCGCTTCGACAACCCCGAAGCCCTGCTCATCCTGCTGATGATCGCGGCCGTGTGGTCGCTGATGAAGGCCGTCGACGACGGCCGGTGGCGGTGGCTGATCCTCACCGGCGTGTTCATCGGGTTCGGATTCCTCACCAAGCAGTTGCAGGTGATGTTGATCGTGCCGGCACTGTCGGTCACCTATCTGGCCTTCGGTCCGCGTGGTTGGTTGCGCCGGCTGGGTCAGCTGTTCGCCGCGCTCGGAGCGATGATCGTGAGCGCCGGCTGGTGGATACTCGCCGTCGAACTCTGGCCGACGTCCTCGCGGCCGTATATCGGTGGTTCGCAGAACAATTCGATTCTCGAGCTGACTCTCGGCTACAACGGGTTCGGCCGACTCAACGGCAACGAGACCGGGGCCGTGGCCCCCGGCCGTTCCGGTATGGGCGAGATGGGTGGCCCCCGTGGCCCCGGCGGTGGCCCGTGGGGTGAGACCGGATGGCTGCGGATGTTCGAACCTGCGCAGGCCGGTCAGATCGCGTGGCTCATCCCGACCGGGCTCCTACTCGCCGTTGTCGCGGCAGTCCTGATCGGCGGTGCGCGACGGACCGAACCGCGTCGCGCCTACCTCGTGGTCTGGGGAATGTGGCTGCTGGTCACGATGGGTGTCTTCAGCTTCATGGCCGGGATCTTCCACCAGTACTACACCGCAGCCCTCGCCCCGGCGGTCGCTGCTCTCGTCGCCAGTGGTGGGGCGGTCTGCTGGAGTCACCGCGGCCGACTGTGGGTCCGGATCGCTCTCGGCGCATCCGTGTGGATCGCGGCCGGCTGGGGCTTCGTCCTGCTGAACCGCACCCCCGACTTCGTGCCGTGGCTGCGCGTCGTGGTCCTCGTCGTCGGCCTGCTCGCCGGTGCCGCGATGGTCTTCGCGAACCTCCGCGGTGTCGCAGGTGCAGCGGTGACCGGTGCGATCCTCGCCGGACTCGCCGGTCCGGTCGCGTACACGATCGACACGGTGACGACCGAGAAGAGCGGTTCGATCATCACCGCCGGCCCGCGGGTCGAGGGCGAGTTCGGCCCTGGTGGACGCGGAGGCCCCGGCCAGGGGATGCCCGGCAGTCGCGGCGGTGACGGGCCCGGTGGCCTGCTGCGCGGTTCGACCCCCACCGCAGCCGTTGTCGAGAAGCTGAACGCCGACGCCGACCGGTACACGTGGGTGGCCGCGGCGGTCGGGTCGATGTCCGCCTCGGGCTACCAGCTCGAGAGCGGCCATTCGGTGATGCCGATCGGCGGGTTCAACGGCAGCGATCCGTCGCCGGCCCTCGCCGAGTTCCAGAAACTGGTCGCCGAGAGAAGGATTCACTACTTCCTCGGCGGTGGTGGCGGGCCCGGTATGGGCGGGGACCCGATGGGCACGGACTCCGAACGTCCGGCATCGTCGATCAGTGCGTGGGTTCAGGAGAACTTCACCGCGGTGACGGTCGACGGGGTCACGATGTACGACCTGACCCAGCAGACCGGCTGATGCGCTCACCGGCGCGTGACGCGGGCCCTGTACGCAGTCGTTTAGAGTCATGGTCGTGCGAGTACTCGTGATCGGCTCGGGCGGCCGCGAACATGCCCTTCTCATCGGCCTCAGGAACGATCCGTCGGTCACCGACCTGCATGTCGCTCCCGGTAACGCCGGCACCTCGGCGATCGCCACCAACCATGCCGTCGACGTGGTCTCCGGTGAGGCGGTCGTCGCCCTGGCGCAGAAGCTGGAAGCCGACCTCGTGGTCATCGGACCCGAGGTGCCCCTGGTTCTCGGCGTCGCCGATGCGTTGCGCGAAGCCGGCATCGCAACCTTCGGTCCCAGCGCGCAGGCCGCGCAGATCGAGGGCTCCAAGGCTTTCGCCAAGGACGTGATGGCCGCGGCCGGCGTCCACACCGCACACGCGGAGATCGTCGACAACCCCGCGCACCTCGACGCGGCACTCGACCGCTTCGGGCCCACCTGGGTCGTCAAGGACGACGGTCTCGCCGCGGGTAAGGGCGTCGTCGTCACGGCCGACCGCGACGTCGCCCGCGACCACGCCGCCGAGTGCCTGGAGAGCGGACACCCCGTCCTGCTGGAGAGCTTCCTCGACGGTCCCGAGGTGTCGCTGTTCTGCCTCGTCGACGGCGAGACCGTGGTGCCGCTGCTGCCCGCGCAGGACCACAAGCGGGTCGGCGACAACGACGCCGGACCCAACACCGGCGGCATGGGTGCCTACACACCGCTGCAGTGGCTGCCCGCCGAGATGACCGAGCGCATCGTCGACGAGGTCGTCAAACCTGTTGCGGCCGAGATGGTCAAGCGCGGAATCCCGTTCTCGGGTCTCCTGTACGCCGGTCTCGCCATCGGCAAGGACGGGCCTGCGGTCGTCGAATTCAACTGCCGCTTCGGTGATCCCGAGACCCAGGCGGTCCTCGCGCTGCTGAAGTCCCCGCTCGGTGCGGCGCTCAACGCGACCGCAACCGGGACCCTCGCCGACCTGCCGGCACTCGAATGGCACGACGGCGCCGCGGTCACCGTGGTCGTCGCCGCCGAGAACTACCCGGGCACGCCGCGCACCGGTGACGTCATCACCGGCGCCGACGCCGAGGGCGTGCTGCACGCCGGCACTTCCACGAATGCGGATGGTGCGATCGTCTCCGCCGGGGGTCGTGTGCTGGCCGTCGTGGGTACCGGCGCCGACCTCGCCGAGGCCCGCGCCCAGGCCTACGACCGGATCGCGAAGATCAAGCTGCCGGGCTCGCACTTCCGCACCGACATCGGTCGCAACGCCCTCGAGGGCAAGATCAGCATCTAGCCGCAGACCCGGGCGGGTCGGGGACTCAGTTCGCGAGATTGCGGCCGAGGAACTCGATCTGCTCGGGAAGCACGCTGCGCCAGTACCGATTGGTGTGACCACCGGCGGCGGTCCCGAAGGCGGCCGGCGGGTGAAGGCCCGCGGCCCACTGGCGGGTGTAGGTGTAGAACTGGTCGCTCGAACCGATGTTGATGAGCAGCGGGATCTTCGCGAAGCTCGGCTGCGCGCCGAACAGCGAGTTGGCCTGGTAGTCGGCGAGGCCGTCGAAGGCGCGCGGGGGGAAGTTGCGCGGATCGGCCCACATCGCGGGCGAGCTGACCGCCACCGCGGCGACGCGCGGCGCACCGAGCATCGACGCCAGACGCAGCGCGCCGTATCCGCCCATCGACCATCCGAAGAGACCGATGCGGTCGGTGGACAGGTTGAGCCGCGGATCGTTCGCGAGCATCGGCAGGAACTCGTCGAGGATCATCGCGCCACCGTCGGTGCCGTCGGCCCGTCGGTGGTAGTAGTTGCGGCCCACGTCGGCGGCGGCCAGCGCGAACGGGGCGTTGCCGTTGTCCACGTGCTGCTGCATCACGGTCTGCATCTCGAGTTTCGACCCGAAGATGGTCTTCTCGTTGGTGTTCAGCGCGTGCAGCACGACGACGACGGGCAGCTTGCCGGTCACGCCGTTGGGTCGGGCGACCGCCCAGCGGGTGTCGCGGCCGCCCATGCGGGCGGACTTGAAGCTGCCGGTGATCAGCGGGGGGCCACTGGTGACCGGGGGCGGCGAGGTCTCGATCGGCAGCTCGTCGTCGGCGGCACGGCCTTCGAGGTTGCGCGGCTGCACCGACGCCGACGGTGCCTTGTCCGAGCATGCGGCCAGTCCGAGCGCGGCGGCCCCGACGCCGGCGGCGAGCACGGCACGACGGCCCACGCGCGGAAGGTCGCGGTCGGCTGCATCGGAGAATCGGGATCGCACGCTCGTCATCGAAGCACCAGGGTAATCGCGGACCCCGGGCTCGACGCAACGTCGAGTCGGCCGACTCGCCGCCGCTGTGAGAAATCTGTCTCGGACTTGACGTTCAGTCGAGCGACGCGATGGCCTTCTGCAGGAGTTCGGCTGCTCCGGACGCCACGTCGGGCAGGCCCGGGGCGTCGGTCACCGCGACCATGATGTCGGGGTTCATCGCCTCGACGATGACGGTCCCGGCGTTGTCGGTGTCGTCGCGCACCACCACATTGCAGGGGAGCAGCAGGCCGATCTGCCTCTCGATCCCGAGCGCGCGATGGGCGAACTGCGGATTGCAGGCCCCGAGGATGAGGTAGTTCTCCATGTCCTCGTCGAGCTTCTTCTTGAGCGTCGCCTTCACGTCGATCTCGGTGAGCACGCCGAATCCGACATCGCTGAGCGCTTCCCGCGTCCGCGCGACCGCGTCGTCGAAGTCCGTCTTCAGGGTCGTCTGGTAACCGAGTTTCATGATCACTCCTCTCGTGGTGCTCCTCGCGTGCGTCAGGCGAGCGCCAGGAACAACTTTTCCATCTGATCGATCGTCATCGGCTCCGAGTCCTTGGACTGTTCACCGGTTATGCATTCGCGGAGGCCGGTCGCGACGATCTTGAAACCGGCCCGATCCAGTGCACTCGACACCGCGGCGAGTTGGGTCACGACGTCCTTGCAGTCGCGTCCCTGTTCGATCATCGAGATCACGCCCGCGAGCTGTCCATGGGCGCGGCGTAGCCGATTGAGCACGACGCCGATCGATTCTTCGTCGCCGACCATGACGACCTCCTTGTGGTTCTGCACGCGTGTGGTTCTGCACGCGTGGACTTGCCCGACAAACGTCGATCATACCCCTTGGGGTATGAGGAGCGGTCTGGTCCGGTCGGCATCTGCGTGGCGAAGTCGGCGAAGGTCGGCCGCGGAGGCGATCCTCGTGTCCGATGACGACTGGCACCTGCCCTGAACAGGGCATTCACCACGCGTGTCAGGGTCTTATACGGGAAATCGACTGTGCTTGTACCGCTTTGAGCAAAAGCAATACGGCGGTACGGATGCCTTTGGCAGCATGAACCACATGATGACGTCGGCGGCGACACCCAAGGGTGCGCGACGGCGGTCTCGCTTGATCGAGGCCGCCGGCGAGCTGCTGCTCGAAGGCGGCTTCGACGCCGTGCGTCATCGTGCGGTGGCCGAACGTGCCCAGTTGCCGCTGGCGTCGACGACGTACTACTTCGCCTCCCTCGACGACCTGATGGCCGAGGCGGCAGCCAGCCTCTGCAGCCACGACGCGGAGGCAGTCACCGAGCGCTGCAACGCACTTCCGCGTCGACGCCGCGGGAAGACCGCGACCTCGACCGCCCTCGCCGAGGTCGTCGTCGGCGACGACACGATCCAGCAACTGTCGGCCCGTTACGAGATGATCGCGCTGTCGGCGCGGTACCCGATGCTGCGCGAGGTGGTGAGCGACAGGTGGCAGACGCTGTCCATGTGTCACCTCGACGTCCTCGCCAAGTCCGGCCGGGTTGCCGACCCCGCCCACATCGCCCAGCTGATCGGGATCGAGGACGGCGCCATCGTCGGCGCACTCGGACAGAACGGTGTCCGGCCCATCGACGCGGTACGCGACGTCCTGCTCGAGGTGATCGACGTCCTGGCACCGCGAGCGTGACCGCAGGAAAGGAAGAAGGAATCGGATGTCGGGGGATTCGATGAGTAGGCGCCGTATGCGCAGAGGTCTTGTTGCCGCGCTCATGTCCGCGATCGCCGGGGTGCTGATGCTCGTCGCTCCCGGCGCCCAGGCGGCGCCGGCCGGTCGGGTCGACGCGGGTGTCCCGTTGTCGTCGGTGGTCTACGGAACCGGGTGCACCTACCCCGTGACCGTCGCGGTCAACTCGTCCGGCTGGGTGGAGTTCTGGGAGGTCAAGCCGGGTCTTCCGGCTCGATTCATCGGCCGCGATCTCCCCTCGGGTGCCCTTGCCTCGGTCACCTGGGTGCCCCGTCGGATCGGTGACAAGTACCTCTACGCCGTCCAGAACGGCAAGGCCTCGCAGCCCACCCTCGTGAAGGTGCGACAGGGCTACGGGTCCAACGGCACCTGCTTCGCGTTCTGAGCGTCGTGTGGGTCGGCAGGGTTGAGGAATTCGGGATCCGCTCCTGAGCGACCTACACTGAGCGGGTGTCGAAGCCCGTCATCGCCAACGTCCTGGCCAGCCGCTATGCCTCCACCGACCTCGCCGAGCTGTGGTCGGCCACCACCAAGATCGCCCTCGAACGGCGACTGTGGATCGCGGTATTGAAGGCACAGGCCGACCTCGGGATCGACGTCCCGGCCGACGCCATCGCCGACTATGAGCGCGTTGTCGACCAGGTAGACCTCGCCTCGATCGCCGACCGCGAGCGCGTCACCCGCCACGACGTCAAGGCTCGCATCGAGGAGTTCAACGCCCTCGCCGGTCACGAGCAGATCCACAAGGGCATGACCAGCCGCGACCTCACCGAGAACGTCGAGCAGCTGCAGATCCTCCGTTCCCTCGAGCACGTGCACGCCCATGGCGTCGCCGTCCTGGCCCGCATCGTCGAACGTGCCGCCCAGTACTCCTCGGTCGTGATGGCCGGCCGCAGCCACAACGTCGCCGCGCAGGCGACGACCCTCGGCAAGCGTTTCGCCTCGGCCGCCGACGAACTCATGATCGCGCTCACCCGACTTCGTGAGCTGATCGACCGCTACCCGCTGCGTGGCATCAAGGGCCCCATGGGCACCTCGCAGGACATGCTCGACCTCCTCGGCGGCGACGCCACCAAGCTCGCCGACCTCGAGGCGCGCGTCGCCGACCACCTCGGTTTCGCGCGGTCGTTCACCTCGGTCGGTCAGATCTACCCGCGGTCCCTCGACCACGACGTGGTGTCCGCGCTGGTCCAGGTCGCCGCCGCGCCGTCGTCGCTGGCCCACACCATCCGGCTCATGGCCGGCCACGAGCTGGTGACCGAGGGCTTCCAGCCCGGCCAGGTCGGCAGCTCGGCGATGCCGCACAAGATGAACACCCGCAGCTGCGAGCGCGTCAACGGTCTCGCGGTGGTCCTGCGCGGCTACGGCTCGATGGCCGCCGAACTCGCCGGTGCTCAGTGGAACGAGGGCGACGTCTTCTGCTCGGTGGTCCGCCGCGTCGCACTGCCCGACGCGTTCTTCGCGATCGACGGCCTGATGGAGACCTTCCTGACCGTCCTCGCCGAGTTCGGCGCGTACCCCGCGGTCATCGCCAACGAGCTCGACCGCTACCTGCCGTTCCTCGCGACCACCAAGGTGCTGATGGCGTCGGTGCGTGCGGGCGTGGGTCGGGAGACCGCGCACGAGGCGATCAAGGAGAACGCCGTCGCGGTGGCCCTGGCCATGCGCGAGGAGGGCCGCGAGCCCGACCTGCTGGACCGCCTCGCCGCCGACGACCGCATCCCGCTCGACCGGGCCCAGCTCGATGAGCTGCTCGCCGACAAGTCGGTCTTCGTGGGTGCCGCCGAACAGCAGGTCGCCGACGTCATCGCCGCCGCGGAGAAGATCATCGGCCAGTACCCGGAGGCCGCGGCCTACGCACCTGCCCCCATCCTCTAGGGGTCACTCCGGCGCGGAGGCGTCGGCGTGCCCGAGCTTCCAGTCGGGGAGCGCGACGTCGCGCACCAGTCGCTTGAGTTCGGGAGCCCCGGGGAATCCGCCGTCGCGTTTGCGCTCCCAGATCTGCGTGCCGCCGACGTCGATGTGGAACACGCCGCCGGTCCCGGGGACGAGCGTCACCGAACCGATCTCGGTGCCGAAGGTGTTGAGCAGCTCCGATGCCATCCACGACGCACGCAGCAGCCAGTTGCACTGGGTGCAGTAGGTGATGGTGATGTGCGGTCCGGTCATCGGTCAAGAATGTCAGAGCCTGCTGTCCCGTGCCGCCCGCCGAACCTCTAGGGTCGAGTCCATGCGTCCTGAACTGCAGTCCTACCGGCATCTGGCGTCGGGAAAGGTCCGTGAGATCTACGAGATCGACGCCGACACCCTGCTGTTGGTGGCCTCCGACCGGATCTCGGCCTACGACCACATCCTGAGTCCCGCGATCCCCGACAAGGGGCGCATCCTGACGGCGATGAGCTTCTTCTGGTTCGACGAGCTCGGCGTCCCCAACCATCTCGCCGGTGGACCCACCGACGAGCGCATCCCGGGTGAGGTCGTGGGTCGCTCGATGGTGGTGAAGCGACTGCCGATGGTGCAGGTCGAATGCGTCGCGCGCGGCTACCTGACCGGTTCGGGTCTGCTCGACTACCAGGCGACCGGTGCGGTGTGCGGCGTCGAACTGCCTGCGGGACTGTCGGAGGCGAGCAAGTTGCCCGAGCCGATCTTCACCCCGGCGACCAAGGCCGAGCAGGGTGAGCACGACGAGAACATCAGCTTCGAGCGCGTCGTCGAACAGGAGGGTGCCGAGCTCGCCGAGGCGCTGCGGTCGGCGACCCTCGACATCTACGGACGCGGCGCGGCAGTCGCCGCCGACCGCGGGATCATTTTGGCGGACACCAAATTCGAGTTCGGCCGGGGCGCCGACGGTGAACTCGTGCTCGCCGACGAGGTTCTGACCCCCGACTCGTCGCGCTACTGGGAGGCCGCGACCTACGCGGCCGGCAAGGTCCAGCCCAGCTTCGACAAGCAGATCGTCCGGAACTGGCTCACCAGCGCCGAATCCGGTTGGGACCGTGCCTCCGATGTCGCTCCGCCATCGCTGCCCGACGACGTCGTCGAGAAGACGCGCCAGCGGTACATCGATGCCTACGAATGGATTTCGCAGAAGTCCTTCGCCGACTGGCCCACTGCGGAGGTGGCCTCGTGACCGACGAGCGAAACACCGCGACACCGCCGGTCGCCAAGAAGGTCCCGAAGGAACGCACCCACCACGGCGACACCTTCGTCGACGACTACGAATGGTTGCGCGACAAGGACGATCCGGAGGTGACCGCCTACCTCGAGGCGCAGAACGCGTTCACCGAGGCGCACACCGGTCACCTGTCGGATCTGCGCAAGCAGATCTTCGACGAGATCAAGAGCCGCACCAAGGAAACCGACATGTCGGTGCCCGTCCGACGTGGACGCTTCTGGTACTACGCCAGAACGCAAGAGGGCAAACAGTATTCGATGTCCTGCCGGTGCCCGATCGCCGGCGATGACGACTGGACCGCGCCGAAGGTCGACGACGGTGTGACGCTGCCCGGTGAGGAGGTCCTGCTCGACAGCAACGTCGAGGCCGAGGGACACGATTTCTTCAGCCTCGGTGCGCTCACCGTCAGCGACGACGGCAACTGGCTGGCCTACAGCACCGACGTCGTCGGCGACGAGCGATACACGCTGCGCATCAAGGACCTTCGTACCGGCGAGGTCCTCGACGACGTCGTCACCGACACCTCGGGTAGCGCGGTGTGGTCGGCCGACGCCCGCCACGTCTTCTATTCGACGGTCGACGCCGCATGGCGGCCGGACACGGTGTGGCGACACGACATCGGTGCGGGCACCGAGGACGTCAAGGTCTTCCACGAACCCGACGAGCGGTTCTGGGTCGGCATGGGCACCACCCGCAGCGACAAATACCTCGTCATCGGAGTCGGCTCCAAGATCACCTCGGAGAGCTACGTTCTCGAAGCCGACAACCCGACCGGTGAGTTCCGCAGCGTCGTGCCGCGCGTCGACGGCGTCGAGTACAGCGTCGAACATGCCGTCATCGGCGGCGACGACTACTTCGTCATCGTGCACAACGAGGTCGTGGACGGTCAGAAGGCGGAGAACTTCGCCATCGACATCGCGCCGGTGGACAGCCCCGCGGACCGGCGTCCGCTGATCGCACACGATCCGGCCCGCCGCGTCGAGGACCTCGACGCCTTCGCCGACTACCTGGTGCTGTCATACCGGCGAGAGGCGCTGCCGCGCCTGGCCATTGCGGACCTCCGCCGGATCGACGGCATCCCCGCCGAATCCGACTTCCACGAGGTCGACTTCGATCAGGAACTGAGCACGGCCGGGCTCGGCGGCAACCCCGAGTGGTGGTCACCGAAGCTGCGCATCGGCTACGGCAGCTTCATCGAACCCGCGGAGTTGTTCGAACTCGACGTCGCCACCGGCGAACGCACCCTGCTGAAGCGGCAGCCGGTGCTCGGCGGCTACGACCCCGCCGACTACGTCCAGTCCCGTGAGTGGGCGGTCGCCGACGACGGCACCCGGATCCCGCTGTCGGTGGTGCGCCGCAAGGAGACCGACGCAGCGAAGCCTGCCCCGCTGCTGCTGTACGGGTACGGCTCGTACGAGGCCAGCATCGATCCCTATTTCTCGGTGTCCCGGCTGTCCATGCTCGATCGCGGCATGGTCTTCGTCCTCGCCCACATCCGTGGCGGCGGCGAGATGGGTCGCTACTGGTACGAGAACGGCAAGGACCTCAGCAAGAAGAACACCTTCACCGACTTCGTCGCGGCCGGACACCATCTCGTCGAGACGGGATGGACGACGCCGCAGCAGATGGTCGCCGAGGGCGGTTCGGCCGGCGGTCTTCTGATGGGTGCGGTGGCCAACCTCGCGCCGGAGCTGTTCAACGGCATCCTGGCGTCGGTGCCGTTCGTCGACGCGCTGAACTCGATCCTCGACCCGTCGCTGCCGCTGACGGTCATCGAATGGGACGAGTGGGGCGACCCGCTGCACGACCCGAAGGTCTACGAGTACATGAAGACCTACACGCCGTACGAGAACGTCGACGCGAAGCCGTATCCGCCGATCCTCGCGTTGACCTCGCTCAACGACACCCGGGTGCTGTACACCGAGGCGGCGAAATGGGTGGCGCGGCTCCAGGAGAAGTCGACGTCGGGCAACCCGATCCTGCTGAAAACGGAGATGACGGCCGGTCACGGCGGAGTCAGCGGACGCTACAAGCAGTGGGAGGAAGTCGCTTTCGAGATCGCCTGGATTCTGCAGCAGTCCGGCGCACTCGACGGCTAGAAGGTACAGAGGAATCAGAAGAGCCCCACCACCCTCGCGGGCGGTGGGGCTCTTCTGGTTTCGACCAGGAGGTCGATCAGTGCATCATGATCGGACCGCGATCCATGTCCTCTTCGACGAGAGGGGACGCGATCTTCTTGCGCGGCAGGAAGAATGCCGGGATCACGGTGAGCGCGATCAACACCACGGAGATCAGGAAGGTGTTGGAGAACACGTCGGCGGCGGTGTCGAAGAACGACTCCGGCAACGGGTTCGGGACACCCGGGGGCAGCGGCTTGTCGGAGGTGTTCGCCATGATCGCGAGACCGGCCTCCGGCTTGCCGGCCAGGCTGCTGGCGAGGATCACCGAGATCACCGCGGTGCCGATCGAGGTGGCCGTCTGCTGGATGGCGTTCATCAACGTCGAACCGTCCGGCACCTGGGCGTTGCTCAGGGTGGCGAGCGCCGCGGACATGATCGGCATCATCGTCATACCCATACCGAGGCCCTGGACGAACAGCGAACCGCAGATCAGCCAGTACGAGGTGTCCGAGCCGAGCATGGTGAACGCGGTCATGCCGAGGAGGATCAACACGATGCCCGCGAGTACGAACTTGCCGGGGCCCATCCTGTCGGTGAGTTTGCCGGCGATCGGCATCGTCAGCATGGCGCCGAGACCCTGCGGGGCGAGCAGCAGACCCGCGGTCAATGTCGACTCGCCGCGCACACCGATGAAGTACTGCGGGAACAGCAGTGCGGCACCGAAGAACGCGATCATGAACAAGACCATCGTGATCACCGCGATGCTCAGCGTCCGGTTCTTGAACAGACGCAGGTCGAGGAGCGGCTTCTTCGCGCGCAGCGCATGGACGATGAACGCGACGATGAGAAGTGCGCCGATGATCGTCGGGATCAGCACCGAGCCGCTGACGAAGGTGCGGTGTTCGGCGCTCGAGGAGATGCCGAACAGGAACAGCGCCAGACCCGGCGACAACAGCAGCAACCCGACGAAGTCGATCGAGGACCGCTTGGTCTCGGCGTCGTCGCGCAGGACGATCCAGGCGAAGACGAAGGCGATGATGCCGATCGGGACGTTGATCAGGAAGATCCAGTGCCAGCTGAGCTGCTCGATGAGCACGCCGCCGAGGATCGGACCCGAGATCGGGCCCAGGAGCATCGGGATACCGAGGACGGCCATCACCGAACCGACGCGTTCGGGACCCGCCGCCTTGGTCAGCATCATCATGCCGATCGGCATCAGCAGACCACCGCCGAGGCCCTGGACCACGCGGAACGCGACCAGCATGCCGATGTTCGGTGCGAAGGCACAGAGGATCGAACCGAGGGTGAACAGGACCAGCGAGGTCAGGTACACCTTCTTGGTGCCGAAACGCGACGCGGCCCAGCTGGCCAGCGGGATCACGGCGGCGAGGGCGAGGGTGTAACCGGTCGCGGTCCACGCGGCACCCGCGGCGTCGGTGTTGAACTCCTGCTGGAAGGTGTTCTGGGCGACGCCGACCACGGTGACGTCGAGGATCGACATGATCGCGCCGAGTACGACCACACCGGCGACCAGCAGGACGTTCTTGTCCAGCTTGGTGTCTGGTGGACCTTCGTGGAGATGGCCTCCGGTGGAGGATGTCATGCGGTGTTTGTCCTATCGGTCGGGATGCGACTGAGAAGTAGGTGTCGGGAGGTGTTCGCGGTCAACGGGTGGCCAGATTGCAGAAGTGGTCGACGCCGTCGTCGACGATGGGTCGCAGCGCCGAACACAGGTTGTCCCGGAGTTCGGCGGGGAGGCCGGCCACGAACCGTCGCACGGTGTCGTGTTGCAGTGCCAGGTGTGTCTCGAGGTAGCGCATGCCGTCGTCGGTGAGCGAGACGCGCTTGATGCGACGGTCTGCCGAGTCCTCACGACGATCGGCGAGACCGGAGCTGACCAGCTTGTCGACCGTCCGGCCCGCGGCCGCGAGGGACAACTGGACCTGGTCGGCGATGGCGTTGACCGGCATCGGCCCGTCGTGGCTGCCGAGCGCACAGAGCACGCGGAGCTGGGAGAAGGTGATGTCGGTGGCGGCGAGACTCTCCATGGTTTCCGGCCGGCCGAGGTCGAGCAGACGGTCGAGGAATGCGACGAGCGCCGCCGAAGCGGATTCGATCGACTCGTCGGCGCTCGCTGCGCACGTGGGTTCCTCAGGCACCGGAAAATAGTAACTCCGACGCAACTATTGCAGAAGCGCAATATGCGTGAGATCGCACATGATCTGCGCGATGGTGTGACCCCCGTCTCACGGGAGGCTCGGTGCAGGTACAGAGTTTGACCGTCTCGTCCTGCGCCGGACAGCCTTCTGGCGACCGGTTAATCTCTCCCCATGGGCAACATCAAGGACATCCCGGTCAACTCCCTCGACGGTTCCGACGTCTCGCTGCGCGATTTCGGCGGGCCGCTGCTGATCGTCAACGTCGCCAGCAAGTGCGGCCTCACCCCGCAGTACGAGGGCCTCGAGCAGCTCGCGAAGACCTACGGCGACAAGGGGCTGACCGTCGTGGGCGTGCCCTGCAACCAGTTCATGGGCCAGGAGCCGGGCACCGCCGAGGAGATCGCGACCTTCTGCTCGACCACCTACGGCGTCACGTTCCCGCTGCTGGAGAAGACCGATGTGAACGGCGACGCGCGCCATCCGCTGTACGCCGAGCTGACCCAGGCCACCGACGCCGACGGCGAGGCCGGCGACATCCAGTGGAACTTCGAGAAGTTCCTCGTCAACGCCGACGGTGAGGTCGTCAACCGTTTCCGTCCCCGCACCGAGCCGACCGATCCGACTGTCGTCGCCGCGATCGAATCCGTGCTCTGAGTCGATTTGGGGGCACCCGGTAAGCTGACCAGGCGAGAACTGATCAGCAGAGATTGAGGAGCGGTGCCATGGCGCGAGTGGTGGTCGACGTGATGCCCAAAGCCGAGATTCTCGACCCGCAGGGGCAGGCCATCGTCGGCGCACTGGGTCGGCTCGGATTCACCGGGATCGGCGACGTCCGTCAGGGCAAGCGCTTCGAGCTCGAGGTCGACGACACCGTCGACGACGTGACCCTGGAGCGGATCGCCGAAGAGTTGTTGACCAACACGGTGATCGAGAACTTCAACGTCTCCCGGGTCTCGGAGTAGGCGGCATGACAGCTCGTATCGGTGTCATCACCTTCCCGGGCACCCTCGACGACGTCGATGCCGCCCGCGCGGTCCGGCTCGCCGGCGCCGAACCCGTTGCGCTGTGGCACGGCGACGCCGACCTGAAGGGCGTCGACGCGGTCATCGTGCCGGGCGGCTTCTCCTACGGCGACTACCTCCGGGCCGGTGCCATCGCGCGTTTCGCGCCGGTGATGGGGTCGGTCGTCGAGGCAGCGGGCAAGGGTATGCCGGTCCTGGGAATCTGCAACGGATTCCAGGTCCTGTGCGAGGCCGGGCTCCTGCCGGGCGCGTTGACCCGCAACGAGGGTCTGCACTTCATCTGCCGCGACGAGTGGCTGCGCGTCGAGAACAACACGACCGCGTGGACGACGCGTTTCGAGCGCGGCGCGGAGATCCTGATCCCGCTGAAGTCCGGCGAGGGCCGCTACGTGGCGTCGGAGCGCAAGCTCGAGGAACTCGAGGGCGAGGGTCTGATCGTCTTCACCTACCCGGAGCGCAATCCCAACGGGTCGGCACTCGACATCGCGGGGATCTCCAGCCCGAACGGCCGGATCGTCGGTCTCATGCCGCATCCCGAGCACGCGACCGAGGCCCTGACCGGCCCGAGCGACGACGGGCTCGGCCTGTTCTACTCGGTGATCGACTCGGTCCTCGCCTCGGTGTGAGTGCGTCCGGATGAGCGACGCAGCGCCGAAGATCCCGACGAGTGCGTCGGCGACCGGGCTCGGTGAGTTCATCGACGCCTCGCCGTCGCCGTTCCACGTCTGCGCCACGGTCGCCCGCGAGCTCGAGAATGCTGGATACACAAGGCTTTTCGAGGAGCAGGCGTGGCCGGCTGCGGTCAGCGCGGCGTCGTCGAAGTCCTATGTGATCCGCGGCGGTTCGATCATCGCCTGGGAGGCCGGCGACGGTCCCGCCTTCCGCATCGTCGGCGGCCACACCGACAGCCCCAACCTCCGGTTGAAGCAGCACCCCGACCGCACGTCGGCCGGGATGGCGATGATCGCGCTCGAACCCTACGGCGGCGCCTGGCTCAACTCCTGGCTCGACCGAGATCTCGGTCTGTCCGGTCGGCTCGCCTATCGGGCGGGAGATCGGGTGGCGCACACCCTCGTCCACGTCACCGAGGCGGTGGTGCGGGTACCGCAGCTGGCGATCCACCTGTCGGAGGACCGCAAGGGTGTCTCACCCGATCCGCAGCGACACGTCAACGGTCTCTGGGGTCTCGACGACGCCACCCCGGACGTTCTCGGCTGGGTCGCGGAGTACGCGGGCATCGACCCCGACACCCTGTTGGGCTGGGAACTGATGACCCACGACGTCGCGCCGTCGGCGGTGATCGGTGCGGCCGAGAACCTGCTCAGCGCACCGCGTCTGGACAACCAGGGCACCTGCTACGCCGGACTCCGCGCACTGCTCGACGGCTCGTCGTCGGCGCATACGCGAGTGCTGGCACTGTTCGACCACGAAGAGGTCGGTAGCGGCTCCGAGCGTGGTGCCGCATCGGACTTCCTGGCCTCGATCTGCGAGCGGATCGTGTTGTCGCGCGGCGGTTCCCGCTCCGACTATCTGCAAGCGATGGCCGGGAGCGTGTGCCTGTCCGGCGACATGGCGCATGCGACGCACCCGAACTATCCGGAACGCCACGAGCCCGGCCATCGCATCTCGATCGGCGGCGGCCCGGTGCTCAAGGTGAACCAGAATCTTCGTTACGCCTCGGATGCGTTGGGAGAAGCCATCTTCGCGGTGGCGTGCGACGATGCGGGCGTGCCGATGCAGCGATACGTCCACCGCGCGGATCTGCCCTGCGGCTCGACGATCGGACCGATCACCGCGACCCGCACGGGCCTCACCACGATCGACGTCGGCGCGCCGCAGCTCGCGATGCACTCCGCGCGCGAACTGATGGGTGCCGCCGACGTGCCGATGTATTCCGCTGCGTTGCAAGCCTTCTTGGCTCGGAACTGAATCAGTAGGAGCGGGCGAACCCGAGCACGTTGTTCACGTACTCCATGGAGTTGTTGTAGCGCAGGATCGCGGTGGTCAGCGACGCCGGGTTGCGCAGGTCGAGACCCTCGTCGCACAGGTAGCGACCGGTGGTCAGCGCGGCGTCGAAGATGTTCTGCGGGTCCGCTTTGCCGTCACCGTTGCCGTCTGCGGCGTAGGC
Organism: Gordonia sp. Swx-4; assembly: GCF_030316175.1. Taxonomy (NCBI): domain Bacteria; kingdom Bacillati; phylum Actinomycetota; class Actinomycetes; order Mycobacteriales; family Gordoniaceae; genus Gordonia; species Gordonia sp. Swx-4. Next base: position 795,454 of record NZ_CP128197.1, read on the forward strand.
CTTCCAGGTGGACGGCAGGAACTGCATGGGGCCGACCGCGCGGTCGTAGGCCGCGTCGCCGTCGAGCTCACCGCCGTCGGTGTCGCTGATGACCTCGTTGCCGCCGAGCGAGCCGTCGAGGACGGGGCCGAAGATGGCACTGCGCAGCACACCGTCGGGATTGACGTTGCCCTGGTCGGCGTGGTGGGACTCGACCTTGCCGATGCCGGCGATGACCTTCCAGTCGATGCCGCAGCGCGGGGTGGTGTCGGCGAGGGTGCTCGCGGCCTTCTTGTAGGCGTCGTAGTTGGTCACGGGGACCGCGCCGGAGGTGACGCTCGCCGGGCGGATGACCGGGGCGGGTGCCGGCGTCGGGGCCGGGGCGATCGGATGCGCCCGCGCGGCGGGGTGAGCGCGGGGGCCGCGGTGGCCGTCACGCCCGTGGAGAGGCTGCTGGGCTCCGGGGCGGCTGTCGGGTGCGACAGCTCGGCTCCTGCGGTGGCCGCGCCCGCCAGGACTCCGACGGGGAGGAGGGCCGTGGCCCACAGCGGTGTGCGTGTTTTCTTCCGTGGCTTGGAATGCTTACCCAAAACTTACTGACCTCACGTGTACTGCTCGTGGTTCGTGCTCTCGGAACCGAGCCGACCGTACACGTGGTCGTGAGCAAAGCGTTATCTTCCCGTGACCAACAAGGGTATGGACAGCGGGTCAGGTTTGTGTCTTCGCAGGTAGTCGGGGGCAGCCGGTCTCCGATGTGAGACGGCCCACACGCGCCTCAATTCGGACGCAGAACGGACATCGTGGAACCCTCGCTGAGCACGATGTAACCCTCGACGACCTTGATCAATCCGGGCGAACCGACGCCCTGTTCCCAGGCCACACTGTTCTCAGGTGTCAGGGCAGTCAGCTGGCCCTGGTTCGACAGGATCATGGTGGTGCCCGTCGATCCGATGCAGGCCGGATTGGCCAGGATTGGCTGCTCCGGACCGGGCGGCGGACCGCTGCCGATGTGATCGCCGTCGGCGAGCGCGTACGTCGTCCGCGACCCGTCGAGGCGTCCGAAGTTCACCAGTGAGCCGCAGGCAATGGCGCCCGACTTCGACAGTTCGCGGTCGCTGATCCGCCACAGTGCGCCCTGCCGAGCCGGATCGCGCACCTCGTACTCGCCGCGATCGGCGAAGATGCGGTTGGAGGCGGTCAGCAGCGGCAGCGTCGACGGCCCGGATTCGACCTGCAGGCCCTCCGAGTCGTCGACGGGGTCGGGGTCGACGCGTCCGTTGATCGTGGCGTACGTGGTGACACGCTCGGCGTTGTAGTCCTGGTGCTCGACGGTGACGCCCGTCGGATAGAGGGCGATGTCGCACTGGTCGCAGGCGATGCGGTTGTCGCCGTTCGTCGGGTTGACCAGGAACTGGCTGGCATCGGCGGTCTTGACGACGACGATGTCGCCGGTGACCTCGATGTCGACGACCGGTGCCGCGAAGGTGCGTGCCCAGATGGTCTTGCCGGCCGGCGTGTTCAACGAGAGCTGGTGACCGACCCGGTTGACCCGTAGGAAGTTGTTGCCGAGTCCCACGACCTTCTTGGTGTCGAGGTATCGGGCCGTCTGCGTCGGGACCCCGGCGTCGTCGACGAGATAGAAGCCGTCGTCGAGCGGGGTGCCGAGTTGGACAGCGCACCCGACCTGGCCGGCCTCGTTGAAGGCGCAGTCGCCCTGGCCGGCGTTGACCGGGGAGTCCCAGAGGAGACGGCCGTTGCGGCGGTCCACCATCGTGAACGAGCGGCCCAGACCCGACGGGTAGGCGATGAGCCAGCCCTCGTCGGAGGTGTCGACGACCTGAATGGTCACCTCGTCGCGATAGTCGGGGAGATCCTCGTGGCCGACGATGGTCCAGGCGATGGACGGCGCACGGTGGTAGTCGCGCAGTTCCCCGTAGGCGTACTCGGCGTCGTCCACCTGGTACTTGCCGCCGGAGAGCACCACTCCGACGGTGACGAGCATTGCTGCGCAGAGGATCAGTACGGCCGTCCCGATGCCGAACGGCAGGCGCGCGGAAAGCGCCCGGGCGCGGGAGCGTGAGGACATGGCTAAGAGTGAACCATGGCGTTTCCGTGGGCCACGAGGTGCACTGTTCTCTATGGACCCACTGCAGGATGTACTGGTGACCCTCACGGTCGTGACCACGGGACTCAGCGCCGGTGTGCTGGCAGGTTTCGGCTACGCCGTGATCCCCGGACTGACCCGCGCCGGCGCCGACGTCGCGGTCGTGACGATGCAACGAATGAACACTGCCATCCTCAATCCGCTGTTCGCGGTCATCTTCGGCGGTGGAGTCGTGTTCGGTGCCCTCGGTACCTGGGCCGCATGGAATGACGGGCTGCGCTGGTGGGTCCTCGCCGCGACCCTCCTCACGCTGCTCGGCATCGTCATCACCATGACGGTGAACGTCCCGGCCAACAACCGCCTCGATGCCGCCGCCGATGTCCACGGCACGGAGGCAGACCGGGTCTGGGCGGAATTCACGTCAGTGTGGATGCCGTGGAACATCGTTCGATCGGTGCTCACCACCGCTGCGGTCGTCGTCCTGGTGGTCGGGTTGCTCGTGGGTTAGAACGGGGGCGGGCCGTCCGCGGCCTCGCGGCGTTCGCGCTCGCGGAGGTTGCGGGCACGTTCGGCCCGCCGGCGTGCGTGTTTGTGCGCGAGCCGGTTGCTGGTGGGCGGGGTGTCGTCCCCGGTGATGACCCGTGGTGTCGGTGGGGCCTGGGGTGGCTGTTCGTAGCGGATACGACGCAGGTTGGGGAAGGAGTCCTCGAGGTTCTCGGCGTCACCGGGAATGACGAACCCTTCGGACGTGCGGTATTCGGTGACCAGGTGGCCGTCGTCGTCGCGGTACTGGACGTCGATCCAGTCGCCGAACGTCTTGTGTAGATGCCCGAACCGGCACTTGGCGTTCAAGTTCTCACTCGCCGTCGCCCCACCCTGGGCGGGGTTGGTGTGGTCGTACTCGGTGACGTGGTCGAGATCGCTACCGAAAGCTGAGTGGGCGCAGCCGGGTTCGGTGCAGTACCCATCGCGGACACGCACGAAATCGGCGCACGCCGCCGTGGGTCTGTACGGGTCGGCGGCTTGCGCACCGGGATAGACGATCACGACGTCTTTCGACGGGACGTCCTCGACGACGATGCGGGCCGGTGGTGTGCGGACCGGGGTGACGGGTGTGATGGTGGAGTCCGACCGTTCGGCGAGATCGCGGACGTGGTCGTCGGAGATGACGCCGGCGCCGTCGACCCAACCGATCCCTGGTGCCCCGGCGAGGGTGGCGGCGTCGGTGACGACGTGGATGACGACCTCGGTACTCACCGACCGGACCACCTCGGCGGGGTCGGGGATCTCGGCGTCACAGTCCTCTCGCTGGCATTGGCAGTCGAAGATGGTGCCGGTCAACAGCGCGAACATGGCATCGGAGTTGCGCTGGTTACGGTTCCGGCCGTCGTGCGCACACACGGTATCGGCCAACGCTTTCACCGCTTGTGCCGCGATGCGAATGTTCTCCGCCGCCATCACGCCGGTGATCTCACCGGTCCCGTCGGTGAAGTTCTCGGTCCACATACCGCGCTTGTCCAACGCTTCACGACGCCGCTCCCGCACCGCATCAGGATCGTGACGGAAGACGAGGCGGTCGACCATGTCACGCAGCTTCGGTGTGGTCCAGGCGCCCTTCCTGGTGCGCAGGATGGTTTCGATCTCGGTATCGAGGTCCGCGATGGCCGCGGCGTCGGAGATGAGGTCGGTGCGGGAGATGACCGTCTGGATCAACTGCCGCGACAGGATGCCGTCGCGCAGGGTGGTCAGCACCTTCGGTAGCCGGTCACGCAGGGCGAGCGCTTCACCCACCCACTGATCGGCCTGGTAGCGGGTGATGGCGGCTTCACGGCAGACCCGGGTCACCATCTCGGTGTAGCGGTCGATGAAGAACCCGCCCTGAGTGTTGACCACGAGCTGGTCGTAGACGGTGACGATCGACTCATACCGGCACCACGCCAGATAAGCCTCACCATGGCGGATCGAACCGAACCGTTCCATATGGGTTGCGGTGTCAGACAATTCGGGGTGGGCAGCATCGACCCCGGCGAGGAACCCGCTCGGTAGATCGGTCCACTTGCTCACGCTGCCCCCACAACGTCTACAGCCCAACCTGGATGGCTGAATCTGTTACCAACCAATGTAGATCAACCCACCGACATACTCGGATCCTCATCCACAGGAAATTCGAGGTAACCGGTTGTGCGGCAGCAGGTCTCCTCGGATTGAAGTCTGGCCGTCGGGCCGCTCAGAACAACTGACCGAGGTAGAACTCCGCTCCCTGGTCGTCGGTGCATCGGGCCGAGACGCCGTATGGCGCAGTGCGGGGTTCCTCGAGGACGCCGCCGCCGGCGGCGCGGACACGCTCGACCGCTGCTTCGACATCATCGGTCACCCACATCGGTACTGCGACGGAAGTGTCGGCGCCACCGGCGATCCCGACCTGGGGTCGGCCGTCGTCGACCTCCCAGCCGTCGTCGATCCGCCCGCCGTGGAACGTCCAGCCGAGTACCGAACCGTAGAAGTCGCGGAAGCGGGCGCTGTCCGGGGTCATCACGGTGAGGTAGCTCATCGCTCCGATGCCGCGCGGGTGTTGGTCGGGTCGGACGTCGCCGGGTTCGGGGGCGAACACTGCGAAACGCACGCCCTGCGCATCGACGGCATCGACGACTCGGTGACCGTCGGGGCTCGTCCCGAACTCGCCCTGTCCGCCGGCCGCGACGATACGGGCTTGTGCTGCCTCGAGATCGTCGACGGCATACGCGCAGAACACCGTTGGCGCGCCGTCGGTCTCGAAGATTCCGAGTCGATGCCCGACGTTGGTCACGCGGCGACCCTCGGGATCGAACTCCCAGCCGAGGACCGCGGCGTAAAACCGTCGGGCGCGCGCAGCGTCGGGGATGTTCAGCGACATGTAGCCGATGTCGCCCTGACGAATCCGGTTGGACAGCCGGCTTTTCGACGGCCCGGTCAGCATCCAGCGGTGACCGAACGGGTCGACGATGACACCGGTGCGTGAACCGTACGCCTCGTTGGGCTCGCGGGTCACGGAGGCGCCCGCGCGTGACGCGGTGGCGACCGCGGCGTCCGTGTCGCCAACCTCGAGCATCAGGCTCACCGAGACGTGGCCCGGGGCGGGCGCCCGCAAACCGAGGTCAGGGAACTCGCCGGCGAGATAGATGACCCCGCCACCGATTTCGAGTTCGGCGTGGCCGATGGACCCGTCGTCCATCACGATCGGCTCACCACGGAGCCGAGCACCGAGGTTTGCGGTGTACCAGTCGATGGCGGCCTGCGACTCTGCCACGGTGAGGTAGGGGAGCGCTCCCGGTCGCTCGACCACGGGCACCGTGCTGCTCGTCGCCTCTACGGTGGCGGCCTCGTCGAATTGTGTTGCGGTGGACATGATGACTCCTTGCGGTAGTGTCGCCCCGCGTTCGAGTCGGTCGCGCAAGGACGCGGCGAAACCGCGGTCGGGTTCGACGGGATCGTCGAAGCCGGGCGTATCGGCTGCGCGCAGGACGTGCAACGGATCCCGTGCCTCGCCGAAGCGTGTGCTGTTCCGGGGGCTCATGCGTGACCTCCTCTCCCGCTGCTCTGGCGTTGTGGTTCGGGGTAGGCCGCGCGGAAGGCGCGCTTCGCGCGGGTGAGAAGCGCCTCGGTCGCACCGACCGTGCGGCCGAGGGTCTCGGCGCATTCACCGACCGGCAGGTCATCGACATAGCGCAACGTGAGCACTGCACGGTGGATCGGCGACAGCTGCCCCAGCGTGTGGTGGGCGACCATGCGGTCGAGTTCGGCATCCCACGGGTCGTCCCCGCGGTCGGGGACGTCCTCGACCGGTTCCGGCGTACGTTGGGCGCGCCGCCAGTGATCGGCGAGCTTGTGCCGCGCGATCCCGATCAGCCACGGAGTCGTCGGTTCGGTGTCCCGGTGCCGACGGACGGAGTCCATCGCCGCCAGGAAGGTTTCCGAGGTCACGTCCTCCGCGGTCCGGCGATCCGCGCAGCGACGGACGACGAACCCGTAGACGGCCGGCAGTGCCTGGTCGTACACCGCCAGCAATCCCTCTGGTCCAGAAGACGCCGCTTGGTCGCTGCTCACGTCTACATCGTCGTGTGCGGGCACCGGAATCCGACGCCCTTCGGCGAAGAATTTCTCCTAACGGTTCGACGCTTCCGTCGCGAACGCCGCGATCGCCGAGGCAACCGCGTGCGGCTGGTCCAGCGAGACGAACGTCCGGGCGCCGGGGATCTCGACGAACCGGGCGCCCTCGCCGTCGGGTCCGGGGAAGACCGAGGCGAACCGCCGGCCGTGTTCGGGGGTGAAACACCGGTCGTCACGACCCCACACGAACCGCACGGGCAGGTCGACCCGCGACATGCGGGCGGTCACCGTGGCGAGCTCCGCCGGGTTGATCTCGCGCAGGAATGCGATGAAGTCGTCGCGGATGCGAGCGTCGCTCTGCAGGGGAGCGAACACCGAAGCGGTGAGGTCCGGGTCGGGGTCGTGGAGGAGCAGGCCGACGCCGAGCGGCGAGTGCCGCAGGGCCTTGAGCCGCATCGCGTCGACGAGCGGCTTCAACAGCAGCCGCTGGCGCATCAGCGCGAAGTACAACCGAAAGGGTTGCGGCGGAAACAGATCGAAGGCATCACAGTTGGTGAACACGAGACGACGCACAAAATGGGGATCCTCGTCGAGTGCGAACTGAGTGACTGCGCCGCCGGTGTCGTTGGCCACGAGGACCGCCGACGACAGGTCGAGGTGTCCGACGAACTCGCGCAACAACCGGCTCGCACCGCGCGGCGAACGATCCGCGTCCGGCCCCCAAGGGATTCGGTGTGAACCGAGCGGCATCAGCGGTACGTGGCACCGGTGACCGCGTTCGGCGAGGAGCTCCGCCACCGGTTCCCACAGGCGGTGGTCGACGACGGCCCCGTGCATGAAGACGATCGGCGGCAGGGTGGAGTCCGCGGGACCGTAGGTGGCGCACTCGATGACACCGGAGGGGAGTTCGACTGTCGGCAGCGTATTTGCCATGGCGAGGTCCGCTTCTCGTAGACTCGGATAACTTACGAACACTGAGTATGAAAGTTACGTGCAGACTGTATGAAAGTCAACCGTCGGACCCAGGCCGAACGCACCGCGGCGACCCGCGCGGCGCTCATCGCTGCAGGTCGCAAGCTGTTCGGCGAGCGCGGTTTCGCCGACGTCGGTACCCAGGAGATCGTCGACGAGGCCGGCGTGACCCGTGGCGCGCTCTACCACCAGTTCGACGACAAGAAGGGGCTGTTCACCGCCGTCTACGACGCCGTCGAGCAGGACGTCGTCACCCAGATCGCCGAGGCGGTCGGTGCCCTCGCGGCCGATGACCCGATCGCGGCGCTGAAGTCGGGTATGCGACTGTTCCTCGAGTTGTGTACCGAACCCTCGGTCCACCGGATCACCCTCGTCGAGGCGCCGTCCGTCCTCGGCTGGGCCCAGTGGCGAGCACGCGGCGAGGAGTTCGGCTTCGCCCTTGTCGAAGGGCTGATCAAGGCGGCGATCGCCGCAGGCCAGGCCATCGACCAGCCGACCCGGCCTCTTGCCCACGTGGCGATCGGTGCGCTCGACGAGGCGGCGCTCTACGTCGCCGCGGCCGAGGATCGAGACGCGGCGACCGCGGAGGTCGCCGCGGTTCTCGACCGCATCGTCGACTCGTTCCGGAGCTGAGCGACCTACCGCTCCGCAGCCACCAACTCCGCACACCGTTCCCCGACCAGCATCACGGTTATGTTCGGGTTCACGGTGGTGTGTTCGGGGAAGACCGACGCATCGGCGACGCGCAGGCCGGCGACTCCCTTGACGCGCAGGTCGGGGTCGAGCGGCGACATCTCGTCGTCCGGCGGTCCCATCCGGACCGTGCCCACCGGGTGGTAGACGGTGTTGTGGGTGCGCCGGATGTAGTCGGCGAGCTCCTCGTCGCTGCTGGTGTCGGGTCCGGGATAGAGTTCGCGCGCAACCCATTCCTGCAATGGTGCGGCTGCGGCGATCTCCCGCGCCTTGCGCAGACCGGCGGTCATGATCCGCATGTCGTAACCCTCGGGGTCGGTGAAGTACCGGGGGTCGACGCGCGGCTTGTCGCGGAAGTCGCGAGATCGCAGCTTCACCGTGCCCCGCGACCGTGCGTGGGTGACGTTCGGCGTCAGGCAGAAGGTGTTCTCACTGGTGGGGTAGCCCTGACGCAGCGTGTGCATGTCGAAAGGCACGCTGCCGTAATGCATCATCAGGTCCGGCCGGTCGAGTCCGTCGTCGACGGTGGTGAAGATTCCGGCCTCCCACCACTGCGTCGACTCCTGCGTCATGGGCTTCTTCGTCTCGAAGCCGATGACGCCCTCGGGGTGATCCTGCAGGTGTTCGCCGACGCCGGGGGAGTCGACGAAGACGTCGATCTCGTGCTGACGGAGATCGTCGGCGGGCCCGATCCCCGAGAGCATCAGGAGTTTCGGGGTGTCGATGGCGCCGGCCGAGACGATCACCTCGCGTTCGGCATCGATCCTGGACGTGCGTCCGAACGCGTTGTCGGTGATCTCGACCCCGACGGCACGAAGCTCGCCGTCGACCTTCTCGATGACGATGCGCTTGGCCCAGGAGCCGGTGCGGATGGTCAGGTTCTGGCGGTCGAGGTGGGGGTGCAGGTAACTCACCGACGACGACGCGCGGACTCCGTCGGGCCGGCGGTTGATCTGGAAGAAGTTGGCGCCGTTGACGACCGTCTTTCCGCTGTTGAACTCCGCCCTCGGGATGCCGACCGCCTCACAAGCGTCCAGCACGGTGACACCGCACGGGTCGTTCGGCGGGACCGTCATGATGTGGACCGGCCCGCTGCGGCCATGATGATCGCCGGGGGCGTCGTTGGTCTCGATCTGGGGGAACAGTCGGTACAACTCCTCCGAACCCCAGCCCGCGCACCCGAAATCGCGCTCCCACGAGTCGAGGTCTTCACGCGGCGCCCAGAAGGCGATGCAGCTGTTGTGGGAACTGCAGCCTCCCAGGACTTTTGCGCGAGCATGCCGCATGAAGTCGTTACCGTTCTCCTGCGGTTCGATGGGATAGTCCCAGTCGTAACCGGATTCGAGCAGTTCCATCCAGCGATCGAGGCGCAGGATCGCGTCGTCCCCGACGTCGGACGGACCGGCTTCCAGGAGACACACCGTGACCGACGGGTCCTCGGACAGCCGGGACGCCACCGCCGCACCCGCCGAACCGCCTCCGACGACCACGTAGTCGTACGACTCGCTCACTGCTGCTGCCCCTTCCGGTCTGCAAACCAACCGGTCACGCCCGGCCGAAGATTCTCGTAGACGTGCTTTGCCTCGCGGTACTCGGCCAGGCCCGACGGCCCGAGCTCACGGCCGAAGCCGGACTGGCCGTAACCGCCCCACTCCGCCTCGGGGAGGTACGGTCCGAAGTCGTTGACCCACACCGTTCCTGCCCGGATACGGCCGGCGATGCGGCGTGCGCGGGCGGCGTCGGCCGACCACACCGCGCCGGCGAGGCCGTAGACGGTGTCGTTGGCCAGCGTCACTGCCTCGTCCTCGGTGGTGAAGGTCTCGACGGTCACGGTCGGCCCGAAGGCCTCGTCGTGCACGCAGGCCATCGAACGGTCGGCGCAGTCGATGACGGTGGGCAGGTAGAACCATCCGTCATCGAGCTTCCCCGAGCCCTGGTCGCCGGTCGCGAAGGCGCCACCCGTGCGGATCACCGCACCGTCGGCACGTGCCTTCTCGACGTAGGCGTGCACCTTGTCGCGGTGGGCTTCGGAGATCAGCGGCCCGGTCTCGGTGCCCTCGCTGTAGGGGAGTCCGAGACGGATCTCCTCGGCTCGACGAACCAGCTCGTCGACGAACCGGTCGTGGGCCGACTCCTCGATGATGAGTCGCGCGCCCGCCGAACAGACCTGGCCGGAGTGCAGGAACGCGGCGTTGAGCGCGTTGTCCACCGCGGCCGCGAGCAGCTCGTCGGTGGCGCAGGCGTCGGTGAACACCACGTTGGGGTTCTTGCCGCCTAGTTCGAGTGCCACCTTCTTCACCGTCGCCGCGGCCTCGCGGGCGATGACTCGCCCGGTGACGAGTCCACCGGTGAACGACACCAGATCGACGTCGGGATGCGACGACAGCGGGGCGCCCGCATCCGCGCCGGCACCCAACACGAGGTTCGCGACCCCGGCCGGAAGGCCCAGGCCGTCAAGCACTTCCAGGAGCAGGATCGAGGTGTGCGGCGTCAGCTCGGCGGGTTTGAGGACGAAGGTGTTACCCGCGGCCAGCGCCGGTGCGACCTTCCACGCCGCCTGCAGCAGCGGATAGTTCCACGGCGTGATGAGACCGCAGACACCGACCGGCTCGTAGACGATGCGTGAGTCGGCATCGGGTGACCCGGTGTCGACGACACGGCCGGCGTCCTGGGCGGCCAGCTTCCCGAAATAGCGGAAGCAGTTCGCGATGTCGGTCATGTCGATGTCCGATTCGTACGGCCGCTTGCCGGTGTCTAGTGTCTCGGCACGAACGAAATCGTCTCGGCGGGCGTCGATCTGATCGGCGACACGGAGCAGGAGATCGCCGCGTTCGGCAGCCGGGGTGGCGCTCCACTCCCCGGCATCGAAGGCGCGCCGGGCGGCGGCGATCGCCGCCTCGGTGTCCTCCGCGGACGCCTCGGCCACCACGCCCACCACCGAATTGTCCGCTGGGCAACGAATCTCACGAGTCTTGCCGGACTCGGCGGCGCACCACCGGCCGTCGATGTAGAGAGTGTCACTCATGGAGCGGGTGCTCCTTCCGGGTCGCTGTCGGGTATGTCCGTCTCCGCGACGGTACCGGCGCTCGCAGAGCCGGCGGCGGGGCCGCTGGTGTCGGGGTCGTGGTCGACAGCGGTGTGGTCGTGATGATCGGACGCCGAGTCACGCAGATGGAGGTAACCGAGATGCCGTTCATACTGGTCGAGGATGTCGCCGATGATCTGTTCCCGGGTGTATCCCGACAGCGAATACCCCTGCGAGCCCTCGGTCAGATACACCTCGCACCGGAAGTACCGGTCGTCGGAACGCTGGGAACGGACCGCGTAGGTGGGCGTCGGCGCGGACACCGGCCACACGCAGTACTCGAAGGCCGGGACATCGGCCAGCTTCACGATCAGACGAGGAGACGGCAGGCCCTCGTTGGCGGCCGACTCGTCCACCGTCGCCGAAACGCCTTCGCGACCGAACTGTTCGGCGACCTCGTGCATCGCCGGGACCACCGTCGCCGTGATGTATCTGCGGGTTGCGATCCGGCCGGGGAAGCGGAGCGTTCCGATCAGGCGGTGTCGCCAACTGCTCTGCTCGGTCGGCCCGCGTCCGACGGCGATCACCTTCGGCAGCGTGGTGCGGTAACTGTCGAGCTTGTACGACTCGGTGCGGACAGCCCGCAACAGCGAGATACCGATCAGCCCCAGGACGAACGAGAACGGCAGGCCCATGATGACCGTCGCGGCCTGCAGGGTGAGGATCGATCCGTCGCCGCCGCCGGCGAAGAGCATCGACAGCGTCAGCAGGCCGATGGCGACCGACCAGAAGATGCGGAGCGACCGTGAGCAATCCGCCATCGGATCGTCGAGGCGGCTGGTGAAGTTGCCCATGACCAGCGACCCCGAATCGGCGCTCGTCACGTAGAACAGCAGGCCGGTGATGGTCGCGATGCCGATCAGCAGTGTCGCGCCCGGGTACTGCTCGAGCAGCGAGTAGAAACCGGCCTCGGGGGCCGATGCCGTCGTCTCGGCGAAATCCTTGTCGCCGCGGGCTGCTTGCAGGGCGCTGTTCCCGAAGATCGAGATCCACACCAGGATGAAGCTGAACGGGACCACCAGAACGCCGAAGACGAACTGCCGCAGCGTCCGTCCGCGGGAGATTCGTGCCAGGAAAAGCCCGACGAACGGCGCCCAGGCCACCCACCACGCCCAGAAGAACAGCGTCCAGCCGTCGACGAAGGCGCGGGCGTCGTTGCCGGGCTGTGGATTCACCTGATCCCAGGCGAACGTGTCGAGGGTGCGGTCGGCGAAGGTCGACACGTAGTCGCCCGCGTTCTGGACCAGACCGTTGAGGAGGAAGTCCGCGTCCTTCGCGACCGTGATGTAGATCAGCATGCCGATGGCCAGGATCACGTTGATCTCCGACAACCGCCGGATGCCCTTGTCCACCCCGGAGGTCGCCGACGCGGTGGCGATCACCACCGACAGGGCGATCAGACCGATCTGCGCCGCCTTGCCCTGCTCGATGCCGAAGATCTCGTTGAGACCGAAGTTCAGTTGCACCACACCGATTCCCAGCGAAGTCGCGATGCCGAAGATCGTGCCGAGTACGGCCGCGACGTCGATCGCGTCGCCCCACCGTCCCTCGACCCGCTTGCCGAAGATCGGGTAGAGCGCCGCACGGATCGTCAGCGGCAGGTTGTGCCGGAACGCGAAATAGGCCAGGGCGCCGCCCATGAGGGCATACATCGCCCAGCCGGTTATGCCGTAGTGGAAGACGGTCCACGTCACGGCCTCACGTGCCGCGAAGTTGGTCTCCGCCGCGCCCGTCGGCGGGTTCAGGAAGTGCGTGACGGGCTCGGCGACCGAGAAGAACATCAGGTCGATGCCGATGCCCGCGGCGAACAGCATCGACGTCCACGTGAAGAGGCTGTACTCGGGACGGGATTCCTCCGGTCCGAGGCGGTACCGCCCGTATTTGCTGACGCCGAGGAAGACGACGAGACCGACGATCGCGGTGGCGAGGATGAAGTACCACCAGCCGAACCAGCGGGTGATGAAGTTCCGCACCTCGTTGATGACGGTCTCCGCGGTCTCCGGCGCGGCGAGCGCCCAGATCGCGAAGGCGAGCACGATGGCGGCCGAAGCGACGAAGACGGTCAGATTGACCGAACTCGGGCGTCGTGTCGGTTCCCCGGTGTCCGGGGTGTCAGGAGTGGACGGGATTGCAGGTCTTTCGCCGACACTCATGGCTTATGACGCTAGCCTCTCCGAACTCGTGTGGTCGGGTGAATTGCCCGACTCACCGAGGGCGGCGATGAACTCGGATGGTTCACCGACCCCTCGGGCAACACCGCTGTCGGTACTGTCGGCCGGACCCGCCTCGTCGCCCTTCGGCGGTGACCCGACGCCCCGTTCGCTCTGGGCGTAGCGAAGCGGGAACACCGCCCCGGCCTGCGCAGTTGTACTGTGCACATCCCCGCCATCGCGGTTGATCCGTGCACTCTGCACGGGCGTTAACTGCAGGTACATCCACGACGACCTCTAGAGTGGAAGCAGGCTGGTCGTCGCCTACCCGCACCGCGTTGTCCCGACCGGACACACGAGGTGGTTTTCGCGGCGGCCGGGGCGCTAGCAATGTGAGGGAGAACAATGTTCGAACGGTTCACCGACCGCGCGCGACGGGTTGTGGTTCTGGCCCAAGAAGAAGCGCGGATGCTCAACCACAACTACATCGGTACCGAGCACATCCTCCTCGGCCTCATCCACGAGGGCGAGGGTGTGGCTGCCAAGGCGCTCGAGTCTCTCGGGATCTCCCTGGAAGGTGTCCGCAGTCAGGTCGAGGAGATCATCGGCCAGGGCCAGCAGGCACCGTCGGGACACATCCCGTTCACCCCGCGTGCCAAGAAGGTGCTGGAGCTCTCGCTGCGCGAGGCCCTGCAGCTCGGCCACAACTACATCGGCACCGAGCACATCCTGCTCGGCCTCATCCGCGAGGGTGAGGGTGTCGCCGCGCAGGTCCTGGTCAAGCTCGGCGCCGACCTCAACCGGGTCCGCCAGCAGGTCATCCAGCTCCTGAGCGGCTACCAGGGCAAGGAGCCGCAGGAGGCGGGCACCGGCGGTCGCAGCAGCGAGTCCGGCACCCCGTCCACCTCGCTGGTCCTCGACCAGTTCGGTCGCAACCTGACCGCTGCCGCCGCCGAGGGCAAACTCGACCCGGTCATCGGCCGGGAGAAGGAAATCGAGCGGGTCATGCAGGTCCTGAGCCGCCGCACCAAGAACAACCCTGTTCTGATCGGTGAGCCGGGCGTCGGCAAGACCGCCGTCGTCGAGGGTCTTGCGCAGGCCATCGTCAACGGTCAGGTTCCCGAGACGCTCAAGGACAAGCAGCTCTACACCCTCGACCTCGGTTCGCTGGTCGCCGGCAGCCGCTACCGCGGTGACTTCGAGGAACGCCTGAAGAAGGTCCTCAAGGAGATCAACACCCGCGGCGACATCATCCTGTTCATCGACGAGCTGCACACGCTCGTCGGCGCAGGTGCCGCCGAGGGCGCGATCGACGCCGCCAGCATCCTCAAGCCCAAGCTGGCCCGCGGCGAGCTGCAGACCATCGGTGCGACGACCCTCGACGAGTACCGCAAGTACATCGAGAAGGACGCCGCCCTCGAACGCCGCTTTCAGCCGGTCCAGGTCGGCGAGCCGTCGGTCGAGCACACCATCGAGATCCTCAAGGGTCTGCGTGACCGCTACGAGTCACACCACCGCGTCTCGATCACCGACGGTGCACTCGTCGCCGCCGCGACGCTGGCCGATCGCTACATCAACGACCGGTTCCTGCCGGACAAGGCGATCGACCTCATCGACGAGGCCGGTGCACGCATGCGCATCCGCCGGATGACCGCGCCGCCAGACCTGCGCGAGTTCGACGACCGCATCGCCGACGCGCGCAAGGAGAAGGAAAGCGCCATCGACGCGCAGGACTTCGAGAAGGCCGCCAGCCTCCGTGACAAGGAGAAGCAGCTGGTCGCCGAGCGCGCCGAGCGCGAAAAGCAATGGCGCAGTGGCGACATGGACATCGTGGCCGAGGTCGACGACGAACAGATCGCCGAGGTCCTGGGCAACTGGACCGGTATCCCGGTGTTCAAGCTCACCGAGGAGGAGACCACCCGTCTGCTCCGCATGGAGGAGGAGCTGCACAAGCGGATCATCGGCCAGGAGGACGCCGTCAAGGCCGTCTCCAAGGCGATCCGCCGCACCCGTGCCGGCCTGAAGGATCCGAAGCGTCCGTCGGGCTCGTTCATCTTCGCCGGCCCGTCCGGTGTCGGTAAGACCGAGCTCTCCAAGGCGCTGGCGAACTTCCTGTTCGGCGAGGACGACGCACTCATCCAGATCGACATGGGCGAGTTCCACGACCGCTTCACCGCGTCGCGTCTGTTCGGTGCACCTCCCGGCTACGTCGGCTACGAAGAGGGCGGCCAGCTCACCGAGAAGGTGCGCCGCAAGCCCTTCTCGGTGGTGCTGTTCGACGAGATCGAGAAGGCTCACTCCGAGATCTACAACACCCTGCTGCAGGTCCTCGAGGACGGCCGTCTCACCGACGGTCAGGGTCGTACGGTCGACTTCAAGAACACCGTCCTGATCTTCACCTCGAACCTCGGTACGAGCGACATCTCCAAGGCCGTGGGCATGGGCTTCTCGTCGAAGGACGACACCAAGTCCGGCTACGAGCGGATGAAGCAGAAGGTCAACGACGAGCTCAAGAAGCACTTCCGGCCCGAGTTCCTCAACCGAATCGACGACATCGTCGTCTTCCACCAGCTGACGCGTGACGAGATCATCCAGATGGTCGACCTCATGCTGACCCGAGTGGAGAGCGCGCTGAAGAACAAGGACATGGCGCTCGAGGTCACCGACCGTGCCAAGTCGCTGCTGGCCAAGCGTGGCTTCGATCCGGTGCTGGGCGCACGCCCGCTGCGTCGCACCATCCAGCGCGAGATCGAGGATCAGCTCTCGGAGAAGATCCTGTTCGGCGACATCGCTCCCGGGCAGATCGTGCTGGTCGACGTCGAAGGCTGGGACGGCGAAGGCGACGGCGAAGACGCCAAGTTCACCTTCACCGGCTCGGAGAAGCCGCGTGCGGTTCCGGACGCACCGGTCGAGCTGTCCAAGGCAGGCGACGGCGGCTCGGACGCGAGCTGACCTGAGCTGATCTGACACAATCGGCGGCGTCACCCGAAAGGGTGGCGCCGCCGTTTTGTGTTGCCTGCCCGAGTCATCTGTGACGGGGGTGGATACCATCGATCACTGTGACTAGCGTTACATCAGAGGTCGGCCGTAGGGCCACCCAGGCCGAGCCCACCATCACCGTCGAGCGGGACGGCGAGATCGCCGTCTTCCGGCTGAACCGCCCCGACCGTCTCAACGCCTTCACCGTGCAGATGGGCGAGGAGTTGCGGGCGGCGTTCGACGAGACCGACGCCGACGACTCGGTGCGTGCTGTGGTGCTCACCGGTACCGGCCGAGCATTCTGCGCCGGCGCCGACCTCGAGGCCGGCGGCTCGACCTTCGACGCCTCCTCGGTGGTCGAGGGCGACGAGGTCCCGGCCGACGAGGGCGGCAAGCTGACACTGCGCATGTTCGCCTCGCTCAAGCCGGTCATCGCCGCGATCAACGGCCCCTCGGCCGGCGTCGGCGTCACCATGACCCTGCCCGCCGACGTGCGGATCGCCTCCGAGGACGCGAAATTCGGCTTCGTCTTCGCGGCCCGAGGCCTCGTGCCGGAAGCGGCGTCGAGCTGGTTCCTCCCGCGGCTCGTCGGTCTGCCGACGGCTCTCCAGTGGACGGTCGGCGCCAAGATGGTGCAGGTCGACGAGGCGCACGAACGCGGACTGATCCAGCAGGTCGTGCCCAAGGACAAGGTCCTCGAGACCGCGATCGCCGTCGCCCGCGAGATGACCGCGAACAGCGCCCCCGTCTCGGCGGCACTGACCCGCCAGCTGTTGTGGCGGATGGCCGGGGCGCCCAGCCCGCTCGACGCCCACCACGCCGATTCGAAGGCGATCTTCTACCGCGGCCAGTCCGGCGACGTCTACGAGGGTGTCATGTCGTTCCTGGAGAAGCGCCCGGCGACGTACCCGAACAAGGTGTCGGAGGATCTGCCCGACATCTTCTGAGCGTGGTCGCGTTCCTGCTGCAAACACCCTGTGTTCAGCACGTGAACTTCGGCGAACACGCGGCATGAACGGTGGCAGGCTGCGCTGACCGCGGTTATCGTGGCGAACAGCAGGCCAGAAGAGAGCGGAAAGGAGGTGGCGCAGATGTCGATCGGTATGGCGGTGTTCGTTCGCGAGTGGCGGATGACCGACCCCGGCTGCCGGTACGGGCTACCAGCCCGAACCCGGTCCGGACCAGTCACATCCAGCGCCACCAGTTCCTGAGGTCGTGAACCTCGATGGTCGGCGCGCTCACTCGCCCACGCATCGAGGAGTATCCATGACCATCTTCGTCACGAATGCGGGATTACAGATCCTCGCGCGCGTCACCTGGCGTCGCGCTGCCGTCCTGCTGACCACCGAGGTCGCACGCAACGTCGAGGGCACCCCCTTGGTGCGCGTCGTCCATTCGCCGACCGTGTCGCTGCCCATCCACAAGGTGGTGGCCATCAAGCGGGACGCCTACCGTCCGTACGCGGGCAAGACGATGGATTCCTACGCCTCCAATGCGACGATCCTGCGTCGCGACCAATGGATCTGCGCCTACTGCGACGGTCCGGCCGACACCGTGGACCACATCGTGCCGGTGTCGCAGGGCGGCCCCAGCACGTTCGGCAATCAGGTCGCGGCATGCAAGTCCTGCAACGGTTTCAAGGCCAACCGCACCCCGCGGAAAGCGGGAATGGCCTTGCGGCACGCACCCTTCGTCTACGACCCGTGGGCCGTGGACCAGAAGGAGGTCTGGGAGATGTTCATGCTGCATCCCAAGACCGACTGAGAGGTCGGACCGTCAGAGCGTGAGAACCGTTCAGGTGGGCAGGGGTTCGGCGCCGCGTTCCTTGAGCAGCATCGACATCTGGCCGATCTCGTTTCCCTGATCGCTGAGCATGTTCAGGGCGAGCTGCTTGGTCGCCGACCCGGAACGGTCGTCGTTGTACGCCGCCTGCGCCATCTCGAGTCCGCCGCGATGGTGCCGGATCATCAGCTGCAGGAACAGTTTCTCGGCCTCGTCGCCGCGAAGGGTGGCGAGTCGGCCGAGTTCCTCGGTGCTCGCCATGCCCGGCATGAGCGGTGCGTCGGGCGTGGTCCCCGAGCCAGCACCGTGGGAATGTGAATCACCGTGGGACATCCACGACATCGGTTCGTCGGAGGTCAGCGGCAGCTCGAAGAACTGCAGCCAGCCGCGCATGGTCGCGCTCTCCGCGGATTGGGCGACGACGAGCTGGTCGGCCAATCCGCGGATCGTCGGATCCACATCGGGGGCGGCGAGAACTGTGCGGGCCATCAGGAGGGCCTGATCGTGATGCGTCGACATGTCCTGTGCGAAACCGATATCGGAGGGGCTCATCGTCTTCAGGTCGTCCCGCGAGCCGGGTGACCACACCGAACCGATGACCACGCCGACCGCCACGAGCAGGACGGCGAGCGAGGTCAGTCCGGCGATCTGCGTACTGGCGTGCCGGTCGGTCATCCGAGGAAGGAATCCTGATCCGGCGGCGGGATGTAGACCCGGTTGCTCAACTCGAGGGCGTAGAAGCCCCCGTCGGCGCAGGTGGTGAGGATCTTGTTGCCGTGGAACTCCGGCGGGGAGAAGCACCAGTCGGTGGCCATGTCACCACCCACGACCATGCCCATGCGCGGACCGATCATCTCGTTCAGCTTGGCTCGTCCGTTCACGAGAGACATTCCGAGGCTGAGGAATTCGATACCCGGTGCGCCGATGACCGACCCGAGCACATGCGGTGAGTTGGGCCGGGTCAGTGCGGTCGCGCCCTTCTGTGCCGGCGGGTTGTAGTAGGCGATCTCCTTGATGGCGGAGAAGTCCCGGATGTCGAACACGCGGATGCCGGACGATTCCCAGGCGCAGGCCAGCGCCGTCGGATCGTTCGGACGGTCGACCGCGCAGTAGTGCGGGTTGCTGCCGAACAACGAACCGCCCATGGACGAACGGAACTGGGTGTCCAGGTGTTCGGGCAGGTTGATCTCGAGTTTGAGCTGTGCGGCGTAGCGGGGTTTGTTGACCCGGGCGACGTCGAAGATCTTGACGCCGCCCGAGCCGCCCTCGTCGGCCGTGATGACGTGGGGCGTGCCGCGGTAGGTGATCGGGATCGAGTGCTGATTGAGCTGGCCGTCCGGCCACAGGTACGCGGCCACGTGGGGGACCTGCGGATACGGCGCACGACGCTGTACCGCGCTGATGTCGAGGACCGTGACGCCCGCCATGTTCGACAGGTACATGCGATTGCCGTCGGGGGTGATGCCGAAACCGTGACCGAGGAAGCTGTGCAGTCCCTGCCAGATCACCCGCGGGTTTCGCGGATCGGCGACGTCGATCGCGCTCAGGTGACCGGGTGCGACACCCGACGCCCAGTAGGTTCGGCCATCCGGTGACCAGCCGCCCTCGTGCGAGGTGAACGGGATGGGGTAGGCGATGCCGCCGCCACGGGCGTTGAGCAGCTTGGGTCGGGTGCAATCGGAGATGTCGTAGACCGCGAAAAAGCCTGCACCCCAGAGGAGCGGGACCCCGGTCGCGGCGAGGAGTTTGCGTTTCTTGTTGACCTTCAGGGTCTCCCACGTGCCGCCGCGCATCGCGGTGTCGGTCAGCGACCCGACGACCTTCGGGTTCCGGGGATTCGAGGCGTCGATGACCTGGACGCCCGGCTGAGGCAAGAAGTTGTTGCCGGGAAAGAGACTTCCGGTGTAGCTGCAGTGCTCGAAGGATGCGGACACGATGCCGCCGCCCGCACCCGTCACATTGCCGAGTTCGGTCAGGTTGCAGTTGTAGCCCTGCTTGCTCCGGCCCGACTGTCGGTCCTCGGCGCTGACGTCACCCTGCAGGCCCGGTTCCGGCTTGGAGCCCGGACCGCAGTCGGCCTTGGGAACAGAAGTGTCGGAGATGTCCGGGAACCAGTGGTTCGCGGCGGTCGCCGGCGCCGACACCAGCATCGTCGACGCGAGCACTGCCCCCGCGGCAAGGCAGGTGATCGCGTGTAGTCGCCGTCGTGCTGTGGACACATTCCATCGATCTGGCGTCATCGCCCCTCCGATCGTGACCTGAGTCACGCTAACGGCCGGACTGAGACGGTGGGGGTGATTCGTCGAAAGAGGCATGTCGTCGGCACACGCGGCGGGGCATCGGCCATCCGAACGACTCCTGGATCGCCGGGAACATTCCCGGCCCGCACCCGCTCCAAGTATTCGAACGCAGCGAACAGCCCGCACTGTCGGACACCACGAAAGGAACAACCCATGAGCACCCAGATCCCCGCAGACGCAGTCCTGGTCGACACCAATGGCGACGGCCTCGTCGACGCCGCCCTCGCCGACATCGACGGTGACGGCACCACCGACGCCGTCCTCGACACCGACGGTGACGGCTCGGCCGATTCGATCGCCTACGACACCAATGCCGACGGCCAGATCGACCTGATCGAGGCGGACAGCGACGGCGACGGCTACACCGACATCGCGGTCGCCGACACCGACTGCGACGGCACCTTCGACACCGCCGTCGACGATCAGGGCAACGTCTCGGTCGGCGACTTCGGGAGCATCGACGGAAGCGACGCCGTCTGACCCGCCTCTGAGTCCCGAGCCCCCGCACGCAGCCGGTCAGCACAGCTGACCGGCTGCAAGGCGTTTCACCGGTCAGTCGGTGACAGGTTCGGGCCCCGGGCGCGGTCGGCTTCTGCGGTCGGCGACGAAGGCCAGCAACGCGGCGGCCAGACACGCGGCCGCGCCGACGCCCAGGCCGACACGCGGATTGGTGGCCTCGATGACCGCGCCGATCAGTGGACCTCCGATCGGCGTCGATCCCATGAACGCCACCGACCACAGGGCCATGACGCGTCCCCGCATCTGCGGTTCGGCGTTGAGCTGCAGGGTGGCGTTGCCGGTCGACATGAACGTCACACTCAGCCAGCCCACCAGGAACAGCGCGCAGATGGCGGTGATCAGATCAGGTGCCAGCGCGGCCGCGGCGATCGTGATGCCGAATCCGAAGGCGGCCAGCGTGAGCGGCCGCAGGCCGATGGTGCCGCGCGCCGCGACGACCAGACCGCCGACCACCGCGCCGACACCCATGGCCGAGGTCATGAAACCGAGAGCCTGTGGGCCGCCGTCGAAGACGAAGTCCGCGGCGGCCGTCAGGGTGACCGGGAAGTTGTAGGCCAGAGTGCCGACCAGCGCCATCGTGGCGAGCGGAATCCACAGCGAGGGGATGCCGCGGACGTAGCGGATACCCTCGCGCAGCTGGCCTTTCGCACGGGGAACCGGGGTCTCCTGGGTGATCTTCGTGCTGTCGAGCGCGATCAGCGAGGCGACCACCGCGACGAAACTGACCGCGTTGATCGCGAAACACCAACCCGCGCCGACGAGTGTGAGGATGACACCGGCGACGGCTGGACCGACGGCGCGAGCGGCGTTGACCATCACCGAGTTCAGCGTGACAGCATTGCGGATCAGCGATTTCCCGACGATCTGGTGGATGAACGCCTGTCGCGCGGGTTGCTCGAAGGCGTGTCCGAGGCCGAGCAGTACCGCCAGGATCGCCACATGCCACACCGCCACGACTCCGGCGAGGGCGAGCGCGGCCAGCACCGCCGCAAGCAAGCCCATCATCGCCTGGAGGATCGTGAGCAGTCGCCGACGGTCGACGCGGTCGGCGATGACACCGGCATACGGGCCGATCAGGAGAACGGGCAGTGCCTGCAGCGCGACGATCAGGCCGAGAATCGATGCCGACCCGCTCAACGTCAACACCAGCCAGGCCTGGGCGGTGGCCTGCATCCAGGAACCGGTCATCGACACCGTCATACCGGCGAAGAAGATCCGGTAGTTGGGGATGTGCAGCGACGCGAAGACGCTGTCACGCGAATCAGAGGGCGTGGTCGATCACATCCATCAATGCGAGGGGCTGTTCGAGCGGGATGTGATGACCGGCGCCGGCGAGTTCGACGACGCGTGCGGGTTCGTCGAGGCCGGCGGTGACGATGTCGATCATCGCCGGGGTCACGACCCCGTGTTCGCCGTAGACGACGCTGAGCCGGCAGCTGCTCGGCGGGTGCGAGGGGAGATCGGTCAGTTCGTCGGCGAATCCGCGGTCGAACTTCCACCGCCAGCCGTCGTCGTCGCGGACGACCGACTGCCGCGCCACGTGGGCCCTGGCGTAGTCGAGGCTCGGGTGGTCGGGCACGAGCCGGAACCGTTCGAGGGCCGCCTCGGGTGACGGGTAGTGCTTGCTGCCTCGGGGAATGCCTTCCTCGGGCTGGTTTCGCTGGATCTCGTCGAGCATCTCGGCGTCGAGGATGCGGGAGTCGACGAGCACGAGGTTCTCGGTGAGATCGGGGTGGGCGGCCGACGTCCGGATGCCCACGAGCCCGCCCAGGCTGTGCCCCACGAGGACTGCGTCGGTGGTCGCTTCGGCAGCCGTGGCGACCGCGGCGACCTCGTCGGCCCAGATGCCCAGGCTGTAGGCGTCGCGCCAGTCGCTGTCGCCGTGTCCGGACAGATCGAGGGCGACGACGCGACGGTCCTGCGCGTACCGCGGGGCGATGTGGTCCCACCATCCGGCGTGGGCCGCACCACCGTGGACCAGGATCAGGCCGGGGGCGCCGGGTTCACCCCAGCAGCGATAGGTGATCCGCGCACCGTGGACGATGATCGACGAGTGCTCGGGTTCCGTTTCGACTGCTGTGCGGAACCACTCCGGAGCGTCCGCGGTGACGTTCGTGCTCATCGGCATAGCCTTTCACGCATAGGGTGAGATGAATACACACAATCAGACTGGACGGATCGGGTGATGGTGCAAACGGTGATCGTGTCGGGCGGTACGGGCGGATTGGGTTCCGCGGTCACGAGGAAACTGCTCGACGACGGTTGGCGTGTGGTGGTGCCGTGGGTCGTCGAGGCCGAGCTGTCGCGCCTTCCCGACTCCGATCGACTGGTCGCTCTCCAGGCCGATCTGTTCGACGAGTCGTCGGTGGCCGAGGTCGTCGCCGCTGCGGCAGGTGATCCGTCGGCTCCGGTGAAGGCCGTGGTCAATCTGGTCGGCGGGTTCGCGATGGGGGAGCGTGTGGACGCGACCCCGGTCGACGAGTTCGAGCGACTGCTCCGCCTCAACCTGCGTCCGCTGTATCTGCTGTCCGCGGCGGCGATCCCGAAGCTGATCGACGCCGGCGGCGGATCGATCGTCGGAGTGTCGGCGAAGGCCGCGTTCGCACCGTTCTCCGGTGCCGCCGGATACATCACGTCCAAGGCCGCCGTCTGGGCGTTCATCAGCGCCCTCGCCGCGGAGTACAAGGACGACGCCGTCCGGGCCAACGCGATCTTGCCGTCGGTGATCGACACCCCGGGCAACCGTGAGAGCCAGCCGGATTCGTCCCGCAAGGGCTGGGTGTCGCCGGAGGCGATCGCCGAGACCGTCGCCTTCCTGGTGTCCGACGCCTCCGCCGCGGTGACGGGTGCGCAGGTCCCGGTGCCCGGCGTCGGCTGACAATCGGCTCACTCCCCACGCCGGTACGCCATGCGCCCGCGGATCATTGTGCAGCGCACGGAATCCGCGCCTGTCCGTAGCGCGGATTCGAGGGTGTCGTCGAGTAGGACGAGGTCGGCGGGTTCACCGGGACGGACCGTCCGTGGCGCTGCGGCCGGGGTGCTCAGCGGCGTCAGATAGCGACCCAATGCTGTTCCGCGGCTGACCCGTTCGTCGGCGCCGATGGTGCGGCCGTCTGGTGCGAGACGGGTTGCGGCAGCGGCGATCACCGTCCATGGATCGACCGGTCCGTAGGGGGCGTCGCTCGACATCGCGACGGGTGCATCGCGTTCGACGAGTGATGCGCAGCGGTACAGGTCGGCGACATCGGAGGTGTCGAGGCGATCCAGGTAGTCGTCGCCCCGCGCGGTGATGAAGCCGGGTTGGGTGACTATGGGGATCTGTCTGTGGTGCAGCTCCTCGACGGTGTCTGCGGCGATGATCGCGCCGTGTTCGATCCGGTCGTCCGGGTGGCTGCCGACCTCGTCGAGGGCCGCGAGCAGGAGGAGCAGCGCTTCCCGGGTGACGCAGTGCGCGGCGACGCCGCGGCCCCATGAATGCGCGGTGTGGATCTGGTCGCACAGGGTTGGGAAGTCGGGGAGGTCGGAGTCGGCGAGGACGATCTTGAACGGTCCGACAGTCACGGTCGGTGGGAGGTCGGGTGTCGCGTCGAGTGGGACGCCCAGCAGGTGAAGTCGTTGTGGCACTGCTCCGTTCGTGTGCGAGGAGACGAGCGCGATGAGGGACTCGTCGGACAGGTTCGGCGTGGCGTCGGTGACCCCGGTGATGCCGTATCGGGCCAGTTCGGAACCGACGTGTTTCAGATCCGGCGGCCGGGCGTGCCCCATCCGCTCCCGAAGCCAATCGTCGGCGCGCCACACCCGCCCGGTCGGTGCTCCGGAGTCGTCTCGCTCGACGCCGGGATGATCGGCGGTCCGCAACCCGACGCCCACGGCGGCTGCGGTGTTGAGGAACCACACCGCTCCGCTGCGGTGCTGGATGCGGACCGGCCGGCGGGCGTGGAGCTGATCGAGGGCGGCGGAATCGAGAAGTCCGGCAACGGTCTCCACATAGCCGATGCCGCGGACCCAGCCGGAGGTGTCGGGGGCGCGGTCCAGGGCGGCGCCGAGATCGCCGGCGCTGGTTACCTGGGGTGGACCACACTGTACCGACGCCGAGGCCGCAGCCAGCGCGTGGAGGTGGATGTGATGGTCGTGGAGACCCGGGATGAGTGCACCGCCGTCGGCGTCGATGACGTCGAATCCCGTTGTCGCGTCGCCCGTGAGGTCCACGCCGACCGTGGTGATCATGCCGTCGTCCACGGCCACGTCGCGGATGCCCTCGGGGAGTGACACCCCACGGAACAGGTTGCCGTTCATCGGGTTCCTCCACCGCCGGCGCGTGCTCGGGGTGGATCGAGGGGCACTGTGCCGGAACCGGTGTCGACCACCCATTGATCGCCGTCGCGACGCGTGGGCGGGGACGGTTGACCGCCGAGGGTCGAGGCGACCGTGGCGCGCATGGAGATGTCCCACAGTGTCCCGTTGCCGGGCTCGCACATTGCCAGCGCGGCGGCGGTCAGACCGGCCAACGGATCGGCGATCGCGTCGCCCACGAACATCGGGCCCGCGTCGTCGGCGGCGACCAGACCCGCCGAGGCTGCGATGTCGTCGCCGAAGCCGATCCGGTGGGAGTCGCGTCCGGCCGCGGTGATGGACAGCCAGGTGATCCCGTTGGCGACGAAATCCTCGGCGCGCAGACCGAATCGGCGTAGCGCTCGTGGTCGGGATGCCTCGATCACGATGTCGGCCGCGGCCACGAGTCGGTGAAGCGCTTCGCGTTCAGCGGCGATGGACGGGTCGAGCACGGCGGATTCGTGGCCGTCGTGGAGCAATCGGTAGAAGTCCTGGTTTCCGCGTCGCGCGCCGTCCGGACGTTGCGGTGTCTCGACTTTCACCACCCGCGCTCCCGCGAGACCCAGCAGGTGTGCGCACAGTGGCCCGGCCCAGAGGGCGCTGAAATCGACGACGAGCAGACCGTCGACCGGACGGGGAACACCGTTCGGCCGCAATGCGTCACGCGCTGCGTCAGCGATCGCGGCGCCATGTGCGACACCGCCGCCCGCGATGCCCAACAGTGCAGCACGTTCGTCGAAGTCTGCTCGGGAGTGTCCGGCGAGCCAGGCGGCGACCTTCGGCCAGAGATCGTCCCCGGTGACCTCGCTCTCGATCAGCGCGCCCAGCAGGAGGGGGTCGTCTGGGCGTGCGCAACTCACCGCGACCCAGCCGTCCGATGCGGGAAGCAGGCGCCCCGATCCGCCGGGGGTGAGGTCTCCCTGGCGGCGGTGACCCGTCAGTGCCGCGCGCTCTCCCAGCAGTGCGGCACCGTCGACGTCGACCGCGCCGGCGCTTGCCGTGCGGATCCAGTCGGTGAGTTCGCGCGCCCGTGCCGCGGCATGGCCGGGCGGAATGAGCGGCGGGCCGTCGGGCCTACCGGTGAGATGCGGGATCCCGCTCTCCGCCCAGGCGCGCACCGGATCATGGGACGCAGGGCTGGACACGGGCGAAATGCTACCGTCCGCAGGTAAAGCTCAGGAGGTTCACTGCCGTGCACGCCCGCCGTATCTCGATCGCCGATCTCGCCGCCGAACCGGTCGTCGGCGGCGGAGGCCTGTTCGGGGATGGTGCCGCTGTCTCACTCCCGCTGGTGCTGGTGGACCTCGACACCGCGGATGGCGTGACCGACGGTGACCTGACCCGGGCCGTCGACCGTGCCTCGGCGTCGGACGTGATCCTGATGGGAACTTCGACGGGCCCGCTCGACGACGCGCTGAACCCGCTGCTGGAGGCACTCGATCTCACCTGTGCCCCGACCGGAACCGGCCACCGGAGTGTGGTGGCCGCCGACGACGTCGACGCGGCTGTCGCAGTGTTCACCGATGCCGTCTCACGCTGCCCCCAGGCATCTCTCGTCGCCGCGCAGGTGGTCCGAGCCGCCGAACCGCTCGACCCCGTCGCGGCGATCGACGTCGAATCGCTGGGCTACTCGACACTCCAGGGCGGCGACGAGTTCGGTCGGTGGCTGGAGGCGCGTCGAGCGAAAGGACGACCTCTTCCACCGCCCGCCGTCGACCCGGTGCTGCTGGACCGACAGGCCGGAACCCTGCGGATCACCCTCAACCGGCCCGGACGCCGTAACGCGTACGGGACGGCCCGGAGAGACGCGCTCGTGGAGGCGTTGCGCCTCGCGGTCCTCGACGACTCGATCGACCGCATCATCATCGACGGCGCGGGCAGCTCCTTCTGTGCCGGCGGCGACCTCGACGAGTTCGGCCACATGCCCGACTCGTCGACCGCCCATCTGATCCGCACGCGCGGTGGGGCCGGCCGGTTGGTGTCCACGCTGGCTGACAAAGTCGAAGTCCGGCTGCACGGGCACTGCGTCGGCGCGGGTATCGAGATCCCCGCCTTCGCCGGGCACATCGTCGCCGCGCCGGACACCCGCATCCGCCTCCCAGAGGTGGCGATGGGCCTCATCCCTGGAGCGGGCGGAACCGTGAGCGTTCCCCGGCGCATCGGACGGTGGCGTGCGCTGTACCTGTTCGTCACAGGTGCCGAGATCGACGCCCAGCAGGCACTGGACTGGGGACTGGTCGACGAGATCCGGGAGTAGACCCGTTCCCGCAGACCCACCCCTTTTCCGTATTTCCACCCCCTAGCCGGGTAGTGGGTTTACGGAAAAGGGGTGGGTTTGCGGACGGGGTCGTGGAACTTGTCTAACTCAGTTGGTTCATTTTCCCCATTCGGCGACCGGTCTCTGCTTACGATGACCCCCGAGCTGCGGCCGACGCCGCCCGATTTCGCGTGAGCGCGTCCGCAGCGATCGTCGAAAATCGGTGAGGGGTCAGCGACACATGTCCGACGCAGTTCTCGTGGAGCGCCGGGGGCGCATCCTCGTCATCACGATCAACCGGCCACAGGCGCGCAACGCGATCAACCACGAAGTGAGCCAGTCGCTCGCCGACGCGATGGACGAGCTCGACGACAGTCCGGAGCTGTCGGTCGCCATCCTGACCGGCGCGGGCGGGAACTTCTGCGCGGGAATGGATCTGAAGGCCTTCGCGGCCGGCGAGTCGGTTGCCATCGAGGGTCGCGGTCTGGGCTTCACACAGAAGCCGCCGGCCAAGCCCGTCATCGCCGCCGTCGAGGGCTACGCACTCGCGGGCGGAACCGAGCTGGTTCTCGCGACCGACCTCGTCGTCGCGTCGAAGTCGGCGAAGTTCGGCATCCCCGAGGTCAAGCGCGGCCTCGTCGCGGGCGCCGGTGGACTTCTCCGGCTGCCCAAGAAGATCCCGTACCAGAAGGCCCTCGAATTGGCGCTGGCGGAACGCATCACCGAGAACGGTCCACTGGCCGTCGCGGTCACCAAGCGGATCATCGCCGAGTCGGAATCGTGGAGCGACGACGAGAAGTGGGACCGCCAGGGTCGCCTGCTCGCGCCGGTCTTCACCTCGAAAGATGCGATCGAGGGCGCCCGCGCGTTCGCCGAGAAGCGCAAGCCCGAGTGGACCGGCGCCTGAGTCAACTGCATGTGCCCAACCGATCAGCACGTGAAATCGATGTGAGGAGAACAGATGTCGTTCGAGGGTGAAGTCGCGGTCGTCACCGGCGGTGCAGGTGGACTCGGTGCGGCGACGGTGCGTCGGCTGCACGCCGCCGGTGCGTCGGTCGTGATCGCCGATCTGGCCGACCAGCCGGCGAAGGAACTCGCGGAAGAGCTGGGGGAGCGGGCGATCTATGCGCGCACCGACGTGCTCGACGACGACTCCGTGAACGCCGCGCTCGAGCAGGCGGGGGAACTCGGCGAGCTGCGCTACGCGGTCATCGCGCACGGCGGATTCGGTGTGGCACAGAAGATCGTCGGCCGCGACGGCTCGCCCGCCGAGATGAAGGGGTTCGTCAAGACCCTCAACCTGTATCTCACCGGCACCTACAACGTCCTGCGGCTGACCGCGGCCAAGTTGGCGGCCGGTGAACCCAAGGATTCCGGGGAGCGCGGCGCGATCGTGATGACCAGCTCGATCGCCGGCTACGAGGGGCAGGTCGGCCAGACCGCCTACGCCGCCGCCAAGGCCGGGGTCTTGGGTCTCACCCTGTCCGGCGCGCGCGACCTCGGCTCGGTTGCCGTGCGCCTGAACACCATCGCCCCCGGCACGATGCGGACGCCGATCATGGAGTCGATGGGGGAGGAGGCGCTCACCAAGTTCGCCGCCGGCGTGCCCTACCCCAAGCGCCTCGGTCTTCCCGACGAATTCGCCGCGCTGGCGCAACACCTGCTCGAGAACAACTACATCAACGGAGAGATCGTGCGCCTCGACGGTGCTCAGCGGTTCCAGCCACGCTGACCGGGCCTGCCGCACATCACAAAAGCACAACGACGACCGTCTCGGCTTGGGGTGCTCCGTCGATCCCGGTTACCTTTGTTAAGTCTGAGAACATTGTTAACCAAAGGGGCTATTGGTGCGTTCCTCGTGGAAGAGGCGACTGGCTGTCGTCGCGTGTGCCGTCGCGGTTGCGGCGACCGGATGGGCGCCGGCGGCTCTTGCTGCGCCGGCACCCGACCCCAATCGCGCACGAATCGACACCGTCATCCACGACTCGGCCCAGCAGACGACGCTGATCGTCTACTCGGCCGCGATGCGCCGGCTGGTCCCGGTCAACGTCCTGCGCCCCAAGGACCTCACCAAGCCACGCCCGACCCTATACCTCCTCAACGGTGCCGGCGGCGGCGAGGACTCGGCGACCTGGGCGGCGAAGACGCAGTACTCGAAGTTCTTCCGCGACAAGCAGGTCAACGTCGTGACGCCCATCGGCGGTGCGTTCTCGTACTACACCGACTGGCAGCGTGACGACCCGGTGCTCGGCCGCAACAAGTGGACGACGTTCCTGACCAAGGAACTCCCGCCGTTGGTGGACAGGGAGTTCAACACCACTCGCAAGAACGCGATCGCGGGCATCTCGATGGCCGGCACCTCCGTGCTGAACCTCGCCATCTCCGCACCGCGGCTCTACAAGTCGGTGGCAGCCTACAGCGGTTGCGCCCGAACCAGTGATCCGTTGGGGCAGACCTACATCCGGATGGTCGTCGCCGACCGCGGCATGGGCAACGTCGACAACATGTGGGGTCCGATCAACTCGTCGGGATGGCGCAAGAACGACCCGTACGTCAACGCCGCGAAGCTGCGGGGCACCAAGGTCTACATGACCAGCGGCACCGGCCTCCCCGGCTGGTACGACCGCCTCGAGGCCCCGCTGGTCGCCGGAGACCCGGCGACGCTGGCCAACCAGGTGATCCTCGGCGGAGTCATCGAAGCCGCCGTCAACGAGTGCACCAAGCAGATGGCGCAGCGTATGCGCGCGCTGAAGGTTCCGCACACGGTGCTGTTCCGGCCTGACGGCACCCACTCCTGGGGTTACTGGGAACGCGATCTCAAGACCACCTGGCCGATGATCGCCAAAGATCTGAAGTGAGCGAAGCCGACCGATTGTGGGCTGACGATCTCGAGGCCGGACAGGTGTTCCGTTTCGGCACTCACCACGTGACCGAGGACGAACTGCTCGACTTCGCCCGCACCTGGGACCCGCAGGACTTCCACACCGACAAGGCCGCGGCCGAGGCCGGCGTCTACGGCGGGCTGATCGCCAGTGGTCTGCACACGATGTCGATCTATCAGAAGCTCGCGGTGACCGGGGTCCTGTATCGCTGGAAGGTCATCGCGGGCAAGCGACTTGCCGATGTCGTGTTCCTCCGGCCGGTGCGTCCCGGTGACACGTTGACCGGTTCGCTGACCATCGACGCCGTCGACTTCGACGACCGCAATCGCGCGCTCGTCAGGTCGACGTCGGAAGTGGTGAACGACGCCGGGAAGCCGGTGATGCGGACCGTCGTAGAGGCGTACGTACACGCTCGGCCGGCCGGCACCCCTCTGCCGGCCGACCGGGACGACTGAATTCAGCTCAGTTGGCGCGGTCCTTCAGCAGCAGCCGGACCGTGAGCTCGAGGCGATTGGTGACGTCGGTGGCCGACGCGCGTCGGGTCAGCCACTGCACGAGGTTCGACATCCACACGTCGGAGAGCACGCGCGCGATCGCGAGATCCTCTTCGGTGGGTTCGCCCACGCCCACGATGGCACCGGCGAGGAGCCGGTCGATGATGCCGGCGACCTGATCGACCTCGGCGGTCGCCGACGCGTCGGCGAACATGAAGGCGCGGGTCATCGCCTCGGTGAGCAGCGGGTCGCGCTGCATCGCGAAGGTGATCATGTCCAGTACGTGGCGCAGGCGGTCGATCGCGGTGTCGCCCCGCAGTTGTGAGCGGTCGACCTTCGACTCGACGCGTTCGAACTCGCGCGCCAGTGCGGTCACCAGCAGGTGGACCTTGGACGGGAAGTAGCGGTAGAGCGTGCCGACCGCGACGTCGGCCTTGTCGGCGACGGTGCGCATCTGGACGGCGTCGTAACCGCCCTTGGAGGCCAGAGCGAGCGTCGCGTCGAGGATGCGGCGGCGGCGTTCGCGCTGCGCGGTGGAACCGGCTTCGGGCGACGCGGCAGGGGTTGCGGCCCCCGCTGGGGCGTCGACCGCGGCGTTGCCTGGTGCAGAGCGGGCCATGTGTGTACGGACATCCTCACGTGATCGGCGACCGGGGAGGCGGGGGATTCACGGGTGGCTACCCGATCACCTCCACCCATGGCATATTAGAACAGGTTCTAATTATTCCTCACAACTCGACATACAGAGGATCACTCGTGACAATCGCCACGTCTCCCGAACAACAAGCCGTATGCCACAGTATCGAGTCCTGGGCGCGCGCCGCGAAGGTGACCGAACTCGTCCGTTCCGACCTCGACAAGCCGCGCGACCAGTGGACACAGCTGTTCGGTCAGCTCGCGGACTTCGGTGTGTTCGCGGCCGCGGTGCCGGAGGCGTCCGGTGGTCTCGGGGCGGGATTCGTCGACGTGGCGGCGATGGTCGAGCAGTGCGGCATCGAATTGGTCCCGGGGCCCGTCGTCCCGACGGTGACCGCTGCTATCGCGCTGTCCACCAGCGCCGATGCCCGGGCGCAGGCGCTCCTCGACCAGGTTCTCGAAGGTGCGCTACCCATCGTGACGCCGGTCGCGAGCCACGCCGGCGGGGCGGCCGCACCGCTGTCCGACGCCATCGACCTCGGGCTCGTCGGCGGCTACTCCGAGGGTGTCGCGGTCCTCGCGGCGCTCGACGTCCCCGGTCGCGAGGGTCGCTGGTGGATCCTCCCGCCGAACGTCGGCAGCGCCGACATCGCGCCGGAGACCCCGCTCGACGGCACCACCTCAGTGGCCCGCGTGCGCCTGACCGGTGTCACCGCCGACGACCTCGTCGAACTACCCGATGCGCCGCTCGTCGAGGGGCTGCTGTCGGCGACGCTTGCTGCGTATCAGAGCGGCGTCACCCGCTGGACCCTCGACACCGCGGTCGACTACGCCAAGGTCCGCACACAGTTCGGTGCGCCGATCGGATCGTTCCAGGCGATCAAGCACATCTGTGCCGAGATGCTCTGCCGCAGCGAAGAGGTCACGGCCGTCGCATGGGACGTGGCCGGTGCGGTCGACGAGGTGCTCAACGCCTCCTCCGACGAACTCGCCTCTGCGCGAGAACAACTCGAGATCAGCCGGCTCGCCGCCGACGTCGTGGTGGCCCAGGCGCCCGCTGCCACGGCCAAGGACTGCATCCAGGTGCTCGGCGGGATCGGGTTCACCTTCGAACACGACGCGCATCTCTACCTGCGGTCCGCACTCGCCGCGCAGGCGGCTCTGGACCATGCGCACGATGCCGCCACCGCGCTCGCCGACCGCGGGCTCGCCGGTGCACGCCGGCGCTTCGCCCTCGACCTGTCGCAGGTCGAGGACAAGCGGAACGAGGTCCGCGAGACGGTCGCACGCATCGCGGCGGCCGACGCCGACGACCAGCGGCGCGTCCTCGCCGAGACCGGTTACCTCACCCCGCACTGGCCGGCGCCGTACGGACTCGGTGCCGATGCGGCCCTGCAGTTGCTCATCGACACCGAACTCGACGCGGCCGGCGTCGTCCGGCCCGACCTCGTCATCGGCGCCTGGGCGATTCCGACGATCCTGTCCCACGGCACCGACGCGCAGCGCGAACGCTTCGTCGCCCCGACCCTCGCCGGCGAGATCGTCTGGTGCCAGCTGTTCAGCGAACCGGAGGCCGGTTCCGACCTCGCCGCGCTGCGTACCAAGGCGGAGCGCGTCGACGGCGGCTGGAGCCTGTCCGGTCAGAAGATCTGGACCTCGCAGGCGCACAACGCGCAGTGGGCCATCTGTCTGGCGCGCACCGACGCCGAGGCCCCCAAGAACAAGGGGATCACCTACTTCCTCGTCGACATGTCCTCGCCGGGCATCGACATCCGGCCGCTCCGCGAGCTGACCGGTCGCGCCAACTTCAACGAGGTCTTCCTCGACGACGTCGTCGTGCCCGACGACTGCATGGTCGGCGAGGTGAACAACGGCTGGCGGTTGGCCCGCACGACCCTCGCGAACGAACGCGTGGCGATGGGCGGGTCCGGGCTCGGCAAGGAGATGGAGTCGCTGCTGCGTCAGGTGCAGGGCATGACGCGCGACCTCTCCGACGCCGAACGGGTGGCACTCGGCAGCCAGTTCGCCGACGCACATGTCGGTCGGGTCCTCGACGCCCGTGCCGCCACCCAGCAGCTCGCCGGACTCGACCCGGGTGCGCTGTCCAGCGTCCGCAAATTGATCGGTGTGCAGCACCGCCAGTCGGTGCCCGATCTCGCCCTGCGGCTCCTCGGCGTGCAGGGCCTGGCGGCCACCGATGCGTCCGACGCGGTGCTGCAGAACCGCTGTCTGTCGATCGCCGGTGGAACGACCCAGATTCTCAAGACCGCGGCGGCGGAACGCATTCTCGGTTTGCCGCGCGGCTGACCGGTCGCGGCTGCGCGAAACCGCAGATAAAGCCGGATCTCTACCCTCTGATGCGCCGACTCTGATACAACTAGAACAAGTTCTAGTTCTGTAGTTCGCGCACGGTGAGGAGACGCAGGGTGGACTTTGCCCTGGACGGCACGGCGATCGCGGTTCGCGACGTCGCGGAGGACGTGTTCGCACGACGACAACCCGACTGGGAGTCGACCTTCGGCAGGCGGGATTCCGGTGGGTCGGGAGCAGGTGATCAGATCGGTGGCTTCGACACCGAGACCTGGCAGGCGCTCGTCGACGCCGGGCTGCTCGCGTTGCCGTTGCCGGCCGACCGCGACGGTGACGACGTCGACGAGGCGGGGCTGCTGCCGCTGTTCCGACGGATGGGGCGAGCCGCCGCGGTGACCCCCGCGCTCGGCACCCTGACCGCCGCGCTCGTCTTCGCCGAGGCCGCCGGGAACGGTGCGGACGTATGGTCGCGCTGGGGCGAGTCCCTGACCGCCGGGCGCTGGGCCGCCATCGCGATCGGTGAACACGGCGACCCGCTGACGCCGACTCCGCAGACCAGTGTCCGTGGCGGTCGCCTCAACGGCACGAAGGTCGGGGTCCTGCACGCCGAGGGTGCCTCGGTCCTGCTCGTCACGTCCGACGCCGGCGTCGTGGCCATCTCCCCGACGGCCGACGGTGTCACGCTCACGCGCACCCCGTCGTCGAGCGGTTGGGGCGAGTACACGGTCACCTTCGACGACGTCGCCGTCGACGATGCCGATGTCGTCAGTCGTGAGCTGTCGGTCCTGCGCGACCGGTACCGGCTCGCGCTGTGTGCCTACGCCGACGGTCTCGTCGCCGGGGCCACCCGGCTCACCGCCGACCACGTCTCGACGCGCGAACAGTTCGGCAAGCCGATCGCACTGTTCCAGGCCGTCGGTCAGCAGCTCGCCGACATCTACGTCGTCGGTCGCTCGATGGACCTGTCCACCACCGCTGCCGCGTGGCGACTGTCCGAAGGCCTCGACGCTGCAACCGATCTCGGCGTCGCCGCGTACTGGCTCGCCGAGGAGATCCCGCCGACCCTGCGGGCGATGACCCACCTGCACGGCGGAATCGGCGTAGACATCACCTACCCGCTGCACCGGTACTTCTCCGTCGCCAAGGACCTCGCCCGCCTGGTGGGTGGGGCCGCCGTGCGGCTCGACGAACTCGCCGACATCACCGAGGGCACTGCCCCGGCCGACCGAGTACAGGGGTGAGCATGTTCATCGATCTGACGCCCGAGCAGCGCGCGCTGCGTGAGGAACTCCGGGAGTACTTCGCCGACCTGGTGACCCCGGAAGAAGCGAAGGTCATGCTGACCGAGCGGCACGGGCCCACCTACCGCAAGGTCATCAAGCGCATGGGCGACGACGGCTGGCTCGGCGTGGGCTGGCCGAAGGAGTTCGGCGGCAAGGGATTCGGGGAGATCGAACAGCAGATCTTCACCAACGAGGCCGTCCGGGCCGATGTCCCGCTGCCGTCGGTCACCCTGCAGACCGTCGGTCCGACCCTCCAGGTCCACGGGACCGAGGAGCAGAAGCGCATCTTCCTGCCCGCGATCCTCGCCGGCGATGTGCACTTCGCCATCGGTTACACCGAACCCGAGGCCGGTACCGACCTGGCGTCGCTGAGTACCACCGCAGTGCTCGACGGCGACCACTACGTGGTCAACGGCCAGAAGATCTTCACCACCGGTGGGCATGACGCCGATTACATCTGGCTGGCCGTGCGCACCGACAGTGCTGAGAGGGCCCGCTCGCGAAGCTCCCGGCGCCCGGACGCGCCCAAGCACAAGGGCATCTCGATCCTCATCGTGGACACGAGGGATCCCGGGTTCAGCTGGACGCCGATCATCACCGCCGACGGTGCCCACCACGTGAACGCCACCTACTACCAGGACGTGAAGGTCCCGGTGACGATGCGCGTGGGCGAGGAAGGCGACGGTTGGAAGCTGATCACCACGCAGCTCAACCACGAGCGCGTCATGCTCGGACCGGCCGGACGCATCGACGGTCTGGCGGCCCGACTGCGTGCCTGGACGCAGCGTCCGGGTCCCGACGGCACCGTGATCGCGAAGCATCCCGACGTGCGCCGGGCGCTGGCCACCATCGACGCCTACGGCCGGATCAACGAACTGCTCAACTGGCAGGTCGCCTCCACCGGTGAGGCGATCTCCATGGCCGATGCCGCCGCGACGAAGGTGTTCTCCACCGAACGCATCCAGTCGGTGTGCCGGATGGCGAACGAAATCATCGGCCGCTACGGCGATTTCACCGATCCGGAGACCGCCGCCCTGGTGGACTGGCTCGACGTCCAGCAGAAGCGCCACGTCGTCATCACCTTCGGCGGCGGGGTCAACGAGGTCATGCGCGACATGATCGCCACCGCCGGACTCGGACTCCCGAGGGCCAAGCGTTGAGCACCCCCGAGCTGACCGGTACCGAATTGACCGAAGACGAGGCGATCCGCGCTGCCGCGCAGACAATCATGGACGACGGTGCGAGTGCACCGGTGCGTGGGCGCGATCCGATCAACCAGCCGATGATCAACAACTGGGTCGAGGCGATGGGCGACGAGAACCCCATCTACGTCGACGATGCCGCGGCACGCGCTGCCGGACACCCCGGCGTGGTGGCGCCGCCGGCGATGGCCCAGGTGTGGACCATGCGCGGCCTCAACGGCGTACGCACGGCCGACGATCCGCTCGGACGCGCGACACAGCTCTTCGACGACGCGGGCTTCACCTCGGTGGTCGCGACCAACTGCGACACCGTGTACCACCGCTACATCCGGCCGGGCGAACAGGTGTCGTTGTCGGCCGAACTCATCGAGATCGTCGGCCCCAAGAACACCGCGCTCGGTGAGGGCTGGTTCTTCACCACGCGCAACGTGTGGTCGGTGCCTGACGAGAACGGTGTAGACGAGGTCGTCGCGGAGATGCGGTTCCGCATCCTCAAGTTCCGCCCGGCCGCGAAGGACGCTGCACCCGAGCCGGTTTCGTCTATACCCGACGATCTCGACCCGGCCCGGTTGCTCAAGCCGAGCGTCTCACGCGACACCGCCTTCTTCTGGGAGGGCGTGGCGGCACACGAGCTGCGCATCCAGCGCGACGGCGAGGGCGCGCTGCGACACCCGCCGGTCCCGGCGACATGGAAGCCCCGCGAGGCCGACGGTTCGGTGCCGGAGACCGACTACGTGGTCGCGTCGGGAACCGGCACCGTCTACAGCTATGTGGTCCATCGTGCCCCCAAGGTCCCCGGCCGGCAGCTGCCGTTCGTCGTCGCCCTCGTAGAGCTCGACGAAGGTGTGCGGATGCTGGGAGAACTGCGTGGCGTCGAACCGGAGGACGTGGAGATCGGCATGCCGGTGCGGGTGACCTTCCTGGACTTCCCGGCCCGCGACGACGCGGGGACGCCGGCGTGGACGCTGTACGCCTGGGAGCCGGCAAGCGAAGGGGGAGAAGCATGACCAGTGTCGCCACTCCGGCGGTGAACGTCGGAACCGCCCTGCCGCCTTTGGTCATCGAAGCGACCCCGACCTTCGTCGTCGCGACGGCACTCGCCACCCGCGACTTCCAGGATGTGCATCACGACCGCGACCTCGCGCA
This sequence comes from Gordonia sp. Swx-4, assembly GCF_030316175.1. Taxonomy (NCBI): domain Bacteria; kingdom Bacillati; phylum Actinomycetota; class Actinomycetes; order Mycobacteriales; family Gordoniaceae; genus Gordonia; species Gordonia sp. Swx-4. The sequence continues at coordinate 832,645 of NZ_CP128197.1, forward strand.
GGCCAAGGGGTCCAAGGACATCTTCGTCAACATCCTGACCGACACCGGTCTGGTCGAGCGCTTCGTCACCGACTGGGCGGGACCCACCGCCCGAATCCGTTCGATCTCACTGAAACTGGGCGTGCCGTGGTACGCCTACGACTCGGTCACCTTCACCGGTGAGGTCACCGAGGTCGCCGACGACGGCCTGCTGACGGTCGCCGTCACCGGAACCAATTCGCTGGGCAAGCACGTCATCTCGACGGTGACCCTCACCATCGGCGAGGGTGCCTCGAGTTCGTCGCAAGGGGAGGGGCACTGATGGGCGGGTTGTCCGGACAGGCGGCTATCGCCGGCATCGGGGCCACCGAGTTCTCCAAGGACTCCGGGCGGAGCGAGCTGCGGCTCGCGGCGGAGGCGGTGTCGGCGGCGATCGCCGATGCGGGTCTGACCCCGGCCGACGTCGACGGACTCGTCACGTTCACCATGGACACCAACAGCGAGATCTCGGTCGCCCGGGCCGTCGGAATCCCCGAGCTGACCTACTTCTCGCGGATTCACTACGGCGGCGGCGCAGCGTGCGCGACCGTGCAGCAGGCCGCGATGGCGGTGGCGACCGGGGTCGCCGACGTCGTCGTCGCCTACCGTGCGTTCAACGAACGGTCGGGACTGCGGTTCGGACAGGTGAATTCGGCGGTCGCCAACCAGGAGAACTCCTCGGGCACGGAGAACGCCTTCAGCTACCCGCACGGGTTGTCGACGCCGGCGGCGTTCGTCGCGATGATCGCCCAGCGGTACATGCACGACTACGGCGCCACCAGTGAGGATTTCGGCCGAATCGCGGTCGTCGACCGCAAGCATGCCGCGGTCAATCCAGACGCCTTCTTCTACGAGAAGCCGATCACCCTGGAGGACCACCAGAACTCCCGGTACATCGCCGAGCCGTTGCACCTGCTCGACTGCTGTCAGGAGTCCGACGGCGGTGTCGCGCTGGTCATCGTGTCGGCCGAGCGTGCCAAGGACCTGCCGAACACACCGGCCGTGATCGCTGCGGCCGCAGCCGGTTCCGCGGCCGACCAGTTCATCATGACCAGCTACTACCGCGACGAGCTGGCATCGCTGCCCGAGATGGGTCTCGTCGGACGGCAGCTGTGGTCGCAGTCCGGCCTCGGTCCCGCGGACATGGACATGGCCGTCCTGTACGACCACTTCACCCCGTACACGCTCCTCCAGCTCGAGGAGCTGGGTTTCTGCGGACGCGGTGAGGCCAAGGACTTCGTCCGTGAACCCGGTGCCCTGGAGGTGGGCGGCCGCCTGCCGCTCAACACCCACGGTGGCCAGCTCGGTGAGGCCTACATCCACGGCATGAACGGCATCGCCGAAGCCGTCCGTCAGATCCGGGGTACCTCCGTCAACCAGGTCGACGACGCCGAGAAGGTCGTCGTCACCGCCGGAACGGGCGTCCCCACAAGCGGGTTGGTGCTCACCGCATGACCGGAACCGCAGCCACCACCCACATCAGTCCCGACCAGCCAGTCCAGTGCAACAACTCTCTTGAGAACGAGGAGCGCGCAGAATGAAGTTCAACCTCGCCGATGTCTTCGAGACGGTCGCCGATTCGGTGCCCGAGCGGATCGCGCTCAGCTATCAGGGCCGCCAGATCAGCTACGCCGAACTCGACAAGCTGTCCAACCAGGTGGCACACCTGCTCTCGGGTTCGGGTATCGGCGCCTTCGACAACGTCGCACTGTTCCTCAAGAACAGCGTCGAACACGTCACCAGCCTCCTCGGCCTGCTGAAGGTCCGCGCGGTGCCGGTCAACATCAATTACCGGTACACCAACGCCGAGCTGCAGTACATCTTCGACAACTCCGATTCGCGCGCGATCATCGTCGAACTCCCCGAGCACCAGCGCAGCGTCGCCGCGCTGCTCGCCGAGACGCCTACCGTCCGAACGGTGTTCGTCATCGGTGACGTCGTCGAGGAACTCACCGCGGCCGTCGCAGACCTGCCCGATGGACGCACCGTCGAGATCGTGTCCTTCGCCGAGGCCGACTCCAAGCCGGACAACCGCGACTTCGAGCCACGCAACGGCGAAGAGCTCTACCTGCTCTACACCGGTGGCACCACGGGTTACCCCAAAGGCGTCATGTGGCAGCACGACGACTTCTTCCGCAAGCCGCTCTCGGGTGGCAACCCCTACGGTGATCCCCGCAAAGATCTCGAGGAGATCGGTACGGCGGTCAAGGATTTCCCGTCGATCGCGTTCCTGCTGGCGGCCCCGCTCATGCACGGCGCGGCGTCGTACTCGCTGTTCACCTTCTTCACCCTCGGCGGCCGCCTGGTGATCCAGCGCGACTTCGACCCGGAGGCCATCGTCACCGAGGTCGAGAAGGAGAAGGTCAACATCGTCCTCATCGTCGGCGACGCCATGGGCATGCCGCTGGTCGAGGAGCTGGAGAAGCGGAAGGATTCCGTCGACCTGTCGTCGATGTTCTCCATCACCTCCGGTGGTGCGATCTGGTCGCAGCATGTGCGTGACCGGATGCTCGCGGTGAAGCCGGATCTGGTGCTGCGCGACAACTTCGGCGCGTCCGAGTCGGGCAACGACGGCGAGATCATGATGGACGACAACGGCAACCTGAAGGTGCCGCCGACCGACCGCATGATGGTCGTCGACGAGAGTCTCAACAAGATCGAGCCGGGCTCGGGCGACGTCGGGTACATCGCGCGCATCGGCAACGTTCCCCTCGGCTACTACAAGGACGAGGAGAAGACCGCCAAGACCTTCCCGACGCTGCCGGACGGCACCCGCATCTCGATCCTGGGTGACATGGGCACCGTCGAGGCCGACGGTTCGATCGTGTTCCTCGGCCGCGGCTCGCAATGCATCAACACCGGCGGCGAGAAGGTCTACGCCGAAGAGGTCGAGGCCACCCTGCACGCCCATCCGGCGGTCGCCGACGCGCTGGTCGTCCCGGTCCCCGACGAGAAGTACGGCCAGCGGGTCGCGGCGGTGATCTCACTCGCCGAGGGTGCCGAGGAGCCGTCGCTCGAGGAGATCCAGGAGCACTGCCGCGAGACCCTGGCCCGCTACAAGGTCCCGCGCACCGTCGTGTTCGTCGACGAGGTCAAGCGCACGCCGGCCGGCAAGGCCGACTACCGCTGGGCCAAGGCGGCCGCGGCCAAGGAGAGCGCACCGGTCTGACCCGGCGCTCAGGTGAGCTGCAGGCTCGCCCACAGCGCGAGCGCGGCGACGCCGAGCGTCGCGGGGACGGTGAGCGCGCCGAGCCGCAGGTACTCGCGTGAGGTCGGCGCTGCGACATCGCGGTGCATGATCTCCCGCCACAGCAGGTTGGCCAGCGACCCGAAGTAGGCCAGGTTGGGGCCGATGTTGACGCCGAGCAGCATCGCCATGACCAGTCCCGGGTCGTGGGCCACCAGCGGGATCAGTAGAAGCGTCGCCGGGAGGTTGTTGACGAGGTTCGCCAGAACCGCGGCGAGCACGGCGACCGCCAGGATGCCCAGCAGCGTCGACGACGACGGGATGAGCCCGCCGATCCAGTCGCCGAAGGGGCCGTCGCGCACCGGCAGGATGACGACGCCGAGCGTGGCGACGAAGGCCAGGAACGGCAGGTTCAGCGCGGTGATCGTGGAGCGCAGGGTGGCGATCGGAGAGCGGAGTAGCTCCGGCATGGTGAATCCCACGGCGCCCATCCCGGCGACCGCGGCGAGCGGCACGCCCAACGGTTCGGCGATCACGAAGGCCACCAGCAGCAACGCCAGCCCGACCAGCAGCAGGGTCGGGCGCCGAGCGTGCGGTTGAGGTTCACGGTCAGCTGCTTCGGGTGTGGGACTGCGCAACTCGCCGGCGAAGTACCACCGGAAGATCAGGTATTCGACGAGGATCGCCGCGATCCACGGCGCCAGCATCACGCCGGTGAAACCGAGGAAGCCGAAGCCGGTGGCCGAGAACGCCAGCAGGTTGGTGAGGTTGGAGACCGGCAGCAGCGTCGACGCGGTGTTCGCCAGATGGGCGCTGGAGAAGGCGATCGGGGTCACGCGCGCGCCGATGTGCCGCGCGGTGGCGACGGCGACCGGAGTCAGCAGCACGATCGTCGTGTCGAGGCTCAGGATGGCCGTGGTCACCGCAGCAGCGACGAACACGATACGCAGCAGGCGATGCGGCGAGGACCGGCTCCAACCGGCGAGCACTGTCCCGACCCAGGTGAAGACGCCTTCGCGGGCGCACACGTCCGCGACCACCAGCAGCGCGGCGAGGAAGCCGATGGTCGGGGCCATGGTCATGACCTCGTCGGCCGCGGCCTCGAGGTCCGTCAGACCGAACGCGATGGGCAGTCCGGCCACCGGTGCTGCCACCACGACCACCGGAACACGCTGCGCGGCAAGGGTTGCGATGATCACCACGACGAGGCCGGCGATGCTGACGATGCAGCCGGCGATGCTGTCCACGGTGAGCACCGCAGACAGGTTACGCGTCAGTCGTGCGCGTAGGTGTCGTCGAGGTCGGGATCGGCCTCGAAGTCACCGGTTCGGCTCGTGATGACCGGACCTTCGACGACGCGGCGGGGAGTGATCCACAACAAGACGACGGTGCTGGCGAGCATGATGCCGCCCAGGATCAGCGACGCCTGCTCGAACGGCACGTCGAAGGCGGCCTGGCTGCCCTGGGCGATCTTGTCGGCGAGCTCGCCGGACTGCGCGGACAGATTGTCGACCACGACCCTCGCCTCGGCGAGGGACCGCTCGATGAGCGTGCCGGCCTGTTCGGCCTGGGCGATGGTGGCCTGACCGCCGGTCGGGTCACCCGCGGCCATCTGCTGTTGTCCGGCCGCGGTGAGCTGCTCCCTGGCGAGGTCTGCGGTCTCTCCGATCCGTGCCTTGTAGCCGGCGGCCACCATGGAGCCGGCGATCGCGATGCCGATGGCCGCCCCGATCTCGCGGGCGGTGTCGTTGATCGCCGAACCGACGCCCTGGTTGTCGAGCGGGGTGTTGGACATGATCGCGGTGGTGGCCGGGGCGGAGGCGAGGCCGATGCCGATGGCGATGACCGCCAGAATCCAGGCCAGGGTCCAGTAGTCGTCCACCCGGATCAGGCCCAGCAGTGTCAGGCCGATCCCCGACAGCAGCGCACCGCCGGCGATCACGAATTTGAGTGAATCCAACCGCACCGCGAGCCAATTCGACAGCAGCGAGAAGACGCCCACGCCGGCGACGAACGGCATCAGCGCGACGGCGGACTGCAGTGGCGAGTAGCCGAAGACCAGCTGCAACAGCTGCAGGACGAGGTAGAACATGCCGAACGAGGCGAGGAACTGCACCGCCACCGACAGCGAACCCGATCCGAACGCCCGGTTGCGGAGCAGTCGTACGTCGAAGAGCGGTGAGGCCGAACGCAGTTCGACGACCACGAACAACACGGCGAGCAGGATGCCGCCGATCAGACAGCCCAGGACGAGCAGATCGTCCCACCCGCGGTGCGGCGCCTCCAGGAGCCCGAAGACCACACCCGCGATCGCCAGCACCGAGCACAGCGTGCCCGGGATGTCGAAGCGGCCCGGGTCGGTGTCCTTCGACGTCCCGATGGTGAAGCAGAGCAGCGCCGACACGGCCGACGACGCGGCGAAGGTGATGAAGATCGAATGCCAGGAGAAGAACTCGAGCAGGAGGCCGGTGACGAGGAAACCGGCGATCGCACCGCCTCCGGCGATGGCCGACCAGATGCTGATCCCGACCGCCCGCTGGTCGTCGGGCATCCCGGAGGTGATGAGCGACAACGTCGTCGGCATGATGAGCGCGGCGGCGGCGCCGGCGAGGCAGCGTGTGATGATCAGCTGCTCCGGGCCGTCGACCCAGATCGCGGCCAGTGACGCAATGCTGAACAGCACCAGACCGATGATGAGGATCTCGCGTCGTCCGAAGCGGTCACCGATTGCACCGGCGGGCAACAGCAGCGCGGCGAGGGCCAGGGTGTAACCGTCGACGATCCATGTCATCTGACCGGCGTCGGCGCCGGTGTCGACGGCGATGTCCGGCAGAGCTGTGTTGAGCGCCGCCATGGCGGCGACGACCATGCTCACCGACAGGCAGGCGACGAGGACGAGCCACGCGGAGCGCGCATCCATCCGGAATCCGTTCGGCACTTTCATCTTCCGTCCCCGATTTCGGTGTGTGACTCGTAGGATCGCAGGGTTGCCGTCCGTCGCGTTGCGGTTTCGTTATCGCGACACGCGTGGGGGCTACCACCGCAACGTGGGTAACTTGTGACACATTTATCACTGCAGTACCAGAGGCCGTAACGGTCGAAGTTGGCCCCGGACAATCGAAAGTGGTGAAAGGTCATGGCCTCACCCCACATCGCGTCAAACCCCGTCGCGTCCGCCACTGCAGGTCCCAGTACCGGCGCGGCCCCGATCGCTTCTCCGAACAGTAGCGACGTCTCGCCTGCACGCCTCCACATCTGGCGGGTGCTGTCGATGCTCGCGGCGCTCATCGGCGTCATCGTGACCCTCGTGGTCATCGCGTCGTCGGCGGTGTGACCGCCGACGACGCGTGACCGGGTGACTACCCGGCGTGCTTCTCGATGGCAGTGCCGAGTCGCGGCAGTGCCGCGACCACATGGTTCTTGGCCTTCCCGCGCAGCGAGTTGTAGGCCTTCGCCAATCCGGGCTTGGCCGAATCGGCCTGTGCGTCGGTGACCGCCAGCAGGGCCTCGGCAGCGGCGTCGCCGTTGGCCGAGAGGTGATCGCCGAAGGCGACACCCGCAGGCTTCGAATCCCACAACGGCGCGAGGGCCGTCAGGAAGTCCTCCGCCAGCTGATCCGTGGCGCTGCGCACCACGCCGGGCTTCACCTTCTGGACCGCCGAGTAGGCGGTCTTCACAGCGGCGCCGCTCAGACCCGACTGGTCGGCCACCTCGGCATCGATGACACCGACCAGGTCGGTCACCAGTGCGCTGCGGTTGTCGGCAAGTAGGGGCGTCAGCGAATCGCTCATGCGGTCTCCTCGTGGATATGCGACGTGGTTCACGCGGACCGGTCGTTCCCGGTCCGCGTGTAGAGCGTACTGGCCGCCGCTGACGGGCCGGCGACTCAGTTACGCGCGCACACCACATTGGCGAGGGCCTTCGCGCCCTCCCGTTCGATGACACTCGCGGTGGCCAGGAAACGGGCGCCGTCGTCCCAGACCGCGACCTCGAGGGTCTCGCCGGGGAAGACCACGCCGGCGAAAGATGCCGAGAACTCCGCGACGGCGGCGACGTCGCCGTCGAGCAGTTCGTCGGTGATGGCGCGAGCGACCGTGCCGTAGGTGCACAGCCCGTGCAGAATCGGGCGCGGAAAGCCTGCGCGCGAGGCGAAGTCGGGATCGGAGTGCAGCGGGTTGCGGTCGCCGCACAGCCGGTAGAGCAGCGCCTGGTTGGGCAGCGTCGGGATGCGGAGCCGGTGATCGGGTTCGCGGTCGGGGTACTCGACCTTCTCCGACGTGCCGCGCTCACCGCCGAAGCCGCCCTCGCCCTTGGCGAAGATCGACGACCGTGCGGTCCACAGCGTCTGACCGGCGTCGTCGGTGGTCACCGACTCCTGGACGATGACGGCGGCCGATCCCTTGTCCTGGACCTCGGCGATGCGGGTCCGGGTGGTCGCCTTGCCGGCCGCCGGCAGCGGACGATGAGCGGTGATCTTCTGGCTTCCGTGAACGACCTTGGCGAGGTCGATGTCGACGCCGGGGAAGGAGACCTTCGGCGGCTCGGTGGTGTGGAAACCCGCGGCGACGGTCGCGAAGGTCGGCAGGACCTTGGGCGCCGAATCATGAACGTAGCTCAGCGACTCGGTGTCCATCGGGTCGGCCGCGGCACCCACCGCGAGGTGATAGAGCGCGACATCCGATGCCGACCACTCGAACGAGACCTCGGGCAGTTCCGCTCCGACGGCGACGGTGGGATCGATCGGCATGGTTCAGGCTCCTGTCTGGGACGTCGGGGTGGTGGCCGACGCCTTGGCGGCGATGTCGGCGGCAGCGAGGTAGCCGAAGACGATCGCCGGGCCGATGGTGGCGCCGGGACCGGCGTAGGTGTGGCCCATCACCGGTGCACTGGTGTTGCCCGCGGCGTACAGGCCCTCGATGACCGATCCGTCGGCGCGAAGCGCGCGACCCGCGGCGTCGGCGTTGATGCCGCCCTTGGTGCCGAGGTCGCCGGGGACCATCTTGACCGCGTAGAACGGGCCCTTGCTGACCTCGCCGAGGCTCGGGTTGGGCTTGTTGGTGATGTCACCGTAGTAGTGGTCGTAACCGCTTGCGCCACGGCCGAAATCCTCGTCGACGCCGGCGCGGGCGAAGCCGTTGAATCGCTCGGTGGTGGCGACGAGCGACTCGGCGGGAACGCCGATCTTCTCCGCGAGTGCAGAGATGCTGTCCGCCTTCACGACCACGCCCGACTCATACCACTTCTTCGGGAGCGGCTGTCGCGCATTGATTCCGGCGAAGAGGTAGCGGTTACGGCAGCGCTGATCGAAGATCAGCCACGACGGCACGTTCTCGCCCGGACCCTCGCCGTGACCGAACTCGCCGCCGTACATCTGGTGCACCGCTTCGACATACGGGAGTGACTCGTTCATGTAGCGCTTGCCGCGCAAGTTCACGATGAAGGTGCCGGGGACCGACCGCTCGGACAGCGCGAACCACGGTCCGCGCGGCAGCGGGATCGTCGGACCCCACCAGGCGTCGTCCATGAGGGAGACCGCGGCGCCGATCTTGAGCCCGGCGTTGATGCCGTCGCCGGTGTTGCTGGGTGCACCGGTGGTCCAGTCGGAACCGATCGGTTCGCGCTGGTACTTCTTGCGCATCTCCTCGTTGTGCTCGAAGCCGCCGCAGGCGAGGATCACGCCCTGGCGCGCGTGGATCTCGAACTGCTTGCCCTCGGACTCCGCGATCACGCCGACGACCCGGTCGTCGGCGGTGATGAGGTCGACGAGGCCGGTGTTGAGGCGGACCGGGACCCCGGCCTCGCGCACGCCGATGAGCAGCTCGGCGGCCAGTGCCGCGCCCATCGCGATCAGCTTCTTGCCGCGGCTGCGGGCCCAGAAGAACCGGCTGCCGACCTTCGCCATGCGCAGCGGCCCACGCCAGTGGCGGAGACCGGTGTTGAGCCAGCGGTAGTCGGACTGCAGCACGACCATGTTGAGCGGGGCCTTGGTGTACTGCGGGTGCAGCGTCTTGAGGTCGTCCCCGAGGCGGCGCGCGTCGAACGGCCGCGGCTCGATCGACCGGCCGCCGAGACGACCGCCCGGCGCCTCGGGGTAGTAGTCCGAGTAGTTCTTCACCCACTCGAGGTCGAGGGGTGCGTGCTCCAGCAGGAAGTCGAGGGCCTCGGGTCCGCGATCGATGTAGGCGTCGATGCGGTCGGCCGGGGCGTGCTCGCCGATGATCGCGTGCACGTACTCGCGGGCCTTCTCCGGCGTATCGCTGACGCCGTCGCGCTTCAGCACCGAGTTGTTGGGGATCCACACGCCGCCGCCGGACCGGGAGGTCGAACCTCCCCAGTAGGGCGACTTCTCGATCAGGACGGTCTTGAGGCCCTTGCGGGCCGCGGTGATCGCGGCGGCCAGACCGGCACCACCGGCGCCGACGACGATGACGTCATAGGTCTCGGGTTCGGTGCTGGTCTGTGGTTGATCGGACGAGCCGGCCATGGGGTCCCCTTCGTGCGCGCAGCTGTAACGTGTTCTACCTGAATTAGAACACGTTACAGAAACGTGCCGCCAGGGTCAGTCGCCTCATTCCCGCGAAACCGTCAGGACGAGGCGCTGACCTGCACGGTCATGACGACCGGCTTTCCGCTGGATGGGAGTAGCGTCGCGCTCAGGGTGGCCCGGGATCGCTCCGACCTCCCGCTGAGCGGAAGCGGTCCCATTCCTACCGCGGCGGCCGGGCCTAGCGTGCCGGCATGGCACACAACACATGGTCCAGGCAGGAACTCGAAGAGGCATACCAGCGGTGGTTCATCACCATCAACCGCGCCGGGTCGGGGGAGGGGAGCTGGCGGGACTTTCTCGACCTGTTCACCGATGACGTCGTCTATCACGAGCAGATGGCGGGTGAGCTGAAGGGCAAGGAAGGGATCTGGGCGTGGGCCGAACCCAGCCTGGCGCAGTTCCCGGGCTCGCACACCGAGAGCTTTCCCGAGCACTGGCATGTCATCGACGAGACCAACGGGACCATCGTCGCCCGCCTCGACAACGTGATGAGCGATCCCGGTGACGGGAGCCGATTCGCGGCGCCGCACATCAGCGTCCTCGACTACGCCGGTGACGGGAAGTTCTCCCAGCAGCGGGACGTCTACGACGTGACGACCTTCCTCGACCTCATCAAGGCGTGGGGGCGTCGTGCGATGGAGCTGGGAACCTTCGACGCGGAGCAGCGGGCGTGGTTTGCCGCGGTGTACCCGGAGACCGTCCCCGGCTGACCGTTCAGGTGGGGGTCCACTGAATGGGAAGGTCCCGACCACTCGGCCGCCGAGCACTTAACGTACCTCTGTACGCGGCCCTGTGATCCAGCTCACGACCATTCTGGGCCGTCTTCCCCGTTGTCGCACAACACAACTCAGCCTCTCACGCTTCGGAAGGTTCACCGATGACCACTCCTGTCGACACCGTCGCAGCGGCCGTAGCCGCCGCGGACGCACCCACATTCGAGGCCCGCAAGATCGCGTCCGGGTTCTCCTGGCCGGAATGTCCGCGCTGGCACGACGGAGCACTGTGGTTCTCGGACATGTACACCGGGACGCTCAAGACCCTGGACGCCGACGGCAATGCGACCGTGGTCGTCGACGCAAACGGACGCGCCGCGGACACCGATGCCCCCATCACCCTCGGCGGGTTCGGTTGGCTGCCCGACGGTCGGCTGATCGTCAACTCGATGCACGAGCAGAAGGTTCTCGTCCACGGCGGCAACGGGATCGACGATCTCACCGTCTACGCCGATGTCGGCGAGTTCGCGATCAAGGCCGTCAACGACATGGTCGTCGACGCCGATGGTCGTGCCTACATCACCCAGCTCGGCTTCGACATCTTCCACGGCGAGACCCCGATCACCTCGGCGCTGATCATCGTGGAGCCCGACGGTACTGCACACGTCCCGGCCGGCATACCGGAGCTGAACTGCGGCAACGGCATCGGGATCAGTTCGGACGGCTCGAAGCTCTTCGTCGCCGAGGTGATGGCGCAGAAGATCACCGTGATCGACCGTGCCGCCGACGGAACACTCTCCAACGCGCAAGATTTCGCCACCTGTCCGTTCATGCCGGACGGCATCGGCCTGGACGAGGAGGGCGGGGTCTGGGCGGCAATGCCCGGTGGCGGATACGTGGCCAGGTTCACCGAAGAGGGCTTGACGGACGCGGTGCCGATGCCGCTCGAAGGCGGCATCGCATCGGCCTGCCTGCTCGGCGGACCCGATCGCAGCACTCTCTACATGACGGTCGGTTACGAGGTCTTCGACTTCGAGAAGTCCGCGCGCGAAGCACTCGGCGGGATCTGGGTCGCCGACGTCAAGCACCACGGCGGCCAGACGCGCCCCTGAGCCCCGACCACCCATCTGTTTCGAACCGATTCGAGGACGACACCATGACAGCACCACTCGACTTCACCGATCGCGTCGTGATCGTGACCGGCGCGGGCCGCGGTATCGGCCGCGCACACGCCCTTCTCCTGGCTTCGCGCGGCGCATCGGTCGTGGTCGGCGACCTGGGCTCGACCACCGACGGCTCCGGCGTCGAGTCGGGCGATCCGGCTGCCGACGTCGCCGCGGAGATCACCTCCGCCGGCGGCAAGGCGGTCGCGGTCGCCTCCGACATCACCACCGACGAGGGCGCGCTGGCTCTTGTCGACGCCGCGATCTCGAACTTCGGTCGGATCGACGCGGTCATCAACAACGCGGGCATCGTGCGGGCAGCGCCCTTCCGAGAGGTGCCCGACGCCGAGTACCAGCGACACCTCGACGTCCACTTCCTGGGTCCGATGCGCCTTCTCCGTGCCGCGTGGCCCCATCTGCTCGAGTCGCCGGCACCCCGCGTGGTCAACACGATCTCGCAGGCGATGCTCGGCAACCCCGGGATGGCCCACTACGGCGGCTCGAAGGGCGCGCTGTTCGGCCTGACCCGTAATCTCGCGCTCGAGGGCCTCGAGGCGGGCGTGAAGGTCAACGCCATCGCACCGGGTGCGGGTACCCGCATGGCCGAAGCGGCCGCCGACACGTTGTCGCCGGAGATCATGGAGTACATGCGGACTCAGCTCCGGCCGGAGCACGTCGCGCCTGTCGCGGCGTTTCTCGTCCATCCGTCCTGCGAGGTCACCGGCGAGGTGTTCAACGTCGCGGGCGGGATCGTCAATCGGCTCGCGCTGGTCAACACCACCGGCATCCACGACCCGGCTCTCACCGTCGAGACCGTGGCCGAGCAGTGGGACCAGATCATGTCGATCACGCCGGAGGCGATCCCGCAGGTCGTGGCTCCGGCGCAGATGCCGGTCTGACCCGCCACCGAACGTCCCCACAGCCCTGGAGTCCTGACATGAGTACCGAAACCACCTCCGACACAGCCGAACTGGACGAGGCCTACACGGTGTACCCGTTCTCGCCGGTGTCCCCGTCCGAGGCGGCCCTGCGCTACCAGGCGATCGCCGAAGACCGGCCGATGACCAAGATCACGATGCCCTACGGCGGCGAGGCCTGGATCATCCATCGCAACGCCGTGGCACGAGAGATGCTCGGCGACCCGCGATTCGTCCGCGAGCCCTTCCGTACCGGTGAGCGTGTGGTGCCCTACTTCGTGGAGTTCCCCGACTTCCTCAAGACCACACTGCAATTCGAGGACCCGCCGCAGCACATTAAGCTGCGCAAACTCGTGCAGAAATCGATCTCGCCGAAACGTGTCAAGGCGATGCGCGACTCGGCGGTCGAGTTCGCCAACAAGCTGATCGACGACATGCTCGCCAAGGGCGCGCCGACCAACCTGGTCGACGACTACGCGGTGGCATTGCCGATCCAGATGCTGGCCAACCTCATCGGCGTCCCGCCGGAGGACCGCCCTAAGTTCCAGAAGTGGAGCTCGGCGACGCTCGCGGTCGCGAACATGCCCGAGGAGGAAGCCACCGCCAACATGACCGAACTGGTCATGTACATGCTCGCGCTCATCGAGGAGCGCCGGAAGAATCCGCGCGAGGATCTGCTCAGCGACCTCACCAACGCGCAGGACAAGGACGACACCCTCACCGATGGTGAGATCCTCTCCGTCGCGCTGGTTCTCATCATCGGCGGCTTCGACAACACGGCGAACTTCATCTGTGCCGGGGTCCTGTCGCTTCTACACAACACCGACCAGCTTCGGGTGCTGCTCGAAGACATCGACGGGGTGACACCCACTGCGGTGGAGGAGATCCTGCGGCACGGGCGTTTCGAACTCAACGGCAAAGTCGGCGGGCCCAGCGGACTGGTGCCCTTCGTGGCCACCGAGGACGTCGAGCTCGACGGCCAGCTCGTCCGCAAGGGTGAGGCGATCATGGGCGACCCGGCGTCGGCCAATCACGACGGGTCGGCGATCGAACATGTCGACACCTTCGACATCCGGCGGCAGTCCAACCCTCACCTGACACTGAGTTACGGCATGCACCACTGCCTGGGCGCTCCGCTGGCCCGGATGGAGATGCAGGTCGCCATCGCCGAGCTGTTCCGTCGACTTCCCGACCTGGAGCTCGCCGGCGACCCGCTCATGAACAACGACAACCTGACCCAGCCGATCGTCGACCTCCCGGTCAGCTGGTAGGAGGTCCGCATGCCCAAGGTGTTCTACACACAACCCGACGGGGCGGTGAAGGTGATCGACGGTACGGCGGGAGACTCGGTGATGGCGACCGCGGTGAAGAACGGGGTCAGCGGGATCGTCGGCCAGTGCGGCGGCACGCTGTCGTGCGCGACGTGCCACGTCTACCTGGATCCCGAAGAAGCCCAGCTGTTCCCCGAGATCAGCGAGGACGAGGACGACATGCTCGACTGCACGTCGTCGGACCGCGAGGACACCTCGCGCCTGTCGTGCCAGCTCACCCTGGCCGACACCGACCTCCACGTCACCATCCCCGACGAACAGGTCTGAGGTGACGCCACACAGCGTCGCGGTCGTCGGAGCCTCGCATGCCGCAGTACATCTCGCAGACCGGCTGCGCACGAACGGCTTTGCCGGCCGGATCGCATTGTTCACCGACGAGCCACACGTGCCCTACCATCGGCCGCCGCTCTCGAAGGGACTGCTCAACGGAGCGGTCGACTCAGCGACCCTGGCGCTTCGTGCGGAGTCGTACTTCGACGATCAGTGCATCGATCTGCATCGGGGAACCCACGTCACCGGGGTGCGCCGTACCGGTGACGGTGTGATGGTGGATCTGTCGGACGAGAACAGCAGCCGGAGTGAGCAGTTCGAGCGACTGGTCCTCGCCACGGGCGCCCGCGCGCGGCGCCTCACGCTGCCGGGCGCGGACCATCCCGACGTTCTCGTCCTCCGCGACCTCGACGATGCCGATCTGCTTCGAGATCGGGCCACGGCCGGTCCGGCCGTGGTGATAGGCGGCGGTTTCATCGGGTTGGAGGTCGCCGCCGGTCTCCGTGCCGCGGGTACCGACGTGACGGTCGTCGAGACGGCCGACCGTCTCCTGGCCCGAGCGGTCGGGAAGCACACGGCGTCAGCGCTTCTCCGTGCGCACGAATCGATGGGGACATCCGTCTTGTTGGGCCGGCGACCCGTCGAGATCGTCCACGGCGGCATGGACAACGACGGCGACAACGGCATCGGGCGGGACTTCATCCGCGGCGTTCGCCTCGACGACGGTGGCGTCGTCCCCGCGGCGACGGTGATTGTCGGGATCGGTGCCGAGCCACGGACCGAGCTCGGTGAGATGCTCGGACTGGAGTGCGACGGTGGAATAGTCGTCGACGACAACTGTCTGGCCTCCGACGGATGGACACTCGCGATCGGGGACTGCACGGTCCACGTTTCCGCGAGCGGGCGGCGCTATCGGCTCGAGTCCGTGGACAATGCCACCGAACAGGCCACCGCCGCGGCGGCAGTCCTCCTCGGAACCGAACCACCCGTTCGACCGGCCCCGTGGTTCTGGTCCGACCAGGGGGCGCAGAAGCTCCAGATCGTCGGATTGTCCGGCGGGCACAGCGAAGTCGTGCACCGTACCGATCCGAAGCGGCCTGACCGTCAGGTGTCGTTGTACTTCTCCGACGGTCGACTGGCCGCCGCGGAATGCCTCAACTCACCGGCCGATTTCATGACGTTGCGTACCGCACTGAACCGCGGCCATCGTCCACCCCCGGAAGTGTTCGCGGACGAGAGCGTCCCGATCAAGATGCTCTTGGCGTCCGCACGCACCTGATCGGAGGGGTCAGTCCCGCACCGGGTGCGCGAAACGTGCGGCGACCAGGGCCCCGACTTCGGCGAGCGCCGCACGACCCCGCGCCACCGACGGGGCCTGCATCGCGAACCCGTGTCCCACACCGGGATAGCGCAACTGGGCGGTGGTCACACCGGCCTCTCGGAGACGATCCCCGAACTCTTCGATGCCATCGCGGAGCGGATCACCGTGTCCGACCGCGATGATCGTGGACGGGAGACCGGACAGGTCGGCGGCGAGCGCAGGTGTCCCGTATTCGTCGTCGAGTGAAGCGTCGCTGCCGAGGTAGAGATTCTTCATCCAGTCGATGTCCTCGGCGGTGAGGAACGGGCTGTCACCGAACTCGCGCATCGATGCCCGGTCACGGCGTCGTTCCACGCCGGGGTAGAACAGGACCTGTTGTGCAATGGCCGGGCCCCGCTCATCTCGGCTGCGCAACGCGGTCGCGGCGGCGAGCCCGCCTCCCGCGCTGTCGCCGCCGACACCGATCTTCGCCGGGTCGATGCCGAGGTCGGTTGCGACCCGGTGGGTCCACGCGAGCGCCGTGTACGCGTCGTCGTTGCCTGCGGGATAGGTGTGTTCGGGTGCGAGCCGGTAGTCCACGTTGACGATGACGGCGCCGGTGGCCTCCGCCAGGTCGCGGGCGAGGCGGTCGAAGGAGTTCAGCGACCCCATGATCATCCCGCCGCCGTGATACCAGACCAGCGCTGCCGCACCGGTATCCGGTGCGGTGTGCGGACGATAGATCCGCACCGGGACCGGGGTACCGAGGTCGTCGGCCACGGCGTCGGTGACCGAGGACATGTCCGGGCCGGGCGGGCGGACGATCGATTCCAGACTCTTCCGGATGCCGGCGACACCCTGCTCGCGAACAGGCCTCGCACCCGCGGCGGCCATCCGTTCGACGATGACCGCCAGATCGGGATCCCATGATGACGTCACGGCCGACCTCCACCCAGGATCATCCCCGTGTTGGCCTCGCCGCCGCGCCGGTGTTCGTCCATCAGCTCGACGAGGCGGGTGTTGTCACCCTCGGCCAGGGCGTCGATCATCGCGTCGTGTTCTCCGCACACGCGCTGCCGTCCGGCCGGATCGTACAGATACGCCGCATGATAGGGCATGGCGAGCTTCCAGAGGCGACGCAGTTCGGCGACCACCAGGTGAAGCCCCGAACGCTCGAACATCGCGAAATGAAAGCTCTGGTTCTCGGTACGCATCGAGACGATGTCGCCGTGGTCTGCGGCCTCGGTGATCCGCACCGCGATGGCGCGTACCTCGTCGAGCGCAGCGGCGTCGAACCGGGGGAGCCGGGTGAGGACCTCGCGCTCCAATGCCGAACGCATCAGATAGATCTGGTCGAACTCGCCCTGATCCAACCGGACGACGGTGTATCCGGCATTGTGCTGGTGCCCCACAAGTCCCTGAGCAGTCAGTTCGCGCAGGGCTTCGCGGATCGGCAGCCGGCTCACACCCAGGCGTTCGGCCATCCACTCCTGTCGGATCGGCTGTCCCGGCAGCAGCTCTCCGGTCGCGATCATCCGCTCGATCTCGGCGATGACACGTGTAACCGATCGTGACGGTGCCGGCCCGGATGACGCGGTCGTCGTGCGTCCCATGATGTCTCCCCTCACCCGTCGCCGAACACGCCGGACGATCGGAGCTCGGCCAACCGGCGCGGGCCGTAACCCAGCGCGGCGAGGACTTCCTCGGTGTGCGCGCCCCGACGTACCGCTGGACGGGGAGAACGGTGAGCCGACCTGCTCAACGAGATCGGCACGCCGACACCGCGATACTCGTCGGTGTCCAGGAACAGGCCGCGATGGCGGACTTGCGGCGAGGTGAGTGCCTCCGCGACATCGTTGACCGGGCTCGCCGGGACGCCCGCCCGCTCGAGCCGTTCCGCGAGATCGTCCCGGTCCCACTGCGCGATCCGCGCGCCCAGGACGGCGGCCAGTTCGACTCGATGGCGCGACCGCTCGCCGTTGTGCACGAATCTCGGGTCGTCGGCGAGCTCGGGCACCCCGAGGACCCCGACGAGCGAACGGAATTGACGGTCGTTGGCCGCACTGACGAAGAAGTCACCGTCTCGAGCGGAGAAGACCTGATAGGGCACCACGGTCGGGTGGAAATCGCCGGTCCGCTGCGGTATCGCACCTCCGGAGACCCAGTTCGCGGCATGCGGATGCAACAGGGAGATCACCGAATCGAGCAGCGTCATGTCCACCAGCTGCCCGCGACCGCTCCGGTCTCGCTCGTACAGCGCCAGGAGTATGCCGCTCACCGCCATGTTGGCGGCGACGATGTCCACGATGGGGATACCCACGCGCAGCGGCGCGCCGTCGGGGTAACCGTTCACGCTCATCAGACCGCCGAACGACTGGAGAACCGCGTCGTATCCGGGTAGTCCGCCCATCGGACCGTCGACGCCGAAACCCGTGATGCGGCAGTACACCATCCGCGGATGTCGGTCGGCGAGAACGGTGTCGTAGTCGAAACCCC
Organism: Gordonia sp. Swx-4; assembly: GCF_030316175.1. Classification (NCBI taxonomy): domain Bacteria; kingdom Bacillati; phylum Actinomycetota; class Actinomycetes; order Mycobacteriales; family Gordoniaceae; genus Gordonia; species Gordonia sp. Swx-4. Next base: position 850,587 of record NZ_CP128197.1, read on the forward strand.
ACCGCGCCATCGTGCCGGCCTTGAAGTTCTCGATCACGATGTCAGCACCTGCCAGGAGGTCGCCGAGGACCTCCCGTCCGGCGTCGGTGCGAAGGTCGAGGCAGATGTTCTCCTTGCTGTGGTTGAGGCTCTGGTAGTAGGCGCTCGTGGCGCCCTCGTCCTCGAACGGTGGTCCCCAGCCTCGGGTCTCGTCGCCCGCGGGCGCTTCGACCTTGATCACCTCGGCGCCGTGGTCGGCGAGGATCTGGGCTGTGTAGGGACCGGCCAGGACCCGACTCAGGTCGAGAACCCGCAGGCCGCTGAGGATTCCGTGGTCGGCGGCCGCGTCGGCGGCGCGCCATGCTGCTCGTGGCTCCACCCGCTCGTCCTCGTCACGGAGCTGGTCACCCACCAGATCCGCCGCACTCATCGGACGCTCCGCGGCGAACTCTCCGGCGATGTCTCCCCGGCCTGCGGCGCTTCGGTCCCGGTGATGACCTCCCATGGATCGCCACCGTCGTCGAGTATCCGTCCGGCCAGGACATCGGCCCATTCGGCTTCGGTCCCGTGCCGGTCGCGCCATGCCCACAGCGCCGTCGTCGACCGGCCGAGGCGGTGCTCCGAGGTGAAACCGATGGCACCGTGGATCTGGTGTCCCGCCGCGGCCACCTCGTCGGCGTATCCGGACGTCACCACCTTCGCCGCGGCCACCGCGGCCCGGGCACCGGCCGGATCGTGCGATGTCGCATCGGCGGCCACCCGTGCCGCGGTCTCCATCATGGTGGTCCGGGCCGCCATCACCGCGAGGCGTTGCTGGATGGCCTGGAACTTGACGAGGGGCCGGCCGAACTGGATGCGTTCCGAGGCGTACCGCACGGACAGGTCGTGGACCGCCCCTGCTGCCGCCGCCAGGGCTGCGGAGTACGCGAGTGCGCCCCGTTGACGGACCTCGGCGGCATCGACCGGTGAGTCGGCGTGGAACACGGTCGCCGCCTCGTCGAATCGGAGGTCGCCGAGCGACACTCCCAGGAGGTCCGTGCCGTCCTCGACGTGGACTCCGGCGCCGCTCAGGTCGACGATCGCCACGAGCGGAACGTCGGAGGTGGGTACGAGTACGACCACGGAGTCGGCGGAGGCGGCGTGGACGACGTCGCGTGCGACCCCGCTGAGAATCAATCGCTCCTCGCCCTCGACACCTCGCTCGATGCGTGTTTCGACGTCGTCGGCGACCGCGATTGTCGCGGTGGTCCCCTCGAGTGACCGTCCGACCGTGCCGGCGAGCCATGCGGCCAGGAGCGCATGTTCGACGAACGGCGTGACCGCCCCGGCCGCGGTCACGGTCGACATCACGGCGAGTGCATCGTCGAGATCGGCGTCCTCTCCACCGGCGGCGTCGGGCACATCGAGACTCGCGAAACCCGAGTCCGCCAGGACTGTCCACAGTTCCGTGTCGACGCCGGTCGGCGGCGTCTCGGTGCCGACCGGAATGCGGTCCAGTATCGAGGTCGTCGCCGCGACCAGTTCAGCGGCCAGTTCGCTCATCGAATCCCCATTCCCCGCGCCACGATGCCGCGGAGGATCTCGTTGGTTCCGCCCCGTAGGGTGAAAGCCGGTGTGTGCAACACGCTTTGGCCGAGGAGACGCTCCAGCGAGGTGCCTCCGCTCCGTCGTGCGACGATGCCCGACGCCGCGCGTACCGCGTCGACGAGGTCGCCCTCGAAGATCGAACCGAGGTCTTTGACCATGGCGGCCAGCACATCCGGCTTGCCGCCGGCCGACAACTCGGCAGCGACCTGCAGGGACATCCGTCGTAGCGCCCAGGCTTGTGCGGTGAGCGTGCCGAGAGTTCGGCGCTGTTCGGCGGTGGCCCCGGTCTCGCGGAGATGATCAGTCCACGCCCGCAACAGTGGCAGTGTGCTGAGGTAGCGCTCGGGACCGGACCGCTCGAAGGCCAACTCGCTCATCACCTGTTGCCACCCGTTGCCGCGTCGGCCGAGGAGTGCCGACTTGTCCACGACGGCATCGTGGAAGACCACTTCGTTGAAGTGGGCCTGGCCGTCGATGCTCCGCAGCGGACGTACCTCGATATCCGGATGGGACAGGTCGACGAGGATCTGCGACAGACCCTGTTGACGATCTTCCGGGGTGCCGTCGGTGCGTGCGAGCAGAACCATCGCGTGGGAGACGTGGGCGCCGGTGGTCCAGACCTTGGTGCCGGTGATGGTCCAGGTGTCGCCGGTGTCTCGTGCCCGGGTGCGGACGCTCGCGAGATCCGAACCGGCATCCGGCTCGGACATCCCGATCGCGAAATAGATCGAGCCCGAGGCGATCCCGGGAAGGTAGCGGCGCTTCTGCTCTTCGGTGCCGTTCGCGAGGATGCCCGGCGCCATCTGCCGGTCGGCGATCCAGTGGGCGGCCACCGGCGCGCCGTGGGCGAGGAGTTCCTCGGTGATGACGAATCGCTCGACGGGAGTGCGTCCTCGGCCGCCGTACTCGGTCGGCGTGGTCATACCGAGCCAGCCCCGCTCACCCAGTCGTCGACTGAATGCCGGGTCGAAGCCGGTCATCCAGCTGTCCACGTCGGGAGCGAATGCGCCGCGGTCGATCTCGTCGCGCAGGAACTCGCGGACCTCGGTGCGCAATTCCACCAGGGCGGCGTCGTCGACGCCCGTCGACGAGCCGCGGGGGTCGTGCAGTGCCGTCATGACCGGCCGGGCCCGCGGGACGACCAGTTCTGTCCCTTGCGGGCCATCGACCACATCTGGGTGCCGCGCTCGATCTCGATCGCCGAGTCCCAGGTGACCGCGGGCGGGCCGAGTTCGAGTCGGACGCTGGACATCACGCGGCGGGTCAGCTCGGGATCGCGCGCGGCGGGTGCGGTGAGACCGTCCACGATCGCCGGGATGTCCTCGATCGGGGCGGCCGCGTACGCCAGACCCTGTGCGACGGCCTCCTCGCCGGTGAGTGACTGACCGCACGCCGCCAGGGCGATGGTGTTTGCCCGTCCCACCGCCCGGTTCAGCAGTGTGATGTGTCCGCCTCCCGGGTGGATACCGCGAGCGAGGAAACCGCTGTCGAGGACGGCATCCGGGGTGGCGACGAGCAGGTCGACGGCCAGCGCCAGGTTGAGGCCGGCGCCCACCGCACCGCCGACCACCACGCCGACGGTGGGTACGGGCAGCGACCCCACACGCACAAAGGCCTTGTACACCGCGGACAACTGCACGACCGACTTCGGCGATGCGGGATCGGCCGATGCGGATGCGAGGATGCGGGTGTCGGCGCCGCTGCAGAAGTAGGAGCCGGCGGCGTCGACGACCACCGCGCCGATGGTCTCATCGGCGGCGACCTGGTCGCAGAACTGCTCGATCGCCGCGGCCATGTCGAGGGTGATGGCGTTCTTGCGGCGCGGGTTGTTCAGGGTCAGCCGGGCGACGCCGTCGGTGAACGACGTGAGGATCGAGGGTGCGTCGTCGTCGGAAGGCTGCGCGTTAAGGGCTGTGTCGGACGTCATGAAGGGCAGCGTAGCCGATTGGATACAAAAAGCGATCCAAAATCATTGACTTGCCGGAGTCGCTGCGGTGAACTGCGTACCTGAGTATCTGACGGTGACCCGATCGCCTACTGGAAGGCCGCAGACACGATGGTGCAACGTGTTCTAAACTAGAACACGTTCACATTGGGAAGGTGAGGGCACGATGGCGGTTGACCAGGCTGTTCGCGAGCAGATCGCGGCTGAGCTGTGGAAAGCGGAGACGTCGGCCACCGCGATCGACCGGCCCACGGACACCCATCCCGACCTCGACGTGGTCGACGCCTACGAGATCCAGCTGATCAACATCCGCAAGCGACTCGAGGCCGGGGCCAGGGTCGCCGGGCACAAGGTCGGCCTCGCTTCCGAGGCGATGCAGAAGATGATGGGCGTCGACGAGCCCGACTACGGACACCTCCTCGACGAGATGCAGTACTTCGAGGAGGCCCCCATCGACGCGAAGAAGCTGTGCTTCCCCCGGGTCGAGGTGGAGGTCGGCTTCATCCTCGGCGAGGACCTGCCCGGCGAGGGGTGCACCAACGAAGACGTCATCGCCGCGGTCGAATGGGTGGTGCCCTCGATCGAGCTCATCGACTCCCGCATCAAGGACTGGAAGATCACGCTGTGCGACACCATCGCCGACAACGCGTCGTCGTGCGGCTGGATTCTCGGACAGCAACGTGTCCCGATCGGCGAGATCGACACCGGGGACATCGACGCGGTCCTGCATCGTAACGGGGAGATCGTGGCGAAGGGCAATTCGTCTGCGGTGCTGGGCCATCCGCTCAATGCGGTGTCGTGGCTGGCACGCAAGGTCGACAGCTTCGGGGTCCGTCTCCGCAAGGGGGACGTGATCCTGCCCGGCACGGCGACGCGGGCGATCGACATCTCCTCGGGTGACCACTTCGTGGCCGAATTCGCCGGCCTCGGTTCGGTCACCCTGGATTTCACCTGACACGACTTCACCTGACATGCAACAGACTTCACTAGCAAGAGGAGGGTCCACGTGGCGGCAAAACTGACCGCGGCGATCATCGGATCGGGCAACATCGGCACCGATCTGATGTACAAGCTGGAGCGTTCGGAGGTCATCGAACCCCGATGGATGGTCGGCATCGACCCGGACTCGGAGGGCATGAAGCGCGCCGCCGACCGCGGACTCATCACGATGAGCGGTGGTGCGGACGAACTCCTCGGGTCGCAGGACAAGCCCGATCTCATCTTCGAGGCCACCTCGGCCTACGTGCACCGTGAGTACGCCCCGAAGTACGAGGCCGCCGGTATCACCGCGGTGGACCTCACCCCGGCGGCGGTCGGGCCCGCCGTGGTCCCGCCCGCCAACCTGCGTGAACACCTCGACGCCCCGAACACCAACATGATCACCTGCGGCGGGCAGGCGACCATCCCGATGGTGCACGCGGTCTCGTCGGTCGTGCCGGTCCCGTACGCGGAGATCGTCGCGTCGGTCGCCTCGGTCTCGGCCGGTCCGGGCACGCGCGCCAACATCGACGAGTTCACCCGCACCACCTCCGCCGGCGTCGAGTCGATCGGTGGCGCGCAGCGCGGTAAGGCGATCATCATCCTCAACCCGGCGGACCCGCCGATGATCATGCGCGACACCATCTTCTGCGCCATCCCCGAAGACGCCGACACCGACGCCATCGCGGAATCGATCCACCGGCGAGAGAAGGAGATCCAGCAGTACGTGCCGGGCTACCGTCTGCTGCAGGACCCGCAGTTCGACCCGCCGAGCGTCCTGAACGGCGGCTATGCGCGGGTGTCGATCTTCGTGGAGGTCGAGGGTGCGGGCGACTTCCTGCCGCCCTACGCCGGCAACCTGGACATCATGACCGCCGCCGCGACCAAGGTCGGCGAAGAACTCGCAAAGAAGAAGCTGGGAGTCCCCGCATGAGCACCAACGTGGTCACCACCCCGCGCGACCCGAAGCTGATGGCGAACGCGCGCAAGTACTCCGACACCCTCGACATCCGCATCACCGATTCGTCTCTGCGGGACGGCAGCCATCACAAGCGGCACCAGTTCACCGAAGAGGAGGTGCGCGCGATCGTCGGTGGCCTCGACGAGGCCGGTGTGCCGGTCATCGAGGTGACCCACGGCGACGGCCTCGGCGGCTCGTCGTTCAACTACGGGTTCTCCAAAACCCCTGAGCAGCAGCTGATCAAAGCTGCGGCCGAGACCGCGAAGCGGGCCAAGATCGCCTTCCTCATGCTGCCGGGTCTGGGCACCAAGGACGACATCCGCGCCGCGCAGGACAACGGCGGCCAGATCTGCCGCATCGCCACCCACTGCACCGAGGCCGACGTCTCCATCCAGCACTTCGGTCTCGCACGGGATCTCGGACTCGAAACCGTCGGCTTCCTGATGATGAGCCACAGCCAGCCGCCGGAGGTCATCGCCAAGCAGGCTCGCATCATGGCCGACGCCGGATGTCAGTGCGTCTACGTCGTCGACTCCGCGGGTGCGCTCGTCCTCGAGGACGTCACCGTCCGCGTCGAGGCGCTCGTCGCCGAACTCGGCAACGACGCCCAGGTCGGGTTCCACGGACACGAGAACCTCGACATCGCGATCGCCAACTCGGTCAACGCCATCCGTGCGGGCGCCCAGCAGATCGACGGCTCCATCCGACGCTTCGGCGCCGGCGCGGGCAACACGCCCACCGAGGCCTTCGTCGGTGTGTGCGACAAGCTCGGGATCACCACCGGGGTCGACTTCATGAAGATCGCCGACGTCGCACAGGACGTCGTCCGACCGGCCATGCCGTCGGAATGCCTGGTGGACCGCCCGGCGATGATGATGGGTTACGCCGGTTGTTACAGCTCGTTCCTCAAGCACGCAGAGGGCCACGCCGAGCGCTACGGCGTCTCGGCCGCCGAGATCCTGCTCGAGGCCGGCGCGCGCAAACTGGTCGGCGGCCAGGAGGACCAGCTCATCGACATCGCGCTGGAGTTGAAGAAGAAGCAGGACGCGAACGCCGGCGTCTGAGCAGAGCTCAGGAGCGGCCGATGTGGGCCAGGAAGTCCCGCGCTGCACCGGCACCGGGCTGGGGACCGGACGACCACACCGCCCGCAACTGACGTCCGAGGTCGAGGTCGTCGATCGGGATGCGGACCAGCCGTCGGTCGAGATCGTCGGCGACCGACAGGTTGCTGAGCACCGCGGGTCCGGCCCCCGCGATGACCGCGGCGCGCACCGATGCCGTGGTCGACAGTTCCAGCACCGGTGCGGTGACCTCGCGGGACGGTCCGAGCGCCCGGGTCAGGGCGCGTTCGAAGAACTCGCGAGTGCCCGAGCCCTCTTCGCGGGTCACGAGTGCGGTACCGGCGAGGTCGGCGGCCCCGATCCGACGGCGGCTGCGCGTCCACGGATGATCGGGTGGCACGACGACGACCAGCTCGTCACGCGCGATCGTCCGGCTCCGGAGCCCGGGTGCCACCCGAGGCCCCTCGACGAACCCGAGTTCGACCTCGCCGTCGCGCACCAGCGTGCAGACGTGGTCGGAGTTGGCGGCGGTGAACGACACCTTCGGCGCGGGGTCGTGCTGGGCCGCGAAGGAGACGAGCCAGCGGGGGAGGAGATGCTCCGCGACGGTGAGGCTCGCGGCCAGCCGCAGCCGATCTCGTCGTTCCAGCCGTAGGGCGGAGAGTCCGGCGTCGAATTCGCCTGCCAGCGTAAGTAATCGGTCGGCCCACTCGGCGACGAGCCGGCCGGACTGGGTCGGTACCGATCCGCGCGGCGTTCGCGTCAGCAGTCCGACGCCGAGCTGCGTCTCCATCGCGCGGATACGCGCCGACACCGCCTGCTGGGTGACACCGAGTTCGGCGGCCGCAGCATTGAGACTGCCCGTGCTGACGACCGACTGCAGGGTTTCCAACGATGCGAGGTCGGGCATCCGCGGACTGAGGACCATCGCCCGAGGGTACAACCAGCGTTGGTACCCCGGCTACAAGCGCAGTTTGTGACCTGCCAACGATTCGGGCTCTACCGGGGGCGCGGCATCCACGCGATCGTGGTGGACATGACCACGATGACCGTTCGCCCGACCCCGTCCCGGACCGGTTCCCTGCCCGGGACCGGGCCCGGAGTGCGCGTCCGTGTCACCTACTTTCCGCCGAACTGGTTCGCGGCGGTGATGGGCACGGGGATCATCGCGATCGCCGCGCACGGCCTGCCCTGGCAGCCGGCCGGCCTGAGCGTCGTAGCCGTCGGGTTCTGGTTGCTGGCCTGCCTCGTGTTCGTGGCCGTGGCCGTCACCACGATCGGCCACTGGGTGGCGGACCCCGCCGTCGCTCGCAGCCACCACGGTCATCGCGTCGTCGCGCACTTCTACGGTGCGGTGCCGATGGCGATCATGACCGTGGGGACCAGCACTCTCCTGGTCGGCGGCGGGCTCGTCGGCCGAGACGTTGCCCTCGGCGTCGACGTCGTGTGCTGGATCGTCGGCACACTCGGCGGCGTGGTCACCGCGCTGGTCATCCCGTACCGGCACCTGATCGTCGGGCGCGCTCGCGTCGAGGATGCGTTCGGCGGCTGGTTGATGCCGGTAGTGCCGCCGATGGTGTCGGCGTCGGCCGCGGCGATCCTGTCGGGGCAACTCGGTGCCGGGTGGGCGCGGGACCTGGTTCTCGGGGTCGGGTGCGCGATGTTCGGTCTGGCGGTGGTCGCCGCGACGCCCATCCTGGTCGCTCTCGTCCGGCGCTTCCGGACGGGCGATCACGGTGCCACGAACATGGTGCCGACCTGGTGGATCGTGCTCGGCCCACTCGGGCAGTCGGTCACGGCGATGTGCATGCTCGCCCATGCGGCACTCCACGTGGTGCCCGCACCGGTCGCGGGTGCCATCCACGAGTTCGCAATCGCCTATGGGCTGGTCGTGTGGGTGATCGCCACGGCCTGGATCGGTGTCGCCGCACTGCTCACCCTCCGCACCGCGCGGGCCGGGATGCCGTTCGCGATGACCTGGTGGTCGTTCACGTTCCCGGTCGGTACCTACGTGACCGGCTCCTCCGCGTTGGCGCTCACCCTGGGCCGGCCGGTCTTCGAGGTCGCGGCGGTGACCGGCTTTGCTGTACTGGTGGCCGCCTGGGCCGTGGTCGCCGCCCGCACCGCCCGCGGCATCGTCTCCGGCGATCTCCTCCGACTGCCGGTCTGAGGATGTTGACGCTCGCGGGGTACGTCAGGATGATCGGAAGCGCACCACCGGAAGATCGAGCCCAGGCACGCCCGTGCCGAGCGCCCAGCTACCGGAAGGAGTCGCCATGGCAGACGCCCAAGCGTGGAGCGGAGGGGAAGCGGACGACGCCGACGTCGTCGAGCAGACGATGCCGGCGGATCCCGTCGACGACGAGGCTCCCGCCGAGTCCGAGGGGCCGGTCATCGCTCTGGAAGCCAACGACGCGGACGTCGTCGAACAGGCGACCGACGTCGGGTCCGACGACCCCGACGAGTACCCGCCCGAGGACGATCGGTAGACAACACACGCATATCGCGCGTTTTTCTTCTACCGATCGGTGGTGTCACATCCCGGCCGGCGGATGTCCGAGGCAGATCAGCGCGCCCATCGGGTCCTTGATCGCCGCGAGCGTCCCGTACGGGGTGTCCTCGCCGGGCATCAGGATCTCGCCGCCGAGGGACTCGACCTGCTTGACCGTCGCCGCCACGTCGTCGACGGTGATGTAGATCTGCCAGAACGACGGCACCTCCTCGGGAAACAGCTTGGAGGCGTCCATGATCCCGGCGTAGGACTCCTCACCGTAGAAGATCTGGCCGTAATGGTCAGGACCTACGGCGTCGGGGTCACCGCCGGTGCCGACCTCCTCGATACGCGCGCCGAGCACGGCGCGATAGAAGTCGAGTGACTTGGCGTAATCCTTGGACTGGCATTCGAACCAGTACGGGGTGCCGTGATCGCCGAACTCCGAATAACCCTTGTGCTGCTTGGGCTGCCAGAAACCGATGACCGCTCCGGCCGGATCGGTGGCGACCATCATCGTGCCCTCGTCACCGATCGGCATGGGCGGGACCATGATGCTGCCCCCGGCGGATTCGACGGCGTTCACGGTGGCGTTCGCGTCCTCGGAGTGCAGGTACACCGACCAGATGTTCGGCGGCCCGGCCTCGTCCATGGCGGGGCTGAGCCCGGCGACCGGTTTGCCGTTCTTGAGGAAGTTCCGGTAGCCGCCGAATTCCTCGTTCGGTTCCTCCGTCTCCCAGCCGAAGATCTCGCCGTAGAACTGCTCGGCCTTCGCCGTGTCGCTGCTCATCAGGTCGAACCAGATCGGCGCCCCGGACGGGGCTGCGTACTCGGCCATGTTCGTATCCCTTCGTTGCCTTGCGGAATGTTGCTGAACGACTGAGGTGGAGACTCTCAGCGTCGCGCAAACTCATCGGTCCGACAGCGTGTTGGGGCGCTTGGGTGGGATCGATACCGGCGCGTGATTTCGGCACCGGGTGAATGGCAGTCTTGTCGGCATGACCGCAGAACCGGGCATCGTCGACAGACTGCGCACCTTCGTGTGGCCTGCCGCCCTCGTCGGTGGACTCCTCCTGGTGCTGTTCGCACAGGTGGAGTGGGGAAGCACCGACGAGGGCGTACAACCGTCCATCACCGGTCTCGGACGGGTGACCGTCCCGGGGGCGAGCGATGAGGACGTGGCCTTCTTCTTCGAGGACAACACCGACCGGCCCGGTCTGAGTGTGGTGATCCTCGGTGCGGTCATCGCGGTGGTCGCCGCGTTGGCGTGGTGGCGCGAGCGTCTCCGTCCGGCGGCGATCGGGGTAATCGGCCTGGCCGCGGTGGTCGCGTCGGTCGTCGGGATCCGAACGCTGAGTGATCCGGCCGCGCACCTGTTCTCCGACCGGGTCACCGAGGCCCTCGACCTCGAACTCCCGACGATGCAACCGGGTTACGGGCTGCTCGGCACCGTGGTGGTCGCGGTGCTGCTGCTCGTCGTCGTGGGGTTCGCGACGGTGACCTCGGTGTGGCCCGGACGGTCGGTCGACCCGGTCAGCCGAAACGACGAATGGTCTTGATGGTGCCCATGTCCTTGACCTTGGTGAAGCCGATTGGCTTGCCCGTGGTGTAGGCGTTGAACAGGCGGCCGCCACCGGCGTAGATGCCGACGTGCCCGGCGTCGCGGCCGAAGATGATGATGTCGCCGGGGGCGAGGGCGCTGAACGGGATCGCATTGCCGACCCTCGCCTGTTGCTGGCTGGTCCGGGGCAGCTTCACGCCGGCGGTGTGGAACGCCCACTGGACGAGACCAGAACAGTCCCACGAGTGCGGACCGGTGCCGCCCCACCGGTACGGCTTGCCGATCTGGGTCATCGACGCCCCGAGCGCGGCCAGGCCGGTGGGGGTGGGGATGGGGAGGTAGATCGGCACCGAACCTGTCGAATCGCTGGAGCCGGAGCTCGAACCGGCCGCGGCGGCGCGTCCGGCATCGGCAAAAGGTGAGCCCAGGAACGGCGCCGCGACGGTGAGTGCGGCGGACAGGGCGACAGCACAGGTGACCCGCGTACAGCGGGTTCGCAAAACGGACATGACGACCAGATTGGCCGACCGCATACCCGCTTGTCGCCGCTATTCCTAGACGTGTGATGAAGGTGTGACCGTTGTGATGCGTGAGGCTAGTGTTGATTAATGTTGCAGACAGTGCTCAAATTCGACACTCACCAATAGCCGTCGGGATCGGTGGCGGGTGATTCCGGAGGAATGATTCCCTCGGCCACACCGTGGTCGATACTCGCCGACAAGCGGACACAGGTCGGCATCATCGCACCCGGGAGCAGTGGCCCGTTCCCGTCGTCGCCGCCGGCGCGCATCTGCTCGAGGCCGTGGCATCGGCTCCGGGCGTCGGCGTTCCACTGCACGCTCGTGTGGTGCGTGCTGGTCTTCTTCACCAGCACGCACGCGTGGCAGGCGCGGCATTCGATCTCTCGCATGCCGCCCTGCAGGTAGTGCTCGCGGTCGCGCTGGGTCGCCGCGTGGACCCGGGCCGCCCGGTCGGGATCGTCGCCGAAGTCGGGCGCCTTGGCCCAGTGTGCTCGTGACGCGGCCCGGGTCATCGTCAGACCTGCGCCTTCTCCGAGGAATCCGCCGCGCCGTCCGGCGACTGCTCGGCCGCTGCCTTCTCGGCCTCTTGGCGTCGGAGGTTCTCCTGGATCTCGGCGTTCCAGCTCTCGACTGCCTTGGAGGTGTCGATCTCGTACTCGAACCGGCCGGTCATCTCGTCGGTGACGTCGGCCTTGTCGACATAGAACTGCTCGTACCAGCGACGGAGCTGGTACACCGGGCCGTCCTCCTCGACGAGGAGCGGATTGTCGATGCGGGTCTTGTTCTTCCAGATCTCGACGTCCTGCAGGAAGCCGACCTCGACACCCGCGCTGATCTTGGTGGCCATCTTCGAGGCCTGCTCGGCGGTGAGGCCCTCGGGAACCTTCGCCATGACGCCGTACATCAGGACGAACGAATTCTCGTCGATCGGGTAGTGGCAGTTGGTCAGGATGGTCTCGACCGCGAAGCCGCCGTAGTACTGGACCATCGGGTTCAGCATGTAAGACGGACCGTAGTAAGCGGCGATCGATTCGAGCCGGCTGTCGCCGTAGTTGGTGCCCAGCGTGACGTCGGGGCGCCCATGCGAATTCATGTACTGCGCGGCGATCTCGCCCTCGAAGACATTCTTGAAGTAATCCGGCAGCGCGAAATGCACATAGAAGAAATGCGCCATGTCGACGACGTTGTCGATGATCTCGCGGCAGTTCGAGCCCTCGATCACGATGCGGTTCCAGGTCCAGTCGGTCCACTCCTCGGACCCGACCTCGGCCAGCTCCGGGATGATGACCTCTTCCGGCGGCGGGTTGCCCTCGGGGTCGTTGTAGACGAAGACCTGGCCGTTGCGGACCATCGACGGCCACGAGCGGGTCTTGGCGAGCTTGGGGTTGCGCTTGGCGTACGGGACGCCGGCGCAGCGACCGTTGCCCTTCCACAGCCAGCCGTGGAACGGGCAGGCGACGTTGTCGCCGGACAGCTTGCCCTGCGACAGGTCACCGCCCATGTGGCGGCAGTAGGCGTCGAGGATGTTCAGCTCGCCCTTGGTGTCGACCCAGACGACGAGCTTGGTGCCGAAGATCTGCACGGAGTGCGGTTGGCCGTCGTCGAACTCGCCGAACAGGCCCAGGCAGTGCCACCCGCGGGCGAACCGGGTGGGCGGCGCGCCGGTGTCGATCTCCCGGATACCCACCTCGGCGTCGTTGGACGAACCGGGGGTGTTCGGGGTCATCGTGTCGGGTGCTGGTGACATGTGCCCTCTCCTGTCTGTGGCTGGTGTCGCGTCGAACCTCTGCCGCCAATACTAGAACACGTTTCAAATCCTTTGGGTGGATCGCCGCCCAGATCGCCGATCAGTGCTGTACATGGGCATAAAGTCCCAGTGCTCGACAGAAATGAGAACGTGTTCTAATCTCGAACTCGATGAGTAAGCGGCCGGCGCCGTCCGGCCGAGGGAGAGACAGGTAGGAGCAGGCGAGATGCCAGCACAACGGAGCGAAGCCGCCGAGCAGGTCCTGGAGAAGATCAACGCACTGCTCCCGGAGATCGAGCAGCGGGCGCAGTCCACCGAGGATCTGCGTCGAATCCCCGAAGAGACCGTGTCCAGCCTCGAGACGGCCGGCTTCTTCAAGCTGATGCAGCCCGAGCAGTGGGGCGGATACCAGGTCGACCCGGTGACCTTCTACGAGGCCGTGCGGCGGATCGCCTCGGCCTGCGGGTCGACGGGTTGGGTGTCGGGCATCATCGGCATCCACAACTGGCACCTCGCGCTCTTCGACCAGCAGGCGCAGGAGGACGTCTGGGGCAAGGACCCCAACGTCCGCATCTCGTCGTCGTACGCGCCGATGGGTATGGGTGAGGTCGTCGACGGCGGCTACAAGGTCAACGGTTCGTGGGCCTGGTCGTCGGGCTGCGACACCGCCGACTGGGTGTTCGTCGGTGGACCGGTCATCAAGAACGGCAAGCCGGTCGACTTCGTCAGCTTCCTGATCCCGCGTGAGGACTACACGATCAAGGACGTGTGGAACGTCGTCGGTCTTCGCGGCACCGGGTCCAACACCATCGAGGTCAAGGACGTCTTCGTCCCCCGCCACCGCATGCTGAGCATGCGCACCATGTCGATGGGCCAGAGCCCGGGACTCGAGCAGAACACCGCACCGGTCTACAAGATGCCCTGGGGCACAATTCATCCCAGCACCATTGCGACCCCGATCGTCGGCATGGCCTTCGGTGCCTACCACGCTCACGTCGAGCACCAGGGCAAGCGCGTCCGCGCCGCTTACGCCGGGGAGAAGGCCAAGGACGACCCCTTCGCCAAGGTTCGTATCGCCGAGGCCGCCAGCGACATCGACGCCGCATGGCGTCAGCTGTCAGGCAACCTGCAGGCCGAGTACGACCTGATCCTCGCCGGTGAAGAGGTCCCCATGGAGCTGCGTCTGGCGGCCCGTCGCGACCAGGTGCGCGCCACCGGCCGCGCGATCTCCGCCATCGACCGTCTCTTCGAGAACTCGGGTGCCCACGCGCTCGAGAACGGCACCCCGATCCAGCGGTTCTGGCGCGACGCCCACGCCGGACGCGTGCATGCCGCCAACGATCCGGAACGAGCCTACGTCGCATTCGGCAACGGCGAGTTCGGGATTCCCATCGGCGACACGATGGTCTGACCCTTCGAGACGCTCGCAGGCTAGCTCCTCAGGGGGCCGGGGACACTTTCACACGCTCCTCAGGGAGCAGGAAACAGGAGATCGTGGAGATGAGTGACTGTCCGATCCGTTCATTGGGATACATGAGGATCGAGGCGACCGACATCGAGGCGTGGCGCACCTACGGCCTCAAGGTTCTCGGCATGATCGAGGGCTCTGGACTCACCGAGGGCGCGCTCTATCTGCGGATGGACGACTTCCCCGCCCGCCTGGTCATCGTGCCCTCCGAGCACGACCGCCTGGCCTGCGCGGGCTGGGAGGTCGCCAATGCCGCTGCGCTGCAGGAGGTCCGCGACCGCCTGGCGGGCGCGCACGTCGTCTTCCGTGAGGGCAAGGACGAGGAGATCGCCGACCGTCGCGTCGCCGAGATGATCGTGTTCGACGATCCCGCCGGCAACACCCTCGAGGTGTTCCACGGGGCCGCGCTCGAGCATCGTCGCATCGTCAGCCCGTACGGTCACCGCTTCGTCACCGAGGAACAGGGTCTCGGCCACGTCGTGCTCACCTGTGAGGACGACAAGGCCGCGCTCGAGTTCTACCGGGACGTACTGGGATTCAAGCTCCGTGACTCGATGCGCCTGCCCCCGCAGGTCGTCGGACGCGAGGAGGGCGACGAGGTCCCGTGGCTGCGATTCCTCGGCTGCAACCCGCGACACCACTCGCTGGCGTTCCTGCCGATCCCCAACAGCACCGGCATCGTCCACCTGATGGTGGAGGTCGAGAACTCCGACGACGTCGGACTGTGCCTCGACCGCGCCCTGCGCAAGAAGGTCCCCATGTCGGCGACCCTGGGTCGGCACGTCAACGACCTGATGCTCTCGTTCTACATGAAGACACCGGGCGGCTTCGACGTCGAGTTCGGTTGCGAGGGACGGACGGTCAAGGACGAGGAGTGGATCGCCCGGGAGAGCACCGCGGTCAGTCTGTGGGGGCATGACTTCAGCGTCGGGTTCAAGAACTGACATGGCCCAGACGCCTTACGGGTCCGCGGAGTTCGACTCCCGGCAGTTCCGTACCGCGATGGGTCAGTTCTGCACCGGCGTCACGGTCATCACGACCGTCGACGACGACGGCAAACCCGTCGGCTTCGCCTGCCAGTCCTTCGCGGCGCTGTCCCTCGATCCGCCGCTGGTGCTGTTCTGCCCGATGAAGACGTCCCGGAGCTGGAAGGTCATCGAGAAGGCCGGGAAGTTCTGCGTCAACGTCCTCTCCAACCGGCAGCAGGACGTGAGTGCGGCTTTCGGCGCCCCGGGTGACGACAAGTTCGCCAACATCACCTGGGACCCGTCGCCGGCGGGCCTGCCGGTGATCAGGCACGCGCTGACCTGGGTCGAGTGCGACGTCGAACGGGTCACCGACGGGGGCGATCACCACATCGTCATCGGCCGGGCGCTCACGCTGGGCGAAGTGCTGCAGGACAAGCCGCTGCTCTTCTACCGTGGCGGCTATCTGTCGACAGAACATCCGCGGGTGACGCCGGCACAGGCCGAACTCGAGAACTTCCTGACCTGGACGGGCGGAGACACCTGGCTATGAGCTCGCGCGAGATCGCTGTACCGCAGGACCTGACCAAGCCCCTGACCGATGCGATCGCCGAGGCGGAGAAGCTGGTCGCGTCGGCGGAGTTCGCCGAGACCGAGCAGGATCTCGCCGAGGGGTACGACTATCTCGCGGGCAGCATCGCCGCGATCATCCAGCTGGTCCGCGGCCGGTCGTTGTCGCACCCGAACTTCGTCACCTCGACCGGGCCGTCGACCAAGATGGGCCTCGACAACCCGGACACGCTGTACTACCACGCCGACGTCGAACCGACCGGGACCTACGTGGTCCGCGGACGCCGTGGCACCACAACCGATCTCAGCTTCCAGGTGCTGCGCGGCGACTACACGCCGTCCGCGGTGCCCGGCGGCGAGGACGCCTTCGACGACCGTCGCCTGACCATCGCCGACGACGGCACGTTCGAGCTGACCTTCGGACCGGGGATCGCCGACCCGCCCGACAACTACTTCGCCCTCGGCGAGGGGGCGTCGATGCTCGCGGTCCGCGAGGTGTACTCCGACTGGACCGAGCGCAAGGGTTCGATCACCGTCGAACGCGTCGACACCGTCGGAACCGCGCCGGAGGAAGCCGATCTCGCCCGCGTCGCACGTCGGTACGCGACGGCGGGCAAGATGCTCACGGCACGCATCAACACCTGGTTCAATTTCCCCAAGTGGTTCTACCTCGACGAACCGGTCAACACCTTCACCCCGCCCCGGCAGACACCAGGCGGGCTGAGCACCCAGTTCTCCTCGGTGGGCCACTACCGTCTGGGTCCCGACGAGGCGATGGTCATCACGATCCCGAAGTCCGATGCGCCTTATCAGGGATTCCAGCTCGGGAGCATGTGGTACATCTCGCTCGACTACGTGAACCACCAGACCAGCCTCAATTCGGCTCAGGCGCAGGTCGACCCGGACGGCATGATCCGCATGGTCGTCTCGCACCGCGACCCCGGCGTCGCCAACTGGATCGAGACGACCGGCCGGGAGAAGGGCATCCTGCAGTTCCGCTGGCAGCGCAGCGATTCGCCGATCGGTCCCGAGCTCGGGCCGACGGCGACGGTCGTGGGCCTCGACGACGTGGCCGCGCACCTGCCGCACTTCGAACACAACAAGATCGACGCCGCCGGCTGGTCCGACCGGATCGCGGCACGGCAACGCGCGTTCGCCGAGAGGATGCTGGGATGAGTTCTGGAGCGGGTCTCCTCGACGACAAGGTGGTCGTCGTATCCGGCGTGGGACCCGGGCTGGGTCGCTCGATCTGCCTGCGCGCCGCCGCCGAGGGAGCTCGTGTCGTCCTCGCTGCGCGCACCGAGTCGCGTCTCAAAGAGGTGGCCGCGGAGGTCGATTCGGCCGGAGGGACGAGTCTCGTCGTGCCGACCGACATCACCGACGACGCCGCCGTCGACAATCTGGTCGCCACCACGCTCGCCGAGTTCGGCCGGGCAGATGTCCTGGTCAACAACGCCTTTGCCCTGCCGTCGATGAAACCGCTGGGCCGCACCGACTTCGAGCAGATCACCAGCAGCATCGAGGTCACCGTCGTCGGGACCCTGCGGGTGATCAAGTCGTTCACCGATGCGCTCGCCGAGGCGAACGGGTCGATCGTCAACATCAACTCGATGGTCATCCGGCACTCCGAACCGCGATACGGCAGTTACAAGATCGCCAAGTCGGCGCTGCTCGCGATGTCGCAGACGCTGGCGTCGGAGCTGGGGGATCGCGGTATCCGCATCAACTCGGTGGCGCCGGGTTACATCTGGGACGATCAGCTGAAGTGGTACTTCGGCGAGGTCGCCAAGAAGTACGGCATCACTCCCGAGCAGGTGTACGAACAGACCGCGTCGAAGTCCGATCTCAAACGCCTGCCCGAGCCGGACGAGATCGCCGACGCCGTGATGTTCCTCGCCTCGCCGATGGCGCGGGCGATCTCCGGGCACACCCTGGACGTGAATTGCGGTGAATACCATGACTAGTACGGCGCGGACCGACGTCGGGACCATCGCGGACCTGCACGCCTCGGCCACCCGGGCGACGGGCCTCGAGGACTTCGGTGACACCGACTACCTGGAGCCGTTGGGCATCCTGCTCGACTCCTACCGCTCCGAGGCCGGACTCACCGAACTCGGCAGCAAGATGTTCCGGTTCTTCCTCAAGGGAGCACTCGTCGCCCGACTGCTGAGTGAGGCGTCGTGGAAGGCGAACCCGGAACACGCCGAGGTCGAGATCACCCGGCCCATCTTCGTGACCGGTCTGCCGCGCACGGGAACCACTGCGCTGCACCGGCTCCTGGCCGCCGACCCGGCGCACCAGGGGTTGGAGATGTGGCTCGCCGAGTTCCCGCAGCCGCGGCCGCCCCGCGACACCTGGGCCGACAACCCGGTGTACCAGCAGATCCAGGCCGGCTTCGAGCAGCACCACGTCGAGAACCCGGAGTTCATGGGGCTGCACTACATGGATGCGGGCGAGGTCGAGGAATGCTGGCAGTTGTTGCGGCAGAGCGTCACCTCGATCTCCTACGAGTCGCTCGCCCATATCCCGACCTACTCGCGCTGGCTCGCCGAGCAGGACTGGACGCCGGCATACCTGCGGCATCGCAAGAACCTGCAGCTGATAGGCCTCAACGATCCGGGCAAGCGGTGGGTGCTCAAGAACCCGAGCCATCTGTTCGCACTCGACGCGCTGATGGCCGCCTACCCGGACGCGCTGGTCATCCAGACCCATCGCGCGCCGTCGACCATCATCGCGTCGATGTGCAGCCTCGCCGAGCACGCCACTCCCGGCTGGTCGACGACCTTCACCGGTGATCAGATCGGACAGGACCAGCTGGAACTGTGGTCGCGTGGATTGCGTGAGTTCTCTCGCGCCCGCGAGAAGTACGACCCCGCCCAGTTCCTCGACATCGACTTCGCCGACCTCCGCTCGGACCCGATGGGCACCGTCGAACGCGTCTACGCGGCGCTCGACACCCCCATGTCCGAGGCGGCCCGCGCGGCGGTGACCACGCTCGACGAGGAGAGCAGGTCCGGTGCGCGGAAGCCGCAGCACCGCTACCAGCTCGCCGACTACGGACTCGACGAGGCAGTGGTCGAGGCGGCGTTCGGGGAGTAGCCGGGAACGGGCGCGCGATCCGGGACCATCGGGTCGATTGTCGCGCGCGCCGACCGCCACGGTTCTACATTCAACCAATGGCCGCACCGGAGAATCGGAAGTCGGAAGAGGGTCTGAGTCGGCTGATCGCGTTCGCGGACGCGGTGGTGGCGATCGCGCTCACGCTGCTGGTGCTCCCGCTGGTCGACATCGCCAACGACCTGCGTGAGGAGACCTCGGTCGCCGAGGTGGTGTCCGACCATGCGCTCGAGCTGACCAGCTTCTTCGTCAGCTTCGTGGTGATCTGGGTGCTCTGGCGGCAACACCATCGGGCGATGGAGTACTTCCGTTCCTACGACTCGGTTTTGATCAATCTCACCTTCGTGTGGCTGCTGACCATCGTGGTGCTGCCGTTCGCGACCGCGATGGTCGACGACAGCCGGGTTGAGTGGGCGAACGTGCTCTACATCGGCGTGCTCGCCATCTCGGTGGCGTCGCTCGTCGGGATCGCTCAGTGGGGGCATCGGCACCGGGAGCTGCTCGTCGACGACGAGGCCACCGACCGCTGGGCCAGGTCGTCGGGTGGGTGGGGCACCCTCCTGGCCCTGGCGGTGGCGCTGGTCATCGCGCTGGTCTACCCGAAGAGCGGGAACTGGCCGCTTCTGCTGCTGCTCTTCACCGATCCGATCGAGCGGACGCTGGACCGCCTCCGCAACCGCGCCTGAGAGCCGACTATCGCAGGCGCGCAGCAGCTTCGGCGACCGCGAGATGCGGGGCGCCCAGCAACTGCGACGACGCCTGTGCGCGCTTGAAGTACAGCTGGATGTCGTGTTCCCAGGTGATGCCGATGCCGCCGTGCAACTGGATGGCCTCGCCGGTGATTCGCCGGAAGGCATTCGAGCAGTACACGTGGGCGGCGAGGGCCAGTTCGGACGCTTCGGGGTCGTCGCCGGCGACCGCGGCGACCGCCGCACGCGAGATCGAACGAGCGGTCTCGACGAGAACGTACATGTCGGCCATGCGGTGCTTCAGCGCCTGGAACGAGCCGATGGTGCGGCCGAACTGCTTGCGCGACTTGGTGTACTCGACGGTGAGGTCGAGGGCGCGCTGGGCGCCGCCGACCTGCTCGGCGGAGAGCATCGCCCACCCGAGCGTCCGCAGGCGTGCGGCGAGGTCGGCCGGTGCGGGGATCGCGGTGGACACGACCTCGTCGAACCGCACCGAGGACAACGCACGCGTCGGATCGAGAAGAGGCAACGGCGACACCGTCACACCGGCCGCATCAGCGGCGACCGAGTGCATTGTCACGTGCTCACCGGGCCCCGATGCCAATACCAGGAAGGTGTCCGCGGACTCGGCATCGACGACGAAGTGTGCGGTGCCGGAGAGCAATCCGGCGTCGGCGTGCACGCCGGGGGTGTCCCAGCCGCGTTCGCCGGCCCAGCACAGGGCGGCCGTCTGCTCACCGGCGGCCAGCGCGGGAAGCAGCTGCGACGCGGCGTCGTCGTCCTGCGCCAGCAGGATCGCGCCGGTCGCCAGCACCGAAGACCCGAAGGCGGGCACCGGACTCAGGGTCGCACCGAGTTCTTCGAGGACAGCGGCCAACTCGGCCCACGACGCCCCCGCACCGCCGGCGTCCTCCGGGATGGGAAGTGCCGCCACCCCGATCTCGGTGCACAGGGTCTCCCACAGGCCGCGGTCGACGCGTCCGGTCGACGCCATGGCCGTGCGCACCGAGGCGATGTCTCCCCGGCGTCGCAGCAGATCACGCACCGCCTCGGCCAGTGCCTCACGTTCCTCGGCGGAGATCGCGAGCGTCTCGGTGGTCACAGTGTCTCCAGGATGCGTCGACGATGGACTGCGGGCGAGCCCCAGGCGGACAGGAGCGCGCGGGTCTTGGTGATGTACAGCGAGATGTCGTGTTCGGCGGTGTAACCGATCGCCCCGAGCACCTGCAGCGAGCGGCGGGCCGAGAGGTGCGCGGCGTCGGCCGCCGCGACCTTGGCCGCCGACACGTCCCGCGACACGTTGGTGTCCTCGGGCACCTGGCCGTCGATGCCGAGTGCTGCGGCATGGACCAGGGGACGGGCCATCTCGAGTGCGATGGCCACATCGGCGAGGTGATGCTTCACGGCCTGGAAGGACCCGATCGGCCGGCCGAACTGCTTGCGGGTCTGTGCATATTCGCTGGCGAGGGCGAGCATCGCCTGACCGAGTCCGAGGAGTTCGGCTGCGGTGGCGAGTGCCCCGGCGTCGACGGCGTCGGACGGGTCGATGCCGGTGGCCAGGGTCTTGTCCGGAGCCACCCGTGACAGTGTGCGGGTGGTGTCCACCGAGGGTTCGGTGCCGAGCACGGTGGCCGTCGACAGGACGCCGTCCTCCACGACGTACACGTCGGCGGAATCGACATCGGGCGCGAGCGGCTGCAGCGGGGCGATGGCACAGGTCGCCAACCGCCCCTCGGCGAGATCCTGGAGAGGGCCGTTCACGTCCGCGTCTCGCAACAGGATCGGCAGGACGGCAACGCTTTCCACGATCGGTCCGGGAGCGCAGTGGCGTCCGAGCTGTTCGACGGCGACGATCATCTCGACGGCGCCGGCACTGCTGCCGCCGTGGGATTCGTCGATGAGGAGGCCGCTGATCCCGGCGTCGGCGAGCTGGGAGTAGACCTTGGTGACCGCGGTCCGGTCACCGGCCGCCCATGCTCTAGCCGCGGCGGGCATGTCGGCCTTGCCGAGCATGGCGTCGACGGTGGCGGCGAGGTCCGTGTGGATGTCGGAGAGTTGGAAGTCCATGTGGTATCAGCGATCTCCGCGAGGAAGGCCGAGGAGTCGCTCGGCGATGACATTGCGTTGGATCTCGTTGGTGCCGGCGTAGATCGGGCCGGACAGGGAGAACAGGTAGCCGTCCATCCAGGCGTCGTCGAGTTCGGCGTCCGGTCCCTGTAGATCGAGGGCGGTCTCGTGGGCGGCGATGTCCCACTGCGACCAGAAGACCTTGTTGATCGAGGACTCCATGCCGAGCTGTCCGCCTGCGGAGAGCCGGCTCACGGTGTGCCAGGTCGACAACTCGTAGGCGCGCGCCCCGATCCAGGCGTCGGCGACCCGCGCATCGGCGTTGGCCGTCGAGGGCACCTCGTCGCGCTTCGACCGCCACAGGTCGACGAGGCGGTCGGTGGTGGCGAGGAAGCGGCCCGGTGCTCGCAGCGAGAGTCCGCGCTCGTTGGCGGCCGTGCTCATCGCCACCCGCCAGCCGTTGTCCACCTCGCCGATGACCCCGGACTCGCCGGGGTTCGCGGGGTCGTCGGGCACGAAGACGTTCTCCAGGAACAGCTCTGCGAAACCCGCCTCGCCGTCGAGCTGCGCGATGGGACGGACGGTGACGCCCTCGGCACGTAGGTCGAACATGAAGTAGGTGAGGCCCCTGTGTCGCTGGGCCTCCTTGTCGGTGCGGAAGAGGCCGAAGGCCCGGTCGGCGAAACTCGACCGCGAACTCCACGTCTTCTGCCCGTTCAGCAGCCAGCCGCCGTCGGTGCGGACCGCGGTCGAACGGAGCGAGGCGAGGTCGCTGCCCGCCTCCGGCTCGCTCCACGCCTGGCCCCAGATGTCGTCGGCCCGGGCCATCCGCGGCATGATGCGTTCCAGCTGAGCGGGATTCGCGTGCTCGAAGAGGGTCGGGGCGAGCAGGAAGATGCCGTTCTGGCTCACCCGGCCCGGTGCGCCCGAGCGGTAGTACTCCTCCTCGAAGATCACCCAGTGGAGGAGGGGAGCGTCGCGGCCGCCGTACTCCTCGGGCCAGCTGACGACCGACATGCGGTCGGCGGCCATCGTGCGCTCCCACTCGCGGTGGGCCTCGAAGCCCTCCGCGGTGTCCATGGACGGGAGGGGTTCGCGCGGAACGTGTTCGGCCAGCCAGGAGCGGACCTCGGCCCGGAACTGCTCGGCCGCGTCGTCGAAGAGCAGGTCCATGTCAGCTACCCGATCCTGCCGAGGCCTTCATCGACTTGGCGTCCATGCCGCCGAGCGAATCGCCGCCCGACGCCTCGGCATTGGCCGAGTGGGCGAAGTGGTGCCAGCCGAAGACCGAGTCCATCGAGTTGCGGAGTCCCATCTGGTCCTCGCAGATGTTGACGGCCTTCTTGCTGAGGAACAACCCCTGCATCGGCATCGAGACCGCCTTCTCGACGATCTCGTTCACCTTGGTCTCGAGCCCGTCGCGCGGCACGACGTGGTTGACCATGCCCCAGTGGGCTGCCTGCGTGGCGGTGAAACGCTCGCCGGTGAACAGGATCTCCTTCGCGCGGCGGGTGCCGAGGGCGTATGCGTGCGCGAAGTACTCGACGCCCGGGATGCCCATGCGTGCCACCGGGTCGGAGAAGAACGCATCGTCGGAGGCGACGATGAAGTCGCAGATCCAGGCCAGCATCAGGCCGCCGGCGATGCAGGCGCCGTGGACCTGGGCGATGAGCGGCTTGGGGATGTCGCGCCAACGGCGGCACATCCCCATGTACACCTCCATCTCGCGGGCGAGGCGCTGATCGGCACCGGTCTTGTCGGTGTGATCCCAGTGCAGGACGGCGGCGTTCTCGTAGTAGGTGTCGAAGTCGCGCTCCGGGGTGCCGATGTCGTGTCCGGCCGAGAAGTGCTTGCCGTTCGCGCGCAGGACGATGACCTTCACGGTCGTGTCCTCGACGGCCTTGCGGAAGGCGGCGTCGAGCGAATACGTCATGACCGAGTTCTGTGCATTGCGGTACTCGGGACGGTTCAGTGTCACGTACGCGACGGCACCTTCGGGCCCGCCGACCTCGTAGGCGACCGGAGAGGTGTCCGGGCCGAGATCGTCGGGGCCGAGTGCGGGCGGGATGGCGGCATCACTCATGCCCACGAGCCTAACCTAGCAAGTGCTTGGTTGGTAGCCCGGCGTCAGGGAACGACGATCGTCCCGCTGCAGCTCGTCGACGGCACGCTCCACAGCGCGTTGCGGTTCGTCGCGCCGAAGGTCACAGCCACCCGGCCCTTGCCGATCGTCTTCACCGGGATGACGAAGTAGTGGACACCCTGGTAAGGCGGGTTCACCTTGGTGTTGCTGACCTTGAAGCCACGTTTGCCGGTGGACAGGTTGTGCCAGTCCATCCGCAACGACGACTGGTAGCCGCCGGGGAAGTAGCTGGGGAAGTCCGCGGCGATGTAGGCATCGCCACCGTAGGTGCTGACGATGGCGCGTCTCACCATGAACGGGAGGTCGACGATGTTCGGGCTCGGGCCGATGCAGTGCGAGACCGGGAACTCGCGCGCCGCCTCGGCTTGTCCCGTGCCGGCGAGGCCGAGTCCTGCTGCGGCTGCGACCGACAGGGTCGCCGCGGCCAACCTGGTGAACGTCTTCGTCCGGACCATGCTCGAACTCCTCGTGTCGTGGGAACGATCGGCCCGCGGCCGACTTCCGGCGATTGTCGCGAATCCAGTGGGGTTTCGTTGCGGAGTACCGGAATTCATCGCAGATGCGAGGAGATCTCTTCGGCCGCTGCGCGGGTGGCGTCGGCGATCGAGTGCAGATCCGCGACGTCCAGTGTGGAGTTCGGGCACGCGACCATCGCGGCGACGACCCGCCCCGTGTGGTCGAAGATCGGCGCACCGATGGTCACCACCGGAACGCCCTCGCGGGCGCCGGCGTCGAGCTCGTCCGGCAGGTAGTCGATCACCGACAGTTCGGTCAGCAGGTCTCCGACCCGGCTGCGCAGGTTCTCCGACATGGTGTCCAGGGAGTTCAGGGCGTCGATGATCGCTACGTGGTCGTCGGTCATCCGCTCGATCGAGTAGCCGCGTTCGGCGATCACGTCGAGGATCATGCGCAACCGGGTGCGGGTGGGCTCGGCGGCCTGAGCGATCCAGGCATCACGTGCCTCCGCCGGGTCCCAGGCGACGAATTCGCGGCAGATCGGCGGGCGGATCCGGATGCGGCTTCCGTTGCGAAGCCACGGATGCGGTTCGGAGTCGGCCGCGAGATGCGGTGGGAAGGCGTGCGCCGCGAGCGTGACGACGTCGGTCGAGGATCGGCGGGCCACGAAGAAGGGGATCGAGAAGCGTCCAGACAGGTCGTGCGCGGCTACCGCCGCCCATCGGTCGAGGTGATCGGCGTCCGCGGCTGCCCGTGCGAGGGCTCGGAATTCCGGGCCGATCCCGTATTTCCCGGTGGCGGGATCGCGGCTCAACCAGCCGTGTTCGGTCAGTTCGGCGACGATCGCGTGTGCCGTCGCACGCGAGAGCGAGGTCTGCCGGACAATCTCGGCGAGGGTCAGTGCCGGTTGATTGGCACCGGCCAGCAGCTGGACGATGTGGACGACCCGCGAGGTGGGTGGCGACGCCGCGCGCGACGGTTGACGCGCATCGGAGAGGTCGCCTACGGTCGGTGTCACATTGTCAACACTTAGTGTCGAATATTCGACATGTCAAGGGGGGTTGCGCACGGTGACGAGCATGACCGAAGCGAACGGCGGCAGCGCCGGCGACCGGCAGGCACACCGACCGGGCCGGCACGGGTACGAGTTGTCGCATCTCGCGGCTCTCGAAGCGGAGTCCGTGCACATCTTCCGCGAGGTCGCGGCGACCTTCGAACGTCCGGTGCTGCTGTTCTCGGGCGGCAAGGACTCGGTCGTCATGTTCCACCTGGCGCGCAAGGCGTTCTGGCCCGCGCCGATCCCGTTCCCGCTGATGCATGTCGACACCGGACACAACTTCGACGAGGTGATCGCCTACCGCGACCGGGTGGTCGCCGAGACCGGCGTCCGACTGATCGTGAGCTCGGTCCAGGACGACATCGACGCCGGACGCGTCGTCGAGCAGACGGGTCCCGGAGCGAGCCGCAACCGCCTCCAGACCACGGCTCTGCTGCGGGGTATCACCGAGAACCGCTTCGACGCCGTGTTCGGCGGTGCGCGTCGCGACGAGGAGAAGGCGCGCGCGAAGGAACGCGTCTTCAGCTTCCGGGACGAGTTCGGCGCGTGGAACCCGCGGGACCAGCGGCCCGAACTGTGGCGGCTCTACAACGGGCGCCATGCGAAAGGGGAGCACATCCGGGTCTTCCCCCTGTCGAACTGGACCGAACTCGACATCTGGCAATACATCGCCGAGGAGAGCATCGACCTGCCGTCGATCTACTACGCGCACCAGCGGGAGGTGATCCCCCGCGACGGCATGCTGCTCGCGAAAACCCGTTTCCTCCAGGAACTCCCGGGGGAGGAGATCCGAACGGAGACGGTGCGCTTCCGGACCGTGGGCGACGCCACCTGCACCGGGTGCGTCCTGTCGGCGGCCGACGACGTCCGCAAGGTGATCGAGGAGATCGAGGTGACCCGGGTGACCGAACGCGGGGCCACGCGCGCCGACGACCGGATCTCCGAGTCGGGCATGGAGGATCGCAAGAAGGAGGGGTACTTCTGATGAGCGGGGTCAATGCTGCCGGGGGTGCCACCGAGATGTTGCGGCTCGCCACCGCTGGTTCCGTCGACGACGGCAAGTCGACACTGATCGGCCGGTTGCTGTACGACTCCAAGGCGATCTTCACCGATCAGCTGGAGTCGATCGAGCGGACCAGCGCGGAGCGGGGCGACGAGTACGCCAACCTCGCGCTCCTGACCGACGGTCTGCGGGCCGAGCGCGAACAGGGCATCACGATCGACGTGGCGTACCGCTATTTCGCCACTCCCAGGCGGAAATTCATCATCGCCGACACCCCTGGCCACGTGCAGTACACCCGCAACATGGTGACCGGGGCGTCGACCGCGGATCTGGCCATGATCCTCATCGACGCCCGCAAGGGGGTGCTGGAACAGACCCGGCGACACGCGTTCCTCTCGACACTGCTCGGGATTCCGCACCTGACGGTCTGCGTCAACAAGATGGACCTCGTCGACTGGTCGCAGGAACGCTTCGACGAGATCTGCGCCGACTTCATCGATTTCGCGGCCAAGCTGAACGTCGTCGACCTCACCTTCATCCCGATGTCGGCGCTACGCGGCGACAACGTCGTCGAACAGTCGACCGCGATGCCGTGGTACGAGGGCAGGCCGCTCCTCAACCACCTCGAGCACGTCTACATCGCATCCGACCGCAACCTCATCGACGCCCGCCTGCCGGTGCAGTACGTCATCCGTCCGCAGCGCAGCGATGGCGCCGACCACCGCGCGTATGCGGGTACGGTCGCCGGCGGCGTGTTCGCCAAGGGCGACGAGATCGTGGTTCTGCCAAGCGGATTCAGTACCACCATCACCGAGATCTGGGAACCGGGCGGGGCCCGTGTCGACGAGGCGTTCGCATCGATGGCCGTGTCGGTGGAGCTCGCCGACGAGATCGACATCGTGCGCGGCGACATGCTCGCGCGGCCGAACAACCGGCCGTACGTCGGGCGCGACATCGACGCGATGGTGTGCTGGTTCGCCGAAGACGCGGATCTCCGCTCGCACAACCGCTATCAGCTCCTGTGCGGAACGCGACTGACCCGCGCGCAGATCACCGGCCTCAACTACCGGCTCGACGTCAACTCGCTGCACCGCGACGAGAACGCCGAGGCGCTGTCGCTCAACGAGATCGGCCGGGTGACCCTGCGTACGCAGGAACCGGTCATGTTCGACTCGTACCGGCGCAACCGGGACACCGGCAGCTTCATCCTCATCGACGAGGCCACCAACCGCACCGTGGGCGCGGGCATGATCAACGCTCCGGTCAGCCACGACAGCCACATCGTCTGGCAGGCCAGCAAGGTCGACCGCGAACACCGGGCGCACCGCGGTGCCACCATCTGGCTCACCGGACTCTCCGGTTCGGGGAAGTCGTCGCTCGCCGTCGAACTCGAGCGGCGATTCGTCGCCGAGGGCCGGCCCGCCTACCTGATGGATGGTGACAACCTCCGGCACGGGCTGAACTCCGACCTGGGCTTCTCCGACGACGACCGGCGCGAGAACATCCGCCGGACCAGCGAGGTCGCGGCGCTCTTCGCCGATTCGGGTGCGGTCGCGATCGTGTCGCTGATCAGCCCGTTCGACGAGGAACGGCAGCGCGCCCGCGAGATCCACGCCCAGCGGGGTCTGCCGTTCTACGAGATCTTCGTCGACACCCCGATCGAGGAGTGCGAGCGGCGGGACCCGAAGGGGCTGTACGGCAAGGCTCGCCGGGGCGAGATCAGCCAGTTCACCGGCATCGACTCGCCGTATGAACGGCCGGCCGACGCAGAGCTCGTCATCACCCCCGATGACGGCGCGCCCGCCGAGGTCGCCGACATGGTCCTCCGTAACCTGGGACTGTAAGAAACGCCGGTTGGCCGGGGGTACCCCTGGGTATGCAGCGACTGATCAGCACAACGCCAGAGAGGGAACCCCGTGACCGACGATCGAGCACTCGCAGGCGAACTGGCCACCGCGGCAGGAGAACTCCTCCTGGACATTCGCAAGACCAGTGGGCTGACCGGCAAGGAGCTGGGAAACGCCGGCGATGCGCAGTCCAACGATTTCCTGCTTCGACGGCTCGCGGAGGAGCGACCCGACGACGCGGTGCTGTCGGAGGAATCGGCGGACGACAAGTCCCGACTCCAGGCGGAGCGGGTCTGGATCGTGGACCCGGTCGACGGCACCCGTGAGTACGGCACCTACGAGCCGGGAGCCGGCCGCGCCGACTGGGCCGTTCATGTGGCGCTGTGGTCGGCGACCGACGGTCTGATCGCCGGTGCGGTGGCACTCCCGGCGCTCGGCGTGACCTACGTCGACGACGAGACGGTCGTCGAACCCACCGAGGGACTGGCCTCGCGGCCGCGTACCGGTGTGCCCCGCGTCGTCGTCAGCTCGTCGCGCCCACCGGCTTTCGCCGACGAGGTCGCCGCCGCGGTCGGCGGTGAACTCCTGCCGATGGGTTCGGCCGGCGCGAAGGCGATGGCGGTGGTCCGCGGTGAGGCGGACGCGTATGTGCACGCCGGTGGTCAGTACGAATGGGATTCGGCCGCACCGGTGGCCGTCGCGCAGGCGAAGGGTCTCTGGTGCGGACGCATCGACGGCTCGCCCCTGGTCTACAACAACGACGACACGTATCTGCCCGACCTGGTGATCTGCCGACCCGAATACGTCGAGGCGATCCTCACCGTCACGACCGAGGGTGCGGGCGGCTGACGCACGGCCGCGTGTTCCGGGAACCCCGGCTCAGTGCGTCAGCACGACCTTGATGACGACGATCGCGGTGGCCACCACGGTGACCGCGCCGGCGCCGATCAGCGTCGCGCGATTGGGCCGTTCGTTGTTCAGTCGGTCGATGACGAAAACCGTTCCGCCGATTCGTAAGAGGATCACGATCTCCGCGGCGAGCTGGGCGGTGCGCGGATCGATCCAGCCGACCCAGGCCATCGCCAGGATGAGACACGGGACCGACGCGGAGGACAGGATCGGCACCGAGTCCCGCAGATTGTGAAGAACCATCGACTTGTTCGGATGGATGGCGCCCTCGTGCACGCGGCGTCCCACGGCCTCGGCGAAGACATGCGCGACGAAGGTCGACGCCGCCGTGCCGAGCAGGATCAGGATGCCGACGAAATCGTCGGTGAGGTGCAGCGGGATCAGCGCCGCCAAGATCAGGATGTTGCCGTAGATGTAGGCGCTGATGCGGGGGGCGGCGTGTTCACGGTCCAGCGGATTGCTGCGCGAGAACAACGGGCCGTGCAGCACTGTCCACGGGCGAGCGGTCATGGACAACGAAAGTATCAGCGAGTGGGCACGAGTTCACCGACAACGTCGGCGACCTTGTCCTCGAGGCGGGTGAGGCAGACCGTCGCCGCGACGGTGGCGACCTGGTCGGCGTTCGACTTCACCCCGAGTGCTGCCACGGCGGCCGCACGCCCCTCGTCCTCGAGTGCGCGGAATTCGCGGCAGCTCAGGGCCTTGGCGTCGCCGGCGTCGGCGGAGCCCGTCGGCCGGGGTGTGCCCGTCGACGGCCGGGCCGCCGAGCTCTCGGCGGTGCCCGGTGCTGCCGGAGTGGCCTGCTCGGTGCTGGTCTGCTCGACCGAGGTCTGTTCCGAGACCGTCGTCGTCGGCGCGGGTTCGGCGTCGTCGGACGAGCAGCCGGCCAGCGACAACGACAGCGCGGCAGCCCCGGCGAGCAGGGCGGGACGGAACAGACGAGCGCGGGACATGAGGAAACCTCTCTGGGGATTCGAGTCTCGGTTATCGAGGACGGTACGGCCGGGGCAAAGGAGGACTGCTAGCGGCGGAGTCCGGACAGCACTCCGGAGATCGCGGACCGGATGTCGTCGAGTTCGATGCGCATCAGGTCGTCGGCGGACAGGGAGGCGAGGTCGCCGGCGGAGCTGAGCCGGAACTCGCGTTCCTCCTCGGCGGCTTCGACGATGTTGCGGATGAATCGGCCGTTACCGGCCAGGTCGGTGGCCCGGCGCGTGCCGCCGTCGTCTCCGCGGACATCGTGGTACAGCGGCGCACACGCCTGCTCCAGTTCGGCGACCGCCTCCGGGGTGAGGACCGAATCGCGTTTGCGGGCGATGAACTCGCCGATCTGCGCGAGCTCCTGCGGGGTGTAGGAGTCGAATCGGACGCGACGGGCGAAACGCGACGAGAGACCGTCGTTGGCGGCGAGGAAACGGTCGATCTCCGAGTCGTAGCCGGCGATGATCACGACCAGACGGTCGCGGTCGTCCTCCATCCGCGCCAGTAGGGTGTCCACCGCCTCGCGGCCGAACGCGTCGCCGCCGGACAGGCCCTTCTGGATCAGGGTGTACGCCTCGTCGATGAACAGCACACCGTCCATGGCCGAGTCGATGAGCGCCGACGTCTTGATGGCGGTGGAGCCGAGGTGCTCGCCGACGAGGTCGCGCCGCGTCGCCTCGACGACCTTGTCGGACTTGATGAAGCCCAGCCCGCAGTAGATCTTGGCGACGATCCGGGCGACCGTCGTCTTGCCGGTTCCGGGAGGACCGGTGAAGGCCAGGTGCAGGCTGCGCGCCGACGTCGAGAGTCCGCGGTCGGCGCGGACCCGGGCGAGGGTGGCGGCCGACTGCAGTTTTGCGACCTGCTGCTTGACCGACTCGAGTCCGATCTGTTCGTCGAGCTCGCGCCGGGCATCGGTCACCAGCTCGTTCTCGGCGACGCCGTCCGAGCCGTCCTGCGACACCAGGGTCTCGGTCCGGTCCGGCACGGAGGCGGGGTCCCACGGGTCGGTGCGGGCGGCGATCTGCTCGGGGGTCGTGACAGCCAGGCGGATCGACGGAGACTGCAGAGCCTGTACCGCGGCGGTGTGCGCCGGGTTGCGGGCGTAGACCTGTTCGAGCATCGCCTTCGCCTTCTCCTCATGCCCCTGCTGGCGGAGTGCGAGGGCATAGGCGTACATAGCGCTCGTCGAGCAGGCGGCGATCGGACCGTCGATGGCGTTCTGCAGGCGCCGCATGCCCTCACCGAGCATGCCGAGGCTCACACACGCCGAGCCGGCCATGTAGTCGGCCACCGACTGCATGACGGTGTCGCCCCACCGGTCCGAGCGGGTGAGGGCGGTCAGGACGTCGGGCCACCGCTGGGTCTTGAAGTGGAGGTGAGCGCGGACGAACTCGACGATCGGCAGTCGATGGGCGGGCGGGACCTCGTCCAGCGCCTCCTCTGCGCCGGTGTGGTCGGCGCCGCGGATCAGGCTGGACGCATATGCGGCGGTGGCGTCGACGGCGTTGATCGCCGGGTACTCGATGTACAGCCCGGTGTCCCAGCGGCCTGCGATGGTGCCCGGGGGGAGGCCGAGGCGCCGCTGTTCGGCGCCGATCGTGGCGCGTGCGCGGTACAGCCCCAGGAGCACCTCGTCGCTCGTGTCCCCGCAGGCGAGCCGGCCGATCCAGGCGTCGCCGAGCGACGGGTCCCACTCGGTCGCGCGAGTGAATGCTTTCGCGGCCTGGGCCGGATTGTTGATGGGTTCCTGACCGTCGACCGGGATGTTCAAGGACAGGACACCCAGCTCGAAGAGTGCCCTCGCCTTGCGGACATCGGCCATCTCGTCCCCCTGTGTCAACGTCGTCCCCCCGCGCGGCGGCGGCGTGCGGCGCTCCCCCGCGCACGTCGCGCACACGGCGCGGCTCGAGTGAACAGACTATCCCGAGACAGGCCCGGTCCCCGGAACAGATCTCCCAGGGGAGGACCCGTCGAACATCGGATGGTCCGCCCCGTCGCCTCCGACCGCCCGGGCCCGCCTAGACTTGTCACCGTGAGTGCCCAGGTGGATACCGTCTCAGCCGCTTCCTCGACCCCGGATCATCCGCAACCGTTCCGCGAACTCGGACTCAAGGACGACGAGTACGCGCGGATCCGCGAGATCCTGGGCCGTCGACCCACCGACGCCGAGCTCGCCATGTACTCGGTCATGTGGTCCGAGCACTGCAGCTACAAGTCGTCGAAGGTCCACCTCCGGTATTTCGGGGAGACCACCACCGAGGAGATGCGGGCCAACATGCTCGCCGGTATCGGTGAGAACGCCGGCGTCGTCGACGTGGGCGACGGATGGGCGGTGACCTTCAAGGTCGAGTCGCACAACCACCCCAGCTACGTCGAGCCCTACCAGGGTGCGGCGACCGGTGTCGGCGGCATCGTCCGCGACATCATGGCGATGGGCGCGCGCCCGATCGCGGTCATGGACCAGCTGCGTTTCGGCCCGGCCGACGCCCCCGACACCCGACGCGTCGTCGACGGTGTGGTGCGCGGCGTGGGCGGCTACGGCAACTCCCTCGGCCTGCCCAACATCGGCGGCGAGACCGTCTTCGACGCCAGCTATGCGGGCAACCCGCTGGTGAACGCACTCTGTGCGGGTGTGCTCCGCGTCGAGGACCTTCACCTGGCCTTCGCGTCGGGAACCGGCAACAAGATCATCCTGTTCGGTGCGCGCACCGGTCTCGACGGCATCGGCGGT
Organism: Gordonia sp. Swx-4; assembly: GCF_030316175.1. Classification (NCBI taxonomy): domain Bacteria; kingdom Bacillati; phylum Actinomycetota; class Actinomycetes; order Mycobacteriales; family Gordoniaceae; genus Gordonia; species Gordonia sp. Swx-4. Next base: position 883,424 of record NZ_CP128197.1, read on the forward strand.
GTCTCCGTGCTGGCGTCGGAGACCTTCGACGACGACGAGAGTGCGGGCCCGAGCCGCAAGAAGCTCCCCAGTGTCCAGGTCGGCGACCCGTTCACCGAGAAGGTGCTCATCGAGTGCTGCCTGGAGCTCTACCACGCGGGACTCGTGGTGGGTATCCAGGACCTCGGCGGTGCCGGATTGTCCTGCGCCACCAGTGAACTCGCGGCCGCCGGTGACGGAGGCATGCACATCGACCTGGAGAAGGTGCCGATGCGCGCCGAGGGCATGACCCCGGCCGAGGTGCTCTCCAGCGAGTCGCAGGAACGCATGTGCGCGGTCGTCGCCCCGGAGAATGTCGACGCCTTCCTCGAGGTGTGCAAGAAGTGGGACGTGCTGGCCACCGTGATCGGCGAGGTCACCGACGGTGATCATCTGGTCATCACCTGGCACGGTGAGACGGTCGTCGACGTGCCGCCGCGCACCGTCGCGCACGACGGTCCGGTCTACGAGCGCCCGGTGGCGCGTCCGGACTGGCAGGACACCGTGGTCGCCTCGACCACCGAGCCGCTGAAGCGCCCGAGCACGCCGGATCAGCTGCGCGAGACCTTGCTGCAGATGTTGGCCAGCCCCGCGCTGTGCAGCCGTAGGTTCATCACCGATCAGTACGACCGGTACGTGCGTGGCAACACCGTCCTGGCCGAGCACGCCGACTCCGGCATGATCCGGATCGACGAGAAGACCGGCCGCGGAATCGCGCTGGCGACCGATGCGTCGGGCCGCTACACCTTCCTCGACCCGTACCGCGGTGCCCAGCTGGCCCTGGCGGAGGCCTACCGCAACGTCGCCGTCTCGGGTGCGACGCCCAAGGCGGTCACCAACTGCCTCAACTTCGGCTCGCCCGAGGATCCGGCGGTCATGTGGCAGTTCCAGCAGGCGGTCCGCGGACTCGCCGACGGTTGTGCGCAGCTGGGTATCCCGGTCACCGGCGGCAACGTGAGCTTCTACAACCAGACCGGTGCGACCGCGATCCTCCCGACGCCCGTCATCGGTGTCCTCGGTGTGATCGACGACGTTCATCGTCGTATCCCCACAGGTCTCGGCACCGAGCCGGGGGAGACGCTGATCCTCCTCGGTGAGACGCGCGACGAGTTCGACGGTTCGATCTGGGCGCAGGTCGCCTACGACCATCTCGGTGGCGTGCCCCCGGAGGTCGACCTCGAGCGTGAGCGGCTGCTGTCCGAGATCCTGACCGCGGCTTCGCGCGACGGATTGATCTCGGCCGCACACGATCTCAGCGAGGGTGGACTCATCCAGACCGTCGTCGAGGCGGCGCTGGCCGGCGAGACCGGTTGCCGCCTGCTGCTGCCCGAGGATGCCGACCCCTTCGTCTGGCTGTTCTCCGAGTCCGCCGGACGCGTGCTGGTCGCAGTGCCGCGCACCGAGGAGTCCCGCTTCTCCGCCATGCTCGACGCCCGCGGCATGCCGTGGACGCGCATCGGCGTGGTCGACCAGGGCAGCGACGAGGTCGAGGTCCAGGACTACTTCTCGGTGCCGCTCGCCGAGCTGCGCGAGGTGCACGAGGCGACGCTGCCGCGTCTCTTCGGCGATACCGCGTAGCGAGCCGAATCGTTGTAGCGCCGTTCCCCTTCTGCGGGAACGGTGCGCGTATATCGTTGAAAGCAATCTGATTCACCGACCCGACGAATACGGTCGGGGTCGGATACGCTCCTTGGGTTCTCAACGAGAGTCGAAAGGGCGCAGATGAGCTATCCCCACGATCCGAACCAGCCGCCGAACTACGGCGCTGCGCCCGGCTACGGACAGCAGCCGTACGGCGCATACGCGCCCGGTCCCGAACCGGACAACAACCTCGTGTGGGCGATCCTGACGACGGTGCTGTGCTGCCTGCCCCTGGGGATCGTGGCGATCGTCAAGTCCACCTCGGTCAGCAAGCTGTGGGCCGCCGGTGATTTCGCCGGTGCTCAGAAGGCGGCCGACGACGCCAAGAAGTGGGCGATGTGGGGCGCGATCATCGGGGTCGTCGGCTCGATCCTCATCGTGGTCGTCTATTTCGTCTTCGCGGCGTTGATCATCGGTGCAAGCGCCACCACGTCCACGTACTGAACGGTTCGAGCAGGCCGTCCTGGGGCGGGTGTCGGTCCTCTCGAACCATCGGGTCCTCGGCCCGGCGACCGTCATCGTCGGGGCTGGGATATGTTGTGCCGCAGTGTTGCTGGGAGATCCCACCACGCCCGGCGGGGTGCTCCCGATGTGTCCCACCAAGTTGATCCTCGGTGTGACCTGTCCGGGCTGCGGGTCGCAGCGTGCGCTCTACTCACTCCTGCACGGTGATCTGGTCGCGTCCCTGCACTACAACGCGGCCTTTGTCCTCGCGACCGGGTTGTTGCTCTTCGCATTCGGCGCCTACTGCCTGCGGCTGTGGACCGGGCGGCGTATCCGCAGCTGGCAGAACATGCGCTATTCCGCCGTCGTGTTGCTCGTCGCCGTGCTCGGCTGGTTCGTGGTCCGGAACATCCCGGTGCAACCGCTCTGGTCCCTACACGTCTGACGAACCGCGGCGTCCGGTGCGCCGGACCCATCGGACCAGTCGTGACCCGCCGGCGTCGGCAGCTGCGTCGAGATCGAGAGCGGCAAGCCCCTCCGGGTCGTCGGTGGTGATCTGGTCGATCCGCAACTCCAACAGCCGCCGGATGTCCGGGACCGAACCCGGTCCGACGCGGGTCACCGTGTAACCGTCGACGAGTCGGTCATGGCGATGGAAGGCGTCGACGAGATCGTACCCACGGCGGTCCGCGGCGAGGATCAGCCGGTTCTCGAGGTAGATCATCTCGGCATCCGGTGACGCGGCGAGGGCCCCCGCGACGAAACCGTCGAAATCCCCGGACCGGATCACGGCGTCGGCGGCGCCGTGGTGGCAGGGGTCGTACCCGATGCGGATTCCGGGGGCCGCCGAGGTCAGCGTCCTCACCGCGGCGGCGTCCCCGCACGACAGGATGTAGTGGGACGCCAGCGGCTCGACGCTGCGCGCGAAGATGTCCACGGCACGCGGATCGAGAGCGGCGTCGTCCTCCTTGAAGTCGAGCTGCAGGATCGACGACGGTGCGACGTCGACCGTCGAGAACAGCTCGGTGAGGTCCTCGAGCAGCAGGACCGGCTCATCGAGCGCCCTTCCGTGGTTGTCGCGCAGGGACAGTCCGCGGAGGTAGGCCGCGGGTAGCGCCGAGATCGCCCCGGTTCCGGTGGTGGCGTGATCGACGACGCGGTCGTGCAGGATCGCGAAACCGCGGTCGGCGTGGATGACCAGATCCACCTCGATGCTCGCGCCCAGCCGCATCCCCTCCATGATGCGAGAAGCGGTGAAGGCCGGGTCGTCGGCGCGACGGCGCCCGCGGTGCCACTTGAGCATGGTCCGGTGCCCGTCGAAGTCGACGTACAGAGGCGGACGCGCCGGATCGGGCGCTGATGGTGTGCTCGTCTGGGACATCGTCTTCCGAGACTAGTCCCGGTAGGGTCTGGCAGATGGCGGCCTTCTCGATGCCCAGATGGGTCGGTGCGGTGACGATGGCCGAGTCGGCCGGATTCCTCATCCCGGTCGCCGGGTTCGCGATCTCCGCCATCACCGGGCTCCCGGTTGGATGGGCCTGGCTGCTCATGGTCGTGTGTGGGGCCGGCGAGGGCGCGCTGCTCGGTGTCGGTCAGGCGGTCGGCCTCCGCGGGACGTCGTGGCAGGTCCCGTCCGCGCGATGGGTTCCGGCGACCGCGGTCGGCGCGATGATCGCCTGGTCGTTGGGGATGGCGCCGTCGAGTCTCGTCGATCTGGGTGTCGACATCGACCTCGGGAATCCCCTCGCCTGGGTCGTGGCCGGCGCGGGGGCCGTGGCGCTGCTGATCAGCATTCCCTCGGCGCAGTACGTCGTTCTTCGGAACCGAATCCCCCACGCATGGCAGTGGATACCGGTGAACGTGGTCGCCTGGACGGTGGGACTGGTCTTCACCTTCCTGCCCGGTCCGTTCATCGACGAGTCCACCCCCGGTGCCACGATGGCGGTCACCTTCGCACTGGCCGGAATCTGCATGGCCGCGACCGTCGCGGTGGTCACCGGACTCTGGTTGCGGTCGCGACCTGTTCTCGCCGAACCGACCCTGCACAGTTGAAACGTGTTCTAGTTTGAGGGGCATGACTCTGCGCGTGGTCGAGTGGTCGACCGGAACCGTCGGAAGACATGCGATCGCCGGGATCGACGCCCGTCCCGACCTCGAGCTCGTCGGGGTCTGGGTGTCGAGTCCGGACAAGGTCGGGAAGGACGCCGGAGAACTGGCGGGTCTCGGTCGTGACCTCGGCGTCGCCGCGACCGACGACCGGGACGCACTGATCGCCCTGAGGCCCGACTGCATCGTCCACACCGCGATGACCGACGACCGCGTCATGGAGTCGATCGAGGACCTGATCTTCTTCGTGGAGAACGGGATCAACGTGGTGTCGAGCGGGCCGGTGGTGCTGCAGTTCCCGCAGGGAATCCTGCCCGATTCGCTACTGGAGCGGATCGCCGCGGCGGGACGCACCGGCGGGGCGAGTCTGCACGTCAACGGTATCGATCCCGGCTTCGCCAATGACGTTCTGCCGCTGTCGATGACGAGTCTGTCGCAGCGGATCGACGAGGTTCGGTGCCAGGAGATCGCCGACTACTCGACCTATTACCAGCCGGTCGTCATGCGGGACCTGTTCGGCTTCGGACAACCCATGGACACCACGCCGTTGTTGCTGTCGCCCGGCATCCTGTCGATGGGCTGGGGCAGCGTGGTGCGCCAGATCGCCACCGGCCTCGGCCTCTCCCTCGACGAGCCACTCGTCGAACGGGTCCAGCGGGTCGAGGCGGACCGCGACTACTCGACGGTGTCGGTGGAGATCCCGAAGGGGACCATGGCGGCGCTGCGGTTCGAGGTCGCCGGCCAGGTCGACGGTGTGGATCGTGTTGTGCTGGAGCACTACACACGCACGCATGCCGATCAATGCCCGGATTGGCCGACGCCGCATGAGGGCGACGGCTGCTATCGGATAGCGATCTCCGGTGAACCGGAGATGACCGTCGAGTTCGGCCATCACGGGGAGAACGGCGACCACAACGTCTCCGGGATGATCGTCACGGCCATGCGGCTGGTCAATTCGGTTGCCGCGGTGGTCGATGCAGAGCCCGGCTTGGTGACCGCCCTGGATCTGCCGCTCATCACCGGGCGGGGTCTGGTGACGCGGGGCTGACCCCTCACATGTCCCACGTGTGCACGGGTTCGCCCTCGTGCATGAGAGTCACGTAATCGGCGAGCATGCCGCTCAGCGCCGCCGACCGGCTCTCGCCGGCCTTCTCGCGGGCGGCGACGGCCTCGCGCTGCCACACCGACCCGGTCCGGCGGGTGACGCAGCGTCCCTCGATCACCGACAGATACCGCTTGCGGGCCTTGTCCGAGACGCCGTATGCGCGAAGGCCTTTCTCGGCGAGGGTCAGCAGGCGCCGGAGTACGAGTTCGTCCGGTCGGACCCAGCCGACGTCGGGCCAGTAGAGCTGCGACTCCATGCCGAAATGCGCACCGGACTGTAGGTTCTCCGCGGCCGCGTTGAACGACATCTGCGACCACAGCGGCCGGTCGGCCTCGACGAGCCCGCGGACCACCCCGTAGTAGAAGGCGGCGTTGGCCATCGTGTCCACGACCGTCGGTCCGGCGGGCAGCACCCGGTTCTCGACGCGCAGATGTGCCTGCCCCTCGTGGATGTCGTACACGGGCCGGTTCCAGCGGTAGACCGTGCCGTTGTGCAGCCGCAGCTCGTCGAGCGTCGGGATACGTCCGGCATCGAGTTCGGCCAGCGGATCGACGTCGGTCGAGACGGGTAGGAGAGCAGGGAAGTAACGGGTGTTCTCCTCGAACAGGTCGAAGATGGTGTTGATCCAGCGTTCGCCGAACCAGACGCGTGGCCGGACGCCCTGGTTCTTCAGCTCCAGCGGCCGGGTGTCGGTGGCCTGCTCGAAGACCGGGATGCGACTCTCGTGCCACAGTGCGGTCTCGGCGAGGAACGGGGAGTTGCCGGCCAGCGCCACCTGTATCCCGGAGATCACCTGGGCGGCATTCCAATGCGCGGCAAAGTCTTCCGGGGCCACCCTCAGGTGCAGCTGCAGCGAGGTACAGGCGGCTTCGGGGAGGATCGAGTCGGTGGACGTGTGGAGGCGTTCGGTGTCATGGCCGTCGCCCAGCGGCACACCGCTGATGTCGATCTCGAGGTCCTCGCCGCGGGCGTTGAAGATCTGCTCGTTCAGCAGGTCGTAGCGGGGGTTGGCCGAGATCCACTGATGGGCAAAGTGTTCGGCCTTCAGGGTCGGGAGCATCCCGATCATGACCAGGTGGTTGTCCGTGCGGGCGGCGCGTTCCTCCGCGCGGTTCAACGACGTCCGCAGCGCCTGTTCCAGCGAGATCGTGTCGTCGGTGGTGAAGGGCCGCGGCGAGACGTTGATCTCGATGTTGAACTGCCCGAGTTCGGTCTGATAGTCGGGGTCGGCGATCGCCTCGAGGACGGCGGCGTTGGCCATGGCCGGACGCATCTGCTCGTCGACGAGGTTGAGTTCCACCTCCATGCCGAGGAGGGGTTTGGGTGGCCGCCCCTGATCGGTGAACAGCCCGTCGGCGAGCATCCGCGCGATCGCGTCGGTACCACGACTGACCTGCCGGCGGAACCTCACGCGATCCTCGCCGGTGAACTCCTGTTTGGTCACTTCCGCGCCCATGCGTCACATACTGCCCCAATTCGGGCGGCGTCAACCGCCGTTGCAAGATGACTGACGTGCCCCCGCGTAAGAGACCCGACCCGGCAGAGGTCCGCGCCGCAGTCCTCGCGGTCGCGGACTGGCTCGGCGACGAATCGGCCCCCGCGCCGTCGCGGCCGGCTCTCGCCGCCGCCGTCCGCCTCACCGCCCGCACGCTCGAACACCTCGCCCCGGGCAACTCGGTCGAGGTTCGCGTCCCACCGTTCGTCGCGGTGCAGTGCATCGAGGGCCCGCGCCACACGCGCGGGACGCCGCCCAACGTCGTCGAGACCTCGCCGCGCACGTGGTTGCTGATGGTGACCGGTCTGCTGACCTACGACGCCGCGCTCGGCGCCGGGGAACTCGACGCATCGGGCCACCGCGCGGACCTGGTGGCGGGGCTGCTGCCGCTGGTTCCGCTGGGCCCGGGCGCGTCGAGAACCGAGTGATCCGACGAGTGTGATCCGTCACTCCTGGCGTTCACGTGGAATTACGGCGCTTCGGACACCGCTGGAAGATTCGCTCTGTGAGGCAACGGGCACGTAAACTCCGAAACTGTCTCCCAGCACATTGACGTGTTAACCGATTCGCAGCCCAGGGGAGCTAGTCGATGACTGATCGCTCGATCGCCAACGTGAACCTGCTCGCTCCCACGCCGGCCGGTGGATGCTCCGCAGCCGGTGGATGCGCGCCCGAACCCGCTCCGCTGGACCAGCCCGAGAACGAACCGCGCGAGGAGTGCGGGGTATTCGGGGTCTGGGCACCCGGCGAGGACGTCGCCAAACTCACCTACTACGGCCTCTACGCGCTGCAGCATCGCGGACAGGAGGCGGCGGGCATCGCCGTCGGCGACGGCAGCCAGGTCGTCGTCTTCAAGGATCTGGGCCTCGTCAGCCAGGTGTTCGACGAGCAGACACTGGGCGCGATGAGCGGCCACGTCGCCATCGGGCACTGCCGCTACTCCACCACCGGTTCGACCACCTGGGAGAACTCGCAGCCGATCTTCCGCACCACCGATGCCGGCACCGGCGTCGCGCTCGGTCACAACGGCAATCTCGTCAACACCGCCGATCTCGCCGCCCGCGCTCGGGAGAAGGGCATCAAGAGCTCCGCGGCGACGTCGGACTCGGATGTCGTGGGTGCGCTCCTGGCGCACGGCGCCGCCGACAGCTCGATCGAGCAGGCCGCGATGGAGCTGCTGCCGACACTCAAGGGCGCCTTCTGCCTGACCTTCATGGACGAGCACACCCTCTACGCGGCACGAGACCCGCACGGTGTGCGTCCGCTCTCGCTCGGACGCCTCGACCGCGGCTGGGTCGTCGCTTCGGAGACCGCCGCCCTCGACATCGTCGGCGCCTCCTTCGTCCGCGACATCGAACCCGGTGAGCTGCTGGCCATCGACGCCGACGGCGTGCGCACCAAGCGCTTCGCCGAGCCGACCCCGCGCGGCTGCGTCTTCGAGTACGTCTACCTGGCCCGCCCGGACTCCAACATCCACGGCCGGTCGGTGCACTCCACCCGCGTGGAGATCGGCCGCCGCCTGGCCAAGGAACACCCTGCCGAGGGCGACCTGGTGATCCCGGTCCCGGAGTCGGGTGTGCCCGCGGCCGTCGGCTTCGCCCAGGGCTCGGGTATTCCCTACGGGCAGGGCCTGATGAAGAACGCCTACGTGGGCCGCACCTTCATCCAGCCGTCGCAGACGATCCGTCAGCTCGGCATCCGGCTCAAGCTCAACCCGCTGCGCGAGGTCATCCGCGGTAAACGACTCGTCGTCGTCGACGACTCGATCGTGCGCGGCAACACCCAGCGCGCCCTCATCCGCATGCTGCGCGAGGCCGGTGCCGCCGAGGTGCACGTGCGGATCGCCTCCAGTCCCGTGCGCTGGCCGTGCTTCTACGGCATCGACTTCGCCTCCCCGGCGGAACTCATCGCCAACGGCATGGAGTCCGAGGAGGGCATGGTCGAGGGTGTGCGCCAGGCCATCGGCGCCGACTCGCTCGGCTACATCAGCATCGACGAGATGATCGGTGCCACCGAGCAGCCCGCGTCGAACCTGTGCGCGGCCTGCTTCGACGGCAACTATCCGATCGAACTGCCCGAGGAGACCTCCATGGGCAAGGCGGTCCTGGAGCAGATGCTGGCCTCCGCCGCACACGACGGAACGGTCGACCCGCTCACCAAGCCGAACGACAACGTCAGCGCAGTGATGCGTCCCTGAATCCGGGGGCAGGGCACTCCGGTACCGTGTGATCGTCGGCGAACACGCCGAGAACAACTTTTGACAAGGGGTGCTTGCGGAGATGACGGAGCGGGATGCGGCGGCCGACGAGACGACGGGCGCTACGCCGCCGGCCTCGTACGCGGCGGCCGGAGTCGACATCGACGCCGGTGAACGAGCCGTAGAGCTGATCACCCCGCACGCGAAACGTGCCTCGCGCCCCGAGGTCCTCGGCGGGCTCGGTGGCTTCTCGGGCCTCTTCGCGCTGAAGGGCAACTACCGCGAGCCGGTCCTCGCCGCCGCCAGCGACGGCGTCGGAACCAAGCTCGCCGTCGCGCAGGCCATCGACAAGCACGACACCGTCGGACGTGACCTCGTCGCCATGTGCGTCGACGACCTCGTCGTCTGCGGCGCCGAGCCGCTCTTCCTACAGGACTACATCGCCGTCGGCAAGGTCGTCCCCGAGACCGTCGCCCAGATCGTCGCCGGCATCGCCGACGGCTGCGTCGAGGCCGGATGCGCGCTGCTCGGCGGCGAGACCGCCGAACACCCCGGACTCATGCAGGACAACCACTACGACCTGTCGGCCACCGCCGTCGGTGTCGTGGAGGCCGACAAGGTCCTCACCCCCGACCGTGTCCGTGCCGGTGACGTCGTCATCGCCATGGGATCGTCGGGCCTGCACTCCAACGGCTACTCGCTCGCCCGCAAGGTGCTGCTCGAGTGGGGCCACATGGATCTCTTCGGCCACGTCGAGGAGTTCGGCCGCTCGCTCGGCGAGGAACTGCTCGAGCCGACCCGCATCTACGCCCGCGACTGCCTGGCGCTCATCGCCGAGGCGGACGTGCGGACCTTCGCGCACATCACCGGCGGCGGACTGGCCGAGAACCTGGCCCGCGTCATCCCTCAGGGCCTCGTGGCCGAGCTGGAACGCAACACCTGGACCCCGGCCCCGATCTTCGCCCTCATCGGGCAGCGCGGACGCGTCGAGCAGCTCGAGATGGAGCGCACCTTCAACATGGGTGTCGGCATGGTCGCGGTCGTCGCACCCGAGGACACCGACCGCGCACAGGCGGTCCTGACGGCCCGGCACGTCGACAACTGGGTGCTCGGCACGATCAAGCGGTCCACCGACCCCAAGAGCACCGAGGCAGGCTCGCGCGTCTCCCTGGTCGGCGAGCACCCGCGCTTCTGAGAGTCACGGGCGCACAGCGCCTCTCGCACCGACGCCAAAGCGGCGGGGACCTTCGGGTTCCCGCCGCTTTCTCGTTGTCAGACGCGTCGATCGCACCCTACCGCTGGACACCACAGAGCAGCGATGCTCATCGCCGGTTGTCGCCGCGGCGAGCACCGCTGGATGTCGAGAAACGACTCCGCACGCATCAGACGGCCGCAGTCACCTGCGGCCGTCTGATACCTACGAAAACATCAACCCGCGTTACCGCGGGTCCGCTGAGCGGAGAGGTCGTGGCGGGGTGAGATCTGGTGTCGCCGATGAGGCCGGCACCCACGAGTGGTGCGCCTCAGGCGCGTCGCCACTCGTCCTCGTCCAACCACTCATCCACCGGATCCGGACGATCTACCGAGCTGGTCTGCCCGGACAGCTCACGCTGCAGGCTTTCGAGATCGGTGTTCGGAGTGGAGTACTTCAGCTGACGAGCAACCTTCGTCTGCTTTGCCTTTGCCCGGCCGCGGCCCATACGGGACCCCCTCGCAAAATGACGGGGCGGCCAACGATTTGGCGGCCCCGTTCTCTTGAAGTAATTCTGTCGTGCTGACCAGTCTAGCGCGCCTTCAGGACTTGTGTGCCGCGCCCTGCCTCGCCGCGCCGCCCGATCTCTTCACCTTGCTCATAATTCGCTGCGCCTCGCGTCGGACCTTGACCGGCAGATCGTCGGCGGCGAGCAGCGTGGCGATCGACTCGGGGTCGGCGTCGACGAGCAGTTGCCGGACCCGCACACCGTGATCGGGACGGTGGATCACTGTCACCGAATCGCCCGCGGCCACCGTACCGGGCTGCAGAACGCGCAGGTAGGCGCCGAAATCGGCCTGGTCCATGAACCTCTTCACCCACCTGGGCTCATCCGCCCACACCGCGAAGGTCCGGCACGGTACACGAGGGATGGTGGTCTCGAGGAGGAGTCCGTCGTCACCGACCTGCCACCGCTCACCCACGAAGGCGTCGGTGACGTCGATCCCGTCTATCCGGAGGTTCTCGCCGAACCAGCCGTAAGGAAGCTCACGTCCGAGTTCCTCGGACCAGCGTCGTGCGTCGGGTTCGGCGTAGGCGTACACCGCCTGATCGACGCCGCCGTGATGCCTGCGGTTGCGCTGGTGATCGGCGGCCAGTCCGAGCTCGTGCACGTCGGCGCGGCCGGCCAGAGGGCGCTTGTCGATCGCGGACGGGCCGATCTTGTCGAGGACGACGTCATGGCCGGCCGCGCAGACGGCCAGCACGGTTCCGGTGTCCACGCGTCAGGTGCCCGGGGTGGCCGAGCCGCTGCGCAGCCGCTCGACGGCGGCGCGACCGGCCTGGACATGATCGTCCTCGCGGACGGAGTCCGGATCGATGCGCGCGCTCACCGGTTCCTCGGCGCCGATCGTCAGTTCGACGTCCGAACCGACGTTGCGTTTGACGAGCGCGAGCGCGATGGGGCCCCACTCGTAGTGGTCGATGACGGTGCCGAGACGGCCGACGGTGCGGCCACCCGCGGTGACCGGGTCGCCGGTCGTCGGACGCTGATCCGAGCTGCCGTCGAGATGCAGAAGTACCAGGCGTCGCGGCGACTTGCCGAGGTTGTGGACACGGGCGACCGTCTCCTGGCCGCGGTAGCAGCCCTTGTCCAGATGGACGGCGCCCTGCTCGGCCGGACCGCCGATCCAGTCGACCTCGTGCGGGATCGTCCGTTCGTCGGTGTCGGCACCCAGCCGGGGGCGGCGGGCGGCGACGCGCAGCGCGTCGTACGCCCAGCTGCCCGCCATCCGGGCGCCGGCCTCGACGAGTGCGTCCCACCAGCGCAGCAGGACGAACTCGGGCAGGACGAGGTCGACGACCGGCAGGTCGCGGTTCTCGCCGAGGGGTGGCATCCGTCGCCAGAATCCCAGCGGCTCGTCCTCGTGATGCGTCTCCGGCAGGTTGCCCGCCTGGTAGACGTCCGCGTCGGCGGGGATCTCGAGCAGCTCGGCGACCGGTCCGGTCACCGCGCCGGGACCGACGAGGGTGAGTACCTTCATGTCTGTTCGCGGGGCCGGCTGCGCCTTGGCCCAGAACACCATCTTGGCGAGGAACCCGGCGAGGGCCTCGCCGCGTACGCCCTCGGTGTCGACCCAGGTGACGCCGTCGATGTCGGTCAGGACGAAGTGTTCCTCGACGCGGCCGTTGGCGTCGAGAGACAGATTCTCCGCGCTCCGGCGGTCGGGGAGTGCGGCGACGTGCTGGCTCGAGATGGTGTGCAGCCAGCTCAGGCGTTCCTCGCCGGGGATCTCGACGACGGCGCGGTCGGAGCGGTCGACGACGATGACCCCGGTGGCGGCGGCTCTCTGTTCCCCGAGTGGATCACCGAAGTGCCACGGGGTCTCCGATGAGTGGAACTCGCCGGGGCCGGGGACCGCCCCGCCCTCGGAATGCCTGGTCAGGATGGGTGAACGGCTCACGGGTCGATTCTACGGGTCGCTCGCGCACCAGGGGTGTGGAGCCGGGGCCGGGCGGTCGTGGGAGCCTCTTATCCATGTCGGATTCGATCCTGCTCACCCTCGACGGCACCCAACACGATGCCGATGCACCGTTCCTGCACGCCGACGACCTCGCGGCGGTGCGCGGCGACGGCGTCTTCGAGACCCTGCTCGTCCGTGCCGGCCGGGCGCGTGGGGTGCGCCTGCACCTCGAGCGCCTCGCCCGTAGCGCGACCGCGATGGAGCTGCCGGCACCGGACCCCGACGAGTGGCGCGCGGCGGTCGAGAACGCGGTCAAGCTGTGGACTGCCGAGCACGGGACGTCGGACGAGGCGTTGCTGCGTCTGGTCTACACCCGTGGGCGCGAACACGGGTACGCCCCGACGGCCTACCTGACCGTGGAGCGGGTGCCCGAACGCGTCGCCTCGGCGCGCGCCGACGGTGTCTCGGTGGTCACCCTCGATCGCGGCTTCTCCATCGACCTGGCCGCCAGGGCGCCATGGCAGCTGCTCGGGGCGAAGACGCTGAGCTATGCGACCAACATGGCCGCGCTCCGGCACGCCGCATCCGAGGGCTACGACGACGTCATCTTCGTCAGCAGCGAGGGGGCGGTGCTCGAGGGGCCGCGATCGACGGTGGTCGCGGTGTACGGGGACTCGCTGGTCACCCCGCCGACGGAGATCGGCATCCTCGCCTCGACGACTGCCCAGGCCGTCTTCGATCTCGCCGATGCGGAGGGCTGGAAGACCAAGGTCGAGATCCTGCGCCCGGAGGATCTCGTGGCGGCCGACTCGGTCTGGCTCGTCAGCAGCGTGACGCTCGCGGCCCGGGTCACCCATCTCAACCGGTACGTGATGCCGGTGCCGGCCGACGCCGACCGGTTTTCCGATTTGGTGGACCGAGCCATCGCCGCGGAAGACAATTGATCCCGGTCACTCACACATGATCCCGGGCCCGCGTCACACCTGTTCGCGGGTGAGAGCGAATGCACCAGCGACAGTGCAGTGATGGGACTTTTGGCGCTTGAACAGGGTCGGTGACCAGGCGTAACGTCGCGCCCAGGGCCTACTACTAAAAGTAGTAGGCGACGTCGGCACCCGCCGGCTCAGCCGGTGACCTGATTCGAGGCATACATGGACGCTCTGGACGTCTCCAGATGGCAATTCGGTATCACGACCGTCTATCACTTCATCCTGGTGCCGCTGACCATCGGTCTCGCACCGATGATCGCGGTGATGCAGACGGTGTGGCACGTCACCGGCAACGAGCAGTGGCTGCGCGCGACGAAGTTCTTCGGCAAACTCTTCCTGATCAACTTCGCGTTGGGTGTCGCGACCGGCATCGTCCAGGAGTTCCAGTTCGGCATGAACTGGAGCGAGTACAGCCGATTCGTCGCGGACGTGTTCGGCGCCCCGCTCGCGATGGAAGGGCTCGTTGCGTTCTTCCTCGAGTCCACCTTCATCGGACTCTGGATCTTCGGCTGGGATCGGCTGCCGCGCAGGGTGCACCTGGCGTGCATCTGGCTCGCCTCGATAGGCGTCATCGCCTCGGCGTACTTCATCATCGCGGCGAACTCGTGGATGCAACACCCGGTGGGCGTGGTGTGGGACGACACGCGAGACCGGCCGAGGATGAACGACTTCTGGGCGGTGATCACGAACAGCACGACACTGGCGGCGTTCCCGCACGTGATCGCCGGTGCCTTCCTCACCGCAGGCACCTTCGTCGCCGCCATCGGTTGTTGGTGGATGGCTCGGAACATGTGGCGCGCCAAGAAACTCCGTGTGGCCATCGACACCGGTGACACCTCGGAAATGCCCAAGACGACCTCGCCGAGCCACATCGACGCCACCCCCGAGGATCTCGAGCTCGACGCCCGACGCTTCTGGCGGCCGGTCACCCGGTTGGCTCTCTGGATCGTGATCGCCTCCGGTGTGGGGTTGTTCATCACCGGCGACATCCAGTCGCAGATCATGTTCAACCAGCAACCGATGAAAATGGCTGCGGCGGAATCTCTGTGCGAGACCCAGACCGGCGCCGGATTCTCCGTGCTGGCCATCGGGCGGCAGAACAACTGCGACAACATCGAGCACGTCATCGAGATCCCGAAGATGCTCTCGTTCCTGGCCGACCACAGTTTCGACAGCACCCTGCAGGGCGTCGAGGAACTGCAGCAGCAGTACACCGAGGCGCTCGCGGGACAACCAGGTGTGCCCGCAGGGCAGAACTTCGCCCCGAACCTGTTCGTCACCTACTGGAGTTTCCGGGCGATGATCACCTGGGCTCTCGGGTCGGTCGTGGTGGCGCTCGGGGGACTCTGGCTCACGCGTCGCAAGCGAGTCGTCGAATCCCGCAAGTTCGGCACTCTCGCGCTGTGGATGATCCCGACACCGTTCCTGGCCAACAGCTCTGGCTGGATCTTCACCGAGATGGGACGTCAGCCGTGGGTCGTTGCGCCCAACTGGGAGAACGACCTCGACCCGATGCGGATCAACATGCTCGTCCAGAACGGGGTTTCGAACCACTCGGCGGCGACGGTGTGGGTGACGCTGATCGGCTTCACCCTGCTCTACGGCGCGCTGGGTGTCGTGTGGTTCATGCTCCAGCGGCGATATGTCATCGAGGGGCCGGCGACCTATGACTCCAGACCGCCGGGACATTCCGACCCCGACGCGGACAGCGGTGAGCCCAAACAGCTCTCGTTCGCGTACTGACGGCCGACCCAACCATAGGAGAGACCAGTGGGACTTCCGGAAGTCTGGTTCCTGATCATCGCGGTGCTGTTCGTCGGCTACTTCGTCCTCGAGGGGTTCGACTACGGCGTCGGGATGCTGATGCCCTTCCTCGGCCGCAGCCACACCGGCGGCGATGCACGGGTGGCGTCCGATGAGCCGGCCGCCGACCCCGATACCCGTCGGCGGGTGCTGCTCAACACGATCGGACCGGTCTGGGACGGCAACGAGGTGTGGTTGATCACCGCGGGTGGAGCGTTGTTCGCCGCCTTCGGCGGCTGGTATGCAACCATGTTCTCCGCCTTCTACTTCGCGCTGTTCCTGATCCTGATCGGCCTCATCACGCGGGTCTGCGCCATCGAGTGGCGCGGCAAGATCGACAACCCGCGATGGCGGATGTGGTGCGACGTCGGGATCGGACTCGGCTCCTGGATTCCGGCCATCGTGTGGGGCATCGCCTTTGCCAATGTCGTACGCGGTCTGCCGATCGACGCCGACGCGCAGTACACGGGCGGATTCTTCGACCTGTTCAACCCGTATGCGCTGTTGGGCGGGCTGACCACGTTGCTGGCCTTCCTGACCCACGGCGCCGTCTTCCTGTCGTTGAAGACCGACGGCGCGCTTCGCGAGGACTCGATGCGCTACGCATCGCGGCTGTCGATCCCGGCGCTGGTCGTCGCGGGGGCGTTCCTGTTGTGGACGCAGTTCGCCTACGGCAGTGCGTGGACCTGGATTCCGGTGCTGACCGCCGCGGTCGCCGCCCTGGTGATGGTGGGTGCCACCCAGGTGCGCAAGGAGGGCCTGGCGTTCGCCGCGACCTCGATCGCCATCGTGGGCACCGTGGCGGCCCTGTTCGGGTCGCTGTACCCCGACGTGCTGCCGTCGACGATCAATCCGGCGTATGACCTCACCATCGACAACACCTCGTCGAGTCACTACACCCTCGTCGTCATGACCTGGGCCGCCGTTCTGGTCACACCCGTCGTGATCGCCTACCAGGCCTGGACCTATTGGGTGTTCCGCAAGCGCCTGTCCGTGGAGATCATGCCCAAGCCGGCGGGGCTGCGATCCCTGCGCGCCTTCGGCGAGTGACGCCGCTGGAACGGTCGGCGGCCACGCGGCGGGGTGCGGCCCGGCCGCCGGTCGATCCGCGCCTGCTGCGGTATTCACCGACGACCCGGCGCTACGTCGCGGTCACCGCGGCGTTCGCCGTCGCGCAGGTGATCGCGATCATCGTGGCCGCGGGTACGGCCGCCTCGATCCTGTCGGAGCTGATCGTCTTCCCGGAGGAGCGGTCCTTCGACGCGCAGTGGGTGCACCTGGTCGTCCTCGCGGTCGCGATGGCGGCCCGTACCGCGATGGCTTATGGGCACGACCGATATGCGCACCGCGCGGCCGAACAGGCGATCGCGGAATTGCGGGCCGAGGCACTCGATGTGCTCACCGATCCGCGTCGGACCGCACCGCGAACGCTGCTGACGCTGCGTGAGCATGCGGCGACCGTGCTGTTGCGGGGACTCGACGCGCTCGGGCCGTATCTGTCCGGATACCTGCCGGCGCTCGTGGCCGCGGTGATCCTCACGCCTACGGTGACCGTGGTGATCGCCTTCGCCGACTGGCCGTCGGCGCTGATCATCCTGATCACGTTGCCGCTCATCCCGATCTTCATGGTCCTGGTCGGGCTCATGACCCGGGATCGCACCAGCCGCAAGCTGGCGACGATGAGCAGGCTGACCGCGCAGCTGCTGGATCTGATCGCCGGCCTGCCGACGCTGCGGGCACTGAACCGGGCCGAGGCCCCGGCCGCCCAGGTGGCCGAACTCGGTGAGGCACACCGGCGTTCCACGATGAGTTCGCTACGGGTGGCGTTCCTGTCCGGGGCCGTCCTCGAGCTGCTCGCCACCCTGTGCGTCGCACTGGTCGCCGTGGGCATCGGTCTGCGCCTGGTGTTCGGCGAGATGTCGCTCTACGCAGGTGTTTTCGCGTTGATCCTGGCGCCCGAGGCGTATCTGCCTCTCCGACGCGTCGGCGCACAGTTCCACAACTCCGCCGACGGCGTCACCGCCGCCGGGGAGGTCTTCGAGCTGATCGACTCTCCCGAGGACGCGGCGCCGATGCCGGTCAGCGGTGGCCGGGGCATCACCGTTGCGGGCGCGCCGATCACCATCCTCGACCTCGGGGTGCACGGTCGTGACGGCTGGGCGCCGGAGTCCCTGCGCGCGACCATCGCGCCCGGCTCGCTCACGCTCTTCACCGGCCCGAACGGGTCGGGGAAATCCACGACCCTGGCCGCCATCATGGGTTTGGTGACACCGGACGACGGGTCGGTGCTCATCGGGTCCATCCCGGTCACCCATGCCGATCCCGAGTCCCTGTACGAACAGATCGCCTGGCTGCCGCAGCAACCGGTCGTCGTGCCGGGCACGGTCGGCGAGAACGTGGAACTGTTCGGCGCCCTCGACCGCGACGCCGCCGACCGGGCCGCGACGGCCAGTGGATTCGACTCCGTGGTGCTCGAGCTGCCGAACCGTCTCGACACCCGGCTCGGCGCGGGCGGCGTCGGACTGTCCGCCGGCCAGCGCCAGCGACTCGCGCTGACACGAGTGCTTGCATCCCCGGCTCCGCTGCTGCTCCTCGACGAGCCGACCGCCCACCTCGACGAGGACTCCGAACGTGCGGTGCTCACCGCGCTCCGCGAGCGCGCACGCGCCGGTGACACGGTCATCGTGGTGGCCCATCGGGGGATCGCGCGTGAATTCGCCGATCAGGTCGTCGAATTCGACGGAGGTGTGCGATGCGCGACGACCCACTGATCCGGGCGCTCGGATTCCTCGGCCTGCGCCGTGGCGCGGTCGCCAAGGCCCTGCTGCTCGGCGTCGGCGGTTCGCTGTCGGCGCTCGGCCTCGCGGCGCTGTCCGCGTGGCTGATCACCCGCGCGTGGCAGATGCCGCCGGTGCTGTACCTGTCGGTGGCGATCACCGCCGTTCGGGCACTCGGCATCTCGCGCGGCCTGTTCCGCTACCTCGAACGGCTCGCCACCCATGATCTCGCCCTGCGTGCGATGACGACCGCCCGCGAACGGGTGTACACGGCCCTCGCGACCGGTTCGCCCGCCTACTCGGTCACTCTCCGGCGCGGAGATCTGTTGACCCGCACGGGCGATGACATCGACGAGATCGGCAACGCGCTCATCCGCGGACTCATCCCCATCGGCGTCGGGGTGACGACGGCCGTGGCCGCGGTCGTCGTGATGGCACTGGTCTCGCTGCCCGCCGCCGCAGTGCTCGCCGTCGCGCTCGTCATCAGCGGTGGCGTCGCCCCGTGGCTCGCGGCGCGCGGTGGCGCCTCCACCCTCCGGGACGGGTCGCGCGCGGCCACCGAATCCGCCGAGGCGACGACGACCACACTGTGGCACGCCTCCGAACTCGTCGTCGCGCGTCGGCGTGGAGAGCTGCTCGAGACCGCTGCAGACGCCGACCGCCGGCATCTCGCGGCCACCGATCGGGGACGTCGACTGGAGGCGGCAGCCGCTGCGGCCACCCCACTCGCGATGGGTGCGTCACTCGTCGCGGCATGTGTGATCGCCATCCAGTTGGCATCGCAGACAACCGGTTCCCTCGCCGGGATCGCCTCCGGCGAGGGGCTCACCCCGATGATCCTCGGCGTGCTGGTCCTCCTGCCGCTGTCGGCCTTCGAGTCGACCGCGCCGCTGACCGAGGCCGGATTGCAGATCGAGCGCAGTCGCCAGAGTGCCGCTCGGGTCATGGCTCTCGTCGACGGTGCGCACGCCGCCGACGGCACCGGGCCGTCCGGTGCGGATGTGGCGGTCCACCGTGGGATGGTCGAGGTGTCGACCGACGGACTGCGATGGGGGCGCGCGGAACGGAACGTCCTCGGACCCGAGGACGGCCTCGACCTCGACCTGCGGCCGGGATCGAGGCTGGCGGTCGTCGGACCCAGCGGAGTCGGCAAGTCCACGCTGCTGCTCACCCTCGCCGGCCTGCTCGATCCCGTCGACGGGGAAATCACCTGTGTCGACACGTCGAGCCGTGGGCCCGTCGAACTCCGTTCGGCCGGCTGCTACTTTGCGGAGGAGGCACATCTCTTCTCGACGTCGGTCCGCGAGAACATGCGCGTCGCGCGCGGTGACGCCACCGACGAGGAGATCCTCGCGGCCCTGACGACCGTCGGCCTCGACGGTTGGGCGGCAAGGCTTCCCGACGGTCTGGACACCACCCTGACCGGCGGTGCCGACGCCGTCAGCGGCGGCGAGCGCCGACGCCTGCTCCTCGCTCGAGCACTGCTCCACCCGGCACCGATGGTCCTGCTCGACGAACCGACCGAACACCTCTCCGCCGACGACGCCGCCGGCCTGCTCCGGCGCCTCCTCGGCGTCGAGGACGACCTCTTCGGACCCGACCGCATCGTCGTGGTCGTGACCCACCAGCTCCCCGCGGACGTCGGCTACGCGCGGGTGGTGGAACTGGCTCCGGTCGCCACCCACTGACGGGGATACCCGATCGCTCCTCGCACCTCGAGCAGCAGAGGACAACGGAATCGGGGCCGGACGCCTGGCGTCCGGCCCCGGTATTTCCCCCTGTGAGAGGTGAGGGTCTAGTTGCTGGAGACCTCGTAGCCCATCGGCAGCATCGTCGACTTGTGCTCGAGGAAGGACTCCAGGCCTTCGCGACCGTTCTCGCGGCCGATGCCGGAGTTCTTGTAGCCGCCGAAGGGGGACTCGGGATCGATTGCGTACCAGTTGATCCCGAAGGTGCCCGTGCGGATCTTGGTGGAGATCTCGATGCCGCGCTCGACGTCGTTGGTCCACACCGTGCCGGCGAGTCCGTAGTCGGAGTCGTTGGCGATGGCGATGGCCTCGTCGACGTCGTCGTAGGCGATCACCGACAGGACGGGGCCGAAGATCTCCTCCTGGGCGATGGCCATGTCGTTGGTGACGCCGGTGAAGATGGTCGGGGTGAGGAAGTAACCCGAGTCGAGACCGGCGGGACGTTCGCTCTCGAGAGCCGGTGTGGCACCGGCCTTCTTGCCGAGTTCGATGTACGCCTCGACCTTCTGGCGCTGCTTCTCGGTGATCAGCGGCCCGAGCTGGGCCTCCGGATCCGACGGCAGGCCGACCTTCATGGCCTTCGCCGCCTCGACCATCGCCGCGACGATCTCGTCCTGGCGGCTGCGCGGCACCAGGATTCGGGTCTGCGCCACGCAGGCCTGGCCGGTGTTGAACAGGCCGAGGAACGTCAGCATGAAGGCGTTCGCGGCGATGTCGACGTCGTCGAGGACGATGGCCGCCGACTTGCCGCCCAGCTCGAGCGAGCAGCGCTTCAGGGTCTCGGCGCAGGCGGCGCCGATGGCCTTGCCCGCGGCGGTCGAACCGGTGAAGGTGATCTTGTCGACGTCGGGATGGGCGACGAGGGCCTGGCCGGTCTCGGTGCCGCCGGGGACCACCGAGATCGCCTCGGCGGGCACGCCGGCCTCGATGAACAGCTGGGCCACGTAGTTGCCGGTGAGCGGGGTCTCCGGGGCGGGCTTGAGGACCACCGAGCAGCCGGCGGCGAGGGCCGCGCCCATCTTGTTGCAGGTGATGAACAGCGGGACGTTCCAGGCGCAGATCGCGCCGACGACGCCGACCGGCTCGCGGGTGATGCGGGTGGTGCCGAACAGGCCGGTCCGGTACTCCTCCCACTGGTAGTCGCGGGCGGCGTTGGCGTAGGCGCGCAGGACACCGGTGCCGGGCAGCTGCTGCAAGGTGGCGATCGCACTCGGCGGCGCACCCATCTCGGCCGAGACCAGCGCGGTGATCTCGTCGCCGCGCTCGTCGATGAGGTCGGCGACCTTGGCGATGATGTCGGCGCGCTGAGCCGGGGGCGTCGAACTCCAGACGCCGGAGTCGAAGGCGGCGCGTGCGGCCTTGACCGCGGTGTCGACGTCGGTGGCGTCGGCGTGCGGCACGGATCCGACACGCTCCCCGGTGGCGGGGGAGAAGACCTCGAGGGTCTCACTGGAATGGGGGTCGACCCATCGGCCGCCGATGAGCAACTGGGGTTGATCCCCGCCGCCGGTGACTGTTGCGGTGTGGGACTCCACGGTCTCGGTCATTACGCGTGTGCTCCTCAGGAGGACGGGTTCTTGCCGGTCAGCGGCGGGTTTCTCTCCGCACGCGGGCAAGTGTGAACTACGGCACACGCAATACTAGAACACGTTCTAACTTCGCCGCCAGGGGCCGGCGCGAATCAGCCCCGGCCGAACGCCGCTCGGGCCTCCAGTCCTTCCATGACGTCGTCGAGCACATCGAGCTGTCCGGACGGGTCGGCGGCCTCGAGGAGGCGTTGCTGATCGTGGGGCTCGACCTGGAGTCGGTTGGCCCAGCGGTAGATGGGCGAGATGTCTGCCATCGCGGGATCGGCGTCGATGATGTCGAGTGCGGCGAAGATCGTGTCGACGTCCTTGCCGGCGGCCTCGAGAGTCTGCCGCATGATGACGCGGAGGCGCTGGTCGATCGAGTGCAGCCGCTCGAGGTCGACCTCGGAAGGGGCCGGTTCGGAGAGCACCTCGATGCGGGCGAGGGGATACGGATCGTCGGGAAGCCATTCGACGATCCGGAAGCGATGAGTGCCGGTGCCGGACAACAGCGCCCGACCGTCCGGGAATCGATCGGTGACGTCGGCGAGTGTCATCGTGCCGACCTCGCACCGGACCTCGCCGCCGCCGACCTCGGAGCCGCGGGCGATCAACACGACGCCGAAGCGCACGGTCGATCGTCCGTCGGACTCCTCGATGTGGTCGCCTACCATCTGCCGGTAGCGCGGTTCGAAGACACGCAGCGGCAACTCGCCACCCGGCAGCAGGGCGGTGCCGAGCGGGAACATCGGCGAGACGAACTGCTCGCCGGCGGGGATCGACGAACTCAGGGCTGCTCCGTCAGGCCCTGGGGCGCGCGTCGAGGACGACCTCGAACTCGAGCAGATCGGCACCCGAGGCGACCGGCTTGGCCCGCTCTCCGGCGTGCGCTTCGCGTGCCGGGCCGGATGCCCACGCCTGGAAGTCCTCTTCGGACTCCCACTGCGTCACGACGAAGTAGCGGTCGTCGCCCTTCACCGGACGCAGGAGCTGGAACCCGAGGAATCCCTTGGAACCGTCGACCGAGTGGGCGCGGTTGGCGAACCGCTTCTCCAGTTCGGGTCCGGCGCCCTCGGGAACGGTGATTGCATTGATCTTCACAACAGCCATGCGTCCACCATAGGCGTTGCGAGTGCGGTCGTGACGGTGTTGCCGGGCTCGAGGCACCGGTCGGGCGGCTACAGTTTCGGCCATGTTCGACACCCACGCGATCGGCGAGATCGGGTTCCGTGACCACGGGGGTCCGGTGATCGTCGACGACGCCCGCGGTCCGCTCGACGACGGCACGACGACGCGGCCGATCGTCCTGCTGCACGGGCTGATGGGGCGTGGGCGCACGTGGCGGCGACAGGTGCCGTGGTTGCGCCGGTACGGCCGGGTGTTCACCTACGACGCGGCCTTTCACACCGGCGCCGATGTCGAGGAGCCGGACAGCGCAACAGAACTCGCGACCGAGCGGTTCGTCGCCGACCTCGCCGAGATCCTCACCTGGATCGACCGCGGACCGGCGGTACTCATCGGGCACTCGATGGGGGCCCTGCACGCCTGGTGCACCGCCGCCGCCTATCCGGAGCTCGTGGCGGCGCTCGTGGTCGAGGACATGGCACCCGACTTCCGCGGTCGGACCACCACCAACTGGACGCCCTGGTTCGAGTCCTGGCCCGAGCGTTTCGATTCCGTCGACGACGCGGTCGCGATGTTCGGTCCGGTGGCCGGCCGGTACTTCTACGAGGCATTCGACGACGGTCGGCTCCATGGCCGGATTCCGTTGTGGGGCGCGATCGCCGACGAGTGGGGCGTTCGCGACTTCTGGGCGGAGTGGGAAGAGGTCGCGGTGCCGTCGCTGGTGATCGAAGCCGAGTACACGGTCACCCCGCCCGGGCAGATGCGCCGCATGTACGAGGTCAACGAGCATGCGCAGTATCTACGGGTCGAGGGGGCCGGGCACCTCGTCCACGACGACGCGCCGCACGTGTATCGCGGTGCGGTGGAGGCTTTTCTGTCCGGGCTGGACACCTGACCCGAATAGATCGGGGCGCACACGATGTCTCGTGCGCGCCCCGAATGGGTGGACTGTGGATCAGGCGGGATCGGCGGGTGCGATCGGTGCGCCGTTGAGTCGACGCCAGCAGTGCACCAGGAACAACTGGGCGACCGGGGCGGCGACGATCAGCCCGACATAGCAGACCAGTACGCCGACCAGGTTGATGGCGTAGGTGACCAGCAGGGTGATGATCGAGTCACCGACCTTCGACTTCGTCAGCTCGAAGGAGTTCTTCATCGCGTTGATCGGCGAGAGGCTCTTGTCGATGGTGGCGACCACCGAGAACATCAGGAAGAACATCGCGATGATGCCGGGGATGATGCACAGGGCGTAGCCGATTCCGGTGATGATGCCGACCAGGATCGCGGTGCCGACGACCGGTCCGAAGCGGATCGGGGTCAGGAACGACTTCGCCGTCACCGGTTCGCCGTTGGCGACGCGGACCGCGCCCGAGATGATGCTCGCCTGGATGTAGAGCAGTCCCAGGATGAACACGAGGTACACGAGGCCGAAGAGAATCGAGCCGCCGAAGCCCAGCGACGTCTCCTCGTAGTAGTAGCCATTGCCGTAGTCGACCCGTTCGGTGGTACCGAAGAGTGCGACGGCCGAGAATCCGACGGCGATGAGCGCAGCGCCGAGCAGCAATACCACGAGACCCGGGAGGATCATGGCGCCGACGTTGTTCTTGAACTTGTTGAAGGCCCAGGAGAACGCCTCGCCCACATCGACCTTGGTGCCGGGGGCGCCCGGACCACCGGGATATGCGCCGACATCGCCGTACTGCGGTGCACCCGGGGGCGGCGGAGGCGGTGCCTGGCCGTATTGCGGCTGACCGTACTCGGGCTGCTGGCCGTACTGCGGTGGCTGCTGCCCGAACCCGGGCTGTTGGCCGTACTGGGGCGGGGGCGGCGGCTGCTGCCCGTACTGGGGCGGCTGCTGCCCGGGTTGTCCACCCGGCTGGTTCGGGTCCGACGGCGGGACAGGAGGATACGGCGGCTGACTCATGGATCGGGACATTAGCAACGATCCGGGTCCGGCGGGAGACTATGCCCGAACGATCAAATGACTGGTCATCGACCTTGGCACGAAATATGACCTGCGGTGTCGCCCGTCGGTCGGACGGCTTCAGCCCTCGCCCGCAAGGCAGTAGCGCCCGTCGGTGGTGATCTCCACGAGCCCGTCGACGAGCAGGGAGTCGAGGGCACGGTCGCGCTGGGCGGTGTCGCTCGTCCACACCACGTCGAGCTTCGTCCGGTCCACCGAACCGGTGGTGCCGCGCAGGACGTCGAGCAGCAGGCCGCGGACCTGGCGGTCGGTGCCGACGAACTTCTGGGCCTTCCGCGGTGGGCCGGTGTGCGCTGGACGACCGCGGCGGACCCAGGCACAGTCCACGAGAGGGCAGTTGTCGCACTTGGGGTTTCGTGCTGTGCACACCAGTGCGCCCAGTTCCATCAGGGCCGCCGAGAACCGCGGCGCGCCGGACCGGGGGAGCAGCGCCTCGGCGTCGTCGAGGTCGCGGCGTGACGGGTTACCGGGCTGCTCGCGACCGTGCACCGCGCGCGCGATGACGCGGCGGACGTTGGTGTCGACGACGGGTACCGCCCGGCCGTAGGCGAAGCACGCGACCGCCCGCGCGGTGTAGTCGCCGATGCCGGGCAGCGTGAGCATCGTCTCGACGTCGTCGGGCACTCGGTCGCCGTGATCACGTGCGAGGACCTTGGAGCACTCGTGGAGGCGCAGGGCGCGCCGGGGGTACCCGAGCTTGCCCCAGGCACGTAGGACCTCACCGGCAGGCTCGACGGCCATCGCCGACGGCACCGGCCAGCGCTCGACCCACATCCGCCACGGCTCCAACACCCGGGAGACCGGGGTCTGTTGCAGCATGATCTCGCTGACGAGGATCTGCCATCCGGTACATGCCGGGTCCCGCCACGGCAGGTCGCGCTCATGGGTGCCGAACCAACCGATCAATCGCTCCGGTGGCACACTATTGGTCATGATCGGAAAGACACCCCGCGAAGCCTGGCGCGTCCTGCGCAACGGAAACGACCGATTTGTGGCCGGAGAATCTCAACATCCGAGCCAGGGTATCGAGGATCGGGCGCGGCTCGCCGACGGGCAGCACCCGCATGTGGTCCTCTTCGGCTGCGCCGATTCCCGTCTGGCCGCCGAGATCATCTTCGATCAGGGTCTCGGCGACATGTTCGTGGTCCGCACGGCCGGCCACGTCATCGACTCCGCGGTCATGGGTTCGCTCGAGTACGCGGTCGAGGTCCTCGACGTGCCGCTGATCGTGCTTCTCGGCCATGACAGCTGCGGCGCGGTGAAGGCGACCCTCGACGCCCTCGACGATCTGCAGATCCCCGGCGGCTACATCCGCGACGTCGTCGAACGAGTCACCCCGAGCATTCTCGCCGGACGCAGCGAGGGCCTCACCCGGGTCGACGAGTTCGAGGCCCGCCACGTCGTCGAGACCGGGCGCCTGCTCATGCAGCGCAGCCGGATCATCGCCGACCGCATCAGCACCGGGAGACTCGCGATCGTCGGCCTGACCTACAAGCTGAGCGAGGGCCGGGTGAGCCTGCAGGGCGTGTACGGCGACATCGGCGAGCAGCCGCAGGCCCACGTGGTGGCGGAGACCGCCTGAATCGCTCCGGACGACCCGGAACCTGAAGGCGAACTCTAGACTTTGCCTGTTGGGGACTGTTTTTCGGCCGCGACACGCCGCACGTGATCAACCGGAAGTCAAGATCCGGCCGTTAGCGTTGTGGTCGTGATCGAACCCCAGGGCCCGCTGCCCCCCGAGATCTACTGGCGACGACGCGTTGTCGCCGGGGGTGCTGCACTGGTCGTCGTGGGGTTGGTCGTGGCTCTCATCGTGTGGATGACGTCGGGTGGTGACGCGCCGCAGAACACCGCGGCCACCTCATCCGTTCCCAGCAGTGCGGCTCCGTCCTCGGAGTCGGCGCCGCCGTCGTCCGAACCGCCCGCCGCCGGAGACGCCGGCGCCGGTGGCGCTCCGGGCGGCAATGCTGCCGGTGCCGGAGCCCCGGGTGGTGCGTCCGCGTCGGCGTCCTCACCTCCGGAATCGGCGAGCCCCGCAGGAGTCCCCGGTGGCCCCGCCGGCCCCAACCTCTGCCCGGACCAGGCGATCTCGGTGGTCCTCTACACCGACAAGCCGACGTATACGATCGGCCAGCAGCCGGTCTTCACGATCGTCACCACGAACGCCGGTCTGTCCGACTGCACACGCGATGTGGGCAAGGCCGCTCAGAACGTGATCGTGCGGACGCTCGACGGGTCGCGCACCCTGTGGTCGGCGCGTGACTGTTCGCCGATCGAAACCGTGAACAACGTCGTCCTCAAGCCCGCACAGCAGGTCAAGGACACGATCACCTGGTCGGGTACCACCAGCAGCCCCGGCTGTGAGCGTCCGCGGACGCAGGTGCCCGCCGGTTCCTACTCGGCGATCGGCAAGATCGGGGAGCGCGAGTCGTTCCCGATCACCTTCAACGTGGTCGCCCCGGCGCAAGAACCCTGATCGTCAGAAAACCCTGATCGTCTGAAGCCCGATTCGTCGGGGCTCTAGTCGTATCGCTCGATGCTTGTCTCCGCGAGCCGGGAAAGGCCTTCGCGGATGTGCCGCGCCCAGATGCTGCCGATGCCCTCGACGGCCTGGAGGTCGGCCGAGGTGCTGGCGAGCAGAGCCTGCAGGGTGCCGAAGCTGCGGACGAGCCGGTCCACGTGCGCGAACTGCAGACGGGAGATGCGAGCGAGCAGCCGGTAGCCGCGCGGACTCATGGCGTTGTCCTGGGCATCGATCGTCGTCGGGTAGCCGAAGGCGCCCGCGAGCTGCGTGAGGTCGAGGAGATCGGCATCGCTGAGTCCCTCGATCACCTCGAGCGCCTGCCGCACGTCCTCGGCGGTGGCGGGTTCGGGACTGGCGTAGTAGTCGCGGACGAGGAGTTCGCGCATGGTGTCGTTGTCGCTGATGAGCTCCTCGAGCTGCAGGCTCACCTGCCGGCCGTTGGTGCCCAGTTCGAGGACGTACTCCTCGATCTCCACCGACACCCGGCGCACCATCTCCATGCGCTGTGCGGTCGACATGGCGTCGCGCAGCAGCACGTAGTCCTCGATCTCGGCGCGCGAGAGCGCGGCGATGACCTCGTCGAGGCGTGCCTTGTAGCGCTCCAGGGTCGCCAGGGCGACGTTCGCGCGCGACAGGATGGGGTCAGGGCTCTCCACGACACGACGAGCACCGTCGACGTAGACGCTGACGATCGACATCGAAGCGCTGACCGAGATGACCGGGTGGCCGGTCTGGATCGCGGTGCGCTCGGCGTTGCGATGCCGGGTGCCCGATTCCTCGGTGGGGATCGACGGGTCCGGCACGAGCTGGACGTTGGCGCGCACGATGCGCTTGCCGTCGGTCGACAAGACCACCGCGCCGTCCATCTTGGCGAGCTCGCGCAGCCGCGTGGGGGCGAATTCGACGTCGAGGTGGAAGCCACCGTCGCAGATCTTCTCCACGTCGGAGTCGTGACCGAGCACGATCAGGGCGCCGGTACCGCCGCGCAGGATCCGCTCCAGGCCGTCGCGCAGCGGGGTGCCCGGCGCGACGCGCGCCAACGTCTCACGCGTGAGCTCGGACTTCACCACTTCGGCAACCATGTCTCCCCTTCGGCACCGGGACACCCCGGGCGGACGACGCCCGTCGAAGCAGGTCGTCACAACGGTGACTAGGGTACCGGGATGTGAAGAGCAGCAGTTTTGTGGTGCCCGACGAACTCGACGTGCTCGAGCGTCACCCGAAGACGTCCGAACCGGGCGAACTCATGCGTCCGCACAACATGACGTGCTTCGGTTGTGGCCCAGAGTCCCCACGCGGCCTACACCTCGAGATGTACGCGGGCGAGGGCTTCAGCGTCGACGCGAAGATGCCCGTCCAGCAGTGGATGGAGGGCGGGCCCGGCGTGATCCACGGCGGCATCCTCTCCAGTGCGTTCGACGACGTCATGGGTATGACGCCGCGGCTGATCGGTCCGGCGGCGGTGACCGTGCACCTCCAGGTCGACTTCCTGCAGCCCATCCCGGTGGGCAAGACCCTGCACCTGCATGCCGAGATCCTGGGCAAGCAGCGACGCAAGATCTACGTCGAAGGTGTTGCGCACCTCGGTGATCCGGAGCGGCCGGTGGCGCGGGCGAACGGCCTGTTCGTCCAGATCGACGTCCGGGCGCACTTCGCCGATCACGTCGAGAACAGCGCCAAGGCGGCGGAGTACCTGGGCGGTAAGCCTCAGCTCTGAGGCCGGCTCAGAACGGCGCGTCCACCGGGTCGGAGTCGCGGAGGTGGACGGCGTCGCCGAGGTTGGCGACCCGGAGGATGCGGATGCCCTTCGGGAGTTCCTCGTCGGTGGCCGCGGGGATGATGGCCTCGCGGAAGCCGAGCCGCTTGGCCTCCGCCAGGCGTCGCGCCACCGCCGACACCCGACGGATCTCGCCGCCGAGTCCGACTTCGCCGATGACGACGGTCGACTGGGGGACGGGGCGTTGGGTCAGGGTCGAATAGACCGAGAGCGCGATGGCGAGGTCGGCGGCGGGTTCGGTCACGCGCATGCCGCCGACCGTCGACAGGTAGACCTCCGACTTACCCAGTTCCTTGCGGCCGGCGCGCGCCTGCAGCACGGCGAGGACCATCGCCACCCGGTTGAAGTCGAGGCCCGACACCGCACGACGGGGGTTGGACATCTCGGTCCCGTTGGCGAGCGCCTGTACCTCGCCGACGAGCGCCCGCTTGCCGTCCATCGTCACCATCGTGACGCTGCCACTGACGTCCGAATCCCGTTGGTGCAGGAAGATTCCCGACGGATCGGGCACCTGGTGGATGCCGTCGTCGCGCTGTTCGAAACAGCCGACCTCGTCGGCGGCGCCGAAACGGTTCTTCACGCCGCGGACCATCCGCAGCGTCGAGTGCTTGTCGCCCTCGAAGGCGAGTACGACGTCGACGAGGTGCTCGAGTGAACGAGGACCCGCGACCGCGCCCTCCTTGGTCACGTGGCCGACCAGGATCACCGCGATGCCCCGGTTCTTGGCCAGCGAGACCAGTGCGGTGGTGACGGCGCGGATCTGCGTCACGCCACCGGTCACGCCGTCGGCGCCGGACGCGACGACGGTCTGCACCGAGTCGATGATCATCAGCGACGGCCGCACGGTGTCGACGTGGCCGAGGATGGTCGCGAGATCGGTTTCGGCGGCGAGGTAGACGTTGGCGTGCACCGCGCCGGTGCGCTCGGCGCGCATACGGACCTGACCGGCCGATTCCTCGCCGGTGATGTAGAGCGCGACGCGATCCTGGGCCGCCCAGTGTTTGACGGTCTCCAGCAGCAGCGTCGACTTGCCGACGCCGGGTTCTCCGGCGAGCAGGATGACCGACCCCGGGACGACGCCGCGCCCGAGGACGCGGTCGAGTTCCCCGATGCCGGTGGGCACCGCCGCGGTGGACTGGGCGTCGACCTCGGTGATGCGCAGGGCCGGGCTCGACGGCGCCACCGCGGCGGTCGTCCGGGAGGACGTGGGTGCGCCGGCGACCTCGTCGATCGATCCCCACTCGCTGCATTCGGGGCAGCGTCCGACCCACTTGGCGACCTGATGACCGCAGCCGGTGCAGCGATACGAGGATTTGGGTTTTGCCACCCGGTCAGCCTAAGCGGGCGGACCGACAGAACAGACGAGGCCCGGCGGATGCCGGGCCTCGTCGTGCGTCTTCAGGGGAGGGGTCAGTGCCCGCCGCCCTCTTCGTGTCCGGTCTCGGGTGTGCCGCCCTCGGAGTCCCCGGGGCCGACCGCTCCGTGATGCTGGTTGTAGAACGTCGGCTCCGCGTTGCGCGCGACGTCCTGGCGCTCGAGTTCCGCGCCGGCGTCTACCGGGGTCTGCACGGTGGTCTCACCGGCGGGGACCCACGAGCCGTTGCCCTCGCGCTTCTCGAAGACGAAGGTCAGGTCGGTGGTCAGGCCGGCGGCGACGGTGTCGCCCGCGTTGGTGAGCTCGGCGGTGACCTTCTTCTCGCTGTCCCGGACGGAGCCGACGGGCGTGCCGCTGCTGAGGGCCTGCCCCGGCGCGATGACGCGAGCCGCGGAGTCGCTGCCCTCGACGAACTCGACCGAACCCTTCTCGGGCTTGATCTCCTTCAGGCGGTAGTACGCGGTCTGGTCGGAGTTCGCGACGACGAACGCGAGCTCGAACGGTCCGCCGTTGCCGAAGACGGTCGGTGCGTCCTTCTCCGGGTAGAGGATCTGCACGTCCCGCAGCTGCAGCGTTTCGATGTTGACGTTCGCACCGTTCACCGCGGGCAGCTGGTTGGCGGTCTGCGAGATCTGTCCCGCACCGCAACCGGTGGTGCCCAGGGCAACGGCGATGCCGATCGTGGCTGCAGCGGTGGCCAGACGAGACGGCCGAACCGCCGACCGCCGTGCGGATAGTGGAAGCACTGACACCCGATCCTCCCAGGTCAAACGAAGTCGAATTGCAGCGCGCGAAACCCTGCACTACGCAGCGTAGTGGGCGTCGTCCGGAAAAGTCCGCCCGGGTGCCCGATTCGTGTCCGCGAGGGCATGTTCCGAGGCTCGGGAGGGGGGTCTCCACGGGGCTCGCCGCAGCTGTGTTGCTGACGTCGAACACGCTGCTACGGCACCCCCTGCCACCTCGGAAGAGCCTGCACTGGAACCGGTTCACCGCGTTGACCTGCACCGTTGGGTGGGGCCCTCGGAACGCCCGTGCTAGACTGGGTTCACTCGAAAGGGGCAAGGAACATTGAATTTCAAAGTTGGCGACACCGTCGTTTACCCCCATCACGGTGCTGCTCGGGTCGAAGACATCGTTACCCGGACCATCAAGGGTGAGCAGATCGAATACCTTGTTCTCAAGGTTGCCGACGGTGACATGACCGTTCAGATTCCCTCGACGAAGTTGGAATACGTGGGCGTCCGCGACGTGGTCGGGCAAGAGGGTCTCGACCAGGTATTCCAGGTGCTGCGGGCCCCGCACACCGAAGAGCCGACCAACTGGGCGCGGCGATTCAAGGCGAACCAGGAGAAGCTCATCTCCGGCGACATCATCAAGGTCGCCGAGATCGTGCGCGACCTCTGGCGCCGCGAGCAGGACCGTGGACTCTCGGCCGGTGAGAAGCGCATGCTGACCCGTGCCCGCCGAGTCCTCGTGGACGAACTGTCGCTCGCGCAGAACACCGACGACGAGAAGGCCACCATCATCCTGGACGAGGTCCTCGCGGCGGCTTCCTGACATCGGTTCGTACCTGATCAGGTAGAACATTGACCACTACGCCGGAGGATTCCGGCGCGGCAGTCTGCGTCATCATCCCGGCCGCCGGGTCGGGAACCCGACTCGGCGAGCCGGTACCGAAGGCGTTCGTCGACCTCGATGGCGCAACGATCATCGAGCGCTGCGTCGACAACATCCCCGAATCGCTCGGGGCGTCGATTGTCGTCGTGGTGCCGGCCGACCTCGTGGAGCATGCTCGAGAGCTGCTCCCCGGGGTCGCCGTCGTTCCCGGCGGTGCTCACCGGTCCGATTCGGTGCGCGCGGGAATAGCCGCGGCCGGCGATGCCCGGATCCTTCTCGTGCACGACGCGGCACGTCCCCTGACGCCCGCTCATGTCTTCACGAGAGTGGTCGACGCCGTCGCGGCCGGGCATCCGGCCGTGGTGCCCGGGGTGCCGGTTGTCGACACCCTCAAACAGGTCGCACCGGATGCGAGCGGACACGAACTCGTGACCCGCACCGTCGACCGCGAAGAACTCCGCGCGGTGCAGACCCCACAGGGCTTCACCCGCGAGGCCCTGCTGCGAGCGCATGCCGACGATTCCGGTCTGGCGACCGACGACGCCGGCCTCGCCGAACGCTGCGGAATCCCCGTCCACATCGTCCCGGGAGACCCTCTCGCCATGAAGATCACCACCCCGTGGGACCTCCGCATCATCCGAGACGTCGTCCGTGAGACCGCGGCCGACGCCGAGGCCCGGTCATGAGGGTCGGGATCGGCACCGATGCGCACCGTATCGACGCATCCGCCGACTGCTGGATGGTCGGCCTGCACTTTCCCGACGAGCCCGGCTGTGAGGGCCACTCCGACGGCGACGTCGGTGCGCACGCCCTGTGCGACGCGGTGCTCTCGGCCGCCGGACTCGGCGACGTCGGGTCGGTGTTCGGCACCGGTCGACCCGAGTGGGAGGGCGTCTCCGGCATCGCGATGCTCACCCATGTGGCCGAGCTGATCGCTGCCGAGGGACTCCGCGTCGTCAACGCCGCCGTGCAGGTCATCGGCAATCGTCCCAAGATCGGACCCCGTCGTGCCGAAGCTCAGGAAGTGCTGTCCGCGGCGGTCGGCGGACCGGTGTCGGTGTCGGCGACGACCACCGACGGTCTGGGCATGACCGGACGCGGCGAGGGGATCGCGGCGGTCGCCACCGCCCTGCTCGACGACGCGTGACCGCGGCTCGACGACGCCCGGGTCAGCGCGCGGCGGCGTCCAGCAGGATCTCGCAGGCGCGGTCGACGGCGTCGGCCGGTGGGGTGAGGTCCCTCCCCAGACGCGCGGCCGCAGCCGCCACCGCCGGATCGGTGAGCGGGTCGAGATCGGATGGCTCGAACCGGGCCAGCTTGTTGCCGGAACCGGCACCTTTCCGTCGAAGAGCTGCCGCCCACATCGGCTGATCCGCGCTGAGCCACGCGATCACCGACGGGATGCCCGCGCGTGTTGCCGCTGCCGTGGTGCCGGCGCCGCCGTGGTGCACCGCGCCTCGACATTCCGGGAGCAGGGTCTCGTGGTCGACCGGCTGTTGGAGGTGCAGGAGCCGATCATGCTGGGGGAGTTCGTGATCGGTGTGTCCGATGACCCGAAGCCCGCGATCGAGGAGCGAGCTCACGATCCCGCCGATCTGCTCGGCGGTGATCTTCATGCTGCCGAAACCGACGTAGACGGGTGCCTCACCGGCCGACGCCCACTCGACCGCGCGTGACGTCGCGTCGTCGCCGTTGGCGAGTGCGGCGCGAGTTTCCTTGTCCGGCAGAAGGAATCCGACCAGCGGCCGCTGTGGTCCCCAGTCGTTCGCGAGTCCGGGGAACAGGGCGGCGTCGTAGGCCTGGATCTCGGGTACCCCGCGCCGCCGAAGTCGGCTCCCCAGTGGGCCTTTCGCGGGCGGGAGGCCGAGTTCGGTGCGCAGCCTCCGGTCGGCACCGCGCAGCGTCAGCCAGTAGGTCTGGTCGGCGAGACGCCACATCGCGCGCGAGACCGGACGCGGGTACTCGCGGTAGCGGACGGCGAGGCTGGCGCTCGGACGTAGCGGACAGTAGTGCAGCGGAACGAATCCGATGCCACGGCTCTGGGCGATCGCGTCGGCCCGGTCCTGCGCCAGCGGCCCGGTCACCAGGAGATCGGAGACGTCGGCGAGTTCGGCCATGACCTGTTCCGAGGTCGCGCGACCGTGGTCGGCGACCTCGCTCAGCGCCTTCAGCCGGACCCGTGGGTTCTTGGACTTCAGGCGCTCCTTGACCAGTGGACCGGCCAGCAGCTCGGCCGTCGACGGCGCCAGCATCCGCGTCGGCAACCCGGACGCCGCGGTCAGTTCGACGAGATCCTCGGGCACGGCGAGGCGGACCTCGTGGCCGCGACGCGCGAGTTCGGTGCCGATCGCCACCGCGGGCTGGACGTCTCCCCGGCTGCCGTGGACGGTGAACGCGATCCTCATGCGCCCCAGCGGCTTCCGTGCAGGCCCCACGCGGCGAGCTCGGTGGTCACCAGCTCGCGCAGGGTGGTCACGTCCGGGATGCGCACCGGGTCGAGCGAACTCACGCTGAACATGACGTCGTCGGCGCCGAGCGCGAGCCAGCCGCTGATGCCGCCCTTGCGGTCACGCAGATTGCGGGGATCGTCGGTCGCGGTGACGGCGCGGATGGAGAGTGCGGCACGTTCTCCGGTGCCCAGCGTCGCGAACTCGTCGGGAACCAGTCCGACGTTGGAGGCGAGGCACAGCGGTGTGGTGACGTTGGCGGCGAGGCGTCGGGTGAGGGCGGCGCTCAGCGCCTGCAGGACGACTGCTCGCTGGGCCACTTTGCCCGAGTTGGCGGCCAACCGGTTGTAGGCGTCCTTGCACGCCGTCCGGACCGCGGACAGGTCCTCGTAGCGGTCCGGGGAGACCTCGACGAAGGCGGTGGCGCCCGACGTCGCGTTGGCGCGGCGGTCGTCGGGCGTGCGTGACGAGACGGGCAGCGACACCGGGACGACGTCGCCGGGGGAGACCCGGCCGCACCGCTCCAGTACACCCACCATGAGCGCCGCGAAAAGGCTGTTGTCGGTGCCGCCCCGGGATTCGGCCGCGGCGGTGAAGTCGGCGGCCGGGATCAGGACGGTCACGTTCGGTGCGATCTCGGCGGTGGCGACGTCGGTGTCGGGTGCCGGCCGGCCGGTCACGCGCGCCGGCGAGGCGGGCGGTCCGGACCTACTCGCGCGCGCCATCCGGATCGCGGTCTTCCCCGCGGTCCAGAGCAGGTCGCCGGCGTCGACGACGTTCGACACCAGGCCCGGAGCGGTGCCGGGCGTGTAGTCCAGGGCCGTGGACGGCCTCGAGGACCGCGACCGCGCCCGTCCCGCCGTCGGCGATGACATGGGAGATGACCAGGGACACGAGCACCGAGGCGTCGTCGGCGGTCCGTGCGACGACGAGCCGCCACGCGGGTCCGTTCTCGATGTCGAGGTCGGCGTCGGCCTGTGCCCGGCCCCACTGCTCTTCCTCGCCGACCGCGACCGGCTCGGCCTGCACGGAGAAGTGGCCGGCGTCGGGGGTGTACCGCCAGTAGGCGCGCCCCGGACCCCGATGGGACACGTATCGCCGTGTGAAAATGCGCGCCACAGGCGTTCTCGCGACCACTGTGGCTGCGGCGATCGTTGTCTCGGGTCTGGCCACAACAGTGTGGCGGGGCCCGCGTCCGCGGCACCGGGCGCCTCCGTGATCGAGCGAGTGGTCGCCGAGGGCCCGCACCTCCACGCCGTGTACGTGCATTCCGCGTCCATGGACAAGACCATCAAGGTGCAGGTCCTGACCCCGCGTGCGGACACCGGCCCGCGGCCGTCGCTGTACCTGCTGGGCGGCCTGAACGAACAGGATCCGAACAACAGCGTGTGGACGCTGAAGACGGATCTCGCCGGCTTCTATGCCGACAAGAACGTCAACGTGGTCATGCCCATCGCGGGTGACGGCAGTTTCTACACGGATTGGCAGCGCGACGATCCGAAGCTCGGCCGCTACAAGTGGGAGACGTTCCTGACCCGCGAACTGCCCCCGCTGATCGATGCGCAGTTCTCCGGCAACGGTGTGCGGGGTGTCGCCGGACTCTCGATGGGTGCCGGTGCCGCGCTCGTCCTGGCGGCCCGCAATCCCGGCTTCTACGACGCGGTGGCCGCCTACAGCGGATGCTTCACCACGACGGGCCCGGCCGGCCAGGCCTACCCTCGAGGCATCGTCGCGGCGTTCGGCGGCGACGCCAACAACATGTGGGGCGACCCGAACGACCCGGATTGGGCTGCACACGATGTGCTCGCCCGGGCGGGAAACCTCCGGGGCGCTGCCGTCTACGTCTCCACCGGGACGGGCCGCTCCGGAAAGTACGATGCCCCCGGCTATCCCGGCAACGAGAACCCCACGGACCGACAGGTCGTCGGTGGCGTGATCGAGGTCGGCTCGATGTGGTGCACGCAGCAGCTGCAGTCGAGGCTCGCCGCTGCCGGTGTTCCGGCCACCATCCGCTACGTCGACCCCGGCACACATTCGTGGCCGTACTGGGTCGACCAGCAGCGGGAGTCGTGGCCCACGCTACGACGTGGATTGGGGCTGTGACCATGGCGAGACAACCGAGGACACAGCAGCTCTCGGCGTCGAGGACGCCTGCCCGCGTCGACTTCGATCCACAACACCGCTAGCGCAGCGCAGCGCACCGGCCTCAGGGGAGGGGCCGGGAAAGACCATCAGTCGGGGGCCGACACGTGTAAACACGGGAGGTTTCGATGGAATACACCGAACTCGATGACTATTCGATGCCCGGCGGTACGGTCACCGCTTGGGAGCCGACGGTCGAGGCATCGGAATGGCAGACCGATTCGCGGCAGCTGTCGTACATGCACCTCGAGCACGCCCGTCGTGCGGTTCGCGAGAGGGACGACTGGTACAGCCAGTGGATCGGGACGGCCTTCCGCATCCAGCGTCCGCTCGACCGGGAAGCGTTCTCGCGCACGCTCGTCGCGTGGTACCGCCGGCACGAGGCGTTCCGGACCTCGGTCCGTGTCCACGACGCCGGCAACCCGCAGGGCGACCTGACGCGCATCACCGTTGCCGCCGACGCGATCTCGGTGCGCGAGCGGGCCTTCGGGTCCGACCTGGCACCGGCCGAGGTCTCCGAACTCGTCACCGAGTACTTCAACACCACCGTCACGCCGCTGGCTTGGCCGCACTGCATCGCCGTGACCGTCGAGACGCCCGGCGACGACGAGGGCTTCCTCGTCGTGTTCGCCGCCGACCACACGGTGATGGACGCCTACACCCAGGTGTTCGCGATCCGCGAGCTGACCGCGCTGTACCTCGCCGAGGTCACCGGCGACCCGCACGGACTCGCCGCCTTCGGCAGCTACCTGGACTTCAGCGACGCCGAGCGCCGACTCGGTGAGCAGATCGACGCGAACAACGCCGCGGTGAGCCAGTGGCGCAACTTCTTCGACGACACCACCACTGCCGTCCAGCCGGAGCCGATTCCGCGATTCCCGCAGTTCGCCGTCCCGGCGGACGCGCCGCGCACCATCACGGCCCAGCGGTCCCCGGCGGAGGGGTTCCAGACGACGCTGTCGCACTGGCTGCTCGATCCCGCCGAGACCAAGCGGTTCGACGCGATCTGCAAGGCAGCCGGGTCGTCCATGACCGCAGGCATCTACACCGCGCTGTCGATGACCGCGGCGGCCCTGACCGGTTCCGCGGATCTGCGTTTCATCAGTCCGGTCCACACCCGCAACGCCATCGAGTGGGGCGAGGCCGTGGGCTGGTTCGTCGGCATCATCCCGGTGGCCGTGCGTCCGGGCCGGCCGCTGAGGTTCACCGACGCGCTGACCACCGTGGCGGCCACCTCGGCCCAGTACAAAGACGTGGGCGGTGCCCCGTTCGCGCCGGTCGCCGAGCTGATCGGCGGGGATGTCACGCCGCCGGGATTCGTGGTGTCCTACATCGACCTTCGCCACGCCGAGGGATCGACCGAGTGGGAGCCGCGCGCGGCACGCGTGCTGCGCAGCGCGACCCGCGACGCCGACGAGGTCTACTTCTGGATCAACCGCATCCCCACCGGTGTCAACGTGTCCTCGCGTTTCCCGGCCGAGGTCGCACCCGCGGTCGAGACCTTCCTGTCCGTGTTCCACGCGATCCTCAAGCAGATCGTCACCGACGGTGATTGCGAGTACACCTACCGCACTGCGGAATTGGTAGCCGGAGGGTCGCCGGTCGTAGCGGACCGCTGATGTCCGGCACCCTGCATTCCCCCCGCGTGTCACCCGGGTTCGGTGTCCCCGGGTCGCTGACCGTTCGGCTCCGACCCCACCTGCGTGGTGGGCGGATCGTCGAATGGGAACTCGGCGACCCGGCAGGCGTCGCCCGGGCAGCGCACCGGTGGGGTGACGGGGTGTCGTTTCTGCAGTCCGATCACCTGGCGACCATGGCGGACAAGCGATCCGACGGTCGGCCGCACCACGGTTTCCTGCTCGCCGCCGCACGCTTCGACGGTCCACTCGACGAGAAGGCGATGAGCGGTGCTCTCACCGCGTTCGTCCGCCGACACGAGGAGCAGCGCGCCCACTACCGCAGTGGTGACTCGGGTCCCGAGCGATGGGTGGCGCCGCCGGAGGCGTTCGAGTTCCGGGTGGCCCGGCGCGCCGGGGAGGCGCTGGTCGTCGAAGATGACGATCTGGGCCTCTGGGTGGGTCGTCGCGCATCGGAAACTGCTCGCGCAGAGCTGATCCCGGGCACCTGGTGTGCCGCCGCGGTCGACGACGACGCCTTCACGTTCTTCTTCGCCACCGACCACGCCCACGGTGACGGCTACTCGTCGGCGCTCGCGCTGTCGGAGATCGTCGCGCTGTACCGGGAGCGAAGCTCCGGTGTACCCGCGGAACTCGGCCCTGCCGGTGCCTTCGGTGACTCGATCACGGCCGAGCGGGCCGCGGCGGCGGCGCTGACCTCGGCGGACGAGTGCGTCGCTCTCTGGCGGGATGCGTTGTCCGCGAACGATGGTCGACCTCCGCGGTGTCCACTCGAACTGGGATTGACCGACGGCACGCCGCAACCGGCGGTCGCGGTCGAGCACTGGTTGCTGACCCCCGAGCAGCTGGCCCGCTGCGACACCCGGCTCGCCGCGACCGGTGGCGGTTTCGCGGGTCTTCTCTACGCCGCTCTCGCCCGGCACCATCGTGAATCCACCGGAGAGGCAAGGTTCTTCGTGTCCACCGTGCTCGCGAGGCGAGACGCCGGGCACGAGCGGACACAGGGCTGGCTGTGCAACTTCGCGCCGGTCATCGTGGACGCACCGCAGGGTCCGGATGCCTCGTTCGACGACCACGTCCGGATCGCGACCGGCAGCGTGCGTGCGGCTCGCCGTGCCGCCTCCGTGCCGGCCCACGGCGCACTCGGTCTGCTGGCCGGCGAAGGGGTCTTCAAAGGACTCGACGGAAGTCCGTACATGTTGTCCTACACCGATGTTCGCCGGTTGGGGCTCGGTGACGACCCGGTCCTGTCCACGATGCAGACCTCCAGTGGGGTCGGTCCCACCCGCAACGCCAATCTGTGGTTCACGCGCACCGACGCAGGCCTCGTCATGCGCTCGCACGTCCCCGACAACGAGGTGGCGCGCAGTTCGGTGCTCGGGCTGTTCGAGCGGGTCGAGTCCATCGTGGCCGACTACGCCGCGGGCGCTCCCGAGTCCACGTCCGCCGACCCCCGCCAACCGACCGACCCCCGCCGATCGTCAAGGAGTGTGCGATGAAGCTCTCGAGTTCTGAATCGTGGGAGGTCGAGCCGGGTGAACTGGTGCGCTGGCGGGCGGTGCCGGGCGGGGCGGCCAATCAGTCGAGCGCTCCGGTGTCGGAGAACGAGCGGTTCCATCTGGCGTCGCTCGCCTCGGGGCAGCCGGGCTGGATGGCGCTGACCCTCGACTTCCCCGAACAGATCGACGCCGACGTGCTCGGCGAGGTGGTCGGGACGATCGTCGCCCGCCATGACGCGCTGCGCAGCCACTACGTGCGGACCGGTGACGGTGTCACGCGGTTGCTGCATCCGGGCGTCGACGTCAAGGAGGAACTCCGCGAGACGGTCGACGGGCTCTCGGCGAAGGCGTTCGCCTCGCGCCTGGCCGAGTGCATCGGCGCGACGTGCAATCCGTTCGAGCCGATGCCGCACTTCCTGGCCGCGGTGACGCGTCCCGGTGGCACGACCCTGATCTGCGCCTTCGACCACTGTTACGTCGACGCCCGCTCGCTGGCGGTCGTCGCCGCCGAGATCTGTGAGCTGGTGGCCGGTCGTGGGCCGGCCCCGGCGGAGTCCGGCCTCGACGCGCTCCGTGCCATCGCGGAGTGCGAGGCATCGGTGACCTCCGACGATCCGCGGCTCGGCGGCTGGGAGCGGTTCCTCACCGCCACCGGCTGGACGGTGCCGGAGTTCCCGCTCGACCTCGGCGTCGCGCCCGGGGACGCTCTGCCGGTGCACACGATGGTCCGGACGCTGCTGTCCGGCGACGACGCCGCGGCCTTCAGCTCGACGGTGCACCGCCGCGGGGCGCGTACCTATCCGGCCGTCCTCACCTGTGCGGGGATGGCCATCAGCGCCGCGGGTGGACCCGACGAGGTGGCGACCGTGGTGCCCACCGGTTCCGGGGCGGGACCGGGCTGCGTGAGCTGGTCGGTGGGAAACGCCCCGCTGCTGATCAGTGCGACCGGCGACCTGTACGCCGCCATGTACCGGAACACCCGACGTCTCGCGGCCGCGCTGCCGCTGGCCGAGATCGGGCTGACACCGGTGTACGCGGCCTTCGGTGATCGACTGCGTCCCGGTCGAAGCGACGTCTTCATGATGTCCTACGTCGACTACACGCGGCTGCCGATGCCGCGCGGGGACGTCGTCGTACGGCAGATCTCGAGCCAGAAGCCGACCGACACGGCGCAGTGGTGGTTCTGGCGTGATCGTGACGGCATCCATGTGCGTGTGCGGTATCCGCACACCGAACGGGCCGTGGCGGTCCTCGGGGACACGCTCGACACGATGCAGGCGCTCCTCGACTCGGTCCTCGCTGCCGACGCGAGTTGATGGCATTCCGGCTGCGGAACGGGGCTCGTCCGCGCGCTCGCGTGGTCGGTGGCCCGATCGTGGTCCGGTAGGATGGCCGGTCGTGACCCTGCGCCTGTATGACACCAGCTCCCGAGAGGTGCGCGACTTCGTGCCGCTGCGCCCAGGCCGGGCATCGGTGTACCTCTGTGGCGCGACTGTGCAGGGTGTTCCCCATATCGGCCACGTCCGCAGCGGCATCGCCTTTGACATCCTCCGGCGCTGGTTGAGCCATCAGGGCCTCGACGTGCTGTTCGTCCGCAACGTCACCGACATCGACGACAAGATCCTCCGCAAGGCCGCCGACGCCGGGCGCCCGTGGTGGGAGTGGGCGGCCACCCACGAGCGCGCCTTCGACGACGCCTACCGCGCCCTCGGCGTTCTGCCGCCGTCCGCGGAACCGCGCGCGACCGGCTTCGTGACCCAGATGGTCGAGTACATGGAGCGGCTGATCGAACGCGGGCACGCCTACGTCGCCGACGGCAACGTGTACTTCGACGTCCGCAGCCTGCCCGACTACGGTGCGCTGTCCGGGCACAAGCTCGACGACGTGCACCAGGGTGAGAGCGCGGGCACCGGCAAGCGCGACCACCGCGACTTCACCCTGTGGAAGGCGGCCAAACCCGACGAGCCGTCATGGCCGACACCGTGGGGGCCGGGACGCCCGGGCTGGCACCTCGAATGCTCGGCGATGGCCACCAGCCTGCTGGGTGCCGAGTTCGACATCCACTGCGGCGGAATGGATCTGGTGTTCCCGCATCACGAGAATGAGATCGCCCAGGCGCACGGCGCCGGGGACCCGTTCGCGCGCTACTGGCTACACAACGGCTGGGTCACCATGGGTGGCGAGAAGATGAGCAAGTCGCTGGGCAACGTGGTGTCGATCCCCGCGATGCTGAAGCGCGTCCGTGCCGTCGAACTGCGGTACTACCTCGGCAGCGCGCACTACCGGTCGATGCTGGAGTACTCGCCCGGTGCGCTCACCGAGGCGGCCGCCGGCTACCGGCGGGTGGAGTCGTTCGTCGAGCGTGTCGCCGCCCGCGTCGGTGACGTGGTGATCGGCGACATCGACCCCGAGTTCGGTGCCGCACTCGACGACGATCTCGGCGTCCCCGCGGCTCTCGCGGTGGTGCACAACGTCGTCCGGCAGGGCAACACCGCACTCGAATCGGGTGACGGGGCGGCCGCTCTCGCAGCCGCGTCGTCGGTGCGGGCCATGATGGGGATTCTCGGCGTCGACCCGCTCGACGACCAATGGGCCGGTACGGCCGACGACTCGGCCGCCACCTCCGCGCTGGACGTGCTGGTGCGCGCCGAACTGCAACGACGCGCGGACGCGCGTTCCGCCAAGGACTGGGCGACCGCGGACGCGGTCCGAGACCGCCTGGCCGAGGCCGGCATCGAGGTGACCGACACCCCTGATGGTGCACAGTGGGCATTGAAGGGTGAGGCGTGATGGCAGGAAATTCGAAGCGTAAGGGTGCGATCCGGAAGTCGGGCACCAAGAAGGGACAGGTCGTCGGGTCCGGCGGCCAGCGTCGTCGTGGACTCGAGGCCCGCGGCGCCACCCCGAAGGCGGTCGACCGCCCGTACCATCCCGCGCACAAGAAGGCCAAGGCCGCGGCGAAGTCGGGTGCAGGACGCAGCGGTGGCGGCGCGGCGCGAGCCAAGGACGAGGGTCCCGAGTACGTCCTCGGTCGCAACCCGGTGGTCGAGTGCCTGCGCGCCGGCGTTCCCGCGACGGCGCTCTACATCGCCACCAACTCCGAGCCGGACGAGCGCGTCGCCGAGGCGGTCAAGATCGCCGGCGATCAGGCGATCTCCATCCTCGAGGTCGGCAAACCGGAGCTGGATCGGTTGTCCACCAACGGAATGCACCAGGGCATCGCCCTCCAGGTGCCGGAGTACCGGTACACCCATCCGGACGATCTGATGGCCGATGCAAAGGCCAGCGGCACCCCGCCTCTGCTGGTGGCCCTCGACAACATCACCGACCCGCGCAACCTGGGCGCGGTGATCCGCTCGGTGGCCGCGTTCGGCGGGCACGGTGTGGTGATCCCGGCCCGACGCAGCGCGAGTGTGACCGCGGTGGCCTGGCGGACCAGTGCCGGCGCCGCCGCGCGTCTCCCGGTCGCGCGCGCCACCAACCTGACCCGCACCCTCAAGGACTGGGCGGACTCCGGTGCCCAGCTCGTGGGTCTGGATGCCGACGGCGACGTCACCCTCGACGAGTACGACGGCACCGGCCCTACCGTGATCGTCGTCGGGTCGGAGGGCAAGGGACTGTCGCGGCTCGTGCGCGAGAGCTGCGACTCGATCCTCTCCATCCCGATGGCGGGTGACGTCGAGTCGCTCAACGCGTCGGTAGCCGCGGGCGTCGTGCTCGCCGAATTCGCTCGTCAGCGGCGTCGTCGGTAACGACCGGCAACCCTCAGGCCCGGTGGAGCGCGACCTCGACGCCGGCCCGGCCGAGGGCCTCGCGGACCGCGCGGGCGTGGTCGACCGCGCCCGGGGTGTCGCCGTGCAGGCAGATCGAATCCGCGGCGACGGTGATGACCGAGCCGTCGACGGCCGTGAGTCGTCCGCTCGTGGTCATCTCGACGACGCGGCGCGCGATCTCGGTGCTGTCGGAGAGAACCGCCCCCGGCTCGGTGCGGGGGACGAGTGTGCCGGCCGGGGTGTAGGCGCGGTCGGCGAAGGCCTCGGTGATGACCGCGAGTCCGGCACGTTCGGCGCGGGCGAGGACCTCCGAGTCCGGTAGGCCCATCACCGCGAGGTCGGGGTTCACGTCGCGCACCGCGGTCACGATCGCATCGGCCTGCTGCTGGTGGTGGACGACCGTGTTGTACAGCGCGCCATGGGGTTTCACATATGTGACCGCCCCGCCGACGGAGTGGGCGAGAGCGTCGAGCGCGCCGATCTGGTAGACGAGGTCGGCGATCAGGTCCGGCGTCGACATCTCCATGAAGCGGCGGCCGAATCCCGCGCGGTCGGGGTAGGAGACCTGGGCGCCGATGCGTACACCGGCGGCGACGGCCGCCCGGCACGTCGCCAGCAGGTCCGCGGGCGTCCCCGCGTGGAAGCCGCATGCGACGTTGGCGCTGGTGACGATGGTCAGCATCGCTTCGTCGTCGCCGACACCCTCGCCGAGATCGGCGTTGAGATCGATGCGAGGAGCGGGCGCCGGGTCGGTCGTGGCCCTGTCGGGGGTCATGGCCACATCCTAGTTCTGCCAACGGTTGAACAGACGAAAC
The DNA here is from genome assembly GCF_030316175.1 of Gordonia sp. Swx-4. Lineage (NCBI taxonomy): Bacteria > Bacillati > Actinomycetota > Actinomycetes > Mycobacteriales > Gordoniaceae > Gordonia > Gordonia sp. Swx-4. Next base: position 927,684 of record NZ_CP128197.1, read on the forward strand.
GTGCGATTCGTCTACAGTGGGGGAATGGCACTGCTCGACACCAAGGTCACCACGGTCAACGGCGTCATCGGTGGCGCCCGGGGGAAGCGGCTCCGCCGCGGCACGATCAGCTGGCGGGGCATCCCGTTCGCCGCACCCCCGGTGGCTCACCGCCGCTTCCGCGCTCCCGAACCGGTGCACGACTGGCCCGGCGTCCGGGACTGCACCAAGATCGCCAAGGCGGCCATCCAGGAGAAGCGGTTCACCGCGGTTGCGCCGGGCAGGTTCGCCCCGATGGCCGAGGACTGCCTGACCCTCAACGTGTTCTCGCCCGAGGTGGAATCGAGCAGGCCGCGCCCGGTGATGGTCTTCATCCACGGCGGAGCCTTCATCCTCGGCACCGCCGCGACGCCGCTCTACGACGGCGCCTTCCTGGCACGCGCCCAGGACGTCGTCGTGGTGACGATCCAATATCGCTTCGGGCCTTTCGGTTTTCTCGACCTCTCGCAGTTCGCCACGGACGACCGGCCGTTCGACACCAACGCGGGTCTGCGCGACCAGATCGCCGCGCTGCGCTGGGTGCAGGAGAACATCGCCGCGTTCGGCGGCGACCCCGACAACGTGACCGTCTTCGGCGAGAGCGCCGGCGGCTCCTCGGTCCTCGCTCTGCTGTCCGCGCCGGAGGCCACCGGCCTGTTCCACCACGCCATCGCGCAGAGTCCGGCTCCCGAACTCGTGGTCGAGCAGGATGCGGCGACCGTCTACGCCGACGAGTTCGTCCGGATCCTCCGCGACCCGCAGCGCCGGAACACCTCGATGGAACGCACCGAGGATCCCGTCGACCCGGCCGAGGCGCAGCGCCTCCTCACCACACCCAACCCGGCCCTGTTGCTCGAGGCCGGCAACCGGTTGATGCGGTTCGCGACCAAGTCGTCCGGCGGGGCCATCCCGTTCGCGCCGGTCGTCGACGGTGACGTGCTGCCGCGCTCGCCGCTGGCCGCGGCAGCCGAGGGACTGACGGTGCCGGTGCCGCTGGTGATCGGGAGCAACAAGGACGAGGGAAAGCTCTTCGCGAAGCTCTGGAACGTACTACCCGACTCCGAACGCATGCTGATGCGGGTGGAGGACGAGGAGGTCCGCCGCGAGATCGCCTCGCAGTACGGCAACGGCGACCGCGACCGCATCCGGCTGGCCGGCGACTCGATCTTCTGGGCGCCGATGACCGCCTTCGCCGACGGACACAGCAAGGTCGCGCCGACCTACGTCTACCGCTACGACTACCGGACGAAGGTGCTGGACGCGACGGGCTTCGGTGCGACGCACGCGACGGAACTGTTCACCGTGTTCGGTGCCTACCGGGCACCGATGGGGGCCGGACTCGCCATCGCCGACTGGCCGGGCACGCGCCGCGTCACCGAGAACGTGCAGGGGCGCTGGGGTGCTTTCGCCCGCACCGGCGACCCCGGTCTGGGCTGGCCGGTCTACACCACCGGCGAGCGGAAGGTCCTGGTCATCAACGACCCGGACCGTGTCGTCGCCGACCCCGACACCCTGCGTCGCCGGGCCTGGTACCGGGTGCACGCACCGTCGCAGGCCTGACCGCACACCCGTCGGGTCACTCCGGTAGCCACTGGGTCGGCGGGTCGGCGGCGAGGAACGACAGTACGAGCGGGTTGAACAGTTCTGGTGCCTCCACCGGAACGATGTGCGTACCGGGCAGCACCGCGAACCGGGCGTTGGGCAGCGTCCGGACGATCTCCAGGGCGTGTTCCATCCGGACCAGCCCGCGGTCGGCGACCACCACGAGGACCGGCGCCCGGACGCCGGCGAAATCGGCGACCGCGTAGTCGGGTTCGGCGGCGAGCATTCGAAGCGTCTTGTCGTAGACGACCGAGAAGTGTTCGGGCCCATCGGGCGATGTCGCATCGTGGTGGGTGCGCAGGTATTCGACGGTGACGGGATTGCGGCTGAGCACCATGTCGGAGAACCGATCGGGTCGGCGCCCACGGGGGTTCAGGTAGCCACCCACGTACACGATCCGGTTGACGAGATCGGGCCGGTCCCGGGCGACGACGAGGGCGATCGCCGCACCGTCGGCCCACCCGACGATGTTCGCCGGCCGTCCGACGACCGTCTGGAGATAGGCGATCGTGCGCTCGGCGATCGATGCACAGGTGAAATCGCTGGTGGTGTCGGGACTGTGGCCGTGACCGGGCCGCTCGGGCATGAACAGCAACAGTCCGGCGTCGAGGAAGTCGGGGACCTGCGCGCCCCAGGACGCGGCGGACGCGAAGATGCCGTGCAACAGGACGGTCGGGGTGCCCTGCGGGTCACCGGCGGAGAAATGCCAGAGCGTGGTCCCGGCGACGTCCACGTACGTTCCGCCGTCGACCTCGTCGCCGACGTGAACTGTGCGCATGGGCGTTCCTCGGGTTGGCGTGGACTCCTCCGCTCCGCCATGGTTGCAGACTTCGCCGTGGCGCGGGGAGACCTTCGGCAATCGAGACCATTGCTTCGCCGGACAAAGATGTACCCGGCAGGGGCATGGGATAGGTTGAACGCCGAGGCGATGGGGTGTTGTCCGGGGGTCATTCGGAGGGTGAAGTATGTGCACGTCCTGGGCGCTCCAGGCATTTTCGCCTGTCCGGAGCCGTCGCAGCGTGAGCCTGCTGCTGGCGGGTCTGCTGTTGGCCGGGATCGTCTCGACCGGGGCGCTCACCGCCCCCGCAACCGCGGCGCCGGGTGATCCGCCACCACCGTTGAGCATGCGCGAACTCGGGTCGTCGCCGACCGTCTCGTTCCCCGGACAGCAGGGCGAGGTCAGCCTGTCGCTCGCGGTGCCGCCGGGGCTGATCCCCACCGAGATCCGCGGGACCGCGCAGTTCCCGACCTTCGTCACCGGTGGCACCGTCGACGTGCTGCAGGAGGGGCGGCTGATCTCGCGCACCCCGATCGATGCCGCGGTGAACTCGCCGATCGCGTTGTCGCTGCGTGGGATTCGCGTCGAGCGCAACGCCGTCGACCTCGTCCTGCGGACCTACCTGCGTACCGCGGGCTCGCGTACCCGTCCGCCGCCGGGGCCGTCGTCGTGCTGATGGCCGCCGCGATCCCGGTGACCGCGATGGGGATGACTTCACCCAAGTACGCACCGCAGGAGTTCGCGGTGGGTTCGGTGGTCGATCCTCGACCGCAGTCGGTCGAGAAGAAGTACCTCGACGAACAGCGCGTCGTGCGGTCGTTCTCCACCGAACGGGCGTTGGCGAAGTACCTGGACTCGCTCGAACTGCCCGACGGGGCCGTCCTGTGCGACACCGTGTACGGCTTCGCGGTGGTCGCCCAGTCCGAGCGGCCGCGACAGTTCGTCATCCCGTCGGACCGCGACTTCGCGCAGTTGCTGAACGACCCGGTCGGCGGCGGGGTGCAGTACTTCCTCACCGTTCCGGCCGAGGGGCGCGGGGTGTCGGACGCCATCAACCAGCGCTACCCGACGATGTACGAGAACGGTGCCCAGATCGGGGTCCGCGTTCTCGAGGCCCCCAACGACGGTGCCGATCTGCCCGATTGGCGCGTCTACCGGATCACGGGCTGAGGTCCCCTCAGCCGGTCGGCTGAGGGACGTTGGCGCGCAACACATCCCATGCGGGGTCGCGCGGCCCGATGTCGTAGGTGCACTCGGAGGTGCGGGGGTCGGGGACGAAGGACCAGAGCAGGACGCCCGCGACACCGGCGTCCCGCCGGCGGGACATGGCGGCGTCGACGCGCCGGGCGCGGGTCCCCAGGGACAGGCACGAACCTGCTTCGATGCCGATCTCGTTGACCACCAACGGTTTACCGAGTCGTCGGGCCTGATCGATCCGGGTCGACAGGTCGCTGCCCTGCGGTCCGGGGTCGGGGTCGTCGGTGGAGCTGTAGTCGTGGAAGTCGAGGACGTCGATCCCGTCGGAGCGAGCGACCTCGAGGTAACCGTCGCCGGCGATCCCGCACTGGTCGCCACCCACGAGTCCGGAGAAGATCGGGCGCGAGTCGTCGAACGATCGCAGATGCGCGCCGGCCCGGTCGAAGAACGAGCGCAACACGGCCGTGGCATCGCCGGGACACACGCGTCGCCGCCAGTCGCAGGATCTGCCGCAGACTCCGGGTTCGGGCTCGCCGACGAGCTCCCATCCGACGATCGACGATTCGTCACGCCAGCGGGACACTGCGGTCTCGACCCATTGGGCATACGTCAGATGACCTCGGGAGGTCGTCGCGGAGGCACCCTTCGACAGCCACCCGTCCACATAGAAGGCCCGCTCCTTGAACCTGCCGTCCTCGCAGTCCCCCGAGCCGCCGGCAAGGACCGGCAGCACCAGCTGTGCGTGGTGCTTCGCGGCTTCGAAGACCCGGTCCAGTGGTTCGAAGTTCAGCAGTCCCGTGTGTTTGTCGGAGGCGAAGGACGAGTAGAGGTCGAACCGCGTCAGGGCCCCGGGTGGCAACGCCGCGAAGTATGCATCGAGATCGACCTCGGCGCCGCAGCCGACGTTCACCGACCAGTCGGTGCCCAGCTGGTAGGCGTTGAAACCCACCGGCCACCACGGTTTCCCGTCGAGGGTGAGGCCGTCCGAGGTCGCGCGCACGCGGGGACGAGTCGAGTCACCGGCGTGCGGTGCGGAATCGCGGTCGCCCCCGCTGAGACCGATGAGCAGGACGAACACGGTGACGATGAGCACGGTCGTCCCCGTGCGCACCGCCCGACCGAATGTTCGCCGGTGAATCACAGATGCAGGCTACTCGTGCCCTACGGTGGCCGTATGAGCGCGGGAGGCTTCAGGAAGACAACGGCGCGAATCTGTGCTCTGGCCGGAGTGGGAGGTGTCTCGACCACGTTGTTCCTGGCGGGTTGCAGTGCGGAATCCGGCGAGGCCGGCGAGTCGGTCGGCGCGACGTCGACGACCACTCAGGTGAGTACGGATTCTGCCCCCACGTCCACCATCACGACAGGTCCGGGACCCGCGAGTAGGTCGACCACTCCGACGGTGGTCTATCGGCCGCCGTTCATCGACCACGTCGAGTGGACGGAGACGGAAGTGGGACCGAGCCTCTCCGTCTTCCCGACGACCTCGGGTCGGTACACGCAGGACCCGGCGGCGATGGCCGCGGCCTGGCGTGAGGTCGTCGGACTCGACGCGAACGCCGACACCCCCGGCATGCAGGCACAGTTCGACTGTCACTGGCGGTTCGCGCGGATCATCGAACCGGAGAAGCCGAGCTGGAACCTGGAACCCGGACGGCCCGTCGTCCCCGAGGAGGACATGATCGGCGCCCGATGCAATCCGGGATTCGCCGAGGAGTACTAGCGCGTCGTGTGCACGCGGCGCGAGCCGATGATGCGGCAGACCACGTAGATCACGAACGAGATGATCGTGACGAACACCGAGACCGGGAGTTTCGGCGCGAGCGACATCAACAAGCCGCCGACCGCGGCGACCTCGGCGAAGACGACCGACAGCACCAGCGCCCGCATCGGGTTGGCCGTCACCCGTGCAGCGGCGGCACCCGGGGTGATCAGCAACGACATCACCAGCAGCGCGCCGATGATCTGGACGCCCTGGGCGGCCGCGAGTCCCATGATGATCGCGAAGACGACGGACAGCGTCCGGACGGGCACGCCGTGCGCTTGTGCGACGCGCGGATCGGTCGACGCGAACAGCAGCGGCCGGTAGATCACCGCGAGCACCGCGACGACGATGGCCGTCGTGATCGTGATCGCGACCAGGCCGTTCAGTCCGACGCTCACGACCTGTCCGGTCAGCAGCGCGAAACCGGTGCCGATCCGGCCGTAGAGGGCCAGGAACAGGACACCGATGCCCAGGCCGAACGCCATCACGACACCGATCACCGAATCGCGTTCCCGGGCCTTGTTGCCGAGGATGCCGAAGACCGCCGCGGCGAGGACTGCGCCGATGACACCGCCGAGGTTCACGCTGACGCCGGCGAGCAACGCCGCGGCCGCGCCCGTCACCGACAGCTCACTGCAGCCGTGGACCGCGAACGACATCTGCCGGGCGACGATCAACGGCCCGAGCAGTCCGCCCACCAGGCCGAGCAGGACCATCGCGAGCAGCGCCTGCTGCATGAAGTCGTAGCCGAGCAGGTCGATGGTCGTCGAGAAGTCCCAGAGGTCGCTGAACTGACGTTCGGCGGCCAGCGGAGTCACGCTCATAGGGGCTGACTCCCGGTTTCGGCGATGTCGACGCAGTGGTGTGCATCCTCGCCGCCGATCACGACGAGGCGACCGTTGACCCGGAGCACCTCGACGTCGCTGCCGTACAGCTCGCTGAGCGTCTCCGTGGTCATCACCTCGTCGGGTGTGCCGACGCGGAACCGTCCGCCGACCAGATAGAGCACGCGGTCGACGTAGGGGAGGATCGGGTTGATCTCGTGCGTGACGAACACGACCGCCGTTCCCGCCTGCTTGCGGCGCTGGTCGATGAGGTCGACGACCACCTGCTGGTTGGTCGGGTCGAGGCTCGCCAGCGGTTCGTCGCACAGCAGGAGGTCGGGATCGCTCACGACCGCCTGGGCCACGCGCAGCCGCTGCTGTTCGCCTCCGGAGAGGACACCGAGCGGGGCGTCGGCGTAGGGGAGCGAGTCCACCGCGGCGAGTGCCTGGTCGACGAGGTCGCGGCGGCGGGACCGCCCGCGCAGTCCGAGTCCCCACCGGTTGCCGTCGACGCCGAAACCGACCAGGTCCCGGCCCCGGAGGGCCATCGGGTCGCCCTCGTCGGCGTGCTGCTGCGGGATGTAGCCGATCTTGTCGGTGGTCGTGACGGTGCCGCGGTCGAGTGAGTACTGACGTAACAGGACGCGCAGGAACGAGGTCTTCCCGGACCCGTTGGGGCCGAGCACGGCGACGAACTCACCCGGTCGGATCGTCAGGTCGAGGTCGTCCCAGAGCACGCGGTCGCCGAAGCCGAGTCGCGCACCCGAGAACGTGACCACCGGGTCGGTTCCCGCCGTCATCGCGGTCACCCCTTCTCGGCGTCGAGGGCTGTCGCGAGCGCGTCGATCTGTGCGCGCTGCCAGACGAGGTAGTCGGTGACGCCGTCCGGGAGGGTCTCGGTGAACTCGACCACGGGCACCTTCGCGGACTTCGCGACGTCGAGCATCGCCTGGGTCACCGGGTCGACGGCCTGGACGTTGTAGATCAGGACGGCGGCGCCGCGGGAGGCGAGCAGATCCTGCATGGCCGCGCGGTCCGCGGCGGACGGCGACTGGCCCTCCTCGACGGCCTGGGTGAACCCGGCCGGAGCCGCGTCGATCAGGCCGGCCTCGGTGAGCAGGTACCCCGCGAGCGGTTCGGTCTGGGCCACCTTCGTGCCGTCGTGCGCCTTGCGGATGCTGGCGACCTCGGCTCGCAGTTCGTCGATGCCGGTGGTGAAGGTCTCGGCGTTCGCGCGGTAGGTCCCCGCGTTCTCCGGGTCCTGCTCGGCGAGGGCGTCGGCGACCTTGTCGGCGACCTCCGCGACGACGGGCAGGTCGTAGAAGACGTGCTCGTTCTCGTCGCCGTGGTCGTGATCGGCGTGATCCGCGTGGTCGTCTGCGCTCTGTCCGTCGGCATCGTGATCGTGCGCGTCATGGTCGTCGCTGCGGGTGAGGGCGTAGGCGTCGACGACGGTCGCGCCCGAGGACTTCGCGGCCTGCTCCATGTAGGCGTCGTAGTGGCCGCCGTTCATGACGAGGATGTCGGCGTCGGCGATCGTCGCGGTGTCGGCGGCGGACGGCTCGAACTCGTGGGGGTCGCCCTCGGTGCTGGTGTAGACGGAGGCGACGGTCGCCTTGTCGCCGGCGACGGCCGAGGCGACCGCGCCCCAGACGTTGGTCGACGTGACCACGGTCGGGGTGCCGTCACCGTTTCCGGAGTCGCTCGAGCAGCCGGCCAGCACCAGCGCGGCGGCGGACAGGACTCCGGCCGCGGCGAGAAGCGTTTTCCTCATGACACCCTTTACGCAAATGACAATCGTTACCGAAAACAGTGTAGGGGATGGCCGGGCCCGACGCGAAGCCGCGGGAGAACTGCGGTGTGCGCTGGTCGACGCGGAGGGCGCGCGCCACCGTCTGCGCCATTTCTCTAAGGTGGAGACCATGACCTCCAGCCCGTTGCCGCGGCGTGTTGCGCTGATCTCCGTGCACACCTCGCCGTTGGCGCAGCCGGGTACCGGCGACGCGGGCGGGATGAACGTCTACGTCTGGCAGACGGCGATCCGGCTGGCCCGACGCGGCATCGAGGTCGAGATCTTCACCCGGGCGACCTCGTCGTCCGACGCGCCGTCGGTCGCGGCCGCGCCGGGGGTCACCGTCCGCCACGTGATCGCCGGGCCTTTCGAGGGTCTCGACAAGCGAGACCTCCCCGCCCAGCTCTGCGCGTTCACCGCGGGAGTGCTGCGCGCCGAGGCGGCGCAGGCGCCGGGCCACTACGACGTGATCCACTCGCACTACTGGTTGTCGGGGCAGGTCGGCTGGCTGGCGCGCGACCGCTGGGGCGTGCCGCTGGTGCACACCGCCCACACTCTCGCCGCGGTCAAGAACGCCGCCCTCGCAGAGGGTGACACCGCCGAGCCGCAACTGCGCGTCATCGGCGAGCAGCAGGTGGTGGGCGAGGCCGACCGGCTGGTCGCGAACACCGAAACCGAAGCGGCAGAACTTCTCTCGATGTACGACGCGGACGCCGACCGCATCGACGTGGTCACGCCGGGCGCCGACCTCGAGTGCTACACGCCCGGCTCGTCGGCCGAGGCCAGGTCGGTCCTCGGCCTCGATCCCGACGAGACGATCGTGACGTTCGTGGGACGGATCCAGCCGCTCAAGGCTCCCGATCTCCTGGTCGCCGCGATCGCGCCGCTGATCAAAGAAGTCGGGTCCGGGCGGAAGCTGCGACTCCTGATCGTCGGCGGGCCGTCGGGTTCCGGACTGCAACGCCCCACCGCGCTCATGGATCAGGTAGCCGAACTGGGGATCTCCGAGTCCGTCACCTTCCTCCCGCCGCAGCCGTCGGATCGGCTCGTCCAGGTGTACCGCGCGTCGGACCTGGTCGCGGTGCCCAGTCATTCCGAGAGTTTCGGTCTCGTGGCCATCGAGGCGCAGGCCTGCGGGACGCCGGTCATCGCCGCCGATGTCGGTGGTCTCGGCGTCGCCGTCGACGACGGACGCACCGGTGTGCTGGTCAATGGTCATGTGCCCGGCGACTGGACGAATGCACTGGAAAAGCTTCTGGCGCAACCCGATCGGCTGGCCGAACTCGGCCGCAACGCCCGACGCCACGCCGAGAAGTTCTCCTGGGAGCACACGGTGGACCAGCTGATCGAGAGCTACCGCTGGGCGATGGAGTCCTTCGCCGCTCAGACCGATGCCGCCCACCGAGACGCCGAGCAGGCGGCGGCACAGACACCGGGCGGCCCCGCCCGGGCTCGCCGGCGCTGGCGTCGGCGGCGCAATCGGGTGACCGTCTGAGGGTCTCGCAGTACCCGTTCCCCACCGAGAGGATGTCGTGAGTCGCACCGAGGTCGTCGACCTGCTCGAGAAGACACTGACCGAGAACGAGATCGCCTACTCGCGTAAGAGCGGTGGTGGAGCCGACGTCGACCACGTCATCCTGGAACTCCCGGGCGAGCAGAAGCTCAAGACGACGGTCCTGCTCACCGCCAGCGAACACGGGGTCAGGGTCGAGGCCTTCGTGTGCCGCCGACCCGACGAGAACCACGCGGGCGTCTACAAATACCTGCTCAAGCGGAACCGTCGGCTGTTCGGCGTCGCCTACACCATCGACAACACCGGCGACATCTACCTCGTCGGCCGGATCTCGGCCGACGCACTCGGCTCCGACGAACTCGACCGCGTCCTCGGGCAGGTACTGGAGGCCGCCGACGGCGACTTCAACACCCTGCTCGAACTCGGCTTCCTCTCCTCGATCCAGCGCGAGTGGGCCTGGCGCGTGTCGCGCGGTGAATCCCTGCGGAACCTCCTGGCCTTCGAGCACCTCATCGACAAGGAGGCGCTGCCCGAGGCCGGCGCCCCGCTCGAAGGACGTTACGTCCCAGGCGAGTCCGTCGTCGAGGGCGCACAGACCTCCAGCGACGAGCCTGCGTCCGACGACTGAGAAACGCTCCCGACCAACCGCCCTGGGCAGCTGCTCGCAGACATATATCGTCGGTGGCCGCGATCTGGGGTCGATTCGAGGGGCGGTTCTTGTAGGTGGTGTCCCACCGGGCCGGGGGAGTTTGATTGGATGGAGAGGTCCAGGTCACACCGCGGCAACGATTGTTGATACGGTGTGCGGGCAGAACCGACCCATCACCGGAGGTGCCATGAGCTTCACCAGTCCTTTCCCCGACGTCGAGATCCCCGATGTGAGTGTCTTCGACTACCTGTTCGGGTCGGTCGCCGACGAGGACCGCGAACGGATCGCCCTGGTGGACCCGAAGTCGGGTTCGACGACCACTTACGGCCAGCTGATCGGCCAGATCGAGGCCGCGGCCGGCGCCTTGGCGTCGCGGGGGATCGGGGTCGGGGACGTGGTGGGCATCCTCTCGCCGAACATCCCGGCGTTCGCGACCGTGTTCCATGGCATCCTGCGCGCGGGCGCGACGGCGACGACGATCAATGCGCTGTTCACCGCGACTGAGATCGCCAAGCAACTCCGGGATTCCGGCGCCAAGATGCTGGTCACCATCTCGCCGATGTTCGAGCAGGCCAAGGCGGCCGCCGACGAGGTGGGGCTGGCCGCGGAGAGCCTCATCGTCCTCGACGGTGAGGGGCAGGACGCCTCGGGTCACCCGAACGCGGTGGATCTGCTGGGTCCGAACCTGCCCGCGCCGGACGTCTCCTTCGACCCCGCCACCCATGTGGCGGTGTTGCCCTACAGCTCGGGAACGACCGGGAACCCCAAGGGTGTTGCGCTGTCTCACCGCAACCTGGTCGCCAACGTCGCCCAGCTGAAGCCGTTGCAGGGCATGACCGCCGACGATGTGGTGATCGCGGTGCTGCCGTTCTTCCACATCTACGGAATGACGGTGCTGCTCAACGCGGCTCTCGCGGCTCGCGGTTCGCTGGTCATCATGCCGCGATTCGACCTGGTGGAGTTCTTGGAGAACATCCAGAACCACAAGGTGACGATGGCCTACATCGCGCCGCCGGTCGCGGTGGCGCTCGCGAAGCACCCGATCGTGGACAACTACGACCTGTCTTCGCTGCACACGATGATGTCGGGGGCGGCCCCGCTCGACGACGAGCTGGGTCAGGCCGTGGCCAAGCGTTTGGACCTGCACATGTTGCAGGGCTACGGCATGAGCGAGCTGTCCCCGGTCTCGCACATCATCCCCTTCGACACCCAGGCCACGCTGGGGCGTGAGGATCCGCCGCTGTCGTCGACGGGCTGGCCGGTGCCGAACACGGTGAACAAGGTCGTCGATCCCGCCACCGGTGAGGACATCCCTCTTCCGCAGGAAGGGCTCTCGGAGCCGGGTGAGCTGTGGGTGAAGGGGCCGAACGTGATGCTCGGTTACCTCAACAACGAGCAGGCCACCGCCGACACCATCGATGCCGACGGTTTTCTGCACACCGGTGACATGGCGCAGGTCGATCCGACGGGGTGTGTCTACATCGTCGATCGGCTCAAGGAGCTCATCAAGTACAAGGGCTACCAGGTGCCGCCGGCGGAGTTGGAGGCCCTGCTGCTGACCCATGACAAGATCGCGGACTCGGCGGTCATCGGTGTGATCGATGCGGAGTCGGGGGAGGAGATCCCGAAGGCGTTCGTGGTCCGGCAGCCCGAGGCGGAGCTGACCGCTGACGAGGTGATGGAGTTCGTGGCGTCGAAGGTGGCCCCGCACAAGAAGGTTCGTGCGGTGGAGTTCATCGAGGCGATCCCGAAGTCGGCGTCGGGCAAGATCCTCCGCAAGGACCTGCGCAAGTAGGTCCGGGCGCAGGACAAGGACCCGTCCGAGCTGCCGATTTGGTGCAGGACGCACCCCGCGGATAGTGTTGCTCCTTGCAACGCGGGGTGGAGCAGCTCGGTAGCTCGCTGGGCTCATAACCCAGAGGTCGCAGGTTCAAATCCTGTCCCCGCTACCAGATACGACCCCCGACCAGGTGATCACCTGGTCGGGGGTCGCTTCATTTCCGGGCTCTCCTCGAGGCCGTCAATTCATCTGATGCGGCGGCACCTCGTCGTAGCTGATCGCATGGTCACCGGATCGTCGGTGCCACCAGTACGTCACCGCCCACAGGAGCACGCCGAGGAGCAGGAGCCAGCCGGCGATCACATACTGCTCGGGATCGCGGCCGGTGATCGGCAGGGTAAGATACCCGCACGTGACGGCGCCGAGCACGGCGACGGGTGTGGAGGTGCGGAAGTGCTTGTGCTCCACCGTGTCCCGACGTAGCACGAGCACCGATATGTTGACGATGGTGAACACCGCGAGCAGCAGGAGTGCGGTGGTGCCGCCGAGGAGCCCGACGATGGAACTCTTCGGGTCGGAGCTCACGTAGGTGAGCAGCAACAGGGCGATGACCGTGGTGAAGATGACGGCCGCGAACGGGGTCCGGCGCCCCGGGTGGACGTACGACAGGAACTTGGGCAGCACACCGCGTTTGGCCATGCCGTAGAGCAGGCGGCTCGCCATCATCATGTTGATCAGGGCGGTGTTGGCGACCGCGAACATCGAGATCCACGGCAGCAGATCCGAGATCGGGAAGTCCGGCGCCGCGGCCTGGACGACGTCGACGAGCGGGGTCTCGCTCTCGGCCAGTACGCCCACCGGCACGATCGCCACGGCGCAGATCGCGATCAGGACGTAGACGGCGGCGGTGATGCCGAGGCCGCTCAGCATGACCTTCGGGAAGATGCGGGTCGGCTCCTTGCACTCCTCGGCCATGTTGACCGAGTCCTCGAAGCCGACGAGCGCGAAGAAGGCCAGCGAGGTGGCCGCGGTGACGGCGATGAAGACGTTCTTGTCGTCGGGACTCTCGAACGCCACCACCGCATCCCAGTGCTCGGCGTTGCCGCCGGCGATGAACCAGTAACCGATGAACAGCACGAGCAGCAGACCGGTCAGCTCCACGAGGGTCAGGACGACGTTGGTGCCGACGCCCTCGGCGACGCCGCGGAAGTTGATGAACATGACGAGCAGCAGGAAACCGACGGCCACTGCGTAGAGGGCGGGATTCGTGGCGTCGGGGGACTCGCCGCCGAACGCGGTCAGCATGTTCACCGCGAATGCGCGGGAGGCCGTCGTCGCCGACGTGATGCCCGAACACATCACCGTGAACAGCACGATGAAGGTGATGAAGTGGATGCCGAAGGCCTTGTGCACGTAGAGCGCTGCCCCGGCGGCCTGCGGATACTTCGTCACCAGTTCGAGGTAGGAGAACGCGGTGAGCGTCGCGACGGCGAAGGCGATGAGGAACGGCAGCCACGCCGCGCCCCCGACCTCGCCCGCCACCTGACCGGTCAGCGCGTATACGCCGGTGCCGAGGATGTCGCCGATGATGAACAGGAGCAGCAGCTTCCAGCCCAGTACGCGTTTGAGCTCGGGCTGCTGTTCCGCATTCTTGCCGGTCTCGCCGGCGTTTGTGCTGGCTGTCATGCGACAACGCTAGACCTCGGACGTGCGGGTCGCCGCGCGAATCGCGACGCCGGACACCAAATGGCCGGGCGGTGGGAAGAGGGCGCAGCGCGTCTGTGCGAAACTATCGCCCATGAGCAACGGCACCCTGATCCTGATGCGTCACGGCGAGAGCGAATGGAATGCGTCCAACCAGTTCACCGGATGGGTGGACGTGGCACTCACGGACAAGGGCAAGGCCGAGGCCGTACGGGCCGGTGAGCTGCTCGTCGAGCACGATCTGCTGCCCGACGTCCTGTACACCTCGCTGCTGCGACGCGCCATCTCGACGGCGCAGATCGCTCTCGACACCGCCGACCGCCACTGGATCCCGGTGGTCCGCGATTGGCGTCTGAACGAGCGTCACTACGGTGCGCTCCAGGGCCTCGACAAGGCCGACACCCTGGAGAAGTACGGCCAGGAGCAGTTCATGCTGTGGCGTCGCAGCTACGACACCCCGCCGCCGGCCATCGAGCCCGACGCCGAGTACAGCCAGGTCGGCGACCCGCGCTACGCCGACCTCGACGAGGTGCCGCTGACCGAGTGCCTCAAGGACGTCGTGGCGCGGATGATCCCGTACTTCACCGAGACGATCGCCGCCGACATCCAGGCAGGCAAGACCGTGCTCGTCGCCGCCCACGGCAACTCGCTCCGGGCGCTCGTCAAGTACCTCGACGGCATCTCCGACGAGGACATCGCGGGTCTGAACATCCCCACCGGCAACCCGCTGCGGTACGACCTCGACGAGAACCTCAAGCCTCTGAACCCGGGCGGCACCTACCTCGACCCCGAGGCGGCCGCGGCCGGCGCGGCCGCGGTGGCGGCCCAGGGCCAGAAGTAGCCTCTCCGACACGCCTTCGCCGCCCGCAGACGCCGGGCGGTGAGCGCGTAACATAATCGTCATAGCTTCTTGGGTGTGACGCGCGCTACATTAGACGCTATGGCGGATGTGGGCACCCTGCGGATCGATCATTCACCTGCTCGGGAACGGTATGAGGCGATGCTCGCCTCCGATTCCTTCGGCGAGGACGAGGTGGTCGGGTACCTCGACTATGTCTCCGAGCCGTATCAGGTCGTGCTCACGCACACAGTGATCCGCGAGCAATACAGCGGGCACGGCTATGCGGGACAACTGGTTCGGTTCGTCCTCGAGGACATCCGGGCGAGTGGCAAGCAGGTCGTGCCGGTCTGCTCGTATGTACAGCGTTTCATCCAGCTCCATCCGGAGTTCGCCGACATGGCGGTGCCGGTCCCCCAGTGATCCGCGCCGCCGGCGTGGGCTCCACCCGCCGACGGTCCGACCCGGCGGCCGCAAGGCCTTCGGCGAACGGCACGTGAACAGCTGCCCAACAGCTGCGACACGTGTGCAACTCGCGTTGGTTCCGCCGTAAGCTGGGCCTGTGACCGCCGCAATCTCAGCCGCGACGATCGCGTTCGTACTCGCGCTCATCCTCGGAGTCATCCTGGGTCGCTGTCTCGGCGCCTCCCGGTGGCCCCGACGCTTCTCGCTCGGCTCCTTGTTCGGCCGGGGTAGCACGTCCATGCAATCCGACGCCTCCGGCGCCGCGGCCCTGCCCGTCCCGGCCACCGACCGCGCGCAGGTCCCGAGGGCTGTGCCCGCCTCGGCCGAGATCCGCGATTCCGATGTCGCGTCGACGACCGCCGACGGCCGGATGACCAAGGCCGGCCTGCTGAGCATGGTCGTTCGCAACTCGTCGACCGCCGTTGCGGTGGTCGACGAGTTCCGCGACGTCGTGATGTTCAATCACCGGGCTGTCGAACTGGGGATCGTCCGCGACATGTTGCTCGCCGACCCCGTCTGGGATGCCGTCAAGGACGTCCTCGACACCGGCGTCGAGCAGAACTTCGAGTTCAGTCCACCCACCTCGACCCTCGGCTTCGTCTCCACCGGCCGCACCCCGCGGCCGACCGTCGAACATGTGCGCTGCCTGGCCAAGGTGGTGGCGCAGGACGACGAGCGGTACGCCGTGGTCTACGGCCTCGACGACACCGAACACAAGCGTCTCGAGGCCACCCGCCGCGACTTCGTGGCGAACGTGTCGCACGAACTCAAGACACCGGTCGGCGCGATCGGGCTGCTCGCCGAGGCTCTCCTGGAATCGTCCGACGACGTCGAATCGGTCCAGCACTTCGGCCAGCGGGTTGTGGGGGAGACCAAACGTATGGGCAGGCTGGTGAGTGAGCTGCTCGCGCTGTCGCGCCTGCAGGACGGCGACACCCCCGAGTTCACCCCGATCGACGTCGACGAACTGGTCGACGACGCCCTCGCCGCGGCGACGCTCACCGCCGAGGCGGCGTCGATCGAACTGCGTTCCGACGATCCGCTGGGCGCGACGATCCGCGGCGACCGGCTGCTGCTGTTGACTGCCCTGAACAACCTCATCTCGAACGCCATCGCCTACTCGCCCGCCGACACCGTCGTCTCGATCAGCCGACGCATCATCCGGATCGACGGCCGTCCCATGGTGGCGATCGCCGTCACCGACCGCGGTATCGGCATCGCCCGCGCCGACCAGCAGCGTGTCTTCGAGCGCTTCTTCCGGGTCGACCAGGCGAGGTCGCGGATGACCGGTGGCACCGGTCTGGGCCTGGCGATCGTCAAACACGTGGCCGCCAACCACGGCGGCACGATCAATCTGTGGAGCGAACCCGGTACGGGCTCCACCTTCACTTTGTGTATCCCCGAGGACCTGTCCGACGTGGGCTGGTCCGCTGACGACAAGGAATCCGAGAGTTGACCCACGTGCTGATCGTCGAGGACGAGGAATCGCTGGCCGATCCGCTGGCCTTTCTGCTGCGCAAGGAGGGGTTCGAGGCCAGCATCGTCAACGACGGTGCCCAGGCGTTGCCCGCCTTCGACCGCGTCAGCCCCGACATCGTCCTTCTCGATCTGATGCTCCCCGGGATGTCGGGGACGGAGATCTGCAAGGCCCTGCGTGCCCGGTCGAACGTGCCGGTGATCATGGTGACTGCCCGGGACACCGAGATCGACAAGGTCGTCGGACTGGAGCTGGGCGCCGACGACTACGTGACCAAGCCGTATTCGGCGCGGGAGCTCATCGCCCGCATCCGGGCGGTCCTGCGCCGCGGGGCGGACGCCGGCGACGACGACCTCGATCTCGGTGTCGTCGAGGCGGGCCCGGTCCGGATGGACGTGGAACGACACACCGTGGCGGTCAACGGCGAGCCGATCACGTTGCCGCTCAAGGAGTTCGATCTTCTCGAGTATCTCCTGCGCAATGCCGGCCGCGTGCTGACCCGCGGGCAGCTGATCGACCGGGTCTGGGGAGCGGACTACGTCGGCGACACCAAGACCCTCGACGTGCACGTCAAACGCCTGCGCTCCAAGATCGAGCCGGACCCGGCCAGCCCCAAACACCTCATCACGGTCCGCGGTCTCGGGTACAAGATCGAGGCCTGAAACGGGTGCGCGGTCTCCCGCGCACCCGGCTCACTCCGGCGGCTGCAGCTCGTATTTGACGTCGGTCTCGCGGCGTGCGGTTGCGGCGGTGGTCGCCGGGTGAACGGCGATGAGCCCCAGACCCTTACGGCGCCGGCAGGCGGCCGCGAGTGCCTCGTAGGCGGGGGCGCCGAGGAGCTCGGTCAGCTCGGGCGCATAGGACTCCCACACCTGCTTCGCGCCGACGTGGGCGTCGGGTGAACCCGAGCAGTACCACTTGAGGTCGTGGCCGCCCTCGCCCCATCCGCGACGGTCGAACTCGGTGATCGTGGTCTGCAGGATCTGGGTGCCGTCGGGCCGTTCCACCCAGTCCTGCTCACGGCGCACCGGCAGCTGCCAGCACACGTCGGGCTTGACGGTCAGCGGTTCGAGTCCCTTGCGCAGGGCCATCGAATGCAGTGCGCATCCGACGCCGCCCTCGAAGCCCGGACGATTCAGAAAGATGCACGCGCCCTTGTGGAGTCGCGTCTTGAGCGCCGGCTCGTCGTCGAGGTCGCCCTCCTCGAGATACCCCTTGGGGCCGAGCGGGTTCTTGCCCGAGCCCTTCTTGTAGAACTGCCAGTCCTCCGGGGTGAGCATGGAGACGCCGTGGGCGAGACGTTCCCGATCGTCGGAGTCGGACAGGTAGGCGCCGTGGCTGCAGCAGCCGTCGGTCTCGCGTCCGGGCAGGATGCCCTGGCAGGCCGGGGTGCCGAAGACGCACGTCCAGTGCGACAGCAGCCAGGTGAGGTCAGCTCTGATGAAGTGTTCGGGATCGGCCGGATCGACGAATTCGTACCATTCACGCGGAAAGTCGAGTTCGACCTCCGGGGCGGGCGTGATTCGTGGCGCGGACGGCGAGAGTGCGGTCACGACCACAACGGTAGCCGGGATCGTGCCGACACGGAGCCTGCACTACCGTTGACGCGTGCGCTTAGGAGTTCTGGACGTGGGCAGCAACACTGTTCACCTCCTGGTGGTCGACGCCCATCGCGGTGGCCACCCGACGCCCATGAGTTCGACCAAGGCCGTTCTGCGCCTCGCCGAACAGATCGACGCCGACGGGCGGATGAGCGACAAGGCGGTGTCCAAGCTGATCGACTCCGTCACGGAGTTCACCCACATCGCCGGCACCTCCGGATGCGAGCAGATGATGGCTTTCGCAACGTCGGCGGTCCGCGACGCCACCAACTCCGACGATCTGCTCGACGAGGTCGAGCAGCGCACCGGGGTGCGTATCACGGTCCTGTCCGGGCGCGACGAGGCGCGGCTCACCTCACTCGCCGTCCGACGCTGGCGCGGGTGGAGCGCGGGACGCATCCTCGCCCTCGACATCGGCGGCGGTTCGCTGGAGATGTCCAACGGCGTCGACGAGGAACCCGACGTCGCGCTGTCGCTGCCGCTCGGCGCCGGACGACTCACCCGCGACTGGTTGCCCGACGACCCGCCGGACCGGCGTCGGATCGGTGTGCTGCGGGACTGGCTCGACGCGGAACTGCGCGCCCCCGCCAGGGAGCTCCTCGCGCCCGGCGCACCCGACCTGTGTGTCGGCACCTCGAAGACCTTCCGCAGCCTCGCCCGCCTGACCGGCGCGGCACCGTCGAGCGCGGGCCCCCGTGTCCGGCGCGAGCTGACGACGAGCGGACTCCGTCAGCTCATCTCCTTCATCTCCCGCATGACCCGCTCCGACCGCGCCGAACTGGAAGGCGTCAGCGCCGATCGTGCCGGTCAGCTGGTCGCCGGCGCGCTCGTGGCGGAGGCGGCTATGCGGGCCCTCCAAGTCGATACACTGGAAATCTGTCCGTGGGCTCTGCGGGAGGGTGTTATCTTGCGTCGACTCGATGCGGAACCAGCCGACTCGTTCGAGCCCTCACAGACGACTGGCGCCCGGGGCGGCGTCGGCTGATCCGGTCTGCGACGCCCACGGGCGCGCGGGATGGGGGAGACGGTCGACGGTGCGTCCACGAGCGCCGAGAGGTACCCAAGCGGATGCGCTCGACCGGCATCCGGTGACGTTCGAGGACGGAGAGCCACTTCATGTCGAAGGATTCGGAACCCGAATCTCGACCCATTTCGGTATCGGAACTACTCGCCCGGTCGCAGGCGGCCGGCGGCACGACGCCCACGCGGCGTGACGGTCGCGGGCGGCGACGCGCAGGTCGCGACGGCTCGGTCTCGGTGTCCGAACTGACCGGCGAGATCCCGAAGATCACCGACGCGCCCGCCACGCAGGCCGACGAGAAACCCGCTTCTGCGGACGAGAACGCGTCCGCGCAGACCGAACCCGCAGTGGTGGAGGCGTCCGAGGTCGAAGCGCCCCAGGCGAAGACCGCCGAGGTCGAGCAGCCGGAGGCCGAGCCGGCCGAGACCGCATCGACCCCGGAACCGTCCGCATCGGAACCTTCCGCACCCGAATCGTCGGCGAGGACCGAGAGCCCGAGCGGTCCGTTCCCGCGGTCGGGGAACCCCGTCGCGCGTCGCGCCGCCGACGACCGCCCGGTCGCCGACCGGTCCCGCCCGGACCGGCCGTTCGCATCGTCCGGTCGCAACGCCAGCGGTATGCCCGGTTACGGCGAGGCACCGCCGGCCACCCGTGACTTCAGCTCGGATTCCGTCGCCCGGCGCATGAGCCCGCCGCGCGACTCGGAACCCGTCGACGAGGAGTCGGCGAACGCGGTCACCGGCATCATCCCGGTCGTGGAAGGTTCCGACGAGGGTCTCGTCGTCGTCGAATCCGACGACGTGGTGACCTACGACCTCACCGAGG
Source organism: Gordonia sp. Swx-4 (assembly GCF_030316175.1). NCBI lineage: Bacteria > Bacillati > Actinomycetota > Actinomycetes > Mycobacteriales > Gordoniaceae > Gordonia > Gordonia sp. Swx-4. The sequence continues at coordinate 947,530 of NZ_CP128197.1, forward strand.
TCGACTCCGGTTCAGATCCGCGCGAGCGGGCCGATGGCGGGTTCTCCGACGTCATGGACTTCGACGCCTATCGCAACTTCGCCGACGTGGAGGGCGACGCCGACACCGGCGCACAGCCGGCGGTCGGGACGAGCGGACCCAGGAAGGGCGCCAAGGCGCTGGGTGGGCTCGCACGCAAACTGTTCAGCCGGAAATCGGCGGGCGCTGCCGCGGGAACCGCCGCCACGGCCGCCGCAGCGAAGTCGGGAAAGGACGCCGCCCCGGCCGGTGGCCGCGCACGAGCCGCCGCGGCGCGGGCGCGCGATGACGACGAGAACCCGACCGAGATCATCGCGCCGGTCCCGACCCCGGAGGACGCCGCCGCTCCCGAGGAGTCGGCCGCGGTGGACACCCGCGGCGAGGACACCCGGCCCGCGGAGACCGCCGAGACCGTGGACTGGCAGGCGTCGGCCCAGTGGTACGACACCGAGGCGTGGTCGGCGCCGGTCGTCGACGAGGAGGATGACCAGCCCAGCGAATCGGCCGAGTCCACCACCTCATCCGAGCCCGAAGATCCGGCCAAGCCCGACACCGCCCGTCTCGCGGAGACCGCCGACCTCGACGAGACCCCCGGTGGTGACAGCGAAGGGTCGTCGGAGGGCGCCGTCGCGGGTATGTCGACGCCCGAGAACGACGAGGCCGCGAGGCCCGCGGTCACCGGCGACGAGACCGACGAGGCCGAGGTCGACGAGACCAGGGAGGAGAGGTCGCCGGCTGTCGCCTGGCTCCTGATCTTCGGTCAGGCAGTCGCAGGTCTGGTCGTCGGCATCGGCCTGTTCTGGGGCTTCACCGAACTGTGGCGCTGGAATCCGTACTTCGCGCTGGTGCTAGCGGTCCTGGTCATCTTCGGGATCGTCACGTTGTCGCACGTCGTGCGGCGCACCAAGGACCTGACCACGACGCTGCTCGCGTTGGGGGTCGGCCTGCTGGTGACCATCGGTCCACTGGTGCTCCTGGCCACGTGACGCCGCCCGAGCCGCCTCCGCTCCCCAGGCCGGAGATACCCATCGGCCTGTCGACCGCCTCGGTCTACCCGCAGAACACCGAGGCGGCCTTCGCCTACGCCGCCGACCTCGGCTACGACGGCGTCGAACTGATGGTCTGGGGCGACCCGGCCAGCCAGGACATCCGGCACGTCGCCTACCTGTCGGAGCACTATCAGGTGCCGGTGCTGTCGATCCACGCCCCGTGCCTGCTGATCAGCCAGCGGGTGTGGGGACGTGACCCGGTCGTGAAGCTCGCGCGCTCGGTGCAGGCGGCCGAGGATCTCGGCGCGCCGACCGTCGTCGTGCACCCGCCCTTTCGCTGGCAGCGTGGCTACGTGTCCGCCTTCGACGACCTCGTCGGCGAACTCGAGGAGGACAGCGGGGTCGCCATCGCCGTGGAGAACATGTTCCCGATGCGGGCCGACCGCTTCTTCGGGTCCCGGGAGCCGTCCGTGCGACGCCTCCAGAAGCGCGGTGGTGGACCGGGCCTCGCCGCTTCCGCCTTCGGCAAGTCGATCGACCCCACCGACGACGGGTACTCGAACTACACACTCGACCTGTCGCACACCGCGACGGCCGGGGTCGACGCGCTCGACCTGCTCGAGCGCATGGGCTCGAGCCTCAACCATCTGCATCTCGCGGACGGCCACGGTGCGGCCACCGACGAACATCTCATCCCCGGTGACGGCGGACAGCCGTGCGCCGAGGTGTGCCGCCGGATCGCGGCGAGCGACTTCGCCGGCGCCGTCGTGCTGGAGGTGACCACCGGTAGTGCACGCACCAAACCCGAACGCAGTGCACTCCTGGCCCGTTCGCTAGATTTTGCGCGGCAGCATCTCAAACGGGAGCTGCACCCCGAGAGCGCCGGCCGGCGCAACAACTGACGCCCGGAGATCGTCGCGTTGCGGTCTTTCGCCGGCCGCGGGGTCGGCACGGCGAAAGCGGGACGATGAGCAGCAAGATCACCGAGGTATTGGCGTTGACCGAGGTGGACCGCGGTGGTCCCGACTCCATCACCTTGCGCGCGTACATCGATGACACCTTCACCATCGGACCCAAGGTGCACGGCGGAAGCCTGCAGATGGTCGTGGCGAAAGCGGCGCGCACCGCGCTGAGCGCCCTCACCCCGGCCCCGGGACCGGACGGCGACACGAAGGACGGCGACACGAAGGCCGCCGACGCGGCGGCCGCGATGATCCCGGTCGCCATCGCCAGCGACTACCTCACCGCACCCGACGCCGCCGACGTCGACCTCGCGATCTCCGTGCGCAAACGCGGCCGGACCGTCACGGTCCTCCAGGTCGACGCGGTCCAGCAGGGTCGCACGGTCGTGTCCTCGTCGGTGACGATGGCCCGCCCCGACTCCGGGACCCCGCATCACTCCGGCCCCAACGTGCTCGACGGCACGCCCGCCGAACCCCCGTCGACCGGGATCTCGCTGGACGGTTCGCCGATCGCCGAGATCAACCATCTCGGTGCGGCGGTCGACCTGGTCCTCGACGCCGAGACGTTCCCGATGGTCCGCGGCGAGACCGGTGAGCCGCTCGTGCGCGGGTGGATTCGTCCGAAGGGCCTCGATCCCGACGAGTACTTCGCGGTCCTGGTGTGCGACATCTCGCCGCCGGTGGTCTTCAACCTCGCGATGTTCGGCTGGGCGCCGACCGTGCAGCTGACCACCTACGTGCGTCGGCATCCCGCGCCGGGATGGCTGCGGTTCGCCGCGACGAGTACCGAGGTCGGGCCCGGAATGTTCGAAGAGGATCATCTCGTGGTGGACTCGACCGGGACAGTTGTCGCCCAGTCGCGTCAGCTGGCACTCATTCCCGCAGGAAGGTAGACATTCGTGACCGAACGCATCGCCATCATCGGTGGAGGCAAGATCGGGGAGGCGCTCCTGGCCGGCCTGATCGGCGCCGGAACCCCGACGAAGGATCTCGTCGTCGCGGAGAAGCTCGAATCCCGCGCGTCCGAGATCGCCGACGAATACGGGGTCCTGGTGACCGACGTGAAGACGGCCGCCGAATCCGCGCAGTACGTATTCCTCGCCGTCAAGCCGGATGCCGTCGACTCGGTGCTGCGGGAGCTGGCCTCGGCCGAGGACAACGCGCAGACCGAGCGCGTGACCGTGACCCTCGTCGCCGGCATCCCGCTGGCCCGCTACGAGAGTGCGCTACAGGCGGGTTCGCCGGTCATCCGCGTCATGCCGAACACGCCGATGCTGGTCAACGAGGCGATGTCCGCGGTCTCAGCCGGACGCTACGTCGGCGATGAGCAGTTGCGCGCCGTCGTCAACATCCTCAAGACCGTCGGCCGGGTGGCCGTGGTGCCCGAGAAGCAGATGGACGCGGTCACCGCCGTGTCCGGGTCCGGTCCCGCCTACGTCTTCCTGCTCGCCGAGGCGATGATCGACGCCGGCGTCGGTCTGGGTCTGACCCGCGCACAGGCGTCGGAGATGACGATCCAGACCATCCGTGGCGCCGGGGTCCTGCTGAGTGATTCCGGGATGTCACCGGTCGATCTGCGGGCCGCGGTGACCTCACCGGGCGGCACGACCGCGGAGGCGATCCGGGAATTCGAGGCGAACGGCCTGCGGCACGCCGTCTACCAGGCCACACGCGCCTGTGCGGCCGCCAGCGCCCGCGGCGGACGTCGAGTGGAAGTCGAGGGTTTGGCGGCGGGACACGCGGTGTCCGACACCCCATGAGTTGTGGTCGACAGGCCGCTAAACCCCAGCATGTTGGGGTCGAGTCCCAGGAATCTCAGAAATCACGGTCCCTCACGTCGCTTTTTTCACATCTGCCACGCTAAGCTGCTTTAAGCACGTGCGTGTCTGATGTCCGCAGGAGGGGAAGCCTGCGGCCGCGACGCGTGCACCGGAGGTATGAGTGATCAATGGCACCTGCAGACACTCCTGGTGACAGGGCGGCCTCGGTGAGCAACGCGACCTCTGCGTCGCAGTTCCTCACCGTCGCCGAAGTTGCGTCGCTGATGCGCGTTTCGAAGATGACCGTTTACCGTCTCGTCCACAACGGCGAACTGCCCGCGGTTCGGGTCGGACGCTCGTTCCGTGTGCACGCGAAAGCGGTGCACGACTACCTGGAGACGTCGTACTTCGACGCCGGCTAGGTTCGGTCTCGGCTGACGCGCCGATCAGCAGTTCTACCCAGCACTCCCGAGGGTGGCCGCACGGCCGCCCCGGGAGTGCTGTGTCTGGTGCGGGTGTTCACCCGGGCCGGCAGACCGTCCCGGTGGTCATTTCGGCCACCGCGATTTCCTGATCCGATACACCGCCCGGTAGGCTCAGTGGTCGCGTACCTGGATGTACCGGTGAGCTCCTCGAGCCGGGTAGTCGACGCCAGTCGACGACCACTGACGAAGCCGATCGAGTGCAGGCCAGGGTCGGTCAAGTACATCAGTGTCAATCGTGAGGAAGCGCCCCCATGGGTTCAGTGATCAAGAAGCGCCGCAAGCGCATGTCGAAGAAGAAGCACCGCAAGCTGCTGCGTCGAACCCGGGTGCAGCGCCGCAAACTCGGCAAATAAGCACTCTCATGGCACCAGGACCCGCCTCGGCGGGTCCTTTTGCTGTTTGATGGACCCGATCCGGGGCCCTCGACGGGCTGAAACGGGCCGATGACGTTAGCCTCGACGCCATGGCCGAATCCTCCGCAGTGCTGCCCCGGGTCGTCCTGGTGACCGGGGCGTCGACTTTTCTCGGCGGGTACCTTGTCGCAAGGCTCGCGGCCAATCCGCAGATCGAACGTGTGCTGGCCGTGGACTCCCGGGTGCCGCGCAAGGACCTCCTGCGCCGGATGGGGCGTGCGGAGTTCCTGCGTCTGGACATCCGGCGACCCACCATCGCAAAGGCGCTGGTGTCGTACGAGGTCGACACGGTGGTCCACGCCGCGACGTCGATCGCCGACACCGCCCCGCACTCGGCGGCCATCAAGGAGTTCAACGTGGTCGGCGCGATGCAGGTCTGTGCGGCCTGCCAGCGGACGCCGTCGGTGAAGCGGCTCGTACTTCGGTCGACCGGGATGGTCTACGGCTCCAGTGCACACGACCCGTCGCACTTCTCCGAGGAGACCCGCGCACGCCGCGAGCCCAAGCGGGGTTACGGCCGCGACCTCCTCGACGTCGAGGGCTACGTCCGCGGACTCGGACGCCGCCGCCCGGACATCGACATCACGATCGTGCGCCCACAGGCGATGCTCGGACCGCGGATCACCACGCGCATGGGTTCGTACCTGTCGGCGCCGGTCGTCCCGACGGTCATCGGATACCAGCCGCGCCTGCAGTTCCTCCACGAGGAGGACGCACTCGCGGCGATGGAGCACGTGACCCTCGCCGGCAAGCCCGGCACGTTCAACCTCTCCGGTGAGGGTGTGGTGACGTTGTCGCAGGCCATCCGGCGGGTCGGGCACGTCGAACTGCCGGTGCCGAGTGGTCTCCTCGCGCCGATCGCCGGAGTGTTCCAGGACCTGCGCTCGGCGAAGCTCCGTTCCTCGCAGACCGAGTTCCTCACCTACGGCAGGGTGCTGGACACCACCAGGATGCGCACCGAGTTGGGTTTCGTGCCGCGGTACACGACCATGGAAACCCTGGATGACTTCGTGAAACGCAGCGGCGTGACGCCGGTGATCGGGACCGACGTCTGGCGGGCTCTGGAGCAGCGTGTCGTCTCGGCCGCACATCAACTCCAGTGAGTTGTGGATGAGATTGGTGCGAGGTGTGGCCGTCGACGTGCGCAACGTCGGTGCAACCTCTAGACTTGGTCGCCAGACCCACATCGCGCGCGGGGGAATCACTCCACCGCGGGCGACGGGTGAGACTTCGGGAACATGCTGACGATCACACGGGGAGATCGCGGGTCGTTCCCGGGTTCTCGTTTCATGTCATCGACGACGCAGCGTTACGTCTGCCGGCCTGGGGGGATGGCTTGTGACGGAACGACGGCCAGTAGTTCAGGCACCCCGGTTCAGACGTCGAGCGGGGGGTTCACCGACACGGACGATCCACGGGACAAGAACAAGGGGTGAGCGCCTTGCCAGGTAGCGGAGCGACGGATGCACGTACCGCCAAGGTCATACAGCTCTACGCGTCACCGTCGGGTCCGGACGCCTCTGCGGATCGCCGCGGTGCACGTGATTCGGGGCGCCGTCGACATCCGAGCCAGCAGGTTCCGGGACAGCGCACGAATACCGGTGTCATGCAAGGTGATTCGATGCTCGGCCATCCCAACACCGATGGATTCGGCCGCTCGCCCGCGCGGGTGACCCCGATCAGCAACGAGATCGCGCTGTCGGATGAGGCGCTCGGTGTCGAGCACCGCGGCCCGTCCAAGTCGAGCCCGCTGTTCAGTCTCGGGGGCATCCGGAACGCCGTCGCCGACACCCTGACCTCCACCGCGGGTTTCATCCGCGAACGGATGGCGGGCGAGTACGAGGTCGACGAGTTCGGATTCGACCCCCATTTCACCGAATCGGTGTGGTTTCCGGCGCTCCGCCAGGTCTACGAGAAGTGGTTCCGCGTCGAGGTCACCGGTATCGAGAATCTGCCCCTCGAGGGCGGTGCGCTGCTCGTTGCCAACCACGCCGGCACCATTCCGGTCGACGCGATCATCACCTCGCTGGCCGTCCGCGACAACCATCCCGACAATCGGTATCTACGTGTCCTCGCCGCCGACATGGCCTTCGACTCACCGGGCATCAGCGAGGTCGCGCGGCGTATCGGCGCGACGCTCGCCTGCAACAACGACGCCGACCGACTCCTGCGCGCCGGTGAACTCACCGCCGTATGGCCGGAAGGGTTCAAGGGCATCGGCAAGCTCTACAAGGACCGGTACAAGCTGCAACGGTTCGGCCGGGGCGGCTTCGTGACGACCGCGCTGCGCAACGCGGCGCCGATCATCCCGGTGTCGATCGTGGGCTCGGAGGAGATCTATCCGATGCTCGCCGACCTCAAGCCGCTCGCCAAGGTGCTCGGCCTGCCGTACTTCCCGATCACGCCACTGTTCCCGTGGCTCGGGCCCCTGGGCATGGTGCCGTTGCCGTCGAAGTGGCACATCCACTTCGGCCGCCCGATCGAGACCGGTTCCTACGACGAGTCGTCGGCGGACGACCCGATGGTGGTCTTCGACCTCACCGACCATGTACGCGAAGAGATTCAGCAGACCCTGTTCCGGATGCTGAGCCGCCGCGGAAGTGTCTACTTCGGCTGACCCCGCATTTCGGCTGACCCCGCATTTCAGCTGACGCAGCGCCCGTCGGCTGCTACCCATTGAGGCATGCGTGCAGTCGTGTGTCGAGCCGGTGAGCTGACCGTCCAGGACGTCCCCACCCCCGTACCGGAAACCGGGCAGGTTCTCCTGCGTGTTCTGCGGGCGGGCATCTGCGGTTCCGACCTCCACGCCCGCGTGCACTGCGATGCGACCGCCGATGTGTCCGGCGAGGTCGGTTACGACGCGTTCATGCGGTCCGACCAGTCGGTCGTCATGGGTCACGAGTTCGCCGGCGAGGTGGTGTCCTACGGTCCCGGATGCCGCAAGCTGTGGGCGCCGGGGACGCCGGTGGTGGCGGTGCCGATGATCCGCCACGGCGACGAGGCGCACCTGACCGGCCTGACGGCGTCGGCCCCGGGCGCCTACGCGCAGTTCGTGCTGGTGTCGGAGGACATGACCTTCGAGATCCCCGACGGGCTGTCGGTCGACCACGCCGCCCTCACCGAACCCCTTTCCGTCGCCCATCACGCGGTCCGACGCGGCGAGGTCGGCCGGCGCGATGTCGCCGTGGTGATCGGGTGCGGGCCCATCGGCCTCGCGGTCATCGCCATGCTCAAGGCGTCGGGCGTGCGCACCGTGATCGCGAGCGACCTGTCCGAGGGACGCCGGGCGCTGGCCGGCCGCGTCGGCGCCGACATCGTCGTCGACCCGGCCGTGGAGTCGCCGTTCGACCGGTGTGCCCAGGAGGGGAAATACGTCACCGCCGCGCAGGACCTGCTCGGCACCGCATTCGATGCCATGCACACCCTGCGTCGAATTCCGTTGGCCCCGTGGAACTCCCTGTTCCGGATCGCCGATCGGCTCGGCGCGACGCCGAAGGGGCCGGTGATCTTCGAATGCGTGGGCACCCCCGGCATGATCGAGCACATCGTGTCCAACGCCCCGTTCCGCTCACGTGTCGTCGTGGTCGGTGTGTGCATGGAACCGGACACATTCCGCCCGGCGATGGCGCTCAACAAGGAGATCGAACTGCGATTCGTGTTCGTCTACGACCCGGCCGAATTCCACGAGACGCTGCAGATGATCGCCGCGGGCAAGGTCGACGTCGCGCCGATGATCACTGCGACGGTCGGACTCGAAGGGGTCGCGCCGGCGTTCGATGCGCTCGGGTCGGCCGCCCACCACGCGAAGGTGCTGATCGACCCGATGAGTGAGGTTGCCTCGCTCTGAACAGGATCAGGTCGCGAGGTCGAGGGCGGCGCGGACGATCGAATCGGCGTCGATGCCGTGGAGGCGATACACGTCCTCGAGCGAGCCGACCTGACCGAACCGGCTGACCCCGAGCGCCGCACCCGGCACGTTGTTGATGCCGGTCAGGAAGGCGAGGGTGTGCGGATGTCCGTCGAGGACGGTGACCATCGGTGCCGCGCGCCCGGGCGGGAACACCTGGTCGAGAATCCACGACGCGGCCTCGGCGAGCCCGCGTCGGGCCTGTAGCGCCTCGAAGATCAGTCCGGGGCTCGTCACGCAGACGACGTCGGCGGCGACGCCCTGATCCGCCAGGCGGTCGGCGGCGGCCAGTGTCTCCGTGCTGACCGCACCCATCCCGACCAGCGTGACCTGCGGGGATTCGCTGCGACGCAACAGGTATCCGCCGGCCACCACCTGACGGCGGCGGCGTTCACGGGCGGCCGGGTCGTCGGGGACCGCGGCGAGTCGCTGGTCGACCGGCCGCGTCGACAGCCGCAGGTACGACGAGGTCCCGTCGGGGCGTCCGAGCCGGCCGATGCACGCCAGCAGCGTCCACTCGACGTCGATCGCGAAGGCAGGTTCGTAGCTGACGCACCCGGGTTGTTCCAGGCCGATCGACGGTGTCGTGATCGATTGGTGCGCTCCGCCTTCCGCTGCCAGCGTGACGCCGGACGGGGTACCCACCAGGATCGACTGGCCGCCGGCGTAGATGCCGTAGGACCACGGCTCGAGTGTGCGCTCCACGAACGGGTCGTAGAGCACGCCGATCGGGAACAGCGGTTCGCCCCAACGACTCCAGGTGGCGCCGAGCTCGCCGATCAGTCCGGCCAGGTTCGTCTCGGCGATACCGAGTTCCATGTGCTGGCCGGTCGGTCGTTCCCGCCAGTGCATGATCGTCTCCGCGTCGTCGGCGAACCAGTCGCGGCGTTCGTTCGGCGACCACACCCCGACCTTGTTCAGCCAGCCGGCGAGATTGGTCGTCGAGCTGACGTCGGGGCTCACGGTGACGACCCGGGCGGAGGCCTCGGGAGCCTCCCGGGACAGGGCGAGGAGCGTACGGCCCAGTGCGGCTTGCGTTGTCGACGTTCCCGACGGTGTCTTCCCGGTGTCGGTCGGGACCGCGGGCGGTGCCGTGGGCGCGACGGGTTCGCGCCGAAGTCGCTCGGCCGTCGCGGCACACAGCCGGCCCTCGTCGGTGTCCTCGTCGAACCGTCCCCACGGATGGCTCGGGTCGAGCCCAAGCGACGCCGCCAGCTCGTCGTACTGTTCGACGGTGAGCAGCGACGAGTGGTTCTGCGGGTGGCCCTCGATCGGCAGTCCGTTGCCCTTGATGGTGTAGGCGAGGATGACCGTCGGACGGGTGTCGTCGATCTGCTCGTAGGCGCCGACCAGGGCGTCGAGGTCGTGGCCACCGAGGTTGCGGATGGCCTCGAGGAGGGTCTCGTCGTCGACCTCGGCGATGAGCGCGGCGACGGCGTCCGAGTCGGGACCCGATCCCGGCAGGCGTTCGCGGACCTCGCCGGCGTCGCACCGCAGCAGGCGTTGATATTCGGGGTTGGGCATGTCGAGGATGCGCGAACGCAGCGCGGACCCGCCCGTCCGCGCGAACAGATCCTCCAGCAGCCGGCCGAACTTCACCATGATCACCTGCCACCCGGCGGCGGCGAACATGGCCTCCAGGCGTCCGGCGGCGATGTTGGGGACGACCCGGTCCAGGGACTGCCGGTTGAGGTCGACGATCCAGACGATCTCGCCGAGCTCGGCCACGGAGGGGTCGAGGATCGCCTCCCAGACCGCGCCCTCGTCCAGTTCGGCGTCGCCGACGAGCGAGTACTGCCGGGCGAGCACCGTGGGCGAACGCCGGTCGGCGGCAACCGCATCGGGGCCGCCGACCGTCGTGTCGAGATAGCGGCGTGCCACCGCACCCCAGATGGGCGCGGTCGCACCGATTCCCACCGACCCGGTCGAATAGTCCACCGCGTCGGGGTCTTTCGTGCGGCTCGGATACGACTGGAGTCCGCCGAACTGCCGCAGCGTCGTCAGATACGACTCGTCGAGACCGCCGAGCAGGTAGTTGATGCCGTGCAGGACCGGTGACGCATGGGGTTTGACCGAGACCCGATCACCCGGCCGCAGTTGCGAGAACCACAGCGACGTCATGATCGACACCATCGAGGCGCACGACGCCTGGTGCCCGCCGACCTTCAGGCCCGACGGGTTCGGCCGAACCCGGTTGGCGTGGTGGATCATCGACGTCGACAGCCAGAGCACGCGCTGCTCGATCGTGCGCAGCGGATCGGGTGTGGCGGTCGCGCCTGCTCCGGGTCCGGGATCGGTGAGGGTCTCGTCCGTCATGGTGGTCCTCTCCGGGATGGGGTCTCTCCGGGCGGTCACCGATGTCGCGACGAGGCGCCGGGGTCAGCGGTGTCGTAGGAGCCGTGCGGCGGCCGCGGCACCGCCGCCGGCGGCGCCCAGCACGATGGCGGTACCGGCACCGTACTTCGCCGCCTTGCGCGCTGTCCGGAAGTCGTACATCTCCCATCCGCGGACCTTGGCGACGTCGCGCAGGTCGGTGTCGGGGTTGATGGCGACGGCCTTGCCCACGAGCGACAGCATCGGGACGTCGTTGTGCGAATCCGAGTACGCGGTACAGCGTTTGAGGTTGAGGCCCTCACGGATGGCGAGTGCGCGCACCGCGTGGGCCTTGCCGGGCCCGTGCAGGATGTCGCCGACGAGACGCCCGGTGAACACGCCGTCGACGCTTTCGGCGACCGTGCCCAACGCACCCGTGAGTCCGAGACGGTCGGCGATGGTCTGCGCGAGTTCGACCGGCGTCGCGGTCACCAGCCACACCTGCTGACCGGCGTCGAGGTGGCGTTGCGCGAGAGCGCGCGTGCCCGGCCAGATCTTGTCCGCGATGTAGTCGTCGAAGATCTCCTCGCCGAGTTCGGCGAGCTCCGAGGTCTGGCGTCCGGCGATGAACGAGAGCGCCTTCTCCCTGCCCTCGGCGACGTCGCGGGCGTTTTCCTTGCCGGTGATCCGGAACTTGGCCTGGGTCCACGCGAAATCCATGATGTCGCCGTAGGTGAAGTACTTGCGGGCGGCGAGGCCTCGAGCGAAGTGCACGATCGACGCGCCCTGGACGAGGGTGTTGTCGACGTCGAAGAAGGCGGCCGCGGTCAGATCGCGCGGGGGTTCGCCGGGCTCGATGTCGGACGGTTCGCGCAGCCGGAGCGAGTCGACGGCGGCTTTCGCGCTCGCCTCGCCGGCGAGGGTCTGACGGAGTTCGTGGGCGGTCTGGCGGAAACGGCCGGTCGCCGCGCTGGCCCGCTGGGAGATCCACGTGGTGACCCGGTGGGTCTCGTCGTCGGCGGCGATGTCGTGGAGTTCGGCGTCCTCGTCGAAGTCGTCGTCGAACTCGATGCGTGCTGCCTGCGACTCCCAGTCGTCGCCGGTGTCGAGCGGGGTGGCGCCGGAGTCGGCCGGTGCGGAGCTTCGCGCCGCGGGGGTTTCGGGACTGGATGCGCCGGGCACAGGGGTGTCGGACGAGTTGTCGGGTCGTTCGTCTCCCGGGCCCGGGGTGTTGCCCACTGCCCACCTCCCACGTCGCGTCTGGCGCCAGCACTGCCTGCGCGGTCCAGCCTAGCGGCCACCCACGACGATCAGCGTCGCCGCGGGGCCGTTGCGGCGCGCCCGGGCCGTGGTTCTCGTCACCGGGCCGGGGTCGCGTCGGCGGGGGAGCGGAGCGCTGCGAGTATGGACCTCATGACCGTGGAACTGCTGACCCGTGAGGGATGCCAGATGTGCGCGACCGCCCGTCGTGACCTGACGCGGATCTGTGGCGAGCTGGGGGTGGAGTTCACCGAGGTCGACGTCGACCGGGCCGCGGCCGACGGCCGTCCCGAGATCCGTGCGGAGTTCGGGGACCGGCTGCCGGTGGTGTTGCTCGAGGGTGACGAGCACAGCTACTGGGAGGTCGACGAGCCCCGGCTGCGTGCCGACCTCACGCGTCAGGGCTGAACCGGCGGTCCGGCCCCGATCCGCCATCGCGGAGAAACGGTGGTGTTTAACACAGCTCCGCGAATCATGAGGGTCCATGTGAAGAGATTCACAGGGGGTTATATCCTCGATGGATCGTGCTGTGCGTAGGGGAGTGGAGGTGAGCGTGGGCGCCGATCGTCAGAAGTCCGGCGACGCCGACCCTCCCGCGTCTGCGCTGCCGCCGCCCGCCGCCACGGTGGCCACCGACATCCCGGCTCCCACAGTGGCCCGGCTGGCCACATATCTGCACGTCCTGCGCTCTTTCAGCCAGCGCGGCGTCCTGGTGGCCTCCAGCGGCGAACTGGCCACCGCGGCCGGGGTGAACCCCGCCATCCTCCGCAAGGACCTCTCCTATGTCGCCGCGAACGGCGTCCGCGGCGTCGGATATGACGTCGGTCGTCTCACCGCGCGCATCTCGATGACCTTGCACACCGACAGCATCCACACGGTCGCACTGGCCGGGGCCGGCCAGCTCGGACGCGCTCTGCTCGCCCACACCGGCTTCGGTCGCGGCTTCCGGGTGGCCGCGATGTTCGACGCCGATCCGGCTCTCACGGGCACATCGCTGGAGGTCGGCGGCCCGCGGATCGCCCCGCTCACCGACATCGCGGCGGTCTGCGCCGAGGTCGAGCCCGCGGTGGAGATCGGGGTCGTGGCCACCGCCGACGACGACGCCCGGCCGGCCTTCGACGCCTTCGTCGGGGCAGGTGTGCGGCAAGTGCTCAACGTCACCCCGGTGGCGCTGACGACGGAGGCGGATGTCGTCGTCAGACAAGTTGATCTAGCCTTGGAGCTACAGGTGTTGACGTTCCAGGCCTCTCGTGGCAGTGCACAGGCCCCACGGAACGACCTCAAGATCTCCTCACGCAGCGACGTCGGTGCGCCTCGCGAGGTGAAGGCGGCCGACGGACGCCACGGAAAAGCAATGGGTGAAGAAACGGTGACAGCGTGAGTGTTCTGTTGTTCGGGGTGTCGCACCGCAGTGCGCCCGTCGAGGTGCTGGAGCGGTTGACGGTCTCCGACCACGACCGTCCGAAGCTGGTCGACGAGTTGCTGTCGTCACGGGCGATCTCCGAGGCCATGGTCGTCTCGACATGCAATCGCGTCGAGATCTACGCGGTCGTCGACGCCTTCCACCCGGCCCTCGAGGCGGTCGGCGAGGTTCTCGGCGACCACTCCGGCATGACCGTCAACGAGATGACCCGGCACGCCTACGTGCGCTACTCCGAGGCCGCCGTCGAACATCTCTTCACCGTCGCCGCCGGTCTCGACTCGCTCGTCGTCGGCGAGCAGCAGATCCTCGGCCAGATCCGCAACGCCTACCTGAGCGCGGACGCCAACGACTCGGCCGGCCGCGTCCTGCACGAGCTCGCGCAGCAGGCATTGCGCGTGGGCAAGCGGGTGCACACCGAGACCGGCATCGACCGTGCCGGCGCATCGGTCGTGTCCGTGGCCCTGCACCGCGCCAAGTCCCTCCTCACCGACCCCGCGACCGGGGCGCACCGGCTGCGCACCGCGGTGGTGGTCGGCGCCGGCGCCATGGGTGGCCTCGCGACCGCCCAGCTGGCCCGTGAGGGCGTCACGGAGATGTCCGTGGTCAACCGCACGGTCGAGAACGCCCGCCACCTGGCCGACAACATCGCCGCCAACCACGGGATCACCGTGCACGGGGTGGGACTCGACGACCTGCCGGCCGCGATGGCCGCCGCCGACGTCGTGGTCAGCTGTACCGGCTCGATCGGCTCCGTGGTGAGCGTGGGTGCGGTGCATTCGGCTCTCGCCGAGCGAAACCGCAACGGCGAGTCGACCCCGATGGTCATCTGCGACCTCGGACTCCCGCGGAACGTCGACCCGGCCGCGGCCCGCCTGCCCGGCGTGCACGTCGTCGACATCGAGGGTCTGCGCGGCCACTCCGAGACCCAGGCCGCGGAGAACGACACCCTCGCGGCCCGGTCCATCGTCGCCGCCGAGCTCGCCGACTACCTGACCCACCAGCGCCAGGCCGAGGTCACCCCGACCGTCGCCGCTCTCCGCCAGCGCGCCGCCGATGTCGTCGAAGCCGAGATCCTGCGCCTCGAGACCCGGCTCCCGGACCTCGAGAACAACCAGCGCGACGAGGTCGCCAAGACCGTCCGCCGCGTCGTCGACAAGCTGTTGCACGCACCGACGGTGAGGGTGAAGCAGCTGGCGTCGACGCCCAACGGCGATCACTACGCGGAGGCCCTGCGCGAATTGTTCGAACTCAAACCAGGTGCGGCCGAGTCGGTTTCGGCGCCCGATCGACTGGGGACCACCGACGCGACCGGCGAGCAGGGTGACCGATGAGTGAAACCCGGACCGCGCCGATCCGTATCGGTACGCGGGGTTCGCTACTGGCCACCACCCAATCCCAGACGATCGCCGATGCACTCACCGCCGCCGGCCACCCGGCCGAACTGGTGATCATCAAGACCGCCGGTGACGCCTCGGCCGCACCGGTCGCCGAGATCGGCGTCGGCGTCTTCACCACCGCCATCCGCGTCGCGCTCCGCGACGACGAGGTCGACGTCGCCGTGCACTCCTACAAGGATCTCCCCACGGCCCCCGAGGACGACCTGACGATCGCGGCCGTCCCGACCCGCGTGGACCCGCGAGACGCGCTGGTCAGCCGGGACGATCTGGTGCTCGGGGAATTGCCGCCGGGATCGGTGATCGGCACCTCGGCCCCCCGGCGGGCGGCACAGCTTAAGGCATTGGGTCTCGGTTTGGAAATCCGCCCCCTAAGAGGCAACCTAGATTCTCGGTTGGGCAAAGTCGCCAGCGGCGAACTCGACGCAGTCGTGGTCGCCCGCGCCGGCCTCGTGCGGATCGGACGGACCGAAGTGGTCTCCGAAGCGCTCGATCCGGTCGTCATGCTGCCGGCTCCGGCGCAGGGTGCTCTCGCTGTGGAGTGCCGCTCAGACGATGCCGAACTGGTGAGAATACTCGCCGAGTTGGACGACAAGTCCACCCGGGCGGCCATCGATGCCGAGCGGGCAGTACTCGCGGCCCTGGAGGCCGGGTGTACTGCGCCGGTCGGAGCGATCGCCGAGGTGGTCGAATCGATCGACGAGGACGGGCGCATCTTCGCCGAACTGTCGCTTCGTGCGGCGGTGGCGGCCGAGGACGGATCCGATGTGATCCGCGCTTCGGCGGTGGGTCCGGTCGATCGTGCCGTCCAACTTGGTAAAGATCTTGCCGCCGAACTGCTGGAGCTGGGAGCGGGCGAACTCGTCAACTCTCCCTAGCAGAGAAAGAACTGCAGCCCTCGACGCGAGGGCAGGAGAGTGCGAACCCATGAGCCGTACGAAGAAGGCAAATCCCGGACGGATCCTGTTCGTGGGGTCGGGTCCAGGTGACCCAGACCTGCTCACCGTGCGGGCACGCACCGTGATCATCAACGCGACCACGGCCTACATCGATCCCGATGTCCCGGCCGCCGTGGTGTCGCTGATCGGCAGCGCGCACCGCGAAGAACCCGCACCGAACACCCGCCGGTCGACCAAGAAGGCCGACAAGACGGCGGAAGACAAAGCCGACGGCACCGATGCGGCGGACACCGCGGCCGCCGCGGATGCATCCGCGGCGGAGGCGGACAAGGCCGACGAGGAGTCGGTGGTGCGCCCGGCGCTCGGTGACCCGACCGAGGTCGCCAAGACCCTCGTGGCCGCCGCCCGCAACGGGGACGACGTGGTCCGCGTCGTCGCCGGTGATCCGCTCACCACCGACTCGGTGCTCGCCGAGGTCAACGCCGTGGCGCGTCACTCGGTCACCTTCGAGGTGCTGCCGGGCCTGCCCGCCGCCTCGGTCGTACCGAGTTACGCCGGCATGCCGCTGGGTTCGACGCACACCGAGGCCGACGTGCGCGGTGAGGTCGACTGGGCCGCCCTGGCCGCGGCGCCCGGCCCGCTGGTCCTGCACGCCACGTCCGGCCACCTGGCCGAGACGGCCAGCGCGCTGACCGAGCACGGGATGGCGCCGCAGACCCCGGCGGCGATCACCATCAACGGCACCACGTGTGCACAGCGCACCATCGAGGCCACTCTCGCGACACTGAACGAGCAGGGCAACGCCCTGACCGGCCCGCTGGTCGTGACCGTCGGCAAGGTCGTGGGTTCCCGCAGCAGGCTCTCCTGGTGGGAGTCGCGGTCGCTCTACGGCTGGACCGTGCTGGTGCCGCGTACCAAGGACCAGGCCGGCGACATGAGCGACCGCCTCGTCAGTCACGGCGCGATCCCCAAGGAAGTGCCCACGATCGCCGTCGAGCCCCCGCGCAGTCCGGCGCAGATGGAGCGCGCGGTCAAGGGACTCGTCGACGGCCGCTACCAGTGGGTGGTGTTCACCTCCACCAATTCGGTCCGCGCCGTGTGGGAGAAGTTCGCCGAGTTCGGTCTCGACGCCCGCGCCTTCTCCGGCGTCAAGATCGCCTGTGTCGGCGAGGCCACCGCGGACAAGGTGCGGTCGTTCGGCATCAACCCCGAACTCGTGCCGTCGGGTGAGCAGAGCTCGCTGGGTCTGCTCGACGAGTTCCCGCCGTACGACGACGTCTTCGACCCGGTGAACCGAATCCTGCTGCCGCGGGCCGACATCGCCACCGAGACCCTCTCCGAGGGACTGCGTGACCGCGGTTGGGAGATCGACGACGTGACGGCGTACCGCACCGTGCGCGCCGCGCCGCCGCCCGCCGAGACCCGCGAGATGATCAAGACCGGCGGCTTCGACGCGGTCTGCTTCACCTCGAGCTCGACGGTCCGCAACCTCGTCGGCATCGCCGGAAAACCGCACGCCCGCACCATCGTTGCGTGCATCGGTCCCAAGACCGCCGAGACCGCAACGGAATTCGGTCTGCGCGTGGACGTGCAGCCGGAGAACGCGTCGGTTCTCGAACTGGTCGACGCGCTCGCCGAGCACGCCGCCCGGCTCCGCGCCGAGGGCGCACTGCCCCCGCCGCGCAAGAAGTCCCGTCGATCGCGTTCGTGAGCCGGGTGCATCGATGGCACCGCTGATCCGGCCCCGCCGGCTGCGCACCACACCGGCGATGCGTCGGCTGGTCGCCGAGACCACCCTCGCGCCACGGCAACTCGTGTTGCCGATGTTCGTCGCCGACGGCATCGACGAGCCGAAGCCGATCTCGTCGATGCCCGGCGTCGTCCAGCACACTCTTGCCTCGCTGCGCACTGCCGCGGCCGAGGCCGTCGAGGCCGGTGTCGGCGGGCTGATGCTGTTCGGCGTGCCGCGTGCGGAGGACAAGGATGCGACGGGCTCGGGTGCCGATGCGGACGACGGAATCCTCAACCGTGCCCTGCGCGCGCTGACCGACGACCTCGGTGACTCGACGGTCCTCATGGCCGACACCTGTCTCGACGAGTTCACCGATCACGGGCACTGCGGTGTCCTCGACGGTCGTGGGCGCGTCGACAACGACGTGACCCTCGACCGCTACGTGTCGATGTCGCTGGCACAGGCCCGCGCCGGTGCCCGGCTCCTGGGGCCGAGCGGGATGATGGACGGCCAGGTCGCCGTCATCCGCGAGGCACTCGACGCCGAGGGCTTCACCGACACCGGAATCCTGGCCTACTCGGCCAAGTACGCGTCGGCCTTCTACGGTCCGTTCCGCGAGGCGGTCGGCTCCTCGTTGCAGGGGGACCGGCGGACGTACCAGCAGGACGCGGCCAACCGGATCGAGTCGTTGCGGGAGGTGCGCCTCGACCTCGAGGAGGGCGCCGACATGGTGATGGTCAAGCCCGCGATGAGCTACCTCGACATCGTGCGCGACGTCGCCGAGATGAGCGACGTCCCCGTCGCCGCGTATCAGATCAGCGGTGAGTACGCGATGATCACGGCCGCCGCCGAGCGGGGCTGGATCGACCGCGACGCCGCGATCATGGAATCGCTGACCTCGATCCGTCGTGCCGGCGCGTCGGTCATCCTGACCTACTGGGCCACCGAGGTCGCGAACCGGCTCTCCTGAGCTGACCGCGGCGGCCTCCGGGACGCGTGCACGGGACCGGGGTCGCCTCCGATTAGGCTGGTGCCATGTCCGCACCGTTCGACCCGATGCGCGCCTCGTCCGAGGCCGATGCGCACCAGCGCCCGACGATCCCGGATTCGATCTCGATCGCCGTCGAACTGTGGGTGGTGGTCGTCGTCGGACAGATCGTCGCGCTGTTCGCCCAGACCGGCACCTTCGTCGACATGGTCCGCGACCAGATCCGCGCCAACCCGCAAGAGGGTGTCTCCGCGGACCAGTTGCAGTTCATGACGTCGTCGGGTTTCGTCGTCGGCGTCCTCGTCGCGATGTCGGTCTTCCTGACCGCGATCACCGCGCTGGTCGTGTGGTTCACGCGCAAGGGCTACAACTGGGCGCGCATCGTGCTGGGTGCGATGGGCGTCTACATCGTCGTCAACCTGGTCTTCTCGCTCTTCGGCGACCTCGAACCGGCGTGGGCGATGGTGCCGTTGGTCATCAGCGGCGTCGCCGCGCTCGGCGCGACGGTGCTGTTGATGCGTGGTGACTCCGAGAAGTACTGCCGGCGTATGGCCGAGGAGCGCAAGCCGCGGCCCGTGCCGCCCGCCGCGGCGCCGTACCCGTACGGCCAGAACCCGTATGGCCAGAATCCGTACGGCCAGAATCCGTATGGCAGCAATCCGTATCCGTCACCCCACGAGCCGACACCGAACCCGTACGGGTCTGCGTCAGAGCCGGGGACGCAGTCCGCGGGCACACCGTATGGTGACAATTCACCCGGCGACGCGGCTCGCGGTGGAACACCCGACCTCCGCAAACCCGAGACCCCCGACCCCGACAGCGAAGGACCGAAGAAGCAGTGACAAGTCCCGACCCGGCGCAGCGTCCGAAACTCGTCGTCTGGGCCTACCGGTGCTGGGTGGTGTCGGGAGCGCTCCTGGCCGTCCTCGGTGTCCTCGTGGTGATCCTGTCCGCGATCGACGACTCCGGGTCGATGTCTTCGGCGACGCTCGGCGTCCTCGTCCTGATCGTCGGCGTCGCCTACATCCTGCTCGGCAGCAAGGCCTTCACCGGTGACGCGCGCTGGCGGTCGTCGCTGTCGGCCCTGACACTCGTCGTCGTCGCGATGCTGCTGTTCCTCAGTGTCGGTCTCGGATCGCCGGTGTTCGCCCTGGCGTTGCTGGCGGCCATCATCGGCCTGTTCGGCTCGCTGCTGGCCTACCGGCCGGACTCGGAGACCTGGTACACCGGCAAGGCCCCCGAACCCAAGAAGCAGCGCACGCCGCGCAAGAAGAAGCCGTGACCGACGAGACCCCCGACCCGGCCGACGGGGTCGATCCGGTCGAACCCGAACCGGCTGCACCCCAACCGGAAGTGGACCCGGGCGAGGTTCTCTTCTACGAACCCGGCGGCAGCAGGTGGGTGGTCCTCATCGGGCCGGTGCTCGTCCTCGCCGTCCTGATCATGGAGATCGCCGGGCCCGGGCAGGTGCACTGGCCGGTCCTGATCATCTTCCTGGTGATCCTGTTCGGCTTCTCGCTCGTCCAGGTGACCGCGGCACGACGCCACGTCAGCGTCGAACTCACCGAGACGACGCTGCGTCAGGGCGCGGTGACGACGCCGCTCGCCGACATCGAGAAGATCTACCCGGCCAACAACTCCCCGACACCCGAAGACTGGGAGAGCGCTCCGGCGCTCGGCGAACTCCACGGCGTGCCGCGGCGTCGTAAGGGGGTGGGGGTGCGGCTCACCTCCGGCAATCTGGCCCAGGCATGGGCCCGCGACGTCGAGGTGTTCCGCAGTGAACTCACGCAGGCGCACGCCGCCGTACGGATGGGACTACCGCCCTCCACCAGGAAGAGCAAGTCCACCGAGAGCGACGAATCCCGGAAGACCGATCCGGAAGAACCCGAGAAGAAGGATCAGGACACCACCGAGTGACGGCCCTTGCGGCTGTCGCGGTAGGCGCGCCGGCGCAGGTCGCCCAGCCACGACGGCGCGAACTCGACCCCGTCGGGACGATGCAGGATCGGATCGAAGTCGATGTCGAGCCCGGTCAGGACGTGGTCGAGTTCGATCCGGGCCAGGGGTACGAACCGTTTGAACCCGGCTTCGAGGATGATGACGACCGGTTTCTTGGTGCGCAGGCAGGCGGCGAGATCCTCGACATTCAGACCCGACGGCCCGGTCGGCTCGATGATGCGGGCACGAATCCAGTAGAGCTCGCCGTCGTAGCGATAGGGAGTCAGGCTCGAGACGGCGGTGGGGGCCCAGTGCGTGGCCGGCAGCGGCACCGGTAGACGACCCGACAGCGGTGCGGGGCCGGCCAGCAGCAGATCCCAGGCACCGGACGCGGTGTCGCCGGTGACGGTCGGGGTCGGGGCGTCGGCGGGGGCGTTCGTCGGGGCCACGGCGGGGAACCGCACGGCCACACCGACGATGTCGGGCAGACCGCCAGGGGTGCCGATCCCCTTCGACAGGCGGACCGTCACCGGGCCGGAACGGAACGGCAGCGGGTGGTCGCCGGACACCGACGCCCGGCCGCCGCACAGCAGGCCGTCCGGATGGAACACGCGGGCGTGCCGCAGAGCGCCGAGCCAGCGGAACGGCGTGGTGATGAGGTCGGGCAGGTCAGGCATGGCACCTCCGTAGATGAAGCGGCGGGTCTCCCATGGCGCCATCGTAGGTCGCGTAGAGCTTCGGATCCGGCGGCGGACCGGATTGGCGGTCGCCGAGCGGTTGCGGATCGGCGAGGAACTTGAACTCGTGCTTCCCGTCGGGGTAGGACCACTGGCCCAGCCGCCCTTGTCGGCGTCCGCGCCGTCCGAGAGGTGCTCGATGCAGCACGTGGCCACATCCCTGGACGCGTCGCAGCGGGTGGTTTCACAGCGGCGTCGAGGCAGTAGTGCCCGAGTTGTGCTCTTTCCAAACACGAGCGCACACAAGACTGCGCCCGGCCTGAGGGATACAGGCCGGGCACAGTGTCAGATGAATTACCGGTCGGGTCAGCCGTTCACGAGCATCGGTGCGCGGAGAAGTTCCTCGGGGACACCGAAGGCGTCGACCAGCGACCGTGCGTGCGGGCGCAGTTCCTGGCACAGCTCGTTCACGCCGCGCCGGACCGCCTTCGCGCGCTCCACCGAGATGTGCCGGTGCATCATGAACCACGACAGGTCGGCTTCGAGGGCGGAGTACACGAACAGGTCGCACACCTTGCCCAACAGTTCTGCGGCGGAACGGGAATCGCAGTTCTCGATCGCCTCGACGAAGGCCTCGAGCACCACGCGCTCGATGTGGGCGTGCCCGACCTTCAGCAGGTGGTCCTGCGCGTTGTTGAAGACGTCGAAGGCGTCGTTGTCGTCGTCGAGGGCTCGGCGCAGACGCTGCGCACACGTGCGGACGAGGTGGTCCTCACGGTTGCGGAACAGCCGGATCTGCGTGCTCCGGTCGGTGAGTGCCGACTTCTCGGTGTCCTCGTCGGAACTGTCGAGCAGTGTCTGCACCACCTGGCGGACGGCGGTCTTCTCGGCCACCACGTCGCGCGCCATCCCGGCGATGAAGCGGACCCAGCCGCCCGCCGAAAGACCTTGCACATCATCGGAATACGACGAGAGGAGTTCCTTGGCGATGAGCTGCATCATGATCGTGTTGTCGCCCTCGAAGGTGGTGAACACGTCGATGTCGCCGCGGATGATCGAGAGCTGGTTCTCGTCCAGGTATCCCGCGCCGCCGCAGGCCTCACGACTGACGTTGATCGAATGCGAGGCATGCCAGGTCGCGTAGGCCTTGAGGCCCGCGGCCTGTCCCTCCAGCTGGCGCTGGCGTCCGGCGTCGGAGTCGTCGGGTGCCACCGATTGGACGTCGTGCAGTTCGGCGACGATCTCGTTCTGGGCGAAGGCGATCGCGTAGGACTTGGCGATGAGCGGCAACAACTTTCGCTGGTGGCCGAGGTAGTCCAGAACGGTGATCTCGTCGGTGGCCTCCGGCGCCTCGAACTGCTTGCGGATCAGGCCGTACCGGGTTGCGAGTGTCAGCGCTTTGCGACCGGCGGCACCCGCGGTCGCGGCCACGCTCACGCGTCCGCGGATCAGCGTGCCGAGCATGGTGAAGAAGCGACGGTTGATGTTCTCGATCGGCGAGCTGTAGCTGCCGTCCTCGGCGACGTCGGCGTAGCGGTTGAGGAGGTTCTCCGCCGGTATGCGCACGTTGTCGAACATGATGCGACCGTTGTCGACGCCGTCGAGACCGCCCTTGTAGCCGCAGTCGCTGGTGGTGACGCCGGGTAGGTCGTTGCCGTCCTCGTCGCGGATCGGTACGACGAAGCAGTGCACGCCTCGACCCTCCGGCTCCTCGCCGGGTCCGCCGGTGATGAGCTGGGCGAAGACCGCGGCGAACCGGGCGTGCTCGGCCGCCCCGCCGATGTAGTCCTTGCGCGACGACGGGGTGGGGGAGTGGATCACGAACTCGCGGGCGTCGCGGTCGTAGGTGGCGGTGGTCTCGATGGCCTGCACGTTGGAGCCGTGCCCGGTTTCGGTCATCGCGAAGCAGCCCAGGACGTCCAGGTCGATGATGCCCGGCACGTACTTGTCGTGGTGGCGCTTGGTGCCGAGGTTCTCGACCGCACCACCGAACAGACCCCACTGCACGCCGGCCTTCACCATCAGCGACAGATCCGCGTAGCCGAGCATCTCGATCGCGGTGATCGAGGCGCCGATGTCGCCGGTGCCGCCGTGATCGGCGGCGAATCCGGCGGCGGCGAAACCCTGCGACGCCAGCTCGCGCATCACCTCGAGGGTGTGGGCGCGTGCCTCCTCCAGCGTGCAGGAGGGATCGGGGAGCAGGTCGGCGCGGTTGGAGTTCTCGCGGACGGTTTCCCTCGTGGCCCGCCACCGGCCGTCGAGGACGAACCGGAGGTTGTCGACGAGTAGCGCGCGCTCGTCGGCGGACAGGTCGTCGTCGGCGGAGACACCGGCCGGGGTGACCGGATCGTCGACGGTCGGTTCCTTGGCGATCGGGGTGCGCCCAGATGAGGTGGGACTCGACGGGGTGGGACTCTCGGTGGGAGTTGCCATGGAACCACCGTACGTAGTGCGCAGGCCTCCGTCCCACCTTTTGTGGTGCCCGCTACGGGCTCGGGGAGTGCACCAATCCGGTCACGGTGTCGGCGTCGAACCCCCACTTCGGAGGGTGCAGGCACTTCCATGTGATCAGTACCCTAGATCGCCGTCGCACGTATGGGCCGTCACAAACCCCACGGCCCTTCTCACACGGTCGCGAGAAAACGGAGGAATGATGTCGGTCTCCACCCCCGATGTGTCCGGGACTGGCGCAGCCCCGTCCCCCGATGTGTCTGCAGGCCCGGGCCCCTCGACCACGGATTGGGGCGGCGCGAACCGCTCCGAGCTGAGCCCCCTGCGATTCCTGGAGCGTTCGGCGGCGGTCTTCCCCGACCGCGCGGCCATCATCTACGGGCAGCGTCGGCACACCTACGCGGAGTTCGCCGACCATGTTCAGCGGCTCGCCCGCGTGCTCTCCGCCAAGATCAAGCCCGGTGATCGCGTCGCCTACCTGGCCCCGAACATCCCGGAGATGCTGATCGCGCACTATGCGGTGCCGCTCGCCGGTGGCGTCCTCGTCGCCCTCAACTCGCGACTCGCCGGACCCGAGCTGGTCTACATCCTCGAGCACTCCGGGGCCAAGGCACTCTATTTCGACGCGGAGTTCCGCGACACCGTCGCCGCGATCATCGGGCAGGTGCCGGAGGTCGAGACGGTTGTCGAGATCGCCGACCCCGAGTTCGGGGTGACACCCGGTCCGGTTTCCGACGCCGGCATCGACGGGCTCGTCTCCTACGACGACCACCTGGCCTCCGCCGACGACCTCGATGCGACGCCGATCCCGTGGACGGTCGACGACGAGAACGCGATCATCTCGATCAACTACACCTCGGGAACCACCGGAAAGCCCAAGGGCGTCATGTACACCCACCGTGGCGCGTACCTGAACTCCTTCGGCGAGACCTTCCACAACCAGTTCACCGGTTCGTCGCGGTATCTGTGGACGCTGCCGATGTTCCACTGCAACGGGTGGTGCACGCCGTGGGCGGTGACCCACGCCGGTGCCACCCACGTCTGTCTGCGTGCCGTGCGCGCGGACGCGATCTGGGATGCCATCGACGATCTCGGTGTCACCCACATGTGCGGAGCGCCGACGGTCTGCACCACCATCGTCGGCTCGCCGCGGGCACATCGGCTGGACCGGCCGCTGCACATCACCACTGCCGGCGCGCCGCCGTCGCCGACCGTGATCGGCTCCCTCGAGGCGATCGGCGTGACCGTGGTCCACGTCTACGGCCTCACCGAGGTGTACGGCCCGTACACCATCTGCGAGTACCAAGATGCTTGGAGCGCACTGGAACCCGGCGATCGTGCGGCGAAGCTCTCCCGCCAGGGCGTGGGTATGGTGCAGGCCGAGACGGCCCGGGTGGTGGTCGCCGATCAGGTTCCGCTGGTCGACGTCCCGGCCGACGGCGAGACAATGGGCGAGATCGTGCTGCGCGGCAACAACGTGATGGCCGGATACTTTCGTGACGAGGACGAGACCCGAAAGGCGTTCGCGGGCGGCTGGTTTCACACCGGCGACCTCGGCGTCATGCACCCCGACGGCTACATCCAGCTCCGCGACCGCGCCAAGGACATCATCATCTCCGGCGGCGAGAACATCTCCACCATCGAGGTCGAGCAGGCCTTGGTGAGCCACGACGCCGTCGTCGACGTCGCGGTCATCGGTGTCGAGGACGAGAAGTGGGGCGAGCGCCCCCGCGCCTACGTCCTGCTGCACCCCGGGGCGACGCTGACCGGTGAGGAGCTCATCGAGCACGGCCGTCGCCTGCTCGCCGGTTACAAGGTGCCGCGCGACATCGTCTTCGCGCACGACCTGCCGCGCACCCCCACCGGCAAGGTCCTGAAAGGCGAGCTTCGTGCACAAGCCCGCGCCGAGTGACCCGGCGCCCAGTGACGTAGGGCAGGAACCGAATCCGTACCCCAAGCGCAATAGTGCCGGTGGTCTCGCGGCCAGGCGGTCCCGTCTCGGGCCCCGGCGTGGGATGTTGGTAGACGAGCAAGCGGAGGTGACGCCGCGTGCGACGGGCGCCTTCGGCCGGCAGGACCTCGGTACCGCCGACCACTGATCGGGTCGTGCGCCCATGCGGACGCTCATGTGGTGATACTTGACCCATGTCAGTTGCCGATGTCGACAGCACGAGCTTCCGCATGCTCGTCGTCGCCGAGTCGATCCGGCTGTTCAGCGAGCACGGCTACGAGTCGACGACGGTCGAGCAGATCGCGTCGGCCGCCGGGATGTCGCGTCGCACGTTCTTCCGGCAGTTCGGGTCCAAGGAGGACGTGATCTTCGCCGATCACGAATCCCTGCTGGCGCAGGTCGATGACACCCTGGCCGGCTTCGAGGGTGATCCGTGGTCGGCGGTGTGCGCCGCCGCGGAGGTCGTGTTCAGCCATTTCCGGCGGGACCGCGACCTGGCCGTCCGGCGTGCGCAGGTGGTGCAGGAGGTCCCGGCGCTGCGTGATCGCGAGCTCGTCACCACCTACCGCTACCAGGGCGCCTTCGAGGAGTTCCTGCGTCGACGGCTGCCCGACGAGCCGCCGGTCCGCATCGTCGCCTACGTCGCGGCGATCACCGGTACGCACAACTATTTGCTCCGCCAGATGATCCGCGGGGACGCAGACGCCACCCTCGAACGGTTGCGTCGTGAACTCGCCCGGGTGGCGGTGGCACTCGGTGCCGACGTCGACCGTCCCGAGGCCTCGGCCGGCGACGATGGGTCTCAAGAGGTCACCGTGGTGACCTATCCGGCGGGCACCCCGCCGGACGAAGTCGCCCGTCGCGTGGCCGCTCAGCTGCGGGAATCCTGACCGAGACCGGCAGGTTCGGGACAACGTCGGAGCCGGCGAGGACAATCGGTGGCGTGGGTCGCATTCCTCCGGTGCTGTGGTGCGTTGACATGGCACTGAGTGCCGTGATGCACTGATAGATAACCACCAATTTGGCACCCCGTGCCGTGAGGAGTTGTCATGGGTTTCGGAAATCCCGACTTCGACGTCTTCCAGCTTCCGGAGGAGCACGTCGCCCTGCGCGAGGCCATCCGCGCGCTCTCCGAGAAGGAGATCGAGCCGCACGCGGCTGACGTCGACGAGAACTCGCGTTTCCCGGAGGAGGCGCTGAACGCCCTCAACGCGTCGGGCTTCAACGCCATCCACGTCCCCGAGCAGTTCGGCGGCCAGGGCGGTGACTCGATCGCAGCCTGCATCGTCATCGAGGAAGTGGCCCGCGTGGACGCCTCGGCGTCGCTGATCCCGGCCGTCAACAAACTCGGCACCATGGGCCTGATCCTCAACGGCTCGGACGAGCTCAAGCAGCAGGTGCTCCCGGGCATCGCCTCCGGTGAGGCCATGGCCTCCTACGCGCTGTCGGAGCGTGAGGCCGGTTCCGACGCCGCAGGCATGAAGACCCGCGCCCGCAAGGACGGCAACAACTGGGTCCTCAACGGCTCCAAGTGCTGGATCACCAACGGCGGCAAGTCGACCTGGTACACCGTCATGGCCGTGACCGACCCGGAGAAGAAGGCCAACGGCATCTCCGCGTTCATGGTCCACAAGGACGACCCCGGCTTCACCGTCGGCCCGCTGGAGAAGAAGCTCGGCATCAAGGGTTCGCCCACCGCCGAGCTGTACTTCGAGGACTGCACCATCCCGCTCGACCGCATCATCGGCGACGAGGGCACCGGCTTCAAGACCGCGCTTCAGACCCTCGACCACACCCGCCCGACCATCGGCGCGCAGGCCGTCGGCATCGCGCAGGGTGCGCTCGACAAGGCCATCGAATACGTCAAGGACCGCAAGCAGTTTGGCAAGCCGATCAGCTCGTTCCAGGGCGTCGAGTTCATGATCGCCGACATGGCGATGAAGGTCGAGGCCGCGCGCCTCATGGTCTACACCTCGGCCGCTCGCGCCGAGCGTGGCGAGAAGAACCTCGGCTTCATCTCGGCCGCTGCCAAGTGCTTCGCGTCCGACGTCGCCATGGAGGTCACCACCGACGCCGTGCAGCTCTTCGGCGGCGCGGGCTACACCCGCGACTTCCCGGTCGAGCGCATGATGCGCGACGCCAAGATCACCCAGATCTACGAGGGCACCAACCAGATCCAGCGCGTCGTCATGAGCCGCGCGCTGCTTCGCTGATCGCCCGATTCTCAGCTGAATTCGCCCCGCCGGCATTCCCGGCGGGGCGTTTCGTTCCCGCGGGACCATTTCCCTCCCGCGGGTGCTAGCCGGCAAGCGGGAAGGAAACGGCGCGGGCGGGAGGGAAGCGGTCCCGCGGGAAGGACGGCTTCGTGCGCTCGGTGGGGTCTGAGGGTTCGACCATCGGTCGCCGGGCAGCGTCAACGGCGGGGCCGGCACGTACGGCTACGAGAGCTGGGCAGAACCCCGTGCTCTGGTCTTGCCTGCGCGATGAGTCATAGGTCCCAGACCTGGTCGGGGTCGTCGAGCGCAGCTCTGATCTGGCTCAGATCACCGAGATCCGCCAGTGGAGAGCTCTTGGCGATGTCGACGACGCCCTTGACGACCTCGCCGATCATCTGAGAGTCGCCTGTCTCGATCGCAGTATCGAGCCGTTCAAAAAGTGCGTCGGTCGTTGCCCGTCGCTCGGCAAACGCTTGGTGGAAGTACTCACGGAGAATGCCCTCGGCCGCTTTGATTCGCGCGACTTCCGTTGTTTCGTAAGCGCTTATCCTCGCCTGTTTGGTGTTCTCCACCGCATGGACGGTGATGCACTCCCGGGCTGCGTCTACCAACTGGTTGAGTGCTGTGAAACCGTCAATGGCGCCGGGCTTTGCGACTTTTCCCGATCTAGGAGGAAAGACCTCGCCCGACAAAGGTTCCGTCCGGTCACTCATAAGCCAGCTCTCCTTCTTCATCGGTTGAAAGTGGCGACGGGGACGAGACGTCTTCGGCCGCATCTGTCTTCGCCCTGCCTGCACTGCGGTATTTCACAGTCAGCTGGTGACCTGCTTCAGTAAGGTCGCCGTTCTCATCGATTACAGGTGTGGTGGCCAGATCGATTACACCTTTGACGAGGATCATTGCTCGCTGGAACACAGTCGCGTGCACGGTCGGATCGAAGGGCTCGGCCTCGAGTTCGTCGAGTGCCGCGATGGCCTTGTCGGATAGCTCCTCGAGTAGTGCGCTGAGCTCGTCCGTTCGGGATTCGACCGCGATCATTTCGGCGTCCGCGGCGTCCAATTTCGCGATCTCGACGTTGATCTTGGCCTGATACTCACGTGCCTGCGTCACTGCCTTCTTGCCCTGGCCCTTCACGACGAAGCCGGCGACGAGCAAGCCAGGCCCGACGGTTACGAAGTTCAGTGCGAGCGCACCGAGGGCCATCCCGCCGCCACCTGCGGCGACGGCGCCTCCGCCCAGCCAAGCGAGTGCAGCACTCTCGGCCGCGGCACCCGATAGCCCGGAAATAGCCGCACCTGTACTTGCGACCCCGAATGTCGTGGCTGCAGCGCTCGTGGCGGCGCCCGCCCCGGCGCCCGCTCCGACGGAGCCGATTACTCCGCGTACCCACTCGGTCATGGACAGTTCAAGCGAATGAGAGCCGGCAACCAAGTTGACGCTGGCCTCGATGCCATCGACCAGCAGCTTCTCGTTCTCCCGGACCTTCTTCTCGTTGCGGATGAGGAAGTCGTGCATGCGCAGGACAACGTCTCGAATCGCAACCTCTTGTTGCGCTCCGTATCGCACGATCCGGTCGTTGATGGACGAGATGAGCGTTTCGCTGGCTTCGCGCCGAGCGTCATAACGCTCACGCGCTGCGTTCAGTTCTGCGTTCGCCTTCTTGATGTCGTAGGCACCCTTGCCGCCCAGTAAAACGCCGCCACTTCCAGTAGCTGCTCCGATTGCGATGGCGACGACTGGAATCAATGGCAAGACCATGCGGCCCTCCTTCTCCGTTGGCCAGAGTCTTACACACTGTTCGGACAAACTCGCATGGTTGTCGCGATGCCCTTCAGAACCCGCGTGGGGACTTACCCTTCGGACCCGACGGGGATCTTCACGAAGTGGACGGTGAATGCCGATCCGATCAGGCGGAACTCCTGGCGGTTGCGGCCGAAGTCGAAGGGATTGTCGCTCGGCCTTTGCCAGATGTCGAGCCCCTTGCCGAGATCGATGCGCCAGCCGCGGTCAGTCTCGATGCGGCGGTCGTGAATCGTGTCGTCGAGGCGTACAGCGAGACGGACACCGACGGCGTCGGACGCGTCCTTGATCGCCTTGAGCATGAGCAACTGGTTGTGCTTGAACTCGACCTTCGGCTCCTCGGTGGTGACAAGTATGACGTCGATCTCGTCGGCCGCGTCCTTGGCTGAGGCGAGGAGGCTCAGGAGGTCCGCGAGGTTGCGCCCTTGGTGGGGCATCCGGATATAGGGATCTGTGATCGTGATCTTGGAGGCGCCGCGGAGGTAGGGCAGGAGGAGGTTCTCGTAGGAGACGCCCTTCTGGCCGGCCGAGAAGTCCCGATGGCCTTCAGCCAACGGGACATCAGCTGGCTGCGTCGGGCCCACCGCGACGGATGTGCCAGCAGCTATCGGGGCGGCAGGAGCAGACTCAACGGCGGTCGTGTTTTCATCGCCTCCCGAAGCGCCCCCAGCCTCGCGTATCGCATCCCAGTCCCGCCGGTACAGCTGTGGGTACTGGCTCTCTTCGAGAGTCACGACATCGTGCAGCGCGCCCCCCTTGTCGGTGTAGCGGAAGTGCACAGGAGTGTCGCGCATGGTGGCGTCGATCCGCAGGATCGAGTCCTTGACTCGTTTACGCCCCTCGATTGCGAACTCCAGCAGCACGCGTACCTCATCGTCGGTGGCCTCGCCCGTCGGGTGCACAAGCTTCATCAGCCCAGAGAAGGTCTTGCGGATGCCGTCCTGGTCGCGCGTCGAGATCGAGTTGTCGACCGTGAAGTAGTCCTTGTATTTGTCCGAGAAGTCCTCAGACCGCTTCGCGCGGAGAATTTCGGCGAGGTAGTCGACGACGAAGCCATACCCCGTGGCGAACATCTCCGAGCGGATCGGCGCGACCTCCCAGCCGGGGATGTAGTGGTGGATTCGGTCGAGCCAGGCCGGGTCGCGGTACGCGTCGGGCAGCTCGTCGAAGAGATCACTGTTCTTGAGCATGTAGGGCACGGTGTGCGTCGTGTTGCCGATGAAGGCCATCGACGCCTCTGCTCCGTAGATGCTGGTCCCGCGCGAGAATGACTTGTTGGCGAGGTAGTTCTTCATCACGTTGACGAGGTTTTGGTCGGTGCGCCGATTGGCGGCGAACTCGTCGAACGCGACGCAGTCCCAGTAGCCCACCAGCCCGATACGGCCGCTGGCGTTGTTGACGAACAGTTTAGCGACGGTGACCTCGCCGCCGGAGATGAGGATGCCGTTCGGGGAGAATTCGCTGAACGTGTGTGACTTGCCGGTGCCCTTCGGCCCGAGTTCGACGACGTTGTAGTTGCGCTCGACGAACGGGATAAGGCGAGTCAGGGCGATGAGCTTGCCGCGCTCGTTGAACTGCTCGGGGTTGAGGCCGATCGATTGCATGAGCAGGTCGATCCACTCCTCCGTGGTGAACGCCTTGCGCGCCTCGTAATAGGCGTCGATATCGACGCCAGCGACCTGGATGGGCTTGAGGCTGCCGAGGATCCACGGCACGACGCGCTGGTCGTCGGAGTGGAAGTACTCGATGTCGCAGATGCACCAGACACCCCCGACGAGGAGCTTCGGGTTTTGCTTGACTGTGACGTCATCGATGATCACGCCTTTGACCTGGAGGTTTTCAAACTCCGCCTCGTGGACGTCGTTCTTCTCGTTGAGCGTGACGGTGACCTTGTCGATCACACGGTGGCGACCCTTGCGGCGGATCTCCGACTTCACGAGCATGTGCTCGTTGCGGTTGACGTAGTGGGTCGCCAGGATCTGACGCACGCTGTCGATCCCGGCCTGGATCGTCGCGTCGTCGTCGGACGCAGCGTACTGGCCCAGCAGGTACTCCAGGACGTAGGAGGGCACGACGGCGTTCCCGCGGACTGCCTTGACGAGGTCCTTACGGACGACGGCGCCGGCGAAGTGTTCATTGATCTTGTCATCGAGCGCGGACTTCGTCGGGGTCGTATCAGTCGCCTCAACAGCGGCGAGGACATCGATTTCGCCGAGAGCGTCTTCGAGGTTCGTCATGAGTCTCCTAGAAGTCGAAGTCAGCAGTGAACGACCGATTGATCTTGTAATGCCCCTTTGAGAACGACTTCCACTGCGTCGTGTTTGCGATCGGCTCTTCGAGCCGCAACTCGACGGGTCGGTTGTTGTACTGGTCGGCGTCCTGGGTCAGGTAGAGCACGGCCTTCTGGTATCGATCGCGTTGGTCGTCGGATGCACTGTCGAAGGCGAGGACAGGCTGGTCGGAGACCAGCGTGTCGCCGACATAGAGGCCGAGCCGGACCTGGCGCGGTTGGATCTTGTCCGTAACTGCCTCGCGCTGCAGCAGCTTGACCGCGAGCTGGCCTGTGGTGATCTTGTCGGTTTCTTGCATGAGGTCGACGTTCACCGGACGAACGTCGCTCTTGCGCTTCTTGTTGACCGTGATCACTGGGACGACGACCTCCTGCAAAGATGCACCGCCATGGACGTAGCGGGTGCCAGCGCCGGGTTGCGGGATGCGGTGGATCGACTTGGGGATCTGGATGTCAAGGTCACCCACGAGTCCAGCCTCGGCCGAGGTGAACGTCATGAAGGAGGGGGACGGCTTTAGCGACCGGCCGAGCACATAGCGACGAGTGGTCTTGGTGACCGCGTCGCCCTGGGGAGTCTCGGAGACGTAGTACGCCTGCTCCAAGGGGATGTCCTGATACAGGAATCCGTGGTCAGCGGTGATCAGAATGTTCGTCGCGTTTGCGTTGGTCCATTTCTTCACGAGTTGGAGCAATTCGCGGAGCGTCTCCTCGGCGGCTTCGAAGACGGTCCGCTCGGTCGAGGCCTTGTCACCAGCGGCGTCGATGCGGTCGTGGTAGACGTAGAGGATCTGGTGCTTCTTGTACAGCTCTCGGAGTTCGGTTCCCTGCATTGCCAAGACCTCTTCCGCAGTGACGGCATGCCCCTTGACCACCTGCAGGATCTTGTCGCGGTTCGCCGTTCCGTTGGTCGGCTTCCCGTCCGCAAGAACCGGAAGACCTGTGGGGTTGAGTTCGAGACTCGAGTGCGGGAGCAGTGATGCCATGCCGAGCTGCGTGTAGCTCGGCAGCGAGCCGAGTAGGGCCGATAGCGAGGCGTCGAATCGGTCCTCGCTGCGGATCGTAGAAGCGAGTTGCTCGGCGATTTCGTAGCGCATGCCGTCGGAGATGATGACGACCGCTTTGGTGCGTCCGTCTTTGACGAGCGGAGCGACATAGCGGTCGAAGAACTTCGTTTGTGACGCGAGGGTGGTGGACTTCCACTCGCTCATCGACTCGAGAGCCTGCTGCCAAAGCCCGCCGAAGTGGTAGAGGTACGTGTTGGCGTACTGCTTGTCGACCTCGGCCTTGAGTGTTCCGAGCGGCTGCTGGAAGTCGGCGGTTTGGTGGGCGTAGGTGAATCGGCGGTAGTGCTGGTCGATGCGGAACCAGTCGGACTGATAGTTCTCCAGACCGAAGGCGACCGTGGCAATTGCGTTCGGGAGCGCAGCGATCGCGGCGAGTAACTCTGAGGCGCTATGAATGGCTTCATAGAGCTTCGCGTACTTGGCGCTCCACAAGCTGTGCTGGCGCTGCCGAACGATGTCGGCGACCTCTCGGTGCGTCACCGACTTGGTGGCCACGGCGGCGGCGAGGTCCACGATCACCTTACGGTCGATTTCCTCGAAGATCGTGATCGCGGCAAGCTCCCGGAAGTCGCGGTTCTCGACCTTCGACTGCACCCCGAGCGCGTTGGCGGCGTGGGATGCAAGCGTCGTCATCACGCCCTGGGTACGAACGTCGTAGCGGAGGGCGTTGAAATCGCTTCGGATGTTGCGGAACTCGTCAGGCGTGGTCGACGCGAAATCCTCAATGGCGCGACTGAACATCCAGAGGACGAAGTCGTCGATCGTCGGCGTCGTGTTCGAGTACCTATAGATACTGGCGAGCCCGTCCCAGAAGAACAGATCGAGGCCGAAGGTGACGAGATCGTCGAACTTTGCGCTCTTCCCGGCGGCGTTCTCGACAAGGAGTTCGCGCACGATGTCGGTCAGCTGATGTCCGGATGCGTTGACGAGCACCTGGCACATCTTGGCGCGGAGCCGGGCGTCGTCGTCTCCGTCGTTCAGGAGCTTCTCCAGTGCCTGCTTTCGGTTGTTCGCGGTAAAGAACTCCTGGTGCTGCTCGATCACCGACGCTATGGCCGGGTCGTTGAGGCCGAGCTCCTGCTGAAGAATAGAGGTCTTGTCGGCTGTGAAGACTCCGTACGCGAGTTCAAGGTCGAGCAGCCAGTTCGCGGTTCCGCGAGGGATGTCGCCGGAGCGGTAGACGAGGTGCTTGCTGACGTGGTCGGCCAGAATCGTGTTCTTGACACCGAATTCGTTGCCCTCGACGCGGATGACATTTACGGCTCCAAGATCGAGTGCGTTCAGGTCACCGACGAACTCACGGGCGGGGTCGTGCCAGAACACGACCCGCTGAGAGGCGAGTCGGCGCTGGACGGCGTCCTGGACCGAGGTCAGATCAGTCACTCGCAGCCTCCAAGCCCGGGATCTTCTTGAGTGCAACGCCGAACTTCGGGTAGTTCGCCTTGACGCCATCATCGAGGTCGATCTCGACGTTCTCGGACGCCTTCGGGAAAAGCGTGTCGTGCTCATACTCGTTCAGCTCGACGAGGATCTTACGAAGTCGATCCGCCTCCTTCGCGTTCCCGTCGCGCTCGGATTGCTGGAGAGCCGACTCCAGTTTGGTCACGTACTCCCTCAGGTAGGTCAGTACCGTCGAGACCGTTGAGGGTGTGTAGCGATGCATATAGATCAAGGCGTTAAACGAGCCCTTAGGGCTGGAGAACAGCCAGTAAATTGGACGCTTCTTATACCGCTGAACGTGGTCCTTGTAGAAGGACTTTACGAAGTAAGCGCGCAGATTCTTCACACCGAGCGACTCTATGACGAACCGCAGGTTCTCCTCGAAGTAATGCTCGCCGAACGCTACGCGTAGGAACTGGCGGAACAATTGGACGATGTCGTCCTCGAACCAGTCGCCGTCCACGATCGGGATGACATTATCGGCGTCAGGCCTGAACGTCGGCGATGGCACCTTCGCAAGGTAGTCATTCAACGTCGCGCCTTGGTCAGCTAGAATTAGACCTTGCTCGTCGAGGCTGTACCGGCCGAACATGCAACCTACGGCGTATGATACCAGGTCGAGGGCAGCTGTTCTCTCGAATGCCCGGCGCGCGTCCTCCTCACCCTCAAGGTTCTCGAATCGGAACCACGGATTATTGATCAGAGAAACACGGCCGCGTGCCACCGTCGAGGAGACCTCGTTGTGGAGTCCGTACGCTATTGCGACGACCTCATTTAGCTGTGACTCGGTCCTCTGAGTTTCATCTGTCAGGGCGAACCACTCATCGAACTCGCTAGTCACCAAGCGGTCAATTGATCGCTCATCGCGCCGCGCAATCCAACCAAGTGCTTGGAACCCCATTGCTGTCTCGCGGGAGTTCCAGTCCCTCTGTGCGATCTCAACAAGTCGGGAGACCAGTGGTTCTAGCGATTCGGCCAAATCTATGTCGATCGGAACCTTAGCGATCGAGCCCACCTCGTAGTGGATCGTTGGGGCCAGAACCTCCAGTGCTTTCGACGCAACGGCTGAGTTCAGGATGCCTAGTGACGCCAGACGAGCCCGTTCGCTTCCGAACAAACTCTGTCCGACATGCCCGAAGATCACACCCGGATCGACCGCGCGGAAGGCTGGTGCCCCGGAGCTCACATTTGACCAAGTAACAGCTGGCTGGAAATAGTAGTCCAGATTTTGAGGACGTGCCCGAACGCGCCCATTCTCGCCGATCGTGGTCCGTATTTCGTGCCCGTCGCGCTCCCAATTCACGACATGCTCGATGTTGCCGTACCAACGCCGGAAAGCACCGCCCTTGTTGAAAGGGAACCACTTAAACCCGGAGGTCGCGGCCACTGCACGGCCGGGAAGCCCTATGCCGCACTTGTTCGCAGCGATTTCGTGCCAGTACCTCAGAAACCGAGCATCGTTGGCAGTAGCGAGTCCCTGCTTAGGGGTAGCCACCTTGGACAAGGGCGGTAGATTCTCGAACGTTGCAAGGAACGCTTCGCTTAGCCAATAGCAAACAGGAGCTCCGGGCACCGCAAGGAAAGCCTCCTGGTCTGCGCGATACGAACCGTAGTTCGCGTTTAGAAACAGACGGCGAATTGTCTCGACCGACCTTACGTCCACATGCTCTTCGAAGAGCCGTCGATAAACACCGTGATGGCCCCGGGCATGCGGCGAGTTACGTGAGACGAATGCGACTGATCCGAAATCCGCGCCAAAAATCCCTCGGCCGAGATGCAGTAACGACTCGATGCTTTGCGTGCGTAGGAGGAAACGCCGCAAGCGCTCGAACGAGGTCAGGAACATCCACGAAGGTAGGTTGATCATTCCCCAATAGCCACCACCCGACGTAAACGAAGCGGCTCGCTCCATGAACGCGGTCATCAAGTCTGCCTTGCCCAGGGGGTAATTCTCGGTCAGCCAATTAGACAAGCCATCGCTGATATTGTTTGACCCCATGTAAGGCGGGTTCGTCACAACGGCCGAATAGCCTCCCGCAAGATACGTTGCCTGTTTGACCACCCTATGTGCCCGTTCGATCGAGTAGGCCTTGAGCATGTCTCCGCCATCTGCAAGATCCCCCAGGTGGCGGTCCAGTCGAGCAGTCAAATCACGATCGGGCTGGATGAGGGCACCACGTGTGTTGGCCTCGGTAAACTGGTTCCAGAATGCTTCCTCGGCGTCCCGGTCGCCGTCGTTGGTAACGAGGAAGTCCAGCTCGTCGATCCTGAAGGAGATCGGTTCGAGCACGCAGATGTTCGGCTCGACCGAGTTCTTCAGAAACAGTTTGCGTTTGGCTGCGGCTTTCATGGTCAGGGCGAATGCGGCTAGGGCGCCGGCGCGGGGGTCGATCTCGGTGCCGTAGAGATTGTTGGTGAGGATCAGGCTCGGGATCTGAGACGGCGTGTAGCCCTCCTCTTCGTAAATGGCGTAGAGGAGGTCGAAGGCGTAGGTAAGCATGTGGCCGGAGCCGCAAGCTGGGTCGATGATCTTGAGTTCCTCAGGTTTGGTGATCTTGAGGAAGTCGGTCTCCTCGTCGACCGGTGCAATGTAGTAGTCCATCTGGTCAACGAGACGGGACTCGGGGTGGTTGAGCATCCACAGGCGGCCCAGGGAGTTTTCGACGAGGTAGCGGACGATCCAGTGCGGGGTGAAGAGCTGGGTGGCGGCGGGGATCTCGTCGGCGCCCGCCTTTTTGTTCTTCTTGAACCCAGCGAAGACCTCGTCCTTACGTTCGGAGATGTAGAACTGGTAGAGCCAGCCGATGACCTCGACGTCGTGGCACACCTCCTCGGTGAGCACTTTGACCGAGCGGCTCAGGACAGAATCTTCGGCAAGCAGATTGGCGGGGATGAGTAGCTCGGTAAAGTCGCCTGCGCGCTCGAACATAAACGGCATGGCCCTGTTCCAGTGGCGGCAGTAGTCCGCAAGTAGGAGGGCGTATGCCTCGGCTTGGGCGTCGACGCCGGCTCGCGGCTGGCGGGTTCCACTCAGCAGTCCTGTAACCGTTGCTGAATTTGTGCCCCTGACCACGCCGCTGTCGATCTGTCCGCGTTTTGCTGCGGCGAGGACTTCGGGCTGCCCGATCTGATCGGCTGCGGGTGAGACCACACCAATACCGGTATATCCGTTGGCATCCATAAAACGCAGGGCAATGATGCGGTTGAACCAGGTGTAGGCCACCTTGTCGGCTACGTGTGCCTTACCCTTGTCGCCACCGCCGGCTGCGGCGATGGCTCGTTCGAGCGCAGCGATCGCTCGTGGCTGTTCGACGCGCTCGGGTGACCCCTGGGCGAGCACCGCGGTGATCCGCGCACCGACTTCGCGGATGAGTTCCGTGCGTGCCGAGGTGGCGAAGGATTTGAGCGGTCCGGTGTCCATCAGAGAGTGATTTTCTTTCCGTCGTCGAGGGTGGCGAGGAGCGCGGTGCGCAGCGCGGCGAGGTAGTTGTCGACATCGGCTTCGGATTCGAGCACACCGGTGACACCCGGGGCGCTGATCGTCTTGACCGAGACCATCGGCGATGGTGGGGGATCGTCGTCGCCCCTGCCCTGCTGCGACTCATACAGCCGGCTCAGCAGCGCTGGATAGTCGTCCTGCTCGAAGGTGGAGCGTGTCTGGAGGATCAGCGCTACCTCGGTCTCGTCGACTAGACGAGCGAGGATCTGGTCGATTTGCTGGATCACGCTCTCCTGCGTGGCCGGGATGGCGTTGGCGTAGTGCGCGCTGGCGAGGATCTCGGTCTTGCGTTCCTCTATCGCGGCTGTGACTTGGGCGCGCTTGTCGGCGACGGTGTCGTCGATCTGCCCTCGCAGGGTGTCGGTGGCGGCCTTGAGCTGGTTCATCTTGTTGCCGCGGAAGGCGTTGGCATCGGCGAGCAGCGCTTCAACAGCGTGGGCGCTGCCCGCGGGGAGATAGCTGAGATTGCCGGTGCTGGCGTTCAGGAGCGATTGCGCCTCGTCGAAGATCTTGGCCTGTTGGCCGTTGAGGAAGGACCTGATGGGGTCGATCAGGTCTTCCTTGGCCTCGAGTAGTTCGTCGGCCTTGTCGAAGTCGTTGAGGTACCAGTCGACAGGCTTCCCTACGACCTCGTCGAGCAGGTTGACGACAGGAGCGAGTTGGCTGACAAATGGGTACCGGCTACCCGACACGAGGGCATTGAGCTCGTCCCGCCTGGACGCGATCTTGTCCTTGCCGAACCGAGCCAACTCGGTAGGGTCACTCGGTACGGCTCCCTCGTCGAAGAAGTCGGTGCAGAACCTCTTGAACGCGGCGACTTTCGTCTGGTCGTATGCTTTCTGCGGTGTGACGACGACGTGCTGGTGCTTACCGGTGTTGCGGATCAGGGTTGCTGCCTCGGTGCGAACGACCGGGTTGGTGTCGACGCCCAGTGCTACCTTGCCGTTTCCGACGAGCCATCCCAACACGACCTCGATGGATCCGAGGTCCCAGCCGTAGGGTTTGGTCTCGAAGCGGTCGACGATTTTCTTGATCGTCACCTGTTCGCCCAGGCCCGTTTGGGTGATGATCCAGGACTCCATCTCGGTGCTTGGCGAGGTGAGCGCGCTGGGCGTCGCAGGGTCGAACAAACCCTTGTCGGGCTCGACCGCGCCGGCAACCTGCTGCTCGGGAAAGGTCTTCCCGCCGAGCAATCCGAGGCTGGTGTACGTGCGGCTGACGAGTTCCTGGAATCCGTCGGTTACGCGGGTGACGGCGTCCTGGGAGGAGGAGGAGGTGACTTCGGTGCCGTTGATGATCAACTGTGCTTTGCCGACGGCCTGTCGTAGGCGCTCGATGAGGTCCTTCTCGCGGTCGGAGTTGAGTACTTGTTTGGACTGGAGGATCGCCTGCATCGACGGTGTGGCACCGGAGGTGGTGCGTTGCTTGGTGTACTTCTCTGTCTTGAGCAGCAGCCGCAGGTCAGCGAGGAGTCGCTTGTCGCGGCCAAGGAAGACCCGCAGCTCGTCCCTACCCATGCTCTGCGCAGCGATCTCGGCATCGGTGTAGCTCGTCTCGGGCGTGATGAAGTGGACGGTCAGCTCACGCTGATTGCCCTGCACGATGTCGTCGAGCTTGTAGCCAAACGGGAAATCCTGACCGTTCTTGGCGTACCTGAGCTTATTGGTCTTGAGAATGTCCGACGACAGGTACCGGAAGAGCTTGCTGGCGACCTCCGAGGAGTCGATGTCAACGGCCTTGATCTCCTTCTCGATCTCCTGTTCCTCGTTGGTGAGATACTCGTAGACGTTGCCGTTTCGCTGGACGTAGGACTGCGCCTCCAGTAGGTTGAGCGCCGCCTGCACCTGTTTACCCAGCCCAGTGAGATCAAGCCCGAAACGGTCGTAGACGAGCACAGTCAGATTGCGTGGCGTGGCCTTGAAGGTGTCAACATACTTGACCAGGAACAGCGCCTTGAGAAGGCGATTAGCGAGGATCGTGACATCGGACCCCGGGTCCGGCAGGTGCTTCTCGGCCTGGAGGATCGCGCTCTGGGCAGCCGACTTCAGCGCGGCGCTGATACCCGCAAACATCTCGTCAAAAGTCGCAAGGTAGCCCACCTGCTGGTCACCAATACGCTTGGCAACCTCCTGAACCACCCCGAGCATCGAGCGCTCACCCACCGAGCTGTTCCTGCCCTCGAACATATTGTGGTCCGACAGACCCTCAATCGCGGCCTGAAACATCGGGATCTGGTAAGTGACGAACGGGTAGGCGTTGATAAAGCGAGCTTCGTCAATATAGTTGCGGTACGTCTTCGCGCCGTCGACGAAGTTGAAGATCGTCGGGAAATTTTCGGCTTCTTTGGAGTAAATCAATGTGAGAGCGGCAGCGCCCGCGTCGTTCTTCTCCAACAGACGCTTGCTGATGACCTCCTCGACATCCTGGCTCGTCAGCTTCACCTTGGTGCTGAAGCGAGCCTGAATCTTCGAGAAATCGTTGCCCTGCTGTTTGGTGCGGTCGCCGAGGACCTTGTCCATGTCCTCCTGCGAGGTAACGAACACCCACGACTGTCCCTTGCACTTGGTATTGAGGGATTCGGCGATCGTCTGCAGATTGAGCATCAGCTTCACGTCATCGGCGATGAACTGCCCGACCTCATCGACGAAGAAGTTGAGCCGGAAACCCGGTTCCTGCTTGTCGATCCACGCCTTGACCGACGTAGCGAAATCCTCGATCGAGACGGCATAAGACTTCTGATACTGCGCAATGATCCCCGGGTTCGCCTGACCGTTGACCTCAGCAAACGCCTTGTCGACGTTGTGACCCTCCAGGGCGGTCTGCTCACGTCCCTGCGACCAGTCGATCCCGGCGTGCTTGGCAAAGGCGGCCTTGAATGC
Organism: Gordonia sp. Swx-4; assembly: GCF_030316175.1. NCBI lineage: Bacteria > Bacillati > Actinomycetota > Actinomycetes > Mycobacteriales > Gordoniaceae > Gordonia > Gordonia sp. Swx-4. Next base: position 988,281 of record NZ_CP128197.1, read on the forward strand.
CTCGTACTGGCCGCGCTTGTCGAGGTCCTCCTCAAACCGGGCGACAGCACCATCGTTGCCGAAGTAGCCGCGGCTTTCGTCGAAGACCTTGACGAAGACCTTGAGCAGGGCATCGGTCTGGTCCTTGGCGATGAGAGTCGCCTTCTGGTCGATGTTGAACAGCAGGCTCTTAGCCGGGATCGCGGCGGCCTTCTTGAGCGAGGCGATGAGCATCGCGTCGTCGGTTTTACCGAGGAAGCTCTCGCTCACCTTCTCCCGCGGCAACGCCTGGCCCTCGACGTCACCGAGGAGATGGGCGAGCATCTTGAGCAGATGGGACTTACCGGAGCCGAAGAAGCCGGAGATCCACACACCGTTGGCGTTCGTGTAGTTGGTGTACTCCTCGAGCAGCGGCGCGACACCTTTCGCGGCGTCGTTGGTGAAAACGTACTCCTCGACCTCGATGCCCAGGTGGTCGACATCGTCGGCTTTGACGACGCCCTCAATCGAGCGGGTGACGTCCTTGAGGAAGATCTCATTGAGTTTCATCGGGTCATGCTTCCTGGTCGAGGATGCGCTTGGCGCGGTAGAAAGAGTCGTCCTTGAGCTGGCCGAACAGGACCAGCGCTGAGCCTTGCGTAGCCGACACCTCGTACCGTCCCGGGAAGAACATCAGCATCGGCTTATCGGAGACGACAGTCTGCAAGTTGTTGAGGACCGTGTGGGAACGCACAAACGGGAACACCTCGCCGATGCCGGTGAGAAAAAGGATCTGGAACGACTCGGCTGCAATGCGCTCCTTGATGGCCGGGGCAAGGTGCATCTGCGGGTCGAGCATGTTCTGGAGCATCTTGAGGAAGTCGGGCTTTTCCATCGTCGGCTCAGCAGCGAGGACGCGCTCCCACACGTTGCGCTTCTTCAGGAGCTCGACGCACAGGTCGTAGAGGTTGATCTCAAGAACCTTGATGCCCAGCTCGGTGTCGAGCTTGGTCTTGATGCGCTTCTTGGCCTGGGCGACGTCGAGTGCCCACGCCGGGTCGTAGTCGTAGATAAAGTGGGCCACCTCGTTGCCGAGACCCTCCATCCTCAGAAAGCGTTCGCTGCTGAGCACCTTGAACAGGTGCTCCTCTTGCTGAGCCAATGTGGGTTGGGCGTGCAGGGGCATCAGGCCTCCCTCGTCGGGAAAAAGCGGATGTCGCTTGGGGTGTGCTGCGTGAGAAACTCGGCGACGCGGGTGGAGAGAAGCACGGGCTCGATTGTGCCCTTTGTCGTCAGTAGTCCTGCCTCGACCATCATCTTGAAGAGCACCTGCCGGAGCTTCTTGTACGAGAGGTCTGTGACCTCGCTCAGTTCGTCGTGCCACATGGCTTTGGCGCGGTAGAACGAGTCGTAGTCCCCGTAAGAGACGGTGCCCGCCAAGGTGAGGAAACGCTCACGGAGGACTTCCTCGGCGAACTCACCGATGAGGTCGTAGCGCCGGCAGGCGGCTGCCCACATGAGGTGGCCGCGCTCGGTGGCTGTGAGATCGGCGAGCGCCTCGATCTCTCGGTCGGAGAGCGCCGACAGGCGCTTGACGGTTTCCCGCACGCGACGGACACCCGTGCTGTGGGTTCGTGTCTGCAGGAGGTTCCCATCGACGGCAACGTCGCGGACCTTCGCCCAGTCGCGATGTTCGGCGTACACGGGTGCCAAGACAGCGGCCTCGCGCTCTAGGAGGCCACCGGTCGTGAACGACAGAGCGTAGCGCGACGATGCTGCCGAGCTGCTGCTCACGGGACACCTCCTTTGTAAGGGTGAGTTGATCAGGGTACGCAAGTTGGTCAGGATACTTCGGCCCTCTGACAGTTCGGGCCTCATGGCGCGCGATGGTCAAGAGCCGTTCTTGTCATCGTGCACTGGCGCGCGAGGCGAACTATGCTCACGCGCTAGAACAGGAGTCTCTAGCTCTCGTGATCTCGGCGCCGGCCGACGGTGATTCTGTAGGTCTGGTCACGATGTCACACCCACCCGGCATGATGGCCCCATGCCCACCGTGATGGACCAGTTGGCGGAGGCGGTGTCCCGCGCCAAGTCCGGCTCACCGCTGACCCAGGTCACTGTCATCGTGCCGAGCCACGGCTCCGGCCGGGACGTCCTGCACCACCTGGCGCGGACGCAGGGGGTGGCCAACACCGGCGTCCTCACACTTGCGCAGTTGGTGGACAAGCTCGCCGCCCCCGCGCTCGCGCCTCGCCGACCGTTGCCGTATCCGCTCCTGGAGGCGGCGGTCCAGCGAGTTCTCGCCGACGCGCCGGGTGTCTTCGCCGACGTTGCCGACGAGCCCATTACGTCAGAGGCTCTCGCGAGCGCAGCCTGGGAACTCACCGGGATCGCCGAACCTACGATGCCGTCGCCGACGCCCCTCGTCGCCGACCTGCTGCGCATCCATCGCGCCACTACAGAGCGTTTGACCAGCGCCTATTACCTCCAGCACGAGGCGTATTCGGCCGCCGCCGAACGACTCGACGATCTCGGGGCGGTGATCGTCCATCACCCGGCCGCTCACACGCCCGCCGAGCAAGCCCTTCTCAGGGAGCTCCAGCGCCGAGGCGAGACCATCGAAGCGATCACTCATGTCTCACCCACCCAGGTCATCCACACCTCCGACGCCGACGATGAGATCCGCGCTGTCGTCCGGCTGGTCCGCAAACACCTCGCCACCGGGGTGCCCGGCCACCGCATCGGCATCTTCTACGGCACCGACGACCCCTACCTTCCGCTGCTCCACGAGCACCTCACCGCCGGCCACATCGCGTTCACCGGACCCGAATGCCACACCCTCGTCGACCGTCCCACCGGTCGCGCACTACTCGGATTGCTGGCACTCGACCACGACGCCATGCCCCGTCGGGAACTGTTCACCCTCCTCGCCGAAGGCGCCCTCCGACGCCCCGAACTCGACGACACGCCGATCACGCAGCCCCAACTCGAACGCCTCACGCGCAGCGACGAACCCATCGTCGGCGGCGCCGACTGGGAGCGCCTCACCCGCGTCGGAGCGCACGAGAAGCACCACACCAGGGCCGCGGCCGTCCACTCCTACGTCCGTCGGCTGCAGGCCGACCTGCGCGCTCTCGTCGCCGCGCCGGACTGGGCGACCGTCGCCGAACATCTGAACACCCTGCTCGACACCTACTTTCGCACGCCGACCCGCGAGACAGCGGCCGCCGACCTCGCCGCGATCCGTGCCGACTGCGCGGGAATCGCCCTGATGGACGGCATCGCACCGCAACCCACCGCGGCGCGGGTGCTCGACGCGGTCTCGATCCGGCTGAACGCGCACCGAGGCATACACGGGACGTCGGGTGCAGGCGTGACGGTCGCACCGATCTCATCGGGCATCGGCCGCGACCTGGACGTGTGCGTCGTCGTCGGTGCCGCCGAAGGCATCGTGCCCACACCCCGCCGCGACGACCCGCTTCTCCCGCCGAAACTGATCGGCGTCACCGTCCGCGATCACATGGAACGCCAACGCCTCGTCTTCGCCGGCGCCGTGAGTGCCAGCCGCGCCGAACGGGTCGTCACCTTCCCGCGCGGCAACCTTCGCGGCGGCGCCGAGAAGGTACCGTCCCGCTGGCTACTCCCGGCGCTGGCCGACCTCGCCGGGCGCGACGTCGACGTCGTCAACTGGCAACGCGCGACGGAGAATTCGCCGCAGATCGTCGCAGTCGACTCCTTCGACGTCGCCGCCCAACGCGCCGACGAGCGCATCGGCGCCTCCGCCGCCTCCGACACCGAATGGCGCCTCCGAGAGCTCGCCGCAGTCCCCGCCGACAGTCGTCGCGGCGCGCTCGACGATCCGATCATCAACCGCGGCATGCACATGCGCAGCGACCGCCTCAACGGCCGCTTCACCCGGTTCAACGGCAACCTGTCGTCGGTCAGCGAACTCATCACCACCTTCGATCAGCCGGTGTCGCCGACCGGCCTCGAACTGTGGGTGCAGAGCCCCTATCAGTACTTCCTCGAACACATCCTGCGCCTGCGTGCCCTCGACGACCCCGACGAGATCGCCCAGATCGACGCATCGACGCGGGGGACCCTGATCCACACCATCCTCGAGCGGTACGTCCGTGAGACGATGGACGGCGCGCAGCTCGACCTCGCCCGCCTACGGATTGTTGCCGCAGAAGTTCTCGACGAGGCGCAGGCCAACAGTCCGGGCTGGCTCGAACAGCTGTGGGCCAAGGACCGCGGCACCATCATGCGCGACCTGGACGAATGGTTCACCCACGACCACGCCGACGCCGCCGACGGCTGGCAGCCGACGCACGCAGAGGCGGACTTCGGTCTCGACGCGCAAGGCAGTCACGAGGTCTCGCTGGAACTGGGCGAAAGCAGGATTCGCTTCCGCGGGCAGATCGACCGCATCGACCGCCACCACAGTGGACGCATCCGCGTCACCGACTACAAGACCGGCAAGGCCGACAAGTACAAGGACCTCGCCGAAAGCACACCCACCAACTCGGGTCTGCAATTCCAGCTCCCCGTCTACGGCCTGTTCGCCCGCACCTTCGGCGCCGACGTCGAAGCCCGATACTGGTTCATCACCAGCAAAGGCAAGTTCGCCTCGGTCGGCTACCCCGTCACCGACGACGTCGTCGCCACCCTCATCGACGACATGACGCTCGTGCACAAGTCGATCCGGGCCGGCTACTTCCCGCCCAAGATCGAAGACACCCACTGGGACCTGCCCGTCATCGACCTCCTCGGACGTGCCGGGCTGCGACGCGCCTGGGCCGCACTGGAACACGTCGACGAACTGTCCGACTACGTGCAGAAGTACGGAGGCTGAGATGACCGCAGCACAACTCGCCGACCAGGCCGCGCGCGATCGCATCACCACCGACACCGACGCCACCCTGTTCGTCGAAGCCGGCGCCGGCAGCGGCAAGACTCATTCGCTGGTCGGCCGCATCTGTCACCTCGTGCTGCACGACGGCATCGAACTCGACGCCGTCGCCGCCATCACCTTCACCGAAAAGGCCGCGGCCGAACTCCGTGAACGCGTGCGTGTCGAACTCGCCACACACGACACTGACCGTGCGCGAGCCGCTCTCGAACAGATCGACACCGCAGCCATCGGCACGCTGCACGCGTTCGCGGCCCGCATCATCGGCGAGCATCCTCTCGAAGCCGGTGTGCCACCGCGCATCGCGGTCGTCGACGCCATGGGCTCCCAGCTGTCCTTCGAACGCCGCTGGCGTCGCATGCGCACCCGACTGTTCACCGACGACGCCCCACCCATGCTGGTCGACGCCATGGGCATCGTGATGGCCGCCGGCGCATCGCTCGATCAGATGCGCACACTCGCCGATGCGCTGGACCGCAACTGGGATCGCCTGACCCTCGACGACAACCCGCAGGGCATCGCACCCGCCGACATCGACCGCATCCTCTGGGAGACCGACGCCATCATCGACAAGCTCGACGATTGTCTCGATCCGGAGGACAAGCTCGCGGTCAAACTCGAGGAACTGCGCGAATGGCGGATCCTGGTTGCCGCGGAACGTGATTCCTTCGGATGGGTTCCGATGGTGGACCTGTGCCCGAAGCTCGGCAACGTGGGCCGGGGGTCCGCGTGGCGCGGTGGTGTGGCGCAGTGCAAGGAGATCAAAGCCGCCGCCAAGGCGCTGCGCGAGGAGATCTGCTCCGACGTGGTCGGCACCTACGTCGACGGCGCGGTGCGCGTGGTGGTCCGCCACCTGTCGGAGATCGTCCTCGACGAGGCGCGCGACCGGCAGCGCAGCGGACAGCTCGAATTCCACGACCTGCTCGTCCTGGCCCGCGACGTACTCGGGAAGCCGGAGGTCGCCGCGGCCGCCCATCAGCGCTACCAGCGCGTCCTCCTCGACGAGTTCCAGGACACCGATCCGCTGCAACTCACGCTGGCACAACGCATCGTCGCCGGCCGAGACGAAGCGGGTCGGCTCTTCACCGTCGGCGACCCGAAACAATCCATCTACCGTTTCCGCCGCGCCGACATCGCGGCATACATGTCTGCGCGGGATCGCACTCCGCCGGCCGACGTCGTACAGCTGACCACCAACTTCCGGTCCACGCGACCCGTCCTCGACTGGGTCAACGCCGTTTTCGGCCGGCTCATCGTCGCCGAGCATCACGTGCAGCCCGAGTACACGCCGCTCGACCCGGCCCCGGGCCGACCCCGCTGGGACCTCTCCTGGGGACCGAAGCCGTTCGTCTTCCCCGACACCGAGGAACCCGTCCACGACGAGGACGCACTCTCGCCCGCCGAAGCCCTCCGCGCACGCGAGTCGCGCGACGTCGCGAGGATCATCGCCACCGCTGTCGAGAACGGCTGGCGCAAGGAGACATTCGACGGCGATGCGTACCAGCATGTCCCATTGCGCTGGAAGGACATCTGCATCCTCATCCCGTCGCGGGCGGTACTGCCGTTCCTGGAGAAGAGCCTTGACGCCGCGGGCATCGAGTTCCGTTCGGAGGCATCGAGTCTGGTGTACTCGACGCAAGAGGTGCACGACCTCCTCGTCACCTGTCGCGCACTTGCGAACACCGCCGACGAGGCCGCCCTCGTCGCCGCCCTGCGTACCCCGCTGTTCGGCTGCGGCGACGACGACCTGCTCCGCTGGAAGGCCGCCGACGGCCGATGGAGCATCTACGCCGATGCGCCCACCGAGGAACTGGTCGGATCGCCGGTGGCGGCCGCATGTGCATACCTGAAGGCTCTGTCTTCGGAACTGGGGGACCTGAACCCGGGCGCACTGCTGAGCCGCCTGGCCATCGATCGTCGGGTGTTCGAGGTGTCCATGGACTCGCCCCGTCACCGCGACGTCTGGCGGCGGCTCCGCTTCGTCATCGACCAGGCCCGCGCCTGGTACGCCGAAGATCGTGGGTCGCTGCGCGACTACATCGACTGGGCCGCCACCCAGGCCGACGAGAACGCGCGTGTCGCCGAGACCGTACTCCCCGAGATCGGCGTCGACGCCGTGCGCATCATGACCATCCACGCCGCCAAGGGATTGCAGTTCCCGATGGTCGTCGTCGCCGGCATGAGCGGCGGATTCCGCACGCAGCCCGAGCCGCTGCTATGGGACGAGGACGAGAAGCTGCAGGCATGTGCGTCGAAGAACGTGACCTCGAAAGGTTATGCGGCAGCAGCAAAGACCGAGAAAGCGCACGCCGAGGCGGAGAAGAAGCGCCTGTTGTACGTCGCCTGCACGCGCGCCGAGAGTCACCTCGCGGTCTCCGGATACGTCGGGAAGAACGCATCCTGGGGAGCCGCGCTCGCACCCGCGCTGGAGGGCCTGCCCAACGACGTTCCGGAGCTCGTCGAACCGGTCAGGCGCGACGACGAAGCGATCGCCCAGCACGAACGACAGGCCTGGATCGACTGGTCGGCAGAGACCGCCGCGATCGAGACCGCCTCGACGCTCCGGGCCTCCTACTCGGCGACGCGGATCGTCCACGGCGTCGATGACGCCGAAACAGTTGTGCTGCAGGGGTACCGGGATTCTGGACGGCTGACAGCGCCGGTAGCCGAACAGATTCCGGTCGGCACCGCGAGCCCCGACAGCGGCGCGACGCTGGGTACCGCCCTGCACGCGCTCCTCGAACAGGTCGCCCTGGGTACCGCCGTCGACGACGGATTCGACGAGACCGCTCGGCGCGCGGCCGCACTCGCCGGCGTCGTCGACGTGGATCATTTCGTGGCGCTGGCTCGGTCGGCGTTGCAGTCGGCACCTGTTCAGCGGGCTGCCGTCCGCGAGCACTGGCAGGAAATGCAGCTCGCCGGTTCCGGGCCCGACGGAGTCACCGTGGTCGAGGGCATCGCGGACCTGGTGTATCGCGACGACGACGGTTCGTTGGTCATCGTCGACTACAAGACCGACGTCGGGGTTTCCGCCGACACCCTCGAGGCGTACTGGGCGCAACTCGCGATCTACGCCGATCTGTTGCGAAATGCGACTGGGGAGAAAGTGTCTCGGCTGGAGCTGGTGTTCTGTCGGCCCGGGCAGGCGACCGTCGTCGAACGAGGTCTGCGCCTGGCAGGACGCTGAGAACCTACCTGTCGTCAGACGGCTGCTGGGTCTCCCACGTATGGGGCTCCGCAGACCTCACCGTCGGCGGGTCGACCAGGTAGATACGCCCGTCCTGCCCGACGAGCTCGTGGTGGATCGCGTCGCCCCAGGCGGCGGCGTGGGGTCCCGGCCCTCGCCGCGCATACCGCCCGATGACGACCCGACCGGGCTCGCCTGTGCGTGAGTACGGGCGGTAGACCCCCTCGGGGATCGGCGCGATGCGGGCTCGAACCACCACATCGTCGTCGAATTCTGCAGGCAACGGCTGGTAACCATCGTCGTCATCGGTCCACTCGTACTCGCATGAGTCGCAGCGATACTCGAAGGTCACTGGGTCAGATATGACGCAACCGGCGAGGAGGGTTCCCGGTCCCGGTGGTCCCGCAGGGAATCCCCGGTCCACCTGGCAGGTGCGTATCGCCGAACAGCGTGGGCACAACGGTCGGAAACCGAACATGAGGTCGTCGGAGCTCGGCGCGAGTGGACGATGAAGCAGGTCGTGGCAGGTGAGGCACACGACGATCGGGCCGTAACCGAAGAACTCCAACTCCTGGGTGTCGACGAGCACGTGATTCTCGAGGACCGGTGCCTCGTCCGCCCACTCCCCGCAGCATGCACACCGGGAGTACGGTTCGACAGGTTCAGAGTGAGCAACGCATCCCCGCTCGTCCAACTCACGCCAGGGTGTCGGAGACTTCTCCTCGGCCGAGATCGCCGCGATCAACCGTTCGCCCGACGCCGTGTCGAGGGTGGCTGGGGCGCTCGGTAGGGGAGTGCCGATCCGGCGTTCGACAGCGGCGACCGAGAGCCCGTGGTCGAACGGCCCGAGATACTGGTCGTACGAGTCCGGATCCGATGAGTCGTGATGAGTTGTCTCCACCACGATTACGGCCGGCGAGGGGCTGTCCGTCGTCACGACGACGAACAGATCTCCCGCGGCCCAGCGCGCGGGAAACGTGAACCCGAGATCGTCGAGGTCCAGATCGTCGTCGGGGTTGTAGTAGAAATCGACGGCCTGCCGCCACGGCGCCACGCCGACGAGGTGGACGCGTCGCTCTTCGGATTGTCCTGGGACGGGCATCAGCCGAGGTTCTTGCGCGCGTACTCCCACACGGCGTGATCCAGCGCGGTGGCGCTGACATCACGCATCGTCGCGACTGTGGCTAGAAGTTCACGGGCTTCCTCAGTCCGCACGGGTCGCGCCAGCGCCCTCTCCACGAAGCGGACAATCCACGTGTCTGCCTTGACATCAGCCTCACCGAGTAACATCCCGAAGTATGACCACGTCACCGATCCGCAGCCCTTGACTGATAGGTAAGCGTTCTTCTGCTCTTTCGAATTGGTGAAGTCACTCGCGTGACGAAGTCCAACGGCAGTGAGTGCTTTCGCGGCGTCGATGACGATCTCGCCCTTGAGGCGCCCGCTCGCTTGCGCAGAATTGTTGACCGTCCTCACGAACTCCACTGGATCTGCAGCGGCGAGAGCTTCCAGATCGTCGATCTTCGCGGTGCGGTCGTCGCGCGACCGCCACCGGTTGACGACCGCGCGGACGCCTGTTCTGGGACCGCCATACCTGGCTTGAATGGAGAACACCGCGTCAATCAGGGCCGCCTCGATCTCACCCGGCCATCCCCCTGGCCAGGTATGAAAGTCGTCGCCGAGCGCAGTCTTGATGTATTCGTCCAGTGTGGCTGCTTCGTCCACTTCGAGCTCCTCCGCTCTCTAGTCGGTCAGTTCCGAAACCTCGGTTCTGTGGTGACCCAGAAGCCGAGACGGCGGGTGAAGTCTGGGAAGGTCTCAGTGTCCTTGCCGACCGCGCGCTTGACCACCACGCGTGTGCTTGTACCCATTCCGCAGTTCGGCACACCTCGGGGGCGATTCGCGCAGCGAAATCGCCCCCGTCGGCATATCGAAGCCGGCCTTCAGCCGCCCGCGCACTTGTTCTGTGTCAGAACGGTGGCGGGTTGTTTCGGTCCCACTCGACTTGTTGTCGACGATAGGTGTCGGTGCGGTGTGCGCGCTCGTCGGTGAGTCGTTGCCGCGCCGGGTGGTCGGGTGGCTGGGTTTTCAACGACGCGAACAGGTCTCGCCCGGTGTATGGGTTGCCCAGGTAGGTGTGGCCGGTGGGGGCTTCGAACCACACGGCGAGGTACTCGTCCTGGGAGTCGCGCCATTGTCCGAAGGTTTTGATGCGGTGGTGGAACCGGCACAACGGTTTGAGGTTGTGCTGGAGGGTCTTTCCGCCGCGGTCGGGCTGGCGGTGGTCGTATGGGTGGGTGTGGTCGAGGTCGACGGTCCACACCGGTTGATTGCAGCCGGGGAAGGTGCAGCACAACTCGCCGGCGCGGACGAGTGCCTGCAGTTTCTTGCTCGGTACGTAGGTGCTGGCGGCGGCTGCGGCCCGGGCGTCGGCGTCGGCCGGGTCGGTGCGCACCCCGGTGGTGATGAAGGTGTGAACCGCGTCAGCGAAGAGTCGGCGCATGGTGTGGGCGTCGATCAGCCCGTAGCCGTCGAGCATGCCGGGTTCGTTGTCGAGCCCGACAAAAGTCGTCAGGTTGCCCACGATGTGGTAAGTCGGTCGGGGTGCGCGGCAACTGGTGCAGGTGCATGTGCAGTCGCCGGTCGGCTCCGGGGCCTGCGCGTCGTCCTCGGGTTGGGTTGCGGCGGTGTCGGTCACGTTCGGTGCAGCAACGGGGGTGGGCCCGGGTCCGGGTGTTGTCGCAACGGCGGGCTCGGGGGTATCGAGGTTCTGCTCGGCTGGTGGGGGTGTGCAGTCGGGGCAGTGGCAGTTCAGGGTTTGGTTACCGTGGGCGAGGGCGAGGAGGGCGTCGGCGCGGCGCTGGGGCATGGTGCGCGGGTCGCCGGTGTGCACGCCGGTGGCCATGGCGGTCAGCTGGGCGTTGAGGGCGGCGGCGTCGGTGTGTGGCAGGTGCCCGGTGATGCGCGATTGGCCGGGTTGGTGGCGGTCGGGTCGGATGTCGATTCCGCGGTCGCGGGCGGCGTGGTCGTTGCGGCGTTTCACCGCATCAGGTGCATGCGTGTGGACAATGTTGTCGACCATGGTGGTGAACCGCGCCGTCGACATCGGATCGCGCGCCAGGATTGCCTCGGCCAACGCGGCGTCCACTATAGGCATGGTGGCGTTGTCGACGAAGTCGGTGCGTTTGAGTGCGATCAGGAACCGGTCGAGGTCGATTCGTCCGCAGGCCAGGGTGGTGCCGGTGAGCGGAAGCCGGTACCGCATGGCGTCGCCGGTGCGGATGAGGTCGCGGGCTTCGGCGGGGGTGAGGTTCAGGGCGGCGCCGAGTTCGGCGGTGGCTTGTTCGAATCCGTTGGGCCCGAACTGTTCATACGGGTCCGCACCGGTAACTGCTTGTGCTGTCCTGTCGAGGAGTTCGTCGATGGAACCTGCCTCGCCGGGGTGAATCGCACTGCGGTGCAGTAGGTATTCTTCTTCGCGTTGTTCGTGGAGCAGGCTGGCGGTGATCAGTGTGCGGCAGGTGTTGGCGGCGTTCATCGATGCCGAATAGACGGCGGTGCTGATCAGGGCTTCGGGCGAGAGGCCGGCGAGTGATCCGAACACGTCGAACCCCGCGTCGGGGAGATCCCCGCCGGGGTCGATGGTGCCGAACTCGAAAGCCATGACACCACCATACGAAGGGGGTCCGACAAAACCGTCGGCACGACTCCGACGGATCGTCAGGCGCCAGAACTACTTTCGGTAGTAGACGTGGGTCAGCGGTGTCGGATGGCGCGCCGCGCGATCTCGATGGCCGTCGAACTCAGCGTCACCCCTCGGAGTCCCCGTTCCGGGGGCGAGACGGCTCCGAAGAACTCGTAGATTCCGTTGTCGAGGTCATAGAGGTCGTACTTCTGGATCGGGCGCCCGCCCGGGCCCTGCCAGCGATACGCGGTGAGCAGCGCGCCGATCGTCTCGAGTGGCATCTCGTCGCCGGGTTCGGAGGCGGCGGCGAAGAAGAGCATCAGCAGACTCGCGTCCTCGCTGAATTGATCCATCTTCTGGTTCAGCAGCCGGTCTGCGAGATGGTCGGCCAGTGCCTGCGGATCGTCGGCGAGGTTCGCTCCGGCTCGGGTCGGCAGGAGGCGGCCTTTGTACTTGCGTAACAACCCCATCCGAAGCATGGACTCGCGGAAGTGCAATACCGGCGCGCTCTGGACTTCTCGATTCTTGGCGCCGAAGAAGTACTTCATCGTCGGCAACACCTTGGACGCCGCAACCACGTCAGCAGGTTTCAAGTAGCCGGCCGAGGTGAGTGTGAATCCTTCATCACGTGCGCGACGCAGGAACCACAGGTACGGGTTCAGGTCGGCCTCGAGTTGCTCACCCGTCGCCATTGTTGATGAACTCGCCAGCCGACCTGCGCTCGCCGTCAGAGCTCCGGACTCGTCGAACGGTTGAATCCGGCACAGCAGAACGCCGAGACGACCATCGATCCCGGCATCGACGAGCGAGAGGATGGGATCGCTGAGTGCGGCGTTCACCTCGTCGATGTCGAAATGTGCGGGGTCGTCGACGACCTCGGCGAGTGACTCCGCGTCGGTGATCCCGCCGCAGTCCTCCGGCGGTGCAGCTCGCCGACCGCCGACGCAGCGGGCCCACGGGGTGTCCTTCGACGCCTCGTGGACGCTTTCGACCTGCAATGTCAGTTCCCAGCTGTCGCCGTAGTCGTAGACGTAGCGCAGGACGTCGCCTTGTCCGTGGAGCGTCTCGTCGAGGCGAACCTCGGCGACGGGTGTGCCCACCTCCTCGCCTTCCTGCGCGTCGAACGGGCAGAGGAACAGTTCACTCCTGCGGTCGAATGGGCTGCCGCCCAGGGCAAAACGATAGAGGTGGTAGTCCAGCCATCCGAACGCCGCTTGAATGATCCGGTGCAGGTCCTCCAGGGAGACATCCGAGCGGACGTCGAGGCGGCGCCAGATGGGAGGCCGCGCTTCGTCGAGGTCCACGCGGATGCGGAACACCACGGTCTCGGCGAGCGGTTCCTTGCGGTGACGAATCGACGGTGGCCGCTCGAACCTGTCCGCGGCAGTTCTGCTGAGCTGGTTCAGCAGCGTGGGGAGTTCGTTCGGTTGCAGGCCGGCAAGCATCGCCTCGAACTGGCGACGCAGTTCTTCGGCATCGGGCGATTCGTGGCCAGGGTCGTGCATGCTGCCCAGCGTAGGCCAGGCCCGTTTCCCGCGGTGTCTGTTCCCTCCCGCTTACCGGATCCGGCAAGCGGGAGGGAAACAGTCGGGCGGGAGGGGGGACCGCCCCGCGGGGAAGTGTCTATGCGTACGCCGGCCGGAAGGTCAGCCGGGCACCCTGGACCTTGGCGGCGTCGCGGAAGTTCTTCATCGCGCGTTCCATGTGGAAGCCGTTGGTGACGATGAGCGCGCCGGTTCCGCCCATGCGTTTCAGCATCGCCACCGTGTTCTGGGCGTTCTGCACCGTCGAGGTCGACGCGACCTCGTTGACCATCTGCCACGTCGGGATTCCACGTCGGATCAGTCCGATGTTCATGAACTGTGCCTCGGCGATGGGGAGCCAGTGGGTGTCGCCGCCGGAGGCGATGATGCGGTTGAACGGATGCTGTTTGGCGAGTTTGGCCGCGACGTTGAGTCGCTGGGTCATGATCTGCGGTGTTTGGCCGAGCTGGCCGAATTTGGCGCCCAGGACGACGATGTAACGGGTCGGCGGGCTCTCCCAGAGGAAGGTGCTGTTCGGCGTTCCGAGTTCGGAGCTGCCGAAGTCGACGCTACCGAAATCGAGACTACCGGGGTCGGCACTACCGAAATCCAGACTGGTGGCGGCTGATTCGATCTTCGCGGTGCTGTTGTCCCCGGTGGTGGTGACGGCAACACCGGCCGTCGTCACCGCCGCGGCGACGGCGATCGCGGGCATCATTCTTCTCAGATGCATGCTCTCGAAGTGTACGGATGAGCACGGACGTGCAGGTTTCGGCGCGATAACATCTGCATCACCAGTCACATACGTAACAGGTTGAATCGGCGTCGAACCATCGTCGGATCATCAGGTCGCGCCGGGGTCAGGTGAGCGCGATGTACTTCACCGAGAGGTACTCGTCGATTCCTTCGCTGCCGCCCTCGCGGCCGATGCCGGACTGCTTGATGCCGCCGAATGGTGCTGCTGCATCGGAGATCACGCCGCGGTTCACCCCGACCATGCCCGAATCCAGGCGGCTCGCGACGCGCATGCATCGTTCCAGGTCGCGGCTGTAAAAGTACGCCGCCAGGCCGTACTCGGTCGAGTTCGCGGCAGCGATCGCGTCGTCCTCGGCGTCGAAGGTGCTGATCACCGCGACCGGGCCGAAGATCTCCTCCCGGGTGACCGGGGCATACGGGTCGACGTTGTCGAGAACCGTTGCCGGGAAGAAGAATCCGCGACCGTCGGGTCGTTCCCCACCGAGCCGGACCCGTGCTCCGTCGCTCACGGCCTGCTCGACGGCGGCCGCGACCTTGTCCCGCTGATCGGCGTTGACCAGCGGCCCGAGGGTCACGCCGTCCTGGTAGCCCGGCCCCATCACGACGTCGGACATCTTCTCCACCAGCTTGGTGGTGAACTCCTCGGCGACACCGGATTGCACGAGGAATCGGTTGGCCGCTGTGCAGGCCTCGCCGCCGTTGCGCATCTTGGCCGCGAACGCTCCCTCGACCGCGGCGTCGACGTCGGCGTCGTCGAAGACCAGGAACGGTGCGTTGCCGCCGAGTTCCATCGAGGTGCGTTGCACGCGTTCGGCCGCCTGCCCGAGCAGGTTGCGGCCCACCGGCGTAGAGCCGGTGAAGCTGATCTTGCGAATCCGGTCGTCGGTGATCAGTGCGGTGGACACCTCGCCGCTCGAACTCGTCGGCAGCACCGACAGCACACCGGGCGGCAACCCCGCCTCCGCGAAGGCCTCGGCCAGCGCCAGCATCGTCAGCGGTGTCTCCCGCGGCGGTTTCACGATCATGACGTTGCCGGCGGCCAGCGCCGGCCCGATCTTGCGCGTTCCCATCGCGAGCGGAAAGTTCCACGGCGTGATCGCCAGACACGGTCCGACCGGCTGATGGGCGACGAGGATCCGTCCGTTGCCCGCGGGGGCCTGGGTGAACCGCCCGCCGATGCGGACCGCCTCCTCGGCGAACCAACGAAGGAACTCGTTTCCGTACTTGGTCTCCGCCCGGCTGTCGGGGAGTGCGCGGCCGAGTTCGAGCGTCATCAGCAGGGCGATGTCGTCGGCGCGGTCGGTGAGCAACTCGAACGTCCGGCGCAGGATCTCGCCGCGCTCGCGGGCGGGCGTCGCGGCCCACTCGTCGGACACGGCGACCGCGTGGTCGAGCGCGGAGCGGGCATCGGCGACCCCGGCGTCGGCGACCGAGGTCAGCGACTCCTCCGTGGCCGGGTCGTACACCTCGAAGGTGGCGCCGTCGGCGGCCGGCGTCGAGCGGCCGTTGATCCACAGTCCGGTCGGCACCCCGTCGAGAACCGCCTGGGGATCGATCACATCCCTGTCGCCGACATCGCTGGAGTTCATGCGGTCTCACATCCTCGTCTGTTCGAGTTGCAGCCTCGGCATTCGCACGCCGTTTTCAACGCTACCGGCCGGGCGGTGGTTGCCGACCGCCTTCGCGCGGACGCACGATGGGTTGGTGGACACACGACACCGATGCGGTCGGACCAGCTCCCTGTTGCGCGGTCTCGGCCTGCTCGCGGTGGCCGCGACCCTGGCGACTGGTTGCTCGAGCGACGACGCCGCGGGCAGCCCAGGCCCGCCGCCCACATCCGCCGAGACCCAGACCGCCGACAACCGCACGGATTACGTCAACCTCGGCGACAGCTTCAGTGCGGGGACCGGCGTCCAGCCGCTGGTGGAGGACTCGCCGATCCTGTGCTTGCGCTCGTCGAAGAACTTCGCGCACATCGTTGCCGCGGAGGAAGACCTCTCGCTGACCGACGTCAGCTGCGGCGGCGCCGAGACCGCCGACTTCCGGAACGCCCAGCACGAGGGGGTGCCGCCGCAGCTCGACGCCCTGACCGCTGACGCCGACATCGTCACGGTGATGATCGGCGGCAACGACAAGGGGACCTATGGGCGGACGATCGAGCTCTGCAGCCGAGCGGCGGACACCAATCCACTCGGCTCGCCGTGCACCGATCGGTACGGACGCTCTTTGATCGAGCCGGTCGCCACCGACATCTATCCGGCCATCCGTCAGGCGCTGCGCGACGTGAAGGCCAAGGCGCCGGACGCGAAGGTGCTGCTCGTCGGCTATCCGTGGCTGATGCCGCCGACCGTCGGCTGCTACCCCGAGATGAAGCTCGCCGTCGGCGACGCCCCCATGATCCGCGAGCTGCAGACCTCGCTCAACGAGTACGGCCGACGCGCTGCCGAGGACGAGGGTGTCCGGTTCGTGGACATGCTGCCGGTGTCGGTGGGGCACGACGCCTGCGCCGGTCCGCAACGCTGGATCGAGCCGATGACGGCGCAGGGACCCGCCCGGGTTCACCCGAACGAACGGGGCCAGGCAGCGATCGCGGAGCAGGTCCGCAAGGCGCTCGCGAACTGACCGTCGACGGCCCCATCTGACACCCCCGCGTGATCCGGAGCACCCTCTCACCAGCGGCGATTTGGGTCACCCGGTGCCATTTGGAACACTGTAGGCCGTGACCCCTTCCGTTGACGGCCCCATCGTCGAGCATTCCGACTCCTCCGCTGCGCTGTTCGCCCGCGCCGCCGAGGCCATCCCGGGCGGCGTCAACTCTCCGGTCCGTGCCTTCTCTGCGGTCGGCGGGACCCCGCGCTTCATCTCCAGTGCCCAGGGCTGCCGCCTGACCGATGCCGACGGCAACACCTACGTCGACCTCGTCAGCTCGTGGGGACCGATGATCCTCGGCCACGCGCATCCGGCCGTCGTCGAAGCCGTGCAGCGTGCGGCGACCAGCGGTTTGTCGTTCGGCGCGCCCACCGAGGCCGAGATCGAACTGGCCGAGGAGATCATCGGCCGCGTCGATCCGGTCCAGCGTGTGCGCCTGGTGAACTCGGGTACCGAGGCCACGATGTCGGCGATCCGGCTCGCCCGCGGATTCACCGGTCGTTCCAAGATCATCAAGTTCGCCGGCTGCTACCACGGTCACGTCGACGCCCTGCTCGCCGCCGCCGGTTCGGGTCTGGCGACGCTCGGTCTGCCGACGAGCCCGGGCGTCACCGGTGCGTCGGCCCACGACACCCTGGTTCTGCCCTACAACGACCTGAAGGCCGTCGCGAAGGCATTCGAGGAGCACGGCCACGACATCGCCGCGGTCATCACCGAGGCGGCCGCCGGCAACATGGGCGCGATCGCGCCGCACGCGGGCTTCAACGCCGGTCTCCGCGAGGTCACCCGCCGCCACGGCGCGCTGCTGATCATGGACGAGGTCATGACCGGCTTCCGGGTGAGCCCGAGCGGCTGGTATGGCCTCGAAGGAGTCGCGGGAGACCTCTACACCTTCGGCAAGGTCATGAGCGGCGGCCTGCCCGCCGCCGCCTTCGGTGGTCGCGCCGACGTCATGGAACGCCTCGCGCCGACCGGCCCGGTCTACCAGGCGGGCACCCTGTCGGGGAACCCGGTCGCGGTGGCCGCCGGCCTCGCCACCCTGCGTCACGCCGACCACGAGGTCTACAACAAGCTCGACGCCAACGCCGACCGTCTCGCCGGACTGCTCACGGAGTCGCTCACCGCAGCCGGTGTCAGCCACCGCGTGCAGAAGGCGGGCAACCTCCTGAGTGTGTTCTTCACTACCGACCCGGAGATCCCGATCGTCGACTACGCGGGGGTGAATGCGACGCAGACCTGGCGATTCGCCCCGTTCTTCCACGCGCTGCTCGAACGCGGGGTGTACGCACCGCCGAGTGCCTTCGAGGCCTGGTTTGTGTCCGCCGCACTCGACGAGGATGCTTTCTCGCAGATCGCCGACGCGCTGCCCGCGGCAGCGCAAGCAGCCGCTACCGCAGCCACCCCGGGGGACAACGCCTGATGCACACGATCGTCCACATGATGCGCCACGGAGAGGTCGACAACCCGGAGGGCATCCTCTACGGCCGACTCCCCGGTTTCCGGCTCTCCGGCACCGGCCGCTCGCAGGCGCAGACGGTCGCCGACGCCCTCGCCGACCACGACGTCAAGGCCGTCTTCGCCTCGCCGCTGCAGCGTGCGCAGGAGACCGCGACCCCGATCGCGGCCGCCCACGGGCTGTCCATCCAGACCAACGACGACCTCATCGAGGCCGACAACGTCTTCGAGGGCCTCAAGGTCTCCGTCGGCGACGGCGCGCTGAGCAAGCCGCGGCACTGGCCCAAGCTGCGTGACCCCTTCACCCCGTCGTGGGGCGAGCCGTACATTCAGCTGGCCCACCGCATGCTGGCCGCGGCCAACAAGGCCCGCGACGCCGCACGCGGCCACGAGGCCATCTGCGTCAGCCATCAGCTGCCCGTCTACACGCTGCGTCGGTTCCTCGAAGGTCAGCGCCTCTGGCACGACCCGCGTCGGCGGCAGTGCTCGCTGGCCTCGCTGACCAGCCTGATCTACGACGACGACGCCCTCGTCGACATCATCTACTCCGAGCCGGCCGGTGCATCCGACCCGCTGGCCACCGGTGCGTGAAGCCAGAGGTAGAGAAGCAGTGCGCAAGTTCCTCCTGCCGGCAGTGCTGTCGGCCCTGATCCTGCTGATCAGCGGCTGCAGCACCGGTGACGACGCGGTGGCACAGGGGAACACCTTCCAGTTCGTGTCGCCCGGCGGGCAGACGGTCATCACCTACGAACCGGCCGACCGCAAACCGATCGCCGGCCTCGAGGGCGAGGACCTCGTGAGCGGGCAGCCGCTGTCGCTGTCCGACGCGAGGTTCGCCGACAAGGTCGTGGTCATCAACGTCTGGGGTTCGTGGTGCGGGCCCTGCCGTGGCGAGGCCGACGACCTCGAGCGCGTCTACGAGGACAACCGCGACGACGGCGTCGAGTTCCTCGGCATCAACCTGCGCGACGACCGGAACTCCGCGAAGGACTTCGTGATCGACCGCAAGGTCGGGTTCCCGTCCATCTACGACTTCCCGGGCCTGTCCCTGGCGGCACTGACCACCCCGACCTCGGTGGTCCCGACGACGATCGTCCTCGACCGTCAGCACCGGCCGGCTGCGGTCTTCCTCAAGGCCGTATCCGACAAGGAACTCGACGAGGTCGTCAAGCGGGTCGCCGCGGAACCCACGGGTGCCGCCTGATGTCCCAGCCCACCACGGCCGACCTGACGACGACCGTCCTCGCCTCGTCGATCGGCGACACCTTCGCCGACACGGTGACCAGCGGCCCGCTACTACTCGCCCTCGCGGCATGTCTGCTGGCCGGTCTCGTCTCGTTCGCGTCGCCGTGCGTGGTGCCGCTCGTCCCCGGTTACCTGTCGTATCTCGCGGGACTCGTCGGCGCCGAGGCGCCCGCGGTGAAGGCGGGCGAGGGAGCCAAGACCGGACGCTCACGGGTCGCGCTCGCCGCCGGCCTGTTCGTACTCGGTTTCACCGTCGTGTTCGTCGCTGCCACCGCGACGGTGCTGGGGGTCACCAGCACGTTCGTCCTCAATCGTGAACTGCTGCAACGTATCGGCGGCGTCGTCACCATCGCCATGGGCCTGGTGTTCATCGGCCTCATCCCGGCCCTGCAGCGTGAGGTCCGCTTCGAGCCGGTGCGCGTCTCCAACATCGTCGGCGCCCCGCTGCTCGGCGCGGTCTTCGCGCTCGGCTGGACGCCGTGCCTCGGACCGACGCTGGCCTCGGTCATCGCGACCGTCAGCGGCACCGAGGGTGCGACCGCGGCCAAGGGCGTGACCCTCATCGTCGCGTACTGCCTGGGCCTCGGCCTGCCGTTCGTCGTGCTGGCATTCTCCTCGGCGTGGGCCCTGCGCAGCCTCGGCTGGCTGCGCCGCAACGCCCGGACCATCCAGATCATCGGTGGCGTCCTCCTCATCGGCGTGGGCGTCGCACTGCTGACCGGCTGGTGGGACCAGTTCATCGTCTGGGTCCAGGTCCGCTTCGTCACCGACACCCAACTACCGATCTGAGCGTGTTGCAGCCATGACCGACGTCTCCGACCGTCCCCAGGTGGACACCCCCGAACCCGGCGCGCCCAAGCCGCACTGGGCCCGACGCCGGGTGCTCTGGCCGCTGCGCAACCTGTGGCGTTCGCTGACCTCGATGCGCACCGCCCTGCTGCTGCTCTTCCTGCTCGCACTCGCGGCGATCCCCGGAGCGCTCCTCCCACAGCGCGAGCTGAACGAGACCAAGACGCTCGAGTACATCGCCGAACGCGGCACGCTCGGCACCTGGATGGACCGACTGCAGCTGTTCGACGTCTTCTCCAGCGTCTGGTTCACCGCCATCTACGTGCTGCTGTTCGTCTCGCTGGTCGGTTGCCTCACGCCGCGGATGATCGAGCACTTCCACAGCCTGCGTGCCAAACCCGTTGCCGCGCCGCGCAATCTGTCGCGGCTCCCGCGGCACGTCACGCACACCGTCGACGGCACCCCCGACGAGATCGCCGAGCGCATCAACGGCCGGCTCCGCGGCTGGCGGCGCGAGGTCGTCGTCCGCGAACCGTCCAAGGCCTACCCCGAGGGCTGCGTCGAGGTGTCCGCGGAGAAGGGTTACCTGCGGGAGTTCGGCAACCTGGTCTTCCACTTCGCGCTGCTCGCGCTGCTGGTGTCGATCGCGGCCGGAAAGATGTTCGGCTACGAGGGCACGCGAATCCTCGTCGCCGACGGCGAGCAGGGCATGTGCAACACCTCGACCGCCGTCTACGACTCCTTCCGCGCCGGCAACCTCGTCGACGGCACCGACCTGTCGCCGTTCTGCTTCCGCGTCGACGACTTCTCGGCGACCTTCCTGCCAAGCGGGCAGCCCGACATGTACGACGCGACGATCCGCTACGCGGAGGGAACCAAGGTCGGCTCCCCGGACACCTGGACCAGCACCTCGGTCCGCGTGAACGAACCGCTGCGCGTCGCCGGCGACCGCGTCTACGTGCTGGGCAACGGCTTCGCCCCGACCTTCACCGTGACCTTCCCCAACGGGGAGAAGCGCACCCAGACCGTCCCGTTCGTCCCGGACGAACTGCAGACGATGCTGTCCTCGGGTGCGGTGCGCTACGACACCCCGGCCGGTCTCTATCCCGACGCCGACGAGCGACGGAAGAACCAGATCGCGCTCGAGGGCCTGTTCGCGCCGACCGCGCTCTACCACGGGACCCTGCTGACGTCGCTGTCTCCCGAGCCCGACGACCCGGCCGTCGCGATCCGCGTCTACAAGGGCGACACCGGTCTCGACACCGGCAAACCGCAGAACGTCTACTCCCTCGATCAGGACCTCGTCGAGCAGGGCCGCCTCCAGCGGCAGGCACAGGTGAACCTGAGCATCGGCCAGAGCCACACCACCGCCGACGGCACCACCGTCACCTTCGACGGATACAAGCGGTGGGTGTCGGTGCAGGTCTCCCACGACCCGGCACAGATCTGGGTGCTGGTCAGCTCGATCGTGATGCTCGGCGGGCTTCTGATCTCGCTGCTGATCCGCCGCCGTCGCATCTGGGCGCGGCTCGTCCCGGCACCGGTCACCACCGGGCAGGACGGCAGTCGAAACCCGGCCGGCTCCGAACCGCTCGACGGAAAACGACGTACTGTAGTAGAGATTGCCGGTCTGGCCCGTACCGATCAGGCCGGCTGGGGTGAAGGGTTCGAAGATCAGGCGGCGGCACTCGTCGCCGACGACGCGGACGAATCCACCTCGCGGCGCGCGACCCGGCGGCTCTAGGCGCCGGCGAAAGGAACTCTGATGAACAACGGCACCGTCCAGGTGGACGAGACGCTGGCACGCTACTCCGACCTGCTGTTCGGCACCGCGATGGCCGTGTACGTGGTCGCCGCGTTCCTGTTCTTCGGTGCGCTGGCGGCGGTTCGCGGTCGCCGGCTCGAGGAGCGGGAACTCGTCGCCGCCGGTACCGCCTCGGCTTCGGCCGGTTCCGACGACGTCCGGGTGCCGGGTCGCGTCGCGGGCCCGGCGAAGCGGACGTTCGGGGACAAGCTCGGCAACATGGGCCTGCCCGTCGTGATCGTCGGGCTCGTCGCGCACCTCGCGTCGATCGTGCTGCGCGCCATGGCAACCGACCGTGTGCCGTGGGGCAACATGTACGAGTTCGTCTCGATGACGTGTGCCGCCGGTGTGATCGCCGCGCTGGTCATCCTGCGCAAGCCCGAACACCGTCCGCTGCTCTCGTTCGTGCTGCTGCCGGTCGTCCTGCTGATGTTCATCGCCGGCCGCTGGCTCTACACGCAGGCCGCGCCCGTGGTGCCGGCGCTCAAGTCGTACTGGCTGGCCGTGCACGTCTCGATCATCTCGGTGTCCTCGGGCATCCTCATGGTCTCCGGCGTCGCCAGCATCCTCTACCTGATGAAGATGCGGTGGGCATCGAACCCCGCCGCCGACGCGGCTTCCACCGCTCGCCCGGGACTGGGCGGCGCGCTGCGTCGCATCGTCGACCACATCCCGGCGGCCGAGAGCCTGGACCGCCTCGCCTACAAGACCGTTGTCGTCGGCTTCCCGCTCTTCGGCCTCGGCGTGATCTGCGGTGCCATCTGGGCCGAGGCCGCCTGGGGACGATTCTGGGGCTGGGACCCCAAGGAGACGGTGTCGTTCATCGCGTGGGTGATCTACGCGGCCTACCTGCACGCCCGCGCAACCGCAGGCTGGCGCAACACCGCCGCGGCCTGGATCAACGTCGCCGGCTTCGTCGCGATGCTGTTCAACCTGTTCATCATCAACCTGGTCGTCTCGGGCCTGCACTCGTACGCAGGCCTCTGAGCCGTCAGGCGTCGGGCTCCGGGGTCTCGGCCTGCTTCGCCAGAGCCTGTGACTTCACGAGTTTCAGCAGATCGATGAGGGCATCGATCGTGTCCGGGCACAGTGAACCGAGGTCGATCCCGGCCAGGTGGCTGCCGGTGACCTCGAGCATCTCGACATAGTTCTGCTGCTGTCTGACGCGCTCGAGGTCCTCGTCGGGATTGGAGAGGAAATAAGTGACGCTCACGTCGAAGGCACGGGAGATGGCTTCGACGGTGCGGAACGACGGAGTACGAGCTTTGCCGGTGCGGAGCTGCGAGATGTACGCATCCGACAGCGAGTACCCCAAGCGGTTCGCTTTCTCGGCGATCTTCTTGCCGGTGTAGCGGATCCCGTTCTCGTCACGGCTGTGCTCGAACAGGTGACCGATCTTGTCTGCGAAGCTCAGGTCGTCATCGGTCGACGCCCCTTGCGGAGATCGTCCCGGGTTCAACGGCGCCTTCTCTCGGATCATCCATCGTGGAGTCGATGATGAGAAGGACATTACCCTACCCCTGGGTATGTTCCGGCAAGGCTTTCTGAATCTCGTCTCAGGTTTTTGTATATGACGCGGTTCAGCAGATGGCTGACGTCAGAGGTCGTCAGCTTCTCCGCCGTTGGTGTCACGGGTGCGATTGTCGAGGTCACGAAGAAAGTCGGGGTCGTCGTCGGGGCCGACCGGCCCTCTGGAGCGACGCCGTTGACCGCCGGACGGGGAGGCGCTGCCGCCGCCGTCGGGTTGCGGTCCGAACGCACGCCACATCAGGAAACCGATGGCGAGCAGACCGAGAACGGCGAACAGATAAGTCATGGCAACCTCCCGTCAACCAGGGTACGTCAGTTCGTCTGGCAGCCGGTTGAGGTCGCTCGATGGGCCGGCCCGACTAGTGGGTGCGACGGTTCAGGAGTGCGACCACGTCCTCTTCGCGGAAGCGTCGATGGCCGCCCGGGGTGCGGATGGAGCCGAGGATGCCCGAGCTGGCCCAGCGTGCGACGGTTTTGGGATTCACATTGAACATCGCCGCCACCTGGCCGGGGGTCAGGGTGTGCTGGCTGGCGAGTCCCGGGGTGATGTAGGTGGACGCGGTTGTTTCGATGCTGGTCACGTTTCCCCCTGAAACGATGGTGCCCTGTCGGTGCGCCACGGTTTGGCGAATCGGCCCGGCACGTGATGGACGCGTGTTTCATGAATACACGCAAATCGCCCAGGTACTCGAACCGTCAGCCGCAGGTAAAGAGCGTGCAAAGGCCCTCGACGTGCAGGTCTTCGAGGGGTGCCAAGTACTCTGAGGTGGTGAGTGAAGCGCAAGACCCTGCCCCCGGTACACCTACGCCAAGCGGCCGCCCCGCGACCCTGGCGGTCGCCCTGTTCGGTTACACGGTCGCGCGCATGCTGCTCGTCGTGGTCATCGCCGCCGTCATCCTCTTCGGCGGAAAGCTCGTCGGTGTCGACGTGCCGTTCCTCGTGGCCGCAGTCTTCGGCGTGCTGATCGCGCTCCCGCTTGGCATGTACCTGTTCAAGTCGCTCAGGCTGAAGGTCAACGGCGAGATCGCCGCGATCGAGGCCGATCGTCGGGCCCGCCACGACGACCTCCAGTCGCGCCTGCGCGGGGACAAGTGAGGTCGTTCCGAACGGGGCGTCCCGCATGAGGCCGACGCGGGTCGTCGATCATCGGGGAGACCGCGCCTGGGCGCAGAACGCGGTACGGCTGATCGAGGCCGACGCCCGGCGCAGTGCCGACACGCATTTGCTGCGGGTTCCGTTGCCCGCGTGGTCGCGATGGTCCGGGCCCGACGGCGAGGCCGGTGTCGACCTGTACCTGAAGGACGAGTCGACACATCCGACCGGATCGCTGAAGCATCGTCTGGCCCGGTCGCTGTTCCTCTACGCGATCTGCAACGGCTGGGTCACCGAGGGCACGCCCGTCATCGAGGCGTCGTCGGGCTCGACGGCCGTCAGCGAGGCCTACTTCGCCGAGCTGATCGGCGTGCCGTTCATCGCGGTGATGACGTCGAGTACGTCGCCGGCGAAGACCAGGCTGATCGAACGGCACGGCGGCCGTTGTCATTTCGTCGAACATCCCGGCGAGGTCTACACCGAGGCGTTGCGCCTCGAGGCCGAGTTGGGCGGGCACTTCATCGACCAGTTCACGATGGCCGAACGGGCCACCGACTGGCGCGGCAACAACAACATCGCCGAATCGATCTTCGCCCAGATGGCCGACGAGGAGCACCCGGTCCCGACGTGGATCGTGGTGGGCGCCGGTACCGGCGGCACCTCGGCGACGCTCGGCCGCTATGTGCGGTACCGGCGCCACGACACCTGGCTCGCGGTCGTCGACCCGGAGAACTCGGTGTTCCTGCCGGCGTACGAGACCGGAGACGGAACGCTCACCGGTGAGATCGGTTCGCGTATCGAGGGAATCGGCCGGCCGCGCGTCGAGCCGTCGTTCATCTCCCAGGTGATCGACCGGATGATCGGCGTTCCCGATGAGGCCTCGATCGCCACCACGCACCGGTTGTCGGAGATGCTGGGGCGCCGCGTCGGCGGGTCGACCGGCACCAACATATGGGGTGCGTTCTCCCTCGTCGCGGAGATGGTCGCCGATCGTCGGGCCGGCAGCATCGTGACGCTCCTGTGCGATCCGGGTGACCGCTACGCCAACACCTACTTCGACGAGAAGTGGATCGCTGCACAGTCTTTCGATCTGGACCCGGCGAACGGGGTCCTCGATGAGTTCCTCGCGACGGGACGCTGGACGGCTTGAGCCCCGAGCCGCACCAACCCGGTGGGCTACCATCCGGGGGGTGCCGACCGAAACCGTGCGTCCACTCGTCGAGGCCGTCGACCTGGTGCGTGAGTACCAGATGGGTGAGGAACGCGTCCGCGCCCTCGACGGACTGAATCTGACCATCGACGGAGGGCAGTTCGCGTCCATCGTCGGTCCCTCCGGCGCGGGCAAGTCCACGCTGCTGCACATCCTGGGCGCCCTCGACACCCCGACGTCGGGCCGGATCTCCATCGACGGAGTCGATCTCGGTGCGCTCGACGACACTGCCGCGTCGGCCTTCCGGCGCCATCGCGTCGGCTTCGTCTTCCAGTTCTTCAACCTCGTCCCGACCATGTCGGCGTGGGAGAACGTGGCGCTGCCACGACTGCTCGACAACCAGTCGCTGCGCAAGGCCAAACCGCGCGCCGTCGAACTCCTCGAGCAGGTGGGCCTCGGCGACCGCGTCGACCACCGGCCGTCGGAATTGTCCGGCGGACAGATGCAGCGCGTGGCCATCGCCCGGTCGCTCATCATGGACCCGACGATCCTGCTCGCCGACGAACCCACCGGCAACCTCGACTCCAAGACCGGGGAATCGGTGCTGGAACTGCTCGCCGACGTCGCGCACGCCGCGCCGGATCGACTGGTGGTCATGGTGACCCACGACCCCAAGGCGGCTGCGTTCGCCGACACCACGATCACGGTGCGCGACGGGAAGATCGCGGAGTGAGCGACACCCCGCCGGCTGAGCAGCCGACCAGCGCAGCGAGGAGGCGTGTCGAAGCCCTGCTCGCCGGCTTCACCCGTATCCGGCTGCTCAACATCCGCGAGATCCGCACCCACCGGCTGCGGCTGTTCACCTCGCTCGCGGTGGTCATCGTCTCGTCGGCGCTGCTCGTCGCTGTTCTGGGGACCTTCGGTTCGACCTCGGAGTCGGTGCGCGCGTTCAACAATGCGATCTCCGGTTCGGCCGATCTCGAGGTCGCGGCGATCGCCGACAGCGGCGTCGACCAGTCGTTGGCCGGGCAGATCCGCCGCGACGTCGACGGTGTCAAAGCCGTCGTACCGATGATCCGCGGGTCGGTCGTCGTCGACGAGTCGGCGATCCCGCTCATCGGTTCCGACCAGCGCGTCACGTCGCTGTCGGGGAGCCTGCGATCCGCCGTGCAACAGGAGAACTCCGGCTCGATCGACTTCGACCGACTGCGCAACGGCGTCTTCGTCGGGCCGGGACTCGGCCTCGACGTCGGGCAGAAGCTGACGGTCAACGGCGTCGACGTCGAGGTGCTGGAGGTCGTCGACAACGAGCAGGCGGCCGGACTCAACAACGGTCGGTTTCTGTTCGCCTACCTCGACCTCGCGCAACGACTCGTCGGGCTGGAAGGACGGCTCGATTCGATCCTCATCGTCACCGAACCGGGCGTCGATGTCGGTTCGGTGCGCAAGCAGGTCGAGGAGATCGTCGACGGCCGGGCGGTCGTCGTCGATCCGGACTTCCGCGCCAAACAGGCCGAGGTCGCGAGTTCGGTGACGCGCGACGCGACGCTGCTCGTCTCGCTGGTGTCGCTGGTGATCGCGGCGTTCCTGGTCTTCAACACGATGAACATGGCGGTGGCGTCGCGGCGCGGTTCGCTCGCCATGATCCGGGCGTTGGGCGCCAAACGATCCCACCTCGTCGGTGACATGCTGGGCGAGGCCGCCCTGATGGGTCTGGTCGGTGGTGTGGTCGGTATCCCGTTCGGAATCCTCGCCGGCCGCGCGGTCATCGCGAGCCTGCCCGATCCGCCGCCCGACACGGTGGGCACGGTCATCAACTATCATCTCCCGGGGTACGCGCCGGTGGTCGCGGTCCTCGCGTGTGTGATCGCCTGTGTCGCCGCCACATCGCTGGCCGCGCGGTCGGTGTTCTCGGTGTCGCCGGTGGAGGCGATGGCTCCCGTCGAGGTGTCCGACGCGTCGAGACGTCGCGGCCCGGTGGTCGTGATCGCGGCGATCGTGGGTGTCGCCGGGTTGATCGCATCGTGGGTCATCGTGGCCACGGTGCCCGGCCGGCCGGCGATTCTGGCCGGTGTCGTCTATCTCGTGGGTGCGCTGCTGGTGTGCTTCGCGTTGTCGAATCCGTTGACTTGGCTGGTGGTTCGGGTCGCCCGCTGGTTCCGCGGACCGGGTCAGCTGGCGTCGGTCAACACCGAGCGCGCGCCGCGTCGGGCGTGGGCGACGCTCATGACGGTCGCCGTGGCGATCGCCGTGGGCATGGGGACGTCGGGTGCGCTGGACAACCTCGTCTCGTCGATGTCGAAATCGCTGGACGGCCTGGGCGACCCGGACTTCTACGTGTCGTCGTCCTCGTCGGCGAGCCTGCCGCTGGGTCCGATCCTGCCGCCGTCGATCCGCGGCGAGGCCGCGAAGGTGCCCGGGGTGACCGAGGTCGTCGGCGGTCAGTGGGCTGCGGTCAACATCGGCGAGAGCCGAGCGAATGTGCAGGGTCTGGAACCCGGGTCGCGAGCGCCGTTCATGCGGAAGGCGACGCCGGAGTCGGTCGAGCAGGTGCTCGCCGGGAACGGCATCCTGTTGTCGAATGTGCTTGCGCGCGTGCTCGATGTGGGTGTCGGAGACACGGTGACGCTGGCGACGCCGACCGGTCCGCACGACGTCATCGTCCGGGACACCGTCGACTACGTCTCCGTGGACTCCGGGGTCGCCGCGCTGTCGCAGCAGCAGCTGGGGGAGTGGTTCGGACGCGAGGGCGACACCTACCTGCAGGTGATCACCGCACCCGACGCCGACCCCGAGCAGGTGCAGAAGTCGCTCGAAGCGCTGGTCGCGGAGGTTCCGACCACCGGCAACAAACCCATCAGCGTCTACACCGGTGCGGAAGCGCTCGCCGCCACGCAGGCGACCGTCCAGCAGGCGGGTTCGTTCACGGTGGCCATCCAGTGGATCGTCGCCGGCGCCGCCGCGATCGCGCTGCTGAACACCCTGCTGCTCTCGGTGATCGAGCGTCGTCGTGAGTTGGGTGTGCTCCGGGCGATGGGTGCCTCGCGGAAGTTCATCTCGCGCATGGTGCTTGCCGAGGCCGCCGCGGTCGCCATGGTCGGCGCCCTGGTCGGGGTGGTCCTCGGTGCGATGATGCATCTGCTGAGTGACCGAATCTTGAGTGTCACAACGTCGTTGACGGTGATCTATTCGCCACGACCGTCTGCCGCGATGTTCGTCGCGATCGCGGTGGCGCTGTGCCTGGTGGGCGCGTTCCTACCGGCCGTGCGCGCAGCGCGGATGAACATCAGCGAGTCGATTCTGAACGAGTAGGTCCTGCCCGGTGCTGCTGATTTCCGTATGACGTTGTGCCCGGAATCCGGGCACAACGTCATACGGAGAAAACTGGCTCTTCCGGATTGACGGTGCGTGAAACAGGTTCTACTGGCCACAAGATGTAGGTCGGATTTGCGGGTGTGAGCCTCTGCGTGATGTGGGCGGGTCCTGTGGTGTGAGGATGAAAGCTCCTACACACTCATCCGAACACTCACAGGACCCATGACGCAGCGTAGCGCTATTGCCGACACGATTTGCCGCACCATCGAACTCGGCGTCACGATCACCGATGCCGCCGTCGACGGCGAGGACCGCACCCACCTGTTCTGCCAGCTCCTGGACCCAAAGAACACGTGCCCGACCTGCGGGCGAGTGGGTCGGCTGCGTGATCACGTCGACCGGGAGGTCGCCGATCTGCCGATCGTGGGGCATCCGACCCGGCTGCATCTGACGGTACCGCGCTACACATGCGCCACCAGCGACTGCGCGACGTCGATCTTCCGGGCCGACCTCAGTGCGATCGTGGCCTCGCGTGCGCAGGTCACCCGCCGCACCACCACCTGGATCATGCGGGCGATGATCTGCGACAAAATGTCGGTCTCGGCCGCGGCCGCGGCGGTGGGGTTGAGCTGGAACACCGTCAACACCCTGGCCTGCGAAGCGGCCCGGACCCTGGCTACTGCACCCGTCCGGCTGTCCGGTGTGCGGGTCTTAGGGGTTGATGAGCACAAGTGGAAACATGTTCGTGGCCAGGGTGATTCAAGTTTCGTGACCGTCCTCGTCGACCTCACCCCGATCGTCGACGGGACCGGTCCGGCCCGCTTGTTGGACATGGTCGCCGGCCGGTCGAAAGCCGCGTTGAAGGACTGGCTCGACGCTCGCGATCAGGCGTTCCGCGATCGAATCCGAGTGGTCACCATGGACGGGTTCAGCGGCTACCGCACCGCCACCGCAGAGTCCCTCGACAAGGCGCGGGCCGTGATGGACCCATTCCACGTGGTGCACCTGGCCGCGGAGAAACTCACCCTGTGTCGCCAACGGGTGCAACAGGATACGTGTGGACATCGGGGTCGCAGTGGAGATCCCCTCTACGGTATCCGTCGGACCCTGCTGACCCGGATCGGGTTGCTCACCGACAAACAGAAGACCCGCCTGCGCACCGGCCTCGACGCCCATGACGAGCATGTGGCCGTTGCGGTCACCTACGCGATCTACCAAGACCTCATCGACGCCTACGACCAACCGAACAAGCGGGACGGGAAGATCGCGATGTACAAGCTGCTCAAACGCATCCACACCGGTCTGCCGACCGGGCTGGCTGAAATGGCGCAGCTGGGCCGATCCCTGTGGGCCCGGCGAGCCGAGATCCTCGCCTACTTCGACACCGGTGCCTCCAACGGGCCGGTCGAAGCCATCAACGGGCGCCTCGAGCATCTGCGCGGGATCGCGCTCGGGTTCCGTAACCTCACCCACTACATCTTGCGGTCACTCATCCACTCCGGCCAACTCGCAGAACACCTGCATGCACTCTGAATCCGGAAGAGCCAGAAAACTCACGACCCGATCAGGATTCGGGCGGCGAGGAGCATCGTCAGCCCACCTCCGATGACCGCCGTCCATCGTCGACCACGGTCGCCGACGAGCGCTGCGCCGAGGAACGAACCGCCCGCGGCGAGAACCAGTTGCCACGCCGCCGAGCCGATCAGTACGCCGAGAACGAATGCGGTGCCAGAGGCCGCCGTGGGTTCGACGACCGCACCGCCGGCCACGAGAGCGGCGAAGTAGATGACCGTCGCGGGGTTGATCGCCGTCACGCCGAACACGCTGACATAGGCGCGGCCGGCGGTGCCGAAGAGGCGTGAGGGCCCGGCATCCGTTGTCCCGCTTCGGCTTCGCCAGCCCGATCGAAGCATCATCGCGCCGAGGACCAGAAGTACGAGGCCGGCCACCCAACGCAGGGGTGTCGCCACACTTCCGACGGCGGCGGTGACTGCACTCCCGCCGATCACCGCCAAGATCGCGTAGAGGGCGTCGACAGTCGCGGCTCCCAGGCCGCCGCCGGCTGCGACCCGCCACCCGCGGTGTGCGCCGGTCATCACTATGAGTGCACCGACGGCACCGACCGGAACCGCGACCGCGAGGCCGGCAACGATCCCACCGAACAGTGCGGTGATCACGAGTGTGCTGCCGAATCCTCCCTGCAGAGGTTCTGCTGCTGCGCGCAGGGCGGGTGCTCGTCGGCGGACCATCCAGCGGCGGTAGGAGTCGTCATGAGCCGTGACGGTAGCAGTGCGACGCTTCGAACGCGCCGTGAGTCTCGTGGTCAGAGCCGTGGCGTCCTCAGATCATCATGGCATTCAGCGGTGCGCCGACGTTCGGTATCGCGGCAAGGATGTTGCGACCGGCTGCTGCCACCTCATCTGCTCGGCGTGGTCGTCGAGCCCTTCCTTCTTGGGGCAGTTTGATCCGGTAGGCGGATCAAACTGCCCCAACTTCTGGCGGAGTCTGTCTCAGGTGAGTCTCCCTGTTCGGACCTCGTACTCGATCTCGTGTCGAACCTGCTCGGCGATCTCCTGCGCCACGTCATACGGAGCTTGTTTCCATCCGTTGTGGTGCTGCCAGTCGAAGATCGCGTCGTCGTAGCGACGTCTGAACTCCTCCTCGAGTCGCTTCTCGCGGTCGAGTTCGGGGAAGCGCGCGGCGAGGTCCTTGAGGGTTGTGCCCGGCGGTGACTTGAGCGCGGCGATGATGTGGGGCTTCAGTCCTTCGAGTTCACTTGACATGGTTTGAATACCTGATTCTGCTAGCGGTCAGTGGCTCGCGCCAGCCCATCCAGGGCTGGGGCTTTGATGTTGACCGTCGGGCGACGCAAGCGTTCTCTCGCAGGGCCGATCGTCAAGCGTGTCGTAGTCCTCGAGAGCCGTCCAATCGCCGAACACGTTCACAGTGGGCTGGTTCAGCGCCCCCTTTTGGTCAACCGAAGGGGCGATGCCGGTGCGCCGGTAGGTGAAGAGCGCGCGAAGAATGGGTTTGGGGTTTGGCCCCGTGCTGAAGGTGCAGACGGCCGCTCTGCCGAGCTGATCGGTCGGGGTGGGCGAGGCGTGACGTTGATCTCTCGGTTCGTCTGCTCGCCGCACGGTGTCGGGGAAATCGACTGCGAACAGGTACGTCGTTCGTGGCTCGATGTTCAAGGTGGGTATGTTGTTCACTCTCAGAGTCCAAAGCTCCTGGGCTGCTTCGACGTATCCAGGGGGAACCAGTGCTTGCATCGCGGAGCTGCCCAGATAACTGAAAAGAACGTCGGTCTCGGCTATCGCACGTACGAAGGTTCCGTCCGGTGATTTGAGGTCGAGCGCACGGGTCGGGATCCATCGGAAAGGGAACTGTGACGGGTCTGCACCTTGAGCCGGCGGGGGGCCGGTTAAAGGGAGGTCGTTGGTCTGTGCGTCGCCAGAACAACTGACCATCGGCAGCAGCAAGAGCGCGAGAATAACTGAATAGAAGGAGCGCATAGTTTTTTGTTCCTCCGTCAGCCGACCGGTTTTCCGCCCGGGACGAGTGGAAGCGTGCCTGCCTGCGGTGGTGGTCCGGGTTGGTCGGGTGCGCCGACACCGAGATCGAAGTTGCTGTCGAAGCCCTGTGACATCTGCTCACTCATCCACTTCGTCCACTTGCCTCCATTGGCCTTGTCCCACTCGATCAGCTGTTCGTAGTTTGGCCGGCCTTTTTCGTCGAAGCCCCCAGGGAACTGGTCTTGAAGGGAGGGGTCGGTGGATGCCGCACCAACGAAGTATGCGAACCGAATGGCCTGTGGATCAGTCAACGCAGGAACGTTCACCGAGGCGTAGCGCGCCCTCTCCTCTGCGGTCATTGAATCGAGGTCAGGCGGTCCACCGAACAGTCTCTGTTCGACTTCAGGCGGGACCAGAGCATTGAGCGCGGCTCCGTAGGTGCTCACCGAGGCGACATACCTCAGCATTGTTGCCGCATTCAGCTTGTCCTGATAGTCGCCGACGCGGTCCTTGTATGCGGTCTCGGACAGGTGCGCGATTTCCTCGTCCATGCCATCTCGCATCGCATCCGCCAGGAGTCCGGCAGCCACGCCGAGCTGGGGAAGGTCATGTGCTCCTGCCTGGTACGCCATCGCGAGCTGCCACTGCGCACCGGCCTGGTTGATGATCGCAGCGGCCGCCGGGTCCGAGTCCAAGGCTCGGAAGACGTTCTTGAGCTCTCCTGCGGTCAGTTCTCCGGCACCGTACGTGGGAATACCGGTGGACCCGGTGAATGAGTGCGCGTAGTCGCCGAGGTAGGGGGCAAGCGCGCCCGCCAGCGTCTGTGCGAGGTGCGGGCTGTTGACGCCGAGGTTTCCGCCGATCGACATGTTCGACTCGGCGCCGAGGTACTTCCCGAGTGCGGTGGCGGTGTCGGCGGCCGTGCCGGCGTAGTAGGAATTCTGTGGATTGCCGGCGTCGGAACCGACCCACTTGAAGAGATTGTTGACGTTGGTAGCGTTTTCATCCCACTTGTGGCCGAACAGCGCGTCCAGATGACTGTCGGCGTTGAATTTGCCTCCGTCTGAACACGTTACGTCCATATTTGATCCAGTGACGAAGTCATGGATTGCGGCCTTGTCCGGACTCGCGACTCCGATCATCTTGTCAAGGAATCGGGAGGTCTCTTCGGGGGTCATGATCACGTCCCCGAAAGCCCTGCGAGTCGGGTCGCCCTCGAGTGATGCGGTGATCTCTGCCGCCTGCTTCAGGAAGGCCCGGTCGATGTCGGTACCCATTCGAAGCGAATCGTCGCCCGCCAGGAGAAGGTCTGCCAGCGCGTCGAACTCGCCAAGACGCCTGACCGCGGAACCGTGGGCGGAGGGGGCTGTCTGCGCGGGCTTCTCGGTGAGTAGCGTCCGCACGTTGGTCGGCAGGACCGCCATCCCGCCGGCGTCCCCGGCGTCGGTGGACACAGACGGATTGCTCATGATCTGCATTCCGTTGGCGAGCAGGTTTCGAACTGCGGCACTCTGCTCCCCGGTGCCAGGCAGTCCGGTGATCTCCTCGACGGACATGCCGTCCATCCCGCGGAAAAGAGTTCGAAGGAAGTCGTATTGTCCCTGCGGGATGTTGACAGGTTGACCCGCATGCAGCGCCTGTAGTTGCTCCGGTGTCAGGTTCCCGGCGGCGGCGAGCGCGTACATCTGCTCTTGGGTCAGGCCACGGCCGTCTTCCCAGTTGTCCAGGATCTTCGCTGCGCCACCGGCACTCAAACCTGCTGCGGGAGGCGTTAATTGGTCGAGCACGCCGTTTGCGCCCCGGATCGCTGCCGCGATGTCGGTATCGGCCGTGTCGAAATCTCTTGCAACCCCCTCCATCCAGAGTGTCGCGTTCTCGGCGATCCGCGCACGGGTGGCCTTCAACGTTTCGAGTGCGGTGAGTTGCTCGTCGTCTCCGGCGGCTGCGGATTCGGCAAGCGCATAGTTGTATGAGTCGGTGACCTTCCAGTTGTCCGCCACTGAGTAATCGTTTGCCTCGTAGGCCGTTGCGGTCAGCTTCAAGTCGCCTGCCAAGGACGACAAATTTGTGTGCCCGGTGGTGATGGCATTGGCGAGGGAGGTGAAGGTTGCCGAGACCCGCATCAGTTGGGCGTGTTCCCTGTGGGCGCGACTTTCCGCGGCGTTCTTCGCGCCGCCGGACCAGTCCAGCCTGGTGATGGTGTCCCGTGTGGTCTGGGCGTCGGATGCAGTGCGTTCGGCGTAGTCGTTCAGTTCCTCAGCGAGCGTCGTCATCTTGTCGAAGTTGAGCTCGGCGACGATCGACCGGGTGGGGTAGACCATCAGCCGGGCTGACCCGGAAGCGGCCGGTTCAAGTCGACTAGGCCGGCAAGTCGATTGGCCGCGGTGACATCGGATCCCTCGTAGGCGTCAGCAGACTCGTTGAGGATCGACTCCCAAGCAGCCTTGCGACCGCCGAGTGTGGCCAACGCAGACAGCAGGGACGTCTTTGTCTCGGAAAGCGCTGTCCCGGTGTCGAGTTGGTCTACGCCCGCAGCCGCGAAGGTGACCGCGAGCCCGGCGGTTGACGTCGAAGGTGGCCACACCGGCCCAAAGGCGACCGCCGGCGCAAACTTGGTCGCTGCTTTCCGCAACTCGTCTGGATCAACCCTCGTTGTCATCGCAAACTCCCCCCGCAGTTTGTTGCATGCTAGCCGACTCGTGGACTGGTCGATGTGCAGCCATCCACAGGCAGTTGGGGTCGTCAATAATTCTTGACAACATCAAGATGTCAACATAACCTGACACCATGCACGCCGACCAGAAGACCGAAACGCCGGACGACGCCCAGGGCGCTGACCTCGCAGGTGATGCCGCGAGCAGCGACCCCGCGAAGGGCCTGGCTGCGGTTCGGGCGCTACGCACACTGGCTGACCGGCTCGAAGAAGTTCAGGTCGCCAACGCTCGGGCCAATGGCTGGAGCTGGCAGGCGATCGCCGAAGTGCTGCAGATCAGCCGGCAGGCCGTGCATCAGAAGCACTCACAACGTGAGGTCCGCGAGGGCGGACCCGAAGGAGTCAAAGATGTTCGAACGAATCACTCGTGATGACAAGATGCTGCTGGCTTTCGCCACGCAGGAGGCCGCCGACCTCGGCCATCGGCAACTCGGCAACGACCACCTCATCCTGGGCATGCTCTGCAACGCCCGGAGTCCGCTGTTCTCGATCCTCGCCGATCAGGGGCTGACCCTGGCATCGGCGCGGGAAGTGGTGCGCAAGTACCACGACGAGCACGCCGACCAGGCCGAGGTGACGGACACCGACGACGAGTCGGCGCGCCGGCGCTACGAGGAGGACCGGGAAGCGCTGCGCAGCATCGGGATCGACCTCGACAAGGTCCGCGAAGCCGTTCGCGGACGATTCGGTGAGGACCTGTCCGACGGCTGGGGCGAACGCCCCGGACGGGGGCCGGGCCGACGAGGAGGCCCCGACGGGGGTCGTGGACGCGGCCGAGGACACGGACGCCGGCACGGGCACGGTCACGGACCGCACCGCGCTCGCGGACCCCGCCCCGATTGCGGGCCAGAAGGTTTCGACCCGCGCTTCGGCCCCGAGGGTGCCGGCGGCTTCGGACCCGGACCGTTCGGTCCCGGTGGACCCTTCGGCCCCGGCGGCGAGGGACCCTGGGAACCGGGTCGTGGCCGTCGTGGTCCGCGCGGGCGGGGTAACCGCCCTCGGTTCGCGTCGGCCACCCGTGCGGTGTTCGCCCGGGCGGTCGAGATCGCCCGCGAACGCGGCGACCGCCAGCTCCGCGGCGAGTACCTGCTGCTCGGCATCATCGACGCCGCCGACGAGGCTTCGCGGACGCTGATCGAATCGGCCACCACCGCAGATGAACTCAAGGCCGCCGTGTGGGCGAGCCTGCCCGAGGTCGACGCGGAGGTCTGATTCCCGATACGAAGAAGCCCGCCCCGGAGCAGATCCGGAGCGGGCTTCTTCGCCGGCAGACTATGAGGTCAGTGCCAACGCCACCGCGGTGACGACCGCCCACGCCAGCATCGCCTTGCCGGTCGTCCCGATCGACGGGATCAGCGCCGGACCCTGCGCCCCGGTGCGGACCGGCGTGTACGCCTGCCACAGCAGTGGGAACGTCAACAGCCCGACGAGCGCCCACGGGGTCGCGAAGGCCAGCGCCACGCTCATCACGAGCGGGGCCATCAGCAGGACGGCGAAGAGGATTCGGGTGCGGGGGTCGCCCAACCGGACGGCGAGGGTGATCTTGCCGCTCTCGGTGTCGGAGGGGATGTCGCGCAGGTTGTTGACGACCAGCACGCTGCAGGAGACCGCGCCGACACCCACCGCGCAGGCGAGGCCGACCAGGTCGACGCGGTCCGACGTCACGAACTGGGTTCCGAGCACCGCGACCAGACCGAAGAACACGAACACCGCGACCTCGCCCCAGCCCGCATAGCCGTACGGCCGCTTACCGCCCGTGTAGAACCAGGCACCCGCGATGCACACCGCACCCACCACGACCAGCCACCAGGCCGTTGCGATCGCCAGCACGAGACCGCACACCGCCCCGATGCCGAAGCAGATGAACGCCGCGGCCTTCACCGAACCCGGGGACGCCAGACCTGAGCCGACGAGGCGCAACGGACCGACACGGTCGTCGTCGGTGCCGCGCACTCCGTCGGAGTAGTCGTTCGCGAAGTTCACGCCGATGATGAACGCCATCGCCACGGCCAGCGCGAGCCCGGCCTTCCACCACGAGATCCCTCCCCATCCCGAGGTGCCGTGGAGCGCCGCTCCGACGCCGGCCACGACGGGCGCCACGGCATTGGGGAGAGTCCGCGGGCGTGCGCCCTGAATCCACTGCGATGCGGTTGCCACGGATCGATCCTGCCACGCCGCCGGATCGCCGCCGACCACCCCATCAGATGTCGCGCATCGTTGCGACGCGCGACACGACACGCGACATCTGTCTTCGGCCGTCCACGGCCGGAACCGCACCGACCTGCGGATACGTCTGATGAGAGTGCGTACTCCACCGAAACTGCGGGCCGTTGCCCTCGAACACGACGGTGTCATCACCGCCGGCGAGGCACGCGATCACGGACTGGATCGCTCGGCGGTGCACCGTCGGGTGGCCGCCGGCGAATGGGTCCGTGTCCGACCCCGGCTGTACCGACTCGCCGACCACCCTGTGACCGACCGCACCACCACCCGGATCGCGACGCTGTCCGTCGGTCCCTCGGCGATCCTGTCGGGACTGGCGGCGGCATGGTGGCATGGCATCGTCGACGACCCGCCCGCGACGATCACCGTCACCGCTCCCCGCGGACGGCACGGTCCACCGGTCAAGGGGGTGCGCATCATCAACCGGTCCCTCGACGACGCGGATATCCTCGTCCGAGGAGACCTGCGGGTCACCGGAATTGCGCTGTCGGCGCTCGAAGGGGCGGTCGAACAGGGGGCCGGGGTGATCGACTCGGCGCTGCAACAGCGTCGGATCACCGTCGATCGA
Source organism: Gordonia sp. Swx-4 (assembly GCF_030316175.1). Lineage (NCBI taxonomy): Bacteria > Bacillati > Actinomycetota > Actinomycetes > Mycobacteriales > Gordoniaceae > Gordonia > Gordonia sp. Swx-4. Next base: position 1,026,348 of record NZ_CP128197.1, read on the forward strand.
CTGGAGGAGGCCTACCGACGTCGGTACCGCTGTGTCGGAGCCGCCGAGATGGGACCGATGGTCGAATTGCTGGAGTCCGGCGCACGATCGGCCGCGGAGCGGCTCGCGGTGACGATCCTCGACGACGCGGGGATCGTCGGCTGGGTCGCCAACCATCCCAGTTGCGGGTACGAGATCGATCTCGCGTTCCTCGAGCAGATGGTGGCGGTGGAGCTCGACGGCTTCGCGTTCCACCGGGACGCCGGGACGTTTCAGAACGACCGCACCCGACGGAACGCGCTGATCGCGGCCGGCTGGACTGTTCTGAACTTCACCTGGAGTGACCTGACGGAACGGGCCGGCTACGTCGCGTCGACCATCCGTCAGGCGATCAGCGTCGCGGCTTGACCGCAGTTGTCGCGAAAGGTGTTGCGGCCCGACACGATCCGCGACACCTACGAAGAGAAGCGACGCCGCAACTCGCGCCGGTCGGGTTTACCCGGGCCGCGCAGCGGCAGCTCGTCGACCTCGATGACCTCGCGCGGCGCCGCAAACCGGCCGAGTCGTTCGGCGACCGAACCACGAATCCGGTTGGCGTCGAGGAGCTCTCCGCGCCGTGCGACGACCACCGCGACGACCTTTTCGCCGAGACGGTCGTCGGGGAGCCCGACGACGACGCATTCGGCGACCGACGGGTCCTCGGCGATCACGGCCTCGACCACCTGCGGCACGACGGTGAGTCCGCCGGTGGAGATCGCCTCGTCGGCGCGCCCGACGATCGACAGGACACCGGCGTCGAGGCGACCGAGGTCGTCGGTGCGGAACCAACCGGACTCGGCGAAGGCGGGATGATCCGGCAGATTCCGGTAGCCGTGGGCGACCATGGGGCCGCCGAGGATGACGCGACCGACACCGTCGGGCGACGGCTCGTCGATGCGGATGGAGACGCCGTCGAGCGGGATGCCGTCGTAGACACAACCGCCTGCGGTCTCACTCATCCCGTAGGTGCGGACGATGGGGAGTCCCTCGTCGCCGGCCCGGCGCAACAGGGGAGCGGGGGTCGCCGCACCGCCGACGAGCAGGCCGTCGGCGGAGCGCAGCGCGGCGGTAGCCCGTGGTGAGTCGAGGACCTTGATCAGCTGCGTCGGCACGAGTGAGGTGTAGCGACGGGGCCCGTCCAGCCGGTCGAGCGCATCGGCGAACGCGTCGGCGTCGAAGCCCACAGCCAGGTCGAGGACGGCGGGTGTGTGTCCGGAGGCGAAGGCCCGCAGCAGGACCTGCAGTCCGGCGATGTGATGCGGGGCGAGGGCCAGGAGCCAGTTGCCCGGGCCGCCGAGGCGGTTCGCGGTCGCCCGCGCCGACGCGGCCAGCGTCGCCGGGGTGTGCTGAGCCCCTTTGGGGATGCCGGTCGACCCGGACGTGGAGACCACGAGCGAGACCTCGTCGGCGATCGGCTCACCCACCGCCAGCGCCTCGGTCAGAAGCGCTGTCTCGCGGGCGTCGTCGGGGGTGGGGACGATCGCGACCGAACCGTCGAGCACCGCCAGCAGCTCGTCGCGTCGGTCCACGACCTCCGGCCGAGAGGGAAGGGCAAGAGCGCGAAGAGTTCTCAGGACTCAGCCCCGATTCGCGTCGGGTCCGTCGAACGGCCAGCCCGACGATTCCAGGTGACGGCGCACGCGGGCGATGTCGTCCTCGTGCGGTAGCTCGCGGGTGACCTTGGTGATCGCGACAGCCGCGTCGATCTGGGAGATCGGCTCGGGAGGTGGCGGCGACTGACGAATCAGCCGCGACGACACCTCCTGCACCTCGTCTTCACTGAGCTGACGGCGCAGGAGGGCGACGAGTGGAATGTAGTCGCCCTGGGGTACGCCGTCGGGATATCCGGTGCGAAGCCATTCGATGATGCGGTAGAGCAACTGTGGGCGGTCCACTCCTCACCCCCTTTCTTCGACGGGACGCAGGTGCGTCGGGCGCGTTGCGGTGACGCGGATGCGTACCCACTCAGCGTGATTGTAGGTTTCGGCGCCACGCGGTCGGTCCTCGGTGTCTGCGGAGCGCGATGTCAGGCTCGGCTGGACACCAGCGGCCAGCCGACGGCGGCGAGACGTCCGGCGACCTGGTTGACCTCTTCGGGCGTCGGGGGTTCGCTGGTGACCCGCTTGATGGCGTCGCTGATCTGGTTCTCGGTCACCGGTTCCCGGGGGCCGTACTCCTTGACCAGTTGCAGTGCGACGGCAGTGACCTGCTCATCGGTCAGCACACGCGTGAGGAGCGCCATCAGGGGCGGGAAGTCGGTGCGCGAGACACCTTGGGGATAGCCCTTGCGAATCCAGTTGATCACCGATTCGAAGAGCGGGGTTTCACTGCTCATGATTGATCGCGTCTCCGGCTCTTGCACATCTGGAACAGCTGTTTACCCGGGTGGGGTCACTTGTAACCAAACGGGAACAGCTTGATGCCGGTGTGGAAGTAGAGGGTCTGCCGGGTGATCCACAGCAGCGCGGTGAGGATGACGAGTGCGACGACGGCGAAGATCGCGTAGCTCAATACGCGCATCGCCGGGTTGCCCTTGATGACCGAACCGTCGATGACCTCGTCGGAACCCTGCTCGTGGACCCGGAGGCCGACCGCGAACAGTGCCGGGAGGCCGGCGCCGAAGATCAGGCCGACGACCAGCACCTTGGCGATCGCCTCGACGATGTCCATCTCAGCAGGGTCCTCTCGTGTGCTCGTGTTGTGGTCGGCCCGTGACGATCAGGCGGACCGGGCGGTGGTGTCCGGGGTGGCCCCGGGATCGGTCGGCAGCACCGAGCCGGTGGTCTCGTCCCAGTCGTCGTTGACGTTGCCCGCGTCGACCTTGTTCTGCTGCGCGCGCCGGTACATGTAGGCCGACGCCGCGATGAGGAGGCCGAAGATCGCCGCTGCGCCCGCGACGTCGCCGAGCAGGTGGGCGATGTAGAACGATGCCGCGCCGACGAGTCCGGCCGCGGGCAGGGTGGTGAGCCACGCCACGGCCATCCGGCCGGCGACAGCCCAGCGGACCTGTGCGCCGCGTTTGCCGACGCCGGAGCCGAGGATCGAACCGGTGGCGACCTGCGTGGTGGACAGCGCCATCCCGGCTGCGCTGGAGGTCAGGATGATCGCCGCGGATGAGGCCTCGGCGGCCATGCCCTGCGGGGAACTGATCTCCACCAGGCCTTTTCCGAGGGTGCGGATGATGCGCCAGCCGCCGAGGTAGGTGCCGATCGCGATGGCGACGGCACAGCTCGCGACGACCCACAGGGGGAGTCCGTGGCTGACGCTCGAGGCGTCGAGATGGCCGGTGACGATCAGGGCCATCGCGATGACGCCCATGGTCTTCTGCGCGTCACCGGTGCCGTGGGCGAGCGAGACCAGTGAGGCGCTGGCGATCTGGCCGTATCGGAAACCCTGTTCCTTGCGGCTCTCGGCGAGGTGACGGGTGATCGTGAAGACGAGCCAGGTTCCGCAAGCGGCGACGAGGCAGGCGATCACCGGGGCGAGCAACGCGGGCACGATGATCTTGCCGAACACCCCGTGCCAGTTCACGCCGGAGAGCCCGATGGCGGCGATCCCGGAACCGATGAGGCCGCCGAACAGGGCGTGCGAGGAACTCGACGGCAGGCCGAAGAGCCAGGTGAAGAGGTTCCAGAGGATGCCGCCGATGAGTCCGGCGAAGATGATCAGCAGCGCGGTCGTCGGGGTGATGCCGGCGACGATCTCGCCGGCGTCGGGGCCGGAGGTCTGCTGGATGTTGAGGACTTCTTTGGTGATGGTGGCGGCGACCTCGACCGAGAGGAAGGCGCCGACGAGGTTGAGGATGGCGGAGAGTCCGACGGCGACTTTCGGTTTCAGGGCGCCGGTGGCGATCGAGGTGGCCATGGCGTTGCCGGTGTCGTGGAAGCCGTTGGTGAAATCGAAGCCGAGGGCCGTGATCACCAACAGCACCAGGATCAGCATTTCGCCGCTCATATTTTCATCATGAGGGCTGGGCATCGAAATTCCTAAACGTCTCGGCACGGTTTCGTGGGGATTCGTTGTCTCCTCGGCGTGTCGCGCTTGTTGTCGCAGTTCAGCACCGGTGTGTCGTCCGTCGCTCTCCGGGGCGAACGAACGCTCGGCCGGGCATGGTGGAACCGGCGGTCGCTGTGGAAGAATCCGACGCCATGACATCGATGAAGCTGGGCATGCCGATCAACTACGCGGGCGACTTCCGCGAGACCATCAACAATCTCGCCGACTTCGAGGCTGCGGGTGTGGAGCGGATCGCGGTGCCGGAGGCCTACAGCTTCGACGCGGTCTCCCAGCTCGGCTTCATCGCCGCGAAGACCGAGAAGATGGAACTGCAGACGGCGATCCTGCCCATGTACTCGCGCACCCCGACCAATCTCGCGATGACCGCGGCCGGCCTCGACTACATCAGTGGCGGCCGCGCGGTGCTCGGCATCGGGGCGTCGGGACCGCAGGTCATCGAGGGCTTCCACGGCGTGAAGTACGACTACCCGCTGGGCCGCGCGCGCGAGCACGCGGAGATCTGTCGCATGGTGTGGCGCCGCGAGAAGCTGAACTACCAGGGCAAGCACTACACCCTGCCGCTCGACGAGGAGCACGGCGGTTCGGGACTCGGTAAGTCGCTCAAGATCATCAACCATCCGGTCCGTGAGAACATCCCGCTGCTGTTGGCCGCCATCGGGCCGAAAAACATCGAGCTGGCCGCGGAGATGTTCGACGAGCTCCAGCCGATCCTGTTCCACCCGGAGCAGATCGACGCCGCATTCGGCGAGTCCCTGGCCGCAGGCAGGGCCAAGCGCGACCCGTCGCTGGGCGAGCTCGGCATCGTCGTGCAGGCCACCGCGCGGGTCTCCGATGACCCGGAGCAGATCAACAACGCCAAGGAACTCGTCCGCCACCACGCCGCGCTCTACATCGGCGGCATGGGTGCCCGCGGCAAGAACTTCTACAACCAGCTCGCCATCCGGTACGGCTACGTCGACGAGGCGAAGCTCATCCAGGACCTCTACCTCGACGGCAAGAAGGTCGAGGCCGCCGCGGCCGTCCCCGAGGAGCTGGTGAACGCCATGTCGCTCATCGGTTCCAAGTCTCAGGTCGCCGAGCGCGTCGCCGCGTTCCGTGCGGCCGGGGTCACCTGCATCCTGGCCTCGCCGACCGCGCCCAGGCACAAGGAACGGGTCGCCGAGGTCGAGGCGTTGCGCGACGTCTTCGGCGGCTGACCCCGCCCGGCCGGTCCTCGGCGGTCGCGGAACCTCTCAGTCAGAACACCCCAGTACGGCGGCCTTCGCGAGGCCGCCGTACTGGTATGTGTACACCGCACCCCAGAGCACCGGGTTGGGGCTGTAGTCGCGCGGGAGCGCGTGCATGACGACGTCGCCGCCGAAACACTGACCGAAGATGAACCGCGCCCGCACCAGGTGGTAACTCCAGCTGACGACTATGACGTCCTGCCAGTCGTGGCGTCGCGCCATCTCCTGGACGAACATCGCCTCGCCGCGCGTCGTGGAGGGTTTCGGTTCGAAACAGGTGACCGTGATCTCCGGGGTGCTCGCCGAACACACCCGCGGCATCATCGAATCCTGTTCGGTGTAGGGCCGATAGGGGTCGGAGATCAGTACGTGGTCGGCGTAACCCCTGCGCGCCAACTGGATTCCGTAGTCCTCGCGGCCGTCGTGTTCGCCGCCCAGGACGACGATGGCGTCGGCCTTGCGAAGCGGGTCGTCGTGGACACGCGTGAACAGCTGGTAGCCGAGCACGCCGCCGACGGCCACGGCGACGAGGACTGTGCAGAGCAGCACCCGGATCAGACGTTTCACCGCAGTGATCGCAACCTGTCGTCGACGACGGCCCGACCGGCGGCGGACCCGGGCTGTCGCAGTGGCTCGCGGGTTCCCGAATTCCGCAGGGCCACAACGAGGAACACCAGCATCAGCGACAGATCGGTCACCGAGACGGGGATGGACACCGTGCTGAAGTCGAGTTGCATCCCGAGCACGAAGAAGGCGATGAAGCACCCGCCGTACAGGGCGACCTCCGGACGGGACGAACGCAGGCAGCGATAGGCGAGGTAACAGGCGTAGATCATGATCGCGGTGAAGACGATTCCCACGATCAGCCCGCCGCGGTACACCGAGAGCAGCGGTGCGTTGGCGACGTAGTTGATGGTGAACGCCTTCTCGGGATCCTTGAATTCGGCGATGCCCCAACCGTGTCCGAACAACCAGTGTCCGCTCATCTTCTCCGGGAACTCGCGCAGGGCGTCGGTGCGTGCGGCGGAGCCGGTGTCGCCGTCACCGAAGGAGGAGAAGATCCGTCGCCGGGACGCCGGGATCGCCGACAGCAGAGCCATTCCGCCGACCAGCGTGCCGACGAGCGCAGCCCGGCCCCGTGCCGACATGGTGTGGAAGGCGAGCATCAGCAGCAGGGCCAGCACGACGGAGAAGATCGCCGCGCGGCTCAGGGTCAACGCGACCGCTGCGAACAGGACCGCCGCGATCATCGAGCGACGGTATCCGTCGAACACCAGCAGGCTGATCATGAGTGCCGCCAGGAAACCGATCCCCGCGGCGTTCGGGTCGATGTAGGTGCCCGACAGACGAGCCGTCACCGACGCCCCGTCGAAGACGAACCGGCCCGCCGACGACGCGTCATAACCGAAGGGGGACAGAAGATCAAAGGTCCGGGCGGACTTGTCGACCGTCTGCATCGCGAGGCCCACCGCGGCCGAGGCGGCCGATGCGACCACGAAGACCTGTCCGAACGTCCGCAACTGGTCGGCGCGCAACCGCAGCAGCGCGACGACGAGGAGGATCGCGCCCGACCACTTCACGTACTCGACGATGTCGTCGATGCTCTGCAGGGTCGCCACCACGGACAGTCCGGCGACGCCGACGAAGGCGATGAGTGCGTACTCGAGCGGGGTGAAGGTCGTCACGTCGCGCGGGTGGATCACGGTGGCGAGCAGGACCGCCATGGTGAGAGTGAAGATCAATGGTACGGGCGTACCGGGAACGTAACCTGCGGGAAGCAGGGCGACGATCACCGCGAGTGCCCACAACAACCACGTCGGATGCTGCAGTCCTATATATGATCCCGCGATCAGGGCGATTCCCAGAAATGCCGCGGTCGCGACGGACTCGCCGGCGAGAAGGCAGCCGAAGGTGCCGGCCGCCACCACGGCCACGATCGCGAGTGAACGCACAATCCCCACGCGGGAATCATTACATGAACCATCGGCGGGTATCGGGGTGAGGTCTCCGTCGGGAAACAGTCGTGGCACAACGAGTTCGAGATCACAGCGCTCGAAGCGCGCGAGTGGCCGACTGTGGCTAGAGTTAGCGCGTCGGGGAAAGACACAGGTTTCGAAAACTTCGCCGTGGAAATGTTTCAGAGACATTTCCACGGCTGGTTATTCGGCTCTCGGTCCTGCTCCGCCATCGTCGGGAGGAGTAGGTTTCATGCCATTCAATGAGTATGTCCGTATTGTGGTCCGCTATTGGTGGGCCATCGTGGCGAGTGTTCTCGTCGGCGGGCTGGCCGGGTTCGGCTATGGCATGTACTTCACATCCGTCGACTACGTGTCGTCGGCTCGGCTCTTCGTCACCGCCGAGGGCGGCACATCGGTGGGTGAGTCCTACCAGAACAATCTCTTCGCCGAGGGGCGAGTCAACTCGTACGCGCAGATAGCGACGAGTGAGCAGGTCGCCACCCGTGCCTCGGAAGCACTGGAGGGGGCCATCAGCCCCGCTGACCTGCGGTCGAAGACGACGGCGCTGCCCGTCGAGGACACCGTGATCCTGACCGTCTCCGTGTCCGGACCGAGTCCGCAACGAGCGCAGTCCTATGCGGCCGCGGTCGCCCAGCAGACCGTCGAGGTCGTGCAGGAACTCGAGACGTCACGGCGCGGCGGGACATCGGCGGCATCGGCAGTGCTCTACGACGAGCCCGGGCTCCCGTCGACGGCGGGCCGGCCGTGGATGTTGTGGACCGCGATCGGTGTAGGCGCCGGACTCGTCGTCGGCGTCGTGATCGCGCTGCTGCTCGGCTGGCGGCGTCGCGGAACCGTTGTCGACGAGGTGACCGCCGTCGACTCGACGCATCATCCCGTGCTCGCGGTGCTGTCGCCGCAGACCATCCCGATCGAGACGCTCGGGATCGACGATTCCGCCGTCCGGGACGCGGACGCCCTTCGCGGACTGCACAATCTGATCCGCTTCCTCGGCGGCCGGCGTGACGAACAGGCCCGCGCACCGCGGGTCATCGGGTTCACCGGCGTCGGATCGGATGCGGGTGCCGGCGACGTCGCGGCACGCTTCGCCTCGACCGTGGCCGCCACGGGGAACACCGTTCTCCTCGTCGACGGCGACCTGTCGGGCGGCGGGATCACCGCCGGAACAGAGCTGTCCGCGGATCACGGACTGTCCACCGTGCTCAGCAGCAGCACCGGCAGCGTCGACCCTTACGTCGAACAGGGTGGGCTGACCATTCTTCCCGCCGGGCCCGTCGCTCCGGAAGCTGTTGTGCGCGTGAGCAGTCCGGTCCTGGGTACCGTGCTCGACGACCTGCGTGAGCGTTTCGACTACATCGTGATCGCCTGTCCCCGCATGGGTTCGACCTCTGATTCGATCGTCTACTCGGCCTTGTCCGATGCGATGGTCGTCGTGGTGCGCAGCGGGTCCGCAACCCGAAAAGCCCTGCGCGACAGCGTCGCGGCGATCGAACTCGTCGGAGCGGTGATCGGTACGGTACTCGTCAGCGGCAAGCCTGGGCGGGCGAAGGCGCCGGATGCGACCGACACCGATGAGCCCGGCGCCGAAACCGTCGATGCCGAACCCGGTTCGGAGAGTGTGACCCAGACGATCCGCACCACGATCGATCATGCTTCACGTAACGGCTCCGGCTCGGCTGCCGCGGCGGGGGTCCCGTCGGACGGGCGGGGTCGTTGACGCGGGCGTCGAACCGGAGGCGGTTCGCCGCCGTCGTCGCCGCGATGACGACGGCCCTCGTGGTGAGTGGTTGTGGTGCAGCAGGGTTCACGGATGATCCGTCCCTGAACTCGGCGATCCCGCTCGCCATCCAGTCGCCGCCCGATCTGGTCACTCCCTATCCGGAACCGATTGTCCGGGGCGCCGCGGACACCGGAGGACCCGGCGCGGTACTCGCGGTCGCCGACCCGCCACGCGGCCCGATCCCGGTGATCACCGAACTGGGTGCGATCGTCAAACGAGTCGAGTACCGGTCGACGTCGGGACTGGACCGGTCGCCGACGGTCGTGTCGGGGATCGTCGTCACCCCGAAAGGCGAACCGCCGCCGGGCGGTTGGACGACGATCGCCTTCGGTCACGGCACCACCGGCGTCCTCGACGACTGCGGTCCTTCGGAATACGTCAACCTCATCGGCAGTGACGAGATCATCGCGGCTCTGGTGCTGAACGGTTTCGCCGTCGCGATGAGCGACTACGAGGGCCTCGGCATGCGGGACGTCGACCATCCGTTCCTCGACGCTCGCACGTACGGCTACAACATGATCGACGCGGTACGTGCCGCCCGCGGAGTGTTCCCGGGGCTGGGCAGGAAATGGATCTCCTACGGCGTCTCCCTGGGCGGGATGGCGTCCTGGGCGGCGGGTGAGCTCGCGCCGACATACGGCGGTGGTCTCGACCTGCTGGGCACCGTCGCACTGGTGCCGGTGTCGGACATGACCGGCCTGGTCGAACGCGCCGAGAAGGGCACGCTCACCGCCGATCAGGTCCCGATGATGGCCTACCTGATCGATTCACTCGCACGCGTGCTGCCCGACGAGTTCGACCGCGACGACTACCGCTCGGAGTTCCTGCGGAAGAACTGGTCCGAGGTACTCCGCTGCATCCCGATCGACGTCCAGCAGACCCAGCGGGTGCTGAACTCCATCGGTGTCGAGGATGTCGCACCGCACACCCCGGAGGCGGCGGCACGACTCCGCGACCACCTCGCCGCCACATCGCTCCCGGTGGGCAGGGCCACTGCGCCGATGCTCATCATGTACGGCACCGAGGACCCACTCATCGCCGCTCCGTGGACCGAACGGGCGATCCGCCGGTCCTGCACCGCCGGGTCGCCCATCCAGGCCATGCGCCGGATCGGGGAGACCCATGCCCAGCTCGACTCCGGGCAATCGGTGGCCTGGATGAAGTCCCTGGAGTCCGGGTGGAAGCCGCCGCAGAACTGCGGGGACCGCCCATGAGGTCACCGTCGACCCGCCGACCGGCGGACTACCTGGCGATCGTGCGCCGCAACCTCGTCGTGCTCGTGGCGTCGGTGATCGCAGCCGCCGCCGTCGGGGCCGGTGCGTACGCGCTGATTCCGAAAACCTATGAGGCGCACTCGAGCGCACTGATCATCGCGCCGGGGCCGGCCAGCGTCGGCGCCGAACGCGCCAGCGACCTCGCCGGTCAGCTGCGGTCGGCGTCGTATGTGCAGCTCGCGGTGTCCGATCAGGTGCTGGCACGGGTGGCCCGGGCGGATGCCGCCGGGGTCCTCGGCGACGCCGTCACACCGGAGGATCTCCGCGCGCGGCTGACCGTCACCTCGCCCCTCGACAACGCCGTACTCGACGTCGTGGCCACGGGTCCGACGGGGGAGTCCGCCGCACACCTCGCCGGTGCGGTGGTCGACGTCCTGCGGGTGCTGGTGACCGAACTCGAGTGGAGCGACGGCCCGGTCGCGGGTCCGTTGCACGAGATCGACGTGATCGACGTCGCCTCGGTGCCGGATTCACCTGTGCTGCCAGAGTTCTGGGGAACGATCACGACCGCTGTGCTCCTCGGCCTGCTGGTGGGCCTGGTGCTCGTGATCGGCGTCGAGGTCGCGCGTGACCGGGTCGTGGATCCGCGGGAGGCGCGGGTCCCGCGTACGTCGCGGCCGTCATCCCGCCGTCATGACGCACATCGGGGTGCCCCTCTCGAGGGCGCAATCGGAGGGGGAGCGTGATGGGGAGACGATTGAGCGGGCGCATCAGGATGACGTCGGTACTGCTGGCCGCGGCGATCGCCGTCGCCGGCTGTTCATCGGACGCCGGCGAACAAGCCACCCCGACGACCGGTGCGGGGGGCGTCGAGTATCGCGTCAACACCGACGGAGCCGGGCCCGGCGCGTTGCGGGCAGCCGAGACGATGCCGTTGCTCGACCGCCGGGTACGGGCGAATTCGCAACTGGCGCTGCGTGTCAGGTACGTGTCGACCGACGGTCGGACCGGTGCGGAGACGGAGACCTGGGGAGCGTTCTTCGCGCCCAAGGGTCCGGCGCCGGAAGGCGGACGGCCGGTCATCGTCCTCCCGCACGGCACGAGCGGTGTACTCGGCGAATGCGGGGTCACGCTCAAGTCCGATCTGGGTGACCTGGCGGTCACCGCCGCGAGCTGGCTACAGCTGGGCTACGTCGTCGCAGTCCCGGACTATCAGGGCCTCGGCGATCCGGACGAGCAGCGTCCGACCCATCCGTACCTGGATGCGCGCACCTCCGGACGCAACGTGATCGACGCGGTCCGGGCGGCCCGATATCTCGTGCCGGAGACCGGGACCCGGTGGGGAGCCCTGGGTGGCTCACAGGGCGGGCAGGCGGCGTGGGCTGCCAACGCGCTGGCCGAGACGTACGGCAGCGAACTCGATCTCGTGGGTGTCGCCGCGCTGTCGCCGGCCGCCGACGTCGCCGGGCTCGCCGACCTCGCGGCCTCCGGCACCATGACCGTCGACCAGTACGGGCTGTACAACTGGCTGCTGCTTGCACTGAACGCCGAGAACCCGGAGCTGGACCTGCGCCGGTTCGCCGGCCCTGAGGTCGTCGCGTCCTGGGATGAGCTGTCGCAGTGTTCGGCGTCCCGTGGGGCACGGCGAGCCGAGGTGCTCGAGTCGCTGAGCGCGGACGAACTCCGACCGACATCGCCCGAGGCCGTGACCGAGCTGCGGGACCTGTTGCGCGAACGCGCCGTTCCCGACCTGCCGGCAGCGGCGCCGACCATCGTGATCTACGGCGGCAAGGACGAGCTGATCCGGTCCGAGTGGACCGCGGCGGCGGTGCGGCGCAGTTGTGCCCGTGGCGATGTCGTCCACACCCAGTTCCAACCGGCGGCCGACCACGGCGGCGTCGACGGCCGCCAGGTGGTGGGTTGGCTGACCGCCCGATTCGACGACGAACCGAGCTACAACCGATGCGCAGAGATCGAGAGAGCCGGATGACCGAGAACCTGGAACGGCGGGGAGTCCCCGCCGGTGATGTCCCCGCACCCGCGACGACGCCGACCGTCGGTCGCATCCGAGGACTCGACGGTCCGCGCGGCATCGCGTGCTGGGCGGTGCTGATCGTCCATGTCGCCGTGCAGAATTCACCGGACACGATGGCGAGTGGTGGCCTCCAGCTGTTCGGGCAGGCACTGATCTTCTTCTTCGCGCTGTCCGGGTTCCTGCTCTACCTGCCGTACGTGAAGGGCCTGGTTAGCGGCCGGCAGTCCCCGCCGGACGTCCGCTCCTATGCGACGCATCGTCTGCTGCGGGTGTTCCCCGCGTACCTGCTGATCTTCCTCATCACCAACTACGTTCTCCAGGCTTGTTTCGTCGTGAACGAGTTCGTCGCGAGTGAGACCGGCAAGGACACCGGGACCGGGATGATCACCGACCCGGCCATGCTCCTGACCAACCTGACCCTGACGCAGACCTACTTCCCGCAGTACCTGCAGACAGGCATCAGCCCATCGTGGTCGCTGACACTGGAATTCGGCTTCTACCTGTCGTTGCCGCTGTTCGGGATGGCCATGTGGTGGCTACGGCGGCGGTTCGGAACGCATGCCGCGATCCTCGTGGTGACACCACCGGCGATCCTGATCGTGGTCGGGACGATCGGCAAGATGGTCGCGGGCCGGGTCGCCGAGGCCCAGGGCATCACCGCGGTGACCGAGCAGAACTGGGGACCCAACGCCGTCGCCGTCATCCTGCGGAGTTTCTTCGCAGCCGCCGACAACTTCGCGTTCGGCATGCTCGCCGTCGCGGCGTTCGTCGCGGTCGGTACCGGCCACATCTCGGTGCGGGGCGCCCGGCGTCTGCGTATCGCATCGGCGGTGGCGCTCGTACCGTCGTTGCTGATCATGCTGGTGCTGATCGCGGCCGGCTCGTCGTATCAGTCGACCTTCACGGCGCTGTCGTCTGCGCTGTTCATCCTGATCATCGTGCTGCCGCTGGCCGCAGGCCAGGAGGGCAGGCTCGCCACCGTCCTGGACTGGAAGCCGCTCGACTACAGCGGACGGATCTCGCTGAGCATCTACCTCTGGCATTTCCCGCTGATGATCGTGATCGGCAGACTCGGACTGCTGCAGGGTGATTCGGTGACGGGTCTCATCGTCAACGTCCTGCTCGTCGGCGCGGTCAGCCTCGTGTTCGCGAGCATCACCTATCGATACATCGAGCAGCCCGCGATGGTGGTGGCCAGGAGGATGCGCCGGCGATGATCGGCCTCGTCCGCCGACATCCCCTCCTCGTCGCGATACCGCTCGCGCTGGTGACGCACACGGTCATGCTGGTCGTGGTGACCTCGGGTATCCGTCTCGTCAACGTGGTCCGGGACCCCGCGGACGGACCGGTGCCGTTCGCGATCGTCGAGGGCCCCGGGAAGGTGGTGTCGGCCGAATACACCGACTCGCTGCCGATCTCGGCACGTCTCGACGACGTCCGCGCGATCCGGGTGACGTACTGGTCCACGGATGCGAACTCGGGAGAACCCACCGTCGTCAGTGGACTGGTGGTCACCGGTCCGGAACCCGACGCCGGTCAGACCCGGCCGGTAGTGGCGTTCGCGCACGGCACCACCGGCATCGACGAACCGTGCGCACCCTCCGTCGCCGCCGGGATGTACGGTCTCGGCGAACTCGCACATGGGCTCGTCAAAGCGGGTTTCGTGGTGGCGCTGCCCGACTACCAGGGCCTGGGAAGTCCCGGGGTGCACCCGTATCTCGACGCCCGGACCGCGGGTATGAACGTGATCGATTCCGTCCGGGCACTGCGGGCGGTGTTGCCCTACGCCTCCGAGAAGTGGGTCGCCTACGGCGGATCGCAGGGTGGCGGAGCGGTTCTGGCCGCCGCGATGGCGGCACCCGAGTACGGCCGAGGTCTGGCGATGCTCGGTGCGGCCGCGATGGTCCCGGCCGCGGACATCGCCGGTGTGGTCGAGAAGTCCCGGGACGGCACGATCACCGGTGACCAGCAGCTCATGCTGCAGTGGATCGTCGAGGCGTGGTCTCGTCGCGACCCGGCGGTACGGCTCGACGACTACCGGCGAGGGGCGGCGGTGGCGGCGTGGGACACGTTGTCCGCCTGTACGGGACCGGCAGTCGCCGGCCGGGCGCAGGCGGCCGAGTCGCTGGCGCCGCGCGACATCGGACCCGGCACGCCGGAGTCCGCGTACAGGTTGTCGGAGATCCTCGCCGGATATGCCGTGCCGGTGGCCCCGACACCGGTGCCGATGTACGTCCTCTACGGCGGCCGGGACACGTTCATCGACGCGGAATGGACCGCGGCGTTCGTCGAACGGGCCTGTGAGGTCGGTGATTCGGTGACCGTCGACTACCAAGAGGACCGCGGGCACCCAGATGTGGACGCGGCCGCATTGCTGCCATGGATCTCGGCCCGCTTCGCCGGGGAACCGGCAGCGTCGACCTGCTCGGAGAGGTGAACGTCATGCACGAACCCACGACGGGGCAGTCGATCTCGGAGTCCGACCTGCGAATCCACGGGGACGCACCGGCCAGGGCCCAGCGGATCATCCGCGCGAAAGACGCGGTCAAACGTCTACTCGCCGCGGGGACCGTGGTCGAACCGGCCGATCACTACTCGGTGGTCGCGGTTCTCGGGCAGTCGAATGCGCATGGTGCCGGAATGTCCGGGGTCGGTGCGCTTCCCGGCCAGCCGGATCGGCGGGTCCACCAGTGGCCGGGATGCGGCCGGCGGCGCGGGCGGATACTGCAGGCCGAGGACCCACTGCTCCACGAGATCCCCGGTGCCGGGGCCGGATTCGCGACGACGTTCGGTTCCCTGCTGGCCGACTACACCGGTGAGGCAGTGCTGCTGGTCCCGTCGGCTCGCGGCGACACGTCTTTCCATCAGAAGAACGGCTACAGCTGGGATCCGGCGAACCGCACTGCGCGCGTCAATCTGTACGACCTCGCCGTACGGCAGATCGGCAATGCCCTCGCGGCTGCCAGCACCGGCTCCCGGCTCGCCGCGATCCTGTGGCACCAGGGCGAGAGTGACGTCCCGCTGACGCCGCCCGACGTCTACCGGGATCGCCTGGACGCGCTGATCACCGGTCTCCGAGACAATTTCGGTGAGGTACCGTTCATCCTCGGCCAGATGGTGCCCGAGGAGATCGCGACCGGACACCCGAAGTATCCGGGCATCGCCGCGGTGCACGCCACCACACCCGACCGGCACTCGGCGTGCGCACACGTGTCGGGACCGGACGGCATGCACAACCCAGGGGAGACGATCCACTACAACTCCGCCGGGCAGCGCGAGTTCGGACGCGCGATGTTCGAGGCCTATCGGGATCTCGCCGGCCCTTCCCGCAGCGAGTGATCGCCACTTCGGTCTCGGAATCACATGGTGGAGCGCGTGATTCCGGTCCGAAGTGGCGATCCTGCCGGGACGCGGGACGCGGGATGCGGGGGCGCCCGGGGCTCAGTAGGCGCCGTCCTTCGCAACCACTGCTCGGGCGGTGCGCCACAGGATCGTCAGATCCTGCATGATGGTCCAGTTCTCGACGTAGGACAGGTCCAGCCGGACCGACTCCTCCCAGGAGAGGTCGGATCGTCCGGAGACCTGCCACAGCCCGGTCATGCCGGGTTTGACGAGCATCCGCCGTGCGACCCGGCCGTCGTACTTCTCCACCTCCTCGGGCAGCGGCGGGCGCGGCCCGACCAGACTCATCTGCCCGGTCAGGACGTTGAAGAGCTGAGGGAGTTCGTCGAGGCTGTAGGCGCGGATCACCTTGCCGACCCGGGTGACCCGCGGATCGTCGTGAACCTTGAACAGCAGTCCCGCGCCGTCGTCGCGGTCGCCGAGACCGCCGCGCATCCGGTCGGCGCCGGTGACCATGGACCGGAACTTCCACATGCGGAACTTCTTGTTCCCCAGTCCGACCCGGTCGGCGCGATAGAAGACCGGGAACCCGGAGTCGACGACCACCGCGACGCCGACGATCAGGAAGACAGGGGACAGTGCGAGAAGGAGAAGCGCTGCGCCGCACCGATCGAGAGCGGACTTGCGGAACCGGGTCGCTGCTTCGTAGCGCGGGTGATCGATGTGCAGCAGTGGCAACCCGGCCACCGGCCGCAGCATCATCCGCGGGCCGGTGACGTCTGTGACGCCGGGCGCGACGACCATGTCGACGTCGAGTCCGTGCAGGTTCCAGGACAGGTCCTGCATCGCCTGATGCCCGAGGGCATCGGCCGAGGTGACGGCCACCGTGGTCGCACCCGACGCCCCGACGGCGGCGAGGACGTCGTCGAAATCTCCGAGGACCGGGACCGCCGCGCCGTCGACGTCGATCTCCGCGTGGGTGCCACGATGCCCGGGCGGCAGGCAGGCGCCGACGACCTGGTACCCGAGCGGGGCCGCGGCCGCCAGGCGCCGAACGGTCGGCCGGACCGACTCGACACCGCCGACCATCAGCACCGACTCACGATGCCTGCCGGAGATCCTCGCCCGTGCGAGGAGCCGCCGGAAGACGTTCCGGCCCAGCAACAAGGTGATGGTCCCCATCGGGAGGGCGAGCGCCAGGTACCCCCGCGCGATGTTCAGTCCGCCGAGGAGGTCGACGATGGCCAGTCCGCCGAAGACCGCGAAGCATGCGGTGACGACCCGGCTGTACTCCTGGGGGCCGGAGCCGAAGATCCGCCGGTCGTAGGTCTGGAAGGCGGCGAGGGCGGCCATCCAGACGACGATCAGTGCCGCGGACACGAGGATCGACGGGATGTGGACCGCGGCGGCCGAATGGAGAGAACCGCTGGGGCCGAACCGGAGCCGCTGGGCCAGGGCCACCGAGGCGACCACGACGACCAGATCGGTGCACCAGAGAGCTCTGGTGTACCGCGGAACCCATGATCGCGATCGTGATTGCCTACGGCGCACGGCGATCAGGCGTCGTGATCCGCCCGGGAACCCCGGCCCCGAATCCGCCGGGATCGTGTCGCGAGCCGAGGTCATGCGATTGCCGCCCGCCGGGATTCGTCCGCGCCCACAAGAGCGAGGTCGTGCCGGACCATTGCTTCGACCACTTCCGCGAACCTGGTCGTCGGCCGCCAGCCGAACTCGTCGCCGATCTTGCGGGGATCACCCACCAGGTCGACGCCATCCGCCGGACGCACGAAGGACGGATCGGTGGTCACGAGGTGTTCCCACGACGAGATCCCGGCCACCTCGAAAGCGGTCGCGACAAACTCTCCGACGCTGTGGGATTCGCCGGTCGCGACGACGTAGTCGTCGTTCGCCCGGTTCTCGGCGAGGGCGATCATGGCGGACACGTAGTCCCCTGCCCACCCCCAGTCGCGACGCGCGTCGAGGTTGCCCAACACAAGTGGTTCGGTGCTCCCGGCCGCAATCGCGGCCACCCCGGCGGTGATCTTCCGGGTGACGAAACGGGTGGAGCGCAACGGGGATTCGTGCGGGTAGAGGATGGCGTTGGCCACCTCCAGTCCTTTCGATCTCGCAACCCCGGCCATGGTGTGGCCGTACGCCTTCGCCGCTCCGTAGGGCGACGCCGGGGCGATCGGCGTGGTCTCGTTCTGGGGGGTGGTCGTCGAACCGGCGAAGATCTCGGCGCTGGAGGCGTTCACGACGTGGACGCGCTGCCCCAGGTCGTCGAGCGCCGACGCCGCCTCGAGTATCGCGACGGTCGACATCGCGGTCACCCGGGCGGTGGTCAGCGGATCATGCCAGCTCTCCGACACCGAGGACACGGCGCCGAGGTGGAAGATGTGATCGGGGGCGTGGTCGGTGATCACGCGGCGCGTCGATTCCGGGTCGGCGAGGTCGACCGGGCTCATCACCACGTCGCCACCGGACGCACGACCCACCGCGCGGCCCGGTCGTACCAAGGCGACGACATCCCAACCCCTCGTGACCAATTCCTCGATCAGCAGGTGCCCGTCCTGCCCGTTCGCGCCGGTGACAAGGGCACGTGGCGGGGTCATGCGACCTTGCCGGCCAGCTTCTTCGATTCGATGTCGAGATCTGCCTCGACCATCATCGTGATCAGCTCGGTGAAGCCGACCTCGGGCTTCCAGCCGAGGAGTTCACGGGCCTTGGTGCTGTCGCCGATGAGGAGATCGACCTCGGCAGGGCGGAAGAAGCGGGGGTCGATGCGGACGAGATGCTCCCAGTCGTCGATGCCCACGACCTTGAACGCCACGTCGAGCAACTCACGGATGGAGTGTGTCTCGCCGGTGGAGATGACGTAGTCGTCGGCGATGTCCTGTTGCAGCATCATCCACATGGCGCGGACGTAGTCGCCGGCAAAGCCCCAGTCGCGCTGTGCATCCAGGTTTCCCAGTGCGATCGAATCGTCGGTGCCGAGTGCGATGCGGGCGACGGCCTGGGTGACCTTGCGGGTCACGAACTCCGGGCCCCGACGCGGCGACTCGTGATTGAACAGGATTCCGGAGCTGGCGTGCATGCCGTAGGACTCGCGGTAGTTGATGGTCATGTAGTGGCCGAAGACCTTGCTCACACCGTACGGCGAACGCGGCCAGAGCAGTGTCGACTCGCGCTGGGGGACCTCCTGCACCTTGCCGAACATCTCGGAGCTCGACGCCTGGTAGTAGCGGATGTCCTTGCCGGTCGTATCCTGGTGCAGACGAACCGCTTCGAGCATGTTCAGTACGCCCGTACCGGTCACATCGCTCGTCAGTCGGGCATTCTGCCACGAGTAGGCGACGAACGAGACGGCGCCGAGGTTGTAGACCTCATCCGGATTCGCATAGGTCATGGCCCGCATCAAGCTCGACAGATCGAGCAGGTTCCCGCTGACGATGTCGACGTACGGATGCGATTCGGCAAGGCGCGCGGCCTTCGGGTTGTTCTGTCCCCGAACGAGTCCCACGACCCGGTAACCCTTCGAATGCAGGAGCTCGGCGAGGTAGAGGCCGTCCTGTCCGGTGATACCGGTGATCAATGCAGATTTCATCGACAATTCTCCCAGTGCGAGGCGAACGACATCCGTGTCTTTTCACCGACTTTCGAACACGCACTGATTCCCCGACCAGATGCATGTAAAAGCTGCGAGCACAGCCTCGTCCGGAACCCGCCACCCATGTGGGTCCCCGAACTTGGCGGTACTCTCTGCGCCATGAGAATACGATCATCCCGGCATTTCTGCCTATCGAGAACCCATTTCCTCTCTGCCTTTGTGGTGAGCATCTCTCTGTTGCTCGGCCTCGGGATCGGTGGAAGTGTCCCCGGATCCGCGAGCTCCGCCCCCGCCGCCCCGGGCTGGTTGGGTTCCGGGAGCGCTGCCGGCCCCACCGAGGCGGCGGTCCCCGTCACCACGGCCGGGTTCGGCTTCGCCGGCGGCTCAGGACTGTTGTGGCTCAACGATGCCGACCTCGGCCGCGAACTCGACGCGGTGAAGCGGACCAAGGCGACCTGGCTGCGGGTCACGGTCGACTGGAACTCGATCGAGGCGGCCAAGAACTCGTACAACTGGTCCACCCCGGACCGGATCATCAATGCGGCGCGTGCCCGCGGGCTCAAGGTCCTCGCCAATGTGGTGTCGTCGCCGCCCTGGTCCCGGCCGGCCGGAACCTTCTTCACCGCCCCGCCGACGAACAATTCCGACCTGAGTTCCTTCTTGAAGAAGTTCATCGCGCGGTACGGAAGCAAGGTCACGAACTACCAGATCTGGAATGAGCCGAATCTGCCCATCTTCTTCGGGTGGACGGTCGACGCCGCCCGGTACACCTCCCTCCTGAAGGCCGCCTACAGCACCATCAAGTCGGCGCAGTGGGGTTCCACCGTCATCGCTGCAGGTCTGGCGCGTTCCGGCGGCTGGAACTCGCCGCCGAACTTCGTCACCGCCATGTACAACGCCGGCGCCAAGGGCAGCTTCGACGCGCTCGCGATGCACCCGTACGTCTTCCCCGGCGGCCTGTACGCCAACCCGGAGAACGCCGTCACCGACATCCCGGCGGTGCGCAACCTGATGATCGCGCGCGGGGACGGCGCGAAGAAGATCTGGTTCACCGAACTCGGCGCTCCCACCGGCACGGCGGACGACGCGGTCTCGGAATGGGAACAGGCCAAACAGATCACGGATGTGAAGGGCTTCGCCGTCTCGGCGGGATTCGTGGGCCCGACGTTCATCTACAGCATCCGGGACACCGGTACCAATCTGGCCGATCGCGAACAGAATTTCGGTGCCATCTACAAGCACGACTGGACTCCGAAGTACGCGGCAAGCGTCCTGGGAGCGGTCTGACACCGCCACTGTCCGTGGCACATTCTCACGCCCGTTCCGCGACGGCAAGCTCACATATCGCGAGCACGCCGCGCGGAGCGGGCGTTTCCACATTACGATCTCCTTTCGAGCGGACATCGGGGTCCGCGCGAGTGCGTGCACTCGCCATTCACGAGAATTCTTCTCGAAATTCGTCGGGGGAGAAGTGGTTCTTTGGTGCACATGATGGATGCTGGGCTCGTCGTGGAGAAAATGCCGAGAGTGGCGATCGCCCACGACTATCTGACCCAGCGGGGCGGGGCGGAAAAGGTCGTCCTGTCCCTCAGTAAGGCGTTTCCGGACGCCCCTATCTACACGCTCTTGTACGAGCCGGATCAGACTTATGAGGAGTTCCGGGACAAGACGATCATCACCTCGCCGGTGAATCGTGTTGCGGCACTGCGTACCGATCACCGGTCGGCCCTGCCGGTGCTGCCGTTCGCGGCCTCGCGGATGCGCATCGACGCCGACATCGTGGTGGTGAGTTCGAGTGGCTGGGCGCACGGCTTCGACACCTCCGGGTACAAGCTCGTCTACTGCTACTCGCCGGCGCGCTGGCTCTATCAGACCGATGTCTATCTCGGTGAGTCCTCCAGTGCCGTCAAGAAACTCGCGATCCGCCTGCTCGGGCCGGTACTTCGTCGCTGGGACCGGGCGGCCGCGCGGGAGTGCGACCGCTACCTCGCGATCTCGAGGGCGGTCCGCGACCGCATCGAGGCGGCGTACGGCCTCGATTCGACGGTGGTCTCGGCGCCGGTGCTCCCGCCCCTCGCGCCGTCGGGGTTAGCGGATGCGCCCGCCGGCATTCCGGTACGCCCGTTCCATCTGTGTGTCTCACGCCTGCTGGCGTACAAGAACGTCGACGCGGTGATCGACGCCTTCCGTGGTACGGACGATCATCTGGTGGTCGTGGGTCGCGGGCCCGAGGCGGAGCGGTTGCGCGCAACCAAGCCCGAGAACGTGACCATGCTGAGCGACCTCACCGACGCCGAGATGGGCTGGTTGTACGACAACTGCACCGCAGTGGTCGCGGCCAGCTACGAGGACTACGGACTGACCCCACTGGAGGGCGGCATGCGGGGCAAGCCGTGCGCCGTACTGCGCTGGGGTGGTTTCCTCGACACCATCGCCGAAGGCGTCAACGGAGTGTTCTTCGACGCACCCGACCCGGTGAGCATCCGGGCCGCCGTCGCCGAGATCGCCACGCGCGACTGGGATGCCGAACAGATCAAGGCGCACGTCGCCCACTTCGGCGAGGAGACATTCATCAAGGAGATCAAGAACCTCGTGTCCGAGGCAGTGGTCGCGAGAGGAGCGGAGCGAACGTGAGTACCGAAATGACGACACCGCCGGCGGCGGGACCAGCCGGACCGACGGTTCCGCAGCGCGCGGATTTCCACCCCCGGTACACCTTCACCGAGATCTCGACGATCGCCAAGGCGAAGAACCGTGTCGGAATCCTGCTGTACAACAACATCATCACCTACATCCCGTCTCATACCATCCGGCAGGGATTCCTCCGCGCGTTCGGCGCGAAGATCGGTAAGGACACCTCGATCCTGCGCGGCTGTCAGGTCTTCGACATCGACCAGATCCGGATCGGCGAGGCGTGCTCCATCGGGTTCCGCGTCCTGTTCGACGCACGATCGGGCATCTGCATCGGTGACAACGTGGTGATCGCGAGTGACACCCAGATCATCGCCGGAAAGCACGACCCGGCGAGTCCGGAGTTCGAGGCGATTCTCGAACCGGTGTACATCGGTGACCACGCGTGGATCGCCAGCCGCGCCACCGTCGTGAGCGGCGTCAGCATCGGACGGGGTGCCGTGGTCGCCGCGTGCGCGCTCGTCAGCAGGGACGTCGCCGATCTCGACATCGTCGGCGGTGTGCCGGCCAAGACGATCTCCAAGCGACCCGAGTCGGCGTTGCGTTACCGGCCGAAGTACCGGCCGCTCTTCTACTGATGGCCGGCCAGATGGCAGCAGGGCCGGTCGGGAAGCCGGGGACGACGGACCTGGACGGGGTTCGTCTGATCTACGTCGCCGCCGAGAGGACTGCCGGCGGAGTCGGCGCCTATTCGGAGGTGTTCGCGGGCATACTGCGCCGTCGTGTCGCGGACTTCCACGAGGTCCGGCACCCGCGGCCCGGAACCGACACGGTTGCCGGACTGCGTGCTCGGCGGCGGGCGATCATCGAGCTCATCGACGCCGCGGACGGCCGTCCGGTCGTCGTGCACGGTGAGTTCTCCGGCGGTTCGGTCGAATCCTTCTGGCCCACGGCCGGACTCGAACGTCACCGACGTGATGTCCTGGTCAGTGCGACCGTCCACGATCCGCCCGGACTCGTCTGGTGGCCTGGGCGCGTCGCGTTCCTCGAGCAGCGCAAGCTGCTCAACCACGCCGTGCATTTCCCGCTCCGGACGCTCTCCCGTGCGGTCGAGCGGAGGGTCGCCGGATCTCGCACGCTCTTCGCGATGAGCGATGCCGGGGTCCGATCGCTGCTCCGTGCCTATCCGGACACGACTGTGCGCCATGCCCACATGCCGGTGTGGAGCCGCGGTGAGGTGGTGTCCGCCCCGGACCGGCCGAAAGCGGTCGGACTGTTCGGACTGGTATACCGCGGAAAGGGTTTCGAGCACGTCGAACGACTTCGGAGTCTGCTTCCCGACGACATCGTCATCCGGATCGCCGGCCGCGGGACCGAAGCGCTGCCCGCCATCGACGGTGTGGAGATCCTGGGCGGCGTCGACGACGCGGACCTTCCCGCCTACTTCTCCGCCATCCGGGCACTCATCGTGCCCTACGGTGCGCGCAGTCCCTACGGCGAGGCGTTCCCCGGTTCGAGTGTCGTCACCGACGCGATCGCACATCTCACCCCGGTCGTGTGCACCGGTCATGGTGCGCTCGGTGAGCTCCGGGCCGAAGGCGGCGTTCGCGTCGTCGACGACGACGGACGCACCGAAGACGAGACGGTGAGTGAGTTGGCGACGGCTGCCGCGGATCTCGTCGAATCCCGAGATCGCCTGTCCGAGATGGCCGAGGCACTGAAGGCGATGCGCGAGGCGCGCGAACCCGACGAGGTAGTCGGCGGTTACCTCGAGACCTGGGCGAGGTCGCTGTGTCGGGCCTGAGCGGCGCGACCGACACCGAGGAGAAGGCGGCCCCGGTCGACGACCGACGCAACCTGGTCAAGGCGCTCGTGGCTGCCGGGTGGACCTACGGCGGACGAGCCGCAGGTCTGGGCTGGACCATCGCCCTCACCTTTCACCTCGGCATCGGCGCCTACGGGCAGTACGCGATGGCCTTCGCGCTCGGCGCTATCATCGCGGCGCCCCTGGACAATCCGTTCGCGGTGCGGGCCATCCGCGAGGCGGAGGATGCGTTCGCGGCGGAGCGGGTGACGCGAATCCTGTTGGGGCTCGGTCTGATGGGCGTGGGTGCGTCGTGTCTGGCTGCGCCGTATCTGGTGTGGTTCGCCCTGATCGTCGCGGGTGGTGAGATCGCGTTCAACGCGGTCAAGAGCCGCGCGCTGCGCGACGGCCACCCCGATCGGGTGATGCGATTCGACACCACGCGGCAGGTCGTGAGCATCGCAATGGCCGTCGGCTACCTGCAGTTCGTACCGTCGGCAGATCTCGAGACGGCGAGTTTCTGTTATCTCGCACCGTATCTCGTCATCGCCGTCTACGCCGCGACGCTTGTCCCGCGTACCCGCCCGGGCGTCCCCGGCTCGGCTCGCCTGATCGCGATCCTGTTCGGGGAGCATCTCGCGAACGCGCTCTACATGCAGGGCGACATCCTGCTGCTGGGAGCGGTGACCGATTCCGATGTGGCGGGATACTTCGCGATCGCGAGCACGGTCGGCTGGGCGGCCGGCCAGGTCGGGATGTCGCTCGCCGGGACCTACCACGAGCAGTTGCGTGCCGCCGGTGGCGCGGTCACCGCGGGTCCGCCGGTGAAACACGTGGTGATCATGGCGGTCGCGACCTCGGCGCTTGTGATGGGGGCCGGGTTCGTCCTGCTCGCCACCCCGTACTCATCCGAACTCGCCTGGGCGCTGGTGGTGATCTCGTTGTTCGTCGCACTGCGTGTGATGAACAACGTGCTGACGACGGTGCTCTATGTGCAGCGACGCGATGTGGTACGCAGCGCCGCGGCCGCCGTACTGGTCCCGGTCAAACTCGGATTGGTCTGCGCGCTGGCGGGTTTCGGTGCGGTGGGAGCGGCGATCGCGTCGGTGGTCACCGACGCGATCCTGTTCGCGATCTATGTCCGGTCGGTGCGGCCCGAAGGGCTCGTCACCGGAGAAGACGAAACCGCAAGACAGGGGTGAGGCGTATGACGACGGTGACGTTCATGATGGCCAAGGACATCGAACACGACCACGGCGGCGACGTGGCCCTGGCCCGGGTGATCTTCGACATCGCGGCGGAATCGTTCGACCTACGGGCCGTGTGTCTCTCCAACCATCTCGCCACCGGCGACGCTCCGCGGATCTCGGCCGACGGCAGGGTGATCCGGGTGCCGAAGCCGCCTGTGCGACTCCCGGCGCTGATCGGCAACAGCGTGCGGACCCGGCGGAGCGTGTGCCACGTCCGGTTCGACACCGACGACCTGGTCCGCACCCTCGACGACCTCGACGGTGACGTCTTCCTCGCGGAGCACTCGTACATGGCCGAGTCGTACCTGCGCTCGACGCAGGTGGATCGCAGCGAACTGGTGATCAACACGGTCAACTCGGAATCCCTGGTGTGGCGGCTCACGCGCGGAGTGCCGGGGATCCTCGAGGCGAAGCGCATCCTGTCCGATGAACTCCGGGTGGCGCGCAGCGCGTCGGCGATCGGCACCTACGACCTCGAGGAGGCGCAGTTCTACCGGGAGCGCGGGTGCCCGAGTGCCCGCTGGATCGATCTCACCCTGCCGCCCGGGACGCGCGCCGACGCCGATGCCGACGTACCGCGACTCGTCTTCATGGGAACCCGGGACTGGCCGCCGAATCAGGAGGGCTTCCTGGAGATCCTCCGCCTGTGGCCGCGCATTGCGCAGGGCATCCCCGACGCCGAGCTGTGCATCGTCGGCGCACCCAAACCGGGCGCGACACCACCGCCGCTGCCCGACGGCGTCCGTGACATCGGCTTCGTGGAGGACCTCGACGCGTTCCTCGGCACCTGCCGTGCCCTCGTCGCCCCCATCCGGACCGGGGGCGGGGTCCGGGTGAAGCTCCTCGACGCCGCCGGCCGTGGTCTGCCCGTGGTGGGCACCACCGCCGCCATCGGTTCGCTCGAACCGGTCTTCGGGCTGACGGCCTACGACGATCCCGACGAGTTCGTCGAACGCGCGCGCGCGTTTCTGCTCGACGCCGATCTGGCGCAGAAAGAGGGCGCGCGGATTTTCGAGGCGAATGCGGAACGGTGGGAGCAGCGCATTCCCCATCAGGCCGTCGAAACACTTCTGAGTCGGGGGCCGGTTCCGGTCGACCATTGACGTCAGCGGATGGAGTGGTGTCGCTCGAATGGCCGACAGCCGTCTGCCCGATTTTCGCAACAGTTTGCCACGCTTACGAGAAAGTGAATCAGGCGAAATGGTGAATTGTTTTTGCGTGCTCACGTGATTGGCATCTGGTTGGTTCGGCGATATCGGGTCGTTTGCCGATTATCCCGGGGTGCCCCCGAGTTGTGAGGCATCAACCCGTCCCATAGGCTCTTGGCTATCCGCGCGGTGATCCAACGGCATTCGCCTACGGCACACTGGTGTGACCGAGGTCATTCCGGCGATTGTATGCTCGGATGATGGCACCGGAGACGGTGATCGGCAAGGACGTTTCGTGTCAGGCGGTTGCTGGAGAAGACGGTGCCGACAGGACCCGGCGTGCCGCTGTGGTTACGGCCGGTTCTGGCGTAAAGGTGACAGCGGTCGGACGTGACGAGGACGGCGCATGGTGAGTGGTGAGGCAGGGCGTTGAATTCCACCGTGCTGAATTCCCTCATGCTGGAAGCCGCCGTGCTGAATCCGCTGACGACGAATTCTCCGGCGACGCCGATCTTCTCCAGGGACATGCCCATTCGGGCCATGTCCATCTCGCGATTAGGATTCCTCTTCGAGAATTCCAGATTTGTTGATTCGTTTTCGGGGATACGGGGCCCCCGGATTTCGGTGATGGCACCGCTGTGCGGGCCGGGGGGATCAGACGGCCGGCGTGCCCCATGAGTTCCTGGTCCCACGGACCGGGTGAGCGACGGGCGGGCCGGCCATGAGCGACCCGATCCCGCCGCCCGAGACCCCCACTGCCGGAATCGCCCGACGATTCCGGCTCAGTGCCGCGCAACGAGCGCTGTGGTTCACCCAGCAGGCGGCACCAGATGTGCCGATCAACGTCGCGCAGTACGTCGAGATCGACGGGCCGATCGACGTCGAACTCTTCCTCCGCGTGACCAGCGAAGTGGTGCGTCGCGCCCAGTTCACCCAGCTGAGGTTCGAGGACACCGACGACGGGCTGGTGGGCGTATACGACCCGTCGCTGCACTACTGGGCCGACGTCGTCGATCTTCGGGATTGCCCGGACCCGCGGGCGGCCGCCGAGGCGATCATGCGCGAAGACTGTGCGCGACCACTGGACCCCCGGGTCGACCGCACCGCCCGCGGCTGTCTCTTCCGACTCGGCGACGAGAAGTTCTTCGTCTACAACCGCGGCCACCACCTGCTCTCCGACGGGGTGGGCGGCAAGGACCGCATGGTCGAGGCGATCGCCGCCTATCACGCCGCGGTGACCGGCGGCACGCCTCCGGCCGTCAAACCGGTGGACCTCGATCTGCCTGCGCGCGCCGACGACGAGTACCGCGCATCGCGACGCTTCGACACCGACCGGAGTCACTGGCGACAGGCCATGGCCGGGGTGGGAATCCCCGCGTCGCTCGCCCATCGGCGCGGCGAGCCCGAGGCGGTGTCGCGGCGCGTCCACGCGCCCGTGGACGCGGGCACGATGGATGCGCTCCGCCGCGCGGCCGAGGTGCGTTCGACGATCCTGCCGAACGTCCTCGTCGCCGCGTTCTCGGCCTACCTGGCCCGGGCCGCCGCCGACGGCGACGAGGTGATCTTCCAGTTCCCGGTCGCCGCCCGGACCACCGCAGCGCTCCGGTCGACGCCGCTGCCCGTCTCGAATGTGGTTCCGTTGCGTACCGGCGTCGCGGGGGAGGCGTCGGTCGCTGATGCGCTGGCCACCACACAGGCGGCACTCCTCGGCGCGCTGCGGCACCAGCGTTACCGCGGCGAGGACATCTGGGCCGATGTCGCCGCCGACGAGACCAGCGGACGCGTACGGCGCACCGCGGCGCAGGAGCGGTCCGGTCCGATGCTCAATCTCATGCTCTTCCAGCGCGAATTCCCCTGCGGAGAGGCGCACGGCACCTTCCACATCCTCACGGTCGGCCCCGCCGAGGATCTGACGATCAACATCGTCCCGGTCGCCGGCGACGACCGGGACTCGGTGCTGATGATCGGGGTGGAGGCCAACCCCAATCGCTACGACGACGCCGAGGTCGCCGAGCATCATCGACAGTTCCTCGCGATGCTGCGCACCTTCGCCGATGCCCTTCTGCAGGCGCCGGACACCCGCATCGACGATCTCCCGCTCGCCGACCCGGTGGCGGTGGTCCGCGGCGAGGCCCTCGGATCCGCGCCGGCCACCGTGCCCGAGGCGCTCGCCGTCGCGGCCGCGCGTCACGCGCACGGGCCGGTGATCGACGAGCCCCGCACCCGACCGATCACGTTCGACCGGTTACACGGCCGCGCAGTGGATCTCGCCACCCGACTCCGAACCGCCGGCGCGGCTCCGGGGACCGCGGTGGGTATCGCGTTGCCGCCGGGCGTCGACCGGCTGACCGCGTGGTGGGCGGTCGGGGTGAGTGGTGCCGCACTCGTCCTGCTCGATCCGATCGCGCCGCGTGCGGCCGTCGCGACGCTGCCGGTGAGCGCACGTCCCGCGCTCGTCATCGCCGCACAGTCCGAGGACGCCCCGGCGTCGGACTCGGGTCCGCGCCTCCTGACACTCACGGACCTCCATGGGCTCGAGGCTTCCGCAGCGCCGGTCCGTCCACCCGAATCCGAGGACATCGCTTGCCATCTCGCGATCACGGAATCCGATTCCGGGGTCGGCACGACCGTTGCGGTGCCCCAGCGCGCGGTGGCCGCGCTGATCGCCACCGGACTGTTCGACGACCGGTCGACCGATCTCGAGTACGGCCGCCTCCTCTTCGACGCTGCCGCCGGGTCGTCGGCCGCCCATCTGGAGATCATCGCGGCGGCCGCGCACGGTCTGCGGCTCGTCGTGCCCGGTGCGGACACCGCGTCGGTCACGCACGTGATCGCGACGCCGGGAGATGTCCCGGGGCTTAGCAAGCAGGGGCCGATGACCTCGCTCCTGGTGGCGGGGGAGGACATCGCGCCGGCCGCTCTGGTGCGTCTGGCCTTCGGTCGAGAGGTGTCGGCGCCGTACTGTCCGCGCGGCGCGTTCGGTCCGGTGACGGCGAACCGGCGGATCGCCCCCGACGCCGCCGTCGACCACCGATTGCCCAGTGGTACACCGCGTCCCGGCACCGAGATCGCCGTTCTGGACCGCTGGCTGCGACCGGTTCCGGCCGGGATCACGGGCGACGTCTATGTGACCGGTCCGCAGGTGATCCGGGGCGTCGCCGACGACCCGGTCGGCACCGCGGCCACCCTCGTGGCGTGCCCGTGGGACCGGGGAGCACGGATGCTGCACACCGGCGACCGCGGCCACTTCGACCCGGGCACTGCCATGTTGGTGATCGACCACCGCGCAGGCGATGTGGTGACCCTCGGCGGCGTGCGGATCGATCTCGCGGCGCTCGACCGGGCGGCGGGACAGGTCGCCGGTGTCGGGTACGCGGTCACAGTGGTGACCTCGGGCGGACTCGACGTCGGCGTCGTCTGCGACACCGACGATGCCGACCACCAGCGTGTCCGGGCCGCTGTCCGGCGCCGGGTGGACGGCGAGGTGCCCGCATCGACCCGACCCCGCCGCGTGGTGATCCTCGACGAGTTGCCGACCGATTTGACCGGCAACGTGGACCGGCATGCGGCGGCCGGACTGATCGCGGAGGTACGCGAGACACCGGCAACGTATCGGCCGCCGGTGACGGCCACCGAGGTGGCGGTCGCCGACGCGGTGACCGAGGTGCTGGGCGTATCGCGTCCGTCGATGGACGACGAACTCGTCCGATTGGGCGCCACCTCACTGGGATTCATGCAGCTCGGTACCCACCTCGGCAGCAGGTTGCGCGTGGTGGTCGACATGCGCGACCTGGCGGCGGTGACGACACTCGGCGAGCTCGCCGCGGTCGTCGACGCAGCCGTCCCGAGGCGGACGACATCCACCGGCGGGGTCGTCTCCTATCGGCCGACCCGCGCCCAGCAGGAGATCTGGCTGCTCAACCGCGCCGACCCTCGTGCGACGGTGTATCACCTGCCCGTGCGTCTCACGCTCGCCGAACACATCTCCGCCGACGCTGCTCGAGCCGCCCTGGTCGACGTGGCCACCCGGCACGAGGCACTGCGGACCGTGTACCCGGAGGTAGACGGGGAGCCGGTCGCACGGGTTCGCGGCCGGGCCGAATCTGCCGCTGCCGCACCGATCACCAGCGCGACCCTGAACCCGGCGGGCGTCGATCTCGCCGTGTCGGCGCCGTTCGACCTGCGGACCGGAGTCCCGTGGCGAGCGGTACTCGACGAGACCCGCGAGGCCGTCGAACTGGTTCTCGTCGCCCATCACATCGCCGTCGACGAATGGTCGCTGCACATCGTGCTGGAGGACTTCGCCCACGCCGTCCGTGCGCGTGCGGCCGGTGCGGAACCCGTCTGGGAGACCGAAGCGGTCGCGTTCAGTGAGGTCCTGGAAGCACGACCATCCGGCCCTGCGACTGCGACGGCGACCACAACTGCGAACAGGGCTGCTGCAGAGGTTTTCTGGACCCGGTTCCTCCGCGATGCCCCGGAACGTCTCGCACTGCCCGAACCCCCGGTGGGCGATCCCGCGGCGTCCGGGCTCACCGCCGGACCCGCGGTCCACACGAGCCGCCGGATCGATCGTGCGGTCACCGATGCCGCGTCCGCGCGGGCGCGAGAGAGCGGCACCACCGTCAACACGCTTCTGTGCGTGGCACTCTCGGCAACCCTCGCCGAGTTCACCGACTCCGACGACGTCGTGCTGTCGATGCCGGTGTCCGGCCGGTTCACCAGTGAGGAACTCCGCCCCGTCGGCATGTTCGTCGAGACGGTGCCGGTGCGGGTGGCCGGTGCTCGCCAGACCCCGATCGCCGAAGCGCTCGCGGGCGCCGGCCGCGATCTCGGCACGGCCGTCACGTTCGCCGACACCGGACCGACCGGACTGTCCGACGTCATCTTCGCCTACCATGCGACGGCACCCGATCTCGTCGCCTCGACGGTCTTCGCCGGCGGGGAGACGTTGCGCACCGGCGAGGCGCGAACCGCGTTGGAATTCACCGTGATCGACGACGGGAACGGGCTGTCCGTCACTCTGACGATCGCCGAGCACCGAGTCGACGTGGCGTCGGCCGGTCGGCTGCTCGACAGGTTCGTCGAGGCCGTTGCGGCTCTGGGCGCCTCGGCACCGGACACGTTGATCGCCGAATGCCTGTCGCCGCGGCCGGTCGCCGATCCGGGCACCCGCCGGACCGCCTGCGTCGACCCCGTTCGCGCCCTTCTCCGCCACGCCTCCGCAGCCCCCGAGGCGACCGCGGTCATCGCCGGTGAGGAGACGCTCGACTATCGCACTCTCGTGGACCGGGCGCGCGCGCTGGCGGCGCACCTGCGGGAGTTCGGGGTGCGGCCCGGCGACCGCGTGGCACTGCTCATGGACCGACGCGCGGACACCGTGGTGGCGATCGTCGGGACCCTCCTCGCCGACGCGGTCTATGTTCCGATCGATCCGGACCATCCGCAGGCGCGCATCGACCTGATCCTTGCCGGGACCGCCCCGGCCGCGATCGTCGACAGCCGTCTCCAGGTGACGGCCGGGGTGGGTCATCAACGCGCGCAGACGATGCCGGGCGCCGCGTATGTCATCCACACCTCCGGTTCCACCGGCCTGCCGAAGGCCGTGGTGGTGACCCGGCAGAACGTGGCCGCGTTGATGGGGGCGGGCCTCGACCTCATCGACGCCTCCCCGCGGGACGTCTGGGCCTGGGTGCACTCGTACGCCTTCGACTTCTCGGTGTGGGAGATCCTCGGTGCGTTGGCATCCGGCGGCAGCGTCGTCGTGGTGGACCATGCGACGGTCCGGGACCCGCGGGCACTCGCCGCGGTGATCGACCGGCACGGGATAACGATCCTGTCGCAGACCCCGACCGCGTTCAGCGGGATCGTCGACCTGGCGACGACCACCAGAGCGGCGGGGGCCCCGGCCCCGCCGGAACTGACGTCACTGCGGGCCGTCGTCTTCGGCGGTGAGACCCTCGCGCCGAACACGTTGGGCGCATGGGCCGCCGAGCATCCCCGCACCCGCCTGGTCAACATGTACGGCATCACCGAGACGACCGTCGTGCTCACCGCCGCCGACGTCGACCTCGACGACGAACGCAGCATCATCGGCACCCCGTTCGACGGCGTCGGCGCGATGGTGCTGGACCGGCGCCTGCGACCGGTGCCGACCGGTGCGGCCGGCGAACTGTATCTCGCCGGCGAGCAGGTCGCGCTCGGCTACCTCAACGCACCGGGGCTCACCGCGACCCGGTTTGTCGCGGACCCGTCGGGGCGCGGCCTACGGATGTACCGCACCGGCGACCGCGTGCGCGAGGTCGCTCCGGGTCGTTTCGCCTACCTCGGCCGCAACGACGACCAGGTCCAGATCCGCGGCCACCGTGTGGAACTCGGTGAGATCGTCTCGACCCTGCGCGCGATACCGGGCGTGGGCGATGCGCGCGTCCTGGTACGACCGGGCCGACGGGCGGGCGACGAGCACCTGCTGGCCTTCGTGACCGAGGACGGCCTCGCCGACTTCGACGTCCTCGACGACCTCGACGAGGCGACGATCCTGGCCGCCTGCGCCGCCCGGCTGCCGGCGCACGCGGTGCCGTCCCGCGTCGCGATCGTCGACGGTTGGCCGATGACCCGGACCGGAAAGATCGACCGGGACAAGCTTTTTGCGAGCATCACCGACACCGCCCCGCCGGTCGGACGGGCGCTCGGTCCGATCGAGGAGACGGTGGCGTCGGCGATCCGTGCGGTCGTCGGTGAAGATGCCGGTCATCTCGGTGCAGAAACGAACTTCTTCGCAGCCGGCGGCACCTCGCTCTCGGCGGCACGTCTTGCCGCCACTCTCGCCGGGATGGGCCACCGCATCGAGGTGGCCGATGTCTTCGAGTACCCGACCGTCGCGGAACTGGCGGCGCGGATCGCGGCTGCGGTTACTTCGCCCGTGCTGTCGCGGGTGTCCCTGCTGTCCGATGACCGCGAGATCCCCGCGGATCTTCCGCTCACGCCGGAACAGCTGGACGTCTGGTTGCGGTGGCGAACCGAGCCGGAGTTCACCGGCTACCTCCTGCCGCTGGCCCTGCCGATCGACGCGAGCCCCGCCGATGTGCGACGCGCCCTGGCCGCGATCGTGACCCGGCACGACGCCCTGTGTACCGGGTTCCCGCTGCGCGACGGGGTCCCGGTACAGCATCGATGGGACGACGCCGACGTCCTCGACCATCTGGAACGGCAACTCGGTCTGGAAGTCGACTCGACGCCGGATGTGACCGCCGTCCTCGCCTCGATGGCCACCCCCGTCGACCTCGCCGCCTCGCTTCCGTGGCGGGTACGGATCGTGGAGATCGACGGGTCCAGGTGGCTTGTCGGGGTGATCCACCACATCGCCGCCGACGGCGAATCCTTCGCGATCCTCGCCGGTGATCTCGACACCGCCCTGGCCGGAGCGCCGCTGCCCGCGAGCGGGACGGATTATCGGCGGTACTCGATGTGGCGTGCCGAGACGCTCGAGGCGAGGCGGGCGGAACTGACCGCGTTCTGGCGGACGGCGTTCACCCGACCGGTCGAACAGCTCCGCCTGCCCGAGGTGAATCTGCAGGCGGAAACCGTTGCCCGCGAGGCGGAGACGATCGTGCATCGTACGCACGGGCAGCTGGACGCGACCGTCACCGCATCGCTCGACGAGCTGACCGTGGCGCGGTCGACGACCCCGTTCATCGCCACCCACACCGCGCTGGCGGCGGTCCTGGCGAGGCAGTCGGGTGCCGGGGTGGTGACCATCGGCACCGCGCTGTCCGGCCGTCTCGACCCGGGCCTCGTCGGTGTGCCCGGCCTGTTCGCGCGTGCGGTGCCACTGCACACGCCGATCGATCCGGCACTGTCCTTCGCCGAACTCCTGGCGCAGGTGACCTCGGTGGACCTGGGCGCCTTCTCCCATGCCGACCTGCCCCTCACCGAGATCTCGGAGATCGCCGATCCCGGTCGTGCCGGTGCCGGAACCCCGTTGTTCGAGGTGTCCTTCGGCGCGGTGCCCGATGCGATCGTCGAGTGGGTGGAGGCCGAGTTCCCGACGGGTGCGGCCGGCAACGCAGCCTCGGGGGTCCTGGGAATCCCGCTCTTCGGCATCGACGTCTCGATGTACCGGCACGGCGGTGCGCTGCACGTGACGATGTCCTGCACCGACGCGGTCGCGACCGCGGACCGTCTGGAAGCGCTGTGCGACCTCGTCGTCGACACCCTGAGACGCGGCGTGCTCGCGCCCGACGAGCCGGTCCTCTCGCTGATGAGCCCGGCGAGCGAGGAGGCGGCGACGCCGGAGCTCGAACCGGAGACCTTCGACACGCTCTTCACGTCGTACGCCGACGCATCCCCGTCCGACGTCGCGATCGTCGATTCCCGCTACCGCGTACCGGGTTTCGGGACCGAGATCTCCGCCCACGACGTCGACCGACTGTCGACCCATCTGGCGCGCGTACTGATCGCGCGGGGTATCGGTGCGGGCGATGTGGTCGTCGAACTGCTCCCGAGATCGGTGTTCGGGATGATCGCGTCCGCCGCGATCGCCCGCGCGGGTGCGGCTTTCGTCAACATCGACCCCGCCGACCCGGCCGAACGCCGGAACCTCATCCTCGATCGGTGCCGACCGACGGTGGTGCTCGGGCTCGGCGGCATCGACACCGCGGGAACCGACGCGACGGGAATCGGTGTCGAGGTGCTCGCGCTCGACGAGTTGTTCGCCGAACTGCCCCCGGTGGTGCCGACCTTCGACGAGGCGGAGCGGGTGCGGGCGGTGACGCCGGACGACGTCGCCTACATCACCTTCACCTCCGGGACGACCGGTGTGCCGAAGGGGGTCGCGGTCACGCATCGTGGCGTGGCCGGGTGGGCCCGCGACACCGTCGGACGGCTGGGGCTGACCTCCGCCGACCGTGTGTTGCACACGTACGCAACCGGTTTCGACGCGCACCTGATGGGAGTCCTGCCGCCGCGCATCGCCGGCGCGACGGCAATCATGTGTCCGTCGGATGTCGTCGCCGCCGACGAACTCGCCGACCTCGTCCACGACGCCGGGGTGACCGTTCTCCTCACCACCCCGTCGGTGCTGGCCACCCTGCGCCCCGGCGACCTGCCGCACGTCCGGCACGTCGCCGTGGGCGGCGAACCGCTCGGCGCGGGACTCATCCGTGACTGGACCCGCACCGCAACCCTCAGCAACGAATACGGTCCGACCGAGGCGACCGTCGCGGTGAGCAGTGCGCGCTACACCGATTCCGTGTCGGGTGCCGTCCACATCGGCCGCCCGCTCGACGGTGTGACCATGGCTGTGCTCGACCCGATGCTGCGTCCTGTTCCGGACCACACCGTGGGTGAGCTGTACCTCTCCGGAAACTGCCTGGCACGTGGGTATCTCGACGACCCGCGCACGACCGCGGTCGCCTTCGTCGCCGGTCCGCACGGCAAGCGCATGTACCGCACCGGAGATCTGGTCCATCGGCGAGCTGACGGCACCTTCGTGATCCACGGCCGGACCGACGACCAGGTCAAGATCCGTGGCGTGCGCCTCGAACCGGCCGAGATCGATGCGGCGCTGTCCCGGCTGCCCGGCATCGCAACCTCGGTGACCGCGGCCCGCGTCACCGCAGCGGGCGAGAAGGTCCTGGTCTCCTGGGTGATCGGCGAGCCCGATACCGGGAACCACACCGACGATCTGGCATCGCAGCTGGCACACGTGCTGCCGCGCACCATGATCCCCAGTGCGTTCATCGAGGTCGAGGAACTGCCGATCGGCCGCAACGGCAAGATCGACACGGCGTCCCTGCCCGCACCGGACTTCGGCGCGACCGGTGTCCGTGGTTCGGCCGCGGTCGGTCGCGCACCGGCGGGGGAGACGGAAGTGCTCATCGCGTCGGTGTGGGCGGAGATCCTCGGCCGCCCCGTCGAGAGCTTCGACGCCGATTCGGATTTCTTCGCCGACGGCGGCACCTCGCTGTCGGCCACGCAGGTCACCTCCAGGCTTTCCGCGTCCACCGGGGCCGACGTCGCGGCCCGTCTGCTGTTCGAGTCGCGGACGCTCGGCGAGCTGGCTCGCCGCATCGACGACCTGATCTCACCGACCTCCGAACCCGTTGCGGCACTGTCGCCGGCGCCGGCGCCGGCGCGACTCCTGTTCCCGATCCGTTGCCACTGGCATACCCGCAGCGGCGCATGTGGATTCACCATCATTTCGACCCGACCTCGACCGCATACCACGTGCCCGTGGTGATGCGGATCCGCGGTCGCGTCGATCTCGCCCGGCTTCGCAAGGCCGTCGACGAGGTCGTGGGCGCGCACGCGGTGCTCCGCACGGTGTACCCGGATTCGCCGGCCGGACCGGTCCAACGGCTGATCGAACACCGCAGCCCGGTGCTGGCCCACCGCCGCGTCGAGGTCGGGGACGAGAACGTCGAGACCGCGCTGCGGCGGGAGGTCACGGAGTACCTGCGAGCGCCGTTCGACCTCGAGAACGAGCCCGGATTCCGCGCGGCGGTCTTCGAGGTGGACACCTCAGACGCCCCCACCCACGATCCCGACCTCTACCTCGCGGCGGTGCTCCACCACATCGCCAT
Organism: Gordonia sp. Swx-4; assembly: GCF_030316175.1. Classification (NCBI taxonomy): domain Bacteria; kingdom Bacillati; phylum Actinomycetota; class Actinomycetes; order Mycobacteriales; family Gordoniaceae; genus Gordonia; species Gordonia sp. Swx-4. Next base: position 1,062,982 of record NZ_CP128197.1, read on the forward strand.
CGACGGCTGGTCCATCCGCGTGCTGCTGGCCGACCTGATGCGGGCCTACGACGGCGAGCGATTGGCGGTGGCAGCCGACGAGGCGTTCACGTACGCCGACTTCACCCAGTGGCAGATCGCACGTCTCGGTGACGCCGCCGACCGGGACAGCGTCGTCGCCCACCAGATCCGTTACTGGACGGCGACTCTCGCCGATGCCCCGCAACCGGTCCGGTTGCCCGGCCATCGCGACTCCGACGCGGTGGGCGTCACCGGTCGAATCGGTGCCTCCGTGCCGGCCCTCGCGATCCATCAGACCGCCAAGGCGCTGTCGGCCACGGTCTTCCAGGTCGCGCACGCCGCTCTCTCGGCGACCCTCGGTCAGCTGACGGGGCAGTGGGATGTCCTGGTCGGCGTGCCGGTACACGGACGCTCCGCCCCCGAATGGGAGTCGGTGGTGGGCATGTTCGTCAACACCGTCGCGTTGCGCACCCGACTCCGGCCGGACACACCGGTTCGTGAGGCCGTGCAGCAGGTCCGCGACGTCGCACTGGCAGCGCTGGCCCACGGCGACGTCCCCTACGAAGACGTCGTGCGGGCGGTCCGGCCTGCGGCCCGCCACGGCGGCGATCCGCTGATCTCGGTGTTGCTCGTCAGTCAGGAGGTCGTGCCCCAGGCGTCGGGCGAGGTGGCCCTGGCCGGTGCGGTGGCCTCCCTGGTCACCGAGGCGACCTCGACCGTCGACGCGAAGTACGACATTGAGGTGGTCCTCGCCGAGAGCGACGACGAACTGCACGTCACCCTGGTGCATTCCGGCCGGATCCCGGACGGTGTGGCGCAGGAGCTGCTCGACGATTACACGACCCTGTTGTGCGATCTGCCCGCTGTGGGGGAACCGTTCCCGCTCGTCGCCTCGACATCAGTTGCGCCCGTGGCCGGGACCCCCGGACGCGACACCGACGAATCACATTCGAAAACAGGAGAACCCGCCGATCCCGAACTCGTCTCGCAGGTCGGGGCGATCATGGCCGAGGTGCTCGAGGTCCCGGAGAACGCGGTCGCGCAATCCGCCGACTTCTTCGCTCTCGGCGGTACCTCGCTGTCCGCCACCAGGGTGACCTCGGCCCTGGGGCGTCACCTCGGCATCCGGGTGCCCACGCGGGTCCTGTTCGAGCACCCGACACCCGCTGCGCTCGCCGTCGCGGTGTCCCGCATGGCCGTCGACGTTGCGCATGACCCTGTCGACGTACCGGATCACACCGTCCACCTTCCGGACGACCGGTTCACGGACATCCCGCTCGCACCGACGCAGCGCCGCATGTGGGTCGGCGCGCAGATGCTGGGCCAGGTCCCGATCTACTCGGTCCCCGTCGTCGTCGGCGTCCCGGCCGGACTCACGACCGCCGAGGTGACCGCCGCACTGGACGCGCTTGTCGGCCGGCATACGGCGCTGCGCACCCGCTACCTGACCACGCCCGACGGCCCGCGGCAGCAGGTCGTCGACGGATGGCGGCCGCCGGTACGCCATCTCGACTCTGCCGCGCTCACGGGGACCGGCATCGCCGACGAGTTCTCCGCACCCTTCGATCTCGCCGGGGACCCGCCGGTGCGGGCCTGGGTGCTGTCGGAGAGCGGCGTCGACTCCGCCCCGGTCGCGGTGGTGCTCGTCGCCCACCACATCGCGATGGACGGCGAATCCGCAGCCATCGTCGAGCGGGAACTCACCGCGCTCCTGGCCGGCGACGCCCTCGAGCGGGAGCCGGTGGGCTTCGACGTCCTCGCGCGCCGGATGGTCGCCGAGGAACAGAGTTCCCGCACCGTGCTGCACGACTACTGGCGGAAGGCCCTCGCCGGGTACAGCGGGGAACTCGACCTCGCCGACCACCGTCCACCCGTGCGCGACCTGCGCACCTCGGTGGTCGAGTTCCCGATCGACGATGCTGTCGCCCGAGCCGTCTCGACGGCCGCCCGCCGCGCACTGGCCAGCGACTTCCACCTCCTGCACGCCGCGACCGCACTCGCGCTCGCGGCGCAGACCGGCGTCGACGACATCGCCGTGGCGACACCGGCATCGATGCGCCGTGACGAGGACAGCGCAGGCACGGTCGGCATGCTGATCTCGACGGTGGTCCTGCGCACACCGCTGACCGCCGGGATGACGGTCGGCGAGCTCATCGAGACCGTCCGCGACACCGACCTCGCCGCCCTGGACCACGCGGCCATCGCCTTCGACGACGTCGTCGCACTCGTCGATCCGCCTCGCATTCCCGGACGTCACCCCCTCGTCCAGGTGGCCTTCTCCGTGGTCGACTCCACCGGTGTCGCTCCGGCCCCGGTCGCTGCGGACGCACCACGCACCGCGGTGGATTCGCACAGCGAGTTCGACGTGCACATCGTCGCGGTTCGGTCCGGGAGCAACTGGCGGCTGCAACTGCATCACGCGCGGGATCTACTCGACGAGACACTGATCCGCGGACTCGGCGAGCGACTGGTGGCTGCCGTCGCAGCGGTGACCGACGACCCGGCACGTCGGATCGCCACCATCGAACCGCTCACCGCGGCGGAACGCGAACTCCTCACCGGCCGTGCACATGCTGCCGCGCCGACCGGGACCGAACCACTGCTCGCCGATCTGTTCGGGGAAGCTGTTGCGTCGCACGGTGACCGTCCGGCGATCGCCGACGGCAGGCGCACGCTCACCTACCGCGAATTCGACGCGTGGGTGTCGGTCACGGCGCGCGCCCTCCGCGCCCGCGGCCTCGGGGCGGGCGATGCGGTCGCGGTGGTCGTCCCGCGCTCCATCGAATCGGTGGTTGCCATCTGGGCGGTGAGCCGCATCGGCGGGGTGTGCGTCCCCGTCGACGTCACCTACCCCGCGGCGCGCATCGACCACGTGGTCGCCGGCGCGCGGGCGACGGCGATCGGTCCGGACGACATTCCCCCTCAACCGATCGAACCCGTTGTCTCGGAACCGATCACGCGGGTCTCGCGGGACTCCCTGGCCTACGTCATCACGACGTCGGGAACCACCGGCACCCCCAACGTCGTCGGCGTCACCCATCGCGGCGTGCATCGTGTCGCCGAACTCGGCGACGTGGAATCCGGCGACCGGGTGGGAATGGCGATCAGCCCCGGCTTCGACGCGACGTTCCACGACATGCTGCTGCCGCTGGCGTCGGGTGCGACGCTCGTGGTCGTCCCGCCCGAGATCGTCGGGGGAAGCGACCTCGCCGACTTCCTCGACCGCACCCGGGTCAGCGTGTTCACCGCGACCCCGTCGGTGATGCGGACGATGCGACCGCAGTCGATCACCTCGTTGCGACTGGTCTACATCGGCGGCGAGGCACTGCCGGCCGACCTCGCGACGGCATGGTCGGAGCGGACGCAGGTCCGCAACATCTACGGCCCGACCGAGACGACGGTGACGGTGTCCACCAGCGCCTACCGTCCGGGCGAGCCGGTACGACTGGGGCATCCGCGGCCCGGGATCGGCGCCGAGGTCCTCGACACCCGACTCCGCCACGTCCCACTCGGCGTGGTGGGCGAGCTCTACGTCAGCGGAACCGGCGTCGCCCGTGGCTATCTCGGCGACCGGGCGCTGACCGCCGCGACCTTCGTCGCCGGGAACGACGGTCGTCGGCGCTACCGGACCGGCGACCTCGTGCGCTGGGATCGCGAGTCCGGCGAGCTGATCTACGTGGGTCGCGCGGACCGCCAGATGAAGATCCGCGGCCAGCGCGTCGAACCCGCCGAGATCGACGCCGTCCTGGTGGGCGCCGGGGCCGACCGATCGGTGACCGTGTTGCGGCCCGGGCCGGCCGGGCCGGCACTCGTCTCCTACGTGGTCTCGTCGGTGCCCGCCGACCGCCTCGCCGACGTCTGCCGAACCCGGCTGCCGCGGCACATGGTGCCCGCCCGGATCGTCGAACTGGCCGAACTCCCCCTGAGCGGCGCGGGCAAGATCGATCAGCGACGACTGCCCGAGCCGACCTGGTCGGATTCGACCCGCGAACCCGAGACCCGCACGGAGACGACGGTTCGCGACGCCTTCCGGGCGGTGCTGGGTGAACACGGCGTCGGCATGGACGACGACTTCTTCGCCCTGGGCGGCAACTCCCTGGCCCTGGTGCAGTTGCGCGACGAACTCACCCGCCACACCTCTGTCACCGTGGACGTCGCGGACCTCTTCACCCACCGCACGCCGGCGGAGGTGGCCCGCGTCGTCGACGCCACGTACACGGGGAAGGGCACCGGTGTCGACCACCGCGTCGTGCCGCTCTCGCGCCCGGATCTCCCCGAATCCGATGCCCCTGAACTCGATGTCCCGGAATCCGGCGTCCCGACGATCTGGTGCGTGCACACCGCCACCGGAATCGTCGAACCGTTCCGCGCCTTCGGCAGGTCGCTGGATTCGGCCGTCGCCTACGGTCTCCAGCTGCCCGAACTGGTCGTGGCCGACCGTGACATGCCCGCGAGCCTCGCCGAGATCGCGGCCATCCACGTCGCGGCGGTCCGCAGGCGTCAGCCGTCCGGGCCCTACCACCTCGTCGGCTGGTCGCTGGGCGGCGTCATCGCGCATGAGATGAGCCGTCAGCTGGTCGACGCCGGGGAGCAGGTCGGCGTGCTGATGGTGCTCGACTCCCGGCCGCCCGGCGACCTGGACGAGGAGGCCGACAAGGAGCTGCTCGGCGAGGATCACCCGCTGCGGGCCGCGGCCGAACGCCACGACCCGCAGGCGCTACGACGATTCGAGGATCGTTCCCGGACCCTCGCCGCCGCGGTGCGGTCCTATGAGCTGGGTCCGGCGCCCGTGGGTAAGGTCATCTACGTTGCCGCCGAGGACAATCCGGACGTCGACAGCTGGGCACGGGCCGTCCGGCACGATGCCGGAACCGGGGCTCCGGCGGTGGAAGTGATCTCCGCCGGAGTCGCACACGCGCAGATGGGCGACCCCGACGTGATGCGTCGGCTGGCCAGGAGAATCGAGGAGGAATGGTGACCGGATCCGACCGGGACGCGACGTCGACGGGATTGTCGATCCTGTTCGTCTGCACGGGCAACATCTGCCGTTCGCCGATCGGCGAACGCGTGCTGACGGGGCTGGCCGACCGAATGCGCGCCGACGGAACAGATCTCGCCGTCACCTCGAGCAGTGCCGGTACCGGCGCGCTGAACGGTCAGCCGATCCACCCGCACTCCGCCGCGGTTCTCGCCGAACACGGTTACGACGCATCGGGTTTCGAGGCTCGATATCTGCGTCCGCCGATGCTGACGCAGGCCGACGTCGTGTTGTGCATGAGTCGCGAGCACCGTGCGGCCGCCCAGCAGATGGCGCCCGCGCGCTGGAAGCGCGTGTTCACCCTCACCGAGTTCGCCGCCCTAGCGGAGACCGGCACCCCGGACCAGAACGGCACCCTCGCCGCGATCATGGGCGGGCGGGGACGCATCGATCCCAACTCGTCGCTCCTCGACATCGTCGACCCGATGGGCCGTCCGCGTGAGGACTTCGACCGGGTGTTCGCCGAGGTCGAACCGAAGGTCGAGACCGTCGCCAACTGGCTGGCGGCACAACACATCACCGAGACGACAGGGGAGACCCGATGATCCGCCGCATCGTCGCAAACCGGGCGGTACAGATCCTGGCTCTGATCGTGCTGCTCGTCGCCGCGGTCGTCGCCTGGCTCGCGTACTCGGCACTGAAGGTGAAGGGTGACCTGGAATCGGTGCGCTCCGATGCCTCCCGGGCCCGGACCCTCATGCTCGACGGCGATCAGGCCGGCGCCTCGCAGGCCGCCGCCGCGGCCGCCGACAGCGCCCAGGCCGCCTCCGACAGGTCCCACGGCATCGTGTGGTCGGCGGTGGCCGCGCTCCCGGGAATCGGATCGCCGCTGAAGTCGGTGCAGCAGATGAGCGACGCCGTCGAGGCGCTGTCCGCCGACGTACTCCTCCCGGCCGCGGATCTCGCGGGCGTGCTGAACCCGGATCAGCTCCGGACCGGGAACACGGTGAACCTCAAACTGTTACGCGAGGCGCAACCCGAGCTCGCCAAGGTCGCCGAACGCTCGACCGAGGTGGCCGATGAGGTCGCGTCGATCACTCCGAGCTGGCTCGGCGTCGTCGCCGATGCGAGAACCCAACTCGCCGAACAGGTCGATGCGGCCGAGTCCACCCTGGTCGCGACCGACATCGCCGCCCAGCTCATCCCGCCGATGCTGGGTTCGGAGGGGCCGCGCAACTACTTCATGGCCTTCCAGACGCCGTCGGAATCCCGCGGAACCGGCGGACTCGTCGGCGGCTTCGGGTTGCTCAACGCGACGGGTGGACGGGTGACGGTTCCCGAGCTCGGCGCCAACTCCGAGTTCCGCGACCCGACGACACCGAAGATCGACCTGGGGCCCGAGTACGACGCGATCTACTCGTACTACAAGCCCTACACCGACTTCCGCAACGGGAACCTCAGCGCACACTTCCCCGACGCCGCGAAGATCTGGCTGGCCAACTGGCAGGCCCAGACCGGCCAGAAGCTCGACGGTGCCATCGCGCTCGACCCGATCGCGCTGAAGTACATACTCGACGTCGTCGGACCGGTGGCGTTACCCGGCGGCGAGAAGATCACCGCCGACAACGTCGTACCGATCACGCTGTCGACCTCGTACCAACGGTTCGCCGACGACAACGGGGCCCGAAAGGCGTACCTGCAGTCCATCTCCCAGGCCGTCGTCAAGAAACTGATCGACTCGGGTGGCAGCACCCGCGACCTGCTCGAGGCTCTCGGACGCGGCGTCCACGAGCGCCGGATCATGGTCTACAGCACCACGCCGGCCGAACAGGAGATCCTCGAGACCACCAAGCTCGGTCACCAGATCTCCGACACCGACTCGCCGTATCTGCAGGTGGCGATCGGCAACGCGTCGGGCAGCAAGCTCGACTACTACCTGCGCCGCGAGATCGACTACACCTCAGGCGATTGCCGCGGCGACACCCGCGAGAGCACGATCAAGGTCACCCTGACCAACACCCTCGACGAGACCACCGGGCTCACCGACTACGTCGCCGGTGGCCTCGGCACCGAACTGTCGGTGGACAAGGGCACCAACCTCGCCAACGTGGAGTTCCTCGCCACCAAGGGGGCGGTGCTCAAGGAAATGACCCTGGGAGACGCGGGCGCCTTCTACGTCGAACAGACCCTGCACGGGCGGCCGTACTACTCGACCCGCGTCGGCATCGCGCCGGGACAGAGCGCCACGATCACGCTGAAGATCGACGAGCCGACCGCCGCGGCGGGCGAGGCCGAGGTCCCGGTGCAGCCGCTGGTCGACGACCCGACCGTCACCGTCGACGTGCCCGCCTGCGGGCCGCGTCAGTAGTAGTACGGGTAGTCGTCCCAGCGCGGATCGCGCTTCTCCAGGAACGCATCCCGGCCTTCGACGGCCTCGTCGGTCATGTAGGCCAGGCGGGTGGCCTCACCGGCGAACACCTGCTGACCCATGAGGCCGTCGTCGGTGAGATTGAACGCGAACTTCAGCATGCGTTGCGCGGTGGGCGATTTGCCGTTGATCTTGCGGGCCCACTCGATGGCGGTGTTCTCCAGCTCGGCGTGCGGGGCGACGCGGTTGACTGCTCCCATGCGGTGCATGGTCTCCGCGTCGTAGGCCTCGCCGAGGAAGAAGATCTCGCGGGCGAACTTCTGGCCGACCTGCTTGGCGAGGTAGGCGCTGCCGTAACCGGCGTCGAACGAGCCCACGTCGGCGTCGGTCTGCTTGAACCGGGCGTGCTCGGCGGAGGCCAGGGTCAGGTCGCACACCACGTGTAGTGAGTGGCCGCCGCCGGCCGCCCATCCGTTGACCACCGCGATGACCACCTTGGGCATGGTGCGGATGAGTCGCTGGACCTCGAGGATGTGGAGTCGTCCGCCCTCGACCTTCACCCGGGCCTCGTCGACGGAGTCGGCGCCCGCGGCCACGACGTCGGTGTCGTGGCTGGTCGCGTACTGGTACCCGGAACGGCCGCGGATGCGCTGGTCGCCGCCGCTGCAGAAGGCCCACCCGCCGTCCTTGGGGCTCGGGCCGTTGCCGGTCAGCAGAATCGTTCCGACGTCGGGGGAGCGGCGGGCGTGGTCGAGCACGCGGTAGAGCTCGTCGACGGTGTGCGGGCGGAAGGCGTTGCGGACCTCCGGACGGTCGAAGGCCACTCGCACGATGCCGTTCTCGCGACCCTCGGCCGCATGCCGGTGGTAGGTGACGTCGGTGAGGTCGGTGAACCCGGGCACCTGGGTCCACTGGGCCGGGTCGAACGGCTGGTCGGCGGTCTTGGTGTCGTCGGTCGCGCTCATGCGCTCAGAGTAGTGATCGCAGACGATCGCGCTCACGGCGGTCCGCCGGGCGCACGGGTGCCCGAGGTGGGTCAAATGTCCTGAGGAGTATCCCTTCCGCTTGCACCGTATATGATGCGCGTTTTCAGCAAATTCCCAGTTCGCAATGCTTACATGTACCCATGAACACCTGGGGGTGGATTGTCGTCGGTGTGGTCGGCTGGTGCGTACTGGCCGCCGTCGTCGCCGTGATCGTGGGGCGGGCGGTACGGCTCCGGGACGAAAAGGAGCGTGGGCCGCGTGGCGTTCCCGACTTCGTCCCAGGCACGTCTCACGGACTCGTCCGCCACGGTGGGTGCGTCGACCTCGACTCGCATCGACGCTCCGACCGGAACCGTCCGAGCGACGACGGCTAGCACCAGTCCGTCCCCCGAATCGGTCTTCTTATACGGTTGACCGGTGAGTGAAGCGAACGACCGTGCTGTAGAAACCGTCGAGGAAGACCCGCACGAGGGTGGTTTCCGGCCGCATGCGGCCATCACCACCGAGCGCGGCGGCCCGCGGTACGGCGAGTTCAGCGAGCAGGTTCGCCTGCTGATGGACAATGCGCGCTACGCCTGCCCCGACGACGAGCTCGTCGACGAACTCATCGAGCACCTCACCGCCGTCAATGAACGCCTCGCCAAGGTCCGCATCGACGAGTGGCATTCGCCCGCGGGCACCCGCATCGACCTGCCGTCCCGCGGCAACATCACGCTCCCGCCCTATGAGGTCGTCGAGGCCGCCGAGGACGGTGTCGTCGCCGACCTGGTCTTCCGCGACTTCCACCTCGGCGGTAACGCCGCCGCGCACGGCGGGCACGTCGCCGTCGCCTTCGACGACATCGGTGGCTTCGCCTCGGCCGTGGCGATCCAGCACGTCAGCCGCACCGCCTACCTGAACGTGCAGTACCGCTCGATCACCCCGCTGAACACGACGCTGCGCGTGCGCGCCTGGGCGGACAAGATCGAGGGCCGCAAGGTCTTCATCAAGGGCACCATGCACGACGGTGACCGGTTGTGCGCCGAGATGGACGCCCTGTTCATCAAGCTCAATCCCGGCCAGGCCTAGTCAGGCGGTCGGACCCGGCCCGTCAGGCGGGCAGTCGGGTCAGCCGTGGAGCCGGCGGCTGCGCACGGTCGGCGAGGCCGATCGCGACACCCGCAGCGCGATGGTGACCGCCTCGTCGTCGGCGACCGGGCACAGCTCGTCCATCTCGCGACGCAGACCGGCGAGAGCGTCGCCGTGGTTGCTCGACAGCGAGCGAGCCGTCGCGTCGTCGAGCGCATACAGGAACGCGGGCGTCATGGGGTGTACGGCGTAACCGAGTTGTTCGGCGGCGACCCACAGCTGCTCGGCGACGAGACCGGCCCGTAGGTAGTCCGCCGGTGTCCGTCCCCGCTGGACCAGGAGCAGGATTCCCGAGGCCGAGGTGACCCGTGCCGCCGCGTCGGCGCCCAAAGCGGCACCACCGCCCCACTCGTCGAGCAGCGCCATCACGTCGCCGCGGCGGAGCACGTCGAGCATCCCGGCCATCGCCGGCGGCAGGTCGAGGGAGGCGATGTCGATCCCGGCGCCGTCCGCGGGGTCGGCGGTGAGTTCGGCGAACATCTCGCGGTGTAGCTCGGGGGTCAGGAAGCGCACCCGGTCGGAACGATCGGAGATCGAGGCGAAGGTCGTGATCCGCGCACGGTCGGCGAGCGGCACGAGCCGGGTGATCTCGGTGTCGGCCACATCGGCGAGACGGATCAGATCGTCGTCGCCGAGCGGTGAACCGTCCCCGGGTCCACGCCGGGTGCTCCGCGCCAGCAGGGTACGGAGTTCGCGTTCGTGTTCGGGGGCCTGCACGCCCGCACCGAGGCCCTTGAGTCGCACCCGTCCGAGGATCGTCCGATCGTCCGCGACTACCTCGACGTCGTCCAGCACGCCCCGGCTGGCCGCGGCGACGCGGGCGTTGTGCAGGGCGGCACCCACCGCGACCGCCGAGGCTCGGTGCTCGATGTCGAGCGTCGAGGTGCGAGATCGGTCCAGGGCGATGGTCACGGAGTCGTCGTCGGCGGTGATCCGCCACGGCTGCTGGTTGCCCGCCGACGGGGCACGGGTCGCTGCGTGCGTGATGAGCTCGAGGTCGGACATCTGCTCGACCGGGATCTCACGGCATGCCGACTCGCCGGTCGCGCCGGCGTCGTCGAGAGCGCGGTGGAGGGGATCGGAGAGACCGTCGAGCACAGGTGTCGCGGTCGAAGCGCACCCGTCCCGACGGCAGCGGCCTGCCCTGGACGAGCCGTCGTACCGCGGCGGCGACCGTCGCGCCACCGAGGAGGACGTCGCCGGCCAGCTGGGGCCAGGCCGTGACCGAGTGCCCGAGTTCGATCGCCGATGCGGCCATCGGTGCGGTGACCCGCGCCGGCTCGAGCACCTTGACGGCCAGCGGCGTCAGATGCGCACGGTCCAGACCCACCAGGTCCTCGACGCGGAGATCGCCCGCGAGGCCGTGGAACAGCGGGCGGTCCGGCTCGAGGTCGAAACGCTCCACGTCCAGGGTTCCGCCGTCACTCGTCTCCATCAGCACCGGAATGCCCAGTTCGCGGCAACGTTGCCGGACCAGCACCTTCACATCGAAGGAATCACATTCTTCGACAACGAGGTCGAGGCCGTCGACGAATTCGTCGATGTTCTCCGATGTTATGCCGTCCGGGAACACCGAGGTCGTCAGATAGGGATCGATTTCGGAAATCCTGCGAGAAGCGACCACGGCTTTGTTCGTGTCGATATCCAGCAATGTCGCCGGAATTCGATTCATATTGGTCAGTTCGAGGTCGTCGAAATCGGCCAGGCGCAATTCGCCGGCCAGTCCCTCGAGCGTCAGGGTCAAGGCGATGGCGTGACCCACGCTCAATCCGACGACACCGATGCGCAGTTTCGCCGCGGCATCGAGATCCGCGGCGGTCAGCTTATGCCGGTTGCGGTCCAGTCGAAGGCGACGGAAAGACAGTGGACCGGGGATTTTCACCAGCGATTTCCGCCAGGGAAAGTACGCGAAACGAGGGTTCTCGGTCCGGAGCGCGGGGTCGACCGGAGGGAGGATCTCGTCGAGTGCTCGGGCGGTCTCCGCGGTCATGTCGGCCACGTCGATCGAGTCGTCGTGGACCAGAGAATCGGGGACTTCGGACTCGGAGTAGAGGACGGCGGCGGTGTCCGGCACAGAGGGCATACCTCATCGTGGCTTACTCGACGACGCGTCGCCAACCGGACCGATAGGCGCCGAATCCGGAGGAAAACGTGCTCGTGAGCCTGCATAAAAACGCTCTTGTGGCAACATAACACGCGGGGTCAGGGGAGATCTCGCAATGAATTCCTCCTTTTCGAAAGGCGCAATCCTGCGATGAAAACGATGAAAACTGCCGGTGAGGCGAGGCGAACGGGCGTTCTGCATGCCACCGCCCGAGAGGTGGGGTCGGAGTACACGGTCATCGCGGCCGCGCCCGGCCGTGAGAGGGCGTTGTGGGATCGGTACCTGAACGGGGCGGCCGCATCGTACGAACGGCACGGCTGTGCGGCCGCGCTCGACTACGACGAGGTCTCGACGGGCGCGGGAACGGCACTGTTCTTCGCGGTCCTCGACGACGCCGACCAGGTCCGGGGCGGTCTGCGCGTCCAACCGCGGTTCAGCGCGGCGGCCCAGTCGCATGCGCTCGTCGAGTGGGCCGGACAGCCCGGTCAGGTGCAGCTGGTGAACGCGATCGAGTCGCGACTGGCCGGCGGGATCGTCGAGGTCAAGACGGCCTGGGTGGACGAGAGCTCGCCGATCGCGCGGTCGGTGGCGGGCCAGCTCTCGCGGCTGGGTCTGGTGATCATGGAGATGTCGGGCACCGACCACATGATGGCGACCGCGGCCGACCATGTGCTGCGGCGCTGGCAGTCGGGCGGTGGGCGCGTCGACGAATCCGTGCCGCCGACCCCCTTCCCCGACGAGCGGTATCGCACGCGCCTGATGTGGTGGGACCGTGCACGCATCCGCGAGCACACCTCTCCCGAGACATGGCGTCGAATGCGGATGGAAGCCGACATCCTGCAGACCCCGGGGGCGCCTCAGCTCCTGCCCGGACGTGTCTCCATCTCGACCAAGTCCGCCGGCCGCTGGTAGAAGACCTCGTACAGGCTCGCCGACGGCGGCGAGGCCGGCGGATCCTCGGCGGCGTGGGAGCTCAACGTGCCGTCGTTCCACACGATCGGATCGATCGTGTCGATGACCGTGGTGTCGCGGCCGCTCTCCTTCGCCCGGTAGACGCATTCGTCGGCGCGACCCAGCAGGTTGCCGATGACGTCGTCGGTCGAGTGGGCACTTCCGTTTCGTGAGGACATCAGCGGTGCGCAGACACCACCGACGCTGACCGTCACCGGTGCGGTCGCGGCGACGGCGGCGCGGAGGCGCTCGGCGCAGCGCCAGAGTTCTTCCTGGTCACGGACGACGTGGAAGAGGAGGAACTCCTCGCCCCCGTAGCGGCACACCTCGGAACCGACCGGTGCGTGCTCGCGGATGGCCGCCGCGGCGGAGAGCAGGACGCCGTCGCCGGCGAGGTGCCCGTATTCGTCGTTGATCCGCTTGAAGTGGTCGACGTCGAGCAACAGGATGCCGATCCATCCCGTCGAGGACCGGGCGGCCGACAGCAACTGCGATGCCCGGATGAGAAATCCGCGACGGTTGAGCAGGCCGGTCAACGGGTCGATGCCCGCAGAGTCGGGTCTGCTGGTCGAGAACGGCCTCCATCGATTTCCGGAGCGCCACCACGAGGAACACCGGAACGACGATGACCCCGAACATCGCGCCGAAGCTGATCAGGAAGGTGGGAACGGTGTGCGCGAGGGTCGCGAGGACGACCGCGGTGCACGCGCTGGCCAACGCCAGATGAGACAGGATGAGCCGAGGCGAGGCGGTGATCGCGCCGATCGCCGGGATGACGGCCACGATGGCCAGCACCAGGGCCGCGGTCAGGGGATCGGCGAGGATCAGCGACGTGCCGCCGATGCCGGCGATTCCGAGACCGCCGAGGACCGCGAACTGCGGGTCGGTCAGCCGGCGACGCAGAGCGGTGACGGCGAAGATCAGGGCGATGAACGTCCAGATGGCCATCAGGAGAACCATCTTGCCGGGCTTGATGGTGTGGGGTGCGAGCAGAGCGATGAGGGGCAGGGGCAATACGCCACCGGTGCTGATCAGCGTTGCCATGGAGCGCGCGTCGTAGCGCCGCATCACATTCCTGATCAAGGCCATACGCCGGGACCGCTTTCCGTCGCTTTGACCGCGCATGCGGTCACGGATACTCCGAACATGGGATTTGCGAAAACAAAATCGTAACCGGAACGAACGAATCCTTCAGTGGCATCGCACCCAGGAGTTGCGACTACCCTACCAGTCGTTTTCTAGCCTTTCTAATTGTTTGCTGAGATCTGAGGAAAAGAGAAAGTGTCGGCGCACACGTCGTCCGATACCGGGACCCCGGAATTCTACGGCCGGGCTGTCGCTCGCGCGTGCCGGCGTGATTGTCGACACCAATCGACGCGGTCGAATTCCTCCGACCGAATCCGCAGTTCTTCGACCGCGACCCGGCGCGGGTCGTGCGCTACAGAACCGCGGGGTCTGCGAGTAAAGTCTCGCCCACGGCGGGACGTGGCGATCGGGCCGCGGCCGGGGGGATCGGACGAGACAGATGATGGAGTGTTGAACCGCGACGCAACGGTGATCGCGGTCTCGGTGGACCCCTATCACCGCGCTGTCGTCGCCTACGGGCATCAGGCCGCCGTGTCGATCGCCGAACGGTTCGTCGAGCAGGTCCTGAAACCGATCAGTCCGCGCGCCCGGTTCGAACGCCGCTCGGACCTGCAGTGGCTGATCTCCCTCTCCGTCGACGACGGCGGCCACGACGCGCTCATCGACGCGACCCGGCGCAAACTCGGCGCGCACACCGTCAGCGACGGCGATCGCAGCGCCTTCCTCGACGTCTGCATGGGTGTCGCCATAGGTGCAGACCTCCGCGCCGATGAGGCCGACCTGGTGCGGCACGCCGACGCCGCCCTGTGCGTCGCGCTCACCCGGCGGGTGCACGTCGAGTTCGCGCACCCGAGCATGGTGCGGCAGATCAGCGCGGAGGTCGACCTCGCGGCCTGGCTCACCCGGTCGGTGGAGCGCGACTTCTCGGTCTTCTATCAACCGATCGTCGCGATGGCGGACCGGCGGGTGGTCGGTTATGAGTCGCTGCTGCGGTGGCACACCGAATCCGGCGTTCTCGCCCCCGATGCGTTTCTCGCAGTGGCCGAGGGTATCTCGCTGCTCGCGCCGATCGGGCGGCACGCCATCGGGGAGGCCATCCGGGATCTGGCCACCGACATCACCGAGACGGCGGGGGACGAGGCCTTCGTCTCGCTCAACCTCTCGGGACAGCAGCTCTCCGACGAGGGTCTCGTCTGCTACATCGACGGTCTGATCCGCGACCACCGTGTCGACCCGGCGCGGGTGTGGATCGAGGTCCGCGAGGATCAGGTGGTCCGGCTCGAGACCTCGGCGGCCCGGACCGTCAACGGCTTGCACGACCTCGGGTGCACGATCTGCGTCGACGACCTCGGCGCCGGTTTCTCGGCCCTCCGCTACGTCCGCGATCTGCCCGTCGATGTCCTGAAGGTCGATCGCACGCTGATCGCCCAGCTCGTGCACAGTCATTCCGATCGTGCTGTGGTGCGGGCGATCTCGGAGATGGCGGCGGCCACCGGATTGCGGATGGTGGCCGAGGGCATCGAGAGTGACGATGTGCTGGAGGTGCTCACGGAGTTCGGCTTCGACTATGCGCAGGGATTCTTCTTCGGTCGGCCCGAACCGCTGGCCACCTGGACGGGGCGGTAGGCCGGACCACAGCACGACGATGGCCCCGAGGGCCAGGCGACAGCGAAGGGTGGCGACAGCGGCGGGCCGGTGCGCCGCGAACGGCACACCGGCCCGTCGCTGTGGTCCCCGATGATTTTCGGGGAGAGGGTTTCTCGGACTACGTGGCGGTCGAGGTCTCGATCGCCTGCTGATGGTTGATGCTCTCCACCTCGATGCGGCGCGGTTTGGCCTTCTCGGCCACCGGGATGGTCACGGTGAGCACGCCGTTGTCGTAGCGGGCGGAGATGCCGGCACTGTCGATGAGGTCACCGAGGGTGAGCTGGCGTCGATAGGTACCCGAGAACCGCTCGCTGGCCAGCCACTCGACGCCCTCGTCGGACGGTGCAGATCGCTGGGCGGACAACGTGAGTACGCCGTTGTCGACGCTCACGTCGATCGAGCCCGGGTCGGCGCCCGGCAGGTCGGCGACGAGCATGTAGTGGTCGTCGACCTTGTAGAGGTCCAAGGGCATGAACTTGGGAGTACGCGCGGTTCCGGCAGTCGAACCGGTCAGCATGCCCCGGGCCCAGGCATCCATGTCGGAAAACGGATCGAAACGCAGCACAGCAGTTCACCTCCTGTCTCACAAGGGCTGCCCGCCACTCGTCCGGCGAGCAGCTCAACGCTGTACTGACATCGAAGATAGCACCGGATTCCGCACTCGTCTAGCACTCTCGGGTGGAGAGTGCCAGACGATTTCCCGGCGGTGTCCGCCGACCTTGCTCAGCCGAGTTCGGTTGCGTCGATGGTGAATCCGGCGTCGCGGAGGCGATCGATGAGGGCATCGCCCATCGCCGCCGCGGTCGTCAGGACACCGGTGCGAGCCGGCAGGCGGTCACGGTCGAGCGCGAGCGCCAGAGCACTCTCGGCGAGCATCACGGCGGTTGCCTTGTATCCGGGGTCGCCCTGGGCGCGCATCTGTGAGCGGTAGCGACGGCCGGTGGACGTCCGGGTGAACGTCTCCACCACGAAATATCCACTGTTGCGGGACTTCTCGCTGGGGCCGTCGCCGGGCTTCGGGAGAACGCGGTCGAGGAGGCGGCGGGTGGGGCCGAAGCTCATGGCACCCATGAAGGCGCCGGTGCCCACGGCCACCGCGCCGGCGGCCAGGGTCGACACGGCCGGGACCCCGCCCACGTTCATCGTCTCCGCATAGTGGAAGTTCGAGCCGTAGGCGTTGTCCAGCAGCGCATTCGACCGCCGCACGATCCGGGTGTTGTGTGCCGCCATGAAGAACGGGGCGAGCGTGCCGCGCAGCGACGGGTCGACCTTCTTGGCGTTGATGATCGACAGGTCGCTCGGCTCGTCGGACAGGCTGACCCGGGGGACCTCACCGGGGCCGCCCGAGAGGGCCTGCGGGTTGAGCATCAGGCGCCGGGCCTGAGAGTTCTTGGCCTCGTCGGCGATGACCCGCATCGAGTCGATGGTGCCGCCGGACAGGCCGCCGCGCATCGACTTCACCACGAGCGTGGTGTCGGTCATCTCGCCTGCCCCGTCTTCGGTGACCTTCTTGTAGAGCGCATAGGTGGTGATGTCGGACGGGACGGAGTCGAAGCCGCAGGAGTGCACGATGCGCGCACCCGAGGCGACTGCGGTGTCGTGTGCCTTGTCGATGGAGTAGCGGACGAAGGGGACCTCGCCCGTGAGATCGACGTAGTCGGTCCCGGCGGTCGCCGCCGCGACGACGAGCGCCTCGCCGTACTTGAGGTAGGGGCCGACCGTCGTGCAGACGACCTGCGTGCGGGCGACCATCGCGTCGAGCGCGGCCGGCGAGTTGGAGTCGGCCACGATCAGCGGCCAGTCCCGGGCGCGGAGCGGCAGGCGGTCGCGGACCTTGGTCAGCTTGGACTCGTTGCGGCCGGCGAGCGCCACCTTGGTGCCGATCGGGGCGTGGTCGGCGAGGTACCGCGCGGTGATCTCGCCGACGAAGCCGGTGGCGCCGTAGACGACGACGTCGAACTCGCGGCCGTGCGAGCCGGCTGCGGACTGGTTCTCGTTGCTGTTTGTCTCGGTGTTGGATTCCCCGCTCATCCTTCCGACCTTACGTGGGACGCCGGTCACATGTGACCAGGGAGTCAGTTACTTTCCCCGACCACCACGCCGGGAGGCGGCACGCGCGGCGAACGGCGCCACGAACAGCATGAGGAGGACCCGCAGGATCTGCGCCGCGACGACGAAGGCCACGTTGCCGCCGGCCCCGGTCGCCGCCGCCAGGACGGCATAGATGCCGCCCGGGGTGGTCGCGAGGTAGCAGTCGAACATCGACTCCCCGGTCCACGCCGACAGCGCGACACCGAGCAGCGCGCACCCGACACCGATGGCCAGGATCAGGACGAGCGCATACGGCAGGACACGCCCGATCGCGCGCAGCCGCTCCATGGTGAAGCCGAGCCCGGCCTGCCAGCCGATCAGCGCATAGGCGACGGTGAGGAGGATCGGGGACACTGCGGCGTCGCCGGCGATGCCGGTGAGCTCGGCGGCCGTCGACAGCGCGAGCGGGCCGAGCAACCCGGCGGCCGGGAGTCGCAGCAGTCGACCCACCGGGATACCGACTCCCAGGCACACGACGAGCAGCAGCAGCCCCCACGCCTGGTCGGTCCACGACGCCGGGACGACCTCGACCGCGCCCTCGCCGGCCCCGAAGACGAGGGAGGCGACGAGCGGGATCGTGACGGTGACGAGCGCGACGCGCAGGTACTGGATGACCGCGACCATCCGTTCGTCGCCGCCGAACTCACGGGTGAGGGCGACCAGCCCGGAGGCGCCGCCGGCCACCAGTGCGAGCGAACCGGTGAGCGGGTCGACGTCCCGGTGCAGACCCAGGAGTGCGCCGCAGATGACCGAGATCGCCAGGGTCGCGACACCGATCACCAGCACCGGGAACCACGTCGAGCCCAGTCCGCTCAGGGTTTCCGGCTCGGCCATCGTCCCGATGTAGACGCCGAGCACACCCTGGGACGAGACGAACGCCCAGCGCGGCACGATCGGGGCGTCGGGGTCGTCGTCGGAATTGCGTTGCCGGGGTGCACGACCGGCGATGGCGAGTAGGCCGGCGACGACGAGACCGGCGAACAGGGCCGCCGCGTCGACGTCGAAGAACTCGAGGATCAGCGTCGCGGCCGCGGTCAGGAGGGCCAGCAGTGTCCAGCGACGCATTGTGCCCACAGTAGGGCAGCACCTCGACGTCGGCCGTGCGAGGTCGAGGTGGGCGGGCCGGGATCAGGCGGGCTGAGCGGTGCCCAGGCTCAGTGCCCCATGGGGTTTCGGGACACCCGGTTGATAGAAGGAGTCGACGGTGCCGACCGCGAAGCCGGCCGCGGTCAGTTCGGCACGGACGTCGCGGGTGAGATGGCAGCCGCCGGCGACGCGTTTCTGGATCGGCTCGAGCCGACGCTGCCACGTGCGTACCTTCTCGTCGGGGGCGAGGCCGTGTTCGAGGAAGGCCAGGGTGCCGCCCGGTCGGAGTACGCGCCGGATCTCGGCGAGGGCCGCGCCGAGATCGGGGATGGTGCACAGGGTGAAGGTCGACAGCGCGGCGTCGAAGGATTCGTCGTCGAAGGGGAGCTTCTGACCGTCGAGGCCGGAGCGCTCGATCGGCACGCTCGATCCCGCGACGCGGTCGGCGGCCATCGACCAGCCGACGTCGGAGGGTTCGACCGCGGCGACCTCGGTGATCGTGTCGGGGTAGACGCCGACGTTGAGGCCCGAGCCGAAACCGACCTCGAGCGTCCGACCTCTCAGCGGAGCGCAGGCGCGTTGCCGCAGCGGCGTCAGCGCGGACATGCCGCAGGTCATCTCGACCAGATGCGGAACGATGCGGTCACCATAGAAACCCACGTGACCAGCGTAACGCCGCTCCCCGGCGCATCGCCGGGAGTTCGAGTCCCTACGCTTGAGGAATGAATCGACCGGTTCCGAATCCCTCGACGCTGCAGGCGCGGGTCATCGTCGACGAGATGATCCGGGGTGGCGTGCGGGAAGCCGTGCTGTGCCCGGGGTCCCGGAACGCGCCGCTGGCCTTCGCCCTACACGCCGCCGACGCGACGGGCCGGCTGCGGCTGCACGTCCGCATCGACGAGCGGTCGGCGGGTTACCTGGCGTTGGGTCTCGCGGTGTCGTCGAAGGAACCGGTGCCGATCGTCATGACCAGCGGCACGGCCGTGGCGAACATGGGTCCGGCGGTCTTCGAGGCCAACTACGCCCGCGTCCCGCTGGTCGTGATCAGCGCCAACCGGCCCTATGAGCTGCTCGGATCGGGCGCCAACCAGACCGTCGAACAGTTCGGTCTCTTCGGCACCCAGGTGCGTGCCGCGATCAGCCTCGGCCTCGCCGAGCGTGACCTCGACACCAACAGCCAGTGGCGGTCGGCCGTCGGTCGTGTGCTCGCCGCCGCGCGCGGTGCACGCACCGGCAACGCCGGTCCGGTTCAGTTCGACATCCCGCTGCGGGAACCCCTCGTGCCCGATCCGGACGAGGTCGGAGACGACGACCTGGGCTCCTTCGCCGGACGTCCCGGCGGCCTGCCGTGGACGCAGGCGCCGGTCGGCAAACTCGACGTCCCGCTGCCCATCGACCTGTCGCTGGACACGGTCGTGGTGTCCGGTCACGGCTCCGGTGAGCATCCCGCGCTCGCCGACGTGCCGACGGTCGCCGAACCGACCGCGCCGCATCCGGCAACGCCGCTGCACCCGCTCGCACTGGACACTGTGCGACCCAAGCAGGCGATCATCTGCGGCCGTCCGACGCTCCATCGCGGGGTCTCGCGGCTGCTCGCCGACCCCGAGGTCCGGGTCTACGCGCTGACCACCGGCCCGCGCTGGCCCGACGTCTCGGGCAACGTCTTCGCGACCGGCACCCGCATCGAGGTGGTCGGCGAACCGCGCGAGGACTGGATCAAGGAGTGCGCCGCCGTGCAGGAACGCGTGGCCGGTGCGGTGGAGGCCGAGCTCGACGAACCCGGTCCGACCACCGGGCTGCACGTCGCCCGCGCGGTCAGCGCCGCGATGGCACCGGGTGACCAACTCGTCGTCGGGGCGTCGAACCCGATCCGCGACATCGCGCTCGCCGGACGGGTCGCCGAGGGTGTGCGCGTCCTGTCCAACCGTGGCGTCGCCGGCATCGACGGGACCAATTCGACGGCGATCGGCGCCGCACTGGCCCTCGACCACGAACGTCCGGGCGCTCGCACGATCGCGCTGATGGGGGACCTGACGTTCATCCACGACGCCACCGGCCTGGTCATCGGGCCCGGGGAGCCGCGGCCCGACTCGCTGCGGATCGTCGTGGCGAACGACGACGGCGGCGGGATCTTCGGCCTGCTCGAACAGGGCGACCCGCGCTACAACGCCGGGCAGTACGCCGGCGCCTACGAGCGCGTCTTCGGAACCCCGCACCGCACCGACATCGCGTCGATGTGCGCCGGCTTCCACATCCCGCACCGGCGCGTCGACGTCGACGAACTGCGCAGCGTCCTCGCCGAGAGCCCGGCGGCCGGCGGCATCGAGGTGATCGAGGTCGCCACGGATCGGGACCGGCTGCGGTCGGTGCACGCGGCGATCGCGGCCCGTCTGAAGGCGTCGGCGGTCTAGACTGCGCGACGGCGGTCCCGTACCCGCCGCGGCGGCCGGTTACCCTGAACGGCATGAATCCGGTGATCCAGCGACGCGTGCAGCTCGGGCTGCTGGTCGTCGGGATCACCATCACCGCGATGGCGTTCTCGCTCGTCGCCGGCTGCTTCAAGAACGACTCCGCGATCGAGGCCAGCAAGGCCACCGTGATGGCCGAGGTGGTCTCGGTGGACGCGCTGCACGCCGCAGTCGACTTCCAGACGCCCGACGGCTCGTTCCACAGTCCGCGCTTCGGTCTGCTCTATCCCACCGAACTCAGCGAGGGCCAGCGGATCAGCATCGAATACGCCGCCTATAATCCGGATCTCGCGCGCCCGACCGGACGCACCGCCATGCTCTCGATCATCCCGGGCCTGTCCGTCGCCGTCGTCGGCTGGGTGGTCGTCGGCCTGCTGATGGTCGGGGTCGCGGAGTTCAGCCGGCGCCGGAACCGCCGGACCGCGGAGACCGCCGGTGACACCGAACCTTCCGACGCTGATTCTTCCGGCGCCGATTCTGCCGGCGCCGACGAGGAGTCCCTCAGCCCGCGATGACCGTCGTGGTCCCTCCGGAGATCACGAGTGCTTCGTCGTCGCGCAGGAAATGCAGCCGATGGTCGGCGAACTCCTGCCGCGTCCGATCGATCCGGCCGCGTCCGCCGACGGTTCCCTCCGCATGCGGGACAACCGTGACATCGATGAGTTCGAGGCCGGTGGTCGAGGTCAGGGGCGCTGCCTCGGCCGGGTCGTCGAGTAGCGCGAGCGGCGCGATGTCGGGGCCGGTGACGCACGCCCCGGCACTGACCCCGATGTAGGGCAGTCCGCGCCGGACCGCGTCGACGAGGGCGCGGTCGGCGCCCGCGTGGCGGAGCGCGCCGAGAAGATGGAAGACGTTGCCGCCGGACACGAACACCGCGTCGATCTCGCCGAGTGCTCGGGTGAACGTGGCCGCCGAGACGAGTTCCGGATCGACGTCGACGACCTCGAAACCCTGATCGCGGAGGCTGCCGCGATCGAGGTCGAGCCAGGCCTGGTCGGGGTAGATCGACGACGCGGTCGGGATGAAGCCGATGCGGGCACCGGCGCCGACCCGGGGCACGAGGAAGTCGCGCACCGGGGTGAGCCAGCGGCTCAGCAGCAGTAGGTCCATGTCGGGCACACATCCACTGTGCACCGGCGGCGCGGGTCGTCGGGAATTCACCAGGCGTTGCGCATCGAGTCACGCGCTTCGCCGCTGCCGGACAGATCCGACGCGCAGGGTCGGGGTATGCGTGTTGCGATCGTCGCCGAGAGCTTCCTGCCGCAGATGAACGGGGTCGTCAATTCCGTTCTGCGGGTCGTCGAACATCTGGAGTCCACCGGCCACGAGGTGGTCGTCGTCGCCCCGGACACGCCGCGGGGATGTGCGTCGGCACCGCGGACCGTCGGCCGGCGCACCCCTGTGCATCTGGTGCCGGCCGTGCGGGTTCCGCGGGTGACGTCCCTGCCGGTCGGGGTGCCGATGCCGGTGCTGTATCGGGTGCTGCGCGACTTCGCGCCCGACGTCGTGCACCTGGCCTCACCCTTCGTGGTGGGGGCTGCCGGGGCGGCGGCAGCCCGGGCGCTGGGGGTGCCGACGGTCGCGGTCTTCCAGACCGACGTCGCCGGGTTCGCCTCGGCCTACCGGCTGGGTGCGGTGGAGAAGGCGGCCTGGCGGTATACCCGGAAGCTGCACGAGATGTGCGATCTGACCCTGGTCCCGTCGACCGAGACGATGAACGCTCTGACCGCACGCGGGGTGCCGCGGTTGCGGAGGTGGGGCCGGGGCGTCGACCTCGACCTGTTCTCGCCCGACCGGCGGGACGAAGCGCTGCGGACCGGCTGGCTGCGTGGCCGCGAGGACGCGCTGGTGTGCGGGTTCGTCGGGCGGCTCGCGCCGGAGAAGCAGGTCGAGCGTCTGGCCGGCCTGTCGGGGAGTCCGCGGGTGCGGCTGGTGGTCGTCGGCGACGGTCCCGAACGTGCCCGACTCGAACGGCTGCTGCCGGACGCGGTGTTCACCGGCGAACTCCGGGGAGAGGCGCTGGCGCGCGCCTACGCCTCCTTCGATGTCTTCGTGCACGCCGGCGAACACGAGACGTTCTGTCAGACGATCCAGGAGGCGATGGCCAGCGGCCTGCCGGTCGTCGCGCCCGACGCCGGTGGGCCACGCGACCTGGTGACGCCGTTCCGCACCGGCTACCTGCTCGAGGTCGCGCGCTTCGAGGACGCCCTGCCCGCGATCGTCGACTCGCTGCACGACGACGCGGTGCGTGCCGCATTCGGCCGGGCGGCGGTACAGGCGGTGCGAACACGCACGTGGCCTGCGGTGTGTGCCGAACTCGTCGGCCACTACCGGTCGGTGACGGGTGCCGGGGTCGCGGCCGAGTTCGACCGACCCGCCTGAGCGCGACCAGAATCGCCGGGCCCACCTCGCGGTCGTCACACCGTCGGCGCGCGGTAGCGTGACTCCCATGGCATCGACGGGCGCGAACCCACCTCAGCGAGCAAGTCTGGAGAAGGATCCGGCCGAGGTCGCGGCCATGTTCGACGGCGTCGCCCGCCGCTACGACATCACCAACACGGTGCTGTCCTTCGGACAGGATCGCGGGTGGCGCAAGAAGACCCGCAAGGCGCTCGATCTGCGCCCGGGCGACATCGTCCTCGACCTCGCCGCGGGAACCGCGGTGTCGACCGTCGAACTCGCCTCGTCGGGTGCGCATTGCGTCGCCGCCGACTTCTCGCTCGGCATGCTGAAGGCCGGCGCACACCGCAACGTACCCAAGGTCGCGGCCGACGCGTTGTCGCTGCCGTTCGCCGACAACTCCTTCGACGCGGCCACCATCTCCTTCGGCCTGCGCAACGTCAACGACGTCCCCAAGGCCCTCGCCGAGCTACGCCGGGTCCTGAAACCCGGTGGGCGACTGGTGATCTGCGAATTCTCCACGCCGACGCTCAAGCCGTTCCGGACCGTGTACATGGAGTACCTGATGAAGGCTCTCCCCGCGGTCGCGACGAAGGTGTCCAGCAGTCCGGCCGCGTATGTCTATCTCGCGGAATCGATCCGGGCCTGGCCCGACCAGTTCGCCCTCGGCGACCTCATCCGCGAAGCCGGTTTCGACCAGGTGCGCTGGCAGAACATGACCGGCGGCATCGCCGCGATTCACTCCGCCCGCGCCTGAGACTCCTCGCC
This sequence comes from Gordonia sp. Swx-4, assembly GCF_030316175.1. Classification (NCBI taxonomy): domain Bacteria; kingdom Bacillati; phylum Actinomycetota; class Actinomycetes; order Mycobacteriales; family Gordoniaceae; genus Gordonia; species Gordonia sp. Swx-4. The sequence continues at coordinate 1,087,043 of NZ_CP128197.1, forward strand.
GACTGCGGCGGCGAGGGGGTGGTCAGGAACCGGCGGCCTGCTGCGCATCCTCGGTGAGGAGTTCGTGCGGAACCGGGCAGCCTGCGGCGCCGGCCTTCTCGCCCTTCGGTGCCGGGCAGCCCGCGCCGAAGGTGCCGAGCTCCTCGAGGCGGTAACCGTTGGGGTAGCTGCGGATCTGCTTGGTCTGGCGGCCGAACAGCGGCTCGGCCCGCGGCGGGAAGAACAGCCGGATCGCGAGGCCACGGGCCTTCAGGCCGCCGCGTACCAGGATGCGTTCGACGAGGGTCGGCTTCGGGTACTTGAACGCGGTGAGCAGGCGATCGTCCATGAGCGCGAACGACATCCGGCGCACCACCGCGCGGGGGAGCAGCTTGTAGGGCATGAAGGTGCCCAGCAGGTCCAGCGTCGAGTCCGCGACCGCCAGGGCGTCGGCGCTGAAGGCGAAGTTGGCCGTCTCGTAGTCCTCGTAGAACTGCTTGAAACCCTCGTAGGTTTCCGGGATGTCCTTGATGCCCATGAGCTGCCCGACGCGGCGGTAGTAGTTCGTGAGGCCGCGGACCTCGTGGTTGGTGAGCTTGCGCCACTCGTAGGCGTTGACCCACTCGACCGGGCACACCACGAAAGTCGAGAGCACGTAGAGGAAGTCGCCGTTGGGGATGTCGTACATGCCGTGCATCTGGTTGATGCGGCGGATGCCGGCGCGGCCGAGGGGGCTGTCGACGCCGTGCTCGATCGGGGCGTCGAGCAGGAGCACCGTGTCGTCGTAGCGCTTCTGCGTCGACTCGGTGAACTGGCTCGTCTTGTACAGCAGGTCACCGATGGACGGCACCGCGTACGTGCGGAACAGTGCGAAGCTCAGCGCCTGGGTGATGCCCCAGGGGAACTCCTGGGTGGCCAGCGCCCGGGCGACGGCCGTGGGGTCGTGGTCGGCGTCCATGCGATCGATGTCGCCACGCAGGTGATAGCGCTGCGCCACCCGGTTCTGGACGGCGTGCTTGGCGCGGGTGGCGAGAGTGGATGCGGTGGACATGTTCCATCTCCAGGGTCGGCGGTGGTCTCGATTCTTGCACGGTGTGGTCGGCGCCACACTGTTGGAACAGTACCGCCTCAACGTCTCATTAGGTACCGGGGGTGGTGAGACGTCGCAGATTTTCCCGCGGGACCAATTCCTTCCCGCTTGCCGGATAGCGCACGCGGGAAGGAAACGACACCGCGGGAGGGAAACCCGCACGCGGGAGTTCGGGCCCTCAGGCGAACGGCGGCCGCGGATCGATCCGGTTGGAGACGCGGCCCACGGTCCGCCAGGCGCGGGCCACGAGGTCGGTGTCCTCGTCGGTGATCAGATTGCCCATGACACGGACGACCAGCGACATCAGTTGCGGGGAGCGGATGCCGGGACGGCCGAGCGTGGGCACGGTCTGCGGCATCGTGAGGAGTCCGGCGAGGCGTCGGGCGGCGGAGAACGCGAGCCCGTAGTGGCCGACGAGGATGTCGCGCCAGCGGTCGGTGTAGTCGTCGGCGCCGAGGAGTTCGACGGCGAGCCGGGCGGTCTCCATCGCGTAGTCGATGCCCTCGCCGTTGAGCGGGTTGACGCAAGCGGCGGCGTCGCCGATGAGTACCCAGTTGCGGCCCGCGACGCCGGTCACCGCACCGCCCATCGGCAACAGTGCCGACGCGATGCGGACCGGCGGTCCGTCGAGAGCCCACTCGTCGCGGACCATCGTCGCGTAGTGCTCGAGGATCGGCCGAAGGGCCATGTGCGCCGGGCGTTTCGACGTGGCCAGTGCCCCCACGCCGACGTTGACCAGACCCCCGCCCTCGCTGCCCAGCGGAAACACCCAGCCGTAGCCGGGGAGGAGGTCGCCGTCGGGGCCGCGAAGCTCGAGATGTGAACCCATCCAGTGGGAATCGGCCCGGCCCGACGGTGCGTACGCTCGAGCCGCGACACCGTAGGCGGTGTCTCGATGCCATTCGCGCCCAAGGGCTTTGCCGAGTCCCGACCGCACCCCGTCGGCGACGATCAGGTCGGTCACCCGCACGGTATGGGTGGTGCCGCCCGCGGAGAATGTCACCGCGCCGACCCGGTCGCCGTCCATCGTCACGTCGACGGCCTTGGCGCCCTGGACCATGGCGACACCAGACGACACCGCGTGCGCCCGGATCGCATCGTCGAACTCGGTCCGTGCGACCGCGCTGCCGTACGCGGGGAAGCGGCCCGACGGCCAGCGGACCTGCTGCCGCGCACCCCACCCGTTGAGGAGTAGACCGTCGATGCGGGGCCGGTCGGCCACCAGCGAACCCAGGCCGAGTGCGTCGAGTTCGGCGATCGCGCGCGGGGTGAGTCCGTCGCCGCACGTCTTGTCGCGCGGGAACACCGCGGCGTCGACCAGGACGACGTCACGACCGGCCGCCGCGGCATGTGCTGCCGCCGCCGATCCGCCCGGTCCCGCGCCGACCACCAACACGTCGGCGTGATCGGGGAAGGAGACATCCCGGGGCGTCGATTTCTCAGGGCTCACCCGAACAGTATGTCCGTACCCCGGACCGGATAGGCTCGGCAGGCAGGTGGGGTCACGAGGACACTCGGGCCTCCGCCGACACACATTAGCCGGATCAGACGAGATGGGGCGGCGTAGCTGTGAAGTCCACATTCGCCGGGTTGGACCTGGTATCGGATGAGTTCGCCGAAACGGTGCGCTCCTCGTTGGAGAAGGTCGAGGACCTGCTCCTGGGTGAACTCTCATCCGGAGACGAGGTCATGACCGAGGCGGCGACGCACCTGGCCAAGGCCGGCGGCAAGCGGTTCCGGCCGATGTTCGCAATCCTCGCCTCGCAGTTCGGGCCGCGTCCCGACTCGGAGGACGTGATCACCTCGGCCACCGTCGTGGAGATGATCCACCTCGCGACGCTCTACCACGACGACGTGATGGACGAGGCCTCGATGCGTCGCGGCGCCCCGAGCGCCAACGCCCGCTGGACGAACTCGATCGCGATCCTCTCCGGCGACTTCCTGTTCGCCCGCGCCTCGCGACTGGTGTCGACGCTGGGTCCCGAGGCGGTGCGCATCATCGCCGAGACCTTCGCCGAACTCGTCACCGGCCAGATGCGGGAGACCGTCGGCGTGAAGCCCGGCGCGGACCCCATCGACCATTACCTGCAGGTGGTGTGGGAGAAGACCGGTTCGCTGATCGCGGCCGCCGCACGGTTCGGCGCGATGGCCTCCGGCGCGACCACCGACGACATCGAACGACTCTCCAAGATCGGCGACATCGTCGGCGTCGCCTTCCAGGTGTCCGACGACATCATCGACATCAGCTCGGTGTCGGTCGACTCGGGCAAGACCCCGGGTACCGACCTGCGCGAGGGTGTCCACACCCTGCCCGTGCTCTACGCGCTCACCGGAGACGACGCGACGTCGGCGCGGTTGCGTGAACTGCTCGTCGGTCCCGACGGCGGTTCACGGCCGCTCACCGACGACGCCGAGGTCGCCGAGGCTCTTCGATTGCTCGAATCGTCGGCCGGCATGGCCGCGGCACGCGCGAAGCTGCAGAGCTTCGCCGACGAGGCCCACGCGATGCTCGCCGAGTTGCCGGAGACCCCGGCACACAAGGCGCTCTCGTCGTTGGTGGACTACACCATCGACCGCGTCGGCTAGACGCTCACCGCCCGTTGCGGGCCATCTCCTGAAGACGTCGGATGCGTTCGGCGGTCGGCGGGTGGGTGGAGAACATCTTCGCCATGCGATCGCCGGCGCGAAACGGGCTCTCGATCATCATGTGCGACTGCGCGGCGATGTCGGGCTGCGGTGGCAACGGCGCGGCCTGGACGCCGCCGGAGATCTTCGCCAGAGCGGAGGCGAGTGCCAGCGGGTCACCGGTCAGCTCGGCGCCCGACTCGTCGGCCTGGAACTCACGTGACCGCGACACCGCCATCTTCACCAGCGTGGCCGAGATGGGTCCCAGGAACGCGATGAGGATCATCGCGAGCGGGTTGGGGCCGTTGTCGCGGCCGCCGAAGGCGCCCATGAACATCGCGAAGTTCGCCAGACCGCTGATCACCGCGGCCATCGCACCGGCGATGGAACTGATCAGGATGTCGCGGTTGTAGACGTGGGACAGCTCGTGACCGAGTACCGCGCGCAGTTCCCGCTCGTCGAGCAGCTGCAGGATGCCCGTCGTGCAGCACACGGCAGCGTTCTTCGGGTTGCGGCCCGTCGCGAAGGCGTTGGGCGACTCGGTGGGGGAGATGTAGAGCGCCGGCATCGGCTGGTGGGCGGCCGTGGCCAGTTCGCGCACGATCCGGTAGATGACGGGCGCCTGCAGCTCGGTGACGGGCTGGGCGTGCATCGCCTTCAGGGACATCTTGGCGCTGTTGAAGTACACGTAGGCGTTCATGCCCACGGCGACGATCACCGAGCCCCAGAGGATCAGCGGGCTCTGGAACAGGGCACCGATTCCGACGATGATCGCCGACATCACACCCAGTAGGGCTGCGGTCTTCAATCCGTTGAAATGCATCGGGGGTCCTCGTCTGTCGTGCGCCGAACCAGGATGAAGGCGCCTCGTTCATTCAAACGACGCAGTGTCCGTTTGGGTTTCCGACGGCCCGCGGTGCGATCTTGCACACATCTGCGGCCGCCGGGCGTCATGCTCGGTGGGGTCGACGAGCGATATCCCCGCCCGCCAGGGGATCGCGGGCGGGGATGTCGGCGTGAATGTCAGCGGTAGTTGACGAACTGCAGGGCGATCCCGAAGTCCTCGCCCTTGAGCAGGGCGATGACGGCCTGCAGGTCGTCGCGCTTCTTGCTCGAGACGCGCAGCTCGTCGCCCTGGATCTGTGCCTTGACGCCCTTGGGGCCCTCGTCGCGGATCTTCTTGGAGATCTTCTTCGCGTGCTCGGAGTCGATGCCCTGGACCAGCTTGCCGCTGATCTTGAAGGTCTTGCCGGAACCGACGATGTCGCCGGCGTCGAACGCCTTCAGCGAGATGTCGCGGCGGATCAGCTTCTCCTTGAACACCTCGAGACCGGCCTGCGCGCGCTCCTCGGCGTCGGAGGTGATCACGATCGTCTCCTCGCCGGACCACTCGATACCGGTGTTGGTGCCGCGGAAGTCGTAGCGCTGCGACAGCTCCTTGGCAGCCTGGTTGAGGGCGTTGTCGACCTCCTGGCGGTCGACCTTGCTCACCACGTCGAACGATGAATCAGCCATGTCCGACAGGCTATGTCATCGCCTCGGGTGGACTGGGTGCGTGGCGGGGTTTCGACGTAGCCCAACCGGCACAGGTACGCGGCTCGACCGGCAGAGGGGACGACGCCCGACCGGCAGCGCTCGCGTCGGGTCGGCCGGGAGCTGCCAAAACTGAGGCGCTGACCAGCCGGTTTGCGTGCGGACGTATGGTTCGTTGTATTCTTCACCGCGTTGTTCGAACGACCGTCACGGCGGCCGTGGGAGCAGCACGGCAGGTTGCCCGAGCGGCCAAAGGGAGCGGATTGTAAATCCGTCGCGCAAGCTACATAGGTTCGAATCCTATACCTGCCACGACGTGGTGAACATCCATGAAAACTGCCTGACAGATGGTCTCTGACCAGCGATTTGTCTAGCACGGACATGAGTGTGTAACCTCGTTAAGGCTCTCGAGCAGAAATGCCCGGGGCACGCCCCCTTAGCTCAGTCGGCAGAGCGTTTCCATGGTAAGGAAAAGGTCGACGGTTCGATTCCGTCAGGGGGCTCGCTGGACGACAAGTCCGCGGGGCGGTGTAGCTCAGCTGGTTAGAGCGCACGACTCATAATCGTGAGGTCGAGGGATCGAGTCCCTCCACCGCTACACATCGGATCCGACCGGAACCGAGCGCAAGGGTCGCAAGCCCTGAGGGAACTGCCGAACCCGACCACGTACCACTCGAAAGAAGGCAATCAAGTGGCCTCCTCAACAGATGTTCGCCCCAAGATCACCTTGGCATGCGAGGTGTGCAAGCACCGTAACTACATCACCAAGAAGAACCGCCGCAACGATCCCGATCGCCTCGAGATCAAGAAGTTCTGCCCGAACTGCGGCAAGCATCAGGCGCACAAGGAATCGCGCTAAACGACGTCAGTCGGCGATTTCGGTACAAGAACCAGCACACGGGCTGCCTCTGCGAAGAGGCAGCTCGTTTTGCTTGTTGCCGGGCCAAGGGGTCGCCTGGGCGCAGTGTGCTTCGCACAACTGAATAAATTCAATCGAGACAACACGCGCAGCGCGGCGCGGGTGGGTCGTCGACTTTCGGCCCACGTAGTCCGGTCCGGGCCCCTCCCGGTCGGTCATGCGAAGGGAGCAGTAGTCAATGTCAGACGCGAGTGGAACAGACCTCCAGGAGCGGATCGCCGAGTCGAGGAACGGCGGCGTCAAGCTCACCCCCGAGGAGATCGCCGCGCACACCCAGTCGCTTGTCGGCTTCCACTACACCGTCGACGACTACTACGAGATCGGCCGCGAAGAGGTCCGCAAGCACGCGATGGCCGTGCAGGACGCGCATCCCACCCACTGGAGTGAGAAGGGCGCCCGCGAGTTCGGTCACGAGACCCTCATCGCCGCTCCCACCTACGTCTCCGTGCTCGGCATCATCGCCCAGCGCAAGCTGTTCGAGGACGTGATCACCGGCTACGACATGTGGCAGATCATGCAGACCGACCAGCGCCTCGTCTACCACCAGCCGATGAAGGTCGGGGACCGCCTGATCTGTGACGTCTCCCTCGAGTCGTTCCGCCACGTCAGCAGTCCCGAGATGATCGACCTGATGGTCACCAAGAACGTCATCTGGAATCGGCACGACGAGCCGGTGATGACCACCTGGACCTCGCTCGCCGCACGTCCCGGCATGGACGTCGATCCCGAGCTCGAGGCCTCCCTCGATCACGTGATGATGAAGATCGACGCCATCGGCGATCCCGGGCACACCGTCGAGGCCAAGGCCGGTCGCTACGACCTGCCCGACCCGACCCAGACTCCCGGCGCGTACGCAGCGGTGAACTTCGACACCCTCACCGTCGGGCAGGAACTGACGCCGAAGCGGTACTTCCTCACGCGCGGCAACCTGTCGAACTACGCCGGTGTCGCCGGCGACCCGAACCCGATCCACTTCTCCGATCACGTGATCAGCGCGGCCGGGATGGACGACGTGGTCGCCCACGGCATGCAGACGATGGGCCTCGGCGCGAGCTTCGTATCGGAATTCATCGGCGACCCGGCCGCTTTCTGCGAGTACAGCGTCCGCTTCACCAGCCCCGTGTACGTCCCGGCCGACGACAGCGCCGCCGTCGACTTCACCGGCAAGGTCAAGTCGCTCGACCCGGAGACCCGACGCGGCACCATCGCGATCACCGCGAAGCAGGGCGACCGCCGGATCTTCGGCCGCGCCACCGTGGTCGTCCAGTTCAACTGACGCCCTCCGCACGCAACACGCCACGACGGCGGCGCCCCGTCGGGGTCGCCGCCGTCGATGCGTACATCGTTTCGGCAGATCGTGCGGTGCGGTGGTGGTGCCAGGCAATCCGCTGGACCGGTCAGCTCGGTCTTGCTACGGTCGCGGCCATGTACTCAGGCATCGCGTCGATGAAGCTCTGGACCCGTCGCTGACGGCGACGAGCCCTCTCATCCTCTGAAGTTCTCGTTCGTCGTCCCGGATTCGCCGGCCGACGCTTTCGTCGTGTCCGGCACCGGTCAGCGTTTCGTACCGACGAGCCGAGAGCATACGCATGCCCGCATCACGCACCACTTCATCATCGATCCCCTCTTCTCCGCCCCAGCAGTTTCCCGCAGGGTCGGCCGCACACATCCGCGCGCAAGGACTGCATGTCTCCCGCGGTGACCGGCAGATCCTGAACGACGTCGGCGTGATCGTCTCCGCAGGATCACGACTCGCCGTCGTCGGCGAGAACGGCCGCGGCAAGACCACGCTTCTCCAAGTCCTGGCCGGAATCACCACACCCGACGCGGGAACCGTTGCGCGCCATGGCACCATCGCGTTCGTCGGGCAGGATCTACCAGTCGGTGCGCGCACCGTGGGAAGCCTCGTCGACGACGCGGTCGGCGATGCCCTGGCCGCTTTGGAGCAACTCGATCGGGCGGCCGCGGATCTCGCGACCGGCACCCCGGGAGCCGAGGACGCCTACGCCGATGCGCTCGACCTAGCGACCCGCCTCGACGCGTGGGATGCCCAGCGGCGCATCGACATCGCGCTCCAGGCCTTGTCCGCGTGCGCCGACCGTGCGCGCCCGCTGTCGACGCTGTCGGTAGGCGGGCGACACCGTGTGCGCCTCGCGGTCACCCTCGGTTCCGGTGCCGATCTGCTGCTCCTCGACGAACCCACCAATCATCTCGACGCCGAGGCGCTGCGCTTCCTGACACGACGGCTGCGTGAGCGCGTCGGCGGGATGGCGGTCGTCAGCCATGACCGCGCGTTCCTGCGCGACGTGGCGACCACCTTCGTCGATCTCGACCCCAGCCGTGACGGACGTCCGCGCGTGTATGCGGGCGGGTACGACGGTTGGGTTGCCGGTCGTCGACGGGAGCGTGAGCGATGGGAGCAGGAACACGCGGCGCAGCAGGCCGAACATGCCGAACTCGTGCGGGCCGCCGACGCTGCGAGGGATCGGCTGCAGACCCACTGGAGGCCCGACAAAGGCACCGGGAAGCATCAGCGGGCCACGCGCGCCGGGGGAGCGGTGCAGGCGTTCAACCGCCGCGTGGAGGAACTCGAAGCCCACCGGATCACGGTTCCCGTCCCACCCCGGCACCTGAACCTGCCGGCGTCCGGTACGCGGCCCGGCGCGCCGATCGTCGACGTCACCGACGCGCGGGTGGCCGGTCGGCTGCGGACGCCGGTCTCCGTCGCGCTCACCGGCGGCGACCGGCTGCTGATCGTCGGACCCAACGGTGCCGGCAAGTCGACCCTGCTTGCCGTTCTGGCCGGTCAGACGCACCCGGACGAAGGGCGTGTGGACCTCCGTCGAGATGCCCGCGGCGCGTTCCTCGCGCAGGAGGTACCGAGCTGGGACCCGTATCGCACCGCCCATGAGATCTACGACGAGCAGCGGCGCCGCCTGGAGACGGATCAGCCCGACGTGCCGTCGCTGCGCGGTCTCGGCCTGCTGGACGCGGCGGCCGCGCGAACCCCGGTGGCGCGGCTGTCGCAGGGCCAGCAACGGCGCCTGCACCTGGCACTGTGCCTGGCCGCCCGGGCCGACCTCTTGCTCCTCGACGAGCCGACCAATCACCTGTCGGCGAGCCTCGTCGACGAGCTCACCGAGGCCCTGCAGAACGTCGATTGCGCGGTCGTCGTCGCCACCCACGACCGGAAGATGCTGCACGATCTCGAGGGCTGGCCGCGCATCGAACTCGCAGGACAGCAGGTGTCATGACCGTCTTGGACGACCTCACCGTGTACGGTCGACGAGGGAGCAGGTGGAGCGCGTTTTGGGTCCACAGCCCCGGTGATCTACACTGAAGTGTCTGATTGATTCAGACTTGCGCGCTACCCATAGGGTGGCGCGTTGGTTTTGTCGGCGGTGAAACGTCGGCACCGGTCGCGAGGCCGGGATTCGATGAGATGGCAGCGGAACCACTCCGGTGGGGAAGTCGCAAAGGGGCGTAGCTCAATTGGCAGAGCAGCGGTCTCCAAAACCGCAGGTTGCAGGTTCAAGTCCTGTCGCCCCTGCCCTGGTGAAGGGCACACGTTGACGAGAGGACCGCGAAGTTGAGCAAGCGAGACCGGGCTGCCCGCGCCAAAGAAGCCGCTGAGGGTTCTGCGGCCGATTCGGCTGCGGCTGAGCTCGACGGTCGCGACGAGGCCACCGGCGGTGCGGACGACGAGACGTCGACCGGCGCCGCGAAGGAGCTGCGTCCGTCCGGCAAGCGCTCGGCTCGCGGACGTCGCTCGTCAACCGGTGCATCCGGAACCGACGGAGACACCGACTCCGCCACGGGGTCGGCAGTAGCCGTCAAGGAACGCAAGAAGAAGAAAAAGGCCTCTGCTGAGGAGAGCCGGAATCCGTTCGTTCGGATCTGGGTGTTCCTCACGCAGGTCGTCGCCGAGCTGAAGAAGGTCATCTGGCCGACGCGGCGCGAGATGATCACGTACACGATCGTCGTGCTCGTGTTCGTCATCGTGATGACCGCGTTCATCTCCGGCCTCGACCTGGCCTTTGCCAAGGGCGTCCTCTGGTTGTTCGGCTGACCCACGCGGTGGGTGGCCGGGCGAGCGGGAGCCGACCGGAGATGAACCATAAGGAGCGTGGGCTGCAGTGAGCACCCCGGAGAACGAACTCGCATCGACCGACACCGTCGACGCGGCCGTGACCGACGAGGTCGACGAGGCTGCGGTCGACGAGGCCGGTGACACCGACGTCGAGACGGCCGCCGAGGGCGACGAGGCTCCCGCGACCGACGTCGTTTCCGAGGACGCCGACGAGACCCCCGCCGAGGAGGCCCCTGAAGAAGAGGTCGACCCGGTCGAGGAGCTGCGCAAGCAGCTGCGTCGCGCACCCGGCGACTGGTACGTCATCCACAGCTACGCCGGCTACGAGAACAAGGTCAAGGCCAATCTCGAGACCCGCGTGCAGAACCTCGACGTCGGCGACTACATCTTCCAGGTCGAGGTTCCGACCGAAGAGGTCACCGAGATCAAGAACGGCCAGCCCAAGAAGGTCAACCGCAAGGTGCTGCCGGGCTACATCCTCGTTCGCATGGAACTCAACGACGAGTCGTGGGGCGCGGTGCGCAACACTCCGGGTGTCACCGGGTTCGTGGGGATGACCAGCAAGCCGTCGCCGCTGTCGCTCAACGAGGTGCTGCAGTTCCTCATGCCGCGCGCCGAGGCCAAGAAGCCCGCCAAGGGGGGCTCCGCCGCCGAGGGCGTCGAGGCCGCAGCTGCCGCCGCGTCGAACACCATCGAGGTCGACTTCGAGGTCGGCGAGTCGGTCACCGTCATGGACGGCCCGTTCGCCACGCTGCCCGCGTCGATCAGTGAGGTCAACGCCGAGCAGCGCAAGGTGAAGGTGCTCGTGTCGATCTTTGGTCGCGAGACCCCGGTCGAGCTCGGGTTCAATCAGGTCGAGAAGATCTGACTGGTTCCGCGGGAGCGGATGCACAGCAGATAAACACAGACTTTCACGTCTCCAGCGGGCGTGAATTCGCAAGGAAACAAGCAAGGACAAAAGGATGCCTCCCAAGAAGAAGAAGCTCGCCGGGATCATCAAGCTCCAGATCCAGGCAGGCGCGGCCAACCCGGCCCCGCCCGTGGGTCCGGCGCTCGGTCAGCACGGCGTGAACATCATGGAGTTCTGCAAGGCGTACAACGCCGCGACCGAGTCGCAGCGCGGCAACGTCATCCCGGTGGAGATCTTCGTGTACGAAGATCGCTCCTTCGACTTCAAGTTGAAGACCCCGCCGGCAGCGAAGCTCCTGCTCAAGGCTGCAGGCCTGCAGAAGGGCTCCGGCGAGCCCCACACCAACAAGGTCGGCAAGGTGAGCATGGACCAGGTCCGTGAGATCGCCAAGACCAAGGCCGAAGACCTGAACGCCAACGACATCGACCAGGCCGCGAAGATCATCGCCGGTACTGCTCGGTCCATGGGTATCACGGTCGAGGGCTAGACCTACCACAACATCTCGTGGGAGGGCCGGCTCGGCCCGCACCACACACCCCGCCGGTTGAGTGCGGAGAAGGAACAGAGCAATGAGCAAGAAGAGCAAGGCCTACGCGGCTGCGGCCGAGAAGGTCGACAAGTCCAAGCTGTACAGCCCGCTGGAGGCTGTTGAGCTGGCGAAGGAAACCTCGTCGAAGAACACCGACGCGACCGTTGAGGTTGCGATCCGGCTGGGCGTCGACCCCCGTAAGGCAGACCAGATGGTTCGAGGCACCGTCAACCTGCCGCACGGCACGGGTAAGACCGCCCGCGTGATCGTGTTCGCCGCCGGCGACAAGGCCGCCGAGGCCACCGCCGCCGGTGCCGACGAGGTCGGCGCCGAGGACCTGATCGAGCGCATCCAGGGCGGTTGGCTGGACTTCGACGCCGCGATCGCCACCCCGGATCAGATGGCCAAGGTCGGCCGGATCGCGCGTGTCCTCGGACCGCGTGGCCTGATGCCGAACCCGAAGACGGGCACCGTGACCACCGATGTCACCAAGGCCGTCAACGACATCAAGGGCGGCAAGATCAACTTCCGCGTCGACAAGGCAGCCAACCTGCACTTCGTCATCGGCAAGGCTTCGTTCGACCCGGCCAAGCTGGCCGAGAACTACGGCGCCGCGTACGACGAGATCATGCGTGCGAAGCCGTCGGCGGCCAAGGGCCGCTACATCAAGAAGGTCACCGTCTCGACCACCACGGGCCCGGGCATCCCGGTCGACCCGCAGGTCAGCCGCAACTTCGCCGAAGCTCCCCAGGCCTGATCCTGGCGCTCGCGCGTAACTAGAGACACCCACGAGGGGCCTGGCAGTCGATGCCGGGCCCCTCGTGCTCTGTCTCCCCAGTTCTTCCATCGGAGGTCAGTGGCTCGTGGTGAGAATCCGTCTCGGAACCCGTCGTGGTGGTGCGGCGGTGGCTGCCGTGTTGCTGTCGCTGCTGCTGGTGATCGTCGGTTGTGGCACCGACGGTGGCCAGGCCGATGACGCATCCCCCGCGGGCATCCCGTCGACGATCGTGTCGATCAGCCCGACGACCACCGAGATGCTCTTCGCCGTCGGCGCGGGCGATCAGGTGGTCGCGGTCGACGACCAGTCCGACTTCCCGGCCGAGGCCCCGCGGACCTCGCTGTCGGGTTACACCCCGAACCTCGAGGCGATCCTCGCCTACGACCCCGATCTCGTCGTCCTCACCGACGACAACAACGACATCATCGCCGGCCTCGACCGGGTGGGCGTCGACGTGCTGCAGATCCCGGCGGCGAAGAACCTCGACGAGACGTACGCGCAGATCCAGCAGGTGGGTGACGCCACCGGCCATGCCGAGTCGGCCGATGAGCTCGTCGCCTCGATGCGCGACGAGATCGAGAAGACCATCCGCACAGTCCCGCTGCGCGAGGTTCCGCTGACCTACTTCCACGAGCTCGACGACACTTACTACACCGTCACCGACGACACCTACCTCGGTCAGGTCTACAGCCTGCTCGGTCTGCGGTCGATCGCCACCGGTCAGAGCGGCTATCCGCAGCTGTCACCCGAGTACATCCTGGAGAGCGATCCCGAGGTCATCTTCCTCGCCGACTCGCAGTGCTGTGGGGTCACACCGGAGAAGGTCGCCGCGCGTGCCGGCTGGGACGACCTGCGGGCCGTCGCGAACGGTCAGGTCCACGTCCTCGACGAGGACATCGCGAGCCGATGGGGACCCCGCGTCGTCGACCTGGTCCGCGACATCGCGCAGATCGTCTCCGGCGTCGACGGACAGCCAACGAACTGAGATGTCGAGCCGTCACATCGGGGTGATCTGCGGGGCCGTCGCAGTGCTGCTGGGCGCATGCATGCTCGCAGTCCTCGTCGGCCCGGCCGGACTGACCCCGAAGGGCGTGCTGCTCGACCTCCTCGACCAACTCCCGCTCGTCGACGTCGAATCCGGGCTCACCCCCCGCCAGCAGACGATCCTGTGGGAGGTGCGGATGCCGCGCGTGGCGCTGGGAGCGCTGGTCGGTGCGATGCTCGCCGTCGCGGGTGCCGCCTACCAGGGTGTCTTCCGCAATCCGCTCGCAGACCCGTACCTGCTCGGTGTGTCCAGCGGCGCGGGACTCGGCGCGACCGTCGCGATCGTCCTGGGCGGTGCCGCGGGCACGATCGGCCTGCCACCCGCGGCGTTCGTCGGCGGCATCCTGGCCGTGGCCGCGACCTATGCGCTGGGCCGGACCGTCGGCGGCGGCCGCACCGAGGTGGTCATCATCCTCGCCGGAGTCGCGGTCGCGGCGTTCGCGAATGCCATCCAGACCTTCCTCATGCAGCAGCACGACGACACGCTGCGGCAGGTCTACAACTGGATGCTCGGCCGCCTGGCGACCGACGGCTGGTCCGAGGTCGTCACCGTGCTGCCGTACGTCCTCGCGTGCGTCGCCGTCATCGTGCTGTTCGGGCGCACACTCGACGTCATGGCGGTCGGTGACATCGAGGCGTCGAGCCTGGGGATCAGACCTGAACGCGTGCGCCTGCTGCTGGTCTGCGTCGCGACGCTCGGCACCGCGGCGGTGGTGTCGGTGAGCGGATTGATCGGTTTCGTCGGCATCGTCATCCCGCACGCCGTCCGGCTCCTCGTCGGTCCTGGGCACCGGCTGCTGCTGCCGTTGTCGCTGCTGGTGGGTGCGGCCTTCCTGGTGCTGGCGGACGTGGTCGCGCGGACCGCGATGTCGCCGTCGGAGTTGCCGATCGGCGTGGTCACCGCCGCCATCGGCGCGCCCTTCTTCCTCGTCGTCCTCCGGCGCAGCGGACGGAGCGTCGAATGACCGCCGCGATCACCTGTCGAGGTGTGTGCGCGTCGCGCGGGGGAGTGGAGGTCCTGCACGACGTCGACCTCGAGATCGGTTCCGGCACCTGGGTCTCCCTGGTGGGGCCCAACGGTTCGGGTAAGACGACGCTGCTGCACTCCCTCGCCGGGTTGGTGGCCTCGACCGGGCGGGTCGACGTCGCGGGCGTCGACCCGGGTCGTGCGCGCCGCCGCGAGATCGCCCGGGCCGTGGCGCTGATGCCGCAGCGGCCGATCGTCCCGGAGGGCACGTCGGTGCGGGAGCTCATCGGCCTCGGCCGCACCCCGCACATCGCCCGATTCGGCAGCGAGACCCGCTCGGACCGCGAGGTTGTCGACGACGTCATCGAGCGACTCGACCTCGAGGAGTTCGCGAACCGTTCCGCCTCGGCGCTGTCGGGCGGTGAGTTGCAGCGGGTGGTGCTCGCCCGGGCACTCGCCCAGCAGCCGCGCGTGTTGTTGCTCGACGAACCGACCAGCGCTCTCGACATCGGCCACCAGCAGCAGGTCCTCGACCTCGTCGACTCCATGCGGCAGGCCAGTGAGCTGACCGTGATCGCGGCGATGCACGACCTGACATCGGCGGCCCAGTACGGACAGCGCCTCGTGCTCCTCGACCGGGGACGTATCGTCGCCGACGGTACGCCCGAGGAGGTGCTCACCGCTGAACGACTCCGGGACGTCTACGCCGCGAAGGTCGAGGTGCTCGACCGCCGCGACGGCCCGGCCGTGCTGCCGGTGCGTGACCCGGGACCCGGAGAACGATGAAGGTCACGCTGCTCGGCACGGGTGCCGCCGACGGCTGGCCGAATGCGTTCTGCCGCTGTGATTCGTGTTCCGATGCGCGGCGCCGGCACGACTTCCGTGCCCAGACAGCCGCGCTCGTCGACAACGCGCTCATGCTCGACTTCGGATCGGACGCGCCCGGGTCGGCGGTGCGCCACGGTGCTTCGCTCGCCGACGTACGTCACGTCCTGATCACCCATGCGCACGCCGATCATCTTGCACCGCAGTCGTTGTTGTTCCGGTCGTGGGTCGACGGGGTCGGTGAACTCGAACTCATCGGTCCGGCCGATGCTCTCGATGTGTGTCGCCCGTGGGTGGGGCCCGACGCCGGCGTGCGGTTCACGCCGGTCGTCGCGGGTGACCAGGTGCGGGTGGGGGACCACGACGTGCGGGTGCTCCCGGCGCGCCACCAGGTCTTTCGCGACGGTGATGCGGTCTTGTACGACGTCACCGGTCCCGACGGTATGAGGCTGCTGTGGGCGACGGACACCGGTGTGTGGCCCGACGATTGGTTCGATGCGGTGACCGGGGCCGAGTTCGACGCGGTCTTCCTCGAGGAGACCTTCGGCGATCGTGAGGACCTGTCCGATGGGCATCTCGGGTTACCCGGGTTTGCGACGATGGTAGCGGCACTGCGTGGAGTGGGTGCCGTCGTCGACTCCACCGACGTCGTCGCAGTCCATCTGGGACACCACAATCCGCCGGTCGGCGTGCTCCGAGAGCGGCTTCGGGATCTCGGCGCGCGGCCGGGACGAGACGGGGAGGTGCTCGACTTGGGCGAGTCGGTCGGGCGGCGGATCTTCGTCACCGGAGGGGCGAGGTCGGGGAAGTCGCGGTATGCCGAAGGTCTGCTGGCCGGCGTCGACGACGTCGTCTATGTCGCCGCCGGCGGTCCGCGAGCCGGCGATCCCGACTGGGACCGACGCGTCGAACTCCATCGTGAACGACGCCCCGCATCGTGGACGACGATCGAGGACACGGAGGTGGCCGGTGTCCTACGATCCGCGCGTCACCCGGTCCTCGTCGACTGTCTCGGAACCTGGCTGGCCGCCCGGATCGATCACCACGATGCCTGGGAGAGCGGCGAACTCGATGCCGTGCGGTCCGACGTCGAGGACCTACTCGACGCCTGGCGGAGCTGCCCGGTGCCCGTCGTCGCGGTCAGCAACGAGGTCGGTAGCGGCGTCGTCCCGGCCACCGCGTCGGGCCGTCTCTTCCGCGACGAACTCGGCCGACTGAATGCCGAGATGGCCGACCGCGCCGACCAGGTCGTGATGATGGTCGCCGGTCAACCCCTGGTTGTGCGGTAGCCCGGTGCGGGTGAACAGGTGAACGGCGATGTCACTGGATGACGAACGTCCTGGAATCCCGGGCGCCCATCCCGGACATGTTCTCGTAGGCGGTGATCGTGAAGGTACCCGGCTTGTTGTAAAAGGGGTCGGTGAACGTGGCGCTGCCCTCGCAGACCGTCGCGTGGTACGTAGGAAGGCTCGTGCCCCGGAAGGTGATGTCGATTCGACAGGGTATGTCCCTGCCCTGGGCGCCGAAGACGCGCGCCGACCACTTCACCCTGGGTGCGAACGGTCTGCTGTAACGATTCGGGCCGAGTTCGCTGCCGAGAGAATTCTCCACCGACATCCTGATACTGGGGAGCACGCCGAGGAGGGGCGCCGACAGGCTTCCGGAGTCGTTGCCGGGCAACGGCAACCCGGGAGCGGCGGAAGCGGGCGACGTGATCATGGTGGCGGCGGCTGCCACGGTCAATGCGGCTATTCCCAATGTGCGTCTCATTTTCGAACTCCTACTCGAACCGAATGGTGCGGCGAAACGTATGTTGCGGCAGCAACGCCCTCGACCGACTGGAATCACGGTACGTGGACGATGTCCGATTTGCGTCATCTGGTCGAAGGTATTTCACCTCTGATAACAAACCGGCTGGATCATTCGCGCTCGTGGGGGTGCTCAGCCGAGCCAGTCGTTGCCGCCTAGTCCGAGTTGCCGGACGTCGAGGGTGGGCGTGATCCCCGACGCCGGCGCGAGGTCATGTGCCTCGAAAACCGACCGCAGTGTCTCGGCGGCGTCGATGTTGAGCGGGCTCGACACCCACATCGCGTAGGGGAGGTTCACGAAGCGGTTCTCGCGCACCGCCTTCAGATTGCGGCTGGCGGGGTTGGTGCGCAGAGCGTCGATCTTCTGCTCCACGGACTGGCCGGGATAGTCGACGAAGACGATCAGATCGGGGTCGGCGGTGGCGATCCGTTCCCAGCTCACCGCGGTCCAGGTGTCCTCGACATCCTCGGTCGCGTTGCGCGCGCCCGCCGCGTCGATGATGCCCTGCGGGCCACCGAAGGAGCCCGACGAGAAGATGGTGTCGGAGACGCTGTCGAAGACGAAGACCGTCGGTTTCGATGCCGGTTGCGGTGCAGCACGGAGTTTTTCGAGGCGGTCGGAGATGTCGTCGGCGACCGTCGCGCCCTGCTCGGGATTGCCGGCGATGGTGCCGATGTTGCGCAGGTCGGTGTCGAGCGCGACCCATGGGTCCATCGTGCCGCGCTGAGCCTGGCCGTCGACCTGACGGCACGCCTCCGACAGCTGATACACGTCGATCCCGTGGGAGGCCAGGATCTCCGGGGTGATGCCGCGGGACTCGCTCATGCCGTAGTTGTAGCCGGCGTAGAGGACCTGCGGTTTGGCGCCGACGATGTTCTCGAGGGTGGGCTGCTCGGTGGCGACCTCGTCGAGCGTGTCGACCTGTGGGCCGTATTCGAGTCGGAGAACGTCCTTGTCGCGGGCGAGCGCACTGACGGCGACGATCTTGTCTCTGGCGCCCGCCGCCAGCGCGATCGCGATCATCCCGCCGTCGTTGACGAACAGGCGATCGAGAGGCTGGTCGAAGGCGACCTCGGCGCCACAGTTGGTGACGGTGACGCGGTCGGTTGCGACGGCGCCGGACTCGGTGCCGCAGCCCGCTGCGATGCCCAGGACGACGGCGAGCGTGGCGTATCGGGTGATGTTGTGTCTCATCGATTTTCCTTGGTGGCGTAGACCTGCGGTGCAGGAGAGGTGGGGGAGTCGAGCAGCAGATGGGGGAGGCCGGTCTCGGGGTGTGGCACGACGGTGCCGGACACATCGAAGACCGACGCCAGCAGCGGCGGGGTCAGCACCTCGACCGGTGGGCCGTGTGCGGTGACGCCGCCGTCGGAAATGACGGCGACGGAGTCGAAGTGGCGGAGGACGAGGTCGAGGTCGTGCATCGCGGCGATCACAGTCGCCTCGAGGTCGTCGAGGACCTGCATCAACCGCAGTCGCCAGGCCGCGTCGAGATGATTCGTCGGCTCGTCGAGCACAAGGATCGGCGTCTGCTGTGCGATTGCGCGGGCGAGCACGACGCGGTGCCGTTCACCGCCGGACAGCTGCGTACACGAACGGTGTTCCCAACCGCCCAGTCCCACCTGCTCCAGCGCGGACCGGACGATCGCGTGGTCGTCGGAGTTACGTATGGCCCAGGCGGATCGGTACGGCGTGCGTCCCAGGCCCACCGCTTCGGCGACCGTGAGTTCGGCCGACGGGTGTTCATCCTGACCGACCACCGCGATCGACAGCGCGCGACGCCGAGCCGGAAGACGATCGAGATCGTCGTCGCCCAACCGGATTCGCCCCTCGGCCGGTTGTTCGAGACCGCACAGTGTCCGCAGCAACGTGGTCTTGCCCGCTCCGTTGGGTCCGACGATGGCGAGTCGGGTTCCGGCAGGGACGTCGAGATCCACCTCGCGCAGTATCGGGCGGCCACTTCGACGGCAACCGACGGCGTTCGCGCGCAGGGACATCGAGCGCTCCACGGCGCCCATCAGGCTTCGCCGCCGAACACGTACTGGCGCCGTCCCATCAGGAACAGGAAGATCGGTGCGCCGATCAGTCCGGTGACGATGCCCAGCGGCATCTCGCGAGGTGACGCGGCCACCCGTGAGATGACGTCGACCCACACCAGGAACAGTGCACCGCCGCAGACCGCTACGGGAATCATCGCGCGGTGCGTCGCACCGACGAGCAGGCGTGCCGCGTGCGGGACGATCAAGCCCACGAATCCGATTCCACCCGCGACTGAGACCAGAACGCCGACCAGGATTCCCTGGACCGCGAACAGCGCGTTTCGCATGGCGCGCACCGGAACCCCGAGGGATGTCGCGGTGTCGGTCCCGGCTGCGTAGGCGTCGAGCCAGGAGTGGATCGCGAGCATGGCGAGCACCGTGACCACGACGACAACCCCGGCGATCTGCACTTTCGCCCAGGTCGCGCCGGCGACGCTGCCCAACATCCAGAACATCACGTTGTCGGCGGCATGCGGGTCGGCCGCGGTGAAGACCAGCAGTGAGGACAGCGCCAGGAACGCCGACGACAGGACCACTCCGGAGAGGATCAGGCGTAGGGCGGTCAGTCCGCCCTGCGCCCGGGCGACGGCGTACACGGTGACCGAGGCCGCGAGGGCGCCGATCAGCGCGCCGCCGGACAACGCCCAGACACCCAGGGCGGCAAACGATCCTAGAGTGATGACCGCCGTCGCACCCACCGCGGCGCCGGCCGACACGCCCAGCAGGTACGGCTCGGCGAGCGGGTTGCGGACGAGGGCCTGCATGACGGCGCCGGCGAGCGCCAGACCGGCGCCGACGATCGCCGCGAGAACCGAACGCGGCAAACGGAGATCCCAGATGATCACGGAGTGGGCGGCGTCGAGCTCGTCGCCTCGCAGGCGCCCGGCGACGGTTCGCCAGACATCGCCGAGCGGGATGGTCTCGGCACCGAAAGCGGTGGCGATCGCGATGCTCACCAAGGTGAGCGCGAGAAGGATCAGGGCAAGGGGCAACGACGGGAGTCGCCGTACCGACATGGCGGTGGCGATCATCGTCGTGCCGTCGGGAGGACGGGACACGTGTGGAACTGCCTTTGGTCTGGGCATCTGTGCGCGAGACGCCGGGTGGACTCGACGAGAACGGCAGGTATTCGGACTCGGGTTCGTCCGAACCCGACGCCTTCCCGGGTTGCCCCAGTGGCCTGATGTCGGGTCCGTCCCCCATACCGCTGCGCGCCAGTCCTGGATTCGCACCAGGTTCCCTGGCACCCGCCTGTGCAGGTGCGACCGCTCTCACCGGTGAGGTTAGCAATACGGACACGGAGCTCTCACCGACCCGTCGCCAAGTCGTCGGGCGAGGGATGCCCGGAGGTCTTAGGCTGGGCGCTGACAGGCAACGGACAGGTGCGAATCGAACCGAGGCGAACGGTGATCCGATGGACGGACGACCCACGAAACTGGCGATCATCGGGGCGGGCGCGGTCGGCACCGCGATCGCCTACTCGGCGCTGATCCGCGGGGTCGCGCGCACGGTCGCGTTGCTGGACATCAAGGCCGCCAAGGTCACCGCCGAGGTGCTCGACCTGTCCCACGGTCTGGAGTTCGTACCGCGCGCCGACATCATCGGCTCCAACGACGTGTCGGTGTGCGCCGACGCCGACGTCGTCGTGTTCACCGCCGGAGCCAAGCAGAAGCCGGGGCAGTCCCGACTCGAATTGGCCGAGGCCACAATCGGTTTGACGCGCGCCATCCTGCCGGATGTGCTCGAGGTGGCACCGAACGCGATCTACCTGATGGTGACCAACCCGGTGGACGTCGTCACCCATGCGGCGCAGAAGATCACCGGCCTGCCGCCGAATCAGCTGTTCGGGTCGGGAACCGTGCTGGATTCGTCGCGGCTGCGGTTCCTCGTCGCGCAGCACTGCGGGGTAGCGGTGCAGAGTGTGCACTCGTATGTCGTCGGCGAGCACGGTGACAGCGAGATACCGCTGTGGTCGTCGGCGACGATCGGTGGCGTGCCGCTGACGTCGTGGACGCCGCTACCTGGGCGTCGGGAGATGGATGCCGTTGCACGGGAGCGTATCCGGGACGAGGTCGTGCACGCCGCCTACGCCATCATCGAGGGCAAGGGGGCCACCAACTACGCCATCGGCCTCGCCGCCACCCGTATCGTCGAAGCCGTTCTGAACGACGAACACCGGGTGCTCCCGGTGTCCACGGTCGCCTCCGGATTCCCCGGGCTCGATGATGTGTGTCTCTCCCTGCCGACCGTCGTCGACCGCGGTGGTGCGCAGACGCGCCTCGAGGTGCCGCTGTCGCCGGACGAGGAAGCCGGTCTGCTCGCCTCGGCGGAGACGCTACGCCGGATGCAGGCGCGATTCGGGTTGTAGGGGCAGGCACTGTCCATCGGGTGGACCAATCTCGGTGCTCGATGCCGGTGCGGCATCCTCGCCGGGGTAGTTTCACCTGGTCACATCGGTGGAAGAGAAGGTTCGACGATGAGTGGTTCGCGGAAGACGGTTCTGGGTTTTGTCGCTGCGGCGTCGATGGCGATCGCGCCGCTGATGGTGGCGGCACCTGCATCGGCGGCGACCGACTACGCCAACTGCGCGGCACTCAACGCCGACTACCCGCACGGCGTCGGCGAGCCCGGCGCCGTCGACTCGACCTCCGGCACGCCGGTTACGAACTTCACCGTCGACCAGGCCCTCTACGACGCCAACGACGAGAGCGACCGCGACAAGGACGGCATCGCCTGCGAGCAGAACTGACCCTTCGGTCACACACTGTGCGTGAGGGTCTCCGACCTGGCTTTTTCTGCTCGCCTGCAGTCCGATGGAACCGATCGGGCGCGCAGATAGTCTGAACTACATGCGCGACGACAAGCTGCTCACCCGGATCTCCGCCCTCCTGCGGCAGGCGGAGAACACCGACAACGAGCATGAGGCCGAGACGTTCATGCAGGCCGCACAACGCCTTGCCACGGCGTCGTCGATCGATCTCGCCGTGGCCCGCGCGCACGATCCGGCCGCGCGTAAGCAGGTCACCCCGATCTCGCGGCAGATCAAGATCGGCGAGCCGGGTAAGCGTGGCCTGCGCACCTACGTGCAATTGTTCGTGGCGATCACCATGGCCAACGACGTGACCGTCGACGTCGCGAGCAACTCGACCTTCGTCCTCGCCTACGGGTACGAGGCCGACATCGACGCCTGCGAGGCGCTCTACACGTCGCTGATCATCCAGATGGTCGCGGCGAGCGATGCCTATCTGCGGTCGGGGGCGTACAAGGGCGAGACCTTCGCGCGGGTCGTCACCAAGGGCAGCGGCTGGCGAGCGCGGCGGGTGATCGAGGAGAAGCCGCTGTCGCCGATCACTGCGCGACTCAACTTCCAGTCGGCCTTCGCCGAACGCATCGGCAAACGTCTCACCGAGGCCCGCGACGCCGCCCGCGAAGAAGCACTCGCCGCCGAACGGCGCTCGGGTGAGCCGGAACGCTCGACGGCGCTGGCCCTGCGCAACAAGGAACTCGAGGTCACCGACTTCTACAAGACCGAGTCCACCGCTCGCGGCACGTGGCGGGCGTCGAGCGCGTCGGCCGGCTATTCGGAGGCCGCCCGGAAGGCGGGGGACCGGGCGGGGCGTCGGGCCAAGATCGGCGCCGACCGTGAATTCGGCGGTGCGCGAGGCGCTCTGGAGGCCTGACGAGTGGTCAGGCGCCGCGGTCGTACCAGGCCACCGACGGGGTCGGAGCAAACGGGGTCGGGGTTCCCGCCCAACGTCGAACCCAGGTGCCGACACGTCCGGGGTCGGTGGCCACGCCGTGCGCGACGATGGCCGTGACCACCAGGATCGCAGCGAACACGAACAGCCAGCTGATCGCGACGAACACGATGCCGAGAGTGCCGAAATAGCGGATCGTTCCCGACGCCAACGTGGGCAGCGCGAGCCGGCTGCCGGCCAGCAGGGCAGTGATCAGCAGCCCCGTGACCACACCGTTGAGGGCGAGAAGACGCAGCGGGACCTGGGTGGACACCAGCAAGCGCGGGATGGCGGTGAAGGTGCCCGACCAGATCGTCACCGTCACTCCGAAGACCAGCACGATGCCGAGGAGGCCGCTGCCGCCGAGGTGGAGGCCGAACAGTGTCTCGGCGTGCAGGCCGGTCGACAGCCCCTGCGCGGTGACCGCGGTCGGGATGAGGAACAGCACGATCACCCAGCGCCAGAAAGCTCGCCACGGCAGTTTGGTGACGCCCCAGATCGCGACATACATTCGGCCGAGTGCACGTGACAGGGAGGTGGCGCCGGCGATGGTCATGAGTGCGCCGATGATCCCGAAGGTGGCGAACGACTGCGGGTTGTCCACCGAGTTGTGGTCGAGCTTGCTCACCGGGATGCCGAGCCCGCTCAGGGCGTCGTCGACGACGTCGCTGCCCGGGAGCGTGAGCAGCAGGATGACGATGGGCAGGATCGAGGTGAAGGCCTGCGCGGCGAGGGTCATCGCGCGGTCGGTGATGTCGCCGCGCGCGATGTCGGTGAGGATGCGCAGGCTCAGCGTCGCGCCCGGCAGTCGCAGCACACGTTCGCCGATCGCGTGCAGGTCGGGACGGCGCATGAGGACTCCCATCGGGTACGGCGGACCCTCATCATCATTGGCGATGCCATGAGTCCGCGTGACACCGGGCGTGCCCGGTACTACGACGCCGAGCGACTCGTCTTCCGACTCTTCGACACCGCGTCCTCCTCGCGCACCGTGCAGCTGGCCGGAACCGAACTCACGCTGCCCGCCGAGGCCCGGTTCGCCTCGATCGACGCGGTGCGCGACTACGTGGGACTGGTGCTGGAGTTGCCGAGCGTACGGTCGCGGTTCCCACGCGCCGCCGAGCCGGTGTCGGTGCGCGAGCGGCGCGGCCAGAGCTCGGCACACTACGCCCGGTCGACGACGATCTCCGGTGACAAGTTGCTCAGCGCGGAGATCGCGATCCCGTCGTCGGCGGAGGGCCGGTGGGCGCTACGCGAGCTCGTGGTGCTGCACGAGCTCGCCCATCACCTCGACGACTCCAAGGGGCCGGGGCACGGACGCGGCTTCGTGCTCACCTTCATCGAACTCGTGGGCCTCGTCCTCGGCCCCGAGGCGGCCTTCGTGTTCCGCGTGGTGCTGGCCGATTCCGGGATCGGCTGATCGGGCGCCTAGTGCCCGGTGATCTCCTTCGCGGCATGGCCGACGGTGGCCTCACCGCCGGTCATGATCCGCATGAACTCGCGCTGTTCGGCGGCGCCGCGGATCGCTGCACGTTCGCGTCCGCCGGGGCGTTGCGCCTGCACCGAACGGATGATGTTCACCGGGAACCGGATCGCCGGATACCACGGTGGGACGAACGGCAGTCCGAGTGTGCGCATCGCCGCGGGTCCCAGGAAGCCGCTGGTGACCGAGAGGTGTTGTGCGCGAGCGATCTTGCGACGTAACTTCGGGAACCGCGAGTAGTTCCACTGCAGCGGATCGTCGGCCATGGGCACCGAGAGCTGTTTGGTCGTCTCGTCGGGGGTGGAGAGGACGTACGAGGTCTGGAGCAGCACGCGGATCGCGTCGCGAAAGCCCGTGGGCAGGAACTCGTCCTGCACGCCGAGTAGCCATCCCGCGTACCGGGTGAGGTGCGCGACGGCGTCATATTCACTGGGGCGGTTGACGAGTCCCATCATGACCACGCCCAGGCTGGGCGAGACGAGTGCTCCGACGAGCGTCGCGGCCATGTCCGTCTGATTGATGGGGAGCCCCCAGGTATCGGAATCCCAGTCGGGTAGTGCCGCGACGTGGCGCCGGACCATCGCGTGGATCAGGCGGACGCGCAGCGTCGACCGGTAACCGATTCCCTGTGGCAGCAAACCGTTTTCGGTGATGACGTCGGTGGCCCACTGGGTGGTCTCGGCGAACCGTGTGTTCGAGCCCTTCTCGAGGGCGCCGGTGCGCAGCAGCGTCTGGTTGAAACCGGCGAACTGGTAGCCGCCGAGTAGGGCGACGTCACGCGCCACGTACAGGCCGTCGGCGCCTCCGCTGCGCATGACCCGCGCGCCCTTCTCGATCAGGTCGCGGTCGACCCAGGTGGGTACGGTTTCCACCTCGGTGAAGAACTCGCGCAGCGGGGCCGGGGCGTCGTCGATCGAGTCGATGCCGTTGACGAGTGCCCGCTCGAACAGCGGACGGGACCGGGCCATTCCGGCGGTGTGCATCCACTCGACCAGGCGATCCGCCGGCTCGTCGCCGATCGTCAGGAGTTCACCGAGATGACGGAACAGTTCGCGGTCGGGTTTGCGCAGACCCAGCAGGGGTCCGACGAGCCGCAGGCCGATCGGGATCTTGCAGGGTCCGTCCGGGTGGCGGGACGGGATAGTCGGTGCGGGGGTGCTCGGCGGCGCCTGCGGCGGCGTGGTGGCAACCCGTGCGGTGGTCATCGGACGTGCACTCCGATCGGAGGTTCTGGGTAACGGCTGTCACCCAAAACGTAGGTCGGAGGTACGACGGTGTCAATGGGACGAACAAAAAGAACCGTCCCAAATTGCAGGTAGGGGCGCTGCGCAGCTAGAGCTGCACCGCCTCGGGTGCGTCGGCGCACAGTCCCTCACCCGCGAGCAACGTGAGGTAGCTCGGATGGTCGGGGTCGAGGACCAGGCGCTGCCTGCGGCCGCGTGCCTTGATCAGGTCGGGCACCACCGTGAGGTAGCGGGGCAGGCTCGCCGCGTAGACGTCGACGCGTAGGCGGTGCCCCGGCTGCAGGACCGCGTCGGTCGGGACCAGGTCGACGTCGATGCGGACCGGCTCGTCGGCGGGCACCGGCAGCTTGCGCTTGTGCGACAGGTAGTGGTGCGCCGAGAGCAGGCTGCCGTCGGCCGCGTAGGTCGACTTGCTGCGGTCCAGTGCGCGATTCGACGCGGAGAGGGCGCCGTTGGTGAGCACCGTCGACGTGCCGTCGGGCGCAACGTCGTTCACGGTCACCGCCCAGATCGCCTCGTGGGCGGTGGTTGCGACGTTGAGTCGCAGGTTCATCGCGCCGCTGATCGGGGTGGCCTCGAGAACCGGGCCGGTGGTGAACGACAACGCGCCCCGCTCCTGGAAGCGTGCGTCCTTGGCGTAATCGGCGCCGAGGACCATCGTGGCGCCGGCGGTCACCTGGGTCATGTCGCGCGATCGGAGACCGCGGATGTCGGGGCGGATGTGCAACGACGAGACACCCTGTGCGGGAGTCGAACCCAGCGAGCCGTCGTGTACCGCATGGTCGGCGGTCGACGAGGCATCGGCCGTCAGGTACAACCGCTTCGGCTCGACGCCCGGGCGGGGGAAGTTCTGTCCGGCGGTCCACGCACCTCCCTGCTGCAGCATCGTGACCGGCCCGTAGTGCTCGACGCCGTTGCGGTGCCCCTTGAGCCAGCGGTCGAACCAGGCGCGTTCGAGGACGTCCAGACGCGGTGGCGCGAACTTGCCGCCGTATCCCGAACCGACGTCGAGGTGATAGCCGTCGCCGACGATCATCTGCTTGCGGCCCGGTTCCATGTTCAGCCGCTCGTAGACGCCGGTTGCACTGCGGCCGAACAGGTCATGCCAGGCGCCGACGGTGAACGTGGGTGCCTCGATGCGGTCGACGATCGGGTCGCGTTCGTCGAAATACGGGTCGTCGAAGATGCGCGGGTCGCGGGCGGTGAGGAAACCCCAGAGCAGCGAGGGGATCTCGGTGGCCGGCGACTTCACCCGGTCGATGGCCCACCTCAACGCGTGACCGCTGGTGATGTCCCGAATGATGTTGGCGGGGTTGGGCACCCACTTGAGCATGTTCACCGCCGACAGCCACACCGGGATGAACGCCGAAGGCATGCCGCCGGTGATGTAGATGTCGCGGACGATGTCGTCGCAACCCTCCACTGCGAAGACGGCTTTCAGCTGCGGCGGGCGCTTGTCCGCGGCCTGTAGCGAGTTGATCGCCGAATACGACCAGCCGGCCAGGCCGACGGTGCCGTCGCACCAGTCCTGCTCGCTGACCCAGTCGATGATCTCGACGGAGTCCTCCTGCTCGCGCGGGCCGAGGATCTGCCACTTGCCGTGGCTCGCACCGGTGCCGCGGACGTCGACGACGACCTGTACGTAGCCGCTGCGCACCAGGTTGCGGTTGATGCCGAAGACGTCGAAGACGCCCCCCGACAGCGTCTGGGTGAGGGTGGTGAGGCCCTCGAGTGCGGTACCGGCCGCATCGATCGACGCCGACGCGGTGTGCAACGCCTTGCCGAGGACGGGAGCGTGCAGCGCCTGGTCGACGAAGTCGATGGCGGCCCGGTTGTACGGGTTGATGTTGATGATCGCGGGGTACGGGGTGAGGACCGTCTGGCCGAACCGGTTGGCCGGACGGATCACGGTGGCACGCAGGACGACCCCGTCGCTCATGGTGATCGAGACGTCGCGGTCGATGACGACGCGCGGGTACAGCTGCTTGCCGTCGACCTGTTCACGCCAGCGGATGCCGTCGGCTCCTCCGGTGGGGTCGCCGAGGGGGAGGGTACCGAAATGGGGTGCTTCCGTGGGACGTCGCGAAGGCGAAGGGGCCGGCCGCGCACGGCGTTCCGCGGGATCCAACTGATACGTCATGGTGCACCACCCTGCCTGGGGTGAGAGGTGTCGCACCGCGAGTGCTGCTGGTCGAGATGGCCGGGTGGACACCGACACCCCTTCGTGTCGGTCGTGGGCGCCGGACCCGCTCCGCTGGCGGCGGATGTCAGTGTGTTCCAGGTCACCTCACGCGTTCGCTGAAGAATAGCTCAGCGCCGGTATCGGATGGCTAACCAGGTGGCCTCGGTTTGGCCATCGGAGGTCTACGGCCGGTCACATTCCGGTAGCGACAGGTCGATCGCGGCCGCCGCCTCGAGGACCATCCACGCCGACAGCTGCACCGACAGATCGCGTTCGGGGACCTCCGAGGGCATCACCGCACCCGCCACGAACTGGGCTTTCTTGCCGGCGGCCGTAGGGATGACGGCCCTGCTGCGCCAGTCGCTGCCGAACACGACGCGGCCGCGGACCTCGGTGCGGTTCGCCCACGCCGCATCGGCACTCGAGGCCACGATTCGGGCTGCCCGGGCACGCAATTCATCCGATCCGTCGACATCCGGGAGGTCGGTGGCGATGAGCCCGAGATAACGGGCGAGCACCCCGTGGAACAGGCCGCCGTCGCCACCGCCGCCGCCCTTGATCACCCCGTCGGTGCAGGAGTGCTTCTCGACGGCACCGAGGAGGCGGGCCAGACGGTCCAGATGGCGCTGTCCGCCGGTCGCGCGGAAGGCCTCGAGTTCGGCGCCGAGGACGACGCCCTGACAGTAGGTATAGGTGCCGGTCTCGGCCTTCAGCGAACCGTCGGGCTGCTTCTTCAGGCCGTCGATGACGAGGTGCGTCTTCGGGTCGATGAGGTTGGCGTCCATCCAGTCACACATCGCGACCGCGCGTTCGACGTGACCGGTACGGGCGACCAGGATGGCCGCGGGGCCGTTCGCCGGGGCGTTGAAGAACTGGTCGGTGGTGCGCCAGGGGATACCGCCCCCGTCCTCGGGAACCCAGGCGTCGAGCATGCGCCGGGTCAGGACCTCCAGGCCGCGTCGATGGTCGAGGTCGAGGTGACGGTCGGCGCGTTCGATCGCCAGTCCCAGCCACGCCATGTCGTCGTAGTAGTTGTTCGTCCACCGTCCGAGGTTGCGCACCTTGATCCCGCGCAACACCCGGTTGGCGTCGTCGGCGACATCGGGGTCGAAGGAGCGGTCTCCGTGTGCGGAACCTTCGGGTCTGTGGATCGCGGCGTCGACGAGGAGGTCGACGAGATGTGCGTGCCACCAGTAGTGCCAGGATCCGAGATGCGCCGCGACGAACCCGATCGGCCAGGCGACCGCCGCCGTCCGCGTCGCCGGCAGCCAGAAGGCGCGCTGCAGATGCCGCGCCGCGACGGCGTCCATGGCGGCCTGCGCGCGCTCGTTGGCGTCGTGCGCGTCGGTCGATTTGGTTTGTTCCCCCACAAGGACGTAGCCTAGTCGTCGGTGTGATGCACAACCGTGCGTCGTATCGGTTCAACCAGAGACCGTTGGTCGTCGGGAACTCCCGAACGAAGGCGCGACGAAGTCGCCGGCCCACGCAGGATGAACGAGGAATGTGGTCCCACACATCAGTGTGCGTCTTCACGCCCCGTGCCTGCGTGCCGGGGCGTTTGTCATTTCCGCCCTCGATCGCCTCCACGGCCCGTCGCTCAGTTGAACCCGACCAACTCAAGTGACGAGGAGAGGAGGCGAAGTATGGCCAAGTCCGAAAAGGTCGCCGCTGTTGCGGAGATCGCAGAGCAGTTCAAGGGCTCCTCGGCGGCAGTGGTCACGGAATACCGTGGACTCACCGTCACCCAGATCTCCCAGCTGCGACGTTCCCTCGGCGAGGGTGCAACCTACTCCGTCGCCAAGAACACCCTGGTGAAGCGTGCCGCAGCTGATGCGGGCGTGGAAGGGCTCGACGAGCTGTTCACCGGTCCGACCGCCATCGCCTTCATCGAAGGTGAGCCGGTTGTGGCCGCGAAGGCGATCAAGACGTTCGCCAAGGACAACAAGGCTCTGGTCATCAAGGGCGGGTACATGGACGGCCGCGCGCTGTCCGTTGCCGAGATCGAGCAGATCGCCGACCTTGAGACCCGTGAGGTCTTGCTGGCCAAGCTCGCCGGCGCCATGAAGGGCAACTTGGCTAAGGCAGCCGGTCTGTTCAACCAGCCGGCATCGCAGGTCGCGCGTCTCGCAGCGGCCCTGCAGGAGAAGAAGAACGAAGCCGGCGAATAACTCGCCGCACCAAGCCAATCCCCGGACCGTACGGGGATGCACACCAACCCCGTACGGGGACTTACAGGAAGGACGCCACCATGGCGAAGCTCACCGCTGACGAGCTCATCGAGCAGTTCAAGGAACTGACCCTGCTGGAGCTCAGCGATTTCGTGAAGAAGTTCGAAGAGGTCTTCGAGGTCACCGCGGCCGCTCCGGTCGCCGTTGCCGCTGCCGGTGCCCCGGCTGCTGCCGGTGGCGAGGCCGCTGCCGAGCAGGACGAGTTCGACGTCATCCTCGAGGGTGCCGGCGACAAGAAGATCCAGGTCATCAAGGTCGTCCGCGAGGTCGTCTCGGGTCTGGGCCTGAAGGAAGCCAAGGACCTCGTCGAGGGTGCTCCGAAGGCTCTCCTGGAGAAGGTCGACAAGGACGCCGCCGAGGCTGCCAAGGCCAAGCTCGAAGAGGCCGGCGCCAAGGTTTCCGTCAAGTAAGACTCTCTTACTCGACTTCACGAGCCCGGGACAGCATTGCTGTCCCGGGCTTGTTGCTGTTTGGGCACTCGACTCTCGTGGCGGCCTGACTTCCAGACCTCATTTCGACGTTGCGACCTCGATCGAAGTCGCAGCGTCGAAATGAAGTCTGAGAGTGGCTCGCTCAGGCGGCCGCGAGCCCCAACTTCACGAGCCAGGGTCTCAGGAGGCCGACCAGCTCTCCTCGTTCGAGCTCGGCCCACGTCCAGCGGACCACCATGATCCCCATGGCTCGCAGGGCGTCCTCGCGCCGCTTCTCGCGTAGCAGTGCCTCTCGTGGGGTCTCTCCGGGGCGCATTCCGTACTTCTGGAGTCCGTCGAACTCGCCGACGAGCCGACCGTCCCAGTCGAAGTCCGCCCGCGCCTCGCCCTGTGATGTCCGGAACCTGTGCTGCAGGCGTGGGACGGGGAGTCCGGCTGCGATCATCTGGGCGCGGCTCCACGATTCACCTACGCTCTCCGACGACGAGTCGGCGAACGACAGGGCGCGTCGTGCGATTCTGGTCCCGGGCCGCCGTGATCGTGCGTCGAGGATGGCTGTCATGGCCGATGGATCGGCCTTCATCGCCAGCGCTCGGTCGAAGGCCACGAGTGCTTGCGCGAAGTCGCCGTTCGTCGCGACGTCGACCGCAGTGCGCTCGAGTGTCGTCACCTCGATCCCGTCGACGATCTTGATCTCGGCGGATGTCAGCGGACCGTTGTGCACATGTCGGTGGCCGCGCACGAAACCGCCCGCGTTCGACTTCTTGGTGAGATGGACAGCTTCGCGGTCGGGGTGGAGGAGTTCCAGGCCGAGGATGGCTGCGGCCGAATCATGACTCAGCGTCGTCGTGCCGCGATCGCGCGCCGAGGTCGCCACCGCGATGGACCGCAGGCGATGGGCCGCGGTGGGATCGGCAGTGTCGGGGGTGGCTTCCACGTAGACCCCTGGCGCCAGTCGGATCAAGTCGCCCCCGTCCACCGCCGCTGCGACGGTGTCGTCGGTGATGCCGACCCGCAGCGTCGATTCGCGCCGTATGAGTCCGTGTCGATCGGTCGGGAACCAAGTCATGAGGATTGGACGCACGAGGCGCCTTCTCGGTTCAATTTCCATCGCCGAAACGGACACTTCCCGAGTGACCTGGGACTCTGCGTCCGGCATCACATCCGGCGCTGATGTCCGACTTCCCTCACTTCGTTCCATCGGCTAATGTCATCGACGCAGCGAGAGTTACCGGCTGGTAGCTTTCGCGGGCGCAAGCTGAGTGACTCCGGTCGCATGGTTGGTGGTCCCTGGTCGGTTACAGTGACCCCAACCACAAATGCCACCGGTGGGTGTGCGGTCACACCGTGGCCGCCTTCGGGGGCAGCGATCGTCTGGAGGAAGTTGTGGGTGTAGAGGTCAGTGTCGAGGGGCTCACCAAGTCGTTCGGTTCTCAGAACATTTGGCGTGATGTCACTCTGACCCTCCCGGAGGGGGAAGTCTCCGCGCTGCTCGGTCCGTCGGGTACCGGTAAGTCGGTGTTCCTGAAGACCTTGATCGGTCTGCTGCATCCCGAGCAGGGTTCGGTGATCATCGACGGCACCGACATCACGCAGTGTTCGGCCAAGGAACTCTATGAGATCCGCAAGCTGTTCGGTGTGCTGTTCCAGGACGGTGCGCTGTTCGGTTCGATGAGCCTGTTCGACAACATCGCGTTCCCGCTTCGTGAGCACACGAAGAAGAAGGAGAACGAGGTCCGCGACATCGTGATGGAGAAGATCGACCTGGTCGGTTTGACCGGTGCCGAGGACAAGCTCCCCGGTGAGATCTCCGGTGGTATGCGCAAGCGTGCCGGTCTGGCCCGCGCGCTGGTGCTGGATCCGCAGATCATCCTGTGCGACGAGCCGGACTCGGGTCTGGATCCGGTGCGTACCGCCTACATCTCGCAGCTGTTGATCGACATCAATGCGCAGATCGACGCGACGATCCTGATCGTGACGCACAACATCAACATCGCCCGGACGATCCCGGACAACATCGGCATGCTCTTCCGCAAGGAGCTGGTGATGTTCGGTCCGCGCGAGCAGTTGCTCACCTCGGAGCAGCCGGTGGTCAAGCAGTTCCTCTCCGGTGATCGTTTCGGTCCGATCGGCATGTCCGAGGAGAAGGACGAGGCCGTCCAGAAGCAGGAAGAGGCCATGCAGGCCGCGGGTATCTCCGGTGGTGGTACCAAGGAGGACTTCACCGAGATCATCCCGCAGGTGCAGCCCAATCCCGGTATGCCCGAACGTAAGGCGATCGCCCGTCACCGTGAGCGCGTCCACGCGATGCTGCCCGACCTGCCGGAGAACGCGCAGGAAGCGATCCGCCGCAGCCAGGAGCAGGAAGACCAGATCCGCGAGGAGAGCCGCGCGCACGCCGAGGACATGGCGGGCGGCGGCGGCGGACGCCACGGCGGAGACAACGAGTGGACCAGCGCTCCCGCCGGGAACGTGGCCGTCGCCGACGCCAAGACCGACGTCATCGACTACGGCGGCAGCGATGCGCCCACCGAACAGTGGCAGACGCCCGGTGGCGGCGACGCACTGACCAAGCCCAGTCATCGTGCTGCTGACGGGAACGAAGGGCGGACCATCCAGGGATGACCAATGCCACCACGCGTGGCGTCGACCGAATCGCGCAGGCCGGAACAGGTGCTCTCGCCCAGACCGGCAATATCGTTCAGCTCTTCGTCGATGTTGCACGCCAGACCTTTGTGCGCCCGTTTCAGTGGCGGGAGTTCATCCAGCAGGCGTGGTTCATCGCCAGTGTGACGATCCTGCCGACCGCCCTGATCGCGATTCCGTTCGGCGCAATCGTCTCCTTGCAGACGGGTTCGCTGATCAAACAGCTCGGCGCCGAGTCGTACACCGGCGCGGCCAGCGTGTTGGTCGTCATCCAGCAGGGGTCGCCACTGGTGACCTCGCTCCTCATCGCGGGTGCGGCCGGATCGGCGGTTGCCGCCGACCTCGGGTCGCGCACCATCCGTGAGGAGATCGACGCCATGGAGGTGCTGGGCATCAACCCGATCCAGCGCCTCGTGGTCCCGCGTGTGCTGGCCATGGTCCTGGTCGCGATGCTGCTCAACGGCCTCGTCGCCGTCATCGGCATCGGTGGTGGTTACTTCTTCAACGTGGTCGTGCAGGGCGGCACCCCGGGCGCCTACCTGGCGTCGTTCGGTGCTCTCGCCCAGCTGCCCGACCTCTACGTGTCGACGCTGAAGGCGGCCATCTTCGGTGTGCTGGCCGGCGTCGTCGCCTCCTACAAGGGGCTCAACCCCAAGGGCGGACCGAAGGGTGTGGGTGACGCCGTCAACCAGAGCGTCGTCATCACCTTCCTCCTGCTGTTCCTCGCCAACCTGATCATCACTGCGGTCTACCTGCAGATCGTCCCACCGAAGGGGAGCTAGTCGTGACCGATGGTGGCGGCGGCGTGACGATCGCCAAGAGCAGGCCTGAGTACTACATGTACGAGGCCCGCAAACAGCTGGGCAAACCACTCAAGGTGCTCGACGGTGCCGGCGAGCAGATGTCGTTCTACGGCCGCACGCTGGCGTGGATACCGAAGACGCTGGTGCATTACACCCGTGAGGTCCTGCGCCTGCTCGCCGAAGTCGCCTTCGGCTCGGGCGGACTCGCGGTCATCGGCGGCACCATCGGCGTGATGGTGCTGATGTCGGGCTTCACCGGCGTCGTCGTCGGCTTGCAGGGTTACGCGGCACTCGACCAGATCGGGTCGCAGGCCCTGACCGGCTTCCTCTCGGCCTACGTGAACACCCGTGAGGTGGCGCCCCTCGTGGCAGGCCTCGCCCTGTCCGCGACCGTCGGCTGTGGCTTCACCGCCCAGCTCGGCGCCATGCGTATCTCCGAGGAGATCGACGCCCTGGAGACGATGGCCGTGCCGTCGATCCCGTTCCTGGTGTCGACCCGCGTGATCGCCGGCTTCATCGCCGTCATCCCGCTGTACGTGCTGGGTCTGTTGTCGGCGTATCTCGCCTCGAGAGTGGTGACGACCGTCTTCAACGGGCAGTCCGGCGGCTCCTACGACCATTACTTCAACCTGTTCCTGCCGCCGGCCGACGTGCTCTGGTCGTTCGGCAAGGTGCTGGTCTTCGCCTTCGTCATCATCCTGGTGCACTGCTACTACGGCTACTACGCATCCGGGGGTCCCGCAGGTGTGGGCGTGGCCGTCGGTCACGCGGTCCGAGCGGCGCTGGTCCTCATCGCCGTCCTCGACTTCTTCCTGGGACTCGCGATCTGGGGCACCACCACGACCGTGCGAGTGGGGGGTTAGCAGATGGCGGTCCTGCGCCGACGACTGCTCGGCTTGGTCTTCTTCATCGTGGTCGCACTGTTCCTCACCGCGACCATCACCAAGTTCAACAAGACGTTCCAAGACTTCACCGACGTCACCCTGCTGACCGACTCCACCGGCAACGCGCTTCCCGCGAACGCCGACGTGAAGGCGCGCGGCATGGTCGTCGGCGAGGTCCGCGAGGTCAAGCCGGCGCCCGACGGTTCGGTGGAGGTCATCCTCGGCCTCGATCCGACCAAGGCCTCGGAGCTGTCCGACAAGACCACCGCGCGCATCCTGCCGAAGACGCTCTTCGGTGAGCGGTACGTGGCGTTGCAGGTTCCCGAGGACAACAACGGTCCGACGCTGAAGAACGGCGCAACCATCGAGACCGACAAGAGCGGCAATGCTCTCGAGGTCCAGCAGTTGTTCGACGACCTGCTGCCGGTGCTCGAGGCGATCCCGCCGCAGGATCTCAACGCCACGCTCACCTCGCTGTCGAAGGCGCTGTCGGGTCGCGGCGAGCAGATCGGCACCACGCTCGAGGAGCTCGACCAGATCTTCGGCGAGGTCAACAAGAACCTGCCCGACCTCGAGGGCACCCTCGAGGGCCTGGCCACCTTCTCGCAGACCTACTCGCAGGCGCTGCCCGACGTCGTCGACGCGCTGGACTCGTTCCGCACCACGTCGAACACCATCGTCGGACGGCAGGGCGATCTGCGGACCCTGATCGCCACGCTCGGTGTGGCCTCCGATGACCTCACCGGTTGGCTCCGCCAGAACCGAACCGACCTGATCGACCTCGCCGTCGATTCCGAACAACTGCTCGTCGGGCTGGCCAAGCAGTCTCCGACGTTCGTGTGCACGTTCCGCAATTTCGCCGGTCTGATCCCCGAGTCTCGAGTCATCGTGGGCGAGGGCACCAAGAACCCGGGCGTGCGCGTGAACCTGCAGTTCGTCAATCCCCGTGGCCGATACCTACCGAACCAGGACGAACCCCGCTTCATGGACCTCGATCCACCCGCCGTGTGCTACGAGCCCGCCAAAAACGGTCGCCCGTTCCCGCAGTACCCGGGTGGCGGCCTCGCCGACGGCAGCTACCAGCCGCCGTCACGCAACGCAGGCCCGCGCACCGTCAAGACGCTCCCGCAGCCGCAGTTCAGCGGCATCCCCGCGGGATCGGTCGAGCCCAACCCGTTCGATGACCCGGACTACCGCAAGCAGCTCCAGGTCATCTACGGCGCGACCACCGGTGAGACGCCGGAGTCGGTGCCGACCTGGGTCACGATGCTCGCCGGCGGCGCCCTCCAGGGAGCGAAGGTCGACATCAAATGAGGTCGATCATCGCGCCCCTCGTCAAGCTGATCGTCTTCGCGGTCGTCACCGTGGTCACCACCAGCCTGCTCGCGCTGACCATCGCGAACGCCGGTGGTGACGGTGACGCGAAGTTCAAGGCCGTCTTCACCGACGCCACGCTGCTCAATGCGGGCGACGACGTCCGCATCGCGGGCGTCCGGGTGGGACAGGTGGAGAAGGTCGAGGTCTACGACCGCAACCGGGCCATGGTCTCGTTCAACGTCGACCGTGACCGGCTGCCGGACGGCACCCAGCTCTACATCCGCTACCGCAACCTCACCGGTCTCCGGTACCTCGGTCTGGAGCGGGGGGCGGGCGACCCGACGAAGACCGTGGCGCAGGGCCACACGTTCGGGCTGGAGCCGGGCCGCACCGACACGCATCCGCCGGTGAACCTCACCGAACTGTTCAACGGGTTCCGTCCGCTGTTCCAGCAGCTGTCGGCCGAAGACGTCAACAAGCTGACAGAGCAGATCATCGCGATCTTCGACGGTCAGGGCGGCTCGATCACGCGCCTGGTCAGCGACACCGCGGACCTGACGAATGCGATCGCCGACAAGGACAAGGTCATCGGTGACCTGATCGGCAACCTCACCAAGGTGCTCGACACGGTCAACCGCAACGACGCGCAGTTCACCAGCCTCCTCGACAACACCGAGAAGCTGGTGACCGGCCTTGCCGCACAGCGCGGTTCGGTGGGCTCGGCAATCTCGTCGGTGTCCAACCTGACCTCGGTGACCGCGAACATCCTCGGTGCGACGCGACCCTCCATCCAGGGCGACATCGCCGGTCTGAAGTCGCTCGCCGATCAGATCAACAAGCGCGACAAGGACATCGAGCAGACGCTGACCAACCTGCCGATCAAGCTGCAGAAGATCGGCCGGGCCGCGACCTTCGGTTCCTGGTTCCAGTTCTATCTGTGCGGCATCGACATCGTCGCCGGCAACGGCAAGTCGACGGTGCTGACACAACCGCTGGTGCCGTTGCCCGACATCAATCACGTGCTCTACACCAGCGCCGCGACGCGCTGCTGGACCGACGAGAAGCCAGGGGGGTGACCACGATGGCAGACCAGAACGACAACCAGGACGACGCAGCCCGGGCGGATGCGCCGAAGAAGCACCCCCATCGCCGGTTCGGTGGTCGACGCAGTCCGGTGAGCATCGGTGCCATCGGCATCCTGATCCTGATGATGCTGGGACTCAGCGCGTTCTACCTGACCGACGTCCCGTTGCTCGGTGCCGGAGCCCGCTACACCGCGAAGTTCTCCGAGGCCGCCGGGCTCAAGCCCGGTAACGAGGTGCGCGTCGCCGGTGTGAAGGTCGGTGAGGTCGACGCGGTGAAGCTCAACGGCGACAAGGTCGACGTGACCTTCAAGGTGGAGAACACCTGGATCGGCGACCAGACGCAGGCGTCGATCCAGATCAAGACGATCCTGGGTCAGAAGTTCCTGTCGCTGAACCCGCGCGGCAGCGAGCCCGCCGATCCCGACGTCCCGCTGACCGACACGGTCGCCCCGTACGACGTCATCGAGGCGTTCTCGGCCGCCGCGAATCAGATCGAGGACTTCGACAACGACCAGCTGGCCGAGTCGATGCGCGTGCTCTCCGACGCCTTCTCGGGCACCGCGGGCACCACCGGTCCGGCGCTCGACGGGCTGGCGCGTCTGTCCAACACGATCGCCAGCCGCGACCAGGAGGTGCAGAAGCTCCTCGCCGCCACCAAGGACACGTCGAAGCTGCTGGCCGACCGCAACGAGGAGTTCGTGCGCCTCATCGGCGGTGCGGGACAGCTCCTCGACGAGCTCAACAACCGGCAGCAGGCCATCTCCGCGCTGCTCGCGAGCACGACGAGCCTCGGCGACTCGCTCACCGGCATCGTGCGCGACAACGAGGAGCAGATCGGGCCGGCGCTCGACGCGCTGAAGGGCGTCAATGAACTGCTGCAGCGTCAGAACCAGAACATCCGGGACTCGATCAAGTACATGGCGCCGTTCTACCGGCTCTACGCCAACGCGCTCGGCAACGGCCGCTGGCTCGAGTCGACCGTGGTGAACCTCCTGCCGCCGGCCCTGCCGCAACAGAACACCACACGTCCGCCGAACAAGAAGACGCTGGAACAGAACAACGGCGGAACGGAGGCAGGCTGATGACCGCGCCAGACCTCACACAGACCTCCGGTCCCGGCCGGTGGTTCACACCGCGCCACATCGTGGCGCTCGTCCTCGGGCTGATCATCGCGCTGGTTGTCGCCGGCGCGCTGTGGTGGGTGTTCTCTTCGATGGGGACCACCAAGATCACCGCGACATTCAAGCGTTCCGTCGGCATCTACGAGGGTTCCGACGTGCGCATCCTCGGCGTCGCCGTGGGCAAGGTCGACTCGGTGACTCCACAGGGCGACACCGTGAAGGTGACGATGACCGTCGACCGCGGCATCACGCTGC
Organism: Gordonia sp. Swx-4; assembly: GCF_030316175.1. NCBI lineage: Bacteria > Bacillati > Actinomycetota > Actinomycetes > Mycobacteriales > Gordoniaceae > Gordonia > Gordonia sp. Swx-4. The sequence continues at coordinate 1,125,596 of NZ_CP128197.1, forward strand.
CCGAGGACGTCCGTGCCGTGCAGGTGATCCCGTCCGTGGTTGCCGACCGCTACATCCAGCTGACCCCCGCCTACTCCGGCGGACCGAAGGCCTCCCGCGACATCACCCTCGATGTGAACCAGACGATGGTTCCGGTGGAGGTCGACGAGTTGTATCGCAGCGTCAAGGAACTGTCGGACGCGCTCGGTCCCGACGGCGCCAACAAGACCGACGGCACCGGCCGCCAGGGCGCGGTGAGCGAACTCGTCGCGACCAGTGCCGCGAACCTCGAGGGCAACGGCGAGAAGCTCGGCGAGGCCATCGAGAACCTGTCGAAGGCCACCACGACCCTCAGCGATTCGCGGGGCAACCTCTTCGACACCGTCAAGAACCTCAACACCTTCGTCGGCGCGCTGCGCGAGAACGATGCCCAGGTGCGGCAGTTCAACACGCAGATGGCGTCGTTCAACAAGTTCCTCGCCGGCGAACGCGACCAGCTCGCGTCGGCCCTGAACAAGCTGTCGTTCGCCCTCGGCGACGTGGCGGAGTTCCTCGACGACAACCGCGAGCAGATCGGCGAGACCGTCAAGGACCTGCAGCCGACGACGCAGGCGCTGCTCGACGAGAAGAACAACCTCAAAGAGGTCCTCACCGTCCTGCCGATCACCATCAGCAATCTGATCAACGCCTACGACGCGGAGTCGGGAACCCTGTCGATGCGCCTGACGATCCCGGATCTGCAGGACCTGATCGGTGCGCAGTGCCGCCTGCTCGACCTCGGTCAGTTGCTCCCGGGCAACCCGCAGGCCACGCAGTTCAGCAACACGCTGCGTCCGCTGATCAGCCAGTGTGAGGCGCTCGGCAAGCAGATCACCGACGGTGTGCTCGAGCCGCTGCTGCCCGTGCTGCCCTTCGGCATCATGAGCAACAACAAGCTGCAGAAGGCGCCCGTGCCCGGCACGGTTCCCGGTAACCCGGATCCCGAGATCGGAACCCCGTCGTCGCGGACTCCCGCGCCGCCGGCGGCACGCGCACCCGCATCGTCGTCGACCACCAAGTCGACCACCCCACGTCCTCGGGGAGGCAACTGATGAACCGACGCTCCATGCGGATGACGCTGGCCGGTGCGGTCCTGTCGCTGACCGTGCTGGTGTCGGGTTGTATGTCCAACGGCATCCAGTCGCTGCCGCTACCCGGCGGCGTCGACACCGGCGACAACGCACGCACCTACAAGATCCAGTTCGACGACGTGCTCGACCTGGTGCCCCAGTCGATGGTCAAGCGGGACGGCATCCCCGTCGGCCGCGTGACCGCGGTCGAGGTGCCTGATGACCAGTGGTTCGCCCAGGTCACGGTCGAGGTCAAGAACGAGGTCGACCTGTCCGACAAGGCCGAGGCGAGCGTTCAGCAGACCTCGCTGCTCGGCGAGAAGTTCGTGTCCCTGTCCGAGCCGGACGGCAGCGCCGACGCGCCGCGGCAGAACCCGGCCCAGCCGATCCCCACGTCGCGAACCCGTACCGCGACCGACATCGAGCAGGTTCTCGGAGCGCTGGCGCTGCTGCTGACCGGCGGCGGCATCAACCAGATCCAGCCGATCGTCACCGAGCTGAACAAGACGCTCGACGGCCGGGCCGGCAAGGTCCGCGACCTCATCGACCAGACCGAGAAGCTCATCGCCGGCCTCAACCGCCAGCGTGACGACATCATCGGCGCGATCGACGGCCTCGCCGACCTGTCCGAACGGACCGCGGCGCAGACCGATCAGATCGACCGCATCCTCAAGCAGCTGCCCGAGGGCATCGAGGTGCTGGAGGAGCAGCGTCCGCAGTTCGTCGACCTGCTGACCAAGCTCGACCAGCTCGGTCAGGTCGGCACCGACGTGCTCGGCAAGTCGCGCAAGGCGCTGATCAACGACCTCAAGGCACTGCGTCCCGTGCTCACCCAGCTCGCCGCTGCTGCGCCCGATGCGATCACCGCCGCACCGCTGGTCCTGACCCATCCGTTCCCGGACTGGCTGCTGCCCGGTGTCAAGGGCGACTCGACCAACCTGTTCATGACGTTGGACCTCCGGCTCCTCAACCAGCTCGAGGCGCTCGGCGTGGGGCAGGGGACACCGAAGTACTCGCCCCCGGCCCGGGTGAAGGTGCCTGTCGATCCGCGGAACCCGTACTACAACGGCAACGGACCGCGCTACGGCTGGCCGACGATCACCCTGTTGCCGCCCGGCCCTAACTGGCGTCCCGGACCGAACACCCCGCCGTCCGGCGGTCGCTACCCGGCGGCATCGTTCTCCCGGTCCGCCGACGGCGCCGGCCCGATGCCCACACCCGCCAAACCCGGACAGGGCGTTCTCGACGGCCCGCTCGCGGCGATGGGTCTGGCGCCGAAGTCGCAGACCCCTGAGGCACCGACAGGAGCAGGACGATGATCAGCAAGCTCGTCAAGATCCAGCTGATCGTGTTCGTCGTCGTCGGCCTGGTGGCGCTGGTCTATGTGGGCGCGAAGTACGCGCGACTCGACAAGCTGGCCGGCGTCGGCATGTACTCGGTCACCGCGCAGCTGCCCGACTCCGGCGGCATCTTCACCAACGCCGAGGTCACCTACCAGGGTGTGCCGGTGGGGCGCGTCGGCGGACTCACGCTGACCAAGTCCGGCGTCGACGTGAAGCTCGACATCGACAAGGGCGGCCCGGACATCCCGGCGTCGGCGACCGCCGTCGTCGCCTCGCGATCGGCGATCGGTGAGCAGTACGTCGACCTGCAGCCGACGACCTCGTCGGGTCCGTACCTCAAGGCGGGCGACGTCATCACCAAGTACCAGCTGCCCGAGCCGCTCGAGGACGTCGTGAAGTCGGCCATCGACTTCACCTCGTCGATCCCGGTCGACGACCTGCACACGGTCATCACCGAACTCGGCAAGGCGTTCAACGGTCAGAGTGAGAACCTCACCCGCCTGGTCGATTCGCTCGGCAAGCTGTCGCGCGCGGGCGTCGACAACCTGCCCGAGGTCGTCTCGCTCATCCAGGATTCCAATGTCGTGCTCGCCACGCAGGCAGACCAGTCGGATGCGATCCTCACGTGGTCGCGGAACCTCGACCTGGTCACCGCGACCCTCGCGAGCTCCGACCCCGACCTCCGACGTCTGCTCACCACCGGCACGCTGTCGGCCACGCAGATCTCCGAGCTGATCCAGAAGAACGGCAACGACATCTCCAAGGTGGTGAAGGATCTCGCCGAGGTGTCCCGCACCATCGAGCCGGCGACCTACAACATCTCGACGACCTTCGCGATGCTCTCCGCTCTGTCGGCGGGCAGCCACTCACCGGCACCCGGCGACGGCCAGATCCACTTCGGCGTCGTCCTCGAGACCAACAACCCGGCGGCCTGTACGCGGGGCTATGGCGGCACCGACGCGATCATGGCGGAGATGCGGCGCAAGAACCCGAACTTCGACAAGCACTACGACGACTTCCCGTTCAACACGGAGGCCAAGTGCACTGTGCCGCTGGGCAACCCGACGGGTGTGCGCAGTGCGGAGCGTGCGAAGTACGCCAACCCGGCGTACCCGCAGCCGTGGGATTCCACGCCGAAGAAGGACCCCGACAAGCTGAACCTCAACCCGCTGGCCCAGCAGCTCGCAGCGCTGCTCGGCGTGCGGCCCAAGTAGACGACGCAGGCCTTCCAGGGCTCCGGTTCCGCTTCGTGCGGACACTCGGGCCTTGGCCTGCGCTCAGGAGCGATCTATACAGTGTCTTCTGCTATGACTGGCACCCCCGAACCCACAGGTTCTGCATCGACCGGCTCGACCGATCCGGATGCAGGTCCGACCGAGAAGAACACCGGCACCCGACCCGCGCTGAGGCGGCTCGCAGGCGTCGCGCCGCTTGCGCTGGCGATCGTCGCGGTGATCGCGGCGGTGGTGTGCGTGGCCGTGTTCGGAGTGCGTGCCTACGACGTCTATGCCAACCAGTACCCGGCGCAGCAGACGCGTGACGACGCGACCCAGGCGGCCGAACAGGCCGTCCTCAACATCACCACGATCGATCCCGCCGACCTCGACGGTTTCCGGGAGCGCGCCGAGGCGTCGCTGACCGGCAAGGCCAAGAACGAGGTGCTCGGCGGCAAGGACGGGAGCGTCCTCGACATGCTGTCGAATGCCGGCCCGGACGCCGCCAAGCTGAGCGCCCGCCTGGTGCGCAGCGCGCCGAGCGAGGTCAACCCCGACGAGGGCAAGGCGAAGGTCCTCGTCTACGTCATCACGACCCTCGAGCGGCCCGGCCAGCCCGGCGTCGACGAGACGCGCGGATTCGACGTCAGCATGATCAAGGACGGCGACACCTGGAAGGCCGAGAACCTCCTCGGCCTGGAAGGCATCGCCTACGCCGACGCGGGACAGTCGGGTAACGGACAGGCGCCCGCGCCGGCACCGGGAGGCGGAAACTGATGGCCCAGAACCCGAAGAAGCCCGCAGGCAAGCGTCGTCCGACGCCGAAGGTCGCCGGACACACCCGTGCCACGCAGCCCGGGCAGACACCCGATGCCCCCGAGGTCGATGCGTCGGCACCCGCGCTCCCTGAGGTGCAAGGAGCGAAAGCCGCCGGGCCGGGCGAGCGGAGCGAGTCGACGAGCCACGAAGGGTCCGGTGACGACACCTCGAGCTCCGTCGACGCCGCCGACACCGACACCGCCCCCGCGAAGCCCGACCTCACCAAGCCGAAGACCAGGCCCGTCTCCCGGGTCTCGACCCTGCGTCCCAGCGCAGCCGGCAGAACCGATGAGGACACCTCGTCGAACCGCCCGATGGGCCGGCCCGGCCGGCAGGGGAGTGCCGAGGGCAGGAAGAAGCGTGCGGCCCCGCTCGCGGCGATCCTCGCCGCGGCCGCGGTGGTCCTCGGCATCGTCGCCGTGGTCCTCGCCTTCCATCCCGGTGCCGACGTGGGTCCCAACAAAGCCTTCGTCGACCAGGAGGCCACGTCGCAGTTGACCGGGCAGGCACAGGAACGGATCTGCGCGATCTTCGGTTACGAGCACACCGAACTCGACGCCTGGCAGAAGCGTGCCCAGGATGCGTTGACCGGTCAGGCGCGGGAAGAGTTCGACAAGACCTTCAAGGCGCAGAAGGACCTGATCACCCAGACCAAGACCGGTGCCGAGTGCCGGGTCGACGCCCTCGGCGTCAAGGATCTGACCGGCGGCGGCGACGGCGCCCACGCGACCGTGATCGCGAACATGATCATCAGCGAGACGCAGAACAGCATGGCCACCAACAGCGGTGCCCCGCGTGCGCAGTTCGCCATGGTCAAGGAGGGCGACACGTGGCGGATCCAGGGCGTCGAGCCCTTCTGATCCGGGCGTGACCGCCAGGCGGTCGGACGACTCCGGGGACAAGTTCGCGAAATTGGCGCGTACCGCTTGACGTTTCGGCGTTGTCAGGCCAGGCTGTGACCAGCGATTGACGTGCAGGCAGCCACCCGTGCGAAATCGTTTCTCGACGGACTTGACAAAGGACGTCTATTTTCTGCTACAGTTGGACGTTGCGCTGGCTGCCTCCTGTCCATCTATCGATCCTTCTTCGGCCACTCCTTGTATGTGTGTGCTGCGGTGATCGCCGATCTCAGGGTGTCACCAGCGAACGGCCCATCAAGCCACCGCACATCTAGGTTGTGAATAACGTCGTGTTGGAAGGACGCATCTTGGCAGTCAACCGCCAGTCCACCTCAACAATCCCCGGCGCGCCGCATCGCGCGTCGTTTGCAAAGATCAGCGAGCCGCTGGAGGTTCCCGGCCTCCTCGACCTCCAACTCGATTCCTTCGAATGGCTCGTCGGGTCCCCGGAGTGGCGCGCCAAGGCGATCGCCCGCGGAGAAGAGAACCCGACGGGCGGGCTGGAGGACATCCTCCACGAGCTGTCCCCTATCGAGGACTTCTCCGGGTCGATGTCCCTGTCGTTCTCCGAGCCGCACTTCGACGAGGTCAAGGCCTCCGTCGAGGAGTGCAAGGACAAGGACATGACCTACGCGGCGCCGCTGTTCGTCACCGCTGAGTTCATCAACAACAACACCGGTGAGATCAAGTCGCAGACCGTCTTCATGGGCGACTTCCCGATCATGACCGACAAGGGCAGCTTCATCATCAACGGCACCGAGCGTGTCGTGGTGAGCCAGCTGGTCCGCAGCCCCGGCGTGTACTTCGACGCCGCGATCGACAAGGCCACCGAGAAGACCCTGCACACCGTCAAGGTGATCCCGGGTCGCGGTGCGTGGCTGGAGTTCGACGTCGACAAGCGCGACACCGTGGGTGTGCGTATCGACCGCAAGCGCCGTCAGCCGGTCACCGTGCTGCTCAAGGCCCTCGGCTTCACCACCGAGGAGATCACCGAGCGCTTCGGCTTCTCCGAGATCATGATGTCGACCCTGGAGAAGGACAACACCGCCAACCAGGACGAGGCGCTGCTCGAGGTCTACCGCAAGCTGCGTCCGGGTGAGCCGCCGACCAAGGAGTCCGCGGAGAACCTCCTGGAGAACCTGTTCTTCAAGGACAAGCGCTACGACCTCGCCCGTGTGGGCCGCTACAAGGTCAACAAGAAGCTGGGTCTGACGGGCAACCCGATGACCGGCGAGTCGACCCTGACCCGCGAGGACATCATCGCGACCGTCGAGTACCTGGTGCGTCTGCACGAGGCCGACCCGCACACGACCACCTACATGACCGTCCCCGGTGGTGTGGAGGTTCCCGTCGAGGTCGACGACATCGACCACTTCGGCAACCGTCGTCTGCGTACCGTCGGCGAGCTGATCCAGAACCAGATCCGCGTGGGCCTCTCGCGTATGGAGCGTGTCGTGCGTGAGCGCATGACCACCCAGGACGTCGAGGCGATCACCCCGCAGACCCTGATCAACATCCGTCCCGTCGTGGCGGCGATCAAGGAGTTCTTCGGCACCAGCCAGCTGTCGCAGTTCATGGACCAGAACAACCCGCTGTCGGGTCTGACCCACAAGCGTCGTCTGTCGGCGCTGGGCCCGGGCGGTCTGAGTCGTGAGCGTGCCGGCCTCGAGGTGCGCGACGTCCACCCGTCGCACTACGGCCGTATGTGCCCGATCGAGACCCCTGAGGGTCCGAACATCGGTCTGATCGGTTCGCTCTCGGTGTACGCACGGGTCAACCCGTTCGGTTTCATCGAGACCCCGTACCGCAAGGTCGTCGACGGTGTCGTCACCGACGAGATCCAGTACATGACCGCTGACGAGGAGGATCGCTTCCTCATCGGTCAGGCCAACACCAACTTCGACGGCAGCGGCCGTATCACCGACGAGCGTGTGCTGGTGCGCAAGAAGGGCTCCGAGGTGGAGTTCGTGGGCGCCACCGATGTCGAGTACCTCGACGTCTCGCCGCGCCAGATGGTGTCGGTCGCGACCGCGATGATCCCGTTCCTCGAGCACGACGACGCGAACCGCGCCCTGATGGGTGCGAACATGCAGCGTCAGGCCGTGCCGCTGGTGCGCAACGAGTCGCCGCTGGTCGGTACCGGTATGGAGCTCCGTGCCGCCGTCGACGCCGGTGACGTCATCGTGTCGTCCAAGACCGGTGTGGTCGAAGAGGTCTCGGCCGACTACATCACCGTCATGTCCGACGAGGGCACCCGTGACACCTACCGGATGCGCAAGTTCGCGCGTTCGAACCACGGCACCTGCGCCAACCAGCGTCCGATCGTGGACGAGGGCCAGCGCGTGGAGGCCGGCCAGGTCCTCGCCGACGGCCCCTGCACCGAGAACGGTGAGATGGCGCTCGGCAAGAACCTGCTCGTGGCGATCATGCCGTGGGAGGGCCACAACTACGAGGACGCGATCATCCTGTCGCAGCGCCTCGTGGAAGAGGACGTCCTGACCTCGATCCACATCGAGGAGCACGAGATCGACGCCCGCGACACCAAGCTCGGTGCCGAGGAGATCACCCGGGACATCCCGAACGTCTCCGACGAGGTCCTCGCCGACCTCGACGAGCGCGGCATCGTGCGCATCGGTGCCGAGGTCCGCGACGGCGACATCCTGGTCGGCAAGGTCACCCCGAAGGGCGAGACCGAGCTGACCCCGGAAGAGCGTCTGCTGCGTGCCATCTTCGGTGAGAAGGCCCGTGAGGTTCGCGACACCTCGCTGAAGGTGCCCCACGGCGAGACCGGCAAGGTCATCGGCGTGCGCGTGTTCAGCCGCGACGACGACGACGATCTCGCGCCGGGCGTCAACGAGCTGGTCCGCGTCTACGTGGCCCAGAAGCGCAAGATCCAGGACGGCGACAAGCTCGCCGGTCGTCACGGCAACAAGGGCGTCATCGGCAAGATCCTCCCTCAGGAGGACATGCCGTTCCTGCCCGACGGCACCCCGGTCGACATCATCCTGAACACCCACGGTGTCCCGCGTCGTATGAACATCGGCCAGATCCTGGAGACCCACCTCGGGTGGATCGCCAAGGCCGGCTGGAACATCAACGTGGCCGAGGGCGTCCCGGAGTGGGCCTCGAACCTGCCCGAGGACATGTACTCGGCGGAGCCCGACACCAACACCGCCACCCCGGTGTTCGACGGTGCGCGTGAGGAGGAGCTGACCGGACTGCTGTCCTCGACGCTGCCCAACCGCGACGGCGAGGTCATGGTCAACGGCGACGGCAAGGCGACGCTGTTCGACGGTCGTTCCGGCGAGCCGTTCCCGTACCCCGTGGCGGTCGGCTACATGTACATCATCAAGCTGCACCACCTGGTCGACGACAAGATCCACGCTCGTTCGACCGGTCCGTACTCGATGATCACCCAGCAGCCGCTGGGTGGTAAGGCGCAGTTCGGTGGTCAGCGCTTCGGTGAGATGGAGTGTTGGGCGATGCAGGCGTACGGCGCCGCCTACACCCTGCAGGAGCTGCTCACCATCAAGTCGGACGACGTGGTGGGCCGCGTGAAGGTCTACGAGGCGATCGTCAAGGGCGAGAACATCCCGGAACCGGGTATCCCCGAGTCGTTCAAGGTGCTTCTGAAGGAACTTCAGTCGCTCTGCCTGAACGTCGAGGTGCTCAGCTCCGACGGTGCCGCCATCGAGATGCACGACACCGACGACGAGGACCTGGAGCGCGCTGCTGCCAACCTCGGAATCAACCTGTCGCGCAACGAGTCGGCAACCGTCGACGACCTCGCCAACTGATCCTCACCACTGACAACAGAGCTCTGGAAAGGTAACAAGTGCTCGACGTCAACTTTTTCGACGAACTGAAGATCGGCCTGGCCACGGCCGACGACATCCACAACTGGTCATACGGTGAGGTCAAGAAGCCGGAGACGATCAACTACCGCACGCTCAAGCCCGAGAAGGACGGCCTGTTCTGCGAGAAGATCTTCGGACCGACCCGCGACTGGGAGTGCTACTGCGGTAAGTACAAGCGCGTCCGCTTCAAGGGCATCATCTGCGAGCGCTGCGGCGTCGAGGTGACCAAGGCCAAGGTGCGCCGTGAGCGCATGGGCCACATCGAACTGGCCGCACCGGTCACGCACATCTGGTACTTCAAGGGTGTGCCGAGCCGGCTGGGCTACCTGCTCGACCTGGCGCCGAAGGATCTCGAGAAGATCATCTACTTCGCCGCCTACGTGATCACCGCCGTCGACGACGAACTGCGTCACAACGAGCTCTCGACCCTCGAGGCCGAGATGGAGGTCGAGAAGAAGGCCGTCGCCGATCAGCGCGACGCCGACCTGAACGAGCGTCAGCAGAAGCTCGAGCAGGATCTCGCCGAGCTCGAGGCCGAGGGTGCCAAGGCCGACGTGCGCCGCAAGGTGCGCGACGGTGCCGAGCGCGAGATGCGTCGTATGCGCGACTCCGCTCAGCGTGAGCTCGACGGTCTCGAGGAGATCTGGGACAAGTTCGTCAAGCTCGCCCCGGGCGACCTCATCATCGACGAGAAGCTGTACCGCCAGCTCGAAGAGCGCTACGGCGAGTACTTCCAGGGTTCGATGGGTGCCGAGGCGATCAAGAAGCTCCTCGAGACCTTCGACATCGACGCCGAGGCCGAGTCGCTGCGCGAGACCATCCGCAGCGGCAAGGGCCAGAAGAAGCTCCGTGCTCTCAAGCGCCTGAAGGTCGTCGCCGCGTTCCAGCAGTCGGGCAACTCGCCGCTGGGCATGGTCCTCGACGCCGTGCCGGTGATCCCGCCGGAGCTGCGTCCGATGGTTCAGCTCGACGGTGGCCGCTTCGCGACCTCCGACCTGAACGACCTGTACCGCCGCGTCATCAACCGCAACAACCGCCTCAAGCGTCTGATCGACCTCGGTGCCCCCGAGATCATCGTGAACAACGAGAAGCGGATGCTGCAGGAGTCGGTCGACGCCCTGTTCGACAACGGCCGTCGTGGCCGTCCGGTCACCGGCCCGGGCAACCGCCCGCTGAAGTCCCTGAGCGATCTGCTCAAGGGCAAGCAGGGTCGTTTCCGTCAGAACCTCCTCGGCAAGCGCGTCGACTACTCGGGCCGTTCGGTCATCGTCGTCGGCCCGCAGCTGAAGCTGCACCAGTGTGGTCTGCCGAAGCTGATGGCTCTCGAGCTGTTCAAGCCGTTCGTGATGAAGCGTCTGGTCGACCTGAACCAGGCCCAGAACATCAAGTCGGCCAAGCGCATGGTCGAGCGTCAGCGCCCCGCGGTGTGGGACGTCCTCGAAGAGGTCATCTCCGAGCACCCGGTTCTGCTGAACCGTGCACCCACGCTGCACCGCCTCGGCATCCAGGCCTTCGAGCCGCAGCTGGTGGAGGGCAAGGCCATCCAGCTGCACCCGCTCGTGTGTGAGGCCTTCAACGCCGACTTCGACGGTGACCAGATGGCCGTGCACCTCCCGCTGTCCGCGGAGGCGCAGGCCGAGGCACGCATCCTGATGCTGTCGTCGAACAACATCCTGTCGCCGGCATCGGGCCGCCCGCTCGCCATGCCGCGTCTGGACATGGTGACCGGTCTGTACTACCTGACCTCCCTCAAGGAGGGTGCGGAAGGCGAGTACACCCCGGCGACCGCCGACGACATCGAACGCGGTGTCTACTCGAGCCCGGCCGAGGCCATCATGGCCGTCGACCGCGGTCAGCTCACCGTCCAGTCGCGCATCAAGGTGCGTCTGACCGGTCAGCGTCCGCCGGCCGAGGTCGAGGCCGAGCTGTTCCCCGAAGGATGGCGTTTCGGTCAGCCGTGGACCACCATCACCACGCTGGGCCGCGTGCTCTTCAACGAGCTGCTGCCGATCGAGTACCCGTTCGTCGACGAGCAGATGCCGAAGAAGCGTCAGGCCGCGATCATCAACGATCTCGCCGAGCGCTACCCGATGATCGTGGTCGCCCAGACCGTCGACAAGCTCAAGGACGTCGGCTTCTACTGGGCCACCCGTTCGGGCGTCACCGTGTCGATGGCCGACGTGCTCGTGCCGCCGCAGAAGGCGGAGATCCTCGACCGTTACGAGGAGCGCGCCGACGGCCTGGAGCGCAAGTTCCAGCGCGGTGCCCTCACGCCGGACGAGCGTCGCGACGCACTGGTGGAGATCTGGAAGCAGGCCACCGAAGAAGTCGGTAAGGCCATGGAGGAGTACTACCCCGAAGACAACCCGATCATCATGATCCCGAAGTCGGGTGCCACCGGTAACCTGACGCAGGTTCGTAACCTGTCGGGCATGAAGGGTCTGGTGACCAACCCGAAGGGTGAGTTCATCCCGCGTCCGATCAAGTCCTCGTTCCGCGAGGGCCTGACCGTCGCCGAGTACTTCATCAACACGCACGGTGCCCGTAAGGGTCTGGCGGACACGGCTCTCCGTACCGCCGACTCGGGTTACCTGACCCGTCGTCTGGTCGACGTGTCGCAGGACGTCATCGTTCGCGAGACCGACTGTGGCACCGAGCGCGGCATCAACGTGCCGCTGGGTGAGAAGCAGCCGGACGGCTCGATCATCCGCGACGCGCATGTCGAGACCTCGGCGTACGCACGCACCCTGGCCGCCGACGCGGTCGACGCCGACGGCAACGTCGTCGTCGAGCGCGGCCACGATCTCGGCGACCCGGCCATCGAGGCTCTCCTCGCGGCCGGCATCGCCCAGGTCAAGGTCCGGTCGGTCCTCACCTGTGCCACCGGCACCGGTGTGTGTGCGCACTGCTACGGCCGTTCGATGGCCACCGGCAAGCTCGTCGACATCGGTGAGGCCGTCGGTATCATCGCGGCCCAGTCGATCGGTGAGCCCGGTACCCAGCTGACGATGCGTACGTTCCACCAGGGTGGCGTCGGTGACGACATCACCGGTGGTCTGCCTCGTGTCCAGGAGCTCTTCGAGGCCCGCGTCCCCAAGGGCGTCGCGCCGATCGCGGAGGTCTCGGGCCGGATTCGCCTCGAGGACGACGACCGCTTCTACAAGATCACGATCATCCCGGACGACGGTTCCGAAGAGGTCGTCATCGACAAGATCTCGAAGCGTCAGCGTCTGCGCGTGTTCAAGCACGACGACGGAACCGAGCGGCTCCTCGCCGACGGTGACCACGTCGAGGTCGGCCAGCAGCTCATGGAGGGCTCGGCCAACCCGCACGAGGTCCTGCGTGTCATGGGTCCCCGTCAGGTGCAGATCCACCTGGTCAACGAGGTCCAGGAGGTCTACCGCAGCCAGGGTGTGTCGATCCACGACAAGCACATCGAGACGATCGTTCGTCAGATGCTGCGTCGCGTGACGATCATCGATCACGGTGCGACCGAGTTCCTGCCCGGTTCGCTCGTCGAGCGTGCCGAGTTCGAGGCGGCCAACCGTCAGGTGGTCACCGAGGGTGGCGAGCCCGCAGCCGGACGTCCGGTGCTCATGGGTATCACCAAGGCCTCGCTCGCGACCGAGTCGTGGCTGTCGGCGGCGTCGTTCCAGGAGACCACGCGTGTCCTGACCGACGCGGCGATCAACAGCCGCAGCGACAAGCTGATCGGTCTGAAGGAGAACGTGATCATCGGTAAGCTGATCCCGGCCGGTACCGGTATCAACCGTTACCGCAACATCCAGGTTCAGCCCACCGAAGAGGCACGTGCCGCGGCCTACGCGGTGCCGTCCTACGACGACACCTACTACAGCCCGGACGGCACCTTCGGTGCTCCGGCCGGCGCTGCGGTGCCGCTGGACGACTACGGTTTCTCCAACGAATACCGGTAAGCCGTACTTCAGCTGAAAAGCCCTCGCACTCGTTGAGTGCGAGGGCTTTTCGCTGTCCGGGGTGTCTCAGCGCACGGGGAGGGTGGTGACGGTGCGGGTCGAGAGGAGGAGGTCGTAGTAGCGTCCGCCGGGGTAGTAGGTCGGGGTCACGGTGCCGGCCACCATGTCCGACGACCATCCGGTGGCCAGGGTGCGGATGACCCGGCCGTTTCGCGGACGCGGCACGGCGAGTTCGGACAGTTCACCGATCAGGTCGGTGGACTCGCCTTCGGCATCGATGTGGATGCCGGTGACCAGTCGCGAGCCGAGGAACTCCTGCCGGGTCGTCCGCTCGAGGACGGCCACCCCGGACTCGAAGGAGTTGGACACCGACGGCTGCGAGGCGATCACCCGGATCGGGACCCGCTCGGCACCGAGAGATGCTGCGGCGGAGGAGAAGTGGTCGCCGAAGAAGGAGTTGACGGGGTCGAACAGCATGAGTCCCGCCAGGCGCCGGTAGGCGACCGGGTCCGTTCGGCGGAGTGCGTCGGCCGCGACCACCACGAACTCGCCGCCGGCCGAATGCCCGGCGAACACCATCCGGTACGGCATCGTCACGTCGGGCCGGTGGGCGGCGTCCCGTGCCCGGACGAGACTGGCACCGAGCGGGCTGTCGGCGTCGCGGCCCGAGCCGAACACCCCGCCGATGGTGCGGGCGAAGGCCGCGTTGTCGGCGATGTTGTACGCGACGGCGCACCCGCCGAGGTTCACCGAGTCGAGTGTCGGGCTCACGACGAGGAAGCCTGAGTTCGCATAGGAGCGCGCCAGGGCGTCGAGATTCGCTGCGCTACGGGAGAAGCCGTGTTGGAGCCAGACGAGAGCGGTGGGCCGGCCGGCGGGGAAATACCATCGCGCGTCGACCCGCACGGGTTTGCCCGCGCATTCGGTGGCCACAGACGACGACACGTCCACGGGACGCGTGGCCGGCGCGGCCGGAACGGATGCCGGTGTCACCCCGAGGAGCACGACGATGGCGGCGAGGGTTGCGATCCAGGGCACGCGGAACCGTGTCGGGTTCATCATTTCTCGTCGGTGTCCTGGTCGTCGGGGCCTTCGTCCATCAGTTCGTTCGGGTCCTCGATGTGGGTGTCGTGGTCGTCACCCAGGCGCTTGGCGACCTCGCGCAGCAGTCCGCGGGCGGCGTCGTCCATGACACGGACGTGGGTGAGGTCGATGATCACCTTGTCGGTCGAAAAGCCCTCACACGCACGGCTTGCGATGATCTCGGCACCCGCGAAGCGCACGTCGCCCTGGAGTTCGACGACCGTCGCACCATTGTCTTCGTGGACCGAGCGCAATGCCGGCATGCCTGACGGCGCGACGTGCATCATGTGCAGTTCCATGTCGTGGGAGAGCCTTTCGAACACGGCGACGCCGCGCACGCTGTTGCCCTGCTCGTCGAGTCGTGGCGACCACACCGCGACCCCGACCTGGCCGGGCAGCACTCCCAGGATCGCCCCGCTCACACCGCTTTTCGCGGGTATCCCGACCCTTGCCATCCAGCTGCCGCTGCCGTCGTACATCCCGCAGGTGGCCATCACCGACAGCAGGTGCCGGGTGATCCAACCCTCGAGGAGGCTCTCGTCGTCGTTCGTCGTGGAGAGTCCGCCGTTGGCGAGGACCGATCCCATGACCGCGAGGTCGCGACAGCTCACCTTGATCGCGCACTGGGCGGCATATCCGTCGACGACTTCGTCGGGTTCGTATTCGAGCTTGCCCGCGGACCGCAGCAGGTAGGCGAGTGCGGTGTTGTGGTCGTCGGAGGCGAGCTCGGCGGAATGCACGTCGCTGTCCACGGAAAGTTCTCGTCCGGCGAGGGTGCTCACCAGGTCGACGATGCGGTCGACCCGTTCGGTGGCGCCGTCGCCGTCGACCATGCCGTGGACCGCGATGGCGCCGGCGTTGATGAGGGCGTTGCGGGGGCGACCGGTCTCGGCCTCGAGGGAGATCTCGTTGAAGGCGTCACCGGACGGCTCGGTGTCCACGCGGTCGAGAACGCCGTCGAGTCCCCGGTCCCGCAGCGCGAGTGCGTAGGCGGGCAGCTTCGCGATGGACTGCATGGTGAACTCGTGATCGGCGTCGCCCGCGGTGTAGACGGTCCCGTCGACGGTCGCCAGAGCGATGCCGAACGACGACGGATCCGCCCGCTCGAGTTCACGATTGCCGGACATGACGTCCCCGGCGTCGTCGTCGCGGCAGTCCTGGAGAACCTGGTGGAGATAGTCGTCGATGGGGGATCGCATATCCCACCGTATCCGCGACCGTCGGTGGTCCTGCGTTCGGTGGTGCAGCAGTCAGTTGTCGCGATACGGCAGATACTGCACGGACCACTGGTTGCCGTCGGGGTCGGCGAAGTACACGAAGTGCCCCCACGGCTGCACGTCGACCTCGCCGGGATCGACGCCGGCGGCCAGCAGTTGATCGCGGGCGGCGTTGATGTCGGTGACGCAGATGATGATCGGTCCGGTGGACCCGGGGACCTTGTCGGTGAGGCCTTTGCCGAAGGCGATGGAGCAGTTCGACCCGGGAGGCGTCATCTGGACGAAGCGGATCTCCTCACTCACGGTGTGATCGTGATCGGGGTTGAACCCGATCGACTCGTAGAACGCCTTGGTGCGATCGACGTCCGTGACGGGCAGGGTGACGACTTCGAGTGTCCAGTTCACGGTTCCTCCTGATGTCGTGGTCGTGTGCTCTGAAACCACGGTCCCAGGCATCGAGGACGGTTTCGGTCCTCTTTCCGAAGTCGCGCAACCGGAACTGGAAGCGGCGCGTCCAAGACATATGTCAGATTGCGGCGTCTACCCACTCAGCGAACTACTGGCGAACGGCTGGTCACGGGCGGAGGTGGCCGAAGCCCGCCGTGCGGGCCGGCTCAGTTCTGTCGCGCACGGTTGGGTGAGTGCGGAGGGCGCCGACGAGCGAGCGGTCTCGGCGGTGGCCGCAGGTGGCGCGTTATCGTGCATTTCTGCGCTCCGGTTTCACAGAACACACGGTTCCGAGGGGATCTGGGTACCTCCGGGATACCAGGAGACCCACGTTCGCCGGCCCAAACACCGGAAGTCCGGAGCCCGACCGACCGGACCTTTTCGGTGGTGTCAGGGCTATGGTCGGCCTCTTCCGGTGGTGTCCGCGGTCGATTCGATCCCGATCGCGCTGGGTTGCGCGGCGCGCTGTCTTGAACCGGAGGACTGGGTCGCGACCGTCGATTCCATCCTGAACCAGACCCAGCTGACCATCCCCGACATCCAGGCAGACATGGGCGGGGTGACGAAGGCAGTGATGGAATTGTTCGGACGCTGCGATGCACGATCTCAGTCCGGCACGGAATCGATCGCGCGTGTTCGACTGGTCGCCACTGGGTTCAAGGTGGCGGTCCAGCCCTCCATCGGCGGACACGAGCGGGCGGACTTGCGCGTGGGTTCGCTGCTGATCGAATGCGATGGTCGGCAATACCACTCGAGCGCAGAAGCATTTCGGAACGATCGTCGTCGTGACCGGATGACTCTGATCGATCGCTGGATGACGATGCGTGTCACCTATGACGACGTTCTCTACGACTGGGAGAGCGTTCTCGAGGACATCAGAGCCGTCACACGACCCGACCGTCATCGCATCAGACGCGAGGAGGACCCGAGGCGTCGTGAAATCCCGTCCCCCTGAGCGTGGTCGGAGGGCAATCTGCCCTTGAATACGGCTCAGGGGGACGAGTTTTCGTCCGCCAAGTGGCGCGTTGCGTCTGGGCGGTGGTCAGACGGCCGAGAACCGCACGGCGGCCTGGACCTGGGCCGCCACCGCGCGTCCGACGCCGAGCGGCCAGCGGTACATGACGTATTCGGCGGCCTGGTCGACGTTCAGTTGCCGGCTGGAGTTGCCTGCGCGCACCCAGAACTCGGGCACGGCGTTGTTCTTCGTGCCGCGCAGATAGACCGGGCGCGGCGACGGGGTGCACTCCACCCGGCACACCAGCGCCTCCGCAGGGCCCTCGGAGTCGGCGTCTCCAGAGGGACGAGCCATCTTCTCGAAAGAGATGCCCACCTCGGCGGCGGTGCTCTGACCGAGCATCGTGGTGAGTAGGTCCCGCAGCCACAGTTCGAACCGGTCGGCGTCGGGCTGGCGGAGCAACGTGAAATCGGCGTCGAGACCCAGGGGAGTGCCGTCGTCGTCGACGCCGATCAGCAGGTTCCCGCCGTCGGAGTTGAGGAATGCGGCCACCGTCTTGACGATCACCGCCTCGAGTGCGGGATCGCGTTGCTTGGTGCGCAGGTTCATGCGGGCGGTCGACTTGAACTCGACCCGTTCGGATTCGCCGGACTCCAGGATCTCGGCGACCGAGATGTCGGTCGGGGTCTGCAGCCGAGCCGCGATCAACGCGTAGGCGCCGACCGCGACGATCGAACTCACCAGTCCGAGCACGATGGTCACCGGGCTCCAGATGTCCATGCGGTGGTCGACGGCGCCGGCGATGAACAAGCCGACGGCAGTGCCGACGATCGAGAGCACCATGCAGGTGGTCGTGTTCAGCCGTGCCCGTCGACGCAACAGCCACTTCGCGACGGAACCGAAGAGCCAGGCCACCATCAGGACGAGGACCAGCGCGGTCGCGGTCGCCCACACCGGTATGGCGAACTCCAGGGATCCGATGTTTCCGCGATCGGGGTCGGCCAACTTGCTCAGGTCGGTTCGCACTCGGACAGTCTAGAAAGGGCGAAATCCCGGCCGCGATGCGCGACCGGGATTCCTTCGAGGAGTGGACTGTCAGACCGCGTCGCCGCCGTCGATGCTGCCGAAGTCGCCGACCTCGACGTTGCCCTCGTCGTCGACCGCGGTGTCGAAGGTGCCGTCGCCATCGGTGTCGGCGACCGCGAGGTCGGTGTAGCCGTCTCCATCGGTGTCGGCCTCGATGACGTCGATCTCGCCGTCGGAGTCGGTGTCGTAGGCGATGGAATCGGCCTGGCCGTCGCCGTCGGTGTCGAGGACGGCGTCGGTGACGCCGTCGCCGTCCACGTCGGTCAGGGCGGCGTCGATGGTGCCGTCGCCGTCGGTGTCGACGAGTACTGCGTCTTCGGGGATCTCGCTCATGATGTTTCCTTCCAGGGAATGCTGTGGGTGATGGATTTTCGTGCTCTGGTTACTTGGAGACGAACTCGGCGGTGTTTGTTCCCTGGGAGGAGTCGATCATCCGATGAGATGACCTGGCCGCCGATGAGCACGAGGATGAGCGTAATCGCGCACCAGGTGGTCAACCCATAATTCAGGTGGCTGAAACGTGCTCGGACAGAGCGTAATTCGTTAGCGGAGGGCAACGACTGCTATCGCAGATCCGCAAGCAGGTCCGCGAGGATGGACCGTGCCCGCGAGATGCGGCTGCGCACGGTCTGCAGGCCGATACCCTGCGCCTCGGCGATCTCCGAATAGCTCAGCTCGCCGTAGACCCGCAGCACGAAAGTGGCCCGGTAGGCGTCCGGGACCTGCGACAACGCCTCCTGGATGCGATCGGACACGACGACCTGCTGCGCGACGTCGAGCGAGCTCACCGGGTCGTGGTCGTCGATGTCGTCGGCGTCGGATCGTTTGCGGATGCGCGCGAGCGCCGCATTCGATCCGATCCGGTACAGCCATGTCGACACCTGCGCGTCGCCCCGGAAGCTTCCGATCGCGCGCCACGCGGCGACCAATGCGTCCTGGAGGGCATCCTCGGCGTCGTGCTGGTTGCCGGTGATGCGTAAACAGATGGCCCACAACCGGTCCCGGTGCTGTTCGACGAGCATGGTGAAGGCCTGTGGGTCGCCGGAGCGCGCATGCTCGAGAAGGTCTGCGCCCGGATCGGATTCGTCGGTCAACGAATGCACCTCAGAAGTGTCCATCCTCAGAAGTCGTCACCGAGGGCCGAGTCGTCGAAAGTCGTTCCCCCGAATGACTCGTCGCCGGCGTCGTCGTCGCTGCCGAAGGCGTCTGGGGTGTCGAGGGTGGCGTCCAGGTCTCCACCGAGATCGTCGTCGAATCCCACGAGTTCGGCATCGGGGGAGCCGTCGGACGATTCCTCGTCGAGCGGGTCCGGTCCGGGCGCGGCGGTCAGGTCCTCGGTCAGTTCGTGGGACGGATCAAAGGCGGTCTCCACCGCAGAATCCCAGGTCGTGGCCGGTACGGCCAGCTCGCTCGGCGGATCGCTCTCGCGTAGCCAGGACTCGAAGTCGTCCCCGTCGAGCGGGTCGTCCCAACTGGTGGTGTTGTCGGTCATGGTGTTCGACTCCTGCTCGGATCTGCGACGCACGCGGCGTCGGCCCGGATACCGTCATCCGGTCGACTGTCAGGGCGTCGACGGTAATGGACAATTCTCGTCACGTGACTTGGAGTGTCGACGACGCGGAAATGTTCCCGGCGGCACCGACACGGCGCAGAGTCGGAAACGGCGCAGAGTCGGAAACGGCGCAGAGTCGGAAACTGCGCAACGTCACGAGGCAGTGTCCGTGAACTGGAGGACCGATGGCGTGGAGCAACACATGACCGTGCGGGGTCGCGTGGAGCAGTTGCTCGACGAGGTCACTCCCCTCGCGCCCGATCCCGCGCTGATCGGTGTCCTGCGCGCGCAACTGGCGAACCCGCTCACCGTCGCGCTCGTCGGACGCGTCAGCGCCGGCAAGTCGACGCTGCTGAACGCCCTCGTCGGCGACCGCGTCGCACCCACCGACCGCGCCGAGTGCACGAAGGTCGCCGCCCTGTACACCGAGGGCAACCCGCAGCGCGTCGAGGTCGTCGGCCTCGACGGCACCGTCACCGAGATCCCCGGAATCATGCGCGGCGACCTCGGACGGAGACCCGAGGACATCGACCACGCCGTCGTCTACACCCCGTCCCGCCTGCTCCGCGAGCGATTCCGGGTCATCGACACCCCCGGGCTGTCCGGGTTCACCGACACCGCCGAGATCGCCACCCGCCGCGTCTTCTCCGGGGAGGGTCGGCTGCCGCGACCCGACGTCATCCTGTTCCTCCTCGACGACGCGGCGGGTCCCAAGTCCGACGAGGTGCAGTTCCTCGCCGACGCCGGGGCGTCGGCGCAGAACACGATCCTGGTCATCTCCCACGCCGACCTGATCGCCGCGGACAACCCGATGCTCAAGGCGCAGGAGATCGCCCGACGCGTCTGGCGGCGGTTCCCGGCGATCGCGGGTGCAGTGGTCGCAGTGTCGGGACTCATGGCCGAGGCCGGAGTCTGCGGCGTCACCGAACGGGAGACCGCACAGATCTCCCGTCGCGGACTCCTCGAATCCTGGGAGTTGCTGACCATCCTCGACGGCGCGGCGCCGCCACCACCGGGACTCGACGTCGACCTGCTGGGCAGACTCGAAGAACTGGTCGGTACCTACGCGATGGATGCCGGCGCCGACGTCGCCCGCCAGGGTGCGCGCGCGTATTGCGAATGGCTGCAACGAGTCTCGGGCATCGACGAACTGCGCCTCGCGATCGGACGACGCTTCCTCGCGGTCGGCGACATCCTCAAGGCCCGCACCGCACTGGCCGAACTCCGCGAGGCCGCATATCGCGCTACGCGCCGCGATGCCTTCCTGGAGGCGATCGAGGAGGCCGAGACCGCTCCCGAGCTGCACCGGTTGCGCGAGGTCGCCGCGCTCGAGGCCCTCGCCCGCTGGCAACCCGACAGCGACCTCATCGGCGAGCTGACCCTCGTGGTCGCGAGTCGCGATGTGCGCCTGCTGTTGTCGCTGCCGCCCAATGCCGCGCCACCGCAGATCGCCGACGCCGCGAAGGAACGGGCCACCGACTGCCGCACGCGACGGGCCTTCGCCGCGACATCCGCCGAGAAGGAGGCGTTGCTGGTTCTCGAACAGACCTATCAGCTGGTGCGCCGTGGGCGGTGGACCACATGAGCCGGGGAACAGTCGTGAAACGAGGAGCGGGGCAGTGAGTCTCGAGAAGGCGCCCGCCAAGTCCGCGGTCCCCACCCCCGACGCCACGCTGCGAGCCGCCGTGGACATGCTGCGCAAGCACGGCGAGGACGCCATCGCCGACCGTGCTCTCCGCGTGACGGACCGGCCCGCACCGCAGGGCACCGTCGTGGTGATCGGCGAGGTCAGCCGCGGCAAGAGCTCTCTCGTCAACACCCTCGTCGGTGTGAACGGACTGGCTCCGGTCGACACCGAGATCACCACCTCGGTCTACGTCCGGTTCACCCCCGCGACCGAGGACCTGCCGGTCAATTCGGCACTCATCGAGTTCCCTGGTGCCACCCATCGCATCCCGGTCGCCGACCTCGCCGACTGGATCACCGTCGGCGGTCACTACGCCGCTGGGGTTCCCGCCGAACGCCTCGCGCCCGGCACCGCAGTCGATTCCGTTCTCGTGCCGCCGGTCTCGGCGCGCGTCGGGATCGACTCGCCGTTGCTCCCGGGCGTCACGATCGTCGACACCCCCGGCGTCGGATCGTTGGTTCCCGAACACGTCGAAGCCGCGGTCAGTGCGGCCCGCGGCGCCTCGGTGCTCGTGATGGTGTGCGACGCGACGGCACCGCTGTCGGCCCCCGAACTCGCCTTCCTCAGCAGCGTCAGCGAGGAGGTCGCCTCGGTGGTCCTGGTGGTCACGAAGACCGATCTGGTGATGCGGCAGTGGCGGACGATCGTCGCCGAGAACCGGAAACTCATCGGTGCCAATGCGCCTCGCTTCGCGCACATCCCGATCATCGGCATCTCCAACCGCATCGCCGAGCAGGCCGCCGCCATCACCGATCCCGAACGCCGCGAACGTGCCCTCGCCGCGTCGGGCATCCCCGAACTCGTCGACGCCCTCACGCCGCTGGTCGCCGAAGGTGCGGCCTCGCCGGAACGCAATGCGCTGCAGCTGACCTTCTCCGGCCTCGACGATGTCCGCAAACGCCTGGTTCTGGAGATGAAGGCGGCCACTGCGACCCCCGCCGAGCGCGCCGACATCGAGGCCGAACGGGATCGGTTGCAGCGCCTCAAGGATCGACGACGCGAGTGGCGCGCGCGGCTCAACCAGGACATCACCGCCGCGTCGTTGCAGACCGACGACCTGATCCGCGACCGCTTCGACAAACTCCTCGGCCAATGGTCGACGCGCATCGACAAGCTCCGCTTCTACGAACCGCACCGCGCCGGACAGGAATTGATCGGGCAGATGACCGTCGACCTCGAGGCCGCCGCCCGCGAGGTCAGTGCGTTCTTCGTCGCCGGGATCGAGCGGATCGCGGACAACCTCTTCGCCGACGCCACCATCTCGGGCGAACTCGTCGACCGGATCTCCGGCAATGTGTCCGACCTCAAGCTGCGTGAGCAGGAGAAGATCTCGCCGTGGAAGAACATGGTCGACCCGGTGCTCCTGTCGATCGTCGCCTCCGGCGGACCGCTGGCCATCATCCCGGTGGTCAACGTGGTGGCCGTGCCCGTGTGGGCCGGGGTGGTGGTCGGCTTCCGGGCGTCGAAGGTCGGCAAGGAGAACCACCGCAAGTGGCTGACCAAGGCGGTCAACGACATGAAGGCCGACGTGCGGTCGCAACTGCAGTCGATCAAGTCCGAGGCGAGCGCCGACCTGCAGATCGCCTACGACGAACTGCTGGAACGACTCCTCGCCGAGTCGACGAAGATCATCAACGACGCCGCGGTCGAGGCCAAGAAGTCGGCCGCCGACCGGGAGAAGACCGCCGCCGATCTGCGCACCCAGATCGTGGCGGTCGACAACGTCCGCAAAGCGATCGCCCGGGTCCTCCGGGCGCCCACCGGATGAACGCCGGTCAGTTGTGTAACCATGTGCCTCAGGGCGGATGGTGGGAGGTGGTCAGGTGACACAGGAGAGCCGCCGGCGACTCTGCATCGACTTCGGAACCAGCAACACCGCGGCCGCCTACCGCGTGGGGCCGGCCGAACCGGTCATCGTGCCCCTGGGTTCGGGCGGTCCGGCGATGCCGTCCGCGGTGTTCGCCGACGACGGCGGGATCGTCGTCGGGCACGACGCCGTGCGTCGTCGCGTGCAGGCCGCCGATGCCTACGAGGACTCCCCGAAGTCGCGGATCGACGAGGGCGAGATCGAACTCGGCGACCGGTTCTGGCCGATCGAGGACCTCATCGGCGCGGTCCTGCGGCATGCGCACCAGACCGCGCTGCGCCACAGCGGACTTCCCGACTTCGACTCGATCATCCTGACCCACCCCGACAAGTGGAGCGAACGCCGCAAGGGGGTGCTCAGACGCGCCGCCGAGCGCGCCGGTATCTCCGCCGACCGGCTGCGCATCGCTTCCGAATCCCTGGCCGCCGCTTGGTATTACGTCTACCGTGGACATGACGTCACGGGCGACGAGCGGATGTGCGTCTTCGACTTCGGTGCCGGCACCTGCGACGTCGCCGTCCTCATCCGCGCCGGAGCCGACGGCTTCACCGTCACCGGATCCGGCGGCGACAACAACCTCGGCGGCCGCGACCTCGACGCCCGCATGACGAGATGGGTGCTCGAGGAAGCCGCCGAGATCGACCCCGGACTTCCGGCCCGCCTTCGCGCACCGGCCGCCGCCATCGCCCTCGCCGACCACGTCCGGTCCGCCAAGGAAGCCCTCTCCGACACCGCGCAGGCCGTCATCGAACTGCCCGGCACCCGGCACACGCTGCTGCTGACCCGCCGCGAGTTCGAGTCGATGATCGCGCCGTTCGTCGAACGCGCCGTCGAACTGACCCGCGACGCCATCGCCCGCGCCGACGCCGCCGGCACCGGACCGAAGGGGCCCGTCATCGTCTACGTCACCGGCGGGACCAGCTCCATCCCGATGCTGCAGTCGGCCCTGTCGTCGGTGGGTCGCGTCGCCCGGATCGGCGACCCCAAGGTCGTCGTTGCCCAGGGCGGCCTGCTGCGATCGACCAACGTCGACGTCCACGGGGCTGCCGCTGCCCAGCAGTACGCGGCGCGGCCTACCGATCCGCCGATGTCGGCGACCGCGGTCGACGCCTCCGCACGCCGCATCGCGTTCCCGACCGTCCCGCCCGGCACCGTGATCACCGGTGTCCTCGCCCGCAACGGTCAGGTCGTGCGCGCGGGCGAGCCGCTGGCGACGCTCGACTCGCCGTCGGGCCGGCTCACGGTCGACGCCCCGGTGGCGGGCACCCTGCACGGACTCGACCTGCGTCCCGGGGTCGTCGCACAACCGGGCGTCGTCTTCGGTGCCGTCGGTGCGGCCGATCTCCGGCCCGAACAGTGGTCGCAGCTCCACCGTGCCCCGGCCGGGATCACCGCCGCCCAGCCGGCGTACGCGCAACCCCAACCGATGTATCCGCCGCCCCAGCAGCGCCAACCCCAGTCCCCGTACCCGCCGCGACAACCCGGCACCCCGGCTGCGGGACATGCTGGTGCACACCCCGTTCCGGCGTCCCCGGGCATCAACACCTACGCCCTCGCCGGCCTGATCCTCGGCATCCTCGGGTTCCCGATCTGCCTCGGCACGATCGTCGGCATGGCGCTCACCGTGATCGGCATCAACCGGGCGGAGGGCGGTCGTGACGCCCTGCTGATGACCGCCCTCGGCGTCAACATCCTCGGCACGATCGCCTGGGTGGTGTTCCTGATCTGGATCTTCGTCACCGGCTGAGGGCAACCGAACCGCCACGGCAGTGGGACCTTCGGACCGGCCGAGATGACCTTCGACTCAGGTTCGACGCCGGGGTCCGCGACCACCATGAGAGGTGCCGGCGTCGTCGACCCCTCGGAGCAGCCGTGACCACCTCGAAGTCGTTGTCGGACCATCGGGTCGACGCCCGGCGCAGGCAAGTCGGCTACTCGGTGAGTATCGCCGTGAACGCCGTACTGCTGGTGGCCCTTCTCGGTTGGCCGGGTTGGGAGTCGGTTCCGTTCCTCACCGACGACTTCGGCCGCATCATCGGCTGGGTCGTCGCCGCGCTGGTCGCCGGGATCGTCGCCAACGCCATGTACCTCATCGCCGACCCGCCGATCGTCGAGATGATCGGTGAACTCGTCATCGACACGTTCGGGCTCATTGCGCTGGTCCGTCTCTGGCAGGTCTTCCCATTCGACTTCGGCGACTCCGGGATTCCCTGGTCGACGGTCGCGCGCGTCGTGCTCGCCGTGGGTATCGCCGGTACCGCGATCGCGATGGTCGTCGTCATCGTGCAGACCGCTCTACGAAGGAGATCACCATGACCGATTCGACCGCACCGATCGTCGTCGGCGTCGACGGCTCCGACTGTGCACTGATGGCCGTCCGCTGGGCTGCGGCGGCCGCATCCCGCGAAAACCGTCCGCTGCGCGTGCTGTCCGCGGTCGGCATCTTCCCGGGGGCGTACGCGCCGACCGCGATGATGACGTCGGATGTCGTCGTCGAGGCGATGCAGTCCGATGCCCGGTGCGCGGTCGAGGCCGGGACGGCGGTGGCGAAGGAGACGGCCCCCGATGTGCCGGTCGACGGCACGGTCGTCGGCGGCTCGCCGGTGCTCGCGCTCCGGCACGCGTCCGCTCAGGCGCACAGCCTGGTCGTGGGCAGGCGCGGCGTCGGCGGCGTCCGCGGATTGCTGCTCGGTTCCGTGAGCAACGACGCGGCGATCCACGCCGAATGCCCGGTCATCGTCGTCGGCGGCCCAACACCGACCGCCGGGCCCGTGGTGGTCGGCGTCGACGGTTCGCCGACCTCCACCGCCGCGATCGGTCACGCCTTCCGGCAGGCCGACCTGCTGCAGACGTCGCTGCTCGCGGTGCACACGTTCGGCGGCTTCTCCGGCACCGCGTTCTACGGCGACCAGCACCAGATCATCCGGCAGCTCCGGGACGAGGCGGAGGAGCTGCTGGGCGAACAGCTCGCCGGGTACCCGGAGGACTACCCGGACGTCAAGATCGAGCGCCGGGTCGAGATCGGTTCTCCCGCCGATGCTCTCGTCGATGCCGCCGAGACCGCTCAGCTGGTCGTCGTGGGCACACGCGGCCGCGGCGGAATCCGCGGTCTGCTGCTGGGATCGACCAGCCGGGCTGTCCTGCAGGTCGCGCAGTGCCCGGTGATGGTCACCCACACCGCCCCCCTGACGCGGAGGTCGTGGTGAGGGCTAAGCGCACCGTGGTCGCCTACGCGAGCGCGAACGGATCGACGGAGGAGATCGCCGACCGGGTCGCCGACGGTCTGCGTGCCGCCGGCGCCACGGTTCATCTGTGCGATCTCACCGCCGCCGGTCCGCCGGACCACACCGCCATCGGTGCCGACCATCTCGTCATCGGCAGCGCGATCCACAACGGCCAGTGGCTCTCCGCGGCGGAGCGCTTCGCCGAGATGGTGGCGAACGAACGCGACGGCCCCGTGTGGGCGTTCTCGGTCTCCTCGGTCGGCGAGACCTCCACCTTCCTGTCACCGCGGGTGGCGCGCTTCCTCCGGCCACGCACTCCGCTGCCGCGAGCGGTCGCGGCAATCGAGGCGAGCGGGACCCTGCGGGATCATCGGAAGTTCGCCGGGGCCATCGCCAAGGGCGACTGGCCGGGCGTCGGCCGGATCGTGTTCCGTCTCATGGGCGGCCATTACGGAGACGCCCGGGATTGGGGCGACGTCGATCACTGGTGTCGGCAGATCGTCGACGACAACCGGTGAGCCGCGGCGGATCACACCGGTTGCCACCACGACCCATCTGAATCACCATGAGCGCCGTCGAGCAGTGATGCGCGCGTGCTCTCGCCGACGACGTGGAAGCGGATGGAGTCCCGGCGGCTCACGACCATCAGCGGCCACCACAGGGCACGCACGTAGTCGACCGCGCTGTCGTAGCCGTCCCACTCGTAGACGCCCCGGTACATGTGCTTGTGGTCGGCCGTCATCCACAGTTTCGACACGAATCCGTCGAATCCGGCGAACAAGACCGTGTTGCAAGCGCTTTCGAGCCGGAACAGTCGATGTGCGACCCGGTTGCCTCCCACCCCGCGCAACTGGAAGGCGACGATGAGGCTGACCGGTTCGGTGACCGGGCCGTTGTCGTGAACGGTCTCCCGGTAGACGGTGGCCTGCGTGCCATCGGCGAAGGCGATGACGCGACCGAGGTTCGCCGACGGCTGATGCAGTCGCCGCTGCCGTAGCGATCGCACGACGTCCACCAGGCATCGTCCGAAGGCGCTCAGCGCCTGCGGCCACGGGAGCGGTTGTGGGGTGGACATCTCATGCACCGTTCTTCCGGTCGGCACCTCCGCGGGGACCCGACACAGCCATTCGACGCCGCGCACGCACCACGACGAAGAGACCTTGGTCATCTCGGTCGTCGCCGTTGGTCACTAGGGCTCGCGCCGCAAGAAGAGAATGGTGAGCGTATGAGGCATGTACTGACCTTCGCGGAGCTGGGACTCGAGCAGATGATGGTGGTCGGCGGCAAAGCGGCCAACCTGGGAGAACTCGTCACGGCCGGACTGCCGGTCCCCGACGGTTTCGCGCTGACCGCCGACGCGTTCGCGGAGTCGATGCGGGACGGCGGGGTGCACGAGGACCTGGTGGCCACCCATCGCGAGGCCCTGTCGGCGGTCGGTGACGATGCCCGGCTCGCCGACCTGAGCCGCCGGATGGCCGAGATGGTCACCAAGGTCGGCATCACCCCGAGGATCGTCGACGAGGTGCTCGCCGCATACCGGAGCCTCGACTCGGATGCCGGCCCGAACGGGTCCGGCGGGAACGGGTCTGGCGGGAACGGGTCTGGCGCCAACGTGGCGGTGCGGTCGTCGGCGGTCGGGGAGGACGGCAAGGATGCGTCGTTCGCGGGTATGAACGCGTCCTTCACCAATGTCGGCTCCGCCGACGAGCTTCTGGGTGCGATCGTGCGGTGCTGGGCGTCGCTGTTCTCGCCGCGGGTCGTCTCCTATCGAGCTGAGAAGGGTCTGTCCTCGGATCCGCTCATGGCGGTGGTGGTGCAGAAGATGGTGTCCTCGGAGGTCGCCGGGATCGTCTTCACCGCCGACCCCGTCACCGGCGACCTCGACCATCTCGTCGTCGAAGCCGTCGAAGGACTCGGCGAGGCGGTGGTGTCCGGTGCGGTCACCCCCGACACCTTCCTGGTCGCGAGGGCGGACTGTTCGGTTCTCGAGACCAGCATGGGCAACCAGGAATTCCGGATCGTGCGGGGCAGCGACGGTCACGACCGCCGCGAGCCGGTGGCGCCCGGGAGGACCACGCCGGTCATCGACCCGACGACCGTCCAGACGATCGCGCGGATGGCGCTGCGAGCCGAACGTCACTACGCGCGCCCGCAGGACATGGAGTGGGCCATCGATCCGCAGCACCGGATCTGGATCGTCCAGTCCCGGCCGATCACCACCGGTGTGGACACCTCGGACGAGTCGTCGAAGCCGGTTCTGCTCCGCGGTCTCGCCGCCGCCCCGGGCATCGCCAGCGGCGAGGTCCGCATCCTGCATTCCCCGCGTGACGGGCACCAGCTCATCGACGGCGAGGTGCTCGTCGCACCGATGACCGACCCCGACTGGCTGCCGACCATCCGCCGCGCCTCGGCCGTGGTCACCGACCGCGGCGGGATCACCTGTCACGCCGCGATCGTCGCCCGCGAGGTCGGCGTCCCGTGCATCGTCGGAACCCGAACGGGCACCAAGGTTCTCACGGCCGGATCGGTGGTGACGGTCGACGGTGGGTCCGGTGAGGTCAGGTCCGGTCGCGTCGCCCCGCAGCGGGCCACGGTCACCGAGGTCTCGGCGTCATCGGGGGCGCAGGGGCAGCCGGCGGTGGTGACGGCGACCAAGATCTACGTGAACCTCGGGTCGCCCGAGCACGCCGCCGAGGTCGGCGCGACCGGCGTCGACGGCGTGGGTCTGCTCCGCGCCGAATTCATGCTGACCGAGGCGCTGTCGGGGCGTCATCCGCGTGCGGTCATCGCCGCCGGCGAGACCGAGGCGGCCATCTCGGCCATGGCGGACGCCCTGGGACGCATCGCCGGTCCGTTCGGCACCCGGCCGGTGGTGTACCGGACAACCGACCTGCGCACCAACGAGTTCCGCGGACTCGAGGGCGGGCAGGAGTTCGAACCCGAGGAACGCAACCCGATGATCGGCTTCCGCGGCTGCTATCGGTACGTCTCGGAGCCCGAGGTGTTCCGGCTCGAACTCGCGGCGCTCGCGCGGGCCCGGGAGACGCACCCCAATCTGCACGTGATGCTGCCCTTCGTCCGGACCCGCTGGGAACTCGAACGCTGCCTCGAACTCATCGACGAGAGTCCGCTCGGCCGCCAACGCGGCCTGCATCGCTGGGTGATGGCCGAGGTGCCGTCGGTGATGTACTGGCTCCCCGAATACGTCGAGGCCGGCATCGACGGGGTGTCGATCGGCAGCAACGACCTCACCCAGCTGATCCTCGGCGTCGACCGCGACTCCGAATCCTGCGCCGAACTGTTCGACGGCAGCGACCCGGCCGTCCTCGACGCCATCGCGACGATCATCTCCACCGCCCGCCGCTGCGGGATCACCTCGTCGCTGTGCGGGCAGGCGCCGTCGACCAACCCGGATTTCGCCGAGCGCCTCGTGCGGATGGGGATCACCTCCGTGTCGGTCAATCCCGACGCCATCGCCACGACCCGGCTGCACGTCGCCCGCGCCGAACAGCGACTGCTCGTCGAAGCCGTCCTCGACGCACCCGGACGGTAGGTGTCGGATGTTTGTCTGCCCCACCATCGCGGCGGTCTCGGAGAACGAAGGGAGGATGGCAGATGAGAGCTGTTGAGCGCGCCGCCATTCGTGTCCACATCCTGGGTATCGGCCTGAACGAAGACGCGTCAGACCATCGGATGCTCGACGAACTCCATCGCCGCGGCTACCGCCTCCAGTCGCGCGAGCTCCGGTCGGTTCTGAACGAACTCGTCGGACGCGGGCTCGTCGGTGTCCGAGAGGCATCGGCGGGGTACCCGGGGCGTCGAACCTACGAGACCACCCCGGCCGGCCGGATGTCCTGGGCGGAGGAATGCCGGGCCCTGAGCAAACTCACGCACGAGGTGTTCGGGACCCGCGTACCTCCGCTGCCGCCACAGGTCGGCATCGACGATTCGCAGGCATGGTTGTCGACGCGGGACCTCGAGGACGCCGAAGACGGCTGAGCAGGAGGTTCCGCGGAATCTCACCGGTGGCTGTCGATGTCCAACTCGAGCCACTCGGCCTCCCATCGACGCATCCGGTGCCGGTCGGCGGCCGCCCGGACCAGCAAGACCAGCCCCCACCAGCCCATGGCGGTCAGCATCACGACGCCGAGCCCCGCCATGACGCCCTCGACGACGGCGTCGGTGTGGGTGACCGGCGGGTCCGCGACGCGCTGCTCGTCGTCGAGCCAAATGAGGCGGACCCGGCCGACGCGGTCCTGCCGTTCGGAGTCCACGGCGGCGGTGAGGCGTGCGCCGTCGGGCCGCCGCCAGGCGACGATCGTCGGGCTGTCGTCCTGCTTCGGAGTCGTGATGACGGTGGCGCTCACCGAATGCCGCGGTCCCTGGACCTCGGCGGCGGCTTTGTGTGCCGCGTAGGTGTTGCCGCCGACGGTCAGGGCGGCGAGTAGACCTGCCAGCGCCGACACGCAGAGAGCCAGCAGCACAGTGGTTTCCAGCCGATCCAGCGGCCGGACCAGCCGGTTCGACGAAGCGTGCATCAGCCGCCAGCTGTGCAGTTCACGGGCGAGGAACCGCAACATCGCGGACTCCTGTCGAGGTGGTCGGTTCGTCCCCGCCCTGATCGAGCCGGAAGGGTGGGTACTCGTCACACATCAGCGCCGCATACACCCACACCCGGTACTGCCAGCGATTGATGCCCATCGCGAAGTCGAACAGCCCGCGCGGGTAGGTGCCGGTGAAGAGCAGCGCGACTGCGGCGAAGAACACCACGAAGGCCAGCACGGGCGCGATGGTCACACGGCCGTCGTCGCCTTGTGCCGCGTAGCCGACGGCCAGCGGCCCGCCCAGCCATCCGCCGGCGAGTACCGCGAGGACCAGGTAGTGGGGGATCGCCAGCAACCACCACTTCACCAGCACGAGGCCGCGCGACAATCGCTCGGTATCGACGACGTCGAAGTCGGCGGGATAGTCGGTTCGGCGCAGCGCGAACGGCGGATACCGATCGGTGGCCAACGCGGAGTGCGTGTAAAAGGCGACGCGCCAGTTCCAGCGGATGACACCCACGTTGAAGTCGAACAGTCCGCGCGGATAGCGGCCGGTGAACAGGATCGCGAAGCCGGCCACGACCGTGCCGAAGAAGAACGCGATGTCCAGCACGACCAGGACCAGGAAGTGCGGGATCGCCAGCAACCATTTGAGCAGCCAGAGCCATCGCGACAGCGGTTCGTCGAGATGTCCGGTCAGCGTCACTGCGTGCATCGTCTCGAGTCCTCCCGTCGAAGCCCTCTGATCGAGTGAAACCCGCCGGGCCCGGGAAAGGAAGGGTCTTCGGTGGTGTGTAGAGGGTCGATGTGTCGACCGCGACTGGGTAATAGGGCCCAATACGCATTCGTCGGTGTTCCGGAATGACCGATTCTTCGCATCATCAGTCGTTCGACTCACACTTTTCCGTAATTCCAGCTATGGTGATCGTGCGCTTCGTTAACGGCATCGAAGGGGGTGCTCGGGGCGTAGGGGGTCAACACCGGGGTGGGCAGATTCCACGCCGGAGCATTTGTGGTCTACGTGTGTGGAGGGCTCAGTTGACCAGTACTCTCTCGGCGCGCGCGTCTAAGCGCAGCACCAGGAAATTTCTCGAACCGTCGGCCATCGCCGAAGCCATCGCCATCGAGCAACACATCGTGTTGCCCGGATATCAGGCGCTGACCCACTATTCGTCGACTTTCGGGCTGACCGAACATCTGGTCCGGGAGATCGACGAGGCGGCGCGACGCCATCAGGCGATCATCGCCCAACTGCGGCGGATGCATGCGGATGCGCTTGCCGCGGAAACCATTTCGTCCGCACATCAAGAGGCGATGGCTGCGCTGGGGCTCCTCGAGCCCAGCCGGGCCGAGGCCGTCGGCGTCACCCCGCCGCGGCCGGTGCAGGTGTGCCACATCATCCAGTCATATCCGGGTCGCCTCGGGGATCCCGCCTCGCGGGCGATCGTCTCGCTGGCCTTCCTGGTCGTCGCGGTGCATGCCCTGACCGATCCGATGAACTGCGGAACCGCTTCCCCCGCACTCAATCTGGTGCCGCCACCGCTGCACCGCGACCGTGCGCTGCTCGAGAAGGTGCTCGTCCACGCGGTGGCCGCGCTCGACGAGCCGTCGATCGCGGAACTGACCGGGTTCATCGCCGAGGCCAGTGCGTCGTTCGCCGGCTGGTCGACCGAGACGCAGCGCGGCTTGTCGGTGCTGCGCTACAACCCGCATTCGCTGCGCTCGTCGTGCCGAGGCGTGGGACTCGGCGAGATCGACGTCCGTATCGCTGTCTGACGGCGCCGTCTGATCGCCGGTCCGTGGTTACCCTGACGGGGTGACCACGTCGGTTTCGCAACGCTACCGGTGGCTGTTGCACGTCGACCTCGACCAGTTCCAGGTCTCGGTCGAACGACTGCGCAGTCCGGAGTTCGTCGGTGTCCCGGTCATCGTCGGCGGCAACGGCGACCCGACCGAGGCCCGCAAGGTCGTGACCTGCGCGTCGTATGAAGCGCGGGACGTCGGCGTGCGGGCCGGGATGCCGCTGCGTGCTGCCTACAAGAAGTTGCCCGATGCGGTGTACCTCCCGCTGGACATGGGGGCGTACGACGCCGCATCGGCCGACGTCATGGACGTGCTGCGCGGAACCGGCCACCCCGTCGAGGTGTGGGGCTGGGACGAGGCGTACCTCGGCGTCGGCGTGCGGGGCGCCGAGGTCGAGGAGTTCGACGACGCCGGCATCGTCGACTTCGCCGAACGGGTCCGGCACGAGATCCTCGACCGGTGCGGCCTGATGAGCTGCGTCGGCATCAGCGACAACAAGCAGCGCGCCAAGATGGCCACCGGTTTCGCCAAGCGGCCGCCCGGCGCCACACCCGACGACGGCGTGGGTGCGCCGCGCGTGTTCCTGCTCGACGACCGCAACTGGCTGGACCTGATGGGGGCGAGGCCGACTCGCGACCTGTGGAGCGTGGGACCGAAGACGTCGGCCAAACTCGCCGCCAACGGTGTCGCGACCGTCAACGACCTCATCGCGACACCCCGAGACGACCTGATCGCCACCTTCGGCCCGCACCAGGGAAATTGGTTGTACGTCCTGTGCCGCGGCGGTGGTGATTCGACGATCACCTCCGAACCGTGGCTCGCCCGGTCGCACTCCAAGTCGCGGACCTTCGCCACCGACATCGCGGAACCGTCCGAGATGCGCACCGCGGCTGCCGAACTGCTGCGTGAGCTGCTCGACCAGGTGGTCGCCGAGGAACGCCTACCGTTCCGCGTCGCGGTGACCGTCCGGACCACGACCTTCTACACGCGCACCAAGTCCCGGAAACTCCCTGCGCCGAGTCTCGACTTCGATCAGCTCGAAGCGGTGGTCGCCGACCTGCTCACCAAGTTCGACATCGATCGCCCGGTCCGTCTCCTCGGCGTGCGCCTCGACCTGGTGACCGACGAGGAGAACTGACTGACTATCCCTGCGCAACCAGCAGTGGCACAAGCTGTTCGGCGGCCGTCCAGGCGCCGTGGTGGCCGATCATCATCGACTCCATCGTCTCGTTCTTCGACCGCGTCAACGTGACCGATTCCCGAGCCACCGCGACCACATCCCCGATCCGATTCGCCACCGCATCGGTCACCTCGCGGCCGAACCAGCCCTCGTCGAGGGTCTGCTCGCGCGAGACGACGTGTGCGGCATCGCCCAGATGCCCCGACCATGCCTTCAGCACGTCGTCGGCAGCACCGGGCGTCGCGTACACATGCCGCGCTCGCGCCTCGCCGGCCACGGCGTCGACACCCTCGAGAAGCCCTGGCGCGGTGTCGATGTCGATGGCGCGGTCGGCAGTGATCATGCCGTGATCGCCGGTGACGAGCAGTGTTGTGCCGGACGGCAACTCCGCGGCGAGCTCGGCCACCAGCTGGTCGACGAGCCGGAGCTTCTCCAGCCACGCCGACGACCCCGGGCCGTGGATGTGTCCCGCCATGTCCAACTCGCTGTAGTAGGCGTAGACGAACCGACGATGGCGACTGTGTCCCCGCACCGCCGCCAGGACGCCGTCGCGCACCCCGTCGGGCGTCACTGCCGGTACGTACTGGCCGGGCGCGCGGAACGCCGCCAGGGTCAGGCCGGTCCCGCGGAACTCGCCGGGCATCACGTACGTCACCCGAACACCTTTGTCGGCAAGCGTTTCCAGGCTCCCGGGATGTGTACGCACCAGCGCAGGAGGATAGGTGACCAGCGCCGACGGTCCCTGCGCGTCATCGAGACTCCAGCGCAGCGAGTTCAGCACCCGTCGGGAACCCCGTGTCCGGCAGTCGTCGTCGGGCCGGAAGCTGTAGCCGATGATCCCGTGCACGCCGCAGGGTGCGCCGACCGTCAGACTCAGGATGCTGGTCGCCGTCGTCGCCGGGAATCCCGCACGCAGAGTGGTCGCGGTCAGCTCCCGCAGGGTCGGCGCGAACTCTGCGTACTCCTCGAGCAGCGTCGCGCCCAGTCCGTCGATCAGCAGCACCACCACCGAATCGCCTGGAGGCACAACGAGAGCCGCGCTGTCAGAAACGCTCAGGGCGACCGACGCTGCCGGCAGAACGTCGGCGAGAGTGTGCGGGTACCGCCCCCAGTCGGCGGGTGTCAGTTCGTCGGGAGTCAGTTCGCCGCTCACCGCACCCCCGAGCCCGCCGGACCGAACACGTAGTGACCCGACCGCAGGAACCGCACCGACCGTCGGGCATCACCCTCGAGAAGCAACGGCGACATCGCATCCCGCAGCACGATCCGCCACCGCGCGGCGTCGAGCGGATGACTCACCCGCATCGCTTCGACGTCCCGCGGCAACGCCACCACCACTGTCGCGTCGGGGTCCAACCGCTCGTGATGGGCGACCGGACGCGACCGATCGGAATCGTCGATCACCGGCACCGCACCGCCGGCGATCAGCGCCTCGACACTTCCGACGCCGTCCACGCTGCTGGGCAGTTCGTCGTGCAGCGCCCACGACATCAACACCCGATCCGAGTCCGCGCCGCCGCCCAACTCATCACCGAGCTCGCCGTAGAAGTCTTCGTAGTAGTGGATGGGCTCGGCTCCCAGCTTGGTGATGTTGAAATACGCATTGCGCGCGACCAGCGGATCGAAGGTCCACGTGATCGTCGTGAGTCCACGTGCCAGCGCCCACTTCCGCTGATGCATCTTCAGCAGGTAACCCACATGGTGGCCGCGGCCGCGTCGGGAGACCCCGGTGATGTGGCTGTGCAGGGCCTCACCGGCCGGTGCCGACAGGAACGCCACGCTTCCACCGGCCAGGTGATCACCGATGAAGGCGCCGGAGACGTAGTTGCCCGAATGCGACAACGCCCGCAGCATGTCGATGCCCACCGGGCGTCTCGTCGGGTCGGGTCGCCAGACGTCGTCGAAGACCCGCATCAGTTCTTCGAGTTCGTCGGGGGAGGACAGCTCGCGAACCTCGACAGAACCGAATCCAGCTGGGCGTACCTCGACAGGAGCCGGTGAATGCGACATGTCCTCGATTGTTTCACCGCGTCCGGCGGGAGTTGGCCGGGTTGGGCGACTCCGTCCGACCCGGACCCACTCCTTAGGATGGGGGCCATGTCACCCACCGTCCGCACGCCCGACGCGTTCACGCGCGTCGCCGCGGCCGGTGTGGTGCCCACTGTCGCGATCGCCGCGCACGGTGCCGCCGGCGGACATGCGCTCAGCTCGGGCGGTGTGGTTCTCACCGTCGCGATCGGCGTGGCCGCGGCGATGCTCCTGCAGCTGGCGACCCGGGGCCGACGCCTGGTCCCGGCTGCTGCATCGGCCGTCGGCGTCCTGACTGCCGCGCAGGTCGCGAGCCACTGGTCGCTCGCCGCCGACGCCGCGCACGTCACCCACGACGCCCCCGCGCTGCCGATGTTGCTGACGCACCTCGTCGCGATCCCGCTCAGCGCGGTGCTGATCGTCGTCGGTGCGCAGCTGCTGGCCGTCATCGGGTCGGTCATCGCATCGCTGACACCGCCCGCCGTACTGCGCGTGCCCGGTACGCCCCCGGTCTTCTGGACTCGACCCGCTGTTGTCGCTGGTCCCGCCGTCGGCGGCACCGGTGTTCGCGGACCTCCGCTCGGATTCTGACGCCGCGCCACCACACCGAACCCACGACGGTTCGGTGCTGTCGTGCGCGCGCCACGCACAGACGATCCGAACACTTGAGAAAGAACCCAGATGAAGAACCTCTCGAAGCGGGCCACGATCGCCCGTCGCCTCGTCCTGCCCGTCGCCGCTGCCGCGGTCGTCGGCGTCTCCTCTCTCACCGGGGCGGGCGTGGCATCGGCGCACGTGACCGCCAACGCGCCGACCGTCACCCAGGGCGGATACGGCGTCGTCACGCTGGTCGTCCCCAACGAGTCCGAGTCGGCTCCGACGACGTCGCTGCGCGTGACCCTGCCCGGCCTGAAGTCGGCACGCCCGGAGGTGATGAGCGGCTGGAAGTCGGTCGTCACCAAGAAGGACGACCTGGTCACCGAGATCACCTGGACCGCAGATCCCGGCTCACCCGGAGTCCCGGTCGGGCAGTTCGCGCAGTTCCGGTTCTCCGGCGGCCCGTTCCCCGAGCAGGAGACCGTCACGCTGCCGACGCTGCAGACCTACGCCGACGGGGAGAAGGCCGACTGGAACCAGCCGACCCCGGCGGACGGCACCGAACCCGAGAAACCTGCGCCGACCATCACCCTCGCCGCAGGCGGCGACGGACACGGCGCACACCACGCAGCGGCTCCCGAGACCAGCACCTCGATGTCGCAGGCGTCGCCGTCGACGGATTCCGAGGACTCCGCAGCCCGCTGGCTCGGCGGCATCGGACTGGTCGTCGGTGCGCTGGGCACCGTCTTCGGTGTCGCGGCGCTGATGGTGGTCCGACGCAACGGTCGTCGCGATGCGTAAGCGCGCACTGCCGCTGCGCCGGTCCATCCTGCTGACGTTGGCCGCGCTGGCGTGCCTGGGCCTGGTCGGTACCTGGTCGGCGCCCGCCGCATCGGCGCATTCGCGGCTCGTCTCATCGGATCCCGACGACGGTGCGAGCCTGCCCGCCGGTCCGCAGACCGTCACGCTGACCTTCAACGAGGGCATCCAGTCCGCGTATGCGGTGCTCAACGTCGTCGGACCCGACGATCACTTCTGGCAGTCCGGCGACCCGAACGTCGACGGCAGCAAGGTGAGCGTCGGCGTGCGGGAACTCGGACCGACCGGAAATTACACGATCAACTACCGGGTGACCTCCGCCGACGGACACGTCATCAGCGGGCAGCGCAGCTTCGAGCTGACGGTCGCCGGTAACGGTGAGCCGGGCCCGCTCGCCGACGCCTCCGCCGACCAGTCCGACGACGGAATCCCGGTGTGGTACTTCATCGTCGGCGCCGTCGTGGTCCTCGTCGTGGGTCTCGGCATCGTGTTCTGGCTGACCCGCCGCCCCAAGACACGGAGCTGACGCGTGAGGGTCGTGGTCGGTGTCCCGGTCCTGTTCGCCGGACTGCTGGTGAGCTGGTTGCTCGCCCGCCCCGACGGACCCGACACGGTCGCACTGCCCGCGACCCTCGCGCTCGGCGTCTCGGTCGTGGTGCTCGGCCTCGGACTGCTGCCGACGGTCGACGCCGAACCGTCGTCGACCTGGATCGGTGCGCTCGCCGGTGTCTGGGTGGTGGCGACGCTGATCAGCGCCTGGGTGCGTACCGCTGACAGGTCCGGCAAGGACGTGCTCGACGTGAGTGCCGCCGACTTCGGTGAGGTCCTGACCTCAGGTGCCTCCGAGATGGTCGCGCTGGTCACGGGCCTGCTCATCGTCCTGTGGGCGGTACTCGACCTGTTGACCGCCGTCGAGGTCCCGGTTCTGGTGGTCGGAGCGCTCGCAGCGATCGGTGTGCTGGCCACCGCGATCGCCGGTCACGCCGGCAACAACGCCCTCGGCCCGTTCCTCGTCGGCGCGCATGCGCTGGCCGCCGCCTGGTGGTGCGGACTGCTCGCCGCGATGGTCCTCTCCGTGCGCGGCCGGTCCGGGTGGGCGCGCAGTTTGCCGGTGTTCTCGCAGCGGGCGCCGTGGGCGGTCGGGGTGATCGCGGTGACCGGCGTGGTCGCCGCACTGACCGAGATCAACGGACTGTCGGCACTGGTCACCACCGGTTACGGGCGGATTCTGCTGGCGAAGGTCGTGATGCTGGCGGCGCTGGTGGGGGTCGCCGCCTGGCATCGACGACGCTGGGTACCTGCCGTCGAGCGCCATCGCCAGACCGAGACCGCGTCCATCCGGAACGCCGTCGTCGAACTGATGCTGATGGCCGTCGTGCTGGGTCTGGCCGCCGGGTTGTCGGCGACCGCACCCTGACCTCTTGATGCCTGAGGTGCGAGGAGCGCAAGCGACGAGCCGCGAAGGCCAGGTGAGGTCGACCGCCTACTTCAACGCCCGCGACTGATCCCAGATAGCGAGCAGCTCGTCGATGATGTCGGTGGCCATGTGCAGCGTGCTGAGGTGGCTCTCGCCGGCCAGCTCGAACAGCTTGGCGTCGGGGAGCAACGACACCACGTGCTGGCCGTGTGCGTACGGGATGATGTGATCGTGGTCGCCATGCCACCAGCGCACGGGCACTCCGACGTCGGAGACGCGGAATCCCCAGTCCTTGGCGAAGACGACGACATCGGCGAACGGTGCCTCCATCGCGCGGCGCCCGCCGTGGAGCAGGTCGTTGAGGAACATGGCCCGGAACTCGGGGCGCGCCAGTAGTTCTCGGTCGGCTTCGGGGGAGAAGCGGCCGTAGACGGTGATGGCCGGTTCGGCGATCGGCCGCGCGAAGCGCAGTGCGATGCTGAGGACCTGTCCGATTTGCGAACCCGCGACGTCGACCGCCGGCGCCAGGAACGAGCCGAGCTTCATCGCCCCGCCGGGGATGCGGTCGGGTCCGACGGTCGGGGCGACGCCGCCGAGGATGCCCGCGGCGACCACCCGATCGGGCATCGCGTGCGCCACTCCGAGTGTGTACGGTCCGCCGCCGGAGAGGCCGATGATGGCGAACTCGTCGATGCCGAGTGCTTCGAGCACGGTCTCGAGGTCTGGGGCGAAGGCGGCGATGTTCTCGTACCGGTGCGGCGTCGACGACCCGACGCCCGGCCGGTCCAGCCCGATCAGGCGAACCCCCCGTTCAGCGGCATATCCACGGGCTTCGACGGGGATCTGGCGGCGAGCGCCGGGCGTCCCGTGGAGCCAGATGATGGCCCGTCCGGTAGCTGATCCGTATTCGGCGAACCCGATGCGACGATCACCGTCGGCCACGGCGATCGACCCCTCGATTTTCGGACGGGCGATGTCGATCATGTGACCAGCATCTCACGTAGCGTTGTATGCGTGATCCCCGAGTTTCTCAACGGCGCCGCCCGAGCGGTTCGCCACGTCTTCTCGCCCCACCCGGCCACGGACATTCCCGAAGGTCAGGTGCTCGACCTGCCCGGTCGTGGACGCGCCTTCGTCACCGATTCGGGACCCCGCGACGCACCGGCGGTCTTCCTGCTGCACTCGGTGCTGACCACCGGCCTGCTGTGCTGGTACCCGACGATCCCGGCGATCAACGACAGCTATCGGGTGATCACCCTCGACGCCCGCTGGCATGGCCGCGGCATCGAGTCCGAGACCTTCGACCTCCGGGACTGCGCCGACGACGTGGTCGCCGTCGCCGACGTCCTCGGCATCGACCGGTTCGTCGCCGCCGGATTCTCGATGGGCGGCGGCATCGCCCAGCTGACATGGCGTCGGCACCCCGAGCGGGTGTCGGGGCTGGTGCTCTGCTCGACGGGCCCGTTCTTCAGCACCAACGACCCCAAGCACCGGAGGTCGTCGGAACGGACCGGCCGCATCCTGACGCCGCTGTACCGAATGCTCCCGCGCGTCTCCGAGAAAAGCCTCAACAAGACGACGTCGCACACCTCCATCTGGGCGCTTCGGCAGTTCTTCTCGACGCCGCTGTCACACCTCGGTGAGTTCGGAAACGGCTTGGGCCAGTTCGACTCTCGCAGTTGGCTGAATGAGATAGACGTCCCGACGGCCGTCGTGGTGTCCACCCGAGACCGGGTCGTCGAACCGGAACGCCAGCAATTGTTGCTCGACGGCATCCCCGGGTCGCAACGCTTCGAGGTCGACGGCGGTCACGCCTGCTGCGTCCTCGGCGCGAAGTTCTTCATCCCGCCGTTCACTGAGGCGCTCGCAGCGGTGAGTTCACATGCAGCGGTGGGGGTTCCGCCGGCGGGGTGACCTCGATAGGCTAAGCACTGGGTTTC
Organism: Gordonia sp. Swx-4; assembly: GCF_030316175.1. Lineage (NCBI taxonomy): Bacteria > Bacillati > Actinomycetota > Actinomycetes > Mycobacteriales > Gordoniaceae > Gordonia > Gordonia sp. Swx-4. The sequence goes on from NZ_CP128197.1 coordinate 1,166,197, forward strand.
GCTCACGGGTTCCGTTCCCGCTCACGCAAGACGGGTGAGCGGGAACGGATCCTGTGAGCGCCACGCTGGCGGCCCGATTTCACTGTGGAGTTGTCAAGGAACGGATGCGGTCCCGGCTGGTCGTCGGGTGCGGAAGGTGCTGCGCTTAAGTCTTGGTGTCAGGCGGCGTCGTCGAGTCGCATGGTGCGTCGGTTGTAGGCGGGGAGCGCGCGGCGTCGGGGATCGATCTCGGCCGGCGGGATCAGCCACGGGTGGCGGTCGAAGCCCATCATTATGTCCCACCCGTTGTGGTGGACCTGGGTGTGGCAGCGTTGGCAGAGCAGGCAACCGTTGTCGAGTTCGGTCTCACCGTCGTCGGACCAGTGCTCGATATGGTGCACCTGCGTATGTGATGGTGGTGCACCGCATTTGATGCAGTTCTCGTCACGGATGATGATCGCTTTGCGCAGGTGCGGTGGGAACAGTCGTCGTTCGCGGCCCATCTGTAGTGGCACGGTATCGCCGTCGATCACGATCTCGGTGAGGGTGCCGTCGCAGGACAATTGTTTCGCGGTCACCTGGGTGGTCGATCCGGTCCAGGGCAGGAACGCGGGACTGCGACCGTCGGCGGGGATGGTCAGCAGCGTCTGGGTTCGAGGTGTTCCGATGGTGTCCATCGCCGCACCGACGGCGGCCTGATCCAGCAGTACCTCGAGGGCGTCGGCACGGATCTGGCCGGGTGAACGTCGGTCGGGGGCGCCGTCGGGTTCGGCACGCGGCACGGCACGTTCGTCGATCATGGCGATGAATTTCTCGCCCACACCCTGGGTGACGTTGGCGTGGATCTCGACGCGGCTGTCATCGGTGAGGTGGTGCGACAGCGTGTCCAGGGATCGGTCGTCGCTCGCAGGGATGCCGTCACCCTGGTCGTCGGCGATGGTGTTGCCGATTGTCTGGGCGTGCTTCTGGATTTCGGTGGGTGTGGCACCGGACAGGGCTTGGGTGAGGAGTTCGCTCTCATGGCCGGCGCGATCGTCATCGGAAAGTGCTGTTGGTGAACGTTTCTCGATCGTGGCAATCCCTCGCACGATTGCGTCGACAGCTTCGCCTGACAGTCTGCCGTCGGCGGCGTAGGCCTCGACCTTGCCCAGCGTGCCGAGGTGGTCGGCGATGCGGGCCGTGCGGGTGGCTGCCGCGGGTGGGAGTCCCATCTCGATCAGCAGTTTCTTGGAGGTGGAGCCGGCCTTGTCCGCGACGCCCAGAGAATCGAGTTTGGCTGTGTGAGTGCCGGTCTGGTGATCGGCGAGGTTGCGTAGCAATATCCATCGGCTGAGCCGGAAGCACGTTTCAGCACCGGTGGGGTCGTCGTCGGGTGGGGTGATGTCGACGAGTTGGTCGAGGATCGCGTCGAGTGAAAGCGTGTCGGTGTCGGGCATGACGGCAGCAGTGCCTCTCGTGGGGCGAAATTGCGGTTGGGTGGGACCGTCGTTGACTACTGCTCTGTCATCAGGTTTCTGGTGTCTTCAGTTCTACCTCGGGGGTCTGACAAAGACTGCGGACCGGGTTCGCCGACCACTCGGATCGGGCAAAGGATTCACATTCACTCACGACAAGGCGCAGTCCTCCGGTCGCGAAGTCGGCCTTCGTGGGGCGGAAACCTATACGCGGCAGAACGCCGCCGTGCGGTAGTGCTGCATTCGGAGAATCTCATCGGCCGATCGGTCGGTACTCGCTGCTAGCGTCAGCTCGAATCCGAGAGGGCTCGGTAAACGTGTACCAACAGCGGGGGATCGGCTTGAACACGCTTGGCGGCCCAAATTTCTACTTCGCGCTACTCGGCGCGCTGGTTCCACTGGTGTCAGCGCTGGCCGCTCTGTATGTCCATTACAAGCACCGGCGCAGCTACTTCGAACAGGTGGAGCGGTTGGTGGCGCTACTGCCAGACGAGGATGTCGATCCCACTCATGCGTCACTCAAGCAGCGATATTCCTGGGCAGAAGCCCTTCGCCAGTTCGACTTACTCACCTTGCCCCGCCCACAACACGGTATGGCACTCTTGTTCCGAGCGCTGAGCCTGGTCACTGCCGTATTCGCTGTCGGCTACCTGATCATGTTCTTGCCCAACGGAACACCGCTTCACTCGAAGATTCTTGCCGTGGTCTTCGCGGCGGGGATGCTGGTGTTCTCATGTATCGCCTGGTTCATCGCTGGAACTTTCCGTCACCCCGTGTACCGGCTTGCCGGACGGCCGTTGAACGAGCAGTCGCCCCACACTCCGAGGATTCGACAACTGCGTGCCGATTACGGACTACGCACCGCGTCTGACATCGCGGCCGAACGTTCTACGAGTAAGCGGATGGATCAGGCCCGTCGAGTGCGGCGGTGGTACCGGAACCGTCGCTACGAAGTTCGGCTGGTGGCTTTGATCGCCAGGAGGCCTCTCGCCACGCGAGCTCGCCGGGTGCGACGCCAGCGTTCACCTGAGGGTGCGTCGTAGTAGCTGCTCAACGTGTGGTTACATCCCCGCGGGCTGGTTGCGGGCTGAACCTACGCCTGCACCTCAAAAGCCTTGAGAACCGTGGTCGCCCAGATCTGCTGTCCTGCAGCGCTCGGGTTGACGGTGTCCTTCAGCAGCGGTGCCAGCGCGGCGTCGTCGGCGGGGAAGGCGGAGTAGACGTCGATGACCTGGATGCCCTCGGCGTCCATGGCCGATGCGAAGCCGGCGGTCACCTCGCCGGTGTTCTTGCCCTGGGCCGGGCTCTGCTTGATCGCGACGAGGTCGGCGTTGGGGTATTCCTTGCGGAGCTGTGCGATGAGCGGCTGCAGCTGTTCGGCCAGGGGGGTCTCGGGATCCTGCGTATGTCCGAAATTAAGCATGATTAAATCCGGTGTGACATCCGTAGGAATCATCTTGTCGAGATTCTCGAACGCGTAATTCGCGTCTTTTCCGGAAGCGCTGGCATTCCAGAATCCGATCGGTCCATTCGGGCCGTCGCCGAGTCCGACCATCGCGCCGTAATCGTTGGTCGTGGTGTTCCAGAATTTGGTCGCCATCGGCCGCTGGAGGTTCTGGCTGATGGCGCTGCCGACCTCGGGGGCCCAGCCGTCACGGGCAGCACCGGTCGAATCGCCGAGCAGCACAATTGTCCTGGGCTCAGCAGCGTGCGCCTTGGCGTCCTCGATGAACGCGAGGGTGGCGGGCTGTTCGAGCGGGGTGGAGCTGGTGGGCGTCATCGCCGCCACCGAGTCCGATTTCGGGGCGGTCCGATTGCTCGACACGATGAGGCCGACGACAAGGACCACGGCACACACGACCATGACGATCCATGCCCAGATCGGTGCAGAACCTGCAATGCGCTTCACGGCATTGAACATTTAACCAGTCTCCCAACCCACGATTCTCGTCTGGCGACTTTGTCACCATAGCGGCCATTTAGCGGCCATGCGCGAGGCGTCGGGTTCGTTTGTTTCAACAATTACTCGGCGCGGGCAATCCGGCAACTCGGTCGCGGACCCAGGCCGCCATATCGGGGCCAGGGTCGACGATATGCCCTTGCTGTTCATGCCTGACACTCAGTACCTGATCCCCGATGCCGCATGCGCGTGTGATTGTGTCTTCCATCACATCGGTGGGGATGACGTCATCTTCCGCCCCGTAGACCGCGAGGATCGGCACCGTCGTCCCGGTTCGGGGGAGTGCGTAGGCCTCGAGGCGTGCGTGCAATGTCTGGGCCGCTTGCGGTGTCACGGCACCCAACGACGTGTGCGCCGGCACCGACAGCAACGACACCGCCGTCCGGCCTTCTCCGCACACCGGCACAGCCGAGCTGTCCAGGGCGGAGAGGTGATCGGCGGGGTTCACCGCCGGGTCGGCCTGCGAGACTCCGTGTACCACCAGCGGATACAGATGCTGCTGAGCGCGCGTGAGGGTGTTCTCCTGTGCGCGCGTCGCGAAGTACTGGGGATCGAGCAGCGGTGCGACGGCCACCACGCCCAGGAGTTCGCCGCTCCCACCGCCGTAGCCGCCGAACTCTTCTGCGGCCGACCAGACTGCCGCGCCACCCTGCGACCGCCCGGCGGCGAGCCAACGCGGGCTGATGCCGAGGGCGGAGGACTGCGCCGCGCGGGCCGCGTCGATGACGTTGTAGGCGGCGGTGAGTGGTTCGAGGTACGGGTGCGGGGCCTGGCGCCCGGTGCGCGTGCCGAGCCCCTGGTAATCGGTTGTGACCACGGCATATCCCGCGTCGAGGAAGTCTCGGACCGCGGTCAGGTCGCCGAACATGTCCGCCTGGTCCGACGGCGCGCAATCGGGTGTGATGCCGGTTGTTCCGTGCGCGTAGGCGATCAGCGGCCAGCCCCCGGCCGGCGGGATGGACCCGGGGACGAAGGCCGCGCCGCTCACCGTGGTCGACGACCCGTCGACCCCGGAGGTGGACCGGTAGACCAATCGCTTGGCGACGGTGCCGTCCGGCAATGACCATGAATCCGGAGCGTCGTCGATTCGGACGATTCCACCGCGCTGCTCAACCGCCTCGGCGCTCAGCACGACACTGGTCGACGATGTCGCCGAACTCGACGCCTCGGCCGTCGAACCGGCGCCCGATTCCGACGTGCATGCGGAGATCCCCACCCCGAAAACGGACACGACGGCGACACACGCGCCGACGGACCGCACCCGGTCCCACCTGGATTTCACCCGCAAACGGTAACCCGGCGATTCCCGCAGTTTGCGTCGACGTATTGGTTGAATGATCCTGGGTGAGTGGAGCTGACGGTCGGGACCCAGGGAACAGGTGCGTCGTCCACTGGCGGCCCTGCGCTCGCCGACGCCGGTCCGGTCCACGTGCCGATCGCTCGACGCCACGCGGAACCACCTGCCCCGCAGCATAATCCGCTATCAGTCGCTGCGCCGGACGACGACGAGGTCTACGAGTATCTCGGACCGCAGATGCGCTGGATCCAGCTGGTCCTGATCGCCGCGTTCGTTCTGGTCGCTTTCTCGCTTGTCGCATTCGCCACCACCCACGTCTGGCTCACGCCGGTACTTCTCATCCTCGTTCTGAATGTGATCGGTAACACATTCTCATTGTTGACCGGCATGAACAAACGACGGGTGACGTGGTCGTCGCATCAGGAACGTGTCACTTCTTGGAATCCGCACGACGGCCGCCACCCGAGCGTCGACGTCTTTCTGCCGACCTGTGGTGAAAGCCTGGAAATCCTGCGCAACACCTACGAGCACGTGGTCGCGATGAAGTGGCCGGGAAAGCTGTTCGTCTACGTCCTCGACGACGCGGCGCGCGAGGAGGTTCACGATCTGGCAGCATCTTTCGGTTTCGACTACGTCGTCCGCCCTGATCGTGGGCATCTCCGTAAGGCGGGCAATCTGCGGCACGCCTCACGGATCAGTCACGGGGAATTGATCGTCATCTTCGACGCCGATTTCTGTCCTCGAGCTGATTTCCTCGGCCATTTGATCCCTTATTTGGACGACCCGCAAGTCGCGATCGTCCAGAGTCCACAATGTTTCGCCACCACCGAGTCGATGAATTGGATCCAGCGCACCGCCGGCGCGACGCAGGAATTCTTCTATCGATGGGTGCTGCCGTCGCGCGATCGGATCGGTGCGGCCAACTGCGTCGGCACGTCGGCGGTCTACCGGCGCAGCGCGATCGAGCGGGTCGGTGGCTTCGCCGCGATCGAGCACAGCGAGGACCTGCACACGGGACGTCACCTGCAGCAGGCCGGCTATTCGATCCGTTATGTGCCGGTGGTGTTGTCGCGCGGCTTGTGCCCGTCGGATCTCGCGGGCTTCCTGAACCAGCAGTACCGCTGGTGCCAAGGGACGTTGACGCCGGTGCAGAACAGCCGGTCGGTGGATCACCCGCAGCGTCAGACCGTTCGTCAGCGCATCGCTCGGTGGGCGGGCGTCTTGTACTACATCACCACCGCGCTGAACGTCTTCCTGCTCTTCCTGCCGGGCGTCATCATGGCCGCCTTCTATCCCGAGGACGTCCGGCCCGCGCAGCTGGTCCCGTTCCTGCTGGGTCTGTGGGTGTACGTGGTGCTGTTCCCGCTGGTGTCGCGCACCCGCTGGCGCTTTGAGGTGCTGCGCATCCAGATGGCCTACAGCTACGCGCACGCGGTGGCGATCTGGCACAAGATCATCGGCCGCGAGATCGGCTGGGTGCCGACCGGTGTGATCGGCCAGTCGAACTCGCTGGCCCGCTCAATCTCCTGGCTCGGCGCGACGGTACTCGGGGCGTCGTTGCTGGCGTTCTGGGTGTTCATCGTGCGGGACGTGATGGTGTACGGGCTCGCACAGTTCTGGATGATGGTCGGGCTGGTGCTGGCCTACACGTATCTGGCGTTGCCGCTGTTCGTCGAGTTCGTGAAGATCCTGCTGCCGCAGCGTCGTCGTGGCGCGGGGATCGAACCGGAGGACCTCGACGCGAACGACGCCGACGCCGAGACCGACGACGCCGAGACGGTGCAGTTGAGAAAGATCGACCCGAAGGAGATCACCTCATGACGCCGTTCGGTTCCACACCCGACGACGCCCGCCCCGCAGTCACTCCCAAACGCCCGACCCCGACCAACTGGAACCGCATCTCGGTGTGGGAGGTCATCGGGTACACGCTGGTGATCGTGTTCATCGCGGCCGTGGCGCTCGGTTGGTTCGACCTCATGCTCCCGTGGGACACGAAGTGATCGGCCGGCGCAGCTGATGCCGTACGAGGCCCCGACGAAACCGATGCGCGCGCTCACCGTTTCATCGCCACAGGACTCTCCGGGGACGCGCGTGGCGCCGAAGACCTTCTTCGACGACATCGCCGGCCTACGCGGTATCGCGGTGCTGCTGGTGGTCCTGTTCCACTCGCACGTCCCGTACCTGACCGGCGGATTCGTCGGTGTCGACGTCTTCTTCGTGATCTCCGGATTCCTGATCACCGGGCTGCTGGTCCGCGAGTACGAGCGCCACGAGCGGATCTCGTTGCGCGGCTTCTTCGCCCGACGCGCCCGCCGCATCATCCCGCCGGCCGCCCTCGTGATCGTGGTGTCGATCATCGGCGCCGCGATCTTCATGCCGCTGCTGAAGGTGTTCAAGCAAGCCCTGGATCTGTTGGCTGCGGCAGCGCAATTGGCGAACTGGCATTTCATCGAGCAGAACGCCGACTATCTGGCCGGCGCGATCGACGGCAGTTTGGCGACGCACTTCTGGTCGCTCGCCATCGAGGCGCAGCTGTACTTCGTCTGGCCGTTCCTGGTGATCGGCGCCGGTGCGTTGGCGACCCGGACGCGGCTGCGGGAACGCCTCTCGGTCCGCTGGTCGGTCGGTATCGCGGTGCTGCTGATCAGCGTCGCGTCGCTGGTGTGGGCGATCGTGCTGACGCCCACCGATCCCGCGAGCGCCTACATGGCCACCTACACCCGCGCCTGGCAGTTCGGCGTCGGCGGCTTGGTAGCGATCGGGATGCCGGCCCTCGCACGACTCGGTGGACTCCGCGCGAGTAAACCGCTTGTCCTCGTGCTCGGTTGGGCCGGTCTGGTCGGGATCGTGGTCGCGGCGTTCATCGTGAACGCCCACACCCCGTATCCGGGTACCGCGGCGTTGCTCCCGACCGCGGGTGCCGCACTGGTCATCGCCTCCGGTTGTGCGGTGGGGACGGGGTCGGTGTTCGTCGGACGGCTGCTGGCGACGCCGCCGCTGAAGTTCCTCGGCCGGGTGTCGTATGCCTGGTACCTGTGGCATTGGCCGGCGATCGTGCTGTACGAGGCGGTCGTCGGGTCGTCGAGCTGGCCGGTACTGCTGGCGGTGTCGGCGGGGTCGCTGGTGCTCGCAACCATCTCGACGCTGCTGTTCGAGGAACCGCTGCTGCACAACCGCGAGCTCAAACGCAATGACTCGGCGTCGATCTCGCTGGGCCTGACCGGCGTCGTCGCGGCCCTGGCGGTCACGATGACCGCCGGCGTGATCACCGTGCAGGTGGCCAGCCGCGACACCGTCGCGAACGCGTCGCTCACGTATCAGTCGGTGTTCGGCACCGACAGTGGTGAGCAGTCCGGCGCGGTGACGCCCAACCCGTTCCAGGCGTTCGACGACCGGCCCGAACCGTTCGAGTGCCTGATTCCGGTGGGGGACACCGCGCCCCGCACCGACTGCGTCTTCGGTCCGGCCGACGGCATCCCGGTGGTGCTCTTCGGCGACAGCCACGCCGACCAGTGGGCGCAGGCGATCCGCAACCTCGGCGCCGACCACGGCTGGCGGATTCACCAGTTCACCAAGGCCGCCTGCCCGGCCCAGCACCTGCGGCCGCAGCCACGCATCCCGGACCCGTACGTGAAGCCGGACTGCCAGGAGTGGCGCGCGGAGACGCTGAAGCGCATCGCCGAGGTGGGCCCGCGGATCATCTTCGTCTCGTCGCTGTCGACGTATGTGCCGGACCGGGTGGTCTCCGAGGCCGCGTGGACGCACACGATGATCCAGCTGCGGAACACCGGCGCCAAGCTCGTCTACATCGCCGACACGCCCTACCCGGGTTTCCAAGTGGCCGACTGTATCTCTGGCTCGATGGACGACTGGACCAAGTGCGAGTTCAACTTCGACGACTACCCGCGCATCGAACCGATCACCGACGCCGCGTCACGTGACGAATACCAGGACGTGACAACGGTCAGCGTCAACGACCTGCTGTGCGAAGGTAATTCTTGTTTCGCCGCGCACAACAAGATCCTCTTCTATCGCGACGACTCGCACCTGACGGCTACGGCTGCGCGGGTCCTCGAGCCGGCGCTCCGCGCGCAGCTGGACAAGCAGAGGTTCGACTACAACGCGCGGTAAGCCGGGGAGGAGCGCACCATCGCTCCCTGAGGTGGACGACGAGCCATCCATTGCTCCCTGAGGTGCGACGAGCGTTAGCGAGGAGCCTCGAAGGGCTGCCAAGCCGAACTCCTCAAACAACCCACCTACTCCTCGTACCGCCGCCGCTCTCGGGTGCGTGTGAAAGTGATTGCGGCGATGCCCACTCCGAGGATCGAGAGTATGTCCGACTCGGTGAACCCGTGGTCGATGTTGATCGAGATCAGCACCCGTCCCTCGATCGGCCCGTTCCACATGAACCACGCGAACGACACGGCCGCCATGACGACCGCTGCCCGGTAGGTAGGACGAGCCAGACACCAGGAGCCCGTGACGAACAGCAGGTTCAGCAGGACCAACGCATGGAACACAGATGGGTCGACGGGCTGGGCGGGCATCGCACCAGTATCCCTGCCGTTGATACTCACGCAACCTGGTGGTGCCGACAGTGCCAGGCGACCGTCAGCCCGGCGGGCCGCTACTCATCCAACGCGCCAGTCCGCTGCGAAAGCTTTCGGTGCTGGCAGGCGACGAATTGAACCGCCAGTCACGTTCCTTGTCCATCTGGAACCAGATAAAGCCGAGGACATTCGGAGCAGATTCGATGACTCGGAAGAAGTCTGTGATCCACTCCGCTTTGAGATTCGGGGTAGTGCCGTCAGCGCAACCAACTTCAGTGATAAGCGTGGGACGGTTCGAGCTCAACTTGCCCAGTGCCTCGAGACTTTCGGAGAAGAGCTTATGGGCGGACTGCCATTGGTGGCCTGGTGACTGACCCCAGTTGTAACCGTCCAGGCCGAGGTAATCCACGACACCGTCTCCGGGGTAGCAATCGGTGAAGTCTCGAGTGCCCTCAGTGATTGCATTTGGCGCCCACACGAACTGAACGTGCGGTGCCTTGTCTCTGATGATCGAATGCATTCGCGACCAGGCGGCGCGGTAGTCGTAGGGCGTGTTCTGACTGGTTCCGATCGACCATGGGTACCAGGTTCCGTTCATCTCTTGCGCAAACCTGAGCAGAACTGGATGGGGCCACGCTCCCAACTGTGTTCCCCAACGGGACAAGTCCGAATCGTGTTGACCAGCAGCGATGGTCGCAAGCGTATACGACGACTGGTCACGTCCCTTACTAGGGTTCCAAGGTTCGAGAGTCACGATCGGGGTTGCCCCACTGCCGCGTATGAGATCGAGGGTTGCGACTGGCAGTGAATCTGGGATCGCTGCGAATAAGTGTACGAAATCCGGCTTGTAGCCGGCGAGCGATGCAAGCCGGTCGATCGAGCTGAACGCTGGCTGATCTGTAGCAGTCACAGTCGATATGAACGCGCCCCAGGATCGACGGCGAGTATCCGGCTGGTGTGGATGGCTATCTGCACTGCATGAAGTAACCGCCACCGTCGCCGTCGCGAGAGTGGCCATCAGAAACGCGCGACGCGGGAGTCTGGCGCCTAGCTCGCTCGACATCGCGTTATCGATCACCCGATCATTCTGGCTGCTGCCAAGTTGCAGGGGGAACCGGGGGCTGGCGCAACGCGTAGCCAACGGGCCGTTCACGGTACAGAAACCATTTCCGTCACCCAGACCGAGAATATGAGACAAATGAGCTTGAGTGTGTCCGAATTCTGGCATTTGATACTCGAGGTAACTGTCTAGAGAAAACTAAGTACATAGATGTTTGAACCCCCATCCGGGGGCTCGTCATCGAAGACAGGCGCAAACCAGCAACGCTCGTAAACTGTCGCTGTCAGTGAACTATGAGATCAGTCACACACGGCGTCCTCGTGTTTGGCCTGCTGAAACGCGTGCCGCACAGTTGAATTCGCGAGGGACTTTGGACCCTAGCGGGTGGGGGAAGCGCATCTGCTGTGGAGCAGATCACAGTCCGTGTCACCTTGGAGGCGATCCCCTCTTTGCTAGCAGGATGTTCCTGCAAAATAGCAAGGTGAAGTGTCGTCCAGCCGGACGACAAAAGCGTTCAAGTTGTACATATGACCCCACTGAAATACGCTCCCTAACATCCGCGAAGCCAATTGCGGGAGGGCGTCGTCGACGCTCTGGTGGTTGGGCGTAGGGGCCGATCGCCGCCTTCGAGTTCATCAGTTTTGTTTTGGGAGGTTGGCTGTGGCTCATCGTCCGGCCTACGACGCATTGGGACGGAGTTCGGAGCGCACACCCCTGCGACTGCGGTTCGCAGGCAGGCCTCGGGAACGCTCCCGTTCATGGATCCACGGGTACGTGGTTCGCCTTGCCTGGTCCGACGCAGGGATCGTCACTGCCGCAGTGTGCTTGGCGCAGTTTGTGCGCTTCGGTGCGGGCAGCGCTCTGACTCCGAACGGTACTGCGCAGGTGCCGGCCACGGTCGTCTCGGTGGTACTCGTCATCAGTTGGCTAATTGCGCTGCGGGCCTTTCAGGCCTTGGACCGAAGGGTCGTAGGGTCCGGGTCGCAGGAGTACAGCCGGGTGGTGAGTGCGTGCTTGGCGCTGTTCGGTGTCTTGGCGATGGTCGACCTGCTCTTCCGATTGAACATCGCGCGCGGTTTCATTGCCATCGCGCTTCCTGTGGGTACGGTTGGCTTGCTCGTCTCGCGCTGGGCGTGGCGGCAGCAACTTGGCCGTCAACGGCAGCACGCCAAGAGCCTGGAACGAGTTCTGGTAGTGGGAAGCGAAGCTTCCGCCATTCCCATGATGCAGCGCTTCCACCGACAGCCGGGCTTGGGATACAAGGTCGTAGGTATCTGTCTTCCATGCAGCGCCACTAAGCGGACGTTCGTCCAAGTCGAGGACGTCCAGGTGCCGGTATGCGGAACGTTTGACGACGTTTGTGAATCCGTGCTCGATTGTGGGGCGACGACTGTAGCTGTGACCTCGGCAGACGCCCTCGGGCACGACGCAATGCAGACGTTGTCATGGGATCTCGAAGGCCTGGATGTCGATATGATGGTTTCCCCTGGCGTCACAGACGTTGCAGGGCCGCGAGTGATGGTGCGTCCGGTCGCCGGCCTGCCTCTGCTCCATATCGATAAGCCTAGATATGAGGGTGCTAACCGTTTCAGGAAAGCCCTTGTGGACAAGATCGGTGCCGCTTTGATACTAGCGGTACTCACGCCAGTGCTGGTTCTAGTGGCTATCGCAATTAAACTGGATTCCAAGGGGCCGGTTTTTTACCGAGCTGCACGAGTTGGCCTGAACAATGAGCCCTTCTCCATGTGGAAATTCCGCTCAATGGTTCAGGACGCGGACGCTCTCAAGGACAATTTGCGTGCACTGAACGAGGGCTCGGGTGTTCTGTTCAAGATGCGAGACGATCCGCGGATAACAAGAGTCGGGCGAATTACCCGTCGGTACAGCCTCGATGAGCTGCCACAGCTATTCAACGTACTCGGCGGAACCATGAGCCTTGTCGGACCTAGGCCCCCGCTACCGGAGGAAGTTGAACGGTATGACGGCCGCGTTGCCCGCCGCATGCTGGTAAGGCCTGGCATGACTGGACTGTGGCAGATTTCCGGTCGATCGGATCTTTCCTGGGAGGAATCGGTTCGCCTCGATCTCTCCTACGTGGAGAACTGGTCGATCATGCAAGACGCCCTAATCCTGTGGCGGACGGCAAAGGCAGTAGTGACTAAGGATGGTGCGTACTGATGCAGATGGTTGTTCTTGGACTCGGATACCTGGGTGCAACCCATGCAGCGTGCATGGCAGAGCTTGGCCACGAAGTCCTCGGCATCGAGGTCGATCCGCATAAGAGAGCGCAACTGGCTGCTGGGCAGGTGCCATTCTACGAGCCAGAGCTTCCCGAGCTTCTGAAGCGCCACATTGAGTCCGGAAGGCTTCGAATCTCGGGCTCGTACAGTGATGCTGCAGAGTTTGCGGACATATTCTTTATCGCGGTCGGCACACCTCAGAAAAAGGGTGAATACAGTGCCGATCTACAGTATGTCGACGCGGCTATTGAGGAACTAGTTCCTCAGCTGACCAGGGACAGCCTAATCCTTGGAAAATCAACAGTCCCTGTGGGGACGGCAAACAGACTCGCCGAACGGTGCGATGAGCTCGCAAAGGATATCGAAGTTGAGGTCGCTTGGAATCCTGAGTTCTTGCGAGAAGGCTTCGCAGTCAATGACACACTGCACCCTGATCGGGTCGTGCTTGGCGCCTTCGCCGGAGGCCGCGCTGAAGCGGTGTGCCGCGAGATCTATGAACCGATCCTCGAGACTGAGACTCCCTTCATCGTCACCGATCCCCCGACCGCGGAACTGGTTAAAACCTCTGCGAATGCGTTTCTAGCTACGAAGATATCGTTTATCAATGCGATAGCCGAGGTCTGTGATGCCGCTGGGGCGGATGTCAGGTCGATCGCGGACGCGATTGGGTGCGACGCAAGAATCGGGCGGAAATTCCTAAATGCAGGGCTGGGCTTCGGAGGTGGATGTCTTCCAAAAGATATTCGTGCTTTCATGGCCCGCGCTGGCGAACTCGGCGCTGCGGAGGCGTTAAGCTTCTTGCGTGAGGTTGACAATGTCAACATGCGCCGCCGTACCCGCATGGTTGAGCTAGCGAGGAAAGTATGTGGTGGTTCGCTGCTCGGTAAGCGGATCGCGATCCTTGGGGCGGCCTTCAAACCAGAATCTGACGACGTGCGTGATTCGCCCGCACTGAATGTGGCTGGCCAGATACAGTTGCAGGGAGCTTCAGTTACGGTCTATGACCCCAAAGCAATGGACAATTCGCGGAAGCTTTTTCCCACGCTGGACTACGCAATTACAGCACTCGATGCAAGCGAGAATGCTGACGTGATTATGGTTCTGACGGAATGGAAAGAGTTCACGCAGCTTAACCCAGAAGAGCTCGGAAACAAAGTTCGCGAAAAGAACGTTATTGACGGACGCTTGTGTCTCCCAGTCGAGCAATGGCGCGACAATGGTTGGAATTATTATGCATAAAATGCGATCATAAAGAACTGTTTTCCGTGCGATGGAGCCTGGAGTAATTGTTAGTGTTCGGAAGTGGTAACCTCATAACACGCGGCGGTTTCACAAATCAACACGGCGAAGAATGCCTAGATAAACGTCGAAACATCGTGCTGGACGGGCGCAACGCAGAATGAAAAGATTCGATACCAAGGCAGGGTTCTCGCTTGCGGGCTTCAGTGTGTTCGCTGCCTGTGCGCTCCTGCCTGTCGTCACGTCGCGAGTCGGATTGAAATCACGACAATTCAGAACACCTCCACCGCTTGCCGATCTCCCTAGTGTGGATATCGTGGTCCCGGCGTACCTAGAGGCCGGCGCTATCGGGCCAAAGATTCAAGATCTAAAGCAGTCGATTCTGTGTTTCGGTGGAACGGCAAAGATCGTGGTAGTGGCTAGTGATGATTCGACTTCGGAGGCTGCCCAGCGCGCGGGGGCCGACACGGTGCTAAGGGTGCCCAGAAACGGGAAAGCATCAGCCTGCAACGTCGGACTAAAACAGTCAAATGCAGATTTAGTCGTATTTACCGATGCCAATTGTAGGATCCAACCCGACGATTGGATACCGATTGCTATTGATTCGCTCAAGCGGTATTGCTTGATATCTGCGAACAAGAGCGAGACTAACGGTAACGAACGACTTTTCTGGCGATTCGAACGACTCCTGAAAAAGACGCATGGGGACCACGATTCAATCGCCGTCGTCGGCGAGTTCCTAGCCTTCCGGCGTAGCGACTACAGAGAAATCTCCACCAGCGCGATCCTCGACGATATGGAGATCGCAATCGACTTCACACTACGCAACCTACGAGTTGGCGTGTGTGACCAGATAACCGTGACGGAAGATGCTGCAGCAGGTCGAGATCAATGGGAACGAAGGGTACGTATCGCGGAGGGACACTACGTGGATGTCGGCCGGAGAATGCCAGCCTTGTCGAGGCTACCCGCGGGACGTAGATACTTAGTGCACAAAATGCCGCGCCTCACTCTCGGGTGTATCGGGTTCTGGGCTGGCGTGTTCGCTGGCTCTGCCTCGAGTCGCCCTTTCGCGGCGATAGCGTTACCCTTAGTCCTCAGCGCAGGGGGTATCTACCGGGGCCTCATCAAGATTGACACCGAATCATCTATGGTTGGTAGCCTAGTCGCGATTGTCGGAATGCAGTTCATACCCCCGGCAGCTGCCGTCCGACTGATCGTTCGCAAGATTGCGCCAGGAGCTTCGCCCCAGCGCGGAGTGTGGAAGAAGGTCTCGCGATGATAATCGGAGTCGATGGGATCTTGGCAGGGAGCGGACGTACGGGCATGGGCGTAATGGTCTACGAAGTCCTGCGGCAGTTGTCTGAGAGTGACAACATAGAGCACAACTATCTTCTCTTTATTCCTGAATCCCAACTATGCGACGACCTGGAAGCACTTCAGACGAATCGGGTGCAAATAGTCCGGCTGCCCAGCATTCCGTACCCAGTTTGGGAGCAATTTGTCCTTCCGGTGCTCGCCAAGCGATATGCGGTGGATCTCTTCTGGTTCCCCTACAATACGGCGAGTCTTGCCTTTACCAGGCCGAGTATTGTTACGGTGCATGACACTATTTACCTCGAGGGATCTTGGCTGGAACCGCCCACCATCAAGAAAAAAGTGGGAAAGCTGTATCGACGTCTCGTGGTTCCCGGTGCGTACAGACGTGCCGACAAGATCCATACCGTGAGTGCGTACTCGCGGGATCAGATTAAAAACACGTTGGGAGTTCATCCCAACGAAGTTTCCGTCGTGCCGCTCGGCGCGAGGTTGGCCGAAACTTCTCTGGCGCCTGAGTCGGATGCCACAGAACTTGGGGACGAGTTTCCATCGGAATTTATTCTCGGTTACGCTTCGTCTGAGCCGAGGAAAAATCTTCGAGGAATTCTTGAGTCTTACGAGACAGCAGTTCAGGCCGATCCAACTCTTCCTCCGCTTGTACTGTTCGGGCACAAGGACTTTGCTTCAACTGAAGAGAATCAGTGGTTGCTTAGTCGCCCACATCTCAAGATAACAGTCCTGCCCTACATATCGAACGAAACCAAAGCCAGACTACTACAGAACTGCGCGATATTTGTATTCCCAAGTTTGTCGGAGGGTTTCGGTCTCCCTGTTGTTGAGGCCTTTCAAGCAGGTGCCCCGGTTGTGACAGCGAACACGACCGCGGTTGCCGAGGTAGCAGGAGAAGCGGCACTTACTGTGGACCCTTCCGACAATGCCGCGATTGCGCAGAGTATCGTTGCAGTTTGGCAAGATAAAGAGCTGGCTGCTCGACTTCGCGACCTCGGTCTACGTCGGGCCGAGCAGTTCACGTGGACCGAAACCGGCCGTAAGCTCGAAGACGTGTTCTCTGAGGCCCACCTCGATAGGAATACGCGACGGAAGAGTGATAAGACGCGACACCGGTTCATCGATCGAAATACTTGGTCCAACGTGGGCTCAAGAAGATGACCGGCCTCTCGTTAGGCGATGTTGCGTCGGCCGGAATATTAGCGGGACTGCTGGTAGTTCTATACGTCAGGCGTCGCGTGATTTTTGTGGCGTCAATTCTACTGTTGTTTCAGATGGTTTGGAACACAATCTCGGTGGGCTACATCGAGATGAAATCCCCGTTGCTCCTAGTGTCGACGTGGTCCTTTTCTCATGATATCGGCGCATTTACTGCGATATGTAACTTGTACTCCGCATTTGTTATTGGCATGCTCACTGTGCCCGCCCCTAGCTGGCCATCAAACGTAGCGGTTGATGTGTCAAGTGCGCCACGTATGGCGGAAATTTATGCGAGACGCGTATGTTTGACAGCTATATTTCTTCTACTAGTAAACGCGCTTGCATCGCCCAACTTGTTATCGAACTCCGATATCAACAGGGCGAATTTCTACGATACCGCCGTAGTACCTTTTGCGTCGCAGATCAATATTGCTCTTCCAGCGATGCTTGCGACCGTTAGCTACTGCGGCTTCTGTTCGAGCAATTCTGGCCGGGCGGGCCAAATTAGTGGGATCGTCGCGTTGGTCATGAGCGGTACGTCCGCATTTCTCACAGGGACTCAGTTTAGCGGATACTTGGTAATCTGTGTTTCGTTCTTGACTCCTATCTTATTGGTGGGTTCGAAGAAGGTTAGCCGAAAGGCTGCCAGTCGAACGGTGATTGCACTAGTTGCTAGCGGTCTAGCAGCGGCCGGCTATAAAGCGTCCACTTTCGCGGACTCGACAGACTACACCGGAGTCGCCGATAGCGGGTTCGACCGGTTTATGTACCGAGCTTTTGCCCTACAGGGCGAAGTATTCTGGAAGACTGCACTGCTCTTTGGAGATTCTCCCCAGCCGAATCAGATGAGGAATGAATTTTTAGTTTTTTCACACCGCCTTCCCGATACTCGTTCAGGTATTTATACCCTTATGGAGAATCTAGTTCCCAACTACAAGGGCGGGCCGCTCTTCACGCTCAACGCTGGTTACCCGGCCATTCTTGTGTATATATTCGGGTTCGGGGTGTTCTCGCTGTTGGCATGCGTGGTGTCGGGTATTCTTTTTGCCGCGGTAGTAAGATTGTTTGTCGCGGAATTGTGGCGTGGGTCAGTCGTCGGCATATTCGGATCGTACGGCCTCCTATACGCGATATATCTCGCCTTCACAATGGGTGGAGCGCTCTATCTGGGCAGCTGGGCGGCAATAGCTAGCGGAGCCTTGCTGGTTGCGCTGTATGCATGGCGCCATCTGACTCAAACCGTGCCTGTTCATGGCGAAACGCGGAGTACGGTTCCATCAGTAGATGATCCTTTAGCCTTCGAAACAGTGGACGATCGGAGTGGGAGTTTCAGTGCGCATCCTGATAATCAATGACTTAGTGGTTTGCGGCGGAGCTGAACTGCAGACATTTCGTGAAGCCGATCTCTTACGGGAAGCGGGGCACGAGGTACTTGTACTTACTCTGGACGAGTCTGAACCAGAGTTGCGTACCGAACACCACGTGAATATTCCGTACCGTCAGAGCAATGTAAGAAAGACACTGTGCAGGGTACTCCCACTGCGATACCTTGCCCGAAAATTTGAACGTGAGATACGTGCTTTTGATCCCGACGTAATTAGGGCGAATAACGTATGGAAACTCGGCGCAGCTGCGTTCGCTGCGATGCAAGGTTATCCAGTTGTGCAGACGGTCAGAGACTACTTGACAGTATGCATAAGGGGTGGGGTAGATCCCAGCGGGAATCCGTGCGACGGCTATGCCGCGGGCCATTGTCAGCACACGTGCTGCGGGAATCTAGTCGACTTCTTTGAGTTATTGTCGCTACGATGCTACAACTATCAACGTCGTCGTGTTGTTAGCCAGTTCATCGCTCCCAGTAGATCTCTCGCCGAGCTGTGCACGCAAAACGGTCTAAATACGATAGCAGTCGCGAACCCGTTTTACGCTAAATTGGGGAATTTAGAATCAATTAGTGAACGCAACAGAAATGCGTTTCTCTATTATGGGCAGGTGTCGCGTGACAAGGGCGTGCCAAATCTGCTGATTGCGTGGAAACAGTTCGGTCAGCGTCATGGCAATGCGTCTCTGCGCATAATTGGGTCGATCGCGGATGATTATCGGGATGAGTTCACAGCTATGATAAGGGAGATGCCTGGGGTTGAATACAACGATGCTATGGCAAATTCAGAGATTCTGGGCCTCCTGCCTACGGTCTACTGTGTGATTGTTCCGTCAATCTGGATGGAAAACTATCCGAATACTGTTCTCGAGTCCCAGGCAGTGAAAACCCTTGTAATTGGTTCCGACCGCGGCGGGATTCGGGAGATGATAACCGAGCCTTCGCTTCGGTTCGATCCGCGCGATCCGCAATGTCTCGTCAAGGTTCTTGAGGCAGCATCCGCGTTGAATGATGACGAGTACGGAAAAATTGTTGAAGCGGGATACCAGCGTGTGATTACCGAGAATGGCCCCGAGACTTATCGCCAGCGGATCGTTGCCGTAATTGGTGAATTCCGGTCACCACGTGGTGGCGTTGAGGCTGCAGCGTGAGGCGCTTAAACGGTCTCTCAGTCGCGAACTCAGGTAAGTGGTCTCTTTGACGAGTCAACTTATCAAGACTACCGGCCTGTACCTGTTGGGGACGGCCGGCTCGAAGATCGTCTTGGCGAGTCTAATCCCAATCTACGCAATATGGATTACTCCAAGTGATCTTGGCGAATTCGACTTTGTCCAGACTGCCGCATCAATTCTTGCGCCGCTGGTGTTCGTTGCTTCTTGGGAGTCCGTCATTCGTTTCGCGATGGGCGCAGATAGGGGCCGGGCGAATCGGGTTATAGCAGACTTGCAGTGGTTTGCGATTGTCACTGGCTGTTCTATCTGTGTAAGTGCAGCGGTCTTTTACATGCTGAGCAACGCAGAAGTAGCCGAAACAATATTGGTTGTGTCTACCCTACTGGTCGCACAAGGTCTGGCCATGCTGTGGCAATATAGTGCGAGATCTCTCAGTCAGCGCCGATTGTTCGCGATTTCTGGTGTCGTATCGGCGATTGTTAATGTGGTATTGCTTCTGATCTGTTGCGTGCTGTTCGATCTGGGGTTCGTCGGGCTCTACGTCGCCTACTTGATTTCGCAGATAGTCATTTTTACCATAATCGAAGTTAATTGTCGGTTCCTGGCCAAGGTGTCTTTCTTCCGACTGCCATCCCTGCAAAGCTGTGGGTACCTGTACAGATTCTCGGCACCGCTTGTCTTGAACCTTATCGCGATGTTGGCGATCAGCGGCTTCGGGAGGTTGCTGATAACGTCTCGGTTAGGGCCCGAAGAGAACGGGCAGTACGTTCTGGCGTTGAAGATTGGGATGCTGATAGCTGCTGTCGGTTCGGTCCTGACAATGGCATCCATTGAGGAGACGGTAAGCCGGATCGGATCGGACTCACTCTCGACATTCTTCGGCACGATGATCTCGGGGTACTGGGATGTTTTGTTGTCGCTAGCGTCGCTGGTAATCGTCTTTGTCTGGGCGATGCTTCCGCTGCTGGAGAATACTCAATACGCGGATGCGTTTAATCTGGTTCCTGCGATGGTTCTATTCGCTGTGCTGTCGTCTATGGCGACAACCTACGGCAATGCTTTCCAAGCTACTCTCCGTATGGGGGCGATCGCTTATACCACAATGGTCGCGGCCGCGGTCTGTGTTGGAGCGTCGCTCGGACTTGTTGAGGTTTGGGGGGCAACGGGTGTCGCGGCCGCGTTATGCATCGGAACGCTGGTGCTCTTGCTGCTACGTGCAGTTATCGCACATCGCCTGATCCGCTTCGAGTTGCCTCGGCGATTACCGTTGACATTCGGCTGGTTTGCTCTTGTCGCGATTCTTTTTCTGATTCGAGATTCGATTTCGAGCGTCGTCGTAATTTTCACTGTCGCTCTCGGACTAGTTGGTGGAATGTGGCAGGGCTTTTCTGCGCTTAAACGTTTGAGAGCGATTTCTGGGTGAGTGATGAAGATTAACGATGCGATAGTTGTTGTTGGATTGGAGTCTTGATGGATGCTAGTGGACTTGCTTGGTCTCTCGTAGGTCGAGATCGTAGCTTTGCTAGGCAGGTGCGCCTCTTGCAGTTCGTTCGCAGACGCTCAAGGGTTGGCGGCATTTTGGTTTCTTGGTTGATAGCCGTTCGTTTTGGTTGTTTTGTTTCGCCGCTGGCGCAAATCGGAAGTAATGTGAATTTTCCGCACCCAGTCGGGATCGTAATAGGTGAAGGCGCCGTTGTCGGGGACGGCTGTGTCATTTATCAGCATGTCACTCTTGGTCGGAAGTCGGCGAGATCGTCTGTGTACCCCTCGCTGGAAGCCGGGTGTGTTCTGTATACGGGATGCGTTGTGATCGGTGAATCCGTCCTGCGAGCGGGTACTGTCGTGGCGGCGAACTCGGTAGTTGTCGATTGGCAGAGTGCGCCGGGGGATACTCTCGCTGGCGCGCCTGCTCGTCGCGTAAGGGAAAGTGCGGAGAATGGATAGAAGAGATTTTGCGCGTGTCATCGTGACCGGTGCCGCAGGATTCATTGGGGCCGCAGTGAGCAGGCGTCTGCTGGATGACTCGGTTACGGTCTTAGGGATCGATAATCTGAACGATTACTACGACGTGCGACTGAAAGAGGCCCGTCTTAAACCCCTGAATACCAGCCCAGATTTCGAATTTGCGAGAGTCGACGTCGCCGACATGACTAGCCTGCGCGATCTGGTGTTTGAGTTTGACCCGGACGTGATCGTGCATCTTGCTGCGCAGGCAGGCGTTCGGTATTCGCTAGAGAATCCTCATGCGTACGTCAAGTCGAATATCGAGGGATTCTTGAATGTTCTCGAGCTTTGCCGAGAATTGCAGAGGCGTTCGGAGTCGCGCTTCAAGAAGTTAGTGTATGCATCCTCGTCTTCGGTGTATGGCGCGAGCGCTGACGTTCCTTATCGCGTGTCGGCTACTGCTGATCAGCCGGTTTCGCTCTATGCAGCCTCGAAGCGATCGAACGAGTTGATGGCCTACGCGTACAGTAGTGCCTTCGGGATTGAGTCAGTGGGACTGCGCTTCTTTACGGTTTATGGTCCATATGGACGACCCGATATGGCCTATTTTAAGTTTGCAAATATGCTCGTTCGCGGTCAGTCGATCCCGGTTTTCAATGGCGGCAAAATGGAGCGGGATTTCACGTATGTTGATGACATAGTTAATGGTGTCACTGCTTCAATGGGCTACGTCTTTAGTTCTGAATCTACGGTGAAGCATAGGGTTTTCAATCTTGGTAATTCCAAGCCGGTTAATCTGATGGAATTTATTGATTGTCTCGAGGGGGAGTTAATCAAGAAGGGGCTGGTGCAGACTGCTGGTAAGCGTGATTTTCTTCCGATGCAGACAGGGGACGTACCGCAAACGTACGCGGATATCGGGGAGTCCTCGCGCGAGCTTGGGTTTTTCCCTGTGACAGATATACAGTCGGGGCTGGCGAGTTTTGTTGACTGGTTTCATTCTTATTACCCGAATGCGATATAGGGGCGACTCCTGGAAGGAAGTGGCGGTTGGATGCCATCGTTGAATGGAAATGCTGACGCGAAGAGTGGTTTCGTGTCAGCAGCAATTGCTGTTGGCACGAGATGGTGGGTTGTAGCGGTCTCGGCTCTCTTGGCGGGTTGCCTCGCCCTCGGGGTAAGTCTGCTCCAGGTGCCTGTTTACGCCGCGAGTAGCACGTTGTATGTGACTTCAACCTTTAGCGAGGACTCGGCGTCTGCCGCGTACCAGGGGTCTATGGCGTCGCAGCAGCGTGTGGCGTCGTACATCGACCTTGTCAAGTCTGATTCTGTGATCCGGGACGCATTGTCAAGCTCGGGGCTGGTGATGACGGTTTCTGAAGCGAAGTCAGCTCTGAATGCAACCTCCAAGCCGGCGACAGTGCTGCTGACGATTACTGCGCGGGACACGGACCCGGAAGTGGCCAGACGACTGGTGGATGCCGTTTCGGAGGCTATGTCTCGTAGAGTGACGGATCTGGAGACTCCGGCGTCAGGCGGGGTGCCACTAGCGAAGCTAACGGTTGTCGCGCCAGGAACAGTGAATACCAGCCCGGTGAGGCCGGCGACGTCGAGGAACGTTGCGCTTGGCTTGTTCGGTGGTGCGTTATTCGGCGTGCTCTTCGTCCTCGCGAGGCGGCGTTTCGATACTCGCATCAGAGATGTGGCGGAGTTGGAGTTGGTATCGGGTGCGGCGCTACTGAGTAGCGTTCCAATGGAATCTCAGCTATCGAACCGGGGTGTCGTTGAGTTCCACCAGGGGAGTTCGGCCGCGGCCGAAGCATATCGGCGATTGCGTGCGAATCTTTCGTACGTGGATGTCGATAGCCCTGCGACAAGGGTATTGGTAACGAGTGGTATGCCGGGAGAAGGTAAGACTACGACCGCCCTGAACCTGGGAGCAAGTCTGGCTGAGGCTGGTATACGCGTGTTGGTCGTGGATGCGGACCTTAGGAAGCCGAGTATCGCTGATAGCCTTGGTGTTTCCGGCGGGATAGGTCTCACTACCTATCTACGGGGTGACATTGATCTGGCGTCGTGTATTCAGAGCACAGTGCTGGACGGGCTAGACGTTCTTGCGTCTGGAGTTGTGCCCCCGAACCCTGCCGAGTTGCTTGGCAGTATGAAGGCGGCTTCTCTTATGTCAAATGTTCCAGCCGGATACGACTTCGTGCTGATTGATTCGCCTCCTGTTCTCCCAGTTGCAGATTCATCGGTACTAGCGCAGTACGTTGACGGGGTTCTTCTCGTGGTTCGTGCCGGTCATACACACCGTGATGATCTTGAGGAGACCGTGCTCTCACTCGAAAAGGCTCGGGCCCGTGTGCTTGGGACGGTGATGAACGCGGTTGAGGTGAGTACTGGGAGCGGAACGCGTTACGGATACTACGGGGCTTCCGTTGAAGTGTAATGAGACTAGTGGCATCGGCGTCGGAATAGCCTCGTGAACGAGGGACTATCGATTGTTTGGCGCTTCTTGGCGACCCACACGTTTCATGGTCGGCTCCGTTGAGGCCCCGATTGCTCTCCGGTGAGCCCTGATCCTTGCTGGCGAGTAGGCGTTGCAGGATGTCGGCTAGCTAGAAGGGAAGGCAACTCTCAGCGAACTACGACTGTTTGAGGAGCACGCGACGCCGCGCCGGCAGCTGCGCAGGGTCCCCGAGAGGGTGTCCGACGAACCGAAGGCCACGCGAGAGAAGGTCCGCGCCGAGGCGAAAGTGAAATCGGCAGCCCTCGCCGATCTCCTCGTCCCGGTGCGGCGACGGCTCAGGCTCGTCTAGTCGTGCAGATCTTCGCCTTGGCCGCGGTAGATCGGGACGACCGACGAACCGGCCCTTGTGTGTTCGATGTAATCGACGATCACCGCAGTCGGAGGTCGACCTCCGCCGCTGCGAAAAACGCCGACGTGGTCTTCAAAATCTCGTGCGCCCTGCGTAATTCGGCGACTCCATGCGGGGCGCAGCCAGTTCGGCATCCTGCTCGCCCACTGTTGTGGTTCCTCGAGCCGTCACGATCGGCTGGTCCTTTTCGATCCAGTTCCGCAACGTCGCCTCGTTGATGCCGAGCAGCGCGCCTACCTGGTGTCGACCGCCTCGACCCGCCATGCTCGTCGAGGCGGTCGTGATACATCCTCACCGCCCGCTCACGGGTCTTTGGATCGAACTTCCTCGGTGCAGCCATACCGGACACCGGAGTTCTCCTGATGAGATCATGCGCTTGACCAGACCCAGGACAGTTCGTATTCAAGAGCGTAAAGACCAACGTGCCGCGGAACTTGGCGTGCAGATCCTGGCGCAAAACATGGAAGTTCACCGTCGCGATGACATGGCCGAACTCGGGTGTGAGCACCGCGCTGACAAGGAAGAACGGCCGCTCAGGTTGACCTGGGTGGGCCCCGTGACTCTCCTACTCGGGAGCTGCATCGGTCTCGCTGGGACGCTGCTCTCTCTCGGGTAGTACGTCACAGCGCGGGATCAAGCCGATCGGCCGCGGCGAGGATCGACTGCGCGACCGCACGCATCGCTTCCACCTCGGTCGGCTCCGCGGCGATCTCGCAGAACATCTCACGACGGCCATCGAGTGACTCCGAGACGTCGACATACAGCGAGCCGTCATCGACCAGGATGGGCGTCCGTGTCGCGTCGAGCACGAAGCGGTCGTTGGGGTAGCTGACGCGCAGGATCTCGCCGAGGTCGGCCGGTGACGGGCCGAAGTGCTCGGCCGTGACCGGGAGGGGGAGAGGGCGGACGTTGTCCATGAACGACGGGCGTAGTCCGAATCACACAGCCTGTGTCCGTGCTGAGCGGACAGTCCCGATCCACCTGTCGCACGATAATCGCACGGTCGATCTCATGGGTGCGTCGAAATATGCCGTGATCAGCAAAGATGCTTGGTGCCCCCACCAGGGCTCGAACCTGGGACCTGCGGATTAAAAGTCCGTAGCTCTACCAACTGAGCTATAGGGGCGTACCCCGGTAGCCGGGGCGTCGCCGAGTTTACAGCTTCGCTCAGCTGTCCGAACGGGGGCCTACAGGTGTGTCGCGCAGGTGTACGGGTCGTTCTGAACCGGCTGCCGGCACGTGGGTCGTGCAGCTGTGCGCAGTGTTCGGAACGGGGGCCTGCACGTGTCCTGCGCGAATGCCCCAAAAGTGGCCACTTTATGGCTCTGACCAGCCGATTTGTGTTGCGCGCAAAACCTGTCATAAGCTATGCGAGCTCCCAGCGGAGAAGCGAGACCGGCCCCCTTCGTCTAGCGGCCTAGGACGCCGCCCTTTCAAGGCGGTAGCGCGGGTTCGAATCCCGTAGGGGGTACGCCTGGACGGCACTCGGCAACGAGAATCGGACAGAACAATTAAACAAGGCCCTGTGGCGCAGTTGGTTAGCGCGCCGCCCTGTCACGGCGGAGGTCGCGGGTTCGAGTCCCGTCAGGGTCGCCAGAGATGACCGGCGCATTCGGTTCTACCGGATGCGCCGGTTCTCTTAGGGCCAGGTAGCTCAGTTGGTACGAGCGTCCGCCTGAAAAGCGGAAGGTCGTCGGTTCGATCCCGACTCTGGCCACCATGAAAACCTCCCGGTTATCCGGGAGGTTTTTTTGGTGGTCGGAGGGGGTCTGGTGTCAGTGGCCCGGTGTCAGGGGCCCGACTCTATCTCGAGCAGTGGGGCGTCGAGGGCGGTCGACGGGGCCTGTCCGTCGTCGTGGGTTCACGGTGATCAGTCTGCCCCGCCCGCGGTGGCGTCGGTCGCCGTCTTACCTGCGGGCGCTGCTGATGCGCAGTCCGCGCAGGGGCGAGCGCGTCGTCCTCCAGCCGTTCTCCAACTATAGTTGTGTTACTCTAACTTTCGTTGGAGAGGGGTGCGCCATGCAGCTCAACAAGCCGTTCGCGACGGTGACGCCGACCCTCGACGGCGACGTGCTCGCGGTGCTGGCGGCCGCCGACCTCACATTCACGATCAGCCAGGTCCAGCGCATCCTCGGCAGCGCATCAGGGGAAGGCATCCGCAAGGTCCTCAACCGGCTCAGTGCACAGGGCGTGGTGCTGCACGATGAAGTAGGTCGGACGCACACCTACCGCCTCAACACCGAGCATCTCGCGGCCCCGCCGATCATGGCGCTCTCCCGGCTGAACTCCACCTTCCTGCAGCGCCTCGAAGAGCACTTCACCGAGTGGGAGACGGCGCTGCGGTACGCCGCGGTGTTCGGGTCGGCGGCGACGGGGCGGATGAGGCCCGACAGCGACATCGACGTGTTCCTGGTGCGCGCAACCGATTCCGAGGACGACGCGTGGGACCAGCGGGTCACCGGACTCGCTCGACTGATCACCGCGTGGACCGGCAACGACGGCCGGATCGTCGAGTACACCGAGGACGAGTTGCGCGCCGCGGTCGCCGCCGGCGAGCCGCTGCTCGGCGACGTGTCGACCCAGGGCCTCACCGTTGCGGGGACACGGGCCTGGTTCACCGCGCAACTGCGCCCGGCGAGGAGCTCGTGATGGCGGGGCAGCGCAAATGTGACGCCGCGGTCGCCGCCGGGCGCATGTCCAAGGCGACCGAGTTTCTCGATGCCGCCGACCATCTCGGACGGGAGATGCCCAACGCTGCCGGGGACTCTACGTGGATGCGGGTATCGCAGCCTCGGACGTCATCTGCTGCGCGCGGCTCGGCGTGCACTCCAACACCGGTAACCACAGCGAGGCCGTCGCCCTGCTCAAGCGGGCAGACAGCGGATCCGAACGGCACCTGAACACCCTCCTGAGCCGGAAGAACAAAGCGGCCTACACACATCAGGACCTCACCGCCGCGGAGTTGACGAAGATGGGCCGCGCGGCGGAGCCCCTGCTCGAGGCAGCCAAGAAGGTCGTGGCAGCCCGCGGATAGTTCGCCGTTTGCAGCTTCGTGTTCGGCGAGGACGATCCGCGTCCTCGGAACAGCGGAAGGTCGTCGGTTCGATCCCGACTCTGCCGGGTCTAGTTGTACTGCCCAGGGACGTTGGTCAAGCGGCTGAAGGGAACGTTCCGGCCGATGGCGGAGTGTTGCCGGTGGTGATTGTAGGTGTGCAACCATCCTGGCAACGCTGCGCGTCGGGCTTGTTCGGACCGGTAGTGCCGGGCGAAAGCCCATTCGGCGGCCAT
The DNA here is from genome assembly GCF_030316175.1 of Gordonia sp. Swx-4. Lineage (NCBI taxonomy): Bacteria > Bacillati > Actinomycetota > Actinomycetes > Mycobacteriales > Gordoniaceae > Gordonia > Gordonia sp. Swx-4. The sequence goes on from NZ_CP128197.1 coordinate 1,193,169, forward strand.
GGTCCGGTGGAACCGTTCGATCTTGCCGTTGGTTTGCGGCCGGTAGGGGCGTGTGTACTTCGCCGTGACTCCGAGCTCGGTGCAGGTGCGCTTCCACAACGCTGAGCGGTAGCAGCCACCGTTGTCGGACAAGACTCGTTCGACAGTGACGCCGCGGGCCGCGAACCAGCCCACGGCTCGCTGAAGGACTCCGGCTGCGGTGACAGCGGTTTCGTCGTCATGGATCTCGGCATAGGCGACGCGAGAGTGATCGTCGATGACGGTGTGCACGAAGGCATGTCCGAGTAGTTCGTTGTGGTGCTTGCTCCGGCGGGTTCCCGGCGTGGCCTGCCGATTCTTGCGTCCTTTGGCGCGTCCGACGAACCGCCAGCCGCCACCGACGGGGATGTTGCCGAGTTTCTTGACGTCGACGTGGATCATCGAGCCCGGATGAGGGTGCTCGTAGCGGCGGATCACTTCCCCAGTGCGGATGTCGATGTGGGAGAGCCGGTTGAGCCGGCATCGGACCAGCACCGCGTGCACGGTCGAGGCCGGCATCGACAGTCGGGAGCCGATCGCCTGGGGTGAGAGGCGCTGACGCCACCGCAGGGCCACGATCTTGCGTTTGATCGGCTCGGGGGTGCGGTTCGGACTGCGATGAGGACGACTCGAGCGGTCGTACATGCCCTCTGGGCCCATCTCGACATAGCGAGTGGCCCAGCGTTTGGCGGTCGGCCACGAAACGTTGAAGTGTTCGGCTGCCCTGACGATGGGCCAGCCGTCATCGACGATGCGAAGGGCCAGCAGTAGTCGGCCCTTGGGGGTCAAAGGTGCGTTAGCGTGAACCACGAAGGTCTCCCGGTTGTGAAGTGTGTGTCGTAGCAGCTCCACTTCACGACGGGAGACCTTCGCTGTTCAACGACCCACTACCGCGTGTCGTCGCAATCCCTCAACCAACCTGCCTGGGCAGTACATCTAGTCGATCCCGGTGGGGCGCGCATCGAGTGCCGCGGCCACTGCGTCGAGCTCCCCGTCGAACAGGTCCGCGTAGGTGTGGGCGGTCACCGTGATCGACGCATGCCCCATCGCCACCTGCAGCAGCCGCAGATCCGCGCCGGCGGCGCGGGCCAGACTCGCATAGGTGTGACGCAGATCGTGCACCCGCAGCGTCGGATAGCCCAGCGCGGTGACCTGCTCCCGCCACCGCACCGCGCGCACCCAGTTCTCCCGGCTCAGCCGCGCCCCTTTGGGTGAGGTGACCGCGGGCGCGGTGCGGGCCCGGCCCTCGACGCGGGCCGCCAGCACCGCGACCAGCGACCGGGGGAGCGGCACCGTGCGAATCCCGGCCCGGCTCTTGGGTTTTCCGGTCATCAGCGTGCCGCCGACCTGGGTCATCGAGCGGCGGACCGAGATCCGCCGGCGCGCCAGGTCCACGTCGGCGACGTTCAGTCCGGTCAGCTCACCCCAGCGCAGCCCCGTGTAGGCGAGGATGCGCACGATGTCGCCCTGCGGGCCGCAGCGTCTGGCCAGCTCGTCGACCTCGGCGTGGGTGAGGTAGAGGTGCTCGGCCAGATCCAGCGGCGGGAACACCGTGCGCTCGGCCGGGTTCTTCAGCAGCAGACCGTCGGCGACGGCGTGGGCCAGGATCATCCGCAGCAGCGAGTGCCGCCAGCGTTTGGTCCGCGGCGAGCAGTCCATCGCGTTCACCCACGTCTGGATGGACTCGCGGTCGACCTTGGTCACCGGCCACGCCCCGAACTCCGGTTGCACGTGCAGCCGCCAGTTGTCCTCGAAGCCGCGCCGGGATTTGGGCGTCACATCCTGGCGGGTGGCCAGCCACGACGCATAGACCGACGCGACGGTGACCGCGTCGCCGCGCCGCGGGTCGAACACCACGCCCCGGGTGCGCGCGGTGATCGCCTCGGCCTCGAAGGCCCGGGCCTCGCGCAGCGTGCCGAACACCTTGCTGCGGCTGCGCCCGTCGGGCAGCCGCCAGGTCACCCGCCAGCGCGGTGCGCCCGCGGCCGTCCGGTACTTGGTGACGCTCATCGGGGCCGGCTGGGGGTCAGGTCTGCGGGGATGGGGATCCCTCCTTACCCGTCGTGGGTGGGCGGTCTGTCCACACTGAGACGCATGCGGAGGGCGCGCGGTTCCCGCCGGGGGAGTCCCCCGGAGAACTGCGGTGCGTGCTGTGGTTGCCGACCACCCGCGCCGCCGTGCGCGGTCGGCGGACGAGATCGGCACGCCCACAGCGGATTCGCGGCCGTCGCCGGTGACGCCCGAGTCGATCCGGTCGGCCGAATCGTCGGGTCGGGCACGTGGTATCGGACGACGAGGCGCTTCCTGACTCGGTCGTGACTGCCTCTGGGGACACCGGTGTCGGTGTCCGGGGCATCGGCAGCCCGGCCGGCGGGCGCGACCCCGACCCGGACCTGTTCGAGGCCTGAGAGATCGACGACCCGCACCACGACGAGCCCCCGAGAGGGTCGGCTCATCGCGGTGCGGTGTCGGCTGTTTCGTGCCGCTCGCGGTGATTGCCGCGGTAGAGGGTCGTCGACCCGTAATACTCTCCCCATGAGAAATCGCGCCACCTCGGTGATCGTCCGGAGCACCTACGGGACCGCGGCCGTCGAGTGGTTCCTCATCATCGCGATCGCCACGATCCTCATCACCCGGCTGTACCTGCAGCTGACCGGCTACCCCCAGGTCGGGGGCGGCACCCTCCACATCGCCCACGCCCTGTGGGGCGGTGCGCTCATGATGGTCGCGCTCGTCACCGGCTGGCTGTTCCTCGGCGCCACCGCGCGGGTGAGCGCCGTGGTGGTGGGCGGCATCGGGTTCGGGCTGTTCCTCGACGAGGTCGGCAAGTTCGTCACCCGCGACAACGACTACTTCTACGGCCCGGCGCCCGAGATCATGTACATCCTCGTGGTCCTGGTGCTGCTGGCCAGTCGCATCGTCCGGGACCTCAACCCGCCCACGGGTGCCGAGGCGCTCGCCAACGCGGCGTCGATCGCCGCCGAGGGTGTCGCACACGGGCTGCCGGAGCGTCGTCGACGACAGGCCGAGGAGTGCCTCGCGGCCGCCGCCCACAACGGCTTCGACGCCGACACCATCGCGAATGTGCGGGCACTGCTGGAATCGAGCAAGGACACCCCCGACCGGCTGATGATCCTGCGGGACCGGGCCGTGCGCCTCATCCCCGACTTCCTGCGCAGCCCGCGCTGGGTGCCGATCGTGGGATGGTTCCTCGTGGTGGCCTCGGCCGCCGGTGTCGTCGTCGGAGCACTCAGCTTCGTGTTCACCAAGGACCGTTTCGACGACCTCGACATCTACATCGAGCTCGCCGACAACCGCATCGCCACCTGGATCCTGTTCCTGAGCGCGATCGCGACGCTGGCACTGGCGTTGCCCGCCATGCTCGCCCGCCGGCGGGGGACCGCCGGGCTGTGGCCGCTGCGGACACTGCGCATCGCGTCGCTGGTGTTCCTTCTCAGCAACGCTCTCGTCGACTTCGCGATGGAAGGTTTCGGGGCTCTGCTGAACCTCGCGATCGGGCTGTTCGCGCTGAGCGTGGTCAGCTACCACCTCGGCCAGGCCGTCACGGCGTCGAACGGCAGACATGATCAACTGAGGGTGTGACTCACCTTGAGCGGGCAGTGGCGGCCGAACGCGTCCAACGGTTCGAGCACCGGACGGTCGACGTTCCCGGAGCGGCGGCCGCGGCCGTCGTGCTGGCGGTGGCGGAGAAGGACGGACGACAGGGAATCTGGTTGTGCAAACGACCACCCACCATGCGACGCCACGCGGCGCAATTCGCCCTTCCCGGTGGTCGGCTCGATCCGGGCGAGGACCACATCACCGCGGGGCTGCGGGAGCTCGACGAAGAGCTCGGTGTGCAACTGTCTCCCCGTTCGGTGCTGGGGACGCTCGACGACTATCCGACCCGGTCGGGCTTCGTGATCACCCCGATCGTCTGCTGGGCGGAGGACTTTCAGGAACCGACCCCGAATCCGGCCGAGGTGTCGCAGCTGTTCTTCGTGACCTTCGAGGAGTTGGCGGTCGCGCCGCGGTTCCTGACGATCCCGCAGTCGGAACGTCCGGTGATCCAGCTGCCCATCGTCGACTCGCTGGTCCATGCGCCGACAGCGGCGGTGATCTACCAGTTCGCCGAGGTCGTACTGCGGGATCGCCACACCCGGGTCGACGAGTTCGAGCAGCCCGTCTTCGCCTGGAAATAGGCACGATTCGGGTCGTTTGACCGACCTGTACGATCGTCCCATCTAAACCTCGATGTTCTCAGATATGCTCTGCGACATGGATTTCCATTGAACAGATGACACGGATTTGTCTGGCAGGCCACTCGCCGGTTGGGCATGATTACCGGTGTGAACAATGCCAAGTCGTCGGAGTCGGCGGCGGATTCGTCGGCCGGAGGTCGCCCACCTCATCGGGCTGCGGCGCCGGCGTCTACGCCGCGGCAGCCGGCGATCGAACCGGCTGCGATCGTGTACCGCTACGAGTACAACGATCCTTACGCGCCGATGTCCACGCGCAAGCAGGTGTTGCTGGGCTGCGCGATCTCGCTCGTCGTGATCGCCTTCATGGTGGCCGCGCTCATCATCGGACGAGGCTGACCGAAAGGCCGGTCCCGGTGAACTCCACAGGTCGGTGGGGTGGGGTCCTCCACCCGGGGCCCATCGGGGTCTGTGGTGCGGATCACACGGGAAAGTCCTTTCCGGGGAATGAATCCGGACCGCGGTCCGTTTACAGTATCGATGGGTCGCGAAGACCCACGAGAATCCGAGACCACCTCGACCTCGTCTGGAAGGACGCAATCATGACCGCAGCCACCACCGTCAAGGCACCGATCCCCGCCGGCACCTGGACCATCGACACCGTTCACTCGGCCGTCGGCTTCTCCGTCAAGCACCTCATGGTCAGCAAGGTGCGCGGCACCTTCGACAACTTCTCCGGCACCATCACAGTCACCGAGGACGGCACGCCCGCCGTGCAGGCCGAGATCGACGTGACCTCCATCAACACCAAGAACGAGCAGCGCGACGGCCACATCAAGTCGGCCGACTTCTTCGACGCCGAGCAGTTCCCCAAGGCCACCTTCGTCTCCACCGGCGTCCGCCAGAACGGTGACGACTACGTCCTCGACGGCGACTTCACCCTCAAGGGCGTCACCAAGCCGGTCAGCCTCGAGCTCGAGTACAACGGCACCAGCCCGGGCATGGGCCAGGGCGCGGTCGCCGGATTCGACGCGAAGACCGTCATCAACCGCAAGGACTTCGGCATCGACATCGAGATGCCGCTCGAGGGTGGCGGCGTCGTCGTCGGCGACAAGATCACCATCACGCTCGAGATCGAGGCTCTGCAGGCCTGATCTCCCGCATACCCTCCGACCGGACTCGACACCCCAGAGTCCGGACGGTTCACCGACCGGCACCCGCGCATCCCCCGCGTGGGTGCCGGTCTGGTGTGCGCTCCTAGACGTAGCGCTGGCCGTTCCAGCGAAGGATCTTGGTGGTGACAGTGCCGCCGGCGCAGTCCGGTTCGCAGTTGTTGTCGAAGGTCTTTATCGCATAGCGGCCGTCGCTACCAGGACCCACGACCTCGGCGAAGTAGTAGGCGTGCGTTGTGCTCTGGTACGCCAACCCGCCCTTCTCCCAACCGATGTCTGCATACCCGGTGGCAGTGGGGACAAGCGTGATCACGCCGTCGTACCGGCCCGGGTTGTACGTGATGAAAACGTTCTCGGTCGTATCCGTGGCGGGGTCGGCGAAGTCGAGTGCGTTGCCGTACACCGAAACGGTCTGCACGAGAAGCCGTTTGCCCTTGGAGTCCACCGCGACGATGCACCCCTCTCCGGCAAGACTGTTCTCCCCGCGCCGCAACCCGATGGTGACCGTGCCCAGCGAAGGGTGATCGACTGTGCGACGATCGTCGATGCGGCCGCACGCGGCGTTCAGCGAATACTCCGGATCGATCTTCTTGAACAGGCTGATCTCCCATGCCCCGGCACCGAGGTTGACGCTCGCTACCGCATCGGCGACGACGAGTCCGGTGGTCACCGTGTTGAGCAGCGGCAGGTAGCGAGCGTAGGTTCGGCCCACCTTCTCGGCGATCTTGCGGTTCTGCATTTGTTCGAACGCCTGCTCCGACAGATGTCCGGCGATCTCCCCGACCACATCGGGCGCCTTCTGCGCCAAGCACATGCCGACCGCTGTCATGCTGGTCGCCGCGGCCCTGACCTGCGAGTCCGACATTCCGGCGAGGCCCGAGTCCACCGCTTGGCCGAAACAGGCGGCCATGAAGCCGAGTTCCATCGCGCTCAGGGTCAACGGGTCGTCGACCAGATCTTCGAGCTGAGTCCAGAGGACGCCGTAGAGGACCGTGGACACGGTCGCGGTTGCGGTGATCTTCGATATCACAGGTAGTGAACTCGCGGTGAAACCGATGTCGACGCCGCCGCCGGGTGGCAGAACCCACGTCCTGGACCGAACGCTCGTCGGAACTCCCAGCATCGAGATGGTGGCGCTCTCGATCTCCGCAGCCACATTCGTCGGCTGACCGGAGAACACATCGAGGTGCGCCCACCGCGGAGTCACCGGAGCGGTGACGATCATGGCGATCCCGCGGTTGTTACGGATCTTCACCACCGCGATGTTCTTGTCCGCAGGATCAGCGCCTGTGCAGACGCGCATCGGCGCTTCCTTGCTGTCGAGGAACACCGCTTCGTCCAACCATCCGGGTCGTGGCTGCGTCGGGCATCGTGGTGCGCCGCCCCGCAATCCCAGCGTCGACGTCACGAAATGATTGGCCTCCACCGCCAACCACTCCCAGGTGCTCAGATGCGGCACCTGGGCGGTGGCGACCCGGCGGTCGCCATCGATCGCAGCAGCGATCGGGGTGGCGGGAGCTGCCGAACCCGGCGCATCGGCCTCCTTCCCGACGAGATACAGGTCGGTGCCCTCCGGCAGCGGTTCGTCCAACTCGTACCGGAAGGTCAGCGGGGCCACCGGCTGCCCCGACGACAGCGTCAGATCGGCGCCCGCGACGGGGGTCACCGACTTGCCGGCAGCAGTCGACTGTTCGGCCGGCCGGACGGTGAACGACGAACCCGGCGTTGCTGCGCCCGGGGGGATCGAGATGGCCCAGTTGTCGGAGACCGCGACCTCGGTCGTGGTGTCGGGCGCGACATCGACGGTCTGTTCCGTCACCGGCCCGGACTCGAGTCGTGGTGAGGTGTCGTCGTCGGGCGATGAGAACAGCGAACACGCCGACACCGACAAGGCGACAGCGATGAGGACGACGGCGAACCGACGCATGTGGGCGCTCCTTCCGATCCGGACGAGCTATTGAAACATCGGCCCAGCTCAGAGGCGGTGTGGAAACGGAGTTGTGGGGCGGAATTCGCTCGATCGGACCACGCGCCGGTCGTGTTCTTCCGACGCCGCTCCTGATGCAGAGAGCGGTGCCGCCGGTACAGGGACTTTCGACGTGTCCTCGGTAACAACCGGTTCGGTAGTCTTCGGGTATCGCCTTCAGGCAGGAGAGGCCCATGGGACGCAGGCGTCGCACCCGCCGTGTCGTGCCGTGGATGCGATTGAGACGCCGCACCGCCGGGATGCTGTGGGGCCTGCCCACGGTGCCGAGCCCGAGGGCGTGGGCTCGGGTCGGCCCGGACATGCGGAACCGGATCGCCCGCCACGCGACCGTCACGGCGATGACCGCTGTCGTCGCCAGCGACGCGCTGGTCGGTGTCGAGACCTTCCTGCTCGTGCAGCTCGCGTTCAACGGTGGCCAGCTCACCTTCGCCGAGACCCTCGGCGCCCCCAACTTCCCGGCCGTCGTCGGCGCGATCGTCACCGGCATCCTGGTGAATCTGCTGCTCGGCCTGCTCGTCTTCCGTCCCCAGCTGGACTGGTTCGTCAGCTGCCGACCCGCCGACCATGCCCGCCGACGGGCCGTGCAACGCCTGCCCGCCTTCGAGCTCCTCGTCACCGTGGGCGCCTGGTGCAGCGCGGCGTTGTTCTACGTCTTCGTCGCCGACGACTTGAGCGTCGCGACCGTCGCCGGTGTCGCGGTGGCGTTCACGCTGGCCGGTCTGTCGAGCGCGTGTCTGACCTATCTGTTCGTCGAACGCGCCGCCCGCCCGCTGGCGATCGTGGTCCTCGAGGACTTCCCGGCCAACCACGTGATGAACGGCGTCCGCATCCGCCTGCTCGCGGTGTGGGCGGTGAGTTCGGCGGTGCCGATGATCGGCCTGCTGACCGTGAACGCCGGTCGTTTCACCGGGATGCTGCCCGACGTCTACGGCGCGGTCGATTGGACCACCGTCATTCTCACCGTCGTCGGACTCGCCGCCGGCGCACGCGTGATCGTCCTGGTCGGGCAGGCCATCACCGATCCGCTGACCGAGATGCGTCGTGCCGTCCACCGCGTCGACCACGGCGACTTCAACGCCCGCGTCCCCGTCTATGACTCGTCGGAACTCGGTGTGCTGCAACACGGTTTCAACGTGATGGTGCAAGGACTCGCCGAACGTGACCGCATGCGTGAGATCTTCGCCCGGCACGTCGGCGACACCGTCGCCGACCTCGCCCTCTCCGACGGCGTCGGCATGCACGGCACCAACACCGAGGTGGGTGTGCTGTTCGTCGACATCGTCGGCTCCACGCGACTGTCCCAGGACCGGAGTCCCGACGACGTCGCCGAACTCCTCAACGCGTTCTTCAGCATCGTCTTCGACGTCGTCGACCAGCATTCCGGCTTCGTCAACAAGTTCGAGGGCGACGCCGCGCTGGCCGTCTTCGGGGCGCCCGTCGAACTCGACGACCCGGCCGGACACGCGCTCGCCGCCGCCCGCGACCTCGCCGACCGGCTCGCCAAGAGCCTCGACATCCGGTGGGGGATCGGCGTCTCCTTCGGTGAGGTCTTCGCCGGCAACATCGGCGCCGAACGGCGCTACGAGTACACCGTCATCGGCGACCCGGTCAACGAATGCGCCCGACTGTCCGACATGGCCAAGACCGGTCGCGTCCCCGCCCTCGCCAGCGGCGCCGCGATCGACTCCGCCGGCGCCGAGGCCGACGAATGGGAACTCCTCGGCAGCCGCATCATGCGCGGCCGGTCGGCGCCCACCGAGTTCTACGCCCCGTCCGACCTCGTCGAACGGCTCGGGTCGTCGCGCAACCTGATCGCCGAACTGCTACGCCCGGCTCGACGCATCGTCGGCGCCAGTCCGCTGCGGCTCACGACGTTCTTCGGCGGCTGAGGACCGCGCCACCGAAGTCGGCTGCCCGAGACGAATCGTTGACGCCGTCCGGGGTCGTCAATAGCGTGGGCCGCAGGGTCGCGGCGAGGACGCCGGACCGACACACCATCCCTGGGGGCTGCGATGAACGGTTGGACGTCAGCGAACATTCCGGATCAGACGGGTCGCACCTTCGTGGTGACCGGCGCGAACAGCGGCCTCGGTGCCGAGACGGCGAAAGCGCTCGTCGGTGTCGGCGCCAACGTCATCCTGGCGTGCCGCAACACCGCCAAGGCCGACGCCGTGGCGTCGAAACTGGGACCCAACGCGACCGTTGCCCAACTCGACCTCGCGGATCTCGCGTCGGTTCGCTCGTTCGCGTCGAGTTTCACCGGCGCCGACGTCCTCATCAACAACGCCGGACTGATGGCCGTACCGCTGCGACGCACCGCCGACGGCTTCGAGATGCAGATCGGCACCAACCATCTCGGCCACTTCGCGCTCACCGCGTTGCTGCTGCCGAAGATCACCGACCGCGTCGTCACCGTGTCGTCGGGCGTGCACCAGATCGGGAACATCCAGCTCGACGACCTCAACTGGGAGAAGCGCCGCTATCGCCGCTGGCAGGCCTACGGGGACTCCAAGATGGCCAACCTCATGTTCGGCCTCGAACTCGCCAAGCGGTTGGCGGAGGCCGGGTCGTCGAAGGAGTCGTTCATCGCCCATCCCGGTTATGCCGCAACGGAATTGCAGGGTCGGAGCGAGAACTTCATGGATGTCCTGGCGAAGCTGTCGAACAAGCTGCCCATCGCGCAGTCGGCTGCCGACGGGGCGCTGCCGCAGCTGTACGCCGCGACGATGTCGGGTCTGCCGTCCGGCACCTACTACGGACCGACGAAATTCTTCGGGCTGCACGGCGCGCCCGGACGGAACAAGTACAAGAAGGCGGCCGACGACGCCGACTTCCGTGCGGCGCTCTGGGCGGAGTCGGAGAAGCTGACCGGGGAGAAGTTCGACGTGTCAGGGAGCTGACCGCCTGACGACGAAAGTGCGGGATGAGTGCCGGAAACCGGCATCCATCCCGCACTTCGTGTCTGCGGTTCGCGTGACTACTGGACCGAGAACGCGATGCTGTTCGACGCGCCGGAGACCAGGTCGGTGACGCGGATGGTGAAGTTGCCGCCGCCCTTGAAGAAGTAGGACTTCACCGCGGTGCAGTCCTGCGTCTTGTACAGCGCGGCTTCCTTGGGCACCTTCGGTCCGGCGAGGCGGACCTCCATGCGGCACTCGTTGCCGTCGACGATGGGGCCGGCGTCGATGATCGAGTTCCAGCGCACGCCGAGGCGGGAGTTCTTGACGAAGGTGCCCGGCGTCGTCTGCGTGGCGCCCTTCGGGTTGTAGACCCAGACGTTGATGGACTTCACGCCGTTGCGCGCGTCCGCGCGGCCGAGCTTGCCGTAGTGGGTGACCTTGTCGCCCGACGACCCGAACGCGGAACTTCCGGAGTCGAGGCTGCCGCTGGCGCTACCGAACAGATCGCCGACCGGATCGGCGGTCGCCGGAGCGATCGGGATCAGCATGGCGGCGGCAGCAAACAGACCGGCGATACCGGTGCGCTTCATCGAGTTCCCCCTTGTAACGATTTATAACGAATTGATTAAAGCATCGACCCGGCGACCGTGCTGTGGGCCACCTCACATTGCGGCCCTTTCGTGGTGAGCCGAATGTGCGCTTCGTCCCTTCCGCGCCGGGCCAGGGGCTTCTTGAGCTGCGTCGACGATGGAGCGGGCATTACTCGAAAATGTGAGGGACGCCTCGTGCGCGGACGGGGGTCCCGTAGGTCCTTACCCGCTCTCTCGATCCGTTTCCGCTCACGTTCGAAGGGTGGGCGCGAACGGCACGGACATGCCGTCCGTCGAACAGGCGTTCGATCCGGGTGTACGGTGGGGTGTATGTCCATCGGCATCCAGGGATCGTTGTTCGCCGAGATGGCCGCGGAGCCGGCGCTGTCGGACCTGTCGACCTCGACGACGCGGCGTCCGCTCACCGACGGCGCGTGGGTGGACCTGTGCCCAGGCTGGATCAGCGGGCCGGACGAACTCTTCGATCGGCTTCGACGCGACGTCCCGTGGCGGGCCGAGCGGCGTCAGATGTACGACCGCGTCGTCGACGTCCCGCGGCTCGTGTCGATCTACCAGAAGGACGACCCGTTTCCGGATGCGCTGATCACCAAGATGCGGTCATCGCTGTCGCGGCATTACCGCGAGGAGTTGCCCGAAGGATTCGCGACCGCCGGGATCAGCCTCTACCGCGACGGCAACGATTCAGTGGCATGGCACGGGGACCGCATCGGGCGGGCGTCGACGCACGACACGATGGTCGCGATCATCTCCCTCGGCGCCCCGCGACCGCTGATGCTGCGGCCGCGGGGCGGCGGGAAGTCGTTGAAGTTCACGCTGTCGACCGGTGACCTGCTCGTCATGGGTGGCAGCTGCCAACGCACCTGGGAACACGCGGTTCCCAAGGTGCGCGGCGTCGGCGCCCGGATCAGCATCCAGCTGCGGCCGCCGGGGGTGTGGTGACTTACTGGGCTTTGTAGAAGTTGTGGACGTCATACGCCCACAACTTCTACGAGAACCTCAGCCGGCGTTGGAGATCGGCGTGATCGGCAATCTCAGCGCGGCGGGTGCGTATTCGGGCACCGTCGGGTGGACCGGTGGCACCGGGGCGATCGGCTGGTACGACGCACCGAGCTCCGGACGGGGATCGGCCTCACCGGCATTCGGCCACATCGCGAGTGCGCGTTCGGCCTGAGCGGTGATCGTCAGCGACGGGTTCACGCCCAGGTTCGCCGACACCGTCGAACCGTCGACGATGTGCAGGCCGGGGTGGTTGAACACGCGGTGATACGAGTCGACGACGCCGTCGGCGGCGGACCGGCCGATCGAGCAACCGCCCAAGAAGTGCGCGGTCATCGGGATGTTCAGCCAGTCGACGATGGAACCCCCGGCGTCGCCGTCGATCTCGTCGGCCATCTTGCGGACGGCGTCGTGGCCGACCGGGATCCAGGTCGGCGGGGGATCGCCGGCACCCTGCTTGCTGCGCAACATCGGACCAAAACGGCCACGGCGGGCGAACAGTTCGAGGGAGTTGTCGGCGGTCTGCATCACCAGGGCGATGATCGTGCGCTCCGACCAGCGTCGAACCGAGAGTCCACGCAGGGTGACCAGCGGGTGCTTGATCATCTCCACGAGCGCCGCGAGCGGGCGCGGCAGGCGGCCGTCACCGTCGATGAGCATCGCCTGTAACAGCCCGATCAGGTTGCTGCCCTTGCCGTATCGCACCGGCTCGATATGGGTGTGCTCGTTGGGATGGAACGACGACGTGATCGCCACACCCTCGGTGTAGTCGACCTTCAGGTCGGTGGCGGTCGCGGCCAGGACGGCCTCCGAGTTGGTGCGCACCACCTTGCCCAGGCGCGACGAGAGACCGGGCAGGTTGCCGCTCTGCTGCATGTCCAGCAGCAACTTGTTGGTGCCGTACGTGCCGGCCGCGAACACCACGTGATCGGCGGTGAACGAGCGGCGGCCACGACGTGACCAGCGTCGACCGGTCCGATGCGCGCCGACGGTGTACCCGCCCTCGGCGCGCGGGCGGACGGTGTCGACGGTCGTCATCGGGATGACGGTCGCACCGGCCTGTTCGGCGAGATACAGATAGTTCTTGACCAGGGTGTTCTTTGCGCCGACCGGGCAGCCGGTCATGCAGGCGCCGCAGTCGGTGCAACCCGTGCGGGCGGGTCCGGCACCGCCGAAGAACGGGTCCTCGACGGTCTTGCCCGGCTCGCCGAAGAAGACGCCGACGGGGGTGTGGACGAAGGTGTCGCCGGCGCCCATGTCCTCGGCGACCTTGCGCATGACGCGGTCGGCGGGCGTGACCTTCGGGTAGGTGGTCACGCCGAGCATGCGCGATGCCTGGTCGTAGTAGGGGTCGAGTTCGGCGGCCCAGTCGGTGATCCGGCCCCAGTGCGGGTCGTCGAAGAACGCGGGGAGAGGTCGGTAGAGCGTGTTCGCGTAGTTCAGCGAGCCGCCGCCGACGCCGGCACCGGCCATGACCAGCACGTCGCGCAGCAGGTGCATCCGCTGCACGCCGAACATGCCCAGGGCCGGGGCCCACACGTAATCCCTGAGGCGCCAACTGGTCTTGGGCAGGTCGGCGTCGGCGAAACGACGGCCCGACTCGACGACCGCGACTCGGTATCCCTTCTCGGTCAACCGGAGGGCGGCCACCGAGCCGCCGAAACCGGAACCGATGACGATGGCGTCGTAGTGGTCGGCGTCAGTGCGCGCGGTCCTGGTCACTGGGCGAGGGTCCTTTCGGGATCGGTGTCGGTGGCGGTGGTCTCGACGGTGTCGGCGACGGCCGGGATGGCGTCGTCGAAGCGGTGGTCGGCGGCCACGAAGGACGCCATCTGGCGGCGGAAGTCGCTGGTGAACTTGGGCCACATCACCGAGTTGCGGCCGGTGGAGTCGAGGTACCAGCTCGAGCAGCCGCCCGAATTCCACACGGTGCGTTCCAGTTCGGGGTCGAGGTCGGCGTTGTAGGCGTCCTGGGCGGCCTGGGTGACCTCGAACGTCGAGTGTCCGGAGCCGATGACCTCGGCGATCGTCTTCGACATGTAGTACGCCTGCGGCTCGAGCATCAGCACGATCGAGCTGTGGCCCAGGTTGGTGTTGGGGCCGTACAGGAAGAACAGATTCGGGAAGCCGTGGACCTCGACACCGCGGTAGGCGCGCGGCGATCCCTGCCAGGCCTCGGACAGGGTACGTCCGTCGCGACCGGTGAGGGCCTTCGCGATGGGCGGCTGGGTGGGGGTGAACCCGGTGGCGAAGACGACGGTGTCGACCTCGTGCTCACGACCCTGATCGTCGACGGCGCCGTTCGCGGTGAGGCGGGTGATGGCGCCGGTCACGGTGGCGTTGTCGCGCTGCAGGGCGGGGAACCACTTGTTGGTCAACAGCATCCGCTTGCAGCCGATGGTGTACTCGGGGGTGAGACGCTTGCGCAGGGCGCGGTCGCGGACCTGGACCCGCAGCTGCGCCAGGGCAAGGGTTTTCGCGATCGGCAGCAGCTTGGGGTTGCGTGCCATCATCAGCACGTAGGCCTCGCGGTAGGCCCACACCATCTTGCGGACCAGGCGGTGGACGCCGGGGACGCGCTTGTAGAGGGCGCGTTCCATCGGGCCGATGTTGCGGTCGAGGCGTGGCACCACCCAGGCGGGGGTGCGCTGGAAGACGGTGAGATGTTCGACGGTGTCGACGATCTCGGGCACGATCTGGATCGCCGACGCCCCGGTGCCGACGATGGCGACCTTGCGTCCGCGCAGGTCGTGGGTGTGATCCCACTTGGCGGAGTGGAACATCGTGCCGGTGAACTCGTCGGCACCCGGAACCTCGGGCAGGCCCGGCTCGGACAGTGCGCCCGGCGCGGCGACGAGAAAGCGGGTCCGGATCTGACCCTGCGTCGTGTCGACGACCCACTCCTGCGCGGCGCCGTCCCAACAGGCGGCGGTCAGGGCGCAGTTGTAGCGGATCTGATCGTCGTAATCGGCGGCGACGGAACGCAGGTAGTTGTGGATCTCGTGGCGTCGACCGTAGGTGTGCGACCAGTCCGGGTTCGGGGCGAAGGACAGCGAGTAGAGCGAGGTCGGGACGTCGCAGGCCGCACCCGGGTAGTCGTTCTCGCGCCAGACCCCGCCGGCGCCCTCGGCGCGCTCGATCGCGAGGGTCGTCAGACCGGGATGGTCCTTGCGGAGCCGGTGCAGTGCGGCGAGGCCGCCGAATCCGACGCCGACGACGAGAACGTCGACGTGGTCGGGCAGCGAGATGTCAGCCATGGTTCAACAGGTCCTTCCAGATGGGCAGAAGTCGGTCGAGGTATTCGCGGTCGGCGTCGGGGGATCGCAGGATGCGCGACACCGCGAGGCCGCGTGCGAGTTCGATGGAGAGTTCGAGTTCGGCCGGGGTGTAGCGGTCGCCGAACAGTTCGGCGCAACCCACGGCCAGGGCGTCGGACACCCGCTGTTCGAGCGGGATCAGCGCGGTGCGCAGCTCGACGTCGCAGCGTGCGGCCACCCAGAGTTCGAGTGCGGCGTCGAACAGCGGTCCGCTGAACGACTCGATCAGGACCTCGAGTCCCTCGTCGCCGGTGCGCGGGCGAGACAGGACTTCTTCGAGGCGGCGGTCGACGAGGTGCCCGACGGCCGCGACGACGAGGGATTCCCGGGTGGGGAAGTGGTGCAGCAGCGCGCCGCGGGAGACGCCCGCACGCCGGTTGACCTCCTGGGTGGTGGTGGCCGCATAGCCGACCTCGACCAGTGCTTCGACCGCGGCGTCGAGGACCCGGGTGCGGGTCGCCGCGGTGCGCTCGGCCTGGGTACGCCGTCGCGGGGTGCTGGTGGGCTCGGTCACAGTGGTGAGCGTAACACACAAACAGTCCGGACTGCTTGTAAATGTGGCACGTTGTCGCTGACCTGGAGGGGCAGAGGGGGCGGGGTAGGTTCGACGGCATGCGATTCGGACTCTTCATTCCCCAGGGCTGGCGGCTTGATCTCGTGGGCATCGACCCGGCGAACCAGTGGGAGGTGATGTCGTCGGTGGCGAACCGTGCTGAATCCGCCGGCTGGGACTCGGTCTGGGTCTACGACCACTTCCACACCGTCCCGCTGCCGACCGACGAGGCCACGCATGAGGCGTGGACGCTCGTTTCCGCGCTGGCCGCGACCACGAGTCGCGTCGACATCGGACAGATGTGCACCGCGATGAGCTACCGCAACCCGATGTACCTGGCGAAGGTCGCCGCCACCGCGGACCTGATCTCCGGTGGACGCGTGCAGATGGGCATCGGCGGCGGCTGGTACGAACACGAATGGCGCGCCTACGGATATGGATTCCCTTCGGCCGGTGAGCGTCTCGCCCGGCTCGACGAGGGCGTGCAGATCATGAAGCAGGCGTGGGAAACCGGCCGCGCCACCCTCGACGGCAAGCACTACACCGTCAACGACGCGATCTGTCAGCCGCAACCGACCGCCGGGAAGCTGCCGCTGTGGATCGCCGGCGGTGGTGAGAAGAAGACGCTGCGGATCGCGGCGCAGTATGCCGATTACACCAACTTCGACGGCACTCCCGAAGGATTCGCCCACAAATCGTCGGTGCTGCAACAGCATTGCGCCGACCTCGGACGCGACTTCGATTCGATCGTCCGGTCGTCGAACTACAACGTCATACTCGGTGAGACCGATGCCGACGTCGAGCGTAAGCTCGCCGACCTCGAGGCGGGGATGGCGAAGATCGTCGGGCCGGAAGCGGCGTCGGGCAGCATGGGCGCGTTTCGCGGGATGCCTGCGGTCGGGACCCCGGAGCAGGTCGCGGACAACCTTCGTGGGCTCAGGGCAGCCGGTATGACCTACGGGATCTTCTACTTCCCGAACATCGCCCACGACCGCGAGGACCTCGAGTTGTTCGAGGAGCACGTGGTGCCCGCGTTGCGGTGAGCTGGGACGTCCGGAGCCCCGACTGCCGAACCTCAACTCGACCGGCAGACGTCGATCGAAGTCTGCGGGTCGGGTTGACGTCGACCGGTGGTTGGGTGGGCGACGGTGTCTCACCGGCGCTTCGAGGCTCGTCGCTTGCGCTCCTCGCACCTCAGCTCAGGGAGCGGGGGCCGTGTCGCTCCCTTTCGATACGCTCGCAAGCTCGCTACTCAAGGAGCAGTGGGGGCTCTCTACCAGAGGAGCAGGCTTCACAGCTTGCGCAACCGCTCCGCGGCGTCGGCGATGACGTCGTCGCGTTTGGCGAAGGCGAAGCGGACGAGGTGGTGCCAGGGCTCGCGGTCGTCGGCGAACACGCTGACCGGGACCGCGGCGACGCCGATCCGTTCCGGTAGGGACCGACAGAACTCGATGCCGTTGTCGACACCGAGGGGGCGTGGGTCGGCGCAAACGAAATACGTTGCCTCGCTGCGATGGACGTCGAAACCGGCGTCGAGGAGGGCGGCGGTGATCATGTCGCGCTTGCTCTGCAGCGCGGCGGCCGACGCCCGGACCCAACCGAGTTCGTTGTCGAGGGCGTGCGCAACGGCCGGCTGGAACGGCCCGGACCCGACGTAGGACATGTACTGCTTGGCCGTTTTCGTCGCGGCGATCAGCTCGGGTGGTCCGCTGATCCAGCCGACCTTCCAGCCGGTGCAGTTGAATGTCTTGGCGGCGCTCGAGATCCGGAGCGTCCGCTCCTTCATTCCGGGCAGTGTCGCGATCGGCGTGTGGATGCGGCCGTCGAACACCAGGTGTTCGTACACCTCGTCGGCCACCACGATCACGTCGAATTCGATGCAGAGTCGCGCGATCTCGGCGAGATCGTCGTCGGAGAGCACGGTGCCGGTCGGGTTGTGCGGTGTATTCAGCATGAACACCGCGCTTTTCGGTCCGAAGGCATCCGCGAGGCGTTCGCGGTCCAGACGGAAACCGTCGCCGTCGGGGATGAGTGGCACGACGCGTCGAACACCTACGGCCATTGCCGCGGTCGCCGCGTAGGCGTCGTAGTAGGGCTCGATCATGATGACCTCGTCGCCCGGTTCGATGAGCCCGACGACGGCGCCGGCAATCGCCTCGGTGGCCCCGACGGTGATGAGCACCTCGCGGTCGGGGTCGTAGTCGAGGCCGTACTGCTCGCGCTGATGGCGCGCGACCGCATGCCGCAGCTCCGGGACGCCGATCCCGGGCGGATACTGGTTGTGGCCGTCGGTGATGGCGCGGCGGGCGGCCTCGAGCATCGACTCCGGCCCGTCGGTGTCGGGGAAGCCCTGCCCCAGATTGATGGCGCCGTGCTCCACGGCGAGGGCCGACATCTCGGCGAAGATCGTGGTCATGAACGGCCGCAAGCGGGTTGCGGTCCTGCTCTCGAATGACATGGGTCCAGGGTGGCACATCGGCCGGGGCGCAGAATCGGGACTCGATCCGACCTGCCCGATTTCTGCGCTTTGCAACGTCGCTGCAGCGTACGATCCCTCGCATGGCAGCGCCGGTAGTGGGTCACCAGCATGGTCGTGCGGGACGTACCGTCATCGCGATCGTGGCGTGTGCCGCGCTGTTCCTCGTGGGCGCGTGTTCCTCGGTCGACCGCGTGACCAACAACGTCTCCAAGCCCACGGATGTGGCGATCGGGCAATGTGTGCAGGTCAGATCGACCGATGGAGACAAGTCGAACGTCGAGGCGACGAAGGCGGAGTGTGACGCCGACGGGATGACCTTCATCGCGTCGCAGGTCGTGCCCGGCGAGTGCGGCGAGTTCGAGAACTACCTGACCTTCCCGGACACCTCCGATCGCCTCTGTTTGATGCCGAACTTCGTGGAGGGCCAGTGCTACGAGATCCCGCAGTCGGCAGGTGGCTCGCTGGTCGACTTCAAGGAGGTCGACTGCAACGCCGATGCCGGCTCGGAAGCGGTGATCTATCGCGTCGAGACGGACGGCGACGGCTCCCTCGAATGCGCCGAAGGCCAGGTCAAGGCCACCTATGACAAGCCCGAACCGCGCGTGTTCTGCCTGGCGTCGCTCTCGGGTGCCTGACGCCGTCGCCGTCTGAAGCCGGCGGCCCGGGGTGGTGGGCGTTGCGTGACGTCGGGACGCATTGTGGTCGCCGCGCACGATCTGGCGGTGCAGACTGAGCGAACCTGCCCGAGGAGGATGAGGAGGGGCGATGCCGCGGAATCCCGGCGAGCACTTCGCCGGTTACACGATCATCCGACTCATCGGTCGAGGCGGTATGGGCGAGATCTACTTGGCCCGGCACCCGCATCTGCCGCGCAACGAGGCGCTGAAGGTCCTTCCCGCAGAACTCAGCCGCGACCCGATGTACCGGCAGCGCTTCGTCAAAGAGGCCGAACATGCGTCGAGCGTCGTGCATCCGTCGATCGTCACGATCTTCAACTCCGGTGAGTACGACGGTCATCTGTGGATCGCGATGGAGTTCATCGACGGTATCGACGCCCTCAAACTGCTGCGGAAGACCCCGCAGGGCCTCGATCCCCAGATCGTGATCGCCATCGTCCGGTCCGTCGGCGCCGCCCTCGACCGTGCCCACGCGACCGGTCTGCTGCACCGCGACGTCAAACCCGCCAACATCCTGCTGCAGGGCCTCGACGGTCCGGAACCGCGAGTGTTGCTCGCGGACTTCGGGATCGCCAAGTCCGAGCAGGACGTCAGCCACCTGACGTCGACGAACGTCTTCCTCGGCACCGTGGCTTACGCGGCGCCGGAGCAACTACTGGGCGACGCGGTCGACGCCCGCGCCGACCAGTACGCGCTCGCCGCCACCGTCTTCGAACTCCTCACCGGCCGGCCGCCGTTCCAGGGCGCGAGCACGGCGTCGATCATCGCCCACCACCTGCAGTCGATGCCCCCGCGACTGTCGAGCCTGCGTCCCGGGATCTCACCCGCCGCCGACGCGGTGTTCAGTCGCGCGTTGGCCAAGGAGCCCGAGCGTCGCTACCCGTCGTGCCGGGAGTTCGGCGTCGCACTCGAGAATGCACTGACCACCCGCGAACCGGCACCACCACCGCCGGGCGCTCCCTATCGGCAGCCGGGCATTCAGCAGCCACCCCCACCCGCGCGGCCATCGCACCCGCCGTATGCGGGGCAGCCGTCGTACGCCGCCTCTCCACCGGGTACGCAGGGCACTCCACCGGGTACGCAGGGCACTCCGCCCGGGCAACCACCGCCGGGCACGTATCCCGGCGGCTACCAGGGCTATTCGTCGCAACCCGGCTACCCGCCGCCGCCCGAGAAGAAGGGGTCGGGGGTGCTGATCGCGCTCGGTGCGCTGGCGCTGGTCCTCGTGCTCGCGATCGTCGCCGGCGTCGTCTACGTGGCGACCAAGGTGTCGTCCGCACCGGAAGCCGCCGGGACGTCGACGACCGCTTCGGCGCCGGTGGTGACCACCGCGACCACTCCGAGCCAGAGCCCCGCGGCGCGCACCACCGACACGACGCCGCTGTCGGTCACGGGTCCCGACGACGTTCAGGTCGGCGAGTGCGTCACCATCGCCATGCAGGCTGGGTCGTCGGCGACGGTGCTCGCATCGGAGGTGGACTGCGACTCGTCGGGCATGAACTTCTACACCGCGTCGATCATCGCCACCGCGACTCCCTGTGCCAGCGAACAGAATTCGACGCTGACCTTCCCGAACAGCACCCGGAAGCTGTGCCTCACCCCGAACTTCTACGAAGGACTCTGCTACCTGATCCCGAATGAGGACGGATCGCTGGCCGATTATCGCGAGGTCCCGTGCACGAGTGCACCCGCGTTGCGGACGGTGCTCGCGCAGGTGACCAGGCGAGGCGCGTCGACCGTCACCTGCGCTGCCGGCGAGGCCCGCTGGACGTTCTTCCAGCCCGAGTCGATCGGGTACTGCTTGATGGAGGTGTGAGGGGCCACCGAAAAGCGCCCCCAGGATCCGCCCTGCGCAGGCGACCCGGCGACACCATGTCACCGGCCCGCCTGTGCAGGGTGGTTCCCAGGGGCGTGTTTCAGCAGGTCAGGGAGGGGGAACCCCGGTCAGTCCGCCGGGGTGGTGTCGCCGATGGTCGGGCCGAGGAGGTCGTCGGCGTCGGTGATGCGGTACGCGTAGCCCTGTTCGGCGAGGAAGCGCTGCCGGTGGGCGGCGTAGTCGGCGTCGAGGGTGTCGCGAGAGACCACCGAGTAGAAGTGTGCCTGTCCGCCATCGTGTTTCGGCCGCAGCAGGCGACCGAGGCGCTGGGCCTCCTCTTGGCGCGAGCCGAACGTGCCCGACACCTGGACGGCAACGGACGCCTCGGGCAGGTCGATGGAGAAGTTGGCGACCTTCGACACGACGAGGGTCTGCAGCTCGCCGGAACGGAAGCGGTCGAACAGGATCTCGCGCTCCTTGTTCTTCGTCGACCCCTGGATGACCGGGCAGTCGAGTTCGCGGCCGAGCTCTTCGAGCTGGTCGATGTAGGCGCCGATGACCAGCGTCTGCTGACCCTTGTGCTTGTTCAGGATCGCCTTCACGACGTTGACCTTGGTGTGCGCGGTGGAGCAGAGCTTGTACTTCTCCTCCGGCTCGGCGACCGCGTACTGCAGACGCTCCTCGTCGGTGAGGGTCACCCGGACCTCGATGCACTCGGCCGGTGCGATCCAGCCCTGCGCTTCGATGTCCTTCCACGGGGCGTCGTAGCGCTTGGGGCCGATGAGGGAGAAGACGTCACCCTCGCGGCCGTCCTCACGAACGAGCGTTGCGGTGAGGCCGAGGCGTCGGCGCGACTGCAGGTCGGCGGTCATCCGGAAGACCGGTGCGGGCAGCAGGTGCACCTCGTCGTAGATGATCAGGCCCCAGTCGCGGGAGTCGAAGAGGTCGAGATTCCGATACTCGCCCTTCGACTTTCGCGTCATCACCTGATAGGTCGCGATGGTGACCGGACGGATCTCCTTGCGCTCGCCGGAGTACTCGCCGATCTCCTCCTCGGTCAGCGTGGTCCGCGCGATGAGCTCGCGCTTCCACTGCCGGCCGGCGACGGTGTTGGTCACCAGGATGAGGGTGGTGGCACCGGCCTTGGCCATCGCGGCCGCGCCGACCATCGTCTTACCCGCACCACACGGCAGCACGACGACACCGGAGCCGCCGGCCCAGAACGAGTCGGCCGCCATCTCCTGGTAGTCGCGCAGGTGCCAGTCGTCCTGGTCCAGCTCGATGGGGTGCGCCTCGCCGTCGACGTACCCGGCGAGGTCCTCGGCCGGCCAGCCGACCTTCAACAGGACCTGTTTGAGGCGTCCGCGCTCGGACGGATGCACGATGACCGTGTCGTCGTCGATCTGCGCACCGAGCATCGGGGCGACCTTCTTGTGCCTCATGACCTCGAGCAGCACGGCACGGTCGAGGCTGACGAGGGTCAGTCCGTGCGCGGGATGCTTGACCAGCTGCAGCCGGCCGAAGCGTCCCATCGTGTCGACGACGTCCATCAGCAGCGGCTGCGGGACGGCGTAGCGCGAGAAGGTGACCAGCGCGTCGACGACCTGTTCGGCGTCGTGACCGGCGGCGCGGGCGTTCCACAGCGCGAGCGGGGTGACCCGGTAGGTGTGGACGTGCTCGGGGGCACGTTCGAGTTCGGCGAAAGGTGCGATCGCCTGACGAGCCGCCTGCGCATCGGGGTGGTCGACCTCGAGCAGCAGGGTCTTGTCGGATTGCACGATCAGGGGTCCATCGGTCACCCGCTCCATTGTCCAGATAGGAGCGGTGATTGTCAGCGACGGGCCTCTTTGTGGGTCAGAACACGGGGATGCCGAGGCGGCGGCGCACCCGCAGGTCGACGATGTTCAGCCGGAAGATGCCGCGCAATACCGGCGCCACGACCGGGTCGACGACGCGCAGTGCGGAGAGAAGTGCCTGGTAGCGACGGGCGTCGTCCTCGGTCCACGTCCAGCCCATCATCGACCGGAACTCCGGTGGGAGCCCGGCGTTGATGGCATAGGTGAGGAAACCACCGAGGGTCTTGTGGGCGATGGTGCCGACGACGCCGGCGCGGAACTCGAGGAACGAGAGGTCGGCGAGGCTCTGCAGTTCCTGCCGCACCGGCTCGTCGATCCGGAGTTCGGCCAGCTGGCTGTTCCAGTAGACGAGGAGCTCGTCGTAGGTGGCCGGCCACTTGTCCCGGGGCACGTTGAGCGCGGTGCCGAGCGGATGCGCCTCGGTGAGGACCATGTGCCGTTCGGCGGCGGAGAGCGGTCCGTAGATCAGCTCGTACTGGTCGATGAAGTACTTGAGCAGGCACACCGCCACCCACAGCTGCAGGCGCGAGTCGTTGGCGCTGTAGCGAACCGGGCTGGTCCCGGTCGAATACACCTGGTCGTGCACACGGCCGACGCAGTTGTGGATGTACTCCTTGTCGGAGTCGCTGCCCACCAGCGCGACGGCCAGGTACGTACCGGTGGTGCGGGCCCGCTTGACCGGGCGCTTGATGGCGTTGCCCTGCGGAACGCGGCTCTCGTGCACGCCGTACCCGACCTTAGGGTTGGACAGCTGCATGATCACGTTCGCGACGGAGAGCGTCGGACCGATGACGGTGACGAGGTCGACCGGACGTTTCACGCGGCGGCGTCGTGACGGTGGCTTGATCCGATGTACGAGATCGTGCTGGTAGGTGTCCGGTACCCCGGCGGAGGCGTCGGTGAGGTGGCGTACAGCGGTCATGACGGGCCAGCTTTCCTCGGCGCTGAGTATCCGCGAGCCTACCAAGATTGTGAGACGGATGTCACAGGTCGTGTCATTGCGGTGGGGATCCCGACTGCCGAACCTCAACTCGACCGGCAGACGTCGATCGAAGTCTGCAGGTCGGGTTGAAGTCGACCGGTGGTTGGGTGGGCAGCGGGTGAGGATCGGCCCTCGGAGGCTAGGCGTCGAGCAGTTCGACGCTGGTCAGGCGGTGGAGCGAGAATCGCTGCTCGGTGTCGCTGCCCTCTTCGACGGCGACGAGCTGACCGGCGCCGAGGACCTTCGGGGTCACGACGTGGCGGCTGGCCGACCCCTGGGCGTCGACATAGCCGACGCGGAGCCGGCGCTTGGCGCGCAGTGCGAGCTGGATGAGTGCGGTGGCCGACTCGCCGCTGCCGGTGGCGCGCACCGGCGTCGACGCCGAGGTGCTGCGAACCGGGGTGGCCGCGGCGGCGCGGTCGGTCGAACGGATGCGGCCGACCACGGACCGGAGTTGTTCCTCCGACGGCGCGCTGCGACGCGGCTGGGCCTGGCGGCGGGCCCGCGACACGGTGACGCGGCTGCCGCGTTCGCGGAGGTCGACGACGGCGCCTGTCGAATCCTCGCCTGCCGGAGCGAAACCCGCGGCACGCAACTGGTCGATGACCTCGCGCACCTCGGACGGTGAGATCGCCACGGTTGGGGCGAGTGCCCGCAGTGCGAGCGGCTCGGCGGCCGGGCTGCGTAGCACCGCGGCCAGGACCGTCGGGTCCTCGCAGCGGATGAACGCCGACGCGACGCCGACGCGGAGTTGCCCGTGTTTCCGGGCGACGTCCTCGATGAGGTACGAGAGCGACTGCGGCACCGGAGTTCTCGAGTGCGTGGTGAACATCGACAACAGCTCGTTGCTGCTGCGTCCGGCGTCGAGGGCGCGTCGAACGCTCTCCGGGGTGATCCGGTACACCGATGCGGCGCCGCCGGATTCGAGGTCGGCGACGAGTTCGACCTGCTCCGCGAGTTCGGGCGTCATCGGACCCGGCACGGTGAGGGTCAGGTCGGCCTGGGTGAGGAAGTGGTCCACCGGTTCGGGCAGCACGGCGCGCATCGCCGCCAGCACCGCTGCGTCGGCGTCGGCGGGATCGGCATCGTCCGGCGGATCGACGGTGTATGCCCGGCCGACGGTGGTCAGCGCATCGTGTGCGACGAGCCCGATCTCGCGTGCCTCACGCAGGGTTTCGGCGACGAGGCGTTTGCTGAAGCGTCGGATCTGGCGGGGACGGTGCCAGTGCAGGCTCGCCAGCACGGCGTCGGGCGTCACCGCGACCGCGGGGTCGGCGTGGGCCAGCGTCGACAGGATGAGCTGCCGCTGGATCGGCGCGTACGCGTCGTGGAGATCGGCGGACAGGGTGGCCATCGCGTTGCCGTCGCGGTCGGGGTCGCCGACCTGCCAGGCGCGTCGGGGCATGTGCAGCCAGGCGTCGGCGAGGGACAACCATTGACGCTCACGTGGCTGGTGCAGCCAGGTGTCCGCGGTGGAGGTCGGCGCGAAGGATTGTTCGCCGGAGTCGTTGGGCGGCGGCGGTTCCGGGAACCCGGCGTCGATGATTCGCAGGTAGCCGGCGAGCTCGATCAGGAATGCGACGCGCTGCGTCTCGATGCCGGAGAGCTTCGACAGGCGCCGGAGTTCGCGGACACCGAGCGCCCCCGACCGCAGGACCGTCGCGGGGGTGGCGCCGAGGATGTTGATCAGCGAGGTGAGGTGGCGGATGAGTTCGAGTGCCTCGCCGCCCGCCGCGGCGTCGACCGCTTTCGCCGGGAAACGCGGCTTGAGGCCGGCCTCGTGCAGCGGTGGGGGAGTGAGATCGTCGGTGCGCCAAGCGGGTTCGTCGCGGATCACCGCGCCGACCATCGGCGGGAGTTCGACGGTCTGATTGTCGACGCGGGCCAGCAGACCCGACGAGATCAGTTGCGCGACGGGTGTGCTCGGGTCGGCGTCGGGATCGGCGTCGCGGCTGCGGCCCAGCGCCGGACCGCGGGCGAGGGTCTCCAGGAGTTCTTTCGGCCGCTCGTCGAGGTCGGCGACCATCGCGGCGATCTCCTCGCCGCTCCGGCCCGCGAGCGGTCCGGTGAGATGTGGTGACCGCCAGGGCATCGCGGAGTCGACGTGCTCGCCCGCGCAGAGCGAGGTCTTGTCGCCCCACAGGATCGCGCGGCGTCGAAGGAGGTCGATGCGGGCGCGGACGTCCCTGGCCGCGGCGCGCCCGGACAACGACTTGACGATCATGGTTTCCGACGGGCGCTTGGTCTTCGTGGCCTTGCGGCTGCCCAGGGCGATCGCCTGCTCGAGGACGGCGATCGCCAAGACGTCGAGATCCTCACCGGCCAGCGCCAGCGACGCCGCGGACAGCGCACGCTGCGCCAGCACACGCGTGCCCTGCGGGGTGGGGGAGGCGAGGTCGGGGCGTTCGATCAGCAGCTCGGTGAGCTCGTCGTCGGAACGCGCGGCCAACTCCTCGGCCAGGCCGGCGTGCTGGTCATCCGAACTCATTCGATCGACTTTACCGGTCGGTGTGTAATCGCCACCTCCGGTGCGGCAGCCCTCAGACGTCGCCGCGGCGCAGCATCCGGCCGCGAGCCGTTTCGAAGTCCACCTTCTGCCCGCGAACCCAGGTCCCCTTGACCACGCCGGCCAGTGCGCGGCCGTCGTACGGACTGATCGCGTTCTTGTGGTGCAGTCGGTTGACGTCGACGATCTGCGCGGACTCCGGCTCGAAGACGGCGAAGTCGGCGTCGCAGCCGAGGGCGATGCGGCCCTTGGTCGGCAGGCCGGCGAGATCAGCGGGCTTCGACGCCATCCACTCGATGACCTGCGGCAGGCCGATGCCGCGCTTCTTGGCCTCCGACCAGATCAGCGACAGTCCGAGCTGCAGTGAGGCCACCCCGCCCCAGGCGACGCCGAAGTCACCGTTCTCGGGGTCCTTGAGGTCGATGGTCGACGGCGAGTGGTCGGAGACGATGCAGTCGATCGTGCCGTCGAGCAGTCCCTCCCACAGCAACTCACGGTTGCCGGCCTCGCGGATGGGCGGGCAGCACTTGAAGGCGGTCGCGCCGTTGGGGACCTCTTCGGCCAGCAGGGTGAGGTAGTGCGGGCAGGTCTCGACCGTGATCTTCACGCCGTCGCGCTTGGCGCTGGCCAGCATCGGCAGGGCATCCGACGACGACAGGTGCAGCACGTGTGCGCGGACGCCGGTCCAGCGGGCACGCTCGATGACCTCGGCGATGGCCAGGTTCTCGGCGCCGCGCGGGCGTGAGGCGAGGAAGCGGGCGTACTCGTCGCCCTCGGGGGACGGCGCGTGGTCGATGGCGCGGGAGTCCTCGGCGTGGACGATCATCAGCGAGTCGAACTCGGCGAGCTCGGCCATGTCGGCTTCCATCTCGTCGGCCGTCAGGTGCGGGAACTCGTCGACGCCCGAATGCAGCAGGAAGCACTTGAAGCCGAACACGCCCGCGTCGTGCAGGCCGCGCAGGTCGTCGGAGTTGCCGGGGATGGCGCCACCCCAGAAGCCGACGTCGATGTGGGTCTTGCCCTGCGCGGCGGCGCGCTTCTCGGCGAGGGCGTCGACGTTGACGGTCGGCGGGATCGAGTTGAGCGGCATGTCGATGAGCGTGGTAACGCCACCGGCGGCGGCCGCGCGGGTGGCCGAGTCGAAGCCCTCCCATTCGGTGCGGCCGGGCTCGTTGACGTGGACATGGGTGTCCACCAATCCGGGGATCATCACCTGGTCGTCGGCCAGTTCGATGACCTCGGTGCCGACGAGCCCGCTGCCGAGCGGCTCGATGGCGACCACGCGGCCGTCGCGGATTCCGATCTCGCGCGCCACGATGCCCGCGGTCGTCAGGGTCTGTTCACCGCGGACGACCAGGTCGAACGGCGCAGCGGTCGAGTCCGTGGCGGCGTCGGAGAGAGGGGCCGGGGCACCGGTTTCTGAGGTCATGGGGCGGGACTCCTTGCTGATCGCCGTGTCCTGGGTTCGTTCCAGAGACTAACCCAGCAGATTCCTCATCGTGGAATGTCGCGTCGCGATTTCGGAAACGTGACTCGCGAGTAGCGCTGAGCGATGCTATTGACAACGCCCCGCACGCGGGCGCTAACCTTCACCAACGCGGAACCCTGATTCCACATCACGGAAGTTCCACGAGTGTAGGAGCGCGGTCATCGATGACCGTCCGACGAAAGTGCAGAGATGAGCACTGAACCGCCCACGATCCAACGTGACGAGGCGACGCCGATGACGTCCACGATCGGCGTGTCCGCCGGCGAGGAGAGCCACGGCGTGACCGGAACCGTCCCGGCCGGATTGAGTCCCAAGCTGTACAACGACGACCTGGCGCCCACGAGCCGCGAAGGTCGTCGCTGGAAGAGCTACAACATCTTCACGCTGTGGGCCAACGACGTCCACAGCCTGGGCAACTACGCCTTCGCCATCGGACTCTTCGCCCTCGGGTTGGGCGGCTGGCAGATCCTGACGGCGCTGGTGCTCGGCGGTGTCTTCCTCTTCCTGCTGCTCAACCTGTCCGGCTTCATGGGCGAGAAGACGGGTGTCCCGTTCCCGGTGATGAGTCGCATCTCGTTCGGCATCCGCGGCGCGCAGATCCCCGCCCTCATCCGCGGTGGCGTGGCGATCGCGTGGTTCGGCATCCAGACCTACCTCGCGTCGGTCGTCCTCCGGATCATGCTGGTCGCGCTGTTCCCCGGCGCGGAGGACCTGGACGCCAACCGCTTCCTCGGCCTCTCGACCCTGGGCTGGATCTCCTTCGTCTCGCTGTGGGTCATCCAGGTGATCATCGTCAGCTACGGCATGGAGATGATCCGTCGGTACGAGGCCTTCGCCGGCCCGGTCATCCTGTTCACGATGGTGGCGCTGGCCATCTGGATGCTCAGCAACGCGGACTGGACCATCGCGTGGACCACTCCCGACTCGCTGACCGGCGTGGACATGTGGCTGCAGATCATCGGCGGCGCGAGCCTGTGGGTCGCCATCTACGGCACCTTCGTCCTGAACTTCTGTGACTTCACCCGCAACGCGGAATCGCGAAAAGCCATCGTGCGCGGCAACTTCTGGGGCATCCCGCTCAACATGCTGCTCTTCGGCGGCATCGTGGTCGTGCTGGCCGGCGCGCAGTTCCGGATCGACGGCCGGGTCATCGAGTCGCCGTCGGACATCGTCCAGACCGTGCCCAACACCTTCCTGCTGGTGCTGGCCTGCCTGGCGCTGCTGATCCTCACGGTCGCGGTGAACCTGATGGCCAACTTCGTCGCGCCGATCTACGCACTGTCCAACCTGTTCCCGCGCTACCTGGACTTCCGCCGCGCGGCGCTCGTGACCGCCATCATCGGGCTGGTCATCCTGCCGTGGAATCTCTACAACTCGCCTGCGGTGATCAACTACTTCCTCGGCGGGCTGGGTGCGCTGCTCGGACCGCTGTTCGGCATCGTCATGGCCGACTACTGGCTCGTCCGCCGTTCGCGGATCGACGTGCCCGCGTTGTTCTCCGAAGCGCCCGACGCCGCCTACCATTACCGGAACGGCGTGAACCTGCGGGCCATCGTCGCGCTGGTCCCGACGGCAGCCTTCGCCCTGGTGATGGCTTTCGTTCCGGCCTTCGAAGTGGTCTCGGAGTTCTCCTGGTTCATCGGTGCCGGTCTCGGCGCGGTCGTCTACCTGCTGGTCGCCGACCGTCGCGGACCGTTCGCCGAGGTGTCGGGCGAGCCGATCTCCGTCGCCAGCACCCACTGATCGCCAGGAGGTAGATCCCGATGCGCATTCTCGTCGCCAACGTCAACACGACCGAGTCGATGACCGAGGCGATCGCCGCCTCGGCTCGTTCGGTCGCTTCACCGGGTACTGAGATCGTCGGCATCACACCGCGATTCGGCGCCGACTCGTGCGAGGGCAACTTCGAGTCCTATCTCGCGGCGATCGCGGTGATGGACGCGATCCTCGCCTACCCCGAGCCGTACGACGCCGTCATCCAGGCCGGGTACGGCGAACACGGTCGGGAAGGTCTGCAAGAACTCCTCGAGGTCCCGGTCGTCGACATCACCGAGGCTGCGGCGTCGACGGCGATGTATCTGGGACACCGGTTCTCGGTCGTGACGACGCTGGACCGCACGGTCCCGCTGATCGAGGACAGGCTCAAGCTCGCCGGCCTCGATGCGCGATGTGCGTCGGTCCGGGCGTCGGGACTCGGTGTGCTGGAACTCGAGTCGGATCCCGTGCGGGCGGTCGAGGCGATCGTCGAACAGTCAAGGCAGGCGGTCGCCGACGACAAGGCCGAGGTGATCTGCCTCGGCTGCGGCGGCATGGCCGAGCTCGAGGAGCAGGTCCGCGCCGCGACCGGCGTCCCGATCGTCGACGGTGTGCGCTCGGCCGTCACGATCGCCGAAGGGCTTGTCCGGATGGGACTCTCGACGTCGAAGGTCCGGACCTACGCGAAGCCGCGGGAGAAGAAGGTCACGGGGTGGCCGTTCAAGATCTGACGGACATCTGAACACGACAGCGCCCCGGTGGCCGAAACCGGGGCGCTGTCGTTGTCTCTCGAGACAAGCCATCTGTAGCCATGACGACACAGCCACTCGGCGAAGCCAGGGACAAGTTCTCAGCGCTCATCGACAGCGCCGAGACCACCCACGACATCATCACGATCAGCAAGCACGGCAAACCGGCCGCAGTGCTGATGTCGGCCGACGACCTCGAATCGCTGCGCGAGACGATCCAACGCTCTCGACATCCTCTACGGGAGCTCGATAACGGTGTCGGTCCAAACCGCCGATCCTGACGACCACGAAGTGGGGTTCGTCGGTGAGATCCCTCATGCGCATGAGTTCGGACCGATGCGCCGCGAACTGTTGTTGTCACAGGTGGGCGCGGCGGCCGCCGCTCGCCGCCAGCCACACGCCGCACAGCCCGGCTAAAAGTCTGGCTAATGGAAGGCCAGTATCGCGGCTACACTGTAACCATGACTACAGTGCCACTCGGCGAGGCCAAGGACAAGCTCTCCGCGCTCATCGACAGCGCCGAGACCACGCACGACATCATCACGATCACCAAGCACGGCAAACCCGCCGCGGTGCTGATGTCGGCCGACGACCTCGAATCGTTGCACGAGACGATCTACTGGCTCTCACGTGCCGGTCTCCGCGACGACGTCGCCACCGCCGACGCCGAGTACGCCGCCGGCCACACCGTCTCCATCGACGACCTGCGCGCCGAACACGGCCTGCCGCCGAAATGAACGACGCTCCGACAGACTCGCCCGCCCCCTACCGGGTCGAGGTCGCATCCCCAGCTCGCCGCGACCTTCAACGCCTTCCATCCCGGATCGTCCACGCCGTCATCGAGTTCATCTCCGGACCCCTCGCCGAGAACCCGCACCGGCTCAGCAAACCGCTGCGCGACGACCTCGGAGGCCTCCACAGCGCCCGCCGCGGTGACTACCGGGTCCTGCTGCGCATCGACGACCCCAACCACACCATCGTCGTCGTCAGAATCGACCACCGTGCCCACGCATATCGCACCTGACTGACTGTGGCGCTGCATACCTAAACGAAGGGGAGAACGTCGTGAACGACCCCGGGAACACGCTCGCCAGGCCCTCGACACCGAGCGCGACTACCGTGACCTCGCCCACCGCGACGATCTGGCCGTCGACCCACACCGGGGCGCCTCATTGTTCTTCAATCGCCTGACTCAGAGCACGATCTGCCGATTCACGTCCTTGTAGAGCAGGTAGCGGAAGTTCGACGGCCCGCCGGCGTAGCAGGCCTGCGGGCAGAAGGCGCGCAGCGACATGTAGTCGCCGGCCTGGACCTCGACCCAGTCCTCGTTGAGCCGGTAGACGGCCTTGCCCTCGAGGACGTACAGGCCGTGCTCCATCACGTGGGTCTCGGCGAAGGGAATCGAGCCGCCGGGCTTGAAGGTGACGACGTTGACGTGCATGTCGTACGCGAGATCCTGCGGGTCGAGCATCCGGGTGGTGCTCCACGCGTCGGTGTCGGGCATCGGGGAGGGTTCGATGTCGCGCTCGTTGCCGAACATCGGGGCCGGGGCGTGGCCCGCGATCGGCTGATAGCGCTTGCGGATCCAGTGGAAGGTCGTGGTGGCGTCGCTGCGGTTGTGCGCCGACCATGCGGTGCCCGCGGGCAGGAAGGCGAACCCGCCCTCTGTCAGTGTGTGTTCCACGCCGTCGACGGAGACGGTCAGCGTGCCCGCGGTGACGAAGAGGAATCCTTCGACCTCCGGCTGCGGCTCCGGTGCCTCCGATCCGCCGCCCGGCGCGACCTCGACGATCGACTGCGAGAAGGTCTGCGCGCCACCGGGTACCGGGCTGTTGAGCACCCACGCGCGGGTGCCGGTCCACTCGGGGAAGACCGAGGTGACGATGTCGCGGAGCACGCCGCGCGGGATCACGGTGTAGGCCTCGGTGACCACTGCGCGGTCGGAGAGCAGATCGGTCTGCGGCGGGAGTCCGCCCGCGGGGGTGTGGTACGGCGACGCGGTCATCGGGGTGTCCTTCTCGATGGATGGGTCAATGGTCATGTCGGGCTGTTGGTCTCGGCTCAGTTACTCGGTGCTGGCGGCCGGTGGAGTGCGAGTTCACGCACCTTCGCGATGGGCAGATCGGTTGCGGTCTCCACCTCGTCGACGGTCAGCGCGCCGCACACCTCACCGCGGCGGATGAAGCCGGCGAGGGCGCGGGCGGTCGCGGGTTCGTCGAGCACCGACGACGTGATCTGGTGGGCGTAGTTGCGCAGACGCTCTGCGGCGGAATCGAATCCGTCACGGTAGAAGGCGTACGTGGCCAGGAAGCGGGTCACCAGCTGGGCGGGGTGGAGATCCCAGCCCTGATAGAAACCGCGTTCGAGGTGGCGGCGGACCAGTCGCGAGTGCAATGCCCAACCGGCTTCGACGGCCTCGCGGTCGCCGACCGGGAGGATGTTGGTCGATCCGTCCGACAGGCGCACACCGGTGCCGGCTGCGGCCAGCTGCATCACGGCCTTCGCGTGATCGGCGGCCGGATGTTCCATCGACTGGTAGGCGGCGGCGATGCCGAGGGACGCGGAGTAGTCGTAGGTTCCGTAGTGCAGCGCGGTCACTCGACCCTCGCCGGCGTGGATCATCTTCGCGACCGGCGCCGAACCGTCGATGCCCATCACCGATTGCGGGGTCTCCACCTGGATCTCGAACCCGATCCGTCCGTCCGGCAGTCCATGGACGCGCTCGAGCTCGCGGGCGACGGTGACCATCGCGGCCACCTGATCGGTCGAGGTCACCTTCGGCAGTGTCAGCGTCAGGCCGGCCGGGAGGTCGCCGGTGTCGGCGAGTCCGGAGACGAACAGGTCGAGGGTGCGCAGGCCACGAGCTCGCACATCGGCCTCGAAGCACTTGAAGCGGATACCGAGGAACGGCGGCGAGCTGTCGCCGGAGTCGCGGATCGCGGCGACGGCAGCCGCCACGGCTGCGTCCTCCTCGTCGTCGGCGCGGACGCCGTAACCGTCCTCGAAGTCGACGCGCAGATCCTCGATGGGCTCGGTGCGCAGCTTCGCCTCGACGAGAGTCGCGAGTTCGGTTGCGGTCGAATCGGTTCGGGCGACGGTCGCGCGGGCGATCGCGTCGAGGCCACCGTGTTCGGCGGCCGTCTCCAGCGCCGTGCGGCCCCACTCCCGGGCGAGGTCCGCGGAATACCGGTCGGCGGGGACGTAGACGGTGTGGACCGGCTGCCGGCTGCCGTCGTCACCGGGGTACCTCTCGGACAGGAGGGCGTCCGCCGGGGCGAGGGCTGCCTCGACCTCGGCCAGGAAGGCCGCACCGAGGCGGCCGGGCTGCACGCTCATGAGGAGTCCTCCGTCGATCTGATGGAAAAATAATTCCGCAGAGTGGAGTTTACCTTAAATAGTCCACGTCGCCAGTCGCAGGTGGGCATGGACTCCGATTGTGGTTTCACATCATGGAACGTAATCTTGCGCCGAACTGTGGAGGTGGCAATGGCGGGGAACTCGGGTGGTGTCCAGTCGGTCGAGCGGGCTTTCGAGCTGCTCGAACTCATCGGACGCGCCGGTGGTGAGTGCTCCCTGAGCCATCTGTCGTCGGAGTCGCCGCTGCCGCCGCCGACCATCCACCGGTTGCTGCGCACTCTCGTGGGCATCGGATACGTCCGGCAACTGCCGAACCGGTCATATGCGCTGGGCCCGCGCCTCATCCGACTCGGCGAGGTGGCCAACCGGCAACTCGGCGCGGTGGCCGCGCCCGTACTCGGCTCGCTCGTCGCCGGACTGAGTGAAACCGCGAGTCTCGCCGTGCTCGACGGCGACATGGTCATCTACGTGGCGCAGGTCCCGTCGCCACACAGCATGCGCACCAACAACGAGGTCGGGCGTCGGGTGACGATGCACAACACCGCGGTCGGCAAGGCGGTCCTCGCCGAACTCGACGACGCGCGAATCCTCAAGCACGTCACCCAGGCCGGCCTCACGCCCGCCACCGAGTGGAGCGTCACCTCGCTGTCCGGCGTCTTCGCGGCCGTCGAACAGGTGCGCGCAGAGGGTGTCGCCACCGACGAACAGGAGTACGAGGTCGGGGTCTGCGGTATGGCCGTCGCGGTGCCCGGTGC
This sequence comes from Gordonia sp. Swx-4, assembly GCF_030316175.1. Taxonomy (NCBI): domain Bacteria; kingdom Bacillati; phylum Actinomycetota; class Actinomycetes; order Mycobacteriales; family Gordoniaceae; genus Gordonia; species Gordonia sp. Swx-4. Next base: position 1,227,343 of record NZ_CP128197.1, read on the forward strand.
GCCGACGCCCATGGCGGTCGGCATCTCGGGGCCGGTCGCCCGGTTCGACGAGGACCTGCGTACGCGGGCGGTCGGCGCCCTGCGAGCAGCGGCCGAGACCATCTCCGAAGCCCTCGTCGGCGCGAAGGAGTCGTAGCCGACGCAGAATCGCGCGGTGGTGTCAGATGGTGAGCTTCGTCGGCGTCGTGCGATTGGCCGAGTCGCCGCTCGAGCCGTCACCGATCTGGCCGTCGTTGTTGAAGCCCCAGCACCAGACCGAACCGGAGGCCATCGCGCACGACGTGCCGTTGCCGGTCGAGATCGAGGTGACGTCGGTCAGGCTGCTGACCTCGCGGGGGATCTTCACCGAGCCGCCGCTGGAGCCGAGCTGGCTGCGGTCGTTGTCGCCCCAGCACCAGGCCTTTCCGTCGGCGACCGCACAGGTGGTCCCCCAGTCGGTGGAGATGGCCGAGGCCTTGGAGATGTCGTTCACCTTGGTGGGTGTCTTGCGCGGTTCGGCGGTGCCGTTGCCGATCTGGCCGTAGGCGTTGGCGCCCCAGCAGTACGCGTCTCCGCCGGCGATCGCGCAGGCCGTCTGGAAGTACGTGCTGGTGTTGGTGCTCGGGTCGTTGTCGTCGTCGGGGGCCGACTCGTGGTAGCCGCCGAGGGAGATGTCGGTGACCTCGCCCAGCCCGCCGACCTTCACCGGCGCCGACCGTTCGGTGGTGCTGCCGTCGCCGATCTGGCCGCTGTCGTTGTTGCCCCAGCAGAACGCCGAACCGTCGGACACCGCGCAGGTGGTGCCGTAGGCGGTGGTGATCTCGGTGACGACTCCGAGGCCCGGGACCTTGGCGGGGACCGAGACGGCCTCGGTGCCGCCGGTGCCCAGCTGTCCGTATTCGTTGTTGCCCCAGCAGTAGGCGTCGGTCCCGGCGACCGCGCAGCTGGTGCCCCAGCCGGTGGTGATCGCCTTGACGTCGGAGAGGGTGCCGACCTTGGTCGCGGTCTCGACGGTGTTGCCGTCGGAGCCGTTGCCGACCTCGCCGTAGTGGTTGTTGCCCCAGCACCACGCCTCGCCGGCGGCGACCGCGCACGCCGTGCCGACGTACTTGTTCTCACCGGTGAGGTAGCCGCCGACGGAGACCGACGTCGCGTCGGTGACACCGCCGACCGTGGCCGGACGACTGTGCGGAGTGGTCGTCCCGTCGCCGAGCTGGCCGGTCGTGTTGTCACCCCAGCAGTTCACGGCCTCGTTGACGATCGCGCAGCTGGTGCCGAAGTTGGTGCTGACCAACGGTTGTGCGACGGTGGCCTTTTCGGGATCGTCGGCGGTGCTGCTCAGGAGGACCAGCCCGGTGATCGCACCGATGACGACGATCAGCACGGCGCCCAGGACGCCGGCGATGATCAGGCCGGTGCGCTTCTTCTTCGGCGGTGTACCCGTTGCGCCCGGATGGCCGGCCGGCGCGTGTGGCATCGCGCCGTGCGGCTGTGAGCTGTAAAGCGGTTGCGGCCCGGAGATGTTCGCGGTCGCGCCGGGCCCCGAGGGGTGGTTCATCAGCGGCTGTGGGCCGGACGGTCCGGTCATCGTCGGCTGCGGCGGCGGGGTGTACTGCCCGTAGGGCCGGCCGTACGGCGGTTGCGGTGCCGACGGTGCGCCGGTGCTGCCGCCGACGAGCGTGGGTGGGGGAACCGGTGCGGCCGCGATCGTGTTGCCCTGTGCCGACGGCGATTCGATCGCCGACTTCAGGGCGGCGGCGAAGCTGCGGCAGTCGGGGTAGCGGGCCGCCGGGTCCTTGGCGAGTGCGCGCTGGAAGACCGGGTCGAGGTGCGCGAGGTCGCCGCGCAACTGGCCGATGTGGGGGACCGGCCGCTGGATGTGGCCGAGCATCACCGACGGTTCGGACTGCCCGACGAACGGCGGTTGTCCGGCGAGCAGTGCATAGGCTGTGCACGCCAGCGAGTACTGGTCGGAACGTGCTGTGGCGTCGGCACCTTCGAGGGTTTCCGGTGCGGAGAACGCGACGGTCCCGATGAACGAGTGGGTGCCGGTCAGGTTGGCCGAGCCGGCGAGTTTCGCGATGCCGAAGTCGAGCACCAGGGCACGGTCGATCGTGCCGGAGGCGGGGTCGCGGGTGACGAGGATGTTGGCGGGCTTGATGTCCCGGTGCACCACCTGATGACGGTGCGCGTAGTCGAGGGCGTCGGCGACCTGGGTGACGACCGTCGAGACCTCGGCCGGCTTCAGGCGCTCCTCGGTGAGGTCCTTGCCCTCCACGTAGCTCATCGAGAACCACGGCGAACCGTCCTCGATGCCGTACTGGTGGATCGTGATGATGCTGCGGTGGTCGAGTTTCGCGGTGGTCTTCGCCTCGTTGGTGAAGCGCTGGTTGAACCCGGGCTGGGCGCTGACGGCGGTCGAGATGACCTTCAACGCCTCTCGCCGTTCGAGTTGCAGGTTCTCGACGAGATACACCTCGCCCATGCCACCGGCACCCAGCTGGGAGATCACGCGGTAGCCGGCGATGTGGGTGCCCGGACTCAGTGGCACGGCGACACCTCTTTCTTACGGTGAGAATCACTTACGGGGAGAACTCGGACTCCTGGCGGACGTACGCTGGGACGATACCCAAGCGGCGTTGGTGCGGGGCACCCTTCAACCGGATGACTGCCGATCCGATGACGGCCATGTCTAGTACCCGATCTGCGTGGGTGTGAGCTTGTCGTCGGTGGTGCCGATGCCGAGCTGACCGGTCGCGTTGAAGCCCCAGCACCAGACGTTCGACGACGCGAGTGCGCACGTCGTCCGTTCGCCCGTCGAGATCGCGGTGACATCGGACAACCCGTTGAGCCGCGTGGGATTCGGGCGGTCCTCCAGGGTGCCGTCTCCGACCGACCCCCAGGCGTTGGCGCCCCAGCACCAGCCGACGCCGCCGGCGATCGCGCAGGTGGTGTGCCCGGTTCCGGTGCTGATCGCGGTCACGTCGTCGACGCCGGACACGAGCGTCGCGGAGGTGCGGGAGTCCTTGGTGCCGTCACCGAGTTGCCCGAAAGCGTTGTTGCCCCAGCAATACGCGCTGCCGCCGGCGACGGCGCAGGCAGCCTGATCGCCCGCCGACACCGAGGTCGCGGCGTCGAGGTCGGCCACGCGGGTGGGCTTGGACTGGTTGTAGGTGGTGCCGTCACCGACCTGCCCGTTGTCGTTGAGTCCCCAGCAGTACGCGTCGCCGCCGGCGACCGCACACGCGAAGTTGACGCCGACGCTGATCGAGGTCACGTCCGCCAGCCCGGCGACGCGCACCGGACGGTACTGGTTGGCCGTCGATCCATCGCCCAGCTGATCGAAATCGTTTGTGCCCCAACAGTAGGCGGTTCCGGCCGCGATGGCGCACGTGGCCCAGTTCGCGGTGGAGATCGCGGTGACGTCGGCGAGGTCGGCCACCCGGGCCGGCTTCCAGCGGCTGGTCGTCGTGCCGTCGCCGATCTGTCCGTAGTCGTTGTTGCCCCAGCAGTAGGCGACGCTCTCGGCGATGGCGCAGGTGTTGGGGCCGCCGGTGGTGATCGAGGTGACGCCGGTGAGGTCGGCGACGCGGGTGGGTGTCCAGCGGTTTGTCGTGGTGCCGTCGCCGAGTTGTCCGGCCTGGTTGTCACCCCAGCACCAGGCGGTGCCGTCCCGGATCGAACAGGAGGCACCGAGACCGGCACTGAGTCGCATCTCCTCGGTTGCGGCTGCCTGCGGGCTCGAACCACCGTCGCCGCCTTTGTCGTCGCCGCGGGTGAGCAGGACGACGGCCGCGACCACCGCCAGCAGCGCGACCACGCCGATCGCGCCGGCGAGCAACGGCAGGCGGCGTCGGCGGCCCGGCGTCGCGGCCCGGGTGGGTGCGGAGTGGGCGGGCAGCGGGGGAGTGAAGCCCGGTGCGGAGAGGTGATGGGTATCCGGCGGCGGGCCCTGCGCGTACAGAGGCGGCGGCGGACCGGGATACGGCCGCCGCTGCTGGGTCTCCGGTGGCAGGGTCTCCGTACCGGAGGGCGGTGGGACGATCTGCGTCGCCGCGGTGCCGACGCCGGCCGCGGTGAGTGCCCGCCGCAGTTCCACGGCGAAGTCGGTGCACGTGGGGTAGCGGTCCAGCGGCCCGCGGGCCAGGGCGCGGTCGAAGACGGGATCGAGTGCGGCGAGGTCGGGCCGGTACCGGCTGATCCGCTCCGGCGGTGACGTCAGCTTCGCGACGATGTGCCGGGTCTGGGTGTCGGCCTCGAACGGCGTCGTGCCGGACAACAGCTCGTAGGCGGTGCAGGCGAGCGCGTACTGATCTGACGCCGGACCGGCCGGTTTGCCGTCGAGGATCTCCGGCGCGGCGTAGACCAGCGTGCCCACGAACGACGACGGTGCGGTGAGCGTGGTGGCGGTGGCCAGTTTCGCGATCCCGAAGTCGAGGACCACGACCCGGTCGAGAGCGTCGTCCATCGCCCGCCGGGTGACGAGGATGTTGCCCGGCTTGATGTCGCGGTGCACGACGCCGTGGGCGTGCGCGTAGTCGAGGGCGTCGGCGACGCGGTCGACGATCGTCAGGATCTCGTCCGGCCGGAACGAGCTGCTCCGCAGGTCGCGTCCGTCGAGGTAGGCCATGGTGAACCACGGGTCGTCGTCGGTGACGCCGTAGTGATAAATCGTGACGATGTTCGGGTGGTCGAGGGATGCCGCGGTCTGTGCCTCCCGGCTGAACCGGCGGACGAAATCCTCGTCGACGGTCTCGGCGACCGAGATGACCTTCAGTGCCTCGCGGCGTCGGAGTGGCCGGTTCTCCACCAGGTAGACCGTGCCCATGCCGCCCGTGCCCAGGCGGCTGATCACGCGGTAGCCGGCGACCTCTTCCGGGTGGTGGGCCATCAGCGCCTCCTGGTGGCGTGACCTGTGATGCGACGACGATAGCCCCGGTCCGGCCGCCATGCCCGGACACCGCACTTCTTTCATTCGAATGGCGTGGCACAATGCTCCCGTGGCAAACAACAGTGGTGACAAAGCCGACAAGAAGCACTACGTCGACAACGGCTGGCCGAAGGACGAGGACGGCAACCATCCCGACCACGCGGTCTCCGAGCTCGCGACGCACATCTCGGGTGCGCTGTCCCCGTTCGGTGACACCCAGTTCCCGCTCCCGGTCGACGACCTGCCGTTCGTGCAGTCGAAGACGGTCGTCAACCGCTGACGCCGATGCCGACCACCGGAACCAACAGCGGCGGGTCGGTATCTCCGAGGCAAGGTGCCGGCCGCCTGTCGCACATCGACAGCAGCGGCACGGCGCGCATGGTCGACGTCGGGCACAAGGCGCCGACGAAGCGTCGCGCGATCGCCGGCGGCACCTTTCACACCACGACCGAGGTGATCGGTCTCCTCAGTGAGTCGAAGCTGCCCAAAGGCGATGTGCTGGCGACCGCCCGCATCGCCGGGATCATGGCGGCCAAGCGCACCGATGAGTTGATCCCGCTGTGCCATCAGCTGGCGTTGTCGTCGGTGGAGGTCGACTTCACCATCGGCACCGACTCCATCGACGTGACCGCGACCGTAGCCACCTCCGGCCAGACGGGCGTCGAGATGGAGGCACTGACCGCGGTCGCCGTCGCCGGGCTGACGCTGCACGACATGGTCAAGGCCGTGGACAAGCGTGCACACATGGACGGCATCCGTCTGCTCGAGAAGACCGGCGGCAAATCCGGCGATTGGCTGCGGGACGACCCGGCCGATGGCTGAGAACCCCTCGCCCGACCCCGCGCGGCAACGCGTCGCGCAGATCGTCGTGGCCTCGACGCGGGCGAGCACCGGGGTCTATCCCGACCGCACCGGCCCGATCATCGAGGACTGGCTCGCCGAGCAGGGTTTCCGCGTCGCCGAACGCGATGTGGTGGCCGACGGTCCACCGGTGGGCGCCGCGATCCGCGCCGCGGTCTACGCCGGCGTCGACCTCGTGCTCACCACCGGCGGAACAGGTCTGTCACCCACCGACCGCACCCCCGAGGAGACACGGCCGCTGCTCGACGTCGAGATCCCCGGCCTCGCCGACGCCATCCGCGCAGCGGGATTGCCGAAGGTGCCGACGGCCGTGCTCTCCCGCGGCCTCGCCGGCATCGCCGGGACCACACTGGTGGTGAACCTGCCGGGCTCGACCGGCGGTGTGCGGGACGGCCTGACCGTGCTCACCGGCGTCGTGCACCATGCTCTCGACCAGATCCGCGGCGGGGATCACTGATCGTCCCCCGATCGCCGCGACAGGACAGGACTCTCGAAATGGCAGTGGTTGTACACACCGCGGTGTCGGACACCCCGATCGGGCTCGCCGATCACGAGGCGATGGTCGCCGACGCCTCGGACGGTAAGGCCGGCGCGATCGTCGGCTTCGTCGGGGCGGTCCGCGATCACGACGGCGGCCGGACCGTCGCCGAACTGGACTATTCCGCCCATCCGACGGCGCCGAAGGTGCTCGCCGAGGTCGTCGAAGAGGTGTCGGCGGTCGAGGGTGTCCGCGCGGTCGCCGTCTCGCACCGCGTCGGCGAACTCGAGATCGGCGACGTCGCCTTCGTGGTGGCCGTGGCCGCCGACCATCGCCGCGCCGCGTTCGAGACGTGTGCCCGGCTCGTCGACGAGGTCAAGGCGCGTATCCCGGTGTGGAAGCACCAGTACTACGACGACGGCACCGAGGAGTGGATCAACTCGGCCTAGGTGTACTGCCCAGGGACGTTGGTCAAGCGGCTGAAGGGAACGTTCCGGCCGATGGCGGAGTGTTGCCGGTGGTGATTGTAGGTGTGCAACCATCCTGGCAACGCTGCGCGTCGGGCTTGTTCGGACCGGTAGTGCCGGGCGAAAGCCCATTCGGCGGCCATGGTCCGGTGGAACCGTTCGATCTTGCCGTTGGTTTGCGGCCGGTAGGGGCGTGTGTACTTCGCCGTGACTCCGAGCTCGGTGCAGGTGCGCTTCCACAACGCTGAGCGGTAGCAGCCACCGTTGTCGGACAAGACTCGTTCGACAGTGACGCCGCGGGCCGCGAACCAGCCCACGGCTCGCTGAAGGACTCCGGCTGCGGTGACAGCGGTTTCGTCGTCATGGATCTCGGCATAGGCGACGCGAGAGTGATCGTCGATGACGGTGTGCACGAAGGCATGTCCGAGTAGTTCGTTGTGGTGCTTGCTCCGGCGGGTTCCCGGCGTGGCCTGCCGATTCTTGCGTCCTTTGGCGCGTCCGACGAACCGCCAGCCGCCACCGACGGGGATGTTGCCGAGTTTCTTGACGTCGACGTGGATCATCGAGCCCGGATGAGGGTGCTCGTAGCGGCGGATCACTTCCCCAGTGCGGATGTCGATGTGGGAGAGCCGGTTGAGCCGGCATCGGACCAGCACCGCGTGCACGGTCGAGGCCGGCATCGACAGTCGGGAGCCGATCGCCTGGGGTGAGAGGCGCTGACGCCACCGCAGGGCCACGATCTTGCGTTTGATCGGCTCGGGGGTGCGGTTCGGACTGCGATGAGGACGACTCGAGCGGTCGTACATGCCCTCTGGGCCCATCTCGACATAGCGAGTGGCCCAGCGTTTGGCGGTCGGCCACGAAACGTTGAAGTGTTCGGCTGCCCTGACGATGGGCCAGCCGTCATCGACGATGCGAAGGGCCAGCAGTAGTCGGCCCTTGGGGGTCAAAGGTGCGTTAGCGTGAACCACGAAGGTCTCCCGGTTGTGAAGTGTGTGTCGTAGCAGCTCCACTTCACGACGGGAGACCTTCGCTGTTCAACGACCCACTACCGCGTGTCGTCGCAATCCCTCAACCAACCTGCCTGGGCAGTACACCTAGGCCCCGGCGCCACCGTCGACGGGCACGATCGCGCCGGTGACGAAGGAGGCGCGGTCGCTGAGCAGGAACGCGGCGACCTCGGCGATCTCCCGCGGTTCGGCCATCCGGCCGAGCGGGGTGGAGTCGCTGATCCAGCGGGTGACGCCCGGGCTGGCCGCCTCCCACTCGTCGATCATCTCGGTGGCGGTGCCCCCGGGCGTGAGCCCGTTGACGCGGATGCCGTCGCGGGCCCAGCTCACGGCCGCGGTCTCGGTGATGCTGTTCAGCGCGCGCTTCATCGCGCCGTAGGCGGGCAGGTCGGGGTTGGCGCGTCGTGACCCGATGCTCGAGGTGTTCACGATCGCGCCGCCGCGACTGCGCCGCATCAGCGCCGCTTCGGCGTTCATCGCGATCCAGTGCGCGCGGAAGTTCACCGCGAACTGCCGGTCGATGTCGGTTGCCGTGGTGTCCTGCAGCTGACCGGGTACCTCCTGGACGACGGCACCGTTGTTGAACGCGCCGTCGAGGCGGCCGTGCAGCTCCTCGACACGGTCGATCGCGGCGTGGACACTCGCGTCGTCGGCCAGGTCGAGGGCCACCGCGTCGGCGGTGCCGCCGGTCGACCGGATGTCGTCGACGATCTGCTCGAGGGCATCGAGGCCGCGCGCACCGAGGACGACCGAGGCGCCCTCGTGGGCGAACAGATGAGCTGCGGCGGCGCCGATTCCGCGGCTGGCGCCACTGATGAAGACGACCTTGCCGCGGAGCAGGCCGATGGACGGGGTGGACCGGATGTCGGGGTTGTGTGTCATGCCGTTCAGCGTGGCCGCGACAGACGAGCTCATTCAGGCACAGGCTGTACTACTCTCCGCCGGCCGACCGGACGCACACTCGAGGTATGGACAAACACGGGCTCGCCTCCTTCCTGCGGAGTCGACGCGAGCGTTTGCAGCCGGAGGACGTCGGTCTGCCGGCCGGTACCCGGCGTCGGACTCCCGGGCTGAGGCGGGAAGAGGTCGCAGTGCTCGCACACATCTCGACCGAGTACTACGTACGCCTCGAGCAGGGTCGCGCACCCCGCCCGTCGGCGGAGGTGCTCGTCGGCATCGCCGGTGCGCTGCTGCTCACCGATGAGGAGTCCGATCACCTGCACATGCTCGCCGGGACAGCCCCACTCCGCACCGCCCTTCATCGGCGGGACGTGCGTCCGAGCATCGTCGCCCTGTTGGGCCGCATGCCGCAGACCGCGGGGTTCGTGATGTCGGCGATCTTCGAGGTTCTCGCGTGGAACGATCTGGCGGCTGCGCTTCTGGAGGACTTCGGCGAACTCGGCCCGGCCGAACGCAATCTCGCGCGTCGGGCGTTCCTCACCGACGACGCCGCGCCGCTGTACGGGATCTCCGACGGCGCGGAGTTCCGTCACCACGTCGTCGCCAGGTTGCGGCTCGCGGCGACCCGCTATCCCTCCGACCCGACGGTCGCCGGTCTCATCGAGGATCTCCGGGAAGGCAGCGCACAGTTCGCCCGGCTGTGGGATCAGCACGACGTCGCAGCTGCACCGACGCTCCGGAAGAGTCTGCAGCATCCCGTCGTCGGAAAGATCACGGTCGACTGCGATTCGCTGGAGCTCGCCGAGCGGGATCAGCATCTGGTTCTCTACAGTGCGCCGGCGGGTTCGGCGGACGCCGAGGCGCTCGCCCTGCTGCAGGTTCTCGGTTCCGACGCTGCGGGGTTGTCGGAAACCAGCTGAGAATTGGAAAAGGGCCCCGCACGGATCAGTCATCGTGCGGGGCCCTTCGTCTGGGTCCCTCTGTGCGCTGCGGATTGTGTCCGAGCTGCTACAGGTAAGGGTTGCTACTCGTCAGGGGTTGGGCAGCAGGTGCTTGTTGTCGTTGAACATCTTGATCTGATCGGGGCTCAGCGAGACACCGCTGTTCTTGGCCGCGTTCCAGAGGTTCTCGACCTCGGGGCTCACACCGGCATCGGTGAGAACCGAGGTGACCTGCTTGGCGACGTCGTCGGTGGTCCTGGCCTCAGGGGCCTTGACGAGGCTGAAGCTGCCGTTGCCGTCCTGGAGCTTCTTGACGATCGGGGCCGGGACATCGCTCGGCGCGGTGCGCGGGGTGTGGCCCGACAGGCCGACGCCACAGGTGGGCCATGCGCCCTTGCCCTGCGAGGCGAGCACGCGCTCGGCGACGACGATCTGCTCCTCGCGGGTGGCCTGCTCGGCGGTCGGGGCGAACTCGCCGCCGCCGTGGCCGCTCCAGGTGCTCGGCGAGAACTGCAGGCCGCCGTGGTAGCCGTTGCCGGTGTTGATGGCCCAGTTACCGCCGGACTCGCACTGGGCGACCTGGTTCCACTCGGCGTCGGTCGCGGCATTCGCGGTACCGGTGCCCAGGAGTGCGGCTCCGCCACCGAGGACGGCGCCGGTGAGGGCGACCTTGGTGATGGTCTTGGTGGTCGAGTTGGTCGTCTGCTTGCGGTGACGTCCGGACATAGATCGAATTCCTCTCTCCACGCGCCTACGAAGTCAGCTGTCGGGTTCGAGCGAGAGGCTGCTCGGCCCCAGTGCGTCACCATGATTTGTTAACCACGGTTCTGCGCCTGGGACTTAACCCCGAGGACACCGTGTGTGGTGCCCGGTCTCAGGGGATGAGGTTGGGTCCCCCGTCCTCGCTCCTAGATTTCGTGCGGTCGTTCCCACCGGCGGAGCGAGGCTCGGCGCGGCCGGCGGGACGTATGTTCTGTTTCCTTACCGTGACCTTCGAGAAGGTCGCTTCGTACAGTACGTCCTTCGATCGGCCGATTCACCTGCTTGTCCACAACTTATTTTTTCTCCAGAACCTGGTCTCCCGACCAACTTTCGGCGTCCTCGCAGTTCATCGCGCCGGATGCGGTCCCGTGGCCATCTCGTTACCGCTCCGTTATGTGAGAAAGGTCACAGGGCGGCTGTGGTGTCAACCACCGGCGAACGGGGGGAGGACGTCGAGTGTCGAGCAGATGCCGAGCTGTAGTGAACGGTCAGTGAAGGCCGTTTCGTCGCGGAGGTAGGAACACCGCTCGAGGACCGTCGCCAATTCGGGGTTGCCGGCGGACAGCGTCGACTCGAGGTCTCCGAGGGTGGCCGCGGGCTCGATGTCGACGACGCGCGACTCGGTGCCGGCGGCGGCGCGAGCAGCGGCGAAGAAGCGGACGGTGAGGTTCATCGGGGCGAGCCTATCCGCCGATGGCGGACATGGGCCGCGTCGGCTGCACGAAGCCGGCCGCGTTCACCTCGTGTCCGGGAGCCTTCTGCCACATGTCGGTGCGCCACAGCGCCGCGATGGCGGCGTCGACCTCGTCGTCGGGCAGCGTGCGCAGCACAGCGCGCAGATCGGTCTCCGACGACGCGAACAGGCAGTTGCGCAGCGACCCGTCGGCGGTGAGCCGGGTGCGGTCGCAGTCGCCGCAGAACGGGCGGGTGACCGAGGCGATCACCCCGACCTTGGCCGGGCCCCGTGACGTCCGATGGCCGTCGACGATCCAGGTGGCCGCCGGGGCGCTGCCGCGCGGTGCCGGATCGGGCAGCAGATCGAACCGTGTGCGAAGCGTCGCCAGGATCTCGTCGGCGGTCACCATCCGGGCCCGTTGCCAGGCGTGGTCGGCGTCGAGGGGCATCTGTTCGATGATGCGGAGTTCGTAGCCCTGTTCCAGGCAGTAGGCGAGCAGGTCGGGGATGGCGTCGAGGTCGGCGCGGTCGGGGAGCACGGCGTTGACCTTGACGGGGTCGAGACCCGCGCGTTTGGCGGCGGCGAGACCGGCCAACACGTCGTCGAGCCGATCGCGCCGGGTGATCTGGGCGAACCGTTCCCGGTCGACGGTGTCGAGGGAGATGTTGATGCGGCTGAGCCCGGCGGCGACGAGACCGTCGATCCGCCGCGTGAGACCCAGACCGTTGGTGGTGATCGCGATCTCGGGTCGCCGGGGCAGGGCGGCGACGGCGCCGATGACCTGCTCGAGGTCGCGGCGCAGCAGGGGCTCCCCGCCGGTGAAGCGGATGCGTTCTATCCCCAGATCCCGGACCGCGACCGTCAGCACACGGATCAGTTCGTCGGCGCTCAGCACCGCGTCGTTGGGCATCCAGTCGAGTCCCTCGGCCGGCATGCAGTAGGTACAGCGCAGATTGCATCGGTCGGTCACCGAGACCCGCAGGTCCTTCGCGACCCGCCCGAACGTGTCGCGCAGGGGTCCCTGCGTGGGCACGTCCGATGGTGCCGCGGCCGTCATCGACCGTGGCGTGGGGATCCCGAGGCCGACCGTGCTCATGCTGTCCTGCAGATCACGTGGCGTTCGGGTCTTTACGGGCCTCGAGAGCACGGAAGGTGCTGGCGTGGAACACAAGCGGCTCGACGCCGGGATCGGCGCGCAGGGTGCTGATCTCCAGCAGCACGACGGTGTGGTCGCCGGCCTGGATCTCGTTGTGGATGGTGCACGACAGATGGGCGGCGGCGTTCGGGACGAAGACGGCCCCGGCGTCGGTGCGCAGCGGTGTGATGCCGTCGAAACGGCGCTCCGACGGACCGGCGAGCTGTTTGCAGACGTCGGTCTGGTCGCCGGCGAAGACGCTGACCCCGATGGCCGGCGCGGTACGGATCTGCGGCCACGTCGTCGACGTGTTCTGAACGCACACCGACACCAGCGGAGGGTCGAGGGAGACGGTGGTGAAAGAACTCGCCGCCATTCCGATCAGCGTGGTCGAATCTCCCTCACCCTGTAGGCAACACACCGCGACGACGCCGCTGGGGAAGCAGCTGAACGCTGCCCGGAGAGCCTTGGCGTCGGAGACGGGGGCGAGGTCTGGGGTGGTGTCGATGGTCGCTGTCACGGGGTCCTCACCTGGCTCGGCGTCCGGCACGGAGTGCGTACACCAGGCCGAGGAGAAAACCCAGGGGTGCGCACATGGTCAGCAGGTAGACGAAGGTCGGTGCCGTGTCGCCGTCGGTGACCAGCGGGGTCACGAACAAGGCCACGAGGGCGATGAGTCCGATCGCGAAGATCACCATGGCCACCTGCAGCAGCCGCGGGGACGTCGTCTTCTGCATGCCGTCTACGGTAGTGCACTCTCCGGGAGGGCGACGTCGCGCAAGGGTGTGACGGGTTGGGCTGAGGTAATGGTGTGACCGCGGGGTGGGGTGTTGGCTACCATGGGGCGCAGCAGGCGCCTTGCATCCGTCTGGGCCCATACGGACTTTCCGCCGTGGGTCGTGTGATGGGTGACGGCGTCTTTTGTTGTGACAGGCAGATCCGCAAGAGATCTACGACGTACAGATGAGGGTGAGCACAGTGCCGACCGGCAAGGTGAAGTGGTACGACGCGGACAAGGGCTTCGGCTTCCTCGCTCAGGAGAGCGGTGAGGACGTCTACGTCCGTTCGTCCGCCCTGCCCGAAGGGGTGGAGGCCCTCAAGCCGGGGCAGCGGGTGGAGTTCGGCATGGCCGCCGGTCGCCGCGGGCCGCAGGCACTGAGCGTCAAGGTTCTCGAACCCGCGCCGAGCGTGTCCAAGAACGTGCGCGAGGCCGCCCGCAAGGACACCAAGCGGCACACCCCCGATGAACTGCACGGCATGGTCGCCGATCTGATCACCCTGCTCGAGGGCAAGGTGCAGCCGGACCTGCGCAAGGGGCGCTACCCCGACCGCAAGACCGCGCAGCGGATCTCCGAGGTCGTGCGCGCGGTCGCCCGCGAACTCGAGAGCTGAACCCCGGTCGTCGAGCGCCGACCTCGACGCCGCGGTGTCAGCCGAGGTACTGCAGGAAATTCTCCGGTGCGGTCTGTGCTGCCAGCACTCCGCGCGGGATGATCTCGTCGTTCTGCGTCAACCGGGCCGACGCCGGGTAGACGGTGACCCCCAGCAGGACGAATTCGGGTGCCGTCTTCAGCGTGACCGTGTACGTCTCACCCGACGCCTGGGGCTGCTCGTCTTCGACGAGCCCCTTCGGCGTCCAGTAGACGGCCGCGAGGTTCCAGGGTCCCTTCGCGATGTCGCCGGAGACCGACAGCATCACCGTGTCGCCGACCGCCACCGGAACCCGGGGCGCCTCGCGCTGCGACGTGCCGAGCGGCGGGTCGCACTCGTCGAGCATCAGGTCGCACCACCGCACCGGTTCGACGGTGTAGAGGTTCTTGCCGACGGCGATGTGCACGTACGGCCGGTCGTCGTGCGTGGAGTTGCGGGTCAGCAGGAACACCGAGACGCCGACGACTGCGACGAACGCCACCACGACGATCGCGATGATCGAAAGTGCCTTCTTCTCACCACTGCTGATCACGGTCGGCGTTGTCCTGTCTCGTCGGGGGTGGAGCGGTCACCGGGTGGCCGGTGACCGGAGTTCGGGAACGGTGCCGTCGACGGCATCCGCGTGGTCGTCGGCCGCTGGGAATGCGCCCGGGTCGGTGCCGACCCCGGTCCGGTCCGGCGTGCGGCATCGTCCGAACCGGCGGCCCGGAAGGCGACAGTCGGTGCGGCGTGGTCGGGGCGTCGACCGCCCAGACCCGGCACCAGCGATGTGCCGCGGGTCGTCATCACGGTCTGGAGCAGGCCCAGCCCGAGCAGCACGGCGACGACGGTGAAGCCGATCCACAGGGTCGGGGGCAGCAGCACCCCGAGTGAGGCGCCGAACACCCACGACAACTGCAGGACCGTCTCCGAACGGCCGAAGGCCGAGGCGCGTGACTCGTCGGGCAGGTCGTCCTGGATCGACGAGTCGAGGCACACCTTGCCGATCGCGCTGGCGCCCGAGGCGACCAGCGCGGCGACCGCCGCGAAGAGGATGTTGCCGAAGATCGCCGCGAGGACCGCGACGACGAAGCAGGCCACGGTGGCCCAGACGATGATGCCCGGCGGGTTCTTCAGCTCCAGCCGGGTGCCGACGCCGTTGCCGATCATGTTGCCGACGCCGGCGGCGGCACCGACGGCGCCGAGCAGCAGCAGCTGCGTCCAGTCCGATGCGTCGCCCTGCTGGGCCTTGGCGTAGAAGGCCACGAACAGCGTCAGGAAGCCGGTCAGGATGCGGATGGTGCCGTTGCCCCACAGACCGGCCACCACCGTGCGGCCCAGCGGCTGACGCATCTTCGCGGCGAGCATCTTGGCACCCTCGCGAGCGCTGGTCGGCTCGTGTTCGGGCATCGCCGAGCGGGCCGGTTCGCCGTGATAGGTCAGGGTCGTGGGGATCTCGCCCTCGGTCGACTCGACCCACGACGGGATGCGCATGCACAGGTAGGCGCCGGCCGCGGCGACGATCGCCAGCCACACCATGGCTCCCGGCAGATGCAGCGGCAGCAGTTTGCCGAGCAGCATCTCGATCAGCGCGGCCACCGCACCGCCGACGATCGTGCCGCCGATCAGGCCGAAGGTGGTCAGGCGGGAGTTCACCCGCGGCAGGTCGATGGTCGGGGGCACCACACGTGGGGTGACCGCCGATTTGAGCACGCCGAAAGATTTCGACAGCACCAGCAGGCCCAGCGCGCAGGGATAGAGCACCCACGGGTCGTACTCGAGTTGCTGGGTGGCGTCGTTCCACTGGACGTTCGACATGATCAGCAGCGCCAGGATGACGCGCAGACCGAAGGTCGTGGCCATCGCGATACGACGCCCGCGCTGGAGTCGGTCGAGCAGCGGACCGATCAGGGGAGCGATGAGTGCGAACGGCGCGATCGTCAGCGCCAGATACAGCGCGACGTTGGTCTTGGATTCACCCGACGCGGCGGCGAAGAACAGGGTGTTGGCCAGCGCGACGGCCATCGCGGCGTCGGCGGCGAAGTTCGCGATCACCGGCAGGGTGAGCGCAGTGAGGCCGGACTGGTCGGCGCCGTCGGCGGTCGCGGCCCGGTGGATCTTGCCGATGCCCTTGCCCGTCAGCTCGCGGCTGCGCATCGCGGCGACGCGCATCACGGTCAGCTTCTTGGGCGTTCGCGGCCCGTGGTCGGCGGGCATCGCCCGGGTCGCCGACTCGTCGTACTGCGGCTGACCTCGCTCGTCGAGCGGCGGCAGATGCGGATTGTGGGTGGGCGGGGGCAGGTAGGCATTGCGGCCGGGACCCGGTCCGGGTGGCGGTCCCCAGCCGGGTGCGGGCCGGCGGCCGCGCATCTGGCGGGTCTCGTCGGCCGGGTAGTTGGCCGACCCGGGGTGCTGCGCGGCGCGACGGCCGCGATCGTCTGTCGGCGGTCGAGAATGCTGGCTCGCCGGACCCCTGGGGGCCCCGCGCCCATCGTCGTGTCGGGAACTCCGTGGGATCACGCCCCCGATTGTTCCTCATCTCGTGCCGGTGCCGCTTGAAGCGGGTCGTTGTGTGGCACACGTCGGCGATATTGCACACTGGAAGCGTGACTGACGTAAGTGAGGGCGGACGACTGCTGGCGGCCGTCGACATCGCACGAGCCGCGCTGGTCGACGAAGGACAGCAGCCCGGCGCGCATCGGCGCAGCGTCGCCGAGGGCGAGTGGGCCGCTGCGCATTACTTCGACGCCGAGCTCGCAGGCTATCGCGGATGGCAGTGGTGCGTCGTGCTGGCCGGTTCCCCGGGCAGCGACGAGATCACCCTCAGTGAGGTCGTGCTGCTGCCGGGCGACGGCTCGTTGCTCGCACCGCCGTGGGTGCCGTGGGCCGAGCGTGTCGCCTCCGGCGACCTCGCGCCCGGTGACCTGCTGGCCGCCGAACCCGACGATCCGCGTCTGGTGCCCAACCAGATCGACACCGGCGACGAGTTCCGCTTCGACTCCGAGTCCGAGGACCCCGACGACATCGGTCAGATCGCCGGCGAGATCGGCCTCGGCCGTCGCCGACTGCTGAGCTACGACGGTCGCGCCGACGCCGCGCAGCGCTGGTACGACGGCGACTTCGGTCCGTCGTCGGAGATGGCTCAGGCGGCCCCGTTCCCCTGCTGCACCTGTGGTTTCTATGTGCCCCTCGCGGGTGCGCTGCGCGCCGGATTCGGTGCCTGCACCAACGAATACGCAGCCGACGGCCGGGTGGTCTCCGCCGAGTACGGCTGCGGAGCGCACTCCGATGTCCAGGCGCCCAAGGGTGAGGGCTCACCCGCCTACGACGCCTACGACGACGGCGCCCTCGAGGTCATCTCGGTCACCCGGGACGCCGAACCGGCCCGCTCCTGAACGACTCGCCACCATCCATGAGCGCCGATCCGTTCGGCCCGGACCCGTTTGGCACCGCCGCACTGCGGTCGTCGACGCTCGACGCCTGGACGGCCTCGCCGACCCGTCTCGCCGAGGACGCGGCTGCCGAGTCGGATCTGGTGACCGTCGGATACCGCGATCGGCTGCTCACCGAACTCGCCGCGAATGCCGCCGATGCCGCGGCCGCGGCGGGGATCGCGGGGGAGCTCGCCGTCTGGGTCGACGGTGACGAGCTACATGTCGCGAACACCGGTGAGCCGCTGAGTGTCGACGGCGTCCGATCGCTGGCCGCGCTGCGGGTGTCGGCGAAGGCGCCCACCGACGGTCAGATCGGACGATTCGGCGTCGGATTCACCGCCACCGCAACGGTCGCCGACCGCGTCGAGGTCCGGTCTCGTACCGGGTCGATCGTCTTCGACCGCGCCGCCACCGCCGAAGCCGTCGACGATGCCGGGCTCTCGGCGGACACCGTTCCGGTCCTACGGCTTGTGTGGCCGACCGATGCCGTGCCGGGGGCGGGGGTGGGTTCCAGCACAGCGGGCTTCGACACCGAGGTGGTCCTGAGTCTGCGTGAGCCGTCCGGGCCGCTCATCGACGCGATGCTCGTCCAGGCGCCGGATCTTGTCGTGGAACTCGCTGCATTGCAACGGATCACCGTGGACGGCGTGGAGGTCACGGTCGAGCGGTCCGCCGGGCCCGAGATCGGTGACGATCAGGCCTCGTCCGCGATCGTCACCGTGTCCGTGGACGGCTCCGGTTCGGTGTCGACCCAACGCTGGCTGGAGGTCACCCGCGGCGGGACGCGCTGGCTCGTCGACGCCGACGGCGGTCGCGCACCTGAGCACGATGTGCTGCGCGCACCCACGCCCACCGACATCGAACTGAGCCTGCCGTGCCGGTGCATCACCGACCTCGCGCTCACCCCCGACCGTCGGCACCTTCACCCGGGTGCCGAGATCGGCGATGCCGCAGCCGGTTATGTGGACCTTCTGCTCCTCGTCGACCCGGTTCGTCGGCTACAGCTCGTGCCGGAGCTGCATCTCGCGCGAAATCGCGACGACGCCAGGCTGATCGAGGCCGTGCGCGTACAGCTCCGCGACGTCGCGTGGCTGCCGGGTGCGGACGGCGAGCCGTTGCTGCCGTCGCGGTCGGTGGTCCTGATCGGGCTGACCGATCGCCTGGCCGGGATGCTGTCCGAACACTTCGCGGATCTCGTCCACCCCGACATCTCACTCGCCCAGCATCTTCCGACGCTCGGGCGGCTGGGCGTCGAGGAACTCGGGCTGGCGGCGCTGGCCGAGCGGCTCGGCGGCCTGCACCACGAGCCGTCCTGGTGGCACGACCTGTACGACGCGCTCGCGCCGCTCGTGTCGACGGGACGCGAGGTCGAGGAACTGGGCGCGCTGCCGATCCCGCGATCCGACGGACGGATGTCGGTCGGGGTCCGCGGACTGTTCGTGAGCGATCGCATCGCCACGCCGATGCGATGGATGCCCACCGTCCACCCAGACGCCCGGCATTCGCTCCTCGAACGCCTGGGCGTGCGGGAACTCTCCGTCGCCGACGCACTGGCCGACCCGGCACTTCGGGTGCTGGTCGAGGACATCGACCTCGACGGTGCCGGCGACGACGGGCTGGCCGCCGAGATCTGTGCGGTCCTACGGGCCGATCCGGATGCGTCCGTACCGCCGTGGCTGGCCACCCTGCCGCTGCTCGACAGCGACGGCGAGCTCCGCCCCGCCGATGAACTGCTGCTGCCCGACAGTCCGCTGCTGTCGGTCCTCGTCGACGACCATCCGTTCGGTGTCGTCGACGACGAGGTCGTGTCCGAGTGTGGCGCAGAAGAATTGCGGCGCCTGGGCGTCGGGTGGGGATTCCTCACCGTCGTCGACGACCTGCCGGTCGGTCCCGACCACGACCTCCCCGACGAGGAGGACTGGTGGGACACGCTGCCCGACGCACCCGAAAGGCTCACGGCGGTCCGGGATCTCGACCTGATCGACGACCGGTCCTGGTCCGAGGCGCTGACCATGATGGCGACCGACGCGGACATTGCACCGCTGCTCGCCGACCGCGACGGGTACACCGCCTGGTGGTTGCGGCGGCATGCCGAGGTCGACGGATTGTTGCTGGGGGAGTACCGCGCACCCTCGGATGAGATCCTCGCCGGGATCATCGACCCGCTCGATCATCCGCACGCCGACGCGCTGGTAGGCGCGCTCGCACGCCTCGAACCCGACACCGCCGACGATGCCGCGCTGCTTCTCACCCGCCTCGGCGACCCCGACCGGGACATCTCCGCCGGTGCCGCGGTGATGGTGCACGCCGCCGTGGTCGCGGCATGCCGCCGGGGCGATCTCGATGCGGCCGATGTCGAAGTGCCCGAACAGGTCCGGACGATCGCCGGCACCGTCACCGACCGCGCGGTGGTGGTCGACCGACCGTGGTTCCTCCAAGCGCTACCCGACGACGAAGCGGTCCTCGCCGGACCGACGGTGACCGCGGCCGATGCCGAGATGCTCGCTACGCTGCTCGACCTGCCACCGGCCTCCGAGGAGTACGCCGCGACCGTCCGCGACCCGGGCGACGCGGCGACCTGGGCTCACCCCGAGGCGGTGCGGTTCGGTGCCGAACGCGGGGTCGAGGTCCCCCGCGGCCAGGTGCGCCTCCACGACGAGTTGTGGATCTCGCTGCGCGACGGGGACTCTCATAAGGATGTGCGCGTGCGCTGGTGGGTCGAGGGCGGGGCCACACACCTCGAGCGTGCTCGCCGAGTTCGCTGATTCGCCGAGCACCTGATGGCGCGCCCTCACCGGGGAGTGCGGAACCACCGGCCTGCGTGGCCTCGATTTCCGGGCGGTGTCAGCGAAAACCTCGCAACACCAACGACGGCGGCGTACCGGCGGCACGGGCGCGTGTGGAGACCACGTGGTCGACGGCGGGGCCCTCCGGCACCGACAGGCGTAACCATCGCGCTTGGGAACTCAGGCGCACGAGTCCGGTCTCGTCGCAGAATCCCAGCGCGCCGAACAGTTGGTGTGCGTGTGCCAGAACCTTCTCGGTCGCCTCCCGCGTGTAGAGCCAGGTGAGTGCGGCCGCGGTGGGCGATCGGACGTCGTCTCCCGACCACCGCCAAGCGGCATCGAGGACGGCGACCTCGGCGCCTTGCAGGAGCATCGAGCACTCCGCGAGCCGGACCTGCACGGCTTGCCGGGATGCGAGCGGCCGGCCGAAGACCTCACGGTCCTTGGTATGCCGCATGGTCATCTCATATGCCCCGGACGCCAGTCCGAGAGTGGCCGCGGAGGCGAGTAGCCAACGGCGGGATGCCATCTCGTCGGCGCCCTGCCCATCGTGCTCGAGCCAGCCGTGCGGCAGATGGTAGGCGTTGTGGACCGGTTCGCACGGCCGATCGGTCAGTACCGCGCCGTCGACCGTGGACACGACCGCCTCGGCGCGGGCGCCCCAGCCGACGACGCGGCGGGCCGGACCGCCGGGGCCAATGCTGCTGATGACACCGCCACGCCCCAGGACGTCGGGCGCCACAGTGGGATTGGCGCGGGCGGCTAGTTCGGCTTCGACGAGCGGCCCGGGTAGGGGAGCGCGGGAGACCGCGCTGATGGCACACACCAGGTCGAGCATGTCGCCGCCATGCGCCTCGAGGTCGAAGATGCCGAACTCGACCAGCTGCTTCCAGCCGGTGGCGTCGTCGGCATCGGACACCTCGAAGATGGGCCGGTCCCTGGCCCATCGACGCAGTTCGTCGACGAGGCCGACGGTGTGGTCGGGGAGGACGAAATCCATGGTCAGCGAATCCTTTCCAGGCCCAGTCCGCGCTGGGCGATGATCCCCATCTGGATCTCGTAGGCACCGGCGGTGACGGTGCCGGTGGGTGCCAGGCGGGTGAAGTCCTCGATCTCGCCGCCCTCGACCGCGGCGGTGTCGTGGGAGTCGACGATCGCCATCGGTCCCAGTACCCGATCCGCGATGGCCGAGACCCGTTGTTCGAGAGTGACGTTGTGCACGCGGGCTGCACTGCCCTGCCACGTCGGCACCTCGCCCCGCTCCTTCATGTCGACGACGAGGTAGCTCATCAGTTCGGCGACGCGCGCACCGGCGAGTGCGGTCGCGATGTCGCGCTGGATCTCGGGCCGGTCCGCCTCCGGAAGACGCTCGAGCTCACCGAGGATGCGCGTGGAGCGCGCATATCGCGCCACACCGACCCGTTCGAAGGCCAACGACGCCATGGCGACTCGCCATCCGTCGCCTGGCGCGCCGAGAACGGCGTCGGCGGGGATCACCGCGTCGGTGAAGACGACGGAGTTGAGCTTGTGTTTGCCCAATGGGGTCGCGATGGGCTTGACCTCGATGCCGGGCGTCGACATGTCGATGAGGAGCACGACGAGTCCCGCGTGACGTTCCGAGCCTGCTTCGCATCGAGCGAGGAGGACGCCGTACTCGGCGTAGTCGCCGTAGCTGGTCCAGATCTTCTCGCCGTTGACGATGAACGCGTCACCGGTGGGCGTGGCCTTGGTCCGCAGCGCGGCGAGGTCGGATCCGGCCCCCGGCTCGGAGAAGAGCTGCGCCCACTGCACGTCGCCGGCGGCAATACGCGGGAGGAATCGCATCTTTTGTTCGTCGGTGCCGAACCTGATGATCGCCGGTCCGATCCAGTTGACTCCCATGTACTGGCCGCCGCGAGGTTCGAAGTAGGCCCACGTCTCCTCTTGGAGCACCACCTGCCGCCAGTTCGATGCGCCCCGACCGCCGTACTCCTCGGGCCATGTCTGGGTGAGCCATCCGCGTTCGGCCATCTCGCGCGTGATCGAGAAGCTGAGGTCGAGATACTCGTCCGGTCCGTGGAAGATCCCGACCCAGTCGTCGGGCAGGCGCGATTCCAGCAGCGCCCGGAGTTCGGCGCGGAACTGCTCCTGTTCTTCGGAGAAATCCAGATCCATGATGTCCTTCGTTCGTGCCGGGCGACTTATTTGCCCAGGACCTGAGCGGTCAGTGCGCGGAACTCGGCGGAGCCGATCAGTTGTCCCTGGATGTCGGCGGCGGTGTCGAAATGGCCGTCGGACGGCCAGTCCTCGCGGGCGAGGCGGGCGTAGGACTCCAGGAGGTGCCCGGGATGCGCGGCGAGCTTGGCGGCGCGGACGCGGGCGGCGTCGAGGGCGGTTGGTTCGGCCTTCTCGCCGAGACCCAACTGTGCGGCGAGGTCGGCGTCGATGCGTTCCTGGTCCGCGAGCAGCCGCCACAGCAGTGAGCCGTCCAACCGGCGCAGCAGTCCGATCCCGCCCACGCCGTGGATCAGGCCCGCATTGGCCCAGCCCTGGCGGAACCAGCCGCGGGGACCGACGAAGCGCATGTCGGCGGCGAGGGCGATGTCGAGACCGAGTCCGATCGCGGCGCCGTCGACCGCCGCGGCGGTGGGCAGCGGACAGTGCTGGAAGGCGCGGATGATGCGCTGCATGCGGCTGTAGACGGTGTCGCGGACCTGCTCCGGGGTGTGAGTCGCGGAGATCTCGGCGAATGCGGGTAGATCGCCTCCCGAGCAGAAGGCCCCGTTCCCGGTGACGATGACCAGTCCGACGTCGGACCGGCCCGCTTCCTCGATGGCGTCGACGATCTGGTCGGCGTCCTCGGGGTTGAGGGAGTTGCGCTTCTCCGGCCAGTCGAAAGTCACCACCGCTGCGTCGGATTCAACATCCAAGATCACACCCACGTTGCTCAACTCCTCTTCCCGGCCGTAGCGCGGCCCGCTCGGAACTCTCGGTCGAGTATGGATCGCCGAGGCCCAATAAGTCTATGTTTTATCTACCTATTTATGCTAATTCTTGAACACTGACAAACCCGAGGAGGCGCAGTGACCCCCACGCAGGTGGCGGCCGAGTCCGCGACGTCGAGCGCGGCCGCGCCCGATCAGCTGGAGTCGACCATCGAGACCGATGAGCACCGCTCATTCGCAGCTGCCGTCGCCGCGGCGGTCGCTTCGGTGTGGGACGACGAGACATTGCGGGGCATCGGTCGCGACGGTCGGGACGCCGACGCCGAGGTCGCATGGGCGGCGCTGGCCGGAGTCGGTATGCCGGGCGTGCCGGTCCCCGAACACCGCGGAGGGTTCGGCGGACGATGGCTCGACGTCGTGTCCGCGATCGAACGCATCGGAGAAACCCTGGTGCCCAACCCGCTGGCCACGTCGTATGCGGCCACGGTGCTGCTGTCCCACAGCGATGTCGCCGACACCGGCCTCGCCGGACGTGTCGCCGACGGCTCGCTGCGGGCGGGCGTCGCCGCCGACTGGACCACCGCGGACTGGGCGGATACCGACGCCCTGAAGGTGGAGGCGCAGGCCTCGGGTGCCGGCACAGTGACCTTGTCCGGCCACGTCGACTGTTTCCTCCGGCCCGCGGCCGAGTTGTTGCTGGTGCCCGCTGTGCTCGGTGACGACGTGGTCGTGGCGATGGTCCCGGCCGAGCGAGCGGTCCTCACCGCGCGCACGGGTCTGGATGTGCTGACCCCGCTCGCCGCGGTGGCCTTGGAATCCGCTGAGGCGACCATCGTGTTGCAGGCGTCGGAGGCCTCGGGTGCGCTGCGCACCGCGCACGCGGTCGCGACCCTGGCGCTCGCCGCCGAACACGTCGGCCTGTGTCGGCGCGTACTGCGCCACGCGGTCGCGCATGCGAGGGACCGCACACAGTTCGGGGCGCCGATCGGCAGCTTCCAAGGTGTCTCCCATCGACTCGCCGACGTCTTCGTCGAGACGGAGTTGGCCACGAGCGCGGTGCGTCACCTGGCGGTCGTCCTCGATACGGGCGGTCACGACGTCACCGAACCCGCACAGCTGGCACATCACCAGGCCGTCAAGGCGCTGCGGATGGCGTCGGCGTCGGTCATCCAGGTCCTCGGCGGTCTCGGCTTCACCTGGGAGGCGACGGCGCACCACGCCTTCCGTAGGGCGGGCGCGCATGCCCGGCTCCTGGGTCCGGCCACCGCGCCGGCCGTCCGACGTCGGAACGACGCGACGGGTGCGCCGCCGACGGACCCGGTGGTCGCGGCGTTCCGTGAGTTCTTGTCGACCGCGGTGGCTCAGCATCGACGAGAATGGGGCGTCGACGAGACCTTCGGCGCCCGGCGGGCCTGGCAGCGACGGCTGCACGACGGCGGATGGATCGGCCTGGGATGGCCGGAAAGCCATGGCGGACGCGGACTCACGGTCCGACAGCAGGTCGACTGCGAACGCGAGCTGGCCGCCGCGGGTGCGCCCTCCCTCGCAGGCGTCCTCGGCATCAACAACGTGGGGCCCACCCTGATCGCGCACGGTACGCCCGAGCAGCAGCGGCACCTCCCGGCGATCCTGTCCACCGACGAGGTGTGGTGCCAGGGGTTCAGCGAACCGGGCGCCGGCAGCGACCTCGCCGGCCTGCGCTGCCGTGCCACCCGTGTCGGTGACGAGTATGTGATCAACGGACAGAAGATCTGGACGACCGACGGCATGGACGCCACCCACATCGAACTGATGGTGCGTACCGATCCCGAGTCCACACGGCATGCCGGTATCACCGTGCTGCTGGTGCCGCTCGACACCCCGGGAATCACCCGTCGCCCGATCGTCCAGCTCGATGGCTCGGTCGGGTACGCCGAGGTCTTCTTCGACGACGTCGCGGTCCCGGCGTCGGCGCTGCTGGGTGTCGAAGGCGAGGGTTGGGCGGTCAGTCGCACCACGCTGGCCTACGAACGGACCGGCGTCGTCGCGCTCGCGGCGCGTCTGCAGCAGTCGGTGCAGGACGTCCTCGACGGCATCGTCGACGTCAACGACACCGACGGCATCGTCGACGGCACACGTCTCGACGACGACGTGGCACGTGCACTGGCCGACACCGCGGCCCGCGCCCGATTACTGGACCTCCACGGAACCAGGATTCTGTCCGCCATCGAGGCCGGCACGCCACCGGGACCCGAACAGTCCGTCGTCAAACTGGCCTGGAGCCAGGTCACCCAGTCGCTGGGGGAGTTGCGGCTCGCCGCGGCCGGTGCCGGCGCACTCGAACCCGACGCGGCCACCGAGGTGGCGTACCTGCGGTCCCGCTCGGCGTCCATCGCCGGTGGTACCACCGAGATCATGAAGAACGTCATCGCCCAGAGAGTGCTGGGCCTACCCCGATGACGGTGGCCGCACAGCACACAAGAGGAGAACTCCCGATGATTGACACAGCCGTCCACGACGCGGACCGGGTGCAGCACGCACCGGCGGACGAGGTGCGCGTTGCACCGCAGCCGGAATGGTCTGCCGGTGTCCAGGAGACCGTCAATGAGTTGCTCGCCCGGGCGGCAGGTCAGTGGCCGGATCGTCCCTACCTCGAGAACAACGGTGTGGTTCACACCTACTCCGAGATCGCCGAGTCGGCGGCATCCCTCGCCGCCGGTCTCGCCGCTCTCGGTGTGCAGCGCGGCGATCGCGTGGTGATGTTGCTCGACAACAGCGTCGAATGTGCGCAGGTGTGGTTCGCGGTGAACTGGCTCGGTGCCATCTGGGTGCCGTTGAACACCGCGAACAAGGGCGAGTTCCTGCGTCACCAGATCCACAATGCGGGTGCGGCCGTGGTGATCACCGAATCCAGGTTCGTCGAACGCCTCGTGCCGATCGCCGACGGCATCCCCGAGGTCACCACGGTCGTCACCCGCGAACCTGTCGGCCACGATATGCCCTGGCGCGCAGAAACACTCGCCGTACTGTTGACCGCCGACCGGCCGCACGTGCCGATGGTCACCGTGGCCCCGGGTGACCTGGCGATGTTCATCTACACCTCGGGCACCACCGGGCCGTCGAAGGGCTGCATGATCAGCCACAACTACGTCTGCAATCTGGCTCGCCAGTATCTGGCCGGTACCGCACGTACGCCCGAGGAGGTGGCCTGGACCGCGCTCCCGCTGTTCCACATGAACGCGGCATCGACCGCCGTGCTCTCGACACTGATGATCGGCAGCAAGGTCTATCTCGCCACCCGGTTCAGCGTGTCGGGATTCTGGCGGGAGATCGAGGAGAGCGGTGCACGCATCGCCACCCTGCTCGGCGCCATGCTGACGATGGTCGCCAACGCACCGGAGACCGAGGCCGAGAAGCGGTGCTTCGGCCAGTTGCGCGTCGTGCGCGGCGCCCCGTTCCCGGCGTCGCTGCAGGAGCACTGGAAACAGCGGTTCGGGGGAGAGATCTTCGGCTCGAACGCCTTCGGGCTGACCGAGGCATCGCTCGTCACCATGGCCGACGCCGCGGCGACCCCGCCGCCGGGGAGCGCGGGTCGACGCGGACCGGACTTCGACGTGCGGATCGTCGACGCCCAGGACTGCGAGGTGCCCACCGGCGAGGTCGGCGAGATCGTCGTCCGGCCGCGGCGCCCCAACATCATGTTCGCCGGGTACTGGCGACGTCCCGACGCGACCGCGGAGGTCATGCGCAACCTGTGGTTCCACACCGGCGACCTCGGCTACTTCGATGACGACGACTGGCTGTACTTCGCCGACCGCAAGAAGGACTATCTCCGGCGGCGAGGGGAGAACATCTCGTCGTACGAGCTCGAGTCGACGTTCCATCAGCACCCCGCGGTCCGCGAATGCGCCGTGCACGCCGTACCGAGCGACCTCACCGAGGACGAGGTGAAGGTGACCGTCACACTGCGTGAGGGTGCCACGGTGACCCCCTACGACCTATGCGAGTGGTCGCTCGACCGCCTGCCCTACTTCGCGGTGCCGCGATATGTCGAGATCCGCGACGAACTGCCCAAGAACGCACTCGGCAAGATCCTGAAGTACGAACTGCGGGACGAGGGCGTGACGTCCTCGACCTGGGACCGCGAGCAGTCCGATCTCGAGGTCCGCCGGTGACAACCCCTTCCGTGGAGGAGAAACAGATGAAGATCGTCGTCGACCGCGACACGTGCCAGGGCCATGGGCGATGCGCGGTGTACGCGCCCGAGGTCTACGAACTCGATGACGAAGGGTACTGCGCCATCACCGACCTGCTCGTTCCCGCCGACCAGGAGGATGCTGCCGCGTCTGGTGCCGACGCATGCCCGGAAAATGCCATTGAGGTTATAGATTAAGCGAGTTCGCTCCCATGTCGGTTACGATCAACCCCATGACGATGCAGCCGGTGGAGACCTCCGTACCGCACGGCGGGTTTCGTGTGCCGAAGACCGCCGAGCTCGTCGCGGCCAATCTACGACGCCAGATCATCCGCGGCGAGCTCGTCGAGGGCGACAGCCTGCCCCCGGAGCACCTGCTCACCGAGAAGTATCAGGTATCGCGGCCGACGCTGCGGGAGGCCTACCGCATCCTCGAGTCGGAGCGCCTCATCGAGGTGCGTCGTGGTGCCAAGGGCGGTGCCCGGGTCCGGCTGCCGGATGCCGACGTCGCCGCACAGCATGCGGGGTTGATGCTGCAGTTCGAACGCACCGAACTGAGTGATGTGTACTTCGCCCGCTCGGTCATGGAGGCGCCGGCGGGGGCGCTCGCCGCGCAGAACCCCGATCCGGAGGATCTCCGGCGGCTCGAGGAGAACATCGCCGAGGCCGAACGCATCCTGGCCGATCCCGACGCGGATCAGAGTCGGCTGCCGGTCCTGTCGCGCGGGTTCCACTCGATCGTGGTGGAGATGAGCGGCAACAAGACGCTGACCCTGTTCGACTCGATGCTCGGCGTGATCATCGACCTCGCCAGCAAGAACTATGTGACGTCGCAGGCGCCGTCGCGGGGGACCAAGTCGAGCGCCACGGCTCTCCGCGCGCACAAGAAGCTCTACCGGCTGATCGCGGCCGGTGACGTCGAAGGCGCAGATGCCCTGTGGCGCCGCCATCTCGAAGGCGTGTCGGAGACCATGGCCGACGTGGTGCCGGGTACCGTCATCGACCTGCTGAGCTGAGTCACACCGGGGGTGCCGACCTCACCCGGAGAACTCCCCGCTGTCAGTGCTCCTGCGGCGCACGACGACCCGGGCGCTCGCGGTGGTCTCGTCGCGCTGGTTGCGTGCGGTGACCTCGCACTCCACCCGGCCGTCGTCGTGGACCGCGCATACCTCGCCGCCGATGCGGGTGACGTCGCCGATCAGGTTCGGGGCCAACAGGTCTGTGTCGAGTTCGACGATCCGTCCGGCGTCGCCGCACCAGTCGGTGACGAGCTGCGCCAGCCACGAGATCCGTTGCGCGCCGAAGTCATAGCCGCGTGTGAGTCCGTTCTGGCGTGCGATCGAGGTGTCCCAGTGGCCGGCCTCCGCGGTGTCGGGGTAACCGTGTTCACCGAAGAGGCGTGTGGCCGGGTCGGCGGACCACAGCCGGTGCGCGCACCGGTCGGTGAGGACCAGCGGTGATCCCCAGCCGAGCAGCCAGGCGATGATGGAGGTGACGGTCAGCGGCCCCTTGACGAGGGTGCCCAGACCGTCGCCCGTCCGTACATCCGGACCCAAGGTCGCCCTGGGCCCGGGGATGTTCTCCCGCAATGACTCCCGCATCAACGCATCGATGTCCTCGGGCCTGTACGTCGGTGGCTCTCCGAATGCGGGAGGCGCCGAATCGGCTGTGCCGGCGCGGTCCCCGCGCGGGAAGCGCATGGTGCGCTTCCGGCACTCCGCGAGGAGCGTGCCCGTGTCGTCGTGATGGCGGAACAACTCTTCCAGTTCGACGACCTCGCCTCGCCGACGCGACGACCGCACCTCAACGGCGGACAGTTCGACCGTCGTCGTGACCCGGCGATCGACCTCGACCGCTGAGTGGAACGTCCAGCGGTCGCCCCGCCACAGCGCTGCGTAGCCGGCCAGGCACGATGCCGGCGACGGCGTCGACGCATCGTCGGCTCGTCCGACGCTGCTGCAACTGTAGAGATACGTCGGGGGCACCCGTCCGTCCCGGGCCCAGCGCGGTGAATCATCACCGATGCCAGCGGCGAAGTGTCGCACCGACTCGGGGGTGACCTGCCTGTTCCAGCCCACGACCGGAACTCGGATCCCGATGGTTGTGCGCAGCAGGGCGATTCGTTCGTGAAGATCTGTCATGGAGTACTTCCGGGGTCGGTCGCTCGGAGACAATGCGCCGTATTATCGTATAGATAATACAACGATAATCGAGCCATGGGAGTGGCATGTCACAGGACCGGCTCACCGCCCACCGTCCGTTGACGGACATCCTCGATCTGCGCCTGACCGGTGACGACGAGTTCGCCGGGCCGGCGGTCGCCGACGGCAGCAGGCGGCTCTACGGCGGCCATGCGATCGCCCAGAGCATCGTCGCCGCAACCGAGACGGTCTCGGGTGAACCCCTGCGCTCCGTGCGGATCGACTTCCTTCGCCCCGGTCTCGAAGAGCACGAGGTCGAGTACCGCGTCGCGCGGTTGCTCACCGGCCGGCGTCTGGCGAGCCGTCGCGTGGACCGATTTCAGGACAGGAAGCTCCTGTTCACCGCGACAGTGCTCTTCGGGAACGCCGAGCCCACCGGGGCGGTGACGCTCCCGGTCGAGGAACCCATGTCGGCCGTCCCGCCGATCCCGCCCCTGTCGGCGGTCGAACAGCATCGGGTTCGAGGGGTCGAGGTTCCGGCGCAGGCGATCCCGCGGTACGTCAGGACCGGGATGCGGTTCGTCGACGACCCGCCGCGAGTTGCCGCCGGCACCGGCCGCACCCCGGAGCGGAGCCGTGGGTACTGCGACCTGCGAGGCATCGAACCACGTTTGGCCACAGCTGCACTCGGTTACGCGAGTGACCTGTCCATGCTGGACCCGCTCGCGTACCACGCATCCCTGATCTGGCAGGAATCCGCGGTCCCCGCGACCCTCACGCACTCGATGGTCGTCCATCGGCCGGGTCTCGTCGGAGACTGGTTGCTGTTCGACCGCGAACTCGTCTCGGCATTCGACGGTACGGTCTACGTCGTCGCCGGGGTGTACACGACCAGCGGTGTGCGCGTCGCCACGCTGACCCAGAGTGCGCTGGTGCTGGAACCGTAGAACCCGCGCGGGCCGGCGTGGCGGACGCGCCTATGCCGGCGTCGTCACCCCGAGGGGGAGGGGACCTTCGACGGCGACATGCCGGAGCAGCGGCGAGGGAACTCCGAGTGAGGATGCCAGTGCGAGAGCCGAATCGGAGTCCTTGGAGAGGTACTTGCCGACGCGGTCGCCGAAGGCGGCCACGCTGGACTCGAGTGCCATCCGACGCATGGCATCGGATGCGCCGCTGCACTGGCCGATCGTCGCCAGGAGCGCGGACTCGTCGACTCCGAGAGCGTCCCCGATGCGTGCGGCCTCGGCCACGAGCTGCACGTTGGCGGTGAACAGCAGGTTGTTGATGAGCTTGATCGTGCTCGCGGTGCCGAGCGCGCCGGTCGGGAGGTAACGACCGGCGTACGTCGACACCGTCTGCTCGGCAGCGGCGACCACGTCGGGATCGCCACCGGCCAGAACGGTCAGCCGACCGTCGCGAATGTCGGTGGCACTGCCGCTGATCGGGGCGTCGAGAACCCGCGCAGCACGTCGGGCTGCCGCGTCGGCGATCGCACGGATCATCTGTGGCCCGGCGGTGGTGTGGATGACGAGGATCGCGTCGTTGTCGAGGTGCGAGGCGATGCCGCCCTCGCCGAGGATCACCTCGTCGAGCTGCTTCTCGTCGAAGAGACACACGACGACCACCGCGTGGCCGCGGGTCGCGGCTGCCGGCGTGTCCACCACCTGAGCCCCCGCGTCCCGCAGCCGCTCGGCGACCTCGGGGCGTCGTACCGACACGGTCACCGGCACGTCGGCGCCGAGGAGACGGTCGATCATCGGGGCGCCCATGCTGCCCGCCCCGATGAAACCGACTCCGCCACCATGTGATCCAGTGCTCACAGACCGGTCACTCCGGCTTTGAGGAGCGCACCCGCGTCGACCTTGAGCTGCAGTCCGGTGACATAGCGCGATTCGTCGGAAGACAGGAAGAGCACCGCGTTGCTGATGTCCTCCGGCTCCACGTACGGCACCGGCATGATCTGCGTCGAGGCGAAGGCGTCGAGCACGTCCTCGCGCTTGGGGTCGTCGAGGTCGGGCCGGAAGACCTTGTACATGGGCGCACTGTGCAGCATGGGGGTGTTGCAGTTGCCCGGGTGCACGGCGTTGACGCGGATGTTTCTCGGTCCCAGCTGGATCGCGAGGGAGTTGACCAGGGACGCGACCCCTCGCTTGGCGTAGGAGTAGCCGGTTCCGCCGGGGCCGTTCTTGACTCCCTGCGGGGTGAGACCCGCGAAGGAACCCGTGGCGATGATCGACGCGCCGGCGCCGAGATGGGGGAGTGCCACGTCGATCGCGTTCATCACGCCGGTGAGGTTGGTCGAGACCGTTTCCAGCCACACCGATTCGGGCTCGTTCTCCCCGAGGGGGCAGACGCCGGCGTTGGCGATGACGATGTCGAGACGACCGAGTTCGGCGACTCCGGCGTCGACGGCGTCGGCGAGGGCGGTCTTGTCCCGGACGTCCACGATGTGGGGACTGATCCGGCCGTCGAGACCTTTGACCATGTCGACCGTTTCGGCGAGATCATCGGGCGTCGCGAGCGGATAATTCATCCACTCCGGCTGCGCGCAGATGTCGACGGCGATGATGTCGGCGCCCTCGCGAGCCAGGGCGAGCGCATGACTGCGCCCCTGGCCTCGTGCGGCACCGGTGATGAGGGCGACCTTGCCCGCGACCCTACCTGTCATTGCGTTCTCCTCTGTTCGTTCTCGTGCCCCATCGGGTGGGGCGAGTGTCGTTGTGGCGTCCGGCTTTCGCTGGAATCCAGACGATCAGCGGCCGGTCCACCTCGGCGGCCGCTTCTCCGCGAAGGCCGCCAGACCCTCGCGGGCATCGTCGGAGGCGTTCACCGTCACGGCTTCCCGTGCGGTGTGCGTCCAGAAGTCGGTCTCGGCCGGTACGGCTCCGTCACGGATGCCCTTGGCGATCCGCTTGGTCGCCTGCACGGCCACCGGTCCGTTCTCGCCGATCTTCGCGGCGAGTCGGAGGGCCTCGGCGCGTACCAGGGCGGCAGGGACGACGCGGTTGACGAGGTGGTGCTCGAGCGCCTTTGCGGCGGTCAGGGATTCGCCGGTGAACAGCAGCTCGAGGGCGAGGCGTTCGGGGAGTTGCCGTGTCCACCGGAATGCGCCACCGGCGCCCGCGACTCGTCCGCGCTTCACCTCGGGCAGGCCGAAGACCGCGTTCTCCGACGCGACGATGAGGTCGCTGGCGAGCGCCAGCTCGGTACCACCGCCGAGGGCGAGGCCGTTGACCGCGGCGATCGTCGGTTTGCTGATCGGGTGGTTGACGTAGCCGGCCAGACCCCACGCCTCGCGTCCGGGCGGGATGATGGGTTCGCCGCGGCCGATCGCCTTCAGGTCGGCGCCGGAACAGAACGCTTGCTCGCCGGCGCCGGTGAGGATCACCGCACGGATGTCGGGATCGGCCTCGGCGTCGGAGAGGGCGTCGCCGATCGCCAGGCACACGCCCATGTCCACCGCATTGCGGACCTCAGGACGGTTGATCGTGATCACGAGGGTGTGACCCTCGCGGTCGAGTAGCACCGAGTCATTCACAGTGCCAACCCCTTTCGTGTCGGTCGAGGATGATCTCAGATGCCGGGACCGGACGCATCGGAGTCGTCCCGGATGCGGTGGCGCAGCGCGAACTTCTGGATCTTGCCGGTGCCGGTCTTCGGGAGGTCGGTGAAGACGATGCGTCGTGGCACCTTGTAGCCGGCGAGATGAGAGCGCGAGAACTCGATGAGTTCCTCGGGGCTCACCTCGGCACCGGCCCGGGGGGTGACGAACGCGACGGGCACCTCGCCCCATCGCTCGTGTGGCGCGCCGACAACGGCGACCTCGGAGACCGCGGGATGGCGTGACATGGCTTGCTCGACCTCGATGGAGGCGATGTTCTCGCCGCCCGAGATGATGACGTCCTTGCGTCGGTCACGGAGCTCGATCTCGCCTGCGGGATGCACCACAGCCAGGTCGCCGGTACGAAACCATCCGCCGCCGAACGCTTCTCGTGTGCCCTCGGGGTCGTCGTGGTAACCGCCGGCGACGGTGTTGCCGCGGATGAGGACCTCGCCCACGGTCTCGCCGTCGGCGGGGACGTCGGGCTTCGCCGGATCGCCGTCACCGACCACCCGCAGCAACTGCGCGACGACGCTCGCATTGCCCTGCCGGGCTTTCAGTGCGGCCTGCTCGCCGATGGGCAGGTCGTCCCACTCCGGTTGCCAGTCCCGCAGCACCGACGGTCCGAAGGTCTCGGTGAGTCCGTACAGGTGGGTGACGGAGATGTCGAGGTCGGCGAGGGCCGCGAGCAGCGACGGCGACGGAGGGGCGCCGCCGGTGCCGACGGACATCGGATGGTCGAGCCGGGTGGCGCGCGGGTGCGCTGCGAGGTCGATGAGCACCGTCGGAGCGGCGTTCATGCTCGTGGCACCCTCGTCCAGGATCCTGGTCCAGATCTCGCCCGCATCGACCTTGCGCAGGCAGACGTGTGTCGCTCCGGCCGCGGTGAGGGCCCAAGGGAACGACCACCCGTTGCAGTGGAACATCGGCAGCACCCACAG
Organism: Gordonia sp. Swx-4; assembly: GCF_030316175.1. Lineage (NCBI taxonomy): Bacteria > Bacillati > Actinomycetota > Actinomycetes > Mycobacteriales > Gordoniaceae > Gordonia > Gordonia sp. Swx-4. The sequence goes on from NZ_CP128197.1 coordinate 1,260,893, forward strand.
GTGGACCGTCTCGGGTCCCAGCCGCGCGTGGAAGGCCATCGACAAGGCCTGCAGGTAGGCGCCGCGATGGTGGTAGACAACGCCTTTCGGCTTACCGGTGGTGCCGCTGGTGTAGTTGAGGGCGATCGGCGTCCGTTCATCGGTCAGGCGCCGGTGCACCTCCGGGGCACCGGCGAGCCGGTGTTCGTAGGCGGTCGAATCCAGCATCGTCGCGGCGGCGGTCTGCTCGGCCGCAGCCGCCAGACTGTCGTCGTAGAGCAGCACACGGGCACCGGAGTGCTCGACGATGTAGCGCAGCTCCGCCGGGGCCAGCCGGGTGTTGAGCGCGACGAGCACGCCGCCGGCCATGGCCACGCCGTAGTGGGCTTCGAGGAGCATCGCGCTGTTCGGTGCGAGTACGGCCACCCGATCGCCGGGTTCGACGCCGAGTTCGGTGAGCAGTCCTGCCTGTCTGCGGCACCGCTGCAGCAGGTCGGCGTAGGTGCGTCGCACCGGGCCGTCGACGACAGCGATGCGGTGGCCGTGCACGACGGCCGCCCGTTCGAGGTAGCTGACCGGGGTCAGTGGCTCGAAGGACGAGTCGAGGTCGGGTTCAGTCATGTTCTCTCCATCCATCGCGTGCCACACCATCACCGGTCGGCACGGAGGCCGGTCGCCGGCTTTCGTGTCAGCGCGCGTTGAACCGCTGGGCGCCGTCGATGCGGATCACCTCGCCGTTCAGGTAGTCGTTCTCGGCGATGTGCAAGGCCAGTGAGGCGTACTCTTCCACGTCGCCCATCCGCTTCGGGTTCGGCACGCCCGGACCGAATTTCGCCTGCGCGTCCTCCTCGCTCATCCCGTAGGCCGGGGTGAAGAAGGTGCCGGGCGCGATCGACATGACCCGCACTCCGACGGGAGCGAGATCGCGCGCAGCGGTCAGGTTCAGGCCGATCACGCCACCCTTGGCCGCCGAGTAGTCGGTTTGTCCGGGTGCACCCTCGTAGCCGGCGATGCTGGCGGTGGAGATGACGACGCCGCGCTGACCCGACCCGAGCGGCTCGTTGCCGACCATGGCGGCCGCGGCCTGACTCATCACGTTGAACGTCCCCGACAGGAAGATGTCGACGGTCTTGCGGAAACGCTCGAGGCCGTAAGTCTTTCCCTCGCGGTCGACGATGCGGGCGCGGGCGGCGGACCCGCCGTGGACGATGACGGCGACCCGGAGGGGGCCGAGCTCCGTCGCAGCGGCGATGGCGTCGCGAACCGACTCCTCACTCGTGACGTCGGTGCTGCGGAACACCGCCGCGTCGCCGAGGTCGTCGGCGAGCTCGCGGCCCCGGTCCGCGGCCAGGTCGGCGACGACGACCTTCATCCCGGCGGCGACGAGACGGCGTACCGTCGCCGCGCCGAATCCGCCGGCGCCACCGGTCACGATCGCCGAACCGCCATCAAGAATCACGTCGAGGTCTCCTACCGATTGTGAACGAAAATATGGTTAGCTTTTTATACCTAATCTCGGCCGGGCACAAGGCTCACCGAAACAGCCACCGCCGGCAGACGTCGCCGCGAAGCGAAACGAGGGAATGTGACCGAGGCAGTCATCGTCAGTGCAGTCCGTACACCGATCGGCACCGCCCGCAAGGGGGCACTGGCCAACACCACCGCGCTGGAACTGGCACACGAGGTCGTCGGCGAGACCCTGCGTCGCTCTACTGTGGACCCCGGGCGGGTCGAAGACATCATCTTCGCCGAGTCGGGCTGGGGCGGAGGCGACATCGCACGCCACGCGGCGGTGACCAACGGGATGCCGCGGGTGCCCGGCCAGGCGATCAACCGCCACTGCGCCGGCAGTCTCGCCTCGGTGGGCAACGCCGCCGCGGCCATCCGCGCGGACATGAACGACGTGGTGATCGCCGGTGGCGTCCAGTCGACATCGACGGCACCGACCATGCGCTGGCGGGTTCCCGGCACCGCCGACGAGTACGTCGACAACTGGTTGAGCCCGACGCATCCGGACTCCACCGAGGCGCCCAACCGTGACATGTCGATCACCGTCGGATGGAACACCGCGCGCGCCGCCGACATCGATCGGGAGGCCATGGATCGGTGGGCGCTGCGCTCGCATCAGCGGGCCGTCGCAGCCATCGACGCCGGTCTGTTCGACGACGAGATCGTAGCGGTCAAGGCGTTGCAGCTCGACGGCTCCTACCGCGACTTCGGCGTCGACGAGCATCCGCGTCGGAGTTCTACGTACGAGAAGCTCGCCTCGCTGGCGCCGCTGCATCCCGAGATCGACGGCTTCTCGATCACTGCAGGCAACGCCAGTGGGGTCAACGACGCGGCGGCGGCTCTGACGCTGGCCAACGCCGAGCTCGCGGAAGCCGAGGGCTGGCCGGTCCTCGCCCGGATCCGGTCCTGGGCCGCCGTCGGCATCGAACCGGCACTCATGGGTCTCGGTGTCGTCGACGTGGTGCCGTTGGCCCTGCGCAAGGCCGGGGTGGAACTCGACGACGTGGCCGTGTGGGAGATCAACGAGGCCTTCGCCTCGGTGCCCATCGCCGCGTGCCGTCGTCTCGGGATCGATGAGGACAAGGTCAACATGCTCGGCAGCGGATGCAGCCTCGGACACCCGGTCGCGGCGTCGGGCGCCCGGATGCTCACCACCCTCACCCACCAGCTCCGACGAAGCGGCGGCGGTGTGGGTGTGGCCGCCATGTGCGCCGGCGGCGGACAGGCCGGCGCGGTCGTCCTCGAGGTGTTCTGACCGACGGCGCCGGGAGCCGGTTTCCGGCGGCCGGGTGGGTCATGCCGGGCGGAACACCGGGACCCACCGGTCGTCGGTGTGGATGAAGGCCACGGTGACCCGCATCCCGATGGTGACATCCTCGGGCTCGACGTCGACCAGATTGGCGGTCACCCGCAGGCGCGGTTGATCGTCGAGTTCGACCACGGCGGCGACGAACGGGACCTTCCAGCCGGGCAGCCACGGGTAGCGGTTGATCGTGTAGGTGAAGACCGTGCCGTTGCCGGTGACCGGCTCGGGGCGCAGGGTGTCGGTGAGGCAGAGCGGGCAGAGCGGTTGCCCGGGGTGGATGAAGGTCCGGCAGTCGCCGCAGCGGGGGAGCTGCCATGTTCCCGACGCGCCGGACGTCCAGAACGCCGCGTTGGCCTCCGTGACCGGCGGGAGGATGTGGGTCTCGGCGATCGGATCCGCGCTCAGCAGGCGCGGGTTGCTGTCACGGGTGGGCTTCTCGTCGGTGTGCTTCACAGGATCTCCTGGGGTCGTTCGTGTCGCCGGAGCGGCGGTGACTGCTAGCCTATAAATCGCTATATGATTATGCGAGTCCTGGGTGGTTCGCGACGGCGTCCGACGGAAGGTCGACGGTGCATCTCTTCGAATCCGATGTGGTGATCAGCGGTATCGGCCAGTCGGCCGTGGGGCGGCGGTTGGGGCGCTCGGGTCTGGACCTCACCGTCGAAGCGGCTCGTGTTGCACTGGCCGACGCCGGGCTGACGCGGGCCGACGTCAACGGGCTCTCGGCATATCCGTCGATGCACGACGATCCGGGATTCGGGCCCGTCAGCGTGTACGAGCTCAAAGAGGCCATGCGTCTGGAGCTGGACTGGATCGTCGGGATGCCGCACTCGATGGGCCAGTTCGGTCCGATCCTCGAGGGTGCGATGGCGATCTCGTCTGGTCTCGCCGACCACGTGCTTTGTTACCGCACGATGACCGAGTCGACGGCTCAGGGCGCCGCGAGCCGATCGTCGGTCACCGGCCGCCCGCGGGCGTCGTTGAATCAGACGATCGAGTACTTCATGCCCTACGGCCTGGCGAGTGCGTCGTCGTGGGTGGCGCTGTACATGCAGCGGTACATGCACGAATTCGGTGCCACCAGAGAGCAGTTCGCGGGCCTCGCGATGACCGAGCGCAGGCATGCGGCGCTGAACCCGAAGGCGATCTACCGGGCGGAGATGACTCTCGACGACTATCTCGGCGCGCGCATGATCTCCGACCCGGTCGGCCTCTACGACTGCGATGCGCCCATCGACGGCAGTACCGTGATCATCTTGTCGCGCAAGGGCGCGTGCCCGCGTCCCGAGAACGCCGTGAACGTCGAGGCGGCCGGAGCGGGTATGCGGGTCAGCGCCTACTGGGATCAGTCGCCCGACATGATCGAGATGGCCGCAACCGGGGCGGCCCGTCGCCTGTGGGAACGCACCGACCTGCGGCCTTCGGATGTCGACGTCGCGCTGCTCTACGACGGCTTCAGCTATCTCGCCATCGCCTGGCTCGAGGCCCTCGGTTTCTGCGGGCGCGGTGAAGGAGCGGCGTTCGTCGAAGGCGGCGAACGCATCTCGCTGGGCGGTGAGCTGCCGCTGAACACCCAGGGCGGCCACCTCTCGGGCGGTCGCCTGCACGGCTTCGGGATGCTGCACGAAGCGTGTCTCCAGGTGCGGGGCGACGCCGATCGGCGCCAGGTGTCCGGCGCCGAGCTCGCCGTGGCGTCCGCCGGCGGAGGTCCGCTGGCGGGGTGCCTGCTGGTCTCCGCGCCGGCCTGACGTCGCTCGTATGGCGTGACCGCTGATGTCGCGTCACCCTCCGGTTGTGCGCACGGCACCGACAGGAGGTTCAGTGCTGCAACGATATTCGAACCTTCAGCGCGGGGTCGTGCATCCTGGTCGACGTGGAACGCGCCGCTGTGGGGATGGTTCTGGGGCGAATCACCTCAACTCCTTGACGCCACCCCGGGTTATGGCTTTAATCACACTAAAGAACTTAAATGTTTAGTCGATTCGCCACGCCGGGGCGACCACACAAGGAGAGCCGATGACAAGCACCCTCGAGCCGACATCCGCCGGGCCCGTGGCGGACAAGGCCGCGATCTACCTGGCCGGCCGATGGCAGGAACCGGTCGCGGGTGAGCAGATCACCGTGGTCAACCCGGCAACCGGGTCGCCGGTCGCGAAACTCGCCGCCGCGGGTATCGACGAGGCGGACCGCGCGGTCGTCGCAGCCCGGGAGGCCCTGGACTCCGGAGTCTGGGCCGATCGGGACGCCACCGAGCGTGCCGCGACGCTCGTCGCCATCGCCGACGCGCTCGACGCCCGCACGGACTCGCTGGTGTCGGTGCTGATCGCCGACCTCGGGTTGCCGCGTTCCTTCGCCGAGTTCGTCAACCAGACGGCCGCGCAGATCTGGCGCGACGTCGCGGATCTCGCGACCGAGCTGCGCACCGAGGAGGTTCGCACCGGAGCGGGCTACAAGACCCTCATCCGTCGTGAGCCGGTTGGCGTGGTCGCCGCCATCGTGCCGTTCAACGCGCCGACGGCACTGGCCGCGGCCAAGATCGCCCCCGCCCTCCTGGCCGGGTGTTCCGTTGTGGTCAAGGCGGATCCGTACACACCGTTGGCGTCCTACATCCTCGCCGAGGTCTTCGACGAGGTCGGGTTGCCGCCCGGCGTCATCTCCGTGCTGCCGGCGGGCCGGGAGGTGGGCGCACACCTCGTCGCACATCCCGGCGTCGACTTCGTCAGCTTCACCGGAAGCACCGTCTCGGGGCGCGCGGTGATGAAGTCCGCGGCCGACCACATGGCCCGGATGACCCTGGAACTCGGCGGCAAGAGCGCTGCGGTGATCCTCGACGACGCCGATCCCGCTGCGGTCCTGCCGATGCTGGTCCCGCTGGCATTGGGACAATCGAGCCAGGTGTGCACCGCTCTCACGCGTCTCCTCGTCTCCGAGGAGAACCACGACATGTGGGCCGAACTGCTGGCCGGCGCGTTCGCGTCGCTCCCGGTCGGCGACCCCGCCTCACCCGACACGGTGATCGGGCCGCTGGTCAACGCCGACGCGGTCACGCGCTGCGAGCGGTTCGTCGCCGAGGCCGTCGAGGAAGGGGCCACCGTCCTCACCGGCGGAGAGCGACTCTCGTTGCCGGGCATGGAGAACGGCTACTTCTTCGCCCCGACCCTGCTCGACGGCGTGCGGCCCGACTCGACCGTCGCCCAGAACGAGGTGTTCGGCCCGGTCATCAGCCTGATCACCTACACCGACGTCGACGACGCGGTGCGGATCGCGAACGGGACCGACTTCGGCTTGGCTGCCGCGGTCTTCGGCACCGACGTCGATCGCGCCCTCGGCCTCGCCGACCGTCTCGACGCCGGTGTGGTGGCGGTCAACACACCCGGCACCGCCATGGCCCAGCCCTTCGGTGGATACAAGCAGTCGGGCATCGGGCGCGAAGGTGGTCCGGAGGGACTCGACCACTTTTTCGAGGTCAAGCAGATCCGGGTGCCGGAGTGAGCTCGCAGCTCAGCACTCCCCACCGGTCCCCACCCGAACAGCACTGTCCCGCAACAGCTTGCCCTGAACAGAAAGTGAGCATCACCAATGTCCGCTCCTGATCGTCCCGCATACGACGACCTGCCCTTCCTCGACGGGATGAAGATACGGTCGGCGTGGGGCCACTACGGCGCCACCGACGCCCTCGGCGCCCTCAACCTCATCACCCCGGACGTGGTCCGCGCCGCCGCAGATCTCGTCCACAGCGGCGAGCGGTTCGTCCTGTCGATGCCGCTGTCGCTTCCGGACCCGCCGTTCTTCGGCCGGGAACCGCTCAAGCACGAGTCGTTCACCACCTACCCCGACGTCACCGACGACCGGCTGGACAACTTCTACCCCCAGTCCGGAAGTCAGTGGGATGCGTTGGGCCACCATGGATACCCGGCCGAACGCGGATACTACAACGGCCGCACCGAGGCCGACGTGCTCGAGAAGGGCGAGCTCGGGATCGACGGTCCCGCGTCCCGCGGCATCGTGACACGCGGTGTACTGCTCGATGTGCCGCGTCATCTCGAGAAGACCGGCCAGGCATACGGACCCGAGAAGCGCTTCGAGATCAGTGCCGATCTCCTGGCCGAGATCGCCGCGGCGCAAGGAGTCGAACTGCGGGCGGGCGACATCCTCTGTGTCCGGACCGGATGGGTCGGATACTACAAGGGACTCGACGCCGCGGCACGCCGCGACCTCGCCGAGGCCAGTCACCGCCTCGCCTTCGAGACCGCGGGTCTCGGACCCGCCGAGGGAATCGCGCGACTCGTCTGGGAAACGGGCACCGTCGCCGTGGCCGTCGACAACCCCGGTGTCGAACCGTTCCCGCCGCCCATGGTCCTCGAACCCCAGCCCGGCCCGGACACCGAGAACCTGGTACACACGCACCTTCTGACCGCTCTCGGAGTGCATCTCGGAGAGTTCTTCGACCTCGACGCCCTCGCCGAAGCGTGTGCCGCGGACGGCCGCTACGACTTCCTGCTCACCTCGGCTCCGCTATGGGTCGACGGCGGCATCGGATCTCCGCCGAACGCGATCGCGATTCGCTGAGTGCGGTCACACCACAACCTTTTCCATGAGAACGGACGATGATGAACGGACACCGATGAAGACACGTGCGGCAGTGCTCCGCGAGCAGGGGAAACCCTGGGAGATCCTCGAACTCGACCTCGACGACCCGGGTCCCGGTGAGGTCCGTGTCAAGATGAAGGTCGCCGGCCTGTGCCATTCCGACAAGCACGTGAAAGTCGGTGGCGGGGCGCGGTTCCCGATCGTCGCCGGCCACGAGGGTGCCGGCGTCGTCGACGCCGTCGGCGAGGGCGTGGAGTCGGTGAAGACGGGCGACCCCGTCGCCATCTCCTGGATTCCGGCGTGTGGCCGGTGCCGCTGGTGCAACGACGGCCAGTCCAACCTGTGCGACCTCGGTGCCAACATGTTGACCGGTGAGCTCGCTGCCGGCGGCTTCCGTTTCCATTACGAGGGCGAGGATCTCGGTGGCGAGGGCGCCGTCGGCACCTTCTCCGAGTACACCGTCGTCAACGAGCGCTCGGTGGTGAAGATCGCCGAGGACACCCCGCTCGAGCACGCTTCGCTGGTCAGTTGTGGTGTGACCACCGGTTGGGGAGCCGTCGTCAACGCCGGCGGCGCCCGTCCGGGCGACACCATCGCGATCTACGGCTGCGGCGGCATCGGCACCAACGCGGTGCGTGCCGCAGCATCGCTGAGTCCCGATCTGCTCGTGGTGATCGAACCCGTCGAGTGGAAGCGCGACTTCGCCAAACGGCAAGGGGCCGATCTGGTCTTCGCCGACGCGGCGCAGGCACAGGCAGAGGTGTGGGAGCGGACCGGGGGTGTCGGTGTCGACATCGCGGTCGTCACCACCGGCGTCGCTTCGGCAGAGGTGACCGGGCAGGCGTTCGAGCTGACCCGCAAGGGCGGCAAGATCGTGCTCGTCTCGACCGCCGACGACATGACCGAGAACACCATCGTGCTCCCCGGGTCGTTGCTCACCTTCTTCCAGAAGACGATCGTGGGAACACTGTTCGGACACTGCAACCCGCACTCCGATGTCCCGCGACTCCTCGCGATGGCGCGAAACAGCAAGCTGAACCTCGAGGATCTGGTCACCAGGCGTTACTCTCTCGACGAGGTCAACACCGGATTCGACGACCTGCTCGACGGTGAGAACATCCGTGGCGTGATCATCTTCGACGACTAGTCGACTATCGGCTACAACCGGCATATCTCAGGGCCAGGGACCGACGTCCCTGGCCCTGACGTCGTTGCGCGAAAGGTGATCCCGCGGAGGGAGACTCGTCTCGACGGGATTCCAGGCGGCGCTGTCCAGATGACGGTGCCCCGGTGAGGAAATCCTCACCGGGGCACCGTCGTAGTGGCGCATCAGGTCACGGCGATCAGCCCAGTGTCAGCGGCAGGCTCTCCAGGCCCGCGACACCACCGCAGTGCATGCGTAGCTCGGTACCGGGGGTCACCTGGTAGTCGGGAATCCGACGGTGCCACTCCTCGAAGCTGATCCGCAGCTCGAGACGTGCCAGGTTCGAACCCGCGCAGCGGTGCGCACCTGCGGCGAACGCGAGGTGACGGTTGGGCCGGCGGAGGAAGTCGACGATCAGCGGATCGTCGAACTCCCGTGGGTCGCGGCAGGCCGAGCCGCTGTGCAGCCACACGCGGTCGCCCTTCTTCATCGCGACGCCGGCGAACTCGAGATCGTGGGTCACCGTGCGGGCGTCGTTGACGAAGCTGTTGTAGCGCAACAACTCCTCGATCGCGTTCGGGATGAACTCAGGGTCCGAGACGATCTGGGCGCGGTGCTCGGGGTTATCCGCGAGGAACCTGAACATCAGTCCGTGGGCGGCCGTTACGGTGTCGAGTCCGGCGATGAACAGCAGGAAGGACATCCGCAGCACTTCGTCGTGCGTGAGCTTCTCGCCATCGACCTCGCTGTTGAGCAGGATCGTGATCAGGTCATCGTTCTCGACGCCCGAGTCGATGTCGGCGGCACGCTCGCCGATCAGCTGCGTCAGGTACTTGGTGACCTCGCCGCCGGCTTCGCGCTTGCGCACCAATCCGTCGCCGATCTGCGAGCTGTGTAGGATCGCGCTCACCCAGCCGATGAACTTCTTGTGCTCCTCGAACGGCAGACCGAGCATCTCGGTGAAGATCCGCACGGGCAGCTGCTCGGCGTAGGCCTCCATGAATTCGATTTTGTCGCCGTTGTTTTCGAGGATATCGTCGATCAGCGCATTGGCGGTCGAGCGGATGTGGTCCTCCATGGCGCCGATCCGCTTGGGTCCGAAGACCGGGTTGATCAGCGCGCGGTACTTCTTGTGCTCCGGCGGGTCGAGTTCGATCGGGAGCATCTTCACTCCGCCGTAGCCGGGTCCGCCCGGGAGTCCGACCGGGGAGCTGGAGAAGTCCTCCGGACGCTGGAACACCTCGCGTTGGTCTTCCCATCGCGTGACCGCCCAGAAGCCCTCGTACGCGGGGCTGTAGAAGACGCGGTACTTCTCCCGGAGTTCGTCCATGAGCCCGATCGGGTCGATGTGGACGATCTCGTCGTTGTGGTGATCCACCCAGTGGACCAGCTCCTCCGGGACGTGCGGCGGCACTTCCACGCGCTCGGGAGGGACAGTGCCCGCAGCTGTGGTTGCTGCGGTCGCGTTCTCACTCATGGACATGCCTTTCTCGGGGTGTATTGCAGATCGGTGAAACGAGGTCGGGACAGATGTCGCGACGGGGGCTGAGAAACTGCGAAGTCGGGCGCTTCGCGTCTCATGGACGACGATAATGCGCTAGATCATATAGCTAATACTAGTGACAGCGCTCACAAAGGTCCAGTCCTGCGGGGAACCGCACGTCGTTGCGGTCGGGTCGCGGGGGGTGGCACGGTACGGGCATGCCTGATCCCGACCACATCGCCGGCGTGCGCATCGACGCACGCCGTGCCGAGTCGCCGTCTCCGCGTCGATCCCTCGCCCGCCGTCAGATCGCGGAGGCCGCCGCCCAGGTGTTCGCCGAACTCGGCTTCGTCGAGACGACGGTCGACGCGGTGGCCGAACGCGCCTCGGTGTCGGCGCGCACGGTGTACCGGCATTTCGGGAGCAAGGGTGCGTTGCTCGCAGCCGGATTCGCGGTCCGGATCTCGGATTACCTTGCACGGGTGTCTGATCTGCTCGACGGCGGAATGGGCCTCACCGCGAGCCTCGAGAACGCGGCGCGCAGCGGCTTCCTCGACGCGTCCGAGCACACCGAGGGTCTGGTCGCGGCGGCGTCGGACGAGGGGGAACTCTGGGCGCAGTGGCTCTGGGCTGCGCATCGTCAGCACGACGCACTGGCGCGGCTCATGTGTCGCGCCGACGGGCGGCCGGAGGAGGAGGCGATCGACGCGATCTGGCAGTTGCGCGCCGCGGCGCTCCTGAACTCCATCGTGACCGCTCACGAGGTGTGGGTTCGCTCCTCCGGGCGTCGGGAACTCGCGGATGTGCTCGCCGAGGCGATCCGGGCATTGGCGCCGATTCTGAGCGACCGGCCTGACGCCTGACGATGCGGGGGCGGCCTGACGCCTGACGATGCGGGGGTGGCCCCGGCTTGGCGAATGATGAGTGATCTGGCACACTCCAATAGTGTCAGTTTGTGACACTCAAATAGATAGCTATTCAGGCCAGAGGATTGGCAGGAATTCCGCACCGGATTCCGCAGCCAACGGGGGCCGAGTCAGTGAGGACGTCCCATGCCATTGCAAGACCACATGCAACTCATCTCGACTGACGACCATCTGATCGAGCCGGCGAATCTGTGGACCGATCGCCTCCCGCGCAGATTCATCGAGCCCGGACCCCGGATCATCGAGAAGGTCATGAACGACCCCAACCGTCCGGCACACGTCTGGACGATGGAGGGCAAGATCTACCCGTACATCGGACTGAATGCGGTGGCGGGGAAGAAGCCCGAGGAGTTCGGTGCCGAACCGGTTCGCTTCGACGACATGCTGCCGGGCTGCTACGACCCGAAGGCGCGCGTCATCGACATGGACATCGACGGTGTACAGGCGGCGCTGTCGTTCCCGTCCTTCCCGAAGTTCGCCGGCACCATCTTCCTGCAGGCGCAGGATCGTGAGTTGGCACTGCTGTGCGTGCAGGCGTGGAACGACTACGTGCTCGACGAGTGGTGCCCCACTGCTCCGGACCGGTTCATCCCCTTGTCGATCCTCCCGCTGTGGGATGCCGATCTGTGCGTGCAAGAGATCCATCGGGTCGCGGCCAAGGGTGCGAAGGCCATCTCCTTCCCCGAAAATCCGGTGCCGCTGGGACTTCCCTCGTTCCACACCGATCACTGGGACGGTGTCTTCTCGGCATGTGAGGAGACCGGCCTGCCACTGTGCGTGCACTTCGGTACGTCCGGCAAGCCCCCGATCACCGCGGAGGAAGCGCCGATGGCGGTCATGATCGCACTGTTCGGCTGCAACTCGATGTACGCGACCGCGGACCTGTTGTTCTCGCCGGTCTTCCACCGCCACCCGAAGCTGAAGTTCGCGCTCTCCGAAGGGGGTATCGGCTGGGTGCCCTACATGCTCGAGCGCATCGACGCCACCTGGGAGAAGCACCGCTTCTATCAGAACGTCAATCAGACGGTGCGGCCGTCGGACCTGTTCCGCAAGCACATGTACGGCTGCTTCATCGAGGACGACCACGGCATCGCGAACCGTCACCTGGTCGGCATCGACAACATCACGTGGGAATGCGACTACCCCCATTCGGACTCCAACTGGCCCAACAGCCGCAAGGTCGTCACCGAGGCCATGCTCGACGTGCCCGACGAGGACGTCGAGAAGATGGTGGAGACCAACGCGCGCAAGCTCTTCGACTTCCCGCGTCTGGACGCGTGAGGCCATGAGCGCACAGGCATCGGCGAACAACAACCGCGAGCAGATCGAACAGGTCGAACAGATCAAGGCCGCGGACTGGACCGACATGGATCTGCTCACCCGGGATCTCGCCGGAGAGCTGCTCGACGGCGAGATCGAGGCGGAGGAGAAGCGGGTGGCGGCGGTGACCGACGATCCGGGGCTGACCGACGAGCAGCGCGAGTCGGCGATCATGTTGCGGCAGCGCCGGATCGAGGCGATGCGTTCGGTCCGTTCCGACCTCGCCGCGGCGGCGGATGCGCCCGCGACCACTCCGCACCCGCTCACCTGACACGGGCGACCGGATCCACACGGCAGCGGCCTGGCTCCCTATCGGGGGCCAGGCCGACGTCGTTGTCGTGGAAGCTGACGTTCAGGCCGGTGCGGCGGCGACCTGTTCGGTCAGCTCCCGGACCAGAGGTGCCGATTCCTTCACGAAGCCGACCGACAGGACACCGACGAGTTCGCCGTCCTTCTCGCAGCGGGCCAGGAACTGTCCGTCCCAGTCACCGGCGGTGAGGATGTGATCGTCTGCGGCGCCGGGGAATCCGTAGCCGTCGAGTCGGATGCCACCCTGTTCGGTCCAGAACCCCGGTACGGAACCGAAGGTGGACGACGTGCCGATGATCGACGAGGCGACGTGCCGAGCCGACTCGCCCGCGTGTGTCCAGTGCTCGAGCCGCCGGCGTAGCCCGCCGAGGAGCGACTGCGGTGCCCACGCGACGTCGCCGACGGCCCAGACGTTCAGTGCGTCGACCACGCGTAACGTGTCGTCGACCGGAACCCCGAAGTTCACGTCCAGTGGCGTCGTCGCCAGCCATTCGACATTGGGGACGGAGCCGACCGCCTCGATCACGATCGAGGCGACGACCTCGGACCCGTCGTCGAGCACCACGGAACGAAGAGCGTTGTCGCCGAGCAGATGCGACGCGGTGCGTCCCGTCCGGAAGGTCACCCCCGCGGCCTCGGATCGGCGACGCAGCGACGTCGCGGCGGCTGCCCCGAGAGCCCCGACGAGCGGTTCGGCCTCAGGTGCGACGACGGTGACGGTGTGGCCCTGTCCCGCCAGGGTCCAGGCGAGTTCGGTGCCGAGGAATCCCGCACCGAGGATCGCGACGACGCGCGGGCCGTCCAGAGTGCGAGCCAGCGCCTGCGCATCCGCGACAGTTCGCAAGACGTGGCGCCCGCCCGTCGGACCGGACAGGTCTGGCCCGGGTAGATCAAGACGGCGCGGACGCACGCCGGTCGCCGCGACGAGGTGGTCGTACTCCACCGTGGTGTCGTCGCTCAATCGGACCCGGGCGGCGGCGAGGTCGGCTTCGACGACGCTCGTGCCCAGGCGCCACTCGAATTCGACGCCTTTGCGCATCCGCAGTCCGACATCGGCGGCGGTGATGTCGCGGTGGAGTGCGGACTTGGACAGGGGAGGACGGTTGTAGGCCGGGAGCTCCTCCTGAGACACGATGACCACGTCACCGTCGAAGCCCTTGGTACGCAACGTTTCGGCGGTCCGCATACCGGCCAGTCCGCCGCCCGCGATCACGACGCGGCCGGCGCTCACGGGGTCACGCCCTCGCCGGCGATCAGCTCTCGCGCCAGAACCGCGCCGCGTGGGCCGATCCGGTCGAGCAGGGTCGCGCGTTCGAGATACAGATGAGCGTCGTGGTCCCAGGTGATGCCCATGGCGCCGTGGGTCTGGATGGCCGCCGAGGTGGCGGCGGTCGCGGCGCGGGTCGCGAGCAGACGAGCTGCGGCGATCTCCCAGCCCGCACCCTCCCGGTTCTCGGCGGCGGCCGTCGCCGCGAAGAACAGCTGGGCATCGGCGGCCTCGAGCGCCACGCCGACGTCGGCGAGACGATGCTTGATCGCCTGGAAGGAGCCGATCGGTTTGCCGAAAGCCTCACGGTCTCGCGCATAGTCGACGGCCATGTCCAGACTTGCCGAGGCGATGCCGATCTGCGCCGCGGCGATGGCGAGGGTTGCCTGCGAGCTGACCGACGCGTCGGCGCTCACCAGCACCTCCCCGAGCGTGGCGACCTTCAGTGCAGGTGTCGCGGGGTCGATGAGGTCGGCGGGCCGGGCATCGCCGGCCGTTACGGCGGTGACCGTCGTCGAATCGGCGAGTACCGAGACCGCAAGGGAGGTTTCGGTATCGGCGTCGAGCAGAAGGTACCCGGTGCTCGTCGACAGTGCGATGGCCGCCACCGCATCGCCGGCGAGCAGTCGCTTGAGCAGGGCCTCGTCGCCGGCGACGGCGGCCGCCGTCGCCGCGACCGTGGTGGCCAGCAATCGCAGCGGTGCGAGGGCGCGACCCGCTTCGCGGTGGGCGATGGCCAGTTCCTTCGTCGACAGGCCCAGGCCGCCGGCCGATTCGGCGACGGTCAGCCCGAACCAGCCGAGTTCGGCGCTGCTGGCGACCGGCGAGCCGACCTCGGCGCCGTCGGCGATGGAATGGGCCGGTGCCGCACCGGCGTTCGCGGCGAAATAGTCCCGCGCGAGGTCGGCGATCGCGCGTTCGTCGTCGAGTAGTAGGTCCATGATCTTCCAATCAGGTTCGGGTGTGGTTGGCGTGGCGTCGGGTCATCTGGGCAGTCCGAGTACGCGGTCGCCGATGATGTTGCGCTGGATCTCGGAGGTTCCGGCACCGACGGTGCGCGCGAAGTCCCAGAGCCACAGGCCTGACCAGCCGTCCTCCCAGTACGGAGTGAACTCCAGACCGTCGGCGGCGAGCACCTTCATCGCCAGGCTCGCGACCTGCTGCCGCAGTTCGGCGAAGTACAGCCGGATGATGGACCCCTCGGGTCCGGGTACACCGCCGCGGACCGACTTCGACACGCTGCGGTAGCTCATCGCGCGCAGCGCGGCGACGCTCGCACGCAGGTCGGCGAGTTCGGCTGCGACGGTCTCGTCGTCGATGGCCCGGCGGTTACCCGACGGCGCGTCGTAGCGTGTGCACAGCTCGATGAGTTCGTCGACGGCGTGGGACAGTTCGAGCTGTTCGGTGAGGAAGGCCGACCCGCGCTCGAAACCGAGCGTGTTCATCGCGACCGTCCATCCGTTGCCCAGTCCGCCGACCACATTGGCGAGCGGAACGCGAACGTCGTCGTAGAAGACCTCGCAGAAGTGATGGTTGCGGGCGAGTGTCTTGATGCGCCGGATCTCGATGCCGGGGGAGTCCAGCGGCACGAGCACCCACGAGAGTCCCTGGCGTTTGGGGGCATCGGGATCGGTGCGGAACAGGCAGAAGTGGTAGTCGGCGACGTCGGCGTAGCTCGACCACACCTTCTGGCCGTTCACCACGAGCTCGTCGCCGTCGACGACGGCGCGGGTCCGCACCGAGGCGAGGTCGGAGCCGCCGGAGGGCTCGGAGAATCCTTGCGACCAGATCTCCTCGCCGCGCAGGATCCTGGGGAGGTGTTCGGCGCGCTGCTCATCCGTGCCGCGCAGCGCCAGCGTCGGGCCGCCGTAGAAGACCGCCGGGAACGAGGTGCCGGTGTACGGGGCCTTCGCCCGCGCGTACTCCTCGTACCAGATGAGTTGCTTGACCACCGAGAGTCCGAGGCCGCCGTACTCGCGCGGCCAGGACACCCCGGCCCACCCGCCGTCGAATTGTGTGCGTTGCCAGGCGTTGTCGAAGTCCCGCATCGCCTGGCCGTCCTCGGGCCGTCGCTCGGCGGGGACGTTGTCCCGCAGCCAGACGCGGGCTGACTCCCGGAACTCGATGTCCTCGGGATCGAAATGCAGGTCCACGTGACCTCCTCACTCGGCCGGAGCCGGCGGCACACGAGGCGCCTGACCGGCGGGTTGGATCGATCATGCCGGATCCATTGTTATTAGTCTAATTAGATAATTAATATGGCTACTATGCGGCTTCCAGGAGATGAACAGCTCGACGCATGGCGTCCACCCACCTACACCGTGTCGGCCGACGGCAAGGTCGACGGCGCGCGCGCCGGCACACCCAACAACTGGGGTCGATGGGGCGACCACGACCAGCGTGGCACCGCCAACCTCCTCACCGCCGATCGCGTCGTCGAGGCCGGCCGGGAGATCCGTACCGGCAAGTCCTTCTCGCTGGCACTCCCGATCGGCAAACGATCCCCGTTGGTGGGCAGCCGGGTGGCGACGATCCACACCTTCACCAGCTCCACCGTCGACGACATCGTCGGCGATTCATCGGCGCTCGGGTTCCAGACCTCCGACGACGTCGTCGTGATGCCGCTGCAGGGTGCGACCCAACTCGACGGTCTCGCCCACGTCGCCGCGGACGACACCATGTACAACGGCTACTGGGCGGGACTCACCACGGCGCGCTCCGGGGCGCGTCGTCTGGGTATTCATCACCTGGCGAACGGCCTGGTCGGGCGTGCCGTGCTCGTCGACGCCGGACGTCACCTCCAGCTCGATCCCTACACCGGCGTGGTCGACGTCGACGGACTGGAATCGACGCTCGCGGCAGCCGGGGTGACGGTGGAGCCCGGTGACATCCTGCTCATCAGAACGGGATGGCTGGGTGCGTTCCTGTCGGCGGAGAAGTCGCCGCGTACCCGGTCGGCCGGGCTGGCCCCGTCCACCGCGCAGTGGCTGGCCGACGCCGACGTGGCGCTGGTCGCCACCGACACCCGCACCGTCGAGGCGCTGCCCAACCCGGAGGGCGACGCCGTCCTGCCACTCCACATCGCGGCACTGCGAGACCTTGGCCTGCTGCTCGGCGAGCTCTTCGACCTCGACGACTGGGCGCGGGACTGTGCCGAGGACGGCGTCTACACCGGCATGTTCGTCGCGGCGCCGCTGCCGGTGGTCGGGGGAGTGGGATCTCCCCTCAACCCGTTGGTGCTGAAGTGAGTCCGACGAGCGCCGCGTTCCGGCGACCGACGGCCCCGGGGTCGCCGACCCCCTGCCAGGAATCTTTCGACAAGAGGAGACAACCGTGATCGACAAGGCGCAGCTGTACATCGACGGGCAGTGGACCGACGGGGCCGAGGGCCGTCGGATGGTGGTGGTCAACCCGGCCACCGAAGAGGAGTTCGCGACCGCCGCGGTGGGTTCGGCCGCCGACTGTGACCGCGCGATCGCCGCGGCGCGGCGCGCCTTCGGCTCCGGGCCGTGGCCGGCGATGAGCAGGCCGGAACGTTCGGAGATGCTGGGCCGGTTCGCCGTGGAACTGCGTGCGCGTGTCGACGCACTCGCCGAGGCCGTCACCGCCGAGACCGGTGCGCCGTCGGCCTCGGTGCGTGCCGTCCACCTGCTCGCACCGCTGGGCCACCTGGACCACTACGTCGAGCAGGCGCGTCAGCCGGACACCACATCGCTTCCGCTGCAAGTCAATCCGCGACCGGACGGATCATCGTGGCTGGGTGGGTCGGTCCTGGTCCGTGAGCCAGTGGGGGTCGTCTCGGCCATCACCGCGTACAATTTCCCGTTCCATCTCAACATCGCCAAGCTCGGCCCGGCTCTCGCGTGCGGCAACACCGTGGTGCTCAAACCGTCGCCGAACACCCCGCTCACCGCCGCGCTGATGGCCGAGGCTGCCGAGGCGGCGGGCTTCCCGCCGGGCGTCGTCAACGTGGTCAACGGGGGCGCAGATGTCGGTGCGTTGATGTGCACGGACCCCCGCGTCGACCTCGTCTCGTTCACCGGCTCAGAGGCTGTCGGGGCCGCTGTGTCCGCGCAGGCGGCCCCGACCATCAAGCGTGTGCTCCTCGAACTGGGTGGGAAGTCGGCGATGATCGTGCGTGCCGACGCCGACCTCGACGCCGCACTGGCGATGGGCCTGGGCAGCGTGGTGACCCAGTCAGGACAGGGATGCGCTCTGACGACAAGGCATCTGGTGCACGCCGACATCTATGACGACTACGTCGCAGGCCTCGCCGACCGCGTGCGCGCGATCCAGGTGGGCGACCCGACCGATCCGTCGACCGCGATGGGTCCTCTCATCAGCGCCGTGCAGCGGGAGAAGGTCGAAGGGTTCATCGGCGACGCCACGGCTGCTGGCTCGAGGCTCGTGGCGGGCGGTGGTCGGCCCGCGGATCTGGACAAGGGGTTCTTCGTCGAGCCCACGGTGTTCGCCGACGTCGACAACTCGTCCCGCCTGGCGCAGGAGGAGGTCTTCGGACCGGTCGCGGCGGTGATGTCCTTCCGCGACGACGACGAGGCGGTCGCGCTGGCCAACGACTCGAACTACGGGCTGGGCGGAGCGATCTTCTCCGCCGACGCCGGACGCGCCTTCGAGATGGCGCGCCGCATCCGCACCGGCCAGGTTCACATCAACGGCGGCTCCGGTGCCTCCCCGGGCTGGGATCCGTTCGGCGGTTACAAGCGGTCGGGCCTCGGCCGCGAACTCGGGGACGCGGGCATCGCCGACTACTCCGAGATCAAGACCATCAAATACCACGCAGGCTGATTCGGCCTGCGCCAGAGAGGAGTACGACGATCGACGCCATCGACATCGGCCTCGCGATGATACGCATCGCGGTGGGGCTGACCTTCGCGGCACACGGATTCAACAAGTTCTTCGGCGGCGGCCGCATACCCGGCACCGGGCGGTGGTTCGATTCGATCGGGATGCGCCCCGGCCGGATGCAGGCTCTGCTCGCCGCGTCGACGGAGGTGATCGCTGGGCTGCTGCTGGCGGCCGGGCTGCTGACCTCCTTCGCCGCGGCCGGTGTCGTCGCGGTGATGCTCGTCGCCGCCTGCACAGTGCACCGCGACGGCGGGTTCTTCGTCAACGGCAACGGCTGGGAGTACAACATGATCCTCGCCGCGATGGCCGTCGGCGTCGCGATCACCGGCCCCGGCGGGCTGTCCGTCGATCATCTCCTCGGGTCCGCGCCGCTGTTCGACAGTTGGTGGGGACTGGTCATCGGACTCGGCGGCGGGCTCCTCGCCGGGATCGGCCTGCTCCTCGCGTTCTACCGACCGACCACGCCTGCGCTCGCGTGACCGTTCGCGCCGTTTCCGTTTCCCTGCACCACGACTCGAGAGGCATCCCCGGATGATCGACACCACCGGACTCCACCCGGAACTCGCGGCGATCGCGCCGCATCTCCCGGATCTGGCACTCGACGACCCCGTCGCCGCGCGTGCCGCCGGGCGGGCACTCGTCGAACAGGCGAGTGCCGGTGCGCCGCCGCTGGACCTGTCCGGCATCGTCTGCGAGGAGATCGAGGTCGCGGCTCCCGACGGGCCGGTCGCGGTGACCGTCTACCGACCGGTGGGGGTGGACAAGCCCGCCGCCGTGATCAACATCCACGGCGGTGGGTTCGTGATGGGAGACCGGGAATCCATTGAGGCCCAGTGCGTCTCCTGGACCCGCGAGCTCGGGATCGCGGTGGTGAACCCCGACTACGGCCTCGCTCCCGAACGTCCGTGTCCCGGAGCGCTCGAGGACTGTTATGCGACGCTGCGGTGGGCGGACGACCGCGCGAACGGCTTCGACGTCGACCGGCTCGCCGTGGCAGGCAGCAGTGCGGGAGCGTGTATCGCGGCCGGGGTCGCGCTGATGGCCCGTGATCGGGGCGGGCCGTCGCTGGCGTTCCAGATGCTCGGTTGCCCCGTGACCGACGATCGAGCGACGACGGAGTCGGCGATGCGCTTCACCGACACCCCGGTGTGGAACCGCGCCAAGGTGGTGCAGTCGTGGAACCTGTACGCGGGCAACGATCGCCGGCACCTCGGCAGCTACGGTGCGCCGGCACGCGTCGACGACCTGTCCGGGCTTCCACCGAGCTTCGTACTCGTGGCGGGACTCGATCCGCTCAGGGATGAGGGAATCGCATACGCGCAACGGATGATCGACGCCGGGGTGCCGACCGAGCTCCATGTGGCGCCCGATGTGTGCCATGGGTTCACATCGCTGCCGGGATCCCGTAGCGCGCACTTCGCGGCCGTCCAGACCACCGCTCTCGCAAGAGCGTTGGCCTGACCGGCCGTCGCCGATCGGTGGCCACCGAACAGGGCAACCGGCCGCTCGCCGAGTACCTTGCTGTGGGCGCCGCGATCGGCGGCGTGGTCGCATACTCGCTGCTGCAGGCGATGCTCGTACCCGTCCTCCCCTCGCTACGGGAGAAATTCGGGGTCACCACATCGGATGTGGCCTGGATACTGACGGGCTTCCTGCTGTCGTCTGCCGTCAGCACACCGGTGGTCGGGCGGCTCGGAGACATCCGCGGGCTCAAGCGGATGTACCTGTTCGCGCTGGCGTGCCTGGCCGCCGGTGCGTTGATCGCCGCGTGTGCGCCGACCCTCGCCGTGTCGGTCGCCGGTCGAATTCTGCAGGGGGTGGGCGGCGGTATCATCCCGCTGGCATACGGCATCCTGCGAGCGATCCTGCCGTCCCACCGGCTTCCGGCCATGATCGGTGTGGTCGGGGGAGTCGCGGGTATGGGCAACGCGACCGGAACCGTGCTCGCCGGGCCGATCCTGCAGTACCTCGGCTATGCCTGGCTGTTCCTGATACCCGCTCTGCTCTGCGTCATCTCGGGAATCGTGGTGGCCATCGTGGTGCCGTCCATTCGTGCAAAGAGCGACACGAAGATCAATGTCGCCGCGGCCGTCCTCCTGGCCGGGTGGCTGTCGACTGCGCTCATCGTCCTCGGCCAGGGAAGCTCGTGGGGATGGACATCGCGGACGACGATCCTGGCTGCGGTGCTGAGCGTCGTGGCGTTCGCGGCCTGGATTGTGTCCGAACTGAGGTCGAGGCATGCGCTCATCGACGTGCGCCTGATGGTGTCCACTCGTGCAGTCGCTGCCTCGCACACGATCTCGTTGCTGATCGGGTTCGTACTGTTCGGTGTCTTCGCTCTTCTGCCTGCCTACCTACAGGATTCGGGCGGCGGCTTCGGACTGTCGAGTGCGTCCGTGGGGCTGTACATGGTGGCTTTGAGCCTCGGTATGTTCGTCGTGGGTTTCGTGGCGGGCAGATTGATCCGGCGCCTCCGGTCACGGGCCATGGTCGCGCTCGGCTCGGCGGTGGTCGCCTCGGTGCTGCTGACACTGGCGCTCGCCGAGCACGGCTCGTCGGTGCGCTGGGCCCTCACACTCGTCATGGGGCTCGGCTTCGGCTGCTGTTTCCCGGCGATATCCACGGTCGTGGTGATGTCGGTCGACCCCGGAGACACTGCTCAGGCGAGCGGCGTCAACGCCAATCTGCGCACGATCGGCGGTGCGGTCGGCACGGTAGCGGTGACCGGAATCCTGACCATGGCCGCCTCGGTGGGTACACGAACCGGATTCGCGGTCGGCTTCGCGGTGCTGGCGGCCGTGGCGATCGTCGCCTCCGTCTGTGCCGCAACGCTTCTTCCACGTCGACCGCGTCGGCGGTCCACCGAACAACCCCTCATCCGCGCCGGTCACCCGGCGGCCGTCGGATTGACGCCGAGCACGACGCGCCCGGTGAGCGAAGAACCAGGAGACGAAGAACCCCACCGCTCCTCGAGAAGTGGTGGGGTTCGCCGTCTTCGGTCGGACGAGGAGGACTACGCGGACGACGTGCGTCCGGAGGGGACGTAGTGTTCCTCGACCGCCTCCGCTGCTCCGTCGGCGGGACCCTGCCAAGCGAGGCCCCCGCGTCGGATGACCAGTGCGGAGTCGGCCATCGCCAGACTCCGGTGGACGAACTGCTCGATCATGAGGATCGAGGTGCCGGCCGCAGCAGCGGCCGCGAGCCCCTCGAACACCATGTCCACCATTTTCGGGGCCAGGCCCAGCGACATCTCGTCGGCGATGACGAGCGGCGGGCGCAACGCCAATGCCCTTGCCAGCGAGAGCATCTGCTGCTCACCACCGGACAGCGTGCCGGCACGCTGTCCCAGTCGCTCGGCGAGCACGGGGAAGTACTCGACGGCCCGATCGATGTTCTCAGACCGCTGCTCGCGAGGGTGGCTCACCGTGGCCATGCGGAGGTTGTCGCCCACGCTGAGCCCGGGGAAGATGCCGCGGCCCTCGGGCAGGTACATCAGTCCCGCTCGAGCGATCTGGTCGGCTCGCCTGCCGACGAGGTCGGTCCCGTCGAACAGGATGGATCCCGCGCTGGGACGGACGAGTCCGCAGAGTGCTCGGGCCAGGGTCGTCTTTCCCGCGCCGTTGGTACCCAGAACGGCCGTGACGGAACCGGCCCGGACGTCGAACGACACGTCGTGCAGTGCGAGTGCCGGGCCGTACCGCACGGAGAGGTTGCGTACTTCGAGGACGTGGTCGGTTGTCATCGGGGGAGTCCTGCCGGTTCGGGTGCGGGCGAGTCGGGTGCTGCTGTGCCGGGGTCGTCGCCGAGGTAGGCGGCGCGGACGGCCGGGTCACGACGGATCTCCTCCGGTGTGCCGTGCGCGATGAGCTTGCCGAAGTCGAGCACGTACACCTCATCGGACAGCCCGAGCACCAGGTCGACGTCGTGTTCGACGAGGACCAGGGCCACCGAATGGCGGATCCTCGCGTCCCGCAGGACCTGTGCGAGGTCGCGTGTCTCGGATTCGTCGAGACCGGATGACGGGTCGTCGAGCAGCACCACTCGTGGATCGGTGATGAGCGCTCTGCCGACCTCCACCCGGCGCGCGACGCCGAGGGGCAGGCCGACGGCGAGTCGTTCGGCGTCGTCGGTCAGCGACAGATCCTCGAGCAGTGCGTCGACCGTGTCGTCCCGGGTGGCCGTCGACATCCGCAGACCCGACACTTTGAGCAGGTCGGTCCAAAGCCGTCGCGGGGCCGACCGGACCCGCTTGGCCAGCACCAGGTGTTCGCGGATCGTCAGGTCCGAGAACAACTCTGGATGCTGGAAGGTGCGGGCGACGCCCATTGTCGCGCGATGTTGGGGTCCGCTGCGGCGTGTCTGCTCGACGCCGTCGATGAAGACCGAGCCCGACGTCGGCCGGAGGTACCCGGACATGACGTTGAACAGGGTGCTCTTGCCGGCGCCGTTGGGCCCGACCAGGCCGACGATCGAGGCGGGCGCCACGCGCACGCTGACGTCGGCGAGGGCCACCAGGCCACCGAACTTCTTCGTGATGTCGGCGGTGGACAACACGAGGTCACCGGTCGTTCGGCTCTCGGTGTGTTTCACCGTGCTACCCCTTCCCGGGCGGGTTGTGGTGCGGGCGTGATCATGTCGTCACCGGGCGGAGGCGTGGCGGAGGGTGGTCCGCCGACCCGTGCCCGCAACCGACTTGCGAGACCGGCGATCTGACGTGCCTGGGTCGCGACGACCCCGTCGGGGTCACGCGCGACGAGGATCGCGCCGACACCGAACAGGACGGTCGGCAGGTCGCCGATCTCGTGCGGGAAGTAGGTTGTGAAGATCCCGGGGAACACCGTGAGTGCCATGCCGGCGAAGAGTGCCGCGACGTTCGAACGCACACCCATGGTGACGAGGACCGCGAGCCAGACCATGCCGAGGATGGCCGAGTAGGTCAGCGGGGTGGCCGCCCCTGCGTACAGCGCCATCATCCCGCCGCCGACACCTGCTGTTGCCGAGGCGAGTACCGCGACCATCAGCTTGGCCTGCACCACGTTGATCGCGATCGACCGCGCGCCGGCTTCGCTGGATCGGACCGCGGCCAGGGCCAGGCCGGCCGTGGACCGACGGAAGTTGAGGACCACGAGGGAGGCGAGAGAGAAGATGATCAACCCGAAGTACAGGAAGTCCGCGTCGCCGTCGAGCCAGTCCGGTCGCAGCAGGGCAATTCCTGCACCACTGTTCTCGATCCACTCTCGGGTGAACATCATCGTCTGGATCAACAGGGCGAAACTCAGCGTCACCAGCGCGATGTACAGATTGCCCAGGCGGATCGTGACGAGACCGATCACGAGGCCGAACAGGGAGGTGACCACACCCGCCGCGAGCAGTGCCCCGATGACGGGCCACTCGAACTCGGTCACCAGTTGTGCCGTGGTGACCGCGCCGATCCCGGCGAGCGCCGCCTGACACAGCCACACCATGCCGCCCTGGCCGGTCAGCAGGGTGAAGGAGAGGAAGACGACGGCCATGCAGATGCCCTGGGCGACAAGGCCTACCCAGTAGTTCGGAAGGACCTGGGGCAGCAGGGCCACGCACACGATCGCGATCAGCACGCCGGGGGCGAAGAGGGGTCCACGGGAACCGTGCGAGAGGCGCCGCGAAGCTCCCTCGGCGACCTTCGCGGTTCCGGTGTCCACCACCGCGATCGCACGGTCCAGTGCGCCGCCGACACCGGTGTCCTCGTCGGCGCCCTTGCCGGTGACGCGATAGTAGAGCAGCACCGCGAGCATCAGCGCGAACGGCGTGCTGGCAACTACGGCGGTGGTCCAGCTGCTGTCGGAGGGCAGCTGGCTCTGGATGACGGTCGTCAGCCATCCGATGAGCAGACCGGCCGCGATGGCGATGCCGATCTTGACGAATCGTGCGATGACCACCGCCGCGAATGCAGCGCTCACCAGGAGGACGAACTGATCCGACGACAATCCGACGGTCGGCGCCACGAGGACCCCGGCGACACCGGCGAGGAATGAGCTGAATGCCCAGACCCCCACCGACACCAGCCGCGTGTTGACCCCGACGAGCTGCGACATCGCCTCGGTGTCGACCATCGCCCGCACCACCAGGCCGACCTGGGTGAACTTCAGCACCAGTCCGCCGGCGACCACCAGCAGCACCAGGGCGCCCATCATCAGCACCTGGTTGAGGTTGATGGCGACGCCGCCGATCCGGTACACCGCGACCGGCTCGGGAGCGAGGCCAGGGACAACGGTCACCGCGAGGTCGCCGAAGATGAGCCGGCTGGCAGCGGGGAGGGCTACCGAGAGCCCGATCGTCGCGACGATCTTGATGAGCGTCGACGACCGTCGGATGTGTTGGAACAAGGCGTAATAGAGCACGACGCCCAGCGCCGGACCGCCGATGACCACCGCTATGACGAACGACGGGAGGATGCCCATGCCCTGTTCGCTGTGCAGGAAATAGTAGAAGCGTGCCAGGAAGAACGCCATCGGACCGAATGCGAAGTTCAGTACGCCGGCAGATACATAGGTGATGACCAGCCCTGAGGCGACGATCGCGTAGATCGAGCCCAGAGCGAGTCCGGCCACCGTGAATTCAAGCATGGGTCAACCCAATCCGTCGTTCGTCGGTTTTGATCAGCCGATGTTGTCGCCGCAGTAGGGGGTGTCCACGACCGGGACGAAGCTCTCGCCGCGGAGTTCGGACACGTACATGCAGTTGCCGTAGTTCAGGCCGGGACCGGCGGGAACGAACTCGGGGAACGACGCGGTGCCCGCCATCAATCCCTCGCCGTTCCAGCTGGTGTCGTCCCGCAGTTTGCTGATGAAGTTCTCGCGGGTGACGTCGTCACCGGCGAGCCGCAGGCCGTGGGCGAACAGATCGACGTCGGTGTAACCACCGGCGACGGCGAACCCGGGCGAGCCGGTGAAACCCTGGCCTTCGAGTGCCGTCACCATCGCCTTTGTGGCGTCGGTGTTCAGCTCCTTCGGCTGGTAGTGCATGACGAACTGCATGCCGTCGGCGCCCTGCCGTGCCGACGGGTTGTCCAGCAGGTCCTGACCGTAGCCGGTGCCGGCCATGGCCAGTTTCACGTTGACGTTCTGCTGTTTCAATGCGGCTGCAAGAGCGTAGATTCCGTTCGGCGCGAGTGCGACGTAGAGCCCGTCCACACCGGAGTTCTTGACCGCGATGGCAGTGGGTCCGAAGTCGGCGGTGGTCTGGTCGATGGACGTATTGACCAGCGGGACGTCGATCCCGGCCGATCTGATCGACTCGGCGACCTTCTCCGCGGCCGTCTTGCCCGAGGCCGTGTTCAATCCGATCGACGCGGCCTTGGTGACGCCGGCCTGCTTGAACCAGTTTCCATAGGTGGTGACCACCGATGCCTCGGTGTTCGCCGGTTGCGTACCGAAGAAGTTCTCGCCGTGGGCCCACTGCGGCGCCGAATCCCAGCTACCGCCGATCACCGGCACCTTCTGCTGCTCCAGGTAGGGGGCCGCAGCGTTCGCGGTGTAGGTCCAGGTCATGACGGCGAACACGCCGTGCTGCTCGACGAGCGTCTTGGCGGCCGACTGGGCGCCGGCAGGGGTCGAGGCGGAGTCGCCGATGACCAGCTCGAGCTTGCGGCCGTTGATTCCGCCGGCGGCGTTGATCGTGTCGATGCGGGCCTTGGCTCCGGTGTCGGTGCCGACGCTGCCGGCGGCCGCGGGACCGGTCACGTCGTACATGAGGCCGACCTTGATGGTGTCCCCCTCGCCGACCGAATCCCCTCCGCCGCTGCCGTTGTCGGCGCAACCGGCCGCGAACAGAGAGACCGCGGCGACCGCGGCCACCGTATTGACGAATCTGCGCTTCACAGGACCTCCGTTGTAATGCGCGCCGCCCGGGATGCGACGCGTGACCAGAATCACGTAGATACTGTGATTTATTAAGCGGATTGTCAACCGGTGCGTCGAGGGCTTCGGGGGTGATGGCGTGGTTCGGCAGTAGGTATCGCCGGGGGATACCTACTGTTGATGGGCGTGATTGCCGGCCCCAGCGACGCGGCACGTGCGCGTCCCGGATTTGAGCCGGTAGTGGCGACTATCCCGCGTCGATCCCGGCCGTGAGAATGCTCGCGAGCTGTCGGTACGCGGCGGCGTCGTCGAGACCGGTGGCGGCCCAGACCTCGCGGCGCTGGATGCGGCTCATCATCGAGGCGGCGAGGTCGGCGGCGAAGGCGGCGTCGACATTTCGGAAGTCGCCCGCGGCGACACCTTCGGCGATCAGCTTCTGAACGCGGGCCGCGGCCGCGGCGGTGTTGAGTTCGTAGAGCGAGCGGGTCGGCGGGAAGGCGTCGAGGTCCCGCATGAACGCCTCCGACGCCGGTGACAGCGCTTCGCCGACGGCCACCAGGTAGGCGATGACCCGCTCCCGGGGAGTTTTCGACGACTCGACCCTTGCTTCGACCTGTTCGGTCGCGGTGCGGAAGAAGTGGGTCACGGTGGCCGTGACCAGTTGTTCCTTACTGGCCGCGAGGGTGTAGAGCGTCGACTTGGAGCATCTCAGTTCGGCGGCGATGTCGGCGATAGACAGATGGGCGAAGCCGTCGCGCAGGATGAGTTCGAGCAGGGCGTCGAACAGGGCGGCGCGACGCCGCGTCGCGAACCCCTCGCGTGGCATGGGACTCCTCACCGATGTCGTCAGCTGTACTGACCGCTGCCAAAATAGTACTGTGCAGAGGACTTGAGTACTAGTTCAGTTACCTGAGCTCTTTCACCTGGAGGTACCGATGCCGGTCGACCGTCTGCTCCCCAACGACGACGCTCGCGACCTGATCGCGCTGGTCCGCGACATCGCCGACAAGCGGATGGCGCCGATCGCGAGTGAGTACGAGAAGGAGCGGAAGTACCCGGAAGGCCTGTTCGCCGAGCTCGGTGAGGCCGGTCTCCTCGGCCTGCCGTACCCGACCGAGTGGGACGGCGGCGGACAGCCGTACGAGGTGTACCTGCAGGTGCTCGAAGAGCTCGGCGCACGCTGGGCGTCGGTCGCGGTCGCGGTCAGCGTCCACGGACTCGCGTGTCACCCGTTGTTCAACTTCGGCACCGAGGAGCAGAAGCAGCGCTGGCTCCCGGACTTGTTGAACGGCAAGCTGATCGGTGCCTACAGCCTGAGTGAACCGCAGGCCGGTTCCGACGCGGCGGCATTGGCGTGCCGCGCGACGCCCACCGAGGGCGGTTACACGATGACCGGCTCCAAGGCGTGGATCACCCATGGCGGCATCGCCGACGTCTACAACGTCTTCGCGCGTACCGGCGAGGGCTCGAAGGGCATCTCCTGTCTTTTCGTCGCCCGGGACACCGAGGGCCTGACCTTCGGCAAGCCCGAGGACAAGATGGGCCTACACGCGGTCCCCACCACCGGCGCGTCGTACGACAACGCCTTCATCGACGAGGGCCGCCGTCTCGGCGCCGAAGGACAAGGCCTGCAGATCGCGTTCTCCGCCTTGGATTCCGGGCGACTCGGCATCGCCGCGGTGGCGACCGGTCTGGCGCAGGCAGCGCTCGACGCGGCGGTCGAGTACGCGCAGGAGCGAGCCGCGTTCGGCCGCAAGATCATCGATCACCAGGGTCTGTCGTTCGTGCTGGCCGACATGGCCGCCGCCGTCGACTCCGCACGTGCCACCTACCTCGACGCGGCGCGTCGTCGTGATGCGGGCATGGAGTACTCGCGGGCCGCGGCGACTGCGAAGCTCGTCGCGACCGACGCCGCCATGAAGGTCACCACCGATGCGGTGCAGGTCTTCGGCGGCTACGGTTACACCCGCGACTTCCCGGTCGAGCGCTACATGCGCGAGGCCAAGATCACGCAGATCTTCGAGGGGACCAACCAGATCCAGCGTCTCGTGATCGGGCGCGCGCTCGCGAAGTGACGTCTCGGCGTGGCCCGGACCCGCTGCAGGATCGCGCCCTCCGCTCGGAAGCGCTGTTCGCAGCCTGCGCCTCCGGGGTGAGGTAGCGATCCCGCGGGCGGCCGGGACCGCCCGACCAGCACGCGCTCATCGGTTCAGGTAGTAGAACGCGCGGCTGTCGAGGCGACGGAACCGCGGGCCGCCGAGCCTGACGAGCAGCTTGAGGATGCCGGGGAGGCGGGCGAACACCACCTCGCGGTCGGCGTCGGACAGCCCCTTGACCATCATCGGGCTCATCTTCAGCATCTCGCCGAGGCCCGACTGCTTGCTCATCTTGGCCTCGAACTCCTCCCAGTCGTGCATGGTCATCCGACGCTGCACGATGGCGAGGGCGTCGGCCTCCTCGTGCGCGAGGTGATCGCCGAGAATCGGCTGGGCGCGGACGAGTGCGTCGACCAGCTCGGCACGGGTCTGTTCGTTCGGGTGCGCGGCCATCATGGTGAAACCGGCAGCGCACTCCTCGAGGATCGGGTCGATCTGATCGTGTTCGGCGTCCATCGCCTCGAGGACCCGCTTCTCGGTCTCGTCGCAGCGTTCCTCGAGCAGCGGCCACAGCTCCAGGTCCTCACCGTTGTGGTGGTGATGCAGCGCCGTGGCGAACATCGTCCACCGGTCGGCGAGGGCTCGCCAGGTGCCGGGGTCGTCGAGCTTGGTGCGCGGGACGGCCGCGGCGAAGTCGGCGAGATCGCGGCGGAACGCGTGGTGGAGGACGTACATCATGAACGGGTCGATCGGACCCTCGGGCGCGGCGGCCTGACCGGGGAGGCGGAGCTGGATCGGGAACGCGGTGGCAGCGGGATGGGTCGTCATCGGGTGGGTCCTCATCTCAGGGGTCGGGGTTCGGGCTGACGGAGACCACTGTCGGTCTGGCCTCTTGCAGTGCACTTGAGGACGGCTTGAGCATCGGATTCCGGCAGGTCACAGCCGGTCCGGTGGCGGTGGCGACGAACGGTTGCGAAGCCCCGGATAAAGTGGCTGACGTGTGGGATCGGTTGCGACGGACAGCGCGACCGCGGTGGAGAAAGGCCGGCAGCGGATGTTCATTTCGCCGACGACGATCGACGAGAACGCGTGGGACTGGGTCGTCCAGAACCGCTCCGAGCCCTGGATCACGATCGCCCAGGTGATCACCACCCTCGGCAACACCCTGGTGGTCACCGCCCTCACCGTTCTGGCCGTGGTCGCACTGGCGTACGCCGGACGCCGCGTCGACGCCGTGTACGTCGCCCTCGGCACGATCCTGGGCTACGTGCTGATGCAGAGCCTCAAGTTCGGGTTCGCGCGCAACCGCCCGCCCATCGAGGACCGGCTGCTGAACATCGACTCGTTCTCTTACCCGTCGGGCCACGCGATGATGACGATGGTCGTGTTCGGCCTCTTCGCGGTCGTCGCCTACCGCTGCTTCGCGTGGGTGCGCGACCACCGGTGGATTCTGCTGCTCGCGCCACTGATGTCGATCCTGGTGGGGCTCACCCGCATTCAGCTCGCGGTGCACTGGACGACGGATGTGGTGTCCGGCTGGATCGTCGGTGTGCTGTGGGTCGCGCTCTGCACGTGGGTGCTGGTGCGGTACGAAACGCGGAGGCGTGCAGACGTTCCCGCCGCACACGCGGGCTGACTCACGGGATTCGTCTGCGCGAAGGATAGTCCCGCGATCGTGAACTGAGCTTGACTGGGGTGATGTCGCATCCGGCGCCGCCGTTCGAAGGTGGTTCCGGCGCGCCCCGGCCCGACGAGCCGCCGAGGACGAGCCAACCCGCGCATCCGACGGTGGTGCCCGGGGCATTCCCCGGATCCTCCCCGCCGTCGTGGCAGTACCCGTACCCGGGCATGTACCCGACCCCACCGACCGGACCGCCGGGAATGGGCCCTCCAGGAGTGGGTCCACCGGGGTATCCGATGGCCGGTCCGCCGCCGCGACGGTCGAACACCACGGCCTATCTCATCATCGGCGTCGCACTGCTGTGCGTGGTCGCACTGGTCGTCGGCGGCGTCGTCTGGTGGAGGTTGTCGCAGGCCGACGACCCCGACCTCGTCGACGGTCAGCTGGCGGCGTCGTATCCGGTGGCGCCCGGCGCGGAATGGTCGATCACCGCGGCGTCGATGGGCGGGCAGAAGTTCAACTCGGTCATCCCGTCCGAGGGGCGCTACGGCACGGTGGGCGCGATCGCCGACGGTGAGACGCTCGTGACGATCGTCGGCGATCCGTACACGAGTGTTGGCGGTTCGCACTGGGCCGTGGGCGTCAACGCGCGCACCGGCGAACGCTGGCGCTTCGGCGAACCCGTGTCCACCTGCGCGGACACGATCGTCGACGACTCCCTCGTCTGCCGCGACGCCGACACACTGCACTTCATCGACGTCCGGTCCGGCGCCGCACTCGCGACCGTGCCGGCGCCGCCCAACACCGGCGGCGTCGCCTACAACGGGGACGCGGCCTTCGTCGTCGAGTACGTGCCGGCGACCGATTCGGTCGTGTTCCACAAGATCACCCGGGACGGTCCTCTCTGGTCGCGGCCGGTCGACAACCTGCCCACGGCGGCACCCGGCAGCGGTGACGCCTCGGCGTTCACTGCGACCGACACCACTGTCGTCACCTCCGCTCTGCGGGTCGTCGGCGTCTCGGCCGACGACGGCGATCGCCTGGTCGCGAAGGCGGGCACCAGCGAGATCGGCCGGTTCGACGACGGGACCCTGGTCCTCGAGACGGGCGACTCCGACGGGATGGCGGTCGCGAACCGCAGGCTCGTGGTGCTGCGGCCCGACGGTACGACAGCGGAGCTCTCCGGGGACAACGCGATCGTCCCGGCGTCGGCGACGACCGGCCAGCGAAGTCGGATGCTCGTCGACGGCCGGTACACCGACGTCCGGAACGGGACCTCGCCGTGGACCGCGGCGATACCGGAGGTCGACGTCTTCGGGTCGCGGGTGGTGCTCGCCGACGACCGCGAGGTGATCGTCTTCGACCGATCCGGCAGCGAGTACCTCGCCCTCGACACCGAGACCGGGCGCCTGCTGTGGCGTGCGTCCGCGGGCCGGAACGCCGCGGTCAGCGGCCATGCCGTCACCGACGGCGAACGGCTGATCACCCCGACACCCGACGGCGGGATCGCCGCACTCGACCTGTACAGCGGATCACCGGCCTGGTCGCTGCCGCCGAATGTGATCGGCAATGTCCGCGTCGGCGACGAACCCGGTCCGGCGCTGACCTTCGCCCTCGGCGACCGTCTGGTGACCCTGACCTCGACCACCATCACCGGGTTCGCCCCGACGGGTCCGCGGGCGATCGTGCCGGGCACCACCCGGGCGGGCAACAGCGGATCCGGCGGCGGGGGAACGCAGTACGTGACACCGTGCGGTTCGCCGCCCGTGTTCACACCCCAGTCGTTCCGCACCGCTGCCGGTGGCCTCGTCGTCACGATGAACGTCACCGCGAAGTGCCCCGACGGGGACGTCCTGTTCGGTCCGCAGACCCGTATCACCATCTCCGACGGCGGTGGTCTCGTCGCCTCGGGCAGCTTCGACTTCCGACGATCCCCGCTCGCCGTCCCGGCACCCGACGGCGGAGCGGCCCTCAACCTGGAACTGACCTACCCGCCGGGTAGCTTCTTCCGCCTGCCCGACACCTTGAACGACGCGAATTCGGCTGGCGGACAATACCTCGTCGAGTGCGACCGGGGTTCGACGCCGGAGCGGGCCCCGGCCGTGACCGCACCGGCGTCGGGCAGGTCGTCGGCGTCGTCGGAGGCCACCGACACGGTGTTCCCGGCCGGCGCCGACGTCACCGCCACCAGTGTCAACGCCCTGCGCCTGCAGGCCGACGCCGACCGCGCGTTCATCCTGGCGAACCTGAACAACCGGTGGGTCGCGCAGCTCAGTTCCAAGCACGCCGGTCTCGTCGCCGACGGTCGTACGTGGACCGACCAGGCCATCCTCGACGAGTTCCTGGCACTTCGTCTGCGGTTCAACGATGTTCGCCTGCTGTGGAGTGACGAGTGGCCGGTGTTCTCGTATAGGGGCTGGTGGGTGACGGTCGCGGCGGCGACATTCCCGGGCCCGGTCGAGGCGAACAGCTGGTGCCGAACGCAGGGATTCGACCCTGACCACTGCTTCGCCAAACTGGTGAGCACCACGGCCGGCCCGGAGGGCTCGACGCTGTACCGGAACTAGCCCCCGGACAGAGGGCTCCGCGATACGGTCGGGGAATGGATTTCTCTCCGTCACCGCGGTCCGCCGAACTCACCGAGCGCGTGCGGGCGTTCGTCACCAACGAGATCGAACCCGCCGAACCCGAGATCCACCGGGACATCAAGGAACGACGCGACGGGGACGGAAATCCCTGGACGCCGTCGCCGATCATCGCCGAACTGCAGGCGAAAGCCCGGTCCGAGGGTCTGTGGAACCTCTTCCTGCCGGCCGCGCACGCCGGTCGCTACGCCGCGGATTTCGGCACCGACGGGGGAGAGGGCCTGTCCAACGTCGACTACGCCCCGATCGCCGAGGCGATGGGATCGTCGGCGCTGTCGCCGGTCATCTTCAACTGCAACGCTCCGGACACCGGCAACATGGAGGTCCTGCTGCGCTACGGCTCCGAGGAGCAGCGCGAGCGCTGGCTGGAACCGTTGCTGCGCGCCGACATCCGCAGCGCCTTCTGCATGACCGAACCGGCCGTCGCGTCGTCGGACGCCACCAACATGGCCGCGACCGCTGTCCTCGACGGCGACGACGTCGTCATCAACGGCACCAAGTGGTTCTCCACCGGCGTCGGGCATCCCGACTGCAAGGTCCTGATCTTCATGGGCGTCACCGACGCCGAAGCCGACCGCAAGTCGCAGCACACCATGGTGCTCATCCCGATCGACACCCCCGGCGTCAAGGTCGACCGGATTCTCACCACCATGGGCTATTTCGACGAACCGTTCGGCCACGGCGAGGTGTCCTTCACCGACGTGCGTGTTCCGGCGTCGAACATCCTCCTCGGACCCGGCCGCGCCTTCGAGATCGCCCAGGGCCGCCTCGGGCCGGGACGCGTCCACCACTGCATGCGGGCCATCGGCCTGGCGGAGCGGGCGCTGGAACTCGGTGTGAAGCGGGCACTCTCACGTGAGGCCTTCGGCAAGCAGCTGGCCCGGCTCGGCGGCAACAGCGAACGCATCGCCGACGCCCGCATCGCGATCAACCGCTCACGACTGCTCGTCCACCACGCCGCCTGGCTGCTCGACCAGGGCATGTCGGCCGAGGCGTTGTCGGCGGTCAGCGAGATCAAGGTCGAGGTGCCCAACATGGCCCTGTCGGTCATCGACATGGCCATCCAGCTGCACGGCGGCGCCGGTATGACCGACGACTTCCCGCTCGCCCAGGCCTGGGTCGGAGCACGCTCGCTCCGCCTGGCCGACGGCCCGGATGAGGTCCACCGCAACGTCGTTGCGCGTCTCGAACTCGGTAAGTACCGCTGACCGCGGTGGTATCCACACATCCACGAACGAGAAGGGTGAACTCCCACAATGGCTGACCAGGTGACCGAGGCGCGCGAGGTCCGGGAAGAGGACGCGTTCGACGTCGAGGCGGTGGCCGCGTGGTTGCGCACCGCGGCCCCGGATGTCGAGGGACTCGACGCGGTGCCCGAGGTACGGCAATTCGCCGGTGGCGCTTCCAATCTCACCTTCCTGCTGCGGTATCCGACGCGGGACCTGATCCTGCGTCGGGCACCGCGCGGCACCAAGGCCCGCGGGGCGCACGACATGCGCCGCGAGTACCGCATCCAATCCGAGCTCGCCGGGGTGATCCGCTACATCGCACCGATGATCGCCTTCTGCGACGACGACTCGGTCCTCGGCGCCGACTTCTACGTCATGGGTCGCATCGACGGTGTCATCCCGCGCAAGGAGTGGCCGGCCGACGTTCCGCTGGACGCCGATCAGGCGCGGCAGCTCTGCTTCAACTTCATCGACACGCTCGTCGAAGTACATTCGGTCGACCCGTCGAAGACCGGGCTCGGCGACCTCGGTAAGGGGCTCGGTTACGTCCGACGGCAGGTCGACGGCTGGACCACCCGATTCCGCAACGCACACACCGACGACGTCCCCGACTTCGAGGAGGCGATGTCCTGGCTGGCCGAGAACCAGCCCGAGGACGTGGCGAATTGCATCATCCACAACGACTTCAAGCTCGACAACGTGGTGCTGGACAAGGACGACCCGACCAGGGTCATCGGCATCCTCGACTGGGAGATGGCGACCCTCGGCGATCCGCTGATGGACCTCGCCGGCTCGATGGCCTACTGGATTCAGGCCGACGACACCGACGAGCTGCAACTCATGCGCCGCGTCCCGACGAACATGCCGGGGATGATCACCCGCGCCGAGTTCGTCGAACGGTACTGCGAGCGTATGGGTTTCGAGATGTCACCCGAGAGGTGGCGGTGGTACGAGGCCTTCGGCCTCTTCCGGGCCGTGGTCATCGCCCAGCAGATCTACTACCGCTTCTATCACGGGCAGACCACCAACAAGGACTTCGAACGGCTGGGTTTCGCGGTGGGGATCATCGGAAAGCGGTTGAACGAGATCGTCGCCGGCTGAGAACTACACCGGGCACGTCGGTGCGAATGATTCCAGCTGGATCGAATGGTACGTACGTGCCAGCTGGTCGCGGCGGTACTCGTGATACGCCATGGGCGTGAGCACGATCCGACGAGGGAGCCGGCGCCACGCGGTTTGCAGCAGTCGCTTGTAGATCCGGAACTCCCCCTGTTCGCGGCGGCCGAGGCGTACCGACGTCAGCTCTCGGACGCCGGGGTGCATGACGCTGAACGAGCAGACCTTGACGACGTGGCCGGCCAATGGGCGGATTACGAACCAGGGCGGCGTGAGCGCGATGCGCAGGAGTGGCGGCATGCCGATCGTCGGAAGGGGGAGGCGGGCCAGCTGGTCGGTGACGGCGTCGAGGAACGGATTGGGTTGCAGGTGTTCGTCGACGACGCCGTCGTACCAGCGGCGCGCATCGGCGAGCGTTGGTGGGAGCTGGGCAGACTTCCCCGGCAGCGAGAGGATGCCCAGGCGTTCGAGTGCGACCGCGTAGGCGAGTTCTTCCTCCTCCGGCGACAGTTCGATGCCCGTGCACGCCGTGAACGTGTTGAGGTAGCCCATGATCGCGCTCATCGCGATCCAGTTCCACAGCGTGGGATCGAGTGCGCTGTACCGGATCTCGTCGAAGTCGTCGCGTCCGGTGCCCCGGACCTCACGATGCAGGAACCTCAACCGGTCGGCGAACGCGTGGCGCGTCCTCTCGTCGCCCCACAGCACGAGTTGTTCGGCACTGAAGCTGCGGAGTCCGCGATCGACGAAGTTCTCGGCGAAGCGGCCGGTACGGTCGACGGCCGCGGCCACCGGGACGAGCGCCACCTGGTCGAAGAAGGAGGCGCCGAAGAACCCGAACAGGACACTGCCCAGATGCCACCGGAACTGCTCGACGGCCGGTGGCAGGTCGGCGAGGTCGACTGCGGGCGGCGCCGAAGTGTCGGCGACGGACGCGTCCGGGTTCTCGGTGGCGGTCATGAAACTCCAATGTTAGTAGTTCGGCCGAACACTAACATTGCAATGATGGCGGTGTGAAGACGCCGAGCGCGTCCCGGGCCGAGCGGACGGGGCAGAAGATCCTCGATGCGGCGATGACATCGTTGCTCGCGAAGGGGCTCAAACGGACGTCGATCGAGGCGATCGCCGCGCTGGCCGGTGTGTCCCACATGACCGTCTACCGTCGCTGGCCGCACAAGGAGGATCTCTTCTCCGACCTGCTCTCGCGTGAGGCCGACGAGTTGTTCGCCCGCGTCGACCGGGAACTGGCGGGAACAGGGGATCCGCGGGAGCGGCTCATCGAGGGGTTCGCGGCGATCTTCTGGTCGTTCTACGACCACCCACTACTGGCCCGCGAGTACGCGGCGGACCCGGCGACGACGCTGCGGGTGCTCACGGTGTCGTCGGCGCCGGTCTTCGACCGTGCCGTGGACTATCTGGCCGCCCGGGTGGCGGGTCTGATGACCGGGGACGCCCCGATCGGCGACGACGAGGCGCGGCGGGTCGCCGAGGTCATGGTCCGCATCACACATTCGCTCCTGCTGACCACGCTCGAGACACGTCCGTTCGCGAACCGCGGCGAGGTGGGCGCGTGGGGACGCGAACACGTCGGGTGGATTCTCTTCTCGGCGGACTGACGCGTTCGACGGCCCGTTCTAGTCCAGACCCTCCTGTGCGCCGCGGGCCCCGCGTCGGACTCCCGCCCGCTGGACCAGCACGATCGTGGTGCCGAGAAGTCCCACGCCCAGCCCGACCAGGCAGATCGTCAGCGCGTTGCCGCCGCCGAGATCGGCGACCGCGACGACCACCGTCGCGACCAGCCAGGCGACCATCCCGACCACGATCACCGGCTCGGGCGCACGCAGCGCGCGGGGCAGTTCGGGGACGTCGACTGTATCCGGCATGAGACAAAGAGTAGCTTTCGACAGGTGCCAAAAGACGTCCCGAGTGAGTCCCGCGATCTGACACCCGCCGACGACCCCGCTGACAACTCGTCCAAGACGACGACCGACGCGGCCGACACGGGTGCTGCCGAAGCGCCACCCGAGGACACCGGCCCCTCGACCACCAGGGGAGCGAGGACGGCGACGCCGAACGGCGCGATCGATCGTTTCTTCAAGATCTCCGAGCGCGGCTCGACGCTCAACCGCGAGTTCCGCGGAGGCCTGGTCACGTTCTTCACGATGGCCTACATCGTGGTGCTCAACCCGATCATCATCGGCGGCATCCCCGGCGGCGAGAAGAACGCCGACGTGCTCGGCAACGTGCTGCCGCTGGCGCAGGTCGCCGCGGTCACCGCACTCGTCGCGGGCGTGATGTCGATCCTGTTCGGCCTCGTCGCCAACTACCCGTTCGCGATCGCCGCGGGTCTCGGCATCAACAGTCTTCTCGCGGTGTCGATCGCACCCGAGGTGACATGGCCGGAGGCGATGGGCCTCGTCGTGGTCGACGGCATCATCATCGTGCTGCTGGCGGTGACAGGCTTCCGCACGGCGGTGTTCAACGCGGTCCCGAGCGAACTCAAGGCGGCCATCGCCGCCGGTATCGGCGCGTTCATCGCCTTCATCGGCTTCGTCGACGCCGGCTTCGTCAAACGCATCCCGGACGCCGCCGGAACCACGGTCCCGGTCCAGCTGGGCAGTGACAACTCGATCGCCACCGTTCCGACGCTCATCTTCGCTCTCGGTGTTCTCATCATGGGTGTCCTGGTGGTGCGAAAGGTCCCCGGCGGTCTGCTGATCGGCATTGCGATCACCACCGTCCTGTCGCTCGTGCTCGAGCGCATCTTCGACTACGGCTCCAGCATGGACAACCCCTCGGGCTGGGGCCTCACCGTGCCCGACATCCCCACCGCGCTGGGCGGATTGCCCGACCTGAGCCTCGTCGGCGACGTCGACCTGTTCGGCGCCTTCACCCGGATCGGTGTGCTGGCGGCGTCGGTCTTCGTGTTCGCGCTCGTCCTGTCGAACTTCTTCGACGCGATGGGCACGATGACGGGCCTCGGCAAGGAGGCCGGTCTGGCCGATGACAAGGGCAACCTCCCCGGTATCGGGCGTGCGCTGGTGGTCGAGGGGACCGGTGCCATCGCCGGCGGTGCCGCGTCGGCGTCGTCGAACACTGTGTTCGTCGAATCGGCCTCGGGTATCGCCGAAGGTGCACGAACCGGTCTGGCGAACGTCGTCACCGGCGTGTTGTTCCTGGTCGCCATGTTCCTCACCCCGATCTACGAGGTGATCCCGCTCGAGGCGATCGCGCCGGCTCTCGTGGTGGTGGGTGCGATGATGATCGGGCAGTTGACGGCCGTCGACTTCCGTCGCCTCGACTTCGCGATACCTGCCTTCCTGACCGTCGTGACGATGCCGTTCACCTACTCGATCGCCAACGGCATCGGCATCGGCTTCATCAGCTGGGTGGTGATGGCCACCGCCGCGGGCAAGGCGCGCACGGTCCATCCGCTGCTGTGGCTGGTGGCCGCGGTCTTCGTCGCCTATTTCGCGCGGGGACCGATCTCCGACCTCATCGGCTAACGCGTGTAGTCAAAATTTGCGACCGGTTTTGTCATCCAGCCGGGTCAATTTGCAATGCTTAGGGTTCGACGGTGATTTACATGCCCTACGCTGGGGCAATGCATTCACCGTATGGTGACGGAAGTCTCTCTGGCGACTTGTCCCTCGCCGTCGTACGACTCGCGCGCCGTCTGAGAGGGCGGCGCGAGAACAAGTTGGTCTCGCTGACGCAGCTCTCGGCCCTCTACACGTTGCATCACGAAGGCCCGATGACACCCGGCGCCCTCGCCGCGGCCGAGCGGGTTCGCCCGCCCTCCATGACGAGAGTGATCGCGTCGCTGTCGGACCTCGGGATGATCAAGCGTGAACCGCACCCGACGGATGGCCGCCAGGCGATCGTGACGCTCTCGGCCTCGGGGGTCGAGGTCATCAAGGAGGAGTTGGCGGCACGCGAGGCCTGGCTGAGTGACCGTCTACGCGAACTCACGCCCAGCGAACGGGACACCCTCCGGGAGGGCGTGCAGATCTTCAACAAGATCCTCAACCAGCCCGACACCGAGATACCTCGCTCCCGGGCGATCTAACACTAGAAGAAGGTGCCGGAGAACGGTGCTCGATCGGTGGTGAAGGCCTGGTCCAGAGCTCGAAGCGTTGTCGGGGAGTCAACGCGGAGCCGGCCGGCCGCCGCAAACGCCGACGGGCGGATGCCGCCGAGGTAGATGCTCGACAGCACCGAGGTGTCCATCCTCACCGTGGGCGTTGCGGTGTCGGGTGCGGGGGCGACGATCGCGTCGCCCCCGCGCGCGGACACCGTGAATACCCCTCCGCGACCACGGAACTCGTCGGTGACCTCGATGACCACATCGAGGTCGGCGGCGTACTTCCGCGACCCCAGCGCGGCCGGGATGTCGAGGATACGCAGCCACATCTCGTCACGCAGACCGGTGATCGACACCGCGCGGGCGTCGATGAGTTTGTGCCGCAACGGATCGTCGACCGGGATGGTCGCGGTGAGCGACGGGATCAGGTCGAGGCTGGTGAGCACCCGCCACAGGTCGGTGTGGGCCTCGTCGGTGACGGCGAAGACCTCGTTGACCTCGCCGCGAACGCCGCCGTTCTCGTTCTTGTAGATGCGGTAGCTGGCGTAGCCGTCGTCGTGGAGCAGGTAGTGCAGTCCGCTCGCGGGCAGCGGACGCTCCGACGGACGGTCGGCGAGGATCGGCGCCCACCAGGCGGGGGTGCGGGTGAGCGCACCGGGAGTGGTGAGCGTCCAGCGTGCGTGGAGATCGGGGACGGCCGCGGCGACCTCGGCGGCGTCCGCGAACCGCACGGTCGCGTCCTTCGGCTGGTCGCCGCGGAGCGGAGCCTGTCCGGGCGTGATCGACACGGTGTTGGAGAAGCAGGCCGGACCGAACCCGAAGCGCTCGTAGATGGTGCCCTCGCTCGCGGTCAGGGTCGCGAACGTGTAGTTCTCGGCCTCCCATTGCTCGAAGAGTTCGGTCAGCATCGTGCGCAGAATTCCACGACGGCGATGCGTCGATGCCACGGAGACCCACGACAGGCCGACGGTGTCGGCGACACCCGCGCCCGGCAGCGACATCGACATCCGGTAGAACATCGACACCCCGACAAGGGGCTTCGACGGCAGGCCGGTGTCGCGTACCAGGACGATGTCGTCGTCGGCGACCTTGCCGCGAAGGTCGGCGCGTTCGTCGTCGGGCAGCGGATTGCGCATCGCGAATGCGCGGGCATCCGTGGTGATGATGTCGTCCCAGTCGGCGTCGGTGGCGCGCTTGAGGGACAGACGTGACTGAGGTGTCGAGCCGCTGTTGGTCACGACTTCAACGTTTTCACATCACTGCGACTCGGGCACTCATTGGGTTCTGTACCGGGTGTCGCAGGTCACGGCGGTGGCGGGTGGCACACTGTTGCGGTGCCCGGGCTCGCAGTGGAAGTGATCGACATCGACGACCCGCAGGAT
This sequence comes from Gordonia sp. Swx-4, assembly GCF_030316175.1. Lineage (NCBI taxonomy): Bacteria > Bacillati > Actinomycetota > Actinomycetes > Mycobacteriales > Gordoniaceae > Gordonia > Gordonia sp. Swx-4. Next base: position 1,301,603 of record NZ_CP128197.1, read on the forward strand.
CCCCGGGTCGAGGACTTTCGGGACCTCAACTCGGTGGACCGCCGACCCGACCTTCCGGTTCTGCCCGGCGGCCGGCCGGGACGCGGCCTGGTGATCGCGGAGGGCGTGCTCGTCGCGCAGCGCATGATCGCCTCGCGGTTCTCCGCCCACGCCTTCCTCGGCGTCGACAAACGCCTCGAGGAACTCGACGACGATCTGCGCGACCCGTCGCTGTCGGGAGTCCCGTTCTTCCGGGCGTCGGCCGAGGTGATGGCCGAGATCGTCGGTTTCCACCTCAACCGCGGCGTGCTCGCCGTCGCGCGACGCCCCGAGGTGTTGTCGGTGTCCGACATCCTGGAGACCGCGCGCACCGTCGCGATCCTCGAAGGCGTCAACGACCACGAGAACATCGGCTCGATCTTCCGCAACGCCGCCGGCCTCGGTGTGGATGCCGTCCTGTTCGGTCAGGGCTGCGCCGACCCGCTGTACCGGCGCTGCGTGCGCGTCTCGATGGGTCACGCGCTGCTGGTGCCCTTCGCGAAGTTCGACGAGTGGCCGCGCGGACTCGACGAACTGCGTTCGCGCGACTTCCGTCTCGTCTCGATGACCCCCGATCCCGACGCCGTCACGCTCGCCGAGGCGGTCGATGCCGAGAAGGTCGGTTTCCTCGTGGGCGCCGAGGGGCCAGGGCTCACCGCGTCGGCGATGGCGGCGACGGACGTGAAGGCCCGCATCCCGATGAGTCGCGGAACCGATTCGCTCAACGTCGCGACAGCCGCGGCCGTTGCGTTCTACGAACGCGTCCGGTCGGGCACGATGGGGGAGTGAACACCCCCGAACCGTTCGATCGGGCCGCGGAGCCCACGCCCTGGGCGCTCGGGATCATCGTGTCCGCGGTGTGTGCGCTCTTCGGTGCCTTCGTGCTCGTCGGGATCTACGAACTCATCGGCGGCATCCTCGAGTTCCTCGGCATCGCGGCGGTGCTGATCGTCGCCGGCGGCCTCGGCTGGACCCTCTGGGAGTTCCGCTACCGCCAGGTGTGGCGCTGGATCGTGTGGGGCCTGCTCATCGGCTTCCTCGCCGGGATCACATCGTCGGTCGCGTTGCTGATCATGGGGCGCTGACCGGTTCTGCTCCGTGAGTAGCGAGCTTGCGAGCGTCGTTCTGTTCCGTGAGTAGCGAGCTTGCGAGCGTATCGAAGGGACGGCAGCACCACGCCGCCCATTACCAGACGCCACCGACAATCCCCGCGATCGATCGATGTTCGATACGCGTTGCGCGGCAATGGGATTGCGAGTACAGTCGAACATAAATGGTCCTCCTGACGGTTTCGTGGGTCACTACTGGTGTGGCAGAACAGGACACGCCCCTCCTCGCGTGAGTGTCGACATCGCGATGAGTGCTTCTGGTGAGTGGAATCCGTAGGCCCGCTTGGTCAGTGCCCTCAGATGTGTGTTGGTGGCCTCCACCCGGGCGTTCGATAGGCCCACGACAACGGAGTTGTAGATCTGGATCTGTTGCTGTCGTACCGATCTGGAGAGACCGACGAGTTCGATGATTCGACTACGATCAGCTCGATGTAACCAGTGCTCGAGCCGTCGCCACGTGCCAGAATGCTCCCCGGTAACGATATGGCGGAGTTCCTCTTTCAGTTGATACGCGCGAGCGAGTTCACTATTGGCGCGTTTGACGATCAGCTCGCGGGTCCGCTGTTGACCTGGGGTGAGGTTCTCAGGGTTCTTCAACAGTGCCCACCTCAGATTCCTACGATCGTCGTTGGACAGACCGTGGATCCGGTTGAGGACCCGGCTGCGACAACGGTCCACGGCGCGGGTGGCCCACTGGACGACATGAAACGGATCCATGCATCGAATGGCATCCGGAGCACGTTCTGCAACAACCGTTTCGATGTACTGACCCGCGTCGGCGCTCACATGGGTCAGCTGTGCACTGCGCGTGGCGCCGAGCTCGTCGAAGAACTGGCGAAGCGTCTTCTTGGTTGCACCCTCACGCGCCCACACCAACCTGCCGGTGTCGTGGTCGACGATCACCGTCAGATATCGCCGGCCTTTTCGGTAGGCGATTTCATCGATACCTATCCTGCGCAACCCATCCATTCGGTCGGTCTGTCCGGTGTGATCGGCAACGACTCGAGCGATGATGCGTTGCACTGTTCGCCACGACACCCTCATGTACTCACACACCGCGGATGATGGACTGTGCGCGGCGAGCCAGGCGACCGTGTCGTCGAATCGGCGCGTCATCTTTGCTGCCGGCCGTGCCCACGGCACATGTTCGGTGACGACGCCGTGCAGGCTGCAGTCAACCCGTCCAATGTGTCCTTGCAGGTAGCAGCGCATCCCGCCCAGGTCGAGGTGTCGCCAACGGCGCGGATGGTGTGAGCGGTCATAGCCTGGTCGACGCCGTCGGCAGTGTGGACACCGCGAGTCCTGCCCGCGTTTCGCACGGACCGAGACGACCAACAACTGGCCGTCATCGTCGTCTTCAACGCCGACATCAAGAACCACCAGGTTCTCGATCTTCAGCAACTTCTGCAGTAGTCTGGTAGCGCGCAACGCCCTGCTCCTCGGTTTAGTCTTCGCAAACCAAACCTTAAGTGAGACAGGGCGTTGCGCGCTTCAGGCGCACCGGGGGCACCCACAGAACCGTCAAGAGTGCCACATAAATTCGAACACGGCATCGGGGGGTGACCGTCTTGACGGAAATCTCGCAGACCGACGTCGGGCCGTCGACCCGCCCCTCCGAGCTCGTGCAGGAACTGCACCGGATCACCACCGAACTCCAGGCCGTCGATCTGACACAGTGCTCCGATGCCGAACTCATCGACGTCGCCGCCGGAACCGAACGCGCCATCGCCCGACTCACTTTCGCCGGCGACCGACAGCTCATCGAGATCGCCGACCGCGACCTACCCCACAAGACCGGCCACCGCAGCATCACCCAGTTCATGACCCACCGCCTACGCATGGCCGACCCCATGCGCCGCACCAAACAACGCCACGCGACCGCCACCCACCTCAGCCCGACCGGCGAACCACTCGAACCCGAACGCCCCGCTCTGGCAGTGAATCACCCTAGGTTCTGTGCCGCCTCCAATGTGGGCTGGTCCTCGGGGCCGAGGCCAGAGTAGTGGAGCGTTTCGAACTCGGTCGGGGGTATCTGGCCGATACTCGAGTGCAGCCTGCTGTTGTTGTACCAGTCGACCCAACCGGCGGTCGCGAACTCGACGTCGGAGACGGTCTTGTACGGACCGGAGTGGAAGATCGTGGTCCGGATGCACTCTGTCTTGTACAAGCCGTTCACCGACTCGGCCAGCGCGTTATCGTAGGCGTCCCCGACCGTTCCGATCGACGCGGCGATGTCTTCCAGGCGCAGACGCTCAGTCAGTGTAACCGATGTGTACTGGGCGGGTTCAATCGGTCCATGCAACACCGGGTTGTTGTAGTGAGTGTAACTGTCCTTCAAAGACTTCGGCGGGGGTCTTCCAGCCGAGGGCCTTTCGGGGACGGTTGTTGAGGGTGTATGCGATGGCTTCGAGGTCGTTTGCAGACCACCGTGACAGGTCAGTTCCCTTCGGAAAATATTGGCGCAGCAGCCCATTAGTGTTCTCGTTGGACGGTCGCTGCCACGGTGAATGCGGATCGGCGAAGAACACCTGCGTTCCGGTATCCATCGCGAACTGGGCATGAGCGGACAGTTCCTTACCGCGATCCCACGTTAACGTCTTGCGCAACTGCTGCGGCAGCGCCGCTATCGACGCCGTCAGTGCCGCGTTCATCGCGATGGCGCCGTAGCCACCGAGTGCCGGCCCGTTCTTCACCGGCGGTTGCTCACCCCACCCTTGCAAGCGTGGGAGATGGACTAGAATCGTTGCGCGACTGCGCCGTTCGACAACAGTGCCGATAGCCGACCGACCCACACCGATGATGAGATCACCCTCCCAGTGGCCGGGGACAGCACGGTCGTGGGCCTCAGGCGGGCGCTGGCTGAGGACGACATCGGAGGTGACGTGACCCTGCGGCTTGTTGCGTGAGCGAGCACGGGGCTCCCGCAATGCCCGCCCGGTCCGCAGGCACGCCACCAACTCGCGTTTGAGCGCGCCACGGCCCTCGATGAACAGGGATTGATAGATTGCCTCATGACTGATGCGCATGGATTCATCATCGGGGAAATCGACCCGCAGGCGCTGGGAGATCTGCTCCGGACTCCATGCCAGAGACCACCGCCGGTCGGCCCGGTGCGGCTTGTTGAGCCCCTTCCACGGCGGCGGCGTGGGGCCGGCGACGATCGTGCCGTCGGGGCTACGGACAGTGCCCGCCAACCGCTCCTGCACGTACTCCCGCAACTCGACGTTGGCCACGAGTTTCGCTGTTTTCGGGCGCTTGGCGGCCTGCTGCGCTTTCCACTGCGCCACCGAGGCTCGATACTCACGTTTCCCACTCCTGGTAGCGGAGTTGCGGCGCAACTCACGCGAAATCGTTGCCGGACTGCGTCCGATCTGCCGAGCAATCTCTCTCACACCACACTGTTGGGCGCGGAGCAGCGCGATCTCTTCCCGTTCAGCGAACGACAGGTAACGACCCGCCGGGTCGTCCAGACTCAGTGGCGTCATTCCGCCAGCGTGGCGGAACCACCGCGACCCCACCGGCACCGACACGCCGACCGCCACCGACGCCTCCGCCGTGCTCATCCCCGTCGCGATCAACCCCCAAAACTGACGTCGCACCGCCCGCGACGGCTCGGGCCGGCCCGGCGAACGCATCGCCGGCCGCAACGCACGATCAGCTCGCCACTGCCGACGAACCCCCGTGGGCGCATCGCTGGTCTTCTTGCTCCAGTCTGCTGTAGCCAAAGCCAACACCTCCAAGATCAAGGTGTTGCGACGACCAGTTGAATTCACCCTGACTACCGGCATCCGAATGATGAATCAGCTCAGCAGCTTTCACCGGATGCCCTTCCCGATTCCGCTGTCACAGTGCCATCCGAAGCGGGACCGTCACCAGCTCCACTGTCTTCGATGTCGATGCGTGCCACGCCACGATTCGGCGCGAGAACACGTCGATGATGAACACCACGTACACCCACCCAGCCCATGTCCGGCAGTACGTGAAATCGGTCACCCAGACCCGGTTGGGTTCGGCGGCACTGAACTGTCGGTTCAGCAGGTCCTCCGCGCGTACACCATCAGCGGATCTGACGGTCGTGCGGACTCCCTTGGACCTTCGAATTCCATTGTGGCCTAACACTTTCATCGCTCGATCAACGGCGCCATAGGACACCCCAGGCAGGGTTGTCCGGTGCAGATGGGCGCGCATCTTCACCCGCCCGTAGAGGCCCTCCGGAGTCATCTTCCGCCGGCCGTCGTCATCGGTGCGCCAGACGACATTGCGCACCGCCTCGACGACGTGAGCATCAGAGACGGTCCGTGCGGCAGGTGCCCGGGTTCGCCACGCCCGGTAGGTTCGTGCGGCAACCATGCAGCCCTGCTCCCGCAAGACCCGGCAGATCGACTCGACCGCAAAACCGTTGGCGCGCATCTGATCAATGAACGCCACGATCATCGGTTGCGGGGGTCGAGTTCCCCCGCGAAGAAAGTTGTCGCCGCTTTCAAAATGGCGACGTCTTCGCGTAACTGCTTGTTCTCCGCCTTGAGTCGCTTGATCTCGGCGGACTCCTTCGAGGTGGTCCCCGCGCGGGCGCCGGCATCGACCTGTGCCTGCACTGCCCACCGACGTACCGTCTCCCCGCCGACACCGACCTGCTTGGCGATCGCTTCGGCAGCGGCAGTCAACGACGTGTACTCGCCGCCGTGCACCTCCAGCAACCGCAAGGCCCTCGAACGGACCTCCGGATCGATTTTCTTAGGCATGAGCTCATCCTTCCTGACTCAGAAGGAAGCGGCATCAAACCAGGGGTGGTTCACAGAGGCATTGGCCGACGGCAAGGTCAGCACCTCCCACGTCCGGGCAGTACTCGACGTCCTCGACCAGATCCCACACGCCGTCGACCACGACGTAAAGGTCGCCGCCGAACGACAGATGGCCGAGATCGCCGTCGACCACACCCCCGCCGACATCACCGCCCTCGGTGCACGACTGCTGGCCCACCTCGACCCAGACGGCACACTGACCGACGACACCGACCGCAAACGTCGCCGCAATCTGTCGGTCAACCGGCAACGCGCCGACGGCACCGCCAAGATGACCGCCAACCTCACCCCCGAACTCCTCGCCCGCATCACCATGCTGCTCGCCGTCTGGGCCAAACCCGGCATGAACAACCCCGACGACCCCGACTCCCCCCACGGTTCCATCGAGGACGCCGACCCCGAGGCGGTCGAAGCCGCAGCCGCACGCGACGACCGCACCCCCGCCCAGCTCAACCACGACGCCCTCAACGCACTCCTGAAAGCCGTGTTCGACGACGGACTCCTGGGTAAGAGCCACCGCGGGTTACCCATCCAGCTGATCATCAAAGCCGACGTCAACGACCTACGACGCGAAGCCGGGTTCGCCACCACCGCGACCGGCACCCTGATCCCGATCACCGACCTCGTCAACATGGCCGCCGACACCCAGCCCTGGCTGGCGGTGTTCAAAGACGCCACCGCAATCCCGCTCTACTTCGGACGCGGCAAGAGGTTGGCCACCCGTGAACAACGTCTCGTGTCCTTCGCCCGACCCGACGGCGAGGTCTGTTCCACCCCCGACTGCGGCATATCCGCCGCGCACGTGGAAATGCACCACGCGCAACTGGATTGGGGTCTCGGTGGACTCACCGACATCACCGACCTCGCACCGGCGTGCCCGAAACACAATCGGATGGTCAGCAATGAACCCGGCGGCTACACCACCCGCATGGTCCGTGAAGGTCCCGACGAAGGCCGCTGCGCCTGGCGGTTGAACGCCGAACCCGGCGCACCACCCAACCCCGAGCGCATCAACCGGCGACCCGACATCCCCCGCCGGTTCGCCGAACAACTCAAACAGGTACGCAACGAGATTCACGGACCAGACGAGCAGTCCGGCGATGGAGTGCGCCTTGTCGCACGCAGGGTCATCGACTATCGGCCGGCGAGGCCGACTGCCCGCAAGCTGTCGAGCTCCGAGCTGTCTGCTGTCGAACTGGAACTGGCGGCACTCCTCGGCAAGGTGACGTTGTACGACTGAGGGCGACAAGTCGTCCGGGAACAGAAGCCACCCGGATCAGAAACCGAAGTACTCCCGGAATCTTCCGCGCTTGCGTGGCGTGCCCTCGTGCGCGGTGCGTTCCGCACTACGCGCGGCGGTGGCTCTGCGGTAGTTCTCGAAGTCGGCGGCGGTGGGTTCGTACTCCGCGGGGTGAAGCGCGAAGCAGGTGACGGTGATGTCGGCCGGGTCGAGGTCGGTCGGCGCGAGGGGATGGGTGTAGCGGAACCCGAGCCAGGACCGGTTGGCCTCCTCGGCGAGCTGCGCCGGGTGGAAGGGCAGCGCCATCCCCTGGTTCGGCACACCCTCGGCGTAGGTGAGCGGGTATTCGCCGCCCCAGAACGGCTTCTCGAAGGTGAACGGGAGGCCGTCGTCCTCGTGGATGGTCACCGGGTCGGCGGAGAACGAACGTCGAAGTGAACCCGACTCCCAGCGGGCGAACGCACCGAACGACGTCTCGGGTTCGGTGTACAGCAGCGTCGTCACCGCACTCGGTCGGACCGCGGCCAGCGTCCGGGTCAGCGTCGAGGGGGTCGCCGTCTCGAACAGCGAGCACGAGATCACCGCGAGCGAACCGTAATAACCGGCGTAGACGTGGTGATCCTTCGCGGCGGCCGCGGTCGCGAGGTCGGTGTCGACGAGCGGGACGAGCACGCTGTCGCCATAGATCTTCGTCGCAAGCTGCTGGGCGTGCTGATGATCGTGCTGCTGTGCGCGCACGATGGTTCGTAGGTCGTCGGCCGGGTCAGGGGAGTCGATGAACCAGACGGTGGCCGCGCGTGCCGACATCGATCAGCTGTTCCCGTTGCTACGTACGCCGAGCAGGACGTCCTCCCAGGCGGGCACGGCGGGCTTGCGGGTCTTCTTCTTGCGCGGACGGTCAGCATGGGCCGGTCCGGGCTCGCCGGACGCAGACGATTCCGACGGATCGTGAGTGCTGTCCTCGGCGGTCGCCGGGGCGGCGTCGGCTTCGGTGGTCTCCCGGACTGCCGATTCGGCGGGCTCCTCGTCGTCGACGGCCCGTTCGACGGGAGCTACTTCGTCGGGAGCCTGTGTGTCGGGAGCCTGTGCGACGGGAGCCGAGATCGGGGTGACCGCAGCCGGCGGAGTGTGCGCGTCGGTCTCGTCGTCGAACCCGAAATCGAGGGGGACGGTGCCGTGGTCGTCGTGCGTCGCGCGACGTTCCTGCCGCGCACGCTGCGCACCGATGAGGGAGTTGGCGTCGATGGTGACTTCCTCGCGGCCGTCGGACGTGGTCTCAACGGCGACCTCCGGTGCGGCGACCGGCGTGAGCCGGCGTCGCGGCGCGATCGTCTCGGGGTGGGTCAGTTCGTCGGCGAGGTCGTCGAGCGGGTCGACTGTGCCGCCGTGGGTGCCGGGCTGGTAGCGCCAGTGCGCGAGGTTGTCGGTGCGTCCGACGCTCCAGGCGACCTGCACGACCCAGTAGCCGCCGTCGTCCTTCCAGGCGTCCCAGTCGGCGTCGGCGGGGTTGTGGCCGTATGCGACGAGCCCTTCCGCCACGGATTCGGCGAGGGTCGCGACGGCCGGGCCGTCGTGCCGGATCGGGTGGGCGGCACCGGCGAGTTCGCTCGCGCGGCTGCGCTCGAGCAGCACCGGGTGGGCGAATCGTTCGATCTTGTCCACACCAACCCCGGCCGCGGCGGCGACCTCGGCGACGGAGGCGCCTGCGCGGATGCGTGCCTGGATCTCTCGTGGCCTCAATGCACTTTCCATCTCGATCTCGATCTGTCCCAGCCTGGTGATGTCGCCGCGGGCCGCGGCGCGAAGGCGTTCGTCGGAGGCGATCCGGAATTTCTCACCCGATTGAGGGTCCTGGCAGATGACGTGGGAACCGTCGGTTTCCACCCCGACGACGCGGAGCTCACGCATCTGCTCCTCCTCCGGTGGGTGCACGCATTGGGGTCACATTAACTCACCGATCTGCCGATTCACTGTGGGACACGCGGTAAAACCGCAGTTCAGAACGCGTGGGGCCGCTGCGACACCAGCGATGGGTGCGTCGTATGTGGTCTGTGTTGTCCAGGCTACCCGCTGGCCCGAACGCCACCGGCGCGTCGACCCGAAGGTGCGACGCGCCGGTGACGGTTGGTTCTGGCCGAGCTCAGAGGCGCTCGACGATGTAGTCGATGCAGTTGGTGAGCCTGGTGACGTCCTCGGGATCGATGGCCGGGAACATGCCGATACGCAGCTGGTTGCGGCCGAGCTTGCGGTACGGCTCGGTGTCGACGACGCCGTTGGCGCGCAGGGTCTTGGCGACCGCGGCGGCGTCGACGTCATCGTTGAAGTCGATGGTGCCGACGACCTGGCTGCGGTTGGCCGGCTCGGCGACGAACGGCGTCGCGTACTCGCTGGCCTCGGCCCACTGGTACAGGCGCGAGCTCGAATCGGCGGTGCGCGAGACGCACCAGTCGAGGCCGCCGTTGTTGTTCATCCACTCGATCTGGTTGGCGAACAGCAGCAGCGAGCCGACTGCGGGGGTGTTGTAGGTCTGGTTCTTGCTGCTGTTGTCGACGGCGGTCGGCAGCGACAGGAACTCGGGGCACCAGCGGTCGGTCTCGGCGATCTCGGCGACGCGGGCGAGGGCGCGGGGGCTCATCAGCGCGACCCACAGGCCACCGTCGGAGGCGAAGCACTTCTGCGGCGCGAAGTAGTAGACGTCGGCGTCGGCGACGTTGACGGGCAGGCCGCCTGCACCCGAGGTGGCGTCGATGGCGATGAGCGCGTCGTCGGAGCCGGCGGGGCGCACGACCGGCACGGACACGCCGGTCGAGGTCTCGTTGTGGGCCCATCCGATGAGGTCGACGCCGCCGAAATCGTCAGCGGTCAGTGCGGCCGGATCGGGAGCGGTGCCGGGATCGGTGGAGATGACCGCGGGCGAGTCCAGGAACGGCGCCTTCTTGGCTACGGTCGCGAACTTCGACGAGAACTCACCGTAGGTGAGGTGCAGCGAACGCTGCTTGATCAGGCCGAACGCGGCGGCATCCCAGAAGGCGGTGGTGCCGCCGTTGGAGAGGACGACCTCATAGCCCTCGGGCAGCGAGAACAGGTTGGCCAGACCCTCACGGATCGAGCCGACCACGTTCTTGACCGGTGCCTGCCGGTGGCTGGTGCCGAACACCGATGCGCCGGTGTCGACGAGGGACTGCAACTGCTCGGGGCGCACCTTCGACGGTCCGCAACCGAAGCGGCCGTCCGACGGCAGCAGGTCGGCGGGCAGGGTGATGGGTGCGGTTGCGGTATCGCTCATGGCGTCAATTCTAGGGTTGTGGCGGAGGCCACCTTCGGGCCACCTCGGCTTACGCGATCCCGGCCGTCCAGGGATTCGCCGATTTCGGGCACGTGTGGGCTTGTCTTTCCCGAGAATCGCTACTTGCGCCCAGGGGCGCTGGATGGAACTCGCGCTTCTGATTGCAGGTCAAGATTCTGTGGGCGCCGGAAACACCTTGGCGTCGAGCAGGGCGTCGAGGATGAGCTTTCGAAAGTGCATGGGCTTCAGCAGGTCGTCCCAGGTCCAGCGCACGACGATGCGTCCGGTCCGTCGTATCGCGTCTTCGCGACGCTTCTCGGCGAAGACCGTCTCCGACGCCGACGTCCCGAACTGTCCGGAGTACTTGACCCTTCCGTCGAACTCGCCGATCACCTTGTCCTCCCAACCGAAGTCGCCGCGTGCGACAAACCGGCCCGCGTCGTCGAGGACGGTGACCTGGAGGTCGGGCGGAGGGATACCGAGGGTGAGCATCGTTGCGCGACTGAATGATTCCCCGACGGACTCCGACCTCCCATCAGCAACGGCAAGCGCCCGACGCAGGCAGGCCACGCCTTTCATCCGGGTTGCAGATGCGGCGAGCTCGCCGAGGTCTGCGGCATCGACGCCGAGCCGCAGTCCGCTGTCGAGGCAACACACGGCCTGTTCGAAGGTGCCCCGTCGCGCGATGTCGGCGACCGTGCGTGCCGGAGTCGTCACCCGCACGCCGTCGACGACGGTGACGTGTTCGGGCAGGAGCTTGTGGCGGTGAAGGTGGATCTTCGCGCCGGCCCGGCCGGTCTTGGCAGTGGTGAAGTGGACCTTCGTCAGATCGGGGCGCAGGAGTGGAATGCCGTGCAGCGCAGCGGCTGACTGATGGCTGACGACGCGTTGCTCGCCTCCGACCGTCGCGGCGCCGATGACGGTGAGGCGGTACTTCTCGGTCGCGTCGTCGGGCGTCGGCCCGAGATGTACCGCGCCGCGCCAGACGCTGGTCAGGGTCCCCTCGTCTTGCCGTAGCTTGAGTTCCTCGTTGCCGAGGACCGTGCTCAGTGCGGATCGTCGCACGACGGGGTTGTCGGAGGTCATGGGTCCGATGGTGCCCCGACCTCCGCGTCTTGCCGTCGTGTCGGGCCTGGTTGTGGAGGGTTTCCGGCGTTGTCCACATCTCCGCCGCTCCCGCAGAATCGCGACTTGAGCATAGATGCGCCAGCTAGAACTGGCGCTGCTGCACTGGAACCAGCGACTCTGTGGAGGCTAGGGGGAGGGCCAGGCCGGGGTTTGAGGGAAGGTCGGAAAACCTCGCTCGCCGAACATCCTCGGTGTCAGGGTTGCGCTCCGGCCGGTCGAGGTGAAGGGCTTCTGTCCGGAAAAGGCGGGGACCTGGTCGACGAGTGATGCTGCCCATCGGGCGCAATCACGATTGTTGGGCGGACCCTCGGCAGGCTGCGGAGTGCCCCAGGGGACAGCGCGGAACTTCCACGGGTAGAAGACGTCGAACTGGGGTGCGCGCGTACCCGACCCCGGCCGAGCTGTCCGGTTCACGTTCCTTCTGGGGTCGATTGACCCGTCGGGCAGGTCGGCGGTGAAACTGAATTCCTGCGCGGTGGCAGAGGTGGTGTCGGGTTCATGTGTCTCGACTTCGGCGCGCCCGATTCTGGTGTAGCAGCCCCCCGCTGAGATGGTTTTGTCGGACACGATGAGTTCTGTGATGCGTGCATACAAGGTGCCGTAGTAGGCCGGAAACGTGGCTTCGGGTCGTTTCGTGGCGTAGAGGCAACCGACTTGGTTCTCGAGGCTGGGTTCGGGGGCCGCGGCGACTGCGCCCGGGTAGACGTTCGGACGGCCGAACACCGACAATTGACAGGACTCCAGGTATGCGCGTGCCAGCTCGGCGGGCCTGCTGTGCAAGTCGATCGGTTCGGCGGCTGACCAGACCACGCTGTAGGGTCCGGCGAGGCCGGCGGGGTATTGGTAGTCCTGAGGGGCGACAGTGCTCAGCGTTGTCGATTTCGCTGATGTGAACGCATTCTCGGCGGGGGTGCTCGCAGTGGAACAACCGGCTACCGCAAGTGTCAAGACGGCGAGGAGGACTGAGGCGGTCCGTCTGATTGTCATTTAATCTGAGCCATTCAGGATCATGTCGTCATAGTTGTCAGGTCGGTGGGGTCGAAGTTCATCCGTCCCTGATGGTTTCCAGTACTCGTACCAGCCCGCAGTGACTCCAGCAGATCGTCATCGCCGAGAGCGCGTTCCATCGCGCTCAGCAGTTCGCCGCTGTCACCTTTGTGCTCGGAGAGAATGTGCGCGAGTGGCTTGAGTTGTCCGTCTTCGCGATACCAAGACTCCGCGAGGGCGCCTGGTTCAGGCGCAATTTCGAGCCCGCGCAGGGCGCCATAGACCAGGTGCATCTCGTCTTCCGCTGCGGTGCCACCGCCGCCAGCGACTGTCGGAGGTCGAAACGGGACGTCCCCGGGTGATTCGGCGGGAAGGAGCCACGGGGTAGCGGCAGTCCCAGCGGCGCCGACTCCGATTGCGGCAGGGTGAGGAACAGCAGTCAAGCCCGCCGACGCAGAACTGACGATGTTCCGGACTTTGGTGTTCGCATCGTTCCGCTCGTCTGTGTTGGCATCCTCATCACGTTGCAGGTCGTACTCGGCGCCATACAGACCGGACTGCCCCAGCGCCCTCAGGTTTGCGCTGAGCTCGGCTAGTGAACGAGCGCGGTGAGGCTCTGAGGCCGCCAGTTCGCCGGCGGTGGCGCCGTTACGAACGGTTTGGTCGAGGATGTCTCGGTACAGGTCTGCTCCAGCGCCCGTCCCATCGGGATTCTCGGCCGTGGGCTCACCGTATGTGTTGTCGCTGGCGATCAGCGTGAACAGTCGCGCGGTTCGACGCTGCATCTCATCGGGTGGGATGTCCGGATCGAATCCGGAGTGGCCGTACACGGCCGAATCACCACCGGCGAGGATGTTGAGGTATGGGAGCGAAGCCTCTCGCAGGGCTCCCGCAAGGTGCGGGTTGATCTTTCCGATCGCATCACCCGAGGAATTCGCGTTCATCAGATCGGAGAAGGTGTTGTCTCCGCCGGTGGACGTCGTGCAATCGAACAACCCGCTGAACGCACGGTCTGCGAGCGCTACGTTGGTCGGATTCCCGCTTCCCCCATAATCGCGAATCCAGTCGACCAGGCTCCCCGCGGCAACGCCCCCGTCATTCCAGTCGTGCCTGAAGGCGTAGCCGACCATGTCGTCGCGGTCGAAGTCGACAAGCGCTGTCCCATCGGCGTACTCGCCGGTGAGGAACGCAGTCGCCGCAACCTGGCTTCGACCGCCGACATCTAGGAAACGACGGATCGTTTCCTCGTACTTCGATCGTGCGGCGTCCGGAACATCGTGTAGGTTGCCGTAATTGCTTTCGGGTGCCAGGAGGCCGCTGTCCTCGGCGCTTCGGCTCGCGCCTCCGGCCGCCTTCCGTATGAGCTCGGTGCCGAACCGTTCCCCGGGAGGCGCGGATCCGCTGTTGCCGATGAGTCCAGCGAGTGGGACATCGATGTCGCGGATCCGTTTGCCGTCGTTCGAGTTGTAATTCTCCGACCAGTCGCGAACCCACGACGGTAGGTACTGATAACCGGCGTTGTTTCCGACGTTCTCGTTCGAGAGCGTGACCAAACCTTGGCCGAGGGCCCTGGACCATGAAGCGCCGTCAGGCGTTTCCATGCCGTCGAACTTCGACTTCAGGCTGAACAGTTCGTCGGAGTCCAGGTTCCCGTAGAACATGTGCAGGTATTCCTGCACTCCCGCAGGGACGTCGGTGAGTTTCTCGCCGTTGAGTAGTTGTTGAATCTGATCTTCGGAGAGTCCGGCGGCGCGCAGGTTGCGGCCGACGAACGCGGCTTCTTCGTCGGTCCAGCCGTTCTCGGCCAGGTCGGCGTCCCGGCGACCGTCCTGCGCGCTGATGGTCAGCGCCGGCGGTGCGACGGTGTTGAGCGCATCGACGGCCCCCTTGATCAGGGCGGCGTGGTCGGCCGCCGTCGTCGCCAGTTCGTCGGCCTTGGATTTGACGAAGCTGGTCATCTGACGTTCTCGCTCGGCGATCTCTGCCGGAGTCAGGTCGTCGTCCTCTTTCGGGACATAACGCATCGCCCAGGTGGGATCGGTGTCGCTCACCAGGAAACAACGCTGCAGGGTTGCGCCTAGGAGCGCGCCGTTGACGACGGCCTGCGAGGTACTGATCGCCTCGGCGGCGTCGGTGAGCGCCACCTGGAGATCGTCGACACCGTCCGCGACCTTCTTCGCCCAGGAGGCTTGGTCGGCGGCACGCCAATTCGCTGCGTCTCGCGCCTGGCCTCCCATGAGGTGCTCGGCATCTGATCGACGGTTGAGTGAGCCGCAACGGAATTCTCACGGATGTCAGTGGCAAGAGTTGTCAGAGAATGCTCCGCCATGTCCCAAGGGTTCCACGAATCCATGATCGCCTTGGTCAACGGCAGCGCATCGCTCACTGTGGGAACTCGATGCCGGGGAGGGTCGACAAGTTCTGGAACTTCGTCGCATTCCCCTCGTCCGCGCTCTCGGCGATCGTGCGAGCGGCGCGAACCGCAGAGGCGAAGGTCTCCCACTGCCCCGACACCGCAGTCTTGGACTGCTTGACCATCTTGGTTGCGTCAGCTGTTGCCGCGACCAGAGGAGAGTTCGGCATCGCGGCTGCCACATCGGCGGACAGGTCGGGGCTCGGCGCGGATTCGATGAAAGCCGACATACCCTCGAGCGCCCCGGCGATGCTGTCCATCGCACCGGCGTCGACCGTGAATTCCCCACTCACTTTCTCCCCCAAACGTCGTGCATACGGCGTTACCCACGCAAGACTTTACGATGCCGCAGGCCGGCCGGCTGAGAGGCATCCACAGGCGGCGTCGGGTGGCCGTTGAATCTCATCGTGCTTTTCAGATCCGACGATCCGTTCGATCGTCTCGACGAACTGATCGAGGAATACCTAACCGCTCTGCGGGTTCGACTCCGAGAAGGCGACTGGGCCTCCGCAGGACGTGATGGCCACGACGTTGAGCGGGTTCTCCTGGCCGCCAGCGCGCGACAGTAACGGGCAGTCGGTTGCTGCGGCGGCTAAAGCCCCGGCTTCACCAGATCACCCCAGCCGGCGACGTCCTCGGGACGGCGGGGTGCGGCGCCGGTGTAGATCGCCGCAGGGCGGACCAGCTTGCCGAGGCGCTTCTGCTCCAGGATGTGGGCACACCAGCCCGCGGTGCGCCCGCAGGTGAACATCGCGGGCATCATGTGCGGCGGGACCTCGGCGAAGTCGAGGATGACCGCGGCCCAGAACTCGACATTCGTCTCGATCGCGCGGTCGGGGCGTCGTTCGCGAAGTTCGGTGAGCGCGGCCTGCTCGAGCGCGGCGGCCACCTCGAAACGCGGTACCCCGAGTTCCTGGGCGGTGCGTCGGAGCACGCGGGCCCGGGGGTCCTCGGCGCGGTACACGCGGTGCCCGAAGCCCATCAGCTTCTCCTTGCGGTCGAGGATTCCCTTCACCAATCCTCGTGCGTCACCGGTGCTCTCGACCTCTTCGATCATCGGCAGCACGCGGGCCGGCGCACCACCATGGAGCGGTCCGGACATGGCGCCGATCGCTCCCGACAGCGACGCGGCGACGTCGGCGCCGGTGGAGGCGATGACTCGTGCGGTGAAGGTCGACGCATTCATGCCGTGCTCGGCGGCGCTGACCCAGTAGGCGTCGATGGCGGCGACGTGCTTGGGGTCCGGGTCGCCCTTCCAGCGGGTCATGAACCGTTCGGTGACGGTGGAGCATTCGTCGATGACGTGCTGCGGGACCGCGGGCTGATGGATGCCTCGAGCCGACTGCGCCACGTAGGACAGCGCCATCACCGATGCGCGGGCCAGGTTTTCGCGAGCGGTCTCGTCGTCGATGTCGAGGAGCGGCTCATAACCCCAGATCGGGGCGAGCATCGCGAGTGCGGCCTGCACGTCGACGCGCACGTCACCGGTGTGGATGGGCAGCGGGAACGGTTCGGCCGGGGGCAGTCCGTCGCCGAACTTGCCGTCGACGAGAAGTGCCCAGACGTCGGCGAAGGTCACTTTGTTCTCGACGAGATCCTCGATGTCGACGCCGCGATAACGCAGGTTGCCGCCGTTCTTGTCGGGTTCGGCGATCTCGGTGGTGAAAGCCACCACGCCTTCGAGACCTGGGACGAAATCCTCGGGAACCGCGTTGGCCATGACAACCACCTCACTCCAGACAACTGTGTCCTGCAATCACGTGCGTCGATCCAGATCGAACTGTAGATCAGCACGACACCCCGCGTGTATCAGGGAGTGACGATGTCGGCGGAGTAAATTCAGGCGAGTGTTGGAGAAACCGCTCGATCCGATTGATCTGCCGAACATGCGCGTCGGCTACGGCGGAGGTATTCCGCCCAACATCGGAGAGGGCGATCGCGCGGCGGGAGCAGACGGAATTCGCGAGAACCTCGACCCCAGCTGGCTCCGCGGCGACCCGCCGTGGCTCGACTTGTTCAGTGTCTGGCTGAAGGAAGCGCTCGACGCCCGGATCGCCGAGCCCAACGCGATGGTCCTGGGTACCGCCGACGCCGACGGTCGGCCGTCGACCCGCACCGTGCTGTGCAAGGGTGTCGACGCCAACGGGGTGGTCTTCTTCACCGGCTACGAGTCGGACAAAGGTCGGCATCTGGCCGACAATCCCTACGCATCCGTGACATTCCCGTGGATCGCGTTGGAGCGTCAGGTCCATTTCCGCGGTCCCGTCGAACATCTCAGCGCCGAGGAGACACAGGCCTACTGGGAGCTCCGGCCGCGCGGCTCGCAGTTGTCGGCCGCCGCGTCGGATCAGTCCCGGCCGATCGGCAGCCGCCTCGAACTCGAACAGAAGGCCGCCGATCTGGCCGACCGGTACGGCGGATTCGACGCCGGCGACGAGATCCCCGTCCCGTCGGACTGGGGTGGCTATCGCATCGAGCCGGTGGAGGTCGAGTTCTGGCAGGGGCGGGCGAACCGCCTGCACAACCGGGTGCGACTCACCCACGTCGACCACGAATGGCGAATCGAGCGGTTGCAGCCCTGAGACGGGTCCACTGGTGATTCCCGGGGGTTCGTGGCGGCCCGGCGGACCGGACGGAGGTCACACCCGAGGGGCCTCCTAGCATCGTGAAAATGTCACGGCTCCTCGCAGACACGACGCCCCTGCGGAACCGGTATTTCCGACGGCTGTGGATCGCGAACATCGTCACGGTCATCGGGGCCCAGCTCACGATCATCGCGGTGCCCGCGCAGATCTACGAGGTCACCGGCAGCTCTGCGTACGTCGGTCTGACCGGCGTGTTCGGGCTCGTCCCGCTCGTCGTGTTCGGGCTGTGGGGCGGTGCGCTCGCCGACGTCGTCGACCGTCGGACACTGCTGGTCGTCACCACGATCGGCCTCATCGTCTGCAGCCTGCTGTTCTGGGCGCAGGCCGCGGCCGGCGGCGACAACGTGTGGATCTTGTTGGTGCTCTTCGCCGTTCAGCAGGCGTTCTTCGCGGTGAACCAGCCGACACGAACGGCGGTGCTGCCGCGCCTGATCGACGCCAAGGACCTCCCCGCGGCGTTGTCGCTGAACATGACGGTCATGCAGGCGGGCGCGATCGCCGGGCCGCTCGTCGGTGGCGCGCTGATCCCGATCCTCGGCTACTCGTGGCTCTACTTCGCCGACACCCTGTTGCTGTTGCCGACACTGATCGCGGTCGTCATGCTGCCGTCGCTGCGTCCCGAGAGCGACGCGGCACCGAAGGTCGCGGGCCTGCGATCGGTCATCGAAGGTCTCCGATACCTGACCGGCCACAAGATCCTGATGGCGTCCTTCCTCGTGGACCTCATCGCGATGATCTTCGGCATGCCCCGTGCGCTCTTCCCGCAGATGGCACACGAGAACTTCGGCGGGCCCGAGGGCGGCGGCATCGCCTTCGCCCTGCTGTTCACCGCGATCTCGGCGGGCGCCGTGGTCGGCGGCATCTTCTCGGGCTGGGTCACGCGCGTCGAACGGCAAGGTCTGGCCGTCGTCGTGTGCATCATCATCTGGGGCCTGGCGATCACCGGCACGGGCATCGCGGTGTCCTTCGCCGACGGCTCGACGATGCCGATGCTCGTCGTCGCGGTGGTGCTGCTGATGATCGGCGGTGCCGCCGACATGGCGTCGGCCGCATTCCGGCAGACCATCCTGCTCGCGGCGGCCAACGACGAGGTGCGCGGACGCCTGCAGGGCGTGTTCATCGTGGTGGTCGCCGGCGGACCCCGCATCGCCGACGTCGCGCACGGCACCGCCGCCGCATCGATCGGCGTCGCGGCGGCAACGGCTTTCGGTGGCGTCGCGGTGGTGATCGCGACGATCATCGCGGCGCTGCTGATCCCGGCCTTCGTCCAGTACCGGGCAGGTCAGCGCACCTGACCTGTTCGACCCCTGGCCAGCGGTTTCGGCGTTTCGGTGTCACCATTGACGCCATGACCGCCGCCACCGAGGGTTTCGGAGTGCCGATCATCGACATCTCGCCCTACATCCGCAACGGTGACCCCGCCGATCGGGCCGTCGTCGCGGCCAAGGTCGACGCCGCCGCCTGCTCGGTGGGTTTCATGCAGATCGTCGGCCACGAGATCCCGTCGGCGGTCATCGAGGAATTCACCGCGGTCATGGACGATTTCTTCGCGCTGCCACTCGAGGTGAAGAAGGCTTACCGCACGCCACCCGAGATCAATCGCGGCTATGCGCCACCGAGATCGGAGTCCTTGTCGTTGTCGCTGGGCGTCGAGCAGGCGGACCGGATGAACGACTTCTTCGAGGCGTTCAACGTCGGCGTCGAGGCCCGCGAGTACCCCGACCTCGCCCTTCCCGAGGACCATTACGCCGCGAACACGTGGCCGGCCGTCGACCATTTCGAGGCGGCGGTGTCGGCGTACTTCGCCGAGGCACGACGCGTCGCGCACACCCTGACCCGCATCTTCGCGGACGCCCTCGACCTTCCTGCCGACTTCTTCGAGGGCTTCACCGACCACTCGCTCGACGTCCTGCGAATGAACAACTACGCCCTCCCGCCCGGCGAGATCGAACTCGACGGGGAGCTGACCGGAATGGGGGAACACACCGACTACGGCATCGTCACCGTCTTGTGGGCGGACCAGGTGAAGGGTCTGCAGGTTCTCGACCGTCAGGGGCGATGGCACGACGTCAGTCCCGAAGACGGTGCACTGCTGATCAATCTCGGGGACCTGATGGCCCGCTGGACCAATGAGCGGTGGATGTCGACGCTGCATCGGGTGAAACCGCCGATCGTCGACGGCTCGATCGAACGTCGACGCTCCGCCGCGTACTTCCACGACGGCAACATCGACGCGATGATCGCGACCCTGCCGTCGTGTGTCGGTGCGGGAAGCCGGTATTCGCCGATCACGGTCGGGGAACACATCGGTGCCAAACTCGCCGGATCACGGGCCGGACGGCCGAACCCGTACGCCCAGCGGGAGGCGGAACGAGTGCGGCACGCGATGCGTCGGGGACTGGGACAGCAGTAGACGACAGTTCCCGCTCACTCAGTCCGTTCCCGCTCACACGAAGGGCGTGAGCGGCAACGGAACTCGTGAGCGGGAACCGCCCCCGACGACAATAGTGAAGGACTCAGTCCGAGGTCAGCACCGTCGGATAGGTAGCCCGACGAGCGGCGGTCACCGGGCAGTAGTGCATCGGATTGTCGCGCTGGTCCAGCGGCGGCAGGTTGCGCTTGGGCGTGTGGACGATCGGTGCGTCCGTCGCGACCTTGCCGTTGACGCGGTCCCAGGCGTCGCGCGGCCGCGGGTGGCGCAGGAGGCGTTTCGGCAACATCTTGTGCATGACGAGGTTGATGCCCTTGCCCAGCAGGCGGAATCGACGCTCGTCCGCATCAGTCCACTCGAGCCCGAGGATCTCGCGGATCGGCTCGTCGTAGAAACCCGTCGTCAGCCACATGAACAGCTTCTGGTTCTGCGGGACGAGGTAGCGGTCCCAGACCGACTTCGGGACGAAGCTCAGGAACGGCGGCGGCGGCAGCTGGGTGATGTCGAGGACGGTGCGTACCGAGACGTGGTCACGAAGAACGTTGCGGCACATGTAATCCCAGTACTCGAGGAAATCCTCGTAGGTCTCCGGGACGGGGCGCATCGAGACACCGTACTGCGCGTACCAGGCCTTGGACTCCTCGAACAGCTGACGTTTCTGATCCTCGGTGAGGAACGGTCCGAGCCGCTCACACAGTCGGACGTTGCCGTACCAGAACGTCGCGTGCGCCCAGTAGAAGACATCGGGATCGAGTGCGTGGTACCGCGATCCGTCCTCCATCGTGCCCTTGACCGTCTTGTGGTAGTCGCGCACCTCGAGACCGGTTTGCGCGCCGGGGACGACGGAATCGAAGACGACGCCGCTGATCGGGTACAGCGACCGCATGAGGCGCTGCCAGCGTTCGCCGAAGAAGTCGGAGTGGTCCCAGACGGCCGCACCCAGCTTGGGGTGCATGTTCTGGATCGAGCCGGCCCACAGCCCTTGGAACATGCCGGTCCAGGTGCCCCAGATCTGCCAGGTCAGCGAGTCCGGACCGAGCGGTTCGTACTCGTGCGCGGCTTTGACTCCCGAGGCGTTGATCTCGTAGCCGTCTTCCGACAACTGGGCATCAGGGGAGTGCCCGGCCGGGCAGTCGGCCCCGGCCGGCCCGGAGTCGGTGGCGTGAACGGGACAGGTGTTCTGTGCGTCGTTCAGTACCTCAGTCATGAGACAGAACCCTAGGTTCGTCTCAGGTGGGTGTCAACCATTCGCCTAGTCGGGGTTCTCGTGTGTGACCGCCTTGTAGCCGCGTGCTCCGGCCCGGTCGACGGCCGCGCGGACCAGCCCGAAGACGAGTCCCTGCAGCGCAGCGGCGGCCAAGACCTCGACATTGCTGCGTTCGAGGTCCTTGGGGTCGGGGGCTTCGGCGTCGTCGGAGATCCGCTTCCAGATCTGACCGAAGACGGCCCCGGCGGCGATACCGCCGAGCACGCTCGTCGCCAGGGAGAGCGGTTTGTAGAACGTCTTGGACACGGCACTCATGTCGTAACTCCTTGTGAGTCGGGTCAGCGGCGACGGCGTTTGACGACGATGACGGTTCCGATCGCGAGAACCGCGGCCACCGCGACGCCGATCAGCGTCGTCCGGTTCTCCTCGGCCTTCACCTTCGCGGTGTGGGCGGTCTCCGCGGCAGCCGTGTTCACCCGGGCCGGAACGTCGAGCTTCGCGGCCAGCGCATCGACCGTCTCGGCGAGTTCCTCGCGCTGCTGTTCCACCAGCGGCGGGTCGCCGGCCGGGTTCCGGTCAGGTTGCGTGTCACTCATCTACAGGTGCTCCTTCACGGTTGCGATGTCGCGCTGGACGCTTTCGACGGTGTGCTCGGGGGCGGGCGGGACGGCCGATTTCGCACGCTTCGCACCGATGGCCGCAGCCGCTCCGCCGATCACCAGCAGCACCACGCCGACGATCACCGCGGCCAGCCACGCCGGAACCGCGTTGGCCAAGCCCAGGACGGCGGCCGCGACCAATGTTCCGAGGCCGAACAGCACCAGCAGGGTGCCCGCGCCGGATATCCCCGCGCCGACTCCGATCCGGGTGCCCTTGCCCTTCATCTCCGCCACCGCATGCTGCAACTCGGTCTTGACCAGGGTTGTCGTCTGACTCTGTAGGCGCTCGATGAGTTGCACGGTCGACAGGTCGTTCACTGAAGGATCGCTCACGTTGGTACCTCCATTCGGGGACGTCCCCCGCGTTCCCTGCCGTCCGCGGTCCCAAACCTGAGCGCCGGACGCTATCGCCGCCGGAAGCGGACCTCCGAACCGGGGACGAGCTGAGCCGCGAGATCGACCGCGGCATCGGTCAGAACGGCCACGACGGGATAACCGCCGGTGACCGGATGGTCGGCGAGGAACAGCACCGGCCGCCCGCTCGGCGGCACCTGCACCGCCCCGTGTGCGACGCCCTCCGAACGCAATTCGCCGGCGTCCTCCCGATGCGTCAGCAGGGGGTGCGACGATCCCGAGGCGCGGTCGATGCGCACGCCGACGCGGTTGCTGTCTGCGCCGACGACCCACGTTCCCGAACGCAGATTCGCGGGAACCGCCAACAGCTCGGCGCGTGGTCCCTCGTCCACCTCGAGTACGACGACCCGCGGATGCGTGGTGTTCGACGGCGCCGACTCCACCGGGGGCCATTCGCCGGCGGCACGACCCACCTTCACGGTCACGTTCGCGGTGAGCACCGGAGGCCCCAGCCCCGACAGGGTGTCGGTCGACCGAGACCCCAGAACCGGCTCGACGTCGAACCCGCCGCGGACCGCCAGGTAGTTGCGCAGTCCCCACGCCGGTGGGTCGACGGCCAGTTCATCACCCTCGTGCAGCACGACGGTCGCGGCGAGTCCGACCGGAATGCCGTTGTGACGCACCTCGGTGTGGGCTCCGGTCACCGCGGCCAGTACGTCGCCGTGCGCGTGGATGCGCAGGCCGCCGAGGGTCGTCTCGATCGTGGCCGCCGATTCGTCGTTGCCGACGAGACGATTGGCCAAGGTCAGCGAGCCGCGATCCGCGCCGCCGGACGCGGGCACCCCGAGATGCGCGTAGCCGGGGCGGCCGAGGTCCTGGAAGGTCGCGAGGGGGCCGGTCGCGAGCACGGTGACAGCGGTCATCCGCGGTGGCCCGTCCCGGCGTCGACGAACCGCACGATCCGCCCGGTCGCGAACAGTGCAGGCGGGTCGGCCTTCTCGTCCCACAGGCGAACATCGGTGCGGCCCAACAACTGCCATCCACCCGGACTCGCCTTCGGGTAGACAGCGCTGTAACCGGCGGCGATCGCCACCGCACCTTCCGGAACGCGTGGACGTGCCTCCGCGCGCCTGCCCACCGCGTCGAACGGGTGCGGTGTCGGCCCGTCGGCGACCAGATATCCGAACCCTGGTGCGAAGCCCATGAACTGCACTCGCCAGCGCGTGCTGCAGTGCAGGCCGATCACCTCGTCGGCCGAGATGTCCAGTGTGTCAGCGACATCCGCGAGGTCCTCGCCGTCGTAATGGACGGGGATCACGATCTCATCGGCAGATCCGGTACCGCGATCGACACCGGAACGTCGGCGGCGCAACGCCCGCCGCACACCGAGTTCGTCGACGCCGCGACCGGGCCGGGCCTGCACCAACAATGTGTGCGCGCTCGGCACCAGGTCGGCGATCTCCGGCAACTCTCCTCGGTCCACCGCATCACGCAGGGCGACCGTCGCGTCGAGCACTGCGGCCGACGGGGACTCGTCGGCCGAGAAGTCGAGCACGACCGCATCAGGGCCCGCCGGCAACTCACGCATGCACCGAATCTACCGCCGCGGGAATGGCAGACTGTGTCACACAGAGAAGAGGGGTCCCATGAGAGAGATCGTCGTCTGCGGCGAGGCGCTCGTCGACGTGGTGCAGGAGAAGGCGGCATCCGGCGCGACGCTGGCGCCGCTGCAGCCGGCGCTGGGTGGCGGGCCCTTCAACGTCGCGATCACCTTGGGACGCTTGGGGAGTGCCGTGTCGTTGCTGTCGGCGGTGTCCACCGACAACTACGGCCAGGCGATCGTCGGCGCACTGCAGGGCGCCGGGGTGGGCACCGCGATGCTGCAGCGGCGTGAGGAGCCGACGTCGCTGGCCCTGGCCACCATCGCCGACGACGGTTCCGCGCAGTACTCCTTCTACGTCGAGGGCACCGCGGATCGCGCTGTCACCGACCCGGGTTCGCTGGCCCCGACCGTCGCGGCGGTGACCTTCGGAACCCTCTCGCTCGTGCTCGAACCCGGTGCGACCGTTTACGAGGACCTGATGCGGCGTTGTCACGCCGAACGCCGACTCGTCGTGCTGGACCCGAACATTCGCTCGGTCGTCATCCCCGACGCCGACGCCTACCGGAGCCGTTTCCGCAGTTGGATGCCGTCCGTCGACGTGGTGAAGCTGTCCGACGAGGACGCCGCATGGCTCGGCGAAGGCGCCGGCGGGAGCAGCGTGAAGGACTGGCTCGCCGACGGTGTCGCCGCGGTGATCACCACCGCCGGGGCGTCCGGGATCACCGTGACCACCGCGGATGACGAGGTCACCGTGCCCGCCCGGGATGTCGACGTCGTCGACACGATCGGGGCCGGCGACAGCGTCCTGGGAGGCATCGTCCACCAGCTCGACCGTCTGGGTGCGCTGTCACCGCGTTCCGTTCGCTCACTGACGACCGATCAGTGGCGTGAGGTCGCCGAATTCGCAGCTCACGTCGCTGCGGTCACGGTCTCGAGGCCCGGCGCCGACCCTCCTTGGGCAAGCGAGCTGAGAAGCGACTAGTTTGTACCTGTGTGTCCTATCCGGACACTGTCAATACTCTGATCTGAATAAGGGGTTCGTGTGTCTGCTGAAACAGTCCCAGCCGACCAGGCGTCCGACACGGCCTCAGCGACCTTCACCTACCCCGGTGGACAGCTGGAGCTCCCGATCCTGAAGGCCACCGAGGGCACCGACTCGGTCGCACTCGGCAAGCTCCTTGCCGAGACAAATCTGACCACCTTCGACGGTGGTTTCGTGAACACCGCGTCGACCAAGTCGGCCATCACCTACATCGACGGCGACGCCGGCATCCTGCGGTACCGCGGTATCCCGATCGACCAGCTCGCGGAGAAGTCGACCTTCATCGAGGTGAGCTACCTGCTCATCTACGGCGAGCTCCCGACCCCGTCGCAGCTCGAGGATTTCACCACCAAGATCCAGCGGCACACCCTGCTGCACGAGGATCTCAAGCGCTTCTTCGACGGCTTCCCCCGTAACGCGCACCCGATGCCGGTGCTGTCGAGTGCGGTCAACGCCCTCTCGGCGTACTACCAGGACTCGCTCGATCCCAAGGACGACGAGCAGGTCGAGCTGTCGACGATCCGGCTCCTGGCGAAGCTGCCGACCATCGCCGCCTACGCCTACAAGAAGTCGGCCGGCCAGCCGTTCCTGTACCCGGACAACTCGCTGAGCCTCGTCGAGAACTTCCTGCGCATGACCTTCGGCTTCCCGGCCGAGCCCTACGAGGTCAACCCGGATGTCGCGAAGGCCCTCGACATGCTGTTCATCCTGCATGCCGATCACGAGCAGAACTGTTCGACCTCGACGGTCCGGCTCGTCGGCTCGTCGCAGGCCAACCTGTTCACCTCGATCTCCGGTGGCATCAACGCCCTCTGGGGTCCGCTGCACGGTGGCGCCAACCAGGCGGTGCTCGAGATGCTCGACGCCATCCGCGCCGACGGTGGCGACACCAAGGACTTCATGAAGCGGGTGAAGAACAAGGAAGCCGGCGTCAAGCTGATGGGCTTCGGTCACCGCGTCTACAAGAATTACGATCCGCGCGCCGCGATCGTGAAGAAGACCGCCGACTCGATCCTCCAGACCCTCGGTGTCGAGGACGAGCTGCTCGACATCGCGAAGGGCCTCGAAGAGGTCGCGCTGTCCGACGACTACTTCATCGAGCGCAAGCTGTACCCGAACGTGGACTTCTACACGGGTGTCATCTACCGTGCGATGGGCTTCCCGACGCGGATGTTCACCGTCCTGTTTGCGCTTGGCCGCCTGCCGGGCTGGATCGCCCACTGGCGTGAGATGCACGAGGACCCGACCACCAAGATCGGCCGTCCGCGTCAGCTCTACACCGGCTATACCGAGCGCGACTACGTGCAGATGGGCGATCGCTGAGCGAACGCCCCGCCGGGTCGGGCCGCCGACCACCCGGAACCCCGACTGACCGCCCGACTCAAAGGAGAGTCCTGTGACCAGCACTGAGAAGCCCGAAGTCGAGTTCCAGGCGGGTCCTCCGCCGGCCGATCTCACCATCACCGACCTGATCGTCGGCGACGGCGCAGAGGCCGTCCGCGGGGGCGTGGTCGACGTCCACTACGTGGGTGTCGACTACGAGACCGGCGAAGAGTTCGACTCTTCGTGGGACCGCGGCCAGTCGGCCAACTTCCCGCTGGACCGGCTGATCCCGGGCTGGCAGGAGGGCATCCCCGGAATGAAGGTCGGCGGCCGTCGCCAGCTGACCGTTCCGCCGGAGCTGGCCTACGGACCGGCCGGCGCGGGGCACCGCCTCTCGGGACGGACCCTCGTGTTCGTCATCGATCTGCTCGGAGTGGGCTGACGTCCACCAACCTGGTGTGGCTCAGACGCGACCTGCGTCTGAGCGACCTACCAGCACTAGCCACAGCCAGAGGGACCGACGATTCGTCGGTCCTTCTGTGCTTTGTGGTGGATCCTCGGCTCGAGAGATCATCGGGCGAGAGACGACTCGCGTTCCTCTTCGATTCGCTCCGCGAGCTCGACGCCAAGCTCGACGGGAAGTTGCTCATCGTGCGGGGCCGCCCCGACGAGGAGATCCCGCGTCTGGCGAAAGCCGTGGACGCCGAGGCCGTCCACATCTCCGGGGACTTCACCCCCTTCGGCCGACGCCGCGACGAGGCCGTCGCCGAGGCGCTCGGCGACGTCCCACTGGAGGCCACCGGCTCGCCGTATCTGGTCTCACCGGGTCGGATCACCAAGGACGACGGCGAACCGTACAAGGTGTTCACCCCGTACTTCCGCCGGTGGCGTGAACACGGCTGGCGTCAACCAGCCGATTCCTCGATCCCGGGTTCTGCAGTCCTCGACCCGTCGGGGGTGAAGAAGTCCGGCCGGATCAAGACCCCGAAGGCGCCGACGACGCTGTCCTTCCCCGCCGGCGAGGACGCCGCCCTGGCCCGATGGGCAGAATTCGTCGACGACGATCTCGCCGATTACGACACCGGCCGCAACGACCCGGCTGCCGACGTGACCAGTCGGATGTCGGCGTACCTGAAGTACGGCAACATCCACCCGCGCACGCTCGCCGCCGACCTCGGCCGCTCTGCCGGCGGTCAGGCCTACCTTCGCGAGCTGGCGTTCCGCGACTTCTACGCCGATGTCCTCTTCCACTGGCCACACAGCCTGTGGCACAACTGGAATCGGCAGTTCGACGACATCGAGCTGGACACCGACGACGAGGCCTACGAACGCTTCGAGGCGTGGAAGGCCGGACGCACCGGCTTTCCTCTCGTCGACGCCGGTATGCGGCAGTTGGCTGAGACGGGCTGGATGCACAACCGGGTCCGCATGGTCACCGCGTCGTTCCTCGTGAAGGACCTCCACCTGCCGTGGTGGTGGGGTGCGGAATGGTTCCTCGAACAGCTCGTCGACGGCGACATGGCGTCGAACAACCACGGGTGGCAGTGGGCGGCCGGCACCGGAACCGACGCGGCGCCGTACTTCCGGGTGTTCAACCCGGAAGCGCAGGCCAAGAAGTTCGACCCCGAGGGGGAGTACGTCCGGCGTTGGGTAGGGGATGTCGACGCCGACGACTACCCGGAACCGATCGTCGACCACAAAGCCGAACGTGAGGAAGCACTGCGACGGTTCGGCCAGATCTGACCGCACAGAGAAGCCTCTGACCAGCCGATTTGTGTTGAGGGTAAACTGTGCGTAACTTATGTCGAGTCAGCGAGCCACGGCGCCGCCCCGGAGGACCTGAGAGGGTCTGACTGGTGGGGAGTGGAGACCGGGTTTTTCGTTGGCCGCCCCTGATCTTCTGGTTTGAGACTTGGTGTCTCGGGCTGGGTGTGTGGGGTTGCTGGACTGTCCTGGTGCGCGGATCTTCGGATTTTGCGGGCGGGGTTTGGGTCTGGTAGGCTGGAAGAGTTGCCCCGGAGACGGGGTGGCGGTGGAAAGTCAGAACGAAGTCTGCTGGTGAAAGCCCTTGTGGGGGTGAGTGGCTGGTGGGTGTGTGTTCTTTGAGAACTCGATAGTGTGATGATGAATTGTCTGATGCCATTTTGGCATCGTGCATTCTTTATGGATGTAGATGTTTGTTTTTTTGTGTGGCGCTCGGCTTTGTCTGGGTGTCACATGTTTTGCTAGTTTTGGATTGGTCAGGTTTTGCTTTCCTGATTGTGTTGAAACGCTGGCGCCTTGTGGGTGTTGGTTTTGTTTCGCTATTTTTTCATGGAGAGTTTGATCCTGGCTCAGGACGAACGCTGGCGGCGTGCTTAACACATGCAAGTCGAACGGAAAGGCCCAGCTTGCTGGGTACTCGAGTGGCGAACGGGTGAGTAACACGTGGGTGATCTGCCCTGAACTTTGGGATAAGCCTGGGAAACTGGGTCTAATACCGGATATGACCTTGGAGTGCATGCTCTGGGGTGGAAAGCTTTTGCGGTTCAGGATGGGCCCGCGGCCTATCAGCTTGTTGGTGGGGTAATGGCCTACCAAGGCGACGACGGGTAGCCGACCTGAGAGGGTGATCGGCCACACTGGGACTGAGACACGGCCCAGACTCCTACGGGAGGCAGCAGTGGGGAATATTGCACAATGGGCGCAAGCCTGATGCAGCGACGCCGCGTGAGGGATGACGGCCTTCGGGTTGTAAACCTCTTTCACCAGGGACGAAGCGCAAGTGACGGTACCTGGAGAAGAAGCACCGGCCAACTACGTGCCAGCAGCCGCGGTAATACGTAGGGTGCGAGCGTTGTCCGGAATTACTGGGCGTAAAGAGCCGTAGGCGGTTTGTCGCGTCGTCTGTGAAATTCTGCAACTCAATTGTAGGCGTGCAGGCGATACGGGCAGACTTGAGTACTACAGGGGAGACTGGAATTCCTGGTGTAGCGGTGAAATGCGCAGATATCAGGAGGAACACCGGTGGCGAAGGCGGGTCTCTGGGTAGTAACTGACGCTGAGGAGCGAAAGCGTGGGTAGCGAACAGGATTAGATACCCTGGTAGTCCGCGCCGTAAACGGTGGGTACTAGGTGTGGGGCTCATTTCACGAGTTCCGTGCCGTAGCTAACGCATTAAGTACCCCGCCTGGGGAGTACGGCCGCAAGGCTAAAACTCAAAGGAATTGACGGGGGCCGCACAAGCGGCGGAGCATGTGGATTAATTCGATGCAACGCGAAGAACCTTACCTGGGTTTGACATACACCAGACGCATGTAGAGATACATGTTCCCTTGTGGTTGGTGTACAGGTGGTGCATGGCTGTCGTCAGCTCGTGTCGTGAGATGTTGGGTTAAGTCCCGCAACGAGCGCAACCCTTGTCCTGTATTGCCAGCGGGTTATGCCGGGGACTTGCAGGAGACTGCCGGGGTCAACTCGGAGGAAGGTGGGGATGACGTCAAGTCATCATGCCCCTTATGTCCAGGGCTTCACACATGCTACAATGGCTGGTACAGAGGGCTGCGATACCGTGAGGTGGAGCGAATCCCTTAAAGCCAGTCTCAGTTCGGATTGGGGTCTGCAACTCGACCCCATGAAGTCGGAGTCGCTAGTAATCGCAGATCAGCAACGCTGCGGTGAATACGTTCCCGGGCCTTGTACACACCGCCCGTCACGTCATGAAAGTCGGTAACACCCGAAGCCGGTGGCCTAACCCCTTGTGGGAGGGAGCTGTCGAAGGTGGGATCGGCGATTGGGACGAAGTCGTAACAAGGTAGCCGTACCGGAAGGTGCGGCTGGATCACCTCCTTTCTAAGGAGCACACAACATCACCCATTTCTGCCGGCGTATGTCTGTGCGGTGGGTGTGTGTTCGAGGGTGAAACATCAGACAGCCCTGTTCGATGTTCTGTCACAGGACGGAATGTTGGGGGTACCGCTTTGGCTGTGAGGCCGGTGGGTTCACGTCACACTATCGGGGTTCTGAGAGAACACGCGGCATGCCTTCGGGTGTGTGTCGGGTTGTCTCTGACCTAGCTGTTCGGTCAATCATGCTGGTGAGGTGTCCTGTGATGGGGCGCGGAGGTGTGGGCGGTCAGACGGTGTGTGTTGTTTGAGAAGTGCATAGTGGATGCGAGCATCTTTATTTCAAATCAACGTTGACGTTGGTCTGTGATTTAGCAGAAATTTGTTTGTTTTGTGATGTCTACATTCGATCCTCGTGACGCGGTTGGGTCATCTTCGGGTGGTCTGGTTGTGGTGTGGGGGTGGTTTGTAGGTGTTGTTGTAAGTGTGTAAGGGCGTTCGGTGGATGCCTTGGTACCAGGAGCCGATGAAGGACGTGGTAGGCCGCGATAGTCCTCGGGGAGTTGTCAAACGAGCTGTGATCCGAGGGTGTCCGAATGGGGAAACCCAGCACGAGTGATGTCGTGTTACCCACCTCTGAATGTATAGGGGGTGTGGAGGGAACGTGGGGAAGTGAAACATCTCAGTACCCATAGGAAGAGAAAACAAAAGTGATTCCGTGAGTAGTGGCGAGCGAAAGCGGATGAGGCTAAACCATGCGCATGTGATACCGGGTAGGGGTTGTGTGTGTGGTGTTGTGGGGTTCATCTTCTTCCATCTACCTGTGGAAGCGTGAGTCGGAAAATCGTGTGTTAGGTGAAGTGGCCTGGAATGGTCTGCCGTAGACGGTGAGAGTCCGGTAGCTGAAAACACATGGTCTTGCGTGATGGGTGCCCAAGTAGCAGCGGGCTCGTGGAATCTGCTGTGAATCTGCCGGGACCACCCGGTAAGCCTGAATACTTCCTGGTGACCGATAGCGGACAAGTACCGTGAGGGAAAGGTGAAAAGTACCCCGGGAGGGGAGTGAAATAGTACCTGAAACCGGACGCTTACAATCCGTCAAAGCCTGTGCCTCTTCGGAGGGTGGGTGATGGCGTGCCTTTTGAAGAATGAGCCTGCGAGTTAGTGCTCGGTGGCGAGGTTAACCCGTGTGGGGTAGCCGTAGCGAAAGCGAGTCTGAATAGGGCGTTTGAGTCGCCGGGTCTAGACCCGAAGCGGAGTGATCTACCCATGGCCAGGGTGAAGCGACGGTAAGACGTCGTGGAGGCCCGAACCCACTTCAGTTGAAAATGGAGGGGATGAGTTGTGGGTAGGGGTGAAAGGCCAATCAAACTCCGTGATAGCTGGTTCTCCCCGAAATGCATTTAGGTGCAGCGTCACATGTTTCTTACCGGAGGTAGAGCTACTGGATGGCCGATGGGCCCCACAGGGTTACTGACGTCAGCCAAACTCCGAATGCCGGTAAGTGAGAGTGTGGCAGTGAGACTGCGGGCGATAAGGTTCGTAGTCGAGAGGGAAACAGCCCAGATCGCCGGCTAAGGCCCCTAAGCGTGTACTAAGTGGAAAAGGATGTGGGGTCGCGAAGACAACCAGGAGGTTGGCTTAGAAGCAGCCACCCTTGAAAGAGTGCGTAATAGCTCACTGGTCAAGTGATCCTGCGCCGACAATGTAGCGGGGCTCAAGTACACCGCCGAAGCCGCGGCACTCACACGTTAGCCCGTTGATGTTCTACGGAGTGTCAACCAGGTGTGTGGGTGGGTAGGGGAGCGTCCTGCATCCGTGGAAGCCACAGAGTGATCTAGTGGTGGAGGGTGTGGGAGTGAGAATGCAGGCATGAGTAGCGAAAGAAGAGTGAGAAACTCTTCCGCCGAATGACCAAGGGTTCCTGGGCCAGGCTAATCCGCCCAGGGTGAGTCGGGACCTAAGGCGAGGCCGACAGGCGTAGTCGATGGACAACGGGTTGATATTCCCGTACCCGTGTATCCGCGCCCATGCTGAATCAGTTGTACTAACCATCCAGATCCCCCAGGAGCACCTTCGGGTGCCGGGTGGGGTGATGCATGGGACCTTGGCTGGTAGTAGGCAAGCGATGGGGTGACGCAGGAAGGTAGTGGGGCCAGTCAGTGGTTGTACTGGTGTAAGCCTGTAGGGCGTGTTCTAGGCAAATCCGGAACACATATAGCCTGAGAGGTGATGCGTAGCCGTTGCGGCGAATTCCATGATCCTATGCTGCCGAGAAAAGCCTCTAGTGAGTTGGTACACGGCCCGTACCCCAAACCAACACAGGTGGTCAGGTAGAGAATACTAAGGCGATCGAGAGAACTGTGGTTAAGGAACTCGGCAAAATGCCCCCGTAACTTCGGGAGAAGGGGACCCAGACCGGTGACGAGATTTACTCTCTGAGCGGGTGTGGGTCGCAGAGACCAGAGAGAAGCGACTGTTTACTAAAAACACAGGTCCGTGCGAAGTCGTAAGACGATGTATACGGACTGACGCCTGCCCGGTGCTGGAAGGTTAAGAGGACCGGTTAGTCACCTTTGGGTGGCGAAGCTGAGAATTTAAGCCCCAGTAAACGGCGGTGGTAACTATAACCATCCTAAGGTAGCGAAATTCCTTGTCGGGTAAGTTCCGACCTGCACGAATGGCGTAACGACTTCTCTGCTGTCTCAACCACAGACTCGGCGAAATTGCAGTACGAGTAAAGATGCTCGTTACGCGCGGCAGGACGAAAAGACCCCGGGACCTTCACTATAACTTGGTATTGGTGTTCGGTTCGGTTTGTGTAGGATAGGTGGGAGACTGTGAAGTGGGCACGCCAGTGTTCATGGAGTCGTTGTTGAAATACCACTCTGATCGTATTGGACTTCTAACCTCGGACCCTGATCGGGTTCAGGGACAGTGCCTGGTGGGTAGTTTAACTGGGGCGGTTGCCTCCTAAAAAGTAACGGAGGCGCCCAAAGGTTCCCTCAGCCTGGTTGGCAATCAGGTGTTGAGTGTAAGTGCACAAGGGAGCTTGACTGTGAGACGTACATGTCGAGCAGGGACGAAAGTCGGGACTAGTGATCCGGCACCGGCAAGTGGAAGCGGTGTCGCTCAACGGATAAAAGGTACCCCGGGGATAACAGGCTGATCTTCCCCAAGAGTCCATATCGACGGGATGGTTTGGCACCTCGATGTCGGCTCGTCGCATCCTGGGGCTGGAGTAGGTCCCAAGGGTTGGGCTGTTCGCCCATTAAAGCGGCACGCGAGCTGGGTTTAGAACGTCGTGAGACAGTTCGGTCTCTATCCGCCGCGCGCGTAAGAAACTTGAGGAAACCTGTCCCTAGTACGAGAGGACCGGGACGGACGAACCTCTGGTGTGCCAGTTGTCCCGCCAGGGGCACTGCTGGTTAGCTACGTTCGGAAGGGATAACCGCTGAAAGCATCTAAGCGGGAAGCCTGTTCCAAGATGAGGTTTCTCACCCCTTTTGCGGGGTTAAGGCCCCTACAGACCATGGGGTTGATAGGCCAGAACTGTACGCACAGCAATGTGTTCAGGTGACTGGTACTAATCGGCCGAGGACTTACCAACAACACCCACAACATCACCAAACAACAGGTTTTGGTGTGTTCGCATCCACTATGCATCTTCTGAGACAACACACAACAAACAAACAAACCGTTGTGGATTGTTTCATAAAGTTACGGCGGCCATAGCGGAGGGGAAACGCCCGGCCCCATTCCGAACCCGGAAGCTAAGCCCTCCAGCGCCAATGGTACTGCACCTTAATCAGTGTGGGAGAGTAGGACACCGCCGAACACAACATCCCATTGTGGCCCTACACGAGTAATCGTGTAGGGCCACAATGCATTTCCGGGGCTGTCGCTGATAGAGGAAACCCACCGGTTTTCCGTACTTCCACCCCCTGACCGGGTGGTGGATCTACGGAAAAAGGGTGGGTGTGCGGCCGGCTCGGCCCACAGACATCTGTCGTCTCTCCGTCCGCTGCCTCTACGAAATCCCTTGTCAGCGAGCCAGCTTGAGCACCTCGCCCCAGCCCAGGCGGGAACCGGTACGGAGGATCGAGCGCTGATAGATACGTGCCGCGAGCCAGGTGGCGAGCGCGCAGACCGCAACCATGATCAGGAACGTGAGCACGATCTGGAGGGTGTTGGTGTCGCCGCTGGCGATCCGCATCGGCATCAGTGCCGCGCTGAACGGCGGAATCCAGCTGAGGGTCTTGATCAGCGTCGAATCGAGTGCCTGCACTCCGAAGATGCCGGCGTACATGACCGCCATGGCCAGAACAGTCAACGGGAACGACGCCGAGCTCAGTTCCTCCTGGCGCGACACGATCGCGCCGGTCGCGGCGTAGAGAGAGGCGAAGAAGAGGAAGCCGAGCACGAACCACGCAATGACGGCCGCGAACATCCCGACCGCTGCTCCGGGCAACGTGAGGATTCCGGTGGCGGTACCGGCGATCAGCGCCGTCGCACCGAGCAGCACGACCTGTGTGAGGGCGACCGCACCGATACCGATGATCTTGCCCCACAGCAGGTGCAGCGGCTTGATCGTCGCCAGCAGCAGTTCGACGACCCGCGAGGTCTTCTCCTCGACGACGCCGACGGCCACCATCGTGCCGCCCATCATGATCGCGGTGATCAACAGGATGACTCCGACGAGGGCGATGACAAGCCGCTCTCCCTCATCCGGGCGGGCAGGTTCGAGCTGCGTCACCGAGATGGCCATCGCGGGGAGGGACGCCGCGTCGACTCCGCGGGCAGCGAGTGCGTCGGTGAGGCCGGCCTGGGAGACGGCGGTCCGCATGGGGGCCTCGACAGCCGGGTCGGCGCCGTCCTTGGTCAGGATCACGTAGGACCCGGGGTTCTCACCCGGCACGAGTGCCGCCGCGACATCGCCGTCGGCGACCTTGGCGCGTGCCTGCTCGACGGTGTCCACGGTTTCGGTCGCGATGGACGTGCCGGCGGAGTCGCCGAGTTCGACGATCGACTCGCTGATCGCCGCCGGTTGTCCGACGACGGCGACCTTCTCGACGTCCTCGCCACCGGCGAGCAGGTTGATGACGATGGCGCCGACGATGATCACGACCATCAGGAGCACGGTGCTGACGACGAAGGACCGGGTCTTGGCTCGAGTGGTGATCTCGCGTTCGGCGACGAGCCGGATGGCCTGCGCAGCCGAGGCCTTGGGGGACGGGCTCGGTGTGGTGGTGGGGATGTCGTGCAGTGTGGTCATGCCGAAACGACCTCTCGGAACATGTCGGTGAGGGACGGGGTGGACGTCGTGAAGCGGTGGACCGGACCGTGATCGAGTGCCGCAGCCAGGATCTGCTGGTCGTCGACCACATCCGGGTCGACGAGGAGTCGTATGGTCTCGCCGTAGGCGGCCTCGCGGACGCCGGGCAGGGCGTCGGCCCACGCGACGTCGGCACGCGGTCCGGTGACCTCGAGGGTGATGCCGTCGCGGGAACGCAGTGCGTCGACCGTGCCCAGGGCACGCATTTCGCCGCGGGTGACGATGCCGACGCGGTCGCACAGTCGTTGCACGAGATCGAGCTGATGCGAGGAGAAGATCACCGGGATACCCTCGGCGGCCTTCTCCTTGAGTACGTCACTCATCACGTCGACGGCCACCGGGTCGAGCCCGGAGAACGGCTCGTCGAGCACCAGCACCTCGGGATCATGGACCAGCGCGGCCGCGAGCTGGACGCGCTGCTGGTTGCCGAGGCTGAGGTCGGCGACGTTGTCGTCGTACCGACTGCCGACGCCGAGGCGATCGGTCCAGCGCCGCACCGATTCCTCGGCCTCCGCGGTGTCCATGCCGTGGAGTTTCGCGAGGAAGGTGAGTTGTTCGCCGACCTTCATCTTCGGGTAGAGGCCGCGTTCCTCGGGCATGTAGCCGATACGACGACGCAGGTCGAGATCGATGGGTCGGTTGCCGAGCCGGACCTCGCCGGCGTCGGCGGAGAGGACTCCGAGAATGATGCGCATGGTGGTCGACTTGCCGGCGCCGTTGCTGCCGACGAAGCCGAAGATCTCTCCCGGGTCGACGTGAAAGGTCATGTCGCGCAATGCGACCAGATCCCCGTAGCGCTTGTTCAGGCCGTCCACGATGAGTGGTGCGTTCATGAGTCACGTCCCTTTCCGCCCGTGGCGGTGTCGGAGGGTGTCTGTCGGGGCTCGACCAGGTCTTCCGGGTCGGGATCGGCCATCCACCAGGCGATCAGCATGGTGGGCACGCAGATCGCGGTGAGGACCAGGGAGATCAGCAGGATGGCGCTCCCGTAGACCCACTGGCCGGGTACCTCGTCGCGCATGCTGATCGCGACGAGGACGAAGTACGGGATGAACATCACCGCGTAGAGCACGAAGAAGCCGAATGACCGCGCCGAATTACGTTGGGCCAGCTGGATCTCGTCGAGCGCCGACACCGGTGCGTCGGCGATGGAGCCGGTGACGATGCGCAGTGCGGTCTGGATGGTGATGACCGAGACCAACCCGATGCCGAACGGCAGCAGGAACCATCCCGACGAGTGGAAGGCCAGGTAGGAGCTGGCGATGATCAACGCCAGTGCGCAGAGCAGCGTGATGACCAGCCGCCGGTATGCGCGCTGGTTACGCCACGTGGTCAGGCGGTGGGCGTGCTTGGCGTTGAACTCCTCGTGCCGGCGCCCACGCCAGTTCTCGTAACGGCGCCAGATCGCGGGTTTGGCCTCCTCCGGGAACGCCGAGTTCGGGTCGTTCATCGATCACCTCCGGTGTCGTTGGTGGGTGAGCCGTTCGCGGCCGGACGCGTGTCGCGCCGGTAGAGCTCGGCGGACATGGCGCCGAACGGGGTTCGGCTGAACACGGCTTCGACGGGGAGGTCGAAGACGTCGCAGATGCGGAAGGCGAGGTCGAGGCTGGGGTAGTTGTCGCCCCGCTCGAGTGCGCCGACGGACTGGACGTTGATGCCGACTAGATTCGCGAGCTCGGCCCGCGACATCTGCCGTTCCGCACGCAGGACGCCGATGCGGTTGAAGATGGGGAGTTTTTCCCCACGGCGTATTGGACTCACCCCACCAAGTGTTAGGAAAACACAACAATCTGTCAATCCCCAATAACGGCGACGTGAGCGTCGTCGCGGCGGTGGCGGGTCAGTGAGCGGCGACTCCGAGCAGGTCAGCGGCCACTCTCGCGGCCTCGCGGCCCGCCCGGTTGGCCCCGATCGTCGATGCCGACGGCCCGTATCCGATCAGTTGAATCCGCGGATCGGCCTCGACGACCGTCGCGAGACGGCCGGTCATGGTGATGCCGCCACCCGGTGCGCGCAGCCGCAGCGGCGTCAGATGATCGAGCGAGCTGCGGAAGCCGGTGTTCCAGAAGATGACGTCGAGATCGAGGTGTTCACCGCCTTCCGGGCCGCAGTCCCAGCAGACGCCGGTCTCGGTGATGCGGGTGAACATCGGGCGCCACGACAGGATGCCGTCGCGCTGGGCGGCCGCGATCGCGGGTGTCAGGGCGAGTCCGGTCACCGAGACCACCGAGGTCGGGGGCAGCCCCGCGCGGACGCGGCGTTCGACCCGCGCCACGGCTTCGCGTCCCTGTTCGGGCGTAAACGGTTCGGTACTGAAGACCGGCTCGCGTCGAGAGCACCAGAACGTCTCGACGCCGGGCGCCTCGCGGGCGATCTCGATGAGCAACTGGATCGCCGAGATGCCGGCACCCACCACCAGGGCGCGTTTGCCGGCGAACTCCGCCGGGGTCTTGTAGTCGTGCGTGTGCAGTTGGCGGCCACGGAAATCCGCGGCGCCGGGGATGTGCGGGATGAACGGCCGGTCCCATGTGCCGGTGGCGTTGATGATGACGTTGGTGGTGAGGGTACGGCCGTCGGCCAACTCGACACGGAAACCCTCACCGTCCCGTCGAACCGCCCGCACGTGTACCGGCCGATGGACGTTGAGGCCGAACCTCTGCTCGTATCGGCCGAAGTAGTCCGGGACCGCGGTGGCGGCGGGGAGCCGGTCGCAGTCGAGTCCGAGTGCCTCGACGAGCCCCCACCCAGGCAGGTCGTGGACCCGATTGGCGGTGGCGAGGGTCAGCGTCGGCCAGCGGAACTGCCAGGCTCCGCCGGGGCCGGGCGCATGGTCGAGCATCTGATAGCGCTCCCCGAGGCCGAAGCGGTGCAGGAAGTAGGCCGACGACAGTGCTGCCTGCCCGCCGCCGATTATCAGGACGTCCGAGTGGCCCTCGACGTCGATCGGCGTGGCGCTGCTCGGCGTGGTGTTCGGCACGTCACCACCCTGTCACGAGTCGGCTCGACAGTGTCATCGGTAGGCTTGGCCCCCATGATTCACTCCACCACCGACGGCGCCGTCGTCACCATCGAGCTCGACCGTGTCGACAAGCGCAACGCCCTCAACGAGGAGATGCTCAGCGGGCTGGCCGACGCCTTCGGCGCCGCGGTCGATGCCGGTGCGCGGGCCATCGTGGTGACCGGACGTGGTCCGGTGTTCAGTGCGGGTGCCGATCTGTCCGGGCCGGTCTACGACCCCGGCTTCCTCGACAAGCTGGTCTCGACGCTGCATCGCATCGAGCAGACGCCGGTGCCGGTCATCGCGGCTCTCAACGGTTCCGCGATCGGCGGTGGACTCCAGCTGGCCATGGCCGCCGACCTCCGCGTGATGGCGCCCGACGCGATCGCTGCCATCCCGGCCGCCAAAATCGGTGTCGCCGTGGATGAGTGGACCATCCGCCGGCTCGTGTCGCTCGTCGGTGCCGGCCAGGCGCGCGGCATGCTCATCGGCTGCGACCCGTTGAACGCCGACCGTGCCCACACTCTCGGATTCGCCAACCGCATCGGCGATCTCGCCGACGCCCAGCACTGGGCGGCCACCATCGCCGATCTCGCCCCGCTCACCCTGCAGCACTACAAGCTGGTGCTCAACGGCGACGGCGCCCGCGACACCGCACCCGAGGACCGGGTCGCCGCGATGGTCCGCGCCTGGCAGAGCGACGACATGGCCGAGGGGCGTGCCGCACGCAACGAGAAGCGGCAGCCGAAGTTCGTCGGGCACTGAGATCCCGACCGGCGAACCTCGCTTCGACGTGCCGACTTCGATCGACGTCTGCTTGTCGAGATGAGATCGGCCGGTGGTGGCGAGGTGGCCGGTCACCGGAACATCTGGTCAACTGGAGAGCATGCGCGATATCCTGCCCGACCTGCTGGCCGTCCTCGGCCGGCCGGATGCACGCCCCGTCGCGCTGTGTCGGGTCATCGCGACGTCCGGGTCGGCGCCACGCGAGGTCGGGGCGTCGATGGTCGTCACACACGACGACACCGTCATCGGCTCGGTCTCCGGTGGGTGCGTCGAGTCGGCCCTGGTCCACACCGCGCAGCAGGTGCTCGAAGACGGGCTCGCAGTCGTCGAGCAGTTCGGCATCGAGGACCCTCGTGATCCCGCGCCCGGCCTGACGTGCGGTGGTCAGATCGACGTCGCCGTCGAACGCATCGAGCCGACGCCCGAACGGCTGGGTCAGCTCCGACGCCTCGCCGACGCACTCGCGGCCGATGAACCGATCGCGGTCGCCACGACGCTGAACGCCCACCCGGACTGGTATGTCGCGACCGAGGCCTCCCGGCCGCCGTGGCGACGCCTCGACCACGACGTCGCCGACATGCTCGACACCGGCCGCACCGGCGTCATCGGCCTCGACGACTGCGAGGCCACCGATCCCGCTGCGCCGACCGAGGACCGGCCACGCACCTTCGTGCAGACCTTCGCCCCGCCGGCACGTCTGATCCTGGTGGGCGCCAACGACTTCGTGCGCGCGCTCAGTTCACTGGGGTCGACGCTCGGAATGCGTGTCACCGTTGTCGACGCCCGACCGGTGTTCGCGACCCCGGAACGATTCCCCGACGCCGACGAGGTGATCGTCGGCTGGCCCGATCGCTATCTCGCCGACCAGATCCGGGACCGGGAGGTCCGCTCGACCACGGCACTGTGCGTGATGACCCACGACACCAAGTTCGACGTGCCGACTCTCCGCACCGCCCTGCAGGCGCCGACCCTCGGTTTCATCGGTGCCCTCGGATCTCGCCGGACCGCTGACGACCGCAACCGTCGTCTTCGCGAGGAGGGCGTCGACGAGGCACAGCTCGCGCGCTTGCGGTCGCCCCTCGGGCTCGACCTCGGCGGGCACACACCGGCGGAGGTGGCGGTGGCGATCGCAGCACAGATCATCGCCGAACGTCATGGCGCACAGGCGAGCCCACTGCACGAAGGAAGCGGGCCGATCCATCGGCGCTGAGCTCAGTCCCCCAGCACCCGCCGCAGGTAGTCGTTCGCGAACACTCGAGACGGATCGAACCGATCGCGCACCGCACGGAACTCGTCGAAGCGCGGGTAGACGCTGCGCAGGTAGTCGGCGTCGCGGGTGTGCATCTTGCCCCAGTGGGGGCGTCCGCCGAAGCCGGTGAGGATCGATTCGACGTCGGCGAAGTACGCGGCGGAGTCGGCCGGGTCGTCGCGGTGGTAGCGGTGGACGGCGATGTAGCCGCTGCGGCGTCCGGTGGCGGTGGAGAGCATCAGGTCGTCGGCCGCGGCGGCGCGCACCTCGATGGGGAAGCTGACGCGGTACTCGCGGCGGTCCAGCAGGGCGCGGAGCTCGCGCAACGCCGCCGGGACGTCCTCGAGGGGGATCGCGTACTCCATCTCGCGGAAGCGTACGTCGCGGTCGGAGACGAAGATCTTGGTCGACGTGTCGGTCAGCTCGCGGGACGACAGGCTGCGGCCGGCCACCGCGTTGATGGCGGGAACGAGCCGGGGTGCGCGGACACCGACCTCGCACAGCAGCCGGAACACCTTGTTGCTCAACAGTTCGTCGTCGACGTAGCGGCGGAATCGCGACGGTCCGGTGATCGGTGCATCCGTCCCGAGCCGCGTATTGGTCTTCACGAGTGCGCAATTGGTGTGCGGGAACATGTAGAACTCGTGATGGTCGGACTCGGCGACGTGGTCGAGGAAGCCGGCGATCGCATCGTCGGCGGAGGCCGGCCCTTCGACGGCATGCAACCGGAAGTTGTCGACGCAGTCGAGCGTGATCTCGACGAGCACCCCGAGTGCGCCGAGACCCAGTGCGGCAGCGGGTAGTTCGGGGTCGGCGGGACCGATGGTGACGATCTCGCCCTTGCCGTTCACGAGGGTGACGCCGGCGATCTGCGTACTGATGCCGCCGAATGCCAGTCCGGTGCCGTGGGTTCCGGTGGAGGTCGCGCCCGCGATGGTCTGCCGGTCGACGTCACCGAGGTTGGCCATCGCCAGACCCCTCGGTGCCAGTAGCGCGGGGATCTCGTGCAGGTGGGTGCCCGCGTGCAGCGTCACCCGGTGGCCGTCGGCGCCGGCCAGACCGCGCAGGCCGGACAGTTCGAGCTGGACGTCGTCGGCGACGGCGATGGGGGAGAAGCTGTGTCCGGCACCGACGGTCTTGACCGTGCCGCCCCGCTCGGCGGTCTCCCGCACGATGTCGGCGATCGCGCCCACACTCGTCGGATGCACCACTCGTCTCGGTGTGCACGACGCGGTACCACCCCAGTTGCGCCAGCCGTGCCCGGCGGCAGTCGACGTACCGCTCACAGAAAGCATTTCCCCTCGCCTCGGTAGGTCGGCACGACCTCACTGACCACCGCGTGACCAGCGTCGTCGCGGTCGATGATCGCGACGTGCCGGGCGCGTTCGCAGACCTCGCCGGACTTGGTGTGCCGGAACCATACTCGATCGCCGATCGCGATGCCCGGCGCAGCCTTCCCGCGGAGCGGGGTCTGCACCTCGCCGGCGGCCTCGGTGCCGACGAACTCGAGTCCGCTCGGCCACACCGGTTTCGGGAGGCGATCGGGTGCTGGCGGTCCGGAGGCGATCCAGCCGCCGCCGGCGCAGGTGACGATGTCGCGGGCCGGACGCCGGACGACGTCGAGTCCGAACGACAGCGCAGGGGCCGGTCGGAACCGTGCATAACCGTCGAAGAGATGGCCACCGAAAAGTCCGCTGCCCGCGGCGATGTCGGTGATCGACCGGTCGCGGGCGGTCTCCTCGAGCGAGCCGGTGCCGCCGCCGTTGACGAACTCCAGGTCGGCGATCTGCCGCAGCTCGCCGATGATCTTCCCGCGCCGGCGGCGCAGTTCGGCCATCGACCGGCGCTGCATCATCCCGATCGCCCGGTTGACGACTGCCTTCCCCGGAACCGCGTCGGCGACACCGGCGACCTGCGCCTCGTACGACATCACGCCGACCAGGTCGAAACCGTTCCGCGCGACGATGGTCCGGGCGAGATCGAGGACGTCGCGCCGGGAATGCACCGGGGAACGCCGGACCCCGACGTGTACGCGGCCGCCGAGGAGCCGGTACGACGCGTCGAGGTCGATGGCGACCCGAATCGGTCGTCGTGATGCGGGTGGGGCGACGGCGTCGATGATGTCGAGCTGCTCGACCGAGTCGACGAGCAGGCTCACCCGGCTCGCCGCCACCTCGTCGGACACGAAGCCTGCCAGTGCTTCCCGTCGGACGCTCGGATAACCGATCAGGATGTCGGTGATCTCCGTCGTCGTCGCCAGCCAGTGCGCCTCGGCGAGGTCGTAGGCGAGTACGCCGTGGAAGCCGCGACGGGTGGCGAGATCGGTGATCACCGAACGCACCCGGAGGGATTTGCTGGCGACCCGGATGGGGACACCGGCGGAGCGGCGCAACAGATCTGCGGCATTGTGTTCGAGCGCCGCGCGGTCGAGTGCGAGGACCGGGGCATCGAGCCCTGCGTCGGTGACCGCGTCGTCGA
This sequence comes from Gordonia sp. Swx-4, assembly GCF_030316175.1. Taxonomy (NCBI): domain Bacteria; kingdom Bacillati; phylum Actinomycetota; class Actinomycetes; order Mycobacteriales; family Gordoniaceae; genus Gordonia; species Gordonia sp. Swx-4. The sequence goes on from NZ_CP128197.1 coordinate 1,344,520, forward strand.
TCGACGCCCAGTACCGGTCGGGGTCGGTCACCCACAGACCGTCGACGGGGGATGTTCCGGACGAGGCGTGGGAACGAGGGTCACTCGAACGTGACATAGGTGGCGAGCTGCTCTGCGACTGCCGCGATGAGGGAGTCGACCACCTTGTCGTCGCCGGTGCTCAGGTAGATCAGGGTGATCGAGTTGGTCGCGGCGATGATGAGCGGGCCGAGTTCCTCCGTCGGCCGGGTCCAGGTCAGACCCGCGAGTTCGGCTATCTCCCGCATGCCGGACGCCGCAACCCGATAGAGCTGCTCGTACATGACCTTGCCGACTTGCTGCAGTTCCGGATGGTTGTGCGCGTAGATGCCGAGCGCGATGGTCGCCTGCATCCGGCCGGGATCGGCCTTGAGCAGGTCGACGAAGGCATGGAACTGCCGCACCATGTTCTGTTTGAGCGCGTCGATGTCTGGCTCCGGGCCGAAGTCGGCGGCAGGCATGACCGAATGCAGCATGCGCTCGATGTCGACGGGCACCGCATGATCCATCACCGCGCACAACAGCGCCGTGCGGCTCTCGAATGCGTAATGGAAACTCGCGAGGGGCATTCCGGCGTGAGCGCAGATCCGGCGGGTGGTGGCACCCTCGACTCCGTGATCGGCGATCACTCGGTACGCCGACTCGATGAGCGCGCTTCGACGCTGTTCGACGGACATCCGTGGCAAGACGGTCAACCCCTTGGCCAACATGCGCTTGCGCATGTGCAATGGACAATGTTCGCCGCAGCCTATCAGTGCCGTTGTCCGCGTTTGCACGGTTGACCGCCCGAAACGTGCCGATGTTTGTTGATGCTCACATCTCGATGGTCGCCGTGAGAGCCTTCTGGTCCGACGCCGTTGCGCTTCGCGTCGAACCTCACCCGATCGGATTACTGTGTGGATGTGACCACGGATCCCGAAAGAAGCGGCCCCGACGCGACCTCGCGGGTGCTGGGGCGGGTGACATCGGCTGGGGCGATGATGGCCGACGCGGTGGCCGAACGGCTCGCCGCCGGTGGTCTCGGCCCGGCTCGCGCACTCGGCGCCACCCGCGAGGAGATCGTGCCGCACGTGCGCACGTCCCCCCACCTGCGAGACGGGGTCTTCGACAACCCCGAGCCGCCGGAGGGTTCCGTCGCCCCGGACCGCCAGGTGCTCGCCGACATGGCGCGCCGCCCGGGCCGGCCCCGACGTCCGGTGATGGTCACCGTCCCGACCTTCGACGCCCCGTCGCCCCTCGCGGTCACCTGGCTGGGACATGCCACCGCGATCGTCGACATCGACGGCGCGCGCATCATCACCGACCCCGTCCTGAGCCGCCGGTGTTCGCCGAGCCAACTCGTCGGTCCGGGACGCATGCACGCCGCCCCGCTGGCCGCGCGCGAGCTGCCCCCGATCGACGTCGTGGTCATCAGCCACGACCACTACGACCATCTCGACATGGACACGGTCACCACCATCGCGGCGACACAGCCGGACGCCGTGTTCGTCACGACCCTCGGCGTCGCCGCACATCTGATGTCCTGGGGGATCGCCGAAGACCGCATCCGGCAGGCGGATTGGTGGGACGAGGTCGTCGTCGCCACACGCGGCGGAGAGCTGCGGTTCACCTGCGGACCGGCACGCCACTTCTCCGGACGGTGGCTGGCACGCAACCTCACCCAGTGGGGGAGCTGGGCGATCGCCGGCCACACCCACCGCGTCTTCTTCTCCGGCGACACCGGCCACACCGAGCGATTCTCCGACGTCGGCGCCCGGCTCGGCCCCTTCGACCTGACGCTCATCGCCGTCGGCGCCTACGACGTGATGTGGCCCGACATCCACGTCAACCCGGAGGAGGCGCTGTCGGTGCATCGGATGGTCTCGCCGGCTTCCGGGGCCGATTCGGTTCTGGTCCCGATCCACTGGGGCACCTTCAATCTCGCCCGTCACCCATGGGGTGAGCCGATCGCGCGGCTGCAAGCCGCCGCACACCACGGCGACCCGACTGTGCTCGTCCCGCAGCCCGGTGGTTCGATCGACCTCGAACACCGCACCGGAACCGGTGTGGCGCATTCGAGTTGGTGGGAGGTTTCGGCGTGAGCACCACGACGGAGACGATCGAGCCCGGTCTTACCGCGGCAGAGGTGGCCCAGCGGGTCGCCGAGGGCAAGGTCAACTCCATGCCCGACCGCTCGGGCCGCAGCGTCGCGGACATCGTGCGCGCCAACGTCTTCACGCGCATCAACGCGATCCTCGGTGTTCTGTTCGCCATCGTCGCGTTCACCGGTTCGCTCATCAACGGCCTGTTCGGTCTGCTGATCATCGCCAACTCGACGATCGGCATCGTCCAGGAGGTCCGCGCCAAGCGCACCCTCGACAAGCTCGCCATCGTCGGTCAGACCCGGCCGCGGGTCCGACGCGACGGTGAGGTCGTGGAGGTCGCGCCCGACGAGGTCGTGCTCGACGACATCATCGAGATCGGTGCCGGCGACCAGATCGTCGTCGACGGCGAGGTCATCGAGGCCACCGCACTGGACGTCGACGAGTCGCTGCTGACCGGTGAGGCCGATCCGATCGACAAGGACCCGGGCGCGCAGGTCATGTCCGGCAGCTTCGTGGTCGCCGGCGGCGGCGCCTACCGGGCGACCAAGGTCGGGGCCGACGCGTACGCCGCGCAGCTCGCGGCCGAGGCGTCGAAGTTCACCCTGGTCTCCTCCGAACTCCGCTCGGGAATCGACCAGATCCTGCGGGTCATCACCTGGCTGTTGATCCCCGCCGGCATCCTGACGATCGTCAACCAGCTGTTCATCAGCGACAACAGTCTCAAGCAGGCGCTGCTGGGCATGGTCGCCGCGCTCGTGCCCATGGTGCCCGAAGGTCTGGTGCTGATGACCTCGATCGCCTTCGCGGTCGGCGTCGTTCGCCTCGGGCAGCGGCAGTGCCTCGTGAACGAACTCCCCGCGATCGAGGGCCTGGCCCGCGTCAACGTCGTGTGCGCCGACAAGACCGGCACCCTCACCGAGAACGGGATGCGCCTGTCCGAACTGCGCGTCGTCGGCGACGATCCGCCAGACCTGGCCGGAGAGGTGCTCGCGGCACTCGCCGCCCACGATCCGCGTCCCAACGCCAGCATGATCGCCGTCGCCGAGGCGTATCCGACCCCGCCGTCGTGGACCGTGTCCGCGATCAAGCCGTTCACCTCGGCCACCAAGTGGAGCGGGATGTCGTTCGACGACGCGTCCGGCACCGACGTAGGCAACTGGTTGATCGGCGCACCCGACGTGCTGCTCGACCCGGCCGGGGAGACCGCTCAACTGGCCTCCGACATCGGCGCGGCCGGACTGCGCGTGCTGCTGCTCGCGCGCACCGACGTCCCCGTCGACACCGAACCGGCCGCCGGCGCGGTCGCCCCGGGCACCGTGACCCCGGTCGGGCTCGTCGTGCTCGAACAGCGGATCCGGCCCGACGCCCGCGGCACCATCGACTACTTCGAACAGCAGAACGTCGCCGTCAAGGTGATCTCCGGCGACAACGCTCGCTCGGTCGGTGCGGTCGCCGAGTCGCTCGGCCTCGGCTCGGCCGACACCTCCGTCGACGCGCGCAGACTGCCAGAGGAGACCGACGAACTGGCCGACGTGGTCGAACACGGCGTGACCTTCGGTCGTGTCCGTCCCGATCAGAAACGCGCCATGGTCAAGGCGTTGCAGTCGCGGGACAACACCGTCGCGATGACCGGCGACGGCGTCAACGACGTGCTCGCCCTCAAGGACGCCGACATCGGTGTCGCGATGGGATCGGGCAGTTCGGCCGCCCGGTCGGTGGCGCAGATCGTGTTGCTGGACAACAAGTTCGCGACCCTCCCGTATGTGGTGGGCGAGGGTCGTCGCGTGATCGGCAACATCGAACGCGTCTCCAACCTGTTTCTCACCAAGACGGTCTACGCGGTGCTGCTGGCGCTGTTCGTCGGCGTCGGCGGCGTGCTGGGCAAGCTGTTCGGCTCGGACCCGCTGAGCTACCCGTTCCAGCCGATCCACGTGACGATCTCGGCGTGGTTCACGATCGGCATCCCCGCCTTCGTGCTGTCGCTGGCACCCAACAACGAGCGAGCCCGCCGAGGCTTCGTGCGTCGCGTCCTGCTCACCGCGGTCCCCAACGGCATCATCGTCGGCCTGTGCACCTTCGTCACCTATGTGATCGTCAACCCGGGCGGGCCGGGTGTCGAGGTCGGGGGCGACGCCGTCGACCTGTCGCCGGCGCAGACCCAGGCGGCCACCGCGTCGCTGATGACGCTCATCGCGATCGCGGTCTACGTGCTCGCGGTGGTCGCCCGGCCCTACAACTGGTGGAAGGTTCTCCTGCTCGTCGTCTCAGCGGGTGCCTACATGCTGATCTTTGGGTGGCCGTTCACCCAGGACCTCTTCCACCTCGACTCGTCGAACTGGACGATGAACTCGGTCGCGCTCACCTCGGCGGCCGTCGGAATCGTGCTCGTGGAAGCGGTTTCGCGGATCGTGCCGCGGTGGATCGCGAACCACAGCAGTTCTGAAGGGCACTCCGCGGACGTCGAGGTGGCAGCCGCGTAAAGACGCCGTGTAGGCGACTAAACTCTGCCACGGGCGGCCGGAAGACATCCGGCTCGGACACAGGAGACGTCATGGATCTCAAGGGACTCGTCAACAAGGCGCGCGACACGCTGCGCAAGAACCCGAATCTGATCGAGAAGGGCGGCGACGCCATCGACAAGGCCACCGGCAACAAGTACGCCGGGCAGGTCGACAAGGCGCAGGACGCGGTCCGCAAGGCCGTCGGAGCCCAGAACACGGCCGCCCAGAACAACAAGACGCCCGAGAACAACAAGGCGCCCGAGAACAAGCCGGACGCTCCTCAGCAGTAGCCGGTCAGCCGCCGGCGCGCGGGTGACGGCGGTACCCCGACACGGTCGGGTGACCGTCGAAGAAGAATCGCCACGAAACGTCGGCCGCGCGTCGTACGCCGACGCGCGGTCCGGCGGCCACCGGCAGGTCGGGGAGCGGCCCGCCCGGAGATGTGTCGAGAGTCACAGGGGTGTGCGGATCGGCGAGAACGGTGCCGAGATCGGCCATCGTGATCCCGAGCGCGCGGCAGAGGTTCCCGGGGCCGCTGGCGAGCCGGTCGTCGGACACCGGCCTGGAGCGCGCGGCACCGCGTCGGTCACGTGCCAGCTCGACCCCGTCGACCACCTCGCCGGCCCTCAGCAGGACCGCCGCCGCAGGTCCCGGCCCCCGCACCACGATGTTCGCGCAGTGATGGCCGTGGATGCGGTAGACGTACAGGCGGCCCGGCGGGCCGTACATGATCTCCGATCGGGCCGTTCGCGTGTACGCGTGCGACGCCGGATCGTCGGGTCCGGCGTAGGCCTCCACCTCGGTGACCAGGATCGTCACGCCGTGACCCGTCAGGTGCGCGCCGAGCAGCGCCCGGGCCTGATCGGCCACCGGCGCGGGAAAGTCGGAGGTGCGGACACTAGGCTCTGGGACCATGGCGAAGACGAGTGACTCCATCGAGGTTGAACTGTCTCCGGAAGATACCTGGGCGGCCGCCTCGGACCTGTCCCGGTACGACGAATGGTTGCTGATCCACGACTCCTGGCGCAGCCCGCTCCCGGCCTACGAGGACCTGGCCAAGGGCACGCAGATCGCCTCGATCGTCGTCGTGAAGGGCACCCGGGTCCGCTTCGACTGGGTCGTCGAGAAGTTCGACCCGGTGTCGCACGTACGCCTCAAGGGGAGCGGCAAAGGCGGCGTGAAGGCCAAGCTCGATCTGGGCATCCTTCCCACTTCGATCGGATCGGAAGTAACCTTCACTGTTGATCTGGGTGGGTTGCCGCTGATCGGGCCCGTGGGTAAGACCGCGGCCCTGGCGGTGTCGGGAGATCTGCGGAAGTCGCTGCAGCAATTCCGAGAGATCTTCGGCTGACCCGTGCGTGACGTCACGCGGGGGCGGATGACGGCGATGCGTCAGGCGGTGTGAGGACACCGCCATACGAGGGGAACGAGAGTAACTATGGGGCGTCACAGCTCAGATGCCGATCGCGGCGGGAACGAATGGACCCGGGCTGCCGCGAGCAGCGGGGGACCCGCGAGCGGCGCGAGCCGGTCCGATGACGACTTCGGCTTCGAGCACCGCGAGGCCGGCAGCGGTCGCCGCGGCGGCTGGCTGTGGGCGATCGTCGCCCTGGTCGCGGTCGTCGCCCTCGTCACCGGGGTGATCATCTGGCAGGCCGGCTCCGGGGGTTGCGGTGATCGCACCCGGGTCGCCGTCGCCTCCGACGCCGCGATGACCGGCCCCCTCCGCGAGGTGGCACGACAGGCATCCGCGGACTCCTGCTACGACTACGACGTCCAGACCGCCGCCGGCGCCGACGTGCCCGGCCTGTTGACGCAGGGCGCCGCGGCGCCCGACCTCTGGGTCGCCGACTCTCAGGTGCAGGCACGCCGCGTGACGACGCAGGTCCGCCGCGACCTCGATCTGGTGGCACCCTCCATCGCCTCGACCCCGACCGTCGTCGCCGGGGAGAACGTCCCCGAACTGGGCACGTGGGTCGAGGTCATGAAGCTCCCCGACCTCAGGACCGGTAGCCCCGTCGACACCAGCACCGGCGATGCCCCGATCATCGGTGCGCTCGCGGCCGTCGACGCCGGCGAGCTTCCGGAAGAGAAGTTCACCGAGGCCATGACGATCTTGGCGATCCAGCAGAACAACGCGCGTCTGACCAACGACAACGAGGGCACCCGACTCAACCTGGCGAACACCTCGGGTGTGCCGGTCGTGACGACCGAGCAGCAGTACGAGCTCTTCATGCGCACCCATCAGGGGTCGAAGCTGACGTCGACCATCCCCGCCTCGGGCACCGTCATGCTCGACTACCCCCTGGTGAACACCGCATCTGCGGCTCGCCAGCAGGTGGCCGACGAGGCGGGGGCCGCGCTCGTCGCGGCGCTGGGCACCGATTCCGGTCGCAAGGCGCTGACCGACGCGGGCTACCGCGACGCCGACGGCAACGGGGTCGGCGAGCCGGTCAAGGAGCTGCAGCTGCGCGACCCGTCGTCGGTCGACAAGGCGCTGCGTCAGTGGCAGGTCCTCGGCGTGCCGATCCGCAGCCTCGTCGTCCAGGACACCTCGGGGTCCATGGAGACACCTGCCGGTGGCACCACCCGCGCGGGTCTGCTCATCGACGCCTCCCAGACGGGCCTGAAGCTGTTCCCCAACAACACGATGATCGGTGGCTGGGCATTCGGCGTCGACAAGGGCGGCGACGGTCAGGACTGGCTGGAGATGGCGCCCATCCGGCGGCTCGACGCGCGTTCGGGCAGTGGGACGCACCGTGATGCGCTCAGCCGGGCGGTGGAGGAAGGCCTGTCCGACCTGGGTGGCGGTACGGGCCTCTACGACACCACGCTCGCGGCGTTCAAGAAGGTCCAGGACACCTACGACCCGAACTACTCCAACAGCGTCATCATCATGACCGACGGCCAGAACGAGGATCCGAACAGCATCAGCCTGGACGAACTGCTGGCCGAGCTGAAGCGACTCGAAGACCCGGCACGGCCGGTGCTGGTACTGACCATCGGCATCTCCGACGACGCCGACTCCGACGCGCTCAAGCAGATCGCCGAGGCCACCGGCGGCACCACCTATGTCGCCGAGAACGCCGCCGACATCCGGACCGTGTTCGTCGACGCCATCCAGGCGCGTGTCGCTGCGGCCGGTCGCTGACCGGCGGCGATTCGGCGAGCCAGCGGGGCGGCGCGCCGGGCGATCAGGGACAATGGGCCGATGACCTCCACTTCGAACCCTGCCCCGTCCGAATCTGAGCTGTCCGGTTCGAGCCGTTCGTCGGTTCTGCTGCGTACCGGCGGCGTCCTCGCGGCGATGGCGGCCGTCGGTCTCGCCGCCGGGGCCTGTTCCTCCGACGACTCCGGCTCCGGCAGCACCACCGCTGCGGACACCTCCACCGCGACAGTCACCGACGGCGCCACGGGCGAGGAGTACAAAGACGGCGAGTACACCGCGGAAGGCGGGTACATCTCACCCGGCGGACCGCAGAAGGTCGGCGTCACCGTCACCCTGTCGAACGACGTCATCACCGCGGTGTCGGTCGACACGAGCCAGACCAAGGGCCCGTCGGTGGAGTACCAGGGCAAGTTCGCCGGCGGGATCTCGGATGTCGTCGTGGGCAAGAACATCAACGACATCGATGTCGACAAGGTCTCCGGCTCGTCGCTGACCTCGGGTGGCTTCAACGAGGCGATCGAGAAGATCAAACAGGAAGCCATCAACTGAGTTCGACCGGCGTGACCACCCCCGGCATGAATTCTCCTGCAGCCATCCATGACTGGGTGTTCGACGCCATCGGTACCCGGTGGACGGTCACGACACCGGCGCCACTGCCCGACGACGTCGTCGACGCGGTGCGCGCCGAGATCGACCGAATCGACCTGGCGTGGTCGAGATTCCGCGACGACTCGGCGGTCGCCGAGATGGCGCGGACGGCCGGACGCCACCCGATCGCGGAGTCGGATCAGCCGCTCGTCGACTGGTACCGCAGGCTCTATCGGCTGACCCGCGGTGCGGTCACACCGCTGGTCGGACAGACCCTTGCCGACGCCGGTTACGACGCGGACTACACCCTGCGGCCCGCCGCCCGGGTGGCCGGGATCCCGGGTTGGGACGAGGTGATCGCCGGGCATGACGGCGCGCTGGAACTGCGCCAACCCGCGCTGCTCGATGTCGGTGCGGCGGGAAAGGGTTTCGCGGCCGACCGGGTGGCGGAGATCGTTGGGCGGGCCACCGATGACTTCGTCGTCGACGCCGGTGGCGACATGGTCGTCTCACCCCGCACCCGCGGGCTGAGGGTGGCGCTGGAGCACCCGATGGACCCGACCAAGGCGATCGGCGTGGTCACGCTCGACGCCGGGGCGATCTGCGCGTCGGCGAGCAATCGTCGGGTGTGGGCGGACTGGCATCACATCGTCGACCCCCGCACCGCCTCACCTGCAAGGGAGGTGCTGGCCACGTGGGTGATCGCACCGTCGGCGATGGAGGCCGACGGGCTGGCGACCGCGCTGTTCTTCACCCCGGCCGCGTTCCTGCGCGGCGACTTCGACCATCACGCGGAGGGTTTTCATCACGTGACCGTCCGGCGCAACGGCAGTGTCGAACACACCGCGATCCCCGGATTGGAGTTGTTCCTGTGACGACCGGCGTTTCGACGACCAGACCCACCGCGTTCTTCCCGCGGATCCTCGCGCCGTTCGATGCCACGCGGCGACACCTGACCCCGTACCGGGCGGTGTTGTGCGGGCTGGTCCTTCTCGCGGTCGCGGCCTTCGTGGTGTCTGCGGTCGACGCCGACTTCGGTTACGGACCAGACGAACTCGCGGTGTGGCTGCTGGTGGCGGTCGGGGTGAGCGGCCTGGCCACCTATCTGTTAGCGGCCGTGTTCCGGGTGCCGCCGAATTCCGATTCGTGGCTCATCACCGGACTGATCCTGTTCTTCGTGGTGCCCGGCGGTTCGGTAGACACCGCGGTCGCGACCGTCGCAACGGCGGCGGTGATCGCCGCGGCGTCGAAATACGTTCTGGCATGGCGTCGACGGCTGATCCTGAACCCGGCGGTCGCCGGCGCCGTCGGCTGTTATGCGCTGGCCTACGCCGGTGTCGACGGACTGAGCTACCCGTTCTGGTGGGTGGCGGCCGAGCCGCTGCTGATCCCGATGATCGTCATCGGCGCGGCCGTGGTCACCCTGGTCCGCGAGTGGCTCCTCGTGGCCGTGTTCCTCGTCGCGTCGCTGGTGACGATCGGCGTGGTCGAACTGGTTCGCGGCGGCCAGGATCTGTCGACGTGGGTCGTGTCGTCGCCGATGCTCTTCGTCGCGGCCGTCATGCTGCCCGAACCGCTGACATCTCCGGCGCGACAGCCGCATCGGCTGATCTACGCGGCCCTGGTCGGGGTGCTGATGCACTGCCAGTACACGGTCGAGGTGACCGACTCGTACACACTGGCTTTCGTGCCGGAGATCGCTCTGCTCGTCGGCAGCCTGTACGCCTTCGCAGTACGCCTGGCGACGCGCACCGCGCGCCGGGTGCGCCTCGACGTCGAGACCGCGTCACTGGCCGACCGCACCTACGTGTTGCGCGGTGAACCCGCCGGTGGCGCACCGTCGTTCCGGGCGGGGCAGTGGTCGAGTGTGAGTGTGCCGCGGTGGTCGGCGCCGGTGTGGACCGGTTCGCGCCGGGTGTTCTCGTTCGTGTCCGCGCCGAGGGAGGCGCCGGTCGAGTTCGGTTTCACGGTCGCGGGGGTGCCGTCGTCGTTCAAGGCCGCCCTCATCGACGGCCGTGCCCGGCGCGCGTGGGTCGACGAGATCGGTGGCGACTTCGTCCTCCCGCGGGTGTTTCCGGCCAAGGGCAGGGTCGTGCTCCTCGCGTCGGGTATCGGGATCACGCCGTTCGTGTCGATGGTGCGGTCGCTTGACGGCGCCGACCTGTCGGGACTGACCGTGGTCCATGTCTTGCGCTCGTCGGAACGGACCGTCTACGACGACGAGTTGGACTCTGCCAGAGGGGCCTCGGCACGGGTGGTCACGGTCATCGCGCCGGAACTCGCCGACGGCGTCGACGATCCCGACCGTCTGGCGGAGCTCGTCGGTCCGGACATCGCGGGTGCGCACTACTACGTGTCGGGCACACCGGGATTCGTCGAACGCACCTCGTCGACGATCCGGCATCTCGATCCGTCGACCAGGTTGCGTCCGTGGCGTATCCACACCGACTCGTTCACCGGTTACTGATGGGCTTCGAATATCCCTGCGAGATCGTCACCCCTGACGCGGGAGTTCGGCGCTCTACCCGGCCAGCGCCCGCAAGAAGAAGCCGAGATTCGCCGGTCTCTCCGCGAGGCGACGGACGAAGTAGCCGTACCACTCGGTGCCGTATGGGATGTACACGCGCACTCGGGCGCCCGACTCGACGAGCCGTCGCTGCTCGTCAACCCGGATGCCGTACAGCATCTGGTGCTCCCACGTGCCGGGGGCGCGGTCGAACTCCGCCGCCAGGATCGAGGCCTCCTCGATCATCGTCGGGTCGTGGCTGGCGACCATCGGATAGCCGTTGCCCTTCATCAGGATTCGCAGGCAGCGGAGGTAGGCCTCGTCGACCTGGTGACGGTCGGGGTAGGCGACCGCCGGCGGTTCGGCATAGGCGCCCTTGCACAACCGGATTCGTGCGCCCGTTGCCGCGAACTCGGCGCAGTCGGCCTCGGTACGACGCAGATACGCCTGCAGCACGGTCCCGACCTCGGGGAAATCCTGTCGCAGTGACCGCACGATGGCCAGACGCTCGTCGACGGTCGCGTGATCCTCGGCGTCGATGGTGATCAGTGCCCCGGCGTGGTGCGCTGCCGCGGCGATGGTCCGGGCGTTCTCCTCGGCGATCTTGGCGCCGTGTTCGGGCAGCCGTTGACCCAGCGCAGTGAGTTTCACCGACACCTCCAGCGTACCCGGACGTACCGGACCCAGGCCCGGCATCGCTTCCAGCAGAGACACATAGGCGGCGACCGTGGCGTCGGCCTGTGATTCGTCGACGGTGTCCTCGCCGAGGAAGTCGATGGTCACCGCCAGCCCGTCGTCGAGTTCTCCTCGGATGGCGGCGAGGACGTCGTCGAGCGTTTCGCCGGGCACGAACCGGCGCACGACCTTCTCGGTCACCGACCATCGCTGCGAGGTCTGTTTGATCCGTTCGCTGCGCGCCGCGGCGGTGATCGTCGGGCGCAGGAGGGTGTCGAAGAGCGTGCTCAACTGGAGACCCCCGTGAAGTCGGTGCTCATGTGCGGGTACCGGGTCGTGGTCGGCGGTGTGAACGTCTCCTTGATCGTGCGGCTCGACGTCCAGCGCAACAGGTTCTGCTTCGACCCCGCCTTGTCGTTCGTGCCCGACGCCCGACCGCCACCGAACGGCTGTTGGCCGACGACGGCACCGGTCGGCTTGTCGTTGATGTAGAAGTTTCCGGCCGCATTGCGGAGCCGGTCCGACGCGAGAGCGACCGCCGCGACGTCGGTCGCCATGACCGCGCCGGTCAGCGCGTACTTCGCCGTCGTGTCGACCAGGTCGAGCACGGTCTCGTAGTCGGCGTCGTCGTAGACGTACACCGCCAGGATCGGGCCGAAGTACTCCGTGGAGAACGACTCGTCCCGCGGGTCGTCGGACAGCAACACGGTGGGGCGCACGAAGTACCCGACCGTGTCGTCGACCTGCCCGCCGACGGCGACGGTGACCTGCGGCGAGGACTTGGCGCGCCGCAGCGCCGCGATGTTCTTGTCGAAGGCACGCTGATCGATCAGGGCGCCACCGAAGTTCGACAGGTCGCGGACGTCACCGTAGGTGATTTCGGCTGTCTCGCCGAGGAAGTCGTTACCCATCTTGTCCCACACCGACCGGGCGATGTAGGCGCGTGAGGCGGCCGAGCACTTCTGGCCCTGGTACTCGAACGCGCCGCGGATCAATGCCGTTCGGAGAGCGTGCGGTTCGGCGGAGGAATGGGCGACGATGAAGTCCTTGCCGCCCGTCTCGCCGACCAGGCGCGGGTAATTGCGGTACTTGTCGATGTTGTTGCCGACCGCTCGCCACAGGTACTGGAAGGTCGTGGTCGATCCGGTGAAGTGGATTCCGGCCAGGTTCTCGTCGGCGAGAACCACATCCGACACGGCACGTCCGTCGCCGTGGACGAGGTTGATGACTCCGGGAGGCAGTCCGGCGGCTTCGAGGAGTGCCATCGTGTACTGCGCCGAATACGCCTGTGTGGGAGAGGGCTTCCAGATCACGGTGTTGCCCATCAGCATCGGCGCCGTCGGCAGATTCGCGGCGATGGCGGTGAAGTTGAACGGGGTGACCGCGTAGACGAATCCGTCGAGCGGACGCTGATCGAGCCGATTCCAGACACCCGGTGACGACACCGGTTGTTCGGCGAGTATCTCGCGTGCGAAAGCGACGTTGAACCGCCAGAAGTCGGCGAGCTCGCAGGGCGCGTCGATCTCGGCCTGCTGCACCGACTTCGACTGGCCGAGCATCGTCGCGGCGGCGATCCGTTCACGCCACGGCCCCGACAGCAGTTCGGCCGCGCGCAGGATCACCGCGGCCCGGTCGTCGAAGCTGGTGTGCGCCCAGTCGTCCTTTGCGTCCATCGCGGCGTCGACGGCCGCACGGGCGTCGTCGTGCGTGGCGTTGGTGAGGAATCCGAGCACCTCGTGGTGCGCATGCGGCTGCACGACGTCGATCTGATCGCCGTGCCCGAGATGCAGGCGACCGCCGATGATGTGCGGCAGCTCGCGCCGGCCGGCGCTGGACTGGCGGGTGAGTTCGTTGACGATCCGGGTGCGCTCGGGCGACCCGGGGGCGTAGGTGTGCACCGGCTCGTTGACCGGGCGAGGGGGAGTGGTGATGGCGTCCATGACGTCAGTTCACCTGCGGAGGGCGTTCCCGCGATATGGCCGATCGGCAAACCGGACAGCCGTAGCCTTGTCCGTATGGACAAATCTCCGGGCGTCGCGCTCGGGCGTCTCATCCTGGCCCTGGACCGGACGGTGGCGACCCTGGTCACCGCACCGCAGGGACTCGACGTGCCGGTGCGGAGCCTCGCGATGATCGACATCGACGACGTCCACTTCGGCCTCGGTCGCGCGGCACGGTCGGCCGATGTGTTCCTGCTGGTCGGCCTGCCCGACGAGGTGAGCACCGAACTGCTGGCCGGCCTCGGCATCCATCGCCCCGTCGCCGTCATGAGCAAGACGTCGTCGGCGACCCTCACCGACCTCGCCGATCGACTCGGTATCGCGGTCGTCGCCATCGACCCGCACGCCCGGTGGGAGCGCATCTACAACCTCGTGTCGCGCGTCCTCGACACCGCGCGGCGTTCGCCGGACGACGGCGAGTCGATGGAGTCGGGCGCCACCGGTGATCTCTTCGAACTCGCGGCCGAGGTCGCACGGCGCACCGGCGGACTGGTCAGCATCGAGGACGAGCGATCGCACGTGCTGGCCTACAGCACGGCCGGCGACGAGGCCGACGATCTGCGACGGTTGTCGATCCTCGGCCGCGAGGGCCCGCCGGAGATGCTCGCCTGGCTTCGGCAGTGGGGTGTGATGGACGCGCTGCGCACGTCGGCGCGGGTGGTCGCGGTCGACGCGCGAACCGACCTCGGCCTGCGGGAACGCCGCGCGGTCGCGATCCGGGCCCCGGGCACGGCCGAGTTTCTGGGGGTCGTCTGGTTGCAGCGCGGTGCCGGACCGTTCGCCGACGACACTGACGAGGTGCTCACCGGAGCGGCCGCGGTCGCCGCCCGGGTGATCGCCCGTCGTCGATCCGCGGGCACCGAACACGACGAACTGGTCCGTCGGCTCCTCGGCGCGCGCGGCGACATCATCGACGTCGACGCACTCGCCGCTCAGCTCGGCGTCGACCCGTCCGTCGCAGTGGTCCTCGTCGGATTCGCGACGACCGGTTCGGCCGAAGACGCCTCGGTGCCGTTGTCGGAGAACGCCACTCGCATCTCCGCGCTCACCCTGCACGCCAGCGCGTTCAGTCCGCTGTCGGTGACCTCGACCATCGGCGACCGTGCCTACGTGGTGCTCCCCGGTGTGACGGACGATGCCGCGGTCGAATGGGCGCAGGTGTCCGTCGAGGTGACGCAGCGGCAGTTCGGTTTGCGCATCCGCGCGGTGGTCGCCGGACCCCACACCCTCGCCGCGGTACCCGAACTGCGCAGCCAGATCGACCGCGTGCTCGACGCGGCTTCCCTCGAAGGCGAACTGATCGACGACGTCACCACCGTCGCGGGCTCACGCACCGGGGTCCTGCTCGGCGAGATCGTCGCGCTCCTCGCCGAGAACCCCGACCTCGTCGACCCGCGGGTCTCTGACCTCGCCGACCTCGACGCCCGCACCGGTAGCGACTTCACCGTCTCCCTGCGCGCCTACCTCGACCGTTTCGGCGACGTCCGGTCGGCCGCCAACGATCTGCACGTCCACCCGAACACGTTGCGCTACCGCATCCGACGCATCGAGACCCTCACCGGGATGGACCTCGAGGACCCGGCGACCCGGCTCGTCGTGGCATTGTCGTTGCGGGTGCGGTAGGAGCTGAAAACCGCCCCCGAAAACCACCCTGTGCAGCGGCACCGACGACACTATGTCTTCGGCGCCGCCGTGGAGGGTCGACCTCAGGGGCGGTTTCCAGCTCGGGTGAGTACCCGAGATGTCAGAGGATCGTGAGCATCTCGTTGTAGGTGGGCAGCGGCCAGAGGTCGTCGGCGACGATGCTCTCGAGCGTGTCCGCGACCTCGCGCACCGCGGCCATCGCCGGGATCAGCGTCTCGAGTGCGTACTTCGACTCCTCGTAGGTGCTCTCGCCGTGCATACCCGCGATGCCCTCGTCGAGGGTGACCACGGCGGCGTGCAGTGTGCCGATCAGTTCGGTGATCTCGGTGAGAAGCGGTGTGGGAGATTCGATCCCGGCCATCTTCAGTGACGCGGCGGTGCCGGCGAGCTCGCCCTGGTAGCGGATCGCGGCCGGCATGATCATCGTCTTCGCGATCTCCGCGGTCTCCTTGGCCTCGACGAGGATGGTGAGCCCGTAGTACTCGAAGATGACGTCCTCGCGGGCCTCGAGTTCACGGGCCGACAGCACCCCGTACTTCTCGAAGATCTCGACGACCTCGGGTGCGGTGTACTCGGTGACGGCGTCGACGGTGGTGCGGAGGTTCTTGAGACCGCGCGCGGCGGCCTCTTCCTGCCACTCGTCGGAGTAGCCGTTGCCGTTGAAGATCACGGCACCGTGGGCGTTGACGATCTCCTGCAGCACCTTCTGCACGGCGTCGTTGAGGTCGGCGCCGTCGGCGAGCAATTTCTCCAGTTCGGAGGAGATGTAGTCGATGGAGTCGGCCAGGATGGTGTTGATCGCGACCATCGGGTCGGAGATCGATTGGTTGGAACCCGGTGCGCGATACTCGAATCGGTTGCCGGTGAACGCGAACGGGCTGGTGCGGTTGCGGTCGCCCGGGTCGGCCTTCAGCGGCGGTAGGGTGTCGACGCCGAGCTCGAGGACGCCGGCCGTCTTGGAACCGGTGGCGCCACCCTTGGCGATCTGCTCGAAGACGTCCATCAGCTGCTCGCCGAGGAAGATCGAGATGATCGCCGGCGGAGCCTCGTTCGCACCCAGACGATGATCGTTCGACGCCGACGCGACGGCGGCGCGCAGCAGGCCGCCGTAGGAGTGGACGGCGCGGATGATCGCACCGCAGAAGGTGAGGAACTGCATGTTCTCGTGCGGGGTGTCGCCGGGGTTGAGCAGGTTGCCCTGGTTGGCATTTCCGAGTGAGAAGTTGACGTGCTTGCCCGAGCCGTTGACGCCGGAGAACGGCTTCTCGTGCAGCAGGCACTTCATGCCGTACTTCTCCGCGACCGCCTTCATCGTGGTCATCATCAGCTGCTGGTGATCATGGGCCAGCACCGAGCGCTCGAAGACCGGTGCGATCTCGAACTGGCCGGGGGCGACTTCGTTGTGGCGGGTCTTGGCCGGGATGCCCTGCTTGAACAGCTCGCGGTCGAGTTCGATCATGAACGACAGCACGCGTTCGGGGATGGCGCCGAAGTAGTGGTCGTCGAACTCCTGACCCTTCGACGGCGGGGCGCCGAACAGGGTGCGGTTGGAGGTCATCAGGTCGGGGCGCGCGTAGAAGAAGTGCTCGTCGATCAGGAAGTACTCCTGCTCCGCGCCGGCGTAGGAGACGACGGTGTCGACGTTCTCGTGGCCGAAGAGCTTCAGCAGACGCATTGCCTGCTTGCTCATGGCCTGCTGGCTGCGCAGGAGCGGGGTCTTCTTGTCCAGTGCCTCACCGGTCCACGAGATGAAGATCGTGGGGATGCACAGGGTGTTGCCGTTCGGGTTCTCCAGGATGTACGCCGGGCTCGTGACGTCCCAGCCGGTGTAACCGCGGGCCTCGAAGGTGCCGCGCAGACCGCCGTTGGGGAAGCTCGACGCGTCGGGCTCACCCTGCAGCAGCGTCTTGCCGGCGAACTCGGCGAGCGACGCACCGCTCGAATCGGGTTCGAGGAACGAGTCGTGCTTCTCCGCCGTGAATCCGGTGAGTGGGTAGAAGACGTGCGCGTAGTGGGTGGCGCCCTTCTCGATGGCCCAGTCCTTCATCGCGACCGCGACGTAGTCGGCGAGGGTCGGGTCCATCGGGCAGCCGGTGTCGATCGTTGCCGCGACCGCCTTGAAGACATGCTTCGGCAGGCGCTTCTTCATGACCGACAAGCTGAACACGTTGCGTCCGAAGGTGTCTGCCAACGGCTCGGTGAATCCGGGTGCCGACACCTCGTAGGTCGTCACGGCCTCGATGGCCTGACGGCGGGACATGCTGCCACTCATGGTTACTCCTGGTGTTTATCGTCGACCACCGGCAGGTCGGCACGACGACGTCGCTAGGTTGTCGCTGGTTGCGAGCGACTCGACGCTATGAGCTGGGTGTATGCGCCCCGTTGCCCCCGTGTGACGCTGAGGAAAACTAGTGTCCCGGCAGGTGTCTCGGCACAATTCGTCCGTTCGGACGACTCAGCAGGTCACTGCAGCGTGGCGTCGTCGCCCATCACGGCACCTTCACGACGCGGGTCGGCGCCGCCGATCCACCCGGAGTCGTGGCGCATGATCGCGCTGAGACCGCTGGACTGTTCGTCGACGGACACCTCTTCGCCCCGTTCGCGGAGGCCCCGCACCAGCGGATCGTGCGCGCCGTCGTCGGCGGTGTCGACCAGTGGGTGTTCGCCACCGACATTCGACGTCGGGGTGTTGGCCGAGCCGAAGTCGATCATCGACACCGCCTGCTGCGGGTTCAGGCCCCAGTCCAGCATTCCGACAAGGGTTTTCACGACGAACTGGATGATGACCGATCCGCCCGGCGAACCCAGCGCGGCGATCACCTGTGCCGGCGCGCCGTCGGTGCCCGGTTGCATCACCAGGGTCGGCGCCATCGACGACCGCGGACGCTTACCGGGGGACACCCGGTTGGCGAGCAGGGCGCCGTCGTCGTCGCGCGGTTCGGCCGCGAAGTCGGTGAGCTGGTTGTTGAGCAGGAAGCCGTCGACCATGTGGTAGCTGCCGAACGCCGATTCGATGGTCGTCGTCATCGATGCGACGTTGCCGTAGCGGTCGGCGACGGTGATGTGGCTGGTGCCGTGTTCGGTGCCGGGATGCGAACCGAGCGGGACCGGACCGAGGTCCCCGGCCGGTGCCTCACCCAGGGAGGAATCGGGTTTGATCAACCCGGCGCGCGCCTGCAGATATGCGGGATCGAGGATGGTCTCGACGCCGCGTCCCGGCAGCGGCACGAAATCCGGGTCGGCGACGTACTTGTCACGGTCGGCATAGGCGAGTCGCTCGGCCTCGGTGATCAGGTGCACCGCTGCGGGATCCGGCCGGCCACCGTCCCGGCTCGCCTCGGCGTCGCCGTCTGACTCGGTGGGTCGCATCGACGGCAGGTCGAAGTTCTCCAGGATGCCCAGCGTGGAGGCGACGGCGATGCCGCCCGACGATGGTCCGGGCATCGCCACGATCTGGCGGCCGCGGTATCCCGTCACGATGGGATCGCGGGTGACCGCCCGGTAGTTGCGGAGGTCGTCGACGGTCATGAGGCTGGGCGTCAGACCGCCCGCGGTGCTGCCCGCCTCGGCGACGATCGCCTGCGCGAGCGGGCCGTCGTACATCGCGTCGGCGCCGTCGGTGGCGAGTACACCAAGGGTTTTCGCGTAGGCGGGGTTGACCAGGTCGGTGCCCGCGGGCTTCGCCGTGCCCTCGTCGGTCAGGAAGTAGGTGCGGGCTTCCTGGTCGGCCTTCAGGTCAGGCGCGGAGGCGGCGATCGCCCCGGCCAGCCGCGGGCTGATCTCGAAACCGCTGTCCGCCAGAGTGATCGCCGGGGTGAACAGGTCACGCCAGGTCTGCTTGCCGTACTCGCCGTGGACCATGTCGAGCATCCGCAGCACGCCGGGGACGCCGATCGATCGTCCCGAGGCGCGGGCACTCGGCACGGGTGGTGCGGGGTCGGTGGGGGAGATCTGCGTCAGGTAGGTCTCGGTGGCAGCCGCGGGGGCCGTCTCGCGGCCGTCGAAGGCGCGCACCGAGTTCGACGCCGCATCGTAGTAGAGGGCGAAGGCGCCGCCGCCGATACCCGACGACTGCGGTTCTACGAGACCGAGCACCATCTGCGCGGTCACCAGGGCATCGGCCGCAGTCCCACCGTCGCGCAACACCTCGCACGCCGCGCGGGTGGCCAGCGGATTGGCCGTCGCCGCGGCGTAGGTCCCGGTGACGACCGGTTTCATCCCGCTCCGGTAGCCCGAAGCGATCTCGGGTCGGGTCGCGATGTCGGTGGGGGCGGCCGAGACCTCCTGCGCGTCGATCAGTTCGCCGTTCGGGATCTCCGCGCAGGTGACCGGCGCGGCGGAAGGCTCGTCGGTGTCGGTTCCGCACGAGGCGACGACCAGTGCTGCGGCGACCGCGGCCACCGTCAGCCGGAGGCCCCGGGATCCGGGATGAGGACTTCCCCGACGGCGTCTCATGGACCTCAGCGTACGGTCACCGGGCAGACCGGACCGACCGAACGGCGATGCCCACCCCGGTCACGGCGAGGCAGGCGAAACCGAAGGACAGCAACCGTGCCGAACCGACCGCGTCGGAGCCCAAACTGACGAGCAGGCCCGCGGCGGCCGACCCGATGGTGTTGGCGACCATCTGCACGGAGTTGATGCCGGCCGACGCGCGGGCGGCCTCGGCCTGGTCGGTGGTGATGCCCATGGCGGCGGTCGCGATGTGCGGGAAGGCCATGCCGATGCCCATGCCGGCGACCACGAGGCAGGCGTACCAGCCGGCGATCGCGATCGATGCGGTCGACGACTGGAGGAGGCCGTAGCCGGCCATACCGATGGCGAGGAACGCCGGACCCGCGATGCGGGCGGCCGACGCCGATCGTCCGTGGGCCCACGTGCTGCTGGCGATCTGCGCGATCGTCCACCCGGTGGACAGCGCGGCCGGCAGCAGCCCCGCGGTGAAGGGGGACAGACCGCCGACCTGCTGACCGAACAGCGGGAGGAAGGCCTCGGCGGTCGACCCGGCCGCCAACACCGCGATCGAGAGGTAGATCCACTTGAGGGGATTGCCCACCGAATACGTGAGCCGGGGGAGCAGGCCGGTGCCGCCGCGCCGGTCCACGGCGACGAACCCGACCAGGGCGAGCAGCGCGACGCCGCCGAGCACCACGAGCAACGTCGTCGAACCGGAGACCGCCGCCACCGAGACCGCGCCGGCGGCGACGGTCACCGCGGCCAGCGACGCCCACGGCAACGGGTGCCGTTCGTCCGAACCGCGACCACGCGGCAACACCCGCGCGGCGACCGCCGCGATGGCCAGCGTGACGACCGTCAGGAACCAGAAAGAGCCGCGCCACAGTCCGACCTCGGCGAACAGGCCGCCGATCGCGGGACCCACGATGTTCCCGACACCCCACATCGCCGAGATGAGAGCCACTGCCCGGCCCCAGGTGCGCTGCGGCAGCGCGATCTGCACGACGGCGAACGCCAGGCCCGTGAGCAACCCGCCGCCGAGTCCCTGGATCAACCTGCCGGCCAACAGGATCGGCATGGTCGGGGTGAGGGCGCAGACCAGTGAACCCACGGCGAACGCGGAGAACCCGATCAGATAGGCGCCCCGCGCGCCGAACTGCGCCAGCGCGCGTGTCACCAACATCGACGCCACGACGGAGGCGATCAGGAAGACCGTGACGACCCAGGCGTAGAACTGTTCGCCACCGATGTCGGCGATGGTGCTGGGCAGCGAGGCCGAGGTCAGGAAGGTGTTGATCGCGAAGACGAGGATGCCGCCGGCGAAGACCGACACCGCGGCGCGGTGTTCACGGGCGAGGAGTTCGGACCATCCGCCCGATGACGTCGACATCGTCTGCAGGAATATCCGACGCGTCGGCGGCGGTCAAATCGGTCGGCCGTGTCCCGCACCCGGAGGCGGTGCCGACCGGATAGTGTCGATCGGGAACAGCACGGCCACACCGGCCGGGCACGCGAGAACGGGGTAGAGCGTGGGAGTGGTACGTCATCAGGCCGTGGTCGATGCACCTCGGGACAAGGTCTTCCAGTACGTCGACGGGTACCAGAACGTTCCCGAGTACCTGATGGGGGTGACCCGCTTCGAGCCGAGGACCGAACAGACCCAGGGCCTGGGCTCCGTCTTCGAGCTGTCGATCGACGTCGGTCCCAAGAAGCTCAAGTCGGTTGTGGAATGCACCCGGTACGTCGTCGACGAACTGATCGAGCTCAAGGCGATCGAGGGTTTCCAGGCCGACACCACCTGGCGGTTCCTCGACGCCGACACGGGCACCGAGCTGCAGGTGGAGTTCAGCTACACCCTGCCGGGCGGTATCGCGGGTCGAGTGCTCGGTGGCATCGTCGGGCCGTTCGCCGCCCAGGCCATCAAGCACACGGAGTCCACCATCGTGAAGAACGTGGCTGCCCGGGGCTGAGCACGCCTCAGGTTCCGGTGACCCCGTCGGCCGCGTCGTCGTCGTCGTGCGTGACGACGCGGTTCGGCAGGTTCTTCGAGAAGAGCAGAGCCAGCACGAGCAGGACGAACACGATGAACAGGGCCTGCTGGATTGCGGCGACCTGCGCGTCGGCATAGGCGTCGGACACGGCCTGGGCGCCGGACTCCAAGCCGCCGGAGTCCAGGACCAGGGTGCGTGCCTGATCCGCCGAGATGATCGGTACCCCGGCGTCGTCGACGGTCGAGGTGATCTGCTGTTGCTCTGTGGCGGACAGTGATTCGGTGTTGCCGACGGCGGAGAGGAAACCCGACGACAGCAGGAGGATGAACACCGAACCCGCCACCGCCGTCCCGAACGACGAGCCGAGGTTCTGGAAGGTGCCCTGCAGCCCGCCGACCTCGGAGGTGTCCTTCTCCTCGACCGCGGACATGTTGACGTTGCCGAGCTGGGAGGCGAGAAGGCCGAAACCCGCTCCGACGACGAACATCCCGATGGCGAAGGCCACACTCCGCAGGTCGACCCCGACCGCGGCGATCACGAAGAGGACGCCGAGGGCCATGATGATCTGTCCGCCGCGGGCGATGAAGCGGGCGGAGCGTCGTGCGGTGAGCCACGATCCGAGAACCGAGAACAAGACCAGGCCCACCGAGAGCGGCAGGATCTTGACCCCGGTCTGCAGCGCATCGCGCCCCAGCATCGTCTGCAGGTAGACCGGCACCACGAAGAACAGGGCGGCGATCGCGAAGTACTGGGCGAGGAATCCGCCGAGGCCGCTGCGCAGTGCGGGTATCCGTAGCAGTTCGACGCGGAGCAGTGGCTGCCGGCCGGTACGGGCAAGCGTGCGTTGACGATCGACGAACAACCAGAGCACGACGACACCGATCAGCAACAGGTAGGCGACCGGCGAGACGCCCAGCGGGGCGATCTCGGTGCCGCCGACCTCCGGCGGGTGCTGCGGCTTCAGCCACCCCCAGGTCTTCGACTGCAGCACTCCGTAGACGATGAGGGCCAGGCCGCCGGAGGATGCGAGGACGCTGAGCGGGTCGATCCGTACGTCGCGGTCGCGCTCGACGTCGTGGATGAGGCCCGCCGCGAACAGGACGACGACCATGACCACCGTCTCGGCGACGAAGACGTAACGCCACGAGGCGTAGGTGGTCATCAGGCCGCCGAGCAACGGGCCGACGGCGGCGGCGAGTCCGGTCACCGCGCCGAGGACCGAGAACGCGGTGACCCGTGCCTTTCCGGTGTAGTTGATGGCGGCCAGGGAGGCGATCGCGGGGATCACGAGCACTGCGCCGAGTCCCTCGACCAGGGACCAGCCCAGCATCAGGACGGTCAGGTTGGGGCTCAAAGCGGTCGTGAGGGAACCGATCCCGTAGATGACGGCACCGATCTTGAAGGCCCGCGCGCGACCCATGAGGTCGCCGAGTTTGCCGCCGGTCAACATGAACGCCGCCATCGTCAGAGCGTAGAACGTGATCGCGGCCTGCATGCCGGTGATCGAAGTGTCGAGATCGGCTGCCACGACCGAGATCGACACGTTCATGACGGTGCTGTCGAGCACCATCACGAATTGGGAGACCGCGAGGATGACGATGACCGACCACGAACGCATCGCGGAACTCCCCTCAGCTGGAAAGTGATCCGACGATTGTCCCAGCCGGGAGCCGTCAGCGTGGCGGATCGAGCATCGGGACGAGGAATCGTCTCGCGATGTCGGCCAGCTGGGCGTCGTCGGTGATGTCGACGACGCGACTCGGCACGGTGAGGAACGACGCCGAGATGCGCACCATCATCTCGGCCACGATCTCGACATCGAGGTCCTCGGAGATGTTGCCGGCCAACTGTTCTCGCCGTAGCTGGGCGGCCACGAACTGTTGCACCACGGACAGCAGGAGGCCGTCGTCGCCGATCATCGATTCGATGAGCATGCTCGATTCGGAGTCGGCCATTCCGCTGATCAGGGGGTTGCTCGCGACGGCCCGCAATGATCCGACAAATCCGACGACCACGCGCTCGGCGACCGTCTGCGCGGCCGGGATGTCGGTGCGGAACTGGTCGAAGTAGCGCCGGAACTCGCGCAGCACCACCTCGTCCACCAAGGCGTCCTTGGTGGCGAACTTCCGGTAGAGGGTCACTCGCGTCACGCCCGCGTTCTTGGCGACCTTCTCCATCGGGGTCCGCTGGATGCCGAGGCGGCAGAAGAGGTCGAAGGCGGCGTCGAGGAGGCGTTCGGCGGTCGGATCGGATTCGGTGTCGGTGGGGTTCACCGACCCGAGGAACGCGCGGTGGATGACCGAACTCGACGACGAGCCGGCCGGCATCATGCCCGGATTCGGGATGTCTGCTGCGGACAACTGCATCGGCGATTCCCTTCCTGTGGCGATCGATCTGCCCGGATCAATGATCGCAAATCCGAGAATGTCGGTGTGTCCTGAGTCACTCGATGCTATCAAGGATACAAGGTTACGAGAATTGTCACATTGATACATCGGACTAGATGGGACGGGGTCATGGAAGATCTGAACAGACGCAGGCTACTCAAGGCCGGAGGGGTGGTCGGGGCAGCCGGCGCGGTGGCCGCGGTGGCTCCGGCGACACCGTGGACGTGGTCGCCCGCGAACTCGCTGCCGGGCCGCGGCGCGGGCACCGACCCGCGCACACTCTGGGACGACGAGGCCGACCCGGTGATCGCCAAGGTCATCGACAGTGGTCAGGCGCCGAAGGTCAACAAGCTGCTGCGGACCTGGCACAAGAACTCGCAGCCGCTGCCGGCCGGGCTGCCGCCGGAGCTGCGCGACTTCATGGAGCACGCACGGCAGCTCCCGTCGTGGACCGACCAGTCCAAGCTGGCCGACGCGGTGAAGTTCAACCAGAAGCGCGGCACGTATCTCGGCATCATCTACGGGTTCGCGAGCGGCATGATGAGCACCCTCATCCCCAAGGAAGCGCGTGCGGTCTACTACTCCAAGGGCGGATGGGATCTGAAGGACCGCATCTCCAAGACCGCCAAACTCGGCTACGACATCGGCTCGCTCAACGCCTACCAGCCCGGCGGCGAGATGGTCGTGACCTGCCTGAAGACCCGGATGGCGCATGCCGGCGTCCGACATCTCCTTCCGCAGTCGCCGCACTGGGTGCACTCCGCGTCGGAGGACGTGCCGATCAGCCAGGCCGACATCATGGTGACCTGGCACAGCCTGCCGACCACCGTGATGCGCAACTTCCGCAAATGGCAGGTGCCGATCGCCGCCGACGAATCGGCAGGATTCCTGCACTCGTGGCAGATCACCGCACACATGCTGGGCGTCAAGGACGAATACATCCCGGCGTCGTGGAATGCGGCCGAATCCCAGGCGAAGCAGGTGCTCGACCCGATCCAGCACCCCACGCCGGAGGGCCGCAAGCTCGCGGACATGTTGCTCGACCTCGGCATGAATCTGGACCTGACCCTGCTCTCGCGCGGAGTGCTCGGGGCATTGACCCGGTTCATGCTCGGCGACAAGGCCGCCGACGGGCTGAACATCCCGCGCGAACCCGTGTGGACGCCGCTGCTGGAGACCGCCTGGACGCCGTATGTCCTGGTCCGTGAAGGCCTGTTGAACGTCGGCATGCCGCGCGAGGCGTACTGGATGATCGACGAATTCCTCCGCCAGTTCGTCCTCTTCTACATGTCGGAACTGCGGATGCCGATCAACATCGGGATCCCGGTGTTCAACAACCCCAAGTACCGGTGACTGCGGCGATCGACTCCTTTTGACCGCCGACGAGGCTACGAGGTTTCGGCTCCGACCGCTCGGTCCTGTTTCTTCTCGCGCCGTTTCGGCAGCAGGGGGATGCGGGGCCGGGCGGTCAGCCATTTGCTGAACGGGAGACGCAGCAGCAGGTCGACGACGATCAGCGAACTGCTGAGAACGACCGCGATGAGGATCAGCGACCGCAGGATCGCGGAGTGCGGGAACCACTCGAACAGTCCGCTGAGGAAGCCGACGCGCCCGAGGACGTCGAGGATGAGCGGGTGCACGGCGAACACGCCGAACGCGCGCAGTGTCGCCTGCGAGACGAACTTCGCCGCGGCCGGTCGTCCCGCTGCGCGCCGATCGTCCCAGACGAGACCGATCAGCCACAGCAGGGCGAACCCGCCCACGAGCCACGGCAGCGACACCGGATTCCAGGCGGTGTTCGCCTTCCACGGGACATTGCCCGGCGAGGTCGCCAGCAGGTAACCGGCGACGGTGAAGGCCGCACATCCCGCGGCGACGAGCACCACCGTGGCCATGTGTTCACGCAGCCACTTGTCCACGGCCTGCTGGTGCTGCGCCGCGAGCACACCCATGGCGACGAACAGCGCGTACATCGGCAGCGTCTTCCAGAGGTGGTGATAGGCGACGTCCCAGGCGGCGCCCGACGGCCGCGGCAGGTACTGGTAGATGACGAACATCGTGATCTGGATGAGCGCGCCACCGGACAGCAGGAGCCACGGCCGGTTGCGGCCGCGGTCGAAGATCCATGAGATGAGCGGGAAGAACAGATAGATCTGCATCGAGATCAGCAGGAAGTACAGCTGGTACTTGCCCTCGCCGACGAACAGGTCGTGCACGAGCCCGGAGAGCCACTCGCCGGCGGGCGGGAAAGGGTTGTCCCGGATGATCACGTGATCGGTGACCGCGTAGATGAGCGTCCAGGCGAGATAGGGGCCGACGACCAGGCCGAAGCGACGACGCCAGAACTGCACCGGCGACATCTCGCGCCCCTGCATGCTCAGCACGAGGACGTAGAGCGTCACTGCGACGAACCCGTAACGGGTGAGGTGGCACAGGGTGCCGACCAGATTGGCGCCGCGGACCTCGTCGGGTCCGCCGTTGATCGCGTTCACACTGTGCGCGACCACCACGAAGGTGAACAAGAACACGCGCACGAAGTCGGCGGTGTGAGCGCGAGAGCGCGATTTCCCGAACGGGGTGGCAGCCGGGGTCGTCGTCGCCGGCGCGACGCCGGTCGTGTCCGACTCCGCAGACGTGCCGGTCTCGCTGTCGGCGGTGCGCGCCGAGCCCGCTGCGTGCACCAACGCAAAGACCTCCCCGGTTGACCAAACTGTTACCCGACCGAAGTGTACGGGCCGAATCTGGCAGGAACCCCAATGCCGGGGTGGATCCAGTGGCGACAATCACAGCCCGAATTGCCCGGTTCGTGCCTCCTGTCGACTATAGCGACGATCGGAAGCGGGTGCCGGATGGAGATGGTGCGGTCGGCGTCGAGCGCTGACGTAGACTGCCGTGTGGTCGTCACGCGGTGCCGCGCGCCGGCCTGGTTACTGCGCCTTCGTAGCTCAGGGGATAGAGCAACCCTCTCCTAAAGGGTAGGTCGTAGGTTCGAATCCTACCGAGGGCACCACTTGCCATTTCCTGGCTCGAACCTGTGCTCTGCGCGGGTTCGAGCTATGAGGTCGCGGCGGATTTCGTGAAGCGACGCCGATATACCAGCGGCGAGACCCCCACGGATGCCGCGAAGTGGTGACGGAGCAGGGTTGCCGAGGTGAATCCGACCAGCCGCGCGACCTCTTCGACCGGCGCGTCCGTCGATTCGAGCAGGTTTTTCGCGGCCAGTACGCGCTGTTCGGTGAGCCATCGTCGCGGTGACACCCCGACCTCGTCGACGAACCGCCGCGCGAACGTCCGGCCGGACATGTGCATCCGCTCCGCCATGTCGTCGACGCTGATGTCACGGTCGAGGTGTTCGAGTAGCCAACTGAGCAGTGCGCCGAAACCTTCGTCGGAGCAGGCGGGCATCGGTGCATCGACGAACTGTCGCTGTCCGCCGTCGCGGTGCGGTGAGACGACCATGCGACGGGCGATCCGGTTCGCGACGCCAGGACCCCACGCCTCGCGGACCAGGTGCAGCGACGCGTCGATCCCGGCTGCGGTGCCGGCGCTGGTGGTGATGGGGCCGTCGTCGACGAAGAGGACGTCGGTGTCGACCTTCGCCTTCGGGAACTGTCGTGCCAGCTCCTTGCCGAAGCGCCAGTGCGTCGTGCAGCGTCGGCCGTCGAGCAGGCCCGCGGCGCCGGCGACGAAGGCGCCCGAACACACCGTCAGCACGCGGCCGCCGTTGTCGACCACCGCGCGCACGGTGTCGAGGATCTCCGCGGGGTAGTCGCCGTCGACCATTCCGCCGGGGATGGCGACGAGGTCGACGTCGCGGCACTCGTCGACAGAGTGCGAGACCTGGATCGACACGCCGTTCCCGACGGGCAGCGGCACCGACGGGTCGGGGGAGGCGACACGGAAGTCGAAGCCGGGGACGCCGTCGTCGGTGCGGTCGAGGCCGAACACCTCGTGGACGACGCCGAACTCGAACATCGCGACGTTGCCGTGGAGGAGAACCCCGACCGTTTTCAGCATGAAGCCAGTATGGCAGAAGATTTGCGGACATTGACGTTTGTGCCACTGTTGGCGGTAATCAGTCGGACAGAGAATTACTGCCATGGCAATCACCCTCATCGTTCTCGCCGCCGTGGTCGTTCCGGCCGTCGCCGCGCTCGTGTTCTTCACCCGCCGTACGCCTGCCGGAAGTCGTACGCCGCTCCAGCGTTTCATCGACTGGTGGACCCGCGATCCGAGGCGTCCCTACGGGCCCGACACCGACCGGGTCGCGGCCGAACTGAGCATCCTCACGCGCCGCTACGACCGTCTCGTCTGACGAGGGGCTGCGATACCGTAGCGGGCGTGAGCTCCCAGACCGTTCTCGTCACCGGTGCGACCAGCGGCATCGGCGCCGAAGTCGCCCGACAGTTCGTCGCCCGCGGCCTTCGGGTCTACGGCACCACCCGGAACCCGGACGCCGTGCGCAACCCGATGCCCGGCGTCACCTACGTCCGCCTCGACAACGCCGATTACGACTCCGCCACCGCCTGCGCCGACCTCGTCGGTCCGGTCGACATCCTGGTCAACAACGCCGGCGAATCGCAGGCGGGCGCACTCGAGGACACCTCGATGCAGGCCATCGAAGAGCTGTTCCGTGTCAACGTGTTCGGGCCGGTCGCCCTCACCAAGGCGGTCCTCCCCGGGATGCGTGAGCGGCGACGGGGCACGGTCGTCATGGTCGGGTCGATGCTGTCGAGCTTCCCGGTCGCGTTCCGGTCCAACTACGCGGCGACCAAGTCGGCGCTGAAGGCCTTCGCGCTGGCTGCGCGTCGTGAGGTGGCGCCGTACGGGATTCGGATGATCTCGGTCGAACCGGGCACCATCGCGACCGGTATCGGCGACCGCCGGTCCATCCACATCGGTGAGAACTCGCCGTATCGCGCCGAGTACGAGACCCTCGCCGCGGCCACCCGCCGCAACGAGGACGCCGGGATAAGTGCGGAGGACATGGCCACCCAGATCGTCGACGCCGCGCTCGCCGAACATCCGAAACCGTTCTACGCCAGAGGTAATCAGGCCGGCGTAGTGTTCTTCCTGCGTCGGCTCGCGCCCCGCCAGCTGATCCTGGACATAACCGCACGCAAACACGGACTGCCCAAGGTGAACATCTGACCGTGCGAATCACGCTGCGGGTCATCGGGATCGGTCCCGGCGGCCCACGCCAGGTCACGCTGCAGGCCATCGACGCGATGTCCGACGTCGATGCGTTCCTCGCCCTCGAAAAGGGAACGGCGAAGAGCGGACTTCTCGACGCGCGCCGGGTGATCCTCGACGCCCATGCGCGCGAGGGCTATTCGCTCGTCGAGATCCCCGACCCACCGCGCGACCGCGCGCCCGCCGACTACGACGCAGAGGTCCGACGCTGGCACGCCGCACGCGCGGACCTGATCGCAACCGCACTGCGCGACGAGGTCGGCGACGGCGGCGTCGCGGCCTTCCTCGTGTGGGGTGATCCCGCCCTCTACGACAGCACGCTGCGCATCGTCGACGATCTCTCCGCACGCGACGACCTCGAACTCACGGTCGAGGTGATCCCCGGTGTGACAAGCGCCAGCGCGCTCACCGCCGCGCACGGCATCGTCGCCAACCGCGTCGGGGAACCGATCCACATCACCACCGGTCGTCGCCTCGCCGACACCCCCGCCGGTGCCGACGCCAACCAGATCGTCATGCTCGACGCCGATCTCGCCTTCCGCCACACCGCCGACCCCGACGACCACATCTGGTGGGGCGCATACGTCGGCACCGACGACGAGATCCTCATCAGCGGACGGGTGGGCGACGTGACCGGGCAGATCGTCGAAGCCCGAGCCGACGCCCGCGAACGCATCGGGTGGATCATGGACATCTACCTGTTGCGCAAGGCTTCCCGCCCCGCATGATCGCAGCTCGGTGTAACCGTCTGCTGCGCAAATTCTTACATTCGTCCGGCTGTGGATGACGATCCGATCTTGTCGGTGGGTTGATCTACATTGGTTGGTAACAGATTCAGCCATCCAGGTTGGGCTGTAGACGTTGTGGGGGCAGCGTGAGCAAGTGGACCGATCTTCCGGGCGGGTTTCTCGCCGGGGTCGATGCTGCCCACCCCGAATTGTCTGACACCGCAACCCATATGGAACGGTTCGGTTCGATCCGCCATGGTGAGGCGTATCTGGCGTGGTGCCGGTATGAGTCGATCGTCACCGTCTACGACCAGCTCGTGGTCAACACTCAGGGCGGGTTCTTCATCGACCGCTACACCGAGATGGTGACCCGGGTCTGCCGTGAAGCCGCCATTACGCGCTACCAGGCTGATCAGTGGGTGGGTGAAGCGCTCGCCCTGCGGGACCGGTTACCGAAAGTGCTGACCACCCTGCGCGACGGCATCCTGTCGCGCCAGTTGATCCAGACGGTCATCTCCCGCACCGACCTCATTTCCGACGCCGCGGTCATCGCGGACCTCGATACCGAGATCGAACGCATCGTGCGGACTCGCAAGGGCGCGTGGACCACGCCGAAGCTGCGTGACATGGTCGATCGCCTGGTGTTCCGTCACGATCCTGATGCGGTGCGGGAGCGGCGTCGTGAAGCGTTGGACAAGCGCGGTATGTGGACCGAGAACTTCACCGACGGGACCGGTGAGATCACCGGCGTGATGGCCGCGGAGAACATTCGCATCGCGGCACAAGCGGTGAAAGCGTTGGCCGATACCGTGTGTGCGCACGACGGCCGGAACCGTAACCAGCGCAACTCCGATGCCATGTTCGCGCTGTTGACCGGCACCATCTTCGACTGCCAATGCGGGCGTGAGGATTGTGACGCCGAGATCCCCGACCCCGCCGAGGTGGTCCGGTCGGTGAGTACCGAGGTCGTCGTCCACGTGGTCACCGATGCCGCCACCCTCGCCGGGGCTTCGGGGATCGGTTGGGTCGACGGCCACGGGATCATCTCTGATGAGCATGTGCGTGATCTCGCCGAACGGGTCGACGCGACCATCACACCCGTCACCCCGGTCCGCACCGCACCGACGCGCGTTGTCGCAGAGCGGCCGACGACAAAGACTTCCGACGGTCCGGATAGCCCCGTCGAGCCGAGATCGGCCGATGCCCCGCCGGCAGGCATGGTGATCGTCTATCCCGGTGCACAATCCGCCGATCCGTATCGACCCACCGCTGCGTGCTCCGACTTCGTGCGTGTTCGTGACGGCTACTGCACCGAACCCGGTTGCGGATGTTCGGCTTTCGACTCCGATCTCGACCATGTCACCGAATACGACCGCACCAACCCCACCCAGGGTGGGTCGACGTCGAGTGAGAATCTGAACGCGAAGTGCCGGTTCGGGCACCTGCACAAGACGTTCGGTGATTGGGTCGATGTTCAGTATCGCGACGACGAGGGTCGCCTGGTCACCGAATACCGCACTCCGGAGGGGTTCGTCATCCCCGGCGACGCCGAAAACCTCGAAGACTCGTTCCCCAACCTGCGGCGCATTCGCTACGAGCAACCACCCCAGGCCCCACCCACACCACGGGTGATCGCGGGCGACGACACCCCGCCCACACCCAACCGGCTCGCACAGAAACACGCGCGCCGGCGGGCCGAACGTGCCCGCAACAAGGCTCAGCGCCTCGCCGACCAGGCCGACCCGCCGCCATTCTGACGGGCATCACAGATCTTCGCGCGCCACCAATTCCACGGTGACGAGCATGGCGATCGAACTGACGGCGAGTAGTGCGATGAGCACAAACAACTGCATGGCCGCGGCCGCCCACACCGACGCGCCGCCGAGGACCATGCCCACGAAGGCACCGGGGATGGTGACCAGTCCGACCGCCCGGGTCTGATCGAGTCCGGGGATGAGTGCGCTCGCCGACGCGGCGGCGCAGATCTCGAGGCGGGCATCGCGGGGGAGCAGGCCCAGCGACAGCGCCGCCTCGACCTCGCCGTGGCGAGTGTTCAGTTCGTCGTGGGCCCGACGCCCCGCGAGCGACGTGGTGACCATCGCCCCGCCGAGCAGGATGCCCGCGGTGGGGATGATGGCGATCCCCCTCGCGGGTAGGACACCGATCAGGGCGAGAACGACCACGATGACGATCGTCGGCGCGGCGACCGGCCCGAGACATCGCATGATGGCCGGGAACCCGGCGTGCCGAGGCCGTATCCGCCGAGCCGACGTCCACGCCGCGGCCACCGCCATGACCACGACGAACAGCGCCGACGCCCACAGATGCGGAACCACCACGGCCAGCACGCCGGCCAACGCCGCCAATTGGACGACCGCGCGGAGCGTCGCCACCAAAGTGTCAGTGGCCAAACCACTTCGGCGGTTCACCAGCACCGCGACGACGGCGAGCACGACGATGGCGACCGCCAGGACCGGGCCGATCCGGACGACGGCGTCGCCGATTCCGTTCACACCGGCAAGTTCACCAGATCTGCTGCAGGGCTGCGAGCATGTCGTCGCGGATCTCGCTGCGGCAGATCACGAAATCGGGCATGTAGGGGTGGCGGTTGTTGTAAACGATCTCCGAACCGTCCAGGCGACTGCAGTGCAGGCCCGCCGCCAGGGCGACCCCGACCGGTGCCGCGTTGTCCCACTCGTACTGGCCTCCGGCGTGGACGTAGGCGTCGGCGTCGCCACGGACGACGGCCATCGCCTTGGCGCCCGCCGACCCGACCGGAACCATCTGCAGGCCGAGTCGGTTGGACACATAGCTCGTCTCGTACGAGCCGCCCCATCGCGAGGTCACCATGCGGCGGGTCAGTTCGCCGCCGGGTTTCTCGACGGTGTCGGCGCGGAACAGTTCACCGGTCGCGGGTAGCGACACCGCAGCCTCGGTGACGGTCCCGTTCTCCGTCAACGCCACGTGCACAGCCCAGTCCGCACTGCCCGCGGCGAATTCCCTTGTGCCGTCGAGCGGGTCGATGATCCACACGCGCCGGGCCGTCGCGCGGTCGCCGACATCGGCCGCTTCTTCGGACAGAACAGCGTCGCGCGGACGGTGTTTGCGCAGGACGGTCGAGATCCACGCCTGGGCGAGAGCATCGCCGGCATCGCCGAGCATGCTGCCGGTCAACAGGTCGCCATGACGAATCCCGAGGAGGATCTCCCCGGCTCCCTGGGCGATCCGGGCGGCCAGCTCGGCGTCGGAAAGTCGGGAAGTCATCCCTTTACTAGAGCACACTGGTGGCATGCCCGAGCTCCCTGAGGTGGCCGCCATCGCCGACTATGTCGACGGTCGCGCGGCCGGACTCCCGATCCGGCGAGTCGACGTCGCGTCCCTGTCCGTGCTCAAGACGGCCGATCCGCCGTACACCGCGCTCACCGACCGCATTGTCGAATCGGTCGGCCGCGTGGGCAAGTACCTGGTCATCCGCACGATCCCGGGTTCGGAAGCGACGACGTCCGAGCCGACGCTGGCCCTGGTCATCCACCTGTCGCGCGCCGGCTGGGTGCGGTGGAGCGAGGATCTCTCACCCAAGCCGCTGCGCCCGGGCGGCAAGTCGCCGATCGCGCTGCGGGTGCACTGCGGCCTGCCCGGCGAGGGATTCGACGTCACCGAGGCGGGCACCCAGAAGCGCCTGGCGGTGTGGCTCGTACGCGACCCCGGCGAGATCGACCGCATCGCCGGACTCGGCCCCGACGCCCTGGAACTGACCGGGGAACAGTTCGCCGAGATCCTCGCCGGCACCACCGGACGCGTGAAGAACGTGCTCACCGACCAGCACACCATCGCCGGGATCGGCAACGCCTACTCCGACGAGATCTTGCACACCGCGCGACTGTCGCCGTTCGCGTCGTCGAAAACCCTCAAACCGGATCAGGTCAGCGCCTTGTACGACGCGATGCGCGGAGTACTCACCGACGCCACAGGCCGCCTCGAAGGGCAGACCGTCGCCCGGCTGAAGTCGGAGAAACGCACCGGACTCCGCGTGCACGCGCGCACCGGACTGCCGTGTCCGGTCTGCGGCGACACCGTCCGCGAGGTCTCCTTCGCCGACCGGTCCTTCCAGTACTGCCCGACCTGCCAGACCGGTGGCAAGGTCCTTGCCGACCGCCGGATGTCACGGCTACTGAAATGAGCGATGGTGCACGCGCTCGTCGTCGACGATGACATCAGGGCAGCTGAGACCGTCCGCCGGATGCTCGTCAGTGACGGGTGGGCGGTCACGGTGGCCTTCGACGGTCCGGACGGGCTGTGGCGGGCCACCGAGGGCAGCTACGACGTGATCGTGCTCGACATCATGATGCCCGGGATGAACGGGTACCGCGTGCTGCAGAGCCTTCGGGAACGCGAGATCTGGACACCGGTCATGATGCTGAGCGCGAAGGACGGCGAGTACGACCAGGCGGAGGCACTCGACTGCGGCGCCGACGATTACCTGGTCAAACCGTTCTCGGTCGTCGTCCTCAAAGCACGGCTGCGTGCGCTGGTGCGTCGCGGTGCGCCCGAGCGTCCGGTGACCCTGTGCGTCGGCGACCTCTCCCTCGACCCGGCGGAACATCTCGTGCGGCGCGGTGAAACACCCATCACCCTGACCCCGCGGGAGTACGCGGTGCTCGAGTGCCTCATCCGTCACGCCGGCACCGTCGTCTCCAAAGCCGACATCCTGCACTCGGTCTGGGACGAGAACTACGAGGGCGACCCCAACATCATCGAGGTGTACATCGCCTACCTGCGCAAGCGGATCGACCAGCCTTTCGGCGTGCGCAGTATCAAGACCGTCCGCGGGGTCGGCTATCGCATCGGCTGACGCGGCGGCATCGCGAGCGCCGTGCTGACCGCACCGTCACCTGCGCCGTCGGGTAGGCGACGCGCCGTCGGCAGCGAGACGACGAAGGTGACGCCGTGTCCGAACCGCGCGGGCGGGTCCTGCACGGACACCGAACCTCCGTGCGCTCGGACGATCTCGCGGACGATGGACAGTCCGAGTCCGGAACCGCCGCGATTGCGGCGATCCCCGTCGAGCCTCGTGAAGCGGTCGAAGATGATGTCGCGAAGGTCGCGCGGGATCCCCGGGCCGTCGTCGGTCACCGCGATCGACGCGACGCCGGTCGTCGGATCGAAGGACATGTCGAACCGGACCGTCGACGCCGCGTAGCGGACGGCGTTCTCGGCCAGATTCCGGATGGCTCGCGACAGCTTCTCCGGATCGCCGGCCATCCGGATCGGGATGATCGTGGTGGCGACCGCGGCCAGACCCAGCGACCGCAGGCGACGCGCCTCGCCGGCGACGATGTCGTCGAGGTCGATGTCCCGGACGTGCAGCGGCACACCGTGTTCGTCGGAGCGGGCGAGAAGCAGCAGGTCGTCGACCATGTTCTGGAGTCGGCGGGCCTCAGGGAGCAGCAGCGTGCGAAGTGTTCGCACATCGATCGGGGAGTCGGTGTCGTCGGCAAGGTCGAGCAGGCCGACCACCGTGGTCAGCGGACTGCGCATCTCGTGGGAGGCATCGCCGACGAACCGCAGCTGCGCGGCCCGGCTCTGTTCGAGACGTTCGAGCATCGAGTTCATCGTCGTGGCCAGGCGCGTCACCTCGTCGTCGGTGGACGGGACCGGCACCCGGCGGGACAGATCGGACGCGGTGATCGCGGTGACCTGCTCGGTGATCCGCCCGACCGGTCGCAGCGCGCGACCCACGAAGAACCAGATGGCCACCGCGGACAGCAGCACCAGGACGGGGAGTTCGACGGCGAGCACGAGCGCGGTGTTGATCAGACTCTGCCGATACGCGTCCGCCGAGACCGCGACGACCACCGTGTACACGGCCCCGTCGTGCGAGGTGGAGGTGACGGTCGCGCAGAACTCCACCTCGCTGCCGGGGACCAACCGGTCCTGGACCTGCGTCGACGCCCAGATCGCCGGACGCTCGGACGTCACCGGATCGCCGGCCGCGCCGGGAGATGACGTCACCACCCGACCGTTCCCGTCGATCACCTGCACGATGTCGGCGCCGTAACCCATCCCGAACGACTCCGGCGAGATCGCCGCGATCCCGCCCTCCCGGATCTCGGCCGCGATCTCATACGCCCGGTAGCCGGTCTCGTCGTACATGGTCCTGCTGTCGGCGCGATTCAGCATGAACAGCATCACCGCGCCGCCGATCAGGAGGGCGATGGTGACGAGGAGTGTCCCGACGATCGTGGACCGGATGCGGACGCCCTGGTTGCGTCGTAGAAGAGCGGGGCGTGGAAGACCGGACATCGCAACTCCTCGCCGGTGCGTACAGCGACAGCCATCCGGCGACAGCACCTGCTGATCACTCAGCGTAGGTTGTCACGGGGTCGTCGGAGAAGTGTTCGATCGGTGTACTACTTCAGCGGTTCTTCAGGTTCGGGGTCGCAGAGTTGTCGGCATGACCTTGACCGCAGATCGCAGGCACCGGGGAGCCCCCGCCGGCACCGGACGCGCCGCCACCCCTACCGTGGCCGAATACATTGTGGAACAGCTCATCTCGTCGTCGATGAGCGTCGCGTTCGGGGTGCACGGAGCCAACATCGAAGACCTGTACGACGCCGCGACGCGGGCTCCGGGGATGACGGCCGTCGTCGCCAAACACGAGTTCGCCGCCGGTGCGATGGCCGACGGGACGGCCCGGATGTCCGGTACGCCCGGAATCGTGATGACCACCTCGGGTGGCGGGGCGATGAACGTCGTCCCCGCCCTCGCCGAGGCATACGACAGCAGGGTGCCGGTTCTCGCACTCATCGGGACCGCGCCATCGTCGTTGGTCGGTCGGGGAGCGTTCCAGGACATGCTCGCGCCGCCCGACACGGTCGACATCAAGGGTGTCCTGTCGGCCGTCACGGGTTCGTGTTCGGTCGTCGGCCACGCCGGTGAGGTGCCCGCCGCGCTGGCGACGGCGTTCGCCACGCTCCACCGGGGCCTGCCGGCGGCCGTCCTGCTGCCCAAGGACATCCAGTCCGCGCCGGCCCCCGAACTGCGGCAGCTGCATCCAGGGGAGTGGGTACACCACGACGTCGAGGCACCGGGGCCGGCGTTGTTCGCCCTGACCGACAGCCTGTGCGAGCTCGCGGAATCCGATGCCCGGCTGGTGATCTGGGTGGGTGACGAGGCCTCCCGCGCGGGCGTCGGTCCGCAGGTCGAGGCTCTCGCCGCCGCGCTTGGTGCGGTCGTCGTCGCAGCTCCCGGCGGCCGTGACCTGCTCCGGGACGGCGGCGGATGCGCGGGCGTCACCGGGGTGATGGGGCATCCGTCGGCGCATCGTGCCGTCGCCGACGCGGATCTTTGCCTCGTCCTCGGGTGTCGGATGACGATGACCGATCGCGCCGGCCTCGACGAGGCGTTGGGGCAGCTCCGGATCGTCCACCTCGGGTCCGAGCCGCCGCGGATGCCCGGCGACGTCGACCATGTGCGGTGCACCGACCTCGCGGCCGCGATCGCACGGTTCGCCGGTGAGGTTCGACGACGCCTCGGCCACGACCGTCCGTGTGAGGCGGTCGAGGTGACCCACCTGACGGTGCCGGCAGGCCGATCGGGACTGGACATGCGCACCGCGATCGAGGAGATCGGGCGCGCGTTGCCACCGGACACCCCGGTCTTCGCCGACGCCGGCAACGCCGGAGCCGCAGCCATCCATCATCTCCCGTTCGGTCACGGCCGGTTCGTGGTGGCGCTGGGCATGGGCGGCATGGGATACGCGATCGCGGCCGGTGTCGGCAATGCCATCCGCGAGGCGGTGGGCTCCACGATGACCGACGGACAGCCGAGACGTACCGTCGTGATCGCCGGTGACGGCGCCTTCTTCATGCACGGCATGGAGATTCACACGGCCGTCGAACACGACGCCCCCGTCACCCTCGTGCTGCTCAACAACAACGCGCACGCGATGTGCATCACCCGGGAACACCTCTTCTTCCCGAACACGCCCAGCGTCAACAGGTTTCGACCCAGTGACCTGGCCGGCGGATTGGCCGCCATGTTCGACGGCCTCCTCGTCGCCCGTACCTCCGATCCCGAGTCCGTGCGCACGGCGGCCATCGAGCTGTTGTCGCAGCCGGGCCCCAACTGTCTCGTCGTCGACGTCGATCCCGACGAGATCCCACCGTTCGCCCCGCTCATCCCGAAAGGACAGTCATGACAGTGCTACCAACCGCCCTCTCCGACCTCGGCGAGGATGCCTCGACCCTCGCCGGTCTCGTCCGCATCGAATCGCATCCGCGGCCGATCGCGACGCCCCTCGTCCTCGACAAGCTGCGGTCCGTGTACCCGCACGACCAGATCTACGGTGACTTCTGCCCGATACAGGGTTACGTCGACGCCCCGCCCCGGGAAGTGTTCGACTGGCTCTCCCACACCCGGTCGCTGGAGGAATGGAGTTACAGCCTCCGCGGATTCACCGAGACCGAGGAACCGGGACTGTGGGTCGCGCAGGACCGGTTGGGAGCCGACACCGAGATCTACGTCCGCACGATCGCCTCGCCCGAGGCGATGACGGTCGACTACCACTGCGCATGGGACCAGGGTCGTCACCTGTGGATGATCTACCTGATGCGGGTCGTCGACGCGCAGGTCGTCTTCGACAAGCCCGGTTCGGTTGTGCTGTGGGTGAATTGCCATCACCCGTTCTACGACGAGAACCCCTTCCCGGAGACCGCCCCGCCCGATCGCCCGGTGTGGGTGGGGGACTTCTGGGACACCTTCGCCCCCGGCCACCAGATCGAACTCGACAACCTCACCGCCATCGCCGAATACCGGCACCGCAACGGACTCCCGCTCACCCCAGAATGGATGCGATCATGACACCGAACCCGGTCAGCCTCGTCGACCTCGCCACCTATCTACCCGAGAAGGTCGTTCCCGCAGCGTATTACGCGCAGTACGCGGAAGACGACACCCTCGCGGACAACGTGATGTTCCGCGCACCGGCATTCCGTCATCACGCGGCGGACGGGGAGACGTCGGCGGACATGATGATCTCGGCGACGCGCGATCTGCTGGAGCGGCACGGCGACGATTTCCTCGACGACGTCGACGTGGTCCTGACCCACAGCCAGCTGCCCGAAGTACCTGTGCGCGGATGCGGCGGGGAGCTGGCCCACCGGCTCGGCATCCGGCCGTCGACGGTGCTGGACGTGCACAACGGAGGGTGTGCCGCGTTCATCTTCATGATTCAGATCGCCGAAGCCCTGCTGCGGGCCGGGGGAGGTCACAAGGCGTTGCTGGGGCTGGCGCAGAACAGCGCGGGCCAGGTGTTCACCCAGGAGCAGGTCCGCGGCAAGGCGCAGGCCGCCATCCCGGGAGACGGTGCGGCGGTGGCCGTCCTGACCATCGACGACGTCGACGCGAGTCCGATCCTGGGTCTCCGCTGCCACTCGTTCGGCCAGTACTCCGGTGACATGACCGGCGTCTCCGACCCGCCGCGCAAGTACTGGGAGGCCGGATCGGGCCAGATGCACATCGGGTTCACCGACTCCAAGATCGCGAAGGTGCTCGCTCGAGGGAACCGCATGGTGCCCGAGGTCGCCATCGAGGTCGCCGACGAGGTCGGCATCTCGCCGTCGGACCTCGACTGGTTCGTGACCAACCAGCCCAGCCGGATCTTCCTGCGCAACTGGCGTGAGGCACTCGAACTCCCGGACAGCCATCACCCGGACACCTTCGACGAATGCGGCAACCTGTTCGCCGTCGCCATCCCGGTCACGCTCGACGCGGCCATCTCCGACGGACGCATCGGCGAGGGCGACGTCGTGATGATGGCCGCCTTCGCCCACGCCGGCGACTTCTCCGGGGCGGCCGCGATGAGATGGGCCGGCCGGCCATGAGCCCGCCGCTCGCCGGCGGGGCGACCTGGCCGAGTCTCCGCCTGGATCTCAACGAATCGGCCTACCCGCCGCTGCCGTCGGTCGCGGCAGCCCTGCAGCACGAGATCCTCGAGTCCCATCGGTATCCCGACTTCCTGCCGGACCGGACGCGCGGGCAGATCGCCTGCCATCTCGGGGTCGTACCGGAACGGGTCACGGTGGGGCCGGGTGCCACCGGAGTTGCACTGTCGGCGTTGCAGTGTGCGGTCCGTCGGGCCGCGGACGCCGGCATCGCGACACCCGCACTGCTCACCTCCACACCGACCTTCGACGGTTATCCGATCCTCGCGCGGATGGTCGGGATGCGATTCGACGCGGTCGACCTCGACGACGCCGGCGCGGTCGACCTCGACCGACTGCTCGCGTCGATCACACCAGAGACTGCGGTCGTGGTGATCTGCTCGCCGCACAACCCGACCGGGTCCGTGGTGAACGGGGGCGACCTCAACCGATTTCTCGGAGCGGTGCCACCTCACGTGATGACCGTCGTCGACGAGGCGTATGTGGAGTTCAGCGAGACGGCGTCCGATCTCCACCGGCTGATCCGGAACCCCGGCGTCGTGGTGCTGCGGACCTTCTCGAAGGCGTACGGTCTGGCGGCGCTCCGCGTCGGATACGGCATCGGCTCCACCGAACTGATCACCGAGCTGCGCGGCCACGAGGTGCCGTTCGCGGTCGGTCGCGCCGCGATGGCCGCGGTTCCGGTCGCGCTCGACGCGGAACTCGAGCTGGCACAACGAGTCCGCTCCATGAGGGGTGAGCGGGAGCGATTGACCGCCTTGCTGGCGCACCTGGGCGTCCGCGTCGTGCCCAGCCACGCCAACTTCGTCTTCCTCCCCGGCGCGGAGGGCGTGGCCGTCGGACGGATACTCCGGGGGATCGGGGTCGCGGTGAAGGAGTGCGGCGCGGCCGGAACCCGCATCACCGTGGGCGACCGCTCCGGCACCGATCAGGTCCTCGGCGCACTGCGCCTGACGTCGCGGTCCGCGTAGCCGGGGGCCGATGCCGGTAGGTTCGGGTCCATGACCGCGACGACACGGCAGAAGATCCTCATCACCGGTGCGAGTTCGGGACTCGGCGAGGGCATGGCCCGACGATTCGCCGCCGAGGGGCGTTCGCTGGCGCTCGCCGCGCGACGCCTCGACAACCTCGAAGCCCTGGCCACCGAACTCCGCCCGTCGGCGGCTCAGGTCGCGATCGCACAGCTCGACGTGACCGACCTCGACGCCGTACCGGTCGTCTTCCGCGCACTGGCCGACGAACTCGGCGGCCTCGATCGCGTCGTCGTCAACGCCGGCCTCGGCAAGGGCGCACCGATCGGCACCGGTAAGGCAGCCGCCAACGTCGAGACCGTGCAGACCAACCTCGTCGGCGCGCTCGCGCAGGCCGAAGCCGCGCTCGAGATCTTCCGCGAACAGAACAGCGGTCACCTCGTGCTCGTCAGCTCCATCTCGGGTGTTCGCGGCATGCCCAAGGCCCAGGCGGCGTACTCGGCGTCGAAGGCCGGTCTCACCGCGCTCGGGCAGGGGTTGCAGGCCGAGTTCGCGAACTCACCGATCTCGGTCTCGATCGTCGCGCCCGGCTACATCGAGACCGACATCAACCGGGGCGTGAAGACCTCGCTGATGGTCGACACCGACAAGGGCGTCGACGCCATGGTCGCCGCGATCGAGGCCGAGAAGGCCTGGGCACCGGTCCCCGCCTGGCCGTGGACGCCGATCGCGGCGGCCCTCAAGTACCTGCCGGGGTCGATCAGTCGACGGATGATCTGAGCCCCGGGGCCATGCTGCGGGTTAGCGTGGCGGAATGCTCCCGCGCCTCATCCGACGTTCGGCGGCTGTATTCGCCGTCGCCGCGGTGACTTTCACGATGGCCGGCTGTTCGGCCGACGCGCCCGTCGACCGTCGACCGAGTACGACCGCGTCCGAAGGGGCCAAGGTCGTGACCGCGGGTCCCGGCCGGGACATCGAACCGGTTGCGCGCCGCTTCCCGTTGCTGGCCGACGGGAACGTCGACGGCTGGGCCGCCGGAACCCTCGGGTCCGCGCCGGGCGCCTCGGAGCGGGTGCCCGGCCCCACGACGTACTGGTTCGACGCCGTCGTCGACGTCGGACCCGGCCGTGCCACGGCCTGGGCCGACGAGTACCACGCGGAACCGGTGCCGGCGCCCGTGTCGGTGGCCGCCGACGTGCGCGACCTCGTACCCACCGGTGACCTCGTCGGCGGCCCGCACCTCGACGACGCGTTCTCGTCGGACGAGTGGCGGGCGACCGTGTATCTGTCGCCGTCGACAGGCCGCGTGGTCGTGCTCGGCATCGACGACTGACGTGCGTAAGGTGACGGTCTGTGGCGAACAAGCAGGGACAGATCGTGGCGTCGGGCGCATTCCAGCTGTTCGGGAGTCGCCGTCGCGAGCAGGTCAGCGAGTTGCTGGGCGACATCTTCGGACGGACCGACATCGAGGCGCTGGCCTCGGACTGGCGTGGGGTCGTCTACTTCACCCTCGCCGAGGACGAGTCCGTCGACGCCGAAACGGTACTCGGGTTCGACGCGTCCAGCGGATCGTCGGGTGAGCTGGCGACCCTCGACGACGTCCTGGCCGCGGTTCGGACGGGCGAGGTCGCCGAAGCCGTCGACGTGGCGAGCTTCGACGCCTGGCGGACCGCCACGGGAACCCGCGCACTCGACATGGGCGCCTGCGTACCGCCGGCGCTGTACGAGTTCCTCGGCGGTGATCCGGCCGAAAGATCGGTCGACTCAGAAGATCTCGTGACCTTCGTGGCCACCGCCGCCGCGATCATGGGACGACTCGAGAAACTCGGCGTCGAACCGGGCGACGAGATCCCCGACGAAGTGTTCGACGAGGACTACTGGAAGTAGTTCCCGTACCTGAGATCAGACCGCGCGACCCCGGTGCCTGCGATACCAGGCGACCAGCTCGTTCGTCGACGAATCGTCGTCGTCCTGGGGTGCGTCGGACTGGGTGATGGTGCCCAGCAGCGCCTTTGCCTGGGTCTTGCCGAGTTCGACACCCCACTGGTCGAACGGGTTGATCCCCCAGATGGCGCCCTCGACGAAGACCTGGTGTTCGTACAGCGCGATCAGCTGACCGATCACCGACGGCGTGAGACGGGGAGCGAGGATCGAGGTGCTGGGACGGTTGCCCGGCATGACCTTGTGAGCCACCACTTGTGCGGGCACCCCCTCGTCGGCGATCTCGTCGGCGGTCTTGCCGAAGGCGAGCACCTTGGTCTGCGCGAAGTAGTTGCTCATCAGCAGGTCGTGCATCGACCCCGACCCGTCGGGTCCGGCGGGTAGGTCGTCGGTGGGCTCGGCGAACCCGATGAAGTCGGCCGGGACGATCCGCGTGCCCTGGTGCAGCAACTGATAGAAGGCGTGCTGCCCGTTGGTTCCTGGCTCGCCCCAGAAGATCTCGCCGGTGTCGGTGGTGACGTGGTGCCCGCTCGCGGTCACCGACTTGCCGTTCGACTCCATGGTCAGCTGCTGCAGGTAGGCGGCGAAGCGGGCCATGTCGTTGCTGTAGGGGAGGACCGCCCGGGTGGCGATGTCCCAGAAGTTGTTGTACCAGAGCCCGATCAGGCCCAGGATGACCGGCACGTTCTGTTCCAGCGGCTGGGTGCGGAAATGCTCGTCGACGAGATGGAAGCCGTCGAGGAACTCGGCGAAGCGCTCCTTGCCGATCGCGGCCATCACCGACAGGCCGATCGCCGAGTCCACGGAGTAGCGTCCGCCGACCCAATCCCAGAAGCCGAACATGTGGGTGGTGTCGATCCCGAACTTCGCCACCTCATCGGCGTTGGTGCTCACCGCGACGAAATGCTTTGCCACCGCCTCGGTCCCGGCGTCGAGGGCCTCGAGCAGCCAGCTGCGCGCGGCGGCCGCGTTGGTCAGCGTCTCGAGCGTGGTGAAGGTCTTCGACGCGATGATGAACAGGGTGGTCTCGGGGTCGAGACCGTCGAGGGTGCCGACCATGTCCGCGGGATCGACGTTCGAGACGAAGTGGCACCGGATGCCGGCGTCGACGTAGTGGCGCAGCGCCTGGTACACCATGACGGGTCCGAGATCCGATCCGCCGATGCCGATGTTCACCACATCGGTGATGCGTTTTCCGGTG
Organism: Gordonia sp. Swx-4; assembly: GCF_030316175.1. Taxonomy (NCBI): domain Bacteria; kingdom Bacillati; phylum Actinomycetota; class Actinomycetes; order Mycobacteriales; family Gordoniaceae; genus Gordonia; species Gordonia sp. Swx-4. The sequence goes on from NZ_CP128197.1 coordinate 1,388,516, forward strand.
TGGCCCTTCCATTCTCCGCTACGGAGACGGTCGGTGAACTCGCCCATCCGGGTGAGGACCTCGTGCACGTCGGCGACGACGTCCTGTCCGTCGACGGTGAGCGTCGCATCGGCGGGAAGACGAAGAGCGGTGTGCAGCACGGCGCGGTCCTCGGAGGTGTTGATGTGCGCGCCGGCGAACATGTCGTCGCGGCTCTCCTCCAGCCCGACCTCGCGCGCCAGGCTCATCAGCAGTTCGAGCGTCTCCCGCGTCACCCGGTGCTTGGAGTAGTCGATGTGCAGATCGCCGACGTCGACGGTCAGTTCGCGGCCGCGTTCGGGATCGATCGCGAAGACCTCGCGCAGATGCATCGCGTACACATGCGGCTGGTGCGCGGCGAGAGCCTGCCAGGACTGCGTTGCGGTGATGTCGCCGTGGTCGGTGCCGGTGAAGTCGCTGCCGGGTGCCTGCGTGCTCATGACACCCAACCCTATGTGGTCGGCGTCTCCGCCGCGACGCTCGTCACACCGTCGGCACAACTTCGCGATCGCGTCAGCGACCGAGGGGGCCCCGCCCGAGTCGGAGGAGGAGCATCGCGAGGGTGTGACCCTCCTTGCCGAGTTCGGCGAACCGGTCGATGACCTTCACTTCGCGGCTGTGCACGAGTCGCGGACCGCCCGACGCCATGCGCGCGGCGCCGATCTTCTTCGAGACCGCCGAGCGTCGTTTGATCGCACCGAGGATGACGGCATCGAGCCGGTCGATCTCGAGGCGCAGCTCGTCGATGTCGTCCGGCAGGTCGTCGACGTCGGAGGTCAGCTGGTACTTCTCGAGATCGATCGTGTTCTCGAAGGAAGTCGGAGTCGACTGCTGGGGTTCGTCGGATCCGGAGCTCGGGCTGCGATCGGTCACGGCCTGATTTTGCCACGGTGCACCTCCCCGGCCCGCCGGTGCCCACGACATGGACACTGGAGCGCATGCTCAACGCGCGCATGATGTCGATGATCGCGGTGGCCCTGATCGCCGGACAGCTGATCATCCGGGGGTGGCTCGTCGCGACCGGCGACTTCTACTGGGACGATCTGGTGCTGATCGCCCGGGCCTCGTCGAATCCGATCTTGTCCTGGGAGTACTTGGGGCACAGCCACGACGGCCATTTCATGCCGGCGGCCTTCCTGCTGGCCGGAGTGGCCACGTGGCTGGCGCCGGTCAACTGGGTGCTGCCGGCGCTGACGCTGATCGCGCTGCAGGCGATCGCGTCGGTCGCGGTGTGGCGGATGATCCGCGTCATCGCACCCGCGGCCCGCGGCGGTGCTCTGGTGGCGCTGGCGTTCTATCTGTTCAGCCCGATGACGGTGCCCGCCTTCGCATGGTGGGCATCGGGCCTCAACACGTTGCCGATGCAGGCGGCACTGGCCTGGATCGTCGCCGACGCCGTGGGACTCGCGCGGGACGACATCGACCCGGCACGACGCCGCGCGGTGTGGATTCGGTCGACGGTGGTCTTCGTGGTCGCGCTGGCCTTCTTCGAGAAGTCGCTGTTCATCCTCCCGGTCGCCTTCGTCGCCGCGGTGCTGGCGAGCGGCGCCGGACGGACCGCGTTGACATCGACCCTGCGCGCCGGTCGGGAGCTGTGGACCTCGCTCGCGACGGTGACCGCGTTCTGGGTCGTGGTGTACTTCGTCACCGCCGATCCGTTCGCGGGCAACCACTCGGTCGGCCAGACCGCGCGACTGGTGTGGCGGTCGGTGAACCACGCCATCGTGCCCTCGTTGGTGGGTGGTCCGTGGGAGTGGGACCGGTGGACGCCGAGCCCGCCCACCGGCTTTCCCGCGACCTGGATGATCGTCGCCGGCTGGCTGGTGCTGACGGCGGTCACGTGGTGGGCGGTCACCCGCAGGCGTGGAGCGGTGCCGATCATCGCGTTCGCCGTGCTGTACGCGGTGGCCGCCCAGATCCCGGTGATGTGGAACCGGTCGAGCCCGGAGACCGCGGTCGCCCTCGCCCAGCACATGCGGTACCTCCCGGACACCGCGCTCGTGTTCGCCATCGCGATCGCGCTGCTGGTCGGTGCCCGGTCGACGACCGCGCCCGCATCGGAACGCGGCCACGCCGCCGAGGAGAAGTCGCCCGCCGTGCTGCTCCTGCCGGTCGTCGCCGCGCTCGCGATGGTGTCGGCGGTGGTCTCGCTCGTGTCGTTCTCCGCGTCGTGGCGGGACAATCCCACCGGCGACTACCTGAAGACAGCGGTCGCGACCCTGCACGACAACGCCGACGCAACGCTGCTGGACCAGTCGGTTCCGCTGGAGATCCTGCAACCGGTGGTCTACCCGGACAACCAGATCAGCCGCATCTTCGGTCGCGTCGACTCGCGGCCGGAGTTCGGCACCAGCACCGACCGGCTCCTCGTCCTCGACACCGCAGGCAATGCGGTGCCCGGCGGGGTGACCCAGCGGCGGCTCGTCGGGGCGGGACTCGGCAACTGCGCCCGGCCGGAGATCTCCGGGCCGACGCGCCTGGCACTCGACGGCCCGCTGTTCCCGTGGCCGTGGACCGTCGCACTCAGTTACTGCGCCACCCGCGACGGCGAGGTCGAGATGAAGCTCGACGGCGGAAAGGCCGTGCGCGTACCGGTCCGGTCGGGTCTCGGCTCCATCTACGTCCGCCTCGACGGCGGCGGCGACGCGATCTCGGTGCGCCCGGTGACCGCAGGCCTACGACTCCACACCGGTGCCGGCCGGGTCGGCGAGGCCGTCGAGGCGCGCTTCGCCGGGGGCTGACCTACTCGTAGAAGTAGGCGCTGACGTTGTCGGTCTGCCCCTCGGAGGCGATCAGCGCACGCAGTGCCGAAGCGGCCTGCGGTTCGTTGACGAAGTAGACGACCTTCACGTCGCCGGCGGCCTTGACCTGCTCGCCGATCTGCTTCTTGAGCACCTCGGTGCCCTCCCAGCTCGGGTCGAAGCTGCCTCCGCTGATGTGCTCGGAGTAGCCCGGACCGAAAGTGATGTGCAGATTCCCGTCGGTGCCGATGCCGTCGAACAGGTACTCGCCGCGCTTCACCGCGTAGTAGCTGGGGAGGCCGGTGATCCCGGCGCCGTAGCGGGCCTGGTCGGGGCTCTTGTTGCCGGTGCGGACGTACACGACCTCGGTGTTGGTCTGCTTCTCGTTGTCGTCGATCAGCTTGTTGAGATCGGCCTCGGTGGTGTCCAGGAAGGCCAGGTACGTGTAGGCCGACCGCGGTCCGATCGACGAGTTCGCCGGCAGGTTGGTCGCCGTGCATCGTGTCGTGGCGGTGCGGCCGAAGTCGACGCGCACGACCGGCTTGCACTCGCCGCCCAGCGCGCCCGCGGGACGACCGCCGACGGCGAAGTTGAGGGTCATGCCGTAGTTGAAGTGGCCGGTGACGTCGTCGGCCCACGGGATGCCGGAGACGGTGAAGTCGTAGGCGCAGGCCGCGGTGGTGCACTCGCCTACAAGTCGCGGGGTGACGACCGGTTGCTTGGCCCACAGGCCCGGCGCCGGTGCCGACTGCAGGTCGCCGACGAGGGCGCGCTGATTGGCGAACACCTTCTGCGCCTGGTCGGCCGGCTGCAGGCTCACCGAGGTGTCGATGTCGTAGGTCGCCGATCCCTGCTTGGACTGACCCTTGACGTTGGTGACGTTCTTGGACTCGGGGTCGAAGGTGACCTCCCAGCTGCCGATCTTCACCTTGTTGTCGCCGATGAACTCGATGGGTGGATCGCTCGTCGGCCAGCGGCGGGCGTCGGGGGTGCCCTTGTTCGGGGTGGGCAGTTCGACGCCGAGCTGCGGTTCGGAATCGGATTCGACGTTGCCGATGTCGCCGGCCAGGTTGTCCGGGCCGAGGATGGTGCCGAAGCGGGGGAGGCTGGTGAACCGCGTCGACGCCCACTTGTTGTCCAGCGGTGCCATGTCGAGATTCAGTTTCTCGTCGGCGACGAGAAGCTCGTTCCACAGTGAGGTGGGCGCGCTGATGTACGGGTTGTTGCTGATCTGGCGGTACTCGCCCTGCTCGGAACCCAACGACACCGTGCCCTCGGCGGAGTTCGACGTCGTCACGATGAGATCGCTGAACTCGACCGTGCCCTCGCCGCGGGCGTCGTCGTACTTGTAGGCGACCTTGCCGGTGTACTTGGCCGCGGGGCTCGTCGCCATCTTGAAGAGGACCTCGTCGAGGCTCTTCTGGGCGCGGAACGCGGCGGTGGGCTCGACCGTGCCCGCACTGCTGAACGGCACGAACGACAGGATCAGGGCGACCACGAGAGCCAGCGCTCCGACACCGAGGACGATGGCGGCGGGGGCAATCGACGGTCTCTTCATGGTTGCCTCTTTCGGTCGCCGAGGCTTGTCAACCGCATCGACGGGTGCCCCGAACCAGTGATACCGGGTCATCGTAGCCGCGGGACCCTGCGTCTCGGGTGCCAACGCACGGGGCGGTCGAGCGATCGGACGACGGGCATCCGGCCCAAGGCCGACGGGGCGGTGTCGGGGCGGGCGGGTAGCCTGGACTACCGATGAACAGCTCTTCTTCTGCCCCTCTCCTCGCCGGTCGCACGTCTTCCTCGTCTTCGGGGACGACTGCCGCCGACGACCGTGTCGCCCGCCTGCTCGAGGGCCTCAACCCGCAGCAGCGCGCCGCGGTCCTCCACGCGGGCGCGCCGCTGCTGATCGTCGCCGGCGCGGGTTCGGGCAAGACCTCGGTCCTGACTCGCCGCATCGCCTACCTGCTGGCGGCCCGCGACGTGACGCCCGGGCAGATCCTGGCCATCACCTTCACCAACAAGGCCGCCGCCGAGATGCGCGAGCGTGTCATCGACCTGGTCGGGCCGCGGGCCGCCTACATGTGGGTCTCGACCTTCCACTCGACGTGCGTCCGCATCCTGCGGGCGCAGTCGGGCCTGCTGGAGGGGATGAACTCCAACTTCTCCATCTACGACGCCGACGACTCGAAGCGGTTGTTGGGCATGATCATCCGCGACCTCGACCTGGACCCGAAGAAGTTCAGTCCGCGCGGCGTCTCGGTGGCCATCTCGAACTTCAAGAACGAGCTGATCTCGCCCGACGCGGCCGCGGCCTCGGTAAACGAGGACGACTTCACCGCGGCGACGATCGCGAAGATCTTCGCCGAGTACCAGCGCCGGCTGCGGGCGGCCAACGCCTTCGACTTCGACGACCTGATCGGCGAGACCGTCGCGTTGCTGCACCGTCACCCGCAGGTCGCCGAGTACTATCGGCGCCGCTTCCGGCACGTCCTCGTCGACGAGTACCAGGACACCAACCACGCCCAGTACGTCCTCATCCGCGAACTGGTGGGGGAGCAGACCACCGCGAGCGGCCTCGAACCCTCCGAACTGTGCGTCGTCGGTGACGCCGATCAGTCGATCTACGCCTTCCGCGGCGCCACCATCCGCAACATCGAAGAGTTCGAGCGTGACTTCACGAACGCCGAAACAGTTCTGCTCGAACAGAACTACCGCTCGACGCAGACGATCCTGTCGGCTGCCAACGCGGTCATCGCGCGCAACACCGGCCGTCGCGAGAAGAAGCTCTGGACCGACTCCGGCGACGGCGAGCTCATCGTCGGCTATGTCGCCGACTCCGATCGTGAGGAGTCGACGTTCATCGCCAAGGAGATCGAGGAACTCACCGACTACTCGATCGGCGGGTCATCGAGCTACAAGTACTCCGACATCGCGGTCTTCTACCGCACCAACACCGGCTCCCGTGCGATCGAGGAGGTGTTCGTCCGCCACGGCATCCCCTACAAGGTGGTCGGCGGCACCAAGTTCTATGAGCGCAAAGAGGTCCGGGACGTGGTCGCCTACCTGCGGGTGGTCGCCAACCCCGACGACTCGGTGAGCCTGCGGCGCATCCTCAACACCCCCCGACGCGGAATCGGCGATCGCGCCGAGGCCTGTGTCGCCGTGCATTCGGAGAACACCGGCCGCAGCTTCTACGAGTCGCTCGTCGACGCCGCCGAGGGCAAGGTCGCGCTACTGAACACACGCGCGGTCAAGCAGATCGGCGGCTTCGTCGAACTCATCGAGGGCCTGCGCGCCGACTTCCTCACGCACTTCGGCGAATCCGACACCGACGACGCCGACACCGCCTTCCTCGACGCCACCGAGGAGTCCGCCGACATCGGTGAACTCGTCGACGCGATCGTCGAACGCACCGGTTACCGGTCCGAGCTGGAGGCGTCGAACGATCCCCAGGACGGCGCCCGGCTCGACAACATCAACGAACTCGTCGCCGTCGCACGGGAGTTCAGCGCCGATGCCGCCCAGGTCGATCTGGAGGCGGACGATGATCCGTCCATCGAGGTGGACCGCGAGGGTGAACCCGAACCCGGTTCTCTTGCAGCATTTCTCGAGCGGGTCTCGCTGGTCGCCGATGCCGACCAGGTGCCCGACGAGGGTGACGGCGTCGTCACGATGATGACGCTGCACACCGCGAAGGGCCTGGAGTTCCCGGTCGTGTTCGTGACAGGCTGGGAGGACGGGCATTTCCCGCACATGCGTGCACTCGGTGACCCGAACGAACTGAGTGAGGAACGCCGCCTCGCCTACGTGGGCATCACCCGCGCCAAGCAGCGTCTGTACCTGACCCGATCGGTGACCCGTGCATCATGGGGGCAGCCGGTGTCGAATCCGGAATCCCGCTTCCTGCCGGAGATCCCGCAGCACCTGATCGACTGGCGGCGCACCGAGCCGCGTCGTTCGGTACGTGGCTTCGGCGGATCGTCGGGCGGCGTGTTCGGTCGCGACGACTCGTTCTCGGGCAGTGGCGGCGGTTCGTCGTTCGGTCGCGGCCGGTCGTCGTACTCCTCCGACCCGGCCCGCGGACGCAACAAGCAGGTCCACCTCGACATCGGCGACCGGCACAACCATCCCAAGTACGGCATGGGCAAGGTCGTGGCCAAGGAGGGCAGTGGCGCCACCGAACGCGTCACCATCGACTACGGCGGCAGTGCCGGACGCGTCACCTTGCTGACCGCAGGTGGCATCCCGGGAGAAAAGCTCTGAGCAGCACGATCACGTTGCGTTTGGTCCCGCATGCCGGGATGGTCTGATCCGGGACAGATCGCAATGTGATCGTGCCGGCAGTGATTTCAGGGAGCGACGGGGCGGGCGTGAGCGCGTCGCACGCCTCAGATGGCGGAGAGAGGATCTAGCCGGTGTAGCCGGAGAGCTTGACGCCCTTGGCGGCGAGCCACGGCACCGGATCGATCTTGGTGTTGCCGTCCTTCCACACCTCGAAGTGGAGGTGCGGGCCGAACGAGAAGCCCTCGTTGCCCACGAGTGCGATGACGTCGCCGGCGGTGACCTTCTGTCCCGCGCTGACGAGGACGCCCGACGAGGACATGTGGCCGTACATGGTCACCGTGCCGTCGTCGGCGCGGATCTGAACCCAGTGGCCGTAACCGGAGGCCGGTTCGGCCTTGATGACGACGCCGTCGGTCGCCGCGTGGATCGGGGTACCGAGCGGGGCGGCCATGTCGATGCCGCCGTGCATGGTGCCCCAGCGCATCGCGAAGGCGGAGGTGAAGTCGTACTTGCCGAGCGGGATCGGCGAGGTGAAGAGTGGGCGACGGGCCAGGGCCTCGCGCTGCGCCTCGTCGGCGGCCATCTTGGCGCCGACGCCGAGCTGGTCGGTGAAGACGTTCATCTGGTCGGTGACCGGCGACGCGGTGGCCACTCCCGGGCCGAGGTCGACGGGGGCCGTGGCGTCGTTGACAGCTGCGGCGTTGGTGGTGGCGGTGGTGGTCGACGGGTCGTCGGTGGCACCCACCTGGGAGACCGCGGCAACGGCTGCGCCGGCCGCCATGGCGATCAGGGCGGCGCGCCCACCCTTGAGGGCGTTCGGCGGGGCCGCGATGCGGTGCTTGCCGCGGCGACGGACGCGCTGGCCGGCCGGATTGGTGCGGAACGGACGGAGGTCGGAGTCGGACTCGTTCTCGTCGTCGACGAGAATGTCGAGCTCGGCGCCCTCGACGTCGAACGGCTCGTCGTGTTCGTACTGATCGAACTCGTGCTCGGGGATCAGGATGTCCTGGGTGATCTCCGAGTGGGTCGGGCGGTAGTAGCCCTTCCAGGACGAGGGGGTCCAGGTGGTCTCTTCGGACGGTGTCCGGGTGGTGGAAGCAGACGAGCGGGGGGCTTCGTAGCCGAAGTCGTAATCGCTGAGGTCGTAGTCCGTGTCGTCGTCGACGAAGGGGATGATGGTGGTCATCTCCTCTGCTGTGAGGTCGTCGACCAACCCGCCCGATCGGACGCGGCTCGATCCGCGTGAGACTCCGGGTCCCGCCAAATCGTCCACCTCATCTCTTCGCTACCGCGGATCCGACGTAATGTCCGTAATCCTTCTGTGACCAACTCTGAGAGCCGACGGTAACGAAATGATTGCGGCAAGTCCAACCGTAGAAAGCCGCTAATCGGAAATTTGTGAGCTGAGTCACAAGATATTTCCAACTTCGTCAAACCGTCGAATCTTGGGTTTGCCGACCTGGATGCGTGGCTTCCCCGGGTTTGTCGCCGCGATCGATTCAACACCCCGGGCCGCGGGCGTGTCCGGCCGGGTCCGGCGTCCGGCGAATCTGCCAGGTGAGAGGTATCGAGACGTACTCGGGAGTAGGTTCGTACCGAGCGAGTGATCTGTCGCACATGGGCAGGGTGCGCGCGAAGGGGCGATAAAGCACGGGTTTAAAGTCCGATATGGCCCGCGTTACACCCTTAGGCGGGCAAATCTACGAGATGGTGAGCTGAATGGATCTCTTCGAATACCAGGCGAAGGAACTGTTCGCCAAGCACGGGGTTCCCACCACACCCGGTCGGGTGACCGATGATGCCGCCGACGCGCGGGCGATTGCCGAGGAAATCGGCAGGCCTGTGATGATCAAGGCGCAGGTCAAGACCGGCGGACGTGGCAAGGCAGGTGGCGTGAAGTACGCCGCTACCCCGGACGACGCGCAGTCCTACGCCTCCAACATCCTTGGCCTCGACATCAAGGGCCATGTCGTGAAGAAGCTGCTGGTCGCCGAGGCCAGCGACATCGCGGAGGAGTACTACATCTCCTTCCTCCTCGATCGTTCCAACCGCACCTACCTGGCCATGTGCTCGGTCGAGGGCGGCATGGAGATCGAAGAGGTCGCCGCGACCAAGCCCGAGCGTCTCGCCAAGGTCGCCGTCGACGCCGTGAAGGGTGTCGACCTGGAGACCGCCCGCTCGATCGCCGAGCAGGGCCATCTGCCTGCCGAGGTCCTCGACGCCGCGGCCGTGACCATCCAGAAGCTGTGGGAGGTCTTCGTCGCCGAAGACGCCACCCTGGTGGAGGTCAACCCGCTCGTCCGCACGCCGGACGATCAGATCCTGGCCCTCGACGGCAAGGTCACCCTCGACGAGAACGCCGATTTCCGTCAGCCCGGCCATGCGGAGTTCGCCGACATCGAGGCGACCGACCCGCTCGAGCTCAAGGCCAAGGAGAACGACCTCAACTACGTCAAGCTCGACGGACAGGTCGGCATCATCGGTAACGGTGCGGGTCTGGTCATGTCGACCCTCGACGTCGTCGCCTACGCCGGTGAGAAGCACAACGGTGTGAAGCCGGCCAACTTCCTCGACATCGGTGGCGGTGCCTCGGCCGAGGTCATGGCCGCCGGCCTGGACGTCATCCTCAACGACGATCAGGTCAAGAGCGTCTTCGTGAACGTCTTCGGTGGCATCACCGCGTGTGACGCTGTCGCCAACGGCATCGTCGGCGCCCTGGAGAAGCTGGGGTCGGAGGCCAACAAGCCTCTCGTCGTCCGCCTCGACGGCAACAAGGTCGACGAAGGTCGCAAGATCCTGGCCGATGCGAACCACCCGCTGGTCACGCTCGCCGAAACCATGGACTCGGGCGCCGACAAGGCCGCCGAGCTGGCGAGCAAGTAAGGGAGCCACGGAATATGTCGATCTTTCTGAACAAGGACAACAAGGTCATCGTCCAGGGCATCACCGGTGGTGAGGGAACCAAGCACACCGCCCTGATGCTCAAGGCCGGCACCAACGTCGTCGGTGGCGTCAACGCCCGCAAGGCCGGCACCACGGTCTCGCATGTCGACGCCGACGGCAACAACGTCGAACTGCCGGTGTTCGCCTCCGTCGCCGAGGCCATGAAGGAGACCGGGGCCGACACCTCGATCGCCTTCGTCCCGCCGAAGTTCTCCAAGGACGCCATCATCGAGGCGATCGACGCGGAGATCCCGCTGCTGGTCGTCATCACCGAGGGCATCCCGGTACAGGACAGCGCTTACGCGTGGGCCTACAACGTGGAGAAGGGCGCCAAGACCCGCATCATCGGTCCGAACTGCCCCGGCATCATCACCCCGGGTGAGGCTCTGGTCGGCATCACGCCGAACAACATCACCGGCAAGGGCCCGATCGGTCTGGTCTCCAAGTCGGGCACCCTGACGTACCAGATGATGTACGAGCTGCGCGACCTCGGCTTCTCGACCGCCATCGGCATCGGCGGCGACCCGGTCATCGGCACCACCCACATCGACGCCATCGAGGCGTTCGAGAAGGACCCCGAGACCAAGCTGATCGTGATGATCGGTGAGATCGGTGGCGACGCCGAGGAGCGGGCCGCCGACTACATCAAGGCCAACGTCTCCAAGCCGGTCGTCGGCTACGTCGCGGGCTTCACCGCGCCGGAGGGCAAGACCATGGGTCACGCCGGTGCGATCGTGTCCGGTAGCTCCGGCACCGCACAGGCCAAGAAGGAGGCCCTCGAAGCCGCAGGCGTGAAGGTCGGCAAGACGCCGTCCGAGACCGCGGCGCTGGCACGGGAGCTCTACGAGGCCCTGTAAGTCGTCTCGACACCGAAAAACCCGAGCGGGATCATCCGCTCGGGTTTTTTCGTGCGTTCGTCGTTCTGAGCGGGATTACTCGCAGGCGACCCCGTCGCCGTCACGGTCGAGCTTGGCGCGGTAACCGGGCTGACCCGCGTACAGCGGGGCCGCTCCGGCCGCACGGGCCGCCGAGCAGTTGGCGTAGTACGCCGAGGACGGCGCGTCCACCGGCGGCGTCGTCTCGGCCGGCGGGGCGTAGAGCCGTGGGGGCGTGTAGGTCGTCTCGGGGACCGGGGTCGCCGTTGAGGTGCGCGTCGCGGTGCGCTCGGTGGTCGTCGGTGCCGTGGCGCCGCACGAGGACAGGACACGGATGATCGCGTCCTTCTCCGCCTGGGTCATCCAGAGCCGGTAGGCCGCCTTCACCTCGACCTGACGGGACACGTAGGTGCACCGGTAGCCCCTGTTCGGCGGCAGCCAGGTCGCGGCGTCGCCGGCACCCTTCTTCTGGTTCGTCGGACCATCGACGGCCTGCAGGTTGCGCGGGTCGTTGGCGAAGTCGATGCGCTGCTGCGGGGAGAGTTGCTGCGCGCCCTTCTGCCACGCGTCCGAGAGTGCGACGACGTGATCGATCTGGACCGCCGAGGACGTCCCCTGACCGCGGACGAACCGGATCGTCGTGCCGGTGTAGGGATCGTCGAGCGTGCCCGACAGGACGGCGCAGCCGTTGGACCCCGGCTTGAGGGTGATGCCGGTCAGGTCGCGACGCAGGATGTCGTTGCGGGTGTCGCACCCGTTGTGCCCGCCGTCGACGGTGACGTCATCGGACCAGGCCTGGCCGAACAGGTCGCGGTCGTATCCGGTCTTGGGTGCGCGACCCTTGACGGCCAGGGTGTTGAGCGTCCTCAGTGCGTCGTCCGCAGCCGGTGCCGAGGCCACGGTGATCACGGGCGAGGGGGTGGGCAGCGGTGCGTCGGTGGTCGGCGCCGCCACGGCGGAGGTGATCTCGGGCGTCGGCGGCGTCGCCGCGGTCTGCTGGCTGATGCCGCAACCGGCGACGACGAGTGTGAACGCCGCGACGGGGGCCGCGAGCAGCCATCGGGACACCGGGTGCGCGCGTGGGGGTACGGATTCGGGCATCGTCGAGCAAACCTCTCATAGGACTGATCACCATCATGACGCGCACTTGTCTCGACGGGCCTCGGGCACCATATCGGTCCTGAACCGGTGCCGTTACATGACACTCGACGTGACACGATTGCGACGGTCGGGGCTCATCCCCTCGTGCGATAATTCGTCGGTGAACCCCGAGGCGCGGCGCAGCGCGCTATCCCAATTGACGAGGGAGTCGCTGCATTTCGCGGGTGTCGTCATCGACGTCGCCGAGCGTCTACCGGTCGTGGGCGGAGTGGTCGGCTCGGCGCGTACCGGCGTGCAGGAGTTCGTCGTCGACACCCGCGCCTGGGTCGCCACGACGACCCGAACGATCCTCGGTGCGGTCATCCGCGAGGTCGTCGAGGTGCTCACCGAAGAGGTGGATCTCACCGACCTCGTGCTGAACCACGTCGATCTCGAGCGGCTCATCGCCGAGGTCCTCGCGGTCATCGACCTCAACGCCGTGATCGAAACCGTCGACCTCGATCGTGCTGTCGCGCAGGTGGATCTGATGAAGGCGATCGACCTGGTCGACCTCGACGAGGTGATCGGGAAGGTCGACCTCGACGCGGTGGCCGCCAAACTCGACATCGACGCGGTCCTCGACCGTGTCGACCTCGTCGAGCTGGCCGAGGAGATCATCGACGGCGTCGACCTCCCCGACATCATCCGCGAGGCCAGCACCTCGGTCACCGCCGACGTGATGACAGACGTGCGCAGCACCAGTGAACGTGCCGACGACGCGGTCGCCAACGCGGTCAACCGCTTCCTGCGTCGCCGTGGTGCCGAGGCGGTCGAGGCCACCAGGCAGGACGGGGCGACCGAATGACCGCTGAACCCAAACCTGCTCACCCGGCGGTCCATCGGGCGCATGCCGTGCAGGACCGGGACAAGAACGCCGGGATCGTGAGTCGCGGAATCGCGGCATTCCTCGACCTGCTCGTCGTCTGGACGATCCTGGGAGCCTGCTACGCGGGACTCGCGCTGATGAAATTCGTGGTCTCGGTCAGTGAGTACCGGTTTCCCGAGGTCAATCTGTTTTTCACCACAACGGGTTTCGTGGTCACCTCGGTGCTCTACCTGGCCACGTGCTGGGAGGTGTCGGGGCGCACGCTCGGCTCGGTGGTGATGGGACTCCGCGTGGTGAACAGCAAGGGCGAGCGCATCCGGCCGGCGGTCGCGGTTCTGCGGGCGCTGATCTGCACGCTCTTCGCGATCGGACTGGCGTGGGCGGTGGTCGATCGCCGACGACGCTCGGTCGCCGACGTCGTCCTGCGCACCCGCGTCATCTACTCTCGCTGACCGACTTCAACAGGGCCAGACGGAGTTCATCGGCTCTCTCCTCTGGAGGCTGATCTCCCGGGAGGCAGTGCACGAGCGGGATACGGTGTGAGGCATGGGTGAACGGGCACGGCTGTCGGCCGTGGAGCTGCGGGGGATGATCGTCGACGACGGGTCGTGGGAGTCGTGGGACACCGCGATCGTCCGCCCCGCGGTCACCTCTGACGGCGACGACCGTGCCTACGCCGACGACCTGGCCCGCGCCCGGGTGCGTAGCGATTCCGACGAATCGGTGATCACCGGCGCCGGTCTGATCGGCGGTCACCGCGCGGCGATCGTCCTCAGCGAGTTCGGCTTTCTCGGCGGGTCTATCGGCCGTGATGCCGGCGCGCGCATCGTCGAGGCGATCGGCCGGGCCACAAGGGAACGGATTCCGCTGATTGCGTTGCCCGCGTCGGGCGGCACCCGCATGCAGGAGGGGACCGCGGCGTTCCTCCAGATGGTCGCGATCACCGGAGCCGTCACCGCGCACAAGGCGGCCGGGCTGCCGTACCTCGTCTATCTGCGGCACCCCACGACCGGCGGGGTGTTCGCCTCCTGGGGGTCGCTCGGTCACGTCACGTGGGCGCAACCCGGCGCGCTCGTCGGGTTCCTCGGGCCCCGTGTCTATGAAGGACTCTACGGCGAACCGTTTCCCGACGGGGTACAGACGGCCGAGAATCTCTTCCGCACAACGGTCGTCGACGATGTGGTGGAACCGGACGCTCTGGCCGGGCGGCTCGCGGCGGTGTTGCGACTGCTCACCCTGCACGGTGGCGCGCCGCCGACGCAGGCTCCGCAGACCGCGCCCGACGATTCGGGCACGCCGGCGCACCACGCCTGGGCCAGCGTCCTCGCGACCCGTGAACCGGGTCGGGCGGGGTTGATCGAGTTCCTCTCGCAAGGGGATTCGGCAGCGCTGTCCGACGCCGGGCCACTTCGCTTCGCACTCAGCGACTTCGGCGGCCGCGTGGCGATGGTCGTCGGCTACGACAGGGTGTCCCAGGACAACGGCGAGCTGCCCGGTCCCCGGCATCTGCGTGAGGCGCGCCGGGCGATCATCGCGGCAGGCGATCTCGGGTTGCCCGTGGTCACCGTCATCGACACGCCGGGGGCGGAGCTGTCGGTGGTCGCCGAGGAGGGCGGACTCGCCGCCCAGATCGCCCGCTGCACGGTCGAATTGATCACGGTGCCGGTACCGACCGTCTCGGTGATGCTCGGCCAGGGTGCCGGCGGTGCGGCGTTGGCGCTGTTCCCGGCCGACCTGCGGGTGGCCCGCGCGGACGCGTGGTTGTCGCCGCTACCGCCGGAGGGGGCGAGTCTCATCGTCCACCGCGACCTCGAACATGCCGGCGAGATGGCCACGCGCCAGGGCATTCTCGCCGGCCGGCTCGCGGTTCAGGGCATGGTCGACGTGATCGTCGACGCGGACTCCGATGCGGACGCGCTGGACCGGATCCGCGAGGCGATCGGCCGGTATCTCGCAAGTTCGCCGGCGCCGGATCCGCGGGCGCGCACCCGGGTGCCCGCGGCGGACGTCCGATGACCACGCGCATCGTCGCGGTCGGTGCTGTGCTGACCGACGGCGAGGGACGCGTCTTGCTCATCCAACGGCGAAACCCGCCGCAGGCCGGGAAGTGGACCGTGCCGGGCGGAAAGGTCGAACCCGGCGAGTCCATCGAGGCGGCAGTCGCGCGGGAGATGCTGGAGGAAACCGGCTTTCACGTCGAAGTGGGGGAGTTGCTGTGGACCGTCGACATCCCCGGCCCTGACGACGTGGTGTTCGAGGTCCATGACTTCGCCGCGCGGATCGTGTCCGGCACCCTGTGCGCCGGTGACGACGCCGTGGACGCCGGTTGGTTCACGGCTGAAGACCTGACCGAACTCCCGGTGACCCGCGGGTTGCTGAAGCACCTTCGCAAGCACGGAGTGTTGGGCTAGGGAGCCTCGGTCGGGTGTGGACTGCTGCGACAGTGCCGATACGTCCAGCGGTATATTCTTCCGAATCAGGGCGCGGGGAGGGGATTGTCTTGTCGGTTGAAGTGAATCCGGACAGCCTGAGAGTGGCGTCGGGCACGCTGGCTCAGCTTTCTGGAGATGTCGATTCGGCTCCTTTCCTGGGCGCCGTCGAAGTCGCCGCACAACTAGTTGGCAGCAATGTGGGTTCTGCACTGGGTGAATCGAATACGGCGAGTACCTGCGCCAAGCAGGTGCTCAAGGTGAGGTATGACCAGTTCGCAAGTCTCTTGTCGCTGTCGGCGGACACCTACGGCGACTCTGACGCAGAGGCCGCAGCTCGCATCGCGGGTGTCCCCGACATCAACTCCGCGACAAGCGGTGGGTGAGTGTGGCCACCCCAAGTGACGTTCTGAGTTGGAACATCGACTCCCTGCGAGAGTTGTCCACACGGGCCGCGGCGATCGCCGATGCAATGGTCGGAACGTCAAAGACGATGCGAGACACGATCTATGAACTTGCCTGGACAGGCGATGGGCGACGTGCTGCTGAAGACCGGGCCGAGCGAGAAAGAGAACAGATCGGCGCGGTGGCGTCCGGCTACGACGCGCTCTCCGCCGCCGCAGCCGGCGCGCATAGTGCGATGTCGCATCCTGTTTCCGAGATTCGTTCGATCATTCAGAACTACGTGATTCCCCCTGTCACACTGTCGGATTCGTGGGTCGTCGACGGCGTCGAGGACTGGAGTTCCGAGGCAGGACGGCAGCTCGCTCGGCTCGGCGGATTGGTGTCCGTTCTCATTGGCGCCGACGCCGCCTGGGGTGCCGAGGTCGCCGAGGCGAACCAGACTCTCGCGACCATGGCGCCAGAGCAAGCGCTGATGTCTGCGCTCGCGGTGATCACGGACTCCAAACGTCAGAGTCCGCGCGCAGAACCTGAGCGCCTGCGTGCCTCTGCGGCTGCCTTCGAGGAGATTTTCGGGCGCGAGCCATCTGGCCCGGTCGACTGGAAGACTGCCGAGGCGTTGAATCCGAACAGTTACGACCCGAAATACCAAGGCGTGAAACCCGGAATCAAAGTTGCGCGCATCAAACCTGTGCCCGGGCAAGGTGTTGTCCGCGCGGCACTGTATATACCAGCGGTCGAGGTGTTCAATGCACCGCACTACGACCTGGGGGACAATCGGGCAGAGGCTCCCACCTTCGACCCGGAGCATGCCCGTGTGGTCATGTACGTGGACTACGAGAACGGCCTGATTGTCACGAGACAGAATCCCTCGGTCGACTCCACTGGTCAGGTCCGAGTCGGTGAGCCCGAGGTTCAGGCGCAGCAGCGACCCGATGGGTCGATCATGATTCAGTACGACGCGGTCAATCCGTTCGCGCCGCCCGGTGCCTCGGTCACCGGCCACACCGTCAACGGCTCGCTTGTCCTTCAACCGACCAGCGGAAACCCCGGCACTGCTCGGATCATCGCCGGCGGTGAGATCACCGATTATCCGTCGGTCGAGATCTACCAGGACAATTCGGCCGGACAGAGCCGCCCCGTGCTGGTCGACGCGGCCGACTCCGGCAGTGCAGTGGGGCCGTTGTTCAACCTGCCGGGCTACCACGAGGTCGGCGGGGGCCGAGCGATGATGGACCCCTTCAAGGCCGACTTCGACGACGCGGGCTGGGAACGGAACAGACCGACGAACCTCGGAGATCCGGACAGTCCCCCTACCGTTGTCATGGTGCGATAGTGTCGCGGCCGATGCAGCATCGTGCGCTCTTCGCGGATTCCCGGTTCTGGCAGGCAGCCACCGTGGCCGTACCGGTGTCGGTGGTATTCGCCATTTTCGTCTTCATGATTCTGGCCGGGATCACCGACCGCCTGAATCCGGAGTGGTCGTCGTCGCTGGGTGTGGTGATAGGCATTGCAGGCGTGATCCTTCTAGCGATCGCTGTCGGCCTGTGGTGGCGCCGAACGCCGCGGTGTGCGGGAGCAGCTCTGGGTGTCTTGGCCGCGAGCGTGGTGGTCGCGTATGTCGCGTTGGTGACACTGTGGTGAGGACGCCGTCGACGAGGTATCGACGTGAGGACTGGTTCGGGCCGGAATCGTTCGGTGCAGTGGTGATCGGTATGCTCCTGATGTCGTTGCCCTACACCGGATTGGCCTCCAGAGAGGCGCTATGGCTGATCATCGGGCCGCCGCTGACCGGGCTGGTTCTGCTCGCGCTGAGCACGGCACCTGTTCGGGGCGTGCGATCGGTACGGCGGGTCGGAACGGGACTTGTGGCGGGTGGCGCCGGAGCGATCATCTCGATACCTGTTCTCCTGGCCGGGGCCGCGCTCGGATCGGCCATCGCCTGAACCGATGAAGCCGCCCGGTCCGCGCGTGACCTGACCACGGCTGGTGGTGCCCACCGCCCGACGTGTGGAAGATGGGGGACATGACCGAACTCCTGCCGCTCGATCCCGACCAGCTGCTCACGACGACGCGCTCGGTGCGCAAACGTCTGGACTACGACCGCCCGGTCCCGCTCGACGTGGTCAAGGAAGCGCTCGAGGTCGCATTGCAGGCGCCGACCGGGAGCAACAGCCAGACCTGGCACTGGATCGTGCTCACCGACCCCGAACTCAAGCAGAAGGTCGCCGACTACTACGCGCAGTCCTTCTCGAAGTACTACGCCGCCCAGCAGCCGCGCGACGAGACCGGCAAGCGGGTCGCGTCGAGTGCGCAGTACCTCGCCGACACGATGGGACAGGTCCCGGTGCTGGTCATCGGCGCGATCTACACCGGCGGCGACCTGCCCGAGGGCAACCAGGCCGGCGTCTGGGGCTCGCTGCTGCCGGGCGCCTGGAGTCTGCAGCTCGCGCTGCGTGCCCGCGGCCTCGGGTCCGCGTGGACCACGCTGCACCTGGCCTATGAGAAGGAGATCGCCGAGCTGCTCGGCATCCCCGCGGGCATCCACCAGGGTGTGCTGCTGCCGGTGGCCTACTACACCGGCACCGACTTCAAGCCGGCTCCGCGCAAGCCCCTCGACTCGGTGCTCCACATCGACGGCTGGTGAGTAGAGTGCGGATCACCATGTCCGCCACCAGTGACACCCCACCGGTCGAGACGGGGGACGTTCCCCGCCCGCCGACCCGTCGCACCCAGGCGAAAGCCGCTCGGCGCGCCGAGTTGCTGACCGCGGCCGCGCGGCAGATGGCCGAACGCGGCTTCGCCGGTGTGCGTCTCGAGGACATCGGGCGCGCGGTCGGGATCAGCGGACCGGCCATGTACCGGCACTTCGCGTCGAAGACCGAACTGCTCGACGAGATGCTCGTCGACATCAGCCAGCGGCTGCACGACGGCGGTGCCGAGGTCGTCGACCGCGGCGGGCCGCCGTCCGAGACCCTGTTGGCGCTCATCGGGTTTCACATCGACGTCCTCGTCACGAAACCAGATCTGATCGTCGTCCAGGATCGCGATCTGTCGTCGATGACGCCGGAGGCCAATCACCGCGTCCGACTGTTGCAGCGGCGCTACGTCGAACGCTGGGTCGACGTCGTGATCGCCGTCTACGAGCAGGAGGGCCGCACACTCGACCGGGCCGAGGCCCGCGTCCGCGTGCACGCGACGTTCGGCCTGCTGAACTCCTCGCCCCGGTTGCCCGCCTACGACGAGTCCGAACTGCGGCGTCTGCTCACCGCGATGGCCCTGGCCGCGCTCGGCTGCCCGGTCTGATCAGCGCAGTTCGCGACGCAGCAGCTTGCCGGTCGCGCTGCGCGGCAGTGCGCCGACGATCTCGACCTCGCGCGGATATTTGTAGGCCGCCATCCGATCCCGGCAGTACTCGATGAGTTCGGTCGGCGTCACCTCCGCACCCGGTTGCAGGGCGACGTAGGCGCGGGTCGACTCGCCGCGGTAGTCGTCGGGGATTCCGACGACTGCCGTCTCGAGTACCGCCGGATGCGACTGCAGCACCTGCTCGATCTCGAACGGCCAGATCTTGTACCCGGACGCGTTGATCAGGTCGTTGCTGCGGTCGATGACGTAGAACCAACCGTCGGCATCCATGAAACCCACGTCGCCGGTGCGCATCTCACCGTTACGCAGCGCCGAGCCGTCGTCGACCTGACCCCAGTAGCCGGCGGCGATCTGCGGTCCGGCCGTGACGATCTCGCCGAACGTCCCCGGCGGCAGCGGTTCGCCGCGCTCGTCGACGACCCGCGCCATCGTGTCGAAGATCGGCAGACCCACTGAGAGGGCGCCGGTTTCGGGATCGACGGGCGCGAGGACACCGGGCGGCACCATATGGGTCGGCGAGGTGGACTCGGTCTGCCCGTACACGTTGTGGATCATCCCGCCCAGACGTTCGGAGATCCGTTCGGCGACGTCGGGGAGGACCGGTGCGCCGCCCGAATAGCGGAGTCGGAGTGATCCGAACGCCTCGGGCGACGCGTCGGGGTGGTCGGCGAGCGCGATGTAGGCGGTGATCGAGGCGACGGAGAAGGCCGGACGCCAGGCGCGCACCGCGTCGAGGACCAGGCCGGCGTCGAATCGGTGGGTGAGGATGAGCGGCGAGCGCAGGGACAGCGCCAGCATCACCGAGCCCACCAGGCCGGTGACGTGGAAGATCGGCGACATGCACAGGATCGGCTCGCCGGATTGCAGGCCCGTCCAGGTGCGATAGGCCTGCGCGCTGAACGTCAGATTGCGGTGCGTCAGCTTGGCGCCCTTGGGTGGACCGGTGGTTCCCGACGTCGGTGCCAGCACCGCGACATCATCCGGTGCGGGTGCGTGCCGGGTGACCGCACGCGAGCCGGTGCCGATCAGGTCGAGGAGTTCGACGGTGCCTGCCGTGGAAACCCGGGACACGTCGAACACGCGCTGCAGATCGTCGCTGCCGGCGAAGTCGAGCGGCGAGGCCGTGACGACGAGTCCGATCGACCCGAGCTCGTCGGCGACCTCCGCGTGGACCTCGTCGAGCACGAGGAGGGCGGCCGGAGTGAAATCGTCCAGGGCCCTGCGGAATTCGCCGCGCTTGTACATGGGGCTGATGAGGGCGGCGACACCGCCGACCTTCCAGGCCGCGAGGAGCCCGAGCACGATCGCGGGCTCGTTCTGGACGGCGATGCCCAGCAGGTCGCCGACCGCGAAGCCGTGTTCCTGCAATGCGTGGGCGAGGGCGTCGGATGCGGCGTCGAGGTCGGCCCAGCTCAGCGTCGCGCCGAAGTAGTGGACGGCCGGAGCGTCGGGGGATGCGGCGAGCGCGGCGTCGAACATCTCGAGTGGGGATCCGAACTCGACGTCGAGGTGCTCGGAGAGTCCGGACGGGTAGTGGGCCAGCCAGGGACGGCTCTCGTAGGCGTTCATGCGTACGAGCGTTCGGGGTGACGCGAGCGAGGCGGCAGGTTGTGGACCACGAGGATGAGTCTACGAAAAATGCGCGGCTCCCCATAAGCTGTTCAGCGTGGTCGAACAACCGGTGACCGACAGCGGCGCCGCCGTGCGTGAGTTGCGTAAGCAGGCGGGCGTGACGCTGCGTGGGCTGGCGGCCGGTATCGGGGTGAGCGTCGGGACCATGAGCGCCATCGAGAACGGGAAGGTCGGGCTCACCGTCGACCGGTTGCGCCAGATCGCGCAGTGCCTGGACGTGCCCGTCGCTCGTTTCCTCGAGTCGCCGCAACCGGAGAAGGCGGAGGCCGCCGGGGACCCGACGGACTGGCGTGTGTTCGCCCCGCTGACCCTCGACCCGGTGCTGGAGTCGGCGATCGACGTCTTCGAGGAACTCGGCTATCACGGTGCGACGATGCGCCTCATCGCCGCCGGCGCCGACATCAGTGTCGCAGGCATCTATCACCACTACCCGAGCAAGCAGCACCTGCTCGTCGCGCTGGTCAACATCGCCCACGCTGACCTGGCGCGACGTCTCGACGCAGCCGGCGACGGCGTCGACGCGGTGACCGCCTTCGCCAACATGGTGGAGGCGCTCACGCTCTTCCATGTCGAGCGTCGCGCGCTGGCGCTCGTCCTGGCGGCGGAGCTCCGGCGCCTCGAGGAACCCAACCGCACGCACCTGCAGGCGTCGATGGCGCAGATCGAGGGTCGCCTGCTCGACACGGCCCGGCGCGCCGCCGAACTCGGCGCCTTCCGGTCGGGTGACCTGTCCGTGGCGACCAAGGCGATCGTCACGATGTGCCTGGCCGTCCCGACCTGGACCGATGACTCCGACGCCGCTCAGGGACGTCGCATCGCTCGCGAGTACGCGAATCTCGCTCTCGGCATGGTGGGTTTCCGGGCCGACCGCTAGGCCCCCCGACCTTCGGCGCGTCCAGGCGGCCTACCCCTGGACAGGGGAAGTTCAGCTTTGCTGAACCTGCCGTGTGTACTGGGCTTTCCCTTCTCTTGCTGACAAATGCTGAGACATCACCGATTTCGCCTCTTGACGGCGCTGCGAACGAGTGCGATGCTCGTCACAATGAACCTACCGAGCGAGCGCTCACAAAGTTCAGTCGAGAAATTCAGTTCGCACCGTTCAGTGTGCGACCCGGAACCGTCGGTTCCGCTCTGGATCGAATCAAAGGAGACGAGATGACCGAGATCGAGACCGCTGCGCCGTCCATGGGTGACCTGTTGGGCGCCGACACCCCGTCGAACTGGGGCAAGTGGGGGCCCGACGACGAGGTGGGTGCCCTGAACTACCTGGACGCGAGTGAGGTTCTGCGCGGTGTCGGCCACATCAAGTCGGGGGAGACCTTCACCCTCCAGATCGAGATGGGGCGCACGGAGAGCCCCGGCGATCCGCTGTGGCCGGGCCGCGAGGGCATCAACCGGAAGAACATCCTCGACGAGTCGTCGTGGGACGGTGAGGGCGCACCGCAGTTCCCCGGTGGCCTGCACTATGCCGACGACACCGCGAACATTTTCCTGCAGGGCTCCACGCAGTACGACGCCCTCGGCCACGTCTGGTATGACGGCAAGCTCTACAACGGCTACGACGCCCGCAGCACCGTCGACGCATTGGACAAGGCGTCGGTCCTGCCGATCGCCGAGAAGGGTGTCGTCGGCCGCGGCGTGCTGATCGACATGGCCCGTTACCGCGGCAAGAAGTACCTGGAGAAGGGTGAGACCTTCGACCACAACGATCTCGAAGCCGCGGCCGCCGCACAGGGTGTCACCATCGAACCGCACGACATCCTGATCATCCGCACCGGCTGGCTGACTTACTGGTACGAGCTGAACAACCCGGAACAGTTCTACGACGGCTTCTGCGAGCCCGGCCTGACCTACTCGCGTGAACTCGTGCAGTGGTTCCAGGACAAGGAGATCCCGAACCTGGTCACCGACACTATCGCCAACGAGGTCACCACCGACCCGGAATCCGGTGTGGCGCTTCCGCTCCACAACGCGCTCATGCGCAACCTGGGTGTCGTGTTCACCGAGATCGTCTGGCTCGAGGAGCTGGCCGAGGCGTGTGCCGCCGACAACCGCTGGAGCTTCCTGTACGTCGCGGCCCCGCTCAAGGTCGTCAGCGGCACCGGTGCGCCGGTGAACCCCGTCGTCATCCGCTGACTCGCCCACGAGTCATTCGCCGAAAGAGGAACGTCAGACATGAGTGTCTACGACGACAAGGTGTGGCGCAGCCACTACCGCGAGCAGGATCTCGCGCCGCGGAGCATCGAATTCGACACCGCGCTGGACATGTTCGCGGCCACCGCTGCGCGCACCCCGGATGCCGACCTGATCCGTTACTTCGACGGATCGGTCACCGCCGGTGAGCTCGACGAGCTGACCGACGCGTTCGCGGTCGGCATCCTGGACCTGGGCTTCACCCCGGGCGATCGCGCGGTGGTCTACGCCCAGAACATCCCGCAGTTCGTCATCGCCCAGCTGGGTATCTGGAAGGCCGGCGGCATCGCCGTGTCGGCCAACCCGATGTACCGCAGCCGCGAACTCGCCGAGATCCTGGTCGATTCCGGCGCCACGGTACTGGTCGCGATGCAGTCGCTGTACCGGGACGTCGCGCAGGAGGCGTTGCGCGACAACAAGACCGCGGTGCGGACCGTGATTACCACCTCGGAGCTGGAGTACCAGACCGCGAACAGCGGAACCCTGGCGGGCGTCGAGAAGATCGACTGCCCGGGCACCGTCGACCTGGCGACGATGCTCGCGAATTACCGGGGACAGCGTCCGCCGAAGGCCGATCTCACCGGGGACAGCGTCGCCTTCCTGACCTACACGTCGGGAACCACCGGGCCGCCCAAGGGTGCGATGACCACCCATCGCAACGTCGTGTTCAACGCGCAGACCTACCGCGACTGGGTCGGCGTCGACAGCGACGACGTGATCCTCGGCGTGGCACCGCTGTTCCACATCACCGGTCTCATCGCGCACATCGCGCTGGCCGAACTCACCGGGGCGCCGCTCGTGCTGATGTACCGGATGGACCCGGCCGACACCATCGCGACGATCGCCCGCGAGAAGGCGACGTTCACGGTCGGATCGATCACGGTGTTCATCGCCCTGATGAACGTGCCGGACATCGACCCGGCGTCGCTGGCGAGTCTGTCGAAGATCTACTCCGGCGGCGCGCCGATCCCGCCGAGCACGATCGCCGAGTTCCAGAAGCGGTTCGGTCACTACATCCACAACGTGTACGGCCTGACCGAGACCACCTCCCCGTCGCATGCGGTGCCGTTCGGCGTGACGGCCCCGGCCGACGAGGAGACCGGGGCCACCTCGGTGGGAATCCCGGTGTACGACACGGTCGTCCGGATCGTCGACGAGCAGGGCAACGACCTGCCCGCGGGCGAGGTCGGCGAGCTGGTCACGGCCGGCCCACAGGTGGTCGCCGGCTACTGGAACAAGCCGGAGGCGACCGCGAAGGGCATCCCGAACGGCGTGCTGCACACCGGCGACGTCGGTTACATGGACGCCGACGGATGGTTCTACATCGTCGATCGGAAGAAGGACCAGATCAACACCAGCGGTTTCAAGGTGTGGCCACGCGAGGTCGAAGACGTTCTGTACGAGCATCCTTCGGTGCGGGAAGCAGCGGTCGTCGGCGTGCCCGACTCCTACCGCGGCGAGACCGTGAAGGCGTTCGTGAGCCTGCGGCCGGGAACCGAGGCGACGCCGGAGGAGCTGATCGACCACTGCAAGACGCGGATGGCTGCCTACAAGTACCCGCGTGAGGTGGTGGTGATGGGCGACATCCCGAAGACCGCCACGGGCAAACTGTTGCGTCGTGAACTGCGGACGGTGGCACAGTGATCCAGCCAGATCTGACCGGCCGCATCCCGGACGAGACGCTCGATCTCCGGCCGTCGGCGAAGGCGTCGGAGTTGCGCGAGGAGCTCATCGCGTTCATGCACTCCGACGTCTTCCCGGCGGAGCAACGCTACGAAGAGGAGCGCGGCTTCGCCGGACCCGACGATCACGACGTGCCGCCCGTCGTCGAGGAGCTGAAGAAGCGGGCCCGCGCACGCGGCCTGTGGAATCTCTTCCTGCCGTCGGAATCCGGGATCAGCCAGCTCGACTACGCCGGTCTGGCCGAGATCACCGGGTGGAGCCTGCATCTGGCGCCCGAGGCCCTCAACGGTGCGGCACCTGACACCGGGAACATGGAGCTGCTGCACCTGTTCGGCACCGACGAGCAGAAACAGACCTGGCTGGAACCGCTGCTCGACGGCCGAATCCGGTCGGCGTTCTCGATGACCGAGAAGGACGTCGCCAGTTCGGATGCGACGAACATCGAGACCAGCATCGAACGCGACGGCGACTCCTACGTCATCAACGGCCGGAAGTGGTGGACGAGCGGCGCAGCCGACCCGCGCTGCAAGGTGCTCATCGTCATGGGCAAGACCGATCCCGGGGCGGCGACCCATCGGCAGCAGTCGATGGTGCTCGTCCCGATCGACACCCCGGGCGTCACCGTTGTCCGCGACGTGCCGGTGTTCGGTCGTCACGACCAGCACGGCCACGTCGAGATCGTCTACGAGAACGTCCGGGTGCCCGTCGAGAACCTGCTCGGTGAGGAAGGCGGCGGGTTCGCCATGGCGCAGGCGCGGCTCGGCCCCGGCCGCATCCACCACTGCATGCGCGCGCTCGGCGCTGCCGAACGCGCCCTGCACCACCTGGTCCAGCGGTCGAAGGGGCGCGTCGCCTTCGGCAAGCCGCTGGCCGAGCAAGGTGTCGTCCAGCAGCAGATCGCCGAGTCCCGTGTCGCGATCGACCAGGCCCGCCTGCTGTGCCGGCTGGCCGCCAAGACGATCGACGAACTCGGCAACAAGGCCGCCGCGCCGTATGTCTCGGCCGCCAAGGTGTCGGTACCGCGCGTGGCGCTCGAGGTCATCGACCGGGCGATCCAGGTCCACGGCGGCGCCGGCGTCAGCGACGACGTGCCGCTGGCCGCGATGTACGGATGGCACCGCGCGATGCGCATCTTCGACGGTCCGGACGAGGTGCATCTCCGCACGATCGCGAAGTCGGAGCTGCGTCGGTGATGGTTGCCGCGTAGCGGTTTCCTTCACCCTTGCTGCCTGAGGTGCGAGGAGCGCAAGCGACGAGCCACGAAGGTCTGGTGAGCAGATGTCGCCAGCCCTTCGTGGCGCTCGCTCCTTGGTTAGCGGGGTGACGGGGGGAGATGTGTTGCAAACCTCCAGTTCTCAGGGTCGCGAACTATCCTGCCGCCACTGACAAATCACCGAAAACTGCTGTGGAATACCTACAGTACTCAAACGGATGTGGCACTCTTGACGGTTCTGTGGGTGCCTCCCGGTGCGCCTGAAGCGCGCAACGCCCTGTCTCACTTAAGGTTTGGTTTGCGAAGACTAAACCGAGGAGCAGGGCGTTGCGCGCTACTAGACTACTGCAGAAGTTGCTGAAGATCGAGAACCTGGTGGTTCTTGATGTCGCCATTGAAGACGACGATGACGGCCAGTTGTTGGTCGTCTCGGTCCGTGCGAAACGCAGGCAGGACTCGCGGTGTCCACACTGCCGACGGCGTCGACCAGGCTATGACCGTCCACACCATCCGCGCCGTTGGCGACACCTCGACCTGGGCGGGATGCGCTGCTACCTGCAAGGACACATTGGACGGGTTGACTGCAGCCTGCACGGCGTCGTCACCGAACATGTGCCGTGGGCACGGCCGGCAGCAAAGATGACGCGCCGATTCGACGACACGGTCGCCTGGCTCGCCGCGCACAGTCCATCATCCGCGGTGTGTGAGTACATGAGGGTGTCGTGGCGAACAGTGCAACGCATCATCGCTCGAGTCGTTGCCGATCACACCGGACAGGCCGACCGAATGGATGGGTTGCGCAGGATTGGTATCGATGATATCGCCTACCGAAAAGGTCGGCGATATCTGACGGTGATCGTCGACCACGACACCGGCAGGTTGGTGTGGGCGCGTGAGGGTGCAACCAAGAAGACGCTTCGCCAGTTCTTCGACGAGCTCGGCGCCACGCGCAGTGCACAGCTGACCCATGTGAGCGCCGACGCGGGTCAGTACATCGAAACGGTTGTTGCAGAACGTGCTCCGGATGCCATTCGATGCATGGATCCGTTTCATGTCGTCCAGTGGGCCACCCGTGCCGTGGACCGTTGTCGTAGCCGGGTCCTCAACCGGATCCACGGTCTGTCCAACGACGATCGTAGGAATCTGAGGTGGGCACTGTTGAAGAACCCTGAGAACCTCACCCCAGGTCAACAGCGGACCCGTGAGCTGATCGTCAAACGCGCCAATAGTGAACTCGCTCGCGCGTATCAACTGAAAGAGGAACTCCGCCACATCGTTACCGGGGAGCATTCTGGCACGTGGCGACGGCTCGAGCACTGGTTACATCGAGCTGATCGTAGTCGAATCATCGAACTCGTCGGTCTCTCCAGATCGGTACGACAGCAACAGATTCAGATCTACAACTCCGTTGTCGTGGGCCTATCGAACGCCCGGGTGGAGGCCACCAACACGCATCTGAGGGCACTGACCAAGCGGGCCTACGGATTCCACTCACCAGAAGCACTCATCGCGATGTCGACACTCACTCACGCGAGGAGGGGCGTGTCCTGTTCTGCCACACCAGTAGTGACCCACGAAACCGTCAGGAGGACCACGGATGTTCGATTACCATGGCGTCATGGCACCGCTCGAATCCCTCCTCGACCAGCTCGCGGGAATCACTCCACCCACAGACGATCCCACTGGTCGCACGACAATTTCCGAACTGGAGCTCTGGAGAAAGGTCCGGAATCTGGCTGATCACCGAATCGCCACTTGTGCAGGCGATCTCGATGATCTGCGTGTCGCGGAGAAGGCAGGGTCGACCACCAAGAAGCTGCTGATCGAGATGTGATTCCCGCCGGTGGTCGCCACTCGGGCGATTCGTATCGCCGACAGCATCGGCACCTTGAGCAGGCTCGAGAGTTGCGCGGCCGACGGAAACCTCTCGGGAGAGGTCGCCGACGCCATTGTCCGTGGCATGACAATCATCGAGAAGCGTTCACCCGCCGCGCTTTCCGGCAACGACCGTGGCACCTACGAGAGCGGACTCCTCGCCCAAGCCCTGTCAGGTGCCACACCCGCCGAGATACAAAAGCACGCGCAGACGATCGGCAACACCATCGCCGACGACGAGGGCGGTATCCCCGCGTGCGACGACCGGTCACTGGATACGTTGTCGCACCGGGTGACCGATGACAGCCGCGTGGAGATCAACGCCAACGTCACCCAGGCCGTCGGCGAGAAGTTCATCGCGATGATCGACGAACGCTCGGTGCCGTGCCCCGAACCCGACGGCTCCCCAGACCGACGCTCAGCAACCCAGATCCGTGCCGACGCAATGGAGGTGCTGTTGGATCAAGCCGCAGTCGGCGCTGCGATGGACACCATCGGCACACCACGCGCCCAGATATTGCTGACCATCCCCGCCGACGGTGGTGACCCCGCATCCCTGCCCTGGACCGGCCCGACCACCCACGCCATCGCCCGACAACTGTCCTGCGACGGAACCCTGACCGAGATCGTCATCGACGGTGATACCGTGCCGCTACAGATGGGTCGCGAACGACGACTCTTCCCACCGCACCTACGCAAAGCGATCATCATCCGCGACCAGAGTTGCATCAAATGCGGCGCGCCACCATCGCACACGCAGGTGCACCACATCGAGCACTGGTCCGACGACGGCGACACCGACCTCGACAACGGCTGCCTGCTCTGCCAACGCTGCCACACCCAGGTTCACCACAACGGCTGGGACATCATGATGGGCTTCGACCGACACCCGTGGCTGATCCCACCGGCCGACATCGACCCCCGACGCCGCCCGTTACCCGCCTACAACCGCCGCACCATGCGACTCGACGACGCCGCCTGACACAGCAGACTTTCGCGCAGCACCTTCCGCGCCCCGGCCACCAACCGGGACCGCATCCGTCCCGTGACAAGTCCACAGTGTGAACACCGAATCTCCGATCCGTGGCCATCGGCACGAGCGGGGTCTGGTTCCGTGCGACGACCGGTCGAATGAATCTCGTCGCCGCAGGTGCATCGGGGTTCTGGTCGGCTTACCCTGGCCCGCAGGTCGCGACGACGAGGCGCGATCGTTCGGGGGTGAAGGACGAGGAGTGCACCGTGAATTCAGGCGATCCCAACCAGCAGCAGGGCGTTCAGCGGTCACCGGCCCCACCCGGGCAGCCGCAGACCGGCGGATTCCCCGGCAATCACGGTGAGACCGGGCAGTTCCAGGGCGGACGGCCCACCGGAGGGGTTCCCGGCCAGCAGTGGGGTGAAAATCCACCGGCGTACCAGCACTCGACAGGTGGTTGGGGTCCCGCGTCCGGCATGGGTCCTCAGCGAATGGGGCCGCGGCCCGATCGGTCGGTGATCTTTGCCCTCGG
The DNA here is from genome assembly GCF_030316175.1 of Gordonia sp. Swx-4. NCBI lineage: Bacteria > Bacillati > Actinomycetota > Actinomycetes > Mycobacteriales > Gordoniaceae > Gordonia > Gordonia sp. Swx-4. The sequence goes on from NZ_CP128197.1 coordinate 1,417,644, forward strand.
TGCGGCGGTCGCCGGGATCGTCACCTACTGCATGGGCTTCGTCAGCTGGATCACCGCGTTGCCCGGGGCGCAGCAGGGGCTCGATTCGTGGGAACGCGATTTCATGGAAGGGCGGGACAGTATCCCCGGGTTCTTCTCCGACGACATCGTGCTGAACCCCGGCAAGTTCTTCGTCGTGCTCGGCGTCGTCGGGGTCGCGACGACGTTCATGCTGGTTCCCCGATATCGAAAGGCCCTGCCCTTCCTCGCCGTGATCGCGCTCGCCGGGTGGCTGGCACTGTTCGCCTCGGCGTTGATCATGCCGCCGTCCGTCGAACTCGGGGCCGGCGCCATTCTCGGGCTGATCTTCGGATTCGTGCAGGTGGCGCTCCTGATGACCGCATCGTTCTTGTACGGTCTCAAGAAGGATGACGCCGCAATCTCCTGACGTACACGTGCAGCCGGCCGGACTTCTCGGAGACCCGCTGGCGGATGCTCTTCGTCGTGCGGGCTGCGTGTTCGCCGAGGACGAGGCCGAGCTGCTAAGCCGGCACGCCGCCGGTCCAAACGAACTCGCCGACCTGTGCGCACGCCGGATTGCGGGTGAGCCACTCGAACATCTGCTGGGGTGGGTCCAGTTCGGGAACCTCCGGCTCAGCGTCGGGTTCGGTGTGTTCGTGCCGCGGCAGCGATCCCTGCTGCTGGCGCAGGAAGCCGTCGACGCCGCGACGGGGCGGCCCGGAGCCGTTGTCCTCGAGGCGTTCTGCGGAGTGGCGCCGATCGCCTCCGCAGTCGCCGCAGCCGTCGATGGTGTGCAGGTGCACGCTGCCGACATCGCCGCCGATGCGCTCGTCCACGCCCGGCGGAACCTGCCCGTCGACGCGCAGATCCATCACGGCATCGGTTTCGACGCCGTTCCCGAGTCACTCCGCGGTCGCGTGGATGTGATCGCAGCCGTCCCGCCGTACGTTCCCGATCACGCCTTCGGACTGCTCGCGCCGGAAGCGCGTGACCACGAGCCCCGGCGTGCCCTGACCGGGGGAGCGGACGGCCTCGATCACGTCGACGCACTGATCACCGGCGCCCAGACATGGCTGTCCGGTGACGGGGTCCTGCTCATCGAGATGAACGTCGGGCAGTTCGACGCCGTCGCCTCCCGCGATGGTCACTCGTCGCCGTTCGTGATCGACGCCGTCCCCGGCGAGGACGGCCAGACCGTCGTCGCGCGCTTCCGGCGGCATCGCTGAAACCCGCTCCTGGAGAGCCGATTCCAGGAGCGGTGTTCAGCGACGGGTGGCTTCCGGGGCGGGGTGTCAGATTCCGAGGCCGCCCCGCAGCCGGCTGACCTCCGCCCGGTACTTCTCGACGTTGCGCATCTTCACGCTCTCGTAGCCGCGCACCATGTCGGGGAGGCCGGCGAGTTCCACCACGGCCGGCATCTCGGCGTCGCCGACGCGTCCGCCCTGCACGGCGGCCAGCAGTTGGTCGACGATCTCCCGGTACTCGACGATCAGCGCACGTTCGGTACGACGGATCTCGTTGCGGCCGAACGGGTCGAGCGGTGTTCCGCGAAGCTTCTTCATCTTCGCGAGCGTGCTCATCGGACGGTTCGCCCAGGCACCGAGGGACATCTTCTCCCGCATGCCCATCTGGCGCAGTGTCGGCGGATGCAGCCGGATCGAGACCCCGGCGTCCTCACCGAACTGATCGGCGACCTTCGCCGCGAAAGCGGCATCCTGCGTCAGGCGAGCGACCTCGTACTCGTCCTTGTAGGCCAACAGCTTGTACAGGTTGCGCGCGACCGCATCGGTCAACGCGTCGTTGTCCGCGCCGCGGTGCACCCGTTCGACGACGTCGAGATACTCACGCGCGTAACGCTCGTCGGCGTAGGCGATCAGCTCGTCGTAGCGGAGTGCCACGGTACGCGTGAGCTCGTCGCCGAAACCGCTCGCACGGACCACGCTCATCGCGTGGTCGGACGGCTCCGGTTCCGTGGACGCGGCGCCGTGCAGCGAGGCGATCGTCGCGGACACGGCATCGGCGTCGGCCACCGCCTGACGTCCGCGCCGGAAGGCCTGCACGTTGGCGTCGACCGCCACGCCGTTCAGTTCGATCGCGCGCTCGATCGACGAGGCCGAGATCGCCAGTGCGCCTGCCTGATACGCCGCACCGACCATGAGCATGTTGGCGAACTGCTCGTCACCGAAGAGTGCGGTCGACAGCGCCCCGGAATCCAGGTAGAGGCCGCGGGTCACCTTCGCGTCGATCGCGGAGTGGATCGCGGTCTCCGCCGGGAAGCCCACCGAGGTGTCGATGACCATGAGCCCGGTGGGAACCTGCGTCGTGGACACCACGGCGACGGTCTTCTCCGGTGCCGCGACCTTCAGATTGACCGGATCGGTGCCGACCAGCGGGTCGCAGACGAGATAGAGATCGCAGTCGTCGGAGGCGACCTTGGCGGCCTGCTCGACCTCGTGCGGCGCGACCTTGATGTCGCTGACGACGGCACCGCCCTTCTGTGCCAGGCCCGTCATGTCGACGGTGCGGGCGGCATGGCCGTCGAGGACCGCCGCCGTGGCCAGCACCTGCGACACGGTCACGACACCGGTGCCGCCGATGCCGGTGACCCGCAGCGAGAACGTGTCCCGCACGGCGGGCAGCGTTGGTTCCGGAAGCAGTGCGCCGGGGAGGTCGGTGGCGCGGGCCCTGGTCCGCGTCGTTCCCGGGGTCACGGTGACGAACGACGGGCAGTCGCCTTTCAGGCACGAGTAGTCGAGGTTGCACGAACTCTGGTCGATCTGGGTCTTGCGCCCGAACTCGGTCTGCACCGGGTGCACGGACAGACAGTTCGACTTCTCGCCACAGTCGCCGCAACCCTCACAGATGCGTTCGTTGATCATCACCCTCGTGGTGGGGGTGGGCATGGTGCCGCGCTTGCGCTTCCGGCGCTTCTCCGCGGCGCAGTGCTGATCGTGGACGAGGACCGTCACCCCGGGTACGCCGGCGAGTTCGGTCTGGACCTCGACCAACTCGTCGCGGTGGCGGACCTCCACCTTCTTGGGAAGGCCCAGCGCGCGCGTACGTTTCGGATCGTCGGAGGTCACGACGATCTTGCTGACGCCCTCGTCGACGAGGAGGGAGGTCAGCCGCGGCAGGTCCATCTCACCGACCGGGTCCTGGCCGCCGGTCATGGCGACGGTGCCGTTGTAGAGCAGCTTGTAGGTGATGTTCTCGCCGGACGCGACGGCGGCCCGGAGGGCCAGCGAGCCCGAATGCATGAATGTGCCGTCACCGATGTTCTGCACGAAGTGCCGGGCGGAGACGAACGGAGCCATGCCGATCCACTGCGCACCCTCGCCGCCCATCTGCGTCACCCCGGCGACGTCGCCGACCTGGCGCGGGTCCATCAGGAGAACCATCGCGTGGCAACCGATTCCGGCGCCGACGAGGGTGTCCTCGGACACCTTGGTCGAGCTGTTGTGCGGGCATCCCGAGCAGAAGTACGGCGTGCGCACGGCGAGGGGGAGTTCGATGCGGGTACGACGCCGCGACTTCTTGTCGATCCACGCCTGCGCCGCGTCGACGTGATGGCGTGCCAGACGATCCGCGAGACCGCGGGTGACGGCGTCGACGTCGAGTTCGCCGAAGCGGGAGAACAGGGTCGATCCGTCCTCGTGGACCTTGCCGACGATCCGCGGTGCACGCGGATGCCGGTAGAGGATGTCGCGCATCATCGTCTCGATGAAGTCGCGCTTCTCCTCGATGACGATGACCTCGTCGAGATCACCGCGCGCGGTGCCGAACATGAAGCGATCGAGGATGTCCCGCTCGATCGGGTAGACCATCCCGAGCTTGAGGATGCGGATGCCGAGACGCCGCAGGTCGTCGTCGCCGATGTTCATCAGGCGCAATGCCTCTCGGAGATCGAGGTAGGTCTTCCCCGCGGCGACGATGCCGATCCGGTCGTCGGGGGTCGACACCACGATCTTGTTGATCCCGTTGAGCCGCGCGTACTCCAGCGCGCGGGGGATGCGCGTGGTGAGCTGATTCTGTTCGAGCTCCATCAGATTGGCGCCCAGGAGTCGACCGCTCGGGACGTGCGGACTGCGTCCGAGGTCGCCATAGGTGGGGATGACGCGGTCGGGATGGACGTGTGCGGTCGACGCGCCGTCGGCGACATGGGCCGAGATCTTCAGCGACGTCCATAGTCCGCTGACGCGGCTCATGATCGCCGCGTGCACGCCGAGGTCGAGGATGTCCTGCGAGTCCGCGGGGTAGAGGATCGGGATGTAGAGGTCGGCCAGGGCCATCTCCGACGCGCACGGCACCGTCGAGGACTTGGCGCCGGGGTCGTCGCCGACCAGTGCGACGGCGCCACCGGACGGATGCGTGCCGACGAGGTTGGCGTGCCGGATCGCGTCGGTGGCGCGGTCGAGGCCGGGGGCCTTGCCGTACCAGTAGCCGACGACGCCGTCGCGGGGCGTGCCGTCGGTGGTGGGAGCAAGGTCGGCAACCTGTGCGGCCACCTGCGAGCCCATCACCGAGGTCGCGGCGATCTCCTCGTTCAGGCCGGGCCGGTGGGTGATGTCGTAGGGCGCGAGCAGCTTGCGACGCCGGGCGAGTTCGAGGTCGTAACCGGCGAGGGGAGAGCCCTCGTAGCCGGAGATGAACGAGGCGGTGTTCAGGTTCTGGCGGCGGTCGACGCGAGCGCGGTCGCGGACGATGCGAACCAGGGCCTGGATGCCGGAGAGGTAGATGGTGCCCGACTCGCGGGCGTAGCGATCGTCGAGCGAGAAGTCGTCAGGAAGGGGCTCGGACGAGCGTGTTGCTGACAAGCCGGTTTGTGCGGTCGGCACCTGCTGGAAGCGTGCGCGGTCGTCTGCGAGGGTCATGGGATTACCTGGCCTTCTATGTGCGGTGGCCTTCTCCGGTCGTGCCGGATCGACGCATCGGTTGTGAGAGCCCGGGGGTGGTGGGCCTGCCACCACCCTACGAGATGGCGTGACGCGCGTCACGCAGACTGGTCACGAGTCGTGGGCGTGACACGCGCCACTCGATGGCGTACCATTCCGTTCAGTTAATCCCAACTAACTGAAGGGTCGACGGTGACCAGCACGCTCGACGGCTTCCGGGCCACGCACCAGCAGAATCTCGACCTGCTCCACCAGCGCCTGACGACCGTGGCCGCCGGCGGCGGGGCCAAGGCGCGTGAGCGCCACGTATCGCGCGGCAAGCTGCTGCCGCGTGATCGCGTCGACGGCCTCCTCGATGTCGGCTCACCGTTCATCGAGGTGGCGCCGCTCGCCGCGTTCGGGATGTACGACGACAAGGCGCCGTCCGCGGGCGTCATCGCCGGTGTCGGCCGCGTGGCCGGCCGGGAATGCATGATCGTCGCCAACGACGCCACGGTCTCCGGCGGCACCTACTATCCGGTCACGGTGAAGAAGCACCTGCGCGCGCAGGAGATCGCGGCCGCCAACCGGTTGCCGTGTATCTACCTCGTCGACTCCGGCGGCGCGATGCTGCTTCAGCAGGACGAGGTCTTCCCGGACCGCGACCACTTCGGCCGCATCTTCTACAACCAGGCGAACATGAGCGCCGCGGGCATCCCGCAGATCGCTGCCGTCCTCGGTTCCTCGACCGCCGGCGGCGCCTACGTCCCGGCGATGAGCGACGAGACGGTCATCGTCCGCAACCAGGGCACCATCTTCCTGGCCGGACCGCCGCTGGTGAAAGCCGCGACCGGCGAGGACGTCTCGGCCGAGGACCTCGGCGGCGGCGCGATGCACTCGTCGGTCTCCGGCGTCACCGACCACCTTGTCGACAACGATCAGCAGGCCTTGGCGAAGGTCCGTGAGATCGTCGCCACGCTCGGCCCGCGGGAGGCGCCGCAGTGGGAGACCATCCCGTCGCGGGAGCCGCTCCGTCCGCAGACCGACATCTACGACGTGGTGCCCACCGACTCCAGGACCCCGTACGACGTGCGCGAGGTCATCGAGATCATGTGCGACGCCGGTGAATACACCGAGTTCAAGGCCAACTACGGCACGACCCTGGTGACCGCGTTCGCGCACATCCATGGCCACCCGGTCGGCATCATCGCCAACAACGGCGTCCTCTTCAGCGAATCCGCCCTCAAGGGTGCGCATTTCATCGAGCTCTGCGATCAGCGCCGAATCCCGTTGGTCTTCCTGCAGAACATCACCGGGTTCATGGTCGGCAAGGCCTACGAGCAGGGCGGCATCGCCAAGAACGGCGCCAAGATGGTCAATGCGGTCGCGTGTGCGCGGGTCCCGAAGTTCACCGTCATGGTCGGCGGCTCGTTCGGCGCCGGCAACTACTCGATGTGCGGCCGGGCCTACTCGCCGCGGTTCCTGTGGATGTGGCCCAACGCTCGCATCTCCGTGATGGGTGGCCCGCAGGCCGCCGACACGCTGGGCACGGTGCGCCGCAACCAGATCGAGCGATCCGGGGACACCTGGGCGGCGGAGGACGAAGAGGCGTTCAAGGCACCCATCCGCGAACAATTCGAGCGGCAGTCCGACGCCTACTACTCGACCGCACGCCTCTGGGACGACGGCATCGTCGACCCCGCCCAGACCCGCACGCTGCTCGGGCTCGCCCTCGAGACCGCGCGGTACGCACCGCTGGCCGACGTGCGCTACGGCGTCTTCCGGATGTGAGAGCGGAGACCGACATGCCATCCCCGAGTTCACCCACGACGACAGAGGACCTCCAGACCGTGAGCACCAGACCCATTCGCAGCGTCCTGGTGGCGAACCGCGGCGAGATCGCCTGCCGGGTGATCGACACCCTGCGCCGCCTGGGAATCCGCAGCATCGCCGTCTACTCCGACGCCGACGCGCAGGCCCGTCACGTCCGCGAGGCCGACGTCGCGGTCCGGATCGGACCGGCAGCGGCCGCCCAGAGCTACCTCGACATCGACGCCGTCGTCGACGCGGCCCGCAAGACCGGTGCCGACGCCGTCCACCCCGGTTACGGATTCCTCTCGGAGAACCAGAAATTCGCCGCCGCACTGGCGGAGGCGGGCATCGTCTTCATCGGTCCGCCAGCGGAAGCCATCGCGACGATGGGCGACAAGATCACCGCCCGCGCCGCGGTCACCGCGCGCGACGTGCCGGTGGTCCCTGGCCTCTCGCGTCCCGGTCTCACCGACGAGGACCTGATCGCGGCCGCCCCCGACATCGGCTTCCCGGTCCTCATCAAGCCGAGCGCGGGTGGCGGCGGCAAGGGCATGCACCGCGTCGCCGACCCGGCCGAACTGCCCGCGGCTCTCCAACGTGCACGACGAGAGGCGGGCGCCGCATTCGGCGACGACGCCCTGTTCCTCGAGCACTTCGTCGACACCCCGCGCCACATCGAAGTGCAGGTCCTCGCCGACACACACGGCAACGTCATCCATCTCGGCGAACGCGAGTGCTCGCTGCAGCGCCGGCACCAGAAGGTCATCGAGGAGGCACCGTCGGCGCTGCTCGACGCCGTCACCCGTGCCCGGATCGGCGAGGCGGCCTGCGACGCCGCCCGCAGCGTCGGCTACACCGGCGCCGGCACCGTCGAGTTCATCGTCTCGGCCCACAAGCCGGACGAGTTCTTCTTCATGGAGATGAACACCCGACTGCAGGTCGAGCACCCGGTCACCGAACTCGTCACCGGAATCGACCTGGTGGAGCAGCAGATCCGCGTCGCCCGCGGCGAGGTCCTCGGCTTCGCCCAGGACGACATCACGCTCACCGGCCACGCCGTCGAGGCCCGCGTGTACGCCGAGGATCCCGCCCGCGGCTTCCTCCCCACGGGCGGCACCATCGAGCACCTCGTCCACCCGGACACGGCGTCGGGCAGCGGCATCCGCGTCGACTCCGCCATGCTCGAGGGACTGCGCGTCGGCAGCGACTACGACCCGATGCTCGCCAAGATCATCGCGCACGGCAGCGACCGCGAGGAGGCCCTCGAACGCCTCGACCAGGCGCTGGCACACACCCGCGTACTCGGGGTCGTCACGAACATCGACTTCTGCCGCTTCGTGCTCCGGCAGCAGGCCGTCGTCGACGCCGAACTCGACACCGAACTGCTCGACCGCCTGGTCGCCGATTACGTGGTGCCGCAACCCTCCCCGGAGGCGCAGGCCCTCGTCGGCCTCGCCCGAATCGGGGTCCGGGACCGCGGCGACGTCTGGTCGTCGGCGGTCGGCTGGCGCGTCGGCGAACCGGCTCCGGTGATCACCAGGCTCGTGAGCGGCGGACACCACTCCGCTGTGTCGATCAGCGTCGAACACACTGATGCGCAGTCGATCTCGGCCTCGGCGACCGTGGTCACCGAGGGTGGCGACGGAGCCGAGGGCGAGTCCTGGACGGCCGAGGTGGTCTACCTCCCCGCACAATCGGGCGACGGCCGCGAATCCGACCGTCTCATCGTCGGCGGGATCAGCCAGTCCTGGTCGTCGACGCTGATCGGCGAATCCTGGTGGGTGTCCGGACCGTCCGGCACCTGGGTCCTCGACCTCGCCCGTCCGCTGCTCGACGAGGCCGCCGACGATCGTGCCGGTGAGATCGCCAGCCCGATGCCCGGCACCGTGGTCGCCGTCGGAGCAGCGTCCGGCGATGCGGTGAGCAGCGGCGCGGCCGTCGTGGTCGTCGAGGCGATGAAGATGGAACACGCGCTGACCGCACCCGTCGACGGAACCGTCGACATCACGGTGAAGGTGGGTGACAAAGTGGATGCGGGACAGATCCTCGCCGTGGTCACCCCCGCGGAGAGCCGGGAGCCCGTTCCCGCCCCTTCGTGACGGCCCTCCGCAAGCTCCGGGCCTCCTCAGGGAGCGGAGGCTTGCTACCAATCGAATCGAAGCTACAAGAGTGAACAGGACTCTCATGGAACTCACGCAGGAGTACACAGACCTCATCGAGACGGTGCGCGACTTCGCGCAGACGGTGGTGGCACCGGTGGCCGCGAAACACGATGCCGACCACACCTTCCCGTACGAGGTCATCGCCCAGATGGGCAAGATGGGACTCTTCGGGCTGCCGTTCCCCGAGGAGTACGGCGGCATGGGCGGCGACTACTTCGCGCTGGCCCTCGCGCTCGAGGAACTCGGTAAGATCGACCAGTCGGTCGCCATCACCCTCGAGGCCGGCGTGAGCCTGGGTGCGATGCCGATCTACCGGTTCGGCACCGAGGAGCAGAAGCAGCAGTACCTGCCCGACCTCACCGCCGGTACCGCGCTTGCCGGTTTCGGCCTGACCGAGCCTGGGGCCGGCTCCGACGCAGGTGCCACCGCGACCACCGCTCGCGACGACGGTGACTCGTGGATCATCAACGGCGGCAAGCAGTTCATCACCAACTCGGGCACCGACATCACCTCGCTGGTCACCGTCACCGCGGTCACCGGGGTCAAGGAGAACGGCAAGAAGGAGATCTCGACGATCATCGTGCCGTCGGGAACCCCCGGGTTCACCGCCGAACCGGCCTACAACAAGGTCGGTTGGAACGCCTCGGACACCCACCCGCTCACGTTCACCGATGTGCGCGTGCCGAAGGAGAATCTGCTCGGCGAGCGCGGCCGCGGCTACGCCAACTTCCTGTCGATCCTCGACGAGGGCCGCATCGCGATCGCGGCGCTCGCAACCGGTGCCGCGCAGGGTTGCGTCGACGAGAGCGTCAAGTACGCCAAGGAGCGTCAGTCGTTCGGCAAGCCGATCGGGGAGTACCAGTCGGTGTCCTTCGCCATCGCGCGGATGGAGGCCCGGGCCCACGTCGCCCGCACCGCCTACTACGACGCGGCCGCGAAGATGCTGGCGGGCAAGCCCTTCAAGAAGGAGGCGTCGATCGCCAAGCTGGTGGCCAGCGAGGCGGCCATGGACAACGCGCGCGTCGCCACGCAGATCCACGGCGGCTACGGCTTCATGAACGAGTACCCCGTCGCCCGTCACTACCGCGACTCGAAGATCCTCGAGATCGGTGAGGGCACCACCGAGGTGCAGCTCATGCTCATCGCCCGTGAGCTGGGTTTCGCATGAGCGAGAACGAACAGGCACCCGTGAACCGGGTCGTTCAGCGCGGCCTGTGGTTCGAGGAGTTCACCGAGGAAACGCTCTACGAGCACCGTCCCGGACGCACCGTGACCGAGGCCGACAACGTGCTGTTCACGACGCTCACGATGAACACCCAGGCGCTTCACCTCGACGCCGCGTGGTCGGCACAGCAGCCCGGTTTCGGTGGACAGCGACTGATCAACTCCATGTTCACGCTGTCGACGATCGTGGGTCTCTCGGTCAGCCAGCTGACACAGGGCACACTGGTGGCCAACCTCGGTTTTTCCGAGGTTGCGTTCCCCGCGCCGCTGTTCGCCGGCGACACCCTCTACGCCGAGACACTGTGCACCGGTAAACGCGAATCCCGGTCGAGGCCGGGGGAGGGCGTGGTGAACTTGACCCACATCGGACGCAATCAGCACGGCGAGGTCGTCGCGCGAGCCGCGCGGGCCACGTTGGTGCGCAAGAAACCTACGGAGTGACGACGATGTTCTTCGACGGACCCGCCGACAATTCGCTCGTGAGCGGATCGAGCCTGGGCGATTCCCAGCTGTCCAACGCCTGGCTGCCGGCCGGGCCCGCACTGCTGTTCTGCCCCGCGGACCGGCCCGAGCGCTACCAGAAGGCCCTTGACCGTGCCGACGTCGTGATCCTCGACCTCGAGGACGCGGTCTCGCCGGAGAATCGTGCCGCCGCACGGGAAGCGTTGATCGCCAACCCGATCGACCCGGACCGCACCATCGTGCGGATCAACCCGGCCGGTACCGGCGACTACCGCCGCGACCTCGCCGCGGTCTCGGAGACGAACTACCGCGTCGTCATGCAGGCCAAGTCGGAGGACGTGGCGTCGATCCTCGACACCGCGTTCCAGACGATCGCGCTGATCGAGACGCCGCTGGGTGCCACCCGCGCCAACGACATCGCCGCCACGTCGAACTGCATCGGCCTCATGTGGGGCGCCGAGGACCTGGTCGCCGGACTCGGCGGGACGTCGAGCCGGTTCGGGCCCGGGGAGCCGCGCGCAGGCGAGTACCGCGACGTCGCCGCCTGGGTCCGGTCGATGGTCCGCATCGCGGCCGCGGCGCACGGCAAGTTCGCCGTGGACTCGGTGCATCTCGACATCGACGACGTCGACGGTCTCGTCGCCGAGGTTCGCGACGCGGTGGCCCTCGGTTACACCGCGACCGCGTGCATCCACCCGTCGCAGGTCGAGCACATCCGCGCCGGCTACCAGCCGTCCGAGGAGTCGATCGCGTGGGCGCGCAAGGTCATCGACGGCTCCGCCGAACACGGTGGCGGGGTCTTCAGCCTCGACGGTCAGATGATCGACGGCCCGGTGCTCCGGCAGGCGGAGGTCGTGCTGTCCCGCGTGGCCGAACGCCCCGCCGACGCCGACGCCTGATCCACGCCTGATCCCGCTGCGCCAAAACGCTTTCCGACACCCCTCGTTCCCCCGACACCACCGAGAGACCGGAGCCCGCTCATGAGCAATGACGCTCACCCCCAGAACCTCGCCCACACCCACGGGCCGCAGAGTCCTGCTCTGCTGACGGACACCATCGGCGTGACCCTGGCGCGGACCGTCGAGAAGTACGCCGATCGCGTCGCGCTCATCGACGCCCCCTCGGGGCGTCGGTGGACCTACGTCGAGTTCCACCGCGACGTGCGGGCGCTGGCCGCGGGTCTGCTGCGGTCGGACGTGAAGAAGGGGGATCGGGTCGGACTGTGGGCGCCCAACCGCTTCGAGTGGGTGCTCGTCCAGTACGCCACCGCCGAGATCGGCGCGATCCTGGTCAACCTCAACCCCGCCTACCGGCAGAACGAGGTCTCCTACGCCCTGAAACAGTCCGGCACGAGCGTCGTCCTCGCGGCCGAACGGTTCAAGGACTCCGGCTATGCGTCGATGCTGGCGGAGGCCCGTCCGGACTGTCCGGATCTGCGGGAGGTGGTGACGTTCGAGTCCGCGGCGTGGACCGAACTGACCGCGGCCCCGTCCGACGAGGAACTGGCACGGGTCGCCGAGATCGCCGCCTCGCTGTCCGCCGACGACCCGATCAACATTCAGTACACCTCGGGCACAACGGGATTCCCCAAGGGCGCGACTCTGTCGCATCGAAACATCGGCAACAACGGTTACCTCGTCGGTGAGCTGCTCGACTACACCGCTGACGACCGCATCTGCCTGCCGGTGCCGTTCTACCACTGCTTCGGCATGGTGATGGGCAACCTCGCCGCCACGAGTCACGGTGCGGCCATGGTGATCCCGGGTCCCGCCTTCGACCCGAAGGCCACGCTCGACGCGGTCGCCGAGTACCGCTGCACCAGCCTCTACGGCGTGCCGACGATGTTCATCGCCGAACTCGCACTGCTCGACGCCGCCCCGGACGGCTACGCACCCGACTTGTCGTCGCTGCGTACCGGCATCATGGCCGGCTCGCCGTGCCCGGAGCAGGTGATGCGTCAGGTGGTCGATCGGATGCACATGAGCGAGGTCTCGATCTGCTATGGCATGACCGAGACGTCGCCGGTGTCCACCCAGACCAGGGTCGACGACCCGCTCGAACTCCGGGTCACCACCGTGGGTCAGGTCGGTCCGCATCTCGAGATCAAGATCGTCGCACCCGGTACAGGGGAGACCCTCGGCCGCAACGAGACCGGCGAACTGTGCACGCGCGGTTACTCGGTGATGACCGGCTACTGGAACGATCCGGAGAAGACCGCCGAGGCCATCGACGCCGACGGGTGGATGCACACCGGCGACCTCGCCGAGATGGACGACGCCGGGTACGTGCGCATCACCGGCCGGATCAAGGACATGGTGATCCGTGGCGGCGAGAACATCTATCCGCGAGAGATCGAGGAATTCCTCTACACCCATCCCGACATCCTCGACGCCCAGGTGATCGGCGTCCCCGACGAGAAGTACGGCGAAGAACTGATGGCGTGGGTCCGGCTCCGCGATCACGCCACCGACCTCACGGTCGAGGACGTCCGAGCCTTCGCCGACGGCAAGATCGCTCGGCACAAGATCCCTCGATACGTCCACGTGGTGAAGGAATTCCCGATGACCGTCACCGGGAAGGTGCGCAAGGTCGCGATGCGCGAAGAGGCCACGCACATCCTGGAGGACCTGCGATGACCGGTGCCGCGATCGAGCGGTTCAGCCGGCACGTCGAGAACCGGTTCGGCACGGCCGCCGCGGATTACGACGAGCTGTGGGAGTGGTCGGTACGAGAGCCCGCGCAGTTCTGGCGAGCGGTGTGGGAGTTCTTCGACCTCGACGCCCTGGCCGCCGAACCCCTCGCCGAGGGTGACGCAGCCGTTCTCGCCGATCCGAGGATGCCCGGCGCCCAGTGGTTCCCGGGTGTCCGGTTGAACTACGTGAGCCAGATCCTGCGCCACGCCGACCTTCCGGGCGCCGCCGTCGTCGGACTCGACGAGGCCGGGGCACGGACCGAGATCGCCTGGTCGGAACTCCCCGGCCTGGTCGCCTCCCTGGCCGCGACGCTTCGGGCACAGGGGATCGGAACCGGCGATGTTGTCGCGGCCTACCTGCCCGACATCCCCGAGGCGGTCGTCGCCTTCCTCGCCACCGCCAGCCTCGGCGCCATCTGGTCGGGTTGCGGCCAGGACTATGCGCCGCAGGGCGCCGCGAGCCGGCTCGGGCAGCTCCGGCCGAAGATCCTGTTCAGCGCCGCGGGATACCGATACGGCGGCAAGGACATCGACAAGCGTTCGGACAGCGCCGAACTCGCGAGCCTGCTGCCGGAACTCGTCGCGCACATCACGATCGGCGGCGACGCGGGCGACCCGACGGCGGACAGCACGACGCGGATCGACTACGCCGACGCGCTCACCGCGGAGGCCGGCGACGCGGAACCTGTGCTCGTCGACTTCGACCATCCCCTCTGGGTGTTGTTCAGCTCGGGCACCACCGGCCGCCCGAAGGGCATCGTCCACGGGCACGGCGGCGTCGTCGTCGAGCACCTCAAAGCCGGTGCGCTCCACGGTGACCTGTCGTCGGACGACGTCTTCTTCTGGCAGACCGCGCTCAGCTGGATGATGTGGAACTACCAGGTCGCCGGTCTCCTCTGCGGGGCGCGGATCGTCTGTTACAGCGGTTCGCCGCTCTACCCCGACGCCGACAGGCTCTGGCAGATCGTCGCCGACGAGAAGGTCACCTACTTCGGCACCTCGCCCGGGCAGCTGCAGGCCTCGCGGAAGGCCGGGCTCGAACCGGGCCGCGACGACGACCTCGCTCCGCTTCGCGCCCTGGGCAGTACGGGTTCCTCGCTCGCCGCCGACCTGTTCACCTGGGTCGACGACCACGTGAAGCAGGGACTGCCGATCTCGTCGATCAGCGGCGGCACCGACATCGTGTCGGCCTTCGCCGGCGGATCGGTCGGGGTGCCGGTGGTACCCGGTGAGCTGTCGGTGCGCTATCTCGGTGTCGCGCTGGAGAGTTGGGCGCCGGACGGTACGCCCCTCGTCGGCGAGGTCGGCGAGCTGGTCGTCACCGCGCCGATGCCGTCGATGCCGGTGCACTTCTGGGACGATCGGGACGGCGCGCGTTACCGTTCCGCCTACTTCGACCACGAGTGGGAAGGGCCGACAGCGCATCCCGACGGGCCGGTGTGGCGTCACGGCGACTGGGTGACCGTGACCGAACGCGGTTCCCTGGTCATCCACGGCCGCAGCGATGCGACGTTGAACCGTCACGGAATCCGCATGGGATCAGCCGACATCTACGAGGTCGTGGAGGCGCTCGACGAGATCGCGGAGGCCTTCGTCCTCGGCGTGGACGGACCCGACGGCGCCTACTGGATGCCGCTGTTCGTCACCCTCGTCCCCGGTGCCGTCCTCGACGACGCCCTCACCGCGCGGATCGCCGCAGCGGTCCGCGACCGGTTGTCGAAACGCCATGTGCCCGATGAGGTGATCGAGGCCCCGGGTATCCCGCACACGCGCACCGGGAAGAAGCTCGAGGTTCCGGTCACGGCGATTCTGGCCGGCCGGTCGGAGGTCAACATCGATCCGAAGTCGGTGGACGATTATTCGCTTGTCGACTGGTACGCCGAACAGGGCCGAGCTCATCGCTGGTGACGGCTGTGCACGGCCGCACCACGGCATCGTCGCGCATGACCTAGCGTGGACGGTGTCGTCGACGGCAGGCGCCGAACGGTCCATGTGGCCCGCCGGTCACATGTACTACCGTGGGCCGGGTGTTGTGCCCGTCGGGGCGGTGACGGCCGAGGCTGTCATCACCGGCGCGCGACCTGAGCCAGATAACCCAGACGAGCCGACCAGGAGATCGCCATGACGTATCCAACGGGGGGCTACGGGCAGCAGCCCGAGTCCGGCCAGTCCCACGGCCAGTACGGCCAGCAGTACCCGCAGGGCGGCCAGCAGAGTTACGGCCAGAATCCGCAGCAGGGCTACGGACAGCAGTACGGCCAGAATCCGCAGCAGGGTTATGGCCAGCAGTACGGACAGCAGCAGGGCTACGAACAGCAGCAGGGTTACGGACAGCAGCAGTACGGCCAGCAGCAGGGCTACGGACAGTACGGCTACGGCCAGCAGCAGCCGGCGAAGCCGCCGAGCCAGGGTCTGCCCGCGATCACCCCGACGATCCTGGCCGGTGTCATCGGTCTGTTCGGTCTCGTCGTGCTGTTCTCCGGGTTCCTCGCCGCCGCACGGGCCTATGACTTCTCGGTGGAGCTGTTCCAGACGCCGTTCAACGCCCCGTACGCGCTCGTCGCCGTCGCCGGTGTCCTGGCGCTCATCTCGTTGATCCCGGGCGTCAAGGTCGCGGCGGCTCCGATCGTCGCAGCGCTGACCATTCCGGCCTTCCTGATCACGCTGTTCCTGTTCCTCAGCGTGGACAACAACGCCTCCGGCGCCATCGTCCTGCTGATCTTCTCGCTGCTGTCGGCGCTCCTCGCGATCGTGTGGCTGCTCGTCGAAGCCGACGTCGTCAAGGTGGCGCCCGCGCTCGCGGCCCCGTCATCGGCCACGGGACCGATCACGGCCGCGACGTCGGGCACCGAGGCCTCGGCGGGCCAGCAGGCCGCCGGACAGGGCCAGGCCCACGGCGACGCCCAGGCCACCGCCTATGGCGCAGACAGCGGACAGTCGCAGTACGGCCAGCAGTCCTCGGCGAACTACGACCCGTCCGCGTACTCGCAGACGTCCGGCACCGGTCAGAGCGGTTACTCCAGCGCTCAGTCGGGTCAGGCGTCGGCGCCCGGTGAGTCCGGCTACGGCGCCTACAACCCCGGCCAGTACTCGGCGGGTGCCTCCGGCGGCGCGGGATCGGGTGGCGCATCCGCGAGTGCGTCCGAGTCGGAGGCCGGCCCGGCCGCCGACCACTCGACCACGGTCTTCCAGAAGCCCGAACCGCCCACCAGCAGCGGTAGCTAATCGAAGTATCTCCGGGGTGCCCCGCCGACACACGTCGGCGGGGCACCGTCGTCTCTCGGCACAGCGGTCGGTGACGTGAGACGCTTTCCGTCTCATCGCGGCGCGTCTCCGACGGCCCGGCGGCCGACCATGCCACGCTCATGACGATGCCCACCTTCAGGCCCGACTCGACCGCGGAGAACCTGGCGTCGCAGCTGCGTGCACTGCGACGATCCCGTCGTGCCCAGCGCAACGACGTCGAGGGGTCGGCCCGGCAGCTGGCCGTGGTCGCGTTCACCGTCCCCGCTCTCGCCCTGGTCACGCTCATCGTCGTGATGCTGACGGTGCTGCTGCTCGCGGGCAGCGGACTCACCGGCCTGCCCAGTGCGATCGCCTCGAGCTGGCTGGCGATCCACCAGGTGCCGGTCACCATCAGCGGGGTCACGATCGGTGTCCTGCCGCTGCTGCCGACCCTGGTCGTCGCGATCGGCACCGCCCGCCTCACGGCCCGCGCGATCGGCGGCAGCGGCCCCACGCAACGATCCGCGCACGATCTGTTCGACGTCGGAGCGGTGGTGTGCTCGGCGATCGTCGGCCCGTTGCTGATCACCGCGATGTCGCTGGCCATCGTGATGGACGGCGGATCGGTGCTGCCGGTGCAGACGCCCAACGCGCTGCTCGCCTTCGCCTACACGATCGGCATCCACGGCGGTGCGGCGCTGGCCGGGGTCACATGGGTACGACGGCACGACTTCGCGGCCCGGTGGGGGATGTCCTACGCCGACCGCCGCGGCTTCCGGTACGGCCTCGTCGCCGTGCTTGCCCTGGTGGTCGCGGGCGCGGTGCTGGTGTGTCTGCGCATGCTGATGCGGCACGGCGAGATCGGCGAGCTGATCGACACCGGCTACGACTTCGACGGTTTCCTCGGGCTCAGCCTGCTGTCGCTGATGTATCTGCCGAACCTGATGATCGGTGCGACCGCGATCCTCGTCGGTTCCGATGTCCAGATCGGCGCGATGACCGTCGACCTGTTCACCGTCCGCGGGGGAGCGGTGCCGCCCGTCCCCGCACTCGCGGTCCTACCCGACGGAACCGGTGCGGGCAGCTGGGGTTTCCTCGGCCTGATCGCCCCCGCCGCCGTCGCGGGCTTCGTGGGCTGGCGCTGCCGCGACCTCAATCCGGTCGCGCACGTGCGCTCGATCGGGGTCGCAGCCGCCGTTGCCGCCTCGGCGATGGCGATCCTGACCGCGGCCGCCGGCGGAACGCTGGGCGAATTCGGCGACGTCGCGGTCACCGTCTCCGCGGCCGGCGTGTTCACGCTCGGCTGGATCGCGGTGATCGGCATCCTCCTCGCGATCGTCTACGCCTTCCTGCCCTCGACCCGGGCCGCCCGCGCCGCGGTCGGGGACGAGTACTTCGACGACCTCGGCTTCGAGGACGAGTACGTCATCGTCGCCGACCTCGACGAGGACGACGAGTACGTCGAGTACACGGACGCGGAGGGTGAATACGAGGGCGCGTACGACGACGCGGCCTACGAGGACGGCGAGTACGAAGAGACCGTCTACGAGAAAGCCGACCACGAAGACTCGGGGTACGAAGACGCGGGGTACGAGGCCGACGGGTTCGTGCCTGCCGCCGGCGACGACACCGTGCCCTCGGCCAACCGGATCCCGGCCGAGGACGTCGACGACAGCGATCTCGTCGACGACGCCGACTACGACCTCTACCCGGGAACACCCGGTGCCGGCCGTCGGCGCTGAGACCCGCCGATTCCCGCTCGACGTGCTGCTATTAGGCTCCCAAGCGTGACATCGGAGACCGCGCCCGTACGAACACCCGTCGTGGTGATGGCGTCGGGTACCGGTTCTCTGCTCGAGTCGCTGCTCGCCCGCGCCGCCGCCGACGACGCCCCGTTCGCGGTCGCGGCCATCGTGGTCGATCGCGTCTGCCGGGCCCAGGAGATCGCGAATCGCAACGAGATCCCGCTGATCACCTGCCGCGTCGCCGACCACGCCGATCGTGCCGCGTGGGACTCCGCGCTCACCGAGGCGGTCGCCGCCGTCGATCCCGGCTGGGTGGTCACCGCGGGCTTCATGAAGATCCTGGGTCCCGCATTCCTCGAACGCTTCGGTGGACGGATCGTCAACAGCCACCCCGCGCTGCTGCCGGCATTCCCCGGCGCGCACGGTGTGCCCGAGGCACTCGACTACGGCGTCAAGGTCACCGGTGCGACCGTCCACCTCGTGGACGAAGGCGTCGACACCGGGCCGATCCTGGCGCAGCAGGTGGTCACGGTCGACGACGAAGACACCGTCGACACCTTGCACGAACGCATCAAGACGGTCGAGTGCGTGTTGCTCGCCGAAGTGGTGACCGCACTGGTCACCCGTGGAGTAGTCATCGATGGACGAAAGGCCCGCATCCCGTGAACGCACAGCCCGCTGACAGCGCCCGCCGACCCATCCGGCGCGCGCTGGTGAGTGTCTACGACAAGAGCGGCCTGGCCGATCTCGCGACCGCACTCCAGGCCGCCGGTGTGGAGATCGTCTCGACGGGATCGACCGCCAAGACCATCGCCGACGCCGGTGTCCCGGTCGTGGAGGTGTCGACGCTGACCGGCTTCCCCGAGTGCCTCGACGGCCGGGTCAAGACCCTCCACCCCAAGGTGCACGCCGGGATCCTCGCCGACACCCGCAAGGACGACCATGTCGCGCAGCTCGCCGAATTGGGCGTCGCCGCATTCGATCTCGTCGTCGTGAACCTCTACCCGTTCACCGCGACCGTCGCCTCGGGCGCGACCCCCGACGAGTGCATCGAGCAGATCGACATCGGTGGCCCGTCGATGGTGCGCGGCGCGGCGAAGAACCACCCGTCGGTGGCCGTCGTGACGAGCCCCGGTGACTACGGACAGGTGACCGAGGCGATCTCGGCCGGCGGGTTCACCCTCGCCGACCGGAAGAAGCTGGCCGCCAAGGCATTCCGCCACACCGCCGACTACGACGTGGCCGTCGCCTCGTGGATGTCGAGTGTCGTCGCACCCGAGGACGATTCGCAGTTCCCGATCTGGGCCGGTGCCACCTGGAACCGTTCGGCCGTCCTGCGTTACGGCGAGAACCCGCACCAGGCGGCCGCTCTCTACGTCGGCAACGCCGGGGAAGGTGGCCTCGCCACCGCCGAGCAGTTGCACGGCAAGGAGATGAGCTACAACAACTACACCGATGCCGACGCCGCCTGGCGCGCCGCCTACGACTTCGAGGCCCCGGCGGTCGCGATCATCAAGCACGCCAACCCGTGTGGCATCGCGGTCGGCGCCGACATCGCCGAGGCGCACCGCAAGGCCCACGCCTGCGACCCGGTCAGCGCCTACGGTGGCGTGATCGCCGCGAACCGCGAGCTCACCGTCGAGATGGCCGAGCAGGTCGCCGAGATCTTCACCGAGGTCGTCGTCGCGCCGGGCTTCGCCGACGGCGCCCTCTCGGTCCTCACCCGCAAGAAGAACATCCGCGTGCTGGTCGCGACACCGCCGTCGGCCACCGGGGTCGAGACCAAGCCGGTCTCGGGTGGTCTGCTGATCCAGCAGCGCGACGTCATCGACGCCGAGGGCGACAACCCGGACAACTGGAATCTCGTCGCCGGCCCGCCGGCCGACGCCCAGACCCTCGCGGACCTCGAATTCGCCTGGCGCGCCTGCCGTTCGGTGAAGTCGAACGCCATCCTGCTCGCCTCCGACGGCGCCTCGGTCGGCGTCGGCATGGGCCAGGTCAACCGTGTCGACTCCGCTCACCTCGCCGTCCAGCGTGCCGGCGATCGCGCGGCCGGGTCCGTCGGGGCGTCGGATGCCTTCTTCCCGTTCCCGGACGGTCTGCAGGTGCTGCTGTCCGCGGGCGTCAAGGCGGTCGTGCAGCCGGGCGGTTCGATCCGCGACAACGAGGTCATCGAGGCGGCCGACGAGGCGGGCGTGACGCTCTACCTCACCGGGGCACGCCATTTCGCTCACTGATCTCGCACTACTGGTCGTCGCCGGTTTCGGCGCGGGCCTGATCGGATACATCACCGGGCTGGCGTCCATCGTCAGCTATCCCGCACTTCTCGCGGTCGGTCTCACCCCGATCGCGGCGAACGTGACCAACACGGTCGCACTCGTCGCGGTCGGGGTGGGCAGCACCGCCCAGTCGGGGAAGGCCTTGCTCGACGGCGACCGTCGTCGCCTCGTCATCGGGCTGATCGCCGCCCTGATCGGCGGGACCCTCGGTGCGGTACTGCTTCTCCTGACGCCCGCCGAGGCCTTCGAGGCGTTGGTCCCGTTCCTGGTGGCCATCGCGGCCATAGCGCTTCTCGTACAACCGGTTCTGCGACGATGGGCGACCTCGCATGCCGAGCGTCCCTGGATCTTCGTCGTCGGCCTGACGCTGATCTGCATCTACGGCGGCTATTTCGGCGCCGGCGCAGGCATCATGATCCTGGCTCTGATGCTGGTGGTCACCAGCGAGCCGCTCTGGCGCGCTGCACTGTCGAAGTCGGTGTTCCTCGGAGTCGCCAACGCGGTCGCCGCGGTCGGCTTCATGATCTTCGGCCCCGTCGACTGGTGGGCGGCCCTCGCGATGGCGATCGGGTGCCTGCTCGGCGGCTGGTGCGGCCCGCCGGTCGTCAAACGCCTGCCCGCCGGCCCGCTGCGGATCGTCGTCGGGTTGTGTGGTCTCGGCCTCGCGGTGTGGCTCGCGGTCGGCTGAGCGTCCTCGTCAGCGGTTCCCTGCCGGTCCGGTACGTGGGATGAAAGCACACCGAGACCGTAAGTCACCCATCCGGAAGCCTTTTTCCTCGCCGCGACAATAACTCTGGCTCCGGGTGCCCCGGACGTCTAGACATGCACGGTGACTTTGTTCGTGGACATCGTTCCCGACGACGCGCCAGGGGGCCGTTCGGAATCGAGATCAGCCGGTGGATCGTCGCGTCTGCGCTCGATCGCCACCCGTGTCGGACTGCCGTTGCTGTCGGTGGTCGTGTTCGGGATCGTCTGGCAGCTCGTGGCCGTGAGCGGCGTCTGGAGCGAGACCTTCGTCCCGCGTCTGGGGACCGTGTGGCAGGCGTTCGTCGACATGTCGACGACGCACAACGGGCTTCGGGGATACGCCGACTACTACTGGTGGGAACACCTGTACATGACACTGCGCCGAGTGTTCGCGGGTGTGGTGATCGGAGTCCTCCTCGGCGTCCTGCTCGGGTTGGCCATGGGGACAGTCGGCTGGCTGCGGCGCCTTCTCGAGCCGTGGCTGACGTTCCTGCGCGCCTTGCCGCCACTGGCCTACTTCTTCCTGCTCGTCATCTGGCTCGGCATCGACGAGGCGCCCAAGATCACTCTGCTCGCACTCGCCGCGCTGCCGCCCGCGGCGGTCGCGACGACCACCGCGGTCTCCGCCGCACCCGTGGCACTGATCGAGGCCGCACGTGCGCTGGGTGCCTCCCGGGCCGAGGTGATCCGCGACGTCGTCGTCCCGTCGGCGCTTCCCGAGACCTTCACCGGCATAAGGCTTTCCGTCGGAATCGCCTATTCGTCGGTGGTGGCCGCCGAACTGTTCAACGGCATCCCCGGAATCGGTGGCGTGGTCAAAGACGCCAGCAACTACAACAACACCCCCGTCGTCCTGGTCGGCATCATCGCCATCGGTCTGTCCGGACTGATCATCGACGGGCTCCTTCGAACAATCGAGCACCGAGTGGTGCCGTGGCGCGGAAAGGTCTGACACGCAATGACAATCAACTCCAAGAAGGCGCGCAACCGTAGGGGAGCGCGCTCGGTGAGCGCACTCCTCGGCATGGTGGTGGCCGTGATGCTCGTGCTCGCCGGGTGCTCGGTGGACAACTCCGAGGACAGCAGCAAGCCGACGATCCGTCTCGCCTACCAGTCGTTCCCTAGCGGCGACCTGATCGTCAAGAACAACGGCTGGCTCGAAGAAGCACTGCCGGAATACAACATCAAGTGGACCAAGTTCGACTCCGGCGCCGACATCAACACCGCCTTCGTCGCCAAGGAGCTCGACTTCGGCGCGATCGGTTCGAGCCCGGTGGCCCGCGGCCTGTCCGCTCCGCTGAACATCCCGTACCAGGTCGTCTTCGTGCTCGACGTCGCCGGCGACAACGAGGCGCTCGTGGCCCGCAACGGCACCGGCATCGCCACCGTCGCCGATCTGAAGGGCAAGCGCGTCGCCACGGCCTTCGCATCGACCGCGCACTACAGCCTGCTCGCCGCGCTGAACCAGGCCGGCGTGAACCCCAAGGACGTCGACCTGATCGACCTGCAGCCGCAGGCCTCGCTGGCCGCCTGGCAGCGCGGCGACGTCGACGCGGTTTACACCTGGCTGCCCACACTCGACGAACTGCGCAAGGACGGCACGACGATCATCGCCAGTCGCCAGCTCGCCACCGCGGGCAAGCCGACGCTCGACCTCGGTGTCGTCTCGACCGAGTTCGCCGACGCCCATCCGGAGGTTGTCGACACCTGGCGCAAGGTCCAGGCGCGCGCCCTGACCCTGATCAAGGACGACCCGCGGGCTGCTGCCGAAGCGGTTGCGACGCAGCTCAACACGACACCCGAGGATGCGGCCAACCAGCTGAAGCAGGGCACCTACCTGACGGTCGCCGAACTCACCTCGCCGACCTGGCTCGGCACCGAGGGCAATCCGGGCAACCTCGCCGAGAACCTGCACAGTGCCGCCGAGTTCCTCGCCGAGCAGCAGCAGATCCCGTCGGCGCCGCCGCTGAAGACCTTTCAGGACGCCATCTACACCAAGGGCCTGCCGGGTGTCGTCGAACAGCAGTAGCCAGGTCGTCGACGCCGACCAGGTCGCGGCGCCGGCCGGCGGGGAGACCGGATCGATCAGTCTGCGCGACGTCACGCAGACCTACGGCTTCGGGGCCGACGCGGTCACCGCCGTCGGTCCGGTCGACCTCGAGGTGCCACCGGGCGAGTTCCTCGTCCTGGTCGGGGCGTCGGGATGCGGGAAGTCGACGCTGCTCCGGTTGATCGCGGGCTTCGAGCCCGCGACCTCGGGGCAGGTCGAGGTGTCCGGGGGAGCGCCCGTCCCGGGCGTCACCGCGGGCGTCGTCTTCCAGCAACCCCGTCTGTTCCCGTGGCGGACCGTCGGCGGCAACGTCGATCTCGCACTCAAGTACGCGCGGGTTCCCAAGGCGGAGCGCGCGGCGCGTCGTGACGAACTGCTGCATCGTGTGGGGCTCGACGACACCGCGAACCGCAAGATCTGGGAGATCTCGGGTGGGCAGCAGCAACGTGTCGCCATCGCGCGGGCACTGGCCGCCGAGACATCGCTGCTGTTGCTGGACGAACCGTTCGCCGCGCTCGACGCCTTGACGCGCGAACGGCTGCAGGAGGATCTGCGGGCGGTGAGCACGGATTCGGGACGAACCAACGTGTTCGTCACCCACAGTGCCGACGAGGCCGCCTTCCTCGGCAGCCGGATCGTGGTGCTCAGCCGGCGTCCGGGGCGGGTTGCCCTCGACCTCGCGTCGCCGCTGCCGCGGACTGGGGCGTCGCCCGACGAGTTGCGTGGATCCCCCGAGTACGCCGCACTGCGCGCGGAGATCGGCGCCGCGGTCAAGGAGGCGGCGGTCTAGGGGAGAAACAGGAGCCGAGGCCGTGTTTTCCTCACCCTGGGCCGAACCCTGTCCGAGCGGGTGACGGGGGATTAGAAAGTACGGGTGTCTGTTTTCGTACTGTCCGCCCCGCACCACGACTGCTCGTCGAGCAAGTCGTGTACCGGGCCGGCGGACGGAACGGAGTCGATGCGTCTGATGACGGTCCACTCGATGAACTGGTCCGACGGATCCCACCATGGGTCCCCGCCGGCGGCTGTCGCTCCTCGCCCCCACCAGTCATCCTCGAGAAGGAACCCTCATGACCATCTCCCATCCCGTTTCTGACGTCCGCACCTCTGCTGCTCGGACCGCCGCTCCCGCGGCCGGCATCGTCTCCTCGGGCGTCGAACTCGACGTCGACGAGTTCGGGCCCAGCTTCGGAGCCGAGATCCGCGGCCTCGACGTCGCCACGGCGTCGGACGACGAGGTGCGGGCCGTCCGTCAGGCGCTGATCGACTACAAGGTCATCGTGCTGCGGAATCAGCAGCTCGACGACGCGTCGCACATCGAGTTCGGAAATCGGCTGGGCGACCTCACCTTCGGGCATCCGGTGTGGGACAGCGGGGACGTGCCGGACGAGGTCTATGAACTCGACAGCGCCGACAACGGATTCGCCGACGTGTGGCACACCGACGTGACGTTCATGCCGCGTCCGCCGATGGGTTCGATCCTGCGCCCGGTCGTCTTGCCGCGCACCGGCGGTGACACCAACTGGGCCGACGCCGAACTCCCGTATCTGTCACTGTCCGAGCCGATCCGACGCCTCGTCGACGGGCTGACCGCCGTGCACGACGGCAGCCGCGAATTCGGCTACTACCTCAAGCAGCGCCGCAACGGGCGCGGAAATACCTGGGACGGAAAAGAA
This sequence comes from Gordonia sp. Swx-4, assembly GCF_030316175.1. Taxonomy (NCBI): domain Bacteria; kingdom Bacillati; phylum Actinomycetota; class Actinomycetes; order Mycobacteriales; family Gordoniaceae; genus Gordonia; species Gordonia sp. Swx-4. The sequence goes on from NZ_CP128197.1 coordinate 1,442,589, forward strand.
GTCACCGAACTCGCGCCGGTCAGCCATCCGGTGGTGCGTGTGCATCCCGAAACCGGCCGCAGATCGCTGTTCGTCAACCCGGGCTTCACCTCGCACATCGAGGGCGTCTCGGAAGCCGAGAGTCGCGGCATCCTCGACCTCCTCTACGCGCACATCACCAAGCCCGAGCACATCGTCCGCCACCGCTGGCGTCTCGGCGACCTGGTGCTGTGGGACAACCGCAACACCCTGCACTACGCCAACCGCGACTACGGCGACAACCGTCGGGTCATGCACCGCATCACGCTGCGCGGTGACGCGCCTGTCGGACCTGCCTGAGCCGCCCCCTACCCGAGGTCCGTATGACGTTGTGCCCGGTAGTCGGGCGCAACGTCATACGGATCTTCTTTTGCCCCGCGTATTCAACCAAGGGGTTGACAAGGCGCGCGGACAGGCGCATCGTCGTATTCAACCGAACGGTTGAGGAGGGCGAATGGCCGACGAGCTGTCCAAGGTGTTCGCCGCACTCGCGGACCCCACCCGGCGCGACATGGTCGCGCGGCTGGCGGTGTCCGACGCGACGGTCTCCCAGCTCGCCGAGCCGTACGACGTCAGCATCCAGGCGGTCTCCAAGCATCTGAAGGTGCTCGAGGACGCCGGTCTGGTGACCCGAACCCGGGAGGCCCAGAAACGTCCGGTCCATCTGGAAGCAGAGGTGTTCGACCTCATGACCAGGTGGATCGAGCGGTACCGGCAGCGGGCGGAGGAGCGCTACCAGCGCCTCGACGTCCTGCTCGCGGAGATGAACGACGGACCCGAGGCGGAACGTCCCGAGGTTGAGGACGAGAAGACAATCAGGAAAGGAAAGGCGTCATGAGCACCACCGGAACCCGCTACCCCGAGGCCGCGATCGAAGCCGACAAGGAGGTGCCGATCATCCGGATCACCCGCGACTTCCGCGGTACGCCGGCTCAGCTCATGAAGGCGCACACCGATCCCGAACTGTTCGTTCGCTGGAACGGTCCGGACTCTGTCGCCAACCGCATCGTCGAATGGGACGTCCGCGACGGCGGCAGCTGGCACTACATCTCCACGCATGAGGGGCAGGAGCACGGATTCCGCGGCTGCTTCCACACCGTGGGCGAGGACAAGATCGTGCAGACCTTCACCTGGCTGGGAATGCCCGACCAGGTGTCGCTGGAGACACTATGGTTCGAGGACCTGGGTGACGGAACGACGCGCCTGCACGCCCAATCCCTGTGCGACAGCTTCGAAGCACGCGACGGCTGGTTGTCGTCGGGCATGGAGGTCGGCGTCAACGAGGGGTACGCCGGGATCGACAAGCTGCTCGCATCCGGGGAGCTGTAGGCCGATGGGCCTCACCGAACTCGACCCCGCCGCTCGGCATCGAGAGGTCGCGGGCGGATTCGCCGACGCGATCGCCGGCGTCTCCGACTGGGATGCACCGACGCCGGTCGACGGCTGGGTGGCACGGGATGTCGTCGCCCACCTCGTCGACTGGTTCACCGGATTCCTCGACGCCGGCGGCGTGCGATTGCCGGGTGGACCCGACGTCGCCGACGACCCCGCGGGAGCATGGTCGGCGCATGCGGCGGCCGTCCAGCAATTGCTCGACGGCCCGTCGGCGCAGGAGACGTTCACCCACCCGATGGCGGGGGAGCACCGCCTCGCCGACGCGGTCGACCGGTTCTACACCGCGGACGTGTTCATGCACTCCTGGGACCTCGCCCGGTCGCAGGGCGTCACCCCGGACCTCGACCCCGACTACGCCAGGATGCTCCTCGACGGGATGATCCCCATCGACGAACTCCTGCGGGGCTCGGGACAGTACGGACCCGCGGTAGAGGTGCCCGCCGACGCCGACGCCGTCAGCCGCCTGATGGGCTTCGTCGGCCGCGACCCGGCCTGGTCGCCGGGAGCTGCCTGAGCTCGACCGCACGCACGCACATCACAACTCGGAGTAGCGTGGATCACGTGCCAGAGGACAACTTCACCACCCATGGTTCTCAGTCGACCGAAACCCGCCACCCGTCACCCCGCACCCTGGGTGAACTGCGTGCCAGCGGCCACGTGCAGCGCAGCGTGCGCGACGAGATCCGCCACAACCTGCTGACCGCTCTCCGCGAGGGCCGCGACCCCTGGCCGGGGATCGTCGGCTTCGAGGCCACCGTCATCCCGCAGCTCGAACGCGCACTCATCGCCGGCCACGACGTCGTGATGCTCGGCGAGCGAGGCCAGGGCAAGACCCGCATCCTGCGGACCCTCGTCGGACTCCTCGACGAGTGGACGCCGGTGATCGCCGGATCCGAGCTGGGCGAGCACCCGTACGAGCCGATCACCCCGGCGTCGATCCGCAAGGCCGCCAACCTGCTCGACGATCTGCCCATCGAGTGGCGTCACCGTTCGCAGCGGTACAGCGAGAAGCTGGCCACCCCCGACACGTCGGTGGCCGACCTCGTCGGCGACATCGACCCCATGAAGGTGGCCGAGGGTCGCAGTCTGGGTGACCCGGAGACCATTCACTTCGGACTCATCCCGCGCGCACATCGCGGTATCGTCGCGATCAACGAGCTCCCGGATCTCGCCGAGCGCATCCAGGTGTCGATGCTCAACGTGATGGAGGAGCGCGACATCCAGGTCCGCGGCTACACGCTGCGGCTTCCGCTCGACGTGCTCGTGATGGCGAGCGCCAACCCGGAGGACTACACCAACCGCGGTCGCATCATCACCCCGCTGAAGGACCGCTTCGGCGCCGAGATCCGCACGCACTACCCGCTCGAACTCGACGACGAGGTCGCCGTCATCGAGCAGGAGGCCGACCTCACCGCGAGCGTCCCGACCTTCATCACCGAGATCCTGGCGCGCTTCACCCGCTACGCCCGCGACCATCCGTCCATCGACCAGCGTTCGGGTGTTTCCGCACGCTTCTCCATCGCGGCTGCGGAAACCGTTGCCGCCGCGGCACTTCACCGCGCAGCGGTCACCGGTGAGGAGCAGGCGGTCGCGCGCGTCGTCGATCTCGAGTCGGTGGTCGAGGTGCTGCGCGGCAAGATCGAGTTCGAGTCCGGCGAGGAGGGGCGCGAGCTGGAGATCCTCGAGCACCTCATGCGCAAGTCCGTCGCCGACACCGTGCGAGCCCATCTCGGCGGCATCGACATGGCAGCGCTCGTCGACGCGCTCGAGAACGGTGAACCGGTCGTGACCGGCGACCGTGTCCGGGCCGGCGACTTCCTGGGTTCGATTCCGTCCCCGGAGACCACCCGCACCGTGCTCGACGCGATCGCCGAGCGTCTCGACGCCGACATCGAGGGCGAGCGCGCGAGTGCCGTCGAACTGGCACTCGAGGGTCTGTTCCTGGCGCGTCGGATCGGCAAGGAAGCCGACGAGGCCGGCCAGACCATCTACGGCTGAGGGAGAACACATTGGCGCGCAAGAGCTTCCATCGTTCGCGCTACCAGCGGTACACCGGCGGTCCCGATCCGCTCGCCCCGCCGGTGGATCTGCGTGAGGCGCTGGAGACGATCGGCGACGACGTCATGGCCGGTGCGTCGCCGCAGCGTGCCCTCCGGGAGTTGCTGCGTCGTGGCACCCCGAACATGCGCGGCCTCGACAAGCTCCGGGAACAGGTCAACCGGCGTCGGCAGGAACTGCTGAAGAAGCGCAACCTCGACGGTACGTTCGCCGAGATCCGCGAACTGCTCGACCGCGCCGTCCTCGAAGAGCGCAAGCAACTCGCCCGCGACCTCGACGACGACGCGCGCTTCGCGGAGATGCAGATCGGCAGCCTGCCGCCGTCGACCGCGCAGGCCGTCGAAGAGTTGTCGGAGTACAACTGGCGCAGCCCGCGAGCCCGCGAGGACTACGAGAAGATCAAGGACCTCCTCGGCCGCGAGCTGCTCGACCAGCGGTTCGCCGGCATGAAGGAGGCCCTCGAGGGCGCCACCGAGGCCGACCGGCAACGGGTCTCGGACATGCTCAAAGATCTCAACGAGCTGCTCGAGGCGCACAACCGCGGCGAGGACACCTCGGAGAAGTTCGACGAGTTCATGGACTCCCACGGGGATTTCTTCCCGGAGAACCCGCGCAACACCGAGGAACTCATCGACTCGCTGGCACAGCGCGCCGCGGCTGCTCAGCAGTTCTACAACTCGCTGACCCCGGAGCAGCAGGCCGAGCTGGATCAGCTGGCGCAGCAGGCATTCGGTTCGCCGGACCTGATGAGCCAACTCTCCCAAATGGATTCGCAGTTGCGTGCGGCGCGGCCCGGGCTCGACTGGGACAACGCGCAGTCGTTCTCGGGAGACCAGCCGATGGGACTGGGGGAGGGTGCTGCCGCACTGCGTGACATCTCCGAACTGGAGCAGCTGTCCGAGCAGCTGTCCCAGCAGTACGCCGGTGCCCAGATGGACGACATCGACCTCGACGCGCTCGCCCGGCAGCTCGGTGACGAGGCGGCCGTCGATGCGCGGATGCTGGCCGAACTCGAGAAGGCGCTGTCGGAGGAAGGGTTCTTCGACCGAACCGCCGACGGCCAACTCCGGTTGAGCCCCAAGGCGATGCGTCAGCTCGGCCAGTCGATCTTCCGGGACATCGCCGAGCAGTTGTCGGGCCGTCGCGGTGATCGTCAGACCCGGCGTACCGGTCTGCTCGGTGAACCCACCGGTGCCAGCCGCGAATGGGAGTTCGGCGACACCGACCCCTGGGACGTCACCCGGACGGTGTCGAATGCGGTGTTGCGGACCGTCTCCGAAACCACCGAACCGTCGCTCGCGACGTCGGAGATGGCACGTTCAGGCGTGCGCATCGATGTGCGCGACGTCGAGGTGGCCGAGACGGAGAGCCGCACCCAGGCGGCGGTCGTACTCCTCGTCGACACGTCGTTCTCCATGGAGATGGAGGGTCGCTGGACGCCGATGAAACGCACTGCGATCGCGTTGAACCACCTGATCTCCACCCGGTTCCGCAGCGACGAACTCCATCTCATCGCCTTCGGTCGCTACGCGCGGTCCATCGACATCGCCGAACTGACCGGACTGCAACCGCGCATGGAGCAGGGCACCAACCTGCACCACGCGCTGCTGCTCGCACAGCGACACCTGCGTCGCTTCCCGAACGCACAGCCGGTGGTCTTGGTGGTCACCGACGGCGAACCCACCGCCCACCTCGACCCCAGCGGCGAACCGTTCTTCTTCTATCCGCCGCACCCGCAGACGATCGCTTTGACGGTGCGCGAACTCGACCATGTGGCCCGGCTCGGCGCACAGGTCACCTTCTTCCGTCTCGGTGAGGACCCCGGCCTGGCCCACTTCATGGATCAGATCGCCCGCCGGATCGGTGGTCGCGTGGTCGCCCCCGATGTCGACGGCCTCGGTGCCGCGGTGGTCGGTGACTACCTGAAGTCGCGGAAGAGTCGTCGACGCGGCTGAAGAGTCGAGCGCCGGATCAGACGGTGCGCGGCTTCCGTCCGGCGATGGCCCACAACACGATTCCGATCAACAGCAGGACTGCGCCGAAGCCGCCGCCGAAGACGGCGAGGAGAACTCCGCCTACGCCGCTGAAGATCCCGCCGAGGTCGATGGATGCGACCACCACGCGGTCGCTGCAGGTGAAGGAGTATGTCCCGGACTCCTTCACCCCGAAGGACTCGAAGGACCTCACCTGGGTGCCGTCGTAGGTGAACTCGGTGGTCACCCCCGATTCGCGCTCCAGGGCCGCGGGACCGGTGATCTCGCAGGAGGGGTCGCCGGCCGACGACTCCGGGGTGAAGAGCGCGAAGGTGTCTCCGGCGGCGTAGTTCTGCTCGCCGGTCGGGTCGACGACGAAGGCCTGTTCCGCCTGGTCGACCACCTGGCTGATCCCGCCGACGGCGAGTGCGATGCCGATCGCCAGCGAGGCCACGAGGACGACGATGCCGACGGCGGTGAGGATCTTGCCCCAGAGCCGCATTCCGCTGCGGTCCTTGGGCGGTGTGGGCGGTGGATAGCCGCCGGGCGCGCCGTATGGGCCCGACTGATAGGGGTTGCCAGGGCCGTACTGGCCGGGATCGTAGGGCTGGCCCATGGGTCGCCTCCAGGGGGTAGGGGTGAATGGATTATGCCCCTCCGCGCGTCGGTCGGTGGGCTGATCGTCGGGGTCGACTCAGGGTGGAAATCAGGGTGGTCGGACTGCGGAGTGGCCACTAGGGTTTCCAGATGTGACCTCCTCCGGCGATCTGCCCGTACCCGACGATCGACGGGCGCGTCTGCGTGCCGCCGACGCCGATCGGGAACTGGTACACGAAATCCTGTCCGCAGCCATGGCCCACGGCAGCCTCTCGCTCGTCGAGTACGAGGAGCGTGCGGGAAAAGCGGTGAGGGCCAAGACTTTCGGTGACCTGGACGAGTTGACAGACGACCTCCCGGTCGCGCAGCTCGGCGTGGCGATGCCGGCGGCGACGATGTCACCCGGCCCGCGGGTGACCGGCGGGAGCTCCGACGCCGCGGTGCGACATCGACTGGCGATCATGTCCGGCAGCGAGCTGTCGGGGACGGCGGTGGTCGCCGACGCCCTCACCGCCACCGCGATCATGGGCGGTGTCGAGATCGACCTGCGCGAGGTCGAGTTCACCGCACCCGTTCTCACCGTCGAGTGCGTCGTGATCATGGGTGGCGTCGAGATCAAGGTGCCCGAGGGGGTGACCGTCGAGGTCGGCGGACTGGGGATCATGGGCGGTTTCGGCGGCAAGTCGCAGAAGTCGCCGCGCCCGGGCGCACCTGTCGTGCGCGTGACCGGGTTCGCACTGATGGGCGGCGTCGAGGTGAAGGTCGTTCCGCGCGAGCACCCGGACGAGTGACGGTGCCCGGCCGGCGCGCCGCCGGGCTCAGGCCAGCAGCAGTGCGATGACGGCGATCGTCGGGATCGAGGCGAGCGTGGTGATCAGAGCGGTGTCCCGGGCGATGATCTGTCCCCGCCGGTAGCGGGTGGCGTAGACGAGGACGTTCTGGGCCGTGGGAAGCGCGGCGATCACGACCTGGGCGAACAGCGCCTGACCGGTCTGACCGAACCCCCAGCGCGCGATCACGTACACGGTCAGCGGCATCGCGACCATCTTCAACACCGCGGCGAGCGCGATGTCGCGGCGCGGACTCTCGCCCTTCTTGAACACCTGGACGCCGGTGAGCGACATACCGAAGGCCAGCAGCGCCGCCGGCACCGACGCGTCGCCGAGCATCTTCAGCGGCGACATCACGGCCGCCGGTGGCATCAGCCCGAGCACCGACACGATCAGTCCGGCGATCCCGCCGACGACGATCGGGTTGGTCATCGGAGCGATCAGGGAATTGCGGACGAGGGAACGGCCGGCAGTGGGCTCGAGGGCGGTGAGGTCGAGTGTCACCAATGCGATCGGCGACAGGATGAGGATCTGGAACATCAGCAGCGGCGCGATGAACGACGCGTCGTCGAGGACGAAGATCGCGATCGGCAGGCCGAGGTTGACGCTGTTCACATACGACGACGCGAGTGATCCGATGACCAGTTCCGGCACGGGTCGTCGTAGCCACAGCTTGGCGATGACGAGATAGATGCCGGCGATGAGAAACGCGCTGCCGCCGGCGATGACCAGAGTCGAGGAGAAGATCACCGACAGATCCGAGGTGACCAGCGAATGGAACAGCAGTGCCGGAGTGAAGACGAAGAACACCAGGCGGGACAGGACCTCATGCGCGTGGTCGCCGAGCACGTGTGTCCGGCCGAGTAGATAACCGACCCCGACTACTATGAAGATCACCGTGAAGCCGGAGATGACGCCAGACACCGCTCGAGTGTATTCATCAGGGTGAGAAGCGGATTTATCGGATCGAACGAGGGGGTTGCGGGTGTCATATCCACCAGGGCAGGGATCGGGCCAGGGCCAGGACGACTGGGGGACGGTGCCGAGTTCCGGGTCCTCTGGACCGCAGTCCGGGGCATCGGGTCCGAACCTCAGCAAGGGCGATCAGGGGCAGAGCTCCCCGGACCATGCGCCGACCGAGTTCGCGCAGACCTACCAACCGGGCCCTTCGTCGGATCCGCAGGGCCAGAATCCGTTCGGTCAGAACCCATACGGACAGAATCCCTACGGGCAGAACCCGTACGGTCAGCCTCAGGGCCAGGACCCGTACAACCCGAATGCATACGGCCAGCCGCCGGGTGCGAACTACGGCCAGTACGGCGATCCGTATCAAGCCGGTTCGGCGCCCGCGTACGGGTCGGCCGCCTACGGCGCCCAGAATCCTTACGGCGCTGCGCCTTATGGCGGTTACGGCTATGGCGCCCCGCAGACGTCCACCAACGGCAAGGCGATCGGCGCACTGATCTGCGGCATCGTCGCCTTGGTGATGCTCGCTGCCTGCTTCCCGCTGGCGTTGCCGCTCGGCATCGCAGGCGTGGTCCTCGGATTCATGGCTCGACGCGAGGTCGAGCAGTCGGCAGGAACCCAGACCGGCACGGGTATGGGACTGGCCGGGATCATCACCGGCGGGTTGGGAATCCTGGGTGCGATCGTGTGGATCGTGCTCTTCGTCATCCTGATCGCCGCCGGCAACTCGATGGACTCCGTCTACTACTACTGAACGAATTTCGGGCCGATCTGAGCCTGCGATCGTCGACTTCTGCCCAGTTCGAGGCGTTCTCTCACTACTCTGTGACCTGCGCAGCCAACGCGCCGCGCACGAACGATCCTCGCGCCGCGACGACGCACGGCTTGTGAAAGGCATCTGATGTCGAACCCGACCGGAGGCGGGGATCCACGAGATCCGTCCTCCACACCCCAGTCCCCGTCGGATCAGGTGTCGCCGGGTTCGGCGCCCGAACCGACCCGGTCTCCGTACGAGCCGACGCAGAAGGTGTCGCGGGCGGAACTCCTCGGCCAGTCCGACGAAGCCGGTTCGGAGGAGACCACCGAGCCGGTGCGGTCGACCCCGGGCACGGCCACACCTCTGACCTCCACGCCGGGCGCCGGTCCGGAGGGCACCGAGGTGGCGCCGTCGCACAGCCCGGCCGACGGTGTCACCCGCGTCATCAGCACCGCCGGCGCACCGGGCCAGACGCCTCCGGTTCCGCCCGCGTCCGCCGCACCGCCTGGTCCGGCGCCGTCGGGGTACGACTCGACCCGCGTCATCTCGACGCGGCCGCCGGGTGGGCCCGCCGGACCCGGTGGACCTGCCGGACCGGGTGGCCCGCCGCCGGGATATGGGCAGCAGGGTTACGGACAGCCGGGTCCCGGGCACCCAGGGCCGCCGCCCGGGTACGGCGGGCCCGGATCGTCGGGCTATGGGCAGCCAGGGCCCGGGCCGCAGGGCCGGCCGGGCTACGGCCCGCCGCCGGGGCATCAGCCGTACGGGCAGCAGTCGCACGGCCAGTCGCCGGCGGGGGAGAAGCACGCCGGCGATGGTCCCTACGGTGAGAATCAGGCCGACGGGACCCCGAAGACCAACACTCTCGCGGTGGCTGCGCTGGTCGCCTCGCTGCTCGGTCTCGTGTGCATCGGCGTCGGCGGCCTGATCGGGCTCGTACTGGGCGTCGTCGCACGCAAGCAGATCGCGGCGTCGGGCGGCAGGGAGACCGGCGACGGCCTCGCGCTGACCGCCATCATCATCGGCCTGTTCATCATCGTCATGTGGGTGGCGTATTGGCTGGTCGTACTGTTCACCGGCGTCGAAAGTCCCTGGTCATACTTCTGACGCAGGCCTGCGAACCGTGGCGGTCGACCGCCATTTTGGAGCTGGGCGGTCTCGCCAGGTAGTCTGGTCGGGTTGTGTGCCGCGCCCGCGGGGGCCGATTGGCGCACTGACTCGGGTCGATCGGTGGCGCTCTGCGTTGCCAACGGCCACGCAGACCACAGTAGGAGAAGGGCTCAACCATGGCTGTACCGAAGCGCCGGATGTCGCGGGCGAACACCCGTAGCCGTCGTTCGCAGTGGAAGGCGGAAAACCCCGCACTGCAGGAAGAAAAGGTCAACGGCGTCCCCGTGCGGATTCCGCGTCGACTCGTGAAGGCCGCTCGCGCGGGCATCATCGATCTGGATCGTCGCTAGCCTTTCCGGTTGCCGCCTCGGCACCGCGAATTTTCACATGGACGGCCGTCCCCGGTAACCGGGGGCGGCCATTCGTGTGTGGTCCGCGGGTCCAGGGCGCCCGGGCCCTGAGAGGAGTGGAAGGTGCTTCTCGATGTCCTGAACTTCGCGGGTGTCGCGGTGTTCGCGGCCTCGGGTGCGATGGTCGGTGTTCGCAAGGACTTCGACATGTGGGGCATCGTCACGGTCGGAGTGCTCACCGGTGTCGGTGGTGGTGTCCTGCGTGACGTGCTGCTCGGCATCAACCCGCCGACCTCGGTCGAGGACTACGGCAACGCGCTGACCGCCACGATCGCGAGCCTGCTCGTCTTCGCCTTCCACCCTGCGTTCACCAAACTCCGCAAGTCGATCCTCGTTCTCGACGCCTTCGGTATGGGCCTGTTCGCCGCGACCGGCGCGTCGATCGCGGTCGACGTCGGCGTGAGTTCTTTCGCCGCCACCGCCGTCGGGCTCATGACCGCCATCGGTGGAGGCGTGCTGCGTGACGTGATCTCCAACGAGATCCCGCTGCTCCTCCAGCCCGCCGACCTCTACGCGATCCCGGCACTGATCGGTGCCACGGTCGTCGCGGTCGGCTCGTACCACACCCCCGTGCCTCAGTGGGTCTGGCTGATCGTCGGATCGATCCTCGCCACCGGGTTGCGCCTGCTCGGCCTCAAGTTCGGCTGGCGCCTCCCGACCGCCCGGAACTGACCCGCCACAAACCCTCCCCTTTTCGCCAAACCCAGCACCCGCCAGGGTGCTGGGTTTGCCCATCTCTGGTGGGTTTGCGGAGAGTGGGTCCAGACGAACTCGCCGTGCGTCTGAATACGTATGGAGATACCCACCGATAAGTTCGGACTGGCACGCCGCGCGAGCATCGTCGGCACCCACACCTCGGACAAGGTGCTTCGGGGAAAGGTCGCATCGAAAGAACTGCACCGGCTGTGGCCGGGCGCAATGGCCGACTTCGCGGCCGTCGAGCAACTCGACGACGTGGAGAAGCATCGGCTCACGGTCATCGCGGCGGCGAAGGCCGGCGACCCGAATCGCATCTTCAGCCATGTGTCGGCGGCCGCGATGCACCGATTGCCCCTGCTGTGGCCCGACCTGACCCGCGTCCACGTGGCGTCGCCGAAGGTCGGCAAGCTGAGTGCGCGCGTCGTCCGACACCAGGGTGCGGTGGATCCCGAGGATGTCGAAGTCGTCGACGGCGTGACCGTCACGTCGATCGAACGAACTGCTTGTGATGTCGCGCGTCTCGGGACCAGCCGTCAAGCACTCGTCGTACTCGATGCCGCACTCCGTATGAAGGCCGACGCCGAACGAATGCAGGCGATCCTCGAGTCCTGCCGCCGCTTCAAAGGCGTCGAGATGCTGCGCCGCATGCTGCCGCATGCAAACGTGCTGTCCGAGAGCGTCGGCGAATCCCTCAGTCGCGCAGTCATGCTCGACTTCTCGGATCTGCCCGTTCCGCAACAGCAAGTGCGCATCGTCGACGATCGCGGCGAGTTCATCGCACGCGTCGACTTCTTGCTGGCGGACAAGGTGATCGGTGAGTTCGACGGCCTGGTCAAGTACAAAGGAACCTTCGACGGGAAACCTGCCTGGCAGACCGTCGTCGACGAGAAGATTCGCGAGGACAAGCTCCGCGCGCAGGGTTATACGGTCGTCCGCTGGACGTGGCAGGACTTGCGCGACGAGGCCCGTTTCCACGCGACGCTGCTCAAGGCACTCCGCGGGGCCGACGTCGCCTGAGGCCCCACAAACCCACCACCGATCGCCAAACCCACCGCCGACGGGGGTGCTGGGTTTGGCGAAAAGGGGTGGGTTTGCGGAGGAGGCTACTGCGCGATGAACTTGTTGACGGTTCGGTTCAGGAAGTTCGGGATGAACTTCGCGGCGTTGCCGAGGAAGAGGGTCTGCGCGCCGACGGAGTAGCTGGTGCGGTGCAGGAGCTTGTCCTGGCGGGTGGGGTGCACGGACTCCCAGACCTTGTCGGCGACCTGCTCGGGGGTGATACGGATGCCAAGGGTTTGTTGGACTTGGAGCCGCCGGTGGCCAGGGCGGTCTTGGCCCACAGAGGCCAGATGCTGACGGCGCGGATGTCGTCGTGCTCCCACTCGAGTTCCAGGGCCTCGGTGAATCCGCCGACGAAGAACTTGGTGGCCGAGTAGACGGCGATGCCCGGCTGGCCGTAGATCGCCGACGCCGATGCGATGTTCACCAGGTGTGCACCCGGGGTCTTCTTCAGGTACGGGTAGGCGGCCTGCGCGCCGAGGCGACGCCGAGTGCGTCGATGTCGATCTGGCGCTTGATCTGCTCGGGCGTGATGGCGTCGATCTTGCCCTCGTGCAGGATTCCGGCGTTGTTGTCGAGGACGTCGAGCTTGCCACCGGTGTGGGAGGTGAACTCAGCGAGAGCGTCGGCCCACTGTTCCGGTTCGCGGACGTCGAGGGTGCCGGTGATCCAGTCGGGGTGGTCGGCCTTCACCTTCGCGAGGGCGTCGACATCGACGTCGTATACGCCGACCGTCCAGCCCTCGCGGTCGAAGCGTTCGGCGGTGGCGAGGCCGATCCCGGCCGCCCCGCCGGTGATGAAGATGGATGACATGCGAACCCCCATGGTTGATCGTGACGGCATCGACGGCGCTGACCTGCGACAACCGTTTCAGGCGCCGAACTTACTCGTCAGTATATTCATCGATTCGTTTACTGGGTCACGCCGCGGTGCTATCTTGACAACACACATTGTCATTACATCGATCATTGTCATGGTCGACGACCGGAAGGCGAGTTCGCATGACTGCCGCGATGGAACGAACCGAGAACGTCATCAGCATGCGTGACCAGGGCACCGAGGAGGTTTCCGCACGTCTCCTGGCGTCGGCTGCCCGTCTGTCCCGGAATGCGATGACCGAGATCGACTGGTCCCAGCCGATGGACCCGACGAAGTACGGGTGCAGCCCCGAGTGGTCGTCGCTGTACGGCACCGACTACTGGGACGAACTGACCGAGGAGCAGCGGATCTCGGTCACCCGCCACGAGTTCGCCTCGATCATGAACATCGGGATCTGGTTCGAGATGATCCTGCAGGAAATGGTCATCCGCGATCAGTACCTCGGCGACTACCACGGCTCCGAGTTCCAGTTCGCACTCACCGAGGTCGCCGACGAATGCCGGCACTCGCTGATGTTCGCCAAGGCCTCGGAGAAGATGGTCGGTACCTCCTACCGGCCGTCGAAGAAGGTCGCCCGCCTCGGCAAGATCTTCATGCAGACCGCGAAGAACGAGGTCTCCTACGCCGGAATCCTTGTCGCCGAAGAAGTCCTGGACGTCTTCCAGCGCGGCTGCATGCGCGACGACCGCGTGCTCGACTTCATCCGCACGGTCAACGAGATCCACGTCCTCGAGGAATCGCGCCACATGAAGTTCGCGCGTGAAGAGGTGAGGGACTCGCTGGAGGGCGTGAGCTGGGCACGACGCCAGTTCAGCGCTCTGGCGGTCTCCATCGGCGCGTACTACATCGTCACGAGTCTGGTTCAGCGCAAGGCCTTTGCCGACGCCGGCCTCGACGCCGACCGTGCGGTCCGCGAGATGCGCTCGAACTCGCACTTCCACTCGATGATCCGCTCGAGCTGCGTCCACCTCATGGAGTTCCTCGACGAGGTCGGACTGCTCACCAAGCCCGCCATGCGGTACTACCGGAAAGCGCACATGCTCTGATGTTCGTCATCACCCAATCATGTTGCAGCGACGCGGCATGCGTGTCCGTGTGCCCGGTGAACTGCATCCACCCCACCCCTGAGGAACGCGGCTTCGGCAGCTCCGACATCCTGCACATCGATCCGGAGGCCTGCGTCGACTGCGGCGCCTGCGCCGATGCGTGTCCTGTCGACGCGATCTATCCCGCGGACAAGCTCGGCACGCGCGACAAGGTGTTCATCGACATCAACGCCGACTACTACAAGCGCAACCCCGACGTCCGGTCCGGATGGGTCCCACCGACCGACGACGAGTCGGCGGGCGTCACCTACCCGCACATCCCGAAACTGCCTGCCGGCCTACGGGTTGCGCTGGTCGGGACCGGGCCGTCGGGCGGCTACGCGCTACGGACACTGCTCGACCGGACCGAGGCGACCGTCACCGTCATCGACAAGCTGCCGACTCCGGGCGGACTGGTCCGCGCCGGTGTGGCACCGGATCACCCCGGCACCAAGGGTGTGCTCCGCGGATTCGACCTCCTCTACCGCGACCCACGCGTCACCATGCTGACCAATGTGTCGGTCGGTGACGGCCCGGACGAGATCACCCCGGCCGAACTGGCCGAGCATTTCGACGCCGTGTTCTACGCCGTGGGCGCCAGCGAGTCTCGTCGCCTGGGTATTCCGGGCGAGGATCTGCCTGGTTCGACGTCGGCCACTGATCTGGTGGCCTGGTACAACGGCGTGCCCGGTGTCGACGAGGGGCCGCCGTTGCGCCGGGGAACCGCCGACGATCCGGCAACCGGGCGCGCGGTCGTCGTCGGCACGGGTAATGTCGCGCTCGACGTCGCACGCATCCTCGTGTCGCCGCCGGAGTTGCTGGCCACCACCGACATCGCCGATCGTGCGCTCGAGATCTTGCGCGAACAGAACGTCCACGAGGTGGTGCTGCTCGGTCGTCGCGACCAGGCCGCCGCGGCGTACACCGCAGCGGAATACCGTGCGCTGTCGGAGATCCCGGGTGTCGAGGTCGAGGTGTTCGACGGCGCCGACGGACAGGTTCCGTCGTTGGGTGAACCCGCCGACCGGTCGCGACGTCGAATCGTTTTCCTGTTCCACAGCACACCGGAGGAGATCGTCGGCAACCCGCAGGTGCAGGCGGTGACCGTCCGGACCGGCGAGGGCCGGCACCACGTCGCCGCCGACCTCGTCGTGCGCTCCATCGGTTACCGCTCGACCGCGATCCCGGGTCTGGCCTTCGACGACGAGCGCGGCATCTTCCGCAACGCCGACGGACGACTCGTCGACGAGTCGGGCGAGGTCGTCCCCGGTGGTTACGTGCTGGGCTGGGCCAAGCGCGGACCGAGTGGCGGGATCGGCGCAAACAAGAAGTGCGCCACCGAAACCGTGGAGGACTTCATCGCCGACGCCGCGTCGGGTCGTCTGCAGCGCACCCAGCGCAGCACGGGTGAGTTCACCGCCTTGGTGCGCAAGCGCGTGCGGACCGTCATCGGTTACCGCGGCATGCGCGCCATCGACCGCCGTGAACGCCGGCGCGGCGTCGAGCAGGGGCGTCCTCGCGTGAAGTTCACCCAGGTCGCCGACATGGTCGGTGCTGCCGGCTGGCGAAAGGCCTGAGCGCCGTTCCCTCTTCGTGTCACCATCAGGGCATACGACACACATTCGGAGGAGGCGCAATGGCGTACGAGGGTATGAACCAGAAGTGGCGGGAGCGTTCGCTGTTCGCCGTGTTCGTGACCGCGCTGGTCACCCAGAACGCGATCGCGATCCCGTACGTTCAGCGGAACGGGCCGGAGTCGGTGAAGGACTTCTTCGTCGGCGACATCATGAAGACCACCCCGGGCCGCTTCGCGATGGTCGACCTGCTCTTCGTGGTGATCGCCTTCCATCTGTGGGCGTTCGGCGAGGCCAGGCGATTGCGCATCATGCCCTGGTGGTTCGCGTCGGTGGTCCTCACCTTCGGGGTCGGTATCGCGACGGCGATCCCGTTCTTCTTCCTCGCCCGCGAACGCGCTCTGCGACGCTGAACTCCCAGATCCGCACTGCTCTCGTGGCTGCGGATGCGGCGTGAGGACCAGACAACGCCGACGTAACACCGAGGCAAGTCGCATTTCACGCGGCGCGCGGATAGTGGCGGCATGTCGAGTACTCCGCACTTCCTGCAGGGTGTCTTCCCGTTCGCGGGAGCGGGCCTGACCAAGTCCGGGCCCATCGACCCGTCGTTGACGTTCGTGGTGCCGTCGGGAATGACGGCCCAGCCGTTGTACTTTCGCGGGGGTAACAGTTCCGGCGAGTTGGTCTGCGTGACGCTGATGCGCGACGGGACGCCGATGCGGATGTTCCCGATGGGGGCGCGGTCGGCGGTCAACGTACCGCTGCGGGTGGTCGAGGACGTCGACCCCGACACGACACTCGAACTCGTGATCGCGGCCCCCGAGGGCGCGAGCGGCGAGGTCGTGGTCGACTTCGGGATGGTCGTCTTCTGATGGCGGGCTCTCAGGACCTGCAGGAACGACGACGCCTGGTTGTCGTCGGAAACGGTATGGCCGGCGCGCGCACGGTCGAGGAGATCCTCGAACGCGGTGGCGGTGACCAGTTCGACGTCACGATGGTCGGCGACGAGCCGTACGGCAACTACAACCGCATCATGCTCAGCCATGTGCTGGCCGGTGAGGCCACGGTCGACGACGACGACCTGATGCTGAACCCGATGGCCTGGTACCGCGAGCACGGCGTCACCCTGTACGCCGGCGACCGCGCCGAATCCATCGACCGGTTCGCCAAGACGGTGACATGCGCGTCGGGCCGGGCCATCGACTTCGACGTCCTCGTCATCGCGACCGGCTCCCACACGTTCTTCCCCAACATGGACGGCCTGCGCGAACCCGACGGCAAGCTCGCCCGCGGTGTGTTCGGCTTCCGGACCATCGAGGACACCAACGGCATGCTGCAGATGGCGACCTCGCGTGATCACATGCGCGCCGTCGTGATCGGCGGCGGCCTGCTCGGTCTCGAGGCCGCTTACGGCCTGCAGACGCAGGGAGTGGCCGTCGACGTCGTGCACTCGCCCGGGCACCTGATGAACCAGCAGCTCGACGAGCGCGGTGGGCGCGTGCTGCGCAACAAGATCGAGTCTCTGGGCGTGGGTGTCCACACCGGCAAGCGCACGACGTCGGTGCTGCGCAACGACGACGGGACGGTCGCGGGAGTCGGCTTCACCGACGGTGAGTCGCTGCCCGCCGACATGATCGTGGTGACCGCCGGTATCCGGCCGAACGTCGGGATCGCGCGCGGAGCCGGACTCGTCGTCGAACGCGGGATCGTCGTCGACGATCAGATGCGTTGTGAGGACGAGGCATTCATCTATGCGGTCGGGGAGTGTGCGCAGCATCGCAGTGAGGTGTACGGACTCGTCGCCCCGCTGTGGGAACAGGCGGTGGTTCTCGCCGACGTGCTGACCGGCGCGAATCCCCGAGCCGAGTACCACGGTTCGCGCCTGACCACGAAGCTCAAGGTCGCCGGCGTCGACGTCGCGGCGATGGGTGTCAAGGGTCCGGAGCGGGACGACGACGAGTTCGTCCAGTTCTACGAACCGCGCAGCGGTGTCTACAAGAGTGTCGTGGTCCGGGACAACAAGCTGATCGGCGCCATGCTCCTCGGCGACATCTCCAAGGCGAACTTCCTCACCCAGGCCTTCGACGAGAAGGTGCCGCTGCCGGACGAGCGCATCTCGATGCTGTTCGACCTGGGGACGCCGAGCGCGGCGACCGGTGCGGCCGAACTCGCCGACGACGTACAGGTCTGTAACTGCAACGGGGTCACCAAGGGCGACATCGTGAGTTGCGTGGCGTCGGGTTGCACGAGCGTCGGCGAGGTGTGCGCGAAGACGCGCGCCGGCAAGGGATGTGGGTCGTGCAAGGGGCTCGTCGCCGACATCGTCGAATACGCTGCCGGGGACGCCCTGACGGCGGATGCCTCGGCGGACTGGTACGTTCCGGCGATTCCGCTCACCAAACCCGAGCTCATCGGCGCGATCCGGCGGCAGAACCTGCGGTCGGTCAGTGAGGTCTTCGAGAAGCTGGCACCGGCGGGGGAGGACGCGACCGCGAAGATGCCACTCGCCTCGCTGCTTCGGATCATCTGGGGATCGGACTGGAAACGTGAGCCGGGTGCACTGTTCGTCAACGACCGTGTGCACGCGAACATCCAGCGGGACGGCACGTTCTCGGTGGTCCCGCAGATGAAGGGCGGGGTCACCTCGCCCGAGCAGTTGCGCAGGATCGCCGACGTTGCGGAGAAGTATTCGATCCCGATGATCAAGGCGACCGGGGGTCAGCGACTCGACCTGCTCGGCGTCAAGAAGGAAGACCTCCCAAAGGTGTGGGAGGACCTCGGCATGCCGTCGGGTTACGCCTACGGCAAGTCCTTCCGGACCGTGAAGACCTGTGTCGGAACCGATTATTGCCGTTTCGGTCTCGGCGACTCGACGCAGCTCGGCATCGACATCGAGACCCGCTATCAGGGCCTGGAATCGCCGGCGAAACTCAAACTCGCCGTGACCGGTTGCCCGCGCAACTGTGCCGAGGCGCTGTGCAAGGACTTCGGTGTGGTAGCCATCGGCGACGGCAAGTGGGAGATCTACGTCGGCGGTGCTGCCGGTGCCCACATCCGCAAGGGCGACCTGCTCGCCACCGTTGATTCGCCCGACGAGGTGGTCCGGTTGTGCGGCATCTTCATCCAGTACTACCGCGAACAGGGCAAGTGGCTCGAGCGGACCTATGCCTTCGTGCCGCGCATCGGCATCGAAGAGTTGCGCGCGATCATTGTCGCCGACCGTGACGGCTTGGTGGCGGGGCTGCAGGAGCGCATCGACGAGGCGGTCGCCGCGTACGTCGACCCCTGGCTCGATCGGACCGAACCCAAGTCGCCTGCTCAGTTCACCCCTGCTCTGCCTCTGTTGCCGCTCCCTCAGGTGCCGGTCCGATGACCAGCGTCGCCGAACCGGGTGTGGTCGTGGGGTCGGTGGGCGACCTCGAGTTCGGGGAGAGTCGGGCATATGCGGTGCACGGCAGGCAGATCGCGGTGTTCCGCATGACCGACGGCACACTACGCGCCACCGAAGCGGTGTGCCCGCATCGGGGAGGGCCGTTGGCCGACGGTCAGTTCGACGAAGCCAAGATCGTCTGTCCGTTGCACCAGTACGCCTTCACGTTCGCTGATGGTGGGTGTACGTCGGAGGGGATCGGCTCGATTGCCGTGTACCGCGTCGAAGAGCGCGACGGGGACATCATCGTCTGGCTGTAGTCGCTTACGAGCTACCTGATGCGAAAGAAGTGATGCGATCCTTCGCTGCGTGAGGTGTGAGGAGCGTTGGTGCCTACCGTCTGCTGCCTGATGTGTGGGGAGCGGTGGTGCCTACCGTGTCCATGGCCATGAGAAAGTCCCCACTGGTGGCCAGGTCGAGGTCCCCGCTGGTGGCCAGATAAAAGTCCCCACCCTGTGTTCGTCGTGTCGACCCGGAACTGAGGGCCCAGGCGATGACGGTGAAGGTGCCAACCGATCACCATCACCGCCTGGGAGTTCCATTGAAGTCTGCGAAGGACCGTATGGACATCATTTCTGCTTACCGAGAACTCGGAAGCTATCGCGCCGCAGCCGAGGTGTGCGGCACCACCCACAAGACCGTCAAACGTGTGGTCGACCGGTTCGAGGCCGACGATCAACCACCCGATCGCAAGGAACGGGCCCGCAACTACGACACCGTCGCCGAGCTGGTCGCCGAGCGAGTCGAGCGGTCACACGGCCGGATCACCGCCAAACGTCTGCTACCAGTAGCGCGAGCGGCGGGCTATGCAGGCTCGGCCCGCAACTTCCGTCGTCTCGTCGCCCAGGAGAAAACACAGTGGCGCCGTGATCACCATCGTGGGCGTCGCCCGGCAGTGTGGGCTCCGGGTGACTACCTGGTCATCGATTGGGCCGTGATCGGCGGCCTGCACATGTTCTGCGCGGTGTTGGCGTTCTCACGCTGGCGGTTCGTTCGGTTCGCCACCAATGAAACATCCACCACCACACTCGGATTCATCGCTGAAGCCTTTGAGGAGATCGGTGGAGTACCCAACAAGGTACTCGCTGATCGGATGGGCTGCCTCAAAGGTGGAGTCGTCGCCAACGTCGTCGTACCCACCCCCTCGTATGTGCGGTTTGCCACCCACTACGGGTTCGCCCCGGATTTCTGTCACGGCGCCGATCCGGAATCGAAAGGGATCGTGGAGAACCTCTGCGGGTACGCGCAGTCAGATCTGGCGCAACCGTTGTGGACCGAAGCCAAGATCGCCGCTGGTCGTGACGACGTGCAGCTGGATGTGCACGCAGCGAACCGGGCCGCGCGGGACTGGTGTGTCGAGGTCAACACCCGCCGCCACAGCGACACACTGTGCGTGCCTGCTGAGCAACTCGATGTGGAACGAGAAGTGCTGTCGACGTTGCCATCTCTGCGGGCCCAAGTCGGCCCACCGCCGGTCACCCGAAAGGTCGATCGCCTCTCATGTATCCGGTACGCCTCGGCCCGCTACTCGGTACCCAACCGGCTCATCGGCACCACCGTGACCCTCATCCAGGACGGTGAACGGCTCCTGATCGCCGAACCCGCCTCAGGCGAGGTGATCGCCGAACATCTGCTGGCCGCACCCGGAGAGGTCGTCCTCAACGATGACCACTACGGCGGGCCACGCACACCGCCCAGTCGTGCACCACGACCCAAAACCGCAGCAGAGAAGCAGTTCTGCGCTCTCGGTGAGGTTGCTGAGCAGTTCCTGGTCGGTGCCGCCGCGATCGGTAACACCCGCCTAAGCGGTGAACTCGACGACATCCTCGGGCTCGTCACCTCCCACGGCCACGAACAGGTGCTCACCGCCCTGACCAGGGCGGTGGCATTCCGACGGTTCAAGGCCGCCGATGTGCGTTCGATCCTCGATGCCGGAGCCGGCACCCCCAACCCGCGACCGGCCGGCACAGCACTGCTCGGGCACCTGCCTACCGCGCCCACCCGCTCGCTGGATGCCTACAAGCTCGGCGCCGGCGACAAGGAGGTGTCATGACCACCACAACATCGACATCAGTTGCACCAACAGTGCCGCCACTACCGGCCGACCTCGACCAAGCGCTACGCCGATTGAAGCTCGCCTCGATCCGCCGCACCGCACCCGAGGTACTGCTCACCGCGAAAACCCAGCGATGGACACCCGAAGAAGTGCTGCGGACCCTGGTCGAAGCCGAGATCGCCGCTCGTGATGCCTCCAACATCCGCAACCGACTCAAAGCTGCCGGGTTCCCGGTCACCAAAACCCTGGAATCGTTCGACGTGGCCGCATCCTCCATCCCGGCCAACACCTTCGAATACCTATCCTCACTGGAATGGGTTCGAGCCCAACACAATCTGGCCTTGATCGGCCCAGCCGGGACTGGCAAGAGTCACACCCTGATCGGGCTGGGGATCGCCGCAGTACACGCCGGACACAAAGTGCGGTACTTCACCGCCGCCGACCTCGTGGAGACCCTGTATCGCGGACTGGCCGACAACACCGTCGGCAAAACCATCGACACCCTGCTACGCCAAGATCTGCTCATCCTCGACGAGATCGGATTCGCACCACTCGACGACACCGGCACCCAACTACTGTTCCGGCTCGTCGCCGGCGCCTACGAACGCCGCTCTCTCGCGATCGCCAGCCACTGGCCCTTCGAACAATGGGGACGATTCCTGCCCGAACACACCACCGCCGCCAGCATCCTCGACCGGCTCCTACACCACGCCACCATCGTCATCACCGACGGCGACTCCTACCGCATGACACACCGAACGGAGGTACCACCCACCTAGAACATCCCGCACAGGGTGGGGACTTTTACCTGGCCACCAGCGGGGACATCAAACTGGCCGTTGACACTACCGTCTGTTGCCCGAGGTGTGGGGAGCGTTGGTGCCTACCGTCTGCTGCCTGAGGTGTGAGGAGCGTTAGCGACGAGCCACGAAGGCCTGGTGACCTGATTCCTCAACGTGTGCACCACCACACTGCGTCGTCACTGACGGGGTCGCGGGTCTTTCGCAGCGCTTGGTCGCTTCGCCAGCATCTTCAGGTGATCGATCTCTCCGTCGATCAACGCCTTCTTCTTGGCTCTGGACCAGCCGTGAATCCGCCGCTCGATTCGGTAGGCGTCGGCGAGATCGAGTTCCGCGGACCACGCCAGACGAACCGGTCGTCGTTGGGACGTGTATCCGGTCTGAGTGGTGCTGTGCTCGCGAAGTCGTTTCGCGAGATCGCGGGTGCTGCCCACGTAGTACGAGCCGTCAGAGCACTCGAGGAGGTAGACCCATGCCATGGGGCGATCATGCGGTACCGAACTGTTCCGATCGGCGCGCTGAACGGACGCTGTGGACGGTTGTCGCGACGGTGTTGTCACTGTGCATTCTTGGGTTGCGAGCCCTTCGTGGCTCGTCGCTTACGCTCCTCGCACCTCAGGGAGCGGGGTCGGTCGCTTACGCTCCTCGCACCTCAGGGAGCGGGGTCGGTCGCTTACGCTCCTCGCACCTCAGAAGCGGGGTCGGTCGCTTACGCTCCTCGCACGTCAGGGAGCGGGGTGGGGGTCGTCGCTTGCGCTCCTCGCACTTCATGGAGCGGGGTGGGTGGGCTTTCTGCATCTCAGAAGCGAGAGCGTCAGTAGACGTCCCGCACGTACCGCTTGTCGGCGGCCAGGGCCTTGACGTAGGCCTCGGCGCTCGCGGGGGAGCGGCGACCATGCTGCGCGACAATGCCTTTCAGTGTCGCGTCGACGTCCTTGGCCATCCGGGACGCGTCACCGCAGACGTAGACGTGGGCGCCGTCGTGCAGCCACCGGTAGAGCTCTTCGCCGTGCTCGACCATGCGGTCCTGGACGTAGATCTTGCGGTCCTGGTCGCGGGAGAAGGCGACGTCGAGGCGGGTCAGCAGGCCGTCGCCGAGCATCGTCGTCAGCTCGTCACGATAGTAGAAGTCGGTGGCCGAGTACTGTTCGCCGAAGAACAACCAGTTCTTGCCGTTGTGGCCCAACGCCTCCCGCTCGCGGAGGAAGCCGCGGAACGGGGCGATGCCGGTGCCGGGCCCGATCATGATCATCGGGGTGTCGGGATCGGCGGGCGGGCGGAAGTGCGTGGTCGAGGTGACGAAGACCCCGACCTCGGTGTCCTCGGCGTGGTCGGCGAGGAAGGTCGAGCACACGCCGCCGCGCTGGATGCCGCATCGGTTGTAGCGCACCGCATTCACGGTCAGCTGCACCTCGTCGGGGCTTTCCAGCGGACTCGACGAGATCGAATACGACCGTGGGGCCAGCGGTTTGAGGACCGCGAGCCATTCGTCGACGTCGGCGTGGATCGGGCGCTCGGCGAGGACATCCACCGACTGTCGTCCCCAGGACCAGTCATTGAACTCCGACTTGTTGCCCGCAGTGGCCAGGGCTTTCAGGTCGTCGGAACCCGAACGCTCACCGACGAATCGGACGAGGTCGGGTGTGACCCGCGCGAACTCGAGCCGTTCGCGTAGCGCCTGGTACAGCGGCATGTCGTCGCCACCGACCGTCACCGTGTGTCCGCCGTCGAGTCCGGTCCGGTCGAGGAACTCCTCCACGAGGGCCGGATTGTTCAACGGCCACACGCCGAGCGCATCGCCGGCCTGGTAGGTCAGGGTGTCCGCCGGCAGCCGGAACCCGAAGTTGCGCACATCCTTCTGCGAGCCCTCGGCATTCAGCTTCACGTTCCGAACCAGCGAGGTGACCAGCGGTTTCTTGCGGGAGTAGGCAGGCGCGGTCCGAACCGACGGGGCGGCCGCGGAGTCCGCGGGCTCGCTGACCACGGTGACCCGATCGTCGGTCACGCCGGAGACCGGCGCACGGTTGCCGATGCTGATCGCACGGATCACGTCGTTGAGCCAGCTCCCGGCCGTCTCCTCGAAGTCGGGTTCGCAATCGACCCGGTCGACGATCCGACGACCGCCGAGCTCGCCGATCCGTTCGTCGAGTTTGCGTCCGTGGCCGCAGAAGTCGTCATAGTTCGAGTCGCCGAGGGCGAGCACCGCATAGTCGACCTCGGAAAGGTCCGGTGCCTCAGCACCGTTCAGCGCCTCCCAGAACGCTGCGCCGTTGTCCGGCGGATCGCCGTCGCCGGTGGTGGACGTGACGAAGAGTGCGGTACCCCGTAGTTCGCCGACCTCGACCTCGTCCATCGACTTCGCGTCGGCCCGGAGACCGTTCGCCGTCATGCGTTCAGCGGTCTCGGCGGCCAGCTCCTCCGCATTGCCCATCTGCGACGCCCACAGCACGGTGATCGTGCTGGTGGGATCATTCGAATCCGGTGTCGGCGCAGGCGGCGTGGCGGCGTCGGCGCGCGAGTACATCCCGGCCAGCAGGCCGGACGCCCAGAGTCGGACCTCCGCGCTCAGCGGCGCGTCGGCCGGGATCGAGGGAACACCCGGTGGAGTTCCGGAAGCACCAAAAGCCGAGACTCCTGCGGCCAACCCGGCCAGATACAGCTGTTCCGCCGGTGACAGCTCCGGAACGGCGACCTCCGAAACGCCCAGTGCATCAGCCAACTCGGACGAACCGGTGACCGGTGGCACCGCTGACGGCGACCCCGCGACCTTGGTCAGTGTCACGGCGCACACCTTGAGTTCCGGCTGCTGCGACAGGGGATCCACGGCATCGGAGGTGACCGCGTTGATGGAGAGGTGTTCGCCGAAGGCGTCGTTCCAATGGAACGGCACGAAGCAGTTCCCGGGGCGCACCCGGTCGGAGATCCGGGCGGGCAACACCGCTCGTCCGCGACGCGACGCCACCTCGACCTTGTCCTTCGCTCCGAGGTCCAGGCGTGCGGCATCCTCCGGATGGAGTTCGACGAACGGTTCGGGGTTGAGTTTGTTCAGCTTGGCAACCCGGCCGGTCTTGGTCATCGTGTGCCATTGGTGCGGCAGACGGCCGGTGTTGAGCAGGAACGGATAGTCGTCGTCCGGGAGCTCGGCGGGGTCGAGGTGCGGCCGTGCGAAGAACTGGGCGCGGCGCGTCGGTGTGGCGAATGCCAGCCGAGGCACCGTCCCGTCGTCGAGACGATGCAGGGTCTGACTCCGGCCGTCGTTCAGGTACCGGATCGGATTGCGCGCACCGTCGGCGAGGAGGTCGGCTCCGTCGGACGACGGCGGACACGGCCATTGCATCGGAGTCCGGCGCAGACCGTCGTAGGTGACGCCCCGCAGGTCGTAGCCGGTGTTCGGATTGGCGAACTGTTTGATCTCGTCGAAGACCTCCTCGGCACTCGAATAGGAGAACGCCTCGGCGTACCCCATCTCCGACGCGATGCGCGTGATGATCTCCCAGTCCGGGATCGCCTGCCCGGGTGCGGCGAGAGCAGGCTCGAACAGGGTGAGGTTTCGCTCCGAATTCACCATGATCCCGGTCGATTCCGACCACAGCGTCGCCGGCAGTACGACGTCGGCGTACTGGTTGGTCTCCGTCTCGGCAAAGGCGTCCTGGGTGATCACGAGATCGGCTCGTTCCAGGCCTTCGATCACGGTCTTCCGGTTGCCCACCGAGGCAACAGGATTGGTGCAGATGATCCAGCAGGCCTTGATGTCGCCGTCGGCCATCCTGCGGAACATGTCGATGGTGCCGCCCCCGACGTCCGTGCGCAGCGTGCCGGACGGGATGCCCCACGCGGTCTCCACGAACGTGCGGTCCGCCTCGGACAGCACCGAACGCTGGCCCGGCAATCCCGGCCCCATATAACCCATCTCGCGGCCACCCATCGCGTTCGGCTGGCCGGTCAGGGAGAAGGGTCCGCTGCCGAGGCGGCAGATGGCGCCCGTCGCGAGGTGCAGGTTGACCAGAGCATTGGTGTTCCAGGTGCCGTGCGTCGACTGGTTGAGACCCATTGTCCAGCAACTCATCCAGTCGCCGGCCTCGCCGATCATCGTGGCCGCGGTGCGCAGGTCGTCGGCGGCGATGCCGGTGATGGATTCGACGACCTCCGGCGGATACTGCGCCGCGAACTCGGGCATCTGCTCGAAACCGTCGGTGAACGACGCGATGAACTCGTCGTCGGTGTGACCGCCGGAGATCAGCAGGTGCAGCAGGCCGTTCAGGAAGGCGAGGTCGGTACCGGACTCGATCTGCAGGAACAGGTCGGCCTTGTCGGCGGTCGCGGTGCGCCGCGGGTCGACGACGATCAGCTTGGCGCCCGCCTTGACCCGGTCCATCATCCGGAGGAAGAGGATGGGGTGACAGTCGGCCATGTTCGATCCGATGACCAGGAAGACGTCGGCGTGGTCGAAGTCCTGATACGACCCGGGCGGACCGTCGGAGCCCAGCGACAGCTTGTATCCCGTGCCGGCGCTGGCCATGCACAGGCGCGAGTTCGACTCGATCTGGTTGGTGCCGATGAAACCCTTGGCCAGTTTGTTGGACAGGTACTGCGCCTCGAGCGACATCTGGCCGGAGACGTACAGCGCCACGGCGTCGGGACCGTGTTCGTCGACGATGGCGCGCAACCGGCGCGCGGTGTCGGTGATGACGGCATCGAGGCCGCTTCGGCGGAGCTCACCGCCGCGGTCGTCCCGGACGAGCGGGGCGTCGAGGCGTCCGCCGGCGGCGAGCATGTCGACGGTGGTCGATCCCTTGGTGCACAGCCGGCCGAAGTTCGTGGGGTGGTCGGCGCGCCCGACGGTCCTGACGAGCTCGCCGGCGTCGCCGAGCCGCATCTCCAGGCCACAGCCGACGCCGCAGTAGGCGCACAGGGACATGACCGACCGGGACATGACGGGGTGCGTGGTGGGGGAGGCGGTCACGGTCTCCAGCGTCGAAGTCGGATGTTTCGCAACCCGAAGGCCGGGGTTACACAGCCATCAACTTGACCTCACAGTCGACGGCCATGGCTGTGAAGGGAAAAGAACTGCAGGTCGCACGCAATTCCGAGACCGGATAGCCGGAGTTGCGGCGTTGCTCAGGCGGATCTCAGCCGAGGCGGATAAGACTGTATGCCATGCGCATCCTCGTGGTTGATGACGACCGGGCGGTCCGGGAGTCGTTGCGACGGTCGCTCAACTTCAACGGATACACCGTCGAGACCGCGGGCGACGGCATCGAGGCACTCGAGAAGATCCTCGCCGATCGTCCCGACGTCGTCATCCTCGACGTGATGATGCCACGCCTCGACGGCCTCGAGGTGTGCCGCCGACTCCGTTCCGCCGGTGACGACCTGCCGATCCTGGTCCTGACCGCCCGTGATTCAGTCTCCGAGCGGGTCTCGGGGCTCGACGCCGGCGCCGACGACTATCTGCCGAAGCCGTTCGCACTCGAAGAACTACTCGCCCGGTTGCGGGCGCTGCTGCGTCGTGCGGCACCCGACGCCGACGCGGACTCGGAGACCCTCACCTTCGCGGACCTGTCGCTCGACCCGGTGACGCGTGACGTGACCCGTGGCGAGCGGTCGATCAGCCTCACACGCACCGAATTCGCGCTGCTGGAGATGTTGATGGCAAACCCGCGGCGCGTGCTGTCCCGCAGCCGCATCCTCGAAGAGGTGTGGGGATACGACTTCCCGACCTCGGGCAACGCTCTCGAGGTCTACGTCGGCTACCTGCGCCGCAAGACCGAGGCGGACGGGGAGTCGCGACTCATCCACACCGTGCGCGGTGTCGGATACGTACTGCGGGAGACCCCGCCCTAGTGTCGTCGTCCTCGCGGATGCGTGACCGCCTGACCCACGTGCTCGCCAACGGACCTGGCTCCTCCAGGGAGAACTGCCCGTCCGGGGAGAAGGAGATGCGGGCACCGATGCCGTTGACGCGAGCGGTGTCGCTGCGTTCGCGTGTCACGATCCTCTCGGCGACCGTCGTGCTGGTGTCAGTGAGCCTGATGGCCGCGGCCGCGTACTTCGTGGTGTACCGGGCGATGTACAACGAGGTCGACCAGCAGCTGGAAAGCCGTGCCGACGGGATGGCGGCCTTGGCGCGGGCCGGTGTGCTGCGCAACCAGCCCGAGCAGCTGGTGGCGGGAACTGTGTTCTCCACGAACATCTCGGTCGCGCTCGTGACCCCGAGCGGTCAGACATATCTCATCGGGCAGGTCCCCTTCGAGGACCCCGAACGCGAGATCGTGCGGGCGCCGGCAATCGCCGGGACCAATCCGCAGAGCCTGCGCACCACCCGGAATCAGCGCGTGCTGACGCGCAAACTCGACGACGGCAACACCCTCGTCCTGGCGCAGAGTCTCATCCAGACCGACCGCGTTCTCAAACGCCTGGCTTGGGTGCTTCTCGTGGTCGGTTGTGGCGGAGTGGCTTTGGCGGCTCTCGCCGGTACGACGGTCGGACGTGCCGGACTGAGACCGGTGGCCCGGTTGAACCGGGCCGTCGAACGGGTCGCGCGAACGAACGACCTGACACCCATACCGGTGACCGGCAACGACGAATTGGCCAAGCTCACAGCCAGTTTCAACGCGATGCTGCGGGCGCTCGCCGAATCCCGGGACCGTCAGGCGCGTCTCGTCGCCGACGCCGGACATGAACTGCGAACGCCGTTGACCTCGCTGCGCACCAACCTGGAACTGCTGATCGCGGCGAGCCGACCGGGCGCACCGGCGGTCCCCGAACAGGACATGGTCGACCTGCGCGCCGACGTGATGGCTCAGATCGAGGAATTGTCCACGCTGGTCGGCGATCTCGTCGACCTCGCCCGCGAGGACGCGCCCGAGGTGGTCTACGAGGAAGTCGATCTCGCGGAGATCGTCGAGCAGGCCCTCGAACGCGTCCGGCGGCGCCGCAACGACATCGACTTCGAGCTCGACCTCGCCCCCTGGTACATCTTCGGCGAACAGCACGGCCTCTCCCGTGCGGTACTGAATGTGCTGGACAACGCGGCGAAATGGAGTCCGCCGGGCACGTCGGTGACCGTCGGCTTGACACAGACCGGGATGTCGACAGCGCAGCTCACCGTCGCCGACGCCGGTCCCGGAATCCCCGAGGAGGACCGCGGTCTCGTCTTCGAGCGGTTCTATCGTTCGACGCAATCGCGGTCGATGCCGGGATCGGGGCTGGGCCTGGCGATCGTGCGGCAGGTCGTCGAACGTCACGGCGGCACCGTCACGGCCGACACCTCGCCACGCGGCGGTGCGCTCATCCGGATGACTCTGCCCGGCCGGGCAACTCCTGCGGAACCATCTCCGCAAGTGATTCGTCAATAAGGATGAAGCGCCGTGCATCGGCGGGTCACGACGGCCGTCGTCCACATCATCGACAGCCGAGTGGTTACCCGGTGTGACCTGGTCATCGATCCCATAGGGTTGACCGAAGGCGTTGTTCGGGTACGCCGGTCGAGTGGTTTGACCGATGACCCCGACCGAACCGACCCGGCAGCAGCCGGTGGCGACCACAGCCGGCACTGTGCCGGTCAGACGACGAGGAAGAGACGAAGATGACGACTGGCGGTTCGCAGGGTGGCGGTCCGTACGGGGGTGGCCAGCACGGTCAGCACGAGGCCGGCCCGTTTACCGGGGGCGGCGCTCCCTCCACACCCCCGGGCTCCGAGTCACCGACGCAGTCCCATGGCGGCCACGGCTACCCGGGTCCGGCCTCCGGAGCATTCCCCGCGCAGGGCGGTCGACCCGGCTACGGGGGAAACAACGCACCCACGTCTGTCTACGGCAACCCCGGGACCAGCCCGTTTCCCCCACAGGCCTCGTATGGCGGGCCCGGCGGCGGTGCCTACTCGCAGTCCGCGTTCGGCGGGTCGGGGGGCAACCCGCCGCCCCGGACTCCGAAGAACAAGGGCGGCGGACGCCTGGCCGCACTCGGCGCCGGTGCGCTGGTGGTCGCTCTCGTCGCCGGTGGTGCCGGCGGTGCGATCGGTTACACCCTGGCCGACGGTTCCAACGGGTCGTCGAGCAGCACGAGCAGCGGTCCGCTCGGCGGCGACCCCGGGGCGAATGGGAACACCGCGCCCGTCGAGGCGCCGGCCGGATCGGTCCAGGAGGTGGCCGCCCGCGTGCTCCCGTCGGTGGTCTCCATCGAGGTCGCCTCGGGCGGCGCGCTGGGCTCGGGATCGGGAGTCGTCCTGACCGAGGACGGCGTCATCATGACCAACAACCACGTCGTGAGCGCCGGCGGCAACGGCCCCGCGGCCAGGGTCGCGGTCAACTTCTCCGACGGTTCGCGTGCGCAGGCCCGGGTGCTGGGCGCCGACCCGATCTCCGACATCGCGGTGATCAAGGCCGACCGGAACGACCTGACCCCGGTCACGGTCGGTAACTCGAACAACCTGGCGGTGGGGCAGGACGTCATCGCGATCGGTTCCCCGCTCGGCCTGGCCGGGACTGTCACCACGGGCATCATCAGCGCCTTGAACCGACCGGTCCTGACCTCGCGCGATCCGGGCACGAACACCACCTCGGTGATCGACGCCATCCAGACCGACGCCGCGATCAATCCCGGCAACTCGGGCGGTGCGCTCGTCAACGCCAGGGGAGCGCTGATCGGCATCAACACTGCCATCGCCACCCTCGGTGGAGGCGAGGAACAGGCCGGTGGCAGCATCGGACTCGGGTTCGCGATCCCCATCGATCAGGCGATCCGCGTGGCCAAACAGCTCGAGTCCACGGGTAGGGCCAGCCACGCCAACATCGGT
This sequence comes from Gordonia sp. Swx-4, assembly GCF_030316175.1. Taxonomy (NCBI): domain Bacteria; kingdom Bacillati; phylum Actinomycetota; class Actinomycetes; order Mycobacteriales; family Gordoniaceae; genus Gordonia; species Gordonia sp. Swx-4. The sequence continues at coordinate 1,473,082 of NZ_CP128197.1, forward strand.
GTGTCCGTGCGCCCGAGTGGCGACTCCGACACGCCCGGCGCCGTCGTCACCGATGTGACCCCGGGAGGTCCGGCAGCGACCGCGGGTATCCCGAAGAATGCGGTCATCACGAAGGTCGACGACCGTCCGATCGCGTCGGGAGACGCTCTGGTGGCGGCCATCCGGTCGCACGCGCCGGGGGACACGGTCACCGTGACCTACTCCGATGGCGGGAACAGCAAGACCGCGCAGGTCAAGCTGGGCACGCTCGAGGTGAAGTGACGCGCTGCGCGTCCGCCCGCGAGTACGAATCGCACAACTACAGAGCGCACCACGACCGTCCATCGGACGGTCCGAGAAGCTAGAGAAAGGGCCTGCCATGACTTACGCCGGATCCCCCGTTCCCGGAAACCCCGCCATCTCCGGCGACACCGACGAAGGGCAGTCCCTGGACGTCCGTCTCGCTGGTGATACGGGTCAGGTCGATCCGGCCGACGTGGTGGCCGCCGACGCCGCCGCGCGGGAGTTCGTCGCGCGCCACGAGCAGGCCACCCACCGGCCGCAGGGCGAGGAGATCGGCCGGGCACTCGTCGTCGTCGTCGACGACGAGGCGGCGCACGGAGAGGACCAGCGTCTGCTCGGGCCGCTCGTCGGCGAACTGCTCGCCGAGGCGGGGTTCCATGTCGATGCGGCCGTTGTCGTATCCGGCGACGAGGTGGAGATCCGCAACGCACTGAACACCGCGGTGATCGGTGGCGTCGATCTGGTGGTGTCGGTCGGCGGGGTGGGTGTCGGCGCCCGCGACGTCACCCCGGAGGCCACCGAGCCCCTGCTCGATCGCCGGCTCCGCGGCATCGAGGAGGCGGTCCGCAGTTCCGGTCTCGCCGCCGGCGCGACGGACGGCGGACTTTCGCGCGGGCTGGCCGGAATCTCCGGGCAGACGTTAGTCGTCAATCTGGCCAATTCCCGCGCCGCGGTGCGCGACGGAATGGCGACCGCGGCACCACTCGCCAAATATGTGATCGAGTCCATAAGTGAATTCTGATTATGGCCGCGATTACTCGTCTCGAGTACTGTTGAGCAAGGCTAAGGATCTCCCGGAACACAGGGACGATCGACCGACCGGAAACGGGGCGTCCCGTCCGCCGGCGGCTGACCGTGAGCACCCCGGAAAACGACCGATGAGCAGTAGCGATGACGCTGCTGCTCGTCGTGCTGCACGGCGGGCGAAGCTCGATTCCGTGTTCGGTGACGACCTCCCGGATCTCACCACAGACGAGTATGGCGAAGATCACAAAGCCCACTCTCAGGATTGGTTCGAAGCGCAGCGCCCGCCTCATTACGAGTGAAATGCGACTTCTTCTACATAGCCGCATCAGCGTGTTTATCTACCGTTAACTTTGGTCCGTTGATGGATCACGTATTCGATATTTGTGATGCTGCGTCTCCAGTTCGTGACACGGCTGAGTCCAGCTGTTGCCTGTTCTGAGACCCCTCCGATAACGTTCGGCTCGACAACGCTCGGTGCCCCCGTAAAGGGGACATGAGCAGTGTCCTGCGATCTGTCGCGAGTGACGACGCAGCAGTGACCAGGAATTCGATGAATCCTCAACGGAAGCTAAGTAGTGCGTCAGAGCATGCTGAGCACCACCGTGGGGAGCACATCGAACGTCGAGGTCATGACTTGCGGATGTGAATGCATTCCGCGGGGGTAACAGCCGAATCCTGTGAGAGGGAACGAATGAGCAAGTTCAGCAAGCTTGGGCTGCGCCGCGCCGCGGGCGCGGTCGCGATCGCCTCGGCCGCGGTCGTGGGCCTGGCAGGCATGGGCGTCGGCGATGCCGCGGCTGCCGGTCTGCCGAATGGTTACAAGAAGGCCGCCGGCATCGACGGGGAGTCCATCCAGACGTGGCGCACCGGTGAGAGTGCGTACCCGGTTTCGACTGTGGCGAACAACCCGGCATCGCGTGGCTTCGCGATCTCCGGCACCTACACCGCGAAGGCTTCGACCGGTGTCGGCGGCAAGCTCGCCGTCAAGTACATCATCGGTTGCCAGGTCGACGTCAGTGGCATCTCGCTGGATCTGGGTGGCGCCATCAGCCTCACCGCGACCACGCTGTCCGGTTCGCTCGGCCTCCCGCTGAAGCCGGGTCAGGTCGCGGTCGTCGACATCACCGACAAGGACTTCTCGGACAGTGGCATCGCCGCCGTCCAGCTGTCGCAGCTCACGTTCAACCTCAACCAGTGCGGTGGCTACGCCTCGGCACGCTCCGCGGCCAAGGTCATCGGTGCCAAGGGATACAGCACCGACGACGGCAAGCTGAGCGGCGAGGGCACCCTGATCCAGTCCACCCTGTACGGCAAGCCCTTCACCATCAACTGACCGGGCAGATAACTAGCACTTCCTGACTTATCTGCCCTGTGCAGATTGATATTCCACGAAGGGGAATCATGAAGAAGAACATCACGCGTCGCGTGGTTGCGGCGGCCGGTCTCGCCGGTGCCGTCGCGATGGGCCTCACCAGCCTCGGCGCCGGTGGCGCCACCGCCGGCCCGCTGGCCGGTGGCACGATCACCAAGACCCTGGTCGACGGCACGCCGGTCACGGTTCAGCTGTTCGACGAGTACGTCAACGTGCAGCGTCCGATCAGCAACGTCCCGACCACCCGTGAGGTGTGGCTGTCGGGCAAGGTCCGCGTCACCGTCGGTGGTAAGGCCAAGGGCGGCGCGGTCAAGGTCGGCTACGACGTCGGCTGCCAGGTGAACTTCGGTGGCGGCGAGGTCGGCCTCCCCGGTCTCAAGGCCGGTATCGACTACAGCGATCCGTTGAACGTCACTGCCGGTGGTGGACTCGACGGCCAAGAGGTCGGCGGCGGCTTCAGCCTCGGCCCGGGTGAGGTCAAGCGCAAGTGGCTCATCAACGAGACCTCGGGCGACAACACCGCTTACACCGACTACGAGCTCAACGGCTACACCTTCAAGGGCAAGGCCGGTGGCGTGGCCTACAGCCAGGAGCAGTTCAAGGTGGAGAGCTGCGCCGGCTACGCCGCTGCTCGCGCCTTCATCCAGGTGACGGTCAGCACGGACGCCGTCAAGGGCGTCGTCGCGCTCAACGGCAAGCCGTTCAGCCTCGGCTGATCGACTCGCTGACCCTCAGCAGCACCGCGGGGCGGGGATCCATCATGGATCCCCGCCCCGCGGCGTTTTGCTGCGGAGGTGCTGATGAAGTCCTGTGATCTGCTGTGATCCGCGCGCGGACAACGGCTTTCATCGGGATCGTGCGCTGATGTCGATCGCGGCGGTGAGGGAGCCGTCGCCGGCAGAGTGTGGCGTTGCGTGACCTCGAGGAGTGGGCGGAAGACGACACTCGAGTGAGGCGTCCGGCTGTACCAGCACACGCAACGGCTCGTGCCGCATGCGCGGCACCGCTTCGGTACGGGAGATCTCGCGTCGCGCAACACCTCCGACGTGGAGGCGGCCGACGGCCCGCTGCCGTCGAGCGTGGTCACCGCCGCCGTCGTGAGCCCGATCGTCTAGGACGCAGCCGTATTCGTGACGCAGTGACCGAGTCTGGATCTGTGGTTACAGACACGCCAGGCAGGCTCTGTACGGACTGGCGGTCAAGGGCATTTCGGCGACACCCGGCGCCGAACGCGTAGCGCAGGTATTCGACGCGTCGGTTGGGTTGTACGGGAACAGATCTCAAGTGCTTTCCTACGTGGCAGCGACGAGCGGTCGAGGCCGGCTCCGCCCAGCAGCACCACCCGGAAGCCACAACCACGACCTGACCTTGGACATGAGCGCCGTCGTCAGCGATGCGGGGGGGCTGATCACACGTCACCCGGGGTCATTGACCCCGCGCACCGGTCGAGCTGAGCAATGGGCGATTCAGCACTCTGGCGCCGAAAAGGCAGTCATCCGAGCGTGGGTCGCCAGTCCGGAGTGGGACATGGAAAAGCCGCCCTGCCATTCACGGCAGGACGGCTGACCGATGAATCGGGTCTACTCGGCGATACTGTCGGAGCCCGCCTCGAGCGAGCCGGTCACCAGTTCGACGATCGCGTCGGTGATTGCGCCTTGAATGATCTCCGCCATGTTGTGCCTCCCTCGTCGGAAAATGTTCTGACTGTCGGTCCACAGAGGCGCCGAACAGCCGTGACACCAAGACTACAGTATCTCGCGGTCCGAAGTGGACGTGGAAGTGAAATATCGACAACCAGAGAATGGCCATCAGTGGACGAATCGGCACAAATCAACTGTTCGGCACATTTCATTCCTCACGCTCCTCGGTTGTCTCCCCTGAGGTAGAAACTCGGCACACACAAGAAAACACCGCCTCCCGGCACGAGGCCAGAAGGCGGTGTGAAGCTCGGACGGCCTAAGCGGTCGTCTCCGGCTCCGACTCCATCGAACCGCTCTGCAGGTCCCTCAAGAGTTCGGAGATGTTGATGTCGATTCCGGTGGCCATGTGGTCTCCTCCTTTGTGCTGTACGGGATCAGGCGCCTGGGAAGGTGCCTGTCAGTCCTCGGGATCGATGGGAACGCCGTCGCTGTCAAGAGACCCGGTCATCAGGTCTTTGATGGCATCTTCGATTCCGCCACCGACAACTTGGCCCATGAGAATTCTCCTTCGTCGTACTGAGCGTTTTCGTCGTACTGAACGTTGTGTTGTTCAGAATTCGATCGGCGGACAGCCGCCGTTTGTTCTACTCGTTGGTTTCGCCTTCGGTGGACCCGGTGACCAATTCTTCGATGTAGAGGCGGATCCAGGAAATGCTGATCGCGTCGGACACGTGAATCTCCTACTCATTGCCACTTCGTTGTGAAGTACGGAAGTCCGTCTCAGACGGCCTCGCGGTCGACAATACCGCACCCGGTCCCGGCTGTCGTGGCGGGCGAATGCTGAATTCTCGGTGACGAATATCTTACGTGGCGGCAACATGTCTCGGTGCTCCGAAGCAGCCGTGAACCGCCATACTCGCCCCGGCCGTCGTTGGTGTGCTGATATTAAGTGGTGACCCAGCACGCGGCTTATCGCAATCAGGCAGCACGTCCGTTGGTCGTCTCCGACCGCGACGGCGCGCTCGACCTGCTCGAGAACGGACTGCGGGAGGTTCCGGTCTACCGGTGGCTGATCGGTGACGACGCACCGGCGGATGCGTACCGGTGGTACGGCGAGGTCCTGTTGGTCGAGTGCATGAATGGTCTCCAGGGAATCTTCGACGACACAGGCAATCTGACTGCTGTGATCGCGGTGTCCGAGTCCTCCGAAGAAGCCGGTGTCGTCGACGGCGAACTCAAGGACCGCACCCGTCGGTGGGTCCAGAGGATCGACGGGTTCGTGGACCGTTTCCGGGAGTTGCAGAGCAAGACAGACGAAGCCAAGGTCGCCGACGAAGCGATCCGCGTCATCTTCGCTCTGGTCCACCCGGAGCGACGCGGCGGCGGGACGCTCGCGGCACTGGTGGACCCGGTGGTCGAGCGGGCACGGCGCCTCGGAATGCCCGTCACGGCGAGCACGTCGGACCCGCGGTTGTCGGAGCTCTACGCCCGCAAGTGGAATTGTCTGGTGCGCGCGGAGTTCACCCTCACCGACGGTCCGACGGTGTGGGTTCAGCGGCTCGACCCGTAGCGGTCGAATCCAACTGACGAATGCGACTGAATCCGGCGAACTCGGAGCCTCCTGGGGTGGCTGTCGATGTCACCGACGATTTCGGCCCCGCCTGGTGGGCGAGGGCCGAAAAAGGGTGAAACTCTCAGCGCGAGTGGCGTCCCGGCGCGTCCGGACCGTCACCGGGGAACTGTTCGCTCGGGTACTGCTCACCTGGGTACTGCTCGCCCGGGTACGGCTGCTCACCGGGGTACTGGGAGCCGGGGGGCGGGTAGTTGCCGGGAGGCGGATAGTTTCCGGGCGGTGGGTAGTTACCCGGAGCCGGCTGCGGCGTCGGATACGGCTGGCCTCCCGGGCCGGCGGGCTGACCCTGCGGCGAGTTGAACAGCGGCGACGACTGCGGTCCCGACTGCGACGGTCCGTGCTGGAACGGCTGACCCGACGACGGGGGAGTCGAAATCCGTTGTGTGGTACCGGCACCGGACGGCGACTCGTACGGTGCGAGGGGGCCCGACTGGGGCGTGTAGACGTCACCGGCCGGCGCGGATGGCTCGGCCAGATGTGGCGGCAGATCGCTCTCCGCCTCGGCCTTGGCCTTCGACTTTCCCTCCGGATCGAGCAGGTCGCGGATCTCGGTGAGCAGAGCTACCTCGGTGACCTCGGACTTCTTGCCGAAGCCGCCCAGCTCCGCGAGCCTGTTGTAGGGCAGGATGATGATGAAGTACACCACCGCCGCGATGATCAGGAAGTTGATGACGGCGGTGATCACGCCGCCGAGGTCGACGAATGTCGAGGCGTTGTCGGTGATCTGGAAGCCGAGTCCCTGTGCGGCGTCCGTACCGATCGGGATCGAGTTGATGATCGGTTGGACGATGCCGTCGGTGAACGCGGTCACGATGGCGGTGAAGGCCGCACCGATGATGACTGCGGTAGCCAGCTCGACGACGTTGCCCTTGAGTATGAAGTCCTTGAATCCCTTGAGCACGGTGTGCGGCCTCTCCTTGGTAATCCCGCTCTTGTTTCCGGCGATTCGGTTTCGGTCGGTGCAAATCCGACATGTGCTGTGCGAACTCGTACTACCCTATCCACGATCGTGAACCGCGCGATCCATTTGCCTTGAATCGTCCGGAGTGTCGCGGGTTCAGTGCAGGACGACCGCGAGCGAAGACTCCAGACCCGCGGCGGCGACGCGATGGGCGGCTGCGGCATCCATCGCCAGGAGAACCGGTGCCACCGAGTTTCGACCGGAGGCGATCCCGCCCGAGGAGGACTGACCGGTGCGCATCGCCACGACGGCGCGTCGTGCGAGGACATCGGCCGAATCGGTCAGGACATCAACCACATCCCCGGGCCGGAGCAACGAGGTGACCGCCTCGTCGGACAACCGGACCGGTACGAGACGGGCGTCGTCGACCCCGGTCAGCTCGGCCGGCAGACGCGAGGACAACAGCCGGGTGTCGGTGAGTATCTCCCCGGTCCGTACGCGACCGGTGACGGTACGGCCGGTCGCGAGTGCGGCATCGGAGATCGCCCCGGCGGGGACCGTGCTCCCCATGACGAGCCGAGGGGTGAGATCACCGGCGTCGACCATCTGGCCGGGTATCAGATCGTGTGCCGCGACGAGCACCTCGAACTCCCCGTCGGCGCGGGCCCCCACCACTGCGACGACGGCGGCCGCGACGATCAGCGCTACCGCGACCAGTCGTCGGACCGCGAGACTGCGCGTCCATCCGGGACGCACTGCGTGAGCAATCCGGTCGCCCAGGCGTGGGCCGAGCCGCTCGCGCGGCAACGACATCCGAGTCAGTGGCATGGCTGGACGATAGGCGTCGACCACCCGGGAAATGGTGCCGCGGACTCGTTGTGGACAGTCGTGGAGTCCGGCGTCGTGCTGTGCACAAGCGACCGCCGGGTCGGCCTCCGCTAGGGTGACGTCGGAAACAAATCATGGTGTGCCGGGAAGTCTGGTCGGCCGCCGCCCGGTGAAGGGTGGCGTGAAGAGGGCACGTGTACGTGTGCCCCGCGGACAGAGGAGTTCCATGACACGCGACCGACTGCGGCAGTGGGCCGCTCTCGACACCACCAGCGGCGTGCTGCTGCTCATCGCGGCGGCCATCGCAGTCGTGTGGGCCAATTCGCCGTGGCGGGAGAGCTACTCGTCGCTGCTGCACACCGAGATCGGTCCCGAAGCCCTGAATCTGCATCTCTCGCTGGCGCACTGGGCGTCCGACGGACTGCTGGCGATCTTCTTCTTCGTGGTCGGTGTGGAGCTCAAACACGAGTTCGTCGCCGGCAGCCTCCGCGACGTGAAGCTCGCCGGGGTGCCGATCGCGGCCGCCGTGGGCGGCATGGTCACGCCCGCGCTCTGTTACGTGGTCGTCGTCGCGGCGGGGGACCCCGAGGGGCTTCGGGGATGGGCCATCCCGACGGCCACCGACATCGCCTTCGCGCTCGCCGTCCTCGCGATCTTCGGTCGCGGCCTCCCACTGCCGTTGCGGACGTTCCTGCTCACGCTGGCCGTCGTCGACGACCTGCTCGGCATCGTCGTGATCGCGACCTTCTACACCGACGAGATCGACTTCGTCATGCTCGGCGGCGCGATCGCGGTGGTCGCGGTGTTCGCCGTGCTGGTGCGTCGGTCGTGGCAACTCTGGCCGCTCCTGATCCCGGTCGGCCTCGTCGCCTGGGGCCTCATGCACGCGTCCGGCGTGCACGCCACCGTCGCGGGTGTGCTGCTCGGCTTCGCCGTGCCCGCGGTCGCCATCCGCGGCGAGAAGATCCCCCGCACCGAACGGCTCGACGAGGCGGTCCGTCCCTACTCCGCGGCGATCGCGCTCCCGGTCTTCGCCTTCGCCGCCGCCGGCGTGACGGTGATCGGCGGTGAGGGCTCGATCGTGCAGCCCGTGTCGATCGGCATCGTGCTCGGACTCGTGGCCGGCAAACTCGTCGGCGTCCTCGGATCGACGTGGCTGATGACGAGGTTCACGCCGTTACGGCTGCCCGATGCCATCGGAATCCGGGACCTGCTGCCGATCGGCATGCTCACCGGCGTCGGCTTCACCGTGGCGCTTCTCATCGCCGAACTCAGCTTCGAGGGCGGCTCCGACGACCACGCCGCGGCTGCCAAGGCGGCCATCCTGGCCGGTTCGCTCATCTCCGCGGTGCTCGCCGCGGTCCTGTTGCGCTGGGATGCGCACCAGGCGCGCGACGCCGACATGAACCGCGACAACATCCCCGACGTCAACCGCGACGTGATCGGCGGATAGAGGTCGGGAGTGGTCGCCGGGCGGGCTGGGTGGACCCGCGTTAGCACTCGGAATGTGGGAGTGCCAAAATCGGTTACACTTGTCAGCGTTTACTGACTTTCGGAGGTTCAGGTGCCCACCTACTCGTATGCCTGCACGGAGTGCGACAACAAGTTCGACATCGTCCAGTCGTTCTCCGACGATTCGTTGACCGAATGCCCGCAGTGCACAGGTCGCCTGCGCAAGCTGTTCAACTCGGTCGGCATCGTGTTCAAGGGGAGCGGCTTCTACCGCACCGACTCGCGGTCGGGTTCGTCCTCCTCGGACGCCGCGTCGTCCTCGTCGTCGGACAGTTCGTCGTCGAGCAGCTCCACGTCCGGCAGTTCCTCGACCTCGTCGGATTCGTCGAGCTCGAGCAGCGCCACCAAGAGCGACAGCAAGGCCGCCACGCCCGCCTGACACGCGGGGCGCACAACTTCAGACCAGAACCTGGGCAGGAGCTCACCCGTCACGCGACGGACGCACCGCCCGGGTTCTGTCGTCTCAGCCGAGTTCCTGGAACCCGCCGCCGGGGGTCAGCGCCCAGCCCACGGCCACATCGTGATCGCCGGCCGGCAGGGAGTCGACGAACTCCTCGTCGTAGACCACCGCGACGAGTTCTGCGGACAGCCCCACGAGCGTGCGGTCGTAGTACCCGGCACCACGGCCGAGGCGGACGCCGGTCTTGTCGACGGACAGGGCGGGGATCAGGATCACCGACGCCGCGCGGATCGCGGCGACACCGAGGCGGTCGGTGGTGGGTTCGAGTAGGCCCCATCTCCCCGGCGACAACGATCCCGGACCGGTGTATCGCGCCCAGTCGAGCGGTGCGGGTTCGCCGGCGGGAACCACCGGGAGCAGCACCGTGACGCCGCGATCGAGCAGTGCGTCGAGCATCGCCGTCGATCCCGGCTCGTCGCCGACCGGCACATACGCGGCCACCGTGACGTCGTACTCGAGCCGGAACGGGCAGGTGTGTATCCACTCGGCGAGGTCTGCCGCAGCCCGCTCGCGCGCGGCCTTCGGTATGGCCGACCGGCGTTTCGCGGCTTCCTCGCGCCGTTGGTCCTTCAGGGTTCGCACGACGCGTCCGTCCTTCATCCCGTGGTGGCTCGCCGACGACCGAACTGTATCCGACCACGGTCTCGATCCGGGTGAGGTCCGGGTCACTGCCGTCCGTCCGGCCGGCCGGGGACACCTGTCCTAGGGTGGATTCATGACTGCGTCCAAAGAAGGCTTCAGTGAGTACGAGGCGGTACCCAACACTCCGCCGATCCCCCGTACCGCGGTGGTCCCGGCTGCCGGGCTGGGGACGCGGTTCCTCCCCGCCACCAAGACGGTGCCCAAGGAGTTGCTGCCGGTGGTCGACACCCCGGGCATCGAGCTGGTCGCCGAGGAGGCCAAGTCCGCCGGCGCCGAACGGCTCCTGATCATCACCTCCCCGGGCAAGGACGGGGTGGTCGCCCACTTCGTCAAGGACCTCGTGCTGGAGAGCACCCTCGCCAAGCGCGGCAAGGAGGCCATGCTCGCCAAGGTCCGCAAGGCCCCGAACCTCCTCGAGGTCGCCTCGGTGATCCAGGAGAAGCCTCTGGGTCTCGGTCATGCGGTCGGTTGCGTCGAGAACCTCCTCGACGACGACGAGGACGCCATCGCGGTCCTGTTGCCGGACGACCTCGTCCTGCCCGGTGGAGTGCTGGAGGTCATGGCACGTACCCGTCAGCGCCGGGGCGGTTCGGTACTGTGCGCGATCGAGGTTCCCGAGGACCGCATCAGCGCATACGGCGTCTTCGACGTCGAGCCGCTGCCGGATGCGAACAATCCCAATGTGATGAAGCTCAAGGGCATGGTCGAGAAGCCCGAGCCGCAGGACGCACCGTCGAACCTCGCGGCCGCTGGACGCTACATCCTCGACCGCAAGATCTTCGACGCGCTGCGCCGGATCAAGCCGGGTGCCGGTGGTGAACTCCAGCTCACCGACGCGATCGCGCTGCTCATCGAAGAGGGCGAACCGGTGCACGTCGTCGTGCACCGCGGCACCCGCCACGACCTGGGCAACCCGGGTGGCTACCTCAAGGCCGCGGTCGACTTCGCGCTCGACCGTGACGATTACGGGCCTGATCTGCGTGAGTGGCTGGAGAAGCGGCTGGCCGAGAGCTGATCGCCGGCGGCCTCCGCGCGCCTCGACCGTTCCGGCGCGCACGCCCGGTAACGTTTCCCTGTGTTGTATCGAGCAGTGCGGGAAGAGCGGTGAGATGCGGTCCGTCGAAGATCATCTGACGCTCGTGACCGCCGCCGCGGTGGCGCCGCGGCCGGTGCGCGTCGCGATCTCCGAGGCGCAGGGTCTGATGTGCGCGGAGGAAGTGGTCACCGAGCATCCGATGCCGGGTTTCGACCAGGCCGCCATCGACGGTTACGCGGTGCGTGCCGTCGATGTGGCGCTCGCCGGTGTCGTCGCGCCGGAGGATCTCGAGGATTTCGATGCGAACGGCGCCGAACTCGTCGACCTCGAGGCAGGCGAACCGATGATCGTCTCGCTGCCCGTGGTCGGAGAGGTGGGTCCGGGGTCGCGGACCCCCACTCGGCTGCAGCCGCGACAGGCCGTCCGGGTCGAGACCGGTGCGCCGATGCCGACTCTCGCGGACGCGGTAGTGCCGCTGCGCTGGACCGACGGCGGCGACCAGAAGGTGAAGATCGGGCACGGCGTCGAGAGCGGCAACTATGTCCGACGGGTCGGGGACGACGTCCAGCCCGGTGACGTCGCGGTCCGTGCCGGCGCGATCATCGGTCCCGCCCAGGTGGGTCTGCTGGCTGCGGTGGGGCAGGCGCGCGTGATGGTCCACCCGCGCCCGCGGCTGTCGGTGATCTCGGTCGGCAGTGAGCTCGTCGACATCGATCGCACTCCCGGGCCAGGGCAGATCTACGACGTCAACAGCTATGCGCTCGCCGCGGCGGCGCGCGACGCCGGCGCCGACGTCAACCGGGTCGGCATCGCCGAGCGCGACGCCTCCCGCATGCGAGAGGTGGTCGAGGCGCAGCTCATCCGCTCCGAGATCGTGGTGATCTGCGGCGCGGTCGGCGGTAGCGCGTCGAAGGCCATCGCCGACGCCCTCGCCGATCTCGGTGAGCTCGAGATCGTCCGGGTGGCCATGCATCCGGGATCGGTGCAGGGCTTCGGCCGGCTCGGTCGCGACGAGGTGCCGACCTTCCTGCTGCCGGCGAACCCGGTGAGCGCGCTGGTGACCTTCGAGGTGATGGTGCGGCCGCTGATCCGTATCGCGCTGGGCAAGCGGCAGCCGATGCGCCGGGTCATCAAGGCCCGCACCATCGGGCCGATCGCGTCGGTGCGCGGCCGCAAAGGGTACCTCCGCGGACAGCTCATGCGGGACGAGCGGACCGGGGACTACCTGGTTCAGGTGCTCGGTGCGTCGCCGACCGGCTCGTCGCATCTGCTGGCCGAACTCGCCGAGGCGAACTGCCTCATCATGGTCGACCCCGACGTCGAAGAGATGAGCACCGGCGACGAGGTCGAGGTCGCCTTCCTCGCCCAGCGCGGCTGACCGCGGAGCGCGACTCTCCGCGAGACGCAGGTCTCATGCGGGGGATCCTGTGATTGCGCCTAAACTGTCATCTCGTGTTCAGGTGGTTGAGTGGCGGTGAGGGGAGTCCGGGCTGGCCGGCGTCCCTGGGACCGCTGCGCACCAGGGCCGGAACGGTCACGCTGCGCCCGGTGAAGATGCGGGACGGCAAGACCTGGAGCGAACTGCGCATCCGTAATCAGAATTCGTTGTTGCCCTGGGAACCGACCGGCGTCGGGAGCTGGGCCGACCGGCATCAGCCCGGTTCGTGGCCGCCGTTGTTCGCGGTGCTGAAATCCGAGGCCAAGCGCGGCACGATCCTGCCGTTCGTGATCGAACTCGACGGCCAGTACGTGGGGCAGCTGACCGTCGGCAACATTCAGCGCGGAGCCGTGCGCAGCGCGTGGATCGGCTACTGGGTCGACGACACGCATTCCGGGAAGGGCATCGCGACGGCAGCTGTCGCTCTGGGCGTGGATCACTGCTTCGGTCCGGTCGGCCTGCACCGGCTCGACGCGACCGTGCAGCCGGCCAACGACGCCTCGCAGAAGGTGTTGAAGAACATCGGTTTTCGGCAGGAGGGCCTGCTGGTCCGGTACATGGACGTCAACAAGCGCTGGCGCGACCACATGTTGTTCGCGTTGACGGCCGAGGAGGTCGTCGGCTCCGCGGCCGAGGCGCTGGTCCGTTCGGGCCGGGCGACATTCCAGTAGAAAGGCTATGCGCCGTGAGCGAGCTGGAAATCGTGGTTCGCGGCAACGCGCGCGGCCGCTACGCCCCAGAACGTGGCGTCATCGACATCGCCGTCCATCTCGAAGGCCCGGTGAAGTCTGCGGTGTACGAGTCTGCGGTGACGCTGCATTCCAGGATCACCGACGCCCTCGGCGAACTCGAAGCGGCCGGCGCGGTCAACCGGTGGACCGCCGAATCGGTACGGGTGTACTCGTACCGGCCCTACACCAACGAGGGCGAGTCACGGGAACCGATGTACAACACCCGTATTCGTCTCGATGCCGAGTTCGGCGACTTCGAGAAGCTGTCGGAGTTCATCGACACCTGGTCGGGCGAGGAGGGGGTGACGATCGACGGCGTCCGTTGGGACGTGCACGAGGCCAGCCGTCGCGCACACGAACGTGAACTGCGCCGGGAGGCGGTCGAGGACGCAATTGCCAAGGCGCAGGCCTACTCCGACGCCGTGGGCCGCGGACCGGTGACACCGACACTCCTGTCCGACCCCGACATGGTCGACCACGTCGCGTCGCCGCGTGCGCGATTGATGGGTGCCGCCGTCGCGGGTTCGGCGCCGAGTCTGGAACTGCGGGCCGACGACATCGAGATCGACGTCGCGGTCGACGCGCGGTTCCGCGCTGAGTGACTGAGAGTGGCGTGTGAATCCGCGTCGACATGACCGCGCTACGGCGCGTCGGCGTGGAACTGGGACTTTCGGGCCCTAGATTGTGGAGTGGCCTCGTGTGACCAGAGTGAATGAAGGGAGAGTCGCATGCCCAACTCCGTACTGTGGGTTTGTCTCGTCGCGGTCTGGCTCTTCGTGCTGGTCCCCATGGTGATCAAGGGTCGTCCCCAGATCCTCAAGTCCACTGAGGCCGCGAAGAAGACGCGACTGCTCCACCGTGGTGGAGCGCGAGCGACGGCACCGTCGACCGCGCGACGCCGCTCGTCGGCTCGCCATCCGCACGACCCGTCCTGGAAGTCGACGCGTAAGACGGCCGCGACCGCCACCGCCGTCGTCGACGAGACCGAGGACGACACCCAGACCGACGATGCCGACGACACGACGAAGGTCCAGAGCGTCGGGGACGTCGAGGTCGAGAAGCCGACGGTCGAGGCCTCCGATAACGCCGACGACGCCGCCGACGACGATCTGACCGCCGACGCCCACGCCCACGCCGACGCCGCCGACGACGCCCACGCCGACGCCGCCGACGACGCCCACGCCGACGCCGACGCCGCCGACGACGCCCACGCCGACGCCGCCGACGACGTCGAGGCCGACGACACAGACGACGAAGCCGAGTACGAGGATTCCGAAGAGGCCGAGTACGAGGACGATTCAGAGGCCGCCGAGTACGAGGACGCGACCGACGATCTCGACGAGGACGAATACGACGACTACGCCCGTGCGTCCCGGCACACCGAGGACGAGCCGGAAACGGTCGTCGACGAGCTGGAGGACGAGCGTCCGGCTGCGCACACCGCACAGTCCGGGCGGGGTCGCCGCAGCGTCTACTCCTCGGAGAAGGAACGCGAGCTGAAGTATCGCGAGCGTCAGCGGGTCACTCTCGGCCTGTTCGCGCTGCTGATCCTGGCAGTGGTGTCCGGGTTCCTCATCGGGACGACTGGTTGGGTCGCCACCGGTGTGATCGGGCTGATGCTGGTCGGCTACCTCGCATACCTGCGTCGGGCCGTGAAGGTGGAGCAGCAGATCCGGGCCCAGCGGCTTGCCCGTGCCAAGCGTGCGCAGCGCGCTGAGGAGGAGCGTCGTCGACGCGCCGCCGCGGTGCCCGAGTTCGCCGCCGCACCGCCGCCCCCGCGCCTGCGACGTCCCGGTGGCGCAGTGGTTCTCGAGATCGACGACGAGGACCCCGTCTTCGATCACCTGCCCCCGTTCCAGCGTCGCCGCATGGACCGCGAGGACGTGGAGTACCGCCGGGTCGGCTGACCTTTCAGCTGCCTTTGGTCAGCGACGCCCTGCCGTGCGACTCCAGCCAGGCCTGGCCGCGTCTGGCGGCCGTCGAGAGGGCAAACCGCTCACCGACATAGGTCGCCGGTGCGCCGATCACCGGGATGTACCCGAGCATCCGGAACAGCACCATCGGCTGGGGACGCTTCTCGAACTCGTCATCGACCGCTCGGAGCAGCTTCGCGGCGTCCCAGATACCGCGGAACAGCGACTTCTTGCGCTCGTCCGGGTCGGTGGGTAGTGCGGCACCGGATTCCGCGTCGACGTCAGGCGTGGAGATGTCCCGTCCGCACAGCACCGACGCCAGGAGCGCGACCTGGCGACCGCGCTCGGTGACCCCGTACTCGCGGGCGATCGCGACGAGCACCATCGCCTGGTTGGCGAACCCCAGATAAGGCGTGACCGGCAGGCGCTTCGCCCAGACGCCGAAGACACCGGGGAAGGCGACCGCACCGGTGTTCAGCGTGCCGATGCGGGTCACCCACCAGCTCGCGCGCTTGTGCATCGGCCGTTCGCCCCAGCCCTTGGTGCCGGGCCAGTCGGCGACGTCGAGGAGCTTCGCCGCGGCGTGCCGGGCCTGCTGGAGGCGGGAATCCGGGTGGTCGTCGTCGTGGAAGGTGTGTTCCTTGAGGTCGAGCGGGTCCCGTTCGGCGAGCACGTCGAGGACCGGGTTGATCACCCCCACGACATTGTTGAGAACACCGGCCAACTGCTGATCAGACATCTGAGACACCGACCCAGCCTAGCCATGGGTCCAGGCGTTTGGGATCCCGCGCGGTGGGGCTGCTAAAGTGGCTCCCGGCTGGTCGCAATGCGACCCTCCGGGGCTATGGCGCAGTTGGTAGCGCGACTCGTTCGCATCGAGTAGGTCAGGGGTTCGATTCCCCTTAGCTCCACCACAGATCGAGGACTGCGGCGGCAGGCCGGGCCAGTCCTCGTGGCGCCGCCGGGGTAGTGTTGAGTCATCCGGATCGAACACCCGACAGACTGCTGTCGGCGTCTCCGGTGTCAGACAGTAGACAGCGCACTCTCCGTCTGGTGACCACGTCAGGTGGAAATGTGACCTCCGAGCCCCGCACCATCGCCACCGTCGAGACGGTCCGTCGATGAGCGCCCCGCCGCTCCTGGGGCCGCCCCGCGTGCGGTTCGGCATCGACCCGTCCGCTGCGGTCGGTGGGGCCTGGTATCCGTATACCGTCCAGCTCGCCGACGAGTTGCCCGGCGTCCTCGCCGCAGCACGCGCCCAGATCGGCGATGTCACCGGCATCGACGTCAACTGGCAGAGCTTTCGCCGCATCCCCGGACTGGACTCGCCGGATTCACCCATGACACCGCCGCTGATGACACTGACGGCCGGCGGGATCGTCGTGACGCTTCTCGTCATCCCGCCGCGAACCGCGTCGTCGCTGGCTGCGATCCTGCTTCGCCAGGCGAGCAACACCGTGGCACCGGACAGTCAGCTGCATTCGCTGGAATTCCGCCGCGCAGAACGGATTCTGGAGCTGGCCGCGCGGTCGTTGTCTTCTCCCGCCGGGTGATCGCGAGGCCTCGGCCAGGCCATTCGCGGCATCCGCGACCTCCGGCACCGGGAGGAGAGCCGACCTGACCGGTCTGCGTCAAACGCACCACCTGGTGCGAATCGGTTTGTTAGCTTCCAGCCATGAGGACCTCGAAGCTGCTGTTGGGGCTGGTCGTGGCGGCGTTGGCCGGAGTGCTCGTCGCCACCGCCGCGCCCGCGCGGGCCGACCTACCTGTGACCTACAACTTCCTCTCCGGTATCCCCGGAGAACTCACCGACCCGGGTGGATCGCTGCCCGGGGCGAACGACTGGAACTGCAAGCCGTCGGCACGCCACCCCAACCCGGTCATCCTGGTGCACGGGACAGGGGGCTCACAGCAGACGAACTGGGGAACCTACGTCCCGCTGTTGAAGAACGAAGGGTACTGCGTCTTCACCCCGACGTACGGCGCGATCAAGGGCGCCCCGTGGCCGATCAGTGCGATCGGCGGGATGGGACTCATGTCCGAGAGTGCACGCGAACTGGGCGACTTCGTCACCAAGGTTCGGCGCACGACCGGCGCATCGAAGGTCGACATCATCGGTCACTCGCAGGGGACCGTGGTCCCGGCGTACTACGTCAAGTATCTCGGCGGTAAGGACAGCGTCGACAAATATGTCTCGCTGGCTCCCGTGTGGCGCGGGACGACCGTCGCCGCCGCCGATGCCATCGGCCCGTTCGTCCGCGGCCTCGGCGTGCGACCCGAGCAGGTTCCGTTGTGTCAGGCGTGTTTTGACCTCGACCCGGGCGCTGCGTTCCTGCGCAAGGTCGCCGACGGCGGCTACTACGAGCCGGGCATCGAGTACACCAACATCGCCACCCGCTACGACGAACTGGTGGTCCCGTACTGGTACGGCCTCCCGCCGGGCGGGAAGAACGTCCGCAACATCGTTGTGCAGGACGGTTGTTCGGTCGACTACACCGAACACGCGGGGATGGCGGGCTCGCGTCGCACGGCGTACCTCGTGCTGAACGCGCTCGATCCCGAACATCCACGACGCGTGCCCTGTGACCGCGCTGCGCCGTTCACCGGCAGCCCGTTCTGAGCGTCGTGCACAGAGTTCTGCGCCGCGCTCCTCACCGCGCTCTTCACCTCGTGATCGCGGTGGCGGCGGTGCTGCTGCTCGTCGGCGTCAGCTCGCCTGCCCGAGCCGGGGTTCCGCCACTGGGTCCTGACTTCGACTTCGGCGTCGCCCAATCCGGTTTCCAGTCGGAGGGATTCAACCGGGATTCGAACTGGCTGCGATACGGCAAACAGAGCAAAGTGGATCAGCCTGTCGGCAACGCCGTCGACTTCTTCCATCGCTACGCCGAGGACATCGATCGGGCCGCGTCGCTGGGGGTGGGCATCTACCGCACCTCGGTGGAATGGTCTCGTGTCGAACCCGCACGCGGGCACGATGATCCGGCGGGCTGGGCGTTCTACGATCGCGTGATCCGCGAGGTCGTCGACGCCGGTATGCGGCCGATGATCACCCTGAATCACTGGGTGCATCCCGGGTGGGCGGTGGATCTCGGTGGCTGGAACCGGCCCGGGATGACCGACGACATGGTGGCGTTCGCGTCCAGGGTCGTCGACCGGTATGCCTGGGCCGACCCGCTGTGGATCACGTTCAACGAACCGACCGAATACGTTCGGCGCGAAGCCCAGTACGGCGGCGTGGCCCCGCACCACGTGGGCCGGATGGCCGACGGGATCGTCGCCGCCCATCGAGCCATCTACCGGCACATCCATCGCGTGCAGAAGGGTGCGCACGTGTCGTCGAACTTTGCGTACTACCCGATCGCGGGTCTCCAGCCATGGCTGGAATCGATCTTCCCGCAACGGATGCGCGACTCCCTGGACTTCGTCGGCGTCGACCACTACTACTCGTTCTCGGTCACCGACGCCTCGGTTGCCTACGGTGCACTCGGCGAGTTCTGGAAGAGCTCGCAGGCACCCGAGAGCATCTATTACGTGCTCCGTCACGTCGCGCGGCAGTTCCCGGGCAAGCCGATCCGCATCGTCGAGAACGGGCTGGCCACCGGCCCGGACGGTCGGCGCCCCGACGGCTACCGGCGCGCAGACCATCTGCGCGACACCGTGTACTGGCTGCAGCGGGCCAAGCAGGACGGCATCGACGTGAAGTCGTACAACTACTGGAGTCTCACCGACAACTACGAGTGGGGCGACTTCGACTCTCGCTTCGGTCTGTACACCGTTGACGCGCAACGTGACCCGTCGCTGGCGCGGCGACCCACCGACGCTGTCGCCGCGTACCGAGACATCACGCGGGCCGGGGGAGTCCCGCCCGGGTATCGCCCGACGCGGCTGCCGGTCCCGTGCTCGCTGGTGGATGTCCCGGACAGCTGTGCCGAGCCGGCGGTTGTGCGTTAAGTACTCCCGCAAACCCTCCGCTTTTCCGTATTCCCACCACCCCGATGGAGGGCGGGAATACGGAAAAAGGGTGAGTGTATCTGTCGGTCAGGCGATTCCGACCGCGCGTAGACCGGCGGCGGTCGCCGCGGCGAGGATCACCACGACCGCGAGCGGGGCGCGCAGGACGGCCGCGAGGATGCCGACGGCAACACCAGCCGGCCGTGCCCATCCGGCGAAGTCGTGGTCGACGAAGAAGGCGCCGGTCAGCGCCACCGCAACCAGCAACACCACGGTGGCCCGGTCCATCAGCTCCTCCGTGTTCGCCGACACGGTGAGACGGTTGCGGAGGAGTGGTCCGGCCAGTCGGATCAGGTAGGTGCCGACGGCGAGAACCGCGATTCCGATGCCGAGGGACAGTCCGGAGGTCATCGGGGCGCGTCGCTGCCGACGAGAGTTCGGGGCGGGGTAGGGGCCGGGCGCGGTAGCAGACTCCGGACGGCTTCGACGGCGGCGAATCCGGCCAGCGCACAAAGGATCGGCAGTCCGGCGGGCAGGAACGGTGTCGAGGCGATCGCGACGGCACCGCCGACGGCGACCGCGGCCCAGGTGGTGCGCGTGCGCAGCGCCGGAACGGCAAGTGCGGCAAGCAGGGCGGGGAACGCGGCGTCGAGCCCCAGCGTCTCGGGGCGGGCGACGCTGCTTCCGAGTAGAGCGCCCAGTCCGGCGCCGACGGGCCAGCAGACGAGAATTCCCGATCCGCACAGCAGGAATGCGGCCCGGGCGCGACGCGGCTCGGATTCCGCGGTGGTCATCGCCGCCGTCTCGTCGTTGATGAGATGCGCCCCGAGAACCATTTCCGGCAGTCCGCGCAGGTGCTTACCCACCGCGAGGCCGTATCCGAAGTTCCTTGTGTTGACCAGAAGTCCGGCGAGGGCTGCAACGACAGGGACGCCACCGGCGGCGAGTACGCCGACGAACACGAATTCCGACGACCCGGCGAGTACGACGGTCGCGATGAGCACGATCTGCCACAGTGCGAGCCCGGCGCTGTGCGCGGCAACGCCGTACGACGCGCCGATCACGAGCACCGACAGGCACATCACGACCACGGCGCGCAGAGTCGCCGAATCGAGTGTTCTCCATGCCGAACGCATGACTATCATAGTGAACACGAGACAAGTGTTCGTCAAGATGGACGATCGGACGGTTAGATGAACAATGCCGGGCAGGTGAATCCGAAAGAGCTGGTCGCCGCGTCGCTGAAGCGCGAACGCACCCGTGCGGGCCTTTCCCTCACGGAGCTGGCGCGACGTGCAGGAATCGGTAAGTCGACGCTGTCCCAGCTTGAATCCGGAGAAGGAAACCCCAGCGTAGAGACGTTGTGGGCACTCTCCACCGCCCTGGGCGTGCAGTTCTCGGCGCTGCTGGACTCGCCGGCGCCGACCGTCGAGGTGATCCGCTTCGGAGAGGGGCCGGTCATCCCGGCCGCCGATGCCGACTACTCGGCCACGCTTCTGTCGACTGCCGCGCCCGGTTCTCGACGCGACATGTACGTCATCCGGGCGGAACCGGGTAAGCCGCGGGTGTCCGCGCCGCATGCCCGCGGAGTCCTCGAACATGTCGTCATCAGTGCAGGTCGCGCCCGCCTCGGGCCCAGCGATGCCGCCGAGGTCCTCGGTCCCGGTGACTACATCTGTTACCCCGGCGATGTCGAGCATGTCTTCGACGCCCTGGAACCCGGCACAGTCGCGGTCATGTTGAGTGAGGCGTTCTGACCGGTCTGCGGGGGCGGGTGACCGCGACGTCGGTCACACCGGTTCGCTTCTTTCGTTACCGGCGCGTAGTGTCGATCGCAGTGTTGCACCCTGATTGGTTGCATCAACGCGTCGTAGAACGCTTCTCTCGCAGGTCGGGGCCCACTGAACGTGGTCGCCGAGGTCGGACACTCGAGATGTCCACCGCCTGCCATTGACTTCATACGGCGAACGAGCCCGCGTACCCGCGTGTTCGCCATCGGCACCGACCTTCGGCAGTGATCTGCCGTCCTGCTCGCGTGCCACGCACAGGAAGAGCTCCGCTCACATAATGACTGCTGTCCTCGAGACCCCCTCGGCAACTGCAACCCAGATCGTCGAGACCATTCCCGCCGACACCACCGCCCCCCAGGTTTCCTTCGAATCCCTCGGCGTGCCAAGCAAACTGGTCGAGGTCCTGGCATCGCAGGGCAAGGCCGACGCCTTCCCGATCCAGGCCGACACCCTGCCCGACACCCTCGACGGCAAGGACGTCCTCGGCCGCGGCAAGACCGGCTCGGGCAAGACCCTCGCCTTCTCCATCCCGCTGGTCGCCGGACTGGCCGAGATGGAGGTCAAGCGTTACGTCGGTGCACCGACCGGCCTCATCCTGGCTCCGACCCGCGAACTGGCCACCCAGATCGCCGCCGTCGTCGAGCCGCTCGCCGCTGCGGTCGGCCTCACCGTCACCACCGTCTTCGGTGGCGTCAAGCAGGCCCGTCAGGAACAGGCATTCCGCCGCGGCGTCGACATCGTCGTCGCCTGCCCGGGACGCCTCGAAGACCTGATGCGCCAGGGCATCGTGAAGCTCGACGAGGTGGAGATCACCGTCATCGACGAGGCCGACCACATGGCCGACCTCGGCTTCCTCCCGGTCGTCACCAAGCTCCTCGCCGCCACCCCGGCGGAGGGCCAGCGGATGCTGTTCTCGGCAACCCTGGACAACGGCGTCGACAAGCTGGCCAAGCGCTTCCTCGACAATCCGGTCCTGCACTCGGTCGACTCCGCCGAGTCGCCGGTCGCCGCCATGACCCACCACGTCTTCGAGGTGTCGTCCGCGGGCAAGGCCGACCTCGTCGCCGAACTCGCGTCCGGCGCCGGTCGTCGAATCCTGTTCATGCGCACCAAGCATCAGGCCAAGAAGCTCGCCAAGAAGCTGAGCGAACAGGGCATCCCGGCAGTCGATCTGCACGGCAACCTCAGCCAGGCCCAGCGCGACCGCAACCTCGCCGCCTTCGGTGAGGGAGACGTCCGCGTGCTGGTGGCCACCGACGTCGCCGCCCGCGGTGTGCACGTCGACGGCATCGAGCTGGTCGTCCACGTGGATCCGCCCGCCGAGCACAAGGCATACCTGCACCGCTCGGGCCGCACCGCGCGTGCGGGCAGCTCCGGTGACGTCGTCACAGTGTGCCTGCCGGAGCAGCGTCGTGAGGTCTCGCAGCTGCTGCGCAAGGCCAAGATCAAGGTCACCCCGAAGCAGGTCGACGCCAAGGCCGGCGCCGTCGACGAGCTCGTCGGCGAGCGTGCACCCCGCGTCTCCGCTGCCGAGCGTGCGGCTGCCGAAGCCGCTCGTGGCGGCCAGCGCGGTGGTTCGCAGGGTGGTCGTTCCCAGGGTGGTCGCCGTGGCGGCGGACGCCCGGGACGCGCTCGCGGCGAAGGCCGTGGCAACAGTGCTGGTCGCGGTGAGAGCCGTGGCGGCGCACGCGGTCAGGGCGGCGAGTCGCGTACCGGTGGCACCGGATCGTCGCACCGCTCGGGTGGACAGCGTTCCACCGACGGTCGCTCGGCCGGTCAGTCCCGTTCGGCAGGACAGTCGCGCTCGGCAGGGCAGGGTCGCTCGGCGGGTCAGCCCCGCACCGGTGACCAGCATCGTGCCGGTGGACGTGCACAGGGCGGGCGTCGTTCCTCCAGCCGTCCGGCCGGTTCGCCGACCAGCCGCTGAGTCAGGCGGGTAAGAACTTCTGAGCAAGCCGTGGCGCAAGCCACGGCTTGCTTCCCCATGCGAAGGCCCGGCCGGTCAGCGCGGCCCAGGTGGGTGAGATTCGGCCGTAGCCGGTCAGCAGTGCGGCAGTCGGGTCGACGCTGATGTGGACGTCGGGGCGTCGGGGCTGGTCGGGGTTGATGATCAGTTCACCGTCGGTGAACTCGTAGACATAGCGTTCCGAACATCCCCGCAGCCGGATGTCGTAGGTGGCCTGGTGTCCGACCGCCGCCGTCGTGTCCACCCAGCTGGGCAGTATCTGCTGTCGTCCGCGGATGATCATCAGCACCACCTCGGGCTCGACCCACCAGCGGGCACCCACCGCACGCGCGACGTCGTAGCCGTGCACCACGAACTCGCCGATGAGGATGCCCAGCGCGGCGTCGGCCCGGATGTGCCGGTCACCGTCGAATCGCATCTTCGGGACCTGCGCGTTGAAGTGCGAGACGGCGTCGACCAGCGTGTCGAGGTCTTCTCTCAGCTGGCGGGCGAGAGCCGAGACCTCACGGGTCGGCAGATTCGCGATCTGTTTCGCGTTGAAGTCCGGGACGTCGATCGCCTGACGACACCATTCCCCCTCACCGCGCGCGAGCGCCAGAAATCGCGTCGGTGCCAGGGCGACGTGACCCAGACAGTCGACCAGCGTCCAGCCCGGTGTGTGCGGCACACGCGTCTCCGGCTCGTCGACCCCCTCGACGAGGTCCAGAAAGCGTTCCCCGGTGGTCAGCGCGGCGTCGGTGTAGTCAAACCTCGAGAACATCCCCGTCACGCGTGGTTCCTCCCCCACATGGGCCGCAAGACTACTCGTGCGTGATGCGACGTGCGACACATCCTTCGGAACGGGGTCGGTTCACGGCGCCTATGCGGAACGCGCACAACGTCATCCGATATCGAGCCGCGGTGATCCAAGGTCTGGAGTCCGGGTTCAGGGTGCCTCGCCCAATCGGACGAACACGACACCGGCGACGATCAGCAGACCGCCGAGCAGCTGGATCGGTGCCGGGAGTTCGTCGAGGGCGAGCAAGGCGAACAGCACCGCGAACAACACCTCGGACAGGGCGACGAACGACATCACCCGGGCGCCGAGTATCCGGCCGGCCGCGATCCCGAAGGCGTACGCCATCGCGGCCGACACGACACCCAGCATCAGCAGGGGAGCCCACCAGGGCAGCGAGAGGTCGCCGATGCGGACCGCCGAGGTCGACGCCGTCATCGGCAGCGCTCCGACGAGCCCGGCCGTGGCGAGCGTGATCGCACCGATCACGAGGCCGCCGGCCGCGAGTGCGAGAGGCGGCAGGCCGGTTCGTTCGTCGGCGGAGATCACGAAGTAGGCGGCGGCGCCCACCATGGCGGCCAGAGCCCACAGGACGCCCACCACGCTGATCGAGACCTCCCCGGTCAGGTCGAGGACCAGGGCGAGGCCGGCGAGCGCGAGAGCGGCGCCGAACACGGTGACGCGGGTGGGTCGCTGAGCGTGCCGCAACCACATCCACACCAGCACCGCGACCGGTGCGGTGTACTCGATCAGCAGCGCCACCCCGACCTGCAGGTAGGTCACGGCATAGAAGTAGGCCAGCTGGCACCCCGCGACGGCGAGCAGTCCGTAGGCGATCACGACCCACCCGGATCGGTGGCCGGGTTGCGGTGGCGGCGGCAAGAGTGGCTGCCGGTCACGGAAGGCCACCAACCCGGGAATCGCCAGCACGGCGGCGCCCACCGCGATGCGCACGGTCACGGTCGCTCCCGCCGACCACCCGGATTCGATCATCGCCCGCGCCAGGACCCCGGAGATGGCGAAGCACGCCGACGAGAACAGCGCCAATGCGATTCCGATGGACGGCCGGGAGCGGCCACGGGTCTGAACAGGGCTGCTCACGGGTTCTTCGCGGCCACGATCGCCGCACGCACCGCTTCCCGGCATTCCTCGCCCTGCGGTTCGCCGACGCCCAGGTAGTAGCTGCCCGGACGACCGCTCTCGCCGGCGAAGCCGGTCACCGCGAACCCGTCCGGGGATTCCGGCGTCCCGATCGAGGCGATCCCCAGCGGTACCGACAGTGCCGAGATCCCGCGCTTCGCCCCGGAGTTGACGATCAGCAGGTGCGTCGGATGCAGGACAACGAGCGTCTGGTTCTCCGAGTCGGGGTCGACGGGGTTCGCGCGCCGGCCGAGCAGTCTGCCGATCGTGGACGAGGCAGGTGGGTTGATGCTCCGGGTGCTCCAGGCGGGCAGATCGTCGGTGATGGTCAGTTGGCGCGACTCGGCATGATCACGCAACGCCGCCGCGAGGTCGGCCGGAAGAGCGGACAAATCGGCGCGCACGGTGGTGCGCTGGTACGCGGGCCCCATGGTCGATCAATCTATCCGAGAGCGCACCGGTTTCGAGATCGGCGAGCAACGACGCCACGGTTTCCGCGGAGTCGGTCTTGTTGGTCCCGATGAAGCCGGACGGTCCGCGCTTGATCCAGCCGGTCACGTACACGCCGGGCACCGGCTGCTCGCCGTCCATCACCCGGCCGGCGCGGTGCGGGATGACACCTGTGGCGTCGTCGAAGGGCAAACCCGGCACGGCGACGCCGCGGTAACCGACCGAGGTCAGCACGAGGCCGGCGTCGAGGGTGGTGATCTCACCGGTGGGTTCGATTCCGGTGACGACACCCGCATCGTCGACCGTCAGCCGGTTTCGGCCCACGACGACGCCGGTCGCGCGTCCGTCCTCGCCGGACACTTCGAGCGGAGAACAGAAGAACGCCAACCGGATACGACGACCCTCGGGTTCGCCGGCGGCGGCGCATTCGGCGAGGATGTCGAGCTTGGCGCGAATGGTGGCGTCGAGTTCGCCGTCCACCTGGGCGGATCGGAGATCGGCGGGATCGACGGTCACCGCCACGCCCGAATCCACCAGGCCGATCAGTTCGGGCAGTGTGAACGCGGCATGGGCGGGTCCGCGTCGTCCCAGCACGACCACCTCGCGCACCGACGACTCCTTCAGGGCGGCCAGCGCGGCCGGCGAGATGGACGTGTCGACGAGTGCAGCCGGGTCGGCGACGAGGATGCGTGCGACGTCGAGAGCGACGTTGCCGTTGCCGACGACCACCACGCGGTCGGTGGACAGGTCGACGTCGAGGTCGGTGAAATCCGGATGGCCGTTGTACCAGCCGACGAAAGACGTGGCGCTGGTGACTCCTGCCTGGCCGATCCCCGGCAGGTCCAGTGTCTTGTCGGTGGGGGCGCCGCCGGCCCAGATGACGCCCTGGTGGCGGGACCGCAGGTCGTCGAGCGTGATGTCGCGACCCACCTCGGTGTCGAGGAGGATCTCCAGGTTCGGGTTGCGTGCGATGTCGTCGAACAGGCGCATCACCTTGCGGGTGTGCAGATGGTCCGGGGCGACGCCGAAGCGCGCGAGGCCGAAGGGCCGGTCGAGACGCTCGTACATCGTCACCGAGACCTGGGGATGCCGCAGCAGTTCGTCCGCGGCGTACATCGCCGACGGGCCCGATCCGACGATGCCGATCGACACCTTCTCCTCGACTGCCAGCTGACGCGGCCGGTCGATCGGGGCGAGCGGGAGCCGGCGTGCGGGATCGACGGGGAAACGTGCTGCACCGTCGACGGTTTCGCGGTACTGCGAGGCGTTGACCTCGGCGAATCGCTCCTGCCCCGCGGGCAGGCGGTGACCGGGAACGATGGCGCCGACGGGGCAGGCGCTGACGCACGCACCACAGTCGACGCAGGTCGCCGGGTCGATGTAGAGCATCTCGGCGATGCCGAAATCCGGCTCTTCCGGGGTGGGGTGGATGCAGTTGACGGGGCATGCGTAGACGCACGACGCGTCGCCGCAGCACGCCTGAGTGACGACGTGAGGCATGAGGTCGGTTCGCTACCTGTGTGTGAGGGGCGGATCTCCGCCGGCGGGTCAGGCGGCCGTGTAGGTCGGCTCGCTACGGAAACGCGAAGGGCGGCCGCTGATCCCGAGCACGCGCCACAGCAGGCGCGACACCGGGTTCATCAGCCCGCTCTGGTCGGCGAGCATACGGACGTCGCCGAAGACGTTGCGCAGGAAGCGCTTCGACTCCTCGGATCGCCAGAAGATGTCCTTCATGACCTCGCGCGGGACGTCGAATTCCTTGGCGAAGGAACGCGGCGGAACCACGATCGCGCTGCACAGGGTGCGCATGGTCAGCGGCAGCATGAGCGACAGCAGGAAACGCTGGAAGCGGTTGCGCTGTGGGACCTGTTCGCGGATGAAGTGGTGGGCGAACGAGATGTGCCGTGCTTCCTCGGCGACGTGCAGCTGCATCACCGCGGCCATCGTCGGGTGCAGGCGGGCGCGGGTCCGCAGGAAGTCCTTCTGGATGTGGTCGATCGGCTCTTCGCCGCCGAGTACGCCGAAGAAGAACACGATCGGGAAGACCGTCGAGACCAGTGGGACGAACGGCGAGATCAGTCGGTACCCGACCTTCGCGCCGGGAACGTCCATGCCCACGCGGTTCACGAACTCCTGGAACATCAGGGTGTGGTTGCACTCCTCCTTGGATTCGTGCGTGGTGTACCGGAATTCGCGTGCGCCGTTGGGGAGCTTGAAGCTGTACTGCATCAGGCCGCGGATGAGCACGGACTCGAACTGCAGGCCGACCTTGGCGACGTTGGCCTGACGCCACATGCCGATCTCGATCTGCTTGCTCTCCGGGAGTTGCTGGTACCAGGGATGTCGCCCGATCGGGTCGACCTCGTAGGAGAGTATCCAGCGCGGATCGTTCTCCGTGATCGCCATGTGCGGCGCGTCCCAGTCGATGTCCACGTAGGGATCGAAATTCCGGTGGACCGAGGCCGAGGACAGGTCGTCGAGCACCTGTCCGTAGTCCTGCTCGCTGCCCGTTTTGTCGTGTTCGGGAACGTAGCGTGCCGGGCCGTCGCCGGCGGTGTGAACGGAGTTCGGATTCGTCAATGCTTTGGTCATCGTCGCGTCCTTCGAGGTGGGCCGGGCCGCGTGAGGGCGGCCACAGCGGATGATCCGAACGTATTTCGACGCTCCGCTATTTGTCAACACTCAATGTCACGTTCCGTGGTCGGGGCGGGTTCGCGGGGCGCGCCGGACCATGTCCGGTTCACCCGCTGACCAGCCGAGACGGCCGTAATTCGATCGGTTGGTTTCACACCGTTCCGGACCGCTTCGCGCGCTAGAGTTACCGCACGATCCCGTGCCACCCGACCTCATCGGAGGAACCAGCGATGTCCCGTCGTGTCCCGTACGCGCCGAGCAAACCGGGTCCCGGTGCGCGCGCATCCGTCCGGGGACGCCGGTGAGCCGACCCCCGCAGGGACCGACGCGATTCCCCGCCCCGGGTCAGTTCCCGCCGGGCCCCCGCGTACCCGATCCGCCCCGGATGCCGGGAACGGTCCCGCCCCGGCGCGCCGCGCGGCCCGTCCCCGGCGGCCTCGGTGATCTCACCCCGGAACTCGTCGACACCGACGTCTGGACCGAGGCGATGGTGGAGGCGGCGGGCATCCCGATCGTCGACGTCCCGTTCGTCACCGTCGGCTCGGGGATCGGTTCCTTCGTGACCGTCGACTATCTGCGGATCTGTGGTGTCCCGCTCGAGCAGATCGCGGTCCTCGGTCCGCAGGACGTGCCGTGGCACAGCTACGAGTACCTGACCCGGGTGTCGCAGATCCCGCGCGGCGAACGGCTCCGGTCGGACTCGGCGTCGACACCGGACAACATCTGGGGGTTTCCGTCCTATGCGGTCCGTGAGGCGTGGGCCGACAGGAAGTTCAAACCGCTCTGGAACGTCCTGGTGGAACCCATCTTCGCGAACTACTACACCCCGAAGGCGGGGCAGGCGTTCGAGTCGATGGAGAAGGAGTGCCACCGCATCGGCTACCTGAACTGCCTGCGCCGCGGGCAGGTGCGCATGATCCGACGCCGCGCGGGCGGCGGTTACTTCACGATCCTCACACCGCCACAGGGGAGTTCGCCGACCAAACGGGTGGCGTTCCGCAGTCGCTGGGTGCACGTGGCCATCGGGTATCCGGGGATCAAACTGCTGCCGGACCTGCAGGCTTTCCGCGAGACCTATCGCGATGCCAGCAAGGTCGTCAACGCCTACGAATCCCACGAACACGTCTACCAGTCGCTGCAGCGCAAGCCGGGCACCGTCCTGATCCGCGGCGCCGGGATCGTCGCATCCCGTGTGCTGCAACGCCTCATCGACGACCGCGACGCGCTCGGCCTGCAGACGCAGATCGTGCACCTGTTCCGCACGTACTACGACAAACCGCACGGCCCGCACATCTTCATGCGGCGCAAGGGCAAAGACGGCTGGGCCTACCAGGGATTCAACTACCCGAAATCGGTGTGGGGCGGTCAGCTCAAAGCGCGCATCCGCAAACTCGAGGGCCACGACCGTGCCGAGGCGTACAAACAGATGGGCGGTACCAACACCCCGGTCCGCGACGACTGGCAGGAACAGCTCGCGCGCGGCCGCCGCGAAGGGTGGTACCGCGCCGCGGTCGGCAAGGCCGAGCGCCTGGTACCCGGGCCGGGCGGCCAGGGGGTGGTGACGACGGTTCGCGTCGACCCGCACGCCCCCATCAGGCAGGAGCACCGGCCGGACGGCACCTTCGAGCTGTACGCCGACTACGTCATCGACTGCACCGGACTCGAGGCCGACGTGCGCGAACACCGCTTGCTGCGCGACCTTCTCGACCACACCGGGGCGGGGATCAACCCGGTCGGCCGGATGGACGTCGAACGCGACTTCGAGCTGAAGGGCACCCGCAACGGCGACGGGAAGCTGTACGCATCGGGCAGCGCGACGCTCGGCGGGTACTTCCCGGGTGTCGACACCTTCCTCGGTCTGCAGATCGCCGCTCTCGAGATCGTCGACGACCTCGCGCGGCAGGGTTTCTGCAAACGACTCACACCGTGGCGCTCGACCGCCCAGTGGTGGCGGTGGATGAACAACAAGGGAGTCGACTGATGCTGCCCACCCTGTGGGGGCGGATCCAGACCCGCGTGCTGGTGCTCGGCATCCTCGGTGGGGCGTGGACCATCGTCCTGGTGCCGTTCCTGTGGTTGATCTCGTCGGGTGACCCCACCGTCGTCGAGGTCTACCGCGTCGCGTTCACGGTGTTGTTCACCGTCATCGTGCTCGGCGTCGCCTGGGAGTTCGTCTACCACTTCCTGCAGCAGTTCCGCTGGGAGAAGGACTGGCCCACCCTGTTCGGTCTGCTCACCGCGATCAACGAGGGCGTCGTGGTGTGGCTCGTCGTGGACGGGACGGGTCTGCTGCCGGAGGAACTGCGGCCGTCGCCGTTCGTGTTCACGGTCCAGTTCCTCACCACCTGGCTGCTGGTGTGGGTCGCGGTCAACGGCCCGTTGCGAGCGGTCTTCCCGCACTGGCGATTCCGAGGAGGCCGGTTCCTGTGACCATTCCGGGTGACATCCCGAGCGTGACCCCGACGGTGACGCTGATCCCCGGCGCCGGGATCGTGATCCGCAAGCCGGCGTTCCTCTGCCTGATCTCCGACACGGTGCCCGCCGCGTTCATCACGGACCTGCTCGACATCGAATCCGCAGTGTCCGTACCGGATTCGGCACCCCGGCGCGGCCGCCATCTCGTCCGCGCACTGGCGCAGCTCGTGCTAACGGCCGATGAGCAGATCGACATCGCCTTCGCCGCGCCGGACAACGTGGGGATCGCGATCTTCATGTCGGGGAGGGTCTACGGCGAGACCGACGGCAAACGGATCGAACCGCCACCCGGCGACGCCTACGACAAGGCGATCCCGTGGCCCTTCGAGGGGCTCGGCCTGTACCTCGAGGGCTCCGTCCCGGCCGAGGTCGGGGAGGAACGGTTCGACCTCGTCGACGGTGTCGTGCCCGCCTCCGGGACGTTGCTGCACACGCCGCTCGGATTGCGCGGCACCGAATTCCACCCGCTGCCCGCGGCTACGCAGACCGCGGCGCCGGAACCCGGGCCCGAGCCCGAGCCCGAGCCGGAGCCCGAGCCGGCATCTGACTCGTTCGCCGACTTCCCGTCTCGGTCCGCGCCGCCCACCCCGCCTGCGCCGGCCCCGTCTGAACCGGCTGTTCCCGAACCCGACCCGATGGGTACGACCGAGCGGATGCGACCGGACGTCGCCGAACCCCTGCCGTTCACGTCGACCCCCCTCGGTGGGACGCCGGTAGAACAGCCGGAGCCGGGTGAGCCGCTCCCGACGGACCCGATGCCGGTCGCACCCGCTGCTCGACCGAACCCGCTCGCCGAACCCCTCGAACCGCGCGCCCCGCTGCCGAAGGAAGAACATCAGCGTCCCGCGACCGAGGTCGTGAAGATCGAGGCGTCGCGGGCGAAGGTGCACGGCATCCGATGCTCGCGCGGACATCTCAACCACCCGCAATCCTGGTTGTGCGGTGTCTGCGGCATCCGGATGGATCAGCTGACGACATTCCTGGTCGAGGGGGAGCGCCCGCCGCTGGGTTGGCTGTTGCTCGACAACGGTTTCACCTTCCTGCTCGACGAGGACCTGGTCATCGGTCGTGAACCCGGATCCTCCGGCGGAGGACGGGTAGGTTCCCCGAAACCGATTCGCGTGCAGGACGAGACGGGACAGCTCTCGCGTCGCCACGTCGAGATCCGCTTGGTCGAGTGGACCGTTCAGCTCGTCGACCTCGGCTCGGCGAACGGCACGTTCGTCGCCGACCCGAGCAGCGGTAACCGGGAGGTGCGCCTGCTCCCGCACCGTCCGCATGTCCTGGTCCCGGGGTCGCACGTACGAATCGGAGGACGCCACTTCATCTTCGAGTCGCATCATGCGCGCATCTGAGACAGCCGGGATCTGAGATGGACAAGCACACGGTCGCGTTCCTCCTCCTGGATGTCGCGGTCATCATCGCGGTCGCCCGCATCGGCGGGATGATCGCGCGCGCGGTGCGGCAGCCGGCCGTCGTCGGCGAGATCGCGGCCGGGATCGCCCTTGGGCCGAGTCTTCTGGGGCTCCTCCCGGGAAACCCCGACCAGTGGCTGTTCCCCGAAGAGGTGCGGCCACTCCTCGGCGGACTCGCCCAGATCGGGCTCGTGCTCTTCATGTTCATCGTCGGACTCGAACTCGACATGCGACTGACCCGCGGGCGTGAGCGTGCGGCGGCGAGCATCTCGGCGTGCTCGATCGTGCTGCCGTTCGGACTCGGTGCCGCACTGGGACTTCTGCTGTACCCGTCGCATGACACCGTCGGGGGAGTCGAGATCGAACGGCTCGGCATGGTCCTGTTCATGGGCGTCGCGATGTCGATCACCGCGTTTCCCGTGCTGGCCCGCATCCTCGCCGACCGCGGGATGATGCGGACCGTCCCCGGGGTGTTCAGCCTGGCCGCCGCCGCGGTCGACGACATCCTCGCCTGGACCCTGCTCGCGTTCATCATCGCGATCATCGAGGGCGGCAGTCCGCTGGAAGTGGCCAAGATCGTCGGGATGACCCTGGTGTACGCCGCGATCATGTTCGGGATCGTGCGCCCGCTGCTGGCCAAGCTGGTCGAGTGGCGCGACTCGGCGGGACGCCTGACCCCGGACATCCTGGCGGTCATCCTCATCGGCGTGTTCCTGTCCTCGGCGGCGACCGACGTCATCGGCATCCACCAGATCTTCGGTGCCTTCATGTTCGGCGCGGTGATGCCGAAGGTCGGTGCCGAGCAGCTGCATCGCGAGATCCTGGAACGGCTCGAACAGGTCAGCGTGCTGCTGTTGCTGCCGATGTTCTTCGTCGTCACCGGCCTGAGCGTCGATCTCGCCGGGATCGGACTGTCGGGGCTGTGGCAGCTGGGCCTGGTGCTCGTCGTCGCGATCGCCGGCAAGTTCCTCGGCGCCTATGCGGGCGCCCGGGTCTCGGCGATCCCCACACGGCAGAGCGCGGCCATCGCCGTTCTCATGAACACCCGCGGACTCACCGAGCTGGTGATCCTCTCGGCCGGACGCGATCTCGGTGTCCTCAGTGACGACCTCTTCGCGATGCTCGTGGTGATGGCGCTGGTGACGACGGTGCTGACCGAACCACTGCTGCGGCTCGTCTACCCGGACACGGTGGTGGCCAACGACATCGCCGCGGCCGAACGTCGGGCGCTGGCCGCGGCGACCGCCCCGCGGGTGCTGGTGGTGTTGCGCGACCCCGATGGCACGGTCGAGGACCTGCGCGCTCGACACCGTCGATTGTTCGACTGCACAACGGGTTACGACGTCGTGCTGGCCGGCCTGCTCACCACGACGGACAACCCGGCCAAACGCCTCGAGGTCGGCGTGCCGGTGGTGCCCGACTTCGCGGCCATGGCCTCGGCCGTGGAGAAGCTGAACCTGCTCGGTGCCTCGCTGAGCGGAGCCGGATCGGTGTCGGTCCTGTGCCGCTTCGGCTCCGACCCGGCCAGCGACCTCGACGCGATGACCCGCAACGCCAACGCCGACGTGATCGTCATCGACGCCGCCGACCGCGAACTCGGCGAGATGTTGCGCGCTGCGCCGGTGGCGATCGTCGACGAGAACGCCGCGGCCGGTGCGGCACCCAGCCGCAGCGTCATCACCTGCGTGGTCGCCGACAGCCGCAGCGGTCGGACCGCCGCCGTGGTGGGAGCCGGTCTGGCGTTGTTCGGGTCGAGGTCCCTCACGATCGTGTCCACCGGTTCACGGCGGCGCTGGCTCGCCGACCTGCGGCCCGTGATCGATCGCGGTGTCCGGGTCTCCCTGGTCGAGCCGAAGCGTCACCGCGGCGAGGACGCCGCCTTCACCGTTGCCGCCGCCGACGACCCCACCCACGGGCGTGGTCCGGACACGCCCGTGATCGTCGTCGACCACACCGAGACCAGCGAAGAAGCACTGGGGGACCGGATGACCACGCTGTACGCCGAGGCGACGGCATCGACCGATCCCACGCCGAACGCCGGTACCACTCACACCACGTCATCACCAGAGAGGCACTGACATGGCCACTGTCGAGATCCCGCAACAGCTTGCGGATTTCACCGTGCTCCAGAAGCTCGGAGTCGGCGGCAACGGAACCTTCTACCTCGCGGTGCCTCCTGCACGTCTCGGCCTGGCGGCCGATCGCGTGGTGGTCAAGGTCTTCAGCGGGGTGTGCAGCGACGACGCCTACCGTCGCGGCGTGCGCGAACTCCGGGCGTTCGCCGCGGTCGCCTCGCCCTATCTGGCCGGTCTGTACGACGCGGTCCTCCAGGGCCAGTTCATGTATGCGATGGAGTACTTCCCGATGGGCTCGCTCGGAACGCCGGCGCGTCCCCTCAGCCGGGACGAACGCCTGGCCGCGGTCGCCGACGCGGCGCGCGGCGTCGACGCCCTGCACGAGGCCGGGATCGCCCACGCCAACATCACCCCGTCGAGCATCATGGTGACCGAGACCGGCGGGAAGATCTCCGATCTCGGTCTCGCCCGGGTGCTCGCGGCCGAGGAGCCGATCACCAGTTTCGCCCAGCCGGGCGCCGTGCAGTACATGGACCCGGCACTTCTGGCCGGTGACGTGCCGTCCCGCGCGACCGACATCTGGTCTCTCGGTGCGTGTCTGCACCGTGCTCTCACCGACGAAGGGGTGTATGGCGAGGTGCCCGACGCCCAGCCGCTGCTGGCGATCCGAGCCGCCCTGTCGACCCCACCTGCGCTGTCGGAGAAGCTCGATCGTGACGAGCGCACACTGATCGCCAACTGTCTGGCGCTGGCCGGGAGCCGGCCGTCGACCGCGCTGCAGGTGGCCGAACGGATCGACGCCCTGCGGGGTCGTTGAGGATCGTTGCCGAACCGGGCGCCGGTCACCCGAGTGGTGCGGATCGCCACCAGGCGTCGAGGATCTGCCGGCCGGAATGGCCCGGCCACGTGGTGATCACCGTGTACGGCTCGCGCACCGGCTCGACGAAGTTGGTGACCACCCAGCCGTCGGCGAGGCTGTCGCGGCTCGACGACGCGGGACCGTCCCGCCACTGGATCTCGTCACCCGGATAACCCTTGAGCGGTGCGGTGACGCTGTTCCGTGCGCCGGGGGTGGCCGTGTGCCAGACGACGTAGGTGACCTGCTCGGCGTCGGAGCAGGAGATGGCGTCGAGGCCGTCGCGGAACGTGGCCTGGCAGGACGCATCCCGCCAGCCCTGCTGATCGGGGGAGTCGGGCAGCAGTCGCGGGAACGCGTCGGCGATCGGTCCGACCGACGCCGGCCACGGTGGTGGCGCGTTGCGCGCGCCGAGGACGATCACGGCGCCCACACAGACCGAGACCACGACGAGCGCCACCAGGATCGGTGTGAGATTCCGGTGTCGTCGCGCGGCGGCAGACCGGGTTGGCGGCCGGACAGGACGTGACTCGACATCCAGGCGACGATCCTCGGGGCGGCCGGCGACGAGCTCGGTCAGCCGGTCGGCATTGCCGGCGGGTTGGAAGACGCGCGGTGGCGAGTCGATCTTCTCGGTCGGTGGCTCCCCGTCGGTGTGGGTGAGGTGGAGGGCGAGGTCGGCGGCCCGGACGAACTCGGCGCAGGTTCGATAACGGTGGTCGGGCCGGGGATCGAGGGCCCGCGCCAGGACGGAATGGAAGGCGGGGGACACCGCGCCGGAGATCCGGTGCCGGGCAACCGATGTGGTCCCGGTCAGGAGTTCGACGAGCGTGCGGCCGAGGGCGGCCACGTCGGAGTCCGGGTGCGGGGTGGTCTCCCCGGGCGCGGGTGGTGTCAGGCCGAAGCCGCGGAGTGTGACCGCACCGGGGTCGGTGAGGTCGGATGCGGTGATCTCGGCGGCGGGGTCTCTGCGGGTCGTGATCAGGATGTCGGCGGTGGTGACTCCGCCGTGCACGAGCCTTCGACGGTGGGCGGCGTCGAGTGCCTCGCCGACCGCGGCGACGATCCGTACGGCCAGGTCGATGTCGACACCGTTCGCGTGGCGTCGGATCAGATCCGCGGCGTCGGTGGTGGGTATCGGCGCGGTGGCGACCCACAGCCGGCCGTCGGTGAGACCGTGCCCGGCGATCCGGGCGATCGCGGGATGCCTGATGCCCGAGACCAATTCATTGGAGTGGGCGAACCAGTTGCGGAACCGCGCATCCGTCGAACGTGCGCGGTCGATGACGGTGAGGACGACCGGGTCGGGTTCCGGTCGGCCCGCGGGAGGAGGAACCGGCGGCACCGGGATCGCGCGACAGGTCGTGCCGACCTCGTACTCACGGAGCACCCGCTCGATGCGATGCCCGGCGACCACCGATCCGGGAACGACCGAGCCGTGGGCGGGTGACGCGCCGCGGGTGAGGTCGAAGGACACGCTTGGCTCCCTGTGGTGTGAGAGCTCGAATTCTACCGGCCGCCGGAGGCGCTATTCGGTGTTCGACTCGAACAGCACGGGTGCCGAATTGAACAGCATCACGATGAAGAACACCAGCAGGAACCATGCCCCGCCCTGCCACATCTGCCAGCGTCCACCGGATTTCCAGACCCGGTAGGCACGAACCAGCATCGCGATCGCACCGATCATCACCACCACGGGTGAGGCGATGACGAGCACGTTCTGCACCGACTCCGACGCGGCGAGTCCGATGAGGAGGAGGCCCAGTCCCAACACGACGGTGATGGCGACGTGGATCACGATTGCGCGAAAGTCGTTGGAGTTCTGCGGAGTCGGGGAGGTCATGGTGAACACCACGCTACACGGCCCCGACACGCCGGTCGGAAGGACTTAGTGCTCATTGATGCCGGCAGTTCTCCGGAGCAGGATGGAGGTCGAGGACTCGGCTTCCACGAGGGGGTCGTGACGAGACGAGATGAGCCCAGAGGAGATCACCGACATGAACGCGATACTCGTTGGCGTGGACGGTTCGGAGGCGGCCACCGGCGCGGTGCGATGGGCGGCCAAGGCTGCGGCGGCGGAAGGTCTCGATCTCAAGATCGTCGGCGCCTACGACGCGAGCACCAGCGACTACGCGCCCGGCCTGATCATCCCGCAGGATGTCGTCGACGCCATCCGGCAGGACGCATCGGACGCCGTGCATGCTGCGAACGACGTCGCCAAGACGGCAGCGCCGAACGTCAGTGTCACGACGTCGATCGTCGACGGGGACGCGGCGCGCGTCCTCCTCGAGCTGGGCAAGGACGCCGCGATGATCGTGGTCGGCACCCGGCGGCTGGGCAGCGTGAAGGGCCTGTTCCTCGGCTCGGTGAGCATCAACGTCGCAGCCCACGCGCACGGCCGCGTGGCCGTCGTCGCCGCGGAGGGCTCCGACACCGGTCCGGTGGTGGTCGGCGTGGACGGCTCGCCGATCAGCGATGTGGCCGTGGCCGAGGCGTTCCGGCAGGCGTCGCTGCGCAACGCCCCGCTGGTCGCGGTCCACACCTGGACCCCGCTCGACGCCGACGCCCTGCACGGGTACGGGATCGGCCCCGAAGAGGTCGAGCGGATGACCCAGGACGCGGTCGAGGTGCTCGCCGAGCGACTGGCCGGGTACGCGCAGGACTACCCGGACGTCCGGGTGGAACGACGCGTGTTGCCCGAGGAACCGGCGAAGGCGCTGCTCGACGCGGCCGGGACCGACGCCCAGCTCGTCGTCGTGGGCAGCCGCGGACGCGGCGGATTCCGCGGACTGATGCTCGGCTCGACCAGCCAGAAGGTCATGCACAACGCCGAATGCCCGGTCATGGTGGTGCGCAACTGACCGGGGCGGTGCCTACCATCGACGCATGACGCTGAAGAGACTCGAGCTCTCGGTCGGGGAGCTCGCGCAGCGGGCGGGCATCGCGCCGTCGGCGGTCCGGTTCTACGAGGAGCAGGGGCTGATCTTCAGCCGGCGGACCGCCGGCAACCAGCGGCGCTACCACCGGGCGATGCTGCGCCGGGTCGCGTTCATCCGGGCCTCGCAGGTCGCCGGCATCCCGCTGTCGGTGATCGGCGAGGTGCTCGCCGAACTCGGTGACCACGAATCCCCGTCGAAGTCGATGTGGGAGGCGGCGTCGAAACGCTGGATGGACGACATCAACCACCGCATCTCCCTGCTCGAGAGCATGCGCGACATGATCGGTTCATGCGTCGGGTGTGGATGCCTGTCGCTCGGCGAATGCCACCTGCTCAACCCGGGAGACGAACTGAACAAACTCGGTCCCGGCCCCCGCCGCCTCATGACCGAGTGATCACGTCCCGCGATCTCGGCGGGCAGACCTGCGGCGGTAGGGTTGCGGCATGGCTCGACCCTCGCGCGTGGCGCTGGCTCTGGGAAGTGGCGGCGCTCGCGGGTACGCGCACATCGGCGTGATCGCCGAGCTCGAGGCACGTGGATTCGAGATCGTCACCGTCGCCGGATCATCGATGGGTGCGCTGGTCGGGGGACTGTACTGCGCGGGCAAGCTCGACGACTACGTCGACTGGACCTCGGGCCTGTCCCAGCTCGACGTCGTGCGGCTCCTCGACGTCTCCCTCACCAAACCCGGCGTCATCGGTGCCGAACGCATCCTCACCCGCGTGCGGGAGATCCTCGGCGACACCGCGATCGAGGATCTGCCGATCCCGTTCACGGCCATCGCCACCGACCTGTCCGCCGGTCGTGCGGTGTGGTTCCAGCGCGGCAACCTCGCCGACGCGCTCCGTGCCTCGATCGCGATCCCGGGCGTGATCAGCCCGCACGAACACAAGGGGCGACTGCTCGCCGACGGCGGCATCCTCGACCCGCTTCCCGTCGCGCCGACCTCGGGCGTCCCCAGCGACGTCACGATCGGCGTGATCCTCGGCTCCGACGGCGGGCCCGAGACGGGTGCCAGCCGGCAGCCCAAGGCGAAGGGCCTACTCCGACGCAACGTCGCGCCCATCCTCGACAACGAGTTCGTGCGCTCGGTGCGTGACCGCTTCGGTTCGGAGACCGGCGACCTCGCGGATACCGAGGTCGCGACCGACGGCGCGGACGAGGTCGCGCCGGCTGCCGTCCCCGACGAGGAGGGCGCGGTCGTGGTCGATACCGCCGCGGTGTCCCCGGACACCGCCGACGAGCCTCAGCGGATGGGTCGCGTCGAGGTGCTCAGCCGGTCGCTCGACATCATGCAGGAGGCCCTGACCCGCTATCAGGTCGCCGGCTATCCGCCGGACGTCCTGATCCGCGTGCCGCGTCGTGCGGTGCGCACCCTCGACTTCCACAAGGCCACCGAGATGATCGATCTCGGACGCGAACTCACCGCGAAGGCTCTCGACGATCTGCCCGAGCTGCCATGAGGCAGATCCCTCGCGGCATCTGGGTGCTGCTGTCGGCCAACGTCGTCATCGCACTCGGTTATGGCTTCATCGCGCCCGCCCTGCCGAGTTTTGCTCGCGCGTTCAACGTCTCGTTCACCGCGGCCACCGCGGTGGTGTCCGCCTTCGCGATCATGCGCCTGTTGTTCGCCCCGACGGGCGGACGTCTCGTGACGATGTTCGGCGAACGACGCATCTACCTCACCGGGCTCCTCATCGTCGCGGCCAGCACCCTGGCTTGTGCCTTCGCACAGTCGTATTGGCAGCTCCTGGTCTTCCGCGGTCTGGGCGGCATCGGGTCGACGATGTTCAGCATCTCGGCGATGGCACTGTTGATCCGGATGTCGCCCAGCGACATTCGGGGTCGGGTGTCGGGCCTGTTCTCCGCGGGGTTCCTGATCGGCAGCATCACCGGACCGTTGATCGGTGCCGCCCTGGTGGGTTTCGGCCTGCGCGTGCCGTTCGTCGTGTACGCCGTCGCGCTGCTGGTCGCATCGGCGGTCGTGGCCACCCAGCTGCGCGAGGTGATCGCCCCCGATCAGGCCGAGGGCCCGACGGCCGGCCTCATCGGTTTCCGGACCGCCCTGCGCGACAGCGCCTATCGGGCCATCCTCGCGTCGAACTTCACGCAGGGCTGGGCATCGATGGGCGTGCGCGTCGCGGTCGTCCCGCTGTTCATCACCGAGGGGCTCGGTGCGGGGGCGGGGATGGCCGGGATCGTGCTGGCGGTCTACGCGGCCGGCAACGTCCTCGCGATCCTCGTCGCGGGCAGGCTCTCCGACCGGTTCGGTCGTCGGCCGATCATGCTGCCGGGGCTGACGATCACCGTCGTCGCCACCATCGCACTCGGGTTCTCGCCGAACGTGCCCGTCGCGCTGGCGCTGTCGGTGCTCGCCGGCGTCGGGTCCGGGCTGTTCGCCCCCACTCATCAGGCCGCGCTGGCCGATGTCCTGGGCAACCGCCAGCAGGGTGGGTCGGCACTCGCGGCGTTCGGCATGTCCTCCGACCTCGGTGCGGTGACCGGGCCGGTGATCGTCGGGTTCGTGGCCGACCGTGTCGGCTTCGGCCCCGCGTTCGTGCTGACCGGCGTGGTCGCGTCGATCGCCCTGGTCACGTGGCTGTTCGCCCGCGAGACCGCACCGGCGATCGTCGGTCAGGGTCCGACGTTCACCCACGATGAGGCGGCCGATCGTGACGGAACGAATTACGGTTGAGCGATGACGCGTGACGGGCAGCAGGACGCTGCGAACGGGAGTGCCGCGACCGGGTGGGACTACGCCCTGGGGGCCGATTCCGAGGTCGGCACGTTGCGTGCGGTGATGCTGCACCGTCCCGGTGACGAGCTGCGGCGCCTGACGCCGCGCAACAACGATCAACTGCTGTTCGACGGGCTGCCCTGGGTCGACCGTGCGCAGGAGGAACACGACGCATTCGCCGCGGTGCTGCGGGATCGCGGCGTCGACGTCTATCTGCTCGGCGACCTGCTCACCGAGACGATCGCGCACAGCGGGGCCGCCCGCATCCAGGGCATCGCGGCCGCCGTCAGCGCACGCCGTCTGGGGACGCATCTCGCCGAGGATCTCGCGAGGCACCTGCGCGGACTCGCGCCCGCGGAGCTGTCACACGTCCTGACCGCCGGGATGACCTTCGACGAGCTCCCGATCACGCCGTCGGCGGAGCGTTCGTCGCTGGTCCGCCGGATGCATCACGGCCCCGAGTTCGCCATCGAACCGCTGCCGAACCTGCTGTTCACCCGCGACAGCTCGTTCTGGATCGGTTCGCGGTTCGCGATCACCTCCCTGGCACTTCCCGCGCGGGCACGCGAGACATCGCTGACCGACCTCATCTACGCGCATCACCCTCGTTTCACCGGTGCCCGACGCGCCTACGAGTCGCAGGTCGCGCCGGTCGAGGGCGGAGACGTGCTGCTCCTCGCCCCGGGTGTCGTAGCCGTCGGGGTCGGGGAGCGCACCACGCCGGCCGGTGCGGAAGCGCTGGCGCGCAGTCTCTTCGACGATCATCTCGCGCACACCGTGCTCGCGGTGCCCATCGAACAGGCGCGGGCGTTCATGCACCTCGACACCGTCTGCACCATGGTCGACACCGATGCGGTGGTGATGTATCCCAACATCCGCGACCACATGTCGGCGTTCACCCTCGCCCACGACCCGGCCACCGACGCCGTACACGTCACGGGGGAGCGGCCTTTCGTCGAAGCGGCCGCCGAGGCGATGGGTATCGGCAAGCTCAGGGTGATCGACACCGGCCTCGACCCGGTGACCGCCGAGCGCGAGCAGTGGGACGACGGCAACAACACCCTCGCCCTGTCCCCGGGCGTCGTCGTGTCCTACAACCGGAACGTGGAAACCAATCGCCGCCTGCGTGATTCGGGTATCGAGGTCATCGAGATCGAGGGCCGTGAACTCGGCTCGGGTCGTGGTGGGCCCCGGTGCATGTCGTGTCCGCTGGCGCGGGATCTGTTGTGAGGGACCGACCATGAGCACATCGCTGTTGGACAATCTGACGGTGGACCCGGCTTCGGACCGGCCACCCTTCGAGCAGGTGCGGCTCCGCATCATCGAACTGATCGCCGACGGCACGCTGCTCACCGGTGAACGCCTGCCGACCGTCCGGGCACTCGCCGCGCATCTCGACCTCGCCCCCAACACCGTGGCGAAGACCTACCGCGAACTCGAGGCGGCCGGTGTGATCGAGACCCGCGGACGCTCGGGCTCGTTCATCAGGGCCGGTCGGCACGATGCCCACGATGCCGGGTTCGCGGCGGCGACGACCTACGTCGAGACCGCCCGTGACCTGGGTCTTGACGACAAAACGATCGTCGCTCTGGTGGAGCGGGCGCTGCGCGCGACTTGAAATGGCAGCACCGACGTTGCTTTGGTGGACTCATGACAAGTGAACAGAACGTGCCGTCTGGCCGTGCGCAGGACTCCTCGCGCGGACGTGGTGGGGGGAGCCGGCTCTCACGACCACGGTTGGATCCGGTGGTCTTCTCGGTCACTGCCCTCATCGTCATCGCCTTCGTCGCCTGGGGCCTCGCGGACAAGGACGGCCTCAACTCGACCAGTGCCGACGTCCTGGGGTGGATCACCACCAACCTCGGCTGGTTGTTCATCCTGTCCGCGACCGGTTTCGTCATCTTCGCGGTGTTCCTCGCGGTGTCCAAGTACGGACGGATCCCACTCGGCCGTGACGACGAGGAACCGCAGTTCCGTACCATCAGCTGGATCGCGATGATGTTCAGCGCCGGAATGGGTATCGGCCTGATGTTCTTCGGTGCCTACGAACCGCTCTTCCACTTCGTCAGTCCGCCACCGGAGATCGGCGCCGAGGACGTGCGCGCCGCGATGGCCACCACGATGTTCCACTGGGGATTCCATCCCTGGGCGATGTACGCGGTCGTCGGACTGGCCCTGGCGTACAGCACATTCCGGCTGGGGCGCACGCAGCTGATCAGCTCGGTGTTCGAGCGACTGTTCGGTCCGAAGGTGTCCAACGGTCCGGCCGGCAAGGTCATCGACATCCTCGCGATCTTCGCGACGCTGTTCGGCACGGTCGCGTCGCTGGGTCTCGGTGCACTGCAGATCGGTTCGGGCCTGGACAAGATCGGTTGGGTTCATGAACCCACGAAGCTCCTCCTGGTCGGGATCATCGCGATCCTCACCGCCGCATTCGTCGCCTCCGCGGTCTCGGGCATCGCCCGCGGCATCCAATGGCTCTCGAACATCAACATGGTGCTCGCGGTCGTGCTCGCGGCCTTCGTCTTCGTCGTCGGCCCGACGATCTTCATCCTCAACCTGCTGCCGACCACACTCGGTGCCTACTTCACCGACCTGACGACCTTCGCCGCCCGTTCGGATGCGACCGTGCCGTCCGAGGCAGGCCAGCAGTGGCTTTCCGACTGGACCATCTTCTACTGGGCGTGGTGGGTCTCGTGGACCCCGTTCGTCGGCCTGTTCCTGGCCAAGATCAGTCGCGGGCGGACCATCCGCGAGTTCGTGATCGGCGTCATGGTGGTCCCGACGACGGTGTCGCTGGTCTGGTTCTGCGTGTTCGGCGGTACCGCGATCCGGGAACAGATGACCGGGGTGCTCGACTTCGACGCGGCCAACGACGCCAGCGAGGACACCCTGTTCGACGTGCTGGCGAACCTGCCGTGGGCCGGCGTCGCGTCGGCGTTGGTGATGATCCTGGTGGCGATCTTCTTCGTCTCGGGCGCCGATTCCGCCTCGCTGGTGATGGGGACGCTGTCACAGCGCGGCGCGGAGGAACCCTCACGTCTGATCACGGTGTTCTGGGGTGTGCTCACCGGCGTGGTGGCCGCTCTGCTCCTGGCGATCAGCGGGGACGACGCCCTCGACGGCATCAAGACGATGGCCATCATCGCAGCCCTGCCGTTCGTCCTGGTGATGATCGGCATGTGCCTGTCGCTGTACTCGGACCTCCGGCACGATCCGCTCATCGTGTCCCGCACCGTGTTGTCCGCACGCGTCGACGAGCATGTCCGAGAACAAGCCGAGGCGATCGCCACCGGAGAACTCGACTCCATCCACGCCGACGCCGTGCGGCACCTCGAGATCATCGAACCCGAGATCGTCGAGCAGGCCGGACTCAACGGCGACGGGACGGTCCCGGCCGCCAAGAAGGACGGTACCCCGGCCTGACGGCACGGCCGATGCACTGTGGCGGCAGTACTCAGCCCCAGCTGGGCAGCCAGATCTGCTGCCGCCACAGTCCCGGTGAGATCGGGGACGCGGTGAGAATCGGCCACAGCCACACGAAGTTGGTGACGACCAGCGCCACGTAGACGGCGACCACGATGATCGACAGCACCCGGCGTTCCGGCCGCGCGCGGGCCGTGGTCGCC
This sequence comes from Gordonia sp. Swx-4, assembly GCF_030316175.1. Lineage (NCBI taxonomy): Bacteria > Bacillati > Actinomycetota > Actinomycetes > Mycobacteriales > Gordoniaceae > Gordonia > Gordonia sp. Swx-4. Next base: position 1,517,049 of record NZ_CP128197.1, read on the forward strand.
GTCGCGCGCAGCAGGTCACCGCAACAGAGCGCGAGACCCATCACGAGGAACGGGGCCAGCGCCGTCGCGTAGAAGAAGTACATCTGCCGGTCGAGGGACACGAACCACGGCAGGATGCCGGCACAGTAGCCGACGACGACCGCGGCGTAACGCCAGTCGCGGCGGACGATCCACGACCACAGACCCCACAGCAGCATGGGCAGTGCGAGCCACCACAGCGCGGGCGAACCGATCAGCATCTGCGCACGGACGCACTCACCCGTGCCGCACTGGTCGGGCCCGTTCTCGAGGGCGTAGAGCATGGGGCGCAGGCTCATCGGCCAGGTCCAGGGCTTGGACTCCCACGGATGCTGGTTGCCTGCCGAGTTGGTCAGCCCGGAATGGAACTCGAGGATGCCGGACTCGTAGTACCAGAGCGAACGCCACGCCCCGGGCACCCAGGAGAAGGTGCCGCCGGTACCGATGGAGTTGCCCTCGGAGTAGCGGTAGACGGCGGTCTCGCTGTTGAACCACGGGATGTAGGTCAGGAAGTAGATGGCCACCGGCATCACCGCGAGGCTCGCACCGGCGGGCACGACGTCGCGGACGAGCGTGCCGACCCACGGGCGCTGCACGTGATACGCGCGGCGGGCCGCGACGTCGAAACCGATCGCGAGCGCCATGAAGAAGAGGACGTAGTAGACGCCGGACCACTTGGTCCCGCAGGTGAGACCGAGCATGACGCCGGCGGTGAAGCGGTACCAGCGGAAACCGAGGCGCGGTCCGAACGGACTGTCGCCCACCCGGCCCTCGAGGTAGACGCGATACATCCGTTCGCGGACCTGGTCGCGGTCGGCGACGAGCGCGGCGAAGGCGGCGACGATGAACAGGGCCTGGAAGATGTCGAGCATCCCCATCCGGGACTGCACGAACAACACGCCGTCGCAGATCGCGAAGATCCCGGCGATCGCACCGACGAGTGTGGACCGGGTCAGCCGGCGCACGACGCAGTAGACGAGGACGACGATGAGGACGCCGGAGATCGCCGGCGCGACCCGCCAGCCGAGCGGGCCGTATCCGAACACGGCTTCTGATGCTGCGAGCATCCACTTGCCGATCGGTGGATGCACCACGAGCCCGTACGCCGGGTTGTCCTCGATCCAGTTGCCGCCGGTGAGCACCTGCCAGCCCTGCGGCACGTAGTGCTTCTCGTCGAAGACCGGGGTGCCCTTGTCCGTGGGGTGACTCAGATTCCAGAACCGGGTCAGGACGGCGACGAGCGTGATGACGACGCCGACCACCAGGCCGCGACCGCGATCCGGCGCACCGAACAGCGGGGCCGGGACCTCCGGTCCGAGGCGGGGCGGCGGGACCGCGGCGGGGACCGGGACACCGGCGGGCACAGAGGTGTCACGCGCGGCGGTGATGGTCACCCGCTCGATCCTAGTGGGCCCTCGTAAGCTGGCTGACGATGAATGCCGCCGAGCCCGACACGCACTCCACCGACGACCCCGCACCCGACACCGGGACGACGGGCCGGCTGGTGCTGGCCGCCACACCCATGGGGCAGGTCGGCGACGCCTCGCCCAGGTTGCGGTCGGCCCTGCAGACGGCCGACATCGTCGCCGCCGAGGACACCCGCCGCACCCGTGCGCTGGCCACCGCGCTCGGCGTCGAGATCGGCGGACGCGTCGTCAGCTACTACGACCAGGTGGAGGCGGCCCGGACACCCGGACTCGTCGAAGCGATCGCCGGTGGCGAGACGGTCCTGCTCGTCACCGACGCGGGGATGCCGTCGGTCAGCGACCCCGGTTACCGGATCGTGGTGGCCTGCGCCGAGGCCGGCCTGCCCGTGACGGCACTGCCCGGCCCGTCGGCGGTGACGACGGCACTCGCGGTGTCGGCGTTGCCGTCGGAGCGGTTCTGCTTCGAGGGATTCGCGCCACGCAAGCCGGGGGCCCGCGCGGACTGGCTGCGGGAACTCGTCACCCAGCCGCGCACGGCCGTCTTCTTCGAGTCGCCGCACCGGCTGGCCGACACCCTGGCCGCGGCGGCCGAGATCCTCGGACCCGACCGGCGCGCCGCGGTGTGCCGGGAGATGACGAAGACCTACGAGGAGGTCCGCCGCGGCGGTCTGGCCGAACTGGCCGACTGGGCGGCGGGCGGCGTCAGGGGCGAGATCACGGTGGTGATCGCCGGCGCGGTGCCCACCGAACCCGACGTCGAGGAACTGGCCGACCGCGCCGAGGAACTGGTGGCCGGCGGGATGCGGCTCAAAGACGCCTGCGCAGAGGTCACGCAGGGCTCGGGTGCCTCGCGGCGCGACGTCTACCAGTCGGTTCTCGATAGGCGTCGAGCTGATCCGAGCTGACCCGCAGCTCGACGCGCGGCGCCAGCCGGTAGGGCCGGCTCGAGACGAGCGCACCCACGACGCGGCGCAGTCGCGACAGCTCGGCGCGCACGCTGACGGTGTGATTCTGGTCGCCGAAGAGCAACTGGCTCAACTGTTGTGAGGTCAGTCCCTGGTCGCCCGCATCGGCCAGCAGCAGCAGGATCTGCGCGTGGCGACGGGTGAGGACCGTGCGCCACGGGTCGTCGTCGCCGGAGACCGTGATCGTCGGCTCTCCGTCGAGGTCGAGTTCGGCGATGACCGGGCCCGAGGGGCCCGCCGGACGCACCAGCCAGCCCGTCCCGAGTCGTTCGACGACGCACATCCCGAGTCCGGGTACGAACTGACGCATGTCCTCGGTCGGCGCGGCCACCCGGACCGGTGGCGTGCACCCACGACCTTCGGCGACCCAGCCGTCGTCGTCGATGAGGAGTCCGGGCCCGTGCAGGCCGGCCAGCTGGGCCGCGCCGTGGTAGCGGAGGTCGGCGAGTGCGCGCTGATGGGCGAGCGTCACCTCGTGCTCGCCCAGCGTGGCCAGGGCGGCCGTGAACGCCGAGACCGCCGGCTGCATCTGCATCGCCGGGCCGGCGAGCCCGGCGACCGCGATCATCTCGCCGGTGCGCGGGTCGTGAACCGGTGTCGCGGTGCAGTACAACCCGTGCAGCGATCGGCTGTAGTGCTCCGGGCCGAAGAGACGGCTGGGTCGGCGGTTGCGGATCGCCAAACCCACGGCGGTGGTCGCGGCGGAATCCTCGTCCCACCGGCTGCCCTCCACGAGACCGAGGCGGTTCGCCTCGGGGAACACCGCGGGCGAGCCGCCGCGCCACAGCATCACGCCGTCGGCGTCGAAGATGCCCAGGGCCATCAGCGGGTCGTCGGTCGACTGGGCGAACACCCGCTTGAGGGAGTCCACCGCGTGGCGGAGCGGATGGGCGGCCCGGCGGGCTTCGAGCTCGTCGCGGCTGATGCGTCCGCGATGGTGATCGTCGACCGTCGAGGGATGGTCCGCGGCCTGCACGCGGCTCCAGGACTCGACCACCTCACCCGCGAATCCGGGAGGCGGTGTCGCGCCGGACATGATGGCCTCGCGGTCGCGATTGATCTCCCGGACGAGCTCCGTGAGGTCGGTTGTCGCCTGGATGGACAGAGTCATGGACGGAATGTTACCGAAATCAACGATCAAGTCCGGAATTTAGGATGCTGCAGCGTATGCGGTCAAATGTTAGCGACGATGCTGGAAGCCTTGTCGAGACATTCCTGCCACTCGCTCTCCGGGACGGAGTCGATCGTGATGCCGCCGCCGACGCCGAGTCCGAGACTGCCGTCCGGCGCGATCTCGACCGTACGGATGGCCACGTTCAGATCGAGGGCCCGGTCGGGTCCGGCGATGCCGATCGCCCCGCAGTAGACGCCGCGGGCGGCATGCTCCCAATCGGCGAGCAGTTCCATCGCGCGCAGCTTGGGGGTGCCGGTGACCGACGCGGGCGGGAAGGTCGCGTCGAGCACGGCGTCGTTGCCGGTGCCGGGCCGCACGATCGCCTCGACTCGCGAGACCAGGTGCCAGACGCCGGGCGCGGGCACCACCGACAGGAGTTCGGGCACCCGGACGCTGCCGGTGACCGCGATCCGCCCCAGGTCGTTGCGGACGAGGTCGACGATCATGATGTTCTCCGCGATGTCTTTCGCGGAGGCGGACAGTGCGTCGGGGTCGGCGTGTGCGGGCAGTGTCCCCTTGATCGGTGAGGAACTGATGATGTTGCCGGTACGACGCAGGAAGGTCTCCGGCGACAGGCTTGCCACCGCACCCCAAACACCCTGCAGGAAAGCCGCTTTCGGAGGGGCCGTGGCTCCGGCGAGGTCGGCGAAGAAGTCCACCGGGTCTGAAGACAACGTGCCGGTGAACCGGGTGCACACGCACGCCTGATACACCTCGCCGGCGCGGATGGCGTCGAGACAGTGTCCGATCGCGGCCAGATGCGGTTCGCGTGCCGGCGGGTTCCAGGCGGTCGTCGTGGGGCGCTCGACCTGCGGGTGCGGGGCGTCGAGCACCGCGTGCGCCCAGTCGGGTATGCCGGTGCCGAGTGTGGACCACTCGCCGTCGCGGAGGACGAGAACACCGTCGGTGAGGCCGCCGGCATTCGTCGGCAGCGCCGACTCGTCGGCGCGCACCGGGAAGCCGATGTGCCCGAACCAGAAGCGGTCCGGGTCGTCGGGCGGGGTGCAGCCCGCGACGATCTCGACGCTCGGCGCGATCACCGCGTCGGCGCCGAGCCAGTCGCCGATCAGCGCCGCGGGCGGCGGGAGTCCCCGGTTGACGGTCTCGGCGTGGAGGGCCCGGAGTGCATCGAGCGCGGACGCGGCCATGTGTGGCGAGGTCGGTCAGTTCTCGTAACGCGGGAACACGGGTGACGGCTTCGGCAGCGCGGTTCCCGCCGCCAGGCGGGTGGCGACGGCGCTGAACTGACGGTCGTCGCCGACCGCGAGCAGGTCGAGGATCTTGTTGGACGACTCCGGCATCACCGGCTGACTCAGCACCGCGACGATGCGCACGACCTCGGCGCACACGTAGAGCACGGTGCCGGTGCGGTCGAGGTCGGTCTTCGCGAGCTTCCACGGCTCCTGCGCGGAGATGTACCGGTTGGTCTCTGCCAGCGTCGACCACAGTGCCTCGAGCCCGAGGTGGATGGCCTGGTTGTCGAAGTGCTCGCGGACGGTGCCGAGCAGCGAGTCGGCCCGGTCCAGCAGGGCCTTGTCGGTGTCGGTCAGATCGGCGACCGCTGGGACCACGCCGTCGAAGTACTTGCCGATCATCGACAGGGTGCGCTGGGCGAGGTTGCCGAACTCGTTGGACAGGTCGGCGTTGATGCGCGACACGATCGCCTCGGCGGAGTACGAGCCGTCCTGGCCGTAGGACACCTCGCGCAGGAAGAAGTAGCGCACCGGGTCGAGGCCGAACTCGTCGATGAGGTTCTCCGGGTCGACGACGTTGCCGACCGACTTGGACATCTTCTCACCCTTGTTGAACAGGAAGCCGTGCGCGAACACCCGCTTGGGCAGTTCGACGCCCGCGCTCATCAGGAACGCCGGCCAGTACACGCAGTGGAACCGGATGATGTCCTTGCCGATGATGTGCAGGTCGGCGGGCCAGAAACGCTCGAAGGTCACCGCGTCGTCGGGGAAGCCGACACCGGTGAGGTAGTTGGTCAGCGCGTCCACCCACACGTACATGACGTGCTCGGGATGGTCGGGGACCGGGACACCCCAGTCGAACGTCGTGCGCGACACCGACAGGTCGGTCAGCCCGCCCTTGACGAAGCTGATGACCTCGTTGCGGCGGACGTCGGGACCGATGAAGTCGGGCTGCGCCTCGTACAGCTCGAGGAGCTTGTCCTGGTAGGCCGAGAGCCGGAAGAAGTAGGTCTCCTCCTCGGTCCAGGTCACCACGTGTCCGGTGTCGGAGGCGACGCGCTCGCCGGCGTCGTTGATCTCGGTGTCGGCCTCGGCGTAGAAGGTCTCGTCGCGCACGTCGTACCAGCCGGAGTACTTGTCGAGGTAGATGTCACCGCGGTCGCTCATCCGCTTCCACAGTTCCTCCGACGCCCTCTTGTGGTCCTCGTCGGAGGTACGGATGAAACGGTCGAAGCTCGAGCCCAGGCGTTCCTGCAACGACTGGAAGCGGTCGGAGTTCCGGTTGGCGAGCTCGGCGGTGGGGATGCCCTCGGCCTGCGCGGTCTGCTGCATCTTCTGCCCGTGGACGTCCGTGCCGGTCAGGAACCGGACGTCGAATCCGTCGAGTCGCTTGAACCGTGCGAGAGCATCGGCGGAGATGTACTCGTAGGCGTGCCCGATGTGCGGTGCGCCGTTGGGATACGCGATCGCGGTGGTGAGGTAGTACGGCCGCCCCGCGCCGTACGAGGTGCCGTCCTCGGCCGGGCCGGACAGATCAGGGCTGGTCAGATCGGGTGCCATAGTGCTCCACAGAGTACCGACCGGCAGCCGCCGACAGCCAATCGCGGGTCGGCCCCGCTCACCGGGATCGGAACGGCCCGATCGCCCGCGCGGTACGGGCGACCGTCTCGTCGGCATCGTCGGCCAGCTCGGTCAGGGTCCTCGACGCCGCATCGCCGGTGATCTCCGCCAGTGCCTGGACCAGGCGCAGCCGTACCGACGGGTCCGGATCGGTGCCGAGGCGGTCCACGAGCCGGGCGACGATCCCGCCGTTGTCGTCCTGCGTCGCCAGGATCTCGGCGGCCTCGACATCGCGGTCCCCGGCGGCGACGAGTTCGACGAGGACGTCCACCGCGGTGTCGACGCCGCGACGGCCGAGGGTGAGGGCGACCGTTCGCCGGACCCCGGGGTCGGGGTCGGTCAACGACGCCTCGAGCACCGCGGTGGCCCGAGCGTCGTCGATCGCGGTGAGTGCGGTGGTCACGCGTCGCCGCACCGTCGCGTCGCCATCGGTCAGCCGGGCGGCGAGCTGGTCGAGCGCTCCCGGAGTCTGCGCCAGCGCCCAGCGGAGCGCGCCGGCGACGTTCTCGTCGGATTCGGCGAGCAGGGCGTCGGTCAGCGCCTCGGCGGACAGTCCGGCCTCGCCTGCTCGCAGCGCCGCGCGCTGGCGGTGGGCGGGGTGTTCGGAGTGCACCGCACGGAGCAGGCCGACCACGTCGAGCACGGCCGGCCAGTCGTCGGCGCCGGTCACCCGGATCTGTTGCAGTCGATTCAGCAACCGGGCGTCGGCGGCCATCCGATCCCTGGTGTCCTGGATCAGCTTCTCCATCAACGCGTCCGGCGCAAAGGACGGATCGTCGAGGGCGCGGCCGACGTCGCGCAGCGACAACCCCAGCGACCGCAGGCTTTCCACGTGCAGCAGACGTTCGATGTCGGCGTCGGAGTACTCGCGGTAACCGCCCGTCGTGCGGCCGGTCGGCCGGACGAGGCCGAGCGCGTCGTAGTGACGCAGCATCCGGGTGCTGACACCCGAACGCCGCGCCACCTCGCCGATCAGCACGGCGGACTCGAATCCTCCACGGACGCGCCGATTTTCGTCATCCGCGTGGCATGCTCGAGCGCAGCGGCGAAGTCGCTGTCCGGGTCGTCGAGGAGTCGCGCGGTGGCCTCGGCATGCGCACGGACCCTGGGCTCTCGATGGCGACGAGCCGTGGTGAGTGCCTCGAGGGACGCCTCACCCAGGGCGGCCAGCGCCCGACTCAGGCTGCGCTGCATTTCGATCGGGCCTCGCCCGAGTTCCCGGGCCAGTTCGCCCGCGAGTGCCGGCTCCTCGCCCGACGGGACGAGGGCCACTGCGGCGCGCCATGCGGTCCGGGCGACCTCGGGATCGGCGTCGTGCAGCAGATCTGTGGTGACGGCCGGCCACGCGGACCGGTCGCCGACCTTCGACAGCGTGTGCAGCGCCTGGCTGCGGGCCTGCGGCAGGTCCGAGACCAGCTCGCCGACGAGCCGCGGCACCGTCACCTCCGCAGGAAGCCTGGTCAGCGCCCATGTCAGCATGTCCCGGACGAAGAAGTCTTCTTCGACGCCGCAGCGCGCGATCAGATCGCCGGTCAGAAGCGGGTCCGGCTGGGTGCCCGCCGCCAGCGCCGCACGCAGACGCGTCGACGGGTCGGGTGCGTACAGTGCGGCCGTGATCGTCTGGGTCATCGTCAACACCTCCTCGCACCCACTACAGACCCTGTCACAGTGTGAAGGTCAAGAAGGGTGACGACGAGGTGTCGAGGTCTGCTCAGATCTCGCGGCGGTAGGGCTCGCAACCGGGAGGCGCTTTGGGCGGTTCCCGATACTCGAGGTCGGGGATCTTCATGCTCACCGGTGCCGACGTGAGGGTGAACTTCTCGCCGTGGTGCGAGAGGTCGATCGGCGGTCCGGACAGCAAACGGTAGGTGGCGTGTTCCTTGTCCACCGCGACCACGAACTTCGACTCCCGCACGATCATGCGGAACGACATGTACGTCAACCGGCTCGGCAACCGCGGTGCGAAGGTGATCTGCCCGCCGAAGTCACGCATGCCGCCGAAACCGGCGACACAGTCGGTCCACGCGCCGGCGAGCGCGGCGATGTGCAGGCCGCTGTTGACGTTGTTGTGCAGGTCGTGAAGATCGGTGAACACCGACTCGGCCAACAGGTCGTAGGCGAGGTCGAGGTAGCCGACCTCGGCCGCGGTGACCGCCTCACAGCACGCCGACAGCGACGAGTCGCGCACGGTGATCGGGTAGTAGTAGTCGAAGTTGCGGAGCTTCTGTTCGGCGGTGAACGAATCGCCGAACAAGTAGGTCGCATAGACCAGGTCGGCCTGCTTGACGACCTGTTTGCGGTAGAGGTCGTAATACGGATAGTTCAAGAGCAACGGGTAGCGACCGACTGAGGACTCGAAATCCCAAGCGCCGAGGAGCGTGAAGGACTCGCACTGCTGATGCACCCCGAGTGCCTCGTCATAGGGGATCGACATGTCGTCCGCGCACGATTCCCAGTGTGCTGCTTCGGCTGTCGTCACCCCGAACTGTTCGGCGAGGTCGGGGCGGCGGTGGACCGCCGCCACCGCGTCGCGTAGGTTCTGCTGCGCTGCGAGGTTGGTGAAGACGTTGTTGTTGACCACCGCCGTGTATTCGTCCGGCCCGGTCACGCCGTCGATCCGGAACTTGCCGTTGACGTCGTGGTGTCCGAGGCCGGCGAACAACCGGGCGGTCTCCACGAGAAGTTCGACGCCGCACTCGGTTTCGAACTGTTCGTCGTCGGTGGCGCGCAGGTAGCGGGCGGTGGCGTTGGCGATGTCGGCGGACACGTGCACACCGGCCGTGCCCGCGGGCCAGTAACCCGAACACTCGTCGCCGTTGATCGACCGCCACGGGAACATCGCACCGCGCTGGCCGAGTTCGGCGGCGCGGGCCTTCGCCTTGTCCATGGTGGCGTGACGCCAGCGGAGCTCCTCGCCGGCCGCGGCGGGCACCGTGTAGGTGAGCATCGGCAGGATGAAACTCTCGGTGTCCCAGAAGGTGTGGCCGTCGTAACCGGGACCGGTGAGTCCCTTGGCCGGGATCGCGCGGGACTGCCCGCGGGCGCCGGCCTGCAGGACGTGGAACAGGGCGAACCGAACCGCCTGCTGGAGTTCGGGATCGCCGTCGAGCTCGATGTCGGCGTCGCGCCAGAAGTCCTCGAGGTAGCGGACCTGATCGGCCTTGAGCGAGTCCCAGCCGGTCTCCATCGCCATCGCCAGCGCCGCGTCGACCTGTGCGCGCAGCGCCGGGACCGAGCGTCGGGCCGACCAGCCGTAACCCATGTACTTGGTGAGGGTCAGGCTCTTGCCCTTCGGCACGTTCGCCGCGATGGTGAGGCGGGCGAGGTCGCCGTCGGCGCGGATGAAGGTGTCGGCCTTGTCCGGGAAGTAGATCTCGTGATCCATGCCGGCGGCGATGTGCAGACCGGACTGCTTGGTGTGGTGGACCAGCATGCCCCAGTAGTTGCGGCAGGTCGCGAGGTCCGACACCAGCGGGGCGTCGAGTGCGGCGGCGAGACGCGGGTCGTTCCCGGGGGCCGGGACCGGCTCGTTGGCCAGGAGGTCGGACTGCAGGACGAGTTTCATGTCCTCGTCGACGGGTTCCACCTCGTAGCGGATGGCCGCGATGGTGCGCTTGGTGAACGAGACGAGACGTTCGGACTTGATGCGCACGGTGCGCCCGGTCGGGGACGTCCAGAGGGTGTGGCGACGCAGTGTGCCGGTGCGGAAGTCGAGTGTCCGTTCGTGTTCTTCGGTACGGCCGTACCGGAGGTCCATCGGCTCGTCCTCGACGAGCAGGCGGATGATTTTGCCGTCGGTCACGTTCACGACCGTTTGGCCCGATTCCGGGTAGCCGTAACCGCTCTCCGCGTAGGGGAGACCGCGCAACTCGTAGAAGCCGTTGAGGTAGGTACCCGGATGATCGACCGGTTCACCCTCCTCGAAGGTGCCGCGTAAACCGATGTGCCCGTTGGACAACGCGAACAACGTTTCGGTGCGGCCGAGCATGTCGAGGTCGACTCCGCCGCTCCACTTCAGCTGCCACGGGTGGATCTCGAACCCGTGTGCCTTGTCCGCGCTCATGCGGGCAGCAATTCGTCGAGATCGTTGACGACGATGTCGGCGCCGGCGGCGCGCATCGCCTCGGCCTGACCCCCGCCGACACGATCTATGCCCACGACGTAGCCGAATTTGCCTGCGCTACCGGCCCGTACGCCGGAGATGGCGTCCTCGAAGACCGCGGCCGCAGCGGGTTCGACGCCCATCAGTTCGGCTCCCAGGAGATAGGAGTCGGGAGCGGGTTTGCCGTTGAGGCCACGCGCGGCGATCTCGAGACCGTCGACGCGGACCTCGACGAATCCCGACAGGTCGGCAGCTTCGAGCACTGGTCCTCCATTCTTCGACGACGTCACGACCGCGATGCGCAGACCGGCATCGCGTGCCGCGTTGAGGTACCGCACCGAACCGGGGTAGGCATGACCTCCGTCTTCGGCGAGGCTGACGAGGAACATGTCGTTCTTGCCGTTCCCGATCGCGGCCACGGTCGCGGGGTCGACGTCGGTGATCCCGCGCGACGCCAGGAAGGCCCGTACCCCGTCCTCGCGGGGACGCCCGTCGACATAGTCGAGGTAGTCCTGGTCGGTGAACTCCACGAAGCCGGGCGCGTCCACGCCGCCCGCGCGATCGGCGAGGAAGGCGTCGAACGTCTTCTTCCAAGCCTTGCGGTGGAGTACCGCGGTTTCGGTGAGGACCCCGTCGAGATCGAAGAGCGCGACAGTGATCACTTCTGGCAATCCCAACACGATCCGCAACGCTACCCGCCTGAGTCGGGTAAGGCGCGATGAAGCGCGATAGCGCGCGTCAGGCGGAGCTGACCGACTGGGCTCCTGTTGCCGGCGAACGACCGTCGTCCCAGAAACCGATGGATTCCAGCTGTGCGATCAGGCGGTCGCGTGCGTCCTCGAAGGCGGAGACGATCTCGGCCTTGATGCCGGCGGTGTCGCCCTCGCGCAGCAGTTCGATGAGTCGCCGGTGGCTGGCCGCGGCGGACAGGCCCCACTCCGTGTCGCTCGAATACAGCTGCAGCGGATTGTATTTGCTGGCCGAGTACTGGAACCAGGCGAGTTTCTTGCTCTCGGCCATCAGGTGCACCTTGCGGTGGAAGGCGAACTCCGCGGACAGCACCTGGTCGGCTCGCCCGGAGTCGACGGCAGTCTCGAGGTCGTCGACGAGCGCAGCCAGTTCGCCAAGATGTTCGTCCAGATGCGGGTTCTGGGCGGCATGACTCGCGAGGCGTGCGGAGAGTTCGGCCTGCATCCAGAAGGTGTCGACGATGTCGCCACGGGTGAGCGTCTCGACGATGAAGCCGCGGTGCAGGGACTGCTTGACGAGTCCCTCGCCGCGGAGGGTCGCGAGCGCCTCGCGGACCGGGGTGACGCTGCACCCGAGTACCGATGCGGTCTCGTCGAGCCGGACGAAGTCGCCCGGCCGCAGGACACCGGTCATGATGCGCGTGCGCAGGTAGTCGGCCACCTCGACGGCCAGCTGTGTCCTGTGTAGTGGTCCCGGGGGGCATCGATCGTTCCGTCCGTTCGCGTCGCTCAATCGACCTTAACCGGCGCGGGACCCTACTGGCCGGTCCACTTCGCCGGAAATCCCGTGGCCGGTGCGTGAACCCCGATGAGACGATGGCGACATGACTCGTCGTTTCGCTCAGGTCGATGTGTTCTCGTCCACCGGCACCGAGGGCAATCCCGTGGCGGTGGTCGTCGATGGCGGTGGTCCCGGTGCTCCCATCGCGGAGGACCGGATGGCGGCCTTCGCGCGTTGGACCAACCTCTCGGAGACCACCTTCGTGCTGCCGCCGACCGATCCGGCCGCCGACTACAAACTGCGGATCTTCACGCCGGGCGGGGAGCTGCCGTTCGCCGGCCACCCGACGCTGGGGTCCGCGCATGCGTGGCTGACCTCGGGTGGACGGCCGAAGGGTGAGGACGTCGTGCAGGAGTGCGGCGTCGGGCTCGTCCACATCCGCCGATCGGGTCCTCGACTGGCCTTCGCCGCGCCGCCGTTGCGCCGGTCGGGTCCGGTCGATCCCGATGTCGTCGACGAGGTCGTCGCGGCACTCGCCGTCGATCGGGATGCGGTGGTCGCGGCCGAATGGGTCGACAACGGTCCCGAGTGGATGGTGATCCAGCTGGGTTCGGGGGAGCGGGTGCTCGAGGTCCGTCCCGACATCGCCGCGCTCGGCGACCACAAGGTCGGATTGCTCGGCCTCTACGATGCGGGCGACGTCTTTGCCGAGGTCCGGGCCTTCGTCCCGGGGATCGGAGTCCCCGAGGACCCGGTCACCGGCAGCCTCAACGCGGGGATCGCGACCTGGTTGCGGTCCACCGGACAGGCACCGGAGAGTTATGTCGCCGCGCAGGGTGGGGCCATCGGTCGCGCCGGACGCGTCCACATCCACGACGACGGCCAGGACATCTGGGTGGGTGGTGACACCGCCACCGTGATCGAGGGCACAGTCGCGCTGTAGCCGGGCACGCGGCGTCGCCGGGCTGTGCCAAGGTGTTTGCCATGAGCGACGCCAGCGACGCCTCAGCCGACGCGCCTGCCGAGACCCTGAGCAACAAGGCGGCCAAGAAGCGTCGCCGGCGCGAGCCGCCGCCGGACCCGACGCCGTTGCCGGGCCTCGTCGACGCCCACACCCACCTCGCGGCGTGTGGTGGGCGGGACGCCGAGTCGGTCCGCGCCATCCTCGACCATGCGCAGGCGGTCGGCGTCGATCAGGTGGTGACTGTCGCCGACGACATGGTCGACGCCCGCTGGGCAGTCGCGGCGGCGGAGTGGGACCACCGGGTCTATGCGGCCGTCGCGCTGCATCCGATGCATGCGGGTGATCTGGACGACGAGACCGCCGCCGAACTCGAGCAGATGGTCCGTCATCCACGGGTCGTCGCGGTGGGTGAGACGGGTTTGGACTACTACTGGCCCGGTAAGTCCGACGACTGCGCGTCGCCGGAGGTCCAGCACGAGACGTTCCGCTGGCACATCGACCTCGCCAAGCGGGTCGGCAAGCCGTTGATGATCCACAATCGCGAGGCCGACCGGGTTCTGCTCGACATCCTGGCCGCCGAGGGCGCACCCGAGACCGTGATCATGCATTGCTTCTCCGGTGACCGGAACGTTGCCCGCGAATGCGTCGACCGCGGGTACATCCTGAGCTTCGCCGGAACTGTGAGCTTCGCCAATGCCGACGAGCTGCGCGTCGCGGCCGAACTCGTGCCCGACGAACAGATCCTGGTCGAGACCGATGCGCCGTTCCTCACCCCGCATCCCTACCGTGGCCAGCCGAATCAGTCGTACTGCCTGCCGTACACGGCGCGGGCGATCGCCGAGGTCAGAGGGGTGTCCGAGGAGGAGATCGCGCGTCTGTCAGGCGCCAATGCGCGGCGCGCCTACAACATCCCTTTGCCATAATCTGGCCGGTTCGTTATCGTACTGTGATCCGCTCGGCCAGAGCGATACATCCGGCTATCAGCGGTTCCCGCTTGTGATGCACATGCATCCCGACAGCTCGGATGGGTCCTCCGGTCGCCGCGGCGCCTTGTTCCCGACCAGATTGTTGTGCCTTGCCTTCTCTGCCTCCCTCAGTGTCGCCCAAGTCGGTCTTCTCCAAGATCAACGGGACCGATTCCCTGCGTGCCCGCCTGGCGGTGGGAGCCGTCTGCGCCACCGTCGCCGCCGGTGGCGTCATGGGCGTCGCGATGCACAAGACCGTCACCATCGACGTCGACGGCCAGACCCGCCAGGTGTCCACGATGGCGATGTCGGTGGAAAGCCTGCTCGAATCCGAGGGTCTCGCCCCGGCCGACGGTGACAAGGTGAGCCCGTCGCTCGACTCCGGTTTCGGCGAGGGACAGACCATCAAGGTCAACCGTCTGAAGAAGCTCACCCTCGACATCGAGGGCCAGCGCGAGACCATCATCACCAACGCCTCCACCGTGGACCAGCTGCTCGAGGAGCGGGGCCTGGAGCACGCCGCCGAGGAAGCCGACTTCGGCACCGAGGAACTGCCCGTCGACGGCGGCAAGATCGACGTCGCGCTCCCCAAGCCGGTGCAACTGGTCGACGGTCCGGCCAAGAAGCGCCCGGTGGTCGCCGCCCACACCGTCAAGGACCTCCTGGAGGCACTCGGTACGCCGCTCGGCGCCGAGGACAAGGTCGTCCCGGCCGCCGACACCGAGGTCACCCCGGACCTGAAGATCATCGTCACGCGCATCAAGACCGAGGACGTCACCGTCACCGAGCCGGTCGCCCCGCCGGAGGTCAAGAAGGAAGATCCCACCCTCGTCCGCGACCGCAAGGTCGTCGAGAAGAAGGGCACCCCCGGTGAGGCGCGGGTGACGTATAAGGTCACCAAGGTGAACGGACGAGTCGTGAAGCGCGACAAGTTGACGAGCGAGGTGCTCAGCGAGCCCGTCGCCGCCACCGTCCGCATCGGCACCAAGCCGGGAGCGCCGTTCGTCCCGCCGGGCTCCGTCTGGGACGCCCTCGCGCAGTGCGAGGCCACCGGGAACTGGGCCATCAACACCGGCAACGGGTTCTACGGCGGCGTCCAGTTCGACCAGAACACCTGGGAGCGCTGGGGCGGTCTCGAGTACGCACCGCGCGCCGACCTCGCCACCCGCGAAGAGCAGATCGCGATCGCCAAGAAGACCCAGGCCGCGCAGGGCTGGGGCGCATGGCCGTCGTGCACGTCCAAGTTGGGCCTGCGCTGAACGACGACACGCCAGGCGACGCACCGCGACTGCTCGGACCCGCGCAGATCCGCGAGCTCGCCGCCGAGGTCGGTGTCCGGCCGACCAAGACACTGGGCCAGAACTTCGTCCATGACGCGAACACCGTGCGCCGGATCGTCACGGCCTCCGGCGTCGGTTCCCAGGACGTCGTCCTCGAGGTCGGCCCCGGACTCGGGTCGCTGACCCTCGCCCTTCTCGGCACGGCCGGCCGGGTCGTCGCGATCGAAATCGATCCGATTCTGGCGCAACGGATTCCGCAGACCGTCGCTGAGTACGCACCGGCGCAGAGCGCCGACTTCGACGTCGTGCTCGCCGACGCCCTGCAGGTGACCCGCGACGACCTGCCCGTCGTGCCGACGGCTCTCGTCGCCAACCTCCCCTACAACGTCTCGGTCCCAGTCCTGCTGCACCTGCTCGGACTGTTCCCCGAGATCGCGACCGCCCTGGTGATGGTCCAGGCGGAAGTGGCCGACCGGCTCGCCGCACCGCCCGGCAGCCGCACCTACGGCGTACCGAGTGTGAAGGCCCGCTACCACGGCCGTGTGACTCGCGCGGGCGCGGTGGGGCGCAACGTGTTCTGGCCCGAACCCAAGGTCGAGTCCGGACTCGTGCGCATCGAGCGCACCGACGACTATCCGATCGACCCGGTGTTCCGGCAGACGGTGTTCGCCGTGATCGACGCGGCATTCGCGCAGCGCCGCAAGACGATGCGGTCGGCACTGGCCGGCTGGGCGGGCTCCCCGGCCGAGGCAGAGCGCCGGTTGCGCGCCGCCGACATCGATCCCGGCATCCGCGGTGAGAAACTCGACGTCGACGACTTCGTGCGGTTGGCCCGCACCGTCTGACGGATCGCTCCGGTCGACTTCGACCCCGACCGCCAGACTTCGATCGACGTCTGTCGGTCGAGATGAGGTTCGGCAGTAGGGAATCCGGTCCCACTCCAGCCGCCTGAGGTGCGAGGAGCGCTTGAGCTCTCGGCGCGCAGTTATCAGCTCGGCGCCGCGCGCAGCTTCTCCAGCAGTTCCGGGGCGGCGTCCCGCAGGAAATCGTCCTGCGTCTCGCCACCGATCTGCACGAGCGCGACGTCGGTGAACCCGGCCTCCCAGAAGGGCTTCACGGCGTCGACGATCTGATCGAGGTCGGGACCGCACGGGATGTTGGCGGCCACGTCGTCGGGGGTGACGTACTGGGTCGCGGCCGCGAAGCCCGCGGTGGTGCGGAGGTCGGCGTTGACATCCCAGCCGCCGGCGAACCACCGGAACTGGTCGTGGGCCCGTTCGACGGCGGCATCGCGGTCCGGGTCCCAGCTGATCGGGATCTGCCCGATGGCACGCGTGCTCTTGCCGTCGATCGTCCCCGTGGCCGCCTGCGCGTTCCAGGAGGAGACCAGGTCGGCGTTCGGTTCGACCGCGATCAGATGGTCGGCCAGCGGACCGAAGGTCTCGATCCCGGCGTCGCCGGCCACCGCGACGCCGATCGGCACGGGCTGCTCGGGGAGATCCCAGATGCGCGCGGCATCGACCTGGAAGAACTCGCCACGGAAGTCGACGAGGTCGCCCGTGTGCAGTTTGCGGATGATCTCGATGGCCTCGGCGAGCATGTCCTGGCGGTCGGTGACCGCGGGCCAGCCCGCACCGACGACGTGCTCGTTGAGGTTCTCGCCCGAACCCAGGCCGAGGGTGAAGCGGCCGTCGGCGAGGATCTGCAGGGTCGCGGCCTTCTGCGCGATGATGGCCGGGTGGTAGCGGATCGTCGGGCAGGTCACGTAGGTCATCAGCTCGACGCGTTCGGTCGCGTGGGCCACCGCGCCCAGGACCGACCACGCGTACGGGGCGTGCCCCTGCGAGGACAGCCATGGGAAGTAGTGGTCGCTGGACACCTCGAAATCGAAGCCGGCGCCCTCGGCGCCGATGGCAAAGCGGACGAGGTCCTTGGGGCCGGCCTGCTCGGTCATCAGGGTGTACCCGAATCGGGTTGTCATCAGATCTCCTCTGCGGGTCTCTCGTCGAGATCGGTCGCTCCGGTGTAGCCAGCGAGCCGTTCGGGTAAACGGACGGCTCGCAGTGCTCCGACCCGGAAAGCAGGTGCAGATGACCCAGGCCAACGAGAGCGGATCTGTTGACACCGTGTTGCTCGACGTCGACGGGACACTGATCGACTCGACGTATCTCCACGCGCTCGCCTGGATGCAGGCCTTCACCGCGCACGATCTCACCCCGCAGTGGTGGGAGGTCCACCGCGCCATCGGAATGGGTGGCGACCGCCTCGTCGGCGAGATCTGCGGCGACGAGGTCGAGGAGTCGCTGGGCGACACGCTGCGCGACGACTGGGAGCGCCACTATCGGAAGCTGGTACCCGACGTCCGACCGTTGCCCGGTGCCGTCGACTTCGTCCGGGGCCTGCTCGATGCCGGTTATCGGGTGGCGCTGGCATCGTCGGGGAAGGCCGAATTCACCGATGCCGCACTGGAAGTGATGGGCTTCGAGCGGGACGACCTGGCGGCGGTCACCTCGTCGGACGATGCGGACGATTCGAAACCCGCACCCGACATTCTCGAAGTGGCGCTGACGGAGGCCGGCGGCGGCCGGGCGATCGTGGTCGGGGACACGGTGTGGGATGTCGCCTCCGCACATCGGCTCCCCGCCGAGTGTGTCGCGGTCCGGTCCGGGGGATTCGCCGAGGCCGAGCTCCGCGATGCCGGGGCCGTCCTGGTCGTCGACCACGTCGGTGAACTCGCGCGCCGCGGATGGCGGCCCTGAGATCGCCGCGGAGCAGCCCTGAGCGCGTATCCGTATCGGCCCGACTAGTCTGACTCACTGTGTCGCGAACGTCGCTGTCGGTGGTTACCGACTCGGTCACCGCGCGCGCCCCGTCGAAGGTGAACCTCCACCTGGGTGTGGGCCCGCGCCGGGATGACGGGTACCACGATCTGGTCACCGTGTTCCAAGCGCTCTCGTTGCACGACGACATCCGGGTCGCGCGTGCCAACGAGCTGTCCGTGACAGTTCGTGGTGAGGGCGCCGGTTCGGTGCCCGCCGACGCCTCCAACCTCGCGGCCCGTGCGGCTCAGGCCCTGGCCGGGTGGGCGGACCGTGCGGGGTACGTCGCGATCGGGATCGAGAAGACGATCCCGGTCGCCGGGGGCATGGCGGGCGGCAGCGCGGATGCGGCCGGGGCTCTCGTGGCGCTCGCGCATCTGTGGAAGCTCGACATCTCGCGTGACGAACTCGCCGAGATCGCAGCCGGTCTCGGGAGCGACGTCCCGTTCGCCCTCCACGGCAACACGGCGCTGGGCACCGGCCGCGGTGAGCAGCTGATGCAGGTGCTCTCCCGCGGCGAGTTCCACTGGGTGCTCGCCCTCGCGCGCGAGGGTTTGTCGACGCCCGCGGTGTACAAGGAGCTGGACCGGTTGCGCGACACCAGGTCTGGTGACGTCGACGAGGAGGGCGACTTCCTGCGTTCCCCCGACGACCTGATGCAGGCGCTCGCCTCCGGTGATCCCCGCGCGGTGGCACCGTTGCTGCACAACGACCTCCAACCGGCCGCGCTGAGTCTGCAGCCGACGCTGCGTCGCACGCTGCGTGCCGGGGTGGACGCGGGTGCCCTCAACGGGATCGTGTCGGGATCGGGCCCGACGTGTGCGTTCCTGTGTGCGGACGAGCAATCCGCGGTGAACGTCGCCGCCGAGCTGTCGGGAGCGGGCGTCGCGCGCGCGGTCCGCACCGCGAGTGGTCCCGCACCGGGAACCCGCGTCCTCGGCACGGACTGAGACCGGCACAACTCCCTGACCTCGTCTTCTCGGGCGAGTCACTACAGTAGTGCGGGTGCTCCGCAGACTCCTGACCGCCGTGTTGACGTTTTTCGTCGCCGTGCTCGTCGGCCTCGGGTCGTTCGTATCGACGCCGCTGTCGTCGGCCGCGGCCCCCGACAACGGATTCGTCTTCGCCACCACCGACGTCTCCGACGATCAGCTCCCGTCGGCAGCGGCTGCCGGCACCCGTCTGACCTATGCGACGCGGGATCAGCGTGGACGTCCGGCGATGGCGACCGGTGTCTTCTGGGTCCCGCGCGGCACACCGCCGGCCGGGGGATGGCCGGTGGTCTCCTGGGCACACGGCACCGTCGGTATCGCCGACGATTGTGCGCCCACGAAGCACCGGCTGGGGGACGGGGTCGAAGCACCCGTGCGGGCCGCGCTCGACGCCGGTTACGCGGTGACCGCCACCGACTATGCCGGACTCGGATCGGCCGGGGAGACCGACTATCTCGGCGGTGCCGCCGCGGCGTACTCGGTCATCGACATGATCCGCGCTGCACGGTCGGTCGACGCCGCGCTCGGCGATTCCTGGGTGTCGGTCGGACATTCCCAGGGTGGCCACGCGGCTCTGCATGCGGCGCACCGTCAACCGGCGTATGCCCCGGAGCTCCCGGTCAAGGGTGCGGTCGCGATCGCCCCGGTGTCGTCTCTGGAGAACCTGTTCGGTCTCTTCGGACCCCGGATTCCAGGACTCGGTGCCCTCAACGTCCTGAGCGCGCCGTTCCTCTACACCCTTGCGGGCCTCGACCATTCGCAGCCGGAATTGAAGATCGAAGACTTTCTCACCGACAGCGGCAAACGGTTCCTGGACCGGTCCCGCGCCCGCTGCAACGGTGACGTCGTCGCCGCGCTGCGGTCGGTGTCGCCGGGATCGCTTGTCGCGTCGTCGTTCACCGAGGATCAGAGGTTCCGTGACGCGCTGCGTGCCTATGCCGAGGTCCCGACCGCCGGCTACCCGGCCAAGGTCACCATCGCCCACGGCATCCTCGACCCGGTCCTGCCGTATCCGCTGAGCCGTTCGCTGCGGTCGGCGATGGAGCGCAACGGCACGAGCGTCGACCTGAAGACCTATGCCCGCGCCGACCACAGCAGCGTCGTCGACGGGTCACTGCCCGATGTCATGGCGGCCGTCCGAGAGGCCTTCGGTCGTTAGGCGGGTTCGGCTGATCACTCGAGGGCTTCGCCGAGCTCCATCCAGCGTTCCTCGATCTCGGCGAGTTCGGACTCCATCTCCCGGATGCGTTCGGTCTCGGCGGCCAGACCCTGATAGTCGGACTGGTCGTGGTCGGCGAGAGCGGTGCGGGCCTCGTCGATCTTGCTGTGCAGCTTGTCGATCCGGCGCTCCAGTGCCGCCAGCTCCTTGTTCGCTGCCCGCAGTTCCGCGCCGCTGAGTGCAGAGGTGGATTCGCTCGACGAGCCGCTTGAGCCCGACGGCGTCGCGGACGCAGATTCCTTCTGCTGTGCTGCACGGAGTTTCAGGAACTCGTCGACACCGCCGGGGAGATGGCGCAGCTTGCCGTGCATCACGGCGAACTGCTGATCGGTGACACGCTCGAGGAAGTACCGGTCGTGCGACACGACGATGAGGGTGCCGGGCCAGGAGTCCAGGAGATCCTCGAGGGCGGCCAACATGTCGGTGTCGAGGTCGTTGGTCGGCTCGTCGAGGATCAGCACGTTCGGGGCATCGAGCAGGATGAGCAGCAACTGCAGACGACGCTTCTGACCACCGGACAGGTCCTTGACCGGGGTGGACAGCTGGGCACTGTCGAAGCCGAGGCGTTCGAGCAGCTGCGAGGGGGAGAGCTCCTGCGCCTTCGAGCCGGAGCCGAAGGTGTAGGTGGTCTGGAGGTCGGCGATCACCTTCCGGACCGGGTCGTCGAGGAAGCGGTCGAGGTCGTCGAGGCGCTGGGTGAGGGTGGCGACCTTGACGGTCTTGCCGCGCTTGACCTTTCCGCCGGTCGCTTCGACCGTGCCCGCGATGAGCCCGAGCAGCGTCGACTTTCCTGCACCGTTCACCCCGAGGATGCCGGTCCGTTCACCCGGGGCGAGGCGCCATTCGACTCCGTCGAGGACGTCGCGGTCGCCGTAGGAGACCGACACGTCGAGGAGGTCGACGACATCCTTGCCGAGGCGTGCGGTGGCCAGCGACTGGAGGGCGACCTTGTCGCGGACGGGCGGGACGTCGGCGATGAGGGCGTTGGCCGCGTCGATGCGGAACTTCGGCTTGGAGGTGCGGGCCGGTGCGCCGCGGCGCAGCCACGCGAGTTCTTTCCGTGCCAGGTTCTGCCGCCGCGCCTCGATGGTCGCGGCCTGCCGGTCACGTTCCACACGCTGGAGGATGTAGGCGGCGTATCCGCCTTCGAACGGTTCGACGATCCGGTCGTGCACCTCCCAGGTGACCGTGCAGACCTCGTCGAGGAACCAGCGGTCGTGGGTGACGACCAGCAGTCCGCCGGCGTTGGCGGGCCAGCGGCGCTTGAGGTGGTCGGCGAGCCACGTGATGGCCTCGACGTCGAGGTGGTTGGTCGGCTCGTCGAGCGCGAGGACGTCGTGTTCGCCGGCCAGGAGCCGGGCGAGTGACACGCGGCGGCGCTGACCGCCGGACAGGGAACCCGTCGTGGCATTCCAGTCGACGTCGCCGAGCAGTCCACCGATCACGTCGCGGACCTTCGCGTCGCCTGCCCATTCGTGTTCGGGACGGTCGCCGACGACGGCGTGTCCGACGGTCTCGTCGTCGTCGAAGCGGTCGACCTGGTCCAGGACGCCGACGCGCACCCCGCCGCGCACCGTGACGCGGCCGGAGTCGGGTTGCTTGCGGCCCGCGAGCATCGCCAGCAGGCTCGACTTGCCGTCGCCGTTGCGCCCGACGATGCCGATCCGGTCGCCCTCGTTGACGCCGAGGGACACCGAGTCGAAGACCTTGGTCGTCGGGTATTCCAGACCTAGGGTTTCCGCGCCGAGAAGATGAGCCACGCCGACCAGGTTAGTGACCGGTCATGTGCGAGCTACCGGCGGATCGCGCCGTTGATCATCATGGCGATCGCGAATGCTCCCGCCTGGTTGACGTGATAGGGCATCGCGATCCGGTTCGACAGCGCGCTCTCGTACCAGGGCGTGATCAGATTGCACGGATCGTGCCCGAGCGACCCGCGATTGGCGTCGACGAAACGGCCCTCGACCTTGGTCGTCGCGCGCAGCAGGGCGTCGTTGGCGCGGTGGAACACCTGCCGCATCCACCGGGCGTCGGGATCGCTGAGCGGGATCAGCGGCCAGCAACCGCTGTTGCCGATGAACCCGCCGAGGCCGACGACGATGATCTGTGCGCGGGGTGCCTTCTTGCGGATCGCCCGCAGCGCCGGGGTGACGCGGTCCTCCATGCGCTGCACGCGCCACCGGACCTCGTTCTCGAGGCGCGGATTGTTCCGGCAGCGTCGGTCGGTGAGCGGCTGGCGGATCTTGCACTGCGAGAGGATCGCGGCCCACTGCATGTCGTTGCCGCCGATGCTGACGGTGATGAGCTGCGCATCGCGGGGAACCAGGTTCAGCTGGGCCGTCTTCGCCCCGCGCGGGGTGTGCTGCGCGGCGCGATAGAGATGCGCGGACTGCGCCCCGGCACACGAGATGTCGACGAAGCGCCGCGGCAGCGTCATCGCCGCCACGTACTTCGGATAGTTGAGCGCCGACCGTTTGCAGCCGTCGAAGTAGCCCGGAGTCGGTGTGAAGAACCCGCCCGACGCGCGCGAGTCGCCCATGGCGATGTACGGGCCGCCGGTGTAGCGGGCGGGCGCCGCCTGCGCGGGGGATGCCGTTGCGGCCACCAGTGCTGTCACGAATGCGGTGATCAAGACCGCCGCCAGCAGACGTACCCCGCGCTTAGACTCCCGCACCAACTGTTTCCCGCACTTTCCCACGTCCCGACCCACTGCTTCGCTCAGCGAATATTAAGGCAAGCAGATCACGCCCGTACGCAGAGTGCGTCATTGGTGCTGCCTCTCGGCACTGATTTCGCATTATGTGGGGACGGCGTTACTTCGGAACCAGCAACGGCCCATATGCGTCCAACGAAGCATGGTGATACCGACGGCGCTCCGCACCCTCGCCCTCGCCCATGACGGCTTGGTCACCGTCGACGAGGCTCACGAGCACGGCCTGAGCAACGGCGCGATCGCGCGTCGGGTGAAGTCCGGGGAGTGGGTTCGTGAGGCGCACGGGCTCTACCGCCTGGCTGATCATCCGGTCACCAACCGCTCCCGAACCCGGGTCGCGACGTTGTCGGTGTCTCAGGACGCGGTACTCAGCGGGCTGGCAGCGGCCTGGTGGCACGGTGTGGCGACCAAGCGGCCCGCCGTCGTCACGGTCACCGGTCCCAAGAGTTGGAAGGGCACGGCAGTGAAGGGCAGAAAGGTCATCCGGCGAACCCTGAGCGGCGCGGACGTCGTCGTTCACAAGGGCCTTCGCGTGACGGCGCTTCCACTGTCCGTCCTCGAGGGCGCTGTCGAAGACAGCATGGACGTGATCGATCGGGCACTCCAGCGCGAGAAGGTGACGGTCGAGGCGTTGGTCGCGGTGTATCAACGTCGACGCAAGTGCCAGGGCGCTGCCGAGATGGGAAAGATGCTCGTCCTGGTCGGGTCGGGTGCCCGATCTGCTGCGGAGCGACTCGCCGTCGACGTGTTCGAGGAGCACCGCATCACCGGGTGGGTCGCCAATCATCCCGCCGCAGGCTACGTCATCGACTTTGCCTTCCTTGCCGAGAAGGTGGCCGTCGAGATCGACGGGATGGCCTACCACCGCGACACTGAGGTCTTCCAATCCGACCGCACCCGACGCAACGTCCTGATCACCGCCGGGTGGACGGTTCTCAACTTCACCTGGGCGGACCTGCTGGAGAAGCCGGGGTACGTTGCGGCGCAGGTCGAATACGCTCTACGCCAAACACAGAGTGCGGGATGAGTGCTGGAATCCAGCACTCATCCCGCACTCTGGGCGAGAGCGGGAACCTAGAGCCCCAGATCCTTCGCGATGATCGTCTTCATGACCTCGCTGGTGCCACCGTAGATGCGCGTGACGCGGGTGTCGGCGTACAGGCGGGCGATCGGGTACTCGAGGACGTAGCCGTAACCACCGTGCAGCTGCAGGCACTTGTCGATGACCTTGCCCGCGGTCTCGGTCGCGAACAGCTTGGCGCGCGCGGCATCGGGGACGGTCAGTTCGCCCTCGTTGTGCAGCTCGAGTGCACGGTCGACGATGGCGCGGATGGCCTCGACCTCGGCCGAGCACTCGGCGAGCACGAACTTGGTGTTCTGGAACGCCGCGACCGGCCTGCCGAAGACCTCGCGTTCCTTGGTGTAGGCGATGGCGTGCTGGACGGCCGCGGCGGCGGTGGCCGACGCCCCGATCGCGATGGTCAGACGCTCCTGCGCGAGGTTGTGGCTCAGGTACGTGAAGCCGGCGCCCTCCTCGCCGAGCAGATCCTCCACCGGCACCTTCACCGAGTCGAAGGACAGCTCGGCGGTGTCGGACGCCTTGAGCCCGATCTTCTCGATCTTGCGGCCCACCGCGAAGCCCTCGGATTTGGTGTCCACCACCAGGATCGACAGTCCCGCACGACGGTTCTCGGGATCGAACGGCGTGGTGCGGGCGACGACGAGGATGCGGTCGGCGAGGGCGCCGCCGGTGATGAAGGTCTTCGCGCCGTCGAGTACGTAGTGCGAGCCGTCCTCGGACAGCTTCGCGGTGGTCGCGATGTTCGCGAGGTCCGAACCGGTGCCGGGCTCGGTCATCGCGATCGCGAACATGAGTTCGCCGGAACAGAATCCGGGGATCCAGCGCTCCTTCTGCTCCTGGGTCCCGTACTCCATCAGGTAGGGCAGGATCAGGTTCGAGTGCACCGAATAGCTGCCGAAGGTGACGCCGGCCGCGGAGGTCTCCTCGGCGATCACCAGTGAGTAGGTGAAGTCGCTGACGCCACCGCCGCCGAACTCCTCGGGGGCCTCGATGCCCAGGACGCCGAGATCGCCGAGCCGGTTGTAGAACTCGCGCGGGGGGTGCCCCTGCTTCTCCCAGTCGTGGTAGACGGGCGTGACTTCCTTGGCGATGAAATCGCGGATCGTCTTGCGGAAGGCCTCGTGGTCCTCGGTGAAGATGCGACGCTGCATGGTCAGTTCCTAAAGGTGTTGGGGAAGAGGGGGATTGATTACTGCTCGCGGTACTCGCGCAGGAGTCCCTTGGAGATGATCTGCTTCTGGATCTCGCTGGTGCCCTCGCCGATGAGCAGGAACGGGGCGTCGCGCATCAGGCGTTCGATCTCGAACTCCTTGGAGTAGCCGTAGCCGCCGTGGATGCGGAACGACGCCTGGGTGACCTCGGCGCAGTACTCGCTGCACAGGTACTTGGCCATCCCGGCGGCGACGTCGTTGCGTTCGCCGGAGTCTTTGAGCCGCGCAGCGTTGACCATCATCAGGTGCGCGGCCTCGACCTTGGTCGCCATCTCGGCGAGCGAGAAGGCGATGGCCTGATGCTCGGCGATGGGCTTGCCGAAGGTGGAGCGCTGCTGGGCGTACTTCACGCCGAGTTCAAAGGCGCGCTGGGCGATTCCGCACGCCCGCGCGGACACGTTCACGCGGCCGACCTCGACCCCGTCCATCATGTGCGCGAAACCCTTGCCGGGCACGCCGCCGAGGATGTCGGTGGCCGGCGCGCGGTAGCCGTCGAAGACGAGTTCGGTGGTGTCGATTCCCTTGTAGCCCATCTTGTCCAGCTTGCGGGGGATGGTCACGCCCGGGACCACCTCGCCGAAACCGGCGGGCTTCTCCACCAGGAACGTGGTCAGGTTCTTGTGCGGGCGCTCCTCGCCCTCCTCGGTACGGACAAGGGCCGCAACCAGAGTCGACGACCCGCCGTTGGTCAGCCACATCTTCTGACCGTTGATCACGTAATTGTCGTCACCGTCGCGCTTGGCGGTCGTCTTGATCGCCGCGACGTCGGAGCCGAGTTCGGGTTCCGACATGGAGAACGCGCCGCGCACCTCGCCGGTGGCCATCCGCGGCAGGAACCGCTGCTTCTGCTCGTCGGTTCCGTGCTGGCGCAGCATGTACGCGACGATGAAATGGGTGTTGATGACGCCCGAGACGCTCATCCAGCCGCGGGCCAGTTCCTCGACGCACAGTGCGTAGGTGAGCAGCGATTCGCCGAGGCCGCCGTACTCCTCGGGGATCATCAGGCCGAACAGGCCCATCTCGCTCATGCCGTCGACGATGGCCTGCGGGTACTCGTCCGCATGCTCGAGTTCCTGCGCATTCGGGATGATCTGTTTGTCGACGAAAGATCGCACGTTGGCGACGATCTCCGTCTGGATCTCGGTGAGGCCCAGGGTCTGCGCGAGACGGGTCATGGTGGTGAGTTCTCTCCCGTGAGTGGGCGGTGCGGGTCGCACCGACGGGCGGATGTGGGACGCAACATACCCAAGCATGCCGTCCGGCGTCCGGCGGAAGTAGACGCGATGCGCTAAGGGTGCGATAGCGCGGGCCAATGACCCACGACCGTCTCCGGAAGCGGATCGGACAGTGTTCGCGCCTAACCCTCCGATAGGGCTGACCAATGCGGCCTGTTCACGGCGTTGTGACCCCTGACACATAGGCTGCGACAGTCGGAGCCTTCATCGAGCGCCTGTTGCGGCGATGGGAACACGCCCCGTTCAATCGGGTGCAGATGTGATCCACCACACTTGATTCGCATCGTCCCCCAGACCCCCGATTCCATTCCCCCTGGAAGAGGTACACCCCTATGACGGTCACGACCGCCTCCGGATCCGGCCCCGGCAGGAAGCCCTCGGCCTCCGCCGCTGCCGACGCTCCCACCACCTCCGACTTCGAGACGCTCGCCGCCCAGCGCGGCGGCGTCGGCCCGCTCGGCGAATCCCGGCTCACCGCCTGGAGCCTGACCTCCTTGCTGGTCAGCCTGTACGTCATCAACTATGCCGACAAGGCCGTGCTCGGCATCATCGCCAAGCCGCTGCGTGAGGAACTGGGCCTCAGCGCCTCGCAGATCGGCCTCGTCGGCAGCCTGTTCTTCCTCACCTTCACCATCGGCGGGTTCTTCGCCGGCCTGCTCAACCGCTGGATGACGCTGCGCTGGTCGCTGGTCCTCCTCGGACTGTGCTGGGCCGCCGCGATGCTCCCGATGATCGCGGTCGCGGGCTTTGCGGTCCTCCTCATCAGCCGGCTGTTCCTCGGCCTCGCCGAGGGGCCGTCGTCGGCGTTGCTGCACACGGCCGCCTATGCCTGGCACCCGCCCGCCCGCCGCGCGCTGCCCGGTGCACTCCTGGCCGGTTCCGCGTCGATCTCCAAGATCGCCATCGCGCCGCTGCTCACCGTGATCACCGTCAGCTTCGGCTGGCGTTGGGCACTGTTCGCGCTGGCCGCCGCCGGTGTCGTCTGGGCCGTCGTGTGGCTCTCGGTCTGGCGCCCTGGACCCTACATCGCGAGCGGCAAGACCAAGAAGGTCGACGACAGTGAGAAGGGTGAGGATTCCCCGGCCGACGCCGAGCCGGCCACCCCGTAGATCAAGATCTTCCTCGCGCCGACCTTCATCACCGGAGCCCTGCTCGTCATGAGTGTCTATGCACTGGTGTCCGTCGTGCTGACCTGGCTGCCGTCGTACTTCGAGGACGGCCTCGGATACAGCCAGCTGCAGTCCGGTTCGATGTTCGCGTTCCCGTCGATCGTCGGCCTCGCCCTGATGCTGCTGAGCTCGGTCACCAGCGACCGCATGATCACCAAGGGCGCGTCACCGCGGGTGCTCCGCATCGTCGTCCCGTCGGTGGGCGTCCTGATCTCCGGTGTGATGCTTTTCCTGCTGCCGTCGATCAGCACCCCGATCATCTGTGTCCTGATCCTGTCGGTCGGCTACGGGTTCGCCGCCATGGTGTTCCCGCTGTTCAACGCAGCTGTTGCGGAGATCTGTCCGCCGCGCCAGACCGCCGGCACCCTCGGTGTCTTCCTGGCGATCATGGCCATCGGCGGCCTCGTTGCGCCGTACGCCACGGGTGTCATCGTCGACGCCGCGGCCACCCCGGCCGAGGGCTATGCCACCGCGTTCCAGGTGCTCGGACTGGTCGCCTCGGTCTGTGCCGTGCTGACGCTGGTCTTCGCCAACCCGGTGCGCGACCGCAAGCGTCTGCGCCCGCATGCGGTCCTGACCGCCTGAGGAAGCACCTCGCCCATAGGCAGCGCCTCATCGTCCGTGAGCGGGAATCGACTTGTCCGCCAGACCCGTTCGTGGTCGGCTCGATAGGACGGGTGACTTCCGCTCACGGACGTCCTCGGTTCCACCCACAACGCACATCCACTGCCCGACATTCTTAGGAGACCTCATGCGCGATGCAGTGATCGTCGACGCCGTCCGCGCCCCGATCGGACGCCGCCGCGGAGCCCTGTCCGGAATCCACCCGGCCGACCTGTCCGCCCATGTCCTCGAGGCTCTCGTCGAGCGGACCGGGGTCGAACCCGCGATCGTCGACGACGTCGTGTGGGGTTGCGTCAGCCAGTCGTCGGAGCAGGCCGGCAACATCGCGCGTACCGCGATCCTCGCGGCCGGATGGCCGGAATCGGTCCCCGGCACCACCGTCACTCGTGCGTGCGGATCGAGTCAGCAGGCCGTCAGCCAGGCCGCCGCCGCGGTGATCTCGGGCCAGCAGGACGTCGTCATCGCCGGTGGCGTGGAGTCGATGAGCCGGGTCGCGATGGGCAGCTCGGCCCCCAACGGCGAGCACCAGCCGGCCACCG
The DNA here is from genome assembly GCF_030316175.1 of Gordonia sp. Swx-4. NCBI lineage: Bacteria > Bacillati > Actinomycetota > Actinomycetes > Mycobacteriales > Gordoniaceae > Gordonia > Gordonia sp. Swx-4. Next base: position 1,545,829 of record NZ_CP128197.1, read on the forward strand.
TCCTCGACCGCTACGGCATCGACAAGTTCAGCCAGGGCCTGGGCGCGGAGACCATCGCCTCGAAGTGGGGTTTCGACCGCACCCGCCTCGACGAGTACTCCCTGCGCTCACACGAACTCGCGGCCGCCGCCGTCGACCGCGGTGCATTCGACGGTCAGCTCGCCCCGATCCCCGGTGTGCTCGAAGGTGACGAGGGCATCCGCCGCGGCGGCACCCTGGAGTCGCTCGGCAAGCTCAAGCCCGCGTTCGCCGAGGACGGCGTCATCCACGCCGGCAACTCCTCGCAGATCTCCGACGGCTCGGGTGCACTGCTGATCATGTCGTCGGAGACGGCGAAATCGCATGGCCTGACGCCGATCGCCCGAATCCACACCGCGGTCGTCGCCGCCGACGACCCGGTCATCATGCTGACCGGCCCCATCCCGTCGACGGCCAAGGCGCTCAAGCGTTCCGGTCTGTCGATCGACGACATCGGGGCCTTCGAGATCAATGAGGCCTTCGCGCCGGTGCCGCTGGCCTGGCAGGCCGAGACCGGCGCCGACATCGAGCGACTCAACCCGCTCGGCGGCGCGATCGCCGTCGGCCACCCGCTCGGCGGTTCGGGTGCCATCCTGATGACCCGCCTCGTGCACCACATGCGCGACAACGGGATCCGCTACGGCCTCCAGTCGATGTGTGAGGCCGGCGGCATGGCCAACACCACCATCCTCGAACTCCTCTGACCTACACCCCTGATCCGGGTCACCCCACTTCGAAAGGCACAACAGCACAATGGAACTCAAGGGACTCTCGGTCGCGATCACCGGTGGCGCCTCCGGTCTGGGCCTCGCCACCGCCAAGCGCGTCGTCGACGCCGGCGGCCTGGTCACCCTGATCGACCTCCCGTCCTCCGACGGCCAGTCCGTCGCCGACGGTCTGGGTTCGGCGGCGTCCTTCGCCGCCGCCGACATCACCGACGCCGAACAGTTCGCGGCCGCACTCGATGTCGCCGACGAGCGCGGTGGACTGCGTGGACTCGTGCACTGCGCAGGCGCGGGGCGTCGTATGCGCATCCTCGACAAGGAGGGCAAGGCCGGATCGGCGGAGGACTTCGAGTTCGTCATCAAGCTCAACCTCGTCGGCTCGTTCCACGCTCTGTCGCTGGGTGCCGAGCGCATCGCGCGCCTCGAACCCATCGACGGCGAGCGTGGCGCCATCGTCATGACCGCCTCGGTCGCCGCGTTCGAGGGCCAGATCGGCCAGATCAACTACTCGGCCTCGAAGGCCGGCATCGTCGGCATGACCCTCGTGGCCGCCCGCGACCTGGCCAGCAAGCTGATCCGCGTCAACACCATCGCGCCCGGCACCATGGACACCCCGCTGCTGGCCCGCTTACGTGACGACGTGCGCGAATCCCTCGCGGCGAGCATCCCCAACCCGTCGCGTCTCGGCCGCCCCGAGGAGTTCGGCCAGCTCGCGGCCAACATCCTGGAGAACGCGTACCTCAACGGCGAGACCATCCGACTCGACGGCGCGATCCGCATGGCACCGCGATGAGCGGCGGCACGCCGACGACGCTCAACTACCCGGACACGAGCATGGCGGTCGTCCCCGCCAGCATGGCCGCGCTGTACGGCGACCGTGCGGCGGTGGTCGACGGCGAGACGACGCTGACCTACACCGATCTCGACGCGCGGTCGGCGGCGGTGGCGTCGGCGCTCCGGTCGGCGGGTGTCGCCGAACGAGACGTGGTGCTGATCTACCTCACCAACAGCATCGAATTCGTTGTCTCCTACTACGGTTCGTTGCGCGCCGGTGCCACGGTCACCCTCGTCAACCCGTTGCAGCCGGTACCCGGCTTGCATCGTCAGATCGTCGAAACGGGTGCGGTGGCCGGCTTCACGCAGTTCGAACAGTCCGGTCGGCTCCTGTCGGCCGCCGCCGACTCGCCGCTGTCCACCGTGGTGGTCGTCGACGGTTCGGCCGCGGCGGTCGAGGGCCTGGGGGCCGAGGGCGTGCGGGTAACCTCGCTCGACGAGTTCGTCGCCGGGCACGCTGAAGCTCCCGCCGTCACCGTGACCTCCGAGGACGTCGCGCATCTGGCGTTCACCGGTGGGACCACCGGCGTCTCGAAAGGCGTTCGGGTTCTTCATCGCAACGTTCTGGGCAACGCCACCCAGATGATCGGGTGGCGTGCCGGGCACGCGATCGAGGTCGGCGACCACGGTCTGCTGCGATTGACACCGCGTGCGGGCTCCGATCGCGGAGTGGTCCCGGGTGATGCCGCGACCGTCGTCGTGTCACCGCTGTTCCACGCCCACGCGCTGATCAACATGACGTTCCTGTTGCTGTGCGGCGCAACGCATGTGTTCGCCGGACGATTCGAACCCGGGCGGATGCTCGCGCTGATCGAGCAGCACCGGGCGTCGTATGTGACCGGCAGCCCGGCGATGTGGCATGCACTGGCCGTCCACCCCGACGTCGAGTCGCGCGATCTGACCTCGGTGCGGGTGGTCTCCTCGGGCGCCGCCCCGATCGACCTGGTGACGCTCGAGCAGCTCGAGAAGGCGTTTCCCGCGGCGGCGATCGTCGAGGGTTACGGCCTCACCGAGGCGACGTGCCTGGTCTCCTCGGCGCCGCTCACCGCGAAAGGCCAGTACCGGCTCGGCAGCGTCGGACTCCCGACTTTCGACACCGAGGTGGAGATCCGTGCCGCCCACGACCCGGCCGTCGTCCTGCCGGCCGGGGAGCGGGGACAGCTCTGGGTCCGCGGGCCGCAGGTCACCGACGGTTATCTCGGACATCCCGAGAAGACCGCGGAACAGTTCGTCGACGGCTGGCTCGACACCGGCGACATCGCCTTCCGCGACGCCGACGGCTACATCTACATCTGCGACCGCGCCAAGGACATGCTGATCTACAAGGGCTACAACGTGTATCCGCGTGAGCTGGAAGAGATCCTGGTGACCCACCCCGACGTCGCGGCCGCCGCGGTGGTCGGACGCGAGGCCGGACCGATCGGTCAGGAACCGGTCGCGTTCCTGGTCCCCAAGGGCGGCCACGTCATCGACGAGGACGCGGTGACCGCGTTCGTCGCCGAACAGGTGTTGCCCTACAAGAAGATCCGCGACGTCGTCGTCGTGGAGGAACTGCCGACCTCGGCAGCCGGGAAGATCCAGAAGGTCGCCCTGCGCGAGCGTCTGACGCACGCCTGACCCGGACCGTTTTATAGCCCGAAACCGCGCTCACCGCGGTTTCGGGCTATATCTCTCCGTAGCTCAGCGCTGGGCGTTCTTGGTGCCCTGCTTGTAGAGGTTGCGGCCGATGATGAGGCGCTGGATCTCGCTGGTGCCCTCGTAGAGACGCAGCAGGCGGACCTCGCGGTAGATGCGCTCCACTGGGACGTCGCGCATGTAGCCGCTGCCGCCGTGGATCTGGACGGCAAGGTCGGCGACCTTGCCCACCATCTCGGTGCAGTACAGCTTCGCGGCCGACGGGGCGACGCGCCGGTCGGTGTTGTCGACCCAGGCCCGGGCGGCCTCGCGCACCAGGGCGCGGCCGGCCATCACGCCGGTCTGCTGGTCGGCCAGCATGGCCTGGACCAGCTGGAACTCGCCGATCGGGCGGCCGCCCTGGGTGGCGGTCGCGGCCCAGGCGATCGATTCGTCGAGCGCACGCTGGGCGGTGCCGACCGACAGTGCGGCGATGTGCACGCGACCGCGGGCGAGGGACATCATCGCGGCCTTGTAACCGACGTCCTCGCTGCCGCCGATGAGCGCGGCGTTCGGGACACGCACGCCATCGAAGTGGACGTCGGCGGTCCAGGCGCCCTCCTGTCCCATCTTGCGGTCCTTGGCACCGACCGTGAGTCCGGCTGAGTCGGCCGGGACGAGGAACACCGCGATGCCGGTGCCGTTCTCGTCTGCCGGGCGGGTGCGGGCGAACACGACGAACAGATCGGCCAGCGGGGCGTTGGTGATGAAGCGCTTCTCGCCGGAGATGACCCAGTCGTCGCCGTCGCGAACGGCCTTGGTGCGGAGGCCCGCGGGGTCCGAACCGGCGCCCGGTTCGGTCAGTGCGAAGGAGGCGACGACCTCACCGGAGGCGATCCTCTCCAGCCAGGCGGCCTTCTGCTCGTCGGTGCCGAAGTTCACCAGCACCTGGCCGGCGATGCCGTTGTTGGTGCCGAACATCGAGCGCAGTGCGAGCGAGGTGTAGCCGAGTTCCATGGCGAGTTCGGCGTCCTGGGTCAGGTCGAGTCCGAGCCCGCCCCATTCCTGCGGGATCGCGTAACCGAAAAGGCCCATGTCCTTGGCGGTTTGGCGGATATCCTCGGGAATCGCGTCGGTGTCGAGGATCTCCTGTTCGCGTGGCACGACGACCTCACGCACGAATTCTCGAGTCGCCGCCAGGATGTCGGCGAAGTCTTCCGCGCTCACCTGAGAGGTGGCGGTCGGTTGTTGCGTCACTCCGGTCATGGTGCCACTCTTGCGCGTCCACGGTGAGGGGTCCAATACGAAACCGGGATCGCTCCGATAGCCGTTGCGTATGAAACGAACGCGTTCGACGCCGGATTCGCGGGTTAGATTACTGGCATCACCCGGCGCCTCACGCCGCCGCTGGTGTCTGCACCAGAACCCCATCGGAAGGACCGAAGATGTCATCCACCACCGCCCAGCCGCTGCTCGAGGGACGAACCGCCGTCGTGACCGGTGGCGCCCAGGGCATCGGCTTCGAGATCGCCCGGTCCTTTGTGGACGCGGGCGCCAAGGTGGTCCTGGGTGATCTCAACCTCGACGCCGCGCAGGCCGCCGCCGACAAGCTCGGTGGCCGCGACGTCGCCCGCGCCGTGAAGTGCAACGTGGTCGACGGCGACGAGGTCGACGCGCTGCTCGCCGAGGCCGTCGACGGTTTCGGTTCGCTGGATGTGCTGGTGAACAACGCCGGCATCACCCGCGACGCCACCATGCGCACCATGACCGAAGAGGACTTCGACCTCGTCATCTCGGTCCACCTCAAGGGCACCTGGAACGGCACCCGCAAGGCCGCCGCGATCATGCGCGAGCAGAAGTCCGGCGCGATCGTCAACATCTCCTCGCTGTCGGGCAAGGTCGGCATGGTCGGCCAGACCAACTACTCCGCCGCCAAGGCCGGCATCGTCGGCATGACCAAGGCTGCCGCCAAGGAGATGGCGCACCACGGCGTGCGGGTCAACGCGATCCAGCCCGGCCTGATCCGTTCGGCGATGACCGAGGCGATGCCGCAGAAGGCCTGGGACCAGAAGATGTCGGAGATCCCCATGCACCGCGCCGGCGAGGTCGGCGAGGTTGCCAGCGTCGCGCTGTTCCTCGCCTCGGACATGTCCTCGTACATGACCGGCACCGTGCTCGAGGTGACCGGCGGTCGCTTCATGTGAGACCTGTTCTCACGCACATACTTCCACTCTGATCTGCGAAAGGTCTCACCCATGCGCGACGTCGTCATCTGCGAACCGGTCCGTACCCCCATCGGCCGCTACGGCGGGATGTTCAAGAGCCTCACGGCAGTCGACCTGGGCGTCACCGCGCTCAAGGGTCTGATCGAGCGTACGGGTATCGACCCGGAGAAGGTGGAGGACGTGATCCTCGGGCACTGCAACGGCAACAGTGAGGCGCCGGCCCTCGGTCGCGTCATCGCACTCGACGCCGGGCTGCCGATCACGGTGGGCGGCATGCACATCGACCGTCGCTGCGGCTCGGGTCTGCAGGCCGTCATCCAGGCGGCCTACCAGGTGTCCGCCGGCGACAACGATCTCGTCGTCGCCGGTGGCGCAGAGTCGATGAGCAACGCCTCGTTCTACTCCGTCGACATGCGATGGGGTGGTGCGCGCACCGGAATCGCCATGCACGACAGCCTCGTCCGCGCCCGCTCGACCGCCGGCGGCAGGCACTACCCGGTGCCCGGCGGCATGATCGAGACCGCCGAGAACCTCCGCAAGGAGTACGAGATCTCGCGCGAAGAGCAGGACGAGCTCGCCGTCGAATCCCACACGCGGGCAGTCCGTGCCCAGAAGGACGGCGTGCTCGCCGAGGAGATCATCCCGGTCACCGTTCCCGGACGTAACGGTGAGACGATCATCGACACCGACGAACATCCCCGCCCGGACGTCTCGCTGGAGTCGCTGGCCAAACTCAAGCCGATCATGGGCAAGGCCGATCCCGAGGCCACCGTCACCGCGGGCAACGCCAGCGGCCAGAACGACGCCGCGTCGATGGCCATCGTCACCACCACCGAGGTCGCCGAGAAGCTGGGCCTGCGCCCGCTCGTCAAGCTCGTCTCGTGGGGTCTCGCCGGCGTCCCGCCGCGCACCATGGGCATCGGCCCCGTGCCGGCCACCGAGAAGGCACTCGCCAAGGCCGGTCTGACCCTGGCCGACATCGACCTCATCGAACTCAACGAGGCCTTCGCCGCCCAGGCGCTCGCCGTCACTCGCGAATGGGGCTTCGGCCGTTTCGGCTCCGGAGGCGACTTCGACCGCACCAACGTCCACGGCTCGGGCATCTCGCTCGGCCATCCGGTCGGCGCGACCGGCGGCCGCATGCTGGCCTCGCTGGCCCGCGAACTGCAGCGCCGCGAGGGTCGCTACGGCCTCGAGACGATGTGCATCGGCGGCGGCCAGGGTCTCGCCGCGGTCTTCGAGCGGGTTGCTTGACGGACCTCGATACGCGGCGCCCTCGCTTCGCTCGGTCGACGCTACTCGGCCGACGGGGGTGGGGCGTCGCGTTGCTCTGCTGGGGCGACGCTACTCGGCCGGCGGGGTGGGGGGCGCCGTTACGTTCTCATCCACCTGCGCGCGAATGAGTTCCACGAAAGCCTGACCCACCGGCGACAGGGACGCGGGATCGAAGGCGATCGCGAACGGCCGCACGAAGCGGGGTTCGGTCTCGCGGATGACGGCGCGGTCCGCAGCAGACTCGGCCATCGAACGTTCCAGCAGGCTGCCGCCGATCCCGGCCAGCACCATGGGAAGCCGTTCCTCGCGATGTTCGGAGAGCACGGCGACCGGTGGCCGGGCGCCTCCGACCCGCATGGCCTCCTCGAGCTCGTCGGCCACCGACTGGCCGCGCGGTACGAACACCATCGGGAGTGACGGGAGATTCCCCAGCGGGATCGGTCCGTCCGGGACCTCGGATCCCTCGGGATAGACGAGTACGTACTCCTGCTCGCCGAGTTCGATGACCTCGAGCGCGTCGCCGGCGATCGGCAGGTGGGCGACGGCGAACTCGCAGTGCCCGTCCTCGATGGTGGACGCGGCCCGCGTCTCGTCACGCAGGTCGCCGAGCCGCACCGACACTCGCGGATAGGTGGCACGGAAGCGGGCGACGAGGTCGACGACCGGGCCGACGGCCGTGGCCGGGGACGCGAGCAGATCGAGGTGTCCGGTGAGTTCGTCCTCCTCGGCGGCGAGGAGATCGCCGACGGCGTCGACGTCGCGGATGATCTGGCGGGCCGGGCCGACCATCGTGCGGCCCGCCGCCGACAACACCATGCCGCGACCGATGCGGTGGAACAGCTGGACGCCGAGTTCGCGTTCGAGTGCCCGCAACGCCTGTGAGACCGTCGGTTGCGCGACACCCAGCGCGGAGGCGGCGCCGCCGATGCCCTTGTTCTCGACGACCGCGAGGAAGTATTCGACCTGGCGTAATTCCATGGTGGCCTACCAGTCCGGGAGTTCGGTCGGCTCCTGGCTCAGGCCGGAGTGGGCCCGGGCCGCGGAGATGAACGCGAGCGCCGCAGGCGAGGGGAGACCCGAACGCAGCACGAGTCCCCAGGGTCGCGTCAACGGCGGATCGAGTAGGAGCTGCCGGGTACCGGCGAGCTGTGTGTCGCCCACGGTACGCGGGACAACCGTTGCGGCCGTACCGCGTTCGACGAGATTCCAGACCGCCGCGGGCAACGGGCAATCGACGACCACATTGCCGGCGGCGTCGTCGAGGAGATCGGCGAGCAAGGCCGCGGTGTGCTGATCGCTGTGATCGATCACCAATGGGACCGACCGGATGGCGCTGCGCGGCACGGTGTCCGGGAGTCCCGCGACCAGGGCGTCGGGGGACGCCACCACGAGCTCCTGCTCCGTCATCGGGATGGCCGAGAACGTCGCGTGTTCGGCGGAGGAGTCGATGACCCCGATCTCCGCGTCGCCGGACCGCAACGCGGAGAGGACACCGGCCGGACCGTCGGCCGCGAGGACGCGGACCGCGAGCCGGGGAAAGCGCTCCCGGAAGAGTCGGACGACGTTCACGAGCGGATCGATGCTGAACGCCGCGTACGTCACCACGTCGACGCGCCCGGACCGGAGCTCCCGGACCGCGTCGACCTTCCGTTTGGCGCGCTCGACGTCGGCGAGGATGCGCCGCGCCGCGTCGTCGAGCTTGCGGCCGGCCTCGGTCAGTTCGAGGCGGCGTCCGGTCCGGTCGAACAACGTGACTCCGAGACGCTTCTCGAGCGTCCGGATGGCCTGCGACAGGGAGGGTTGCGAGATGTAGAGCGACTGGGCGGCCTTCGTGATCCCTCCGTGGTCGACGACTGCGACGAAGTAGGTCACGAGGTGCAGGTCCACCTCAGCCACTCTAGTTACCGACCTTTTCGCGGATCAGCGGCCCTTCCACTGTCTGGATCAGCGGCCCTTCCACTGGGGTGCGCGCTTCTCGGCGAATGCCTTGGCACCCTCCTGGGCGTCCTCGGAGGAGAAGACCGGGGTCAGGTACTCCCACTGCTTCTTGATCAGGTCCTTGTCGGTGTAGTTGATCGCCATCGAGGTGACCTGCTTGGTGGCCTTGACGGCGAGCGGTCCGTTGGCGGCGATCTTCGCGGCGAGCTCACGAGCACCGGCGAGGGCCTCGCCGGGCGCGGTGACCTTGTTGACCAGGCCGAACTGGTGGGCGCGCGCGGCGGACAGCGGGTCTCCGGTCAGGGCCAGTTCCATCGCGACCTGGTAGGGGAGGATCTTCGGCAGACGCAGTAGACCGCCTGCGGCCGCGGCGAGACCACGCTTGACCTCGGGGATGCCGAACTTGGAGTTCTCGGCGGCGACGACGAGGTCGGCGGACAGTGCGAGCTCGCAGCCACCGGCCAGGGCCCAGCCCTCGACCGCCGCGATCAGCGGCTTACTGGGCGGGGCCTCGGTGAGACCGCCGAAACCGCGGTCCTTCAGCGAGACCTGCTCGCCGCGCGAGAACGCCTTGAGGTCCATTCCCGCGCAGAACGTGCCGCCGGCGCCGGTGAGGATGCCGATGGTGAGGTCGTCGCGCGACTCGAGCTCGTCGATGGCGGCCGCGATTCCCTCGGACACCTCGAGGTTGACGGCGTTCTTCGCCTCGGGCCGGTTGATCGTGATGACGGCGACTCCGTCGGCGAACTCGGTGAGCACGGCGCTCATGGGGGATCCTCCTCTGATCGGTGGGGAACGCCGGTGGGACGTCCACCGGCGGGGACACGGGTCGCGGTCAGTTCGGTAGCGACAGGCTCGACGCGGTGCGGTGTTCGGACACCGGCGAGAGCGACCACCGGACCGGCTCGACGGTGACGTCGGCGAGATCGGCCAGGGTGGGGGCGGGTGTCGAGGCGAGTATTCCGCGCTCGCTCAAGACCAGCAGGTGAGCGTCGGTCTCGCGCAGCGCGAGCCGCTTCATCGTGAGGTTGAGGTCGCTGAACGGCCGGGACCAGCTCACGGCCTGGGTGATCTCCCACGCCGTGGACTCGGGCCGGGCCGCGACCGCCTCGGTGATCTCGGTGAGACGATCCTCGTGATGCGACAGGAGTCCGGTCACCCGGGCGCCCAGACCGCGGAAGCGGTATTCATGCGATGGCAGGGCCTCGTGGTCCCGCATCTTCTCGGTGTTGGCCAGCGACACCAGATAGTCCGCGAGTGGGCTCTCCGTCTGCATCGGACTCGTGGAGACATTGGGGCTGATGCGCGGCAGCAGGTGATCGCCGGTGAAGATGATCCCCGCGTCGTCGTCGGCGAAACACAGATGGCCAGGTGTGTGACCGGGCGTCCAGATGGCGCGCAGATTCCAGCCGGGGATGTCGAGCGGGGCGTCGGCGGTCAGCTCCCGGTCGACGGTCCGGCCGTCGGGCAGCCGCACGAAGTCGACGAGCCCGAGCCCGGCGACGTCGGCCGGTGCACCCAGCACCCGCAACTCCCACCGGGCGTCGTCGAGCTGACTCTCCACCTCGTCGTCGGAGTGATAGCGGAGGTGACACGCGTCGGCGCGGTGCATCAACAGTTCCACGTCGGTCTGTTCGAGCAGGCGCGGGACCAAGCCGAAGTGGTCGGGATGGAAGTGGGTGATGGCCGCCGATCGCACGTCGGTGACGTCGTGACCGGTGCTGCGGATGCCGTCGACAAGGGCTCGCCAGGACTCGTCCGACGGCCACCCGACGTCGATGAGCGCCAGGCCGCCGTCGGGCAGCGCGAGGGCGTAGACCAGGACGTAGCGCAACGGGTTGGGGCCCATCGGCACCGGGATCGACCACAGACCCGGGCGCACCTCCTCGACAGGGGGGAGCACCTTGTCGGCCCAAGCCTGCTGCTGACGCCGACCGGTCACCTCGATCGTGGCCATCCTTGACCTCCTGAGCCGTCATCGTTCCCGGCGCATCGGACGAAGAGTTGCGACGCGCAACAGTCATCCGATCATGCGAGCCCCGTCATGCTCAAAGTGGGGGCGGCTCAGGCGCCCTGAGGAACTGCCTATGTGTCGGGGGCCAGCTCTGGTGACGACCCGCCCACCTCGACGCGACGGTCGATCCCGATCCGATCCAGGAATCCCGCGTCGTGGGAGACGACGAGCAGCGCGCCACTCCAAAGCTCCAGCGCGGCGACCAGTTGGCTGACCGTGTCGAGATCCAGGTTGTTGGTCGGCTCGTCGAGGATCAGCAGCTTCGGGGTGGGATCGCCGAGTAGTGCGTCTGCGAGACCCACACGCAGACGCTCGCCGCCGGAGAGCTCCTCGAGCGCGCGGTCGGCACGTGCACCCCGGAACAGGAACCGGGCCAGATGTGAACGCACCTCCTGCGTGCTGATGTCCGGATGATGTGCCGACACCAGGCCGGCGATCGACATCGACGGGTTGTCGAAGACGATCTGTTGCGGCACATACGCATACGGCACCACGATCGCCTCGCGCGCGACGAGGTCGGCGATGAGTGTCGACTTCCCGGAACCGTTGGGCCCCACCAGCGCGATCCGTTCCGGGCCGTTGATGCGCAGCCGGTCGTCGGTGACGACCTGGGTCCGCGAGGCCAGGTCGGCCTCCGGCACCACGATCCGGGCGGTGCGATCTTTCCGAACCTCCTCGCGCGCCCCGTCGAGGCGGGAGGCGGCCGCAGCCACGTCGTCCTGATGGGCGTTGCGCAGCTTCCCCGCCGACACCTGCGCCTCACCGCGACGCAAGTGCGCGATGATCTTCGGCACCCGCTTCTCCCGTTCAGCGGTCGACGCGGTGCGGGCGCGCCGGTCGAGTTTGATCTGGGCGTCGACCAGCTCCCGACGCTGCTTGCGGAGATCGCCGGCCGCAGTTGCCACCGCGGCCTCGGCCGCCTCCTGCTCGGCGTCCACGATCTCGCGGTAATGCGAGTAGGGGCCGCCGAACACCCGGACCCGGCCCCGGTACAACTCGAGCGTCGCGTCGACGCGTTCGAGAAGTTCGAGATCGTGACTCACGACGATCACCGTGCCGGCGAAGGCGCCGATGGCGTCGAAAAGCCTTGCCCGTGAGCTGGTGTCGAGGTTGTTCGTCGGCTCGTCGAGCAGCAGGACCGAGGGTCGGCGCATGAGTGCGGCGACGATCGACAGCAGCGTCGCCTCGCCGCCGGACATGGCGCCGACCCGACGGTCGAGGTCGGTGGGGAGACCCATCTGGGCGAGGAGTCCGATCGCCCGCTCCTCGACATCCCAGTCGTCACCGACGGCATCGAAGTCGTCGGCGTCGACCGAGCCGCCCTCGATGAGACCGATCGCACTGCGGATGCCGTCGATGCCGAGAGCTGCCGACACCGTCGACTCCGGATCCGACTGCGGGTCCTGCGGAACGATCCCCACCTCCGGCGCGGACGTGGCCCCGGAGATGCTGACACTGCCCGACGCCGGGCGGAGACGCTGCGAGATCAGGCCGAGCAACGTCGACTTACCTGCGCCGTTGGCGCCGATCAGCGAATAGGTGGACGCTCCCAGCGCGAGATTGAGGCGATCGAAGACCGCGGTGCCGTCGGGCCAGACGAATGAGACATCGGACAGCACCACCGACGGCTGGGAAGAAAGGGGCAGGGGAGTAGACACGAGATCTCCTGAAGTGGTTCGGGTTCACCGACGGGTGTCGCAACGACATCGCGCGCCGGCCGGGGCCACTTCAGTTCTTCATCGTGCGGGATCACTCCTCGGGTCGGCTGCGTGTGCGGGGTCCACGGTAGTGGACGCGTCCGGGTCTGCCAACGGGTTTTCTCCGGCTTGTCTTCCCTCACCGCTACGGTTGGGGGCATGTCCTTCATTCGCACCTCGGTGTCCAACGGTGTCGGCGAGATCGTCCTCGACCGGCCGAAAGCCCTGAACGCGCTGGACCAGTCCATGATCGACGACATGTACGCCGCGCTCGGCGACTGGGGTGACGACGACTCGATCGAGACCGTCCTCGTCACCTCCGCGAGCGACCGCGCCTTCTGCGCGGGCGGCGACATCCGGGCGATCCGCGAGCATTCGCTCGACGGCGACACCGCGGCCATCACCCGTTACTTCAGCAGTGAGTACCGGCTGGATCAGATGGTCGCCGACTATCCCAAGCCGTACGTGAGCCTCATCGACGGCGCGGCCATGGGCGGCGGACTCGGCATCAGCGTGCACGGCGAGATCCGCGTGGTCACCGAGAAGGCGATGATCGCGATGCCCGAGACCGCGATCGGCTTCTTCCCCGACATCGGTTCCACCTACTTCCTGCCGCGGCTGCCCGAGGGCGTCGGCATGTGGCTCGGTCTCACCGGTGCGCGCATCCGTGGCATCGACGCGGTGGCCGTCGGCCTGGCAACGCATTTCGTGGCATCGGCCGATATCGCCGGCGTCGCCGAGTCGATCCGTTCCGGAGATCCGCTGGCCGATGCGCTGGCGACTTCGGGGACCACGGAAACCAGCGACGTCCCCCTCCGCAAGGTCGGGGAGTACTTCGCCGACGACAACATCAACGCCATCGTCGGCGGTCTGCGCGGAGCGATCGGCGACGAGTGGGCCGAGGAGATGATCGGCCTGCTCGAGAAGGCCTCACCCACTAGCCTCTGGGTGACGGCCGCGATGATCAACGCCGGCGCGCAGTCCGGGATCGACGAGTGCTTCGACCGCGAACTGCATGCGGCAGAACAGATCACCGCCACCCACGACTTCCGTGAAGGAGTGCGGGCGGTGCTGGTCGACAAGGACCGCAACCCGGTCTTCGACCCCGCCGCGATCGACGACGTCGATCCGGCGGTCGTCGCGCGGATCGTGGGTGCGTGAGCGCGTGCGACGAGCCGTGTCGAAACCTACGGCGTGAGCTGGAACCGCCCGGACAGTACGACGGTCGGCGGGGTGCCGGTGTCGGGCCGCGGGCTCGTCGACGACTCGTCGGCGTCGTAGGCCACGTCGTCGTCGGGGGCGAACGGGTTGGCGTCGACGCGGGAGGCCTCCGAGCAGGTGAACGACCCGGCCGCGAGCTTGCCCGACATCCCGCTGATGCTGAGCTGGCACGCCGAGGACTGGTGGTAGACACCGTCGACGGAGACGCCGATCTGCGCGTTGATCGGCTTGGTCAGCGGACCCGCGGTGGGGCGCGGTCCGCCGCCCACGGGTGGCACCGTGCCGCCGGTCAATTCGCTGATGGGAAACTCGATCTGGGCGCCGTCGGTCCCGATTCCCTTGAACACTAACAACAATGAGTCCGGCGGGACGTCGGGTCGTTCCGGGCCCCAGCGGTTGAACTCGTAGCAGCTCGTCGCCTTGTCGGCGCTCGCGCCGCTTCCGGCGGCCGGGAGTCCGGACGTCGTGGCCGCCGGCTCGGTGATCGCGATCCGGATGTCGCCGGAACGGAATCGGAGGTCGTGCCCGCCGCGGTCGACCTTGCCCTGCGGCGGCTTCTCCGCGCATTTCGCGGGATCGATCGGGCGCGCGGTCGGGGTGGGGGCTGTGCTTGTCGACGTCGGTGCCGGTGCCGGATTTCCGGCGCAACCCGACATCAGGAGCGCAGCCGCGGACACCGCGGCAAGCGCGCCGACACCGGAGGTGCGCACGAGGGGACGCCTCATCGGCTCAATCCGCCGCGGCGACAAGGGGTTGCAGCGTCAGGTCGGGGTGTTCCTTCTCGATGTACTGCAGGCGCCACTTGTCGCTGAAGAGCGCCAGGATCGCACCGTCGGTGCGGGTGAACACCTCGACGCCGCGCTGCCGGTCGAGTTCGGGTGCGCTCTCGGCGTCGGTGCGTCGGGCCAGTGTGTAGCCGAGCGGTTCGATGATGGTGTCGACGTTGAACTCGGCCTTCATGCGGGCGGTGACGACCTCGAACTGCATGGGGCCGACCGCGGCCAGCACCGGCGACATGTCGCCGCGGGTGTCATTGCGCAGTACCTGCACCACACCTTCGCTGTCGAGCTGGTCCATCGCCTTGCGGAACTGCTTGTACTTGTCGGCGGTGGTCGCGCGCAGCGTCGAGAAGTGCTCCGGCGCGAACGACGGGATCGGCGGGAACTGCACCTTCGGGCCGTCGAAGAGGGTGTCGCCGGGGGCCAGCGCGGTCGCGTTGACGAGGCCGACGACGTCGCCCGGGTAGGCGGTGTCGACGGTGGAACGGTCCCGGCCGAAGACGGCCTGGGCGTACTTGGTGGCGAACGGCTTTCCGGTCTGCGCGTGGGTGACGACCATGCCGCGCTCGAACTCGCCGGACACGATCCGCATGTACGCCAGGCGATCTCGGTGGCTCGAGTCCATTCCGGCCTGCACCTTGAACACGACGGCGCTGAACGGGTCGGTGACCGGACGTTCCCTGCCCTCGACGTCGACGCGGCCGGCGGGCGGGGGAGCGAGCTCGACGAGCACCTCGAGCAGTTGCCGCACACCGAAGTTCAGCATCGCCGAGGCGAAGATCATCGGCGAGGTCTGGCCGGCGAGGAACATCTCCTGGTCGTGGTCCTGGCCCATCTCGGAGAGCAGTTCGCTCTCTTCGACGGCGGCCGTCCACTCGTCGCCCTCACGCGCGGCCGCGTCGTCGGCGCTCATGATCTCCTCGGGGGCGATCTTGGCGCCGCCGGCGGTGCGGGTGAAGTGCACGTACTCGCCGGTGCGGCGGTCGAGCAGGCCGCGGAAGTCGCCGGCGATGCCGACCGGGAAGAACAACGGGGTGGGGGTGAGGCCGATGCGCTCGGTGATCTCGTCGATCAGTTCGAGCGGCGTCTGGCCGGGACGGTCCCACTTGTTGATGACCGTGATCACCGGGATGCCGCGGTGGCGACAGACCTGGAACAGCTTGAGCGTCTGCGGCTCGAGGCCCTTCGCGGCGTCGATGAGCATCACCGCCGCGTCGACCGCGGTCAGCACGCGATAGGTGTCCTCGGAGAAGTCGGCGTGACCGGGGGTGTCCACCAGGTTGATCACGCTCGGGATGCCGTCGTCGCTGTGCTCGGCGGCATAGTTGAACTGCAGCGCGGTGGAGCTGACCGAGATGCCGCGGGCCTTCTCCATCTCCATCCAGTCGGAGACGGTGGACTTGCGTCCTGCCTTGCCGTGGATCGCACCCGCCTCGCTGATCATGCGCGCATGCAGCGCCAAGGCCTCGGTCATCGTCGACTTACCGGCGTCCGGATGGGAGATGATCGCGAAGGTACGTCGGCGCTTGACCTCGGTTGCGACGTCAGAACTCACGAGATCCGAGGCTACTCGGCTGGTCGGGGGGCTCCAAACTGATGGCGTTCGGACTATGCGGCAGTTGGTGCCGGTAGTCGGCACCAACTGCCGCAAACCCACGATCTGGGAACCGGCGGGAGGGTCGTCGCGTCCAATCGACGTGCAGACGCCACCCCGCCTCCGACGCCACGCGCTCACGCGCGACGGGGTCGTGACGATCGCCGAAGCTCTGGAGTTCGGGCTGACCAAGTCGGGTATCCACCGACGTGTGGGGGCCGGCGTGTGGACGCCGCAATCGCGTGGTGTGTACACGCTGGCTGATCATCCGCTTACGCCGCGGACCCGGGCCCGACTCGCGGTGGCCGCGGTCGGCAACGACGCGGCGCTGTCCGGCGTCGGTGCCGCGTGGTGGCACGGCATCGTCGACGAGCCACCCAAGAGGTTCACTGTCACTGCGCCGCGATCTCGGCACGGATCGCCTGTCGATGGAGTCCAGGTGCGCTACCGGGCTCTCGCAGATGCCGAGACGGTCACCCGTGACCACCTCGTCGTCACCTCGCTGCCCCTGTCGGTGCTGGAGGCCTCGGTCGAGAGCGGCAGCAGCATCCTCGACGCCGCGCTGCTGTTGCGTCGGGTGTCGATCGAGCAGTTGCGGACCGCTGCCGAGCGTCGTCGCAGGAAGGAGGACGCGACGGAGATCGCGGCGTTGGTTGCCGGGGTCGAGGCCGGAGCGCGGTCCGAGGCCGAGCGGCTCGCGGTCGACCTGTTGCGGCAGGGCGGAGTCGACGGCTTCGTGTGCAACCATCCGGTCGGCGGCTACTACGTTGACGTCGCGTTCCCGGA
Source organism: Gordonia sp. Swx-4 (assembly GCF_030316175.1). Taxonomy (NCBI): domain Bacteria; kingdom Bacillati; phylum Actinomycetota; class Actinomycetes; order Mycobacteriales; family Gordoniaceae; genus Gordonia; species Gordonia sp. Swx-4. Next base: position 1,562,549 of record NZ_CP128197.1, read on the forward strand.
GAGGATGCTCGCCGTCGAGATCGATGGCATGGCCTTTCATCGCGACGCCGAGACCTTCCAGCGTGACCGGCGTCGTCGCAACGACCTCATCGCGCTCGGGTGGACGGTCCTCAACTACACCTGGGCGGACCTCAGGGAACGTCCGGCTTACGTCGTCGAGCGCGTACGTCAGGCGCTCGGTGCCTGAAAACAGATGCGGCAGTTGGTTCCGGAAACCGGAACCAACTGCCGCAACTGGAAGAAGGAGACTTACTCGAACGGCACCGGCGGAAGCTTGACGACCTGGGAGGCGTAGGAGAGTCCGGCACCGAAGCCGAGGAGGAGGGCGGTCTGGCCCGGCTGCGCCTTGCCGGTGGAGAGGAGATCCTCCATGGCCAGCGGGATCGACGCGGCGGAGGTGTTGCCGGTGTACTCGATGTCGTTGGCGACGACGGCGCCGTCGCGGAGCTTGAGGTTCTTGGCGAGCAGCTCGTTGATGCGCGCGTTGGCCTGGTGGGGGACGAAGACGTCGAGGTCCTCGGAGCCGATCTTGGCGGCCTCGAGGGCGCGGACGGCGACCTTGCCCATCTCGAAGGCGGCCCAGCGGAACACCGCGGTGCCCTCCATGCGGAGGTAGGGGCGCTGGACGCGGTCACCGTCGAGGAAGGTCACCCAGTCGAAGTCCTGGCGGATGGCGTTGAACTGCGAGCCGTCCGAACCCCAGACCACCGGGCCGAGTTCTTGCTCCTCGGTGGGTCCGACGACCACGGCGCCCGCGCCGTCGCCGAAGATGAAGCAGTTGGTGCGGTCGGTCATGTCGAGGGCCACCGAGAGCTGCTCGGCGCCGATGACCAGCACGTTGGTGGCGCTGCCGCCGCGGATCATGTCCGACGCGAGGGCCATGCCGTAACCGAAGCCCGCGCAGCCGACGGTGACGTCGAAGGCGGGGACGCCGTTGCAGCCGAGTTCGGTGGCCACCTTGGTCGCGCCGGCCGGGGTCAGGAGCAGGTGCGTGTTGGTGGCGAGGATGACCGCGTCGATGTCGGAGCCTTGCAGCAGCGCGTTGGCGATGGCCTTGCGTCCGGCGTTGACCGACATCTCCATGACGCTCTCGTCGCGGCGCGCGAAGCGGCGGGTCTTGATGCCGGTGCGGGTGTAGATCCACTCGTCGGAGGAGTCGATGTGCTCGCAGATCTCGTCGTTGGTGACCACACGCTCAGGGCGATAGGCGCCGATCCCGAGCATGCCGATGTTGTTGATCCCTGAGGTGTCCGCGATGACTGCCATGGTCTTCCTTCCGATTATGTGACCCGACATACGACGGTACTCACCCGGCCACTTACTGGGAAGTACCGCATTCCCGTGGCACATCGTTACCGATCGATTGTCGGGTTACCAGGCGTGCACGGTGTTCTGTGCGCTCTCCAGATCCTGGGAGACCAGGAGTTCGATGGCGTCGCAGCCGTTGCGGATCATCAGCTCGACCTCGGCCCGGTCCGCGGACGGGAACGGCTTGAGCACGAAGTCGGCGGGATCCTGACGCCCCGGCGGACGGCCGATACCCATCCGCACGCGCAGGTAGTCGCGGGTGCCGATGGCCTGACTGATCGAACGCAGCCCGTTGTGGCCGCCCTCGCCGCCGCCGCGTTTGAGGCGCACGAGACCGAAGTCGATGTCGAGTTCGTCGTGCACGACGATGAGATCGGCGGGCGCGACCGAATAGAACTTGGCCAGCGGGCCGATCTGCCGGCCGGACTCGTTCATGTAGACGCGTGGCTTGGCCACGAGAACAGACTGGCCGCCGAGGCGAACCTCGGCGACCTCCGCACCGGATTTCTTGTGAACCTTCCAGCGCTCGCCTGCCGAGTCGACGAGGCCGTCGGCGACCATCGCGCCGACGTTGTGCCTCGTCTTCTCGTACTTGGACCCGGGATTACCGAGTCCGACAACGATTTTCACCACTCGAGTAGAGCAGTCGGGGGTCGGATCACTCCGACTCCGCGGGAGCCTCGGCAGCCTCACCCTCGGCACCTTCGGCGGCGTCGGCGTCGGATTCGGTGGCCGCGGCCTGGGCCTCGTTCACGGCGACGATCAGGGTCTCCGGATCGGCGATCAGGGTGACGCCCTCCGGCAGGTCCAGACCGGAGGCGTGGATGGCGGTGCCGGCGGTGGCACCCTCGACGCTGACGGCGATCTGCTCGGGGATCGACAGGGCGTCGGCCTCGACCTCGACGACGCTGGCGTCGGACACGACCAGGGTGCCCGGGGCGGCGTCACCCTCGACGACGATGGCGACCTCGATGGTCACCTTCTCACCGCGACGGACGAGGAGCAGGTCGGCGTGCTCGATGTAGTTGCGGATCGGGTGGACGTCGACCTGCTTGGTGAGCGCGAGCTGGCTGGTGCCCTCGATGTCGAGCTCGATGATGGCGTTGAGGCCGTTGTTACGCAGGATCGCGGCGAAGTCGCGGGCCGGGAGGTGCAGGTGCTGCGGGTCGGTGCCGTGGCCGTAGAGCACGGCGGGAACCTTGCCCTCGCGGCGAGCGCGGCGAGCGGCGCCCTTGCCCTTCTCGGTGCGGGTGCTGACAGACAGCTTGGAGGTCTGAGTAGCCATGAGGATCTCCTCTGATCGGTGGTTGCGGTCGTTCGTCCGTCGCGACGAGCAACGGGCACGCATTCCGACCGCGGACACCCACCGGGCCACACGTGGGCACCCGAGGAGACTGCGATGGTCGCGCCGATCACGGTGACTGGGTCACCCTCGCCGAGACAACGGTGGCAAGGATAGTCGAGGACCTGCCGAGATGTCACATCGCACCCCTCGCCGGATGCGGTCCCGGCATACTGGGCTGCCATGACCTCACAGACCCCGATCGAGATCGTGACGGCCCTGCTCGACGCATTCGCGCGCGAGGACATCGCCGGCGCGCTGGAGACCATCGACGACGACATCGCGTACACCAACGTCTCGCTGCCGACCATCAACGGCAAGCGCAAGGTGGCCGGTGTGCTCGGCGGTGTCGCGAAGAAGTCGTGGGTGGGCTTCAACTACCGGATGCTCAACGTGAGTTCCGACGAGGCGGGTGTCGTGCTCACCGAACGCGTCGACGAGTTGCGTTTCGGGCGGCTGCATCTGCAGTTCTGGGTGTGCGGCCGCTTCGAGATCCGTGAGGGACGGATCGTGGTGTGGCGCGACTACTTCGACTACTTCGACATGACGAAGGAGCTGCTGCGCGGTATCGCGGCACTGGCCCTGCCGTCGGTGCAGAAACCGCTGCCGGCTGCGGCCTAGCGGTTCAGCGGGCTGTAGAACACGAGTCCGTTGCCCTGGTTGTCGTACACCACGGCACGACGCTCGTGCGCGTCGTCGTACGGGCCCTTCACGATGGCGCCGCCGTCGGCCTCGATCGCCTTCGCCGCGGCGTCGACGTCGGCGGTCTTGATACCGACGACGACCTTGCCGGGGATCGGGTGGTCGACCGCAGTGGCGAGAGCGATCGTCACCGGCCCCCCGTCGAGGGCGGCGAAGTGGGCGCCGTCGCGGAACTTCAGCGACATGCCCAGCGTCTCGGTGTAGAACTCGATGGACTCGTCCAGGTTCTCGGTGGACAGGATGATCATCTTGGCTTCGTAGCTCATGTGCATGATGCTAGTCGCGATCGCCGGTGACCGAAGCGTCTGAAACGCGTTCTGGCACACAGCTGTACCCATCGGTCATCGGTCTGCCGATCGGCGCGACCAAAGTCCCGGGTGTCGGGGGACCGACGCCCCTTCAGAGGATCTCGTCGAGCTTCTCGAACGGCCGCGGGATGCGGGTCCCCTTGGGGGTCACCACGATCGGACGCTCGACGAGGATGGGGTGTTCGACCATCGCGTCGAGGATCGCCTCATCGGTGGCCGACGCGAGGTCGAGCTCTTTGTAGAGGGCCTCACGCTTGCGCACGGCCTGTGCGGGGGTGAGCCCGGCGTCGGCGAACAGCTGCACCAGCTGCTCACGGGTGTACGGCTCGTCGAGGTACTTGACGACGGTCGGCTCGATGCCGGCGTCGCGCAGAGCCTGCAGCGCCTTGCGCGAGGTCGAGCACTTCGGGTTGTGATAGATCGTCGCGTCCACGAAGACACCGTACCCAGCGCAAAGCGGCCCGGGCCCCAGAGGGGGAGAACCCGGACCGCTCGCGTACCCGTTCCGCGGGGGATCGCTACTCGGGGTCGAGTGCGAAGTCGTACTGCACGACGTTCCGGCCGTCGGCGTCCGGCTTCGGGTCGAGGAGCAGGTCCGGCTTGGTCGCCGAGGCGACGTCGCTGTCGAGCCAGTCCCCACCCGTGAAGTACAGCTGGGTGACGATCGGATGCCGGCCCTTCGCCGCCACGCGCAGATGCAGGTGCGCAGGTCGCCACGGGTGCCACCCGGCGGCCTCGATGAACTTGCCGGTCGGACCGTCGGTCGGGATCTGATACGGCGCGGGTTGGATGGTGGTGATCTCGTAGCGGCCCTGACCGTCGGTGACGATCGTGCCCCGCAGGTTCCAGTCGGGGATGTGCGGCGCGAATCCCGAGTAGTAGCCCTCGGCGTCGGCGTGCCAGATCTCGATCGTCGCGCCGGCCATCGGGTTGCCGTCGAGATCGGTGACCTGGCCGTGCATCACGAACGGTGTCTCGCGGGCGTCGACGCTGCGCATCGGCAGTGTGCAGCGTGCGGGCAGCAGCGGGGAATCCGGCAGATAGTACGGACCCTCGATGCTTCCCTTGGTGCCCTGGTACTTCCGTGAGTTGACCTCCTCGATGTCGTGTTCGACGAACACGTCGAGGAGCAGCGGCCACTCACCACCCTCACCGACGTCGATGAGCCACTGCTTGAGGACCCGGTACTCGTCGTAGGTGATCTCGTACTTGTCGATGAGCGCGCTGAAACCGGCGAAGGCCTCGGATGCGATGGCCGACAGACGTTCCGGTGAGGTGTCGGCGGTGAACCGATGGCCCGCAAACGCTGCGGTGGCCGCACTTCCGGAACCGGCGGCGGTCGGGGATTCGACGGTGGTCGCTGATGCGACCGGGGCGGGCCGCTCGATGGTGGTCATGATGTCTCCTGTTCGAAAGGGCTGTGCGAGAGGGTCGGTCAGCGGTTCCGGAAGAAGCTGACGTCGTCGTTGCCGATGAGGTCCGGCACGGTCCAGCCGTCCAGGTCGTACTCGGACAGGCACTGCTCGGCGAGACCCTTCATCTCCCCGACGGTGCCGCGGGCGTCGGCGAACATGAGAAGCTCGGCCTTCACGCCCTCGTGGTTGCCGGCGTAGTTGCGCTCGTACAGCTCGTGGCGGCCGCCGAACTCGCTGCCGATCGAATCCCACAGCGCCTTCATCACCTTCACGCGATCGACGGCGAGGATGCCGTCGGAACCGCGGACGTACTTGTCCAGGTACGGACGGACGTCGGGGCTCTTGAAGTCCGCCGAGCTCGACGGCAGGTAGATCAGGCCGGAGGCGACGTCCTGCTCGATGATCTCCTTCACGCGCGGGTAGCCCTGCTGGGCGAACATCCGGTAGGTCAGGCCGTACTCGAGCTTCGGGATGACGGTGTCACCGATCCACGGCTCGGGGTTGTTGACCATGGCATCGCTCAACGACCAGAACAGGTTTCGCCAGCCGATGACCTCGCCGACGCGGGTCTGCACGCCGCGGAACCCGCCGGCGCCGGTGCAGTCGAGGGCCTTCATCAGCAGGCCGGCGATGAAGTCGAGCTTGACCGCGAGACGGGTGCAGCCCTGGAGGGTGAAGCGGGGCAGGAAGCCGGACTGCGGGAAGAAGGCGTTGATCTTGTCGACGTCGCCGTACATGAAGACGTTCTCCCAGGGCACGAGCACCTTGTCGAAGACGAAGATGGTGTCGTTCTCGTCCATGCGGCTCGACAGCGGGTAGTCGAACGGCGTGCCCATCACAGCGGCCTGCTGGGTGTACGACGAGCGGCAGATGAGCTTCACGCCCGGGGCGTCCATCGGGACGGTGCAGATCAGGGCGAACTGCTTCTTCTTGATCGGGAGTCCGTAGTGGGAGATGAAGTTGTAGTTGGTGATTGCCGAACCGGTCGCGACGACCTTGGCGCCGGAGACGATGAGACCGGCGTCGGTCTCCTTCTCCACCTTCATGAACACGTCGCCGACCTCGTCCGGCGGCAGCTGGCGGTCGACGGGCGGGTTGATGATCGCGTGGTTCCAGTACAGAACCTTTTCCTGCGACTCCTTGTACCAGCGTTCGGCGTTGGCCTGGAACGGTGCGTACAGCTCGGAGTTGGCGTGCAGGGTGCCGAGGAAGCTGGCCTTGTAGTCGGGGCTGCGGCCCATCCAGCCGTAGGTCATCCGCGCCCAGGTGGCGATGGCGTCGCGGTCGGCGCGCAGGTCGTCGGCAGACTTCGGTGCGCGGAAGAACGGCATGGTCACGCCGCCGTTGCCGGTGTCAGTGGGGGCGGTGACCTTGTCCTTGGTCGCCGGGTCGTGCATGGCGTCGTAGAGGCGGGCGGTCATCCGGATCGGGTTACGGAATGCCTCGTGGGTGGTCACGTCCTTGACGCGCTCGCCGTTGAGCCAGATCTCGCGGTCGTCGCGCAGCGACTCGATGTACTCGTCGCCGGTCATCGGCTTGGAGGCGAAGTTCTCGGTGCGGTTCGCCTCGCTGTCGGCGGCGACGTTCACCTTCGAGCGGTCGACGATCGTCGCTTCGGTGGTCTCGGTGTCGGGGGCGATGTCGGTTGCGGTCATGGTTATCCTCACTTCGGTTGTGCGACAGTAGAGTTGATCGGTGGACGGATGGTCGGTCAAGAGACTGCGGATAGCGGTACGCAGCTCGGCGTGAACCGCGCGGTCGCGTCGAACCAGCGGCTGTGCGGATCGTCGAGGCTGCCGCAGTAGGCGGCGGCGCCGGAGGTCTCGCCGAGGTCGTGGAACTTGCTGCGGTAGAACAGGAGCGGCTCCGCCTCGGTGTCGACGTGGGCGCCGACGATCTCGCCGACGTAGATGACGTGGTCGCCGCCGTCGTAGGACGCCCAGGGGTTGCAGATGAGGGTCGCGGCGTTGCCGGCCAGCGCGGGGACGAGCCACTCCGAGCTCCATTCGGGCCCGTGTTCCTGCGGCTTGCCGGCGAAGTGCATGGCGGTGTCGAGCTGATCCGACTTGAGGATGTTGACCGCGAACGGCGCGTCGTCGAGGTAGCCGCAGGCCTTCGACTTGCGGGTCAGCGTGACCTGGCAGAGGCGGGGCTCGATCGAGATCGGGGTGAACGCGGTGACCGTCGCGCCGTGCGGGGTGCCCTGGTCGTTCGCGCAGGTGATGACGGTGACGCCGGTGGCGAACTGTCCGAAGATGTTGCGCATCGTGCGTTGGTCCATGGGGATCAGCTCCTTTGCTCTGGCAGTGGCTGGTGGGGTGTCTGGTGTGACGGTGCGACCAAACGTATGACCGCGATCACATCCCGTCGATCCGCATTGCGAACCGTCGATCCGATGTGCGCAACGTTGCGATCTGGATCGCTCCCGACGGCAGTTAGTGACAGCGGTCACAGTTACGCTGGACGACGTGAGCGCAGGGCCGCCCATTTCGGGGACCAACCAACCGCGGGTGTCGGTGTCGCAGGTGACGCCGCCGCCCCGTCGTGTCGTGGGGTCGGGGATCGCGGACTGGGATGAGGTCCACGAAGTCGTCGCGGACGCGTACTTCCCCCATGAGCTGCGGCCGCTGTCCCGTGACGACGCCTCCCACTACCGCCTGGAGTCGACGGCGATCGGTCCGACGGTGCTCGCGCGGATCGGTTTCGGCGCAGACGTGTCGATCGACACCGACCATCCAGGGGCATGGGCCATCAACGTTCCGTTGTCCGGCAGCATCGCGTCGGTCACCGACGGCCGGGAGATCGTCTCCGAACCAGGTCAGGCGACGCTCAACCCGCCGGACACCTCGACGGTCATCACCAACTGGAGCAAGACCTGCGAGATCATCGGTTTCAAGGTCGAGCGGGACTACCTGCAGCGCGAGATCGACCGGATCGCCGGCCGCCCGGGCCGGTCATTGACCCGCCAGCTCGATCTGCGCACCGGTGCCGGCGCCGAATGGCTGGGGCTGTTGAGGTCGGCGCGTCAGCAGGTCGCGCAGTGCGAGGGCATCCTGTTGCGCAACCCGCGAATGGCGGAGCAGCTGGGCGGCATGCTCACCACGGCCCTGGTGCTGGCCGCACTGCCCGAGAGTGATGAGCCGATGGCCGGAACCCGCCCGCGCATGGTAAAGCGCGTCATCGACGCCATCCACGCCATCCACGCCGACCCGGCGCGACCGTGGACCGCGGGTGAGCTGGCGGAGATCGGGGCGGTCAGCGCTCGACGCCTGCAGCAGAGCTTCCGCGAGTGCGTGGGGATGAGTCCCATGGAGTACGTGCTCGACGTTCGGCTCGAGTGCATCCACAACGACCTGCTGACTCGCGGCGGGACCTCGACCGTCACCGACATCGCCACCCGGTGGGGCGTCATGCACACCGGCCGCTTCGCCGCCGCGTATCGACGCAAGTACGGGGTCGCGCCGTCGGAGACGCGGCGGATGGCGGGTGCCTAAGGAGCCGACGACGACAAAAACCACGGCGCCCGGATGTTCGTGAGAACATCCGGGCGCCGTGGTGAGAGGGAATCGAAAGACTAGGCGATGCCGTCGAACAGGCTTGTGACCGAACCATTTTCGAAGACCTCGCGGATCGTCTGCGCGAGCAGCGGGGCGATCGACAGGACGGTGAGGTTCTCGAAACGCTTCTCGGCCGGGATGGGCAGCGTGTCGGTCGCGATGACCTCCTTGGCGCCGCAGCCGGCGAGACGCTCGGCCGCCGGGTCGGAGAAGACGCCGTGGGTGGTCGCGATGATGACGTCGCCGGCACCGGCCTCCTTGAGCACGCGGACCGCGCCGGCGATGGTGCCACCGGTGTCGATCATGTCGTCGATCAGGACGCAGGTGCGTCCCTCGACCTCACCGACCACGCGGTTCGACTTGACCTGGTTGGGAACCAGCGGGTCGCGGGTCTTGTGGATGAAGGCCAGGGGAGCGCCGCTGAGGGCGTCGGCCCACTTCTCGGCGACGCGCACACGACCGGAGTCGGGCGAGACGACGGTGATGTTGTCGGTGCCGTAGTTGTCGCAGACGTAGCCGGCGAGCTGGCCGAGGGCGTGCATGTGGTCGACCGGACCGTCGAAGAAGCCCTGGATCTGATCGGTGTGCAGGTCGACCGTGATGATGCGGTCGGTGCCCGCGGTCTTGAGCAGGTCGGCGATGAGGCGGGCCGAGATGGGCTCGCGTCCGCGGTGCTTCTTGTCCTGGCGGGCGTAGGGGTAGAACGGCAGGATCACGCTGATGCGCTTGGCCGAACCGCGCTTGAGTGCGTCGATCATGATCAGGGCTTCCATGACCCACTGGTTCAGCGGGTAGGGGCAGCTCTGCAGCACGAACGCGTCCGAGCCGCGGACGGACTCCTCGAAACGGACGAACAGCTCGCCGTTGGCGAAGTCGCGTGCCGTCTGGGGGGTCACCTTGATGCCCAGTTCGTCGGCGACTGCTTCAGCCAGTTCGGGGTGGGCACGACCAGAGAACAGCATCAGGTTCTTCTGGTTGTCGGTGGTCCAGGTCATGAAACTCTTCTGTCCGTTCGGTCGATCTATGGGTCGATCAGTTGGGCTACCTGCCGTGAACGGCAGGACTGCTCGGGTCCGTTATGCGGACCCGGAGTTCTTGTCGCGTGCCTCGAGTGCCGCGCGTGCCGCCGCGGTGTCGGGCCGTTTGCGCACGACCCAGTCCTCGATGACACGTTGTGTTCCCGCCGAGACCGCGAGGGCTCCCGGCGGTACATTCTGCCGCACGACGGTTCCGGCTCCGGTGTATGCCCCGTCGCCGATGCTCACCGGGGCGACGAACATGTTGTCCGAGCCGGTGCGGCAATGGTCGCCGATCACCGTGCGGTACTTGTTCACGCCGTCGTAGTTGACGAAGACGCTCGACGCGCCGATGTTCGTGTGCTCGCCGATCGTGGCGTCGCCGACGTAGGTGAGGTGGGGGACCTTGGAACCGTCGCCGATCGTCGAGTTCTTGGTCTCCACGAAGGTGCCGATCTTGCCGGCGACGCCGAGCACGGTTCCCGGTCGCAGGTAGGCGAACGGGCCGACCGAGGCGTTGCCGCCGATGACGGCGTCGCTGCCGTGGGTGCGGATGACGTGGGCGCCTTCGCCGATCGTGACGTCGGTGAGCGTGGTGTCGGGCCCGACGACCGCGTCGGCGGCGATGTGGGTGCGGCCGTAGAGCTGCGTGCCGGGTTCGATCCGCACATCCGGCTCGATCGTCACGTCGACGTCGATCCAGGTGGTGGCCGGATCGACGACGGTGACGCCGTCGACCTGATGGCGGCGGATGATCCGGCGGTTGAGTTCGGCGCCGAGGTCGGCGAGCTGTGCGCGGTCGTTGCAGCCGGCGACGAGGACGGGGTCCGCAACGGTGAAACCGCGGACGGCCTGGCCCGCGTCGCGCGCGATCTCGACGATGTCGGTGAGGTAGAACTCGCCCTGCACGTTGTCGGTCGACAGCTTCGAGAGCCCGTCCCGCAGCGCGGCGGCGTCGACGGCGTAGACACCGGCGTTGACCTCGGTGATCGCACGCTGTTCTTCGGTCGCGTCCTTGTGCTCGACGATGGCGCGCACGGAGTCGTCGTCGGCGCGGATGATCCGCCCGTAGCCGGTCGGGTCGTCGGCGATGAAGCTGGTGAGGGTGACCGCGGCGCCGCCGTCGGCGGTGTGGGTGTCGATGAGCCCGCGGAGGGTGTCGGCGTCGAGGAGCGGGACGTCGGCCGCGGTGACGATGACGGTTCCGGCGAAGTCTTCGGGGAGTCCGGTCAGTCCGACGCGGGCGGCGTCGCCGGTTCCGCGCGGCTCGTCCTGCTCGGTGATCGCGATGTCGCGGCCCAGCGCGGCGGCGATGTCGGCGACGGCCGCGGAGACCCGTTCACGCTCATGGCTGACCACGACGACGAGGTGCTCGGGATCGATACCCGACGTGCCGTGGAGTGAGTGACCCAGGAGGGATCGGCCGGCAATCGTGTGGAGGATTTTGGGGGTCTTGGACTTCATCCGGGTACCGGCACCCGCGGCCAGCACGATCACGGCCACAGATGGCGACGTTCCCGACATCGAATGCCCACCCTCTTCCTTCATCGGTGTTCACGTCGGGTGCGATCCTACGCACCGGTACGGCGGTGTAATAACGCGCCGTACCGTTCTCGCTGAATGCGACGCTGTCACGTGATGGAACACACGTCTGTCGACGTCACCTGATAGAACACAAGGGACCGCGATTCCCCGAGCGTTCGATCGGTGCGCCATGGGCGTTCGGCTTCGACGCGCAGGCGGGGAGCGGACCAGCGCGGGCCGGGTGACCCGGCCCGCACACCTGACCAACGGAGGTATTAATGAGCACGCAGAAGACCGCGATCGTCACCGGCGCGGCACGGGGCATCGGTGCTGCCGTGGCCAAGCGACTCGCCGACGACGGCCTGGCCGTGGCCGTCCTGGACCTCGACGCCGATGCCTGCGCCGACACCGTCAAGGCCATCACCGACAAGGGCGGCAAGGCCATCGCCGTGGGCGCGAACGTCGCCGACGAGGCGTCGGTGAACGCGGCCGTTGAGAAGGTCGCCGCCGAGCTCGGTGCGCCGACCGTCGTCGTCAACAACGCCGGCATCACCCGCGACAACCTGCTGTTCAAGATGACCGTCGACGACTGGGACGCCGTCATGGCCGTCCATCTGCGAGGTGCCTTCAACGTCACCAAGGCCGCCCAGAAGTACATGGTCGACGCCGGCTGGGGCCGCGTCGTCAACCTGTCGAGCACCTCGGCCCTCGGTAACCGCGGCCAGGTCAACTACTCGGCCGCCAAGGCCGGCATGCAGGGCTTCACCAAGACGCTGGCCATCGAGCTGGGCAAGTTCGGCGTCACCGCCAACGCCATCGCTCCCGGCTTCATCGAGACCGAGATGACCGCCGCCACCGCCGAGCGTGTCGGCGTGCCCTTCGAGGACTTCAAGAAGGCCGCGGCCAGCCAGATCCCGGTGAACCGCGTCGGCGTCCCCGAGGACATCGCCCACACCGCGTCGTTCTTCATCAGCGAGGGTGCGGGCTTCGTCTCCGGTCAGGTCGTCTACGTCGCCGGCGGCCCGAAGGACTGACGACTTACAGACGTCGTCTCGACTCCCAGACTTCGATCGAAGTCTGGGAGTCGGAATGAGGTCGACCGGTGGCGTCACGTCGCCGCCGGAGCGCTGTGGCACAATCGTCAGCGCAGTATTCCCCCATGGTGTAATCGGCAACACTTCTGATTTTGGTTCAGGCATTCCAGGTTCGAGTCCTGGTGGGGGAGCTCTTGCGAAGTGTGTGCGCCGCTAGGCGACGAAGCCCTCGGCCTGCAACCAGTCGTAGGCGACGTCGGCGGGGTCCTCACCGTCGATGTCGATGCGGCCGTTGAGTTCCTGCATCACCGAGTCGGTGAGCTTCGCAGACACCGGTGCCATGAGTTCGGCGATCTGGGGAGCCTCCTTGTTGAGGCGCGTGCTCAAGACCACGCAACCGCTGTACGGCAGGAAGAACTTCCGGTCGTCGGTGAGTACCGCGAGATCGAGGTTCTTGATCCGGCCGTCGGTGGAATACACCATGCCGAAGTTGCACGGTTCGCTGCGCGCCGTCGAGGTGTAGACGACCCCGGAGTCCATGACTGTCACGTTGTCCTTCGGTACGCCATCGGGCGTGCCCAGCGGGATTCCGTAGGCCTCCAGCATCGGGATCATTCCGTCGGCGCGGCTCAGGAACTCGTCGTTGATGCAGAACGTCCGCTCCGACACCGGCAGGTTCGCGATGTCCGACATCGTCTTCACGTTGAGACGTTTGGCCGTTGGTGCCGACGCCGCGAACGCGTAGGTGTTGTTGAACGCCGCGGGCGGCAACCACTCGGCGCCGTTGGCGCGATCGGCGTCGCGGACCCGTTTCCACAGCTCGTTCGGGTCGGAGATCGTCTCGGTCTCGCCGAGGTAGGTCTGCCAGGCGGTTCCGGTGTACTCCCAGAGGATGTCGGCGTCGCCGTTGAGGAGTGCCTGGCGCGACGACATCGAACCCGGTGCGTTCGTCAGATCCTTGACCGACGCCCCCGCCGCGCCGAGGTAGGTCGCGGTGATCTTGCCCAGCAGCACCGATTCACTGAAATTCTTCGACGTCACCCGGATCTCGGTACCCTCCAAGGGCGTCGAGCCGTCGGCGAGGAATGCCTCGCGGAAGGTGCCCGACGAGCTGACCAGCCCGCAGCCTGCGACCACGACCATGAGTATCGCCGTGAAGACGGCCAGGACGGACTTTCTCATGAGATCCCCCGCGGTGTCGCGGCCAACTCGACGAGCCGTCCGAGCCAGTCGATCGTCATCGCCAGCAGTGCGACGAGCACCGCGCCGGCGACCAGCAGTTTCGGCAGGAACAGGGTGATACCGGTGGTGATGAGCGTGCCGAGGCTCGTCGCGCCGATGAACGTACTCAGGGTCGCCGTGCCGACCAGGATCACCAGCGCCGTGCGCACACCGTTCAGGATGACCGGCACCGCGAGCGGCAACTCGACCTGGAAAAGCGTTCGCACCGCGGACAATCCGATGCCGCGGGAGGCCTCGACCGTGCGCTGGTCGACCTGCCGGAGGCCGACGATCGTGTTCTGCAGGATCGGGAGCACCGCGTAGACGACGAGACCGATGACCGCCGTGTTGAAACCGGTGCCGAGCCAGAACGTGAACAGCACCAGCAGGCCGATGGCGGGAGCGGCCTGCCCGATGTTGGCGATGTTGACCGCAATCGGGTTGAGCCACTTGAGGGATGGTCGGGTCAGTGCGATGCCGAGCGGGATGGCGATACACACGACGATCACGGTGGCGACGAGCGTGAGCTCGATGTGGTCGAGGATGGTCGCTCGGAGCGCCGGCCATGCCATCGAGGCGCTCTCGGTGGAGGTGAACGTCGTGCGCTGATACCAGATCAGGAACCCGACGCCGATGACGATGATGACCAGCGGTTCGAACCAGACGTCGATGGGCAGCTTCGCGAACCGGCGTCGGAAACCGCTCCGAGGTGGTTGGACCGGTGCCTCTGCTGCCGCGGTGACCCGCGCGGACTCGTCGGCGACGGAGGTCATCGTTCGGCGCTCGGTTCGTCGGCCGTGTCGGCGGCGGACGACTCGTCCTCGGCTGCGATGACCGGTGTGTCGACAGGTGCGGACCCCTCGGTGTGGTCGAGATAGCCGACGTGGTCGTCGTCGCGGACATCCGCGAGCTGTCCGCGGATGGCCTCCATCACGGACGCGATGTTCAGCGCGCCGATGACCGCGCCGCGTCCGTCGGTGACGAGGACGCCGCCCTGGCTGGTCGCGAGCATCGAGTCGAGCGCGTCGTTGAGCGTCGACGACTGTGCGACGACCGGTAGGCGCGGGTCGAGGTAATCCGACACCTCGGGTTTGGCGGAGACCTCCGCGATGCTGGGCCAGGCTCGCGGCCGGCCGTGTTCGTCGACGACGACCAGCCAGTCCTCGCCGGCGGCTCGGGCGCGGTTCACCACGGTGCCGGACCCTTCGCCGACGCGGGCGGTGACCACCTGGCGGATCTCGACATCGCGTACGCGGGTGAGGGTCAGGTGAGCCAGTGTCGCACCGGAACCGACGAACTCCTCGACGAACGGGCTGGCCGGGTTGGCGAGGATCTCTTCTGGCGGGGCGAACTGTTCGATGTGCCCGCCCTCGGAGAGGATCAGGACCTTGTCGCCGAGTTTGGTTGGCTCTTCGAAATCGTGGGTGACGATGACGATCGTCTTGCCCAGTTCGTGCTGGATGGCGATGAGCTTGTCCTGCAGGCGGGCTCGCGTGATCGGGTCGACGGCACCGAACGGCTCGTCCATCAGCAGGACGGGCGGGTCGGCCGCCAGAGCACGGGCCACACCGACGCGCTGCTGCTGACCGCCCGACATGTCCTTGGGCAGACGGTCGGCGAAGGTCGCGGCGTCGAGTCCGACCAGGTCCATGAGGTATTCGGTGCGCTCGGCGATGCGTTTCTTGTCCCACTTGAGGATTCGCGGGATGGTGCCGATGTTCTTGCTGACCGACCAGTGGGGGAAGAGCCCGCCGGACTGGATGACGTAACCGATGGACTGGCGCAGCTTGTCCGGGTTCTCCGCGGTCACGTCACGCCCGCCGATGTAGATACGACCCTCGGTGGGCTCGATGAGCCGGTTGATCATCTTCAGGGTCGTCGTCTTGCCGCAGCCCGACGGGCCGACGAAGGCGACGATGTCACCGGCGTCGATCTCGAGGTCGAGTTGCGCGACCGCAGGCTTGGTCTGGCCCCGGTAGCGCTTGACGACGCCTTCGAGACGGATCGATTCGCCGGTGACGACGCGACCGTTCGCGCCGGACGACGGTTGGCCTGCCGAGGATTTCGACGGCGGGGCGGTGGTGGAGTCGGTCATGAGAGTCCCTTGGAGATGGTGAGTCGGCCGAGCAGAACCAGGAGAGCGTCGAAGACGAGCGCGATGACGACGATGAGAAGCGTTCCGGCCAGCGCTGATTCGAGGGCGTTTGCGCCGCCGAGCCGTGCGAGCCCGTTGAAGATCAGTGATCCGAGGCCGGGGCCGAGGACGTAGGCGACGATCGCCGCGACGCCCACGATCATCTGTGTGGACACCCGGATTCCGGTCAGGATCACCGGCCAGGCGATCGGTAGTTCGACCGTCAGCAGGATGCGCCACCGCGAAAGCCCGATCCCGCGGGCCGATTCGACGACCGCGGGCGGCACCGACCGCAAGCCGACCACCGCGTTGCCGATCACCGGCAGCATCGCGAAGAACGCCAGCATCAGGAACGATGGTGTCACGCCGAGCCCGAACGGGACGATCAGCAGCGCGAGCAGGGCGAGCGACGGAATCGTCAGTGCCACACGACTAGACGTCAGCGTGAGCGCGGCGGCCAGCGGAAGCCGGTAGACGAGCGCGGCGACCGCGATGGCGACGAGGGTGCCGACGAGCACGGTCTGGAATGACAGCGACGCGTGTTGATATGTCAAGAACGTGAGAGAGCGAGCGTTGTCGCCGATGTAATCCCACAATTGCACGGTTGTGTTCCCATCCCCGTTGGTGAATCCGACATTACGCATCGGCGTGGGCCGGTGCCGACGTTTGTCCGATCACGCGTGCCTTTACCCTCACCGTGGGCGGATAACCCTCCACCGGTTGCGGCCGGTGCAGAGTCGGCACGATTCGGTGCACGCCGACCGTCGGTGACCACGTCGGGCAGTGTCATCCTGGATGGGTGAGTGAGAGCGCCCCCGCCGATGCAACACCGACCACAGCAGAGCTCGATCCGGACGACCGGGCCCTTCTGGCCGAAGCCGTCCGTTCCTGGACGCGGATCGTCGCCTGGGTCCTGAGCGTCGGCGGCGCGATCGGGTTCGTGGCGTCGTTCGTGCTGACGGTCGAACGGATCGAACTCTTCAAGAACCCCGACTACGTGCCGTCGTGCAACTTCAATCCGGTCCTGAGCTGCGGTTCGGTGATGGCCAAGCCGCAGGCTGCCCTGTTCGGGTTCCCGAACCCGCTGCTCGGCATCGCGGGATTCGCGGTGGTGATCACCACCGGCGTGGCGATCCTCGCGGGTGCACGTCTCGCGGGCTGGTACTGGGCGGGTCTGCAGGTCGGTGTGACCTTGGCGATGGCCTTCATCTGCTGGCTGATCTACTCGAGCCTCTACTCGATCGGCGCACTGTGCCCGTACTGCATGGTCGTGTGGGCGGCGACCCTGCCGATCTTCGTCTTCGTCAGCGTGCGCAACCTCCATGCGAGCGGACTGACCTCGCGATCCGGGGCGGCGCTCGCGGTCGCCCGTAGCCACGCCCTGATCCTGGTCCTCGCCGTGGGGCTCGTGATCGTGCTCATCGCCATCCGGTTCTGGTCGTACTGGTCGAGCTTGTACTGAGGGCGGGGACCCTTCGTGGCTCGTCGCTTACGCTCCTCGCACCTCAGGGAGCGAAAAATGGCGCAACATTCTTGATTCCGCGACGACTCGTCCTAGGCTGGGCCCATGGCGATCGGACGTCCGGCGGAGGGTGCGACCGAGGTGCAGCGCGCGCCCCGGGCGCGGATGACCGGTGCGCAGCGGCGATTACAGCTGATCGAGGTGGCGCGCGGGCTGTTCGCCGAACGCGGTTTCGAGGGCACCTCCATCGAGGAGATCGCGCAGCGCGCAGGCGTTTCCAAGCCGATCGTGTACGAGCACTTCGGCGGCAAGGAGGGTCTCTACGCGGTCGTCGTCGACCGCGAGATGGAGACGCTGCTCGAGATGGTGACCGCCTCGCTGTCGAAGAACCGGTCGCTGTACCGCATCCAGCAGGTCGCGCTCGCGTTGCTCACCTACATGGAGGAGCGCACGGACGGGTTTCGCATCCTCGTCCGCGGCGACAGCACCGCGGCGACCGGCGAGACGGCCACCTACTCAAGCCTTCTCAACGATGCCGTCAGCCAGGTCGAGCACATCCTGGCCGGCGACTTCGAGCGCCGCGGCTTCGACCCCGCCCTCGCCCCGCTGTATGCCCAGGCCCTGGTGGGCATGGTGTCGTCGACCGCGCAGTGGTGGCTCGACGTCCGCGAGCCGTCGAAGGAGGTCGTGGCCGCCCACCTCGTGAACCTCTGCTGGAACGGGCTCACCCGCCTCGACCCGTCGCCCGATCTCGTCGGCCCCGACTACGTCGAGCCCCGCGAACGGACCACCGCCGAGGACTCCTGACGCTTCGAGGCTTCCTCGCACCTGAGGCAGCAGTCAAGCCAGTACCAGGCTCCGCTTGGAGAGTCCCATCCAGAACCCGTCGATGACCTGATCCGGACGCTGTTCGACGTCGTCGCCGGCACCGAGCGCGACGAACAGCGGCGCGAAGTGTTCGATCGTCGGATGCGCATACGGCATCCCGGGCGCGGTCTGGCGAAACCTGATGAGCGACTCCACATCTCCCGCGGCAAATCGTTCGGCGGCCCACGAGTCGAACTCGGCCGACCAGCTCGGGGGAGTCGCCTCGGGTCGCCAGTCGCGCAGGAACGGCAGGCCGTGGGTGGTGAAACCGGACCCGATGATCAGCACGCCCTCGTCGCGCAGCGGCTTGAGGCGTCGACCGAGGTCGAGCAGCCGCTCCGGGTCGAGGGTCGGTAGGGAGATCTGCAGGACCGGGATGTCCGCCTCGGGGTACATGACGGTCATCGGCACGTACGCGCCGTGGTCGAGGCGACGGTTGGGGTCGTGGGCGATCGTCTCGCCGTCGGGCATCATCGCGGCGACGCGTCGGGCCAGGTCCGGGGCGCCCGGCGACCGGTACTGGACGCGGTAGTACTTCTCCGGGAAGCCGCCGAAGTCGTAGGTCAGCGGCGTCCGGGAGTCGGTGGAGCCGATGGTGAGGGGCGCCGCCTCCCAGTGCGCCGACACGATGAGGATCGCTGTCGGCCGTGCGAGGCCGCCGGCGAGCTTCTTCAGCTGGCGGACCCAGGTGGGACTGTCGACGAGGGGTGGGGCGCCGTGGGACAGGAACAGGGCCGGCTGCCGGGTGGGGGAGTTCGAGCTGGACATACCCGATCTTAACCGGACTGTGGTCCGTTTTGTTCCCGAGGCCCAGGATGCCCGCTCTGGTCGGGCAATCGGCGTGGCCGCCGCACGTCGTCTCGCGTGCGGCTATAACGTTCCAGACATCCCCGTCGGCCGCTCGCGGCCCAGAGAGAAAGGGACTCCCGGCGCGTGGAGACAGTCGGCATCTATCTCGTCGTCATCTTCGGATGCGGATTCCTCGCTCGACTGGTCCGTCTGCCGACGTTGGTCGGGTACCTGGCGGCCGGATTCATCCTGCACGCCCCGGGCATCGACGACCTGCCGATCATCGACACGCTCGCAGATCTGGGCGTGACGATCCTGCTGTTCACCATCGGCCTCAAGCTGGACCTCCGGATGCTGTTCCGGCGCGAGGTCTTCCTCACCACCGCCATCAACCTCGCGGTGATCATGGGTCTCACCACCGGCTTCCTCGGACTGCTCTCGACCATCGGCGTCCGGATGCTCATGGGTGAGGGCTGGCAGACGCTCGCGCTCCTCGGTTTCGCGCTGTCCTTCTCGAGCACGGTGTTCGTGGTCCAGGTGCTCGACGAACGCTCGGAGTCCCGCTCGCTGTACGGCCGAATCGCGATCGGCATCCTGGTCCTCCAGGACGTCGTCGCCGTCGCCTACCTCACGTCGATGAGCGGGGAACCGCCGAGTCCCTGGGCGTTCGCGCTGGTCCTGCTGATCCCGGGTGCCTGGGTGGTCCGGCGACTGTGGAACCGCCTCGGACACGGCGAACTCCAGACCCTCTTCGGCGTGACGATGGCGCTCGTACCGGGATACTGGCTGTTCGAATCGGTCGGCATCAAAGGCGACTTCGGTGCCATGGTCGTCGGCGTGCTGCTGGCCTCGCATCCGCGTGCCGGAGAGCTGTCCCGCACGTTGTTCGGTCTCCGAGAACTGCTCCTGGTGGGCTTCTTCGTCTCGATCGGACTCCACGTCACGCCCACCCTCGACACCGTGCTCCTCGGCCTGGTCCTCGTGGTCCTCCTGCCGCTCGAGGCGGCCCTGTTCACCCTCGTGCTGGCCATGTTCGGCCTACGTCGGCGCACCTCGATCCTGGCAGGTCTGGCGCTGGCGAACTTCTCCGAGTTCGGCCTCATCGTCATCTCCAACGGCGTGAGCAACGACCTGCTCGACGACGACTGGCTGGTGGTCACCTCGGTCGCGGTCGCGGCGAGCTTCGTGTTCTCGACCCTCGTCAACCGTCGGGGGTCCGGGCTGGTGGCCCGGCTCTCGGCCTACGTCCCGAGAACAGCCGCCGCGAGCGCCCATCCCGACGACGCGGCGATCGACCTCGCTCCCGCCCGTGCCGTCGTCTTCGGTCTCGGCCGGGTGGGCAGTTCGGTCTACAACCGTCTCGTCGACGAGTACGGGCTGAATGTCGTCGGCGTCGAGAACGATCCGCTGAAGGTCGCCGATCTTCGTGCGCGCGGACTACGGGTGATCGAGGCCGACGCGACCGAGACGGGGTTCTGGGAACGGTGCGAGGGCGTCTCCGACCTCGACATCCTCGTGTTCGCCATGCCGTTCCACGGGTCCAACCTGGTGGCACTGGATCGAGTCGAGGAGCGTGAATTCGAGGGGACCATCGCCGTCGTCGCGCAGTACGACGACGAACGCGACGAACTGCTCGGGCGGGGTGCCGACGTCGCCTTCCACATCTACGAGGGCACCGGCGTCGGTCTGGCCGACGCCGCCGCCGAGGCCGCGGGCCTCGACCGCTGAGATCCGACTACGAGGACGGCTCCCAGAGGTCCTTCTGCATGTAGACGCAGTCGATCCACTGGTCGGCCTTGTGGCCGATCGACCGCAGGCGACCGACCTCGGTGAACCCGAACCGCGAGTGCAGGGCGACCGATCCCTCGCCACCGGTCGCCGCGATCACCGCCACGATCTGTCGCACGTTCTCAGGATCGGCCCGATCGAGCAGCCCGGCCATGAGCGCCGATCCGACGCCGCGGCCCCCCAGGCCGGGGCGGACGTAGATGGAGTCCTCGGTGGAGCGGTCGTAGGCCGGCATGGCGCGGAATGTGCCCAGGTAGGCGTAGCCGACGATGTGCTGGTCGGACTCCGCAGACAGTGTCGCGACCACGAAGGGCCTGTTCGCCTCGCGGATCGTGCGGTACTTCGCCAGCCAAGCGGTGTGCGAGGGGACCACGTAGTCGAAGGTGGCGACGGTGTTCTCCACATAGTGGCGGTAGATGTCCGCCACGCCCGCGAGGTCGGTCTCGACGGCGTCGCGCACCGTCACCCCCATGTCGTCGGTCCGGGCTCCCTGCATTCTGACGAGACTAGTGGTGTGTGGGCCACCACTTGGCTACTACTCCGCGTAATAGCGGGCGTACGCTCGGGGGTATGCCTGTGGCGTCCGATCCGGCCGAACGACTTGTGCGCGTGCACTGGTCGGTCGTCGCCGCCATGACGTCCGGGTCGCTGAGCGTCGGGGCGCACGCGCTCGCCGGGGGAGGCCTCCCGACGTCGTCGCACGTTGTCCTTCTGGTCGCCATCAGTGCCGGACTCGGTTGGGTGAGCGGGGCGGTGGGCGGGACGCGGGGACGCGCGACCGAGATCCTCTCCGTCGGTGCGGCACTCACCGTCGCGCAGCTTCTCGGGCATCTGGCGATGCACACCGGCGGCCACCACGCGTCGACGCCGCTGCTACCCGGCCCGACGATGATCGGTTTTCACGTTGCGGCGCTGCTGATCTCCGCAGGTCTGCTCGTCGGCGCGCAGGAGTGTGCACGCCGTGTCGGCTCACGCATCCTGGCGTCCACGACGCCTCCGTTGATCGCGGTCGGGGATGTCCTCGTGGTCGCGGGTGCGGTCGATCCGCTGCGACCGCTGTTCGGTCGCAGGGGTATCTGGACTCGGGGTCCGCCGGTCCTCCCGGTCTGACCCCTGATTCCTCCATTTCCCGCCGGCGCCCAGGAGCCCCGGTGGTGACTCGCGTACCCGAAAAGGCGAAACATCCATGTTCTCAAGCACTTCCACGACCCGCCGGGCTCGTCGCCCGCTGGCGATCCTCGCCGCGCTGACACTTCCGCTGGCCGTCACGACCGCATGCTCCTCCGACGACACCCCCGCCACCCAGGCCGACTCGGTGACCATCACCGACCAGTGGGTAAAGGCATCCGACAAGCAGATGACCGGTGCGTTCGGCACCGTGGCCAACACCTCCGACCGCGAGGTGACCCTCACCGGTGGTGACACCGATGTCGCCGACCGCGTCGAGGTGCACGAGATGGCCCCGGCCGGCGACGGCACCATGACCATGCGCCAGGTCGACGGCGGCCTGAAGATCGCCGGCGGTCAGACGGTCTCGCTCGAACCCGGCGGGAACCACATCATGCTGATGGACCTGAAGCGGCCGATCGAGGCCGGTCAGACGGTCACCATCACCTTGCGCTTCGGCGACGGTTCCACACGCGAGATGGTCGCGCACGCACGCGATTTCCGTGGAGCCAACGAGGAGTACACGCCGGGCCACGGCTCGTCGGACACCGGCAGTGATGGCTGAGTCCACCAGCCACGGTGACGGCAGAAGACGGGGCCGGGGCCCGGCCCTCTCGCGACGCAGCCTGATCGCAGGCGTCGCGGGAGCCGCCGGTCTCGGTGTCGGAGCCACGGCGATCGCAGCGCGGTCCACGGACGCAGCCGGGGACGCCACGCACGGCGGCGACGTCGTCGAGTTCCACGGCGTGCACCAGGCCGGGGTGACGACCCCGCCCACCGCGCACGTCAACTACGTCGGACTCGATCTCTCGGCAGATCGGGGGCCGCAGGCGCGGGAGGCGCTCGCCGGGATTCTCCGGGTCTGGACCGAGGACGCCGCCCGGCTCACGAGGGGTACGCCGGCGCTGGCCGACAGCGAACCGGAACTCGCCCGATTGCCCGCCAGGCTCACCGTCACGGTCGGCCTGGGCCCCGGCGCCTTCACCGCGACGGGACTGGAGGGCCGACGGCCCCGGTGGCTGCATCCGCTTCCGGCGTACCCCATCGACCGACTCGACGAGCGGCGCTGGGGACAGACGGACCTGCTGCTGCAGATCTGCTCCGACGACCCGGTCACCGTCGCCCACGCGACCCGGGTCCTGACGGCGAACGTGGCGGGACGGGTCCGACTGCGATGGGTCCAGCGCGGCTTCCGCAACTCCCGCGGCAGCCAGGACGAGAAGGTGACCATGCGCAACCTGATGGGGCAGGTCGACGGAACCGTGAACCTCGGGCCCGCCGACTCGGACACCCTGGTCTGGGACGACGGCGCCGAACAGCCGTGGTTCGCCGGCGGGACGTCGATGGTGCTGCGTCGGATCGCCATGGATCTCGACGGATGGCAGGAGGTCGACCCGCGCAGCCAGGAACTGTCGGTGGGACGCACCCTCACCGACGGTGCGCCGCTGAGCGGGGGAGGTGAACACGACGACCCGGACTTCGACAAGATCGTCGACGGGCTGCCCGCCATCCCGGCGTCGTCGCACATCGCCCGCGCCCGTCACCGGACACCGACGGAGCGATTCCTGCGGCGTGGCTACAACTACGACGACCCGCCGGAACCCGATGCCGACGGGACCATCCCCATCTCCAACAGCGGCCTCCTGTTCGCCGCCTACCAGCGCGATGTCGACGCCCAATACGTGCCGGTCCAGGCGCGGCTGGCCGAACACGACGCGCTGAATCAATGGACGACGCCCATCGGATCGGCGGTCTACGCCGTCCTTCCCGGGGCTCGTCGAGGAGAGGTACTGGGGCAGGGCCTGCTGGGCTGATCGACCGGCCTGAGGGGGCACGAGGCGCGGCACATACAATCGGCGGAGTGTCGACGCCCCGTGCCCTGTCCGGTCTGGCCGCGCTCGCGTGTGCGGACAAATCCTTCCGCGAGGTGCACGAACGCCGTGCCGAACGTCGCCTCGACATCACCGCACCCGACGCCGCCCGGCCGTTCCTCGTCTCCTGTCTGGCCGCCGGCGCCGAGGCCCCGCTGCTGGTCGTCTCGGCCAACGGTCGCGAGGCCGATGACCTGACGGCCGAGTTGGCCGAACTCCTCGACGACGCCGACTCGGTGGCCCAGTTCCCCTCGTGGGAGACCCTCCCGCACGAGCGGCTGTCGCCGAGCGCGGACACCGTCGGCCAGCGACTGGCGGTGCTGCACCGTCTCGCCAATCCCGGCGACAACCCGCTGCGGGTCGTGGTCACCACGGTCCGCTCGCTCGTGCAGCCGATGGCGCCGGGCCTCGGCGAGGTCGCCACGGTAACGCTGCGCGAGGGCATCGAGGTCGACTTCGACGGACTGCTGGCGCAGCTCGTCGAGATGGCCTACGAACGGGTGGACATGGTTGGACGCCGCGGCGAGTTCGCGGTCCGCGGCGGCATCCTCGACGTCTTCCCGACGACCGCCGACCACCCGGTCCGCGTCGAGTTCTGGGGCGACGAGATCACCGAGATCCGGGCGTTCTCGGTCGCCGACCAGCGCAGCCAGCCCGAGGTCGACGCGTCCGAGGTACGCATCCACCCGGGTCGTGAACTACTCCTGTCCGAGAAGGTGCGCACGCGCGCAAGCGATCTCGCGGCGAAGAACCCCGACGACACCGCACTCACCGAGATGCTCGGCAAACTGGCCGAGGGCATCCCCGTCGAGGGAATGGAAGCGCTCATCCCGGCGCTCGTCGACGGCGAGATGCAACTCCTCACCGAGGTCGTCCCCGACGGGACACGCGTGCTGATCCTCGACCCCGAGAAGGTCCGGACCCGCGCCGCGGACCTGTCCAAGACCGGTGCGGAGTTCCTCGAGGCGTCGTGGACGGCCGCGGCGATGGGCGCGAACGCCCCGATCGACCCGCGGTCAGGAACCGGCATCGACCTGCAGGCCAGCGCCTATCGTTCGCTCGGCGACGTGCGCGAAGCGACACTACAGGCCAAACGCCCGTGGTGGACGCTGTCACCGCTGTCCACCGGCAGCGGGAACGAACTCGAACTCGACCTCACCCCCGGACCCGCACCGCGCGGCGACGAGCGCGAGATCGCGGCCACGTTCGCCCAGCTCCGGGCGCATGTGTCCGACGGCAAGACCGCCGCGATCGTCGTCACCGGCAAGGGCACCGCCCAGCGAGTCGGCGAGCGGCTGTCCGAGGCCGAGGTGCCGTACGTGATCGCCGAGCCGGGGCATCGTCCCGAACCGGGCGAGGTCACGGTCTTCGGGGCCACGCTCCGCGCCGGAATCGTCTGTGCCGACGCCGGACTCGTCGTGGTCACCGAGGCGGATCTCACCGGTACGCGCGTCGCGAACGTCCGTGACGGACGCAAGCTCCCGGCCAAGCGCCGCAACCAGGTCGACCCGCTGGCGCTGGCCGCCGGCGACCTCGTCGTGCACGACCAGCACGGCATCGGCAAGTTCGTCGAGATGATCGAACGCACCGTCTCGGGTGCGCGTCGCGAGTACCTGGTCCTCGAGTACGCGTCGAGCAAACGCGGCCAGCCCGCCGACCGGCTGTACGTGCCGATGGACGCGCTCGACCAGTTGTCCCGGTACGTCGGTGGCGAGCAGCCGTCGCTGTCCAAGCTGGGCGGGTCGGACTGGCAGAACACCAAGCGCAAGGCGCGCAAGGCCGTTCGCGAGATCGCCGGCGAGCTGGTGCAGCTCTACGCCGCGCGTCATGCCGCCCCGGGCCACGCCTTCGGGCCCGACACCCCGTGGCAGCAGGAGATGGAAGACGCCTTCGACTTCACCGAGACGGTCGATCAGCTGACCGTCATCGCCGAGGTCAAGTCCGACATGGAACGTCCGGTCCCGATGGACCGCGTCATCGTCGGCGACGTCGGTTACGGCAAGACCGAGATCGCGGTGCGCGCCGCGTTCAAGGCGGTGCAGGACGGCAAACAGGTCGCCGTCCTCGTGCCGACGACCATTCTCGCGCAACAGCATCTGCAGACGTTCACCGAGCGGATGAGCGGTTTCCCGGTGCGGGTACGCGGACTGTCGCGCTTCACCGATGCCAAGGAATCCCGCGAGATCACCGAGGCGATGGCCAAGGGCGAGGTCGACATCGTCATCGGCACCCACCGCCTCCTGCAGACCGGTATCACGTGGAAGGACCTCGGCCTCGTGATCGTCGACGAGGAGCAGCGATTCGGCGTCGAACACAAGGAACACATCAAGTCGCTGCGCACCCACGTCGACGTGCTGACCATGTCGGCGACGCCGATCCCGCGCACCCTGGAGATGTCGATGGCCGGCATCCGCGAGATGTCGACGATCCTCACCCCACCCGAGGAGCGCCACCCGGTGCTGACCTATGTCGGCGCCTACGCGCCGAAACAGGTGGCCGCGGCGATCCGTCGTGAGTTGCTCCGCGACGGCCAGGTCTTCTACGTGCACAACCGCGTCTCGACCATCGACAAGACGGCCAAGGACATCGCCGCAATGATCCCCGAGGCGAGAGTCGTTGTCGCGCATGGTCAGATGGGTGAGGATCAGCTGGAGCGCACGGTGTCGGGGTTCTGGAACCGCGAGTACGACGTGCTGGTCTGTACGACCATCATCGAGACCGGTCTCGACATCTCCAACGCCAACACGCTCATCGTGGACCGCGCCGAGAACCTCGGTCTCTCGCAGCTCCATCAGCTGCGCGGACGAGTCGGACGTAGTCGTGAACGCGGTTACGCCTACCTGCTCTACAGCCCGGACCGGCCGCTGACCGAGACCGCCTACGACCGGCTCGCGACGATCGCGCAGAACAACGAACTCGGCGCCGGTATGGCGGTGGCGCTCAAGGACCTCGAATTGCGTGGCGCCGGAAATGTTCTCGGCGCCGAACAGTCCGGCCACGTCGCGGGCGTCGGTTTCGACCTCTACGTGCGGCTCGTTGGCGAGGCCGTCGAGGCGTATCGCGCCGCGGCCGACGGCAAGCCCGTCGAGACCCAGGAGACCGGGGAGGTGCGGATCGACCTGCCGGTGGATGCGCACATCCCGGTCGAATACGTCGACTCGGACCGTCTCCGTCTGGAGGCGTACCGCAAGCTGGCGTCGGCCACCGACGACGCCGAGGTCGACGCGGTGCTCGTCGAACTCAACGACCGCTACGGTCCGCCGCCGGTCGAGACGACGCGTCTGGCGTCGATCGCCCGCCTGCGTCTGCGCTGCCGCGAGCGCGGCATCACCGAGATCGGACTGGCCGGACAGGGCGTCAAGATCTCGCCGCTGCCGCTCCTCGACAGCGAGCAGGTGCGTCTCCGCAGGCTCTACTCCTCGGCGACCTTCCGCGCGACGACGTCGGTGGTCACGCTCCCGATTCCGCGGACCGGGGGAGTCGGTTCGGCACGTCTGCGCGACGACGAGCTCATCGAGTACCTCACGACGTTCCTCACGCAGCTCAAGCCGGAGCCGAACGCTTAGAACACCACTCAGCGGGGCAGGAAAATCCACGGGGGTCGAGAGAGGGCGTACAACGAATGACGGTGGTGCTGTTGGACCCGGCACGGCCCGACCTGATCCCCATCCGGGCGCGCGCCTGGCTCACCGGATCGGTCAAGGTCACCGAGGACGTGCCCGCTGCCCTGCTCTGGGAGTTCGACCGTGTCGAACCGGTTTTCGACGAGGTGCTCGGTGAGACGCCCGTCGACTCCGTGCTGGTGAGCACCGACGCCGATCACCCCCTCGTGCGTGCCCGCGCCGCCCGCGGTGAGCAGGTCATCGCCACGCAGAAGGTCTCGGGGATGGCGCTCCTCGATTCCGTCGCGCTCATGGACACGTTGCGCCGCGACGGCCCCTGGGAGAGCACCCAGACCCATCACTCGCTGCGTCGCTACCTCCTCGAGGAGGTCTACGAGCTGCTCGACGCCATCGAGGCCGGTGATCAGCTCGAGCTCAAGGAAGAACTCGGGGATCTGTTGCTGCAGGTGCTCTTCCACGCGCGCATCGCCGCCGACGACCCGGACGCGCCGTTCGACATCGACGACGTCGCACGCAGTTTCACCTCCAAGGTGATGGGCCGCACCCCCGGCGTGCTGTCCGGCGCCCACTCCGACCTGGAGACCCAGATCCGCGAGTGGGAGGAACGCAAGGCCGCGGAGAAGAAGCGCGGCTCCGTCCTCGACGGCGTTGCCACCACGCAGCCGTCGCTCGCCCTGCTGCAGAAGATCTTCGAACGGCTCACCGCGGCGTCGTATCCGGTGGACACCATTCCGGCCGAGACGTGGACGGTCACCGTCGCCCCGAGCGACGACAGCGTCGAGGCGCAGACCCGAGACAAGGCCCTGGCGCTGATGGCGTCGGTCCGGGACGCCGAGGCGCGCGCGAAAGAGCTGGGCATCGAACTGGATTCGCGTGCAGCTTGGGAGAGCGTGCTCCCGGACTGATGGTGAGCGACCGCCGTCGCGGAAGGTCACTCAAAGAGCCGCTGCCCCCACCATTCGCCGGGTCCGAGGCCGGGTGGGATGGCGAAGTTCGCCGAGCCGTTGGGGATCAGATACTCGGTCATCGCGTCCTGCCGGGACAGGACCTGCTGCATGGGCACGAATTGCTTGCCGGTGTCGCGGTTGAAGGCGATGAAGAACAGCCCGGCGTCGAGGTGGCCGAAGCCGTCGGTCCCGTCGGTGAAGTTGTAACCCCGGCGGAGGATCTGCACCCCGCCGAGGTTGTCCGGATGTGCCAGCCGCACGTGGGCGTTGCGCGCGATGATCGGGGTCCCACCGGAAGTGATCGCGAAGTCGGGGTCGTCGAACTCGCCGGCCTTCCCGAGCGGTGCGCCGGATCGCTTGGTGCGTCCGACGATCTGTTCCTGCTCGAAGAGGTTGGCGCGGTCCCACGGTTCGATGTCCATCCGGATCCGCCGGGCGACGAGGTAGGTCCCGCCGGTCATCCACTGCGCCGACGGTGGATTGTCCTCCGGGGCGACCCAGACCCAGCGGTCGAGGAGGTCGGTGTCCTCGGCGCGCAGGTTCGCGGTGCCGTCCTTGAACCCGAACAGGTTTCGGGGAGTGTCCTGGGACTGCGTCGTCGACGACGTGCGGCCGAACCCTAGCTGCGACCAGCGGACGGCCATGACGCCCACCGCCATTCGGGCGAGATTGCGGATGGCGTGGACCGCCACCTGCGGGTCGTCGGCGCAGGCCTGCACGCAGATGTCGCCGTACGACCGTGCGGGGTCGATCTTCTCGGCGGCGAACATCGGCAGGTCGACGAGCGCCGGCGGTCGACGGTCGGCGAGACCGAACCGGTCGGGGCGGTCGGGAGCCGACGCGCTGGGACCGAACAGCCCGGGACCGAAGCCGATCGTGAGCGTGAGGTGAGCAGCGCTCAGCCCCAACGCTTCCCCGGTATCGGCGGGTGGTGTGTACTCACCGAGGCCGGTGGCGCCGTCGGGGACGGTCTCCTCGCCGCGGGTCATGCGGTCGGCCGCGTCGGTCCAGCGTTGCAGCACCGCGACGAGCTCGTCTCGGTTGTCGGTGACGACGTCGAAGCTCGCGAAATGCAGCCGATCCTGTGCGGCGGTGATGATCCCGGCCTGCCGTGGACCCCGGAATTCGACGATGTGGTCGGTCGCCGGGGCCTGCGTGGTGGCACGGCCGACGGCCATCCCGCCCGCGGCGACGAGCAGTCCGGCACCGGTGCCGCCGAGGATCGCACGACGCGAGAGACCACGTCGCGTCGTGCGGCCTACGGGCTCGGTTGGTTGCGCGTCGTCGGGGTGGCGGGCCGGATCACTCATTGCTGCAACACGATTCCCGGCACCTGGGACAGGGTGGCCGACAGCGCGTCGATCTGAGTGGACAGCTCCTTGCGCTGTTCGGGCGTGACCTCGATGTAGGACACGTAGCCGTCGCCGTTACGGTATCTGTTCACCGAGTCGCGCGCGGTCGTGAACTGCGCGGTGATCTTGTCCATCAGTGCCGGGTTCTTGGCGGAGATGATCGGCTGCATCGTCGCGATCGCGGTTTCCGACCCGTCGAGATTGGCGGCGATGTCCCACAGGTCGGTGTGGGAGTACCGGTCCTCTTCACCGTCGACCTTGGTGGCGGCGACCTCGTCGATGAGGGCCTGCGGGCCCTTCACGAACGAGAGGGTCTCGAACTCGAAGTCCGGCTTGCTGACCGAGTCGCGGAGCCTGGTCACGTTGGCGAGCAGACCGTCGGCGATCTCGGCGATGGCCTGCGGATTGTCGGTCGCCTTGGCGTTCGCGGCATCCGACGGCGTGATCTGGCCGGCTGCATCGCCGATCTCGGCGGGCTGCGGCGGCCACAGGAACCGTTCGAGACGGTGGAAGCCGGTGAACGGCTGGGTGCCGTCCTCGGTATCGTCCCATCGCATGTCGATGGCGGGGTCGAGATCGGGGAAGGACTCGGCGACCGGCTCGATCCGTTCGTACGGGGTACGCGTGAGACCGAACTGCGCACGCGCCGCGTCGAGATCGCCCTTCTTGACGCTGTCGACGAAGGACGTCGTCTGGGCGTGCAGGGTGTTCAGCTGATTGCGGACGTACTCGAGGTACTGCGCCTTGGCGGCGGTCACGTCTGCGGGTACGTCGGCCTTCTCCTTGCGCTCGCCGCCGACGTTGAGTTCGGTTCGGATGCCGGTGCCGACCATGCCGGGCTTGCACGCCACCGTGTAGGTGCCGGGTTCGACGATCTCGACGGTCAGATTGCCGGACAGTCCGGGGCCGATGTTCTCGACCTCGCCGAGGACGCGGTTGTTGTTGCCGTAGACGTAGAACTCGGTGACCTTGTCGCCGGAGTTGGTGATCGCGAAATCGACGTTGCCGGTCGTCGCTTCGGTGGTCGCGAGATCGCAGGCGTCGGCGGTCGAGGTCACCGCGATCGCGCCCTCGGAGCTGCCCTTCTCGGTACAACCGGCGAGGAGCACAGGGGAGATCACCACCGCGGCCGCAGCTGCGGCCACCACGGGTCTACGAGTCACTGAGGATTCCTTTCGGGGGCGGGCTCCGCGGGCGCGGAGCTCTCGTCGGGCGTTGCGCTCTTCCGGGCGGCGGGGGTCTTCGAGGTGGGGGCCCGATGGCCGGCGCGCTGTCGACGGAAGAAGATCGTGGTCACGACCACCACGTAGACGATCCAGGCGATCACCTGCAGGATTGTCGGATCCGGGCGCACGTTGAAGATGCCGCCGAGGATCGTGCCGTACCAGGAGGAGGCGTCGTAGGTCGCCGAGATGTCGAAGGCGGTGTTGCCGAGGCCGGGCAGCCAGCCGACCGTCTGCAAGGCCCGGATGCCGTAGGTCAGGATTCCGGCGGCGACGACGATCAGGAACAGGCCGGTGTAGGTGAAGAACACCGAGAGGTTCATGCGGATCGCTCCGCGGTAGATCAGCACTGTCAGCGCGACGGCGGCGAGGATGCCGATCACGAGTCCGAGCAACGGCCACAGTCCGCCCGACACGCTCTCGGCGTAACCGACCATCAGCAGCGCCGTTTCGAAGCCCTCGCGGCCGACGGCCAGGAACGCCAGACCCAGCACCGAGGCGCCGCCGGCGAGAAGCGCTTTCGACATCCCGCTCTTGAGATCGGCGGAGATGTGGGAGGAGGCCTCGCTCATCCACAGCACCATGAACGTCACGATCCCGACCGCCACCAGCGACGCGACGCCGGCGATGGTCTCCGCCGCGAGCGGCGTCATCGTCGATGTGCCGAAGTGGATCACGAGGAACACCACGAGCGTCATCGCCACCGCCGCACCCACGCCCGCCCAGATCCACTTGAGGGCGTCTCGGCGGTCGGTCTTGACGACGAAGGCGATCAGGACCATGACCACGATCCCGGTCTCGAGGCCTTCGCGCAGACCGATGAGCGCGCTCCCTACCATCTGCGTCCAGACCGACGGTCCGTCGGCAGCCAGGACCGCAATGCCGCTCGAGGCGAGTGCCGATACGTAATACATTCCCGGTGGTCCATCTCCTCGACGCCCAGCGGCGACGTGTGTGGTGAGGCTAGCCATAGGAACGTTAGACCGGAGAGGGTGTGTCGCATAGGGCACATCGCCCCACCGGTGGGCCGGATCCCTGCCAGAGGGGGCCTGATCAGCGGGATTCGACGCACTGTGATTTCCAGACCTCCGCCGGTGCCGTGACCGGTATGTCGGGATCGGCGTCGAGCATCGGATTCCGCACGGTGGGCGACGCCGCGTCGAAGTC
The DNA here is from genome assembly GCF_030316175.1 of Gordonia sp. Swx-4. Taxonomy (NCBI): domain Bacteria; kingdom Bacillati; phylum Actinomycetota; class Actinomycetes; order Mycobacteriales; family Gordoniaceae; genus Gordonia; species Gordonia sp. Swx-4. The sequence goes on from NZ_CP128197.1 coordinate 1,594,366, forward strand.
CCGACCGACCATCGGGAACCGAAGGCGACCGCCGGCAGTTGTCCCCTGTGACCGGGTCGCTGTGTGTTGCCGAGGCGAGCACGCCGCGGCATGTGCGATCGTGGTCGCTCGGGCGGGCATCGGCTCGCCCCAGATCTATTCGACAGACCTGAGACAGGAGTGAACGGGGAATGCGTGTGTTGGGCCGGGGGCGGAACCGTCGCTCGTGGAGGAACGGGCTGGTGGCGGGCTGTGTGGCGGTCGCCTCGACGGTGCTGCTCTCCGCATGCATCGACCTCCCGTCGCTGAACAGGCCCGACATCCCCGAGGGCATCCCGCCCGGCGCGGGCGTGCCGCAGCCCTACATCGACATCAACGCACCGGGCCGCACCGCCGACAAGATGCGCGAGTGGGCCGACCCCATCTCCGAGTCGACCGGCATCCCCGTCGTGTCCCTGCAGGCATACGGCAACGCCGCGGAGATCCAGCGGCAGCAGCACCCCGAATGCGGCATCGCGTGGACGACGCTGGCCGGCATCGCCGGCGTCGAGAGCAAGCACGGGCACTATCGGGGTTCCAGTGTCGCCGCCAACGGCGACGTCAGCCCGCCGATCCGCGGGGTTCAGCTCGACGGCACCAAGGGCAACATGGAGATCCGCGACACCGACGGCGGCAGCCTCGACGGCGACTCCACCCACGACCGCGCCATGGGACCGTTCCAGTTCATTCCGGAGACGTGGAAGCGCTACGGCGTGGACGCCAGCGGCGACGGCGTCCCCGACCCGGACAACATCGACGACGCGGCGCTGTCCGCCGCCCGCTACCTGTGCGTCTCCTCGGGCAACGACATGACCGTCGCCGAGGGCTGGGAGAAGGCGGTCCGCAGGTACAACAATTCGATGGCCTACGTCCTCGACGTGCGCGATCACGCCAACGCCTACTCGATCAACGTCCGTTTCTGACCCGGGAGCCGGACGGTTCCGGCCGTGGCACGAGACCTTGTCTCGTGGACCGTGGGTGCAGCCACTACTCTTTGACCTACCGACCGGCATCACAGCCGGCACGTCCACCGAGATTGGGGTTCAGCCGTGGCAATCATCGAGCAGGTAGGTGCGCGCGAGATTCTCGATTCGCGGGGAAACCCGACGGTCGAGGTCGAGGTCGTCCTGGACGACGGCACCTTCACCCGCGCCGCCGTTCCGTCGGGCGCTTCCACCGGCGAACATGAGGCCGTCGAGCTCCGTGACGGCGGCGAGCGGTACCTGGGCAAGGGGGTCACCAAGGCCGTCGAGGGTGTCCTCGGCGAGCTGGCACCCGCGGTGATCGGCATCGAGGCCGAGGAACAGCGTCTCGTCGACCAGGCACTCCTGGACTGCGACGGCACCCCCGACAAGAGCCGCATCGGCGCCAACGCGCTGCTCGGTGTGTCGCTCGCGGTGGCCAAGGGCGCGGCCGAGTCGGCCGGTCTGCCGCTGTTCCGCTACATCGGCGGCCCCAACGCCCACATCCTGCCGGTCCCGATGATGAACATCATCAACGGCGGTGAGCACGCGGACAACGGCATCGACTTCCAGGAGTTCATGATCGCCCCGGTCGGCGCTCCCACCTTCAAGGAAGCCCTCCGCTGCGGCGCCGAGGTCTACCACGCGCTCAAGTCGGTGCTGCACAAGCAGGGCCTGAACACCGCGCTCGGCGACGAGGGCGGCTTCGCCCCCGACCTGCCGAACACCGAGGCTGCGATCGCCGTGATCGGCGAGGCCGTCGGCAAGGCCGGCTACAACTTCGGCCGTGACGTCGTCATCGCGCTCGACGCCGCGTCGACCGAGTTCTACTCCAACGGCGCCTACAAGCTCGAGGGCAAGGAGCTCGGCGCCGACGACATGGTGTCGTTCTACGAGAAGCTCATCGCCGACTACCCGATCGTCTCGATCGAGGACGGTCTGTCCGAGGACGACTGGACCGGTTGGGCCAAGCTGACCGAGTCGATCGGTGACAAGGTGCAGCTCGTCGGCGACGACCTGTTCGTCACCAACCCCGAGCGCCTCGAAGAGGGCATCTCCAAGGGCATCGCCAACGCCCTGCTGGTCAAGGTCAACCAGATCGGCACGCTGACCGAGACCCTCGATGCCGTCGCCCTCGCGCACAACAACGGCTACAAGTCGATGATGAGCCACCGGTCCGGTGAGACCGAGGACACCACCATCGCCGACCTCGCCGTCGCCTGCAGCTGTGGCCAGATCAAGACCGGCGCGCCCGCTCGTTCCGAGCGTGTCGCCAAGTACAACCAGCTGCTGCGCATCGAAGAGGGTCTCGGCGATGCGGCACGCTACGCGGGCGACCTCGCCTTCCCGCGTTTCTCGTTTGGTTCGTGATTAGCTGTCTTCATGGGTTCGGAGCGACGTCACCGCGGTGACGGGCGTCAGCGTGCGCGTGATCGGAAGGCCGATCCGCGCGTACGCGACGCCCGTCGCACGCGACGGCACGATCGGTCCGGACGTCCGGCCCGACCTGTCGCACCGGCCTCGGTCGTCGAGACCGGTGAGCAGGAGCTGATCACCGACGCCACCAAGGACACCGCCGACGAAGCCCAGAGGACCGCGGCCGACACAGCCGCCCCGCCGGCCGAACCGGTTCGTCGTCCCCGGCCGAACGCGTCCCGCAGCCGGATGCGGTCCGGTTTGAGTGCTCGTCTGCGTCGTTTCGAGATGACCCCGGCGACCGTGGCGACACTCGTCATCACGGTCGTCGTGGTCTGCGTCGTCGCCCTGACGCTGGCGATGCCGCTGCGGACCTACTTCACTCAGCGGTCGGAGTTCCGTCAACTGACCGCGTCGAACGAACAGCTGCGGCGCGAGGTCGCCGACTACCAGCAGAAGGTCAACGAGCAGAACGACCCCGCCTACATCGAGGCCCAGGCGCGGACGCGTCTGCAGTTCGTCAAGCCAGGAGAGATCCCGCTCGTGATGTTGTTCCCCGCCGACCAGGCCCGCCGCGAGGCCGCCGAACGTGCCGAGGAGCGCGCCCGCGCACCCTGGTACGGCAACCTCTGGGACACCCTGTCGACTCCGCCCGCCGCGCAGTGAGGTCAGAGACCGTGAGCGTGTCAGAAGAAGACCTCGCCACCGTCGCAGCCCAGCTGGGGCGCGAACCGCGGGGCGTCATCGAGATCAGTTACCGCACACCTGACGGGCAGCCGGCCGTCGTCAAGACCGCGCCGCGGCTGCCCGACGGCACGCCGTTCCCGACGCTGTACTACTTGACCGATCCGCGGCTCACCGCCGAGGCCAGCCGTCAGGAATCGGCGGGCGTGATGCGAGGGATGACCGCCCGGTTGTCGTCCGATCCGGAGCTCGCGGCTGCCTATCGTCGTGCGCACGAGGACTACCTCGCCGAACGCGACGCCATCGAGTCGCTGGGTACCGACTTCACCGGCGGCGGGATGCCCGACCGGGTGAAGTGCCTGCACGTGCTGATCGCGCATTCGCTCGCCAAGGGGCCGGGTCTCAACCCGTTCGGCGACGAGGCGGTGGCTCTCGCCGCTGCAAACGGCTTGCGGGGCACCGCGATCCCGACCGACTGGCCCGACACGCTTCCGCCCACGGAGGCCACCGGAGACGACGCGTGACGGTCGTCGGCGCCGTCGACTGCGGTACCAATTCGATCCGTCTCCTCGTCGCCCGGGCCGGCGACGACGGTCGCCTCGTCGACCTGCATCGCGAGATGCGCGTCGTACGACTGGGTTACGGCGTCGACGCCACGGGTCAGTTCGCACCGGAGTCGATTGAACGCACCCGCATCGCGCTCGCCGACTACGTCAAGACGATGGAATCGCTCGGCGTCGTGAAGGTTCGGATGGTCGCGACATCGGCGACGCGTGATGCGTCGAACCGCGACGAGTTCTTCGCGATGACCGCCGACCTGCTGGGCTGTGTCTCCGACGGCGCCATCGCCGAGGTCATCTCCGGGGACGAGGAAGCGCGGCTGTCCTTCCGCGGGGCTGTCGGTGAATTGGACCCTGCCACCGGACCTTTCGTGGTCACCGACCTCGGGGGCGGCTCGACCGAGGTGGTGCTCGGCGACACCGACGGTGTCCACGCGGCGTACTCGGCGGACATCGGGTGCGTGCGCCTGACCGAACGCACCCTGCCGTCGGATCCGCCGACCGCCGAGGAGATCGCCGCCGCCCGGGCGTTCGCCGCCGAGCGGCTGGCCGAGGCCTTCTCGCGGGTGCCCGTCGAACCTGCACGGACGTGGGTCGGCGTCGCCGGGACGATGACGACGCTCGCCGCGCTCGGCGCCGGGCTGACCGAGTACGACTCGGAGAAGATCCACCTCTCCCGCATCTCGCTGGCCGACCTGGACCGCGTGTGCTGGGACCTCGTCCACATGACGCGCGCCGACCGCGCCGCCCTGGGGCCGATGCACCCCGGTCGCGTCGACGTCATCGGCGGGGGATCGCTGGTCACGCTGGAACTGGCGAGGGTGCTGGCCGAGCGTGCGGGCATCACCGAACTCGTCGTCAGCGAGCACGACATCCTGGACGGGATCGCATTGGGAATCCTGGACTGACCGTCCGGCCCCGATAGGATGTGACGCATGGCATACAACCTGCGTTGCCCCTGTGGCGAGTCCATCACCGCCCTCGAAGACGACTTCGTCCCCAAGGTCCAGGCCCACCTCGCGGCCGAACACCCCGGCCGGGACTACAGCGAGACCGAGATCATGATGATGGCGATGACCGTGCCCGACCGCGCGGTGAAGTCCGACTGACCCTTCGAGACGCCCTCCGCAAGCTCCGGGCTCCTCAGGGAGCAAGGCAAACCCTCCCTTTTTCCGTAGACCCACCCCCGCGCGGGTGGGTGGGTCTACGGAAAAAGGGAGGGTTTGTCGGCGCTAGACGGCCGCGGGATTGCGCAGCGAGATGTTGTTGCAGGCCTCGCACACCGACTCGGGGATGATGCCTGCACGCTGCAGGAATCCGAAGATGGTGCAGCCGAGGCAGAATCCGAACACGGCCTCGAGAGTCGCAGCGAAAATCAGGATGCCGGTGGCGATCTGTGCGGCCAGACCGAAACCGAAGAGGCTGAGCACGAACGCCGTGCCGCTGACGACCAGGCCGATGGTCTGGGCGAAACGCTTCGGCGGACCCGGGACGAGCTTCTCCTTGCGGACGATCTTCGGGACGATGAACTTCACCGACAGCTGTCCGAACGGGGATAGCGTCGGGCCCGACGCCACGCGCAGCGCGAAACCGAGGGCCAGCACGCCGTAGAGGATCGGGTTGTTGACCGCGACCGCGATGACGGCCAAGGCGACGACCAGGCCGGCAGTCGTGCGGGCCGCATAGTCGTTCACGGGGTTGGGAAAGGTGAGAACCTCACGCACCGACATCGACAGAACCTCCATGAACTAGGAAAACCAGGACCAAGCTACGGGTGAGTCCGCCGTTTGGCAAAGGTTGTATCCACCCAGATCTCAAGAGGGTGAGCGCGGTCTCACAAGTGATCGATGTCGGGTGCGATCCGGGGCTCCTCCGCGGCGATCTCCCGCGGGTCGTCGACGTCGGGCTCGTCCTGGTCGGTCACGCCGCCGTCGCTGGGGAGTTCGGCCTCTCGGGAGACCTCTCCCTCCTGGTCGATGCCGGCCTGCTCACCGACGTCGATGCGATCGGGGATCTCGTCCATGTCGACTCCAGTCACTTCTCGCGCCTGCTCGGATTCGGAGAACGGTTCGGACAGGTCGACGTCGTTGATCGACTCCGCATAGGCGAACTCGGCGTCGATGATTCCCCACTCCGGGTCGCGGGCGAGCTCGTCGGCCTTCGCCTTGCGGGCGGCCTCCCGCATCTCGAACCCGTCGGTGACGATCTCGCCGATCTCGCGGGTCACCCCGGCGACGGCACCGGTGATGATCGTGGCGATGCGACCCACGTGTGTTGCCGTGGACTCGATCAGCTCCTGCATCAGATCCTTGTTCCGTTCGATGCTGTCGACCATCTAGACCCCCTGGGTTCCTGAAGGGTGTTGCCCCCACATGAGAGTGTGCGCACGCCCGTCCGACGCGGCTGGTCCCGAGGATACCCCCGGGACCAGCCGGCGAAACGGTGCGGAGAGGAGCTGATCAGGCGACCGACGCGGGCTTCTCACGCTCGACGATGACGGTGAGGTCGTCGTCGTCGCGGGTCATCCAGTTCGGCAGCGACAACTTCGCGATCTTCTTCCAGGTCGACGCCAGCTGGTGACTGAGTGAGCCGGTGTTGTACGGGAGGCCGTAGCGATCACAGATCTCGCGCACCTCGGCCGACATCTCCGGGTAGCGGCCGGCAGGGATGTCCGGGAACAGATGGTGCTCGATCTGATGGGACAGGTTGCCGCTCATGATGTGGAACAGCGGACTGCCGGTGATGTTGGCCGAACCCAGCATCTGGCGCAGGTACCACTGGCCCCGGGTCTCGTTCTGGCATTCCTCAGGGGTGAAAGTCTGTGCACCGGTGGGGAAGTGGCCGCAGAAGATGATCGAGTACGTCCATACGTTGCGCACCAGGTTCGCGGTTGCGTTGCCGATCAGGGTCGGCACGAACAGCGGACCGGTCAGCGCCGGGAAGACGACGTAGTCCTTGAGGACCTGTCGACCGGCCTTGCGCCACATACCTTTCACCAGGCCCTTGATGTCACTCCACTTGCGCTTGCCCTGGATCACGTTCTCCGCCTCCAGATCGTGGAGCATGACACCCCACTCGAAGAGGAGCATGAGGGCGGTCGCATAGCCGAGGTTGCCCAGGTAGTAGGGATTCCACTTCTGGTCGCGCGCCATCCGCAGGATGCCGTAACCGATGTCGCGGTCCTCGCCGACGATGTTGGTGAATGTGTGGTGCAGGTAGTTGTGGCTGTGCTTCCACTGGTCAGCCGGACACACGGTGTCCCACTCGAATTCGCGCGAATTGTAGGTGTCCTCGCGCATCCAGTCGTACTGGCCGTGCATCACGTTGTGGCCGATCTCCATGTTGTCGAGGATCTTCGACACGGAGAGCGCCCCCACGGCGGCGATCCAGGCCGGCGGGAAGAACCCGAGGTACATGAGCGCGCGGCCGCCGATCTCGAAGCCGCGCTGGGCGCGGATGACCGCGTACAGGTAGTCGCGATCCTTCTGGCCGAGGTCGGCGACGATCCGGGAGCGCAGCTCGTCCAGGTCACGCCCCAGCGCCTCGACCTGTTCATAGGACAGGACGACGGTGTTGGGGTCGGTGTTTCCGGTGTTGATCTTCTCGGCCTCGACTACGGCCGGCAGGTTCTCGGTGGGCGCGGGACGGGTGTCCTTGGCGATGTCGATGGTCATGGTGTGCCTCCTGCTAGTTAGGAGAGTGGATTGGGTGGAGGTCGGCGTGTGGTGGCCGACCGTCAGATCTCGATGTCGACGGAACCGACCGGGGCGTTGATGCACAGCTGGATCTGGGTGTCGGACTCGGTGTCGGTCTCGCCGGTCAGGACGTTGCGGGTGCAGCCCGACTTCTTCACGGCGGTGCAGGAGAAGCAGATCCCCATGCGGCAGCCGGATTCCGGGGTGAGTCCGGCGGCCTCGGCCTGGTCGAGGATCGGACGACCGTCGTTGGTCGCCGTTGCCCCCGACCGTGAGAACGTCAGTTCGCCCTCGACCGAATCGGGGTCGACGACCGTCGGTGCGGCCAGGGTGAACGCCTCGCTGTGCAATGGCTGCGAGATGCCGAGCTCGGTATGTGCCTCGGCGACGGCATCCATCAAGGCCTGCGGTCCGCAGACGAAGACGTCGGCGTCGGCCAGGCCGGGGATGTTGTCGAGGTGCGCGGCGGTGAAGTGGCCGTCGTGGGCCTCGCGGGTGTGGTGCATCCGGAGGTCGAGGTTGGGATGCCCGGCCGCCAGGGCGGCGAGCTCGTCCCGGTACGCCACCTCCGACGCCGTGCGTGCGTAGTGCACGAACGTGATCGGTCCTGCGTAGCCTCGGGCCACGAGCGTCCTCATCATTGAGAGCACAGGTGTAACTCCGCTGCCCCCGCTGATGAAGACGGCCGACGTCGGGTCGGTCTCCGGTAGTGCGAAGTCGCCGTCGGCCTGGGACAGTCCGACGACGTCGCCGGTCCGGGCCTCGGCGGCAAGGTACTTGGAGACGAGGCCGTCGTCGTTGGCGGTGATGGTCAGCTCGATGGCGCCGTCCGAGCCGGCGGCGGCGTTGGCCGGCGAGAAACAACGGGTGTGCCGTACGCCGTCGATGACGACGCTGAGCTGCACGTATTGTCCTGCCTGGTGTCCGCGCCACTGTCGTGTCGGACGAATGGTGAGACGCACCGTGCGGGGCGTCGGGTGCTCGACCCGGACGATCTCGCCGCGCAGGTCGCGCCAGGTGAGCATCGGGTCGAGCAGTTCGAGATAACGGTCGACCGGATGCGGGGACAGTGCCGCCTCGACGATCGAGCCGACCAGGCGATTCCAGCGGCCGGGGCTGCCGGCGGAGGTGCGCGGGGTCGGGTTGTGGGAGGTGCGGATGCTCATGGAAGGGCTCCGTTCACATGATTTCGGTGTACAGGTGTACACAAACGAGTGTGACATGACGGCGCCCTGGGTCGTCAAGCGTGGATCTGTGTGACGGCTGTCACTGTCTTCGAGGAGGTCGTGGCCGGGACCGGAGGTCGTGGCGAATACACTCGGGTCTGTGACACGCACGCGGAGTTCGAACCAGCGCGATGCGCAGACGCGTGCGGACAAGAAGAACCAGACGCGGCAGGCGCTCCTCGACACCACGAGGTCCCTCGTCGGCGAGCGCAGCTTCGGCAGCATCAGCCTGCGCGAGGTGGCCCGCGGCGCGGGCATCGTCCCCACGGCCTTCTATCGACACTTCGCCTCGATGGAGGATCTCGGCGTCACCGTCGTCGAGGACTCGATGCGTGTCCTGCGACGCGCACTCCGCGAGGGTCGGCGTGATCTCGCCGCGCGTCAGGCGATGCCGACCGCGAAGAACTCCCTCGACATCCTCTTGCGTCACGTCCGCGAGAACGAGTCGCAGTTCAGATTCCTCATCCGCGAACAGCACGGCGGCATCGCGGAGATCCGGCGTGCCATCGACACCGAACTCCGGCTCTTCTCCAAGGAGCTGACGATCGACCTCGCCCGGATCCCGGACCTCGCCCCGTGGCAGCCCGAAGACCTCGAGATCGCGGCCGAGCTCATCGTCACGATCATGCTGACCGCCGTGGCCGATCTCCTCGACGGCGAGTACCGCGGACGCGGTGCCGAGCAGGAGATCGTCGAGCGCACCGAACGCCAACTGGTGATGGTCTTCCTCGGAATGGGCCAGTGGCGACCGTCCGAGTGAGCTCGACCCGCTGAACGGGTCCCGACCGGGCCCCTCCGAAGAGTGCGACGGGGTCTGGCGTGATCGGGATCTGCTCGCCGGATCCATGGGCGGCGCGTGCGATACGACGCCGCCTGCCGACTCCCCGTCGTGATGCCGACCTGTGGAAACGGTGCCTCTACCGAACCGGGCGGACCAATGTCCACTTGGCGTCACGGAGATTTCAATGGTGGCCTCGTGTCTCGCCGGTGCCAGACACTTGGGGCCGACATGTGTGTCGCAGCACGGGTTTCGACCTGCACTGCCGATCATGCCTGCCGCTCCACCCCCGATGCTCTACGACGAAAGGTGCCTTCGCGGTGTCTCTGCATTTCCACTGGTTCCTGCCCACCTACGGTGACTCCCGCAACCTGATCGCGGGCGGGCACGGCAGCCAGATGAACGGGGACCGGCCGGCCGACCTTCGTTACCTCAAGCAGCTCGCCGGTGCGGCCGAGGTGAACGGCTTCGAAGCCGTCCTGACCCCGGCCGGACTGTGGTGTGAGGACGCGTGGCTGACTACCGCGGCTCTGATCGATTCGACCGAGAGCCTCAAGTTCCTGATCGCCTTCCGTCCCGGCCTCATCTCGCCGCTGCTCGCCGCGCAGATGTCGGCGACCTTCCAGTGGCATTCCGAGGGTCGTCTGCTGATCAACGTCGTCACCGGCGGTGAGTCGAGCGAGCAGCGTGCCTTCGGCGATTTCCTGGCCAAGAACGCGCGCTACGAGCGCTGCGGCGAATACCTGGAGATCATCCGTCGGCTGTGGACCCAGGACGAGCCCGTCGACTTCGTCGGTAAGCACCTGCGCGTGGAGAACGCCCTGCTCGGCCGTCGCCCCACCCCGGCCCCGCCGGTCTTCTTCGGTGGATCGTCGCCTGCTGCCGGTGATGTGGCCGCCAAGTACGCCGACACCTACCTCACCTGGGGTGAGCGTCCCGAGGCCGTCGCCCAGAAGATCGCCTGGATCAACGGACTCGCCGCAGCCCAGGGCCGCACCCTCGATCACGGCATCCGCTTCCACGTCATCGCCCGCGAGACCTCCGAGCAGGCCTGGGCCGAGGCCGAACGCCTCCTCGGCAACCTCGATCCCGAACAGGTCGCCGCAGCGCAGCGGAACCTCGCCCAGTCGGAGTCCGAGGGGCAGCGTCGTATGTCCGAATTGCATGGCCGCGGAGCCGCTTTCGAGGGTTCGCCCGACCCGCGTTCGCTGGAGATCCATCCGGGCGTCTGGTCGGGCGTCGGCCTGGTGCGCGGCGGTGCCGGCACCGCGCTCGTCGGTTCCTACGACGAGGTCGCCGAACTCATCGGTGAGTACGCCGCACTCGGTCTCGACCACTTCATCCTGTCCGGCTACCCGCATCTCGAGGAGGCCTACCACTTCGGTGAAGGCGTCCGGCCGGCGCTCGCCCGACGTGGCTTGCTCGACGCGGCCGACGCCCGCCCGAGCGAAGAGGTCCGCACCGCGTTCCTGCCGCGCCTGCAGGCCGCATCGTCCTGATCGACCCACGCTCCACCTGAGAAATCACCTCCGGAGGTAACACCATGTCCACCGAATCCATCGCGGACCAGATCAAGTTCGCCTACTGGGTGCCGAACGTCAGCGGCGGCCTGGTCACCAGCACCATCGAACAGCGCACCGACTGGGGCTACGACTACAACATCAAGCTCGCCCAGACCGCCGAGGACAACGGCTTCGAATACGCCCTCTCACAGGTCCGTTACGAGGCCAGTTATGGCGCCGAGAACCAGCACGAGTCGACGAGTTTCAGCCTCGCGCTGCTCCTCGCCACGCAGCGGCTGAAGGTCATCGCCGCCGTTCACCCCGGACTGTGGCACCCGGCGGTCCTCGCCAAGCTCGGCGCCACCGCCGACCACCTGTCCAAGGGTCGTTTCGCCATCAACGTGGTAAGCGGCTGGTTCAAGGACGAGTTCACCCACCTCGGTGAGCCGTGGCTCGAGCACGACGAGCGCTACCGCCGCAGCGGCGAGTTCCTCGAGGTCATCCGCAAGATCTGGACCGAGGACAACGTCGACTACCGCGGCGACTTCTACCGAATCCACGACTTCACCCTGAAACCGAAGCCGCTCAACACCCCCGAGCGTCCGAACCCGGAGCTCTTCCAGGGCGGCAACTCGACCGCGGCCCGCAACAACGGCGGCCGCTTCGCCGACTGGTACTTCTCCAACGGCAAGGACTTCGACGGCGTCACCGAGCAGATCGACGACCTGCGCGCCGTCGCCCAGGCACACAACCGCTCGGTGAAGTTCGGTCTGAACGGCTTCATCATCGCGCGCGACACCGAGAAGGAAGCCCGCGACACCCTGCGCGAGATCGTCGAGAAGGCGAATCGTCCTGCGGTGGAAGGCTTCCGCGATGCCGTGCAGCAGGCAGGCAACTCGACCGGCGACAAGAAGGGCATGTGGGCGGACTCGAAATTCGAGGATCTCGTGCAGTACAACGACGGCTTCAAGACGCAGCTGATCGGTACCCCGGAGCAGATCGCCGAGCGCATCGTGGCCTACAAGCGCCTCGGCGTCGACCTGATCCTCGGTGGCTTCCTCCACTTCCAGGAGGAGATCGAGTACTTCGGCGAGAAGGTGCTCCCGCTCGTGCGTGAGATCGAGGCATCGCAGACCCCGGTCGCGGTTTCGTGACCACTGTCGGTCAGGCCCGACCCGATTTGGCGAGCCGGATCGGATCGACCGCCGAAGCCCTCTCCGTGGCAAGGGAACTGGCCGTGTCGTTCGCCGCAGGTGCCGTCGAGCGTGATCGCGACCGCCGGCTGCCGTTCGCCGAGATCGATCGCCTGTCGGAATCGGGTCTTCTCGCGCTGACCGTGCCCGCACGGTTCGGCGGCCTCGACGCGGCGCCGAGCGTGCTGGCCGAGGTCATCTCGATCCTCGCCGCCGCCGATCCGAGCATCGCGCAGATCCCGCACAGCCACTTCGTCTATCTAAACCTGGTGCGCCTCTCCGCGGGAGAGGCCTTGCAGGAGCGCATCTTCACCGACGTTCTCGCCGGTGGCCGGGTGGCCAACGCCCAGTCGGAGCGCGGCGGGAAGACCATTGCGGACATCTCGACGCGGCTGACCCCGGCCGACGGCGACGCAGCCCGGTTCGTCCTCGACGGTGAGAAGTTCTACTGCACGGGTTCGCTGTTCGCGCACACGCTCGCCGTCCTGGCGAAGCTCGATGCGCCGGCCGTCGACCTCGCGCCGGGCGAGTACGTGGCGTTCATCCCCGCGGACTCGCCGGGCGTGGAGATCGTCGACGACTGGGATGCCGTGGGGCAGCGGACCACCGGCTCGGGAACCGTACGGCTCTCGGGTGTCGAGGTCATGGCCGCCGATCTCGTGGCCCGTGCGTCGGCGACTGCCGCGCCGACCGCCTACGGGGCGTATGCGCGGCTGCTGCACGTGGCCATCGACGCCGGGATCGCCCGCGGCGCGCTGACCGAGGCCGTCGAGTTCGTGCGAACCAAGGCCCGTCCGTGGTTCGAGGCCGGCGTCGACCGCGCCGTCGACGATCCGCTGGTGGTCCAGCGTTTCGGTGAACTCGAGGTCGATGTCGCGACCGCCGAGGCGATGCTCGTCGCCGCCGGTCGCAAGGTCGACGAGGCGATCGAGGCTTCGGCCGGGGCGCCGAGTCGTGAACTCGTCGCGGAGGCATCGATCGCGGTGGCGCGTGCCAAGGCCGTGGCCGACCGGGTCGCGACGCCGGTGGCGTCGGCACTGTTCGAGGTCAGCGGAACCCGCAGTGCCGCAGCCGGAACGAGGCTCGATCGGTTCTGGCGCGATGCGCGGACGCACACGCTGCACGACCCCGTCCGGTGGAAGTACCAGCACATCGGTCGCTGGCTTCTCCGCGGGGAGGATCCGCCGTTGCACGGCGTGATCTGACGCCTACAGGTATTGCCCCACGTGGGGCAGCGCCTTCTTCGGTGTCTTGGCGTTGAAGCCGTCACCGATGGCGCGGAGCTTCCACTCGGCGCCGTCCCGGCTGATGACCGCCATCGCGATCGCGGTGAACGGCATGCCGCCCTTGAGCGTGTACCGGGCGAGTTCGGCGGATGTGGTCTCGTCGACGAGTCGGCAGTACGCGTTGTCGATCTTCTCGAAGGTGTGCCCGCGGTAGGACGTGACGATGAACATCAATGCGTCGATGTGCGGCGGAACCGACTGCAGTGCAACGCGAATGACCTCGTCGTCGCCGTCGCCGGCCCCGGTGAGGTTGTCACCGGAATGCAGGATCGATCGGTCTTTGCTGTTGAGGTGGCCGTAGTAGACCGTCTCGACGCACTTGCCGCCGGAGAACATCAGCACCGAGGCGTCGAGGTCGATCGAACCCCCGCGGAGACCGCCGCGCACCGGGTCCCATCCGAGTCCCATCTGGATGTTGGTGAGCTGGACGCCACCCTCCTTGCGCAAAGTCACCTTCTGGCCCTTGGTCAGGCTGACCGGCCGGTCCTTGCTGAGGTTGATCTCCGAGGGGCGTGCCGGGGGAGGGGGCGGCGTCGGGGCGGCCGGCGCAGCCGGTGGCGTCGGGGTCGATGGCTTCGAGTAAGCCGGTGCGGTCTGGGCCGGTGCCGGTGCCGGCGTGGGCTCCTCGTCGACGCTGACGCCGTGGTCGCGCACCAGGTCGGCGAACCCGCCGGCATAACCCTGCCCGACTGCCCGCACCTTCCAGTCCTGGTTGCGTCGGTACACCTCCAACGCGATGACGACGGACTCGGTGGTGAGGCCGGTGACGGTGAAGTCGAAGAGTTCGCGGCCGCCGGCGTCGGTGACTCGGGCGACCGGGGGTGCGAACCTGCCGAATGTGGACGTCGTGTCGTCGAGGGTGATCACGGCCCGGACCGCGTCGATGTCCGCCGGGATCTGGTTGGTCGAGATGTGCAGTCGCGCCGGTCCGTTGGGCGCTGGTTGCAGCGAGACCCCGGGGCCGGTCGGCTGGTTGTAGAACACGAAGTCGTCGTCACTGCGTACGACGCCACGGTCGGTCACCAGCAGGGCCGAGACGTCCGCGGCGGTCGCGAGGTCGACGGTGACGACGATCTGGGAGGTCGACAGCGGGCCGTTCTGGCCCTTGGTCAGCGATGGCATGGTGACCAGGGTAGTCACCGGCTCCGACGGTGTCCGTATGCGATCGGCCGGGTGACACCAGTGCGCCGCCGGAGGCCGGATTGCACGACGACGCAGGCGTGGCGTCGGTCGCAACAAGGTCCCGATTGGGTATACAAGCTGGTCACCCGACCCACGGGGCTCGTATTCTCATGTGTCTAGAGTGACTCAGGAGAATATTGTGAAAGTTGTGACTCGGTGTGCGCTGGTCGTCGCTGCCCTGTTGATGTCCGTCGTCGTCGCGGGGAGTGCGAACGCTGTCCCACTCCCGGCGCTGCCGCCGCTGCCCGAGCCGTTCGCGTCCTGGTTCACCCCGCCGGTACCGGTCGAGAAGAAGCTGGCCAAGAGCTACGCCGCACTCCAGAAGTCGATGAAGAAGTCGCTCCCCGGGCAGCTCGGCGTCGCGATCGCGCCGGTCGGCGGCGACCAGGTCATCTCGCTGGGATCACTCAAGACGGGGCGGGCGTGGTCGACGTTGAAGGTGCCGGTCTCGCTGGCGGCCCAACGCAAGCGCGGGCCGGCCGTCGCGATGATGGAGGACAAGGCGATCACCTTCTCCGACAACGACGCCGCGGGTGAGCTGTGGGGTGTGCTCGGTGGTGGTCATGCCTCCGTGGATGCCGTGACCGCGGTGCTGCGCGAAGGACACGACACCCGGACGCACGTCTCGTCGGAGGTCGACACCCCGGCGTCGTTCCCGGGATACACCTCGTGGGCCCTGCGCGATCAGGCACTGTTCGGTGCGCACCTGCCGTGTCTCCCCGGCAGCGAGAACATCATCCGCCTGATGAGTGACGTCGCCCCGAACCAGCAATGGGGCATTGCCAAGGTCGGACGGAACAAGGGGGCGGTGACCGCGGTGAAGGGCGGCTGGGGACCGGCCACGTCGAAGTCCGGCGCTCATCTGGTGCGTCAGCTCGGCGTCATCAGCACGGTCGACGGTCAGGTCGCGGTGTCGATGGCGGCGATCCCGCGCAGCGGATCGTTCACCGACGGCACCAAGATGCTCACCCGACTGGGCAACTGGCTCGGCAAGAACCTGGCCGAGCTGCCCAAGGGACGCTGCTGAGCGGTCGGAGCTCAGCTCGCCGCATGCGCAGGCGCGGATGACGGTGCGCCCGCGGGCCGGCAGAGGGCTGCGGCGATCGCGGTGGTCAGCGGAACCGACAGGGCGATCGCGATGCCGCCGACGAAGGACCGGGCCAGCTCGACGGCCACCACGTCGGTGGTGAGCAGCCCGCCGAGCGGCTGCTGGGCCACCGAGAAGAGCAGCATCAGCGGCAGGGCGCTGCCGGCGTAGGCGAACACCAGTGTGTAGACGGTGCTCGCGATGTGATCGCGGCCGACGCGCATCGCGGCCCTGAACGTCGCGAGTCGGGTCGGCTCACCGGCGGCGGCCAACTCGAAGGCCGCGGACGCCTGCGTGATGGTGACGTCGTTGAGGACACCGAGGGTTCCGATGATGAACCCGGCCAGCAGGAGGCCGCTGACCGAGATGTTGCCCTGATAGACCTGCAGGTTGGTGGTCTGGTCGCCCGACAGGCCGGTCAGGTTCATCGTCTCGATCGCCAGCCAGCTCAGCAGACCGGCCATCAGCAGCGAGACCAGCGTGCCGAGTAGGGCCGAACTCGTGCGGAGGCTGACGCCGTGCGCGAGATAGAGCACGACGAACAGGATCACCGCCGACGACACCACTGCCACCGCGACCGGAGACGAGCCGTCGAGGATGGCCGGCAGGGTGAACCCGCCGAGGACGATGAAGGCGAAAGCGAGGCCGATGATCGATCGGAAACCGCGCCACGCCGCGACCAGCACGATGGCCGCGATGAACAGGATCGCCCAGATGATCGTGGCGGTGCCGCGCTGGAAGTCGAAGAAGGTGTACCGGTTGCCCTCTGGGCCGGGCACCGTGGAGAGGCGGATCGCGTCACCGACGTGCAGTGTCGGCTGTCCGGCCTGGGGCTCGTCGACCGATCCCGGTACGGGCGCGCCGTCCCGTCCCGGTTCGGCGCCGGACTGCGCACCCTTCGTCGGGATCTCCAGCACTGTGTACCGGCCCTCGACCTCACCGGAGTCGAAGCGCACCGCATTGAGGATGCAGGGACCGCCGGCGACCGGGTTGATGGGGATGTCGGCGGTCTCGAGGACCGAGCCCGCCGCCGGGTTCAGGCAGTTGGCGCGGAACTGATCGACGACCTCGCCGTTGACCGTCTGGATCGACCCGCCGTCGGCCGACCGGAACTGGGTGGGCACCGGATGCTCGGAATCCGACGGCCACAGGACGATCATGCCGATGGTCACGGCCACCGCGGTGACGGCCAGCGTCCCGATGACCAGCCACCGGGCGAACGGGGACAGCATGTGGGAGATGTCGGTCAGCGAATGCGGGTGACCGTGATGTTTGCGCTCCACGCCGGTGAGCCTATGCGCAAGCGCCCGGATCGCGGTATGCGACCCGGGCGCCCGGCGTACCTGTGGGGAAACGCGTCACAGATCGTGGCCTACAGCGGCAGGAGGATGTTCTTCACCTGCGGATCGGTGGCCAGGAACTCCTGCACCGCGGGATCTTGGAACGCGGCGACGAGGTTCTTGATGTTGTCGGTGTTCTCCCACTCGGTGCCGATGGTGAGCTGTCCGGCGAACTCGTCGGGGGCCGGGGGAGCGTAGATCTGCTTCTCGATCGGGATGTTCGCGGCCAGGTAGTACTCGGTGTAGCCGACGGTGGCGTCGAGGTCGGCCAGCGACCGTGACTGGGCAGCGAAGTCGAGCAGCACGAACTGCAGGTTTCGCGGATTGGTGGCGATGTCCTTCTGGGTCGCCTTCCACTTGTCGATGCCGGGCTTGAGGGTGATCAGGCCGGCGCGCTCCAGCAGCCAGAGGCCCTGCGCCTCGTTAGCGGGATCGGAGTAGAGCGAGACCTTCGCGTTCTGCGGGAGGTCCTGCGGGTTCTTGTACTTGTCCGACCAGATGCCGAAGCCCCAACGGAAGACCGGGGTGGCGGCGATTTCCTTGAAGTCGGGGTTGGCCTCGAGGACCTGCGACAGCCACAGCTTGTGCTGGTAGATGGTTCCGGCGACCTCACCGTCGCTGACCGCCCGGTTGAGGGTCGTCGAGTCGGCGAGGCCCTTGAACGCGACCTTGATGTCGTACTTGGGGGCGACCTCCTCGGCGATGAACTCGACGAGGGCCTGCTCGGCGGCGTTGCCCTCGGCGGTGACGACGGTCAGTGTCGCACCCGGGGTCTCGTTGGGGGAGGCCTCATCCGAGCCGAGGAAGCGCCAGCCGAGCACCCCGCCCAGCACGGCGACGACGACCAGGGCGCCGGCGATCAGCGGCCAGCGACGCCGCTTGGAGATCTCGATGTCGGAATTGACTGCAGGAGGTGGTGTTTCGGGCGACGTGCCCGACACGCCGGTGGCGGAGCCGGTGTCGTGAGACATGGTTGGACCTTTCACGTGTGTGGTGGAGGTGATGCGAGGGTGGTACGTGCGGTGATCGGGAGAGGCCCGGGGTCAGTGGTTGACGCGCTTGGCGGTCACCGGGTTGAGACTGCGAGCGAGTGCGTCGCCGGCCAGCTGAATGAGCGCCACGGTGATCACCAGGACGATGATCGTGGCGACCATGGCGCCCTGGTCGAAGCGTTGGTAGCCGTAGGTGACCGCCACGTAGCCGAGGCCGCCGGCGCCGATCGTGCCGGCGATGGTCGAGTACTCGATCATCGCGATGGTGTTGATGGTCAGGCCGCCGACGATGCTCGGCAGCGCCTCGGGAACCTGTGCCTTCCAGATGATCTGGGCATTCGAACCGCCAGAGGCCCGGGCGACGTCGATGGTCGACGCAGGCACCGACCGCAGCGAGTTCTCCACGATGCGGGTGAAGAAGGCGATGCCGGCGATCGACATCGGGACCACCGCCGCGGCGATGCCGATGTTGGTGCCCGTGACGAGTCGGGTGAACGGGATGATCGCCGTCATCAGCACCAGGAACGGCAACGAGCGGCCGATGCTGATGATCCACGACAGCGGCGTGTGCAGCGCGCGGTTCTCGAAAAGTCCACCGGGAGCGAGGTTGTGGACCAGCGCACCGAGCGGGACGCCGACGACGAGGACGACGCCCATCACGATGCTGACCATGAGGACGGTGTCGATGAACGCCGGCCACAGCAGATCGGGAATCTCGTCGAGCGGCACGGTGATGGCCGCCAGGTTGATCGTGCTCATGCTGCCACCTCCGCATTCTTCTTCTCGAGCGCGTCGCTGTCGGCCCGGTTCTCGAGACCGCCGACGGGATCGGTACCCGGTGCGGATGATTCCGCGACGCGCGCGGCGAGGCCGAGTTCGCTTGCCGCACCGACGAATGCGGACGCATGGCCGGCCGGTACGGAGACGGTGAGATCGCCGAAGGCGGTGCCGTCGATGGTCTGGACGTTGGCTCCGAGGACCGAGATCGGGACGCCCAGGCTTCCGCCGAGACGGGTGAGCCAGTCGGCGGGCACGGTCGTCGAGTTGTAGACGACGTTGACCGCGGTCTGGTCACTGGACGTGGACGCGCTTGGGCCACGGGGCCGGAGTGCCCGTCCGAGAACAGAATCCGGGTCCAGCACGAGCTCTTCGAGGCGTCCGTGCTCGACGATCCGGCCGTGGTCGAGTCGGCCGACGGTGTCGGCGACCCGCACGATGGTGTCCATCTCATGCGTGATGAAGACGACCGCGAGGCCCAACTCGTCCCGAACCTCGGTCAGCAGCCGGAGGAAGGTGTCGGTGGCGGCCGGGTCGAGTCCGGAGGTGGCCTCGTCCGACAGCAGCACCGACGGCTTCAGCGCCAGAGCACGTGCGATGCCCACACGCTGACGCTGCCCGCCCGAGAGCTGGTGGGGGTACAGGTCGGCCTTGTCGGCCAGGCCCACCAGGTCGAGCAGGTCGGCGACCCGTGACCTGGTGGAAGCCTTGGTGGCGCCGAGGTATTCCAGCGGCAGGGCGACGTTCTGGGCGGCGGTCCGTCGCGAGAGGAGGCTCGCCGACTGGAAGACCGTGCCGATCCGGCGCCGGGCGTCGCGCAGTCCGGAGGTGCCGAGGGCGGTGAGGTCCTCACCGTTGACGACGACCTTGCCCGACGTGGGGCGCTCCAGGAGGTTGAGGCAGCGCGCGAGCGTGCTCTTGCCCGCGCCGGACGGGCCGACCACGGCGAAGATCTCGCCGGAGTCGACGGTGAAGTCCACTTCGTCGAGAACAGTGGTCGGGGTCGGCGAGCCGACCCCGAAAACCTTGGTGAGTCCAACGACTTCGATCATCGTGCGGTCCCGATCACTTCGTTCCGGCGGCGGCGAGGCGGTTGCGCTCACGGATCGAGTCGTCGACCGTCGAGTTCACGCCGCCGACCCGGTAGGTCGAACCGCGGTGGTTCTCGGGCAGGTGGTCGCCACGACCGAAGAGCTTGTGGCGCAATGTGCCCGGGACGTACTCACGGTCGTAGACGCCGCGGCGCTCGAGGGCGGGGATCACGTGGGTGACGATGTCCTCGAAGGAACCCGGGGTGACGGCGTACGCGACGTTGAAGCCGTCGACGTCGGTCTCGGCCACCCAGTCCTGCAGCTGCTCGGCGACCTCGTCGCCCGAGCCGATCAGGACGGGGCCCATACCGCCGATGCCGCCCCAGGCCGCGATGTCGCGGACGCGCCACTCCTCGCCGCTCTCCGAGGCCTGCTGGAACGCGGCGACCGCCGACTGGATGGCGTTGCTCTCCACGTTGCCGATCGGCTCGTCGATGTTGTAGCTCGGGGGCGATGCCCATCCAACCGGACATGAACACCAGCGCGCCCCCTTCGCTCGCATAGGACTGGTACTCGGCGGCTTTCGCGCGCGCGGCCTCGGGCGTCGAGTCGGTGATGATGGTGAGCAGTGCGTAGATCTTGGCGTCGTAGGGGTCTCGACCGGCGAGGACGAGTTCCTCGCGGATCTTGCTCACGACGTCGCGCGGGATGGCCTTGGTGGGAGCGGCGACGAAGATGGCCTCGGCGTTCTCCGCCGCGAACCGGCGTCCGCGCGGCGACGCGCCGGCCTGGTAGATGACCGGGGAGCCCTGCGGCGACGGTTCGGACAGATGGATGCCCGGGACCTTGAAGTGCTTGCCCTCGTGTCCGATGTGGTGCACCTTGGCCGGGTCGGCGAAGATGCCCGCCTCACGGTCGCGACGCACGGCGTCGCGTTCCCACGAACCCTCCCAGAGCTTGTAGAGCACGGTCAGGTACTCGTCGGCGTGGTCGTAGCGGTCGTCGTGTGCGAGCTGGTCGTCGTCGCCCATGTTGCGTGCACCCGACGGCAGGTAACCGGTCACGACGTTCCACCCGACGCGACCACGGGTCAGGTGGTCGAGCGTCGACATGCGGCGCGCGAACGGGTAGGGGTGCTCGAAACCGGTTGCGGTGGTGACGCCGAAGCCGAGGTTCTTGGTCGCGTGTGCCATCGCCGAGACCAGCAGCAGCGGGTCGTTGACGGGGATCTGGGAGCCCTGTCGGATCGCAGCCTCGTCGGTGCCGGACAGGACGTCGTAAGTCCCGAGGACGTCGGCGATGAACAGGCCGTCGAAGCCGCCGGTCTCCAACAAGCGGGCGAGATCGACCCAGTAGTCGATGGTGTTGTAGTTCCACGACCGGTCGCTCGGATGGCGCCACAGGCCGGGGGACTGGTGCGCAACGCAATTCATGTCGAACGCGTTGAAGCGGATCTTGCGGGTGGAGCGCGTGCCGTTGTCGGGGGTCACGGCAGGCTGGTTCTGTTCAGACACCGGAAGAATGATGCTGACGGATGTGCGGACCCGCCATCTTTGCGCGCACGGCGAACTAAAATTGCCGCATGCGTGCCACAGATGTGCTAATCGACGGTCTCGGTCGCGTCTCCGAGAATGTTCACGCAGTGCTCAGCGGCCTGGAACCCGAGGTCTTGAACCGGGCCCCGGCGTCGGGTGCCAACACGATCGCCTGGTTGGTCTGGCATCTGACACGCGTTCAGGATGCGCAGGTCGCCGACGTCGCCGGCGCCGACGAGGTGTGGGTGAGCGCCGGCTGGGCCGAGCGATTCGATCTGCCGTTCTCGCCGGCCGACACCGGGTATGGCCATTCGACCGATGAGGTGGCCCGGGTGGTCGTCGACGATGCGGGCCTGCTCCGCGACTATTACGACGCCACGCACGCCGTCAGCGTGGACTACATTGCGGCGCTGACCGATTCGGATCTGGACCGGATCGTCGACACCAACTGGGACCCGCCGGTGACGCTCGGCGTCCGGTTGGTCAGCGTCGTCGACGACGACGCGCAACACATCGGACAGGCCGCATATCTGCGCGGGCTGTTCGGCTGACACGCCGTACCGGATAGAGAGGCAGGCCGACCCTAGGGCTCCAGGCCGGTCGCCCCGTTCGCACCCGTCAGGCGCGAAGGATCAGGACATGCAGCCCTTGAAGGTCTGGAAGTCACCGGCGAATGCGGGGCCGCCCTTGCAGGTCGGGCCGTTCTTGCCGTCGACGACGACCTCGGCGCCGGGTCCGGCGATACCGATGGCCAGACCACCGCGCTCACCGGTCATGGTGACGGTGGCACCGGGGCCCAGGGCGATGGCTGCGGGGCCGGCGAAGTTGTTCGCGGTGGAGCTGGCCTTACCGCCGTTGTCGGTGATGGCGAGTGCGAGACCGTTGGGGCCGGACTCGGCGCTACAGGAGGTCGTGGAGGAGCTCTGACCGGGCAGGGCCGGACACACCGACGGTGCCGCACCCGCCGACGGGGCGGCGGCGAGCGATACTGCGGTGGCACCTGCCGCCGCGACGACGAAACCGAGGGCTGTACGCGCAACTGTCTTCATTTTCGGACTCCTTTGTCGAGTACCCGGCGAGTACCGGGTTGGGTGTCGTACACATGCGATTCGGATTCGCCACGGGGCCGGATGGGCGGCCGGGGAACTCGTCCACGAGGTGAGTGCCCACTGCGCGTAAGTTGAAACCGTGCAACTGCGAATCTACACCGAACCCCAACAAGGTGCGACCTACGACCAGCTGCTCGCCGTGGCGAAGGCGACCGAGGATCTCGGTTACGACGCCTTCTTCCGCTCCGACCACTACAGCGGCATGGGTGGCGACGGGTTGCCGGGCCCGTCCGACGCGTGGATCACGCTGGCAGGTCTCGCGCGTGAGACCTCGCGCATCCGTCTGGGCACGTTGGTCTCGTCGGCCACCTTCCGTCTTCCGGGCCCGTTCGCGATCGCGGTCGCCAACGTCGACCAGATGAGCGGCGGCCGAATCGAACTCGGGCTCGGCGCCGGCTGGTACGAGCCCGAACACGAGGCCTACGGCATCCCGTTCCCGTCGATCAAGGAACGGTTCGATCGTCTGGAGGAGAGCTTCGAGATCATCACCGGGCTGTGGGGTACGCCCGAGGGTAGTCAGTTCGATTACCGCGGTGAGCATTTCCGGCTCACCAACTCGCCGGCACTCCCGAAGCCGGTGCAGAACCCGCGCCCGCCGATCATCGTCGGTGGCAGCGGCAAGAAGCGCACCCCGGCGTTGGCGGCGCGGTTCGCCGACGAGTTCAACGTGGTGTTCCAGCCCGTCGACGTCGCCGGCGAGCTGATCGGCAACGTGCGGGCAGCCTGCGCCGCGGCGGGGCGTCGCCCCGAGACCATGACATACTCGGGAGCACTCGTCTTGTGTTGCGGCAGCACCGAAGCCGAGTTCCGCAGTCGCGCCGAGGCGATCGGCCGGGAGCCGGACGAACTGCGCGAGAACGGCGCCGCGGGCACACCGGACGAGGTTGCGGCCAAGATCGAGAGCTATCGCGAACTCGGTATCACCCGGATGTATCTCCAGACACTGGATCTCGACGACCTCGACCATCTCGACCTCGTCGCGTCGAAGGTGGCACCGCAGCTCGGCGGTTGACCCGGCAGCGGGCTCAGGCGACGCCGGCGTGCATCTCCCAGAACAGGATCTCGGCTCCGCCGGGGCTGTTCAGCAAGATCTCGCCGGCCTTTCTCGTGCGCACGGCATCACCCTCGCCGAGGGTGTGGCCGTCGACGTCGACGCTCCCTCGTGCAACGTACAGGTGACCGTAGGGTGCGGCGGGCAGCGTCACCGTCTTGCCGGCGGGCATCCGCGCCACATGCAGGGCGGCGGCGGAGTTGTTGATCGTGACCGGTGCCGTCGTCGCGTGGCGGGACAGTCCGGAGACGACGACCACGAGTTCGCCGCTCGCCAGTGCGTCGGTGACGTCGGCCTCGGCGTACCCGGGTGCCAGGCCCGCCTCGTCCGGCGCTACCCACATCTGGACCACACGCAGGTCGGTGCCGTTCAGGCGTCCGGTCGCGTTGCCCTCGCTGTGGGCGATCCCGCGGCCGGCCGTCATGCGTTGTACCACGCCGGGTTTCAGAATGCCGTCGTTGCCCGTGGAATCGCGGTGGCGCAGTGCTCCGTCGAGGACCCACGTGACGATCTCGGCGTCACGGTGCTGGTGGCGGTCGAGTCCCTCGCCCGCGTCGACCCGATCGTCGTTGTGCACGAGCAGGACTCCGTGGGCGTTCGCGGCGAGGTCGAAGTTGCCCGTCGCCGGGAAAGACTGCCAGGACTCGAGCCACTCGTTGCGCCAGTGATGGCGCTCGGTGGCACGGATGATGGTGAGCGACATCAGGTCTCCTGGTTTCTCGGGTGGGTGGCGTCGAGATGCGCGGCGAGTCTTTCCATCACCGCACGCAGTTCGCGTCCGTCCGAGGGGCGGAGTGCGGTGAAGAACAGGTCGTCGACGCACCGACCGTGGTCGTGGGCGGCTTCGCGGAAAGCGGCACGCCCGGCCTCGGTGAGCACCGCGTAACTACCACGCCGGTCCTCGGCGGCGCGTTCGCGCTGCAGCCAACCACGTTTGACCATCGCGTCGACCTGGTAGGACAGACGCGACGTGGAGAACACCATGCGGTAAGACAGGTCTCGCATCCGCAGTCGGCCGCCCTCGCTCTCGTGCAGGATGAGCAGCATGCTGTAGTCGGCGAGACTCATCCCGGCGGTGGCACGCAGGTCGTCGTCGAGCATGGTCTGCAGCCGCGCGGCGGTCTCGATGAAGACGCGCCACGCGGCCTGCAGATCGTCGGACCCGGCGGGGGAGTGTCGGGCCATGGATCAGCGAACGGTGTGCGGCATCAGCGCATCCGGGGGGATGACACCAAGTCGGCCGGCTTGATAGTCCTCGATCGCCTCGACGAGTTGCTGCTTGGTGTTCATGACGAACGGACCGTACTGGAACACACGCTCGCGGATCGGCCGGCCGCCGAGCAGCAGGACCTCCAGCGCGGGACGGTTGCTGTCCTGCGAACCGTCGGCGGCCACGGTGATCCGGTCACCCTTGCCGAGCACCGCGAGCGACCCCTGTTCGATGGGAGGACCCTCCGCGCCGACCCGCCCACGCCCGGACAGCACGTAGACCAGCGCGTTGAACTCGGGATTCCACGGAATCGACACCCCTGCACCCGGTTGCACCGTGGCGTGGGCCAGGGTGATAGGTGTGTGGGTCGATCCCGGCCCGCGGTGGCCGTCGATCTCGCCGGCGATGATCCGGATCAGCGACCCGGCGTCCGGGGAGGTCACCAGGCCCACCTGACCGCCCTCGAGATTCTGGTAGTTGGGCGGGAGGAACTTGTCCTTGGCGGGCAGGTTCACCCACAGCTGGATGCCGTGGAACAGCCCGCCCGACTCGACCAGCTCGGCCGGTGGGGTCTCGATGTGCAGGATGCCGGACCCGGCCGTCATCCATTGCGTCGCACCGTCTTCGATGAGGCCGCCGCCCCCGGCGGAGTCCTGGTGGGCGAACCGGCCGTCGATCATGTAGGTCACGGTCTCGAAGCCGCGATGCGGGTGCCAGGAGGTGCCCCGCGGTTCGCCGGGTTCGTAGTCGACCTCACCCATCTGGTCCATGTGGATGAAGGGATCGAGGTCGGCGGCGGAGACGCCGGCGAAGGCGCGCACCACCGGGAACCCTTCTCCTTCGTATCCGCGCGGTCCGCGCGTGACCGAGCGGACGGGTCGTTCGATGGCGTCGACCCCGGGCGAGGACAGGCGCGCCAGAGTCAAGGTGTCGGCGGAGACGGCAGGCATGAGGTGCTCCTTCGTTCGTGAGTCACTCAAATTTGAGCAACTCTGTGTGCCTCAACCGTCGAGGGCGCCGGACTATTCCTCACGCGTTCGCTCTCCCGGTGGGCGACCGGTGGGCGATAATCCAGCCCATGGTCGACACCTCGTCATCGAAGCCGCCCGAGCGTCAACGCATCAAGAAGCTGGCGCAGGCCGCATTCAATGCCGACGTGACGGTCGAGCAGCTGGAGGGGATTCTCGCCGACATGGGCGAGACCCTGGAGGGCCTCGGCCCGACCATGGGGAATCTCGACGCGACGATCGAGAAGCTGGATGCGACTCTCGTACGGATGTCGGGAACACTCGACAAGGTGGACACCACCGTCGGCCGGATGTCCGATGTCGTGGCGCGGCTCGAGCGGGTCGTCGCCCGGGTCGAGGTGCTGGTGGGGATCGGCGAGGCCGCGCTTCGTCCGCTCGGAGTGCTCGAGTCCGCGGGCAAGTCGGTCGCGGCGCGGCTGGGCCTCCACTGATCCGCGTTCGTGTGAGCAGGGCGCCAGAGCAGGAAACGAGAGAGCAGGGAATGACACCGCAAGAGCACAGTTTCCGCGGACCGCACGGCCAGAACATCGTCTACGACGTGCACCGGCCCGAGGGCGATCCGCGCGGCGTCGTGGTGATCGCCCACGGGCTCGCCGAACACGGCCGACGGTACGGCCACGTGGCCCAGCGCCTCGTCGACGCGGGCTATCTGGTGGCGATCCCCGACCACATCGGGCACGGACGCTCCGGCGGAAAGCGGATGCGCCTGCGCCGCTTCGCCGAGTTCACCGACGACCTCGACACCGTCATCGCTCACGTCTCCGACGATGCGCTCCCGACGTTCCTCATCGGGCACAGCATGGGCGGCTGTATCGCGCTCGACTATGCACTCGACCATCAGGAGAAGCTCGACGGTCTCATCCTCTCGGGCGCGGCGGTGCTGCCCGGGGATGACCTGTCTCCGCTGGCGGTGAAGGTCGCGCCGGTGCTCGGGCGGATCGCGCCGGGGTTGCCGACCACTGCGTTGAGTTCGTCGAGCATCTCCCGTGACCCGGCCGTCGTCGCGGACTACGACGCCGATCCGCTCGTCTCGCGCGGAAAGATTCCGGCCGGGCTGGGCGGGGCGATGATCGCCACGATGCAGTCGTTCCCGGAGCGCCTGCCGTCACTGCAGCTGCCGGTGCTCGTGATGCATGGCGGCGCCGACGCCCTCACCGACCCGAAGGGCAGCGAACTCGTCGAGCGGCTCGCGGGTTCGGAGGACAAGACGCTGGTCATCTACGACGACCTGTTCCACGAGATCTTCAACGAACCCGAGCAGGACGTGGTCCTCGGCGAGGTCGTGAGCTGGCTGGAGCGGCACTCGCCCGCAGCGTCGTAACGCAGCCGCCGGTCAGGTCAGGCGGACAGCGACGCCGGCGAGAAGCACCAGCACGCCGCCGATCTCGCCGACGATCAGCGCGAGCATGAACAGATACGTCCCCGGCATCGGTTTCTCGAACTGATTCGTGGTGTCGCGCAGTGCGCCGTGGATGCAGTACGCGGCGATCGCGGCGACGAAGAACACGATCGGCACCGCGGCGGCCACCAGGTTGACCACCGGTCCAAACGCACTCAGCTCGACGAGGGCCGCGAGGACGAGGGTCGCAAACGAGTACATCAGCGCCGCCCGATGAGCGATGTCGACGTAGACGTGCGCGGTGTGTTCGGGCGACGTGCGGATCCCGTGGTACTTCCACACACCCAGTGCCAGACCCCAGACCAGGATGAGCCCGGAGGCGATCACCACGGCGATGGTGTCGGTGCCGACGAGGTCGGCCAGATCGGCGGAGTTCACCTCGTAAACCTATCCGCTGTGCGCGGTGGCGACGAGGGCCGACAGATGGGTCAGCAATAGGTATCGCTCAGCGATACCTAGTGCTGACTCCCTCAACGGAGCCGGCTTACCGAACCGGTGTCGTGGTCGTCGTCGACGACGCGGGCTGCTCCGAGACCGGCGGAGCCGACGGCGCGGGCTCCGGTGCGGAGGGGTCCGTCGTCGTCGCGGCGGATTGCTCTGCAGGGGCGGCGGATTCGGCCGCTGCCGACTCGGGTGCGGCGGGTACGGATGCCGACACGTCATCGCTCGACGGTGCAGCCGACTCCGAGGCGTCGGACGGGCCGGCCGATTCCGACGACGAGGTCTCCGACGACGGGGAGGAGGCGTCGGTCGACTCCAGTGCGGCCAGGACAGTGGCGTCGAGGGCGGGGGAGGCCGCGGCGGCCTGTTTCACGGCCATCGTGACCTTCGCGGGGGCCTCGGGATCAGGGCTGCCCGATGCCGACACGACCGTCGTCTTCGCGGTGACCGGCGGGTTGTTGCGCAGCGCCTCGAGGACGTGACCCTTGCCGTCGCCGAGAGCACGACCCCAGTTCTCCCAGGTGTGGCCGCCGTAGTTGGGCAGCGAGATCACCGACGCGCCGGACTGCTTGGCCTGCAGCTGCATCAGCACGGTCGACACCGCCGACAGGATCTCCAGCGCGATCGCCGAGATCTGATCCTGCGGGGCGAGCTTCGCCAGCTCGGACGGGGTGAGGAAACCGTTGCCCGACGAGATGACCAGCACCTGACCGTTCTCCGCGAGCTTGCCGACGTTCTTCGACGGGTCGTTGTCGGTCCAGCGGGTGCCGCCCGGCTTGCCCCACATGTTGACGATGCCGCTGACGTAGTTCGACACCAGGCTCTGCGTCGCGAAGACGCCGAGGGCGCCGATCGGGTTGTCGGTCTGGTAGTAACCCGACATCGCCTGGACGACCTTGAACTGCTCGGGGTGCCGCTCGGCGAGCGTCACCGCGGGGCCGCCCGACATCGACAATCCGACGATCGCGTTGTTGTTGCGGGCGACGCCGAATTGCTCCTCCAGGTACGCGGGGAGCTCGGAGGTCAGGAAGGTCTCCTGCTTGATGATGGTGTTGTTGCTGCCTGCGCCACCGTCCCAGTCGGTGTAGAACGACGACGCGCCGCCGACCGGCATGACCAGCGTTGTGTCGGCCTTGGCGTCGTAGACACGGGCGGCCTGGACGTCGGTGGTCCACGCCGAGCGGGTCTCGCTGGCGCGCATGCCGTCGAGCAGGTAGACGCCGCTGTCGCTGCCGCTGGAGGCGCGGATCTGGACGATCACGTGACGTTGCTGGGATTCCGACCACACCTTGCAGTTCTGCACGAAATATCCGGAGGAGTCCCAGGTGCAGCCCGGGCGCAACTTCTCCGGATGCCCGCGCAGGGCGCTGGCGGTGTTCGACGAGTCGAACAGCGTGCTCGCCCCGAACAGGCCGAGCGTGAGGATGGCGACGACCGAGATACCGGTCAACACCCGCCGGCGCGGCGAGAGACGACGGGGCTTCGGGCTGGGGGCCTCGGAACCGGGGGCCTCGGAAGGGCTGGCCTGGGATGAGTGCGACATAGAGCTCCTGACATACGTGGCCACCCGAAGATCGCGTCGGTGCCGATGTCAAGAATGTCGTTCGACGACCCGACCGGCGTTACGCCGGCTCTGTTCAGCCTGCTGCCTTCGCTGTTCGGATGGCGACCTCGGCCGTCTGCTCGGGGCGTTCCCACCAGAACATGTGCCCGACGCCGGCCCACCTTTCGAGGGAGGCGTCGGGGATGGCCGCGGCGAGCCGTTCGCCCTCGGCGACGCCGATGACGTCGTCGACGTCGCCGTGGATGACGGTCGTGGGGACGTCGATGGCGGCCAGCCGATCGCGGGTGTCGTGGCCCGCACAGGCCGCTGCCTGGGCAGCGACCACCGCCGACGGCACCTTGCGCAGTGTGGAGAACTTCGTGAACTTCTCGAATGCGCCGTCATCGGAACAGAATCCGGGGGACAGGTTGACCTCGAACGCGGTGCGGGCGACGCGCGCGGCGTCGCGGGAGGCGATGGCCTCGACCAGGCGCAGCGCGCCTGAGGTGCCGATCGCGCCCGGACCGCCCGCGGTGGTGCAGCCGAGGACCAGGCTGCGCACACGGTCGGCGTGGCCGAGGGTCAGCTCTTGGGCGATCATGCCGCCCATCGACGTGCCCAGGACGTGCGCGGTGTCCCAGCCGAGGCCGTCGAGGACACCACGCGCGTCGTCGGCGAGGTCGGCGATGGTGAACGAACCCTCCGCGCGGCTGCTCCCGCCGATGCCGCGATGGTCGTAGACGGCGACCTGGAAATGCGGGGTCAGTCGGTCGAGGAGTTCGGCGGTCCACATCTCCCGGTGTGCGGACATGCCCGCGATGAGCAGAAGCGGCTCGCCGGTGCCGGTCACCTCGACGTCGAGGACGGTGGTCGAGTCGGGGTGGGTGGGGATCAGCATGAAGGCCGATCGTACTCACGGCGCCTGCGACGCGTGGGCGTCGTGCGATAAACACACGCGATCAATCCCGGGAATCTGTGTCCTTGTCCTCGCCGGATACGGAGCTAGCCTCGCCCACATGTACGCAACCGGCTTCGAGCGGCCCACCGGTACCCGGCCGAGCCCGTCGTCGATGCTGCGCGATGCCGGCGGGACCTACCTGGCGAACGGCCTGATCGGACTGATCTTTGCCGCGTCGGGACCGGTGGCGGTGATCCTCGCGGCGGGTGCGGCGGGCGATCTCACCACAGCGCAGCTGTCGTCGTGGATCTTCGGGGTCTTCGTGCTCAACGGCATCCTGACGGTGGTTGCCAGCTGGGTGTATCAGATGCCGCTGGGGTTCGCGTGGACGATCCCCGGCACGGTGCTCGTCGGTTCGGCTTCGGCGCACCTGAGGTGGGCAGAGGTCGTCGGTGCGTTTCTCCTGACCGGCCTGCTGATCGTCCTGGTGGGTCTGACCGGGCGTGTGCGACAGGCGATGTCGGCGATACCGATGCCCATCGTGATGGGCATGGTCGCCGGAGTGTTCCTGCAGTTCGGCCTCGACGTCGTGGGCGCGGTCGGGACCGACCCCTGGGTCGCGGTACCGATCGTGGTGGCCTTCTTCGCGCTCCAGTGCCATCAGACGGTGAGCCGGCGGGTCCCGCCGATCATCGGCGCGTTCGTGGTGGGTGCCATCGCGGTCGTCGCGACCGGGTCCTTTCACATCGACACCCCGGCGTCGTCGATCGTGGCGGTGCCGGTCTTCACGGTCCCGGAGTTCACCGTCCGGGCAGCGATGGAACTGGTGGTGCCGCTCGCCATCACCGTGATCGTCGTACAGAACGGACAAGGGGTCGCGGTGCTGCGCGGCGCCGGACACCGTCCGCCGGTCAACGTGATCACCGTGGCGAGCGGGTTGTGGTCGGCACTCGCGGCGTCTGTCGGGGCCATCTCGTCGTGCCTGACCGGCCCCACCAATGCCTTGCTGGTGGCGGGCGGCCGTCGCGACCGTCAGTACATCGCGGCACTGACCTTCGGTGTTCTCGCGATCGTGATCGGTGTGTTCGCGCCGGTGTTCGTCACGCTCATGCAGGCGATGCCGGCCGCGTTCATCGCGACGGTTGGCGGTCTGGCGCTCCTCGGTGCGCTGCAGGGAGCGTTCCGCGGGGCATTCGGCTCTCGGTTCACGATGGGCGCGCTGTTGACCTTCCTGGTCTCGGTGTCGGACCTGACGGTCCTGAACATCGGTTCGGCCTTCTGGGGGCTCGTCGCCGGGATGGCGGTGTCCTGGGTCGTGGAGCGCAACGACTTCCGCGCCGAGGACCCGGTCTGAGCACCGACGGACGCGGCACCGACAGACGGAAACCGGCGGGCACATGTGGATGTGCCCGCCGGACCTGAGAGAGGATGTGGCGTCAGGCGCCGTAGCCGAGTAGCGACTTGACCTCGAGGAACTCGTCGAAGGCGTAGTCGCCCCATTCGCGGCCGTTGCCACTCTTCTTGTAGCCACCGAATGGTGCGACCGGGTCGACCGTGGCACCGTTGAGACCGATCGAACCCGCGCGGATGCGCGAACCGATGCGGCGGACCTCGTCGATGTCCTTGCCGGAGACGTAACCGGCGAGGCCGTATTCGGTGTCGTTGCCGATCTTGATCGCCTCGTCGATCGAGTCGTAGGCGATGACGACGAGGACCGGACCGAAGACCTCGGTGCGGGCGATCTCCATGTCGTTGGTGACGTTGGTGAACACCGTCGGCTTCACGTAGTAGCCGGTCTCGAGACCTTCCGGGCGTCCCGCGCCGCCGATGACCGGGGTGGCGCCGTCGGCGATCGCACGCTCGATGAGGCCCTGGATCTTCTCGAACTGTGCCTCGGAGACCACCGGGCCGAGCTGCACATCGGTCGTCGGATCGCCGACGGTGATGTTCGGCTCGACCGACTTGGCGATCTCGGCGACCTCGTCGAGACGGGAGGACGGCACGAGCATGCGGCTCGGGGCGTTGCACGACTGGCCGGAGTTCATCATCATCGCCGCGATGCCGCCGGCGACGTTCTTCGCGAAGTCCTCGTCGTCGAGGATGATGTTCGGGCTCTTGCCGCCGAGCTCCTGGGCGACGCGCTTGACCGACGGGGCCGCGGTCTTGGCTACCTCGATGCCCGCACGGGTGGACCCGGTGAACGAGATCATGTCGATGTCGGGGTGGGCGGCCAGCGCGGCGCCGACGCCCGGTCCGTCACCGTTGACGAGGTTGAACACACCGGCGGGAACGCCTGCGGCGTCGAAGATCTCGGCCACGATGGCGGCAGAGAACGGTGCCACCTCGGAGGGCTTGAGCACCATGGTGCAGCCGGTGGCCAGGGCCGGGGCGACCTTGCACATGACCTGGTTCAGCGGCCAGTTCCACGGCGTGATGAAACCGCAGACGCCGATCGGCTCCTTGACGATGCGGTGTCCGCCGCGGTCCTCGCTGAAGGAGAAGCCGGGTAGCTGGGCGGCGGCGGTCATCAGGTGGCCGAGGCCGATCGGAACCTGCGCGGCGTTGGTGAGGCCGACGGGGGAGCCCATCTCCTCGGTGACCGCGGCGGCGAGATCGCCCATGCGGTTCTGGTACTCGGCGATGATCCGGTTGATGACCTCGAGTCGCTCCTCGACGGTGGTCTGGCCCCAGGTCTCGAAGGCGCGACGGGCGGCTTCCACGGCGGCGTCGACATCGGCAGCGCTTCCGATCGCGACCTGGCCGGCGGCCTTCTCCGTGGCCGGGTTGATCACGTCGATGACGTTGAGCTCGGCGGGTTCCACCCACCGGCCGTCGATGTAGAACTTGGTGATGTCCGGCATATCGCCTCCGTTGTCGCACTGATGTGAGGACATTTGTTGTCGATTTCACACTCTATGCCTTGAGGCGGCGGAGGTCTCGCGATTCCGGTAGCCGGAAGAGGTCGACGGGTGGGACATTTTGGGACAGCCGTCCCAGTCGCATTTTGCGACAGTTCGTCCCGAGGTCGGGGACTAAGGTCGAGGCATGATTCTCATCGTCGTGAAATGGCCCATCAAGCCCGAGTATGCGGACGAATGGCCGGAGCTGTCGCGCGAGTTCACCGAGGCGACGCGCGCCGAACCGGGCAACAAGTGGTTCGACTGGTCGCGTTCGCTGGACGACCCGCACACCTACGTGCTGGTCGAGGCATTCGACGACGACGCGGCCGAGGCGCATGTGACCTCGCCGCACTTCAAGCAGGCGCAGCAGGAGCTGCCCAAGTACCTGCAGCGGACCCCGGACGTCATCAACACCACCATTGACGGGGACGAGTGGTCGAAACTGGGCGAGTTCGAGGTCGCCTGACCGACGCCGCCGTCAGGGCCCGGTGCGGACCGCCGCATCCGGGGCGGTGTCGGTCGACGGGCCCGAGTCGTCGAGCCGGAGTTTCTCTCCTTCGATGTCGACGTCGGGCAGGATGCGGTCGAGCCACCGCGGCAGCCACCATGCCTTGTCGCCGAGCACCGTGAGCACCGCGGGCATGAGTGTCATGCGGACGACGAAGGCGTCGAAGAACACCGCCGCGGCCAGCGCGAAGCCCATCACCTTGATGAAGGCCATGTCCTGCAACATGAACGCCGCGAACACGGAGATCATGATCGCTGCAGCGGCGGCCACCACGCGAGCGCTGTGTCGGTAACCCTCGACGACGGCGGTTTTCGCATCGGCGCCGTGGACGTAGGCCTCCCGCATCCGCGTCACGAGGAACACCTGGTAGTCCATCGCGAGTCCGAACACGATGCCCACCAGCATGATCGGCAGGAATGACACCACCGGCTGGGGATTCCCGACGATGCCCAGGGCTCCGTCGGTGAACAGCGCAACCGTGACACCGAAAGTGGCGGCAACGCTGAGCAGGAATCCGAGCGCGGCGGTCAAGGGCACCAGGATCGACCGGAACACGATGATCAACAGGATGAACGCCAGCCCCACCACGACCAGCAGGTAGGGGATGAGCGAGTCGGACAACCGGTCGGAGATGTCGAGCTCGATCGCGGTCTGACCGGTCACGCCGTACGAGATGCCGGTGGCCGCGGCGACGCGGGGCTCCATGTCGCGCAGGGTCTGGACGAGTTGCGGGGTGGCCTCGTCCGACGGGGCGGTTGAGGGGATGATGGTGATCTTCGCGGTGTCGCGGGCCTCGTTCAGTCCGCCGGCGCCGATCTGCGCGATCTCCACCCCTTCGATCTGGGCGAAGTCGTCGACGAGGGTGCCGAACGTGCGGAGCCGGTCACCCGTGTCCTCGATACCGCGCCCATCGGCGACGACGACGAGCGGGCCGTTGAACCCGGGCCCGTAGCCGTCGGCGACCATGTCGTACGCCTGTCGCTGTGTCGTCGACGGCTCGGCGGTCCCGTCGTTGGGCAGAGCCAGCTTGAGGCCGGTCATCGGGACCGCGAGTACGACGAGGATGCCGACGATCGCAGCGGTGACGGCGCGCGGATGGGCGACGATGCGCTGGACCCAGCGCTGGCCGTTGTGCACGCGCTCGGCCTCGTGCGGTTCCACATCGGGCGCGTTGAGGCGAGGGAGTCGCCCGCCGAAGGCCTTGCCGCCGAACAGGCCGAGAATCGCTGGTAGCAAGGTCAGGGCCACCAGCACCGCGACGATCACGGTGGCCGCCGCCGCGACACCCATCGCGGTGAGGAACGGGATGTTGACGATCGCCAGCGCCGCGAGCGCGATCACGACGGTGCTACCCGCGAACACGACAGCCGAGCCTGCGGTGCCGACGGCCCGCCCGGCCGCGTCAGCTCGGTTCGACGATCGATGGACCTCGTGGCGATACCGCGACACGATGAACAAGGCGTAGTCGATGCCGACGGCGAGTCCGATCATCGTGGCGAGGATTGGGGTCTCTTTGCTCAGATCGAAGAAGTGCGTGCCCATCTGGATGCCGAGCATGCCGATCGCCACGCCCACGATCGCGGTGATGATCGGCATGCCCCACGCGACGAGTGAGGCGAAGGTGAGGATCAGGATCAGTGCGCCGACCCCGATCCCGATGAGTTCGGAGGTGATACCGAGCTCGAATTGCTGTGTGGCAGTGCCCTTCATCTCGACGGTGAGTCCAGCGGCTCGCCCGTCCTCCGCGACGGCGTCCATCTGCTCGCGGGACCTCTCGGTGATGTCCGACGACGCCTCCACGGCGAAGGACGTACCGAACTGCGCGACGGTGGCCGAGGAGTTGATGGGTGAGGTCGCCTGGGCATCGGCCGCCGCCTCGGCGGCACTCTTGCCGAAGGTCTGCTCCTGGAAGGCCTGGGACAGTTCCCGGAGTCGACCGGGGGACTGTTCGGTGCCGTAGGAGACGAACGGATTGACGATCGAGTCGGGACTCGACACCCCGTCGACGTTCTTGAGGTCGGCGACCATGTCGTCGATCGCCTGCTGGTACCGGGGCTCGGTGAGCGTCGATCCCTGGGGTGCGCGAACCACATAGGTGACGCCGACGTCCGAGCCGAACGAGGGTTCGTCGGGGAAGCGCTCGACCATCAGGTCCTGCGCCTTCTCCGACGGGATGCCCGGGATGGAGAACGATTCGGACGTGGGTTTGGCCAGCAGTGTTGCGCCGACACCCAATCCGATGAGGACGAGAACCCAGATCGTGATCGTCTTGAGGCGATTCTCGTACGTCCAGCGTCCGAGTCGGTACAGGTGTGTTGCCACGTCAGGGCTCCTTGTGGGATGCGTCGGCCGGGCGGCTCATGAGCGGAATGGAATGCTCCAGACCCGCCGACATCTGGTCGAAGGCGGACTCGAGCACGGTAGGCAGGTCGGGTCGGCCGCGAGCCACGAAGAACTCGAGGGCGACTCGCGCGGCGGTGATTGCGGTGTGGACGACCAGGTGGGGATACATCGCATCGGTCCGCTGGCCGCGGCGGGCGTAGAGCAGCGTGAGCCGGGATTCGACCGTCTGGTCGAGGTCCATGTCGCGGGATCGGGCGGTCAGGGCCGGGTCGGTGTCGAGAAGCCTCAGCAATGCAACGATCTCGGCCGGCTCGCCGACGTCGAGTGAGGTGGCGGTCTCGGTCACCGCGGTCCGGACCGAACACCAGAAGCTCTCCTCGGCCGGCCGGGCTTCAATCCGCTCGATGACCGAATCCAGTAGGAGGTCCACAAGGTGGAGGAGGGCGTCTTCTTTGCCGCGAAGTAGTTGTGGAAGGTGCGGACCGAGACGTTCGCCTCCGCGGCGACCGCGTCGATGGTCACGTGGTCGATCCCGTCGCGCGTCGACAGGCGGAGCACGGCACGGGCGAGCGCCTTACGCGTTGCGGCCTTCTTCGCCTCACGGAGTCCTGACGGGTGCACTCCTCCACGGTACGGAAGTTGCAGAGCCATGCAAACTTGCAGACGTGTGCAAAATTGAGTGTGTTCTCTCACTCGACGCCGGGAGTGGTGGGGCTCACGCTGGATCAGGCCGCCGGGGCGGCGTTCGGGCTAACCTCCGTGCACGCTGCTGAGGATCGCGATGATCACGCCCGCGACCGTCAGCACGCCGACCACCCACGCCATGGTGATCGCAAGCCGACGGCGACGGAACCGTGCGGCGTTGATCGCGACGCCGAGGCACACGAGAATCGCGATCGAGTAGAGCGAGATGCCGAGGGTGAGCAGCGCGGCCGAGGAATCGGCGGCTACAGCGTCGGCGGCTGGGGAGTCGACGGCCAGAACCCGGGTGGACATGTCCCCGAGTACATCACCACCGCAGCATCACCCCGCCGCTGACCCGGGCGGCTTACGTGTACGACCACCGGACAGACAGGGCAACCAAGCGCTTGCTAGGGTTCCCGCATCGGCTCGGTCGAGGAGGATGCGTGGACGTCGACGGCAAGGGACTGACGGGCAAGGTCTTCGTGGTGACCGGTGCGGGCAACGGTATCGGCCGGTGCGTCGCACTGGAACTGATCTCCCGCGGTGCGAGGGTGGTCGGCGCGGACATCAACGAGGTCGGTCTCGCGGAGACCGGACGGCTGGTGGGCGACTCCCGGTTCCACGGGCACAAGCTGGACATCAGTGATCGCGAAGCGGTGCAACGGTTTCCGGAGGTCGTGCTCGCTGACGTCGAGCAGGTCGACGGACTGTTCAACATGGCCGGCATCCCGCAGGACACCCAACCCATCGCCGAGGTCGACGACGACCGCATCGACCTGCTCATGCGTGTCAACTACTACGGCACCGTGTGGCTCACCCGGGCCTTCCTGCCGCATCTGGAACAGCGTCCCGACGGTGGACTGGTCCTCATCACGTCGAGCCTGTCCGGGCTCGCACCGTTCCCGGGCGCGGCGTTCTACGGAGCCAGCAAGGCGGCGGTTGCGTTCTTCGGATACGGCCTCGCACAGGATCTGCGGGGGAAGAAATCGAAGGTCACCGCCACCACGGTCCTCCCCGGAACCATCTGGACCGACCTCGTCCGCAACACCTCCAAGGCCCTCGGCACCCCCGAAGCCCTGGCGAAGAACTTCGCGATGGCCCCGGAAAAGGCTGCACGCCTGATCATCGACGCCGCGCTCGCCGGCTGGGTGCGCGCGGTGGTCGGCAAGGACGCCCACGTGTTCAACGGAGCACGCAGGCTGAGTTCACGACTAAGCGAGCGGATGGCGTATG
The DNA here is from genome assembly GCF_030316175.1 of Gordonia sp. Swx-4. Lineage (NCBI taxonomy): Bacteria > Bacillati > Actinomycetota > Actinomycetes > Mycobacteriales > Gordoniaceae > Gordonia > Gordonia sp. Swx-4. The sequence continues at coordinate 1,631,977 of NZ_CP128197.1, forward strand.
CACAGGTGGGCCGATTCGTCTATCGGCCGGTGCGTCGTCGGAACGGATGACATCGAGCCGGGAGCCGAGGCTACTGGTTGAATTCGACCATGCGATCTTCCCGGTCATCTGCTGCACGCATCATCGTGACCCGTGTGGTTACCGCTGCGATTGCCATGTCCGTCGTCGTGGGGCTCGGTGCCGCTCCGGCGCTCGCCGCTCCGTCGGCCGGGGAGCGGAGGTCGCTCAGCTACGTCGCCCTGGGTGATTCGCGGGCGGCCAGCCCGACCACGCTCACCCAGTTCCAGGGATGCTCACGGTCGGAGACGGCCTACCCGAACCTGCTCGCGAAGACCATCGCTGCGACGTCGTTCCGCACGGTGGCCTGTGTCGGCGCCCGCGGGGAGAACATCACCACGGCGCCGCAGCTGCGGTTCGACGGATTCCATCCACCGCAGATCGAGGCGGTGCGTCCCGACACGGACCTGATCACGATCTCGATCGGCGCCAACGACGCCAACTGGGGCAACCTCTCGCGCTGGTGTATCGCGCCGATCCAGGGCATGGACTCGCGCTGCCGGACCAATCCCTTCTACGTCACCGGGATCAACGACGGGCTGCGCGCGCTCGAGGCCTCGGTCGACTCGTCGCTCGAGGCCGTCCGGAAGCGGGCGCCCAAGGCGGTCATCGCTGTGATCGGACAGGGCGGGTACTTCGGCGACCGCGGATGCTATCCGGCCAACCCGGCAAGCGACGCCGACATCAGGTTCATCCGGAACGGCTTCCTGGCCCGGTACAACACGATTCTGGAGAAGGTGTCCGGACGTCACGGCGCCGTCTTCGTCGACATCCAGAACCGGGTCGTCGGGCATGACGCCTGCTCCGGGGACAAGTGGTTCGAGGGCTTCGTGCCGACCAGCATCTACCTCGGATTCCACCAGAACCTCAAGGGGAATGAGGCCATGGCTCGCCTGATCGCCGAGGCGCTGCCGGAGGACCTCGGCACCTCGCGCTGAGTTCGACAACCCGGTGCCCCCAGTCGGACTCGAACCGACACTGTGCCGATTTTAAGTCGGCTGCCTCTGCCATTTGGGCTATGGGGGCTTCGGAGTGAGCATAGTCAGGCTCCGTGACCTGCTTGTTCCTCGACCCGTCTTTCCTTGACCCGCTCACCTGAGCGGGTGATCATCGGAGGATGGACGCGGCAGCGGTGACCGGCGCACGGAACTGGGAGGCTGTCCGCACGCGGCATCCCGAACTCGTCGACCGTCTGGAGGTCGGCCTGTTGCAGGGCGATCCGCTTGCCGACGCGGTGGTCGTCGAGGCCCGCGAACGGGGCATGTCGTTCTCGACACTCGTCGATCTCCTGGAGTCCCATGCGGATTCGGAGGCGGGTGATCCCGACCGGATCGAGATGCTGGCGTCGATGCGTCGCCTGCTGCAGGTGACGAGCGCCCCGCCACCCTGGTTCGACGCGGCATTCGCGGCGTCGGGGGCCCGTGCGTGGTGGCGATTCGGCACGCTTCAGTCGTCGACGCTCTACCAATCGCTGATCTACGGATACAAGGCGCAGGGCTTCGTCCGGCCGTTGGTCGCGACCGGGCGCCTCGGGTTGGGAACCCGCGATCGGGGGCAGTCGACCGCGCGCTGGGTCGCCGAGGCCACCACACCGGGCGCGATGCTTCCAGGGAACCCGGGTTGGGTTGGGACACTGCGCATTCGGTTGCTTCACGCCTACATCCGAGATGTCCTTCGCCACCCACATGACGAGGGTGCGCCGGGCTGGGATGAAGCCGAGTGGGGCGTACCGATCAACCAGACGTATTCGGTCATGACCATCTCCTGCGGTTTCCTCGCGCTGCCGCTGCTGGTCGCACGTGACTTCGGTATCCACTACAGCAGCGCCGAACGCGAGGCGATCACGCATCTGTGGCGGTGGATCGGTTGGGTCATCGGCGTCGACGACGACCTGCTCCCGGCCAGCCACGCCGAGGCAGCCGACCTGTTCCGGGTGGCCGCCGAATTCGAACTCCAGCCCGACGACTCGTCGAAGGTGCTCATCAAGGCATTGCTGCACGAGGGCTACGACCTGCCCGGCGTCGTACACGGTGCCGCGCCGATCCCGGTGCCCTCGATCCTGGTCTCCGCGCTCGATGCGGTGACCGGTCCCGTTCTCCGATCGTCGTTCTCCGCCATCTCGACGCGGTGGGTGGAACGCTCGGTTGCGCGGCGGATGGGCTTACGTCGTTCGCCGCTGCATCACCTCGTCGACGTCGCGCGCCCGGCGATCCGGTTGCGGGAGATCATCCGTACGACCGGGCTGCTCGGCTCGGAGTCCGCCGTCATCGAACGCGAGCTCCGCACCGTGCGTCGCGGGCTCGGGATGGAAGTTCACGCCGGGAAACGCCGTTGACCCGCTAACTTACTGCTGATAACTTAACGCCGTAAGTCGACCGAGGCGAGGGGGACGCACGGTGGTTCGATCGACACGGCTGATCATCGCGATGCCGAGGAGGGTGCTGCTCGGCGCCTTCGTGCTGATCGTGGTGTGCGGCGCGTACGGTGCGACCGCCGCCGAACATCTCCTGGCCGGTGGCTACAGCGCTCCGAACGCCGAATCCGCGAGAGCCGACAAGGTGCTCGCCGAGACGTTCAACCGCGGCGGTATCCAGGTCGTCCTCAAACTCGACGGTCCCGACGGCGTGGACATCTCGCGCGACCCGACCGCGAAAGCCCTGGCCGACAACATTATCCGTGAACTCGATGCGAACGAGCATGTGCAAGACCAGATCCTGTCGGTCTGGGCCGACCCGGCCCTCGACTCCGCGCTGGTCAGCCGCGACCGGACGTCGACGCTGATCATCGCCGCCCTCGAGGGCGGCGAGGACCTGGCCCCCGCCCGGGCCGCGCAGATCGAAGAGGAGTTCACCGGGGAACGCGACGGGTTCTCGATCCGGGTCGGCGGCCAGGCGCTCGTCTACTCCCAGGTCAACGAGCAGACCTCGTCCGACCTGTTGATGGCCGAGGCGATCGCCATCCCCATCACCTTCCTCGTGCTGATCTTCGTGTTCGGCGGACTGATCGCGGCGGCCCTGCCCGTCGGCATCGGGATCATCTCGATCATCCTGACGTTCGCGCTGCTGCGGGCGATCGGATCGGTCACCGACGTCTCGGTGTTCGCGCTGAACCTGACCACCGCACTGGGTCTCGCGTTGGCCATCGACTACACGTTGCTGCTGCTCACGCGCTACCGGGAGGAGGTCGACCGGGGACTCGAACGTCCCGACGCGATCGTCCGTACTCTCGCGACCGCCGGTCGGACCGTGGCGTTCTCGGCCGTGACCGTGGCGCTCTCGCTCAGTGCGCTGGTGTTGTTCCCGCAGTACTTCCTGCGTTCCTTCGCCTTCGCCGGCCTGGGAGTCGTGGCCGTGGCGGCGTTCTCCGCGCTCATCATCACCCCGGCCGTGCTGATGGTCCTCGGGGATCGGATCGACGCTCTCGACGCACGGAAACCCGTGCGTCGGCTGCTGCGTCTGCCGCCGCCGCAGCCGCGCGAGCCGGAGGACACCAGGTGGTACCGCCTCGTCCAGTGGGTGCTGCGCCATGCATTGCCGGTCGCCGCGGTGGTCACCATCTTCCTGCTGGTCCTCGGCGCACCGTTCCTCTCACTCCGGATGGGCTTCCCCGACGACCGCGTGCTCCCGGAGTCCGCCAGTTCGCACGCCATCCAGCAGGAGATCCGCGACGACTACGAGGACGACCTCTCCTCGGCCATCACCATTGTCGTGCAGGGGCCGGCGGGGCCGGAATCGCTCGCCGCGTACACGAGAGCGCTGTCGCAGGTCGACGACGTCAACTCGGCCGGTTCGTCGGCGGGGACCTTCGTCCGCGGCGAGCCGCTCGCGCCCGGCAGTCCCGACGAGAGCCGCGGCGACGTGCACGTCGTCAACGTGTCCACCGATCGCGACCCGACGAGCGATGCAGGCATGGCTCAGCTCGACGCGTTGCGTGCGGTACCCGCACCCGAGAGAACCGACACCCTGTTCACCGGTCTGGCGGCGACCACCGATGACACCGTCAGTTCGATCTTCGCCCACACGCCCTGGGTGCTGGCCATCATCGCCGTCGCCACATTCGTGCTGCTGTTCCTCTTCACCGGCAGCGTTGTCCTCCCACTGAAGGCACTGGCGCTCAACATCCTCTCGTTGTCGGCGACCTTCGGTGCGATGGTCTGGTTCTTCCAGGAGGGTCACCTCGACGGCCTGGGCACGACGGCGACCGGGACACTCAACGCGACCGTGCCTGTCCTGCTGTTCTGCGTGGCGTTCGGTCTGTCCATGGACTACGAGATGTTCCTGCTCGGACGCGTGCGAGAGGAATGGCTGAAATCCGACCGCACCCGCGGGGCGAACGACCACGCGGTCGCGTTAGGCCTCGCGCGTACCGGCCGGGTGATCACCGCGGCGGCCCTGTTGATGAGTATCGTCTTCGCCGCGATCGCGGCCTCCCAGGTGTCGTTCATGCGTATGTTCGGAGTGGGGCTGGCGCTGGCCGTGGTGATGGACGCGACCCTGGTCAGGATGTTCCTGGTGCCGGCATTCATGCGCCTCGTCGGACGCGCCAACTGGTGGGCGCCGCCCCCGCTGCGGAAGCTCCACGACCGCTTCGGGTTGTCCGAGGAAGTTGCCGAAGACCTCCCGGGGGACGACACATCCCGTCGGTACCGGACTCAGGAGAAGGATCGAGCGCAGGAGAACAGTGACGACACGCAGACGGGCGAGGTCGCCTCGCGGGGCAGGTGAGATCCTCGCCGAGGAGATCATCGAGGCCGCGGGTGACCTCCTGGTCGAGCACGGAGACGACACCGCCATGTCGATCCGGGCGGTCGCCACTCGCGTCGGGGTGACCCCGCCGTCGATCTACCTGCACTTCGCCGACAAGGGCGCGTTGCTCGACGCCGTGTGCGCCCGATACTTCGAGCGACTCGACGCCCAGCTCGACGCCGCCACCGAGGACATCACCGACCCGTTGGACCGTGCGCTGCAACTCGGGCTCGCCTACATCCGATTCGCCGTCGCGACCCCGGTGCTCTACCGGGTCGCCTTTGGGAAGCCCGCCGACGCCGCACATCCCTCCAAGGTCGACCAGGTGCTGACCGCCAGCGCCTACACGCGGTTCGTGGACACGGTGACCGAGCTCGCCGACGAGGGCATGTTCGACCACGACGAGGTGAAGGACGTCGTCCTCGAACTCTGGGCCGCCGCGCATGGCATCGCCTCGCTGATGCTCGCCAAGCCCGGCCTGGGCTGGGGAGACCAGTTCGAGCGGGCCGAGTCGATGCTGAAGGCCGTGTGCCTGGGACGTGCGGTGATGACCGTGAACGCAGGAACTCGGGACTCCGAAACCGCTCGGTCCTGGCTGATGACGCTCCGTTCCCGGCAGGACGGGGAGCGGTCGTGAACGACAGAATGGTCAAGAGCCGGTAAAGTCGCATTCGACACGGTCGTCTTGTGATCCCGTCAGGGAACTCACAGGAATGACCCGACGTTGAGACGGTATACATCCGTACCGATTAAGGAGCGCTTCGTGCGAGAGAGCAGCAATCCGGTGATGCGCGGTGTGGTCCGCGACAATCAATCCGGGTACGCGGGATTCGGGGCCGGCATGGCCGGCGCCGGCGTCTCGATGAACAAATACGGTCAGGCCACTGATCCGTACAGCCCGCAGGCACCGTCGGCCACCCGCCAGCTCACGATCGACGACGTGGTCACCAAGACCGCGATCACCCTGGGTGTCCTCACGGTTGTCGCGATCGCGACCTACTTCGGCATCTCCAGCCGGGCCACCGAGGCCGCTCAGACGAGCCTCGCGCTGCCGCTGATGATGGTCGGCGCGATCGGCGGCCTCGTCCTCGTCCTGGTGGCGACCTTCGGTCGCAAGCAGGACAACCCGGCCATCGTGCTCGCCTACGCGGCATTCGAGGGTCTGTTCGTCGGTTCGATCTCGTTCGTCTTCGCGAACCTGGTCGTCGGCGGTGACATCTCGGCCGGAGCCCTGATCGGGCAGGCGGTCCTCGGTACGTTCGGCGTGTTCTTCGGCATGCTGTTCGTCTACAAGATCGGCGCCATCCGCGTCACGCCGCGCTTCACCCGCATGCTGTTCGCCGGCATGATCGGCGTGCTCGTGCTGATGCTGGGCAACCTGGTCATCGGCCTGTTCACCGGTGAGGCCGGCATCCTGCGCGACGGCGGCCCGATCGCGATCATCTTCTCGCTGGTCTGCATCGCGCTGGCGGCGTTCAGCTTCCTGCTCGACTTCGACTCGGCGGATCGCCTGATCCGCGCCGGCGCACCCGACCGCGCCGCCTGGGGCGTCGCCCTCGGTCTGACCGTCACCCTGGTCTGGCTGTACGTCGAGATCCTGCGTCTGCTGAGCTACTTCAACTCGGACTAGTTCCCGACGCGGCGACGGCCGCACCGGACCCGACGACGAACCCCGCACTCTCGAGTGCGGGGTTCGTTGTCATCTGAGCGGGGGAAATCGTCGTCAAGCGCACCTCGGCGAACCGGAAACATGCCGACCATCGAGCATGGTCTGGTTCCTGTTTCAGTTGGCGCTGATGGTCGTCGGCGCGATCGTGCACATACTGGTGGACCGGTCGGCGCGGAGACGCACCACCGGCCGCGTGGCAGAACTGGTGCTGCTGTGGATTCTCGTACCCGGCGGCGTCTTCGGCGTCCTCGCCGGCGTCGGCCATGTCGGCCCCAACGCTGCGGAGCTCGCCAAGGACATCGGACCCGACTACGTTCCCGGCATGTTCCAATGGGAACTCGGCTGGAACGACATCGCGATCGGGCTGCTGTGCGTGCTGACCTTCCGGGTCCGCAACCGCGGCGGATGGCTCGACGCCGCGGTCTGGGCGCTGGCCATCAGCTACGGCGGCGACCTCGCCGGCCACATCTCGCAGTACTACCTCCACGACAACCACGCGACGAACAACGCGTGGGCGATCCCGGCGGAGATCTACATCGTCGGCGTCACGGTCATCGCGTGGGCGATCTACCGACGAACAACCCCCCGCAGCGTTGCGATCCTGGGACCGAACGCGGCGAGGGGCGTCGAAGAAGGAGTCGAGACTCGCGTCAGCTGAGGCGCTCGAGCACCATGGCCATACCCTGACCGCCGCCGACACACATCGACTCGATGCCGAAGGTCTTGTCGTGGGTGCGGAGGTTGTTGAGCAGGGTCGTGGTGATCCGCGCGCCGGTCATACCGAACGGGTGGCCGAGGGCGATGGCGCCGCCCGACACGTTCAGCTTGTCGTGGTCGATGCCGAGCTCGTTCGCCGAGCCGAGCACCTGGACGGCGAAGGCCTCGTTGATCTCCACGAGGTCGATGTCGGACAGCGACATCCCGGAGACCTTGAGCACCTTGCGGATCGCCTCGATCGGGCCCAGGCCCATGATCTCCGGCGACAGGCCGGTGGCGGCGGTGGCGACGACCCGGGCGAGCGGGGTCAGGCCCAGCTCCTTGGCCTTGGTGTCGCTCATGATGACCAGTGCGGCGGCGCCGTCGTTGAGCGGGCAGGCGTTACCCGCGGTGATGGTGCCGTCGGGGCGGAAGACGGGCTTCAGCTGCGAGATCTTCTCGTACGTCGTACCGGCGCGCGGGCCGTCGTCGGTGGTGACCTGCGTACCGTCGGGCAGGGTGACCGGGTCGATCTCGCGCTCGAAGAAGCCGGACTTGATGGCCTCCTCCGCACGGTTCTGGCTGAGGACGCCCCAGCGGTCCTGGTCCTCACGCGAGATGCCGGTGAAGGTGGCGACGTTCTCGGCGGTCTGGCCCATCGCGATGTAGACGTCCGGGATGAGTCCGTCCTGGCGGGGGTCGTGCCAGATTCCGGCGTCGCCGGCGGCGGAGAGTTCGGTGCGCGCCATCGCGTCGTCGAACAGCGGGTTCTTGGAGTTCGGGGCGCCGTCGGCACCGCCGGAGACGCCGAAGCTCGACACGCTCTCGACGCCGCCGGAGATGATGACGTCGGCCTCTCCCGCCTTGATGGCGTGCAGCGCCATGCGGGTGGTCTGCAGCGACGACGAGCAGTAACGGTTGACCGTCACGCCGGGGACGTGGTCGTAACCGAGTTCGACGGCGATCACGCGGGCAATGTTGTAACCGCCCTGTCCGCCGGGCTGGCCGATGCCCCAGTGGATGTCCTCGATGTCAGCCGGGTCGAGTTCGGGCACCTTCGCGAGGGCCGCTTCGACCATCTGACGGGACAGTTCGTCGGGACGGACGTCTTTGAGGGATCCCTTGGCGGCGCGGCCGATCGGGGAGCGGGCGGTGGATACGATAACTGCTTCAGCCATGCGCTCACGCTACCCAACCAAGCAGATGCTTGGTCGCATTGGGTGGGAGATCACACCTGCTTGAGCAGGCGGCGGAGCCCGGTGGCCACTCGCGTCTCCTCCACGGCGGGAGATTCCTCCGGGGGCTCGGGCAGTGGGGCCGAGCCCCATTCGCCGATGGCGTCGAGGACCGGCGGCAGCAGGATCTCGGCGGCGAGCGCATACCCCGCCGCCGACGGGTGGTACTGATCCGGCGACAGCATGAAATCGTGTTGGGCCCGGAATTCCTTGGCCATCAGATCGGCGAGCGGAACCGGGTGTCCACCTGCGGCGCGGACCGCCGAGCGCTGCAGGGCTGCGAGTCGAAGGCCCCACTGCCGCAACACGGTTCGCAACGGTTGGGGGATGGCCGTGATCACCCCGAAGTCGGGACAGGTGCCGACGACGACCTTCGCGCCGCCGCCGACGAGCAGGCGCACGGCGTCACCGAGCCGACGGGCTGACGCACGGATGCCGTTGCGGGAGGTCACATCGTTCGCGCCGATCAGGATGATCGCGACGTCCGGTCGTTCGCGCGCGATGAACATCGCGTCGATCTGGGCGGCCAGACCCTTCGACGTCGCACCGACGATGGCCTTGTTGGCGTAGCGGACCGTCCTGCCGGTCTCGGCCGCGACGCGCCGAGCGACCTGGACGCCGGGTGTCTCGTCGGCGGTGTCGACGCCGAGCCCGGCCGCGGTGGAATCGCCGAAGACGGTCAGGAACAGGTCGATCGGGGTGTCGCGGGTGTAGCGCGTGACCCGGCCGTCCGGGTGGTAGACGCCGTCGCCGTCGGGTGCGTTGTCGGTGCGGTGGGGGATCACCGTGCGGGCGGTCGCGGCCTGGCCGATGAGGTAGTTCCACACCGCCCAGCCGGCGCCTGCTCCAGCCGCGGTGGCTGCCGCCGTGGCCCCGACGTCGCGGGCGACCCGACCCCAGAACCGGCTGTCGGTACCGACCCTACGACTCAAACCGGACACGGCCGCCAGTCTAGAGGGAACGGCAGGGTGGCAGAGGGACCCGCGGGTTGACGACGGCCGAGTGATGGGGGCGACGACGGTTCTGGGACCATGGAGACATGCGCATCGCCAATCACGTTGTGGACCTGGTGGGCAACACCCCTCTGGTCAAGCTGAACTCTGTCACCTCGCCCGGATCGGGGCTGGTCGCGGCCAAGGTGGAGTACCTCAATCCGGGTGGGAGCAGCAAGGATCGCATCGCGGTCCGGATGATCGACGCCGCGGAGGCCTCCGGCGAACTCAAGCCCGGCGGCACCATCATCGAGCCGACGTCCGGCAACACCGGTGTCGGCCTCGCGCTCGTCGCGCAGCAGCGCGGCTACAAGTGCGTGTTCGTCTGCCCGGACAAGGTGGGCGAGGACAAGCGCAACGTGCTGCGCGCCTACGGTGCCGAGGTCGTCGTGTGCCCGACCGCTGTGCCGCCGGAGCACCCCGACAGCTACTACAGCGTGTCGGATCGCCTCGTGCGCGAGATCGAGGGCGGATGGAAGCCCAACCAGTACGCGAACCCCGCCGGCCCGCAGAGTCACTACGAGACCACCGGTCCGGAGATCTGGGCCGACACCGACGGCAAGGTCACCCACTTCGTGGCCGGCGTCGGAACCGGAGGCACCATCACCGGCACCGGGCGTTACCTCAAGGAGGTCTCCAACGGTGCGGTGAAGGTCGTCGGAGTCGACCCCGAGGGTTCGGTGTACTCCGGCGGGACCGGACGCCCGTACCTCGTCGAGGGTGTCGGTGAGGACTTCTGGCCGGCCGCCTACGACCCGAGCATCCCGGACGAGATCATCGCCGTCTCCGATGCCGACTCGTTCGACATGACCCGTCGCCTCGCCCGCGAAGAAGGACTTCTCGTCGGTGGTTCCTGCGGGATGGCGGTCGTGGCCGCCCTCCAGGTCGCCGAGCGTGAGGGCCCCGACGCCGTCGTCGTCGTCCTGCTCCCGGACGGCGGACGCGGCTACATGGCCAAGATCTTCAATGACGAGTGGATGAGCAGCTACGGCTTCCTCCGCACGCCGCTGGACGCCAACACCAAGGAGTCGCTGGTCGGCGACGTGCTGCGCGGCAAGACCGGCGCCCTGCCCGATCTCGTCCACACACATCCGCAGGAGACGCTGCGCGACGCCATCGAGATCCTCCGCGAGTACGGGGTGTCGCAGATGCCGGTCGTCGGCGCCGAACCGCCGGTCATGGCCGGCGAGGTCGCCGGTGCGGTCACCGAACGCGATCTGCTCAGCGCCGTCTTCGAGGGTCGCGCCAGCCTGGCCGATCCGGTCTCGGCGCACATGGGAGATCCGTTCCCGCTCATCGGTTCCGGTGAGCCGGTCAGTGCCGCCACCAAGGCACTCGGTGACAGCGACGCCTTGATGGTCGTCGAGGACGGCAAGCCCATCGGCGTGATCACGCGCCACGACCTGCTCGCGTTCGTCTCGAGCCACCCGATCGTCGGATAGGAGCACCACACTGTGAGTGAACGACGCAGCGCCGCGGATTCGGTTCGCTGGCAGGGTTTCTCGACCCGCGCCATCCACGCCGGATACGACCCGGATCCCCAGACCGGCGCGGTGAACGTGCCGATCTACGCCAGCTCGACCTTCGCCCAGGATGGTGTCGGCGGACTCCGCGACGGGTTCGAGTACGCCCGCACCGGTAACCCGACGCGACGTGCGCTGGAGGCCAACCTCGCCGCACTCGAGCATGGAACCTACGGTCGCGCCTTCGCCTCCGGCATGGCCGCCACCGACTGCCTGCTGCGTTCGACGCTGCGTCCGGGCGACCACCTGGTGATCCCCAACGACGCCTATGGCGGCACCTTCCGTCTCATCGACAAGGTGTTCACCCAGTGGGGCATCACCTACTCGGTGGCGCCGGTGTCCGACGTCGCCGCGGTGCGCGACGCGATCCGTCCGGAGACCAAGCTGGTCTGGACCGAGACGCCCACCAACCCGCTGCTGAACGTCGGCGACATCGAGACGATCGCCTCCATCGCGCACGAGGCCGGTGCGAAGCTCGTGGTGGACAACACCTTTGCCTCGCCCTACCTGCAGCAGCCGCTGACGCTGGGTGCTGACGTCGTCCTGCACTCGACCACCAAGTACCTCGGCGGCCACTCCGACGTCGTGGGCGGCGCGCTGGTCACCGACAGCGAAGAGCTCGACGAGGCCTTCGCGTTCCTGCAGAACGGCGCGGGTGCTGTTCCCGGACCGTTCGACGGCTACCTGACGATGCGCGGCGCCAAGACGCTCGCCGTCCGCATGGACCGCCACTGCGACAACGCCGAGAAGGTCGTTGAGTTCCTGAACTCGCACGACAAGATCGAGGCCGTCCTGTACCCGGGACTCGAGAACCATCCGGGTCACGAGGTCGCCGCGAAGCAGATGAAGCGCTACGGCGGCATGGTGTCGGTCCTGGTCAAGGGCGGCATCGAAGAGGCCAAGCAGTTCTGCGCCCGCACCGAGGTGTTCACGCTCGCCGAGTCGCTGGGCGGCATCGAGTCGCTGATCGAACACCCCGGCGCGATGACCCATGCGTCGACGGCCGGTTCGCTGCTGGAGGTCCCCGCCAACCTGGTCCGCCTGTCGGTGGGTATCGAGGACATCGACGACATCCTGGGCGACCTGGAGAACGCGCTGCGCTGAGCGACGGTGGTATCGAACGGCATCGGTAGATACTGACCCCATGCTGCTGACATCTGCCGACATCGAGAAGGCGACCGCAGAACTCTCCGGCGTGGTCCGGCGGACGCCGCTGATCGCGTCCCGTGTGCTGTCCGAGCGAAGCGGCGCCGACGTCTGGCTGAAGGCCGAGAACCTGCAGCGAACCGGTTCGTTCAAGCCGCGGGGTGCCTACCTGCGGATCTCCCGGCTGACGGCCGACGAACGGGGGCGCGGCGTCGTCGCGGCGAGTGCGGGGAACCACGCGCAGGGGGTCGCGTGGTCGGCGACCGAGCTGGGGATCTCTGCACGGGTGTACATGCCGACCGGCGCGTCGTTGCCGAAGATCGCGGCGACGAAAGCCTATGGCGCCGAAGTGGTCCTGGCAGGTGAGACCGTCGACGACGCACTCGTCGAAGCCCAGCGGTACGCCGATCAGACCGGTGCGGTGCTGATCCATCCGTTCGACCACCCCGACATCGTCGCCGGTCAGGCGACCGTCGGGATCGAGATCCTCGAGCAGATGCCCGACGTGACCACCATCGTCGTACCGCTCGGTGGCGGCGGTCTGCTCGCCGGAGTCGCGGCGGCGGTACAGGCGTCGAGGCCGGACGTCCGCGTCATCGGTGTGCAGGCGGCGCAGGCCGCCGCCTGGCCGACCTCCCTCGCTGCCACCCGTCCGGTGCCTGCGGCATCGATGAACACCATGGCCGACGGCATCGCCGTGGCCCGACCGGGAGATGTCCCGTTCGCGCACGTCACCGAGTATGTCGACCAGGTGGTCACGGTCAGCGAAGAAGAACTCAGCACGGCGCTGCTGCTGATGCTCGAGCGCGCGAAGATGGTCGTCGAACCCGCCGGCGCGGCAGGCGTTGCCGCCGCGGTCGGCGGAACCCTCGACCTGTCGGGCAAGGTCTGTGTCGTATTGTCCGGCGGCAACATCGACCCCCTGCTGTTGCGCCACGTCACGACCCACGGCCTCACCGCGGCCGGCCGGTTCCTGACCTTCACCGCCACCGTCTCCGACCGCCCGGGCGGGCTCCTCGCACTACTGGAGCTGCTCCGCGATCTCGGCGTCAGCGTCATCGACATCGTGCACTCACGCGTCGCCGACGACCTCTACCTCGGCGAGGTGCAGGTGACGGTCAGCGTCGAGACTCGCGGCCCCGACCATCAGCACGACGTCCGTCGCGCGTTGAGCGAGGCAGGTTTTCTGCGGGAGGTGTGACCGTCAGTTTGTGGACGGAGCGGTCACCTGTGCAGTCTTCTGGTCGTCGGGCGTCAGCGCTGTCACCGAAGCGGATCTGAAGAAATTGTCCGTCGACGAACTGTTGGCGAACCTCAAGCGGTGGGCTCATCTACGGAAGACCTCGGAGGAGGTCTATGCGTTGACTCTCAATTCCTTTCGCGCACGGCGTGAGGTTGCATCGATGCCGCTCGCATGGGTGACCGACTCCGCACTGGACGTCGTCGAAGGGCTACTCGACTGCTATGACTTCGATGATCTGGTCTTCATGTTCGGGCGGAACAGGGCCAAGCAAGGTGGACTTGCACTCTTCGAATCGTCCGTCGGTCGATGTCAGGCTGGGGACGTCCATCTCGGGCTCCGACAACGCGAGGTCTCCATCGATGGACTCCTCTGGCTTCGGCGCGAGGCAACGGACGCCGAAATGTGTGAGTACTACGACGATTTGAATGACGAATACGATGAGCTCGAGTTGGATCACGAGTTCGGCGTCCTCGTGATTCACGTTCTGACGAGACATCGAGCGTTCCGGCGTTCGGCTGAGCGTGGGTTGAACGGATTGTCTGTCGTCGACGCCGGAACGGTGACCCTGCCGCTCACATCCGTTGATTCCAGGCTGCGGCGCAGTCAGTTGCCAGTACAGCTCTTGGCAGGTCTCGTCGGTGAGCTCGACGTTGATCGGTTCTCATCGCTGAGGGTCGAGACGATCGATCGTCACACCTCAATCGTCTCCGCTGCGTGATCCTGGCAGCGGCGTCTAGGTAGCAGGTAAGAGATTCGCGAAGTGCTTGAGTGTGTCCGCCTCGATGGTCTTGTACACGGTCGACGACGCCGGACCCGAGAAAGCGGTGACTATCTTGGAGTCGGTGGGCAGCTCGAGAGCGAAGGTCCACCGGAGGCGGCAGCCGACGTCGGCGGGGTCGATCTGGGTGGCCTCGCCGAATCGTCGGATACCCGGCACATTGGCGCTCCTGACCCGGAATGCGTTGTGAAAACTGCCCGCTTCGGGTTCCTCGGTCCAGTGGAAGAAGTCCTCTTCAAGCGTCACGTAGCCCGGGCCGAGCACCGCCTTCCGAGTCGCGCCGGCTCCGTAGGGCGGGGGAGAGGTGAACTCGATCTTCTTGATCGCGCGACACCAGTCCAGGGTGTTCTGACGGGTGAACTCCGCCCACGCGCGCTGCGGCGTGACCGGCAGCCGGACGTCGATCACGTGACGCACCGGTGCGTCGTCGAAGAAGTCGAGGTCGAAGGTCTCCAGCGAATAGGAACGTCCCATGGGGCCCATTGAAGCATCGACGAGCCGGTCCCACAGGCGCTTCCGCGATGGGACCGGCGAACCTCAGCTCGACTCACAGACTTCGATCGAGGTCTGCCTGCCGAGTCGAGGTTCGCCGGTCGGCGCCCCGGCCGCTCGGCGAATACGAGTGAACCGATTGCGGCTGTGCTGCGTCCAAGAGATATGACTGCTTTCCCGACCGACCGGCACGGACTCATCCGACGCGAAGCAACCCTCAGGCTGGGCATTTCCGACGACGTCGTCACGGCGGCCGTGCGGCGCGGCGAACTCGTGCGGCTCGCTCCCGGTGTCTGCGCCGTGGCGAACCCGGACCTTCAATCCGACACCGCCGACGACGAGCTGTATCGCCTGAAGTCGATTGCCGTTGCGACGTCGGCACGAGATGGAGACACGTCGACGCTGAGCCACGACTCTGCGGCAGCCGTCCACAGACTGTCCCAGCTGCACCCCGAGCGTGAGCTCGTCCATCTCACCAAGACACGCGAGCGTGGCGGATTCGTGCGCGGACATCGCGTCGTCCATGCCGGCCCGCTGTCGCCCGGCGACATCACCGACGTCGACGGCGTCCGGGTCACGACACTCGAGCGCTCTGCCGTCGATATAGCGATGAACGGCGACTTCGAGCGAGCTCTGGTCGTCTTCGACCGCGCACTCGCGCTCAAAGCCGACCTGGCAACGATGACGACCATCCTCGAATCACGCGGACGATGGCGTGGGGTGGGCACCGCACGCCGGGCGCTCGCACTCGCCGACGCCGCGTCGGAGAGCGTCGGCGAATCGTGGAGTCGTGCCCAGATGATCGCAGCCGGGCTGCCGATTCCGCGTCTGCAGCACACGTTCCAGACGAGCGATGGACCTGCGCGTGCCGATTTCGATTGGGAGGGAGAGCTTGTCGGCGAGTTCGACGGCCTGCAGAAGTACGGACGGTTGCTGCGTCCGGGGGAGACTCCGCGCGACGCGCTGATCCGCGAGAAGCGACGCGAGGACGCCCTTCGAGCGCAAGGGATCATGGTCGTGCGTTGGACGTGGGCGACGCTCGAGCGTGGCGAGCTGGTGGGGCTGCTTCGTCCGTGGCTGGATGCGTTCGCAGCGGCCTGACCGGAATCATCTGATCGGATGACACTGTGCGCCAACGTTTTTGTCGTACCCCCGTGACACCTTTCTCTCAGACGCGGTTCAGCTTCCCAGAACCGTGAGCAGAGAAGGAAGAACGATGAGCAACCCCCAGAAGAAGAGATGGCCGTGGGCGGCAGGCGTCCTGGCGGCGTTCGTGATGATGATCGGGGTCGTGGCCGGCTTCGGCACGAACGTCTCCTCACAGGCATCGCCGAGCGTGCAGGCTCCCGCGATCAAGCTCGTGTCGGAGAAGTCGAACGCGGTCGCGAAGGCGAGGGAATACCTCGAGTACACCAGTTTCTCGAAGTCGGGGCTGGTCGACCAGCTGGAGTTCGAGGGCTTCTCGTACTCGGACTCGTCGGCCGCCGTCGATCAGCTCGAGGCCGATGGCGAGGTGAATTGGTATGTACAGGCAGCAAAGTCGGCCCGTCAGTACCGCGAGTATTCCCCGTTCTCCAGGCAGGGACTGATCGAACAGTTGGAGTTCGAGGGATTCACCTATCAGCAGGCGGTTTACGGAGCTGACCACAGCTAGCGGATCCGTCCGCTCTGACACGGACCGACGAACCTCAGTCCCGACCGGCAGACGTCGATCGACGTCTGCCGGTCGGGTTGAGGTTCATCAGACGAAGCGAGCCCGGGACAACCGTCGTCCCGGGCTCGCTTCGTGGTCTGGATCAGCCGTGGTACGGCTCCGCGCTGACGAGGGTCACCTTGACGGTCGCGCCGCTGGGGACGGAGTACTCGCGGGTCTCGCCGACCTTGGCGTCGATGAGGGCCGAACCCAGGGGCGAGCTGGGTGAGTAGGTCTCGAGCTTGCCGCCCGAGGCGCCTTCTTCGCGGGTCGCGATGAGGAAGGTCTCGGTGTCCTTCTCGTCGCCGTCGTAGTAGACGGTGACGACGGAACCGGGAAGTGCGACGCCGGACTGGGTCGGGGCCTCGCCGACCTTCGCGTTGTTCAGCAGTTCCTGCAGCTGGCGAATGCGCGCTTCCTGCTGGCCCTGCTCTTCGCGGGCGGCGTGGTAGCCACCGTTCTCCTTGAGGTCGCCCTCTTCGCGTCGCTCATTGATCTCGGCAGCAATGACCGGACGATTGGCGATCAATGAGTCGAGTTCGCTCTTGAGGCGATCGTGCGACTCTTGGGTCAACCAGGTCACCTGGGTGTCGGTCATCGGTCACTCCTTCGTGTTGTCCGCGCCGCGATGCGACTCTTTCACCGCGCGGCATATGGACTGCTATAAATGCAGCAACACGACCCCTCGCGGAGCCGTGTATCCGATCATCGTACCAGCCGATGAGACCTATGGCACATCCGTTGTTCCAGCCGTTGCCGCGTCGAGTGCTTCCTGATAGGTGGGTTCGGCTCGTTTCAACCATCCCACAACGAAATACGTCACCGGCATGATGACGATCTCCACCAGGGTCTTCCAGACAAATCCGACAATCGTGTAGTTGACGAAATCTCCCCAGGTGGAGATACCGAGGGCGGTTGCCGCGATCGAACAGAAGACGAGGGTGTCCGCGAATTCGCCGACGATGGTCGATCCCAGAAGGCGTGCCCAGAGATGGCGCTCACCGGCGCGCTCTTTCATTTTGACCAACACGAATGAATTCAGGAATTCGCCCACCACATATCCGGCAAGTCCGGCGAGCAGGAATTGCGGAACGACGCCGGCGACGGTTGCGAAAGCCTCCTGGCCTTCGTAGAAATCGGCGGCGGGTAGATGAATGGTCAGCCAGAAGCACAGCGAGGCCAGGATGAGCACGGCGAAGCCCGCCAGGATCGTGCGGCGCATCGCGCGGAAGCCGTACACCTCGCTGATCACATCGCCCAGGACATAGGCGAGCGGGAACAGGAAGAAGGCACCGTCGGTGACCAGGCCCTGCATGTGTATGGGCCCCAGGTCGAGGTTGAGCCAGTCGTCGAACAGCACGACACCCTTGGTGCCGGTGACGTTGCTGATCAGCATCACACCGACGAACAGTGCGACGAGGAGCGGGAAATGGCGGCTGCCGATGGAGGCGAACGCGGCGCGGGGTGCGGCGGCGTCGCCCGGTGCGGTCTGCCGCGTGCTCACGACTCGGGCTGGAGGTAGGCGGGCACGTCGACGGTGCAGCCGAAGACCTCACCGATGACCGGAGGCTTGGAGGTGGTGACCTCGGTGCGGACGCCGATCCGTTCGACGGAGCCGGCCGGGATCAGGATCTCGCGACGACCGGTCTCGCTGCCGTCCTTCGATCGTCCGCGCACCACACAGGCCGCGGGCTTGCCCGGGTCGGAGCGGTCGACGGTGAACTGCACGGCGACGGTGTTGTCGTCGAGGATCTCGTAACCGGTCGCCTCGCCGGAGACATCGGCGGTGCCGAACTTGCTGTAACCGATCGCCGCCAGCGTGACGCCGGCCACGACTACGAGTATCGACAGGGCGCGAAACCAGCGCCGACGGGTCTGTGCGGACGCGGAATCCTCCGGGTAGGTCGCGCGCGGGCCGCTGCGAGGGCGCTCCGCGGCGCCCCCATCCGAACTGTTCACGCGTCAATACCTACCATGGGAGCAGTAGCGATCCGAAGGTGAGGAACTGTGACCGAATCCCACGCCGACGACCCGCAGCCGGGTGTGTTCCGTCTGATGGCGGTCCACGCGCACCCCGACGATGAGTCGAGCAAGGGTGCGGCCACGACCGCCAAGTATGCGGCCGAAGGCAACGAGGTGCTCGTCGTCACCCTGACAGGTGGCGAGCGCGGCGACATCCTGAACCCGGCGATGGACCGTCCCGGCATCAAAGAACGTATGACCGAGGTCCGCCGCGAGGAGATGGCCCGGGCCGCCGAGGCTCTCGGCGTGAAGCAGACCTGGCTTGGCTTCGTCGACTCCGGACTCCCCGAAGGGGACCCGCTGCCGCCGCTGCCGGAGGGCTCGTTCGCGACAGTCCCGCTGGAGGAGGCCACCGAGTCCCTCGTCCGACTGGTCCGTGAGTTCCGCCCGCACGTGATGATCACCTACGACGAGCACGGCGGATACCCGCATCCGGATCACATCCGGTGCCACGAGGTGTCGGTCGCGGCCTACGACCAGTCCGGCGACCCCGACGCGTTCCCGGGAACCGGTGAGCCGTGGATGGTGTCGAAGCTCTACTACACACACGGTTTCATCCGCGACCGGATGGTGCTCTTCTCCGACGAGTTCGAGTGCCACGGCCAGGAGAGCCCGTTCACCGAGTGGCTCAGCAAGTGGGACCCGAGCCGAGGTGACCTGATGGGTCGGGTGACCACCCAGATCGAGTGCGCCAAGTACTTCCCACAGCGTGACGACGCACTGCGCGCGCATGCGACGCAGATCGATCCCAACGGCATGTTCTTCGCCGTACCGTTGGAATGGCAGCAGCGACTGTGGCCGACCGAGGAGTTCGAGCTGGCCAAGACCCGCGTGAAGACCGCCCTCCCCGAAACCGATCTGTTCACCGGAATCGAGACGTGATGAACATCGACATCGTCAACACCGTGATGGTCGTCGCGGCCGAGGAGCCGCAGGGACCGGAATTCGGCAAGTCGTCCCCGCTCGGGCTCCTGGTGATCCTGTTGCTGCTGGTCGGGACCGCGTTCCTGATCTGGTCGATGAGTCGTCAGCTCAAGAAACTGCCGGAGTCCTTCGACACCGAGCACCCCGAGGCGGATCAGGCCTTCGACGAGGGCACCGACCCATCGGGGCCGATCGCTGCCACCGACGACGCTGCACCCGGAAGCCAGGACGCGACGAGCACGACCGGGACCGATGAGCGACGCCCGGCGGACACCTGACGGTTCGTCGAACATGCTGGGCTCGGCGACGAGCCCATATCTCCGGCAGCACGCCGACAATCCGGTCCACTGGCAGGAGTGGTCCGACGCCGCGTTGAACCTGGCACGCGAACGCGACGTGCCAGTGCTGCTGTCGGTCGGCTACGCGGCCTGTCACTGGTGTCACGTGATGGCGCACGAGTCCTTCGAGGACGACGCGACCGCGGCCCAGATGAACCGCGACTTCGTCTGCATCAAGGTCGATCGGGAGGAACGTCCCGACATCGACGCCATCTACATGAGCGCCACCGTCGCGATGACCGGGCAGGGTGGTTGGCCCATGACCTGCTTCCTCACCCCGGACGGCGACCCGTTCTACACCGGCACCTACTACCCGCCGCGGCCGCGCGGGCAGATCCCCTCCTTCCGTCAGGTGCTGACCGCGGTCACCGAGGCGTGGACGCAGCGTCGCGCCGACCTCGACGACACCGCCGCGAAGGTGCGCGAGCACATCGTGGTGAACACCTCCCCGTTGCCGGCGGGCACCGTCGCCGTCGACGACCGACTGCTCGCGCACGGCGTCCGCACCGTGCTCGACGACGAGGATCGTGAATTCGGCGGATTCGGCGGCGCACCCAAATTCCCGCCCTCGGCGCTCCTCGAAGCGCTGATCCGGCACACCGAACGCACCGGCGACACCGCTGCGATCGAGACCGCCGCCCGAACCATGGACGCGATGGGCCGGGGCGGCATCTACGACCAGCTCGCCGGTGGTTTCGCCCGGTACTCGGTCGACGCCGGCTGGGTGGTACCCCACTTCGAGAAGATGCTCTACGACAACGCGCAACTGCTGCGGGCCTACGCACATCTGGCACGGCGGACCGGAGATCCGTTGGCACGCCGCGTCGTCGAGGAGACGGTCACGTTCCTCCGGCGGGACCTGCGGGTGCCGGGCGGATTCGCCTCGTCTCTCGACGCCGATGCCGACGGCGTGGAGGGGTCCACCTACGTGTGGACGCCGGACGAACTCGCCGAGGTCCTCGGACCGGAGACCGGACGCTGGGCCGCCGAGCTGTTCGTCGTGACCGAGCGGGGCACCTTCGAACACGGTCGCTCGACGCTGCAGCTCCCGACCGACCCGGACGACCGCGAGCGCTTCGCTGCCGTGTGTGCCGCGCTCCTCGAGGCGCGGGGTAGGCGTGTCCAGCCCACCCGCGACGACAAGGTCGTCACCGCGTGGAATGCCATGACGAGCACCGCACTCGCCGAGGCCGGTGCCGGGCTGGGTGACACCGGCTACGTCGACGAGGGAGTTCGTTGCGCCGACGAGTTGCTGAGCAACCACCTGGTCGGTGGGCGGCTCCGTCGTTCCTCGCTCGGCGGACACGTGGGCGAGACCGACGGCGGGCTCGACGACCACGCGACGCTGAGCACGGCTCTGCTGACGCTGTTCCAGGTCACCGGTGAAACCCGGTTTTTGGGAGCGGGAGCGGGAGTGCTCGACACCGCGATCGAACTGTTCGCGGATCAGGAGGCGCCCGGCGCCTGGTTCGACGCCACCGGTGAAGGGCTCATCGCCCGGCCCCGTGATCCGATCGACGGTGCCACCCCGGCGGGGGCGTCGCTCATGGCCGAGGCGCTGCTCACCGCATCCATGCTCGCCGACCCGGCCAAGGCGGTCGGTTATGCAGAACTGCTGGAGCACAGTCTGTCCCGCGCATCGGTGATCGTCGCCAAGCTGCCGCGATCGGCCGGGCACTGGATGTCGGTGATGTCGGCGCGGGTCGCCGGGCCGGTGCAGATAGCCGTGGCAGAAGGGTCGGCGTCGAACCATGCGCTGACCCGGGCGGCGTGGTCGCACGTCCCCGGCGGAGCGGTCGTCGTTGCCGGCGAACAGGATTCACACCCGCTGCTCGTCGCGCGGGGCCCGATCGACGGACGCGACGCCGCCTACGTGTGCCGGGGAACGGTCTGCGGGCTGCCGGTCACGGACGAGGAATCGCTCGTCGCGCAGCTGGGGTGAGGCCGGCAGACCACGCAGGTGTCGGATCCGTCCGGACGGGTATTGATGAGTATGCGCATCTCCACTCTGATCGGGACCTCGCTCGCCACCGCCGCAGCCGGTGCCATCGGCAGCGTGGTGACCAAACCCGCTGTCGAGACCTGGTATCCGCGGCTGAAGAAGCCGTCGTTCGTGCCGCCGACCTGGGTGTTCCCGGTGGCCTGGACCGCCCTCTATGCCGACATCGCGGTCACCTCCGCCACCGCGATCGACGGTTTGGGCGAGTCGCCGGCCCGAGAAGAGAAGCAGGCGTACCTCGCCGCGCTCGGTGCCAATCTCGCTCTCAACGGGGCGTGGAGCTGGATCTACTTCGGCAGAGGGGCGCTGGGTACCGCGTCGGTGGCCGCCGCGGCCCTCACGGTCAGCAGCGCCGACCTGGCCCGGCGTACCGCGGCCGTGAATCCGCCGGCCGGGGCCGCGCTCGCCGCCTACCCGGCGTGGTGCGCCTTCGCCACGGTCCTGTCGACGTCGACCTGGTGGCTCAACCGCGACCGTGAGCGCGTATCACACTGACCGGGATCGCAGCTCGTCCAGCGATTCGGCGAATCGTTCGATCGCCCAGTCGATCTCCTGAACGGTGATGACGAGGGGAGGCGCGAGCCGAAGCGTCGATCCATGGGTGTCCTTGGCCAGGACGCCGTGCTCGGCGAGGCGGAGGCAGAAGTCCTTGCCGGTGCCGAGCACCGGATCGAGATCGATACCAGCCCAGAGTCCCAGACCGCGGGTCGCGACGATGCCGCGGCCGACGAACTCCCTCAGCCGCGTGTGTAAGTGGTCGCCGAGGTCGGTGGCGCGTTCCTGCCAGGTGCCGTCGGCGAGCATGTCGACGACGGTGTGGCCGATCGCCGCGGCGAGGGGGTTCCCGCCGAAGGTCGAGCCGTGCTGTCCGGGGTGGAGGACGCCGAGGACATCGCGGTTCGCCACCACCGCGCTGACCGGTACGATCCCGCCACCGAGCGCCTTGCCGAGCAGGTAGACATCGGGTACGACGCCCCAGTGTTCGACGGCGAAGGTACGTCCCGTGCGACCCAGGCCCGATTGGATCTCGTCGGCGATCAGCAGGACGTCGTTGTCGGTACACAGAGCACGTACCCGCGGGAGGTAGTCATCGGGCGGGACGATGATCCCGGCCTCGCCCTGGATGGGTTCGAGCAGGATGCCGACGGTCGTCTCGTCGATCGCGGCAGCGATCGCCTCGACGTCGCCGTACGGGACACGGACGAAACCCGGTGTGTACGGACCGAATCCGGCGCGAGCATCAGGGTCGTCGCTGAACGAGATGATCGTCGTGGTGCGGCCGTGGAAATTACCGCCGGCGACGACGACCGTCGCGCGGCCGTCGGGGACGCCCTTGACGTCGTAACCCCACTTTCGGGCGACCTTGATCGCAGACTCGACGGCCTCGGCGCCGGTGTTCATCGGCAGCACCATCTCCTTGCCGCACAGTTCCGCGAGTGCGGCGCAGAACGGTTCGAGACGATCCGAACGGAACGCACGACTGGTGAGGGTGACCCGTTCGATCTGTTCGAGTGCCGCGGCGACGATCCGCGGATGGCGATGTCCGAAGTTGACCGCCGAGTACGCGCCCAGACAGTCGAGGTGGCGCTTGCCGTCGACGTCGGTGATCCACACACCCTCGGCGGTCGCAGCGGTGACCGGGATCGGGGAGTAGTTGTGTGCCACATGCGGTTCGGCGTCGGTCGTGGAACCTGCAGAAGATGTCACACCGTGGGGGATGAGCGTGTCGGACATGAGCGTATCTCCTGGAGTTCCAATGTGCAGCACTTGACCCTGCCGCCGCCCTTGAGCAACTCGGAGAGATCGACGGTCACCGGCCGGAACCCGGCCTCGCGCAGCTCTGCCTCGAGATGCGGTGCGCGATCGGTCATCACGACGTCGAGTCCGTCGGAGACCAGGTTGAGGCCGAGCACGGCCGCGTCGGCGTCGGTGGCGATGATGGCGTCGGGGAACAGCTCGTCGCGCAGTCGGCGTGAGCGTGCGGAGAATGCGGCGGGGTGGTAGGCGATCGTGCGGTCGTCGAGGACGCCCAGCGCGGTGTCGAGGTGGTAGAACCGCGGGTCGACAAGTTCGAGGGTTCGTACACCGATCGCAGGGTGTGCCATTGGGCGAGGGCCCGGTCGGTGTCCACCGGAACCGAGGTGTCCATCCAGGGATTGATCGCATAGGACACCGTGAAGTGCACGGGCGGGGTCATCGCGTAGGTCCTTGGCCGCGCCTGGCGTACCGGGGGCGCGGCGATACCCGGGCTCGTCAGCGTCATGAATCGAGCGTATCGTCGGCAATCTATGCAAACAATCGCCGTGGATTGCGTATGAGTGCAACAAAACGTCACAGCACTAGAGGGGAGTGGTCATCCATTGCGTACGCTCGACGATCTGGATGAGAAGGTGATCGCCTGCCTCACCCGTGACGCCCGCGCGACCTATGCCCAGATCGGTGACGAGGTCGGGCTCTCCGCCCCCGCGGTCAAGCGTCGGGTCGACCGTCTACTCGACGACGGGGTGATCCGGGGATTCACCGCCATCGTCGATCCGCACGCGATGCAGTGGACGACCGAGGCCTATGTGCAGGTGTACTGCCGCGGCAACATCTCGCCGGACGAGCTCAAGGCGTCGTGGGAACCGATCCCGGAGGTGGTCAGCGCGGCGACCATCTCGGGTCAGGCCGACGCCATCCTGCGGGTGCGGGCCCGCGACGTGCGCCACCTCGAGCAGGCACTCGAACGCATCCGTGCCGCCGGTCCGGTGGACAAGTCCGAGTCGATCATCGTCCTCAGTGAACTGATAGACCGCGGTCACCCGTAGACCGCGTTGTGTTAGTGTTGTCGCCGTGATCAGCACCGTGCGCGCATATTGGCGCTTTATCGAGGCTCCGGGTGGGGCCACGATGAAGCGCTGACCAAGCGCGCGCACGTAACACCCGGAGCCCGAGCAGCGACCCTACGGTCGCTGCTCTTGTCGTTTTGAGCGGGGCTCCACCACTAGGCGTGCCCCGGTTGGACCACCGACAGGGCATGACCTCGAAAGGCACACACCGTGACCACTCTCCCGGATTCCACGCGTACGGCAGACAAGGCCGAATCGACCTCTGATCGTCGGATCAAGTCCTTCCGTCCGATCCCGTCTCCCGACACCGTCCGCGCCGAACTGCCCCTGACCGCGCGTCGTGCGCTCGCCGTTGCCCGCGACCGTGACGAGATCGCCGACATCCTCGCCGGCCGCGACGACCGTCTTCTCGTGATCGCCGGACCGTGCTCGGTGCACGATCCGATCGCCGCGATCGACTACGCACGGCGTCTGGCGCCGCTGGCCGAGGCCTACGCCGATCGTCTGAAGATCGTCATGCGGGTCTACTTCGAGAAGCCGCGCACCACGGTCGGGTGGAAGGGTCTGATCAACGACCCCGGCATGGACAACACCTTCGACGTCGAGCGCGGTCTGCGGACCGCCCGGTCGTTGCTGCTCGACATCATCGACCTCGGACTGCCCGTCGGCTGTGAGTTCCTCGAACCGACCAGCCCGCAGTACATCGCCGACGCCGTCGCGTGGGGCGCCATCGGCGCCCGCACCACCGAGTCGCAGGTGCACCGCCAGCTCGCGTCGGGCCTGTCGATGCCGATCGGCTTCAAGAACGGCACCGACGGAAACGTCCAGGTCGCCATCGACGGTGTGAAAGCCGCTGCGGCTGAACATGTCTTCTTCGGAGTCGACGACTTCGGCAACGGCGCGGTCGTCGAGACCGCGGGCAACGAGGACTGCCACATCATCCTGCGTGGCGGCACCCGCGGACCCAACTTCGACGCCGAGTCGATCGCGTCTGCGGCTGCGGCCCTGGACAAGGCCGGTCTGCCCGCACGCGTGATGATCGACTGCTCGCACGCCAACTCCGGTAAGGACCACATCCGCCAGGCGGAGGTCGCGACCGAGATCGCGGCGATCCTGCGTGCCACTCGCGAGGCCGGCGAGGCGTCGAACATCAGCGGCGTCATGCTGGAGAGCTTCCTCGAGCCCGGCGCGCAGTCGACCGACGCCACCCCGCTGGTCTACGGCAAGTCCGTCACCGACAAGTGCATGGGCTGGGAGGCCAGCGCCACCGTCCTCGACGCGCTCGCGCGCGCCTGACCCTTCGATACGCCCCTCCGCAAGCTCCGGGGCTACTCAGGGAGCGGATTGGCCTACGTCGACTTCGGGAGAGGCGTCGGGAATCGTGACGACGGCGCGTCGTCGCAATGAGCCGCGTGGTGACCGCACCGATGGCGCCACGCGGAACTCGGCCTCCCAGCGGTCGCGGTACACGCGATTGAGCAGGTAGCCGCGCTGGGAGTTGCCGAACCGCACGTGCGGCGAGGCGGCCTTCAATGCGCGGTCGCCGTCGTCGCTGTCCTCGCCGTCGCCGCCGGAGGTGATCGACGTCGTGGCGAGTTCGATTCCGCGGGTGGGGGAGTCGTCGACGTAGTCGGCCCGTAGGTCGGCGACGACACTCCGGTGGATGTCGCCGGCGAGGGAGACGAGGTTGTGTACGCCGCGGCGTGCCGCCCCGTCTAGGACGCGTCGTCGCGATGCCTCGTAGCCGCTCCACCCGTCCATGCTGACCGCCCGCGACCCGCCGCGCGCGAGGTCGGCCATCGGGACCTGCTGGGCGAGGACATCCCATCGGGCGTTACTCGACGCCAGGCCGTCGAGTAGCCAGCGTTCCTGCGCGTCACCGAGGATCGTCCGGGACGGATCCGCGGTGCGGGCGTTCTGCGGGGAGTCGTTGTCCCCGTTGGCCTGATCGTCGCGGTGGCTGCGGGTGTCGAGGACGTTGATCTCCGCGAGGTCGCCGAAGGCGAGACGCCGATGAGCGCGGATGACGGTGCCGTCGGGTCGTGCGGTGGTCCGCACCGGGGTGTTCTCCCACCATGCCCGCAATGCACTGGCGCGCCGGAGAGCGAACTGCGACATGGTGGTCTCATCCTCGGGAATCGTTGCGGCCCAGTTGTTGTCGACCTCATGGTCGTCGAAGGAGATCACGAACGGCGACATCGCGTGGGCCTGTTGCAGGTCAGGGTCGGACTTGTAGAGCGCGTACCGCTCCCGATAGTCGTCGAGGCCGACTGCCTCGTGGGTCGCCGATGCCGGCCGGGTCGCGCCGCGGCGGGCGTCGAGCGGGATCGGCTTCTCGTAGATGTAGTCGCCGAGGTGCAGCACCAGATCCGGTGCGTGCGCCGCCATGTCGGCGAAAGCGTGGTAGTAGCCGTCAGCCCAGTTCTGGCACGACGCCACGGCGATCGACAGCGCACCCGGCCGGGCGGTCGGGGCCGGCGCGGTGCGGGTCCGGCCGATCGGCGAGATCTCGCCGAGTGCCCGGAAGCGGTAGAAGTGGTCGGCGGCCGGGGCGAGTCCGCGCACATCGACGTGGATGCTGTGGCCCCATTCCGGCGTCGCGTGGGCGGTCCCCCGGCGCACGACACGCGTCATCGATGCGTTTGTCGCGATCTCCCAGTCGACGCGGACCGGACGTGAACCCATCCCTCCTCCTGGGGCGAATGGGTTGCGCGCCAGTCGCGTCCACAACACGATGCCGTCCGGCAGGGGATCGCCGGAGGCGACGCCGAGCGCGAACAATGATCCGGACGACCCCGGGGTGGGGGTCGCAGGTGGGGTGGCGCCGAGAAGCCCGGGGGTGAACGCGAGTCCCGTCACCAGTCCTGTTGCGGTGAGGAATCGTCGACGGGTGGCGCCGCTACGAAGAGTGAGGTCGGGGTCCACCCGTAGTGCGGCACCGGACGGACCACGATCAGTTCTCGTCACGGCCCCACCCGATCACCCACGGCTGACCTCCACGGCACCGGCAGGAATCGGGCACATGATGTTCGGGTGAAGAAGGGTTTGTGTGCGCGGCACAGGCGGCGGTGGGTACCTGGTCCCTCAGGGGGACGACGGTCGGCCCTACCGCCGGGCGCCGATCCGGGGTGGGATTACGAAGGGGGGCCGCGGGGTTGGGGTCGCGGAGTGGTGGAGGGAGGCGAACCGAGATGATGGACCAGATGATGCAGATGTGTCACCACATGACGATGTGGATGCACGGTATGGGCATGATGCCGCCGATGCACATGTGAACCCTCGGTGCGGGTCGGCGAGCGGATACTACCCCGCGACGACCAGCCAGGCGGCGGCGTAGTGGAGTAGTGCGGCGACCGCGGTGCAGAGGTGGAAGACCTCGTGGTGACCGAAGGTTCGCGGCCACGGGTTGGGCCAGCGCACCGCGTACAGGACTCCGCCGACGCTGTAGAGGACGCCGCCGAGGGCCAGCAGGATCATGATCAGGTAGCCGGTCTGTTCGACCAGCGCCGGGGCGACCACGACGATGACCCAGCCGAGCAGGATATAGAGCGTGACGCCCAGCCAGCGCGGGGCGCCCGGCCAGAGGATCTTCAGCAGCGAGCCGCCGAGCGCACCCGCCCACACGATGCCGAGCACCCACCAGCTCACCGGCGACGGCAGGCCGAGGGCGCAGAACGGTGTGTAAGTGCCGGCGATGAAGAGAAAGATCATCGCGTGGTCGGCTCGCTTCATCCGGATGCGGGCACGCGCCGTCTTCCACGGGATGCGGTGATAGGTGGCGCTGACGGTGAAGAGTCCGACGACGGTGATCGCATAGATCCCACACGTCAGCGCGGCGACGGCGCCGTCGAGGATCGCGGCCCCGATGACCAGCGCGAGACCGGCGACCGCTGCCACATAGGCGGAGTAGTGGTGGATCACGCCGCGCAGGCGTGGTCGATCGGCCACGTCCGGGGGCGGGCTCGACAGTGTGTTCACAAACCTACGGTACCGTAAGTTACTCGACTGTAGGGAGGCTCGCGGAGGTCGGCGGGGTCATTCTGCTCGCATCGCGGCGCGTAAGGTGTCCCACGTGACACGAGGCCGCGAAGGATGAAGCTGCTGCCGGATCGGGTGCGCCGTCCAGCTCTCACCATCTACGAACGTCGACTCATCCAACTCCTCGACACCCAGCGCCTACCGCGGCATGTCGCGATCATCTGCGACGGCAATCGTCGCTGGGCGCGCGAGGCGGGATTCGACGACGTCAGTCACGGACACCGCGTGGGTGCCCAGCGCATCGCCGACATGCTCGGCTGGTGCGCGGGCCTGGGCATCGAGGCCGTCACCATCTATCTCCTCTCCACCGAGAACCTGAACCGCTCGTCGGACGAGCTCGACGCTCTGCTCGAGATCGTGCCCGACATCGTCGACGAGATCTCCTCGCCCGACGGCGACTGGTGCATCCGCATCGTCGGCACCCTCGACGCCCTGCCCGAGGCCGTCGCCGGGCGCCTGCGGGTCGCGGCCGAGCGCACCAGCGAACGAGACGGCATGAACGTCAACGTCGCCGTCGGGTACGGCGGACGGCAGGAGATCGTCGACGCGGTGCGGGCGTTGCTCGACGAGAAGCGTGCCGCCGGCGCCACTGCCGAGGAGATGATCGAGGCGGTCACCGTCGAGGCGATCGACGCCAACCTCTACACCAAGGGGCAGCCCGATCCCGACCTCGTGATCCGGACCTCCGGAGAACAGCGGCTGTCGGGATTCTTGCTGTGGCAGAGCGCCTACTCGGAGATCTGGTTCACCGACGCGTACTGGCCGGAGTTCCGCCGGGTCGACTTCCTGCGCGCGCTACGGGACTACTCGGCGCGCAGCAGGCGATTCGGCAAGTAGGTCGCGAAGGGCCTGCAGGTCGGCGGTGAAGGTCGACGCCGCAGGCGTACCGAACCCGACGACCAGACCGCCGTGCGGCAGGGGGTCGGCGTCCGGGTGACGGAACAGCGACAGTCCGACGAGCCCGATCCCTCGCCTGAACGCTTCGTGAACGAGTGCACCCTCGTCCGCGTGGTCGACGGGTATGACGGCATGCAGTCCGGCGGCGATGCCGGGTAGACCCAGACCGCACGCGGTGACGGCCTCGACGAGTGCGTCGCGGCGCTGTCGATACACCTGCCGGCTGCGGCGGATGTGTCGGTCGTACGCGCCGGAGTCGATCAGGTCGGCGAGGATCAGCTGGTCGACGATGCTCGCGTCGCCTTCTCGTACTCCCTTGGCGTTCATCACGACATCCATCAGATGAGGTGGCAGTGCGAGCCACCCGGCGCGCACGGCGGGGGAGAGGCTCTTGGACATCGAACCGGCGTGGATCACCACATCCGGGCCGAGTGCCTGCAGTGCACCGACCGGGTCGCGGTCGTAGCGGAACTCGCCGTCGTAGTCGTCCTCGACGATGACCGCGCCGGTGCGCCGAGCCCACTCGATCACCTGCATGCGTCGCGCCGGGGACAGTGGGACCCCGGTCGGGAACTGGTGGCTCGGGGACAGCAGGACCGCCGCGGCGCCACTGCGTTCGAGGTCGTCGATCACCATCCCCTCGTCGTCGACGGCGATCGGGACCACTCTGGTGCCGCCCCGTACGACTGCCTGCCAATGGAAGGGCAGGCCGTGACCCTCGACGGCGAGGACGTCGCCGAAGACAGTGCGTGACAACAGTTCCAATGCGGACTGGACCGCGGTGCCGAGCACGATCAGGTCGGCGGTGGTCCGGACGCCGCGCGTCCGGCTCAGGTACCCGCTGAGGGCGCGACGCAGTTCGGCCCGGCCCTGAGGGTGGGTCGGTGCAAACACCTCGTCCCCGGCACCGGTGAGAACCCGACGGGTTGCGCGAATCCAGTCGGTTCGCGGGAACATTCCCGCGCATGGTTGTCCGAGCGAGAAGTCGTGCGGGAAGCGGAAAGGCGAAGGCGTCGAGGGGCGTTCATCGGCTTTCCGGTTGCTCGCGGTCTCGGGATGTGCCGCGCCGTCGGCCACGCGTGTGGCGGAACCCTGGCGGGCGGTCAGCCAACCCTCCGCGATCAACTCCTGATACACGGCCGACACCGTGCCGCGGGCGAGGCCGAGGTCGGCGGCCAGCGAACGGTACGGCGGCAGTGCGGTTCCGGCGGGCAGGCGGCCGTCAAGGATGGCCGATCGCAGGGCCTCCGTGAGCGTTCGGCGCAGCGTCGCGCCGCGACCGCGTGCGCTGGCCCCCGGGTCCGGTTGCAGGTCGAGAAACAGATCGGCGCCGAGGCGCGCAGCCACCTCCGCCCACGGGTCGGTGGCGGTCGCGCTCGGATTGACCCTGTTTTCTTCCATCGGATTGGACCACTTTCTTGTGCTAATCCCGCACTAGCCTAAGTCCTGAAACCGAAGAACAGACAAGAGGCCGACGATGTCGGTGAGGAGGGGCGAGATGAAGATCGTGGTGATCGGGGCAAGCGGGGTACTGGGGAGCCGGGTGGCGGACCTGCTCGCCGAGCGCGGCAACGAGGTGGTGCGGGCGAACCGAGGCGCCGGGGTCGACGCCTACACCGGGGAGGGGCTGGCCCGGGCGATGTCCGGTGCCGATGTCGTGGTCGACTGCCTCAGTGTCGAGACGCTGAGCGCGAAGAAGGCCGTCGACTTCTTCCGGACGACGGCGCGCAACATCGGGCGAGCGGCGACCGCAGCCGCGGTCGGGCACGTCGTCTGCGTCTCGATCGTCAACGCGGACGATCCGACGGTGAACGCGAAATTCGGTTACTACCAGGGCAAGGCGGCTCAGGAAGCCGCCTACCGCGATGTCGTCGACCCGGCGACGCTGACCATCCTGGCGTCGGTGCAGTGGTTCGAACTCGCCGAACAGATGATGGGACGAATGGCTGTCGGTCCCGTCGCGATCGTGCCGAAGATGCGGTGTCGCCCCGCGGCCGCCGAGGACGTGGCGAAGGTGGTCGCGGACACCGCCACGGCGGGTCCGGTGACCGCCGACGCCGGCGGTGTTCGCAAGATCGAGGTCGCCGGGCCCGCCGAGATGAACCTCGTCGACGTGGCGAAAGCCGTTGCGGCGCAGCGAGGATCGCCGCGCTGGATCATCGGGGCGGCCGTAGGCGGATCGGCGATCCGAGGCGGGGGACTCGTGCCCGCGAATCCGGACGTGATCACCCCGACCACGCTCGAACAATGGCTCGCCCAGCGTTCCGGCGCGCACGCGGGTAGTGCGAGATGAGCGTGCGCCCGCGCCCGTCGACACGCATGTGGATCCCGCAGGACAATCCCGCCGTCTACAAGGCGCTCGTCGCGCTGCAGCGGGCGTCGTCGGCGGGTGTCGACGTCGAGATCGGCGAGCTGATCTCGATGCGGGTGTCGCAGCTGAACGGTTGTGCGTACTGCCTGCACATGCATGCCGGGGACGCGCTGGCCGCACAGATCGACCCGCACAAGCTGCTGATGCTCGCCACGTGGCGTGAGGCGGGGTCGCTGTTCTCGTCACGGGAGCGGGCGGTCCTCGCGCTCGCGGAACAACTCACGCGACTCGGCGAGGGTGGTGTCGACGACGCGGTGTTCGACGATGTACGAACATGTTTCGACGCGGCCACCACCGGCCAGCTGGTCGCGGCGATCGTGATGATCAACGCCTGGAACCGGATCGCCGTTGCCGGTGGGTACCCCGCGGGCCTGGACGAACGGCGTGTGTCGCAGGCCGCCGGCTGACCGCTGGTTGTCGCCGGCGGGTGTCCGCGGCGCTCCTCTCACCTCATCCGGCAGTGGGCTCATCATCCTGCGCTACGCGCATCAGCCGCGTTACACCATTGCGAACGGCGAGATCTCCATGCCGATCTCGAGAGAAGCGGCGATCTCCCGGATCTCGTCGTAATCGAAGACGACGTGGCCGGACAGGACGTCGACGTCTCGGCGCGCACGCTGCATCGGGTGGTCGAGGAAATGCACGCTTGCGCCCGATGCCTCGAGCAGGGTGCCGATCACCGCTCTCGATTCGTTCACGATCCGGGCCGCGGCGAGACGCGCCTGCGCACGCGTGCGGATGTCGACCGTCCCTCCGGCAGCGAGGATTTCGTCGATGGTCGCCGTGGTCTGCGCAAGCAGGCCCCGAAGAGCCTGTAGCCGGATTCGCGCGTCGCCCAGGCGAATCCGCGCTGCTGGCTTGTCCTTCTGCTTGACCATCTGGTAGGCGAGGACCCGTTCGGAGAGTCGTGCGGCGTACAGGTCGGCGACCCGCTCGGCCGTGCCCAGGGCGGGCATCGCGGCAAGCAGGGCGAGAGCGGGGACCATCGGCCAGCGATACGAGTAGTTGTCGTGCAGGGTCGCGCCAGGTGTCCTGCCCGCGTAGAGATCTCGAACTCGGACGGTGCGGTGCGCCGGTACGAAGGCGTTCTCGACGACCACGTCGTTGGACCCGGTCGCCCGCATGCCGTCGGTGTGCCAGACGTCCTCCACCCGCGCGTCGTCGATCGGCAGGAGCGCGAGGACGGCGTCGGGTCGGTCGCCGGTGACGATGGCACCCACCATCACCCAGTTGGCCTCCATGATGCCGGTCGCCCAGGACCAGCGCCCGGACACGGAGAAACCGCCATCCCGCGGCTCCGCGGTGCCGGTCGGTGCCAGAGGTGCCGGTGCGAGGTACGGGCGGTCGGCGAACGCCTCCTCCTGCGCCGCCTCGCTGAACAGTGCGGTGATCCAGCCGTGCAACGTATAGAAGCCCAGCGTCCAGGCGCTCGACGTGCAGCCGTGGGCCAGCCGCCGGACATGGTCGAGGATCTCGGGGAAGGGTGCCTCGAGTCCGCCGAACCTACTGGGGATCAACAGATCCAAGAGGCCGGAGTCGGTCGCGTCGCGGATGGTCTCGGCGGGCAGTTGCCGAAGTTCCTCCGCCCGGCCCGCGCGCTCGGCCAGGGAGGCGATGAATTCGTCGGTGATCAGCACCGTGCCGGATGTCGGGGTGTCCACGGATCGGAACGTAACATACAAAAAAGTATGGGGTGT
Organism: Gordonia sp. Swx-4; assembly: GCF_030316175.1. NCBI lineage: Bacteria > Bacillati > Actinomycetota > Actinomycetes > Mycobacteriales > Gordoniaceae > Gordonia > Gordonia sp. Swx-4. Next base: position 1,665,360 of record NZ_CP128197.1, read on the forward strand.
CTGGTTCGGGCCAGAACCGCGGTTAGGGTGAGGGAATGGGGCGAGCGCAGGAGGGTGGCGGCGGCCACCTGTCGGCCGACGACTGGATCGAGCTCGGGTACGCGATCCTGGCCGAGGACGGATTCAAGCAGATCAAGATCGACACCGTCTGCAAACGCATGGGAGTCACCAAGGGCAGTTTCTACTGGCACTTCAAGGACATCGCGGCCTATCGTTCGGCGCTGGTCGCACGGTGGGGCGAGTGGAACGACGAGGAACACCAGAACTTCGCGGCCCTGGCCGACCTACCGCCGCGCGACCGCCTGCTGGGCTTGATCGCCCAACTGACGAGCCCGAGGCACTGGATGATCGAACGGGCGATGCGGGAATGGGCACGCTCGGATCCGAATGCCGAGGCGAGTATCCGGACGTCCGATCGTCGTGCGCGAGAAGCGGTGCGCCGGTGTCTCCTCGACCATGGAATGGATCCGAAGACCGCGTCGGTCCGGTCCAACTGGATCTTCGCGATGGGCATCGGGGCGCTGCACCTGTCCTACTCCGAGGAGGACCGCGCGTCCGCCGGACGCCACAGCGCGGAACTGGTGGACCTGATGCTCACACCGACATGATGGTCACGTCGGCCTGATGCTCACAGTTTGCGCAGGCGTACCCGGTTGATGGCGTGGTCGACGTCCTTGCGGAGCACCAGCGAGGCCCGCGGGCGGGTGGGCAGGATGTTCTCGATGAGGTTCGGCCGGTTGATCGAGGTCCACAGGTCCCGCGCCGCGGCCGTGGCCTGCTCGTCGGTGAGCGAGGCGTAGGCGTGGAAGTGGGAGTCCGGGTTGGCGAACGACGTGGTCCGCATCTGCAGGAACCGGGAGATGTACCACTCCTCGATGTCCTCGATCTTGGCGTCGACGTAGATCGAGAAGTCGAAGAGATCCGACACCATCAGCGTCGGGCCGGTCTGCAGGACGTTCAATCCCTCGAGGATGAGGATGTCGGGTTGCCGCACATAGTGATAGACGCTCGGCACGATGTCGTAGGCGAGGTGCGAGTAGACCGGCGCGGCCACCTCGCGCGCACCCGACTTCACCTCGGTCACGAACCGGAGCAGCGCACGCCGGTCATACGACTCGGGAAAACCCTTGCGATGCAAGATCCCTCGACGCTGCATCTCCGCCGTCGGCAACAGGAAGCCGTCGGTGGTGATCAGGTCGACCTTCGGATGCGACTCCCACCGGGCGAGCAACGCCGCGAGCACGCGAGCCGTCGTCGACTTGCCGACTGCGACACTGCCGGCGATACCGATGACGAACGGGACCTGCCGGTTGACCTGACGCTCGCCGAGGAAGGTCGAGGTGGCCGCAAAGAGTCGTTGGCGCGCAGCGACTTGCAGATGGATCAGACGCGAGAGGGGCAGGTAGACGTCGGCGACCTCCTCGAGGTCGATCTGCTCACCGAGACCCACGAGTTCGGCGAGCTCGTCCTCGTTCAGCACGAGGGGCATCGACTCACGCAGTTCGCGCCACTGCCGGCGGTCGAGTTCCAGGTACAGACTGGGGTCCCGATCACTGGCATTGCGAGCCATCAGCGCAGCTCCGGGGTCATGGTGAGCGCGGCTGCCCGGGTCGTCATGCGTAACAGCTTAGGGCCCACCTCTCGCCGCGACGCGGTGGGTCCGCGCGGTGCGTCCGCTCGCGGTAACGTGCCCGGTATGCCGGCCGATCACGCGACCCCCGACCTCGTCACCGACTACCTGCGGCTGGGGTTGGCGTTCGATCGGCTCGAAGAAGGTTTCGTCGACGCGTTCACCGGCGACCCGGCACTGCGCGCCGAGATCGCCAACGGACCCGCACCCGACCCGGCGCACCTGGCCGCACAGGCGCGGGCCCTGCGCGCCGACCTCCCCGGTGATCTCCCCGCGGACCGGGCGGAGTTCATCGGGTCCCACCTGCGGGCGCTCGAGTGCTCGGCCCGCAAGTTCGCCGGCGACGACATCTCCTTCGTCGACGAGGTCAACGCCTACTTCGACGTCGACATCGCCCTCGCCGACCCCGACCGCTACCGGCAGGCCCACACCGAACTCGCCGACGCACTCGGTATCGCCGATGCCAGCGGCGAGGATCTCCGCGACGCCTACGCCGCTCATCGTCGGGCCGACGAGATCCCCGCCGACAAGGTCGACGAATGCGTCCGGGCGTTCAGTGGTGCCCTTCGCGAACGTGTCCGCGCGCAGTATCCGTTGCCGGACAACGAGATCGTCGACTTCGAGGTCGTCACCGACAAGCCGTGGTCGGGGTTCAACTACTACCTCGGCGACTACTGGTCGCGGGTCGCGATCAACGCCGATCTGACGCAGTACATGTCGTCGCTCCCACACCTGATCGCCCACGAGGCCTACCCCGGCCACCACACCGAGCACTGCCGCAAGGAACAACTGCTCGTGGGCGCCGGGCAGCACGAGCAGTCGATCTTCCTCGTCAACACCCCGCAATGCCTGATGGCCGAAGGGCTCGCGGACCATGCCCTGACCGCCATCATGGGCAAGGAGTGGGGCGGCTGGGCGCAGGAGATCTACGCCGACCTCGGCCTGCGCTTCGACGCCGACCGGGCGACGCGGGTGGGACGGGCGACCTCCGGGCTCCTCACCGTCCGTCAGGACGCGGCCCTGATGCTGCACGACCAGCACGCCGACGCCGACACCGTCGCCGACTTCCTCCAGACGTGGTTGCTCGCACCGCCCGAGCGTGCCCGGCAGATGCTGCGCTTCCTCACCTCGCCGCTGTGGCGGGCGTACATCAGCACCTACGTCGAGGGTTACCGACTGCTCGAGAGTTGGCTCGACGCCGCGGACGACCGTGCCGCGGCCTTCGGACGGCTGCTCGACGAACCGCTCATCCCGGCGAGCCTGCGCCGTGAGCTGGTAGCGGGTTAGGGGATCGCGGCGCAGGTCCCTAGACTTGTCGCCATGACCGCGAACTCGTCATCCGTGAACTCGATGTCCCTGGCGGAGCTCGACCCCGACGTCGCCGCCGCCATGAACGGCGAACTCAGCCGTCAGCGGGACACTCTCGAGATGATCGCCTCGGAGAACTTCGTGCCGCGCGCGGTGCTGCAGGCGCAAGGCAGCGTGCTCACCAACAAGTACGCCGAGGGTTACCCGGGACGTCGTTACTACGGCGGCTGCGAGTACGTCGACGTGGTCGAGGACATTGCCCGCAATCGCGCCAAGGAACTGTTCGGCGCCGACTTCGCCAACGTCCAGCCGCATTCGGGCGCGCAGGCCAACGCGGCCGTGTTGCAGGCGCTGATGGAGCCGGGGGAGACCATGCTCGGTCTCGATCTCGCCCACGGCGGTCACCTCACGCACGGCATGCGCCTGAACTTCTCCGGCAAGCTCTACGAGAACGCCTTCTACGGCGTGAGCAAGGAAGACTTCCGGATCGACATGGACGAGGTGCGCAAGATCGCCCTCGACGTGAAGCCGAAGGTCATCGTCGCCGGCTGGTCGGCCTACCCGCGGACCCTCGACTTCGAGGCGTTCCGCTCGATCGCCGACGAGGTGGGCGCACACCTGTGGGTCGACATGGCGCACTTCGCCGGGCTCGTCGCCGCGGGCCTGCACCCGTCGCCGGTGCCGCATGCCGACGTCGTCAGCTCGACCGTGCACAAGACCCTCGGCGGACCCCGCTCCGGCATCATCCTCGCCAAGCAGGAGTGGGCCAAGAAGCTCAACTCGGCCGTGTTCCCCGGCCAGCAGGGCGGACCGCTCATGCACGCGATCGCCGGCAAGGCCGTCGCGCTCAAGATCGCCGGTACCGAGGAGTTCGCCGAGCGGCAGCGCCGCACCCTGTCGGGCGCGAGCATCCTCGCCGAACGCCTCAACGGTGAGGACGTCGCCAAAGCCGGCGTCTCGGTCCTGACCGGCGGCACCGACGTCCACCTCGTGCTCGTCGACCTGCGCAACAGCGACCTCGACGGCCAGCAGGCCGAGGATCTGCTCCACCAGGTCGGGATCACGGTCAACCGGAACGCGGTGCCGTTCGACCCGCGTCCGCCGATGGTCACCTCGGGTCTGCGCATCGGCACCCCCGCGCTGGCCACCCGTGGCTTCGGCGACGAGGAGTTCACCGAGGTCGCCGACATCATCGCGACGGCGCTCGCCGCAGGTTCGTCGGCGGACGTCTCGGCCCTGCGTGGCCGGGTCTCCAAGCTCGCCCTCGACTTCCCGCTGTACGAGGGACTCGAGGAGTGGGGACTGATGAGCCGCATCTGAGCCGTGGCCGACCGCTCGGATGTGACCTGAATTGCCCCGCGCCGAGCGGCGTCCGTATCCTTGCAGCGATGAACGCACTCACTGAAGACGACCTGATCATCGCGCTCGAGAAGGCTCTTCCCGAGATCGCGGAAGACCACCAGTCGGCCGCCACTCCGTGGAACCCGCACGACTGGGTGCCGTGGGACGAGGGACGCAACTTCGCCTTCCTCGGCGGCGACGACTACGACCCGTCGCAGGCGACACTGTCGGACGAGGCGCGTGCCGGGCTGCTGGCTCTGCTCCTCACCAAGGACAACCTGCCGTCGTACCACCGCGTGCTGGCGAAGCACTTCCCGGCCTTCTCCGAGTGGCGTCAGCTGATCGGTGTCTGGACCGCGGAGGACAACCGGCACTCGATCGTCCTGCGCGACTACCTCGTCGTGCGCCGCGCGATCGATCCGGTGGATGCCGAGAACCGGCGACTCGTCCACGTCACCAAGGGTTACCGGCAGACCCCCGAGCAGGTCGACCCGCTCGGACCGCTCGATGTGCTCGCACTGATGGCGGTGCACGAGAACCAGTGCGTCAGCTTCATCAAGCGACTCAGCGCGATCGCCGCCGACGACGTCCTGGAGCAGATCCTCACCAAGATCGCCGCCGACGACCAGCAGCAGGCCAACACCTTCGGTGCGTTCCTCAACGCCGGCATCATCGCCGATCAGGACGCCACCGTCATCGCGATCGACTCGGCCCTGGCGCTGGGTCGGGCCGAGGCGATCGGCCACGACATCGATGATTTCGATGCGGAGCGGGCGCTCCTGGCCGACTACGAGAACGAGGACACGTGGCGCGAGATCGCCGCGACCCTCGCCGATGCGGTCAAGCTCGACTCCATCGAGGGTCTGGGCGACGAGGCCGAGGCGGCGCGTCAGCGCATCCTCTCCCGCGCCCGCGGCTAGACACCGGGACACTTTCCCTACACGCGCGCACGGCGCCATCAGGACGACAAATGTCCTGGTGGCGCCGTTTGCGTCCCTGGGTCAGACGATACTGCGGTTAACGCGAAATTCACGCCGACACACCTGACTCCGGCGCGCCGCCGGCGAGGTCTGCGCGTACGTTGACGGTACGGACCGCGGGGAAGCGGTTCGTCCGGGAGGTTCGATTCGTGTATTGCACCAGCAGCGCGAGGGGACCGGCCCCGGTCCTCGTCCACCTCGGCTGACGCCGAGGGCAACGGACTTCGACCCGGCCGGTCAACGGCGAGAACAGGTTTGTGCGGGCGCCGCACGAACGTAGGAGCTCCACGTGACCACACGCACCTACGTCCTCGATACTTCCGTGCTGCTGTCCGACCCCTGGGCGGTCATGCGCTTCGCGGAGCACTCAGTGGTGTTGCCACTGGTGGTCATCAGCGAACTCGAGGGCAAACGCCACCACCACGAGCTCGGCTGGTTCGCACGTGAGGCGTTGCGCATGCTCGACGACCTGCGGCTCGCGCACGGTCGGCTCGACCTACCGATCGAGATCGGCGAGGAGGGCGGCACCCTCCAGGTGGAGCTCAACCACACCGATCCGGCCGTCCTGCCGGCCGGTTTCCGCACCGACAGCAACGATTCCCGGATTCTGGCCTGTGCCCTCAACCTTCGTGCCGAGGGCAAGGACGTGACCCTGGTGTCCAAGGACACCCCGCTGCGTGTGAAGGCCGGCGCGGTCGGTCTGGCCGCCGACGAGTACCACGCGCAGGACGTCGTCGTCTCCGGCTGGTCGGGGATGACCGAACTCGACGTCGAGACCTCGGCGATCGACGCACTGTTCGCCGACGGCGCCATCGACCTGGACGAGGCGAGGGAGTTGCCCTGTCACACCGGCATTCGTCTGCTCAGTCCGTCGTCGAGCGCCCTCGGACGCGTCAACGCGGAGAAGCGTGTGCAACTGGTGCGGGGAGATCGTGAGGCCTTTGGCCTGCACGGCCGTTCCGCGGAGCAGCGGGTCGCCCTGGACCTGCTGCTCGACGACAGCGTCGGCATCGTCTCGCTCGGCGGCAAGGCGGGCACCGGCAAGTCGGCGCTGGCGCTGTGTGCGGGCCTCGAGGCGGTTCTCGAACGACGGACCCAGCGCAAGGTGGTCGTCTTCCGGCCGCTGTACGCGGTCGGCGGCCAGCAGCTCGGTTACCTCCCCGGAGGTGAGGCCGAGAAGATGGGCCCGTGGGCGCAGGCGGTGTTCGACACCCTCGAGGGGCTCGCCTCACCGGAGGTCATCGAGGAGGTGTTGAGCCGCGGGATGCTGGAGGTGTTGCCGCTGACGCACATCCGCGGCCGGTCGTTGCACGACTCGTTCGTGATCGTCGACGAGGCGCAGTCGCTGGAACGTAACGTCCTGCTGACGGTGCTGTCGCGCCTGGGCTCGGGTTCGCGTGTGGTGCTGACCCACGATGTCGCTCAGCGCGACAACCTCCGCGTCGGCCGGCACGACGGCGTCGCCGCGGTCATCGAGAAGCTGAAGGGGCATCCGCTCTTCGCGCACATCACGCTCACCCGCAGCGAGCGGTCGCCGATCGCGGCGTTGGTGACGGAGATGTTGGAGGAGTTCGGGCCTTCCGCGCCGGGAGCGTAGCGAGCGGGCGGGGTGTGTCCGCGCCGGGAGCGTAGCGAGCGGGCGGGGTGTGTCCGCGCCGGGAGCGTAGCGAGTGTTCAGAGGAGGAAGGCCGCGACGATTCGCTGAGGGGAGTGAATCGTCGCGGCCTTCCGTCACGGTGGCCCACTGCTGAGTCTGCTGCTCTCGCAACGGATTTCTCGGTGGTGGGCCGGTCTCAGGGGTCGGGTCAGGCGGCGGTGCCGCCGAGGTCGCTGAGCGCGTTGAGCAGGTCGACGAGTGCGGTGAGGACTTCGATGTTCTCGAGGGAACCCATTTCTCTCCTTTGTCGGTGACTTTCCGTTCGGCGAGGTCGCTGCTCGATCAACGCCGTTACCGACGCTAACGATTATGTTTCGTTTCCGCAAAGAAAAGGTCGGTGAATTCTGCGTGCCCGCAACGCGTCAACGCATTTTCGGGCCGTTGTCCTGCGCGTCGAACAATGGATCATTTCCGATTTTCCTTCGACAATCGACGGGTGATCCGGCGGTCGCGGACAGTCGGGCGGGTCGGAGCGCTTGATCCGATCCTCACTGCACCGTGACCATCACGTGACTTACGGGGTCTTGCGCGCTGTCACACTGTTGTGGTGCTGAAGTTACTGATGAGGCGAATGAGACTGCTGGGACTATTGGTGATTGCGGTGCTGGCCGCGTGCGCTGGTGGTGCGGGTCAGGCCCTCGCCGATCCGGAGACGACGACACCGATCACGCCACCGACCACCCCGGGCAGCCCGTCGCTGCCGGGAATGGGGGAGGGCCTCGGCATCCCACTGCTCGACGAGGTGCTCAACCAACTGTCGGGCGACAACGGTTCCGCGGATGCGCCCGGCGGCGTCGGGGGCGCCGGGGGCCCGACCGGTCAGATGATCGTCGTGACCGCGCCCAAGGCGTCGGACACCACCGCCACGCTCACGGCCTTCGAGAAGGGGAACGACGGCAGTTGGAAGCCGGTCCCCGGTCTCGGCCCGACCAAGGCATTCCTCGGCTCCCTGGGGATGGGCGAGCCGCAGGACAACGTGCCCCGCACCCCGGAGGGAACGTTCCCGCTCGACCAGGCCTTCGGTCGCCAGGAGAATCCGGGCACCAAGATGCCTTACCTCAAGGTCGATACGCAGGACTGGTGGGATTCCGATCCCAAGTCGCCGACCTACAACACCCACGTGCGTCAGCCCCAGAGTCCCGGTGGTGACAGCGAGAACCTGTACAACTCGGGTCCCGTCTACGACTACGCGGTCAACATCGCGCACAATCCGCAGCGCACGCCCGGCAAGGCGACGGCGATGTTCCTGCATGTGACCAACGACCAGCCGACGCTGGGCTGCGTCGCCATCGAGCGCGAGCTGATGAAGAAGATCCTCGTCTGGCTCGACCCCGCGAAGAGCCCGAAGATCACGATCGGCGTCAATCAGGGTGCGCCGACCGGCGAGGCGCCCGGAGCAACCCCTCAGACAACTCCGGGTGCCACGCCGTCGACTCCCGACGTGCCGGCCGCCGACATGCTGACCGGACTGCTCTCGCAGCTGGTCGGTGCGGTTCCCGCCCTGTTCGGGCAGTTCACGGGTCGCTGATCTCGGAGCGAGCGTGCCGGCAGGCGGGGCAGAAGGTCTCCTCGACCCCGATGTGCCAGCCGTTGACCCTGGCCCACTGATCCCGATCGGGCTCGGCGAGTGGTCGTCGTAGGACGAAGCTGCGCCCGCAGCTGTCGCAGTTCCGGTCGGCCGAACCCTCGGTTTCGGCGAACAGCGGAGATATGACTGTCATGGCGGTGGACCTCTGGTGCTCGCTGTGTCGAATCGGTCCCGTCGGTTCGTCGGCGGACTCGGACGAGCGACCACCTCAGTGTCACCGGGTGTGACGTAGATCTCATAGGGCCGAATGGCACATGGTTCGGCGGACCGAGTGCAGGTCAGCGGTCGCGGGGTACCACCATCACCGGGCCTCGGGCCGAACGCAGGACCGAGAGGCTCGTCGAGCCCAGTCTCATGGCCGCGAAACCGCCGCGACCGCGCGCGCCCACGACGAGCAGTTGCGCAGCCTGGGCGTGGTCGAGCAAGGCGCGGGCAGGGCGGTCCCTGGTCACGGCACAGCGGACGGTGACCTGCGGATATCGGCGGCGCACCTCGTCGAGTTCGGCGTCGAGCCAGGCGTCGGCGCGGCTGCGGCGGCTCGGCCACTCGGACATCGTGCACGGCACGGACATGTCGGCGACATCGGTGTCGCACCAGGCGTGGACGACGGTGACCGGGACGCCGCGCAGGTCGGCCGCGGCGAACGCGGCGTCGACGGCGACTCGACCGCCCGGGGAGCCGTCGGTGCCGACCGCGATGCTCGCCTGGGACCAGTTCGACGTGGAGTCCCGGACGACCGTCAGCGGACATCTGCAGTGCTCGGCGAGTGCGGTGGTGATCGTGCCGAGGGCCACGCGGTGACCGGCCATGTGCCCGCGGTTGCCGACTACGAGCAGTCGGGCTCGATCCGATGCCTCGAGCAGGGCGGTGACCGGCGGGGAGTCGACGACCTGGGTCGTGATCTTCAGCGGGTCGGTTGAGTCGCTCGAGTCCTCGGCGACGCGGCGTGCCTCCGCCAGGGCGCGTTCGCATCGGGCTCGTAGCGGTTCGAGGACGTACGGATCGTCCGCCGAGAGATTCGCCGACGCGATCATCTCGATCTCCGACCGATGGAGGGCGGCGTCGCGCGCGGCCCAGCGGGCGGCGGCGCGGGCGGTGGCAGACCCGTCGACGCCGACGACGACAGGTCCGTCGGTGAATCTGGATGCGGTCACACGGCAGTCCCCCTGGAGGTCCACGCATCGGGTGCCGGGGTGCCGGCATCGCCCGTGTAATCCAGTAGATGCCCCGGCGAGGGGTGAGTCACCGGGTAAAGAGTCCCGTTGGATGGGGACCAATGACACGTGTCGTGCTCTAACCCGCGGGATATGGTACGCGAATCACTCGCGAGCCTCGACTCAGTGCGCGTGACCCCGTCGCGCCGCTTTGGTGGCGTACACCGCCGCCTGCGTACGGCGCTCCATGCCGAGTTTGCCCAGCAGCCGGGACACGTAGTTCTTCACGGTCTTCTCCGCGAGATGCATCCGGGCGGCGATCTGCCGATTGGTCAGGCCCTCGCCGAGGAGGGCGAGCAGGGTGCTCTCCTGCTCGCTCAATCCGTCGCCGGGCTTTTCCTCTTTCTCGCGTTGGGTGCGCAACCGGTCCATCAGGGCTGCGGCCGCGCGGTTGTCGAGCAACGACCGTCCGGCGCCGACATCGGTGATGGCGCGGGCGAGTTCCATGCCGGTGATGTCCTTGATGACGTACCCGCTGGCGCCGGCGAGGATCGCGTCCATCATGGCCTCGTCGTCGGTCATCGAGGTCAGGATCAGGCAGCGCAACCCGTCGACTCGGCTGAGCAAGTCGCGGCACAGTTCGATCCCGTTGCCGTCGGGTAGGCGGACGTCGAGGACCGCGACGTCCGGTTGCACGGTCGGTATGCGGGCGAGGGCCTGCGCGCAGGTCGCGGCCTCGCCGACGACCCGGACGTTGTCATCGTGGTCCAGGAGTTCGACGAGACCCCGCCGGACGATCTCGTGGTCATCGACGAGGAAAACCGAGAACATCGGCCACACCTCCCTCCGGCGCAGGTGCCGTGAGACGAATTGTAGGTCGACCCCCGACGTGTTTCACCCGGATTGCCCGGACTGGCGGATTTCCACCTATACCCGAAATGTCCGATTCAACGAGGAAAACGAGGTCACGGAAATCCGAATTGCTTTGCGGGGAGGATGATTCGAGGGCTTTCAGACTATCTGGCGAGAATTGGTCAACCCAATACTCAACGAAGCGGAGGGTATATCATTCGAAATATGGTCCGCGAATCCCGGGAACGCGGTGTGGGGTCTTTTGAGGTGCAGAATGAGTTGTCGCAGATGCGATTACGTGAGCTCCTTGATGAGGTCCGCGACCGGATAACGCAGATCGCCGATGTTCGTGACCGCATCGACGGTCTGCTCGAGGCCATGCTGATGGTCAGTTCCGATCTCGATCTGGAAACCACGCTCGAGGCCATCGTGTCTGCGGGCACACGATTGGTCGACGCCGAGTACGGGGCGGTCGGCGTCCTCGGCAGCGGACACGACCTGTCGGCCTTTCTGGCGCAGGGCATCGGCGAGGACGTCCGTGCCGAGATAGGGCACCTGCCGACAGGCCGCGGCGTGCTGGGGCAGCTCATCGACGACCCCCGGGTGTTACGGCTCACCGACCTGTCCGAGCATCCCGCGTCGGTGGGATTCCCGCCGAACCACCCGCCGATGACGAGCTTCCTGGGCGCCCCGATCCGGGTGCGCGACGAGATCTTCGGAAACCTGTACCTCACGGAGAAGAAGAACGGTGCCCTGTTCACCGAGGACGACGAACTCGTCATCCAGGCACTGGCGTCGGCGGCAGGTATCGCGATCGAGAACGCCCGGCTGTACGAACAGGCGCAGACCCAGCTCGCCTGGATCGAGGCGAATCGCGACGTGATCGCGGAGCTGTTGACCGGGGCCGATCAGCAGGACGTCCTCGAATCGATCGCCCGCAAGGTCCTCACGCTGGCCGACGCCGATCTGGTCTGCATTGCCGAACCCCACGACCACGAGATGCCGGCGGAATCGGTAGAGGAACTCGTCGTCACGGTCGCCGAAGGGGTCGACGCCGAGGTCTTCCGCGGACGAACGGTGCCGATCAAGGGGTCGACCTCGGGCGACGCCTTCGTTCGACGTCGGCCGGTCCTTCGCGAGGAGCTCGAGTACGACATCTCCGGGGATTCGTCCACGCAGCACGGCCCGGTGATGGTGGCGCCGCTGCGTACGGCGGAATCGACCCGCGGCGTGCTGATCGCCGTGCGGTCCAAAGGGCGCGACGGGTTCGCGGAGGACCTGCTGAGCCTGAGCGCGAACTTCGCCGACCAGGGGGCCCTGGCGCTGCAGCTGGCCAGCGCGACGAACCAGGCCCACGAGATGCGGGTCCTGGAGGATCGTGAACGGATCGCCCGTGACCTGCACGACCACGTGATCCAGCGGATCTTCGCCGAGGGGCTCACCCTGCAGGCGACGCTCCAACGCACCCAGTCGTCCGAGATCCGCGCGCGGCTGACGCGGTCCATCAACAATCTGCAGGACATCGTGCAGGACGTGCGTTCGACGATCTTCGACCTGCAGGCGGAGGAAACCGAGACCACCCGGCTCCGTCAGCGGGTGCAGGAGACGATCGACCAGCAGATCGACGACCTGCCCATACAGACCCATGTGCGGATGGCGGGCCCGCTGTCGATCGTCGAGCCGCGCCTCGCCGACCAAGTGGTCGCGGTGGTGCGTGAGGCCCTGAGCAACGCGGTCCGGTATGCCCACGCGACGACGGTGACGGTGGCGATCTCGGTCGGCGACGAGCTGGCCGTCGAGGTCACCGATGATGGAGTCGGGCTGCCCGAGGACGTCACGCCCAGTGGGCTGAAGAACCTCCGACACCGCGCGAAACAGTTGGGCGGGGCATTCGCCCTGAACACACCCGATTCGGGCCGCGGCCTGTCCGTGCGGTGGGCGGTACCGCTCTAGGGAGACAGCGCTGCCGGGTGAGGACGGTTCACGGACCGGTGCCCGGTTCGGCCGGCAGTCGCCAGGCCGAGGTCCGTTCGGTCACCCATGCCACGGCCTGCACTCCTGAAAGGAGGCCGAAGAGCACGATGAGCCAGATGGACAGGCCGACGAGCGCGCAGACCGCGAAGGCTGCGAGGAAAACGACGAGCACACCGGTGAGCGTGATGACCGGTCACCTCCCGACTGTCTCGGAGGGGACTCTCCCGGGCGTTCGAGAGACTGACCCCCCTACCTTCTCGTGTCGACGGCGTTTCCGGGAGGGCCCAAGGTCACAAGTCGACAGGGCCAACCTCGGGACCCTGCTGGTGTCCGGGCCGGTCAGCGGGTTCGCTTGAGCTCGAACCCGGCGACCCGTACGTCGTCCCGTGGCGCGGTCGCCCGGTCGATCTGGGCGCGGGCCTGATCGAGGACGGGCGTATCCGGGTCGAGGACCGACAGGTAGCGGTCGTGCGCGGCGAGGGACCGGACGGCCACTTCGAACTGCGCGTCGACGTCGACCGCATGGGTTGCCGCCGGCCCGTTCTCGAACAGCCACGCCGGAACCTCGCCGGAATGGGCCGTCAAGGCGTCGTAGGCGTCGAGCACCGCCGCGGCGAACTCCATGTGGTCGCGCTGGTTCGGTTGGCCGGGCGCCCACTCCGGTCCGCCGTAGAGCGACAGGATGACCTGCGGCGCAATGCGTTCGACGGTCTCGGTGATCTTCGCGCGCAGTTCGGGGGTGTTGCGGATGTCGCTGTCGGGGAAACCCCAGAACTCCACCTCGTCGACCCCGACGATCTTCGCCGACGCACGCTGTTCGGCTTCCCGGAGTGGGCCGCATTCCGCCGGTGTCATGCCCTCGATCCCGCGTTCGCCGCTGGAGGCGAGCGCGTAGACCACACGCTTGCCCTCGCCGGTCCAGCGCGCGACCGCGGCGGCCATGCCGTACTCCGGGTCGTCGGGATGGGCGACGAGGACGAGCGCTGTCTGCCAGTCCGTGGGGAAGGGCTCCGGTGAGGTCATGACCAGACGGTACTCAGCGTTCCCGGTCGAGGTTGGCCATCTTGAGCACATCGAGACGTGCGTCGAGTTCCTCCTCGCTGAGCTTGTCGCCCACGAGGCCGCGATCGATGACGGTCTGCCGGATCGTCTTGCCCTCCTTGAGCGCCTGCTTGGCGACCGCGGCGGCCTCCTCGTAGCCGATCGCGCTGTTCAGCGGTGTGACGATCGACGGGGAGCTCTCGGCGAGGGTGCGGAGGCGATCGACGTTGGCCTCCAACCCGGAGATGCAGCGGTCGGCGAACAGCCGGGACACGTTGGCCAGCAACTTGAGTGACTCGAGCACGTTACGGGCCATCATCGGGATGTAGACGTTGAGCTCGAAGGCGCCGTTGCCGCCGCCCCAGGTGACCGCCGCGTCGTTGCCGACGACCTGCGCGGCGACCTGCGTGACCGCTTCGGGCAGAACGGGATTGACCTTGCCCGGCATGATCGAGCTGCCCGGCTGGAGGTCGGGGAGCAGGATCTCGCCCAGGCCGGTCAGCGGTCCCGAGCCCATCCACCGGACGTCGTTGGCGATCTTGGTGAGCGATACCGCGATCGTCTTCAGCTGCCCGGACAGTTCGACGAGGCCGTCGCGGGCGGCCTGCGCCTCGAAGTTGTCCTTGGCGAGGGAGAGTTCCTCGACGCCGGTGCGGCGGACGAGTTCGGCGACCACCTTGGTGCCGAACCCGGCCGGGGCGTTGAGCCCGGTGCCGACCGCGGTGCCGCCGATGGGCAGTTCGCCGACACGCGGGAGGGTCGCGGTGACGCGCTCGATGCCCGCCTCGACCTGCCGTGCGTATCCGGCGAATTCCTGACCCAGGGTCACCGGCACCGCGTCCATCAGGTGGGTGCGGCCGCTCTTGACGACGTCACGCCACTCGGTCGCTTTGTCCGCCAGGGACTTCCGGAGATGCTCGAGTGCCGGGACGAGATCGGTGACGACCGCCTCGGTCGCCGCGACATGGGTGGCGGTGGGGAAGGTGTCGTTCGACGACTGCGACATGTTGACGTGATCGTTGGGGTGCACGTCGACGCCGTTGGCCTTCGCGATCGACGCGATGACCTCGTTGGTGTTCATGTTCGAACTCGTGCCCGATCCGGTCTGGAAGACGTCGATCGGGAACTGGTCGTCGTGTTTGCCGTCGGCGATCTCGGTGGCCGCCGCGATGATCGCGTCGGCCCGCTCCGCGTCGAGCAGTCCGAGATCGGAGTTGACCGTGGCACAGGCCGCCTTCAACAGGCCCATCGCGCGGATCTGCGTCCGTTCCAGCGGGCGGTGGCTGATGGGGAAGTTCTCCACCGCGCGCTGGGTCTGGGCGCGCCACAGAGCATCGATGGGGACCTGCACCTCGCCCATCGTGTCGTGCTCGGTGCGGAATTCCTGCTTGCCCTGTGCCTGGGTCATAGGTGTTCTACTCCTTCGATCGAATCCTTATGCCGCTCAGCGGGACGTTGACGGACCCGCTCGGGTCGGTGAAAAAGTCGTTGCCCTTGTCGTCAACAACGATGAAGGCCGGGAAATTCTCGACCTCGATCTTCCACACCGCTTCCATACCCAGTTCGGGGTACTCGATAATCTCCTGGCTCTTGATGCAGTCGAGCGCCAGACGGGCCGCCGGGCCGCCGATCGAGCCCAGGTAGAAGCCGCCGTGCGAGTTGCACGCCTCGGTGACCTGCTTGGATCGGTTGCCCTTGGCGAGCATGACCATGGAGCCGCCCGCGGCCTGGAACTGCTCGACGTAGGAGTCCATGCGGCCGGCGGTCGTGGGGCCGAACGAACCCGACGCCATGCCCTCGGGCGTCTTGGCCGGACCGGCGTAGTAGACGGGATGGTCGCGCAGGTAATCGGGCATCGGCTCGCCGGCGTCGAGGCGTTCCTTGATCTTGGCGTGGGCGATGTCGCGGGCCACCACCAGCGGGCCGGTCAGCGACAGGCGCGTCTTCACCGGGTACTGCGACAGCTGGGCCAGGATCTCCGACATCGGGCGGTTCAGGTCGACCTCGACCACCTCGCCGCCCGAGATGTCCTCGGCCACACCGGCAGCCGGCATGTACTTGGCCGGGTCGGTCTCGAGCTGCTCGAGGAACACGCCGTCGGCGGTGATCTTGCCGAGAGCCTGACGGTCGGCCGAGCACGAGACCGCGATGGCCACCGGGCACGACGCGCCGTGGCGCGGCAGGCGGACCACGCGGACGTCGTGGCAGAAGTACTTGCCGCCGAACTGGGCGCCGATACCGAAGGACTGGGTCAGTGTGAAGACCTCGTCCTCGAGTTCGAGGTCGCGGAAGCCGTGCGCCGACATCGAACCCTGCGTCGGCAGGTTGTCGAGGTAGTGCGCCGAGGCGTATTTCGCGGTCTTGAGTGCGAATTCGGCTGAGGTGCCACCGATCACGACGGCGAGGTGGTACGGCGGGCAGGCCGCGGTGCCCAGCGAGCGGATCTTCTCGTCGAGGAACTTCAGGATCGACTTCGGGTTCAGGATGGCCTTGGTCTCCTGGAACAGGAAGGACTTGTTGGCCGAACCGCCACCCTTGGCCATGAACAGGAACTTGTACTCCGGGCCCTTGGGTCCCTGTTCGGTGGCGTAGATCTCCACCTGGGCCGGGAGGTTGGTTCCCGTGTTCTTCTCCTCGTACGTGGTCAGCGGAGCGAGCTGCGAGTAGCGCAGGTTGAGTTGGGTATAGGCGTCGTAGACACCCTTCGAGATCGCCTCGGCGTCGTCGGTGCCGGTCAGCACGCCCTCGCTCTTCTTGCCCATCACGATCGCGGTGCCGGTGTCCTGGCACATCGGCAGCACGCCGCCTGCGGAGATGTTGACGTTCTTGAGCAGGTCGAGCGCCACGAAGCGGTCGTTGCCCGACGCGTCCGGGTCGTCGATGATCCTGCGGAGCTGCGCGAGATGAGCCGGACGCAGGTAGTGGCTGATGTCGTGCATCGCCTCGGCGGTGAGCTTGCGGATCGCCTCCGGCTCCACCTTGAGGAAGGTCTGTCCGCCGGCTTCGAACGTCGAGACGCCTTCGGTGGTGATGAGCCGGTAAGGGGTCTCGTCGGCGCCGACGGGGAGCAGATCAGAGTAGAGAAACTCGGGGGCTGAGGCTGGTTTACTCACGCACCGGATCGTATCGCCCCAGCAGAACGGCCCCACGTCAGAGGTGACCGGACTCGTGAGGTGGATCACGGTCACGGCTCCCCGACGCGGGGCCGGTGCTGGGTCTGAGACGAAGGTGTCAGAGATTGATGCGGGCGTACTCGCGCAGCTTCGCCGGCTTGTGGACGGCCTCGATGCGGCGGACGGTGCCCGACTTGGAGCGCATGACCAGCGAACGGGTCGTCGCACCGTTGGGGCGGTAGGTGACGCCGCGCAGCATGTCGCCGTTGGTCACGCCGGTCGCGCAGAAGAAGGAGTTCTCGCCGCTCACCAGGATGTCGTTGGTGAGGACGCGGTCGAGGTCGTGGCCGGCGTCGATGGCCTTCTGGCGCTCCTCGTCGTTGCGCGGCCACAGCTTGCCCTGGATCTCGCCGCCCATGCACTTCATCGCCACGGCGGTGATGATGCCCTCGGGGGTGCCGCCGACGCCCATGAGCATGTCGACGGTCGAGTAGTCGTCGGCGGCCGCGACCGCTCCGGCCACGTCGCCGTCGGAGATGAGGCGGATCTTGGCGCCGGCCTGGCGGATCTCGCCGATGAGGTCGGCGTGACGGGGGCGATCGAGGACGATGACGGTCAGGTCGGCCACGTCGATGCCCTTGGCCTTGGCGACCGAGTTGATGTTCCACTCGACCGACTCGTTGATGTTGATGGCGCCCTTGGCGTCGGGACCGACGGCGATCTTGTCCATGTAGAAGACGGCCGAAGGGTCGTACATGGTGCCGCGCTCGCTGACCGCGATCACCGAGATCGAGTTGGGCCGGCCCTCGGCCATCAGGGTGGTGCCGTCGATGGGGTCGACCGCGACGTCGCAGTCGGGGCCCTCGCCGTTGCCGACCTCCTCGCCGTTGTACAGCATCGGCGCCTCGTCCTTCTCGCCCTCGCCGATCACGACGACGCCGCGCATCGACACCGTCGAAAGGAGCTGACGCATCGCGTCGACCGCCGCGCCGTCGCCGCCGTTCTTGTCGCCGCGACCAACCCACCGGCCGGCAGCGAGTGCAGCCGACTCGGTCACGCGGACCAGTTCCATCGCGAGGTTGCGATCGGGTGCTTGGTGGCTGCTGGCTGTCATCGGCTTCGGCTCCTCAGGTGTGGCCCGGATCCCAGTGGGGCGCAGCCCTTGGGATCCGTGGGTGTGGCGGTGATCTCAGGGATCATCCTTGCATGTCACACCGGCCGTTCGGTGACTGACCCTGGTGGTGGGATACTCGGCCTCATGGCAGACAAACCGCGCATTCTCATCAACGGCAAGGACATGTTCTGGTCGTTGGTGCCGCTGCTCGCGCTCATCGCGTTGGTGGCGATCGCGTCGGGGAATTGCTCGGTCGGACTGAACCAGGACCCGGCGGACAGCAAGGTGCCCGCGTTCGACGTGGTCACCGCATTGGACGCCGACGCCCGACAGATGCCGTTCCCGATCCGCCGCCCGCCGACACCGGAGGGATGGAAGCCGAACTCCGGCTCGTCGGACGCGATCGAGGGACACCGGGTCAGCACGGTCGGCTGGCTCAGCGCGAGTAAGGCCTACGTGCAGCTGAGCCAGACCGACGCGTCGGAGGACCTGCTGGTGCCGTACCTCGGTGGCAGCGGGACCGACTACGGCGACGTCGGTGCAACCGGCACCCGCGAGGCGGGCGGCCGGCAATGGGTGACCTACGAGACCGCCGAGGGCAAGAAGTTCTGGATCACCGATTTCGGCAACGTGCGCGTGGGCGTGCTGTCCCGCGGACCCGACGCCGACATCGAGACGATCGCGGCGTCGGTGGCGACGCAGCAGCCGCTCGACGCCTGAGCGCGGAGAACCGCCCGCGGAAAGCGCCGCTGAGAACCGCCCCCCAAGAGCACCCTCCAGAGAGTCTCCGACGACGATATGTCGTCGGCGCTTCTGCACAGGGTGCTGTCCAGGGGCGGTTTGCAGTTGCGAGGGCGAGAGTCGCGTGATCGAGTAGCCGACTACTCGCGAGATCTCCTGCGTCCGGTCATAGCGTCTGGTTCGGGAGGCGCTCATGTCCGCGAGAATCTGGCACAGGTACATGTGGACACCGGCCTCGTCGCTGTCTGCCCACGCCGACGCATGGCTGTCGGTCGTGTGGGCACGGCTCGTTCTCGTCGCGGTTCTCGTCGCGCTGCTCGTGATCGTGGTCCCGGCGTACGGGGCCGGTGCGGCCGCTGCGACGACCGGCGGTCGGGTGATCAGCGTGCCGTGTGCGCGCGTCGACTCGCCGGCCGACCGGCGGGAATCGCTGCTGGTCGTCGGTCATCGCGCCGCGGAGGGTCGATTCCACGCGACCACCATCGACCGGCAGGCACTACTCGGATTCGGGTGACCTACTCGTTGTCGTCCGGATCGGCCGAATTCTTCTGCGCGATCACGGTTTCGATGCGTTCACGCGCCCCGCGGAGGTGTTCCTCGCAGCGCGTCGCGAGCGCCTCGCCCCGCTCCCACAGGGCCAGCGAGGTGTCGAGATCGAGGCCGCCGTGCTCGAGCGTGCCGACGATGTCGGCGAGCTCGTCGCGCGCCTCCTCGTAGCCGAGTTCGGCAACCGGCGTGTACTCCTCGCCGGTGTCGTCACTGTCGGTGCTCACGAATCTCCTTCGTCGTCAGGGGAAGTGGAGGTGTGTGCCTCGGTCGCGGTGACGGTGGCCCGCGCCGCGCCGTCGGCGACCCGGATACGCAATTCGGCGCCCGCGGGCAGATCGTCGAGCGTGCTGACCACGTGGGTCACGTCGGTGTCGGTGCGCTGCACCACGGCGTAACCGCGAGCGAGGGTCTGCGCCGGGCCCAGCGTCGACAGCCGGGCGGCCAGATGCTCGTGGCGGCGGTCCTCGGTGTCGACATGACGCAGGACGTCGCGCCGCAGCGCGCGCAGCAGCTCGGCTACGTTCACGGACTCCTGGTCGACGATCACACCGGGCCGGGCCAGAACCGGGCGTCGTCGGAGTCCGTCGATGACCCCGGTCTCGCGACGCACCCAGTTGCGTAACGCCTGTGCGCTGCGCCGGCGCAGTTCGTCGATCCCGGCGAGTTCGGCCTCGACGTCGGGAACCACTCGTTTGGCGGCGTCGGTCGGAGTCGCCGCACGCAGATCGGCGACGAGATCGAGCAGCGGGTTGTCTGGCTCGTGCCCGATCGCGCTGACCACCGGTGTGCGACACCGGGACACCGCGCGCAGCAATGCCTCGTCGGAGAACGGCAGCAGATCCTCGACGCTGCCGCCGCCGCGCGCGATGATGATGACCTCGACGTCGGGATGCGCGTCGAGGTCCGCGAGATGGGTGAGGATGCGCGCCACCGCCGTGGGCCCCTGGACGGGTGCCTCACGGACGTCGAAGCGGACCGCCGACCACCGGTCGGTGGCGACGCTGACCACGTCACGCTGCGCGGCGCTGGCCCGCCCGCTGATCAATCCGATCGAGCGCGGGAGGAACGGCAGCGGACGTTTGAGCCGGGCGTCGAACAGGCCCTCGGCGGCCAGCAACTGCCGGAGGCGTTCGATCCGCAGGAGCAGTTCACCGACGCCGACCGCACGGATGTCGCTGACCCGCAGCGACACCGTGCCCCGGCCGGTGTAGTAGCTCGGCCGGCCCAGTACGACGACGTGACTGCCGTCGGTCAGCGGAACCTCGGTGCGCGACAACAGGTCCGGGCTGCATGTCACCGAGATGGAGATGTCGGCAGCCGGGTCCCGCAGAGTGAGGAACGCCGTGCGGGTACCGGGGCGCCGGCTGATCTGGGTGACCTGACCCTCCACCCAGATCTGGCCCAACCGGTGAATCCAGTCGGCGATCTTGGTGTTGACCGTGCGTACCGGCCACGGATTCTCGGCCGAGTTCGGCGAGGTCCCGGTCACGCCTCGGTGGAGCGCTTGTTCTGCGAGGCGATCCGGTTCTCCAGCATCGTCACGAACGGCGCGCGGCCACGGTTGGCCTTCTCGTAGTCGACGAGGCTCTCGAGGTCGTCGGTGTCGACCGTCCGCAGACGTGCACGCAGCTGTGCCAGGGTCAGCGTGTCGTAGTCGATGAGGACGACGATCTCGGGTGCCGCCCCGTTCTTCGGCTTGTCCGCACGCGTCGCCGGCTTCTTCTCGGCGGCGTCCACGACGTCCTCGGGTGCCGAGCTGTACAGCGCGAAACGACCGGCGTCGGCGCGCGGCGGCGCGGCCAGGTCGGCGTCGGAGGCCTCCGCGTCGACCTCGGTGGTCTTGGTGGCACCGCCGGTCCTGGTGGCTTTGGTCACTTTTGCGGGCTTGGTGGACGTCACGGCCTCGCCGGGCTGGTCCCCCGGATCGTTGCCGTCGGCGGCGGCCTCGACCTCGTCGACGATGCTGGTGGGCTTCTCGATCGGTACGTCACCGGCGTGGGCGTCGGCGCCGGGTTCCGGGGTCTCGTCGTCCTCGTCGAAGCGGGCCCACGCGGGCTGCTCGCTGGGCTTGTCGAACAGCATCCCCAGGGCGGCGTCGCCCTTGATGGCGAGTTCGGCGATGTTCTGCTGCGCCCGCATACCTGCCTGCAGGGTCTGGCTGACCGCTGTCATCGGGAGGGTGACGAGCAGCGCGGGAAGCTTGCGCGTCTCCTCGAGGGCGGTGACGATCAGACCTGCGGCGATACGGGCCGGGTAGGGTGCGCGATCCATGCCAACACTCTGCCATCAAAGGGCACTCGTCTGTAACCCGTACCCTGGAGACATGTCTGAGACGAAGCGTGTCCTGCTCGCCGAACCCCGCGGTTACTGCGCGGGTGTCGACCGCGCGGTGGAGACGGTCGAGCGCGCCCTTGACAAGCACGGCGCTCCCGTCTACGTCCGCAAGGAGATCGTGCACAACCGGCACGTGGTCGAGACCCTTGCCGACCGCGGGGCGATCTTCGTGGGGGAGACCGACGAGGTGCCCGAGGGTGCGATCGTCGTGTTCTCGGCCCATGGCGTGTCGCCGCAGGTCCATGCGTCCGCCGCGGAACGGAATCTGAGGACCATCGACGCGACCTGCCCGCTGGTGACGAAGGTGCACCAGGAGGCCAAGCGATTCGCGCGGGACGACTACGACATCCTGCTGATCGGTCACGAGGGCCACGAAGAGGTCGAGGGGACGGCCGGTGAGGCCCCCCAGCACATCCAGCTCGTCGACGGCCCGGACAGCGTCGACTCGGTGACCGTGCGCGACGAGTCCAAGCTGGTCTGGCTGTCGCAGACGACGCTGTCGGTCGACGAGACCATGGAGACGGTGCGTCGCCTGCGGGAGAAGTTCCCGCTGCTCAACGATCCGCCCAGCGACGACATCTGCTACGCCACCCAGAACCGTCAGGTCGCCGTGAAGGCGATGGCGCCCGAGTGCGATCTCGTCATCGTGGTCGGTTCGCAGAACTCGTCGAACTCGGTTCGCCTGGTCGAGGTCGCCCTGCAGGCCGGTGCCAAGGCAGGTCATCTGGTCGACTATGCCCGTGAGATCGACGACACCTGGCTCGAGGGTGTGAACACCGTCGGCGTCACCTCCGGTGCATCGGTGCCCGAGGTCCTCGTCCGCGGCGTGCTCGACTACCTCGCCGAGCGCGGCTACGACACGGTGGAGACCGTCAACACGGCCAACGAGACCCTCACCTTCGCGCTGCCGCGCGAGCTGCGTCCCGCGCGGACATCCGGCTGAGAACCTCCCCGATCAGAACTCGTCGGGATCGAGCTTGCGCACCCGACGGTGGGGAAGAGCGACGGCCAGGACAGCCGCGATGACCGCGGCGCTGATCCCCGCTCCGGCGATGGCGATGTTGCGGGCGGTGTGATCCGGCGGCGTCGGCGGTGCGGGCGCGGCGATCGGGGCCGATTGCTGCCTGGCCTGTTCCTCGGCGGACAGCTCCGCGGTGAGGGCCGCGACCGGGTCGACGACGCCGTGGCCGATCCGCTGGTCGTGCCCGGTGCCCGGGGAGTGGGCGGTCGAGGTGATGCGATCCATCACCTCGCGAGCGCTCAGTCCGGGGAACCGTGCCCGAACGAGCGCCGCGGTGCCGGCGACGTAGGGCGCGGCGAAGCTCGTCCCGATCAGCGGCAGCGGACCCTCCTCGGCTGTCTGCGCCGACACCAGCCGGTTCGACCCCCTCGCGCTGTCGAGGCTCACGATGTCGGTGCCCGGCGCGGCCACCCCGACCCACGGCCCGTGCAGACTGAACTCGCTCGGTCTGCCACTGGCGGCGTCGACCGCGCCGACGGTCAGGACGTAGGGTGAGTACCACGCGGGACTCGCGACGGTCGAGACCGAACTCCAGTCGTCAGGATTGCCGGCTGCGGGCGCCGGATTCTGTGAACGGCAGGCGCCGTCCCGGGTGACGTTGCCGGCCGCCGCCACCACGACGACGTCACGGTCGTAGGCGTACCGGATCGCCGCCCCGAGAGCGCGGTCGTCGACCTTGGCCGCCGACGAAGCGCAGGCCACCTCGGAGATGTTGATCACCGTGGCCCGCAGGTCGACGGCGCGGACTATCGCGTGGGCGAGCGTGCGGACGGACCCGAAACCGGAGCCGACGGACGGTGCGGCATCGTCGCCGCGACGATTGTTCTTGGCCTTGAACGCACTGCTGGACTGGCGGATTGCGATGATCGACGCCGCGGGCGCGACCCCGGCGAAGGCGTCGGAGCTGCTCGGCCGCGCGGCGATGATCCCGGCGACCAGCGTGCCGTGGGCGTCGCAGTCCTCGAGTCCGCTGCCGCCGGAGACGTAGTCGCCGCCGGCGGTGACGCGTCCCAGACGTGGGTGCGGGGTGACGCCGGTGTCGATGACGGCCACCCGCTGCCCGGCGCCGCGACTGAAGCGCCAGGCCTCCTCGAGGTTCATCATCGACTGTGCAGCAGTCGGATTCGCGGTGCTGCGGGTGAGGGTCGCGGTGTTGCAGAGATGGCTCTGCTCGGTCGGTTCCGGCGGTGCCACCGGGGCCGACCGGATCAGCGCCGACGCGTCGACGCGCGGCGGGGTCACCGCGGCGGCGGGGGAGGAGGTCAACCCGAGCAGGGTCGCGGTCAGCGCCAGCGCGACGGGCGCCGCAGCCCGGGTCGTCGTCCGGGACATCAGATCTCCCGGACGATCCGGTACAGGTCGAGCAACCACAGCAGCAGCGGGACGATGAGCGCGACGAGGATGTACTCGCCGATCTCCGCCCAGCGGCGCATTACCGGGGAGAAATCCTGGTGCGGCGCAACGACTCCGAAGACGAGCGCGGCGACGAGGACGACGCCGCCCAGCGCGAAGGAGATGATCGGCCACCGGCCGTCCCCGAACGCCAGGCCCGCCAGCAGGGTGAGCACCACGAGCGAGCCGCCGATGATGAGGATCGCCGCCTGGAAGAGGTCGCTGTGGGAGCGACCGCGCAGACAGAGGACCACGCCGATGATCGCGGCGTAGGCGGCGCTCTTCCACTCGAAGCCGGCGAGGGGAGCGGCGGTGAGCACCGCCGAGATCGCCACGATGGCGGTGAGGCCGCCGACGATGCCCGTCAGGTACGCGTTGGCGATGTACGAGCGTCGTTCCAGCGCATCGGCCTTCGGCAGTGCCGTGGCCCCGATCGCGCCGATGCCTTCGATGGACGGCTGCGGCTCGATGTCCTTGATGTCGATGGCAGCTCCCGCGGTCGGCACCGGCGGCAGCGGCAGTTTGGCGAGCAGGATCGTCAGTCGGGGGGACAGTCCGATCAGCAGGAGTCCCACCGCCGCCATCACGGCCGCGACATCGGAGGTGTCGGCGTCGAGGAGCAGACGCGCACCGCATCCGAGTGCACCGAGGACAGCGGCGCCGGTCACCGCGCTGTGTGCGGTCGCGCCGACCGCGGTCATCCGGTAGGTGATGACGGCGGTGACCAGGGTGAGGGCGAATCCGAGTGTCAGATGCGCGGCACCGTAGGAACCGGGCGTGAGGATCATGCCGGTCACGAACGCCATCGGCGCCGCACAGACCGACAGGATCGTCGAGCTGAGCTGATCACGGTAGTAGCGCGCGACGATCGTTGCCGCGGTCACGAGACCGATCACGGCGAGGCCGGACAATCCCGAGAGCCACAGCGCGCCGCTGTCGATCCGGCTCGCGGCCAGCCCCGCCGCGGCAACGACCGCCGCGACGAGGGCCAGCGCGTGTCCCACGTATCGCGCCGACGTCGCGGTCCAACCCACGAACTGTGATTCGTTCAGCCGCGCAACGGCATCGACCACGTCGTCGAAGAGGACCGGCGACTCATCGGTGCGGGTCGAGGTCAGCAGGAGCAGGTCGCCGTCGCGGATCCCCGATTCCGACAGCGAGCGGTGCAGGGGCAGCGGTTCCTGCCCGACGAGCGCCAGGGTCCAGCGGTTCTGCCGGTCGTGCGGACGGCCGCGGCCGCGCGAATCGGCGTCGGGGTCGTCCGGGTCGTGCCGGGTTGGGTTGCGCGACTCGATCTGCGCGACGAGGTCACCGATGAGACCGGCGATCGGGATGCCGGCGGGTAGGCCGACGTCGAGCTGGGTGTTGCCGCCCAGCACCGACACGCGTACGAGTTGCGGCTCGATCGCGGTGTCCGAGCGTGACCGGTCACCGGCGGTGCCGTCCGCGGTGGTCGTCGGGTATCCCGGTGCGAATCCGTCCACAGGTGACATACAGGTCAATCCTCCCCCAGGGTTCAGCAGCTAACATAGCCAACTTCAGCGGGTTCGCCCGCCCGGGGATACACAGCTCGAGGGTGTCAGGGGGATCGAGTGGTCACGACCACTGAGGGGTTCGTGCGTCGGCCACGCATCACGCCGCCGCGCATGCCCGGGGGCGAGGTCAACATCCAGGCGCCGCCCGACGTCCCTCGCGTGGTACCCGGCAACCTGCTCATGAAGCTGCTGCCGGTGGTGATGATCGTCGCCGTCGTCGGCATGATCGCGCTGATGATGGTCACCGGTGGCCGCAACATCCTGACCAACCCGCTGTTCATGATGTTCCCGCTGATGATGCTCATGTCGATGTTCGGCATGTTCGCCGCCGGCGGGCGCAGCGGCGGCAAGCGTGCCGCGGAACTCAACGAGGAACGCAAGGACTACTTCCGCTACCTCGGGCAGTTGCGCGGCCAGGTCTTCGACACCGTCGAGAACCAGCGCGCCGCACGCACGTGGAGTCATCCCGACCCGCACGCACTGCTCGACGTCGTCGGCAGCCGGCGCATGTGGGAGCGGCGTCCCGCCGACAACGATTTCGCCCATGTGCGTGTGGGAGTCGGCGTCCAGCGCCTGGCCACCCGTCTGATGCCGCCGGAGACCGGCCCGCTCGAGGACATCGAACCGGTGTCGATGGTCGCTCTGCGACGGTTCGTGCGCACCCATTCGGCGGTCTACAGCCTGCCCCGGTCGATCTCGCTGCGCGGCTTCCCGGCGATCAACATCGAGGGCGCGCGGCAGGAGACCCGCGAACTCGTCCGCTCGATGATCGTCGAGCTGTGCGCCTTCCACGGTCCCGACCATCTGCACATCGGCATCGTCACCGGCGACCCGGCCGGCGAGGCCTGGGACTGGGCGAAATGGCTTCCGCACGTAGGTCATCCGACGCTGCGCGACGGGATCGGCCCGATGCGGATGATCTATCCGACGCTCGCCGATCTCGAGAACGCACTGGCCGCGGACCTTCTCGAACGCGGCCGGTTCAGCCGGTCCGCCCCGCCGAGCGGGAATCGTGCCCACCTGGTCGTCATCATCGACGACGGCTACGTCGCCGGCGACGAACGCGTCCTCAGCTCGGCCGGCATGGAGGGTGTCACGGTCCTCGACCTGACCGCACCGCCGGACGGTCTCGCGGTCCGGCGCGGCCTGCAGCTCGTGGTGCGCGGCGGCAAGGTGTCGGCCCGAAGTGCCGCGGGCGTCGAGGAATTCGCCGACATGGACTCGCTGACCATCGCCGAGGCGGAGGCGATCGCCCGCCGCATGGCCCGGTACCGCCTGGCGACCGCGGCGACCCTGGCGAACCTGGAATCCGAGGCGACGTCCACCGATCCGGGCCTGCCCGCACTTCTCGGCATCGACGACGCCGCCCGATTCGACCCGGCCACCGCCTGGCGCGGGCGCACCGGCCGCGAACGTCTGCGGGTGCCGATCGGCTACACACCGAGCGGCGCGCCCGTCGAACTCGACATCAAGGAGAGCGCCCACGGCGGCATGGGACCGCATGGCCTGTGCATCGGTGCGACCGGCTCGGGCAAGTCCGAGTTCCTGCGAACGCTTGTCCTCGCCATGCTGGCGACGCATTCGCCGACCGAGCTGAACCTCGTCCTCGTCGACTTCAAGGGCGGCGCAACGTTCCTCGGACTCGAGTCCGCTCCACACGTCGCGGCGATCATCACCAACCTCGAGCAGGAACTGTCGATGGTCGACCGCATGAAGGATGCGCTGTCGGGTGAGATGAACCGCCGCCAAGAGGTCCTGCGTGCGGCGGGCAACTACGCCAACGTCGCCGACTACGAGCGCGCCCGCGCCTCGGGCGTGCGTCTCGATCCGCTGCCGGCGCTGTTCATCGTCGTCGACGAGTTCTCCGAACTGCTGTCGCAGAAACCGGATTTCGCCGAGCTGTTCGTCGCGATCGGCCGTCTGGGCCGGTCGCTGCACATCCACCTGCTGCTGGCCTCGCAGCGACTCGAGGAGGGCAAGCTGCGCGGCCTCGACTCACACTTGTCCTACCGCATCGGTCTGAAGACCTTCTCCGCCAACGAGTCCCGTTCGGTGCTCGGTGTCCCCGACGCCTACCACCTGCCGAGCGTTCCCGGCTCGGCGTATCTGAAGTGCGACTCGGATGACCCGGTTCGCTTCAACACCTCGTACGTCTCGGGTCCGTACTACTCGCCATCCGTGGCCGAGGACTCCGTGGACTCCGCGGCGCCGGGGTCCCCGCGACTGGGGAATCTCAAGGTCTTCACCGCGTTGCCGGTCCCGCTCGACGAGGGTTCGTCGCGGTCGCTGCTGGACCAGGCGGCGAGCCTGCTCGACGAGGAGCCCCCGGCCCTCGACGCCGCGCCCGACGGGCCCGCCGACTTCGAATCCGCTTCGGTGTCGGTGCCGACGCTGATGCAGACCATCATCGGCCGCATGGAGAGCGCCGGCCCGCCGGCACACCGCGTGTGGCTGGACCCGCTCGAGAACTCGCCGACCGTGGAACACCTCGTGGGTGCGCGGGACTGGACCAAACCGGCGGTCCCCGGCAACCTGGCCCTGCCCATCGGTCTGGTCGACCGCCCCTACGACCAGCGACGCGACCCGCTCGTCGTCGACCTGTCCGGCGCGGCCGGCAGCGTCGCCGTGGTCGGCGGGCCGCAATCGGGAAAGTCGACGACGCTGCGCACGATCATCATGACCGCGGCCGCCACGCACACCCCGGAACAGGTGCAGTTCTACTGCCTGGACTTCGGCGGCGGCAGCCTCGCCGGCCTCGCCGGACTCCCACATGTGGGTTCGGTGGCGTCCCGTGGGGACATGGATGCCGTTCGCCGCACGGTGGCCGAGGTCGGGGCGATCATCCGGGCCCGTGAGATGCTGTTCGCCCGCCTGGGCGTCGAATCGATGCGCGACTACCGGGCCCGCCGTGCGGACTGGTTCGCCACCGGGACCTTCGCCCCCGACGATCCGCTGGCCGGTGACCGCTTCGGCGACGTCTTCTTCGTGCTCGACGGCATCAGCGTCCTGCGTTCCGAACTCGAGTCGCTGGAGGAGCAGATCACCACGATCGTCTCCCAGGGTCTGTCTTTCGGCGTCCACGTCATCGTCAGTGCCTCGCGGTGGGCCGAGATCCGCCCGGCGGTCCGCGACCTCCTGGGCACGCGCATCGAACTGCGCCTCGGCGATCCGACGGATTCCGAGATGGGTCGTCGCGCCGCCGCGGGTGTCCCGCAGAACCGTCCCGGCCGCGGTCTCACCGCCGAGGAACTCCACATGCTCATCGCGCTGCCGCGTCTCGACCCGGTCAGCAGCGCCGAGTCACTGCCCGCCGGCGTCGCGGCCTCGGCGGAGAAGCTCGCCGCCGCGTATCCGGGCCGTTCGGCGATGCCGGTGCGCAAGCTGAGCACCGAGATAGAGATGGCGGCGGTGCAGAACGGACTCACCGCGGCCGGGGTCACGTTGTCGCTCAACCAGGTCGCGATCGGTGTCGGCGAACTGGAGCTGGCCCCGGTGGTCCTCGACTTCAACGCCCAGCCGCACTTCATGGTCTTCGCCGACGTCGAGCACGGGAAGACCAACGTGCTGCGAGCGATCGTCCGCGGACTCGTCGCCGGTGGCACCCCGGAGCAGGTGAAGATCGCGTTCATCGACTACCGCCGCACGATGCTCGGCATCGTCGACGGTGATCACCTCGCGGGCTATGCGAGTTCGCACGACAACGCGATGACGCTGATGAACCAGCTGGCGGTGTACCTGAAGGGCTGCATGCCCCCGGACGACGTGACCGTTCAGCAGTTGCGGGAGCGTTCGTGGCTGGAGGGCAAGCCGGAGGTCTACCTCGTCGTCGACGACTACGACATGGTGTCCACCTCGGCGGGAAATCCGCTGTTGCCGGTCATCGAGTTCGCGTCACACGCCCGGGACATCGGATTCCACATCATCCTGGCCCGCCGCTCCGGTGGCCTCGGCCGGGCGATGTTCGACCCGGTGATCGCCCGGCTGAAGGACCTGTCGTCGGACATCCTGCTCATGAGCGGGGATCGCGACGAAGGCTTCATCGCCGGTCGCAGCCGCATGCAGCGGTTGGTCCCCGGACGCGGTGAGCTGGTCTCCCGCGTGCGTCCGCAGGAGATGATCCAGGTCGCTCTCGTACCGGCCGAGGACCAGCGTTGAGCGGCGTCGGGTGAGACAGGTGCGGGCGTGAGCGGGGTGAACCCGGGTCGTGGCACGGTCGTCGACCTCGCGTACGGCCGGCCCCGCATCTTCGAACCCGCCACCGGCATCCGGGATCCCGGGATCGACCTGCGACCGCTCCTGGACGCCGTCGACCAGATGACGGTCGTGGCCGACGGCCGTCGGCGTCATCTGCGGCAGGCGTGGCAGATGGCCTTCGCCGACCTGGGGATCGCGGCCGACCCCGATCGCCCGCTCATCGTCGGGCACCCGAGCACCTGGGGACCGCGACGCGCGTCCTCGCTGGCCGATGTCGGCGGCGGGAGGGCGGGGGAGACACTGCTGACGTCTCTTCCGCGCGCGGTCCTCATCGCGCGCAGCCACGCCGACATCACCGTGCAGCGCTGTGCCGTGGTGGAGACCACCCACATCCCGGAACCGCCCGCCGATCCTGCCCGTCCGCGGCCCGCGGCGTGGGACGTACAGATCGT
The DNA here is from genome assembly GCF_030316175.1 of Gordonia sp. Swx-4. Taxonomy (NCBI): domain Bacteria; kingdom Bacillati; phylum Actinomycetota; class Actinomycetes; order Mycobacteriales; family Gordoniaceae; genus Gordonia; species Gordonia sp. Swx-4. The sequence goes on from NZ_CP128197.1 coordinate 1,695,330, forward strand.
GCGACGCCACCCCGAGGGCTGGCTTCTCGAACGCTCCGGGCTGATCGAGCAGGGGGACCAGGAGGCCGACGGACTCGCGATCATCGACGACGCGGTCGAGGCCGTTTTCGTCGACGGCGACGACCCGGTCGAGGTGTCGGCGGCGATCGACCTGGTCGCCGCGCACGCGATCGCGGGCCGGGTCGTGCCGGTGGACCGCGACCTCGTCGTCCGTCTGGGCGGGCGGACCGGCGGTGCCGCGGACGACGCCGTGCCGGTGGCCGGCGATCCGGCGGAACCGGCGGCGGGCGTGTCGACGCGGCGCAGTCGCCGGGTGCTGGCCGGTGCGGCGGCCGCGGCGGTACTGGTCGTGGCCGGCGCATTCGCGGTCGGCTGGTGGCAGCGGGACGACCCGGCACCCGCGCACTCCGAGGTCGCCGTCGGCCGCGCCACGCTGTCGGTTCCCGGGGACTGGCGGCAGAGCGGGCAGGACACGCCCAGCGACGCCACCGACGACCCGACCACGAGGCGCGCGGTCTTCGTCTCCGAGGCCGACGGCGGGCGGATCATCGCGGTGCTGACCGAACTGCGGGACGGGTCGACCCCGCAATCGGTCGCGAGCAGCCTCCGCAACCGGATCGGGCAGCGGGGCGACGACGTCGTCACGGAGTTCTCCGCGGACACGCAGTACGCCGGACGCGATGTCATCAGCTATCGCGAGGCACCTGCCTCGGGCAGCGCCATCCGCTGGTACGTCATCGTCGACGACGGTCTGCAGGTGTCCATCGGATGTCAGGCCGGGACGACCGCCGAGTCGGTCGACGACGAGTGCGCGCGAGCCGTTCGCTCGGTACGGGTGGAGTGACCTGGGTGGGCGTTTTGACCCTGACCTGCACGGTCGCGTAACCTGGATCGCTGGTGCTCGGCGCCTGTCACACACGCGTGTGTACGGGCAGAAGAGGCCCGGGTCCCCACTGGTCGCCGGGAACAACCTCCGCCATGCGCCCGACCAGCACCCTAAAGACAAGAGTTGAGGACCAACTGTGCCTACCTACACCCCGAAGGCCGGTGACATCACGCGTACGTGGCACGTCATCGACGCCACCGACGTGGTGCTCGGCCGGCTGGCCGTGCAGAGCGCGAACCTGCTCCGCGGCAAGCACAAGCCGACCTACGCCCCGCACATGGACGGTGGTGACTTCGTCATCATCATCAACGCGGAGAAGGTTGCGCTGACCAGCAACAAGGCCGAGCGCAAGCTGAACTACACCCACTCGGGGCATCCCGGTGGCCTGAAGTCCCGCACCACCGCTGAGCTGCTCGAGACCTTCCCCGAGCGCGTCATCGAGAAGGCCATCAAGGGCATGCTGCCTTCGAACAAGCTCGGTCGCGCCATGGCCTCGAAGCTGAAGGTCTACGCAGGCCCGAATCATCCGCACGCGGCCCAGCGCCCCGTCCCCTTCGAGATCAAGCAGGTGGCCCAGTGACCAACGAGAACATCAACGAGGCCGTCGAGGCCGTCGAAGAAGCTGTCGAGGTCATCGAGGCCGTGGAGGCAGTGGAGGCCGTCGAGGCTGCAGCCGATGACTACGACGCCGCTCCGGCCGTCGAAGAGGCCCGCGAGCCGATCGTGATCGACCGCCCGATCCAGACCGTCGGCCGCCGCAAGGAAGCCGTCGTCCGCGTTCGCCTGATGCCGGGCACCGGTGAGTTCAAGCTCAACGGCCGCTCCTTGGAGGAGTACTTCCCCAACAAGGTGCACCAGCAGCTGATCAAGGCTCCGCTGGTTCTCGTCGAGCGCACCGAGTCGTTCGACATCTTCGCCAAGCTCGTCGGTGGCGGCCCCTCGGGCCAGGCCGGCGCGCTGCGTCTGGCCATCGCCCGTGCCCTCATCGAGGTCACCCCGGATGATCGTCCCGCCCTCAAGAAGGCCGGATTCCTCACCCGTGACCCGCGTGCGGTCGAGCGCAAGAAGTACGGCCTGAAGAAGGCCCGCAAGGCGTCGCAGTACTCCAAGCGCTGATCTTGGCACGCCTTTTCGGTACCGACGGCGTCCGAGGCCTGGCCAACGCCGAGCTCACTCCCGAGCTCGCGTTGCGCCTGGCCTCGGCCGCCGCGGTCGTTTTCTCAGACATTTCCACCGGCGCCGGGAGCGAAGCGAGCGGCCCGGATGATTCGGTTGCCACACGCCGTCCGCGTGCGGTGGTGGGTCGTGACCCGCGTGCTTCCGGCGAGATGCTGGAAGCCGCCGTGTGTGCGGGACTCGCCGCGACCGGCGTCGACGCCATCCGCGTCGGCACCGTGCCCACCCCGGCGGTCGCGTTCCTCACCGCGGACTACCGCGCCGACTTCGGCGTGATGATCTCCGCGTCGCACAATCCCATGCCGGACAACGGCATCAAGTTCTTCTCCGCCGGCGGGCACAAGCTCGACGACGAGATCGAGGACCGCATCGAAGCGGCGATGGACGACGATTTCGTCCGGCCCATCGGTGCCGCGGTCGGTCGCGTCCTCGATGCACCGGACGCCGGGGACCGCTACCGCCGTCACCTGGCGCAGGCCATCGACGAGCGTCTCGACGGTCTGACGGTGGTCGTCGACTGCGCACACGGTGCCGCGTCGCAACTCGCGCCGCTGGCCTACGCCGACGCAGGTGCCAACGTCATCACGATCCACGCCGATCCCGACGGTCTGAACATCAACGCCGACTGCGGTTCGACCCACATGGACAAGCTGCAGGCGGCCGTCCTCGAGCACGGCGCCGATCTCGGTCTCGCGCACGACGGCGACGCCGACCGTTGTCTGGCAGTGGATTCCACCGGTCAGATCGTCGACGGCGACGCCATCATGGCGATCCTGGCGACGTCGCTCGCCGACAAGGGGCGTCTGCACGAGAACGTCCTCGTCGCCACCGTGATGAGCAACCTCGGTCTGCACATCGCGATGCGCGAGGCGGGGATCACGGTGCGCACGACCGCTGTCGGCGACCGCTATGTGGTCGAGGAACTGCGTCGTGGCGGGTATTCCCTCGGTGGCGAGCAGTCCGGCCACATCGTGGTCCCGGGTTCGGGAACCACCGGTGACGGCATCCTCACCGGCCTGATGATCATGGCCCGCATGGCGGCCACGTCGTCGCGTCTGGCCGACCTCGCCGGCATCGTGACGGTGCTGCCGCAGGAGCTCATCAACGTCCGCGTCGCCGACAAGCATGCGGTCGCGGAGTCGCAGACGGTCAAGCAGGCGGTGGTCGACGCCGAGGCCGAACTGGGAGACTCCGGTCGGGTTCTGTTGCGTCCCTCGGGAACCGAGCAACTTGTTCGCGTCATGGTGGAGGCCGGCACGGCGGAGCAGGCGGGCGCGGTCGCCCGTGGCCTCGCCGACGTCGTCGCGGCTGCCGGCGCATGACCCCGGGTGAGACGAACACGGCGCGGGCGGTCCTCTTCGACTTCTCCGGCACCCTGTTCCGCTTCGAGGCGCGCGACGACTGGTTCGTCGATCTCCTCGACGACGCCGGTGAGTCGTTCACCCCGGAACGCCAGGCAGACATCATCCGCCGGATGGTTGCGCCGGTCGGCCTGCCCGAAGGTGTCGAGGGCGACGACCGAACTGCCTGGGAGCGAAGGGATCTCGACCCGGAACTGCATCGGGTCGGGTATCTTGCCCTGCTGCGTACGGTCGGCTTGAGCAATGCCGGTCACGCCAACGCGCTCTACGACCGGGTCCTCGACCCGGACTCGTGGGTGCCCTTCGCCGACACCGTCGAGGTGCTGACGCGCCTGGCCGGCGCCGGGATCCCGATCGGCATCGTCAGCAACATCGCCTTCGATCTGCGCAAAGTCCTTGCGCTGCACGGCATCGACCACCTCGTCGACGCCTACGCGCTCTCCTATGAGGTCGGCGCGATCAAACCCGACCCGCGCATCTTCCGCGCCGCACTCGACCCGATCGGTGTGCCGGCCGGCGACGTGCTGATGGTCGGGGACAGCGACAAGGCCGACGGCGGTGCCCGTACGCTCGGATGTTCCTTCGCGTTGGTGCACGACGTGCCGTCGGCCGATCGCCCGACCGCGCTGCTCGATGCCGTGACGGCTCACGGCATCGAACTGCGCGCCTGAGATCTCCTCTCAGAAGTTCCCCTTGGCGGCCCAGCCGCCGTCGACCGGGTAGATCTCGCCGGTCAGGAAGTCGCCCTCACGCATGAGGTAGGCGACCATCGACGCGATCTCCGACGGACGGCCGAGCCGACGCACGATGTGGGCGTTGGCATTCGCCTGCCGCATCTCCTCGGTGATGTCGGCCAGGATCGGGGTGTCGATGGTGCCCGGCGCAATGGCGTTGATCAGGATGTTCTGCGGTCCGTACTCGTAGGCCGCCTGCTTGGTGAGACCCACGACGCCGCCCTTGGCCGCCGAGTACGACGCCAGGTTCGGCAGACCCCGCAGCGCGGCCATCGACGAGATGTTCACGATGCGGCCGCCGCCGCCCGCGATCATGCCCGGGATGACCGCCCGCATGCCGAGCCACACACCCTTGAGGTCGGTGCCGACGACGTGATCCCACGCTTCCTCGGTGAGGCCGACGACGGTGTCCTCGCTGATCATGTTGACGACGCCGGCGACGTTGGCCAGGCAGTCGATCGACCCGCGGGAGGCGGTGATCTGCTCCACGGCGGCCGACCAGTCATCGGCTACGCGGACGTCAAGACGAATCGCTTCTGCGGAGCCGCCCGCTTCGGCGATCTCCTTGAGGGTGACCTCACAGTCCTGGATGTCGGCGGCGACGACGTGGGCGCCGTCGGCTGCGAGGCGGATGGCGGTGGCCTGACCGATGCCCTGTGCCGCGCCGGTGACGATCGCGGTTTTTCCGTTGAGAGACATGTGTGTTCGCTTTCTGGTGAGGGGACGGGACGGGTGAATGCGGCTGGTGTCAGGGCTGCTCGGCAAGGAGGTCGGCGAACCGACGCTGTGCGGCCGCGCGGCGGGTGGGGATGTGCTCGGTGGGGCGGTCGTCGGCCGGCCGCGAGTACCCCTTCAGATACTGGCGGGCGACGCTGTCGCGGTGGACCTCGTCGGGGCCGTCGTAGAGGCGGGCGGCGCGGGCGGCCCGGTACATCGACTCCAGCGGCAGGTCCGCGCTGTACCCGAGTGAGCCGTGCACCTGGAGCGCGCGGTCGATGACGTCGTGCAGGATCTTGGCGCCGAAGAACTTGATGAGCGCGATGTCCTTGCGGGCGGCCGCCGTGCCCTCCTCGTCGATGCGCCAGGCCGCGTGCAGAGTCATGAGTCGCAGGGCCTGGATCTCGGCCGCGGAGTCGGCGATGAAGTTGCGGACCGTCTGCTTGTCGGCGAGGACCGATCCGTGGGCGTACCGGTAGGTGGCGCGTTCGCACATCATGTCGAAGGCGCGGCTCGCCTGGCCGATCCAGCGCATGCAGTGGTGAATTCGGCCGGGGCCCAGGCGCTTCTGCGCGATCAGGAAGCCGTCGCCCCGGTTGCCCAGCAGTGCCGAGTCGTCGACCCGGACATCGCGCAACACGACCTCGCAGTGCGAGCCGTAGGTGTACGGGCGCGGGCGGGGGTTCTCGACCGAACCGATGTCGCGGACCACGTCGAGACCCGGGGCGTCGATGGGGATGATGAACTGCGATGTGCGACGGTGGCGTTCGGCGTCGGGATCGGTGACAGCGACGACGATCATGAAGTCGGCGGTGGCCGCGTTGCTGATGAACCACTTGTGGCCGTTGAGAACCCACTCGTCCCCGTCCCGGACCGCGGTGGTCGTGAGGTTGGTGGGATCGGCGCCGGCGTTGTCGGGTTCGGTCAGCGCGAACGACGAGTAGTACTCGCCGGCGAGCAGCGGCTCGAGCCACCGCTTCCGCTGCTCGTCGGTGCCGACCGCGGCAAGGATCTCGCAGTTCCCGGAATCCGGTGCCTGGCAACCGAACACAAGCGGTCCGTACGGGGTGGAACCCAGGATCTCCTGCATCAGGCCGAGCTTCACCTGGCCGTATCCCTGTCCGCCGAGTTCGGGATCGAGGTGGGCGGCCCACAGGTCGTTGGCCTTGACCTCTTCCTGCAGCGGGGCGATCGCCTTGCGCAGCTGGTCCCAGTCGAGGTCGAGGGTCTCGAGCGGGAAGACCTCGGTGCGGACGAAGTCCTTCATCCAGTCGAGCTTCTTCTGGAAGTCGGGTTCCGTGGAGAAATCCCAGGCCATGGTGGTGTGCTCCGTTTCTGTGGGGGTCTGACGAGAAGGGGATCGTGGTTCGATCCGGGGGAGAGGCTGTGTCAGGAGCCGGCGATGATCTCGCGGGCGCGCACGAAGAGGCCGTCGGCGTAGCGATGCAGTCGCTCGCCGACCTTGCGGGGTGCCTTGCCGTCGCAGGAGCGGGCATAGGTGCCCTCGAGGATGATGCCGAGCTTGAAACTCGCGAGAACGGTGTACCAGTCGAGCGCGTCGAGGTTCCTCTCGGAGCGCTCGGCATAGCGGGCGATGACCGCGGATCGGTTCGGTAGATCGCCGGCCTGGCCGAGCGCGCTCTCGTAGAGGTCCGGCTGCCGCGGGTCATCGGGCCAGATGGCCAGCAACACACCGAGATCGAGCAGTGGGTCGCCGACCGTCGCCATCTCCCAGTCGACGATGGCCGCGACGTCGGGGGTGCGGTGATCGTAGAGGACGTTGGCCACGTGGTAGTCGCCGTGCAGCAGACCGGGCCGGAAATCAGCGGGGCGGTGGTCGTCGAGCCAGCCGGCGATCCGGTCGAGGTCGGGGAACGTCCCGCCCGGGTATCCCGGTGTGGCGGCGTACCGTTCGTGTTCGGCGAGCCACCGCGGCACCTGCCGTTCGAGGAAGCCGTCCGGTTTGCCGAAGTCGTCGAGGCCGATGGCGGAGTGGTCGACGGCCGCCAGCCCGGCGAGCGCGTCGACGAGGGCGTAACCCATCGCCTCGCGTCCCTCGGCGGTCGCGGCGTAGGCGGCCGGCAGGCTGTCGGCCGCGTTGAACCCCTGCACGGGCTCCATCAGGAAGAAGGTGGCCCCCAGAACGTCGGTGTCGGTGGTGCCGGCGACGAACCGGGGGTGTGCGACGTCGGTGGAGCTCAGCGCGGACAGCAGCGTCATCTCGCGTGCGATCGCGGCGTTCGATTGCGGGCGCAGGTGTCGGGGACCGCGCCGGAGCACGTAGTCCCGTCCGCCGCGGCTGACGATCACCATGATGTTCTGGGTCCCGCCGTGCAGCGGCCGGAGGTCGATGCCGTCCCCACCGGGCAGGCCCTCGTCGTCCATCCACACCGCGAGTGCCGCGGTGTCCACCGGGATCTCCTCGGTGTCGACCCGGATCTGATCGGGGGCGGGGCGGTCGGGGATCGTGCTGCGGGCCATGAGATGAACCTATGGCGTGTCCGCCCCGGGGAGAACCGTCGTCGTGCGAGCCCGTTGGAGGAATCTCCAATGGGTGTCCTCGCAGGTCACTGACCTGCGAGGTCGAGAACCTGGAAGGCCATCTTCGCCGACAGCAGGCAGTCCAGCGACGTCGGATCGCGTCGTGCGATCTCCTTGATCCGTCCGAGGCGGTACCGGATGGTGTTCTCGTGGACGTCCAGTGCCGTCGCGGTGGCCTGGACCTTGCCGTCGGCGGCCACGAAGGCCCGCCACGTGGCGAGGAGCGTGCCGTCGTCGTGTTGTCGGACGGGTGCGACGAAGGAGTGCGCGAAGTGCAGGGCCTCCTTGACGTGACCGCTGGACACGATCACCCGGAACAGGCCGAGCTCGTCGAGCGTCATCACCCGCTCGTCCCACCCGAACGACTTTGCCACCGAACCCATCTCGCGAAGGTCGCGATGGGCGTGCGGATAGTCGGCGGGGGTACGGCAGATCCCGGAGATGAGGGTCGCGCCGAGAGAGAGGTCACCGGAGAGCCGCTCGCGGATCGTCGACACGTGGTCGCGGACGCTCCCGACCTCGTCGAGGTCGTCGGACTCCAGGCGGACCATCACGATGACCGCCCCGGGCAGCCGGACGGCCGGCGGCGGCGAGATGGACATGACCGAGGCGAAGGTACGGGTGACCAGCGACTGGATCGCCGACGCGGTCAGCCGGTCGGTCGCGTCGTCCACGGTGAACCGAACCAGGACATGGGGATTGGTGAGGTCGATGCCGAACTGCGGGCCACGCCGGACCAGGTGTTCCTTGTCGCGGCTGTTGCGCAGCAGGTCCGACAGATAGTCGTCGCGCGCCTGACCCTCGGTCTCGATCTGCCGGCGCTCGGAGAGCATCTGCAGCGCCAGGACGGTCGCGCCGCGTTCGGCGATGTTCGCGTCGAGGGCCTCGAGGCTGCGGCCCACCTCGACAATGCCGAGGAAACCGGTCTGCCTGCCCTCGATCACCAGGCGGCACATGAGATGCCGGCGACCGAGCCCGACCGCGAGCTGCGCGGGGACGATCGCCGACGGGGTACTGACGGACAGTTCGGCGAGAGCCTGGCGCACCGAGGTGGTGGCCCGCACCTTCTCGCTCATCACCGGGGGAGCGGTCAGCTTGAGCGCCTCCGGCGCGGCCCAGGCGAGCACGTCGAACGAGTTGTTGTAGAGAACCACAGGCTTGGCCGACAGCTCCGACAGGAGTTCGACGACGCGGTGGATGTTGGCGCCCTCGAGCACCGCGCTGGTCAGGCGGTGGTGGACGTCGGCGAGGTAGGCCAGGGTGGCGTTGTTGCGCGCGATCTCGGCGGCCTGACCACGCAGGCGGGTGTTGAGCATCGCCTGGCTGATGAACAGGGCAGAGAGGCGGGCGAACAGTTCGGCCACCTCGATGTCCTCGGGGGTGAACTCGTGTTCGCGGCCGCGGCTGTCGACGAAGATCAGCCCGATCACCGCGCCGTCGAAGGTGAGCGGGACGCCGAGCATCGCGCGGACGTCCCAGTGCGTCATCGTCCGGCGGTGGGGACGCGGGTCGTTGAGGGCGTCGGCGATGACGACGGGCGCGCGGGTGTTGATGACCTCCTGGCTGAAGAGGTCGCCGTCGAAGCCGGAGATCTGCCTCTTCACGGCCTCGGTGATGTCGCCGGCGTCCTCGCAGAAGCCCGCCGCACCGCGATAGCTGCCGTTGGCGTGCCGCAGGTACACCGAGCAGCGGGTGACGCCGAGGAGTGCGCAGAGCTTCTGGCCCACCAGGCTGAGGAGATCCTCGAGCTTGGTGTCGGTGATGGCCTCGGTGGTGATCTCGGCGAAGGCCGCGATGACATCGCGTTCGCGGCCGGTGGCACGTGCCGACCCGCCCTCGGAGTCGAGACCGGTATCGACTCCTCGCTCCGCGATGGATGTCATCGGCACGGCCTCCTCACCGACAGATCATGATGAACCTCACAGTAGCAATGTCGTGTGAGGTGATTCATGCACCTGTCGTCCCGGTCGGCGCCTCTCGCACGACGGTGTCGCCCGACAGCACGTGGCCCATCCGCTCCTTCTTGGTGCGGAGGTACCGGACGTTGTGGGGGGTGGAGACGGTCGGCAGGCCGACGCGCCCGACGATGTCGAGGTCGTGGCCACCGAGTCCGCCGTACTTCGCGGGGTTGTTGGTGATCAGGCGGACGCGGCGGATGCCCAGGTCTTTCAGGATCGCGGCGCCGGTGCCGTAGGTGCGCGAATCCACCGGGAGTCCGAGTGCGGTGTTGGCGTCGACGGTGTCGAGGCCCTGCTCCTGGAGTGCATAGGCGCGGATCTTGTGACCGAGTCCGATCCCGCGGCCCTCGTGTCCGCGCAGGTAGACGACCGCTCCGCAGCCCTCCGCCGCGATGGCCGACAGCGCCTGCTCGAGTTGCGCTCCGCAGTCGCAGCGCAGCGACCCGACGATGTCGCCGGTCAGGCATTCGCTGTGCACGCGGACCAGCGCGCCCTCGGCGGTGGCCCCGGCGGCGGCCACGTCGCCCATGACGAGGGCGAGGTGTTCGGTGTCGTCGATGTCCGAGCGGTAGGCGACCGCGCGGAAGTCGCCGAACAGGGTCGGCATCGCGGCGGTGGCCATCTGGTGGACGAACGAACCGGCGGCGGTCCGGTGGGCCACGAGGTCGGCGATCCGCAGCACGGGCAGTCCGTGATGTTCGGCGAACGCGAGGAGGTCGTCGCCACGCCGCATCGACCCGTCGTCGGCGATGATCTCACCGATGACCCCGACCTCGCCGGCACCGGCCAGGGTGACCAGGTCGACGGCGGCCTCGGTGTGACCGGCGCGGGTGAGGACCCCGCCGTCACGCGCCTGCAGCGGGAAGACGTGTCCGGGGCGACGCAGTTCGCCGGCCGCGGTGCCGTCGGAGGCGAGGGCCCGGACGGTCAGGGCTCGGTCGTGCGCGGAGACCCCGGTGCCGGCGTCCTTGTGGTCCACGGTGACGGTGAAGGCGGTGCCGTGCGCGTCCCGGTTGTCCTCGACCATCTGCGGCAGCTCGAGCCGGCGGGCTCGGTCGGCGGTCATGGGGGCACAGATGATGCCGGTGGTGTGGCGGATCAGGAACGCCATCTGTTCGTCGGTGATCGACGACGCCGAGCAGATGAGGTCGCCCTCGTTCTCGCGGTCGTCGTCGTCGACCACGACGACGAAACCGCCTGCGGCAACGGCCGCGACCGCGCGGGCGACGGCCTGGGTCGACGCCTCCGTCGCGATGGGCGTCGGGGCGTCGGGATCCTGGGGGAGGGGCGTCGTGTTCATCGGGCGACCTCGAATGCTCGGTGGGTGCCGAACACCCGGTCGTGGTAGGTGAGGGGTGCGGTGGAGGTGACGCCGGTCTCGACGATGTTGCCCAGTGCGACAACATGATCGCCGCCGTCGACCAGGGATGCGGTGGTGCAGCCCAGCCAGCCTGCGGCACCGTCGAGGCGGGGGAGCTGCGCGGAGTCCGACCAATCGACCCCGTCGAACTTGTCGGCGCCCTTGCGGGCGAACCGCATCGCGACGTCGGCCTGATCGTGGGCGAGCACGTTCACACCGAATCGTCCGGTGCGGCGGATGATCGCGAGGAGGTCGGAGCCGCGGTCGAGGGAGACCAGGATCATCGGCGGTCCCATCGACAGCGACGTGAACGCGCTGACCGTGGTGCCGTGCGGTCGCTGGTCGTCGAAGGCCGTGATGACCGCGACGGGCGTGCAGACCTTGGCCATGACCTCACGGAACTCGAGGGCCACCTGGTCGAGAACGGTTTCGTTCACCGATCCTCCTGCATGATCTGGGGGTTGGAGTCGCTGCGGCGCCGGGGAAGGGGCCGGCGCCGCAGCGATGTCGTTCGGCGGATCAGACCGCCGCGGGCGCCTTGGCCTTCATCTTGTGGACCTCGGGGACGACCTTCTCGCCGAAGAGCTTCAGGCTCTTCTCGGCCTCGTCGAAGGGCAGACCGCCGAAGGCGAAGGCCGCGTTGGGGAGGAAGTCGCCGATGAGCTCGTGGCGGTAGGCGTACTTCTCGACACACTGTTCGGGCGTGCCGTAGATGTTCGCCTCGACGTAGGCATCGGCCGCGGCCTCCATGCCGGCCTCGCGGATCATGTCCGCACCCGCCTGGTAGGTCTCGTAGCCCTTGGTCTCACGCCAGTGCTTGCCGGCGAAGTCGTAGTGCTTGATGACCGACAGGAAGTAGCGGTTGATGTGCTCGTAGGCCAGTCGGCGGGCTTCCTCTTCGTCCTCGTGACAGATGACGAAGTCCTGGATGACCGGCGGGCCGGGCTCGACGCCCTGGGCGTCGCGGAACATCTGCTTCCAGCCGTTGATGGCCTCGGCGTGCTGCTCGAACGGGAACTGCATGAAGGTCATCATCTGGACGCCGAGGTCGGCGACCACCGGAACCGAGTCGGGCGACATCGCCGCGGCGAAAAGCCGACCGTCCCATGAGGTGTTCGGGTTCGGGGCCGGTCGCAGCGCGATCTCCTTCTGCGGGTACATCGGGCCGTCGCCGGACACGACGCCCGTGCGGAGGCCGCGCAGCACCATCTCGGCGGCTTCGTTGAAGCGCGGGCGGGCCTCGTCCATCGGGATGCCGAAGGCCTCGTACTCCATCTTCGCCAGGCCGCGGCCCATGCCGAGAAGCACACGGCCACCGGACATCTGGTCCAGCATGATGGCCTTCTCCACGACGCGCAGCGGATCGTTCCACGGCAGGATGGTAGCGCCGATGCCGAGCTTGACCTTCGAGGTGCGGCCGGCGAGGTAGGACAGGATCGCGAAGTTGTCCGGGCACATCGAGTAGTCGTCGAAGTGGTGCTCCGCCGACCAGACCGAGTCGAAACCGGCCTTCTCGGCCAGTACGCCGAGCTCGAGGTCGCGCAGGAAGACCTCTTCGTCGCTCACGTTCTCGTGGTAGTTCTGGAAGACGAGAAGTACGCCGACATCCATTGCATTGACTCCTTGGTTCAGTTGGGTTGGAGATTGAGGGGATTGGAGAATCAGGGGACGGGGGTGTTGGGAACTCCGAGGAGGAGTTCTCAGCCGAGGAAGACCGCGCGGGTGTGCTCGGTGTCCAGGAACTCCTTGACCTCGTGGATCTTTCCGTCGCGGACCACGAAGACGAAGTGGTAGAGGTTGTTGTAGACCTTGCCGTTGTTCATCTCCGAGTACGACTCGGTCTCGACCGCCACGCGTTCTCCCTCGGCGGTGAAGGCGAGCGGGGTGAGCGCGATGGCGCCGGTCTTGGTGGTGGCGGAGAGGCCGGCCAGCATTGCGCCGAATTCCTCTTTGTTCTTGGTTCCGGAGATACCGTCGATCTCTCCGCCCACCCACCAGGTGGCCGTCGGCGCCAGGAAGGACAGGATGGCGTCCACGTCGCCGCGGGAGAACACCTCCATGAACTCCGCGACCAGAGCCTTGTTCTGCTGCTCCGTGCTGACGCTCGCTGTACTGGTTGACACCGATTGGCCTCCTTCTGACCGTCACCCTCCGAGGAAGGCGAGAAACTGTGTGCAACAACGACGTTATGGGTTGGTGTGGCGTGAGTCACCCTCGTGTTTCGCGCCTCTTGTGGGTTGTCACAACCGGGCCGAGGCGGCCCGGCCCCACGTCACCGGCCGCCGCCGCTGAAGGTGTTCATCAGTCCACCGTCGACGGGCACGATCGCGCCGTACATGTAGGTGGACAGTGCGACATCGACGATGACCTGCGCGATCTCCTCCGGCCGGCCGGTCCGCCCGGCGGGGATGGACGAGACGATGCGTGCCCGAGCCCGGTCGCTGAGTCCGGAGGTCATGTCGGTATCCACAAAACCGGGGATGACCAGGTTGACCCGGATGTCGCGCGGGGCGAGTTCCGCGGCGAGGACCTGCGTCAGACCGCTGAGACCGGCCTTCGCCGAGCCGTAGGCGACGTCGCCCGGGAATCCCCGAAAGCCGACCACCGCACCGACATTCACGATCGACGAACCCGGTTCGAGGATCGGGACCGTGGCCTTGCACATCTCGAAGGCGCCGGTGAGGTTGGTGGTCAGCACAAGATCCCAGTCCTCGCGACTCAGATCGTCGACCCGTCCACCGCGGTGCACGCCGGCGACGTTGATCAGGCCGTGGGCGCCGCCGTACTCCTCCTTGACGGTGGCCAGTGCGCGGGCCACCGACGAGGAGTCGGTGATGTCGGTCTTCAGCTCCAGGACCTGTGTCGGCCTGGTGAACGGCGTGGTCGCCACGCCGCGCGCCAGGGAAACGACGGAATCGCCTCGGGCCGTGAGGGTCTCGACGACGGCCCGGCCGATGCCGCGCGACCCGCCGGTGACGATCCAGACCCGGGGTTGGGCGCTCATGACTTCAGGAAACCGGTCAGTTCGGCGAGGTAGCGGTCCCGGTCCTCGAGGAACGGGGCATGACCGCAGGCGTCGAACGGGACGAGACGAGCACGGGAGTTGAGTTCGAGGACGGCCTCGGCCCCGGCGAACGGGACGAAGGCGTCGTCCCGGCCGTGCAGGAGCAGGATCGGGATGTCGAGTCCGCCCAGCTCCTTGCGCAGGTCGGTACGGGCGAGGTCACGCAGCGAGTCGTCCCCGGCCGGACCCATCTCCAGGAACATCCCCCAGATCCAATCCAGGACATCGGAACTCGGAGGAGTCGCGCACACCGCGCCGGCCACGCCGCGGAAGGTGTCGGCGCGGTTGGCGGCGGCACCGGCGAGGACTCCCTCGACGTCTTCGGCGGAGCCGCCGTAGGGCCAGTCGTCGGTCGCGGTGTAGCGCGGCGACGCACCACCGGTCAGGACCAGGCCGCCGGCACGCGAGCCGAGGGACGCCGCGGCGGCCGTGGCGACGGCTCCGCCGAGAGACCAACCGTTGATGACGGGAGAGGTCAGGCCGAGATGCTCGACCACCTTGACCATGTCCTCGGCCAGGGCCGCGATCGAGACGTCTTCGAAGTCCTTGTCGGAGCGGCCACATGCGCGCAGATCGACGAGCACGACCTCGTGACCCGCGGCCTTGAGCGCGGGGGCGGTGGTGTCCCAGCAGCGGGTGTTGGCGCCCCAGCCGTGGATCAGCACGATGGGACGCGCGTCCCCGCGGTGGTGCTCGAAGTAGATCCGGCGATCGTTCTCAACCGCGAGATAGCTCATGGACTTCTCCTTCATCGTCGAACTCGATTTCGAAATATTTGTCGGTCTGGGTGGGTTCCTCGTGCCGAAGGGCACGGGGGACGAGTGGTGGGGCGTCGGCGAAACGCGGGATGACGTGCTCGGCGAGGAGCTCCATCGACCGCACGACGTCGTCGTGGGGCATCCCGCCGAACCGCATCCAGCAGATGAGATGGTCGAGACCCGTTTCCTCGCGCAGGATCTCGATCTCGCGGATGAGTCCGTCGGGGTCGCCGACGTAACAGATGCCGCCCTCGCGCAGGCCGGTCAGCGACATCGCGCCCTCGGCCGCGGCCTCCGCCAAGGCCGCGTAGCGCTCGTAGCCCGCCGGGGTCGCGGCACCCTGCGGCACGGCGGACATGACGTTGTCGAAGTACCACTCGAGACTCGGCCGGGCCCGGCGGACGGCCTGCTCGTCGTCCTCGGCGAGATGGATCTGCCAGTTCATCGGGAAGTCGAGGGAGAGGGGATCGCGGCCGCGGTGCATCAGCGTGCGCTTGGCGTTGACGACGAAGCCGTTCAGCTCGGGCAGGGTCATCAGCGTCGGCGTCACGAGCATGTTGTGTCCGTGGTCGGCGACCAGGTCGAACGTCTCGGGGCTGATCGACGCCACATAGATCGGAGGCGTCGGCTGCTGGAGTGGTGCCGGCCGGCAGTCCACGCTGTCGATGTGGAAGTGCCTGCCGTGGAACGTGTACGGCTCGCCGACCGCTTTGGTCCACAGTCCGGTGACGATCTGGAACGCCTCGTCGAAGACCTCACGGCTGACGTCCTGCTTGTCGGCGACACCCATCGCACGGAACTCGTGGGGCTGGTAGCCGCGTCCGACACCGAAGTCGAGCCGGCCGCCGGAGATCACGTCGACCATCGCGAAGTCCTCGGCGATCCGGACCGGCCAGGCGAGCGTCAGATTGCTGACCGCGATACCGATGCGCATCCGGGAGGTGCGGGCCGCGATGGCCGCCGCCGCGACCTGCGGCGACGGCATCGAACCGTAGGCGCTGCCGTGGTGTTCGGCGAGCCAGACCCCGTCGAAGCCGAGACGCTCGGCGATCTCGACCTGCGAGAGCATCTCGTCGTAGGCCCGCCGAAAGTCCCGGTCCGGACTCTCCAACACGTAGAACAGGCTGAACTTCACACTGTCGACGTTAGGAATCGGCGTGCGTCACGGGAACGGGAGAATCCGCGGCGGTTGTGGGTTCCCACAAGTCGGGTGTACCGGCCGCCTGTTCGCGGAGTCGCCGTTTGTCGAGTTTTCCGACGCTGGTCCGCGGGAGGGCATCGACGGCGACGATCAATTCGGGCACCCACCAGCGCGGGACGCGGTCGGCGAGCTCGGCCTTCACCGCCTCCACGTCGAGGCCCTCGTCGCCGACGACGTACGCGACAGGACGCTCCTGCCAGCGCGGATGCGGAACGGAGACCACCGCTGCCTGATGGACGGCGGGGTGTTCGATCAGCGCCTCCTCCAGCGCGACAGAGCTGATCCACTCGCCACCGGACTTGATGAGGTCCTTGGTGCGGTCGACGATCGTCAGGTAACCGTGTTCGTCGACGACGCCGATGTCGCCTGTGCGCAACCAGCCGTCGTCGAACTTGTCCGGATGATCGGCACGGTAGTAGCCGGTGGCGACCCACGGGCCACGGATCAGGATCTCGCCGCGACTGATCCCGTCGTGGGGCATGACCCGGCCGTCCTCGTCGACGAGTTTCCACTGCAGACCCGGCAGGAGCCGCCCCTGTTTCCGGATGTACGCCCAGCGGCGTTCCGGGTCGTCGTCGGTGGATGCCGGGGGACGGGAGAACGTCGCCATCGGCGAGATCTCGGTCATGCCCCAGCCCTGGAACACCGGGATGCCGAGTGCCTCGAGGTCGCGGATCAGGCCGAGGGTCGGCGTCGAACCGCCCAGGACCAGCGCGCGGAGACTGCTCAGGTCGGTACCCGCGGTCTGGGCGTGGGCGAGCAGGTCCACCGCCACCGTCGGCACCATCCCGGTGTAGGTCACCCGCTCGGCGGCGATGATGCCGGCGATCTGCGCGGGTGTGGGATGTGGTCCGGGCAGGATCTGCGACGCCCCGGACATCAAGGCCGCGAACGGGACTCCCCACGCGTTGGCGTGGAACATCGGGACCACCAGCAGGGCGCGGTCGCGTTCGGAGATCGCGTGCCCGTCGGCCAGGCAGGCCGCCATGGTGTGCAGGTACAGGGACTTGTGGGAATATCCAACGCCCTTCGGCGCTCCCGTCGTACCCGACGTGTAGCAGAGGACGGCCAGATCGTCGTCCGCGCGGGCGACCGGTGCCGCGATCGCTTCCGCCGAGGCGACCATCGAGTCGAGAGTCGTTCCCGTCGGCGCGCCCTGGTCGTCGGTGTCGATCGGGATCACCGGCATGCCCGGACGGCGTTCGCGGGCGGTGGACAGCAGGTGATCCAGCGAGGGATCGGCGAAGATCATCGCATCGTCGGCGTGGTCGACGATGTAGGCGATCTCGTCGGGGGAGAGCCGGATGTTGATCGTGTGCAGCACCGCTCCGGCGAGCGGCACCGCGAGGTACAGCTCCAGGTGCCGCCGATGGTTCCAGGCCAGCGTGCCGACCCGGTCGCCCGGCCGGATGCCGCTCGCGACGAGGGCCGACGCGAGCCGCAGGACCCGGTCGGCATAGTCCCGGTACGTGTACCGGAGGACCTCGGCGCCGTCGACGTGATCGACGATCTCCTTGTCGGCGAACATGTCTCGTGCCCGGTACAGGAAGTCGGTGATCAGCAGCGGGTGGGCCGACGGACCGTGGTTCATGCAGGGACCTCCACGGACGATCGCGCGGCCAGACGGGCCCGGACCTCCGGAACGACCTTGCCGGCGAGGAGCTCGATGCGAGCGCTGCCGCTGTCGATGGACTCACCGGGCAGCTGCGCCCAGAAGTGCACGTCCTCGATCTGCGGGGTGGCGGTCAGCAACGCGGTGAGCTCGTCGACGGCGGTGGCCGGCTCCCAGAGGGTGAACGAGCCGGCGTCGACGAGCTGGCCGGGGTCGGTGAACTGCGGGATGGGACCGAACGCGCCCATCTCGATGTACTTGTTGATCTGGTAGAGCGCGTGGGTGCCGATACGCGACCATTCCCGTTCGGGATCGTCGGCGATGATCGTCCACTGCCCGGCGAAGATCCGGCCCTCGTCACGGGACCGGCCGAGTCGTTCGAGCGCGTCCAGGTACGAAGCGTGGTGCGCGTTCTGGGTGCTGAGGAAGCCGTCGCCGATGCGGGCGGCCCGTTCGATGGCCGGGTCGGCCATTGCACCGACCAGGAGGTCGGGCGTCGTCTCCGGGGTGGGAGTGACGGGCAGGGCGGGCTTGCGCAGGCGTTTGCCGTCGAACGGTTCGGCCGATCCGGACCAGCAGCGACGCACGATCTCCACGCCTTCCTCGAGCAGGCTCGGCCGGTTGATCAGGCGCCGTCCGAAAGCCTCGAACTCCGGTTCCCAGTATCCCTGCCCGACACCGAGCGAGAATCGTCCCCCGGTCAGCAGGGACAGCGTGGCCGAGTCCTCGGCGAGGCGGATGGGGTTGTGCAACGGCGACACGACGAGGTTGGTGCCGATCTTCATCGTCGTCGTCCGATCGCCGATCGCGGAGGCGAGCAGGAACGGCGACGGCGTGTAACCGTCCTCCATGAAGTGGTGCTCGGTCAGCCAGACCGAGTCGATCCCGATCGACTCCGCCCAGGTGATCTGGTCGAGTGTTGCGCGGTAGAAGTCGCCGAAACCGCGCGAGTTCCCGGGCGGATTGCGGAAGTCGTACCAGAGTCCGAAGTTGACGTCCGACGTACTCATTGCATGGTCCTTTCACCGACGGTGTGGTCGGTGTCACTCTCGGTGAAGAATGTGACGACGGGAAGGTGTCGCCGACCGGGTCGTTGTCGGAAATCCCAAGGACGCCGATCCCGGTTACCGGAAGGATGGAACCGAGATCGGCTCGTGCGCGTCCAAGTTGGCAGGTCGCCGGGCCGGGACGACGGCACTCCGGATGGGTACGATCAGGCATCGTCCGCGACCGGGAGGATCGGGGGCAGGGGATGAACGGGGGTGAGCAGATGGGCGGCGTCGAGCCGAACCGGATCGCGATGGACGTCGAGCAGGTGTCCGCGGTCTCGGTCTACTACCGGCGTTCGTCGTTGGTCCTCAACGCCGTCGCCGACGACCTCGCCGCGCACGACTTCGGCCGGTGGGCGCGCACCGATGCCGGCCCCGGCGCGGCGTCGTCGCTGGGGCCGTCCGCCGCGACCTACGCCGAGATGAGCGCCACGCTGTCCGCCCGCCTCCGGACGCAGTCGCAGGCCGCGGCCGTGCTCGCGCAGAACCTGCGCGACTCCGCGATCGCCATGGCCGACGGTGACGCGCGGGCCGCGAGCGAGATCGCGCGTCCGACACCGGGTTCCGGGGTGGCCGCGCAATGAGGAGGGGCCAGGATTCCCTGACCGCGTTGCGGACGGACGCGCAGGACGGCGCCGCGGCGCTGACCGGGCTGCTCGCGGCCGGGCGGCTGATGGGCGTACCCGTCCCCGACGACGCCTCGGTCCGTGCCGGCCTCCGAGCGGTGGACGACTTCGACATCACCGCGCTGTCGGCGGACAGCCGGGTTCTGGTCTCAGCCCACCGAGCCGTCGCCGAACAGCTGCATCACCTGCCCGAACAGCGGGTTCGGCTCGACGGCTGGCACGGCAGGTCCGCGTCACTCGCGATCGGCGCGGTCGTCGACCATCAGCGGCGCGCGGAATCCGACCTCTACCTTCTGCACACCGTCACCGACGCCACCTCCGCGGCCGCATCGGGGATCGACCGGTTGCTCCGCACCTTCTACCTCGCGATCGCCCGGCTGTCGGCGCCGAGCGCCGCGGGAACACCGCCGGCCGAGCTACCTCAGGCCGTGTTGACCGGGCTTGTCCCGCTCGACGTCGCGGTCGAGGACATCCGGTCGCGTGTCGAGCTGTTCACCACCTCGGTCGACGCAACGCTGCGCGGGATCGCCGGGATCCTCGACATCCTCAACCGGTCCCTCGACGGGATCGACGACGACCCCTATCCGGTCGAGTCGGCCCGTCCGCTACCGGTTCCGGCCGAGCCGCCTGCCGTGCCGACCGAGACGGTGCGGGCGGCGCCGGAATCCGGGGAGCAGCAGGAGGAACAGGAGCAGCAAGACATCCCGTTCCAGCTGAGCGGTTCGCCGGCCGTGGAAACCGAAGTCGCGCAGAGCGTCCCCGGAGTGGAAGCAGCCGGTGCCGTCGAGGGGAGGCCGGCGGCCGGTCCCGGCGGGGGAACGCCGACCCCGACCCACGTCGTCGCCGACACCCGCGGCGGCAGCACCCCATCGACCGATCCCGACACCGCCGCGACGCCCGAGCGGTCCGCGGGTGACCTGGCCCTGGCAGGTGACCAGTGAGCCTCGCCGACCAGATCGAGGCGCTCGCGCGCTCGGCCACCGCCGAGGTCGCCGACGCCTCGCACCGTTTCTCCGCTGCTCAGCGAGATCTCGACCTCGCGATGACCGAACACCGGCGCACCGCCGCGCAATCGGAGACCGACCGGCTGCGTGCCCAACTCGAGCACGAGGCCGACGCCGCCGATGCGCTGCCCGGCATCATGCTGCCCGCCGACATGGCCGACGCCAGTCCGCATCTGCCGCCACCGAACGCATAGGCTGTCTGCTGTGCCAGGCAAGAAGCGTTCGAAACCATCGCAGCCGCCCGCGAAGCTGATGGCCGCGCTCGGCCGTCGGGGGCCGCACCGAGTCCTGCGCGGCGATCTCGGGATCGTCGGTACACGCGGTGAGGTGTTCACCCCCGCGAGCGGGGAACGACTGCCCGCCATCGCCTTCGGCCACGGCTGGCTGTCCTCGCCGAGCCGCTACCGCGACCTGTGCCACCACCTGGCCTCGTGGGGCATCGTGGTGGCGATCCCGGCCGGTCAGCGGGGCGTACTGGTCTCCGACGATGCGATGGCCGCTCAGCTGCGCTCGGCGCTGTCGATCGTGACGCGGGTCCGGCTGGGCTTCGGTGAGATCACCGTCGACCCGGCCAAGGTGGGTTTCGCCGGTCACGGGTTCGGGGCGTCGGCGGCGATCATCGCCGCGTCGGAGGGCATCCTGCACGGTCAGCCGCAGCCGGAGGTCCGAGGAGTGGCCGCGCTGTTCCCGGCGCCGACCACCGCCGGACTCCTGCCCGCCGCACGTAGCGTCAGCGCACCCGGTCTCATCGTCTCCGCGATCGGCGAACTCGACACGATCGACGGCAACGCACTCCCGCTCGCCCAGGCGTACGGCGCCGACCACACCTCGGACGACGAGCGTCGTGTGGTGCTGCGCACGCCGCCCGGCGCGACGTCGCGCGGCCTCGTCGAGCACCGGACGATCGGTGCGCTGTGGGGGAGCAACGGCGCGGACAAGAAGACGCACACCGCCGTGCGTGCTCTGACCACCGGTTTCCTGCTGCACACGCTCACGCAGGACGCCGAGTACCAGGCGTTCTCCGACCCCGACACCGTTCTCGGCAAAGTGCCGGCCGTCGACCTCGACGACCCGCCGGAGGTGCAGGACCGCATCGCCAAACTGCTCGGCGCCAAGGAACGCAAGCGTCGTCGAGCAG
Organism: Gordonia sp. Swx-4; assembly: GCF_030316175.1. Classification (NCBI taxonomy): domain Bacteria; kingdom Bacillati; phylum Actinomycetota; class Actinomycetes; order Mycobacteriales; family Gordoniaceae; genus Gordonia; species Gordonia sp. Swx-4. The sequence continues at coordinate 1,716,515 of NZ_CP128197.1, forward strand.
CGTCTCCGGTACCCGCCGCGGCACCGAATGTCGTGGTCCCCAAGACCCTGGAGTGACGCCCCGCACGGTGGCACGTCGTTCGTCAGCGCGCGGGCGCGTCGTTCCCCCGCGCGGGCGCGTCGTTCCGTCAGCACGCAGGTACGCTGACTAGCTATGTGTGGAATCGTCGGATACGTGGGGCGGCGCGATGCCCTGGACATCGTCGTCGAGGCTTTGCGACGGATGGAGTACCGCGGGTACGACTCGGCCGGCGTCGCCATCCTCGACGGCGCCGGTAACACCGCGATCCAGAAAAAGGCCCTCCGGATGGAGAACCTGGAGAAGCAGATCGCGACCGTCGGCCGCGAGTCGCTGTCGGGGACCACGGGCATGGGCCACACGCGGTGGGCCACGCACGGCAAGCCGACCGACCGCAACGCGCATCCGCATGCCAGCGATGACGGCAAGATCGCGGTCGTCCACAACGGCATCATCGAGAACTACGCTGAGCTGCGGGCCGAGCTGGAGCAGGACGGCGTCGAGTTCGGGTCGGAGACCGACACCGAGACCGCCGTCCACCTGGTCTCGAAGTACTACACCTTCGGTCCCACCGCCGGTGACTTCGTCGCGAGTGCCTACGCGGGGCTGCGGCGGCTCGAAGGTGCGTTCACCCTCGTGTTCACCCACGCCGACCATCCGGACACCATCGTCGCCGCCCGCCGGTCGACCCCGCTCGTGGTGGGCGTCGGTCAGGGGGAGATGTTCGTCGGGTCCGACGTGACCGCGTTCATCGAGCACACCCGCGAAGCCGTCGAGCTGGGCCAGGACGAGGTCGTCGTCATCACCGCCGACACCTACACGATCACCGACTTCGACCGGAACGAGCGCGCGGGCAAGCCGTTCCACATCGACTGGGATCTCGCCGCGGCCGAGAAGGGCGGCTACGACTTCTTCATGCTGAAGGAGATCGCCGAGCAGCCGCGCGCGATCGCCGACACCCTGCTCGGTCACCTGCAGAACGGGCGCATCGTGCTCGACGAGCAGCGGCTGACCGACGACGACCTGCGCGACGTCGACAAGGTCTTCGTCGTCGCCTGCGGCACGGCGTACCACGCCGGTCTGCTGGCGAAGTACGCGATCGAGCACTGGACGCGGCTGCCGGTCGAGATCGAGCTGGCCAGCGAGTTCCGCTACCGCGACCCGGTCCTCGACCGGTCGACGCTGGTCGTGGCGATCTCCCAGTCGGGCGAGACCGCCGACACCCTCGAGGCCGTCCGGCACGCCAAGGACCAGAAGGCCCGCGTGCTGGCCATCTGCAACACCAACGGTGCGCAGATCCCGCGCGAATCCGACGCGGTGCTCTACACCCACGCCGGTCCGGAGATCGGCGTCGCGTCGACCAAGTGCTTCCTCGCGCAGATCGTCGCGGCGTACCTGGTCGGTCTGGCTCTCGCACAGGCGCGCGGCACCAAGTACGCCGACGAGGTGGCCCGCGAGTTCGCCGCCATCGAGGCCATGGCCGATTCGGTCGCCGAGGTTCTCGGGACCATGGAGCCCGTCCGCGAGCTCGCCCAGTCGCTGTCCCACCACAACACGGTGCTGTTCATCGGTCGCCACGTCGGCTACCCGGTGGCACTCGAAGGTGCATTGAAGCTCAAGGAGCTCGCGTACATGCATGCCGAGGGCTTTGCCGCCGGTGAACTCAAGCACGGCCCCATCGCTCTCATCGAGGACGGCCTGCCGGTCATCACCGTGATGCCGTCCCCGGAGGGTCGCGCGGTGCTGCATTCGAAGATGGTCAGCAACATCCGCGAGATCCAGGCCCGCGGTGCGCGCACGATCGTCATCGCCGAAGCCGACGACGCGGCCGCCCGCGCGGTCGCCGACGAATTCATCCCGATCCCGAAGACGCCGACGCTCCTGCAGCCGCTGGTCTCCACGGTGCCGCTGCAGGTGTTCGCCGCGAGCGTCGCCCAGGCCCGCGGTTACGACGTCGACAAACCGCGCAACCTGGCCAAATCGGTGACCGTCGAATAGACCGGCACCCATGCCGACCCGGTACCTGACCGCCGACGAGGTCCGCGACGCCGAGCGGGCGTCGGGAGACCTGCTGGCCAACGGGACGCTGATGCGCCGTGCCGCGCATGGGGTCGCGCAGGCCGTCGTCGGCGAGCTGAACCGGACCGGCGGTTGTTACGGCCGGTCCGTGGGTGTCGTCGTCGGCGCCGGCGACAACGGTGGTGACGCCCTCTTCGCCGCCGCCGAACTCGCCCGTCGCGGAGTGGCTGCTCACGCTGTGCTGCTCGCCGCCGACAAGGCGCACCCGGCCGGGCTGCGGGCGTTCCGGGCGGCCGGCGGTCGTGTCGACGACGCGTTGCCCGCCGGGCTCGACGCCGTCATCGACGGGGTCGTCGGCATCGGTGGCCGGGGACCGTTGCGGCCCGCCGCCGCGGCGGTCTTCGCCGGCCTCGATCCCGAGACAATTGTCGTCGCAGTCGATCTGCCGTCCGGCGTCGACGCCGACACCGGCGAGGTGCACACCCCGTCGGTCCGTGCCGATGTCACCGTCACCTTCGGCTTCCCTCGTCGCGCACACCTCCTCGCGGCACCGCGGTGCGGCCGGGTGGTCGTCATCGACATCGGCATCGGCGATCCCGTCGAACCAGCTGTGCGACAGCTCATCTCGTACTCCGACGCCGAGATCGACTGGCCCGTACCGGGTCCCGCGGACGACAAGTACACCCAGGGCGTGGTCGGGGTCATCGCCGGCTCACACCGCTACCCGGGTGCGGCGATCCTGGCCTCCGGGGCCGCGGTCACCGCGACCTCGGGTATGACCCGGTACGTCGGTTCGGCGCACGCCGAGGTGGTGTCGCACTTCCCCGAGGTGGTCGCCGCGCCGGACCTCGCCGACGCCGGCCGGGTCCAGGCGTGGGTGGTGGGCCCGGGCATGGGTACCGACGCCGCCGCGACGGCGCTGCTGCGTACCGTTCTCGACTCCGATCTACCGGTCCTCGTCGATGCCGATGCGCTCACCATCGTCTCGAACGAACCCGGACTCGTCGCCGGTCGCGCGGCACCGACGCTCCTGACCCCGCATGCGGGTGAGTTCGCGCGGTTGACCGGGTCCGAGGTGGGAGCCGATCGGGTGTCCGCGGTCGCCGACCTCGCCGCCCGGTGGGGTGTCACGGTGTTGTTGAAGGGCCGGATCACGCTGGTCGCCGATCCGTCGGGAAGGGTCGCCGGCAACGACGCCGGATCGTCCTGGGCCGCGACCGCGGGCGCCGGCGACGTGCTCGCCGGGATCGCCGGCTCGCTGCTCGCCGCCGGCCGGTCACCTCAGGAGGCGGGTGCCTGGGCGGCTCGCGTCCACGCCCACGCCGCGCTGCTGGCGAGCCGGGGAGCCCCCATCGGTGCGTCCGCGCTGCTCGCCGCGCTGCGCCCGGCGATCCGCGAGTTCGCTACAGGAAGAACAGCAGCGGAGACGCCGACCCCGCCACGCTGATCAGCGTGACGATCGAGAGCAGCACCAGATCGACGATCGGCCCCGCCCGGTGCAGCTCGTCGGCGCCGAGACGTCTGACAAACGAGACGAGCAGCCCGACCACCGCGCCGACGGTCGCGACGACGCCCACCACGTACAGGACCATCGCCGCGAACACCCAGCCGTCCGCGTCGTTCTCACCCAGCGCCTCGAGGATCGCGACGAAGAACAGGACCGCGCTGGTGAACAGGGAGACCCAGGCGAGGCCGTTCGACACCCAGGCCGTCACCGATTCGCGCATGCCGGGGGTGCGGCCGGCGGGGAGAGCGGGATCGGCGGGGCCGTACACGAGCGGGTCCACGGGGACGAAGTCATCGGGGAAACCGGGGTCGGGGTGACCGGACACGGGATTCATGGTGGCGTACATGGCCGCTTTCTGAAGAGGTGAGCTGCATCTGTCGTTCAGCCAACCGCGTCCCCGCGACGGCCGCATCGGTGTGATTACTCATACACGGCCGGGTGAAATGGCTGGTCATGGCGTTCCGCGGGTCGCCGCGCACAAATCGGTGGTGACGATCTGGGAGAATGGTCGGCGATGACTTCCGCTGCCCTGACCGCGACCGTCGACCTCGGCGCCATCGCGCACAACCTCGATGTGTTGCGTACTGCTTCGAACGCTGCCGTGATGGCGGTCGTGAAAGCCGACGCCTACGGCCACGGCGCCGTGCCGGTCGCGAAGGCCGCGATCGCCGCGGGTGCCGCCGAGCTGGGCGTCGCGCACATCACCGAGGCGCGCGCACTGCGCGCCGCCGGGATCGACGCGCCGATCACCGCCTGGCTGCACACACCGGGGGCGGACTTCTCGGGTGCCGTCACCGATCGCATCGAGATCGCCCTGTCTTCCGCCGCGCAGCTCGACGCGGTGGTCGCCGCCGCCCGGGCCACCGGTGTCGAGGCGAGCGTGACGGCCAAGGTGGACACCGGCCTCAACCGGAGCGGCGTCGCCGTCGACGAATGGGACGACTTCGCCGAGAAGCTCGCGAAGGCGCACGCCGAGGGAGCGGTCACCGTCCGCGCGGTGATGTGTCACCTCGCCCGCGGCGACGAACCCGACCATCCCCTCAACAGCGAGCAGGCCGCCCGGCTCGACGCCGCGGCCGCCGACCTCGCCCGCCTCGGCGCGGCGCCCGAGATCATGCACATCGCGAACTCTCCTGCGGCACTGACCCGTCCGGACCTGGCGCGCGACCTCGTCCGCCCCGGTATCGCACTGTACGGCCGGACCCCGGTCCCCGAACTCGGCGACTTCGGGCTCATCCCGGCGATGACGCTGTCGGCGCGGGTGGCCCTGGTCAAGAAGGTCGCTGCCGGGCAGGGCGTCTCCTACAGTCACACCTGGATCACACCGCACGACACCGTCGTCGCGATCGTCCCGGCCGGTTACGCCGACGGGGTGCCGCGACTGCTGTCGGGCCGCATCCGGGTGCGCATCGCCGATCGCCTGTTCGACGGCATCGGGCGCATCTGCATGGACCAGTTCGTCGTCGACCTCGGACCAGACGGGGCCGGGGTGCGGGAGGGCGACGAGGTCGAACTCTTCGGCACCGGCGCCCGCGGCGGCGTCACGGCCAAGGACTGGGCCGACGCCATCGGCACCATCGACTACGAGATCGTCTCCCAGGTCGGCAACCGTGCGGTCCGGCGCTACCTGAACGCGGGCCCGGCCCGCGGTGACGCGGTGGCCGACGAGTGAGCGGGGTGAGCGTGGTGGACGATTCCGAACGCGTCGGGCTGCTGGCCGGGTTGGCGGGTGTCGCGGCACTGGGCGGCCTGGCGGCGATCGGCGCGGCGCGCAACATGGCGCGCAAGAGCGTCGTCGGCAGGTCGGATCCCCACGCCGACATCGACCTCACCACGATGTACGACGAGCACGCACGGACCGTGACCACCGACGACGGCCTCGATCTCGCGGTCCGGACCATCGACCTCGGTGACGTCCCGAACGGCGCATATCCCGAGCTCACCATCGTTTTCGTGCACGGGTTCAGCCTGCGGTTGGCGAGCTGGCACTTCCAATGTGAACAGCTTGCCGCCGAGTGGGCCGACCGCAACTACCGCTTCGTCTTCTACGATCACCGCGGCCACGGCGAGAGCGATCCCGCGCCGGCCGAGACCTGCACGATCGCGCAACTCGCCGACGACGCCGCGGCGGTGATCCGCTCGACGGTGACCAGCGGACCCGTTGTGGTGGTGGGGCATTCGATGGGCGGCATGACGGTGATGGGTCTGGCGCGCCGGCACCCGGCGCTGTTCTCGTCCATCGGACCGGTTGCGGGGGTCGGCGTGGTCGCGACCGCCTCGCGGGGCCTGACCGAGGCGGGACTCGGTGAGGGATTGGGCAATCCGGTGATCGACGCCTTCCGCCTGAGCGTCCGCCGCGCACCGCGCCTGGTCCAGGCCGGCCGCGGACTGACCCGCCAGGCCCTCGAACCGGTGCTCGTCGCGGCCAGCTTCGGCCCGGCGTTCTTCAGTCCGGCGCTCGGTAGCGCCGTGGAGAAGATGATCCAGTCCACGCCGATCGAGACCATCGTGAACTTCTTGCACGCCTTGGAGATCCACGACGAGTCGACGGCGCTTCCGGCGCTGGCGCAGGTGCCCACGACCGTCGTGTGCGGCGACAAGGACCGGCTGACGCCGCTGCCGAACTCGGTGCGCATGTACTCCCAGCTCGGCCCGGATTCTCGTCTCGTGGTGGTCAAGGGAGCCGGTCACATGGTCCAGATGGAGGAACCCCGATTGGTCAGCGACGCGATCGTCGATCTCGTGGACCGCGCCCGGGTCGCGCTGCCTGCGCCCCGGCGTCGCTGGTGGAAGCGACGGGCGAAGGCATGAGCCCGGAGAGGCCGCACGCCGGCGGAACCCGCCCGACGCCGGTCACCGACCGCACCGGGACCCGCGAGTTACCGGAGGTCGCCGACACCGAGGCGTTCGGCGCCGAACTCGCCACCGTGTTGTCGCCGGGCGACCTGGTGATCCTCGACGGCCCGCTCGGTGCGGGCAAGACCGCCCTGGCGCGCGGCATCGGCGCAGGTCTGGGGATCGAGGGCCGGGTCACCTCGCCGACCTTCATCATCGCGCGCGAGCACCGGCCGGGCCGTCCCGGAGGGCCGGCGATGGTTCACGTCGACGCGTACCGGCTCGGGCTGGCAGGCGGCGACGGGGACGGGGGACTGGCGCGAGGCGGTCTCGACGAGCTCGACGCCCTGGACCTGGACACGGAGCTGACGGATGCGGTCGTCGTGGTCGAATGGGGTGAGGGTGTGGCCGAGCGGCTGGCGCAGCGCTATCTCGTGGTGCGGTTGCGCCGGGATGTGGACACCGATGTGCGACATGTGGAGTGGGAGTGGGTGAGGTGAGGAATGAGTTCCGGTGAAGGGGGTCTCGGCGCGGCCCGGACGGTGCTCGCGATCGACACCGCGACCGACTCGGTGGTCACCGGGGTCGTCGAACTGACCGGCGACACGATCGCCGATGTGCGGGTGCTCGCCGAACGCGTGGTCACCGACCACCGTCGGCATGCCGAACTGCTCACCACCCTGATCGCGGAATGCCTTGCCGAGTCCGGGATCTCCCGCGACTCGCTGGCCGCGGTGGTCGTCGGATGCGGCCCCGGGCCGTTCACCGGTCTGCGCGTGGGCATGGCCACCGGCGCGGCCTTCGCCGACGCACTCGGCATCCCCGCCCACGGCGTGTGTTCGCTGGACGCGCTCGCCCTCGACACGACCCCGCCCGGCGAGGGTTCCGACGTCCTCGTCGTCACCGACGCCCGGCGCCGAGAGGTGTACTGGGCGTTGTACCGCGACGGTGCGCGGGTGCGCGGACCCGAGGTCACCGCCCCGGCGACGGTCGCCGAGGAACTGTCCCCGGTATTCACCGCAGGCGAGGTCGGGGCGGCGTACGGCTCGGCGTCCCATCTCGAACTGGTCGGCTGGACGGGCGCGCCGCCGCAGGCCACCGTGCCGTCGGCTCGCGGACTCGTCGCGGCGGCCGCTCCCGCGATCATCGCCGGTGAGATCCCCGAACCCCTTGTGCCGCTGTATCTCCGACGTCCCGATGCGGTCGAGCAGAAGGCCCGGAAACTGGGGGCCGCGCGGTGACGGCGCCGGAGCTGATCATCGATGCGCTGACCTACGGCGACATCCCGCAGTGCGCGGCGCTGGAGAAGCTGATGTTCGCCGAGGACTCGCCGTGGCCGGCGTCGGCGTTCCGGGCCGAACTGAACGCGCCCTACAACACCTACTTCGCGGCGCGCGAACGCGCGGGCGGCGAGGTCATCGGCTACGCCGGGATCTCCACGCTCGGTCAGCCCGACGCCTACGAATGCGAGATCCACACGATCGCAGTCGATCCCGCCCATCGCGGGCGGGGGATCGGCAAGGACCTGCTGGAGGCGATGCTGGCGGTGGCCGACGCCGTCGACGCCCCGGTGTTCCTCGAGGTCCGCACCGACAACGACGTCGCGATCACCCTGTACTCCCGGCATGGCTTCAGCACCGCCGGAATCCGCCGGAACTACTATCAGCCGTCCGGTGCGGATGCCTACACGATGTTGCGGGTCCCGAGTTCGGGACGGCCGCTCGACCCCGAGGAGGGCCCGGCATGATCGTCATGGGCATCGAGAGTTCCTGCGACGAGACCGGAGTGGGCATCGTGCGCTGGACGCCGGCTGACGGCGACACCCCCGGCCACGCGACGCTGCTCGCCGACGAGGTCGCCTCGAGCGTCGACGAACACGCCCGTTTCGGCGGCGTCGTCCCCGAGATCGCCTCGCGCGCACACCTCGAGGCCATCGTGCCGACGATGCGCCGTGCTCGTGAGGCCGCCGGCATCGACCGGCCCGACGCCATCGCCGTCACCATCGGGCCCGGGCTCGCGGGCGCGCTGCTCGTCGGCGTCGCCGCGGCCAAGGCCTATGCGCTCGCCTGGGATGTGCCGCTGTACGCGATGAACCATCTCGGCGGGCACGTCGCGGTGGACACCCTCGAGCACGGCCCGATGCCCGAGTGCGTCGCCCTGCTCGTGTCCGGCGGACACACTCATCTGCTGCACGTCACCGATCTCGCCGAGCCGATCGTCGAACTCGGCACCACGGTCGACGACGCGGCGGGGGAGGCCTTCGACAAGGTCGCCCGACTCCTCGACCTCGGATTCCCCGGCGGCCCGGCCCTCGACCGTGCCGCCCGCGACGGCGACCCTGAGGCCATCGCTTTTCCCCGCGGGATGACCGGCCCGCGCGACGCCCGCCACGACTTCTCGTTCAGCGGTCTCAAGACGGCGGTCGCGCGGTACGTGGAGAAGTGTGAGCGCGACGGGGTGGCGGTCCCGGTGGCCGACGTCGCGGCGTCGTTCCAGGAGGCCGTCGCCGACGTGCTCACCATGAAAGCGGTTCGTGCGTGCGGTGATCTGGGAGTCGACACGCTCGTCCTCGGCGGTGGTGCGACCGCCAACTCGCGGATTCGGTCGCTCGCCGAGGAGCGGTGCGCGGCCGCCGGCATCACGCTGCGCGTGCCCAAGCCGCGACTCTGCACCGACAACGGGGTCATGATCGCGACGCTGGGCGCGCACGTGATCGCCGGAGGCGCGGCGCCGTCGCCGCTCACGGTCGCATCCGACCCGGCGATGTCGGTGCGGGTCAGTCAGCTCTGAGGCCTCTTCGGGGGCCCCGACGCGCCGAGCTGTATTCGCGGCGAGCGAAACTCCGGCATTTTGCACCCTCCACCCTTGAGTGCTGGCACTCGCACGTATAGAGTGCTAGTCGGCGCTGAGTGAAGCCTCGGACACCCGCGACGACGAGGTTTTGTCCCAGGGCCATGAACGTGCAGATTCTTTCTCAGTACGAAAGTTGAGGACTCACATCGTGGCGAGCGTGAACATCAAGCCGCTTGAGGACAAGATCCTGGTGCAGGCCGTCGAGGCCGAGACGACCACCGCCTCGGGCCTGGTCATCCCGGACTCCGCCAAGGAGAAGCCGCAGGAAGGCACCGTCATCGCCGTCGGCGAGGGCCGGGTCACCGAGCAGGGCAACCGCGTCCCCGTGGACGTCAAGGAAGGTGACACCGTCATCTACAGCAAGTACGGCGGCACCGAGATCAAGTACGCCGGCGAGGAGTACCTGATCCTGTCGGCGCGCGACGTCCTCGCCGTCATCGGCAAGTAGGACTCGGGCCACACAGACCCCGCGAGTCGTCTCGCGACTCGACGCACCGCCCCGGCTCCCCGTGCAGGGGTACCGGGGCGGTGTGCGTTGTGTCGGACGACTCCCGTGAAGAAAGAGATTCATGGCCAAGCAGATTGAATTCAACGAAACCGCGCGGCGGGCGCTCGAGCGAGGCATCGATCAGCTCGCCGACACCGTCAAGGTCACCCTGGGCCCGCGCGGCCGGCACGTGGTGCTGGCCAAGGCATTCGGCGGACCGAGCGTCACCAACGACGGCGTCACCATCGCTCGTGACATCGACCTCGAGGACCCCTTCGAGAACCTCGGTGCCCAGCTGGTGAAGTCGGTTGCCACCAAGACCAACGACGTCGCAGGCGACGGCACCACCACCGCAACCGTTCTCGCGCAGGCGATGGTCAAGGCCGGACTGCGCAACGTCGCCGCCGGTGCCAACCCGATCGCACTCGGCGTGGGCATCAGCAAGGCCGCCGACGCACTGAGCGAGGCCCTGCTGGCCGCCGCGACCCCGGTCGACGGCGAGCAGTCCATCGCCCAGATCGCCACCGTCTCCTCGCGTGACGAGGAGATCGGCGAGATGGTCGGCAAGGCGATGAGCGTGGTCGGCGCCGACGGCGTCGTCACCGTCGAAGAGGGCTCGGGTCTGCAGACCGAACTCGAGATCACCGAGGGCGTGCAGTTCGACAAGGGCTTCCTCTCGCCGTACTTCGTCACCGACGTCGACAGCCAGGAAGCGGTCCTCGAGGACGCGCTCGTGCTGCTGTACCGCGACAAGATCAGCTCGCTGCCGGAGTTCCTGCCGCTGCTGGAGAAGGTCGTCGAGGCGGGCAAGTCCCTGCTGATCGTCGCCGAGGACGTCGAGGGCGAGCCGCTGTCGACCCTCGTGGTGAACTCGATCCGCAAGACCATCCGCGCCGTCGCGGTGAAGTCGCCGTTCTTCGGTGACCGTCGCAAGGCGTTCATGGAGGACCTGGCGGTCGTCACCGGCGGCACCGTGGTCACCTCCGACGTGGGCCTGACCCTGTCGACCGTCGGCCTGGAGGTTCTCGGTTCGGCGCGTCGTGTCGTCGTCACCAAGGACGCCACCACCATCGTCGAGGGTGCGGGCACCAAGGAGGCCATCGCCGGTCGCGCCGCGCAGCTGCGTCGCGAGATCGAGGCGTCGGACTCCGACTGGGACAAGGAGAAGCTCGCCGAGCGTCTGGCCAAGCTGGCCGGCGGCGTCGCCGTCATCCGCGTCGGTGCGGCCACCGAGACCTCCCTCAAGGAGCGCAAGCACCGCGTCGAGGACGCCGTCGCCGCAGCCAAGGCCGCGGTCGAGGAAGGCATCATCCCCGGCGGCGGTTCGGCCATCGTCCAGGCATCGAAGGTGCTCGACGAGCTCGCCGCCTCGCTGACCGACGACGAGGCGCTGGGCGTCCGCGTGGTCCGGGACGCCGCCAAGGCCCCGCTGTTCTGGATCGCCTCCAACGCCGGTCTCGACGGTGCCGTCGTGGTGTCCAAGGTCGTCGACCTCGGCAAGAACGAGGGCTTCAACGCCGCGAGCCTCACCTACGGTGACCTCGTCGGCGAGGGCATCATCGACCCGGTGAAGGTGACCCGTTCCGCGGTTGTCAACGCCGCGTCGGTCGCCCGCATGGTGCTCACCACCGAGACCGCGATCACCGATCAGCCCGCGCAGGAGCCGGCCGGTCACGCCGGACACGGTCACGCGCACTGAGCTGAGCGCATCGCGCCGGTAGTACACAACACAGGAGCCGGGCATCCTCTGCGGATGCCCGGCTCCTGTGTTGTGTGCGGTGGTGCCGCGGTGGCCCTGATCGTCGGCGGGTCCCTCTCCGCCGGCGGTTACGGACTGCTCAGCTCGCCATGCGGCGGCCGACACCGCGCTTCATCAGCATGCTGCGCTCGGACTCCGAGAGCCCGCCCCAGATCCCGTAGGGCTCGGCCACGGCGAGCGCGTGCTCGCGGCACTGGGCGATGACGGGGCACTGGTGGCACAGTTCCTTGGCCCGACGCTCACGCTGAGCGCGCGCACGGCCGCGTTCACCGTCAGGATGGAAGAACATCGAGGAGTCGACGCCGCGGCAGAGGCCGGACATCTGCCAGTCCCAGATGTCTGCGTTGGGGCCGGGGAGATGGTTGGGCTGAGGCATGGCAGCTGCTCCTTGTCTAGGGCCGCACCGAGGTGCTCGGTGGAGAAACGTCGATTTCCTGCAACGCTGGGGCTCACATTAAGCGGGTGTGAGAAATGGCGTCAATACCGTTGAAATCGGCGATCCGCCGGGTGAAAGTCTCGGAAATGTTAACGGCGCGTTAGATGAACGGAAGGCGATAGCACAGTGCTGCCCAGCGGTCGGCGTGCCCTCCGACCGGACGAAAGGAACGATCGATGAGCTGCGAGTATTCAGCAAAATGGCGTTTGTCTGGAGGGTGGGAACGCAACGACCATCAAACGACGACCATGTCAACGGTTAACACCGAGGAAATCTGCTTCTTATCCGCCGGTGATCTGGTCTCAGGATTAACGTTGGGAATCGTTCGTTAAATTCATGCAAACCAAAAGAGACGTAGTGATCAAGACCACTTCGCAGGGCCTCGACATGGCCCCTGAACTGCGTTGGAAGTCGGCCGTGGAGGCGGGAGGACGCGGTGAGTACGCCGCGGCGCTCACCGAGCTGGCCCGGCTGGGCGAGGACGTGCGGTCCGCGCACGGGTCGATGCCGCGCGGACCGGGGGCCGCGGCACTGCTGTCACTGTGCCGCAGCACGACGGCCTCTCTACTGCGTCAGGGCGGACGCCACGACCTCTCGCTGGGGCTCGACGGTCTCGCGTTCGCGACCGTCGCGGGGATCGATCCGGCACCGGGCGGCGAGGCAGGTGTCGACCCGGTGCGGGCCGCACGCGCCGACGCCCTCATCGGGCTGGCCGCGGACAACCTCGGTCTCCTTCGTTTCGGAGCGTCGGCGCGAGTCCTCGATCGTGCGCGGTCACTGCTGTCCGATCCCGCCGAAGACTGGGTCTCGGCACCGCCGGTCGACTGGCCCACCCACGGCCGGTGCCGGCTTCGCTGGGAGTGGGTCAGCGCCGAACTCGGCCTGTACTCCGGAGACGTCGCGGCGGGGTTGGCCCACGCGGAGGCCGGCGACTTGCTGGTCCGGCATCTGTCCGACACCTCCGACGTACCGGCGCGGCACCGCGTGAAGACCTCTCTCATCCATGCGGCAGCCCTCGCGGGTGTGGGGGAGGTCGAGGCGTCGGCCGCCCGGGCCCGCAACGTAGTCGTCGACGCAGGTGAACACGGTCTGCTGCCGCTGGAGTGGGCGGGACTGAGCCTGCTCACCGGGATGGTCGCGGCGTCTGATTCAGAGGAGAAGAGGCACCGGGACCTTCGCGCCACGCTGATCGGCAAGGGCATGGCACTGATGCCCGAGGGCTGATGGCTAAGGTGTTTGAGGGTCTGCCTCGGCGTTGTCACGACGTTCCGGGGTGTCGGGGCCCGTAACAGGACCGGCTCACAAACGGTCAACCGATCTGTAACACGGGGATTCCTACGCGCGATGAAGCTGACAGGTGGTGAGTTGGACGACGCCGTCCGGGCCGCGGGCCAGGGCGATCGTGCAGCTCTCACATCAGTTCTCGAAAGCGTGCAGGAACCGATCCTGCGCTATTGCCGAGGGCGAATCGGAATCGGAGAACGTCATCTGTTCTCCGCAGATGACATCGCGCAGGAGGCTTTGATGGCGGTGATGACCGCGCTGCCCCGTTATCGGGACCAGGGCAAGCCGTTCATGGCCTTCGTCTACGGCATCACCTCACACAAAGTCGCCGACGCCATGCGGGTCGCCGCCCGGGTCAAGGCCGATCCGGTGGAGGACGTGCCCGAGGTCGGACACGTCACCGGTGGGCCGGAGCAGTCGGCTCTCGACGCCGACAGCAGCAGGCGGATGCGCGCATTGCTCGACATACTTCCGGAGAAGCAGCGCGAGGTGCTGGTACTCCGGCTGGTCGTCGGCATGTCAGCCGAGGAGACGGCCCAGATGATCGGAAGCACCGCGGGTGCGGTTCGAGTCGCCCAACACCGGGCGCTGGCCAAGTTGAAGGACGAGTTGAAACGGACAGGAGGTCACGATGAGCGGAGGATCTGACTGGCGTCATCGTCGCTCCGTCCACGGGCGTGAGCAGCTCGGCCGTCCCGGCCGGCCGCCGGCCCATGGTCGGGGACCCGGTCCGAGTGGCCCGTCCACCGGTGGTCCCGTATCCGGCGACGACGCCCTCGAGCGCGAAGCGAGCGTGCTCGGCGGGGAGTCGCTGGACCTCGCCGAGGTCGGCTTCGACGAGAACTTCCTCGAGGCGCTTTCCCACGACGTTCCCGTCCCCACGCGTGACGACGCGGAATATGAACTCGCCGAACTTCTCTCGGGTTGGCGCAACGAGACCGTGTCGGCCCCGGTGCCGGAGCTGGTCTCCGTCGACGACGTCGAGCGGGCCATCGAGAGCACCGAACGCGCGAGTCGTGGCCGTCGCATGGTGCGCCACCTCCGCGTCGTGTCCGGCGCGGCCGCGATCGTCATCGTGGCGGCCGCCGGCCTGACCGTCCTGTCCGAGGGCTCGCAGCCGGGTGACCCGCTGTGGGGCGTCAAGCAGGTCGTGTTCGCCGAGGCCGCCTCCGAGACCCAGGCGGCCCACGACGTACGCGCCAACCTCGAACGCGCCGAGGCGGCCATCGCCGCCGGCGACACCGCGGCGGCCGCGAGCTTCATCGCCAAGGCCCAGGGCAGCATGGGGCCGATGCGCGACAAGGACACCCGCGAGGAGATGTCGGACTGGATGAACCGGCTGCGCGCCGGGGCCGGTCTGCCGACCACCAGGGAGGCCACGTCGTCGGCCGATCGGTCGGAGCCCGCGGTGACCGAGTCGGGTGAGCCGACCACGAATCCGGACGTGCGCAACCGGTCCGGGGAGCCGTCGCCCTCCGACACCTCCGTGACCACGACTCCCACGACCAAGGTGCCCACCCCGGTCGAGGAGCCCGGTCAGAGCGAGGAGCCGGTGCCGTCGAGCCCGCCGAGCGAGCCGACCGAAGAGGTGCCGCCCACGAGTTCCTCGATGACGCGGACACCTGCCGACTTCCCGGCGTTCCCGTGGACGCCGCCGCCCGGCGTCGACGCGTCCGAGGGTCGTCCCCGCTAGACCCGCGCGACCACAGACGACTGCGCCCGTACCGAGATCGGTACGGGCGCAGTCGTGTGAGAGGGATCGGTGGTCTGTGGGCCCCGAGGGGGTCAGCGGCCTTCGTCGTAGTGGTTGCGGGCGTCGGCGTAGCCGCGGCAGTAGTCCCAGGTGACGTAGGCGTCGGGGCGCGGGTCGACGGCCGGCTCATGGGGGCGGACGGTGCCGTCGATGAGGAGCTGGATCAGGTTCGCGCGGAGCATGTCCCAGTCGTGGTAGTGGTCCTCGTGGCAGTCATCACACACGACGACGAGGCCCCGGACGCCGCGGTGGGCGAGCAGCGCCTCGTAGACGGCGAGGTCGGCCAGGTCTTCTTCGACCGCCAGCCGCTCGTTCTCGTCCAACGGGATGCCCGGCTCCACGCTGTCCAATGCGGAAGCGGGGTCGCTCGGGTCGTCGGCGAACGGGTCCGGCGGGAGGCCGGGTGGCAGGTGGTCACGCACCCCACCACCGTAGCCGATCCCGGGGCTGTCACGCCGCAGGCATCCGAAGGTATTCAGGCGATATACGGCAGGCGCCGGGGAGGCGGGAACACGGCCTCCCGGACGCGTCCCCGGCGCACAGTGCACGTGTGACGATCGCCGCATCCATCGAGTCGATACGATGGACCGATGACGCATGTTCGCACCGGTGGAGACGATCCCGGCAAGGTCGCAATGCTCGGCCTGACCTTCGACGACGTCCTCTTGTTGCCCTCGGCCTCGGACGTGATCCCCAGCGAGGTCGACACCTCCTCGCGGGTGACCAAGAACGTGACCCTTCGCGTGCCGCTGGTGAGCTCGGCGATGGACACCGTGACCGAGTCTCGCATGGCCATCGCGATGGCGCGCGCCGGCGGTATGGGCGTGCTGCACCGCAACCTGTCCATCGAGGCGCAGGCGGCCCAGGTCGAGACCGTCAAGCGGTCCGAGGCCGGCATGGTGACCGATCCCGTCACCTGTTCGCCGACCCACACCCTCGCCGAGGTCGACGCGATGTGCGCGCGGTACCGCATCTCCGGCCTGCCCGTCGTCGACGACAAGGGCGAGCTCATCGGCATCATCACCAACCGCGACATGCGCTTCGAGGTCGACCAGAACCGTCCGGTCGCCGAGGTCATGACCAAGGCGCCGCTCATCACGGCGCAGGAGGGCGTCTCCGCCGAGGCCGCCCTGGGGCTGCTGCGTCGCAACAAGATCGAGAAGCTGCCGATCGTCGACGGCAACGGTCGCCTCACCGGTCTGATCACCGTCAAGGACTTCGTCAAGACCGAGCAGCACCCGAACGCCACCAAGGACTCCGACGGCCGTCTGCTCGTCGGCGCGGCCGTGGGCACCGGTGGACCCCAGTGGGACCGTGCGATGGCGCTGACCGATGCCGGCGTCGACGTGATCATCGTCGACACCGCCCACGCGCACAATCGTCTGGTGCTCGACATGGTCGCCAAGCTCAAGGCCGAGGTCGGCGACCGCGTCGACGTCGTCGGCGGCAATGTCGCCACCCGTGAGGCCGCTCAGGCCCTCATCGACGCCGGTGCTGATGCGGTGAAGGTCGGCGTCGGACCGGGCTCCATCTGCACAACCCGCGTCGTGGCCGGCGTCGGCGCACCGCAGATCACCGCGATTCTCGAGGCCGTCGCCGTCTGCCAGAAGGCCGACGTACCGGTCATCGCCGACGGCGGTCTGCAGTACTCGGGCGACATCGCCAAGGCCCTTGCGGCCGGTGCGTCGACCGCGATGCTCGGTTCGCTGCTCGCCGGGACCGCCGAGGCTCCCGGCGAACTCGTGCTCGTCAACGGCAAGCAGTTCAAGAGCTACCGCGGCATGGGTTCGCTCGGCGCGATGCAGGGACGCGGCCAGGCCAAGTCGTATTCCAAGGACCGCTACTTCCAGGACGACGTCCTCAAGGAGGAGAAGCTGGTCCCCGAGGGCATCGAGGGTCGGGTGCCGTTCCGCGGCCCGCTGTCCCAGGTGATCCACCAGCTGGTGGGTGGCCTGCGCGCCGCGATGGGTTACACCGGGTCGTCGTCGATCACCGATCTGCAGACGGCGCGGTTCGTCCAGATCACCGCGGCCGGGCTCAAGGAGTCGCATCCGCACGACATCACCCTCACCGCCGAGGCGCCCAACTACTATTCCCGCTGACGTCTCCTCGGTCGTTCCCGCCGGTCCGCCCGGACCGGGGACACCGTAGGGTCGTTGTGCAGCTGAACTCCCCGGAGCCTGAACACTCAGAAAGGCGCACTGGTGCGTGACCTCGTCGAAATCGGCATGGGCCGGACGGCCCGACGGACCTACGAACTGGACGACATCAGCATCGTCCCGTCCCGTCGGACCCGTTCCTCCAAGGACGTCTCCACCGCGTGGCAGATCGATGCCTACCGGTTCGAGTCGCCGATCCTGAGCCACCCCACCGACGCCCTGGTGTCGCCGTCGGTGGCCATCGAACTCGGCAAGCTCGGCGCGCTCGGCGTCATCAACGGTGAAGGACTGTGGGCACGGCATCGCGACGTCGACGCCAAGCTCGAGGAGCTGGCCGCCATCGCCGCCGGCGATCCCGATCCCTATGCCGCGGTGCGTCATCTGCAGAAGCTGCATGCGGCACCCCTCGACAGCGGTCTGCTCGCCGAGGCGGTGGCGCAGGTGCGCGACGCCGGTGTCACCACCGCGGTCCGCGTCAGCCCGCAGCACGCGCCGGAACTCACCCCTGCGCTGCTCAAGGCCGGTGTCGAGCTCCTCGTCGTGCACGGCACGATCATCTCGGCCGAGCACGTCGCCCAGGTCGACGGCGAGGGTGCCCGGGAACCGTTGAACCTCAAGACGTTCATCGCCGATCTCGACATCCCGGTCATCGCGGGTGGTGTGCACGACCACCGCACCGCGCTGCACCTGATGCGTACCGGTGCGGCCGGTGTGATCGTCGGTTACGGCTCGGCCGCGGGCGCGACCACCACCGGTGAGGTGCTGGGCATCGGCGTGCCGATGGCCACCGCCATCGCCGACGCCGCCGCCGCCCGCCGCGACTACCTCGACGAGACCGGCGGACGGTACGTCCACGTCATCGCCGACGGCGACATCCACAACTCGGGCGACCTGATCAAGGCCATCGCCTGTGGTGCCGACGCCGCTGTGCTCGGTACGCCGCTCGCCGCCTCCGCGTCGGCTCCCGGTGGTGGCTGGTACTGGCCGTCGGCCGCCGCCCACCCCGACACCCCGCGCGGCGCGCTCCTGCAGGTGGCCGGCAACGCCGACCGCCCGAGCCTCGAGCGCGTCCTCAACGGTCCGTCCGACGACCCGTTCGGCGAGCTCAACCTCGTCGGCGCCCTGCGTCGCGCGATGGCGAAGGCCGGATACTGCGACCTCAAGGAGTTCCAGCGGGTGGGGCTTTCCGTCCACGCCTAGTTAGGGTGACCTGAGTCATCCCATGTGACAACGACCATTAGCATCGTATTCATGGGTGTGAAGAAGCGATCCGACAGCTCCACGGACTTCGACGTCCTCATCGTCGGATCCGGTTTCGGCGGCAGCGTGAGCGCGCTGCGACTCGTGGAGAAGGGTTACCGCGTCGGCGTCATCGAGGCGGGTCGCCGTTTCGAGGACGACGAGTTCGCGAAGACCTCATGGCGTCTCAACCGCTGGCTGTGGGCGCCGAAGCTGGGCCTGTACGGAATCCAGCGCATCCACGCGCTCAAGGATGTGATGATCCTGGCCGGTGCGGGTGTGGGCGGCGGTTCGCTGAACTACGCGAACACGCTGTACAAGCCGCCGACGCCGTTCTTCACCGACCCCCAGTGGAACCACATCACCGACTGGGAGGACGAGCTCACGCCGTACTACGACCAGGCCCGGCGGATGCTCGGCGTGGTCAAGAACCCGACTGTCACCTCTTCCGACCGGATCGTCGCCGAGGTGGCGGAGGAGATGGGCGTCGGCCACACCGTGACCCCCACGCCCGTCGGCGTGTTCTTCGGAGCCAAGACCGGACTCGCCGGCGCACCCGGAGAGACGGTGCCCGACCCGTACTTCGGCGGCGCGGGACCCGACCGCACTGCCTGCACCGAATGCGGAGCCTGCATGACCGGCTGCCGCGTCGGCGCCAAGAACACGCTTCTGAAGAACTACCTCGGACTCGCGGAACGCAACGGTGCCACCATCGTCGACCGCACCACGGTCGACTCGCTCGTCCGGCGTGCCGACGGCTCGTGGCAGGTCGGCACACACCACTCGTCCTCGTGGGGACCGCTGGGACGACGCAAGCGCACCTTCACCGCCGGTCACGTGATTCTCGCCGCCGGAACGTTCAACACCCAGCGTCTGATGCATCACGCGAAACTGACCACGCTGCCGCAGATCTCGGATGCGATGGGACAGCTGACGCGTACGAACTCGGAGTCGATCCTGGGCGCGATGGGTTCGCGGATCGATCCGGAGAACGACTACTCGCGCGGCGTCGCGATCACCTCGTCGTTCTACCCGGAGCCGAACACCCACATCGAGCCGGTGCGATATGGCAAGGGCTCCAACGCGATCGCCTACCTGCAGACGTTGCTCACCGACGGCGGCACGCGCCGCAACCGGTTCGGGCAGTTCCTGAAGCAGGTCGCGAAGAACCCGTTCCTGCTGGTTCGGCTGCTCGTCGTGAAGCAGTGGAGCGAACGTACGGTGATCGCGCTGGTCATGCAGAACAACAACAACTCGCTGACGACCTTCGTGCGCAAGCGGGGACCGCTGCGCTACGTCACCAGCAAGCAGGGGCACGGCGAGCCGAACCCGACGTGGATCCCCAAGGGCAACGAGGCAACTCGCCGGATCGCCGCCAAGATGAACAGCGGCATCGCCGGTGGCACGTGGGGCGACATCTTCAACATGCCGCTGACCGCCCACTACCTCGGCGGGTGTGCGATCTCCGACGACCCGTCCACCGGCGTCATCGACCCCTACCAGCGCGTGTGGAACTACCCGACGCTGCACGTCACCGACGGTGCATCGGTCTCGGCGAACCTCGGTGTGAACCCGTCGCTCACGATCTGTGCCCAGGCCGAGCGCGCGATCGCGTTGTGGCCGAACAAGGGTGAGGAAGACCGCCGGCCGTCGCAGGGGCAGTCGTACCAGCGCATCGATCCCTCGACGCCCAAGGCGCCGGTCGTCCCCGCGGATGCGCCCGGGGCGCTGCGCCTGCCGATCACGCCGATCACCCGGCCGGGCGTCACCGCCTGACCGGACTCCGGAGAAGAAATGTGGCTGTGCATGGCACGCATGACTTCTACGGGTTGCGGCTAGTCGAGCCCGCGGGCGGTGAGGGTGTCGGCGAACCCGTCCGCGGTGCGGAGCGCGGCGAGCACCACCGGCGCCACCAGGATGCGCGGACCCGGCCGCAGCCCACGCGCCTTGCGTGCCTCGTCGACCTCGCGCACCACCTCGACCATCAGCGGGATCGCTCGGATCGTCAGTGCCAGAGCGATGGCGATCAGGTCGGTGCGCACGCCCACGTGGCGCAGCGGACCCAGGCCGCGGACAATGGCGTCGAGCATGTCGGTGGTGCGGGTCGTCAGTGTGACTATCGTGGCGAGCGCGACCGACAACGCCAGCACGCCGCAGATCACCACGGCGCGTCGCCAATCGGTGAAGATCACCTGAAAAGCGAAGATGAACAACAACATCCAGAGCAGCGGGCGGAGTTGACGCCAGGCCTCGACCGGGCCGATCCCGGCGAGCGCGAACGTCGCCGCGACCGCGAGGGTCGCGATCCCCAACGCGGGCAGCGTCCGCACGGTCAGCGACATCACCAGGATCGCCACGGCCATCGCGACGAACTTGACCCCCGGCGGGAGCCGGTGCACCAGGGTGTTCCCGGGACGGTAGACGCCGAGGACGTTCACGACATCAGTGTGCGGTAGTAGGCGAGCGCCGGCGAGGGCTCGTCGTCGGCGACCACCCGGCCGTCGTCGATGACGATGACGCGGTCGAAGCCGTCGAGGATGTCGAGGTCGTGACTGACGACGATGAGTTGCTCGTCGAGCGTCGCGAAGACGTCGGTGAGCATGCGCGTGTTGCGGAGGTCGAGCAGTGTCGTCGGCTCGTCGGCGACGATGATCGCCGGGTCGGTGACGAAGATCGATGCGAGCGCGAGGAGCTGTTTCTGCCCGCCGGACAGCCGTTGGGCGGGATGGTCGGCGTGCTCGCCCAGCCCGAAACGCTCGAGCACCTCGAGAGCCCGGATCGCGCGCTGCTTCTTGTCTAGGTCGGTGCGGCGCAACGACAGTTCGATGTCCTCGATGACCGTCGGCATGATGATCTGCCGGTCGGGGTCGGAGAAGATGAACCCGACGCGGCGACGGACCTCACGTTTGTTGCGGGAGACGTCGAGACCGTCGACCGTCACCATGCCCGTCCCGGGCACGACGAGCGCGTTGATCATCCGCGCCAGGGTCGACTTCCCGCTGCCGTTGGCCCCGACGATGCCGATCCGGTTCTCGGTGAGATTCAGCGAGACGTCACGCAGCACGACCCGGTCGTCGTAGGCGTGGGAGACGTTCGTGAACTCGATCATCGAAGCGGGGCGATCGCGGAGCGGCTCAGCTGCCGGCGCCGGCGCGCCGGGACAGTCGGAGCGGCTCGATGAGGCCGGGGCGACCGCGATGGATCTGCGCGGCCACCACCGCGGCGACGACGACCTTGATGACGTCGCCGATGATGAACGGGCCGTTCGACGTGATCGCCGCCCACACCGTCAGGTCGGTGCGCAGGACCAATCCGATCACCCCGAACAGGTACAGGACGAACATCCCGCCCAGCGCGTTGATCCCGATGCCCCAGAGAACGCGGTAGCGCGGTTTGTCGCCGACGGACATCATCGCCGCGGTGAGCACGCCGATCACGATGACCGCGGGCAGGAAGCCGACGAAGTAGCCGGCGGTCGGGGAGGCCAGCGCGGTGAGGCCGCTGCGTCCGCCCGACAGGATGGGGAGTCCGGCGATGGCCAGCACCATGAAGATGACGACGGCGAGGGTGCCCTTCCTGGGTCCCAGGACGGCTCCCGCCAGGATCACACCAAGGGTCTGGAACGTGATCGGCACGCCACTGGTGCCGATGTTGATGGTCCCGGGCAGGCCGAGTGCGGCGATCAGCGCGGCGAAAACGGCGGCCTGGGTGAGATCGCCGATGCTCAGCGACCATGCGGTGGTACGGGGAGATGCAGTCATGTCGGTGTCGAAGTATTTCACGTCGTGGTCGACCACTAGACTCGGCCGGGTGACAGACTCTTCTGCAGAGGATTTCCTCGAGGGCCCGCGGCCCGTACTCGTCGTCGACTTCGGAGCGCAGTACGCGCAGCTGATCGCACGGAGAGTGCGTGAGGCCCGGATCTACTCCGAGGTGATCTCCCACGACGCGCCGCTGGCGAAGATCCAGGAGAAGAACCCGGTCGCGATCATCCTCTCGGGCGGACCGGCGTCGGTGTACGCCGAAGACGCCCCCGAACTCGATCCCGCCGTGTTCGACCTGGACATCCCGGTCTTCGGCATCTGCTACGGCTTCCAGGCGATGGCCGCGAAGCTCGGTGGCGAGGTCGCGAACACCGGTGGTCGCGAGTTCGGCCGCACCACCCTGACGGCGAACGGCGAGGGCATCCTGCACCAGGGTCTCTCCGACACCCAGCCGGTGTGGATGAGCCACAACGACGCGGTGCAGCAGGCGCCGGAGGGCTTCACCGTCACCGGTTCGACGCCCGGCGCCCCCGTCGCGGCGTTCGAGAACCTCGAGCGCCGCATGGCCGGCGTCCAGTACCACCCCGAGGTGCTGCACACCCCGCACGGCCAGCAGATCCTCACCCGCTTCCTCTACGAGGTCGCCGGTCTCGAGGCCACCTGGACCGCGGCGAACATCGCCGACGCCCTCATCGACGCGGTCGCCGATCAGATCGGCGACGGCCGGGCGATCTGCGGTCTGTCTGGCGGTGTCGACTCCGCGGTGGCCGCCGCGCTGGTGCAGCGCGCCATCGGCGACCGCCTCACCTGTGTCTTCGTCGACCACGGACTGCTCCGCGCCGGTGAGCGCGAGCAGGTCCAGCACGACTTCGTCGGCGCGACCGGCGCCAAGCTCGTGACCGTCGACGCCGCCGACACGTTCCTCAAGGAATTGTCCGGTGTCAGCGACCCGGAGACCAAGCGCAAGATCATCGGCCGCGAGTTCATCCGTTCCTTCGAGGGCGCGGTGAGCGAGGTCCTCGGCGAGGAGGCCGAGTCGGGGGAGAAGGTCGAGTTCCTGGTCCAGGGCACCCTGTACCCCGACGTCGTGGAATCCGGTGGCGGCAGCGGCACCGCGAACATCAAGAGCCACCACAACGTCGGCGGCCTGCCCGACGACCTCGAGTTCAGCCTCGTCGAGCCCCTGCGCCTGCTGTTCAAGGACGAGGTCCGCGCCGTCGGTCGCGAGCTCGGCCTGCCCGAGGAGATCGTGGCACGCCAGCCGTTCCCGGGCCCGGGTCTGGCTATCCGCATCGTCGGCGAGGTGACCGCCGATCGCCTGGAGATGCTGCGCAAGGCCGACCTCATCGCCCGCGAGGAGCTGACCGCCGCCGGCCTCGACGCCCAGATCTGGCAGTGCCCGGTGGTGCTGCTGGCCGACGTCCGCAGCGTCGGCGTCCAGGGCGACGGCCGTACCTACGGACACCCGATCGTGCTGCGTCCCGTCTCGAGCGAGGACGCGATGACCGCCGACTGGACCCGCGTGCCCTACGAGGTCCTCGAGGTCATCTCGACGCGCATCACCAACGAGGTTCCCGACGTCAACCGCGTCGTCCTCGACGTGACGAGCAAGCCGCCGGGCACCATCGAGTGGGAATGACCGAACGCAATCAGGCCGGCGTGATCATCGCGCCGGCCTGATTGCGTTCACCCCTCGTCCCTCATCCCCGGCTACGCGTTCCGGAGATGATGAGGATCAGGCCGATCAGCAGTCCGACGCCGACGGCGGCCCAGCCGAGGTCGGCGGCGTCGGGGAGTGCCGGTCCGCCGGCGAGTCCCCAGCCCGCGACCGCCAGGGCCGCGATGCCCACGATCCCCAATCCCGGTGCACGATGGGTTGATTCGGCGTAGTCGTCGGCGGCGTTCGGGCCGCTGTCGGTTTGCTCGTTCATCGGGTGACCCGAACCTCTCCCATGCCGGTGTGTGCGTCGATCTCGAGAACGGGCCCGTCGGTGCCGTCACGGCCGCCGTCGAGTCCGGCGGGACACTCGATGTCGCCGACGCCGGTGTCGCAGGTGACGCGGACGTTCATGTTCTCGGGCAACGCGACCTCGATGACGCCGATCCCGTTCCGTAGTTCCACCCGCCGGTCGGCGGTGAGGTCGATCTCCCGTAGGTCGAGGGTCATCTCACCCATCCCGAGGGTGTACTCGGTCTGGATGTCGTTCTCGCTCAGCGGCTTCCAGTTGCGATCGCCGACCCCGCCGGTGGGCAGGGTGACACCGGAGACCGTGGTGGTCACGATGGTCGCGATACCCAGCAGGATGGCGACGGGCAGCAGGCCGGTGCTGTGCTCGCCGGTGCGCCGGCGCAGTGTCGCGGCCAGCACGAGGCCGGCACCGACGACCGCCAGAGACAGGGAGAGGATGCGTGGCACGGTGAACCAATCGACTCCAGCCTGATGCAGGGCCGTGCCGATCGCTCCGACGATGACCGCGAGCCCGAGGACGATCAGCGTCAACGGTGACCGGCGACGACGCTGCTCGACCGGCTTCACCGGTGTGGCGGGTTCGGGCAGATCCCAGGCGAACGGGGCGACTCCCAGCGGATCCCAGGCCGGCGGGGCGGTGTCGATGTCGTCGGAGGCGGGCACCGGGGTCGGCAGGGGAGACCAGCGTTGCGTGCCGGCCGAAGCGGTGTCGACGTCGTTCTGGCTCAAGCCCGTCTCCTCTGTCGCCGCGAAGTTCACGGCCGGCTCGGTGGTGGGGGTCACGTTCGTCGCCGGACTCGGCTGCGTTCCGGGGCCGTGGGTGGGTTTCTGCAAGTCGACGCCCGGGGTGTTCGTGGGGGTCGGCGTGTTCGCCGGGACACCGGTGGTCTCGGTGCCGGCCATGGCGCGCGGGACCCAGCGTTCGAACTGCCCCGCCGTCGGCGGCGGCACCACGACGTCGGTGACGGCGACGGTGTCGATGCTGGTGCCGGGCGGGGGCGTCGGGGTGCGCAGGTGGAGCAGGTACCACCCGCCGAGCATGAGGATCGCGCCGACCAGTCCGCCCGATCCCCAGGTGCGGTTCGGGCCGACCGAGGTGACGATGACGATCGCGAGGACGGCCAGCACGATGAACTGCGGGTTGCCCCAGCCGTGGCCGCCGCGACCACCGGAGTGGGCGGCGCGAAGGGCCTCGGCGTGGGCGCGCTGCCGGCCCGGGAACGCGATCCACGCGGCCAGGTACAGGATCAGCCCGCTGCCGCCGAAGAAGGCGGACACCACGAAGGCGATCTTCACGAGGGTCGGATCGACGCGGTAGCGGGCCGCGATGCCACTGCACACGCCGGCGATGGTCCGGTTCTCCGGACGGTAGGGGCGTGTCGACCACATCTCCCTGAGCTGATTCTGGAACTCCTTGGTGTCCATGGCGATCATCGTGCTCTCCCGGGCACCCGCAGCACATCGGGTGATCCCCTGATTTCCGCCCGGGGGTGATCGGGGGGACGAACCTCCACCCCGAGACCGCGGGCACAGAAACAGGGGTGAACCCCGATGTCCGGATTCGTCGCCCGTGGGAACATCGAGGGGTGAGTGGAACGGAGGTGGAGCCTGCCCCGCGGCTGGTACGACGGGACGGCGGCCGGGTGGTCGCCGGGGTCGCCGGTGGCATAGCCGACCATCTGGGGGTCGACGTCTTCCGCGTCCGGATCGTGTTCGTGGTGCTCGCCGCGCTGGCCGGTGCCGGGGTCGCGGCCTACGGGCTGCTGTGGTTCTTCTGCCCACCCGGCAAGGACACCGCACCGCCCGCACCGGGCGAGCGCCGGCAGTCACTCGGACTCGCGGTGATCGGGCTCGTGGCGATGTCGGTCGTCGGCTTCGCCGCGTCGGGCACGCCCGCGGAATACCTCGTCCCCTTCGTGTTCGTCGCCATCGGCGCGAGCCTGGTGTGGCGCGAGTTCGACACCTCTCACCGCGCGCCGCGTGCCCCGCTGCTCACCTGGACACGGCTCATCGGCGGGGTGCTGCTGGTGGTCGGCGGATTGGTGGTGATCGTCCTCGCCGGCGATCGCAGCTTCGGCGGACTCAACTCGACGATCCTCGCGGTGATCGCGACCCTGATCGGCGTCGTGCTGCTCACCGTGCCGCTGTGGATGCGGATGTGGCGCGCCCTCAACGAGGAACGTGCCGCACGCATCCGCAATGCCGAACGCGAGGAGATCGCCTCGCACCTACACGATTCGGTGCTGCAGACCCTCGCACTGATCCAGAAGAAGGCCCATCGCCCGGAGGAGGTCGCGCGCCTCGCCCGCAGCCAGGAACGCGAGCTGCGTGCGTGGCTGTTCGGCGACCCCGCCCAGGAGCGCGGCTCGCTCGCCGCGGCGCTGCGCAGCGTCGGCGCGGAGGTCGAGGACGCCTACGGGGTCGAGGTCGAGATCATCACCGTCGGCGACCTGCGGCCCAGCGACGCACGTGATGCGAAGCGCTGGTCGGCGCTGGCGGGCGCGACCCGGGAGGCGCTGGTCAACGCGGCCAAACATTCCGGTGAGCGCACGGTCGACGTGTACAGCGAGGTGACCGACGATCAGGTCGAGGTGTTCGTCCGCGACCGCGGCGTCGGCTTCGACCCGGACGTCGTCGACGACGATCGCCAGGGCATCACCCGGTCGATCCGGGCGCGGATGGAACGGATGGGTGGCCGCGTGGCGATCACCTCGACACCGGGGCGCGGCACCAACGTCGCGCTCACGATGCCGCGCATCGACGGTGTGGCGGGGACCGAGGTCGCGGGCGAGGTCGCGGCGTCCCCGGTGGAACAGCTGCAGTCAGAGAACGAACCGACGGACGACCGGAAGGTGAGATGACGACCCCCGAGCAGACCCCGAACCCGACGGACACGACGGCCGACGCGGCAGCGTCGTACAACGCCGACGCCGCGGCGTCGACCTACACCGTGTACCTCGTCGACGACCACGCCGTGTTCCGTTCCGGGGTGCGCGCGGAACTGGCCGACGAGTCGGGGCTACGTGTGGTCGGGGAGGCGGGCGCCGTGCCGGAGGCGATCGCCGGGATCGTGGCCACCGCACCGGATGTGGTGCTCCTCGATGTCCACATGCCCGCCGGCGGCGGGGTCGCGGTGCTGCGGGGCGTCCTCGACCGGGTCGGCGCCGATGCGGAGACGGCGCCGGTCTTCCTCGCCCTCAGCGTCTCCGATGCCGCCGAGGACGTGATCGCGACGATCCGGGCAGGCGCCCGCGGGTATGTCACCAAGACGATCGACGGCGCCGAACTGGCCGACGCGGTGCGCCGGGTCGCCGAGGGCGATGCGGTGTTCAGCCCCCGGCTGGCCGGATTCGTGCTGGACTCGTTCACCGGGAAGTCGTCGGCGCCCGAACCGCCGCTGGACCCCGAACTCGACTCCCTCACCCGCCGTGAACTCGAGGTGTTGCGGCTGCTCGCCCGCGGCTACACCTACCGGGAGATCGCCGAGGAACTCTTCATCTCGATCAAGACAGTGGAGACGCACGCGTCGAACGTGCTGCGCAAGACCCAGCAGTCCAACCGGAACGCGCTGACCCGCTGGGCGGCCACGCGCCACATCGGGTAACCCCGCGGGAGCGTTGACCTCCCGCGGGTCCATTTCCCTCCCGCGGGCGCTAGCCGGAAAGCGGGAAGGAAATGGTCCCGCGGGATTGCGTATTACCGCAACAGTGCGATGGCGAGGACCACGAGCACCGCCAGCACCGCGAAGAACACGAACACCGACACCGCGAGCGCGGTGCTCGAGGTCACCGGGGTCCGGGTCGGTTCCCCGTAGCCGGGGTTCATCGGTTGACGGTGGGACGAAGACGACCGGGACGTCACCGAATACGGCGGCGGCGTCGACATCAGGGTCGGGGAGTGGTGCTCCTGCCGGGTGTGCGGGACATCGCGTGAGCCGCGGTCGCCGGCGATCGTGGGGGCGTAGGGCGGCAGCGTCGCGCCCGCCACCGGGCGGTGAGGTCCCGTCGTCGACGAACGGTTGTTACGTTGTGCCCACACCGGCGTACCGGTGCCGGGGCGGGTGATGAGGCCGGTGAGCACCTGGTCCTTGGTACCGCGCGAACCCGCCGCGAACGCGGTGAGGGCATCGCGCGCCTCCGCCATCGTCGGCCGCTTGGTCGGACTCGGTTCGAGCAGGCGCAGCAGGACGGGTTCGAGTTCGCCGGCCTTCGTCATCGGATTGATCCGCGCGCGAGCGACCTTGTGCAGCAAGGTGATCGAATTGTCGTCGACGCCGAACGGTGGTTGACCCTCGACCATCGTGTAGATCGTGGCGCCCAGCGAGTAGACGTCGGAGGCCTCCATCGGCTCCGCGCCGCGGGCCACCTCGGGCGCGAAATAGGCTGGGGTGCCGGTGATCACGCCGGTCTGGGTGAGGGTCACGTCGTCCTTGGCCCGCGAGATCCCGAAGTCGGTGATCTTGACGAGCCCGGCGTTACGGCCGCCCTCGGCGATCAGGATGTTGCCCGGCTTGATGTCGCGGTGCACGATGCCGGCCGCATGGGCCTCGACCATCGCATCGGCAACCTGTGCGCCGATCTGGGCTGCTTCCCTCGGCTCGAGTGTCGTTGTGGCATGCAGGATCTGCGCGACACTGCGCGACGGCAGGTATTCCATCACCAGCCACGGCTCACCGCGGTCGAGGGCGACGTCGTGCATGGCGATGGCGTTGCGATGCGAGAGCTTCGCCGCGATGCGACCTTCGCGCATGGCCCGCTTGCGGACGTTGTCCGCGGAATCCTCGGTGAGGCCCTCGGTGGAGATGACCTGTTTGACGGCCACCTCGCGATCGAGGAGCTGATCGCGGGCCAGCCACACCGTGCCCATGCCGCCGCCACCGATCCGCGACTTCAGGCGGTATCGGCCGGCCACCAGGTACTGGGGACCTGGGGCATGATGGGTTCCGACGGACGGTGGCATACGGCGATGATAGCCGCGAGGGGTCGTCGGCGGGCACTCCGCTTGACAGCCGGATCGCACATGTGTTCGACTCGCTCTCATGCGATGGTCCGAGCAGGCGGTCGAGGCTGACGACGGGGCGCTCCCCGGGCTGAGCCGCTCCGGCCTGGTGCGGTCGGTGCGGACGCCCGACTTCGAGGGTGTCACCTTCCACGAGGTGCTGGCGAAGAGTGCTCTCAATCGTGTCCCGGAAGCATCTCATCTCCCGTTTCAGTTCACTGTCAACACTTTTCGCGGATGCACTCACGCGTGCCGCTATTGTTTCGCCCGGCCGACGCACGAGTACCTCGACCTCGACGCGGGCAAGGACTTCGACTCCCAGGTGGTCGTGAAGCTGAACGTGGCCGCGGTGCTGCGCAAGGAGCTCAAACGCCGCTCGTGGACGCGGGAGACCGTCGCCCTGGGGACCAACACCGACCCGTATCAGCGCGCGGAGGGTCGGTACAAGCTCATGCCGGGTGTGATCGCCGCGCTCGCGGAGTCCCGGACCCCGTTCTCGATCCTCACCAAGGGGACGCTGATCCGGCGCGATCTGCCGCTGCTGCGACAGGCGGCGGGTCAGGTCCCGGTGGGCATCGGCATCTCGCTGGCGATCATCGACCCGGATCTGCAGAGGAAGGTCGAACCCGGCACCCCGTCGCCGCAGGCCAGGCTCTCGCTGATCCGCGACCTCGCCGACGCCGGCCTCGCCCCGCACGTGATGGTCGCACCGGTCATCCCGTATCTGACGGATGCGAGATCTCATCTCGACGAGCTGCTCGGGGCGCTCGCCGACGCGGGGGCGGCGGGCGTGACCGCGTTCCCGATACACCTGCGGTCCTCGACCAAGCCGTGGTTCCTGGAATGGCTGGCCGAGGAACATCCGGCGCTGATCCGTAGGTACCGCGGTCTCTACGGGCGCGGTGCCTACGTGACGCCGGAGTACTCGTCGTGGTTGCGGGAGCGGATGCAACCGATGGTTCAGCGGCACGGGCTGGCCGGCTCTGGTGGCCTGCGGCAGTCCGGCTCGGACGCGGGGTCGCCCGGGTCCGTGGCCGCACCCGAACTGCAGCACGCACTCACCCTGTTCTGACGGCCCTTGCTCCCCGCGCCTGAAGCAGCGAGGCGGGGATACGCAGCTGTTCGCCTTCTTCTGTGACGAAAGATGCTCCAGTGCAACGTGTTATGTCTGGTCGCGGGTCGCCGATCGGTCTCGGTTGACGCTTGTCGGTGGGTGGTCCTACTCTCTGATCATCGAAACAATGTTCGAATGATCGGCGGACGAGATCACCCTCTCGGATCATTCCCACGGCGGTTCGAGAACCAGATGGCGCAGCACCTTCCCGGCTCGCTCGAGAACCACCACGCGACTGGAGAGTGTCATGGATGTGTCGTCCCGTACGGATGAGTTGGCCGGCCTCCGCCGACGCATGGCGGCGATGTCGGGACGTCCCGACCGGCATGCAGTGGAGACGCGCGATCCGGCCACCGGCGTGCTGCCGATTCCGGAGCCGCTGTCAGAGATACTGCCGCACAATGGGATTCCTCGCGGAACGGTCGCCCGGTTCGACGGTGCCAACTCGTTGCTGATCGCGATGATCGCGTCGGCCACCCGTGCGGGTGGCCAGGTCGGGATCGTCGGGATGCCCCGGCTGAGCCTGTTGTCGGCGGTGGAGATGGGTGCGGACCTCTCGCGCATCGCCACCATTCCCGATCCCGGCCTCGATCCGGTGGAGGTCGCCGCGGTCCTGCTCGACGGCATGGACCTGGTGGTGCTCGGCCGTGTGGGGCCGGGTACGGCGGATGCGGTCGCCCCGTCGCGTGCACGCGTGGTGATGGGACGCGTCCGCAAGCAGTCGTCGGTCCTGCTGGTCGCCGGTGGTACCTGGCCGGGTGCGCAGCTGACCATCGAGGCGCGAGTGCTCACCTACCGGCACAGTCCGCTGCTGTCCGGCGCCACCGACCTGGACTCCGCACGCAGCGGATACGGCCGCATCGGCGGAATGAGACTGCAGGTCACGGCATCAGGACGCGGCAGACAGACCCAGAGCACCGAGGTCGACCTCCTGGCACGAGGTCAGGGTGCCGACCGCTCGGTGGAGATGGTCTCGACGACGAGCACTCGTCCGGTCCTCGCGGTCGCGAACTGATGACACGGCAGGAACTCACCAGGCGGACTCTCGCGCTCTGGTGCCCGGACTGGCCGGCGATGGCGGCGGCCGCCGAGGCCGACCTGCCGCCGCTGCATCCGGTGGCGGTGCTGTCGGCGAACCGGGTGGTCGCCTGCTCGTCGACCGCCCGGGCCGTCGGCGTCCGGCGCGGCATGCGCAAACGCCAGGCGCAGGCGCTGTGCCCGGAGATGACCGTCGTCGCGGCCGACGAGGTCCGCGACGGCCGGCTGTTCGATCCGGTGGTGGCCGCGGTGGCCGACGTGATCCCGACCCTCGAGGTGCTCCGGCCGGGTCTGCTGGTGATCCCCGGTGATCGGGCGGCTCGCTACTTCGGCGGCATGGAGGCGCTCGCCGAGGAGCTCGTCGACGTCGTGTCGGCCTGCGGCATCGAATCGCAGGTCGGCATCGCCGACGAGATCTTCACCGCGGTCCTGGCCGCGCGGCGCGGCCACCAGGTGGAGCCGGGTGGGGACCGGGCCTATCTCGCCGGCCGGCCCATCGCCGATCTCGCCCTCGAACCGAGCATGAGCGACCCGTCGCGTGTCGAGCTGGTGGATCTGTTGCGGCGTCTGGGGATAGGCACCATCGGCGCATTCGCCGAGATGGACATCGCCGACGTGGCGACCCGCTTCGCCCGGGACGCGGTGCTCGCGCACCGTCTGGCCAACGCGTTGCCGGGCCGCGTGCCGTCGGGCCGCCACCTGCCGGCCGAACTCGATGTCGACCACACCTGCGATCCGCCAGTCGACCGCATCGATGCCGCGGCGTTCATCGGCCGCACCCTCGCCGAGAAGCTCCACCAACGACTGCGCGACGCCGCCGTTGCTTGCACCCGACTCACCATCGAGGCGACCACCGAACGCGGACAACAGCATTCGAGGACGTGGAATTGTGCGCAGCCGCTGACCCCGGAGACCACCGCGGACCGTATCCGATGGCAGTTGGAGGGCTGGCTGACCGGTGGCCGGCGAGGGAACAGCCGGGCGAGAGGGCAGGTCAAGGACACCCGCCCCGACTCGCCGATCGTGCGCCTGCGGCTGGAGCCGGTGGAGGTCGTCGAGGCCGGTGCCCTGCACTACCAGCTCACGGAAACGCTCGCGGGTGGCTCGGCGGTCGACCCCGACGTCGAAGAACGCGCTCGACGTTCCCTGGTCCGCATCCAGGGGTTGCTGGGCGGCGATGCCGTGCGCATCCCGGTGCTCAGCGGTGGCCGCGGACCAGCCGAACGGATCACGATGGTGTCCCTCGGCGACGAACGGACACCGCGTCGCGACCCGTCCGCGCCGTGGCCCGGGCACCTGCCGCAACCCACCCCGACGGTTCTGGTGGAGACGGCGATCAGCGTGCTCGACGCCCTCGGTCAACCCGTGCGGGTGACCGACCGGGGAGCGTTCACCGCCGAACCGGTGACCGTCCGGCTGTCGGAGACGACGGGTGGCGGAAAAGGCCGGAAGACGAGCTGGGGGTTGTGCTGGTGGGCCGGTCCGTGGCCGGTCGGAATGGACCGCGCATCCGCGGCGGGAACCGAACTGATCGCGCGGGCTCAGGTGCTGCTCGACGACTCACGCGCCCTGCTGCTCTGTTACCGCGGCGGTGAGTGGATCGTCGAAGGGGTCTACGAGTGAGGGCCTCAGTTGTTGCGGCCCCGCGCGATCACCGGCCAACGGGTGTCCGAGCCGTCGATCGCCACCAGCTCGTCGACGAGGTTGACCGCGTTGCACACGTGATTCGGCACCACGCGAACAAAACTCCCGATACCGGGGATGCGCTCGTCGGACGACCCGGCCGGGAACTCCACCACCGCATGATGTTCCGACAGCATCACGATGCGGGCGTCGTGATGATCGAGGAGCCGGCCGTACCCGGTCGCCCAGGCGGCGCGGTCGGCACCGAGGATCTTGCTGCCCGCGTCGAGGACGACCCGGTGGTTGTCACGGCGCACCACCGTCGCGACCGCGGTCAACGAGACCTCGTCGAAGCCGCACGAGCCGATCTCCACCTGCTGTGCGTCGTTGAACGGGTACACGCCGGGCCGGATCTCGGTCAGGACGTTCGCCTGCTCGGCGTCGAGCAGGCCGACCGTCGGGGTCGAGCCACCACTGCGTACCCGCGGTTCGATTCCGTTGGCGCGCAATCCGTCTGCCGCCGTCGCCAGTGCGGCCAGCTCCTGGGTGGCCGCGTCGCGTCGGGTGTCGCCGAGGCCGTAGGAGTGGCCGGGGAAGGTGAACACGCCGATCACGTCGAGTCCCTCCGCGACACCCGCCGCGCCGACCGAACCGGCCAGTTCGGGGGTGACGCCGGTGCGGTGCTGGCCGGAGTCGACCTCGACGAGCACCTGCAACCGGGCCGGACCCACCGCGGAGGCGAGATGCCGTGCGCCGGCGAGCGAATCGATCCCCAATCGCAGGGTGACCCGCTCGGCGAGGGCGCGGAGTCGAGCTGCCTGGCCAGCGGTCGGCCACAACGGGTACGCGATGAAGATGTCGGTGCACCCGGTGACATCCGCGGCATCGGCGAATGCCTCGGCCTCGCCGATGGTCGCCACGGTCAGGCCGACCGCGCCGTGCTCGATCTGCAGGCGGGCGATCTCGGCGCATTTGTGAGTCTTGGCGTGTGGCCGCACGTCGACCCCGACGCTCCGGGCTGCTCCGGCGAGGGCGGCGAGGTTGCGGTCCAGGCGGTCGACGTCGACCTCGAGGTACGGGGTGTCGATCACGCGTCGCGACCACCCGAACGGCGGGCACGCCCCATCGCTGCCGCCGACTCGCCGAACAGCAGGTACTCCAGATGCAGGATGCGGGTGGTCAGGTCGGGCGTGAAGCGGTGCCCGATCTCGGCGATCGTCCCGACGACCGAGCTGACCCGCTTGGGCCGGTCGACGATCGCGTGCAACACGCGGGACGCGGCCTTGTCCACATCCCAGGTGCCGGGCTGGTTGTCGTAGGCCTCGGTGGGCGAGATCATCCGCGTCTTCACCAGCGGCAGACGCACATTGGAGAATGTGACGTGGTCGGAGACGGTCTCGGTGCCGGTGACGTCGCTGAACGCCTCCAGTGCCGCCTTCGACGCCGCGTAGGCACCGAAGCGCGGTCCGCGGGACTGCACCGCGATCGAGGTCACGTTGACCACATGTCCCGACCGCCGGGCCACCATGTGCGGCAGGAGTCCGAGGATGAGGTTGACCGCGCCGAAGTAGTTGACCGCCATGACCCGGTGGTAGTCGTGCGAGCGCTGTACAGAGTTCACGGTGGCGCGCCGGATGGACCGGCCGGCGTTGTTGACCAGCACGTCGACGTGACCGTGCTCGGCGAGCACCGACTTGATCAGTGCGTTGACCGACTCCTCGTCGGTGATGTCGCACTGGTAGGCCACCGCCCGGCCCGGCGGGATGCCCTTCTTGCTGGTCGTCGAATTCAATTCGTCTGCGGCGGAATCGAGTTCCTCGGCAGACCGGGCCACGATCATCACGTTGGCGCCGTGGGCGACACACATCCGGGCGGTGGCCTTGCCGATACCGCTCGACCCGCCGGTGATGAGGATGTTCTTGCCCACCAGCGGACCCCGGGGGTCACGGCGCCGGTTGCGGGAGCGGTCGAGGTGGGCAGACCAGTACTGCCACAGGCCGGGTGCGTACTCGGTGAAGTCGGGAACGCTGATCCCGTGCTCGTGGAGGACGGCGTGGGTGGCGTCGGAGGAGAAGTCCACCGGCAACGACACCGCGTCGAGCACCGCTGACGGGATACCTTGTTGGGCGGCAAGGAGATTGCGTCCGACGCGGGCGGGTCCCATGGCTGACAGAGCGAGCGCGGGCTCGACCACCGAGTGCGGGATGGCATCGAAACCGCGGGGCGCTCCGAATGCCGGGGCGAGGGCGTTGTACATCTCGGTGGTGGTGAGCGAACGCCGGTCGCCGAGATGGAACACCAATCCGCTGCGTTCGGGGTCCACGGCGATGAGCGCGACCATCGCGGCGGCGACGAAGTCGACGGGCACCATGTTGAGCGTGCCGAGGTCGGGCATCGGCAACCGCAGTCTCGACGGCAGGTGGCCGAGCGCGGCGAGATGCCCGAAGAAGTAGTAGGGACCGTCGATCTTGTCCATCTCGCCGGTTCGCGAGTCGCCGACCACGATCGACGGCCGATACACGCGCCACCGCAGGCCCTCGCGCTCGCGGACGACCCGCTCCGCCTCGAACTTTGTCCGGTGATATGCCGTCGGAAAACCTTGGCCGACTTCGAAATCGGCTTCGGTGAACCGGCCGCGATGATCGCCGGCGACGGCGACCGAGGACACGTGGTGGAACAGGGCGTCGTGGGTGATGGCGAAGTCGGCGACGCGAGAGGTGCCGATGACGTTGGCCGCGCGCTGCGACTCGGCGTCGGCGGCCATGTCGTAGATCGCGGCGAGATGGACCACGTGGTCGAACTCCGGCAGGTCATGCGTGTCGAGGCCGAGGCCCGGGCTGGTCAGGTCCCCGACGACCGGGGTCACCCGACCGGTGGCACCGAGCTCGTCGAGCAGGGCGTCGAACGCCGATCGTGAGGATTCGCGAACCAGGGCGTGGATGGTCGCGCCGGGGTCGACGGTCAGAAGTCGATCGATGACGCGTCGGCCGATGAATCCGCTGCCTCCGGTGATGAAGTAGCTGGTCATGTTGGGATCCCATCATGTGAGCGGGCATGTCGCCCGCTGGATGTCCTCGTCCCCCCGATGGGAGATGGAATCTGTCTGATACTCAGAGTTGCACTTACTTGTGCCGAGCGCAACGACCGCGGGGCGGGAATCGAGATGTTCATTCGAATGCATGTTCGATAGACTGCTCGGGTGGGCTGGGATCAGGGACCACCGACGTGGTCGGAGATGGAGCGGGTGCTCTCCGGTCGGGCACCCGACGGCGGGCGTCCGGGTACCGCTTTCGGCCCCGATGACAGCGACCACGCCATGTTCCCGGGCGACGGCGGCGACAGCCCGGCCTGGTCGCGCAAACGCGGCGCCTACCAGGCGGAGGACATCGCGCGCGGCTCGTCGTCGGTGGCCTATGCCGAACTCCACGCCCACAGCTCGTACAGCTTCCTCGACGGCGCGTCGATGCCGGAGGAGCTGGTCGAGGAGGCGGAACGGCTCGGACTGCAAGCGCTGGCCGTCACCGATCACGACGGCTTCTACGGCATCGTCCGGTTCGCCGAGGCCGCCCGCGAGTTCGGCATGCCGACGGTCTTCGGTGCCGAGCTGTCGCTGGAACCCGACATCGCCCGGAGCGGCCTCAACGATCCACCGGGAGAACACCTGCTGGTCCTCGCCCGCGACGGCGAGGGCTACCGGCGGCTGTCGCGGACCATCGCCGAGGCACACATGGTGGCGGGCGAGAAGGGCTTGCTGCGTTACGACCGCGACGCCCTGTCCGGCGCCGGCGACGGACACTGGCTGATCCTCACCGGCTGCCGGAAGGGCGCGGTCCGGCGGGCGCTGGACCGCGGCGGTGTCCCGGCCGCGGAGATCGCGCTGCGGGAGATGATCGAGACCTACGGTCACGGCAACGTCGTCCTGGAACTCACCGCCCAGGGCATGCCCGACGACGACGAACGCAATGCGGTGCTCGCCGGTCTCGCCGCACGCGCCGGGGTGCCGACGGTCGCCACCACGGGTGCGCACTTCGCCGCACCCCGACGCCGCCGGCTGGCGATGGCGATGGCGGCGGTTCGGGCACGCACCGACATCGAGACCATCGCCGGCTGGATGCCGGGGGTCGCCGGCGCACACCTGCGCAGCGGCGACGAGATGGCCCGGCTGATGCCCGCTCACCTCGACGCGATCGACAACGCGGTCGGCATCGCCGCAGACTGCGCCTTTCGGCTCGGTCTGATCGCGCCGGAGTTGCCGCCGTTCGACGTGCCGGAGGGGTACACCGAGGCCAGCTGGTTGCGCGAACTCACCATGACCCGCGCCCGGCGCCGATACGGCACACCCGTCGAACATCCGCAGGCCTACCGGCAGATCGAACACGAACTCGCCATCATCGAAACCCTCACGTTCCCCGGCTATTTCCTCGTCGTCGCCGACATCGTCGACTTCTGCAAGGCCAACGACATCCTGTGCCAGGGCCGGGGGAGCGCCGCCAACTCGGCGGTCTGTTACGCCCTGGGGATCACCAACGTCGACCCGGTCGCCAACAAGCTGCTGTTCGAGCGGTTCCTCGCCCCCGAACGCGACGGGCCGCCCGACATCGACGTCGACATCGAGTCCGACCGTCGTGAGGAGGCCATCCAGTACGTCTACCGCCGGTACGGCCGGGATCGCAGCGCGCAGGTGGCCAACGTCATCACCTACCGAGGCAAGTCGGCGATCCGGGACATGGCGAGGGCGCTGGGATATGCGCCCGGGCAGCAGGATGCCTGGGCCAAGTCCCCGGACGCCGCGCCATCCGACGTGACCGATCTGGCCGGTGAGATCCTCGGTATGCCAAGGCATCTGGGTATCCACTCCGGTGGCATGGTGATCTGTGACCGGCCCATCGCCGACGTCTGCCCCACGGAGTGGGCGCGGATGGAGAACCGCAGCGTGCTGCAGTGGGACAAGGACGACTGCGCGGCCATCGGGCTGGTCAAGTTCGACATGCTCGGTCTCGGGATGCTCTCGGCGCTGCACTACGCGATCGATCTGGTCGCCGAGCACAAGGGCATCGAGGTCGATCTCGCCACGCTCGACCTCGCCGAACCGGCGGTCTACGAAATGCTGTGCCGCGCCGACTCGGTCGGTGTGTTCCAGGTGGAGTCCCGCGCCCAGATGGCGACCCTGCCGCGGCTGAAACCGCGCTGCTTCTACGACCTGGT
The DNA here is from genome assembly GCF_030316175.1 of Gordonia sp. Swx-4. Taxonomy (NCBI): domain Bacteria; kingdom Bacillati; phylum Actinomycetota; class Actinomycetes; order Mycobacteriales; family Gordoniaceae; genus Gordonia; species Gordonia sp. Swx-4. The sequence continues at coordinate 1,754,575 of NZ_CP128197.1, forward strand.
CGTCGAGGTGGCGTTGATCCGCCCCGGACCCATCCAGGGCGGTTCGGTGCATCCCTTCATCAAACGGCGCAACGGAGACGAGCCGGTCACCGTCGAACACCCGTCGATGCACAAGGCCCTCGAGCGGACGCTGGGTGTGCCGCTGTTCCAGGAGCAGCTGATGCAGCTGGCCGTCGACGTCGCGGGTTTCGACGCCTCCGAGGCAGACCAGCTGCGTCGGGCGATGGGTTCCAAACGGTCGCCGGAGAAGATGGAACGCCTGCGCAAACGCTTCTATGCCGGCATGGAGAAGCTCCACGGCATCACCGGGGACACCGCCGACCGCATCTTCGAGAAGATGGCCGCCTTCGCCAACTTCGGCTTCCCGGAGAGTCATTCGCAGAGTTTCGCGTCGCTGGTCTTCTACTCGTCGTGGTTCAAGCTGCATCACCCGGCCGCGTTCTGCGCGGCGCTGCTGCGGGCGCAACCGATGGGTTTCTACTCGCCGCAGACCCTGGTCGCCGACGCCCGCCGGCACGGGGTGGCGGTCCATCGCCCCGACATCAACGCTTCTCTTGCTCACGCGACGCTGGAGAACGAGGGCCTCGACGTGCGGCTGGGGCTCGACGAGGTGCGCGGGGTCGGGGAGGAGGTGGCCCAGCGGATCGTCGACCGGCGCGCCGACGGCCCGTACACCGACATCACCGACGTCTCCCGCCGGGCCGCGTTGAGCGCCAAGGAACTCGAGGGTCTCGCCGGGGCCGGGGCCTTCGACGGTTTCGGTCTCAGCAGGCGACAGGCGCTCTGGGAGGCCGGGGCGGCCGCGACCGTTCGTGACGACCAGCTGGAACTGCGATCGGCGGGTGCCACGCCGACGCTGCCCGGCCTGTCCGACATCGAGCTGGCGGCCACCGACGCCTGGGCCACCGGTATCACCCCGAAGTCGTATCCGACGCAGTTCCTGCGCCCTCGGCTCGACGCGATGGGGGTGGTGGCCGCGGACCGGTTGCTGTCGGTGCCCGACGGCGCGCGCGTACTGATCGGCGGCGCGGTGACCCACCGCCAACGACCTGCGACGGCCTCCGGCGTGACCTTCATCAACCTCGAGGACGAAACCGGAATGGTCAACGTGGTGTGTTCCGTCGGCCTCTGGGCGCGGTACCGTGTATTGGCACAGACCGCACCGGCATTGCTGGTGCGCGGTCGGGTACAGAATGCCGAAGGCGCCGTGACCGTCGTCGCAGATCGTTTGCAGCGCATGGATCTTCGAGTGGGAACCAGATCCAGAGACTGGCAGTAGCCCGTGAGGGCCTGCCGGAGTGACAAACTACGAATCGGGGACATCGATGTCGCAGCAGGTCGTGGTGACCGTCAAGCCGAAGAGCAGCAAGGGGCCGCTGGTGGAAGCCGGCCCCGACGGAACCCTCACCATCTACGTTCGCGAACCCGCCACCGAGGGTCGTGCCAACAAGGCGGTCGCCGAACTGCTCGCCTCACATCTCGGCGTACCCAAGAGCAAGGTCGCGCTCATCGGCGGGGCCACCGCCCGCACCAAGCGGTACCGCGTCGACTAAACGGCGCCGGCGAAACCGTTCTGCCGCCATGCCTCGTAGACGACGATGCTCGCCGCGTTGGCGAGGTTGTGTGATCGACGGCCGGCGAGCATCGGGATGCGCACCCGGTCGGTGACCTCGGGTTCGGCGAGAACCTCGTCGGGCAGACCCGTGGGTTCCGGACCGAACAACAGCACATCGCCGGGCCGGTAGTCGACATCGGTGTGATAGCGCTCCGCGTGTGCGGTGAACGCGAACACCCGCTCGGGCTTCAGCGTGGTCCACGCCGTCACCAGGTTGGGATGCACGGTTACATTGGCCATTTCGTGATAGTCCAGCCCCGCCCGCTTGACCTGGGCGTCGGACATCGAGAACCCCAACGGTTCGATGAGGTGCAGTTCGCACCCGGTGTTGGCGGCCAGCCGGATCGCGTTTCCGGTGTTCGGCGGGATGCAGGGTTGATAGAACATGATCCGGAACATGATGTGCCCAGCGTAGTCGCACGGCTCGGCGTCGATGACGGCGCCGCTACAGGTCGGAGCCCGTGTTTGCCCCGCACAGCACGATGCACAGCGTCGAATCCGGTTCCGGCCGAACCGCTCCGGTGGTCACCGCGGCGACGGCGGCAGCGGTGCCGTGTTCGACGAGGATGCGGTGCGAGTCCCACAGCATCCGCCGCGCGGCGATGAGCTGGTCGTCGGTCACCAGCACGCTGTCGACGCCGGGGTGCTGCGCGGCGGTCTCCCAGCAGATGTCACCGACGCGGGTGGCGCCGAGGGAGTCGGCGGCGACGCTCTCGAGTTCGACCGGGACCGGCGACCCCGCTGCCCGCGCCTGGTGAAGACATGACGCCCCGAGGGGTTCGGCACCCACGAGACGGTCGCCCGGACGCAGGGTCGCCGCGAGGCCCGCGATGAGGCCACCGCCACCGACACAGACCACGGTGGTCAGCGGACCGGGGATGTCCTCGGTCACCTCGAGGCCGATCGTGCCCGCACCCGCGACGATGTCGGGCAGGTCGTAGGCATGCAGCGGGAGCGCGCCGGTGGTGGCGGCGAGTTCGACGGCGGCGTCGGCGGCGTCCTGATAGCGCAGCCCGACGAGGTGCACCTGCGCACCCAGGGTTCGCAACGTCTGGACCTTGACCTCGGGCGCGGTTTCCGGGATCACGACGGTGCACGGCACGCCGGCGATCCGTGCGGCCCAGGCGGCGCCGATCGCGGCGTTGCCTCCCGACGCGACGAGAACCCCGGCGTCGGTCAGTGTTCCCTCCGCGCGTGCGTGCAGCGTCGCCCACAGGCTGCCCCGCACCTTGAAACAGCCGCCGAGCTGGAGGTATTCGAGTTTGAAGACGACGTCCCGGGGACCGTCGACGGACTCGATGGCGGTGCGCAGCGTCGGTGTCCGCCGCACGAGCGGGGAGATGGTTGCCGCAGCGAGGTCGACGTCGGCCCGTGTTGCTCTCACGGCACAGACAGTAGTGGCTCACAGCAGAGTCGCCGTGGATGGAAGAATGTCGGGCGTGACCGCGATACGACTGGACGGCAAGACCACGCGCGACGAGATCTTCGCAGATCTCACCGAACGGGTGAACACACTGCGCGAGGCGGGCATCACCCCCGGTCTGGGCACCGTGCTCGTGGGCGACGACCCGGGCTCGCAGTCCTATGTGAAAGGCAAGCACTCGGACTGCGCCCGCATCGGGGTGGCCTCCATCCGCAAGGACCTCCCGGCCGACACGACCACCGAGCAGCTCAACGCCGCGATCGACGAACTCAACGCCGACCCGGCCTGCACCGGATACATCGTGCAGCTGCCGCTGCCCAAGCACCTCGACGAGAACGCGGCGCTCGAGCGGATCGACCCGCTCAAGGACGCAGACGGACTCCACCCCATCAACCTCGGGCGACTCGTACTCGGCAAGGAGTCGACGCTGCCGTGTACACCGCGCGGCGTCATCCACCTCCTTCGTCGTTATGACGTCCCGATCGCCGGTGCCCGCGTCACCGTCGTGGGTCGCGGTGTCACCATCGGCCGGCCTATCGGTCTGCTGCTGACGCGCCGCAGCGAGAACGCCACGGTCACCCTCTGCCACACCGGCACCGCAGATCTCCGGTCGGAGGTCGAGCGCGCCGACATCGTCGTCGCGGCCGCCGGCGTGCCGCATCTGATCACCAAGGACATGGTGAAGCCGGGTGCCGCGGTCATCGACGTGGGCGTCAGCCGGACCGACGACGGCCTGGTCGGCGACGTCCATCCCGACGTGTGGGAGGTCGCCGGACACGTCTCGCCGAACCCGGGCGGGGTCGGACCGCTGACGCGCGCGTTCCTGCTCGTCAACGTCGTCGAGCGGGCCGAGCAGCAGCTCGCCGCCCAGCAGGCCGCTGCCGGCGCCGTCGCCGGGGTTGAGGGCGGCGGCACGGCGTGAGCCCGGACGAGCCGCGCGTCGGTCCCGCCGGAGCGGATCTGCCCTCGTCGGATCCGAATCGGTTGCGGCCGCCGGCCTCCGGTGACGGACATCACGATGCCGAGCCCGGGTCCGAGCCGGTGCGGGGGGTGCGTGCGGTTCTCGTCCAGATCCCGTACCTGCTGGTCATGCTGGGTGTCCTGGCGGCTGCCCTGCTCGTGATGTTCGACCGATGGCGACGCGGATCCTTCGTGTTCGGTGCGGCGCTTCTCGTCGGAGCGCTGCTCCGTGCGTTCATCCCGTCGTCTCAGGCGGGATTGCTGCAGGTCAGAGGGAAATTGTTCGACGTATCGGTGATGGCGACGGTCGGCGGTGTGATGCTCTGGCTCGCCACATCGATCGACTCTCTGGGCACGGATTGATTACAATAGAGACCTGAGCGTGACCTTCAGAACGAGTGGTCGCGCCTGACCAGGCAACTCTCTGCCGAGCAGCACCGAGTACGACGCTGGGGCAGACGCACCGACCGCTGGAGTACGTATCACCGCAACACCGACCGATGACCATGTGAACGAAGCGACGTCGATGGGCGTGTCGGCAGGCGCCGGCATGATCCACTACGTCCTGCTGACGCGTGACGATCTCGGCCGCAGCGTGGTGGATTCCCGCGTCATCGACGTCGACCCGACCGACGGTCTCGACGGTGCGGGCCGCGTCAACGCCGGCATCGACGTCATGCTCGGCGCCGCCCGCGAGGCGGGCGCCCGGGTGGGTCCGATCGGAGTGGCTGCCCGGACCGCCGCTCAACGACGCCACCTGCGATCGCGGGGGAGCGGCCCCCGTCGCCAGATCCGGTTGGTCGGCGAGGACGAGGCCGTGGTCGCCTACCTCGCCGACACCGGCGAGATCGATCGATTCTCCACCGCCGTCGTCGTCGACTGCGGCGACACCGGCATGTCGATCTACACCGTCGATCCGCGCAGTCGCCGGATCACGGGGGTCGAACGCTCGACGGTCCTCAGCGGACGTCGTCTCGACCGTGCCATCGCCGCGAACCTCACCGCCGACAATCCGTCGCTCGGGGACGCCGCGCGCAGCCGCGCCGGCCGCAGCGAGTTGCTCAGCGCCTGCCGGACGGCGAAAGAAGAGATCTCCTACGGACATTCGGGGTCCGGCGGTCCCTCGGTGGCACTCCCGGGCGGTGCCGGGCGGGTCGCGCTGACCGAATCCCATGTGGCGGACGCGGTGGCGCCGATGGTCCGCGAGGCGCGCGAGGTGTTCGACCGATACGTCGCCGAAGCGTCCGCCCGCGGAGTCGACCCCGATGCGGTGGTCTTCGTCGGCGGTCTCGCCAATCTCCCTGCGGTCCGCGACCTGGCCCGCGGCCACGACTTCGACACGGTCTGCCCGTCGACCCCGGAACTGGTCGCGGCGACTGGTGCGGCTCTCCTGGCCGGCGAAACCTATTCGGGCACTACCCGGCTCGCCTTCATCGGCGGACAACGGCAGCGCGAGTGGCTGTCGGCCACACCGCTCGCGGTTGCGGGCGCGATCATCGCCGCGGCCCTGATCACCGTCTATGCGGTCAGCTCGTCGTTCGCCGAACGTCAGATCACCGAGCCGTCGTCGACGGTGAGTAGCGTCCCCGCCGCCGCCACGACGAGCGAGCAGAGCTCCGAGCCGGCGCCGACGACCACCTCGGCCCCGGTGACGCAGATCCCGGACCAGCCGGTCGAGCAGACCTACGAGCAGCCCACCCAACCGCTGCAACCGGTTGAGCCGCCGGCGTGGAACCAGCAGCCGGGCTGGGCCACCACCGAATTGCCGCCGACCGCGCCGTCGACCGGGACGAGCACACGCACGTTGTCGCCGTTCCCGTGGCCGACGCTGCCGTTCGCGCCGGGCTCGACACCCCCGATCCCGCCGACGCTGTTGCCCAAGGAGATCCGGCCGCGGAACACCACGCCGGCTCCGCCGCCGCTGACGCCGACACCGAACAGATCGGTACCCAATCGGTCGTCGGGGTCATCGCCTCGCGAAGAGACGCCGGAATCCGGAGCCGTGCGGACGGCACCACCGGCGTCGTCGAGCACCCCGGTACCAGTCCCGCGCTGAGCGCAGACGGCCGGTTTCAGACCGGGGAGGATCCCGAAAAGTCAGGCGTCGCGGCGAGCGAGCTCGACCGTGCGCTTGAGCAGGTCGCTGATGGCGTCGAATTCGGTGAGGAAGCCGTCGTGTCCGGTGTCGGAGCGCACGACCTGCAAACCGCCGACACAGTTGCCCAGTTCTTCGGCGAGCTCGGCCTGTAACCGCAACGGATACAGGCGATCCGAGTCAATTCCGCCGACGATGACCGGGACCTTGCACTCGTTGAGCGCCTTCTGCACGCCGCCGCGGTTGCGGCCGACGTCGTGATGGTTGAGGACCTCGGTGAGCACCACGTAGCTGCCTGGATCGAAGCGCTGCATCAGCTTCGACGCCTGGTGCTCGAGGTAGCTCTGGACGGCGTACCGGCCGCCGAGCAGCGGCTGCTCGTCGCCCTGCGGTTCGTTGGCGAAGCGCTCGTCGAGTTCGGGCTCGCTGCGGTACGACAGATGCGCGATCTGACGGGCGATGCCCATCCCGGTCAGCGGCGTCTGGCCGGTTCCGTGGTAGTTGCCGCCGTGCCAGGCCGGGTCGGACTTGATGGCGGCGATCTGAGTGGTCTGGATGCCGATCTGGTCGGCGGTGGCGCGGGCACCGACGGCCAGCACCAGTGCGCTGCGAACGCGCTCCGGGTATTCGATGGCCCATTCGAGTGCGCGGGCCCCGCCCATCGATCCGCCGAGAACGGCTCCGACGCTGCGGATTCCGAGGCGGTCGAGGAGCGCGACCTCGGCGCGGACCTGGTCGAGCACGGTGATCTGCGGGAAGCGTGATCCCCAGGGCCGACCGTCGGAGGCGAGAGACCCGGGACCGGTCGATCCCTTGCACCCACCGAGCACGTTGGCCGAGATGACGCACCACTCGTCGGTGTCGATGGCCTGGCCCGGGCCGATGAGGCCGTCCCACCAGCCGGGTGTCTCGTGCTCGGCGTCGGCGGGACCGGTGACATGGGAGTCGCCGGTGAGTGCGTGCAGGGTGAGGATGACGTTGTCGCGGGACGGCGACAACGTCCCCCAGCGCTGGAACGCCAGGGTGACGTTGTCGATCCGTTCACCGCTGTCGAGAGGCAGCGAGCCGATGCTCATGCCGACGAGCTTCCCGTCCGGGACCGATTCCCAGTCGGGCTGATCAGACGCTTGCGCGTTCAGGTCGATACTCACCGACAAAACTGCCTCACCTGTCCTATTTGGCGGCTGCGAAGCCCTGTTCGAGATCCGCCAGGATGTCGTCGATTCCCTCGATGCCCACGGCCAGGCGCACCAGGCCCGGGGTGACACCCGCGGCGAGCTGCTCCTCGGGGGTCAGCTGGCTGTGGGTGGTCGAGGCCGGATGGATGACCAGCGAACGGACGTCGCCGATGTTCGCCACATGGCTGTGCAGGCTCAGGGCGTCGACGAACTTCTTGCCCGCGTCCACACCGCCGTTGATCTCGAAGGCGATGATCGCACCCTGGCCCTTGGGGGCGAGTTCCTGGCCGCGCTGGTACCACGGCGAGGACTCGAGGCCGGCGTAGGCGACGGACTCGACCTGCGCGTGACCCTCGAGGAACTTCGCGACCTTCTGCGCGTTGGCGACGTGGCGCTCGATGCGCAAGCTCAGGGTCTCGAGGCCCTGGGCGAGCAGGAAGGCGTTGAACGGTGCGATGGCGGCACCGGTGTCGCGCAGCCACTGGACGCGGGCCTTGAGCGCGAAGGCCGGGGCGCCGAGGTCGGCGAACACCGCACCGTGGTAGCTCGGGTCCGGGGTGGTGAAGCCGGGGAACAGGTCTTCACCGTCACGCTGGACGCGCCAGTCGAAGGTGCCGCCGTCGACGATCACGCCGCCGATCGCGGTGCCGTGTCCGCCGATGTACTTGGTGGCCGAGTGGACGACGACGTCGGCGCCGTGGGCCAGCGGGTTGATCAGGTACGGGGTGGCGACGGTGTTGTCGATGATCAGCGGCAGGCCGTTGCGGTGTGCGACCTCGGAGATGCCCTTGATGTCGAGGATCTCGTTGTTGGGGTTGGAGATCGACTCGCCGTACAGCGCTCGGGTGTTGTCCTTGATGGCCGCCTGCCACGACGCGGGATCCTCGGGATCCTCGACGAAGCTCACCTCGATGCCCAGCTTCGGCAGGGTGTAGTGGAAGAGGTTGTAGGTGCCGCCGTACAGACGCGGGCTCGACACCACGTGACCGCCGGTTTCGACGATGTTCAGGATCGAGTAGGTCTCGGCAGCCTGACCCGACGACACGAGCAGGGCCGCGACGCCACCCTCCAGGGCCGCGATCCGCTGCTCGACCGCGTCCTGGGTCGGGTTCATGATGCGGGTGTAGATGTTGCCCGGCTCCGCGAGACCGAAGAGGTTCGCCGCGTGCTGCGTGTCGTTGAAGACGTAGGAGGTGGTCTGGTAGATCGGCAGCGCCCGGGCGTTCGTGGTTGCGTCGGCGGCCTGGCCTACGTGGATCTGCTTGGTCTCGAAGCTCCACGTGTCGGCTGGATTGGTGCCTTCGTTGGCATCAGACATGACTGTTGATCACTTTCTACGGTCGGCAGGGCCAAACTCGACCCTGTTGGGGTCCGACCTTCGGACCCGCGCTTGCCGGGGCTTCGCTTCCGCGATCCCACAACCCGGTCATCACCCGGAGCACCCCACCGCGGTTGGAGGGTTGCCGATCAGCAAGCCGGGGCTTGTCGCTGATACTCATGACCTGGCGACAAGGATATAACACGGATGTGAGTGCCAGAGAACCCTCCCGGTCACGCCGAATCGAACTCTTCATCAGCGTTCCGAAACGTGTACTGAGCGTGTCCTCCGAGCGGTTGAAATCGGTAGATGTTCAGCGTGAATCGCCAGTACAAGATCATTAGCAGTTCTCAGCGTCCTGTCAGGTTCGCTTCGATGCCCTAACGTTCGGGTCAATCCCGGCGGAGGACGCCTCTTCATCCCTGAAGCGTGTCCGGGTGTGGTGAGGAGTGGGCCTCATGAAGGCAATGAAGCATCTCAGGTCGCGTCGGACGTCGTTTCTGATCGCAACCGCGACCGGCGTGGCGGTGGCCGCGTCTTTCGGCCTGGTCGGCGGGGTCCCCGAGGCGAAGGCGGACTCGTGCGGCGCGGGCGCGGTCGTCATCGTGGGCGGCACCAACGACCCGGAGGGGCAGTACCTCGTCGGCGTGAAACAGCGCTACACAGGGCTCGGGCCCGACAATCAGCCCGATCCGAACTCGCCGTACGCCAGCGACAACGCCTACCAGGTCATCTATGCGGACTATCCGACGACCCTGTGGCCACTGGGTGCGACGGGATACGACTCGAGCGTCGCGCAGGGGACCGCAGCGACCAAGTCGACGATCGCCGGCTACCAGTCGCAGTGCCAGGGCAAGCCCGTCGTCGTGGCCGGGTACTCGCAGGGCGCCCGTGTGGCCGGTGACGTGCTGTCCGAGATCGGGAACGGCACGGCCGGTGAGGTCGTCGCGATCGACGAGAACGGTGAACCGTTGCTCGACGACGACGGCAACCCGGTGATGGTGACCATCGACCCGGATGTCATCAGCGGCGAGCTGTACTCCGATCCGCGACGTGCCGGGGACAAGACCGGGCGGGGTATCGAGCTGTCGATGATCGGTGTGATCCCAGGTCTGACGATGTCTGGGCCGCGCGGCGCGAACGGTGCGGATGCGGGGTTCGGAACGGTGTCCGATCGGGTGGTGTCGGTGTGCATCGACGGCGACCCCATCTGTGACCTGCCGGATCCGCTGTACGACCCCATCGGTGCCATCGACGGCATCCTCGGATACCAGACGAAGCACTTCCTCTACCCGTACGCGATGTATCGCGACCCCGCGTCGCAGTGGGCGACGCGGCCGGTCTCGTGCAGCGGCGCGGGGACCGCGACCGGGACGGTCTGCATGGTGGGGGCGAAGTCCGCTTTCGCCGAGTTGGTCCAGGGCTGGGCGAACGACCTCGGGTACACCGGCGAGATCGGCGACTTCCTGTCCGGTCGTCCGACGATCGGCCTCCCGCTGGGCATCACCTTGGCCAACCTGCAGCCCGTCGTCCGTCTGGTCCAGGGATTCCTGCCCCCGCTGCCGCAACTCGGTTACGGCGCCTACCTGCCCGACCTCTTCGTGTTCGAGGACATCCTGCAGGGCATCGTCAGTCTGTCCCCGGCACGACTCATGCGTGGTGTGAATGCTCTCGCCGCGAGTGTGCGCAGCATCGTGCTGCTGCCGGTGAACTTCGTGCGGTACTGGGCGGGCGCGATCGTCGGACCGTCGGTCACCTCGCAACCGAACACCCTTTCGGTGGTCGCCGACGATGACTCCTCTGCATCGGTGGCTCTCGCCCGGTTCGTCGCCGCCGCCGCCGACGATCCCGAGACCACTGCACCGGAGGTCGAGGCACCGGTCCGCGGTACCGATACGCCTGAGGTCACCGAGGTGGCCGGCGGTCCGTCGAGCGGCGACTCCTCGGCGGGTCCGGACACCTCGTCGCCCGCGCCGGCGGTCGGCGACGACAACACCCCGGCCGGCGGTGGAGACGGCACCGACCCGTCGACCGGCGGCAGCGATCCGGGCGTCACGCGGTCGGAGATCGACTCGTCGGACGGACCGTCGTCGGATGGCGGCAGCCCGGGTTCGGGTGGTCCCGACGGCGACACCGGCGATTCCGGCAGCACCGATTCCGGGACCTCGGACTCGGGTGGCTCGGACGCGGGCGGTTCCGGCAGCGGCGGCTCGGGCTCTGGCGGTTCCGGTGGAACGGACTCGAGTAGTTCGGGTGACAGCGACAGCAGCAGCGGTGGCTCGAACTCGGACTCCGGCAGCGGCTCGAATTCGAGCAGCAGCAGTTCCGGTGGCAGCGGTGGCGGCTCGGACAGCTCGAGCGGTGGTTCCGGCTCGGAGTGAGCGCTGGACGACGGGTCGTCGCTCGTCGTGTGAACGAACTCACCGGCCGTAGGGGGAATGGTGGTGTCGGAGGGCCGGTTGGCATGAGGCGTGCCTGAAGCCCCCACGACGACCGCCGGTGCCCCGGACGACCTCGCTCTCAACGCGCTCGACGACGCGGCGTCGAACGTCGAACATCGTTCGTCGGGGATCTCGGGTCGTGGCCGCCGGCTGACGATCCTCGCGCTCGCCCTGGGCGGTTTCGGTATCGGAACCACCGAGTTCGTCGCGATGGGTCTGCTACCGAACATCGCCGGTTCCCTCGGCGTCTCCGAGCCCACCGCCGGTCATGTCATCTCCGCCTACGCACTCGGCGTGGTGGTGGGCGCTCCGCTGATCGCGGCGCTCACCGCGCGGATGTCGCGGCGGGTTCTCCTGATCGCCCTGATGGTGGCGTTCACGATCGGCAACCTCGCCACGGTCCTGGCGCCGTCGTACGGACTCCTTCTCGTGGCGCGGTTCGTCGCCGGTCTTCCGCACGGTGCGTACTTCGGCGTCGCGGCACTGGTCGCCGCGCACCTCGCCGGTCCGCGTCATCGCGCCAAGGCGGTCGGGCAGGTGATGCTCGGTCTCTCGGTCGCGAACGTCGTCGGCGTACCGGCGGCGGCCTGGCTGGGGGAGACGTTCGGGTGGCGCACCGCGTTCGCGATCGTCGTCGCCATCGGCATCGCGACCGTCGTGTCACTGGTCCGTGTGCTCCCGAGCCTGTCCGGCATGACGATCACCGACCCGCTGACCGAACTCGGCGCGCTTCGGCGATCTCAGGTGTGGTTCACGCTGGTGATCGGTGTCGTCGGCTTCGGCGGGATGTTCGCCTTCTACACGTACCTGAACTCGGCACTCACCTCGGTGACGGGGCTGCCGGTCTCGATCGTGCCGATCGCCCTGATGCTGTATGGCCTGGGCATGGTGACCGGCAACTTCGTCGGCGGCTGGGCGGCCGACCGCAACGTCTCGACCGCGATCCTCGCCGGATTGTCCACCAGTGCGGTGGCGCTCGCCGCCTTCGCCGTACTCGCCGAGAATGCCTGGGCGGCACTGATACTCACGTACCTCGTCGCGCTGACCGGAACGACGATGATCCCCGCGCTACAGACACGTCTGATGGACGTCGCAGCCGACGCCCAGACGTTGGCCGCCGCCCTCAATCACTCGGCGCTCAACATCGCCAATGCCGCGGGCGCGTTCCTCGGAGGCGTGGTCGTCGGTGCCGGATGGGGATTCTTGTCACCGGCGGTGATCGGTGCGGTCCTCGCTGTCGGCGGCATCGCGGTCGCTGTCGTCGCGTTCATGACGGCGCGTCGCCGCCCGGTCCCCGCCTGAGCGCGGAACGTCAGCCGTTGGTCGGCGGCGTCGCCATCGTCTTCGACAGGTAGAGCGGTTCGCCGATCTTGTTGATCAGCTCGAGCTGGGTTTCGAGGTAGTCGATGTGCTCTTCCTCCTCGGCGAGGATCTTCTCGAGGAGGTTCGCGCTGGTGATGTCGCCCTTCTCGCGGCACATCGCGACGCCCGGGCGCAGTCGTTCGACGACCTCGACCTCGATCGCCATGTCCGACTCGAACTGTTCGCGGATGGACTGACCGATGCGCAGCGGCAGCAGACGCTGGTAGTTGGGCAGCGCGTCGAGGAAGAGGATGCGGTCGGTGAGGATCTCGGCGTGCGTCATCTCCTCGATGGACTCGGCGCGCGTCTTGGCCGCGATCTCCGTGAGACCCCAGCTCTCCTGCATCTTCGCGTGGAGGAAGTACTGGTTGATCGCGGTGAGCTCGCTCGTGAGCTGCTCGTTGAGCAGTGCAATGACCTCGTCGTCGCCACGCATATGACAGCCTCCCGTTAGCCGGACAATCGTAGTGATGAAGCTAACACGGCAAAACGCCCCGCGCGCGTACTCGGGCGAGGTTGTTGCTGGAGTTGTCTGATGTCAGGTCATGCAGCGCTCGTCGAGGTGGCCAGCCTTTCGCTCAGGATGCTGTCGAGTTTCTCCAGGCAGGTTCCGCAGCCCTCGCCCGCGCCGCAGCGGTCGCTGATGTCGTCGATGGTGTAGGCACCGGCATCGCAGTGCTCGTGGACCTCGTCGACGGTGACAGCGCGGCAAATACAAACGAACATCTTCGGACCTAACGTAGTGCCTGGATTAGGTAATGCTTACATATCTCTCCCGGGATGCACAAGGGTTGCCTTACCTCTTTTTCGTCTCAATCCGAGACGTCGGGAACCGTCCGCGAAGAAGGCTTGCGGGCGTTGGTCTGTCGGACCGCATCCGTAGGATGTGGCCCCGTGCCACTCTCCATCTCCACGGTCAACGTCAACGGAATCCGCGCGGCGGTCAAACATCGTTCCGAGACCAACCGCGGCTTCCTGCCCTGGTTGGAGGACTCGTCGCTCGACGTCGTGCTGCTGCAGGAGGTGCGGGCGAGCGAGGACCTCGCCCGGGACGCCCTGGCTCCTGCGCTCGACGCCGGCTGGCATCTCACGATGAGCGAGTCCTCGGTGAAGGGACATGCCGGTGTCGGCGTGCTGACCCGTACCGAGCCGGCCGCCGTCCGCTTCGGCTTCGGCAGTGCGGAATTCGACGACCTCGGCCGCTACCTCGAGGTCGACCTCGACTCCGACCTCGGGCCGGTGACCGCGGCCAGTCTGTACCTGCCGAAGGGTGCGGCGCTCACCGATGCCGAGAAGGACGTCGTCAAGTACGAGGAGAAGATGAGGTTCCTCGACGAGTTCGGCGCGCACCTCGGCCGGCTCGTCCGCCGTCGCCGCCACGTCGTCGTCGGCGGCGACTGGAACATCGCCCACGCCGAGGCGGACATCAAGAACTGGAAGGGCAACCTCAAGAGCCCGGGCTTCCTGCCGCATGAGCGCGCGTGGGTGGGTGGCCTCCTCGAAGCCGGGTGGCACGACGTCACCCGCGAGCTCTATCCCGGCGAGAGCGGTCCATATTCATGGTGGTCGTGGCGCGGCAAGGCGTTCGACAACGACTCCGGATGGCGGATCGACTACCAACTCACCAACCGTTCGCTCGCCGAGCGTGCGGTGAAGGCGACAGTGGATCGGGCAGCCGCCTACGACCTGCGCTGGTCGGATCACGCGCCGGTCACCGTCGTCTACGAGTGATGCGGGCACCGGCGAAAAAGGCTTTGCGGGTCTGCGAAAATGGACCGATGAGTTCTGACGTCTCCGCATCCGGCGCCGCCCGCCCCCGCGTACTGTCGGGAATCCAGCCCACCAGCGATTCCTTCCACCTCGGCAATTACCTGGGTGCGGTTCGCCAGTGGGTGGCCCTGCAGGACGACTTCGAGGCCTTCTACTTCATCCCCGACATGCATGCGATCACGGCGTCGTTCGATCCGAAGACCCTTGCCGAGCGCACGCGACTGTCGGTAGCTCAGCTGCTGGCCGTCGGCGTCGACCCCGAGCGCTCCACGATCTACGTCCAGTCGCACATCCCGGAGATCGCCGAGCTGACGTGGGTGCTGTCGTGCATCACCGGTTTCGGTGAGGCGAGCCGGATGACGCAGTTCAAGGACAAGTCGGCCAAGCAGGGCGTCGACGCCGCGGGCGTCGGGCTGTTCACCTATCCGATCCTGATGGCCGCGGACATCCTCGCGTTCCAGGTTGATCAGGTTCCGGTGGGTGAGGACCAGCGTCAGCACCTCGAACTCACCCGCGATCTCGCGCAGCGCTTCAACTCTCGGTTCGGCAAGGTCCTCAAGGTCCCGCAGGCGTACATCGTCAAGGAGTTCGCCAAGATCTACGACCTCCAGAACCCGACCGCGAAGATGAGCAAGTCGGCCGAGACCGACAAGGGCCTCATCAATCTGCTCGACGAGCCGAAGAAGTCCGCCAAGAAGATTCGTTCCGCGGTGACCGACACCGAGACCGAGATCCGCTTCGACCCGGAGAACAAGCCCGGTGTCAGCAACCTGCTGACCATCCAGTCGGCGTTGAGCGGCACCCCGGTGGACGTCCTCGTCGACAAGTACCAGGGCAAGGGATACGGCGATCTGAAGGTCGAGACCGCCGACGTCCTCGCCGAGTTCGTCACGCCGCTACGCGGCCGCGTCACCGAGTACATGAACGACCCCGCCCAGCTCGACGTCATCCTCGCGCGTGGCGCGGAGCGCGCCCGGGCGGTGGCCTCGGCGACCCTGGAGTCGGTCTATGACAAGGTGGGTTTCCTGTCACCGAGGCGCTGACACGGTCTGCGAGAGTCCGGCGCCCTCGGCGACCCGACGAGGAGGCGTGCGGTGAGTTCGGTGGTCGATTCGGGGAAGTCGCTCGTCACCCGGGCGAAGTCGATCTACGAGGACCGGCGCGAACGCTGGACGTGGCTCGACCATCTTCTCCGGACGGTCGATCGCTACAACGACCGTCGCGGCAACCTGTATGCCGCGAGTATCAGCTTCAACGGCATCCTCGCGCTCGTCCCGATCATCATGGTCGCGTTCGCGGTGGCCGGCTTCGTGCTGGCCCGGCAGCCCGAGTTGTTGCAGAACATCCAGGACGCCGTCGTGGAGAAGATGCCGGGCCAGCTCGGCGACCAGGTATCCGACATCATCACCTCGGCCATCGACTCCCGCACCACGGTGGGTGTGGTCGGTCTGCTCGGTGCCGCGTTCACCGGCATCGGCTGGATCTCCGGTGTACGCACCGGCATGACCGAGATGTGGGGCGGCCGGGTGCAACGCAACGCGGTGATGTCGAAGGTCTGGGACCTGGTGACCTTCGCCGGACTCGGTGTCGCGTTCGCAGTGACGATGGCCCTTACCGCCCTGGGAAATTCGGGTCTCACGCGGACCGTGCTCGGATGGGTCGGCCTCGACGATGCGTCGTGGGCGCCGGTCCTCGTCCGACTGGTGTCCATCGCGGTTTCGATCCTTGCCACCTGGGCGTTGTTCACATTCATCATGGCGCGGCTTCCCTTGGTGCAGTTGCCATTCCGCAACACCCTGAAAGCTGGTCTGATCACCGCGGTCGCGTTCGAGATCGTCAAGACGGTCGGCGGGCTCTACCTCCAGTCGGTGTTGAGCAGCCCCGCCGGTGTGGCCTTCGGCCCGATCCTCGGTGTCATGGTGTTCGCCTACCTCGCGTCACGCATCGTGCTCTACGCCGCCGCCTGGTGTGCGACCGACCCGGCGAACGCCGGGTTCCAGGTCGAGGAGGACCCGGACGCGGAACTGCGTCGGCCCGTGGTGATCTCGCCGACGGTCGAGGTGAACCCGACGCCGCGCCCGGCGGCACTCGCAGCTGCGGCGGGTGTGGGTGCCGGGCTCAGCGTACTGATCGGGTGGTTGTCCGGTCGGGCTCGCTGACCGACGACGCGGCATCGTGAGTGCCGGCCAGGATTCGGGCGAGACTGCCGCCGGACGTGAGACCCCCGAGCGCCATCGCGAACAGATCGTCGGCGAGGCGACGGTTCGCCTCGTCGCTCTGGGGTGTGAACCAGTGCTGCATCCAGTTGAGGATGCCGACCAATGAGAGGGCGGCGATCCGCGGACTCACCGGGGGATTGAACTCGCCGCGCCGGACTCCGTCGGCGATCAGATCTTCCAGGATGCCCATATATCTCGCATCCATCTCGGTGAACTTCCCGAACTTGTCGGAGAGGTCGGTGCGTCCGATGTTGCGCAGGTACACGAACGCCGCGGGGTAGTGGTCGCTGAACACGCGTACCTGAATCCGGAAGAGCGTCTGCAACCGGATGGTTGCCGACTGCTGGTCATCGTTGCGTAGCTGCTCGAGGTCGGCGAGCAGTACCTCGGCCGGGCGTTCCACGACCGCGAGCAGCAGCTCTTCCTTGTTCTGGACGTAGTTGTAGATGCTGCCCTTGAGGATTCCCACACGCGTGGCGATGTCCTCGAGGGTTGCGCTGTCGTATCCGCGGCTCCGGAACTCTTCGGCGGCCGCTTCGACGACGTCTGTCCACCGACTCGGACGAGCCATCGTTCCTCCTGTTCCGAATCGGCCGGTGCCGCTTCGCTGTTCGGCGACCGGGTGGCAACCGAGGTTAGTGGGTCGAACCCGATGTTAGGCCGTAACGGACGGGACACCGGGTCATCCCGCGTGTCAGGAGAGTCGGCGCCCACGAGACAGAGTCGTCGGGATCGGGTGCCAACCCACTGAGCCGGTTGATGGCGGTCGGTACCGCGATGGAGGTTTCCAGCCTGGCCAGCGGCGCGCCCAGGCAGTAGTGCAGCCCCGCGCTGAAGCCGAGTTGGCGGCCGGGTCGCCGCGAGGCGTCGAAGGTGTCCGGGTTCTCGAAGGCCGACGGGTCGCGGTTGGCGCTGGACAGGAACAGGAAGACCCGCTCGCCGGCACGCATCTGCTTGTCGCGCCACACCATGTCCTCGGTGACGAGTCGCACGACACTCTTGGCCGGTCCGTCATATCGGAGGAGTTCGTCGACCAGCCCGTTGACCCGTGCCGGGTCGGAGGGATCGACGGTACGAAGCTCCTCCGGATGGTCCAACAGGGCCAGAATTCCGTTGCCGATGAGGTTCGTGGTGGTCTCGTGGCCGGCGAACAGCAGCAGGACACCGGTGGCGATCACCTCGTCGTGGCTCAGCGAGTCGTCGTTCTCCCTGGCCGAGATCAGCATCGAGATCAGATCATCGGACGGCGACTTCTCGTGGTCGGCGACCAGTTCCCCGAGATAGGTGGTCAGTTCTTTCATTCCGCGTGCACCGCGCCGGTGGCGTTCGTCGTCGCCGAGGCTGCCGAAGACGAGCCCACTGATCTGGTCGGACCAGTCCTTGAACCGGTCACGATCTTCGCGGGGAACGCCCAGCATCTCGGCGATCACCGAGGACGTGAGTGGATAGGCGTAGTCGCTGATGAGATCGATCCGGTTGTCACCGTGCTCGACCGCCCGATCGAGCAGTTCGGCGGCGATGGCTTCGATCGCCGGCCGCATCCTCGACACCGAGCGCGGTGTGAACGCACGGCTGAGGAGTCGGCGTAGTCGCGTGTGGTCGGGCGGATCCTTGAACACCATCCAGTCGTCGAGGACTCCGAAAGCCTCGCGCAGCAACGGGTCGGTTCCGGGCCGGCTCAGCACGTTCTCGCGGTAGGGGGTGATGCGGTTCGAGGTGAAACGCGGATCCTTGAGCGCAGCGGTGACGTCGTCGAACGAGGTGATGAACCACGACTTGTAGCGAGCGTTCCAGTGGACAGGGTCGTGCGCACGCAGCGATGCGAAGACCGGGTACGGGTCGGCCAGTGCGGTCGGGTCCAGCAGGTCGAGGTTCGCGACCTCGGTGTCCGACGTGCTCATGAAGCCTCCAGAATCGTCATGGCACAGGCGTTTCCGTCCAGAACGGAGACACCTCCACCCATCGTCTCGACCAGGCCGAGTCGCGCCGACTCGACCTGTCTGCTGCCGGCCTGGCCGCGGAGTTGCCACGTGATCTCCGCGACCTGCGCCAAACCGGTTGCGCCCAGCGGATGTCCGCGTGACAGCAGTCCGCCCGAGGGATTGACCGGCGTGTCGCCGCCGAGCGCTGTCCTCCCGGCCGCAGCCGCGGCACCGCCTTCACCCGGGGCGGCGATTCCGAGGGCCTCGGTCGTCACGATCTCGCCGATGGTGAATGCGTCGTGGACCTCGAAGACATCGATGTCGTCGATGGACTCGATCGCGGCGGCACCGAGCACGTCGACGGTGGCGTCGCGAACGATGTCGTGACCCCACACGTGGGGCGAGGTCTGGTCCCATACGCGTCCGCTTCGCATCGTCGTCGCGCGCACGGTCACCTCGTCGGCAGCGCCGGTGGCCGGCGCCAGGATCGCGGCGGCAGCACCGTCGCTGGTCGGGCAACACTGTAGGAGTGTGAGCGGATCGGCGATCATGCGGGACGCGAGAACCTCTTCGACGGTGAGGCGCTCGCGGAACGGCGCTCGCGGATTGCCCTGCGCGTGATTGCGATTCTTGACCGAGACCGCGGCAAGTTGCTCCAGCGTCACAGCTCCGTCGTGAAGGTATCGGGCGGCACTCATCCCGTAGAGCGCGGGCAGGGCCAGCCCGGTGAGGCCTTCGGGATCGGTCGTCTCGGGCACGATGGGACCGGAGAATGCGGTACTCATCTGCTCGACACCGAGGGCGAGGACTCGCCCGAATCGGCCGGTGCGGATTGCTTCGTGCGCCTCGATGAAGGCCGTTGTCCCACTCGCGCAGGCATTCTCGACGGTGATGATGGGAACCTCGGTGATACCCAGGCTTCGCAGGACCCGCTGCGCGACACCGGGCGCGCCGAACACGGTTCCGACCCACACCGCGTCGACGGAAACGGAGCCGGCTTCGTCGAACGCCCCGGCGACCGCCTCGCCGGCGAGGGCCGACAGATCACGTCCCGGTTGCCGTCCGAAGCGGGACATGCCGACGCCGTGTACTGCGACCCGGTTCATCGGTGTACCTCCTCGACGCACGGATCTCCGCCGGGTGTGAGGCCGACGAGCCGCACCCGTGCGCCGACGTCGACGTTCTCCCCGGCCACATGGGCCAGCATTCGTGGCCCGTTGTCGAGGTCGATGTAGGCGACCGTGTACGGCGGAACGTGATCGCCCACGGCGATGTTGATGGTGGTCCGACTCCACACCACCCCGGTGCCGGCGAAGTCCTCCGAGTGCACTTCTCCCGCGCACCCGGGGCAACGCGGCCACTGGTAGGCGACAGCTCGCGCACAGCGTGCGCACCGTGAACCGGAAACGGTCCAGATGCCGTCGTCGCCGGGCCTCACGACCGGGCGCGGGTCGACGCCCACACGGGTTTGATCGGTTGTGTTCACGGTCACAAGATAAACAGAGTCGAGGTAGGTTATCAACTAGGCGTACCGCCGGGGTGGCGTCGAAACAGACTGTTAGATGCCAGTTTTCTCGGTCACTCTTGACATGCCGCAGTGAGTCACATCACTATTGGGTCGGCAATAAACCAATATGTGTCTGGTCAACGATCGGGCTCAGCCATACAGGGAGGTCACACATGAGGTTTGGTCTGTTCGCGATGCCGGAACACCCGCCGATCGAGAACTGGTCGCTGTCGTACGACCGGGACATCGAAGAGATCGTTCTGGCGGAGAAGCTGGGTTTCAGCGAGTTCTGGATCGGCGAACACCACACCGGTGGCTACGAGAACGTGCCGATGCCGGAACTGTTGCTGGCGAAGGCGTCAGCCCTCACGAGCAGGATCCGGCTCGGCACCGGCGTGGTGAACCTCCCGTACCAGGATCCGTTCCAGGTCGCCGAGCGTCTGGCATTCCTCGACCACCTCACTCATGGTCGGCTGGAATACGGTTTCGGTGGCGGCGGGCTGCCCACGGACCAGGCGCTGTTCCAGCTCGAACGTTCCGAAGCCGCGCCCCGTACGTCCGAGGCGCTCGAGATCATCTGGGAACTCCTCACCTCCGACGAGCCGGTCAATTATGAAGGCGTGTACTGGAAGTACGAGAATCGTCAGCTGCAGGTCGGTCCGTACCAGGAGGTTCCGCCGTTCGCGATCGCCGGCCTGACCGGAACGCACAACTACGCACGGTGTGGCGCCAAGGGGTGGAAGGCTCTCAGTGTGTACTTCTCTCCGACCGACAACGAAGGCTACCCGCATGCCCCCGACCTCGCGGCGCACGCTGCGGCACTGACCTCGGCGGCCGAGGAGAACGGTCTCGACCCCGACGTCGCGCGTCAGAACTGGCGGATCACCCGTGAGGTCTACGTGTCCGACAGCAAGGACCAGGCGATGAAGGAGATCCGGGCCGGCGTGCACCGGTCCTACGAGTACCTCCTGGGCCTCGGTCTGGGTGCGCTGATGAAGAAGGGAGAGGGCATGGACGACGCCGAGCTCACCTTCGAGTGGATGGTCGAGGAGATCCCGTGGATCATCGGCAGCCCCGAGGACTGCACCCGTCAGATCCGCGAATTGGAAGAAGCCACCGGCGGATTCGGGACGTTCCTGATCAACAGCCGTGACTGGGTGACCACCGACAAGTGGAATCGCTCTCTCGAGCTCTTCGCGCGCTACGTCACACCGCAATTCACCCCGCGCGAGAACATGGCTCGCCGCAACAAGCTCGCACGCGTCGCCTTGGGGGTCTGATTAGGCAGCCGACCCACCTGAATCCACCTCCGCGAGCCAAGGACAGACATCGATGACCCCTTCACACGCGCTTGCCGCCGCTGCCGCCGACGGTGACGCCGCTTCCTTGTCGGCGACTCGCCGATATTGGGACGAAGCCCGCGAAACCCGCGACCCCGAGGAACGGGATCGTCGGATTCTCGAGCGGATACAGCTGCAGCTGCGCTATGTCTACGACGAATTGCCGTTCTACCGGCGCCACTACGACAAGCACGGGTTCCGGCCCGAACACGTGACGTCGCTGGCGGATTTCACGGCGAAGGTTCCGATCATCACCAAGAAGATGCTCGTCGCCGACCAACAGGAGAATCCGCCGTTCGGCTCGTACACAAGGGATTTCGGAGCCGGTGGCATCGCACGCATCCATGGGTCATCGGGCACATCGGGAACCCCGACGATGTATGCGGTGTCCCGCGGTGACTGGGACCGGGCCGCCGACGTACACGCCATGGCACAGTGGTGTGCCGGTGTGCGCCCCGATGACATCGTGCAGATCGGATTCCCGTTCGGACTGTTCTTCGGTGGCTGGGGCGTCCTGCAGGGCGTGGAACGCATCGGCGCCACGGTCTTTCCGCTGGGGGTCACCGATTCCGAGAAGCACATCGAGATGATCGGCACGCTCGGCTCAACGGTGTTCAGCGCGACCCCGTCGTACTGCATCCACCTGCTGTCCGTGGCAGAGCGGATGGGTGTCGATCTGCGCGCCAGTTCGGTACAGCACGTGCTGGTCGGTGGAGAGCCCGGCGGCAGCCTGCCCGGAACGCGACGAATCATCGAAGAGGGCTGGGGCGCAACGGTGGCCGATGCCGGATCGACGTCGGAGATGTATCCGTTCCAGACCAGCGTCGGGTGCGAGGCAGGTACCGGCACCCACCTGATCACCGATGAGGTCTACACCGAGGTCGTCGATCGGAACGACCACAACGTGGCGATCCCGGTCGGCGAACGTGGGGCCGTGATCTACACGCACCTGTGGCGGGAGTCCCAACCGATGATCCGATTCGCGCCCGGAGACGAGACGTATCTCGACGACACCCCGTGCGTCTGCGGACGAACTTACCCGCGCATGCCCGAGGGTGTGCTCGGGCGACTCGACGACATGCTCGTCATCCGGGGTGCCAACATCTACCCGAGTGCCATCGAGACCGCGTTGCGTGACATCCCTGAACTCGGACCCGAATTCCGGATCCACGTCCACACCGAAGGCGCACTGGACGAGATCGCGGTTCACGCCGAGGTCTCGGCCGGCACCCATGAGGCCTGGCAAGCGGTGGACGACGACCGACGTGCCGAAGCCCAGGCTGCACTCGTCGCGCGCGCCGAGTCCGTACTGAAACAACGGTTGGGCATTCGCATTCCGTTCGAGGTGCTCACCCCGGGCACTCTGGAACCGACCACCTTCAAGGCACGCCGCGTCATCGACGCTCGCGGCGTGCGCTGGTGACCGTGGACGGTATCCCGGCCCGCCACGCCCCGAAGGCCCTGGGAGGCGTTCAGATTCGGCCAGGTGGCGTCGAATGACACAGCCTTCAGCAGTCAAGGGCCCGGCCGCCGGCGCGTCGGATGATGCGCAATGGATCGAAGCGGTGGTCAGTGGCGTCCGCTCCGAGGGCATCGGCGTGGTGAGTTTGTCGTTGGAGGCAGGAGACGGAACCGCGCTGCCGGACTTCTCGCCGGGCGCCCACGTCGACCTCGACCTCGGCAACGATCTCGTTCGGCAGTACTCGCTGTGCGGACCACGCCACGAGCCGACATGGCGCATCGCAGTCCTGCGGGAACGCGAGAGCCGTGGCGGCTCCGAACGCGCTCATCGCCTCTCCTGCGGCGACCGCGTCCGGGTTCGCGGACCGCGCAACCACTTCCCGCTCGAGGACGCTGACGAGTACCTGTTCATCGCCGGGGGAATCGGGGTGACGCCGATCCTGCCCATGCTCCGCGACGCCGAGGAGCGGGGGATTCCATGGTCTCTGCACTACGGCGGGCGAACGCGGGACTCGATGGCATTCGCCGCCGAGCTCGCCGGCTACGACGACAAGGTGCACCTCTATCCGCAAGACGAGGTCGGCGTGCTGGACCTGACGCGGATTCTCGGTGGACCGCGCGAGGGTGTCGGCGTGTACTGCTGCGGACCCGAGGGGCTCCTGACGGCCGTCGAATCGGAAACGGGATCGTGGCCGCACGGAGCCCTGCACACGGAACGCTTCAGCCCGGCCGAGCCGGTGGGGCCCCGCATCGGCGATACGCCGTTCGAGGTCGAGTGCCAGATGTCCGGGGTGACGGTGACTGTCGCAGAGGACGAGACGATCCTCGAAGCCGTCGAGCGGACCGGCGGGGTGATCGTCTCCTCCTCGTGCCGCGAGGGAACCTGCGGGACGTGCGAGGCCACCGTGCTCGACGGCGTGCCCGACCATCGCGATTCGGTGCTCACCGACGACGAACGCGACGCCGGCGACGTGATCATGACCTGTGTGTCCCGGGCGTGCACGGCTCGACTGGTCCTCGATCTGTGAGAAGCCCGAAAGAGAGAAGACGATGACAGAACCGACGGGGCTCGTCCCGAGCCGCCTCCGGGAAGTGTTCGGTGCCTTCCCGTCCGGCGTCGTGGCGTTGTGCGCGATGCGCGACGGGCGCCCGGTGGGGATGGCGGCGAGCACGTTCACCGCAGTGTCGCTCGACCCGCCGTTGGTGTCGGTGTGCGTTCAACGATCGTCGCAGACGTGGCCGGACCTGCGTGCGGCTGCGCGACTGGGCGTCACGATCCTCGCCGAGCAACACGGTGAGGTCTGCCGGAAGCTCTCGACGAAACACGGCGACCGCTTCGCCGGCGTCGATTGGGACTCCCTCGACGAGGGGAGCATCGTCCTGCGGGATGCGAGCGGGTGGCTGACGACGTCGGTGTATGCCGACGTGGATGCGGGTGATCACCTGGTCGTGCTGCTGCGGGTACACACCCTCGACGCGGATCCGGCCAGCTCTCCACTGGTGTTCCACCGCAGTGGTTTTCACCGATTGGCACCTGCGTCCGACGGCGTCATGTCGTGACGTCGACGGTGCTCAACCGAACCTCGGGTCGTCGGGTCGCTCCCCGAGGTGCACGGCGGCCGGGTCGACGGAGAAGGGCCGTCACCTGCGTCCGAAGAGCCTGAGCCCCAACAACAGCAGGACCACGGCGGCGAGTGCTGCGACGAGCCCGACGAGGATGCGCACCGAGATGGGGGAGGCGGCGTCGGAACCGGTGCTCGCGAGGTGGGAGTCCGCCGACGATGCGGCGCGCGGTGCGGTGGATTCGGCCGCCTCACCGGACGATTCGACGAGACGTCCGACGGTGATCTCCGGCCCGGCCCGGAATCCGTACTCGAACATCTCCCGCGCCTGATCCCAGTACATGTCGCCCTCGACCGACAGTCCGTACATCTGGACGACGAGGATGCGTCTTCCGTCGCGCTCCGCCGCGCCGACGAAGGTCTTCCGTGCATCGTCGGTGTACCCGGTCTTGCCACCGAGCATGCCCGGGTAGCCGTCCACCAGAAGGCGGTTGCTGCTGTACATGTCGTACGGCGGATGGTCCTTGTCGCCGGGAACGTCGGGTCGGCGGGGATAACCGGGGAACCGGAACGTGGGCTTGGCGATCAACTCACGGAAGGTCCCCTGTGCCATCGCTTCCCGGTAGATCAGGGCGAGATCATACGGCGAGGAGGACATTCCGGCGGCGTCGAGACCCGACGGGCTGGCCGCGCGGGTGTCGGAGGCGCCCAGCTCGCGGGCGCGTGCGTTCATCTTCTCCAGCGTGGTCTCCACACCGCCGAGCTCCCGGGCGAGCGCGTTGGCGCAGTCGTTGCCCGACACCATGAGCAGTCCGGTCAGCAGGTCGCGGACGGTGTACCGGCCGCCGGGCCCCATTCCGCACGAGTCGCCCTCGGTGCTCCAGTCCTCCGCGGTCGGGAGGACAGTCGCGTCGAGATCGAGTTCGTCGAGAACGATGAGCGCGAGCAGCACCTTGATCGTCGATGCGGGCCGGTACCGCCCGTGGGGATCCTTGGCCGCGATGACGTTGCCGGAGTCGAGGTCGGCGATCAGCCACCCGGCCGACGTCAGCCGAGCGGGAAGCGGGCCGGCTGCGGGGTCGGCGACGACGCCGCAATATGAGAGGTCCTCGCCCCCGATCGCCGGTGTGGGGACCGGCAGTGAGGACGGGGGTGTCGAACCGGGTGCGACGACCTCGGACTCGTCGACGGCCGGTGGGGTGCCGATCCTGTGCGGACAGTGATCGGTGACGGGCGTCGTGAAGGCCGGCGGTGCACCGGTCGGGACGGGAACGGCGCCGGCCCGTCCGACACCGGCCGGACCTGCGGCGATCACGCACAGAAGCAGCCCGAGCAGGGCGGCGACTAGCGCCGATGAGGTCCGGCGAGTCCACCCCGAGGTCACCGATCGCACGTTACCAGCGGAACCGCGCAGGCTCGCCGACGTGCGATGCGGCCGTGTCCGACGTTCGGCCGCGCGATCTACAGCAGCGAGTACGCCCGGTCCAGCACCGACCGCAGGATCTGTTCGATCTCGTCGAACTCGGCCTGACCCGCGATCAGCGGCGGAGCGAGCTGGACGACGGGGTCGCCGCGGTCGTCGGCGCGGCAGTAGAGCCCGGCGTCGAACAGTGCCGTGGAGAGGAATCCGCGCAGGATGCGCTCGGACTCGGACGCCGTGAACGTTTCCTTCGTGGCCTTGTCCTTCACGAGTTCGATCCCGTAGAAGAAGCCCTCGCCGCGCACGTCGCCGACGATGGGAAGTTCGTGCAGCTTCTCGAGGGTCGCCCGGAACGCGGGTGCCTGGGTCTTGACGTGGTCGTTGAGCCCTTCACGCTCGAAGATGTCGAGGTTGGCCAGCGCGACCGCAGCCGATACCGGGTGCCCGCCGAAGGTGTAACCGTGGGCAAACGTCGTGGTGCCGTCGCGGAACGGTTCGAAGAGACGGTCGCTGGCGATCATCGCACCGATCGGGGAGTAGCCCGACGTCATGCCCTTGGCGCAGGTGATGATGTCGGGAACGTAGCCGAAGTCGTCGCACGCGAACATCGATCCGATGCGGCCGAACGCGCAGATCACCTCGTCGGAAACGAGGAGAACGTCGTATTCGTCGCAGATCTCGCGGACTCGCTCGAAGTAGCCGGGCGGCGGCGGGAAGCAGCCGCCGGCGTTCTGGACGGGCTCGAGGAAGACTGCCGCCACCGTGTCGGGGCCCTCGAACTCGATCGCCTCGGCGATGCGGTCGGCGGCCCAGCGTCCGAACTTCTTCGGGTCGCCGGACAGGTCGTCGGCGGCTCGATAGATGTTGGTGTTCGGCACGCGGAAAGCTCCGGGCGTCAACGGCTCGAAGGCTTCCTTGAGTGCCGGCACGCCGGTGATGGCGAGGGCACCCTGCGGGGTGCCGTGGTAGGCGACCGCACGCGAGATCACCTTGTGCTTACCGGGTTTCCCGACGAGCTTGAAGTACTGCTTGGCCAGCTTCCAGGCGCTCTCGACGGCCTCGCCGCCACCCGTGGTGAAGAAGACGCGGTTGAGGTCGCCGGGTGCATGGGTGGCGAGACGTTCGGCGAGTTCGATGGCCGGGGGAGTCGCATACGACCACAGCGGGAAGAAAGCGAGTTCTTTCGCCTGCTTGGCGGCGGCCTCGGCCAGTTCCTCGCGACCGTGACCCACCTGCACGACGAAGAGTCCGGCGAGCGCGTCGAGGTAGCTGCGTCCCCGGTCGTCGAAGATGCGCATGCCCTCGCCGCGGGTGATCACCGGCGGTGTGATGGCGTCGCCGTGCCGGGCGAAGTGTCCCCAGAGGTGCGCCGCGCTGCGCTCGCCGAGCGACCGGGCGGAGTTGGGCGGTGTCGAGGGTGCGGTCAATGTCATCGGGTTCCCCAGTTGTATTGCTGTTTGACGAGTTTGAGGTAGACGAGGGTCTCGGTGCCGACGACCTCCGGGTGCACGCGCACCTTCTTGTTCAGGATCTCCAGGAGATGGTCGTCGTTCTCGCAGACGACCTCGATCAGGATGTCGAACGATCCCGCGGTCAGCAGGACGTAGTCGATCTCGGAGTGTTCGGCGAGGTGCTGCGCGAGGGCCTGCGTGTCGCCGACACAGCGGATTCCGATCATCGCCTGCCGGGCGAACCCGAGCTTGAGGGGATCGGTGACCGCGACGATCTGCAGGAGTCCGCTCTCGCTGAGCTTCTGGACCCGGTTGCGGACGGCGGCCTCGGACAGGCCGACCGCCTTACCGATGGAGGCATAGCTGCTCCGACCATCGGCCTGCAGGAGTTCGATGATCTTCTTCGCGGTTGCGTCCAACTGTGTGGATGCAGGGTCGGCCACCCCATGATCGTGACGGATTCCGTAGCGAACCGCAACACGCACGACTGAAACCGCAATGAAACCGGATTTCGACACGTGAATCCGCAACGGCGGCGGTAGGATCTGGGGGTATGTCCTCACCAACCAGCATTCCGTCCGGCTGGATCGACGGAAAGCCCCATCACTCGACCGGTACCGATCACATCGTGGTCAATCCTGCCACGGATGAGCCGGTCGGGACCGTGAAACTCGCAGGTCGCGGCGACGTAGACGCCGCGGTCGCCAGTGCCCGCGCCGCACAGCCGTCCTGGGGTCGTGCGACCCCGGCCGAACGGGCGGGAGTTCTGCTCGCGTTGGCCAGGGCGCTCGACGCGGAGTCCGACGTGTTGATCGCCGAAGAGGTCGCCCACACCGGTAAGCCGGTCCGGCTCGCGACCGATTTCGACATCCCCGGATCGATCGACAACGTCGAGTTCTTCGCCGGCGTCGCACGCAATCTCGACGGCAAGGCGAGCGCGGAGTACTCGGGGGACCACACCTCGTCGATCCGCCGGGAACCGGTCGGAGTCGTCGGCACCATCACGCCCTGGAACTATCCGCTGCAGATGGCGGTCTGGAAGGTCATCCCGGCACTGGCCGCCGGCTGCGCGGTGGTGCTGAAGCCCGCCGAGATCACGCCGCTGACCACCCTCACGATGGCCCGCATCGCCACCGAGGCCGGACTGCCCGACGGTGTCCTCAACATCGTCGTCGGCACCGGTCCGGAAGCCGGCGCCCATCTCGCCGGGCATCCCGGCGTCGACATGGTGACCTTCACCGGTTCGACCGCGGTCGGCCGGCAGGTGATGGCACAGGCCGCCACCACCGGCGCCCGCATCCAGCTCGAACTCGGCGGCAAGGCGCCGTTCGTCGTCTTCGACGACGCCGACCTGCAGGCCGCGATCCATGGTGCGGTCGCGGGCTCGATCATCAACGGTGGTCAGGACTGCACCGCGGCCACCCGCGCGATCGTCGCGCCCGCGCTCTACAACGACTTCGTCGACGGCGTCGCCGACCTGATGTCGCGGGTCGTCATCGGTGATCCCACCGATCCGGCAACCGATCTCGGCTCCCTCATCTCCCGACGCCACCGCGAGAAGGTGGCCGGGATGGTGGACCGTGCACGGGCAGCGGGAGCGCGCGTGGTCATCGGCGGTACCGTCCCCGACGGGCCGGGCGCCTTCTACCCGCCGACCCTCGTCGCCGACGTGGCCGAGGACTCGGAGATCTACCGCGACGAGGTGTTCGGGCCGGTGCTCGCGGTCAGCCGCTTCACCGACGACGACGATGCGATCCGTCGCGCCAACGACACCCCGTACGGCCTCGCGGCGTCGGCGTGGACGCGCGATGTGTATCGCGCACAACGGGCTTCGCGCGAGATCCACGCCGGCTGTGTCTGGATCAACGACCACATCCCGATCATCAGCGAGATGCCGCACGGCGGATACGGCGCCTCCGGCTTCGGCAAGGACATGTCGACCTACTCCCTCGACGAGTACCTGCTCGTCAAGCACGTCATGAGTGACATTCACGGCGTCGCCGAAAAGGAATGGCACCGAACGATCTTCAGCCTGGACGGCCCGACGGCGTGACCGGCCGGACGTGGGCCTCCCGGCCGACCGACCGGGGCGTCGAGATGGTCGCGCACGCCGCGGCCCGCCCCTACTGGCTCGACCGCGACCTGCGTCCCGAACACCGGCCCCGACTCGTCGGCGAGACCGGTGCCGATCTGCTGGTGATCGGCGGCGGCTTCACCGGCCTGTGGGCGGCGGTGCAGGCCGCGGAACGGAATCCGTCCCGATCGATCGTGCTCGTCGAACGTGACCGGATCGCCGAACATGCTTCCGGACGCAACGGCGGCTTCTGTGCCGCCAGCCTCACGCACGGACTCGGTAACGGGTTGCAGCGGTTCCCCGACGAGATGCCCACGCTGCTGCGCATGGGTCGCGAGACACTCGACGCCATCCAGGACACGTTGACACGTCTGGGCATCGACGCCGACGTCGAGCGCACCGGGGAACTCGACCTCGCGACCACCGACTGGCAGTTCGACGACCTCGCCGAGACCGCGGCCGCCGGGCAGGCACTCGGCGAGGATCTCGTCCTGCTCGACACATCCGCGGCCCGGGAACGCGTCAACTCACCGATGGTCCGCGGCGCTCTCTACGACCCGAATGTTCTGATCATCGACCCCGCCAAACTCGCGTTCGGCCTCGCCGATGCAGCCGAACGACTCGGCGTGCGGATCTTCGAGAACACTGAGGTGTTGGCCCTGGCCTCGGGACAGGCGGGTGACAAGGTTTGCGCCCGAACGGATTTCGGGCAGATACGCGCCGACCGGGTCGTGGTCGCGACGTCGGCGAGCCGATCCCTGGTCCGTAGGCTGCGGCTCTACACGGTCCCGGTGTGGGACTACGCGCTGATGACCGAACCGTTGTCCGACGAACAGCTCGCCTCCCTGGGCTGGACCGGGCGAGAGGGACTCGCCGACAGCGGTCCACGGTTTCACTACTTCCGGCTCACCGCCGACAACCGGATGCTGTTCGGCGGCTGGGATGCGCCATATCACTTCGGGTCCGACGACGACCCCCGCCGCGCCCGCCGGCCCGCCGAATGGGCGTTGCTCGGTGAGCATCTGCTGCAGGTGTTCCCGCAGCTCGAGGGGATCACCGCGACGCACACGTGGGGCGGGGTGATCGACACCTGCTCGCGGTTCTGCGCCTTCTGGGACACCTCCCACGGTGGGCGCGTGGTGACGGCGGTGGGCTTCACCGGACTCGGCGTCGGCGCCTCGCATTTCGCGGCCGCGGCCGCCCTCGACCTCGTCGACGGTCTGCGGACGGAACGCACCGCCCTGGAAATGGTGCGCCGCAAGCCCTTACCGTTCCCGCCGGAACCGGTCCGCTGGGCGGGTATCACGTTGACCCGCCAGCAGATGGCGCGCAGCGAGCGCCGCAACGGACGCCGCGGAGCATGGCTCGCGTTGCTGGACAAGATCGGGCTGGGTTTCGACAGCTGACGCCGTCGCCCGTGGGCGCGACCGGTCAGCCGCTCTTGGGGACCACGATAACCGGTGCCGTCGTCCACCGGAGGATGCGAGAAGCGGTGCTGCCGAGGAAGACCCGGTTCGGCGATCCGAGGTGGCCGGAGCCGATGGCGACGATGTCGTTGGCGTCCCAGGGGAGATTGGCCAGCGCCTCGTCGAGCGTCGCACCGTCGGCGACGACGACGTCGACCTCGAGCTCGGAGTTCACCTCGGCGCGAGTCTTCTCGAGGAGTTCACGCGCGACGGTGATCTGCGCGGTTCGCACATCTCTCGACGAGTCGTCGTCGAAGGGGGATTCGAGGGAGACCAGCGACAGCAGCCGGAGGTCGAGCTTCGCGCGTTCGGCGAGTTTCTCGGCGAACGGGAGGGGATTGTCGGTGCCGGGTTTGACCGGGACGGCAACGGTCACCATGTCGAGGACCGCGTCGACCCGATCCGCATATCCGCGCGGCGCCAACGCGACCGGAACCGGCGAGGAGTGGACGAGTTCGTTGCTGATGGTGCCGAGCGTGTGCCGACTCAGCAGCCCGTCGCCCGTGCCGCCGACGACGATCATCCTGGCCCCGGTGGCGACCGCGCGGGAAGCGAGACCGTCGGCGAAGGACTCGTTGACCGTGACGACGGTGCGATAGGAGAAGCCCGGCGGGATCAGCGCGGCACCCTCGCGGAGCCAGTCGGCGGCCTGTGCCTCGATGCGCTGCTGGTACTGGGCGAGTCCGGGCTGGCCGTCGTAGGGCGTCGGGCGAACCACACACACGAGATCGATGGCCGCGCCGGTCACGCGCGCGAGCGCCACGGCCAGCACGACACCGTCGGCGCCCGAGGGGGTCGCGAGATATCCGACCGTGAGCCGGGGAGCGGTCGGGTCGTCGGGCGTCTCCGGGTCGGGTCGGGTCGCGGCGGTCTCAGTAGACATCGGGAACCTTCACCTCGGTGGTCGCGGTCAGTGTCTTGCCCCGGAAGAAGTCGCTGTTGTGGGCGAAACAGGCGAGCATCAGCGGGATTCCGAGAACCAGCATGCCCACGCCGAGGACGAAGACGCCACCGATCCCGCCGACCGAGGTGGCGCCGTAGTCCGGCGAGATCATGTCGATCGCCGAGCGGATGAAGGCCGCGGCCATGGCGAGGCCGCCGAGGAGCGGGAAGAGGCCGCGCAGGAGGAAGTTCCGTGCGGAGGCGAACAGGCTCGAGCGGAAGTACCAGACGCAGGCGAAGGCGGTGATCCCGTAGTAAAAGGCGACCGCGAGCCCGAGAGACGCGATGGAGTCGGCGAGGGTGTCCTGGCTGAGCAGTGAGAGGACCAGGTAGAAGGTGAGGGCGGCGGCACCCATGACGCCGGTACCGAAGGCGGGTGTCATGTAGCGCGGGTGGATCGAGGCGAACTTCTCGGGCAGTGCCTTGTAGACGGCCATCGAGAGGCTGCCGCGTGCGGTGGGCAGGATCGTGGACTGGGTCGAGGACAGCGCGGAGACGCAGACCGTCAACAGTAGTGCCGACGACATGACCGCGCCCGCTACCGGGTCTCCCAGGATCGTCAGGACGTCCTCGTCGTTCGCGTCGTTCCCGAGTCCGATCCCGGTGTCGCCGAACCCGGCGAACGACTGGACCGCGTAGGCGACCAGCACGTAGGTGGCGACCAGGATTACGCATGTGAGGAGGGCGGCTCGGCCGGGGGTCTTGTCGGGGTCCTTGGTCTCCTCGCTGATCGCCAGGCACGCATCCCAGCCCCAGTAGATGAAGATGCACAGGATGATCGCCGCGGCGATCTGCGACTGGTCGAGACCGCTGGGCCACAACCAGGACCACTCCGGGGTGACCGCCTGCTCGCCGGCCCGGCCGGTGCCGACCTTCACCAGCGCGATCACGCTCGCGATGATGAGCACGGCGAACTGGACGAACATCAGGATGGCCTGCATGCGTTCGCTGATGACGATGCCGCGGATGCTGATCCACGTCATCGCGATGATGAAGAAACTGCCGAGCAGGATCTTCGCGAGCAGGCTGTCGGCGAGGCCGTGGAGGCCGAGGAACTTGAACAGGTACAGCGCGGCGATCTCGGAGACGTTGGCGAGCACGATGATCGCCGACACGGCGAGGCCCCACCCGCCGATCCAGCCGACCCACGGACCGAAAGCCTTTGTGCCCCAAGTGAACGTCGTGCCGCAGTCCGGGGTGTCGCGGGACAGTTCGCGATAGGCGAAGGCGACGAGCAACATCGGGATGAAGGCGAGGACGAACATCGCCGGGGCCTTGTCGTGGACGCTGTCGACCACGTAGCCGAGGGTGGCGGCGAGGCTGTAAGCCGGTGCGACGGCGGACAAGCCGATGATGACGTTGCCCATCAGCCCGATCGAACCGAGTCGCAGGCCCTTGTTGCCGGGATCGCCCACGAGGCCGGCCTCGCCGCCGCCTCCGACCGCCTCGGTCTCGATGCGCTCCGCCATGCTGGTTCTCCGCTCACATGTTCACGACGAGAGACAGAGTACGATTCTGCTCCCGATTCCTCCCTGTAAGTACGAAACCCGGCTCAATTGCGCGCTCGGCACCTGCTCGTCGGTTCGTGTCCGCGGGCGGAGTCCTCGGCGACGAGTTCGGACTCAACCCAGATCTGACATCTGGAAAATCCTCCGCCGGACTGGAATAGCGCGTCGAGTGGTTCGCCCGGCGAATGTCTCGTGTACACCAGGGATGCCGACCACAACCTCGTGTGTCCGTCCTGGTGCGTGAGCGGGACGTGGGTCTGGGTGCGGAGACGGGCGGCTGCGTCGAACCATACGGCGGCGCCGTTGTGCTGCCGGTCCGAGGTCAGGGTGATCGTGATCCGTTGGGGCTCGGGGGCGGGGGCCGGTGCCGCCGTGGCGGGTGAGAACACCGCCAGACACAGGGCGGTGCCGGTCAGGAGGGTGAGGAGTAGGCGGAGGTACAGGATTCGGACCACGACGGCGCTCCGTTCGGCGGGGTGACTGGGTCCTTCTTGGACGCAGCCGGGTGCCGATCGGTTCCCCGGGTCATCGGACGAGTGTCAGTTCGCGGGTCGCGGTCTGCCGGAAATCCGTTGCGGCGCCGAGTAACCGGGCGATCGCCAGGCGGCCCTGCAGGCGGGCCAGGCCGGCTCCCACGCACAGGTGCAGTCCCTTGCCGAACGCCAGGTGCGAGCCGTGTCCGGACCGCGCGGTCGCACGGTCGAGGTCGATGGCCGGCGCGGCGTCGAAGTGCTCGGGATCTCGGTTGCCCACGCGCCACATGAGATAGATGTGCGAGCCGGCCGGGAGGTGGGCGTCACCCAGCGTGGTGTCGGCGACGACGTGCCGGAAGTGGCCCCGGAACGGGGATTCCAGGCGCAGGGCCTCCTCGACGAAGGCCGGGATGAGGTCGGGCGCGTGGCGCAACCGTGCGGCGACCTCGGGGTGTCGCGCCAGGATCCGGACCGCGTTGGTCAGGAGGCTGACAGTGGAGTCGGACCCCGCCGCGACGAGTTGCAGGAGAATCATCACCGCCGCCGGACGGTCCAGGTCGGCCCGGGCCACGGCCGACGCGATGTCGGCGAGGACCCCTCGTCCCGGCGTGCCCTCCCGTTCGTTCCGTAGCGCCGAGTCCAGCGCGTCGCCGAGATAGGCGGTGAGTTCGGCGACCGCGGTGGTCGCGGTGGTGAGTTGGCCGGGGGTGATCACACCGTCGATCAGCACGTTGGTAGCACCCGCCCAGTGGGCGAGATCGTCGATGTCCTCGTGGGGGAGACCGAGGAGCTCGGTGACCACGGTTATCGGGACGCGTTGTGCCACAGCGGTCGTCCAATCGATCGTGTCCTCGTCGAGGCCCTCGGACCAGGCGGTGTCCACGACCTCGGCGACGTAGGGTTCCAGTGCCCGGATGCGCGCGGGTGTCAGCGACGGCATGACCAGCGACCGATGGAGTCGGTGGCGCGGGCCGTCGGCGGTGGCCAGGACGTGCATCGCATCGCCGAGTCCGGCGACCGGGAACTCCGACACCGATCCGTCGTCGTGGCAGACCATCGTGGCGGTCAGGTTCGACGAGAAGTCCTCGGGTCGTCGCACCACATCGGCGATGAGATTCCAGGAGCCGACGGCGAAGAACGGGGAGTCGCCGATCTGCTGTACCGGGAACCCGGTGTGGAAGCGCGACAGGAAGGCGGGGTCGTCGAGTGCGAGCATGTCCCCAGCGTCGCCGACGGGCGCGGCCGGGACAACGGTTCCCTTCGAAGTCGATACGAACGGCTCGTGACGTCCGGCATCGATGTCTCATCGATGGACCCTGACCTGGGCTGAAACACACGCAAGGGGTTGCTTGTTGTCTCATGATGAGAAGCGACGACGAAGGGGCGTGGATGGCTGACTGGCTCGTGGGTGGCGATCGTGGCGACGCGGCACGGAGGAGGCTCGTCTCCCAGGCCGCGGCGCTGATCGCCTCCCGTGGACTCGACGCGTTCAGTGTCGACGAACTGGCCGTCCGAGCGCACTGCTCACGAGCGACGATCTACCGCCATGCGGGCGGCCGTGCCCAGCTGATCGAGGCGGTGCTGTCGACGACCGCCGCCCCGGTCCTGGAATCGATCCGCGAGGAGGCCGCCGGTACGACAGGGGAGGAGCGCGCACGGATCGCGATCACCGCGGCGGTCGGCGCCCTGCGTGCAGACCGGGTGATCCGCCAGTTCCTCCGGCCGGGAAGTCTGATCGCGACGACACCGACCGTGCTCGCCTCACCGACCGTGCTGGCCGTCGCCGCGGAACTCATCGGCATCGACCCCGACGACGCCGTCGCCGCGCGGTTCGCGATCCGGTCGGTCCTGACGATGTTGCTCTGGCCGGCGGCTCCCGAGGAAGAAGCGGCGCTGGTGGACTCGATCATCGCGGGGATCTTCCAGGGCGAGGCGTCGACGAACAACGGCCCGCACCGAGATCGGTGCGGGCCGTTGCCGGGCTGCAGAGAAAGCTGAATCGATTAGCGCGAGAACATGAGTGCGCGCTTGACCTCCGAGATCGCCTGCGTGACCTGGATGCCGCGGGGGCATGCGTCGGTGCAGTTGAAGGTCGTGCGGCAGCGCCACACGCCGTCGACGTCGTTGAGGATGTCGAGACGCTCGACGGCGCCCTCGTCACGGCTGTCGAAGATGAAGCGGTGCGCGTTGACGATCGCGGCCGGGCCGAAGTAGGAACCCTCGGTCCAGAACACCGGGCAGCTCGTGGTGCAGCAGGCACAGAGGATGCACTTGGTGGTGTCGTCGAAGCGGGCGCGGTCGCTCTGGCTCTGGATGCGCTCGCGGGTCGGCTCGTTGCCCGTGGTCATCAGGAACGGCTTGATGGCGCGGTAGGCGTCGAAGAACGGCTCCATGTCGACCACGAGATCCTTCTCCACCGGCAAGCCGCGGATCGGCTCGATGGTGATGGTGATCTCCTTGGACTTGTCCTTGGGGAGCATGTCCTTCATGAGGAGCTTGCAGGCGAGACGGTTGACGCCGTTGATGCGCATGGCGTCCGAGCCGCACACGCCGTGCGCGCAGCTGCGGCGGAAGGTCAGGGTGCCGTCGAGGTAGCCCTTCACGTACAGCAGCAGGTTGAGCAGGCGGTCCGTCGGGAGCGCCGGGACGCGGAAGCTCTCCCAGCCCTGGGCATCCGGATTCTCCGGGTTGAACCGGGCGATCTTGAGCGTCACCATGGTGGCCTCTTCGGGCACCGGGGGTAGCGGCGGCTCGTCGGAGGACGGTGCGGGCTTGTCCAGAACAGATGTCATCAGTACTTACGCTCCATCGGCTCGTAACGGGTTTCGACCACTGGCTTGTAGTCCAACTCGATGTCCGCGAGAAGGTCGGTGCCCTTCTTGTACGCCATGGTGTGACGCTTGTAGTTCACGTCGTCGCGATCCGGGTAGTCCTCGCGGGCGTGTCCGCCGCGCGACTCCTTGCGGTTGAGGGCGCCCACCACGGTGACCTCGGCCATCTCGAGCAGGAAGCCCAGCTCGATCGCCTCGAGGAGGTCGCTGTTGAAACGCTTGCCCTTGTCGTGGACGCGGATGTGCGCGTAACGCTCCTTGAAGCGGTGGATGTCGGTCAGTGCCTGCTTGAGGGTCTCCTCGGTGCGGAACACCGACGCGTTGTTGTCCATCGACGCCTGCAGCTCGGTGCGGATGTCGGCGACACGCTCGTGGCCGTGATCCGACAGGAGCAGGTCGAGCCAGCTGTCGACCATCTCGGTCGGCTGCTCGGGCAGCTCGGCGAACTCGGCGTTGTTGGCGTACTCGGCGGCGGCGATGCCGGCGCGGCGTCCGAAGACGTTGATGTCGAGCAGCGAGTTGGTGCCGAGGCGGTTGGCGCCGTGCACCGACACGCAGGCACACTCACCGGCGGCGTACAGGCCGTGGACGACCTCGTCGTTGTTGCGCAACACCTGACCGTTGATGTTGGTCGGGATGCCGCCCATGACGTAGTGGCAGGTCGGGAACACCGGCACGTACTCGGTGACCGGGTCGACGCCGAGGTAGGTGCGGGCGAACTCGGTGATGTCCGGGAGCTTCTCGTTGAGGACGTCCTCGCCGAGGTGCGTCACGTCGATGTAGACGTAGTCCTTGTTCGGTCCGGCGCCACGGCCCTCGAGCACCTCGAGAACCATCGAGCGGGCGACGATGTCGCGGGGCGCGAGGTCCTTGATGGTGGGGGCGTAGCGCTCCATGAAACGCTCGCCGTCGGCGTTGCGCAGGATGCCGCCCTCACCGCGGACGGCCTCCGAGATGAGGATGCCGAGGCCGGCCAGGCCGGTCGGATGGAACTGGTGGAACTCCATGTCCTCGAGCGGCAGGCCCTTGCGGAAGATGATGCCCATGCCGTCACCGGTCAGCGTGTGCGCGTTCGACGTCGTCTTGTACATGCGGCCCGAGCCGCCGGTCGCGAAGACGATCGACTTGGCGTGGAAGACGTGGATCTCACCGGTGGCCAGCTCATAGGCGACGACACCGGTCGCGACCTGCTCGCCGTCCTCGTTCTCGGTGAGGCAGATGTCGAGTGCGTAGAACTCGTTGAAGAACTCGACGTCGTGCTTGACGCAGTTCTGGTACAGCGTCTGCAGGATCATGTGACCGGTGCGGTCGGCGGCGTAGCAGGCACGACGCACGGGCGACTTGCCGTGGTCGCGGGTGTGCCCGCCGAAGCGACGCTGGTCGATCTTGCCCTCGGGCGTCCGGTTGAACGGGAGACCCATCTTCTCCAGATCGAGCACCGCGTCGATGGCCTCCTTGGCCATGATCTCGACGGCGTCCTGATCGGCGAGGTAGTCACCACCCTTGACGGTGTCGAAGGTGTGCCACTCCCAGTTGTCCTCCTCGACGTTGGCCAGCGCGGCGCACATGCCGCCCTGAGCCGCGCCGGTGTGGCTACGGGTGGGGTAGAGCTTGGTCAGAACCGCGGTGCGGGCACGCGGTGCGGCTTCGATCGCCGCGCGCATCCCGGCGCCGCCGGCGCCCACGATGACGACGTCGTAGCGGTGTTCCTGCATGTTCTTGGTCTCCTTTAGCCGACGCTGTTGACGTCGAAGGTGAGGATCGCGTAGGTGCCCAGCACCAGGGTCAGGATCATCGACACGGCCAGCAGCACGTTGAGCCAGAATCGGGTCGAGTCCTTGCGCGAGTAGTCGGCGATGACGGTGCGGACACCGTTGCCGCCGTGCAGCTGGGCCAGCCACAGCATGGTCAGATCCCAGATCTGCCAGCCGGGTGAACTCCAGCGAGCGGCGACGAACGAGGCGTCGATGCGGTGCACGCCGCCGTCCCAGGCCAGCATGATGAACATGTGGCCGATGGTCAGGAAGACGAGGATCAGGCCGGAGAAGCGCATGAACATCCATGCGTTCTTCTCGAAGTTGCCGCCCTTGGGCTTGCGGGGCGAACGGGGATTGTCCAGGCTCGCCGGACGGTCGTGTTCCTTGCCGAGGGTCTTGGCGACACCGGTGGCTTCCGAGGTGGTCATCTCTGGTGTCTCCTACAGGTGGCTGAACAGGATCTGCAGCAGGCGGATCGCGCCGGCACCGAACACGACGACGAACAGGGTCAGGGCGACCCACAGCATCTGCCGCTGGTACTTGGGACCCTTGGACCAGAAGTCCACCAGGATCAGGCGCACGCCGTTGAAGGCGTGGAACAGGACACACGCGACCAGCGCGATCTCCATGAGACCGATGATCGGGGTCTTGTAGGTTTCGATGATCTGGTCGTACTGGTTGGGATCGACGCGGATGACCGCGGTGTCCAACACGTGTACGAACAAGAAGAAGAAGATGGTGACGCCCGTGATGCGGTGCAGAACCCAGGACCACATGCCCGGGTCGCCGCGATACAGGGAACGTCGACGCACCGGGTCAGGTGCGACTTCGGTCGAGGTGCTCATCGGAAAAGTGGCCTCCAACATCGTCGATGGACGCGTCGAATCGGCATGCTCCGACTCGACCATGGACCCATGACAAGAGACTCTAAACCCATGCCCATTCCGGTGATAAATTGCCCGAACCGATTTGAGGCACAAGACATTACGACTTAGGTTTGCCTTACCCAAGCTTTTGCGCCGATGAACTGCGCATGTCCGGTTGGTTACACCATTTGCCAGGAGGTGGGCGTGAGTACCGAAATCCAGTGGAATGTCCTGCGACACAGAGCAACTGAGATGCTGTCCCATGCCTACGCCCCGTACTCGCACTACCCCGTGGGGGCCGCGGGAGTCACCTCCGACGGGCGTGTCGTCGCAGGTTGCAATGTGGAAAATGTCTCATACGGTCTGGGGATCTGCGCCGAGGTCTCGCTGGTCGCACAGTTGATCTCACAAGGTGACAAGTCCCTGCGTGCGGTGACCGTCACCGACGCCTCCGGCAAGGTCCTGATGCCGTGCGGGCGGTGCCGGCAGGTGCTCCTCGAACACGGCGGCCGTGACCTCCTCGTCGATCACCCCGCCGGTCCGCGTCTCCTCTCCGACCTGCTGCCCGACGCCTTCGGGCCCGACGACATCGCCCAGGTCGTGTCGTGACGTCGGAGATCGAGACCGCCGACGAGGTGATCCACGCCGTCTCGGTCATCGCGACCAAGCGTGGGGGCGGCGAACTCAGCGACGCGCAGATCGCGTGGATGGTCGACGGCTACACCCGCGGCGAGGTCGCCCCGGAGCAGATGTCGTCGTTGTTGATGGCCGTCTATCTACGCGGGATGAACCGCCGGGAGATCGCGACCTGGACCCGGGCCATGATCGACAGCGGACGTCGGATGGACCTGACGGGCCTGCGTCGCGACGGTCGTCGGCTGATCACGGTCGACAAACACTCCACGGGCGGCGTCGGCGACAAGATCACGTTGCCCCTGACGCCGCTCGTAGCCTCGTTCGGCGTCGCGGTGCCGCAGCTGTCCGGTCGGGGTCTGGGCCACACCGGCGGCACCCTCGACAAGCTGGAATCGATCCCGGGCTGGCGGGCCGAGTTGAGCACCGAGGAGATGTTCACCCAGCTCGAACGCGTCGGCGCGGTCATCTGCGCCGCCGGCGCCGACCTCGCTCCCGCCGACCGCAAGCTCTACGCGCTGCGTGACGTCACCGGGACGGTCGAGTCCATCCCGCTGCTCGCCACCTCGATCATGAGCAAGAAGATCGCCGAGGGCACCGGCGCGCTGGTCCTCGATGTGAAGACCGGATCGGGCGCTTTCCTGCCCGACGAGTCCGATGCCCGCGAACTGGCGTCGACGATGGTCGAACTCGGACACGACGCCGGGGTCGACACCCGGGCGCTGATCACCGACATGAGCGTTCCGCTGGGCCTGACCGTCGGCAACGCCGTCGAGGTCGCCGAATCGATCGAGGTGCTCGCCGGCGGCGGACCCGCCGACGTCGTCGAGCTGACCCTGGCACTCGCTCGCGAGATGCTCGACGCCGCAGGCCTTCCCGACGCCGATCCCGCCGAGCATCTGGCCAACGGCCGGGCGATGGACGCCTGGCGGTCGATGATCTCCGCGCAGGGTGGCGACCCGGATGCCCCGCTCCCGGTTGCCCGGCATCAGGATGTGTTCACCGCCGCCCGCGACGGCGTC
This sequence comes from Gordonia sp. Swx-4, assembly GCF_030316175.1. Classification (NCBI taxonomy): domain Bacteria; kingdom Bacillati; phylum Actinomycetota; class Actinomycetes; order Mycobacteriales; family Gordoniaceae; genus Gordonia; species Gordonia sp. Swx-4. The sequence continues at coordinate 1,795,191 of NZ_CP128197.1, forward strand.
GTGACCGGCATGGACGCGCGTGCGGTGGGGGACGCGGCCTGGCGACTGGGCGGTGGACGGTCCAAGCCCGGTGAATCGGTCTCGGCGGAGGCGGGTGTCATGATCCACGCCAAACCGGGCGACCGTGTCCGCGCCGGCCAACCGCTGTTCACCTTGCACACGCAGGATGAGGACCGGATCGCGGGCGCGCGCTCGAGTCTCGGTGGTGCGGTGCGGATCGAGGACACCGATGGCGACACGAGCGGCGTCGGCGACCGGCCACTGATCATCGATTCGGTTAGGTTCACAAGATGACGACGCTGGATCCGGCGCATCTCACCCTCGCGCCCAAGGTGCTCCTGCACGACCACCTCGACGGCGGGCTGCGGCCGGCGACCGTCCTGGAACTCGCGCACGACGTCGGCTACGACGGACTGCCGGTCGACGACGCGGTCGGGCTGGGCCGCTGGTTCCGCGAGGCCGCCGACAGCGGGTCCCTCGAGCGATATCTGGAGACCTTCACCCACACCGTCGCCGTCATGCAGACCGTCGACGCTCTCGAGCGGGTGGCGCGTGAGTGCGTGGAGGACCTCGCCGACGACAACGTCGTCTACGCCGAGGTCCGCTACGCACCCGAACAGCATCTCGAGGCCGGGCTCACCCTCGACGAGGTGGTCGAGGCGGTGCTGCGCGGATTCGCCGACGGTGAGCGGATCGCCGCCGACCGCGGGAAGACGATCATCGTCCGCTGTCTGGTCACCGCGATGCGGCACGCGGCCCGCTCGCGGGAGATCGCCGAACTCGCGGTGCGCTACCGCGATCGCGGCGTCGTCGGCTTCGACATCGCCGGCGCCGAGGCCGGTCACCCGCCGACCCGTCATCTCGACGCCTTCGAGTACATGCGCGCCAACTCCGCGCCGTTCACCATCCACGCGGGCGAGGCATTCGGCCTGCCGTCGATCCACGAGGCCATCGGCTTCTGCGGCACCGACCGTCTCGGCCACGGAGTGCGCGTCTTCGACGACGTCGAACTCCCCGACGGCGTCGACCTCGCAGCGCACTCCTTCACCGGGGCGAAGCTCGGTCTGATCGCGAACATCGTGCGCGACAAGCGGATTCCGCTCGAGCTGTGCCCGAGTTCGAATGTGCAGACCGGGGCGGTCAGCTCGCTCGCCGAGCACCCGTTCAACGTGCTGGCCCGACTCCGGTTCCGGGTCACCGTCAACACCGACAACCGGCTCATGGGCGACACCACGATGAGCAAGGAGTTCGGCCTGCTCGCCGACCAGTTCGGTTACGGCTGGGCCGATTTCGAACGCTTCACGGTCAACGCCATGAAGTCGGCGTTCATCCACTTCGACGAACGGCTCGCGGTGATCGACGACGTGATCAAGCCGGGTTACGCGGTACTGCTCGGCTCGGGCTAGCCCTTCTTGACGAGCCGGGTCTCGAAGTCGTGTTCGAGCGCGCGCCAGGCCTCGGCCTCGTTGTCGAACGGTCCGCTCGGGGCCATCCGCTTCGGGTCGGGGTTGACGGTGTAGTCGACGAACCAGCCGAGGGGAGTCGACGTGCCCAGTGCCTCGTTGACGGTGTCGTCGCCGGCGTAGTCGGCTGCGTCGGTGAACAGTTCGACGGCGAGGTCGAGCTGATCGCGGTCCATGCGGCGGGGTCCGTCGGCGATGTCCTCGGCGAGTCCGGGCAGCACGTAGACGTTGTCGTCGATGACGTCGAATTCGAGTGAGCCGTTGGTGGCCTCGGTCCGGATGTCCTCGAACGTCGTCAGCTCGGCCAGATCGTGGGCGTTGTCGTCGGCGAGGAAACGTGAGAGCGACCGCGCCGAGGTGAACACGAAGATCTTGCCCTTGGCGCCCAGGAACACCGGGTCGTCGCCGAGGTAGCAGCGCAGCGTCAGGTACTCGTTGCCGCTCGTGACGATCTTGATCGGGTCGATGCCGACCGACGCCCAGAAATCGTCGTCGTCGTAATCGTCATCGTCATCGTCATCTTCGTCGTCGTCCTCGTCTTCGTCGACGGTGTCGTCCGCGGTCTCGACGATCTCGATGTCGTCGTCGTCCGGTTCGTCTTCGTCTTCGGCGGAGGCGGCGGCCTCGAGTTCGGCCTCGGCGGTCTCGACTGCCTTGGCGTCGACCTTCGGCGTGGTGATGACCTCGTCGATGGCGTCGAGGACGTCGTCCCAGTGCTTGGCGATGAGACGGCCGATGCGGACCCAGAGGTCGGTGCCCTCGCGGCCCTCGAAGTTGCGGGTACCGGTGGTGACCGCACCCAGGATCGGGTTGCCGTTGAAGAACTTCGTGATCGCGGTCAGTTCGCAGACCTCACCCAGGATGCGCACGATCTCGAGCGCGTCCTCGAGTTCGGCGATGACCTCGGGGGTCGGATCCTCGGCGGCCAGCTCGGGCACGCCCACCAGGTCGTAGGTGTGGCGCTCGTCCGGGATCAACTCCTCGGCCTGCACGCCGACGATGGTCGGCCACGCCGGATGCTCGACGAGGTCGTTGTCGTCATTGGTGCGGACGAAGGCCGCGAGCTCGGCGACGCCGGGCAGGACGTAGAGATCCTCGTCGAGACCGAGGAACGCCTCCCACTCGTCGTCACCCTCTCGCCAGCGGGGTGCCCACAGGGTGAAGCTGTTTCCGTCGGTGAGTCCGAGCTCAATCGGGACGATGTCTCCGGCCATGGGGACACAGCCTAGCGATTGATCGCCGTGGATCCAGTAGTGCCCCCACAGAGGCCGAACGGTTTTCGTGCCGAGTCGTCATCGGGGCCGGAAGAATCCTTCGAAGGTCTGGTCGAGATTCGTGGTCCGAACCGGTGAGACGCCGACCGGATCGCCGGCCTCGATCATCTGATCGTTGCCGATGTACATGGCCACGTGCCCGGACCACACGGCGAGATCGCCGGGCTGTAGTTGGGCCTGTGACACGCGGATTCCGGCGGTGTCCTGATCCTGGGCCAGGCGGGGGAGATCGAGACCGGCCTGCCGATATGCCCATCTGGTGAAACCGCTGCAGTCGAAACCGGCGGGCGTCGTCCCGCCCCAGAGATAAGGAACACCCCGCTGGCTCAGTGCCGCGCGCACTGCCTTCGCCGCCCGCTCGTTCGGCGCGTACGCCACCGAACCGTCGGGGAGCGTGATCGGCACGCCTCCGGACACCGGCGACACCGACAGTCGCTCAGCGGTGGCCGGGCCGCGGGTGGTCGTGACCGATGCGGGTGCGATCCGCCGGCCGAGGGCCTCCATCGCATCGGTGTCGGAGCGGAGGTCGGCACGTGTGCGAGCGACGATCTCGAGACCACGGCCGAGATGCCCGGCCGCCACCGGCAGCATCGTCAGCAGCCCGGCCGGGGTGAACAGCTCGCTCCCGAAGGCGCGAGCCCGACGTTCGAGGGAGTCCACCAGGCCGAGGAGTCGGGTCGACGCCGACTGCACCTTTCCGCCGGCGCTCTCGACGAGGCGGGCGAAGTCGTCGGCGTCGTCGGTCAGCATGCCCATGCTCTGCTGAACTCGTCCCGTGGCGTCGACGGCCGCCGCGGCGCCGGAGCCCTCCCAGTGCGTGCGCACCGCTTCGGTGGCGGCGGTCGATCCACGGCGTGCGGCGTCGACAGCATCCGCTGCGGCACGGATCGTCTCCGCCGGATTGCCCGGCGCGAGGACGCCGGTGCCCAGCGCGGCGACGAGCTGTCGTAGGGGTTCGGCGAACATCGCGGCGTCGAGCATCAGAGGGTGAACCCCCGGTCGGCGGCCGCGCAGTCGCAGGCGAGGTAGGTCTCGTCGGCGCGGCGGGTGGCCGACGCGACCTGTTGCTGCCGCGCCGCCGTCGTCTCGAGGTTGCTCCGGTGGACCCGCAGGAACTCGACCACCGCGGCGAGGAACTCCGCGCCGATGATCCCGAACGTGATCGCGAGGTCGACCAGAGCCGCCTCGTCGGTGCGGGCCTGATCGCCGACCAGCACGCTCCCGGCGCGGTGCGTCGACGAGAATTCCTGCAGCGCCGGTGATTTCGTCATCAGGACGGTTTCCCGGGCATTCCCGGGAGGGGGGAGGACGGCGGATGGGGCCGTGGATCGCGGGCTCATGGGTTTCTGACGCGGCGGGCGCCGGTTCGGTTCCATCGGGTGCGATCGAACCTCGTCGGCGGCGTTGCGCGATACCTCAATGCGCACGTGGGTGAGGCACAGGAAATAGTCTGGTCGGCATGGAACGCCTGATCGTCGACCATCCTCTCGCCGCCGCTCGTCTGACGACGATGCGAGACGAGACCACCGACAACGCCGGATTCCGTGCGGCACTCTCGGATCTCACCCAGATGCTGATCTACGAGGCTCTGGCGGCCGCGCCCCGTGCCGACCTCGAGATCAAGACGCCACTGGTCCCGCACACCGGATCACGGCTGGCGAAGCCGCCGCTGCTGGTCCCGGTCCTGCGTGCGGGCCTCGGGATGGTCGAGCAGGCGCATGCGATGGTGCCCGAGTCCCGGGTCGGTTTCGTGGGCATCGCCCGCGACGAGGAGACCGCCCAGCCGGTGCCGTATCTCGAGTCCCTGCCCGAGGACCTCTCCGGGCTGCCCGTCTTCGTCCTCGACCCGATGCTCGCGACCGGCGGGTCGATGCTGCACACGATCGAACTGCTCGTCGCGCGCAACGCCACCGACATCACCGCGGTCTGCGTCGTCGCGGCACCCCAGGGTGTGGAGTTGCTCGAGAAGTCGGGCCATCCGTGCCGTCTCGTCGTGGCCGCGATCGACGAGGGCCTCGACGACGTCAACTACATCGTGCCGGGACTCGGCGACGCCGGCGACCGTCAGTTCGGCCCGCGCTGACGGAGATCCGGGCCGGCCGGTCGTGATCGGTCAGCCGAGTGACGACCAGTAGGCGAGCATCGGTTCGTTCGCCAGAACCGAACCGCCCTCCACGATGGTGAGACTCGCCGGGGACACGAGGTAGCGGACGGCTCCGTTGCGTGCCTCGAAGGTGTTGCCGACACGGGTCGGGAACTGCAGCTCGATGCCACCCTCGGGTGCCTGCCCCTTGTAGTACCAGCGACCCGTCTGGTTGCCGACCTGGCAGATGACCACGCGCGACCGGGAAGTCTGACCGATCGCGACCGCCGGGTCGTCGGCGGCGTTGCAGCGCGGGCCGGTCACGAATCCCTGCCAATCGGCGCCCGCCACGGGCGGGGCGGGACGGTTCGTCGGCGGCGACGGCGTGGTTGTGATGGTGGTCTGGGTCGTCGGCGGGGACTGGGTGACCGTGCTCGTGACCGTCGGGAGCTCCGAGGTCGTGGAACTCGCGGCGACCTCGTCGGACGATTCCTCGTCGGCAGGTATCAGCAGGAATGCGGCCAGCACGCCCGCGACCACCAGCAGGATGCCGGCGCCGATGGCCACGAGGACCGCGGGTGATGTCCACGGCGGTGGGGGCGGCGGACCCTGCGGATGGCCACCCGGCCCGTAGGCGCCCGGGTGCCCGCCGGGCGGGTAACCGCCGGGCGGGTAACCGCCGGAACCGTCGGGTGGGTAGGTCATGGTGCTCCTCGAGTTCTGTCGGGACTCGTCGGGGAAGGAATCGCCGCCGGGATCGGTTCTACAGCTCGCCGATGATCTGGGCGAGCAGTTCGCCCATACGCGTCGCCGATGTACGCCCGACCTCGAGTACCTCGGCGTGACTGAGGTGTTCACCGGTCATCCCGGCGGCCAGGTTGGTCACCAGCGAGACCCCGAGGACCTCGAGTCCCGCGGCCCGGGCGGCGATGGTCTCGTGCACCGTGGACATGCCGACCAGGTCGGCGCCCAGCGTGCGCAGCATGCGGATCTCGGCGGGGGTCTCGTAATGCGGTCCGGGCAGGCCGGCGTAAACACCCTCGGCGAGCGCCGGGTCCACGCGGCGGGCGATCCCGCGCAGCCGCGGGGAGTAGGCGTCCACGAGGTCGACGAACTGCGCGCCGACCAGCGGGGAACGCGCGGTCAGGTTGAGATGGTCGGAGAGGAGCACCGGCTGACCCACCGACATGTCCTCGCGCAGACCACCGGCGGCGTTGGTGAGCACGACCGTGTGGACGCCGGCGGCCGCCGCGGTACGCACCGGATGCACGACCCGCGCGAGGTCGTGACCCTCGTAGGCGTGAATCCGGCCGAGCATCAACAGGACTCGGCGGTCACCGACCCGCACGGAATGGATCACGCCACCGTGGCCGGCAGCCTTGGGCGGGGTGAAGCCGGGGATCGAGGACATCGGCAGCGAACGGATCGGTGCACCGAACGCGTCGGCCGCCGGGGCCCACCCGGAACCGAGGATCACGGCCACATCGTGTGCGGCGGCGTCGGTCTCGGCGGCGATGGTGGCGGCCGCGACGATGGCCGCGGCGTCGGCGTCGGCAGTGGGATCCATGCGCCAACCCTAGACGGTGATCCCGACGCCGGTGCGGCACTGCGGCGTCGTGCGAGCGCCGTGCGCGGAGTGGACTCCGCGGAGCGATAAGGTCAGTTCATGCCATATCTCAACGAGGTCGGGGAGGTCGTCGAACTCCATCTCGGGGCCAAGGGCGCCGAGCTCGACGAGCCGAACCCCGAGAACCGCTTCCGTCTGGAATGGCTCGACGAGGTGGAACGGTTGCTCGCTGAGGTGAGCGCCGACCCGAAGCGTCCGCTGGTGCTGACCGCGACCGGCAAGTTCTTCACCAACGGGCTCGACACCGACCACATCTTCGCCGCGCCGGATCAGCTGCCCGCATACCTCGACCGGGTGCACGCGCTGTACGCCACGATCCTCACCCTCCCGGTGCCGACGGTCGCGGCCGTCAACGGGCACGCCTTCGGCGCCGGCGCCATGCTCGCCCTCTGCGCCGACCACCTGGTGATGCGCACCGAGCGCGGCTTCTGGTCGCTGCCCGAGGCGGCCCTGAACATGCCGTTCACCCGCGGCATGTCGACGCTCCTGCGCACGCGACTCACCGACCGGACCGCGACCGAGGCGATGTACACCAGCCGCCGCTACGGTGCCGCCGATGCGGTCGCCGCCGGCATCGTCGACGAGGCGGTGGAGGCGGATCGACTGACCGCCCGCGCCGCCGAGATCGCCACAGCCCGTGCCGCGACGGTGGGTCCCAACCTCGCGCTGATCAAGCGGGGACTCCGCGGACCGCTGCTCGCCGACCTCGCCGTCCCGACTCCCGCCGGGGTCCTGTCGTGACCGGTGCGCAGGCGGGCAGCCTGCCCGACGCGTCGAAGATCATCGACGCATGGCTGGCCGCGCACGGTCCTCGGTTGATCGCCTGGCGGCGCGACCTCCACGCCCACCCCGAACTGTCCCGGCAAGAGGTGCGCACCACCGAACTGGTGATGGCCGAGCTGTCGGCCGCGGGGCTCGACCCGCGTCGGCTCCCGCTGGGTACCGGCGTCGTCTGCGACCTCGGGCCGGCCGGCGAACCGCGGATCGGCCTGCGCGCCGACATGGACGCGCTGCCCGTCACCGAACACACCGGCCTCCCGTTCACCTCGACGGTCGAGGGTGCGTCCCACTCCTGCGGACACGACGCCCACACGGCGGTCCTGATCGGCGTGGCCAAGCTCCTGGCCTCGGCCGGACCGCTCCCGGTGGGGGTCAGGCTGATCTTCCAGGCGGCCGAGGAGGTCATGCCCGGCGGTGCGCTCGACGCCATCGAGGCCGGAGTGACCAGCGGGCTCGGACGCATCTTCGCGCTGCACTGCGATCCGCGTCTGCCCGTCGGCACCGTCGGCCTGCGGTCGGGTCCGCTGACCTCGGCGGCCGACCACATCGACCTGCAACTCCACTCCGCGGGCGGCCACACGTCCCGCCCGCACCTGACCGGCGACCTGATCTACGCGATGGGCACCGTGATCACCGGGCTGCCCGGGGTTCTGTCGCGGCGCGTCGACCCGCGCTCGGGAACCGTGATGGTGTGGGGTGCGGCCAACGCCGGCAGCGCCGCCAACGCCATCCCGCAGGAAGGCAGGATGCGCGGCACGGTACGCACCGGCGACCACGACACCTGGGCCGCGCTCGAACCGCTGGTCCGCAGCGTCGTCGGCGAACTCCTGGCGCCGCTCGGCGTGCGCTACGACCTCTCCTACTTCCGGGGTGTGCCGCCCGTGGTCAACGACGAGATCGCCGTGGGCATGCTGGAACGCGCGGTCGCCGCGATCGGCCCCGACGCCGTCGCCGCCACCCCGCAGTCACCCGGCGGCGAGGACTTCTCCTGGTACCTCGAGCAGGTGCCGGGCGCGATGGCCCGGCTCGGCGTGTGGGACGGTTTCGGCCCGCAGGTCGATCTGCACGCACCGAACTTCGACCTCGACGAACGTGCCCTGGCGATCGGTGTCCGCACCCTCGCGGGCGTCGTCCTCAACGCGCGCAGCGCCGCCGGCGAACCGCCGGAGCTCACGCCGCCGTTCGCGCCCTAGGCCTCAGGGTTCGACGGGCCCTGGCCTCAGGATTCGACGGGCCCTGGCCTCAGGATTCGACGGGCCCCGGCCCGGGGCCGACGTTGCGCGACTCGCGCAACCGCAGGTCCTGCACGTAGTCGGCGGGGGCACCGGCGATCTCCGCCGCCTCGGCCATGACACCGAGGTAGCGGGCCGAGGGGAGACCGCCCTCGTAGGCGTCGAGCACGTAGAGCCAGGCCAGCACGGGGCCGTCGGCGGTGTCGACGCGGGCGCGGATCTTGCGGTGGATGCCGAGTTCGGAGCCCTCCCAGCGGTCGAGCAGCTCCTCGTCCTCGGTGGTCACGTCGTACAGGACGACGAAGACACGGGCGTCGGGGTCATCACGATCCTCGGTGACCGTCGCCAGGGATCCCTCCCAGCCGATGTCGCCGCCACCGAAGGTCAGACGCCACCCGCGAAGCCATCCGGTACCCGACATCGGCGAGTGTGGCGCACGTTCCGCCATCTGCTCGGGATGCATGTTGCTTCCGTAGGCTGCGTAAATCGGCACGGATGGAGCCTAGTGGGTCGGGGGCGACTCCGGAAGGCGACAGGCAGGGGCGAAGGAGTGGCGTACGACGCATGCGGGGCCACCACCTGAGTGTTGCGGAACGATCCGGACTAGGTTGGTACATGGCGCGACACCATGCGACGGTCCGCCACACCAGAGCGACGCACCACCCCGCGGGGCTCGACCCAGTCGGATCTGCCGTCGGACACCATTCGGTCGGACGCCCGCCGGTCCGGCGCCAGCCAGTTCGCCCATTCGACAACACCACATCGGGCGCGCGGTGCCCCACGAGGGCAGCCGCGGCGAGACCGGTGAAGGACAGGAGTGCACAGTGACCAGGATCGTCATCATCGGCGGTGGCCCAGCGGGATATGAGGCGGCGCTCGCCGCGGCCGCGTACGGAGCCGACATCACGGTGATCGATTCCGACGGCATCGGTGGCGCCTGTGTGCTGTGGGACTGCGTGCCCTCCAAGACCTTCATCGCCTCCACCGGCATCCGCACCGAGGTCCGTCGCGCCGTCGATCTCGGCATCAACATCAAGGCCGACGACACCCTGATCACGCTTCCGCAGATCCATCAGCGTGTGCGCGACCTCGCCTTCGCCCAGTCCGCCGACATCAAGTCACGACTCGTCAGCGAGGGCGTCAAGCTGGTCTCCGGTACCGCCGTGCTCGACGAGACGCAGGTCGGCGTCTCGACCCACAGCGTCTTCGCGACCCTCGCCGACGGCAGCACCCAACGCTTCGACGGCGACGTCGTCCTGATCGCGACCGGTGCGTCGCCGCGCATCCTGCCCGACGCCCAGCCCGACGGTGAACGCATCCTCACCTGGCGTCAGCTCTACGACCTCGAGGAGCTGCCCGAGCATCTCGTCGTCATCGGTTCGGGTGTCACCGGCGCCGAGTTCGTCCACGCCTACACCGAACTCGGGGTGAAGGTGACGCTGGTGTCGAGCCGCGACCGCGTGCTCCCGCACGAGGACGAGGACGCCGCCCTGGTGCTCGAGGACGCCCTCGCCGAACGGGGCGTCGAACTCGTCAAGCATGCCCGCGCCGACAAGGTCGTCCGCGACGGCGACACCGTCACCGCGCATCTCGCCGACGGGTCCACCGTCACCGGCAGCCACGTGCTGATGACCGTCGGCTCGATCCCCAACACCGCGAACCTCGAACTCGGGCGGGCCGGTGTCGAGGTCGACAAGGGCGGCTACATCCAGGTGGACCGGGTGTCGCGGACCTCGGTGCCCGGCATCTACGCCGCCGGCGACTGCACCGGCCTGCTACCGCTCGCCTCGGTGGCCGCCATGCAGGGCCGCATCGCGGTCTACCACGCACTGGGCGAGGGCGTCAGCCCCATCAAGTTGAAAACCGTTGCGTCGGCGATCTTCACGCGTCCAGAGATCGCCACCGTCGGGGTGTCGCAGAAGGCCATCGACGCCGGCGAGTACCCCGCCCGCACCGTGATGCTGCCGTTGGCGACCAACGCGCGCGCCAAGATGAGCGGCCTGCGCCGCGGCTTCGTGAAGATCTTCTGCCGCCCCGCCACCGGCGTGGTCATCGGTGGTGTCGCGGTGGCCCCCAACGCCTCCGAGCTCATCCTCCCGCTCGCCCTCGCGGTGCAGAACAAACTGACGGTCGGCGATCTCGCACAGACCTTCTCGGTGTACCCGTCGCTGTCCGGGTCGATCACCGAGGCGGCGCGTCAGCTCGTCCGTCACGACGATCTGGACTGACAACCGGCGAGCCCCCTCGATCACGGTAGGGTCGTCGAGAATCCGCCCGGAACCGGGCACACCGCGACGTGGGGGGAGATGTCGTGACAGGACCGTTCGCCCAGAACAACCGGGGCGTGTCGAACGCCCCGTCCTTCGGCGGCGGACGCACCGACTGGGCCGGGATGGGCATCGACGAGATCATCGACACCCTCCGCACCATGGAGCCCGGACAGGCGGCCGGTGACGTCGAGACGATCCTCAAGGCGATCGACGCGGTACGCCGTGCGTCGGAGCGGATGGCGGCGATGTTCGGTGACGACCTGCGCGGCCTCGCCTCCGACACCGCCCTCGAGGCGGGGAAGTTGTTGTCCGACGCCATGCAGCGCAGCCTGGAGACGGCAACCGTCGTCGGCGAGGCACTGAGCAGCGCGGTCGGGATCGTCGGTGCGACACGGGGGCAGGAAGGACGGCTGCGCGAACTGCAGCAGCACCTCCGCGACAATCCCGAGGACGCGCCGACGGTGCGGTTCGAGGCGGACCGGACCATGTCGGGTACGTATTCGTCACCGATGCAACGGGTCCAGCACTCGCTTCCCGAGCCCACCGGACCGGACGACATGGTTCGCGGAGTGGGTGGCATGTCGGCAGCCGGAGTCGGCTCGGGTTCGGGTTCCGAGGCACCCCGGGGGCAGGCCGCGAACACCGTCGACGCCGGGGACTTCGGCCGTTCTGGTGGCGGCGCGATCCCAGTCGCGACCACCGGGGCGGCTCCGGGCCCGGCGGGCGGCGGACCCACCCCGGTGACTCCGGTGTCCTCGTCCTCGTCGTCGTCGGGATCGTCCGGCCGCGGGGGTGCCGACGACCCCGACGGTCTTCTCCGCGGCGGCCGGGGCACCCCGGGAAGCGGCACGCACGGTCTCGCCGACTCCGGACGATCGGGAACCGGGAACGAATCCCGTTCCGGGGGAGCAGGTTCCGGGTCGGGATTAGGACCAGTGCCGAGCCCGGTCGTCGGACCACTCCCGCTGTCGACGTCGGCGCCGGGTGTTGCGACGCCCACGGCGTCGACGCCGCCCGCCGCGAGCGCTGCCGCACCGCGTGCCGGGATCACACCACCGGTGGGTCCCGCCGGCGCGCCGCCGACAGGCCGCCGACCCGGGGCCGAGAACGACGACCAGCACAAAGCCGCACCCTATCTGCACAATCGTGAGCACGGCGCGGAGATCGTCGGCGATCTGCCGCTCGTCGGGCCGCCGGTCATCGGCGACTGGATTCCCCGCCCGGCCTCGCCCCTGTCCGAGACCCCGGCTTTCCGGCCGACGCCGGGGGAGGTGCTCACCCCGCCGGATCGTTCGCCGGGGACTCCCGACACGCGCGCCGACGGCGGTGACGAACCGTCGTCGAACACACGGGGCCGGACATGCTGAACCGGGTCGACCGGCTGCCCGGAGGCGTCGCCCGGCTCGCCTCTGCCGTACCCGACGAGGACATCATCCGGTGTCTGCACCTCCTCGTCGCCACGGTGATGGACGTGACGGGGGCGTCGACCCCCGAGATCCGCGACGTGATCAGGCAGTGGCGCCAGCAGGGAAGTGCCGACCCGGCGGGTGTGGCCGCACTGAGAGTGGTTGCCGCGCAACACGACTTCGACGCGTTCGCGCATCAGCGTCGCGGTGACGTCGACGCACAGCTGGACAGCTTCCGGCGGGCCCGGGCCCTCGACTGCATCCTCGCCGCGATGTCGGTGTCGACAACGGCCGAGGCTCCGCGCACGGCACTGCGGGAGGCCGCCTACGAAGCTGCCGCTGCCCTCGGTGGCAGCGCGGGCGTCGTCGGTGTTCTCGCCGACTTCATCGTCTGAACCACGGTCGCCCGAGTCACGCCAGACCGAAGCTGTGCTCGACGGCCCGGTTCCATTCGCCGTACAGGCGGCCTCGTTCCTCCTCGGCCATCGTGGGCTTCCAGCGCTTGTCCTCGGCCCAGTTGGCGCGGATGTCGTCCTCGCTCTCCCAGAACCCCACAGCCAGACCGGCGGCGTAGGCCGCACCCAGCGCGGTGGTCTCGTTGACCACGGGACGCACGACGGGGACGTCGAGGATGTCTGCCTGGAACTGCATGAGCAGTTCGTTGACCACCATCCCGCCGTCGACCTTGAGCGTGGACAGCTCCATGCCGGCGTCGGCCTGCATGGCCTCGATGACCTCGCGGGTCTGGAAAGCACTGGCCTCCAGTGCCGCCCGCGCCAGGTGGCCCTTGTTGACGAAGCGGGTCAGGCCGACGATCACGCCGCGGGCATCCGAGCGCCAGCGCGGCGCGAACAGACCGGAGAAGGCGGGTACGAAGTACGCGCCGCCGTTGTCGTCGACCTCCGCGGCCAGCTTCTCGACATCCGATGCCGCGGAAAAGAGGCCGAGATTGTCCCGAAGCCACTGGATGAGCGACCCGGTCACCGCGATCGACCCCTCGAGCGCGTAGCGCGCCGGCTGGTCGCCGATGCGGTAGCAGACCGTCGTCAGCAGGCCGTGCTCGCTGAAGACCGGTTCGGTGCCGGTGTTGAGCAGCAGGAAGTTCCCGGTCCCGTAGGTGTTCTTGGCCTCGCCGGGTGACAGGCACGCCTGACCGAAGGTGGCGGCCTGCTGGTCGCCGAGGATGCCGGTCAGCGGGACGTCGGGGAGGGGGCCGTTCCCGCGCAGCGAGCCGAATTCGCCGGACGAGCTGCGGATCTCCGGCAGCAGGGACATCGGGATGCCCATCTCCTTGCAGATCTCCTCATCCCAGCTCAACGTCCGCAGGTCCATGAGCATGGTGCGTGAGGCGTTGGTGACGTCGGTGACGTGCTGCCCGCCGTCGACACCACCGGTCATGTTCCACGCGATCCAGGAATCCATTGTGCCGAAGCACAATTCACCCGCCTCGGCACGGTTGCGCAGACCGTCGACGTTGTCGAGCAGCCAGCGGACCTTGGGTCCGGCGAAGTAGGTGGACAGCGGCAGGCCGGTGCGTTCGCGGTAACGGTCGACGCCGACGTCGCCGGCGAGCTCCGTGCACACGTCACCGGTGCGGGTGTCCTGCCAGACGATCGCGTTGTGGACCGGCTTCCCGGACTCACGGTCCCAGATCACCGTGGTCTCGCGCTGATTGGTGATGCCGCAGGCGACGATGTCCTTGGCGGTCAGCTCGGCGGAGGCCAGCGCGGCGGCACCCACGCGGCGCGTGTTGCGCCAGATCTCGGCGGCGTCGTGTTCGACCCAGCCGGCCCGCGGGAAGATCTGTTCGTGTTCGAGTTGCTCGACGCCGACGACGCGTCCCTGGTGGTCGAAGATCATCGCCCGGGTGGAGGTGGTGCCCTGGTCGATCGCCGCCACGTATTTGCCTGAACTGCCCACGCCGTCAGTGTCGCACGCTGTGGTGCGGGCCGAGATCAATTAGGCTCGGCGAACATGAACACCGAGTTCAACCCGGACCGGCCGGCGGACATGGGCCCGCTCTACCGAGCCGAAGCGTGGCGGCGGCTCGGTGAGGAACAGTTCGACGTCGTCGTGATCGGCGGCGGGGTGGTCGGCGTGGGTGCCGCACTCGACGCCGCCACGCGCGGTCTGCGGGTGGCCCTGGTCGAGGCGCGTGACATCGCCTCGGGGACGTCGAGCCGGTCGTCGAAGATGTTCCACGGCGGTCTGCGCTACCTGGAACAGCTCGAATTCGGGCTCGTCCGTGAGGCACTCAAGGAGCGCGAACTCTCGCTACGGCTGCTGGCCCCGCACCTGGTGAAACCCCTCCCGTTCCTCTACCCGCTGACGCAGCGGGTCTGGGAGCGGCCGTATGTCGCGGCGGGGATCTTCCTCTACGACCGCATGGGCGGCGCGAAATCGGTCCCCGGGCAGAAACATGTGACCCGCTCGGGTGCCCTGCGCGTGGCTCCGGCGCTCAAGCGCAGCTCGCTCATCGGCGGAATCCGTTACTACGACACGGTTGTCGACGACGCGCGGCACAGCCTCACGGTGGCCCGCACCGCGGCGAACTACGGCGCGGTCATCCGCACTTCGACACAGGTGATCGGTTTCCTGCGCGAATCCGACCGCGTCCTCGGAGTCCGTGTGCGCGACACCGAGAACGGCGACGTCACCGAGGTGCGCGCCCACTGCGTCATCAACGCCGCCGGGGTCTGGACCGACGAGGTGCAGGCATTGTCCAAGCAGCGCGGCCACTTCAAGGTGCGCGCGTCGAAGGGCGTGCACATCGTGGTGCCGCGCGACCGGATCGTCAGCGAGACCGCGATCATCCTCCGCACCGCCAACTCGGTGCTGTTCGTCATCCCATGGGAGACGCATTGGATCATCGGCACCACCGACACCGATTGGAACCTCGACCTCGCGCACCCGGCCGCCACCCGGGCGGACATCGACTACATCCTGGAACGCGTCAACGAGGTGCTGGTCACCAAGCTGAACCACGACGACATCGAGGGCGTCTACGCCGGTTTGCGACCGCTGCTGGCGGGCGAGGACGACGAGACGTCGAAGCTCTCGCGTGAGCATGCCGTCGCCACCGTGGCACCGGGTCTGGTGTCGATCGCGGGTGGCAAGTACACCACCTACCGGGTCATGGCCGCCGACGCCGTCGACGCGTGCAACGACTTCATTCCCACCCGGGTGGCGCCGTCGATCACCGAGCGGGTGCCGCTGCTCGGTGCGGACGGATACTTCGCGCTGATCAACCAGTGCGAACATCTCGGGGAGCGATACGGCCTGCACCCGTACCGGGTTCGGCGACTGCTCAACCGCTACGGCTCGCTGATCGACGACGTGCTCTACTACGCGCAGGAGGACAGGTCGCTGCTCGCACCGCTGGCCGCCGCGCCGCAGTATCTGCGCGTCGAAGTGGTGTACGCAGCGGTCGCCGAGGCCGCGCTCCATCTCGAGGACGTGCTGGCCCGGCGCACCCGGATCGCGATCGAGTACTCGCACCGCGGCGTCGACTGCGCCGGCGAGGTCGCCGATCTGCTCGCACCCCTTCTCGGGTGGACCACCGAGAAGCGCGACTTCGAGGTGGCCAACTACATCGCGCGCGTCGAGGCCGAGGTGGCGTCGCAACAGCAACCCGACGACGATTCCGCCGACGCACTGCGGGCGGCCGCGCCCGAGGCGCGTTCGGAGATTCTCGAGCCGGTACCCGTCCCGGAGTGAGATCGCCGGTTTCGCCGGTTCGGTGACATTGTGTTCCGGATGAGTGGGCCGTTGGCCTCTGTTCGGTCCGACGTCCCCGAGGCAGGATCGAGGGTGGGGGAGAGAAGGGACTGGTCATGACAGAGACTCCGGTTCAGGTCCTCGGCCCGCAAGAGGCATGGGAACTACTCGGCTCCGCCGAGCTGGGTCGTATCGCGTTGAGCGTCAACGGTTCACCCGACATCTTCCCCGTCAACTACCACGCCGCGGACGGCAAGATCACGCTGCGCACCGGTGAGGGGACGAAACTCTCCGAAGTCGTCGTGAACAACCGCGTGGCGTTCGAGACCGACGCCCACACCGACACCGGCGGCTGGAGCGTCGTCGCCAAGGGAACGGCACGCGTTTTGACGTCGTTCGGCGACATCGAGGCGGCCGACAAGCTGCCCCTGCGCCCGTGGATCGCGACGGTGAAATACAACTACGTGGAGATCGCCGTCGAGGAGATCACCGCGCGCCGCTTCGAGTTCGGGCCCGAACCCGAGCGCTATCCCGTCTGAGCTCCGCAAACCCGGCCGCCATCGCAAACCCAGCCCTTATCCGTGAACCCAGCCCACTTGCCGGGGGTGGCTCTACGGAACAGGGCTGGGTTTACGCATCAGGTCTGGCAGCGCGGGCACCAGTAGATGGATCGATCGCCGCCGGTCGACGGGATCTCGCCGCGCTTGATGATCGTCGCGCAGCGGCGGCACAGCTGTCCCTTGCGGCCGTAGACCCACATCCGCCCGTTCGGTGAGGTCTGGCCGGTGGTGGTGCGAGCCGAGCCCATTCGGTTGGCCCACAACAGACGTCGGCTGAGATCGACCATCGGACCGAGATCCACCTCGCCGACCGGTCGGGTCGGGAGAACGCCACGCAGATAACAGATCTCGCTGCGGAAGACGTTGCCGACGCCGGCCATGAGGCGCTGGTCGAGGAGTGCCGCGCCGATCGTCTGGTCGGGGTCGGCGGCGAGGCGTCGGATCGCCGCCTCGCGGTCGAAGTCGTCGGCCAGCAGGTCCGGTCCCAGATACGCGAGGGCGGCGTCCGGGTCGGCGAGCAGTTCGAGCGTGCCGAGGTCGAAGCCGACGGCCTCGTGGTCGTCGGTGCGCAGCACGACGCGCGCCTGATAGGCGGGGCGACGCCACTTCTGGCCCCGGCGATGCACGTGCCAAACGCCCTCCATCTTCAGATGCGAGTGGATGCTGAGCGCGTCGCCCGCGCCGGGCTCGCTCTCGCCGACGTCGATGAGCAGATGCTTGCCCCTCGATCGGACGGAGACGACGGTCCGTCCCGACAGGTCCGACGTCGCGAGCGACGGGATGCGGAACTGCGTCGACGTGAGGGTTCGTCCCTCCAGCCCCTGACGCAGCCGCGCGGCCGCGGCGAAGACGGTGTCGCCCTCAGGCATGGGTTCCGTACCGGAGTCGGATGCCGCGCGGGGTCGTGGAGAAACCGGCCTCGACGAGCACCTTCCCGAAATCGGTGCCGCGCACCGGTTCGGAGTCGATCGCGTCGATGGTCAGCCGGGAGATCCGGCCGGCGCGGACCAGGGCCACCAGCGCGCCGGCGGCGGATTCCAGCGCCGGGATCGAATCGGTGAACGTCAGCAGCGTCTTGCCGCCACGCTCGACGAAGCACACGAGTTCGCCGTCGACGAGCACCACCAGGGCGCCGGGCTTGCGGCCCGGGCGGTGTCCCGCGTCGGCGTCGCGGGATCGTGGCCACTCCAGCGCCGCGCCGTATGGGTTGCCGGGGTCGGTGGCGGCGAGGATGGTCGCCTCGCGCGGCGGCTTGCGGTCGGGGAGAGCGTGACGCCGCAACTCGTCGACCGTGGCCGGGGAGGCGAACTGCGCGCCGCCGAGGCCGTCGACGTAGTAGCCGCGGCGGACCTGGCCGTTGTCCTCGAAAATGGTGAGCGCCTTGTACACCCGGGCGAATCCGCCGGTCACCTCCTCGGCGGTGACGCTGCCCCGCGTGATCACGCCGTAGCGCGTGAGCAGTTGGTCGCACAGTGCCTGCGTGGCGATGGTCGGGTCGATCTCGGGTCGGTCCAGGGCGAACCACCGGCCGCTCGCGGTCGGCGACACCGGCGGCCCGGAGGCGTGCTCGGTCAGGTAGCGCGCGGAGAGGCGACCGGCGCGGAGTCGTGGGGCCCTGCCGCGGGCGCGGTGGGCGGGCGCCGACCGTGGCGTCGTCGGGCTGCGCCGGGGATGCAGCAGTGCGCGGACGGGTGCGAACGTGTCATTGCTGACCTGTCCCGCCCAGACCAGGTCCCAGAGTGCGGATTCGATGTCCGCGGCCGGCGTCGTGGTGCCGGTGCTGATGTCCGCGGCGATCTGCGGGAACCGCAGTGCACCACCGGGGTGGAGTGCGGTGGTGATCGCATCGTGCAGGGCCGTGGTGTCGATGGTGTCGGCCTCGGAGATGGTGAACGCGGCCACGTCGGCGGGGTGCAGGGCCACCCAGCCGTCGGCGTTGCCGATGCGGCCGTGCCCCGACCACACGACCTCGCCGCTGCTCAGTAGCTCGTCGAGCATGGACGGGGCATAGTCCGAGACGCGCGCGGGCAATATCAGCGACTCCCAGGCCGACGCCGGCAGCGGGTAACCGGCCAGCTGGTCGATGACGGTGGCGAGGCCGTCGACCCCGCGGAGCTGCGTTCCGGGCGAACCGTGCTGCCATTCCACGAGGAAGCGGGTGAGAACCTCGGTGCCGACCGGTGCGACCTCGGCCCGGCTCGCGGCGAGCGACCCGCGCCGGATCTGACCGAGGACGTCGGTGTGGCACCACTGGGTGGTCGGTGCCGCTCCCTGGGCCGGATCGGCGGTGCCGGTCTCGGGCAGGAAATCACCTTCGACGACGCGTCGTTCCGCGGCGAGGCGGGCCAGGGTGTCGCGGACGACGGCGGTCGCGATGCCCAGGGACGCCGCCGCGTCGGTGACGGTGAAGGGCCCGTGGGTGCGGGCGTAGCGCCCGATGAGGTCGCCGACCGGGTCGGGTACCGGTTCGAGGTAGGCCGCCGGGATGCCCATCGGTGCAGGGACTCCGAGTGCGTCGCGGAGTCGTGCGGTGTCGTCGATCGACGCCCACAGCGCGCGCCGGTTGTGGTTGACCGAGATGATCTGCCCGCTGCGGTGCAGCTCGGCCAGCACCTCGGCCACCGCCGCTTCTCCCCGATATCTCGGCTCGACCTCTTCGGTGGTCAGCGGTCCGAGCCAGCGGAGGAGGTCGACGACGTCCTCGGCGTCGCGTGCCTGGCGGTCGGGTGACAGGCGTTGCAGGCGGGCGATGACCTCGGCGATGACGCCGGGATCGAGGAGCTCACGCAGGTCGACGCGGCCGAGCAGCTGCGCGAGGAGGCTGGTGTCGAGGGACAGGGCGGCGGCTCGACGTTCGGCGAGCGGCGCGTCGTCGGCGTACATGAAGGCGCCGACGTAGCCGAACAGCAGCGACGCCGCGAACGGCGACGGACTCGGGGTCTCGGTCTCCACGACGCGGATCCGGCGCGACCGGATGCGGCCGAGCAGGTCGAGCAGTGCCGGGAGGTCGTACACGTCCTGCAGGCACTCGCGAACCGCTTCGAGGACGATCGGGAAGTCCGGGAACTTGGATGCGACGGAGAGCAATTGGGCGCTGCGCTGCCGCTGCTGCCACAGCGGCGCGCGCCGGCCGGGATCGCGCCGCGGCAGGAGCAGTGCGCGCGCGGCACATTCGCGGAACCGCGAGGCGAACATCGACGAGTCGGCGAGACCGTCGGTCACGAGCTGTTCGACCTCGTCGGGATCGAGGAGGAAGACGTCGGCACCCGGGGGTGCGTCGTCGGTGTCGGGCAGACGCAGGATGATGCCGTCGTCGGAGGCGGTGGTGGCGCCCTCGATACCCAGTGTCGCGAGGAGTCGTTGGGAGATGGCGCTCGCCCACGGCGCGTGGACACGCAAGCCATAGGGGGAGTGCAGGATGACGCGCCAGTCGCCGAGTTCGTCGCGGAACCGTTCGACGACGAGCGTCCGGTCGGTGGGGAGGTGACCGGTCGCCTCGCGCTGTTCGGCGATGAGCGTGGCCAGGTTGGTGCGGGCGTTCTCGGTGAGTCCGAGCCTCTCGGCATGGGCGTCGAGTTTCCCGGGATCGGCGATGGCCCCGGTGAACGCGCCGATCGCCGCACCGAGTTCGGCGGGACGTCCGATCGCGTCGCCGATCCAGAACGGCAGCCTGCCGGGCTGCCCGAAGGCCGGCGACACCAGGACGCGGTCGTGGGTGATGTCCTCGATGCGCCAGCTCGTCGCGCCGAGGGCGAAGACGTCGCCGACCCGCGACTCGTACACCATCTCCTCGTCGAGTTCGCCCACGCGCGTGGACTTCTCGCCGACCATGAAGACGCCGAACAGTCCGCGATCGGGGATCGACCCGCCGGAGGTGACGGCGAGTCGTTGGGCGCCACGGCGGCCGGTGATCACGCCCGCGTCGCGGTCCCAGTTGACCCGCGGCCGGAGTTCGGCGAACTCGTCTGAGGGGAACCGCCCGGCGATGAGATCGAGGGTGGCGTCGAAGACCCCGCGTCCGAGGTCGCGGTAGGGAGCCGCCCGGCGAACGACCTCGTACCAGTGGTCGACCTCGAGATCGTCGACGGCGGCGGCCGCGATGGTCTGCTGCGCGAGGATGTCGAGGGGATTCTGGGGAACCTTGATCTCCTCGATCGCACCGTCGAGCATGCGCCCGACGGTGACCGTGCAGTGCAGCAGATCGGTGCGGTGTTTGGGATAGAGGATGCCCTGGCTGATCTCGCCCACCTGATGGCCGGCGCGGCCGATGCGCTGCAGGCCGCTGGCCACCGACGGCGGGGCCTCCACCTGGATCACGAGATCCACCGCACCCATGTCGATACCGAGTTCGAGCGAGCTGGTCGCCACGACGCAGGACAGGCGACCGGCCTTGAGGTCGTCCTCGATCTGCGCGCGCTGCTCCTTGCTCACCGAACCGTGGTGTGCCCGCGCGAGGACCGCCTCGGCGCCGGAACTCGCCCCGCTGCCCATCACGAACGCGGGAGCCCCGCCCGCGACCGTCGGGTTGGCGGTGGGCTCGGGCGTGACACCCTGCCGCTCGGCGTGGATCTCGTTGAGCCGCGCGGTCAGCTTCTCGGCGAGCCGACGGGAGTTCGCGAACACGATCGTCGCCCGGTTGGCCTCGATCTGGTCGACGATCGACGCCTCCACGTACGGCCACAGCGAACCGGCCGTGGGGGAGAATGCGTCGTCGAGCTCGGCCGGGTCGGCGCCGTCCGGGCCGGGTGCCGGCGGGATGTTCGCCATGTCCTCGACCGGCACGTCGACGCGGAGATCGAAGGTCTTGTCGGCCTTGGGCTTGACGACCTGGCAGGGCGCCGAGCCGGACAGGTACCCGGCGACGACCTCGGGAGGCCGCACGGTCGCCGACAGGCCTATCCGTTGGGCGGGCTTCTCGAGCAGCTCGTCGAGGCGCTCGAGGGTCAGGGCCAGATGTGTGCCGCGTTTGGTGGCGGCGACCGCATGGACCTCGTCGACGATGATCGCCTCGACATTCGTGAGGCTCTCCCGGGCCGCGGAGGTCAGCATCAGGTAGAGCGACTCGGGCGTGGTGATCAGGATGTCGGGCGGGGTCTTCACCAGAGCGCGGCGGTCAGCGGCCGAGGTGTCGCCGGACCGGACACCGACCGTTATGTTCGGTTCGGGCAGGTCCAATTCCTGCGCCGCACGGGTGATCCCGGTGAGGGGCGCGCGTAGATTGCGCTCCACGTCGACGGCGAGCGCCTTCAGCGGCGAGATGTAGACGACCTTCGTGCCCGGACGGCGGGTGGCGGCGTCGGCGGCCAGCCGGTCGAGCGCCCAGAGGAATGCCGCGAGCGTCTTGCCGGACCCGGTCGGGGCGATGACCAGGGTGTTCGCGCCGTCGGCGATCGAGGTCCAGGCGCCTTTCTGGGCCGCGGTCGGCTTGGTGAACGCTCCGGTGAACCATCGCCGGGTGGGGGCGGTGAAGCGATCGAGAACCGAGGGGCGGGGCATCTCTCCACTATGTCTCACATGTGCGACAGGTCTGGGTATACAGTCGATACACGCCTGTACGGGGAATCCGGTGAGAATCCGGAGCGGTCGCGCCACTGTGAACGACAACGCCGGACGCGGTCGAGGATTTCGACGGCGCCTGGGGAAGACGTGAGTCAGGATGCCGTGCCGGCGCCAAAAGATCCGACACACTCACCGACGCGAGATCGGCGAAAGGACAATCCCATGACGTCTCCCCGTACGGCCGAAGCAGTCAAGTCACCCACCCGTGCGATTTCGGTACCGAACCTGTCGGTCGCGAGCGCAGCGCTCTGGCTGAGCCTCACGGTCCTCCTGGCCGGGCTCGCCTACTACTTCCTCGGCTACGACCAAGGTGTCGTGTCGGTCTTCGGGGAGAACACCTATGTGCACGAGTTCGTGCACGACTCCCGCCACTTCCTCGGCTTTCCCTGCCACTGAGCGTTCACCGCACTGCGTCGGCCTGACTCTCACAACGTAGGGACAAGTTCACATGGAGAAGAAACTCATCGGCGCAGGTCTGCTCTCGGGCCTGATCGCCGGCATCATCTCGTTCGTCTTCGCACGGTTCTACCTCGAACCCGTGGTGTCGAAGGCCGTCGACTACGAGGGTGAACGCTCGGAAGCCGAAGAGGCGCTGGCACATACGGTCGGCGGCCATTCGCACGGCGACGGCGGCGAGGTCTTCACCCGCGCCATGCAGGAGAATCTGGGCGCCGGCGTCGGAAACCTGGTGTTCGCCCTGTGCATGGGCGCGTTCTTCGGGGTCGCCTTCACCGTGCTGTGGAGTTACCTCGGCAACCGGTATCCGGCCACCGATGCCCGCGCGGTCGCCGGGGCGCTCGGCGCGATCGGTTTCGTCGCCGTCTTCGGTGTTCCGTTCTTCGCCTACCCGGCCAACCCGCCTGCGGTCGGGGACGACGACACGATCGGGGAACGGACGGGTGCATTCCTGACCGTCACGATCGCGTCGGTCGTGCTGATGATCGTGGCCGTCGCACTCGCGCTGTGGTTGCGGCCGAGGATCGGCGGACTGGTGTCGGCCGTCGTGGGCGGTGCCGCGTACGTGATCGCGGTCGGCGTCACCATCGCGCTGCTGCCGTCGTTCGACGAGGTGCCCGAGCCGGTGCGCACCGACGCCGGCCAGATCGTGTTCCCCGGCTTCCCGGCGGACGTCGTCGCCGACTTCCGCGTGTACACGATCACCAACCAGGTGATCCTCTGGACGGTGCTGACGGTGACCTTCGCGCTGATCCTCGGCGCGATGGCGCGGTCGAAGAGCTCCAGCACGTCGCCGACGGTCGACGCCGTGCAGAGCTGACCGCGCACTGCCATTCCTGTGCAGATCATCACCGCCGGGCGCACCGGTCCCAATCGATCGGTGCGCTTCGGCGGTGACGCGTCGCTGGACGACCGCGGCCGCCGTGACGTCGAAGCGCTCGCCGCGTCCCTCGTCGGGCCGGTGTCCTTCTGCGGGCCCGAGCCCGCGACACTCGAGAGCGCCCGGCTCCTGGGTGGTCGGGTCGAGGTCGACGACGCGCTTCGCACGCTCGATGTCGGGAACTGGGCGGGATCGGCGCCCGAGGACATCGATCCACGCGAGCTCGCGGCCTTCTTCACCGATCCGGCGGCCCGGCCCCATGGCGGCGAGAGTGTCGAGGCGTTCGTGCGACGGGTGCACGACTGGCGCGACCGCACGATCACCGTCGGGGCGTCGATCGTCGTGGCCATGCCCGTCGCGCAGGCACTTCTGTGCGACGACGCCACGGGATACTTCCGGTGCGAGGTCCGGCCGGCGGCCTGCTACCACTGGCCGCCCCTGAGAATTCGCCCTGAAGAAACAGAATCGGGCGGACGTACCTAGACATCGTGAGTGACTCCTGACACAGTTGAGTCGGCAAAACTGAAACGTGTTCGCCCCCGGCGGGCACTGTCTGGGGAGAGTGACGATGTTCGAGTGGTCCGATGAAGATCTGATGGTGCGGGATGCGCTGCGCGCGTTCATCGACAAGGAGATCCGGCCACATCTCGACGAGCTCGAGTCCGGCGTGCTGCCTCCGTACGACATCACCCGCAAGCTGCTGTCGACCTTCGGGGTCGACGCGATGGCCAAGGACGCGCTGGAAAAGGAACTCGAGGCAGAGGCCAACGGGGAGAAGAAGAAATCGTCCGGCGAGGGTGGTGGCATGGGCGGTTCGATGTTCATGATGGTCAACATCGAGCTTGCCGGTGTGTGCCTGGGCCTCGTCGCCTCGCTCGGTGTGAGCATGGGCCTGACCGCCTCGACGATCCGGGGCAAGGGCACGCTCGCCCAGAAGAAGCGCTGGCTGCCCGAGCTGGTCACCATGGAGAAGGTCGGCGCCTGGGCGATCACCGAACCCGATTCGGGCTCCGACGCTCTCGGCGGCATGAAGACCACCGTCCGCCGCGACGGTGACGACTACATCCTGAACGGCCAGAAGACGTTCATCACCAACGGCCCGTACGCCGACACCATCGTCGTGTTCGCGAAGCTCGACGACGGCAGCGGCACCCCCATGCGTGACCGCAAGGTGCTGTCCTTCGTCCTCGACAAGGGGATGCCGGGCCTGACGCAGGGCAAGCCGTTCAAGAAGATGGGCATGATGAGCTCGCCGACCGGTGAGCTGTTCTTCGACAACGTCCGGGTCGGCAAGGACCGTCTGCTCGGCGAGACCGAGGACACCGGTGAGGATTCGCGCGGCTCCGAAGGCGCCAAGGCTGGGTTCACCGCCGAACGCGTCGGCATCGCCGCGCTCTCGCTGGGCATCATCAACGAGGCACAACGACTGTCGATCGACTACGCCAAGACGCGCAAGCTGTGGGGTCAGGAGATCGCCCAGTTCCAGCTCATCCAGCTCAAGCTCGCCGAGATGGAGATCGCCCGGATCAACGTGCAGAACATGCTCTTCAGCGCGATCGAGCGCGGCAAGGCGGGTAAGCCGCTGAGCCTGTCGGAGGCGTCGGCGATGAAGCTCTACTCGTCGAAGGCCGCCACCGATGTCGCGATGGAGGCCGTCCAGCTCTTCGGCGGCAACGGCTACATGGCCGAGTACCGCGTCGAGCAGCTCGCGCGAGATGCCAAGTCGCTCATGATCTACGCCGGCAGCAACGAGATCCAGGTGACCCACGTCGCCAAGGGGCTGCTGCGCGGCTGATGCACCGGGAGAGGTGACGGCCCCGGCAGCTCTGCCGGGGCCGTTTTTTCACGGCCCGATTGCGGACCGGCGCAATTCTGGGCCCGGTTCGGCGCATTCGGATGTGACCGTGCGCCCGGCGGTCGACAATGCGACGTGACTCGCCCAGTCCTTCGAGGAAAGAGGTGGCGATGTCAGCAGGTGGGTACCGCGCGTATCCGGTGGCGACGAAGCTCGTTTCCGGTCGCATTCGTCAAATCGGGCAAATCGTAGGTTTCCGGTATTTCTCTTCGTGTCTGGAGTTCGGGACCTCGCTGTGCTGCCCATGCCGTTCCGCGATGGTGAGGTGAACGATGGGTGGGAAGAAGCACCGGGAGATGTCTCCCGAACTGTCAGCGACCGGAGAGCTGGTCGGTGGTCGACCGGACGGGTCCGCCGGTCCGATGTCGGACAAGGCATACCGGAAGGCGCTCAAACCCCTGCATGCCGAACTGGTGGCGATGCAGGAATGGGTCAGGTCGTCGGGGGCCAAGGTGTGCGTGGTCTTCGAGGGTCGGGACACGGCGGGCAAGGGGGGTGTCATCAAGGCGATCACGGCGCGGGTGAGCCCGCGAGTGTTCCGCACCGTCGCGCTGCCCGTCCCGTCCGAACGTGAGAAGTCGCAGCTGTATCTCCAGCGGTATGTACCGCACCTTCCGGCAGCGGGTGAGGTCGTCATCTTCGACCGGAGTTGGTACAACCGTGCCGGGATCGAGCGTGTGCTCGGATTCTGTACGGAGGAACAGGTCCACCAGTTCCTGGAATACACCCCGAGTGTCGAGCGGGCGATGGTCGAGTCGGGGATCATCCTCCTGAAGTACTGGCTCGAGGTCAGCCAGGAGCAGCAGAACCAGCGCCTGCAGAGTCGCATCGACGATCCGCGCAAGACCTGGAAGCTGTCGAAGACCGATCTCGAATCCTACAGCCGTTGGTACGACTTCTCCCGGGCTCGCGACGAGATGTTCCGCTACACCGACACCGGTTGGGCACCTTGGTATGTCACCTCCAACGACGACAAAAAGCGCGGTCGGCTCAACGTGATCAGCCATCTCCTCGGTCAGGTGCCCTACGACCCGTTGGAACGTCCGGAGGTCACGTTGCCGAAGCGGCAGAAGGCGCACGGCTACCGACAGCCGGACCAGGCGCTGCACTGGATTCCCACTCCCTACTAGGAGCGGTGACATGACCGGTGATCAGTGCGTCGCCGTCGCACCGCGGCGGGCACGCGCATGAGCGGCGTCGCCGCGTTGTGGCGCCTTCCAGGGCTCGCGACGGCCCGGAGCTACAAACGCGAGTGGCTTCGTACAGACGTCACCGCCGGGCTGGTGCTGACCGCGCTCCTGATCCCTGCCGGGATGGGTTACGCCGAAGCCGCCGGGCTGCCCGCGTATGCGGGGCTGTGGGCGACGATCGTGCCGCTGACGGCTTACGCCGTGGTCGGACCGTCGAAGATCCTTGTGCTCGGCCCGGATTCGTCGCTCGCGCCGCTGATCGCCGCAGCGGTGCTGCCGCTGGCCGCCGTCGGTGACCCGGAGGACGCTCTGGCACTCGCCGGGATCCTCGCCGTACTGGTCGGGGCGATTCTCGTCCTGGGTGGATTCCTCCGGCTCGGCTTCGTCACCGAACTCCTCTCCAAGCCGCTGAGACTCGGGTACCTCAACGCGATCGCGCTCATCGTCGTCATCGGACAGCTGCCCAAGCTGTTGGGCTTCTCGGTCGACGCCTCGGGTCTGTTCGAGGAGGTCGGCGAGATCGTCACCTCGGTGCTGGACGGAAAGACCGACACGGTTGCCGCCGCGATGGGATTCGCCGGTCTCGTCGTGATCGTCGCGTTCCGGCGGTGGCTCGCACGGGTACCGGGTGTCCTCGTCGCCGTGGTCGGTTCGATCGTGGTGACGGCCGTGCTCGGGCTCGACGACGACATCGGCATGGTCGGCGCCCTGCCGGCAGGTCTGCCCCTTCCGCAGTACGGCGGGACCGATTGGAATGACGTGCTCTCGCTTCTCGGGCCGGCCGCGGGAATCGCGCTCATCGCCTTCGCCGACTCCGGCGTGCTCTCACGGACATTCGCCGCCCGGCGCGGTGAGGATGTCGACGGGAGTACGGAGATGAAGGCGATCGGCACGGCCAACATCGCCTCCGGCCTGTTCGGCGGATTCCCCATCTCCGCCAGCGGTTCACGTACGCCGGTCGCCGAACAGGCCGGCGCACGCACGCAACTCGCGGGAGCGGTCGGGGCGGCCGCGGTGCTGGTCTTCGTCCTCGTGGCTCCCGGCGTCACCGCCTATCTACCCGACGCCACGCTGGCGGCGGTCGTGATCGTCGCGGCGACCGCGCTCATCGACATATCCGGCATGGTCCGGATCTGGCGGTTGAGCAAGCTCGAATTCGGTTTGGCGGCAGCCGCTTTCGTCGGCGTCGCGCTCGTGGGTGTGCTCGAGGGCATCCTGGTCGCGATCGGGTTGTCCTTCGTGGCCGTGGTGGCGAGGGCCTGGCAGCCCTATCGTACGGAGCTGGTGGAGCTGGAGGGAACGGGCTTTCTCGATGTCACCCGGCATCCGGAGGGACACCGGATTCCCGGGCTCGTGCTGGTCCGCTTTGACGCACCGCTGTTCTTCGCCAACGGCAAGATCTTCGCCGCGCACGTCCGGGATGTGGTGGCGTACAGCGAGCCACCGGTCAAGTGGGTCGTCGTCGCAGCCGAACCGATCACCGGTCTCGACACCACCGCCGTCGACGAGCTCATCGATCTCGACCGTGCACTCGAATCGTCCTCGATCCGTCTGGTGTTCGCGGAGCTGAAGGGACCGGTGAAGGACAAACTCATCCGCTTCGTCGTCGACGGCCGGTTCGACGAGGACCGGTTCTTCCCGACGGTCGAGTCGGCTGTCGAGGCATATCGGAGCGTCCAATCGCCGCCCGGGTCGGCCCCCGACTCAACCCCTGACCGCTCCGGGCCGGAGTAGATTCCACAGTCGGACCCAGTCCAGTTGCGGTGGTGCGACGCGGATCTCCGGGCGCTCGCGTGGAACACGGACCCGCAGTGCCGCGGGGGAGATGGTGCAGCGCACCGGTGTCCGGAGTCGCACCGACTCGCCGTCGATGCCGACCGGGATCTCCGCGGCGTCGGCCTCGACGACGACCTCGGTCGCCGTCCGCTGTACGAGTCCCTGTCCGTGGCCGCGTCGGAGCAGCCCCACCGCCTGCCGGGTGTCGGCGACCGACACCGTCACCACACCGAGCAGGCCGGAATCGATGCGCGTGCGCCGCCCCAGGCCGGCCACGTCATTCGTGGCGTAGGGGCCGTTGCTCACCAGGATCGCCTGCGGCCCGGTCACGGTGTCGTCGCCGATGCGGGCGCGCAGGCCGGTGCCGGTGACGCCGCCGAGGAGGTCCGGCAGCATCCGCAGGACCGTCCGGGTCTTGTCGTCCCGGTACTGCGGACTCTGCACGACCTCTGCGTAGACGCCGAACGACGCGTTGTTGACGAATGGATGCCCGTTGATCCAGCCGAGGTCGACATGCACCTCGACCCCGTCGTGGAGGGCGTCCAGGCAGCGTGCGGGGTCCTTCCGGTCCAGCCCGAGGTCGAGGGCGAAGTGGTTACGTGTGCCGGCGCTGATCACGAGGAACGGCACGTGGTACTCCGCTGCGACAGCCGCGACCAGCGCCTGCGTGCCGTCGCCGCCCGCCACGCCCAACAGGTCGGCTCCCCGGCGGACCGCGTCCCCCGCCAACTCCGTGACGTCGAGATGCTCGGGCCCGCTCAGCAGTGCGACCTCGGCGCCGAGTGCCTCGGCACGGCGTGGCAGGTCGAAGCGGACGACCTTACCGCCACCCGAGCGCGGATTCATCACCAGGAAGGGATGGAGCACCGGCGGGGCCGGATGCTCCGGCATGAGCGACTGGGCCGGAGTCGGTCGCAACGCTCGCCGCGCGCAGGCGATCGCGACGACGACGAGCGCCGCGGACACGATCACGACCCAGAGCTGACCTTCGCGGATCAGGTAGATCGCCACGAACGGGAGTGGCAGGACGACGACGACAGCGGCCAGTGCACGGACCGCGCCGCGGCTGATCAGGAACCAGTAGGCCGCTACGACGATGACGACCGTGCAGATCACGCAGACCAGCAGAAGCGTGAGGAGTGCCCGCAGTCCCGATACCGCGATCGGCAGGAGGATCGCGACGATCACGGCCGCGAGTGCGGCGCGGGCCCACCATCGTCGGGACACGGGACGCTCGTCGACGGCCGCCGCCGTTTCCACGTTCATGACGCCGCAGCCTCGGTCATGTCGCCGCGTCGTCCGGGCCCGCCCGGGCCGGGCGGATCACGATCTCCACGACGAGCAGTGCGATCAGCCCACACATGACGATGAGCAACACCACCAGTCCGGTGGGATAGTTCCAGAACATCAGCAGCAGTACGCCGACGCCGATGATCGCGGCCCGTAACGCGATTCGAGCACGATAGGCGGTCGTCTCGAAGGCATTCGGAGGTCGTGATTTCCGAAGGTTCTGGAGTTTGTCGAGTCCGCCGGAGAATCCGTGCCGGACCGCGACCGCCGATGCGGAGCCACCGATCAGGAAGGCGCCGATCGCCACCACGAGGCCCAGCACGGCCACGGCGCGCAGCGCGAGGCGGAGGGGGCCGGTGACCGTGTCGGCGATGGCGGCTGCAGCGTCGGGGGAGAGGATGTCGGGCGGGATGTTGTCGAGATAGAGTGCGCGCGCGACGATCAGCGCGATGGCCAGGGTCAGCATGGCGAGAACCAGCGAGAGGCCGACCACGGACAGCGAGCGTAGGCGCCGACCCCGCGGAGCCACCGCGACGGCCCCGAGCGCGCAGGCGATCGTCAGCCACGGCAGCACGTCGGCGGCGGTGTCGAGCGCGGACACCGCGCGTTGCGCCCGAACCAGTTCGGGTGACCGGAACAGGACGAATTCCTTGTCGACCGCCGGGATCTTCTCGGCAAAGGTGAATCCGCGGTCCAGAAGACGCTGCTTGACGTTGTCGATCACGGTGCCCAGAGAGATGCTCACCGTTCCCGACTCGTCGACGGAGACCGAGGACGGCCCCACCTCACCGGTCACCACGGAGACCAGGGCGGTGTGGCCCCGGCGGTTCGCCTCCACCCACAGGGTCTCGAACTGGTCGCTCTCGACCAGGGACGCCACCGTCTGCTGCACGAAGGTGCGGGCCTGAGCGGCGAGAACGGGCGCCAATCCGTCGATGGCACGGTCCACGCGGGGGGCGGTCTCCGTGGCCGGTACCGCATCGGTCAGTGCGTTGAGCGCGGACGCGGTCAGCGCCTCGACGTCGATGCGGGTGAAGATTTCGTCGGTGACGGTGTTGGTGATCTCCTGCTGCAGCGCCGGATCCGAGGCCAGCGGTGCGACTGTCGTCACGTATCGGTCGGTGTCGAGGATCTCGCCGCGGACGAATCGGGACGTCACCGAGAGGATGGCCAGCAGGGCGACCAGGACACACAAGATTCCCACCGCGACCCAGCGCCAGGTCGTGCGCCGTTTGGTGGTCTCCGGCGGTGCGGTCCCACCGGTGTCGGCACTCGCGCGCAGTGTCGCGACCTCGGCGCGCAACTGCTCGAGTTCGGCACGTTCCGACGCGCTGATCGAGCCGGTACTCCCGGGGGGATCTTGATCGGGCCCAGGGTTCTCCGTGTTCATGGGCCGGCGCCGGTCGGCGTCAGTACTCGGCCCGGGGGTTCCAGGTCGATACGGCCCAGATGACGACCACGTCGAGCGCGATGATCAGGATCGACCACCACGGGTAGTACGGCAGCCACAGGAAGTTGGCGATGATGGACAGGCCGGCGATGACGATGGCGGTGAACCGGGCCCAACCCGCCCCGCTGACGAGTCCGGCACCGACGATGATCGCGATGGCTCCGAGCACGATGTGAATCCAGCCCCACGTCGTGAAGTCGAACTTGTAGACGTATTCGACCCCGCGGACGAAGACCTCGTCTTCGGCTACCGCGGCGATTCCCTGGGCGAGTTGGACGACTCCGACGACGATCAGGATGATCGCCGCGCCGATGGACGTCCCGGCGGCGATTCCCTGCTTGGCAGACAGGGTTCCGCGCTCTTCTCCGGGTGCAGTATGTGTCATGACGCCCTCCTCTGGACAGTGGATAGTGAGGAGTGTGCGACTCTGACAGGTGAATTCGCAGGATTTCCGGCGAACTGTTCGATATCTGGTCCCGAATTGCGCGCTGAAACGAAATAGGTTGGGCGCCAGATTGTTAGGGATGAAAACAATTGTTTACCGACTGTTTGTCGAATGTTTGGCACGCCTTTACGTCGCTTTCCTTCTCGACGACTTCAGGGTGCGTGAGCCGCCAGATCCGGTCTCGTGACATCGGCGTCTCATAGGGGCGGACGTCGACGGCGCGCCGGATGGCATTGGCGAGCGCGGGAGCAACAGGATTGAAGGGTGACTCCGACATCGACTTCGCGCCGAAAGGGCCGAGTTGATCGGCGGTTTCGGCGAAGTAGACCTCGGTGAACGGGATGTCCGCCATCTGGGGGACACGATAGGTGCGGAACACCTTGGTCACCGGTGATCCGTTGTCGAGCATGATCTCCTCGAAGAGGGCCGCGCCGATGCCTTGCGCCACACCGCCTTCCACCTGTCCCCGGCACTGCTCGGGATTCATCACGGTGCCGGCGTCGGACGCGTGGACGGACTGCAGGATCGCGACGGCGCCGGTCTCGGTGTCGACGGCGACCCGGAAGGCCTGCACGTCGAAGGCGATGGAACGCATCTCGCCCCGTTCCTCGCCGGTCGCCACGGCCCGCGGGCCGTCCGGGAACAGCGCGCGGTGACTGTCGTCGACCGCGTCGATCAGGTGGCGAAAACCGACCAGCCGGTCGCCGGCGACGGCTCCGTCCGGGCCCAATTCGACCTGGTCGGGATCAGCGCCGGTAAGGCGGCTCGCGGCCTCGACGAGAATGCTGCGGAGCGCGAGACCCGCGCTGTACACGGCCTTTCCGGCGACGGTGGTGCCCGCGGAGGCGAATGCGCCGGTGTCATGTGGCACGGCGTCGGTGTCCCCGTGCCACAACGTGACCCGCTCCGGCTCGGTAGACAGTGCGCTCGCGACGATCTGCGTGTGGACCGTCGTGGTGCCGTTGCCGAACTCGCAGGTGCCCACGCCGACGTGATAGGTGCCGGCGGAGTCGACGGCCACCGTGACGTCGGCGAAATGGCCGCGCGGGGCCATCGTGGCGATCGCGGAGATCGCCATTCCCTCACCGACCCGCCATCGCGGGGCGGGCGGGAGGACGGCGCCGTTGCCCCGGCGCATCGCGGACTCGGCGAGGTCGAGGCACTGGTCGAGACCATAACTGCCGTACACCAGGTCGATCTCGGGGTCGGGGCGTGCGATGAGGAGCGGATCGCCGTCGGCGACGGCATTGCGTCGCCGGAGTTCGAAGGGGTCGATACCGAGACGGACCGCGAGCTCGTCCATCGCGGATTCGACCGCGAAGATCACCTGTCCGAGGCCATAACCTCGGAAGGCGCCCGACGGCGGGTTGTTGGTGTAGACGACCTCGGCGTCGATCCTCTTCACCGGGCAGTTGTACACCGAGACAGACTCGGCGCAGGCATGGAACATCACGCCGATCGCGTGGTTGCCGTACGCGCCGGTATCCGAGAGAACGTCGACCCGGAGGGCGGTGAGCAGACCGTCGTCGTCGGCGCCGAGATCCACGGTCACCCGCATCGGGTGGCGGTAGGTTGTCCGCGTCATCTCGTCGGTGCGGGTCATCTCGTAGACGCAGGGGCGACCGGTACGCAGGGTGGCGACGGCGGCGAGATCCTCGGTCAGCATCTCCTGTTTGCCGCCGAAACCGCCGCCGACGCGGCCGCTGAACACCCGGACCTTCTCAGGCGGCAGCTCGAGAAGCCGGGCGAGTTCGTCGCGCACCAGGAAGGGGACCTGCGTGCTCGTGCGGACGACCAGACGTCCGGTGGCATCGGTCCAGGCGATCGAACCGTGGGTTTCCAACTGTGCGTGGGTGACCCGTCCGGTGCGCCACGTTCCGTGCACGGTCGTCGGCGCCGCGGCGAGCGCCTCGTCGACGTCGCCGCCGAAGCCCTCGTGGAAGGCGGCGACGAGGTTGCGTTCGGTATCCATCACCCGGTCTTCGGCGGTGCGGTCGGGGTGGATGACCGAAGCCCCGGGAGCGCGTGCCTCCTCGGGGTCGAAGACCGCGGGCAGTTCCTCGTAGTCGACGCGGATCAGCGCGGCGGCCTGTTCCGCGATTCCCGGTGTCGCCGCGACGACGGCCGCGACGCGCTGCCCGACGAAACGCACGATGCGATCGAAGACGAGGGTGTCGTCCGGGTCTTCGAGCCGGTTCTGGTGGCGCCCCGTGGAAAACCTTGGTGTCGAGACGTTCTCGTGGGTCAGGATCACCTCCACGCCGGGGAGGGCCGAGGCGTCGGTCGTGTCGATGGAGACGATACGGGCGTGGGGGTGCGGCGACCCGAGCACGTGGATGTGCAGCGCGCCGTCGACCGGGACGTCGAAGGTGTAGGCCTCGGTGCCGGTCACGACGCGCCGCGCCGCGGGCGGGTTCACCGAGTCGCCCACACCGGTGGCTTCACCGGTGCTCCCGCCCGGCCGGGTCCGGCCGGGCGCCACGGCGTTGCCGATCGCGTCCCTGATCGAGCGGTATCCGGTGCAGCGGCAGATGTTCCCCTTCATCCGCCGTGGCAGGTCGGCGAGGTCGTCCGGGGTGAGGGTCGAGGCGGTGACGATCATGCCCGCGGTGCAGAAACCGCACTGGAAGCCGAAACTGTCGACGAAGGACTGCTGTACCGGGTGCAGGTCGTCGGGTGTACCGAGGCCGGCGACCGTGGTCACCGACTTCCCGGCGACGCGCTGCGCCGGAAAGATGCAGGAGTGCACGGGTTGTCCGTCGACGAGGACCGAACACGCGCCGCAATCGCCTGCGTCGCACCCCTTCTTCACCTCGAAGTGCGCGTGCTGGCGGAGCAGCATCCGGAGGCATTGTCCCGCAGCGGGTTCGGCATCGATCGTCTCGCCGTTGACCTCGAACTCCATCGGTCTACCTCGTCCCTGTGAGTTCGAGGCGGATCTCCTCGGCGAGGACCGCCGACACCCCGCGGCGCCAGTCGGCCGACCCGAGCGGGTCGGTGTAGTAGCCGGGCGCGGTACTGATGTCGTGACGCAACAGGTCCGCGGCCGGCGGTCGGGGATAACGCAGCACAGTCGGCCACTCGGTGGCGGCGGTGATCCCGAAGACGGTGCTGCCGTCGGGATCGATGCGTCCGGTCACGACGGCACCGGAGCGGCCCAGGTCGGCGAGGGCGATCTTGCGGAAACCGGTGACGGCGGCGAGTGCGTGGGCGGGGAAGTCGACGGCGCGGAGAACCTCGCCGGGGCCCAGGATGTTGATGCCGTTGCCGATCACCAGGTCGGCGACGGGCAGATCCCGATCGGCGCCGTCGGGAGTCCAGATGTGCGCCGTGGCGTCGAGCGCAACGGCCAGCGACACCATCGATGCGGCCGCGAAGGACCGGCAGATGTTGCCGCCGACCGTGGCCATGTTCCAGATCTTGAACGACGCGAGAAGGGCGTTCGCGCACTGGGCGAAGAGCGGATGAGCGCGGAATCCGGGGCGTGGCTGCAGTGCGACCAGCTCCGCGATGGTGCACGTCGCGCCGACGCGGAGGCCGCCGTCGGGCAGGTCTTCGACCGGTCGCCAACCCATCTCGCTGAGGTCGACGAGGCCGGTGGTGGCCGGTTGCGGCTCGGAGAAGACCCAGGTGCCGCCGGCGACGAGCTGTTCGCCGGGTGCGGGGAACACCTCGTCGCGCGAACGCGCGAATCGGTACCGGGTGACGGCGGTGAGGTCCATCAGCGTGCCTTGTCGAGAAGGCGGCGGTGCTGTGTCGCGACGGCGGTGGTCATCTGGTCGGTGTCGATGGTGAGCAGGTCACCGTCGGCGACCGGGTCGTCGGTGTCGCGGTAGGCGACGGTGGACGGATCCCACAGTACGAGGTCGGCGAGCTTCCCGGGTTCGATCGACCCGATCTCGTCCTCGCGGCCCAACACCCGTGCGCCGCCGCGGGTCGCGAGTTCGACCGACTCCGTGTACTCGAGCGGCGCCGAACCGAAATGCTCGGCACAGTAGGTCTTCTCGTCGATCCCGGCCCAGACCGGGTCGGTGGACACCGCGACGGTGAGGACGACGGCGTACTCGATGAGTGTCGCTGGGGGCACGGCGTCACGCTACGTGGCTCGGACGACCCGCGCATCTCGATGTGCACGGCGTCGCAGAGCCGCGACCGCGATCGGCGAGGTCCGGTGTCACACCTGGGTTTCGGCGAGTCCGCGCTGGGCCGGGATGGCCAGCGCGACCACCGCGGCGATCACGCACGTGGCCAGCGCGATGCCCGCGGCCCACAGGTAGCCGTCGCCCGCCGGAACCGCGATCGTCGAACCGTCGGGGCCTGCGACGTCGATCATCGACCACGTCAGGAGCATGCCGACGACCGCCGATGCGGTCGAGGTGCCGATGATCCGCATCAAGGCGTTCACGCCGTTCGACTCGCCGGTCTGCTCGACGCTCACCGCCTGCATGACGAGAGCCGGCATCGCGGAGTAGGCGATGCCCAGGCCGGCGCCGATGCAGCAGGCGATGACCAGCATGTGAATCCAGGTCAGCGCCCAGGGGCCGGTCAGCCCGACGATGAAGACGACGTAGCCGACGCCGATGATGACGCCGCCCAGCGAGAGGGAGATCCGCGCGCCGAACATGGCGTTGATCCGTCCGCTGATGTGCGAGAACACGAACATCACCAGACCGCTCGGCGCGAGGATCAGGCTCGCATGAACCATGTCGTAACCGAAGCCGTTGGGGCTGTTGGTCGGCGCCATGAGCAACTGGATCGGGATGAGTTGCATCGCGTAGAAGGCGAAGCCGGTGGCGATCGAGGCCAGATTGGTGAGGAGAAGGGGACGCTCGCCGAGGATTCGCAGATCGATCAGTGGACTGGCACGACGGAGTTCGACGACTGCCCAGAGGCCGAGCAGCACGACGAACCCGGCGAAGCAACCGAGGGTGAGCGGGTTGCTCCAGCCCCACACCGCGCCCTTCGACAGCGGCAGCAGGAGGCAGATCAGCACGCAAGTGAGCCCGATCGCGCCGAGGAAGTCGAAGCGCCCGCCCGACGAGGGCGTGGTCGACGGGACGGTGAGAGCGACGCCCACCGCCGCGAGGGCCGAGGCCGCCGCACAGGACCAGAACAGGGCGTGCCAGCTGACATGCTGCGCGATCGCCGCGGCGAACGGCAGACCGAGTGCACCGCCGATGCCGAGGGAGGCGCTCATCGTGCCGACGGCCGAACCGAGGTAGCGCGCCGGGACGATGTCACGCATGACGCTGATCCCGAGCGCCACGATGCCGAACCCGAGGCCCTGAAGCCCGCGCCCGAGGATGAAGACCGGAAGTGACGTGGCGAGCGCGCAGGCGACGGAGCCGAGCGCGACGAACCCGAGGCTGCCGAGGATGGCGAGCCGTTTGCCGTACATGTCGCCGATACGACCGCCGATCGGGGTGGCGACGGCGCCCACCAGCAGGGTGATGGTGATGGCCCAGGTGGTGTTGGACGCGTCGGCCTTCAGCAGGGTCGGCAGCTGGGGGATCAGCGGGACGATGATCGTCTGCATCAGGGCGACGACGATGCCGGCCAGGCAGAGCACCGCGACGGCCGCACGGGGATGCGTGTGCTCGTCGGTCGCGGCCGGGGAGGTGTCGGGGTGCGGCTTCTCTTCGCCCTGCGATCCGTTGGTCGCGGTCCTGCTGGTCACTCGTTCATCCGGCCCGTCGTACTCATGTGTGGTTCACACCTCCGAACGGCCAGCGTATCCCGGCGCACTCCGAAGAGAACGTTTGCGTCCTCCCCGGGGCCGGGTGGAGCGGTCTCAGCGGGCGAGCAGATCCGCGCCGGACACCGGTTCGGGCCAGCGCGGCGTCACGCCGTCGCCGGAGGAGATGCCGCGCACCCGCCGCATCACCCACGGGCCGAGAAAGGTGCGCGCCCACTCGGCGTTCTGTCGACGCTGTTCGCGACGGGTCAGCTCGGCCGCGGCCTCGAGTTCGACGGGCGTGATGTCGTGCTCCATGCCGAGTAGGTCGAGGACCTCGGCGGCCATGCGGGTGTGGCCCAGGGGTGACATGTGCAGGCGGTCGGTGTCCCACATGCGGTAGTCGTCGTAGCCCTTGAGTCGCCAGTAGTCGAAGACGACGACGTCGTGCCGTTCGGCGACCTCGCGGAGCAGTTCGTTGTAGATGGCGATGCGGCCGCGCAGCGTGCGGAACACCGGGGCCCAGCCGGTGTCGTAGGCGGTGAAGACGACGACCGTGGCGCCGGTGGCGACCAGTTTGCCCAGCGCGGCGTCGTAGCGGGCGAGCAGCGCGTCGAGGTCGATCGACGGGCGCATGATGTCGTTGCCCCCGGCGTAGAGGGTGACGAGGTCGGGGTTCATCGCGACCGCCGCGTCGAGCTGCTCGGCGATCACGGCGTCGAGGAGACGGCCGCGGATCGCGAGGTTCGCGTAGCTGAAGTCCTCGGTCCGTGCGGCGAGCTGTTCGGCGACGCGATCGGCCCAGCCGCGCAGACCGTTGGGCCGGGTCGGGTCCGTGTCACCGACGCCCTCGGTGAACGAATCCCCGAGCGCGACGAAGCGTGTGAAGCCCACGGTGCTGACCCTCCTGGTCTGTCCTGACGAATCCGGATCGACGCTAGTTGTGGCGGGCCCGCCGGACCAAAGCCTGCGGCGTGGGTCACTGCCGCGCCGGGTCAGCAGCGCGACCCGGATTGCGGAAATCGGACCGATTAATTCGCAATCCGGATTTCTGCGCGAACGGATTTCGACAGAGCGATCGGTCGGTTTCCGGCCGTATTTCGCGCTGGTGATCTCTCACCTTGCCCACCTGTGGTGAGAGCGTTTCACAACTCCGGCGAAATCTGTTCCGGTTACCTTGTCCGGCAGTCTGTTTCAGCGCGGTTCGGGGAGGTCGTGGGTGGTGCTCGGGGTGGGTTGCGGCGTGAGTACGATCACGTGATGTACTTCATTGGTCCGTCGAGTGAACGGACCAGCGACAATTCGAAAAAAATGCCGCTGCGGGAGAAGAGGGAACACCCGATGTTCGACAAGGTTCTGGTTGCCAACCGAGGCGAGATCGCGATTCGTGCGTTCCGCGCCGCTTACGAGTTGGGGGCGCGCACGGTCGCGGTGTACCCGTATGAGGATCGCAACTCGGTCCATCGTCTGAAGGCTGACGAGTCGTATCAGATCGGTCTGCCGGGCCATCCGGTGCGGGCGTATCTGTCGGTGGAGGAAGTGGTGTCCGCAGCGGTGCGGTGTGGCGCCGATGCGATCTACCCCGGCTACGGTTTTCTGTCGGAGAACCCGGGGTTGGCGGCCGCCTGTGCCGAGGCGGGTATCACCTTCGTCGGGCCCAGTGCCGACATTCTGGAGATGACGGGTAACAAGGCCACCGCGGTGGCTGCGGCCAAGGCTGCGGGGATTCCCGTGCTGGCGAGTTCGGAGCCGTCGTCTGATCTCGACGAGTTGCTCGCCGCCGCCGAGGACATGCACTTCCCGGTCTTCGTGAAGGCCGTTGCCGGTGGTGGCGGACGCGGTATGCGTCGGGTCGACGACCGCGCCGATCTGGCCGAGGCGATCGCCGCGGCATCTCGTGAGGCGGAGTCGGCGTTCGGTGATGCGACGGTGTTCCTCGAGCAGGCCGTGGTCAACCCGCGCCACATCGAGGTGCAGATCCTCGCCGACACCCAGGGCAACGTCATCCACCTGTATGAGCGTGACTGCAGCCTGCAGCGTCGTCACCAGAAGGTGATCGAGCTCGCGTCGGCACCCAATCTGTCGGATGAGTTGCGGGAGAAGATCTGTGCCGACGCGGTGGCCTTCGCGCGCCACATCGGTTACACGTGCGCGGGCACCGTCGAGTTCCTCCTCGACGAGCAGGGACGCCATGTGTTCATCGAGATGAACCCGCGTATCCAGGTCGAGCACACCGTGACCGAGGAGATCACCGATGTCGACCTGGTGAGTTCGCAGTTGCGGATCGCGGCGGGGGAGTCCCTCGATGATCTCGGTCTGTCGCAGGACTCCATCCGTATCCGTGGTGCTGCGCTGCAGTGCCGCATCACCACCGAGGACCCGGCCAACGGCTTCCGCCCGGATGTGGGTCGGATCACCGCCTACCGAAGCCCGGGCGGCGCGGGTGTCCGCCTCGACGGTGGCGCCAACCTCGGTGCCGGGGTGAGCGGTCACTTCGACTCGATGCTGGTCAAATTGACCTGTCGCGGAAGGGATTTCCCAACCGCGGTGCGTCGTGCCCGGCGCGCGGTCGCGGAGTTCCGCATCCGCGGTGTGGCGACCAACATCCCGTTCCTGCAGGCCGTGCTCGATGATCCGGACTTCCGTGCCGGTCGGGTCACCACGTCGTTCATCGACGAGCGTCCGGGTCTGCTGACCCAGCGGTCGTCGGCTGACCGCGGTACCAAGATCCTGTCGTATCTGGCCGATGTGACGGTCAACAAGCCGCACGGGGAGCGGCCGACCACGGTGTATCCGCGGGACAAGCTGCCCACCGTCGAGCGCGCGGTGCTCGCGTCGCCGAAAGACGGTTCGCGGCAGCGTCTGCTGCAGTTGGGGCCGGAGGGATTCGCCCGTGATCTGCGGGAGAACCCGCGTCTGGGCATCACCGACACCACGTTCCGTGACGCGCACCAGTCGCTGCTGGCGACCCGCGTGCGTACCACCGGTCTGGTCAACGTCGCACCGTATGTCGCGGCGCTGACCCCGGAACTGCTGTCGGTGGAGTGCTGGGGTGGCGCGACCTACGATGTGGCGCTGCGCTTTTTGAAGGAAGATCCGTGGGATCGGTTGGCGCAGTTGCGTGAAGCGATGCCGAACATCTGTCTGCAGATGCTGCTGCGCGGCGCCAACACCGTGGGGTACACGCCGTACCCGACCAAGGTCACCACGGCCTTCGTCGAGGAGGCCACCGACGTCGGTATCGACATCTTCCGGATCTTCGACGCGCTCAACAACATCGACGCGATGCGCCCGGCGATCGACGCGGTGCGTGAGACGGGGACCGCGGTGGCCGAGGTGGCGATGAGCTACACAGGTGACCTGTCGTCGCCGTCGGAGGATCTGTACACCCTCGACTACTATCTGCGTCTGGCCGAGCAGATCGTCTCTGCCGGTGCGCATGTGCTGGCCATCAAGGACATGGCCGGTCTGTTGCGTGCGCCGGCGGCGACCAAGCTGGTCTCGGCGCTGCGCAAGAATTTCGACCTGCCGATCCATGTGCACACCCATGACACCCCGGGTGGTCAGCTGGCCACTTACATGGCTGCCTGGCAGGCCGGTGCGGACGCGGTGGACGGTGCGAGTGCCGCGCTGGCCGGTACGACCAGTCAGCCGCCGCTGTCGGCGATCGTCGCGGCGACCGCGAACACCGACCGCGACAGCGGAATCGACCTGGCCCGTGTCTGCGACCTCGAGCCGTACTGGGAGGCGCTGCGAAAGGTGTACGCGCCGTTCGAGTCCGGGCTCCCGGCCCCGACCGGTCGGGTGTACTCGCACGAGATCCCCGGCGGTCAGCTGTCGAACCTGCGTCAGCAGGCCATCTCGCTGGGATTGGGCAACCGCTTCGAGGCCGTCGAGCAGGCCTACGCCGCCGCCGACTCGATGCTGGGTCGTCTGGTCAAGGTGACACCGTCGTCGAAGGTCGTCGGTGACCTGGCGCTGGCGCTGGTGGGTCGCGGGATCACCGCGTCGGACTTCGCCGCCGACCCGGGCTCCTACGATATTCCCGATTCGGTGATCGGGTTCCTGCGTGGCGAACTCGGCGACCCGCCCGGTGGCTGGCCGGAGCCGCTGCGCAGCCTCGCGCTCGAGGGTCGGGCGCCGGCACCGGAGGTCAAGCAGCTGACCGCCGATGACGAGGCGCTCCTGGACAAGCCCGGCCGCGATCGCCAGGTGCGTCTCAATCACCTGCTGTTCCCCGGCCCCGCCAAGGAGTTCGAGGAGCACTACGAGACCTACGGTGACACCTCGCGGTTGTCGGCGAACCAGTTCTTCTACGGTCTGCGCTATGGCGAGGAGCATCGGGTCAACCTCGAGCCCGGGGTTGAGCTGATGATCGGTCTCGAGGCCATCAGCGAGCCCGACGAGAAGGGCATGCGCACCGTGATGTGCGTGCTCAACGGTCAGCTCCGTCCGATCGCGGTCCGCGACCACAGCATCGACTCCGCGGTCGCCAG
Organism: Gordonia sp. Swx-4; assembly: GCF_030316175.1. Lineage (NCBI taxonomy): Bacteria > Bacillati > Actinomycetota > Actinomycetes > Mycobacteriales > Gordoniaceae > Gordonia > Gordonia sp. Swx-4. The sequence continues at coordinate 1,836,674 of NZ_CP128197.1, forward strand.
CGCAGAGAAGGCCGACCGTGCCAACCCGAAGCACGTCGGGGCGCCGTTCGCCGGTGTCGTGTCCCTGTCGGTCGACGTGGGTGACGAGGTCGCCGTCGGCGCGACCATCGGCACCATCGAGGCGATGAAGATGGAGGCCGCCATCACCGCACCCGTCGGCGGCAAGGTCACGCGCGTCGCGATCGGCCCGGTCACCCAGGTGTCGCCGGGTGATCTGCTCATCGAGATCAGCTGACCTGCACCCCATCCGGGTTTCGCTCACCGGCTCCGTTCCCGCTCACCCGATTCGGGTGAGCGGGAACGGAACTCGTGAGCGGCAGCGCTTTCACACTGTGGAGTTGTCAAAGAACGAGGCGGTTTCGCGGCTGATGGTGTGTCAGGCGGCGTCGTCGAGTCGCATGGTGCGTCGGTTGTAGGCAGGTAGTGGCCGCCGTTGCGGGTCGATGTCGGCGGGCGGGATGAGCCAGGGGTGGCGGTCGAAGCCGATCATTATGTCCCACCCGTTGTGGTGGACCTGGGTGTGGCAGCGCTGGCACAGCAGGCAGCCGTTGTCGAGCTCGGTCTCACCGTCATCGCTCCAGTGCACGATGTGATGAACCTGGGTATGTGAGTGCGGCGCACCGCAACTGATGCAACATCTGTCCCGGATGATGATGGCTTTGCGGATGTGTGCCGGGAACAGGCGTCGTTCACGACCCATCTCCAGGGGCACGGTTTCGCCGTCGATGATGATCTCGGTGATCGTGCCGTCGCAGGAGAGTTTCTGCGCGGTGGCCTGGGTAACCGACCCGGTCCAAGGTAGGAAGGCGGGATCACCACCGTCGGCGGGGATGGTCAACAGGGTCTGGGTACGTGGTGCACCGATGCTGTCCAGGGATGCGCCTTGTGCTGCTTGGTCGAGGAGGAACTCGAGGGCGTCGACGCGTCGTTGATCGACGGAGCGGCGGTCGTCGGCGCCGTCGGGTTCGGGGCGTGGTGTAGCACGTTCGTCGATCATGGCGATGAACTTCTCGCCCACGGCCTGTGTCACGTTGGCATGAATCTCGACGCGGCTGTCGTCGGTGGTGTGGTGCGACAACGTGTCCAGAGACTTGTCGTCGGACGCGGGGATGCCGTCATCGTCGTCGGCGATGGCATTGCCGATCGTCCGAGCGTGCTTCTGCATCTCGGCGGGTGTGGCACCGGACAGAGCCTGGGTGAGGGTTCGGTTTCGTAGATCGTTCGATCGTGGTCGGAAAGTGCTGTGGGTGAGCGTTTCTGGATTGTGCTGAGTCCGCGCACGATGGCGTCGACGACTTCACCTGAGAGGCGCCCGTCGGCGGCGTAGGCCTCGACCTTGCCCAGGTTGCCGATGTTCTCGGCGATACGGGCAGCGCGTGTGGCGACGGCGGGCGGGAAACCCATCTCGATCAACAGTCTCCCGGTGGTGGAACCATGTCGCTCCGCCACTGTGAGATCGTCGAGATTGGCTGTGTGCGAGGTGAGTAGATGGTCCGCCGCGTTGCGGATCAGTCGAATCGTCTCGAGTTGGGCGAAAGTCTTTGCCCCGGTCGGGTCGTCGGCGGGTGGGGTGACCTCGATGAGTTGGTGGAGAATCTGGTCCAGCGGTGCCATGACTCCACTTTACGGGAACATACGTTCGATCGCTGTCACTTTTCGTGTGCACCAACGGTGCGAATCATCATGATTTGCAAGATATTTCGTATGGCGAACAGTCGGCGGATTTGTTGACGCGGCACCATTTCCTTCTCGCTCGTGATGTCCCACCAGCGCGAGAGGAAGAGGCGAGCGGTAAGGAAACGGTTACGCAGGAACGGAATTCGTGAGCGTCAGTCGACGATCGTGTCCGCCCGCGCGCGGGTCGTGGCGATGAGTTCCGCATTGGGTTCGTCGACGGCCTCGATCCAGGCGCGCGCCTCGGCGTCGGTTTTACCGGCGGCGATGTGCCGTTTCCGGAGCCGCTCGCGGCGGACCTCCGCGTCGGCGTCGACGTAGACCAGGCGGTCGAGGAGGGGGCGTACGTGGCGCCACCCGGGTTGGTCGAGGCCGAGGTAGTTGCCCTCGACGACCACGAGCCGCGCGGTGGCGGGCACGATGAGCGACGCTGCGATCGGTTCGCCGGTGGTGTGGTCGAAGTCGGGGACGTACACGGTTTCGCCGCCGTGGGCGATGCGTGCGAGTGTGGCAACGAATCCCGCGGCGTCGAAGGTGTCGTGCGCGCCCTTGCGGTCGCGGCGGCCGAGTCGCTCGAGTACCGCGTTCGACAGGTGGAAGCCGTCCATCGGGACGTACCCGACCGCGTCGGCGCACAGCGTGGTGGAGAACTCATGGACGAGGGTCCGGGCCAGCGTTGTCTTTCCTGCTCCCGGCGGGCCGGTGATGCCGACCATCACGCGGTCGGCGGTCTCGAGGAGCGCGGCGACGTCGGGGGCGGTCATCCGTGTTCAGCTACCGCGGTATGTCGAATACGCGAACGGGCTCAGCAGTACCGGGACGTGATAGTGGCGGTCGGCGTCATCGACCTCGAAGCAGATGTCGATCTCCGGGTAGAACGCCTTGATGCCGTTGTCGGCGAACCAGTTCCCGGTGTCGAAGACCAGGTGGTAGATGCCGGGGACAAGGGCCTCGGTGTTGACCTTGCCGATGCGTCCGTCCGAATCTGTGGTACCCGAAGCCAATTCGGTGCCCGATGCGTCCTGCAGCAACACCTCCACGCCGACGGCCGGGGAGCCCGACGTCGCGTCGAGGACATGGGTGGACAGACCGGTCATGCGGAGGCTCCCTCGTCGGTGTCTGGTGTCATCAGCATACGGATCAGACGGCTCCGGTTGATCTTCGCCAGCTCTCCCCGCAGCACGCGGCGTTCGGTCACGGGATCGTTGTCCATGCGTTCCTTGAGGATTCCGAGCAGCACATCGGCCGGCCGTCCGTTGGCGAAGACCAGGTAGACGTGGCCGAACTTGTCCTCGTACGACGCGTTGTACTTCTTCAGTTCCTCGATGACTGCCGCGTCTGCGCCGGACACCCCGGACTGTTCGCGGGCGGACGAGGCATTGTCCGGGCGGTCCCCGATCCGGGGATGCCCGGCGAGGGCCTGGTCGATATCGGTCTCGGTCAGCTCGACCAGGAGTTCGTCGGCGCGATCCAGCAGTTCTTGTGGATCGGCGAACGGCCGCTCCTCTGCGACGCGTCGTGCCCAGGTGGGCGAGCTGCAGCAGGCGAGGAGCCGCTCGACACATGCGTCGGCGGTCAGCACGTTGAAGCGGTCGAGCTGTCCTCGGTCGCCGGGGTCGAGGTCTTCGTCTGGGCGCACGCGTACAGCCTAGGAGGTCGGCGTCCGGACCGGCGGTCACCAGCGGCCCCGGGAATTGTGGAAGATGGAACAGTGACTGCGTCAGGTGAGGACAGCGAGATCGGTGAGGTTCTCGGTGTGGTGCTCGCCGCCGGTGCGGGTAGCCGGTACGGGATGCCCAAGATCCTTGCCCACGACGGCGTCTGGCTGAAGGCGTCGACGAACGCGCTGCGCGCCGGTGGGTGCGCGGACATCGCGGTCGCGATGGGGGCCGCAATCGTCGCGCCACCCGTCGGCGTCACCGCGCTCGTTGTCGACGACTGGGCTGACGGCCTCGGCGCGTCGGTATCGGCGGCGCTCGGCTGGGCTTCTCGCCGGCCCGGGGTGGGTGGCGTGGTGCTCACCGTGGTCGACACGCCCGATGTCGGACCCGAGGTGGTGCGTCGCATCGTCGACGCGTCCGGAGGGCGGCGCGGGGATCTGGTCCGTGCGGTCTTCGACGGCCGGCGGGGGCATCCGGTGTACATCGGCGCCGATCATCTCGGTCCGGCAGTCGAGGTCATCCACGGGGATGTCGGTGCGCAGCGGTATCTGCGAGATCACGAGGTGACTTGCGTCGAATGTGGCGACCTGGCCACGGGCCGGGACATCGACACCAGGGAATGAGCCGCCGCCTCCGGCGTGCCCATTTCGAGACCTTCTCGTCGCCGTTCCGGTGCACGGGGATCCGGCTTCTGCTGATCGTCCGTGCATAGGGTGCAGAGAAGAGCCCGCGTCGGTACAGCCAGAGCCGACGCAAAACCGGGCCCGTCGAAGACCATCACCGGCGAAGAAGGTGATCACGTGGCGCGAGGACACCGCCGTCGAATCGTCGCGCTGGTCGCCGCGCTGGCCGCGGGCCTCGGACTGGCCGCGTGCGCGGGATCGCCGGACCAGGCCGCGTCCGAGCGGCCCGCCGCCCAGGATGGCCACCTTCCGCCCGGCTTCGACACCACTTTCCGCTGGTCGTCCACGCCGGTGCTGGACCCGCAGTCCGATGAGGGGACCTTTGTCCGCGCCTACGTCGAGTCGTTCGAGATCGCCAACGCCGGGGCGTCGGTCGAATGGGGATACCCGGGGTTCGCCGAGGCCTCGCCGTCGAACATCGATCAGATGGTGACCGCCTACCCGTCCGAGGTCTCCGAGGCCCGACGTCAGGTCGGCACCGCGTTCTATACCGGGCTACGCCGCGTCGACGACGCCGACTGGACGCGAATCGTACTGTGCCGTCAGGGATACCGCTCGGTGGAACGCGACGGGACGTGGGTGGTCGGGTACGACACGTCCCGCCCCGTCGAGATCGACATCCGGCGCATCGGCGACCGGCCGCCGGCGGCTCCACAGGGTGGTCAGCGCACGCCGGAGACAGACGTGTTCGGCGCCTGGTACACCTCGCGGTACGACTTCTCCGCCCTGTATCCCACCCCGACGACCGACCAGAAAGCCTGCGCGGCAACGCGACAGGTGGGGATGCCGCATTGGCTTCCGGCCGAGGCCGACGAGCCGTGGCCGGTGTCGCCGGCGGTCCCGGGCTGGTCGACCTATCCGGGCGTCGGCTGAGTCAGAGGTCCGGTAGACCCTCCAGCAGGTCGTCGAGGTGCACGGGCAGGTCCCGGACGCGGACACCCGTCGCGTTGTGGACCGCGTTGACGACTGCCGCGGCACTGCCGACGATGCCGATCTCGCCGGCACCGCGCGATCCCATCGGCGTCGCATGTTCGTCGGGGTCGTCCAGCCAGATGGCGTCGACATCGGCGATGTCGGCATGGACGGGGACGTGGTACTCGGCGAGGTCCTGGGTGACGACATGCCCGAAGCGGGGGTCCCGGACGCTCTCCTCGAGCAGCGCCATCGAGATGCCGAACGTCATCCCACCGATGAGCTGGGATCGCACGGTGCGCGGATTGATGGCGCGTCCGATCGAGAACACCCCGAGCATACGGGGGATGCGGATCTCGCCGGTGTCGACGTCGACGCGGACCTCGACGAAGTGGGCGCCGAACGAGGCGATCCGGAACTTCTTCAGATCGGGGTTCTCGTCGGTCTTCGCGCTGACCTCGGCGCCGTCGGCCGGATCGTCGCCGAACCGGGTGCGGAATCGTTGTGCCGCGGTGACGATCGCCGAGCCCCACGACGAGGTGCCCGACGAGCCGCCCGCGACGGAGCCGCTCGGCAGGGAGCTGTCACCGATCTGGAGGTCGACCTGTTCCGGCTCGATCGCGAGCGCGTCGGCGGCGATGAGCGTCAGTGCCGTCCAGGCGCCGGTACCGATGTCGGTGGCCGCGATCCGCACAGCGTAACGGCCGTCCCGATAGGAGACGGAGGCCTCGTTGCCGGGGTTCACCATGTGCGGGTACGTCGACGACGCGACGCCGAATCCGACCAGCTGCCGCCCGTCGCGGTTCGTGCCGGGCTCGGCGCGGCGACGGTCCCAGCCGAACCGTTCGGCGCCCTCGCGGAGGCATCGGACGAGCTGGCGAGACGACCACGGCTTCCCGCTCTCCGGGTCGTCGGCGGGTTCGTTGCGGATCCGCAGCTCGATCGGATCGAGTCCGACGGCGTGGGCGAGTTCGTCCATCGCGACCTCACCGGCGAACATCCCGGGCGCTTCGCCGGGGGCGCGGAACCAGAACGGCGGCGGGACGTCGAGGGGGACCACGTGGTGATCGGTGCGCCGATTGTGGGCGGCGTACATCATCCGTGACGAGACGGCGGCCTGCTCGGCGAACTCCTTCGCGTGAGCGCTGTGCGCGTGAGCCTCGTGGATCAACGCGGTGATGTTGCCGTCCTCATCGGCGGCGATGCGCAGCCGGGAACGCGTCGGCGCGCGATGGCCGACGTAGGCGAACATGTGCTGTCGCGTCACCGCGAACTTCACCGCCCGGCCGGGCACGCGCATCGCGGCCATGGCGGCCAGCACGTCGTGCGAATGAGGGGAGCCCTTGGACCCGAACCCGCCCCCGACATGCGGAGCGATCACCCGCATCTGTGCGGGTTCGAGTCCAAGGACGGGCGCCAACGCGGAGACCACGCCCTGCGTCGACTGTGTCGAGTCGTACAGGGTCAGGAGCTCCTCGTCGGGCGCCCACGTTGCGACCACGGTGTGTGGTTCCATCGGGTTGTTGTGTTCTTCCGGCGTCGAGTACCACTCGTCGACCACCACGGTGCCGGCCGGCGGGTCGTCGAGTATCCGGTCGGGTTCGCCGCTCTCGGAGGTGGTTTCGAATCCGCCGTTGACCTTCTCCGGCCGGTACCGATTGGGATGGTCGACGCGGAACTCGGTGTCGTGGGGTGCCTTGTCGTAGGACACGGTCACCGATGCGGCTGCCTCCCGGGCGATCTCGGGTGACTCGGCGACGACCGCGCCGATGAGCTGGCCGCGATACGCGATGTCCGGTGACTGGAGGATCGTGAGATCGCCGTCGGAGGTGTCGGCCAGTCGGGGCGCGTTGTCGATGGTGAGGACCGTGACGACACCCTCGGTCGATTCCGCTGCGGCGGTGTCCATCGCGGTGACCCGGCCGCGGGCGACGGTCGCGGTGATCGGCCACAGGTACGTCGCGTCGGTGAGGTGTTCGTAGGCGTACGGCGCTGTGCCGCGGACCTTTTCGACGCCGTCGATCCGCGCGTGACCGATGGGGGCGGGCGACGATCCGACGACGCTCATCGGGTCAGCTCCTCGAGAACGGCAGTGAGGGTGCGCCGGACGAGAGGGATCTTGAAAGCGTTACCGTCCAGGGGCCGGGCGTCGGCGAGTTCGGCATCGGCGGCCTCGGCGAACAGCTCACGCGAGGGTGGTCGGCCGCGGACCACGGCTTCGGCTCGTTCGGCGCGCCACGGTTTGTGCGCGACGCCGCCCAGGGCAATCCGCGCCTCGCCGATCGTGCCCCCGTCGGTCGTGTCCCCGTCCATGGTGATCTCGGCGCCGACCGAGATCAGTGCGAACGCATACGACGCGCGGTCGCGGACCTTGCGGTAGGTCGACACCGATCCGGGCGGCGGTGCGGGGAGGTCGATCGCGACGATCACCTCGTGTGGGTCGAGAACCGTGTCGCGGTCGGGATGTTCGCCCGGGTGGCGGTACAGCGCGCGCACGTCGAGATCGCGTTCGCCGTCCGGGCCCTGCACGACAATCCGTGCGTCCAGCGCGGTGAGCGCGACGGCCATGTCCGACGGGTGGGTGGCCACGCACGTGTCGGGGTCGTCGGCGTCCGGAGCTCCGAGGATGGCGTGATACCGCGTGTAGCCGCCGATCGCCGAGCATCCGCTACCGGGTGAGCGTTTGTTGCACGGCGTCGTGACGTCCTGGAAGTACACGCAGCGTGTCCGCTGCAGCAGATTCCCGGCGTTGGTCGCCAGGTTGCGCAGCTGTGGTGACGCGCCCGAGAGCAGGGCGCGCGCGAGGACCGGATAGCGGCGTCGAACCAGGGGATGGGCGGCGGTGTCGGAGTTGCGCGCGGTCGCGCCGAGACGCAGGGAGCCGTCGGGGTTCTCGCTGATCTGGTCCAGGGGTAGGCGCGAGATGTCCACGAGGGCAGGCGGGTTGGCGATGCCGAGCTTCATGTGGTCGACGAGGTTGGTGCCGCCGGCGAGCAGTTTCGCGCCGGGATGGTCGCGGAGGAAGTCGACGGCTCCGGCCACGTCGTCGGCGCGTTCGTAAGCGAAGGGGATCATCGTTCCGCCGCCTGCCGGATCGCCGCGACGATGTTGGGGTAGGCCGCGCAGCGACACAGATTGCCGCTCATCCGTTCCCGGATCTCGTCGTCGCCGAGAGCCTCGTCCGCCGCGTCGGGGTCGAGGTCATCGGTGGCGTGACTGGGGTGCCCGTTCTTCGCCTCGTCGAGCATGCCGACCGCCGAGCACACCTGGCCCGGTGTGCAGTATCCGCATTGGAAGGCGTCCTGGTCGATGAACGCCTGCTGGAGGGGATGGAGGTCGCCGGGTTCGGCGAGTCCTTCCGCCGTGACGATCTCGGAGCCCTCGTAGCTGACGGCGAACGACAGGCAACTGATGACGCGCCGGCCGTCGACAAGGACCGTGCACGAGCCGCACTGGCCGTGGTCGCAACCCTTCTTGGGCGAAAAGATGCCCAGGCGATCGCGCAGACCGTCGAGGAGGGTGGTGCGGGTGTCGACCACGACGTCGTGTGCCACACCGTTGACCGAGAGAGAGACCCTGGCTTCCACATGGCGCGGATACCCGGCGGTGTGAAGCCCAAACCAATCCCATGGCTCCGTATTCGTCTGGAACAATCGGCGGAATGGCCCCCTCGAGACCCAGAGTCGTCGTCATCGGAGCAGGATTCGCGGGCATGCATTGCGTTCGGCGGTTGCGGAACGCCGCGGTCGACGTGACGCTGGTCGATCGCAGCACCAGCCACGTCTTCCAGCCGCTGCTCTACCAATGCGCCACCGGGTTGCTGTCGGAAGGTGCGATCTCGAGTCCGATCCGGCACCTGACCCGGCGCCAGCGCAATCTCGACGTCGTCCTGGGGGAGGCCGCCGACATCGACGTCGAGACGCGTGAGGTCGTCGTCGACCGTCTCGACCGGTCGTCATTCCGCCTGCCCTACGACTATCTCGTGGTGGGGACCGGGATGCGTACCGCGTACCGCGGCAACGACCAGTTCGCGAAGTACGCACCGGGAATGAAGACCCTCGACGACGCGCTGACGATCCGCCGCAAGATCATGGCCGCCTTCGAGATGGCGGAGACGATCACCGACCCCGAGGAGCAGCGCTCCTGGCTGACCTTCGCGATCGCGGGTGGTGGACCGACGGGAGTGGAACTCGCGGGCCAGATTCGTGAACTCGCGACTCGTGCTCTGGAACGCGAATACGACGCCATCGATCCGGCACACGCCCGGGTCCTGCTGCTGCACGGTGGGGATCGGGTGTTGCCGTCGTTCAACGTCCGACTGTCGGCCAGTGCCCAGCGAACCCTCGACGACCTCGGCGTGGAGACGCACCTCGGCGTGCACGTGACCGATGTCGGCGACGACTACGTGGAGACCACCCGCAAGGCCGACAAACACAAAGATCGGTATCCGGCGCGAACGACGCTGTGGACCACCGGCGTCGAGGCGGTCCCGTTCGCCGCCACCCTGGCGACCGCGCTCGGCGTCGAACAGGATCGGGCGGGCCGAATCTCGGTGGAGGCGGATCTGTCGGTCCCCGGACATCCCGAGGTGTTCGTCGCCGGCGACATGATGGCGTACAAGGACCTTGCCGGCGTCGCCGAGGTCGCCATGCAGGGTGGACACCACGTCGGCCGCGTGATCGCCGAAAGTGCAGGAGGACAGCAGGAACGGTCGCCGTTCAAGTACCGCGACCTCGGCACCGCCGCCTACATCGCGCGGCGTCGGGCCATCGTGCAGTCCGGTCGGTTCCAGATGTCGGGGTTCCCGGGCTGGGTCGCCTGGGGCGTCATCCACATCGCCTTCCTGGCCGGAATCCGCAACCGGCTGGGTACCGTGATGACCTGGGGTGCAACGCTGCTGACCGACTCACGCCGGGAGCGGGCGATCATCTACGGCGACACCGAGACCGCGCGGACGCCGTACGCGCGTCGGGAAGCGAAGTAGGTCAACAGGGCTCGGCGGCGGCCTCGCCGGCCGTGCTCAGACCTTCATGCGCATGTACGCGACGACCTTCTCCCAGTTCTCGAAGCCGGCCTGCTTGAAGTGGATGTGTTCGCCCTCGAAGGCATCGACGCCCCGCATGGTCCGGTCGTCGATGATGAAGTCTCCCTTGTTCAGGTTCTTGTGGTGCGACAGGATGACCCGCTTGTAGGCGGGGGACTTCTTGTCACGGCCCAGATGCATCTTCACCAGCTCTGAGAGTCGGCGACGGCGCGTCCGGCGAACCTCAACTCGACTCCCAGACCTCGATCGAAGTCTGGGAGTCGAGTCGAGGTTCGCCGGTCAGTGGTCCGACGGCCTGGGACGAGTGTTCCGCGGAACGCTTGTCCGACGACGCGCGGCCTGGTATCCAGATTAGAACACGTTCTAATTCTGACCTGGCGAGGAGTCTGTATGCACACCCCGATCTGCGATGAGCTCGGTATCGAGTTCCCGATCTTCGCGTTCACCCACTGTCGTGACGTCGTGGTCGCGGTCAGCAAGGCGGGCGGCTACGGAGTGCTCGGCGCGGTGGGCTTCACGCCGGAGCAGCTCGAGATCGAGCTGAACTGGATCGACGAGCACATCGGCGATCACCCGTACGGCGTCGACATCGTGATCCCCAACAAATACGAGGGCATGGACGCGAACATGTCGGCCGAGGAGCTCACCAAGATGCTCCAGTCGATGGTGCCGAACGAGACCCTCGAGTTCGGCCGCAAACTGCTCCTCGACCACGGCGTGCCGCTCGCCGACGGCGACGACAACTCGCTGCAGCTGCTCGGCTGGACCGAGGCGACCGCGACGCCGCAGGTCGAGATCGCGCTGCAGCATCCGAAGGTCACGCTGATCGCCAACGCGCTCGGCACGCCGCCGAAGGACATGATCGAGAAGATCCAGGCCGCGGGACGCAAGGTCGCGGCGCTGTGCGGATCGCCGAAGCAGGCGCGCAAGCATGCCGACGCCGGTGTCGACATCATCATTGCCCAGGGCGGCGAGGGTGGCGGCCACTGCGGTGAGGTCGGCTCGATCGTGCTGTGGCCCCAGGTCGTCAAAGAGGTTGCCCCCGTGCCTGTTCTGGCCGCCGGCGGTATCGGCAGCGGCGAGCAGATCGCGGCCGCACTCGCGCTCGGCGCGCAGGGTGCGTGGAGTGGTTCGCAGTGGCTGATGGTCGAGGAGGCGGAGAACACCCCCGTCCAGCAGCAGACCTACATCGACGCATCGAGCCGCGACACCGTTCGCAGCCGCTCGTTCACCGGTAAGCCGTGCCGCATGCTGCGCAACGACTGGACCGAGGCATGGGAAAACCCCGAGAACCCCGATCCGCTGGGAATGCCGTTGCAGTACATGGTCTCCGGTATGGCTGTCGCCGCGACGCACAAGCATCCCGACGAGAGCATCGACGTCGCCTTCAACCCCGTCGGCCAGGTCGTCGGGCAATTCAAGAAGGTCGAGAAGACCTCGGCGGTTATCGAACGCTGGGTGACCGAGTACATCGAGGCGACCGGCAACCTGGACGCATTCGCAAACGCGACCGCGTAAGCGTCACAGCGCAATTCACGAGCGCGGGGAACGGCGAGCAGTCGCCGTTCCCCGCGCTCGTGGCGGTGGGAGGGCCTCAGCCGATGGTGCGGGAGATGTCTTGCTCCACGGTGAGATCCAGCGCACCCTCGGCAAACCAAGTCACCGGCCCGGTCGCCGCGTCGAGCGCCTCGTCGTAACCCTCGCGAGCCTGACCCCACAGTTGACCGGAGGAGCCGTCCGGCGTCACGCCGATCAGCGCGATGAGTTCACCGGTGGTGGGGATGCAGATGGCCCATACGAACCGGGTCTCGGTGTCCCAGTCGGAGTTGGCCTGTGCCACGTAGCCGGCAGGGGAGTCGATCCCGAGAAGAGTCAACGCCGGGACGTCGGTGATCCGGTCGTCCGCACGAAGCGAACGCAGATACCACGTCCCGGCGTTGATCTCGACTGGTTGCACAGTCGTGAACTCGCGGAGAGTCTTACTTCAGCTCGAGCAGCACGGTGCCCTGGGTGACCGCGGCGCCGGCCTCGACGGACAGGCCGGTGACCACGCCGTCCTTGTGGGCGGTGACCGGGTTCTCCATCTTCATGGCCTCGAGGACCACGATCAGATCGCCGGCTGCGACCTCCTGGCCCTCTTCCACGGCGACCTTGACGACGGTGCCCTGCATCGGTGCGGCCACGGCGTCACCGGAGGCGGCAGCGCCACCGCCCTTCTTGCGCGAGCGGGCCTTCGGCTTCTTGCGGACGACACCGTTGGACGAGCCGCCGCCACCGAGGGCGAGATCGCCCGGCAGCGAGACCTCCACGCGGCGTCCGCCGACCTCGACCACGACCTTCTGGCGCGGTGCGGCATCGTCTTCCTCGATCGGCTGTCCACCGGTGTACGGCTCGATCGGGTTCTCCCAATCGGTTTCGATCCACTTGGTGTAGACATCGAACTTCTCGCCGTCGCCGATGAACGCCGGATTGGAGACGATGTGGCGGTGGAACGGGATGACCGTGGCCAGGCCCTCGACCTGGAACTCGGCCAGTGCGCGACGCGAACGCTCGAGCGCCTGCTCGCGGGTCTCGCCGGTGACGATCAGCTTGGCCAGCATCGAGTCGAACTGGCCGCCGATGACGTCGCCCTCGACGACGCCGGAGTCGACGCGCACGCCGGGGCCGGTCGGCTCCTTGTAGACGGTGACGGGGCCGGGGGCCGGCAGGAAGTTGCGGCCGGCGTCCTCACCGTTGATGCGGAACTCGAAGGCGTGGCCGCGCGGGGCCGGGTCCTCGGTGAACTCGAGCTTCTCGCCGTTGGCGATGCGGAACTGCTGACGCACGAGGTCGATGCCGGCGGTCTCCTCGGTGACCGGGTGCTCCACCTGCAGGCGGGTGTTGACCTCGAGGAACGAGACCAGGCCGTCGTTGCCCACCAGGAACTCGACGGTGCCCGCGCCGTAGTAGCCGGCCTCGCGGCAGATGGCCTTGGCGGACTCGTGGATCTTGGTGCGCTGCTCGGCGGTCAGGAACGGCGCCGGGGCCTCCTCGACGAGCTTCTGGAAACGACGCTGCAGCGAGCAGTCGCGGGTGCCGGCGACGATGACGTTGCCGTGCTGGTCGGCGATGACCTGGGCCTCGACGTGGCGGGCCTTGTCCAGGTAGCGCTCCACGAAGCACTCACCACGACCGAACGCGGCGACGGCCTCGCGGGTCGCCGACTCGAACAGCTCGGGGATCTCCTCGATGGTGTAGGCGACCTTCATGCCGCGGCCACCGCCGCCGAAGGCGGCCTTGATGGCGACCGGCACACCGTGCTCCTTGGCGAAGGCGACGACCTCGTCGGCGTCCTTGACCGGGTCCTTGGTGCCGGGGGCCATCGGGGCGTCGGCCTTGAGGGCGATGTGGCGGGCGGTCACCTTGTCGCCGAGGTCGCGGATCGACTGGGGCGACGGTCCGATCCAGATCAGCCCGGCGTCGATGACGGCCTGGGCGAAGTCGGCGTTCTCCGACAGGAAGCCGTAGCCGGGGTGGATCGCGTCGGCGCCGGACTTGGCGGCGGCGTCGAGGATCTTGTCGAACACCAGGTATGACTCGGCCGAGGTCTGGCCGCCCAGCGCGAAGGCCTCGTCGGCGAGCTTGACGAACAGTGCGTCCGCGTCGGGCTCGGCGTATACGGCGACGCTCGCGAGGCCCGCATCCCGGGCCGCGCGGATCACGCGGACAGCGATCTCGCCACGATTGGCGATGAGGACCTTGCTGATTGCGGAAGAGGTACTGGGCACTTGTTCTCCTGGGCCTTACTCGTACTCAGGTGTTCGCAGCGCGGGGTGAGCGCGCGACACGGTTGTCGGACAACGGTCAAGACGGGGGCACACGCTCGGCGACCGGGATGCGGACGGCTCGGGCGTTGGACGACACCGGGAGTCCGGCATCGCGACCTTCCGGCCAATACAGTAACGCACCGAGCAATCGTTCGGTGGAGCCGTGGGTCACAACGCCGGAGAGAACGTGCTCGCGTCACCGAGGTGACGCACCAGTAAGGCGAAACTGCGCAGGTAGGCGTGGACGGGACCGACTGTCGGATCGATGTCGGTCGCCTGGGAATCACGAGGGAAAGGTGACGCACCAGGCAGCGGCGCTCCGGTTGCGGGCATGTCGGTCGACGACTCGTCGACGCCGAAGTCGCGGAGCGGGGATTCTCGCGGAAACCTGGCCGAATAGCGCAAACCGGACGGCGTCCGGTTGATCCAGATGTAGACCTCGTGCGGTGAGTAGCTGTGACTGCGGATCACTTTCGCGCGGCCGGCATCGGCCGCTCCGGCGCCGGGTGCGTACCGGGTGTCGATGAACGAGATCACGAACCGCGGCTCCCCCCGATGGCCGATGAGTTCGGCCACCCTCAGGAACGGCAGCGCGGCGCCCTGACGGCCCCGCTTCAGGACGGCGGTGGATCGGCTGACCGCCTGGTCGAAGGTCGGGGAGTCGGACATGTCCACCCAGAACGGCGCGACGCCGACGAACCACCCCAGGGCGGTGAGCCACTGGGTGTCGTTGCGGGTGTGCCGGGGCAGCACGCAACGGAAGTCCGCGTCGCCGGTCATCTCGTGGTGGACCATCGCGAACGCGGCGAGGATGCCCGCGGTCAGGGTGCCGCCGGCCTCCGAGCAGATCGCGGTGAAGCGGTTGGCCGTCTCGTCGTCGGCGATGACACCCCACAGCGATTCCTGCGGGATCGTCGTCTCTTCGACGTACTGCCGATCGGCGTCCTCGGCGTCACCGCCGTGCGACCGCAGCAGCGCGGGCATGTCGCCGGCGCCCGTGCGCAGGAACTCCGACCACAGGGCGACCGCCGGATGGTCGCCGCCGGTCTGGTCGGACAGTCGGCGTTCCTCGGCGCTGAAGTCGACGTAGCTGCCGACCTCGGGCAGGTTGGCACTCCGGTGCTCCCTCGCGGCGCGGTACAGCGAGACGAGCTCCTGCTGGGCCATGATCAGCGAATAGCCGTCGACGAGCGAATGGTCCGCGGCGAACAGCAGGGTGAACGAATCGGCCCGTCCCACCGTCGCGAACAGGTAGGCGGGCCAGTGCAGCGGCGCGGTGGCGCGGTCGAAGGAGCCGCCGAGCTGCTCGACGAGCGGCCCCGACTCACGGAACCAGCCGATCCGGCCCATCTTGAGTCTCACGGTGCCCGGGTCGGTGGTGAGCCGCTGCAGACCGGTGCCCTTGATGACCACGTGGCTGCGCAGCACCTCGTGGCGGTCTATCCACTGGGTCAGCACCGAGCGGATCGCCGGGATCGACAACGGCTCGTCGAACTCGATCGACAGTCCCAGCCACGCCTCCCGCCCGCCCTCCCGCTGCGTCTGCACGCGGTACTCGAAGGCGGCACGCAGGTGCTGCTCGTGGTTGTGCGAGGTCAGGCGGGAGTCGTGGTTCCACGCGCCCAATCCGCCGGGGACATAGGGAGTCCACTCGACGAGCCCTCCCGGGGCGATGGGCTCATCGCGGATCTGGATGAACTTCATGCCCCGGGTGTGTCGGACCCGGAATCGGAAGTCTGATTGCGAACCTGCGCCTTGATCCGGCCGAGCATGCCAGCCATACCCCGGAGGCGGAGCATGCTGACCACGCTGCCCAGACCGAGGTCGAAGTAGAAGTCCGACGGGACGTCGAGGATCTCCTGTGCCGAGGCGGTGTCGAGTCCTTGGTGCAGGATCGCCGCGAAGCCGCGTGTGGTCGGTGCCTCGCGCGGTGCGGTGAAGTACAGGCGCACCGATCCCGGATCGTCGGCGTCGACGGACAGGAACACCGGCGACTGGCACTCGGGTACCGGTTCCATCGCCTCCTGCTGCAGATGCTCAGGGAGGTCGGGGAGTTCGTCGGCGAACTCCAGGAGCAAGGTGATCTTGTCCGAATCACCAAGGGCGGCAAAGTCGTCGACGATCTCTGCCAGGGCTGGGGGCAAACTCATCGTCGATCAGGGCTCACTTGGAGCCGGGTGCGGCACCCGGGGTGTCGCCGACCGCGATGGGTACGCGAACCGCGTTGCCCCACTCGGTCCACGATCCGTCGTAGTTGCGAACCTTGGTGTACCCCAACAGATGCGTGAGGACGAACCAGGTGTGGCTGGACCGCTCGCCGATGCGGCAGTAGGCGATGGTCGGGGTGTCCTTGTCGAGGTCGCCGTAGATCTCGTCGAGCTCGGCGCGGGAACGGAATCGGCCGTCCGGAGCCGCCGCCTTGGCCCACGGGATCGACACCGCGGTGGGGATGTGACCGCCACGCAGCGCGCCCTCTTCGGGGTAGTCGGGCATGTGGGTGCGTTCGCCGGTGTACTCCTGCGGCGAGCGGACGTCGACGAGCGGCTCGGTGCCGAGCACCTCGAGAACCTGCGGGGCGAAGGCGCGGATCTTGGTGTCGTCACGCTCGACGACGGGGTAGTCCGACCGCGGGTACTCGGGGACGTCGAAGGAGGTGTCGCGGTCCTCGGCCATCCACGCGTCGCGGCCGCCGTCGAGCAGACGCACGTCCTCGTGACCGAACAGCGTGAACACCCAGAGAGCGTAAGCCGCCCACCAGTTGGACTTGTCGCCGTAGATGACGATGGTGTCGTCGCGCTCGATTCCCTTGCTGCGCATCAATTCTGCGAACTGCTCGCCGTTGATGTAGTCGCGGGTGACCGGGTCGTTGAGGTGCAGGTGCCAGTCGATCTTCTGCGCGGTGGGGATGTGGCCGATGTCGTAGAGCAACACGTCCTCATCGGATTCGATGATCTTGAGGCCCTTCGCGCCCAGGTGAGCCGACAGCCACTGAGTGGTCACCAACCGCTCGGGGTGGGCGTACTCGGCGAAGGCCGGATTCGGGTCGGTTTCAACACTCACGGTCTGTTCTCCAGCTTGGTGCGTTCGGGCGTCTCTACGTTCATCGCGCGGACCGTGACCGGTCCCGGAGATAAAGGGTAGGGCATCGCTCCGCGGGACTGCCCGGTGGCAGATCGGCTGCGGTCTGCGGCGGCCGTCCGGGCAGTGCTTCGGTCGGATGACAAACCGCAGGTCAATGGGGTGGTTGCCTGCTAAGTTCGCCCAATGATCGAACGACGTGGGGCTCGCGTGGAGCGCCGGAGTGTCTCGCGACTGGCGCGGTGGGGCGTCCCGTTGGCGGTGGCGGTGCTCGCCGCGACGAGCGGATGTTCGCTCATCTCCTCCGACGACTCGTCGAGTCCGGCGCCGTCGTCGTCGGCGTCGACCTCCTCCTCACCGGGGTCGCCGACCCCGAGTTCGCCGTCGCGGTCGAGGATCCCGTCGTCGACGCCGAGCAACGCCGACCCCACTCGCTGCAGTCCGGACGACTGCCCTGAGCTGGCGACGCCGTCGGCGGAACTCATGACCAGCGGGGTGAACTCGTCCAACGTCGACACCGCGGTACCGAAGTACCTCACCACGCTGCTCGACGACCTCGATGCGACCTGGGGCGGATGGTTCGGCGAACTCGGCTGGGGTGACCCCGCACCGGGACGCGTGCTGATCGAGTCGGGCACCTCGTTCGCCACCGAGTGCATCGACGAGGACGGGGCGTCGAACCGGATCCCGTCCGACGAGGCCAACGCCTTCTTCTGCGGTGTGGACGAGGAACCCAACGGGCAGGGGCAGGAGACCGAGGGCAGCATCGTGCTGCCGGTCGACACCTTCGCCGCCATCTGGGACGGGAACGTCTTCGGGGTGCCGTCGCCGATCGTCGGCGACTTCACCGCGGCCATCGTCGTCGCCCACGAGTACGGGCACAACGTCGTCTTCCGGATGGCCGAGGCCTTCGACATCCCGGAACGACGCCTGCCGCAGGGCAAGAACAGCGAGCTGTTCGCCGACTGCCTGGCCGCGAACTGGGCTGCCACCGCCTACCAGCGTGACGGGTTGGGACCCAAGGAGATCCTGCAGGTCGCGACGCTTCTTCCGATCATCGGTGACACCGGCGGCGCGATGGGCCACGGATCGGCGGTCGAACGGGCGCGGGCGCTGACCATCGGACTCACCGGCCCGCAGTTCAATCGGCAGGGGCAGCCGGTGGACTGCCTCCAGCGGTACTGGCCGGAGTTCTTCGAGGTGAGCTGACCCTTCGAGGCTCGGGCGGAATGAGATCGCATGCGACATCGGCCCGGCTGTTCGACCTCGGCCGACGTCGTTCCCACAGGTTGAGGTCGCGCGCGACGTCAACCTGGGCCGCCGTGCAGCGGGCCTCGGGGGATTGCACACGGCGGGGCGTAAATCTCGTCCCCCTCAGGGGCTTACGGGGGCAATGTGCCCTCCGAGGGTGCTCACGGGGACGAATTTCGCGAGCACGCCGGGCGGTACCGGCCGGGGTTCTTCGAGGTCGATCAGCTCAGTGCAGCCAGAAGTCGGTGACCGACAGCCCGACCTCGGTCAGCAGGCGTTGCACCAGCGGTAGGCCGATCCCGATCACCGACGACGGGTCGCCGTCGATGCGCTCGACGAGCCAGCCGCCGAGCCCGTCGAGGGTGAACGCACCCGCGACCTGCAACGGTTCGCCGCTGTCCACGTAGCGCGCGATCACGTCGTCGTGGGCGTCGGTGAAATGGATTGTGGTGGAGGAGGTCCCGGTCGCGGTGGCGGACCCGGTGGTGGGGTTCAGCCGGATGAGGTGATGGCCGGTGAGTAGGTCGGCGCTGCGTCCGCGCATCTCGGCCCACTGGGCCAGCGCACGTTCGGGGGTGTGCGGTTTGCCGAGGAGCCGGTCACCGAGAAGGAGCATCGAGTCACAGCCGATGACCACGACCGTCTCGCCGTTCTGGGCCGCACCGGCGATCTCCGGGAGCGAGGCGACGGCCTCGGCCTTCGCCCGCGCCAAGGCGGCGACCACGGCATCGGCGGGGGTGCCGGGCGGCAACTGGGCAAGCACCGCGTCCTCGTCGACGTCCGAGACACGGACCACCGGTTCGACGCCCGCGGCGCGCAGCACCCGGAGGCGGGCCGGGGACGCCGACCCGAGCACGAAGACCGGGCCGGCGGTGGCCGGCCCGGTCTCGTGTGTACTCGACCCGATCAGGGAATCAGGCACGTGTCAGTAGCGCAGGTTGGTGAAGCTCGACGGTGCGCCCCACTGCGGACGCAGACGATCGACGGGGCGACCCCAGTCGTTGCGGATCTCCGGTTCCGGCTCGCCACCGCCGGCACCCGCGCCGGCCAGGACGCTCACCAGCACGGCGAGGTCCTCGGCGGTCGGATTGCCGTTGACGACGGTCAGGAACGGCTTCTCGGTGCTCTCGTTCACGGCGCTCTCACTCACAGCGGGATGTTTCCGTGCTTCTTCGGCGGCAGGTTGACCATCTTGCGCTCGAGCAGCTTGAGCGCGGTCGCGATCTGGCCGCGGGTGTGGCTCGGCGGGATGACCGCGTCGACGTAACCGCGGGCCGCGGCGACGTACGGGTTGACGAGGGTGTCCTCGTACTCCTGCTGCAGCTCGAGGCGCAGTGCGTCGACGTCCTCGCCCTTCGCGGCAGCGTCCTTGAGCTGGTTGCGGTAGACGAAGCCGACGGCGCCGGAGGCACCCATGACGGCGATCTGTGCGGTCGGCCACGCGAGATTCACGTCGGCGCCCATGTGCTTGGAGCCCATGACGTCGTACGCGCCGCCGTAGGCCTTACGGGTGATGACCGTGATCTTGCCGACCGTCGCCTCGCCGTACGCGTAGAGCAGCTTGGCGCCGCGTCGGATGATGCCGCGGTACTCCTGGTCGGTGCCGGGCAGGAAGCCGGGGACGTCGACCAGGGTGACGATCGGGATGTTGAAGGCGTCGCAGGTGCGCACGAAGCGGGCGGCCTTCTCCGAGGCGTCGATGTCGAGGCAGCCGGCGAACTGGGTCGGCTGGTTGGCGACGATGCCCACGCTGCGGCCGTCGACGCGGCCGTAGCCGACGATGATGTTCTTCGCGTAATCGGCCTGGATCTCGAGGAACTCGTCGTCGTCGAGGATGCGACGGATGACCTCGTGCATGTCATACGGCTGGTTCGGCGAGTCCGGGATGAGCGTGTCGAGTTCGAGGTCCTCGTCGTTCAGAGTGTCCTCGATCGACCCGGCGGCCGGCTGCGCGACCGGCAGGCGAGGTGCGTCGGCGCGGTTGTTGCTCGGCAGGTAGCTCAGGAGCTCCTTGACGTACTCGAGCGCGTCCTCCTCGTCCGAGGCGACGTAGTGTGCGGTGCCCGACTTCGCCATGTGGGTGGTCGCACCGCCGAGTTCTTCCTGCGTGACCTCTTCACCGGTGACGGTCTTGATCACGTCGGGGCCGGTGATGAACATCTGGCTGGTCTTGTCGACCATGACCACGAAGTCGGTCAGCGCGGGCGAGTACACGTGGCCGCCGGCGGCGGCACCCATGATCAGCGAGATCTGGGGGATGACACCCGAGGCGCGGACGTTGCGGTGGAAGATCTCGCCGTACAGACCGAGCGAGACCACGCCCTCCTGGATACGGGCACCGGCGCCGTCGTTGATGCCGATCAGCGGGCGGCCGGTCTTGATGGCCAGATCCATGACCTTGACGATCTTCTCGCCGTAGACCTCACCGAGGCTGCCGCCGAAGACGGTGGCGTCCTGCGAGAAGATGCAGACCTCGCGGCCGTCGATCGTGCCGTAGCCGGTGACCACACCGTCTCCGACCGGTCGACGTTCGGCGAGACCGAAGTTGGTGCTGCGGTGCTTGGCCAACGCGTCGAGTTCGACGAACGAACCCTCGTCGAGCAGATGGGTGATCCGCTCGCGGGCGGTCAGCTTGCCCTTCGCATGGGTCTTCTCGACGGCGGCCTCGCCCACGGGGTGCTTCGCCTCTTCGAGGCGATTGCGCAGATCGGCGAGCTTCCCCGCTGTCGTGTGGATGTCGGGAGCGGCGGAATCGTCGCGTGAAGCTGTGGTCATGACTGTCGATGCTAACTACCCGGGTGTGAGCCACGTCAACCGGATCAACGTGAGATATCCCTCAGGTTCCCGAGCGATCGGTCGGTGGGGATCGGCCTGCACGGTTGCACGTGGCCATCGGCCCGCGTGTCCAGCGCGTTTCGTCTCACCCGGCTGCGGCACGGAGGGGCGCACATCGGCGGTCATCACCACGCCGAACACCCAGTAGGTTCTTCAGGCATGACCCTCGACGCCGAGCTGCTCCGGACCCGACTCGCCGACACGCGCTGGCACCGGATCGAGGTGGTCGACGCGACGGGGTCGACCAACGCCGATCTCGTGACACGCGCGGCCACCGAACCCATCGACGGAACGGTGCGCCTGACCACCGACCAGACCGCGGGCCGCGGACGTCACGCTCGGACGTGGACCGCACCGCGCGGGACCCAGCTGGCGATGTCGGCGGCGGTGGAGGTCGGTGAGCACACCGAACACCTCGGCTGGCTGTCGCTGCTGGCCGGGCTCGCCGCCGTTCAGGGCATCGGCGAGGCGGTGGACGTGCGGCCGACCCTCAAGTGGCCCAACGACGTCCTGATCGACGGGCGCAAGACCGCCGGAATCCTGTCGGAGTACACGCGTTCGCCCCACACCCGCGGCGGGGACGGGGGAGTGGCGGTCATCGGCACCGGCCTCAACACGACGATGACGCAGGACCAACTGCCGGTCCCGACCGCGACGTCGTTGCAGCTGGTGACCGGCAAGGACATACCGCTCACCGAGCTCGCGGCGTCGTACCTGCGGGCGTTGTCGGAGCTCCTCGACCTCTGGCCGCACGACGTCGACGGACTCGCGGCGCGGTATCGGGAGGACAGCGACACCATCGGGCGCCGAGTACGTCTGGTGCTGCCCGGCGACGAGGAGGTCGTCGGCACCGCGACCGGCGTCGACGCATCCGGGCGGATCGTCGTCGACGCCGACGGGCGGCAGGTGATCGCGGCCGCCGGCGACGTCACGCACCTGCGGCCGGTCTGACTTCGACGGGGCTCAGCCGGCGACAGGCGGGACCTAGCGTTGCAGGCTCTTGATGCCCATCGCGGGGATGATCGTCAGCGGTGGCAGGCCGATGACGAAGTGCAGGATCGCGGTCTCGATGCCGACCGAGGTCTGCTGATAGGTGAGGATCGGGATCAGCACCGCGGCGACCAGCAGCAGCCCGACGATCCACCGGTAGAACTGGTTGGGCGCCGGCGTGATCAGCTGCAGCACGTACCAGAGGGCGCCCGCGGCGAGTGCGCACAGGAATCCGACGACGCCGAACCAGATCTCGCTGGCCGCCACCGGATTCCACACCCCGAGCTTGCCGGACTCGTTCACCTTCTCGACGAAGGCCGAGATGATCCACGCGACCAGCCAGGCCGCCAGGCCGGTGACCACACCGGTCATCACCACCCCGCCGGCGAAGGTCACCGGGTTGACGTCGGGTCCGCGTCGCGGCGCCCGGTCCGGCCGCGGCTGCTCGGCGTACCCGCCGCCGTACGGCTCGGCGGGGTACTGGTCGCGATACGGTTCCTCGTAGGGCGCACCCTGCTGGCTGTAGGCACGCGAATCGGGGTTGTAGCCGGACTCGTAGCGGGCGGTCCGGGGATCGGGATCGCGGTGCGGGCCCCGCGGGTCCTGGTAGGTCATCACATTCTCCTCGCCGACCGCCCCAACGTGCCCGGCAGTCGATCGGTACTGGTGCCTCGCAGTCTACTCAGCGTGCCCCCCGGGCACGCCCGTCCCGATTATGCTGAGCCGCATGGCTTACCCGCGGGAGAACCTGGCGCCCGGTGAACGTGTGGTTCTCCACCGGCACCCACACTGGAAGTGTCTGCTCGGCCCGTTCCTGCTGTTCGCGATCATCACCGCGGCCGCGGGTGTCCTGGCCGGCGTGATCACCGGATCGTCGCTGGGCCCGACCCCGCGGACGGTGCTGCTGATCGTCGTCGGTGTGGCGTGGGCGCTCGGCCTCGTCTGGTACTTCGTCCGGCCGCTGCTGTCCTGGAAGACAACGCACTTCGTGCTGACCGACCGCCGGGTGATGTTCCGCAACGGAATCCTCACGCGCTCCGGGATCGACATCCCGATCCGGCGCATCAACACCGTCGAATTCCGCCACGGCGTCATCGACCGGATGCTGCGGACCGGCACGCTGGTCATCGAGTCGGCCTCCGACGAACCGCTGTCCTTCGACGACATCCCGCAGGTGGAGAAGGTCCACTCGCTGCTCTACCACGAGGTGCTCGAGATGTACGCCGACGACGATCACCCCGACGACGGCTACGGCGACCCGGACGGACCCGCCGACCGTCCCGAGAACAGAGGGGCGCGGGAGCGTTGACCAACGTGCTGCTCGCCGAGGACGACGCCGCGATCGCCGAACCGCTCGCACGCGCGCTGACCCGTGAGGGATACGGGTGCGAGGTCGTGAGCACCGGCGCCGACGCGCTCGAGAAGGCGCTCGACAGCCGTTACGAACTCCTCATCCTCGACCTCGGGCTACCGGTCCTCGACGGACTCGAGGTCTGCCGGCGGGTACGCGCCCAGCGGCCCGCACTCGCGGTCCTCATGCTCACCGCGCGCACCGACGAGGTGGACTTCGTCGTCGGCCTCGACGCCGGCGCGGACGACTACGTGGGCAAACCCTTCCGGCTTGCCGAACTCCTCGCCCGCGTACGCGCCCTACTGCGGCGCCGCCAGCCCGGCGACGGTGACGAGGTGCTCGAGGGCGGTGAGATCCGGCTGGATGCCCGGGCACGCCGCGTTCTCGCCGACGGACAGGACCTCACCCTGGCGAACCGCGAATTCGACCTTCTGCGATTCCTGATGGAGCGTGCCGGTGAGGTCGTGACGCGCGAGGAGATCCTCACCGAGGTCTGGGGGTCGGCGGATCTGCGGTCGTCGAAGACCCTCGACATGCACATCTCGTGGCTGCGCCGGAAGATCGGCGAGGACCGTCACAGTCGCCCGCGGCACATCGTGACGGTGCGCGGTGTCGGTTTCCGGTTCGACCCCTGAGCCGATGCCCATCCGACCGCCTTCGATGCGCCACCCGGCTTCCATGCGCCGACGCCTGCTCACCACGATGATCGCCGTCCTGATCGCGGTCGGCTGTCTGCTCGGCATTCCCTTGAGCGTGGTGGCCTGGTGGTGGGTCGCCGAGAACGCCCACCAGGATCTGGACAACCGGCTCAAGATCATCGCCGATCAGCTCATCCGCGAGGAGGGCGCCGACGGTCGTATCCCGCGCGACTCCGTCAACCGGGAGTCGTTCGAATTGCTCCTGCCGCCGAACGGCCGCCTGACGATCACCTATCCCGATCTGGAGGGCACGAGTCAGCGGATGGTCGTGGGTGCTGACATCGGGGGTCCCCGGCTGTCGGAATCCATCGGCCTGGGCGCTGCCGGCACGCTGACCCTGTCCATCCCGCGCGACAAGGTCCGCGACGACCAGCTGACCGCGACGGGGATCGTCCTGCTGGTCGTCCTCACCTCGGTGATCGGCGGTTCGGTGGTGGCCGCGGTGACCGCCGGCCGGATCGTCGACCCCCTGACCGATCTCGCCGACCGGGCGGCGACGCTCGGGCGCGCCGACTTCCGCACCGAATGGAAGATGTACGGCATCGCCGAACTCGACCGGGTGTCTCGGGCGCTCGCCGACGCCAACACCGCGCAAGCACTGCGACTCGAGCGGGAACGCGAGATCGCCGGCGACGCATCGCATCAGCTGCGCAGCCGGCTGACCGCCATCCAGCTGCGACTCGAGGAGCTGACGCTGCACGACGACCCGGCAGTGGTCACCGAGGCGGAGGCCGCGCTCGATCAGGTCGAACGACTCGCCACCGAACTCGACGAACTGGTGGAGGCCTCGCGCGCCGACGAACCGGCTCCGCACTTCATCGACGTCGGGGAGATGCTCACCACGCTGGTCGAGGATTTCCGCCACGCCTTCGAGGCACAGGGCCGTCAGCTGACCGTCGAGGTCGACGGGGCGCCGCAGGCACTCACCTCGCAGTCCGGGCGGCTTCGCGAGGCGGTCAGCGTGCTGGTCGACAACGCCCTACAGCACGGCCGCGGGATGTGTCGGATCGACGTGAGCACGCTGCAGGCCGGCGAACTGGTCCGTATCACGGTCGCCGACGAGGGCGAGGGGGTGGCCGACGAGATCTCCGCGCACATCTTCCGGCGCGGTTTCTCGGCAGGGAAGCGGCCGGGCGCCGGTCGCAGCGGCGTCGGACTGTCTCTGGCGCGGGCGCTGATCGAGGCCGACGGAGGACGACTGGAACTCACCGTGCGACGTCCCCCGGTCTTCGCGATCGTCGTCCCGGCCCGGTATGCCAGCGGGTACGGCGAGGAGCCGGGCGAGCAGGAGGATCCGGGCCAGGACGACTCGGACACCGACGTCACGCGTGACCGAGTTCCTCATCGTTGAGTTCGGCGAGCGTCGGGTGCAGGTCGGTGGACCCGGCATCGCCGCCGCGCAGGAGCTCCTCCGGGAACGCGAACTTGCGCAACGCCCAGAACCGGAAGGCCATCTGCATCAGGTTGCCGATGACGTAACCGAGGATGAAGTCGACGACCACGACCTCGGACACACTCAGGTTGGACCGCATGTCGAACACGTTGTTCCCGACGAACAACGGTGCGGCCTGGAGGATGACGCCGATCCCGCTGATGATGAAGAACAGCAGCGCCTCGTGGTGCCGTTCCCGGCCGCCGCGGTTCTTGAAGGCCCACTCGCGGTTGAGGATGTAGCTGAGGATCGTCGCCAGCACACCGGCGATGACCTTGGCGATCACCGGCTTGGTCTCGAGGATCGTGAGGCTCAGGCTGTAGAAGATGGCGAGGTCGAAGATGAACGTGGTGCCGCCGACCATCGCGAACTTGATGAGTTCGTGGTGCCGCATCACGAGCCGTCGGACCGGCGCTGGGAGGCGAGCGATCAGCTCGTCGATCAATGGCACAAGATCTGAGTGTACGAAACAAAACACCGGGGACAGTTCTCCGGGCGGTTGTGCGGATGACCGACCCGACGTGCCACGATGGTTCGCGTGAATCCACGCGAGCCGGATGGAGCGCCTGTGCCCGGGCCTGTGACCTCGAATTCCACGGTGCCACCCACTCCTGAAACGGCGCGCACTGCCGGGGCGGCGTCGGGTATGCCGAAGGTCACGATGATCGGTGGCGGACAACTCGCCCGGATGACCCATCAGGCGGCGATCGCCCTCGGACAGTGTCTGCGTGTCCTGGCCGCATCCGAGTCCGATCCCGCCGCACAGGTGAGCGCCGACATCGTCCTCGGCTCGCACGACGAACTCGACGACCTCCGCCGCGCGGCCGCGGGTGCCGCCGCACTGACCTTCGACCACGAGGGTGTGCCGCTGCGCCACCTGGAGGCACTCGAAGCCGACGGGGTGGCGGTCCTGCCGCCGTCGAAGGCGCTGCACTTCGCCCAGGACAAGCTGGCCATGCGCGTTCGCCTGGCCGAGCTGGGTCTGCCGGTACCGGCGTTCGCCGATCTCGCCGGCGACCATGCCGCCGCCCGCGCACGTCTCATCGAGTTCGGCGAGGCCAACAACTGGGAGATCGTCATCAAGGCGGTCCGTGGCGGCTACGACGGCCGTGGGGTCTGGCTGGTCGACGGCGCCGACGAGGCGCTCGCGGTCTTCGACGAGTACCCGTCCGATGCTCCGGCGCTGCTGGCCGAGCAGAAGGTGCCGATGCGGCGCGAACTGTCGGCGATGATCGCCCGGTCCCCGTTCGGGCAGGGCGCGGCGTGGCCGGTCGTGGAAACGATCCAGCGTCACGGCCAGTGCGCCGTCGTCCTCGCACCCGCACCGGATCTCTCCGACGCGGTCGCCGAGCAGGCACAGCAGATGGCATTGCGGCTCGCCGACGAACTCGGTGTGGTCGGCGTCATGGCGATGGAACTCTTCGAGACCGTCGACGGCGAGCTCGTCGTCAACGAACTCGCGATGCGTCCGCACAACAGCGGTCACTGGACGATGGACGGCGCGGTCACCTCGCAGTTCGAGCAGCATCTGCGTGCCGTCCTCGACTACCCGCTGGGCAACACCGCACCGACCTCGCCGCTGACCGTGATGGCCAACATCCTGGGCGCGCCGACCGCCCCGGAGATGTCCATGGACGAACGTCTTCACCACCTGATGGCGCGCATGCCCGAGGCGAAGGTGCATCTGTACGGCAAGGGCGAGCGTCGCGACCGGAAGATCGGCCACGTGAACGTCGTCGGCCGCCAGGGTGAATCGATGGAATCGGTGCGTGAGCGCGCCGAGCGTGCCGCGCAGTGGATGTCGCACGCGACGTGGACCGACGGATGGGATGTGCATTCATGAGTGAGACCGCAGAGTTCCGGGGTCCCCGCGTGGGCCTGATCATGGGCAGCGACTCCGACTGGCCGACGATGAAGGCCGCCGCGGAGGCGCTCGCCGAATTCGACGTGCCGTTCCAGGTGGGTGTCGTCTCCGCGCACCGCACCCCGCAGCGAATGCTCGACTACGCCGCCGGCGCCGCCGCCAACGGTATCGAGGTCATCATCGCGGGAGCCGGTGGGGCAGCGCATCTTCCGGGCATGGTCGCCTCGGCGACCCCGCTCCCGGTCATCGGTGTGCCGGTGCCGCTGCGTCACCTCGACGGACTCGACTCGCTGCTGTCGATCGTGCAGATGCCCGCAGGCGTGCCCGTCGCGACCGTCTCGGTCGGCGGCGCGCGCAACGCCGGTCTGCTCGCCGTGCGCATCCTCGCCTCGTCCGACCCCGCCCTGCAGGAACGGATGGTGTCCTTCCAGAAGGGCCTCGAGCAGATGGTCCTCGACAAGGATGCCGCCCTGCAGCAGGAACTGCTCGGCGACTAGCCCTGTCCGGCAGGCGATTCCGGAGTGGTGGGCTGCAGACCGAGTTTGTCGGTGAAGAAGTGCAGCACCCGGTCGAACGCCTCCCTGGTGGGTTGTCCGGGTTCGTCGTAGAGGTCCTCGGTCAGCACCGAATGCGGCCGGGGGAACATCGAATCCGGGTTCGCCGCGTCGTCGGGGAGTTCGATCCCGATGAACGAGTCGCCGAGAAGCTCTTGGAGATAGGCGAATCGCGACCGCGGCGAGAGTTGATCGCCGGCGAAGCGCAGACCCATCACCTCGAGACCGCGAGCGCACCGCGCCTGCACCTTGGCGAGATCGGCGGCGTCGACGTCGATCGCGCGGGCGCGCCCGGGAAGCACCGCGAACGGCAACGACGGCTGCGAGAGCACCGGCGCCAGCATCCGTTCGTCGGTCGCCATCGCGAGCGCGAAGCCGCCGGTGAAACACATCCCGACCGCGCCCACCCCGGGGCCGCCGCAGCGGTCGTGCTCGCGGGCGGCGAGTTCGCGCAGCCATGCTGCGACCGGTGATGTCTTTCCCGTTGCGAGGATGGTGAATTCGCGGGTGATGCAGGTCTTGGCGATGGTGCCCAGCATGTTTCGCACCGCTCCCACACGGCCGAGATTGTCCGGTCGCGGGTCCTGACCGTCGACGCCGAACAGCGACGGCATGACGGCCGTGGCGCCGAGATCTGCGATGCGTCGGGCCACATTCGCGACCTTCGGGCTGATGCCCGGCATCTCGGCGATCACGATGACCGCGGGGCCCGTGCCCTTGCGGTAGACGCGGCGGGTGTCACCGCGCAGCGCTACGTCCTCCGCGGTGAAGTCGTCGAGCGGATCGTCGGCCATCGCGGGTCAGTCCTTGTGGAGGGTGCCGAGGAGCGCCGACTCGAAGGGCATCGCGAAGATCTTGGCGCCGCCGGCGAGGTCGGGGGAGTCCGACGGCACGACGCGGGGCCCGGTGACCCGATAACGCTTGTCCTTGCGGACGATGGCGAAGGAACCGGCCGCCTGCACGTTGCGCACCCAGTCGGTGTGCCTGCCGTACGTGAGAACGATGGTGAGCTTGTCCCGGTCGACCCAGGCCAGCACCGGGATCGAATACGTCTTCCCGGACTTGCGGCCAACGTGCTCGACCATGGCGAACGGTGGCAGGTGAGGTGCCCACATCCGCTGTATCGGATTGGTGACGATCTTGTTGAATCGGGCCAGTGCGTCAGGTAGTCGCATGTCCCCACTGTGCCGTATCAGCTCCGATCTTGCGGGCCGTGCGGCATTTGCAGCTATTCGGCGAAGACGACGCCGGCCTTCTCGACCTCGGCGATCGCGGTCACCCGCTCCGCGGTCGCGTTGGCGACGTGCACGAGACTGCCTCCGGCGATCATCGGTGCGAGCAGGTGGGCGAGAACGCCTGACGCGGTGTGCCAGGGGCGCGTCGACACCACGCGGGTACCGGCGGCGATGCCGTCGCGCTCGGCGACCGTGCGGGCTTCGGAGATCACCTCGGCCGTCGGGGTGCCGTCGAGCGCCTCGACGGCGGGGGACCGCGAGACGAACTGGTCGCCGTGCACCCGCACGACGCTGCCGTAGTCGCCGATCCCGGGCGGGAGATCCCGCAGGGGCAGCGCGAACGGATCGAGTGATGCCACCACGACCTCGTCGGCATCGGGATGGTCGTCGAGACGGTCGCGAGAGGTGAAGACCACCAGCGGTTCCGACGCGGCCGCGGTGGCGTCCGGTCCCGGGATGCGGACATCGGCGCCGGACCACAGTGCGCCGAGCAGGATTCCGGCGGTCTGCCAGTGCTCGGGCAGGTCCACCACGACGACATCCCCGGCGTCCACGCCGATCTCGTCCACCAGATAGTTGGCGGTCTTGGCCGCCCAGTTGCCGAGGGTGGCCGCCGACAGCTCGGTGCGCTCGCCCGTCGCCTCGTCGTAGTAGGTCAGCAGCGGACGCGAATGATCGGTCACCGCACCGAAGATCGCGTCGGCGACGGTGTCATGAGTGCTCAGTTCACGCACATCGGCCCCTCGTTCCCGGCGGTGATCGGCGGCCGCTTGTTGCCGACGCGCTCACTGGCCGGGGTGTTGTCGGTCTGGTCACCGGTGTCGCCGAGCCCGCCCGGACCGGCGTAGGTGTTGGTGAGGATCACCTTGAGTCGGTCGTCGGCGAGCTTCGGGTCCTCGACGACCTTCACGCCGCCGAGGTCCTTGGCGAGCAGGCGGGCGGCGTCACCGTTCTCCTTGGCGTAGACCACCGAGTCCTTGGTGTCGGCCTTGCCGCTGGAGGTCTCACCGGACTGATAACCCTTGTTGGTCAGGATGTTCGCCACATTGGACCCGAGTCCGTCGATCGTGCCGGCGTTGACGACGTCGACCTTGAAGTCGCCGCGCTGGGTGTCACCGCCCGTCTGCTTGGGCGTGAGGAGATCGCTGGTGTAGGTCTTCACCGCCTGCGGGTCGACCTCGACGACGGACTGCAGACCGTCCTCGCTCCAGCCCTGTTCGGTGACGATCGGGATCGTCGCGAACTTCACCCGCCCGCCGCTGAGGTCCTTCAGCTGCTCGGCGAAGCTGATGATGTTCCAGCCGTCGTCGATCACGATGGAGCGCGCCACCGCGTTC
Source organism: Gordonia sp. Swx-4 (assembly GCF_030316175.1). Classification (NCBI taxonomy): domain Bacteria; kingdom Bacillati; phylum Actinomycetota; class Actinomycetes; order Mycobacteriales; family Gordoniaceae; genus Gordonia; species Gordonia sp. Swx-4. The sequence goes on from NZ_CP128197.1 coordinate 1,867,079, forward strand.
TGCATCTCGGAGAGCTTGCCCGGGTCGGTGAGAGTGCCTGCGGACAGCACCTTCTGGGTCAGCGAGGCCATGAAGGCCTGCTGACGGGTGATGCGGTCGAGGTCGCCGCGGGGGAGTCCGTGGCGCTGGCGCACGAAGCTCAGCGCGCGGGGGCCGTTGAGCGTCTGGACACCCTTGCGGAATCGGGCGCCGCTCAACGGATCCCGAACCGGTGCGTTGAGGCAGACGTCGATGCCGCCGACCGCATTGGTCAGCAGGACGAAACCGAGCAGACCGACCTCCGCGTAGTGGTCGACCTGGACGCCGGTGAGGTTGGTGACGGTGTCCACCAACGCCTTCCGGCCCGCGAGCGTGCCTTCCTTCTCCGCTTCCTCAGGTGACTGCCCGGCTTCGACGGCACGGGCGCGCACGCCTTCGCGGGTGGTGCCGTAGGCGGCGTTGATCTTGCTCATGCCGATTCCGGGAACGTCGACGTACGAGTCACGCGGGATCGAGATCGCGGTGGCCGACGAACCGTCTTCGGGGATGCGCACCAACAGGATGGTGTCGGTGTTGGTGGCGACCTCCTCGCCCGAACGGAGGAGCTTGATCTCCTCCGGCGAGAGCGGGTTGCCCTTCGCGTCGGTGCGGGAGTCGGTGCCCACCAACAGGATGTCGACGGCGCCGTCCTTCGCGCCGCCCAGGCCGAGTCCACCGAGCTGCGTGATGCGAGTCTCCAGATCGGACATCGTGTTCCAGGCGTAGCCGGTGCACAGCAGCACGGCGACCGATGCGATCGCGATCAGCGCGCGGCCCCAGCCGGCTCCGGACGCCCAACCGGCGCGAGGGCGCGTCGAGGTGCCGGGCGGTGCGGTCGGCGGCGTCGCCGGTGCGCCCGTCCTCGGTGTTCCGGACTTCGGCGCGCCCTTCTCGGGGGAGCCGGTCTCGACCGTGCCCTCACCGGCAGTCGCCTTGGGAGAGGCTGCCTTCCGGGCGGGCGACTTCGGCGACGCTGCCTTCCGCGGTCCGGCTGCCTTCGTCGGGGCTGCCTTCTTCGCGGCGCTCTTCTTCGCGGGAGCCTGCCCGGGGTCGGGACGGGGTCGACGCTTGCGGGCGGTGTCCCGAGGTGTGGGGTCCTCAGGTGCGGGTCGCCGGCGTTCGGCGGGCTTCGAGCGCGTGTGGATCTCGCCGGACGAGCGTCGACCGAGAGGCTCGTCGGCACGACGCGGACGGCGGGGGGACGCAGGATCCTGCGGTGGGACACGCCGGCGAGGATCACGCTCCTCGCCGGGGCGTCGTCGGGGCATGCCCTCGGCGTCGCGGGCGGGGATACGTTCCGGAGGTGGCTGGCGTCGCGCCCGCTCCGCGGAATCGGCACGCGTCGGTGCCTCGGGAGCACGCCGAACCACGCGGCGTCGGGGACCGGCCGCCTCGGCGTCCACGGGACGCGGGCGGGCACCGTGGGGAGGCCGCCCCGGTTCACCAGCGCGTTCGCCGCGCACCGGCCGTCGGCCGTTGTCGGCATCCGGAGTGCGCCGGCTGCCCGGCTCCGGCGGTACCGCACGCCGGGGACGCGGCCGCCCACGTGCGCCGTCGGATGGTGAATCCACTGGTCAGCGGTCCCTTTCGAGTTCGTCATGCTGCTCGACGGTGGCGCCGGTAGGTCCGCGCCATGGGATTGTCGGTGCAGAAGTGAAAGTTGGTGTTGTGCTGTCGTCAGGCTACTGAAGTGATTCGGGAATCCGAGAACGCAACGCCGAGGAGTCGAGTAGCGGTCGTCACGTGGATGACCGTGGAGTCGTGGCCCACCAGGGTCTGCGGCACGATGGTGCGCATGCGCGTCACGCCCAGCACCCCCACCGTGTACATCGTCGGCGCCGGCGGTCAGCTCGGCACCGCACTCCAGGGGAGGTCGGCCCAGGCGCCCGACTCCGTGGTGTGTCGATCCCTGACCTCCGCCGACATCGACATCGCCGACGAGCCGTCGGTTGCGGCCGCGCTCGGCGACCTCGGGCCCGATGACGTCGTCGTCAACTGCGCCGCCTACACCGACGTCGACGGCGCCGAGTCGGACGTCGACGGCGCCCGCCGCGTCAACGCCACCGGTCCCGCCGTGCTCGCGGCCCACACCGCCGCCGCGGGGGCATGGCTGATCCACGTCTCCACCGACTACGTGTTCCCGGGTGCCGCACCCGCCTCAGACCGTCCCGATGGCTACGAACCCGACGACGTGAGCGGCGAACCGGCCACCGTCTACGGGGCCACCAAACTCGCGGGCGAACGCGCCGTCCTCGATGCGGACCCGCGCGCCACCGTCGTGCGCACCGCCTGGGTGTACACCGGCGGGCCCGAGAGCCGCGACTTCGTGGGGACGATGCGGCGTCTCGAGCAGGCGCGCGAGACCGTGTCGGTCGTCGACGACCAGCTCGGTTCACCCACCTATTGCATCGACCTCGCCGACGGGTTGTGGGAACTCGTGGCCGCCGGGCCCCGCGCCGAGGTCGCCGGAGCCGTCCTGCACGCCACCAACGCGGGCCGCGCGACCTGGTTCGACGTGGCCGCAGCCGTCTTCGAGGAGGTCGGCGCCGAACGGTCACGCGTACTGCCCACGACCACGGCGGAGTTCCCGCGCCCGGCACCGCGCCCGGCCTACTCGGTGCTGTCCGGGCGTTCCTGGGCCGCGGCAGGGCTGACCCCGCTGCGGGACTGGCGTGCCGCGCTGCACGCGTCGATCGCCGAGTCAGAGGGTTCGTTACCCTGAGCCGGTGCCCGCTCAGCTAGCCGTCGTCACGGTGACCTACTCCTCCGGTGATCACCTCGCGACATTCCTTCGCAGTCTCGACGCCGTGACCGACGTGATGCCGCAGGTCATCATCGCCGACAACGGCTCCGACGACGGCGCACCCGAGAAGGCCGAGCAGGACTACGAGTCCGTCACGCTGGTCCGGACCGGCGGCAACCTCGGCTACGGGCGTGCGATGAACCGCGGGGTCGCCGAACTCGATCCCGGCATCGAGTTCGTGCTCATCGCCAACCCCGACGTCGAGTGGAAGCCCGGCTCGATCGACGAGCTGCTCGCCGCCGCGCACCGCTGGCCGCGTGCCGGGTCCCTCGGACCGCTGATCCGCGAACCCGACGGCACCGTCTACCCGTCGGCGCGTCGCGTCCCCGACCTCGTCTCCGGTACCGGTCACGCCATCCTCGGCACGGTGTGGAAGTCCAACCCGTGGACCGCGGCCTATCGCGCCGACGACGAGGCCCCGTCGGAACGTGCCGTCGGCTGGCTCTCCGGCTCGTGCCTGTTGATGCGCCGCAAGGCCTTCGACGCCGTCGGCGGTTTCGACCCGCGCTACTTCATGTACATGGAGGACGTCGACCTCGGCGACCGCCTCGGCAAGGCCGGGTGGCAGAACGTCTACGTCCCCTCGGCGGAGATCGTGCACACCAAGGGCCACAGCGCGGGCCGGCACCCGGAGAAGATGCTGCCCGCGCACCACGAGAGCGCATACCGGTTCCAGGCCGACCGCAACACCGGCGTCCTACGCGCTCCGCTGCGGCTCGCGCTGCGGGCCGGGTTGGCCGTGCGCTCCCGCCTCGCGGTACGGGCCGCCCGCCGAGCATTGTCGGCTCAGAACACCCCGACGAGCGAAAACAACGGATAGGTGCTGAAGTGAGTACCGATCATCACGAAGAAGGGACCGATCAAGTGGATCAGTACACCGTGCGCGACTCGGTGGGGAGTGAATCCGTCGGGGGATCGGGTCCGGTCGCCGGGGACGTCCAGGCGGTCGTCCTCGTCGGCGGCAAGGGCACTCGGCTCCGTCCGCTCACCCTCTCGGCGCCCAAGCCGATGCTGCCCACCGCGGGCCTGCCCTTCCTCACCCACCTGCTGTCGCGAATCCACGCCGCCGGCATCCGCGACGTCGTCCTCAGCACCTCCTTCAAAGCCGAGACGTTCAGCGAGTACTACGGCGACGGCTCCAAGCTCGGCCTGAGCCTGCGCTACGTCACCGAGGACGAGCCGCTCGGCACGGGCGGCGGCATCCGCAACGTGCTCGACGAGCTGACCGCCGACACCATCGTCGTCTTCAACGGCGACGTACTCGGCGGCACCGACGTCCGCGACGTCATCGACAGCCACCGCAAGGCCGACGCCGACGTGACCATCCACCTCGTGCGGGTCAGCGATCCGCGCGCGTTCGGCTGCGTGCCGACCGACGCCGACGGTCGGGTCACAGCCTTCCTGGAGAAGACGCAGGACCCGCCGACCGACCAGATCAACGCCGGCACCTACGTCTTCAAGCGCGAGATCATCGAATCGATCCCGTACGGCGTGCCCGTCTCGGTGGAGCGCGAGGTGTTCCCGCGTCTGCTCACCGAGGGCAAGCACGTCCACGCCCACGTCGACCACGCCTACTGGCGCGACATGGGCACCCCCGAGGACTTCGTCCGCGGCTCGGCCGACCTGGTTCGCGGCATCGCCCCGTCACCGGCACTCGGCGACCGGCGCGGTGAGTCGCTGGTCCACGAGGGTGCGGGCGTCGGCCCGGGTGCCCTGCTCATCGGCGGCACCGTCGTCGGCCGCGGTGCCGAAGTCGGCCCCCGCGCACGCCTCGACGGCGCGGTGGTCTTCGACGGCGCGGTCATCGAGGCCGGCGCGGTCGTCGAACGTTCGATCATCGGTTTCGGCGCACGCATCGGCCCGCGGGCACTGATCCGCGACACCGTCGTCGGCGACGGCGCGGACATCGGTGCGCGCTGCGAACTCCTGCGCGGCGCCCGCGTGTGGCCCGGAATCGAGATCCCCGACAACGGAATCCGCTTCTCGACGGACGTCTGAGGCCCCAGAACCCGGTTCGTGTCCGGGTCAGCGCGTCTTGACGGCGGCCAGCACGCCGGGCCCGAGTGGGATCACGACCGGCAGCAGGCGCTCGTCGTCGGCGATCAGCAGGGCCGCCTCGCGGGCAGCGGCGGTGGGCGGGTCGGTGCGGGACGGGTCGCCCACCGTGCCGTCGGCGGTCGCGTTGTGCACCACGACGACGCCGCCGTCGCGCAGCATGCGGACCGCCTCGGTCACGAAACGCGGGAGATCCAGCAGCGGGCCGTCGATGAAGACCAGGTCGTACGACGAGTCGGAGAGGCGCGGCAGCACGTCGGTGGGCGTGCCGTTGATGAGTCGTGTCCGGCCGGGCGAGATGTCGGCCCCGGCGAACGACGACCGCGCGGCGCGGTGGTGTTCGGGCTCGGGGTCGATGGTGGTCAGGACGCCGTCGGCGGCCATGCCGTTGAGAAGCCACAGGCCGCTGACGCCGGTGCCGGTCCCGATCTCGGCGACCGCCTTGGCATCCGCGGTACGGGCCAGAAGCGCGAGCAGCGCACCGACCGCAGGGCTCACGGACGTGGCGCCCAGTTCCTCGGCGCGGGCACGGGCGGCGATGACGGCATCGTCCTCGACGATCGCCGACTCGGCGTAGGCGATCAGATCGGGGCCGGCGGACGGGGTTGACTCGGTCACGCGTCGAGGTTAACCGCCGGTCGGGCCAACTCGGACATGGCACGCCGACCTGCGCGAATCCGGGTCGCTTCACATCCTCAGGGAACACTCAGCCGACTCATACGGCGACCACACTCCGGTAGGAGAGGGTAAGGGCGTCCGGTTGACGGTATTTCCGTTCCAGGTCGGTGTGAACGTCGGCCGAATGGGGAATACCCGATCGGTGCGACGTTGTTCCACACGGTGAGTGCTCTGGGTCACCGGGCTGTGTTCACGAGAGAGGAACCGACCACCCACCATGACCGATTCCCGCGATTCCATCGACGACGTGCCTGCCGTTCCGGCGGGCACCGCCGGTTTCGACGCCACCGGCGACGAACTGCTGATGCCGTCATGGGACGAACTGGTACGCGAGCACGCCGACCGCGTCTACCGCCTGGCCTACCGGCTGTCGGGAAACCAGCACGACGCCGAGGACCTCACCCAGGAGACCTTCATCCGGGTGTTCCGATCGCTGTCGAACTACCGCCCCGGGACCTTCGAGGGCTGGCTGCACCGCATCACCACCAACCTGTTCCTCGACATGGTCCGCCGCCGCAGCAAGATCCGCATGGAGGCGCTGCCCGAGGAGTACGACCGCGTGCCGGCCGACACCCCCGACCCGCAGCAGATCTTCGACGCCACCAACCTCGATCCCGATCTGCAGCTCGCCCTCGACTCGCTCGCGCCCGACTTCCGCGCCGCGGTCGTCCTCTGTGACATCGAGGGGCTGTCCTACGAAGAGATCGCCGCGACGCTGGGCGTCAAGCTCGGCACCGTCCGCAGCCGCATCCACCGTGGCCGGCAGAGCATCCGCGACGCCCTCGCCGCCCAGGGGCACACCAGCAGCCGTTCCGTCGCCATCGGGGCGCACAGCTGACATGCCGCTCCGCGTCGGTCGATAGTCGGACGCCTCACCTCGGACAACTCGTCCGCGGAGCCGGGGAACCACGAGTCGACGTGCGTCGTTGTCTGACTCGGATAAGCTGAGACGTTGCGTGCGGGCACGGTCACGCCACATGTGGCGGCACGGTCCGCCGACGGTGAGTACCGTGGCGAACAGACTCGGCAAAGGCTGAAAGCGGATTGCGGCGGACACGTCGTGGAGAGGGGTGACCGACGATGATGGACGGCGATCGCGGGCGTCCGACCCGGGGCGGCGGTGTCGAGCCCCCGACTCCCAATCTTCGTCGTCGGCGATCCTCGTGGAGCGCCGACTCCTGGACTCCGGCCCCCTCGTCGTTCCTGCCCAATCGCGGCTATCGCGCGCCCGGTACCGCCGGCGGACGCCGATTCGCACCCACCGAACATCTCGCCCCCGAGGCGGTTGCCGCCTTCGTCGACGGCGAACTCGGCATGTCGGCGCACGCGCGTGCCTCCCATCACCTCGCGCTCTGCCCGGAATGCGTGGCGGCCGTCGACGCCCAGTCCCTGGCCCGCACCCGACTCCGCGAGTCCGGCCAGGTGTCGGTGCCCGCGTCGCTCCTCGGCGCGCTCTCCCAGATCCCGACCCGCGAGGTCGATCTCGGCTCGGACACCCCGACCGACGGCATCCCCGGCGCCCGCGACACGATGCGCCCGCCCGCGAACCCGCTCATGCGCGACACGGGCCGCGGCCGCAACTTCCGCCGTCGGGGTCGGTGAACGTGGCCGACGGAACCGGACCGCAGGGCGAGGACACCTCGACTCCCGGTGGTGACGCGCAGTTCGCGCGCCGCGAAGAACCCCCGAACACGCAACGCCTGACGCCCGGACGCCCGAGGCACTCTCCGGTGTCGCCGTCGACAGCGCAGGTCTTCGGCCGCCCCTCGGGGGTGCGCGGCTCATTCGCGACAACGCCGAGCAGTCACTCCGCGCCGCAACCGCACGTCGCCGATCCGGACCCGGTGCTCGCCGAGGCCTTCGGCCGGCCGCCGGGTTCCGACGAGACACTGCAGCGCGACCCGCTCGCCTCCTACGGCCAGGCCGAGGACGAGCCGCGGGGCAACGACCCCTGGCGTGATCCGGAGAGCCCGGCGCGGCTCGTCGACCCGGCACTGCCGACCGCGTCGTCGGCGCCGGCCACCGACCCCGGACCCAAGCTCGGTGTTCGGGATGTGTTGCTGGGCAACCGAATCAGTTGGAGCGCGCTCGCGACGCTCGCGATCATCGCCCTGCTCATCGCTCTCGTCGGCGGTCTGATGGGACGCTGGACCGCCGAGGTCGCGGCCCCGCTGACCACCGATTCGGTGGAGCTGTCGACCGACGACTCCGGCGACGGATCGGCACCGCGTTCGTCGGTCGCCGAGGTGGCGCGGGCCGTCGAGAAGTCCGTCGTCGCCATCGACGTGCGCGCGTCCGGGGCCTACTCGACCGGCTCGGGCTTCGTCATCGACAAGGCGGGGTACATCCTCACCAACAACCACGTGATCTCGATGGCCGCGAACGACAAGAGCGCGAAGCTCGAGGTCATCTTCTTCGACCGGCAGCGCGTCGCCGCACGTATCGTCGGCCGTGATCCCAAGACCGACCTCGCGGTGCTCAAGGTCGAGAACGTGAAGAATCCCACCGTCTCGGTCCTCGGTAGTTCCGCCGATCTGCAGATCGGCGAGGAGGTCGTCGCCTTCGGATCGCCACTCGGCCTGAACCGGACCGTGACGAGCGGCATCGTCAGCGCCACCAACCGTGCGGTGGCCCTCACGCCCGACGCCGAGTCCGACACCGATGCGGTCATCGACGCGATCCAGACCGACGCCTCCATCAACCCCGGCAACTCCGGCGGCCCGCTGGTCAACGCCGACGCCAAGGTGGTCGGTATCAACACCGCTGGTCGGCTCGGTGCCGGCGGCGGGTCCATCGGCCTCGGCTTCGCCATCCCGATCGACGAGGCCAAGCCCATCGTCGAGGCCCTCATCCGCGACGGCAAGGTCAACCACGCCCAGATCGGCATCAACGTGAGCTCGGTCCGCAACGAGCGGGTCCTGGGCGCGCAGGTGCGCAACGTGGTGTCCGGCGGACCCGCCGAACGTGCGGGGGTCCGCGAGAACGACGTCGTCACCTCGTTCAACGGACGGCCCATCGAGAGCGCCGACGAGTTGAATGTCGCGGTCCGGACCGCGAAGATCGGTGAGGAAGTCCCGTTCCAGTACTGGCGGGACGGGCGCACGTTCAACGGCACGATCACGCCGCAGAGCGACTGACACCGGGACGAGGTAGATGTTCAGCAGTATCGGATGGGGTGAGATCGCGATCCTGATCGTGGCGGCCCTCGTCATCCTCGGACCCGAACGGCTCCCCGGCGCGGTGTCCTGGTCGATGCAGTCGCTGCGCAAGGTCCGCGACTACGCGACCGGTGCCACCAACCAGCTCAAGGACGAACTGGGGCCGGAGTTCGAAGACCTGCGCAAACCCCTCGCCGACCTCAACGAGTTGCGGGGGATGACGCCGCGCTCGATCGTCACCAAGCATCTGCTCGACGGCGACGACTCGCTGTTCCGGCTGGGTGAGGACGCCACGACCGTCGATCGCAGCACCACCCCGGTGCCGCCGATCAAGCCGGTATCGGCGCCGATGTCGCTCGACAAGAACACCGACACACCTCCGGCCGAGCCGTCCTCGGGCAGCGCGCCGGTCCAGCGCCGGTCGGGTGGCCGTCCCGCCGTCTCCGACTGGGACGCGACCTGACCTGAACTCTCAGGAGTGGCGGACGGTATCGAGCCCGAGGCTCATCCCGGCCAGTCCGCGCTTGCGCACGGCGAGCTTCGCGGCGATCGCGCGCAGCGCCGATCCGGCGGGGGAGTCGGGGGCCGACAGCACCACCGGGACCCCGGCGTCGCCGCCCTCGCGTAGAGCGGTCTCCAGCGGCACCTGTCCCAACAGCTCCACCGGAGCGCCGACCGCACGGGTGAGACGCTCGGCCACCTTCTCGCCACCACCCGAACCGAACGGTTCCATGCGGGTGCCGTCGGGCAGCTCGAGCCAGGACATGTTCTCCACGACGCCCAGGATCTTCTGGCGGGTCTGCAGTGCGATCGCACCGGCGCGCTCGGCGACCTCGGCGGCGGCCTGCTGCGGGGTGGTGACGACGAGGATCTCCGCACCGGGGATCAGCTGTGCGATGGAGATCGCGACGTCGCCGGTGCCCGGCGGCAGGTCGAGCAGGAGGACGTCGAGATCGCCCCAGTAGACGTCGGCGAGGAACTGTTGCAGTGCGCGGTGGAGCATCGGCCCGCGCCAGGTGACCGGGGTGTTGCCGTCGGTGAACTGGCCGATGGAGATGAACCGCACGCCGTGGTTCATCGGTGGCATGATCATCCGCTCCACCTGGGTGGGCTTGGCGTCGCTGCCGAGCATCCGTGGGACGGAATGGCCGTAGATGTCGGCGTCGAGGACACCGACGGTGAGTCCGCGCTCGGCGAGCGCGGTCGCGAGATTGACCGTGACACTGGACTTTCCGACACCGCCCTTACCGGAGGCGACGGCATACACGCGGGTCAGGGACCCGGGCTGGGCGAAGGGGATGACCGGTTCGGCCTTGTCCCCGCGCAGCTTCTTGCGCAACTCGGTGCGCTGCTCGTCGTCCATGACGTCGAGTTCGACGCGGACCGCGCCGACACCGGCGACATCGGCGACGGCTTTCTCCACGCGCTGGGTGATCTCGGTGCGCAGAGGGCATCCCGACGTCGTCAGGTAGATCCCGACGTCGACGCTCGCATCGTCGTTGATCGTGACCGACTTGACCATCCCGATGTCGGTGATGGGCTTGCCGATCTCCGGATCCTTGACCTTGCCCAGAGCGGCGCGAACTGCCGATTCCGTGGGCGCAACTCCTGTAGTCATCTGCTCCAGCGTACCGGCGTCACCGGCAGACCCCGGTGGTGGTCCCGGGGTCGGCCGCGAGGTGACGGATCAGCGGACGGGCACCGGTGTCGTCGCGGGACCGGGCACCCCGGCGCGCGACTGCGGCTGCGGCGTCTTCTTGGTGATCGGTGCCTGCTTCTTGGTCGGCGGCGGTGCCTGCCCGGGCAGGGTGATCGTCGGCAGACAGACGATGAAGCAGTTCTGCGGTGGCGGGGCCGGCTTGCGCACCGAGGGCGACGACGAGGACGGTCCCGACGGCGGCGTGGACGAGGACGAGGAGGAACTCGACTTGCTCTTGCTCTTGGAGCTCGACGCCTTGCGCTTGGCCTCCGGGATCGGGTTGGTCGGCATCACGCCGGTGGCGTAGGCGCCCGCCCAGCCGAGCACGTTCGCCACATACTCCATCGACCGGTTGTACCGCAGGACCGCGGCGACGCGGGTGCCCTCACCCATGATGTCGCTGACCCCGGCGCACAGGTAGCGCCCCGCCGAGTAGGTGGCGTCGAAGACGTTGTTGGGGTCGGCCTTGCCGTCGCCGTTGGCGTCGGAGCCCCACGACGCCCAGGTGCTGGGGATGAACTGCATCGGCCCCATGGCGCGGTCATGTGCGGAGTCGCCGTCGATGCGGCCACCGTCGGTGTCCTTGATGACGGCGTTGCCGGCCAGCGAACCGTCGAGGACGGGACCGGCGATCGTGTTGACCGTGGTGCCGTACTGGTCGACCGAGCCGTTGCTCGCGTGGTTCGACTCGATCCGGCCGATACCGGCGAGGAGAAACCAGGGCAGTTTGCACTGCGGACTCTCGGCGCCGACCCGGTTGGCCGCGAGTTTGTAGGCCTGCAGGACCACGCCGGGGATGCCGAGAGGACCGGAGGGAAGATCGTTCGCGAGCCGGAACTGAGGTGCGGGCAGTGCGGCGGCCGGCTTCTCCGGCGGAGGTGCGAAACCGAGAAGGGTGACCGGTGAACCCGGCACGACGTCGGCGACGACGACCGGTGCCTCGGATCGTTCCGGGGTTGCGGCGGCGAGCACGCCGTGTGCGCTCGACGACGCCGTACCCAAAACCATGGTGCCGACGAGGGCGCCACCGACGACGATGGTCGCGGCCCGGCGGGGGAAGTGCAGGGGACGCTGCGGCCCACGACGGCGCCGCACCAGGTTGAGCGGGCTCACCGACGGCCACCGTCGTGTGCTGTGCGCCCGTTTACGGGGCGGCCCGCCGCCGTCATTCGGCGGTCCACCGCCGGTCCCCGCGGATGACTCGCCATCCGATTCTTCGTTCCCGACTGCACGATCACATGTACTCCGTTGTCAAAACACCACACGTCTGCCCCCGAGGACGCAGTGATTGCCCGCTCCGAGCCACACGGCCTGGAGCCGAGAGCGAATACACCCGACCGGGTCGGTGTCGTGTGACCGACATCCGGTTCCGGCCGAACTGTGACCCACCATACATATTGGGTCTGATGACCCAATGGCGAACTCCGCATTTGCTCGACATCACTCACTTCGTCGCTGAGATGCGGAAAGTTACAGCGGCAAACTCATGTGAGAGAAGTTACTGGAGTGACATAACGATGCGATGTCGAGCGGTCTTTGGACGGGACCGGGTAGACGGTTCGCTCAGTGGAACCGGTCGTCGCCGTCCGCATCGTCCGAGCTGTCTGCCGCGCGCGCGGCGAGCCGTTCGGTCAGCTCGTCGAGGAGGTCGTCGAGTTCCTTGCGCAGATAGTCGCGCGTGACCGTGTCGCCGACGGCCAGGCGGACCGCGGCCAGCTCGCGCGCGAGGAACTCGGTGTCGGCCTTGGTCTGGGCCGACCGCATCCGATCTTCCTCCAGCGCGACGCGGTCGCGGTTCTCCTGCCGGTTCTGGGCGAGGAGGATCAGCGGGGCGGCGTAGGCCGCCTGCGTGGAGAACGCCAGATTGAGCAGGATGAACGGGTAGGGGTCCCACCGGATCGTCACCGCCACCAGGTTCAGCGCGATCCACACGATCACGATGACGGTCTGGATCAGCAGGTACCGCCCGGTGCCCAGGAACCGGGCGACACGTTCGCTGTACATCCCGACCACGTCGGAGTCGAGATTGAACGAGATGGTGCGCCGCGTGCTCGGGACGTCGAGTTTGCGCCCGCCCTGTTCGCTCATCGGATCCTCACCTGCGCGTTGGTGCCGGCCGGCCGGTCGATGTCCTCGGGTTCGGTCTCACGCCAATCGCGCGGCAGGATCTCGTCGAGGAGGTCGTCGACGCTGACGGCGCCGAGCAGGTGGCCGGCCTCGTCGACCACCGGGCCGCAGACGAGGTTGTAGGTCGCGAAGTAGCGGGTCATCGTCTCCAGAGAGTCTTCGGGGTGCAACCGGGCGAGGTCGGTGTCCAGGATGCCGCCGACGAGGTGGGCGGGCGGTTCCCGCAGGAGTGCCTGCAGATGGACGCAGCCCAGGTACTTGCCGGTCGGTGTCGACGTCGGGGGGCGCACGACGAACACGATGCTCGCCGCGGCGGGGGTGAGGTCGGGGTTTCGGACGCGGGCGAGTGCCTCGGCGATCGTCGTCGACGCGGTGACGATGATCGGCTCGGAGGTCATCACACCACCGGCGGTGTCGGGGGAGTGCAACAGCAGGCGGCGGACCGGTTCGGATTCCTCCGGGTCCATCTCCTCGAGCAGGGCCTCGGCCTCGGTGTCGGGCAGCTCGCCGAGCAGGTCGGCGGCGTCGTCGGGGTCCATCTCCTCGAGGATCGTGACCGCCCGGTCGCGGCCGAGCGCGGTGAGCATCGCCTTCTGGTCGTCGGACGGCAGCTCCTGGAGGACGTCGGCGAGCCGTTCGTCGTCGAGCGCGGAGGCGATCTCGCCGCGCCGCTTGGGCGGCAGCTCGCGCAGGGCGTTGGCCACGTCCGCCGGACGCATCCCCTCGAACTGCATCAGCGCCTGGGCGACGCCCTGTCCCGGGAGGTCGAGAGAAGACTGCGTGATGCCCTGGACGCTGGACCATTCCACGACGTGGGTCTCGTGACGCCGGCGCAGTCCGCGACGACCCGCGCGGACGGCCACACGCGACACGACCCAGTCCCGGGTACGCGTGCGTTCGATGCCGAGATCGACCACGGTCACATCGGCGTCGGCGAGTTCCGGGAGGTCGGGATCGGTCACGCGAACCCGCGTGTCGAGGATCTGGCCGATCGCCAGGGCCTCGCCGGGGCGCAGATGCAGCTTCCGGAGGCTCACCGTTCCGGTGTTGAGGGTCACCGCGCGCGGCTCGATGCCGGTCACGCGCAGCATCGGAACGAAAATCCTTCGGCGGGTGGTCAATTCGACGGCGAGGCCGAGCGCGCGCGGTTGCTGACCCGACAATCGGATCGAGATCACCACGTCACGGACCCGCCCGATGGACTCACCGTCGGGACCAAGGACGACCAACCCGACTAATCTGGCCACGAACACCTTGCTCACCGACGACATGGGAGTAAGGGTAGTGCCAACGGTTCGACGAACGTCGTCGGCGACGGTGGATCAGCCGCGACGCCCGTCGATTCACTTCCACAAGGGGAGGTCCCGAAAATGACGAATCCCATGCGCCCGAGCCGGGAGACGCCGGGCCTGCCGACCCCGCCCAAGGGCTGGCCGATCGGCTCCTACAGCACCTACGCCGAGGCTCAGCGTGCGGTGGACTACCTGTCCGACGAGAACTTCACGGTCCAGGACGTCACGATCGTGGGTGTCGACCTCATGCAGGTCGAGCGGGTCATCGGACGCCTCACGTGGGGCAAGGTGATCGGCGGCGGTCTGGTGTCCGGTGCCTGGCTCGGCTTCTTCTTCGGGTGCCTCGTCGCGCTGGTCTTCACCGGCTCGCCGCTGGCGCCGATCATCGCCGGCATCGTGGGCGGCATGGTCTTCGGTGTGATCTCGGCGACGATTCCGTACGCGGCGACCCGTGGACAGCGCGATTTCGCGTCGACGATGCAGCTGGTCGCCGGACGCTACGACGTCCTGTGCGATCCGAAAAGTGCAGAGAAAGCGCGCGACATGCTCGCCCGCCTCACGATGTGAGACTCGAGTCCTAGAGGGACACGGGGCGATCACGATCGGCGGGGGAGTGGCACGCCCATGCCGAATGTGTTGCATGTCACGAATCGCGCCGTATAGCGTTGCACCTCGGACGCTCACGGCGGAGCACCTCGGGTGTCCGCCGCGTACGACATCGAGGAGGCTGCGTGCGGAGCAGGGTCAGCACTGATGATGGAACGGGCCGCACTGGCCGATCGGGGGGTTCCCGGCGATCGGAGGGCGGCCCGCCCGGTTCTCGAACCACAAGTCGCGTAAGGCGGAAGGTCCTCGCGGCGGCCGTCGCCGCGGCGGCGGCGCTTCCCGTGTTGTCCGCGTGCGGCTCGGGATATGAAGCGGGCGTACTGAATTTCTATCCCCCCGCCGACGGCGCCGACACCTTCGCCGCGATCGGCGACAAGTGCTCGGCCGATTCCGGCGGCGCCTACAAGGTCGTCACGACCCCGCTGCCCAAGGGCGCCGACGATCAGCGTCTGCAGCTGGCCCGTCGCCTCGCGGGCAACGACTCCGGGCTCGACCTGATGGGCATGGACGTGGTGTGGACCGCGGAGTTCGCCGACGCGGGCTGGATGGTTCCGGTGCCCGACGCGATGGCCGCGGAGGTCTCGGCGCGCTCGCTCGGCGGCCCCCTCGACACCGCGGTGTGGAAGACGGATGAGGATGAGCGCGAACGCCTCTACGCGATCCCGTTCTCCACCAACACCCAGTTGCTCTGGTACCGCAAGGATGTCCTGGAGGACAAGGTCGACCGCTCCCGTCCCGCCTCGACGTGGGACGGGATGCTCGAGGATGCACTGGTCAGCGGCCGCAACGGCGGACCGACCTACATCATGGTGCAGGGCAGGCAATATGAGGGCCTGATGGTCTGGTTCAACTCGGTGCTCGTCAGCGCCGGTGGCCAGGTCGTCGACCCCGAGAACCCCGACCAGGTGACGCTCAACGACACCCCGGAACATCGCGCCGCCACGGTCCGCGCACTCCGGACGCTCAAGGCGGTGGCCACCGCACCGGGCGCCGACCCGTCGCTGACCAACTCCGACGAGGGGGCGGCCCGCCTGGGCATGGAGAGCGGCAAGGCCCTCTATGAGGTCAACTGGCCCTTCGTGTTCCCCGGTATGCGCGAGAACGCGGTCGCCGGCGCCGTGCCGTTCCTCGACCTGACGAAGTACGCGAACCTGTACGCCGACAGCGCGAATCCGCCGTCCGACCGGGACGTGATCCCGCTCAACCGTGAGATGCAGAAGGTCTTCGACTTCGCGCCGTACCCGGGCTTCGAGGGCCTGCCGACGAAGACGACCCTCGGTGGCATCAACATCGCCGTCGCCAGCACCTCCGAGCAGCAGGACTTGGCCTGGCAGGCCGCCGAGTGCATCACCAGCGAGGCCTCGCAGAAGAGCTTCTCGCTCAACGCGGGTCCGCCGCCGGTGATCGAATCCATCTACGACGACGCCGATTTCCGCCTCGCCTACCCGATGGCGGAGGAGATCAAGCGGCAGCTGCAGCCCGAGCACGCCGCGGTCCGACCGAAGTCACCTGACTACCAGGCGATCTCGACGCTGCTGCAGGCAAAGCTGAGTCCGGTCGGGGCGTGGGATCCGGAGACACTGGTGGACGAACTCGCCGAGGCCGTCCAGAAGGCAATCGACGGGGAAGGGTTGGTTCCGTGACCGACGACAACACACCCGGGCGCAGGCCGAACGGGGACGACTCCGCGGACGAGTCCACGTTCCGCGCGGGCCGTCACGCGCTGCCCGACGATGCCCCGGCCCAGACCGGTCCGATACCGATCGTGGGTGACAACCCTCCGGTCCATTCCGACGAGCTGTGGAAGGCTCCTCCCGGAGGCCGCCACGAGGCATCTTCCGGTTCGAACCCGTCGGCGTCGACATACACCAACCCGGTGGGGGAGAGTCCCGGATCCGTCGGCGTCGCACCGTCATCGGGCGCCGCCACCGCGGTCGCCGAACGACCCCGTGCCGAGGCCGCACCGAAGGCCCGCAAGCGCAGTGAGGGCAAGACCGCCGAGCGGCGACTCGCGTTCTGGCTCGTCGCGCCGGCCGCGCTGATGATGCTGCTGGTGACCGGCTACCCGATCATCTACGCCGTCTGGCTGTCGCTGAACAAGATGAGTCTGTCGGCGCCCGGCGAGCGTGAATTCGTGTGGTTCTCGAACTACGCGACGGTGCTGACCGACAACTACTGGTGGACCGCATTCGGAGTCACCGTGGGCATCACGGTCGTGTCGGTGCTCATCGAGCTCGTCCTGGGCATGGCCATCGCACTGGTCATGCACCGCACCATCTTCGGACGCGGCACGATCCGCACGGTGGTCCTGATCCCCTACGGCATCGTGACCGTGGCCGCGGCATTCTCCTGGTACTACGCGTGGACGCCGGGCACGGGTTACCTGGCGAACCTGCTGCCCGACGGCAGCGCGCCACTCACCGAGCAGTGGCCGTCGCTGGCGATCATCGTCCTCGCCGAGGTCTGGAAGACCACGCCGTTCATGGCGCTGCTGCTGCTGGCAGGTCTGGCCCTGGTGCCCGACGACCTGCTCAAGGCCGCACAGGTCGACGGCGCGGGTGCGTGGACGCGCCTGTGGCGCATCATCCTTCCGCTGATGAAGCCCGCCATCCTCGTCGCGCTGCTGTTCCGCACACTCGACGCGTTCCGCGTGTTCGACAACATCTACGTGCTCACCAGCGGGTCCAACAACACCTACTCGGTGTCGATGCTGGGCTACGACAATCTGTTCGGCGCATTCAATCTGGGCGTCGGATCGGCGATCTCGATCCTGATCTTCGTCTGCGTGGCGATCATCGCGTTCGTGTTCATCAAGGGGTTCGGCACCGCCGCACCGGGTTCCGACGACGAGGGGAGGTAATCCGGTGAATTCGAGCGGAAAAACCAAGGCGTGGTGGTCGATCGCCAACATCCTGGTGATCCTGTACGCACTCATCCCGCTGCTGTGGATCATCAGCCTGTCGTTCAAGCCGGCGTCGAGCGTGACCGACGGGAAGTTCATCCCGAGTGAGTTCACCCTCGACAACTACAAGTCCATCTTCGAGACCAGCGCCTTCACCTCGGCGCTGATCAACTCGATCGGCGTCGGACTGATCACGACCCTCATCGCGGTGATCCTGGGCACCATGGCCGCCTACGCCGTGGCACGCCTGGAGTTCCCCGGCAAGAAGGTCCTCATCGGGGCAGCGCTGCTGATCGCGATGTTCCCGCAGATCTCGCTGGTGACACCACTGTTCAACATCGAGCGTCGACTGGGACTCTTCGACACCTGGCCGGGCCTGATCCTGCCGTACATCACCTTCGCGCTGCCGCTGGCGATCTACACGCTGTCGGCCTTCTTCCGGGAGATCCCCTGGGAGCTGGAGAAGGCGGCCAAGATGGACGGCGCCACCCCCTGGCAGGCGTTCCGCAAGGTGATCGCGCCGCTGGCCGCGCCGGGCGTCGTGACCGCCGCGATCCTGGTGTTCATCTTCGCCTGGAACGATCTGCTCCTCGCCCTGTCGCTGACCTCGACCGAACGAGCGATCACCGCCCCGGTGGCCATCGCGAACTTCACCGGCAGCTCGCAGTTCGAGGAACCGACCGGTTCGATCTCGGCCGCCGCGGTCGTCATCACCATCCCCATCATCATCTTCGTGCTGTTCTTCCAACGTCGAATCGTGGCCGGTCTGACATCCGGCGCCGTGAAGGGATAACCCATGGCAGACATCGTTCTGGACAAGGTCACCAAGCAGTACCCGGACGGCTCCACCGCGGTCCACGGGGTCGACATCGAGATCGGCGACGGCGAGTTCGTCATCCTCGTCGGACCGTCGGGATGTGGAAAGTCGACGACGCTCAACATGATCGCGGGACTCGAGGACATCTCCTCCGGCGAGCTGCGGATCGGCGGGGAGCGCGTGAACGAACGCGCACCCAAGGACCGCGACATCGCGATGGTGTTCCAGAGCTACGCGCTCTACCCGCACATGTCGGTGCGCGACAACATCGCATTCCCGCTGACGCTTCAGAAGCTGCCGAAGGATCAGATCGCCGCCAAGGTCGACGAGGCCGCGCGCATCCTCGATCTCGGGCAGTACCTGGACCGCAAGCCGGCCAACCTGTCCGGCGGTCAGCGTCAGCGTGTGGCGATGGGCCGCGCGATCGTGCGCTCGCCCAAGGCATTCCTCATGGACGAGCCGCTGTCGAACCTCGACGCCAAGCTGCGCGTGCAGATGCGTACCGAGATCGCGCAGCTGCAGCAGCGACTGGGGACCACCACCGTCTACGTGACGCACGATCAGACCGAGGCGATGACCCTCGGCGACCGCGTCGTCGTGCTGCGTGGCGGGCATGTCCAGCAGATCGGCACGCCGCAGGAGCTGTACAACAACCCGACCAACGTGTTCGTCGCCGGGTTCATCGGTTCGCCCGCGATGAACTTCCTGTCCGGACGCCTCGGCACGGACGGCATCGAGACCGCGATCGGCACGATCGCCCTCGACGATCACCGCGCCGTGGTCTCGCGGGCGGGTGACGTCGGAAGCAGCGGCGAGGTTCTCATCGGCATCCGCCCAGAGCACCTCGAGGATGCCTCCCTCGTCGACGACACCACTCGCCGGCAGGGTGCGACGTTCACCGCGAACATCGACGTCCTCGAGTCGATGGGCTCGGACATCTACGCCTATTTCAGCATCGGCAACGGGTCGAACCGGGCGTCGAGCGATGCGCTCGCCGAGCTGTCCGCCGATTCCGGTGCCGACCTCGGGGGCAGCCAGCTCATCGCCCGCCTGTCGCCGGATTCGAAGGTCACCCGCGGTTCGACCGCCGAGCTGTTCTACGACGCCTCGAAGGTGGCGGTCTTCGACCAGAGCTCGGGAGAGTCGCTGCGCCGCCGCTGATCTCCGTCTGCATCGCGTCGCTGCGCGACCACTACCGCCGTCTACGGTCGGAGTGGTCGCGCAGTTCGTCGAAGACCTTCTCGTCCCAGACGTGCCTGCGCACCAGGCGATAGCGTTCGCAGGCCACCCACATGTACAGCTCGGCGTCGCTGGTCAGGTCGTCGCGGATGCCGGCCCGGCGGGCCATTCGGACGACGGGCAGGAACTCCTCACCGAACCAGCGTCGGGCGACCTCGGTGCGACTCAGGAACTCGCCGAGCTCCTGGGAGAGCCGAAAACCCCACGCCTCCACGTTCTCCGCGAGTTCGGCGTAGTCGAACGCGTCGGTCAGCTTGATGGCCTCGGCCTGCGCGCCCTCGAGCGGAACCCGCGACAGGAACAGCCGGCGGTGGTCCTTGAGGATCAGGTCCGACGGTGCGTTGATGCCCTCCGGTGAGATGCGCGTGTGGATCTCGGTCACGTAGGCGTCGATCGTGGTCAGGTTGCGCGCGATGGCGATCGAGACGCGGTGGTGGCCGTCGATGACGAAGTGCATCGACCCGACCCGGTAGAGCTGTACCGGCGGCACCGACTCGCCGCGACGCTGGGCGGCGGCGATCCGCTGCCACCGCTCCCGCATGTGCGACGAGGTGGGACGGAAGTACCGGTCGAAATCCTTGGTGCGGTCGACGCTTCCGACGATCGAGGACACCTCGACGACCTGCAGGCCGATCACGGTCTTGCCCGTGGCGCCGAGCGCGGCGACCACCTCGTCGAAGGGCAGGATGGTGTTGACGTCCGCCGGCTGCCGCATGAACCACTGTGCGAGCCGGGCACGTTCGGCCTGGCGTCGTAGCCGGGCGAAGTCGTATTCGGCGTCGGCCTCGGGGAATCCGGTGTCACGCGCCATGTCTGCGCCTCACGATGTCCACCTTCCGGGTCGCCGGATCGATGTCGAACTGGCAGAACCCCACGACGTTCATCGACGTCGTCGTCTCGCCGATGGGTAGGTCGCGCGGGCGGCTGCCGTAGGGATGGACGTGCCCGTGCACGAGCAGCGTCGGGCGCAATGCGCGGACGAGCGGGTGATAGCAGTCGAAACCCTGATGCGGGGTGTCGTCGCCGTCGCCGACGCCGCGTGCGGGGCTGTGGGTGAGCAGGATGTCGGTGCCGCCCCGGTTCGCCAGGGCCGTTTTCGACAGGATGTTCCCGCAGCGCAGGCGTATCGATCGCAGACGCTGCTGGATGTCGGTGTACTGGTTGGTCCCGCCGTTGTAGCAGCGGCTGCCGCCGAGTCCGCTGATCCGCAGTCCGGCGACCGTCACCGTGCGCCCGTCGGCGTTGATGCCGCCGCACGGACCCGGGTCCTCGGTGGGGAGGCCCGCGCGGGTCCAGCCGGTGCGCCCGCGACGGTAGCCCCGCAGTTCACGGTCGTGGTTGCCGGGAACGTAGACGCACGGTGCGTCGCACAGTGACGACAGGATCTCGAGATAGTCGAACGGGAGGTCGCCGGCGCCGAGGATGAGGTCGGGGCGCCCCTCGATTCCGACGCCGTAGGTGAGAGAGTCCACCACCTCGTCGGCGACCGCCAGAACCCGGACCATTGCTCCAGGCTAGACGAGGGCTCAAATCGGTCGCAGTCTTCTCGGTAGCCTGTCGGACGTGACTGAAGCGGTGACCGACCTCGTCGGGAAACATCTCCGGGATCGGCTGGGCGCCGAACCACAGCGGGCGTCGGTGACGTTCCTCGGCGTCGAGCCCATCGATGTACTGCGATTCGTGCTCGGCGATGAAGCCCCCGATGAACTGGTCTATGTGACGTCCGGTTGCGCACGCCATCCGATGGCGGACCCGACCGATCTCCACGCCGATCCGGTGAAAGGGCCGCGGGCCGAACTCGTGGTCCGGATGCGCGCGGGCTCGCCGCTCCCGGGCCTGCACAAGCGCTTGGCGACGCTGGCGGCCGCGCCGGCGGTCGAGGGACTGATCCTCGACGCCGACGCCCTTGTCGATCTGGGCGAACCGCTGTGGGACGGTGCCACCTGCACCGCGGTGTTGTTGTCCGCCGATGAACTCGGGGAGGTCGAGCTGCCCGACCCGATGGACCCCGTCCGTCTGCTCCGGGCGGTGCCGATCACCGCGAACGAGGCGGCCTGGGTGCGGCTCAAGGGCGCCGACGCTCTTCGCGACGTGTGGCGGGAGGCCGACATCGACGTGACCGAGCCGAATCGGGCCTCGGCCACGCCCGGCTGAGGTTTCACGATCGCTGCCCGCGGGAACGATGCACTGGTGACGCTGACATCCGCATCGCCCGCAACGCCGCGGGCCCCCCTCGCCACCCCCGGGGTCGCCGCCTCTTCGGTCGGCGAGGTCTATCTGCCACAGCAGGACACCGAACTACTCATCGACATGGTGCGTTCGCTGGGCGTGGACGGCAAGAGCGTCCTCGACCTGTGTACCGGTAGTGGTGCGATAGCGATCGCCGCCGCCCGCCGGGGCGCAGCCGAGGTCACCGCCGTCGACGCCTCCGCCGATGCGGTTGCCTACGCTCGCCGAGCGGCGGTGACGGCAGGGGTGTCCATCACCGTCGAACACGGTGATCTGACGCGCCACGTCGGTGAGTACGACGTCGTGACCTGCAATCCGCCCTACGTGCCGACGCCCCCGGTCGACGATCCCCGGTACCACCCGGCGGGACCGTCGCACGCGTGGGACGCGGGCCTCGACGGACGGGCCGTGCTGGATCTCCTGTGCGCGCACGTCCCGACGTTGTTGCGTCCCGGCGGAACGTTCCTGCTGGTGCACTCCGAGTTCGCCGACGAGGAGGCATCGCTGCGGGGTCTTCGGGCCGGCGGTCTGCACGCCGAGGTCGTCTCGGAACGCTTCATCCCGTTCGGCCCGGTCATGACCGCTCGCGCCGGGTGGCTCGAGGAACGCGGACTGCTCGAGCGCGGATGCCGCGTCGAACGACTGGTCGGGATCGCTGCCGTCGCCCCGGGCGAACTGAAGGTCGACGGGAGCCGGTCAGAGGGTCACACTGCTGGTGCGGAGCATTCGGCATGACCCTGGAGGACGTCACCGTGGCGCAGACCGAGAACGGCGCGGGCGCCGAACGCACCGCGGTACGGGTGGTACGCGGGGGACCGGTGCTCGTCGAAGGACCGGTCGACATCGAACTGCCCGACGGCTGTCACGTGCAGTCCGACCGGTTCATGGTGGCCATCTGCGCGTGCGGGCGCAGCAAGAACTACCCGCTGTGCGACACGAGCCACCGCAAGCGCCGCAGGCGCGCAGCGGACTGATTCTCTCGGAATTCCCCTAAACGCCGGGGAAGGCGCTCTCGCCGCGTTCCCACGCACTCATCACGTGCGTCTCGAGCGCGTCTTCCACGAACAAGAACGCGCGGATTCCGAAGATCACGTCGGCCTCGGCACTCGGGTCCTGCCGGACCAGGTCGCCGACGACGTCGGTGCGCAGGATCTGCTCGTGCACCGCGTCGGCCTCGACGTGTTCGCGGTAGAAGTGCCGGCACGCCTCGGGCGCGTGGAGCCGTTCGAGTCCGGCGAGGAGTCGCTGGGAACCGGGCGACGAGGTGATCTCGGTGGCCGCGAGATGACCCACCGCTGCACCGCGGTAGCGACGGTGGAGACCGAAGAGCGACATGAGGTTCACCGGCGTCAGGGCGGCGGCGGGGACGGTGTCGAGGTAGCCGAGGTAATCGGCGGACAGGTCCGACGCGCGGAGCAGGTCGGCGAAGAGCTCCT
This sequence comes from Gordonia sp. Swx-4, assembly GCF_030316175.1. Taxonomy (NCBI): domain Bacteria; kingdom Bacillati; phylum Actinomycetota; class Actinomycetes; order Mycobacteriales; family Gordoniaceae; genus Gordonia; species Gordonia sp. Swx-4. The sequence goes on from NZ_CP128197.1 coordinate 1,890,138, forward strand.
GGTGGACCGCGCGGCCGCGGCCGCCGCCGAACTCGTCGAACTCGACTGCGACGAACGAAGCCTTGGCCTGCCCGCGGAGTCGTGGGATGGCCCACGCGTGCGGGTCGGCCTCCTTGAGGTGATACAGCGATCGCAGGGCGAACATCTGCCGGTACTGCTCCCAGGTCCCGTTGTCACGGAGGAAGTACGACGCGCCGTCGCCGTCCAGATCCTCGATGCAGAGTTCGTCCATCTCCGACTGCACGGACTGGTTCTCGGCAGCCGCGGGTACGTCGCGGTGGAGGGCGTCGAGGAATCGTCGCTCGAGACCGGCACGCAGGGACAGCAACGCCGGCTGCCACTCCCACGCGACGTCCACCTCGGCGAAACCGACGTAATGCATCTCGTAGGCGATGTACAGGGCCAGCTGGAGGTCGTCCCCATACGGATCGGCGTCGTGCACCACCGCGGGTACATCGGTGACCGATGCCGACTCGGGATCACTGCTCAGCAGATCGATCACGGCCTGGGACAGCGGACCACGTGCCGGAGGCAGCGTCGGGGTGCGAAAGACCCCGGGAGTGGTCGGATCGGCAGCGATCGCCTCAGCTGACACCAGGGTTCCTCCTCGTCGCGGTCCGCGGCCGGGGCACGGCGCGGATCCTCCCCGGAGTATCCGGAAGCGGAAGTGCTCAAACGTGGCGCGCCTGTGACCGTCACCCCAGGATAGGCCGCGTCTACGCGGATCGGACCTCGCCGAGCAGGTCCTTGTCGAGGGACGCCCGCACCAGCGCGGCGGCGAGTACCTCGGGCTTCCCGTCGGCGAGATCCGCGAGACGGCCGGGGTCGTCGGGCAGCCCCAGGTCCTTGGCGGCGGCGCGGGCCCGTTCGTCGAAATGCGGTGCGACCCAATCCCACACGGACTGCACCTCGCGCAGGAAGATGTCGGCGCCGACCGGACCGATGCCGGTGAACTCCTGCAACAGCTTCGCGGCGGCATCCGAGTCGGGCTCGGCCTTCGCGGCGAGTTCGCGGAGATCCCCGTGGTAGTCGTCGAGGACCTTCCGGCCGGCCTCCCCGAGTCGGGTGGCGGTGCTCTCGTCGTAGCGCTTGTAGTGTCCGCGGCCCAACGCGTCGACGAGGCTCTGCCACGACGCCCGAGCCATCTTCTCGGGCGTGCGATACCCGGCGGCGAACAGCTCGCGAGCTGCGGCGACGGCGATGTCGGCGGAGATCCGCGTGCTCAGCAGGAGCGACAGGACCAGGAGTTCGAACAGGGGCGACGGGGTGTCCTTCAGCGCGATCCCCGCGTCCTCGGCGTAGGTCCGTCCGGCGCGCGCCATCAGGGCCGCGACGGTGGCATCGGTGTCGGTAGTGCTCATGCCGAGATGACTACCCGGTGCGGTCACGGGACAATCACGCTCCCGGCGGGTCCGTTCACGTCCGGTCGCCGACAGTCGCGCACCGCGGTTACTTGAAGGGGTTGAGTGTGCGACCGAGGAAGTAGCCGATACGTCCGGGAATGGGGCGCATGGCTGCCGCGGACACCTTGTTGACGACACCGGGGATGCAGACGGGTTTTCCCGCGGAGACCGCAGCCCAACCTTCCCGGACGACGTCTTCGGGTTGCTGCCACAGGAATCCCGGCAGTCGGTCTGCGGCGTCGCGGGTGCCCATGACGTCATGGAATTCGCTGTGGGTGAAGCCCGGACACAGTGCTGTCACGTGGATTCCGAATGGCTTGAGCTCCATGTCGAGCGATTGCGACATGTTCAGCACGTAGCTCTTGATCCCGGTGTAGAGCAGGCCTTCTCCCGGAGGCGACACCGCCGCGAGGGACGACAGGTTCACGATGCGTCCCCAGCGCTGCGCCTTCATGGCGGGTACGACCCGATGGATGAGCTCGGTCACCGCGGTCACCATCAGCTGGAGTTCGGCGGCCACCGAGTCCCAGGGGGTGTCGGAGAACTTCGTCCCGGCGGACAGTCCCGCGTTGTTGACGAGGATGTCGATCGGCATGCCCAGTTCGGCTGCGCGATGGACGATCGCGGCGGGCGCGGCCGGGTCGCTGAGATCGGCCGTGATGATCTCGGCGCGTATCCCGTGTTGCCGATGGAGTTCGGATGCCAGCTCGGCGAGTCGGTCCGCGCGTCGCGCCACCAGGATCAGATCGTGGTCCTCGGCGGCGAGGTGTCGGGCGAAGGCGGTTCCGATTCCCGCGGAGGCGCCGGTTACCAGGGCGGTGCGTCGACGATCGTTCACGGTCATCGCGGGTCTCCTAAGTGGCGGTCGAGGAAGCCGATCTGGTGGTCGATGATGGTGTCGAAGTACGGATCGAGATACGGCTCGAAATGGGCGCAGTCGTAGGTGTGGACTTCACCTTTCGGAATCCGACGGGCGACGGCCTGCGCTTTGTCGATCGGTGTGACGTCGTCCCTCGTGGCGAGCTGGACCAGCACCGGGACATCGATGTCGGCTGCGTGACGGCCGGGGGAGTAGAAGGGCACCCGCAACGCGATTCGGGCGGCCACGTCGTTCTCCGCAAGCAGTTCCTCACGCATGTCTCCCATGCGTTCGACCTGCTCGTAGGCGCCAGGCGAGGTCATCATCGCGATGTCGCCGGGGCGCCCGACGGCAGCCATGCGGTACGGCGGCCGTCCCGTCCATGCCCGGACCTGATCGCGTACTCCGGCGAAGATCAGGCGGCTCACCAGTGCCGGCGACTGGGAGAACGCCGATGCGGGCCCGCTCACGTGCGGCACCTGGACGATCGCGGCGGCCAGATCGCGGTCGCGGGCGGCCAGTCTCAGGACGTGACCGCCGGCGAAGGACGTCCCCCACGCCACCACTCGGCCCGTGTCCACGCCGTCGAGACCGCGGACGTAGGCGATCGCGGCATCCCAGTCGGCGTGCTGCTTGGCGATGTCGAGAACGCGACGCGGTGAACCCTCGCTCGCACCCCAATGGCGGTAGTCGAAGACGAGCGCGGCATAGCCGGCCTGGGCGAACCGCGCCGCGTACGCGTCGAGGCGCAGCTCCCGGAATGCGGCGAAACCGTGTGCGAGGACGACGATCGGAGGGTTCTCGACGCCATCGGGTCGGTAGAGCCAGGCGGCGCACCGGGAGTCGCCCGAACGGAACGTGACATCGGACCGGACGTAACTGAACTGACGTGACATGGGTAAACCTTCGCCGAGTATCTTGAATGGTGTTCAACAAGATAACAGCGTCTTGAATGGCGTTCAAGAGGATCTGTGGAGGTGACTTTTTCCGTGGCGCGGAACAAGAGGCCGCAAGCCGCCGACGAGAAGCGCGACGAGATAGTCGCCGCCGCGCGGAATCTGTTCATCGAGGGCGGATACGAGGCGACGTCGATGAACAGGTTGGCCAAGGAGGCCGGCGTCGCGGCCAACACGATCTATTGGTACTTCGACGACAAGGACGATGTACTCGTTGCGGTTCTGTCGGCCGTGATGGCCGACGTCTGGCCCATGTATCAGGCGGTGTCGGATGAGCCGATCGCCGCTCGGGTGCTGTGGATCGTGCAGCGGTTGACCGAGATGCGTGGTCTGGTGACGACGGTGCATGCCCGCGTACCGCATTCACCGGCGGTGGCGGAGTGGCACAACAACTTTCACCTGCTCACCGGCAGTCTGTTCCGGGCCGAGTTGGAGGCGGCGGGTGTCTCACCGGAGACCGTCGACGCCGAGGTGATGATCGCCGTGTTCACCGTGGAGGGGTTGTTGATGCACGCGCGGGACGAGAGTGAGCAACGCTCCGTGTGCGAGACGCTGGCCTCTCGGTGGCCGTCGACCACCGGTTAGGCCACGGCACCGTCGGTAACCGGTGATCCTGGGGCACTTTCAGAGCCAGTGACTGCGACGGAAGACCACGAACAGGGCGACGCACGTCGCGACCAGAAGGCCGAGGACGAGTGGATAACCCCACGGCTGATGCAGTTCGGGCATGTGGTCGAAGTTCATGCCGTAGATCCCGGCGACCATCGTCGGCACCGCGGCGATCGCGACCCACGCCGAGATCTTGCGCATGTCGGTGGTCTGCTGGATGCCCACCTTCGCGGCCCCGGCCTGCAGCATGGAGTTCAGCAGCTCGTCGTACTCCAGGACCCGTTCGATGACGGTCGTGAGGTGATCGGCGACGTCGCGCAGGTGTCGTCGAACCTCCTTGGGCACCAACGGGTTACCGCTCGCGGTGAGGGTCTGGAGCGGCGTCGAGAGCGGGGTGACCGCGCGCCGGAGTTCGAGCACCTCGCGTCGCAGAAGATAGACCGGGTCGATGTCGAGCCAGCGATTCTGTCGGCTGAACACCGATTCCTCGATGGCGGCGACGTCGACGTCCATGCGGTCGGTGACCGCAAGGTAGCTGTCGACGACCTTGTCGGCCACGGCGTGCAGGACCGCGGTCGGGCCGAGGGCGAGTCGTTCGGGCCGGCTCTCGAGATTCCGTCGCATCCCCGACAACTCGGTGTGCTCACCGTGGCGCACCGTGATCACGAAATCGGGCCCGGCGAAGACCATGATCTCGCCGGTCTCCACGACCTCGCTGGCCATCGCCATCGACTCGTGTTCGACGTACTGCACCGTCCTCAGCACCAAGAACTGCGTGTCGTCGTACACCTCGAGTTTCGGCCGCTGATGCGCGTGCACGGCATCCTCGACGACGAGCTCGTGCAGGCCGAAGGTCGTGCCGACGTCGGTCATCTGGGAGTCATCGGGGGAGTGCAGGCCGACCCAGACGAAACCCTCACCGGATTCGCGGACCTGCGCCAGCGCGTCGCGGTAGGAGATGTCGCCCGGCTGGCGGTGGCCGTTGAGATAGACCGCGCAGTCGACGACGGCGCGCGACACCGGGGCCCGGTTCTTTCCCGCGGGCGCCGCGGTGTCACCGCGCGGAGGGAGACCGCGCGGACCGGACCGAGGGATCGTCGCCACGCCTGCCGATGGTACCCGCGGGGCCCGGGCGTGCCTCCCCAGTAGGATTCGGCCGTGCCTTTCGACGTCACCGTGTACACGACCACGTTGATCACGCTGATCGTCATCATGGACCCGCCGGGACAGATCCCGTTGTTCCTCAGCCTGGTCGGCCAGCGGTCGCCCGAGTACCGGCGGCGCGCGGCCTGGCAGGCACCCCTCGTGAGCCTCCTGGTGATCAGCGTCTTCGCGATCGGCGGCAAGGCGATCCTGAACTATCTGCACATCGGCATCCCGGCGCTCCAGGGCGCGGGCGGACTGCTCCTGCTGCTGGTCGCGCTGCAACTCCTCACCGGATTGGGCAACGCCGGCAACCCGAAGGCGTCCGACGACGTCAACGTGGCGCTCGTGCCGCTGGGCACCCCGCTGCTCGCCGGACCGGGCGCCATCGCCGCGGTCATCGTGCAGGTCAGCAGCGTCGACGGGGAGGCCGCCGGCTACCTGGCCATCGCGGCCGCGATCATCAGCGTGCACATCGTGGTGATGCTGGTGCTCCGGTACTCGACGGTTCTGATCCGCGTACTCGGCGTCGGCGGTATCACCCTGCTGGCCAAGATCGCCGGTCTGCTGCTCGCCGCGATCGCCGTCCAGCTCATCGCGAGCTCGATCATGGGCTTCATCGCCGAGGGTGTCTGAAGCCAGTGGGCCAGAACAGATGACGGCGCCCAACAGATACGGTGGCTACGTGGAAAAACGCATCGTCCGCAAGCGTCTCGTGGTGGTCACCGGACTGATCGCGGCCCTGGCCGTTGTTCTCGTCGGGTGCGGGGACGAAGCCGGTTCGCCGCCGCCGGGGATCGTGATCGGCTCGTCCGAGGACGCGGCCATGCGGGTGATGGCCGAGGTGTACGCGGGCGCCCTGCGGAACGCGGGTTCGGTCGTGTCCGCCGATCAGCTGCGCGGAGACGACGCGGCGCTGCTCGACGAGATGGACCGCGCCGACGTCGACCTCTTCCCGGCCTTCACCGGGGACCTCCTGACGTTGCTCGCCCCGTCGTCGACCGCGGTCGGCGCCGAGGACGTCTACGTCGAGCTGAACCGCTCGCTGCCGCAGGGCGTCTCGGTCGGCGACGAGACACCGGTCTCCGGTGCGCCGCAGATCTTCGTGTCGACGACCCTCGCCGGCAGCGTCGGCGCGAGCGGCCTCGACGACTGCGCACTCCTCCCACCGGGCCTGCCGGTGGTCGCCACCTCCGACCCCGATCCGGCGACGCTCGACGCCTTTGCCTCGGCGGGATGCCGTCTGGGACCGGTGGAAACGTCCGGCACCACCGACGAAGTGCTGCAGCGCGCATCCGAGGGCAACGCGGTCGGCCTGCTCACCCCGCTCGACATCGCGGGAGAGGACGCCGAGGGCGCGTCGTCCGACGTTCAGGCGCTACGCACGTCGGCCGGTGGCGGCGACACCGCCGACAATCCGCCCGCCGACGAACCGCGTACCGAACGCACGCCCGAGGAACAGTCCGGACCGCGCGCCGAGGTGCTCGTCCCGGTGTTCCGGTCGGCCGCGCTCAACCGCGATCAGGTCAAGACCATGAACAAGGTCGCCGGCGAGATCACCACCGCCGACCTCGCCACGATGGCGGGCGAGGTCGAGACGGGTGGTGATCCGCGCGAGGTCGCGCTCGAGTGGCTGGCCGAGCACGGCCTGTAGCCGCTACTGCGCCTTCGACAACGCCCAGGCGGTCGCCTTCGCCGAGACCCACTGGTACTTCGACGCGACGATGCGCACCGCAATGTCGAGGACCTTGGCGTCGGCGCCGACCAGGACGCGCGCCTTGTCCTTCCGCACGCCCGCGATGATGACGTCGGCGGCGTCCTCACTCGACATCCGCGCGAGGTAACGGTCGAAGAAGGCGGCGGTGGCCTTCTGGTCGTGGTCGCCGGACACGGTGGCGTTGCGGGCGATCGCGGTCTTGATGCCGCCGGGGTGCACGCAGGTCACCTTCACCGGGTGCTTGGCGATGATCATCTCCTGGCGCAGGGCCTCGGTGAAGCCGCGGACGGCGAACTTGGCCGAGTTGTACGCGGCCTGACCGGGTTCGGCGAGAAGACCGAACAGCGACGACGTGTTGACGATGTGGCCGTCACCCGAGGCGATCAGATGAGGCAGGAACGCCTTGGTGCCGTTGACGACTCCCCAGTAGTCGACGTCCATGACGCGCTCGATGTCCTTGAACTCGGTGCGTTCGACCTCACCGTGATGCGCGATGCCCGCGTTGTTGAACACCACGTTGACCACGCCGAAATGGTTCTTGACGGTGTCGGCGTAGGTCAGCACGGCCTCCCGCTCGGCGACATTGAGAAGTTGCGAATGCACCTGTGCGCCGGCCGCTTTCACGAGGCGCTCGGTCTCCGCCAGTCCGTCGGGCGTGACGTCGGAGATGGCCAGGCGGGCACCCTGTCCGGCGAGTTTGACGGCGATGTCACGGCCCATGCCCGAACCGGCACCGGTGATCACCACGACCTTGTCGCGAAAGTCCTTCATGAGTTTGTCCTCGAATCTCTTCGGTGCGCCGGGTCTCAGGCGTTCACGGCAGCGGGCTGATCGGTCGTCGACTCGCCCTGTCCGGGCGCTGCGACCGCCGGGCGTCGTGCACCGCGGGTGACATCGTATGCGGCGATGTCGAAGCGGCGGGTGATGTTGCGGAACGCGAAGGTGAATCCCGGCCACAGCGTGGTGATGTTGCCGTTGGCGTCCTTGTACCAGGACGCGCAGCCGCCGTTGACCCACACGCTGTTGCGCAGCTTGTGCTGGATGCCCGCGTTGTACTCCTGCTGGGCCGACATCCGGACCTCGGTCCGGGTGATTCCCTGGGCTCGAACGGTTTTCAGGTAGTCCACGAGGTAATTGAGCTGCGACTCGATCATGTACACCATCGAGGTGTGGCCGAGGCCGGTCGACGGTCCGACCATCAGCATCATGTTCGGGAAGCCGTGGACGAACGAACCCTTGTAGCCCTGCATGCCGATCTCGGCCCAGACGTCTGCGAGGCTCCGCTGATCCTTGCCGACGATCTTGTCGAAGACGGGGGAGTCGGTGACGTGGAAGCCGGTGGCGACGACGATGACGTCGACCTCACGGGTCGTGCCGTCCTTGGCGACGACGCCGTTCGCGGTGATGCGGTCGATCCCGTCGGTGACGAGGTCGACGTTGGGCCGGGCGAGGGCGGGGTACCAGTCGTTGGACCGCAGGATGCGCTTGCAGCCGACCTGGAAGGTGGGGGTGGCCTTGCGGCGGAGCTCGGCGTCACGGCCGACGCCGCGCAGGATGTTCGCCCGGCAGAGCAGTTCGACGGGCTTGAGGGCGGTGGGCGAGTAGGTCAGGCCGAAGGCGACGACCTCGTTGGCGGCGTAGATCCCGCCGCGGACGGCCGACTGGTAACCGGGGACGTTCTTGTAGGCCCAGTGCTCGAGCTTGGTGTACGCGCGCTCGGTGCGGGGGACGATCCACGGTGCGGTGCGCTGGTAGACGTCGAGGCGCGAGGTCACCTTGGCGAGCTCCGGGACCAGCTGGATGGCCGACGCGCCGGTGCCGATGACGGCGACGCGCTGTCCGGTGAAGTCGTGGTCGTTGTCCCAGCGGGCGGAGTGGACGATCTTGCCCTGGAAGGACTCGATGCCGTCGATGTCCGGGAGGTTCGGCTCGCAGAGCGGGCCGACGCCGCCGATCATCACGCGGGCGCGGACCTGTTCGGGCTTGCCGTCGCGTTCGGTGTCGATGATCCAGCGACCCTCGTCCTCGTTCCATGCGGCGTTGGTGACCTCGGTGCCGAAGCGCGACCGGGCGGCGATGTCGTGGCGGGCCGCGACATCGTTGATGTAATCGTGGATCTCCGGCTGGTGCGAGTACGACCGCGACCAGGTGGGGTTCTTCGCGAACGAGTAGGAGTACAGCTGCGAGGGCACGTCGCAGGCGGCGCCGGGGTAGGTGTTGTCGCGCCAGGTGCCCCCGAAGTCGCGGCCGCGATCGAGGAGGACGAAGTCGTCGAATCCGTGTTGCCTCATCCGGATGGCGGCACCCAGCCCCGAGAAGCCGGCCCCGATGATGGCGATCTCTACATCGTTCGTTGTCATGGTGTCACCATAGGGGTGATACTGAACACGTGTCAATAGTTATTGAACAAGACTCAATAGGAGTAGTCTGGCCGGGTGACCGGTAGAGGAACGGCTGCCGCGCCGGTGATCGGGGACAAGCAAACCGCATCCAAGCGCACCCGGATGAGTCCGGAGGCGCGTCGCGACCAGCTCCTCGAGTTCGGTCTGGAGATGGTGCGGGACCGTCCGCTCGAGGAGATCACCATTGACGCCATCGCCGATGCGGCCGGGGTGTCGCGGGCGCTGCTGTTCCACTATTTCGCCTCCAAGCAGGACTATCACGTCGCGATCGCGCAGGCCCAGGCCGACCGGATGCTGGCGTGTACCGAACCGGACGCGTCCCTCGGGGACCCGATCGCCATCCTGACCGCCTCGATGGCGGCGTTCGTCGACTTCGTCAGCGAGAACCGCTCCGCCTACACCGCTCTCATCCGCGGGGCGTCGAGCTCGGATCCCGCGATGCGCGACGTCTTCGACCGAACCCGTGAGGTCATGGTGGGCCGGGTTCTCGATCACGCACCGGCATTCGGCGTCGAGGTCACCCCGACGGTCGTGCTGAGCGTCCACGGCTGGGTCGCCTTCGTCGAGGAGACGACGATCCGCTGGCTGACCTCGCCGACGGTCACCCGAGAGGACCTGCTCGGCCTGATCACCGCCGCCCTTCCGACACTCGCCGGCGCCGCGTCCTAGACTCCCACGGGGAGGACGACGGGGGAGTCGGCATCGACCGCGGGGTCGATCTTCAGTGAGGTGGACCCATGGCGCCCTTGTCACGCACGGATCCGGTTGACGAACGGAGTGGGCGACTCGCCACAGACGACGCACCGTTCTGGTTCGCGACCCCGGCACTCGGCTGGTCGGTGGTGCTGCAGATGGTGTGGGTCTTCGAGGACGAGGTCTCCCTCGAGGCACTGACCGCGATGAACGCCGCGCTGGCCCGCGGACGCATGCACCGGATGCTGGTGTCGTCCACCGTGTACGGCTCGCGTCCCCGCTGGGTCCCGGCGCCCGACGCCCCGGGGCTGGCCGTGGATCCCCTCCCGATTCCCGATGCCGGCGTCGACGCATGGGCGACCGCCGAGATGTCGACGGTCCCGCTCGACGCCGAGGGCGGTCGCTGTTGGCGCCTGCGGAGCGCGCCCACCCAATCCGGCGGCACCGCGCTGTCACTGTGTGCCCTGCACGTGGTCACCGACGGACGGGGCATGGTCGCCGCAGCCGCCGCGGCGGCACGCGAATCGGGCGTACCCGTCGCCGTCGCGGACGAGCGGACCTCGGCAGCGGGAGGTTCTCTGTCGGCAGGTTCGGAGTCCCGGGGTTCCTGGCGCCGCGGACGCCTCGACGATGTCGCCGACGCCGTGGCGCAGGCTGGTGCAGTCGTCGTCGGCATCGCCCGGGCGGCCGCCGAGAGCCGCAAGGCCTCGGGGCTCGAACCGGATCCGCGGCCGGAACGTCCCCCGCTCGCGGAGCGGTCCCCGGCAGCGAAGTTCACCTGGGCGACCGCGTCGATCCCCGCCGGCGACTGGGACCGCGTCGCGGCCGATCACGGCGGCACCTCCAACACCCTGTTCATCGCGGTCGTGAGCGGCCTCCTCCGATCCGGGGGACGGTCCCCGCTGGGGACCCCGATCAAGGTCGGGGTACCGGTGGATCGTCGTGAGGGCGAAGAGGACACCCGGACCAACGCGATCGCAGGGGTGTCGGTGTTCCTGACCGACGAGCCGGTGCCGGGAGGTGACCTCGCCGGGATTCGGGCTGCATGCAAGGCCGCGTTCGTGCGGCTGTCCGAAGGCCGCCGCGCGCCCCACATCTACCTTCGTCCGCTCGCCTGGTTCCTGCCGGTCTCGGTGCTGATCAAGCTCGTCGGCGGCGGTGCCGGCAAGGGCATGCCCGACGCGGTGATCTCCAACATCGGTGAGGTGACGCCGGAGGCCACCGTGGTCGGCGGCCGGACCGCGCGCCGCATGGCGCTGCGCGGCATGACCCAGGGCGTCGACCCCGCGTCCGGGCATCGCTTCGGCGACGGCGTGCAGTCGTGGCTGATCCGGACCCCGGAGCAGGTGTCGTTCACCGTCCTCGGACTCGACGACGAGGCCTTCGGCTCCGACGCCGTACTCCGGGACCTCCTCACCTCCGAACTCGCGGCCTGGGGGCTCCCGCACGAGATCTGGTGAGTTCGACACAGCAAGGCGGCCCCCGCCGGACCGAGTCCGGCGGGGGCCGCCTTTGTCTGTGAGGGTTCGCTACTCGCCGAACGCCTCGTCGAGGATCTCCTGCTGCTCGACCGCGTGCACCTTGCTCGAACCCGAGGACGGGGCCGACATCGGGCGACGCGAGACGCGGCGCAGGCCACCGAGGACATCCGGCAGCACCTCGGGCAGCCACAGGCCGAGGAACGGCCACGGGCCCTGGTTGGCCGGCTCCTCCTGGACCCAGCGGAACTCGCTGGCGTTGCCGTACTGCTCCAGCGTGTTGCGCAGGCGGCGGTGCGGCACCGGGTAGAGCTGCTCGATGCGGACGATCGCGATGTCCTCGCGATCCTCCTTGTCACGACGGGCCGCGAGCTCGTAGTAGAGCTTGCCGCTCACCAGCAGGACGCGCTTGACCTTGCTGCGGTCGGCGTCGCCCTTGGCGAACTTCGGGTCGTCGATGACCGAACGGAACTTGTCGTCGGTGAAATCAGACACCGGGCTGACGGCGGCCTTGTTGCGCAGCATCGACTTCGGGGTGAAGACGATGAGCGGTCGGCTGATGCCGTCGAGGACGTGACGACGCAGCAGATGGAAGTAGCTCGCCGGGGTCGACGGCAGTGCGACGGTCATCGAGCCCTCGGCACACAGCTGCAGGAAGCGCTCGATGCGGCCGGAGGTGTGGTCGGGACCCTGGCCCTCGTGGCCGTGCGGCAGCAGCAGCACCACGTCGGAGAGCTGACCCCACTTGGCCTCACCGGACGAGATGAATTCGTCGATGATCGACTGTGCGCCGTTGACGAAGTCGCCGAACTGCGCCTCCCACAGCACGAGTGCGTCCGGGTTGCCCACGGAGTAGCCGTACTCGAAGCCGACGACACCGAACTCTGACAGCGGCGAGTCGTACACCATGAACCGGCCGCCGTTGCTCTCCTCGCCGGCGGGCTGCAGGTGGTTCAGCGGGGTGTACTCCGAACCGTTCTGACGGTCGATGAGCACCGAGTGGCGCTGCGTGAACGTACCGCGGCGCGAGTCCTGACCGGACAGGCGGACGGTGCGTCCCTCCATCACCAGCGAACCGAACGCGAGGAGTTCGGCGAAGGCCCAGTCGATGTTGCCGTTGCGGGCGGCCTCGGCACGACGCTCCAGAACCGGCTTCACGCGCGCATGCGGGGTGAAGCCCTCCGGGACGTTGACGAAGGCGTCGCCGATGGTCTGCAGGACTTCCTTGTCGACCGCGGTCACCAGCTTGGTCGGCAGGGTCTGGTCGGCCTGGATGGACGGCGACGGCTCGGCGTGGTACTTCTCGAGTTCTTTGACCTCGTTGAAGACCCGTTCGAGCTGTCCCTGGTAATCACGCAGAGCGTCCTCGGCCTCCTTGGTCGAGATGTCACCACGACCGATCAGGGCTTCGGTGTAGCTCTTGCGGACGCCGCGCTTGGTGTCGATGACCTCGTACATCGCCGGCTGCGTCATCGAGGGGTCGTCGCCCTCGTTGTGGCCGCGGCGGCGGAAACAGACGAGGTCGATGACGACGTCCTTGTTGTACGCCTGGCGGTAGTCGACGGCGAGCTTCGCGACCCAGACGCACGCCTCGGGATCGTCGCTGTTCACGTGGAAGATCGGCGCGCCGATCATCTTCGCGACGTCGGTGCAGTACTCGGTGGAACGCGAGTGCTCCGGGGCGGTGGTGAAACCGACCTGGTTGTTCACGACGATGTGCACGGTGCCGCCGGTGCGGTAACCGGGCAGCATCGCCATGTTGAGCGTCTCGGCGACCACGCCCTGACCGGCGAACGCGGCGTCGCCGTGCAGCATGAGCGGCAGGATCGGGAAGCTCTCGTCGTCGGCGTCGGCGATGAGGTCCTGCTTGGCGCGGACCAGGCCCTCGAGGACCGGGTCGACCGCCTCGAGGTGGCTCGGGTTGGCCGTCAGCGAGACGTTGATCTCGTTGTCGCCGAACATCTGGTAGTACTTGCCCTCGGCGCCGAGGTGATACTTCACGTCACCCGAACCGTGCGCCTGCGACGGGTTCAGGTTGCCCTCGAACTCGGAGAAGATCTTCGAGTACGGCTTGCCGACGATGTTGGCGAGCACGTTGAGACGGCCGCGGTGCGGCATACCGATGACGACCTCGGTGAGGTTGTGCTCGGCGCTCTGGTCGATGACCGCGTCCATCATCGGGATGACCGACTCGGCACCCTCGAGCGAGAAGCGCTTCTGACCGACGTACTTGGTCTGCAGGAAGGTTTCGAAGGCCTCCGCCGCGTTCAGCTTGCTCAGGATGTACTTCTGCTCGCCGACCGGCGGCTTCACGTGCTTGACCTCGACACGTTCCTGCAGCCACTTCTGCTGGTCCGGTTCGAGGATGTGGGTGTACTCCACACCGACGTGGCGGCAGTAGGCGTCGCGCAGGATCGCCAGCACGTCGCGCAGCTTCATCTTCTCCTGGCCGTGGAAACCGCCGACCTTGAAGGTGCGGTCGAGATCCCAGAGGGTCAGGCCGTAGGTCGCGATGTCCAGATCAGGATGGCTGCTGCGCGCATCGCTGTTCATCATCAGCGGATCGATGTCGGCCATCAGGTGGCCGCGGCTGCGGTAGGCGGCGATCAGCTCGAGGACGCGGGTGCTCTTGTCGACGAGGCCGGCCGGGATGTCACGACGCCAGCGGACCGGCTCGTACGGCACGTGGAACGCGGTGAAGATCTCGTCGTAGAACGCGTCGTCGATCAGCAGCTGGTGGACGGTGCGCAGGAAGTCGCCCGATTCCGCTCCCTGGATGATGCGGTGATCGTAGGTCGAGGTCAGCGTCATCAGCTTGCCGACGCCGAGCTCGGCGATCTGCTCGTCGCTGGCGCCCTGGAACTCGGCCGGGTACTCCATCGCACCGGCGCCGATGATGGCGCCCTGGCCCTTCATCAGGCGGGGCACGGAGTGCACGGTGCCGATGGTGCCGGGGTTGGTCAGCGAGATGGTCACGCCGGAGAAGTCGTCGGCGCCGAGCTTGCCGTCACGCGCGCGCCGGACGATGTCCTGGTACGCGTTGTAGAACTCGGCGAAGCCCATCCTCTCGCACTCTTTGATGGCGGCGACGACGAGCGTGCGGTTGCCGTCCTTGCCGACCAGATCGATGGCCAGACCGAGGTTGGTGTGCGCGGGGGTGACGACGTTGGGCTTGCCGTCGATCTCGGCGTAGTGCCGATTCATGTTCGGGAAGGCCTTGATGGCCTGGACGATCGCGTAACCCAGGATGTGGGTGAAGCTGATCTTGCCGCCGCGGGTGCGGGCGAGGTGGTTGTTGACGACGATGCGGTTGTCGATCATCGCCTTCGCGGGAACCGCGCGAACACTGGTGGCCGTCGGGATCTGCAACGACAGCGCCATGTTCTTCGCGATGGCGGCGGCGGGACCGCGGAGCACCTTGTTGCCGTCCGCGGATTCCTTCTTGGACTCGGCGGCTGCGGGCTTGGCGGCAGCAGGCTTTTCAACTGCGGCGGGCTTCGGCTGGGAACGGGCGGAACCGTCACGGCTCGCGACGCTGTGGCCGGATGCGGCCTTGGTCGCGGTCGACTCCTTGGCAGGGGAGGGTTTGCGGGCAGAGGCGGTCCGCGTCGGTTCCTGATCGAGCGTGACCTGCTTGCGCGGTGCCGACTCGGCCGCGGGCTTCGCCGGTGCGCTGCCGTTGGAGGAGGGAGTGGTGGACGTCGATGCGGCGGACGCGGCACCACCGTTGTCTCCGGGCTTGTAACTCTTCAAGAGCTCATGCCAGCTCGGGTCCACCGAGCTCGGGTCCTCTTTGAATTGCTGGTACATTTCCTCGACCAGCCAGGTGTTCTGTCCGAAGTCAGAAATCGAACTGCTGCTCACAGCGGTATCTCGCCTCAATTCCCTGAAGGTGCCGGGTTCTCTGCCACACTGACGTCCCTTGTGGAGACTATCGGTGAACCAACTGCCGATGCTACGCGTCATCTGCTGCGTCACACCCACCGACCTGCTACTACAGAGTCAGATCGTCATCTCGGGTGATCCGGCGCGGATGGTCTGGTTGTCGGTTGCGGACGCGCCACGTCGAGCGTCCTGTCGCGAGCCCGCATGTGAGTCGGCGTCCACCGCGTCTGTACGCGCGGCGGTCACCGTCACACCGGGCTCCGTCACCGCGGCCTCGTCGGGATCGACACCGGCCTCCCAGAAGCCGCGATACAGACTGTCCAACGCCAGGAGTTGGTCGTGTGTTCCGAGTTCGACGATTCGGCCGCCGTCGACCACCGCGATGGTATCGGCGCGAGCCGCGGTGGCCAGCCGGTGCGCGACGATGACGGAGGTCCGGCGCCGAGTCATCGCCCGCCCGGCGGCCAGGACCTGCGCCTCGGTGGCCTGGTCGAGCGTGGCGGTCGCCTCGTCGAGCAGCAGGAGGTCGGGGTCGACGAGTTCGGCTCGGGCCAGTGCGATCAGCTGGCGCTGACCGGAGCTGAGGCCCTGGCCGCGTTCGCCGATGGGATGGTTCATGCGTCCCGGCAGGGCCGCGATCATCGGTAGGGCGCCCACCGCGGCCGCGGCCTCGACGATCGCGGCGCGATCGGCATCCGGCCGGCCGTAGGCGATGTTGTCCGCCACGGTCCCGGTGAACAGATGCGGCTCCTGCGGGACCAGGCCGAGTCGGCTGCGGTACCCGGAGAGGACGAGGTCGCCGATGTCGGTGCCGTCCACGAGGACGCGTCCGGTGGTCGGGTCGTAGAACCGGGCCAGCAGTTTCACGATCGTCGACTTGCCCGCGCCGGTTCGACCGACGAGGGCGAGCGAGGACCCGGCGGGGATGTGCAGGTCGACGTCGAGCAGGGCGTCGGATTCCGCGCCCTGATAGCGGAAGCCGACCCCGTCGAAATCGACCTCGCCGTCGAAGCCGGTGGCCGGCGGTGTCGTGGCGTCCGGGTTGACCCGCAGCGAACTCGGGGTCCGCAGCAGGTCGCCGATGCGCCGTAGGCCGACCGCCGCCTGCTGGTAACCGTCGAAGACCTGCGAGAGCTGCTGGACGGGACCGAACAGCATCGTGAGATAGAGGACGAAGGCGACCAGAGTGCCCGCGGTGAGTGAGCCGTCGGCCACCTGGCCGGCGCCGACGCCGAGTGCGATCGCGGTGGCGATGTCCGACATCAGCATGATCAGCGGGAAGTACGAGGCGATCGCCCGCTGCGAGACCATCCGTGCCGCGACCCACGCCGCCGAACGCTGCCCGAAACGCTTCTGTGCGTCGTCGGTGCGGAGGTAGGTCTGGGTGGTCTTGATCCCGGCGATGTTCTCCTGGAAGTCGGCGTTCACCGTGCTGATCAGTTCGCGGGACCGCGTGTAGGCGGCGCTCGCGACACGCCGGAAGACGACGGTCGCCACGACCAGCAGCGGGAAGACGGGTAACACCAGCAGTGCGAGCGACGGCCCGGTGACCAGCAACGCGACCGTGACGCCGACCAGGGTGAGGAGTGCGACGATCGCCGACGTCAGACCGGTCTGCAGGAAGGTCGACAACGCGTCGATGTCGGTCGTCATCCGCGTCATGATCCGACCCGACAGCTCGCGCTCGTAGTAGTCCAGGCCGAGGCGCTGGATGTGGGCGTAACTGCGGATGCGCAGTCCGAACAGCACGCGCTCACCCGCTCGGGTGGAGGTCATCGTCAACACGGACGCGGCGACCCACCCGACGCCGACGAGTGCCACACCGCCGACCGCCGCCCACCACAGGGTGCGCTGGTCGTGGTCGCCGGCCGCGTCGATGACGGCGCGGGCGATGCTGGGGAAGGCCAGGCCGACGAGGGTGTCGACGGCGATGGCGACCAACGCGAAGGCGAGCAGCCAGCGGACCGGTCGTAGGAGGCCGCGGAGGGTGAAGTCCGGGTTCTCGCGCCGGGCGTCGGCGACGTCCACCGCTGGGTCCTCGACGGCCGGCGGCAGCGCGTCGACCCTCGCCTGGAGTTCGGGCGTCGCCGGCATCGACCCCAGTGCGCTGGCGACACCGCCGCCCCGCTGCCCGGTCCGCGTGCCCGCGCCCACCGCCGGGCCGGTCCGCGTATACGTCTGCTCGTCGAGGAATTGCGTTGTCGGCCAGAAGCTCTCGACGGTGTGGTCGGAGATGCTCGGCCGGCTGGGCGGCGAGACGACGTCCGGGTCACCGACGGCGTTCGTCATCAGCTCGCGGAACCGCGCCGAGGAGGCCTCGAGCTCGGCCGGCGTCCCGATCGCGGTGATCCGGCCCTCGTCCAGCACGGCGACCCGGTCGGCGAGGACGAGTGTCGACCGCCGGTGGGCGAGGACCAGCATGGTGCGTCTCTGATCACGTAGGCGGCCGAGGATCCGGGCCTCGGTGGTGGCGTCGACCGCCGATGTCGCGTCGTCGAGCACCAGGACGCGCGGGTCGGCGAAGAGGGCACGCGCGAGGGCGATCCGCTGGCGCTGTCCGCCGGAGAGGGTCAGGCCGCGTTCGCCGACGACGGTGTCGTAGCCGTCCGGGAGTGCCTCGATGAACTCGGTGGCCTCGGCCGCGGCCGCCGCGGCTCGCACCCGGTCGGCGAGCGAATCGGGGTCGGCGGTGGCGCCCGGTCCCATGGCGATGTTCGCGGTGATGGTGTCGGAGAAGAGGAACGGTTCGTCGAAGACGGCGGCGACGGCTTCGTGCAGCGCAGTCGGCGACAGCGAGTCCACCAGGTGCGGGCCGTCGGCGCCGACAAGGGAGATCGTGCCGGCGTCGGGTCTCTCGTAGCGGCTGACCAGGTCGGCGATGGTCGACTTCCCGGAGCCGGGTGGCCCGACGATCGCCACGCATTCGCCGGGTTCGATACGCAGGTCGATCCCGCTCAGCACGGCGGGCGGATCGTCGGCCTCGTGGGTGTGATGGGCGAAGGAGACGTTCTCCAGTTCGACGCCGAGCGGGCCGTCGGGCAGCGTGCCGGTCGCGGTCTCACCGGGATCGCGCGGGTGATCGATGACGTCGTAGACGCGTTCCACCGCCGCGCGGGCGAGCTGGGCGTTGACGATGAGATTGGTGAGCAGACGGGCAATGCCGGTCATCGCGGTGACGTAGGTGGTGAACGCGAGGAACGTGCCGGCGGTGATCGCGTCCGTCATCGTCAGGTAGCCGCCGACGACGATCACGCCGACCATGCCGAGTTGGGGGATGGCGCTCAGGGTGGGGGCGAAACGGGCGTTGATCCGGGCCGCGCGCAGGCGCCGGGCGAACAAGGTGCGGCAGCGCGTCACCAGTCCGTCGACGGCGCGGTCCTCCTGGCCGAAGCCCTTGACGACGCGGACGCCGGTGACGGTCTCCTCCACGTGCTGGGCCACATCGGCCGCGGACTGCTGCGCGGACCACGTCGCCGCGAAGAGCTTTCGGCGGGTACGGAAGACCTCCAGGGCGATCAGCGGCGCGATCACCAGTGCGACGGCGGTGAGCAGCGGGGAGAGATAGGCCATGACTCCGAGCGCGACGACCATCTGCACCGCGGCACCCAACGAGAGCGGTGCCATCGCCAGCAAGCCCTGGACCACCTGGATGTCGGAGATGGAGCGGGAGACGATCTGTCCCGTCCGGATCTGGTGCTGGCTGCGGCCGTCGAGGTGCAGCAGGGTGTCGAGCAGGCGCCGGCGCAGGTTGTTCTGCACGTTGACCGCGAGGCGGCCGGCGAACACGCGCCGTCCGAAGTGGCAGGCGTAACGCACGAACGCGAGAACGACCAGGCCCGTGATGATGGTGGACAAGGCGAGGCCGTCGTCGATCACGCCGGTGGCCCGGTCGATCGCGCCCTTGGCCAGCAGGGGCATCACGACGTCGACGGCCACCGCGATCATCGTGACGGTCAGGGTCACGATGACGATGCGGCGATAACGCCACGCCTCGCCGAGCAGCTTCCGGATCCAGCCCGGCGGCGAGGTGGTTGGGGTGCTCCCGGTGGCGGGAGGCATGGTCGGCTCCGGGATCACCGGGAGCCGGGCGGTAGCGGGCTCGTCTCGTTCACCACCTCGGCGTCGAGAACCCAGAAGGCAGGTGCGGGGCCGAATGCCTCCCGCGCGTTGTTGACCACCTTGCGGCCGAGCGCGCGGCTTCCCGCGCCGCCGATGACCGCTCCGATGCCGGCGGGCATCAGCTTGCCGAAGATCAACGGCGCGCGCCGGATCGCGTACTTGCGCACGAGCTTGTTGACCAGGGTCTTGTTGAGTTTGGTGATGGCGCCCGACGGCAGGGCCGCACCGCCGAGCCGGCGCAGGGGGCCGCCGCGCGTACCGACGACCCGGCCGAGGGCGAGCACACCTTCCTCGCCGAGCGCGACCGCCAGGACGAGCGACTTGCGTCGATCGGTCTCGTGGACGCCGATGCCGTGGACCTCGGCGATCGACAGGGCGAGCAGTGCCGAGGCTTCGAGGAAGAAGGCGGTGTCGCCGGTCATCGCGCCGAAGGCCGTCATCGTCCCGACCCCGGGCACGGCGGCTGCCGCGCCGACCGCTCCACCTGAACCGGTGACCGCGTTCAGGTAGCGCTTCTCGAGGCGCTCGATGATCTGGGCGGGGGAGTCGTCGGGGTACTTGCGGCGCAGCGAGTCGACGTATTTCTTGACCGCCGGGCCCTGCAGGCGCTGCGCGCGGTCGAGGATGCCGCCGGTGACCTCGACGGCCTTGCCGGCGGGCTTGGGAGTGGGGTCGGTCATGACTGGGGTACCCAATTCTCCTGGGGGACGACCTCGTCGGGCCGTGGGGGGCCGGGCGGCGTGCCGTCGCCGAAGGGACGCCCGCCGAGTTCCTCGCGGTGGTGTGGGGTCAGCCATCCCCGCAGGTCGGGGCCCTTGGGCACGATCTGCGTGGGGTTCACATCGGTGTGCACGATGTAGTAGTGCTGCTTGATCTGGGTGAAATCGGTGGTGTCGCCGAAGCCGGGGGTCTGGAACAGGTCGCGGGCGTAGGCCCACAGCACCGGCATCTCGCTGAGCTTGCTGCGATTGCACTTGAAATGGCCGTGGTAGACGGGATCGAAGCGGGCGAGGGTCGTGAACAGCCGGACGTCGGCCTCGGTGATGGTGTCGCCGACCAGGTACCGCTGCGTCGACAACCGCTCGGACAGCTCGTCGAGCTTGGTGAACAGGCGGTCGTAAGCGGCCTCGTAGGCCTCCTGGCTGCCGGCGAACCCGCACCGGTAGACGCCGTTGTTGACCTCGGTGTAGATCCCGTGGCTGACCTCGTCGATCTCGTCGCGCAGGCGTTCGGGGTAGAGCTCGGGCGCGCCGTCGCGGTGGAACGCGGTCCATTCCAGCGAGAAGTCGATCGTCATCTGGGGGAAGTCGTTGGTGACGACCTCACCGGTGGGGACGTCGACGATCGCCGGCACGGTGATCCCCTTGGGGTAACCCGGGATCCGCTTCTCGTAGGCGTCCTTGAGGCGCGGGATCTGCAGGACGGGGTCGAGGCCCCCGGGGTCGAGGTCGAAGGTCCACGAGTTCTTGTCGTGGGTGGGTCCGCACAGTCCGAGTGAGATGGCGTCCTCGAGCCCGAGGAGTCGGCGGACGATGAGCGTCCGGTTGGCCCAGGGGCAGGCGCGTGCGGCGACGAGACGATAGCGCCCGGCCTCGACGGGGTAGCCGTCCCGGCCGTCGGCGGTGATGCGGGTCTCGATGTACTTGGTGTCCCGCACGAACTCCTGGCCGGACATCACATAGCTGCCCTGCTCCCCGGAATCGGTTGTCCCGGTGGGGTCGCTCTGGGTGGATTCCTCCGGCGCATGAGTCATGCCGTCCACAGTAATGATGGCCGGCGACACTTGGCAGCAACCGAACACCTGCGTATATTCCGACTGGAATATTCGACGCCGATCAGCGGTCCCGCAGGCCGCCCGGACCAAGGGGGTCGCGCATGGCGTGTTCCGCACCGCTCGGACCGGTGGCGATCCTGGTGCTCGGCCTTCTCCTCGAGCGTCCGATGCACCCGTACGAGATGGTTCAGACGACCGTCGCGCGTCGCGAGGACCGGTTGGCGAAGTTCCGCGCCGGCACCCTGTACCACGCGGTCGACCGGCTGTCGGAGAACGGATTGATCGAGGTCCACGAGGTCCGTCGCGAGGGCAACCGGCCCGAACGGACCGTGTACGCGATCACCGGCCCGGGTCGGGAGGCTCTGACCGAGAACCTCGAACGCATCCTCGAGACGAGACCCGAGGAGTACCCGGAGCTCTACCTCGCCCTGTCGGAGGCGCATGGTCTGCCCCGGGACCGGGTCGTCGAACTCCTCGAACGGCGGGTCGCGACCATGCGGGCCGACCTCGCCGACGTCGAGGCCGCCGTCACGGAGTTCCGGGCCCACGGGAAACCGGAGATGTTCTTCCTCGACGGGGGTTGCCGGATCGCGACGCTCACCGCCCAGATCGCCTGGCTCGACGACCTCGTCGACCGGCTCCGCACTCACCGCATCGACTGGCTCGACGATCCGGATTCGCCGTATCTCGTTCCGACCCAGCCGAATCCCGCCACGGCACCGAATGCCGCGGCAGACGCCGAACACCTCGCACAGAAGGTCGAGTAGTGATGACCCGTTCCACCCCTGACACCGGGGTCACCGGCTCCGAGGTGACGACGAGGCCCTGGGCGGCGCTGATGGCGCTGTGCGTGGGCTTCTTCATGATCCTCGTCGACATGACGATCGTGGCGGTCGCGCAGCCGCGCATCCAGGCCGACCTGAACACCGACGTCAACGGCGTCGTGTGGGTCACGAGCGCCTACCTGCTGACCTATGCGGTGCCGTTGCTCATCACCGGGCGCCTCGGCGACAAGTACGGGCCGAAGTCGATGTACCAGATCGGCCTGATCGTCTTCACGATCGCCAGCGTGTGGTGCGGACTGTCGGATTCGATCGGCGAGCTCATCGCCGCTCGCGCCCTGCAGGGCGTCGGCGCCGCGCTCATCACCCCGCAGACGATGTCGCTGATCACGCGTACCTTCCCGCCGGAGAAGCGCGGTGCGGCCATGGGTATCTGGGGCACGGTCGCCGGGGTCGCGACCCTCGTGGGGCCGCTGCTCGGCGGCGTCCTCACCGACGCGTTCGGCTGGGAATGGATCTTCTTCATCAACGTGCCCGTCGGCATCGCGGGACTCGTGCTGGCCGCGGTCCTGGTCCCGCAGGTCGAGACCAACGACCACCAGTTCGACTGGATCGGCGTGGGCTTGTCGGCCGTCGGCCTGTCCGCGCTCGTGTTCGGCATCCAGGAGGGCGAGAGCTTCGACTGGGCCGCCTGGGTCTGGGCCCTGATCGGCGGCGGGCTCATCTTCCTCGGCGTCTTCGTCTGGTGGCAGTCGCGCATCCGGACCGAGCCGCTGCTCCCGCTCTCGCTGTTCCGGGATCGCAACTTCGCGCTGGCCACCGTGGGCATCTCCTCGATGGGCTTCGCGGTGTCGGCCATGATGATCCCGCTGACCTTCTTCCTGCAGCTCGTCGGCGGGATGACCCCGACCCAGTCGGCGGTCGTGCTGGTGCCGATGGCGATCCTGACGGGCATCCTCGCGCCGATCGTCGGTCGCGTGGTCGACCGTGTGCACCCGCGGGCCATCGTCTCCACCGCGCTGCTGCTCAACGCGATCGCCATCGGCTGGCTGGGTGTGGTCGCGCGACCGGACACCCCGGTCTGGATGATCATCCTGCCCCTGTGCCTGATGGGTGTCGCGTCGGCCGGTATCTGGGCTCCCTTGGCCGCCACCGCGACCCGCAACCTGCCGTGGCATCAGGCCGGTGCGGGCGCCGGTGTGTACAACACCCTGCGCGTGATCGGCTCGGTGCTGGGCTCGGCGATGATCGGTGCCCTCCTGCAGTCGCGCCTCGCCGCCGAGCTGCCCGGGATCGACGCCGGCGCCGCGCAGGATGCGAGTGGCGCGAACCAGCTTCCGGAGTTCCTCCGCGAGGGCTTCGCCTCCGCGATGGGGCAGTCGCTGTTCCTCCCCGCGGCGGCGTTGCTGGTCGGCGTCGTGGCGACGTTCTTCTTCGTGCGGCCCGCGCATCAGATGCCGCCGGCCGCGGCCGTACCCGGTGGGCCCGCCGATGCCGCGGCGGGTAGCGCGACTCACAATGCCCCGTTGACCGGGGCCTGAGCGCGCGTCCCACGATCTGTCGGGCCCCGACCGTATGGTTTGTCACCATGCGGATCGTGCACACCTCCGACTGGCACCTGGGCCGGACGTTCCATGGTGTCGACCTGCTCGCCGACCAGCGTCGTGCGCTGAGCCACCTCGCCGAGCTGGTCGCCGCCGAATCGGCCGACGCCGTGATCGTCGCCGGCGACGTCTACGACCGTTCGGTGCCCTCGGCCGACGCGGTGCGTGCCTACGACGAAGGCCTGGCCGAGATCGCCGCCGCCGGTGCCCGGATCATCGTCACCTCGGGCAACCACGACTCGCCCACGCGCCTCGGCGCGGGGTCGGCGTTCGCGGCGGCCGGCGGACTGCACCTGCGGACCTCGATCGAGGGGATCGCCGAGCCGATCGTCCTGTCCGACGAGCACGGCGAGGTCGCGGTGTACGGCATCCCGTACCTCGAACCCGACACCGCCCGTCGCCATCTCGGGGTCGAGGAGGTGTGCGGCCACACCGCAGTTCTCGATGCCGCGATGACCCGCATCCGCGCCGACCTCGCGTCCCGGCAGGCCCGATCGATCGTCGTCGCCCACGCCTTCGTCAGCGGCGCCGCCGCCTCCGGGTCCGAGCGGTCGATCAGCGTCGGGGGAGTCGAAACCGTTCCCGCCGAGACCTTCTCCGGTGCCGATTACGTCGCCCTCGGTCATCTGCACTCGCCGCAGCGCGTCACCGACACCGTCCGGTACAGCGGTTCGCTGCTCCCGTACTCCTTCGGCGAGCGCACGCATCGCAAAGCGGTGTGGGTGGTCGACCTCGATGCCGACGGGGTCGGCGATATCCGCAAGCACGAGCTTCCGGTCGTGCGCGAGTTGAGCTCCCTCCGTGGAACACTCGACGAGTTGCTGACCTCGGAGCAGTTCGCGGGCGCCGAGGACCACTACGTCGAGGTGACCTTGACCGACGCGGTACGCCCGCTCGACGCGATGCGACGCCTGCGGGAGCGGTTCCCGTGCGCGGTGCACGTGCAGTGGGACCGCCCGCACACCGGCTCGGGGGTCGACTACCGTTCGCGGGTCCGCGGCCGGAGCGATGCCGAGATCATCAACTCCTTCATCGAGGACGTCCGCGACACCCCGACCAAGGGGGAGCGGGTGCTGATCGAACGCGCACTGCGGGCGGTCGTCGGCGAACCCGAGGCCGACGGCGAGCTCGCGCTGTTCGCCCTCGATGCGTTCGTCGCCGAGACCGCGTGAGTGCTGACGGCGTATGAGACTGCACCACATCCGGATTCGCGCGTTCGGCCCGTTCGCCGACGAGGTCACCGTCGACTTCGACGAGCTCGGGGCAGACGGGCTGTTCCTCCTGCACGGCCAGACCGGTGCCGGCAAGACCACCGTGCTCGACGCGGTGGCGTTCGCCTTGTTCGGCCGGGTCCCCGGCGCTCGTGACACCAACCGCCGACTCCACTCGGATCATGCTGCGCCCGAGACGATTCCGCAGGTCGAACTCGAGGCCACCGTCGGTTCCCGCCGATTGCGCATCACCCGATCGCCCGAGCACGAGCGCCCCAAGAAGCGCGGCGACGGGAAACGCAAGATCAACGCGTGTGCGTCGCTCGTCTGGGTGGACGGTTCGGGCCCTGACCTGACCCGCATCCCGGAGATCGGCGAGGCGGTCGTCCGCCTGCTCGGTATGAGCGCCGAGCAGTTCTTCCAGGTGGTCCTGTTGCCGCAGGGCGACTTCGCCCGGTTCCTCCGCGCGCACTCCGACGAGCGGGAGGAGCTGCTGGAGCGCCTCTTCGACACCGAGCGGTTCGGCGACCTCGAGGAATGGCTCCGCGATCGTGCCCGCGAGAGCGCGTCCTCCTTGGCCGAGCAGACCGGCACCCTGGACCGCATCGCCGGGCAGATCGTGGCGATCAGCGGCACGCAGGCGCCTGCCGAACCGGACTTCGACTGGGCCCAGGCATGTCTCGACACGGCCCGGCAGACCGCCGCGTCCGCGCTCGCCGAATCGACCGCCGCGCAGGCGGCCGTCGAACAGGCCGAAGCCGCCCACGAACACGGCAGGCGCGTCGACGATCTACGTCGCCGCGGTCTGCAGGCGCGCGACCGGCTCGCCCGCCTCACCGAGGGGGAGGTGACGCTGACGGCCGCCGAGCGGTCACGCCGGCTCGCCCTGCGCGCCGCACCCATCGCGCCCTGGCCGACGACCACGAGCGCGTGGCCGCCGACCTGGCCTCGGCGACGGCCGCGGCCGACCACGCACGTGACGCCCTCAGCGAACTCGCCGAGGGTGCGAAACTGTGCGAATCCGACTGCGACGATGCAGCTCTCGTCGCGGCCGTCGACCGATGGACCGAGGAATCTGGTCGCTGGGAACCGCTGGCGAAGCGTGTCGCCGAGCGGCCCCGGCTGGTCGCCGACATCGACGGACTCGAGAAGACGATCGCCGGCGCGGAGCAGCAGGCCGACGAAACCCGGACGTGGCTCGAGTCGGTACCGGCTCGCCGCGACGAGGCAGTCGCCGCACTCCGGGCGGCGGACGAACTACGTGTCCAGGCGCCGAAGCTGCACGCCGAACGCGACCACGCCCGCCGTGTTCTCCAGGCCTTCACCGACCGCGACGAGGTGCTCGCGCAGCTCGCCGACGCCGAACGGGACCTTCTCGACGCGCGGGAGCAGCACTCTGCCGCACGGGAACAGCAGCTCGACATCCGCGAACGACGCCTCACCGGCATGGCCGTCGAACTCGCCGGTGCCCTCGTCGACGGGCACCCGTGCGCGGTTTGCGGCTCGGTCGGTCATCCCGCGCCGGCCACCGGCGACGCCGGCACCTCGGTGGGCGAGGCCCAGGAGAAGGAAGCCGCGGCCGCCGAAGAGCGTGCGAGCGCGATCAGGGCCATCGCCCAGTCCGCGGTCGCCGCACTGCAGGAGCGGCAGGCCAATCTCGATGCCGTCATCGCCGGCGCCGACCGCGCCGCCACCCGGGCAGGTCACGACCGCCTCGCCGCCGACCTCGCGGCTGCCGAGCGGGCGGCCGTCCGCACGCCGTCGCTGCAGGACGCGGTCGAACGCATCGACGCCGAGATCGCCGACCGGCGCCGGACCCTGGCCGATCACGAGACCGCGCAGGCGCGGCGTCGTGAACGCCTGACGACCCTGCGCGAGAAGCTGGGCGCCCTCGACGCCGAGGTCCACGAGGCGACCGGCGGGCGGATGGGGGTCGCGGAGCGTCGTCGCGAACTCGCCGAACTCTGCCGCCGCACAAGGACTCTGCGGGAGGCCCGGCGCGAGCTCGACCGGACCCGCCGACGGCAGGCCGAGATCGCCGAGCGGCTCACCGTCGCCTGTGCCGCCGCCGAATTCACCGGAGCGGACGAGGTCCGGTCGGCCGCCGCGTCGCCGGGTCAGATCCGACAGTGGGAGAAGCTCCTCGAAGAGGCGGCGGCGATACGCGCCGGCGCGGAGGAGACCCTCGCCGATCCCGACGTGTGCGCGGCGCTGGAGGCGCCCGAGGTCGATGTCGCCGGTCTGACGGCGGATCTGGTGGCCGCACGTGCCCGCCGCGACGATGCCGCCCGCGTGAATGCGGTGGCCGCGCAGCGCCGTACGGACCTCGAGGAGTACGTCGCCGGCTTCTGGGCCGCCCTCGACGCACTCGCACCGCTGAAGGCACGACACGAGGAGCTGCAGGGCCTCGCGGAACTGGTGAGCGGCCGCGGACAGAACTCCCGACGCATGTCGCTGCGGTCGTACGTGCTCGCCGCCCGGCTCGACGAGGTGCTCGTCGCCGCGTCCGGACGTCTCCGCGAGATGTCATCGGGCCGTTATGAATTCGTCCACTCGGACGCCGCCGGTGTGCGCGGTCGCCGCGGCGGCCTGGGCATCGAGGTCCGCGACGAGTACACCGGCGTGCTGCGGGCCACCACGACGCTGTCGGGTGGAGAGACGTTCTTCGCCTCGCTGGCCCTCGCGCTGGGTCTGGCCGATGTCGTCTCGGCCGAATCCGGCGGTCGCGTCCTCGACACGATCTTCATCGACGAGGGTTTCGGCACCCTCGACCCCGAAGCCCTCGACCTCGTGATGGGCGTCCTCGACGACCTCCGCTCCGGCGGTCGCGTCGTCGGCGTCGTCAGTCACGTCGACGAGTTGCGGGCCCGGATTCCGGCGCAACTGCACGTCCTGCGCGGCGAACACGGCTCGACGCTGCGGGTGCAGAGTCCGCTCGGCGTGTCGTGAGCAGCCCGATTGTGATGTGCCGGTGAGCGTGCGCTAGTCTGGGTTCCGCCCGATGAGCCCCCGTAGCTCAGGGGATAGAGCGTCTGCCTCCGGAGCAGAAGGCCGCAGGTTCGAATCCTGCCGGGGGCACAGATACACAGAATCACCACTTATGGAGAAACCCACCGCCCTTCGGGCCGGTGGGTTTCTCCATTTCTGGTGGGTTTGCGCTTCCGCGTCAGTTCATCGGCAGCGGCTGGGCATTGCGTTCGGCCAGCATCGCCTCGATGATCCCGATCTCCTTGTCCTGCGTGCGTTCCATCGCCGATGCGAGGTCGCGGACGTAGGGCTGCGAGACGTTGTCGGGATTCGCGGCGTACTCCATCATGTGGAGCCCGCCCTCGTGGTGGCGAAGCATCAGCTGCAGGAAGGTCGTGTCGACCTCCGGCCCGCGCATCGCGCGGAACCGCTCCATCTCGGCCGACGTCGCCATGCCCGGCATGGCCGGCTGCTCGACGTCGGCGGCCGGAGTGGCCCCGTGATCTCCGTGGCCCATGTCGCCGTGATCCATGTCGCCGTGGTCCCCGTGATCGTCACCGGTCGCCTCCGTCGACGATCCATGGCCCATCCAGCCCATCGTCTCGCCGGGGTTGGTGACGGGCTGGCCCCACCGGGTCAGCCACGACTGCATCTGGCCGATCTCGTTGCTCTGCGCGGTGAGGATGTCGAAGGCCATGCTGCGGACCTGGGGATCGGTGCCGTGCTCGAGTTCGATCGCGGCCATCTCGACGCCCTGCTCATGGTGACGCGTCATGTCCTGCGCGAAGCCGACCGCGGCCGAGTTCGCCGCGGGGGAGTCCTCGCCGGAGGAGTCGTCGGCCAGGCTCGCCTGGATCAGCAGGCCGAGGCCGACGCCGACCAGGAGCAGCGCCACTGCGGCGAGTGCGAGAAGGGCAGGGCTCCGACGCGACGGGGCGGTCTCGGTACCCGCGGGTGTCGTCGTGCTCTCAGGTGTCTCGCTCATGTTCGTTCCTCGCCTGATCAGCCCGCGGGCATCGGGTTGTTGCCGCCGCCGCCCATGGGGACGGCGTCGGGGCCGGGCTCACCTTCGTCGGCCGGCGGGGGATTCGACGGATCGAAGCCCGGGATGGCGGTACAGGTGGCCTGGGTCTCCGGGTAGGCCGCGGTCTGCGGGTTCTCCGGGTAGACGCCGGGCATCATGTTGCGGCGCAGCGAGGTGATGAACTGGTCGACCCGCGGGTCGGTCGCCGAGTCGAGCTTGAGCTGGTGGCCCCAGCTCTGCAGGGAGACCGGCTTGTCCAGGCCGGGGTACGGCGACAGGAACAGGTACTGCTCGCCGCGCACGAGCCGCTTGAGGTAGTCGACGTCTTCGGGCGAAGCCGTGTCGGGGTTGTAGGTGATCCAGACGGCGCCGTGCTCGAGGGCGTGGACGGCGTTCTCCGAACGCAGCGGGTTCGGATAGACGACGCCGGTACAGGTCGCCCAGATCTCGTCGTGCGGACCGCCGAACGGCGGCGACTGGTCGTAGGCGACGCGCTGCGACGCGTTCACATGCTTGCCCGCCTCGTAGTAGATCTTCGTCACACCGTCGATGCCCTGCGACGGGTCCGGGGTCTGCGGCGACGGGACGAACCCTTCGGCCGACTGGACCGCGACGTCGTCCTTCTCGTTGGCGCGCTTCTCGTTGAGTTTGGGGAGGAGATAGATCGCGAGTCCGGCGACGAGGCCGATGACCACGACGACTGCGCCGATCAGCATCCAGTCGACCTGTCGGCCGGTCGCAGTGGGTACGGACCCGGACTTCTTACGAGCCTTGGGGACGTTGGCCCCTGGTTTGCGCGCCATTGACTTCTTTCCTCGTACGACGGGGGTCGCCGTGCGCGCGGGCGGTCGTACCCCCCGACGCGCGCTCGGCGCACACGAGTCTACTGGTGGACGGCACCCGCTCTGGGAGGGTGCGATTATCGACGAGCGGCCCTCGGCCAATAGGATGGTGTCCCGTGACTCCCGCCGACCTGGCCGCGCTGCTGCGCGCCGTGACCCTGACCGTGGTCCGCGACCGCGGACTGGACGAGAACCTGGTGCCCGACTCCGTCGTCGTCGAGCGCCCCCGTCACGCTGACCACGGCGATTACTCCACCAACGTCGCCCTGCAGCTCGGCAAGCGACTCGGTGTGGCGCCCCGTGAGCTGGCCGGATGGCTCGCCGAGGCGTTCGCCGGCGCCGAGGGCATCGCGAAGTCGGAGATCGCCGGTCCCGGCTTCGTCAACATCTGGCTCGGTGCGGCCGCCCAGAACACCGTCATGAAGACCGTGCTCGAGCAGGGCGAGAGCTACGGCCGCGGCAAGGAGCTGGCCGGCTCGATCATCAACCTGGAGTTCGTCTCGGCCAACCCGACCGGACCGATCCACCTCGGCGGCACCCGCTGGGCCGCCGTCGGTGACGCGCTCGGCCGTGTCCTGGCCGCTCGCGGCGCCGACGTGACGCGTGAGTACTACTTCAACGACCACGGCGCCCAGATCGACCGCTTCGCGCGGTCGCTGGAGGCCGCGGCGCTGGGCAACCCGACCCCGGAGGACGGATACGCCGGCGACTACATCGCCGACATCGCCGCGCAGGTCGTCGCGAAGGTGCCCGATGTGCTGTCGCAGCCCGTGGCGGACCGGCTCGAGACCTTCCGCTCCATCGGTGTGGACCTCATGTTCGACCACATCAAGCAGAGCCTGCACGATTTCGGCACGGACTTCGACGTCTACACCCACGAGGACAAGATGTTCGCGACGGGCCTCGTCGACGAGTGCATCGAACAGCTCAAGGGCAACGGCAACCTGTACGAGAACGACGGGGCGTGGTGGCTGAAGTCCACCGACTTCGGTGACGACAAAGACCGTGTCGTCATCAAGAGCGACGGCAACGCCGCCTACATCGCCGGTGACATCGCCTACTACCGCGACAAGCGCAACCGCGGCTTCAACCTGTGCATCTACATGCTCGGTGCCGACCACCACGGTTACGTCAGCCGCCTCAAGGCCGCCGCGGCCGCGCTCGGCGACGACCCGGCCACCGTCGAGGTCCTCATCGGGCAGATGGTGAACCTGGTCAAGGACGGCAAGCCGGTGCGCATGTCGAAGCGCGCGGGCACGGTCATCACCCTCGACGACCTCGTCGACGCCGTGGGTGTCGACGGTGCGCGGTATTCGCTGATCCGCTCGTCGGTGGACGTCAACATCGACATCGACCTGGACCTGCTGACCAAGCAGTCCAACGACAACCCGGTCTACTACGTGCAGTACGCACACGCCCGGATGTCGGCGCTGGCGCGCAACGCCGCCGACCTGGGTGTGGTGTCCTCGCTCGATCACCTCGACCTGCTCGACGACCCCGCCGAGGGCGAATTGATCCGCACGATCGGCGATTTCGACGAGGTCGTCGCCACCGCGGCCACGCTGCGCGAGCCGCACCGCGTCTGCCGCTACCTCGAGGTCCTCGCCGGCACCTACCACCGCTTCTACGCGAAGTGCCGCGTCCTGCCCCAGGGCGACGAAGAGGTGGCCGACATCCACCGCGCGCGGCTCGCGCTGTGTGAGGCCACCCGCCAGGTCCTGGCCAACGGCCTCGGACTGGTCGGCGTCAGCGCTCCGGAGCAGATGTGAGCGCGCACCCGGCCGGCCCGCGGCACGCCGAACTGCTGGCCGCGCCGCATCTCGCGCAGCGTCCGAACGATCCGGCCGTCCTCGCCGCCCTCCCGCCCCAGGTGTGGCCGCGCAACGCCGCCCGCGACGAGTCGGGTGAGCTTCGTATCGCCGGAGTGCCGGTGAGCGAGCTGGCCGCCGAGTTCGGCACCCCGGCGTTCATCGTCGACGAGGCCGATTTCCGGTCCCGGTGCCGCGACATGATGGCGGCGTTCGGCCCCTACGGCCGGGTGCACTACGCGTCGAAGGCCTTCCTGTGCAGCGAGGTGGCGCGCTGGGTGAACGAAGAGGGGCTCTCCCTCGACGTGTGCAGCGGCGGCGAACTCGCCATCGCGCTGCACGCCGGTTTCCCCGCGGAACGAATCGCGTTGCACGGCAACAACAAGAGCCCCGAGGAGCTGGCCGCGGCGGTTGACGCCGGGATCGGGCACGTGGTCCTCGACTCGATGATCGAGATCGACCGGCTCGACGCGATCTCCGGTGAGCGCGGCGTCGTCACCGACGTCCTCGTCCGCGTCACCGTCGGTGTGGAGGCGCACACCCACGAGTTCATCTCGACCGCCCACGAGGACCAGAAGTTCGGCTTCGCCCTCGCCGGCGGGGTCGCGATGCAGGCCATCCGGCGGGTCTTCGCGACCGACAACCTCCGTCTCGTCGGTCTGCACAGCCACATCGGTTCGCAGATCTTCGACATGGACGGTTTCGAGCTCGCCGCCCACCGCGTCCTCGGCCTGCTCCACGATGTCGTCGACGAGTTCGGCGTCGAGAAGACCTCGCAGATGTCCATCGTGGATCTCGGTGGGGGACTGGGTATCTCGTACCTCGAGGAGGAGCGCCCGCTGCCGGTGCAGAAGGTTGCCGAGACCCTCGCTCACATCGTCCGCCGCGAATCCGAAGCCGTCGGACTGCCGATGCCGATCATCGCCGTCGAGCCCGGCCGCGCGATCGCCGGACCCGGCACCGTCACGCTCTACCGCGTGGGCACCGTCAAGGACGTGGAACTCGGCGGTGGTGCCACCCGCCGCTACATCTCCGTCGACGGCGGGATGAGCGACAACATCCGTACCGTCCTGTACCAGGCCGAATACGACGTCCGGCTGGTCTCGCGGGTGTCCGACGCACGTGCGGTCGTCTGCCGCGTCGTCGGGAAGCACTGCGAGAGCGGTGACATCGTGATCAAGGACTGCTGGCTGCCCGAGGACCTGGGTCCCGGTGACCTGATCGCGGTCGCCGCCACCGGCGCCTACTGCTACTCGATGTCGAGCCGGTACAACATGACCATGCGGCCGCCGGTGGTGGCCGTGGCCGATGGGGCAGCACGCCTGATGCTGCGGCGCGAGACCATCGACGACTTCCTCAGCCTGGAGGTGGGCTCGTGACCGGATCTGTCCAGAACGCAAGCGACACAAGCGAGGTGAATGCCGTGCGACCCATCGGGGTGGCGGTACTCGGGATGGGCAACGTCGGTGCCGAGGTGGTGCGCATCATCACCGACAATGCCGACGACCTGCGAGCGCGCGTGGGCGCACCGGTGGAGATCCGGGGCGTCGCGGTGCGAGATCTCAACCGGCCGCGCAAGATCGGCCAGGAACTGCTGACCGACGATCCCGCGTCGCTGATCGCACGCGACGACGTCGACATCGTCGTCGAACTCATGGGCGGCATCGACCCGGCCCGGGCGCTGATCCGTACCGCGCTCGAGAGCGGTAAGTCGGTCGTGACCGCCAACAAGGCGTTGCTGGCCGAGTACACCGGTGAGCTCGCGAGCGCGGCCGCCGACGCGAAGGTCGACCTGTACTTCGAGGCCGCGGTCGCCGGTGCAATCCCGGTCATCCGCCCGCTGATGCAGTCGCTCGCCGGCGACACCGTCGAGCGCGTCGCCGGAATCGTCAACGGCACCACCAACTTCATCCTGTCGGCCATGGACGAGACCGGCGCCGACTACGCCGACACGCTCGCCGAGGCGGGCCGTCTCGGATATGCCGAGGCCGACCCGACAGCCGACGTCGAGGGTTACGACGCGGCGGCCAAGGCCGCGATCCTCGCGTCGATAGCCTTCCATTCGCGGGTCACCGCCGCCGACGTCCACCGCGAGGGGATCTCCTCGGTCACCGCGGCCGACCTGCTCGCCGCGAAGAAGTTCGACTGCACGATCAAGCTGCTCTCGATCTGCGAGCGCGTTCGCGATGTCGACGGCTCCCAGCGGGTCTCGGCTCGCGTGTACCCGGCACTGATCCCGCTGACCCACCCGCTCGCCACCGTCAACGGGGCGTTCAACGCGGTGGTCGTCGAGGCGGAGAACGCCGGTCGGCTCATGTTCTACGGCCAGGGCGCCGGTGGCTCGCCCACCGCGTCGGCCGTGCTCGGCGACATGGTGATGGCCGCGCGCAACCGTGTGCACGGCGGACGCGGTCCGCTGGAGTCGACCTATGCGTCGCTGCCGATCGCTCCGATCGACGACGTGTTCACCCGTTACTACATCTCGATGCGCGTCGCCGACCGCCCGGGCGTGCTCGCACAGGTCGCCGGCGAGTTCACCAAGCGTTCGGTGAGCATCGCCGCGGTGCGCCAGGAAGGCGCAGGCGACGACGCCCGCCTGATCGTGGTGACCCATCGGGCCCCGGACCGCGCGCAGTCGGATTGCGTTGCGGCGCTAGAAGACATGGACGCCGTCATCAAGGTGTCGAGTGTGTTGCGATTGGAAGGTACCGATGACTGAGACGACTCCCGCGCCCGTGCACCGCGCGTGGCCCGGCCTGATCGAGGCATACCGTTCGCGGCTGCCCGTCGCCGACGACTGGAAGGTCGTCACCCTGCTCGAGGGCGGCACCCCACTGATCAGCGCCCCGCATCTGTCGTCGCTGACCGGTTGTGAGGTGTATCTCAAGGTCGAGGGCCTCAACCCGACCGGCTCCTTCAAGGACCGCGGCATGACCATGGCCGTGAGCAACGCGGTCAACAACGGCAAGACCGCCGTGCTGTGCGCCTCGACGGGCAACACCTCCGCCTCGGCGGCCGCCTACGCCACCCGCGCCGGGATCACGTGCGCGGTGCTCATCCCGCAGGGCAAGATCGCGATGGGCAAGCTCGCCCAGGCGGTCATGCACGGCGCCAAGATCATCCAGGTGCAGGGCAACTTCGACGACTGCCTCGAGCTCGCCCGCAAGGCGACTGCGGAGTTCAGTGAGATCGAGCTCGTGAACTCGGTCAACCCGGCCCGCATCGAGGGGCAGAAGACGGCCGCCTTCGAGATCGTCGACGTCCTCGGTCGCGCCCCCGACGTGCACGCGCTGCCCGTCGGCAACGCCGGCAACATCACGGCCTACTGGAAGGGCTACACCGAGTACCACGCCGACGGTGTGTCGTCCTCGGTGCCGCGGATGCTCGGTGTGCAGGCCGCCGGTGCGGCCCCGCTGGTGAACGGCGCCCCCGTCAAGGAGCCGGAGACCATCGCGACCGCGATCCGCATCGGCTCGCCCGCGAGCTGGAACCAGGCCGTCGCCGCCAAGGAGGAGTCGAACGGACAGTTCCGCGCGGCCACCGATGAGAAGCTGCTCGAGGCCTACCGCCTGATCGCGGGCAAGGAAGGCGTCTTCGTGGAGCCGGCGTCCGCCGCGAGCGTGGCCGGACTCCTCGCAGCACGTGCCGACGGCTGGATCGAGGCCGGCTCGACGGTCGTATGCACCGTGACCGGCAACGGTCTGAAAGACCCCGACACCGCGCTGGCGGGCATCCCCGAGGTCGAGGCGATCCCGGTCGATCCGGTGGCGGTGGCGAATGCGCTCGGTGTCGGCTGAGTCCGCCGGGGTCGAGGAGATGACGCACAACGGCGAGATGACCGAGCCCGGGGTGGCGACGCGACAGCTACCCGTGGGTGTCTCGGCGCGCGTGCGGGTGCCGGCGTCGAGTGCCAACCTCGGACCGGGATTCGACTGTCTGGGCATCGCTTTGGGCATCTACGACGAGGTGATCGTCGAGACCGTCGACGACGGGATCGTGCTGGACGTCGAGGGGGAGGGTTCGGCCGACGTCCCGCGCGACGAGTCCCACCTCGTCGTGCGCGCCCTCAATCGCGGACTCACCCACGCCGGCGTGTCCGCTCCGGGCCTGAAGTTGCGCTGCGTCAACCAGATCCCGCATTCGCGGGGCCTCGGGTCCTCGGCCGCGGCCGCGGTGTCCGGCCTCGCCGCCGCCTCCGGTCTGATCTCCGCCGCGGGCTTCGGCGCGGGTCTGTCGACCGACGAACTGGTCCAGCTGTCCAGCGAGTTCGAGGGACACCCCGACAACGCCGCCGCGAGCGTCCTCGGTTCGGTCGTCGTCACCTGGACGGAGACCGCCGACGACGTGAACTCGTATCACGCCCACCGGCTGTCGGTACACCCCGATGTCTGCGCGACCGTGTTCGTGCCCGACACCGAGTCGTCGACGTCGTTCACCCGTGGGCTGCTGCCGGATGCGGTGCCGCGCGCCGATGCGGTGTTCAATCTGAGCCGGGCCGCGCTCGCCGTCGTGGCGCTGACCTCCGACCCGCGCAACCTGATGGCCGCCTCGGCGGACCGGTTGCACCAGCCCTATCGTGCGTCGGCGATGGTGCCGACCAGCGAACTCGTCGCCGAACTGCGTGCGCGCGGACATGCCGCGACGGTCTCCGGCGCCGGGCCGACGGTGCTCGTGCTCGGTACCGCGCCGATCCCGGCCGACATCCGGGTGCTCGCTCAGGGACTCGGTTTCACCACCCACTCGGTGGCCATCGCCGGCGGCGTGGACATCAGCGCAGGCTGAGTCGCCGCTCCACGGCGGGGGCGAAGCGTTTCGTCACGGGGCGCCCGGGGAATACCCGACGTGCAACGCACGTTGGGAACGAGGTGTTCAGCGGTGTTCAGCGGTGTTCAGCCGAGGATCACAACCTCCGATCGATGTCTTCATTTGGCACTTTCGGCGTGTTGCCCCTATCATGCGAACGGGGTTAACATATTCTGGTCTAGCCGCGCGGGCTTGTCCCGCCGTGCTTCTCATCCATCACCGATCGGGACCACCGATCGTATCCGGCCGGGGTCGTGGGTCTCTGTCGACGGTGCCGAAGCACGGGTGGCTCCCGAGCACGCTCGCAGCGGGACCGAACATCTCTCTGACCGTTCACCCCCTACCGTCCAACGCGGACGGACTCCCTCGCGTACACAGCAGGGAAACGCAGACCTCACGCAGCTTCCGTCTGCGGGAGGAACGAAAGGACTTCCGTGACAGATACGGACCTGATCACCGCACCTGCCGAGCAGGAATCAGCGGGTACGGCCGGCCCTGACTCGGGGCAACCGGCCAAGACGCGGGCTCGGGCAGCACGTACCGGCCTGTCCGGCATGGTGCTCAGCGAGCTGCGGACCGTTGCCGGTGAACTCGGTATCAAGGGCACCTCCGGGATGCGCAAGGGCGATCTGATCGCCGCCATCAAGGAGCGCCAAGGCGGCGGAGCCGCCAAGAGTGCAGACGCCAAGGCCGAGGCCAAGAACACCGAGGCCAAGAGCACCGAGGCCAAGAACACCGAGGCCAAGGCCGCCGAGAGCGCAGGCTCCGAGGCCAAGACCGAGGCTAAGAGCTCCGAGACCCGGCGCCGGAGCGCCAAGGCGTCGTCCGAGGACGGGCAGCTGTCGATCGTCGAGTCCGCCGAAGACGGCGATTCCGGTCGGGCACCCCGCACGGGCAGGAAGAGCGCCGACGCGGAGGCCGGCGAGCAGCGCGCAGACGAGCAGAAGGGCGACGAGCCGAAGGGCGACGCCAAGGGGGATTCGGCGAAGGCCGGCGACTCCGACGCCGGTGAGCAGCGCAATCGCCGCAACCGGAACCAGAACCGGGACAACCAGAACCGTGAGGGTGGCCAGAACCGCGAGGGTGGCCAGAACCGCGAGGGTGGCCAGAACCGGGACAACCAGAACCGCGATGGCGGCCAGAATCGCGACAACCAGAATCGCGACGGGGGCCAGAACCGCGGTGGCGGCCAGAATCGGGACAACCGTGACGACCGTGACGACGACGGCGAAGGCGGCGGTCGTCGCCGGGGACGCCGTTTCCGCGAGCGTCGTCGTGGGCGCGACCGCGACGGCGGTAGCCAGAACGAGCCGCAGGTCTCCGAAGACGACGTGTTGCAGCCCGTCGCCGGCATCCTCGACGTGCTCGACAACTACGCCTTCGTCCGCACCTCGGGCTACCTCGCCGGTTCCAACGACGTCTATGTGTCGATGAACATGGTGCGCAAGAACGGACTTCGACGCGGCGACGCGATCACCGGCGCGGTCAAGGTGCCGCGCGAGGGTGACCAGCAGAACCAGCGTCAGAAGTTCAACCCGCTCGTGCGTCTCGACACCGTCAACGGCGGTGAGGTGGAGGCGGCGAAGAAGCGCCCCGAGTTCAACAAACTCACCCCGCTGTACCCGAATCAGCGACTGCGCCTGGAGACCACGCCGGACCGCCTGTCCACCCGCGTGATCGACCTGATCATGCCCATCGGCAAGGGGCAGCGCGCACTGATCGTCTCGCCGCCGAAGGCCGGCAAGACGACGATCCTGCAGGACATCGCCAACGCGATCACGGTCAACAACCCGGAATGTCACCTCATGGTGGTGCTCGTCGACGAGCGTCCCGAAGAGGTCACCGACATGCAGCGCTCGGTCAAGGGCGAGGTCATCGCCTCCACCTTCGACCGTCCGCCGTCAGACCACACCTCGGTCGCCGAGCTCGCCATCGAGCGCGCCAAGCGTCTCGTCGAGAGTGGCAAAGACGTTGTGGTACTTCTGGATTCGATCACCCGTCTGGGTCGCGCGTACAACAACGCGTCGCCGGCGTCGGGCCGAATCCTCTCCGGCGGTGTCGATTCGACCGCCCTGTACCCGCCGAAGCGGTTCCTCGGTGCGGCCCGCAACATCGAGAACGGCGGATCGCTGACCATCATCGCCACCGCGATGGTCGAGACCGGTTCGACCGGTGACACGGTCATCTTCGAGGAGTTCAAGGGCACCGGCAACGCCGAGCTCAAGCTCGATCGCAAGATCTCCGAGCGCCGCGTGTTCCCCGCGGTCGACGTCAACCCGTCGGGCACGCGTAAGGACGAGCTCCTGCTCTCGCCCGATGAGTTCGCGATCGTCCACAAGCTGCGTCGTCTCCTGTCCGGTCTCGACTCGCAGCAGGCGATCGACCTGCTGATCAGCCAGCTGAAGAAGACCAAGACGAACATCGAGTTCCTGATGTCGGTACAGAAGACCGCTCCGGGAGCCGGTGGCAACGACGACTGACAGTCGACGAATTGATCGACGGCCCCGTCTCGCATCATGCGGGACGGGGCCGTCGGCGTTTCGCGTCCGCTCCCTGACCGCGAGCTTGCTAGCGTGTCGAAGGGTCCGGGTCTTCGTGGCTCGTCGCTGTGCTCCTCGCGCCTCGGACAGCACGGGGGGTCAGGAAGCCAGATCGCAGGTCAGGTGATCCCACGCCTCGGCGGTGGCGCGCGGAACGGGGCCGGTGTGGGTGACGACGAGGCAGCAGCGTGAGCGCCGGTCGTAGAACTCGATGGCCGCGGTGGGGCCCCACACGCCCGGTGACCTGGTGACCCAGCACTGTTCGACGTGGTTGAAGTTGACCATCACCCGGGAGGTGCCGGACGCGAGCACCATCTGCCCGCGGTGCTCGCGGGCGCCGTCGAGCCGGTCCTGGCGCATCTGCATACATCCCGGCGCCGCAGCGGCCACGGTGACCGTCATCCCGAGCAGCGCGGCGTGCTCGAGAGAGGTGATGACCCGACTCGGATCGACGCGGATGCCGCGCGACCCATGTCCCTGGGCCAGCAGCCGGAGCCGCGAGGTGCCGCCGTCGAGCAGGATCGAGTCGAATAGCCCGACCTGGTCGCCGTCGTGGCGGTCGTGGAGAGCGGCCTGGATGTACTCCGGTCCCGGAAGGGGCGGCACGGGAGCGGGGTCCGAGCCGTGGACGGCCGCCACCGAGGTGGACAGGCTCAGCGACTCGAAGGCGAGGCGGTCGGAGTTCTCGGTCAGGTAGGTCGCATGCGCGGTGTTGCCGCTCGAGTCGAACAGGCGCAGCGTGGGCGGGACAAGGGCGGCGGGATCGGT
Source organism: Gordonia sp. Swx-4 (assembly GCF_030316175.1). Taxonomy (NCBI): domain Bacteria; kingdom Bacillati; phylum Actinomycetota; class Actinomycetes; order Mycobacteriales; family Gordoniaceae; genus Gordonia; species Gordonia sp. Swx-4. The sequence continues at coordinate 1,929,525 of NZ_CP128197.1, forward strand.
CTGAAGCGCCGACGACAACCGGGAGGGGTTGAGCCGCAACGAGATCTGCTCGGCGCCGATGGCGAGGGGGCCGCCCAGCGGAGTGGGGCTCCCGTGCACGCCGACCGCGTTCATGATCACCGGCCCGGCGACCGTGACACCGACGACCTCGGCGAGCGAGGGGAGTCGTGCGGCGATCGTGTCGATGTCCGGACTGATCGCGGAGTCGCCGAAACCCGGTGTGGCGAGGAGTGTTTCGAGGTCGCTCGGCCGGATCGGGTCGTCGGTGGAGTCGGGCACTGCGCGCTGGTCTCGGGGGGTCGGCTCAGTAGACGTCGCGAGCGTAACGGCCCGCGGCCCGGAGTGCGTCGACGTAGTCGCGGGCGGCGTCGGAGTCGAGTCCGCCGTGCTGGGCGACGATCTCGTGCAGGGCGGCGTCGACGTCGCCGGCCATCGTGGCGGCATCGCCGCACACGTAGACGTGGGCGCCCTTCTCGAGCCAGGCGAACAGGTCCGCGCCGTTCTCGCGCATCCGGTCCTGCACGTAGACCTTGTGCTCCTGGTCCCGCGAGAACGCGAGATCCAGTCGGTCCAGCAGACCGTCGGTGACGAACCGATCGATCTCGTCGGCGTAGAGGTAGTCGGTGTCGCGATGCTGGTCGCCGAAGAACAGCCAGTTCGAGCCGTTCGAACCGGTGGCCGCACGATGGTGGAGGAAAGCGCGGAACGGGGCGATGCCGGTTCCCGGACCGATCATGACGGCCGGGGCATCCGCGTCGGGAAGGCGGAACGTCTTGTTGGGGGTGATGAAGACGTTCACGGTGTCGCCGGGTGCGCAACGGTCGGCGAGGTGCGTCGAGCAGACACCGCCGCGTTCGCGGTCGTCGGCGACGTAGCGAACGGTTGCCATCGTGATGTGCACGGTTCCGGAGTGAACCGTGGGGCTCGAGGAGATCGAGTACTCGCGGTGGGCGAGCGGACTCAGTTCCTCGAGGAGTTCCTCGGGTGCGAAGTCCAGGGTCGGATCGATGTTCAGCAGGTCCAGCACGTCACGGCCGCGGAGCCATGCGTCGAGTGCCTGTGCGTCACCGGCCTCGACCAGGCGGGTGAGCTCGGCCTGACCGGTACGCTCGGCCACCGCCTTCGCCAGGTACTTCGACGGGCAGCCGATCTCGTAGCGCGTGGTCAGGGCCTCGCGGAGGCTGTAGGTGGCTTTCCGATCGGCGATGATCTCGTCGCCGGCCGCGCCCAGGCGGTCGAGCAGGAGATCCACCAGGGCGGGATCGTTGACCGGCGTGATGGCGATGCCGTCGCCCGGCTCGTAGGTGATGCCGCTGTCGCCGAGCGAGATCTCGACGTGCCGGACCTCCTTGGCCGATCCCGGGCCCGACAGGACGGTGTTGGCGAGGATCGTCGCGGGGTAGGGGTTACGGCGGTTCCACGGTGACCGCGCCGGCTTGCGCCGCGCGGGTGCGGTCTGCGGCATGGACGACTCATCCGGGGTGGTGCGCAGTGGGGTGCTGGTACCGGCCGAAGCGGCGTCGTACATCGAGAGTCCTTCGTGTCGCGGACGGTTGGCCGTCGGCCACCGTACTATGTTTAGGGCACCCTTACGACCCTTCCGGGGTGTGACATTGGCCGGGAATCAAACGGGTGGCCCCGCTGTTGACCGACGTGCGACCGCTGCGTCCGCGATTTCCGTCGCGAACGGCACACATGGCATACTGAGCGGTCGAGTCCGGTTCCGGTTCACACCGTCGAGAGGCGACGGTGACCCGGCGACCCCAGAAAGGGACACCCAGATATGAAGCAGGGAATCCACCCCGAGTACGCGGCGACCACCGTCGTCTGCGGCTGCGGCAACACGTTCGAGACCCGCAGCACCGCGGCCAACGGTCGTATCAACGTCGAAGTCTGCTCGCAGTGCCACCCGTTCTACACGGGCAAGCAGAAGATCCTCGACACCGGCGGCCGTGTCGCCCGGTTCGAGAAGCGCTACGGCAAGCGCGCCAAGTAGACCACGCTGCGACGCCCGCCCGACGCCGAGTCGGGACGGGCGTCGTTTGTGTTTGACCAGGTTCTTCTTTCCCAGCATGCTTGCCGAAGGCGTCTTCGGCGGTGAGTTCCGTCTTTACGAGTGAGGTTCGCAGTGAGTACGCAGAGTCCGTCGGCCATCGATGACATCCTGGCCGAGCACTCCGGTCTCGAGCGGCAGCTCGCCGACCCCTCGCTCCACGACGACCCCACCGCCGCCCGGCGGGTGGGCAAGCGGTTCGCCGAACTCGCCCCGGTGATGTCGACCTACAACAAGCTCAAGGCGGCCCGCGAGGACCTCGAGGCGGCACGTGAGCTCGCGGCCGACGACCCGTCCTTCGCCGCCGAGATCCCCGCCCTCGAGACGACCGTCGAGGAACTCGACGCAACGCTCACCGACCTGCTCGCCCCGCGTGACCCCCACGACAGCGACGACGTGGTCCTCGAGATCAAGTCCGGCGCCGGCGGCGAGGAGTCCGCGCTGTTCGCCGCCGACCTCGCACGCATGTACCTCAAGTACTGCGAGCGGCACGGCTGGAAGGTGCAGACCCTCGGTGTCACCGAATCCGACCTCGGCGGCTACAAAGAGGCGACCTTCTCGATCAAGTCCAAGGAGACCGTCCGCGACGGCGTGTGGTCGCGACTCAAGTTCGAGGGCGGCGTCCACCGCGTGCAGCGCGTGCCGGTGACCGAGTCCCAGGGGCGCATCCACACCTCGGCGGCCGGAGTGCTCATCTACCCGGAGCCCGAAGAGGTCGCCGAGGTCGCGATCGACGAATCCGACCTCCGCATCGACGTCTACCGGTCGTCGGGCAAGGGCGGCCAGGGCGTCAACACCACCGACTCCGCGGTGCGCATCACCCACCTGCCCACCGGCATCGTCGTGACCTGCCAGAACGAGCGGTCGCAGCTCCAGAACAAGGCCCGGGCCATGCAGGTCCTCGCCGCCCGCCTCCAGTCGGCGGCGGAGGAAGAGGCGGAGGCCGCGGCCGCGGAGGGTCGTGCTGCGCAGATCCGCACCGTCGACCGTTCCGAGCGCATCCGTACCTACAACTTCCCCGAGAACCGCATCACCGATCACCGCATCGGCTACAAGGCCAACAACCTCGATGCCGTCCTCGCCGGGGACATGGACAACCTCCTCGACGCACTCGTCGCCGCCGAGCGCCAGGCCCGCATGGAAGCCGAATAGCCCGATGTCGGACGCGCCGGCCCGGGTGGCCGACGAAATCCGCAGTGCCGCCGCACGACTGGCCGCCGCCGGGATCGACTCGGCGCGTCGGGACGCCGAATGGCTGATGGCGCACGTCCTCTCGTGTGATCCCGGGCGCCTGATCGTCGTCGACACGATCGACGACGCACGGCTCCGCGAGTTCCGGACGGCCGTCGAGCAGCGGACACGGCGAATCCCGTTGCAGCACATCGTCGGTAGCGCACCCTTCGGCCCGCTCGAACTGGCCGTGGGGCCGGGTGTGTTCATCCCGCGGCCGGAGACGGAGTATCTGCTCGAGTGGGCGGCGTCCGCCGCGGCGACCATGACGGACCCGGTGCGCATCGTCGATCTGTGCAGCGGGAGCGGTGCGCTGGCCATCGGCCTGGCAACGCTGGTCCGATCCGCGCGCGTGACCGCCGTCGAGGTGGACGACGATGCCTTGAAGTGGTTGCGGCGCAACGTGTCCGACGCACCTGCAGTGGTTCGGGAACGGCTGGACGTGGTGGCCGCGGATGTCACCGACGCCGAGCAGATCGGCAAGGCGATCCCGCCGGGCAGCGTCTCGGTCGTCGTGACCAACCCGCCCTACGTCCCGATGCGGTCCGAGGTCGGTCCGGAAGTGGACCACGATCCGGCGCGCGCCGTCTACGGCGGCGACGACGGCATGAGTGTGATCGTCCCGATGGTGCCGATCATCGCGACCATGCTCTCCGTGGGTGGTCTCGTCGGGATCGAACACGACGACACGACCTCGGGCGCCGTCGTCGACTGCCTACGCGCGCACGGCGCATTCGACGAGGTGACCGCCCGTACGGATCTGGCCGGCCGGCCGCGCTTCGTGACGGCCCGCCGGGTCGGCTGAGGCGCGCCCGCCGGGTCGGCTGAGGCGCGTCTGCCGGGGTGCCCGGCCGGTGGCATGAAAGGATGGACCGGTGAGCATTGTTTTCGACTGCAACGATCCGCAGAGCCGTTCGGCGGGCATTCGCGCGGCCGTCGGGGCGGCGAAGGCGGGACGCCTGGTGGTGATCCCCACCGACACGCTCTACGGAGTCGGTTGCGACGCCTTCGATTCCGACGCCGTCGGCTCGCTGCTCGCGGCCAAGCATCGGGGCCGGGACATGCCGGTGCCGGTTCTCGTCGGCTCCTGGCATTCCATCGACGGACTCGTGCTGTCCGTCCCGCAGGCCGCCCGTGACCTCATCGAGGCGTTCTGGCCCGGCGGACTGAGTCTCGTTGTCCGCCAGGCACCTTCGCTCGCCTGGGATCTCGGTGACACCGACGGCACGGTCATGCTGCGCATGCCGCTGCACCCGGTCGCCATCGAGCTCTTGCGCGAGGTCGGGCCGATGGCGGTGTCGAGCGCGAACGTCTCGGGGCGTCCGCCCGCCACCACGGTCGACGAGGCCCGTGAACAACTCGGCGACGAGATCTCGGTGTACCTCGACGGCGGGCCCGCGCCGGTCGCCCAGGCGTCGACGATCGTCGACGTGTCGGGCGCGCAGCCGCGGGTCCTGCGTGAGGGTGCCATCACGATCGAGGCCGTCGCCGAGGTCCTCGACGTCGACCCCGACTCACTGCGTGGGTGAGATGCCGCCGGGCATCGGTTCGACGGGTGACCCGCAGATCGACGCGCTGATCGAGCGGGAGTCGACCCGCCGGCGGACGTGGCTCCAGCTGCTCGCGAGCGAGACCGAACCGACTTCCGGGGTGCGGGCCGCGATGGCCTCGACCTTCGACTCGAAGTACGCCGAGGGGCGCCCCGGGTCCCGCTATCACGGCGGGTGCGAGGTCGTCGACGAGCTCGAGGAGCTCGCGATCGGCCGGGCGCGGGACCTCTTCGGCGCGGGTCACGTCGACGTCCAGCCGCTGTCGGGGAGTGCGGCGAATCTCGCCGTCCATGCCGCGTTCGCCCAACCGGGCGACCCCGTGCTCGCGCTGCGGCTCGAACACGGCGGGCACCAGACCCACGGTTCGCGCGCCAACTTCTCCGGGCGCTGGTTCTCGCCGCTGCACTACGAGGTGCGCCGCGACGATGAGCTCGTCGACTACGACCAGGTACGGGAACTCGCCCTGGTGCACCGGCCGCGGATGCTGGTCGCGGGCGCCACGTCGTATTCGCGCTCCTTCGACTACCCGCTGCTCCGCGAGATAGCCGACGAGGCCGAGTGCATCCTCCTGGTCGACGCCGCGCATCTCGCCGGACACGTCGCCGCCGGGCTCCTCCCGTCGCCGGTGCCGCACGCCGACGTCGTCACCTTCTCCACCAACAAGGTCTTCCGCGGGCCCCGCGGTGGCGTCATCCTGGCGCGCACCGAACATGCGGACGCGTTGCGCAAGGCGGTCCACCCGTTCATCCAGGGCGGTCCGTCCATGCACGCGATCGCCGCGAAGGCCGTCACCTTCCACGACGCCGGTACCGAGGAGTTCGCCGACTACGTGCGGGCGACCGCGCGCATCGCGACCGACCTCGCCGACGCGTTGACCGCCCGCGGGCTGCGCGTGGTCTCCGGGGGCACGGACATCCATCTCGCGGTGGTCGACGTCGCCGCGCTCGGCATCTCCGGGTCCGAGGCGCAGGATCGTCTCAACCGATCGGGGATCGTGGTCGACAAAGCCGTCCTGCCCTTCGACGAGCGTCCCGTCGCCGAGGGCTCGGGCATCCGGATCGGCACCCCGGCGGCCACCTCCCGGGGCCTGACCGCGGACATGATCCCGGCGGTCGCCGATGCGATGCTGGCCGCGATGTCGACCGACGATCTCGCGACGCACGATCGGATCCACCGTGAGATCAGCAGCCTCGCATGCGGGTAGCGTTGTCCGGGTGTCCGATACGTCCCCAGCGATCTCCACGGTGGGAGTGGTGAGCCGATGATCGACGCCGCCCCGGTGGTGCTCGCGGCCGCGACCGACGGGGGAGGGGCCGGTGTCCCGCTGCGCGAGTTGCTGCTCGTCGGTCTGACCGCTGCCGCGATGACGTATCTGCTGACCTCGGCGGTGCGCGTGTTCGCGATCAAGGCCGGCGCGGTCGCCGTACCGCGCGTGCGCGACGTCCACGTGATCCCGACCCCGCGACTCGGCGGTCTCGGCATGTTCGGCGGGGTGGTGGCCGGCATCGCGCTCGCCGCCAACCTGCCCGCACTCAACCGGGGATTCGCCTACACCACCGACATGACCGCGGTGATCACCGCGGGCACGGTGATCGTCCTGGTCGGTGTCGTCGACGACCGGTGGGGCCTCGACGCGCTGACGAAGTTCGTCGGGCAGCTGACCGCCGCCGGGGCGCTCGTTCTCCTCGGCATCTCCTGGATCCAGGTGCCGGTGCCGTTCGCCGACATCGGGACCATCGTGCTGGATCCGCTTCAGGCGGGCCTCCTCACCGTGGCCGTCACGGTGGCGACCATCAACGCGATCAACTTCGTCGACGGCCTCGACGGTCTCGCCGCCGGTCTAGGACTCATCGCCGCGGCCGCGATCTGCATGTTCTCGCTCGGCCTGCTCCGCGATCAGGGCGGCGACGTCAGCTACTACCCGCCGGCGCTCATCGCCGTCGCACTCGCCGGGGCCTGTCTCGGCTTCCTGCCGCACAACTTCTCGCCGGCCCGGATCTTCATGGGCGACTCCGGGGCGATGCTGATCGGGCTCATGCTGGCAGCCGCCTCGACGAGTGCGTCGGGTCGTATCGCGGTCAACGCTTACGGCCCGGCCGACATCTTCACCCTGCTGTCACCGCTGATCCTCGTGGCGGCCGTGGTCTTCATCCCGATGCTCGACATGCTGCTCGCGGTGATCCGCCGGACCCGTGCCGGAGTCGGCTTCTACACCCCGGACAAGATGCACCTGCACCACCGTCTGCTCGAACTCGGGCATTCCCAGCGCCGCGTCGCTCTGATCATCTACCTCTGGGTCGGGGTCCTGGCCTTCTCCGCCGCGGCGAGCACCCTGTTCCCGCTGTCGGTGGTCGCGCCCATGTTCGGCGGGGGACTGGTGGTCGCCCTGCTGGTCACGATGGCGCCCCGGTTGGAGCGCCGGTTTGCCGAGCTCAGGACTTCTACGAAAGCGTTCCGGTGAGGTCCAGGTGGGCTTCCGGTAATGTCCGGTTCCGACCGAGCGCACCCTTGGTAAGGGCACGGTAAAGCTCGTGTACTATCGGCCGTAGTAGTTGTGGCCCGGGCTCCGACGGTGATCGCCGGCGGTTCCCGCGAGCCGCGACTCATACCCCCCGGTAAGACCTTCGGGGTGGTGTTGGTAGGGTCACACCAAACGCGAGCTGTTGCCTGGCGGCCACTGGCTGCTGCACGCACGCGGGTGCCCCGTGCCGTCGGTATGGATTCAACGAGCTGAGGAGAGGGACATGGAGACTTCTGCCCCTGATTCAGCCCCCGTCTATCCGCAGGCGCCCACCGGTCTGCGTCGTCCGGCCCTTATCGCCGGAGGCGTGACGCTCGTGGTCGCGGTGGTCTCGATCCTCGTCGGTCATCCCCTCTTCGCAGTGTTCTTCCTGCTCGGAGTCGCGGGAATCCTGGTCAACGCACTGCTCGTCAAGCGTGCCGTCGACACGGTCACCGCCGAGTTGAACCCCCGCAAAACCGCACTTGCTCTCAACTCCGCCATGCGACTCGGTGCCATCACGGTGCTCGCTCTGCTGGCGGCGTTTCTGGTCCAACCCGACGGGTTGGGCGCGATGTTCGGACTCGCCATCGGCCAGGTGGTCTTGGTGCTGAACACGGTCATTCCGGTGATGAAAGGACTTCGTAGCCAACCATGACGACCGCCCTCTACCTAGCCGCAGAGGATGGAGAATCATCCATCCAGGTGGGTCATTACACCAAGTTCGAGCTCTTCGGGTTGACCTTCAACCTGGAGACCATCATCGCCACGGCGCTCGCGGCGGCGATCATGCTCGCGCTGGCGTTCTACCTGAAGTCCAAGGTCACCTCGACGGGTGTGCCGTCGGGTGTGCAGCTCTTCTGGGAGACCGTCACCGTCCAGATGCGCAGCCAGGTCGAGAGCGCCATCGGCATGAAGGTCGCCCCGTACGTCCTGCCGCTGGCCGTCTCCCTGTTCACCTTCATCCTGATCTCGAACTGGCTGTCGATCCTGCCGGTGCAGGTCGGTCACCACGAGATCCTCAAGCCGCCCGCCGCGGACGTGAACTTCGCCTACGCGCTCGCGGTCTTCGTCTTCATCTGGTACCAGGCGGCCGGCTTCAAGCAGCGTGGTCTGCTGGGCCACCCCAAGCGCATCCTGAAGGGTCACGTCACCTTCCTCGCACCGATCAACGTGATCGAGGAGTTCACCAAGCCGATCTCGCTCTCGCTGCGACTCTTCGGCAACGTGTTCGCCGGCAGCATGATGGTCGCCCTGATCGCACTGTTCCCGCCGTACATCATGTGGGCGCCCAACGCGATCTGGAAGTCCTTCGAGCTGTTCGTCGGCCTGATCCAGGCGTTCATCTTCGCGCTGCTGACGATCCTCTACTTCTCGCAGTCGATGGAGACCGAGGATCACTGACCGCCCGAGCAGGGCACCTCGCGGGGTGAGAACGCCGCGACCACAACCGCACATGACCGACCTGCGTCGGCGCCTGTCGTCGCAGCCACAGACCTGACACACCAGTTGTCAGCAACCGAAAGGGAAATATCACAATGGATCCTTACATTGGCCTCGGCGCACTCATCGGTGGCGGCCTGATCATGGCCGGTGGCGCCGTTGGTGCCGGTATCGGTAACGGCCTGGCCGGTAGCCAGCTCATCGCCGGTATCGCTCGCCAGCCGGAGGCTCAGGGTCGTCTGTTCACCCCGTTCTTCATCACCGTTGGTCTGGTTGAGGCCGCTTACTTCATCAACCTGGCCTTCATGGCGCTCTTCGTGTTCGCCACCCCGATCAGCGCCGGCTGATCACCGCTCTCCCTTTTGTCGCCGAGTAGAAACGACACCTCACCACAATGACGCTTGCTGCAGAGAACTTCCTGCTTCCGAATGGAACGTTCTTCGTTGTCCTGCTCATCTTCGTGATTTTGCTGCTGGTCATCCGCAAGTTCGTGGTTCCGCCGATTCAGCAGGTCCTCGAGGAGCGGGACGAGATGATCCACCGCACCGCGGAGGACAATCGGACTGCCGCCGCCGAATTCGAGGATGCGGACGTGCAGTTCCGTTCGCTCCTCAAGGAAGCGCGCGGTGAGGCCACCGCCAAGCGCGACGAAGCTCGCGCCGAGGGCCGTGAACAGCTGAACGAGATGAAGCAGCGAGCGACCGCCGAGGCCGACGCTGCCCTGCAGTCGACCAGCTCCGAGCTGGCGGCTCAGGGTGAGCAGGCGGCATCGACGGCTGCAGCTGATGTGGACACACTCGCCAAGACCCTCGCGGCGCGTGTGCTCGGTGTCGACTCGGCCACTCTTTCCGACACCCGATCGACGAGCGGAGCGGTGAACTGATGGCTGCCAACACTGAGACCGAATCCGACCAGGGCCCCATCGGTACCTGGCTCCACGACATCGGTGCTGCTTTCGACCCTGCGATCTTCATCGCTCAGCTCTTCGGCTTCGCGGTCATCATCTTCCTGCTGTGGAAGTACGTCCGCCCGCCGGTGCAGAAGATGATGCGTGATCGGCAGGAGACGGTGCGCACCCAACTCGCCGAGGCCGAAGCCGCCAAGAAGCGGGTCGCCGAAGGCAAGAAGGCTCGTGAGAAGGCCGTGACCGAGGCCAAGGCCGAGGCCGAGCAGCTGAAGAAGGACGCCGCGGCCGATGCCGAGGCGATCACCTCCGACATCCGCGCCCAGGCCGATCACGAGGTCAAGCGCATCTCCGAGCACGGCCGCAACCAGGTCGCGCTGGTGCGGGCGAACCTGGTTCGTCAGCTTCGTACCGACCTCGGTCTCGCCGCGGTCGACAAGGCCGGCGAACTCGTGCGCAACCACCTCGCCGACGACTCGGCCCAGGCCGCGAGTGTCGACCGGGTCATCGACGAGCTCGAGGAGATGTCCTCCGGATCGTCGTCGGCGGTTCCGTCGAGCGCCAAGCTCGTCGGTCTGCACGCCATGCGTGCCGCCAGCCGCGACGCCGCTCTCGCGGTGTCGGACAAGTTCGACTCGGCTGCGAGCGATCTCGACGGTGCGGCGCTCGCCGCGGCGTCGGGTGATCTGACCGCGGCCATCAACCTCCTCGGCGAGAACCCGGTGCTGCGCAAGCGACTGGTCGAGGACGACGAGAACGCCGCCGGCAAGAACTCGCTGGTGCACACCCTGTTCGACGGCAAGGTGGCCGCGGTGGTCGTGGAGGTTCTCGCAACCGCCTCGACTCAGCGCTGGTCGTCGTCGGGCGACTTCATCACCGCCCTGCGTCGCCAGAACTCGCTGATCGTGCTCACCGCCGCCGAGCGTGACGGGGTCATCGAGCAGGTCGAGGACGAGCTGTTCCGGGTCAGCCGGATCCTGGAGGCCAACCCGCAGCTCGCGTCGCTGCTCTCCGATCACGGCAAGGACGCCGACAAGCGCGTCGACCTCCTGCAGAAGCTGGTGGGGGAGAAGGTCAGCGGCCACACCTGGACGCTGCTGTCCTCGACCGTCCGCCTGCTGAACGGTCAGGCCGCCGATGTCGCCGTCGATCAGCTCGCCGAGCTGGCCGCCGCCCGACGCGGCGAATCGGTCGCCCACGTCGTGTCGGCCTCCGAACTGGCCGACGCACAGGTCGAGCGCCTCGCGACCGTCCTCGGCGGGATCTACGGCCGCACCATCTCGGTGCAGACCGAGGTCCAGCCCGAACTGCTGGGCGGCCTGCGGATCAGCGTCGGCGACGAGGTCATCGACGCCGATGTCGCCACGCGCCTCGCGAAGGCAGCCGAGACGCTGCCGCGCTGACGCAGCTCGACCCTGACCACCCGAACACCCAAGCCCGAGCCCTAAAGCCTCAGAGCTAATCAAGGAAAGACGAGAACCCATGGCGGAGTTGACGATCTCACCAGACGAGATTAAGGGAGCGATCGAGCAGTACGTCTCGTCGTTCGAAGCCGAAGCGTCGCGTGACGAGGTCGGTATGATCACCGATACGTCGGACGGTATCGCTCACGTCAGCGGACTGCCCAGCGCAATGGCCAACGAGCTCCTCGAGTTCCCCGGCGGCGTCCTCGGCGTCGCGCTGAACCTCGACGAGGACGAGATCGGCGCCGTCATCCTGGGTGACTACGAGTCCCTGGAAGAAGGCCAGCAGGTCAGCCGTACCGGCAACGTGCTCTCCGTGCCCGTCGGCGACGCCTTCCTCGGCCGCGTGGTCGATCCCCTCGGCGCCCCGATCGACGGACAGGGCGACATCGAGGCGGAAGAGCAGCGCGTCCTGGAGCTGCAGGCCGCCTCGGTGCTCGAGCGCCAGCCCGTCGAGGAGTCCCTCGCCACCGGCATCAAGGCCATCGACGCCATGACCGCCATCGGCCGCGGACAGCGTCAGCTCGTCATCGGCGACCGCAAGACCGGCAAGACCGCCGTCTGCATCGACGCCATCCTGAACCAGAAGGCCAACTGGGAGACCGGCGACCCCACCAAGCAGGTCCGCTGCATCTACGTCGCGATCGGCCAGAAGGGTTCGACCATCGCCGGCGTCAAGTCCGCTCTCGAAGAGGCCGGCGCGATGGAGTACACCACCATCGTGGCGGCCCCGGCCTCGGACTCGGCCGGCTTCAAGTGGCTCGCCCCGTACACCGGTTCGGCCATCGGCCAGCACTGGATGTACCAGGGCAAGCACGTCCTCATCGTGTTCGACGACCTGACCAAGCAGGCCGAGGCTTACCGCGCCATCTCGCTGCTGCTGCGCCGCCCGCCGGGCCGCGAGGCATACCCGGGTGACGTCTTCTACTTGCACTCGCGCCTCCTGGAGCGTTGTGCGAAGCTCTCCGACGAGCTCGGCGGCGGCTCGATGACCGGTCTGCCGATCATCGAGACCAAGGCGAACGACGTCTCTGCGTTCATCCCGACCAACGTCATCTCGATCACCGACGGCCAGGTCTTCCTGGAGTCGGACCTGTTCAACAAGGGTGTCCGCCCCGCCATCAACGTCGGTACCTCGGTGTCGCGCGTCGGTGGTGCCGCACAGACCAAGGGCCTCAAGAAGGTCTCGGGTTCGCTGCGTCTGGAGCTGGCCCAGTTCCGCGAGCTGGAGGCCTTCTCGGCCTTCGCCTCCGACCTCGACGATGCGTCGAAGGCGCAGCTCGAGCGCGGTGCCCGCTGGGTCGAGATGCTCAAGCAGGACCAGTACAGCCCCTTCTCGGTCGAGGACCAGATCGTCTCGATCTACCTCTGCGGTGAGGGTCACTACGACTCGGTGCCGGTCGACGACGTGCGCAACTTCGAGACCCAGCTGCTGAGCCACCTGCACCACAACGCGAAGGGTGTCTACGACTCGATCGCCGGCGGCAAGGCGCTCGCCGACGACCAGGCCGAGGCCCTCGTCGCCGAGACCAACAAGTTCAAGAACGGCTACCTCACCCACGACGGCCGTCGCGTGGTCAACGAGGCCGAGGCGCAGGCAATGGATGCCGAGAACGTCGAGAACGAAGAGATCAAGATCCGCAAGTGATCTCAGACGTCAACGGACATTGCGATAAGGAAGGGGTGAGGGCTCATGGCCAGCATTCGTGAGCTGCGCTCACGCATCCGGTCGGTCCAGTCGACCAAGAAGATCACCAAGGCTCAGGAGCTGATCGCGACCTCGCGTATCACGAAGGCCCAGGGTCGCGTCGCGGCGGCGAAGCCGTACTCGGAAGAGATGACGACGGTGCTCTCCGAGCTCGCGAGCAACTCGGGCTACCTGGACAACCCGCTGCTGAACGAGCGTGAGAATCCCAAGCGTGCGGCGATCCTGGTGGTCACCAGCGATCGCGGTATGTGCGGTGGTTACAACGCCAACGTGCTCAAGGCGACCCGTGAGCTCATCGCGCTGCTGCGCGAGGAGGGCAAGGAAGCCGTGCTCTTCGTGATGGGTCGAAAGGGTGTGGGGTTCTTCAACTTCCGCGGCCTGACCGTCTCGGATTCGTGGACCGGCTTCTCGGAGGCCCCGAAGTACTCCGACGCCAGCACCGCGACGCAGTTCCTGGTGGATCTGTTCGTGGCCGGCTCGGGCACCGAGGTCGAGCGTCCGGGTGGCGACGGCGTCCTCGAGGGCGTCGACGAACTGCACCTGGTCTACACCCGGTTCCAGTCGATGCTGTCGCAGGTGCCGGAGGTTCGCCGGGTGGCGCCGCTGGTCGTGTCCGAGGACGACGATCCGTCCGACGACACCCCGTCCCGGAACTACACGTTCGAGCCGGGTGCGGATGCGCTGCTCGACGCGCTGCTGCCGAAGTACGTGGCAACGCGGGTGTACGCGGCACTGCTGGATTCGGCCGCGTCGGAGTCGGCTGCTCGCCGTACCGCCATGAAGGCGGCGACCGACAACGCCGAGGAACTGGCCAAGACGCTGTCGCGTGAGGCCAACCAGCTCCGCCAGGCCCAGATCACCCAGGAAATCAGCGAGATCGTCGGTGGTTCGAGCGCACTGGCCACCTAGCCACCGCGCCCCCGAGTCCTGACGACGAGAACCAATACTTCGATCAAGAGGAAGTGACCCAAGCACCATGACCGCAGCAGTAGAAAACCCCTCCGCGCAGTCGGCGGGTTCCGCCGACGGGCGGGTCGTCCGCATCATCGGCCCCGTGGTCGACGTCGAGTTCCCCCGCGGCTCGATCCCTGAGCTGTTCAACGCCCTGCACGCCGAGGTCACCCTCTCCTCGGTTGCCAAGACCCTGACCCTCGAGGTCGCGCAGCACCTCGGCGACAACCTGGTGCGCACCATCTCGATGCAGCCCACCGACGGCCTGGTCCGCGGTGCGCCCGTCTCCGACACCGGCAAGTCGATCGTCGTGCCGGTCGGCGACGTCGTGAAGGGCCACGTTTTCAACGCCCTCGGCGACTGCCTCGACAGCCCCGGCCTGGGTCGTGATGGCGAGCAGTGGAGCATCCACCGCAAGCCTCCGGCCTTCGACGAGCTCGAGGGCAAGACCGAGATCCTCGAGACCGGTATCAAGGTCATCGACCTGCTGACCCCGTACGTCAAGGGCGGCAAGATCGGTCTGTTCGGTGGTGCGGGCGTCGGCAAGACCGTCCTCATCCAGGAGATGATCACGCGTATCGCGCGTGAGTTCTCCGGCACCTCGGTGTTCGCCGGCGTCGGCGAGCGCACCCGTGAGGGCACCGACCTCCACCTCGAGATGGAGGAGATGGGCGTTCTCCAGGACACCGCCTTGGTGTTCGGTCAGATGGACGAGCCGCCGGGCACGCGTATGCGCGTGGCGCTGTCGGCGCTGACCATGGCGGAGTACTTCCGCGATGTGAAGCACCAGGACGTGCTGCTGTTCATCGACAACATCTTCCGCTTCACGCAGGCGGGCTCGGAGGTCTCGACCCTCCTCGGCCGTATGCCGTCCGCGGTGGGTTACCAGCCGACCCTGGCCGACGAGATGGGCGAGCTCCAGGAGCGCATCACCTCGACCAAGGGCCGCTCGATCACCTCGCTGCAGGCGATCTACGTCCCCGCCGACGACTACACCGACCCGGCGCCGGCGACCACCTTCGCGCACCTCGATGCGACCACCGAGCTCTCGCGTCCGATCTCGCAGCTGGGTATCTACCCGGCCGTGGACCCGCTGACCTCGACCTCGCGAATCCTCGAGGCCTCGATCGTGGGCGACGAGCACTTCCGCGTCGCCAACGAGGTCAAGCGCATCCTGCAGAAGTACAAGGAGCTGCAGGACATCATCGCCATCCTCGGTATGGACGAGCTCTCCGAAGAGGACAAGGTCACGGTGCAGCGTGCTCGCCGTATCCAGAAGTTCCTCGGCCAGAACTTCCTCGTCGCCGAGAAGTTCACCGGTCAGAAGGGCTCGGTCGTCCCGCTCGCGGACACCATCGAGGCATTCGACCGTGTCGCCAAGGGCGAGTTCGACCACCTGCCCGAGCAGGCGTTCAACAGCTGCGGTGGACTCGACGACGTGGAGGCCGCCGCCGCCAAGATCGCCGGAAAGTAGCGGTAATCCATGGCTGAGAAGTCCTTCCACGTGGAGGTTGTCTCCGCGGATTCGAGCCTGTACTCGGGCGAGGCCACGTTCCTGATCGCGCAGACCACGGTCGGCGAGCTGGGCATCCTGGCCAACCACGAGCCGCTCCTGGGCCAGCTGGTCCCGGGTGGCTTCGTGGTGATCGTCGAGGAGAACGGCAATCGCCGCGCGGCCGCGGTCGAGGGCGGATTCCTGTCCGTCACCGGCGAGGCCGTCACAGTGCTCGCGGAGTCGGCCGACTGGGCCGACGACGTCGACGTCAACGCGGAGAAGACCGCACTCGAGCAGGCTGAGCCGGACTCCCCGGAGTACCACCGTGCTCACGCGCGTTTGACTGCGGCACAGCAGCTTTCGAAGTAGCACCCGCGCTCGCGCGACGGTCACCTCGGCCGGTCATCGGATATGCATCCGGTGACCGGCCGAGGTCGTTTCGCGCCCGATGTGCGTGATCTGGCATGCTGGATCCACAGCCCTTGTCCCGCTCGTCGGGTCATGCCGTCGATGATCGATCAGGATCTCCGACGGCGGACCGGACGTTTGCGGTGACCGCACAAAGGAGTAGGTGATGACGCTGCTGGTCGTATTGCTCAGTGTGCTGCTGGCGGTGGCCGTCATCGTCTGCGTTCTGCTCGCGGTGCGTCTGGCCCAGCTCCGACGCGTCGGCACCCCGATCCTGCTGCGCACCATCCCCGCAGAGGTAGATCACGGCTGGCGTCACGGCACGGTGCACTACAGCGACGACTCGCTGCGCTACTACCGGCTGGCCTCACTGCGTCCGGGCCCCAACGTCACCTTCGCCCGTCAGGGCATCGAGATCGCGGGCCGGCGACGCCCCGAGGGAACCGAGATGGAGATCCTCGACGGCATGGTGATCCTGCAGGTACAGACCACCGGCAAGACCCACACCATCGGCAAGGGTTCCGATGGTGCGGGCTCGGACGGCAAGGTCAAGGACGGTTACGAGCTCGCCATGGGCCCGGGCGCGGTCACCGCGTTCCAGTCCTGGCTGGAGTCCCGGCAGTCTGCACGGTCACAGCGGCGCAAGAGCGCCTGAGTCCGTCAGACGGGCGGGATCGTCCTGTCTCCGGGGCCTACCAGGTCTCGGACCTCTCAGCTGTCGGACGACTCCGGACGCTCCCGGTTGCCGCCCGGAACCCACTTCACGTCACCGAGGGTGCCGTCGGGAGCCCGGTTGGCCACCCGCGACAGGATGAACAGCAGGTCGGACAGGCGGTTGAGGTACTTCGCCGGAAGGACGCTCGTGTTGTCCGGATAGGCGGCCACCGCGGCCCACGCCGAACGTTCCGCGCGACGGGTCACCGTGCGGGCCTGATGCAGTAGTGCCGCCAACGGGGTTCCGCCCGGCAGGATGAACGAGTCCAACGGCGGAAGCTCGGAGCCGAAGTCGTCGCACCAGCCCTCGAGGGCGTCGATGTACTCCTGGGCGATCCGCAGCGGCGGGTACTCCGGGTTCTCGACGATCGGCGAGGACAGGTCGGCGCCGGCGTCGAACAGGTCGTTCTGCACGGTGGACAACACCGCGGCGATGTCGGCGGGTACGTCACCGCCGAGAGCCAACGCCATGCCGATCGCGCCGTTGGCTTCGTCACAGTCGGCATAGGCGACAACACGCGGATCGGTCTTGGGAACGCGCGAGAAGTCACTCAAACCGGTCGAACCGTCGTCGCCGGTGCGGGTGTAGATCCTCGTCAGATGAACAGCCATGCGTTGAATGTACTGCGTGCGATGAGCGCCGGACGGCGGCGGATAAGGTGGCATGCGTGAGCGATCGGTTTCTGGTGACGGGCGGGGCACGTCTGTCCGGTGAGGTGTCGGTGGGTGGCGCCAAGAACAGCGTGCTGAAGCTGATGGCGGCGGCGTTGCTGGCCGAGGGGACGACGGTGCTGACCAACGCGCCCGAGATCGCCGACGTGCCGTTGATGGCCGACGTCCTGCGCGGTCTGGGTGCCGTCGTGGAGATGGACGGCGACACCGTCTCGATCACGGCCCCGGCCGAACCGAAGTTCCATGCCGATTTCGCGGCCGTCCGCCAGTTCCGCGCCTCGGTGTGCGTCCTCGGACCGCTGATGGCCCGGTGCCATCGGGCTGTCGTGGCCCTCCCGGGCGGCGACGCGATCGGGTCGCGGCCCCTGGACATGCATCAGGCGGGTCTGCGCGCGCTGGGCGCGACCAGCTCGATCGAGCACGGCTGCGTGGTGGCCGAGGCCGACGCACTCGTCGGCGCGCCGATCGCGCTCGAGTTCCCGTCGGTGGGTGCCACCGAGAACATTCTGATGGCGGCGGTCCTGGCCGAGGGCCAGACGACCATCGACAACGCCGCACGCGAGCCGGAGATCGTCGATCTCTGCGTGATGTTGCAGCAGATGGGTGCGCAGATCGAGGGAGCAGGCACCTCGACGCTGACCGTGAACGGCGTCGACCGCCTGCATCCCGCTACCCACCGGGTGGTGGGGGACCGCATCGTCGGTGCCACGTGGGGGATCGCCGCCGCGATGACGCGCGGTGACGTGACCGTCCGGGGTGTGCAGCCCGAGCATCTGCAGCTCGTGCTGAACAAGCTCGTCGACACCGGCGCCCGCGTCGACACCTTCGACGACGGCTTCCGGGTGCGTCACGACAACCGGCCGGTCGCGGTCAACGTCTCGACGCTGCCGTTCCCCGGTTTCCCCACCGACCTGCAGCCGATGGCGATCGGCCTCGCCGCCATCTCCGAGGGCATGTCCGTCATCACCGAGAACGTCTTCGAGGCCCGGTTCCGCTTCGTCGAGGAGATGGTCCGCCTCGGGGCAGACGCACGCACCGACGGCCACCACGCGGTCATCCGCGGAATCGAGAAGCTCTCGAGCGCGCCCGTCTGGTGTTCGGACATCCGCGCCGGCGCCGGTCTGGTGCTCGCCGGCCTCGTTGCCGACGGCGTCACCGAGGTGCACGACGTCGAACACATCGACCGCGGCTACCCGCACTTCGTCGAGATCCTCCGCAGTCTCGGCGGCGAGATCGAGCGCGTCTCCGACTGACCCGTGGGTGCCGACCTGTCCGATCGGACAGGTGGTACCCCCGTCCCGATGGGCCGACCCTGTCCGCCAAGGGTCAGGACCCCTTGTGGCCGTTGTGATCTGAGCGACATTCTCGTTGTGACAGACCCAACCGTCACAAGGAGTTCACCCCCATGGCCATTGAGCTGAACCAGATCTGGGATTTCCCGATCAAGGAGTTCCACCCGTTCCCGAAGGCGAAGCTGGGCGTCGGTGCGCACGACATGCTCGGTGTCGAGGCCAAGGAACTGGGTATGACCCGTGCCCTGCTGATGACAACCGGCCTCCGCGGTTCCGGCATCATCGAGGAACTGATCGGCAAGATCGAGTACCAGGGCGTCGACGTGGTCCTCTACGACCAGGTGGAGTCCAACCCCAAGGACTACAACGTCATGGACGCCGCCGCGCTGTACCAGTCGGAGAAGTGCGACGGCATCATCTCGGTCGGCGGTGGTTCGAGCCACGACGCCGCCAAGGGCGCCCGCATGGTGATCGCCCACGACGGCCGCAACATCAACGAGTTCGAGGGCTTCTCGAAGGCCACCAACAAGGAGAACCCGAAGCACATCGCGGTCTCGACCACCGCGGGCACCGGCTCGGAGACCTCCTGGGCCTACGTCATCACCGACACCTCGGACATGAACAACCCGCACAAGTGGGTCGCTTTCGACGACACCTGTCTCGTCGACCTCGCGATGGACGACCCGCTGCTGTACTACCCCTGCCCGGAGCATTTCACCGCGTTCTGCGGGTTCGACGTCCTCGCCCACGCCAGTGAGCCGTACGTCTCGCGGCTGGACTTCGCGCCGTCGCTCGGCAACGCGAAGTACTCGATCGAACTGATCGCCAAGCACCTGCGGACCGCGGTCTACGATCCGCGCAACCTCGAGGCGCGCACGGGAATGATGCACGCGCAGTACATCTCGGCGCAGGCGTTCAACTCCGGCGGTCTCGGCCTGGTGCACAGCCTGTCCCATGCGGTGAGCGCCTTCTACGACAGCCACCACGGCCTCAACAACGCCATCGCGCTGCCCCGCGTGTGGGAGTACAACCTGCCCTCCCGCTTCGAGCGCTACGCCGAGATCGCCGCACTTCTCGGCGTCGACACCTCCAAGATGACCACCGTGCAGGCCGCCGACGCCGCGGTCGAGGAGGCCATCCGCCTGTCGAAGGACCTCGGCATCCCGGACAACTTCGGACAGCTGTCGACCAACAGCTACGACAAGAACCGGATGAACACCGGCAAGTACGAGGGTCGCGGCGAGGGCATCGACACCTCGGAGAAGCAGATCCGCGCCATCGCCGAGCACATGATGGGCGACTGGTGCACCCCGGGCAACCCCCGCGAGAGCACCGTCGAATCGCTGATCCCCATGGTCACGCACGCCTTCACCGGCAGCTACTGATCACGCCCAGGGCGTCGAGAGCCACCACGACGCCCGTGGCGGAGCCGTGCCCCGGGAAGGGAGATCCCTCCCGGGGCAAGAGGTTCCGTCCCACCCCATCGATCCGACGAAGGAAGGTCTGGCGACCCGATGACGCACACCTCCACCGGTCTGGCCCGTCTTGCAGATGCCGACGAGACCGCTCGCTTTGCCTCCGCAGAGGAACTGACCGCCGCCCTGGGCGAGCAGGGATACCTCATCGGAACCGAGCTGGCGGTCGTCGTGCACCTGGCGACACTGCTCGACCGTCCGCTGCTCCTCGAGGGGCCGGCCGGTGTCGGCAAGACCGAACTCGCCAAGGCGCTGGCCGCGGCCTCGGGGCGCGAGCTCATCCGTCTGCAGTGCTACGAGGGACTCGACGACTCGCGCGCCCTCTACGAGTGGGACTACGCCCGCCAGCTGCTCCACGTGCAGATGCTGCGCGATCGCATCAGCGCCGAGTTGGCCGCGGAGACAAGCCTTTCGGCGGCATCGGCAGCCCTGGCGCGGACGGAGGTCGGCGTGTACACCGAGGACTTCCTGGTGGCCCGGCCGCTGCTGGCCGCGATCACCTCGACCACCCCCACCGTGCTCCTCGTCGACGAGATCGATCGCACGGACGAGGCGATGGAGGCGGTCATGCTCGAGGTGCTCGCCGAACGCCAGGTGTCGGTCCCCGAACTCGGCACGTTCACCGCGCGGTCGTCGCCGTGGGTGATCCTGACCTCCAACGACACCCGGGAACTCTCCCCGGCCCTCAAGCGCAGGTGCCTGCACTTCCAGGTCGGCTATCCGGACCCGGAGACCGAGCGCGCCATCGTGGCGGTGCGCGCGCCCGACATCGAGGAGGAAGTCATCGGCGAGGTCGTGGACCTCGCCCGCCGACTCCGCGATCTGCCGCTGCGCAAGAGCCCCTCGATCGCCGAGGTCATCGACGCCGCGCGGGCGGCGTCGTACCTCAAGACCACCGGAAACCGCCCGCAGGTCGGTTCCGAACCCGCTCCGGCCGACGCCGCGTTGCTCTCGTTGCTGGTCAAGTTCGGCACCGACCTCGACCTCGCCCGTCGTGTGCTGTCACCGGCCGCCGCCGATACCGCCGCGGCGAGGACCGGGGAGGTTGGGGAGGCCCGGGGCACCACGCCGCAGGGCTCGGTCACGGCGCGGGCGTTCGGTGCGGGGCGGGCACGCAGCGCCGGGGTACACGCGGGCCGATGACCGTGCTCACGCCGCCGAAGGAGAACGTGCGCCGCGACGAGATCCTCGACCTGCTCGCGGTCCTGTTCGGGCAGGCGCTCCGCGGTGCCGGGGTCGCGGCGTCGCCCGCGGAGGTGATCGAGATCCGCCGGACGCTGGCCATCGTCGGGGCCGGCGACCTCGACGTGCTGCGCGCGGCCCTGCGCAGCGTCTCGGTCAAATACGGTTACGAGACAGAGGGTTTCGAGCACGCCTTCGATGTCTTCTTCCTCGACGCCGGGTCCGGGCCAGGTCGGGAGGCGGATCTGCCCCGGCCGCGTGGTGCCGCCGCGGACCTGCCCGACGACGTCGTCTGGGACGAGGAGTTCGAAGGGGCGGCCCGCCGCATCGGCGCCGACGAGCACACCGAGGAGATCGGTGATCTGATGGCCCCCGATCCCGGCGCCGGTGAGCGGCACGGGGAGAGTGCACATCGCGAGGAGAACGACTTCACCGTCTCGGCGGGCGCCGAGCAACTGGGCGTCGACCCGGACAGCGGTTCGGTGAGCGGGGGAGTGACGTACACCGTCGAGATCGACTCCGCCGATTCGGCGACCGTGGGTGAACTCGTCGGTGCCGCCGCCCGGGTGGAGTCCACCCCGCTGGGTCTGACCGGCGCCGCCGCGATCCTGGCCGCGCTCGACGCCTACGACCCGCGCAGCGCGTACGGCACCGACGGGAACGCCGATCTCGACGACGCGCGCCGCGTCGAACTCGAGCGGGCGCTGGCGGCGTTCGTCGATGCGTTCACCGCACGCCTCGAGGCGGCCGGGATCGTCGTGGGCGACGCACTCGGTCAGTCCGCACCGGTGCGCACCGAGCAGGCCGACATCGACCGCGCGTGCCACCGGCTCGTCCAGCGCATGCGCGGTGCACCGCGTCGGGTGATCCGTCCCGGTGACCGCGGGACCCTCGACATCCGCGCCACGATGCGCGCCGCGGTGGCGACCGACGGGGTGCCGGCCGAACTGTGGCGCCGGCGTCCGCGGCGCGGTCCGGTGCGCCTCCTGGTCCTGGTCGACGTCTCGCTGTCGGTCCGGCCGGTCACCGGTTTCATCCTGCGGCTCGCCCAGACCCTGCACGGTTTCGGCGACCGTTGCGAGGTCGTCGCCTTCGTCGATCGTCCCGTACGCGTCACCACGGCGCTCCGGGCGGCGTCCGCCGATGCCGCACTGGCCGCGGTGCTCGCCGCCGACGGCCTCGACCTGGCCGCGACGAGTGACTACGGACAGATGTTCGCCGGGTTGCTGGGCGAGTTCGGCGACCTCGTCACGCCGCGTACCTCGGTGCTCGTCGTCGGCGACGCGCGCAGCAACGGATTCGACGCGCGCACCGACCTCGTCGCCGAGATCGGTCGACGCGCGCACCGCCTTGCCTGGGTGACCCCGGAACCGTCGCGCTACTGGTCCCAGACGGGCTGCGCGATGGCCGACTACGCCGAACACTGCAGCGGCGTGGTCAGCGTGCGGGACGGCGCCGAGATGCTTGCGCGCTGTGATGAACTTGGTGCAGCGCTGAGGTGACGTGAGTAGCGTCGAATGTGCCGGTGGCGCACAACCACATCATCGGCCCGCGGTGATCGGAGGACAACGGATGCAGGGTGGCACGCGCCGACGCAGCGCCGGTCATGTCGCCAAGTTCCACGCCCCCGAGATCGTGCTCGGACCGGGCGCATTCGGCGAGGTACCGCTCGCGACGTCGGGCCTCGGGATGCGCCGTCCGCTGGTGGTGAGCGACCGCGGTCTGGAAGGCACCCCCTGGTACGCACGGCTGATGTCGGGGCTGGCCGACGCCGGACTTCACGCGACCGCCTTCGTCGACGTGTCGCCCAACCCGCGCGCCGGTGAGGTCACCGCCGCGTTCCTCGCGTACAACTCGCACGACGCGGACGGGCTCGTGGCGCTCGGCGGCGGATCGGTCATCGACGCCGCCAAAGGGGTCGCGGTGCTCGCCTCCAACGGCGGCCACATCCTGGAGTACGAGGGGATCGATCGCGCCCACCGGCCGTTGCCCCCGCTCGTCGCGGTCCCGACGACCGCGGGCAGCGGCGCCGACGTCTCGCAGTTCTGCATCATCAACGACGCGGAACGCCGCACCAAGGTCACCATCATCGGCCGGTCGCTGGTGCCCGACCTGTCGGTGAGCGATCCGGAACTGCTCACCACGGTGCCGGCCGAGGTCACCGCACAGGTCGGTATGGATGTGCTGACCCACTGTGTCGAGGCGTACGTCTCGCTCGCGCACGGGCACATGACCGATTCGCTTGCGCTGGAATCCATCCGCGGCGTCTGGACGCACCTCGAACGACTCGTCGACGATCCGCTCGACAAGGTCGCGGCCGAGGAGATGTCGCTGGCGTCGCTGCGGGCGGGGATGGCGTTCACCAACGCGATCCTCGGCGCGACCCATGCGATGAGCCACCCGGTCGGCGGGCACTGCGATGCGCCCCACGGAGCGATCAACGCGGTGCTGTTGCCGCACGTCATCCGGTACAACGCGGAGGTGTGCGCCGACGGCTTCGTCGACCTCGCCGAGGCGATCGGACTGCCCACGGACGGGAACGCACGCATGGTCGCCGATCGCCTGGCGGACGCCGTCGCGCGACTGGGGTCCCGGGTCGGGATGCCGGAGTCGTTGGAGCCGTTGGGGGTTCGGGCCGGAGATCTCGACCGTCTCACCACGCACGCTCTCGCGGACTCGTGCATGACCACGAACCCGCGCCGACCACAGGCGCCTGGGATCCGCGATCTGTATGCGGCGGCCCTGTGATGGCCGGCGCCGCGCGGCCCGACCCCGAGCGGGAACCCGCCCGATCCGACCTCGAAAGCCTCGTCGGCCTTCGCAGCGTCAAGGGCAGCCACTACGCCCAATACCGCGGGGTCGAGGCCCGGCTGAGTCGGGTGGTCGGTGCGCTGGAACGGATCTCGCGGGCGCTGGTGCGCACCGCCGAAGGACCCGAGGCGCTGGTGATCGCGGTGGTCGAGGCGGCGCGCGATCATCTGGGCGCCGAGTGGGTGGTCTTCGGCCTCGCCGACGGTCGGCTCGAGCGATCCGCGCCACGCCACCTGATCAGCTCGGGCAGCGGCCGGCTCTACGCCTTCGAAGGATCGGCGACGGCCTCGCCGCCCGACGGTCTGCCCGACGAGGTGCTCAACCGGCTCAACGACATCCTGCGCGGCCACGAACCGCTGCTGCACGGTCCGATCCTGTCCGAGGACCACGTGCACGTGCCGGTCGAGCTCGACGGCAACGTCGTCGGCGGCCTGTCCGCGTGGGCGCCGTCCGGCCGGGTCGTCGACCCGACCGACGTCGTTGTCCTCCGGATTCTGGCCAGTCAGGCGATCGTCGCCCTGCTCAACGCCGAACTGTTCTCCGAGACACACCGCCACGCAGCGGAACTGGCCGAACGGAACGACGAGCTCGAACGCACGCAACGTGAACTGTCCGCCGCGATGCGCGCCACGGTCCTCAACGAGGAGCGGTCACGGATCGCCCGCGAGCTGCACGATTCGGTGACCCAGTCGGTGCTGTCCGCAGGCGTGCAGATCGAGCTGTGTCGCGACCTGGTCGACGGCGCCGCACTCGAGCGCTTGCAGATGGCCGGCCGGCTCACGAAAGAAGCGGTCGAGCAGCTGCGGACGTTCATCTACACGCTCAACAACGCCGCGAGCGTGCCGTCACCGAGCGTCCACGAGGTCCTCACCGAACTGTGCTCCATGCACATGCCGCCGGACCTCACCACCGCGGTCCGCATCCGGGGCCGCTCCCGCGAACTGTCCGACGACGTCCAGCATGCGTTGCTCCGGATCGCGGGGGAAGCGTTGTTCAACGCGGCGATCCACGCGCGCGCCACCGAGGTCACGGTGACGCTCACCTACGCGCCGGACCAGGTATCGCTGTCGGTCGACGACGACGGGGTCGGCGACCCCGACCACCTCCGGCGCGTCCTGCGGACCGCCTCGCTCGGCGACCTCGCCGCCGGACGTCATCGCGGTCTGGCGAACATGGCCTCGCGCGCGGCCGAGCTCGACGGGGAGATCCGGATTCGCCGGTCACGAGCGGGTGGCATCCGGCTGACCGCGATCCTGCCGACGGCTGCGGGGCCGGCAACAGCATCCGATCCCGGAAACACGACCAGGGAGTTCTCGTGAGCACCGACAAGACGACCGGGGATGCGACGAGCAGGGGAAAGCAGGTCAGGCCCATCCGGACCCTGCTCGTCGACGATCACGCCCTGCTCCGGGAAGGGATGCGCTCGCTCCTCGAGCGGGAGGACGTCGTCGAGGTGGTCGGGGAGGCCGGTTCGCACGACGCCGCGCTCGCCGAGGTGAACGCATGCCGCCCGGACGTCGTGGTCGTGGACCTCAAGCTGTCCGCGGGCACCGAGTACGAGGGGCTGCGCCTGATCAAGGACATCTCCCAGCGTCACCCGGAGGTCGCGGCACTCGTGCTCACGACGTTCCTCGACGACGACCTGGTCGTTCGCGCGGTCCGCGCCGGTGCCCGGGGGTACGTGGTCAAGGACGTCGACACCACCGAACTCGTGCGCGCGATCCAGGCGGTGTCCACCGGTGGCAGCGCATTTGATCCGCGCAGTGCCGCGGTGGTGTTGCGAACGGTGTCGGGGGAGGCGGAGACCACCGAGACGCTCAGCGACCGGGAGCGCGAGGTCTTGCGGTTGCTCGCGGATGGCATGTCCAACAAGCGGATCGGGGAGACGCTCTACATCTCCGAGTCGACCGTGAAGTTCCACATCCGCAACATCATCCGCAAGCTCGGTGTCAGCAAGCGCACCGATGCGGTCTACATCGCCAGCAAGCGCGGTCTCATCTGACCGGCGGCCCTCAGGGGGTGAGGATCAGCCAACCGCCGTGGTCGACGAACACGTGGGCCCCGGAGTGCGCGACGCTGCCGGCCCAGATGTGCAGGTCCGTCTCGGTCAGCCGGAGACGATGCCCGAAGTGTGGGCTGGGCTCCTCCTCGAAGGGGACCGCCACGATCACGCGTCGCCTCGCCACCCGCAGGGCCTCCGACAGCGCCGCCTCCACGCCGGGGGCGTCGAGATGCTCCAGAAGATGGATGAGCGAGACCGTGTCCACGGAGTCGTCGTCGTAGGGGAGAGCGGTCGCGTCGCCGACGGCCGAGTGGACCGGCAGTCCGAGTCGCCGCGATGCGCACGAGAGCAGAGAGACCGCGCCGGGCGAGATGTCGCAGGCCGACACGTCGAACCCGTCCATCGCGCAGGCCAGCGCGAAGAATCCGAAGCACGAACCGACCTCGAGCACCGACGAACCGGTGAGGAGTGAGTGTGCCCGCCGGTGTACCGGTGCGAACGCCGAAGTGCCGTAGCGGAGTTCACGGAGCGAGTTGTCGTAGAACGCCGACCACGCATCTGCGGAGGTTCCCGCCGTTGTCCGGATGATGCCCACCGCAGCGGATTCGAACTGCTCTTGTCCCGACAGGACACCGGGGTCGACCAGTGACACCAGCCCGTCGACGACAACAGAGTCGGAGATCGTCTCCTCGTCGAAGGGATGCGCGATCTGGAGGATGCCGGCCACCCGGCGCCACGACAGGAGGCCGCAGCGGGCGAAACCCCTGGGGACAAGCGCAGATCGAAGGACCTGCGGCCCGCGGTCGCGAACGTCAGATGAGTCGAGAAGCGCAGCCCGGACGGTCGTCGACTGATCGATGGTGGTCATGTATCGACCGTAGGAACATCCTGACCTGCGCATAACTGACCGAGCGGGGACGGGCGCCTGTCCGAAAGGATGGTTCTGCGGCGCACGTCACACCGGCAGGTTTGTCGAAAATGTACGCAGGGCAGACGGTTTCGGCGCTCCTCTGTGGACCGTGACCTGCGGCGATGTCCGACCCGGCAGGTCGCCACCTGGCGATTTGACCCAGGCGAGACGGTTGCGTAACTTTCTTCGAGTCAGCGCGCCACGGCGCCGCCCCGGGAGACCTGAGAGGGTCTCGAGACGGGGAGTGGAGACCGGGCCTCGCGCAGACCGCCCCCGAACGTCGACTGTGAGACCTGATGTCTCGCAGACGATGTGCGGGGTTGCCAGATCCCTGTGAGTCGCAAATCCTCGGGTTTGCAGCACGGAGTTTGGTTCTGGTAGGCTGGAAGAGTTGCCCCGGAGACGGGGTGGCGGTGAACGTCAGAACGAAGTCCGCTGGTGAAAGCCCTTGTGGGGGTGAGTGGCTGGTGGGTGTGTGTTCTTTGAGAACTCGATAGTGTGATGATGAATTGTCTGATGCCATTTTGGCATCGTGCATTCTTTATGGATGTTGATGTTTGTTTTTTTGTGTGGCGCTCGGCTTTGTCTGGGTGTCACATGTTTTGCTAGTTTTGGATTGGTCAGGTTTTGCTTTCCTGATTGTGTTGAAACGCTGGCGCCTTGTGGGTGTTGGTTTTGTTTCGCTATTTTTTCATGGAGAGTTTGATCCTGGCTCAGGACGAACGCTGGCGGCGTGCTTAACACATGCAAGTCGAACGGAAAGGCCCAGCTTGCTGGGTACTCGAGTGGCGAACGGGTGAGTAACACGTGGGTGATCTGCCCTGAACTTTGGGATAAGCCTGGGAAACTGGGTCTAATACCGGATATGACCTTGGAGTGCATGCTCTGGGGTGGAAAGCTTTTGCGGTTCAGGATGGGCCCGCGGCCTATCAGCTTGTTGGTGGGGTAATGGCCTACCAAGGCGACGACGGGTAGCCGACCTGAGAGGGTGATCGGCCACACTGGGACTGAGACACGGCCCAGACTCCTACGGGAGGCAGCAGTGGGGAATATTGCACAATGGGCGCAAGCCTGATGCAGCGACGCCGCGTGAGGGATGACGGCCTTCGGGTTGTAAACCTCTTTCACCAGGGACGAAGCGCAAGTGACGGTACCTGGAGAAGAAGCACCGGCCAACTACGTGCCAGCAGCCGCGGTAATACGTAGGGTGCGAGCGTTGTCCGGAATTACTGGGCGTAAAGAGCTCGTAGGCGGTTTGTCGCGTCGTCTGTGAAATTCTGCAACTCAATTGTAGGCGTGCAGGCGATACGGGCAGACTTGAGTACTACAGGGGAGACTGGAATTCCTGGTGTAGCGGTGAAATGCGCAGATATCAGGAGGAACACCGGTGGCGAAGGCGGGTCTCTGGGTAGTAACTGACGCTGAGGAGCGAAAGCGTGGGTAGCGAACAGGATTAGATACCCTGGTAGTCCGCGCCGTAAACGGTGGGTACTAGGTGTGGGGCTCATTTCACGAGTTCCGTGCCGTAGCTAACGCATTAAGTACCCCGCCTGGGGAGTACGGCCGCAAGGCTAAAACTCAAAGGAATTGACGGGGGCCCGCACAAGCGGCGGAGCATGTGGATTAATTCGATGCAACGCGAAGAACCTTACCTGGGTTTGACATACACCAGACGCATGTAGAGATACATGTTCCCTTGTGGTTGGTGTACAGGTGGTGCATGGCTGTCGTCAGCTCGTGTCGTGAGATGTTGGGTTAAGTCCCGCAACGAGCGCAACCCTTGTCCTGTATTGCCAGCGGGTTATGCCGGGGACTTGCAGGAGACTGCCGGGGTCAACTCGGAGGAAGGTGGGGATGACGTCAAGTCATCATGCCCCTTATGTCCAGGGCTTCACACATGCTACAATGGCTGGTACAGAGGGCTGCGATACCGTGAGGTGGAGCGAATCCCTTAAAGCCAGTCTCAGTTCGGATTGGGGTCTGCAACTCGACCCCATGAAGTCGGAGTCGCTAGTAATCGCAGATCAGCAACGCTGCGGTGAATACGTTCCCGGGCCTTGTACACACCGCCCGTCACGTCATGAAAGTCGGTAACACCCGAAGCCGGTGGCCTAACCCCTTGTGGGAGGGAGCTGTCGAAGGTGGGATCGGCGATTGGGACGAAGTCGTAACAAGGTAGCCGTACCGGAAGGTGCGGCTGGATCACCTCCTTTCTAAGGAGCACACAACATCACCCATTTCTGCCGGCGTATGTCTGTGCGGTGGGTGTGTGTTCGAGGGTGAAACATCAGACAGCCCTGTTCGATGTTCTGTCACAGGACGGAATGTTGGGGGTACCGCTTTGGCTGTGAGGCCGGTGGGTTCACGTCACACTATCGGGGTTCTGAGAGAACACGCGGCATGCCTTCGGGTGTGTGTCGGGTTGTCTCTGACCTAGCTGTTCGGTCAATCATGCTGGTGAGGTGTCCTGTGATGGGGCGCGGAGGTGTGGGCGGTCAGACGGTGTGTGTTGTTTGAGAAGTGCATAGTGGATGCGAGCATCTTTATTTCAAATCAACGTTGACGTTGGTCTGTGATTTAGCAGAAATTTGTTTGTTTTGTGATGTCTACATTCGATCCTCGTTCTTTTGGGGTGGGGGTGGTTTGTAGGTGTTGTTGTAAGTGTGTAAGGGCGTTCGGTGGATGCCTTGGTACCAGGAGCCGATGAAGGACGTGGTAGGCCGCGATAGTCCTCGGGGAGTTGTCAAACGAGCTGTGATCCGAGGGTGTCCGAATGGGGAAACCCAGCACGAGTGATGTCGTGTTACCCACCTCTGAATGTATAGGGGGTGTGGAGGGAACGTGGGGAAGTGAAACATCTCAGTACCCATAGGAAGAGAAAACAAAAGTGATTCCGTGAGTAGTGGCGAGCGAAAGCGGATGAGGCTAAACCATGCGCATGTGATACCGGGTAGGGGTTGTGTGTGGTGTTGTGGGGTTCATCTTCTTCCATCTACCTGTGGAAGCGTGAGTCAGAAAATCGTGTGTTAGGTGAAGTGGCCTGGAATGGTCTGCCGTAGACGGTGAGAGTCCGGTAGCTGAAAACACATGGTCTTGCGTGATGGGTGCCCAAGTAGCAGCGGGCTCGTGGAATCTGCTGTGAATCTGCCGGGACCACCCGGTAAGCCTGAATACTTCCTGGTGACCGATAGCGGACAAGTACCGTGAGGGAAAGGTGAAAAGTACCCCGGGAGGGGAGTGAAATAGTACCTGAAACCGGACGCTTACAATCCGTCAAAGCCTGTGCCTCTTCGGAGGGTGGGTGATGGCGTGCCTTTTGAAGAATGAGCCTGCGAGTTAGTGCTCGGTGGCGAGGTTAACCCGTGTGGGGTAGCCGTAGCGAAAGCGAGTCTGAATAGGGCGTTTGAGTCGCCGGGTCTAGACCCGAAGCGGAGTGATCTACCCATGGCCAGGGTGAAGCGACGGTAAGACGTCGTGGAGGCCCGAACCCACTTCAGTTGAAAATGGAGGGGATGAGTTGTGGGTAGGGGTGAAAGGCCAATCAAACTCCGTGATAGCTGGTTCTCCCCGAAATGCATTTAGGTGCAGCGTCACATGTTTCTTACCGGAGGTAGAGCTACTGGATGGCCGATGGGCCCCACAGGGTTACTGACGTCAGCCAAACTCCGAATGCCGGTAAGTGAGAGTGTGGCAGTGAGACTGCGGGCGATAAGGTTCGTAGTCGAGAGGGAAACAGCCCAGATCGCCGGCTAAGGCCCCTAAGCGTGTACTAAGTGGAAAAGGATGTGGGGTCGCGAAGACAACCAGGAGGTTGGCTTAGAAGCAGCCACCCTTGAAAGAGTGCGTAATAGCTCACTGGTCAAGTGATCCTGCGCCGACAATGTAGCGGGGCTCAAGTACACCGCCGAAGCCGCGGCACTCACACGTTAGCCCGTTGATGTTCTACGGAGTGTCAACCAGGTGTGTGGGTGGGTAGGGGAGCGTCCTGCATCCGTGGAAGCCACAGAGTGATCTAGTGGTGGAGGGTGTGGGAGTGAGAATGCAGGCATGAGTAGCGAAAGAAGAGTGAGAAACTCTTCCGCCGAATGACCAAGGGTTCCTGGGCCAGGCTAATCCGCCCAGGGTGAGTCGGGACCTAAGGCGAGGCCGACAGGCGTAGTCGATGGACAACGGGTTGATATTCCCGTACCCGTGTATCCGCGCCCATGCTGAATCAGTTGTACTAACCATCCAGATCCCCCAGGAGCACCTTCGGGTGCCGGGTGGGGTGATGCATGGGACCTTGGCTGGTAGTAGGCAAGCGATGGGGTGACGCAGGAAGGTAGTGGGGCCAGTCAGTGGTTGTACTGGTGTAAGCCTGTAGGGCGTGTTCTAGGCAAATCCGGAACACATATAGCCTGAGAGGTGATGCGTAGCCGTTGCGGCGAATTCCATGATCCTATGCTGCCGAGAAAAGCCTCTAGTGAGTTGGTACACGGCCCGTACCCCAAACCAACACAGGTGGTCAGGTAGAGAATACTAAGGCGATCGAGAGAACTGTGGTTAAGGAACTCGGCAAAATGCCCCCGTAACTTCGGGAGAAGGGGGACCCAGACCGG
The DNA here is from genome assembly GCF_030316175.1 of Gordonia sp. Swx-4. Lineage (NCBI taxonomy): Bacteria > Bacillati > Actinomycetota > Actinomycetes > Mycobacteriales > Gordoniaceae > Gordonia > Gordonia sp. Swx-4. Next base: position 1,960,886 of record NZ_CP128197.1, read on the forward strand.
TGACGAGATTTACTCTCTGAGCGGGTGTGGGTCGCAGAGACCAGAGAGAAGCGACTGTTTACTAAAAACACAGGTCCGTGCGAAGTCGTAAGACGATGTATACGGACTGACGCCTGCCCGGTGCTGGAAGGTTAAGAGGACCGGTTAGTCACCTTTGGGTGGCGAAGCTGAGAATTTAAGCCCCAGTAAACGGCGGTGGTAACTATAACCATCCTAAGGTAGCGAAATTCCTTGTCGGGTAAGTTCCGACCTGCACGAATGGCGTAACGACTTCTCTGCTGTCTCAACCACAGACTCGGCGAAATTGCAGTACGAGTAAAGATGCTCGTTACGCGCGGCAGGACGAAAAGACCCCGGGACCTTCACTATAGCTTGGTATTGGTGTTCGGTTCGGTTTGTGTAGGATAGGTGGGAGACTGTGAAGTGGGCACGCCAGTGTTCATGGAGTCGTTGTTGAAATACCACTCTGATCGTATTGGACTTCTAACCTCGGACCCTGATCGGGTTCAGGGACAGTGCCTGGTGGGTAGTTTAACTGGGGCGGTTGCCTCCTAAAAAGTAACGGAGGCGCCCAAAGGTTCCCTCAGCCTGGTTGGCAATCAGGTGTTGAGTGTAAGTGCACAAGGGAGCTTGACTGTGAGACGTACATGTCGAGCAGGGACGAAAGTCGGGACTAGTGATCCGGCACCGGCAAGTGGAAGCGGTGTCGCTCAACGGATAAAAGGTACCCCGGGGATAACAGGCTGATCTTCCCCAAGAGTCCATATCGACGGGATGGTTTGGCACCTCGATGTCGGCTCGTCGCATCCTGGGGCTGGAGTAGGTCCCAAGGGTTGGGCTGTTCGCCCATTAAAGCGGCACGCGAGCTGGGTTTAGAACGTCGTGAGACAGTTCGGTCTCTATCCGCCGCGCGCGTAAGAAACTTGAGGAAACCTGTCCCTAGTACGAGAGGACCGGGACGGACGAACCTCTGGTGTGCCAGTTGTCCCGCCAGGGGCACTGCTGGTTAGCTACGTTCGGAAGGGATAACCGCTGAAAGCATCTAAGCGGGAAGCCTGTTCCAAGATGAGGTTTCTCACCCCCTTTTGCGGGGTTAAGGCCCCCTACAGACCATGGGGTTGATAGGCCAGAACTGTACGCACAGCAATGTGTTCAGGTGACTGGTACTAATCGGCCGAGGACTTACCAACAACACCCACAACATCACCAAACAACATGTTTTGGTGTGTTCGCATCCACTATGCATCTTCTGAGACAACACACAACAAACAAACAAACCGTTGTGGATTGTTTCATAAAGTTACGGCGGCCATAGCGGAGGGGAAACGCCCGGCCCCATTCCGAACCCGGAAGCTAAGCCCTCCAGCGCCAATGGTACTGCACCTTAATCAGTGTGGGAGAGTAGGACACCGCCGAACACAACATCCCATTGTGGCCCTACACGAGTAATCGTGTAGGGCCACAATGCATTCCACACCTATCCCGGCCCACCAGCGGTAGAAACACTACGCCGACAACCCGTACCACTCCCACACCATCCCGGTGCCGGCGGCAGAATCAGTGGGTGCTCTTCGGCACCACGATGATCGGGACCGAAACAGCTCGGAGTATCTTCGCGGCGGTGGTCCCCAGGAACAACGTGTTCGGGGCGGCCAGCCGGCTCGAACCGACCATCACCAGATCGCCGTCGTGCCACTCGAGTGACTCCACCGCTTCCTCGATGGTGGAGCCCTGTGCGACCGTCGACGTCACCGGGAAGTCCTCCGGCAGTTGGGTTCTCGCCTCATCAAGGGCCCGCTGGGCGTGTGCTCGGGCAGATTCGACAGCGGTGTCCTCAGGGACGTTCCGCCAGGGCTGCATGTCGTCGATTGCGAGAATCGACACCAGCCGGATAGGCCGATGTGCGCGGATGCCACTGCGGATCGCGGTTTCGAACAACAGTGGCGCACCCGGACGGTCGCCGATGGTCACCGTGATCTCGCGTACCTCGTCGGCGCCGAGATGTGCGAAGCCGGGCGGCGCGAGGGCCACCGGGATCGGTGATGAGTGCAGGATGTCGTTCACGACGGTCCCCAGAGTGTGCCGGCCGCGGATGCCACCGCCGGCTCCGCCGATGACGAGGATGTCGGAATCGGTGCGTCGGGCCTCGATGATCAGCCCCTCGGCGGGGTTGGCGTGTTCGGCGATCGTCGTCGTGGTCTCGATGTCGTCGGGCAGGCGGGCGGCCGCCTCGTCGAGCCAGCGACGAGCGGCGCTGTCGAGGGCATCGGAGAGTCTCTCCACCGCGTCGTCGGCCCCGGCCGGCTCGGGTGGGATGACGATGCAGATCTCGAGCTCGGCGTCGAAGGTGCGTGCCAGGCACGCACCCAGGGCCACCGCGTCCTCGCCCCCGGAAGTGGCGATGTATGCGACGAGCAGCTTCATCAGTGCTCCCAACCTTCTCCTCGGGGCGAACACACTCAGGCACCAGCCTAGTCACGTCTGTGCCGGATCCACGGCTGTTGTGTGCCCCGTCGCGTCACCCGCCGCGTCGGCTACCCGATCACCGCTGGACACGCTTAGATTGCCCCATGGAATCCCTTGTCGACGGCTACCTGCGCCACATCATGGACGAAGTCCGGGGCGACCGGTCGGGCGACGTCGCCGACTACATCCCGGAACTGGCCGTCGTCGATCCCGAGGGCTTCGGATTGTCGCTGTGCGTCCACGACGGATACATGTACTCGCATGGGCACTCCACCGAGACCTTCACCATCCAGTCCGTGTCCAAGCCGCTGACCTACGCGATGGCACTGCGCAAGCACGGTGTGGCCGCGGTCGACGCCAGGATCGGCGTCGAACCGTCCGGTGAGGCGTTCAACGAGATCAGCGTCGACGACCGGCGTCGTCCGAAGAACCCCATGATCAACGCCGGTGCCATCTTCGCGGCGTCCATGCTCCTGCCCGCCTCGCGCGACGTGAGTCGCGACGACGTCGACGCGGCCTTCGCCGAGATCGTCGAGTTCTATTCGGGTTGTGCGGGCGGGCGCCTCACCATGGACGAGGAGGTGTACGCCTCCGAATCCGCGACCGGATCGCGCAACCGGGCGATTGCCTACATGCTCGACAGCTTCGGCGCATTCGACACCGATCCGGACGCCGCGATCGACCTGTACTACCGCCAGTGTTCGATCCGGGTGACGACCGACGACCTGGCCGGTATCGGTGCGACCATCGCCAACGGCGGCCTGAACCCACGCACGGGCCGCGTGGTCTTCTCCTCCGAGATCGCGCAGCGTCTGCTCAGCGTGATGACCACCTGCGGGATGTACGACGGGGCGGGGGACTGGGTCACCTCGGTCGGACTGCCGGCCAAGAGCGGCGTCGGCGGCGGAATCCTCGCCGTCCTCCCCGGACAGCTGGGCATCGGCGTCTACTCGCCGCGACTCGACGAACACGGCAACAGCGTTCGCGGCGTCGAGACCTGCCGGCACCTGTCGAAGGACCTCGGGCTACACATGTTCAACGTGACCCGCGAGAGTCGGGTGACGATCCGCGCGGTCCACGACCTCGCCGACACCCCGGTGAGTGCCGAATGGAGTGAACGTGAGCGCAGCTATCTCCGGACCTGCCGCGACAAAATCCGTGTCTACGAGCTCCAGGGCGATCTGACGTTCGCCGGAGCCGAGAGCGTGCAACGACGCCTCGAGGCCGACCTCGACGACTACACGGTGGTCATCGTCGAGATATCGCGTATCGGTGTCATCGACGCGGTCGCCCGGACAATGGTTCTCAGCATCAAGCGGTTGCTCGACGACAGCGGACGCCGGGCAGCACTCGTCGATCCTGATGGTGTGGTGCGGGCCAGTGTGATCCGCCATCGAGCCGACGGTACCGCGCCCGATCTCGACGCGCCGGCAGACCTCAAGGGCTTCGATCCGGCGCTGCCGCACGTGCACGCCACGATGGAGGATGCCGTCATCGACGCGGAGACGTTCATGCTCAAGCACTACTACGACCAGTGAGTCCGGACGCTCCTCAGGGATCACACGAGCCCCGGCGCGGGGGCGTGAGAACGGTGCAGCCGATGCCCTAGGGTGGGCTCGTGCGTCTCGTCATCGCGGAGTGTCAGGTCGATTACGTCGGGCGGCTGACCGCCCATCTGCCCATGGCCAAGCGACTGCTCCTGGTCAAGTCGGACGGCTCGGTGAGCGTGCATGCCGACGACCGCGCCTACAAGCCTCTGAACTGGATGAGCCCGCCGTGCTGGCTCACCGAAGCCGCCGTGCCCGAGGGCACCGAGGCGGAGGCCTACTGGGTCGTCACCAACAAGGCCGGCGAGGAACTGCGCATCACCATCGCCTCGATCGAGCACGACTCGCAGCATGAACTCGGCATCGACCCAGGTCTGGTCAAGGACGGTGTCGAGGCGCATCTGCAGGAACTGCTCGCCGAACACGTGGAGACCCTCGGGCCCGGCCACACCCTCATCCGCCGCGAGTACATGACGGCGATCGGGCCGGTCGACCTGCTCTGCCGCGACGCCACGGGCGCCACCGTCGCCGTGGAGATCAAACGGCGCGGGGAGATCGACGGAGTCGAGCAGCTCACGCGCTACCTGGAACTGCTCAACCGCGACACCACACTGGCCCCGGTGGCAGGCGTCTTCGCCGCGCAGCAGATCAAGCCGCAGGCCCGGACCCTCGCCGAAGACCGTGGAATCCGTTGCGTGGTGCTGGATTACGAAGCGCTGCGTGGTGCGGAGAGCACGGAGTTCCGGCTCTTCTGAGCCGGACGCCGAGTCCTGACCCGTAGAACGCCGCTCAGGCGTTGGCGCGGGCCTCCGGCGACAACTTGCGATTGAGCAGCTCGAGATCGTCGGTGTCGGAGAGCACGTCGTACTCGGAGTCCTCCGGCTGCGCCAGCAACTCGGGCAGTTCGGCGAGCTTGTCGCGGAGCTGACCCAGGTTGGCCGCGATCTCCTGACGCGCGCGATCGGCAGCCTGAGCCATCTCACGGGACCGGTTGAGACGTTCGCCGGCGATGTCGAGCGCGGTCTGCCGGATGTGGCTCGCCTCGTCGAGGGCACGCTCGCGCTGGTCGGCGAGTTCGGCGTCCTGACGTTCGCGTTCGGCGGCGCGTTCGCGGGCGCTGACCGCCTCGAGCTCGGCGACCTCCGCCTTCGCCTTGTCGACGATGCGACGGGCCTCGTCGTTGGCCGCCTTCATCGTCTTGGTGTGCTCGGCCTCCATCGCCGCGGTGCGTTCGGCGATGAGACGTGCCGACTCGGACTCGTTGGCCGCGGCGGTCTCCTTGACCTGACGGGCGCGGGCCGACGCCTCGTCGACGAGCTTCTTCGCCGCCGTCTGCGCCTCGCTGCGGATCCGCTCGGCCTCGGCGGCCGCCTCGGAGCGCATGTCGGCGGCTTCCTGGCGTGCGATGGAGAGAGTCTCGGCGGCTTCGGCGGAGGCCTCGGCACGCATCTCCGACGCCTCGTCGGACGCGAGCTGGAGCATCCGCGAGAGGCGCTCGCTCATTCCTTGAGCGGTGGTGGGCGGCACCGAGAGCTTGTCGATCTCGCGGCGGAGTTCGGCGATCTCGTCGCGCGCCTCTTCGAGATGAGAGGCGAGCTCGTGGGCGTTGGCGGTGGCGGCGTCGCGATCGGCGGCGAGAACCCGCAACTCGGCATCGAGTCGCTGGAGATGGTCGGCGACCTGCTCACGGTCATAACCGCGCATCACGATCGCGAAGGGCAATTGCCGTGCGGGACCTGGCATGCGGGCCAGTGTATCGGAGACGTTCGGAGGTCGAAGCTCGGTCGAGCGACGTAGGACCGCGGTGTCGGCGTTATCGGCGACGAGGCCCCCGGCGGCGGCGCGTGGGCGACCACTCGGGTGTCCACGCGCCGGCACCGGCGTTCGCACCGGAGTGCCGGCCGGGTGTGATGCGGAAGGATTCATCAAGCGGCCGAACGGTTTTGGGTTCGGGTGGCGTGTCGAATCGGTCAGTGCGCTGCGTCGGCGGCAGGCTCGACGAGCTCGAGGAGGACGCCACCCGCATCCTTGGGATGGACGAAGTTGATGCGCGAGTTCGCGGTGCCTCGTTTCGCGGCGGGGTAGAGGACGCGGACGCCGGCCTCGGTGAGGCGGGTCATGACGGCGTCGACGTCGGTCACGCGTACCGCGAGCTGCTGCAGTCCGGGGCCGTTGCGACCGATGAACTTCGCGATCGTCGACTCCTCGTTCAGTGGCGCGAGAAGCTGGATGACGGCGCCACCGCCGGCGGGGCCGACCATGGCCTCCTCGACACCCTGCTCGGCATTGGTCTCCTGATGGAGCGTCTCGAAGCCGAGATGTGTCGCATACCACTCTTTGGCGGCGTCCAGGTCCGGAACGGCGATACCGACGTGGTCGATCGCGACGACCAGGTCGGAGATCAGGGCGGTCGCGCCGGCAGAAGTGCTGGGGTCAGATGCAGAGGTGCTCATGTCACAACGGTAGCGTTGAGGGTCAGAGCGCACAGAGCGGGCGCTCGGTAGCCCCCCGCACGACCCACCCCCGGAGGTTCCTTTCCATGTCCTCGACTGCTGACAACACGACGGTCATCGTCGCCGGTGCACGCACGCCTTTCGGCCGTCTCCTCGGTTCGCTGAAGGACTTCAGCGGCGTCGACCTGGGTGCGGTGGCCATCAAGGGCGCACTCGAGAAGTCCGGTGTCCCGGCTTCGGAGGTCCAGTACGTGATCATGGGCCAGGTTCTGACCGCGGGGGCAGGTCAGATGCCGGCTCGTCAGGCCGCGATCAAGGCCGGCATCGGTTGGGACGTCCCGACCCTGACCATCAACAAGATGTGCCTCTCGGGCATCGACGCCATCGCGCTCGCCGACCAGCTCATCCGCGCCGGTGAGTTCGACGTCGTCGTCGCCGGCGGCCAGGAGTCGATGACCCAGGCCCCGCACCTGCTGCCCAACAGCCGCGGTGGCTTCAAGTACGGCAACACCGAGCTCGTCGACCACATGGCCTTCGACGGTCTGCACGACGCCTTCACCGATCAGCCGATGGGTGCGCTGACCGAGCAGGGCAACGACAAGGACGGCTTCACCCGCGAACAGCAGGACGAGTTCGCCGCCCGCAGTCATCAGCTCGCCGCCGCCGCGTGGAAGAACGGCGTGTTCGACGACGAGGTCGTGCCGGTGTCGATCCCGCAGCGCAAGGGTGACCCGATCCAGTTCGCCGAGGACGAGGGCATCCGCGCCAACACCACCGCCGAGTCGCTCTCGGGCCTGCGTCCGGCCTTCCGCAAGGACGGCACCATCACCGCGGGCAACTCCTCCCAGATCTCCGACGGTGCGGCCGCGGTCGTCGTGATGTCCAAGGCCAAGGCGGAGGAGCTGGGCGTGACCTGGCTCGCCGAGATCGGCGCCCACGGCGTCGTCGCAGGTCCGGACTCCAGCCTGCAGGCGCAGCCGGCCAACGCGATCGCCAAGGCCTGCGCCCGTGAGGGCATCGCCCCGGCCGACCTCGACCTCATCGAGATCAACGAGGCCTTCGCCGCGGTCGGCCTGGCCTCGGCGCAACAGCTCGGTGTCGACGAGGGCAAGATCAACGTCAACGGTGGAGCGATCGCCGTCGGCCACCCGATCGGTACCTCCGGCGCCCGAATCACCCTGCACCTCGCCCTCGAGCTGCAGCGCCGTGGCGGTGGCGTCGGCGCGGCCGCGCTGTGCGGTGCCGGCGGCCAGGGCGATGCCCTGATCGTCCGCGTCCCGAAGGCCTGACACACCCGCTGAAGGAGACTTCTACGACACTTTGTCGTAGAAGTCTCCGCCGGCAGGCAGAATGGTGAACATGCTGTCTTTCTTCGACCTGACCACGCCCGCCAAGCGCTTCCGCCTCGTCGCCGTGGCGGAGGCGATCACCTGGGCGTGGCTGATCGTCGGGATGATCCTCAAGCGCGTCAACGACGACCCCGAGGCCATCGCGCTTCCCGGCGCCACCCACGGTGCCGTCTTCGTGATCTTCGTGATCGTCGCCCTGATCACCGCGTTCCAGCTCAAGTGGAATTCCGTGAAGTGGGAGATCCCGCTCGGCGGGCGACGCATCGGCATCCCGATCGTCACCCTGCTGGCGCTCGCGTCGAGCGTTCCGCCGTTCGGCACGATCGTCTTCGAGTGGTGGGCCAAGCGCAACGGCCACCTCGCCGAGTTGTCGGCCGAACAGTCGCCGCAGCAGGCCACCGCCTGATCCCGGAGGTGGTCCCCTGATCGTCGCATTCAGCCTCACGCCCTCGGGCGGAACCGCCGTCGACGCCGACGGCGGGATGAGTGCGGCGGTCGCGGCCGCCGTCGAGGTGGTACGTGCCTCCGGGCTCCCGCATCAGACCACGTCGATGTTCACCTACCTCGAGGGCGACTGGGACGAGGTGATAGCGGTCGTCAAGGCCGCCACCGATGCCGTCGCCGCCCATGCGCCACGCGTGGGACTCGTGCTCAAGGCCGACATCCGTCCCGGGCACACCGGCGAACTGACCGGCAAGGTCGAGCGGGTGGAACGCCACCTGGGTTCGGGCTCCTGAGTGCAGGTGCACCCCGCGACCGAACCTCGCCGCTCTCGGCGGGCGGTCGCCACGATCTTTGCTCTCAACGGCTTCCTCGCCGCCATGTGGGTGGCGCACATCCCGGTCATCAGCGGCCGCACCGACGTCGGACACGACGAGCTCGGCGGCCTGTTGCTCCTCCTGGGTGGTTCCGCCTTCGTCGGCATGCAACTGTGCGGCCCGCTGATCGACCGCTGGGGTTCCCGGCCGCTCACCGTCTTCGCCGCATCGCTGCTCTCGGCTGTCATCATCACGCCGGTGCTGGCCGTCGACACTCTCACCCTCGGCGCCGCCCTCGCGGCCTTCGGCTTCGCGAACGGGTGCCTCGATGTGTCGATGAACGCCCAGGCCGTCGCGGTGGAGCGCGCCTACCGCCGGCCGATCATGTCCTCCTTCCACGGCTTCTTCTCCGCGGGAAGCCTCGTCGGGTCCGGCGTGGTCGCGGCGACGCTGTGGGCCGACGCCGGGGTCGTGCCGACCGTCGCCTGCGCGGCCTTCGCGGGCTTCCTGGTCCTCGCCGCGGTCGCGCGCCAACTCACCGGAGACGACAAGGCGCCGGCGGGCCCGGCGCCGGACACATCGTCTGACATCGGCGCCGGCTCGTGGTGGCACGGCATCGACCGGCGCCGGCTCGTGCTCCTGGCGGTCGTCGCCTTCGGACTGATGCTCGCCGAGGGCACCGCCTACGACTGGAGCGCCCTGCACATCGTCGAGAGCCACGGGACCAGCGAGGCGATCGGCGCGATCGCCTTCGGTGCCTTCAGCGCGACCATGACGGTCGCGAGATTCGTCATCGACCCGGTGGTCGCCGCGGTGGGTGCGGTCCGCGTGCTCAGGGTCGGCGCGCTCGTCGGCATGGCCGGTATGGCGATCGCGATCGCGATCGCCGATACCCGCACTCGCGGTCGCCGGGTGGGCGGTCTTCGGCCTGGGACTCGCCGGCCTCATCCCGCAGATCTTCACCGCCGCGGGCAACCTCACCGACTCCGCGGGTGGCCGGACGATCTCGGTCGTCGTCGGCTGCGGGTATCTCGGCATGCTCGCCGGTCCCGCCGTCGTCGGGTTCATCAGCAGCCGAACGAGTCTCGACATCGGACTTCTCGCGGCACTGGCCGCGCTGTTGCTCGCCGTGTTCTTCGCCGGGGTCGTCCGCCCTCGCGAACAACCGGTGTCCGCGCTCGGCGAACCTAGGTCAACGAGCCCGTGTGGTCGTGCCACACTAGAGGAGTGACGCGACCAACCAATCGTCAGCAGGCCGCCGCGGCGGCCCGTCAGCAGGCTGCCGCCGCCATGGCCATGACCGGTGCCGTCGATCTCGGCGGGATCAAGGAGCGGGCCGAAGCCCAACGCGCCCATGCGCAGCGGGCCCAGGCCACCCAGCGCGCCCAGGCGCAACCCGACGAGGCTTCCGGGCCCGGCGCGCCGCCCCCGCCCCCGCCCCCGGCTCCGGCCGGTGCGAGCGTCATCGATGTCACCGAGGAGACGTTCGAGGCCGAGGTCCTCAACCGGTCGATGCAGCAGCTCGTCGTCGTCGACCTCTGGGCCGAGTGGTGCGGGCCGTGCAAGCAGCTCTCGCCGGTCCTCGAGCGTCTCGCCGCCGAGTCCGGTGGCCGCTGGGTGCTCGCCAAGGTCGACGTCGACGCGAATCCCCGTATCTCGCAGGCCTTCCGCGTGCAGTCGATCCCGATGGTCGTCGCGATCGTGCAGGGACAGCCCGTCACCGCGTTCAACGGCGTCCGGTCCGAGGCCGAGATCACCGCGTGGATCGATGAGATCTTCGCGCAGGTCGGCGACGCGCTGCCGGACGCCCCTGCCGGTGCGGCGCCCGAGACGGAGCAGACCGATCCGCGCATGCTCGCCGCCGAGGAGAAGCTCAACGACGGCGACTTCGATGGAGCGCTGGCCGCGTACCGCGCCGTTGCGGAAGCCGAACCCGAGAACGTCGAGGCGGTGTCGGCGGCGCGGAACCTCGAGTTCATCCTGCGCGCGCAGGCGCACGACCCGAACATCGTCGAGACCGCGTCACCGCGCGACATCGACGCCCAGCTCGCGGCCGCGGACGTCCTGCTGCTGTCGCAGCAGCCCGAGGCGGCCTTCGATCGGATCATCGACGTGGTCCGCGTGACCAACGGCGAGGAACGCACCCGCGCCCGGACCCGGCTGCTCGAGCTGTTCGAGCTGTTCGATCCGGCCGAACCGTTCGTTGTGTCCGCTCGACGGAAGCTGGCCAGCGCGCTCTACTGATCCGCAGATTCTCCACTTTTCGGCAAACCCAGCACCTCCGAGGTGCTGGGTTTGCGCATCGAGGGGGGTTACGGGCTGCGGGGAGCCAGCCAGATGGCGGAGTTCGCCGGCAGCATGACCCGCGCCGAGGTGGGGCGCCCGTGATACGACGGCCCGTCGGCGGTCACCGCGCCCAGGTTGCCGCGGCCGGCACCGCTGTAGGCGTCGGCGTCGGTGTTGAGGATCTCCTCCCACACCCCGCCCTGCGGCAGGCCGACCTGGTAGTCGACGCGATCCGAGCCGGAGAAGTTGAAGACGCACGCGACGACCGATCCGTCCTCCCCGAACCGCAGGAAGCTGATCACGTTGTTCGCGGTGTCGTTGGCGTCGATCCACTCGTAGCCGAGCGGCGTGATGTCCTGGGTGTGGAGGGCAGGGGAAGCCCGGTAGATCCGGTTCAGGTCGGTGACCAGCGCCGAGATCCCGGAATGCAGTTCACCCTCCCAGCCCTCGAGCTGATGCCAGTCGAGGCTGCGATTGTCGGCCCACTCGCCTGTCTGGCCGAACTCCTGGCCCATGAACAGCAACTGCTTGCCGGGATGCGACCACATGTACGCGAGGTAGACGCGCGCACCGGCGGCCTTGGTGAAGGAGTCACCGGGCATCCGTGTCCAGAGCGTGCCCTTGCCGTGGACGACCTCGTCGTGCGAGAGCGGCAACACGAAGTTCTCGCTCCACGCGTACATCAGCGAGAAGGTGATCTCGTGGTGGTGGAAGCTGCGGTGGATCTGATCACGAGACAGGTAGTCGAGGCTGTCGTGCATCCAGCCCATGTTCCATTTGAAGCTGAAACCGAGACCGCCGAGATCGGTCATCCGGGTGACGCCCGGCCAGGCGGTGGACTCCTCGGCGACGGTGATGACGCCGGGGAAGTGCTTGTGGACCGTGGCGTTGGTCTCCTGCAGGAACTGCACCGCCTCGAGGTTCTCGCGGCCGCCGTGGATGTTGGGTCGCCACTGTCCGTCGGGACGTGAGTAGTCGAGGTACAGCATCGACGCGACGGCGTCGACGCGCAGCCCGTCGATGTGGAACTCGCTGAACCAGAACAGCGCGTTGGCGACCAGGAAGTTGCGGACCTCGTGGCGTCCGAAGTCGAAGACGTAGGTGCCCCAGTCGAGTTGCTCGCCGCGCATCGGGTCGGCGTGCTCGTAGAGTGGCGTGCCGTCGAAGCGGGCCAGGGCCCACTCGTCCTTCGGGAAGTGGGCGGGGACCCAGTCGACGATCACCGCGATGCCACGCGAATGCAGATGGTCGACGAGGTACCGGAAGTCGTCGGGGGTGCCGAAGCGGGCCGTCGGCGCGTAGTACGACGTCACCTGGTAGCCCCAGGAACCGCCGAAGGGGTGTTCGGCCACCGGCAGGAACTCGACGTGTGTGAAGCCCTTCTCGACGACATAGTCGGCGAGCTGGTGGGCGAGTTCGCGGTAGCCCAGACCCTGACGCCACGACGCCAGGTGGACCTCGTAGATGCTCATCGGCTCGCGCTCGGGCGAGGAGGCCTCCCGTCGCGCGATCCAGGCGTCGTCGGACCAGACGTACCGCGACTGTGTGACGACCGACGCGGTCGACGGCGGGGGTGTGGTCCGGTAGGCCATCGGGTCTGCCTTGTCGCGGATCACGCCGTCGGCGCCGTGCACCCGGAACTTGTAGTGCGCGCCGTCGCCGACGTCGGGGACGAACACCTCCCAGACACCGCTGACCCCGACCTTGCGCATGGGAGCCACGCGGCCGGTCCAGTGGTCGAAGTCCCCGATGACGGCCACTCCGTGCGCGTTGGGCGCCCAGACCGAGAACGCGGTGCCGGCGACCTCGCCGTCGGCCGTCGTGTACGAGACGACGCGGGCTCCGAGTGCCTCCCACAGCGTCTCGTGCCGGCCTTCGCTGAACAGGTGGATGTCGACGTCGCCGAGGCTCGGCAGGAAGCGATAACCGTCGGCGACGACGAACTCGGCGGTGCCGCCCGAGCCGTCGGGATAGACGATCCGGTAGCGGTAGTCCATCAGGTCGGCGATCGGCACGGTGACGACCCACAGGTCGTCGGTCTGGCGGGTCATCGGGTGATCGACGCCGCCGATGACCGCGGACACCGACAGCGCGTCGGGTCGCAGGGTGCGCAGGATCGTGGAACTTCCCGGAGCGTCGTGCGCCCCGAGAAACGCGTGCGGTTCGGGGTGGGTCAGCGCGTCGAGCCGACGCAGATCGTGATCGGACGCCTTCGGGTCGGGGAGGGACTCGAGATCGGTCACGGGCACCTCACTGGATTCGATAGGCGAGTCGCGCTGCGGCAGCGGGGTCGAGTGGCGGCAGGGCCAGAATGTGGGCGACCGCGCGCCACGGCTCGAGCCGGACGTAGTTGTCCTGCCCCCACCAGTACTCCTCCCCGGACACCTCGTCGCGGACCGAGAAGTGGTCGTACCACTCGAATCCGAGTGCGGGGAGATCGAGCCACACGGTCGATTCCTCAGCGGCGTACGGGTTGAGGTTGATGACCACCACGACACGGTCGCCGGTCACCGGATCGATCTTCGAGTACGCGATGAGCGACGGGTTGTCGACGTGGTGGAAGTGGATGTTCCGCAACTGCTGCAGGGCGGGATGCCGGCGGCGGATCTCGTTGAGCGAGGTGATCCACGGTTCCAGAGACTCGCCGCGGCTCGTCGCCGCCTTGTAGTCGCGCGGGCGCAGTTCGTACTTCTCGGAGTCCAGGTACTCCTCGCTGCCCTCGGCGACCGCCACGTGTTCGTAGAGTTCGTAACCGCTGTAGACGCCCCAGGTCGGGGCGAGGGTCGCGGCCAGGGCGGCGCGCAACGCGAACATGCCCGGGCCGCCGTGCTGCAGGCTCTCGTGGAGGATGTCCGGGGTGTTCACGAACAGGTTGGGGCGCGCCTCGTCGGCGTGCTCGGCCAGCTCGCGACCGAACTGCTCGAGCTCCCACTTCTCCGTTTTCCAGGTGAAGTACGTGTAGGACTGGGTGAACCCGAGGCGGGCGAGACCGTAGAGACGTGCCGGTCGGGTGAAGGACTCGGACAGGAACAGCACGTCCGGGTTCCGTTTCTTGACCTCGCTGATCAGCCACTCCCAGAAATTCGGGGGCTTGGTGTGCGGGTTGTCGACGCGAAAGATGTCGACGCCCAGACCGACCCAGTGCAGGACCACCTTCAGCACGGCTCGGTAGATGCCGTTGCGGTCGTCGTCGAAGTTGAGCGGGTAGATGTCCTGGTACTTCTTCGGCGGGTTCTCCGCGTAGGCGATCGTGCCGTCGGGCTGGATGATGAACCAGTCGGGGTGTTCGGTCGCCCAGGGATGGTCGGGTGCGCACTGCAGTGCGAGGTCGAGGGCGACTTCGAGACCCAGCTCCCGCGCCCGTCCGACGAAGTACTCGAAGTCCTCCTCGGAACCCAGCTGCGGGTGGATCGCGTCGTGGCCGCCGTCCTTCGACCCGATGGCCCACGGCGAGCCGACGTCGTCGGGCCCGGCGACGAGCGTGTTGTTGCGTCCCTTGCGGTTGACCTCGCCGATGGGGTGGATCGGCGGGAGGTAGACGACGTCGAATCCCATCCCGGCGACGCGGGGCAGATCCTCGGCTGCGGTGAGGAAGGTGCCGTGCACCGGGTTGCCCTCGCCGTCCCAGCCGCCGGTGGACCGGGGAAAGAACTCGTACCAGGACCCGAAGAGGGCGCGGGTGCGGTCGACCCACACGCGGTAGGTGCGGCTCTTGGTGACGAGTTCGCGGACCGGGTTGTCGTGGAGCAGTTCGACGACCTCCTCGGAGATCGCCAGACTCACCCGGTTCTCGACACGGCGGCGTCGGGCGCGGAGCAGACGAACCGCGTCGAGCAGGAGTTCACGGTTCTCGTCGACGATGCCCTCGGCGGCGCGCTCGAGGATTCGGGCGCCGGTCTCGAGGTCGTTGGCCAGGTCGGCGGCGCCCTGACCGGCGTCGAGTTTCTTGATGACCGCCGATCGCCAGGTGGTGTACGGGTCGCTCCAGGCCTCGATGCGGTACGACCAGAACCCGACCGTGTCGGGGACGAACGCCGCGTTGAACGTGTCCGGTTCGGGCGCCGGCGTCATGCGGATGTCGAGGACCCCGCGTCGCGGTGCCTCGATGTGCAAGGTGACGCCGATCGCGTCGTGACCTTCGCGCCATGCGGTGGTGCTGATCGGGAAAAACTCTCCCACAACGGCTTTCGCGGGCTGCTGCCCTGCGGAGACGAGGGGTGCGATGTCATCGATACCCATGCGCCCGATCACTCGAAGCCTCCTCTCGTCAGCTCCCGCGACTGGCCAGGGTGCGTTGTCGGTCTCGCCTGCGTTGGTATCACCGCTACCCAACCTAGTGCCCCGCGTACGCGATTGTCTTGTCGTACGCGGTCCTCGTGTCGGGTGTCTCCTCGCGGGCCGATCAGCCCACCGGACGGGGTGCCGCGGTGAGCCGGCTGAGCGCAGAGCGGACGACCGCGGGGTCGGTGGTCCGCCACATCGGCGGCAGCGAGGCGAGCAGATAGCCCCCGTAACCGGCTGTGGCCAGCCGGGAGTCCAGCACCGCGACGACGCCGCGGTCGTCGACCGAACGCAGCAATCGGCCGGCGCCCTGCGCGAGCAGCAGCGCCGCGTGGTTGGCGGCCACGGACAGGAAGCCGTTGCCGCCCCGCGCGTCGACCGCGCGTTGCCGCGCGGTGAGCAGCGGGTCGTCGGGGCGGGGGAACGGGATGCGGTCGATGAGCACCAGACTCAGCGAAGGCCCGGGTACGTCGACGCCCTGCCAGAGCGACAGCGTGCCGAACAGGCACGTCTCGGGGTCTTCGGCAAAGCGTTTGACCAGCGTCGAGGTGGTGTCGTCGCCCTGGCACAACACCGGATGATCACACCGTTCGCGGATGGCCTCGGCCGCCTCGCGCGCGGCGCGCATCGACGAGAAGAGTCCCAGGGTGCGCCCGCCGGCGGCGTCGACGAGGTTCGCGATCTCGTCCATCGTCCGCGGCGCTATACCCGACCGATCGGGCCGGGGAAGGTGCCGAGCGACGTAGAGGATCGCCGACTTCGGATAGTCGAACGGAGAGCCGGCGTCCAAGCCCGTCCACCGTGCCGAACCCGAATCCGAGGGCACCGCTTTGCCGCTGGCCGTGATGTTGCGCGAGGCCGCCGGGTCGGGACCTGGTTCATCGGTTCCCGGTTCGTCGGCGGCCGGACGATCGGTGCCGCGTCCGGACGCGGGCAGACCCCACGTCGCGGCCAAGGCGTCGAACGAACCACCGATCGTCAGGGTCGCGGAGGTGAGGATCACCGTCGAATTGGCGAACAGCGACGCCCGCAGCAGGCCCCCGACCGACAGCGGTGCGATGTGCAGCACCGGTCGGGGTTCGGCACCGCGCCGGGAGGTGTCGAGGCCGACCCACACCACGTCCCGGCGTTTGGACTCGTCGGGTTCGTCGAAGGCGCCGAGGACGCGCACGACCGTGTCGTGCATGTCGTCGAGCGAGGTGAGGGCCGCCGACCGGGCAGCGGCCGCGCCGTCGTCGCCTGCGCCGGGAGCGCGCACCGGGCCGATCGCGGTACGGGTCTGCCACAACCGGTCACGCAACATCACCAGCACGGAGGTCGCGTCGGGAGGCAGCTGGTTCCACTGCGTCTTCGGGGCGGTTTCCAGCAGCTCGCCGAGTTGCTCCCCGGCGCCGAGGAGCGCGTCGGCGGTCTCCTCGTCGACGAGCTTGCCGACGCGCCGGGAGACGAGCGCGATCGACGACGCGGACAGTTCGTCGGTGGCCACCGAGGTCATCCGATCGACGAGCTCGTGGGCCTCGTCGATGATCACGACGTCGTGCTCGGGGAGCACGTTGGCGGGACTCGTCGCGTTGATCGCCAGCAGCGCGTGGTTGGTGACCACCACGTCGACCTTGCCGGACCGGCGGCGGGCCTGCTCGGCGAAACAGTCCTCGCCGTAGGAACAGTTGGCGGCGCCGAGGCATTCGCGCGCGGACACGCTGACCTGTCGCCAGGCGCGGTCGGCGACACCGGGAACGAGGTCGTCGCGGTCGCCGGTCTCGGTGTCGCTGCTCCACTCCCGCAACCGGGTGACATCGCGTCCGGTGCGGGACAGCTCGAACGGATCGAACAACTCGGTGTCCGGCTCGTCGGCGGTACCCGAATGGATCTTGTTGAGGCACAGATAGTTACCGCGACCCTTGAGAATCGCGAAGGTCGGCTTGCGGCCGATCGGCTTGGCGAGGGCGCCGGCGAGACGGGGGAGATCGCGCTCGATCAGCTGCCGCTGCAGTGCGATCGTCGCCGTCGACACCACGACGGTCCGGCCGGTCTCCACCGCGTGGCGGATCGCCGGTACGAGGTACGCCAGCGATTTTCCGGTGCCGGTGCCGGCCTGCACGGCGAGATGTTCGCCGGTGTCGATCGCGTGTGCGACGGCGGACGCCATGGCGACCTGACCGTCACGTCGACGACCGCCGAGCGCGGAGACCGCGGTGTCGAGCAGTTCGGTCACCGGGGGAGTGTTCGGCATGTGGTGTTCCGGGGTCCTCGTTCGAGATGGTGCGAGATGGGGTGTGTGAGTTTCAGACGGATCAGCGGGCTCTGCGGTTCCCTCGGGGACTAACCCGTGCCGTAGGAGCCGTCGTAGAGCAGATCGCCCACGAGTTCGACCCCGGCCTCACGCATGCTCGACAATGCGTCGGACGTGGTCTCCGCGCCGACGCCCGCGGTGAAGTTGAGCAGCACCCGGGTCGTGAAGCCCGCCTTCACCGCGTCGAGCGCGGTGGCGAGGACACAGTGATCGGTGGTCAGGCCCGCGATGTCGATCGACGAGATCTTGTGATCGCGCAGCCACTGCTCGAGCGTGGTCCCGTCGTCGGCGATGCCCTCGAAACCCGAGTACGCGGCGTCGTACTCGCCCTTGGAGAAGACCTCTTGCGCTGCGGCGTAATCGAATTCGGGATGGAACGCGACGCCGTCGGTGCCGACCACGCAATGCGGCGGCCAGGTGTCGACGTAGTCGGGGTCGTCGGAGAAGTGAGCGCCGGGATCGATGTGGTGATCGCGTGTCGCGACGACGGTCCGGTACTCGCCGAGGATCTTGGTGATCGCACGGGCGACCGCGGCACCGCCGTTGACCGCGAGGGAGCCGCCCTCGCAGAAATCGTTCTGGACGTCGACGACGACCAACGCGTCGGCCGGCTTGGTGCCGTCGTTGCGTTCGCTGCTCATCAGGTACTCCCTGGCGGATCGAAGGGTGTGCTCGTCAGCCGAGCTGGTAGCGGGTCGGCACCGCTGGGTCTCCGTGAGAGAGGCCGAGGCCCTCCCACGGCAGGCTCACCAGCCCCGCCGCGAGGTGGGCGCGCGCGTCGGTCAGCGATGGCAGGGATGCCACCGGCTCCCCGCCGCGGACCAGCGGGATCTGCAGATCCCGGAGGTGGAGACCACCGTCGGCATCAGGGCGCGGCCCGTCGGCTCGGTAGACGATCTCCTCCACGATCGTCCCACTGCCCCGCGCGGCCCGCACGGCCGCCTTCGCGCCGCCGCGCGATTCCTTGTGGCTCGACCGCTTGGCGACGGGCAGACCGTCCACCTCGACGAGCTTGTAGACCATACCCGCGGTCGGTGCGCCGCTCCCGGTGACCAGCGAGGTCCCGACACCGTAGGTGTCCACCGGCTCGGCGCGCAGCGAGGCGATCGCGTACTCGTCGAGGTCGCCGGACACCACGATCTTGGTGTTCGTCGCCCCGAGGTCGTCGAGCTGAGTGCGCACCTGACGCGCGAGCACACCGAGATCCCCCGAGTCGATGCGCACCGCACCGAGTGCGGGGCCGGCGACCTCGATCGCGTTGCGGACGCCCTGGGTGATGTCGTAGGTGTCGACGAGCAGTGTGGTGCCGACTCCGAGGGCCTCGATCTGCGCGGCGAAGGCCGCCTTCTCGTCGGGGCCGTCGGGTCCGGTGAAACCGAGGGTGAAGGCATGGGCGGCGGTGCCCGCGCTGGGCACGCCGAAACGACGATTCGCCTCGAGGTTCGACGTCGCGGCGACACCGGCGAGGTAGGCGGCGCGGGCACACGCGACGGCGGCCCGCTCGTGGGTGCGTCGGGAGCCCATCTCGATGATCGGGCGGGAACCGGCCGCGCTGACCATCCGGGCGGCGGCCGAGGCGATGGCGCTGTCGTGGTTGAGGATCGACAGGATCAACGTCTCGAGGAGAACCGCCTCGGCGAACGGTGCCCGAACCGTGAGGATCGGGGAACCGGGGAAGTAGAGCTCGCCCTCGCGGTAGCCGTCGATGTCCCCGGCGAAGCGATAGTCGCGCAGCCATGCGACGGTCTCGGCGTCGAGGAACTGCTCCACGACGGCGATCTCCTCGTCGCCGAAACGGAACCCCGCGAGCTCGGCGAGGACACGTCCGGTACCCGCGACGACGCCGTACCGACGACCGTCGGGGAGTCGGCGGGCGAACACCTCGAACACGCACGGCCGGTGCGCGACCGGGTGCCGGAGAGCCGCTGCGACCATGGTCAGTTCGTACTGGTCGGTCAGCAGCGCAGTGTTGTCGATGCTCACTATCGCGTTACCCTTGTCCTCATGGCGCCTGACGAAACTCGTGCGCACGAGGCTACCCCCGGCGGTACCGCGGTTGCCGAACCCGCGGTGGCCGACGGCGCGGCGGATCTCGACAAACCCTGGATGACCGTCGTGTGGGACGACCCCGTCAATCTGATGCGGTACGTGACCTTCGTCTTCCAGAAGATCTTCGGCTACTCGGAGTCGCATGCCAATCAGCTCATGATGCAGGTGCACACCGAGGGCAAGGCCGTGGTCTCCAGCGGCGATCGGGACAAGGTCGAGGCAGACGTGCGCAAACTGCACGCGGCCGGCCTGTGGGCCACCATGCAGCGCGATTCATGACCGGGACAGAGATGCTGCCGCCGGGGACCGGACCGTCGTCGACGGTGGGGAGACACTGAGGCGTGCGCACCTGGAAACGCAAGGGCCGCGGCGAGTCGATCCGGATCACCTCCCAGCTCGACTCGCACGAGGCCGAGTTGCTCGCGTCGCTGGTCTCCTCGATGTGTGAGCTCCTCGCCGAACGCGCCGACACCGCGCCGAGCGACGCGCTGTCGGAGGTCACCGGCATCCGCATCGGTCACTCCGACGCGCCGGACGACGCCACCCTCGGCCGCCTGCTGCCGGATTTCCATCGGCCGGATCAGGACGAGGAACTTTCCGCGGAGGTGGTCAACGGCCGACTCAACTCCGCGCTGCGCAGCGTCAACGAGCCGAAGATCATCAACGCCAAACTCGCTGCGGCCCACACACTTCTCGACACCCTGCCGGACGGGGGCGGCGACCTCGCGCTCACCGTCGACGAGGCGACCGCATGGCTGACCGCCCTCAACGACGTCCGTCTCGCGCTCGGGGCGATGCTCGGCATCTCGGAGGACACCCCGGATCGGCTGCCGCCCGACCATCCGCACGCCGCGCATCTCGACGTCTATCACTGGCTGACCGTGATGCAGGATCTGCTCGTGGAAGCGGTGATGTGACCTACGATCCTCGTTGACGCAGCTCCTTTCGGGAGTTTTGTCCGAGTTCGGAGTTCCGGTCGGGGATCGACGAGAGCAGAGGTGCACGTGACGACCATCGGACGACCCGCCCGCCCGGGTGACCGCATCACCGACGTCGTCGGGATCACTTTCGGGCACAGTCACCGCGTCGACGCCGACGCCGAGGTCTCCGGCACCGCTGAGACGCCCGACGGCCACGGCTGGGCCACCGGTACGACGGTGGTCCGGATCTCGGGGCCGGGCGCGATCGCGGCGGTCGACGTGCGCGGCGGAGGCCCGGGCACCCGGGAGACCGATCTCCTCGATCCGTCGAACACCGTGCAGACCGCGCATGCCATCGTGCTCAGCGGCGGCAGCGCCTACGGCCTCGCGACGGCCGACGGTGCGATGCGCGCGCTCGAGGCCGAGGGGGTCGGCCTGCCCCTGGACACCAGGGGGCACGTGGTGCCCATCGTGCCGGCGGCGGTGATCTTCGATCTGCCGGTCGGCGCGTGGGATCACCGGCCCGACGCCGACTTCGGTGCCGAGGCGGTCCGCGTGGCCGGGACCGACTTCGCGGTCGGCAGTGTGGGAGCGGGAGCCGGTGCCCGGGCCGGTGCGCTGAAAGGCGGCGTGGGCACCGCCTCGGTGACGATCGAGACGGGTCCGGCGGCCGGTGTCACGGTCGGTGCGCTGATGGTCGCCAACCCGGTCGGCGCCGTCATCGACCCGACCACCGGGCTGCCGTGGGACCTCGGCGAGAGCGAGCTCGCCGAACTGGGCCTGACGCGTCCCGAGGCCGCCGACATCGCGCACCTGGCCGAACTCGCGGAGAAACACACCGTTCTGAACACCACGATCGGGGTCGTCGCCACCGATGCCGCACTCGATGCGGCGATGACCCGCCGGATCGCCATGGCCGGTCACGACGGCCTGGGTCGCGCCATCCGCCCGGCCCACTCGCCGCTCGACGGCGACACCATCTTCGCTGTCTCCACCGGGGCGGTCCGGCCGGAGTCGACCGATCCGGCGACCGCCTCGCCGCCCGGCATGCACGCGGACGCGGCGATCATCGCCGAGGTCTCCCGATGTGCGGCCGACGTCGTCCAGCGGGCGATCGTCGACGCCGTGCTGGCCGCCGAGTCGGTGGCCTCGATCCCCACGTACGCCGACGCCGCACCGTCGGCTTTCGCCTGACCTGCTCGTACCGGTCACCCGCCGGTGACGCCGGTCATAACCGGTTTCGGAATAGGCGTTCACGGGCCGGCGTTCCCATCAGACAAGTGCGACGACCGGTCGCCGAACCGACGTGCCCGTAACGGGCCCCGCGTCTGCGAAGGAGAACGGGACACCGATGCTCGAGATCGATCAGGAACTCGTCGACGCGATGGTCGCGCACGCCCGCGCCGATCATCCGGACGAGGCGTGCGGCGTGATCGCCGGGCCGGAGGGTTCCGACGACCCGCAGCGGTTCATCCCGATGGTCAACGCCGAACGGTCGCCCACGTTCTACCGATTCGACTCCGCCGAGCAGCTGTCCGTGTGGCGCGACATGGATCGTCGCGACGAGGAGCCGGTGGTGATCTACCACTCGCACACCGCGACCGAGGCCTACCCGAGCCGCACCGACATCTCCTACGCCGGTGAGCCCGGCGCCCACTATGTGCTGGTGTCCACCCGGGACCCGGAGACCGCCGAGATCCGTAGCTATCGCATCGTCGACGGCACGGTCACCGAAGAAGAGATCGAGATCAGGAGCTGAGTATGCCCGTCACCGTGTCCATCCCGACGATCCTGCGGACCCACACCGGCGGCGCCAAGCGCGTCGAGGGTTCCGGTGCGACGCTCGCCGCGCTGATCGACGACCTGGAGTCGGGCAACCCCGGACTCAAGGAGCGCCTGGTCGGACCCGATGAGAAGGGCACCGCAAAGCTGCACCGGTTCGTCAACGTCTACGTCAACGACGAGGACGTCCGGTTCTCCGGCGGTCTCGACACCTCCATCGACGACGGTGACGAGGTGACCATCCTGCCCGCGGTCGCCGGCGGCTGCTGAGCGTGGCGCGCTACGACTCACTCATCGACTCGGTCGGCCACACCCCGCTGATCGGGCTGCAGAGGCTCTCCCCGCGTTGGGACGACTCGGCCGACGGACCGCACGTTCGGCTCTGGGCCAAGCTCGAGGACCGCAACCCGACGGGCTCCATCAAGGACCGTCCGGCGCTGCGCATGATCGAGCAGGCCGAACGCGACGGGCTCCTGCACGAGGGTTCGACGATCCTCGAACCCACCAGCGGCAACACCGGGATCTCGCTGGCGATGGCCGCGAAACTCAAGGGCTACCAACTGATCTGCGTGATGCCCGAGAACACCTCCGAGGAGCGCCGGTCGCTGCTGCGGATGTTCGGCGCGAAGGTGATCTCCTCGCCGGCCGCGGGCGGGTCGAACACCGCGGTGGCCGTGGCCAAGAAGCTGGCGTCGGAGAACCCCGACTGGGTGATGCTCTACCAGTACGGCAACGCCGCCAATGTCGCCGCCCACTACGAGGGCACCGGCCCGGAGCTCTACGCCGACCTGCCGGAGATCACCCACTTCGTCGCGGGCCTGGGCACCACTGGGACGCTCATGGGCGTCGGACGTTTTCTGCGCGAACGCAATCCCGAGATCGAGATCGTCGCGGCCGAACCCCGCTACGGCGACGAGGTGTACGGCCTGCGCAACATCGACGAGGGCTTCATCCCGGAGCTCTACGACGACTCGGTGCTCACCCGCCGGTTCTCGGTGACCGGCGTCGACGCGGTCGCCCGCGTGCGCGAGCTGATCGACCTCGAAGGCATCTTCGCGGGCATCTCCACCGGCGCGATCCTGCAGGCCGCACGCGGCATCGGGCGCCGGGCGATGAAGGACGGCATCCGTGCCGACATCGGCTTCGTGGTTCCCGACGCGGGGTGGAAGTATCTCTCGACCGGGGTCTACGAAGGTAGCCTGGACGACGCGGAGCAGGCACTCGAAGGTCAGCTCTGGGCGTGACCGGCAGTGCCGGAACGTCACCTGAGATGAGTCGAGACCCGAAGAGAAACTGGCCATGACGTCGTACACCCCACCGGTCGGGCAGGAACAGCCGCGGCGCTCGCGCCCGCTCTGGCTGCGTTCGCTGATCACCACCGTGTGCATCATCGCGGCGCTGTTCGTCGTCGAGCTGATCGACGCGGCCACCCGATATGACCTCGACCAGAACGGCATCGAACCCCGCCAGGTCGACGGACTCGACGGCATCCTCTGGGCGCCGATGCTGCACGCCGACTGGGAACACCTGTTCGCCAACCTCATGCCCGGGGCGGTGCTCTGCTTCCTGGTGCTGATGACGCAGCGGTTCCTCATCGTCACCGGCATCATCTGGGTGATCTCCGGGGTAGGGGTGTGGTTGTTCGCCGCGCCCTACTCGATCACGGTCGGCGCGTCGGGCATCATCTTCGGCTGGCTCACCTTTCTCATCGTGCGTGGTCTGTTCAACCGCGACCTGTGGCAGATCCTCGGCGGCGTCGTGCTCTTCCTGATCTACGGTTCGATCCTCTGGGGCGTGCTGCCGAGCAATCCCGTCGTCTCCTGGCAGGCGCATCTGTTCGGCGCGATCGCCGGCGTGCTGGCCGCCTGGTTCCTCGCCTCGGGCGACCGCAAACGCAAGCAGCGCACCGCGACCCCGGGGGTGGCGTCATAGCCGCGCAACCCAACATGCCCGTCTGGACCTCCGATCCCGAGGCACCCATCGGGATCTTCGACTCCGGCGTCGGCGGACTGACCGTGGCGCGCGCCATCATGGACCTGCTGCCCGACGAGGACATCGTCTACATCGGCGACACCGCGAACGGCCCGTACGGTCCACTGACGATCCCCGAGATCCGCAAGCACGCGCTGGCGATCGGCGACGACCTGGCCGAGCGCGGCGTCAAGGCGATCGTCATCGCCTGCAACACCGCGTCCGCAGCCTGCCTGCGTGACGCCCGGGAACGCTACGCGCCGATCCCGGTGGTCGAGGTCGTTCTCCCCGCGGTGCGTCGAGCGGTGGTCGCCACCAAGAACGGCCGGATCGGCGTGCTCGGCACCGAGGCCACCATCTCCTCACGCGCATACGAGGATTCGTTCGCCGCGGCCCGCGACGCGGTGATCACCGCAGTACCGTGCCCGCGCTTCGTCGACTTCGTCGAACGCGGGATCACCAGCGGCCGCCAGATCCTCGGTCTGGCACAGGGGTACCTCGAACCACTGCAGCAGGCCGGCGTCGACACAGTCGTGCTCGGCTGCACGCACTACCCGTTGCTGACCGGCGTCCTGCAGCTCGCGATGGGCGACGAGGTGACGCTCGTGTCCAGCGCGGAGGAGACGGCCAAGGACCTCTATCGCGTCCTCACCGAGAAGGACCTGCTGCACCCGCACACCGGTCGGGAGGCGTCGCGCGTCTTCCAGGCGACCGGCGACCCGGAGATGTTCGCCAAGCTCTCGAGACGGTTCCTCGGGCCCGTCGTCGGTGCTGTGCAGCACCTTTAGCCGACTCGGGCAATCTTCGCGGCCCACTTGTGACCCGGTAACCCGGCAGCGACTCGCGCGGGCATGGCACAGTAGGGCTTATGCGTCTCACGGTCCTCGGATGTTCGGGCAGTGTGGGCGGACCGGGGGCGGCATGCTCCGGCTACCTGCTCTCTGTCCCCGGCGAACAGCCGGTGCTGGTGGATTGCGGACCGGGTGTCTTCGGAGAACTGCAACGGGTCACCGATCCCTGCGGGGTCTCGGTGGTTCTCAGTCATCTCCATGCCGATCACTGCCTGGATCTGCCCGCGATGTTGGTGTGGCGCCGGTATGCGCCCTCGTCGGCGACGGAACGCGCCCCGCTCTACGGACCCCCGGGAACGGCGCTGCGGATCGGCCACGGGTCGTCTGAATTCCCGGGCCAGGTCGACGACATCTCCGACACCTTCGACGTCCACGAATGGCGGGACGGGGTCGAGGTCACCCTCGGCGGCATGCGGATCAAGTCGGTGAAGGTCAACCATCCACCGCAGACGTACGGGCTGCGCATCACCGGCCCGCAAGGGCAGGTCATCGCCTACAGCGGCGACACCGCCCCCTGCGACGAACTCATCGATCTCGCCGCCGACGCGGACCTGTTCCTGTGCGAGGCGTCGTGGACCCACGCCCCGTCGGAACGTCCGCCGGACCTGCACATGTCCGGTATCGAGGCGGGGGAGGCCGCGACCAAGGCCAACGTGCGTGCGCTCGCGATCACCCACGTCGCGCCGTGGACCGATTCGGCGGAGATCCTCGCCGAGGCACGCAGCACGTTCTCGGGGCCGGTCGATCTCGTACGTCAGGGACAGGTCATCGATCTCGCCTAGCGGGCCGGGGTCGAGCGGGTCACATGCCGTCCGACCACGGTCGTTACAGTTGGAGCCGTGACCACACGAGCTGACGGCCGAGCCGACGACGAACTGCGTCCCATCTCCTTCACCCGTGGCTTCACCAGCCATCCCGCGGGATCGGTGCTGGTGGAGTTCGGACAGACCCGCGTGATGTGCACCGCGAGTGTCACCGAGGGCGTCCCGCCGTGGCGTCGTGGTTCGGGCCTGGGCTGGCTCACCGCCGAGTACTCGATGCTCCCTGCCGCGACGCACGAGCGGAACAAGCGCGAATCGGTCAAGGGCAAGATCGGTGGCCGAACCCACGAGATCAGCCGGCTCGTCGGCCGGTCGCTGCGCGCCTGCATCGACCTCGCCGCCCTGGGGGAGAACACCATCGCGCTCGACTGCGACGTCCTGCAGGCCGACGGCGGCACCCGCACCGCCGCGATCACCGGCGCCTACGTGGCGCTCGCCGACGCGGTGACCTACCTGCGTGCCGCCGGCAAACTGGCCGACCCGCAACCGCTTTCGTGCGCGATCGCCGCGGTGAGCGTGGGCGTCGTCGACGGCCGGGTGCGTCTCGACCTGCCGTACGAAGAGGACTCGCGGGCCGAGGTCGACATGAACGTCGTCGCCACCGACGCCGGCACCCTCGTCGAGGTGCAGGGCACCGGCGAGGGCGCGACCTTCGCACGGTCGACCCTCGACGCGCTCCTCGACGTCGCTGCGATCGGTACCCAGAAGCTGTTCGAGGCGCAGCGCGCCGTGCTCGCCGAGCCGTACCCGGGTCAGCTGCCGGGCAACGCCTGATGTCGAAGGTCCTGCTCGCGAGCCGCAATCGCAAGAAGCTCGCCGAGCTGCAGCGTGTCGTCGACGCCGCCGGGATCACCGGCCTGGAGATCCTCGGCCTCGACGCCGTGCCCGAGTACCCGGAGGAGCCCGAGGACGGCGCGACCTTCGAGGAGAACGCGCTGATCAAGGCGCGCTCGGGTGCACGCGCCACCGGATTGCCCTGTCTCGCGGATGATTCCGGGATCTCGGTGGACGCACTGAACGGGATGCCCGGGGTGCTGTCGGCGCGCTGGTCGGGTGCTCACGGCGACGATCCGGCCAACAACACGCTGTTGCTGGCGCAGCTGTCGGACACCCCCGACGAACGACGCGGCGCGGCATTCGTGTCGGCGTGCGCGTTGGTGCTGCCGGACGGGACCGAGACGGTCGTGCGCGGGGAGTGGCGCGGACGGGTGCTGCGCGCCGAGCGCGGACCGAACGGCTTCGGCTACGACCCGCTGTTCGCGCCCGACGACGAGCTCGCGGCCGGCCGGTCGTCGGCCGAACTCACGCCGGAGGAGAAGGATTCGCTGAGCCACCGCGGCAAGGCGCTGGCGCAACTGGTGCCGGCGCTGCGGGAGCTCGCCGCTAGAGGTTGAACTGCGCCTTCACTTCCTGGGTGCGCTTGTGCTCGAACCAGAAGGACAGGAACGGAATGGTGCCGGCGATCGCGGTGATGATCGTCTTGCCCGCGGGCCAGCGCACCTTGATCGCCAGGTCGACCGCCATGATCAGGTAGACGAAGTAGACCCAGCCGTGGACGATCGGCACGAAGTCGAGCGCCTTGTTGTCGAATCCGTACGCCAGGATCAGCTCGGCGACGAGCAGTAGCAGCCAGATACCGGTGATCCAGGCCAGGACGCGGTACCTCAACAGGGCCCCGCGGACCTTCTCCACCGGTGCGGTGGGAGCAGAAGCGGTGGATGCGGTCTCGGTCACTGCGGGCCTTTCGATGACGGGGCGTCGGGGGTGTCTGCCGATCTGAGCTCGGCCAGGTAGCGGTTGTATTCGATGAGCGCCGCGTCCTTGACCGGGTCGTGATCGTTGATCAACGACGCCGCGCTCGGCGTCGTCGGGCGCTCGGGGAGGATGCCCTCGGGGATCTCGGCCGCGGCGCGGGCGTCCGCGGCGGCCTTGCGTGCCTCCTCCGGGTCGCTCTCGAGGACGACGAAGCGTCGGTAGGCGTAGATGACCGCGACCGCGAAGGCCGGCCACTGCAGCGCGTAGCCGAGGTTCTGGCCGCTGCCGGAGGCCGACTCGAAGCGCGACCACTGCCACCAGGCGAGGACCAGGCACGCCACCGCGGCGACCACGGTCAGCACCACGAGCGCCGGCCGATGTGTGCGACGGGGGGACGAGGACATACCTTTCAAGGTACCTGGCCTGCGATGATCAAAACGCGGCCGGTAGGGTGGTCGCGGTTACAGTGCGGAGCCCGGTTCCACGTCGGGAACGCACCGAGCGCGAGTGGCGGAATTGGCAGACGCGCTGGATTTAGGTTCCAGTGTCTACGGACGTGGGGGTTCAAGTCCCCCCTCGCGCACCGGATCTCGTGGAAATTGTGCGCAAGTGGCGCACAACTTGTTCTACGAAACGCTCAGGAGCTCGACGGCATCGTCGTCGGCGAAGACGATGTCGTGATCGTCGGTCGAGATCGCCCAGCGCCGCAAGCGGGCGATGTGATCCTCGTCAATCCGTGCCTCGACGGTCTGGTCGCCGGGAGCGAGGTCGGCGAAGTCGTCGACGATCTCCCCCTCACGCGTGGTGCCGTCCTCGAGAGTGACACGAACCCGCGACGACACGTGCAGACCTTCGAGGTCCGCGGCGTCGGCGAGTTCTCCGTGGGTGTCGGCCTCTATGGGCTTGTCGAGAGTTTCCTCGTCAAGCGGGGCTTCTTCGACCGGGGCCGCATCGTCGACGGCGGCGGTTTCCTCGACCGCAACGTCTTCGGCAGCGACATCCTCGGCGGAGTCTTCTACAGCGGGCTCCTCGGCGGAGTCCTCTGTGGCGACGACCTCGTCGGGGGAGATCTCGACGGCGGCGTCCTCGTCCTCCAGGGCGTCGACCTCGACCGTCGCGTCCTCGTCGGCGGCCTGCAGATCGGCATCTACGGCGTCGTTCTCCGTGTCCACCGCGTCGATCTCGCGATCGGCGCTGCTCTCCGGTGCGCTCATGGCGTTGCCGTCCTTCCGGTCAGGGAGTGTGATCTCCGGGCGGCCGGACGCACCCAAGTGGCACGTTTGACCCGGTCGTAGGGGTGATCATACTGAACCGGAGGGTTGTCATCCCGAATGGGACCGAATCGTTGCCACCCCGGGATTGTCGTTCCGAAATCGTTAGGTGTCGGCGCCTCGGCTCCGGAAACGCCGACGACCCGCGAGCCACCACCGGCGAACCTCGCTTCGACCTGCAGACTTCGGCCGACGTCTGCAGGTCGAAGCGAGGTTCGCCAGTCACCGGGCACGTCGGCTCGGTGTCGGGGACGCGTGCAACGATGCCGGGGTGAGACGTCGGGCGGTGCTGCCGGGAATCGGAGTGGTCGTTCTGCTTGCCGTGCTCGGTGCACTCGGTCTGCTCCAATCGGAATCGGCTCCGGAGACAGCGCCCGCCCCGGGTGCGGCTTCGGTTCCGTCGCTTCCGTTCTCGACGCCGTCGTCGACGCCGGCGCCGGTGAACCGGGCCCACGCCGATCTGGACTCGCTGGCGGTGAAGGGTCGGGCGCCGAAGACGGGATACTCGCGCTCGGAGTTCGGCTCGGCCTGGGACGACGCCGTCGATGTGCAGTTCGGCCGCAACGGGTGTCGGACCCGGGAGGACATCCTGCGCCGTGACCTCGTCGACGTCACCCTGCACGCCGACGGGTGTCGCGTGCTGTCGGGGACCCTCGTCGACGCCTACTCCGGCACGACCCTGCCGTTCACCCGCGGCCAGGACACGTCGGCGCTCGTTCAGATCGACCACGTCGTCGCGCTGTCGGACGCCTGGCAGAAGGGCGCGGCGCAGTGGGATGCGCGTCGCCGTCTCGAGTTCGCCAACGACCCGCGGAATCTGCAGGCGGTCGACGGAACGGTGAACCAGCGCAAGGGCGCCGGCGATGCGGCCACCTGGCTGCCTCCGAACAAGGCGTATCGATGCACCTACGTCAGCCGTCAGATCGAGGTCAAGAAGGCCTACGGTCTCTGGGTCACTGCGGCGGAACGGGACGCGATGTCCCGAGTGCTGTCCGACTGCTGACGCGAGGGACGGAGCGATCCCGGCCAGTCACGGTGAGTAGCCTCAGGTGCGTGACGGCGCCACATTCCACCCTTCATCCGCTGACCGACGATTCCGTCGTCGACGCCCTGGGCGCCGACCTCCGCGCCGCGGCCTATACGACCGACGGTGTCACCGAACTCCTCGGTGACGAGGTCCACGCCGCCCTGCTGCGCGGCGTGTGGTGGCCCGCGTCGGCCGCGACTGCGGAGGAACAGCGCGACGGCGACGAGGGCGAGTCGCGACTCGCCACCCTCATCAGGCTCTTCCTGCTCGGGTCGGACGAACCCGAAAACCTCGTCGCGCAGGCGTTTCCGACAGCCGGCGTCGACGCACTCGTCGCCCAGGGAGTACTCACCCGGATCGACGAGGGAGCGATCCGCGCGAGCCTCGACATCCGTCCGCACGCCGACGAAACCCACGACTTCCTCGTCGTCGCCGACCAGGACGCCGCCATGCGATCGGGTCCCGTCGCCCGCGACCACGTACTCGGAATCGGTGGGGCCTCGATGTCTCTCGCACGCGCGATCATTCGTGAACCAGCACGACGCGCCCTCGACATCGGCACGGGGTGGGCATCCAGGCGCTGCACCTGAACTCGCACTGCGACGAGATCGTCGCCACCGACACCAACGAGCGGGCACTGGCGCTGGCCCGGGCGACCGCGCGCCTGAACGGGATGTCGTGGGATCTGCGGGCGGGCAGCATGTTCGAGCCCGTGACGGGGGAGCGCTTCGACCTCATCGTGTCCAACCCGCCGTTCGTCGTCGGGACCGGCAGCCAGGACTACATCTATCGTGACTCGGGTGTCGTCGGAGATGCGCTGTGCGAGCAGCTCATCCGCGAGTTGCCTGCTCACCTGAACCCGGGCGGCACCGCCCAGATCCTGGCCAACTGGATCATCACCGACGGTGCGGACTGGCGTGACCGGGTGGGCGGCTGGCTGGACGGGACGGGTCTCGACGCCTGGGTCGTCCAGCGGGAGGCGGCTGATCCGATCAGCTATGTGTCGCTGTGGCTCTCCGATGCCGGCGAGGACGAGGCTGCCGCTGCCCGGCGCGGGGAGCAGTGGCTGGAGTGGTTCGACGACAACGACATCGTCGCGATCGGCATGGGCTCCATCACCGTTCGCGCGCCGGAGGCGGGGGAGGACCGGGAGCCCGACGTCGTCATCGAAGAGATCACCGGAGCGGGCGAAGAGGTCACCGGTCCCGAGGCGCAGGCCTTCCTGGCCCGCCGCCGGTACCTACGCGAGACCTCCGACGCGGAGCTGCTGGACAAGCGGCTCTCGGTCGCGCCGGTGATGCTCGAAGAACATTCGCTACCCGGCGAGGACGGCTGGCAACAGGTCGGTGCCGCCGTGCGCCGCCCCGGAGGTCCGGGCGCGGTCCTCGGCGTCGACGAGGTGTCCCGCGCATTACTCGCCGGATGTCGCGGACAGGTTCCCCTGCAGACCTTGATCGAGTTGCTCGCCGACTTTCACGGCGTCGACGCCGAGGCGTTGGCCACCGCCGCACTGCCGGTGGTCCGGGAGGCCATCGGACGCGGAATCCTCTACGAGGCGGACTGAGGACCGGCGGTCACATCCGTGCGTACCGGGTGAGCCAGTAGCAATACACGCCGTAGCCGGCGATACCTATCGCGGCCAGGATCATCAGCACCTGCCCCGCGGGGAGGGCGGCCAGGGACTTGACCGTGCCGTCGATCCCGCTCGCCTTCGACGGGTCCGAGGTGGCCACCGCGACGAGAACCAGGATGCCGGTGCCGACGAGCACGAGGCCCTTGCCGCAGTAACCGACCACCCCGGCGATGGTCGCCGCGCGGTCGTGGGTCTTGAGGTCGTCGAGGAAGTTCCGGCTCGCACCCTTGTACACGTGGTAGACACCGACGCCGATGATGATCAGGCCGGCGACCACCACGACGAACTTGCCGGCACCGGATTCCATCAGACGAGCGGTGAGTCCGGTATTCTGCTGGCCACTCGACTGGCCGCTGCCCATCGCGAATCGCACTGCCGTCCAGGCGAATCCGGCGTAGACGACGGCCAGCGACAATGCCTTACCGCGGTCGAGCCAGTCCTCTGCGCCGTCGTTGTCCCGGCCGGGTTCGGTGGCGTGCGGGCCGACGATGGCCTCGGCGACTCGCCACAGGGCGAGTGCCACGAAGGCGACGGCCGCGATCCAGAGCACGATGCGGCCCCCGGTGTTCCCGGCGAAGATGCCCAGGGCCCCGGACTGGTCGGCGTTTCCGCCCTCGCCGAAGGCGAGCCGAACGACGATGTACGCGATGAGCAGGTGGACGAGTCCGCTGACGGCGTGCCCGGCGCGTGCCCCGCGCTGGAACCACGGACTGTCGGTGGCGCGATCGACCGCGCCGGTTACCTGGTTGCCTGACATCCTCGCCGCCTCCCGTCGGCGGTGAGCGCCGACGTTTCGAACGATACGCGCGCTCAGTCGCCGTCCGGGAACGTTGCGTCGAGAGCCCGGGAGATGTCGGCGATCAGGTCATCGGCGTCCTCCAGGCCGACGGAGAAACGGAGATGGCCCCACTGCCGGAACGGTTCCGGATATGCCGCCACCCGCGGGCCGTCGGGTCCGACGTGGACGATCAGCGACTCGTCGTGGCCGAGCGACACCGCCGACGTGATCACCTGCAGCGCCCCGACGAAACGGTTCTGGGTCGCCGAGTCCCCGCGCACGGCGAACGCCATCATCGCGCCGAACCCGCGTCCGCCGAACTGGTGAACCGCCAAGTCGTGCTCGGGATGGGAGGCGAGGCCGGGGTAGCGCACGAAGGCGACACGCGGATCCCCGTCGAGGAAGGTGGCGACGCGTTCGGCGGTGCGCTGGTGCTGGGCGAGCCGCAGCGGCAGGGTGATGGCACCACGGGCGATCAGCCACGCGTTGAACGGTGAGATCACGCCGCCGACGTCGACCATCGCCTGCTCCTTGATGCGGCCGATCAGGTCGGAGCGGCCGAGCACCGCGCCGCCCATCGCGTCACCGTGACCGTTGATGTACTTGGTCAGCGAATGCACGACGAGGTCGGCGCCGTCGCCGAGTGGCCGGTACAGCGGCGGCGGGGTGAAGGTCGAGTCGACGAGCAGCAGGGCGTCGGCGGTGTGGGCGATGTCGGCCAGCGCCGCGATGTCCCCGACCTTGGTCGTCGGATTCGCGATCGTCTCGACGGCCACGAGTCGCGTGTCGGGACGCAGCGCCGCGCGGACGTTCTCGGGGTCGGTGATGTCGACGAAGGTCGCCTCGATTCCGTACTTCTTCGGCAACAGCTCCGCCCACAGCTTCCACGTCGCCTCGTAGGTGGTGTCCGAGACGACGACGTGGTCGCCGGTGGAGAGGAAGGTGAAGAAGACCGCGTGCAGCGCGGCGACACCGGAGGCCAGGACGACCGCGTCCTCGGCCTCCTCGAGCGCGGCGAGCTTGTCCTGCAGGGCAACCTGGTTGGCGCCGGTGTTGCGGGTGTAGAAGAGCTGCTCGGTACCCGACCAGCTGATCTGTTCCGGCTCGGGCGGCAGGTGATACGAGTTCGCCATCGTGATGGGCGTGCGCACCGACGGACCCGACGAGTCGTTCCCGGCGTGCACGCTGCGTGTCATCTCCCCGGGCTGCACTTCTCCGGTCATGCGCGGGCTCCTATCGGTTGCGGCTGCTCGCCGGTCGGCACACCGGGTTCGACGTCGACGTCGAGAGCGGACCCGTCGCCGAACCCCGGCGCGGTGTTGTCGCGGCCTGGCAGGACACCTCGGGCGACCCGTCCAGGGACCTTGTGCAGCTTGTCGATGTGCGTGAAGTACCGGAACTCCGCCCACACCCAGCAGATGCCGAAAACCAGCAGCGCGACGGCCTGCATCGTGAGCGTGTCCCACGGCCGGTGCGCGATGTGAATCGGGACGATGACCAGCGCGATCGCCTGGATGACGTAGGAGTCGAGGCTTCGGGTGCCGGTCATGACCAGCGGGCGCAGCCAGTCGTGATGCCACCAGCGCAGCAACAAGCGGAACATCCCGTAGAGGGCGGGGATCACCAGGTAGGCGCCGATGGCACGCGCGGGCCGGAAGTCCAGCTTGTCGGCGAAGGCGGGTTCGAGGTGCGCCCACGGGCCGGCGGCGATGCCGTAGTGGAAGAACAGTGCGACCGTCACCGCCACGGCGACGATGACGACGAGCCAGCGGTCGACGAACTCGGGGACACTCCATCGCGACCAGTTCCAGCCGATGACCACCGACGGGATGAACATGATCTGCCATCCCGCGACGTTCTGGATGTGCGGGGCCGCCTGGTAGGCGCTGAGGTAGAACCAGTCGGGCGACCAGACCAGCGAAACCGCGTACAACGTCAGCGACGCGGCGAGGATCCACGCCCACCAGCCGCGCTGCAGAAGCGGGAACAGGGCGAACGCGGACATCATCAGCACCATGTAGAGGAGCAGGATGTTCCCGCCGCTCGGCAGGTACTGCATCGTGACCGACAGCCAGATCCCGTCGGCCCAGCCGTCGACCGGGAGCAGGAGCGTCAGCCAGCGGTGGCCCTCGAGCGCGGCCGCGACGGCGACGAGCGCGATCGTCAGCTGACAGACGTAGAGGACCGCGATGCGCTTGGCCAGGCGGACGTAGGCGTACCGCAGCCCGTGACGGGTGACCCAGCGCTGGTACACGAGGCCCAGCACGATGCCCGAGAGCATGACGAACGCCGACATCCCGTCCACGTACGGAAAGGCGTGTGTGGGCGAGGCCAACGGGGAATCGGTGGCGAAGTGTGCGGTGACCATGCTCCAGATCGCCACTCCTCGCGTGGCGTCGATGGCGAGATCTCGGTTTCCCGACACTCGGTTCCCAGACCCTGTGTGTGAAGACATTGATCTGAAGATAGAACTCACCGCGACCCGGAGTCATCCCGGGCCGCGGTGAGTCGTGACCTGAATCGCCTCGAGGCGGCGCTTCTATGTGTAGAGGTCGGCGATCGCCTGCTTGTGCGCGTCGTGGATGACGTTGCGCTTGAGCTTCAGCGTCGGCGTCAGCTCACCGGTCTCGATCGAGAAGTCGGTGTCGAGGATGGTGAACTTCTTGATCGCCTCGGCGTTGGAGACCTTCGAGTTGGCCTCCTTGACCGCCGCGTCGATCTCGGCCTTGAGATCCTCGTTCTCGATCAGCTCCGAGAGCGGGGTGTCGGCGGGCAGGTTGTGACGCTCCAGCCAGCCCGGCACGGCCTCGGGGTCGATGGTGATCAGCGCGGCGATGAACGGCTTGTTGTCGCCGACCACCAGGCACTGGCTGACCATCGGATGGGCGCGGATCGAGTCCTCGAGCTGAGCGGGGGAGACGTTCTTGCCGCCCGCGGTCACGATCAGTTCCTTCTTGCGGCCGGTGATGAAGAGGTAGCCGTCGTCGAGGGTGCCGATGTCACCGGTGTGGAACCAGCCGTCGCGGATCGCATCCGCGGTCGCGGCCTCGTTGCGCCAGTAGCCGCTGAAGACCACGGGTCCCTTGAGCAGGATCTCGCCGTCGTCGGCGATCGCGACGGTCACACCGGGAACGGGGCGTCCGACCGAACCGACCTTCTGGTTCTCCTCGTTGTTGGCGGTGACCGCCGCGGTGGTCTCCGACAGGCCGTAACCCTCGTAGACGGGGATGCCGACACCGCGGAAGAAGTGGCCGAGCCGGGCGCCGAGCGGGGCTCCGCCGGAGATCGCACCCTCACACTGCCCGCCGAGGGCGGCGCGGAGCTTGCCGTAGACCAGCTTGTCGAACAGCGCGTGGCGGAGCTTCAGACCGAGGCCGACCTTGCCGCTCTCCATGGCCTTGCTGTACTCGATGGCGGTATCGGTGGCCTTCTCGAAGATCGAGCCCTTGCCGCCGTCGTAGGCCTTCTGCTTGGCCGAGTTGTAGACCTTCTCGAACACGCGCGGCACCGACAGCACGTAGTGCGGCTTGAACACCGCGAAGTCGTTGACGAGGTTCGTGATGTCGTTGGTGTGACCCAGGATGACCCCGTTCTCCACGCTGGCCACCGCGATGATGCGCGCCAAGACGTGCGCGAGCGGCAGGAACAGGAGGGTGGTCTTGCCCTCGGCCAGGCCGGCGCCGACCGCATCGCGGGTGGCGGCACACTCGGCCATGAAGTTGGCGTGGGTGAGCAGGACACCCTTCGGGCGGCCGGTGGTTCCCGAGGTGTAGATCAGGGTCGCGGCATCGGTGGACAGCGAGTTCGCATGGCGGCGATCGAGCTCGTCGTCGGCGACGGTCGCGCCGCGCTTGGTCAGCGTCGGGAATGCGTGGTCATCGATGACCAGGGTCTCCTTGAGCGTCGGCGTCTCGTCGATCACCCGGATGTGCTTGGTGTAGTGCTCGTGGTTCTCGACGATGAGGAGCTTGGCCGCCGAATCCTCGAGGATCCACTGCACCTGGTCGGGGGCCGAGGTCTCGTAGATGGCGACGGTGCATGCCCCTGCACGCCAGATGGCGTAGTCGAGGACGGTCCACTCGTACCGCGTCGACGCCAGGATCGCCACGCGGTCCCCGGGCTCCACGCCCGAGGCGATGAGTCCCTTGGCCACCGCGTCGACCTCGTCCGCGAAGTGCTTCGCCGTGACGTTGATCCACTGATTGTGGGAGCGCTTGCGGAAAAGAGGCATCGTGGGTCGCTCGGTCCGATACTTGAGGATCGAGTCGACGAGGTTCGCCTTGTCGTCGATCGTGAGATCGGACGGGGTGGCGTACTGCTGCTGCATGGCACTCCTGAGACGGACTTGCTGATCTGGACATATCCGGCGCCGACTACCCGGTGACCGGGGACGACGCCATTTGAGTGGCACTGACAGTACCAGTATTCGTGTGATGCATCACACGCGCTCATCGTAGTGCTGTATTACCAGTTCAGCTGCCAGTTGTGACGCGGTCATGGCACGATGCCTACTTTCCGGGGTCGGGCGATTACAGTTGAGTGCGATGAATGAGACCCGCGCATGAGTACTTCCGAACAAGGCGAGCACGGCGCGCCGGCTGACACCCCTGCACAAGACATCCCCGGCGATTCTTTCGACGACCTGGAGATCGAGTCACGAGTCCGTGCCGCGATCACCGACGTCGGCTACGAAACCCCCTCGCCGATCCAGGCCGCCACGATCCCGCCGCTGATGGCCGGCCGCGACGTCGTCGGCCTCGCGCAGACCGGTACCGGCAAGACCGCGGCCTTCGCGATCCCGATCCTCTCCAGGCTCGACACCTCTGCGCGCACACCGCAGGCGCTGATCCTCGCACCGACGCGTGAGCTCGCCCTGCAGGTGTCGGAGGCCTTCGGCCGCTACTCCGCGCACATGCCCGAGGTCAAGGTCCTGCCGATCTACGGCGGACAGTCCTACGGTGTGCAGCTCGCGGGTCTGCGCCGCGGTGCTCAGGTGATCGTGGGTACGCCCGGTCGAGTGATCGACCACCTCGACAAGAAGACCCTCGACATCTCCGGACTCGAGTTCCTCGTGCTCGACGAGGCCGACGAGATGCTCACGATGGGCTTCGCCGAGGACGTCGAACGCATCCTCGCCGAGACTCCGGACACCAAGCAGGTCGCGCTGTTCTCCGCGACCATGCCCAGCTCGATCCGCCGGCTCGCCCAGCGCTACCTGAAGTCACCGCAAGAGATCACGGTCAAGTCCAAGACGGCGACCGCGCAGAACATCACACAGCGCTATCTGCAGGTGTCCCA
The DNA here is from genome assembly GCF_030316175.1 of Gordonia sp. Swx-4. Taxonomy (NCBI): domain Bacteria; kingdom Bacillati; phylum Actinomycetota; class Actinomycetes; order Mycobacteriales; family Gordoniaceae; genus Gordonia; species Gordonia sp. Swx-4. Next base: position 1,998,475 of record NZ_CP128197.1, read on the forward strand.
CCAGCGCAAACTCGACGCGCTGACCCGATTCCTCGAGGTCGAGGAATTCGACGCGATGATCGTGTTCGTCCGTACCAAGCAGGCGACCGAGGAACTCGCGGAGAAGCTCCGTTCACGCGGACTCTCCGCGGTCGCCATCAACGGTGACCTCGCGCAGGCACAGCGTGAGCGGACCATCAACCAGCTCAAGAACGGCTCGATCGACATCCTCGTGGCAACCGACGTGGCCGCCCGCGGCCTCGACGTCGACCGCATCTCGCATGTCGTCAACTACGACATCCCGCACGACACCGAGTCGTACGTGCACCGGATCGGACGCACCGGCCGCGCCGGCCGTTCGGGCAACGCGCTGCTGTTCGTCTCGCCGCGTGAGCGCCACCTGCTACGGGCGATCGAGCGGGCGACGCGCCAGGAGCTCACCGAGATCGGGCTGCCCAGCGTCGACGACGTGAACGCGCAGCGTGTCGCGAAGTTCGGCGAGTCGATCACCCAGAACCTGTCCTCGGACAACCTGGACCTGTTCCGCGGACTCATCGAGAACTACGCCCGCGACAACGATGTGGCCATGGCCGACATCGCCGCCGCGCTGGCCCTCGAGACGCGCGACGGCGGGTTCCTGCTGACCCCGGATCCGCCGGAGTCGGAGAAGCGGGCGAACCGTGAACAGCGGGAGCGCACCCCGCGTCGTCCCGGCGCGAGCTTCGCCACCTATCGCATCGCGGTCGGCCGCAAGCACAAGGTCTCCCCGGGAGCGATCGTCGGTGCGATCGCCAACGAGGGCGGTCTCACCCGCGCGGACTTCGGCAACATCAGCATCCGCGACGACTTCAGCCTCGTCGAGTTGCCCGACGATCTCGACAACGAGACGCTGTCCCAGCTCCGCCACACCAAGATCGGGAAGAACCCGATCGACATCCGCAAGGACATGGGTGCGCCGCGGGGTCGCGGGGGCAAGCGTGGCGGGCCGCAGGGTGGCCGCGACGGTCGTCGCGACAACTTCGGCGGCAAGCGGCCTTCGCCGCGGGTCGCCGGACGCGGTCGCCGGTCCTGATCGCCGTATCGACCTGAGTCGGTTTCGCTCGCCGTGCGTGCCGCAATGTGGTGACGGAACTTGTCAAACCGAGATCATTCCGTAACCTTGGAGACGGGGGTCTTCAAGGTGTCCATTTCGTGCGTGCGGGTATCCGCCGACCGAGGGGCACGAAAATTACGAGTGAGCACAGGATTGGTGAGTCACCAGTGTCCTTGGTGAGTGCGATTTCAGCAGCAGAAGCAATCGACCACAGCCGCGCCGGAAACGCGGTCATGGTGGATGCCCGCCCGCAGGTGGTGCGCCACCAGGGCAGCCTTCCGGGCGCCTACGTGGTCGAACCCAGTGAGCTACCGAACCTCCTGAGTCCCACCCCGACCGGCACCTTCCCCGTCATCCGCGACGCCGAGCAGCCCAGGAAGATCGCGCGCGACACCGAGATCGCCGTGGTGTCGGTGAGTTCGGAGGCACCGCGGATCGCCGAGCAGATCGCGGGCCTCGGCTACACCAACGTCCGCTACGTCGACGGTGGTTACCGAGCACTGCGTTCCTCCACCTGAGCGCATCACGTGAGCGCGACGCCGCTCACCGGCCGACGTGGTCTCCTTGACATACGGTGCGGCAGTTCCGCTTTCCTGACCAGCGGCTTGATAGCGTAGGAACGCCGGCGACGAGAGGAACCCATCGGATGCAGGATGACACTCGCGAGACACTGCGAGACCAGGTCACCCGGCTGATGGCGTTCCTGAGGGACGTCGTCCGCTCGCGCTCCGGTGATGTCCGGGACATCGACGAACACGCAGGCCACGTCTGGGTGGGCGCCTCGACGCCCATCTCGGTGCGGGCGTCGGCCGCGCCGGGGCAGGTCGTCGTCGAGATCGATCCCGCCGACACCGCACACGCCGATGTCGCCCGCCTCGTCGACGAGCTGACCGAGAGCCCCGAGACCCTCGAACTCGTCCTGGCCAACGCCCTCGTCACCGTCCACGACGACGCCGGCTCCGAACCTCTCGTCCGCGAGCATCTCCTCACACAGGCAGTGGTCGCCGACCGCGACGAGTCGGGCGCCATCCGCGTGTCCCTCGGCGCGGGCTCCGCGCCGACCATGCACGACACCCATCTGCTCGCCGCGGTCGACGGACTCGAACTCGCCGGCGCGATGAAGACCCGGACCCGACTCGCCGAGCAGCCGTCGGTCGTCGCCGGCAAGGTCACCGATCTCGTGGGCGAGTGGCTGGGGGAAATCGAGATCGACGCCGACCGCGCCACCCTCTCGCTCGACATGCGACCGGCGATCGTCCTGCGACGCCGCGGTGTCGAGAACTCGCTCGCCTTCTACGACGCGATCATCGACGACCTGCGCGACGAGGATGCGAGCGTGCCCGTCGGCCTGGCCCAGCTGGTCAAACCGATCGACGCCGAGGATCGGCTGGGCGCGCTCGACGCGCCGGCCGTGCTCTCACCCGAACGTCTCATCGCCGACGCGCTCTTCCCGCTGCCCTCGAACGTCGAGCAACGCGACGTGCTCGTGCGGCTGGGCCACGACAGCGGCGTCGTGGTCGAGGGGCCGCCCGGTACGGGCAAGACGCACACCATCGCGAACGTGACGTCCGCGCTGCTCGCCAAGGGGCAGCGCGTGCTGGTCGTCAGCGAGAAGGCGCATGCGCTCCACGTGCTGCGCGACATGCTCCCGCCCGCGCTGCGCGAACTCACGGTGTCCATCGCCGACATCTCCCAGGACCATGCCGAGACGATCGTGTCGGTGGTCGAGAACCTCGCCGCGCGCAAGGCCGCGTTCTCGGTGTCCGTCGCCGACGCCGAGATCGCCGACCTCGAGGCCCGCCGCGACCACGCCCTGACCCAGCGCGACCAGCTCATGCGCGAGCTGTGGGATCTGCGCGCCGGCGAGACCGAGGTCCACGAGTGGGTGGCGGGGGACTATCGGGGTACCCCGGCGGACATCGTGCGGCAGGTCAAGCGCGACGCCGAGCGCTTCGACTGGATGCCGCCGGGACTCGAGGGTGCGGTCCCGCCCCTGGATTCCTCGGAGTTCGCCCGGCTCGTCGAACTCCTCCAGGTGACCGGCGGCGACCGCGGCCGTCTCACCCAGCGGTTCCCCGAGCTCGCCGATCATCTGCCGGAGCCCGGCGACATGGACACGATCTGCGCGCGGATCGCCGCCCGACCAAAGGAAACCCACGGCGGCACGGGAGCGCTGCTCCCGTCTCTCGACGGCGTCGACAGCGAACGACTTCTCACCATCAAGGAGATCTGCGAACAGCTGGGCGTGGCCGCGGGCGAGGTGGCGTCCTTTCCGGCGCCGATGGTCGACATGGCCGATCGGCTGCTGGCCGGCAACGCGTCCCACCTGTGGTCCCGCGTGACGACCCTGTCCCCGGTGATCGCCGAGGCCGCCCGGCGCGACCGCGACCTGGGCGCCCACACGGTTCTCGTCGAGGGGGACCGCCCGGGCGATGCGGCGCTGTTCGACGCAGCCGCCGAACATCTGGCGGAGGGTGGCCAATGGCGCGGCCGGCTGCGCCGCTCCCCGCAGCAGCGCGCGGTCGAGGAGTCGCAAGTACGGGCGACCGTCGACGGTCGGGTCCCGACGGACGAGGTGTCGTTGCGAAGGGTGGCCGACCACCTGACGGTCGTCGACGCCGTCCACCAGGTCCATCGCATCCTGGCCGACCTCCACGTGCCGATCGATGCCTCCGGATCCCGGTCCGCACAGGTCGATCGGCTCGTCAGGCTGGACGCGCAGCTCGCGTGGATCTCGCGTCTGGTCACCGGGCGCGATCATCTCGTCCACGAACTCGAGGCGATCAGCCCCGGTGGCCCGCGCCCCCGCAGCGTCGCGGAGATCGCCGAGGTGGCCGGGCAGGCGGGTTCGATCGCCGCCGCCAACGACGCGGCCCTGGCCGAACGGGAACTGGCCGACTGCACCTACGGGCTGGCCGCCGAACTCGACAAGGGCCCGTCATCCGAAGGTGATGCACTACTCGCCGCGCTCGGCACCGCCGACGCCGCCGGGATCCGCACGGCCCGCCGAGCCTTCCTCAAGGCCCAGGAGCAGGCGAATGCGGAGAACGCGCTCGATCTCCTCGAACTGCGACTCAAGAGCCGCGCTCCGGAACTGGTCCGGACGATCTGGGCGACGCCGCGCGATCCGATCTGGTCCGAACGCGCGCGGGAGATGGCTGCCGCCTGGGCGTGGCGGTACGCCCACACGTGGGTGTCCGAACGCAGCGACGTGCATTCCGAAACCCGGATCTCGGCCGACCTCGATGCCATCGAGGTCGACGTCGCGCAGCTGACCACCCGTCTCGCCTCGGCGCGTGCCTGGCGGGAGTTGCTCGGGCGCACCACGACCGGCGAGATCCAGGCGCTGCAGTCCTACCGCGACCACATGATCAACCTCGGCAAGGGGTCGGGCAAGCACGCCAACCGGTTCCGGCGTGCCGCGCGTGAGGCGATGGCCGTGGCGCAGAACGCGATCCCGGCCTGGATCATGTCGATCAACCAGGTCGCCGAGACGCTCCCGCCGCGCCGGCACTCCTTCGATGTCGTCATCGTCGACGAGGCGTCACAGGCGGACATCACCAGTTCCTTCCTGCTGTGGCTCGCGCCCCGGATCATCGTCGTGGGCGACGACAAGCAGTGTGCGCCAGTGGGGCTGGCGGGTACCACGCTCGACGACGCCTTCGCCGAACTCGACGCCGCGCTCCCGGACCTACCGACCTACCTCCGCGACGGACTCACCCCGCGGTCGAGTCTGTTCTCGCTGCTCCGCAGCAGGTTCGGCAACGTCGTCGGGTTGCGCGAGCACTTCCGGTCGATGCCGGAGATCATCGAGTTCTCGTCGCGGCAGTTCTACGGCAAGGCGCCGCTGATCCCGGTGCGGCAGTACGGCTCCGACCGACTCGAGCCGTTGCGCACGGTTGCGGTCGACGGCGAGGCCACCGGCAGCGGGTCGGGCCTCGTGAACGACGGCGAGGTGGAGGCGATCCTCGGGGCGCTGCGCGACTGTCTGGCCGATCCGGCCTACGACGGCCGGGACTTCGGCGTGATCGCGCTGCAGGGCACCAAACAGGCGGAGGCCTTGGAACGGGCCCTACGCAACGGGCTCGATGCCGAGGCGTGGCGCACCCGTCGTATCCGGGTGGGCACCCCGCCGGACTTCCAGGGCGACGAGCGCCGCGTCATCTTCCTGTCCATGGTCGTCTCCGATCCGACGGCCATCTCGGCACTGACGCGCGCAGAATCGCAGCGACGGATCAACGTCGCGGCCACCCGCGCGATGGACCAGGTCTGGCTGTTCCATTCGATCGGACCAGAAGACTTGCGGCACAACGACATCCGGTACTCGCTGCTGTCCTACTTCACCGCCAACGAGGGTCTCGCGATCAGTCCGATGCCGACCGACGTGCCCGACGACCTCCGCGTCGAGCCGTTCGACAACCTACTCGAACAGCGGGTGTTCAACCGTCTCGCGGCACTGGGCTACCACGTGACCCCGAAGGTCACCGTCAACAACCGGATCATCGACCTGGTGGTCCTCGGTGCCGACGCCCGGATGGCCGTCGAATGCGATCCCGACGCGTTCCCCGGGACCGGACGCCAGGCCCGCTCGGATCTCGAGCGCGAGCGTGAATTGCGGCGCTGCGGTTGGGAATTCGCCCGGGTCCGGGAGTCGGAGTTCGAACTCGACCCGGATCGGGTGATCGATGCGGTCGCCGCGGCCCTCGAGGCGCGTGGCTGCAAGCCCGGATCGCTCACGGCACGTCCGGCCGCAGAGGTCGCCCCGACGTGGACGCCGATCGACCTGACCGCCGGGGAGTGACGCGCGGGGGAGTGGCGAGTGGACCGTCAGCCCAGCGCGCGGAGCAGAGCCGGTAGGCCCTCGGCGGCCGACACCCGCAGGCTGTGCGTGGCGAAGTCGGTCACCGACGACTCGGCAGGGTTGAACTCGATCACCGGAATGCCCTCGCGGACAGCGCGTTCGGGGAGTGATGCGGCCGGGTACACGATTCCGCTGGTGCCGACGACGATGACCACCTCGCTCGCGCGGAACGCCTGATCGGCCCGCTGCCAGTCGTCGGTCGGCAGCGACTCCCCGAACCAGACGACGCCGGGGCGGACGTCGCCGCCGCACCTCGGACAGGTCGGCGGAGTGACCCGGGGCTCCACGTGCTCGGTGTCCGGATCGGTTGCCGACGGCCGCGCATCCGGACCGTCGTACGGGGTGTGGCACACCGAGCAGCGCGGCGCGAAGAGACTGCCGTGGAGGTGGCTGACCACGTCGCTTCCGGCACGCTCGTGCAGGTCGTCGACGTTCTGGGTGACGACCATGACGGTGCGCGAGGCGCCGAGCTCGGCCAGTGCTCGGTGTCCGGTGTTCGGTTCGGCGGCGAGCACCTCGCGGGCTCGCCACCGGTACCAGCCCCAGACCAGTGCGGGGTCGCGTTCCCATGCCTCCGGGGTGGCGAGTTCGGCGGGATCGAATGTCTCCCACAGTCCGGTCTGCACGTCGCGGAAGGTCGCGATCCCGCTCTCGGCCGACACGCCGGCCCCGCTGAAGACGGTGATCCAGTCCGCGTCTCGGACGAGGTCGATCACGGCCTCGGGGATGGTCGGCCCGGTCATCCCGCGGCCTCGAGGGAGGCGCGCACCAGGTCGGCGGTCTCGTCGGGGTCCGGATCGCGACGCACGACCAGACCCTTGGCGAAACTGAGCTTGTCGCCTGCGTGGCGGGGCACGACGTGCAGATGGGTGTGGAAGACGGTCTGGAACGCGGCGCGGCCGTCGTTGAGGGCGAGGTTGACCCCGTCCGCGGACATCGGCCCGGCCTTCAGCGCCGATCCGACGCGTTGTCCGGCGGCGAAGAGGGCCGCCCCGAGTGTCGGGTCGAGGTCGTCGAGCCCGGATGAGTGGACTCGGGGGACGAGCAAGGTGTGCCCGCGGGTGACCGGTCGGATGTCGAGGAAGCCGACGACGTCGTCGTCGGAATAGACGATCCGGCCCGGAGCCGTGCCCGCGATGATGGCGCAGAAGATGCAACTGCTCATGGGGCGACTCTAGGGCACGGGCGGAGCGCGTCCGGGCACCGTGCGAACGCCGCGGACCCGCCGTCGGACCGGAAAGTGGTCCGCATCACATCACGGTTTCATAACGGTTGACCGAGCGCGCGTTCGGCGGCCGACATACCCTCGGGTACGTTGTCTGGCCAGCATGTTTTGCAACCCTTCGGATGGTTGTTGACATGGTCTTTCAAGTTACCCGCGGGGTTACTGATGGGTATACCGGCAGGTCACCCGGAAACATGAGGAATCCCTCACTTTCGTGTGTCATCATGGGTGTCACGTTCACGTCGTAAGCGACTCCTCCATGAGCCGGGGAGCGCCGATGTCCTTGTGTGGCAGGCGTGTTCATCAGTTGTACCAAGTAGTTCGAATCAGGCAGGGCTGCCGCTCTCGTTTCCGCCTGCGATGCCCCGGTGTCGTGGGCGACCCCCCGTTCTCACCGACGAGGAATCGCCGGCGCTCCCGCCTGCACCCAAGACACCCGCCGGCGCGCGCGCCGGCACCAAGACACTCCGCCGACCACCGAGACCGACCACCACAGAGGAGTACTCGTGACCGTCGACCAGTTCCGCACCGGCTCGCAGGGCGCCGCCAACGCAGAGCGCCCCACCACCACACTCATTGACCGGCTCGCCCAGGGCGAGCCCTACGCGATCAGTTTCGGCGGTCAGGGTGGCGCGTGGCTGCCGACGCTGGCCGAACTGGTCGTCGACGCCGACCTCGAACACCGCATCGGCGGGATCGTAGAGGCCGCAGAACGGCTCGTCGCACCCGTCGCCGACGACCTCGTCGTCGCGCGCGCCGACGGCTTCCACCCCCTCGCGTGGGTCCACGCGCACGACGCGGGCGAAGAGGTGCCCACCGAGGCCGCTCTCGCCGACTTCACCCTCTCGGGTCCCGGGGTCCTGCTGACCCAGCTGGCCGCCATCGAGGCGTTACGCAAGCAGGGTCTCGACACCGCGAGCATCCCGCCCAGCGCCGTCATCGGACACTCGCAGGGCTCGCTGGCCACCGACGCGGTCGGAGCCGAGGGGAACGCCGCGGAAGCCGGAGAGGGCCTGCTGCTCGCCGTCGCCCACCTCATCGGTGCCGCTGGTTCGCTCATCGCGCGTCGCCGCGGCCTCGGGGTCACCACCGACGGCACGCCGATGCTGGCGGTCAACAACGTCACCCCGGCACGCGTCGACGAGGTCCTCGCCCAGTACCGCGCGACCCTGCCAGAGAGCGACCTGGCCACCGCGCCCGTCGTCTCGATCAAGAACAGCCGCAACGCACTCGTGCTCTCCGGCGCCCCGCGTCACCTCGCCGGTTTCGTCGCGCTCTGCGAGCGGATCGCCGCCGCCGAAGCCGACGAGCGCAAGCGCAAGCTGACCGGCGGCGCACCGTTCGCCCCGAAGTTCGACCACCTGCAGGTGTCGGTCGCCTTCCACCACCCGAACATGGCCGAGGCCGTCGAACTCGTCGGCGCTTGGGCCGACCGCTGCGGCATCGACCGTGAGCTCGCCACCCGTCACGCCCACGACATCCTCGTCGCACACGTCGACTGGGTCTCCTCGGTCGACGAGGTCGTCGCCGGCGGTGCCAAGTGGATCCTCGACTTCGGTCCGGGCGACATCGCCACCCGTCTCACCTCATCGCTCGTCCGCGGCCAGGGTGTCGGCCTCGTCCCCGCCGCCCTGCGCGTCGGACAGCGCAACCTCTTCAGCCCGGGCGGGGTGCCCGAGGTCGCCACCCCGTGGTCCCAGTTCGCCCCGACCCTCGTCGAGCTGCCCGACGGCCGGACCGTCGTCGAGACCGCGTTCACGCGTCTCACCGGACGTTCGCCGATGCTGCTCGCGGGCATGACCCCGACCACCGTCGACCCGGCGATCGTCGCCGCCGCGGCCAACGCCGGCCACTGGGCCGAGCTCGCCGGTGGAGGCCAGGTCACCGAGGACATCTTCGCCCGCAACATCGCCACTCTCACCGACCTGCTCGAGCCGGGTCGCGAGGCGCAGTTCAACGCGCTGTTCCTCGACCCGTACCTGTGGAAGCTGCAGCTCGGTGGCAAACGCCTCGTGCAGAAGGCCCGTGCCCAGGGCGCGCCGCTCGACGGCGTGATCGTCTCCGCCGGCATCCCCGAACTCGAGGACGCGGTCGCCCTCGTCGACGAGTTCGTCGAGGCCGGACTCCGCTTCGTCGCCTTCAAGCCGGGCACCGTGGAGCAGATCCGTTCGGTTGTGCGGATCGCCAACGAGGTCCCGCACCATCCGGTCATCGTCCAGATCGAGGGCGGCCGCGCCGGTGGCCACCACTCGTGGGAGGACCTCGACGACCTGCTGCTCGCCACCTACGGCGAACTCCGCGCCCGACCCAACGTGGTCATCTGCGTCGGCGGCGGCGTCGGTACCCCGGAGCGTGCCAGCGAATACCTGACCGGCGTCTGGTCGAGCGGCTACGGCTATCCGCTGATGCCGCTCGACGGCATCCTCATCGGCACCGCGGCGATGGCCGCCAAGGAGGCCACCACCACTCCCGAGGTCAAGCAGCTCCTCGTCGACACCGTCGGTATCGACGAGTGGATCGGTGCAGGCCACGCGACCGCCGGAATGGCTTCGGGCCGTTCGCAGCTCGGCGCCGACATCCACGAGGTCGACAACACCGCGTCCCGCTGCGGCCGTCTGCTGGACGAGGTCGCCGGTGACGCCGAGGCCGTCGCCGCACGCCGCGACGAGATCATCGCGGCGATGGCGGACACCGCCAAGCCGTACTTCGGCGACGTCGCCGAGATGACCTACCGCGAATGGCTCGACCGCTACGCCACCCTCGCGGTCGGCGACGCCAACGGCGATCAGCACCCGTGGGCCGACATCACCTGGCAGCAGCGCTTCGTCGAGATGCTGCAGCGCACCGAGGCCCGCATGCACCCGCAGGACTCGGGTCCCATCCCGACGATGTTCGCCGAGCTGTCGTCCACCGACGACCCGCACGCCGCGATCGACGCGCTGGGCAGCGTCTACCGCGAGATCGACACCGACGTCCTGCATCCCGCGGACGTCGCGTTCTTCTTGGAGCAGTGCCGCACCCCGGGCAAGCCGGTCAACTTCGTGCCGGTCATCGACAAGGACGTGCGCCGCTGGTGGCGCAGTGACTCGCTGTGGCAGGCCCACGACACGCGCTACGGCGCCGACGCCGTGTGCGTCATCCCCGGTCCGGTCGCCGTTGCCGGCATCACCCGCGTCGACGAGCCGGTCGGCGAGTTGCTGGACCGCTTCGAGGCGCAGGTCGTCACCGACCTGCTGACCGCAGGTGTGCGTTCGGTGGAGGTTGCCTCGCGACACCGTGCCGGACTGGTCGAGGACGCCGGCGTCCTGACTGCTGTTCTGGAATCCGACGACGTCAGCTGGGCGGGACGGATCGTCCCGAGCCCGGTCGCCCTCCTCGGTGATCGCGCCGCCTGGTCGATCGTCGCCCCCGAGCGTGCCGAGCACGAGCCCACGGGCGCCGTCATCGAGCAGGCCGGTACCGAGAACGGCGTCGTCCGTTTCGATCTCGTCGTCCCGATCTCCGGTGCGGCCGTGCGCATCCCGCTGCTCGCCGGTCTCGGCGTGCGCGACGGCGGATCGCCGGTCGTCGGACTCGACGAGGCAGCCGGCGCGATGACCGAGATCCTCACGGTCGCCGCGGGCGGCGAACTCGCCGAGGTGACCGACGGCACCGCGACCACCACCATCACCTGGCAGCCCGACTCGGTGGCCGACCATGCATCGGTGACCGGCTTCTCCCTGCCCGCGCACCTGCGTCCGACCACCCCGACCGAGCCCTTCGGCTTCGCCGTCCCCGACACCCTGGTCGGCGCCTGCTGGCCCAGCGTGTTCAGCGTGATAGGTGCCGCCCGCACCGAGACCGGCGCACCGGTCGTCGAGGGTCTGCTCGACCTGGTCCACCTCGACCATGCGATCGCTCTCACCGGTGAGATCCCCACGGAGACCGCCGAACTGACGGTGACCGCCCGTGCCGGCGCGGTCCGCGACTCCGACGTGGGCCGTGTCGTCGAGGTCTCGGTGGAGATCGCCGGGACTGCCGGCCCGATCGCCACCCTCGACGAGCGCTTCGCCATCCGCGGACGCCTCGGTGCCGCCGAGCTCACCGACCCGCTCCGCGCGGGCGGTGCCCCGAAGGCCGAGCAGTCGGCCACCCGCAAGCTGCTCCGTTCGGCCACCATCACCGCGCCGAACCGCATGCACGGCTTCGCCGTCGTCTCCGGTGACCGCAATCCGATCCACACCGACGCCTCGGCAGCCAAGCTGGCCGGACTCGGCGACCCGATCGTGCACGGCATGTGGCTGTCGGCTGCCGCGCAGCAGGTCGTCACCGCGACCGACTCGAAGAACCCGACCCCGTCGCCGCGACCGCTGATCGGCTGGACTGCACGCTATCTGGGGATGGTCCGCCTCGGCGACACCATCACCGTGCGCGTCGACCGTGTCGGCCTCGACAACGGCCGTGAGGTCGTCGAGGTCAGCGCCAAGGTCGGCGACAACCTCGTCATGAGCGCCACCGGCCTCCTGGCCGCGCCGCGCACCGTCTACGCCTTCCCGGGGCAGGGCATCCAGAGCAAGGGCATGGGCCTCGACGCCCGGTCGCGGTCCAAGGCAGCCCGTGAGATCTGGGATCGCGCCGACAAGCACACGCGCAAGGCGCTCGGCTTCTCGATCCTGGCCGTCGTGCGGGACAACCCGACGACCCTGGTCGCCAACGGCACCACCTACAACCATCCCGACGGCGTGCTGTACCTGACGCAGTTCACCCAGGTCGCGATGGCGACCCTCGGTGTCGCGCAGATCGCCGAACTCAAGGAGGCCGGCGGCTTCGTCGAGGGCGCCATCACCTGTGGTCACTCCGTCGGCGAGTACAACGCTCTCGCCGCCTGCGCCGGCGTCCTGCCGCTCGAGGCGGTCCTCGAGGTCGTGTTCCAGCGCGGCGAGGCCATGCACCATCTCGTTCCGCGAGATGAGCAGGGCCGCAGCGACTATCGCATGGCCGCGATCCGGCCGAGCCAGTTCGGTCTCGCCGACGCCGATGTGACCGGCTTCGTCTCCGGCCTGGGTGCGGAGATCGGTGAGTTCCTCGAGGTCGTCAACCTCAACCTGCTCGGCTCGCAGTACGCGATCGCCGGCACGGTCCGGGGCCTGGAGCACCTCGAGGCCGAGATCGACCGTCGCCGTGCCGAGTTCGGTGGCAAGCGGGCGTTCATCCTCATCCCGGGTATCGACGTCCCGTTCCACTCCAGCGTCCTGCGCGCCGGTGTGCCGGAGTTCCGCGGCAAGCTCGAGGAGCTGCTGCCCGCCGACATCGACATCGACATCCTGATCGGCCGCTACATTCCGAACCTGGTGCCGCGCCTGTTCAACCTCGGACGCGATTTCGTCGAGGAGATCGCGGCGCTCGTGCCGTCCGATCCGCTGAACGAGGTCCTCGCCGACTGGGACAACTGGACCGCCAAGCCCACCGAGCTGGCCCGCGTTCTCCTGATCGAGCTCCTCGCCTGGCAGTTCGCGAGCCCGGTGCGCTGGATCGAGACCCAGGACCTGCTGTTCAGCGGTCCGGAGCGCGATGGTCTCGCCGTGCAGCGTTTCGTCGAGATCGGTCTGAAGGGTGCGCCGACCCTGACGGGTCTGGCCAACAACACCCTCAAGCTCGACGACTACGCCTCGGCCACCACCGAGGTGGTGAACGTCGAACGCGACTCCGACGTGATCCTGGCCAAGGATGCCGGTCACGAGCCGGAAGAGGACGAGATCGACGCTCCCGCAGAGTCGGCCGCCGCTCCGGCGGACGCTGCCCCCGCGGCGGCGGCACCGGCTCCGGCCGCTCCCGCCGGCGGCCCGCGTCCCGACGACATCACGTTCACCCCGTCGGATGCGGTGAAGTCCGTGATCGCCCTGTGGACCAAGATGCGCGTCGACCAGATCGGTGCGGCCGACACCATCGAGGCGCTGTGCGACGGTGTGTCCTCACGCCGCAACCAGCTCCTGCTCGACATCGGCGGCGAGCTCGGACTCGGCGCCATCGACGGTGCGGCCGAGGCCGACATGGTCGCGCTGTCGTCGACCGTCGAGACACTCGCCCGCGGTTACCGGCCGCTGGGTGCGGTGCTCACCGACGCGGTCAGCGACCAGGTCCGCAAGGTCCTCGGCCCGCTGGGCAAGCGCCAGAACTACATCACCGACCGCGTCAGCAGCGTGTGGCAGCTCGGCCCCGGCTGGGGACTGCACACGACCGTGGCACTCGCACTGGGCACGCGGGACGGGGCCTCGGTCCGCGGTGAGGCACTGGGCAACCTGCTCGACGGCCCGGTCGCCAACGCCGACGCGCTCGACGCGTTGATCGACAAGGCGGTCACCGCCGTGGGTGCCGAGAAGGGCATCGCGGTGGGCAAGCCCGCCGCCGAATCCGGCGGTGGGGCAACGGTCGACGCGGCTGCTCTCGGCGAGTTCACCGAGCAGATCACCGGCCGGTCGGGTGCGCTCGCCTCGGCGGCGTACACGGTGCTGGAGAAGCTGGGACTCGCCGAGGTCGCCGACCTCGCCGAGGCCGCGGCCGATCCCAACGCCGAGCTGGCCGAGCTGGTCAGTGCCGAACTCGGATCAGACTGGGCGCGCACTGTCGCGCCGGCGTTCGACGACGCCAAGGTCGTGCTCATCGACGACCGGTGGGCAACCGCCCGTGAGGATCTCGTCCGTCTCTGGTTGGCCGACGAGCAGGAGCTCGACGCCGACTTCGAGAAGGTCGTCGGCGGGTTCGCCGGAGCCGGCGACACCGTCGCCGAACACGCCACCTGGTGGCAGGGCAAGGCCCTCGCGAACGGGAACGCCGTGCACGGCCGCGTCTTCGGTGCCATCGCGCACGCCGCCGAGAACCCCGAGAAGGGGATCTACAGCCGCGAGATCGCCGTCGTCACCGGCGCCAGCAAGGGCTCGATCGCCGCAGGTGTGGTGGCCGGCCTCCTCGCCGGCGGTGCGACCGTCATCGCGACCACCTCGCGACTGAACTCCGAGCGTCTCGCCTTCTACAAGAAGCTCTATCGCGAGAACGCCCGCACCGGTGCCGCGCTGTGGATCGCCCCGGCGAACATGGCGTCGTACACCGACGTCGACGACCTGGTCGAGTGGGTGGCCGCGGAGCAGACCGAGAACCTCGGCGGCACGATCGCGGTGGTGAAGCCGGCCATGAAGCCGACGATGCTGTTCCCGTTCGCCGCTCCGCGGGTGGCCGGTGACCTCACCGACGCCGGCGCTCGCGCCGAGCTGGAGATGAAGGTCCTGCTGTGGTCGGTCGAGCGGCTGATCGCCGGGCTGGCGGAGGTCCACTCCGACCACGACATCGCGGCCCGCCTCCACGTGGTGCTGCCGGGTTCCCCGAACCGCGGCATGTTCGGTGGCGACGGCGCCTACGGCGAGAGCAAGGCCGCCCTCGACGCGCTCGTGACCCGCTGGTCGGCCGAGGAGTCGTGGGGCTCGAAGACCACGCTGGCCCACGCCCTCATCGGCTGGGTGCGCGGCACCGGGCTGATGGGCCACAACGACGGCATGGTCGACGCGGTCGAGGCTGCGGGTGTCCGCACCTGGAGCACCGAGGAGATGGCCGCCAACCTGCTGACGCTGTGCACCCCCGAGCAGCGTGAGTCCGCGGCCACCGCTCCGGTCCTGGCCGACTTCACCGGCGGGCTCGACGCCTCGACCGACCTCAAGGCGCTCGCGGCCACCGCCGCAGCGGCTGCCGAGGCCGGCGAGGATGCCGACGAGGCATCGGCGACGACCACCGTCGCCGCACTCCCGGCGCCCGCCCGCGCTCCGCGCAGCATGCGTCCGGAATGGCCGACGATCGACGCGCGTCCCGAGGACCTGGTGGTCATCGTGGGTGCCGGCGAGCTCGGGCCGTACGGTTCGGCGCGTACCCGCTTCGAAATGGAGGTCGACGAGAAGCTATCGGCGGCAGGCGTTCTCGAGCTGGCCTGGAACACCGGTCTGATCCACTGGGATTCGGCTCCGAAGCCGGGCTGGTATGACACCGAGTCCGGTGATCCGGTGCCGGAGAGTGAGATCGCCGAGCGCTACCACGACGAGGTCGTGTCGCGGTGCGGCATTCGTCGCTACGCCGACGACGGCGCGATGGTCGACAACACCTCGCCGCTGCTCACCTCGGTGTTCCTCGACGAGGACCTGACCTTCACGGTCAACTCCGAGGCCGAGGCCCGTGCGTTCGCGAGTGCCAACCCCGAGAAGACGCGGGTCACGCAGAATCCCGACGGCGACTGGCAGGTCACGCGCCTGGCCGGCACGGAGATCCGTGTGCCGCGCAAGTTCTCGCTGACCCGTACCGTCGGCGGCCAGATCCCGACCGGCTTCGACCCGACCCGCTGGGGCGTCAGCCCCGACATGGTCGAGGCGATCGACCGGGTGGCCCTGTGGAACCTGGTCGCGACCGTCGATGCGTTCCTGTCGTCCGGCTTCACGCCGAGCGAGCTGATGCGTTGGGTACACCCCGGCCTCGTCGCCAACACCCAGGGCACCGGTATGGGTGGCATGGCCTCGATGCGGGACCTTTACATCAACACCCTGCTCGGTGAGGCCAACGCCAACGACATCCTGCAGGAGGCCCTGCCGAACATCGTTGCCGCGCACGTCGTCCAGTCGTACGTGGGCTCCTACGGCGCGATGATCCACCCGGTCGCGGCCTGCGCCACGGCAGCGGTGTCGGTCGAGGAGGGCGTCGACAAGATCCGTCTCGGCAAGGCGCTGTTCGCGGTGGCCGGCGGCTTCGACGACCTCGGCATCGAGGGCATCGTCGGCTTCGGTGCGATGTCGGCGACCGCCGACTCGGCGAAGATGACCGCACGCGGCATCGACGACCGCCGGTTCTCGCGGGCCAACGACCGCCGACGCGGCGGGTTCGTCGAGTCGGCCGGTGGTGGCACGATCCTGCTCGCCCGCGGCGACGTGGCGGCGCAGATGGGTCTGCCGGTCCTCGGTGTGGTGGCGTGGGCGCAGAGCTTCGGCGACGGCGTGCACACCTCGATCCCGGCTCCGGGACTCGGTGCCCTGGGTGCAGCCCGCGGTGCGCTGTCCTCGCCGCTGGCCAACGCCCTGAACTCGCTCGGTGTCACCGCCGACGACGTCGCGCTGGTGTCCAAGCACGACACGTCGACGAAGGCCAACGACCCCAACGAGTCCGAGCTGCACGAGCGCCTCGCCGAGGCGATCGGACGCAACACCGGCGCCCCGCTGTTCGTGGTGTCGCAGAAGTCGCTCACCGGCCACGCCAAGGGCGGTGCCGCGGCCTTCCAGCTGATCGGCCTGTGCCAGATGCTCCGCGACGGGGTCATCCCGCCGAACCGCAGCCTCGACTGCGTCGACGAGAAGATGAAGGAGTACCCGCACCTGGTGTGGCCGCGCGAGACGCTGCAGCTGGGGGAGCGGTTCCCGCTCAAGGCCGGTCTGCTGACCAGCCTCGGCTTCGGTCACGTGTCCGGGCTCATCGCGGTCGTCCACCCGGAGGCCTTCATCGCCTCCCTGGCACCCGAGGAGCGGGAGACCTACCGGAAGCGGGCTGATGAGCGTGCGCGCCTGGGCAGCCAGCGCTTCCTGCAGTCGATCTGCGGGGGCGAGCCGGCCTACCAGCGGCCGCCGAACCGCCGCTTCGACGAGTCGGTCGACGAGCACGACGCCGAGGCGGGCATGCTCCTCGACCCGTCGGTGCGCCTCGACGCGGCGGACGTGTACGGGTCCGGTCCGGTTCCGGAAACCCGGTGACGGCAGCGGATTCGAGCAGTGAGGCGAAGCCGGAAGAGATGAGCGTTCTCGGAGTGGGGATCGACATCGTGTCGATCCCGGAGTTCGCCGAGCAGCTCCGGCAGCCGGGAACGACGTTCGCCGACCGGTTCACGGTCGGCGAACGGCGGGACTCGGCTGCCGGAACCGGCGACGACGCACGGCATCTCGCCGCGCGCTGGGCGGCGAAGGAAGCCGTCGTGAAAGCCTGGTCGGTGAGCCGGTTCTCGCGGTCCCCGTTGCTGCCGCTGATCCGGCACAGCGACATCGAGGTCGTCACCGACAACTGGGGCAGGCCGGCGATCCGGCTGTCCGGCGAGATCGGCAATCACCTGCGCGACACCGTCGTCCACGTGTCCCTGACGCACGACGGGGACACCGCGGCGGCGGTAGCGATCCTCGAGGGCAGATAGGCCCCACACCCTCAGGGCCGCCACGACCCTCAGACCGTCGTCGACTCCTCGAGCAGCAGATAGCCCGCGAGCATCCGCTTGAGTTCGGCGACGGTCTCGTCGTGGTCGTGGCCGTCCTGCACCGAGAAACTGAGCAACGAGTACGCCGTGTGCACCAGCACCTGCGACATCATCTCGCGACGTTCACGCTGAGAAGGCGTGAGCGGTGCGATGATCCGTGCGACCTGTTCTGCGAGCACGCGTTCGTTCTCCGACGCGGTCGCACGCGTGGCGGGCGTCGACTGCACCGCCAGCCACACCGCACGCCGTGACGGGTCGGTGCGCCACAGTGCCGCGAGATGGTCGAGGAACTTCTCGAGCAGGCTGGGCCACTCGAGCGACGGCACCTCGGTGGCGAACGCGGTCAGCTCCTCGCGGACGTCGACGGTGTCCTGCCGGTCGAGTTCGCAGACGATGACGTATTTGTTCGCGAAGTACTGGTACAGCGTCCCGATCGGGACCTCGGCGCGCGCCGCGATCTCCTCACACGTCAGCGATTCGAAACCGACGTCGATCAGCAGTTCGCGGGCCGCCTCGAGCATCGCCTGGAACTTGCGTTTGCTTCGTTCCTGCGTGGGCCGCTTGCGCGGCATCAGCGGTTCGGCGGACTCGGTCATCGGAGGTGGATCTCAGACGGACAGGTCGCGGCGCAGCTTGGCCACGTGTCCGGTGGCGCGGACGTTGTACTGCGCGAGCGCGATGGTGCCGTCGGTGTCGACGAGAAACGTGGAGCGGATGACGCCGGTGACGGTCTTGCCGTACATCTTCTTCTCGCCGAAGGCGCCCCACTCGGTGAGCACCTTCTTCTCGGGGTCGCTCAGCAGGGGGAAGGTCAGCCCTTCCTTCTCGACGAACTTGGCCAGCTTGGCCGGCTTGTCCGGGGAGATGCCGAGCACCGTCAGGCCGGCGTCGTTCAGCTCGGCGAGATTGTCGCGAAAATCACACGCCTGCTTGGTGCAGCCGGGCGTCGACGCCGCCGGGTAGAAGTAGACGATGACCTTCCGTCCGGCATAGTCGGACAACGACACCGGATTCTCGTTCGCGTCGGGCAGGGTGAACGCGGGTGCGCGATCACCGACGGACAAACGCTGTGCCTCCACCGGGGGAGTGACCTCTGCCATGACAGTCAGGCTAGTGCATGGTCACATGCCGCGACGGGAGGATGTCGTAGCATCGAACCGCCGCCGTCCGGCGGCGATCTGGACAGTCAATGACAACGCGTGAGCAGTGACGACGCGTAACTAGAGCGAGAAGCGCCGGAAGGATGCAACGTGGCCGGAGACACCGAACGTATCGAGCAGGAGATCGCCAAGGCCCGTGAGGACCTTGCCAGCACGCTCGACGCGCTCGCCGAACGTGCCAACCCGCAGCGCCTCGCCGACGACGCCAAATCCAAGGCTCTGGCGACGCTGCAGAAGCCCGCGGTCATGTACTCCATCGCCGGCGTGGGGGCACTCGTGCTCGTGCTCGTGGTCCGCAAGATCACCAGCTGACCCACGCCGCTGCCGGCACCCCGGGAAGCGACGGCCTCAAACCCGCGCAAACCCGCTCCGACCAGGCGATTTCACAACTGGGGATGGTGTCATGTAATGTTCCTTCTCGCCGCCGGGAGGTACTCCGGAGGCGAAAAAGGCAAGCGCCATTAGCTCAATTGGCAGAGCAGCTGACTCTTAATCAGCGGGTTCGGGGTTCGAGTCCCTGATGGCGCACAGAGTTTCACAAGACGCCTCGCAGCAATTGCGAGGCGTCTTGTGGCATATCAGGGTTTGTGACGCAGTGGCCTGCGGAGGTCGGTGTCGCGGGCGGTGCGCAGGACACGCCGCCGAACGGACGACACACAGCGGAGCTCACAGACCGGGTTCTCGTACACTGGTGCGAGATTCGGGGAGGCATTCGGCCGACCGGTCATCAGAGTCGGGCGTGACAGGCGGGAGAGAGATGGGGATCGGTCGTTCTTCACGACGGATGCCACTGATCATCAGTGGTGTGTTGCTTGCGATCATCGCACTCGTGACATCGTGCTCACAGGAGGCGGCGTACTCCGACAACGTCACCAGTTCGAGCCTCTTCGACGATCTGCTCAAGCCCGCCGTCGACATCACCGAACTCAACGATCAGCCGCTGAGTGACAACACGGTCGGCGTCCAGCCGGGTGCACCCATCAAGGTCACCACGAGCGAGGGCACGCTCAGCCGGGTTCTCATCACCAAGTCGGACGGGACCCCGCTCAAGGGCACCTTCACCGACAACGACACCGTCTGGGTCAGCAACGAGGCGCTCGGCTACAACCGCACCTACACGCTGGAGACCGACGCGGTCGGCATCGGCGGCGCGGTCACCAAGAAGGTCACCTTCACGACCAGCAGCCCCAACAACCTGACGCAGGCCTACCTGACCCCCAACCCGGGTGAGACCGTCGGCGTCGGACAGCCGATCGCGGTGAAGTTCGACGAGCCGATCCCGAACCGTCGAGCCGCGCAGAAGGCGATCCGGGTCATCACCGATCCGCCGGTCGAGGGCGCGTTCTACTGGATCAGCGACAGCGAGGTCCGGTGGCGTCCCAAGGAGTACTGGAAGCCCGGCACCAAGGTGCGGGTCGCCGTCAACACCTATGGCATCGACCTCGGTGACGGCCTGTACGGCCAGGAGAACGTCCGCACCAACTTCACGGTCGGCCGCCGGATGGTGATCACCGCCGACGACAACACCAAGCAGGTCGTGTTCGAGCGCGACGGCCAGGTCATCAAGAGCATGCCGACGTCGATGGGCAAGCCGGGCGACGAGACCGACAACGGCATCTACCTGATCGCCGACAAGCACGACCACATCATCATGGACTCGTCGACGTACGGCGTCCCGATCAACTCGTCCAACGGTTACCGCACCCCCGTCGACTACGCGACGCGGATGTCCTACAGCGGCATCTTCTTCCACTCGGCGCCCTGGTCGGTGTGGGCCCAAGGCAACACCAACACGAGCCACGGCTGCCTCAACCTCAGCCCGGAGAACGCGCTCTGGGTCATGAACAACACGCTGCGCGGCGACCCGGTGGTCGTCAAGAACACCACGGGCGGCACGCTCTCCGGCACCGACGGCCTCGGTGACTGGAACATCCCGTGGTCGGAGTGGCGCAAGGGCAACGCGGACAACTCCTGACCCATGAACAGTCCATCCGAGAGCCGCACACACGGTTCTCGTATGGGCTCTTTCCGGATCGGCAGGCTGCGATGGTTCGTCCCGGTCTGCGCGATCGTGGTCGCCGGAACCGCGCTCGGGGGCTCCGCCGCGGTTGTGCACGCAGCACCGTCGGACGTGTTGCCGAGTTCGGGGTGTGAGGCGGATCTGCCGCCGAAACCGAAGAAGGGTCCGGTCGACCCGCGTGACCTGATCCCGCGGCTGCCCGACCGGTTCAGCATCCCGCTGCCGTACCCGCGGATCCTGCCGGTGCCCGAACCGGCTCCGGAGAAGCCGGTGGTCCGCATCCCGTCGGAGAAGCCGCCGAAGGACCCGTGCTCGGACCCGTGCCCGGACATCACCGACCCACCCAAGCCGAAACCCGACGCCGGCGGTCCCGCGTTGAGCATCGAGTTCCCGAAGATCACCTTCGATCCGGCGCCCAAGAACATCCCTGTTCCGGTGCCCAACCCGAACCCGCCGGAGCTTCCTCCGCCACCTGCGGCCGTCGCCCCGGGTGTCGACGCCGGACCGGTCGCATCCAAGCCGACGCGTCCGCGGGTGTCGGGCGTCGAACTCGTCAGCACGCTCACCGGTAAGGGTTCGACGAGCCGTACCGACAAGCGCTGGCAGATCCACGGCACCGACCTCGGGA
The DNA here is from genome assembly GCF_030316175.1 of Gordonia sp. Swx-4. Lineage (NCBI taxonomy): Bacteria > Bacillati > Actinomycetota > Actinomycetes > Mycobacteriales > Gordoniaceae > Gordonia > Gordonia sp. Swx-4. The sequence goes on from NZ_CP128197.1 coordinate 2,019,681, forward strand.
TCATGTGGGAGTCCGCACCGGGGAAGGTCGCGGTCGTCTTCGGCGACACCGTCGGCAAGGGTTTCCGCCCGCCGGGTGCCAACGGGCGGGACTGGCGGTCCAACGTGCTCGGGTTCTCGAGCGATGCGAAGCTGTCCGACGGGATGAGTATCGACACGATGATCCAGGACAGCCGATGCCACGCCGCGGAACTGCTCAGCGCGCGACGCATCGACCACTACGAGATCACCGTCATCCCGACCTCGGGTTTCGCGATCGGCGACCGCCAGTTCATGACCTATATGTCGGTGCGGACCTGGGGCAAGATTCCCGGCACGTGGCTGACCAACCACGGCGGGCTGGCGTACTCGGACGACGGCGGGTCGACGTGGACCAAGGACCCGTACGCCCGATGGGACAACATCTTCGGCGTCAGCCAGTTCCAGGTGTCGTCGATGGCTCCCCAGGGCGAGTACGTGTACATGTTCGGCACGCCCAACTCGCGGATCGGTTCGGTCGGCCTCGCGCGAGTCCACCGCGACCACGTACTGAACAAGACCGCCTACCAGTACTGGCGAGACGGTCGCTGGGTCCCCGCACGCGACGGCAACGTCGCGTCGGTGATCTTCGCCGGACCGGCCGGCGAGGTGTCGGCCCGTTACGACGAGAAGTCGAAGCGGTGGCAGCTGACCTACCTCGACGCCCTCCGCGGCGGGATCATGCTGCGCAAGGCCCGCGAACCCCAAGGGCTCTGGTCCGAACCCGCAGAACTGGTCCATTCGTCGAGGTACGACCAGCTCTACGGCGGCTTCATGCACCCGTGGTCGAGCGGGGAGGACCTGTACTTCACCATGTCGACCTGGACCGACTACAACGTCGCACTGATGCAGGCGCGCGTCCGCTGACGGACGCTCAGCGGACCTCGAATGTCCGCGACATCCCGCTGATCTGCCGGATCCTGCCGCTGCCGTCGCGGCTGTTGCCGTCGTACTTGATCCGGTACGTCCCCGACGCCCCGGCGGGCGGTCGCCAGGTGATCGTGATGCGCGAGGTGTCGGTGCTGCCGGGCGGGCGTGCCCAGCGGAACTCGGTCGACCAGTCGTTGTCGTCGGCGACCGTCGTCCACGAATCACCTTCGCGGCGCTGGACCTCCAGATACGTTCCGCCATGCCGGAAGTCGTTGTTGGGGTGCGCGCCGACGAAGTCGACGGTGATGGGCTGCCCCGGACGGTACGACCCGCCCGGCTGGCGGAGGACGTCGCCGTAGGCGTGCCCCGGGATGGGGCGGTCGGCGGGGACCGGCGGTAGCAGATCGGGCTGGAAGCCGGACTTGTCGACGGGCGCCGGACCGCGCCCCAGGCTGCGGCCCGATGCCATCGCGGCGGCGAGCTTCGCGAACTCCTGCATGTACGCGGGCAATGTGTAGCGGCCGTACTGGGTTTCGCCACCCTCGTACTGCTGGAGGTCGTACTCCTCCGGGGTGGTGACGTACTGGGTGTAGGAGTTCGCGTAACCCTGGATGAGCACGTTGTCGATGTCGACGCGCAGTTCGTCGGCGACGACCTGACGAAGTCGGAGTCCCGCGACGACGGTCACCTCGGCCGGCACCGCGACGAGCACCAGTTCCCCGATCCGCATGATCTGCAACGGGACCACCGACGGAATCCAGCCCGACGGCGGCATGAGTCCGAGAGGGAAGAGAATCAGCTTGGGCGCCTGCATGTCCCGCATCCACGGGGCGATCGGCGGCTTCTTGTCGCCGCCGAGAGCGGCCACGAGGGGATTGGTCATGCCCTCGACGAGGAGGGGGAGCGGCTGCTCGTAGTTGTCCTCGCTGCTGGTCGCCGCTGCGGCGGCACCCATCATCGCCGGCGTCGTCGACGCCGGTTTCCCGTCGGGCGTGTAGGTTCCGGCGACCCGCACCGCGGACATGTCGACGTAGCGCGTGATCGAGTCGACGCCGCCGCGGGTCATCGGGCGGGTGGCCTCGAAGGCGCGCCGTCCGGCGACGTACTGGCGTTCACCGATGAGTTCGCAGTTGCGCTTGTTGTCGGTCGTCGGGCCGCTCGGTGTGAACCACTCGAGGGAGAGGTTGGGCGTCATGTCGCCCGAGTTCGTCTGCGGGAAGGCGGCGACGAAGCCCGGCTGGGTGCGCTCCCACAGGTAGCTGGCGTACCCCTTGTTGTCGCCGGCGATCAGCACGTTGTGATCGGCCAGCGAGGTGCCGTGGGTCGAGAACCAGGTGATGGCCCCGACGTCCCTCCCGCTCGCGTGCCGAAGCCGCAGCACGGTGACCTGCGGGTCGATCGCGTTGGGGAACAACTTCTTCTCCGACGCCGGGTTGGCGTCGAAGGCGACCCTGGACCGGTTCGCGCTGGCGTTGTGCAGTTCCTCGCGACCGATGGTGATCGTGCCGGGCGCCAGGTTGTCGTGCGCGCGGACGATGGCGGCGAACATGCCGTCGACCTCGGCGTCGTACGAGTTCTTCTTGAATCCGAAAGCGGCGAGCGAATATGCGTAGTCCCAGGCGGTCCCGCCGCAGGAGGCATGCGAGTGCTGCGCGTTCAGGTTGACGTTCGCCTCGGTGTAGAGCGAACCGAAACGCTTGCTCAGCTTCTCCATCAGCCCCATGTGGTGTGACTCGAAGAGGCAGGCGATGTCGGCGGTCAGGAAGACCACGCGCTTGCCGGTGGCCTGGTCGACGATGATGTAGGCGCGCGCCCAGCATCGCTGGAGGAGGCCGGCCGCGACCTGCTCCGGATTGGAGTAGCCCATCATGCCCTGTCCGGCAACGGCACCCGTGACGTCACCGATACCGCAGCCGACGAGGTAGTTCGTCGAGTCGGAGGGGGCGGCCGGGGCCCGACCGGCCGTGCTCAGCGCCAGACCGCCGCCCGCAACGGTCACCGCCGCACCGGCGATCAGTTGTCTCCGTGTCACGTCCACGTGGTGTGTCCCCTTCAAGCTTTCTCCTGGGTGGTCTCTGGGTTGTCGGCGATGTGCGTCGACAGGTTGGCGACCACGGCGTCTGCGATGAGGTCGCAGATCGCGCGGTCGCGGATGTTCAGGAAAGACAGAGTGATTCCGTCAGTGGCGGCGAGGACGAGCGGTGCGAGATCGGCGGAGGCGCGGTCCCAGGCGGTACCGGTGGCCGCGGCGACACCGTCGAGCGCGTCTGCGATCGCCTCGTAGTACCGGAGGTACATCTGTGCGCCGAGGTCGCTGAGTCCGTCGGTCTGCCTGGCGTATTGGTTCAGCGAGATCATGGCCTGCTCGCGGTCGGGATCGGCCTGTACCCCGTCGATGTAGGCGGAGAGCGCGCTCTGCAGGATCGCCACCACGCCGGCCCGGCCCGGCGAGATGTCCTGGGCGCCCTCGCCGAGCGCGGCGCCCACCGCGGTCAACTCCTTCTCGGTTCCGCGTTCGACGAGTGCCTCGAGGAGTTCGTCGCGGGTGGCGAACACGTAGTGGAAGGTCGACAGCGTGACGCCGGCCTCCGCGCAGATCGCGCGCGTGGTCGCGCCGTCGACCCCGCGTCGTGCGATCACCCGGAATGCGGACTCCAGCAGCAGTTCTCGCCGTTCCTCGACAGGCATCCTCATGGTCGGCGCACCTTCACGTCAGCTCGGTCACCGGAGATCACCGAGGATCTCCCGTGCCGCACGACGCCCCGAGCGGACCGCTCCGTCCATGTATCCCGTCCAGTAGTCCGAGGTCTCCGTGCCGGCCCAGTGGATGGGGCCGACGGGCTCGCGGAGTGCGGTGCCGTATTTGGTGAGGGTGCCCGGTCGGCTCACCGCGACCGGCCCACCGCGCGACCAGGGTTCGAGATCCCACTTGAACACGCCGTAGTCGATGAAGTCGGCGGCCTCGGGACCGAAGTACTCGACGAAGTTGGCGATGCACTCCTTGACCAGGGTGGATTCGGGAGCGTGATCGAGGCGGCGCATGGCGTCGGCGGAGATGAAGCCCATCAGGATGTGGTTGCCCTCGGCGTAGCTCTCGAAGGTCACGTCGATGGGGCGTCCAGCGCCGTAGGCCTGTCCCGACAGACCTTTGTCGCGCCAGAACGGCCGCTTGTAGAGCGCCGCGAACTTGCTGACCGCACCCATGCGGTAGCCGCGGTGGATGCCGGTGCGTGCGGCGGGAAGTCCTGGGCGGTAGTCGATCTGGCCGGCGATGGCGGGGGACATGGCGACGATGACGCGGCGCGCGCGATGGGTGCCGGCGTCGCCGGCGACGGTCGCGATGCCGTCGGTGTAGGAGATCGACCGGACGGGCGCGTTGTAGACCATGTTCGCCGAGAGCTCGCGGGCCATCCGAAGCGGGATGAGGGCGGCGCCGCCTTCGAACAGTCGCTCCTGCGCGCCGTCGTCGGTGCTCAGGAGTCGGATGAGGGTTCCCGGGTTCTGCTCGTCGCCGGATGCCGCGATGTAGTTGAGGTAGTAGAGCGCGGAGACTTCGTCGGGACGGACCGACAGCGGTGCCGACATCGCTATCTGCACGAGGTCGCGCGCGGTCTGGGTGTCGGCGATCTGGTGGGTGTACTGCCCCCAGGTGATCGAGTCCAGGTAGGCGGCGTTCGGGTGCTTCCACGGCTGGCCGACGGGGAAGCCCGCCAGCGCGTCGGCCTGGGCCCGGACCAGCGCGGCACCCGCTTGGCCGAGGTCGGCCACTGCGGGAATCGGCAGAGCGGCAGGTACCCGCGTCGTCCCGGTGCGGCTGACGAAGATGCTGTCGCCGGCGTTGTAGGTCCGCAGCGTCCGGACGTCGTACTCACGGGCGAGGCCGGCGATGTGACCCTGTGTGGGCCCGATGAATTCGGCTCCGGCGTCGAGCGTGGCGCCCAGCTTGGGTGAGGAGATGTTGTGGACGCGCCCGCCCGCACGGTCTCGGGCCTCGAGCACGGTCACCGACGCGCCGGCAGCCTTGAGTGCCCTGGCAGCCGCGAGCCCGGACAGTCCTCCGCCGACGACGATGACGTCGACGATCCCCGTCGGCGCAGCCGACACCCGCCCCGACCCGACCAGCGACGCGCCTGCTGCCGCCAGCGTTCCGCCCAGGAAGTGTCTGCGTGAGAGGTGTGTACCCATGTGATCCCCCGATCTCGTGGTGATGGCGAGGCTATCGACCACATGTTCAGGTCAGATGACCTGAAGTATCGAGAGAGTAACAGGAGAGTGTGAGGCGCAACACCCCGATCAACGCACAATCGCCACCTCCGGCGCACAAGCGCTGGCTGTGACCAGCGCTCATGCGCCAGAAGTGGCGATCGTGTCGAAGTTGTGCGCGTGTCGAAGTGGTGCGCGCGACGTTGACCTGCGGCGCGCACTCTCGATGCGGCCGCAGAGGAGGGGCCGGCGATCAGTCCTTGTTGCCGGGGATGCCGACGATGAACCCGACCCCGATGATGATGCAGGAGATCAGCGCGACGACGAACATGACCCAATATGCTGGCATGTCCGTGACGCTACTGCGGAAAAACAACGCCCGCAGCCGGTTCGGGATCATTGAGGTCCAAGTACCCGCAGGTCGTGGGGCCTAGGCATGAGGTCGAGCGACGTGGCGAGGAAGGGTCGCGACCACCGGGAAACCGCCGGGCACGGTGATGGTGCCCATGTTCAGCAGGATCGCGAGGGCCATGCCGAGGGCGATGTCGCCGACGGTGAGCTCCACTCGGCCCGCCTGCGCGAGGAACATCACGACGATCATGTAGTTGAGGTCCGGATTTCGTCGCAGGTGAGGCGGTTGAACCTTATGATGTTGTGCCCGCATTCCGGACACAACGTCATACGGATGCGAGGGTCGGGTAGGCGGCGGCGAGGAGCAGCGAGGCGAGGGTGGCTTCGGCGTCGGTGGCGTTGCGGAGGTCGATGACCTCGCGCAGGTGAAGGCGCGTTTCAGCGCCGGACTCCTCGTCGGGTCCGTGGATCTCGGTGCGCACCTTGTTGAGTTGTTCGGCGAATCGGCGGGGGATGTCGGGTCGCCGGTTGATGTGTTCGGGGTTGGGTGGGGCGCCGGGTTCGGCGTTCAACCGCCAGGCGCAGCGACCTTCGTCGGGGCCTTCACGGACCATGCGGGTGGTGAACTGACCTACCTGCTCGCCGACCATGCGATTGTGTTTCGGGCACGCCGGTGCGAGGTCGGTGATGTCGGTGAGTCCACCGAGACCCCAATCCAGTTGCGCGTGGTGCATTTCCACGTGCGCGGCGGATATGCCGCAGTCGGGGGTGGAACAGACCTCGCCGTCGGGTCGGGCGAAGGACACGAGACGTTGTTCACGGGTGGCCAACCTCTTGCCGCGTCCGAAGTACAGCGGGACGGCGGTGGCGTCTTTGAACACCGCCAGCCAGGGCTGGGTGTCGGCGGCCAGGTTGACGAGGTCGGTGATCGGGATCAGGGTGCCGGTCGCGGTGGTGGCGAACCCGGCTTCGCGTCGTAGGTCGTTGAGATCGGCTTTGATGATCAGCTGGATGGGTAACCCGCGGTGGCTCTTACCCAGGAGTCCGTCGTCGAACACGGCTTTCAGGAGTGCGTTGAGGGCGTCGTGGTTGAGCTGGGCGGGGTGCGGTCGTCGCGTGCGGCTGCGGCTTCGACCGCCTCGGGGTCGGCGTCCTCGATGGAACCGTGGGGGGAGTCGGGGTCGTCGGGGTTGTTCATGCCGGGTTTGGCCCAGACGGCGAGCAGCATGGTGATGCGGGCGAGGAGTTCGGGGGTGAGGTTGGCGGTCATCTGGGCGGTGCCGTCGGCGCGTTGCCGGTTGACCGACAGATTGCGTCGACGTTTGCGGTCGGTGTCGTCGGTCAGTGTGCCGTCGGGGTCGAGGTGGGCCAGCAGTCGTGCACCGAGGGCGGTGATGTCGGCGGGGGTGTGGTCGACGGCGATCTCGGCCATCTGTCGTTCGGCGGCGACCTTTACGTCGTGGTCGACGGCGTGTGGGATCTGGTCGAGGACGTCGAGTACTGCCCGGACGTGGGAGGTGCTGACCTTGCCGTCGGCCAATGCCTCTGCCAGAGCGGGGCGTTCGGGTTCGAGTGGTTCGCCGGTCGGGCTGAGGTGGGTGGCGGTCGCGTGGCGTTGTTTGGTGCGGCGCATGGGGTCGGCCACGCGTAGGCGGTGGGTCATGAACTGGGTGATGCTGCGGTGGCCGGTCTTGTGGGGTAGGTCGCGGTCGGCGATCTCGATGATCTGTCGGTCGCCGGCGAAAGTGAGTCGGGCGATGGCCTGTTCGGTTCCGGCGGCGACGTCGATGAGTTCGGCATCGGAGCACTGCGCCAGATCGACGGCCTGGAGTTCGGCGGTGATCCGATGCAGTTCCTGCACGAGTTCGGAGGGGCGGGTCGACGGCCCGACGTCGGTCTGCGAGATTTCGGTCAAGACGGTCACCCCCGATGCCGTGTTTGAATGTATGTTCGACTGTACTCGCAATCCCATTGCCGCGCAACGACTATCGAAACCCGCACGATCGCGGGAATTGTCGGTGGCGTCTGGTAATGGGCGGCGAGATGACCACCGAGCCGGACCGTCCGGCTCGCGAGGGCTCCGGCGCATCGTGACGCCAGGCGGCGCGACTGGGCTTCCGAATCACACTGAGTCAAACTGGCGGAGGAGGGGATCTCGGCGAACCTGATCCACCTGTACCCGGCAGATCAGGAGGCGCCACTCAACTCGGGGGAGATCGACGCGGCGGCGCTGCCGGGCGTCATCCCGTCGGTCGCGTTGCAGACGTTCGAAGGCAAGGGCTTCCATCTGGTCGATTCGGTCTACCGGGATCGTCCGAACCTCGCCGGCACGAGTGTGACCGTCAGCAGCGAGGACTTCCTCACCAAGAACCCCGGGTTCGCACCTACGTGGCAGAAGCTTCACGCCGACGCCGTCAGGTACGCCAAGGCCCACTGGGAGGAGTACCTGCGGTTCGAACTCGGCAACTCGAAGGCTCCCGAGGCGGCGGTCCGTGCCGCGGCGAACCCCGACGGTTACTCCGAGGAACCGTTCCCGGCACAGGCCATCGAACTGCTCACCGGCACGAAGGCGTTCCTCGTCGAGCAGGGCAGCATCAAGGCGGACTTCGACCTCGACACCTGGTTCCAACTCCCCTCGGGGGACAAGAACCCCTGACGCGAGGCCTGGCCACAACGTTGGCGACCCGGGTACCGCCCGGGTCGCCGACGTGCGCCGTAGCGGCGTGGCGCCCGACACACCACACGCCGGTGATCACCCGCACCAGAAACCCGCTGGCCACCGACCCGTATCCTGGATGGGTAATTTCCCGCACCGACCAGGAGAGATCATGCTCGCCCGAACTGACCTGCGCGGTAGCACTCCGACGCTCGCCGAATTGCGTCGTGCGCTGCCCCGCGGGGGTACCGACGTCAATGCCGTACTCGACACGGTGACGCCGGTGGTGCATGCGGTGGCCGAGACCGGCACGCCCGCGGCCCTGGAGTTCGGTGAGAAGTTCGACGGTGTCCGCCCGACTTCGGTGCGTGTGCCTGCTCAGGTCATCGCCGACGCGCTGGCCGGTCTGGATGCACAGGTCGCCGACGCGCTGCGCGAGTCCATCACCCGTGCGCGCAAGGTCCACTCCGATCAGCGCCGGGAGACCACCCGCACCCAGGTCGTCGACGGCGGCGTCGTCAGCGAGAAGTGGATTCCGGTCCGCCGCGTGGGCCTCTATGTCCCCGGCGGCAACGCGGTCTACCCGTCGTCGGTGATCATGAACGTCGTCCCGGCCCAGGAGGCCGGCGTCGGTTCGCTGGTCGTCGCGTCGCCCCCGCAGAAGGACTTCGGCGGCTGGCCGCACCCGACCATCCTCGCGGCCTGTGCGCTCCTCGGCGTCGACGAGGTGTGGGCCGTCGGTGGCGCACAGGGCGTCGCGCTGCTCGCGTACGGCGGAACCGACACCGACGCCGCCGACGAGCCGGGCGCAGTCCTCGACCCCGTCGACCTGATCACCGGACCGGGCAACATCTACGTCACCGCCGCCAAGCGTCTGTGCCGCAGCGTGGTCGGCATCGACTCCGAGGCAGGTCCCACCGAGATCGCGATCCTCGCCGACGACTCGGCCGACGCAGGCATCATCGCCTCCGACCTCATCAGCCAGGCCGAGCACGACGTCCTCGCCGCCTCGGTGCTCGTCACCGCCAGCGCCGAACTCGCCGACGCCGTCGATGTCGCCCTCGAGCAGCAGGTCGCCGCAACCAAGCACCGCGAGCGCGTCACCACCGCGCTGTCGGGGGAGCAGTCGGGCATCGTTCTGGTCGACGACGTCGAAGCCGGCCTCGCCGTCGTGGACGCCTATGCCGCCGAACACCTCGAGATCCAGACGCGCGACGCCGCCGCGGTCGCCGACCGTGTCCACAACGCCGGCGCGATCTTCGTCGGTCCGTACGCGCCGGTCAGCCTCGGCGACTACTGTGCGGGCTCCAATCACGTTCTGCCGACCTCGGGTTCGGCGCGCTTCGCGTCGGGCCTGTCGGTGCAGACCTTCCTCAAGGGCGTCCACGTCATCGACTACGACGAGGCCGCCCTGCGTGAGGTCGCCGACAAGGTCGTCACCCTCGCCGACGCCGAGGACCTGCCCGGCCACGGCGACGCGGTGAAGCAGCGTTTCGCCGGAAGCGTGCGCCCATGACGGCATCGGACGCGACTGTGACGACGGAGGCGGGGCGCTCGGTCCCCGGATCGCAGATCAGCGTCGACGATCTGCCGCTGCGGGAGAACCTGCGCGGCAAATCCGCTTATGGCGCACCGCAACTCAAGGTGCCGGTGATCCTCAACACCAACGAGAACCCGCACCCGCCGTCACCGGCGCTGATCGACGACGTCGCCGAGTCGGCACGTGAGGCCGCCGCGGAACTGCATCGCTACCCGGATCGGGACGCGGTCGCGTTGCGCACCGACCTCGCCGCATACCTGACCCGCGCGACCGGTGTGCAGCTCGGTGTCGAAAACCTGTGGGCCGCAAACGGTTCCAACGAGATCCTGCAGCAGTTGCTGCAGGCGTTCGGTGGTCCCGGGCGCTCCGCGCTCGGCTTCGTGCCGTCGTACTCGATGCACCCGATCATCTCCGACGGCACCGACACCACCTGGCTGGTCGCGGCACGGTCGCCCGACTTCGGTCTCGACATCGACTACGCCGTCGCCGAGGTGACCAACCGCGAACCCGACGTGGTCTTCGTGACCTCGCCGAACAACCCCACCGGTGGCTCGCTCCCGCTCGCCGATCTACGACGCATCATCGAGGCCGCGCCCGGCATCGTGATCGTCGACGAGGCATATGCCGAGTTCTCCGCCGCGCCGAGCGCGACCGAGCTCATCGACGAGTTCCCGACCAAGGTCGTCGTCAGCCGCACCATGTCCAAGGCCTTCGCCTTCGCCGGCGGACGCCTCGGCTACCTGGCCGCCGCCCCGGCCGTCGTCGACGCCATCCAGCTCGTCCGCCTGCCGTACCACCTCTCGGTGCTGACGCAGGCCGCCGCGCGCGCCGCACTGCGGCACAGCGACGACACCCTCGCCGGTGTCGCGGCGATCATCGCCGAACGCGAACGCGTGGTGACGGCGCTCACCGGCTTCGGTTACCGCGTCGTCGACTCGGACTCGAACTTCGTCCTGTTCGGCGGCTTCCGGGATGCTCCGGCGTCGTGGCAGCGTTACCTCGACGCCGGTGTCCTCATCCGGGACGTCGGGATCACCGGCCACCTGCGGGTGACCATCGGACTCCCGCACGAGAACGACGCATTCCTCGACGTCAGCCGCACGCTCGCCACAACAGATCTGGAGAACTCTCAGTGAGCATCCCCGCGCCTCGCATCGCGAAGGTCGAACGGACCACCAAGGAATCCTCGATCTCGGTCGAACTCAACCTCGACGGGACCGGCATCACCGACATCTCCACGGGCATCGCGTTCTACGACCACATGCTGACGGCGTTCGGTCAGCACGGCAGCTTCGACCTCACGGTCAAGGCCGAGGGCGACATCGAGGTCGAGGGTCACCACACCATCGAGGACACCGCCATCGTGCTCGGCCAGGCGCTCGGTCAGGCACTCGGGGACAAGCGGGGCATCCGCCGCTTCGGCGACGCCTGGATCCCGATGGACGAGACCCTCGCGCAGGCCGTCGTCGACGTCTCCGGGCGTCCGTACTGCGTGCACACCGGTGAACCGGAACACCTGCTCACCGCGGTGATCGGCGGCTACCCGGGTGTGCCGTACTCCACGATCATCAACCGGCACGTCTTCGAGTCGATCGCGCTCAACGCCCGCATCGCCCTGCACGTGCGGGTGCTCTACGGCCGCGACCAGCACCACATCACCGAGGCCGAGTTCAAGGCCGTGGCGCGTGCCCTGCGCACGGCCACCGAATACGACGCCCGGGTCAGCGGCGTTCCGTCGACGAAGGGAGCCCTGTGAGCGCTACCGACGTCACGATCCTCGACTACGGTTCGGGCAACCTGCGCTCGGCGCAGCGTGCACTCGAACGCACCGGCGCCCAGGTGACGGTGACCTCCGACTTCAACACCGCGCTGCAGGCGACCGGCCTGGTCGTTCCGGGTGTGGGTGCGTTCGCCGCGTGCATGGAAGGCCTGCGCGCGGTGAAGGGCGACCGGATCATCGGCCGCCGCCTCGCCGGTGGACGCCCGGTTCTGGGCATCTGCGTCGGCATGCAGATCCTCTTCGAACGCGGCGTGGAGTTCGGGGTCGAGGCCGACGGCTGCGGTGAGTGGCCCGGCAGCGTCACCCAGCTGCCCGCGCCGGTCCTGCCGCACATGGGCTGGAACACCGTGGAGGCCCCCGAGGGATCGGTGCTGTTCGACGGCCTCGACGCCGACACCCGGTTCTACTTCGTGCACTCCTACGCCGCACAGACCTGGGAGATGGACAACGTCGGTTCGCCGCTGCACGCTCCGAAGCTGACCTGGGCCGAGCACGGTGGACGCTTCCTGGCCGCGGTCGAGAACGGACCGCTCTCGGCCACGCAGTTCCACCCGGAGAAATCCGGGGACGCCGGCGCCCAACTCCTGGAGAACTGGGTGAAGGGCCTCTCATGACCGACGGCACGCCGGCCGGCGAAGCGGACGGGAGCACGCCCGACACCCCGTCTGCGGGCAGCGGTTTCTCGATCGCCAAGCTCGCGTTCTACGCTCTCGGCGCCGGTGTGCTGGTCCTGGCGGCGTGCATACCGCTCATCCTCCTGCTGGCGAACTGGTCACCGCTCGCAGGTCTGGTCGCCGCACTGGCCGCAGTGGTCGCGATGATCGCGGCCATCGGTACCGTGGCAAACCGCATGGTCAACCGCGCGCGGGCGGAGCTGATCGCCGCCCGCGACGGACACCCGCCCGCCTGACCCGCTCGACACACAACAGCCCGACCCGAGAACAGACAGGAACACTCCACCCATGGGTAGCACCCTCGAACTCCTTCCCGCCGTCGACGTTGCCGACGGGCAGGCGGTCCGCCTCGTCCAGGGCGCGGCCGGCACCGAGACCTCCTACGGCTCGCCGCGCGATGCGGCGCTGGCGTGGCAGAACGACGGTGCGGAGTGGATCCATCTCGTCGACCTCGATGCGGCCTTCGGTCGCGGCGACAACCGTGAGCTCCTCGCCGGGGTCGTCGGCGAACTCGACGTGAAGGTCGAGCTGTCGGGCGGCATCCGCGACGACGACTCCCTCGCCGCCGCACTGGCGACCGGCTGCACCCGCGTCAACCTGGGCACCGCGGCCCTGGAGAACCCGGAATGGTGCGCCCGCGCGATCGCCGAACACGGTGACCGCATCGCCGTCGGCCTCGACGTCATCCGCGACGGCGACTCCTACCGGCTCCGCGGCCGCGGCTGGGTCACCGACGGCGGCGACCTGTGGGAGGTCCTCGAGCGTCTCAACCGCGACGGATGCTCGCGCTACGTGGTGACCGACGTGTCCAAGGACGGCACCCTCGAGGGCCCGAACCTCGAGCTGCTCGCCGAGGTCGCCGCGGCCACCGATGCCCCGATCGTCGCCTCCGGCGGTGTGTCGGCCATCGACGACCTCGTCGCGATCGCCGGCCTCGTCGACCAGGGTGTCGAGGGCGCGATCGTCGGCAAGGCCCTCTACGCCGGCCGCTTCACCCTGCCCGAGGCACTCACGGCCGTCGCCGGGGTCTGATGAGCGCGACCCAGAGCTCGCTCGACCTCCCGCGGTTGCTCGACACCGCGGGGTCGGTGCTCGACGCAGCCGTCGAGACCTTCGTCGAAGGTCTGGGTGCGCCGAGCGCCGTGCACAAGGGCGGGACGGACTTCGCCACCCAGGTCGACCTCGACCTGGAACGGCGGATCTCCGCCGAGCTCGAGGACCGGACGCAGATTCCGGTCCACGGTGAGGAATTCGGCGGCGCCGATCCGGTCGACGGCCCGGTGTGGGTGCTCGATCCGGTCGACGGGACCTTCAACTACTCGGCAGGCATGCCGCTCACCGGCATCCTGCTCGGGCTCGTCGTCGACGGCGAGGCGACCCTCGGCCTGACGTGGCTGCCGCTGCTGGACCGCAAGTACGCTGCTCACGCCGACGGTCCGCTGCTGATCAACGGCGAGGCCGCCGAGCCCCTGCCGGACACGCCGCTGGAGGAGGCCGCGGTCGCCTTCGGGCCGTTCAACGCGGCCGGGCGCGGTCGCTATGCGGGGGATCGACGCGCAGATCTGTTGCGCGCGTTGAGTTCCCGCGTCGCCCGTATCCGGATGACGGGGAGCACGGGCGTCGACATGGCGTTCACCGCCTCGGGCGTCTTCGGCGGGGCCGTCGCCTTCGGGCGGCACCCGTGGGACAACGCGGCGGGCGCCGCGCTGGTCCGGGCGGCCGGTGGGGTCGCCTCCGACATCGCGGGCGAGCGCTGGACGGTCGCCTCCCCGTCACTGGTCGCGGGCACGCCGACCGTGCACGCGGGTCTGATGGCAGTGATCGAGCAAACGGTCGGGGAGTGGTCGGAATGAGCACCCCGGCAACCGATGAGACAGGCACGAGAGCATCCCATGAAGAACGAGCACACGAAGGAGACACGACGATGACGCTGGCGACGCGGGTCATCCCGTGCCTCGACGTCGACGACGGCCGGGTCGTGAAGGGCGTCAACTTCGAGAATCTCCGCGACGCCGGGGATCCCGTCGAGCTGGCCGAGCGCTATGACCGGGAAGGCGCCGACGAGCTGACCTTCCTCGACGTCACCGCGTCGAGCTCGGGACGCTCCACGATGATCGACGTCGTCAAGCGGACCGCCGACCAGGTGTTCATCCCGCTGACCGTCGGCGGCGGCATCCGAACCGTCGAGGACGTCGACATGATGCTGCGCGCGGGCGCGGACAAGGTCAGCGTCAACACCGCCGCGATCGCACGCCCCGAGGTCCTCGGCGAGATGAGCCGACGTTTCGGCTCGCAGTGCATCGTCCTGTCGGTCGACGCGCGGACCGTGCCGGAGGGTTCGGAGCCGACGCCGTCCGGCTGGGAGGTCACCACCCACGGCGGCCGCCAGGGAACCGGCATCGACGCGGTCGAGTGGGCTCGGCGCGGTCAGGACCTCGGTGTCGGTGAGATCCTGCTCAACTCGATGGACGCCGACGGCACCAAGAAGGGCTTCGACCTGCGCATGCTCAGGGCGGTGCGCGCGGCCGTACGGGTCCCGGTCATCGCCAGCGGCGGTGCAGGCAAGGTCGAGGACTTCGCGCCCGCCGTCCAGGCCGGCGCGGACGCAGTGCTGGCCGCCTCGGTCTTCCACTTCGGCGAACTCACCATCCACGAGGTGAAGGCCGCCATGGCCGACGCCGGGATCACCGTCCGATGACACAGGCAGGAGAACGCTGATGGCCCTCGATCCGGAGCTCGCCTCGCGTCTCAAACGCAACGCCGACGGACTGTTCAGTGCGGTCGCGCAGGAACGCTCCACCGGCGACGTCCTGATGGTCGCGTGGATGGACGACGCCGCTCTCGAACGGACCCTCGCCACGCGCAAGGCGACCTACTACTCGCGGTCACGCCAGGAGTACTGGGTCAAGGGCGAGACGAGCGGTCACACCCAGTACGTGCACGACGCGCGCCTCGACTGCGACGGCGACACGGTGTTGCTCGTCGTCGACCAGGTCGGCGCGGCCTGCCACACCGGGAACCACAGCTGTTTCGACACCGAGTCGCTGTCTTTCGGAGCAGACGCCCGGCCGGTCGATTCCGCACAGTAGATTTCCATCGTGATCACACCCGAAAGGCGGTGACGCTGCATGCCCCTCATCCAGATCTCGCAGACCCCCGGACTCTCCGACCGCGTCAAGCGCGAGACCATCGCGGCGGTGACCGAGGCGTACGCCAAGGCGACCGGCAAGAACCCGGATTCGGTCTGGGTCACGATCACCGAGGTGCCGCGCACTCAGTGGGGCGTCGGCGGCGAGCCCCTCGGATGAGCGGCGTGAACGCGGCGGCCGGGGCGCACACGACGTCCCTCGCGGAATTCCTCGACCTCGCCCGTGACCATCGCGTGGTGCCGGTGACACGCAAGGTGCTCGCCGATTCGGAGACACCGCTGTCGGCGTACCGCAAGCTGGCCGGCGATCGTCCCGGGACCTTCCTGCTGGAGTCGGCAGAGAACGGCCGCTCCTGGTCGCGCTGGTCCTTCATCGGGGCCGGGGCACCCTCGGCGCTGACCGTCGTCGACGGCCAGGCGCACTGGTGGGGTTCGGTGCCGGTGGGCGCTCCCGAGGGCGGCGACGCCCTCGAAGTGCTGGCCGAGTCGCTGCGCGTGCTCAAAACCGACCCGCTGCCGGGCATGCCGCCGCTGACCGGCGGCTTCGTCGGGTTCATGGCCTACGACATGGTCCGGCGCCTCGAACGTCTCCCGGAGACCACCGTCGACGACCTCGGCCTGCCGGACATGATGATGGTGCTGGCCACCGACCTCGCCGCCGTCGATCATCACGAGGGCACGATCACGCTGATCGCCAACGCGGTCAACTGGGACGGTTCCGACGAGCGCGTCGAGGAGGCCTACGCCGACGCCCTGGCGCGTCTGGACCGGATGACCGAGGCGCTCGCCGCACCCGCGTCGTCGACCGTCTCGACCTTCGACCGGCCCACTCCGGACTTCACCGCACAGCGCACGCTCGAGGAGTACAGCGAGATCGTCACTAGCCTCGTCGGCGAGATCGAGGCGGGCGAGGCCTTCCAGGTCGTGCCGTCGATGCGGTTCGAGATGGACACCGAGGCCGACCCGCTCGACGTCTACCGCGTGCTCCGGGCATCGAATCCCAGCCCGTACATGTACCTGCTGCGGATGCCGGGGACCGAGGCGAACAGCGACACTGCCGCTCCCGACGCGATCGCCCGCAAACCGTTCACGATCGTCGGCAGCAGCCCGGAGGCGCTGGTCACCGTCGCCGACCGCATCGCGACCACACACCCCATCGCCGGGACGCGCTGGCGCGGCGCCACCGAAGAAGAGGATCAACTGCTCGGCAAGGGCCTTCTCGAGGACGAGAAGGAGAACGCCGAACACCTCATGCTCGTCGATCTCGGCCGCAACGATCTCGGCCGTGTATGCGTCCCCGGCACGGTGAAGGTCAGCGACTACCGGCACATCGAGCGGTACAGCCACGTCATGCACCTGGTGTCGACGGTGTCGGGAACGCTGCGCGACGACAAACACGCACTCGACGCGGTGACCGCCTGCTTCCCGGCCGGCACGCTCACCGGCGCACCCAAGGTGCGCGCGATGGAGCTCATCGACGAACACGAGAAGACACGGCGCGGCCTCTACGGCGGCATCGTCGGCTACCTCGACTTCGCCGGCAACGCCGACACCGCGATCGCCATCCGCACCGCGCTCCTCGCCCGTGGCCAGGCCTACGTGCAGGCCGGTGGCGGCGTGGTCGCCGACAGTGAGCCCGAGTACGAGTACAACGAGGCGCGCAACAAGGCAACCGCGGTGCTCAACGCCGTCGCCGCCGCGTCGACGATGAACAGGGTCGGGGAGACCCCGTCAGGAGACATCGCGTGACATCCGCGGACCAACCGGCCGAGTCGTCCCAGCCTGAGTCGTCCCAGCCCAAGCCGAAGTCCTCGCGACGGCCGCAGATGATCGCGGCGGTCCTGATGCTGGCCACCGCCGCCGCGTTCTGGGGCGCGAGCCGGCTGACGTGGGCCACCGTCTCGGCCGAGGACGGCCTCTCACCGCAGCGCGCCTTCGACGTGAAGGGATCGGACTGGAGCCCGTGGCTCACGCCGCTCGCCCTGGTCTACCTCGCCGGCATCGCCGCGGTGCTGTCGGTGCGCGGCTGGGGTCTGCGCCTCGTCGCGCTGCTCGTCGCCGCCGGTGGCGTGCTCGCCGCCTTCCCGGCGATCTCCCTGATCGCCGGTGGCGCCGACTCCGAGTACGCCGCCGACGCCGGGGACATTCCGGACCGGTACATCGTGCTCTACACCGACACCCAGTGGTTGCCCGCCGCGCTGGTCCTGCTCGGCACGGTGTGTGCGGTCGCCGCCGCGGTTGTGCTGCTTCGGGTCGCCAAGGGTGCGACGATGTCGTCCAAGTACAAGACCCCCGCGGCCCGGCGCGAGGAGCTCGAGACCGAGATCTTCGCCGACTACGAGCGGCGGAAGAGGGCGGCCGCGGCCGACTCCGCGAAAGCCGGTGACACCCCGGCCGACGCCGACGCCGACGCCGACGCCGGAACCGGCGGAAAGGACCGGCGGCCCGGCGACGACCGGGACGCCAACGAGCGCATGATGTGGGACGCGCTCGACACGGGCATCGACCCCACCGATCCGGACGAGCGCTGACCCTCCGGGCGAGCAGTGCCCCGGTCCGACGCCTCGCTGAGACGCACACGACAGGCTGAGATATGCGCAACAGTCCAGGACCGGTCCCGTTTTGTGGAGAATCGGCCAACCCGGCGACAGGTCGCCGCGACTGTCGGTCTACCCTGAGACCACACGACGAGCGGAAGGGAGCGGAGTCGCTGTGAGCATGCCCAACGTTCTCGAGTCGATCATCGAGGGAGTCAAAGCCGACGTCGCCGCACGTGAGGCGATGACCGACTTCGCTGCCGTCAAGGCCGCCTCGGCGAAGGCTCCCGCTCCCCGGGACGCCATGGTCGCACTCCGCCAGCCCGGTATCGGTGTGATCGCGGAGGTCAAGCGCGCGAGCCCGTCGAAGGGTGAGCTGGCCTCGATCGGCGACCCAGCCGAGCTTGCCAAGGCCTACGAAGACGGCGGCGCGCGCATCATCAGCGTGCTGACCGAGGAGCGACGCTTCCACGGCTCGCTCGCCGATCTCGACGCCGTTCGCGCAGCGGTCGACATCCCGGTCCTGCGCAAGGACTTCATCGTCGGTCCGTACCAGATCCACGAGGCCCGCGCCCACGGCGCCGACGTCATCCTGCTGATCGTCGCGGCCCTCGAACAGAACGTCCTCGCCTCGCTGCTCGACCGCACCGAGAGCCTCGGCATGACCGCCCTCGTGGAGGTGCACACCGAGGAAGAGGCCGACCGCGCCCTCGAGGCCGGCGCGTCGGTCGTCGGCGTGAACGCCCGCAACCTCAAGACCCTCCAGGTCGAGCGGGACACGTTCTCGCGGATCGCCCCCGGCCTGCCGACCGAGATCATCCGCATCGCGGAGTCGGGTGTTCGCGGCACTGCCGACCTGCTGGCCTATGCCGGCGCGGGCGCCGACGCCGTCCTGGTGGGTGAGGGACTCGTGACAAGTGGTGACCCCCGCGCCGCCGTGCGTGAGCTGGTCACCGCGGGTACCCACCCGTCGTGCCCGAAACCAGTTCGCTGACATACGTCTTCGGGCCGTGTTCGGTCCATGTCGTCGTCGGCCCGATCGACTGTGAGATGTAGTGACCGCCCATCCTGATTCGGCCCATCCCGACTCTTCCGCGACCGTGCTCCCGCCGGCCAGCACCGGCCTGACGACGCGTACGTCGATCGAACCCGACGAGGGTGGACACTTCGGCGTCTACGGCGGACGGCATGTGCCGGAAGCCCTGATGGCGGTCATCGACGAGGTCACCACGACCTTCTTCAAGATCCGCAACGACGACGCCTTCCTGAACGAACTCGACCGTCTGCAGCGTGACTACGCCGGACGTCCGTCGCCGCTGTACGAAGCGAAGCGTCTCGCCGAGTACGCCGGGGGGGCGCGCATCTTCCTCAAGCGCGAGGATCTCAACCACACCGGCTCGCACAAGATCAACAACGTTCTCGGACAGGCGCTTCTGGCCCAGCGGATGGGCAAGAACCGCATCATCGCCGAGACCGGCGCCGGCCAGCACGGCGTGGCCACCGCCACCGCATGTGCGCTCCTGGGCCTCGAGTGCGTGATCTACATGGGTCGCGTCGACACCGACCGACAGGCGCTCAACGTCGCCCGGATGCGTCTGCTCGGCGCCGAGGTCATCGCCGTCGACAACGGTTCGGCCACGCTGAAGGATGCCATCAACGAGGCCATGCGTGACTGGGTCACCAACGCGCACAACACCTATTACTGCTTCGGCACCGCCGCCGGCCCGCACCCGTTCCCGGTGATGGTCCGTGATCTCCAGCGCGTCGTCGGTCTGGAGGCACGTGCCCAGATCCTCGACAAGGCCGGACGCCTTCCCGACGCCGTGACCGCCTGTGTGGGCGGTGGGTCCAACGCCATCGGTATCTTTCATCCGTTCATCGACGACTCCGACGTTCGTCTCGTCGGTTTCGAGGCGGCCGGTGACGGCGTCGAGACCGGCCGTCACGCAGCGACTTTCACCGGCGGGACGCCGGGTGCATTCCAGGGTGCGTACTCGTACCTGCTGCAGGACGAAGACGGGCAGACGACCGAATCCCACTCGATCTCCGCAGGTCTCGACTATCCGGGCGTGGGCCCCGAGCACGCCTACCTCAAGGACACCGGCCGGGCCGAATACCGACCGATCACCGACACCGAGGCGATGAACGCGCTCGCGCTGCTGAGCCGCCGCGAGGGGATCATTCCCGCCATCGAGTCCGCGCACGCGGTCGCCGGCGCACTCGAGCTCGGCAAGGAACTCGGCGAGGGCGCGATCATCGTCGTGAGCCTCTCCGGTCGCGGCGACAAGGACGTCGACACCGCCGCGCGCTGGTTCGGCCTCTTCGACCCGCCGCCGTCGCAGGACGAGGCAAAGGCCACCAGCGGACAGCCGGGAGAGCGGGCATGAGCGCAAACACGATCTCTTCGAAGACCGGACCCGTCTTCGCGAAGTGCCGGGAGGAGAACCGCAGCGCACTCATCGGATATCTCCCCGTGGGGTATCCGACGCTGGAGGGTTCACTGACCTCGTTCCGGACAATGGTCGACGCCGGTTGCGACATCATCGAGGTGGGCGTGCCCTACTCCGACCCGGTGATGGACGGTCCGACGATCCAGGAGGCCGCCGATCTCGCCCTCACCAACGAGGTGCGGGTGCGCGACGTGTTCACCGCGGTCGAGGCGATCAGCTCGGCCGGTGGCACCGCGGTCGTCATGAGCTACTGGAACCCGGTGCTGCAGTACGGCGTCGAGAACTTCGCGCGAGACCTCGCCGACGCGGGCGGCGCCGGGCTCATCACGCCGAACCTGATTCCCGAAGAGGGCGCCCAGTGGCACGCCGCCTCCGATCAGTATGGCCTCGACCGCATCTACCTCGTCGCGCCGTCGTCGACCAACGAGCGCATCGCGCTGACCGTCGACGCGTCCCGTGGATTCGTCTATGCGGCATCCACCATGGGCGTCACCGGAGCACGCGACGCGGTGTCGGACATGGCTCCCGAGCTGTGTGCACGCGTCCGCGAGTACTCCGACATCCCCATCGGCGTCGGACTCGGTGTCCGCAACCGTGAGCAGGCCGCCCAGATCGCGTCCTACTCCGACGGCGTCATCGTCGGCTCGGCGCTGGTGACTGCCGCCAAGGCCGGCCAGGACCGCCTGGCCTCCCTCGTCGGCGAACTCGCCGAGGGCGTGCGTTCGCGTCACGCGGCTGTCTGACCCGCTGGTCGAGTAGGGCCGAGAGGCTGCCCGAGGTCTGTATCCGGGCCACGCGGCAACCGCACCGCACGGGCACACGTGTCCGGTCGGTTAGGGTTGCATCGTGAACGCGCCGACCACGACGATGCTCGCCTACATCCCCAGTCCGCCTCAGGGTGTGTGGGATCTCGGACCGTTCCCGCTGCGCGCGTACGCCCTGTGCATCATCGCGGGGATCATCGTCGCGGTCTGGTGGGGCAATCGCCGGTGGGTCGCACGTGGGGGACAGGAAGGCGAGGTCCTCGACGTCGCGATCTGGGCCGTTCCGTTCGGTCTCCTCGGCGGGCGTCTCTATCACCTGATCACCGACTGGAAGACCTATTTCGGTGCCGACGCCCCCAAGGAGCCGCTCGACGCCCTGCGGATCTGGGACGGTGGTCTCGGAATCTGGGGCGCGGTCGCGCTCGGTGCGGTCGGTGCCTGGATCGGCGCCCGACGCCGCGGCATCCGACTGCCCGCTTTCGGCGATGCGATCGCCCCGCCGATCCTGTTGGCCCAGGCCATCGGTCGGCTCGGCAACTACTTCAACCAGGAGCTGTACGGCCGTGAGACAACACTGCCGTGGGGTCTGGAGATCTACGAGCGCGTCAACAAGGCCGGTTACGCCGACGCGGGCCTGATAGACGGCAAGTCCAACGGCGTCGTGGTCGCCGTCGTCCAGCCGACGTTCCTCTACGAACTGCTGTGGAACGTCCTGATCGTGGTCCTCCTGGTGGTCATCGACCGCAAGTTCCGCATCGGTCACGGTCGCCTGTTCGCGCTGTACATCGCCGGCTACTGCCTCGGCCGGTTCTTCATCGAGATGCTGCGCGACGACCGTGCCGCCGTCGCCAACGACATCGCCGGTATCCGCCCGAACCTCTTCACCGCGGCCCTCGTGTTCGTGTGCGCGATCGTCTACTTCGTCGTCGCACCCAAGGGTCGCGAACAGGGGCTGGAGATGTACCACCCCGAACGTGCCGCCGAACTCGAGGAACAGGGCGTCGCCGGATACGTGGACGACTGGTACGACGAGGACTTCGACGAACTCGACGCCGCCGAAGGACAGGAACCGCCGGCCGAGGTGGACACACTGGACGCGCTCGACGCCGAGGCCGACAAGGTGGAGACCACCCGTGTCGCCGCCGAACCTGCCGCAGCGGCGAAGGTCTCGGATGATGAACCCGCTGCCGAGCCGGTGGTCGACGAAACCGCGGCGGGGGAGACCGAGACCGAGGAACCCGTCACCGAGGAAGCCGAAGCAGCCACTGGCGCAGTTGAGACTGAGGCAGTGGATTCTGACGCGGGGGAGTCTGGCGCACCTGAGTCCGCAGACGCTGGGGTCGCGGAACCCGAGGTCGCTGAACCCGAGGTCGCGGAACCCGAGGCGGAGGATGACGCAACCACCGACGTAGAGGCAACAGACACCGAGGCCGTAGACGCAGCGACGGCCAATGCAGCCGAAGACGATGAGGCCGACAGCGTCGTCGAGAACGAGGACCCGGCAAGCCAGGTCGTCGAATCCGAGGACGCGGCAACCGGCGTCGCGGAATCTGAGGCACAAGCGACCGGCGTCGTCGAATCCGACCCGGAATCCTCTGCCGTCGAAACCGATGCCCCTGCAGCTGGCGACGCTGAGTCTTCGGCAGCCGACTCTGCCGACGTGCAGGCCACCGACGCCGGACAGGCCGATGCCTCGAGCAGCCTCCGCCGCCGGGTCGCCTCTCGATTCGGTCGCCGCCGCCGGCCCTGACCCTCGGCCGCCCCTGCCAGGAGGTAAACGCGAAAACCGCCTGCTGAAAACCACCCTCCAGAAGGCAACCGCTGACGATATGTAGCCGGCACGTCCACACCGGGTCGAGTCCAGGGGCGGTTCTCGGTCGCGAGGATCACAGCCTTCGAGCACACGCGTGCTCGGTGGTGTTCGGATACGATCGAACTTCATGACGCGCGATCTCCGACCGCCCGGTTCGACTCAGCCCGGTACCGATCTCGGCACGGTCACTCGCTCGCCGCGCAATACTCCTCGGGCCAGTGCTGTCCCAGTGGACACTCAGCAGCGATCCGTTCCGGATCGAGTGGAGGTAGTGATGCTGTTTTCCGCGCTCCCGGCCAAGCAGGGCCTGTACGACCCGGAGGCCGAGGTCGACTCGTGCGGCGTCGCGATGGTCACCGACATCCACGGTCGCCGATCGCATTCGATCGTCGCCGACGGGCTCCTGGCGCTGGAAAATCTCGAGCACCGCGGGGCTGCCGGAGCCGAGACCAACAGCGGTGACGGCGCAGGCATCCTGATCCAGCTGCCGGACGAATTGTTGCGTGCCACCGTCGATTTCGAACTTCCGGAGCCGGCCGCCGACGGCTCGCACACCTATGCCGCGGGTACCTGCTTCCTGCCGATGGACGAGGAACTGCGCCGGCAGGCCATCGCGCGGGTGGAGGCGCTCGCCGCCGACGAGGGCATCACGATCCTCGGCTGGCGTGACGTCCCGGTCGACCACGAGCACGCCGACATCGGTGGCACCGCCGTGGCCTGCATGCCGTACATGATGCAGCTGTTCGTCACCGTCGACCCCGAGCCGGGTGCCGAGCGCATCGGCGGCGTCGCCGTCGACCGCTTCATCTATCCGTTCCGCAAGCAGGCCGAGCGCGTCACCCCGGAGATCGAGGAGGCGGGCACCGGCCTGTACTTCCCGTCGCTGTCGAGCCGCACCATGGTCTACAAGGGCATGCTCACCACGATGCAGCTGCCGCTCTACTACGCGGACCTGCGCGACGACCGGTGCCAGAGCGCCATCGCGATCGTCCATTCGCGGTTCTCGACCAACACCTTCCCGTCGTGGCCGCTCGCGCATCCGTTCCGGTTCGTCGCCCACAACGGCGAGATCAACACGGTTCGCGGCAATCGGAACCGCATGCGCGCCCGGGAGGCGCTGCTCGACACCGACCTCATACCCGGCGACCTCAAGCGTGCCTTCCCCATCTGCACCCCCGAGGCCTCGGACTCGGCGTCGCTCGACGAGGTGCTCGAACTCCTGCATCTCGGCGGCCGGAGCGTGCCCCACGCGGTCATGATGATGGTTCCCGAGGCGTGGGAGAACGTCCCCGACATGGACCCGAAGCGGCGCGCGTTCCTGCAGTTCAACGCGTCGCTGATGGAGGCCTGGGACGGTCCGGCGTGCGTCACCTTCACCGACGGCACCGTCGTCGGCGCGGTCCTCGACCGCAACGGCCTGCGTCCCGGACGCTGGTGGCAGACCCGCGACGGCCGGATCATCCTCGCCTCGGAGGCGGGCGTTCTCGACGTCCCGGTCGACGACATCATCAGCAAGGGGCGCCTCGAGCCGGGCCGCATGTTCCTCGTCGACACCACCGCGGGCCGGATCATCCCGGACGAGGAGATCAAGGGCGAACTGATGCACGCCGAGGCGTACGACGAGTGGTTGCACGCCGGGCTCCTCGACATCGCCACGCTGCCCGAACGCCCGGTCTTCCAGCCGAACCACGACACCGTCGTACGCCGGCAGCAGTCCTTCGGATACTCCGAGGAAGACCTGCGGGTGCTGCTCACCCCGATGGCCGCCTCGGGATACGAACCACTGGGTTCGATGGGCACCGACACCCCGATCGCGGTGCTGTCGCGGCGTTCCCGCCTGCTCTACGACTACTTCGTGGAACTGTTCGCGCAGGTCACCAACCCGCCGTTGGACGCCATCCGCGAGGAGATCGTCACCTCGATGGGCCGTGTGATGGGTCCGGAGCAGAACCTGCTCGACCCCACCGCCGCGTCGTGCCGCCAGATCATGCTGCACTGGCCGGTCCTCGACAACGCCGACCTCGCCAAGCTCGTCCACATCAACGACGACGGTGATCACCCGGGCCTGTCGGCCAAGGTGCTGCGTGCGCTGTACGAGGTGGACGACGGTGGAGAAGGTCTCCGGGTCGCCCTCGAGGACCTGCGCCGGCGGGCGAGCCAGGCGATCGCCGAGGGCCACACCACCCTCGTCATCTCCGACCGTCTCACCGACAAAGACCATGCACCGATCCCGTCGCTGCTGGCCATCTCGGCCGTCCACCATCACCTGGTGCGCACCAAGGAGCGCACCCGGGTCGCGCTCGTCGTCGAATCCGGCGACGCCCGCGAGGTCCACCACATCGCGACGCTCATCGGTTTCGGTGCGGCCGCGGTCAACCCGTATCTGGCACTGGAGACGATCGAGGACCTCATCGCCGAGGGCGAGTTGACCGGTGTCACCCCGTCGAAGGCCATCCGCAACTACCTCGAGGCGCTCGGCAAGGGCGTGCTGAAGGTGATGAGCAAGATGGGCATTTCGACCATCAGCTCCTACACCGCCGCACAGGCTTTCGAGGCCGTGGGGTTGTCGTCGGAGGTGGTGCGCGAGTACTTCACCCGCACGGTGTCGCGGATCGAGGGCGTCGGTCTCGACGAACTGGCCGAGGAAGTCCGCATCAGGCATCACCGCGCGTTTCCCGAGAACCCGACCGAGCAGGTCTACCGTCGTCTCGAGGTCGGTGGCGAGTACCAGTACCGCCGGGAAGGCGAGCTGCACCTGTTCACCCCGGAGACGATCTTCCTGCTGCAGCACGCCACCAAGAGCGGGCGGTCGGAGATCTTCCAGAAGTACTCCGACGAGGTCGACCGGCTGTCCCGCAAGGGCGGCACGCTCCGCGGCCTCTTCGAGTTCGATCTCGATGCGCGCGAACCGATCCCGATCGCGGAGGTGGAACCGGTCGAGGAGATCATGAAGCGCTTCAACACCGGCGCCATGAGCTACGGCTCGATCTCCGCGGAAGCCCACGAGACCATCGCGATGGCGATGAACAAGATCGGCGGCCGGTCGAACTCGGGGGAGGGCGGCGAGGACGTCGACCGTCTCTACGACCCGGAACGACGCAGCGCGGTCAAGCAGGTCGCGTCCGGCCGTTTCGGTGTCACCAGCGACTACCTGATCAACGCCACCGATATCCAGATCAAGATGGCGCAGGGTGCGAAACCCGGTGAGGGTGGCCAGCTTCCGGCGTACAAGGTGTACCCGTGGATAGCCAAGACCCGGCATTCGACGCCCGGCGTCGCGCTGATCTCACCGCCGCCGCACCACGACATCTACTCGATCGAGGACCTCGCCCAGCTGATCCACGATCTGAAGAACGCCAACTCCCAGGCCCGTATCCACGTCAAGCTGGTCAGCGCGGTCGGCGTGGGCACGGTCGCGACCGGCGTCTCCAAGGCACATGCCGACGTCGTGCTCATCTCCGGCCACGACGGCGGTACCGGCGCCTCGCCGCTCACCTCGCTCAAGCATGCGGGCACTCCCTGGGAGATCGGCCTGGCCGACGCCCAGCAGACGCTCATGCTCAACGGTCTGCGCGACCGCATCACCGTGCAGTGCGACGGTGCGCTGCGCACCGGACGCGACGTCATCATGGCCGCCCTCCTCGGCGCCGAGGAATACGGCTTCTCCACCGCGCCGCTCATCGTGGCCGGATGCATCATGATGCGTGTGTGTCACCTCGACACCTGCCCGGTCGGCGTGGCGACCCAGAACCCGCAGCTCCGTTCCCGTTTCACCGGCCAGGTGGACCACCTGGTCAACTTCTTCCGGTTCATCGCCGAGGACGTGCGGAAGTACCTGGCGCAGCTGGGTTACCGCACCCTCGATGAGGCGATCGGTCAGTCTCAGCGACTGCACACCGATTCCGCTGTCGCACACTGGAAGTCGAAGGGTCTTGATCTGTTGCCGATCTTCCGCAAGGTCGAGGGCAAGGGGCCGAGCCGGCGGGTGCGGGAGCAGTACCACGCACTCGACCGCGCGCTCGACCAGACGCTCATCCAGCTCGCCGAAGGGGCGCTGGAGGACGCCCACCCGGTGACGCTCGAACTGCCGGTGCGCAACGTGAACCGGACCGTCGGCACGTTGCTCGGCGCCGAGGTCACCCGTCGCTTCGGCGCCGAGGGCCTGGCCGAGGACACGATCGTGGTGAAACTGGAGGGTTCGGCCGGGCAGTCGCTCGGCGCGTTCCTGCCGCCGGGCGTGACGATCCGGCTCAGCGGCGACACCAACGACTACGTCGGCAAGGGGCTGTGCGGCGGCAAGATCGTCGTCGCCCCGCATCCCGACTCGTGGTTCGTCGCCGAGGACCAGGTCATCGCAGGCAACACCATCCTCTACGGCGCGACGTCGGGCGAGGTGTACCTGCGCGGGCGCGTGGGTGAGCGCTTCTCGGTGCGGAACTCGGGTGCGACCGCGGTCGTCGAAGGAGTGGGCGACCATGCCTGCGAGTACATGACCGGCGGGCGCGTGGTGATTCTCGGACCGACCGGACGCAACCTCGCGGCAGGTATGTCGGGTGGCATCGCCTTCGTGCACGACCTCGACCGCGACAAGGTCAACATGGCGATGGTCAAACTGATGCGCCCCGACCCCGACGACCTGGCCTGGCTCAAGGACGCCATCACCAAGCACGCCGAACTCACCGGTTCGGCGATCGGTGCGTCGATCCTCGCGGACTGGCCCCGACGCTGCCTGGCGTTCACGAAGGTCATGCCGACCGATTACAAGCGTGTCCTGGACGCGGCCCGGATGGCCGAGGCCGAGGGACGCGACGTCGATTCAGCGATCATGGAGGCGGCACGTGGCTGATCCGCGCGGGTTCCTGGAGGTCCCGAAGAAAGAAGCGAAGTACCGTCCGGTCGCCGAGCGCGTCCAGGACTGGGACGACGTCTACGTGCACGCCGACGACCCGACGAAGGTTCTGGCGGAGGTCAGCACCCAGGCGCGCCGGTGTATGGACTGCGGTATCCCGTTCTGCCACTCCGGAACCGCGGGCTGCCCGCTGGGCAATCTGATCCCGGAGTGGAACGACCTGGTCCGCCGCGGCCGGTGGGATGCGGCGAGCAGCCGGTTGCACGCCACCAACAACTTCCCCGAGTTCACCGGGATGGTGTGCCCGGCGCCGTGCGAGGCCGCCTGCGTCCTGTCGATCTCCGAGCGCGAGACCGGTGGCAGCGTCACCATCAAACGCATCGAGAAGACCATCGCCTACGAGTCGTGGGCCGAAGGCGTCATCGGGCCCGAGCCGCCGGAGTCCAAGACCGGCAAGTCGGTGGGCGTGGTCGGTTCCGGTCCTGCGGGACTCGCTGCGGCGCAACAGCTCACGCGTGCGGGCCACGACGTCACCGTCTACGAGCGGGACGACCGCCTCGGCGGGCTGCTGCGTTACGGCATCCCGGAGTACAAGCTCCAGAAGTCCGACATCGATCGTCGCATCGCCCAGATGCGCGCCGAGGGAACCGAATTCGTCACCAGTTGTGACGTCGGCACCGACCTGACGGTGGAGGACCTGCGTGCCCGGCACGACGCCGTCGTCCTGGCCATCGGCGCGATGGAGGCCCGCGACAACCCGGTGCCCGGCCGCGAACTCAACGGCGTCCACCTGGCGATGGAGCACCTCGTACCCGCCAACCGGGAATGCGAGGGCGACGGCCCCTCGCCGATCACCGCGGCCGGCAAGCACGTCGTGATCATCGGCGGCGGCGACACCGGTGCGGACTGCCTGGGCACCGCCCACCGGCAGGGTGCGGCGTCGGTGGTCCAGCTCGACTACAACCCCGAACTGCCCGACGAACGCGACGACAGCCGATCACCGTGGCCCACCTGGCCACTGGTCATGCGGACCTCCAGTGCGCACGCCGAGGGCGGGGAGCGCAAGTACCAGGTGGCCGTGCAGCGTTTCCTCGGCGACGTGGAGGGCAATGTCACCACCATGGTGCTCGCCGAGGTCGAGGTGCAGCGTGACGCCGACGGCCGACGTGAGATCAGGCCGGTTGGTGACGAGTTCGAGATCCCTTGCGAACTAGCGCTTTTCGCGATCGGATTCGCCGGTGTGGAACGGGGTGAACTGCTGTCGGGTCTGGAGATCGAACCCAACAAGCGTGGGGCCATCTCATGTGGAAGTGATTGGCAGACCGACGCTCCCGGCATTTTCGTGTGTGGTGACGCCCACCGTGGCGCGTCGCTGGTGGTATGGGCGATCGCCGAGGGGCGGTCGACGGCACGGGCCGTCGATGAGTTCCTCGTCGGCGAATCCGACCTTCCGTCACCGGTTCGTCCGGCAGCGCTGCCGCTGTCGGTGCGCTGACGGGTCCGCGGTCGCCGAACGCCGCTCCGGCGACGATGACGGAGAACACGCGCGGGCTGTCCGTGTGAGGCGAAATCCGTACCGGAAAGTAGTGGGCTGTCACCAGCGACAACACCACATGACCCCTGGGTGACGACTTCGGCGGCGCGTGGAGATGCACCACCGACGGGACTAAGGTGAGGTTGTGACTCGGCGAACCAAGATTGTCTGCACCATGGGTCCGGCCACTTCCAGCGACGAGAAGCTCAAGGAACTCGTCGCCAGCGGTATGGATGTGGCCCGGATGAACTTCAGCCACGGCAAGCATGAGGACCATGCTGCCGTCTACGCGCGCGTCCGCAAGGCCTCCGATGCTGCGGAGAAGGCCGTCGGCATCCTCGCCGACCTGCAGGGACCCAAGATCCGGCTCGGCCGTTTCGACGGCTGTGACGGCGCCACCGTCTGGGAGACGGGGGAGGATGTCCGGATCACCGTCGACGATGTCGAGGGCACCCACGACCGCGTCTCGACCACCTACAAGAACCTGTCCGAGGACGCGCACCCCGGCGACCGGCTCCTGGTCGACGACGGCAAGGTCGGACTTACCGTCGCCTCGATCGACGGCAACGACGTGGTCTGCACCGTCACCGAGGGCGGTCCGGTCAGCAACAACAAGGGCCTGTCGATGCCGGGTATGAGCGTCTCGGTGCCCGCATTGTCCGAGAAGGACATCGCCGACCTCGAATTCGCACTCGACCTGGGCGTCGACCTGGTCGCGTTGTCGTTCGTGCGCAGCCCGTCCGACATCGAACTCGTCCACGAGGTCATGGACCGCGTGGGTCGCCGGGTTCCGGTCATCGCGAAGCTGGAGAAGCCGGAGGCCATCGAGAACCTCGAGGCCATCGTCCTGGCGTTCGACGCGATCATGGTCGCCCGCGGCGACCTGGGTGTCGAGCTGCCGCTCGAGGAGGTACCGCTGGTGCAGAAGCGGGCCATCCAGATGGCCCGCGAGAACGCCAAGCCGGTGATCGTCGCGACCCAGATGCTCGACTCGATGATCGAGAACTCGCGCCCCACCCGCGCCGAGGCCTCCGACGTCGCGAATGCGGTCCTCGACGGCGCGGACGCGGTCATGCTGTCCGGCGAGACGTCGGTGGGCAAGTTCCCGCTCGAGACCGTCCGCACGATGGACCGCATCTGCCGGGCCGTCGAGACCGGCCCGCGCGACGTGCCACCGCTCTCGCATGTGCCCCGCACCAAGCGCGGCGTCATCTCGTACGCGGCGCGCGACATCGGTGAGCGCCTCGAGGTCAAGGCGCTCGTGGCGTTCACCCAGTCCGGCGACACCGTCCGACGCCTCGCCCGGCTGCACTCGCGCCTGCCGCTGCTGGCCTTCACGCCGACGCAGGAGGTGCGTAGTCAGCTCGCCCTGAGCTGGGGCACGGAGACCTTCATCGTCGACCACGTCGACACCACCGATCACATGATCGACCAGGTCGACCACCAGCTGCTGCGCATCGGCCGTCTGGCCGAGGGCGACGTGGTGGTCATCGTGGCCGGCGCCCCGCCGGGCACCGTCGGCTCGACGAACATGATCCACGTCCACCGCATCGGCGAGCAGGACCACTGACGCCGGAGGCGTTGAGCAGACCACTGACGCCGGAGGCGTTGAAGGAGACCACTGACGCCGGAGGCGTTGAGCAGACCACTGACGCCGGAGGCGTTGAGCAGACCACCAGGAGTGTGAGCCCCGGTCTGTCACTAGGGTGAAGGCCATGACCGTGGAACAGGCCGGGGATCTCGGCAAGCTGCTGGCACTGCTCGACGTCGAACGTCGCGACGAGGACGTGTTCATCGGGCAGCACCCGGAGCAGGTCACCGCTCGGACCTTCGGTGGACAGCTTCTCGGGCAGGGCGTGGTGGCCGCATCCCGCAGCCTTACCCGTGGCAACCCGCCGATCCACGCTCTGCACGCCCACTTCATCCGTGGTGGCGATGTCACCAAGCCGATGGAGTACCACGTCGACCGATTCCGCGACGGCAAGTCCTTCGCCAATCGCCAGGTCACCGCCAAGCAGGACGGCGAACAGGTCTTCACGATGCTCGTGGCCTTCCAGGACAACACCGCCGGGCTCGAACACGCCGTCGAGATCCCGCAGGTGCCCTACCCGGAGGAGTTGCCGCCTCTCGGTGAGCATTTCAAGGGTTACGAGGACCGCATCGCGACCTTCGTGAACGCCTTGCATCCCGTCGACATCCGCTTCGCCAACGACCCGAGCTGGAAGGCGAAGGAGGCGGGGCGCAAGCTCACCGACAACCGGGTGTGGATGAAGGCCGACGGCGTGATGCCCGACGATCCCGTGATGCACGTCGCCGCAATGTGTTACGCCTCGGACACCACGGTTCTCGACTCGATCATCACCACGCACGGACTGTCGTGGGGCATCGACCGGCTGTTCGCCGCGACCGTCAACCACTCGATGTGGTTCCATCGCGAGTTCCGCTTCGACGACTGGCTGCTGTACGCGACGCGTTCGCCGGTGGCGACCGGTTCGCGCGGAATGGGCTCGGGACGGTTCTGGACGCGCGACGGCACGCTCGCGACCTCGGTCGTCCAGGAGGCACTGATCAAGTATTTTCCGCCGAAGAAGTGACGCACCGGAAATGACCATCGGCCAGGAGATGTGGCTGGATCCGGGCCCTCCGCTGCCGCGCCGCACGTGGCAACGCAGGACCCGGGTGCCGGTCATCGTGGGTACGACGATCGCGATGGTGCTGTTCGCGGCCGTCGCGCTCGGCGCCCTGCTGTTGGGTGTGCTGCGCACCCCGACCTTCACCGCGAAGGGCGGCGTCGTCGCCGACTGCGCGACAGAGGTTGCTGCGGCGCCCGGCGGCGGACAGATCGCCCGGGGGACACCGGTCTTCGTCTACGACGCCGCGGGCGGAGAGGTTGCGACGACCTCGCTGAGCGGGTTTCTCCGCAGCGACACGGGCTGCCAACTGACGTTCGAGGTCGACGGGGTGGAGTACACCGATGCCGGCTATGTCGTCCGCGTCGGCGAGAGCTTGTCACAACCGGTGTCGACCGCTGCCCTCCAGAAGGGTGCGGTCCTCCGGCCGTTCGGCTGAATCCTCCGGGTCTTCGCCGTTCTCCCGCCGCGACATGGGCGGCAGTTGTCCGGACAGGCGGTGAACCCCGGGTTAAACTTCGCCGGATCAATGGTGGGCCCGGACACGTTGTGTCGATTCCTTTTTCGACACCCCGCAGTCAGCCGGGCCGCGATGTCGCCGGGATTCCCGGCTGCGACATCCGAGGCGTAGGGAGTGTGCGTGGAGTACAGCATCGACTGGGGTAACGAGGTCTGGGCCAGCCTGAAGTGGCTGGCCATCGCATTCGGCATCGCCGCGGTCGCGATGCTCGTCATCGGCTTCCTGCTCGCTCGCTTCAGCCGATGGGGCCGGCCGCTGTGGCGCGTGATCGGTGGTTTCTTCACCGAGCCCGGCACCCGTCTCAAGGCCTGGGGACTGGCCGCGCTGCTCACGGTGCTCGCACTGCTCGGTGTGCGGATCACCGTGCTGTTCTCCTACTTCAGCAACGATCTGTTCACAGGTCTCCAGACCGCCGCCGAGGGACTGGGGGCCGGCGGCCCGCAGGGGGCCGAGATGCTGCAGATGGGCAAGGACGCCTTCTGGCACTCGATGGCGGTGTTCGGCATCCTCGCCACAGTCCACGTCGTGCGCACGATGATCGAGATCTACGTCGGGGCAGCCTTCGAGATCAACCTGCGCCGCTGGATGACCGGCGGCGCGGCGGCGGACTGGATGGACGGGCGTGCTTTCTATCGCAATCGTTTCGTCGACCTGAGCTCGGGCCTCATGCGCCGGAAGTGGTTCCGCCGCACGTCGGAGCCGTCGCAGAAGCCGACCGACATCCATCCCGGCGTCGACAACCCCGACCAGCGCATCCAGGCCGACATCACCAACGTCGCCTCGGTCGGGTCGTCGCTGCTCTGGGGTGGCGGTGGCTCGTCGACCAACGGTGTGCTGACCGCGGTCGCCTCGATCGCGTCGTTCTCGAAGATCCTGTGGGACCTCTCGGGCCCGGTGACGCTCCTCGGCGTCGAGATCCCGCGGATGATGATGTGGCTGGTCCTGGTGTACGTGCTCGTGACCAGCGTCGTGGCCTTCGCCATCGGCCGCCCGCTCATCCGACTCAACTTCTGGCAGGAACGTCTCACCGCGAACTTCCGCTACGCCCTCGTCCGAGTCCGCGACGGGGCCGAGAACATCGCGTTCTATCGCGGCGAACGCGTCGAGCACAACGGCCTGATGTCACGCTTCGCGGCGGTCATCAGGAACTACTGGCAGATCATCCACGTCCAGATGGCCTTCGTCGGCTGGAACTTCAGCGTCAGCCAGCTCGCGGTGGTGTTCCCGTACCTGGTTCAGATCCCACGATTCTTCGACGGGCAGATCAAACTCGGCGACATGCAGCAGACCGCATCGGCCTTCGGCGAGATGCACGACGCGTTGTCGTTCTTCCGGACCGCGTACGACGACTTCACCGGCCTGCGCGCCTCGATCATCCGTCTCGACGGGCTCGCCGATGCCGACGTGAAGTCGCGTGCCATGCCCGAGATCACGACCGTGGATCGGGACCGGGCTGTTCGTCTCGCCGATATCAGCGTCAAGACCCCGACCGGCGACGAACTGATCCGCGCGCTCAACATCTCGCTCGACCCCGGTGACGCACTCGTCGTCAAGGGCCGGTCCGGTTCGGGTAAGACCACCTTGCTTCGCGGACTCGCGGGCCTGTGGCCGTTCATCGATGGTGAGTTCTCCCGTCCACCGGACGCGCACACCTTGTTCCTGTCCCAGATGCCCTACATCCCGCTCGGTGACCTCCGTACAGCCGTCGCCTACCCGGCGCTGCCCGACGATGTCGGTGACGAGGCGATCAAACAGGCTCTGGAGCAGGTCTTCCTGCCGCACCTGACCGGCCGCCTGTACGACGAGGAGGACTGGGCCAAGGTCCTGTCGCCGGGTGAGCAGCAGCGCGTGGCGTTCGCCCGAATCCTGTTGACGAAGCCGCAGGCGGTGTTCATGGATGAGGCGACCTCGGCGGTCGACGAGGGCCTCGAGTACGCGCTGTATCAACTGGTACGCACCGAACTCCCGGACACGATCCTGGTGTCGGTCAGCCACCGCAGCACCACCGATCAGCACCACACCGAAGTGCTCGAACTGACCGGTGACGGGGCGTGGACTCTGTCGTCGATCGACTCGAGTCCTTCGCTTGACAAACGGTCTTGACCTGCAGGTTGTCGATCCGGGTCGCGTTTGCGTGAACCGATCCTTGCTGCTGCAACTACTCGCTAGTGTGATGCGCAACACAACCATCGCACTGGCGAGTAGGGGCCCAGATGACCGCAGCAGACCTGATCACCTTTCCCCATGAGACCGGCGTCGACGTGTCGACGCTCCCGGCCGCGTTCCAGCAGACCGTCACCGTCCGTCCGGACGCCGTGGCGATCCGTACCGTCGGTGGCATCCAGCAGCTCACCTGGTCGCAGTACGCGACCCGCGTGGAGGCGATCGCCGGCGGTCTCGCCGCCCTCGGCGTG
The DNA here is from genome assembly GCF_030316175.1 of Gordonia sp. Swx-4. Classification (NCBI taxonomy): domain Bacteria; kingdom Bacillati; phylum Actinomycetota; class Actinomycetes; order Mycobacteriales; family Gordoniaceae; genus Gordonia; species Gordonia sp. Swx-4. The sequence continues at coordinate 2,054,431 of NZ_CP128197.1, forward strand.
GGGCGCGGGGACACGGTCGGCATCATGCTGACCAACCGGCCGGAGTTCCATCTGGTCGACACCGCGGCACTCCACCTCGGTGCGGTCCCGTTCTCGATCTACAACACCAGCGCCCCTGACCAGATCGAGTACCTGTTCGGCAACGCCGAGAACAGGATCGTGATCACCGAGCAGGTCTTCCTGCCGGTGATCACCGCCGCGAACACCGGCGTCGAACGCATTGTCGTCGTCGACGACGTGGCCGACGGCGCCATCTCACTCGACGACGTCGAACGCACGCCTCCGCCAGAGGGTTTCGACTTCGCCGCGTCGTGGCAGGCAGTCGAACCCGAGGACCTCGCGACCCTGATCTACACATCGGGCACCACTGGGCCGCCCAAGGGCGTCGAGATCACCCATCGCAACATCGTCGCGGAGATGGCGGCTCTCGCCGAGAAGCTCGACGTGGGATTCGACGACCGCTCGATCTCGTATCTGCCGGCTGCCCACATCGCCGACCGGGTGTCGTCGCATGCAGCGAACCTGATGCGCGGGATACAGATCACCACAGTGCCCGATCCGCGCGAGATCGCGACGGCTCTACCCGAAGTGCATCCGACGTTCTTCTTCGGGGTTCCGCGGGTGTGGCAGAAGATCCGCGCCGGCATCGAGGCCAAGGTCGCCGAGGAGTCCAGTCCGGTCAAGAGGGCTCTCGCCGGTTGGGCTTTCGGGGTCGGCGCATCGACCGCGCAGGCGCGTATCGACGGCAAGGGGAGCGGCCTTCTGGGCGGCGTCCAGCACGGAATCGCCGACAAGCTGGTCCTGCACAAGGTGCGTGCCGCACTCGGACTCGACGAGGTGGTCTTCGCGGGATCGGGAGCCGCGGCGATCCCGGTAGAGGTGCTGAAGTTCTTCCTGGGGCTGGGGATTCCGATCCTGGAGGTCTGGGGGATGTCGGAGACCACCGGCGTCTCGACGATGACCACCCCGGACAATCTGAAGATCGGCACCGTGGGCCCGCCGATACGAGGGATGGAGGTCAGGCTCGCCGACGACGGTGAACTGCTCGTCCGCGGCCCCGTCGTGATGCGCGGCTACCGCAACCAACCCGAGAAGACGGCCGAGACGATCGACGCCGACGGTTGGCTGTCCACCGGGGATATCGCGAAGATCGACGACGACGGCAACGTGATCATCGTCGACCGCAAGAAGGAACTCATCATCAACGAGTCCGGAAAGAACATGTCACCCACCAACATCGAGAACGCGATGAAGGCGGCGTCGTCGTTGATCGGTCAGGTCGCGGCGATCGGGGATTCGAAACCCTATGTGTCCGCACTCGTGGTCCTCGACCCGGAGGCAGTGGCGGTACGCGCCAAGAGGCTGAGCATGCCGAACGCCGACCTGGCCGAGTTGTCGACGCATCCCGAGATCGTGGAGGAGGTCTCGTCGGCGATCCGGACCGGCAACGGAAAGCTGTCCCGCGTCGAACAGGTGAAACGATTCACCATCGTCCCGGCGGCGTGGGACCCGGGCGGCGACGAGCTGACCCCGACGATGAAGTTGCGTCGCAACCCGATCGCGGCCAAGTACGCAGCCGAGATCGGCGCACTGTACGAATCGGAGCCGGGTGGGTCCGTCGTGGATCTGCGGTCATGACCGCCGACGACGACTCGGCGGGTCCCGAACTCGGTCCGGTCGACTACGTCGTCGTCGAGTGGGCGGGGACGCAGCCCACGGGTGAGGCGTTGCCCTACCTGATGGACCTGATCGACCGCGGGATCGTGCGACTCATCGACATCGTCTTCGTGTCGAAGGCGACCGACGGCACCATCGCCGAGCTCGGGATCGGAGAGCTGGGCGCCGAATTCGCGATCTTCGACGGTGCGGCGACGTCGATTCTCGACGACACCGACATCCGCGAGGCCGCCGCCGCACTGGAACCCGGTTCCAGCGCAGCGATTCTCGTGTGGGAGAACCTGTGGGCGGCGCCGTTCGCCACCGCCCTGCGCAACAACGGCGGGCGAGTGGTCGCGTCGGGCCGGATCCCGGTCGACGCGCTGCTCGAGACGCTCGACGCGATCGAGGAATGAAGGGACAGGTGTCATGCCAGGTCTGATCCGCGGGGTCGCCCGCACGGCCGTCATCTCCGGAACCGCCACGGCGGTGAGCAATCGGGTGTCCCGACGCCAGGCGAGTCGCTGGGCACAACAGGGCACCGTCACCCAGCAGGATCCGACCGCTCAGCAGTACCCGCCACCCCAGTACGCGCCGACCCCGTACCCGGAGTCGCCGCCCCCGCCACAGCCGCCCCGACCGCCGGCGCAGTCGAGCAGTACGGACACGATCACGGCTCTGAAGGAACTCGGTGCGCTGTATCAGCAGGGCATCCTCACCGAAGCCGAGTTCGCCGCGCAGAAGGCCAAGATCCTCGGGATGTGAGGGTTGGGACCGGGCACCAGGTCAGGACGGCTCGACGGTGAGCTCGTCTGCGTCGTCGAGGTTTTCGCGGGCGGCCTGGCGGGAGGTGTCCTTGAGCGCCACCCCCGACCGGCCGAGTTTGCGGGCGCCGTCGACCAGTGCGGTGGTGATCCGTGCGGCGACCTCGTAGTGCAGTCCGTCTGGCGGGTGGATGTTGGAGATGCAGTTGCGATCGGCGTCGGTGCGGCCGGGCCGGGGCAGATGGGTCAGGTAGATGCCGAGGCTGTCGGCGACCGACAGTCCCGGCCGTTCACCGATGATCACGATGAGGGTCGTCGCGCCGAGTGCCTCACCGATGTGGTCGCCGAGTGCGACGCGTGCCTGGGTGGCGATCACCGGCGGCGCGATGGTGTAGCGATCCTCGAAGGCGTCGAGGAGTGCGGCCACGAGGCCGTGAGCATGATCGACGACCGCGCGCGGCGACAAGCCGTCGGCGATGACGATGCCGATCTCGGCGCCGCACTCGGTGAGGGCGGACAGATCCTCCGGCATCCGGCCGAGATCGGGCCGGCGCAGGTACTCGCCTCGGTCGGACGCCCGGCTCGTCACGACGACCGGATCGCCGAGGTCGAGGTCGGCGAGCGACTCGGCGACGGCCTCGGCGTCGAGGGGTTCGTGAACGGCGTCCCGCGCTGCCGCGTGCGCAGCCTGGAACTCCAGCACGCGACGCGACGGCAACGAGTTCCCGGCGCGCCCCAAACCGATGCGCGCCTGAGTGGTCCGCCGCATCGCGGCCCAGACGTCGTCGCCGTCGGAGACCGGAGACCGGTCCGGGGTGCTCATCGCCCGGCCGCCAGGGGCAGGAGCGGGGAGGAGGCCGGATCGACCGGGAGGATTCGGCCGTCGGCGTCGGACATGCCGAGTCGGGCGAGCCACGCCTCGAACTCCGGCGCGGGGCGCAACCCGAGTGCCTGGCGGACGTACAGCGCGTCGTGGAACGCCAGGCTCTGGTAGCCGAGCATGACGTCGTCGGCGCCGGGCACCGCGATCACGAACGCCGCACCGGCGACACCGAGGAGCGTGAGCAGGGTGTCCATGTCGTCCTGGTCGGCCTCGGCATGGTTGGTGTAGCAGACGTCGACGCCCATCGGGAGTCCGAGGAGCTTGCCGCAGAAGTGATCTTCGAGTCCGGCGCGGATGATCTGTTTGCCGTCGTAGAGGTATTCCGGGCCGATGAACCCGACGACGGTGTTGATCAGCAACGGGTCCAGTGCGCGCGCCACCGCGTAGGCCCTCGTCTCGAGGGTCTGCTGGTCGACGGGCTTGCCCCCGGTGCCGAGGTGGGCGCCCGCCGACAATGCGGACCCCTGACCGGTCTCCAGGTACATGACGTTGTCGCCGACCGTGCCGCGTCGCAGGGACCGGCCGGCCTCGTTGGCCTCCTGCAGGATCGAGAGGTTCACCCCGAATCCCGTGTTGGCTCCTTCGGTTCCGGCGATGGACTGGAACACGAGGTCCACCGGGACGTTCTGACCGATCAGGTCGACGGTGGTGGTGACGTGGGAGAGGACGCAGGACTGCATCGGGATCTCGAACCGCTGACGGATCTCGTCGAGCATGTGCAGCAGGTCGGCGGTCGCCTGTGGTGAGTCCGACGCCGGGTTGATCCCGATCACCGCGTCGCCACAACCCATCAGCAGGCCGTCGAGCGTGGCTGCGGCGATTCCGCGCGGGTCGTCGGTCGGGTGGTTGGGCTGCAGGCGGGTGGCGATCCGGCCGGGGAGTCCGATCGTGGTGCGGAAGGCCGAGGTCACCCGGATGGCCGAGGCAACCAGGATCAGATCCTGGTTGCGCATGATCTTCGATGTCGCGGCCGCCATCTCGGGAGTGACAGCAGGGGAGATGCGGGCGATGCGTTCGGCAGCGTCGGCGCGGGTGGAGATCTCGAGCAGCCAGTCGCGGAACCCGCCGACGGTCAGGTGCGAGATCTCGTCGAAGGCCGCGCGATCGTGGGTGTCGACGATGAGCCGGGTCACCTCGTCCGACTCATACGGGACGAGGAGATCGACGAGAAATTCCGAGAGCGGGACATCGGCCAATTGCCATGCCGCAGCTGCACGTTCGGCACCCGACGTGGCGGCGCAGCCGGCCAGCTCGTCACCCGAGCGGCGGGGTGTGGCCTTCGCCATGAGTTCGACGAGGCCGTCGAACTCATAGGTCGTGCCGGAGATGGTCTGGGTGAATCTCATGGTTCCCCGAAGTCTAGGTTCGCCCGGCCCTGTGTGCATGGCGAACGAACCGCTCGGATCGGCATGGATCCGACAGTGACCCTTGACACAGCAGACGCGATGAATGTACGTTCACTCATACAAACACCACAGTTCATAAATGGACTCCCCGCGGCGCCCGAGACGCCGTTGACCACTGCAGACGCCCCGCATGGACATGCCCCGGGCGATTCCCCACACAAGGAGTGAGCAGGATGGATTACGAAGACATCGACTACACGGTCGAGGGACCCACCGCGATCATCACCATGAACCGACCGCATCGGTACAACGCCTTCCGGGCCAAGACGGTCGAGGAGATGATCAACGCCTTCCGACGTGCCTGGGCCGACAACGGAGTGCAGGCGGTCATCCTCACCGGAGCCGGCGAGAAGGCGTTCTGCACCGGCGGAGACGTGAAACAGCGTGCCGAGACCGGCGACTACGGACCGAGCGAGAGCGGCATGTTCGAGATCGGGAACCTGCACAAGACGATTCGCGACATCCCGAAGCCGGTCATCGCCGCGGTCAACGGACTCGCCATCGGCGGTGGTCACGTGCTGCACGTCCTGTGCGACCTCACCATCGCCGCAGACACCGCGCGCTTCGGTCAGTCCGGACCCAAGGTCGGCTCCTTCGACGCCGGGTTCGGCTCGGCCTTCCTCGCCCGTGTCGTGGGGGAGAAGCGGGCCCGCGAGATCTGGTATCTCTGCCGGCAGTACGACGCCGAGACCGCCGAACGGTGGGGTCTGGTCAACTGGGTCGTCCCGGCCGCGGATCTGCTCGACGAGGCGAAGAAGATCGCCGCCGAGATCGCCGAGAAGTCGCCCACCACGCTGCGTTTCCTCAAGCAGAGCTTCAACGCCGACACCGATCATCAGGCCGGGCTGTCGAATCTCGCGATGAGCGCGCTCGACCTCTTCACGCACTCCCCCGAAGGACTCGAGGGGGCCAACGCCTTCGCGGAGAAGCGCACACCGCAGTTCAACCAGTACGTCGGTGCCTGATCACCGTCCAGCGACAGCACAGAGGAAATCTCATGAGTGACAAGCACATCGCCGTCGTGACCGGAGCCGGGTCCGGCATCGGCAAGGCCATCGCGCTCGGCTTCGCGGCAGAGGGCACCACGGTGGTCGCGGCCGACCTCGACCTCGACGCCGCCAAGCGCACCGCGGAGGAGGCCGGTTCCATCATCCCGATGGCCGTCGACGTCGCCGACCGGGCGAAGGTCGACGAACTGCGGGACGCCGTGAACGCCGAGGTCGGTGTCCCCGACATTCTCGTCAACGCGGCCGGCTGGGACCGCACGGACCAGTTCCTGAACGCCACCACCGAGTTCGCCGAGAAGGTGGTGGCCATCAACTACCTCGGCCCCGTGCACATGGCCAGCGCGTTCCTGCCCGGCATGGTGGAGGCGTCGAAGGCCGACGGCTGGCAGGGTGGCCGCGTCGTCAACCTCGCCTCCGACGCCGGTCGCGTCGGATCGGCGGGCGAGACCATCTACGCCGGCGCGAAGGGCGGCGTCATCGCCCTTTCGAAGTCGCTCGCGCGGGAGATGGCCCGTTATCAGATCACCGTCAATGCGGTCTGCCCCGGACCGACCGACACCCCGCTCTTCCAAGCACAACCGGAGAAGCTGAAAGAGGCTCTGGTGAAGGCGATCCCGTTCCGGAGGCTCGCTCGCCCCGACGAGGTGGCCGCACCCGTCCTGTTCTTCGCCTCGCCCGCGGCGTCGTTCATCACCGGTCAGGTGATCAGCGTCAGCGGCGGTCTCACCATGGCCGGCTGACCGGCCACCACCCACCCCGGACCGAGAAGAGAACCGAGGGAATCGACATGACCCCCGAGACGAGTTACGTCTACGACGCGCACGCGTACCGAAGTTTCTTCGAGCACGAGTTCACCTACCTGAACGGATTCCGCCGCAACGTCGGCCGCTACGCCGGCGAGGTCGCGATGATCGACCCACTCACCGGCCGCCAGTGGACGTACGCCCAACTCGGTTCGGCGGTGGACGAACTCGCGGCCGGTCTCGCCGATCGCGGGGTGACCGACGGCGACGTGGTGGGTTACCAGTTGCTCAACGGCCCGGAGTTCGCCCAGCTCTACCTGGCGACGCAGGCAGCCGGAGCGGTCGGGTCGCCGGTGAACTTCCGGCTCGCGGCCGGGGAGACGGCTGTCATCCTCGACATCAGCCGGCCGAAGGTCTACGTCTACGACGCCTCCATCGGTGCGATGGTCGACGAGGCCATCGCGCTCGCCGACCACACGCCGGAACTGCTCGTCGGAGTCGGCGACGGGGAACTCGTCCCCGGCTCCATCCGCTTCGACGACCTACCCGTCACCGGCGGTGCGGCGCCGACCGTCGCGCGTGGCGTCTTCGACGAGACCACCCGGCTGTACACATCAGGGACGACCGGGATGCCCAAGGCGGTGCCGATGAACTCGGCCATCGAGATCTTTTCGGCGCACGACGTGATCATGCACTTCCCTCTGTCCCCGGACGACCGGACGCTGAACATGACGCCCTGGTTCCACCGGGGCGGACTCTACTGCGCCGGGCCCAATCCGTCGTTCTACCTGGGTTCCTCGGTCGTCCCGATGCGCACGTTCGATCCGGAGCTGACGCTCGACTGGGTGGAGAAGTACCGGCTGACGTTCCTGATCGGTGCGCCGACCAACCTGGCGATGCTCGCCGGCGCACAGTCGGCGAACCCGCGCGATCTCACCAGTCTGCGCGGCATCGTCACGATGGGCGCACCGCTCGAACGTGAGGCGGCGCTGCGCTACCAAGAGGTCCTCACCCCGCGGATCTTCAACGGCTACGGCAGCACCGAGGGTTTCTGGAACACCTTCCTGCGTCCCGACGACCTGCCCGATCACGCCGGTACCGCCGGCCGCGCCTGCATCGACGACGACGTCCGCGTGGTCCGCGTCCACGACGACGGCCATCTGGCGAGCCCGGATGAGGTCGTCGCCCGCGACGGTGAAGAAGTCGGCGAGGTCATCATTCGGTCGCCCAAATGCGCGGCCGCCTACTACGACTCCCCACAGCAGGAGAGGGCGAAGTACAACGGGAGCTGGCTGCACATCGGCGACCTGGCCACCTGGGATTCGGGCGAGTTCGTCACCATCGTCGGACGCAAGGACGACATGCTCCTGTCCGGCGGCGAGAACGTCCACCCGGTCCAGGTCGAGGAGGCGCTGAACGGCCATCCGGGCGTGTCGGATTCGCTGGTGGTGGGTGTCCCCGACGAGCAGTGGGGAAGTCTCGTAGTCGCCTACATCGTACCCGCCGACGGGGATGCGCCAACGCCAGAGGATCTCGACGCGTACTGCCGCACACATCCGATGCTGTCGCGCTTCAAACGGCCACGCGCATACCGCATCGTCGAGTCCCTACCCGTGTCGGCGACCGGGAAGAAGCTGCACTACAAGGCCGCCGAATCCGCTGCACGGGAGATGACCGACGGCGCATTCGCCGCGCCGGCCACCGACCGCGTCCACGGCTGACACACCCGAACGGGAGAATCGATGTCCTCACTCACCCACGAGCTCGAACACAAGCACTTCCGTGAGACGGTCAGACGCTTTGTGGCCGAACAGATCACGCCTGCGCACGCCGACTGGGAGAACGCCGGGCAGTGGGATCGCGGCCTCTTCGTCGAGGCGGGCAAGAACGGGCTCCTCGGCTTTCCCGTACCCGAACAGTTCGGTGGTCCCGGGGTCGACGACTTCCGATACAACGCGATCCTGATCGACGAGGTGGCGCGGACCGGCGCCGCCGCCGAGGCCATCGCTTTCTCCCTGCAGAACGACGTCGTCCTGCCGTATCTCACCGAGCTGACCACCGACGAGCAGAAGGCGCGCTGGCTGCCCGGAGTGGTCGGCGGCGACACCGTGCTGGGGATCGCGATGACCGAACCCGGGGCGGGCAGCGACCTCACCGGTATCCGCACGTCCGCCGTCCGCGACGGCGACCACTACGTCGTCAACGGTGCGAAGACCTTCATCTCCAACGGTCGCAACGGCGACCTCTTCGTCGTCGCCACCCGGACGAGTTCCGAGAAGCACAAGGGGCTCACGCTTTTCGTCGTCGAGGCCGAGACTCCCGGATTCGTGCGGGGTCGCAAACTCGACAAGATCGGCCTGCACGCGCAGGACACCAGCGAACTCTCCTTCGAGGACATGCGCGTCCCCGCGGCCAACCGGCTGGGCGAGGAGGGTGAGGGCTTCTATCAGCTCGTCCGCAACCTTCCGCAGGAACGGCTGTCGCTGGCCGTCGGTGCCGTCGCGGCCGCTGAGGGCACCTTCGCGCGCACCCTGGAGTACGTGCGGGAGCGCACCGCGTTCGGATCGCCGGTCTCGTCGTTCCAGAACACCCAGTTCGTCGCCGCCGAGCTCGCGACCGAACTCGACATCGCCCGCACGTTCCTCGACGACTGCATCGCCGAACACGCGGCCGGGGAGCTGACGCCCGCGCGGGCCGCGAAACTCAAATGGTGGGCCACCGAGCTGCAGGTACGCACCGCCGACCGATGCCTGCAACTGCACGGCGGCTACGGCTACATGCGCGAGTACTCGGTGTCGCGCGCGTTCGTCGACGCCCGCATCCAGACCATCTACGGCGGCACCACCGAGATCATGAAGACCATCGTCGCCAAAGACCTCGGTCTGTAGGACTTGTACAGTGAGCGAACCCTGATTCATCGCGCCGGGTCCACAGTCCGGTGGTTCGAATCGATGCTCATGAGCGGACCAGAAGGAAGTACTGCGATGGCGAAACCCGCCACGGCGAGGTCGTCGGCCGACCTGGCCGTCGAGGAGGCGGTGCGCGCGGTGCGCGTCACCACGCGCCGCCGTCAGCTGCTCGACGCCGCGGTGAAGGTCATGGAGCGCACCGGCTTCCACCAGATGTCGATGCAGGCGCTCGCCGAGGAGGCGCAGGTGAGCGTCGGCCTGTTCTACAAGTACTTCGGCGGCAAGGAAGAGATCCTGCTCGCCGCGATCGTCGACATTCTCGAGGCGTTCCGCGATCAGCTCCAGCCCGCCATGGACCGTGCCGGCGACGACCCCGTCGAGCAGTTGATCGCGGGATTCCGTCAGTACGCGACCATCGTCGACGAGAACCGCGACGCCGTCGTGCTGACCTACCGGGAGAGCCGCACCCTCGACGCGGCGGGACGCGAGCGGATCAAGGAACTCGAGGTCGAGACCTCCGCCCCGATGCGTGCCGCGGTCACCGCCGGCATCGAGGCCGGGCTCATCCTCGATGTCGACGCCGACCTCGTGGTCTTCGACCTGATGATGCTGGCGCACGGATGGGCGCTCAAACATTGGCATTTCGCGCCCGGATACGACCTCGACCGGTACGTCGAGGCCCAGCTCCGCTTCGCGTTGCAGTCCCTCGTCGTCGAGGACGCCCTACCGACCTACCTCGCCCGACTGTGAGATCGCTTCCGTCCGTGCCTGTGTGGTGAGCGCTCGCGCGTAACAGCCCATCGCTCGACCCGCGGCGAGGATCGCGTCGGTGGAGCGCTGGGTGCGGGCGACGATGAACGCTCCCTCGAGTGCCGAGACCACCGCCGACATCAGTGAGCGGGCGTCCGCCACGGGGAGTCCGCGCGCCGTGAACAGCGCCGCGCCGGCGTCGATCCACGATGACATGACCTCTGCGGCGATCTCTCGGAGGTCCGGTTCGGCGTCGGCGATCTCACCTGCGACGGTCCCCACGGGGCACATGTTCAGCCAGCCGCCCTGTTCGATGGTCTCTGCTGCGGCGACGAACGCCGCCTCGATCCCGTCGGCGGGGTCGTCGTAGGGCGCCAGGAGCATGCCGACCAACTCACCGTAGGCCGTTCCGGACTGTCGGAGTGCGGCCGCCGCGATGTCGCGCTTGCCGCCCTTGAAGTGGTGGTAGATCGATCCGATGGGGGCATCGGACAACTCGACGACCTGTTTGATCCCGGTCGCGGCATACCCCTGCCGGCGCAGGAGTTCGGTCATCGCCATCACGATGCGTTCATCGGTCTTCACCCTGGCCATTCTAGAACAACTATTCTAGAATGATCATTCTAGAGGCCTGATCGGTCTCGTCCGTTCAAGGCGAGGAGCACGCGTCATGACCGAGCTCAACCAGACGACAAGCGCCGAGGAAGGCGCTCTCAAGCGCATCGAGACGCCCGCCGGCACCGTCGAGTACGCGGAGGACGGAGCGGGGCCGCCGGTGGTGTTCCTGCATGGGCTGCTCATGGACCACACGGTGTGGGATGAGGTGATCCCGTTGCTGCCGAGTGGCTTTCGCTACATCCGGCCGATCCTTCCCCTCGGGTCGCACCGGGTCCCGCTCAGCGCGGATGCGGACCTGTCGATGGACGGGATGGTCGGACTGGTCGCGGACATTCTCGAGGCCCTCGACCTGCGCGACGTGACCCTCGTCCATTCCGATTGGGGCGGTTCGCTGTTCCTCACCGCTCTCGGGCGGGACGAGCGTGTCGCGAGAATGGTGATCCTCCCGTGCGAGGCCTTCGAGAACTTCCCGCCCGGATTGCCCGGCAAGATGGCCACCCTGGCGGTGCGGCTGCCCGGGGGTATCACCCTCGCGGCGCGCCAGCTACGGATCGGGTGGCTTCGGCGACTGCCGATGCTGTGGGGATGGATGATCAACAAGCCCGTCGACGACGAACGAATGCGCCGATGGACCGATCCGGTCCTGCGTGACCCTCGTATCCGGCGCGACGTCACCAAATACGCGACGACGTCCTTTGAGCCCGCCGAGCTGGTCCGGAAGACCGAGGCGCTCAAGAGTTTCGACGGCGAGGTGCTCGTGCTGTGGTCGCCCGACAACCGGGTGATGCCACCGGCGCACGGACCTCGACTCGCCGAACTCGTGCCTCGGGGCCGCTATGCCGAGATCCCCGGGGCGGCGGTGCTGTCCATGCTCGACGAACCGCAGGCCGTCGCGCGCGAGATCGGCGCGTTCCTCACCGCCGCGCCAGGCGACTAGAACGTCTCGGCCCCGGGTCAGGCGCCTTCGATCTTGAAACCGACTTTCAGGGTGACCTGGAAGTGTGCGATCTGACCGTCTTCGATGTGTCCGCGGGTCTCGGTCACCTCGAACCAGTCCAGATGGTTGACCGTCTGGGACGCGCGGGCGATGGCGTTCCGGATCGCGTCGTCGGTGCCGGTCGCGGCCGAACCGACCACTTCGATGACCCGATAAACATTGTCGGACAAGGATTCTCCCTCCATTGGCGTCGGTCCGCTCACCTCACGGGCAACCGGACCGCCTCTTGGGTGACCTCGTTTCTGTCTACCCCTAAGATGCGGGGAATGAACACCGAATCGGCAAACCGTGATCCCGGCGCGCGGTGTCCGTGTCTGTCCGGCTTTCCCTTCGGCGAATGCTGCGGACCGGTCCTCGCCGGTGAGCGCGCCGCGCCGACCGCCGAGGCGCTGATGCGGTCGCGCTTCACCGCTTTCGCCCTCGGTGATCTCAACCACCTGCGGGTCACCTGGCATCCCGACACCCGCCCGGACGACCTCGAACTCGACGACGCGATGCGCTGGTACCGCCTCGACGTCGAGTCGACGAACGGTGGATCGCCGTTCGACACCGAGGGGGAGGTCACCTTCACCGCGTACTACAAGTCCGGCTCCGAGCGGGGGTCTCTCCACGAGCGCAGCCGTTTCACCCGGTACGACGGGCGATGGGTCTACCTCGACGGGATCGTCGGCTGAAACGTGTCCGCCGGTCTCAGGCGTCCATGTAGTCCCAGAACTGAAGCCACGTGACATTGGCGAAGAGGGCGAGACAGGCGCTGTAGATCGCCAGGATCGCGATTGCGCCTGCGAGATTGCTGCGCCAACCGTCGCCGTCGACCGGATCGAGCCAGCGGCGGAACGGTTTGGCTGCCCACGGCATGAGCCACCACTGCATCAACCCGACGCTCACGACCTGACTGAGCCACAATGCGAGCCACGGCTCCGCCCCGGCGTCGTCGAGGACCGGTCCGAGGAAACGGGACAGGATCATCACCGTCGGGTACAGAACAAGCAGCACCATCATCGCCGACTTCCAGTTCGGCGTCTGACGGATGCGGCCGTGGTCGGTGCGCACCGTGGTGCCGAAGGCGGTGGTGGCCGACATCGTCTCGAAGTCGTGGGTCAGGCTCGACCGCAACACGTCGAGTGCCTCACCGCGTTCCCGCGACGATACCCAGGCCGACAGTTGCCGGTCGGTGCGGAACCTCAGTACGGACAACGCGGTGTTCGTCTCGTCGTCGACGAAGAGCGCGGTTCCCTCATAGCCGCTGAAACCGCTTGCCGCACCGGTCAGCTCGCGCTGGGCGTCGAGGAACTCCGCGGATCTGCCGGGCACGATCTCGTGTCGGAAGGCGCCGACGCCCGGTGGAGGAGCCTCCCCGTCGACGAGTTCGAGCGTCGGCGCCGACGGCAGCCAACCGAGATCGCGTCCCTTGCGCAGGATTTCCGCGCGCCGGGCGCTGTCGACCCACCGGTCACATGCCATCTCGTCGACGAAGGTCGCCGCCACCGCCGGTTCGAAATGGCCATCGGTCACCGTCGAGATGTCGGTGCCGAGGCAGCCCTCGGTGTCGGCCGCCGACGCGGCGAGCAATGCCGCCCAGTCGGCGAATCCCGCCTGCGAAGCGGGATGAAAGACGGACAGGGTGACAACCATCGCGCCGGCTACACCACCACTCGTCGGCCCTGGACGTAGACCTCGGCGACCGAGGATTCGCGAATACCCATCAGCAGCCCGAAGAGGGTCTGATCGCGGGCGAGCATGGGATCGTCGGAGCGGACCGCATTCTCCAGCGTGGCTTTCAGGCCGTCGGCCGGCTCGATGACGAGGAAGTCCGCCTCCTTGCCCTCGTCGAAGTTGCCGAAGCGACTCTCCATGTCGAGTGCGCGCGCTCCGCCGAGTGTTCCGATGAACAGCATTTCCGCCGGATGCATCGACACCCCCGCCTCGCCGGGTTCGGTGATGTGTTGCTTGAAGGCGTCGCCGAGTACGCGGGGGATGAGCCACTCGTCACCGCCCCCGAAATCGGTTCCCGCGGAGATGTTCACCCCGGACGCGACCGTGCGTTTCCACGGCATCGTCCCGGAACCGAGGAACAGCTGCGACACCGGGCAATGCGAGATCGACGTCCCGGTCTCGGCCATGCGCGCCAGTTCGGAGTCCTGGCAGTGCACGGAGTGCGCGAGGATGGTGCGCGGACCGAGCAGGCTCTTGCCGCCGACCTGTGATCCCGGCAGGAACTTCCCGTCGTAGGTGTCGAGATACGAGTCGACCTGATAGACGTTCTTGGTCGTGTCGATCTCGCCGGTTCCGGGCCGGCCGTTCTCGTTGAGATGGGTGTGCACGTAGACGCCCCGGTCGCGGTACTCGTCGTAGAGCTCGCCGAGGTTCTGCAGTGTCTGGGTGGTCACCGACAACGAGAACCTCGGGACGATCGCCACATGTAGGAGCGCGGTCCGGTAGTCGCCGGTGTCGGCGGCGTGCCACTTCTCGATCTCGTCCCTCGTCAGGCGGATCGCGTCGTCTTCAGAGGTGAGTAGCGGTTTCGCGGTGTCACCGCCGACCGTCTGGATTCCGCGCCCGGAGACGAGGCGCAGACCCGTCCTTCGGGTCTCCTCGAACAGCGCGTCCTGGGCGTGGGGAAACGCCGAACCGAATGCCATCATCGCGGTGGTGCCGGCCGCGACCCGTCGCTTGGTGAACTCGACGGCTGCGGCCTGCGCGAACTCGGGGTCGGCGAACCTCGACTCGGACGGGAAGATGCAGAGGTTCAGCCATTCCAGGAGTTGCCCGCCACCGTAGGAGTCGCCCGCGTACGTCTGCGGGAAGTGGATGTGGGTGTCGACGAAACCGGGGATCAGGTAACCGCCGGAATGCTCGTGCCGTCGAGCGGAGGCGAACTCCGCTGGTAGCCCGGACTTCTCACCGCAGTACTTGATCATGCCGTCGGCCCCGATCGCCAGGGCGCCGTCGGGGATCTCCACGAGCGCGTCGGACGCTTCGGTGATCAAGGGGCTGCCGGCCAGATGGAAGATGTGACCGTGGTGGACATGATCGGTCATCGAAAGCTCCTCCGCTCACGAGCTGACATCACGTAATCGGGCATCACCGCACAAGAATTTCACGCTCGTCACGGTGGTGCAGAACGATATGGTCGTGGCGCGGTGGACGTCGTCGTCGTCACAGGCTCGCAGCCAGTATGAACAGCCCTACCCGAGCGGCAGGGGCGAGATCGCGAACCGCTACCGATTCGTGTCCGTCGGGCCCTCCCACCCGACGCGCCGCGGCGTCGCGCGAAAGTCGTTCGTGTGGCTCACCGTTCAGGTGGCGGCGTGGCGGACGATCCAGTCGACGAGCGTGTTGGTCTCACGCCAGTCCTTACGGACGCGGTCGACGAGTGTCGGAGTGTGGATGACCTCGTCGAAGCCGTAGTCGCGGCCGGCGAAGAGCGACTTGTGGCGCAGGAGTTCGATGCGCGGGTGATCGGCGTCGTAGCCGCGGGGAGCGGTCTTCAGGCGGTCGCCGCCGATCTCCCATCCGGCTTTGGCGAGTCTGCCGACGATGCGCTCGAGTTCGGGGCCGTGCCGGTCGTGGTCGATGGCCTTCCGCACTTCGGCGAGGCGCGCCGGCGCGGCCTCGTAGAAACCCGCGCCGACCCGGACTCCGGGTGCGCCGATCTGGATGTAGTACCCGGTGGCCGGTGCCACCGCGACGAATGCACCCTGGTGCGTCTTGTACGGAGACTTGTCCTTGGAGAAGCGCACATCGCGGTACGGGCGGAACAGCTTGGCGGTGCCGAACTCGTCGGCGAGTTCTTCGGCAAGGGCCGTCATCGGTTCCGCGACCGCGGTGCGATAGATCTCTTTGTGCTGCTCCCAGAAGAACTTCGAGTTGTCGATCTCGAGATCGTCGTAGAAGTCGAGAGCGGCTTCGGGGAATCCGTCGAAGCTCATGGCATTCCTGTCGTCGCGGCGCCGGACCCGTTCCGGCGGCGGTGAGGTCGTTCGTCGATGTGCTCGGCGTATCCTCGCGTGGTGAACTCCTCGCCGTCGACGCGCACCCGGGCCTCGTAGCCGGAGATGTGGCCCCGTCCGATCGCGAATCGTTGCGGGCAATCGTAGGTTCCGACGACCGAGACTCCGTCGCAACCGAACTCGAAGACACGGGGGAGAAATCGCTCGCTTCCATGCGTGTCCACGGCGGGGGCGTCGTCCGTTTCGAGGATGCGGTGGTATCCCTCGTGCACCTTGTGATCGGCTGTGCCGTCGAGTGATCGGCGGATGACGTTGGTCTCGACGATGCTGCCGGCGACCCCCAGTTGGGTGAACAGGATCTGGCGCTCACCTGGCAGATCGACTACGTGATAGCTGAACCACTCCAGCGGGATCTGTCGGTGCGTGGCCCGGCGGAGCGCCACGTAGGGACTGATGGATCGCGCGTACTCGAGGTTCCTCACGCCCGAGATCTCCGTCGTCACACCGCGGTGCGTCACCTCGCCCCGGTAGCGGCCCACGTGTCCGATGTGTTGCCAGACAGGTGATTTGACGAACCAGGTGGGATTGGGTCGGCATGTCATCGTCAGCGTTGCGTCCAGGTCGCCGGCATGGATCCGGATGTCGAACTCCGGATGCGTTCCGGTGATCGAGGCCAGAGAGCCGAACTCCGCACGGTCCGGGGCGAACCGCCCCTCGCGTCGGATGGAGAGCACCTCCCGTGTGTAGGCGCTGTCCGCCCCGCTCGACGCGGAGGCGACGACGATGTCCTGCGGGTCGTCGGGGGTGGCCTCCTGCGGGAAGTCGAAGGCGTGGAGGCCGGTCATGCCGGCCATCACCATCAGGCTCAGGTACCGGTGTGGGTGGGGCAAGGACGGCAACATGAGGCCGTAGTGGCTCCACCCGAAGCGGCCCGGCAGCTCGGTGTGCGGCAGGAGATCGAGCGATCCGTCGAACGGTTTCTGTGACGCGCGGTGCGCGGCGTCGGTGAAGTGGCGGGCCACCGCCAGCGCTGGTCGCACAGCGGCCGGAGGGCGCGAGCGGTACACGTGCCGACTGTCGCCGTTCATCACCGGCCGTCCGGTCCCGGGTCGAGGCGTCCGAACCCGACGACGCCGCCATCCGACCGCCAGTCCAGTTCATGTACCCGGATCTTGCGCATCTCGTTGCCCCCGACCGTCGTGGCCTCGTCGCCGTCGACCCCGACCACGATGTTGGTGTGTTGGCCCAGGGCCGACGACCGGTCGTAGAGCACGACGTCGCCCACGCGGGGCGTGTAGTCACCGACCGGCTCGAAACGTCGGGTGTCCTCGAAATACTCCTGCAGGGTGAACACTCCCGGAATCCGCCAGTGCCCCGAGTGGGGGTTGGCGAACGGTGTCCCGGCCTCGCGCATGATCCAGCTGACGAAGTTCGCGCACCACGGTTCGTCGACGCCTTCGGAGTAGAACGGCCCCGGACGCTGCGCGGCGTGCTCGGCGCGGAGCAACTCGACGATCTGGTTCTGCGTCGGCGTCAGTTGGGTGGCGTCGACCTGGGGAAATTCCGCGGTGTCCCACGGTAGCCACCGCTCGGGGACGGTGCGCCAGGCGATCGCACCGGCGCCCAGCAGCAGGGCCACGACGACCGCTGCGGCGACGGCGATCGGTCGGCGTCGACGACGGGGCGGGCGTTCGAGGAGGTCCCTCCCGTCCGCGAGGTCCCTCTGTTTCCTAAGGTCACTGGCCGAGTCGGATCTCACCTCGACGAGTGTAAGGAATGCCACGCGGTGCGGTGCCGCGCTGCGCCGGGGGTGTTGGCAGAATGACGGGCCGGCGGGGGCTGCGAATCACGACCGTGAGAAGAACGGGGCGGAACACGACATGACGGACAAACCGGGGCACGAGCCGATACTGCGTGCGGGGGACACCTGTCGGGAGATCGCCACCGCCGACCGCGTCGCCTGCATCGTCGATGCGGCGGACTACTTCCTGCACGCCAAGTCGGCGCTCCTGCAGGCGCGACGCCGCGTCATCCTGATCGGCTGGGATGTCGACACGAGGATCAGTCTGGACCCGCGGTCGCCGGAGGGAGACGTTCCCGACCGACTCGGTGAGTTCCTCAAGTGGCTCGGCGCGAACCGGCCGGGCCTCGAGATCTATGTGCTGCGCTGGAGCACGGGTGCCTTCACCGGGATGCTGCGCGGTGTCGCGCCGCCGTTCGTCCAGGATCTGTTGACGGGGCGTCGACTGCATTTTCGGATCGATGCCGCACATCCGGTGTCGGCCGCGCATCACCAGAAGATCGCCGTCATCGACGACCAGTTCGCGTTCTGCGGCGGCATCGACATGACCGTCGACCGCTGGGATACTTCGGAGCACCTCTCGCACAACGACTTCCGTCGTGATCCCGACGGTGAGCCACATGGTCCCTGGCATGACGTGACGGTCGCGCTCGACGGGGATGCGGCACGTGTCGTCGCGGGTGTCGCCGTCGACCGGTGGGAATCGGCGACCGGTGAACGTCTGGCGCTCCTCGTCGACACCGACGGTCCCGACATCTGGCCCGAGGACCTCGGGGTCACGTTCACCGAGTGCGAGGTCGGGGTCGCCCGCACCATCCCGCACTACAACGATCGTGACGAGGTCGACGAGATCCGGCGGCTCTACAAGGCGGCCTTCGCGGCTGCCCGGCGCACGATCTACATCGAGAGCCAGTACCTGGCCGCCCGCGAGATCGCGGATGCGCTGGCCGAACGGCTCGTCGAACCAGACGGTCCGGAGATCGTCGTCGTTCTCCCGCGGCATGCCGACAGCCCGGTCGAACGGCTGGCCATGGACGGCGCACGGCACAAACTGCTCCGGATGCTGTGGCGTGCCGACGTCCACGACCGGTTCCGCGCCTACTACCCGGTGACCTCGGAAGGCGACGAGATCTACGTGCACGCCAAGGTGCTCGTCATCGACGACATCCTGCTGCGCGTCGGTTCGTCCAATCTCAACAATCGATCGCTGGGTTTCGACAGTGAATGCGACGTGGCGATCGAGGCCCGCCGCGACCACCCCGACGATGCGCGCATCCGCGACAACATCACGTCGATGCGGACCCGGCTGCTGTCGGAACACCTCGGCGTCGATGCCGAGGTCTTCGACGACGCTGTGCGAGAGAAGGATTCGCTGGTCGGCGCGATCGAGGCGCTGGCCACCCCGGGCCGCACACTCGAACTTTTCGACCGTGAGGTCATCGATGACGAGGCCTCGATCATCGCCGAGAACGAGCTCGTCGACCCGGAGGACGCGAGCACCCCGCTGGTCGAACGGGTCTACCGCAGTGTGCTCCGGCGGGGAGCCGGAAAACGTCTGACGCGCTTGACTTCCACGCGCTGAAATCCGTCCCTGCGACGAGACGCCGACGCTGCCGACGTGCGAGGAGCGCCAGCGGCCAGGCACCACCGCTCCCTGAGGTGCGAGGAGCGCCAGCGGCCGGTCACCACCGCTCCCTGAGGTGCGAGGAGCGCCAGCGACCGGTCACCACCGCTCCCTGAGGTGTGAGGAGCGCCAGCGGCCAGGCGCCACCGCTCCCTGAGGCGTGAGGAGCGCCAGCGGCCGGTCACCACCGCTCCCTGAGGTGCGAGGAGCGCCAGCGACCGGTCACCACCGCTCCCTGAGGTGTGAGGAGCGCCAGCGGCCAGGCGCCACCGCTCCCTGAGGCGTGAGGAGCGCCAGCGACGAGCCACGAAGGGCTGGTGACGGTGCGTTGCAGGCCCTGGCTCACTCCCGGATTCGCGCGGCTTCGATGGCCGGGGCGATGATCTCGGCGAGGTCGGCCGCGACGTCGCGGTTGCCTTCCGGCGGCATCGCGACGAAGCTCAGCGCCATGCGGGTGATCGCGCGCGAGATCCGCTCGATGTCGGAATCAGGCATGGTCAACCATGTCGACTCGCGAAATGCCTGCGACAGTCGCTCGCTCGCAGTGGCGATGATCGGCGCCACGTCGGTCGTGATGAGTTTCATCAGATCCGGCTTGGCCTCGCCGGACAGCAGTGACGCGATCAGGGGATCGGTGGCCACGCCGGTGAAGTACTCGGTGAACGCAGTGCGCAGCGCGCCGGTGACATCGCCGACGTGGTCGGCGAGAGATTCGGCGACATGCCCTGCGAAGCGGTTCGCCAACCTGACCGCATATCCCTGTGCCAGGCCGTATCTCGACCCGAACTCGTTGTAGACGGTTTGTCGGCTCACACCGGTGGCGGCGGCGACATCCGACATGCGGATCGCCGACCAGTCGCGCTCAGTCAGAAGGTCATGCAACCCGTCGAGTAACGAGCTGCGCAGCAGCGACTCGCTGTCCTGCCCGTGATTACGTGTCGTCATCCTGCCGCGCCGACCGGCACCCGCGCGTTCGAGATCTCGGCGCGCAGTGCACTCCCGCCCCCGGCGTCAACGGCGCTACCGGTGTCGACATCAACGTCGAAGCGCACGGCCGTCGCCGGCCACCCGTTCATCTGGATGTTGCGGCTGTGCTGCATGGACCACGCAAGCGGGACGCGCGGGAGTGGGGTCGCGGGACCAGGAGCGAGTCCGAGGTCGGTGGCGATGGTCATGGCCACCAGTTTGCCGTGCTCGGTGGTGGTGGGCCACTGCCCGGCACCTGTCGGCTCACCGGGACGGACGGTCGCCGGGCCAGGCACTGATCAAGACAATGGGCGTTGTCTATACAAAAGTTTCGGTTTGTAAAGTACCCTTCTGCAAAGAAGATCCCTCGCGCGTTTCTGTCGGGGGAGGGCGCGAGGGATCTTCCTGGGGGAACTCCGGGGCGGCGGGGGAAAGGGCCGCGTCCGGAATCGAGGGGAGCTACCCCTCTGTCATGGGGTGTTGATCCAGTTCAGGATCGACTGTGCGGTGGCGGGATCGCCGTTGCTGATGCCGATTGCCGCACCGATGGCAGCGCCGACCCCGGCGCCCCAGATGCAACCGACGATGACGAGGCAGCCGATGATCAGGCCGGTGAGCGCACCGATTGCAGTGGTCACGTTGCCGCCGCGGTTCCAGCCGTTGTTGATGTGCCAGATCATCTGTTGATACGCGCGATCCTTCTTCGCCGACGCGGGACGAACGCCCGCCGCGATCGCGGTGCGAGCCTCCGGCGTGAGGATCGGGGTGAAGGTCGCCTGGGTGCGATCGGCGCTGACCTGCGTGCGCAGCGGCACCGTCGCCCCGTTGAGGGGCAGGGTCAGGGCGACGCGTTCGAGCAGCCGCCCGTTCGGGTCGACGACCCGCAGCTCGCTCCCGGCCGATACGAAGGTGGCGTTCCGCAGGCTCGACGTGATGGAGGTGCCGTCCGCGGAGGCGATCGACAAGTGTGAGGGCGCTGCAGGTGCCGGCGCGCCATGGGCAGTGCCGAACGAGATCGTGAGCACGGCGATGGCCGACGCCGTGATGCCGAACAGGCGGAAACGCTTCATCGGTCGCTCTCCACTTCGTCGTCTGCATGTGGTCGTTGCCGTCGCCGCGATGACCACACCCGGCCACCTAGTGGGCTCCGAGCGCTTTGTCGGGTTCGAGCGGTGTGATTGTTGCACCGTTCCGATCGCGCATGTGCATGTCCGATTCCATTTGGTATGAACGGATGACGTCCAAACATGTGGACCATGTGATCGAGGGAAGCGTCCCGAGGATGGCGCGAGGACCAGCTGTACTGACCCGGGCCGGTCGAGATCGATTGGCATGAGGTTCGAATGGTCGGTGAGTCGTAGCATTGAGGAGTGGGTTTCGCCGTCCCGCCCGAGGCGTACGGACGCTTCATGGGCCGCTACGCCGATCCGCTCGCCGAGGTCTTCACCGCCTTCGCGGGGGTCGGTGCCGATTCGGATGTCCTCGACGTCGGGTGTGGCCCCGGGGCGCTGACCTCCCATGTGCTGACACTGGGTGCTGCTGTGAGCGCGATCGATCCGTCCCCGCCCTTCGTCGATGCCTGTCGCGAACGATTTCCCGACGTTGACGTGCGCCGTGGTACTGCCGAGCAATTACCCTACGACACAGGCGAATTCACCCACGTACTCGCGCAGTTGGTGGTTCATTTCATGACGGACCCGGTTCGCGGTCTCGCGCAGATGGCACGCGTGACACGTCCGGGCGGGACCGTCGCGGCCTGCGTGTGGGACGGGCCGACCGGAGCGCTCGCCCCGTTCTGGGATGCGGTACACGTGCTCGAGCCGGACGCCCGGGATGAGGCGCTGCTGTCCGGCGCGCACCGTGGTCATCTCACGGAACTCTTCGCGATGGCCGGACTGCGGAGCGTCGTCGAGGAGCCGATCACCGTCGACGTTGTCCATCCGAGTTTCGAGGAGTGGTGGGAGCCCTACACTTTCGGCATCGGTCCGGCGGGCGAGTATGTGCAGTCGCTCGACGCCACCGATCGAAGCGAACTCGAGGCGGTGGCGCGGAAGCGTCTCGGCGACGGGCGGTTCATCGTCTCGGCCACTGCGTGGGCCGCACGCGGGACGGTCTGAGCGCGAGGCGGGTCAGTCGTCGGACGACGGGCGCATACCCGCCAACAGGATGGACACCAGGCGCGGCACGAGGTTCGGGGTCACTGCCGCGACGGCCTCGGGCTGAGGGCGTGTGATGAGGCCGATCCCGACGATCAGCTCGAGTGCGTCGAGGTCGTCGCGGACCAGTTCTGCGTTCTTGGCCGAACCGAGCAGTTCGTCGACGCGGGCCAGGGTCTGGGTCTGGGTGGTGCGGACCGCAGCGGTCACGTACTCGGCCAACGCTGCAGACAGGGCGCCGAGATCCAACTCGACGAGCCGATTCACGAACGCCGTCCACGCGGCGTCGGGTGCGGTGGTGATCTGGGTGAGACCCTCGTCGGCGGCGCGCCCGATGTCGTTCAGGATCGCGAGCGCCACTTCGTCAGCGAGCGCATGCCGGGACTCGAAGTTGCGATAGAGCGTGGCGATCCCCACCCCGGCAGCCTCGGCGAGGGTCTCGAGTGCGACACCGCCGCCCTGTGCCGCGAACAGTCGACGGGCCTCTTTGACGATCGCCTGACGACGGCGCGCTGCATCTGCTCGCATGTCCACGTCCTCTCGACCCCGTGACTCGTCCGTCACATCGGTGTTGACAGCCCCAGTCTAACCGGAGGACTATCATCCACTAGATAGCGGAGGAAAAGCATCCGGTTTAGGTCTGGAGGACGTTCGATGACATCCACGGAGATGGGAATCACGGCGAATGAGGAGAAGGTTGCCTCGGGAAAGAAGACGCCGCCGGCCATGGTGATGCTGGTGGGCCTGACCGCCGGTTTAGGCGTCATCCTCATCCTCCTGCTGATGGTCTTCATCCTGCCGTAGCTGAAGAGCGGTGCCCACGATCTGCGGGTCGGTGTGGTCGGTGCGCCGGCCGCGGTCAGTTCGTTCGAGCGAAGCCTGGCCACGGCGGCTCCCGACGCGTACGAGCCACAGCGCTACGACTCGGAGGCCGGGTTGCGAGACGCGATCGAGCACCGTGAGGTGGTCGGCGGTTTCGTGGTCGACGAGGCGGGTGTCCACACCCTGGTTGCCAGCGCAGGCTCGGCGTCGATCAGCGGGAGCCTCACCGGTACCGCGCAGGCGGTCGGGCAGGCAACTGGTGAGAAGGTGACGGTCGAGGACGTCGTCCCGCTGCCCGAGGGCGACCCCACCGGCATCGGCATCGGCGGTCTCGCGTTCCCGCTCGTGTTCGGCGGTATCATGCCGGTCGTCGCGTTCCGGAAGATCTTCCCGCGAAGCAACGGCTGGTACCTGACAGGTCTGATCACCTTCTCGGCCGTCGGTGGCGTCATCGTGGCGTCCATGCTCACCTTCGGGTTCGGCAGTATCGACGCGGGATTGTGGTCGACGGGCTTCTGGGCGGTCGCCGGTTCGATCGCGCTCGGTGTCGCCGCCCTGGCCATCCCTCTGGCCGGCCTGCAGAATGCGTTCGGCGTCAAAGGTTTCACCATCGGTGCGATGGTCATGATGTTCCTCGGCAATCCGCTGGCCGGTATTGCCGGTTCGGCTGCATGGCTGCCGTCCGGGTTGGGTACCGTCGGCCAGATCCTGCCGCCGGGTGCGGCCGGAACCCTGGTCCGCTCGGCCGCCTACTTCGGCGGAGCCGGCGGTCTCACCGCCGGTCTGACCCTTGTCACCTGGATCGTCGTCGGTCTGGTGCTGTTCGTCACGGGAATGCGACGTGCCGCCGTGTCGACACCCGAGGCCGGCGAGCTCGCCAGCTAGGCTTCGATGGCGCGAATCCGGGCGTCGAGTGACGAGCAGACGGTGATCCGGCTCAACCGCGACACCCTCTACAGTTTCGCCGTCGTCGACCTCGCCGAGCCTGCCGTCCTCACGCTGCCCGACGCGGGCGAGCGCTATGTCTCCGCGATGATCGTGAACGAGGACCACTATGTCGGCGGTGTTCTCCACGCTGCGGGCGAGCACACGCTGACGCAGGAACAGTACGGATCGCGGTATGTCCTCGTCGCCGTGCGGATCCTGGTCGATCCGACCGATGCTGCCGACGTTGCCGTGGTGGGCGAGCTGCAGAATCAGGTGACCATCACGTCGGGGTCTGCGGAGGCGTTCGTCTCGCCGGACTACGACACCGCCAGCCTCGACGCGACCCGCAACGCCCTGTTGGAGCTGGCCAAGGGGCTCGACTCGTTCGACCGCACCTTCGGCACCCGCGAGGAGGTCGACCCGGTGCGCCACCTCATCGGGTGCGCCGCGGGTTGGGGCGGACTTCCGACCTCGGAGGCGACCTACGTCGGCGTCGACCCCGCCTCCGGACTGGATCCGTATGACGTTGTGCCCGGTTTCCGGGCACAACGTCATACGCATGTCACCCGCGCGGGTACGCCGCGGCGAGGAGTCGGAGTCATGGTGTAGAGCGGCTCCGCCCGGCGATCGTATCTCGGGGCACCAAGGGTCTCGATAGTTGTATCGGGGAAATTTGCGCGCGCCACAGTCACTTTCGCGGATACTGCTCAGATGATGCTGTCTCAGCGAATTCGCACTCGGTCGAGGCGCATCGGTGCTGTCTGTGTCGCGATGCTGGTATTCGCGGGCCTGCTCGTCGCAACTGCGGGCACCGCCGAGGCGGCGCCGAACTGGCGATACACAATGGTGGCGTTCTCCAACACCAGTTCCCGTCACATGGACGTGTACCAGTCCACGGATGCGAGCCGGTTTCGGCTGCTCCGCTTTGGTGCTTACCGTCCGCCATCAGGCGTGGTGCGCGATCCAAGCATCTTCCACGGTGCGGACGGCTGGTACTACGTCGCCTATACGACCGGCCGGAACACCATCGGGTTCGCGCGGAGCCGGGATCGTGTGAACTGGGCGTTCATGCACGACTACCCGGTTCCATTGTGTTGCGCTTTCCTGCCCGGCACGGGCGATGGCAAGGGAGTGTTCGGCTCCTCGTCGGGGTCGCTGTCGTTCGGGTCGGCCGGTTCGAGCGACGGACCGTCGCTGTCGCCCTTCACCACCAAGGCGTGGGCGCCGGAGTTCTTCGTCGAGGGTGGTCGCGTCAACATCATCCTGTCGATGTCGACGGGCGGAGGGTTCGTGCCCTACGTGATGACGGCGCTCGAACCCGGCCTGCGACTGTGGAGTCCGCCGGTGCCGATCCTCGGCCTCGGTGCGGACCACATCGACACGACCGTGGTGAAGGTCGGCTCCACGTGCCACGCGTTCACGAAAAACGAGACGAAGAAGGTCATCGAACACGCGGTCGCGAAGTCGCTGACCGGTCCCTACCGGTTCGTCCCGATGCGGAGTTTCGGTCGCTTCGTCGAAGGCATGGCGCTGGTCAAACTCCCGAACGGCAACTGGCGCATGTACGTCGACGCGTACAAGCAGCGCCGGTACTTCTACTCCGACAGCAGCGACGGGCTGTCGTCGTGGAGTTCGGCGAAAGAACTGCCCGGGCTCTCCGGATCGGTCCGCCACTTCGGGGTGATCCGGGAGCCCGCCTAGTGTCCTGAGTCATTAATTCGTGTGCAGTAGTGGGCGATGGAGTCGAGGATTTGATCAGCGGTCTTCACCCACACGTAGGGGCGGGGGTTGTCGTTCCAGGTGTCGATCCACGCTCTGATGTCGGCGTTGAGCGCTCTTACGGTGCGGTGGGTGGAACGTTGGAGCTTCTTGGTGGTCAGTTCAGCGAACCAGCGTTCAACGAGGTTCATCCAGGATGAGCTGGTCGGGGTGAAGTGGACAACAAACCGTGGGTGCGAGGTCAGCCATCGCTTCACTGCGGGTGTCTTGTGGGTAGAGGCGTTGTCCATGACCAGGTGGACGTCGAGCTCGTCGGGCACCTCGGCGTCGATCTTGCGTAGGAATCCGATGAATTCTGTTGCGCGATGGCGTGAGTGAAGCGAGCCGATGACTTTTCCCGACGCTATGTCCAACGCCGCGTACAGGCTGGAGGTGCCGTTGCGCACGTAGTCGTGGCTGGCCCGTTGCGGGGTGCCCGGGAGCATGGGAAAGATCGGCTGGGTGCGATCGAGCGCTTGAATTTGGGTTTTCTCGTCAACGCAGAGCACCAAGGCACGTTCGGGTGGGTTCATGTAGAGCCCGACGACGTCGCGGACCTTCTCGGTAAACAGAGGATCCTTCGACAGCTTCCACGAATCCTGTTTGTGCGGAGCCAATCCGAACGCTCGCCAGACACGCGACACCGTTGACTGCGACATGTCGAGATGCTCAGCCATCGACCGGGTCGACCAGTGTGTCGCATTCTTCGGAGTGGTCTCGAGAGTTGCGGTGATCAAGTCTTTGATCTGCTCGTCGTCGACGGTTCGTGGTCGACCGGGCCTGGGTTCGTCGAGCAACCCATCACAGCGTTGCTCGACGAACCGGCCTCGCCACCGCCGCACGGTACTTCGATTGAGTCCGAGTCGTTGTGCCACTTCGGTATTAGAACCACCCTCGGCGGCGGCGAGAACGATTCGTGATCGCATCGCCAAACCCGAGGCTGTCGTTCGTCGACGCGCCCACCCTTCGAGCTCACGGCGCTCGTCATCGGTCAGAACGATATCCACTGCTCGCGGACCCCGGGTTGCCATTCCCTAGCCTAACAACCGAACGACAATTAATGACTCAGGACACTAGGTCGACCCGAGCAGATTGACCGCATTGGCGACGACGAGGCTCAGCACGACGATCGACAGGATCGACTGCGCGGCCATCGCGAGCTTCATCCACCGGGCGAGTGGCAGCACGTCGGTGGGGCTGAATGCCGTCGCGTTGGTGAGAGCGAGGTACAGATAGTCGAAGAACACGGGTCGCCACCCTGCTGGTGCGAGAGTCGGCTCGATCTGTTGAGGAAAGGCGAGATCCGGATGCCGTCGTGGGTGCAGATGCCTGTTGACGGGGCCGCCGCCGTCGAGCTCCCAGTACAGGAACCCGAAGGCCAGAACGGTCTGCATCCACACGAGCGCACCCGAGAGAAGCAGCTCGTTGGCCACCGTCGTGTCCGGATTGCCGTGCAGCAGATCCCACACCAACCGGCCGGCCGCCCAAGCTGCCCCCGCGGCGATCACGACGACCAACGCGATCGACAGTGCCCGCACCCAGCGTCCGGGTCGGTCTATGCGGCCCGGGTCGACGATGACCAAGGCCAGCAGGACCGCACCTTCGATGGCGGGCAGGAGCCAGCTGGTACCCGCTGCATAGCGTGAGGGCAGCAGGAACGGTATGAGCATCGAGAGGAGCACGAATGCCGAGGCTGTCCAGCGTCGTTCGGCGCGCGGACGCTCGCCCGACGGAGCGTTTTCGTCATCGCTCATCGTCCGTGTCTTCCTCGCGTGGCCCGAGCATGGATGGGACGGATCAAGGCTCCCATTCCCTGTGTGGCTGGTTGTGCGCTTCCGCCGACAGCGTCACCGGCAGGGTGTTCGTACCGGCGGTGTGGCCGATGGACGACCAGGGCTTCGCCCGGTCCCCGAACACTTTCGAGAACGAGAGTTCGGCGGTGCCGGGCAACGTGTCGGGACCACATCGCGATGTGCTGCCACCGGTGGGCGGCAGGAGTGCCTCACGAAAGCGGCCCCGCGACACGTTCGACGAAAACCGTTGACGATCCATACTCTGGCGGTACTGTGTGGAACATCACATAGTGGCCGGAGGGATCGCCATGATAAATGCAGAGATCAACGCAATCCATCACAGTATCCAGGCGCTGCGCCATCAGCTGGTGACCCTGAAGGCTCGCTACGGTGACGCCGACAGTGTCCGCCGGATGGTCAACGATCTCGACCGTCTCGACATCGATCTGCACGACTTCGAGCAGCATCCGCCGAAGGTGAAGCCGCAGCAGAAGCCGGGCCAGGCCCGGGTCTACGTGCCGGACAGCAAGTCCGACGAGTCGGCGTGGCTCGGTGCCCAGGACGAAGGGCTCGGGTTCCACTCGCGCGAGCGGACGAAGTGAGCGCGCCCGCGGCTGAGCGGGAATCACCCGGGGTCTTCTCCCCGAGACGGGCGCGCCTGACGGCGCGCACCCTCCGGACAGACCGATGGTGGCTGTCGCCGTTGCTGACGGTCATCGGTCTCTCGGCGTTCGTCATCTATGCGACCGTGCGATCGTTCGTCCGGAGTGCCTACTACGTCGCGGATTATCACTACCTCACGCCGTTCTACTCGCCGTGTCTGAGCGAGTCGTGCGTGCCCGGATCGAGTCATTTCGGGACGCCGTTCCCGGAACTCCCGATGTGGATTCCGCTGGCGTTCCTCACGTTGCCGTTCCTCCTCGGGTTCCGGTTGACCTGCTACTACTACCGCAAGGCCTACTATCGGTC
Organism: Gordonia sp. Swx-4; assembly: GCF_030316175.1. NCBI lineage: Bacteria > Bacillati > Actinomycetota > Actinomycetes > Mycobacteriales > Gordoniaceae > Gordonia > Gordonia sp. Swx-4. The sequence goes on from NZ_CP128197.1 coordinate 2,082,933, forward strand.
GATCTGGTTGTCCCCGCCGGCATGCGCCGTCGCCGAACCCCACACCAAGTACACGGGGGAGACGCGGCTGCCGCTGATCATCCAGAACTCGCACCGGTACTTCTTCTATGCGGCCGTGGTCATCTCGGTGATCAACAGTTACGACGTCATCGTCTCGTTCCACGCCAAGGACGGCGGATTCGGTCTGGGGCTGGGCAATGTGATCCTCGTGGTCAACGTGGTTCTGCTCTGGGTCTATACGGTGTCCTGCCATTCGTGTCGGCACGTGACCGGCGGCCGGCTCAAGCATTTCTCGAATCATCCGGTGCGGTACTGGATCTGGACCCAGGTCTCCAAGTTGAACACCCGGCACATGCAGTTCGCCTGGATCACGCTCGGCACACTCGTGCTCACCGACTTCTACATCATGCTGGTGGCCAGCAACACCATCTCTGATCTGAGGTTCGTGGGTTGATCGATCGAGGTCGCAACGACTGTTGTGCAACCGTTTTCAACGTTGGGAGTCGCGCTAGATGACCGAACCGGAACGCTACCAGTACGACGTCGTTGTGATCGGTGCGGGTGGTGCCGGCCTGCGAGCGGTCATCGAAGCTCGTGAGAAGGGCTATTCGGTCGCAGTCGTGTGCAAGTCGCTGTTCGGCAAGGCACACACCGTGATGGCCGAAGGTGGCTGCGCGGCGTCGATGGGTAACGCGAACGCGAAGGACAACTGGGCGACGCACTTCCAGGACACGATGCGTGGCGGGAAGTTCCTGAACAACTGGCGCATGGCCGAACTGCATGCCAAGGAAGCGCCCGACCGGGTGTGGGAACTGGAAACCTATGGGGCGCTGTTCGACCGGACCGCTGACGGCCGGATCGCACAGCGCAACTTCGGCGGCCACACCTACCCGCGCCTGGCTCACGTCGGAGACCGGACCGGACTGGAACTCATCCGAACCATGCAGCAGAAGATCGTCTCGCTGCAGCAGGAGGACTTCGCGGCCACCGGTGACTACGAGTCCCGCATCAAGGTCTTTGCCGAGTGCACCATCACCGAGCTGCTGAAAGACGGCGACGCCATCGCCGGTGCGTTCGGGTACTGGCGCGAGTCCGGCCGGTTCATCGTGTTCGAGGCACCTGCGGTGGTGGTCGCTACTGGCGGTATCGGCAAGTCGTTCAAGGTGACGTCGAACTCCTGGGAGTACACCGGCGACGGGCACGCGCTCGCCCTGCGCGCAGGCGCGAGCCTGATCAACATGGAGTTCGTCCAGTTCCACCCGACGGGGATGGTGTGGCCGCCCAGCGTGAAGGGCATCCTCGTGACCGAAGGCGTCCGCGGTGACGGCGGCGTCCTCAAGAACACCGACGGCAAGCGGTTCATGTTCGACTACATCCCGCCGGTGTTCAAGGGTCAGTACGCGGAGACGGAGAAGGAAGCCGACGAGTGGCTCGCGGACAACGACTCCGCCCGCCGCACACCGGATCTCCTCCCGCGCGACGAGGTCGCCCGCGCGATCAACGAGGAGGTCAAGGCCGGTCGCGGCACCGAGCACGGTGGCGTCTATCTCGACATCGCGTCCCGCATGCCGGCGGAGGAGATCATCCGGCGGCTTCCGTCGATGCATCACCAGTTCAAAGAGCTTGCCGACGTGGACATCACGAAGGAGCCAATGGAGGTCGGCCCGACCTGCCACTACGTGATGGGTGGGATCGAGGTCGATCCCGACACCGCGGCGTCGCGCGTGCCTGGACTGTTCGCCGCCGGCGAGTGTTCCGGCGGTATGCACGGGTCGAACCGACTGGGCGGCAACTCGCTGTCCGATCTGCTCGTGTTCGGTCGACGAGCAGGGCTCGGCGCGGCGTCGTATGTCGAGTCGCTGGGTAACCGGCCCGAGATCGCGCAAGACGACATCGACCGGGCGGCCGAATACGCGCTCTCTCCGTTCGATCCGCCCGCCGACGGCAAGCCGGAGAACCCGTACACGCTGCACATGGATCTGCAGCAGGCGATGAACGACCTCGTCGGCATCATCCGCAAAGAAGCGGAGATGCAGGAGGCGCTCCGCGTGCTCTCCGACCTCCGGAACCGGCTCGGCAGCATGCAGGTCGAGGGGCATCGGCAGTTCAATCCGGGGTGGCATCTCGCGATCGATCTCCGGAACATGCTCCTGGTCAGCGAATGTGTCGCCAAGGCGGCACTGATGCGCACCGAGAGTCGCGGCGGACACACCCGCGACGATCACCCGTCGATGGATTCGGCCTGGCGCAACACCCTGCTGGTCTGCACGGCAGAAACGAGCACCGACTCACCGGTCCCGGAGGTCGAGGTCGTCGAGGAAGAACAGGAACCGATGCGGCCGGACCTGCTGGAGCTCTTCGAGTTCGAAGAGATCGAAAAGTACTACACCGCAGCCGAAATCGCTGGTCATCCCGGCGCCGGGGGCGAGCGAGCCGAGGGACAGTCGGAGGACTGACATGGGTTACGACGCGAAGTTCCGAGTGTGGCGAGGCGACATCGAAGGCGGTGGTCTCGAGGATTACACGGTGCAGGCCAACGACGGCGAGGTGGTGCTCGACATCATCCACCGCCTCCAGGCGACCCAAGCTCCCGACCTGGCCGTGCGCTGGAACTGCAAGGCGGGCAAATGTGGGTCGTGTTCCGCTGAGGTGAACGGACGTCCGAAGCTGTTGTGCATGACCCGGATGTCGACGTTCACCGAGGACGAGGTCATCACGGTCACCCCGATGCGCACGTTCCCGGTCATCCGTGACCTCGTCACCGATGTCTCGTTCAACTACACGAAGGCCCGCGAGATCCAGTCGTTCACGCCGCCGCCCGGGCTTGGGCCGGGGGAGTACCGGATGAAGCAGGTCGACGTGCAACGGTCGCAGGAGTTCCGCAAGTGCATCGAGTGCTTCCTGTGCCAGAACACCTGCCACGTCGTCCGCGACCACGAGGAGAACAAAGAAGCCTTCGCCGGCCCCCGCTACCTGATGCGGATCGCCGAGCTCGACATGCACCCGCTCGACGTCGCCGAACGTCGCGACACCGCGCAGAACGAGCACGGTCTCGGGTTCTGCAACATCACCAAGTGCTGCTCCGACGTCTGCCCGGAACACATCAAGATCACCGACAACGCCCTCATCCCGATGAAGGAGCGCGTCGTCGACCGCAAATACGACCCGCTGGTATGGCTGGGTAACAAGCTCTTCCGACGCTAGCGCCACTTCTCGCGCTCACCCGGCGACCCCGGGCGTCACGTCCCCGGCACTGATCGGGTGACACCGCCGACGGCTCTCGACGAGCCCGTCGCAGTCGTCGTGCCCCTGGTGTGACCTGGTCGATGATTCGGCAACGGGCGAAACGGATACACGAGCGGTGCAGGGGTACCGACCAGGGGCCCATCAGGAGGGGAGTCGGTACTTCGATGACAGGGACCCATCGCGTCGTCAGACGTACTCCGGAGCTCGTATGAGGACGAGTGACGAAGAGCTGGTCGACGGTCGGACCCGGCACTACGGCGAGTTCTACGGCGTCGTCGAGGCTCCGCGGAACGATGACCGGAAGATACTCGTCGTCTGGGGAAACTGCCAGGCCGAGGCCTTGCGGATTGTCCTGTCCAGCTCTCCCGACCTCCCGTTCCGTACCGTTCGCGTCCCGCCGGTCCACGAACTCGAGTCCGCCGACATGGCGCGGGTCGAGGACCTCATGAGCAGAGCAGCGATCATCGTCTCCCAACCGGTGCGTACCGGGTACCGGGGATTTCAGATCGGAACCTCGGACCTGGCCGACCTGGCGCCATCGGCGTCCGTCATCGTCTGGCCGGTCATCCGCTACGGCGGATTGTTTCCGTTCCAGGTCATCGCCCGACACCCAGCGCAGCCGTCCGCAGTACCCGCGGCGGTTCCGTACCACGATCTGCGAACGGTCCTCGCCGTGGTGGCCGGTCGCGACCGCTTCGACGAATGGGACGTCGACGTCGCCGCCGAACGCATCCGGGAAGCAGCGCAATGGAGTGTGGATCAGCTCGCCGTCCGCGAGCGGCGGCACTGTGACGTCGGGATCTCCGACACCCTGCTCGACCTCGGGGCCGATGCCGCCCACACGATCAACCACCCTGGAAATCGAGTGTTGCTCGCCCTCGGCGGCCGGATCCTCGACTCGCTCGGGGCGTCGGCGCCGGTCCCACCCTCACGCGACCTGCTCGGCAACATCCGAGCCCCCTTGGAGCGACGGGTGATCGACGCGCTGGGGATCGACGCGTGCCCGCGGACGTCGTGGGACGTCGACGGTGTGGCACTGACCGAGGACGACGTTCGCCGTCGCCAGATGCACTGGTACGCAGACCATCCCGAGTTCATCGGAGCAGTGTTGGACCGTTACACCGACCTCATCGAGATCCTGGGCCTGTCGTGACGGGGCCGATCGGACATCTCCTGGTCGGACCCCGCTCACACGGTGTGGTCCGATATGCGCAGTCGGTCTTCGATGCGGTACGCGCCGAGAGCGCGGATCATCGTTTGGCGCACGTGCTCACGCTCGGCGCCGGTGTCGTATCAGGACTGGACGAGTGTGCGCTCGTGCACGTGCACGTGACCGATCGCCTGTTCGGACGTACGCCACGGCAAGCCCGGGACAGCGTGCTCGCCCTGTTCGCGGCACTGGACCGGCCGGTCTCGGTGACCCTGCATGATCTGCCCCAGCCCTCGGACGGACCGGCGATGCAGGCACGTGCCGATTTCTATCGCGCGGTGGCGCGGGCCGCGACAGGAGTGATCGTGTCGAGTCACCACGAGGCGTCGCTCTTCGCCGAGTACGTCGACGCGACGATCGGCGTCGAGGTCATACCGCTGATGTTCGACACCGTCCGCGTCGACAAGCCCTCGGAATCAGCGGAACTGACGGTCGGTGTCCTCGGCTACCTGTACCCCGGGAAGGGGCACCTGGAGACACTGCAGGCTATGTCCGGCCTCGACCCGTCCATCGGTTTCGTCGCGCTCGGCACCCCGTCACCCGGCCACGAAGACCTGGCCGATGAACTCGCCAAGGTCGCCGCGGAGATGGGACGGCGGTGCACGGTCACGGGGTTCCTGACCGACGACGAACTGATCCGGGCGTCGGCCGAGGTCACGGTTCCGGCCGCCTATCACCGGCACATGTCGGCCTCCGGGTCGATCAACTCCTGGATCTCCGCCGGGCGCCGACCGCTGGTCCCGAGCACCGCCTACACCGATGAACTCGCCGCTCGTTCCCCGGGCGTCCTGACGATGCACGCCAACAACGATGCTGCTCTGCGGACCGCTCTCGAGAGCGCGTTCGCGAATCCCGCGAGCACCTGGATCGATCCGGCGGTGACGCCGTCGCCCACCGCCGCCGACGTCGGCCGGGCTCACGAGCGACTGGTCCGGCGGTGGAGTGCATGACCGTCATGAGGCTCGGCGACGGCCGAACCGTGGTGGCCGACAATCGCTGGGACCTGGTCGGTGAGGCTTCGACGACGCCGCTGGTGAGTGTCGTGATCCCGTACTACAACCAACCCCACCAACTCGCGTTGGTCCTCGAGGCGTTGACGGCCCAGACCCACCCGCCGGATCGTCTCGAAGTGGTCGTCGCCGACGATGGCTCGACATGTTCGCCGGACGTGAGAGCGTGGACATCGCGACTCGACATCACCGTGGTGACGCAGGAGGACAACGGCTTCCGAGCGGCAGCCGCCCGCAATCTGGGTGTCGCGGCGTCGAGCGGTACGGTCCTGTGTTTCCTCGACGCGGACACGGTGCCGACACCCGACTACATCCGGCAGTCGATCAGATTGCCCGCCGCGGCGCCCGACGCACTCGTGGTCGGGCGGCGTAAGCACGCCGACCTGAGCCGGGTCGCCCCGGACTCGGTGGTGGGGTGGTTGTCCGAACAACGGCCGCTCGAATCCTCGCACGACTGCGAACCCGGATGGCTGGTCGATGCGTACGACCGCACGTCCAACCTCCTGAACCCGGGCTGGGACGGTTACAAGTATCTGATCAGTGCGGTGATGACCTGCAGCCGTCAATTGTTCGACGACGTCGGAGGCTTCGACCCGTCGTTCGTCCACTACGGCGGTGAGGACTGGGAATTCGCGAACCGGGCCTTCATGATGGGCGCGGTGTTCGCGCACGAACCCGACGCACTGGCCTGGCACGATGGTCCCGACTGGGCCGAACGTTCGGTGCCGGAACGGATCTCGGAGAAGAACGCCGAAGCCCTCGCGCTCGCCCCGCTCATCACCGATCCGGCGGCCCGTACTGCCGGCCTAATGTACGCGATCCCGGACATCGTGGTGCTCGTGTCGACGGCGGGGCACACCGCGGCATCGCTGATGCGTACTGTCGCCGGCGCGTTGCGAGGGATGGATGCTGCTGTCTGGCTTGTCGGCGAACATGCCGACGCTTTGCTCATCCAACTGGGCGTGGACGATTCGCGAATCCGGGTCGGTGGTCCGGACGCATCGACGCTGTCGCGGTGCAGGTTCGTCGTCGAGGTCGCCGGTACCGTGGTCTTCTCCGTTGATTCGCTCGCGCTGCTCACGGCCCAGGTCGGGCCGGGGGAATGCGGCCAGGTGACGGTGGACTTCGACGGATCACCGGCCTCGGTAACGGTCACGTCGTCGCGCGCACGGCACCGTGTCCGACGCTGGGCAGCGCACACCGACGTGGGCCCTGGCGAGCTTCTCGACCGGTTGTTCGGGGTCCGAACAGTGCATCACAGCGAGGTCGAGATCGTCCTCGGCGACGAGGAACCGGCGTTGTCCTGGTGAGTGTGGTCCGCAGGTGATCGGCACTCCCGAACCTCACCTCGACCGGCAGACTTCGATCGAGTTCTGCGTGTCAGGGATGACGTCGACCGGTCACCGGAGTGGAACTCCACAGACCTGCGATTTATTGGTGCCCCCGGTGAGACTCGAACTCACACTGGACGGGTTTTGAATCCGTTGCCTCTGCCAATTGGGCTACGGGGGCCAGTGCGCGGGTTGCCCCGTGCAGGAGCCAACTCTAGATGATCGGCCGACCGGCCCGGCAACCGGTACTCTTCTGTTCGACTATGGCGTGGAGGAGGGGATGGTGACAGTGACCGACAGTGCGACCACGACAACTGGTGAGACGACGAAGACGCATCGTGTGCTGGTGGCCGAGGACGACTCGCTGATCCGTATGGATCTGATCGAGATGCTCCGCGAAGAGGGCTATGACGTCGTGGGGGAGGCTCCCAACGGTCAGGTCGCCGTCGAGCTCACGGAGTCCCTGAAACCCGACCTGGTCATCATGGACATCAAGATGCCCATCCGCGACGGCATCGACGCGGCGACGGAGATCGCGGAGAAGCGGCTGGCGCCGGTCGTCATGCTCACCGCGTTCAGCCAGCGGGACTTCATCGAGAAGGCGCGCGACGCCGGCGCGATGGCTTACCTGGTCAAACCGTTCACCAAGGCCGATCTGGTGCCGGCCATCGAGGTGGCCGTCAGTCGCTATCACGAGCTCAAACTGCTGGAGCGCGAGGTCGCGACGATGAACGAGCGGCTCGAGACCCGCAAGCTCGTCGAACGCGCCAAAGGTCTGCTCATGCAGAAACAGGGCCTTTCCGAGCCCGAGGCGTTCAAGTGGATTCAGCGTGCCGCGATGGACCGTCGGACAACGATGAAAGCCGTGGCCCAGGTCGTCGTGGAGACCCTCGGGACGAACTGACGAAGGACAGGTCGATTTGACGCAATGCGTCTGCGCGCAAGTCAGTTTCACTGTCTTTACGCAGGGGCAACAAGATCGCGCTAGCTTTTCCCCAGCGAGGCGCGGTTGGATGCGTCGATCTCGATGCACCGCTCTCGTGTGACAACTCCAATCGCAAGGAGAGCATTGATGTCCTTTCGTTCTTTGACGAGCGGGGCAGTGGTCATAACTGCGGCGGCAGCGCTCGTCGTCGCCGGCTGCAGCAGCTCTGACTCTGGTTCCGACGAAGGCTCCGGAGGCTCGGCCAGCGCGGCCGTAGAGTCCACTCCCGCACCCCCCGGCATGGGCCTCGCGCAGAAGCTGGCCTGTAACCCGCCGAAGGCCACGCCGGGCCCCGAGAGCACCGCTCCGCTGAAGATCGGCACGCTGCTCCCCGAGACCGGCTCCCTCGCCTTCCTGGGGCCGCCCATGGTGGCCGGTGTCAACCTGGCCATCAAGGACATCAACGCCGCCGGCGGTGTGCTCGACAAGCCCGTCGAGCTGGTCACCGGTGACTCCGGCGACACCACCACCGACACCGCCAACGCCACCGTCGACCGCGAGCTCAGCGCCGGCACCCAGGTGATCATCGGTGCGGCGTCGTCGTCGGTGTCGCTGAAGGTCATCGACAAGATCGCCAACGCGGGCGCCGTCATGTTCTCGCCGGCCAACACCTCCGACGAGTTCACCTGCTACCAGGACAAGGGACAGTACTTCCGTACCGCTCCCGCCGATGTCCTGCAGGCCCAGGCACTCTCGCAGACGATGGCCGAGGACGGCGTTCAGCGTGTGTCCATCCTCGCCCTCAACGACCCGTACGGAACGGGCCTGGCCGACAACACCGTTCGCGACCTCGAGGCCGCCGGTGTGCCCGCCGACCAGATCCAGAAGATCATTTACGACCCGAATGCCCAGTCGTTCAACGCCGAGGTCGACCAGGTGAAGAACTTCAACCCGGACGGCGTTGCGCTCATCGGGTTCGAGGAGAGCGCCAAGATCCTCACCCGTATGCACGAGGTGGGCATCGGACCGAGCGACGGCAAGCTCGTCTACGGCGTCGACGGCAACATGGGTAACGCACTCGGCGAGTCGGTCGGTTCCGGCCTGCTCAAGGGTATGAAGGGCACGACTCCGCTCACCCAGACCAGCGGTGAGTTCCAGTCCGCGCTCAAGGATCTCGATCCGAAGCTGATCGACTTCAACTACTCGGGCGAGAGCTACGACGCCGCGGTGCTGAGTGCGCTCGCCGCGACCGCAGCCAAGTCGACCGACGGCCGCACGATCGCCGCCAACATCATCGGCGTCACCAACGGCGACGAGAACTGCGACTCGTACCAGGCGTGCCTGGATGCGCTGAAGAGCGGCAAGACGATCGCCTACGTCGGCAAGACCGGGAACCTGGCGTTCAACGCCGCCGGTGAGCCCAGCGTCGGCTCCTACGGCGTCCTCGAGTTCGACGGGGACAACAAGCTGCTGACCCCGACCCGCAAGTACGTGTCGGTGGCCGCGCAGTAGTCACACAAGACCAGAGACCCTCGGCTTACGAGCCGAGGGTCTCTGTGTGTCCGCGCACGAAATCCGTTGCCGCTCACCGTCCCCGCGTGAGCGGCAACGGATCCCGTGAGCGAAGCCTACGTCTTCTTCTCCGAGCTGCCCGCCAGCGTGCCCAGGTAGAGCTCGATGATCTTGGGATCCTTGGCGAGGTTGCTGCCGGTGTCGGTGTAGGCGTTGCGACCCTGGTCGAGAACGTAACCGCGGTCGCAGATCTGGAGGCAGCGGCGGGCGTTCTGCTCGACCATGATGATCGAGACGCCGGTTGCGTTGATCGCCTTGCAGCGGATGAACACCTCGTCCTGGAACATGGGGGACAGGCCTGCCGACGGCTCGTCGAGCAGCAAGACCGCCGGGTCCATCATCAGGGCCCGGCCCATCGCGACCATCTGCCGTTCGCCGCCGGACAGCGCGCCCGCCTTGATCTTCCGACGCTCCGACAGGAGCGGGAACAGCTCGGAGACGAACTCGAACCGCTTGGCGAACGTCTTCGGCCGCAGGTAGACGCCCATCTCGAGGTTCTCCTCGATCGTCAGCGCGGGGAACACATTCTGTGTCTGCGGGACGTATCCGACACCCTTGTCGACGAGGACGTGTGCCTTGGCCGAGGTGATGTCGTCGCCGCGCAGGGTGACCGAACCCTTACGGACCGGGATCAGCCCGAACAGGGTCTTGAGCAGCGTCGACTTGCCGGCGCCGTTCGGACCGATGATGCCCACGATCTCCCCGTCGTTCAGGAAGAAGTTGCACTCCTCGAGGATGTTGATCCCCGGCAGATAGCCGGCGGTGATGTCGTCGGCGCGCAGCAACGCATTCGTCGCGAGCTTGCGGTGCTCGTCGGGGGTGGCCGCGCGCTGTGCCGGTGTCAGCGACCCGCCGTCCGATCCCAGGCTCATCGCTCGGTCTCCTTCTTGTCCGTATCGACGCCGGCCGGATCGGCGGGCGGCAACTCGACCGGCTCGGAGAGGTCGCCGCCTTCTTCGAGGGTGGCCTCGATGGCTGCCTCGACCTGCTCGGCGAGCACCGCGGTCGCACCGACGGGCTGACCCTGGTCGTCGAACTCCAGTGCCTGGTCGTGGTGACCGCCGAGATAGGCGTCGACGACGGCCTCGTTGTCGCCCAGGCGATCCGGCAGGGATTCGGCGATGATCTGGCCCTGGGCCATCACCACCACCCAGTCACTGATGTCGCGGATGACGTCCATGTCGTGTTCGACGAAGACCACCGTCACGCCCTCGTCGCGCAGCGACTTGATGTGTTCGAGCAAGCTCTGCGTGAGGGCCGGGTTCACACCGGCCATCGGCTCGTCGAGCATCACGATCTCGGGATCGGTCATCAGCGCGCGTGCCATTTCCAGCAACTTGCGCTGACCACCGGACAGCGAGCCGGCGAAGTCGTCGGCCTTGGCGTCGAGCTTGAACCGCCGCAGCAGTTCGTGTGCGCGCTCGGTGATCTCGGCTTCCTGTTTGCGCCAGGTCCACGGGGCCAGGGCGGCGAGGAAGTGTTCGCCGCGCTGGCCGGTGGCACCGAGCTTGACGTTGTCGAGCACCGACATCTTCGACAGCGCCTTGGTCAGCTGGAAGGTGCGCACCATGCCGCGGCGTGCGACCTGGTGCGGGACCATCCGGCCGAGGGATTCGCCGTTGAGCGACCACGTACCCGAATCCGGTTTGTCGAAACCGGTGATCAGGTTGAAGAACGTGGTCTTGCCGGCACCGTTGGGTCCGATGAGGCCGGTGATCGCGCCGCGTTGCACCTCGAGGTGGTCGACCTGGACCGCCCTGATGCCGCCGAAGGTGCGGGAGATGTTGTCCACCACGATGATCGGGTCGGGCTTTGCCGATCCCGGTTCGGGTGACACCTCCGCGAACAGTCGCGAGCGCTCGGGCGCCGACAGGGTCGTCAGATCGCGGCGCGTCGCCCGCGTACCGGCGATGTCGGGACCGGTCTCGTCGACGACGATCCCGGTGTCGCCCAACGGCGTCGAGGGCTCGTCGTCGTGTGCCGAATGGCGTCCGTCATCAGGCATCGAGCTGCACCTCCCTCTTGTTGCCGAGGAGTCCCTGTGGTCGGAACACCATCATCAGGATGATCGCCAGACCCAGCAGCACGTAGCGGATCGCGCCGACCTGCTGCGCCGAGAGGTCCAGCATCGGGTTGTCGCCGGACGTGGCCTGGCGCAACAGCGCGTCGGGGATGGCCAGCAGGAACCAGAACAGCATCGCGCCGAGGACCGGTCCGAACACCGTCGCCGCACCGCCGAGAATGAGTGCGCCGTAGGCGAAGAAGGTCTGGGCGGTGGAGTAGAAGTCCGGGTTGATCGACTGCGTCGCGAGTGCGTTGAACACGCCTGCGAGGCCACCGATACAGCCACCAAGGATGAGTGCCTGCATCTTGAAGGAATAGGCGTTCTTGCCGAGCGATCGGGCGGCGTCCTCGTCCTCGCGCACCGCCTTCAGCACGCGACCCCAGGGGGAGTGGACGAGCAGGTAGACCATGAGGCACAGGAGCAGGACGACGGACCAGCCCACCACCATCGACCACAGGTCGCCGCCGAGGAACTTGACCCCGAAGAACGAGTACTGCTTGCCGTTGTCGAACGGGCTGATCGAGAAAAAACCGCTCGCGTAGCCGTAGATCCCGTTGGTGGAGTGGGTGAAATCGTCCGACGACGTCGACCGGAACACCAGTCGGAGGATCTCCGACGCGGCGATGGTGACGATCGCCAGATAGTCCGCTCGCAGACGAAGTGTCGGGATGCCGAGGACCACCGCGAGCATGCCGGCTGCGGCGATACCCACGATGGCGCCGAGCCAGAGCGGCTGGTCGTAGTTGACGGCCATGATGCCCACGCCGTATCCGCCGAGGAGGGCGAAGGCGATCTGGCCGAAGTTGAGCAGCCCGGCATAGCCGAAGTGCAGGTTGAGGCCGATGGCCAGTAGAGCGTAGAAGATCGCCGACGGGCCGATGAGCTGTGCGAACGCAATCTGTAGCGCTGAGATGATGTCCATGGGTCAGCCGATCCTCGCTCGCGATCCGAGAATGCCCTGGGGCCGGATGGTCAGGATGATGATCAGGATCAACAGGCCGCCGATGTACTTCAGGTCGGGGCTGAGGATGTAGGTCGACAGCTGAACGAGCAATCCGACGATGAGGCAGCCGAGCAGGGCGCCGTAGGCGGTGCCGAGTCCGCCGAGCGTGATGCCCGCGAACATCAGCAGCAGGAGCTTGAATCCCATCTCCCATTGCACCCGGCCGCCGAGTTCGGAGAGCGCGAACATCACGCCGCCGAGTGTCGCCAGGCCGCCGGCGAGCGCCCACACGAACAGGATGACGCGGTCGACGTCGATCCCCGACGACTCGGCGAGGTCCCTGTTGTCGGCGACGGCACGCATGGCCTTGCCGATCCTGGTCCGCTGCAACAACAGAGCGACGCCGAGGAGCACCACGACACAGATGACGATGCAGGCCAGATTCACCGGCGTGATCGCGAACGGACCCGAGCCGATCTGCGTCTGTGCCTGGTAGTCGTTGAACGGTTCGGCCCGGTCGGAGAAGAAGATCAGGATCAGATACCGCATCACCAGGGCGAGGCCGATCGACACGACGAGCATGGCGATCAGCCCGGTTCGTCGCCGTCTCAGCGGTCTCCAGAGACCGAGCTCGTTCAGGATGCCGATGCCGACGCCGACGATGACCGCGAGGATCGTCGCCGGTATCAGCTGTAGGCCGACCTTCACGTTGAACACCCACGCGACCACCGCTCCCAGGGTCACCAGCTCGCCGTGCGAGAAGTTGGTGAGGCCGGTCGTCCCGAAGATCAGGCTGAGGCCGACGCCGGTGATGGCGATGATGAGACCGAAACGGATGCCGTCGATGGCCAGACGGGTGAGTTCGGCGACCGCCGAGACCTCCGTACCGGTCCGCACCTCACCGAACGAGAAGATGACCGGCCGCGCCGTTCCGCCACTGACATCGACCGGTAGCTCGGGCTTCTGGACCTCCACATCGTCTGGGAGAGAGTCGGTGTCGACGACGACGGTGTACCTCCCGGGCGGCACCATGATCGACCAGGCTCCGGTCGCCGACGACGTGGCCGTCCCGACGACGGTGCCTGACGCGTCCTTCGCCTCGAGTTTCACCCCCTCGACCTTCTCGGCGCCGTTCCGCAGGACACCGAACACCCGCACCTCGTCGGGGGCGGCGTCGGCGGACGGGGTCCCGAAGAGCCCGCACAGCATCGACGCCGCGACGAACAGCAGGACGGCCAGCGCGGTGCGCCGCGTCGACGCCGATGGGCGCCGACGGGATGGCGGGCGGCAGGACGGTGATCGGGTCTGGCGGGCGGGCCGACACTCGGGGCGATGCGCGTGAGTCCGTTCGGTGTGGTCGTCGGGCACGAGTGCGGCCTGCCGGTCAGGCTCTGTCATCGAGGGTGGTACCTCCCTTGCGGACCTGTACGCCAGTGACATCCATCGGCCATGACCTGGCCGATCACTGCGCGGCCGGTCACCCTGCGGGACATTAGCCGCAGCTTCGTCGCCACGTGACGACAACGACGTTTCCCGGAAGTTACATCTGCGGCGACGCAGGGTGGGCTCGATCGATGCGATGTGGTGCTGGCGTACCCATCAGGGCCGTACCCTGGTCGGATGCTGCCGGTGACCATCACACAGACCAGAGACGTCGAACTCGCGAGTGCGCTGCTCGCGCAGGCGTTCGCCGACGACCCGGTGACGCTGTGGATGGACCCGGACACCGCTCGTCACCGCGCGGTGTTCCGGACTCTGCTCGTCCACATCCACGGGAAGGGATCGACGATCGATCTCGCGATGCGCGACGGGCAGCCGGTCGGCGCGGCCGCCTGGGATCCGCCCGGGCACAAGATCTCGACGAGGGCACAGCTGGTGTCGTCCTGGGAGTTCCTTCGGACTCTCGGGCCCCGGATCGGCCGCGGGATCAAGCTGGAGGCCGAGTTCGCCAAGCATCGTCCGAAAGAGCCGCATTGGTATCTGGGACAGATCGGCGCCCCGGTCAAGGGGGCCGGCGTCGGCACGGCGCTGTTGCAGCACCGGCTCGAGCAGATCGACGGACCGGCCTACCTCGAGAGCTCGAACGCTCTCAATGTCCCGCTGTACGAGCGGTTCGGTTTCCAGGTCACCGCGGAATTCGAACTCCCTCTCGACGGCCCCAAGGTCTGGGCCATGTACCGGCCGATGTGACCCCTGACCGTCCACCCGTCCGACCGCCCCGGGCGGGGCGGGTCCGGGTGTCGGGACGGATCACTAGACTCAGCGACTGTGAGTCCAGCGCAGAGTTCCCCGGCAGCTACCCGTACCGGCAGCAAGGGCAAGACCAAGCAACCGGTCCTCATGCTCCTCGACGGGCATTCCCTGGCATATCGGGCGTTCTTCGCGCTCCCGGCCGAGAACTTCAAGACGGCCACCGGACAGACCACCAACGCGGTCTACGGCTTCACCTCGATGCTGATCAATCTGCTGCGCGACGAGGAACCCACCCACATCGCCGCCGCCTTCGACGTCTCGCGGAAGACGTTCCGCTCGGAGATGTTCCCGGAGTACAAGGCGCAGCGCTCCAAGTCGCCCGACGAGTTCAACGGGCAGGTCGACCTCACCAAGGAGGTCCTCGACGCGCTGGGTGTCACGGTCATGGCGATCGAGGGCTTCGAGGCCGACGACATCATCGCGACCCTCGCGACCCAGGCGCGCGAACAGGACTTCAAGGTCCTGATCGTCACCGGCGACCGCGACTCGCTGCAGCTGGTCGACCCGTCGACCACCGTGCTCTACCCGCGCAAGGGTGTCTCGGACCTCACCCGCTTCACCCCCGAAGAGGTTGAGAAGAAGTACGGTCTGACCCCCGCCCAGTACCCCGACTACGCCGCCCTGCGCGGCGACCCCAGCGACAATCTCCCAGGCATTCCGGGTGTGGGGGAGAAGACCGCGTCGAAGTGGATTCGCGAGTACGGATCGCTGGCCTCGCTCGTCGATCACGTCGACGAGGTGAAGGGCAAGGTCGGCGATGCGCTGCGCGCCAATCTCGCCTCGGTGCAGACCAACCGTCAGCTCACCGAACTCATCCGCGACATGCAGCTGCCCGCGGGCCCCGAAGATCTCGCGATGGTCGGCTGGGATCGCGACCGCATCCACCAGCTCTTCGACGACCTCGAGTTCCGCGTCCTGCGCGACCGCCTGTTCTCCACCCTCAGCTCGGTCGAGCCCGAGGCCGAGGCGGGCTTCGATCTCGACGGCTCGGTCCTCGGCGCCGGCGAGGTCGCGGGATGGCTCACCGAACACGCCCGTACGGGCCGGACCGGTCTCGCGGTGACCGCGCCGCACGTCGTCGTGGGCTCCGACCCGACCGGACTGGCGATCGCGGCCGCCGACGGTTCGTCGGCGTATGTCGACGTGACCACCCTGACGCCGGAAGACGATGCGGCCCTGGCCAACTGGCTCGCCGACCCGCAGGCGCTCAAGGCTGTGCACGAGGCCAAGTGGGCGGTACACGCGCTGCGTTCGCGCGGGTGGAAGCTCGACGGCGTCACCAGCGACACCTCGCTGGCCGCGTACCTCGTCCGCCCCGGGCAGCGGACCTTCAATCTCGACGACCTCGCCCTGCGGTACCTGCGCCGTGAGCTACGCGCCGACACCGGGGCGGGCGACGGCCAGATGTCGCTGCTCGACGACGACACCGAGGGCAAGGTCGCCGAACAGCACATGCTCGAGGCGCGTGCAGTGCAGGAGCTCGCCGACACCCTCGACACCGAACTCGACCGCATCGACTCCAAGCCGCTGCTGACCGAGATGGAGTTGCCGCTGTCGTTCGTCCTCGCCGACCTCGAGGCCGCCGGCATAGCTGTCGACGTCGATCACTTCAATGCGCTGGCACAGATGTTCAACGACCGGATCCGAGCGGCCGCCGAGTCGGCCTACGAGGTCATCGGTGAACAGATCAACCTCGGTTCGCCGAAGCAGCTGCAGACCGTGCTCTTCGACAAGCTCGACATGCCGAAGACCAAGAAGACCAAGACCGGCTACACCACCGACGCAGACGCGCTGCAGTCGTTGTACGAGAAGACCGAACATCCTTTCCTCGCACACCTTCTCGAGCATCGCGACGCCACGCGGTTGAAGGTCACCGTCGACGGTCTGCTGAAGTCGGTGGCCGTCGACGGGCGCATCCACACGACGTTCAACCAGACCATCGCCGCGACCGGCCGCCTGTCGTCGACCGAACCGAACCTGCAGAACATCCCGGTCCGCACCGAGGCCGGACGCGAGATCCGTCGCGGCTTCATCGTGGGCACGGATCAGGATTCGGGCGTGAACTACGACTGCCTGATGACCGCCGACTACAGCCAGATCGAGATGCGGATCATGGCGCACCTGTCGGAGGACGAAGGGCTGATCGAGGCCTTCAACACCGGGGAGGACCTGCACAACTTCGTCGGATCGCGCGCCTTCGGGGTGCCGATCGACGAGGTGACCACCGAGATGCGCCACCGCGTGAAGGCGATGTCGTACGGACTCGCCTACGGCCTCAGTGCCTTCGGGCTCGCGGCCCAGCTGAAGATCAGCCGTGAGGAGGCCAAGGACCAGATGGAGGCGTACTTCGCGCGGTTCGGCGGTGTGCGGGACTACCTGCACGACGTGGTCGCCGAAGCCCGGCGCAACGAGTACACGGCGACCCTGTTCGGCCGCCGGCGTTACCTGCCCGACCTGAACAGCGACAACTGGCAACGACGCCAGTCCGCGGAGCGGATGGCGCTCAACGCACCCATCCAGGGCACCGCCGCCGACATCATCAAGGTCGCGATGATCAACGTGCACAAGCGTTTCCTCGCCGAGAAGCTGACGTCGCGGGTGCTGCTGCAGGTCCACGACGAACTCGTGGTCGAGGTGGCCGCCGGCGAGCGCGACGCGGTCGAAGCCGCGGTGCGCGGGGAGATGGGCAACGCCATCACGCTGTCGGTCCCGCTCGAGGTGTCGGTCGGGTTCGGTCGGTCCTGGGACGACGCGGCCCACTGATGGTCTCCTCGCCCAGGCGGGTCGGCGTTCTCACCGGCGACGGCATCGGTCTGGAAGTCGTGCCCGCCGCCATCACGGTCGCCGACGCGGCTGCGGCGGCGGAGGACTTGCGGTTCGACTGGGACGAACTCCCGTTCGGCGCCGCCGCCATCGCGTCCCACGGCGAACCGGTGCCGGACGCGACATTGTCGGCGCTCGACGATCTGGGACTCTGGATCGTCGGACCGCACGATTCCGCGTCGTATCCGCCCGAGCACAGCAGCCGCACCCCGGGCGCGGTTTTGCGCACCCGGTACGGGCTGTTCGCCAATCTCCGTCCCGCCAAGGCCTTTTCGGGGGTACCCGCCACCGCACCCGACATCGATGTGCTGATCGTCCGCGAGAACTCCGAGGGCCTGTACGCCGACCGCAACATGGCGGTCGGGAGCGGTGAGTTCATGCCGACTCCCGACGTCGCGCTGGCAGTGGGGCTCGTGACCCGCGCGGCCAGTGAGCGCATCGCGCGGGTCGCCTTCGAAGCCGCCCGCGACCGCGCGGTCTCGGGACGCCCGGCCCGGGTGACCATCGTGCACAAGGCGAACGTGCTGCGCCTGACGACCGGCCTGTTCCGCGACGCATGCCGGGAGGTCGGCGAGGAGTTCCCCGACGTGGAGGTCACCGAACAGCACGTCGACGCCATGGCGGCGCTGCTCGTCCGACGCCCCGCCGACTTCGACGTCGTCGTCACCGAGAACCTCTTCGGCGACATCCTGTCGGACCTCGCCGGGGAACTCGCCGGCTCGCTCGGCATCGCGGGTTCGGTGAACTGCTCGGCGACCCAGGTGATGGCGCAGGCAACTCATGGAGCAGCTCCCGACATCGCCGGGCGGGGCGTCGCGAACCCGGTCGCGATGATCGCGTCGGTGTCGATGGGGTTCCGGCGGTACGGGCTGATGACCGACGATCCGGCGCTCGTCGCGGCGGCCGACCGGATGGATTCCGCCGTCGCCGACACCCTCGCGGTCTCCATCGCGACCGCTGACCTGGGTGGGACGTCATCGACCAGCGAGTTCGCCGACGAGGTGGCGCGGCGAACCGTGGCTGCATGACGCGCGCGAAGACGTGCGTGAACATCCGGTAGCCAGCCGGCGAGGCGGGCGCAAACTACAGTGAGTTGGTCTGATCAGGTGATCTGTTCGTCATCGAAGGGATGTGTTGTGGAACGGGCCTCGACGCGGGTTGACCGACGCCGTGTCCGGTCGCGCGTGGCCCGGCTGCTCGGCGTGTTCCTTGCGCTCGCGGTCGTGCTCACCGGGTGCGTGAACAACGAGGAACGGGAACGCGCCAACCAGGTGACCCCGATCAACGTGGACGTGGAGAAGGTCCCGGAGATCGCGGCACTCGTCCCGCCCGAGATCGCACGAACCGGACGCCTGGTGGTCGGAGTCAACGTGCCCTACCAGCCCAACGAGTTCAAGGGGCCGGACGGCAAGATCATCGGCTACGACGTCGACCTCATGAATGCGGTCGGCAAGGTCCTCGGCCTGACTCCGGTGTACAAGGAATCGCAGTTCGACACCATCATCCCGTCGGTGCAGGCCGGGACGTACAACGTCGGGATGTCGTCGTTCACCGACACCCTCGAACGCGAGAAGCAGGTCGACTTCGTGACCTATTACAGCGCCGGCGTGCAATGGGCGCAGGCCGCCGACTCCGACGAGGACATCGACCCGTCGAACGCCTGCGGTAAGCGGGTCGCGGTACAGACCACCACCTACGAGGACACCGACGAGATCCCGGCCAAGAGCGCGGAATGCGTCGCGAGGGGTCTCCCACCGATCGACAAGGTGAAGTTCGACAGCCAGGACGAGGCGGTCAACGCCCTGATCCTCGGCCGGGTCGAGGCGATGTCGGCCGACTCGCCGGTCACCGCGTACGCCATCAAACGCACCAACGGAAAGCTGAAGGCCGCCGGCGAATTGTTCGACTCGGCGCCGTACGGATGGGCGGTGCGCAAGGGCTCACCGCTGGGACCCGCGATGCAGAAGGCGGTCCAGTACCTGATGGACAACGGGCAGTACGAAGAGATCGCGGCCAACTGGGGCCTGCAGGAGGGCATGATCGATGTCTCCGTCATCAACGGGGCGGTGAGTTGAGATGACCTCACCGCAGACCGACACCACCACCACGGCCGGCGAGCCCGAACCGATCAAGGCAGTACCGCTCCGCAGACCGGGCCAGTGGATCGCCGCGGTCATCATCCTCGTGCTGGCGGGGCTCTTCGTCTACGGAGCCGCCACCAACAAGGCCTACGCGTGGGGCACCTACGCCGATTACCTGTTCGACCAGCGCGTGCTGTCCGGCGTCGGATACACCCTGGCGCTGACGGTGCTGGCGATGACCATCGCGATCGTCCTCGGCGTCGCGCTCGCCATCATGCGGCTCTCACCGAACCCGGTGTTGCGCGGCACCGCCTGGGTGTACCTGTGGATCTTCCGCGGGACGCCGGTCTACGTGCAGCTCGTTTTCTGGGGACTGTTCCCGGCGATCTACAAGCAGATCGACGTCGGCATCCCATTCGTCCACCAGTTCGCGTCCTTCGACATCCAAACCCTCAATGCCGCATTCCTGTTCGCGGTCATCGGCCTCGGGCTCAACGAGGCCGCCTACATGGCCGAGATCGTGCGCGCAGGCGTGTCGTCGGTCGGTGAGGGTCAGTCCGAGGCGTCGATCGCTCTGGGCATGTCGTGGTCGCAGACCATGCGTCGCACCGTGCTGCCGCAGGCGATGCGGGTGATCATCCCGCCCACCGGCAACGAGCTGATCTCCATGCTCAAGACGACGAGTCTGGTGGCGGCGGTGCCGCTGACCCTCGATCTCTACGGTCGCGTGCGCGACATCTCGGGCGTCAACTTCGAACCGATCCCGCTGCTGCTCGTCGCCTCGACCTGGTACCTCGCCGTCACCAGCATCCTGATGGTCGGCCAGTACTACGTGGAGCGTCATTACTCGCGGGGCGCCACCAGGGCGTTGACCGCACGCCAGCTCAAGGCGATGGCCGACGGACAGACCGCCGCGGCCGACGACATCCCGGACGGACCGGGAGCCGGCCGCACGACCGGGGGAGAGAACGCATGAGTTCCGCCGAGACGCCGATGGTCCTCGCCGACCGGGTGTGCAAGAGCTTCGGATCGGTCCCGGTCCTCAAGGGGATCTCGCTCGAGGTCGCGCGAGGCGAGGTGACCTGCCTCATCGGCCCGTCCGGTTCGGGTAAGTCGACGTTCCTCCGGTGCGTCAACCACCTCGACGTGGTCAACGCCGGCCGCCTCTACGTCGACGGCGACCTCATCGGCTACCGCGAACGCAACGGCAAGCTCTACGAGATGAGTGCCAAAGACGCTGCGACGCAACGCCGTGACATCGGCATGGTGTTCCAGCACTTCAATCTGTTCCCGCACCGCACCGCTCTCGAGAACGTGATCGAGGCGCCCATCCAGGTGAAGAAGCAGCAGCGGGCCGCCGCCGTCGAACGTGCCGAATACCTGCTCGAGCGGGTAGGCCTGTCCGACCGGGCCGACGCCTACCCGGCGCAGCTGTCCGGCGGTCAGCAGCAGCGCGTCGCCATCGCGCGCGCCCTCGCGATGGAACCGAAGCTCATGCTGTTCGACGAGCCGACGTCGGCACTCGATCCCGAACTCGTCGGCGACGTCCTCAAGGTGATGCGTGAACTCGCCGCATCCGGCATGACCATGATGGTCGTGACCCACGAGATGGGCTTCGCGCGCGAGGTCGCCGACCAGTTGGTCTTCATGGACGGCGGCGTCGTCGTGGAGAAGGGCGACCCACGCGAACTCCTCGCCAACCCGCAGGAGGAGCGGACACGGGAGTTCCTGTCGAAGTTGCTCTGAGACGCCGGGCGTACCCGCGGCTATCCGGGCTTGTGGCTGCAGAAGATCGCGGTGCCGGGGAAGTAGCGTCCGCGGAAAGGGCTCCACTGGCCCCACTCACGGTCGTGGTCGTCGGGCCACTCGGGTTCGATGATGTCGTCGAGGATGAACCCGGCGGCACGTAGCTCGCGGACCCGGTCGCCGATGGTGCGGTGGTGCTCGACGTAGGTGATCTGCCCGCTCGGGTCGGTTTCGGTGTAAGGCGTGCGGTTGAAGTAGGGGATTCGTACGGTCAGGCCCTCGGGTCCCGGATCATCGAGGAACATCCAGCGCATCGGATGGTTGACCGCGAAAACCCAACGGCCGCCGGGCTTCAGGACACGAGCAACCTCGGCCATGACGCCGGCGGAGTCCGCGACGAAGGGGATCGCGCCGAACGCCGAGCACACGGTGTCGAAGGACTCGTCGGCGAAGGGCAGGGTCTCCGCGGTCGCCTGGATCAGCGGCACGCGCACCTCGTCGGCCTCCATGGCGTCGAGACCGATCCCGAGCATGCGCCGGGACAGGTCGACACCGACGGCGTGTGCACCGTGAGCAGCGAGCCAGCGGGCGCAGGGCGCTGAGCCGCAACCGATTTCAAGGATCGTGCGATCCTCGATCTCGCCGAGGAGTCCGGCCTCGGATTCGCGGACGCCCTCTGGGCACCAGACAAAGTCGCCGCCTCCGGTGTACGTGCCGAGGAAGTCGCCGTGTTCGTCGTGGTAGTTCTCCGCGTCGTGGTCCCACCACCAGCGACTCGCCCGGTCACTCGTCGCGGAGTCGACGTCGCCCAGGACGCGTGGAGGCCGCACAGAGGGCTCCTGCTCGGTGGTCTCCGAGTTCTCGCGGTCGTCGTCCTTCGTGGGCATCTAGTGATGATATTGCCCGGCGTCGGCCGACTCTTCAGCCGGTGCGGAGCTCGTAGAACCGGAAGAAGGCGAAGTCCTCGATCGGCAGCACCTCGACGCTCCGGAAACCGGCTTGCTCGGCGTAGGACCGTAGGGTGGCGGGTCGCATCACCGTGCCGGTGGCGACCGAGGGCGGCGAACTCATCGAGTCGGGCAGACACACGAACAGTGAGAACCCGTACATGAGTTTGTCGAGTTCGTCTGCCGGGCCCGAGAATTCGTCGGATACCGCTTCGTCCATGACGATCATCGGCGCCCCGGGTGCGAGGGCCTGCCGCGTCGCGGCGAGAACCTCGACGGGCCGCGGCATGTCGTGGAGGCATTCGAAGGCGAAGGCGGCGTCGAACGGTCCGTGTGCCACGGCCTCTTCTCCGCCGGCGAGATGGAACTGCACCCGGTCGCCGAGACCTTCGGCCTCGGCGTTGTCCCGCGCCATCTGCACCGATGCGGCGTCGACGTCGAGACCGACGAATGTCGCGTCCGGGTAGGCGTGGGCGAGGGCGATCGTCGAATGCCCGGCGCCGAAACCGATGTCGGCGATCTTCGCGCCCGGTCGGGACAGTCGCTGATGGAGATGGTCGATGGCGGCGAGAGCGGGTGCGAGATCGGCGTCGAACCACGGCTTGTTGAGTGCGGCCTGGCATTCGCGCGCGTCGGCCCCGAGCTGTTCCCAGCTGACACCGCCGCCGGTGCGGTAGGCGTCGAGTAGTTCGGATAGCCGGCCGAACGAGGCGGCGAACATCCGGGGGAGCGCACCCAGATACGAACGACTGGAGGTGTCGGTGAGGACCTCGGCGACGCCGGGTGGGATACCGAATGTCGTTGGTCTGCCGGACAGGTCGGCGTCGAGAATGCCGAAGGCCGCCTGCATCTCGAGCCATTCCCGGGCGTACCGTGCATCGGTGGCCGTGCGGGAAGCGAGGTCGTCGGCGGTCAGCGGACCGTGGTCGACGAGGCACCGGTACCAGCCGAGTCGCTCCCCGAGATAGACGCTCATGGTCTCTGCGGTGGCCAGGGTGGAGTTGAGGAATCGTTCGGCGAACTCGTCGGCGCTCGGTGACGAGGAGGCGACGGTCGGGTTGTGCGTGCCGTGACCGGGTGGTGTGGTGCTGTCGGATGTGATCGTCATGGTGTGACGATGGCAGCGTTGGCTCTCGAGCCGGTCACGGAGCGGTTTCGACTCGACTCACAGCTCCGGTGCAGCTCAGCACGCCCGTCCGGCCACAACGTGTTCGGTCCGGGCATCGGGGTCCCAGCGTCGCAACGCGGTGAAGGTGCACATCCGATCCGGTTTGCCGAGCGATTCGAGCGCGACGAGCGCTTCGCCGACCTGCGCGGACGTCAGGCGCCGGGCGAGGGTGATGTGCGGGGTCCAGGCGCCGGGATCGACGTGCGCGAAGGTGCTCGGATTCTCCGCGCCCGCCTCGGTGTCGTCAGGGTCGACGGTGTGGCCGCGAACCGTGCGGGCCACCTGGGCGTGGAGCGACAGCAACTCGGTGCTGGGTACGACGAGCAGTGCAAGGGTGTGACGGGAGCCGTGACCGAACACGACGGGCGCCCCGATGATGCACTTCATCGGTAGACGTTGGCCGGCGGGACCGAGGGCGGCGTCGGCGGCGGACGCGATGTGGCGCGCCGCCAACAGGGTGACGTGCGGACGGTTGGTGTCCGACCGCACGCGCTGCGCACTGGGAAGACCGACGTCGGCGAGCGCTGACCAGCGGCGCCGCACCCAGGCGTCGGTGTCGTTGTCGGGTAACAACTCGATCGAATGTGCCACGGATGCAGTCAACCAGAGCACGCGTGCAGCACCCGGTGGTTCAGCCCACGATCGCCAACAGGTGAATGACGAGTCTGCCCTCCGCGTCGGTGGTGCTTTCGGCTGTCGCTTCGTTTGCGCAGTTCAGGCTTACAGTGATTTCTTCCAGTTTCACCGCACGGTTTCCCTGGGTTCATTCGATGAAGTGGGCGAGTCGTCCGAACGGGTAGATCCACGGCGGCCGTGCCGGCCACCGACAGGCTGTCGGCCGGCGACCGGGACGACGCCGTCGAATCGCTGCGGTCGTGGATCGCGAAGCGCGCCGCGGCACGGCGGAGGGGCAACGCAGGGGACTCTCGGAGGGCCGTCTCAAGGGCATTTGCCCAGCACAATGCCGCTGGAGTAGGCTTTGAGAACGCGCGTGCGCTTGATGACGCGCGACAGGCACACGCCCCGGTCGAAATGCTTCTGATCAGGGGTTTTGTGCCGCGCATTACGTCCAGAACTGTACCTACTACACACCTGTCCGGAGCAACTCAACATATGTCGTCCCCCACGATCACCTCGCCGCAAGTAGCCATCAATGACATTGGCACTGCCGAGGACTTTCTCGCCGCCATCGACTCCACGATCAAGTACTTCAACGATGGTGACATCGTGGAAGGAACCATCGTCAAGGTCGATCGGGACGAGGTTCTGCTCGACATCGGTTACAAGACCGAAGGCGTCATTCCCTCTCGCGAACTGTCGATCAAGCACGATGTTGACCCCAACGAGGTCGTCAACGTCGGTGACGAGGTCGAGGCCCTGGTCCTCACCAAAGAGGACAAAGAAGGCCGTCTGATCCTCTCCAAGAAGCGTGCGCAGTACGAGCGGGCTTGGGGCACCATCGAGGAGCTCAAGGAGAAGGACGAGGCCGTCAAGGGCACCGTCATCGAGGTCGTCAAGGGCGGCCTGATCCTGGACATCGGCCTGCGCGGCTTCCTCCCGGCATCGCTCGTGGAGATGCGTCGCGTCCGCGACCTCCAGCCGTACATCGGCAAGGAGATCGAGGCCAAGATCATCGAGCTCGACAAGAACCGCAACAACGTGGTCCTGTCGCGTCGCGCGTGGCTCGAGCAGACCCAGTCCGAGGTCCGCAGCGAGTTCCTGCACCAGCTGCAGAAGGGCCAGGTCCGCAAGGGCGTCGTGTCCTCGATCGTCAACTTCGGTGCGTTCGTCGATCTCGGCGGCGTCGACGGTCTGGTCCACGTCTCCGAGCTGTCCTGGAAGCACATCGATCACCCGTCCGAGGTCGTCGCCGTGGGCGACGAGGTCACCGTCGAGGTCCTCGACGTCGATCTGGACCGCGAGCGTGTTTCGCTGTCGCTCAAGGCCACTCAGGAAGACCCGTGGCGTCAGTTCGCCCGTACCCATGCGATCGGTCAGATCGTCCCGGGCAAGGTCACCAAGCTGGTGCCGTTCGGTGCGTTCGTCCGCGTCGACGAGGGCATCGAGGGCCTGGTCCACATCTCCGAGCTGGCCGAGCGCCACGTCGAGGTGCCGGATCAGGTTGTCGCCGTCAACGACGATGCGATGGTCAAGGTCATCGACATCGACCTCGAGCGTCGTCGTATCTCGCTGAGCCTCAAGCAGGCCAACGAGGACTACACCGAGGAGTTCGACCCCTCGAAGTACGGTATGGCCGACAGCTACGACGAGCAGGGCAACTACATCTTCCCCGAGGGCTTCGACGCCGAGACCAACGAATGGCTCGAAGGCTTCGAGAAGCAGCGTGAGGCATGGGAGGCCCGGTACGCCGAGGCCGAGCGTCGCCACAAGATGCACACCGCCCAGATGGAGAAGTTCGCCGCTGCCGCAGCCGAGACCGCCAACGCCCCGACCGACTACTCGTCGGCTTCGGAGAGCCGTGGTGGCTCGGCGAACACCAGTGGTGCTTCGTCCACCGGTGGTTCGCTGGCCAGCGACGAGCAGCTCGCCGCTCTGCGCGAGAAGCTCTCGGGCAACGCCTGATAGCTCTGCTCCCGCAGTAGATCTGCACTGAGCACACGAAAAGCCCTCCCGGGAAACTGCCCGGGAGGGCTTTTCGTGTCCCTGCCACATCAGCCGCGATCCCGTGGGTACGGTATTGATCTCGTACGCTGTACGGAAAGGGTGCAACGTGTCGACCGCTGATGATGCCCGAACCCTCGTTCGGCTGCTATGGCGTGGACGTGGGGAGCCGGAGACACCCAGACGCGGTCCGCGACAACGGGTCACCGTCGACGAGATCGTCGGCAAGGCGGTCACCCTCGCCGACGAGCGTGGACTGACCGCGGTGTCGATGCGGGCACTCGCCGCCGAGCTCGGCGTCGGTCCGATGACTCTCTACACCTACGTGCCCACCCGAGACGTCCTGGTCGCGCTCATGGTGGACCATGTCGCCGGCGACCCGGTGCCGGAGCCGGGATCGACGGTCCGGGAGTCGCTCGCGCAGGTCGCACGTCATCTGCGCGCGGAGTACCTGGCGCATCCCTGGTTGATCGACGCCAATCCGTGGCGGCAGGTTCTCGGTCCGCGTCGTCTAGCCCGCTACGAACGGCAGCTCGAATTGCTCGAGCCGCTTGACATCTCGGACCTCGACCGTGACCACATCCTCGGTCTCCTGTCCGCCTTCGTGACCGGCAACGCCCGGGAGGCCCTGGCTGCCGACGCCGCGGTGACCGACAGCGGCATGACCGACGTCGAGTGGTGGGAGGTCGTCGCACCCGAGCTCGACGCGGTGATCCCCAAAGGCGGGTTCCCTCTCGCGGATCGCGTGGGAACCGTTGCAGGCGAACATCATCAGGCGCCAGGGTCCCCTGACGAGGTGTTCGATTTCGGCCTGACGCGACTGCTCGACGGGTTGGTGCCGCTCATCGGGGACGTCTGAACTCACCCGCGAGCTCGACAACCATGCGTTGTTGACAATCATTTTCATTAGACGGTTGACTGTCCGAGTGCTATCACCACGGACAACTCTGACCCGTTCCCTCGCGCTGCTCGCTGCCTCCTCCATCGCGCTCGTCGCGTGCGGCGACCCCGAGCAGGCGACCCCGCCCGCCGAATCGTCGCGCGGACCCGCGGAACAGCAAAGCGCGACACCACGACTCGCACTCAGCTACGACGGCGGAATCCTCGTGCTCGACGCGAAGACGCTCGATCAGGTCGCCGACCTTCCCCTCGACGGATTCGTCCGGCTGAACAGTGCGGGCAACGGGCGGCACGTCTTCGTCTCCGACTCCGACGGGTTCCGGGTCCTCGACGCCGGGACCTGGACGAAGGCGCAGGGCGACCACGGGCATCACTACACGACCAAGCCCTCGCTCACCGAGATGCGTTTCGGTGGAGCGGAACCCGGGCATGTCGTGGTCCACGACTCACGCATCAGCCTGTTCAGCGACGGCACCGGACAGGTCGACATCGTCGAACCCGCCGAACTGCTCCGCGGCAATCCGGTGGCCACCACGTTCACCGTCCCGCAACCCCATCACGGTGTGGCGGTGTTCCGCGGCGACGGTTCGGTTGTCGTCACACGCGGCGACGAGGAATCGCGGAGCGGCATTGCGATCCTGGACAAGCAGCGGAACGAGATCGCCCGCAATGACGAGTGTCCCGGCGTCCACGGCGAGGCCGCCGCGTCCGACGGTCGCCTGACCTTCGGCTGCGAAGACGGCATCCTGATCGTCGACGGCAACAACATCCGCAAGGTGGCCAGCCCGGATCCATACGGCCGCATCGGGAACCAGGCCGGCGACCACGGTTCCCCGGTTGTGCTGGGGGATTACAAGAGCGACGAGGGCGCCGAACTCGAACGGCCGACACGCTTCTCGCTCACCGACACCCGAACGGGCGACCTCCGACTGGTCGACCTCGGCGCCTCCTACAGCTTCCGGTCGCTCGAACGTGGCCCCGGCGGGTCCGCGGTGATCCTCGGGACCGACGGCGCGCTACACGTCTTCGACGCGCGATCCGGGAACCGCACCGCCCGCATCCCGGTGATCGGGGAGTGGGCCGAACCCGACGAATGGCAGTCGCCGATGCCCAATGTCGTGGTGCAGGACCGCATCGCGTATGTCAGTGAACCCGTGTCGAAGAAGATCGTCGCGGTCGATCTGAACATGGGCGAGAAGGTCGGCGAGGCCACCCTGCCGCACGAGACCATCGAACTCGTCGCGGTCACCGGCTGAGCCGGCACGACACACGGGGCGCCGGTGTGCACCGGGCAGGAGCCTGTTTGCCAGACTGGTGGCGTGATCAGGCTTGGACTCACCGGTGGCATCGGCGCCGGCAAATCGACCGTGGCGAAGACCTTCGTCGAACGAGGCGCGTACATCATCGACGCGGACAAGATCGCCCGCGAGGTGGTGGAACCCGGTTCGGAAGGTCTCGCCGGGCTCGTCGAGGCCTTCGGCTCGGACATCCTGGCCGCCGACGGCAGCCTCGACCGTCCGGCTCTCGCGGCAAAGGCCTTCGTCGACGAGGGGTCGCGGAAGGCGCTCAACGGGATCACCCACCCGTTGATCGGCGCGCGCACCCAGGAACTGCTCGCGGCGGCGCCGGACGACGCCGTCGTCGTCCAGGACATCCCGCTGCTGGTGGAGAACCACACCGCGCCGTTCTTCCACCTCGTGGTGATCGTGTTCGCCGACGCCGACGTCCGACTGCATCGCCTCACGACGATGCGCGGGGTCGACGAAGCAGACGCGCGTGCTCGAATCGCGGCGCAGGCCACCGACGAGCAGCGCCGTGCGGTCGCCGACGTCTGGCTCGACAACTCCGGATCGGCCGATGACCTCGCCGCTGCCGCCGCGCGGGTCTGGGACGATCGGCTCGTACCGTTCGAGGCCAACGTCCGGGCGCGTCGGGTCGCCGATCCGGTCCCCGAACTCGTTGCCGCGGAACCGAATCCGGATGGTCCCGCGACACGTCTGGTCAACCGGCTGTGGGCGATCGCGGGTGAGCGCGCGGCCGCCGTCGAGATCACCGATCCGGCAAACGTCGAGCTGCGGATCGCCGCCCGCGACGAGACCGCGTCCGCAGAACTCGTCGACCTCCTCGCCGACGGTGGGTTCGCGCCCGTCGGCCCCGGCGTTCACGGTTCCTGCGATCCTGGGCGACCCGCGACCGTGCGGATCGAGATCGCCTGAGGGGCTCGACAAACTGACTACGAATGTTGCCTGAATTGGCCACATCGTGTGCTCCGCGCTGTTAGCTTTGCGACGACGCACCGATGCCGGTGCGGACCACCAAGTCGGCAAAGCGTTGCGAAGAGCACATATGTGGGGTCCTGGTAGTTCGAAACGCGTGCGTGCGGTCGTCGGCGGTATCGCCGTCGGGGCGGCACTCACGGCCGCCGCGGTGAGTGCCGCCCCGGCGAACGCGGCCCTGCAGGGGATCGCCGTCGACACGCTGCCCGGTTACGGCTCCTCGGCGAACGGCTCGTCGAATTACGGCCTCTACGGTGCGGGATGCGCCTACAAGTTGTCCGTGATCGTCGGCGATCCGAAGTCGGCCAAGTCGACACTCAAGGTCACGTCCACCCGGGCGGGCCGCACCGTGACGATCCACAACGCCAAGCCCACCGCTGTCGAGGTCACGCCGACCTGGCGACCGTCCGCCCCCGGACGCTACGTGCTCGCCGCGAACCTCGATGGGGTGGTCAAGACGCGGACCGTCAACGTGGGCACGGGAGTGCAACTGCCGCAGTTCATCCGGAACGGTGCGTGCTTCGTGCTGCCCACCTATTGAGTCCGACGTCGGGCCGGCCGGCACATCGGCGCGCGGTCGTGCCGGGTCACCACCCGTGATCGGGGCGGTGGTCTCGGAAGAACACCACGCCGCCGACCGCGTCGTCGAGCCAGGCCTGTACGTCGTTGCCGTGCGCGGCTGCCCCGACGAGCGCGCGGGTCGCGATCTCGACGGCCTGCACGCACTGGTCGCTGTCGAGGAGTCCGCACCGGTGCGCTTCGAAGACCTCGTCGACGTCGATGAGTTCCAGCGGTGATCCCGGAACGTCGACGAGGTCGAGATACCAGTCCTCGGCGTACCACCGGCCGCGCTCGTCGGGGCCGGAGAACCGCCCGATGTCGAGGTAGAGGCGCTGATTCGCCCGAAAGCCGCCCTGGTAGTGGAAAATGTTGGCGCGCAACCCCAATGAGGGGAGAAGCCATGATTCGAGATGGTCGAACCTCGGATGCCCGGGCGCGGGGCGCGACATGTAGAGGCCGTAGTCGGTGACTCGGTATTCCTCGACCTCCCGGACGAATCCCTTGTTGTCGGTGTTCGTCATCGCGGGCACATCGAAGACCTCCCGCTTGGGCGGGTGCATCGAGTGGGGTGCGGCCGGCGCGGTCGTCACGGGACCGCTGTTGCTCGTCATCCCCCGAATGTAGTTCGGCCGGCACCCGATCTCTGGGTGAACATCGGAGATGTTCCCGATGTGCGGGACGTCTGCCGCGCATGGTCGGGCGGCGGGCCGCAGACCGCGCGGGAACACTCGTGTCGTAGTGCGCGTTTACCCTGGCACTATGGCTTTTGCAGCAGAACGCCCGGTGCTCGCGCACTCCGAGTTCCGTCCGATCGGCGAGATCGAGCGCACCGAAGCCCGCTTGGAGGTGGTCAGCGAGTACGAGCCCGCCGGTGACCAGCCCGCCGCGATCAAGGATCTGACCGCACGGATCCGGGCGGGGGAGAAGGACATCGTGCTCCTCGGTGCCACCGGTACCGGTAAGTCGGCGACGACTGCCTGGCTCATCGAGCAGGTGCAGCGCCCGACGCTGGTGATGGCACCCAACAAGACGCTCGCCGCGCAGCTGGCGAACGAACTCCGCGAGATGCTGCCCAACAACGCCGTCGAGTACTTCGTCTCGTATTACGACTACTACCAACCCGAGGCGTACATCGCGCAGACCGACACCTACATCGAGAAGGACTCGTCGATCAACGACGACGTCGAACGACTCCGCCATTCGGCGACCTCGAGTCTGCTCTCCCGTCGCGACGTCGTGGTGGTGGCGTCGGTGTCCTGCATCTACGGCCTCGGTACGCCGCAGTCGTACCTCGATCGCTCGGTCGAG
This sequence comes from Gordonia sp. Swx-4, assembly GCF_030316175.1. Classification (NCBI taxonomy): domain Bacteria; kingdom Bacillati; phylum Actinomycetota; class Actinomycetes; order Mycobacteriales; family Gordoniaceae; genus Gordonia; species Gordonia sp. Swx-4. The sequence goes on from NZ_CP128197.1 coordinate 2,113,920, forward strand.
CTCGAGGTGGGGCAGGAGATCGATCGCGACGCCCTGCTGAGGCTGCTCGTCGACGTGCAGTACACCCGCAACGACACAGCATTCACCCGCGGGTCCTTCCGCGTCCGCGGTGACACCGTCGAGATCATCCCGTCCTACGAGGAACTCGCGGTGCGCATCGAGTTCTTCGGCGACGAGGTCGAATCGCTCTACTACCTGCATCCGCTCACCGGCGACGTGGTCCGTCAGGTCGCCTCGCTGCGCATCTTTCCCGCCACCCACTACGTGGCGGGGCCGGAGCGGATGGAACGGGCGATGGCGTCGATCGAGAAGGAACTCGAGGAACGCCTCGCCGAACTCGAGGGCAAGGGCAAGCTGCTCGAGGCGCAGCGCCTGCGGATGCGGACCACCTACGACCTCGAGATGATGCGGCAGGTCGGATTCTGCTCGGGGATCGAGAACTACTCGCGCCACATCGACGGCCGTTCGGCCGGGAGTGCACCGGCGACGCTGATCGACTACTTCCCGGAGGACTTCCTCCTGGTCATCGACGAGTCGCATGTGACCGTGCCGCAGATCGGCGGCATGTACGAGGGTGACATGTCCCGCAAGCGCAATCTCGTCGAATACGGCTTCCGGCTTCCGTCGGCGGTGGACAACCGCCCGCTGACCTGGGACGAGTTCGTCGACCGCATCGGTCAGACCGTCTATCTGTCGGCGACGCCCGGACCCTACGAGCTCGGTCAGTCGAACGGCGAGTTCGTCGAGCAGGTGATCCGCCCGACCGGCCTGGTCGACCCGCAGGTCGTGGTCAAACCGACCAAGGGGCAGATCGACGACCTGGTCCACGAGATCCGGCAGCGCACCGAACGCGACGAACGCGTCCTCGTCACGACGCTCACCAAGAAGATGGCCGAGGATCTCACCGACTATCTGTTGGAACTGGGCATCCGGGTGCGGTACCTGCACTCCGAGGTCGACACCCTGCGTCGTGTCGAGTTGCTGCGTCAGCTCCGGTCGGGTGACTACGACGTCCTCGTCGGCATCAACCTCCTCCGCGAGGGTCTCGACCTCCCGGAGGTATCGCTGGTCGCGATCCTCGACGCGGACAAGGAAGGATTCCTGCGCAGCACCACGTCGCTGATCCAGACGATCGGCCGTGCGGCCCGCAACGTGTCGGGTGAGGTGCACATGTACGCCGACAAGATCACCGACTCGATGCGCAACGCGATCGACGAGACGGAGCGCCGCCGCGAGAAGCAGATCGCCTACAACAAGGAACGCGGCATCGACCCGAAGCCGTTGCGCAAGAAGATCGCCGACATCCTCGACCAGGTGTACCGCGAGGCCGAGGACGAGGCCGTCGCGGTGGGCGGTTCGGGACGCAACGCGAGCCGCGGCCGCCGGGCGCAGGGTGAGGTGTCGAAGGCCGGCAGTGCGGGCGTGATCGAGAAGCGCGATGTCTCGGCGATGCCGCGCGCCGAGCTGGCCGACCTGGTGTCGCAGCTGACCGATCAGATGATGAGCGCGGCCCGGGACCTGCAGTTCGAGCTGGCGGGCCGCCTGCGCGACGAGATCGCCGACCTGAAGAAGGAGCTCCGCGGAATGGACGCGGCGGGCATCAAATAGGGCTGTGACCTGCAATCCCGCCGAAGACACAACAGCGCGACCATGTGCCGATCACCACGATCGGCGGACAGACACGCCGCGGCAAACTAATGTCCCGGTGAAAGAACCCTGCAATATGGGGGATGTAGGTGACGCCTCGCTGATGGGCAGCGAGGCGAATTCATGTCGGAGGTTGGGATGAGCGCATACGAGACCATCGTCGTCGGGACCGACGGCTCGGAGTCGTCGATGAAGGCGGTGGAACGTGCGGGGGCACTCGCGGGCGAAGGCGCGCAGTTGGTGATCGCGTGCGCATACTTCCCCAACGAGCGTGGCGCAGGGGAGGCTGCCGACATCCTCAAGGACGAGGCCTACCAGGTCACCGGCTCGACGCCGACCGAGGAGATCCTGCGGACCGCGAAGGAACGTGCGTCCAAGGCCGGAGCCGCCACCGTCGTGCAGCGCCCCGTCAAGGGTGCTCCGGTCGACGCGCTGCTCCAGCTCGTGAGCGACGTCAAGGCCGACCTCCTCGTCGTCGGTAACCGCGGCCTGAACTCGATCGCCGGGCGCCTGCTCGGATCGGTTCCGGCCGACGTGGCACGCAAGTCGGCATGTGACGTGCTGATCGTGCACACCACGGGTTAGTCACCCGCACACGAACGCAACGAGCGTCCCCGCCTCAGCGGGCGTCCGGGAAACCTCCGGCGCGCCCGAGGAGAGCGGGGACACTCTTTTCCAGGGACCTGCCCAGCCATTCCGCGGCCTCGATCAGGCCGTACATGTCGACGCCGGTCGTGACGTTCGACCGGTCCAGCGCATAGAGCAGGTCCTCCGACGCGATGTTGCCCGTCGCGGCCGGGGCGAACGGGCAACCGCCGAAACCGCCGATGGACGCGTCCAGAGCGCCGGCCCCGCATTCCAGGGCCGTCAGCGCATTGGCGTAGCCGGTGTTGCGGGTGTTGTGGAAATGCCAGCGCTGAGGGATGCCCGGTGCGTGTGCGGCCGCCAGGTCGGCGAGTGTGCGCACCTGTGCCGGGACGCCGACGCCGATGGTGTCGGCGAGGGCGATCTCGTCCGGTGCCGCGCCGTCGGTCAGGCGCGCGATGATCTCGCCGATCCACTCGGGGGCGACCTCCCCGGAGAACGGGCAGCCGAACGACACCGCGATGGTCACCGTCGTCCGTAGTCCGGCCTCGCGGGCATCATGTACGACGTCGATCGCCGCGGCGATGCCCTCGTCGACGCTGCAGCCCTGATTCCGCCGGCTGAACTCCTCGGTCGCGACAACCACCGCGTTGACCTCGTCGACGGCGGCGGTGAGGGCACGGTCGAGACCCCGGCGGTTGAGGACCAGACCGATGTAGGAGACGCCGTCGACGCGCGGAACCTGGGCCATGACCTCCTCGGCGCCGGCCATCTGCGGAACCCGCTTCGGATTGACGAAACTGACCGCCTCGATGCGTCGGACGCCGGCGTCGACACTGCGCGAGATCAACTCGACCTTGTCGTCGATCGACAGGAGGGTCTGCTCGTTCTGAAGCCCGTCGCGGGGGCCGACCTCGACCAGTTGCACGCTCGTCATGCCCCCAATCTTGCCCCGTCGCGGACACCTGGTGTGACGAGATTCCTTCCCTCGGGCAGATGTCGGTCGAACGACCGAATCCAAACCGCAACCCGACGTCTTCGGTGTGACGTGAGTTGCTCGTGTGTCTCTAAGGGACTGATGAGGTCCCACCTGCCACACCTGTGCGGCGCCGGATGTGACGAGGCTCTCAGACGTGAGATGCGCTGTATCACTTTCGATCTCAAAAGAGATGTAAAGCGTATGATTCGTGGCTGTTCGACGAACGCCTCGGGGGGACGGGTCAGCGGCGTCGTCGGACGACCAAATCGCCGACGACTGGTTCGGACGAGGCATGGATGACACATCACCCCTCAGTGAGGGGAACCCACAAGTTGGGTACGGGGAGGGGCGCCGGGGAGGGCGCAGCAGAACGAGGGGGGTCGACCTGCTGGATCTCACTGCGGCTCAACGTGCCATGTGGTTCGCCGAGAACCTCGACGACGACCACTCGATCACCATCGCGCATTACCTGGACATCCTCGACGACGGTCGTCCGTTCGACCGGGAGCTGTTCCGTCGTGGCGTCATCGAGGGCTCGCGGGAACTCCAGACCGCCTACACCCGGATCGCCGAGGTCGACGGCACACCGATGCAGTACATCGACGAGTCGCTGCCGTTCGACGTGGTCGAGCTGGACCTCCGGGACCGGCCCGATCCCCTCGCGGCGGCCGACGACTGGATGCGCGCGGATCATGAGCGTCCGGTCGACCTGCTGAACGACCAGGTCGGCTTCGCGGCCTTCATCCGGGTGGCGGACAACCGTACCTATTGGTACATGCGCGGTCATCACATCGCCTTCGACGGTTACGGCGCGCTCGTCTGCCTGCACGAAGCGGTGGCGCGCTACAACGCAGCGGTCGCGGCCGAGACCCGCGTCCCACCTCGGCGCGCGACACTCGCCGAGGTGATCGCCGACGATGCCGCCTATCGCGAGAGCACGCGCCACGAGAAGGATCACGCGTTCTGGGCGCAACGCGCCGCCGGACTGCCCGAACGGGTGTCGCTGGCCACACATCCGGCCACTACCGGCATCAGCAACGAGACGGTGGTCGCGGCAGGGATGCTCGACGCCGACCTCGACAGCCGTCTGCGGTGTCGCGCCCGAGAGCTCGACGCCTCCGTCGCCGCGGTCCTCACCGCGGCCTTCGCCACCTTCCTCGCCCGGATGTCGGGCGCCGACGACATCGTGCTGAGCCTGCCGGTCACAGCCCGCACGACCGCCCGGATCAAACAGTCGATGGGCATGGTCTCCAACATGCTCCCGCTGCGCGTCGACGGGGTGGGCGCGGTGACCTGTGCGGAGGTCGTCGCCGCGGTCACCTCCGAGATCACCGCGGTTCTCCGGCACCAGCGGTACCGCTCCGAGGACATTCGCGCCGCAGCCGGTTTCGGTGACGCGACCGGCACATCCTTCGGTCCGCTCGTGAACCTACTGCTCTTCGACAAGCCGATCGAGATCGACGGGGCGCACGTCAGCTATCACATGCTGTCCGCGGGCATGGTCGAGGACCTGGTGATGAACGTCTTCGCCGCGGGTCCCGAGGCGCCGCTGGAGGTGGGCCTCCATGCCAACCCGGCCCTGTACGACCCCGACGAACTGGGCACCCACCGGGCGCGGCTGCTCCACGTGCTCGAGCAGTTCGTCGACGCCCCGGATCGTCCGGTGGCGGCGCTGGACCTGCTCATCCCCGGTGAGCCGGCGGCGGTCGAGCTGCTCGGTGACGGCGGCCCGGCGGTCGATGTCGCCGCGGAGCACATCCTGGCCCCCTTCGCACGACAGGTCGTCGCAACGCCGGATTCGACCGCGCTCGTCTTCGGGGACTCGCGCCTGACCTACCGCGAGATGTCGCTGGCGGTGGGCGAATTCGCGCGCGTGTTCGCGGACGAGGGAGTCGTCGCGGGGGACCGGGTGATCGTCGCTCTCGACCGCTCCCCCGAACAGGTGTGCTCGATCTATGCGGCCGTCGGCCTCGGGGCGGTGTACGTGCCCGTCGATCCGGCGGAGCCGGAGGAACGACGCCGCGCGATCGCCGCGATCGTCCGCCCTGCTGTCACCGTCGACGCGGCGTTCCTCGCCGCCCGTGGGATCGACGCGATCAACGCCGGGGCGGGTCCCCGGGCCGAGGCGCCACCCCTCCACACGCGTCCGTTGCCGCATCAGCCCGCGTACGTGATCTTCACGTCCGGCTCGACCGGTGTACCCAAGGGTGTCGAGGTCGACCACGCGGCGATCGAGCACCGCCTCGCGTGGATGCAGCGAGATCACCCGATCGGCGCCGACGACGCGGTGCTCTACAAGACCCCCGCGACCTTCGACGTGTCGGTGTGGGAGCTGCTGTGGCCCTTGCAGACAGGTGCGCGGATGGTCATCGCCGCACCGGATGGCCACCGGGACCCCGCCTACCTGCGGAACCTCATCGACGAGGCCGAGGTCACCGTCCTGCACTTCGTCCCGTCCATGCTCGACGCCTATCTCGACGTAGTGGGTCAGACCGAGGACGAGTCGGGTGCGCCGAAGTCGCTGCCCGACCGGGTGCGCTGGGTCTTCACCTCCGGAGAGGCACTGTCGGCGCAGCTGGCCCGTCGCCTGCGCCAGACCTCGTCGGCCGGTGTGGTCAATCTCTACGGCCCCACCGAGGCGGCGATCGACGTCACGTCCCATCGGGTGACCGCCGACGACCCCGTTGTGCCCATCGGCCGACCCGTGGCCGGCACCGTCGTGCGGGTTCTGGATCGCCGCCTGCGGCCGGTCCCGGTCGGCGTGGCCGGCGAGCTGTGCCTCGTCGGCCCACAGCTGGCCAACGGCTATCTCGGCGCGACGGTGCAGACCGCCGCCCGCTTCGTGGCCGATCCGCTGGGTGAGCCCGGTGTCCGGATGTATCGGACCGGTGACCTGGTGCGGTGGACGCGGGACGGGGAACTCGAGTACCTGGGTCGCAGCGACCATCAGGTGAAGATCCGCGGGCAGCGAGTGGAACTCGGCGAGGTCGAGTCGGTGATCGCCTCGATGCCCGGCGTCGACGCCGTGGTCGTCGTGGCGCGGCGAGACCTCGGTCCGGCGCCCGTACTCGTGGCATACGTCCGCGGAACATCGGGTGTTCCCGATGCGGACGCCGTGCGCGCCTTCTGTCGCCGGCGGCTGCCCGGCCACATGGTGCCGCTCGCAGTGGTGTTCCTCGACACCTTCCCGACGAACCGCTCCGGAAAGCTCGACCAGTCGGCGCTGCCCGACCCGGATCTCTCGGCCAGGACCGCGGAGTTCCGTGAGGCGCGGACACCGGCGGAGAAGGCGATCGTCTCGCTGGTTGCCCAGGCACTGGGCCGGGAACGGGTCAGCCTGTCGGACAATCTCTTCGCCCTGGGCGCCGACTCCCTCCTCGCGGCCCGCATGGTCTCCCGAGCCCGGATCGGACACGGCCTGACGATCGCCCTCACCGACGTCTTCGACAGCGACGACCTCGCCGATCTGGCGTCCCGCGCCGTCGTCGCAGACTCCGTGCCGGCACCGCCGGAGCGTCGACGCCTGCCGCGTCCGGCGCGGATTCCGTTGTCCCAGGCGCAGACCCGGCTGTGGTTCATCAATCGCATGTCGCCGGCCGAGTCGACCTACAACATGTCCGGCGCGCTCCGACTCACCCACGCGGTGGATCCCGGGGTGCTGCATCGTGCGGCGCTCGACGTCCTCGACCGGCACGAAATCCTGCGTACCGTGTTCCCGGCGGTCGACGGTGAACCGGAACAGCGCATCCTCGACACCGCGACCGCCGGCGCCGTGCTCGACTCCGAGCCGATCGATGTCGGCGAGCGCGGTCTCGATGCGGCGATCGCCGCGGTCGCCGAGGTGGGATTCGACCTCGCCGAGGAGATCCCGTTCCGCTTTCGCCTGCTCACCGGGGACCCACGCGGCGATGTCGTGGTACTCGTCGTGCATCACATCGCCGCCGACGGGCATTCGTTGCGACCACTGCTCCGCGATCTGATGACGGCCTACGAGAGCAGACGGGCCGGGGAACTCCCGGAGTTCGCCCCGCTGCCGATGCAGTACGCCGATGTCGCCGTCGAACGCGCCGAGATCCTGGGAACCCCGGAACGCCCGTCACCCGTGCTGGTCGAGGGCCTCGAGTTCTGGCGCGCCGAACTGCAGGGCGCGCCCGACCTGCTCCAACTGCCCACCGACCGCCCGCGCCCCCGGGTGATGTCCAGTGCAGGAGACCATCTCGACGTCACGCTGGACGCCGATCTGTCCGCCGGACTCCGCAGCCTGGCCGCCACCCTTGCCGTCACCCCGTTCGCCGTCTTCCAGTCCGCCCTGGCCCTCACCCTCGGCAGGCTCGCCGCGGTGGACGACGTCAGCATCGGCACCGCGGTCGCCGGACGCGACGATCCGGCCGTCGCCGAACTGGTCGGCATGTTCGTCAACACCGTCGTCCTGCGCACCGCGTTGCGTCCGGACGACACCGTGCGGGATCTGGTGACCGCGGCACATCGTCGTTGCGCGCGGGCGATGAGTCACGCCGACGTGCCCTTCGAACGGGTCGTCGACGCCATCGCACCGCAACGGTCGCCGTCCCATTCGCCGCTGTTCCAGGTCGCGTTGAGCGTACAGACCGACCAGTTGACCGAACTGTCGCACTGGACCGGCTCGGCGGAACTGCTCGATGCGCGCGTGCCGGCGGCGAAGTACGACGTCACCGTCTCGGTGACCGAGCGTGCGGACGACTACGCGGTCGAATTCGCCTATGCCACCGACCTGTTCGACGAGACCACGGTCCGTGGCCTGGCAACCCGGCTGCGTCGGGTCCTCACCCAGATGGTGTCCGCGCCCGACCGCGCACTCGCTTCGATCGACCTGCTCGAACCCGACGCGCTGCGCGCGCTCGCCGCACCGCTTCGCGGTGCCCAGCCGGAGACGACCCTCGCCGAGCTCATCGCACGGGGATTCGCCTCCACCGATCCTTCCGCCGTCGCCCTGACGGGCGATGTCGGGGCCGGTACCGGACGACTGACCTGGGCAGAGGTGGCGACCGCGACCCATCAGCTGGCCCGCCTGCTCGCCGACCGCGGAATCGGTCCGGGAGACGTTGTCGCCGTGAGCATTCCGCGATCCCCTCGGATGGTGCTCACCGTGCTCGGGGTGGCGATGAGTGGCGCCGCCTTCGTCATCATAGACGCGCGGTTGCCGGTACGACGCCGAGCGGCGATGCTCGCCGACAGCGGCGCCGCGCTGGTGATCACCGTCGACTCGGTGGTCGCCGCCGACCGTGCCGCCGACCCGGATGGCGCACCGCAGCAGCGTGACCTGGGTGTCGAGGAGTGGCTGCTCGACGATCTCGAGGTGGAGCTGAACATCGCGGGCCGCCGCGACCATCCGGTCGCCGACGCGGACCGGACCCGACGCGCCCACGTCGACGATCTCGCATACCTGCTCTTCACCTCCGGTTCCACCGGGCGGCCGAAGGCTGCGGCGGTCACCCACGCAGGGCTCGCGGAGATGGTCGCCGAGCAGCAGGCCCGACTCGGCGTGACCCGGGAGTCCCGCGTACTACAGCTCGCCGCACCGGGTTTCGACGTCGCGGTCTGGGAGATCATCCTGGCGATCTGTGCGGGTGCGGAACTGGTGATCAGTCCGCCCGATGTATTCGCCGGTCCCGAACTCGCCGACGTCATCACCCGGCACCGGGTCACGCACGCCTGCGCCACGCCGACGGCGCTCGCCACTGTCGACCCGGCGGAGATCCCCGGCGTCGAGACGATGATGGTGGCGGGGGAGGACTGCCCGCCGGAACTCGTCGCGCGGTGGTACGCCGACGGCCGGGCCCTGCTCAACCTGTACGGCCCCACCGAGACCACGATCTGGGTGACCCTGTCCACGCCGTTGTGCACGACGGCGCCGGTGACCATCGGCCGGCCGATCTCCGGAGTCGGGGCACGGGTTCTCGACCCGGGGCTGCGCCCGGTGCCGCCCGGTGTCGTGGGCGAACTGTATCTCGCAGGGCGTGCACTCGGACGCGGCTACCACGGACGTGCGGGACTCACTGCAGGCCGGTTCGTCGCCGACCCGTTCGGGACCGGCACCCGGATGTACCGCACCGGCGATCTCGTCTCGTGGACCTCTGCAGGGGAACTGATCTATCACGGTCGCAACGACTTCCAGATCAAGATCCGCGGCATGCGGGTCGAGCCGGGGGAGGTCGACGCCGTTCTCGTCACCCATCCCGACGTCGGGCACTCGGTGAGTGTGGGTATGCCGACGCCGGCCGGCGACACGGTCCTGGTCTCCTATGTGACGGGCGTGCCGGGGCGTGGTCCCGCCCCCGAGCAGATCGTCGATCACGCGGTCGCCCATCTGCCTGCGCATCTCGTCCCGCACACCGTCCAGGTGCTCGACGAGTTCCCGGTGACCCGCACCGGCAAGGTCGACCGGCGCGCGCTGCCTGCCGTCGAGATCTCTCCCGCCCGCGAATACGTCGCCCCCCGAAGCCGTCTCGAGGCGGCCGTGGCACAGGTCTTCGCCGACGTGCTCGGACTCCAGACGGTCAGCGTGCACGACGGCTTCTTCGAACTGGGTGGCAGTTCGCTGTCGGCGACCAAGGTGACCTACCGGGTGGAACAGCACATCGACCGGCGGGTGCCGTTGGCCCTGCTGTTCGAGAATCCGACGGTGGCGAGTTTCGTCGCCGCGCTGAGTACGGTCGAGTCCACCGGTGCGGGACGTGTTCTGACACCCCGGGAGCGGCCGCACATGGTCGACCTGACCGGTGTCCAGCGGGGGACTGTGGTCGCTCAACCAGATCGACCCGTCGTCGTCGTCGGCGTACAACGTGGGACTCACCCTCGAACTCGACGGTCCTCTGGACATCCCGGCCCTGACCGGGGCACTCGGCGACGTCATCGCCCGCCACGAGTCGCTCCGGACGCGCTACCCCCTGCACGAGGGGCGTCCGGTGCAGGTCATCATCCCGGCCGTCGACGCCCTGCGCGGTTTCCGGGTGGCCCTCGTCGACACCACCCCGGACCGCGTCGAAGAGGAGATCGCCGCCGTCGTCGAACCGGGCTTCGACCTGACCGGACCCAGCGCGGTCCGCGCCGCGATCCTGCGACTCGCCTCCGACCACCACCTCCTCGTGTTCGTGGTGCACCACATCAACGCCGACGGCGGTTCGTTGCGGCCGTTGGCCCGCGACCTCACGACGGCCTACCGTGCCCGGATCGGTGGGCAGGCCGGCCCGTGGACGGCGGCGGTGAGCCCGACCCGGGTCCAGTACGCCGACTACGCGATCTGGCACGCCGAGCGACTGTCGGCCGAGGCATCCGGCGGGATCACCGGGGAGCAGGCTCAACTCGAGTACTGGGAACAACGCCTGGGGACGGTTCGCGAACCCGCCGTGATCCCGACGGACCGGCCACGACCCGTCGAACCCCGGCACCGCGGCGGCGTCGTCGACGTGAGCGTCCCACCCGAGACCGCGACGGTCCTCAAACACCTCGCACGCGTGAACAACACCACGCAGTTCGTCGTGATGCACGCAGCGCTCGCCGTGCTGATCGGTCGGCTTTCCGGCAGCGAGGACATCGTCATCGGTACGCCTTTTGCCGGTCGCGACGATCCCGCCCTCGCCGACATGGTCGGCATGCTCGCGACCACGGTGCCGCTGCGCACCCGTCTGCGTCTCGATGAACCCTTCGACGAGCTACTGCGTCGCGTCCGGACCGAGGACGTCACCGACCTCGCCCACGCCGACGTCGCCTTCGACCAGATCGTCGACCATCTCAACCGCGCCGAGAAGGGGCCGGCCCGCCGCGGCCGGCACAACCCGCTGTTCTCGGTCATGCTCTCGTACCAGAACCTCGACATCCCGGCGATGCGTCTCGACGGTCTGTCCGTCCGGCTGCGGCCACCGTCCTCGTTCGCGGCCAAGGTCGATCTCGAGGTCATGGTGTACCCCGACGACCTCGACGGGGTGGACCGGGGTGGTGCGCTCGGTGGCCAGATCGCCTACGACACCGACCTCTTCGACCGTGCCGGCGCCGAGCGGATCGCCGAGCGATACCAGAACCTGCTCATCGACATCGCCGCCCGCCCGGGGACGCCGGTGGGCGACCTCTCGGTCTGGGCCGACGGGCAGTCCGCGGAGGTCGTCGACGACGAGCAACCGCTCCACGAACTCGTGTCCACGGTCGCCGCGGCTGCTCCCGATGCGGTGATCGGCATCCCCGGGGCGCCCTCGGTGACGTTCGCCGACCTCGAGGCCACCTCGGTGGCCATGGCGTTCTCCGTGCCGGACGAGGACCCGTCCGAGGCCTTGACGGTCGCGGTCACCACGCTCCTCGCCGACGCGGACCGGACCATCGACGAGGTGTTCGCGTGCATTCGCACCGCGGCGACGACCGCGCTTTCCGGAGGCGCCGACGCGATGACCGGTGAATCCCGGCGGAATCGGGTGAAACGCGCGTGACGTCAGACACCTCGGTTTCGCGCAGCGTCGGGGCGCGCACGTCCGCGGGGTCAACACATCAGCCGGCGGCGCTGCGCAGGCTCACCTTCGCCGCGACCCACGCCGCCGACGCCGAGGCGATGGTCGGCGTCAACGGACCGGTGAGCTTCCGCGAGTTGCACAGGCGGGTCACGGTTGCGGCGACCACCCTGGCCGCTCGCGGCGTCGACCCGACCCCGGCGCTACGCGCAACGGTCACGGCTCTGCTGCCGCGGACGGGGACCACTCCGGCACAGTTGGCGGCGACAGCCGGTGAGGTCCTCGCCGACCTGGAACGGCGGATCGACGATGTCCTCGGCGCGGGCGATGTCGAATCGCTCCCGGGCCTGTTCCGGGTGTCGGCACACCGGCGCCCCGACGCCGTCGCCCTCACCGATCTCCACGGCGCAACGATCACCTACCGCGACCTCGACGACCGGACGGAGCGACTGGCCCGCGCGCTCGCCGTCGCCGGCGCCGGGCCGGAAACCCTGGTCGGCGTGGCGATGCCGAGGTCGGCGGACCTCATCGTCGCGCTGCTCGCGGTGCTCAAGACCGGTGCGGCATACCTGCCGCTCGACCGGACGCATCCCATCGCGAGATTGCGCACCATCGTCGACGACGCCGCGCCGGTGCTCGTCCTCGCCGACCCTGAGACAGCGGCCGCGTGGTCGGACATGCCCGCGCGCATCTCGACACCCGACGATCTGACGGCCTGGGCGGAACCTCTCCCGGTGACGGGACTTCCCGAACGCGTGGGGGCTCACTCGAGTGCCTACGTCATGTACACCTCCGGTTCGACGGGGGTGCCCAAGGGGGTCGTGGTCACCCACGACAACGTGATCTCGCTGGTCGTCGCGCTCGACGCGCTGGTCGAGAGCACACCCGACGACGTGTGGTCGATGTTCCACTCCTACGCCTTCGACGTATCGGTGGGGGAGCTCTGGGCCGCACTTCTCGCCGGGGGACGTCTCGTCGTGCTCGACCACGCCACCACCCGTGCCCCGGACGACGTGGTCGAGGTGTTCGACCGCGAAGGCGTCACGATCGTCAACTTCACCCCCTCGTCCTTCTACCAGTTCGCGGCGGCGGTACGCCCGCCCCACGGCTCTGCACTGCCGGAAACGGTTCGACGACTCCACTTCTCGGGCGAGCTCCTCGACTACGAGCATGTGCGCAAGTGGCAGGCCGACCGCATCGCCGACGGTTCGCCGACCAGACCGGGAGCCGACGTCCCCGGTCCGCAGCTCAACAACATGTACGGGCCCACCGAGACCACGGTGTACATGACGCGCCGTGATCTGACGCGCGAATTCGTCGAGACCGCAACGGCTTCCGACATCAGTGGGCCGCTACTGGGTTCCCGTGTGCATGTCCTCGACGGCCGGCTCGCGCCGCTGCCCGACGGCGTGCCCGGGGAACTGTACGTCTCGGGCCTCCAGGTCACCCGGGGCTTCCTGCGACGCCACGGTCTGACGGCGACACGCTACGTCGCCGACCCGTTCGGTCCGCCGGGCAGTCGGATGTACCGGACCGGTGACGTCGGTGTCGCCCGCAACGGATCGATCGAATTCGTCGGCCGCCGCGACGGACAGGTGAAGCTGCGCGGTTTCCGCATCGAACTCGGCGAGGTCGAGTCGGCGATGTCCGCGATCGACGGCATCGACGCGGCCGGCGCCGACATCCGGATGCGCGGCGACACCGAGCATCTCGTCGGCTACCTCGTTCCCACGGCCGGCAGAGCCCCGGACGAGGCGACCGTCCGGGACCGGCTCGCTGCCGCGCTGCCGGAGTACATGGTGCCGACCCTGTTCGTGTGGCTCGACGCGCTGCCGCTCACGGTCAACGGCAAGCTCGACCGCGCGGTCCTGCCCGAACCGGACACCACCGACGACACCGGAACCCACGAACCACCGGCCACACCCACCGAGGAACGGCTCGCCGCCCTCCTCGCGGAGATCCTCGGCGAGACCGAGATCAGTGTCACCGCATCACTGTTCGACCTCGGCGGCAACTCGCTCACCGCGACTCGCGTCGCCGCACGCGCCGCCGAGGACTTCGGGACCACGGTGGCGGCACGCGATCTGTTCACGACCCCCACGGTCCGCGCACTCGCCGCGGCGATCGACACGCGTCTCGCCGAGGGCGACCGGCAGGAGTCCACGCGACCGCCGTTGCGTCCGGTGGAACGGACCGGTCCGCTTCCGCTGTCGCCTGCCCAGCGACGGATCTGGTTCCTGGAGACCATGAACCCGGGCGGACCGGCCTATCTCATCCCGGCCGTCTTGCGCCTGCGCGGGCGAACCACCGCCGATCTGCCCGGCCCACGCCTGGAACCGGCTTCGGTGGCCGCGGCGCTCGATGACCTGATCGCCCGCCATGAAACGTTGCGCACGCGGTTCGTCGCCGTCGACGGCGTTCCGCAGCAGATCGTCGACGATCCCGACACCGCCCGGCACGACGCGCGGGTGGATCCGCCGATCGACATGCGCGGCTCCGGGTCTGCCGGGGTGACCGCGACCGTCGCCGACATCGTCACGCGCGGCTTCGACCTCGAGCGGGGAGCACCGGTGCGCGCGCGCCTCATCCGGGTCGCCGACGACGAGTGGGTGCTCGTCCTGGTCGTCCATCACATCATCGGCGACGGTGGGTCGATGGCGCCGCTGGTGGCCGATTTCGTCGAGGCCTACCAGGCGCGGCAGTCCGGTCATGCGCCCGAATGGTCCCCGCTGCCGGTGCATTACGCCGACTATGCGGTGTGGCATCACGAGATCCTCGGTGATCTCACCGACCCCGAGTCGCTTGCAGCACGCCAACTCGGTTACTGGAGAACGCAACTCGCCGACGCCCCGGAACTCACCGATCTGCCGCTGGATCGCCCGCGGGCGGCTCTGCGCGAGGAGAGCGGTGCGGAACTGTCGACGGTGATCGATGCGTCGACCTGGTCACGCCTGCGCGAACTCGCCGACCGGCACGACGCGACCATGTTCATGTGCGTGCACGCGCTTCTCGCGGTCACCCTCCTGCGGTCGGGAAGCAGCACCGATCTGGTGATCGGCACACCGGTGGAGGGGCGCGGCGACCGTCGGCTCGACGGCCTCATCGGGATGTTCGTGAACACCCTCGCGCTGCGCACGCCCCTGCGCCGCGATGCGGACTTCGCCACGGTCCTCGCGGCCTGCCGCGAGACCGACATCGCCGCACTCGATCACGCCGACCTGCCCTTCGAGACGGTCGTGGAGGAGGTGACGACCGCCCGCAGCACCGCACACCCGCCGCTGTTCCAGGTGGCGCTCGCCTTCCAGAACACCGACCGGCCGAGGGTCGAACTCCCCGGTCTGGTCGTCTCCGAACTCGAGGCCCCGGTCACCAGCGCCAAGGTCGACCTGCAGGTGACCGTTGTCGACCCGCCCGGTCGACCCCGCGACGAGGACACCCCGGTCGTGATCACCTATGCGACGGCGCTGTTCGACCCCGACACCGTCGCCGATCTGGCGCGTCGTCTGCTGTCCATCGCGCATGCGGTCGTCGAATCGCCGCAGACCCCGATCGGTGACCTCCCGACCGGGGAGCCCGACGACGCCCCGGCTCTCCTGAGCTCACCGGCCCTGGCCGAGAAGAAGGTCACGCTGCCCGGGCTGTTCGACGCCGCGGCGGCCCGCAACCCCGACGGTGTCGCGGTCACCGACGGTGACACCACGCTGACCTACGCCGAACTCGACATCGCCACACGACTGGTCGCCGTGGAACTGCGGTCGCGGGGCGCACGACCGGGCGCGGTGATCGCGCTGGCCGTGCCGCGATCGTTGTTAGGCACGGTGGCCTTCTGGGCCATCGTCCGCACCGGCGCCGCGGTCGGTCTCATCGACCCGTCGCAGCCCGCCGAACGCATCCGCTACATGACCGGCACGCTGGCCGCGACGCTCGGCGTCACGAGTTCGGCGCCCGGTGCGCCGGGCTCCTCGGACGCACGGGCCGAGGCCGACGACGGCACGACCTGGCTCCTCGTCGACGACCTCGTCGACCTGACCGATCCCACCCGGTGGGCATCGCAGCCGGTTGCCCTCGACAACCCGGTGCCCGACGATCGGATCGACGACACCGCCTACATCATCTTCACCTCGGGCTCGACCGGGCGACCCAAGGGCGTCGCGGTCTCGCACCGCGGGCTCGCGGATCTGGTCGCCGACGCCCGGTCCCGATTCGACCTGAGCCCGGAGTCACGGGTACTGCGTTTTGCCGCACCGGGATTCGACGCCTCGGTGTTCGAGACCCTCGTCGCGGTTGCCGGGGCCTCGACGATGGTCGTGGTGCCGCCGGGGGTCACCGGCGGCCGCGAACTGGCGTCGGTCATCGCCGACGAGTCCGTCTCGCACCTGACGATCACGCCGAGTGCGCTGGCCACGGTGCCCGCCGCCGAGATGTTCCCCGACCTCCGGGTGGTGTGCGTCGCCGGCGACGCCTGCTCACCCGAGCTCGTCCGCGCCTGGTCGGACGGGCGTGCGATGTACAACCTCTACGGGCCCACCGAGGCGACGATCTGGTCGACCGCCTCCGCCGCGATGCGTCCGGGACAACCCGTCACCATCGGCGGACCCATCGCGGGTGTGGGTGTACTCGTCCTCGACGCGCGACTCCATCCGGTCCCGCCCGGCGTCGCGGGCGAGCTGTATCTCGTCGGCCCGGCGCTGGCCGTCGGCTACCTGAACCAGACCGCGCTGACCGCCGAGCGGTTCGTCGCCGCACCGTTCGGGCGGCCGGGTGAGCGGATGTACCGGACCGGTGACCTCGTCCGCCGGCGCCGCCGGGACGGCCGATGGGAACTCGACTTCCTCGGCCGCAGCGACTTCCAGGTGAAGATCCGCGGATTCCGGATCGAGACGGGCGAGATCGACGCCGTCCTGGAAAGCTCTGCCGCGGTCGACTTCTCGACCACCGCCGGCATCGCGCACCCGACGTCGGGTGAGACCGTGCTGGTGTCCTGGGTCCACGGCAGCGACGGCGCGGCCGTCGACGTGCCGGCGCTGACCGCCCATGCGGCCCGGCATCTGCCTGCGCACATGGTGCCGACCGCGATCGTCCCGCTCGACGAGATCCCCCTCGCGGCGACCGGCAAACTCGACCGCGCCGCACTGCCGGCACCCGAGTTCTCGAGTGGCGTCCACCTCGAACCGCGCACCGACACCGAACGCGCGGTCGCGGCGGTCTTCGCCGAGGTCCTCGGCATGGAGGGCGCGGCCGGCGGCCCGGGCGTCTCGGCGCTCGACTCGTTCTTCGATCTCGGCGGTACGTCGCTGTCCGCGACCCGAGTGGTCGCCCGCCTCGGCGCGGAGTTCGGTGTCGAGATCGGGGTGCGGGTGATCTTCGAGGCCCCGACCGTCGAGGCCCTCGCGACGCTGCTCGACACCGGCGGGATCGATGGTCGCGCAACCGGTCCCGTGCCCGGCGTGATGGCGCGACCCGAACCGGTCCCGTTGTCCTACGCCCAGCGGCGGATGTGGTTCCTCAACCAGTTCGACCCGGGCTCTGCCGCATATGTGATCCCCATCGTCGTGCGACTGCACGGCGACCTCGACGTGGACGCGATGCACGAGGCGATCAACGACGTGGCCGAGCGGCACGAAGTGCTCCGCACGATCTATCCCACCGATCCGGAAGCAACAGACGCAGCCGAACCCATCCAGGTGGTGCGCAAGTCTCACCCCGGCCTGGTCCCGGTCGGACACACCGTCATCTCCGGGATCGCGCCGGACAGCCTGGTCGCCGAGGAGATCACCGCCACGATCTCACAACCGTTCGACGTGACCCGCGATCTCCCTCTGCGTGCGCGGATCCTCAGCTCCACGGACACCGACCACGTGCTCGTGATCGCGCTCCACCACATCGCCGCCGACGGCGAGTCGGCGCCGATCCTCGCCCGCGAGGTGGTCGAGGCCTACGACGCACGCCGCTCCGGCCGGGCACCACGCTGGACGCCGCTGACCCTCCAGTACGCGGATTACGCGGTGTGGCAACGGCATCGCCTGGGGGAGCCGGCCGACCCGGACTCGGAGATGTCACGCCAGCTGTCCTACTGGAGGCAGCAGCTCCGCGGGCTGCCGGACGTGCTGCCGCTGCCCCTGGACCGGCCGCGCACCCTCAGACCCGATGCCAGGGCGGCGACCGTGCGGTGGTCGTTGCCGGCGACCGTGGTGGCCGGTCTTCGACGCCGCGCCTCCGAACAGCGCGCGACGCTGTTCATGGTCCTGCACACCGCGGTGGCGGCCGTACTCGCGCGGTTGACGTCGACCGCCGAGATCGCGGTCGCGACACCGGTGGCGGGGCGCGGACACCGCGTTCTCGACGAGCTGATCGGTATGTTCGTCAACACCGTCGTGTTGCGCGTCGACGTGGACCCGCAGCTCACCGGCGGGGCCCTCCTCGACCGGGTCAAGCTGGCCGACGTGGCCGCCTTCGATCACGCAGAGGTGCCGTTCGAGCGCGTCGTCGACGCCGTCGATCCGCCGCGCACGGAGAACGTCGAGCCGTTGGCACAGGTGATGCTGGTGCACACCGCCGGTGCCGAACCGGTGATGGCCGGCGTGACCATGGGCGACCTGGCCGCCGAGTTCGTCGAGATCGATGACACCACCGCGAAATTCGACCTCACCATCGGTTCCCGGGAGGGTGTCGACGGGACGCTCGCCGGGTCGATCACGTACGCCACCGCTCTGTTCGACCAGGAGACCGCGGAGACGATCTCCGCCGCGCTGGAGTCCACCCTCACCGTTCTGGCCGACGACCTCGACGTGCCGGTCGCGGACATCCCGCTGCTCACCGAGGCTCAGCAACAAGCCCAGTACGAGCTCGGACTCGGCCGCATCGTGACCCTGCTGCCGGAGACACTGGCGGATGCCGTGGTCGCCGGGTCCCGGATCTCACCGGACGCGGTCGCGTTGCGCTGCGCCGGCCGGTCGATCACCCATCGGGAGTTCGCCGCCCGGGTGGCGGTGGTCGCGCGAGAGCTGATCGCCGCCGGCGTCGGCCCGGAAGACAGTGTCGCCGTGTGTATACCGCGATCGGTCGAACTGGTGGTCGCGATCCACGCGGTCCTCGCCGCGGGCGGCCAGTACGTCCCGGTGGCCACCGATGCGCCGGTGGACCGGGTGCGCTACATGATCGACACCGCGCGAGCGGACATCGGTCTCGTCGCACCCGGCGCGGCAGGCCCCGATGAAGCGGACGGTACGACGATCGGCGGCGTCGTGAACCGGGTGATCGTCGTCGATTCCACCAACCCGGTGGATCTCGACACCACCCCGGTCACCGACGCCGAACGGCGGGCGCCGCTCCTGGCCGACCACGCCGCCTACACCCTGTTCACCTCCGGGTCCACCGGCCGGCCCAAGGGCGTGACCGTGACCCACCGGGCCGTGATGAACCGATTGCTTTGGGGCATCCAGGAATTCGGCATCGGCCCTGACGACGCGGTCCTGTTGAAGACGCCGGCGACCTTCGACGTGTCGGTGCCCGAGCTCTTCACCCCGCCGATCACCGGCGCCCGGATGGTCATCGCACCCGACGATGCACACCTCGACCCACACGCCATCGCCCGGCTGATAGACGACGAGCAGGTCTCCACCGTGCACTTCGTCCCGTCGTTGCTGACGGTCTTCGTCGAGGTCCTCGACCACACGGGGGGCGGGGTGCCGCGGAGCCTGCGACACCTCTACTGCTCGGGCGAGGCGCTGGCGCCGGCCACCCTCGCCGCGGTGCGCGCCGTCCTGCCCCGGGTGCGGGTCCACAATCTCTTCGGTCCGACCGAGGCCGCGGTGGAGGTCACCGCCGCCACCCTCGGCGATCACCGCGAGGTGGTGCCGATGGGCCGGCCGATCTGGAACACGCAGAGCCTCGTCCTCGACGACCGTCTACGGCCGGTACCGACCGGCGTCGCCGGCGAACTGTATCTCGGCGGTGTCCAGCTGGCCCGGGGGTATGCCGGGCGCGCCGATCTGACCGCGGACCGTTTCGTCGCCGACCCGTTCGGGCGAGGGGACAGGCTCTACCGCACCGGGGACCTGGTCCGCCGCAACCGCTCCGGCGAGCTGGAGTACCTGGGCCGCAGCGACTTCCAGGTGAAGCTCCGCGGCCAGCGGATCGAGTTGGGCGAGATCGAGTCCGTGCTCGCGACCGTCTCCGGGGTACGGCAGGCCGCGGTGACCCTGGCGCGGTCCCCGGGCGGCGCGGAGCATCTCGTCGGGTACGTGATCGGACCCGAGAGCGCCGACAGCGTCCGCCGTGCGCGGGAGGCGGTGGCGGCTTCGCTGCCCGCCTACATGCGGCCCACGCTGTGGGTCACGCTGCCCGATGCGCCGCTCAGTAGCGCCGGAAAGCTCGACCGGAAGGCGCTTCCCGCGCCGCTTTTCGACATGCTGGTGCACACCGGGTCCGATGCGGAGCCGGTGACGGACACCGAACGCGTCGTCGCCGGGATCGTCGCCGCCGTCCTCGGTGTCGAACAGGTCCCGATGACCAGTTCGTTCTTCGCTCTCGGCGGCGATTCGATCGCGTCGATCCGCCTGACCTCGATGCTGCGGGCCGCCGGTTTCGGTCTCACCCCGCGTGACGTGTTCGGCGCCGCGACGATCCGCGACCTCGCGCAGCTGTCCCGGCATGAACCCGACGCGGTGCTCGACGAGCTGTCCGGCGGCGGCATCGGACCGGTCGCGTCGACGCCGGGCGTGGCGTGGATGCTCGACCTCGCCGATGGGCTCGACGACATCGCCGACTTCTCGCAGAGCACGGTGCTGACCCTGCCGGCCGACATCGACGAAGACGCCCTGCGCGCCGTGACCGCTGCGGTGGTGGCAGCGCACCCGATGCTCACCGCGTCGTTGCAGATCGGCGAGGACGGCGATCCCGTCGTGATCGCCGGAGCCGGAAGCGCCCACGACGTCCTGGTCGAGATCCTCGACCCGGTGCGGCCGGCCACCGGTTCTGCGGCAGCCACTCTCGGTGAGGCGGTGCGAGAGGCGCATCGACGTGCTCTCGGCGCCCTCTCACCCGAACGGGGACGACTCGTCGCGGCCGTGGGAGTGCGGGTCGCCGACGGCCGGGACACGGTCGGCCGGTTGGTGATCGCGATCCATCACCTCGGCGTCGACGCGGTGTCGTGGCCGACCATCGTGTCCGGCCTGGCCCGCGCCTGGTGGCAGTACCGCAGCGGCGACCAGCCGCAGGTCACCGCCCACGGGACGTCTTTCCGCCGGTGGGCGCAGGTGTTGTCCGAACTCGCCGACCGCGAGCACGAGATCGACTGGTGGACCGAACAGCTGCCACCGTCGTCCGACTCGGTGCTCGATCCCGTCCGAGATCGGTTGCGAACCACCGTCTCCACGACCCACGTCGTCGGACCCGATCGCACCGAGTCCGTGCTGGGTCGGGTCGCGGATGCGTTCGGCGCCCGCGCCGACACCGTGGTCGCCGCGGCCCTCGCCTACGCCCTCGCCACCGGGACGGCCGCCGGTCGACTCGGGTACGACGCCCGCACGGTGTCGGTGCTCCTGGAGAACCATGGGCGCGAGGAGTCCGTCGCCCCGGGCGCCGACCTGAGCGAGACCGTCGGCTGGTTCACCTCCTTCGTCCCGGTCGGCGTCGAGATCCCCGAGACCGGGACCTCACCCGGACGCGACCTGGCGACGATCCTCAAGTCCCTCAAGGACCGGCAGAAACGCATGCCCGACAACGGCATCGCGTTCGGTCCGCTGCGCTGGTCACGGCCTGGGTCGCCCCTCCGTGACCGCCCGTTACCGCCGGTGACCGTCAATTACCTGGGGAGTCTGGCCGGTTCGGAGGACGACGCCGACACGACGGCCACCGAGTTCCTTCCGGTCGGCGACGCGCCGGTGCTCCCGCCGTCGGTGACCGGCGACATGGCGGCTCTCGCCGCGCTCACCGCAACCATGGGGACGGTGCCGTCCCCGCGCGGGCGCTCGTTGCGACTGGATCTCTCGGCGCCCGAAGCGGTACTCGGTCGCGACGTCCTCGACGACATCGCCTCTCGATGGGATGCCGCACTGTCCTCGCTGACCGCATACGTGGAATCGGTGGGGGATCCGGGGCCCAGCGAGACCGACGTCATCGGCGGGGGAGTCTCGCAGACCGAGATCGACGATCTGGTCGAGAGGTACTCGGCGGGTCGTTCCCACACCGCGCCGGCGATCTGGCCGCCGACCCCGCTGCAACAGGGGTTGATCTACGAGGCCGAACGACTCGCCGGTACCCCTGAGTTCGACGGCCCTGGGTTCGACGGCGCCGGGCATCCGACCGACCCCTATGTCACACAATCGATCATCGAGTTCGCCGGTGAGCACGCGCCGACCGCGTTGCTTCCGGCGGTCCGCGAACTGCTGGCGCGCCAACGGGTCCTGCGGTCCGCGTTCACCCGGACCGGGTCGGGCCGACCCGTCGTCGTGATCCCGCCGGCGGATCACGCGGTGGTGACGGACCCCGACTTCCGCGGCATCGACCTCACGGCAGCAGAGCTCGCGGATGCGGCGGATCGCATCGCCGAACTCGCCGAAGAGGATCGCACCAGGCCGTTCCACCTCGATTCGCCGCCGCTGATCAGGTTCACCGCCGTCGCGCACCACAGCATCGCCGGTCCCGCACACACCGTCGTGATCACCGCGCACCACATCATCCTCGACGGGTGGTCCGGGCCGATCCTCGTCGCCGATCTCCTCGCCGCACATCTCGGCCGTCCCGCGGTCACCCCGGCCACCGACATGGAGTCCTACCTCGAGTGGCTGGATCGCCGAGATCGTGCCGCTGCCCTCACTGCGTGGCAGAACACTCTCGCCGACGTCACGCCCACCGTGGTCGCGCCCCACCACGCTGCCCGCGCCCGCCAGGAGGAGCGCCGTCCGTACGAGATCGCCGCGCGCCTGGACGCCGCCGGCCGTGCCCGGCTGGAGGAACGGGTCCGGCAACTCGGCAGCACCACGAGCACCGCACTCCACGCGGCCTGGTCGATCCTGCTGTCGCGACTGACCGGAGAACAACGCGTCGTCTTCGGCGAGACGGTGTCGGGTCGGCCGGCCGACCTCGACGGGGCCGACGCCATGATCGGTCTCTTCATCAACACGGTGCCCGTCGTCGCGGACGTCGACCCGAACCGGACGGTCGCCGATCTGGTGACGACGCTCCACGCTTCCCGTACCGGGCTCGTCGACCACCAGTTCCTCGGTCTGGGCGAGATCACCCGCGCCTCCGGGCATCCCGCGCTCTTCGACACCCTGGTCGTCTACGAGTCCTATCCAGTCGACACGGGAACCGTGCTGGAGGGATCGCGCACGTCAGGGCTCGAGATCCGCGACGTGACCACCTCGGACGCGACCCACTATCCGCTGGCGCTCATCGCCGCCCCGGACGCCGACGAGCTGTCGCTCACTGTGAAGGCCAATCTGACCGCCGTCGACGCCGAGGTCGCCGAGGTGATCGCGGCATCGCTGGTCGATCTCCTGCAGTTGCTCGCCGACGACCCCGACACGCCCGTTGCGGCGCTCGACCCGATGCCCGCGGAGATGCGCGGCACGGTCGAGACGTGGTCGCGGGGTGCGGTGGTGGAGTTGGGGTGGGGTGGTCGTTCGGTGGGTTCGGTGGTGGCTGAGCGGGTGGGGTTGTCGGGGTCGCAGGTGGCGGTGTGGTGTGGGGATCGGGTGGTGTCGTATGGGGAGTTCGGTGGTTTGGTGGCGGGGGTTGCGCGGCGGTTGTTGGGTGTGGGTGTGGGGGTGGATTCTGCTGTTGGGGTGGTGATGTCGCGGTCGTTGGAGTTGTTGGTGGCGGTGCATGCGGTGGTGGTTGTGGGTGGGCGGTATGTGCCGGTGGAGGTGGATGCGCCGGTGGAGCGGGTGGGTTACATGTTGTCGACGGCGGGTGTGGGTGTGGTGTTGACGCGGGGGTCTGAGGAGGTGGTGGTGCCTTCTGGTGTGGAGCGGTTGGTGGTGGATTGTGGTGTGGGGTCGGGTGTTTCGGGTGTTGATGGTGGTGTGGAGTTGGGTGCGGTGGTGGATGAGGTGGGGGTGTTGTCGCCGTTGGTGGGTGTGTACACGTTGTTCACGTCTGGGTCGACGGGTCGGCCGAAGGGTGTGACGGTGTCGCATGGGGCGGTGGTGAATCGGTTGGGGTGGATGCAGTCGTTGTTCGGGGTGACTGGTGATGATGTGGTGTTGTGGAAGACGCCGGTGTCGTTTGATGTGTCGGTGTGGGAGTTGTTCTGGCCGTTGATGGTTGGTGCTTCGGTGGTGGTGGCGGAGCCGGGTGGGCATCGGGATCCGTGGTATGTGGCGTCGGTGGTGGAGCGGTTTGGTGTGTCGGTGTGTCATTTTGTGCCGTCGATGTTGTCGGTGTTTGTTGATGCTTTGCAGGGTTCGGGGCGGGATTTGGTGGGGCGGGGGGATTCGGCGTCGGCTGGGTTGGGGTCGTTGCGGCAGGTGTTTTGTTCGGGTGAGGCGTTGGGTGTTGCTGGTGTGGAGGGGTTGCGGGGGTTGGTGCCGGGTGTGCGGGTGGTGAATTTGTATGGGCCGACTGAGGCGGCGGTGGATGTGACGTCGTATGTGGTCTCGGGTGGTGAGGTGGTGGTGCCGATTGGTCGTGCGGTGCCGAATGTGTCGGTGTGGGTGTTGGATTCGCGGTTGCGGCCGGTGCCGGTGGGTGTGGTTGGTGAGTTGTATCTGGGTGGGGTGCAGGTGGCTCGGGGGTATGCGTCGCGGTCGGGGTTGACTGCGGAGCGGTTTGTGGCGGATCCGTTTGGTGGGTCTGGGTTGCGGTTGTATCGGACGGGTGATCGGGTGCGGTGGTCTGGTGTTGGTGAGTTGGAGTATTTGGGGCGTAGTGATTTTCAGGTGAAGTTGCGTGGGCAGCGGATCGAGTTGGGGGAGATCGAGTCGGTCCTGCACACCGCACCCGGCGTTACCCAGGTCGTGGTGTCCGTGATGGAACTGCCCGCCGGAGAGCAGCTGGTGGCCCACCTGACCGGATCGGATGTCGACCTCGACGCCGTCCGGACCGTGGCCGAGAAGCTGCCCGGCTACATGCGTCCCACCTCCTGGGTGATCCTCGACGAGATGCCGTCGAACACCGCGGGCAAGATCGATCGCAAGGCGCTCCCACATCCGGCGTACGCTGCCGACGAGTATGTCGCCCCGTCGACACCCGTCGAGACCGCCGTCGCCGACATCTTCGCCGACGTGCTCGGCATCGACGAGATCTCGGCCGGCACGAGCTTTTTCGACGCCGGCGGGAACTCGCTGGCAGCAACGCGTCTCGCGTCGCAGTTGGGGCGGACACTCGGCGTGCCGGTGACCGTGCGCGACGTCTTCGACGAACCGACCGTGCGCGGTCTCGCCGCACTCGTCGGGCGATCCGGCGTCGACGCCGCGGCCCCCGGCGTCGAGGTGGGCGAGAGGTCCGCCGGATCGTCGTCACGCCCCGACGTCCTGCCGCTCTCGAGTGCGCAACGACGCATGTGGTTCCTCAACCAGTTCGAACCCGACGTCGCGTCGTACGTCATCCCGTTCGGATTCCGTATTCGCGGACAGTTCGACGTCGAGGACGTGCGGCGCGCGATCGGCGACGTGATCGCGCGGCACGAGATCCTCCGGACCACCTATCCGCTCGGCCCGGACGGCAGACCGCACCAGGCCGTCGCCGATGATGCCGGATTCGACTGGCAGGTGGTCGATTCCGACGCCGAGGCGATGGCAGTTCCCTCGATACCGTACGACCTCACCCGGGACCGGCCGCTGCGGGCACGCTTGCACGCCGACCCGGCCGACGGTGCGCTGCTCGTCATCGCGGTTCACCACATCGCCGCGGACGGTGCGTCGGGACCGGTTCTGGCCCGCGACCTGCTCACCGCCTACCTCGCACGACGAGACGGCGGGACACCGGACTGGACGCCGTTGCACCGCCAGTACGCCGACCACGTCCTGGAACTCCGTGACAGCGACGCCACCGCGGTCACCCGACGGCAGTGGTGGGCGGACCGCCTCGCCGGTGCGCCCGCGCTTCTCGATCTCCCGACCACCCACCCGCGACCGGCGAACCGCGAGACACGCGGTGCCACGGTCGACTTCACGATTCCCGGTCGGGCCGCGCTGGCTGCCGCCGACCTCGCCCGGGCCACCGGGACCACCACGTTCATGGTGCTGCACGCCGCTCTCGCGGCGCTTCTGAGCCGTCTCTCGGGTAGCGAAGACGTCGTCATCGGCACCGCCACCGCCGGACGGGACGGCGAGACCGACGACCTGATCGGTATGTTCGTCAACACCGTCGTCCTGCGCAGCCGGGTCGCGGCCGAAGACGGTTTCGCCGACCTCCTCGCCGAGATCCGCGACCGCGACCTCGACGCCCTCGCGCACGCCGACGTTCCCTTCGATGAGGTGATCGACACGCTCGGGGTCACCCGGGCCGCGTCGTACGCACCGCTCGTCCAGGTCCTGCTGACGACCTCCGAGGCCACAACACTGCCCGCGGACCTGTCGACAGAGCTGGCCGGTCTCGACATCGGTCCGGTGTCGGTGGTGGACGACTCCGCCAAGTTCGACCTCACGATGGCGGTCCGCACCGACGGGGCGGCGGGTGCTCCGTGGCGAGGCACCCTCACCTACGCCACCGACCTCTACGACGATGCCGACGCCCGGCGCCTGGCCGACCGATTCGTCGGCCTCCTCGTCGGGGCGGTCGCCGACACGACCACGCCGGTCGGAGATCTCGAGCTGCTCGCCGGCGACGAGGACATGGCGCCGCTGGTCTCCGGTGAGCCGGACCCGGCCGTCGTGGTCCTTCCCGATCTGTTCGCCGCCGCCGTCCGGTCGCGCGGCGGCCATCCTGCCGTCGTCGACGACCTCGGCACCTGGACGTACGAGGAGCTGGACAACGCCAGTTCCCATCTCGCCGCCGAACTGGTCGAGCAGGGCGTCGGCCCGGACGATGTCGTGGTCTGCTCGTTCGGACGGTCGGCACGGGCACAGCTCGCCTTGTGGGCGGTCGCCAAGACCGGCGCGGTGTACTGCCCCATCGATCCCCGCCATCCAGCGGATCGCATCGCCCGCGTGGTGGGTGCCGCGCGCGCGAGAGTGGGGCTCACCGACGGCTCGGTCCAGACGGCCGGCGAGGAACTGTGCTGGCTGCGGCTCGATCCGGACCGGGCCGCCGAACTCCGGTCCCGAGATCGTCGGCCCACCCCCGGGATTCGACGCCCCGTGCACCCCGACGACGGCGCGTACATGATCTTCACCTCCGGTTCGACCGGCGTGCCCAAGGGCGTCCTCGTGACCCACCGCGGCCTGGCGGGAGTGGTCACGGCGCTGCGCGAGCGCCACGGATCGGGACCGCAGGCCCGATGGCTGGGCATCAGCTCTCCCGCCTTCGACGCCGCGATCCTCGAGATCCTCGGCGCCTACGGAAGCGCGGCCACCCTCGTCGTCGTCCCGCCGGAGATCTACGGCGGACGTGAACTGGCGGACTTCCTCACGACGCATCGCACCACGCACGCTTTCCTGGTCACCTCGGTGGCCGCCTCACTACCGAACCCTGCGTCGTTGCCGTTCACCGACGTGCTCGTCGGCGGCGAAGCCGTCCCCGACGCCGAGAAGGACCGTTGGGCTGCGCATACCGCCTTCCACAACGGCTACGGACCCACCGAGACGACGATCATCAGCGTCACCTCGCCGGCGATCGGCATCGACGAGCCGGTCCGGTTGGGACGTCCCGTTCCCGGCGCCTCCGCGCACGTCCTCGACGGCCGACTCCATCCGGTGCCGCCCGGCGTCGTCGGCGAGCTGTATCTCGCCGGCGGCGAGCTCGCCCGGGGTTACCACGACCGTCCGGCCCTCACCGCCGAGCGTTTCGTGTCGGCTCCGTTCGGACCACCGGGCAGCCGCATGTACCGCACCGGCGACCTCGTCCGCCGTTCGCGCACCGGCGAACTCACCTATGTGGGGCGCAGCGACTTCCAGGTGAAGCTGCGCGGCCAGCGCCTGGAACTCGGCGAGATCGAGGCGGCGCTGACCGCACATCCGGCCGTCCGCAACGCGGTCGTCATCGGTGTGGGCGACCCCGCCACCGGGCTGGCGGGGTACGTCGAACCCCTCGACCCGAGTGCCGACCTCGACATCGCGGACCTCCGTGAACATCTCGCCGCACAGCTGCCGCCGTACATGGTTCCCGCGAGTCTCTGTGTCCTCGAACAACTCCCGCGCAACCCGGTCGGCAAGATCGACCGGCGGCAGCTGCCGGAGATCGACACCGCCGACGACGCGGCCGGCACCCACGCACCGCCGTCGGGTCACACAGAACGAATCCTCGCCGCGATCGTCGCAGACATCCTCGACCTCGAGAAAGTCTCGGCCACCGCGGATTTCTTCGCCATCGGCGGGAACTCACTGTCGGCGACCCGACTGAGCGCGCGTGCCGGGGACCAGTTCGGCGTCCGCCTGGGTGTCCGCGACATCTTCGAGTCGACCACCGTGCGTCGGCTCGCCCGCCGGATCGAGACCGCCTACGACTCGGAGCCTCCCCGGGCGCCACTGGTCCGGGTCGTCGAGCGCCCGCACCGTATTCCGTTGTCGTATGCGCAGCAACGCATCTGGTTCCTCAACCGCTTCGAGCCGGAGTCGGCCGCCTACACCATCCCGTTGGCCGTCCGGCTACGCGGTCCGCTCGATGGGTCGGCGCTGCGCGACTCCGTCGTCGATGTGCTCGCGCGGCAAGAGATCCTGCGCACCGTCTTCCCGGCCGACGCGGGTGAACCCTTCCAACGGATCCTGGACGTCGACGATGCCCGTGCGGCACTGCGGTGGGAAACCGACACGCTGACCGCCGATTCACTCACCGCCGACGATCTGCCCCTGCTCCTCGGTGAGCCCGGTTTCGACATCACCACCGAGATCCCGCTGCGCGTGCGACTACTGGCAGTAGGAGGCGACGGCACAACCGGTGACGATCACCTCCTCGTCGTCCTCGTCCACCACATCGCGGCCGACGGCGAGTCGATGCGACCGCTGCTGTCCGACCTGTGGACGGCGTACCTCGCGCGTGCCGAGGGACGGCCACCGGCGTTCACCGAGCTCCCCGTCCAGTTCGCCGATCACGCACTGTGGCAACGGCAGACGCTCGGCGACGTCGGAGCCCCGGACTCGGTCCTCGGCAAGCAGGTCGGGTACTGGGTCAACCGGCTGTCGGGCTTGCCCGATCTCCTCCCGCTGCCGACGGATCGCCCGCGGCCACCGGTCGCCTCGCAGCGTGGCGGACGCGTCACCGCGGAGATCCCGACCGGCCTGGCCGCACGGATCTCAGCCTCGTCCCGGCAACGCGGGATCACCGACTTCATGACCATTCATGCGGCCCTCGCAATCCTCCTGGCCCGACTGTCGGCGAGCCGCGACATCGCGATCAGCACGCCGGTCGCCGGGCGTGGCCACGCTCATCTCGACGACCTGGTCGGCATGTTCGTCAACACTCTGGTCCTGCGGAGCGAGGTCGACCCGGCCATCGACGTCCGGGATTTCCTCGACCGCGTCCGCATCGACGACGTCAACGCGCTCGCCCGCGCGGATGTCCCGTTCGACTACCTCGTGGACCGGCTGTCCCCGGCGCGATCCGAGGCCTTCGCCCCGTTGAGTCAGGTGATGTTGTCGGTGCTGCACGGTTCCGGCACTGCCGAGACGGCCGGCGGTGCCGACGAACCGGGCGAACTCCGCCTCGAACCCATCGCGGTCTCCACCGGCACCACCCGGCTGGACATGACCGTGGCCGTCAGCGTCGACCCGGGCGGGTCGTGGCCGGTCGAGATCGTCTACGCCACCGACCTGTTCGACGCGTCGACGATCGAGGTGATGATCACGCGGCTGATCCGGGTGCTCGACGCGCTCGCCGACCCGGAGATCGACGGTCAACCGGTCGGTGAGATCGATCTGGCCGACGATGCCGAGCGCGCGCGGATCGACGAACTGGTCTCCGGCCCGGACCTGTCCGTGCCCTGGTCGACGGTCTCCGAAGCGGTCGACGCCGCGGCGCGACGCGAACCCGACGCGGTGGCGCTGGTGGCGGGGGACCGAACGCTGACGTACGCGGAGTTCACCACCCGGGTGTCCGACTTGGCCCAGCGGCTGGCCGACCACGGCGTGGGGCCGGATGTCGCGGTGGGCGTGTGCATCCCGCGTTCCGTCGAGCTCGTCCTGGCGATCCATGCCGTGGTCGCCGCCGGTGGTGGCTACGTGGTCATCGACCCGGCAACACCGGTGGAACGACTCGCGGCGATGATCGAGGCGGCATCGATCTCGGTGATCCTGACCGCCGACCCCCGGCCCGAGGTCCTCGTCGGCGTCGCGTCGGACCTGCTGGTGGTGGACGCGGCCACCCCGATCGCCGACGGTCACGTCGCTGCCGTGTCGCGCACTGCATTCCGTCGGGCGGTGAACCCGGACAACGCTCTGTACACGTTGTTCACGTCGGGCTCGACGGGAACTCCCAAGGGAGTCACGGTCAGTCACCGGGCAGTCCTCAACCGGCTCGCGTGGATGCACGTCCGGGAACCGCTCGGTGCCGACGACGTGGTGATGCTGAAGACCCCGGCCACCTTCGACGTGTCGGTGCCGGAGTTGTTCGCCCCGCTGATGGCCGGCGCCCGACTGGTGATCGCCGAGGACGGCCGGCACATCGATCCCGCCTATGTCCTCGACGAGGTCCGGCGTCAGCGGATCACGTCGATCCACTTCGTGCCGTCGATGATGGCGGCGTTCGCCGAGTACGTCGGCGACGACCCCGAGCGGCGCGCGGCCCTGGCGACGTTGCGGCGCGTCCACGCCTCTGGCGAGGCGCTGCCCGCCGCCACCGCGCATGCGATGGGTGCGCTCGTCCCGGATGCGGACATCGACAACCTGTACGGGCCCACGGAGGCCGCGGTCGAGGTCACCGCGTACCGCCTCGGCACCGACGAGGTGACGGTGCCGATCGGACGGCCGATCGCGAACACCACGACCTGGGTCCTCGACGACCGGCTGCAACCCGCACCGATCGGGGTGGTCGGCGAACTGTATGTCGGCGGCGGGCAGCTGGCCCGCGGGTACGCCTCCCGCCCGGATCTCACCGCCGAACGATTCGTCGCCGACCCCACCGGCCGCCGGGGTGCCCGGCTGTACCGGACCGGTGACCTGGTCCGATGGAATGCGGCGGGCGAGCTCGAGTACCTCGGCCGCGCGGACTTCCAGGTGAAACTCCGCGGCCAGCGCATCGAGTTGGCGGAGATCGAGTCGATCCTCGCGCAGGTCGACGGCATCACCCACGCCGCGGCGACCGTGCGCAGCGAACCGTCGGGCGAGGTCCTCGTCGGTTACCTCGCCGGCGACGTCGACCTTGATGCAGTACGGGCGCGCGTGGCCGAGACACTGCCGCAGTACATGCGACCGACGCAGTGGGTGATTCTCGACGAGGTCCCGCTGACCTCCACCGGCAAGCTCGATCGTCGTGCCCTGCCCGCGCCGACCGCGGTGTCGGACGAGTTCGTCCCGCCCGCCGATGGGATCGAGCGGGCCCTGGCAGCTGTCTTCGCCGACGTCCTGGCGCTCGACGAGGTATCGGTGACGGTGCCGTTCTTCGACCTCGGCGGGCACTCGCTGGCCGCGATGCGTGTCGTCGCCGGAGTCGCCGAACGGCTCGGGGTGGACATCGACATCCGCGACGTCTTCAGTGCGCCGACCGTACGAGAACTCGCCCGCACGCTGACCCAGCGGAGGCTGTCCGCGCAGCCGTTGAATCGCCGCCGACGCCCGGAGCGGATTCCGCTGTCGTTTGCGCAGCAACGGATCTGGTTCATCAACCAGTTCGACGTGGCGTCGCCGGTGTACAACATGCCCGTCGCCTTCGATGTCCTCGGCGACCCGGATCCCGCCGCGATGCGGGCGGCCTTGCTCGACGCCATCGCCCGACACGAACCGCTGCGCAGCGTCTATCCGATGACGGCCGACGGGACACCGGTACAGCTCGTCCTCGACCCATCCGATGCCGCGACCCGTCTGCGGTGGGACGAGACGACCGACCCCGATGCCGTGATGGCCGTCTGCGCCGAGGGATTCGACGTCACCGTCGACCTCTCGGTGCGCGCGGCGATGTCACCCATCGACGGCGGTTACCGCGTCGTCGTGGTGATCCACCACATCGCCGGTGATGCCGCCTCCCTGCAGATCCTTACCGAAGAACTGCTGGTTGCCTACCAGATGCGAAGGGCGGAAACGGATCTTCCCGCACCGGAGCCCCTCCCGGTGGGTTACGCCGACCACACGCTCTGGCAGCGCGAGACACTCGGCGACCTCGACGACCCGACCTCGCTGATGGCTGCCCAGTACGACTACTGGTCGACGGTGCTCGACGGCGTCCCCGCGGCACTCGACCTTCCGACGGACCGGCCGCGACCACCCGTGATCGACCACCGGGGCGGACGACTGCCGATCGAACTCGGACCCGAACGCAGTGTCGCGGTCGCCCGCACCGCACGGGCGTCCGGGCTGACGCCGTTCATGGTGTGCCACGCCGCATTCGCCGCCGCGCTGGCCAGACTCGCCGACGTCGACGACGTGAGTGTCGGTGCTGCCGTGTCGGGCCGTGGGCAGGCCGCGACAGCGCGCATGATCGGCATGTTCATCAACACCGTCGTCCTGCGCACGAAGATCGGTGCCGACGACACCGTCGCCGATCTGCTCGAACTGGTACGCGAGACCGACGCATCCGCATTCGCCCACGCGGACATCCCGTTCGAGACGCTCGTCGAACGCCTCGCGCCCGTCCGGTCCACCGCGCACGCCCCGCTCGTGCAGGTCATGATCAACTACCTGGCCGACGCCTCTGCAGGGCAGGTCGACCAGCCGCCGGCACCGTCGGAGATCGCGAACGGACTGCGGGTACAGCCGGTGGACCACGGGCCTCCGCCGGCCAAGGTCGACCTCACCCTCGGGCTCGTGGAGACGACCACCCCCGACGGGATCGTCATCACCGGTGAGATCGACTATGCGGCGGCACTCTTCGAACCGCAGACGGTTTCCGTGTTCCGCGATGTCTTCCACCGGATCATCGATGCGATCACCGCGGACGAACCGACCACCACAGTGCTGGGTGAGATCGAGCTGGTGACCGAGAACGATCGCCGCCGACTCGGTGCTGTGGACGCACCGGGCGCGGCCGTCGTCGACACCGCCGGGCGGGCGTTGCCGCCTCGAATCCCCGGTGAACTGCGCACCGACGATCCCTCGACCGGCGTGCTCGCACGGTGGCTGGATGGTGATGGGGAGCCGCGGATCGAGGTCCTCGGCCGCCTCGATCGTCAGGTCCGGGTCGGCGGGTTGCGCGTCGATCTCGACTTGGTCGAGACGACACTCGCCGAACTCGGTGGTGTGCGAGCGAGTGGCGTCGTCGCTGTCCAGAACGGCGACGATGTCGAGATCCACGGGTGGGTGAGCGTCGACTCCGAGGGGATCACCACAGACGACCTTCGCCGCGCCGCCGTCGAAGTGATTGCACCGCATTGTGTTCCGTCGGTTCTGACCATCGTCGACGAGGTCCCGGTCGGGGACGACGGACGACCCGACCATGCGCGGATGTCGACGATGATCGGCGAAACCGCTCACGACGCACACGTCGCGGATCAGCCGGTGGCGCCGGCCGGGAAGTGGGAGGTGCTCGTCGCCGAGTGCATGACCGAGGTCACCGGCGTCGCGGTCACGAGCGCAGTGCAGGGATTCTTCGACGTCGGCGGGACGTCGCTGTCCGCGGTCCGTCTCGTCGCCGAACTACGCCGCCGCACGGGTATTTCGGTCGAGGTCGCCTGGGTGTTCGCCGGACCGACGCCTCGCGACCTCGGTGCGCGGCTGGCTGCACACCTCCAATCGGAAGCCGCCGGAGCGGATACGTCCGATCCGACGAACGGCGGCGTCGTCGTACCGCTGCGCCGGGAGGGCTCACGGAACCCGGTGTTCTGTGTGCATCCCGCCGACGGGTTGGCGTGGTTGTTCGCTGGTCTCGCACCCCATCTCGACGACCGGCCGGTGTACGGAATCCAGGACCCGTACGTGGTGGCCGGCGATCTCCCCGACGCCACGGTGCACGATCTCGCCGTGCGCTACGTCGACGAGATCCGACGCATCGCGCCCGCGGGGCCGTACCACCTGCTGGGGTGGTCGATCGGTGGCCTGATCGCACAGGAGATGGCCGTCGAACTGCGGTTGCGCGGCGAGGACGTCGGATTCCTGGGTCTGCTCGACAGTTATCCGGCCGACGACGTCGAGCCGGCGACGAGTTGGACGGACGAGGGGGAGATGTCGATGGACATCGACGCCCGGGAGTTGGCCTCGGAGTTGCTGGGCGGCTGGCGTGAGGTCGTCGGCGTCGATGAGCTCGTCGACCCCGACGATCCGGGATCGGTTGCGCCGGAAGCGATCGCCGCCGCGGTCCGGGACAAGGTCACCGGACTCGGGTTGCTCGATGCGGAGTCGTTCGATCGGATGCTGAAGCGTATGACGAGTTCTGCCGAACGCACCATCTCGCACCGGCCGCGGCCGTACGACGGCGACACCATGCTCATCGTCGCCGCCGACAGCGTCACCGAGGAATCGGCGGATGCGGGCCCGCGCCGCTGGGCGCCCTACCTGGGCGGTGGCATCACCCGGATCGACATCGACACCGACCATCTCGGCATCGTCGGCAGCGATGCGCTGTCGGAGTTCGGGCCGCGGATCGACGCGGCGCTCAGCGACTTGGAGTCGCGGCGTCGGTGACGGCCGGAAGGTCCGCGAGCACCGCAGGCAGCGCCTCGTCGTGCACGATGACGAGTCGCTGGGTGGCACGGGTCAACGCGACGTACAGGTCGCTGAGACCGCGCGGTGACTGGGCGATGATCGCGGCCGGTTCGACCACGATCGTGGTGTCGAACTCCAGACCCTTGCAGGTGCGGACCGTGTAGACCTTCGGGGCATCGACGCCCTTCGCGTCGAATGCGTCCGGGTCCAGAGCGGCGTTCACCGCATCGACCAGCGTGTCCGGGACCACGACGGCCGTGAGTCCCTGGGGTTCGGCGAGGTCGACGGCGCGGAGGACGCCGGCCGAGATGCCCTCCGCGTCACCGGTGTCGCCCACCGCGATCGCCACCGGTTCGATACCGTTGCTGCGCAACGACGTCGGCGCGGTCTCCCCGTTGCCGATCTCGTCGAGAACACGAGCGGCGTACGTCATGATCTCGCTGGGCGTGCGGTAGTTCACCGACAGTTCCTTGAACTGCCAGCGCTTGGCGACGTACGTCTCGAGCACCTCACCCCACGACCGGGTGCCCGCCTCGTCTGAGGTCTGCGCGGTGTCGCCGATGATGGTCATCCACCGGTTCGGGATGCGGCGCATCACCATTCGCCACGCCATCGGCGAGAGTTCCTGGGCCTCGTCGACGATCACGTGCCCGAAGGTCCAGGTGCGGTCGCCGTAGGCGCGTTCGGCGGTGGTGGCGCGGCGGGTCTCGGTCTGACGCGACGCCAGCTGTTCGGCGTCGATCAGGTCGTAGGCCATCAGGATCTCGGGATCGAGCTCGTCCTCGAGATCCTGTGGGGCCGAACCCGTCAAGATGTCGAGCGCATCCTGCGCCTCGGCGAGCTGGCGACGCCAGCGTGCGCGTTCGGCACGTTCGGCGTCGTCGGTGCCGTAGCCGATGAGTTCGGCCAGCTCGTCGAGGAGCGGCACGTCGGCGGGGGAGAAGTCGTCCCCGGTGGTCGAGTAGGTGCGCGGTTCCCGCAGCAGCGCCGCACGGTCGGCGTCGGACCAACCGGGTGTGGTCTTACGGATCGCCCGTTCGTCGGTGAGCAACTCGCGCAGCATGTCCTGCGGCGTCAGCGTGGGCCAGAACTTCAGCAGCGCCGCACGGATGTCGGGATCGTGGCTCATCTCGTCGCGGATGTCGGCGATGTCGGCGGGGCTCAGGAGCTGCGAACCGTCGAGCAGGCTGGAACCGATGGTCGAGGCATGACGTCGGGCGAGCTCGGCGAGACCGGCCTTGAGGAAGGCGTTCTGGGACTGGTTGTGCGCGCGACGTGTCGAACGGGCCTTGGCCCGTGCTGCCTTGACCAGTTCGGAGTCGATCTCGACCCGGTAGCTGTCGAAATCCACCGGCTCCGGCCGGGACGGCAACGACTGCTTGGCCCGCACCGCACGTTTGAGGACGTCGACCATCCGGAGGCCGCCCTTGACGCCGGTGGTGACCCGCGCGTCCTCGCTACGGGCCCGGACACCGGGGAACAGGTCGCCGATCGTCGAGAGCAGGACACCGGACTCGCCGAGGGACGGCAAGACCTGACCGATGTAGCTGAGGAAGTCGTCGTTCGGTCCGATGATGAGAATGCCGCTGCGCGAGAGGATCTCACGATGCGTGTAGAGCAGGTACGCGGCGCGGTGCAGCGCCACGGCCGTCTTGCCGGTTCCCGGCCCGCCCTGGATGACCGTCACGCCTCGGTGCGTCGACCGGATGATGAGGTCCTGCTCCCGCTGGATGGTCTCGACGATGTCGGTCATCTCGCCGGTACGCGCCGCGTTGAGGGCGGCGACGAGAGCGGATTCGTTGACGACGTCGCCGTGACCGAAGTCGTCGAGCAGGGCGTCGCCTGCGGTCAGCGATTCGTCGCTGACCCCGCGGACCTTGCGGCTGCGGGTGCGGATGTGGCGACGGCGGGCGACATCCTCGGGGGCAGCCGGCGTGGCCAGGTAGAAGGGACGTGCGAGTGGTGCGCGCCAGTCGAGCAGCAGCGTCGCGTCGGTCGCGGTGTGGTCGTGAGTACCGTCGTCGCCCAGGCCGTCGTCGAGCACACCGATACGGCCGATCCGCCGGATCTCGCCGTCGTCGAGGTCGAGGCGCCCGAAGTACAGATTGTGTTCGGCGGCATCGAATTTCGCGAGGTCCTCGTTGTACATCCGCTCGTAGGACTCGCGCTCCGAGAGCGCCTGCGGGGTTTCGCCGCGCTCGCTGAGGGTCGAGGACAGGCGACGCTGCGTGGTCCGGCGCATCCGGTCGAGACGGCCGTAGACGCGGTCGAGATGTTCCTGTTCCTCGCTGATCCGAGGGTCGGTGTCGGGGGACAGTGCGGTCACGCCACAACTCCTCGCGCATTGACGGGCCACGCCGACCGTGACAGTCCGGCAGCTCTGATCAGTCCAGTGACCCGGGTCGCGTGATCCGCGATCGCCAGGCGAGCGCAGACCTCGGCCGCCGAGCCGTGTAGATCGGGGTCGCCGAGATGTCGCGCCAGCCACCCGAAGACACCCGCCTGGCTGCCGAACGGCAATGGCGTCCCGGCCGAGGGGTCGGCCAGGACTCCGTGACGCGACACGTAGATGTCGAACTCGTCCGGAGAGGCGGGACCGTCGGCGGGCAGCCGAGGTTCACCGAGAATGAGGGGATGGTCGTGCGTGTTCACTGTCCGTCGATCGTAGTTGGGTTCGGTGAGATCCAGCGCCTCGGTCTGCCGGGGTGAGAGCCAGGCGGCCACCGCCTCCAACGAGCCGTGACCTGTGTGAACGGGTGCCGCGGGCACGTATCCACGTGCCGCGACGTGTGCGGAATGGCCGACTGTGATGTTGGCGACCCGCACCGGCGTCAGATGCAGGACGCCGGCGGGGTCGAGGTGACCGAGCTTGCGGCGCAACACGCTCGGCGCCGCGTTCGAGCCGACCGCGACCACCAGACGCGTACCGGCTGGGGGAGCAGTCGGCGGGTCCCGCTCGACCACAACGGACGCGGACACCCAGGGATAGTTCTCTGGTGGGTGTGCCGCGTCCGTGTGGTGGTCGGTGGTGCTCAGCGTCGTACTCGCATCCGGCTACCGGGCAGGACGGTCAGCCGCGCGCCTTGCGCCAGCGCTTGCGGCCCTCGTCTGCGGTGTACGCCGCGGTCTCCTCGGCAGCGGCCGCGAGATGGCGGGCGGACTCGGCGAGCTCGGCCGACCGGGCGCGCGCGAGTTCGGCGAATTCGGCCGAGCGGTCCCGTGCAATGTCGGCGAACTCGGCCGAACGGTCGCGGGCCACGTCGGCGAACTTCGGAGCGTTCTTCGCCGCCTGCTTCTTGGCCTTCTTCGCGCGCTTCTGCGCCTGCTTGGCCAGCTTCGGTCCCCGCTTGCGGGCGGTCTCGGCCAGTTCCGACGATCGATCGAGTGCGGCGTCGGCCAGGGTCGACGAGCGGACCAGGGCAGCGTCGGCGAGCACAGGTGCACGATCGCGCAGACGGTCGGCGACCTCGGCCGCGGTGTCGGCGGCCCGCTCCGCGATCTCGAGCGACCGCTTCTGCGCGGACTCGGCCAGTTCAGGAGCGTGCTCGCGGAACTTGGCGGCGGCCTCGGCCGTCCACTCCGCGGAACGCTCCGACAGGACGTGTGCACCCTTGCTCAGAAGGTCACCGGCTTCAGCTGACCGCTCGCCGACGATCTCGGCGCCCTCATGGCCGCGCTCGACGAGGGTGTCCCAGGTGGAGTGGCCGGCGGCGGCGCCGATCGGGAGTGCCGCGGCGACGGCACTGGCCTTCTGCTTGCCACGCCACGCGAGCGACGGCTTGCCCTCGGTGTCCACCGCGGCCAGCAGAACGCCGCCGAGGAGACCGATGTTCCTGATGAACGCGTCGCGCTGGGCTTCCTTGCGGACCGGGTCGGCCTCGTTCCAGAAGTCCGTGCCGGCGGCCGTCGTCGGGATCAGGGTTCCGGCCAGCACGACCGAGGCGAGGCGCGGGAATTTGCCGGTCGCCAGCAGGATGCCGCCACCGATCTGTGCCGCGGCGTTGATCTGCACCAAGGTCTCGGTGTTCTCCGGGACCTTGTCTGCGACCTCCGGCGGCAGTGCGGTGCGCGCCTTGTCGACGAGCGGCGCCGCGGACTGCGCGATCGGTTTCGGGCTCCGAATGGCGTCGACGCCACTGGCGACGAACGCAGACGCAAGGAGCGGGCGGGCGATACGGCGGAGAATCATCGGTCACAACCTTCTTCGATCGAGTGCGGTTCGAGATCCGTCGGGATACAGCGCATTTGTGGCCTGATCAACGCTACCCGCCCTTCGGATACATGCAGGTGAATCGACTCTTCGTGATCCGTTCGGGAACTTCGGGACTGCCGAGGTCACGATCGGTAGAGCGTTTCCGATGTCAGGTATCCGCAGAGGCCCACGCCCAAACCTGCGCAAACCCACCCCTTTTCCGTAGACCCGCCCGCCCTCGCGGGGGAGCGTTTACGGAAAGAGGGTGGGGTTGCGGGACGTCACCAGCCGCGTTCGCGCCACTCCTGCAGCGACGGACGCTCGGCGCCCAAGGTGGTGTCCTTGCCGTGTCCGGGATAGACGACCGTCGAGTCGCCGAAGCGGTCGAACACCTTGGTGGAGACGTCTTCGATGAGGGTCTCGAAGTCCTCGGACTTCCAGGTCTTGCCGATGCCACCGGGGAACAGGCAGTCGCCGGTGAACAGGTGGACGGTGTCGCCGTCGGTCAGGGCGAGGGCGATGGAACCGGGGGTGTGGCCGACGAGGTGGATCGCCTCGAACCGGAGGTCGCCGACCTCGATCACGTCACCGTCGTCGACGAGACGGTCGGGGGTGACCGGCAACTCGGGGGCGTCGAATCGGCCGGCCGCGGTGGGGACGCCGGTGTGTTCGCTCACCGCGGCCAGTGCCTGCACATGGTCGAAGTGCTGGTGCGTCGTGAAGATCAGTGCGGGCTTCCCGCCGATGGCGTCGAGAGTGGCGATGATCGTGTCCGCGTCGTTGGCGGCGTCGATGATCAGCTGGTCGCCGGTGGCCTTCGAGGTCACCACGTACACATTGTTGTCCATCGATCCGACGGACAGCTTGACGATGGTGGCCGAGTCGAGGGTGCGTCGCTGCGGGGTCTTCGACTCGGAGAGATCGCCGGTGTAGGAGTCGCTGATCGGTGTCGATGAGGTCATGCGACAAGGCTATGACACCGCTCGGCCGGTGTGTGACGCTCGCGACGGTCGGGCGTGGACGGGGCGCGGGTATCGTGGAACATCGGTCCGATGGTGTATGTGCGGATGGCGAGACCGATCGTCCGGCGCTCGGGCCTCGAATCCCATCCGGGCCGACGCTCACGGAACACAATTGTCGGTGCCTGTCGTTACGGTGCCCATGCGCCACCCGTGCGCC
Source organism: Gordonia sp. Swx-4 (assembly GCF_030316175.1). NCBI lineage: Bacteria > Bacillati > Actinomycetota > Actinomycetes > Mycobacteriales > Gordoniaceae > Gordonia > Gordonia sp. Swx-4. The sequence continues at coordinate 2,153,805 of NZ_CP128197.1, forward strand.
CCGGTGAGTTTGAGAAGACTCTGACTCGAGAAGAATGTTAGGACTGCAGTGGTTGATCGTCTGATCGTCCGAGGTGCCCGCGAACACAACCTGCGGGGCATCGATGTCGACCTCCCTCGGGACAGCCTCATCGTGTTCACCGGGTTGTCGGGATCGGGCAAGTCGTCCCTCGCCTTCGACACGATCTTCGCCGAGGGCCAGCGTCGCTACGTCGAGTCGCTCTCGGCGTACGCCCGGCAGTTCCTCGGTCAGATGGACAAGCCCGACGTCGACTTCATCGAAGGTCTTTCGCCGGCAGTGTCCATCGACCAGAAGTCGACCAACCGCAACCCGCGGTCGACGGTCGGCACCATCACCGAGGTCTACGACTACCTCCGTCTGCTCTACGCCCGCGCGGGTAAGGCGCACTGTCCGATCTGTGGCGAGGCGATCGCCAAGCAGACGCCGCAGCAGATCGTCGACCAGGTCCTCGCCATGGAGGAGGGCACCCGGTTCCAGGTCCTCGCCCCGGTGGTCCGCACCCGCAAGGGCGAGTTCGTCGACCTGTTCGCCGAACTCCAGACGCAGGGCTTCTCCCGTGCCCGGATCGACGGCGTCGTCCACCAGCTGACCGATCCGCCGAAGCTGAAGAAGCAGGAGAAGCACGACATCGAGGTCGTCGTCGACCGCCTCGTCGTGAAGGCCAGTGCCAAGCAGCGCCTCACCGATTCGGTCGAGACCGGTCTGCGTCTCGCCGACGGCATCATCGTGCTCGACTTCGTCGACCTCGAGGAGGACGACCCGAACCGCGAGCGCCGGTTCTCCGAGAAGATGGCGTGCCCCAACGCCCACCCGATCGCCATCGACGACCTCGAGCCGCGTTCGTTCTCGTTCAACTCGCCGTACGGTGCCTGCCCCGAATGCGACGGCCTCGGTGTGCGCAAGGAGGTCGACGAGGAACTCGTCGTGCCCGACCCCGAGATGACCCTCTCCGAGGGTGCGATCGCGCCGTGGTCGACCGGACACAACGCCGACTACTTCCTGCGCCTGATGTCCGGCCTGGCCGACCAGATGGGCTTCGACGTCGACACCCCGTGGAAGAAGCTGCCGGTCAAGGCGCGTCGCGCGTTGCTCAACGGCAGCGACCACCAGGTGCATGTGAAGTTCCGCAACCGCTACGGACGCACCCGCTCGTACTACACCGAGTTCGAGGGCGTCATGTCGTTCCTCGCCCGGCGGATGGACCAGACCGAGTCCGAGCAGATGAAGGAACGCTACGAGGGGTATATGCGTGACGTCCCGTGCCCCGCCTGCCAGGGCGCGCGCCTGCGTCCGGAGATCCTCGCGGTCACCCTCGACCATCCCGAGTACGGCCCGAAGTCGATCGCCGAGGTCTGTGCGCTCTCGGTGGCCGACTGCGCGGACTTCCTCGACAACCTCCACCTCGACGAGCGTCAGGCCGCGATCGCCGGCCGGGTGCTCAAAGAGGTCCAGGCACGTATCCGATTCCTGCTCGACGTCGGCCTGGAGTACCTGTCGCTGTCGCGTGCGGCCGGGTCGCTGTCGGGTGGTGAGGCCCAGCGCATCCGCCTCGCGACGCAGATCGGTTCCGGACTCGCAGGCGTCCTCTACGTCCTCGACGAGCCGTCGATCGGTCTGCACCAGCGCGACAACCGTCGACTGATCGAGACCCTCACCCGACTCCGCGACCTGGGCAACACGCTGATCGTCGTCGAGCACGACGAGGACACCATCCGGTCCGCCGACTGGATCGTCGACATCGGTCCACGGGCCGGTGAACACGGCGGTCACGTCGTGCACAGCGGCAGCTACAAGGATCTGCTGAAGAACCGGAAGTCGCTGACCGGTGCGTACCTGTCCGGCCGGGACTCGCTGCCGATCCCGGAGATCCGCCGGCCGATCGACCGCAAGCGTCAGCTGACCGTCGTCGGTGCGCGTGAGCACAACCTGCGCGGGATCGAGGTGTCGTTCCCGCTCGGCGTGATGACGGCAGTGACCGGTGTGTCAGGTTCCGGCAAGTCGACGCTGGTCAACGACATCCTCGCGACCGTGCTCGCCAACAAGCTCAACGGCGCGCGTCAGGTGCCCGGCCGCCACACGCGGATCAAGGGACTCGACAACCTCGACAAGCTCGTGCAGGTCGACCAGTCGCCGATCGGACGCACCCCGCGCTCCAACCCGGCGACCTACACCGGCGTCTTCGACAAGATCCGCACCCTCTTTGCGGCCACGACCGAGGCCAAGGTTCGCGGCTACCAGCCGGGCCGGTTCTCGTTCAACGTCAAGGGTGGCCGCTGTGAGGCCTGCGCCGGCGAGGGCACGATCAAGATCGAGATGAACTTCCTGCCGGACGTCTACGTACCGTGCGAGGTGTGCCACGGTGCCCGCTACAACCGCGAGACCCTCGAGGTCCACTACAAGGGCAAGACGATCGCCGAGGTCCTCGACATGCCCATCGAGGAGGCCGCGGACTTCTTCGAGCCGGTCACCTCGATCCACCGCTACCTCAAGACCCTCGACGATGTCGGCCTCGGATATGTCCGCCTCGGACAGCCGGCACCGACGCTGTCGGGAGGTGAGGCGCAGCGCGTGAAGCTGGCTGCCGAGCTGCAGAAGCGCTCGATGGGCCGCACCGTCTACATCCTCGACGAACCGACCACCGGCCTGCACTTCGAGGACATCAAGAAGCTCCTCGCGGTGATCAACGGTCTCGTCGACAAGGGCAACACGGTCATCACCATCGAGCACAACCTCGACGTCATCAAGACGGCCGACTGGGTCATCGACATGGGACCCGAGGGCGGCAGCGGCGGCGGCACGGTCGTCGCCGAGGGCACACCCGAGGACATCGCGGTCGCGCCCGGAAGCCACACCGGCAAGTTCCTGTCCGAGATCCTCGAGGTCGACGAGACGGTCGCCTCGGCGGGCTGATCGAATTCACGCAGAGTCGCCACTTCCGGTGCGGCAGCGCCATTTACAGTTGGCGAGGCTGCTCGGAGGTGGCGATTCTGCGTTCGGGTCAGGCAGGCGCGGGTACGGGCGGGCCGGTTGGGGGCGGGGAGATCCTCGGTCCGCGCGTCGTCGGGTTCGGGTGTGCTGAGCACCGCGCCCCTCGCCACGCCGATGCCCAGCAGGATGTAGAAGACCGCGACGCCCGCGACGCCGGGGAACAGGAGCGTCATCTGGACATCCCGGGTCACGAGGAGCAGGGGTACCGCGAGGCCGCCCGCGATCCCGCCGACGATGCCCGGGATAGCGACGAGCGCCCACAGCGACCGACGTCGGGTGGCGGTGATCGCGACCACGAGTGCCAGCAGTGCCGATCCGAATCCGAAGACGGGCCCCGAGTACACCGCCAGGACCTCGTGGGTGCGCGTGATGGGCGCCGCCTCGCCGGCTCTCAGGGCGTCCAGTTCGAGCTTCGCGGCGATGTGCGGGACGTACTCGATGGTCGCGAGCGCCGCCCCGACCGCCGCCACCACGAGATACGGGGTGACCTTCGCCGGTCGGACGCCCGAACGTGCCAGGGCAATCAGCGACGCCGCGATGATCGCGGTTCCGACCAGGGCGATCGTGTGGGTCGGCACCCAGGTCGGGTCTTCCAGCATTCCGATGACATGACTCTCGGGAGAGTCCATCGGGCCGTGCGGATGTGAGGCCCCGCCGACGCAGACGAGCAATCCGCCGAGTGCGAGCCCATATCCGGAGAGTTTGGAATTCTTCATCAGTGGTCCTAGATTGGGTGAGTCGTACACGGTTGATTGAGTCTGACTCACTGAATATAGGGGAGGTCGCACCGATGGGACAAGGGAAACGCACATACTCGTCGCCGCGTCGTGAGGCCCAGGCGCGTGAGACCCGTGCGCGACTCGCGGCCGAGGCTCGTCGACTGTTCGCCGAAAAGGGTTGGAGCAAGACCACTCTCAAGGAGGTCGCGAAAGCCGCGGGGGTCGCCGAGCCGACCGTCTATGCGGTCTTCGGCAACAAGGCCGGTCTCGCGACCGCGCTCGTCGATCTCGTCGACGAGGAGGCCGACGTGCCGCAGCTGGTGGCGGAGTTGCAGGCGCCCGGTGTGTCGCCGCGGCAGCAGATCGGGGCCATGGTCCGTCATCGGCGACGCATGTTCGACGGTCCGGGCGACATCGTCGCGCTGCTCTACGAGGGCAGTCTCACCAACGACGTGCTCGCCACCGCTTACCGCGACGGCGAGGGTCGCGGCGATGACGGGCGCCGTCGGATCTTCACGGGTTGGCCGGCCGGAACCCTCCGCGGGGGCATCGACGTCGACACGGCGTGCGACGTGTGTTCGCTCGCGTTCGGTCACGAGACCTGGACACACCTCGCGAACAGGGGGTGGAACTCGGAGCGGATCGAGCAATGGGTTGTCGACCTGCTGTGCCGGGAGCTGTTGAGCAACGAGGCCGGCGCTGCCACGTCCTGACGAGAATCGCCACTTCCGTTGCAGCGGAGCTACTTACAGGTAGCGCATCTGGGCGGAGGTGGCGATGTGCGATGTCGGGGAGTGGGTGTACTCCTACTTGCCCATCGATTTCCGGATCTCCTCGAGGCGCTTCTTCGCGGCCTCGTCGCGCTTGCGCATCATCTCGTCGACGCTCTGCCCCTCGGCACTCGCCTCGGCGAGCTCCTGGGAGCCGATCGCGGTGGTGATGCGGTTCTCGATCTTGTCGCGGACGAAGTCGAAGGTCGGGACACCGCTGTCGGTGTAGTCGGGATCGGGCAGGGTTCCCGGCACCGGCCCGGTGTACACGATCTCGGCGTCGATGGTGTCGTCCGACGAGGCGCTTTCCGACGCTGTGCTCGTCGGGTCGGATTCTCCGGGATTCGTCATGTGACCAGGGTAGAGCGGCGCGGGGCCGCGGTCCTACTTCTTCGGGGCGCGGACCGGACCGGTGTACTTCTCGCCGGGACCCTCGCCGGGCTCGTCGGGGTAGGCGCTGGCCTCGCGGAAGGCGAGCTGCAGGCCCTTGAGGCCGTCGCGGATGGGTGCGGCGTGGATGCCCAGGTCAGCCTTCGACGCGTCGACAAGACCGGCCAGCGCGGTGATGAGGGTCCGGGCCTCGGGCAGGTCGATCCGGTCTTCGGAGGTGCCCTCGGCCAGGCCGAGCTTCTCGGCGGCGGCACTCATGAGCATCACGACGGAACGGGTGATGACCTCGATGGCCGGAATATCTCCCAGGTCACGGACGTTGTCGCGGTCAGTGCGTGCCGCATCATCGATGTCGGCGCCACTACCCGTCGCACCCTCCTGGGGTGTCGGTGCTGGTGACGAATTGGGGTTCTCGGCCATGGCTGTTAGACTCCCATAGCACGACCGCCCTGGTATGCGCCGGGGTCGTAAGTGGAGTTCCGCTCCCACCGTTCGACGCAGTGCTCGCCCCGCGAGATCACCGCAGTTGTACGGTCCGGTTCACGCCGATCGTCGCAGATCGCATCCTCGTCGATGCGACCGGCGACATCGGCCGCGCTGTGCCCTTGGGCGCAGTAGGAGAATCGGTCGGTATCGGAGCCCCGCGGACAACTGTCCCGGGGCTCGTTTGCTGAGGTTTGCGCTGTTCTCCTGCACACGACCCTCGCCACGACGCGACGGTTACCACTGCAGGATTGAACTAGGAGGCCCCATCAGCACTGAGACCCGCATCAACGAGCGCATCCGCGTCCCTGAGGTCCGACTCGTCGGACCCAACTCGGAGCAGGTGGGCATCGTGCGTGTTGAAGATGCGCTTCGCTTGGCTTATGAAGCCGACCTCGACCTCGTCGAGGTGGCTCCCGACGCCCGTCCGCCGGTATGCAAGATCATGGACTACGGCAAGTTCAAGTACGAAGCGGCCCAGAAGCAGCGCGAATCGCGTCGCAATCAGCAGATGACCGTCATCAAGGAGCAGAAGCTCCGACCCAAGATCGACGACCACGACTACGAGACCAAGAAGGGTCACGTCGTCCGGTTCCTCGAGGCGGGGTCAAAGGTGAAGGTGACCATCATGTTCCGCGGCCGCGAGCAGTCCCGTCCTGAGCTCGGCTACCGCCTGTTGCAGCGCCTGGGCAACGATGTCGCCGACTACGGCTTCGTCGAGACCTCGGCCAAGCAGGACGGTCGCAATATGACGATGGTCCTCGCCCCGCACAAGGGCGCGAAGACCCGCCAGAAGGCGCAAGAGAGCCGCGAACGTTCCGGCGGCCCGAAGAACGCGCCGGACGAGAGCTGAGCCGTTCGGCCGGACGCAGGCGAAGGCCCCGTCCCGGCCGAGATCACGAGACGTGAACCCGGATGCCAGCCGGACCTGATCAGGTTCGGCTGCCGGAGTTCGCCCGACAGAAGGAAAGACATGCCTAAGAGCAAGACCCACAAGGGCACCGCGAAGCGATTCAAGGTGACCGGCAGCGGCAAGATCGTCCGTCAGAAGGCCAACCGCCGCCACCTGCTGGAGCACAAGCCCTCCAAGCGCACCCGTCGTCTCGACGGCACCACCGTCGTCAGCGAGAACGACGCCCCTCGCATCAAGCGCCTGCTGAACATCTGACGCGCGCGAACCCTGACCTCTGACAAGCAAAAGGATTTAACACATGGCACGCGTGAAAAGGGCAGTGAACGCCCAGAAGAAGCGTCGGTCCACCCTCGAGGCCTCGAAGGGCTACCGCGGCCAGCGGTCGCGCCTCTACCGCAAGGCCAAGGAGCAGCAGCTCCACTCGATGACCTATGCCTACCGGGACCGTCGCGCCCGCAAGGGTGAGTTCCGGAAGCTGTGGATCGCGCGTATCAACGCTGCGGCCCGCGCCAACGACATCACCTACAACCGCTTCATCCAGGGCCTCAAGGCCGCTGGTGTCGAGGTCGACCGCAAGGTGCTCGCCGACATCGCGGTGACCGATCCCGAGGCCTTCACCGGCCTGGTCGAGGTCGCCCGCAAGGCCCTGCCGGCCGACGTCAACGCCCCGGCTGCCTGATTGCGCCACACCACACACGACCCGCGAGTCGCCCGAGGGATGATCCGATGACGGAGATCCTGTCCGAGCGATCCTCGCGGGTCGTGTCGTATGCGAAGCTCCATCGCGCTGCCGAGCGGCGTGAGCAGGGGCGTTTCCTCGCCGAGGGGGCCAACTCGGTGTCCTCGGCTCTCGCGGTCGACCGCGCCGAGGTGGTGCTGGTCGCCGACGAGGACCAGCTCCGGCATCAGGGGATCACCGCCGCCGCGGAGGCGGCCGGCGTCCCGGTTCTCGTGATCTCCGCCCGTGCGGCGTCGAAGCTCGCGGAGACCTCGACCCCGCCCGGGATCTTCGCTGTCTGCCCGCTCCTCGACGTGCCGCTCGAGGCCGTCCTCGCCGACGAGCCGCGGCTCCTCGCGATCGCCGTCGAACCGCGGGAACCCGGCAACGCCGGAACCCTCATCCGATGCGCCGACGCGATGGGCGCCGATGCGGTCGTGCTGCTCGGTGACGCCGTCGATCCCCACAACGGCAAGTGCGTCCGCGCGAGCGCCGGGAGCGTGTTCACCGTGCCGGTGGTGCGTCAGCGCGCCCTGACCGAGGGTCTCGACGCCATCGCCGGCGCCGGCATCTCGCTGCTCGCGACGGCCGCCGACGGCGAGGTGAACCTCGATCACGCCGCCGAGGTGTTGTCCGGCCGGGTCGGCTGGCTCTTCGGTAACGAGGCCCACGGCCTGTCCGCCGACATCCAGGCGGCCGCCGACCACCGGGTGTCCATCCCCATCCGCGGTCGCGCGGAGAGTCTCAACGTCGCCGCCGCGGCAGCGATCTGTCTGTACGAGAGTGCGCGTGTCCACAATGCGGTGGGTCGCGGCTGACAGCTGTCCGAGGCGGCCGGTAGGGTCGGCGATCGTGTCAGAAACCGTGTCACCCGCGTCCGTGCCCCAGCCCGAGTCCGCTCCCGCAGTCCCCGCCCCATCGGATGCCGCGACCCCGCAGACGGTGCCCACCCCCGACCCCGCGGTCGTGAACGCCCGCATCGCGTCGGCGATCGCCACCGAACTCGGCGTCGGCGTCGGACAGGTCCGGGCCGCGATCGAACTACTCGACGGCGGGTCGACCGTCCCGTTCGTCGCCCGGTACCGCAAAGAGGTGACCGGCGGTCTCGACGACACCCAACTGCGCACCCTCGACGAGCGTCTCGGATACCTGCGCGACCTCGAGGCCCGGCGTCAGTCGGTCCGCGAGTCGATCGCCGCACAGGGCAAGCTCGACGCCGAACTCGACGCACGAATCCTCGCGGCCGACACCAAGGCCCGCCTCGAGGACATCTACCTGCCGTACAAGCCCAAGCGCCGCACCAAGGCCCAGATCGCCCGCGAGGCCGGGCACGAGCCGGTGGCCGACGCGCTGCTGTCGGATCCGACCACCGATCCGTCGACCTTCACCGCCGAACAGCTCGACGGCGCCCGCGCGATCGCCGTCGAGCGGTTCGCCGAGGATGCCGACCTGGTCGGTGAACTGCGTGAACTGATGTGGCAGACCGGCGTGCTGCGGACTGCCGTCCGCGAGGGCAAGGAGGCGGCCGGCGCCAAGTTCGCCGACTACTTCGACTTCTCCGAACCCTTCACCTCGATCCCGTCGCACCGGGTGCTCGCGGTGCTTCGCGGAGAACGCGAGGAGATCCTCTCGGTCACCCTCGACGCCGATCCCGAGGCGGCCGATCGTCCGGCCGGACCCGGTCCCTACGAGCAGCGCATCGCTGCCCGGTTCGGGATCTCCGATCAGGGCCGTCCCGCCGACCGCTGGCTCGCCGACACCGTCCGCTGGGCGTGGCGCACCAAGCTGTTCGTCGGACTCTCGCTCGACGTCCGGATGCGTCTGCGCCAGGCCGCCGAGGCCGACGCGGTGGCCGTCTTCGCCACCAACCTCAAGGACCTGCTCCTGGCCGCCCCGGCCGGCGCCCGCACCACGATGGGCCTCGACCCCGGCCTGCGGACCGGCGTGAAGGTGGCCGTGGTCAACGAGACCGGCAAGGTCGTCGACACGGCCACCATCTATCCGCACGAGCCGCGTCGCGACAAGGCCGGTGCGCTGGCGGTGCTGGGTGCGCTCGTCCAGAAGCACGGCGTCGATCTGATCGCGATCGGCAACGGCACCGCGTCGCGGGAGACCGACGCCCTGGCCGGCGAACTGATCGCCGCGATCAAGGACTCCGGTAAGAAGCCGCCGACGAGCGTCGTGGTCTCGGAGGCCGGGGCATCGGTGTACTCGGCGTCGGCGTACGCCTCGAAGGAACTGCCCGACCTCGACGTGTCGATCCGTGGCGCCGTGTCGATCGCCCGCCGCCTGCAGGACCCGCTCGCGGAACTGGTGAAGATCGATCCCAAGTCGATCGGCGTCGGCCAGTACCAGCACGACGTCTCCGAGACGCTGCTCGCCCGGTCGCTCGGCGCCGTGGTCGAGGATGCGGTGAACGCGGTGGGTGTGGACGTGAACACCGCATCGGTGCCGCTGCTTTCCCGCGTCTCCGGCATCACCGCCGGACTTGCGGAATCCATTGTCGCGCACCGTGACTCGAACGGGGCCTTCCGCAGCCGCAAGCAGATCACCGATGTGCCGCGCCTCGGGCCCAAGGCGTTCGAGCAGTGTGCCGGCTTCCTCCGGATCACCGACGGCGACAACCCGCTCGACGCGTCCAGCGTGCACCCGGAGGCCTACCCGGTCGTCACCCGCATTCTCGACAAGGTCGGCGCCGACGTCCGCTCGCTGATCGGTGACACCGCCACCCTCACCAAGCTGCGTCCCGACGACTTCGTCGACGAGACCTTCGGTCGTCCGACCGTCATCGACATCATCGCCGAGCTCGACAAGCCGGGTCGCGACCCGCGCCCCGAGTTCAAGACGGCGACCTTCGCCGCCGGGATCGAGAAAGTCTCCGACCTCACGCCCGGCATGGTGCTGGAAGGTCAGGTCACCAACGTGGCGGCCTTCGGCGCCTTCGTCGACGTGGGCGTCCACCAGGACGGCCTGGTCCATGTGTCGGCGATGGCCCACCGCTTCGTGTCCGACCCGCACGAGGTCGTGAAGTCCGGCGACATCGTGAAGGTGAAGGTCATGGACGTCGACGTCGAACGCAAGCGGATCGGACTGTCGCTTCGCCTCGACGACGAGCCGGGGACCGGCAACTCCGGCGGCAAGGGCGGCACTCGTGCGCCGCGCAGCGACAACGAGCGCGGCAACCGCGGTGGGGGCGGAGGCCAGGGACGCCGCAACGATCAGCGTGGCGGCCAGGGCGGCCAGGGCGGTCGCGGCAACCAGGGCAACCGCGGCGGCGGCAACAACCGCAACGACCGCCGGCCGGCGCCGAGCGGTGCGATGGCCGACGCGCTCAAGCGCGCCGGCTTCGGCAAGTAGTTCTCACGTCGACGGTCCCGGCGCTTCGCGTGCCGGGACCGTTGCGTTTCAGCGGGATTCGGTGCTCACGAGATCGTCGAGGAAATCGATCAGACCGCTACTCAGGACGTCGTTGTCATCACCGCTGACCATGTGGCCGGCGCCGGTGACGTCGATGTAGCGGGCACCGGGGATCAGTTCGAGGAGTTCCCGTGCGCCCTCGTCGCTGACAACGTCGGACTGTTTGCCCCGGATGAGCAGGGTCGGCACCCGCACCGCCCGAGCGGCCTCCCGTGCACGTTCCTCGCGTTCGGCGGCCGTCCGCTCCATGTGGTCGCGCGGCGCGAGCATTCGCGGGTCCCAATGCCAGTACCAGCGGCCGTCGCGCTCGCGGAGGTTCTTGCGGAGCCCCTCGATCCGGGGCGGGCGACTCCGGTGCGGGTTGTAGGCGACGACGGCGTCGAGGGCGTCCTGGAGACTGTCGAAGCCGGTGAGTCCGTCGCGCATGAAGCCGGTGATCTTGGCGATCCCCTCGGGTTCGGCGGTGGGCGTGATGTCGACGAGGACCAGCGCCCGTGCGATGGACGGGTCGTGACCCGCAGCGTGCAGGGACGCCAGCCCGCCCATCGAGGCACCGATCAGTACCGGCGGTTCACCCAGGTCGTCGACGATCTGCCGCAGGTCGCGGGCGTGCGCACCGTTGCTGTAGTCGGCGTCGTCGGGCCATTCGCTGTCGCCGTGGCCGCGGGCGTCGATGGTCAGAGCGCGCCAGCCGTGCTCGGCGAGGCGGGCACCGGTCCGCTGCCACGAGTGCCGGGTCTGTCCACCTCCGTGCAGCAGCAGTGCGGTGCCGGTCGGCGGGCCGGAGGGTTCCCAGATGTCGGCGGCGAGCCGGATACCGTCGCCGCGCAACTGGGTGATGCTGGAGGGCTTCATCTCTTCGTCTCTACCCGTGCGCGTGGGCAACCGGAGAGCTTTCCGGCGGCCCGTGACATGTGCCACACGCGAGTGCTGCGGGGATTGCCGCCCCCGACCGAGTAATTCTGCTCAGGCCCGGCGGGACGCTCCTGGCGAGACTCGATGAATGCTCACGACCTCCGCTCGACCGACCGCCGGAAAGCCGGCGGAAAGGCTGCCGACGCCACACGAACTGGCGGCGCTCACCGGCGACCGCGACCGGGTCGTCGACCTCATCCGCATCTGCTCGTTGCTCGTGGTGGTCGTCGGTCACTCGATCATGCTGACCGTCGACACCTCCGACGGTGCGATCCGCCTCGGCAACACCCTCGGCGAGGTACCGATCCTGCAGCCGGCCACCTGGCTGCTCCAGGTGCTGCCGCTGTTCTTCTTCGCAGGCGCCGCGGCGTCGACGCATGGCTGGATGTCGCGGGCATCCGACGACCCTCCCGCCGCGGGGCACTGGCTGTTCACCCGCACCCAGCGTCTTCTCCGACCGCTCGGCTGGTATCTGGGAGTGGTGCTGGTGGTGCTGGCCGGGCTGACGACCGCCGGCCTGGACGCCGCGGCCGACGTAGTCGCGCGACTCGGCGTTCAACTGCTGTGGTTCCTCGGTGCGTATCTCCTCGTGCTGGCCGTCGTCCCGCTGCTACAGCGGATCCGCACGCCTCTCCACGTGTTCTTGGCGCTCGGAACATGCTGGGGGAGTACGGCACTCATCGACGCCATCCGGCTCCACGCCGGCCCGTCGTGGCTGGGCTATCTGAACTTCCTCACCGTGTGGACGATCCCCGCCGTGCTCGGAGTCGCCTACGCCAAGCAGATCCTGCGTCCGGGGACCGCCGCGGCCGTGTCCATCGGTGCCCTGATCCTCGACACCGGGCTCGTGCACCGGGGTCCGTACGAGATCTCGCTCGTGACCGTGCCGGGGCAGCAGCTGTCCAACATGAGTCCGCCCAGCCTGCTCCTCGCCGGTCACGCGATCGTGCTCTGCGCAGGTGCCGTTGCCGTCCGCCGGGTACTGGCGACGATCGCCGGACGTCCGCGGGTCTGGTGGTGGGTCGTCCTCGGCAATCGCGGCGCGATGACGCTGTACCTCTGGCACCTGCCGGTGCTCGCCGCGGTCATCGTCCTGGGCGCGGTGACGGGCCTGGACCGTGCCGACGTGCAGTCCGCGTCGTTCCCGATCGTCGTCGGCGTCCAGACGATGCTGCTCCTCGCGCTCATGGTGCCCGTCGTCGTGATGCTGTCTCCGCTGGAGAACCGGCCGCTGCCGTGGTGGGACGGCCCCGTCGCCCGGCGAGCGGGACGCGCGCGGGACCTGACCCTGCTGGCCGCGCTGGTGTGCCTCGGCATCGCGGTCCTGATGGTGTCGCGGTACGGCCTGCTCGGCGACGGCATCGGGTGGCTGATTTCCGGGATCGGATGTGCGGTGACGGGTCGTGTCCTCGCTCTTCGACCCGCTGCGCGAGGCGGGGGAGACGCGGTTCCCGGAGACGACGCCTCCCTGCAGGTCAGTGCGTCGCGGCGGTCGACTACCCTCGATGAGAGTCATCGCCGCCGTTGACGGTCGTCCCGAGCCGGTTTTCCGCGCCCGAGCAGCCCTGGCGCGTGACGAGGACGCGTCCATCCACCGACCCACGCATGAGGAGCTCGCCGACCGTGGCCACTTCCGCCGACGAAACGGTATTCCCCGGACCCGACGACCTCGAGGCGGCCGCGGCGTCGGCCATCGAGGCCTTCGAGGCGGCGGCCGACCTCGAGCAGCTGTCCGCGGCGAAGTCCGCGCACCTCGGCGACCGCTCACCGATCGCGCTGGCCCGACGCGCACTCGGCAGCCTGCCGAAGGAAGAGCGCTCGGCGGCCGGCAAGCTCGTGAACCAGGTTCGCGGGCGGGTCACCGCGTCGCTCGAACTCCGGACCGCGGTCCTCGAAGCCGAACGCGATGCGGCGGTCCTCGTCGCCGAGTCGGTCGACGTCACCCTGCCCAGCGGCCGCCGCCCGGTCGGCGCGCGCCATCCCATCACCGTGATCGCCGAGCAGGTCGCCGACGTCTTCGTCGGCATGGGCTGGGAGATCGCCGAGGGCCCCGAGGTCGAGACCGAACACCACAACTTCGACGCTCTCAACTTCCTGCCGGATCACCCGGCACGGTCGATGCAGGACACCTTCTACATCGCGCCCGAGGGCTCGCGTCAGGTGCTGCGCACGCACACCTCGCCGGTCCAGGTGCGCTCCATGCTCAACCGCGACCTGCCGATCTACGTGGCCTGCCCCGGCCGCACGTTCCGCACCGACGAGCTCGACGCCACCCACACCCCGGTCTTCCACCAGATCGAGGGACTCGCCGTCGACAAGGGTCTGACCCTGGCGAACCTGCGCGGCACCCTCGAGACATTCGCCCGTGCGCTGTTCGGGCCGGAGACCACCACGCGGATGCGTGCGTCGTACTTCCCGTTCACCGAACCGTCGGCCGAGGTCGACGTCTGGTTCCCCGCCAAGAAGGGCGGACCCGGCTGGGTCGAGTGGGGCGGCTGCGGCATGGTCAACCCGAACGTGCTCCGCGCCAGCGGAATCGACCCGGACGTCTACTCCGGCTTCGCCTTCGGCATGGGCCTGGAACGCACCCTGCAGTTCCGCAACGACATCTCCGACATGCGCGACATGGTCGAGGGCGACATCCGGTTCACCCTCCCGTTCGGTCCGGCCGCCTGAGCGGCCCGGCACGCATCCTCAGACTTCCACGACGCGACGAAAGTAGTTGATACACAGTGCGTGCACCACAGTCCTGGTACACAGAGGTCCTGCGCTCGGGCGACCCGGAGTGGTCGGCGACCACCGAGGAGATCGACGCGGGATTCGTCCGCGTCGGTTTCGAGATCGAGGACATCGAGAAGTTCCCGGAGATCACCGGACCGCTGGTGATCGGTCGCGTGGAGACGATCGAGGAGCTCACCGAGTTCAAGAAGCCGATCCGCTTCTGCACCGTCGAGGTCGGTGAGGCCGAGCCGCGCGGCATCGTCTGCGGCGCCCGGAACTTCGCCGTGGGTGATCTGATCGTCGCCGCACTGCCCGGTGCCGTGCTGCCCGGCCCGTTCGAGATCGCCTCGCGCAAGACCTACGGCCGCGTCTCCGACGGCATGATCTGCTCGGTCTCGGAACTGGGCATCGGCAACGACCACAGCGGCATCCTGGTGCTGGCCCCCGGAACCGCCGAGCCCGGCGCCGACGCCCGCGAGGTCCTCGGACTCGACGACGCCGCCATCGACGTCAACGTCACCCCCGACCGCGGATATGCCTTCTCGATCCGCGGTCTCGGCCGCGAGCTGGCGAGCAGCTTCGAGGTGCCCTTCGTGGATCCGGGCGTCGTGGAAGCCGGCGTCACCGCGGAGGGCACGCCGTGGCCCGTCGCCATCGAGGACGGCTCCGGCGCCACCCGCTACACCGCGCGCGTGATCACCGGCGTCGACCCGAAGGCGATCTCGCCGTGGTGGATGCAGAAGCGACTCTTGGTCGCCGGAATCCGACCGATCTCGGCGATCGTCGACGTCACCAACTACGTGATGATCGAACTCGGTCAGCCGCTGCACGCTTTCGACGCCGACCGCATCACCGGCACCGTCACCGTCCGCTCGGCGAAGCCGGGCGAGAAGTTGCGCACCCTCGACGAGGTCGACCGTGTGCTCGACCCCGAAGATGTCGTCATCGCCGACGCGACCGGACCCATCGCCCTCGCGGGCGTGATGGGCGGCGGCGCGACCGAGGTGGGCGACTCGACCACCACCGTGCTGCTGGAGTCGGCGACCTTCGACCCCGTCCGCGTCTTCCGCACCGGCAAGCGCCACAAGCTGACCTCCGAGGCGAGCAAGCGCTTCGAGCGCATCGTCGACCCGGAGATCACCGCGGTCGCGTCCGATCGCGCCGCCCAGCTCATCGTCGAGATCGCCGGTGGCACCATCTCGTCGCCGCTGTCCGAGGCGCGCGTCGCGACGCCGCTCCCGTCGGCGATCAGCATCGCCGCCGACGAGCCCGATCGTGTCGCGGGTATCAGCTACCCGGCGGGCACCACCGCCGCGCGCCTCACCGAGGTCGGTTGCGTGGTCACCGGCACCGACACCCTCGACGTCGTCCCGCCGTCGTGGCGTCCCGACCTCAAGCAGCGTGCCGACCTCGTCGAAGAGGTGCTGCGGCTCGAAGGTCTCGAGGACATCCCGGCCGTCGTGCCGCGCGCTCCGGGTGGCACCGGCCTCACGCCGGTGCAGCGGCGCCGTCGCAGCGTCGGACGCACCCTCGCCCTCGACGGTTATGTCGAGGTTCTGCCGTACCCGTTCATGCCGGCCGGGGTCTTCGACCTCTGGGACCTGCCCGCCGATGACGAGCGCCGCCGCACCGTCAAGGTCCTCAACCCGCTCGAGTCGGACCGGCCCGAACTCAACTCGACGCTGTTGCCGGGCCTGCTCGAGATGGCCGCGCGCAACATCGCCCGTGGTCAGCGCGATCTGTCGCTGTTCACCATCGGTCAGGTCGTCATCGCCGGTGACCACGTTGCGCCCGTCCCCGCGCTCGACGTGACGCAGCGCCCCACCGATGAGGACATCGAGGCGCTCGACGCCTCGCTGCCGCATCAGCCGCTGCACGTCGGCGTCGTCCTGACCGGCCTGCGCGACCCCGCGGGGCCGTGGGGTCCGGGACGTGCCGCCGACTACCTCGACGCCTTCGAGGCGGCTCGCACCATCGCGCGTGCTGCGGGAGTGGAGGTCGAACTCTCCGCCGCCGATCACCGGCCGTGGCATCCCGGCCGCTGTGCCCGACTGACCGTCGACGGACGCACGGTCGGCTACGCAGGCGAGCTCCATCCGGCGGTGCTCGAACGCGCCCACCTGCCCAAGCGTGCCTGCGCGGTCGAGATCGACATCGACGCCCTGCCGCTCCGCGAGGTGCTGCCCGCTCCGGCGGTGTCGGTGTTCCCGGCCGTCCTGCAGGACGTCAACGTGGTGGTCGCGGCCGACGTGCCGGCCGCCGACGTCCGGTCGGCGCTGCGCGACGGCGCGGGTGAGCTGCTCGAGGCCATTGCCCTGTTCGACGTCTTCACCGGCGAGCAGGTCGGCGACGGCAACAAGTCGCTGACGTTCTCGCTGCGCTTCCGCGCGAGTGATCGCACGCTCACGGAGGACGAGGCCAACGCCGCGAAGCTGGCCGCGGTCGACGCCGCCGCCGAACGAGTGGGCGCCCGCCTCCGCTGACACGAGGGCCGGACCGCCGACCCACTCCACCCCGTCTATGAATTGATTTGCAGGCTGCTGCATAATGATTGCATGGCTTCGACAAGCTCAACCAGCAAGGTGAAGGTCGCGGTGGCCGGCGCGAGCGGCTACGCGGGCGGTGAGATCCTCCGACTCCTGTGCGGGCATCCACGTCTGCGATCCGGCGAGCTCGAGATCGGTGCGCTGACTGCCGGCGGCAACGCCGGCACCACGCTCGGATCCCACCATCCGCACCTGTTGCCGCTGGCAGATCGGGTTCTCGAGGAGACCACTCCGGAGATCCTGAGCGGCCACGACGTGGTCTTCCTGGGGCTGCCGCACGGCGCATCGGCCGTCATCGCCGACGCCCTGCCGCCGACCACGCTGATCATCGACTGCGGCGCCGACTTCCGGCTGCGCGATGCCGGTGACTGGACCTCGTATTACGGCGGCGATCATGCAGGCACCTGGCCGTACGGCCTGCCCGAGCTACCCGGCAATCGGGAGGTCCTCAAGGACGCCAGCCGGATCGCCGTTCCGGGTTGCTACCCGACGGTGTCGATCCTGTCGTTGCTCCCGGCGATCGCCGCGGGGCTGGCCGAGCCGCACGTGACCGTGGTCGCGGTCAGCGGCGCGTCGGGTGCCGGTCGTTCGCCGAAGGTCGATCTGCTGGCCTCCGAGGTCATCGGGTCGGCCCGGGCCTACGGTGTCGGCGGAGTCCACCGGCACACCCCGGAGATCTCGCAGGCACTGTCGGAGGCGGCGCAGCAGCCCGTCACCGTCTCGTTCACCCCGATCCTCGCGCCGATGGCCCGGGGCATCCTCGCGACGTGCACCGCACGGACCACCGCAACCGGTGACGAAGTGCGCGCGGTCTACGAAAAGGCCTACGCCGACGAGGAATTCATCCACGTCCTACCGGAAGGCCGCCTGCCGGCGACCGGTTCGGTCATCGGTTCCAACGCCGTTCAGCTCGGGGTGACCGTCGACGAGCGCGCGCAGACCCTCGTGGTCGTCGGCGCCGTGGACAACCTGACCAAGGGGACCGGTGGCGCCGCGGTCCAGTCGATGAACCTGGCGCTGGGCTGGACAGAGAACGAGGGACTGAGCACCGTGGGAGTTGCACCATGACAGGCGTTGACGGAACCGGAATCCCGAACGCGCAACCGGATCCGGAGCGCATCGAGGGCGGGGCCCCCGGCGACACGCCGCGGCTCCTCCGCGAACAGGGTGTCACCGCGCCGCTGGGTTTCCGTGCTGCGGGAATCGCGGCCGGTATCAAGGAATCCGGTAACCCCGACCTCGCCCTCGTGTTCAACGAGGGTCCGGACCACTCGGCCGCCGGCGTCTTCACCAGCAACCAGGTCAAGGCGGCACCGGTGCTGTGGTCCCAGCAGGTCCTCACCACGGGCACGCTGCGCGCGGTGATCCTCAACTCGGGCGGCGCCAACGCATGCACCGGGCCCGGCGGATTCCAGGACACCCACAAGACGGCCGAAGCCGTCGCGGAGGCCCTGAGCAACTGGGGGACCAGCACCGGCGCCGTCGAGGTGGCAGTCTGCTCGACCGGCCTCATCGGCGACCGCCTCCCGATGGACAAGGTCCTCACCGGCGTCACCGAGATCGTCCAGGAGATGGGCGGCGGACTCACCGGCGGCACCGACGCGGCACACGCCATCATGACCACCGACACCGTGCCGAAACAGGCTGCGCTGCACCACCCACAGGGATGGAACGTCGGCGGCATGGGCAAGGGCGCCGGGATGATGGCGCCGTCGCTCGCGACGATGCTCGTGGTGCTCACCACCGACGCCGCAGCCACCACCGACCAGCTCGACACCGCACTGCGCCGCGCGACCGCGCGGACCTTCGACCGGCTCGACATCGACGGCTCCATGTCCACCAACGACACCGTGCTCCTGCTGAGTTCGGGTGCCAGCCAGATCCCGGTCGACCAGGCCGATCTCGACGAGGCCGTCTTCGCGGTCTGCGACGACCTGGCCGCCCAGATGCAGGCCGACGCGGAGGGTGTCACCAAGCGGGTCACCATCACCGTCACGGGCGCACCGACCGAGGACGATGCCCTGGTCGTCGCCCGGTTCGTGGCCCGCGACTCGCTGGTCAAGACCGCTCTGTTCGGCTCCGACCCCAACTGGGGCCGGGTGCTGGCCACGGTCGGCGCGTCACCGGTCCGGATCGATCCGGACGTGATCGCCGTGTCGTTCAACGGATTCCCCGTGTGCGAGAACGGTTGTGGCGTCGAAGGAGCGCGCGACGTCGACCTCTCCGGTGCCGACATCGACGTCCTCGTCGACCTGAAGCTCGGCGACGCCTCGGCGTCGGTCCGGACCACGGACCTCTCGCACGCGTACGTCGAAGAGAACTCGGCGTACTCGTCATGAGCGACACGACACCGGATTCCGGTGCCCACCAGATCGATCCGGCCGCCGGCCTCGTGAAGGCGAAGGTCCTCGCCGAAGCGCTTCCCGCGCTGCAGGAACTCGCCGGCGCCACGATCGTCGTCAAGTACGGCGGCAACGCCATGGTCGACGACGAGCTGAAGAAGGCGTTCGCCGCGGACATGGTGTTCCTCCGGGCCTGCGGGATGCACCCCGTCGTCGTGCACGGTGGCGGACCGCAGATCTCGGCGATGCTGAAAAAGCTCGGCCTGCAAGGAGAATTCAAGGGAGGATTCCGGGTCACCACACCCGAGGTGATGGACGTCGCCCGGATGGTTCTCTTCGGTCAGGTCGGTCGTGAACTGGTCGGTCTCATCAACGCCCACGGCCCTTACGCCGTCGGCATCACCGGTGAGGACGCCCATCTGTTCACCGCAACGCGGCGGACGGTTCTCGTCGACGGCGTCGCCACCGACATCGGACTCGTCGGCGACATCTCCTCGGTGAACACCTCCGCGGTGCTCGATCTCGTTGCGGCAGGGCGCATCCCGGTGGTCTCGACCATCGCCCCCGACCGCGACGGCGTCGTCCACAACATCAACGCCGACACCGCGGCCGGTGCGCTCGCCGAGGCGCTCGGCGCATCGCGGCTGGTCATGCTCACCGATGTCGAAGGGCTGTACACCGATTGGCCCGACCGCGGGTCGCTGGTGTCCCGGATCGACACCGATTCCCTGGCCGAACTGCTGCCCTCGCTGGATTCCGGCATGGTCCCGAAGATGGAGGCCTGCCTGCGTGCGGTGACCGGGGGAGTCGAACGCGCCCATGTGATCGACGGCCGCGTCGCCCATTCCGTGCTGGCCCAATTGCTGACCGAGAGCTCCACCGGCACCACCGTCGTCGACCCGCGTGAGGAGGACCAGTGACCGCACCGCTGCAACAGCGTTGGGGCCAGTCCCTGATGAAGAACTACGGCACCCCGCCGATCGCCCTGGTCGGCGGTTCGGGACCGTACGTCACCGATGCCGACGGCAAGCGATACCTCGACCTGCTCGGTGGGATCGCGGTGAACTCCCTCGGCCACGCGCATCCCGCGATCGTCGAGGCCGTCACCACCCAGTTGCAGACGCTCGGGCACGTGTCGAACCTGTACATCTCGCCGCCCGTCGTCGAACTCGCGGAGAAGCTGCTCGACCGCTTCGGCCACCCGGGTCGCGCGTTCTTCTGCAACTCCGGCACCGAGGCCAACGAGGCCGCCTTCAAGCTCGCGCGCCGGACCGGCCGGCCGGAGATCGTGGCCGCCGAGAAGGCCTTCCACGGCCGCACCATGGGTGCGCTCGCCATGACCGGGCAGCCGTCGAAGCGTGCGCCGTTCGAGCCGATGCCCCCGGGCGTGCGGTTCGTGCCCTACGGCGACACCGAGGCACTCGACGCCGCGGTCACCGACCAGACCGCCGCTGTCATCCTCGAACCGATCCTCGGTGAGGCCGGCGTGATCGTCCCGCCCGCCGACTATCTGGCCGCCGCCCGCCGCATCACCAGCGAGCGCGGCGCGCTGCTGATCCTCGACGAGGTGCAGACCGGCGTCGCACGGACCGGGACCTTCTTCGCCCACCAACAGGTGGGTGTGGTGCCCGACGTGATGACACTGGCCAAGGGCCTCGGCGGCGGACTGCCGATCGGTGCGTGCATCGCCACCGGCCCGGCCGCCGAGCTGTTCGAACCCGGCCAGCACGGCACGACCTTCGGTGGCAATCCCGTCGCCGCGGCGGCCGCGCTCGCCGTGCTCGGGGTCATCGAGTCCGAAGGCCTCACCGATCACGTTGCCGCCGTGGGAAAGACGATCGCCACCAGCATCGAGGACCTCCACCACCCGCTGATCGCCGGCGTGCGAGGCGCCGGTCTGCTCCTCGGCATCGAACTGACCGAGGCGCTGTCCGGACGCGCCGAGGCCGCGGCGCGCGACGCCGGATTCCTCATCAACGCACCGGCACCCGACGTGCTGCGGCTCGCACCGCCGCTGATCATCACCGAGGAACAGGCACAGTCCTTCGTCGGCGCGCTGCCGGCGATCCTCGACACCGCTGCCCAGAACGACAAGGGAGACAAGGCATGACGCGTCACTTCCTACGCGACGACGACCTCACCCCCGCCGAACAGGCCGAGGTGCTCGCCCTCGCCGCCCTGGTGAAGGCCCAGCCGTTCGCCTTCCGCCCGCTCGAGGGACCCCGCGGGGTCGGGGTGATCTTCGACAAGAACTCGACTCGTACGCGCTTCTCGTTCGAGGTGGGCATCGCCCAGCTCGGCGGTCACGCGGTGGTCGTCGACGGTCGCACCACCCAGCTCGGCCGCGAGGAGACCCTCGAGGACACCGGACGCGTGCTGTCGCGCTTCGTCGACGCCGTCGTGTGGCGCACCTTCGGGCAGGACCGCCTCGAGGCGTTGTCGTCGACGGCAACCGTGCCGGTCGTGAACGCGCTGTCGGACGAGTTCCACCCGTGCCAGGTGCTCGCGGACCTGCAGACGATCATCGAGCAGAAGGGCTCGCCCAGCGGTCTGAAGATGACCTATCTGGGCGACGGCGCCAACAACATGGCCCACTCGCTCGGCCTGGGCGGCGTCACCGCCGGGATGCACGTCACGATCAGCGCTCCCGAGGGTTTCCAGCCCGATCCGGCGATCATCGCCGACACCGAGCGTCGTGCCGCGGAGACCGGGGGATCGGTTCACCTCGTGACCGATCCCGTCGAAGCGGTCACCGGTGCCGACGTCCTGGTCACCGACACCTGGGTGTCGATGGGTCAGGAGGAGGACGGCAGGGACCGCACGGCACCTTTCCGGCCGTACCAGATCAACGACGAGTTGCTCGCCCACGCCGCCGACGATGCGATCGTGCTGCACTGCCTGCCGGCTCATCGTGGCGACGAGATCACGGCGTCGGTCATCGACGGTCCGCGCAGTGTCGTCTTCGACGAGGCCGAGAACCGTCTGCACGCGCAGAAGGCCCTGCTGATCTGGCTGCGGGAGCACCAGTGAGATGACACCAGAGAGTCAGGACGAGTTGTGACCGCCGGAGCCGAACCCACGGAGAACCGCCTCGCCGCGACCCGCGCGGGCCGGCATGCGCGGATCATCGACATCCTGTCGACCCACCAGGTGCGCAGCCAGTCGGAGCTGCAGCGGTTGCTGGCCCAGCACGGAATCGATGCCACGCAGGCCACGCTGTCGCGTGATCTCGACGAGCTCGGGGCCGTGAAGCTGCGGGCCGCCGACGGCGGCGCGGGTGTGTACGTGGTGCCGGAGGACGGTTCGCCAGTGCGCGGCGTGTCGGGCGGGACCGATCGCCTCTCGCGCCTCGTGTCGGAACTGCTGGTCTCCACCGACAGCAGCGGCAACCTCGCCGTGCTGCGCACGCCGCCGGGCGCCGCTCACTACCTGGCGGCCGCCCTCGACCGCGCCCGGCTCCCCGACGTGGTGGGCACGATCGCCGGTGACGACACGATCTTCGTCGTCGCCCGCGAGCCGCTCGACGGCGCCGAACTCGCCAAACGGATCGAGGGCCTCGTGTAAACCCCCCGTCCCGCTGCAGAACCACCGGCCGCGCCCGCCGACGGCCGGACAGCACAAGTACCGCAACCGAACACACCGCCAACCGAGACCCGGACGGTGTGGTCGGAACCCCGGGGCCGATGATGGACTCGGGTCATCGCTTAGAACAGGAGCTTCACCTCATGGCAGAACGTGTCGTACTCGCATACTCGGGCGGCCTGGACACCTCGGTCGCGATCAGCTGGATCCAGAAGGAGACCGGCAAGGAGGTCGTCGCCGTGGCTCTCGACCTCGGGCAGGGCGGCGAGGACATGGACGTCATCCGCCAGCGCGCCCTCGACTGCGGCGCGGTCGAAGCCGTCGTCGTCGACGCCCGTGACGAATTCGCCGACGAGTACTGCCTCCCGGCGATCACCTCGAACGCCCTCTACATGGACCGCTACCCGCTGGTCTCGGCGCTGTCGCGTCCGCTCATCGCCAAGCACCTCGTGACCGCCGCCCGCGATCACGGCGGCACCGTCGTCGCCCACGGCTGCACCGGCAAGGGCAACGACCAGGTCCGCTTCGAGGTCGGCTTCGCCACCCTCGCACCCGATCTGGAGGTCATCGCACCGGTTCGCGACTACGCGTGGACCCGCGAGAAGGCGATCGCCTTCGCCGAAGAGAACAACATCCCGATCAACGTGACCAAGAAGTCGCCGTTCTCCATCGACCAGAACGTGTGGGGTCGCGCCGTCGAGACCGGCTTCCTCGAGGACCTGTGGAATGCACCGACGAAGGACGTCTACAGCTACACCGAGGACCCGACCGTCAACTGGAACACCCCCGACGAGGTCATCATCGGCTTCGACAAGGGTCGCCCCGTCAGCATCGACGGCCGGCCGGTCTCCGTGCTGGAGGCCATCGAGGAGCTGAACCGCCGCGCCGGTGCACAGGGTGTCGGACGCCTCGACGTCGTCGAGGACCGTCTCGTCGGCATCAAGAGCCGCGAGGTCTACGAGGCCCCGGGCGCCATGGTGCTGATCCGCGCCCATGAGGAACTCGAGCACGTCACCATCGAGCGCGAGCTCGGCCGCTACAAGCGCGGCACCGACCGCAAGTGGGCCGAGCTGGTCTACGACGGTCTCTGGTTCTCGCCGCTGAAGCGTTCGCTCGACGCCTTCGTGGACTCGACCCAGCAGCACGTCTCCGGCGAGATCCGCCTGGTCCTGCACGGCGGCAACATCGCCGCCACCGGACGTCGTAGCTCCGAGTCGCTCTACGACTTCAACCTCGCGACCTACGACGAGGGCGACAGCTTCGACCAGTCGGCGGCCCGTGGCTTCGTCGAGCTGCACGGCCTGTCCTCCAAGATCTCGGCCAAGCGGGACCTGAATCTGTGAGTGGCGAGCAGACCGGCGGGACGACCAACGAGGGTTCGCTCTGGGGCGGCCGTTTCGCCGGCGGTCCGGCCGCGGCGATGGCCGCCCTGAGCAAGTCGACCCATTTCGACTGGGCCCTGGCACCCTTCGACATCCAGGCATCCAAGGCCCACGCCCGAGTGCTCAACAAAGCGGGATTGCTCACCGACGACGACCTGACCGGCATGCTGGACGGCCTCGACCGTCTGGCGGCCGACGTGGCCGACGGGACGTTCGGTCCCGCGGAGTCCGACGAGGACGTCCACGGTGCGCTCGAACGCGGTCTCATCGAACGGGTCGGCCCCGAGCTCGGCGGACGACTCCGCGCCGGCCGGTCGCGCAACGACCAGGTCGCCACGCTGTTCCGGATGTGGCTGCGCGCCGCCATGCGCCGCGTCGCCCTCGGACTGCTCGACGTCGTCGACGCGCTGACCGCCCAGGCGGCTGCGCATCCCGACGCGATCATGCCCGGTAAGACGCACCTGCAGGCGGCCCAGCCGGTGTTGCTCGGCCACCACCTGCTCGCCCATGCGCAGCCGTTGCTCCGCGACATCGACCGGCTCGCCGACGCCGACCGCCGAACCGCGGTCTCGCCGTACGGCTCCGGCGCCCTGGCCGGTTCGTCGCTGGGCCTCGATCCGGCCGCCATCGCGGCCGACCTCGGGTTCGACGCCCCGGCCGAGAACTCCATCGATGCCACCTCGTCCCGCGACTTCGCGGCCGAGGCGGCGTTCGTGTTCGCGATGATCGCGGTCGACCTCTCCCGGTTGTCCGAAGAGGTGATCATCTGGAGCACACCGGAATTCGGGTACGTGACGCTGGCCGACGCCTGGTCGACGGGAAGCTCGATCATGCCGCAGAAGAAGAACCCGGACGTCGCGGAGCTGATGCGCGGCAAGGCCGGCCGCCTGATCGGCGACCTGACTGGTCTCCTCGCGACGCTCAAGGCGCAGCCGCTGGCGTACAACCGTGACCTCCAGGAGGACAAGGAACCGGTCTTCGACGCGGTCGCGCAGCTCGAGATGCTGCTGCCGGCCGTCACCGGACTGGTCGCGACGCTCGAGTTCCACACCGACCGCATGGAGGAGCTGGCCCCGGCCGGCTTCACCCTCGCCACCGACATCGCCGAGTGGATGGTCCGGCAGGGTGTGCCCTTCCGCGTCGCCCACGAGGTCGCCGGAGCATGTGTCCGCGAGGCCGAGTCGCGGGGCATCGGCCTCGATGAGCTCGACGACGAGACGCTGACCGGCATCAACCCCTCGCTCACCCCCGCGGTCCGCGAGGTGCTGACGGTGCGCGGTTCGGTCGAGTCGCGCAACGCGCATGGCGGTACCGCGCCCGATCAGGTACGACGTCAGATAGACGTGGTGTCGGCGCAGTCGGCCGACCTGCGGACACGCTGGGGCGTCGGTCCCGGAGGACGAGGCTAGAACCACTGCCGAGTGGGTAGAGTGACATGTGTCACCGACGTGTCGGTGGTGGACGTTTCGCTGACAACGGGGAGGAATCGACGCGATGGTGGGTTTGGACGGGCTCCCGGATCTGGGCGGTGTGGTCAGCCGGGTGGTGGCGACCGCTCAGAACGGACTCGAGGTGCTCCGCTTCGGCGGTCTCGAGACCGGGACCGAACCGGCCCCCTTCGCGATCGTCGAGACCCACAAGATGTTCCGGCTGCGCCGGTACTTCCCGAACGAGCCGTCCACCGGCCCGAACATCGTGCTCGTGCCGCCGATGATGGTGTCCGCGAACGTCTATGACGTGACCGAACACAACGGCGCGGTGTCGATCCTCCACCGCAACGGCATCACCCCGTGGGTGGTCGACTTCGGGTCCCCGGACACCCAAGAGGGCGGGATGGAGCGCAATCTCGCCGACCACGTGGTGGCCATCAGCCGCGCGATCGACCTGATCGTCGAGGCCACCGGCCGCGACATCCACCTCGCCGGGTACTCCCAGGGCGGCATGTTCGCCTACCAGACCGCGGCGTACCGGCGGTCGAAGGGGATCGCGAGCCTCATCACCTTCGGTAGCCCGGTCGACGTCCTGGCCGCGCTACCCCTCGGGTTGCCGGCGGGGCTGGTTGCGCCGGCCGCGGAGTTCCTCGCCGAACGCTCCTTCGTGCGGAACCTCTGGGTCCGGGACTGGATGGCGCGCACCGGCTTCCAGCTCCTCGACCCCGTCAAGACGGTCCGCAGCCGCATCGACTTCCTACGTCGTCTCCACGACCGTGAGGCGCTGCTCCCACGCGAAGACCAGCGGCGGTTCCTCGAGGCCGACGGCTGGGTGGCCTGGTCCGGTCCGGCGATCGCCGAACTGCTGCGCCAGTTCGTCGCGCACAACCGCATGGTCTCCGGTGGCTTCGTCATCAACGGTGACCTCGTGTCACTCACCGAGATCACCTGCCCGATACTGGCTTTCGTCGGTGAGGCCGACGACATCGGCCAGCCCGCCGCGGTGCGCGGGATCGTGCGCGCCGCACCCGACGCCGAGGTCTACGAGTCCACCCTGCCCGTCGGGCACTTCGGTCTGGTGGTCGGTTCCTCGGCCGGTCAGCACACCTGGCCCACCACGTCGGACTGGGTGAACTGGCTGTCGGCCAACGGAACCCGCCCGGAACTCATCAGCGAGATGTCGCTGGTCGAGCCGGGGCACGGCGGTGGCGTCAGCCTGTCGTCGCGCATCACCCACGGCGTGGGGTCGGTCGCCGACGCCGGCACCGCGGCCTCCCGGGAACTGCTCACACTGGTCAACTCGCTGCAGCGCACGTCGCGGGCCGTCGCGTCGGAGTCGGTGCGCACGGTGCCCCGCCTGCTGCGCCTGGGCCAGATCCAGAGCGGCACCCGGATCTCGCTGTCGAAGCTGATGGCCGAGAACACCAAGAAGCACGGTGACAGCGAGCTCTTCCTCTTCGAGAACCGTGTACTCACCCACGCCCAGGTCGACACCCGCATCAACAACGTCGTCGCCGGCCTCATCGACTGTGGCGTGCGGCCGGGGCAGCACATCGGCGTCCTGATGGACACCCGCCCGAGCGCCCTGGTCGTGG
The DNA here is from genome assembly GCF_030316175.1 of Gordonia sp. Swx-4. NCBI lineage: Bacteria > Bacillati > Actinomycetota > Actinomycetes > Mycobacteriales > Gordoniaceae > Gordonia > Gordonia sp. Swx-4. The sequence goes on from NZ_CP128197.1 coordinate 2,180,737, forward strand.
TCGCGGCCCTGGCCCGGCTCGGCGCCGTCTCGGTGCTGCTGGCCGCAGACGCCGACGTGCGGGAGATGATGCGTCTCGCCGACAGTTCGGTCATCGTCACCGACCCCACCAACCTGGACCTCGCCAGCGCGGCGTCGGACCGGGTGCTGGTGCTCGGCGGTGGCAGTGGCGACTCCCGCGCCATCGACGGTGTCGACGGCGCGACGATCATCGACATGGAGCAGATCGATCCCAACGCCGTCGACCTGCCCACGTGGTACCGGCCCGATCCCGGTCTCGCGGGAGATCTCGCGTTCATCCTGTTCAGCCGTGCCCGGGGGAAGCTCGTGCCGTGGCCGGTGACCAACCACCGATTCGCGATGTCGGCGTTCGGTGCAGCCTCGGCGGCGGCGCTCTCCGACCGCGACACCGTGTACTGCCTGCCGCCCCTGCACCATGCCTCCGGCCTGCTGACGAGCCTCGGCGCGACGGTGGTCGGCCGGTCCCGTATCGCGTTGTCCAACGGCATCGACCCGGAGACCTTCGCGACCGAGGTGCAGCGCTACGGCGTCACCGTGGTGTCCTACACCTGGTCGATGCTGGGCGACGTCGTACGTGATCCCCGTTTCCGGATCAACCAGCACAACCCGATCCGGCTGTTCATGGGTTCCGGGATGTCGGCGGGTCTATGGGAAGACGTATGCAGCAGCTTCCCCCGCGCCCGGATCCTCGAGTTCTTCGCGACCGCCGATGGCTCGGCGATCCTGGCCAACGTCTCCGGCGACAAATTGTCCTCCGTCGGGCGGCCGCTCCCGGAGACCAACCCGGTCGAGGTCGCGGCCTACGACATCGCAAACGATCGTCTTCTGATCGACGAGTCCGGATTCGTCCGGCGTGCCGAGGTGGGCGAGCCCGGGTTGCTGCTGGCCAAGGCCCGGCACAAGTTCGACACCAACGGCACGGTGCTGCGTGACGTCTTCACCAGCCGCGACCGGTGGGAGGTCTCGGGGCACCTGTTCGTCCGCGATGCCGACGGCGACCTGTACTTCCTCGGCGCCACCGACCGGGTGGTCCGAACCGAGGCCGGACCCGCGTTCATCCCGCCGATCACCCACGCGCTGTCGCGGATGCAGGGCGTCGACCGGGTCGTCGCCTACGGAGTGGGGGAGCCCGGACACCAGGTGCTCGTTGCCACACTGACCCTGCGCCCGGATGCCAAGCCCGAGTCTCTCACCGTCACCCAGCTGCGCATCGCACTCGGGGAGTTCCCTGCTGAGATCCGACCGCACCTCATCCGCGTGGTCGACGAGATCCCGCACTCCGCGTCGTACCGTCCGTTGAGCACCGTCTTCGCGGCCGAAGGGCTGCCCAAGCCGGGAGCGCGGATCTGGTACCGCGACGAGGAGGGGCGCTACCGGCGGTACACCAGGACGATCGCCGAGAAGCTGGACTGGGGCGGGTCGTCGGTCGACGATGCCCTAGGCTGAGCCGCGTGACGACACGCGCTGAGGCCATCGACCCGATCGTGCGCGAACGGCTGGCCTGCCCGCAGGACCACGGCCCGCTGATCAACGCCGGCGACGAGCTCTACAACCCGCGGCTGCACGTCGCGTACCGGATCGATGCCGACGGAATCCCCGTCATGCTCATCGACGAGGCACGCAAGGTCGACGACGCCGAGCACGAACGGCTGGTCTCCGGGCAGTAGCCCGACGCACCGGTCTCGACGCACACAGGTGTCACCTCGTCCGAGCGCCGATCTCGATGGATGACAAGATCGAGGGGTGAGTGCTGAGACTGAGGGAACCGCCAACACGACCGAGGGAACCGTCCGGACCGGGAACGCTCCCGTCGACATCCTGGACGAACTCGGCTGGCGAGGTCTGATCGCGCAGTCCACCGACCTCGACGCACTGCGCGAGGCTTTGGCGGACGGGCCCATCACGCTGTACGCGGGCTTCGACCCGACGGCGGCGAGCCTCCATGCCGGCCACCTCGTGCCGCTGCTGACCCTCAGGCGATTCCAGCTCGCCGGTCACCGACCGATCGTTCTCGCAGGTGGCGCCACCGGCCTCATCGGTGATCCGCGTGAGGTTGGGGAGCGCACCATGAACGCTCCCGACACGGTCGCCGAATGGGCCGGCCGGATCGACGCGCAGCTGCGCCGCTTCGTCGACATCGACGAATCGCCGACCGGTGCACTCGTCGTCAACAATCTCGACTGGACCGGACAGCTCACCGCCATCGAGTTCCTCCGCGACCTCGGCAAGCACTTCTCGGTGAACGTCATGCTGGCCCGGGACACCGTGAAGCGGCGCCTGGAGGGTGACGGGATCAGTTACGCCGAGTTCAGCTATCTGCTCCTGCAGTCCAACGACTTCGTCGAGCTCAACCGCCGGTACGGCTGCCTGCTGCAGATCGGTGGCTCTGATCAGTGGGGAAACATCATCGGCGGTGTCGACCTGGGACGCCGTCTCGACGGATTGTCGCTGCATGCGCTGACCGTGCCGCTCGTGACCTCGTCGGACGGCAAGAAGTTCGGCAAGTCCACCGGCGGCGGGAGCCTTTGGCTCGATCCCGAACTCACCAGCCCGTATGCCTGGTACCAGTACTTCGTGAACACCGCCGACGCAGACGTGATCCGCTACCTGCGGTGGTTCACCTTCCTCGGTCGTGAGGAGATCGCCGACCTCGAGCAGGCGACGGAGGAGAAGCCGCACCTGCGCCTCGCGCAGAAGAAGCTGGCCGCCGAGATGACCACGCTGATCCACGGGGAAGAGAACACTCGCGCCGTCGAGCTCGCCAGCCACGCACTGTTCGGACGTGCTGAGCTCGACGAACTCGACGAGGCCACGCTGGCAGCAGCCGTGGGGGAGACCGTCATCGCCGAGTACTCGGAGAAGCGACCCACCATCATCCAGTTGCTCGTCGACACCAAACTGTCCGAGAGCAACAAGGCCGCACGTCGTGCGGTGTCCGAAGGCGGCGCCTACGTGAACAACACCAAGATCACAGATCCGGAGTGGCAGCCGGCCGCCTCCGACCTGCTTCATGGTCGCTGGTTGGTCGTGCGACGAGGCAAGAAGAGTTTTGCCGGAGCAAAGCTGAGCCTCTGACCAGGGGATTTGACGCGTTGTTCGCAGCTGTGTAACTTAATCGACGCACCGCAGAGAGCAACTGCCCCGGAGCCGCAAGCACCGGGGAGCCAGAAGTGCCCGAGCCAATCGCTCGGGCCGCCTGTGCGGGGCCACTCCCAAGAACAAGATCACGAGTACATCTCGTGCTCTGGGAAAGCTCATCGGAGCCGGACTCATCACGAGGACGTCTGGTGGGTGTGTGTTCTTTGAGAACTCGATAGTGTGATGATGAATTGTCTGATGCCATTTTGGCATCGTGCATTCTTTATGGATGTAGATGTTTGTTTTTTGTGTGGCGCTCGGCTTTGTCTGGGTGTCACATGTTTTGCTAGTTTTGGATTGGTCAGGTTTTGCTTTCCTGATTGTGTTGAAACGCTGGCGCCTTGTGGGTGTTGGTTTTGTTTCGCTATTTTTTCATGGAGAGTTTGATCCTGGCTCAGGACGAACGCTGGCGGCGTGCTTAACACATGCAAGTCGAACGGAAAGGCCCAGCTTGCTGGGTACTCGAGTGGCGAACGGGTGAGTAACACGTGGGTGATCTGCCCTGAACTTTGGGATAAGCCTGGGAAACTGGGTCTAATACCGGATATGACCTTGGAGTGCATGCTCTGGGGTGGAAAGCTTTTGCGGTTCAGGATGGGCCCGCGGCCTATCAGCTTGTTGGTGGGGTAATGGCCTACCAAGGCGACGACGGGTAGCCGACCTGAGAGGGTGATCGGCCACACTGGGACTGAGACACGGCCCAGACTCCTACGGGAGGCAGCAGTGGGGAATATTGCACAATGGGCGCAAGCCTGATGCAGCGACGCCGCGTGAGGGATGACGGCCTTCGGGTTGTAAACCTCTTTCACCAGGGACGAAGCGCAAGTGACGGTACCTGGAGAAGAAGCACCGGCCAACTACGTGCCAGCAGCCGCGGTAATACGTAGGGTGCGAGCGTTGTCCGGAATTACTGGGCGTAAAGAGCCTCGTAGGCGGTTTGTCGCGTCGTCTGTGAAATTCTGCAACTCAATTGTAGGCGTGCAGGCGATACGGGCAGACTTGAGTACTACAGGGGAGACTGGAATTCCTGGTGTAGCGGTGAAATGCGCAGATATCAGGAGGAACACCGGTGGCGAAGGCGGGTCTCTGGGTAGTAACTGACGCTGAGGAGCGAAAGCGTGGGTAGCGAACAGGATTAGATACCCTGGTAGTCCGCGCCGTAAACGGTGGGTACTAGGTGTGGGGCTCATTTCACGAGTTCCGTGCCGTAGCTAACGCATTAAGTACCCCGCCTGGGGAGTACGGCCGCAAGGCTAAAACTCAAAGGAATTGACGGGGGCCCGCACAAGCGGCGGAGCATGTGGATTAATTCGATGCAACGCGAAGAACCTTACCTGGGTTTGACATACACCAGACGCATGTAGAGATACATGTTCCCTTGTGGTTGGTGTACAGGTGGTGCATGGCTGTCGTCAGCTCGTGTCGTGAGATGTTGGGTTAAGTCCCGCAACGAGCGCAACCCTTGTCCTGTATTGCCAGCGGGTTATGCCGGGGACTTGCAGGAGACTGCCGGGGTCAACTCGGAGGAAGGTGGGGATGACGTCAAGTCATCATGCCCCTTATGTCCAGGGCTTCACACATGCTACAATGGCTGGTACAGAGGGCTGCGATACCGTGAGGTGGAGCGAATCCCTTAAAGCCAGTCTCAGTTCGGATTGGGGTCTGCAACTCGACCCCATGAAGTCGGAGTCGCTAGTAATCGCAGATCAGCAACGCTGCGGTGAATACGTTCCCGGGCCTTGTACACACCGCCCGTCACGTCATGAAAGTCGGTAACACCCGAAGCCGGTGGCCTAACCCCTTGTGGGAGGGAGCTGTCGAAGGTGGGATCGGCGATTGGGACGAAGTCGTAACAAGGTAGCCGTACCGGAAGGTGCGGCTGGATCACCTCCTTTCTAAGGAGCACACAACATCACCCATTTCTGCCGGCGTATGTCTGTGCGGTGGGTGTGTGTTCGAGGGTGAAACATCAGACAGCCCTGTTCGATGTTCTGTCACAGGACGGAATGTTGGGGGTACCGCTTTGGCTGTGAGGCCGGCGGGTTCACGTCACACTATCGGGGTTCTGAGAGAACACGCGTTGTTGTCTCGGTGCTGCATAGCTGGTCTGGGTTGTGGAGGTGTCCTGTGATGGGGCGCGGAGATCTGGGTTGGTGTGCGGTGTGTGTTGTTTGAGAAGTGCATAGTGGATGCGAGCATCTTTATTTCAAATCAACGTTGACGTTGGTCTGTGATTTAGCAGAAATTTGTTTGTTTTGTGATGTCTACATTCGATCCTCGTGACGCGGTTGGGTCATCTTCGGGTGGTCTGGTTGTGGTGTGGGGGTGGTTTGTAGGTGTTGTTGTAAGTGTGTAAGGGCGTTCGGTGGATGCCTTGGTACCAGGAGCCGATGAAGGACGTGGTAGGCCGCGATAGTCCTCGGGGAGTTGTCAAACGAGCTGTGATCCGAGGGTGTCCGAATGGGGAAACCCAGCACGAGTGATGTCGTGTTACCCACCTCTGAATGTATAGGGGGTGTGGAGGGAACGTGGGGAAGTGAAACATCTCAGTACCCATAGGAAGAGAAAACAAAAGTGATTCCGTGAGTAGTGGCGAGCGAAAGCGGATGAGGCTAAACCATGCGCATGTGATACCGGGTAGGGGTTGTGTGTGTGGTGTTGTGGGGTTCATCTTCTTCCATCTACCTGTGGAAGCGTGAGTCAGAAAATCGTGTGTTAGGTGAAGTGGCCTGGAATGGTCTGCCGTAGACGGTGAGAGTCCGGTAGCTGAAAACACATGGTCTTGCGTGATGGGTGCCCAAGTAGCAGCGGGCTCGTGGAATCTGCTGTGAATCTGCCGGGACCACCCGGTAAGCCTGAATACTTCCTGGTGACCGATAGCGGACAAGTACCGTGAGGGAAAGGTGAAAAGTACCCCGGGAGGGGAGTGAAATAGTACCTGAAACCGGACGCTTACAATCCGTCAAAGCCTGTGCCTCTTCGGAGGGTGGGTGATGGCGTGCCTTTTGAAGAATGAGCCTGCGAGTTAGTGCTCGGTGGCGAGGTTAACCCGTGTGGGGTAGCCGTAGCGAAAGCGAGTCTGAATAGGGCGTTTGAGTCGCCGGGTCTAGACCCGAAGCGGAGTGATCTACCCATGGCCAGGGTGAAGCGACGGTAAGACGTCGTGGAGGCCCGAACCCACTTCAGTTGAAAATGGAGGGGATGAGTTGTGGGTAGGGGTGAAAGGCCAATCAAACTCCGTGATAGCTGGTTCTCCCCGAAATGCATTTAGGTGCAGCGTCACATGTTTCTTACCGGAGGTAGAGCTACTGGATGGCCGATGGGCCCCACAGGGTTACTGACGTCAGCCAAACTCCGAATGCCGGTAAGTGAGAGTGTGGCAGTGAGACTGCGGGCGATAAGGTTCGTAGTCGAGAGGGAAACAGCCCAGATCGCCGGCTAAGGCCCCTAAGCGTGTACTAAGTGGAAAAGGATGTGGGGTCGCGAAGACAACCAGGAGGTTGGCTTAGAAGCAGCCACCCTTGAAAGAGTGCGTAATAGCTCACTGGTCAAGTGATCCTGCGCCGACAATGTAGCGGGGCTCAAGTACACCGCCGAAGCCGCGGCACTCACACGTTAGCCCGTTGATGTTCTACGGAGTGTCAACCAGGTGTGTGGGTGGGTAGGGGAGCGTCCTGCATCCGTGGAAGCCACAGAGTGATCTAGTGGTGGAGGGTGTGGGAGTGAGAATGCAGGCATGAGTAGCGAAAGAAGAGTGAGAAACTCTTCCGCCGAATGACCAAGGGTTCCTGGGCCAGGCTAATCCGCCCAGGGTGAGTCGGGACCTAAGGCGAGGCCGACAGGCGTAGTCGATGGACAACGGGTTGATATTCCCGTACCCGTGTATCCGCGCCCATGCTGAATCAGTTGTACTAACCATCCAGATCCCCCAGGAGCACCTTCGGGTGCCGGGTGGGGTGATGCATGGGACCTTGGCTGGTAGTAGGCAAGCGATGGGGTGACGCAGGAAGGTAGTGGGGCCAGTCAGTGGTTGTACTGGTGTAAGCCTGTAGGGCGTGTTCTAGGCAAATCCGGAACACATATAGCCTGAGAGGTGATGCGTAGCCGTTGCGGCGAATTCCATGATCCTATGCTGCCGAGAAAAGCCTCTAGTGAGTTGGTACACGGCCCGTACCCCAAACCAACACAGGTGGTCAGGTAGAGAATACTAAGGCGATCGAGAGAACTGTGGTTAAGGAACTCGGCAAAATGCCCCCGTAACTTCGGGAGAAGGGGGACCCAGACCGGTGACGAGATTTACTCTCTGAGCGGGTGTGGGTCGCAGAGACCAGAGAGAAGCGACTGTTTACTAAAAACACAGGTCCGTGCGAAGTCGTAAGACGATGTATACGGACTGACGCCTGCCCGGTGCTGGAAGGTTAAGAGGACCGGTTAGTCACCTTTGGGTGGCGAAGCTGAGAATTTAAGCCCCAGTAAACGGCGGTGGTAACTATAACCATCCTAAGGTAGCGAAATTCCTTGTCGGGTAAGTTCCGACCTGCACGAATGGCGTAACGACTTCTCTGCTGTCTCAACCACAGACTCGGCGAAATTGCAGTACGAGTAAAGATGCTCGTTACGCGCGGCAGGACGAAAAGACCCCGGGACCTTCACTATAGCTTGGTATTGGTGTTCGGTTCGGTTTGTGTAGGATAGGTGGGAGACTGTGAAGTGGGCACGCCAGTGTTCATGGAGTCGTTGTTGAAATACCACTCTGATCGTATTGGACTTCTAACCTCGGACCCTGATCGGGTTCAGGGACAGTGCCTGGTGGGTAGTTTAACTGGGGCGGTTGCCTCCTAAAAAGTAACGGAGGCGCCCAAAGGTTCCCTCAGCCTGGTTGGCAATCAGGTGTTGAGTGTAAGTGCACAAGGGAGCTTGACTGTGAGACGTACATGTCGAGCAGGGACGAAAGTCGGGACTAGTGATCCGGCACCGGCAAGTGGAAGCGGTGTCGCTCAACGGATAAAAGGTACCCCGGGGATAACAGGCTGATCTTCCCCAAGAGTCCATATCGACGGGATGGTTTGGCACCTCGATGTCGGCTCGTCGCATCCTGGGGCTGGAGTAGGTCCCAAGGGTTGGGCTGTTCGCCCATTAAAGCGGCACGCGAGCTGGGTTTAGAACGTCGTGAGACAGTTCGGTCTCTATCCGCCGCGCGCGTAAGAAACTTGAGGAAACCTGTCCCTAGTACGAGAGGACCGGGACGGACGAACCTCTGGTGTGCCAGTTGTCCCGCCAGGGGCACTGCTGGTTAGCTACGTTCGGAAGGGATAACCGCTGAAAGCATCTAAGCGGGAAGCCTGTTCCAAGATGAGGTTTCTCACCCCCTTTTGCGGGGTTAAGGCCCCCTACAGACCATGGGGTTGATAGGCCAGAACTGTACGCACAGCAATGTGTTCAGGTGACTGGTACTAATCGGCCGAGGACTTACCAACAACACCCACAACATCACCAAAACAACAGGTTTTGGTGTGTTCGCATCCACTATGCATCTTCTGAGACAACACACAACAAACAAATGACCGGTTTGTTGGTTGTTTCATAAAGTTACGGCGGCCATAGCGGAGGGGAAACGCCCGGCCCCATTCCGAACCCGGAAGCTAAGCCCTCCAGCGCCAATGGTACTGCACCTTAATCAGTGTGGGAGAGTAGGACACCGCCGAACACAATTTCAGAAGGGCCCCGTATTCGATGATTTCTTTCGTCGGATACGGGGCTTTTCTTGTTCGCGCACGTCGTCTCGACGTGGCCGGCGATGCTTCCCATCAAGGTTCGAGGGCATAGATTGGCAGCTATGAGTGATCGTGATCGTCCGCGTCGTGACGGACGCGGTGAACGTGATACGCGAGATCAGCGCGAGTCGCGGGGCCAGGGTGGCCCCCGAGGTCAGCGGGGATCCCGTGGCCAGGGCGACTCCAGCCGTGGTGATTCGGGCCGGGGGCGTCGCCCGGACCGTCCGGGGCGTGAGCGCGGCGACGGTGGCCGCCGGCAGCAGGGTCCGCCGCTACCCGATGACCTCAATGCGTCGGATCTCGATCCGGAAGTTCGTCGCGACCTGCTGACCCTCGACAAGGCGAATGCCGAGATCGTCGCGAAACACCTGGTGATGGTCTCGCGACTACTTCTCGAAGAGCCGGCTCTCGCCCTCGAGCATGCCCGTGCCGCACGAGGCCGTGCTTCCCGTGTCGGCGTGGTCCGGGAGACCACCGGTATCGCCGCGTACAACGCCGGCGAGTGGCAGGAGTCCGCCACCGAACTGCGTGCTGCCCGTCGTATCACCGGCAACAACGCGCTGCTGCCCCTCATCGCCGACTGCGAGCGTGGGCTGGGACGTCCAGAACGTGCCGTCGAGATCGCCCGTGGCGACGAGGGCCGTGCGCTCACCGGTGAGGAAGCCACCGAGATGCGGATCGTCGAAGCCGGTGCACGCATCGACCTCGGTGAGCCGGAGAAAGCGGTCGTGACGCTACAGGCCGAGAACCTCAAACCGGGTCAAGTGGGAACCGGGCCGGCACGCCTCTTCTACGCCTACGCATCGGCGCTGTACGCGTCCGGTCGCCGCGACGAGGCCATCACCTGGTTCATGAACGCGGCCGCCGCCGACATCGACGATGTCACCGACGCCGAGTTCCGCCTGACCGAGCTCGCGAACGACGACACACCCGTCGGGAACGGCGAGCCGGACGTCGACGGAGTCGACGTTCTCGCCGACAGCGCGGTGTCCGAGGTTCCGGCGGCCTCCGAGCAGGCGAAGCCGGAGGCGGTAACTGGAGAGCCTGTGACTGCCGAGCCTGCTCCGGCCGAGACGAGCCCGGCTCCCGAGCCCGTTGCTGACCCTGAGCCGGTGGCCGCACCTGAACCGGTGTCCGTGCCCGAGCCGATCGCTGCTCCTGAGCCGGTTACTGCACCCGAACGGGTCGCCTCTTCGGAGCCGGCCGACACCGACACGATCGACAGCCTGGAAGGCACTGCCGACCTGTCGGCGACGTCCAGCTACATAGAAGAGGGCAGTACCGGGTCGCAGGCACTCGTCGATCGATACGATGCGCTGCTACTGGACCTCGACGGAACCGTCTTCGCGGGCCACCAGGCACTGCCGAATGCGGTCGACACCCTCGACCGGCTCGACATACCTCGCTTCTTCGTGACGAACAATGCGAGTCGTCGTCCCGCAGAGGTCGCCGCCCACCTTCGTGAGCTCGGCTTCGATGCGACCGACGACCTCGTCGTCACCAGTGCTCAGTCGGGGGCGCGGTTGCTGTCCGAGCATCTCCCTCCGGGGTCGCGGGCGCTGGTCATCGGCACCGACGGGCTGGCGCAAGAGGTGCGCGAGGTCGGCATCGGCGTCACGCGCAGTGCCGACGACCGTCCCGCAGCCGTCATCCAGGGACACTCCACCGACACCGGTTGGGCCCAGCTGTCCGAGGCCGCGCTGGCGATCCGGGCCGGCGCCCTGTGGGTGGCCACCAATGTCGACGCCACACTGCCGTCCGAGCGCGGTCTGCTCGTCGGCAACGGTTCGATGGTCGCCGCACTGCGTAACGCCACCGGCAAGGAGCCGCTCGTCGCAGGCAAGCCGGCTGCCCCGCTGATGGCGGACGCGATCGCCCGTGCTGCGGCGAATTCACCGCTCGTCGTGGGCGACCGTCTCGACACCGACATCGAGGGCGCACACGCCGTCGGCATCGAGAGTGCACTGGTTCTCACGGGCGTCAGCACGGTCACCGACCTGCTGGCCGCTCCGCCGGAGCAGCGTCCCACCTACGTCATCGACGATCTGGCCGGCGTGTTCGACGAGATCGACGCGGTTCGCGTGGCCGATCAGCCGGGCTGGACCGTGAGCGTGGAGGCGTCCACCGTGACTGTCTCCGGCTCGGGCGACGTAATCGGACTCGTTCCTGCTCTGGCAGCTGCCACCTGGGCCGCGGTCGATGCGGGCACCGCTGATCCGGAGGAACTGCGGATTCGTGCCGAGGGCCCGGCGCGCGACAAGCTGGCGTCGCTGGGTGTCACCCTGGTCGGCTAGCGTGGGTGACGATGACTTATCCGAGTGACGAGAGCAGTCCTTCGGGCCTGAGCAGCGTTCCGACACCGAACAGCATGGCGCCCCGACCCGGTCCGGGCGCCATGCCGCGTCGTCAGTACGACCCGATGGCGGCACTCAACGACGATCCCTCGTCGGGCGCAGACGCCGCACTCGACCTGCCCGACGTCGAGGCCACCGTCTCCGAGCTCCTCGTGCAGGTCGACGATCTCCGGGAGTCGGTCGGTGACACCTTCTCGCTCGCTGCCCTCGAGCGTCAGGCCAACCTCCTCGAGCAGGCTCACGACGCCCTCACCGCGGCGCTCGACGCGGTGGACCGCCGATGATCCGACTCCGGACGCGGCACTGACGATGGCCACCAGAGCGCGACTCGACGCGGAACTCGTCCGGCGTGGCCTGGCCCGATCCCGGGAGCAGGCGCGCGAACTCGTCGATGCCGGCGTCGTGAAGGTCAACGGAACGGTGGCGGCGAAGGCCGCGACCGGTGTCACCAGGGATACCCCGATCGTCGTGGTGGAAGCACCGAAGGACGACTGGGCGTCGCGCGGCGCCCACAAACTCCTCGGTGCTCTCGAGGCGTTCGAGCCCCAAGGGCTGTCCCTGGCAGGTCGCCGATGCCTCGATGCAGGTGCCTCGACCGGCGGCTTCACCGATGTCCTGCTGCGTCGCGACGTCCGGGAGGTCGTCGCCGTGGATGTCGGTTACGGACAACTGATCTGGCGTCTGCAGAACGACGACCGCGTTCACGTACACGACCGCACCAACGTCCGGCACCTCGAACCGGAAGCGATCGGTGGTCCGGTGGACGTCGTGGTGGCCGACCTGTCCTTCATCTCGTTGGGACTCGTCCTGCCGGCGTTCGCGCGCTGCGCGGTGCCGGGTGCCGATCTGCTGCCCATGGTCAAGCCGCAGTTCGAGGTGGGCAAGGACCGCGTCGGCTCCGGCGGCGTCGTGCGCGACCCCGCTCTGCGTGCCGAGGCCGTGCTGGCGGTGGCGACAGAGGCGGCCGCACTCGGGCTCGTGACCCGTGGCGTCGTGGCCAGTCCGCTGCCGGGCCCGTCGGGCAACGTCGAGTTCTTCCTCTGGCTGCGCAACGAGCCCGGTGGCCGGGCGGGCGAGGAGTCGGGGGAGAGCGATAGGGTCGACCCGTCGGCATCGTCCGACGAACTCCGCTCCATGATCGAGCGTGCGGTCGCGGAGGGGCCGAGCTGAGTCCGAATCGGCCGGCGCCTGCTCATCTCGTTCCTGCTCGACCACACACGTCCGACCACACTTCTCTGGGAGGGAACCACCAGTGACCGACGATTCGGTAGCCGAGTCCGCCGGTGCCCGCGAGTTCTTGGTGGTCGCCCACACCGGACGCGAGAACGTCCTCGAGACGATCGAGGCCATCGCCCGCCACTGCGGTGCCGCCGGTGTCGCGCTGCGCGTCGTCGACCACGACACCCTCGACCGGGACGCCCCCGATCATGACGTGATCTACCGCAACCGCGACGATCAGCAGTCGCGACCCGGAAACGTACCCGTCGATCCCGAGTACCTCCGGTCCCTGGGCGCCGTGGTCGAGGTGACCACCGCCGAGTCCGCCTCGGCCGAGGGATGTGAGCTCGTCATCGTCCTCGGCGGCGACGGGACGTTTCTCCGCGCCGCCGAGTTGGCATGTCCGGCGGGGGTGCCCGTGCTGGGCATCAACCTCGGGCACATCGGCTTCCTCGCCGAATCGGAGGCGCACAAGGTCGACGAGGTGATGAATCAGCTCATCGCCCGCGACTACCGCATCGAACCGCGGATGACGCTCGAGATCGACATCGTCGACCCGGCCGACCCCGACCCGCCGACGGCGAGCAGCTGGGCGCTCAACGAGGTCGCGATCCTCAACACCAGCAAGAACGGTGTGCTCGAACTCGTCACCGAGGTCGATGGTCGCCCGGTATCGGCATTCGGCGCGGACGGCGTGCTGGTCGCGACCCCGACCGGGTCGACGGCCTACGCATTCTCCGCGGGCGGCCCGGTGATGTGGCCGGACCTCGAGGCCATCCTCGTGGTGCCCAACAACGCCCACGCGCTGTTCGCTCGGCCCATGGTGACGAGCCCGCGGTCGCGCATCGCCGTGGAAGTGGACAAGAACGGACGCTCGGCGGTGGCGCTGTGCGACGGCCGTCGAGCACTCGACGTGCCGGCCGGCGCCCGCGTCGAGGTCGTACGCAGCGATCGTTCGGTCAACTGGATCCGGATCGACTCCGATCCGTTCGCCGACCGGCTCGTGACCAAGTTCGCCCTCCCGGTCACGGGATGGCGAGGGAGGCAGGCATAGGGGTGCTCGAAGAACTGTCGATCACCGGACTCGGTGTCATCGAGGAGGCGCAGGCGCGTTTCCACCCGGGCTTCACGGTGCTGACCGGTGAGACCGGCGCGGGGAAGACGATGATCGTCACCAGCCTGCACCTGCTGTCGGGTGCGCGCGCCGACGCGACCCGCGTCCGAACAGGTAGCGCCAAGGCGATCGTCGAGGGTCGTTTCCGGCTGGCGAACGCCGAGGGCGTGCAGAAGGATCCGGTGGTCGCCGACATCCTCGACTCCACCGGAGCCGAACTCGACGACGACGACACCGTGATCGCGGTGCGCTCGGTGAGCGCCGACGGGCGCTCCCGCGCTCATCTGGGTGGCCGTTCGGTCCCCGCCGGCGTGATGGGTCAGCTCACCACCGCGGTCCTGGCCATCCACGGACAGAACGATCAGTTGCGTCTGCTTCGTCCGGAGCATCAGCGTGCGGCTCTCGACACGTTCGGCGGATCGAAGGCATCGTCCGCGCTGGAGGCCTACCGCAAGGCGCGGACCGCGTGGGTCGACATCCTCGACGAGCTCGATGCCCGTCGCGCCAACTACCGCGAGCTCGCACAGGAAGCCGACCGGCTCCGCTTCGGCATCGACGAGATCGCCGCGGTCGATCCGCTCCCGGGCGAGGACGAGGATCTGACCGCGACGATCAGGCGTCTGTCCGACCTCGAGTCCATCCGCGGGGCCGCCGATCAGGCCCACCACATCGTCGCCGGCGACTCGGGGGCATCGGTCATCGAGGGATTGGGCTCCGTCCGCACACTCCTCGAGGGCGCCGCCGACGACACCCTGCGAGGACTGGTCCCACGCGTCTCCGAGGCGCTCACCGTCATCACCGACGTGGGGGCCGAACTGACCGCGTTCACCTCGAGTCTCCCGGCGGATGCCGACGAACTCGACAAACTCCTGGCCCGCCAGGCCGAACTCAAGTCCCTCGTGCGCAAGTACGCACCCGACGTCGACGGCGTCATCGATTGGCGGCACAAGGCGCAGGCCCGACTCGCCGAGATCGAGGACCCGCGGGCATCCATCGAAGAGCTCGAGTCCGCGGCCGCTACGGCGCTGGAGAAGGTCGAGGCCGCTGCGGCCAAACTGCACTCGCTGCGCGTCAAGGCGGCGTCGTCGATGGCGGACAAGGTGTCCAAGGAGCTGAAGGGCCTCGCCATGGGCGACTCGGCTCTGGCGGTCTCCGTCAGTCCCGAACCCGCCTCGCCCGAGGACCGGCTCGCGATCACGGTCGCCGGGACCCGCGCCCATGCCGGGGCCGACGGAGCCGACAAGGTCGAGTTCGCGCTGGTCGCGCACCCCGGGGCCACGCCGCTCCCGATCGCGAAGTCGGCGTCGGGCGGTGAACTGTCGCGTGTGATGCTCGCGCTGGAGGTTGTCCTCGCCGCGCCGACCTCCGGTTCGGTCATGGTGTTCGACGAGGTCGACGCCGGCGTCGGCGGTCGTGCGGCGGTGGAGATCGGCAAGCGTCTCTCGCGGCTGGCCCGAGCCCATCAGGTCATCGTGGTCACGCACCTGCCGCAGGTCGCGGCTTTCGCCGACAACCACCTCGTGATCGGCAAGTCCAAGAAGGGTGCGCTGGTCACCAGCAGTGTGCGGACCCTCGACCGTGACGAGCGTGTCGCCGAACTCGCACGCATGCTCGCCGGCCTGGGGGAGTCCGACACCGGACGCGCGCACGCCGAGGAACTACTGGCCACCGCGGAGGCCGAACGGGCCGCGCACTGAACTCGGACGGGCTGGTGCCCGTGTTGCTTGTGTGACAAAAGTTTCTCGTGTTACGGCGCGCCTCCCGGGCTCCGTCGTGTGTTCGGTCAATCATTGCGGGCATGAAGATGCCTGCACTGCTCGCGCGTAACACCGAAGAACTGCCTGGCGTGACCGGTATCGCCAGGATCGACAAGAACACCAAGCGGCTGCTCAGTCGGGTCGGCCCGGGTGACATCGCCATCCTCGACGAGGTCGACCTCGACCGCGTCACCGCCGACGCCCTCGTCGAGGCCAACGTGGTCGCGGTGGTCAACGTCTCCCGCTCGATCACCGGCCGCTACCCGAACCTCGGCCCGGAGGTGCTCGTCGCCTCCGGCATCGTGCTCCTCGACGATGTGGGTCCGGAGATCTTCAAGCGTGTCAAGGACGGCGCCAAGGTGCGCGTCCACGACGACCGCCTGTTCGTCGGTGAGCGTCGACTGGCCCTGGGCACCGAGCTCGACGAGCGCGACATCGCCGACATCATGATCGGCGCCAAGGCGGGCCTCGTCGATCATCTGGAAGCGTTCTCGGGCAACACGATCGAGTTCATCCGCAGCGAGTCCCCGTTGCTGATCGACGGTGTCGGCGTGCCGGACATCGACGTCGACCTCGCCGGCCGGCACGTGATCATCGTCGGCGAAGGCGCCGACCGAGCCGCAGATCTGCGCGCACTCAAGCCGTTCATCAAGGAGTACCAGCCGGTGATGGTCGGCGTCGGTACCGGTGCCGACACCCTGACCAAGGCCGGCTACAAGCCCGCGATCATCGTCGGCGATCCGGAGAACATCAAGACCCCGACGCTGAAATCCGGTGCCCAGTTGGTCCTTCCGGCCGACACCGATGGCCACGCCGCAGGCCTCGAGCGCATCCAGGATCTCGGTATCGGTGCGACCACCTTCCCCGCGGCCGGTTCCGCGGAAGACCTCGCCCTGCTGCTGACCGACTACCACGGTGCCGACCTGATCGTCACCGTCGGCTACCCCGGCACGCTCGACGACTTCTTCGACCGTTCGCGTCGCGAGAGCAACCCGTCGATGTTCCTGACCCGCCTCAAGGTCGGACAGAAGCTCGTCGACGCGAAAGCCGTTGCGACGCTGTACCGCAGCCGCGTCTCAGGTGCCGCGATCGCATGTGTCGTCCTGGCCGCACTGGTCGCCGTGATCGCGGCGCTGCTGCTGTCCAACACCGGCGCCGACGTCACCGATTGGATTGTCACGCAGTGGAATGCGCTGCTCGACTGGGCACGAGAGGTCTGGAACCGATAGGCGATGATTTCGCTACGACAGCATGCGATCTCACTGGTCGCGGTATTCCTGGCATTGGCGCTCGGACTGTTCCTCGGCTCGGGGTTCGTCGGCGATCGCGTGAACTCGATGACCGGCACCAGCCGGGACCGCATCGGTGATCTCGAGAACCAGCGCGACGACCTGAACGCGAAACTGAACGCGGCCAACAGTTTCGACCTGGCGATCGGGCCCCGGCTCATCGCCAACACTCTGCGCGGCCAGTCGGTTCTCGTGGTGACCGCGCCGAACGCGGCCGAGGCCGACGTGGACGCCGTGAAGGAGAACATCTCGGGCGCCGGCGCGCGCTTCGCCGGTCAGATCGCGCTGACCGAGTCCCTCCTGAGCGACCAGAACGCCGAGCAGCTGCGCACCATCGTTGACCAGACGATCCCGCCGGGAGCGATCCTGCGTGCCGAGCTGACCGACTCGGGCAGCCGGGCCGGCGACCTGCTCGGAACACTCGTGCTCTCCGGGAAGACGACCCGCCCAGCGTCGTCCGCGGACCGCCGGACCGGGTTGGCCGCCCTGCGTGACGGTGGGTTCATCGACTACGCCAACAACGCCGTCACACCGGCCGATCTGATGGTTGTCGTGACCGGCGACGAGTTCGGCCCCGACTCGGGCGCCCAGGGTGCTGTGGTCGCACGCCTGGCCGCGGCGGCATCCGTCCGTGGCGTGGGCGGAGTGCTCGTCGGTCGGACCGGTTCGGCGAACGGCGGCTCACCGATCGCCGTGGTCCGCGCCGACCCGTCGTTGACCAACGCCGTGTCCACCGTCGACAACGTCGATCAGCCGACCGGCCTGATCACCACCGTCCTGGCGCTCGCCGCCGAGGGCAAGGGTGCGACCGGGTCCTACGGAACCGGCGCCGGCGCCACCGCGGTCACCGTCGGGGCCGACGGCAAGCCGGCCGCCTGACACCATCGGGACCGCCGCAATCGAGCCGATCACGTCGTCGGAGTGAGTACCGCCACGCCGCGCGTCGGTGTGGCGGTACAGCGCGGCGGCACAGTGGTGTTACCCTGGAGTCCCGTAGGTAATCAGGGCATCCGCCCCGATTCGGCCGACGGGAGACACGCTTTTGCGACCTTTGCGACACGTTCACGACACCAAGCACATCTTCGTCACTGGTGGCGTCGCTTCTTCACTGGGTAAGGGCCTCACGGCCTCGAGCCTGGGTCAACTTCTCACTTCTCGGGGCCTACGGGTCACGATGCAGAAGCTCGATCCCTATCTGAACGTCGATCCCGGCACGATGAACCCGTTCCAGCACGGAGAGGTCTTCGTGACCGAGGACGGCGCCGAGACCGACCTCGACGTCGGACACTACGAGCGCTTCCTGGACCGCAACCTCTCGCAGTCGGCGAATGTGACCACGGGACAGGTGTATTCGACGGTCATCGCCAAGGAGCGACGCGGCGAGTACCTCGGTGAGACCGTGCAGGTCATCCCGCACATCACCGACGAGCTCAAGTCCCGTGTGCTGGCCATGGGCGAGCCCGACGCCGACGGCGAGGTTCCCGACGTCGTCATCACCGAGATCGGTGGCACGGTCGGCGACATCGAGTCGCTCCCGTTCATCGAGGCTGCGCGCCAGGTGCGCCACGAGGTCGGTCGCGACAACGTCTTCTTCCTCCACGTCTCGCTGGTCCCGTACCTCGCGCCGTCGGGTGAGCTGAAGACCAAGCCGACCCAGCATTCGGTCGCCGCGCTGCGCAACGTCGGTATCCAGCCCGACGCGCTGATCCTGCGCTGCGACCGCGACGTGCCCGAGGGACTCAAGAAGAAGATCGCGCTGATGTGCGACGTCGAGCTCGACGGCGTGATCTCGACCCCCGACGCGCCGTCGATCTACGACATCCCCAAGGTGCTGCACAACGAGCACCTCGACGCTTATGTGGTCCGCAAGCTCGGGCTGCCGTTCCGCGATGTCGACTGGACGGTCTGGGGCGAGCTGCTCCACCGCGTCCACGAGCCGCGCGAGACGGTGCGGGTCGCGCTGGTCGGCAAGTACGTCGACCTGCCCGACGCCTACCTGTCGGTCACCGAGGCCATCCGTGCCGGCGGCTTCGCCTGGAAGGCGCGCACCGAGATCAAATGGGTGCCGTCGGATGACTGCGACACCCCGGCGGGTGCGCAGGCCGCACTCGGCGACGTCGACGCGATCCTGATCCCCGGCGGCTTCGGCATCCGCGGCATCGAGGGCAAGGTCGGCGCGATCTCGTATGCACGCCGCCGGGGCATCCCGCTGCTCGGTCTGTGCCTGGGTCTCCAGTGCGTGGTCATCGAGGCGGCACGCTCGGTGGGTCTCGACGAGGCCAGCTCGACGGAGTTCGATCCCGACACCCCGCATCCGGTCATCTCGACCATGGCCGACCAGGCCGACGCGGTCGCCGGCGAGGCGGACCTGGGTGGCACGATGCGCCTCGGCGCCTACGACGCCGTCCTGAAGGCGGGTTCGGTCGTGGCCGAGTCCTACGGCTCCCGTGAGGTGTCCGAGCGTCACCGTCACCGCTTCGAGGTCAACAACGCCTACCGCGACAAGATCGCCGATTCGGGTCTGGTCTTCTCGGGCACCTCGCCCGACGGGCACCTCGTCGAGTTCGTCGAGTACCCGAAGTCGGTTCATCCGTTCTTCGTCGCCACCCAGGCGCACCCGGAGCTCAAGAGCCGGCCGACCCGTCCCCATCCGCTGTTCCGCTCGTTCATCGAGGCGGCACTGAAATACAAGGCAGCCGAACGGCTTCCGGTGGATCTCGGTGACGACTACGAGTCGAACGACGCGCCCGCCGACACCGTCGCGGCGGTCAACGACGTCACCGTCGAGCCGGTCGCCGGGATCGACCAGACCGGCACCGAGGGCTGACGGGCTTGGGTGGCCACGAGTTCGACGTCACCGGCACCCGCACCGTCTACGACGGGGCGATCATCACGCTGCGCGTCGACGACGTGGCCATGCCCGGGGGACGTATCGCGGAGCGGGAGGTCGTCGAGCACTTCGGTGCGGTGGCGGTCCTCGCCCGTGACGAGAACGGCCGGATCGCGATGGTGCGTCAGTACCGGCATCCGATCGGCCGTCGACTTCTCGAGTTGCCTGCCGGCCTTCTCGACCAGGACGGTGAGGCACCGCTGACGGCGGCGCAGCGCGAACTGGCCGAGGAGGCCGACCTGGCCGCCGGCACCTGGCACGTGCTCGTCGACCTGGCGTTGTCGCCGGGGTTCACCGACGAGGCGCTCCGTCTCTACCTCGCCGAGGACCTGCATCACCTCGACGAGGCGGAGCGCGTCGACGAGGAAGCCGACCTGGAGGTCGAATGGGTGCCGCTCGACGACGCCGTCGCGATGGTGCTGGCCGGGGAGATCGTGAACGCCACGAGCGTCGCGGGCATCCTGGCCGCCACGGCGGCGGAACGGTCGGGGACCGGTCTACGGGGCGTCGACGCGCCGTGGACCGACGAACCCACCGCGCTTCGCGATCGTCGGCGCCGCTCGTGAGTACCCCAGCCGTGAGTACCCGAGCGGTGGGTCGCCTGTGACGATCGCCGCCGACATCTCGCGTTTCCTCGATCACCTCACCGTCGAACGGGGTGCGGCGGCCAACACGGTGTCCTCGTATCGCCGGGACCTCGAGCGGTACAAGCGGTATCTCGAATCGCGCGACATCGCGTCGCTGGACGCGGTGGCCGAGGAGGACGTGCGCGAGTTCCTCGTCGATCTTCGTCGAGGTGATCCCGATGCCGGGTTCACGCCACTCGCGGACAGCTCGATTGCGCGAACCCTGGTGGCGACGAGGCGTTTTCACAAGTTCGCAGTCGAGGAGGGGATCGTCACGACCGACGTCGCGCATGCGGTCCGTCCGCCGCGTCCGGCGCGGCGTCTGCCGAAGTCGCTACCGGTCGACGAGGTGCTGGCGATCCTGGAGGCCGCCGGCGCCGACGACCATCCCCGCGCCCTGCGCGACCGTGCCCTGCTGGAGTTCCTCTACAGCTGCGGAGCCCGCATCTCCGAGGCGACCTCACTCGACATCGACGACCTCGACCTCGACACCCGGGCGGTGCGTCTGCGGGGCAAGGGCGGCAAGGAACGTCTCGTCCCGCTCGGCGGACCGGCGATCGACGCCATCGACGCCTACCTGGTCCGCGGTCGTCCCGCGCTGGTGTCGCGGGCGACGCCGGCGCTGTTCCTCAACGCCCGGGGTGGGCGCCTCTCCCGGCAGTCGGCCTGGCAGGTACTGGTCACCGCCGCCGAACGTGCCGGGCTGGACAAGGCGGTTTCCCCGCATACGTTGCGGCACAGCTTCGCGACGCATCTGCTCGACGGCGGCGCCGACGTCCGCGTCGTCCAAGAGCTCCTCGGGCACGCATCCGTGACCACCACGCAGGTGTACACACTCGTGACGGTGAACACGATGCGTGAGGTCTATGCCGTCGCACATCCGCGTGCCCGCTGACCGCGCGCCGACCGCGGGTGAACGTCCGCGATGTCCTAGGCTGATACGAGTCGTCGACCAGGGACCGGCATCCGCCGCCCGGCCGACACGCATCGGACACCGAAGAGTGAAGGGAGCGGCGGGCACGTGACCACTCCGAGCGCACCGCGGTCTGGCACCCGCCTCGAGTGTTCGGGGACGCGGTCGTGACCTCCGCGGGGGATCAGTACAGGATCCAGGTCTCACCGGGTCATGACGCCGACGAGGTCGACCACCACGCGGCCGACGAGATCGGCCCCACCGGACGTCCCTATCGCGAGGTTCCCGAACCGCGACCCCTCGACCGTCACGGTCCGGCGACGGTCATCGCCGTCTGCAACCAGAAGGGCGGGGTCGGCAAGACCACCTCGACCATCAACCTCGGTGCCGCGCTCGCCGAGTACGGCCGTCGCGTCCTGCTCGTCGACCTCGACCCGCAGGGTGCGTTGTCCGCGGGTCTGGGTGTGCCGCACCACGAACTCGAGCAGACGGTCTACAACCTCCTCGTCCCGCCGCAGGTGGCCACCGACGAGGTGCTGATGCGGACACGCGTCGAGGGACTCGACCTCCTGCCGAGCAACATCGACCTCTCGGCAGCGGAGATCCAGCTCGTCACCGAGGTGGGGCGCGAACAGTCCCTGGGCCGTGCGCTGCACCCCGTCCTGGACCGCTACGACGTGGTGCTCATCGACTGCCAGCCGTCGCTGGGCCTGCTCACCGTGAACGCCCTCGCCTGCTCGGACACCGTGCTCATCCCGATGGAGTGCGAGTATTTCTCGCTGCGCGGCCTGGCGCTGCTCACCGACACGATCAACAAGGTGCGCGACCGTCTCAACCCGCGCCTGGACCTCGGGGGCATCCTCGTCACCATGTTCGACGCCCGCACGCTGCACTCCCGCGAGGTGATGGCGCGTGTCGTCGAGGTGTTCGGCGAGGCCGTCTACGACACCGTGATCTCCCGTACGGTCCGTTTCCCGGAGACGAGCGTCGCCGGTGAACCGATCACGTCCTGGGCACCCCGCTCGGCCGGCGCGAAGGCGTACCGGGCGCTGGCGCGCGAGGTGATCGCGCGCAACCTCAAGGGCGCATGACCGTCGACACCGACCCGGCCGTGTCCGATCCTTCTGCACCCGAGGTGGACGGACCCGATGCGCCGGCGCCGGTCGAGGTGTCGGAGCCGGTCGGCGACACCCCCGCGGAGAACGACGCCGCTGAATCCGAGGCCCCCGAATCCGGTTTCCGCGTCAAACTCCGCAACTTCGAGGGCCCGTTCGACCTGCTGCTGAACCTGATCTCGCAGCACCGGCTCGATGTCACCGAGGTCGCGCTGCACGTGGTGACCGACGACTTCATCGCCTACACCCGCGAGCTCGGACCGGAGGTCGGGCTCGACCAGACCACCGAGTTCCTCGTCGTGGCGGCCACGCTGCTCGATCTCAAGGCGGCACGGCTGCTGCCGTCGGGCGAGGTCGACGACCCCGAGGACCTCGCACTCCTCGAAGCCCGTGACCTGCTGTTCGCCCGACTGCTCCAGTACCGCGCGTACAAGCAGGTGGCACAGTTGTTCGGCGAGCTGGAAGCCGCTGCGCTGCAACGCTATCCGCGCGCAGTCTCGCTGGAGCAGCGGTTCGAGGACCTGCTGCCGGAGGTCACGCTCGGCGTCGACGCGAACGGGTTCGTGCAGGTGGCCGCGACCGCGCTGACCCCGCGGCCGGTGCCGACCGTCGGACTCGACCATCTCCACGACGTCCAGTCGGTGTCGGTGCCCGGTCAGGCCCGGCGGATGGCGGCTTTGCTGAGCGCGTCGGTCGGGGAGTGGGTCCACTTCCGCGATCTCACCGCCGACTGCGAGAGTGGGCTGGAGATCGTCGGTAGCTTCCTGGGTCTGTTGGAGCTCTACCGCGAGCAGGCCATTACCTTCGAACAACCCGAGGCGCTCGGCGATCTCGCCGTGATGTGGACCGGTGAGCGCCAGATCGACGACCTGCGCATCGACAAGGCAGAGGACTACGGATGACCGACGGACCGATCGACGACGCCGACGACGTGAACGACGAGGCGGTGGCCGACGAGGCCGAGGTCCTCGACGATGAAACCCTGCGGTCGGCGCTGGAGGCCGTGCTGCTCGTCGTCGACACCCCGGTGACCACCGAGGAGCTGGCCAATGCCGTCGACCAGGACCGGACACGGGTGCGCGAGATGCTCAATGCCATGTCGTCGGAGTTCACCGCGGCGCGCAGCGGTTTCGACCTGCGTTTCGCCGGCGACGGCTGGCGCTTCTACACGCGGGCCGACTACGCGCCGTATGTGGAGCGATTGCTGCTCGACGGAGCGCGGTCCAAGCTGACGCGCGCGGCCCTGGAGACGCTCGCGGTGATCGCCTACCGGCAGCCGGTGACGCGTGCGCGTGTCAGCGCGATCCGTGGTGTGAACGTCGACGGTGTGATCCGGACGCTCGTCGCCCGCGGCCTGATCAACGAGGTCGGCCAGGACCCGCAGACCAACGCCACGACCTACGCGACCACCGAGATGTTCCTGGAGCGGCTCGGCCTGGCCTCGCTGTCCGAACTGCCCGATCTGGCGCCGCTGCTGCCCGACGTCGACCTCATCGACGACCTCGACGAGGAGTTGTTGTCGGATCCCCGATTCGCCAAATTGTCACCTCAGCCGTCAGACTCGAAGGTACTGGCCACCGACGGTGACCTGAACGATGACTAGATCCGCATGGATCTGCCGAACACAGGATTGAGAACAATGGCTTCCGCTGGCCGAGATGGCTCACCGGGAAAACGCCGTAAGGGCGCCCCCGCACAGCAACCGCGAACGAAGAAGACGCACCGCAAGGGGTCGTCGAAACCCAACGCCGACGTCGGGAAGATCCGGCTCAACAACGCCCGGCCCGCACGCCACCAGGTGGCACCGGAGCAGGTGAGCGGCAACGGGCCGGAATTCGTCGCAGACGGTGTCCGACTCCAGAAGGTCCTGGCACAGGCGGGTGTGGCCTCGCGCCGCGGCGCCGAGGAGATGATCGCCGCCGGACGTGTGAAGGTCGACGGCAAGGTCGTCACCGAGCAGGGTCTGCGCATCAACCCCGACACCGCGATCATCCACGTCGACGATGCGCGCGTGATCATGGACGAGACCAAGCAGTATCTCGCCTTCAACAAGCCCAAGGGCTGGCAGTCGACCATGGCCGACGACCAGGGCCGGCCGTGCGTCGGTGACGTGGTCGCCGAACGCGTGATGGCCGGACAGCGCCTGTTCCACGTCGGCCGGCTCGATGCCGACACCGAGGGCCTGCTGCTCCTGACCAACGACGGCGAGCTGGCCCACCGGCTGATGCACCCGTCGTTCGAGGTGCCCAAGACCTACCTGGCGACCCTGAAGGGTGAGGTGCCGCGCGCGATCGCTCGTCACCTGCGCGAGGGCATCGAACTCGAAGACGGCCCGGTAAAGGTCGACAAGTTCACCGTCATCGAGGTCCACGAGGGACAGTCGCTGGTGCGCATCACCCTGCACGAGGGACGCAACCGCATCGTGCGCCGCATGATGGACGAGGTCGGTTTCCCGGTCACGAAACTCGTTCGCACCCATGTGGGTACGGTCGCGCTGGGGGAGCAGCGACCCGGTAGCCTGCGTGTCCTCGGCAGCGACGAGGTCGGCGGCCTGTACAAGGCGGTCGGACTGTGACCGCTGGCACGACGCGCGTCGTCGCCATCGACGGGCCGGCCGGTACGGGCAAGTCGTCGGTGTCGAAGCTGCTCGCCGACAAGGTCGGCGCCAGCTATCTCGACACCGGGGCGATGTACCGCGCGGTGACCTTGGCGGTTCTCGACGCCGGTGTGGCACTTGACGATCCGGCCGGTATCGCCCGGGTTGTCGACGCGGTCGACATCGAGCTGATCCCCAACGGCGACGGGTCGTCGACGGTGCTGCTCGACGGTCGCGACGTGTCCGGGCCGATCCGGACCGACCATGTCACCAGTGCGGTGTCGGCGGTGTCCGCGGTTCCCGAGGTGCGCACCAAACTCGTTGCGCTGCAGCGACAGAACGCGCAGGGGCGCTTCGTGGTGGTCGAGGGTCGCGACATCGGGACCGTGGTGTTCCCGGCGGCCGACGTCAAGATCTTCCTGACCGCCACGCCGGAGGCACGAGCCGACCGGCGGCACAAGCAGAATCTGGCCGCGGGACGCGACAGCGATTACGCAGCGGTCCTGGACAGCGTGAACCGCCGCGACCATCTGGATTCGACGCGCGCGGTGTCTCCGCTGCGTGCCGCCGATGACGCCGTCGTCGTCGACACCAGTGACAAGACCCTCATGGAGGTGCTCGACGAACTGAGCGGCCTCGTCGAGACCCGGATCGGAGTATCAGAACGGTGAGCGACAACTTCGAGACCGACCTGGCGGCATTGCCCGGAGACGGTATCTGGTCGGACGAATCCGACTGGCAGCTGACCGATATCGAGGGCGCCGACGGCGCCGCCGAGGTCGAGCACATGCCGGTGCTGGCGATCGTCGGACGCCCCAACGTGGGCAAGTCCACTCTCGTCAACCGAATCCTCGGCCGGCGTGAGGCCGTGGTCGAGGACATCCCGGGTGTCACGCGTGACCGCGTGTCCTACTCGGCGAGCTGGTCCGGACGTAGCTTCACGGTCGTCGACACCGGCGGCTGGGAGCCCGACGCGAAGGGCCTGCAGCAGGCCGTCGCGGCCCAGGCCGAACTCGCGATGCGGACCGCCGACGTGATCGTCGTGGTCGTCGACGCGACCGTCGGTGCCACCGCGACCGATGAAGCCGTGGCGCGCGTTCTGCGCCGGTCCAAGACGCCGGTGATCCTGTGCGCCAACAAGGTCGACAGCGAGCGGATGGAGGCCGACACGGCTGCCCTGTGGTCGCTGGGACTCGGTGAACCGCACCCGGTGTCGGCGGCGCACGGCCGTGGTGCCGGTGACCTGCTCGACGTCATCCTGCAGAAGCTGCCCGCGACTCCGCGCGAGACCCCGGTGCTGGGCGGCCCGCGTCGTGTGGCACTCGTCGGCAAGCCGAACGTGGGCAAGAGCTCGCTGCTGAACAAGCTGGCCGGCACCGAGCGTTCGGTGGTGGACAACGTCGCCGGTACGACCGTCGACCCGGTCGACGAGATCGTCGAACTGGGCGGCAAGGTCTGGAATTTCGTCGACACCGCAGGCCTGCGCCGCAAGGTGCGTACCGCGAGTGGTCACGAGTACTACGCCTCGCTGCGCACGCGGGCGGCCCTCGACGCCGCCGAGGTGGCGATCCTGCTGATCGATGCCTCGCAGCCGATCACCGAGCAGGATCTGCGCGTGCTCTCGCTCATCATCGAGAGCGGCCGTGCCCTGGTCATCGCCTTCAACAAGTGGGATCTGGTCGACGAGGATCGTCGCTATCAGCTCGACAAGGAGATCGACCGCGAGCTCGCCCGCGTGCCGTGGGCGCGTCGGGTGAACATCTCGGCGTCGACCGGTCGTTCGGTGCAGAAGCTGGTGCCGGCGATGGAGAGCGCGCTCGAGGCGTGGGACAAGCGCATCTCGACCGGGCCGCTGAACAGCTGGCTCAAGGACGTCATCGCGGCCAACCCGCCGCCTCTGCGCGGTGGTCGTCAGCCGCGCGTGATGTTCGCGACCCAGGCGTCGGTGCGACCGCCGACCTTCGTGCTGTTCACCACCGGCTTCCTCGAGGCCGGTTATCGCCGCTTCCTGGAGCGTCGTCTGCGCGAGGAGTTCAACTTCGACGGTTCACCGGTGCGCATCAACGTGCGTGTGCGCGACAAGCGGGAGCAGCGCCGCAAGCGCTGACCGCCTCCGCAAGCCCACCTCTTTTCGGTAAACCCGCCGCCTCCTCGGCTGGAGCGTTTACCGAAAAAGGGTGGGTTTGTGCGTTCCTGGTGCGGCTGTGACTGATGTGGGAGGCGCTGTGAGATACTGCCTCTCGTGCTCATCTTGGCAAGCATCGTCTTCGGAATGGTCATCGGTGCTCTGGCTCAGCTCATCATCGGTGGCAAGAACATGTGGAGTATCGACTGGGGTCTGGCGCTCGTCGCCGGCGTCGTCGGCTCCTTCATCGGCGGGTTGCTGATCAGCCTGATCACCGGTCACGGCATCGAACTCCACGCCAGCGGCATCATCGGTTCGCTCGTCGGCGCGCTCATCGTCACCGGCGGCTGGATCTGGTTCAAGAAGCGCTCCTCGACCAACTGACCGGCGGAGGCCGACGAGTCGGGGAACACCCCTTCTGACCAGGCGATTGGTACAGAACAGCACTCGTCGGCTAGTCTTTAATCCGCCCGCTCCGGTGGGCAGTCGAAAGACCGAGAGGTCCGAAGACAACGGGCTGTGGCGCAGTTTGGTAGCGCACTTGACTGGGGGTCAAGTGGTCGCAGGTTCAAATCCTGTCAGCCCGACAATATGGCCAGCACCGACGGTGCTGGCCATTGTCGTTTGTGCCTCCGGCCTCAGCGATGCTCGAGCTCACCGAACCGGGCGAGCAACCGGTTGATCGCGCTGCAGTCCTGGAGGAAGTGCCGGCGGTCGGGGTCCTCGGCGACGTCACGCAGCATCTGATCTGCATCCGGGACCTGCTCCGCGGCCAGAATCGCCGACCACACAGCCCCATCGGTGGCGGTGAACGCGTCGACGCCGTCCCGCAGCGCGCGCGCCAGGAAGCTCCGGTCGTCCGAATCCAGCTTGTCGTGCACCATCGCGATCATCTCGGTCGCAACCGAGGCGTGAGCGCGTTCGTCGCGGCGGTGTAGCGCGATGGTGGCCTGGTGCACGGGCTGGATCGTCCGGTCACCGGCGATCAGGCTCAGGTAGTCGGCGATGGAGGTCTCGGCGACCGTTGCGTATGCCAGAGTCGTCAGCGCCGCTGCTCGCGGGGACTCTGCCTGCGCGAACGACTCTCGGTGCCCGCGTGCGGTCGACGACTCCGGCAACGTCGAGTCCGGTAGTGCCCAGCCGCGACGACGACGAGTCAGCGCGGACGCGTTCAGGTGCATCAGGGTGTGGTACTCCTCGTCGACCATCGACTGCACCACCGCCGCCCGGTCCGCATCAGAGAAGCCGGTGCCGAACACGTCCCGGAACAGCAACCCGAAACCGGGTGTCACGACGTCCTGTTCGATGTCGACGACGTTCTTGTTGTAGGCGATCCACGCCCAGGCCCGGACCCGGGTCCGGACGTCCTCGTCGAGCCGCTCCCAGCTCGGATGCCCGGCGAACGGGAGCAGCACCTCGGGATAGTCCTCGCGGGTGTCGTCGTAGAGGTCGTCCATCGTCGGTATGTCGAGCTCGGGTTCGGTGCGCCGCACCGTCGCCCGCCGTGGCCAGCTCCGCACGAGGCCGTCGATGACCGCCGACTCCACCGGGTCGGACGCGTCGTGCTCGGGCAGGTGGCCGGTCACGTGGACAGCCTCTCGAACATCCGCGCACACAGTCGCGCGTAGTCGTCCGCGTGGCCGCCCAACGGACCACCGGCCTCGGTGAGCAGTGCCGTGAAGTCGTCGGTGTCGCCCGCGGACGCAGCGGACACCCGGCACACGGCCCGCGCCAACGCCTCTCGTGCGGCGGGTGCACACGGGTTTGACGCCTGCACGTCCCGATACACCTCTGGTGTCCCGCCGGTGATCCGTGCCTGTAGTGCCGACATCGTCGTGAACGGCGGAGTGGCCAGGGCGGCTGCCTCGTCGGCATCGATTCCCAGGTCGGCGAGCGCGCACCCGAACGCCAGGATCGTCGCGTGGGTGAGGGCCTGCACCGCCGCGCACACCCGGTCGTGCCGATCGGCGGTCGTGATCTCGACCCGCGCGCCCCACCGAGACAGGTCGTCGCGCAAGCGATCCGCACCCGGACCGTCACGATGGACGACGACCGCGACCGCCCGGCCCGAAAGACCGAGGGACGGAGCGAACATCGGGTTGATCCCGACGATCGGACCGCCCCTGTCGACGTCGTCCCCGTCGAGTTCGGCGACGGCCGAGGAGAACCGCGTCTTCACCGACAACGTCTCCACCAGCAGCGCCGCCGCGTTCAGCAGAGGGATCACCGACTTCACGGCCTCCAACGCCACACCCTCCGGGACCGCAAGCACCACGACATCGGCCTCCCGCAGTCGTGACTCCGCCCCCCGGTCGGGGTATCGGATGTCGTCACCGTGGCGGGCGTCGAGCACGTGCACGGTGTTCCCGTCACCGCGCCACCGATCGGCGAGCATCGTCCCGACGGCTCCGGCACCGCCGGCGACGACGATCGACCGGGCTTCGGGCGCGGGCGATCCGGTCACGGTCCACTCTCGTCGGCGACGGACAGACAGCGTCGCATCGACAGCGCCTTCACCATCGTCTCCTCGAACTCGTCCTCCGGATCCGACAGCGCGACGATCGCACCACCGACCCCGAACGTCACCTCGGACTCGGTGGCCACCATCGTGCGGATCACGATCGACAGGTCGGCGGTTCCGGTCAGTGAGAAGTAGCCGATCGCCCCCGAGTACACCCCCCGCGGACCGGCCTCGAGTTTGTCGATGATCTCCATCGTGCGGATCTTCGGCGCCCCGGTCATCGACCCGCCCGGGAACGCCGCCCGCACACAGTCCACCGCGGACACACCCGCGCGCAACGTTCCGCGCACCGTCGACACCAATTGGTGTACCGGCGAATAGGTTTCGACGGCGAACAACGACGGCACGTGCACCGAGCCGGGCTCGCAGACCCGCGACAGGTCGTTGCGGACCAGGTCGACGATCATCAGGTTCTCCGCCCGGTCCTTCTCGCTGTGTCGCAGGTCGTACTGAAACCCCTCGTCCTGCACGGGATCCGCGGACCGTGGCCGAGTGCCCTTGATCGGTTTCGACTCCACCGTGCGATCTGCCCCCACCTTCAGGAACCGTTCCGGGGATGCGCTGAGCACCGACAACCCCGAGAACTGGAGCAGCGCGCTGTAGGGCATCGGGCTGATCTCGCGGAGGCAGGAGTACCCGGACACCGGGTCGAGGCCGCGGTGCACGGTTGCCGAGTTCGTCAGGCACACCTCGTACGACTCCCCGGACCGGATCTCCGCCAAGCACTGCTCGATGAGCCTCAGGTAGGTCGGGTGGTCGTGCCGGAACACGATCGGCACCTCGTGCGACTCCTGGACCAGCGGGGGAGCGGCGACCATCGGTTCGGAGGCATGATCCTGCAGCTCCCGGATGGCCGACGCCGTGTCGCGCAACCACCGCGCGGTCGCAGGGTCCACGGTGCCGGGCTCCGCGTCATCGACCGGTTCGAGTGCGAGCAGGTATGCGCACCCGCGTTCGTGATCGATCACGACGGCCCGGTCCGCGAACACCAGTGCCGCATCGGCCTGTTCAGATGCGTGGGCCAACTGGCCGCCGGTGTCCGCTTTGAGTTCGTAGCCGAGATAACCGACGTAGCCGAGACAGAACCCGAACGGCAGATCCGGCCGGGGCGCGACCGACCGCTCCCGTAGCCGGGCGTCGAGATAGTCGAAGAAGGTGCTGCGGATCTCCTCCTCGCCGCCGTCCGAATGTTCCACTCGCACGGTCATTTCCGGAACCCGGTAGGTCACGTACTCGGCGCGTGGGCCCGAGCAGTCACCCATCACGGAAAACCGGCTCCCCGTTTCGTTGGCCGCCGACCCGTCGAGCCAAAAGCTGTTCGGTCCATCAGCGAACAGTCGCTCGTACACCGCAGCCGGGTCGACGACCCGGTCCACCCGCTCCGACCGCACCCGGTAGTCGTGTTCCGGCCTCATCGGTGCCGCCTCGGCCGGCCGCTCCGTGGAGGTGTTCCTCGGCGCCGCCGGTATCGGTCGCCGCATCCGCACCGGGGTGGCCGCGGCGAAGTTCGAGAGCAGCTCCCGCCCGTACTCGGTGCAGATCGACTCCGGATGGAACTGCACCCCCCACAGCGGGAGTTTCCGATGACGCACCGCCATCAGGACGCCGTCGTCCGACCACGCCTGGGCCTCCAACCCGTCCGGGACCTCCAGGACCGCCAGCGAGTGGTACCTGACTGCCCGGAACGGGGACGGAAGACCATCGAACAGGCCCTGCCCGTCGTGGTGCACCGCGCTGATCCGTCCGTGCCGAGGCTCCGGGGCCGAGACAACCGGACTGCCGAACAGGTGACACAGTCCCTGGTGGCCCAGGCAGACTCCGAGGACGGGAAGTCCGCTGTCGGTCAGGGCCCGCCCGCTGATCCCGAAGTCGCGGGCGCAGTCCGGACGCCCCGGGCCGGGGGAGACCACCACGTTGTCGAATGCCGTCAGGTTCACCGACGACCACGGCGCATCGTTGGCGACGACCACCGGCTCCGAGCCGTTCACCTCCGTCAACAGGGCATGGAGGTTGTAGGTGAACGAGTCGTAGTTGTCGATCAGAAGTGTCCGCACCGCGTCCGCCTCAGTCCACGCTGGCGTCGGCGGCGCCGTCCACGGCTGTCCGCTGGACGAGGACGCGATCAGGGCCCGCATGCGCGACCGGAGCCCCGTTCGTCCGCAGTTCATCGGTCGCCACGATGAGGTCCTCCACCCGGCAGGTCTCCGAGATGAGCAGGTCGTAGAGGTCGTGCAGGAACTGTGGGGAGAGTCCGTGGTCGAGGGCGTAACGGTGGGCGTGATCGTGCACCGCTCCGACGCGGCGCGGCTGCATCACGGGAATGGCGTGGCGCTCCTTGAGGTACGCGATGCGAGTGCAGACCTCCAGCCGGGCGCGGACATCGTCGAGCAGCCGGTTGTCGATTGTGTCCAGTTCCGCTCGGAGGTCGGCGAGCTCGCGCTCGCCGAGGTCGCCCTCGGTCACCGTCTGTCCGTTGTTGCCCGTCGATTCGCTCACCGCTCGACCACCTTGCACTGTCCGAAGGGAAGTGCGGCCCGCCGACTTGAACCGCTGAAACGCGACGCGGGCCCGAACTGACACTGCGCCCGGTCCGCGCTCGCGAACCGCAACCCCGACTCGGTCCATGGTCGCACCGACCATGCGCACCACGAGGGCGTAAGCGTCACCAGGAGATCACGATTCACCAACGACACTGCCGTCACCGTCATCCGTTCGGATGGTTGGATGTCCGTTATTTCGCACTCGGTCCTCGACGATCCCGTCCACCCTCCACCGACGGCAACGTTGTGTCACGGCCCGGGATCCGGCTCCGATCGCGCGCCGCTCGCGGTGTGACAGAGGGAGAAGACGCTCAGGCGAGCAGCGGCACCACGACGTCGGCTCCGCCCTCTTCGGTGATCCGGCCTCCCATCCGGGTGAAGGTGGGCGTGGTGATGAACCCGCCCGCGAAGAGCGCTTCGCCCTGACGGAACTCGGGCGACTCCGCCAGCATGTGTTCACCGACGAACCCGAAGGTGTCGGCAAGTTCGGCCAGATCGCGCGGCGCGTTCATCCGCATCAGGCACAGGTTGTCGCACTGGGACAGCACGTTGGGGTGAATCTTCGTCGGCCGTTGCGTCGACAGGAGGAGCCAGAGTCCGAACTTGCGTCCCTCGGCGGCGATCTGCACGACGCGGTCGATGAGGGCCTGCTCGACCGCGCTGGTGGCGACGGGAGGACAGATGTTGTGGGCCTCGTCGATCACGATGAGCACGGGTCGCCGCTCTTCGCGACGCGCCCACAGGTGTTCGAGCGCGGAGAGGGCGGCCACCTTGGGTTCTGCCGGGTGGGCGAAACCGCCCAGGTCGAGCACGGTCGCCTGGGGGCGTTCGTCGATGATGTCGGTGGCCGCGACCTCGCCTCGAGCCCACAGGTCCCAGTCGAGGACCTGGAGATTCTCGATCCGCTTGGCCAGTCGCTGGTGACCGGGATCGTCGGACGCCCGCAGCGCCGAGATGTAGGTGCTCTGGTCGGGTGTGTCGCCGGCGCCGCCGCTGAGGGTGGCGTCGGCGTGCAGCAGGACGTTGTACTCGTCGGCATCGGCGATCGGATCCAGCTGCAGGACGGCGGCCTTCGCGGTCAACGGCAGATCGGTGAACCGCGCCCGCAACTGCGGGAGATCGCGTCGTGTCGAATGCAGCACCTGGATGTCCGATGCGGCGATGGCCGCGGCGAGTTCGGCATCGGTGGTGTCACGCGTCTCCGGAAGCCGGGTGAAGTCGGCGTTCGGATCGAGGATGAGCAGTGGCAGGCGCGTGTTCAGCAGCAACTGCTCCAGCACCACCCCGAGTGCGTAGGTCTTTCCCGAACCGCTCTGGCCGCACCAGAAGGTGTGCCGGTTGAACTTGTGTGCGGAGAGGACGACGTCGGACGTCGCGTCGTCGCGATGGCTTCCCACTGTCAGCTGAACCACGCCTGAAGAATACGGCGTCGAGGGACACGGCACCGACTCGCAGCGCCGCGCGATGTGTGCCGGACCTTCGCCGGGAGATCGTCAGAGCCGCTCGACCTCGACGAAGACAATCGTGTTCGTCGAACCCCGGTTCTCCACGCGGTGTTCGACACCGGCGATCCGGGTGTAGCTCTCGCCGATCCGGAGTTCTGCGGCGATCTCCGAACCGTCCGGTGCGACGGCATACATCGTGTCGTCGACGAGCGGTACGACGACGTAGTCGTGCTCATGCCGGTGCATGGGGATGGCTCCACCCGGCTCGATGGTCCACCGGGTGACTCGGAACCGTCCGTCGTCCTGCTGCACCTCGGCGTGTGAACCCGTGCCCATTGCGTCCTCCGTGTCGTCGATGCTCACCTGCCGGCGTGCCGCAGGTGCCCGTACAGGGCCGCGCGGTAGCCGCGGGTGTAGCTGGGTTCCTCGTCGTCCGGGTCGGGCGGGCAGTCGAGGGTCGACGACGCGAGCTGACGTGCCCACGGTGCCGGGAGAGCGCACAGCGCGGCCTCCGCATCCTCGAATCCTTTCTGGAACAGATCGGGATCGAGGTGCTCGTCGAGGTCGGCATCGTAGATCGGGAAGGAGGTGGGTAGCCGGGTGACGACTCCGTATTCGGTGACGATGTCGAGTTCGGGAAATTCGTTTTCGTGGTTCGTCAACGGACCGTGCGCCTTTCGGCGAGCGTGCGGTAGAGCGTCGCACGGCTGACCCCCAGTGCCTGGGCGATCCGCGGCACGGATTCGCCTGCGGCACGCATCTGTTCGGCGCGGAGCACCTGCTCGTCGTCGAGGACGCGGGGCCGTCCGACCGTCGACTCCGACCGCCGGCGCGTCGTCAGTGGTCGCGCCGAGGTGAGCGCGGGGGAGGGGTCGTCGAGTTCGGCCAGTGAAGCCAGGACGCCGACGACCATCGCGCCGGTCGGATCGTCGGTGTCGATGCCCTCGCGCAACGAGCGGAGACCGATGCGTCGTTTCGCGAGTTCACGTGTGATGGCCATGACCTCGCGGATGTTACGGCCCAGTCGGTCGATGCCCACGACCACCGTCGTGTCACCGGCTCTCGCATAGTCGAGTAAGGCGTTCATCCCCGCCCGACGGTCCGCGGGCTGCGCCCGATCGGCGGCGTCGGTGTAGATCCGACCCGGATCCACCCCCGCCTCGGTCAGTGCATCGATCTGTGGTCCGAGAGCGTGCGCTCCCGGGGTCTCGCGCGCGTATCCGAGGGACATCCCCGGTGCGCCACCTCTCGCTTGGTCCGTCACAAGAGGGACTCTATCTCAAAAGTCTCGATACTGATTCTGAGACGCGCCGGGAATTCGAGACGTCGGTTGCAAAAGTCTCGCGATGGGAGCCATTTCGAGATCGTCTGTCGCAAAATAGGGGTCTCATAAGTTTCGAGACGTGACCTTGGGGGCTGGACTGCATCCGGTCGCCGACGCGGATCCGGCTGAGCGTCATCGGCCGAAGTCGTCGAACCCTGATCGACATCGCGCGCGACCTCATCTCGGCATGACAGCACGAAGGGCCTGGTGACGGAATGTCACCAGGCCCTTCGAGGTTCGTCGCTATGGCTCCTCACACCTCAGGGAGCGAGGGGGGCGTCGCTATGGCTCCTCACACCTCAGCCTGGATCCGTGGAGGGGTGTGGGTGAGTGGTGGTGGGGTGTGTGTGAGTGGTTGATCGTGTTGTGGGCGTCGGGTATTCGCTGATCTTGCGTCAGCTTTTTCACTGGGTTTCCTGGTCGTGGGTGGGCGTGTTGGGGTGTTGGGTCAGGTGGTGTTCACCGCGGCCCACAGGGTGGTGAATGCGTGTTGGGATGGCCAGTGTCGGGGCAGGTGCAGGATGGGTGTTCGTGCTGGTCGGGCCAGTCGGGCGGGCACGGCGATGAGCGTGCGGCGCAGCGTCGCTCCGCGCGCGGCTCGTAGTCTGGGGGCCGCGCTGAGCGCGGCGAGGGTGCGCATGAGGTTGTGGCTGATGGCGGTCAGGGCCAGCCAGGCGGCGTTGGCGCCGAAAACGCCGGAGGGAAGATGCGCCAGCGGTCCGTCGATGAGGTCGGCGAACACGGTCTCGATGACGGCGTGGCCGCGGTGGTTGATGTCGGCGGTAACGGTGTCGTCGGTGGTGTTGGTGAAAAACGAGTGATACCGCCAGGCCGGCATCAGGGTGTCGGTGTCGGCGGGGTGATGGGCTTTGACTCGCCGCACGATGAGTCGGGCGGTGATCGGGTGCGGTGAGAGTGGTTTGACCGTGTAGGTGGTTTCGGCGACTTCGGCATCAGAGATCAACTCGCCGGTGTCGGGGTCGGTGACCGCCCCGGGATAGGACACCGGTGTCCAGGCGTCGTCGCCGATGGCGGTGATTGCGCGGGTGATCGCGGTGTTGGTCCGCAGGACCAGCGAGAACGTGGCGCCCAGGCGTTGGCAGGTAGCCATCACCTCGGCCGACCCGTAGGCGGCATCCGCGCGCACGGTGATCTCACCGGCGGCTCCGGCGCGGCGGGCGGTGGCGATGGTTTCGGCGAGCATCGTTGCTGCTCCGGCGCCGGAGGCGGCGCGCCCGGCGCGCAGCCAGGCGTTGGCGATCACCGGTGGGTGCTCGGGTGCACTGAGGGTGGCGATCAGCGGTGAGAGGCCCCGACGCAGCAGTTCACGTCCGGCGATCTTGGCGTGTCCGTAGGAGGCGCCGGTCTTCTGGTAGCCATAGACCGGGCGCAGCAGGGAATCGATATCGAGGAACACGCGGGCACCGTCGGTGGGTAACAATCCTGCCCGGGCACACATCGCCGGCAGCGAGCGCGTCATCACGGCGTTGAGTTGTCGGGTGTGCCCGGGGGTGAACTCCCGCAGGGTTTGTCCGATCGTGGCCGGGGCGTATACGCGGTCGAACAGGCGGGTGTGCCCACCGGCCCGGACGATGTCGAGGTCGTCGATACTGTCAGCGCCGCAACATAACCCGGCGATCACGGTCAGCAGTTTCGCTTCCAGGTTGGCTCCGGCGGAAGCGACCCGGGTGGTGCCCAGATCGACCCGTTCGGCCAGCAATGCGGCCACCCCGGTCGAGTGAGCCAATTCCATCACCGGCACCAACCCGGCATGCGACACCAGATTGTCATCGTCAAAGAGTGCCGACGTGGCCGAGAAGCTGTGTGATACTTTCACTGAAAGTGCCTTCTGAGCTGGGATGTTTAGTGTCTCAACACCACCAATCATCCCAGCTCAGAGGGCATTTTTATATCACCGACACCCCACACCCCTCCACGGATCCAGGCTCAGGGAGCGAGGGATTGTTGCTGCCGTTCCCTCTCTTGCAGGCAAGATGTCAGAAGTACCCGTTCGCCGGGAGGGGAGTGCCGTTGACCAGCAGGTCACCGAGCGCGATCGCCTTGTATGACGTCGGGTTGTGCAGCGTGACCGTGCGGATGTTGCGCCAGTGCCGATCCAGGTTCTTGGCCCGGCTGGCCGACGACGCGCCGCCGACGTCGAACAGATCGGCGGCAGCACGCAACCCGACGCGGTCGACGTGGACCTTCACTCGCGCGGCCGCCGTGGATGCCCGGACGAACAGGTCCGGCTCGATCACGCCGCTGCGTGCCGGCGCGAACGCCTCCTCGATCGTCCGTGCGGCATCGAGGACCGCGGCCCGCGCGACGTGGGCGGCCGCGTCGATCTCACCGACGGTGCCGAGCAGCACGGGGTCGTGGCGCGGCGACTCGGCGGGCGCATGGTCGAAGGTCCGCGTCCGTGACCGCAGGAGCGCGGTCGCATCGTCGCTGACCGACAACAGGATTCCGGTGATCAGCGCCTGTAGGTAAAGCTGCAGGAACGGTCCGTCGTTGGCGATCGCGGCGGTCGACGCCGGGTCGGTGAAGGCCAGGATGTCGTCGGCGGTCACCCGGACGCTGTCCAAGGTGGTGGTGCCGGTACCGGTACGGTTCTGTCCGATCCCGTCCCAGTCGTCGACGATGGTGACGCCGTCGCGGTCGACGGGCAGGACGATCCGAGCGACCTGACCGTCGAACTCGCCGCCGCGAACCGTCGCGGTGACCGACACGTAGTCCGAGAATGCGGTGCCGGTGCTGTAGAACTTGGCCCCGGTCAGCAACCACCCGCCGTCGACGGCACGCAGTTCGGTCTGGAACGAGAGCGAACCCGCGCTGCCGGTGCGTTCACTGGTCGCGTTGCCGAACACCCTGCCCGCCGCGATCTCTGCGACCCAGCGGTCGCGGACGGGGCCGTCGGGGAACCGGCGGATCTGCTCGACGAACCAGAAGTGCGCCCGCAGGATGTGGGCGACGATCGGATCGGCACGGGCGAGATCGATGAGGAAATCGAACAGCTCGGGGGCGCCGGCACCGGGGCCTGACGACTCGTCGAGAGTCACAGCGGTCAAACCGGATTCACTCAGCAATCGCACCTGGGCGTGCGGGTCGATGCCGGTCAGTTCGCGCACGGCGGCATCGGCTGCGATCTCGGACAGGATCGTCGAACGATCGGAGACGACGCGGGTCAGGACACTCATGCCGGCACCTCGACCTTCTCGGCGAACGCGCCGCGGTACGCCGCGGCGGGATGCGTGTCCGGAAGGGTGTCCCGGCCGGTCAGCTTGCGCCGGCTCGTGCCCGGCGCGTATTCGTGCTGGGCAAGTCCGCGCTCTCGCAGCACCGGCAGGACATGCTCGGCGAACTCGATGTAGCTGTTCGGGATCGTCGCGTTGATGACGTTGATGCCCCCGACGCCGGCGTCGCGCCATTCCGCCAGTCGATCGGCGATCTGCTCCGGCGTGCCGACGACGCGTCCGCTGCGGCTACGCAGTTCGGCCAGGTCGCGGACGGTCGGCTCACGATCGGGTACGGCCTCGCGCAGCCACAGCAGGGTGCTCTGCGTGCCCTCGGTCTTGATCTCGCCGATCGGGGTGTCGAGGTCGTAGAACCCGAGATCGAACCCGAGACCACCCGCCGAGTGGGCGATGATCGTGCTCGGGTCGATGTACTCGTCGAGCTCGGCCGCCTTTCGCCGTGCCTCCTCCTCGGTGCTCCCGATGACGAACGAAAGACCCTGGAAGAACTGGATGTCCTGAGGATCGCGGCCGGCTCTGGCGGCCAGACGACGGGTGTCGTCGACGAGTCCCTTGGCTGCTTGCGGTGTGGGCGACACGATGAACTGCGCCTCGGCATTTCGTGCGGCGAACCGACGGCCCGTGGGTGACGAGCCGGCCTGGAACAGCACCGGTGTGCGCTGCGGCGACGGGGCGACCAGGTGCGGTCCCTCGACGCGGTAGCGGTCGCCGACGTGGTGGATCTTGTGGACCTTGTCGAAGTCGGCGTGGATGCCGCGGATCCTGTCCTGGACCAGGGCGCCGTCATCCCAGCTGCCCTCCCAGAGCTTGTAGGCGACGTCGACGTACTCCTCGGCCCACGCATACCGGTCGTCGTGCGCGGTGATGCCGTCGTATCCGAAGTTGCGCCAGGCATTCTGGGACAGGCTGGTCACGATGTTCCACGCGATACGTCCGTTGGAGGCGTGATCGAGCGTGGAGATCTTGCGGGCGAAGTCGAAGGGATGTTCCTGCAGGATCGAACTGGTGATGGCGATGCCCAGGTTCTCGGTGTGCGACGCGAGCGCAGAGGCGAGAACCAGTGGATCGTTGCTCGGGATCTGCAGTCCGGTGTCGACGAACTTCTTCCAGTCGCCCTGGTAGTCGTCGTAGAGTCCGACGACGTCGGCGAAGAAGATGAAGTCGAATCTGGCTTCCTCCAACGTCTTTGCGAGGTCGATCCAGTGCTGGAGGGAGTTGAAGTCCGTTTGTCGCGCATCGGGAGCACGCCACGCCCCGTGCAGGATGTGGGACGTCGTGTTCATCACAAATGCGGCGAAACGCAAGGGTTTTGGCTCTGACACCCGGATGACGGTACTCACGCCCCCCGCTTCGTGCGTCCTTGTGCTCAGGGTGAATCCAAAGCCTGACGTCGACGTCGCCGATCACTACCGTACGAGCTGACCGCGGGTCGCCTCTGCAGCTTCTACGTGCCGCGACACCGGCGCCGACCCGCCGGCCCCCGTGGTCCGAACTTGTTCTTCTGTTTTCCATCACTGTCGAAATCACGACTCTCGATCTCGAGGAGTACCTGGCGTGTTCAGATCTGTCCGTTCCAGACGGACTCGAACCCTACTGGCAGTCGGCCTGTCGGCCGCTGCGCTGCTGTCGGCGTGCGGCGAACGCCCGGCCACCGGAGACGGTACGTCGACGGGCGTGCCCGCAGCGGCCGGTGAATACCTCGACGGCGGCGTCATCGAGTACGGACACGAACAGGAACCGCCGTGCATCCACGGCGGCTGGGTCCAGAACGCCTACCTCGCAAGGCAATACCTCGACAACCTCGTCTCACTCGACGACAACGGGTCACCGGTGCCGTGGCTGGCGACGAGCTGGGAGATCTCGCCCGACCGCAAGACCTACACGTTCCGCCTCAAGCCCGACGTGAGGTTCAGCGACGGGACCGATCTCGACGCGGCCGCGGTGAAGACCAATTTCGACAAGTACCTCGATCCGGACGCTCCCAACGGAACGGTGATGGCCTATATCGGCCAGTACTACGCCGGTGGCGAGGTTCGCGATCGCAACACCTACGTACTGCACCTCAAGCAGCCGTACAGTCCGCTCCTCACGGTCCTGACCCAGGGCTACTTCGGGATTCAGTCGCCGACCGCGCTCGCGCGCGGGAAGAAGGAGAACTGCTCGAAGCCCGTCGGGTCCGGGCCGTTCATCATCGAACGCTGGGATCGCAACCGCAGCATCACCTTCGTGCGGAACGCGAACTACAACTCGGCGCCGGCCAACGCGAAACACCAGGGACCGGCCTATGTCGACAAGGTGATCTGGAAGTTCCTCAAGGACCCGGTGTTACGGTACGGCTCGCTGACCAGCGGATCATCCGACGTCATCTACAACGTCCCGGCCATCAACTGGGCCGACGCGACAACTCGGTTCCAGACCAGGCAGTACGTGACACCGGGACGCCCCAACGCGATCACGCTCAACGTCGATCACGCACCGTTCGACGACGTCCGGGTGCGTCAGGCGTTCGCCTACTCTGCCGACCGCGAGAAGGCAGTGGAGACAGCATTTCTCGGCGTCGTCCCGTTCAACTCGAACGGAGCGCTGAGTCAGAGCACCCCCGACTACGACCCGGCCGCCGGCGCCTACGTCCGTGATCCGGAGAAGGCGAATGCACTGCTCGACCAGGCAGGTTGGACCGCGCGCGACTCCGACGGCATCCGAACCAAGGACGGCCGCCGTCTGACCGCACGCGTGGTGTACGCGGCCGACGCCATCGTCGGACCCGAGGGCGCGGCGATCCTGCAGAACATCGCCCACCAGGCGCGCGACGTCGGCTTCGACATCGAACTCGTCCCGGCGACGCAGAGCGAATATTTCGGCGGCAACTACGCCAAGGCGCCCACCTACGACGCCTACGTCGGCTACTGGACGAGTCCGACCCCGGGGCTGCTCTACATCAACTGGCGCCAGCGACTCGAGGATTCACCGAATCCCCACAACACGGCCTACTACAACGATCCGACCCTGCAGGGCTTCATCGAGAAGGCCAACAGTGCGGCAGACCCGGCCGAGCAGCGCGAGTTCTACCGCAGGGCCCAGAAGCTGATCGGCGACGAGGCACTGTCCATCGGCCTGTACACACAGACGACCTCGATCGCGGTCAACCCGAAACTGCACGACGTGTGGGTCGAGAAATCCCAAGGTGAACCGGTGTTCGCGGATGCGAGGTTTGTGCGATGACCATACAGGTCGACAAGACGACGATCATCGACCCGGAGTCGGCCGGCGAGCCGACCCGACGTCGACGCCGCGGGGGTTCTGCGGTGTGGCTGCGGTGGTTCGGCAAACTCGGCTCGGCCGTGTTCGTGCTGTGGGCGGCTGCGACGATCACGTTCCTCCTCCAGGTGCTCGCGCCCGGTGACCGCGCCACGCTGCTGCTGAACCTGTCGTCGGGGGAGAGCCGCGAACGCACCCCCGACGAACTGGGCCCGGTCAACGACCAGTTCGGGTTCACCGACTCGATCTGGCAGCAGTACCTGCACTACCTACAGGGTCTGCTGCGCGGCGACCTCGGGACGTCGTACCAGCTGAGTGAACCCGTCACCGAGGTGATCGCCGCCCAGCTCGGTCCCACGCTGGTGCTGACCATCAGTGCGCTGATCGTGGCCTGGCTGCTTGTCCTGGTGACCACGACGCTGACCGCCGGCCGCCGCGGTCCGGGCGGAGCGCTCGGCGCCCTGCTCGAGACCGTGAGCGCCGGGCTCCCGCAATACTGGCTGGGTTCGATCCTGCTGGTGGTCTTCGCGATCAACCTCGCCTGGTTCCCGGTCGAGAGCGGTGACTCGTTGCGCGGTCTGGTCCTCCCGGTTCTCACGCTGGCGATACCGCTGGCCGGATTCCTCGGCAGCATCGCCCGCGACGAGTTCGCCCGGGCGCTCGACCAGCCCTTCGTTCTCACCGCTCGGAGCCGTGGTCTCGGCGATCTGTCGGTTCGCGCCCGACATGTGCTGCGCCACTCGGTGATTCCCGCCGTCACGGTCTCCGGTTGGGCCATGGGGGCGCTGCTCTCGGGTGCGGTCATCGCCGAGACCGTGTTCGCGCGGGCCGGCATCGGGCAGACCCTTGTCGCGGCGGCCGGCTCGCGTGACGTCCCACTGGTCAGCGGCATTGTCGTGCTCGTCGCCGCGATCTACACCGTCGCCAATCTGCTGGTCGACTTCCTCTACACCGTCATCGACCCCCGGATCGAGGTCCCGTGACCATCCAGAAACCGTCCACCGGGACGGCACCCGACACGACGTCACCGGACACGACGTCATCGATCAAGACCTCCCGCAGCACGGTCACCGCGCTGCCGGA
Source organism: Gordonia sp. Swx-4 (assembly GCF_030316175.1). NCBI lineage: Bacteria > Bacillati > Actinomycetota > Actinomycetes > Mycobacteriales > Gordoniaceae > Gordonia > Gordonia sp. Swx-4. The sequence goes on from NZ_CP128197.1 coordinate 2,223,091, forward strand.
GAGCTCGCGCCGACCGTGGGCGCTGCCACCCACCCTCATCGCCGCGCTCGGAGTCCTCGTCCTGCTCGTCTTGGCAGCCGTCGTGCCGGGGCTGATCGCGCCGTACGACCCGCTCGCCATCGACCTCGACGCGACGCTGTCGCCGCCGACGTGGGCGCATCCGTTCGGCACCGACCTGTCGGGCCGAGATCTTCTGAGCCGGATCATCTTCGGCACCAAGCAGTCCCTCGCGATCGGCCTCGGCGCGGTGGCGGTGGCACTCGTCCTCGCCGTGGTGCTGGGAATCACCGCCGGTCTGTCTGGACGGATCGCGCAGGCCCTCGCCAATCGGTGGATCGATGTGCTGTTCGCCTTCCCGACGATCCTGCTCGGACTCCTGCTGACCTCGGTGTTCGGCCCAGGGCCGTACACGCTGATCTTCGCGATCGGGATCGGCATCGCCCCGGGATATGCGCGGATCATCCGCGGCCAGGTCCTGACGGTCCGCAATGCCGCCTACATCGAGGCGGCGACGGCGCTCGGGCACTCGCGGACGCGAATCCTCCTGCAGCACATCGCTCCCAACGCGCTGCGGCCGATGATCGTCACCGCGACACTGGGTATCGGTCAGGCGATCATCTGGGCGTCGGGGCTGGCCTACCTCGGTCTCGGCGTTGCGCCCCCGTCGCCCGAGTGGGGCGCCCTGCTCGACGCCGGACGCACCTACATCACCGTGGCCTGGTGGCTCGAGATCTTCCCCGGTCTCGTCATCGTGATCACCGCCCTGGCATTCACCACCGTGGGACGCCACCTCGGCGCCCGTCTGGAAGGAACCACCCGATGACCGTAGTCGCGACTCCCCTCGAGGACCGGACCGACGACGTCGCCGACCCCACCGGCACCGACGACTCGACGGCCCCACTCGCCGAGATCCGGGACCTGCACGTGTCCTTCGGCGGCCGCGAGGTGGTCAGGGGCGTCTCGTTCTCGGTGAGCGCCGGCGAATGCCTTGCGGTCGTCGGAGAATCCGGGTCGGGCAAGTCGGTCACCGCACGCACGCTCATCGGGCTCACCGGTGAGGGCGCCCGGATCAGCGCCGAGACAATCGCTTTCGACGGTCGGTCGCTGCTCGGGTACAAGGACCGGGACTGGCGCCGTCTGCGCGGCCGGGACATCGGATTCGTCCTCCAGGACGCCCTGGTGTCGCTGGATCAGCTGCGCACCGTCGGCAGCGAGATCGGGGAGGCCCTGACCGCCCATTCAGACTCCCGTGGCGGCGGTCTCTTCCGGAATCGATCACCGCGCCGACGCGCCGAACGCGACGAGAAGATCGAAGAACTGTTGACCCTGGTCGGGGTTCCCGAGCCCGGAGTCCGTGCAGCGCAGCGCCCGCACGAGCTCTCCGGTGGTCTCCGTCAGCGCGCGCTGATCGCGTCGGCTCTCGCGCAGGACCCGAAGCTGCTCATCGCGGACGAACCGACCACCGCCCTCGACGCCACCGTCCAGGCCCAGATCCTCGACGTCCTCGGCGAGGCCAAGGATCGTGGCAACGGCGTCATCCTCATCTCCCACGACCTCGCGGTCGTCGCACGTCTCGCCGACCGCGTCGCGGTGATGCGGCACGGTGAGATCGTCGAGTACGGCTCCACCGACGACGTGCTGCGCAATCCCACCCACGACTACACGAAGAGCTTGCTCGCGTCGGTGCCGTCGCGCACCTCCAAGGGCACGCTCCTGACGAGCGGTGAGACGCTCCCGGAGACCCTCGTGCCATCGCATACCGAGGCGCCGCCCGCGCTGCGTGTCCGGGATCTCCGAAAGTCGTTCGACAGCAAGGACAAGACGGCACGACCGGCGGTGCGCGACGTGAGTTTCGACGTCCTGCCCGGTAAGACACTGGGCATCGTCGGCGAATCCGGATCGGGCAAGACGACCACCGCCCGCATGGTCCTCGGGCTCACGACCCCGGACACCGGGACCGTCGAGCTGAACGGGCGACCGTGGAGCGCATTGTCCGATGTCCGACGACGCGCGAACCGTCACCAGATTTCCGTCATCTACCAGGACCCGCTCAGCTCGTTCGATCCCCGCTGGAACGTCGAACGCATCCTGCGCGACAGCCTGCGTTCGCGGAATCTGCGCGGCACAGCACTCGACGACCGCATCTCCGAGTTGCTCGACAGCGTCGGACTGTCGGACGCGTTTCGCCGGCGTCACCCGCTGCACCTGTCCGGCGGGCAGCGACAACGAGTCGCCATCGCCCGTGCGCTGGCTCCGGAACCGTCGGTGATCGTGTGCGACGAACCGGTGTCGGCTCTCGACGTCTCGATCCAGGCCCGCATCCTCGACCTCCTCGCGATGTTGCAGGTGGAAACCGGTGTCTCGCTGGTCTTCATCTCGCACGATCTCGGGGTCATCCACCACGTCGCCGACGACATCCTGGTGATGCGCGGGGGAGAGGTCGTCGAATACGGCGAGGCCGATCGCGTCTTCGGCAGCCCGGAGCATCCCTACACGCGGGAACTGCTCGCCGCGGTTCCGACGGTCGGTGACGGGCAGCCCGTCGCGTGAGACCACGCCCCGCTCAGAACAGCGTCGGCGGGAGAGCACCTTCGAATTCAGGGAGCAACCGGCCATCCGACATTCATGACGGTGTCCGGAGCTGTGCTCGCGGGAATAAGCGCGGACTCTGCGGCGTTTCCGAGCCCATGAGTGCCAACGCTGAATTGAGTCCTGAAGGCTGGGTCCGCGAGCAGACCGAGAAGATCCTGGAGCAGGGCACCACCGACGGGGTCCAGGTCATGGACCGCCCGATCGTCCTGTTCACCACCACCGGTGCGAAGTCCGGCAAGAAGCGGTACGTCCCGTTGATGCGGGTGGAGGAGAACGGCAAGTACGCGATGGTCGCCTCCAAGGGCGGCGCCCCCGAACATCCCGCCTGGTACTTCAACGTCAAGGCCAACCCGCACGTCACCGTGCAGGACGGCACCGAGATCAAGGAACTCACCGCGCGCGAGATCAGTGGCGACGAGCGCGCTCACTGGTGGGAGCTCGCGGTGGCGGCGTTCCCTCCCTACGCCGAGTACCAGACCAAGACCGACCGAGAGATCCCGGTCTTCATCCTGGAGTGATCCTTCTGCAGCCCGCGGGCACCAGAGCCCCCGACGACGTCGGGGGCTCTGGTGTTTTGGCCACCGAGTGTGCGTCAGCGAAGCGGGAGTGGGCATGAGACACGTCGTCGATTTCACGAACGTCTCCACGCAGGGCGACATGATGATCGCCTCACGTCCGCTCGAGGTCAGCGACTTCGAGGTCGACGGCCTCCACGTGTCGTACGTGTTCTACGACTCGGGACTCGCGATCAACGTCGTGTACAGCATCGACCCGGCTATCAAAACGCGCCGTCGGCTTCACACTGTCCGACGGCACGGACGTGCCCGGAGAACTCGAATCGAGGCTCGAGTTCGCGCGGCAGAATTCGACACTCGCCGGCACCGTCCGCGGCTCGTACTTCGTCGTCAAGGGCGAGTACTGACCGAGTGTTCGTCGTGGGAGCGATCCTCGTGTGCCGGACAGGCGTGGATCAGCGCACTGGTGAGCTTCGGAACGGCATGGGTCAGCTCGTGTTCGGCGTCCTGCGCGATGGTGTGCACCTCGATGAGCCGCAGGTTCGGGTCGACGTCGAGTTCGGCGTCGACATGGAGACGGTGGCCGATCCAACGCATGCGGACGCTCCGGACGGCGAGCACTCCCGGACGTTCGGCGAGGGTTCTCTCCGCGGTCTCGACCAGGGCCGGGTCCACGCCGTCGAGGAGGCGGCGGAAGACGTCGCGCGCTGCCGTGCGGAGCACCGCGAGGATGGCGACGGTGATCAGCAGGCCGATGATCGGGTCAGCGAGTGGAATCCCGAGTGCCACGCCGGCTGCGCTGAGCAGCACCGCCAGCGACGTGAAACCGTCTGTGCGCGCATGGAGTCCGTCGGCGACGAGTGCGGCCGAGCCGATGCGTCGGCCGACCCGGATGCGGTAGAGCGCCACCCACTCGTTGCCGATGAAGCCGACGAGTCCGGCCAGTGCCACCCATCCGACGTGGTCGATGGGGCGGGGATCGACGAGTCGGCCCACGGCCTCGTATCCGGCGATCACGGCCGACAGCGCGATCATCGCGACGACGAACAGACCGGCCAGGTCCTCGACCCGTCCGAACCCGTAGGTGTAGCGGCGAGTGGCACGCCGGGTGCCCATCGCGAACGCGATCCAGAGCGGTAGCGCGGTGAGCGCATCCGAGAAGTTGTGAATCGTGTCCGCGGCCAGCGCTATCGAGCCCGATGCGGCGACGATCCCGGCCTGCGCCACCGCGGTGACGCCCAGGACCACCAGGCTGATCTTCACGGCCCGGATACCCGCTCGCGACGATTCGAGCGCCGAGTCGAGGCTGTCGGCGGCGTCGTGGGAATGAGGCGCGAAGATCTCGCGTACGACTCCGGCGAGTCCGCGGCGGTGCGAGTGGCCGTGGTCGTGCGAATGGCCGTGGGCATGGTCATGCGGGTGATCGTGTGAATCCTGTTCACGGCGAAGGTGCGTCATCGCTCAGGCCTCCCGCTCGGTGTCGTGATCGACGGCGCGCAGAGCGGCGTCACCACGATGGTGCGGCGGCACACCCGGCCCGGCGTGCTCGGCGTTGAAGACCGCATCGGTGACGAGCCGTCGGACGTGCTCGTTCTCTAGGGAGTAGTGGATGGTGGTCCCGGCGCGTCGGGTCCGGACGAGCCGCGCCATCCGGAGCTTGGCGAGGTGCTGTGACACCGAAGGCCCGGGCTTGCCGACCACTTCTGCGAGTTCGCTGACCGACATCTCGGTGTCGGCCAGCGCCCATAGCAATTGGATACGGGTCGGATCGGCAAGCATCCGGAAGACCTCGACCACCAATCGCACCTGGTCCTCCGCGATGGGAGGGTGGGCGTTCGGTGAATGCTTATCTGCATTCATATGCAGATAGTAGCGGGTTCCGATGAGGGGCGGAACCGGCGTCAGGAGAAGCGGATGTTCATGGTCGCGAGGCCGAACACCTTTCGGCCGCCCGACTTCGCGACGATGATGACGACGCCGGTCCGGGTCTCCGGGTCCAGCGACTTGATGCGTCCGCTGAACTCGATCTCGCCACCGTCGACGGCCGACACGGGAACGGTCTGCGACAGGCGGACCGAGTAGCGAGTGACAGCGCCGGGGTCGCCGGACCACGACGCGACGAATGCTGCACCGAGACCCATGGTGAACATTCCGTGGGCGATGACGTCGGGCAGGCCGGCGAGCCTGGCCACGGCTTCGTCCCAGTGGATCGGGTTGGCGTCGCCGGCGACACCGCCGTAGTTGACGAGGTCGCCGCGGGAGATGCGGGCGGTGTGGATCGGCAGTTCGTCGCCGACCGACAGATCGTCGAAGGAGCGGGCGCCGGACGGGCGCGTCGCGCCGTCGGCGACGCGGATCTCGCCTTCGGGCCGGACGGTCTTCTCGTACAGGTGGTGGGTGTCCTCGTGGCTGAAGATGTTGACGTCGTGCATCATCACCTTGCGTACCGCGGCGCTGAGGCCCGGATCGACCTCTTCGGCGGTCACGCCCACGACGGTGGTGTGCATCGTGTGCACCTTCTCGCCCGCGGCGTCGGTCATGGTGTTGGTCACCGTGATCAGTTCGCGGCCCGCGACCTTGCGCACGCCCGACAGTTCGACGTCGGTGACGAGCTCGTCGCCGGCGACGATCGGCCGGTGCTGTTCGAAGGCCTGCTCGGTCTGCACGTAGGTGTCGTAGCCGACGATCACGGACTCGAACAGCTCGCGGTTCGCCGCCATCGCCGGGATGGAGGTGAACGTCAGCGGCGCGACGAGTCCCGAATACCCGAGTGCGGCAGCAGCTTCGGGCTCCCAGTGGGCGGGGTGGTAGTCCTGCACCGCGCGGGCGTACTCGCGGACCTTCTCGCGTCCCACCTCATAGGAGCCGTCGAGGACGTAGTAGTGGCCGACGCGCGTCTCGAGGTCTGGCGCCTCGCCGGCTGCCGTCGGTTCCGTGATCGGGGGTTGGGTCATTTTGACAACGCTAATCGCGCGGGTTCCGTCGGCAAAACCGTGGTCGGTGTCCTGTCACGTACTCGACCGTGTCGGATGGAAGGTCACCGTCGCAATCCCTTGCCGTGCGCGAACTCCGCGGGGCGTCCCGAGGACTGCCAGGCGTGCCAGTTCTCCCGGTGCCGGCACATCACCTTCTCGTGCAGCCGACGGAACGTCGGGGAGATCCGGCGCAGCGTCTCGACGAGCGTCACGGCCGGCAACCGCAGGAGGATCAGTGCGAGTCCCGGGATCGGGTTGGGCATGTCGTAGCGGAAGCGCGTCGTCGGCATCATGTAGATCGTCGAGTAGGCGGCGTACATCATGGCGTTGTACTTGCCGCGGATGCGCTCGAGGCCCGTCGCGCTCTCGTTGGCGAACGCGGCCGGGAACGATTCGATGAGTTCGGCGCCGTCGGCGCCGGCGTCGTAGCTGCGGGTGGTGTTGACGAGGGCCAGCAATCGCAGTGAGTCGGCGATGGTCTCGGGGAACCACTGGGTCCGCACGCCGAGGAGGTGCCCGAGGTAGCGCTGGTAGTGCAGCAGCACCCGGATCTCTCGGGGTGTGGTCTGGACCCCGGTCAGCCACAGCGCCGACGCCGGCACGACGCTGCCGCCGAGCAGGGTCAGCAGCTGATACGACTGGCTGATCGGCTCGCCCCACCGTTCGACGTCCCACTCGGGGTGCTTCGCGACGGTGCGTCGGACCCACACATGCATCACGCGGACCCGCATCGCCGTCGCCCGGCCGGCTGATCCCGGGGTGAGCAGCGCGCCGGGCTGGGACACGTCGATCCAGAAACGGGAGGTCTCCAGGAATCGGCGCAGCGCGTTGTCGCCGGCATATCCGCCTGCCAGTGACAACGGCTTGGCGACCGCGGCCTCGGTGTACATCTCGAGAGTGATCCCACCGGCGACACTGAACAGGCCGGTACCCCAGCGGCGCCAGATCGCCTCACCCTCGGCGATGAGATGCGGATCGACCCAGTCGGGAACGGTCTCGAACTCCTCGAACAGTTCGACGAGTGCGGGCGGCGGGTTCTCGACGCTGTCGAGTCCGTCGGTCAGGGCCTTGTCCAGCAGTGTGCGCGCGGCTTCGGGGCCGAGCGTGCCGTAGACCTCGTCGACGAACCGCTCGGCCACGGGATCGGTGCGGAACATGTCCTCGGCGAAGGTGTGCAGGTGTTCGGGCTCGGGGTAGAGGTCCTTGCCGGTGACCTTGCGGACGAGGGCGCGCGTACGCCGGAGCTTTCGGTTCGACATCGCGGCGTCGTAGCTGACGGCCCTCGGGAAGCCGGGGGCGTCGTCGATCGGTCGACTCGGCAGCACTGCGGACACGGGAACCCCCAACTGTTTGAGACGAATCGAATCATGTGTATCACTCGAGGGTTGACCAGCGCACGTTCGCCCTTGACCTGAAGTTCACTTGAAGTTGCACGGTGGGGGCGGAGCCGTCACCACTCAACGAGGAGATCCGATGCGACAGGTGCTACCCGACCTCTGGGAGACAACGACCGACAACCCGTTCCCCGGTCTCACCACCCATGCGTATCTGTGGACGTCCGACCGCAACGCGCTGTTCTACTCGATGGCATCGGATGCCGAGTTCGACGATCTGGAGAAGCTGGGCGGTGTCGACGACCAGTACCTGTCCCATCAGGACGAGGCCGGCCCGATTCTCGGTCGTGTCGAAGACCGGTTCGGGGCGACGCTGCACGCGCCCGCTCCCGAGGCCGAGCGGATCGGCCGCTTTGCGCGCGTGGACATCGCGGTCGCGGAACGGTACGTCGACGACAACGGGGTCGAGGTGATCCCGACTCCGGGGCACACGCCCGGCAGCACGTGCTACCTGGTGCCTGGTGATGACGGTCTTCGGTACCTTTTCACCGGGGACACCCTGTATCTGAGCGCATCCGGGGAATGGGCCGCCGGATACCTACCGTTCAGCAATGCGAATACCCTCGCGGAGAGCCTGCATCTGCTGGCGACCCTCGCTCCCGACGTGGTCATCTCGAGCGCATTCGCCGGGGAGTCGGCGGTGAATCAGGTTGCCGCGCAGGACTGGTCGGGCTACATCGAGCAGGCGCTCGAAAGATTGGCAATCGCGTCCGGAACAACACGTTGATGTGCGGGTGATCTGCTGGTGAAGCCTGTGGAGCTTTCCTGCGTGACGACGGATTCGTGTGTAACATCGAACATGCATTCGAACCGCGGAATCTTGGGGGGTGACCGTCGTGGCCGTTGCTGCAACTGTCGACGCCGCCGACCCGGCACCCTCTGACGCGGTCGCGATCATCGAGCAGATGCACGCCCTCACCGACCGGTTGCAGAATGTTGACCTCTCTCGATTGTCCGATGTCGAGGTCGACCAGGTGGCCGCCGAGAACGAGCGTCTGATCGCCCGCCTGACCTACGCCGGCAACCAGCAGATCGTCGAGGTCGAGAACCGCAGCCTGGCCCGAAAGACCGGTCACCGCAGCATCATCCAGTACATGCAACACCGCCTGCGGATCGCCTTCCCCGGCCGACGCCACGCCGAGGTGAAAGCCACCGCCACCTACACCGACCTCACCACCGGACAACCACTCGAACCCGAACTGCCGACGCTCGCCCGAGAATTGGCCGACGGCCGGGTGGGGTCTGCCCACGTTCATGCGGTGATGGACGTCGTGGACCAGATCCCACATGCCGTCCCACACGATGTGCGCGCCGCCGCCGAGCAAACCCTGGCCGAATACGCCGCCACGCTCACGCCCGCCGAGATCGGTCAGGTCGGTGCCCGACTGCTGGCACACCTCGACCCCGACGGAACCCTCACCGACCACGACGACCGCGTACGCCGCCGCAACCTGCAGGTGAACCGGCAACGCGCCGACGGGACCTCCAAACTCATCGCCAACCTCACCCCTCTGGCGCGGGCGCGGATCATGACTTTCCTGGCCGTCTGGGCCCGACCGGGCATGAACAACCCCACCGATCCCGAATCGCCGTGCGGTTCGATCGAGGACGCCGACCCCGAGGTGGTCGCGGCAGCAGCCGACCGCGACCACCGCACCCCCGCACAGCGCAATCACGACGCCCTCAACGCACTGCTGGAAGCGGTGTTCGACGACGGAATGCTCGGCAAGACCCACCGAGGCCTGCCGGTCCAGCTGATCGCCAAAGCCGAGCTCGACGACCTCATCCGCGAAACCGGGTCCGCCACCAGCGCCGACGGCACCCTGATCCCCATCGCAGACCTCATCGCCATCGGCGCCGACGTGCAGCCCTGGTTGGCGGTGTTCAGAGACGCCACCGCGGTCCCGCTGTACTTCGGACGCGGCAAACGACTCGCCACCATGGAACAGCGGCTCGTCTCGTTTGCCAGACCTGACGGCGAGATGTGCTCCAACCCGGACTGCGACATGCCCACCACACACGTGGAAATGCATCACGCCCACACCGATTGGGGTGATGGCGGATTCACCGACATCGACAATCTCACTCCGGCCTGCACCCGCCACCACCACATGGTCGGTGACCAACCCGGTCAATACTCGACCCGGATGATCGCCGACGGCGCCGACGAAGGCAGATGTGTCTGGCAGTTGAACGCCGAACCAGGGGCGCCACCCAACCCCGAACGCATCAACCGGCGACCCGACATAGCCGGACGGTTCCGCGAAGTCCTCACCGACATTCGTGACGCCATCCACGGACAACTCGAACCGTTGTCCGTCGATGCACCACGCCCACAACTACGGCAGGTCATCGATCTGCAGGAGGCGTCACCCGCCGAACTCGCCATTGCCTCGGTGTTGCTGAATGCTGCCTACCTGAACTGAGACGGCCTGCCGAGTATCCAGAACTGGTGGCAGTCAGTCGAACAGTCGCCGGAACACGTTGGTCTCGGCGAGATCGACCAGCTCGTCGCCCCGGCCCGACAACACGGTGCGGAGGGCGTAGAGCGTGAATCCCTTGGCCTGGGCGGCAGTTACCGTCGGCGGGATCGAGAGCTCCTGGCGGGCGGTTGTGACATCGAGTAGCGCCGGTCCGTCGTGGGCCAGGAATTCGTCGATGGCCCCGGCGAGATCGTCGGGCTGCTCGACCTTGCGTCCGCGTATCCCGACGGCCTCGGCGAGTTTCGCGAAGTCGGGGTTCTCCAGATCTGTCCCGTAGTTGACGAACCCGGCCGCTTTCATCTCCACCTCGACGAAGTTCAGTGAGGAGTTGTTGTAGACGACGATCTTCACCGGCAGTTTGTTCTGGGTGATGGTCAACAGCTCGCCGAGCAGCATCGCGAGTCCGCCGTCGCCGGCGAGTGCGATGACCTGGCGCCCGGGGAAGGCGGTCTGCGCACCGATGGCCTGCGAGACCGCATTCGCCATCGACCCATGGGTGAACGAACCGATCAGGCGGCGGGCGCCGTTCATCACCAGATAGCGCGCCGCCCACACGACCGGGGAGCCGACGTCGGGGATGAACACGGCATCCGCACCGGCCTTCTCACTGATCAGCCGGGTGAGGTACTGCGGGTGGATGGGTGCCCGGTTGCGGTCGTTGTCGGCCAGTTCGTCCAGACGTCGACGCGCCTTGGTGTAGTGCGCGAGAGAGGACGTCAGGTGTTCCGGATCGCGGCCGGTCGAGACCAGCGGGATCAACGCGCGCACGGTGTCGCCGACGTCTCCGACCAGCGGTACGTCGACCGGGCACCGGCGGCCGATCTGCTCGCCGCGGATGTCGACCTGGATGATGGTCGCCTTCGACGGGTAGAACTGCTCGTACGGGAAGTCGGTGCCCAGCATCAGCAGGGTGTCGCATTTCTCGATTGCGCGATAGCCCGACGAAAAGCCCAGCAGCCCGGTCATTCCGACGTCGTAGGGATTGTCGTACTCGATGAACTCCTTGCCGCGCAACGCATGCACGACCGGTGCTTGTAGTGTGCGGGCCAGTTCGACGACCTCATCGTGGGCGCCCTGCACGCCGGCGCCCGCGAGGATGGTGACGCGCTGGGCGGCGTTCAGGGTGTCCGCGGTGCGCGTCAGGTCGGCATCGGTGGGCCGCACGACGCGCCGAACCTGCCGGATCGGGGCTCCCGCACGGCGTTTGGGGCACGGCTTGAGGAACAGCTCGCCGGGGATCACGAGCACCGCCACGTCGCGTCGCTCGACCGCGGTCCGCAACGCCACATCGAGCAGTCGCGGCATCTGGTCGGGGGTGCTGACCATCTCGCAGAATGCGCTGCACTCACGGAAGAGCTGTTCGGGGTGGGTCTCCTGGAAGTAACCGCTGCCGATCTCGGGGCCGGGGATGTGGGCGGCGATGGCGAGCACCGGGACGCGGCTGCGATGGGCGTCGAAGAGTCCGTTGATCAGGTGGAGGTTGCCGGGACCGCAACTGCCCACGCAGACCGCGAGTTCGCCGGTGAGAGCAGCCTCGGCGGAGGCAGCGAAAGCAGCGGCTTCCTCGTGGCGGACATGCTCCCAGGTGATGGCCTCGGCGCTGCGTAGGGCGTCGGTGAGACCGTTGAGGGAATCGCCCGGAAGCCCGTATACACGCTGCACTCCGGAACGATCGAGCTCTTCGACGATCCTCTCGGCGACTGTTGTCGACATGGCGATCCATTCGGTCGAGTCCGTGTGAACCCCGACTATAGACGCGACGCCAGCGGTACCGACCTGGTTCAACTTTCGTGCGCGATGATTCGCGGCGTGGCGTTCGGTTTCGCCGATGACACCAGCTGTCCGGCACAGCGCGGTGAACCACTGCAGAGACTCCGTCGACCTCCTCAGCGGCGGACGCCTCAATCCCGGCGTCGCCGTGAGTGTTTCGATGCGCTACGACGATTTCAGGCCCCACTCCACCCGGAAACCCATGACATCGAGAACTTCTCCAAGGATCGCGTCGTCCCAGGGTCTCGTCGTCATCCCACGGACTCGGCGACCTCGCCCGACGACTCGGACCTGTGCTGGCGGGGTAGCCCCGGCGCCTGTGGATGCCGCCGGGCTGTGGATGGCGTCGTCGGCCACGACGCTTCTCGTCGGGGTCCGTCGTCACAGTGGATCGCACCACGCCGGGCGGCGTGGGCCTCGTGTTCTGCGAGGTGGATCGACACACGGGAGTCGCTCATGAAAGTCCTGACCGCCACCTCCTCCGGTGCCACCCGAGAGGATGACTTCTGCCACGCCGTCGAGGGCGAGATCGTGCTGCCGTCGGTGGTGTGCGATTCCCGGACCTGCGGATGCGACCGCGCGTTCGGCGGACTCAACTCTCACCAGGCCACCACGACGATCATGGTCCGCGACCTCGACCTGACCGTCGAGGATCTGGTGGCGGCCGCCTTCGGATATCTGGAGTCCGCAGGATGGGCCGATCTGCTCAGGTCCGATGTCGTGCCCGAAGAGCCGGCGGACCCGGTTGCGGCATACGCCCTCGAGCTGCTGGTGCCGACGCTGGTGCTGGCCGCGCAACTCGATCCCGGAGTCATCATCCGGGTCGCCTACAACCGCAGAGCCGACGCGTGGGAGTACGCCGTGGCGAGCTGATCACCACGCCTGCTCGCCGGCAGACAGTATTTCGGTGATGCGTCCTCGGTCGAGGTCGCATCACCGAAACGAAGTCCCATGGACTCAGCCCTGGTGATCCGAGGTCACCGCGAGGTCCTTCGCGGCGTCGAACTCTGCCCGGAGAGTGTTCAGCCGGGCGTCGGCGAACTCGAGTGAGTCCGAACCCAGGAGCTGGTGCAGCGGCGCGTCGCCCTCCACGGCGACGGTGATGATGGCCGCCGCGGCGCGGACCGGATCGCCCAGCTGGGTGCCGGGCATGGCCTGGTGTGCCCGGGTCATCTCGCGGATGGCGGGATAGGCGTCGACCGTGGACTCGGGCAGACCCAGCGAGGTGGCACGCAGGAAGTCGGTCCGCAGGTACCCGGGTTCGATCAGGTTGACCGAAATGTCGAAGTCGGCGATCTCGGCGGCGAGCGACTCGGTGAGGCCCTCCAGTGCGAACTTGCCTGCGCTGTACAGGCCCCAACCGGGGAACGTGGTCAGGCCGAGGATCGACGACACGTTGATGATGTGGCCACCGCGGCGTGCCCGCATCTGGGGGAGCGTTGCCCGCAGCACGTTCCAGACCCCGAAGATCTGAACGTCGAACATGTCGCGGGCCTCGGCGTCGGTGACCTCCTCGACTGCGGCGAGGAAGCCGTAGCCCGCATTGTTGACCACCACGTCGATGCCGCCGAACCGATCGTGCGTGGCCGCGACCGCAGCGGTGACCTCGGCTTCGTCGGCGAGCGACACCTGCAGGGGGAGAAAGTGACTCGTGTCGATGCCGGCGAGGGCCTCGGTCAGTCGATCCGTCGAGCGTGTGGTGGCGGCGACGTTGTCACCGCGCTGCAGCAGTTGCGTGACCAGCTCCAGGCCGAGGCCGCGCGAGGCGCCGGTGACGAACCAGGTGGCCGGACGATCGGTGGGGTAGCTCATGATTGCCTCCTGTGTGCTCCGGCTCGTCTCTCGAACCGGTGGCACCAGAATCGCGCCGCGAAAGGCCCTGTGGGACGTCATAACTGATCACGTCGAACCCAGGACCGCGCAACCTGGGATTGAGAGACCCAGGCACGGTCCGCACCGGACGCGCATGATGTGGTCATGGCCGATCTGAATCGAGAACTCGCGGATTTCCTCCGCCGTGCTCGGGCCGCGCGCGATCCGCAACAGGCCGGCCTCCCCGATGACGGGCGGGTTCGCCGCGTCAAGGGACTGCGGCGCGAAGAGGTGGCCGTGCTCGCCGGGGTGTCCACCGACTACTACACGCGTCTCGAGCAGGGCCGGCGCATCGTCCCGTCGACGCAGGTCATCGACGCGGTCGCGCGTGCCCTCGGGCTCGACGACGTGGGGCGTACCCACCTGCATGACCTCGTCTCGGCGACGCGGACTTCGCGGGCGGCTGTACGGTCGCGTTCAGCGGTGCAGCGCGTGCGACCCGGACTGCGCCGGTTGCTCGACTCACTCGACGCGCATCCCGCGCTGGTCCTCGGCCGCCGGACCGAAGTGCTGGCGGCCAACCGGATGGCGTGTGCGTTGTTCGCCGACTTCGAGCGCATGCCCGGACGCGAACGGAACTACGCCCGCTGGATGCTGCTCTCCGACGACGCGCGCAGCCTCTTCGTGGACTGGGAGGTGCAGGCCCGCAACGCAGTAGAGGCGCTCCGGCTCGAGGCCGGACGCGCGCCGGAGGATCGCGACCTCATCGAACTGGTCGGGGAGCTGTCGGTGTCGAGTCCGGAGTTCCGGCGGTGGTGGTCGGAACATCAGGTCCACCAGCGGACCTTCGGTTCGAAGCGACTCGTCCACCCGGTCGTCGGCGACCTCACCGTCGATTACGAGACCTTCGAGTTGCCCGGAGACAACGAACAGGCCCTCTACATCTACACGACCGAGCCGGGATCGTCGTCCCGCCAAGCGATCGCGATCCTGGCGAGCTGGAGTCAGCCCGCGCGCGAACCGGAGTCCGAACCATCGGACGGCTGAGGTGCACTCGCCGGGACGCGCCCGCTGAAGCACATCAGGATGTCGCGGATCGGAGCCTCGACGACCTGACCCGACCCGGCTGCGAAGTCGACGTCGGTGGCCTCGAACCGGAGCCCGCGGTTGCGGCGTCGGGCGAAGAACGGGAAGGCGACATCCCAGATCTCCTGTGCCGCGGCCGCGGCGGCGTCGACCGGCATCGGTCGATCGATCCCGAGCGGAACGGCGATGTCCTGGCCGTGGAGGAGGGAATCGATGAGGGGCGCCCGCTCGTTGGTCGCGAACGGGTGACGTCGTGAGCCGACCATCGCGCGGAGTTTGTCCGCGGCCTCGCGCGGTGGTGTCTGATCGCGGACGGCCATCTCGCGGATCATCGTGTTGAACCGGAAGCCGTACCGAACGGCTGCCGGGATGACCTGGCGGGCGCCCGCGTGTGATTGGGTGAGATGCACTGCAACGTCGCGGACCGTCCATCCGGCACAGAGCGACGGTGTCGCGAGTTGTTCTTCGGACAGGGATTCGATCAGTGCGGCGAGGTCGATCCGCTGCTCGTCGATGTGCTTCCACAGGGTGTCACTGTCCATGACGGGCTCCCGTTCCGAATTAGTCAGGGTGCCTGACCATATTAGTCAGGAATCCGTACTAACGTCAACGGCGTGACCGACGAACGACCGGCCCTAGGCGTCCTGATGTTCGTGGCCCACCGGTCCATCGAACGGCGGGTCATGGCACGGCTCGCCGCCGTCGGGGCCGACGACATCACCCTCGCGCAGAGTCGCGTGGTGCAACGGCTCGCGCCCGAGCCGATGCGGCTGACCGACCTCGCCGAGCAGGCGGGCGTCACCAAGCAGACCGCCGGTGGCATCGTTGACCAGCTCGAAGCCGCGGGATACCTCGTCCGCGTCCCCGACCCGTCGGACCGCCGGGCCCGGCTGGTGACTCTCAGCGACCGTGGCGTCGAGCTGTGTGAGATCGCGGCGCGGGAGGTCGAGGCCATCGAACAGGAGTGGCGCGATCACCTGGGTGCCGACGACTTCGCGGCTCTGGAGAAGTCGTTGATGCGCCTGCGTGAGGTCACTGACCCCTATCGCTGAAGTAGATCTCGTCGCGCCGACGGTCTCGATCGCGGCGGCGATCAGGTCGTCGGGCAACCACTCCGGGATCATGATCATGAGTGTCCGGTCATCGGCTAGGAGGTGATGGCCCGGCGTTCGTAGGTGCGCAGGGCGAGTCCGTACGATACCGCGCCGATCCCCAGGCTCCAGGCGATCGCGGCGATCACACTGCTCGTGGAAACCGTTGCGGCGGTGAGGGCTCCTCGGAGAACCTCGATCACCGGGGTGAACGGCTGGTACTCGGCGAACTGTTTGACGCCGACGGGCAACGAGTCGGCGGGAACGAAACCCGTGCTGAGGAACGGCATGATCGTCAGGAACATCGGCGAGTTGCTTGCGGTTTCGACGGTGTCCGCGGCGAGGCCCAGGTAGATCGCGAGCCAGATCAGGGCAATCGAGAACAACCCGGTGATGCCCAGGGCTCCGAGCCACCCGAGTGGGTCGACGTTGGGGCGGAAGCCGAGGGCGATCGCCACCGCGAGAACGACCGCGATGCTGAACAGCGCCTGGATGAGGCTGGCCAGGACATGTCCGACGAGCACCGATGACCGTCCGATGTCCATGGTGCGGAAGCGGTTGATGATCCCCGAGGTCATGTCCATCGCGACGACGATTGCCGAGCCTTGCACGGCTGACGCGATCGTCACCAGGATGATGCCGGGGACGACGTAGTCGAGGTATGCGGCGCGCCCGGTGGCCCCGCCGGACGTGGTCATCCCGGCGCCGAGCTGCCCGCCGAAGACGAAGACGAACAGCAGCAGGAACACCACCGGCAGACCCACCAGCATGATGGTCAGCGACGGGTACTTGACGAGCCGCCGGAGGTTGCGGCGCAACATGACCCGGGAGTCGGACACGGCATAGGTGAGTGTGCTCATCACGCGGCTCCGGACGTGTCGGCGTCGGTCTCGACGGGTTCCTCGGCCGGCGCACCGGTGAGGGCGAAGAAGACGTCGTCGAGGGTGGGGGTGTGGACGTGGACGTCGGCAACCTCCACGTCCGCAGCGTCGAGCAGATTGAGTGTGGTGCGGATGGTGGACACCGTGTCGTCGGTGGCGATGTCGAGCCGGTGTGACTCGACGATCGGCCGTGCGGAGGGGAGCAGCCGTCGGGCGGAGTCGAAGGCTTCGTCGTCGGGGAACGTGAGACGCACCTCGGAATCGTGCACCCGCTTCTTCAGTTCCGCCGCAGTGCCTTCGGCGACGATGTGGCCGTGATCGAGCACGGCGATGCGATCGGCGAGCTGGTCGGCTTCCTCCAGGTACTGGGTGGTGAGGAAGATCGTGACCCCGTCTCCGGCGAGGCCGGTGATGATGTCCCACAACACCCGTCGGCTTCGCGGGTCGAGCCCGGTCGTCGGCTCGTCGAGGAAGATGACGCGCGGGGTGGACACGAGGGTCATCGCGAGGTCGAGGCGGCGGCGCATGCCGCCGGAGTAGGTCGACACCGCCCGGTCCGCGGCGCCGGTGAGGTCGAACTGTTCGAGCAGATCGTCTGCGCGCCGCCGGCCGGCCGCACGTCCGAGGTGACGGAGATCTGCCATGAGGGTCAGGTTCTCGCGGCCGGTGAACAGGTCGTCGATGGCGACGTACTGGCCGGTGACTCCGATGATCGATCGCACCGCGCGGGCATCGGTCACCGTGTCGTGGCCGTCGATGGTCACACTGCCGGAGTCGGCGGGGAACAGTGTCGAGGCGATGCTCACCGTCGTCGTCTTGCCCGAACCGTTGGGCCCCAGCAGTGCGGTCACCGAACCGGCTGGAACAGTCAGATCGATACCGCTCAGAACCTGGTGCTCGCCATAGCTTTTCGCCAGTCCGCGGATGAGGATCTCGGCGCCGGTGGTCTCTCTGTGGGTCATGACCGTGTGCCCTCCGGCGGGGAGGCCGGGATCTCGCCGGCCGCGATGAGCACCTCGCGTTCCTTCTGCCATTCGGCGTACAGGGCCGGGATGCGGTTGGTGAGGAACTCGGTGAACGCCGCGATCTCACTCAGGACCGCGCGACGTTCCGGCGGGGCGTCGCGGAGGACCTCGAGTCCCTCGCGTGCGAGCGCCCCCAGTTCCTCGTACTCGGCGTTGTCCATCCCGAGGCCGCGTGCCGACGTGATGTCGATCGAGATGCGATCCATCCGTTCACCGGCCGCGCGCGACCGCTTCACCTGGCCCACGGACTCCAACGTCGTGATGGCGTTGGTGATCGCCGAGCGACTCGCCAGCAGGGCGTCGCTCAGTTCGGCGATCGTCGGGGCGGGCGGCTCGCACACCGCCAGATAGCCGAGAACGCGACCGACCATCGGCGGATAGCTGTACCGGCGCGCACAGAACCGCGCCATGTGATCGGCGAACGTCAGCTGGGCGTCGAGTGCCATGCATCACAGTGTGCGCGCATGACTGAGATGACACAAATATGTGTCATCTGAAGCGACTACCTTCAGTCGTCCTGCGCGTCGAGCTTCGCGGCGACATCGGCGGGGAATCCGCCGGTGGCGATCGGTCCCCAGTGCGTCGGGGTGACGCGGATCAGCGACTTTCCCTGCAGACGCATCGCGGCGCGGTACTCGTCCCAGTCCGGGTGCTCTCCGGAAATGCTGCGGAAGTAGTCGACGAGGGCATCCTCGGCGTCCGGCATGTCGAGGACCTCGGCGTCTCCGTCGACCTGGACCCAGGCGCCGTTGAACTCGTCGGACAGCACGACGACGCTCGCGACGGGGGTGTTGCGGAGGTTCGCGGCCTTCGCCCGGCCGGGGTAGGTCGAGATCACGATCCGACCGTCGGCATCGACTCCGCCGGTGACCGGGGACAGCTGTGGCCCGCCGTTGGATCGGACGGTGCCGAGGATCATCTTGTGGCGTGGCCGGATGAACTCCAGCAGTGCTTCGCGGTCGACGGCATCGGCTTTCGCAACGGTTCTGGCCATGCCGACGACCCTACGCCGCAGCGGTTCAGGGCAGAGCGGAGATCAGACCGGCGAGAATCGCCGACACCGGCGACTCCTGCTTGCCGTCGACGGTGATGTCGTCGTCGCTGTTGACAAGGATGATGATCGTCGTGTCGGAGTCGTAGTCGTGGAACAGCGACGAGTTGAAGCCCGGGAAGTCGCCGTCATGCCCCCACCAGCCGTCCCGGTTGCCGATACCGATGCCGTAGCCGGCGGTCGCGGTGTTCGGCGGGGGAGACGTCAGGATCGAGTCGCGCCGCAGTTGCTGTGTCGAAGGATTGAGCACGCCCCGGCCGGTGAACAAGGCGTCACCCCACCGCTGCAGATCGTCGAGGGTCGAGATCACCGCGCCCGCGGTGAAGGCGAAGGACGGGTTCCAGTTCGTTGAGTCGACCGTCTTGCCGGCCGGCTGCCCCTGGCTGGTCACGCCGTCGACGTGCGGATCCGGGATCTCGACGGACCCGCCCGGCCACGACGAATCGTTCATGCCCAGGGGACGGAAGATCCGGTCGTCGAAGGCGTCGCGAATCGGCTGCCGCAGAACCCTTTCGATGAGCAGCCCTAGCAGAACGTAGTTGGTGTTCGAGTACTGCCAGCCCGCCCCGGGTGCGAATGCTGGCGGCAACGACCTCGCGGTGTCGACGAGTTGGGTTGGCGGCCAGTCGTATCCGGGATCGGCGAAGAACCTCTGTGTGAAGGCGTCGGACAGGGTGTAGGACGGGATGCCGCTGGTCATGTCCGCGACCTGACGGACGGTCGCGTTCCCGTTGGGTGCGTCGGGGACGTACTCGCTGATCGGATCGTCGAGCGAGACCCGCCCGTCCTGGACGAGTTGCAGCAGGATCGTCGCGGTCATCGTCTTGGTGAGCGAGCCGATGCGGGTGTGATCGGAGGCGGTGATCGGCCGGTCCTCGCCCTCGACAGCAGTGCCGGCCGTGCCCGTCCAGATGCCCGCCGGCGAGATGACGCGAGCGATGACGCCGGGGAATCCGCCGGATGATCGGAGGTCGTCGAGCACCTGCTGGAAGGCCGCGCCGCTCTCGGCGGACACCGAGGTCGGGGTGGTGCTCGACGACTCCGAAGTCGTCTGGGATGGCGAACAGGCGGCGATGCCGAGCACGGCGGTCACACCGCACACCAGAAGTCGTAGGGCAGTGGGGCGCGCGGGCCGACGGGTCATTTTGTGATCCTCTCCCGCGGATGCCGGAACAGCGGGCACATCGGGCGATCCCGGCGCAGATTCCGCGCTGTCGGAGGTGTCAGGCGCGGTGTGCGAACAGCGGGGCCACCGGATAGATGTCGAGTGCGGTGGCGACCTTGGCTTCGATGGCGCGCGTGCGGTCCGTCGTGCCGAAGCCGCCGGCGGTGGGGCGATCGGGGATCGTGTCTCCGGAATCGACGACGCTCCAGGCCGATCCGGCCTCGACGAGGGATCGATGCTTGGTCGAGTAGTAGACCGGCATCGGCACGATCGCCACGCCCGGGTCTCCCGCCGCAGCCGCGATGAGGTGCGGGTGGAAACGCGTGCTGATCCAGGTGCTGCCCTGCCCGGCGGGCAGCCCGCCGAACCAGACGTCGCAAAAGTTGAGGACGCGCGCACCGTCGAGACGCGAGCCCAGACGGAAGGGCACCTCGTAGTCATGACCCGGGATTCCTTCGACGACAGTGACCGCCGATCCCGGGACCTCCCAGGCGTCGAGAGTGTCGTGGACGAATGCTGCGAGCGCCTCGACGCCCGATCCGCTTGGCCCGGTGAACTTCTCGGTGAGGTCCGACTGCAAGCAGAGCACGACGCCGCCGCCCTGCCCGGGTGTCTCGGCAGGTACCTCGTCGCGGTAGACCGCCGGTTGCGGCCGGTGCAGCGCGAGCCAGGCATCGTCCCCGGACTGCCGCACGTCGACCGCACCCTCCAGCGCCTGCGCCGATGCGGTGTCGCGCACGTCGACGATGTCGAACGCGCCCAGCGCCGTGACCAGAGCCGTCCACGCCGGTTCCTCGACCGTCGGCACCAGGCCCTGCCCGGTGGCCACCACCTTCGTCCCCGATCGGCCGGAGACCGCGGCGGCCGCCACGAGCAGCGACACGTGGTGCGGCCACACGCTGTTCACATATCCGCCGCCGAGCAGGTGGATGGTGGTCGCCGAATGCAGGAGGTCGATGCCGGCGGTGAGACGTGGCGCCAGCCCGGCATCGAGGACCGCTCGACCGACCCACGACCACGGGGCGTCGGGTTCGGTCTCGGCGGCGTGGTTCGAGAGTTGCCACAGTGTGTCGACGACGCGCAGATCGGGGTGGGCGTCGCCCATGAGCGCGCTCGCCGATCCCGGACTGTGGCAGTCCAGGATCACCTTTGCCTGGGGGCGGATGCGCGCGAGGCGGCGCAGCCACGTGCGTGCGATGAGCTCGTCTCCGTAGTTCGGGTAGCCGGTCGGTGCGATCAGGTAGATGACCTCGCCCGAACCCAGGGCGCGACCGACAGAGGACTCACTCGCCCGGCGTCGCGCCGATGCCTCCACCCGACCTGCCAGCGCGCGAACACGCTCCAGCTGCCCCCATTTCGTCATGGTGAGAGATTACGGTGACGGCTCGGCTGCGCCACTCGGCGGTCCGGGGACCGGGGTCGCCTCACGCGAACGTGGCACGGAGGTACGCGAGGACCGTGGCGGTGTCGTCGAGCGGCCCGCGGTAGCCGAGATAGCCGTCGGGGCGGATGACGAAGGCCGTCGATCCGTCGGGGAGATATCCGGCGGCGAAGCGGTTCTCGGTGTCGCGGAGCAGCGGCAGGTCGGTGCTGCCGACCTGCGCGGTCGGCGCGGCCACCACGTGCGCGGTCATGTGCCCGCGGGCCGCCTTGGTGACCTCGGCGGCGAGATTCTCGAGCACGGCCACGTCCTCGGCCCCCGCGGCGGCGTCGGCGTACAGCACGAGAGCGTGGTCGACGCCGCTCAGCAGCGAGTACAGCCGGAGCGGATGATTCACCGAGTCACGACCGAGTCCGGCGGCATCCGGGGCCCGTTCACCCGCCCGCGGTGCGGCCGGCGCGGAGGGGATCGTCGAGCCCGCGGTGATCGGGCTGTCGGCGTAGGAGATCAGCAACTGGGCTTCGCGGCGCGTCACGAACTCGACGTCGGTGGAATCGGATCCGATGCCTTCCCGCGCGTCGCGGACCGTTCGCCCGACGACTTCTTCTCCGACGGGGCGTCGTTCCAGGTCGTAGCTCTCGAGCAGGCCGGGAGCCGCGTCGCCCGCGACGGCCAGCGCCAGCTTCCACGCGAGGTTGTGGGCGTCCTGCACGCCGGTGTTCATGCCCTGCGCGCCGGTGGGCGGATGGATGTGCGCGGCGTCCCCGGCGACGAAGACTCTTCCGCGACCGTAGGAGTCGACGATCCGGTGGCTGATGCGGAAGACCGACGACCACCGGAGGTCCGACACGGTGGCGGGTTCGGGCGACAACCGGTCGACGACGGCCTGGATGTGCGACAGCTCGGGAGTGCGGGTGCCCTCGAACCCGTGGGCGACACCGTCGCCGCCGGAGGTCGGACCGATCGCGAGTTCGTCGGGTACGAGCATCGACATCCGATACCGGCCCCGTCCCGGCAGCGGGATGCACACCAGCAGGTCGTCGGTGGTGCCGTCGTCGGCCTGGTGCATCGCGCGGATCGCGTAGCCGCGGGGCATCGACCAGTCCACGGCCACGTCGCCCAGCATGTACTGCTCGGTGAAAGCCCCGCCCTCGAAGCCCAGACCAAGTCCTTTGCGGACCGTGCTGTGGGCGCCGTCGGCACCGATCAGATAGCCCGCGCGGACCGAGGTCTCGGCGCCTGCCGCGTCGGTCAGGGTGACCGTGACCCCGTCGTCGTCCGGTGTGAACGCCGACACGCGGACACCGCGCTCGATCTCGGCGTCGAGGTCGGTGAGCCGGTCCCGCAGGACGCGCTCGGTGGAGTACTGCGGCAGCAGGTGGAACCGGAAGGGCACGTCGGCCGGCGTGACCAGGTCGATCCGCGAGACCTGAGAACCGTTGACGAACACGAACTGCCCGCGCATCTCCATGCCCGCGTCCAGGATGTGCTCGAGCACCCCCATGCCCTCGAACACCTCGAGCGTGCGGGGTTGGATACCAACGGCTTTCGCGTACTGGGGAGGCTCGAGGAGCGGGTCGACGATCCGGACCCGCACACCTCGTCGGCGGAGTTCGATGGCGGCGGTCAGGCCGATCGGGCCCGCGCCCGCGATCAGTACGTCGACGTCGTTCATACAGAGACCCTTCGTCGGTGGTCGTGTGCGGTGTTCCCGGACCGGATTATTCGCTGGACCACCGATGCCGGTGCGGTACTCGGTAAATGTGGCACGGCATCGTTGGGGACTCAGCGCGGGATCGACGACGGTCCGAGGATCTCGGCACCCAGCTCGGTGACCCGGGCGCGCAGCTCGCGATCGGCGGTGACGACCACTCGACGGCGGCGGGGGTGGTCGCCGACGACGTCGACGATCGTGTCGTCGCCCGACGCCGGGGCCTCGACGACCGTCACTGCGGGAACCGACGCGATCCCGCGCGCTCTTCCCTCCACGACGAGCACCACCTCGATCGGGCCGGTCAACACGTCGAGCCCGGGCTCGGCGAGTTGCGCGAGCCGGTCCCGTAACCGCTGCGCCGCACCCCGGCGGTCCCGCCACCAACCGTCCGGCACGGATCCGACGACGTTCGCGCCGTCGACGACGAGCAGCGGGACGTCGAGGCGGGACGGCGTCGGATCGTTCATGTGCCCATGAGCCCACGGTCGGCGCCGTCGCGCAAATCCGATGTCCCTCGACGGTGTTGATCACGCCGCCGAAACCTGGTCTCCACGAACCACAGTCCCACTCCGGTGACCGGAAACGCGGCGCCCAGGACGCAGACGGCCGACCAGCCGAACGATGCGAAGACGAGAACCGACAGGATGCTGCCGACCGATCCTGCGGTGAAGTACGTGGTCATGTATGCGGTGTTCAGCCGACTCCGGGCATCCGGCCGCAATGGGTAGAACACGCTCTGATTGGTGATGTGCGTGCCCTGGATTCCGAGGTCCAGGAGAGCGACACCGAGGCCCATCGCCACGATGGAACGCTCTCCGGCGGCCAGCAGCAGGAAACTCGCTGCCGTCACAGCCAGCATGAGACCGGTCTGTTGGTGTCCGTATCCGCGGTCGACTCCTCGGCCGGCCCCTCGTGCGGCAAGTGCACCGGCGACCCCGGTGAGCGTGAAGAGCCCGATGCCGGCGTCCGACCAGTCGTATCGTGGTCCGGCGAGCACGAATCCGATGCTGGTCCACACCACGCCGAACGACGCATAGGTGAGCATGCCGTAGCCGATCCTCCAGCGGAGCACCGGCTCATCGGCCACCAAGTGGACCACCGATCGCAGCAAGGCGCCGTAGGTCAGCTCGGTGGTCGGTGGACTGGTGGGCAGCGCGGCGACGGCGATGCCCGCGACCGCCATCAGGACCGCGGCGGTCAGAAAGACCGTACGCCAGCCGGCCACCTCCGCGATCAGACCGGCGACCACCCGCGACAGGAGTATCCCGAGCAACAGGCCGGTCATCACGTTCCCGATGACGCGCCCACGTTCGGCCTCCGCGGCAAGTGTCGCGGCGAGAGGGACGAGAAGCTGGCCGACGACCGAGCCCGTGCCGACCAGGACCGCAGCAGATGCGAGCACCTGCCAGGACGGCGCGCACGCCATGACGGCCAGACACACGCCGGTGACAATCAGCATCGCCCACAGCAACTTGCGCCGATCCAGTAGATCGCCGAGCGGCACGAGCAGGGCCAGACCGATCGCATAACTGATCTGGCTCGCCGTCACGACAAGTCCCACGCTCGTGGTCGAAGCATCGAGATCGTTCGCGATCAGGGCGACGATGGGTTGCGCGTAGTAGCTGTTGGCGACGACGAGTCCGGATGCGAGTGCCATCAGGAGAACGGATCGCCGACTCAGCGAGTGTGCTGCCGTCGTGGAGAGTGACATGCACCGATCGTTGCCGAGGCCTTTTCAGCTGTCCAACAGATAGACTTGATCGTTCCAAGCGACTGGACCGATGGATGGCGTGCTGGATACCATCCGTCGATGGAACTCCGGCAGTTAGAGCACTTCCTGGTGGTTGCAGACGAGGGAAACTTCACTCGCGCAGCAGCTCTCGTGCACATGTCGCAGTCGGCGCTCAGCTCCTCGATTCGCTCTCTGGAGCGGCAGTTGTCCGCAGAGCTTTTCGAGAGAACCACACGACGGGTGCTGCTCACCGACGCGGGCGTGGCGTTACGTGATCACGCTAGGCGGATCATCGGTGAGGTCGCCGCTGCGCGCCTGGCGGTGGAATCCATCACCGGCGTCGATGCGGGAACGATCGACATCGGAACCGTGCAGACCTTCACCGCGATCGACCTTCCCGCGACGATGGCGCTGTTCCATCGTCACCATCGGATGGTGCAGATGCGACTCCGCGAGGCGACCACCACCCAACTCATCGAAGCGCTGATCGAAGGGGAACTGGATCTGGCATTCGTGGCTCTCGACGCGACGCCACTGCACACCTCCCTGACGGAGGTGGCGAGATACGACGAGTCGCTCGTCGCGATAGCGGGCCCCGACCACCCGATCTCGGTGAAACGCAGCGTCGACCTGGACGAACTCGCCGAGCACGGCTTCATCGACTTCGAGGCCGGTCCCGGACTGCAGACCGTTGTGGCGGACCTGTTCTCCGCCGCGCGCGTCCAGCGCGAGATCACCTGTCGTGTCGGTGACATGGGTCGGTTGGTCGATCTCGTCCACCATGGTCTCGGTGTTGCCGTCGTACCGGCTCCGGTGGCGCACGCGGCGAACCTGGTGGTGGCCGTTCCATTGGAGACGACCCCGCCGGCCACTCGGTCCCTGGCGTTGTTGTCGAGGACCGGAGGACCGACCAATCCTGCTGCGAAGCGGTTTCTCGGCCTGCTCGACCATCCGCGCTGACCGGTGTTCGATCGACGGCCCGCGTCAGCCGATGTCGCCGTGACAGAACCGGTCGTACGGGTCGAGCGTCGCCTTGATCTCCAGCAGCCGACGGCGGTGCTCGGCGCTGTAGGCGTCGGCGGCGCGGCCGGCGCGCTCGGCACCCGAGGTGAAGTTCAGATACGTGGCGCCGGTGACGTAGGGCGCGAGTTCGGTGCGGGTAACGCGCTGGGTCGATTCGACGGCGAGCGCCACCTGGGGGTCGGGGACCATCGAGATCAGTTCGAGGAGGAACCGTCCGGAGCGTGCCCGGTCGTTGGCGGCGTGCGCCGCACCTCGGGCGATCGCGCCGCCGGCGTGACGGATCTCGGCGGACATGATGAGCGGTGCCGAGCCCGGGGCCGGACGAGCGCATCCGGCGATGATGTCGATCGCCTCGTCGTGCAGATCGTCGAACCACTCAGTGGTGACCATGACCGGCATCGGCTCGGTGGGGTCCATGCTGATCGCGTCCGTTGCGGCGAAGGGCATCTCGTCCCACATGTCGACCAGGGGTGTCCGCCAGTTCCGCCACCCGTCGACGATCGCCCGGCCGGTGGCGAGGTCTCCGGACCAGCATCCGCGCACCACTGCGAAACTGCCGCCGCGCAGCGGTTCCGGGACGTCGTCGGTGGGCGGCAGATTCAGGATGGTGACGGCCGAGGTCAGGGCTTCCGGCTGAGCCGGTGCCCAGTCGCGGAACCGACGTATGATCTCCTCGGCCTCGGCGGCCGGGTAGAAGAGGTTGCCCGCGTACACCGTGCTCACATCGGCGAGGGCGATCTCCATCGAGGTGACCACACCGAGGCTGCCGGCACCCCCGCCCTTCAGAGCCCAGAAGATGTGCGGGAAACTCGCGTCGCTGACGCGGATCGGCGTCCCGTCGGGGATCACGAGATCGAAGGAGAGCACGGAGTCCGACGCCAGCCCGAACCGTCGGCCGAGCCAACCGAAACCGCCGCCGAGGGTGTAGCCGATCGCGCCGACGATGCTTGCCGAACCCATCAGCGGCGCAAGGCCGTACGGAACCGCGGCGTCGAGCACCGCCTTCCAGGTGGCGCCGGCGGCGACGCGAGCGGTCCTGGTGACAGGGTCGACGGCCACCGCGGTGAGCCGGGACGTGTTGATGAGCAGGCCGCCATCGGCCGCCACCCCGGTCCCGTGACCGGTGGCCTGGACCGTGATCCGCAGATCCTCCTCGGCGGCGAACCGCACGGCCTCGACGACGTCGAAGTGATTCTCGGGAACGGCGATGACCGACGGGCGGTGGATGACGAGTCGGTTGAATCCGGCGCGTGCCTCGCGGAAGCCCGCGTCCCCGGGGCCGAGGACCGCGCCGGCGATCCGGTCACGCAGTTGTGCGAGCACCGAGGTGCGGGTGCGGACGATCAGCCGTTCGGGGCGGCCGGTCGGTGAGGTGGGAGTCGCGGTCATACGGTGAGTCCTCGGGTGTGGCCGGCTTCGCCGGGCGTTCGGTCTGGTTCCGGGCAGGCCGGGTTCGTCAGACCAGATTCACCGACGGTTCTTGAGGGCGACTTGAGGCGGACTTGGGGCCTACGCGGTCGGGGAGACGCCCCATGCCGAGGCGACGGCGTCGACCCGTTCGACCAGCGCTTTTGCCTCTTGCGCCACGGCGGTGGCGCGAGCCCGTCCGAGGGTCGTGCCGAACGTCGACGCCGGGCGACCGTTGGCGTACTCGTAGCGGGCGCGAACGAGAAGACGGTGTGCGTCCCCGTAGTGTTCCCCGGTCCGTTCGGCGAAGTCGTCGGCTTGATCCAGGAGGGCGGCCGCGTCGGTCAGCTTGCCGGCGGTGACCAGTATCTCGGCATGCAGTCCGAGCCAGAATCCGTCGCCGGTGCGCGGCCGGTCGGCGTTGCCGGGTCGGTCGGGGCCGGCGTCACCCGTCTCCAACCGGTCGATGCGGACCAGGGCGTCGTCGATGTCGCCGGCCATGGCGCGTGCCCACCAGTACATGCGTTCGCCGCCGCGACGCAGATAGGCGAGCGGGCCCGCACTCTCGGAGTCGATGATCTGTCCAGCGTGGAGCGCCCACTCCGCATCGCCGATCGTCGCCGCCGCGCCGACCGCGAAGATGGCGGTGCCCAGCCGGGACCTGGGGTCGGGGCGTGCGTCGGTGATGCTTGCGAACAGTGTGCGGCCGGCATCCCGGCCGAGGTGGACCGTGGCGGCCCAGGCCCGGAAGCCGCGTGCCATCGTGAGCTGGTCGTCGCGGAGCCCGTCGACGTCGTCGAGCGGCCCGTAGGTCTCCAGGATGCGATGAGCCGCACCGTAATTGCCGCGGGTGAACTCGTCGATCCCGGCGGCCTGCATGCCGAGGTGGACGACGACGGGATCGTCGGACCGTTCGGCGCGGACGCGTAGGTCGTTCGCGAGCCGGTGTCCGGTGTGCGCGTCGGCGACCTGGATGTGCGCGGCACAGCGCGCATAGTCGAGGGAGGCCAGCAGCCGCCGGTCGCCGAGCGTGGTGGCCAGCGTGCGGGCGCGTTCTTGAAGGTCGGGATCGGCGGCGAAGTAGCCGTGTACGGAGACCTCGCCGGCGAGTTGGGTGGCGATCGCCCGGAGCTCGGCCTGCTGGTCGCCGGTGGCCCGTGCCAGGGTCGACGCGTCGCCGAAATGGCGCTTCGCGCCGTCGAAGTCGTAGGTGCGCAGAGCGATGTCACCCGCGGTCAGCAGCGCGCTGGTCGTGCGCTCCCGGTCGGCGAGCGG
This sequence comes from Gordonia sp. Swx-4, assembly GCF_030316175.1. NCBI lineage: Bacteria > Bacillati > Actinomycetota > Actinomycetes > Mycobacteriales > Gordoniaceae > Gordonia > Gordonia sp. Swx-4. The sequence continues at coordinate 2,251,463 of NZ_CP128197.1, forward strand.
ACCCGCCGACCAGAGATGGCGCGCGACCCGGCTGACCGCATGCGGCGAGGAGTTGCCGGCGAGCGCATCGGCGATGGCGAGGTGGATACGCCGCGCGCGCATCGACGGAATCCCGTCGGCGATCGCCTCGCGGATGATGTCGTGGCTGAAGCTGAATCCGAACGGGTCGGCGGGTCCGAGGTCGACGACCCCGGCGGCGGAGGCGGGTTCGAGGGTGTCGAGCGCCTCGTCCACCGGTCGTCCGGCCGCGGTCGCGAGCAACACCAGATCCACCCGGGTGCCGATGAGAGCGGCGATGTCGAGGAGTTCGGTTGTCTCCGGGGATAATCCGAGCAGTCGCTGGCGAACTACGTCACGCACCCCGGACGGCACGGCATTGCCCGCGATCGAGCCCCGATCGGCGAGGATGCGTGCCAGTTCGCGGACGAAGAAGGCGTTGCCGCCGGTGCGTCGCTCGATCGAACTGACGGTCGCGACCTCCGGCCACTGTTGCGTCTCGCGGCGGATCAGCTCGGAGATGTCGTCCCCGCGGAGGGGGCCGACGTGGATACGGCGGTGCTCGGGGAGCCGCGCCAGTGTGGCGAGGGTCGAGGCGACGACCGGCCGGTGGGTCGGCGACCGCAGCGAGGCGAAGAACGTGACGCCCGCTGTCCGACGAGAGGCCATGTGTGCGAACAGTTCCAGCGAGGCGCCGTCCGCCCACTGGAGGTCGTCGAGGACGATGATCAGCTTGGTCGTCTCGGCGACGCCGTCGAGGAGGTCGGCGGCCTGGTCGTAGAACTGGAAACGTGCTGCGGCGTCTGGCATCTGACGCGGTGGCGGGATGACGTTGACGCCCTCGGTGACCATTCGGCCCAGCGAGCTGTCGAGGAGTCGTTCCCGGTCGGCCGGATCGAGCTGGGGAAGTACCGTGCCGAGGATCTGCACCCACGGCCACATCGACGGTGCCGCAGGATCGTCCACGCACCGTCCCCACAACACCCGTAGGTCGGCGGCCCCGGCCGCTCGCCGTCCCGCCTCGTCGATCAGGGCCGTCTTGCCCGCACCCGGTTCGCCTTCCACCACGACGACCCCGCCGTGCCCGGCCATCGAGGCGAGGACGGCGCGGTGCAGCGCGGCCAGTTCGTCGGTTCGCCCGACCAGCGTCGGCGCGTCGTCGAGAGGTTCGGGGGCGTGTGTCGCCGCGGTGGGTTCCACGGCATCGGTGCTCAGGGAACCGGTTGCAGCGGTGACGGACCTGCGCGACGCTGCCGGTGCATCGAGGTGCGGTGCGTGATCGAGGATGTCGCGTTCGAGCTCACGGAGTCGTGGGCCCGGGTCGACACCGATCTCGTCGGCGAGGATGCGTCGGGCGCCGGCGATCGCGCCGAGCGCATCGGACTGCCGTCCGAGCCGGTACAGCGCGGTGGCGAGCAGAACCCACAGTCCTTCGTCGAGCGGCGATCTCTTGACGGCGCCGTCGAGTTCGGTGACGAGGAGATGATGGTCGCCCGCGGCCATCCGCGCCTCGAAGGACATCTCCCGCGCCGCGCCGAGCATGCGGTCGAGATGGTCGGCGGCCTCGTCGCGGAATGCCAGTCCCTCGAACTCCGGGAGGATCGGCCGGTAGGACTCGAGTACCTTCTGCAGGAGTGGGGCCGCGGCGGCGGTGTCGCCCTGCTGCATCAGGGTTCGCGCCGAGGCCAGGTCCGTGGTCAGCCGGCGCAGGTCGACCTGGTCAGGGGTCGTCGGCAGGCTGTAGCCGGTTCCGTGGGTGAGCAGCACGGTCGAGGGACTACGCGGCTTACGGTCGGGTTCGAGGGCCTTGCGCAACCCCGAGATGTAGGACTGCAGCGACACTTCGGCGCGGTCGGGTGGTGAGTCGCCCCAGATGCCCTCGATCAGCCGGTCGGCACGTAGCGGTGCACCCTCGGCGAGGACGAGCTGCGCGAGTGTGGCCCGCTGCTTGCGGGTGCCGAGTTCGACGGGATCGGAACCGATCTGGGCGCCGAGCCCGCCCAAGACCGTGTACGAGAGTCCGAGCATCAGCGTGAGTGTAATGCTCCACAACCCCTCGAGGGAGGGGTTGAGGACCAGGACCGGTCCTTCGTCCGACAGACGCGGACGCCAGATGTCGGTGGGCGGCGATACCTTTGTCCGCATGACTCTCACAGTGGGCATGATCACCGTCGACACCCTTCAGCCGATGCCGCTCGCCACGTGGTGGGCCGAGGCCCTCGGTGGCCGGATCATCCAGGAGAACGAGGGGTTCTTCGTCGTCGTCTCCCTCGAAGAGGGGGCACCGCTCCTCGCATTCCAGCAGGTCGACGACCCGACCCCGGGGAAGAACCGCATCCACCTCGACCTCACGACCGAAGATCGCGAAACCGAGGTCGAACGACTCATCGCCGCCGGCGCGACGAAGATCGCCGACCGTGAGATGCCCGGTTTCGGCTGGGTGACGCTGGCCGACCCCGACGGCAACCAGTTCTGCGTCGCCGGACGGCACGAGGCCGAGGGGACCTTCGACTGACGTCTAGCCTCGGGGGATGGGATTCACCAGGGCCGAACTCCTCGAGTTCCGGGATCGCACCGTCGACGACCTCGTCGGTGACGACTGTCGATTGCTGTTCGTCGGGATCAACCCCGGCCTGTGGACCGCCGCCACCGGCGCCCATTTCGCGCGCCCCGGCAACCGCTTCTATCCCGCGCTGGCACGCGCCGGGATCGTCGACCGGATCATCGACGCGTCCCGCGGCATGTCCGAGGCCGACGCCGAGTTGCTGACCGGACGAGGAGTCGGCATCACGAACGTCGTCGCCCGGGCGACCGCGACCGCCGCGGAACTCACGGTCGAGGAGTTTCAAGACGGGGGTCGTCGGCTGCGGGAACGTGTGCGTGAGATCCGGCCACGAGTGGTGGCGGTCGCCGGGATCACCGCCTACCGCAGCGCCTTCGGGCGTCGCGACGCGGTGTCGGGTCGCCAGGATGAGACCTGGGACGGGGCCCAGCTCTGGGTGGTCCCGAACCCCAGCGGACTCAACGCGCACGAGACCGTCGACTCGCTGGCCGCCGCGTATCGGGAGGCAGCGGTCGCGGCCGGCGTGGTCTGAGCGGGCGTCGCCGAAATCTGCCCGAAAACGACCCTGGACAGTGCCACGGGCGACCCAGCGTCCGTCGGCTTCTGGAGGGCGGATTCCGGGGGCGCTTCTCAGCCGGACCTTCGGCCGGGTCTCAGAGGTCTTCTGAGTTGAGGATCCGACGCCGCACCGAGAGGAGCTCCACCTCGGGATGGTTGGCGGCGGACCGCTCGACCGCATCGAGCACATCGACGACGTGGGTCCGGTCGGCCGCCACCACGCTCGTGCCGATCACCGCGCGCCGATGCATGTCGAGGTGACCGACCTCGGCCGCAGACACCGAGAACCGTCGTCGGAGTTCGGCGACGATCGGCCGGACGATGGACCGTTTTTGTTTCAGCGAGTGCACGTCACCGAGGCGATAGTCGAACTCGGCGAACCCGATCCACATCAGAACGCGATCAGTGGTCGGTGCGGATCAGCGTCGCCACGTGGTCGGGAACGTACTTGGACAGCGATCGCGGCGGCCGGTGATAGTTGCCCGACTGGATCGGTTTCTTCGGCAACGTCACCTCGGGGCGGGGTACCTCGCCGTACTCGATGTTGTCGAGCAGGTGCGAGATCATGTTGAGCCGCGCGTGCTTCTTCACGTCGGATTCGACGACGTACCAAGGGCTCAGGGCGGTGTCGGTGTGCACCATCATCTCGTCCTTGGCGCGCGAGTAGTCCTCCCAGCGGTACACCGACTCGAGGTCCATCGGGCTCAATTTCCACTGTCGCACCGGATCTTTCATCCGCTGCCGGAACCGCTTGAGCTGTTCGTCGTCGGAGACGGAGAACCAGTACTTGCGCAGGATGATGCCGTCGTCGATGAGCATCTGCTCGAAGATCGGTGTCTGCCGCAGGAATCGGGTGTGTTCCTCGGGCGTGCAGAATCCCATGACCTTCTCGACTCCGGCACGGTTGTACCAGGACCGGTCGAACAGCACGATCTCACCCGGCGCCGGGAGATGCGCGACGTAGCGTTGGTAGTACCACTGCCCGCGTTCACGATCGGTCGGCGCGGGCAGCGCGGCGACGCGTGCGATGCGAGGACTCAGATATTGGGTGATCCGCTTGATGGTGCCGCCCTTGCCCGCGGCGTCGCGGCCCTCGAAGACCACCACCACGCGAGCGCCGGTCTCGCGCACCCATTCCTGGAGCTTGACCAGCTCGGTCTGCAGCCGGAACAGCTCGGCCTCGTAGACATTGTTCGGAATCTCCTGAGGCCTCTGCTTGTCCTTCTTCGCCATGGGAAGAGACTACGGGCTGCGGAGGCGATCAGGAGGTCAGAGCAGCGACGCGTTCGGCTTCGAGTTCCGCGACCGAAGCGTCGATGCGTGCCCGGGAGAACCCGTTGATCTCGAGTCCTTCGACGATCTCCCATTGTCCGTCGACCGAGCGCACCGGGAACGAGCAGACAATGCCCTCGGGCACGCCGTACACGCCCGGTGACGGGAGTGCGGTGGACGTCCAGTCGTCGGCGGGGGTTCCGAGCACCCAGTCACGGACGTGATCGATGGTCGCGTTGGCCGCCGACGCCGCCGAGGACGAGCCGCGCGCCTCGATGATCGCGGTGCCCCGACGTGCGACGGTCGGGATGAAGTCGTCGACGAGCCATTCGCGGTCCGCGGCGAGGTCGGCGCCGCTCCGGCCGCCGACGCGTGCATGGAAGATGTCGGGGTACTGCGTCGCCGAGTGGTTGCCCCAGATGGTGACCCGGCTGATCTCGCCGACCTCGACCCCGGCGCGATGGGACAGCTGGGCGATCGCGCGGTTGTGGTCGAGGCGGGTCAGCGCGGTGAACCGTTGGGGTGGCACCTCGGGAGCGTGGGCAGCGGCCACCGCGGCGTTGGTGTTCGCGGGATTGCCCACGACGATCACCCGGACGTCGTCGGCGGCAACCTCGTTGATGACCGCTCCCTGTAACGCGAAGATGTCGGAGTTGGCCGCGAGCAGATCCGCGCGTTCCATGCCCTTGGACCGTGGGCGAGCGCCGACGAGCAGAGCGAAACTCGCACCGTCGAATGCCTTGCGCGGGTCGTCGAAGACGTCCACGGACTTCAGCAGACCGAACGCGCCGTCGTCGAGTTCCATCGCGGTTCCCACGGCGGCCGGGACCGACTGGGGCAGCTCGAGGAGTCGGAGGGCGATGGGCTGGTCGTGGCCGAGCATGGCGCCGGCGGCGATCCGGAAGACGCTGGCGTACCCGATGCTCCCGGCCGCACCGGTCACGGTGACGACAGCCGGTGCGGAACGTCTCACGAGTACTTTTCCATCAGGAGGACCTGGGTTCCCGGTCCGGAGAGTACGAGTGCGTGGCCCGCCGAGTACCAGGTGAGGGGCTCTCGGGTGAGCGCGGTGATCCACTCGTCGGCGCCGGCGCGTGGACCGGGGCACGCCATCATCGTCGAGGCGAGCGAGCCGACGCGCAGCACCGATCCCTCCACGGTCATCTCACCGACGTGACGGTTGCAGCCGGCGAACAGGGAGATGCGGTTGGCGGCGGTGAAGGTCAACTGGAGGGGGCCGCCGCCGGGGATCTCGGGGCCGGTCACCGCCGTCGACGAGTAGGACTTGCCGACGAAGGGCGGAACCGCAGGCGCGGCGTCACCCCGACCGGCGGCGAACGCACCGAGACCCGACACGAACAACACCGCGCTGACCAGCGCAACAATGCGTAAGCTGATGCGATGTTCGCGGGCTGGGCGGAGTACGCGTGCCGTCTGTCGGCGATCCCCGAGGCTCACGTTCACTACGGTAGCCGACCGGATGGGGGATGCGATATGGCCATCGGAGGTGAGATGTGGTTCCGGTGACCTGCCGAACCGAATATCTGACGGGGCGCCACCACATCTCCGCGGGGGCCGCGTGGATCGTCATGATGGTCGCGATGATCGCGCTCGTCGGGCTGAACATCGCCGGCGTCGACGGTCTGCTCATCTCCGCAGTGGTCGCCGGACTGCTCGCCTTGTCGCTGTTCGCGGCTGCATACGGCCGACTGGGCGAGCGCGGAGCGGTGCTGCTGACCGTCGACGACGACACCGTCTACTTCGGCAACGAGGACCGCACGCTGGTGTCCTACCCCCTGAGCGCGCTGCGCTCGTTCGCGATCGGCGGACCGGCGGACGACACCTCGCCGATGACCGGCCGGCGGGCCCAGCACCTCACCGTCTTCGGACAGAAGTACCTCAAGCTGACCTTCGCGCGAGAACAACCGCGCGCCGGCACCGGAGCCGACGAAGATCTCGACCCCGACTTCTGGCGGGTCGCGATCATCGAGGGCGATCCGGCAGCGTCCGCGGTGATCGACAGGCTACTAGTCCATGCGCCGCAACGTGTTTCGACGGAAACGAAGGCCGCTCCGCCGAAGGAGAAGGCGTCGGTGGCGACGGTGCCGCCCGACCACGACCCCTCGAACGACGAGCACTCACCCGTCGATCTGCGCCGGCCTCGCATCGCCGACGCGGGATCGGACGAGGCCGCCGAGCGGTTGTGGGAGGAAGCGACGCGGCGCCACGACGAGGTGCTCAGCGCGTACGGGAGCTATGAGCTCGATCCGGCGCTGCTGTTGAAGTATCCCGCGGTCACCGACGTGACCGTCGATCAGACCCAGACCTTCCATCTCGCGCTCGACGAGGCCACCGCCCTGCGCACCGACTCCTACCCGGGCAATCGCGGTCGCGCCGACGCCTACCAGCAGTCGGTGGCTGCCCTGCGGCGTGCCTGGATCGCCTGTGAGAAGCACGGACGACGCATCGGGGCCGGCTACCTCGAACCCGCCGACCAGAACGCCCTCGACACCGCACTCAAGCTGTACAACCATGCCGAGGCGAGCAGCACCCCGGCAGAGCAGGCGACGTACTACGGCCGGGTTCGCGACATCGTCACGACGATGACCGACCGCGGGGTCCTGCATCCGCCGGAGGCGGCGGTCGCTGAACTGAGCGCCGTCACGCGTCGCGCGCTGGAGGCCGGCAAGTCCAACGCGTGACCCGTCGACGATCTCGGGAGGAATCATGCGGGGATACCGCGGCGGGTCAAGACGTTCGCGATCGTCCCGATCGGCTGGCCGCGAGGACGTTTCGGACCGGTCAGCCGGTATGACCCGGAGACCGTCATCCATCGCGATCGCTGGTGACCTCGGGTCGACGGCGCCGTCCCACTCGGAGTCCGGCCGGTGCCGAGTCAGTAGTGCGCGGCCTTGATGAACTGTCCGTCGAGTGAATACATGCCCTTCGACGCGTCGACCCGCGCCATCTCGATGCGGATCACGAAGGCCGTGTCGTCGCGGAGATGCGGCTCGATGACATCGATGGCGACGGCCCCGTGATCGTAGTCGGGGACCGAACCGCGCTTCATCGCGTCGTCGCGCACACGGTCGAACAATCGCGGTGAGATCGCGTCGAAGGAGAAACCGTCGGGCCGGTAGCTTCCCTCGACGCCGCTGACCGCCGGGAACTTGCCCGGCACGATGACGATCTGCCCGTCACTGGTGGATGTCCGGTACTGCATCAGGACACCGCCACTGTTCTGGATGCTGCTGGCGCTGATGATCGGGGTGTTGTCGGCGATACCGCGGATCACGAACTGGTCGAGGGCCGCTGCGTTAGGGGCGATGCCGGCGAGCGGCAGCGCGGCGCGGCCCACCGCGAAAGCGGTGTCGAAGTCCGCGGGGTCGAAGAACGTCGCGACGGTGCCGTCGGAGCGCGCCTCGATCTCGACGTCGTGGATGAAAGCGTCGCCGGGATCGAACGAACCGGTGAGGACGACGGGCTCGTTCGCCGCCGGACGTCGGATCTCGAATCCGTCGAGTTGGGCATCCGGCACGATGGGCGTGACCTCGGCGTGCATGGACCCGACGATGTCGCCCAGCGAACCCGGGTTGATCGAGGCCGCGTCGAAGGTCTTGTCCGCCCGGTCCATGGTGCGGGTCGCCGACGCATTGGAACCCCCGTCCCAGACGTTGATGTTCGTCGCGCGGCCGTTCGTGGGATCGAACACGATGGCCTGATCGGAGGTCGAATCGAGATTGTAGCTCAGGCGCAACAGATTTCGGGTCGCGCCGGGTCCGAGGTAGTCGACGATCTCGTCGAGGAGTCGTTGGTGGCGCTCGGCGAGTGTGGCCTCGGCGTCGTCGGCGTCGTCGATGTCGACGGCCGAACCGAAGGACGGCATCGACGGGACCGAGATCGTCCAGCTCTCGGCGACACCGAAGAGCAGGGCGACGGCCGTCACGAGGGTCACCGCGGGATAGATGACCGCCCACCGGCCGGGGTGGTCGTCGAACTCGGGGGTGTCGGTCTGATCGCGCGGCGGCAACTGGTCGGGCGGCAGCGTCGTGAACGGGCTCGACGCCAGCGCCTGGAAATGCCCCTTGCTCATCGAGGTGATCCATCGCGCCTCGTAGGCGGTGTCATTCGGCGGGTTGACGGTCGCGGTCACCATCGTCGGCTGCATGTCCTCGGCCCCGAGGCTGCTGCGCGTGAGCGCCCCGACCTCGATCTGCGGTGCGTCTCGCGTGACACCGCGCCGGAACTCCGGCAGCTCGGACACCCGCGACGCGCGCGGACTGATCGCGATCCCCAGGAAGACCAGCGGAACACCGAAGGACAAGGCGACCCACCAGGCGTTGAACGCGCCGAGCCCGATACCGGTCGCCACCAGCATCCCGGCCAGGACGGCCCGGACCAGACGTAGGCGTGTCCTGCTCGAGAGGGTCGCGCTCATCAGCCGTCCTAGGGTGAGGGGAGCAGGGGCGAAATGCGTCAGGGGCGAAATCGGTGGACTGATCATAATGTCGCCGACCCTGCGCTACCAGGGGCCGCGTACCGTTGTTGCTGACCTGACGGCGCCGCGAGGCCCGACGGGTCGTGTAGGTGGCCGGGAAACGATCAGGAGAAGTGTTTCGGTGGGAAAGCTGAGCAACAGCATGTGGCGACTTCTGGGCGCCCAGTCGACTCGCAACCAGTCGAAGTCGCTGAGTGTGATCAAGGAGGCCGAGACCCACACCGATTGGGCAGCCGAACTCGCCGACGACGCCTTCGTCGGTGAGGCCGAGAAGCTCGACATCGGGTCCAAGCCCGGCGACCGGGCGAAGTTCCTGGCGCTCGTCCGGGAGGCCGCGGACCGCTCGATCAACCTGCGCCCCTTCGACGTCCAGCTGCAGGGCGCGCTGCGTCTCCTCGAGGGCGACATCGTCGAGATGGCCACCGGTGAGGGCAAGACGCTCGCCGGTGCGATCGCCGCGATCGGGTATGTCCTCGAAGGACACCAGGTCCATGTCATCTCGGTCAACGACTACCTCGCCACCCGCGACGCCGAGTGGATGAAGCCGCTCTTCGACGTCTTCGGCATTGCGGTGCATGCCATCTCGGAGAACTCCAGCCGCGAGGAGCGTCGACGCGCCTACGCCGGCGACGTCACCTACGGTTCGGTCAACGAGATCGGATTCGACGTCCTCCGCGACCAGCTGGCCCTGTCCGAGGCCGACCTCGTCTCACCCAAGCCCGACGTCGCGATCATCGACGAGGCCGACTCGGTGCTCGTCGAGGAGGCACTCGTGCCGCTGGTGCTGGCCGGATCGACCGAGACCGAGGTTCCCGACCAGGCCATCCACGACGTGGTGTCGCGGATGAAGAAGAAGCACTACGAGGTCGACGCCGAGGGCCGCAACGTGACGCTCACCGACGAGGGTGCGGCCTTCGTCGAGGAGGAACTCGGCGGGATCAACCTCTACAGCGAGGAACACGTCGGCTCCACGCTCGTGCACGTCAGCATCGCGATGCACGCCCACTACCTGCTGGAACGCGACATCCATTACATCGTCCGCGACGGCGGGGTCCACCTGATCAACGCCTCGCGCGGCCGCGTGGCCCAGCTGCAGCGTTGGCCGGACGGCGTCCAGGCGGCCGTCGAACTCAAGGAGGGGCTCGCCCAGACCGACTCGGGCGAGGTCATCGACACCATCACGGTGCAGGCGCTCATCGGCCGCTACCCGAAGGTGTGCGGCATGACCGGTACGGCGCTCGCCGCCGGAGAGCAGTTCCGGCAGTTCTACGACCTCCGGGTGTCGCAGATCCCGCCGAACACCGAGAACATCCGCACCGATCTGCCCGACCGGGTCTACGACACCAAGGCCAACAAGGTCGAGGCGATCGTGGCCTACGTCAAGGAGATCCACGAGACCGGCCAGCCGGTCCTCATCGGCACCCACGACGTCGCCGAGTCCGAGGAGCTCGCGTACTTCCTCGAGAAGGCGGGTGTGTCGTCGGTGGTCCTCAACGCCAAGAACGACGCGCAGGAGGCGAAGATCATCGCCGAGGCCGGCGCGCTGAACGCGGTGACGGTCTCGACGCAGATGGCTGGTCGTGGTACCGACATCCGGCTGGGCGGCTCGGCCGACGACGCCGCCGCCCGCGACGCGGTCGTCGAGCTCGGTGGACTGTGCGTGGTCGGCACCGGACGGCACGACACCGAGCGTCTCGACAGCCAGTTGCGGGGTCGCGCCGGACGCCAGGGCGACCCCGGCACGTCGGTCTTCTTCTCCAGCCTCGAGGACCCGGTCGTCACCAAGAACCTCGCGTTCAAGCGTGATCCGGTGTCGCCCAACGAGGACGGCTCGATGGGCAGCAAGGGCATCGACCTCATCGAGCAGGCGCAGCGGATCGCCGAGGGCGTCCGCCTGGAGTTGCACGCCAACACCTGGCGCTACAACAAGCTCGTCAACCAGCAGCGCGACATCATCGTCGACCGGCGCATGAAGATCCTCACCACGGACACCGCGCTCGACGAGCTCGCCGAACTCGAACCGGAGCGCTACGCCGAACTGACGGGGGAGAAGCCCACGACGTCGGGCGACGCGGAGAAGTCGGACGAAACGTCGAAGGCCGCCACCGAGACCGTGCCGCGAGAGGTGCTGAGCCAGGCGGCCCGCGAGATCGTGCTCTACCACCTCGACCGTGCGTGGGCAGACCATCTCGCGTTCGTCTCCGATGTCCGGGCGAGCATCCATCTGCGGTCGTTGGGTAAGGAGAGCCCGCTCGACGAGTTCCACCGGATGATCCTCGCGGAGTTCTCCGATCTGCCCGCCAAGGCGCTCGAGAAGGCACGGGAGACGTTCCGGGAGGCCGAGATCACCGCGGACGGAGTCGACCTCGGTTCCTCGGATCTGCACCGCTCGACGACGACGTGGACCTACATGGTCCACGACAACCTCTTCTCCTCCGGCGGGGCGAAGACGCTGCAGGGCATCATCGGGATCTTCCGGTGACCGAACCGGAGGCGGCACCCACGCCGGCTCCGGACCGGATCGTGACGGTGCCGAACGCGCTCAGCGTGCTTCGGCTCGTCCTCATCCCGGTCTTCCTCTGGCTGCTGCTCGTCGAGAAGGCCGACGGGTGGGCGTTCGCGGTGTTGATCTTCTCCGGGGTCTCCGACTGGCTCGACGGGAAACTCGCGCGGCTGCTCGATCAGTCCTCGCGGATCGGGGCCCTGCTCGACCCGGCGGCCGACCGGCTGTACATCGTGATCATCCCGCTGGCCTTCGGCGTGCGGGAGTTCATCCCGTGGTGGCTCATCGGCATCATCATCGGGCGCGACGTACTGCTGTTCGCCACGGCACCGCTGCTGCGCTCGCGCGGTGTGTTCGCACTCCCGGTGCTCTACATCGGCAAGGCGGCGACCTTCGCGCTGATGAGCGCGTTCCCGTGGCTGCTCGCCGGACAGATCGATGCGGTGAGCGGCTTCGCCTACCCGATCGGGTGGGCGTTCATGATCTGGGGCGTGGGGCTCTACCTGTGGTCCTTCGTCCTGTACTGGTATCAGACGATCCTGGTGATGCGACACATGCCGTCGCGCCGTCAGGCCGACACCTCCCCAGACAGTAGAGTCTGACGGGAACGAAAGGGGCCCTTGTGACCGACAGCAAAGTGCCAGAAGACCTGCGCTATACCGCAGAACATGAGTGGATCGAGAAGATCGGGCCGACGGCCGTGCGCATCGGCATCACCGACTTCGCGCAGGATGCGCTCGGCGACGTGGTGTTCGTGCAGCTGCCCGACTCCGGTGCAGAGGTCACCGTCGGCGAGTCCTTCGCCGAGGTCGAGTCGACCAAGAGTGTCTCCGACATCTTCGGGCCGTTGACCGGTACCGTCAGCGCGGTCAACGACGCACTGGACGCCTCACCGGAACTGGTCAATTCGGACCCGTACGGTGAGGGCTGGCTGGTGGAGATCGAGGCCGCCGACGAGGCGACCCTCGACGAGCAACTGGGTGATGTTCTCGACGCCGCGGGCTACCGCGCCGTCATCGAAGGGTAGGACTTCCCGCCGATACGCCCCGGTGGCTCTGATCGACCTGGCTGATCGCCCCGGTGACGATATGATCGACCGTGCCGGAGTCGACTCGCTCGCCGGTGCGATCGACATGACCGGTACGGTTACGGCAGTGGGAAAGAGGCGTGACGTGAACCAACTTCGCGATCATGCACCGAGATCTACCCGTCCGCACATGTCATGTAGATTCAACCGGCCATCGTGGCGAGAGCCGACTCCGAGCCGACGCGAGACCGCGATCGGGACCGGAGACGTGGACGGCCGGACAGTGCGGCTGGCCGAACAGTGCGGTGTGCACTGACAGTGCGATTGCACTGACGACGACGAAGGAGAAGTGGTGAGCGAAAACGACAGGGACTTCGAGGCGCCGGTGGAGACCACCTCGGTGTTCCGGGAGGAGTTCATCAATGAACTCGATGCCGGAACCAGCACCTCGAGTGAGCCGGCCGAGACGGGAGTCGAGCGACTCGCTCCCGGGACCGCGCTGCTTGTCGTGAAGCGGGGACCCAACGCGGGATCGCGGTTCCTCCTCGACCAGCCGACGACCTCCGCAGGTCGGCATCCCGACAGCGACATCTTCCTCGACGATGTGACGGTCAGCCGTCGTCACGCGGAATTCCGTCTCGGCGACAACGAGTTTCAGGTCGTCGACGTGGGCAGCCTCAACGGCACCTACGTCAACCGGGAGCCCGTCGACACCGCATCGCTGAGCAACGGCGACGAAGTCCAGATCGGCAAGTTCCGTCTGGTCTTCCTCAGCGGACCACGCGACGAAGCCGACGCCTGATACGTCGTGACGGCGTCCACAGCCCCCCGCGGCGAGGGATCGATGTCCATCGGCACGGTCCTCGCCCAGTTGCGTGATGACTTCCCAGACATCACGATCTCGAAGATCCGGTTCCTGGAATCGGAGGGTCTGGTGACCCCGGAGCGGGCGCCGTCCGGCTATCGGCGATTCAGCGAAGCCGACTGTGAACGGTTGCGCTTCGTACTGACCGCCCAGCGGGACCGGTATCTCCCGCTGAAGGTCATCAAGGAACAGCTCGACGCGATCGACAACGGGAACGGTGGCTTCGGTTCCGGCGGGACCGTGGCGTTGTCCACGGCCCGCGGCACCGTGGCCCCCGCAACCGATTTCGGTGCGCGCGCCGGGCGGGTGTCCCGGGAGACGCTGATCGAGCGCACGGGCGTCGACTCGGCGTTCGTGACCGAACTGCAGCGCAACGGACTGCTGACCCCCGGACCGGCCGGCTTCTTCGACGAGGATGCGGTGCGCCTCGTCGAGGCCGCCGCGGCGCTGGCCAGCTATGGACTCGAGACGCGCCATCTGCGTGCCTTCAAGGTGTCCGCGGACCGGGAGGCCGGTCTGGTCGCCCAGATCGCCAACCCCATAGCCAAGGGCAAGGGGACCGGTGCGCGAGACCGCGCCGAGGAACTCGTCCGCGAGATCGCGGCGCTGTCGGTGACCCTGCACACGCAGTTGGTCAAGTCGGCCGTCCGCGACGTGCTCGACTGAACTCTTCCTCGACCAGCACACTCCGCGTTCCCCGGGGTCCTCATCGGGCCGGAATGATCGTGTCGCGCAGCAGCGAGTCGGCCGCCGTGTATCGCCTGAGCGGTGTAGCGTCGAGGTCATCAATCGATCGCCCTACGAGGCGTCTGGGAGGTGCGAGATGAGCGAGATGCGTGTGGTGGGCATCAGGGTCGAGCCCCCGCAGAGTCAGCCCGTGCTCCTACTCCGTGAGGTCGACGGCGAGCGCTACCTGCCGATCTGGATCGGACAGAGTGAGGCCGCGTCGATCGCCTTGCGTCAGAAGGGGATCGAGCCGCCCCGCCCGCTGACCCACGACCTGATCGTGAACCTCATCCGCGAGTTCGGCCAGACGCTCCTCGAGGTGCGCATCGTCGACATGCAAGAGGGCACCTTCTATGCCGAGATGATCTTCTCGGGCGATCTCCGGGTGTCCGCGCGGCCGTCGGATTCCATCGCCGTCGCGATGCGTGCCGAGGTGCCGATCATCGCCGACGAAGAGGTCCTCGCCGAGGCCGGTCTGCTGATCCCGGAAGAGGAGCCCGAGGACGCCACCGCCGAGTCGGTCGACGGGACCAAAGAGGACGAGGTCGAGAAGTTCAAGGAATTCCTCGACAACGTCTCGCCCGACGATTTCAAGGCCAGCGGCGCCTGAGGCTGTACCCGGTCACGGAACGGCAACCGAGAGGTCACCGTATGTCTCAATCTCAACTTGAGGTTGAGCCACATGGCGCGTCGCGTTGATCCGGTGTCCCGCGCGGCATAGCGTCAAACCCGACATCGAGCACCACTCACGGGCCGATGAAGATGTGATCGGCTGACCCGAGCAGGGCCTGGACCGCGTACTGTGGACGTGGATGTCAGGCATGTGATGCGGCATCCGGTCCGAGCTTTGCGAGGGAGACATCAAGTGGGCGATCGTCCGGTCGACAGTGAAGTGACGTCGAGCGACCCGTCACCCGACCACGCTGTGTCCGATCGCCCCGCGGGCCCGACCCAGGGCAGCCTCGAGGAGATCGCACCGGGTCTCTTCCCCGACGACACCGTGCCCGACGAGCTCGTCGGCTACCGCGTGCCGAGTGCCTGCCAGATCGCCGGCATCACCTACCGCCAGCTCGACTACTGGGCTCGCACCTCGCTGGTCGTCCCGTCGATCCGCGGCGCCGCCGGCTCGGGCAGCCAGCGTCTGTACTCGTTCAAGGACATCCTCGTCCTCAAGATCGTCAAGCGACTGCTCGACACCGGCATCTCGCTGCAGAACATCCGTGTCGCCGTCGACCACCTCCGCAAGCGTGGCGTCGAGGATCTGGCGAAGATCACCCTGTTCTCCGACGGCACGACCGTCTACGAATGCACCTCCGCCGAAGAGGTGGTCGACCTCCTCCAGGGTGGGCAGGGAGTGTTCGGCATCGCGGTCAGCGGTGCGATGCGCGAGCTGACCGGCACCATCGCCGATTTCCCGGGGGAACGCGCCGACGGCGGCGTCAGCGAGACGGCACCCGAGGACGAGCTCGCGGCGCGACGCAAGAGCCGCACCCGTCGCACCGGTTAGCACCGCCCCTCACAGCATCCCGTCACGTGATCCTCACGACTCTCGCGATGTCGTCTGGACCAACACGGCAACGACCTGCGTACACTGGTGCGCGCGTCGCTACGCCACGGGAGAGCGTCACCGAGCAGTACGGGTGACCGCCGAAGGAGCAACACCTCTCCGTCAAACTCTCAGGCACCCGGACCGTGGTGGTGACGGCGTCTCTGGAAAGTGACGATCAGTCGTCCGCCCACGGTGAAAGGTCGTCACGCAACGTCGCGTGGCACCGAATCTCTCAGGCGTCCTCCCGGCCACCGGCCGGCGACATGACAGAGGGGGAGGGCGAGCCTGCCGGCACCGCGCCGGCGCCTGCGAGAGGTTGCCCTCATCATGCCCTCAGCCGACCCGTCGTCAGCGCCAGTCACCTTCGTGGACCGCCACGTCGGACCCGACCCCGACGAGACGCAGCGCATGCTCTCGGTGATCGGTGTGTCGTCGCTCGACGAACTGGCCCATCGCGCCATCCCCGCGGTCATCGCGGACGAACTCGACTCGAACGTGCTGGGCGCACTGCCGCAGCCGCAGAGTGAGAGCGAGGTGCTCGCCGAGCTCAGCGGGCTCGCGGCCCGTAACACCGTGGCCCGTTCGATGATCGGCCTCGGCTACTACGGCACCCACACGCCCGGCGTCATCCTGCGCAACGTCCTGGAGAACCCGGCCTGGTACACCGCGTACACGCCGTACCAGCCGGAGATCAGCCAGGGACGCCTCGAGGCGCTGCTGAACTTCCAGACCATGGTCGCCGACCTCACCGGCATGGAGGTGGCGAACGCGTCGATGCTCGACGAGGCCACCGCGGCCGCCGAGGCGATGACGTTGCTTCGGCGCGCCGGCAAGTCCAAGTCGCCACGTGTCGTCGTCGACGCCGATCTCTTCCCGCAGACCCGTGCGGTGATCGAGACCCGCGCCGAGCCGCTCGGCATCGCGGTCGTCGAGGCGTCGCTGGATTCGGAGCGGCCGGACCACGGCCTGCCCGACGGCGACTTCTTCGGCGTCATCCTGCAGGTGCCCGGCGCGTCGGGCCGCATCGTCGACGCCGCTCCGATCATCGCCGCCGCGCACGAACGTGGCGCCCTGGTCGCGGTCGGTGGCGACCTCCTCGCACTGACGCTCATCACGCCGCCGGGGGAGCAGGGCGCGGATGCGTGCTTCGGCACCACGCAGCGTTTCGGCGTGCCGATGGGCTTCGGCGGTCCGCACGCCGGTTACCTCGCGGTCGGTTCGAAGCACGCCCGCCAGCTGCCGGGGCGACTGGTCGGCATCTCCAAGGACGCCGACGGCAACCTCGCCTACCGCCTGGCCTTGCAGACCCGTGAGCAGCACATTCGCCGTGAGAAGGCCACCAGCAACATCTGTACGGCGCAGGTTCTGCTCGCCGTGATGGCCGCAATGTACGCGTCATACCACGGACCGGAGGGGCTCCGGGCCATCGCGCGCCGCACCCACGACGCCGCGGTCCGCCTGGCGAACTCGCTGGCGGCGGGCGGCTTCTCGGTCGCACACGGCTCGTTCTTCGACACCGTCGAGGTCCGTGCTCCCGGCCAGGCCGATGTGATCATCGCCCAGGCTCGCCGCGAGGGCATCAACCTCCGCCGCGTCGACACCGACACCGTCTCCATCGCCTGCGACGAGACCACCACCGAGGCCGACCTCGACGGTGTACTGCGGGCGTTCGGCGCCACCGGTGTGCAACCGCTCGACTTCGCCCAGCCCATCGAGAACCGCACCAGCGAGTACCTGACGCACCCGGCGTTCAACCGGTACCGCACCGAGACGGCGATGCTGCGCTACCTGCGGGCCTTGTCCGACAAGGACATCGCGCTCGACCGCAGCATGATTCCGCTCGGCTCCTGCACCATGAAGCTCAACGCGACCACGGAGATGGAACCCATCACCTGGCCCGGGTTCGCCGGTCTCCACCCGTTCGCGCCGGTGGAGGACACCGTCGGCATCCGCGAGCTGATCTCCACCCTCGAGGACTGGCTCGTCGCCGTCACCGGCTACGACCGCGTGAGCCTGCAGCCGAACGCGGGGTCGCAGGGTGAGTTCGCCGGACTGCTCGCGATCCGGGGGTACCACCGCAGCCGGGGCGACATCGACCGCGACATCTGCCTGATCCCGTCGAGCGCCCACGGCACCAACGCCGCGTCGGCGGTCATGGCGGGCATGCGCGTCGTCGTGGTCGGCTGCCGGGAGAACGGCGACGTCGATCTCGAGGATCTGCGCGCGAAGATCGCCGCGAACGAGGGCCGGATCGCGGCCATCATGATCACCTACCCGTCGACGCACGGCGTTTTCGAGCACGACATCCGCGACATCTGCGGTGCCGTCCACGACGCCGGCGGCCAGGTCTACGTCGACGGTGCCAACCTCAACGCCCTGGTCGGCGTGGCACGTCCGGGTCATTTCGGCGGCGACGTCAGCCACCTGAACCTGCACAAGACCTTCTGCATCCCGCACGGCGGCGGCGGCCCGGGCGTGGGTCCGGTTGCGGTACGCGAGCACCTCGCACCGTTCCTGCCCGGGCACCCCCTCGCCGACGAATTGCCCGGCACCGCGACCATCGCCGCGGCACCGTACGGGTCGGCGACGATCCTGCCGATCACCTACGCCTACATCGCGATGATGGGTGCGGCCGGTCTACGCCGGGCGACGCTGACGGCCATCACCGCGGCGAACTACGTCGCCAAGCGGCTCGGCGACCACTACCCGGTGCTCTACACCGGCGAGGGCGGCTTCGTCGCGCACGAGTGCATTCTCGACCTCAGGGCGATCACCAAGGAGACCGGCGTTTCGGTCGACGATGTGGCAAAGCGCTTGGCCGACTATGGTTTCCACGCGCCGACCATGAGCTTCCCGGTGGCCGGCACGTTGATGGTCGAGCCCACCGAGAGCGAGAATCTCGACGAGATCGACGCGTTCTGCGACGCCATGATCGCCATCCGCGAGGAGATCGACCGGGTCGGCAGCGGCGAGTGGCCGGTCGACGACAACCCGCTGCGCGGGGCACCGCACACCGCCGAGGCGCTGGTGGGCGAGTGGGACCACCCGTACTCGCGAGAGATCGCGGTCTACCCGCAGGGACTCCCGTCGGCCGGTGCCCGGGCCAAGGTGTGGCCCTCGGTGCGTCGTATCGACGGCGTGTACGGCGACCGCAACCTGGTGTGCAGCTGCGCGCCGATCGAGGCCTACAGCAGCTGAGGGCTACCCGCCCGCGGTTCCCGAAGGTGCCGGCGAGACCGCAGAGCTCGCCGGCACACTCGTCGGTCCGTAGACGACGCGGTTGATGGCGACGATCGCGCCGTCCTCCGGCGTGGGCATCGGATCGCGGGTTCGCGGGAAGGTGACCGTGGCGGTGGCCGACGGCATCGGGGCGTCGCCGCGGAAGCCGAGTTCGGTGAGCAGCTTCAGCTGTTCGGGCTGTGATGCGTAGGAGATGAAGTCCGCGACCGCGTCGGCCGCGACGTCTCCGACCTCCGGGCCGGAGAGACGGATGATCGGGTAGTCCGCGATCGGCGTCGGTCCGGACGGGATCACCTCTGACAGCCGCGCGGGCTGGTCGGTCTTGGTGATCTGGTACAGCCGCTGCTCGGTGATCGGCACGGCGTGGATCTCGGCTTTGGCCGGGTCGGCGGCATTGGCGATCGCGGTGGCCGCGCCCTGCGGGGTTCCATCGGGCGAGAGCGGCGCGCCGCCGAGCATCGCCTTCACGCTGGAGGTCACCCGCGGCGACTCGGCGTCGGCGGTGGTCAGCGGGCCGGTCGTCCGTGTCACGCGGGTGGCGACGGCCTGCGCCGCCAGTGCACTGGCATCGGACTGGGCGCCGATCGGCATCGCCATGCGCAACGAGCCCCAGCCCTGCAGGCCGAACTCGGTGAGCGAGGCGTCGCGTTGCTGCAGGAGCGGGATCTGCGACCAGTCGAGCTGGTCGCCGGCGGCCTTGGCGAGTTCGGGCGAGACCGCGAGAACGACCGGTGTCGAGACGAGTGAACGGGAGTTGCCCTCGATCAGATCGGGTTTGGCCGTGGCCAGATCCGCCGACCACACCGACGACTGCGGCACCCAGGCAGCGGGGTAGGCACCCATCGACTCGGCGTCCCACTTCCCGGTCAGGCCGTCGAGGGTGATCTTCGCGTCGCCGGGCCGGACGGCGATGGTGACGCAGTGGTCGCGGACCACCGGTTTCGTGTTCGTGAAGGAGGTCGCGATCGCGGCGAGCCCGGGTGCGATGTCGGGGTCGGCGATGATCGGCACCGACGTGGCGCCCTCGACGCATTGGGCGGCGGCGTCGTCGGCCTGCCGGTTGATGCGGTCACCGAGGTCGCGCCAGGTGACCACGATGGCGGCGACGAGCAGAATCGACAGCAGTGCGAAGACGACACCTCGGCTGACGCCACGGTTGCGGATACTCTCGCCGCGGTTCCGATGATGTGCCAACGCCGATGCCCTCCCTGCTCTGAGCGTGCTGTCCCCGGGCTCCACCCGGTCGATGTGCAGCGCAGGGTACGACGATACGCCGTGCCGGTCCACCGGGGACCGGCACGGTCGTATCAGTGCGTCGTGACCGAGGTGTCAGCCGGCCGCGTTGGCGGCCTTGTACTCGCGGCGACGGCGATGCAGGATCGGCTCGGTGTAGCCGCTGGGCTGCGTCGTGCCCTCGAGGATCAGCTCCTTGGCCGCCTGGAAGGCGATGTTGGAGTCGAAGTCCGGGGCCATCGGCTTGTAGGCCTTGTCGCCGGCGTTCTGGCGGTCGACGACCGGGGCCATCCGCTCGAGCGATGCGACGATGTCGGCCTCGGAGACGATGCCGTGGCGCAGCCAGTTCGCCAGCAGCTGGCTGGAGATACGCAGGGTGGCGCGGTCCTCCATCAGTGCGACGTCGTGGATGTCGGGCACCTTCGAGCAGCCGACGCCGGCATCGATCCAGCGGACCACGTAGCCCAGGATCGACTGGCAGTTGTTGTCGAGTTCCTGCTGCTTCTCCTCGTCGGACCAGTCGGTCTTCGCGGCCAGCGGCACGGTGAGGATGTCGTCGACCGACGCCGGGTCGCGCTTGGCGATCTCGTCCTGACGTTCGAAGACGTCGACCTGGTGGTAGTGCAGCGCGTGCAGGGTCGCGGCGGTCGGCGAGGGCACCCATGCGGTGGTGGCGCCGGCCTTGGGGTGACCGATCTTCTGCTCGAGCATGTCGGCCATCAGGTCCGGCATGGCCCACATGCCCTTGCCGATCTGCGCCTTGTGCTGCAGGCCGGCGTGCAGGCCGGTGTCGACGTTGAAGTCCTCGTACGCCGCGATCCACTTCTGCTTTTTCATCTCGGCCTTGCGCACCATGGCGCCGGCCTCCATGGAGGTGTGGATCTCGTCGCCGGTGCGGTCGAGGAAGCCGGTGTTGATGAACACCACGCGCTCCGAGGCGGCCTTGATACATGCCTTCAGGTTGACCGTGGTGCGGCGTTCCTCGTCCATGATGCCGACCTTGAGCGTGTTGGCGGGCAGGCCGAGCACCTGCTCGACGCGACCGAACAGCTCGACGGTGAAGGCGACCTCGTCGGGGCCGTGCATCTTCGGCTTCACGATGTAGACCGAACCGGTCCGCGAGTTCTGCAGACCCTCTGCGCTCAGGCCGTGGATGCCGATCAGCGAGGTGACCAGGCCGTCGAGGATGCCCTCGGGAACCTCATTGCCGTCGGCGTCGAGGATCGCGTCGTTGGTCATCAGGTGACCGACGTTGCGCACGAACAGCAGCGAACGGCCGTGGAGGTCGAAGCCGGTGCCGTCGGGAGCGGTGTACTCGCGGTTGCCGTTGAGCACACGGGTGAAGGTCTTGCCACCCTTGGTGACCTCTTCGGACAGATCGCCCTTGTTCAGGCCCAGCCAGTTGCGGTAGCCGGTGACCTTGTCCTCGGCGTCGACCGCGGCGACCGAGTCCTCGAAGTCCATGATCGTGGTGATCGCGGACTCGACGACGACGTCCTTGATGCCGGCCGGATCGGTGGAACCGATCGGCGAGGAGGGATCGATCTCGATGTCGAGGTGAAGACCGTTGTTGCGCAGCAGGATCGAGGACGGTGAGCCGGCGTCGCCGCGGTAGCCGACGAAGGCGGCCGGATCGGCCAGCGTCGAGGTCGCGCCCCCGTCGAGGGTCACCTGCAGGGCGCCGTCCTGAACGGCGAAGGACCGCACGTCGGTGTAGCTGCACTGCTCGAGCGGGACCGCCTTGTCCAGGAAGTCCTTGGCGTAGGCGATGACCTTGTCGCCGCGCACCTTGTTGTACGACGAACCCTTCTCGGCGCCGTCGGTCTCCGGGATCGCGTCGGTGCCGTACAGGGCGTCGTAGAGCGAACCCCAGCGGGCGTTGGAGGCGTTCAGCGCGAACCGGGCGTTGAGGACCGGCACGACCAGCTGCGGACCGGCGGTCTCGGCGATCTCGCGGTCCACATTGCCGGTGGTGATCTGGAAGTCGGCCGGGACCTCGGCGAGGTAACCGATCTCGGTCAGGAAGGACTTGTAGGCGTCGAAATCCGCAGAGCCCGGGGTGAGGTCGGCGCCCTGGTGATCGCGGTGCCAGGCGTCGATCTTGGTTTGCAGATCGTCGCGGACGGCGAGCAGCTCACGGTTGCGTGGGGCGAGGTCGGCGATCACCGATGCCGCACCCGACCAGAAGGCGTCGGCCTCTACACCGGTACCGGGCAACGCCTCGTTGTTGATGAAGTCGTACAGGACGGAAGCGACCTGCAACCCGTTGACGGTGATCCGGTCCGACATGATTGCCTTTCTCGAGCGAATGAAGACGACATCCATGCTACTAGCCGGTAACGCTGAACCGTACAGGCGTCCTGTTTAGGCGTGGCGAGCGATCTCGGCCAGGTGCGTACACCGCCCCAACACCTCCGCGCGGAGTTGTGTTCCGGCGTCGGCGATGGCCGATTGTTCCCGGACGTATTCGGCTCGTCCGGCGGGGGTCTCGATCGGGACCGGCTCATATCCCAGGTGGCGCAGGTCGTACGGACTCGCACGCATGTCGAGGTCACGAGCGCGCAGCGCCAGTTCGAAGCAGTCGACGGTGAGGTCGGCGGGCAACAGCGGCGCCAGGGTGAAGCAGTGCCGGTAGAGGTCCATGGTCGCGTGCAGGCACCCCGGCTGTTCGTGGTCGATCTGCGACGCACGGTTCAGCTCGTTCTCGTTGCGCGGCCGCGCCGGCTCGGTGAAGAAGCGGTACGCGTCGAAGTGCGTGCAGCGCAACGGCATCTGTTCGACGACCCGGTCGGTGCCGGCGGCACCCAGACGCAAGGGGATGTCGTGCCGGGTCTCGTCGGTGCGGTAGACCATGGCCCACTCGTGGAGCCCGAAGCAGCCCAGCCGGGCCGGACGCGCGGCGGTGGCGTCGAGCAGATCCACCGTGGCCTGCAGTGCGTCGCGGCGGCGTCGGACGTAGTCGATGCCCACGTGCACACCGGAGTCGGCACGTTCGTAGCCGCGCAGGGGCAGGAACTCGTCGGCGTCCTCGAGACGCACGCCGAAGCCCGGATGCCAGCGCAGCACATGGGACGGCCGCGACGAGTAGTAGGTGAACAGGAAGTCGACGACGGGATGCTTGCCGCCCTTGCGGCGCGCCTCCAGGTACGGACCGATGAGCGCGTCGACGCGTCCCTGATGCTCGTCGCGCCGGGCCCGCCACTCGCGGCCCGTCAACACGGTCTGCTCTTCCACGTGCGCGGTCACGGTCGTCACACCCGGTGGGTCTCGTCCCGGACGTTGCCGACGAACTCCTCGACGAGGTCGGCGAGCGGGACGATGCCGATCGTGCGGCCGTTGTCGTCAACGACGGCGCCCAGGTGCGAGCTGGTGCGGCGCAGCACGGTGGTCGCCTCGTCGAGGGGTGTGTTGGACGCGATGACCGGCAGCGGGCGGATCTTGTCGACACCGATGATGGTGTCCGGGCCGATGTGCTCGTCGAGGATCTCGTCGAGGACGTCCTTCAGATGCAGGTAACCGGTGAACGTGCCGTCGGATCCGCGGACCGGGAAGCGGGAGAACCCGGTCTCGCTGACGGCCTTCTCGACGGCGCCGAGTGTCGGGCCGATCCCGCCGGTCGCCGACACCTGGACCTTGACGCTGCGCATCTTCTCGAGGGGGATCATCACCTCGGCGACGGTGCGGCCGATGGACTGCAGAGCGCGGGTGAGGCGCTCGTGTTCCTCGGCATCGATGAGACCTTCCTGCTTGGACTCGCCGAGCATCTGCGCCAGCTCGCCCAGCGACACCGTGGACTCGAGTTCGTCCTTCGGTTCCACGCGCATCAGGCGCAGCGAGATGTTGGCGAGCCAGTTGTAGAAGGAGATGAGCGGACGCACCAGGCGGATGAACATCAGGTGCACCGGGACCAGCAGCATCGCCGCCGACTCGGGTCCCGCGAGGGCGATGTTCTTCGGCACCATCTCACCCAGCAGGATGTGCAGCACCACCACCAGCGACAACGCGATGGCGAACGAGATCGGGTGCAGCAGCGCGTGCGGCACGTGCGCGAGTTCCAGCGGTTTCTCGATGAGGTGCGCGACCGCGGGTTCGCCGACGCGGCCGAGCAGGATCGAACAGATCGTGATGCCCAGCTGGGCGCCGGCCAGCATCAGCGACAGGTTCTCACCGGCCTTGATGACGGTTCGTGCACGACTCTTGCCGCTCTCGGCCAACGCCTCGAGCCGGTCGCGGCGCGCCGAGATCAGCGAGAACTCGGCGCCGACGAAGAAGGCGTTGCCGCCCAGCAGTGCGAAGGCGAGGACGACAGCCCAGAGGTCACCCATCTCCGGCCTCCGTGTCTCGTGGCTCGTCGCCGAGGGAGTCGCCGGCGGGGGCCGGTCGCAATGCGACGACGTCGATGCGTCGGCCGTCCATCTGGGCGACGGTGGCCCGCCAGGTGATGTCGTCGCGGGCTTCGGGCATCTCGGGCGAGTCGTCGTCGCCGTCGCCGACCGGGGAGCGGCGGGGCAGGTCGACGACGTCGTCGACCGTGGGAATGCGTCCGAGGCAGTACATGATCAGGCCGCCGAGCGTGTCGTACGGACCGTCGGGGGCGTGATAGCCGGTCGCGTCGTAGAGCTCGTCGATGCGCAGCAGCCCCGCACAGAGATAGCCGTTGCCGTCGATCGCGACGTCGGCGCGCTCGTCGTCGTGTTCGTCGGTGACGTCGCCGAGGATCTCCTCGATGAGGTCCTCGGTGGTGACGATGCCCGCGGTCCCGCCGTATTCGTCGATGACGACGCACAGCTCCATGCCGTCGGCGCGGATGCGTTGCATCAGAGCGTCGCCGTCGAGGCTGGCGGGGACGCGCGGCACGCTGCGTGCGATCGAGGTGACGCGCGTGGTGGCCTGACGCTCGGGCGGGATGGTGAACGCCTGCTTGATGTGGACCACGCCGACGAGGTCGTCGAGGTCACCGTCGACGACGACGGGGAAACGCGAGTGCCCGGTGCGCGACGACGCCATCACGAGATCGCGGACGGTGTCCTCGCGGTCGAGGGTGTCGATGGTGACTCGCGGCGTCATCAGATCCTCGGCGGTCAGCTCACCGAAGCGCAGCGAACGGTCCACCAGCGTGGCGGTCTGCTCGTCGAGCGCGCCGCGCCGGGCCGAGTTGCGGACCAGCGACACGAGTTCCTGCGGTGAGCGGGCCGAGGCGAGCTCGTCGGTCGGTTCGATGCCCAACCGGCGGACGATCCAGTTCGCGGTGCCGTTGAGTCCGTTGATCGCCCAGCGGAAGACCGCGGAGAACGCCGTCATCGGACCCGATGTGGCACGGGCGACGGCCAGCGACTTGGCGATCGCGAGATTCTTCGGGATCAGCTCACCCAGGACCATCGACAGCGACGTGGCGATGACGAGAGCGAGGATCAGCGACGTCGCCGAGGCGACCGAGGGACTCACCCCGGCCGCTTCCAGCGGCGGCTTGATGATGCGGGCGAGGACGGGTTCGGCGATGTAGCCGGTGATCAGCGTGGTGATCGTGATGCCGAGCTGGGCGCCGGACAACTGGAACGACAGCGTCGAATGCGCGCGCTGCACCAGCCGTGCGCGCCGGTCCCCGCGCTTGGCCACGTCCGCCGAGATCGTCGAGCGTTCCAAGGCGGTCAACGAGAACTCGGCAGCGACGAACAGCGCCGTGCCCAGCGTGAGGGCGATGAAGCCGATCAGGCTGGCGACGAGAAGCAGGATCTCCACGTCACCACCCGCCCGGCAGGGGACGCCCTTCGGCGAAACCGGCGGGCGACTGGACTCCGAGGACGACCTTGTCGTGCAGTTCCCGCAGGTTCCTGGCCCCCGTATAGGTTGCGGTGCTGCGAATCCCGGAACAGATGTGGTCGATGAGGTCCTCGACGCCGGGACGATCGGGATCGAGCCGGATCCGGGACGACGAGATGCCCTCCTCGAAGAGACTCTTGCGGGCACGGTCGTACGGGCTGTCGCCGGTCGACCGCGCGGCCACCGCCCGCTTCGACGCCATACCGAAACTCACCTTGTACGGGCCCTGCTCGTCCTCGAGGAGATCGCCGGGTGATTCGTGGGTGCCCGCGAACCACGAGCCCACCATCACGTTCGACGCACCGGCCGCCAGCGCCAGGGCGATGTCGCGCGGATGACGGACACCGCCGTCGGCCCACACCGACGCACCGTGACTCGCTGCGACCCCGGCACATTCGGCCACCGCGGAGAACTGCGGCCGACCCACGCCGGTCATCATCCGGGTGGTGCACATCGCGCCCGGGCCGACGCCGACCTTGATGATCGACGCGCCGGCGGCGATGAGGTCGAGGGTGCCCTCCGCGGAGACCACGTTGCCCGCCGCGATCGGGACACCGAGTCCCGCATCGGCGACCGACTTCAGTGCGGTCAGCATCTTCTCCTGATGCCCGTGCGCGGTGTCCATGACGAGCACATCGGCACCGGCCGCGACGAGCGCGCGGGCCTTGCCGACCACGTCGCCGTTGATCCCGACGGCCGCGGCGATCCGCAGCTTGCCGGACGCGTCGACGTTCGGTTCGTAGATCGCGTGGCGCAGCGCGCCCACGCGGTTCAGGAGACCCGCCAGCTTGCCGTCGGCGTCGACGAGCACGGCGACGCCGAGGTGGAGGTCGCCGAGCGCGTCGAACACCTCGCGGGGCGGGGTGTCGACGGGCAGGGTGACGATGTCGGGGTCGAGGACCTCGCGGACCCGGGCGAAGCGGTCGACGTCGCGGCACCGCTTCTCGGTGACGACACCCACCGGGCGTCCGTCCTCGGCGACGACCGCGACGCCGTGGGATCGCTTGGGGATCAACGCGACCGCATCGGACACCGAATCCGACGGGGTGAGCGTGACCGGGGTGTCGGCCACGAGGTGGCGCGATTTCACGAACGCGATCGACGACGCGACGGCCTCGATGGGAAGATCCTGCGGGAGGACCACGAGTCCGCCGCGGCGCGCGACCGTCTCGGCCATGCGCTTGCCCGCGACCGCCGTCATGTTCGCCACGACGATCGGGATGGTGGTCCCGCTGCCGTCCGAGGTCGACAGGTCGACATCGAATCGCGAACTGACATCAGACCTGTTGGGGACGATGAAGACATCGTCGTAGGTCAGGTCGTGGGTCGGCCGATGGCCTTCGATGAATCGCACCGGTTCTCGCAGGCTCCTATTCGGTCACTTCCGAGCGGTCGCCGCTCCACAGCGTGTGGAAGGTGCCTTCCTTGTCCACGCGCTTGTAGGTGTGGGCGCCGAAGAAGTCGCGCAGGCCCTGGGTGAGGGCGGCCGGCAGGCGCTCGGCGCGCAGGGCGTCGTAGTACGACAGCGACGAGGCGAAGGCCGGCACCGGGATGCCGAGCAGGGTGGCGGTGGCGACGACGCGGCGCCAGCTGTCGATGCCGACCTCGACCGCTTCGCGGAAGTAGGGGGCGAGGAGCAGGCTGGGCAGCTCGGGATCGTCGGCGTAGGCCTCGCGGATGCGGTTGAGGAACTGCGCGCGGATGATGCAGCCGCCGCGCCAGATGGTGGCAAGCGATCCGCGGTCGACGTTCCAACCGTATTCGGCGCTGCCGGCGGCGATCTGGTCGAAGCCCTGGGCGTAGGCGACGACCTTGGAGGCATACAGCGCGGTCTTGATGTCGGCGATGAACTGCGCCTTGTCGGTGGGCGCGTCCCCGAGGTTGCCCGACGACAGGCCGCGGGCGGCGACGCGCTGGTCGGTGGCGCTGGACAGGGCGCGGGCGAAGACGGCCTCGGCGATGCCGGTGGTCGGGATGCCCAGGTCGAGCGCGGACTTCACGGTCCAGCGGCCGGTGCCCTTCTGGCCGGCGGCGTCGACGATGACGTCGACGAGCGGCTTGCCGGTCTCGGCGTCGACCTGGCTGAGCACGTCGGCGGTGATCTCGATGAGGTAGCTCTCGAGTTCGGTCCCGTTCCACTCGCGGAAGACGTCGGCGATCTCGGCGACGGGCATGTCGAGGGCCTTGCGCATCAGGTCGTAGGCCTCGCCGATGAGCTGCATGTCGGCGTACTCGATGCCGTTGTGGACCATCTTGACGAAGTGGCCGCTGCCGTCGGGACCGATGTGGGTGCAGCAGGGTTCGCCGTCGACCTGGGCGGCGATCGACTCGAGCAGCGGGCCGAGTGATTTGTACGACTCGGCGGGTCCGCCGGGCATGATCGAGGGGCCGTTGAGGGCGCCTTCCTCACCACCGGAGATGCCGGCGCCGACGAAGTTCAGTCCACGCGCCGACATCGCCGCCTCGCGGCGGATGGTGTCGGTGTAGAGGGCGTTACCGCCGTCGATGATGATGTCGCCGGGCTCCATCGCGTCGGCGAGCTCGTTGATCACCGCGTCGGTGGCGTCGCCGGCCTTGACCATGATCAGCACGCGGCGCGGGCGCTCGAGTGCGGCGACGAACTCCGCGACCGTCTCGGTGCGGATGAAATTGCCGTCGCTGCCGTGGTTCTCGAGCAGTGCGTCGGTCTTGGCGATGCTGCGGTTGTGCAGCGCGACCGTGTACCCGTTGCGGGCGAAGTTACGCGCGATGTTCGAACCCATGACGGCCAGACCGGTGACGCCGATCTGAGCTTTCCCGGACGGTGACGATGCCTCGACGTTGTTCATGTCCGACAGCCTATTGCCTCACGATCCGATCCGGCGATCTGCCTCACCATTCGGGCCGCGCGCGGAAGGTGTTCAACCGGTCGGGGGTTGGCGGACTCAGAAAGCCGACATCAGGCGGTTGAGCTCGGTGAGCCAGGGGATCGCGACCGCGAGGGTCGGCAGCACCAGGATGACAGCGGCAGTCGCGTAGGCGCCGACCGCGATCCAGTGGGCGGGGCGGTCGTCGCGCAGGCGGTGGACGCGGGTGAGCGTGGTCGGCCCGCCGACCGCCATCGCACCGCGGGGGGCCACCGCGTCGGCGCAGGCGACGAGCGCGCGGCCGAGGGTCGTCGGTGCGGTGGCTCGGACGGCCTGGTCGTCGGCGAGCGCTTCGACGAGCAGTTCGGCGGCGCCGAGAGCGGACCTGGAACGGACGAACCGCGGGAAGGCCTCGTGCAGCGCGATGAAGGCCTCGAGCACGAGGTCGTGTCGGGCCCGTAGATGTGCGCGTTCGTGGGCGATGACGGCGATGAGCTCGTCGCGCGTCAGTCGGTGGACGACACCCTCGCTGACGACGACGCGCTGGCGCAGACCGGGGAGGCAGTAGGCGAGCGGCTGCTCGACGTCGATCATGCGGACGTCGCGGGCGTAGAGGGGGTCATCGGCGTCGGTCCGGTCGCAGCGATCGAGGATGTCGATCAGCTGGCGGTGGGCCTTGCGACGGGCGCGGGTGCGCAGTCCGACGCGGATGGTCGTGTAGAAGAGGCGGGCGCCGACCAGCAGGGTGAGGATGAAGACGCCCACGCAGGTCAGCCACAGGGGGAGGCCGAGGCGGTCGATCTCGCGGAGCGGATGCGTCGTCGGCGTGCCGTCGGCCCCGATCACCAGGAGGTTGGCGGCGATCGCCAGGCCACAGCTGAACGCCGACAACACGGCGGCGAGTGCGATGGCCTGCCACAGCGTCATCGCCGCGCGTGGCGCTCGGATCGGCCACTGCGCCCGAGATAATGCCTCGGGTACGGGTCCGGCGAGCACCAGGCTGACGATGCCGAAGAGCAGGGCGGTCATCCGGTGGGCTTCCTCAGGGGTGGGCTGTTGGGGGTTGTGCCGCGAATCTAACCGGTGTCGCGGGTTCCTCGGGCGGCTTCGAGTTCATCGAGAGCGTGGCGGAGCGCCGCGGCTTCGTCGGCACCGACCCGTCCGACGAACGAGACGAGGGCTGCGTGCCGCGATCCGGGCGCGTCGGCCTCGCTGAGTGCGTCGACCATCAGACTCGCGACCAGGTCCTCGCGGGGGTGGGTGGGGACGTACTTGTGTGCGCGGTCGTCGCGGATCTGTGTCACCAGGTTCTTCTTCGCGAGACGCTGCAGAACGGTCATGACCGTCGTGTAGGCGAGGGATCGATCCTGGGACAGTTCGGCATGCACCTGCCGGACGGTCTTCGGTTCGGAGCCCGCCCACAACGTGTCCATCACCGCGCGCTCGAGGTCGCCTAGCCCATTCATCTTTCGCATTTTACTGCTGTGCCTTCCGTTGTGCGCCCTCGGCTCACGTCTTCATCTGGTTGTCGCGTCCGCGGAGGCGATTTCGCCTTTCACGTGGCCTTACGCCCGAGCCCTTGACACGTTGGTAAGGCTAGCCTACATTAAGTGTCACGTCGGACCGCGCGAGAGTCCTGAGGGCTGCAGAGACCCCCGGTTCACGTCACGGAGGGCCCCGCATCTCATCGAGGTGCGGGGCCTTCCGCTTTCACTGGACAGACAACGCCGGGGCCGGCATCGGTGTTCCCGGGTCGGTATCGCGAACGCCGGACGGCCGTGCCAATGTTGACGCCATGACTGCGAACAGTGCGGACGAGATCCTCCGGAACTCCTTCGGCAAGGGACTCGACGGCGTGCTCGGACTCGAGGTCGTCGAGGCGGGTCCGGATCGGATCGTCGCCACCATGGAGATCACCGAGAGTCACCATCAGCCGTTCGGGATCGTCCACGGCGGCGTCTACTGCGCGATCGGTGAGAGCGTGGCGAGCATGAGCGGATTCATCTGGCTGCAGGAGACCGGCATCGGCGGTCACGCGGTCGGCGTCAACAACAACACCGACTTCCTCAAGTCCGTCAGCGCCGGCACGGTCACCGCGACGTCGACGCCGATCCACCGCGGTCGGCGTCAGCAGCTGTGGGCCGTCGACATGGTTGATCAGGATGGCACGCTGCTCGCCAGGACCCAGGTGCGACTCCAGAACATCGAAGCCCGGTAACCGGTCGGAGCTCGTCTCGCGAATCCCGGTCCGAGCGGTCACGGTCTCACCGCCGGAGTACTGATCTCGCGATCACCGGCGAACCCGGTGGCCGTCGGCGAGCCGAGGCCTCCTCGGCGTGGCAGGATGTCTCCACTGCCATCAACGACGACCACCCGGTCGGCCATCTGCGAGGAGCGAACTCGGTGCGACTGTCGCCGCATGAACAAGAACGGCTGTTGATCTCGTATGCGGCCGAGCTCGCGCGACGGCGGCAGGCGCGCGGCCTGAAGCTCAATCACCCCGAGGCGGTCGCGCTCATCACCGATCATGTTCTGGAGGGGGCCCGCGACGGTAGGTCGGTGGCCGAGCTCATGACCTCCGGTCGTGAGGTGCTCGGACGCGACGACGTGATGGACGGCGTGCCCGAGATGCTGCACGACGTCCAGGTCGAGGCGACGTTCCCGGACGGCACCAAGCTGGTGACCGTCCACGACCCGATCGCCTGAACTCCGCTCCGCCAACCGATCTCCAGCTGTCGAAGAGAGGCCGAGATGTCGGCTACGCCACCCACTGCCACACGCTCCTCGCTCGTCCCGGGCGAGGTGATCCCCGCCGAGGGCACGATCGAGTTGAACGCCGGCGCGGACGTCGTCGAGTTGAGCGTCGTCAACTCCGGTGATCGCCCGGTGCAGGTCGGCAGCCACGTCCACTTCCCTCAGTCCAACGCCGCCCTCGACTTCGATCGCGCGCTCGCGCACGGACGGCGCCTCGACATCCCGGCCGGCACCGCCGTGCGGTTCGAGCCGGGGATCGAGATGACCGTGGGTCTCGTCCCGCTCGGGGGAACCCGTGAGGTGTACGGGATCTCGATGGATCCGCCGGGTGAATGCGGGCCGGTGGGCTCGCCGGCGCGCACGACCGACGCCGACGGGAGCAAGTGACATGGCGACACTCGGACGCGACCGCTACGCGCAGCTCTTCGGTCCGACGACCGGCGACCGGATCCGACTCGCCGACACCGATCTGCTCATCGAGGTCACCGACGACCTCTCGGGCGGACCCGGCCGTGCGGGCGAGGAGGCGGTCTTCGGCGGCGGCAAGGTGATCCGTGAGTCGATGGGCCAGAGCCGGGCGACCCGCGCCGACGGGGCGCCCGACACGATCATCACCGGCGTCGTCATTCTCGATCACTGGGGAATCATCAAGGCGGACCTGGGAATCCGCGGCGGACGCATCGTCGCGATGGGCAAGGCCGGCAACCCCGACACGATGGACGGCATCCACCCCGACCTCGTCATCGGACCGTCGACCGAGATCATCGCCGGCAACGGCAAGATCGTCACCGCCGGCGCCATCGACTGCCACGTGCACTTCATCTGCCCGCAGATCATGGACGAGGCACTCGGCAACGGCATCACGACGCTGATCGGCGGCGGTACCGGTCCGGCCGAGGGCAGCAAGGCGACCACCGTCACGCCGGGCGCCTGGCACCTCGCGTCGATCCTCGCCGCGACCGACCACTGGCCGATGAACATCGCCCTGCTGGGCAAGGGCAACACGGTCAGCGCCGCGGCCATGCACGAGCAGATCCGCGCGGGCGCTTCGGGTTTCAAGTTGCACGAGGACTGGGGGAGCACCCCCGCCGCGATCGACGCGTGCCTGCGGGTCGCCGACGAGACCGGGGTGCAGGTCGCACTCCACTCCGACACCCTGAACGAGGCGGGCTTCGTGGAGAGCACGCTCGGCGCGATCGCCGGCCGCAGCATCCACGCGTACCACACCGAAGGTGCCGGCGGCGGCCACGCGCCCGACATCATCACGGTCGCGGCATATCCCAATGTGCTTCCGTCGTCGACGAATCCGACGCGACCGCACACCGTGAACACCCTCGACGAACACCTCGACATGCTGATGGTGTGCCACCACCTCAACCCGACGGTGCCGGAGGACCTGGCCTTCGCGGAGAGCCGGATCCGGCCGTCGACCATCGCCGCCGAGGACCTGCTCCACGACCTCGGTGCGATCTCGATGATCGGCTCGGACTCGCAGGCGATGGGACGCATCGGCGAGGTGGTCCTGCGCACCTGGCAGACCGCACACGTCATGAAGCGCAAGCGCGGTGCGCTTCCTGGTGACGGTCGCGCCGACAACAACCGGGCCCGGCGGTACATCGCCAAGTACACGATCTGCCCGGCCGTCGCGCACGGCTTCGACGACGAGATCGGGTCAGTCGAGGTCGGCAAGCTGGCCGACCTGGTCCTCTGGGATCCGGCATTCTTCGGCGTCCGGCCCGATCTGGTGATCAAGGGCGGCGCGATCGCGTGGGCCGCGATGGGCGACGCGAACGCGTCGATCCCCACCCCGCAACCGGTCCTGCCTCGCCCGATGTTCGGTGCCGCACCGAAACTGGCGGCCGCGACATCGGTGAGTTTCGTCGCCCCCGGCGCGGACCCCGACCTCGCCGAACGGATCGGCGTCGATCGTCGTCTGGTCCCGGTCAAGAACACCCGAGGCGTCGGCAAGGCCGACATGGTGAACAACGACGCGTGCCCGACGATCGAGGTCGACCCCGACACGTTCACGGTGAAGGTCGACGGCGAGGTGTGGGATGCCGAACCGGTGTCCGAACTCCCGATGGCACAGCGGTATTTCCTGTTCTGATGTCCGACCGTCCGGAACCGCCGCCGTCCTCGCCCGCGCCCGCCCCGTTGGCGATGATGTTGTCGCTGGCGGACTCCCGGCTGCCGGTCGGCGGGCACGTGCACTCCGGTGGTGTCGAGCAGGCGATTGCCGACGGATTCATCCGTACGGCAGCCGATCTCGCCGACTTCCTGTACCGCCGCGTGACGACGAGCGGTCTCGTCGCGGCATCGGTCGCCGCCGCGGTCGCCGACGGCGTGATCGAAGTCGGCGCGGCGCAACGAGAGATGGACGCCCGCACCCCGTCGGCCGCGGCCCGGAAGGCCTCGCTCGCGCAGGGTCGCGGGATGGTCCGGCTCGCGCGCCGGATGTTCCCCGACCACGACTGGTCGGCGCATCGGCCGACGACACATCTGCCGGTGATCAGCGGATCGATCGGCGCGGCGTCGTCGCTGTCCGGATTCCACACCGCACTGGTCCTCGTGTACACGACGATGAGCGGGTCGGCGACCGCCGGCCAGCGCCTGCTCGCCCTGGACCCGGCGGATGTGTCGATCATGATCGCCGATCTCGGCGCCGAATGTGAACGCGTCGCGGCCGAGGCGGCGGTGGGCCTCGCCGATACGTCGGACCCGGTCCTCGACATCTTCGCCGAACGTCATGAGCGGCAACCGATGCCGCTCTTCATGTCCTGAACTACCCGCAGGTACCTGACTTGTGGGTCCGACCAAGAGGAGTCAACGATGCCCCCGCATCTCATCGACGGGCAGCCCCACAGCCACGACCACGACCGGCCCCGCCGGAAGCGTGAACCCGGTGAGGCGCTGCGCATCGGCGTCGGCGGTCCCGTCGGGTCCGGCAAGACCGCCCTCGTCGCGGCACTCTGCCGCCAGCTGCGCGACGAGCTGTCGGTGGCCGTGCTGACCAACGACATCTACACCACCGAGGATGCGGACTTCCTCCGCCGCAACGCGGTTCTGCCCGACGAGCGGATCACCGCCGTGCAGACCGGCGGATGCCCGCACACCGCGATCCGCGACGACATCACCGCGAACCTCGATGCCATCGACGACCTCGTCGAGGCGAACCCGCCGCTCGACCTCATTCTGGTCGAGTCCGGTGGTGACAACCTCACCGCGACGTTCTCGACGGGCCTCATCGACGTCCAGATCTTCGTGATCGACGTGGCCGGCGGCGACAAGGTCCCGCGCAAGGGCGGTCCGGGCGTCACCTTCTCGGATCTGCTGGTGATCAACAAGACCGATCTCGCCGAGCGCGTCAACGCCGACCTCGGGGTCATGCGTCGCGATGCCGACAAGGTTCGCGAGGGGCGTCCGACGGCGATGATCTCGCTGACCGACGATCCGGCGGCGACCGATGTGCTGGCCTGGGTGCGCGAGCAGCTTGCCGCGCCCGTGACGGCCAGGTAGCGATGCGCACCGACGTCGAGATCGTTGCGACCGCCGACCGCGGTGTGCGGCACCGCGCGACGGGTGGTCTCGCCGTCCGGGTGACCTCACCCGGCCACGCCCAGCTGATCGGCACCGCGGCCACACCGCTGGGTGGTGACGAGATCGTGGTCCGCATTCGCGTGGAGCCCGGAGCGCATTTGAGCGTCGGCAGTGTCGCCGCCACGATCGCCCTGCCCGCACGAGACCGCCTGGACTCCCGGGCGAGATGGGAGATCGAGGTGGGTGCGGGTGGCCGCCTGCGCCTCGATCCGCAACCGACGGTGGTCGCCGGCGGCGCGATCCACACCTCGGACATCGTCGCCGCCCTCGATCCGTCCGCGGTCCTCGATCTGTACGAACACGTCCAGATCGGCCGATCCGTGCAGATAGACGGGGCGACCACCACGGATCTCGACCGGATCGAGCGCGACCGCACCGGCGCCTGGACCGGAGGTCTACGGGTGACGGTCGGCGGAGAGGTGTGGCTGGCACATCGCGTGGCGCTGGGCGCGTCGACACCGGCCGCCGCGATCGGCCATCGTGCGATGAGCAGTGTCTTCCGCTATCCGGACGATCGCGCCGAGGACGTGCACCCGAGCGAGTTCGCGGCCCGCCTACGGCTGGTCGGCGAAGCGACCCTCACCAGTGCGCTCGGCTCGTCGGTGACGGCCACTCGCCGCCTCACCGATGCCCTCGACGCAACAGCGCTGGTCCCCAGCGGATAGGGAACCAGCGCTGTTGCGGGTCTGCCGGTCTCGGCGTCAGCTGGCCGCTTCGGACTGCTTGCCCACAGCGTCCTTGCCTTCTGTCGGTACCGATCCCGAGGCGTCGGTGGCCTTCGAGTCGACCGTTCCGGAGTCGGTCTCGGCGGCCTCGGCGTCGGGTCCGCCGCCGTTGCCTTCTGCGGCCTGCTTCTCCAGCGCCGACAACTGTCCGATCGCGGTGCGCGCGTACACCTGCTGTTCGGTGACGGCGAGCTGTGAACGGCCTCGGGTGGTGAAGGCGAAGAACCAGTTGATCAGTGTGTTCAGTCGGTTGCGGAACCCGACGAGGTACACGAGGTGCAGCGCGAGCCAGCCGAGCCACGCGAAGTAGCCCTCGGTCTCGAAGGGCTTCTTGAAGCCCGGGACCGGAACCTGCATCACCGCGGAGTACCGCGAGATGGTGGCCATCGAACCCTTGTCCCAGTAGCTGAACGGCTTGCGCTGGTCCGGCGTCTGGCCCTTCAGCTCGGCCTTGATCGCGTCCGCGGCGTAGCGGCCGCCCTGGATGGCGCCCTGCGCGACACCGGGCACGCCGTCGACGGCCATCATGTCGCCGACGACGAAGACCTCGGGGTGACCCGGGATCGTCAGATCCGGTCCGACCTTCACGCGGCCGGCGCGGTCGAGTTCGACGCCGGACTGTTCGGCGAGCTGCTGGCCGAGCGGGCTGGCCTGCACACCGGCCGACCACACCTTGCACTGCGACTCGATGCGACGGGTGGTGCCGTCCTTCTCCTTGACGACTAAGCCGTCGTAGTCGACGTCGACGACCATCGCGTTGAGCTGGATCTCCACGCCCATCTTCTCCAGGCGGGCTGCGGCCTTGCCGCCGAGCTTCGGCCCGAACGGCGGCAGCACTGCCGGGGCGGCGTCGAGGAGGATGACCCGCGCCTCGGTCGGATCGATGTTGCGGAACGCGCCCTTGAGGGTCTTGTCGCTCATCTCGGCGATCTGGCCGGCGAGCTCGACACCGGTCGGTCCCGCACCGACGACCACGAAGGTGAGCAGCTTGGCGCGCTCGGCGGGGTCGTGGGACAGCTCGGCCTGCTCGAAGGCGCCGAGGATACGGCCGCGCAGTTCGAGGGCGTGGTCGATGGTCTTCATACCCGGCGCGTACTCGGCGAAGTGGTCGTTGCCGAAGTACGACTGATCGGCGCCGGCCGCGACGATCAGGTCGTCGTACGGCGTGACCGTGATGCGCTCGAGGAGTCGCGAGGAGACCGTCTTGGCCTCGAGGTCGATGTCGAAGACGTCGCCCATGAGTACCGAGGTGTTCTTCTGCTTGCGCAGGACGACGCGGGTCGCCGGGGCGATCTCACCCTCGGCGACGATGCCCGTCGCGACCTGGTAGAGCATCGGCTGGAAGAGATGGTGGGTGGTCTTGGCGATCAGCGTCACGTCGACGTCGGCCTTCGCCAGACGCTGGGCGGCGAACAATCCGCCGAAGCCGGAGCCGATGATGACCACTTTCCTGCGGTCGGTGGCCGCTACAGCGGGGGCCTGGACGGCGGGGCTGCTCATCTCCAGACATCTCCTTCTCGCTCGATGGGGGACGGTTTGTGCTTCGGTACCGTGTGGATTCGTGTCGTGACGTGGCCGAACCACGTGACGGGGATCGAGGCAAAACCGTACTTGCCCACAACGGTAGTCAATGATGCGCGACCGGGCGCGACCAGGACGGCGTGGCGCGACGCCCTGAGCGCGGTCACGGCCGTGCGGACGGTGTCGCCACAGGGGTCAGGCTGTCAGATCGCTGGCCGATGACCAGCGCAGAGATCGTCGCTGCCACTCGGTCTTGAGGATCTGGTACTCGACCTCGTACCGGTCGGGACCGAGATGGAGCGGATGCGTGGGCATGCCTGCTCCAACGGTTTCCTCGCCCACGTGGATTCCCGACAGCGTCATGCCGAGTTTCTCCATGACGCGCCGCGAGGGCATGTTGCCCGCGACGGTGCCGGCGAAGACGCGTTCGGTGTCGAGATGGTCGAAGGCGAATGCCATCAGGGCGAATGCGGCCTCGGTGGCCAGGCCGCGTCCCCAGACCGTCCGGCGGATGCGGTAGCTGAGTTCGAGTTCGGGGCGTCGGCTGTGACGCGGAGTACGCAGCGACGCCCAGCCGAGGAATGCGTCGGTGGCGGGATCGCAGAGCACCCAGGTGCCGGTCCCGTACATCCGGCGCTCGGACTCGGCCCGGGGCACCACCCAGTCCTCGATGACCGCCCGGGGGGTCGGGGTGCCGCCGCTGACGAAACGCATGACCTCGGGATCGCTGTCGAGGTGGACGAGGTCGTCGATGTCCATCGCAGACACCGGGCGCAGACGTGCCCGTGCCGTGTCGATGTTCACCCGAGGCCCCTCACTGCCCGACTTGAGCCCGCGAATCGCGCGGACGCACCGTGGCGGAGACGCGGGCGGCGACTGCCTGCCTGCGCATCTCTGCCGTTTCCCCGGAGGCGAGTCTACGGTCTCGACACGGTCGGTACCGCAGTACGCAGCGGGCGTGTCCCGCCGTTATGGTTGCTGCCGTGGCCTCTGAACGATCTGCACCGGACTATGTCCTCGAGATCCCCGTCCATCTCCGATGGGGCGACATGGACATCAACAATCACATCAACAACGTGCAGATCTCCCGCCTCTTCGAGGAGGCGCGTGTGCGTTCCTTCCACGAGTGGATTCCCGACGGGCCGCGGAACTTCTCCTTCCTCGTGGCACGCCAGGACATCGAGTTCTCCGCACCCGTCCACTACTCGACCCACCCCGTGACCGTGCGTTCGTGCATCGGGCGGGTCGGTCGATCGTCGTTCACGATGGCGCTGCGCCTGTTCGACAAGGAGGGCGTCCTCTGCGCGACGGCGGAGACGACGCTGGTGGTCGTCGACCCGGCGGTGGGCCGGCCGACGCCGATTCCGGATCAGCTGCGGGAGGTCCTCCTCAACAGCCTGGGCGAACCGGTGAAGTTCCATTCGGCACGCGCGAACACCGCCGGCTGACCGAGCCTGGTGCTGATCCTTCATCGCGCCGAGCGCACCGACACCCTGGCCGACACGTTGGCCGAGGTGCTGGCCACGCCGCTCGACGATCCGATGCGTACCGAGATCATCTCGGTACCGGCGGCCGGTGTCGAACGCTGGCTCGCCCAGCACCTCGCCCGCCGGCTCGGTTCCGGTCCCGAGCTGTCCGACGGCATCGCGGCCAACATCGATTTCACCGGTCCGGGACGGCTGTCGGACGCGATCTCGGCGGCGGTCCTCACCGGTGACCGCTTCGCGACCGACACCCCGTTGTCGACCGGGAATCCCTGGCGCGCTGCGGAATTGACCTGGCCGGTGCTCCGAGTCCTCGATGAACGGATCGATGACCCCGAGCTGACGGTGATCGCCCGTCACGTCGGTGCGGGCGACGACGCGTCACCCCGGATCGGCCGCCGTTACGCGACCGCGCGACATCTGGCCGAGCTCTTCGAGCGATACGGACGATCCCGTCCGTCGATGATCGCCGGCTGGGCGGCGGGCGACGATCTCGACGGGGCGGGTGGGCCGCTGCGGGACGACCTGGCCTGGCAGGCGGGGTTCTGGCGTGCGGTGCGAGCCGAGATCGGACAGCCCCATCCGGCCGAGGTCCTGGGCGAGGTGTGTGACCGTCTACGGTCCGACCCCGGGGTCGCCGACCTTCCCGACCGCTTCTCGGTGTTCGGCCCCACGCGGAT
The DNA here is from genome assembly GCF_030316175.1 of Gordonia sp. Swx-4. Lineage (NCBI taxonomy): Bacteria > Bacillati > Actinomycetota > Actinomycetes > Mycobacteriales > Gordoniaceae > Gordonia > Gordonia sp. Swx-4. The sequence continues at coordinate 2,290,921 of NZ_CP128197.1, forward strand.
CACCGAGTCGTTCCGGAACATCATCTCCGCGGTGAGCGTGCACCACGACGTCCATCTGTTCGTCCCGCACGCGAGTCCCCGTCTGTGGGAAGAACTCCGAGCCGCCGCCGGGGGAGAGTCCGCCGGGGGAGCGGTCGGCGTGAGCGTCCCGCCGCGCCGGCGCGAACGTCCGGTTCCCGAACTCCGGAACCCGTTGCTGGCCGGGCTGTCCCGCGACCTCCAGGAACTCCAGCTGCGGCTGGGCGACGTCGTCGACCGCGACGTCCGTCATCAGCCGAGCACGCCGCTGCCCGACACGTTGCTCGGTGCTCTCCAGTCGGGTATCCGCGACGACGCCGACCCCGGCGCGGCACCGTCTGCCGAACTCACCGACGACGGGTCGGTCGAGGTCCACGCGTGCCACGGTCCCGAACGGCAGATCGAGGTGCTGCGCGACCGGTTGCTGCACCTCTTCGCCGACGACCCGACCCTCGAACCCCGCGACGTCCTGATCATGTGCCCCGACGTCGAGACCTTCGCGCCGTTGATCCGGGGTGCCTTCGGACAGGCCGGGTTGCCGCACCCCGCCTTCGATCTCCGGGTTCGCCTCGCCGATCGCGGTGTGCGTCACGTGAACCCGGTCATCGACACCGTCGTCGGCGTGGTCGAACTCGCGGCCGGCCGGGTCACCGCGGGCGACGTCCTCGATCTGCTCGGGACCGAACCCGTCCGGACGCGGTTCGCGATGACCGACGACGACCTGGACCTGGTCCGGGAATGGTTGGGCCACAGCAATGTCCGCTGGGGACTCGGCACGGCCGAACGTGCCCGGTTCGGTCTCGAACGTTTCCGCCAGGGCACCTTCGACGCCGGTCTCGACCGCATCGCGCTCGGGGTGGTCGCCGAGGAGACCGACGACGAATGGCTCGGCACCGCACTACCTCTCGCGGGTGTGGAGAGCACCGGTATCGACCTGGTCGGCCGGCTCGACGAGTTCCTCGATCGCCTCGGGCGCGTACTCGCGGAGCTGACCACGACCGCACCCGCTCATCGGTGGGCCGAGACGCTCGTCGAGGCGGTCGGGTCGCTCACCGCGACCGCACCCGCCGACGACTGGCAACGCGCACAGGCCATCCGGATGCTCGAGGACGCTTTCGGCACCACCGAGGAGGTACTTCGTCCCGCCGACGTGCGCGACCTGCTGTCCGCCCTGATCGCGGGACGTCCCACCCGGTCGAACTTCCGGACCGGTGAGCTCACCGTGTGCACGATGGTCCCGATGCGTTCGGTGCCCCACCGCGTCATCGTGCTGCTCGGTATCGATGCCGAGGTGTTCCCGCGCGTACAGCGCATCGACGGGGACGACGTGCTCGGCGTCGATCCGCTCGTAGGGGAACGTAATCCGCGGGACGAGGACCGGCAATGCTTCCTCGACGCGATCGGCGCGGCGCGGGACAATCTGCTCGTCTTCTACAGCGGTGCCGACCCCGTGTCGGGCCGGCACATCCCACCCGCCGTGGTGGTCAGCGAACTGATCGACATCCTCGACGGTCTCACCGGCCCGGACCGGCCGACGATCGTGCGGCGACATTCCCTGCACGGCTTCGACGCCCGCAACTTCATCGACGGCGGCGTCCCCGGCATCGCCGGACCGTTCAGCCACGACGCGTCATTGCTCGCGGGGGCCAAGGCCCTGCGCGGACCGGCCGACCCGGTCGTTCCCGCCGCCCGGGAGGCCCTCCCCGCGCCCGAACCGACGCCCGAGCTCGCCGACATCGACCTCGCGTCGCTCATCGACTTCCACGTCGACCCGATCACCGCTTTCGTCCGCCAACGGCTGGGCGCCCGGATTCCCGACGACGAGACACCGCACGACGACCAGCTCGACGTCGAGCTCGACCCGCTCGACAAGTGGGGGATCGGCGACCGTTTCCTCACCCGGATGCTGTCGGGTGTGCCCCTCGGCGACTGTGAGGCCGCCGAACTCCGTCGGGGCACGTTGCCGCCCTTCGCCTTCGGCACCCGCGAACTGCAGGCCATCTCGCGTGCGGTCACCCGGCTGCACGGCGTCGTCGCACCGCTGCGTCCGGGATCGCCGGAGACCCTCGACATCCTCGTCACACTGCCGGACGGGCGACGCGTGCACGGTACGGTCGGCGACGTCTTCACCGGCGACGGACAGGCCCGCCTCGTCCGCGCCACGTACTCGCGCCTCAAGGCCAAACAGCAGCTGAGCGCCTGGATCACGTTGCTCGCCGTCGCGGCGGCCGCGACCCAGGGCAATGCCGGCGCGGCACGGGTCGGTTCCGCGGTGTCGGTCGGTCGCGCAGCCCGAGGGGGCGGGACCACCACGCTCACGCTCCGGCGCCCGGAGGATCCGGTACCGCTGCTCGATCAGCTCGTGAGGCTGCGGGACGAGGGTCTGCGCCGCCCGCTGCCGCTGCCGCTGGAACCGGCGTTCACCTTCGTCGACAACGACGGGCCCGGTCGACGGAGCCACTGGGCACTGAACAGTGCGCGCAAGGTCTTCGACGACACCTTCGGTCCTCGCCACGACCGGTACCTCAAGCTCGCCTTCGGCGGCGATGTCCTGGCCGACGTCGAGTTCGACGTCCTGCTCGAGGAGCCGGCACCGGCCGACCGCGTCCTCGGCGGGGTGGAACTCGCTCTGGCAGAGGACGAACCGCTGTTCACCGGGCTGGCCCGCGCGGTCTGGGTTCCCGTCGGCCAACACCGGGAGGGCACATGAGACGCCCGGAACCCTTCGACATCACCGCCGGACTGCCGGAGCACACGACGGTTCTGGAGGCGAGTGCCGGGACGGGGAAGACCTATGCGATCGTCGGGCTCGCGGCCCGGTATCTCGCCGACGGCGTACCGATCTCGGAGATGCTGCTCGTCACCTTCAGCCGGGCGGCGACCGCCGAACTCCGGGAACGGATGCGCGCCCGTGTGCGTGAACTGCTCGACGTCCTCGCCGATCCCGCCGAGGTCCTGTCCGGGCCCGCGCAGGCCGACGACGACGCACTGCTGCGACAGCTGGCGAGCGGCACACCGGAGGAGGTCCGCACGCGCCGCGGGAACCTCGCCCGCGCACTGAGCGACTTCGACGCCTCGACGATCGCCACCACGCACACGTTCTGCAACCGGATGCTGGAGGCACTGGGCTTCCTCGGCGAACGAGAGCTCGTCCACTCCATCGTCGAAGAAGTCGATGAACTCACCGAGGAGGTCGCGCTCGACCTCTACCTGCGCGGCTTCTGGGCCAGTGACTCACCGGAGTTCAGCTTCGCCGAGGCACGGGAGATCGCGCGCGACGCCGTCCGCCAGGCGTCGGTGGCACTCGCCCCGGACGAGCGCGCACTCGCCGACGGGCCGGCCGCGGACCATGTCGCCGCGCGCCGGGTGAGCTTCGCCAAGGCGGTCCGGCAGCACGTCGAGACCCGCAAGCGGGATGCCCGCGTGCGCACGTACGACGACCTCCAGGCGATCCTGCACCGGATCGTCAACGACGACGTGGTCGGCGACCGTGCGTGCCAACGGATTCGCGACACCTTCTCCGTGGTGCTCGTCGACGAGTTCCAGGACACCGATCCGCTGCAGTGGGACATCCTCCGCCGCTGTTTCCACGGCCATCGTCGGATGATCCTCGTCGGCGACCCGAAGCAGTCGATCTACGGATTCCGTGGTGCCGAGGTGCTCAGCTACCTCGCCGCGGTGTCGTCCGCCGACACGCTGAAAGCGCTCGACGTCAACCGCCGCTCTGACGGTGCACTCGTGGGAGCCCTTCAGCACCTGTACGGCGAAGCGACACTAGGGCATCCGGACATCGTGGCGCGCCCGGTCCAGGCCGCCTTCGCCGGCAGCCGGCTCGAAGGCCGTCCACCGTTCCGACTCCGGGCGTTCCTGCGCCGGGATTTCGGCGCCCTCAACTCGTTCAACCTCCCGGGCGTCAAGGAGGTGCGGTCACGCATCGCCGCCGACGTCGCCGACGACATCGCCAACGTCCTGGCCGTGGGCGACCATATCGACCTGAACGGTGTGTCCCGGCCGGTCGACCCCGGCGACATCGCGGTCCTCGTGCGCCTCAACAGCACCATCGAACCGCTGCAGCGGGAGCTCGCCGAACGCGGCATCAACTCGGTGATCGGGTCGGGTGTCAACGTCTTCTCGACATCGGCTGCCCAGCAATGGCTGTGGGTGCTGCGTGCCGTCGAACAACCGTCCCGTCCGGACCGGGTGCGCATGGCCGCCCTGACCGCCCTCTTCGGGTGGTCCACCGCACGGGTGGCGACCGCCGCCGAGCCGGAGGTCGCCTCGCTCGGTGCCGAACTGTCCATGCTCGCCCGGGTTTTCGCGCAGGGCGGATTCGCCGCGATGGCCCAGCGCCTGTTCGACGCGCACGAAGTGGCGGCGCGCGTTCTCACGGTCGAGAACGGCGAACGCACCCTCACCGACCTCATCCAGGTGTCGGCGCTGTGCAACAAACACGTCGTCGAGACCGGTGAAGGGCTGAGCGCACTCGTCGAGTGGCTGACCGAACGGATCACCGACACCTCGTCGCGGCAACGTTACGAGGACCAGAGCCGACGCCTCGACCGCGACACCCAGGCCGTCCAGATCATGACCGTCCACGCGAGCAAGGGGTTGCAGTTCCCGATCGTCTACGTGCCCTACGGGTGGGACGGCACCTGGGTCAACGACCGCGGCAACATCACCTACCACGACGAATCGGGAACCCGTCGGCTCGACGTGGGCGGCCAGCAGGCACCGGACCGGGCCGCGCGACGCCGTCGCTACGCCGACGAGGTCGCGGGCGAGGATCTGCGTCTGCTCTACGTCGCGCTCACCCGCGCCCAGTCACAGGTCGTGGCCTGGTGGGCGCCATCGCGGAACACCACGACCGGACCGCTGCATCGGTTGATCTTCGGTCGCGAGAACGCCATTCGGTCCTCGACGGGGGACCCGGAATGGACGGTCGCCGGAGAGGTGCCGATCCCCGAGGCCGATGCCGACTGTGTGGGCATCATGCGCACCCTCGCCGAGCGGGACCCGTCGATCTCCGTCGAACCGGCCGGCCGACTCGACACGGACACCGTGCCTCCGGCCGCAGGCGACGGAGACAACCCCGCCGCCCTGGACATCGCGCACTTCGACCGTCGGATCGACCAGGACTGGCGTCGCACCTCGTACTCGGCCCTCACCGCCGATGTCGCCCACGGGGCGCACGGTTCACCCGGTGGGCCGTCGACCTCGGTCGTCGAGACCGGCAGCGAACCCGACGACGAGGTGACCGACATCCTCGACGACGAACCCGTCGCACTTCCCGGCGACGTCGCCGAGGATGTTGAAACCGATTCGGCCACAATGCGTCACGGGATGCCATCGCTGATGAACGGTCTGCCGTTCGGTGCGGCCTTCGGAACCCTCGTCCACGAGGTTCTCGAATACGTCGACACCTCGGCGCCCGAGATCGACGCCCATGTCCGCGAGCTCTGTTCGCGAGCACTCGGCGCGCTCGCCGGCGACATCGACCCCGACCGGCTCGTCGCCGCCCTGATCGGTGTGCTCACCACGCCCCTCGGTTTCGGGAATCTCTGGAGCATCGACCCTCGTGATCGCCTGGCCGAACTCGATTTCGAACTGCCGCTCGGCCCTGCGGGCGAGGCGGCATCCGACGGCGGCACGACCCTGGACCGTCTCGCCGACCTGATGGAAGAGCATCTGCCGGAGTCGGACCCGTTGCGCGCTTACGCCGACCACCTGCGTGCGGTGCCGGGCCGCCGCCTCCGCGGATTCCTCACCGGCAGTATCGACTCGGTGCTGAGGATCCCCGACGGCCGCTACGTGATCGTCGACTACAAGACCAACCGCATCCGACCGGGTGACCTGGTGGTGGAGGACTTCGACGCCGAGGCCATGGCGGGCGAGATGATCGCTGCCCACTATCCGCTCCAGGCCATGCTGTATTCGGTTGCGCTGCATCGGTATCTGCGCTGGCGGGTGCCGGACTACGAGCCGGCCCGGCATCTCGGACCGGTGCAGTACCACTTCGTGCGCGGCATGGCCGGGCCCGACACCCCGCCCGGCTGCGGTGTCTTCGAGTGGATGCTGCCCGCCGGGCTCGTCGTCGACCTGTCCGACGCACTGGCCGGTGCGGAGTCGAGCGCCGGTACCGGAGGGAAGATCCGATGAGCACACCCGATGTCCAGCGTGTCGACTCGGCGACGGGCACGCTCGCCGACTGGAACGCCGCGGGCCTTCTCGCCGCTGCGGATCTGCACATCACCGACCGCTTGGTCCGGATGTGTGGCGAATCCGTGTCCGACGACGCCCGTCTCGGTGCGGCTCTCGCCGTTCGCGCCGTCCGCCTCGGCTCCACCTGCCTCGCCCTCGACCGGATCGGGGAGCTGGCGGCGGGGGAGGACACCGCGGAGATCGAGATGCCCTCGCCCGGCGACCTTCTCGACGCGTTGGCGGCGAGTCCGCTCGTCGCCGGGAGCGACGCCGGACCGTTGTGCCCGCTGGTGGTTCGCGACTCGGTCGACGGCCCGCTCGTCTACCTGCAGAAGTACTTCCGGCAGGAACAGACGATTCGGGAGATCCTCGACCGGCGGTCTCGGACCGCACCCTCCGTGGACACGGCGGCACTCCGCGAGGCCATCGCGGCGGTCTACTCCTCGCCCGACGACGGCGCCCTCCAGAAGCTTGCCGCCGCGGTCGCGGCGACCCGCTGGACGACGGTCCTCGCCGGTGGTCCGGGAACGGGCAAGACCTACACCGTCGCCCGTATCCTCGCCGTCCTCGACCGTCTCCAGGGACCCGGCCTCCGCATCGGACTCTGCGCACCCACCGGGCGAGCCGCTGCACAGCTCCAGGCCTCCGTCGAGGCCGAATCCACCCTCCCGGTCACCGCCCACGCGGTCACCCTGCACTCTCTGCTCGGCTGGCGCCCCGGTTCGAATCCCCGGTACGGACGCGGGCGCACCCTGCCGCACGACGTCATCGTCGTCGACGAGACGTCGATGCTGTCGATGACGGCCATGAGCCGGCTGCTCGACGCGGTTCGTCCCGACGCACGGGTCGTGTTCGTCGGCGATCCGCACCAGTTGGCCTCGGTGGAGGCGGGCGCCGTACTGGCCGATCTCGTCGAACGAACCGACGTCCCGGCAACCGCCGAAACAGACGGGTCGCCGACGACACCGACGCAGGCGTTCGACGCCGTGGGCCTCGATCCCGCCGCCGAGGATCTCGATCCCGACGACGTGGCACGCATGGCCGACGGCGTCATCACCCTCCGGCGGCAGTTCCGGTTCGGTGGCGGCATCTCGCAGGTCGCGGCCGCCGTCAACGCCGGCGATCCCGATGCGGTCCTGGAACTGGTCACCTCACCGGAGATCGGCGACGTCGAACTGGTCGCCCCCGACGACCTCGACGGGGTGGCCGGCGACATCCTGTCGTGGGGCCGTGGCCTGCGCACCGCGGCTCGCCGGGGCGACGCGGCGGGAGCCCTGGACGCCCTCGACTCTCACCGGGTCCTGTGTGCGCACCGCGAGGGCTCGTGGGGCGTTCGCGGATGGACGACGCGGATCACCGACTGGCTGGGCACAACCGAGGCCGAACACATGGGTTGGTATGTGGGACAACCCATCCTGGTGACGGCGAACGATCGCCAGACCTCGACCTTCAACGGTGACACCGGTGTCGTCATCGCCGGCCCGGACACGGAGCCGCAGCGCGCGAATCGTCCCGACTCGTCGGATGCGGTCCGGGTGGCGTTCCGGCGCGGCGGTGAGGTCCGGTTGCTTCACCCGACCCAGCTCGCCGACGTGGTGTCGGTCCACGCGATGACGATCCACCGCAGTCAGGGCAGCCAGTTCGATCAGGTGACCGTCGTCCTGCCGCCGGCCGGCTCGGAACTGCTGACCCGCGAGCTCCTCTACACCGCGATCACCCGCGCGCGGAGCCGGGTGCGCATCGTCGGCACCGCCGACGTGCTCACCGCGGCCGTCAACCGACGCGTGCAGCGGGCCAGCGGGTTGCGGTCGACGCTCAGCGCGATCTGACCCTCAGATCAGCTCACACCCACCCGGCACCAGGTCGCGGCGCTGGTAGCACTCGACGCTCAGCAGCTTGTGCTGGACGTCGTCGGGCAACGACAGGAATCCGGCGATCGCGCGGCTGCGGTCGACCTCCGACCGGTGTGCGGTGACCCCCGCCTTCTTCCGTGCCGCCAGATCCGACACGTCGACGGTCACGTCGATCTCGGAATCCGGTGTGCCGGGCAGCTGATCGCGGGGGATCTCGGGAAAGAGGCTGGGGGCGAGCAGGTCCATCATCCACTCGGGGATCGTCGCGAAGTACAGCGAGCGGACCCGCCAGGCGGGCCCGGCCCGGTGGTAGAGCTTCGTCGAGGCCGCGGCGTCGGCGGCGGCGCACGCCAGCCGGTGGGCGTGAACGTGGTCGGGGTGACCGTAGATGCCGAGGGCGTCGTAGGTGACGACGATGTCCGGCTGGAGCTCGCGGATGTGGGCGGTCAACGCCCGGACCTGTTCGTCGAAGGACGCCGCGCACAGCCGGGGGGCGTCCGGTGCCGATTCGGGCCGCCGGTCGTCGGCGTAGCCGAGCATGATCGGTGGGCGGGGCATGCCGAGGATGCCGACGGCGTCGGTCAGCTCCCGGTGCCGGACCGTGCCCTCGGCCCAGGTGCACATGACCAGGTCGGCCTCGCCGCCGGCGTCGACGTGACGGGCGGTGAGTCCGCCGGTCCACAGCGACTCGTCGTCGGGGTGTGCATGCACCAGCAGCAGTCGAGGCGTACCCATCCACCTGGCTTCCTGATCGTTCCCCGCGGACGGCGCTCACTCGGGCACCATCCGCAACCGGGGTAGTCGGTCCCCGACCCAGGGTAGCCACACCGGCGCTCGGTAAAGTCGGTGTCCGTCACGACGTGTCGCGCCCGGACCCGCGTCCGACACCGGACCCAGCACCGAAACGCCACGTCCACAACTGAACACGTGACTACCGAACACACGAGAACAGAACATGGAGGTTTGCGATGAGCGCTCAGCCCGAAGTTCATGAGTTCCAGGCGGAGACCCGGCAGCTGCTGGATCTCATGGTCCACTCGATCTACTCCAACAAGGACAGTTTCCTGCGTGAGCTGATCTCGAACGCATCCGATGCGCTCGACAAGCTGCGCCTGGAGTCGTTGCTCGACAAGGACCTCGACGTCGACACCTCCGACCTGCACATCACGCTCGTCCCGGATGCGGAGAAGCGCACCCTGGTCGTCGCCGACAACGGCATCGGCATGACCCGCGACGAGGTCGTCGGACTGATCGGCACGCTCGCCCGCTCGGGCACCGCGGAGCTGCGCCGCTCGCTGGCCGAGGCACGCGAGAAGGGTGTCTCGGACGCCGCCGCCGAGGAACTGATCGGACAGTTCGGCATCGGCTTCTACTCGACGTTCATGGTCGCCGAGAAGGTCACCCTGGTGACGCGCAAGGCCGGCGAGACCACCGGAACCCGCTGGGAGTCGACCGGCGATGGCACCTACACGATCGACGACGTACCGGACGCCCCGCAGGGCACCTCCGTCACCCTGGCACTGAAGCCGGCCGACACCGAGGACCACCTGTACGACTACGCCGACAAGTCCAAGCTCCGTCAGCTGGTCAAGCGCTACTCGGACTTCATCGCGTGGCCGATCCGCATGGACGTCGAGAAGACGGTGCCCGTCGAGAAGCCCGAGTCCGAATCGGAGTCCGCCGAGGACGACAAGGCTCCCGAGACCAAGACGGTCATCGAGGCCGAGACCATCAACTCGATGAAGGCCCTCTGGGCCAAGTCGCGGTCGGAGGTCTCCGAGGAGGAGTACCACGAGTTCTACCGGCATGTGTCCCACGCCTGGGACGCGCCGCTGGAGACCATAACCCTGCAGGCCGAGGGCACCTTCGAGTACCAGGCGCTGTTGTTCATCCCGACTCAGCCGCCGTTCGACCTGTTCATGCGCGACAGCAAGGTCGGCATCCACCTCTACGTCAAGCGCGTGTTCATCATGGACGACTGCGCCGAGCTGATGCCGGAGTACCTGCGCTTCGTCAAGGGTGTCGTCGACGCCGCGGACCTCTCGCTCAACGTGTCCCGCGAGATCCTGCAGCAGGACCGGCAGATCCGCGCGATCCGTCGTCGCCTCACCAAGAAGGTCATCTCGACCGTCACCGAGATGCGCGACAGCCGGCCCGACGACTACCGCACCTTCTGGGACGGTTTCGGTCGCGTCTTCAAGGAAGGCCTCGTCAACGACCCGGACAACCGCGACGCGCTGCTCAAGGCGTCGTCCTTCGCGAGCACCCACTCGGAGGAGGAGCTCACGACGCTGGCCGACTACATCGCCCGGATGAAGAGCGGTCAGGACACGATCTACTACATGACCGGCGAGTCCCGGCAGCAGATAGTCAACTCCCCGCACATGGAGGCGTTCCGCGCCAAGGGGATCGAGGTCCTCGTCCTGTCCGACCCGGTCGACGAGATGTGGGTCTCGGCCGGTGCCGAGTTCGACGGCAAGTCGTTCCAGTCGATCGCCAAGGGTGCGGTCGATCTCGACGCCGACGACGAGGACTCCGACGACACGTCGAAGGACGAGCGGGAGAAGGCCTACGCCGACCTGCTGTCGTGGTTGACCACCACGCTGTCCGACGACGTCAGCGAGACCCGGCTGTCGTCGCGCCTGACCGAGTCCCCGGCCTGCCTCGTGGGGGACACGTTCTCGATGTCACCCCAGCTGGAGAAGCTGTACCGGGCCTCGGGACAGCAGTTCCCGAAGTCCAAGCGGGCGCTCGAACTCAACCCCGATCACCCGCTGGTCGAGGCACTCAACAAGGCGTACGCGAACGGCGACCACGACAAGCTGGTGCCGACCGCGAAGCTCGTCTACGGCATGGCCGTGATCGCGGAGGGCGGCGAACTCGAGGATCCCGCGGAGTTCGCGAAGCTGCTCGCGGGCAGCCTCACCGAGTCGTTCGCGGCCGGTTCGGATTCCTGATCGGGTTCCCGACGCCCCGGGTGGGTCGCCCGGAATGACCCGGCGGAGGTGGACGATCACCATCGGAGTCGGGGCGTTGGTCCTGGCGGTCGTGCTGGTGTCCGCTCTCCTCGTGGGATTGTCACGCGAGGACGAGCGGGCCCGCACGCCCGCCGGTGCCGTCCGGACCTATCTCACCGCGCTCGCCGACGCCGACGCCTCGGCGGCCCTTGCCGTCGTCGAATCGCGCCCGGACGCCCGGTTTCTCTCCGACGGGGTGTTGCGTCAGCAGCGCGCCGAAGCGCCGATCTCCGACATCGAGGTCGACGATCCAGGGGAGTTCGCACAGACGGTCCAGGCGCGGTATCGGCTCGGGGCACGTGAGGTCGGCATGCCCATCAGGGTGACGCGGGCCGGGGACGGCTGGGCGGTGGTCGACGGCGCGGTGAAGGTGCGCATCGAGTCGCTGCTGGTGCCGAGCCCGACGTTGTTCGGAGCGCAGGTGAAGGCCGGGGAGACCGTCTTCCTCTTTCCGGGGCCGCAGCGATGGGGTTCCCGGGACACCGACTTCGTCGGACGTCCCGCCGACGGACCGCCCACCGGTCCGCGCGCGCCGATGACGGTTCAGGTGGTCGCCGAGCTCAGTCCCACCGGGGCGTCGGCGGTCAGCGACGCCGTCTCGGCACAGCTCACCCGATGCGCGGCCTCGACCCGCGCCGACGCCGGAGCCGACGTCCCCGGCTGCACGCAGCGGCTGTTCCGGTCCGCGGTCGACGGCAGCGTGCGATGGACCGCCCCACGAGACCTGTCCGGTCTGCGGTACCTCCTCCGACGCCCCGATGCGAGAACCGGTTCGATGCCGGACGAGAAGGACCTCGGCACGGTCGACGTCGCGGGTGCGGTCGAATGGCGGGTGGCCTACACCCCGGACTACGACCGGGACGGGCCCCGCGTCGAGACGACCGACATCCAGTACCTGGTCGGGGAGGTCGATCTCACCGCCGACACACCGTCGTTCACCGCCGAGCCGGTGTCCTGACCTCGACTCGGTGCGGCTACCCGGCGGGCGGTGCGGGGCGGAGCCGGAAGACCGGGATCCGGCGGTCGGTGCGCTTCTCGTACAGGTCGAAGTTGGGCCACACGGTACGCAGCTTCTGCCACGCCGCATCACGGTCGGCTCCCTCGAGTTCGGTCGGGACCGCGACGGACACCACTCCGGCGACGACGATCTCGATGGTGTCGGCGGCCCGTATGTTGTACACCCACGCAGGCATTTTGGGTCCACCGAAGTAGGAGCCGGCGATCAGCCAGTCGTCGCCGTCGGGAACTGCGAGGAGTTGGGTGGTCCGGATGGCACCGGTCTTGCGACCCGCCACCCGGATGGTGATGTTCGGGAGATCGGCGATGTCGAGCAGGGTCATCCGTTGACCGGTGACGGTCTGAATGGCGTTGTCGCCCACCACGATCTGTGGGAGAAAACGAGGCATCCAGGGGATCGACCCGATCTTGATCGCGAGGCTGCGCCGCACCTTCATCCGCCCAGTGTGACATGACATCGTCGCCGCGTCGGCACGGTGCCGGATAGCGTGCACATCATGGGCGGCCACACGACGGGACACATCCTCATCGACGGCGGGCAGACGGGAACGCGTCTGCGTGTCGAGACGCCGGCCGGTACCGACGACTGCGAGCTCGGAGCGATCCGCACGGACCGGCCGGTGGTGGAACAGATCGCGCAGGCCGTCCACGACGCCGGGATACCGGAGGCCACGTGGTCGTTGGCCGCCGGGGTCTCCGGACTCACACCTGAGGCTGCGCGCCCGTCGGCGTTGCTCGCCGCGGTCGCCGACCTCGGGGTGACGTCGGTTGCGCTGGCACACGATTCGGTCACCGCGTACCTGGCCGCGAACCGGGACGGGTTCGGCGTGGTCACCGCGGTCGGTACCGGCGTCGTGACACTCGGCGTCGGACCCGCCGGGGTCCACCGGGTGGACGGCTGGGGCCATCTGTTCGGTGACGCGGGCAGCGCCTATTGGATCGGACGAGCCGGGATCGATGCCGCGCTGCGTGCTTTCGACGGACGGGGGAGCGCGACGGTCCTACGGGATCGGGCCGCCGAGATGTTCGGTCCGCTCGACGAGCTGTACATGGTCGTCCAGGGTGATCCGGACCGCGTGGCGCGGGTGGCCGGATTCGCCCGCGCGGTCGACGCGGCCGCCCGGGATGGCGACGTGGTCGCGCAACAGATCATCGACGACGCCGCGGACGAACTCGCCGGGTCGGCGCTCACCGCGCTGGAACGCAATGGTCACCGACCCGGCGAGAAGGCGCGGATCAGCTGGATGGGCACGGTGATGACGGCCAACCACCGACTCCGCGGGCGCTTCGTCGTCGTGATCGGCGAGGCTGCGCCCGGTGTTGACATCGGGGCGCCGCACGGGCAACCCCTCGACGGCGTGCGGCTGCTGGCCGGGCTGGCCGAGTCGCACCCGCTGGCCGCGGAGGTCCACCGCAGCCAGTTGTGAGGTCAGCGCCCCTTGAATTCCGGCTTGCGCTTCTCGAAGACGGCGGTGATTGCCTCGGAGAGGTCCTCGCTGGGGAGGAATGCCGAGTTCCAGGCCGCGACGTAGCGCAGGCTGTCGTGCACGGCGGCGCTGCGGGAATGGTCGAGGACGTCCTTGATGCCGTGGACGACGAGCGGCGGGTTGTCGGCGATCTCGCGGGCGGTCGCGCGGGCGAGCGCGAGCACGGCGTCCTGATCGTCGGCGACGTCGTTGACCAGCCCGATCTTCTCCGCGCGCGCGGCGTCGATGTCCTTGCCCGTCAGCGCCAGTTCACGCATGTGGCCGTCGCCGATGATGTAGGGCAGTCGGGCGAGAGTGCCCACGTCGGCGACCATGCCGACCTTGACCTCACGGATGCTGAACTTGGCATCGGCGCTCGCGTAGCGGACGTCGGCGGCACAGATCAGGTCGACGCCGCCGCCGATGCACCAGCCCGAGACCGCGGCGACGACCGGCTTGCGGCAGTCCGCGACCGCGGTGATCCCGGCCTGCAGCTTGCGCAGCGACTCCAGGAACTCGGTGCGCGCGGCGGCCTTGGCGTTGTCGGCCAGGACGTTGGCCAGGGTGCCGGCCATCGCGACGAGGTCGAGTCCGAAGGAGAAGTGTTTGCCGGCGCCGGTCAGCACGACGGCGCGCACCTCGGGATCGGTGTCGATGTGGCCGAAGATCTCGGGGAGCTCGCGCCAGAAGTCGGGGCCCATCGCATTGCCCTTGCCGGGGCCGGTGAGCACGACCTCCGCGATGTGGTCGGCAACGGTGACGTCGAACGCGGTCCAGTCGCGTTCATTCCAGGCTTGCGCTGTCATGCGAGGGAGCTTACTCGGCAGTCAGGACGTCCGATGGGCGGACTGCCGGAGCCGCCCTGTTAGATGAAACCCATGAGCGGATACATCCAGGAGGACATCGACCCCGAGGAGCTCGCGCATCGTTCCGAGCTCGCGTCGTCGATCGCCGGGAGCGTGCGCGAACTGATCGACGCGACCGTGCGCACCGAGGTCGGGGAGGCCGACATCGCCGAGGCGCGCCGGCTCATCGAGGCCGCCACCGAGATCCTCCGCAGGGACCAGCTGCCCGGCGCCTACGGCATCCGGTTCAACTCCGACGGCACCAAGCGCTCGTGGGGCAATGCCATTCTGGGGCGGCGCAATCCGATCGCACCGCCCGTCGAGCTGCACCACGAGTCCGAGTTCAGTTGGACCGAGGTCGAACTCGGGGCCGCCTACGAGGGCCCGGCCGGGCTCGTCCACGGTGGTGTCCTGGCCCTGATCCTCGACCAGCTCCTCGGCTCGACCGCCGAGTTCCAGGGCGTCCCGGGAATGACCGGCACCCTCAGCGTCCGCTACCGGAGTGCGACGCCGCTCGGCAAGATCCGTGGCGAGGCGCGGGTCGACCGCGTCGAAGGTGTGAAAACCTTTGTCACCGGCACGATCTCGAGCAACGGCAAGGTCAGCGCCGAAGCGGAGGGGATCTTCATCCTGCCCAAGTGGGCTCGCGGTGAGGTGTCCGACGTGTTGCGCAAGTCGGTGGGCGAGGGCTGAGTGTCCGGAACTGCGCGTAGTGCCTCAGACCTCGCCGAGCCGAGTCCGTGCTCCGATGAGTGAGTAACGCGCGCAGAGGAATGCGCCGTTGCGGGCGAAATCCTGTAGTTCGAGATCGTAGCGTCGCGGAAAGAGGGGGCGTCCGGCCCCGAGGGTGACCGGCGCGATCGAGACGATCATGTCGTCGAGCATCCCGGCCTCGGCGAACTGCGCGGCGAGATCACCTCCGCCGACGACCCACACGTCCTTGCCGCCTGCTGCTTCCGTCAGCCGGTCGCGGTGGTCGGCGGGGTCCCCGTCGAGGACGGTGATGGAGTCGGCCACCGGAGTGATCGTGCGATGGGTGAACACGAAGGACGGGATCTCGTACGGCCACGGTTTGCCGTCGGCGAGTTCGTTGTCGAGGAGCCACTGGTAGGTGGTGTATCCCATGACCGCGGCGCCGACCCCGGCGTAGAAGTCGTCGTAGTTCATCGGACCGCCCTCATCGAGCGGCTGGGTCAGCAGCCAGTCGAGGCTGTCGTGGTCGTCGGCGAGATAACCGTCGAGAGTGGTCGCGGTGTAGTAGCGGAACGCCATCTAGAAACCTCCGGAGTGTTTGCGGTGCCACATGATCGGATCGGGGTCGAGGGCCGCGACTCCGACATCGACGCCGGCGTCGCGCAGCATCCACCGCGCGAGTTGGCGACGATGAGCGGAGAAGGTCAGTACATGCGCGACGATCTGGGAGAGCAGAAACGATTCGGGCGGATCACACAGTGCGTCGATGACGCGGTCCTGCCAGGCGCTGCGCCGGTCGATGTCGCGGATCAGCGCCAGCCACCTCGGTGTCAGTTCGCGGTGGAGTTCGACGAGTGCGCACAGATCCGACGGCGGATCGGGCGGCATGTCGGCGCCCTCGATGGTCGCCAGCCAGGGCTGCTTGTCGGCGACGAGATGTGACATCACCTGCGCGAGCGACTCTTCCGGGCCGTTCCAGTGCAGCGGTTCGTGACCGGGAAGTCGTCGCCGGGTCCACTCGTCGTCGTCGACCCCCTTGGCGGCGTCCAGCAGGACCTCGACGTCGTCGAGGTCGTGTCGCACCATGAGCATCAGGACGTCGCCGGCGCTCTCCGTGGTGGGAGTGCTGCTGTCGACGTAGAGCACAGTGGGCGAATGGAAGTGGATGCCGTTGGGCGCCGGCAGCCAGTGGCTGTGCTCGGCCGGTGCGGCGGTCGACGCCGCTCGTCCGGGACTGTGCCCGAAGGCGCGTGTGAAGGCCCGGGCGAACCCGTCGACGGACTCGTAGCCCGAGTCGAAGGCCACCTCGGTGACCGTCTTGCCGTGCTGCAGCAACCATGCCGCTCGCTCCAGGAACACGCGCCGACGAAGCGCGACCGGCGACTCGCCCGCACCTCGGCTCACCTGCCGGGAGAAGTGGAACGGCGACGAGAATGCGCCGGTCGCCATCTCGTCGAGGTTCGAGTGCTCGTCGGCCAGCACGGCGTCGAGCAACTCGCGCAGACGATCACGGTCGTTGGGGGTTGGGCTCACCCATCGAGTATGGAACGCCTAAGGCCTTCCCGACCCGACCGATCTTGCTCGTTCGCAGAACCGCCTCGGGTGCCGCTCAGTCGCGATTCAGCAGCGGGATGAGCTTCTCGGTCTTCTCCGGGGTCCAGCCCGGTGGCTGCAGGATCTCTGCCCACGCCGCCGGGATGGCTGCCAGATAGAAGTGTCCATGACCGTCCGGGACTCCGGTCGACACCGCCATGTCGGCGCTGACCTGCAGGAAGGTCACGAAGGGAATCCAGTGCATCGCCGGCAGGACGTCCCGTCCACGCGCTTCGTTGAGCCAGTCGGGCTCGCGCAGGATCAGGCGCGGGGACCACCACGAGATCGGGTCGGAGGCATGCTGCAGGTAGACCGCGCGACCCGGGACCCACTCGCCCTTGGCGTTGTACAGATCCGGAGCGTCGGCGATGAAGCGGACCTGTCGGCCTTCGTCATAGGTCGGTTGCCACTCGGGCGTGCCGGGGTCGCGGTTGGTGGTCGTGTCGACCCACAGCGAGTTGTTGAACGTCGGGCCGACGAACAAGGCGCCGTCGGTCCGGGCGTTGAGGGACGGAATCGTGCCGAAGGCCGACTCGGCGGCGAACGAACCGAGACTCTCGCCGAAGACCACGAGCTTGGGCCGTTGGACCTCCGGGATCGCGCGCACCCGCTCTGAGACGGCCTCGAACAGCGCCTGACCGGCCTGGCGGGCCCGCTCTTTGTCAACGAGGAAGGAGAGCCAACTGGGAAGGTAGGAGTACTGCATGCTGACCGTGGCCGTGTCGCCGTTGTACATGTACTCCAGGGAGTCCACGGTGGCCTGATTGATCCAACCGGTGCCGGTGGTCGAGGCGACCGCGACGACCTTTCGCTGCAGCCCGCCGGTGCGTTCGAGTTCTTCGGCGGCCAGTTTCGCGTTGGCGCGCAGGTCGTCGCCCGAGCCGAGTCCGACGTAGGCGCGGATGGGTTCGATTGCAGGCGCGCCGTTGAACGCGGAGAGTTCCTCGACGCTCGGACCGACCGAGACGAAGATCCGTCCTTGACGTCCCAGTGAATCCCAGGTCACCAGGGAGCCCGGACCACCGGAGCGAAGCGGCGAGGTCGGAGGCTTCGAATCGGCGGTCGTCTCGTCGTTGACCGAGGCGAAGGTCGAGTTCAGTGCCTTCATGCCGTAGTTCGCGACCACGCCATTGAGGACGAACACAGTGACCAGGATCGCGACGACGATCGCCGCGACCGCGGAGATTCGCGGCGGCGCAAAGCGGTTCATCGTCCGGACGAGCCAGACAACCCCGTCGCCCCATGCCTGTCCGATCAGGATGAGCAGGAAGAACACCACCACACAGATGATTGCGATCTGCGGGTATGCGGTCCAGGACAACAGGTCGACGCTCATCATCGTGCGGATGTCGTCCTGCCATCGCTGGAACATCACGAGCATGACGACCGTGCCGGCGATCGCGGCGAGTCCGAGGGCCGCCCAGACCCGGTGCATCGGGGCCGGCCAGGGCTTGTCGCGCGAGATCATGAAGCGGATCAGCCATGAGAAGAACACGCCGAGCGCGTATCCGACTGCTGCGGACGCACCGCTGACCACGCCCTGGAACAGCGCGCCGCGGGGCAGTAGCGACGGTGTCATCGACAGCCAGAGGAAGACCAGGGCGACGGCCAGCCCGACACAGGAGAAGCGGTCGAGGCGGCGTCGCCACCAGGCCGGGCGGGCGGCATCGCCGCTCTCGACGTCTGCCGGCGACTCCGCGCCGAGGCCCGCAGGTGCCTCGACCGGAGGTTCGGCCGGGAGTTCTGCGACCGGGTCGCTGGTGGGGGTCGACGACGACACGTGGGTTCCTCATTTCTCGAGAACCTGGCAAACCTAGCAGCGAATCATCATCCGCGACACGGGCTGTGCCCACTTCGGCCCAATACTGCTCCCGCACGGTTACCGCCGGCGACGTCGAGCCGCCGGCGGTTGGTCGTTGCGTGCCTGATCCGGGCGAGTTGTCCTACTTCACCTCCGACCGCATGACCCGCAGCACTCCGACGCCGAGGGGCAGAGCGATCCAGATCAGGCCCGACACCAGCAGTCGGGCCCATTCGCCGCCGGTGGCCCATTCGCCGGACTGGAAGGGCATGTTGGTCAGGGTGGTGTCGACCCACTGGCCGAGGTTGTTCTTGAACCAGGGGACCAGTTCGCTGACCACCGACAAGGCGGTCGGGAGCGCGAAGTACGCGACGATGGCTCCCGGGGTGTTGAGGATCAGCGCTGCGAAACCGAAACCGAGCAGCAGCCCGAACGCCTGGATCGCAAAGGAATTGACGAAGCCGGCCATGCTGAGCCCCCAGGACCCGGCCGGGTCGGCGAAGGCGATGGCGGCGATACCGTTCCCGACGATCCCGAGGACCAGCGCCACCGCGACCGCGGCCACCGCGGTGATCAGCGACGCGACCAGTTTCGCGCCGATGATCCTTTCCCGTCGGGGTTCGAGTGTGAAAGTCGTGAGCGCGGTGCGTTGGCTCCACTCGCCGGTGACCAGGAGGATCGCCAGGATCGGCAGGATGATCGCGGTGGGAATGTTCATCATCCCGAAGAACTCTCCGAGGTTGAGGTTCTCGGGGTTGTTCCGGTTGGCGATGAGCATCGCGACCATGACGATCGCCGCGAGGACGCCGATCGACGCGGTCAGCCAGAAGCCGGCCCGGGTGTCGACGAGCTTGCGGAGTTCGACCCGCACCAGGCGCGCGAACGGGATTCCTGGGCGCGTGACGTCGATACCCGCCGTCGGTGCGAGCGGTGTGCTGAAGTCGGCGATGGTCATCGGAGGGCTCCTTCGAGGGTGGGCTGCTCGCGCTGCGTATCGGAGGTCAGCTGCAAGAACATGGCTTCGAGTTGTGCACCGTCGGCGGGACGCAACTCGGTGAGGACGACGCCGACCGCAGCCGCGGCGCGGCCGACCTCCACGGGCTCGGCGTCCACGTCGAGTCCTCCGGATGCATGGGGGCGGGCGATGATCTGGGCCGCGGTCAGTGCTCGCAACAGCGCTTCGTCGTCGAGTGAGTGGACACGCGACCCCGCGCCGGCGAGCAGTTCGGCCTTGGTGCCCTGCGCGACGATCCGGCCGTTGCCGATGACGACGATGTCGTCGGCGATGATCTCGATCTCGTGGAGCAGATGCGAGGACAGCAGAACCGTGCCACCTCGATCGGCGTAGTCGCGCAACAGGGTTCGCATCCAGTGGATTCCGGCCGGGTCGAGCCCGTTGGCCGGTTCGTCGAGGATCAGGACCTTGGGATCGCCGAGCAGGGCCGCTGCGATACCGAGCCTCTGGCGCATGCCCAGGGAGTAGTTGCGGACCCGACGGCCCGCCTCCTCCGGCGTGAGGCTGACCATCTCGAGCATCTCGTCGACGCGGTCCCGGTTGATGCCCATCGTCATCGCGGCGAGGCGGAGGATCTCGGCGCCGGTCCGTCCGGCATGCTGTGCCGACGCGTCGAGCAGGACGCCGACCTGCGTGGCCGGGTTCGGGATGGTCCGGTAGTCGACGCCGTAGAGGTGCGCGACCCCGGAGGTCGCCGGGGTGAGCCCGGCGATGATGCGCATGGTCGTCGACTTGCCGGCGCCGTTCGGGCCGAGGAAGCCGGTGACCTGTCCCGGTCGGCAGGTGAAGGACACGTCGTCGACCGCTACGTGGTCGCCATACCTTTTCGTGAGGTTCTGCACTGTGATCATGGGTCTCATGGTCGTCGGCGCAGGTGATCACCCGCATCGGTCACCGGTCCACAGCTACATCAGCCGAAAGTCGTAGACGTGTCGTATCCGATGGTCGGAGGTCGCGCCGGAACTGTCCGACTAGCGTGAACGGATGTGAAACCCGAGCAGTACCAACCCCCGCTCACCTGGGCCGGTCACGCGTGGCGACTCGCGCTGATGCTGCTGGTGTCCGCGGCCGTGTTCAGCACCCGCGCCGGATACCTGTGGAACGAGGTGCGCTGGTGGTTTTTCGCCGACCTCGCACTCGGCGTGGCGTCGTACACGGCGGTCTGGTGGCGGCGTCGGTATCCCGTTGCGGTGACCGTGTTCACCAACCTCGCGGGGATCGTGTCGACGACGTCGCTCGGGCCGGCGACTCTCTCGCTGGTGTCGATGGCGACCCGCCGGCGATGGGTCGAGATCATCCCGCTGACGCTGCTGTGCGTGGTCGCGAATGTGGTCGCGTCGCAGTTCTTCTCAACCCCCGCCGAGGAAGACGACCCGGCGCTCGTGGTCTACGCCGTCATTGCCGCACTCACCGCGGCGATGGTGTCCTGGGGCATGTACATCGGTTCGCGGCGGGAACTCCTCGCGAGCTGGCAGGCCAGGGCGCTCGCGTCGGAAGCCGAGCAGCAGGCCAAGGTGCAGCAGGCGCGATCGCTGGAACGTGCGCGCATCGCGCGCGAGATGCACGACATTCTCGCCCACCGGATCTCGGCGATGAGCATGTCGGCCGGGGCACTGGCCTACCGAACGGACCTGACCGGTGAGCAGGTGCGTGAGACGGCACGCACGATCCAGGAGACCTCACATCTCGCGCTCACCGAGCTGCGCGAGGTCCTCGGCGTCCTACGGGAGGGCCCGGGCGACGCCGCGCCGGAGGAACCACAGAATGCGCCTGAGCTGATGGCGCTCGTCGACGAGGCGCAGCGGCTCGGAATGCGGGTCGACGCGCGATGCGAGATCGACCCCGCCGCACTGCCTCCGACTATCGCCCGCACGCTCTATCGGTGTGTGCAGGAGGCCCTGACCAACGCCCGCAGACACTCTCCGAGCGCGCCGGTCACGATGCACATCCGCGGTGGCCCCGACCACGGCGTCGATCTCCTCGTCGAGAACCCGTTGCCGCTGACGGCCGGAGCCGCCTCACCCGCCCCGGGTTACGGCCTGGTCGGACTCGCCGAGCGCGTCGGCCTGCACGGTGGGCGGCAGTCGGCGACCGTCAGCGACGACAAGAGATTCTTGCTGCACGTCTGGCTACCGTGGCAGTCATGACCGCACGCATCATGATCGTCGACGACGACCCGCTCGTCCGATCGGGACTCCGGCTCCTCCTCGGGGGCGACGCCGAGCTCGACATCGTCGCCGAAGCAGGCAACGGGCAGGAAGCCCTCGACAGCCATCGCGACGATCCGGTCGACCTGATCCTGATGGACCTGCGCATGCCGGTTCTCGACGGCATCGAGGCCACCGGACGATTCAAGGCACTGCCGGCGCCGCCGGCGGTGATCGTGCTGACCACCTTCGACGCCGACGACTTCGTGGTACGCGCGCTCGCCATGGGCGCCGACGGCTTTCTCCTCAAGGACACCGCGCCCGACCAGATCGTCGCAGCCATCCACAACGTGCTCGCCGGGCAACCCGCGCTGAGTCCCTCGGTCACCGCCGCGTTGATCAAGCAGGTTGTTGACGGCGGGGGAGCCCGATCATTCTCTGCCACAACCCGTATCGAGTCGCTCACCGCCCGGGAGCACGACGTCGCCGTCGAACTCGCGCGGGGGGCGTCGAACGCGGAGATCGCCGACCGGCTCTACATGAGCCTCGCGACGGTCAAGGCGCACATCTCGCACATCTTCACCAAGCTCGACGCCTCGAACCGCGTCCAGGTCGCGATCCTCATGCACGACGCCGGAGTGGTCTGAGAGCGCCCCGACGTGCCGCACGGCTGAACGCCCACACGAGGAGCACCATCCCGATCAGCTCGACGAGCGTCTGGGTGATCACCGTCGCCGCGGCCAGCTCGGCGCCGACCGGAAGCGCCAGTGCCAGCGGGAGCACCACGAGCGAATTGCGGGTCGCGCCAGAGAACACGACGGCTGTCCCGGACGCCGGTGAGAGGTGAAGGGCGCGGGCGACGCCGAGCCCGACGATCGCCATGAGGATCAGGAACAGGACGTAGACCGGGATGACGCCGGCGATGTCGTCGAAACGGGAATCGATCCGCGGGACCTGCGATCCGACAGCGGTGACAAGCACCGCCATCATCAGCGGGACCATCGTCACCGACACCGCGTCGCCGGTACGACGCCCGACATCGCTCCGGACGGCCCATGCCTGCGAGAGCCAGGCCAAGACCAGGGGGAGGGCGATGAGAACCGCGAATGCCCACAGGAACGGCTCCGGATCGAGCGCTGCCCGGTCCTCGCCGAGCAGGAGTGTCAGATACACCGGGACGATGAGCATCTGGGCGAGCAACAGCAGCGGCGTCGCCGCGAGCAGGCGCTGCCGGTCACCCCCGGCGAGACCGGCGAAGACGACGACGTAGTCGACGCACGGACACAACAGCACCAGCAGCGCACCAATCCGGATGGCGTCATCAGCCGGTAGAAGGGGAGACAACGCCCAGACCACGAGCGGCACGAGAACGAAGTTCACCGCCAGCACCACCGCCAGAAACCTTCGGTCGCGCAGCGAGGCAACGAGATCTGTCGCCCTGACCTGGAGGAAGGTGGCGAAGAGGAGAGCGGCCAGCAACGGGGTGACCGCCACGTCCATCGACTCGGCCGCCGACGGCACCGTCAGCCCGAACGTCAGGCCCACGCCGATCGCGAGGAGATACAGCGCGACCTGATGTCGTTCGAGACGTTCGGGAACGCGGACGGTGTCGGGCACGGCACCATTCTGGGCCACCGGGCGTCGATCGGCGCCACGGGCCGCGGTACTGCGCGACACTCGACGGATGACCGCACCGTCCCGACGCCACGACGTGGCTCTGCTCGTCGTGATCGTCGCGGCCCTGATCGCGGTCAACGTCGCGGCTCACCGCTCGAGTGGCGTGTTCGCGGTGCTGATCATCCCGGTGGCGGCGATCCTCTTGCTGCTCATAGCGCGGCTCGGCGGACTCGACTGGCGCGAACTGGGACTGAGCCGCGCCGAACTGCGCGCGGGTGTCCCGTTCGCCGTCGCCTCGGTGATCGTCGTGGCGGCGATCGTGTCGACCGCCGTCGCGATCCCGGCGACCCGTGACTTCTTCCTCTCGGACCGCTACGACGACACATCCGAGGCGTTGCTGGCCGCGTTCGTCGTCATCCCGCTACAGACCGCCATCCCCGAGGAACTGATGTTCCGCGGCGTCCTGCAGGGAACCCTCGGCCGGTTGTGCGGTCCGACCGGGACCCTTGTCTACGGCGCCGTCGCCTTCGGACTGTGGCACATCCTGTCCTCGACGGGACTCACCGAAGGAAACGAAGGACTCAGCGACACCCTCGGGTCGGGCACCGTCGCGCAGGTCGCCGGGATCGCTGGTGCGGTTGTCGCGACCGGCCTCGCGGGCTTCGTTCTCGGTTGGCTACGGCAGCGCACCACGAGTCTCCTCGCCCCCATCGCCTTGCACTGGGCCCTCAACGCCACCGGCGCGATCGGTGCCGCGGTGGCGTGGCAGGTCTCCTGACCGGCGTGCGCTCACGCCGTCCCGAAGACCCGATCACCCACATCCCCGAGGCCGGGTCGGATGAATCCGTCGGCGTCGAGTTCGCGGTCGATCCCGGCGGTGTAGACGGGAACCTCGGGATGTGCCCGGTGCAGGACGTCGATGCCTTCCGGACAGGCGACGAGGCACATGAACTTGATCGATCGCGGCGCGTACTCCTTGATCCGGTCGATCGCCGCGACCGCCGAAAAGCCGGTCGCGAGAAGGGGATCGACGATCACTACATCGCGCTCGTCCAAATCCGGCGGCATCTTGAAGTAGTACTCGACCACGACCATCGTCTTGGGGTCGCGATAGAGGCCGATGTGGCCGACCCGCGCGCCCGGCACGACGGTGAGCATGCCGTCGGCGATCCCGGCGCCGGCACGCAGGACCGCCGCGAACACCAGCTTCTTGCCGTCGATCACGCTCGCCGTGGTGGTCTCCAGCGGTGTGTCGATGGTGATCTCGTGCATGGGGATGTCCCGCAGCACGTCGTAGGCCATGAGGGTGGAGATCTCGTTCAGCAGGCGCCGGAAGTCGTTGGTGGACGTGTCTTTCCGGCGCATCAGGGTGAGCTTGTGCTGCACCAGTGGATGGTCGATGACGGCGACGGTGCCCATGGGTTCCCCTATCGTGGTTCTCAGAAGACGGTTCCGGTGCTGCGGATCGACAAGGGCGGCAGCCCGTTCCGCAGGCGGGTGGCCAGGACCCGGCCGGCCGCCCAGGTTCCGCCCTCGAGGATGCAGGCCAGCGGCATCGTCGCCGCGTCGGTCCCGAGCCGTTCGCGGACGAGTCCGGCGATCTCGTCGAGCAGGGCGACGGTGAGGGCACGCCATTCGATGACGATCTGGTCGCCGACCTCCCATTCGACGTCGGCCCAGTCCTCGTCCCGAAGTGTGAGCACGCCGGTGTCGAGGAAGAGTCCACCGTTGCGGTACTCGGGGAGACCCGTCAGCTCGTCGAGGCCGGTGACCTCGACGCCGGACCAGAGGAACGGTTCCAGCAGCGAGTAGGTCAGCCACTGGGACAGCTTGTGGAACGGGATCCACCCGGCGGTGAGACCCGGTCCGGTCACTGCGCGGTGAGGCCAGCAATCGCCCAGCGGCACGGACCCGATCCTGTTGTCCGACGGCCAGATCGGGCCGAGGTGAGTCAGCACGGCGCCGAGGATCTCGGCAGCGGTCACCGTTCCGCGACCGTCCGCGGTCAGGTGATCGAACAGCCGTCCGGGCCGGCCGTCGGGGCCGAACACCGTCGGCTCATCGGCGAGGACGTCGCCCAGCCGACGCAACAGTTCGACGCGACCCGCCAATCCGGTGAGCGGATTGGTGGGGGAGACCTGGAAGGCGCCGCCCAAACTCTCGATCGTCACCGCACGGAGGCCGGCCGCGTCGACGCGGAGGGGTTGCGCCGCATCGTCGGAGAACAACCCGGCGGTGAACGCCTGCCAGCTGGCGACGCCGAGTCCTTCCGAGCGGGTCAGGACCAGGCCGCTCGACTCCTCACGATAGGACCACTCGGGACCGGCCCCGGCGTCCAGGAGCACGCTGACCAGGACGACGTCGATGAGTGCACGGGTGTGGTCGGGGGAGTTCGTCGACGGTAGTGCGTCACGAAGCGCTCCGAGCCGGTCGACGCCGCCGGCCTCGAAATGGCGCCAGCGACTGTGGAATGGGATCGTGCCGTCGGGATAGCGACCGCGGGTCGTCTCGACGACGATGTCCGCAGCGACACCGAGGGCATCGTCGTGAACCGTGAACCAGGGGGACCGGCCGTCGCGGGCACGCTCGAGGAGCCGGCGCGAACGCTCGCGAACCGCGGTGCTCGTTCGCAGCAGCGCGGCCGCGGCGACGTCATTGTCGGGTGTCCTCGCGGACCGGTCGGCGGTGCCGTTCCGCACGGTGCCGCTCACTCGAGCCCCCGGCCCTTGACCTTTCGCAACGCCTCGGCGTCGGGCACGGGTCCCGGGGTGAAGTAGCCGGCGGCCATCTTGGCGTCGATCTCCACCCGGGCATCGGCCGGGACCAGCTCATCGGGGATGTTGACCCGCTCGCCGACCTCGATGCCCGAGCCGGTGATCGCGTCGTACTTCATGTTGCTCATCGAGACGAGCCGGTGGATCTTGGTGATCCCGAACCAGTGCAGCACATCGGGCATGAGTTCCTGGAAGCGCATGTCCTGAACTCCGGCAACACATTCCGTGCGGGCGAAGTACTGGTCGGCGGTGTCGCCGCCTTCCTGTCGCTTGCGGGCGTTGTAGACGAGGAACTTCGTCACCTCGCCCAGTGCGCGCCCTTCCTTGCGGGAGTAGGCGACCAGGCCCACGCCTCCGCGCTGGGTGCCGCGGATGCACTCCTCGATCGCGTGCGTGAGGTACGGGCGACAGGTGCAGATGTCCGATCCGAACACGTCCGAGCCGTTGCACTCGTCGTGGACGCGGGCGGTCAGCTCGACCGTTGGATCGGCGAGATCACGGGCATCGCCGAAGACGTAGACGGTCTGGCCGCCGATGGGTGGCAGGAAGACCTCCAGGTCCGATCGCGTGACGAGTTCGGGATACATGCCCCCGGTTTCCTCGAACAGCACCCGCCGCAGCTCGGCCTCGGAACAGCCGAAGCGCTCGGCGACACCGGGCAGATGCCACACCGGCTCGACCGCGGCCTTGGTGACCAGGGCGGCGCCGCTCGGGAGCAGCAGCTTGCCGTCGGGGACGAGCCGCCCCTTCTCGATGGCCTCGGCGATCTCGGGGAGGATGACGTGCGCCTTGGTGACCGCGATGGTCGGTCGGATGTCGTAGCCGGCGGCGATCTTGTCGGGGAAGCTCTCGGCGACCGTCGCTCCCCAGGGATCGAGCGAGACGATCGCCTTCGGATCTCCCCATTGCGGATACGGTCCGATGTGGTCGGTCGGGGAGGTGTTGGTCAGATCCGCGCGATGGTCGCGGGCCAGCGCACCGGCGGCCACCGCCAGCGCACGGTAGACGCTGTACGACCCGCTGTGGGTGCCGATCACGTTGCGGTGAGCGCGAACTCCGGTCGTCCCGATGACCGGCCCGCGCTCGGCCGCGGTGGGTGCCCCCCAGTGGATGGGCGGGGCGTCGACTCCGCCGCTGTGCGAGGTCAGTCGGATGTGCCCCAGGGATTTGTGCTCGCCGGACATCGCGATCTCCTTCTGTCACGACGGTCATCCGCCACCTCGAGGAAAGCGCCAGCATAGTTCCGAATTCGCGATCGTGCCGGGCGGAACGACTGCGTTCCTCGGAGACGACGATGCGGTGACACCCGGGTCGGATAACACCGCATCGTCGTGTGAGAGGCGATCAGCGAGTCAGCTGACCGACGGATCGGCTCAGACGTCGAACCGGTCCAGGTTCATGACCTTGTCCCACGCCGCGACGAAGTCCTTGACGAACTTCTCCTCGGCGTCGTCGGAGGCGTACACCTCGGCCAGGGCGCGCAGCTGCGAGTTCGAGCTGAACGCCAGGTCGACGCGGCTGCCGGTCCAGGTCTGTTCACCGGTTGCGCGGTCGGTGCCGACGAAGACGTTCTCGTCGTCGGTCTTCGACCACTTGGTGGACATGTCGAGCAGGTTGACGAAGTAGTCGTTCGTCAGCACGCCCGGCTTGTCGGTGAGCACACCGAGTGCCGAGTTCTGGTAATTGGCACCGAGCACGCGCAGGCCGCCGATGAGGGCGGTCATCTCCGGCGCGCTCACGGTGAGCAGATTCGCCCGGTCGAGCAGCGTGAACTCGGCCGGCTGTGAGGCACCCCGCTTGCCGTTGTCACTGCCGAGGTAGTTGCGGAAACCGTCCGCGGTGGGCTCGAGGTATGCGAACGAGTCGACGTCGATGTCGTCCTGCGCCACGTCGGTGCGGCCCGGCGTGAACGGCACGGTGACGTCGACTCCCGCATCGCGAGCTGCCTTCTCGATGGCGGCGACGCCACCGAGGACGACGAGGTCGGCGAAGGAGATCTTCGCGCCCGCCTCACCGGTGAACGACTCGGCGATGCCCTCCAGCGTCGCGACGATGTCGGCGAGTTCGGTGGGCTCGTTGGCCTCCCAGCTCGCCTGCGGTTGCAGACGGAGGCGACCTCCGTTGGCGCCGCCGCGGAAGTCGCTGCCGCGGAACGACGATGCGGCCGCCCATGCGGTCTTCACCAGCTGCGAGACCGACAGGCCCGACCCGAGTAGCGCAACCTTCAGTGCGGCGATGTCTGCCTCGGAGACGAGCGGTCCCTCGTGCACCGGCACGTTGTCCTGCCAGTCGTAGGTGACGTCGGGAACCAGCGGTCCGCGGTAGCGGATCGCGGGTCCCATGTCGCGGTGGAGCAGCTTGAACCAGGCCTTGGCGAACTCCTCGGCCAGCTCCTCCGGGTGATCCAGCCAGCGGCGGGTGATCTTCCCGTACTCGGGGTCATAACGGAGTGCGAGGTCGCTGGTCAGCATCGACGGGTGGGTCTTGCCGTCACCGAAGGCCATCGGCACGGTGCCCACGCCGGCGCCGTCCTTGGGACGCCACTGGTTGGCGCCCGCCGGGCTCTTGTACAGCTCCCACTCGTAGCCGTAGAGGGTCTCCAGGAAGGCGTTGTCCCACTGGGTCGGGGTCGGGTTCCAGGTCACCTCGAGACCACTCGTGATGGTGTCGGCACCGTTGCCCTCGCCGTGCGAGCTCCGCCAGCCGAGACCGGCGTCCTCGAGTGCGGCGGCCTCCGGCTCGGGACCGACCTGGCTCGCATCCCCGGCGCCGTGCGTCTTGCCGAAAGTGTGACCGCCGACGATGAGTGCCGCGGTCTCGACGTCGTTCATCGCCATCCGGGCGAAGGTGTCCCGGATGTCGGCGGCCGATCCCAGGACGTCTGGATTGCCTTCGGGTCCTTCGGGATTGACGTAGATGAGACCCATCTGCACAGCGGCCAGCGGCTTCTCGAGTTCGCGGTCACCGGAGTACCGCTGATCGGCCAGCCATTCGAGTTCGGGACCCCAGTAGACGTCATCGGGTTCCCACTCGTCGACGCGGCCGAAGGCGAAGCCCGCGGTCTCGAATCCCATCGACTCGAGTGCGACGTTCCCGGCGAAGACCAGCAGGTCGGCCCACGAGACGGCCTGGCCGTACTTCTTCTTGATCGGCCACAGCAGACGACGCGCCTTGTCGAGGTTGGCATTGTCCGGCCAGCTGTTGAGCGGCGCGAAGCGCTGCATACCGGCCCCGGCGCCACCGCGTCCGTCCCGGACGCGGTAGGTGCCCGCCGCGTGCCACGACATGCGCACCATCAGGCCGCCGTAGTGGCCGAAGTCCGCGGGCCACCAGTCCTGCGAATCGGTCATCAGGGCGATCAGGTCTGCCTTGAGGGCCTCGACATCGAGGCCCTTGAGGGCCTCGTCGTAGTCGAAGTCGGCGTCGAGCGGGTTCACGACATCCGGATTGTGCTGCAGTATCTTGAGATTCAACTGGTTCGGCCACCAGTCACGGTTTCCGCCGCCCTCGGTGGGCTGCTTGGCCTGGCCGTGCATGACCGGGCAACCGCCGGCGGGCGGTTGCGTGTTGGCCTCGGCGATCGGCGGGTGTTCTTGCGCCATGTCATTCCTTTCGGGAAATGGTGATGGTGGCTGGGCGCAGCCTTGATCCCGCCCGGTCCACAGATGTGGACCGGGCGGTCAGGTGTGGTCGGATCTTCGGTGGTTCAGGCCTGGCAGTCGGGACAGAGGCCCCAGTAGACGACCTCGGCCTCGTCGATGACGAAGCCCTGGTCGTTGGACGCGGTCAGGCACGGAGCTGCGCCGACGGCACAGTCGACGTCCCCGATCGCACCGCACGAGCGGCAGACCACGTGGTGGTGGTTGTCGCCGATCCGGGACTCGTAGCGAGCCACGTGCCCCGACGGCTGGATCCGCCGGATGAGACCGGCAGATGTCAACGCGGCCAACACGTCATAGACGGTCTGCTGGGAGACGTCGGCGAGTTCGGCTCTCGTGGAGCCGAGCACGGTGTCGGTGTCGGCATGGGGGTGTGCATGCACCGCACGCATGACCGCGACCCGCGGGCGGGTGACGCGGAGTCGAGCCGAGCGCAGCCGGGTGGCGCAGTCGTCGTCGGTGAGCATGTGGACGAGTATGCACCCATTTCTGGAACTGTTCAAGTTTAGGCCGCCGTGATGTGTCGGATGACGGGCAGTCGGAGACGTACGATCGGCTCATGTGGAAGCGACATCCTGCCGGTCGCGGGTGATGTGATGTCCCGGTACGACGAAACCGTCGACGAACTCTACGGCCTGACGCCGGACCTGTTCGTGAAGCGACGAAACGAGATCGCCAAGGAGGTCAAGGCCGATGGCGAAACCTCTCTGGCCAAGGACATCTCGAAGTTGCGCAGGCCGACGCAGGCCGCCTGGGCGATCAACCAGTGGGTGCGCGCGAATCCCGACGACTGCGACCAGGTCACCTCGCTGGCCGCGGACCTGTCTGCGGCGCAACGGCGTTCGGCGGTCGACACGATGCGCGAACTGTCCCGTCGGCGCCAGGAGTTGATCAACGACTCCGCCGACGGCGTGGCCGGCACCGCCTCCTCGCTCGGAGTGCAGCTGTCCGACAGCGCGGTTCGCGAGGTCGCGACGACGCTGCGCGCCGCGATCGCCGACGCCGAGATCCTGGACGATCTCCGACGCGGACGCCTCGTCACCTCTGCGGAGTACAGCGGTTTCGGCCCCGCAGGGGTCTTCGTCGTTCCCGACCCGCCGGCCGAGTCGAAGCGCGCTGCCGGGCATGGTCGCGGTGCCGGCCCGGAGGATGTCGGCGAGGAGTCGGCCGACGAGGCCGGGAGTACAGATGAGGACGACCAGACCAGGCGTGAACTCGAGGCCCGGATCGCCCGGGCCGAGGACGACGAGCAGTCCGCGCGCGAAGGTCTCGGCGACGCGTCCTCCGCGGTGGACGAGGCGTCCGCGGAGGTCGACGAACTCGTCTCTCGGGCACGGGAACTCCGCGAGCAGTTGTCCCGCGTCGAGGACTCACTGCGCTTCGCGCGTCAGCGATTGTCGACCGCCGAGCAGGGCCGATCGGAGGCCAAGCTCGCACTCCGCGACGCGGTCTCCGAGGCGAACACGCTGAGAGCGGCGCTCGCCGATCTCTGAGTGTTCAGATCAACCGCAACGAATCGTCGCGTCGAAGTGCGAAGAAGTATGGTGCCGGCGAACCCTTGAGATCCATGGCGCCGATCACCGCGTCGTCGGAGATGCGGTGGAAGACATCGTTGATCGGCAACTGGTCGTAGACCATGGTTGCGTTGTCGGTGCCGCGATAGCGAGTGGTGCGCAGCCGTGCGCGCGCCTTGCGGGTCTGGCTCAGCAGTCGGGTGGCAGCGATCGGTGTCGCGAACGACATGGCCTTGACCTGAGGAGTCTTCTCCGCGACGGAGAGCCCGCTGAAGGCGATCGCCGGGTTCATCGCCCAGAGCGCGGTGTGGTCGCGGGTGGGGAAGAGCAGCGGGTGGACGGTCTCGGCGTCGACGAACTGCTTGCCCCACCATCCGCTGGCGGCGAGGAAGCCGTCGAGGGGATGGCCCGTCGGCAGCTCCGCGCCACGCCAGGTGCCGATCATGAACTCCGGGTCGATCGCGTCGCAGGAGTCGAACAGCTCGAGTGCCTCGGCGGTGTCGGTGGGAATGGTGGTCAGGATCTCGCGCACGTCCATGTCGCCGATCCTACGGCCAAAGACACAAATAGAGAAGAATGTTGCAATGTCAGGAGGTCGAACCTGCGGCAACTCCGCGCTGCGCGTCGTTGCCGTCGGGTTGGGAGGTGAGCCACGCGACCGCGAAGGCGCCCGCGATCGCACCGACGAAACCGACGTAGGCGAGCCACCCGAGTCCGTCGACGGCGCGGTCACCGAGGAACAGCACACCGATCACCGACGGAATGCCGACCTCGCCCACCACCAGAACGGCGGTGACGGCGTTGACCGGACCGAGCTGGAGCGCGACCGTCTGCACGTAGAACGCAAGGGCACCGGCGAGGGCGATGGTCCAGGCCGCCGGATCGGTCAGCAGCGCCGCGGGGTCGAATGGGTGCACGCCGTCGAGGACGCGCACCGCCACCGCGAGGGCGCCGTACATCGCGCCGGCGAGCGCCCCCGCGAGGATCGCGCCGCGCCTTCCGAGGAGGTGCACGACGATCAGGCCCACGACCGCGACCACCGTCGACACGATGAACAGAGCCCAGTGGAAGGCCATGTCGTGGGCGGTCGCGGCCTCATGCGACGCCGACGCGCCGAGCATGCAGAGTGAAGCGACGACGATGCCCATCGCGGCCAGGTCCCGGCCACGCAGCTTGGTCCCGAGCAGGACGCTGCCGAGAAGCGCGGTGACGATCAGGTTCCCGGCGACAATCGTCTGTGCGAGGAAGAGCGGGAGCAGCGTGCGGCGACGGCGCCACCGGCGAAACCGAGGACCACCATGAGGGTGCCGACGAGGAAGGCCGGGTCGCGGAAGGTGTCGAGCGTCGAACGCAACGACGGCCCGCCCTTGGCCGTGACACCGGCGGCGTCGGGTCCGGCGGCGTTCCGGGCGCCGAGTGCGCGAAGGACCGTCGACAGTCCATAGGCCACCGCGGCAAGCGATGCCGCCACTATTCCGATCGTGAACACCGTATGAAGGTATAGGCCCTCGTGGTCCGATGTCCGGGTTCCGCGCCGGGTCCGGTGCGTCCGTCGCGCCGGAATAGTCGCCGACCGAGGGCAGTTGCCCAGACCATGACCACCTCTGAGTACGACCCGCGCGACCTTCTCGCCGAATCACGTCTCGGTGTTCTCGCCACCATCAAGTCCTCCGGCCTGCCGCAGCTTTCGCCGGTGACCCCGTTCTACGACCGCGACGCGGACACGATCTACGTGTCGATGACCGAGGGACGGGCCAAGACGGTCAACCTCCGCCGCGATCCGCGCGCGGCGCTCGAGGTCACCGGACCCGACCGTTACACCTGGGCGACCGCAGAGGGCGATGTCACGCTGATCGGGCCGGGCGCCGATCCCCACGGCCCCGAGGTGGAGGCACTGGTCGACTACTACCGGAAGGCCGCCGGCCAGCACCCGGACTGGGATGAGTACCGCAGCGTGATGGTGTCGGATCGGCGCGTGTTGATGGTGATGTCGGTCAAGCGGGTGTACGGCGAGCGGCTTCGCTGATCCACGCCTGGGCTTCCTTGCGATGAGGACCGTGGCTGTCCTCGATGTAGGCCACAGTGGAGATATGACCAGAGAGATGCAGGTGACATTCGACTGTGCTGCTCCCGCGGCCCTTGCGGCGTTCTGGGCCGAGGTGCTCGGGTACCGGATCCAGGCGCCGCCCACGGGGTTCGACAGCTGGGACGCCGCGCTCGATGCGATGGGTGTCCCGCCGGAACGCAGGAACGACGCGTCTGCGGTCACCGACCCCGACGGTCGCGGTCCACGGATCTTCTTCCAGCGCGTGCCGGAAGGCAAGACAGCCAAGAACCGGGTACACCTCGACGTCCGGGCCGCATCCGGCCTGACCGGTGACGACCGCCTCGCCGCGCTCGAGGCGGAGTCGGCCCGCCTCGTGGTCCTGGGTGCAACTCGCGTTCGACGAGTTGAGCCGGAACCGCCTCTCGGTGCCGGGCACATCGTCATGCGTGATCCCGAGGGCAACGAATTCTGCCTGGACTGAGCGCATTTCGTAGCAGACGACGACGCTATGTCCCCACGCGGTCGACGGATTCGTCCGTCAGCGACATGTCGGCTGCGACGTGCAGCTTGCCGTCCAGGTCGGGCTGTTCGAACGTGACCCGCGCGTCCCGTCCGTCGACGATCAGGGAGGCGATGGTGTTACCGAACAGGGGGCCGAGCGCGTTGTGCCACGTGACGGGGAGTTGCGGCGCTCCGCGGGAACCGGCCCAGCGTCGGACGATCTTGGCAAGACGCGGCGACCAGCCGAGCCGGAACACGCCCTTCATGTACGGCGGTATGGCGTTGTGCACCGGTGAGCACACCAACTGATAGACCACCGCACCGGTGGTTTCGGCGAAATCCGCTCGCGCGGCATAACTGTGGTGGACGTCGCCCGACAGGACACTGATGGTCGCCGGACCGAGGGTTCGATCGCTGTTGCCGAGGCCGGCGACCCCACTGATCATCCGACTCAGCCGGGTGAAGGAATCGAAGAAGGCGGGCCAGTGCTCCAGGTCGGCACCCTGCCGGATCTTCTCGGCCAGCTGTCCGACCCGGCCGTCGTGGCGGGCCCCGATCTCGTTGAGCGTCTCGACGTCGCTGAGGACGGGCGGGAGCAGCCACGGCAACGACGACCCGAGCACCAGGTGGTCCACCGACTCGACGTCGTCGTTGACCTGGTCTTCGATCCAATCGAACTCGGTGTCACTCAACATCTTCCGGACGCCACCGGCGAGAATGCGGCCGTTACGTGAATCGATCATCGTCAGTCGCGTCGCGCCGAGATCCCACCGGAAGCTGAACCGGATCCCTTTGACGCCGTCGGTTTCGGAATCGGCGCGGTCGGCGAGATCGACCAGATGCGGCCAGCAGTCCCCGGCGATCTCCCTCACCTGGCGGTAGCCGTCGGAGGCGTCCAGTTCCGCGGGGGACAGGTTACCGAGGTGCTGATACACCCAGTACGACGCGAGTCCGGCGCGTATCCGGTCACGCCACCAGGGTTGGTCGTCCATCTGCCGGCGCCAGGTGTCCGAGGTGTTCCAGTCGTCGCGGATGTCGTGGTCGTCGAAGATCATCGCGGTCGGGACGGTGGACAGGATCCAGCGTATCTCCGGGTCGCCCCAGGTGTGCCGGTAGAGACCCTCGTACTCCTGGAAGCTCACCACCTCGTCAGACGGACCGGCGGTCGAGGTCCTGGTCGACTCGAGCTTCTCCTTGACCTGCGGCGTCAGTTCGTCGGCGTAGACCTGATCGCCGAGGAGGATGAGGGTGTCGGGCCATTCGTCGACGGGCAGGTGGCGCATGCGGACCGCATAACAGTCCAGTGCGTCGAGTCCGAGTTTTTCGTCGACCTTCGGGTCCTCCGCCTTGGGGTAGCGGCACGACCCGAAGACGAGCCGGTGATGGCGGGCGCTTTCGGGTCCGCGCGTCCGAATGATGCTGGGCGGAAAGTCGGAATCCGGCAGTGGCCATTCCCGAGAACCGTCGACGAACACCTCGTATTCAGTCGTGGTGTCCGGCGTCAGACCGGTGACCTCGACGAGCGCGTAGTGATTTCCGACGACCTCGAAGGTGTGCGAGCGGCTGCCGAGGACCTCCACCTCCGCGGGTCCGTCCGTCTGGACCCAGACCAGCGCGGATGTCTCGTCGACGTGCCGAAGGATCGGACCCAGTACCAACGCCATCCGCCCAGACTAGGCCCGTGGAACGGTGTCCGTGGGCCGATAACCTATCTGGGTGGAGACCGGAGACGTCGTGACCGAAACCGCCGACACCGAGGCTGCCGTCGCCCGGGTACTCGCGGAACTCGCCGAACTCGAGGACCCGAAGATCCGCGCGGTCAACGAGAGGCACGGAGACGACCACGGCGTCAATCTGACCAAGCTGCGGGCCGTCGCCAAACGTCTGAAGACCCAGCACGACCTCGCTTCGGCGTTGTGGGCTACCGGTGACACGGCCGCTCGACTGGTCGCAGTGCTCATCTGCCGACCGAAGGCCTTCGACGTCGCGCAGCTCGACACGATGGTGCGCGAGGCCGGTCGCCCGAAGGTGCACGACTGGCTCGTCGGTTACGTCGTGAAGAAGAACCCGCACAGGGAAGAACTGCGCGTCGCGTGGATGGACGACGCGGACGAGGCCGCGCGCAGCGCCGGCTGGGTCCTCACCACCGAACGGGTGGCCAAGAAGCCCGACGGACTCGACCTCGTCGGGCTTCTCGACATCATCGAATCGGAGATGCGGGACGCCCCGGACCGCCTGCAGTGGGCGATGAACACCTGTTTGGCGACGATCGGCATCGAACACCCCGGATACCGGGCGCGCGCCATCTCCATCGGTGAGCGCCTGAGGGTCCTCGAGGACTACCCCACGTCACCCGGATGTATCTCACCGTTCGCGCCCACCTGGATCACCGAGATGATAAAGCGACAGCAGGCGTGAGCGTCATGCGTCGGTGTACTGCACGGCGACGTCGAGGATCGCTGTCGGTCTGTGCGCTTCGCTCGCGCGATTCGATGCCGATGTCGAGGTGATCGGCCCGAAAGAGCTGCGGACGGCCTTCGCGACGCTGGCGGAGCGGTCGGCACGAGCGTCCGGGGGAGTCGCGTCAGATGGGGCTCTCCCTGATGGTCTCGGTGAAGCACTCAGATCACACCGGGCGGTACGCGGTCCTCTATCCCGCGATCGCCGAGGCGGCCCGACGCTGCGCCGCCGAGCGCGTAGGGCTGATCTCGACGACGAGCTCGATCACGCAGAATCATCTCCACCGCAACAGATTTCGGGAGATCCGATCATGACGCTGTCGGATGCGGTCTCGTGTGTCCCGGATCGGGCGCTGCCTCTGGTCATCACCGCCTGGTCGCTGTCGGGGTTCTCGCCGGAGAGACGACGCCGATTCGTGCATGCGTTGGAGGAGCTCTCCTCGGCGAGAGGACTGCCTGGGTGTCGGTCGAAGGGGTCGGGGTCGCGCCCACCATTCCGGCCCTCGGGGATCGTCCGGCGTCTGGGCACAGCATCATCGGGCTGACCGTGTTCGAGCCGTCAACCACATTGCCGCGCTTCGATGTCGCCGGCGACGCGGTCGGCCGGTGCTGGTCCCGCGGACGGTTCATGTCCTGGTTCGCCTGAGTGGTCCGCGCGGTCCGCGGGCACCCGGTGACCGGTGCGGTCGAGTGCGGACACGGCGATGGACGCACTCGACAACACCGCGGCCACGACGAAGGCGAGCCCGTAACCCGCGGCGGTGATAGTGGCACCGAGGGCGATGGCACCCACTGCCTGCCCGAACATCAACGCGATGAACAGGAGTGCGGTACCCGCAGCCGATCGTGCCGCATCGATGGTCGAGGTCCAGGCGATGAGCGCGGATGTCGCCGAGGTGAAACCCCACCCGAAGAAGAGGCAGCCGACGAGCGTGACCGCCATCTGTCCCGGAGCAGCGGCGACCAGGAGAATCCCGACCGTCATCGTTCCGCAGCTGAGTGTCCACGCCGAGGTCGCCGACCACCTCGCCAACGGTGTGGCGGTGAGAGCCACTGCGGCGCCGCCGATTCCGATCATGATCCACGCGATGATCGTGCCACGTTGGGATGATCCGCCGGTGTCGACGAGGATCGCACGGCCGTACGTCCACATGGCGCTCGACGCCCCGCCCAGCAGAACCGCGATGGTCAGTGCGGTGCCGTGGCGGCGGATCCACCCGACGGACAGGGCGTGCGACTGCTCGTCCTGGACGGCGGAACCCGGCTGGTCGGTGATGAGGAGGGCGACCGCGATGACCGCGGTGACCACGCCGATGATCGCCCAGGTCAGTCGCCATTCGGGTAGGAAGGCGAGTGCCAGCGCCCCGGCGCCGACGAGTCCGGGTCCGGTGCCGGAGTTGACCATCGACTGCGCCCGGTCCACGCGATTCGCGGCGATGTTGCGCCGGACGACGCTCACCATAGCGGGCGACGCCAGGCCTGCTCCCGCAGAACTGATCACGGCGAAGAGTCCGAAGGTGAGCAGGTCCCCGGCGGCGGCCATGCCCCAGACCCCACCCGCCG
The DNA here is from genome assembly GCF_030316175.1 of Gordonia sp. Swx-4. NCBI lineage: Bacteria > Bacillati > Actinomycetota > Actinomycetes > Mycobacteriales > Gordoniaceae > Gordonia > Gordonia sp. Swx-4. The sequence goes on from NZ_CP128197.1 coordinate 2,328,718, forward strand.
CGGTGGCTGTGGCGACGACGATCAAGACCCGAGGATTTCGGCGTCCGTAGCGGAACCCGCACAACGCCGCGAGGCAGTAGACCAGCGACGACCCCGAGGAGATATACCCCGCACGGGCCGAATCGAGAGCCAGGTCCGCCTGGATGTCGGGTAGGAACAGCCCGTATGCGAGTCGCACCAGCCCGTAGGTCGCCGCGATGAAAGCTGTGCCGGCCACGATGACCGATGGCTCACGACCGAGACCAAACGAAAACGTGCGTTTCATATTTTCGAGTCGAGGCTGATTGCCATGCCGATGCGCAAGAGCTCCGAGGAGAAACTGCTCGACGCAGTTGATGACCTGGTGTTCTCGCGCGGAATCGAATCGACGCCCGTCGACGCCATCCTCGCGCGGGCGGGCGTGTCGGCGGCGACCCTGTACCGCGGCTACCGCAGCAAAGAGGCGCTGGTCGCAGCCTCCCTCGCACGACGACACGAGCGCTGGCGCCAGACGTGGGGGAGTCTCATCGCGGCTGCGCCCGACGCCGAGGGCCGGTTGCTGGCCATCTTCGACGCCATCGACGAGTTCGCCGCCCGACCCGACGGCGCGCGGTGGTGCGCGTTCCTGGGAACCGCTGCCGAGATGTCCGACCCGCCGCCCGAGATCGCCGACGCGGTCACGCGCGACACCGACCACATGCGACAGACCCTCCGCGAGCTCGCCGCGCAACTGCCGTGCGCGAATCCCCACCACCTGGCCGAGCAGATCCTCGTCGTGGTCACCGGCGAACTCGCGATGAGACTGCGTGACCGGCCCTTACGGAAGTCGACACTCGGCCGGGGGATCGCGGTGACACTCATCGCGGTCGCGTGTGACTCGTCGTAGCGTCCGAGTTGCCCGCTTTCGGGTTTGCATACAAGCTGTGCCTGCGGACTGATCGGAGTCCGACACTTCCAACGAGGAGACGCGTATGCGGCCGACCGGGGACACGGCGACTGTGGTGGTGGACGCGATGGTCACCGGGCTCGGGAGTGCGCCGATCGGGCTCGGGAGTGCGCCGATCGGACTCACGGGATCGGACGGCGGGTGGGCGATCGGGATCGAGGACGGTCGGGTCGTCTCGATCGACACCGTCCCGGCACGGCCGGGACGCTGTGACGTGGCGCTGCCCACCTTGGCGAATGCCCATGATCACGGGCGCGGTGACGGCACGCAGTTGCTCGGTGCGCGCGATGCCCGCCTCGACCCTTGGATCGCGGATTTCCTCGCACTCACCCCCGGTGACTCGCAGTACGACAACGTCTTCGGCTCGTCGGAACGCATGCGCGATGCCGGGGTGGGTTCGGTCAACATCTGTCTCAATCCGACAACCGATGATCTCGCGCACGAGGTCCGCGAGGCTGCACGCGCCGTGCGTGCAGTCGGTGTGCGCGCCTGTATCGGGGTGCCGTTGACATCGTTGTCCGCCGGGGCCATGCGGGAGGGGCGGGGCAGGAATGCGCGAGCACGCGCCCATGCCGAACGCGAACTGGACCGGATCGACGAACTGGCGGCGGAGATCGAGGGCCCGGATCTCGCACTGGTCTATCACCCGGTCGGTCCGCAGTGGGTCGACGAAGATGCCCTTGCCGCCTGCGCCGACCGCAGTGCTGCGACGGGACGTGTCATGCACATGCATCTCCTCGAAACCGAGGCGCAGCGGCAGTGGGCCGACCGCACATATCCAGACGGGATCGTCCGAGCGCTCGACGACCTGGGATTCCTCACCGCGCAAACGGTTCTCGCGCACGGGGTGCATCTCAGGCCGGATGAGATGGAACTGATCGCGCGGCGCGGGAGCACCGTCGTCGTCAACGCCGCCTCCAACTTCCGGCTGGCGTCGGGGATTCCCGACGTCGACGCCATGACCACCGCCGGAGTACGCGTGGCCATCGGTATGGACGGGATGACCCTCGAGGACGACGCCGACATGTGGCGGGAGCTGCGGCTGGTTCGCGGGCTCTGGCAGGGGTTGCGCCGCGACACGGTCGGAGCGCGCGAGGTGCTCGGGCCCGCGACCGTCGGGGCGGCGGCGTCGTTCGGTGCCGCAGCCCCCGAACCGTTGCAGGTCGGCGCCCTGGCCGACTTCGTCGTACACGACCTGACCCGGTGGGCCGAGGTGATCCGGCACCCGCGGTGGGGCAGCGCGGAGGTCGCCCTGTCCGGCGCAAGAGGGTCAACCGTCCGCGAGATGTGGTGCCGTGGAGTGCAACTCGTCGACAAGGGGCGCCGTCGCGGCGACTGAGTCAGGTGTGTTTCGCGATGTCTACCGTCGCGAAACACGACGGCAATACTTCGCCAAGACTATGTATGCACATTCGTATACAAACTTGGATACAGAACTCGGAAGGGTTTGATCGCCGTGGGAATACAGCTCTTCGATCTTGCCGAACTCGGTGAGGCGACGACGTCGGGAGACGCCGGTCTCCTCGCCCGATTCGACGAGGTCTGCCGCGACGTGGGCGCATTCGCAATGACCGGTCTGACCTTGCCGGACGGACTGATCGATCGGGTCCACGCGGCAACCCTCGAGTTCTTCTCACTGCCGTACGAGGCGAAGGTGGGCCTCCAGTCGGCCGACGGGGACCAGTTCGTGGGCTGGAAGGGCTCCAACAACGTCAACGAGTTCGGCTTCCAGGACCACAAGGAGATGTTCCACATCGGGCCTCGGGTGGACGGAACGCTGGCCGGACCCGACGCCGACGGTGTGGTCCCCGCGTGGTCCGACGACCACGGCGTCGAATGCCCCCTATGGCCGGACCGATTGCCGGCGTTCCGGCAGACCTGGCACGAGTACTTCCGCGTGATGCAGGAGAACGCAACCACTCTGGGCCTCGCCATGGCCGCCGCGCTCGGCGTCGGACAGTCCGCATGGATGGAACTCATCGAGGACAACTGGGCCGATCTCGCCGCCAACTACTATCCGCCGGCGACCGCCGGATCGGGTGGGGTGCGTAACGCCATCCACTCCGACCTCACGATGTTCACGATCCTCTACCAGGACGCGGGCGGCGGAGGCGGCCTTCGTATGCAGACCCGGGCCGGCGAGTGGCTCGACGTTCCGCCCCGCGACGACGTGTTCCTGGTGAACGTCGGTGAACTGCTGACCTACCTCACCGACGGTCGCTGGTGGGCGGTCCCGCATGAGGTGAGCGAAGCCGATCTGAGTGCTCCCGGTGCCGACACCCCGCGTATCTCCATCCCGTTCTTCTACCGCCCCAACGACGCGTACACCATCGCACCCCTTCTCGGCGACGCAGCTTCGGAACCGCTCCGCGTCGGCGAATGGGTGCGCAATCGAAAGCTGCTCACCCGCAAGGCGGATTGACGAGTCGGAGTCGCCTCGCACCGTTCACATCCCGACCCATCCACATCCCGATCTCCACCGTGCGCGCATGCGCACGGCCGTCGCAGGAGTACTCAATGACCCAACTTCCCAATCCTCGTCTCTCCCGTCGCACGATGCTGCAGGGCCTGCTCGGCGCGGGCGCACTGCTCGGTAGCGGCCCGCTCCTCGCGGCCTGCGCGAGCGGAAGCACCGGTACGTCGACGACCGCGGCCAACGGAGCGAAACTCGACACCGTTGTCGCACAGCTCGGTTGGAAGAAGCTCAGCCAGTTCGGCGGGCACTTCGCCGCGATCAAGATGGGCTACTTCACCGATAACGGCATCGACGCACAATTCCTTGCCGGCGGACCCAACATCGACCCGGTGGCCGTGGTCGCCAACAAGCAAGCCGACATCGGTGACGACAACGGATCGGGAATCCTGCTCTCGCGCAGCAAGGGAATCCCGGTGACCGCGTTCGCGACCATCTATCAGCAGACCCCGAACGCACTCATGTCGCTCAAGAGCAATCCGGTCACCTCACTGCAGGAGATGGTGGGCAAGAAAGTAGGCGTCCCGAACACGGAGAAGGTCCTGATCGAGGCGATGCTGAAGAAGGCCGGGGTCGACCCGGGCTCGGTGTCCATCGTCCCCGTCGGCACCGACCCGTCGATCCTCACCTCGGGTCAGGTCGACGGCTACATCGGATACGGTACGCAGCAGGGTGTTTCGCTCGAACAGTCCGGCGTGCCGGTCAACGTCGTCTACTTCAGCGAACTGGGCGACCCCGACTACGGCAACGCGCAGTTCGCCCTCGCGGACACCATCGCGGACAAGGGCGACGTGCTGAGCCGGTGGCTGAAGGCCGACATCGCCGGCTGGGAGTACTTCGTCGAGCACCCGGAAGAGATCGCCCAGTACACCTGGGATCAGTACCACAAGGAGACCGGCGCCGCGATCGAGGACGAGAAGGTCGCCGCCCAGGCGGCGGTCCCGCTGATCACCTCCGGCGCGGCCGCCGACCACGGCCTCATGTGGATCGAACCCGCGGCCTTCAAGTCGGTGTACGAACTGTACGAGACCGCCGGGAAGATCACGTCGCCAGTCGATCTCGACGCCGTGATGACCCAGTCCCTGCTGCAGGCGGCCCACGGGTCTGGAGCCTGATCATGACGTCCGGAGGAGTGGCACAGGACGCGGCGGAACTGGCCGACGAGCCGCATCGGTCCACCATCGATCGCCGGGTCGGCCTCGCGGTCGACAAGGTGACCTACGGGTATCCGGGGCGCCGCGGCGAGCTGACGCCGGCGGTCGACGACGTGAGCATGAAGCTGGAGCGCGGCGAACTCGGCGTCCTTCTGGGACCGTCCGGCTGTGGAAAGTCGACGCTCCTGCGTCTGGTCGCCGACCTTGTTCAGCCGACGTCGGGGACCATCACATTCGACGGCGCGACCATGCAGAACATGCGTGAGGAACGGCGAATCGGCTTCGCGTTCCAGGATCCGGGTCTGCTGAGCTGGCGAAGTGTCCGCCGCAACATCGAGCTGCCGTTCAACCTGTCGGGCCTGCCGAAGGACTCGTCGTGGGTCGACCACCTGCTCGAGATCACCCACCTGACGGAGTGGGCCGGCCACCGGCCCGGGCAACTGTCGGGAGGGATGCGGCAACGGGTCGCCCTCGCACGTGCACTGGCGACCCGGCCCGACGTGTTGCTCCTCGACGAACCCTTCGGCGCACTCGACGAGATCACCAGGGCCGAACTCAATTTCGAGCTGCTCGACATCATCGGTCAGACCGGGACGACCTGTCTGCTGGTGACGCACTCCGTGGAGGAGGCGACTCTTCTGGGTGACGAGGTACTGGTTCTGAGTCCACGTCCGTGCCGGATTCGTTCCCGGTACCGAATCGACGTGGCCCGTGAGGACCGTCGTGGTTTCCGGGACACCGTGGACTTCGCCGGACACTGCAGCAGGCTCCGCGCAGATCTGGGTCTGCGATGACCGCAGCCGTTCTCGACATCGCGATGACCGGCAAGAGGGCACGAAGCCGGCAGGTCGGCGGGCTCCGTGACACGGCCATCGTCGTGGGCATGGTCGCGTTCGTACCGGTTGCGTGGTGGGCCGTGGCCGCGACCGGTGTGCTCGGGCCTGGTTTCATCGGTCCCGGGGAAGCCGTGAAGGCTCTGATCGAACAATGGGACATCGTCTGGTACAACGCATTACCCACAGTGAGTGCGGCCGTCACGGGTGCGCTCATCCTGGTCGCGATGATGGCCGTCGGGCTTTTCGTCGCCGGCGTGCTGTCCTCGGTGACACCATGGTTCGTCGCGCTGAGCGTGGTGGTCGGCAGCGTGCCGCTCATCAGCCTGACCCCGGCCCTGTCGCTCTTCTTCAGCCGGGGAACGGCACTCATCACCACCGTGGTCGTCCTTGCCGGGCTCGTCCCGGTGGCGGCCACCCTCGCGGCCTGTGCGCGGGTGTCGCAGCAGGGCTATGAGGAGCTCGGCGCGCTGTACGAGGCCGGTCGTCTGACCTGGTGGACGAATGTCGGTTTCTGGCGGTCGATTCCGTCGATCGGAGTCGGTCTCCGCACCATGCTGCCGGCCTGCTTCGTCGGTGCGATCGTGGCCGAGTGGTCGGGTGCCGCCGGTGAACGTGGGCTCGGGAGTCTGATGGCCAACGCGCTCTTCAGCTATCAGATCGACCTGTTGTGGGCGACGCTGATGCTGGCCGCCGTGGTCTCGCTCGTGCTGTTGGCCGTCGTCTCGCTGTTGATGGCCCCGTTGGAACGGGCGGTGCGATGAACAAGGAACAGCCCTGGTGGGTGAACGTCGTCTGTGCGGTGGCGGTTCTGGGGTTCGTGGGCGTGGTCTGGCAAGGAGTGATCTGGGCCCAGGACATACCCGCCTACAGCGTCCCGACACCGGCGATGACGATGCAGGCGCTGATCGACGACTTCCCGATAATCGCGGGTCGCTGCGCGCTGACCCTGCGTGACGCCGCTGCCGGGCTCGTCGTCTCGACGGTGCTGGCGATGGTGCTCGCGGTCCTGGTGTCGCGGTGGACGGTGCTCACCAGGCCGATCACGGGCTACGCGTTGATCATTCGCACGCTGCCGATCGTAGGGGTGGCGCCGCTGGTCACGCTGGTGGCCGGCCGCGGGGTCATGGCCACCGTCATCTGTGTGGTGATCGTGACGGTGTTCACCCTGTTCGTCGCGATCCTGGAGAGCATGCGAGCCCTTCCTCCAGCGGTCACCGACCTCTCGGTGTTGTACGACACCGGGTTCGTCCGGAAGACCGCGTACGCCTGGGTTCCCGCCGCAGTCGGCGGAATCGTCATGGGGCTCAGGATCTCCGGTCCGATGGCGATCGTCGCGGCGATCCTCGCGGAATGGCTGTCGGGTCACGACGGGATCGGGAGCCTGATGACGACGGCGCAGGCCAATCGTGAGGTGACCATGCTGTGGGCGGCAACGGTGGCGGCCGCGGTCGTGGGGCTGATCGCCTACATGATGCCCGGCGCGCTGGTCGGTCTCGCGCGCAGGTTCGGATTCGTAATGGAGGTGTCGGCAGGTTGAGTACAGGAACGATCACAGGGCATTTCGTGGACGGCGAGATGATCGCCGGTGCGGTGTCGGACGCCATCGAGGTGGTGAATCCGTCGACCGGTGAGGTCATCGGCCATGCGGCGGAGGCCTCTTCACATGTCGTCGACCATGCGGTTCGGGCCGCGTCCCGGGCCGGGCGGGACTGGGCCACCACCGCCGTGGCGGAGCGCGCCGAGTACCTGACCAAGTGGGGTGAGAAGCTCGCCGCCGAAGCCGATGCCCTCGTCGACCTCACCGTGGACGAACTGGGCCTGCCACCGGCGGTGGCGCGGAACACACAGGTGAACCGCGCGATCGATAGTCTGAAACACCTGCCGGAGATGGCCGAGACGATCCTCGGTCAGCAGCGGGAAGTCGGCAACTCGCTGGTCGTGCGCGAACCGGCCGGAGTGGTTGCAGCGATCACGGCGTGGAACTTCCCGCTGAACATGCTCGTCTCGAAGCTGGCTTCCGCGGTCATCATGGGCAACACCGTCGTCGTCAAACCGTCGGAGATCAAGCCGCTGGCGGCGTGGCGCGCGGTGGAACTGTTGGCCGAGTTGGAGTTTCCGCGCGGCGTCGTCAACGTGGTCGGTGGTCGCGGTCCGACCGTGGGTGCGGCTCTCGTGGACCAGACCGCGGTCGACGTCATCAGCTTCACAGGGAGCCGGGACGTGGGCAAGGCCATCGTGGCGGTCTCGTCCCGGACGCTGACCCGGTGTGTGCTCGAACTCGGCGGCAAGAACGCGGCAGTGATCCTCCCGTCCGCCGACCTCGACGAGGCGTTGCCCGCTGTGATCGCGAGTTGCTTCTTCAACAACGGGCAGGTCTGCGGTGCGCAGACGAGGCTCGTCGTCGAACGGTCCCGACTCGCCGAGGTCGAAGAGCGGATCGCGTCGATCGTCGGTGCGGTGGTGACGGGCCCGGCGCGTGCGTCGGGAATTACGCTCGGTCCGGTGGTGAGTGCCGCGCAGCATCGTCGGGTGTCGGAGTTCATCGCGTACGGGGAACAGTCCGGGCTCCGAGTGGTCGCCGGTGGATCGGGCCGGCCCGCGGGGGTCCCCGACGCCGGATTCTTCGTGCGGCCCACCGTCTTCAGCGAGGTCCCGCCAGATCATCGCCTTGCCAACGAGGAGATCTTCGGGCCGGTCCTCGTCATCCAGGTCTGTGACGGAGTCGAGGAGATGATCGAGCTCGCGAACGCGACCCGCTACGGGCTGACTGCCTCGGTGTGGGCCGGCGACGTCGACGAGGCGATCCGCGTCGCACGGCGTATCCAGGCGGGTCAGGTCGTGGTCAACGGCGGGCCGTTCAACCTGCACGCACCCATCGGAGGCTTCAAGGAATCGGGCATCGGACGTGAGCACGGGCTCGAAGGACTCGCGGAGCTGTCGGAGGTCAAGTCGATCCACCGTCCGCTGACGCAGAACACGAAGTGAGAGGAACGAGAGACATGGCCGGCCAATCACCCGAGATCGTCGTCCGCGGCGGAACCGTCGTCACCCCTGATGGGCGGTTCGACGCGGACCTGGGTATCCGTGACGGACGAATCTGTGAGGTGGGTACCGCGGTTCCGCCGGCGCCCACCGAGATCGACGCGCGCGGACTGCTCGTCCTCCCGGGCCTCGTCGACGCACACGTGCACTTCCGGGATCCGGGCATGACCTACAAGGAGGACTTCGGCAGTGGGTCCCGGGCGGCCGCGGTCGGAGGCGTGACGACGGTGTTCGACATGCCCAACACCGTGCCGCCGGTGTCGACCGCGCAGATCCATGCCGACAAGATCGCCACCGTGGCGCCGAAGGCTCACGTGGACTTCGGGATCTACGGGATGCTGGGGCAGGCGAACGCGGACGAGATCGCCGGTTTCGCGGCTCAGGGCGCGCCGGGACTCAAACTGTTCATGGGGCAGACGACCGGTGACAACCCGTGCCCCGACGACGGGGCGATCTACGCCGGTCTCGTCGAGGCCGCCAAGGCGGGGCTCGTCGTCGGTGTGCACGCGGAGAACAACCCGCTCCTGCAGCAGCTCGCCCGCGAGTTGCGCGCCCAGGGCCGGACCGACACGAGGGCTCATCTCGAGAGCAGGCCCGACGTCGTGGAGGTCGAGGCGGTCACCCGCATCATCACCCTCGCCGGGGCCGCCGGCGTCCAGCTGCACATCCATCATCTGTCGACCGAGGCGGGACTGGCCCGGGTCCGGCTGATGCGTGCGCTCGGGCACCGCGTGTCGGTGGAAACCCTGGTCGGACATCTGCTGCTCGACGACGAGGCATACGAGGAGTTCGGCAACCTCGTGAAGCTCAACCCGCCGATCCGTCCGCGCGAGAACGTCGACGCGCTGTGGGCCGGCGTGACCGCGGGAGAAGTGGACATCATCGCCACCGATCACGCACCCCATTCGGTCGAGGAACAGGGGGCCGCGGACGTGTGGTGCGCCCATGGTGGATGGATCGGCGTGGAGACGATGCTGCCGCTGCTGCTGACGCAGGCCGCGGAGGGACGGCTCTCGGTCAGCGACATCGTTCGTCTCTGCAGCGCCACGCCGGCCAAACTGTGGCACATCGACGATCGCAAGGGGCATCTGGGAATCGGTGGCGACGCCGACTTCGTCCTCGTCGACGAACACGCCGCCGGAACCGTGGTCCAGCAGAAACTTCACTCGATGCACCCGATCACACCGTTCGACGGATGGTCCACGGTAGGTGCGGTTCGCGCGACGTACCTGCGCGGATCTCTCATCGCCGCCGACGGTGAACCGGTCGGCACACCGAGTGGACGCCAGGTCACACCAATCCGGCACCGAGATCAGCTAGGGGTATAGATGAGCATCATCGGAAAGACAGACGTGGTCGCCGAGGCCGTGGCCGCCTGCCTGGAGAACGAACTGAGTGTGGCTGTCGTGAAGTCGAATGTCGCACGCACAGTTGACGTTCTGGCTCTCGGTACCACCGCTGGTCGCGCCGCCAAGTCGCAGATGCTCGACGCGGCGCTGGCCGGGCAGAACCTGAGCATCGCCACGACCGACGTCACAACCGTTCCGGGCGAGGCGTTCGTCGAGCCGACGTGGGATCTGGGCCTGGTGCTCAGCCCCTTCAAAGCCGAAGTAGGGGCCCATGCCAACAGGCTGACTCCGTCGGCCGCACGGACCGGAATCGTCGACACGCTGCTTCGGACCAGCACCGGCGTCGTCGGCCTGAACTCCAACTCGTGGGCGCTCGCCGCCGCCGGTGAGGTGCTGCTCCGCGGACTCGATCGTCCCCGGATCCTCGTGCTCGGGACAGGCGGGACGACCCACTCGGCGCTGCTCGGACTCGCGAGGGCGCATCCGGATGCGGAGCTGTTCGTCAGCGGGCGCCGCCCCGAGGCGACCTGCCGACTCGCCGAACGGTACGGCGTCACCGCCGTCGCACCCGCGGACACCGCCGAGGTGGAGCCGTCGGTGGTGATCAACGCGACCACTTGGGGTGAGACCGATGAATCGGAGGCGTCGCCCTTCGGTTTTCCGGCAGGGGAGCTCTTCGCACCCGGACGTATCCTGTTCGACCTCAACAACCGGCACAGTGCGTTGCAGATTCAGGCACTGGCGGCGGGCTGTGCTGTGATGTCAGGGACTTTGATGCAACGGATCACGCATGCCTGCCGGGCGGCCGGCGCAGCGTGGGCGCTCGACCAGCAGGCGAAAGGGGAGTGAGGCATGGTCAGCGGCGGTGACGACGAGGTCCTGTCCGCCAACGCCCGGGTCTACCGGTATCTCCGTCAGGCGATCATCTGCGGGAAGATCGCGGCCGGAACGCGGATCATCGAAGAGCAGATCGCGGAGAACCTCGCGGTCAGTAGAACCCCGGTTCGGGAGGCGCTCCAGCGTCTTCGCAGTGAGGGGCTGCTGGTCCGTATCCGACGCGGCCAGCTCGAGGTCGTCCGGATCGACGAGGCCGAGCGCAACGAACTGCACATGCTTCGGGTCGCCGTCGACGAGGTGGTGGCACGGTTGTTGACCCGGAAGGCCGACACCGTCGAGTGGGACAAGCTCTATTCGCTCCTTGAACCTCTCGGCGAAGCCGCGACCGTGCACGGCATCCGATCGCCCGAGTATTCCTTGGCGCACCTCGACCTCCACACAGCGATCAACGAGGCCGCATTCACCCGTGCCCGCGGGGTGGCCCTCGGCGGCAGTCCGGGCGCCTATCAGACCGACGACTACGTCCAGCAGGACGGCTACGAGCCCGTGGCCCAGCACCGAACCCTGCTCGATGATCTCAGCAGTGGTGACGAGAATCGGGCGGTCACCGCCATGTACACCCATGCGCTTCGTGGCCGGCCGTCGCAGGACGGCACGGACCTACGCAACATCGAGCTCGCTTTTCGCGAAGGACGGACCTCATGACCGACGACCTCACGCCACTCGGCAACCTGATGCCGGGACCGGGTCAGACAGTGCGGATGTTCGTCAACGGACAGGCCATGCGCGGCGGCGAGATCCACGACGCATTCGCCGGTACCGCGACGTTCCTGGGCGAGGTGTCCACCGCACCCGATTACGCCTTCTTCTCCTGCCGGGACGAGTTTCCGGGCCTGTACCCCGTCGAGGTCGGCGGATGGTCCGTGCCGGGAGAGCTCTACGCCGTCGACTACGAGGTGCTGCGGAGCCGACTGTTACCCGCTGAGCCGGTCGAGCTGGAACTGGGCGTCATCCGGCTGCAGGACGGATCAGGAGCCCTGGCCATGAAGTATCGGGACGTCGTACTGGAAGATCCGGAACGGAACGGGCTCGCGGTGATCACCCCCGGTACCGGCTGGCGTATCCATCTCGGGTCGCGCGCGCAGCAGGCCGTGGAGAACCACGCACCATGACGGAGGCGTCCGCGGCGGTCACCTCGGATACCACGACCGGCCAGACCTCGGCTGTCGCCGGCGCGTACGCGGTGTCGACCCCTCACGCGGCCGCGTCCGAGGCGGCTGTCGATGTGCTGGCCAAGGGTGGCAACGCCGTCGACGCGGCCGTCGCCGCTGCCGCCGTCTGCGTTGTCGTGCAACCATTTTCGAGCAGCCTCGCCGGCGTCGGATGGGCTACGGTGCACGACGCGGCCACCGGCCTGACCGAAGTGCTCGAGTGCTGTGGAACGGTCCCGCTGGGTCTCGATCCCGCCGCGCTGCCCGTCGATGACACCGGCATGTGCGATGTGGCGGAACTGGAGAGGACCCGGCGACTGCTCCTCGCCGGTCTGACACCGGCGCTGGCGATCGGCTGGGCAGAGCTCGTCGCGCGGAAAGGTACCTGGCCGGTGGATCGCGTCCTGACGTACGCGATCGAACTCGCTGCTGAGGGCTGCACGGTGTCGCCGTTGCTCGGCGCGATGCTGTCCAAGTTCGTCGATCGCCTCGAGAGATGGCCGTCGAGTAGGTCGGTGTTCTTCCGCGACGGCAAGCCGCTCGCCGCCGGTGATCTGCTCGTGCAGAGCGATCTCGCCGACACGCTGACCCGCCTGTCCGATAACGGACCTGACGAGTTCCGCACCGGCACGACCGCTGAGGCGGTCGCACGCTTCTACACCGACAACGGCGGCGTGGTGGGCGCCGATGACCTGAGAGGGCAATGCCCACAATGGCATCCGGCGCTCACGACCTCGTACCGCGGCTGGGAGATCCACGCTGCGCCGGGGCCACTCGGTGACGTGTCGTTCGCCTCGGGTCTGAACGTGCTCGAGCAATGGCCTCCTTTCAGGTCGCCGGACGACCCGGAGTACGTCCATGTGAGCGTCGAGTCGGCGAAACTCGTTGCCCGGGAACGCGCCCGGTACATCGGCGACCGAACCCCTCCAGAGACGGTGGCCTGGCTCCTCGATGAGTCGCACACCGAGTCGCTCCGTTCGCAGATATCCGACCGGGCGAAGCCGATCGCCGCCGACCTCTCCGCCGGCGACACGATCACCCTGTGTGTCGTCGACGCCGCGGGCAACGCGGTCAACCTGATGCAGACGGTCGGTGGGATCTTCGGGACCGGAGCGGTCGTGCCCGGCACCGGGATGCTGACCAACACCAGTGCGTCGTTCAGCTACCCACGCAACCGCGGGTTCAACGACATCCGGCCCGGTGGCAAGTTGGAGCAGAACCCGTGCCTGCCCGTGGTGTTCGACGCGGACGGAAAGGTGCGACTGGTGGTCGGGAGCCCCGGGGGAAAGACCCGGGTGGAGACGGTTCGGCAGATGCTGGTGAACGTGCTCGATTTCGGGATGACGTTGGACGACGCGGTGAACGCGCCGAGGTTCTTGCGTGGTTCCGACGGGCGGAGTGTTCTCTTCGAGGCGGCGACCCCACCGTCAGACAGGCTCGTCGCCGCACTTCGGTCGCGCGGTCACGAGGTCGTGATGTCCGACGACACCTTCGGTACAGGTCAGGCCGTCGAGGTCGATCCGGTGTCCGGACTTCGACGGGGAGGGGCCGACCGCCGGCTCGAGTCGGTGGCCTTGGCCGGCTCGGTGCCCGACCGAGATGGTGACCTACTGCGGAGTGAGTAGGCGGCGGCATACCGCAGTCCTGGTACGACGGGTCCGCCGTTCGTGCTCAGTCGAAGTACGACGCGTACTCGCTGTAGGGCACTTGACCGTTGGGGCTGGCCTTGATCGCAGCGGCCACCGCCGGCGGGATGGGTGCCCAGTAGGCGGGCATCGCGGCGGCGAGTGACGGCTTGACGACGTAGAGCAGTGCGAAGTTCACAATCCAGAGCGGCGGCGCCATCGACATGCCGACGGTACTGGTCACGCTGGCCTTGGTGTTGGTCACCAACTGTGCGGCGCCCGACATCTGTTCTGCGACAAAGCCGAACGGGACCTCGATCGTGTAGGCCGACCGGTAGAGCGTCAGCAGGGTGTCGGTCGCCCCGTTGTCGCGCAGCCACGTGCCGACGTACCCGCCGGGGGGCGATCAGCGAATTGACTTGTCGCGTAGGCGCACTCGCGTTCGCGGGACTCTGCAGCATGCCCTGTTTGTTCACGTACAGGCCGTAGCTTCCGACAACGGAGTTGCCGAACATCGGGCGACCGGTGGTGTTGGTCAAGATGATCAGGCAGGCGTCGATGATCTTCGCGGCGTCACGGCTGCCGCCGATCCCGCCACCGCTCAAGAAGGCTCGGTATTGCTGAGGGTCCGCTGAAAGCCGTATGACGTCGTACCCGGAAACCGGGCACAACGTCATACGGATTCAGAGCGGGTGGCGGCTCAGATCAGACCGAGAGCCAGCATCGCATCGGCCACCTGGGTGAAGCCCGCGATGTTCGCGCCCATCACGTAGTTGCCGGGAGCGCCGTACTCCTCGGCGGTGTGCAGGCAGTGATCGTGGATGGAGGTCATGATCTCGGAGAGGCGCTCCTCGGTGTAGCCGAAGCTCCACGAGTCGCGAGATGCATTCTGCTGCATCTCGAGTGCGCTCGTGGCCACGCCGCCGGCGTTCGCCGCCTTACCGGGCGCGAAGCTGACGCCCGCTTCGCCGAAGGTGCGTACGGCCTCGGGGGTGCAGGGCATGTTCGCGCCCTCGGCGACGATGCGGACCCCGTTCTTGACCAGCTGTGCGGCGTCGGCGCCGTTCAGTTCGTTCTGCGTCGCGCACGGGATCGCGATGTCTGTGGGCACGTTCCACAGCGAGCCTTTGGTGACGAACCGCGCCGAGGGGCGGGCGTTCACGTAGTCGCCGATGCGACCCCGCTGGACGTTCTTGATCTCCTTGAGGAGTTCCAGGTCGATGCCCGCTTCGTCGACGACGTAACCGCTCGAGTCCGAGCAGGCGACGACGCGGCCACCGAGCTGCTGGATCTTCTCGATGGCATAGATGGCGACGTTCCCCGAGCCGGACACGACAACCGTCTTGCCGTCGAGTTTGTCGTCCACTGCGGCGAGCATGTCGCGAACGAAGAAGACCGCGCCGTAGCCGGTGGCCTCGGTGCGCACCTGCGACCCGCCCCAGGCGAGTCCCTTGCCGGTCAGGACACCGGACTCGTATCGGTTGGTGATGCGCTTGTACTGGCCGAACAGGTAACCGATCTCGCGGCCGCCCACGCCGATGTCACCGGCGGGAACGTCGGTGTACTCACCGATGTGGCGGTAGAGCTCGGTCATGAAGGACTGGCAGAACCGCATGATCTCGAGATCCGACTTGCCCTTGGGGTCGAAGTCCGAGCCACCCTTGCCGCCACCGATCGGCAGGCCGGTCAGTGCGTTCTTGAAGATCTGCTCGAAGCCGAGGAACTTGACCACGCCGAGGTAGACGCTGGGGTGGAAGCGGAGGCCGCCCTTGTAGGGGCCGAGCGCCGAGTTGAACTCGACGCGGAATCCGCGGTTGACCTGTACCTGGTTCTGGTCGTCGATCCACGGCACGCGGAAGATGATCTGCCGCTCCGGTTCGGTCAGACGCTTGATGATGCCGGCGTCGGCGTAGTGCGGGTGCTTGGCCAGGACGGGTCCGAGGCTGTCGAAGACCTCACGAACGGCCTGATGGAACTCGGCCTCCCCGGGATTGCGGGTAATCACCTGTTCGTACAGATCGCTGATCTTCTCGTCGAGCACGACCACGGTGGCCACCACTTCCTTTTCGATTTCTCCAGGGAACGCCGGTGCACCCTGAACCGGGTCACCACCCCGCAGCCTATCGAGCGGCAGGAAGTATCTATAAATCCACTCGGCGCCGCGCCCAGGCGACGATCGCCGGGAAGTTCTCGGGGGCGCAATCCGACGCGCTCGTCACAAGATAGAAAGCCGAGGTCAGAGCGTTTCCATTGACGGCGGCCTCGTAGCCTGCGACACGCGCGACGTGTCGGGCACGCTCTCGTGCGACCTCGGTCTCACCCGGTGTTGATGCCTCGGCGACCACGAGCAAACCGAGCCTGCGGGCGTTGGACGCGGCAGTCAGCACGGCGTCTGTCAGTTCGTCCTCCTGCCGCCGTTCGAGCCGACGGCCACGCCAGTCCCACCATCTGCGCCGCGGCCGTGGCGCGCGACCCAGCACGGCGATGCACGACCTCGCCCCGACCGGTATGCGCCGCGCCGGGACAGGGTCGTAGCGGTCATCGCGAACCCCCGGGCCATCGAACCCGAGGTCCACGACCTCGATGCTCAACCCGTGGTTGCGGAGGGTTCGGCACAGCCTGGTGGTCAACGCGCCCGGTCGTCCGATGACGAGGACATCGGCAGTCGCCGTCGGGTTCCGAGTCGGAAGCGCGGACGGCCGAAGGTCGCTCGACGAGACCTCTGCCGGTCGTGCGCCGGCCCTCATCGGGGCGCCGCCGGACGGGCGCGACCGCGAGCACACGGCCACGCTGCGTCAGAGAAGCTCGATCCGGTGGTCTTTCACCGCTACCGTGCTCTCCTGCCCGTTGGGCAGCCGATAGGTCCGAACATCGCCGACGTCGGCGCCCAGCACCGCACGTCCGAGCGGTGAGTCGGGTGAACAGACGTCCATCCCCACCAGGGCATACTGCTCCGGAGGTCCCACCAGGAAGGTGGTGACGTCGGTCGGATCGTCATCGAAGACGACCGTGACGACCGAGCCGACCTGCACCGTGCCGTCCGCTGCCGGTTCGGCGTCTGCCGTGGACAGGGCGGCATACAGCTGTGCGAGATGCCGGTCGAGGGTCTCGAGGCGCGCCAGGGCGCGGTGGTAGGCGTCGTTGTTGTCCAGATCGCCGGCGGCGCGGTGATCGAGGACCTCGGCACTGACGACGGCTCGATCGCGGATCTCGGCGGCCAGTTCGCGCTCCAGCAGATGTCGGGTCAGGCGGGCCCTCGGGGCAGGTGTTGCGGTGGTCATCGTTGCTTCCTCTGCTTCAGTGGCAAGAGAGTGTTGACGTCCCGGTCAGGACGTCGCGATCAGGGGCCTCGCGCGGAGCTCGAGCATCGGATGGCGTGCCGCGATCTCCGCACGCGCGATGTGGTCCAGGTCGGTGCTGAGGGTCAGAATCCAGGGCACCGACTCGGCTGCCCCGCCCGCGGGCGATCCGACCCCCGAACTCGAGTCCCACGGATCGAGCTCGAGATCGCCGAGAATGTCCCGCGACAGGCTTTCCAACTTCGATGCGGTGAGCCGGCCCGACGGATCCGCGAACGCGAAACAGGCGTCCTTGCCCACCGGCACGCCGAAGTCGTCGACATCGTTTTCCCGATGCCACTGCCGGCGCAGGAGCAGAGAGTCGGAATCCTCGACGACAAGCGAAGACTTCACCGATTTCGGAAAAGCGTTGAATGCGCGCGACGACGCCTGGTCGAGAAATTTCCTCACCCGACTCTTCGATGCGCAGACTCGGATACGACATTCCATGACAACCGCTTGCACGGCGACTCTCCCTTTCACTGAAAACCGGCCTGTCGGGCCGGTGTCACGGACTCTAGCCGAAAAAAATATAAAAGCCAGTCGGCGCCGACCCAGGGCGAACGGTCTGTGAGATCTGCTGTTCAGCAGCAGATTCGGCGACTGGACTTTTATTTTTTCTGGGCTATGGTCCACGGAGGTGAGTGGGTGCCCAACCCCACTTCATCATTCATGTCGACAGCGCCCCGTGGGGTGGTGGACTTCGGATCGGCGTGTGCCACGCGTTGTGATCAACGAGTCGTGATGGATGTTAGGCGATTTGGCGTGGCGCGTCGACCTGTTGGGCGGCCTGGTGTTTGGCGGCGATAACCTTGCGCAGCTCGGCCATGCTGATGTCGGAGAGGTAGCGGCGGGTGACTTGCCATTCGTCGTGGGCTTCGATCACGACCGCGGTGGCCAGCCGGAGAAACGCCGGCGGGTTGGGGAAGATCTCCACGACATCGGCGCGGCGCTTGATTTCCTTGTTCAGCCGCTCAATTGGATTGTTCGACCAGATCTTCTGCCAGTGCGCCTTCGGGAACGCCGTGAACGCGAGCACGTCGGGTTTGGCCTCAGCCATCATCGCCGCCACTTTCGGGAACGATGCTTCGAGGGTGTCGGCGACCTGGTCCCACTGTGCGGCGACCTCGGCCGGTTCGGTGTGGGCGAAGATCGTTTTGACCGCAGCGGTCACCACCGGCGCTTGTTTGGTCGAGACCGCGCCATGCAGGTTCCGCATGAAATGCACCCGGCAGCGCTGCCACGCTGATCCGGTAAACTGCTGGGCCACTGCCGTTTTCAACCCTGCATGGGCATCGGAGATCACCAGATGCACCCCTGAGAGTCCTCGGGCTTTGAGTGAGGCGAGGAACTCACGCCAGAACTCGAAGGATTCCGAATCACCGACTGCAGTGCCGAGCACCTCACGAGTTCCGTCCATCGACACCCCGGTGGCCACGACAAGGGCTTGGGAGACGACGTGGGCGCCGACTCGCACTTTGCAGAAGGTGGCATCGGCGAACACATAGGGGAACTCGGTGTGGGTCAGAGGCCGTTCCCGGAACGCCGAGATTTCTTTGTCGAGGCCGGCGCAGATACGGGACACCTCGGACTTGGAGATCCCGGCCGAGACGCCGAGGGCGTTGACGAGGTCATCGACGCTGCGGGTGGACACACCGTGTACGTAGGCTTCCATCACCACCGCGTGCAGGGCTTTGTCGATGCGGCGGCGTCGTTCGAGCAGGCTGGGGAAGAATGACCCGGACCGGAGCTTGGGGATCTTGACTTCCACATCGCCCGAGGTCGTCGATACGGTCTTAGTTCGGTGGCCGTTGCGGTGGGTGGCGCGTTCCGCGGAACGCTCATACCGGCCGGCGCCGATCTTTTCGGTGGCCTCGGCCTCGATCAGTGCTTGCAGGCCAGCTCGGATCAACTCGGCGAACACCGCCCCGGAATCGGCGGAGGTGAGTGCATCGAGCTGGGCGAGCAAGGCAGAATGGTCCTGGGTCATCGTGTGGTGTGTCCTTCTGTGAGTCACTTGGTAGGTAACTCATTGACCACTACGCGATGGCCCGCCCAACAGGGTCACCGACACGCTCAGCAGCAGCTCACCTCAGCCCCGAAACCCCACCACCTCAGGGGACTTACCCTTCATGTCAGCGAGGAATCATGGCAGAGAAGAATTCCAGTTCGAAAAAACGCCGCCAAGAGTTGAAATTGCGACGCGAGAAGAAGCGTGCGAGTGAAGACAGCTCGATCATCCGAAAACGGAAGAATGTGGGATGACGTGGATCAGAACACGCGCCTCGCAGAGGTTCTCACGTATCTCCACGACCGTTTCTCGACGCTGGCCGCGGTCGAGCGGCCGCAGTCGGAGCTCCTTCGCGGATTCCGGGCGGGCATGACGTTTGCACGTGTCTGCGTCCTCGACGAGATCACGACCGAGTCTCTCCGTCCCGACGCGTTCGTCGGCGCAGCTGTGTACTCAGGGGGTCTGCGCCGGGACTTCGACATCATCCAGGGACTGGCAGACCGGCTCGAGCGAGAGGGTCGGTGGGCCGCCGACCCCGATGACAGTGAGTTCCGGGTCGGCTACCACGCCGCGTTGGGGATCGCCCGCCATCACCTCGACGTGGCTCGCCGGACGCTCGACATCCAGGAAGCGCCGGCGGGAGTGCACCGGCCGGTCCGCAGCCGATCCCGACGAGCCGCGGCCCTCACCGCCGGATAGGCGCACCTGTGCGTGGGACGGGGCGCGAGGAGCACGTCCCACGCACGGCGCTGGTCGGATACGGTCAGCGTCGGACGCCGAGGCCCTTGGCGATGGTCGGCCACGCACGGTGGAGGTCTTGGTTCCAGTAGCCCCAGGAGTGCAGTCCGGACCTGAAGTCGTAGGTGACCTTCACGCCCGCCGCGTCGGCCCGACGCTTGAAACTCTGCGTGCACTGGAGAACGACACCTTCGAGAACACCGCCCACCGGGGAGGCGAGGCCGGCGATGCCCAGCGATGGATCGGGCAATCCGTTGCCGACGGCGACGTACATCGGCTTGCCCTTCAGTACCTCCACATGAGCGGCCGGGTTGTGGTCGTCCCACGTCGAGTGGCCCACCGGTCCCCACATGTTGTCGGGGTTACCGCCGCGGGTCGACACCGACGCGGCCGTGGCCTGACGGTATTCGGGTGAACCCTGGTCGAGGCAACCGCTGAACGCCGCGACACCGCGATAGAGGTCGGGATGGCGGACGGCGATCGACATCGCGCCCAGAGCGCCCATCGACAGTCCGCCGATGACATTGCGACCGTTGCCGTTGAAGCGCTTGTCCATCAGCGGGGGCAGTTCCTCGGTCAGGAACGTCTCCCATTTGTTCCGTCCCAGAACAGGATCGGTCTTCTGCCAGTCGGTGTAGTACGCGGCCATGCCGCCGATGGGCATGACGACGTTGACCGGTTTGTCTTCCATGAACTTCACGATGTCGGTCTGGAACGTCCAGCCGCTCTGCGTGTAGTTGGTGTAGATGCCGCCGTCGATCCCGTCGAGAAGGTACAGAGTCGGGCGGGGCTTCTCACGATCTCGGGGGAGCAGCACGCTCACCCGAACGGGTCGCTCCATGGCGGCCGAGTAGACCGTCACGGTCGAACGCGTGGGCGTCGTCGGCGACACCGACAGCACGCGCGTCACCTCACGACTCGGCGTAGTGCTCGGCGCCGCGGCGACCGATCCTCGGACGGCCAGGCTCGCGGTCATGACGACGACGCCCACGCACGCGAGTACGACGGCTCTCTGCCAGATCGACATTTCTCCCCCTACTGCTTTCCGACGGTGCGCCCCCACGCTCCGCGTCGGCGATATCCGCTCAATCATGTACTAGACGCCGCCGACCCGCCGAGGTATTGGACGAGTGTCCGCGTGTCCGCCACCTGAGCTTCGCCGAATATCGTCCGAACGGACTAGCACGACCGTCTGGAGTGGACCCTGGTGCTCGTGTTTGCGTCGAGATCGCGCGGGTACCCGTTCGTGACCAGGGCCGGCCCCATCGAGTGGGCTCATCAACGCGGCCGATCTGAACCACCGACATCGGAAGGACGGTTCTCAGTGAGCACCTACGTCACCGCGAATCCCACCACTGGCGTCACCGACCGGGAGTTCCCCGGTCTCGCCGACAACGAGATCGACGGGCTCGCGGCACGGTCGCTCGAAGCTTTCGAGAGCTGGCGGCGCACCCAGGTCGCGGAGCGTGCGGCCATCCTGTCCCGGACCGCGGATCTGTACGAGCAGCGTGCGGACGAGCTGGCGTCGACGATCACGACCGAGATGGGCAAACCGGCCAAGGAGGCGGCAGGTGAAGTGCAGCTCGCCGCCGACATCTATCGCTGGTACGCCGACCATGGCCCGGACCTGCTGGTCAGCGAGGAACTCGATCCGCAGGGCGCCGAGTCGTCGATCGTGCAGACGGCGCCGATCGGGCCGCTGCTCGGTGTGATGCCGTGGAACTACCCGTACTACCAGGTGGCCCGGTTCGCAGCTCCGAACCTGCTGGCCGGCAACACGATCGTCCTCAAGCATGCGTCGATCTGCGCGGCGTCGTCGGCGTTGATGGCGGAGATCCTGCACGATGCCGGGGTGCCGCAGGACGTGTATGCGAACGTGTACGCGAGCAGCGACCAGGTCGCGGAGCTCTTGGCGCATCCGGCCATCCGCGGGGTGTCGTTGACCGGCAGTGAGGGTGCCGGCGCCGCGGTGGCCAAGGTCGCCGCCGAGAATCTCAAGAAGTCGGTCCTCGAGCTGGGCGGCTCGGACCCGTTCATCCTGCTCGACTCCGCTGACATGGCCCGGACCACTACGATCGCCGCGCGGGCCCGGCTGTCCAACGCGGGCCAGGCCTGCAACTCGCCGAAGCGATTTATCGTGCTCGACGAGCTCTACGACGACTTCGTGCAAGGGCTGGTCGAGAAGTTCGAGGCGACGACGGTGGGGGACCCGGGCGATTCGTCGACGCGCATGGGACCGCTGTCGTCGATCTCGGCACGCGACACCGTCGCCGACCAGGTCAAGACCGCGGTGGACCAGGGTGCGACGCTGCGGACCGGCGGCGCCGCGCTCGATCGTGACGGTGCCTTTTTCCAGCCGACCGTGCTGACCGATATCACTCCGGACATGGATGCCTACGCCGAGGAGATCTTCGGCCCGGTGGCCATGGTCTACAAGGTGTCCTCGGCCGACGAGGCCGTCGCATTGGCCAATGACGTCGAGTTCGGTCTGAGCGGTTCGGTGTGGAGCACCGACACCGCGAAAGCCGAGGAGGTCGCCGACCGACTCGAAGTGGGTATGGCCTACGTGAACGAGCACGGCACCACGCTGCCGGGTCTGCCGTTCGGCGGCGTCAAGCGGTCGGGCTACGGCCGCGAACTCGGACGTTGGGGCCTGGGCGAATTCGTCAACACCAAGCTGCGGCGCACGGCAGCGAAGTAGTTCGCCGGAACCCGCGGAAGTTTGGACAAGACCGGGGGTTCCTGTAAGCGCCCCGGCCTCTGGTTCGACAAGCGGGTTACAGCACCGCGTGAACGTGAGCCCGAGACTAGCAGGTGGATTCGTCTTCCGACGAATCCGTGATCGGGTACTCATCGCCGCGAGCGGTTGACCCTCACCTCGACATCCTCGGGGTCGAGGGTCTTCTGCTCGCCGGTCACCACCCCGACGCGAACCGGATTCCGGGATGCGTCGGTGATCGTGAGCGGTGCGCCGTCGGGCTGGAGATGCTCGTTTCCCCACTGCATCAGCGACATGACGACCGGGAACAGGTCGCGGCCCATGTCGGTGAGCAGATACTCGTAACGGACCCGCTGGCCAGGCTCCTGATAGGGGACCTTCGAGAAGACGCCCGCCTCGGTCAGCTCTTTCAACCGGGCCGACGCGACCGCATCGGTGATGCCGACCCGGCGGGCGAACTGGTCGAACCGGGTCGCGCCGTAGAACGCCTCGCGCAGGATCAGGATCGCTGATCGGGTACCGACCAGCTCGACCGCCTTGGCGATCGAGCAATGCGTCGCCTCCCACCGATCTCGTTCCGCGAGCGGTCCCACCAGCTTCATCATGTGCTCCATCCTACCCTGACTTGACAAGTCCATAGTCAGGGCGTAGACCTCTGACTATGGCAGACAAAAGTCAGCCACACGGGGATCGTCGTCGACGATCCGACACCGATGGAGGTCAGACATGGCAACTGCAGTCATCGTGGACGCGGTACGCACGCCGATCGGCAAGGGGAAGCCGTCGGGCGGGCTCCACGACGTCCATCCGGTCGACTTACTCGCACACAGCCTCCGGGCGATCGTCGACCGTACTGGCCTCGATCCGGCCGAGATCGACGACGTGATCACCGGAGTCGTCAGTCAGGTGGGTGAGCAGAGTTTCAACATCGCACGGCGCGCCCTGCTGGCAGCAGGTCTTCCGGAGTCGGTGCCCGGTGTGTCGATCGACCGCCAGTGCGGCAGCGGTCAGCAGGCGATCGCATTCGCCGCCCAGGGGATCATCGCGGGCACCTACGACGTGGTCGTGGCCGCAGGGGTCGAATCGATGTCACGGGTGCCGATGGGTTCGGCCGCGGCCGGGACGTCGGACCTGAACGGTGTCGCGTTCGACGAGCGCTATCCCGACGGGCTCGTCGGGCAGGGGATCTCCGCGGAACTCATCGCCGCCCGGTGGGGAATCGCCCGCACCGCGATCGAAGAATTCTCCCTTCGGTCACACGAATTGGCGGCGCAGGCGACCAAGAACGGGATGTTCGACGACGAGCTCGCACCGATCTCCGGTCTGACCGCCGACGAGGGGATCCGGTTGGGCGGCACCCTCGAGAGTCTGGCCGCCCTGCGGCCCGCCTATTACGACGAGGCGATCGCGCGGCGATTCCCCGAGATCGACTGGAGGATCACCGCCGCCAGTGCCAGCCAGATCAGCGATGGTTCGGCCGCCGTCCTCGTCATGAGCGAGGAGAAGGCGGCGGAGCTCGGGTTGCGGCCGCGGGCACGGATCCACACCATCGCGGTCGCCGGCGACGATCCGCTCCTCATGCTCACCGCGATCATCCCGGCGACCCGAAAGGTGCTCGCGCGCAGCGGACTCGACCTCGCCGACATCGACCTGTTCGAGGTCAACGAGGCCTTCGCTCCGGTTGTCCTGGCCTGGACACAGGAGCTCGGCGTCGACCTCGACAAGGTGAACGTCAACGGCGGGGCGATCGCACTCGGTCACCCGCTGGGAGCCAGCGGTGCCCGCCTGGCGACCACCGGGCTGAACGCGCTGGAACAGCGGGGCGGACGATTCCTGCTCCAGACGATGTGTGAGGCAGGCGGTCTCGCGAACGCGACGATCTACGAACGCCTCGGCTGAGTCGCGCAGGCGCCGGTCGGTGTCAACTGTCGGTGTGGCGTGCGCGCTCGACGGCCGCCGCCACACCGTGGTGCCACGGGACGCCATGCCCGGGCAGGACGGACTTCGCGCCGGTGGCGGCGAGTGCGTCGAGTGAGTCACGGTTCCGCTCGAAGTCGGCGGTTGCCGACCCGGCGATCAGCCGGGGCCCGTGCGCCCCGGTATACGGATCGAGGGTGACCAATGCGTCGCCGGCGATGACCGCATCGCGGTCGGGAAAGTAGAGGGATACGTGGCCGAAGGTGTGCCCGGGCGTCGGGATCACCTCGGCCCCTCCCGGGAGCTCGCCGTTGTCGGCGAAGGCGGACACATGGGCTTCGTCTATTCCGCGGACCCTGAAGGCTCCGGCAAAGGCCATGCGACTGAGCAATTTCCACGACGGCGGGTTGCGCAGCGGAACTCCGACGCGCGTGGCGTTCTGGTGCGCGTACCGATAGGGATGAGCGGCGAGCCACACATCGTCGCGATGGATGTGGACCGGGATGCGCCACTGCTTGGCCAGGCGTCGTGCGGTGCCCACATGATCGAAATGCCCGTGGGTGACGATCAATGCAGACACCGCATCGACGTCGTGGCCCAGATGGTGGATCGCGTCGACCAGGGGACCGTACGAGCGGGGCAGTCCGGCGTCGACGATCACGAGTCGGTCGCCGTCCTCGACCAGGTACTGGTTGGTGTACGCGTGTTCCAGGCGATGGATTCCCGGTGCGACGTCGCGTTGGAAGACCATGCCTCAGCGTAACCCCGCCGGGACGTCCCCAAACCCGGGTTCACCAGGGGAGTAGCCCGTTTTCGTCCTGCAACGTGCCGGAGGGTCCGTCTGCCCCGATCGTTGCCAGTAGCACGACGGTGCGTGCGCTGTCCTCGACGGGTCGGCCGCCGGTCATCACGGTTCCGGTGGTCATGTCGGTGTCGGTGAAGCCCGGTTCGATTGCATTGAATTTGATGCCCGGTTCGATCTTGGAGTACTGAAGCGTGAGCATCGACGCCGCCGATTTGGACGCGGCGTAGAGCGCGGCGGTGAGCGCGGTCCGGGTTTGTCACGGCCCAGAACGATCCCATGCTGCTGGACACGGTGACGACCCGCGGGTGATCCGATTTGCGGAGGAGTGGCAGTGCCGCTTCGGCGACTCGCACGATGCCGACGGCGTTGGTGTCGAACACCCGGGAAACGGTGGGACCGTCGACGACCCAGTCGCCGGAGATCCCCGCGTTGTGCACCAGCACGTCGAGTCGCCCTTCGAGGTCATCGACTCGTGCGAGCGCCGCGGCGACCAGCCACGACGAACCCGGCGCCGTGCCCGCAAAGAGGTCGTGCCGGTGGGCATCCAGAAGCTCGTGGAGACCCTCACCCAGCCGGCGTATGTCGAGGGACGGTACTTCGACATCCTGGCCGCGAATTCGTCGGCGTCTGCGCTCTCGCCCCGGTTCTCGGTGGGACGGAACCCACTTCGGGACATGTTTCTGGAGCCGGCCGACCAAGCGCTCTACCCGGATTGGCAACACTCGACGAAATGCCTGATCGGGAACCTGCGTCGTGCGATAGGAACCGACGTCGACGACCCGCGGTTCGTCGAGTTGGTGGGCGAATTGTCCCTGGCGAGCCCGTGGTTCCGCGAGCTGTGGGCCCGGCACGACGTCAAGGCGCAGTTCGGCGCGCCCATGCAGTTCGATCACCCGACGGTCGGGGAGATGACCCTCTATCGGGAGCGGATGAGCGTCGACAGCACGCCTGGCCTCGAACTCGTTGTGTTCCACCCGGAACCGGGTAGCGCAGATGCGGAGAAGCTGTCGCTGTTGTCCTCGGCGGCGCTGCCATCGGAGGGTTCTGACGCCGGTCGCGAATGGTCGGAGCGGTGACGCGGGGCGCGCGTTCACCGGTCAGATCAGTCCGAGTTCGACGGCCCCAGCCAGGCGAGCCCGGCCGGCACGAGCGCCTCGGTACCGGTGTCGATCGAAGTCGACAAGACCTCCCGAACAGTTGACCAATGGCCCTGTGACAGGGGGCTCCGCAGAGCGATTCTGTGAGAATGCAGGACTATGAAGTGCATGGAGGAGTCCCGGACCGCCCAGGTGACAGCCGTTGCGAGGTCCACGTTGGCAGTCGAGGAGATCGGGCCCTGGCTGAACAAGACCTACGGGGACATCGATCGCGTGCTGTCGGAACGTCAGGCGGGTCCCACCGGGCCGCCCTTCGCTCGCTATCGCATGCTCGGTGAAGGCCGATTCGAGATCGAGGCAGGGTTTCCCACGACGTCGCCGATCGACCCGGTCGGCGACGTCGGGCCCTCCGAACTACCGGGCGGGCAGGTCGCCGTCACCACCCACGCCGGACCCTACGACGCGATGGAGCCGGCGTACAAGGCTCTGGAGACGTGGGTGAACGAGCACGGCGGGAAGGCCGGCGATCCCTGGGAGGTCTACTTCAGTGATCCCTCCACCGATCCGGCGGGCTGGCGAACCGAGATCGTCCAGCCCTTTCGACCCACCGAACCGGAGTTGACGGCGGGTACCGGTCGCTGAGGCCCGCAGTTCGGGCGGCGTCGTAGCGGCGACGATCCCGGGAGGGTTCGTGACCTCGAGCGTTCGGCGAATCCGCAGTGGTCCGACCGCCAGGTGACCAGAAGCGCCAGAGCCGGCAGGAGTTCGGCGATGTCGGCCCAGTAGTACGTGAGCGCGACTAGGCCGGCCCGGTTTGCGACGACGCTCGTTGCACTGCCGCTTCGAACGCTTGAACCCGGTGGCGGGACACGTCGTATCCCGTCCTGGCCAGGAGTGAGTCGCGCATCCCGGTGTTGACCCGGCCGGCGATACTCGTCCACCACGGCTTGTGACTACGGGGTAGATCCGCGAGCAAACGGTCGGAGGCGACGGTGAACACCGGTGCGAGTCGCAGGTAATCGGGACGGAACTCGCGAAGGTCACGGTCGGGGTATCGGTCCAGGTGAAGCGCGGCCAGCGCACGCGGTAGGTCGGCGTCGATGTGCGCGGCCACTCCCGCGAGGAGTCCTTTCACGACCGGCTCGTGCGGCCGGTCCGGATCGACGATCTCGCACGTCGACCACGCGACCTGCCATGCGTCCTCGACTACACCCCCGTTGCGGTAGGCGTCGAGGTTGCCGGCGTAGTACCGGTGGAAGACCGGGATCAGGGCGAGGACCCAATCAGGGTGTGTGAGGCCGAGTTCCAGTCTTCCGGTGGCCGCCTCGATCATGGTTTCGGTGACGTACTGATAGACCCTGGCGAACCACTGCTTGGGGTCGTCCGCGCCGGCGAGCTCGTCGGCGATCTCCTGCTGCAACACACGGATCTCGAGGGCTGAGGAGACGAGGTCGTCCAGGTTGTGAGCGGTCCTCCGGGGAAGTTCGTCCGGAGAGGTCAGCGTCGCCGTGTCGAGGTCTCGGGCCAGCGACTCCATCTCCGTCAGCGAGCGCTGCACCTCGCGTCGGATCTGCCAAGCCATCAGATGCGACAACGGACGGGGGAAGAGCGTCATGTCCACCGTCCACTGCACCTCGACACCCTCCGAGGTCTCGACGACGCGCTGCTCGCCCCGATGTTCCACCAGCAGCGGACCCCCGTCGTAGACCCGGTAACGGAAGGTTCGTGGGAACTCTGCGTACTCGACGACTTCGCGGAGCCGGATCCTTCCGCCGGGGAGCGTGACCATCCGCAGCGCACCGGCGGTGTCGGGACGATCCTGCGGGCCGAGTGAGATAGGAGTGATCGGCGCGGTCGACCACCGGCACATCTGGTCAGGGTCGGTGAGTAGATGCCAGGCGGCCTCCGGGGTGCAGTCGAGGTTCTGCCGGAGGGTGAAAGTGGCGGTCATGCAACGGTCTCCAGGTGTCCTTTGTCAGCGGAGTCATAACGGTTCGAGGCGATACGGCGGAGGTCGAGCCCCAATCTCGAGGTGACGAAACGGAGTTCGCGGCGGGCCACCGCGTGCTCAGAGCCGAGCAGACCGAACCAGCGTGCGATCTCCCTGGACCGGATTGCCGGCCGAGCCAGGGTCACGAGGTGGTGCATCGGTGTGGAGCGCAAACCCATTGCGGTGGCGACCTCGTCGTCAACCCATCTCGCGGACACCGATTCGAACAGAGTCCGTAGGAACGGACGCGACAGGACGTGGACGATGTCGTTCAGTGGACCAGGTAGTCCGAGGTTGGTGCGATAGCCGTCGTCGAGAAGCGCTTTGACGAGTTCCCTGGACTCCGGCGGCGGTTCCAGGCGGAAGTCCTGCGCGATCCGATCAGTGCGGCGAGCGTCGCCGAAGTTGCGGGGGAGTCGGTGCTCCTCGATTCCCATCACCCAGCCGACCCACCTCCAGAGGTGGGTCATCGCTTCCATGTCAGCGCGCGTGTAATGGATTCCGAAGTCTTTGGCGACTCGCAGCGGCAAGACGAGGAAACCTGCGGTGATGGTCAATTGGGAGTAGGTCTGATTGATCGGGACGCCCCACTGCTCGTCGTCCCAGTGGCCGTGCATGTGGAGGTGATGCCGAACCATCGCATGCACCAGCCGGATTCGTAGCGTCTCCGACCATCCGGGTTCGCCGGGGTCCATCATCCCCGGGGCGGTGGCCAGGGTGACCCATCGGCCGGTGGCGACGACGCGATCCCAGGTGCCCTCGGTCAAGCGGCCCGTGGCGACCAGCGGCCGGGTGAATCCGCGTGCCCGGTATCCGTAGATCAGTGACTGGTACAACGTGCTCGACTGGAGTGACCCGAAGCGCCACCAGGCCTCGGCACCCGCACGCGCGAGGGCGGGATCGAACCAGGAGGGAAGGTCCGTCGCCACCTCGAGGAAATGACGCAATGCGGGTGGTGCATCGGAGATCTCGGTGGGGCTGTCGAGGGCCGCGGTGATGTCCGACCATGCCCAACCCCGGCCGGAATACATCTCCGCGATCACCGCATCGGCTGCGGCGTCGCCGAGCATCAGGCCGTCGGCCATCGCGTCGACGGCGTCGGGATGCTCGGCTCTCACGTCCGTCCAGTTGCGCGCGCCGGTGATGGCGGCTGCGCGTTCGGGACTGACTGTCCACACCGAGGTCATAAAATACAGTGTGTCTTTTAGGTGGGCGTCGGTCAAGGTCTGCTGCTCGGTGCTGCGCCTCCCGCGCCTTCGAAGCCTGACCAGATGAGTCGATGCAAGTGGTCGACGAGGTCGGCACGAGGGATGCTTCGCGTTCGTGACCACCATCCGACGGCCGAGGAAACCGCTCCGACGAGGGCGTATGCCCAAGGTTCGGCGGGGGAGTCGTCTGCGCCGCGCGCCCGGAAACCGGCTCGCAGGATGTCTGCGACGGTTTCGACGATGGCACCGGGAGTGTTCTCGGCCGTCTGATCGAGCCGTCCGGTCAGTAGGTGGGCCAGCTGGGGTTCGTCGTCGAACCAGGCGGCCAGGATGTCGATGGCGGCGCGCGTCTGTTCGGCGGGATCGGCGGTTCCGCCGACGACCGAGGTGAGTCGCTCGACAATCCGTCGTGCATGTCTGGTTGCGAGCGCGTCGACCACCCCATCGCGGTCGTTGAACGCCGCGTACACCGCGGAGCGGGTGAGGCCGGCAGCTTTGGCGACTTCCGCGAGCCCGACCGCGGCGCCGGACTGGCGGATGGTCGCCTCTGCGGCGTCGAGCAACATCTCCCGTCGCGCGTCGAGGTCGACCGGGGGTCCCGGTGGTCTACCTCGACCGCGCCGGGTCGATTCTGCGGCCATCTGCACCTCCCGGTCATATCTGCGGTCCTCGTGACCTCAGGACTGCCCGGGGGACAACCCTACTCGCGCACCCGGGGGCGAAGGGGCGGCCAGATCGGTCGAGCCCTACTCGCTGCGAAGCCTGTCGAGGTCGGTCGTGGCCACGACGGAGAGGCGGTCCAGGATCTGCTCGTACGCAGGAGATCGTCGATGCACCAGCGAGGTGTGGGTTTCGCCGGCCACCAGGTGCAACTCGGCGCTGCCGCCCGCCGCCCGGACTGCGGCGGTGTAGTGCCGCGAGTTGTCCGGGTCGACGTCGTCGTCGGCGAGACCGTGGAAGAGGATCACCGGCATTGCGGGATCCAGGTTCTGGATCGGGTCCACCGATGCGTACCGATCGGGCACCTGTTCCGGTGTGCCGCCGAGGATCTGCTTGATGACCCGTCCGTTGCCGTGGTTCACGGCGTAACGCATGTCCAAGGGGCCGGAGATGGAAACCACTCGGGATGGGCCGAATGCCGGACGTGAGCCCACTTCATCGTCGTCGAGGCGGTGTCGCGTGCCTGCCCAGACGGCCAATTGCGCACCGGCACTGTGGCCGATCACCAGCTCGTCGTCGATGCTGAGTTGAGGATGTGCCTCGGCAATCGCGGGTACGTGGTCCAGTGCGCGGGCCACGTCGTGGAAGGTCGTCGGCCAGCCGCCGCCCGTGCCTACGCGGCGATACTCGACGTTGTAGACGGCGAGTCCGCGGGCGGCGAGATCACGGGCCATGTCGTCGAACTGCTCTGCGCCGGCGCGACTCTCCCAGCCGCCGCCGTGAATGATGGTGACGAGAGGAACGGTTCCGTCCCCGTGGTCGCCCGCGGGTAGGTACAGGTTGGCCCAGTTCTCGGCCGGGTCGGCGTCGGCGGGATCGAGATACTCGATGCGTTCGATGTCGATTCCGTCGGAACCCTGCGGGACCGGCGGAGCTGCGGTGGGCGCGTGGGTGGTCTCGGTTGCCGCCGTGGACGAGGGCTGCGGGGATTCGCCGGAATCGGTGGAACATCCGGCGGATCCGACGACGAACACAGCCGCTGCGGCTGTTGCGATCAAATGATGTACGCGCACGCCGAATTCAATCATGCCGGCGGCGGTCTCGGGGTGGGGAAATCGTGACCGAAACCGCGGGCGCCCGGCCGGATCAGACCTCGGCGTCCTGAGGGTCGGGGTCGGTACGACGGTCGGTGTCGGAGAACACGTCCTGTCCGGGTTCGCTGTCGAGGACTTCCCGCCGGAACATCAGCATGAAGCCGAAATACAGACAGCCGACCAGGATCAGCCCGCCCACGATGATCATGGGGACGGTCGCGTCGATGGGGGAGAGCAGGATGACGACAGCACACACCGACCACACCAGGGCGGCCACGGCCACCGGCAACTCGAACCGACCGAGGTCGAAGGCACCGCGCTTGCGGTCCAGGCGTTTGCGGACGGCCAGATAGAGAATGACGACGAGTCCGTAGGTGATCGCGGGGAAAAGAGTGCCCGCGGTGATGAGTTCGATCAGCGCGTCGCCCGGCAGCACGATCATCACGACGATCCCGATGACCAACGGGAGCACGGTGGCCGGGATCGGGGTCTGGGACCGCTTGTTGACCCGTCGCATCACCTGATGCGCCGGGAACCGCCCGTCACGCGACATCGCGAACACCATGCGTGCACACGACGTCAGCGACACCAGTCCGCCGCCGAAGAATGCGATCGCGATCACCACCAACAGGATTCGCTCCATCGGAGCTCCGAACTGATCCCGCATGATGGTCGCCACCGGCGATTCCGACGCGGTCACCTTGGTGATGTCGTCGATCGCCACGGTCAGTCCGATGAGGAACAGCATTCCCAGGATTCCGGCCGCTGCGACCGAGCCGACGATGGCCCGCGGCACCGTGCGGTGCGGATCCTTGGCCTCCTCAGCCATGTTCGCCGCGGAGTCGAAGCCCACCAGTGTTGCCAGGCCGACGATCATCACGGCCATCAAGCCGCCGCCGAAGGCGAAGTATTCTGTTGAATCCGCTGCGACGCCACGTGATCCGA
Source organism: Gordonia sp. Swx-4 (assembly GCF_030316175.1). Classification (NCBI taxonomy): domain Bacteria; kingdom Bacillati; phylum Actinomycetota; class Actinomycetes; order Mycobacteriales; family Gordoniaceae; genus Gordonia; species Gordonia sp. Swx-4. The sequence continues at coordinate 2,360,692 of NZ_CP128197.1, forward strand.
GGTTGGCGGCCGAACCGTCGCCGGTCACGGCGACCGCCACCAGCAGCGCGACCACCAGCAACACCACGATCGTCACCTCGACGCCCACTGCCAGCGAGTTGATCAGCCCGACGAGTCGGGTCGATGCGATCGCGAGCGCCGCTTGCACCAGCAGAATCACGACGGTGAGGATGCGGGCGGTCTGCTCGTCGGGGGTCATGTTGAACAATGGCATCAGGCACTGGCTGGCCATCGCGAAGTCGATTGCCATGAGTCCCACAACGAGGTAACAGAAGGTCAGCCAGCCGAAAATCCAACCCACGCGAGGGTTGGCGAGCCGAGACGCCCACTGGTACGACGATCCACTGAGCGGGATGCGGGCGGCGAACTGGGCGATGACCAACGCCACCAGCATCTGACCGGCCAGCGCGATCAGCCAGGTCCAGATGCCCACCGGGCCCGCGTTGTTCAGCAACATGCCGTAGGTGCCGAAGATCCCGACGGCGACGGAGATGAACGCGAACGATACGGCGAACACCTGGAACGAGCCGAGCGTGCGTTTGAGCTCTGGGGTGTAGCCGAACTCGGCGGACACCTCGTTCGCATCACTGTGGGATGACTGATTGCTCATCTGGCCTCCGCCGCTCAGGTCAGATCAAACCTAGACAGCGACGGTCACGAACGACGCAAAACGCCGAAACGTCCTCCGGTCGGCCTACGCGGTGAACGGGTGCACGAACAGCGAGGGCCTCGGACAGGTCAGTGTGTGTGGCCCTCACGCAACACTTCGGTGACCGAGCGGAACATCGTGGACTTGATGGCGCCGAGGGTGTTCGAGTCCTTGCCGACGAGCGGCTTGAGCCGATCGAGCGCGCTGGAGACGATGGCGTGCTCGTCGGCCACCGAGTCGGCCAGTCCGACTGCGACCGCTTCCGGTCCGGCGTAACGGTGTCCGGTGGTCATGGCGGTCAGTGCGGCCTGGGGTGTCAGCTTGGCCTGGATGAGCGCAGCCATGCCGGGGGTGAACGGGATTCGGATGTCGACCTCGGGGAAGCAGTAGTAGCCACGATCTTCACGCATCACGCGATAGTCGTGAGCGAGGGCGAACATGGCGCCGGCGCCGAACGCATGACCGTTGACCCCGGCCACTGTCGGCAGCGGGAAGTTCAACAGCCGGGCGAAGAGTTCCTGCACCTGTCCGACGTAGGAGTCGGCCTTGTCGCCGTTGGCGAGGAGCCAGTCGAGGTCGAGTCCGTTGGAGTAGAACTTGCCCGAGCCCACGGTCACCAGACCGCGGGCGTCGGATTCGACCTTGTCGAGATGGGTGCTGACTGACTCGAGAAAGCGGGGGGAGAAACGGTTTTCGTCCTCGCCGAGGATCAGGACTGCGATGTCGTCGTGGAATTCCAGTGTTGCGGTCATGTTCGGTTCCTTGTCCGTGGAGAGTTGTTGTCGCAGCGGCTGATCAGTTGGTTCCAGGAGGGGCGAGTGACAGCACGGCGCGGACGGCCGCGGCGAGGCGTTCGCGGACCGCGGCGTCGGCGGTACGTCGGCCGCGGAGAAGGAGGGCGGTCGGGAGCTCGACGACGCAATCTCTGATGACCTCCACCGTCTGGCGGTCGGTGCGTCCCCAGACCGCGTGCGCCAGCGTCCGGAACAGGTCGACGAGAGCTTGATCGAGGTCCCGGAGTTCATCGGCCAGATCGTCGGGTAGATCGGCGTTCCCGAGTAGTTCGCTTCGGTCCACGGTGAGCAGGAATCGCCCGGACAGGGGCTGATCGAGAGCGAAGCGCGCCGGGGCGTCGGCGGCAACGACGACCGCCTCGACGGCGATGTCCCGGCCCCGCCCGGAGTCGAGGGTCGCCTCCACTGCCTCGCGTTGCGCGGTCAGGAAACGCTGTGCGGCGCGCAGCCATACCCGCCCGACGAGACCCGCTCGCGAGCCGAAGGCGTGATAGATCGCACCGTTGGACACTGCCGTCGACTCTGAGAGGGCTCGCACCGTGACTGCAGCAGCGCCCGATTGGACCGCCAGCGCCTCGGCGGCATCGAGCAACTGCTCGAGGTCATGAGTTCTGGGCCGGGGCACGAGAAAACGGTAACAGAGCAGTTGCTCTGTTACCCGCTGTGATCCCCGCCATGCGACTGATTCGTGACGACGCTCGTGAGCTGCCCTAACGATGTACCCGTTGCATCCGTATGATCACGCCCATGTCTGGTCTCTCGTCCCTGATTCGACGCGCCTCACGTGACACCCGCCCCGCCGCCGGCCGTAACCGGTCGCGGTTTGCCTCGGTGGGACTGGCGATCCTGGCCACCGCGATGTCTCTCGTCGTTCTCGCTCCGAACGCCCAGGCCGATCGGGTGATCAACGGGATCGTCGTCGGCGGGAAGATCGAGGAGGCCTACTCCAAGACCGGCGGTTTCTGGAAGTGGGGCGCACCGACCGGTCCCGAACGGGCGTCCGCCAAGCGTGGCCGGTACCAAACCTTTTCCCGCGACGTGTCGTTCTACTGGCACCCGACGGTCGACGCCGGAACGGCTCATCAGGTCGGCGGCGCGATCCGGACTCGCTGGCAGAAGATCGGCGCCGAGCGCGGCGCGCTGGGCTTCCCCACGACCAACGAGTACAAGTCGGGCAAGGGGCGGACCAGCGACTTCCAGGGCGGCACGATCACCTGGTCCAAGAACGGCGGCGCCCAGATCGTCTGGGGCGGGATCTTGCAGAAGTGGCGCGCGCAGGGGGCCGCGAAGGGGTACTACGGCGTTCCGCTCGGCGGCGAGTACCGCATCGGCAGCCGCTTTGCCCAGGACTTCCAGAACGGCACCATCTTCTGGCCCTGATCCCCGGGTAGCGTGGGCGCTCATGATGCGTGTGCGCGCCGCGGTGGTCCTGGTCGCCGCTGCTCTCGTCGTTGCGGGCTGTTCGGCTGCCGACGGTGAGCGTGACAGTGACGTCGGTGTCGCCCCGACGGTGACCGAGACGGTGACGTCGACGCCGCCGTCCGAGACCGGTTCGACGGCGTCCGATGTGCCGACCGATGGCGAGAGCGCCGGTCCGAAGACCGCGCCCGCAGGTGAGGGCGCTCGACTAACCGTCACCGACATCCGTACCGGCTCGCACGACGGATTCGATCGGGTCGTCTACGAGCTCGGGGGCAGCGGCCGGCCCGGTTGGCGCGTCGCCTATGTCGACGAGGCGCTCCAGGACGGAAGCGGCTTCCCGGTCGATGTCGCGGGTGGAGCGATCCTGGAAGTCCAGATCACCGGGTCGGCGTACCCCTTCGACAGCGGGGTCGAGCCGTATGCCGGTCCCGATCCGATTCGTGCACAGCCAGGCGGGTCGGTGGTGGAGGTGCGGGGCGCGCTCGTATTCGAAGGTGTCACACAGTCTTTCATCGGGGTGTCGGAACGCGGAGCTCCTTTCACCGTCGACGTGCTGACCAACCCGACGCGACTCGTCATCGACGTGCAGCGCTGACCGCCGGTGTACCCGCCGCCGTAAACCTAGTACGGTGTACGGAGTAAGGCGCCGGAAGGAGCGAGCATGCCCACGTCACCGCGAACTGTCACGCCGCCGCGCTGGCTCAAGCCGATGAACAAGGTGTTCCTGTTCCTGCAACGCTTCGGTGGGATGAAGGAGTTGCCGGTCCTGATCGTGCCCGGCAGAAAGAGCGGGAAGCCTCGGCGGACGCCGCTGACCGTCGTCGCCGTGGACGGGGGCCGCTACCTCCTCGAAGGATTCCCCGGGGCCGACTGGGCTCGCAACGTCCGCGCCGCCGACGGGCTGGCGCAGCTGTCGATTCGCGGGGACGTGACCGATGTCCGTCTTGTCGAACTGCCCGCCGACCAGGCGGTGCCGGTACTCCGCGCCTGGCCTGAACTGTCGGGCAGTGACGGACCGAAGATGATGAAGGATGCCGGCGTGGTCACCGACGTCACCCCGGACGCTTTCGCCGCCGTTGCGGGACGCTGTGGGGTGTTCCGAATCGACCCCCGCTGACCCGCGCCGCCGGGCTGTGGTGACCTTCGGTCGCCGACGACGGCGATGCGATGTTTACCGATACGAACGAATGGCTATATTCCCTCCCGGTCAACGTATCGGAACACCAGGAGGAACGACGCATGGTCGCACTCATCGTGGGACTGTTCGCCCCAGTGGGGCTCACGGTGTTCACTGTCGGCATGGATCGTTTCCAGCGCCGCATGGAGTATCCCGGCGGCAATCGGCGACGCGACTCGCTCGACACGGCGTCGGAGGCCGGCGCCACGACGCCATGTCCCGACCAACTCCCGCGTGCGGAACCGGCAGTCCTGAAACTCGCCTGACTTCGGTTTTGTTGGTACCGGTTCTCGAGATGGCCGACTGTGGCGCGCCGGCGGCGGAAGTCTGACGGCCGAAGGGGTGCCCCCGGTGCTCTGGCGATGAAGCCTCTGCAAGTCGTCCGGTATCGGTCGCCCCGGCACCGCTGACCGGCCGCCCTGTGCACGGGTCCGTCAGTGTGCGTATTCACGGGAATCGGTTGTGTACTCAGGGATTCCGTAGTCGTCGAGGCGCCTCCTGACGAGTTCGGTGATGTATTGATCGGCGAGATTCTGCAGAACCGGGAGTTTGCCGGCGATGCGGACCGCGGCGAACCGGCCGGTCAACCACGGCGCGGTCGCGGCTGCACGCGCGAGGTCGGCGATCGAGAGGTCGACGCCCATGTCGGCAGCCTTCCTGAGGTTTCCCTCGCAGAAGGCGGCCGCGAAAGCGAGCTTGCTGTAGCTCTTTTCGACGGCGTCGGCTACACGGTCGAAGGGGCTCTCCGTTGGGCGCAGGTAGGCGTCCATCGTGGAGCTGACGAGTTTGCGGCAGTCGTCGTCGTAGCCGTGGCGCAGGGTTGCGGCCCGCGCGTTGAACAGGTCGACGATCTCCTGCGCGGAACCGGGCAGCAGTTCCTCGGGGAGTCCGAGCAGGAACCCGCGGTAGCGATGGAACTCGACCATCGCCCGCTCGTCGTAAGGGAGTTCACGGTTGGCCCTGACTGCCTTGTCTGCCTTCTGATAAGGGCCGATCATGCCTGCGGGGAACTGGTCGATCTGGGGGACCGGCAGGCCGTAGATCCTGGTGTCCCAAGTTCGTTTCCTGCTGTTGCCGTGGCCGGTCCGCTGCAATGCATTGAACCGGACCATCGAATGCATCAGGCGCACCATCACGGTCGCCTCGAAGCCCGGACCGAAACGCCTGAGACCGCCCGGTAGCGCCGTGACCGCGAAGTAGGCGGTGGTCTCGTTGACACGGTGTGCGGCTCGGGTGCCCGACAGCGCGCCGGTGATCGTCATCGGCAGCGCCGCATAGCTGTTGGTGAAGGTCGCGAGGAATGCGCCCCGGGTCATGAAGGGTGACACGAGCGCGGCATACAGACGGGAGTATGCGGCGCCGTCGTCGATGAGATCGAAGTCGATCCAGTCGGGCTTCTCCTGCATCACGGCGATGAGTTCGCCGATCTCCGGGGGAGCGTCCGGAACATTCTCCGCGCCCGCGCGGCATACGCGTCGAACGAGACTCACGAGTTCGGAGACCGGATACTGCGCAGACAGTGCAGCCACCCGATCGGCGGGCACGTCGGCCAGAAACGTCGATGTGTGGACCAGTTCCATCAGACGCGGGTCGTTCAAATACTTGCTGCGATCGCCCAATCGACTCGGCAGCGCAGACTCGACATCGGGGTCGGTGGTGAAACGTTCCGGGGTCGTGTCGAAGTCGAAGTCGCCATACAGCTCGGGCAACTCGTCGGCCTGCCGTGCGACCCGCTCCGCCAGTTCTGGGTAGTAGTGCGCCATCCCGACCTCTCAGTCACCGTCGACGAGTCATTGCTCTCATCGCCATTGGAGCAGGTCTGGCGACCTGCCATGACCGATTTGGGACATTGCATCGAAAACGTCTCACCTGGTGACATGGCATCGAATCGTGTCCGCCTACGATGAGGACCTGCCGACGTGGGGCGTCGAGCCGCTAGACTCCGACACGACACTGGTTCGCGCGTACCGGATTCGCTACGTGTCGATGTCCGAGAGGAAAACATGACGCGTGTGGCTCTCCGTCTTGCCAACCTTGCTGCTGGAATGTTCGTCGTCGCGCTGATCGCTGCCGGCTGCGGTGGTGCCGACGCGAACGACACGTCATCGAAGGCATCATCGGCCGAGGCTTCCGTCTCCCCGTCAGACGCCGACGATCGGACGGTTGCGGAGACCAGCACCCCGGGGACGCCCGCTACGGTGACGATCACGGGGGTGGACGACGTCGCGGTGACTCTGGTCGGCCCGCTCGCAGTCAAATACGCGGCGGCGACCGACGCCCAGAAGCGGGCCATCGGCATACCGCTGACCGGGGATCACAATGCCGGAACCCGAGACAGCGGCGTCGTGTACCAGCAATTCCAACGCGGCGTGATCATCGCGAAGAACGCCAACCCCGGGACACCCGCGTATATCGTCACCTCGGGAAAGATCCGGGATGCATGGAATACCGAACGTGCCCCGGACGGCGTGCCTTTACTCACCGGCAAGAACGGCTCGGCCGGGCCGCTCGGTGTGCCCACGAGCGACGTGACCACCGACGGTGACCTCGAAGTGGTGACTTTCGAGTACGGCACCATCTCGGAGAACACAGCAACCGGCGACGTCATCGTGACGGTCAACGGCAAGGTCGTTCCGTCGGGCCTGAAGTGAGCGGCGGCTGCGTAGGCGAGGAGTTCGCCGGGTTCAGACGATCAGGCCGACGGCGAGCGCGATCACTGCGAGCGAGGGAACCACGCCCTGCTTGAGTGCGGCCGCGATCTTGTCGGGGCTCGAAAGCGCCAGAACCAATGCCGCAGCGACCATCGACGCGGTGCCCGTGAAGACCAGCGTCGCCCCGACGGCGTCAGATCCAATGGCGTACAACACGATTCCGACGAACACCGCGATCGCGAGGAACAGGTTGTAGAACCCCTGGTTGAAAGCGAGTTCCTTCTGAACTGTCGCTTCCTCCACCGTCCCGGTGCCGAACGTCGCGCGGGCGCGCTCGCTCGTCCAGGCGATGGATTCCAGATAGAAGATGAGGACGTGGAGGAGCCCCGCGACCGCGGCGAGTACCAAACCTGCGATGACCATTGTGAACTCCTCACGCGTGCTCGCTTCGTCGGAAGTAGTGCGTTCCGACCAGTGTGCCACTGGGGCGCCTCCTCGGAACCGCTGCGCCCGCCGCGGGATCTTGCCCGGAATAGTCGGTTGCTGCTGCTGACGTGCTCTGCATTCCGAATTCCACCCGGCCCGGAGCGGTATTGGCGTGCACCCATAGACTTTCCGGCAGCCGGCGCCTGCTTACGGCCGCCGAACGGGAGATGAGCGTGGAGGCTGGAGTATGGCGGAGACCGGTAGAAGATTCTCGTGGGTTGTGGCGCTGGCGATCGTGGTCGGCCTGATGATCGCCTATGTCTCCGTCCTGGTGGTCTACGCCAAAGGTGGAACCGATGACGGTGCGGAAGCAAGTAGACCAGTGGCGAACGGCGTCGTGGTGTACCTCGATATCAACACGGTCAACGGCGCCGACTTCGAGGTGGCCGGCACCGTCTCGATCGATGCCGGTGGTGATCTGCTCGATGGTCGAGGCGACCTCAAACAGGATCTGACCGTAGACGTTTCGCCGACGGTCTCCGACACCGAGCTGACGTTCCCCGCCGGTACACGCCCCGGGGTTCTGCCGGTGTCGTTGTACAGCGACGGCGACATCCGGCTCTGGCCGTTCGACAGATACGTCGCGGAGTCGGTGACGGTACAGGCGTTCGGTCCGAACGATGCCGCGTTGCCGACAGAGGTCGTGCTGATCGACTCGCTGATCGGCTGGGACATCAAAGCCGGGGACACCGTCGCCGGCGGAAAGGCGTTCCCGGTCACCTCGTCCAGGGCGGCCGCATCGCTGGCCTTTGATCTCGCGTTGTGCGCGATGCTGGTCGTTCTGCCGATCTGCACCCTGTTCGTCTCGATCCAGACGGTCCGCCACCGCAAGGCGTTTCAGCCTCCGATGGTGACCTGGTTCGCCGTGATGCTGTTTGCCGTGCTACCCCTGCGCAACATCTTCCCCGGTTCGCCCCCGTTCGGATCATGGGTCGACTACTCGGTGGTTCTCTGGGTCCTCGGTGGTCTCGTCGCGTCGCTCGCGCTGTATGTCGTCGCGTGGTGGAAACAGGCTCCCTGATCCGGGGCACGTTGAAACGCGCGTAGCCTTTGCGGGTCCTCCCGGGATTGCGGTGACGACGCCTGGCGCACCCTACTCGCGCAACCCAGATGGACGGCCACGTCCGGGAGTGGCGACGAGTGCCGTCCCGACCACGTTCTGCGACGATGGTTCGATGTTGCGTAACACCTTCGACCACGGCAGTCCTGCACCGCGGGGGCGGAAACGGCCGCTGCAAGACGTCGCCTGGGCGCGGGAGCTGTTCGGTCGGGCCGAACGATGAGATGTCCGGCGACTCCAGCGTCGCTGATGTCGGCTCTGCGGGTCCGCACTTCGTTCCGCCACGGCATGCCGACGACCGAATTGCGGATGAACCTGCCCCCCGAAGCGGTGTGGGCAACGATCACCGATGTGAACGCCTGGCCGAGATGGGGGCCCACTGTCACAGGGGCACGCGTGAACGGAGACGTCGAGTTGGCTTCCGGGGCACGTGGGACGATCACGACTATCGCTGGGGTGCCGCTGCCTTTCGAGGTCACCGAGTTCGTGGATGGACGGTTGTGGGCCTGGAAGGTGGCAGGTGCGAACGCGACGCGGCACGAGGTGATTCCGGTGGCGGGCGGCTGCGTTCTCAGCTTCGGCGCGCCGGTCTGGGCGGCGGCGTATCTGCCGGTAATGGCCTTCGCGTTGCCGCGCATCGAAGGGATCGCGGCGCGTCTGGAATAGGGGAGGGGCCGTGGTGTCAGGGTCGCGTGCGCTGGGCCTGGTATTCGACCATTTCTTGGGAGAGGAGTTGGCGTATTCGTGGATTGTGACTGCACGCGACCGCGAGGAGTGTCAAGAGTATCCAGCTGCTCAGTGCGCTGGCAACGACCACGACGAAGGCTGCGGTGTCGCCGCCGGTGATGTGGTCGCCGGCGCTGTGGCGGCCCAGAACCGCCAGTAGATCATGAGGTTGACCGTGAGCCCGATCCCGTAGGACAGTGCGAAGGACAGCAGATACGGGACCCAGGTGCCGTCGCGCAGGCGAGCCGAGAAGGGCTCTTGGCGTAGAGGGAAGACCACCGAGAGTACGTTGCCCACTCCCAGCCAGATGAAGACCATCGTGATGAACTGGTCGACCATCGCGATGGGGTTGGTGCCGGCGGTGAGGGAGAGCACGGCCATCACCGGCGTGCCGGCCGCCGTCACCAGGACCGCCATTGCGAGATTCTTGACGATCAGCAATTGCCAAAGGCGTTGACCACCTGCCGGGCGGCGGCGTACTCGGCTGGCTTCGAAGCGCAGAGCGTTGGTGCACACCACGCTTCCGACGATCACCGAGAACACATACAGGGTCAGTGATGCGGCGTCGTCGTCCCGTCTCCATCCCAGGGTGTGGTAACTCACCACCAGCGCCGCGCTCAGAGCCAGGGTGATGGCGATACGCAGCAGTATCGAACGCGGTTGCCCGGCGACTATGTGACGTATTTCGGCAATGACGTCGCGGCCCAGCCCTGGGAGGGAGTCGGTGAACCTGAGTGCGGCGATTCGGCTCATGGCTCGTCGGTTGGGCGTGGGCGTCGGTATCCCGGCTGCCCGCGCCGCCGCCAGAGTCGCTTGAGCGACAGCAATGTTGGCCAGAGACGCTGCGATCACGGCGTCGGCCGTCGCTTGATGTGCCGTGGGTGCTGTGCCGGAGTCGGCCACGACTGCGAGCACAGTGTTTTCGGCGCGTTGGGTCCAGAGAGGTGAAGCCCCCTCTGCGGCAATGTCTTTGATCGGGCCATCGGCGAGCCGACTAGGACGTCGGGATCTTCGCCTCAATGGCCGTTCCAACCCAACGATGCAGGAATGCGCGTAGTGCCTCTGGCGAACGAGGAGGGTCGCCGGGGTCGACGAGGAGTGACTGGACGAATCGGAGCATGACCTCGAGTTCGCGGATGATGCAACTCGCTACCGACTACTTGACATAATTACTATTATCGGCTAAAAACGAGGCTAGTGGAAGGCTAGTATTGCGGCTATCATGTAGCCATGACGACAGTGCCACTCGGTGAAGCTAAGGACAAGCTCTCCGCGCTGGTCGACAGCGCCGAGAGCACGCACGACATCATCACGATCACCAAGCACGGCAAACCCGCCGCGGTGCTGATGTCGGCCGACGACCTCGAATCGCTGCACGAGACGATCTACTGGCTCTCACGCGCCGGCGTCCGCGACGACGTCGCTACCGCAGACGCCGAGTACGCGGCCGGTGAGACCGTCTCCATCGACGACCTGCGCGCCGAACACGGCATGCCGCCGAAATGAGCGACGCTCCGACAGACTCGTCCGCCCCGTACCGGGTTGACGTCGCATCCCCAGCTCGACGCGACCTTCAACGACTCCCATCCCGGATCGTCCACGCCGTCATCGAATTCATCTCCGGGCCGCTCGCCGAGAACCCCCACCGGCTTAGCAAGCCGCTGCGCGACGACCTCGCAGACCTTCACAGCGCCCGCCGCGGCGATTATCGCATCCTGCTCCGCATCGACGACCCCAACCACACCATCGTCATTGTCAGAATCGACCACCGAGCCCACGCCTACCGCACCTGAGTCTGGTGCGTTGAATTCTCAACCGACCCGGCGGTACTTCCTGTGCATTGCCTGCTTCGTCGTTCCAAGGAGCGTGCCGATCTCTGCCCACGACAGTCCTGCCAGGCGTGCCCGCCGCACCGCGACTTCCTCCTCGCGGGCAATCTCCCGTCGCCAATCTGCGACTCGGGAAAGCTGCTCGATTGGTGTCTCGTCGTCGTCGCCGCGGTCCAGTCCAGTCCTCATGCAGACCAGCGTGCCCGTGTCTCCGCGATCCGTCAACATTGGTTGACGGAAACCAGTTTGAATCACTGCTCGTCGTCAGTACCCGCATTCCTGGGCTGTCGACCAGCTCTAAGACCTCATCATCGCGCTGCAACGCCAGGTCAGCATGATCATCGCCGCCTCAAGACCACTTGTAGTGGTGACGATGGAGTGATCGTAAGCGGAACACGCACTATCCATCACCGCTGTGCGAGCTGTCAGCCTCGCCATCGGTGCTATCCGGGGGTCCCGAGCGACGGTCCGGCCAGTTGGAAGGGTCGGGCAGCAAGCTGCGATCACCACCGAAGGCATCGCCGAGCCCGAAACCGCCATTGCGAATGGCCATATCCAGTCCTGAAGACTTCCACAACCTGGAAGCCACGTCATCGAAAGCTCCAGGGTTGGTCTTGCTTAGCGACAGCAACGCGTCGTTCAGAGCACCCTCTTAGCGAAGAATGCCTGTGCGGCGACGACTCCGACTGCGAACGAGCTGCAGCACGAATGGCCGAGGCCCACCTGCCTAACGCCCACCAGCTCCTGACGATGCTCGCCGACACCCTCGGCTACAGCCTCACCAAGCGGTAAGTAGGAACGAAGCCTCCCGCTGCCCGGACATCCCAGGCAGCGGGAGGCTTTCGCTCATACGTGGTTATGCCTGCGTGAGGCGGTCCTCGCGCTCGCGGACCAGTCGCACGATCCCCTGGAACACGCGGTACCCGCGTGCCCGCTGGTACCCGCTCACCGCTCGGTCGTACACCGCCGCGACCGGAAGGGTCTCCGACTCCAGACCGCGGTCCTCGACCAGCTCCTCGTAGATCGAGTTGAACGGAGCGATCCAGTTGTTCAGGCGGCGATCGGGACCGTAGTCGCCCAGCCGGTACACCGACTCCCGCGAGACGAACCCGCCGTTGCGGATGAGATTTTCGCGCTAAACAAGTTCTCTTACGAACCGGCCCTCGGTGCCATAGATTGAGCCGGGACTCACCGTAAGGTGGGTCGATGGTAGCCACTTTCGCCGTATCGCGTGCAGGCAAGGCCCAGGTCGTCGCCGCCGCTATCATCGGCTTCGTAGTCGGGATGTTCGTCGTGATCCCGCTCGCCCATCTGACACGGAGCTGGCTGGGCTTGTCGGAACCCACCGCCGCGCCCCTGGATGCACCGGTGGACAGGCCGCTCATCGCCACGTACTGGGTTCCGTGGTTGCTGGCATGGGCGGTGCTACTCCTTCCCGGGATCGCGGTTATGCTCCCGGCACGCACCCGTTGGGCTGGCTGGGCGTACTCGCTCGCGGCTGGCGTAACGGCCGGAGTGATCGCGCTACTCGGGGCATGGACCGATTGGGGCTTGGGATAGACCTTGTCGATCAGGACTGCTTCTTGCAACTCGCCCTAGTTCAACACGTCCCGTTACCAGTTGAAAAATGCTGGGGGACAGGGCTTTAGCTAGCCAGATAGACATAGGCCCGTCGGCGTCACAGGCCGAGCTGCTGGCGCAGCGTGGCGAGGTCCTGTTGAGCGACGTCGAGGATCTCGGCGGCCGCCGGCGGGCAGTATCTGATCGCCTTGTCGTTTTCCGTGATGACCAGGTGGGTGTCACCGGCCAGGATGAAGTGGGCCTTCTTGCCTTTGCGGTGGGCGGCGCACGGACGCTCGTGATTCGTGCGGGGCGTCTCGACACGGACGTGGCGCAGGATCGCTTTGGTGGTGGGCATGCTGACTCCTTTGGGGCACGGTACGGGTGAGGTTTTACCCGCGTTGGGACAGTTGGGATCTCAACGTGTCGCGGACGGTGTCGGCGATCTTGTCGATGCGTTCGAAGATGGTGGTCAACTGCTCGCCCGACCACTCGCCGCGGGTGCCGTTGGGCATGCCCACCGCCTCGTTGATCGCCGCGGCCAGACGGCGGATTGCGATGACCGTGTTGTGCTGACGCGGGCCGCCCGTGACGGCCATCAGCTGGTGACCCCGGGTCGGGAGGTCGAGGTCGGCCAGAATTCGGTTGGCGACCGCCTTGGTGCGCTGGTTGACCCGGGTCTTGGCCGATTGTCGTGCCCGCTGCGGGGAGACCGGGATCGGCTGCGGCGCAGGGGGTGCGGCTGCTGCCTGCTGCGCCAGCAGGCGTTGGCGTAGCTGCTCGCGGTCAACGACGTCGCCGACACGAATGCCGGGGGCGACTTCGCGGTTCAAGATCTCGTCGAGGACCCGGTCGTCGGTGGGATCAAGGTAGGTCTGCTCGACGAAGTCGGTGAGGATCTCGTTGTCGACGAGCATGCCCTCGTCGAATCGGCGGGCACGCGGTTCGCCATCACCGTTGCCATCGCCGTCATCGTCGGTGGTGCCGGCAACCCATCCGTGCACCAAGGCTTGGTCATCGAGGTCGAGTTCGCGGAATTCTGACCAGCGGGCGTCGTTGTTGAGTCCGATGTGGGACACGATGTGGCCCTGGTTGTCGGGGTGCTCGGGGGCCGCCTCCTGCACCACGCGCATCACCCGGCCGACAAACTGGATGTAGGGCGCCAGGCTGCGGAAGGGCCGGAAGATCGCCGCGACACTCAGGCGCGGGTGGTCGAAGCCCTCACCGAGCATCTGCACCTGCACGACGCAGTCGAGCTGCCCTTGGCGCAGCCGTGCGATGACGGCGTCCTGGTCGTTTTCGTCCATGTCGGAATGGATCTCGGCCGCGCGGTATCCGCATTCGTTGTAGATCGCGGCGACCTGGCGGGCATGGTCGACCGAGCAGGCCGCGGCGATGATCTGGTGCTGGATACCGGTCTGGGCGCGCATCCGGTCACACGCCTGGATGCTGGCCTCCACGATGTGGCGGTTGCACTCGGTACTCAGCGCCACGCCGCGGCGGAACCAGGCCTCCTCGCGCAGTTCCAGGACTTCGTCGAGGGTGTGGCGGCGGGTGTCGTCACGGTAGGTGAAGTACAGCTCGGCGGGGGCGACGTTGCGGGAGTGGATCTGCTTGATGTAGCCGGTGATCATCGCCCGGGTGAACGGGTACCGGTAGACGATGTCGCCGTGCAGCTGCTGCTGGTCGGAGCGAAACGGGGTGGCGGTCAGGCTGACGACCTTGGCATTGGGGAAGCGCCGGAACACCTTCTGCCAGCTTTCGGCGGCAGCGTGATGGCCCTCATCGACCAGGATCATGTCAAAAAAGTCCTCCGGGAACTGCGGAAGCCACCGGTCGGCCTGGCTGGCCAGCTGCTGGATGTTGCAGACCACGAAGTCACTTTCGATCGCGTCGTGGACGTTGGCGTTTGGCCCGTCCAGGACGGCCATCCACGGCCCTGCGGTGAAATCCGACAACACCCGACACTTGGTCCAGAAACACTGCGGGCTGGTGATGTCCACGGCATCGGCGACCCCCTTACGGATCGTCAAGTTCGGCGTGATCACCAGCGTGCGACCACGGGCGATGCCGAAGGGCAGAGTCGCCATGATGCCGGTCTTGCCGCACCCGACTGGAATCTGCACGATCGCCGGGGTGGCGTTCTCAGCGAAGTGCTCGCGCACAGCACGGTGGGCCTCGCGCTGTGGCTCCCGCAACGCCGCGTTGGCCTCGACGTCCGCGTTGGCGGTGACGAACACACTGCTGTTGGCGCCAGCCGCGGCGGCCTCCTGGGCACGGCGATACTCCAGCCGGAACGGCTCCAGGTCGGCGCGCCGGTAATACCGGTAATCACTGCCGGGGCGCCGCAGCGCAGGCAAGGTGCCGTCACGATCCCATCGCCGCAGCGTCTGGGCGGACACCCCGAGATAAGCAGCCGCCTCCGCGACTCGCAGAAAACCTTGTTCAGCCATGATTAAAACTATACAACATTATACAACTCTAACAAGTATCCACTGCGTATATTGCCGCGCGCAAATGAGCTTCAACCTCGACACACTCTCCCGCTCACACGTCAGGTCACCTGGACGGGCCGGGCCCTCGAGGCCGACAAAGTCACCACAGCGTCCCGCTACATCAGTCGGGCAGGTAGGTGCGAGGCAGGAGTGCCGAAGTGATCTGCGGTACCCGATTTTCGTTGACGTAGATCACACATTGCAGATAGCGTGTCCACCACTTGCTGGTCTTGGGGGGCGAGTGAAGGTGGTGACGGTGCGTAGGTTTGGTATTGCCCTGGCCTCGTTAGTAATTGCCGCATTAATGTGGATCGGCGCAGGCGCGGTACGCGCGGACGTCTTCCATGGTTACTGGATCTACGGGAAGATCCACGAGGAATACGAACAAGCCGGTGGTTACAACTTCTTCGGCAACGCCACCATCCCCGAGTCAAACACCCAGAACGGCGGCAAGTTTCAGAAGTTCGTCAAGAACAGCTCGATCTACTGGCACTCCGCCGTGGCCGGCGGGCATGCCAACCAGATCGGTGGACTTATTCGCGATGCGTGGGGCCGAGTAGGTTGGGAGACTGGGTATCTGGGCTATCCGATCACCCGCGAGTTCGGCGTCAACGGCGGGCGCGCGAATCACATGGTGGCCGGGTCGATCTACTACTCGGCCACGACCGGAGCTAAAAACGTGTGGCTGGGAATCTGCGACGTCTGGGCCGATTCAGGCTGGGAGAACGGGCGATTCAAGTTTCCCACTGAAGACACCCGCACCACCACCTGCTCGGTCTGGGCGCAAGACTTCCAGGGCGGCACTGTGCTCTACAAGGACACGGGCGTCGGCGGCTACTTCCTACCCAACAACGACGTCGATGGGCAGCGCCTCGCCTACAGCACCGGCGGCGGTTTCCTCTACGGCGCCGAGCTGCAATCTGCGGTGAACTCCTGGAACCAACTCAGTCCTATCACGGTCGCGCCGGTAGGTGTGTTCGAGGTTGCCGATGTGGCGATCTCGACGGAAAACCGATCCGATGTGAGCTGGTCTGGGCTGCACACGCGCTACAACGCGCCGCTGACCAGCACTATCCAGATCAACATGCACTACGTGCAGGGCTACTCATCGGCGAGGAGAGCGGGGGTGATCGCCCACGAGATTGGGCACGCACTGGGACTGTTCCACACCTGCTCCAACGACCTGATGGCAGATAATGACGGGGCCCGCGGAACGTCCTACACGCCCACTGGGCTCACCCGCGACCTCTACCACAACAAGTGGGGATTCTGATGACCACCAACCACCGAGCAACACGACCGGCGGCCCTCACGCTCGGCATCGTCGGCATCTTCGCCGCTGCCACCCTGGCCGCGTGCGGCGAACAAACCGTCAATGAGGGCATCCCTCCCCTCGAATCGGCCACGGCCACCTCGACCGCCCATGCGGACTCGATCACCGACACCTCTGACCTACGCAATTTGATGGCGATCTCGACGCACGTCTTCACCGGCCGCGTCGAATCAGCCGCCGGCACCAAGGCACTCGGGCCACTCCCCGAAACTCAGTACAGCGTGCTCACCAAAACGGCGATCAAAGGTGAAGTCCCCGAGAGCGTGGTAGTCAACCAGCAAGGCGGAGTCAAAGACGGTGTCTACATTTCCGTCAACGGCGACAGACCTCTCAAGGTCGGCCAGTGGTACCTGTTCGCCACCCGCTACCTCGAGTCAGAGAAGTGGTACACCCTCGTCCCTGTCGACGGCCGCAAGCCTGTGACTGAACAACAAGCCCGCGACAGAGCCTCCGCGCCCCTAGCCGCAGCTGAGGCCGCGTTGCGCGCCAACCCCCAAAACCGGCTCGCACCACCGGCCCCACCGAGCCCGTCGATGACCTTTCCGATACCCCAACCCGGCGACCGCAACCCGCCACCACCCTCACCGGCGCCAACCGGTTAATCATCCGGTGGTCAGGGTGTATGAACCGTCCTGGATCGGATGGAGACCTCGTTTAGGCCACCGCCATCTCGGAGGTGGCTGTCTCACGGTAGCGCCTCTCGTACTCAATGGGCGGGCAGTAGCCGATCGATGAGTGCAGCCGCTCGGTGTTGTACCAGTGCACCCAGGCGGCGGTCTCGCGCTCGACTTCTGCGCGCCCGGTCCACGATCGCTGGCGCTCGATCAGTTCGGTCTTGTACAACCCGATGGCTGATTCCATCAACGCATTGTCGAGTGCATCGCCGACCGACCCGATCGATCCGGCCAAGCCGGAGTCGCGTAATGCTTCGGTGAACGCCAGCGCTGTGTACTGACTTCCGGCATCGCTGTGATGAATCAAACCTGTTGCAGTGAACGAGAAGTCGGTTCTACGTCGGGTGAACAAGGCCTGTTCGAGAACGCTGGTCACCAACGGTGTCGACTTGCTCGTCATCACCCGCCACCCGAGGATTCGACGCGAGTACACATCGACGAGAAACGCGGTGTAAACGAACCCTGCCAGGGTCCAGCAGTAGGTGAAATCAGCCACCCACCACTGATCTGGCCTGGCCGGCAATGACCACTTGCGCTCCACCAGATCAGGATGCCGCGGCGCGCGATCATCGCGCTGGGTCGTGATCGTGCGATGTTTTCCGCGGGTGACTCCGGCGATCCCGCAGATCCCCATCAGTCGGCCCACCTGATCACGGCCCATCTCACGGCCCTCGCGGCGCATCGTGTGCCAGATTTTGCGGACGCCGTACACGCCACGATTGCGATGAAACGCCTGGTAGACCGCGTGAGCGTCGTACGCCTCGGCCAATCGTGTCACCGAGACCGGACCCGCTTGCGTGCGGGCGTAGTAGGTGGACGGGGCGATCTGCACGCCGTGCTCAGTGAGCACTCGGCAGATCGGGGCGACCCCGAACCGACCCTTGTGAGCGTCGATGTAATCAACGATCACCGCAGTCGGCGGTCGACCTCCGCCGCGGCGAAAAACGCCGACGCTGTCTTCAAAATCTCATTGGCCCTTCGCAATTCAGCGTTCTCCTTGCGAAGCGCCGCCAACTCGGCGTCCTGCTCGCCCACCGTCATCGTTCCCCGCGCAGTCACGATCGGCCGGTCCTTCTCGATCCAGTTCCGCAACGTCGCCTGGTTGATATCGAGCAATGCGCCCACGTGTTTCCGGGCGGCGAGCTTTCCGCCGCCATGCTCGGCGAGGTGGTCGTGATACATCCTCACAGCCCGCTCACGCGTCTCTGGATCAAACTTCCTCAGTGCACCCATACCGGCATTCTCCTGGTGAGATCACGGTCTCCACCAGACCCAGGACGGTTCAGTAGAACCTGGCGTGCGGCCCGGTCGGTTATGGCCGTACCACAGGTCGTTGACCCTTTCGATCAAACGCTCATGCACGACCAGGGCGAGTTGACGACGGGCGCCCGCTCACTGTCTCAGGCACTTCTCGCGGTCGCCCGCAGCGACAATCCCTGGTCGAAGGGGCCCCACTCTAAGTCGGGTTCGGCGTTCAGGCCATCGTCCTCGGAGCCGCGGGACAGGGTGTCGATCTTGATGATCGCTGGGCTGGGGGCGTCGACCAGGTACACCATGATGTCGCCGGCAGCATACGTTCGTGGGGTCAGCCAGACGAGATCGTCAACATCCGGGTCGTCGTCGTCGCCAGGGAAGAAGCTATTTACGGCTTGCCGCCACGGCTGAAGCAGGCATAACTGCACTCGTCGGCCGTCCGCATTGCCGGTGCCGGCGACCCGTGGGGTTCTCCTGCGGGCTACGATTCGGCCCATTCAGCGAATTCCTTCCACGAGATCGGAATACGCTTCTGCCCGTGCTTGGGTCGCCACTGCAGATTGCCCTCAGAAACGTAAAGGGTGCCGAGAGTTCTCCCGTCGATCGCGACATCGAACTCGAAGTCGATGCCAGCAACGCGCACCCTACTGGCGCTGAATCGCACGTCGTGATCAGCCACGATGATCCTCCCAACAACGGCACAGTCTGGTGTCGATCCCTCTCGCGAACGTAGCGAACGACCATGTCTCGGGCAATGATCTGCCCGGAACCGATGCCAGCTCACCGGGCCAGCGATCGCCGGTTGCTTCCAGACCTGACCAGACCCCCCGGGGCGGATTGCTCATGTAAAAGGAGTGCGGTGAGGGCTGTCAGCGGCCGAACAGTGCTCGTTCGATCACATCCGGGGTGGTGTCGAAGTCGTGGGCCCAGTCCGCAGCCAAATCAAGGTAACGGCCGTACATGTCAGCCGGGCCGTCGATCTCCCACTCTTCGGTGGTCACTCGACGCAGACTGTCTACAACCCTGCTGTCATAGATCAGTGGGCGGCCTGTCAACGCATTGGCGTCGTACCCGCCGAAGTAGAGGAACTTGGTGAAGAAGCCCGCCGCCAGTCCGGTGATTTTCAACCGGTTGCGCCCGCTGAGGGCTTTGTAGGCGCTGACCGGCCCCTCGGTCCGCACGACAGCCAGAGCCTTGGCGAGCTTCTCCGCGGCGTCGGGCTGGCTGAGGGGACGCAGCGCCCGCACCATCGTCAGGCCCGGACTCGTACCCCACACCACACACGCCACGTGCAGTTGCGCCGCTACGATCGGCGACCCGTCCTGCACCGCTCGGGCTGCGACCTCAAAGACATCGCGGCGCGAAACCACTCGATAGCGACCACTGCCCGCCGACACACTGTCGAGCTCGTCAGGCCACATCGCAGCATCCGGCAAGCGTGCGCGCACCGCAGCCGGATCGAACCGAATTGACTGGCCCAAGACCCATTCGCGATCGGGAACAGAACCGTCGGGAAACAAGGTAGTCAACGCGATCGGCATTCCTTCACGCTACCTGTCCATGGCCATGAGAAAGTCCCCATTGGTGGCCAGGTCGAGGTCCCCGCTGGTGGCCAGATAAAAGTCCCCACCCTGTGTTCGTCGTGTCGACCCGGAACTGAGGGCCCAGGCGATGACGGTGAAGGTGCCAACCGATCACCATCACCGCCTGGGAGTTCCATTGAAGTCTGCGAAGGACCGTATGGACATCATTTCTGCTTACCGAGAACTCGGAAGCTATCGCGCCGCAGCCGAGGTGTGCGGCACCACCCACAAGACCGTCAAGCGTGTGGTCGACCGGTTCGAGGCCGACGATCAACCACCCGACCGCAAGGAACGGGCCCGCAACTACGATGCGGTCGCCGAGTTGGTCGCTGAGCGAGTCGAGCGGTCACACGGCCGGATCACCGCCAAGCGACTGCTGCCGGTAGCACGTGCCGCGGGCTATGAGGGCTCGGCCCGCAACTTCCGTCGTCTCGTCGCCCAGGAGAAAACACAGTGGCGCCGTGATCATCATCGTGGCCGCCGCCCGGCGGTGTGGGCTCCGGGTGACTACCTGGTCATCGATTGGGCCGTAATCGGCGGGCTGCACATGTTCTGCGCGGTGTTGGCGTTCTCGCGGTGGCGGTTCGTTCGGTTCGCCACCAACGAAACATCCACCACCACACTCGGATTCATCGCCGAGGCGTTGGAAGAGATCGGTGGAGTGCCCAACAAGGTACTCGCTGATCGGATGGGTTGCCTCAAAGGTGGAGTCGTCGCCAACGTCGTCGTACCCACCCCCACGTATGTGCGGTTTGCCACCCACTACGGGTTTTCCCCGGACTTCTGTCACGGCGCCGATCCGGAATCGAAAGGGATCGTGGAGAACCTCTGCGGGTACGCGCAGTCGGATCTGGCGCAGCCGTTGTGGACCGAAGCCAAGATCGCTGCTGGTCGTGACGACGTGCAGCTGGATGTGCACGCAGCGAACCGGGCCGCGCGGGACTGGTGTGTCGAGGTCAACACCCGCCGTCACAGCGACACACTGTGCGTGCCTGCTGACCAACTCACGATCGAACGAGACACATTGAGCCCGTTGCCGTCTCTGCGGGCCCAGGTCGGTCCACCGCCGGTCACCCGTAAGGTCGATCGCCTCTCGTGTATCCGGTACGCCTCGGCCCGCTACTCGGTACCCAACCGGCTCATCGGCACCACCGTGACCCTCATCCAGGACGGTGAGCGGCTCCTGATCGCCGAACCTGCCTCCGGTGAGGTGGTCGCCGATCATCTGTTGGCCGCACCTGGTGAGGTCGTCCTCAACGATGATCACTACGGGGGGCCACGCACCCCGCCCAGTCGTGCACCACGGCCCAAAACTGCGGTAGAGAAACAGTTCTGCGATCTCGGTGAGGTTGCTGAGCAGTTCCTGGTCGGTGCCGCGGCCATCGGGAACACCCGCCTGGGCGGTGAACTCGATGACATCCTCGGGCTCGTCACCTCCCACGGCCGCGAACAGGTGCTCACCGCTCTGACCAGGGCGGTGGCGTTCCGGAGGTTCAAGGCCGCCGATGTGCGCTCGATCCTCGATGCCGGAGCCGGCACCCCCAACCCGCGACCGGCCGGCACAGCACTGTTGGGTCACCTGCCTACCGCGCCCACCCGCTCGCTGGATGCCTACAAGCTGGGCGCCGGCGACAAGGAGGTGTCATGACCACCACAACATCGACACCCGTTGCACCTCAGACAGTGCCGCCGCTACCGGCCGACCTCGATCACGCGCTACGCCGATTGAAACTGGCCTCGATCCGCCGCAGCGCACCCGAGGTCCTGCTCACCGCGAAAACCCAGCGGTGGACACCCGAAGAAGTACTGCGAACCCTGGTGGAAACCGAGATCGCCGCTCGTGATGCCTCCAACATCCGCAACCGACTAAAAGCTGCCGGGTTCCCGGTCACCAAAACCTTGGAATCGTTCGACGTGGCCGCATCCTCTATTCCGGCCAATACCTTCGAATACCTGTCTTCACTGGAATGGGTTCGGGCGCAACATAATGTCGCCCTGATCGGCCCTGCCGGGACGGGTAAGAGTCACACCCTGATCGGGTTGGGGATCGCCGCAGTGCACGCCGGACACAAAGTGCGGTACTTCACCGCCGCCGACCTCGTGGAGACCCTGTATCGCGGGCTGGCCGACAACACCGTCGGCAGAACCATCGACACCCTGCTGCGCCAAGATCTGCTCATCCTTGACGAGATCGGATTCGCCCCGCTCGACGACACCGGCACCCAACTGCTGTTCCGGCTCGTCGCCGGCGCCTACGAACGCCGATCTCTCGCGATCGCCAGCCACTGGCCCTTCGAACAATGGGGACGATTCCTGCCCGAACACACCACCGCCGCCAGCATCCTCGACCGGCTCCTGCACCACGCCACCATCGTCATCACCGACGGCGACTCCTACCGCATGACACACCGAACGGAGGTGCCACCGACCTAGAACATCCCGCACAGGGTGGGGACTTTTACCTGGCCACCAGCGGGGACATCAAACTGGCCGTTGACATCGGAGCACCCGCAGCACCCCGTGTATCAGACAGCAGCGGGGCTAGCTTTCCACTACCCAAGTCGGGTGCTGGCGGGGCGGGCGCCACCTGTGCCCTCCATTTCTTGCCGTCCCAGTACCGTGATCCTGAACCTCCCGATGGATCTGGATACCACCCAGGTGGGGGAGGCGGTGGAGTGGTCGTATGGGTGCCCTCTCTTGACGAAACTCGACAAGATTAGCCGCACTCGTCCGTCCTTCGGCCCTGACCCTCCGCAGGATCACCCGCGGGCGACAAAGGGATATGGGGTGTCCCAGTGGCGGGTACGGGCTCGGATGGCCAGTAGGCTCAGCACGGGCCGGCCACCTTCCTGGCATGAAGCTGAGGGGCTGTGAGCATGGCAACGGACACCGGAGTCACGTACGAGACGAAAACGATCCGTGCGGTCCGCGGCATGGAGTCGCGGATTGTAAAGAAGTGGGAGGCCGACGGCTGGGAGTTGGTCTCGCAGTCGCCAGGTATGGTTCAGGTTGAAATCACCTTCCGTCGCCCCCGGCCGAAGTCTCGTCGGCTGCTTTGGATCATCGGTGGCGGCGTGGTTGTGCTCGTGCTGGCAATCATTGTGACCGTCGGGCTAGTCATCGAGAAGAACACTGCCCCGGCGAATCCCGCGCCGGGTGAAGCGACAGCTTCGCCGAGCGGGCAACCGTCCGCTGAAGCGACTGGCGAAGCAGCGTCACGGTCATCGACCCGTGATGGCGAGGTGCTCACGCCTGAGAACAGTCCTGAGTTCGCGGCTGTCCTCGCGTTCACTGACTACTGCTCGCCGGACATCGCAGCGTTTGCTGCGGCTCATCGTGGTCGAACGATCGTGTTTCCCGGCAGCATCGCCGCGATGGCACCGCACGGGAACGCGAAGACTAGGTACGACATCCTAATCAACGCGGGCGACGCTGCGTCAGCGACTGGACCGGCTTTCCAGTTCCGTGATGAGAACACCCTCAACGACCTCCACTGGGTCGGCCCGGTACCGGACACGATCGGCGTGGGGACGAACCTCGACATAACGGCCGAAGTCGACCGCTACGAGGATCGGTCGTGCCTGCTACTGCTTGAGCCGGTTGCAACCGCCGTTCGCTAGCCGTACGTAGTAGCTCGCGGCGCGCACGCCACCCACCTGTCTCGGAACGACATCCGCAGCTGTGCTGCTGTTAGGCGACATGGGAACAGGCAACGGCTAGTTGAGCCTGGAGTCGTGCTCGAGCGCACCACGCTGCCGACGCCCGCGGGCGGCAAAAACCTAACTGACCATGCTCGCCGACACCACTCCTCGGGTCCTCAGTCTGCGTAACGAGCTCTCCGGACAGGCGGATACACTCAGCGAAACCTGAGACCCAGTACCGGCAAGGAATTTCGCCCATGCACGCGGCCGATGACGCCGACAATGATCGCGACGCCCCCACGAGCTACTACCTGAGTCAAGCCGTCGCCACACTACTGATCCCAGGAACCGGTCTCACTGTGGCTGAGTGGGTTGACGACAACAAAGGTCCACTGATAATCGCGGACGGTGACCCTGCCTTTCGGGAGTGGCTGCGTCGTCTCCGCTCCGCAGCTGCTGACATGCTTGTCACTGCACCGTATGAAGCTTGGCCCATATCCGGATCAGTCGTAATCACTCGTCCCATACGAGGCAGCACCGGTAACGAACTGGTTCCCCCTCAGTCGGTGACAAGCGCGCGAAACAGCTTCTGCGTCCTGTGCGTCACGCCCGGAGCAGTCCTTCATCAGGCCTCTCATACTCCGCACACTCGTGGCGAAGTCCGGCCACAGCCGCCAGCCGCGGACGTCGCAGCGGCACCACCGTCCGGGCGCATTGGTAACGATGCTCAACTACGCTCTGCGCTATGGATTGACGCTGTTCGCCGACTGAACACGGTGCGGGAAGAGTTCGCTGCCTACGAGACCGACGCAACGGCATTCTTCCATCGCCCACTACTGGCCGATCGAACACACCCGCTCGTGCAAGCTTTCTACACTGCTTTCGCCCATGCCGATGCCTTGCGAGTAGATGGCACCGTTCCTGACGAACTCGGTTTCGTGCGTGACTTCGCCGATCGGGCCGTTGCTGCCGAAACCGCATGGAGGGCCGCGTACGCAGCTGCTTCAGCCTCGGGTGACAGCGGTCTGTCGGCTGAGCAACGAACTCTGCTGCGACGCGCTGAATCGGCAATCAAAGTGGCGCTCCGACGATCGATCTCCTCCTAACGAACGAGCAACTGCCTACCGACGAGTGACCGAACTCTTCGGCAAGGCTCACATCGATGTTCCCGCGAGCATAGCCACGGAGTTGCGCCACCAAATCGAGAGCGCTACTCGCAAGACGCTCCCTGATCGACCCGGTCAAGGACTCGAGGCCCATCCAAAGATTGACAGACTCTCATGTCAATCCGCCGTTCCCGACAACAATTGTGACCAAGCAGAAGGACCAACCACATGGATGCCACCGGAATAGCAGTAGCGGTCATCATCGCGCTGGCCGTGATCGTCGGCGTCGGCTGGTTCGAATACCGCCGGCGGGAGTTCGGCAAGCTCGATGTCGAGGTACAGCACGCAGTGACAGCCGCCAGGTCTGCACGCAAGCAGTTCCGGGCTGCATCGCGGCTGATGACGACAGAAGTCGCCAGCATCGAGCGAACCATCAGCGAACTGAGCAGCGTCAAGGGCCAGCGGGTCGCCGCCGGCGGAGGAGTGACGGTCTACCAGCGATGGATCGACAC
Source organism: Gordonia sp. Swx-4 (assembly GCF_030316175.1). Taxonomy (NCBI): domain Bacteria; kingdom Bacillati; phylum Actinomycetota; class Actinomycetes; order Mycobacteriales; family Gordoniaceae; genus Gordonia; species Gordonia sp. Swx-4. The sequence continues at coordinate 2,385,644 of NZ_CP128197.1, forward strand.
CAGGCAAGGTAGCGGGTCGATCATCGGCGTCACCGCATCGGCAGCCGACGAATCCACCAACGGTGCCGGCAACGCGTACGTTGTGGTTGATGGTCCTGCAGTAAATGGTGTCGCCACCCTTGATGCATCGAAAGACCCAAAAGCCGGTCCGAACGCCTACGCGCTGGCGGCAGCGATCAACAAACAAGCACGGCTGGCCGCTGACGAGAAGAAGACGCTTCCCGAAAAGATCGAGCGAGCCAAGAGTCAGCTGACGACCGCCACACGAAGTCATGAGCAGAAGGTCGAGGCGGCACGCTCTCATTTCAGGGGACGGCTAGAAGTGCTGCCGACAGAGACTCGAGCGAAGTACTTTCGCAACGATCACGCCTAGTTTGGTCCGGCGCGCGTCACCCGTGGGGTTGGAGTTCACCCGGCGGTGATCGCGCGCTGGCTACGCGTCGTTTCGACCCGCTTGGACGCCATGTGTCTGCGACCTGCGTCGATCACTAAGCGCTGGACCAGCGGTCACGTGCTGCTGTGGTGGACAAACACTTGGTGGCCAGATGCATAGACGAGCTGTGTCGGTGACGGCCATGCTTCAGGGGCCAACCTGCGGAAGCCGGCAGACACGCTTGACTTCCGCAGGTCCTCGCTGTGAGCCATTTATTGGGTGAGTCGGCCTGCCAGCCAGTTGACTGCGATATTACCGGTAACCAATCCGACTGCGTGTCCTAATCCGGGCGGTAGCGATGGTGTGTTGATATTCGCCCTGGCGACGTTGGTACCCCCGCGTTCCCAAGCGTCTGCCGTGGCATTCGAATCGCCGGCGGGGACAACGTCGTCGTTCACGTTCTGCATAAGGAGTACCGGATGACTCGGTGCCGTTCGTCCCATTACGAAACTCTGGAATACGCTGTTTATCTCAGGATCGGAAGCCAACTCTTCGATTAACGGTCGCCCACTTACCGTCATCCCCTTTGTCGATCTGAAATAGTGGCCGACGGCACTGCCCACCAGACACTCACCCGCAGTCTTACGCAGAAAATCTCTACCCTGACTGTTTAGTTTCGCATCGATCTTCGGCGCAAGTTGCGGATACTCAGCCCGTACCCCGTTCACGAAGTAGCCAATAACTCCGGCCGCTAGCTTCCCTTCGTTGAACATCATTGTTCGCGCCGGGTTGGTCGGGGGCGCACCGACCACAGACCCTCTGATATTGAGTTCAGGGGCATAAGACTTGGCCTGTTCGGCAGCGGCGGCAGCTGCCCCGCCCCCCTGTGAGTATCCCCAGATTCCGACAGGCGCTCGGCGATCAACTGCCCCCACCGATATAGCGGCGCGCGCAGCATCAAGCACTGCGTGGGCTTGGGGAATGGGCTGCAGGTAAGGTAGCCGCCCCGGCGCCTCCGTCCCCTGAAAGTCGGTCATGGTTACAGCGAACCCTCGAGTCAAGAGGGAAGCCACGTCAAGCAGCTGTAGCTCGATCATAGGAACGCCAGAGCGGTCGGTGGTCAGTCCGCGAGTCAGCAGCTGTGAAGGTCGGCAACTCGGATCCGAGCCGTGGGTGCCAACTGCATAGGTGACCAATGGGCGAGGTCCTCTACCAGTCCACTTCGAAGCCGGAACCATAACAATTCCCGTTGTAGCGACTGGCTTGCCGCGGGTATCGGAGCTTCGATACGTGACCGAAGTCGCCTTCACCCCAGTAGGGATGGCGCCTGCCAGGAGATCCGTCTTAACAGACCGCAGCAGGCCGCCGTTCTCGACAGGGGCGTCCGCAGGCTCTGCAACGGCCGGAGCGCCCGCTGTTGCTGTTGCTGTTGCTACGAGTAGCGCAGCAGCTGCGTATCCAATCGATCTTGCTAGGAAAGTACGGGGCACATCCACTCCTTCAAAAGTACACGTTGAGTTCTCTAACTGTGAACACACATCGTACACGTTGAGTTCTCTAACTGTGAACACACATCGAACTGTCTCGGGAGAACCAGTCTTCGGCACCTCGCTCGGCCGCACCCGATGTCACGGCGCACTCACCCGAGGTGCGACTGTGAGGCGCGCTGATGGGACAGCTGCTGACCTGTAGCGACGTGAACACTCGGAGTCAGCGCCTCCACGAGCTGGTGCATCACAAACCCCCGATTTGGAATGCCAATCTTCCCTGGCGTTGTATGTTCTCTCACAGGGTGAAGCGGGCGCGACCTCGTCCACACCCCCCGAAGAGGGGGTCGAGCGTCTAGAACGAGCGATGAGATCTGCTCACCACTGATGGTAGGAGAGCAAATGTCTAGAACGATCGAGGAGATCGTCTCCAGTTCATTGCGCAGGGTGCGCCGGGACACCAATGTTTCTCTGGCATTCGCCGGCATGGTCAAGGGGCGATCAACGGTGCACTTGCAGCACTTTGAGGGCGAGACGAAAGGCGTAATCGATGGAGTTTCTATCGAGGTCGGGCACGGACTGGGCGGCAGGGTAGTTGCCCTAAGACGGCCAATGGTCGTCGACGACTATCTGGAAACGCCGCGAATCTCCCACCGCTACAACGATATTATCGAGCAGGAAGAACTGCGCGCGATGATGGCCGCCCCTGTTATTGTCGATCGAGTCCCGATCGCGGTGATCTACGGTGCACTCCACACCCCACGCCTCATTGGTGATCGGATGCTCGACACACTCGCAAGCGAGGCGCGAGCCATTGAGCAAGAGATCGCGTCCGCCCGGGCGCTGTTGGAGTACGATGCGCACTCGCCAGACAAGGATCTTCGCAACCGTGTCACCGCCGCTTTCGCACGTCTCCGCCAGCTGGTTGAGGATGTGGACGACCAGCGCCTCTCGGGGGAACTCACCGATATCATCGAAATGCTCACTGCCGAAACTGATGCCAAGTCAATGTCAACAAATATAACCGCCCGGGAGCAAGATGTTCTGGCGTTTGTTGCGCTTGGATACCCGAATGCTCGGATTGCTGATTCGCTCGGCCTAACCGTAAATACCGTAAAAGGATATATGAAGGGAATAATGCACAAACTTGGTGCGTCCTCGCGACTAGAAGCTGTGGTGCTTGCTCGCTCGGCAGGCCTTTTACCCTAAAGGCCAGAGATCAGCAGGTGCGCGACTATGTCCATGTCTTGCCGAGGCTGTTAACTCGACCTCAAATCGCGTTGCCAGGCAGTAGCTTCCGTGGTCGTGTCTCTGTCCGAGTTCCTGCTTCGCCAGAATGCGGCGGTAGAGGCCGCCCCTACCTGCTCAAATGTCATAATATCTAATCAGCCCTCTAGATCGACTGGGGGAGCGGAAGTTTCAAGTAGATGCGACATAAGTCAAGCGGCGTATGCTGGTCGAGGGTGTCGCCTCGCCGGGCTACTTCAGCTCACTCTGAGGCTTGTGTCGGTCTTGGCGTTCAAAATATGGAGAATCCCCGAAGTTGGGCTGCCGCTATGAGTGCGGCTGAGTGCTTCCCAATCTCGGCTGTCTCGAGCGTCTTGATCGGGTCCTGCCCGGTGCCGTCATCGGTTCGGCGCATCCACATCGCCCAGTTAGTGAGACCGGCGCCCCATTTTGACGGGTAGGTGATGCCGTGGGGGCGTGACCCGTCTTCCAGAACTACCGATTCGCGTATCCAGGTAGCTATCCCAGTCGTCAGAGTTTTCGCCTCGGGTGAGGAGTTCGTGAGCTCGCTCAGGGTCAACTGTTCGGTGCCGAGCGCGCCAAGCAGTTGTCCATGGCCATGAGAAAGTCCCCATTGGTGGCCAGGTCGAGGTCCCCGCTGGTGGCCAGATAAAAGTCCCCACCCTGTGTTCGTCGTGTCGACCCGGAACTGAGGGCCCAGGCGATGACGGTGAAGGTGCCAACCGATCACCATCACCGCCTGGGAGTTCCATTGAAGTCTGCGAAGGACCGTATGGACATCATTTCTGCTTACCGAGAACTCGGAAGCTATCGCGCCGCAGCCGAGGTGTGCGGCACCACCCACAAGACCGTCAAGCGTGTGGTCGACCGGTTCGAGGCCGACGATCAACCACCCGACCGCAAGGAACGGGCCCGCAACTACGATGCGGTCGCCGAGTTGGTCGCTGAGCGAGTCGAGCGGTCACACGGCCGGATCACCGCCAAGCGACTGCTGCCGGTAGCACGTGCCGCGGGCTATGAGGGCTCGGCCCGCAACTTCCGTCGTCTCGTCGCCCAGGAGAAAACACAGTGGCGCCGTGATCATCATCGTGGCCGCCGCCCGGCGGTGTGGGCTCCGGGTGACTACCTGGTCATCGATTGGGCCGTAATCGGCGGGCTGCACATGTTCTGCGCGGTGTTGGCGTTCTCGCGGTGGCGGTTCGTTCGGTTCGCCACCAACGAAACATCCACCACCACACTCGGATTCATCGCCGAAGCGTTAGAAGAGATCGGTGGAGTGCCCAACAAGGTACTCGCTGATCGGATGGGTTGCCTCAAAGGTGGAGTCGTCGCCAACGTCGTCGTACCCACCCCCACGTATGTGCGGTTTGCCACCCACTACGGGTTTTCCCCGGACTTCTGTCACGGCGCCGATCCGGAATCGAAAGGGATCGTGGAGAACCTCTGCGGGTACGCGCAGTCGGATCTGGCGCAGCCGTTGTGGACCGAAGCCAAGATCGCTGCTGGTCGTGACGACGTGCAGCTGGATGTGCACGCAGCGAACCGGGCCGCGCGGGACTGGTGTGTCGAGGTCAACACCCGCCGTCACAGCGACACACTGTGCGTGCCTGCTGACCAACTCACGATCGAACGAGACACATTGAGCCCGTTGCCGTCTCTGCGGGCCCAGGTCGGTCCACCGCCGGTCACCCGTAAGGTCGATCGCCTCTCGTGTATCCGGTACGCCTCGGCCCGCTACTCGGTACCCAACCGGCTCATCGGCACCACCGTGACCCTCATCCAGGACGGTGAGCGGCTCCTGATCGCCGAACCTGCCTCCGGTGAGGTGGTCGCCGATCATCTGTTGGCCGCACCTGGTGAGGTCGTCCTCAACGATGATCACTACGGGGGGCCACGCACCCCGCCCAGTCGTGCACCACGGCCCAAAACTGCGGTAGAGAAACAGTTCTGCGATCTCGGTGAGGTTGCTGAGCAGTTCCTGGTCGGTGCCGCGGCCATCGGGAACACCCGCCTGGGCGGTGAACTCGATGACATCCTCGGGCTCGTCACCTCCCACGGCCGCGAACAGGTGCTCACCGCTCTGACCAGGGCGGTGGCGTTCCGGAGGTTCAAGGCCGCCGATGTGCGCTCGATCCTCGATGCCGGAGCCGGCACCCCCAACCCGCGACCGGCCGGCACAGCACTGTTGGGTCACCTGCCTACCGCGCCCACCCGCTCGCTGGATGCCTACAAGCTGGGCGCCGGCGACAAGGAGGTGTCATGACCACCACAACATCGACACCCGTTGCACCTCAGACAGTGCCGCCGCTACCGGCCGACCTCGATCACGCGCTACGCCGATTGAAACTGGCCTCGATCCGCCGCAGCGCACCCGAGGTCCTGCTCACCGCGAAAACCCAGCGGTGGACACCCGAAGAAGTACTGCGAACCCTGGTGGAAACCGAGATCGCCGCTCGTGATGCCTCCAACATCCGCAACCGACTAAAAGCTGCCGGGTTCCCGGTCACCAAAACCTTGGAATCGTTCGACGTGGCCGCATCCTCTATTCCGGCCAATACCTTCGAATACCTGTCTTCACTGGAATGGGTTCGGGCGCAACATAATGTCGCCCTGATCGGCCCTGCCGGGACGGGTAAGAGTCACACCCTGATCGGGCTGGGGATCGCCGCAGTGCACGCCGGACACAAAGTGCGGTACTTCACCGCCGCCGACCTCGTGGAGACCCTGTATCGCGGGCTGGCCGACAACACCGTCGGCAGAACCATCGACACCCTGCTGCGCCAAGATCTGCTCATCCTTGACGAGATCGGATTCGCCCCGCTCGACGACACCGGCACCCAACTGCTGTTCCGGCTCGTCGCCGGCGCCTACGAACGCCGATCTCTCGCGATCGCCAGCCACTGGCCCTTCGAACAATGGGGACGATTCCTGCCCGAACACACCACCGCCGCCAGCATCCTCGACCGGCTCCTGCACCACGCCACCATCGTCATCACCGACGGCGACTCCTACCGCATGACACACCGAACGGAGGTGCCACCGACCTAGAACATCCCGCACAGGGTGGGGACTTTTACCTGGCCACCAGCGGGGACATCAAACTGGCCGTTGACACTACCGGCAGATAACCGGAGGTACGCGAACGATGTGTGACATAAGGTCACTTCACCCTTCGCGCGCCGTCGGTGGCGGCGGACTAGGTTTGGATGGCGTTGAGATAGCCGTGATCATGTAGTCGGTCGGGACCGGGTCACTCAGCAAGTCGTGTGACCCCCTTCCGTGAAAGTGAGAGTCACCGTGCAGCCAGACAACCCCGATGCCGTGTTCGTTGACGACAGCGGAGACACCGCCGGCCGGGCATTGATGACCATCGTCTCCGCGCAGCACGAAGAACTGGTGATCCTGACCGTCCAAGGCAGCATCGACGTTCTCACCGCACCACAACTGTCCGAGGAGGTGACGAACGCGCTGCACGGACAACCACGAGGCCTGATCATCGATCTGACCACCACCGACTTCCTGGCCTCGGCCGGCATGGCCGCACTCGTCGCCGCCCACGAGGCGATCGCACCGACCGGACTGTTCGGAGTCGTGGCCGCCGCACCCGCAACGTCGCGGCCGCTGACGCTCATGGGCCTGGACCAGACAATCGTCCTCTACCCCACCCTCGCCCACGCCGTCACCGCCATGACCAGACCCACCGGAATGAGCGGCAGCCCGACTGGGTAAACACGACGGCGTGGACTCATCACAGCACCTCGATGGCGACTCCACCGGTGACTTCGAACGATCGGTCGAGGCCACCGCCGAGGCCGCCCACAGACTGCGCGAACTGTTCACCGTGTGGGTGACAGCAACCGTCGAGGCCGACACCGAACGCCGCGCCGACATCGTCTTGGCCGTCTACGAAGCGATTGCCAACGCCACCGAACACGCCTACAAAGACGCTCGAGAGCCAGGCGCGGTCACCGTGCGCAGCCGCCGCCGCCCCAGCGGCACCCTCGAAATCACTGTCACCGACACCGGCACCTGGGACCTCAGCCCCGCACAGCGCTTCCGCGGCCGCGGACTCGCACTCATCACTGCGCTCAGCGACACCCATGCGCTTACCACCGGACCCGACGGCACCACCGTCACCATGTGCTGGCAGCCGACGCCCGTCCTGACGACATGATATCTAGTATCAGATTTCGAAACTACCTGCGGCAGAATCGAATTAGACGATACTCGCCCGGCAGCACTCACGTGCGGTCTTTCCAGCGCTCGTTGGCTGATTGTCGGGTCATGCCGGTCGCCGCGCCGATGTCGGCCCACGAGCGACCCAGCCGGCGGGCCTTGGCCACCGCGGCGTCGAGCAGTGCGTCGGCGTCCCTGCGGGCCTCCACGGCCGCCCGGATCTCGTCGTCGATGTCGATCGAATCGAGATGCTCACGCCGCCACAATGCTTGGGCGGCCGCCGCGACATCGGGCCGCACGTTGACGTCGAGGTCGATGTCGGGGGCGAACACCTGGTGGCGGGCCAGGTCCTCGAGGGACGCTGAGGGCACCCGCGTCCACTGGACGGGATCGGTCCAGGTCGACACATCAGAGCTGGTTCGCCGGGCGCAATTGCAGGACAACAGCCAGCCGACGATCTCGGCCGACGGCCGCCGACGATCCTCGTCCGGGTGCCGGCCGGTCCCGACGATCTCGTAGTCAACGCCGTCGACCATGGTCGACCCGTGGCTCTCGGCCCCGTCCTCGAAGAACGGCACCAACGCCGCCTCGTGCAAGTGCGTGGCGCTCTCGTGTACCCAGCCCATGCCGATAGGGTAGACCCGCTGTGTCAGGATAACCAGACACAAGAGTCGGGTCGCGTCAGGAGTACCTGACATAACGCAACATTATCGGCGTTAACATGACGGAAGTATCAGTAGCTGCGGTTACTGCCGTTTACCTGCGATAATTCCGCGGGTGTGGCGCGACGGTGAGGTCGTCCTGCTCCGCGCTGAGGACCTGGCGGCTATTCGGGGCGGGCGATGGGTTTGTCGTCCTGATTAGGTGGTGTCGAAGTCGACCTCGACTCGGAACACGTCGGCTCGAAGCCAGGAGATCGTGAGTTCCACGGGGCGGTGGTTGCGTGCGGCGGCATCGGTGCGGGACCGGATAGAGATGACCGGTGGGCGGCCGCTCAGTTCGAGGTGCTCGGCGACGTGGGGTGGCGCGGGGTCGATGGAGACGCCGAACCATCCGCGCTCGGGTTCCAGTTTGTAGTGGGTGGCCAGGGTGTCGTGCAATGAGTCGGCTGGGCCGAGGATCTGGGGTAGGTCGGGGACGAGTTGGGGGTCGAGGTAGGTGTCTGCGTAGCCGACGAGCTCGTGGTTGATGTATCGGTTCCGGGAGAGTGCGAGCAGTTGTCTGCGTGCTCCGACTTTCATGCGGCCACGGATCTCGGTTGGGGGGGTCTCGAGTCGCCATCCGGTGGTGCGAACGTCTGGGGTGAATCCGGCTTTGCGGACGCTTGCGCTCCAGGACGGTGGGATGTGTCGACTGATGGTGTAGTCGATGCGTTGGGACACGAAGGTGCCGCTGCCCTGTCGGCGGCGCACCAGGTAGCGCCTCTCCAGCTCGGTCAGTACTGCTCGGGCGGTGAGCCGGCTGACGCCCAGGATGCGGGCTAGTTCGTCTTCTGAGGGGAGCCGAGTGCCGACGGGCTGGTTGGCAATTGTCTCGGCGAGCGCGTCGGCGGCGGAAAGGTACACCGGTACCCGAGGACTGGTTTTGGTGGGTGCGGCGTCGCTGATGGGCGTGATCATACTGCGGGAACGGAGGAGGTCGACGGTTTCCGCGGGTCGTTGACGGCTCCGTCGGGCATTTTGCCTGCGAGTGATTGCAGGATGGATCTCGCCGCGTGTTCCTCGATCGCCAAGCGTGCCGTCGCGACCGCAGATCCGAGGTGCGGGGTGAAGAGGGTATGGCTCGTCAGTTCCATCAGGTCCGGGTGCAGGCCGCTGGGGCGGTCGGGTCGGGAGAGGTCCTCGAACTCGAACACGTCTGCGGCATATCCGCCGAGGTGTCCGCTGCGCAGGAGCTCGGCCACTGCGCCTTCGTTCACCACTGAGCCTCGTCCGACGTTGACCAGCAGCGCTCCGGGTCGCATCGATGTCATCGCCTCGTGGTCGAGCAGGTGCAGTGTGTCCGCCGTCAGGGGGGCGCAGACCACCACGGAGTCGCTGTGCTGCAGAAGCTCGGCGAGTTCCACCCGTTCCATACCGATCGACGCCGCGGTTGCGGACGGCACCGGATCGGGGTCGTGGTAGAGAAGTCGGGGATTGAATCCGGAGAGCATTTGCGCCACGGCCCGGCCGAGTACGCCGGCGCCCACGATGCCAATCGTGGAGCCGACGAGTGTGCGTCCGTAGAGCACCGGCCGCCAGCCGCGGAAACCGGCTCGCACGGTGCGGTCACCGGTCGCGACGTGTCGAGCGAGGCCGATCAGCAGCCCGACTGCCAATTCCGCGGTGGGTTCGGTGAGTAAGTCCTCGACTCGGGTGAGCCAGATGCCGCGCTCGGTGCAGGCGCGAACGTCGATGTTGTCGTAGCCCTTGAGTGCGCCGGCGACCACCTGCAGTCGCGGGCAACCGTCGAGGAACTGCGCGGTGATCTGGTCGGGCATGAACGCCATCAGCCCGTCGGCGTGTGCCACTCGGCGTTTCAGTTCGGATGCCGGGAGGCTGTCGTCTTGCTGGTTCGGCACCACGTCGCACTCGCGGCCGAGCATGTCGAGGATCTGGGGATGCACCCGGTGGGTGAGAACGACCACCGGGCGCGCGGACGCGTTTGTCATTGGAACCTTCTTCGTAATGCTCCGCCGAGGGCGTCGACCACGGTGACGGTGGCGAGGATGACGAGCAGGATTGCGGAGACTTCCTGGTACTGGAGGGTGCGGAGGGCGGCGATCAGCTCGAATCCGATGCCGCCGGCGCCGACGACGCCGACGACTACCGAGGCGCGGAAGTTGAGCTCCCACCGGTAGACGGTGACGTCGGCCATTTGGGGCAGCACCTGCGGCAGGATGCCGTGCAGGATCACTTGTGCCCGGGTGGCTCCGGCGGCGCGGGCGACCTCGACGGATGCTTGATCGGCGCGTTCGATCGAGTCGGCGAAGAACTTTCCGACCATGCCGGCGGAGTGGATACCCAGCGCCAGTGCGCCGGGAAGGGCGCCGAAGCCGACGGCGGCGACGAACACGATCGCCATGATCAGCTCGGGCACCGATCGCAGGGTGTTGAGGACCAGGCGCGCGACCGCGTAGACGGTGGGGTGCGGGGAGGTGTTACGGGCCCCGAGCAGCGCGAGTGGGACCGACAGCAGGACCGCCAGTGCGGTGGCCGCGATACTCATCGACATCGAATCCCACAGTGGGCCCCACCACCGGTTGATGTGGGTGAAGTCCGGGGGCCACATGTCGCCCAGGAGGTCGGCGATGTCGGCCAGCCCGGTGATCATCCGTTCGCCGTCGAGTAGTCCCACCGCCCAGACGCACACCAGCACCAGGACGCCGACGACGCCCATGGCGGCGCTGTTGCGCCCCCAGCCAATCCACACCCGACGGGAGATGTCCCGGTACTGTTCTTCCCGCCGTTCCTCGACGGGGTCCGGCAAAGTGTCGGCGGTCACTGGTAGTCCGCCAGGTCGATGTCCAGCAGGGGCGCGAGGTCGCGCACCGCGTCGTAGTCTTTATCGGTCACAGGTCCGAAACCGGCGGCCTCGAACGCCTCGAGCACGGCGTCGTCGTCGAGTTCTAAAAACGCCGCCCGCACCTTGTCCTTGAAGTCCTCGGGCAGATTCGTCTGCATAGTCCACGGGTAGTTGTAGTAGGGCTCGGACTCCTGGACGGTCACGACCACCTCAGGGTCAATGGTCCCGTCTCGGACCATGCGCTCGTAGATGGGCAGGCTCATGCCGCCCGCGTCGGCGTTGCCGTTCTGCACTGCCAGCGCCACCGCGTCGTGGGCGCCGACGTGCTGTTCTTCGTAGTCGCCGTCGTCGACGCGCAGGTCCGCTTCCTCGGCGAGCATGGCCTTGGGTATCAGGTGGCTGGAGGTGCTGGCCGGGTCTCCCCACGCGACGGTCTTGCCAGCGACGTCGTCGAGTGTGGTGATGCCGGAGTCGGCATTGGCGAGAAACACCCCTTGGTAGGTGGGGGCAGCGCCTTCTTCCTCCTGCAGCGCGGCGAAGGGCTCGATGTCGGCCTGCTCCTGGGCGAGCACGTAGGACAATGGCCCGAAGTAGGCCAGGTCCAACCGGCCGCGGGTCATCGCCTCGATCATCGAGGAGTAGTCGGTGGTGACGATGAGTTCGACCTCGACGCCCAACTCGTCCTCTAGGTATTCCTTGAGCGGTTCGTTGTCCTGGATCACTTGAGACGCGTTCTCGTCGGGCAGCAGGGCCACGCGGAGGGTCTCAGGCACCTCGCCGGCGGCAGGCTCGGAGGTGGAGCCGGAGCCGCAGCCGGTGAGAACAAGCGCGAAAGAGATCAGCGCCGCCAGGGCGGCAACTGTGGAACGGGCTGGTCTGGTCATTGTGAAGAACTCCAGGATCTGGTGAATGTGATTCGGGTGATGCGAACAGCTTCCGGTCAGCGGACACCAGCAGCGAGGTGGCCGGTGACAGTACTGGTGACGGCGTCGCCGTCGGATTCCCCGTTGGGTTCCTCAGTGACGCCTTCGTAGATGAGTCGGATGGCGTCATCGGTGACATCGGACGCGGGGCTGTCATGCACGATCTCGCCGTGTGCGAGGCCGACGATGCGGTCGGCGTGCTCAAGGGCCAGGTCGACCTGGTGGAGGCTGGCGACGAGTGTGATGCCGTTGTCGTGACAGACACGGCGCAACAGCGCCATCACTCGGCCTGCGGTGGCCGGGTCGAGGCTGGCAACCGGTTCGTCGGCGAGGATCAGCTGCGGCTGTTGGGCGAGTGCGCGGGCGATGCCGACGCGCTGCTGCATGCCGCCGCTGAGATTGTCGACCCGGGTGAGCGCGTTGTCGAGCAGACCCACCTGGTCGAGCGCCTCGAGGGCGATGCGCTCGTCGGCGCGACCAGCGGGCAGGAGACCGTGCCAGAAACTGTGGTAGCCGACTCGGCCGAGCAGCACGTTGCGCAGCGCGGTGTACCGCGGGACCAAATGGTGGTGCTGGAAAACCATGCCAGTGCGCCGGCGATGCCGTCGTAATGCACGGCGCGAGTCCAGTGCCGGGAGACCGGCGGCACGCACAGTCCCGGTGGTGGGCTGCACGAGCAAATTTATGCACCGCAGCAGCGTCGACTTGCCGGCTCCCGAAGGACCGAGCAGCACGGTCACCTGCCCGGCCTCGATCGTCAGGTCGGTTCGGCGCAGCGCCTGCACGCCCCCCTTGTAGGTCTTGCTCACCTCGACGAGCTCGATCATGGAAACCCCTCTATAGGACTTGGTCGAACACCCCGAAACCTATAGAGGACTTACGAACGGGCGATTAGGGTTGAGAGAACGGTGAGTGAACCCCGTCCGACCATCCGATGCCGGTGAACGGCCGATGGCTTCCGCGTTCATGCGACGGCCATAGGGCCCTGTCAGAATGTGTCGTCATGACCTTTGGGAACTCGTGTTGGACGCCGACAGATTTTGTGATCGGCCACGTCACAGCGGTGCTGCCCCATCGGGTGGTGGATAACGCAAGAGTGGTGGTGCGCGAGGGTCGGATCGCCGAGGTGGGCCCACACCCGCCGGGTGCCGGCTGCACCCTGGACGCCCACGGCGCCCACTTGCTGCCGGGCCTGGTCGATGTCCACACCGACATCCTCGCGCGGGAGACCCGGCCGCGACCGGGCGTCGTCCTAGACCCTGCCTTCGCACTGATGTCGGCGGGCGGCCGTCTACGCGCGGCAGGTATCACGACCGCCTTCCATGGCCTTGCGTTCCAGGAGCGCTCCATCGTGGGAACGACGATCGGTTCCCCCGCTGCGGCAGAATTGTCCGATTCGCTGCGTCACGCTGACGACACCCAGGTCGACCACCAAGTCTTGCACCGGTTGGACGCCCGCTGCGAGTACGGCCGGACGCTGCTCGCAACGGAGCTGGCCGCATTCGACGACTCCGCGGATTCTGAAACGCGTCGGAGCATCACCACACCGAATGATCCCCCACACGCACGGGTACCGATCGTCTCTCACGAGGACCACACACCGGGGCAGGGGCAGTTCGCCGACCCCACGACCATGCAGCGGTGGCTGATCACCAACGAGGGCATGGCCGAGGCTGCTGCGGTCGACCACGTCGACCGGTGGCGTTGCACCCGCGCCGAACGTCTCGCCGTGCGCGACCGCACCCTCACGTGGCTGGGCGACCTGGCCCGGACCGGACACATCCGGCTCTTCGGCCACGACCTGGCCACCCCGGAAGACGTCGCGGCTGCCGCCGACCGCGGCTGCACCGTGGCGGAGTTCCCAACGACCCTGGACGCCGCCCGTGCCGCCCGCGACCGAGGCATGCTCGTCGTTGCTGGCGCCCCGAACGTCGTCCGTGGCGGCTCCCACACCGGGAACGTCTCGGCAGCCGAGCTCGTCGTCGCCGGTGTGGCCGACTCCCTGGCCAGCGACTACCTTCCCTCCTCGATGCTCCCAGCCGCAGTGCGACTTGTGCGCGACGGTGTCCTCTCACTCCCGCACGCCGTGCGGCTGATCACCTCAGGCCCGGCCGCCTGTGTCGGTCTCAACGACCGTGGCGTGCTGACCGAAGGCTTCCGAGCCGACCTGGTCCTGACCGACCTCAGCAAGACGTGGCCCGTCGCCCACGTCATTTCGACTCAGTCGCATACCGCTGCCCGCGAGTAGCTCGGATTCAGCGGCAGTAGGCCACGAGGACTGTCACCGCTTCGGCTGTCTCACACCAGTCCGACGGAGGTGAGCACCGATGACCTGATGCAACTCCCCGCCTGACCGCAAGCGAAGGATCAGAAACGAGTTACACCACCACACGGGGCTTGACCGGACTCTCGACTGACCACGGCGTCGAGGGGAGCGAACCTTCCTCGGACGTCACACCGAAAATGACCGCACACGCAGTCCGCGCTGTCAGCGGCAATCGGTCGCCCACTGACCAGCAAGCATGACGGAATATGACATTATCGGCGGAAGTGGACTACTGGACCATGAAGGGTCCAGCTAGCGGGTCTTGAAGGTCATATGTTCCTGCCCTAACGGAAGCGCCAGCGGTTTCTAGTCGATACTTGAGATCGAGCCGACTGTCCCACTTTCCGTCGAGCTTGATCCAGTTGAACCCGGCGATATCTGAAATTTCCCTGGACGGCCCGCTCTTGACAAATATCGTGCGCTCGGGGGCCATGGCGAATGACATTCCAGCTTCCAGAAGTACGTTCGGTCGAGCTTGACCTTGAGGGGTTCGATCCGGATCTCCGGTCTCGGAGAATTCGTCCTTAACTCGGGCGAGGTCGTCTGGGGAGAAAATTACGATCGTGGCTGAGGCATGCAGCATTCCGGCACGGACAATATCGTAAGTGTGCGGTTGGGGTTCCCCGGTCAGTTTTACTGCCTCTGACCACGAGATGTCATGAAGCCCCAGAAACAATAGATATGTTCTAAGGGCAACAAGCGGACGTGCGTCTCGGCCGTGAACTATAAATATCTTGGCGGGATCTCTATTCTCAATTGGCGTGTCAGGGGACTGTATGGCTGTAACCGGCTTAGAGACTGCGGAGCGCTCATTTTCAAGGGCGCCGTTGGATGCACGAAGGTCGTCAACGTCCCGACCATCTGGCAGGGTGTACCCGCTCTCGGTGAGCGATATGCCTCGAGGGTCCAGTACGCGCTTGCGCAAGTTGGCGTATGAAGGATTGCTGTCGGATGTGTCAGCGTAGCTGTTTTCTACGTATAGGAAGTTTAGAAGCTCAATAAGGAGTAGATCAGTGTTCGGACCGTTAAAGATGTGCTGCACTATCTTGTTGCTTCGTTCTCCTTTATTTCCCTCGGTTGTAATGCCAAGTGGCCCCTCGAACGTGTCAATTCCAGAATGGGTTGTGCCCTCGCTTAGGCTGGAAGCGAAGTAGCGGGAATCGGCGCGTTTAAATGTCGCGGAAGGCATCGAGCGATGTTACCGCAGTGGGAGGGGTGAGGCAGGCAGGTGATCCGGCCGTGAACGGGCAACGTCCTGGTGGGGTACACCCGTGCGGGACGATGCGCCGCCGGCAGTCGCTGCTGTGTCACAGGGTCTAGTTTGATACTTATGAAACGTTCTCCCGGGGGGTCTAGGATCTATTGATACAGATTCCGGGCGAAAGGGTCCCCTCATGGCTGATCGGATCGGGACGTTGCTGAATCGTTCGGGTGGCGAGGAGGTGCTCATCGTCAGCCGCGGGAAGGTGCGGACTCGGTTCCGTCGTCGGGATGAGTTGGGTTGGAACTTTCGGGTGGAGTCGACGGACTCGGAGAACGTCATCGAGGTAACGCCAAAGCCGAAGCCAGATCCGAAGCCGGCTCGCCGATCTTCGCATGCGCGTGGGCAGCGGGTGGCGTACGTGCGGGTGTCAGCCGCGGATCAGAACGAGGCGCGTCAGCTCGAGGCGGTGGGGGAGTGCGACCGGGTCTATATCGAGAAACAGTCGGCACGCTCGCGCGCTGATCGCGTAAAGCTCGAAGAGTGCATCAGGTATCTGCGGGACGGTGATGAGCTGGTTGTCGCGTCGATGGACCGACTCGCTCGTTCCCTGGTTGATCTCAAGCAGATCGTCGGCGAGGTCACCGCGAAGGGTGCGAGTGTGCGGTTCGTCCACGAGCGGGCCACCTACGCTGCCGGTGCCCAGGATCCTCGAGCCGACCTGATGCTCTCGCTGCTCGGGGCGTTCGCAGAGTTCGAGCGGGCCATCATTCGCGAACGCCAGGCCGAGGGTATCGCCATCGCCAAGGCGAAGGGCAAGTACAAGGGACGCAAACGCGTCCTGACTGAGGAGCAGATCGACAAGGCCCTTGCCCGTATCGAGGCGGGGGAGGGGCCGTCAGCTATCGCCCGGGATCTCGGGGTGGGTCGATCCACGCTCTACCGCGCACTCCAGCGAGTAAGGAAGTAGGCGCCGCCGACACGTCGCGTTAGCCCGCCCACTGCGCGACGAAGCTGGTGCGACACCCTTACATGACACCGAAGTCGTAGCCCTTGCGTCGAGATGCCGCGTTCGGAGATCCCCGCTACGGCATGGACGACGAGGGTTCGAGCACGCGTCAGTGAGTTCCGGTTGGAATGAGCTCCACCGTCTCGTTCGGCGCGACCTAGTGCGCGCCCGGGTGACCACCACTCGCCAGTGAGACCGCCGCGAAACGTCCGTAGACCACCGCCACCGCCACTTACCGGCGAAAGTCACAATCACAACCCTGCATAGCCACAGGATTTCACGCCAGCCACCACACCGGGCTCCTGCCACGAGGATTGTGCAGCAGTCTCCTAGTAAGCGGGGTGGTCCAGCTCGTCGAGCACGCGCTGGGCGATGCGGTAGGCCGCGTTGGCATCGGGCACGCCGCAGTAGATCGCCGTCTGGAGCAGCAACTCTTTGATCTCGTCGTTGGTCAGCCCATTGGTACGCGCGGCCCGCACGTGCATGGCCAGCTCCTCGTGATGGCCGCGGGCCACCAGGGCGGTCAGCGTGATGAGTGAGCGGCTGCGCCGGTCAAGACCCGGACGCGTCCACACCGACCCCCAGGCGTACTGGGTGATGAAATCCTGGAAGTCGGCGGTCAGATCGGTGATCGCCGCGGTCGCGCGGTCGACATGGGCGTCGCCCAGGACCGCCCGGCGCACCGCCATGCCGGCGTCGCGCACCCCGGCGACGGTCGTGGGAGCGGCAACCGCCTGCCCCGCGTTCGCGTGATCGCGGATGAGTTGGGCGACCTCGGACGGTTGCTCGGCCGGGGGCAGGTGCGCGACGCCGTCGAGGACGACGAGCCGCCCGTTCCGGACTCCAGAGGCGATAGCCGCGAGATCGGCCGGCGGAGTGGGGACGTCGAGCAGACCCGACACCGCCAGCACTCGCGGTTCGATCTCGCCGAGGCGGTCACGGACGTCGAAGCCCGCCAGCGCCTCGCACACCAGCGCATAGCCCTCGTCGTCGGCGTCCCGCAGGTCGTGCAGCAGGGCTGCGCCGATCTCCGGCTCCCGCTCCAGGAATCCGGGTGCGAACCAGCGCTGGGCCGACCCTTCGATCATCGACGGGGTGCCCGACGCGCGCACGGACGTGGCCCGTGTCCGCCAGGCATCCGGCTCGCCGATCCGTGCGCCCGTCGACAGCAGGACAGCGGAGTCGATGCGCGCGGGTGCGTCCAGCAGCAGCTGCAGCCCGACGGCGCCTCCCACCGAGTCGCCCGCGTAGGTGAAAGTGCTGGCGAACGTGTCGCGCTGGGCCACCACGTCGTCGACCATCCCGAGGACACCGGCGGCCAGCTCGGCCATCGTGAACGGCTCGGCGGAGCCGGCGTTGGACCCGTGCCCGGGCAGGTCCCAGGCGAGAACCTCGAATCGATCGGTGAGTCCGGCGGCGCAGCGCGCCCACAGTGACTGAGCGGACGTGCCCAGCGAGGGCCCCAGCACGAGAAGGGGGAGGGCCGGCGATCCGCCGAGCCGGACGGCCGTGATGCGAGGGATGTTCACTCGTTCTCCTCCAAGAAGGTCCGGGCCCGCTCGACGGCGCCCGCGATGAGGTCCTCGGAGAATCCGAGGTACGTGGTCGGATCGGCGCTGGCGGTGGCGTCCAGCAGCCCGGCGATCGAGCGGCGTTCCGCCAGCACGCTCTCGGCCGACGTGTCGAGCGTCGTGCGCATTCGCTCGGCGTCCACGTGCAGACCCGTCAGCAGCTCGGTGGTCTGGGATGCGGCCACGACGGCGCGTCGGCCGAGCAGGTGCAGGGTCGACCACTCGACGTGCCACGCCCCGTCCGGACGTTGGTCGCCGGAGGCGGCCGACGCGACGTGCAGCGTGGCGGCAAGACCGGGGGCTCCCAGGGCCGCGCGACGCACCAACACGGATAGGACCGGGTTGTTCTTGTGCGGCATCGTCGACGAGCCGCCGCGACCCTCAGCCGTCGGCTCGGCCAGCTCGCCGATCTCCGTCCGTGCCAGGGTCGCGACATCGGTCGAGATGTGTCCCCACGCGTCCGTGCACGTCACCAACGCGTCGGACGTCCGGGTGACCGTCGCCCGCGAGGTGTGCCACGGGCGCAGCTCGCGCAGCCCGAGGGCCACGGCGGTGTCGGCGACCAGGTCAGCGCTCGTCCCCTGGGGATCGTCGTGCCCCCGCAGGCCCGCCAGCTCGGTGGCCGCCGAGAACGTCCCGACCGCCCCGCCGAGCTGCACCGGCAGGAGGGAGCGGGCGTCGAGGACCAGATCGGCGGCGTCGACCAGGCCGTCGAGCCAGCCCGCGGCGACCGCACCGAATGTCGTGGGGACGGCGTGCTGGGTCAGGGTGCGGCCGACCATCGGCGTGTCGGCGTGCTGCGCGGCGAGACGGGCGAGAGCGGTCACCTGGGCGCGCAGCTCGCCGATCAGCCGTTCGAGCGCATCGCGCAGCGCGAGCATGAGGGCGGTGTCGAGGACATCCTGGCTGGTGAGCCCGCGGTGAAGCCAGGTGGCGGCGGGCTGCGGCGCTCGCGAGCGGAGCAGCCCGACGAGCGGGACGACGGGGTTGCCGCTGCCCTCGGCTGCCGCCGCGATGTGCGGCAGATCGTCGGCGGTGACGAGCGGGGCGAGGTCGGTGGCGGCGGCGGACGGCGCGAGCCCGGAGGCCACGAGAGCGTCCAGCCACGCGGACTCCACCCTGACCATGGCGGCGAGCAACGCCTCAGCACTCATCAGGTCGCCGGCGCGCTCGTCGCCGGGCCAGAACAGGTCGGTCATGGCGTTCAGTGTGCCGCCCCGTGGCCCGGGAACGTCAGGAAGACGGTCTCGCCCTGGCCCTGCAGACGGATGTCGAACGCATGTCCCTGCGCATCGGCCTCCGCGACCAGCGTCGCGCGACGGTCCGGCTCGAGGCTGCTGAGAAGGGGGTCCGCAGCGAGGGCGGCCTCGTGTCCCGGCAGATATGCGCGTGTGAAGAGCCGATCGAGCAGGCCACGCGCGAACACCGTGAGCGCGAAGAACGGTGCGCCCCCGTCGACCCCACCCGGCGCGATCGTCGAGAACGAGTAGTGGCCGGCGTTGTCGGTCGACGACCGGCCCCAGCCCGTGAACGTCCAACCGTCGCGGCGCAACGAGCCCGGCTGCTGGACGATCGCGCCGGACGCGTCCGCCTGCCAGAGCTCGACCAGCGCGTCGGGGACCGGCGCACCAGAACCGTCGAGCACGCGGCCGTGGAACCGGATCGCACCCGGGCTGCTCGCAGGCACCAGTTCGGAGTCGCCGTCATAGGGGAGTGCGTAGTGGAAGAACGGGCCCACCGTCTGGCCGGGCGTGGGGTGCAGGCGGGGGCTCATGCGTGGTCCTTGTCGTCGTTGTTCTCGGTCCAGGTGCGGTGGGCGCCGGTGAGCACGATGTCCCACCGGTAGCCGGTCGACCACTCGGGTCGCGTCAGGTCATGGTCGTAGCGGGCGACGAGGCGGTCACGGGAGCCCTGGTCGGTGATCGACTGGTAGATCGGGTCCAGCGCGAACAGGGGATCGCCCGGGAAGTACATCTGCGTGACGATGCGCTGGGTGAACTCGGTGCCAAACAGGGAGAAGTGCACGTGGGCGGGACGCCACGCATTGCGGTGGTTCCGCCACGGGTACGGACCCGGTTTGATCGTCTGGAATGAGTAGCTACCGTCCGCACCGGTCAGGCACCGCCCGGCGCCGGTGAAGTTCGGGTCGAGCGGCGCAGGGTGCTGATCACGCTGGTGGATGTAGCGTCCTCCGGCGTTGGCCTGCCAGATCTCGACCAGCTGGCCCGCGACCGGGCGTCCGTCGCCGTCCACGACCCGGCCGGAGATCGTGATGCGCTCGCCGATCGGCTCGCCCGAGCGCTGAATCGTCAGATCGGCCTCGAGTGGATCGACGTCCCGGTGGCTGAAGCACGGAGACCACAACTCGACGCCTTCCGGATCGACCTGGTGCAGATCCTTGGTCGGATGCCGCAGGAGGCTGCTGCGGTACGGGGAGTAGTCGAGGCGGGGCCGGATAGCGGACGGGTCGGTGCCGGCGGACAGGTCGGCGATCTCGGCGCTGATCTCGGCTTGGGTCGATAGGTCAGGAGTGCTCACCAGCCCGACGGTAGGTGGCCGGGGCGTACGCTTCGAGCTATATCGTTCACTGAGTGAAAGGGGGGCGACGATGGCCGGCAACACCTCCGACCCGGGAGCCAGTGTCGCCTCGCGCCTGCTGACCGTTCTCGGCGCCTTTGACGATGAGCACCGGGCGATGACGCTGAGCCAGATTGCGCGTCGGGCGGGTCTACCGCTGCCGACCACTCACCGATTGGTGGCCGAACTGGCCACCTGGGGCGGCTTGGTGCGGCGGCCGACCGGCGAGTACGTGGTGGGTCGCCGGATCTGGGAGCTCGCACTACTGGCGCCGACCCAGACCGGCCTGCGCCAGATCGCCGAGCCGTTCCTCCACGACGTGTACGGCGCGACGCTGGCCACCGTGCACCTCGCGGTGCGCGAGGGCGCCGAGGTGTTGTACCTCGACCGGCTGTCCGGCACGGCGTCCGTCCCGATCGTCAGCACCGTCGGCTCCCGACTGCCGCTGCACTGCACGGCGGTTGGGAAGGTGCTGCTCGCGCACGCGCCCGACGACGTGCTCGCCGAGACGCTCGGGTCATTGACCCGAATGACGCCGTACACGGTGACCCAGCCCGGGCTCCTGCGCCAGCAGCTGGCCCGGGTGCGGCGCAACGGGTACGCGACAACGGCCGAGGAGATGTCCCTCGGGGCGTGCTCGGTGGCCGTCCCCGTGCTTCGAGACACCGCGGTCGTCGCATCCCTCGGACTGGTGGTTCCCCGCTTGACGAGGGACAGGACCCGCCTCGTCGGAGTCCTCCAGGCCGCGGCGTTCGGTATCGGCCGGGAACTGGCGTCAGGCGGGTGATGGGAAGAAGATCTGACGCGGGCCAGAGGGGAGACAGGGGCCGACGCTGACCCATCTAGACCGATGTCCGGCGAAGTCGTACTTGAGGCATGAGAATTCAAAAAATCGAACCCCACGGAATCCGGGGCACACCAATGTGCCCATCAAACCCGGGGCACACCAATGTGCCCATCAAACCCGGGGCACTTCAGAAGCGGTATTGCTCGCACCACAGCCTTGACCTGGAAGGGCAGGAATGCCAGCCATGAACTTTTTACCGCCCTGCCCACGGGTGCGTAAGCGCAGCGTGCCGGAGATGGATGCGGCATCGGATGCCCCGGTGGCAGGTCACAGCGCGTGAGACATCCGGGCCGTGGATTCGCCGCTTTGGCTGTGGCCGTACTGGTGACTGTCTTAACAAACATGCCGGTGTTTCTCCTTGGGGCGCTGGCCACGGAGATCACCGCAACAATCCGCGTCCCGGCCTACGGGATCGGCCTGGCGGTAGGGGTCTACTGGGCTGCGGCCGCCCTC
Organism: Gordonia sp. Swx-4; assembly: GCF_030316175.1. NCBI lineage: Bacteria > Bacillati > Actinomycetota > Actinomycetes > Mycobacteriales > Gordoniaceae > Gordonia > Gordonia sp. Swx-4. Next base: position 2,407,339 of record NZ_CP128197.1, read on the forward strand.
ACCTCCGCGTGCACCGGTGTGATTGGTCGTGTGCTCAGCGAGAAAGGCATGGGCATCGCCGCCTTGCTTCTGGCGGTCGTGAGCCTGACCGGCAGCGCGTCCTGGATCTCTGCGTGGCCGTGGCTAATTGTATGGGCATCCCTGGGGGGACTCGGGAACGGTCTCGGGCACCCTTCCTCCAACCACTTGCTCGTCACGCACATCCCAGCCGCCTCGTGCGGGCTGGCCTTCGGGGTGAAACAGGCCGCGGTCCCTGTGACGGGGTTGGTCGCCGGCGTTTCGATCCCGTTGGTTGCGTTGACTCTGGGATGGTCCATGGCCTTCCTGCTGATGGCTGTACTGGGCATGCTCGTACTGGTCCCCGTGGCCCGGACCCGGACCATGCCGGTCGTTATGGGTACGACCCGGCCGGCGGGGCAATGGGATACCCAGATGCGTTCGGCGTTGGTGCTGATGGCCGCGATGACGATGTTCGCGGGCGGTGCCGTTACGTCCGCCGTGGCCTTTGCCGTGATCGGCGCGCTGGAGCGGGGGATTGCAGTCGGCCCGGCTGGTGTGATTCTGGCCGTCGGCAGCGCCTTAGGAGCCGCGACCCGTATCGTCATTGGCGGAGTCGTCGATCGAGGCGGCGTGTCAGCACTTTCTCTGATCCAGACAGCACTCATCGTCTGCGCCGTCGGGCTTTCACTCATGGCGATCCCCACCACCTGGAGCTACGTGGTAGGTGTCCTGCTAGCGGTGGGCCTGGGGTGGGGGTGGCCAGGTCTGGTGCACTTCCTCATCTCGCACATGGCGCCTGGGGCCACCGCAGCGGCCACCGGCATTGTCCAGACCGGCACGTACATCGGCAATACCATCGGCCCCGTGCTCACCGGGGTGGCCCTTAGCCCCGCTGATTCACGGGCCGGTGTGACTGCTGCTGTCGGGTGACGGCGGGATCGATTTCGTGGGTGGGCGTGCGTGTGTGCCGGCTGGCGCTGCCGGTGGGCGGGTCCCCGGGTGGTGATGTCGTGGGCGGGCATGTGAGGTCAGGCTGGTTTGGGGATCGCGGCGATCGTGTTGAACACAGCGACGATCGCGACGGCCCAGGGCCATGTTTCCGGGATCTTCACTTTTCGCCGTCGGCCGCTGCGGACCAGCCGGGCTGCCACGTGAAGGAAGCGGTAGCGCAGTGCCTTGGGCTCGCACAACGCCAGGACTGCGGCCTCGCCGGTGCAAGCGAGCATCCGCGTCCAGGCAACGAGGTCCGCTGCGATCATCACCGCGACGAGCCAGGCCTGGTTGAGCGCGAACCCCCGCGAAGGTAGCCGCCCGAGCCCGGTGTCCTTGGCGTGGCGTATCCGGTCCTCGACCCGGGCGTGAGCCCGATGCCTGGCCTCGAGGAATTGCAGCTGACCCGTGGCGGTGGTGTTGGTGACAAAAGCCTGGTAGCGCCATCCATCGATCTCCTCGAACATCGACAACTGAGCACCCGGATGGGGCCGCTCGCGGCGCACGATCACCCGCATCCCGTCTGGCCACTTGGCGAGCATCCGTTGGGAGAGGAATCCGGTCAGCTCCGCGATGTCGGCCCCGTCACGAATGTCCCCGTTGGGGTTGAGCGCTGGTCCCCACGCGGCTTCGGGGCAGGTCGCGATGGCCCGGCGAATCGGGGCAGTGATGGAGAAGCCGACCGAGTACTCCACCTGTCGACCACGGACGCGGTTCTGCTCGGTGATCCAGTCGATCAGGTCGTGGGAGGCGCCGGCACCGTCGGAGCGGATCAGCAGATCACGCCGATGACTGGCGGGGATCTGCGCGATTGCCTGGCCCAGGACGTCGATGTGGTCGGCGGCGGTGTTGGACCCGGCGTTGCCTGGGCGCAAGCTCGCGGCGAGGAACTCTTCTGTGTTGTCGCACCACACGCCGATCGGGTGGTACCCGAACGTGCGCTTATACGTCGGCGCAGCAAGCTCCTTCTCGCTGTGAGTGACCACAATGGTGGCGTCCACATCGAGCACGACCGTCGATCCCAGATCCCGCCCCGCACACGCCGATGCGGGCACTCCGCCGGGCAGGTGGGACCACACGTGCCGCCGCGTGCGAGCCCGCGCCACCTGGATCTTCTTGCGCTTGCCGGCAGTGACCTCATCGAGCGTGCGCCACACCGTCGGCGCCGACGCCACTGGGCCCAGGGCGCCGGACTGGTGGCGCAGGACGCCGATGTCGGAGATGGACTCGCCGCCATCGGCGAGCATCACCGCGGTATCGATCAACACCCGGCCGCGATCGTGGATCGGGATGAACCGGCGGCGAGCCATGGCCCCTGACAGCTCGGCGGTCAGACCGACCTGATCAGCCAGAAGTCGAGGCACGATAGCCCCGGCATGCGAGACCACCCCGACACCATCTGCAGTAACGGACAGACCGGCCGACCACGAAGTACGCTTCACCTACCGAGTGCTTTCTGCTGGAGAACATGGAACCTTAGACAAGTCCCAGTTTCCCCTGTTCAGGAAGCACTTCGGTCTATTTTCGCCCAGCGATCCGCAGATTCCCATGAATCACCCGGGTTAGCCTCGGTAACTCGACACTGACCTGGGCGATGCTCGTCACTATGGCAACCGTCGCCGTGGTCATTTCCTTCTTCTTCGGGCTCCGACTGCGGAGAATCGACTCTCTGGAATCGCCGCTGGCCTGAGGTGGTCCTGTCCACAGCACCACCGTCACCGGCCGTCGAGATCCTTAAACGAGCAAGTTCTGGATTTCTTTGGCGGCTGTCTGGAGCATAGCTCCGAGTTCTGTGCGGAGTTGTTCAGTCATGCGGTGAGCGGGCACGGATACATTGATCCCGTAGTATCCTCCGCTCGGGCTGGTGATGGGAACAGCGACTGACATGACGCCGTCTTCGCTTTCTTCCTGGCTCGTTGAGTACCCGGTTTGCCGAATCGTTTCGAGGGCACGCTCCAGATCGGAACGGGAAATGATAGATCCCTTGGTGAGACCCGGGAGCTCCTCATACGGGTACAGGGCATGCAGTTGTTCCGTGGTGAGTAGGCTCAGCATTGCTTTGCCCGTTGCAGTGCAGTTGGCAGGAAGCATCGCACCTTGACGTGAGGCAACGCGGACGGCACGTTGGCTTTCGATGGCCTCCAGAAAGTGTGCGTTCGAGCCTTTGAGCTCGGCAAAGTGCACCGTCTCTCCGGTTGCCTCGAATACCCTTTCCATTGCTGGACGAATTAGCGTTCCGATGTCGACGTGGCGCCGTATGGCGAAGGCGATGGAGCTGAGTGCTTGTCCGGGTTCGTACGCTTTGGTCTGAGGGTTCTGCCGTACGAAACCTCGGTAGAGGAGCATCCCCATGAGGCGATGGGCCGTAGATGACGCCACTCCGAGGTACTTGCTGGCATCGGTGAGCCGGATGCTCGGCCGAGTCTCGAAGAGCAGCAACAATCGGAGTGCGTTGTCGACGGATTCGATGGGGTACTGCGGAGGAGGGCCGTATCTGGAGTCGTCCTCCGCCCGTGATGCGGACATGAGCTTCATGTTACTGACCGGGGGTTCAGTCTCTGTCCGGCTAGGGCGCAGGCCATCAACGAGGCTCACCAAGTCGTGCGAGTTCATGTCTCCAAGCAGTCTCTGTGTTGAATGCTCCTCCGAGGTCGGGCAGTTCGGCCATATCGGCGTCGGGCAGATCGACGAGGTGCCCACCAGCCGAAGTCACTTGCAGTGCCAACCCGGACAGGCCGTCCACGCTGATGGCCTGGAGAACTGCTTGCTCGACGGTTTCGGCCGCGCTGGTGAGGCCGTGGCCCCGCAGCACAACAACGGGCCTTGTTCCCATAGCATCGGCCATTTCGGTGGCGAGCCGACGGTCGCGGATGAGTACTCCGCGGGGATAGACGGGCACCCCGTTGGCGGCGAGGCGGGCTCCGGGAATGTCGTACGCCCCTACGATGGGGCGTACTGCAAGCCCTGCCAGGTCGGCGGCAACCACTCGCGGGGGATGGGCGTGAACGACAGCCCGGATGTCTGGGCGGCGCCGGAAGAGCTCGGTGTGCAGCGGCAGTTCGTTGGGGACCGTGTATCCGCCCGCGAGCTCGCCGTCGGCGGCGGGATTGCCGTCGAGGTCCACCATGCGGATGTCTTCGGCTTGCGTATACGCCAGTCCGCGTTCGTACGGGCCGCGACAGCGCACCAGCAATGTGCTGTCGGTAATTTTCAGGCTGATGTGACCCAAGATTCCATCTGCAAGGCCCCGATGGGCCAAGACCCGGCAGGCGAGGGCGATACGTTCCCGGCTGACGCTCTCGGTCTGGGGCAGCAAGTTTCCGGGTGTCATGACGCCCTCCTCGGCGGTGGCTCCAACTGGGGTTCGAGCTTGGCGCGCAGATCCTGCACCGTGATGCCCCTGGCCATGCCCAGACGGCAGGCAATGAGGGCTTTGGGCCAGTTCACGATGGCTGCGCCCCGGACGGTGGTGCCGTCGATGGTGTAGAGGGCGGCGAACTTGCCGTGGACCTGCGGGTGTCCGATGAGGACGTGGTCGACATTGCCTCCGACGCGTCCCACGACCTGGATCTTCCAGTCGTGCTGGTCGCTCCACACGTATTCAATGGGCGTGTAGGCGCGCGGCTGTTCCGGATGGATGATGTTGTAGGCCACGCAGGCGGCCTGTTCCACCGCGTTAGTCCAGTGCTCGGTCCTGACGTCCTCGCCGTGCTTCTGGTGGCGCCAGCGGGCTACGTCGCCGACGGCGTACACGTTCGCAGCGTCGAGGGCTTGACAGTACTCGTTGAGCACGACCCCGTTGTCCACCAGCAGGCCGGATGCGCTAAGCCAGGAGTCATTGGGGATGACGCCAATACCGATCAGCACGGTGGCCGCCTGAACGCTCTCACCGTTGGTCAGGTGGAGGGAGAAGTTGCCCTCCTCGCCTTCGATAGCTTCCACTCCGGTGCCGAACATGGTGTCGACCCCGTTGTCCTGGTGAAGGTCTGCGAACCACTGGCCGATCTCAGGGTTAAAGAGGCGGCTCATGGGCACGGGCACCGGGTCGATGACGGTGACCTCCAATCCCAGGCCGCGGGCGGTGGCTGCCGCTTCGGCGCCGATGAACCCTGCCCCGATAACGGCCAGCGCCCCACCCCGGAGAAGGTCCCCACGTAGTTCGCGGGCGTCCTCAAGGGTGCGCAGCACGTGAATCCCTGGAGACTGGCCCCAGGGAGAGGGCCGGGGTGATGCTCCGGTGGCAATGACGAGGTTGTCGTAGCGAAGGGGGTCATGCCCTTCAAGCTTCAGCAGGTTCTCGGCGACGTCCAGATCGACAGCGCGGTGCCCCAGCAAGAGTTGGATGTCCTCGGCATCGGCCTGCTCCTGTGTCAGCAGCCGGATAGAGTCCTCGTCGGCGGATCCCGCAAGAACGGATTTCGACAATGGCGGCTTATCGTAGGGAAGTTCGGTCTCTTCTCCCACGAGGATGATCTCCCCCTTATAGCCTTCCAGCCGGAGGGACTGCGCGGTGCGCACCCCGGCAATGGAGGACCCGACGACGACGACGGTGCCCGGGCTCATGCGTCCTCTACCACCAGTGCGGAGACCGGGCAGCTGCGCGCGGCTTCGGTGACGCGGGCGCGGTCGGCTTCGGGGACTTCGGTCTGGAGCAGCACGACGATCCCGTCGTCGTCCAGGTCGAAGTAGTCAGAGGCTCCGACGACGCAGTTCGCGTATCCCTGACAGGCCTGCAGATCGGCTTTTACAACGGGCATGGTCGAACTCCTTAGCTTGAGACGGTGGTGCTCTGGCGGTTGGGGTGTTTATTCGTCTTCGGCCACGAGCGGCCCGAAAGGGTGTCCGATCATGGCCGAGAACGTGGCCGGGGCCTGCCAGGTCAGGGACTCCAGTTCCAGCGGACAGAGCGTTACCCACTGGCCCGAACGAGGAGATTGAATCATCAGCCGCGAACCGTTGCGGGTCTCGATGCGGGTGACCTGGACCTCCGAGAACTCGTTAGCGATCACGATCGGCTTGCCGGTGACGTGCTCTTCGAGCCGGCGGCGTTCCTCGGTGGCCTGGATCGCCGCGAGGCGGTCTTCCTCCTCGCCTTCCCATTCCAGTTTCACAGGAAGATCGCCAGGTTCTGCATGCGGATGACCGACTCGTCGACCATGATGGTGCGACGGGCCAGCTCCCACCCGGACCCGGATGAGGTACGGCGGAGGAGATCCTCGCGTCCTGCCGAGACAGTGGAGGACTCCCCGACGTCACCACGGCTGCGGAAGAGAAGAACCGCCGAGTCCACGATGATCTCTTGCGGGTCGGGGGTGCGGAAGGTGCGCACGTTGGTGATGTAGTGGCGCAGCCGTGATGGGGGGTCTTCGGTCCACGCGTGCTCGGTGGCGAAGCGTGCCACGCGGCGACTGAGCGAGTACTTGTTCTCGTCCCAGTGCGCCATCCCCGGTGAGGTGGAGTATCCGGCGCCCAGGGCAGTGGTGACGCGGACGGGCATGAGATAGTGCACGTCATCGGCGATCCGGGAGAGCCACTCGTCGTAGTCCTGGGCGTCCAACAGGTACGCCTCATCGACCAGCCAACGATGCGCCTCCAGGTGAAGTTCATCGTTGAAAGGCAGGGTCTGCCCCGTCCGCTGAGTACGCGGGGCGTGGGCTCCCAGCGCCGATTGTTCGGACAGCGTCAAGTTCTCGTTCTCGTGTGCCGTTCCAACACTCATGATCAGACCTCCTCGTGAAGGGTTGCTGCGGGCGCGGTCTCTGCGCTGCCGCAGGCCGGGCGGGCGGGCCCCGATCCGGCGGCCGGTGGCGCTTGCACCGGGTCCGAGCCCACGTGCACCTGCGCTGCGGCTTCTACCGGACGTTCGAGGTGATCGGCCCACCGGCGCAACAACTCCCGCTGGTTGTACTCGCTGTAGCCGACACGGGTGGCGCCGGGTCCCGAGTATTCCTCGGGGGACAGGGCCTCGACGACGTTCTCGCCGTTCTCGAGCATGCCCATCCGGCTGTTGAGCAGCAGACGCCGTGCCATGGAGCCGGCGGCAGTATTGGTGAGGGACACCCAGTTCTCGACGTCGTCCTGCTCGAACATGCCGCCACTGCCGAAGCACATGAGATACGCCTTGTAGGAAAGCGCTTTGTACTCCTCCGGCGCGTTCTTGTCGACGGCGAACCACGAGAGGACTTCCGTCTCGTTCTCGCTGATCGGCTGCCACACGCGGATAGAGATGAAGGGGAGCACCTCGTCGGAGCCCTCTTCGACCCGCGGCCAGTTATGGACGAAGCTCATGTTCGGGAACAGTGAGGCCGCCGAGATCATGAACCCGTCCTTGCCGACCACGTCGAGCTGCTCCTGGGTCCACTGCTCCTTCATCCGGGCGATCATCTCGTCCGGGTAGCCCACGTAGCGCAGGCGCTCCTCCAGGCCACCTTCGGGCAGCTTGTAAGTGGTGCCGCCACCGTTGCCAGCCCAGTACGTGGTGCCGTCCTTGCGCTTCTCCGCCTTGGGCTCGCGGAAGAGGCCGATCTCCACCACCGAGGTGTGGGTCTGGGGCGTGTGGTACATGTCCCCGGCGAAGTTCTCGGCCCCGATCTTCCAGTTCGCCTTGACCCGCCAACGCTGAGGGCCACGCAGCTCGATGCCGTCCGCGCTCTGCTTCGTGTAGTAGTCCAGGTAGAACTTGAAGTCCCCCAGGAACTCCTCCAGGGGCTCGGCATCCGGGTCCATGCTGATGAAGATCAGACCGTTGTACGTGGCCAGCGAGGGAGCAGGCAACAAGGTCTGGCCCTTCTTCTTGAAGCCTTCCTCCCCGCCGTATGCCTCCTTGTGAAACGGCAGGCCAACGAGGCGCCCGTCATTGCGGTAAGACCAACCGTGGTACGGGCAACGGAAGTGGGAGGCATTGCCCATCTCCGCCCGGCACACCTGCATGCCCCGGTGGAGGCACATGTTGAACAGGGCCCGGACCTGGCCCTGTTCGTCCCGAGAGATAATGAACGAGTCCTCGAGGACCCTGCGGACCACGTAGTCACCAGCCTCGGGGACCTCCGACTCGTGGGCGACGAACAGCCAGCTGCGGCTGAAGAGACGTTCCTTCTCGAGTTCGAAGAGCTCTTTGTCGTTGTAGATATGTGCAGGGATCATGCCCCGCCGTACGTCCTCGAGGACGCCGTGATGGTCTGCCATGGGAGAGCTCCTTCTCGATCATCGATCAGTCAGTCTGTAGAGCAGAGGTCCACTCTGTCGTGAAGAGGTTTCCGCATTTTGTGATCTACGTCAACCCCTCCCACTCTTCGTGCCAGGTACGGGTGGGTGCGGCAAGGGTCAGTGGCCGTTTTCGGGGGAGTCGGAGTCGCGGGCGGCGTTCTCTCCGCGGTCCAGCCTCGCCAGGGCGGCCATTTCCTCGGCAGTCAGGGAGAAATCGAACACCGAGATGTTCTCGACCAGCCATGCGGGTTTGGCGGCCTGCGGGATCGGGACGATTCCTTGCTGGACGTGCCAGCGGAGCAGAACCTGCGCCGGACTCTTTGCTGTCCGTTGCGCGATCTGCACCACGATGGGGTGGTCACGCAGTCCCGATTCGCGACCAATAGGGCTCCAGGCCTCGGTAATGATGCCCAGGTCCTGGTGCACTGCCCGCGGGGGTAGCCGTGCGAGATCGGGGCTGAGCTGGATCTGGTTCACGTCAGGAACCACGCCGGTCGCGGCAATGACCTTCTCCAAATGGTCCGGCTTGAAATTGGAGACACCGATCGCTTTGACACGGCCTTCGTCCAAGAGCTTGACGAGGCCTCTCCATGCCTCGGTGTACTGGTCCAAGGCCGGCACGGGCCAGTGGCACATGAACATGTCCAGGTAGTCCAGGCCCAAGGCTTGGAGACTGCGGTCGTAGGCCCTCTGCACACCGTCGACGCTGTGGGACTCCTTGTTGAACTTGCTGGAGACGAACAGCTCTTCACGCGCAACGCCGGCAGTGCGGACACCGCGTCCCACCGCGTCTTCATTGCGGTACTGGAACGCGGTGTCGACGAGCCGGTAGCCGCTTTGAATGGCGTAGCGGACGGCCGTCTCGCACTCTTCCCCCACCAGTGGCCAGGTGCCCAGGCCCAGATGCGGAATGCTATGCCCGTGCCGCAGTCGGAGCCTCGGGACCGTTGCGGGGTCATCGCTCGGATGGGTTTTCGTCGTCATGGACAGCCTCTCGTCGAAACGTCTTGCTTTCTTGTCACCGGAGGCAAATAGCGCGAGCCTCGGGGTCTGTGTCGGTCAGTCGACATCTTTGTTGGATCTCCAGGTGGTTGCAGCTGGGGTGATGATGTCTACTAACCTCGCGCTTTCACGCTGATTCGTGTCGTGAATAAAGAATGGTGCCCTGAACTGGGATGATTGAACTTGCGAAGGTATCAATCGGACCAGATCGAGGAGCACCATTCAGGTGAGCAAGTCTACGTCGCCGTACCCCACGCTGTCTGCAGATGGCACCGGAACCGGGGTCGTGTCGCACGCCGGCGCCGCGGTGTTACTCCGGGCTGCGGAGAAAACGGGTCTGACCAGCCGATTATCCGAGGCGTTGGCGCCGTGGCGCAAACCTTTGGCGACTCATGATCCGGGCAAGATCATCTCGGACCTGGCCGTGGCGGTCGCGATCGGTGGCGACTGTTTGGCCGACATCAACCAGTTACGCGCCGACCCGGCGGTGTTCGGTCAGGTCGCCTCTGATCCGACGGTGTCGCGCCTGATCTCGACGTTGGCCGATGATGCGCCGGCGGCGCTGTCGGCGATTGCGACCGCGCGTGCTGCCGCGCGGGCAGCGTGCTGGTCAGCAGCCGGTGCCACTGCTCCCGACCATGACGCCGACGTCGCTGACCCGGTGATCGTCGACCTCGACGCCACTTTGGTGACCGCGCACTCGGAGAAACAGGATGCGGCACCAACCTACAAGCGGGGGTTCGGTTTTCACCCGCTGTGTGCGTTCGTCGATCACGGCAGCGACGGCACCGGCGAACCCCTAGCGATCGAGTTGCGCCCGGGTAATGCTGGTGCCAATACCGCTGCCGATCACATCGCGGTCACCGCCGCCGCACTCGAGCAGCTACCGCACGTGGCGGGCTATCGGGTTGGCAAGTCGGTGCTGGTGCGCACCGACTCGGCCGGCGGCACCCACGAGTTCGTCGACTACCTCACCCGACGACGCCTGGCGTACTCGGTCGGGTTCGGGCTCACCGAAGCGACCGCAACCGCGATCGACCGGATCAGTCCCGAGGCCTGGACCCCGGCCTACGACACCGAGGGCATCGAGCGCGACGGGGCGTGGGTGGCCGAGTTGACCGGGCTGATCGACCTATCGGGCTGGCCCGAAGGCATGCGAGTGATCGTGCGCAAGGAGCGCCCGCATCCAGGTGCGCAGCTACGCTTCACCGATCGTGATGGGTTGCGGGTGACCGCGTTCGCCACCAACACCGTTCGTGGCCAACTCGCCGATCTGGAACTGCGTCACCGGCGACGCGCACGCTGCGAAGACCGGGTCCGCACGGCGAAAGACTGTGGCCTGACCAATCTTCCGTTGCACGGATTCGATCAGAACCGCATCTGGTGTGCCATCGTGATGCTCGCTTGCGAGCTGATCGCCTGGACCCAGCTGCTGGCCTTCGCTGATCATCCCGCTCGCCGGTGGGAACCCAAACGACTGCGCCACCGCGTGTTCTCGATCGCCGCCAAGATCAGCCGCCACGCCCGCCGAACCCGGTTGAAGCTTGCCGCCCACGCACCACATGTTGGACTGCTGCTCGACGGGATCTCAAGACTCGCAGCACTTCCCGCACCTGCCTGACATCAAGCCGACCTGACCTCTGATCCAGAAAGGACGTTCCACCTCGGGGCCGTGAACCCCGACGCCCACCGACGCGTCGGGCACCTCTCACGGCCTACGCCCGGAGATCCGGTCCTCAGACCACCCACCCGGGCCACCCAACAGACGACCGCCACCTCACGAAAGATCGAGGCTAAAGCGAGATGAACGCACCAACCGCGGCGTTGAACTTTTCGCGCTGGTCACTGAACACGTGATGACCAGCGTTGTTGATGAGATAGAGCGAGCTATCCAGGGTGTTGGCAGCGATCAGATCGAAGAGCCCCTTACCCATCGACACCGGCGCCGATCGATCATTGACTCCCCACACAACCAGCGTCGGCACCGGGATTCCTGCGTCGGCAAGCCGTTCCTGAACCCAGCGCCTGCCCTCGCTGAGGCTAGGCAACCAGTGCTCCTCCGCATTGCGTGCATATCCGGCGACAGCGTCGAGCTGCTTTTCGCTCTCGAGCCACTTTGTGGCGATCCCGATGTAGTCCTCGGGCAGATCTCCCTCATTAACCGCCTGGGCAGCATGATAGTGACGGATCAACTCGGCCGAACCTCCGGGGGCAGTCCTTTCGACTCGCTCGTAGAAGTCCATGTCGGTTCCGACGGGCGGCGCCGGTGCCGCAGTCGCACTGCTGATGATGACCAGCTTCTTTACCATCTCAGGGTACTTCAACGCGAGAAGGACCGCCGTCATGCCGCCGCGCGAGTGACCCACCAGGGTCAGGTTCTTGAGCCCCAACTGAGTTGCAAAGTTCGCAACGTGTTCGGCGACCGCGTCGACAGTCCAGTCTTCGTCATTCAGCGGGAGACCAGTCTCGCCCTGACCGAGTTTGTCGACCGCGAGGACACGGCCGTACTCGCCGAAATCCTCTAGAACGTTGCCCCAGGATTCGATTCCGGCCGGTATGAAGAACCCGAAATGCCCCCCATGGATGAGGAGGATCGGATCCTTGTCCTGGCCGTCGTCGAAATAACGCGTCTGAACCCCTTTCACATCGACGGTATGGAACTTCTGGGTGATTGAAGAGCTTGGCACGGATAACGCCTTTCTGTGCACGATAACGATTGAACAATTCATCGCAGTTCGACCCCTACCGACGTGGTAGTTCTGGCCAGTAGAAATCTCTTCTGCGTGTGCCTGAAAGCTACGCGCCTCCGCATCGACTGTCAATAGAAAGGGCCCTTCCGGATTCAGAGTGCATTGATCCGATCCTGAAGCTGTCCGGAGTGGATCAGTGACCGCAAGATGTAGTGCTTGAGGTTGCGGAAGCCCAGGGCGATTCCGCGGAGGTGTTCGAGCCTGCCGTTGATGGCCTCGACGGGGCCGTTGGAGGCACCCACGTCGAAGTAGGCGAGGATCTCGCGGTGCCGCTTCCATAGCGACCGGCCGAGCTGGGCGAGCTCGGGCAGCTCGGTGGGCACCCCGGTCCGGATCGAGCGCAGGAGCTTGTACATCGCGATCTTGCCCTCCCGCTTGCCCGAGGCCTCGTAGGCGGCGATGAGTCGCTGGTAGACGCCGTAGGTGACCTCCACCGCCGCGTGCGCATCGTTGGCGGTGAACGCCTTGAACAAGCGCACTTTCTGTTTGTCGGTCAGCAGCCCTGCCCGGGTGTTGAGCGTCCTGCGGATGCCGTACAGCGGATCGCCGGTGCGGCCCCGGTGCCCGGTGGTGGCCTGCTGGATGCGTTGGCGGCACACGGTGAGCTTGTCGGCGGCAAGATGCACGACGTGGAACGGGTCCATCACCGTGCGTGCTGCGGGCACGGCCTTGGCTGCGGCGGAGTGGTAGCCGGCGAACCCGTCCATCGTGACCACCTTGACTCGGTCTCGAAATGCCTGGTCGCGGGCGTTGAGCCACTCGGTGAGGACCTTCGCCGAACGGCCCGGGACCATCCTTTGGCGCGGCCGAGGAACTTGTGCCCGCCGCCGTCGGGGATGCGTCCGAGCTTCTTGATGTCCACGTGCACCAGATCGCCCGGTGCGGCGTGCTCATAGCGCTGCGGGCGTCGCTTGGTGGCGCGCACCGGGGCGCCGGTGGCCGGGTCGGTGAACGCCAGGCGCACGCACCCGAAGCGGGACAGGATCTTGTGCACCGTCGAGGGGTGCATTCCCAGGTGGTAAGCGATTCGGGCTGGCCCCCACCGGCGCGATACGCGCAGGCCGATCACCCGGCGCTCCCGACGACGCGGGGTGCGGTGGGGGCAGGTGTGCGGCCGGCTGGAGCGGTCAACCATGCCGGCCTTGCCCTGCTCGCGATACCGGCTGGCCCAGCGTCGGGCCGTGGTGACCGAGACACCGAACCGTTCCGCAGCTCGGGCCGGGGGCCAGCCGTCTTCGACGACACACCGGGCCAGGCGCAGTCTTCCCGTGGGCGTCAAGGTCGCGTTAGCGTGGGACACGAAGACCTCCGTTGTGGGTGTGGTTGCTTGGTCGCTTTCACACCTCACACGGAGGTCTTCCTCATTTCATCTCGCCATGCCGACCGGAGACACAACCTCCGTGGTCAGTACATCTAGCCGACTGGGCCAGTGCCCGAGGTGCGGCAGGAAGGCAGGCCGGTATCCTCTTGGGCGTCAACGATATGCCCGCCGCGGCGACCAAATGCTGTACGCGTGGCAGCCCGGGATGCTGGCATCGAGCCCCGGATCGCGAGTCGCCCGGTCTGACAACGTGGTCGTTGACCCGCTCAGCGATCGGCCATTGCGGCTGCCACCCCTCCAACCGAGAGCGCGAGCGGAGAGAACCTGCTGAACGGCGCAGCCGGCCGCTAACGTCGGTGGTAGCACGTTCACGAACCGGGGCACAGGGCGTACCGGCCACCGCCGCCCGACGGGGTTCGTTCTCGACCGCGGTTGCCACCGCGTCCGGCGAAACTCCGTCGGTCACCGGCCGCGCCGCGGCAGCGATGGTTCGTCCACCAGGGGGTCGGAGACGGTGATGGCCCGCATCGGGCAGCTCGCGGCGGCCTCGATCCGTGGGGCCGCCGTCGCCGTCGCCGTCGGTGCGCCCACCTCGGCGCCCCGCGGTGACCGAACGCACGAAACCGCCGACGACAGCGTGGAATTCCGCCGGCTTCTCGAACTGCGGCCAGTGACCGGCGTCCTCCATCAGACGGAACGTTGCATCGGGAATGATCCGGCTGGCCGCCTCCCCCACCGTCCACGGCATGGTCGGGTTCTGCCGGGTCCACAGCACGAGCGTCGGGCAGTTGATCGTCGCGAGCCGCTCGGCGGTCAGCAGTTCCTCCGGCCGGGGCCGGGAGGTGAATGCGGCGACCATGTCACCGGCGGTGGCGGCGAAGTCCGGGCTGGCGTAGATCCGGTACCGGGTCTCCACCAGTTCGTCGGTGACCACGGACGGGTCATGGACCAGCCATTCCAGCCGAGTCCGGACCTTCTCCCGGGTCGGGGTGTCCAGAGCCTTGGTGGTAGCCTCCGCGACCTGCCGGCCGACGTTCTCGGTCAGCGTGGCACCGTCGGCGTCCACCTGCAGCCCCGCCCCGGTGACGCTGACGAGCGAGGCGACCCGCTCGGGGTGGTGGACGGCGAGAAACGCCGCGACCCAGCCACCGAGAGACTGCCCGACCAGGTGGGCTCGCGAGGCGCCGATCTCGTCGAGGAAGCCGAGCACGTGCTCGGCGAGCGCGCGGATCGAGTACTCGATCTGCGGCTTGTCGGTGAAGCCATGACCCAGCATGTCAATGGCATGCACGCGGAAGTCCCGGCCGAGGACGGCGACGTTGCGCACCCAGGTCTCGGCGTGCCCGCTCACGCCGTGCAGCAGGACTACCGGCTCACCGGCGCCTGCCTCGATGCTGCGGGTGCGGTAAGAGCTCGCCTGGCGGTACCGGACCTCGGTTCCCAGCAGGTCCACCCAGAACGAGTTCCCCTGGGGCTGGGCCATTCCCCCTTCAGTGCTCGTCACGTTGAAGCTCCTCTCTGTTCGGCCGTGCGGCCGGTGCGGGATGGTCGGTCACTCCGGTCCGAACGGCTCGGAGAGCAATGTCGTGTAGGCCCTCTCGTCGAGCCAGGTGAGGCTCTCCAGCTGCAGCGCGTCAAGGAAGACCTCGCGGCCGGTGCGCAGGCTACGGATGGCCAGGCGAAGGTCGTTGCCGTCTCGGTCGGCGCGTACCCGCACCCGGGCGAACTCGTTGCGGACTACGAGCTCGCCGTCGGCAGAGCCGATGCGCAGCCAAGAACTCGGCTCTGGTGCGCCATCAGCCCCGACGTCCCGACTGCCGTCGAGGTCAGCCGCCTGGGCCTCAGAAGAAGATGGAGATGGCACGGGGCAACACCCGGTGGTCGAGGAGCACGGTCCGTTCGGCGATCTTCCAGCTCTCACCGGAGGTCACGATCCGGTCGCGACGGGAGCCGACGAAGAACTGCTCGGAGTTGGCTCGCCGGGACTGGAAGATGATGAAGTTGCACTCCGCTACCAGGTCGCCGTCCGGCCCGGGGGTGACCAGGACGTTGCTGATGAACCGGCGCGTCCGCGACCGCGGCTGCTCCGCGTGGGCAAGGCCACCGGCCAAGCGCTCCATCCGCTTGGCGAGGAAACGGGCGTCCTCCTCCATGAGCGACCACTCGCCGGGGACGTGGTCCCGGTGCTGCCGCACCTCACGGGTCTCCGTGATCGGCATCCAGTAATGGACATCCTCAGTGAACAGGTCGAGCCACTCGTCGTAGCGTTGCTCGTCGAGCATCTTGGCCTCGCTGTAGAGGAAGTCCTCGACGTCGCGGCGCAGATCGGTGAGGGAATTGGTCATTTCTGCTCTCCCGGGGTGGTCATGAGTTCGAGCCAGTAGCGATAGAAGTTGCGGTGGTTCTGCTCCGAATAGTGGGGCCCCAAATGGCCGGGGTATCCCTCCTCGTGGATCTCGCCCTCGTGCCCCAGGCCCATCGCGTAGTTGAAATCCCGGGTCTGGGAGACCACCCCTCGGGCGGACTCGGTGATTTGCTCGAAGTTCTCGCCATCGTCCTGGCCAAAGATCCCGGCCGCGGCGTTCTCCTGGGACATCTGGGTGCGGGCGAAGTCCTTGACCGACTGCGGCGCGTCGCGGTCGAAGAGCGCCGTCTGCCAGACCTCGATCTCACCCGGTCCCCTCGGGTGCCATTGGAAGAGCCCGAAGACGTGGAAGACGCCGAACTTGATCCATGACAGGTTCGGGAAGATATTGCCCTGACCGAGCCCGTGCATCTCCGCCTGCAGCGGGGAGACCCGGGCCTTGAGCCGCTCGTGCACGGCGTTGACGTACTCGATCGCCTCCGGCCCGAGGAGCTGAGCCATCCCGACGTCGTTCTGATAGGCCCGGCCGGGCTTGCTGATGTCGCCCATCCCGTGGCCGTGGTCGAAGTATGCGATGTAGTCGCCGAGCGTGTCGTAATCGGGGAGGAAGCCGATCTGGAAGGCCGACCCATGTGTGTAGAGCACGTGGTAGTCGTCGCCGGCGAAGTTCTCCGCCGCCAGCTTCCAGTTGGCCTTGATCCGGAACTTCATCGTGGGGCCGATCACCTCGAGCCCGCCGAGCGGCGCCTCGAAGGCCAGGTCCAGATACCAGAGCTGGTCAGCGCCGAGGTAGTCTACCAGCGGGATGGCGTCCTCGTCCCAATTGGCGAAGATGAAGCCCTTGTAGTTCTCCACCCGCGGAACGGCCTTCAGACCTAGGCGCGGCTTGTCCAGCTCGCCATGGTAGACGGTATCTGCGCGCGGTGCACCGATCAGATCGCCGTTGTTGCTGTAGGTCCAGCCGTGGTAGGGGCAGCGGAAGAACTTCGAGGACCCGGCGTCGGTGCTACACACGGCCATGCCCCGGTGGGCGCAGGAGTTGAGCATCACCCGGATCACTCCGTCCGCACCGCGAGTGGCGATCACAGGGTCCTCGCCCATGAAGTTCGTCAGGTAGTCGCCCGGCTCACTCAACTGGGACTCGTGGCCGATGAACAACCACGTCTTGGTGAATACCCGGTCCAATTCCTTGCGGTAGGTTGCCTCGTCGACGAAGACTGTTCTGCTGACGGCACCCTCGTCGGGCTTCACCAGGTCGTGCAGTCTTGCGGCGGCCACGTCAACGGGGCGTTCGCTAATGCTGGTCATGATCGGGTCCTCTCGGGGTCTGACGGGTTGCGTGAGGTGAGATGGGAGGGCGGACCCGAACGGCCCACCTGTAGGCGGATCGTCTGGGCGTCTGCGGTATCACTGAGCGCTGTCATTGCTGGTCCAACTGTTCTGGGCCCCGAGGTTTGCCATGCCCGCGGCGTACAGGGCACCCTGCGCGTCGAAGGGGAGGTGGGCCACGCCGGCCCGCTCGTATGACGGGGTCGCGGCTTCCAGCCGGCTGTAGATCTCCTCCATGTCCGGAGGCAGCTCATGGTCCTGCCAGGCGGCGTAGTCCTCGTAGCCGTGGTCGTAGTTCCACTCCGGCACGTAGTAGAGGCGCCCGGACGTCCCCGCGCTGTCCTGGGCGGCGAGGAAGAGCGAGATCGGCAGCAGGTGCTCGGGAATCGCCGGGCGCATGAAGTAGGCAATGCCCTGCTCGTTGAAGGCCCGGGCGGTGGCGTCGAACCACGACGCTCGGGTGTGCCCCGGCATGATCGCGTTAACCGCGACCCCGTCGCCGCGCACTTCCTCGGCGAGGTAGAAGGTCAGCGCCATCACGGCGGCCTTGGTGGCCTGGTAAGGCATCTCGACCGTCCACGGGCGCAGCCCGTGGTAGCCGCCGCCGGCGGCGACGGCCAGGACGCCACTGCTGACGACGTTGACGATGCTGCCCCGCTGCTGGGCCCGCATCGGCTCGATGAACCGGCGGATGGCCTTCAGCGTGCCGAACACGTTGACGCCGAACATCACCTCCCAGTCGCGGTCGGTCGTGTCAAGGGTGTTCCGGTGGCCTGTGGGCGGGAAGAGGGTTTCGGAGACCAGAGACGCGTTGTTCACTAGGACGTCGACGGTCCCGAACCTGTCGATTACAGCGTCTCGGGCGGCGTCGAGGGCGTCGTCGTCGGTGATGTCCATGTCGACGGCCATGCCGCTGCCGTCCGACTCCAGCTGCTTGCGGAAGTCGTCAGCGTCGTCCCACGTCAGGTCCGCTGCAACGACCTTGGCGCCGGCGCGCAACAGTCCCTCGCAGAGGGAACGGCCGATGCCGCGGGCTCCACCGGTGACAACGATGACTCGACCCGCCGCCTCGCCCTGCCACTCACCGAGTGCCCGCTCGACCAGCTGACGCTGCCGCGCAGTGGCCACGGTTTCTCCACCAGACTCCGACATCCAATTCTCCTCAAGTTAGGACGGCTTTCTGCATTGCAGTACACATAAAAGAGTATGACCTTCATCACAGGCTGTCTATGGGCTATTTTGGTATCGAGCTATTCACTGGTGAAACTAGGAGCCGTGCGTGGAGCTGCGTCAACTCAGGTATCTCGTTGCGGTGGCCCGCGAGGGGTCGTTCCTCCGCGCCGCCGCCACCCTCGATGTGCCGCAGCCCTCGCTGTGGCGTTCGATCAAGGCGCTGGAGGCGGAGCTGGGCATCGCCCTCTTCGAGAGGTCCGGCCGCGGAGTACAGCTCACCGGTGCCGGGAATCAATTGCTGCCCCGCGCCCATTACCTGCTGAATCGAGCGGAGTCGGTCTCCCAGTTTGCCCACGAACTCGCTCGCGGTCGAGCGGGCGTCGTCACGGTGGCCTGCGCATATCCGCACGTGTCACGGTTCCTCGCGCCCCTGATCGGCACCTTCCGGTCGGCGCATCCCGCTATCCACGTCGCCGTCCACGAGTACTCGGGCCTGCCCGCGATCGAACAGGTGCTTAACGGGGACGTCGATCTCGTGACGGGCCTCGGGCAGGCCGACCAGCGTCTTGCGGGCCACCAGCTCGGCGACGTGCGGCTGGCGGTGGTGACCTCCGACGACCACCCGTGGCGGGGCCGGAGCCACGTCTTGGTCGCTGAATTGCGTGGCCAGCCGGTGCTCACCGGGCACGCCGATAGCCTCACCCGGCGCCTGCTGGAGCCGGCGCTGCGGGCAGGGGGCTTCGGGCTCGACATCACGTCGGAGAGCGTCAACGCCACCACCATCGTTGCGCTCGCCCGGGCAGGGCTGGGCGTGGCCGTCATCGCCGACGACAACCTCAGTGCCGACGACTCGGCCAGATGGCCAGTGCTGGTCGACGAGCACACCCCGATGAGCGCCCCGCTGTGGATCTACTGGTCACGCGAAGGAGGCATCGCCCCGGCGGTACGGTCCTTCGTGCGCCACGTCCAGGGGACCGGCAACCGGCTGGACCGGGACGGCGGGCAGCCCAGTCCAGCCTGAGGCCCAGCCGACTTCGGCCTGACCACGCCGATCAGAGCAGGAGATGGTCGATCTCCTCCGCCGCAGCTACCAGCCGAGTGAGGATGTCCTGCTCGGTCGCCGAGCTCATGCGACTGAGCGGCAGCGAGGCCTTGACAGCCAACCGCGGAGAGCGGGTCGAGGCCAGTGCGACGGCGAGGGAGGCGACATCCTCCTCGCTCTCCTCCTTGCTCGACGCGAACCCCCGGGAACGGATCGTGCGCACCGCGTCGAGAAGTTCGGTCCGGGTGCCTAGCGAATGGGCTTTACCGCCTGGTGGACGCCGCCTACGAGAAACGTGCCATCGCGATCAGCTCGAACCTGCACCCGGCCGGTTTCGACGAACTCATGCCCAAGACCATCGCCACCGCGACAGTGGATCGGCTACTGCACCGCGCCCACGTCTGCCAGACCAGCGGCGACTCCGTCCGCCTCTCCGAAGCACTCGCAGGCCAGGGAGTGAAGCCCTTGTCCTGACAACCCGAAAACCCGAGATGGCCAACTTCTGGGCAGATCCCATTGAAGTGCCCCGGGTAATCGATGTCTCCATCAAACCCGGGGCACTTCAGCGGTCAGGTCGTCGGTGAGGCAGCATCGTGCGCACAGTCCTCGGCGGTGGGGTTCGTCCTGGTCTCCGCAGCGGGTGCAGGTCAGTCGGGGGTCGTCGATTCCGGCACAGTCAGTGCAGATGGGCTGGTCGTTGGCGAGGCCAGGCAGCAGTCGATCCGGGCGTTGGCAGCGGGGGCAGGTGCCGCGTCGGCGGGTGGCCTGTTGGTAGCAGCGGCGGCAGACGAAGCCCTCGGGCCAGCGCACTCCGCGATGCTGCTGCTCGTCGTTGCACCGTGTGCAGTGGTACTTCGATGTGTCAGCCATGTGTCCGCCGCCTGCCTGGGGGTCTACGCCGTCGGTCCGGGTCGGTGGATGTGTGCCCGCTTCGGTCGCAGTGGCACGTCGGTTGCGGGGGAGGCGTCGGTGGCTGTGGCGGTGCGTCTGGAGGGGGAGGTGTCGACGTGGAAGACGCAGAGGTCTTCGACGGTGCAGTCCAGGACGTGGCACAGCGCTCCGAGTAGGGCCAGGGGCAGTCGCTCAGGGGTGCGTCCCAGGAGGCGGTAGAGCTGGGAGGCGGAGAGTTCGATTCCCACGTCGTGCAATGGCGTGATCAGGTCGGACAGGGTGTGCATATCTCGGTCGGTCATGACCTGGCGTAGTCGCCACTGGTAGGCGATCCGGTGTTTCATTGCTGGTCGGTCCTTTCGGGCAGGCGTTTGGCCGCGGCGCGAAGTGCGGCGGCCACGACACGGCTGCGGTAGTCGGGGGAGACGAAGGTGTAGAGCGAGGTGGTTGAGGCGTACTTGTGTCCGACTTGTTCCTGGATGAAGCGGGTGTCGTATCCGGACTCGACCAGCAGCGTGACGTAGCTGCGGCGCAGGGAGTGAAAATCCAGTCCGGGATCGGTCAGGCCGGCGGTGTCGCAGAGGTCGGCGAAGCTATGGGACAACGCGCCGTTCGAGATGCGCTCGGATCGCTCGGTCGGGAACAATGCGGTCCCGACCGGGTGGTCAAAGGTGGTGCGGCCCTGGTCGATCCATCGTTTGAGGCAGTCGATCGCCCAGGCGGTCTCCGGGACCGTCAGGACGCCACGCCGCTTGGCCGCAGATCCCTTGCCGGGTTTGCCGTGGCGGACGTAGCAGAACCCGAACTGGCCGAACTGTGGTGCTCGAGGGTTCGGTCCGAAGTCTGTCAGATCCAGCATGCGGACTTCGTTGCGACGCAGGCCCCACGCGTAGGCGACCTTGATGATCGTCGCGGTCCGCAGGGCCACCATCGCGCCCTTCGAGCCAGCCTCGAAACGGTGGTTGACCTGATCGTCCGCGAAATCGCAAAGGTCCTGCAGTTCATCGGTGGTGTAGGCCCGTTTGAGTGGATTGTCGGGGCCCTCGTAGGTGTGGCGGGCCGAGTTGGCCTCGGTGATGATCTGTATCGGATGCGTGTCGAATCGGTCCTGGCATTGCTGGGTCCACTCGTAGGCCGGATCGAGCAGGTAGTCCATGAAATGCCGCAGTGCACCCTGGTAGCTCAGCACCGTGCCCAGGGCCAGGCCGTGGACCCCGCGCAGTTCGGTGAACCAGTCATCGACCATCGGGGCGTCCAGTGCCAGGGGCCGGCGACACCGCAGAAGTCCTGGAACCGCCGGATCGTGGCGACCTGGGCCGCGATCGTGCCAACGGACAGGTTCCGGGCCATCTGCTGGTGCGACCACCCGGTGACCATCGCCTCGAACACCGCGGCTTCCGGCCGCAGGACAGCGATGCCGTCGGCCAATTGCAGCCGCGCCGACCCCGGCGGAGGATCCTGATCTGCCATCTCGCACCACCCAAA
Organism: Gordonia sp. Swx-4; assembly: GCF_030316175.1. Classification (NCBI taxonomy): domain Bacteria; kingdom Bacillati; phylum Actinomycetota; class Actinomycetes; order Mycobacteriales; family Gordoniaceae; genus Gordonia; species Gordonia sp. Swx-4. The sequence continues at coordinate 2,428,893 of NZ_CP128197.1, forward strand.
CATGGTTCGCGATATATGCGAAAGTATCGCACTTTGCGCGAATCAACACAAGAGGTCGCAGGTAGCGGCATTGCCAGTCAGTCCGCGGAGGTTGGGCCACTGCACTCAGAGGCGGCCCCGGGAAGCGGTCCGTCACGTGACGACGTGCAGGTCAGTCGGGGTGCCGGACAGGGCGGGCGAGAGAATGTCCGGGAGGTGTCGAGTTCGCAGAACTTACAACTCAGCACCCGCTACTTGTCATAACGTCTGGTTACCGGTGCTCGATGTGGGTGGCAAGGCGACACGAGTTTTCGGACACTGCTGCCCTGCGGAAACGACTGGTTCTGTGAGTGTCGCGAAATCGATCGCTAGCTAGCGGACGCGCTCGGACGGGGGTTTGACTACCTTGAGCCACCGTCGTGAGGTGGGGTCGTCACGTCCCACGCTGACTTGCGGATACGAGATGAAGGTCGCTTCGTCGATGTAGGGCGGGACCGTGGCTCTTTCTGGTGACGTCCTGCCGTGTGTCAGTTGAAGCCTCCGGACGGTGTCGTGGCCTGCTCTCTTTGCCACATGACGATGGTCAGTTCGGCGTAGAGGACGGTGTGGTCGTCCTGATCGGTCAGCCGCATCTCCATCTTCACTCGCCCGCGTGTTCCGTCGAGAGTGACCTCGGCAATCCGGACGGTTCCGGTGAGAACGTTCCCGGGTCGGACGGGCACCGGGAACCGGACCCGGTCGAATCCGAGCCCGGCGATCACTGCCCATTGGTTGAGCACTGTTTGTGTGAGCAGCCGTTGAGCGATGGCGATGGTGTGTACCCCGCTGGCGATGAGTCCGCGGAAGTGTCCCTGATCGGCCGCTTCCTCATCGATGTGAAACCACTGTGCGTCCCAGCGTGTGGCGAAATCCACCAGTTCGGCCTTGGAGACGGTGTGATCGCCCAGTTCGAGGATCTGGCCCGGGGTGAAGTCTTCGGCGTAGACGGACGGACTTGGGGGAGTGGCGTTCACAGCGACCTGGCTACGAGCAGCTTCATGATCTCGTTGGTGCCGCCGTAGATCCGCTGCACGCGGGAGGCGGTGTACATCTGGGCGATGGGGTACTCCATCATGTAGCCGTAGCCACCGAACAGCTGTAGGCACTTGTCCACCACGCGGCACTGCATGTCGGTGGCCCACAGCTTGATCATCGAGGCGCCGGCGGCGTCGAGGGTGCCGTCGATCTGGCGGCGGATGCCGTCGTCGATCAGCGCCTTGCCGGCGTAGACGTCGGCCTTGCACTCGGCTAGTACGAACTGGGTGTTCTGGAAGTCCAGGAGTTTCTTGCCGAACGCATCGCGCTCTTTGACGTACCGGATGGTCTCGATCACCGCGGCCTCGGCCACTGCCACGCCGGCGACTCCGATGATGAGTCGCTCCCGCGGCAACTGGGTCATGAGTTCGGCGAAGCCGGAGCCCTCCTCGCCAAGGATGTTCTCCACCGGTACCCGCATGTCGTCAAAGAAGAGTTCGCGGGTGTCCCATCCGTGCATGCCGATCTTCTCGAGGACGGCGCCGCGGGAGAAGCCCGCGACGTTATTGTCGACCTCGGCGACTAGTAGGGAGATGCCCTTGCCGCCGGCCGCTGGATCGGTCTTGGCCACGATGACAACCAAGTCGCAGTGGGTGCCGTTGGAGATGAAGGTCTTGGCGCCGTTGACCACGTAGTGGTCGCCGTCGCGGATCGCTGTGGTCTTGACGTTCTGCAGGTCTGAGCCGGTACCAGGCTCGGTCATGGCGACGGCCACCACTTTCTCGCCGGAGGCGAGCCCGGGTAGCCAGCGGCGCTTTTGCTCCTCGGTCCCGTAGGCGTTGATGTAGTGGCTGACGATCGTGGAGTGCACGGTGAAGCCGAACGCGCTGTCGTGCGCGTACGCCAGTTCCTGGGCCACTACAGCCTCGTGGCCGAAGTCGCCTCCCCCGCCGCCGTCCTTTTCGGCGATGTCGGTGAGCAGTAGGCCTGCCGCTCCGGCTCTGTTCCAGAGTTCGCGGTCGACGTGGCCCTGCCGGGCCCAGTCCGCCTGGCGGGGGGTGACTTCTCTGGCGAAGAAGGCGCGGGCGTGGTCCCGTAGCAACTCGTGGGACTCGGTTTGCCAGGTGGGGCGGTGGTCGGGGAACAGGGTGGTGGTCATGATCTTGTCCTTGTCGGGCCGGGTCAGCGGCCGGTGAAGTTCGGCGAACGCTTGGCCACGAAGGCGGCCTGGCCCTCGTGGCTGTCGTCTGAGGCGAGTGAATAGACGAAGTTGCGCTTTTCGTGCTCGAGCCCTGCGGCTATCGACCCGGTCTGCGCGGCCAGGGCGGCGTCTTTGGCCAGGGCCACGGCCAGCGGGGAATTAGCCGAGATCCGCTGCGCCAGGGCGATCGCCTGTTCGACGACCTCGTCGTCGTCGACCACCTTTCCCACCAGGCCGAGGGTGGCGGCCTCGGTCCCGGTGACCAGGTCGCCGCTGAGCAGCAGTGCCATGGCGCGAGGTTTGCCGAGCGCCCGGATGAGTCGTTGGGTGCCGCCGCCGCCGGGGATGACGCCGAGCTTGACCTCGGGTAATCCAAGGCGGGCACCCTGGCCGACGATGCTGGTGTCGCAGGCCAGGACGAGTTCGAGCCCGCCCCCCAGGGCCAGGCCCTCGACGGCTGCGATCACCGGTTTGGGGAAGTTCTCCAGGTCGGCCCATAGAGTCCCCCCGGAGGCCCGCCGCTGCCCGATCAACGGATCGGCCCGCAGGGCGTCGAACGCGGTGATGTCTGCTCCAGCGCAGAACACGCCGCTCGCGCCGGCCAAAACTATGGCGCGCACGGAGTCATCGGTCCGCAGCTCGGCTAGGTGCCCGTTCAAGGCTGCGAACACCGCGGCGTTCAGTGCATTCCGGGCCTCGGGTCGGTTGATGCGCAGGATCGCGACGGCTCCGCGTCGTTCGCTGCGCACCACATCATCGTGTCCGCTCCGGTTGTTCATTCCTCGGCTCCCCGGTAGAGATCGGCGTGGTCGGTGCGTAGCGTCTTTTTGTCCAACTTGCCGACGCTGGTGCGCGGCAGCGCGTCGGCGAAGATGACGATGTCGGGCAGTTGCCACTTGGCGAACTTGTCTTCCAACACGGCGTGGATGTCGTCGACGTCAAGATCGGCACCGTCTTCTTGGACGACGATCGCAACCGGGCGCTCTTGCCACTTGGGATGCTCGATCCCCACCACGGCGGCTTCGCGGACCTGTGGGTGGGCGACGATCGCGTTTTCCATGTCGATCGAGGAGATCCATTCGCCGCCGCTTTTGACCACGTCCTTGATGCGGTCGGTCAGCTTGAGGTAGCCGTCGGGGCGGATCGTGCCGGCATCGCCGCTGCGCCACCACCCATCGGCGAACGCGCCGCCTTTGTCTTCCATCTTGTGGTAGCGCTCGATGATCCACGGGCCGCGCATGAGCACCTCGCCCTGGGAGACACCGTCGTGGGGTAGTTCGGTTCCGTCCGGTCCGACGACCTTGATGTCGATCCCGTTGACCAGCAGACCCTGGGCCCGCTTGAGATCCCACTTCTCCTTCTCACTGAGCACGTCCCGCAGCGTGTGCTTCAGGCCTGCGTTGACGGTGACCAGCGGAGTGGTCTCCGTGGCGCCGTAGGCGTGGATGATGTCGGCGCCGGTGAGGTCATGGAAGCCGCGCATGAGCGTCAACGACGGTTCGGTCGCCCCGGACAGCAGACGGGCGCGGCTGAAGTCCGGGCGCGTCTTGAGTGTGCGGATGTAGTCGAGCATCGGCTCGAAGATCGCGGGGGCACCGTTGGCTACGGTGACGGACTCGGAGATCATCGCGTCAACCAGCACAGAGGTGTCCTCGGCCGTATACCGTCCGGGCAGCACGACCTTGGCGGCCGAGTAGATGGCCGACTGCGGCAGTCCCCAGCCCTGGCCGTGGAACATCGGGGTGATGACCATGACGGTGTCGTCGTCGCCCATCTTCAACTGCGCTGCCTCGGCAAGAGTGTGGAGGTAGATCCCGCGATGGGAGTAGTACACGCCCTTGGGGCGGCCGGTGGTGCCGGTGGTGTAGCACGCGCTGTACGCCGAGGTTTCGTCGATCATCGGCCAGTCGAAGGTCGATTCCGCGGCCGTCAGCGCGTCTTCCCAGTGGACGACCCCGGGCAGGGTGGTGGAGATCTCCGAGAGTGGCTTGTCCGTCATGACCACCCAGGTCTTCACCCCGACGCCCTGCTCGACCAGCGCCTCGGCCACGGGCAGCAGGGACTCGTCGACCAGCACGATCGAGGCTTCGGCGTGGTCGGTGACATAGGCCAGGTCCACCGGGGCGAGCCGCAGGTTCATCTGCAGCATCACCGATGCGATACCGGGAATCGCCCAGTACAGCTCCATATGGCGTTTGGAGTTCCAATCCAGGATTCCCACCACCGTTCCGGGGCCGGCCCCCAGCCCGGTGAGCGCGTGGGCTGACTTCCCGACCCGCTCGAACATGTCTGCGTAGGTGTAGCGGTCCCAGCCCCCGTCGATGGTGCGGAATACGATCTCCTGCTCGGGGTAGGTCCGGGCGGAGTGCCGCAGCAGGGTGGTGGTGTTGAGCTGGTAACTGTCACCGTGTGTCGACGGCAGACCGGTGACGATGGGGTGGGACGTCATGTTGGTGCTCCTGAAGTGGGGTTGGGACGGTGGCTGGGACGGAGGGGGCTCGTCAGAGGCGTTCGATGATGGTGGTGTTAGCGGTGCCGTGGGCTTCGCAGATGGTCTGTAGCCCGTATCGGCTGCCGGTGCGTTCGAGCTCGGTCAGCAGGTCCGTCATCATGCGGGCGCCGGTGGATCCGAGGGGATGGCCCACGGCCACCGAGCCGCCGTTGACGTTGAGTTTGTCGTCGGGGACGCCGAACTCTTTTTGGAACATCAGCGGTACTCCCGCGAACGCTTCGTTGACCTCGAACAGGTCGATATCGTCCACCGTGAGCCCCGACCGGACCAGGGCCTTGCGGGTGGACTCGAGGATCGCGGTGAACTGGATGATCGGATCGGCCGCGGCGACCGCGTGGACCACGAAGCGGGCGCGGGGGGTGAGCCCGTGGGCCTCGGCGAACTCACGGTCGGCGATGAGTAGTGCGGCGGCACCGTCGCTGAGCTGGGAGGAGTTGGCTGCGGTGGTCTTGCCGTCCTCGGCGAACACCGCCCGCAGGGACGCCATCTTCTCCGGGTCGAGCTCGGCCCGGATCCCCTCATCCGCGGTCACGGGCTCGCTGGAGTCATCGAGCGGGTCGCGGCGCAACGGAACCAGCTGGGTCTCGAAGCGGCCGTCGCGGGTGGCAGCCAGCGCCCGCTCATGGCTCCGGCGGCTGAACGCGTCGAGTTCCTCCCGGCTGAGGTCGAAGCGGGTGTTCATCAGCTCACTGGACGGGCCCTGCACCAGCAGTCCGCCGTCGTAGCGGGCCAGCTCCCGGGGGGAGTACTGCGGGCCGAGCGGGGCGCCGGGTTGTAGTGAGGATGGCAGCGCCACCTGTGACATCGACTCCACGCCGCATGCGATGGCGAGGTCGTAGGACCCCGCCTCCACACCGTGGGCGGCAAATGCGACAGCTTGCTGCCCCGAGCCGCACTGTCGGTCCACGGTCACGGCCGGCACCGAATCGGGCAGGCCGGAGGAGAGTACAGCATGGCGGGCGATGTTGGAGCTCTGCTGGTCGTGCGTCATCACACAGCCAGCGATCACGTCGTCGATTTTCTCCGGCGCCACATCACTGCGGCGAACCAGTTCACTGAGGGTGGCCCCCAGCAGATCGGCGGGATGCCAGGCGGCCAGCGCCCCGCCGCGCTTGCCGACCGGGGTCCGGACGGCATCGACGATCACCGCCTCGCGGGTGGCTCGGGAACTACGGGGCTGGGGGGAGTCGGTCATGACTGGGTCCTTCCTCAAGGTGGTCAGGCGGTAGTCGCCGTGAGCGCGTGAGTGGTCTGCGCTGTGGCCGGGTGGGCATCGCGAACGGCGCTGAGCGGGATGTCGTGGCGCGCGGCCAGATCCTCCCAGTGGGCCGTGGTGCGCGCGGCGAAGGCGCGGGTGTAGGCGGCGGATGTGCCGTCGCAATCGAGTACCTCTCTGGTGCGGGCCTCGAAGTGCGGCTCGAGTGCCCCCAGGGCGATATGGCCGTCGGCGGTGGCATAGATGTTGTAGGAGGGCAGAGCCCCGCCCAGTGGTGCTCCATTGCCAAACAGGCCGTGCCGGAGGGCAGCCGCGGAGTCGTACGCGGCCGCGTCGAGAGTGATGCGTTGATGTCCACCGGAGTCGTGCTGTCCCCGCGCCAGCAGCAGTGCCAGGGCGGCCGAGATGGCCCGCTCCCCACCGACGGTGTCGGCGACCGGGACCAGCGGCAGGTGCGGCGGCCGGATGGTGCCGTATCTCGCCTGATAGGTCAGGTCGTGGCCCGCGACCTCCTCGTCGGCGCCGTCGTAGCCCACGATCTCCACATGGCACAACCGCGGGTAGCGGTCGCTGAGATCGCCGAGGCCGAGTCGGCAGAACGCTGACGGGCGCATGGCGGTCACCAACACGTCCGCCGTATCGAGCAGCCTGGTCAGCTCCTCCAGGCCGCTACGACTCTTGAGGTCGGCCCGACGAACCTCCACCCCCTGTGTCAGTTCTGCGTACCAGGAGGGCGCGGCCACGGCCAAGGCGTCACCCACCGGCGGCTCCACTTTGATCACCGCTGCGCCGAGGTCACGAAGGCCTGCCACGGCCAGCGGACCGGGCAGGTTGGTAGCCAAAGAGACGACCTGTATGCCGGCCAGGGGTCGGAGCGATCGAAGACTCATTCCAGCGACTATACAAGTAGTCAGTAAACTTAGCCACTGTATAGCTTTAGCGATTGGCGCGTCCCCGTAGACTCGTTTGTCGACCGAAGGGAGACCGCGTGGACCGCCCCGCCCAGCACTCCGGCGACCAAGATCTCACCGCCAAAGCGCGAATCCGCAACGCCGCTCTCGAGCTTTACGCGGCCAACGGCGAGGACCGCACACCGATGCGGGCGGTCGCGGCCGCCGCCGGGGTGACTGTCGGGCTGGTGGTCCATCACTACGGGTCCAAAGACGGCCTCCGCGAGGCCGTGGAGCAGATCGTCGTGGAGCGTTTTGCGTCGGCCCTTGCTTCGGCGCCGACCGACGGGGCCGGCGAAGAAATCGCTCGCGTCCGGAATGAATCCGTCGCGGAAATGCTGTTCAGAAACCCGGAGGTGGTCAACTACCTCCGCCGGGCGCTACTCGAACCCGGCGGCCAGCGGGGGCAACTGCTGGAGCGGCTCACCGAACTCACCCACCGGGAGGTCGTTGCGATGCGCGAGACCGGCGCGGCCTCGCGAGGTCGCGCCGACTCCGTCCAGGTGGTCGACGTGATCATCAACCAGATGGGCCGACTGTTCCTGCAGCCGCTGGTGGATGCCGTCTGGACCCACCTCGGGACCTTCACCCACACCGAGGGGCACAGCAAGCCCGAACTCGGCGTGAGCGTGTCCGGGGGAGGAGCTGTCGATCGTTCCCACGGGTCAGCCACCTGACCCGAGTTTCACTTTCACTGAACATCTGTACAAGCATCACGCTGGCGGTTACTGTTCCTGCTGTGTCCGGGGTCACATACCCGATCCCGGAGTCATCGACACCTCAGGAGTCACCATGGCCACTCTCGGAGGCGCCCTCGCGCTCAATGCCCGCCGGCACCCGGACAAGACCGCACTGATCTTCGGCGAGAGCACCTACTCGTACGAGCAGCTCGCGGCCCGGATCAATCAGTATGCGCACGCGTTGGCGTCGCTCGGAGTCGGCAAGGGCGACAGGGTGGCACTGCTGAGTCCGAACTCCGACGCGTACATCCTGGGCCTGTACGGAGCGTTCCGACTGGGGGCCGTCGCCGTGCCTCTCAACCCTCGCGTGCCGGCCCGCGAACTTCGCTACCTGCTCGAGGACTCCGGTGCGACGGTGCTGCTGTACTCCGAGGGGCTCGCGGTGGTGGTGGCCGGCCTCGACGAACTCGATCCGCTGCCGTCCGCGCCGCAAAGTCTGGTGCTGGACGAGCCCGCCGCGCAGGGCATCGCGCGGCTCGCAGACACCATGCCGACCACCGCGCCGGAAGTGGAGGTCATCGAGGACGACGACTGCATTATCCTCTACACCTCGGGCACGACCGGGCGTCCCAAGGGAGCGTTGTTCGACCATCACCGCATGCTGTGGGTGGGGAACTCGGTTTCCGCACTCGGTATGAATATCTTCGACCGGAATCTGCACGTCGCGCCGATGTACCACTGCGCGGAGCTGGTCCTGTTCGTTATGTCAGGGTTCAGCCTGGGCACCACTCACGTGGTGCTGCCAGCGTTCGAGCCCAAGGCGGTCCTGGATGCGCTGGAGAAGCACCGCATCACCGTGTTCCTGGGCGTGCCCACCATGTACCAGATACTGCTGCAGCACCCCGAGCTCGGCACGCGCGATCTGTCCGCGTGGCGGCTGGGCTTCTTCGGCGCCGCACCAATGCCGCCGAGCGCGGCGACCAGCTTGCTCGCCACCCTGCCGCACGTGCAGTTCTTCCAGCTGTGCGGCCAAACCGAAGGCGGCCCGACCGGCATCTTCCTCACTCCGGACGAAGTACGCGCCCGCCCAGATGCCACCGGACGGGCGTCCATCACTAACGCCGAGACGCGGATCGTCGACGACGAGGGCAACGACACCGCGGTCGGCGAGCCCGGGGAGATCATTTACCGAGGCGAGACCATCATGAAGGGCTACTGGAACAAGCCCGAGGCCACCGCCGATGCGCTCCGCGACGGCTGGCTGCACAGCGGCGACGTGGCGGTCCGGGACGCCGACGGGTTTATCACGATCGTTGATCGGATGAAGGACATGATCATCACGGGCGGGCGCAACGTGTACTCGGTGGAGGTCGAACAGGCCCTCGCCGGCCACCCGGACGTGGCCGATGTGGCGGTCGTCGGGCGGCCGGACGAGATGCTCGGGGAGAGCCTCATCGCCGTCGTCACCCCGGTCGAGGGCCGCGAGGTCACCTTGGAGTCGCTCCGCGAGTACGGATCCCAGTTCATTGCGGGTTACAAGCTTCCGCGCGAGCTCATCACCCGGCCCATTCCCCGTAACCCCTCGGGGAAGATTCTCAAGCACGTGCTGCGTGATGCAATCACGGAAGGCACAGTCGCCACCAGCTAACAATCGGATAGCTCGTTAGGCTCCTCTACCAAGCCACCTGCCATTTGGCCCGCTCTGGGAGAGGTCGAGTTCGCGGGATACTCGGCATCGCCTACTTTACATAACGTAAATTATCGGCACTTTAAAACCAGCTGGGGGACAGGCACTTTTGCTAGAAAGTGACATAACTTGGACTGAGGTCGGGCACGAACTGGGGCTGTTCCACACCTGCTCCAACGACCTGATGGCAGATAATGACGGGGCCCGCGGAACGTCCTACACACCCACCGGCCTCACCCGCGGCCTGTACCGCAACAAGTGGGGACTCTGATGACCCACCACCGAGCAACACGACCGGCGGCCCTCACGCTCGGCATCGCCGGCATCTTCGCCGCTGCCACCCTGACCGCGTGCGGCGAACAAACCGTCGATGAGGGCATCCCACCCCTCGAATCGGCCACGGCCACCTCAACCGCCCATGCGGACTCATTCACTGACACCTCTGACTTACGTAATCTGGTGGCGATCTCCACACACGTCTTCACCGGCCGTGTCGAATCAGCTGCTGGCACCAAGGCACTCGGGCCGCTCCCCGAAACTCAGTACAGCGTGCTCACCAAAACAGCGATCAAGGGCGAAGTCCCCGAGAGCGTAGTAGTCAACCAGCAAGGCGGAGCAAGGACGGTGTCTACATTTCCGTCGACGGCGACACACCCCTCAAGGTCGGCCAGTGGTACCTGTTCGCCACCCGCTACCTCGAGTCCGAGAAGTGGTACACCCTCATCCCTGTCGACGGCCGCAAACCGGTGACCGAACAACAAGCCCGCGACAGAGCCTCAGCGCCCCTAGCCGCGGCTGAGGCCGCGTTGCGAGCCAACCCCCAAAACCGGCTCGCACCACCGGACCCACCGAGCCCGTCGATGACCTTCCCGATACCCCAACCCGGCGACCGCAACCCACCTCCACCCTCACCGGCGCCGCCCGGCTGAATCATTAAGTAGCCAGTGGTGGCATATGGAAATCGTTGGGGGAGATAGCTTGCCAGGCTCGATCGAGTTGATGACATAAGGCTGTCGGTCACGAACCGAGGTGTTCCGATGGTTCGAGATTACTCGGGGACGTCATCCTTCGCTGAGCCGGATGCGCGCGAGCACCCCGTGATGGTCGGAGCCCGGCAGATCGATCCGCCGGAACGATGTCGGTGTCGGGCCATTGCGTGTCAGCACCCGGTCGAGCGCAAGCAGCGACGGGTAGGGCCGGCCGGCAGGATAGGTCGCGACGACGCCCGATCCGAGATGCTCGGCGGCGTCGGTCAGTTGGGGCGAATTCGAGGGTCCAGACAGTAGCTGCCGGAAGGAGCGGTGGTCGTAGGTCGAGTTCGCATCGGCGCCGATGATCAGTGGATCTGTGTCGGCGAAGAGGATCGAGCGCAACTCGCGGAGCTCGGCATCCCAGCGCCACGACGGTTCGGGATACGGCGGCAACGGGTGCAGTGCATAGATCGAGATGGGCGAGCGGTTCGGAAGCAGCAGTCGCGCGCGAAGGTTCGACAGTTCGAATCCCCGCAGGAGTTGCCCGTCGGTCAGCGGGGCCCGCGCATAGATGCCAGCTCCACCTCCACCGTCTCGGGGACGGAGAAACGCGAACGGCAAGGCTTGGCGCAACCCGGCGCGCTCGAGGGCTCCCACCGCCTCAGGCGTCAGCTCGACTATCGTGAGGACGTCAACGCCTGAGTCGCGCACCCGCGACACTAGCGCGTCCGGATCAGCTTGCCCGAGATAGATATTGGCCTGCATCACGGTAAGGTCCGAGTCCGAGACCTGTTCGTCGACCCCCCGATACAGTGGGGCCTGCGCCGTCACGCCTACGGCGATGACGAGCACAGCTCCCGCCGCGGAAAGCCAGGCGCGCGCGGCGAGCAGCAGCATCAGACCGAGGACACCGACGATGATCAGCACCGGCGTGAACGCCGCTACCCGGGAAGCGAAATTGCTGACCAGGCCAGAATAGTGGGCAGCAACACCGGCAGCAGCGGCGAGGACCGCACCCCACCCGAGTGCTCGTAGCAGTCCACGCATGCGGCCGATCATGCCACGATCACCGTCACGCTCTCTGGCGGGTGATCGTCGAGTGGAGGCTGTCGGCGACAGGGGCTGTCAGCCAAGCCACCAGTCGGTTCGATCTATGGTGAATCGCCCCGGGTTTGCTGGAGGCTCGGTTAGTTGGTTCCAGCGGTTGCAGGGACCGGGTTCTCACGGTAGCTGGTGACCATGTGGGTCGACCAGTAGGCGGCCTCGTACTCGACGGGTGGGACGTGTCCGATCTCGCCGTGCAGACGGCGGTGATTGAACCAATCGATGTACTCGGCGACGGCGATCTCGACCTCGCCGACACCGCCCCAGCCGCCTCGAGGGCGCATGACTGGGTTGCGGATGCATTCGGCTTTGAACAGCGAGTTGAACGCCTCGGCCATCGCATTGTCGTACGAATCGCCCTTGGAGCCAACCGAAGTCACCGCATCGGCCTCGGCGAGACGTTCGGTGTAACGGATGGCTCGATACTGCACTCCGCGGTCGGAGTGGTGAATCAGCCCGGCCACGTCCTGGCCGGCACGCGACCGCGCCCACAACCCCATATTCAAGGCGTCGAGCGCGAGGTCGGTGTGCATGGTGGTCGAGACCTGCCAGCCCACGATCATCCTCGAGAAGACATCGAGGATGAACGCGGCATACACCCACCCCGAGTGAGTGCGGATGTAGGTCAGGTCGGCCACCCACAGCGCGTTGGGCGCCGCCGCGGTGAACTGCCGTTCCACACGATCTGCCGGCCGCGGAGTTTCGGCCCCCTCGCTACGCGTGGTCTTCCGCGTCTTCAATCGCGTTATCCCCTGCAGCCCATCAGCTTTCATCAACCGTTCGACGGTGCATCGGGCCACGCCGAGACCCTTCCTGCGTAGTTCGGCATGAACTTTGCGGGCACCGTAAACACCGAGATTGTCGGCATGCACTGTGCGGATCTCGCCGAGGATCTCGCGGTCACGGACCACCCGAGGCGCTTCGACTCGTCGAGAACTCAAATGAGCTCGCACCGTGGACGGAGCGATCTGGGCGGCCGTATCTCTCAGGGCCGCGCAGATCGGATCGACTCCGTGTTCGTCGCGGAAAGCGGCGACGAACTCCACGATCAGCGCTGTGGGCGGTCGATCTCCGCGATGCTTCTATGTCAAGCCGCCACCGCGAACGGTCCTTTTGCGGTATTCCCGAGTTCGGATTCATCGGCACGCAGGACCTGGAACACGCGATCGGAGATACGGCGACGAAGCAGTCGTAGCGCCTCGCGTCGGGTCTTGCCCGCAGCCTGCAGTTTGGCCACATAGGCTTTGCCGAGGCCGCCGCGTGCGACCTGTGTGATGGCGATGGCGTGCAAGGCGGCGTTGACTGTACGGTTGCCACCGCGATTGAGACGCACCCGCTCCTGCGCCGACCACACCGGGATCGGGGCCGTACCGTTGAACTTTGCGTAGGCGTCTTTGGAGTGGAAGCGGTGCGCTCCGGCAGTCTCACCGATGATGACCGCCGCGGAAAGAACCCCACAGCCTGGAATTGCGAGCAACGACGGAGCCAGAACCCGGACGCGGTCGCGGATCTGGCGTTCGAGGTCGTTGATCTGGCGGGTCATCTGCCGGCATCGGCTGAGGAGTTCTCCAGCGATCTGGGCAACCACGCCGGTGAAATGCGTAAGCCGGTCGGCGAGCTCGTCCATCACACGGTAATGCCGGATCCCTCGGAGAGGGACGTGAAGTTCGGGGTCGAGCTCGTGCAGGTGCCAGCGTAGCCTGCTGATGAGTTTTGTTCTCTCGCAAACCAAATCGTGCCGGTGATCGCTGAGCAGTTTGACTTCCCGGGCGGGGCCGTCCAAACGTGCGATCGGCAGGTTCGGCTCGCGCAGTGCAGCCATCGCGACGGCGTGTGCGTCGATCGGATCGGACTTGCCCGGCTCGCGGGCGCTGCGTCGGTGTAAAGCCATTAGTTGGGTCTTGACCCGGACCACAGCATGCCCGCGATTGAGCAGATCGGCCTCCAATCGGCGGGTGACGTGGCGGCAGTCTTCGAGCGCGAACTGGAGCTGAGGCCATTGTGTGGCCCACTCGATGGCGGACAAGTGCCCGTCGGTAGTGGCCTTTGCGGTCAGCTCTGCGAGCTTGCGTCCGACCTCGTCGACTGCGACAAAGGTATGAGTGGACTTGTGGGCGTCGACTCCGATAACGATCAACTGAGGACTCCGATCGATGGGGTGAACGAGGTACCGGCAGTCGTCGTTGGGCACGCCTCAATCGGGCACCAGCGGCACGCTTCTATCAAGCCACGCGGACGACCGTCCGGGACCCGGCAGGACCGCACATCGGGATAAGCCACCAACAGAAGCTGGGGCAGCAAAGAAACGAGCGAATCCCGCCGGGCCTACTCAGGATGGCATTGAGGCGAAGAAAGCCGATGCCTGCTTCAAGATCGTGTTCGCCCGCCGCAACTCACGGTTCTCCCGCTCCAACTCCGCGATCCGGCCCGCCTCGGCCGAGGTGACACCCGGCACGACACCGCCGTCGATCTCGGCCTGCTTCACCCACGTCCGCAACGCCTCGGGATGCACCCCGAGCTGGTCCGCAATCCGCTTAATCGCACCGACCTTCGATACCCGATCCCGCCGAGCCTCCACCGCCAACCGAGTCGCCCGCTCCCTCAACTCCAACGGGTACTTACGCTGTGCTGCCATCTTCCTCTGTTCCTCCAGGTTTCGATGTCTCCATCAAACCCGGGGCGGGACAAACTCATTGCGACGTTGGACCATGGATTGGGTGAACCCGATGCGTCCAGACTCGAGGAAGCACTCACGATCAAGGAGGCGGCCATGGCCACGATCACCTATGTCACCCATGACGGAGACAACTATCCCGCCACGCTGACGCCTGGCAAGTCATTGATGCAAACCGCAGTGGACGAGGCGGTTCCGGGAATCGACGGGGACTGCGGCGGTGAGGCGGCCTGCGGGACCTGCCATGTCATCGTCGACGCGGCGTGGATTGACACCGTCGGCCTTTGCACCGAGGTCGAGGAGGAGATGCTCAGTATGCACCCGGAACGCGAAGCGAATTCCCGACTGTCGTGCCAGATGGTGGCGTCCGACGAATGGGACGGCCTGGCGGTCCGCCTCCCCGAATTTCAACTCTGACCCCGGACAGCCCACAGGAGCATCGCATGAACATCGCAGCCACGGTCACACAGAAGGCGCAGTCCCTCATTCCGATCGATCTGCAGATCCGCGGTGCGCATCTGTACGACAAGACGCGGCGAGTGGTCACGCGTACCGATGGGCAGACGATGTTCACTGAGACACCGATCCCCCCCGTCGACGAGGTCGATCTTCTCGACATCGATCTGAGCAACCCGTTCCTCTACCGCCAGGGCAAATGGCGCTCGTACTTTGAGCGCGTCCGCAATGAGGCGCCCGTGCACTACCAGGCGCACAGTCCCTTCGGTCCGTTCTGGTCAATCACCCGCCACGCCGACATCATCGCTGTCGATAAGAACCATAAGGCGTTCTCCGCCGAGCCATTTATCATCATCGGTAGGCCGCCGCGATTCATGGACATCGCAATGTTCATCGCGATGGATCCCCCCCGGCACGATCAGCAGCGAGCCGCCGTCCAAGGAGTCGTCGCCCCAAAGAACTTGCGCGAGATGGAGGGGCTCATCCGCTCCCGCGTCAAGGACGTTCTCGACGGTCTGCCGAGCAACGAACCGTTCGACTGGGTCAAGAACGTGTCGATCGAACTGACCGCACGCATGCTCGCCACCCTGCTCGATTTCCCCTACGAGCAACGTCACAGGTTGGTCGAGTGGTCCGACCTCGTCACCTCGATGGAGCAGGCCAACGGCGGACCCTCAGACAACGACGAGGTGTTTCGCGAAATGGTGGCCATGGCGCAGGGTCTCAGCGCCCTGTGGCGGGACAAAGCCGCACGGACCGCGGCCGGAGAGGAGCCCGGCTTCGATTTGATCACCATGCTGCAGAGCAACGACGACACCAAGAATCTCCTCGACGATCGCCCGATGGAATTCCTTGGAAATCTGGTGCTACTGATCGTCGGGGGCAACGACACCACCCGGAACTCCATGAGCGGCGGAGTCCTGGCGCTCAACGAGTTCCCCGACCAGTTCGCGAAGCTCAAGGCCAATCACGACCTCGTCCCCAACGCGGTGTCGGAGATTATCCGGTGGCAGACGCCCTTGGCATATATGCGGCGCATCGCCAAGACCGACGTGATGATCAACGGTCAGTTCATCCGCAAGGGCGACAAAGTCGTGATGTGGTACGCGTCTGGAAATCGCGACGAGCGCGTGTTCGAACGCCCCGACGAGCTCATCGTCGACCGCTCCAACGCCCGTAACCACATCGCTTTCGGATTCGGCGTGCACCGATGCATGGGCAACCGGCTCGCCGAGCTCCAGCTTCGCATCCTCTGGGAGGAACTCCTGCAGCGTTTCGACAACATCGAAGTGGTGGGCACCCCCGAGTACGTCCAGTCGAATTTTGTTCGCGGTATCAGCAAGATGATGGTGCGCCTGACACCCAAGGAGGATTCGTGACAGCAAATCGCGCGGTCATCGTCGGCGCCAGCCACGCGGGCGCTCAGCTCGCGGGCAATCTCCGCAAGGAGAAGTGGGATGGCGACATCCTGCTCATCGACGATGAAGGCAGGTTGCCCTACCAGCGCCCGCCCTTGTCGAAGGCGTACCTGGCTGGTACCTCGGAACTCGATGATTTCGCGATCCGCGGACGGCAGTTCTACGAGCAACAGAGCATCGAGCTCGACGCCGAGACTGTGATAGCGATCGACCGCGATGCACGCTCCGTCACCATGGGCAGCGGGAACGTAGTCACCTACTCCCGGCTGGCCATCTGCACGGGCGCGCGTGCCCGCCAACTGCCGGTGCCCGGCGCTGAACTCGCAGGCGTCCATTCTCTGCGCACTGCGTCCGACGTTGAGGCCATCCGTGCTGCGGCCGTACAGGGCCGGAGAGTCGTCATCGTCGGGGGTGGCTACATCGGTCTGGAAACGGCCGCTTCACTACGTGCTCTGGGAGTGGAGGTGACTGTTCTTGAAGCCGCAGCACGCGTCCTCGAACGGGTTACGGCACCAGTGGTGTCGGCGTTCTTCGATCGGATCCGGCTGATCGTGTGGTCTATCGGCCCGGCGGGTGCTCGCAGTGGGACCTGTGGTTCCCCGATTATCGAATCCCATTGGGCCATGGCCAGTTCGGCATTCTTCCGGTCCTGGTGATGACGTTGGCGTTCTCCCGGTACCGGTCGGCAGTGATGATCGGGGGTGTCAGATGGTCTGTGTAAGTCCAGTGCTCATCAGTGAGAGGAAGATCTATGAGCATGGCGTTAGACGACAAGCAGCAGGGCCACGACGACGAGCAGTTGCCTGAACTGGCCGAGCCGCGCTCGACCGCGGAAGTCGCCGAGGCATTACAGGCCTCGGGCATGGTCGATGAGCTGCTCGCCCAGATCGATACCGGCCAGGTCCAGATCACCGGCGAAGGCGGGTTGATCCCAGGTCTGATCAAACTGGCCCTCGAACGCGGTCTGAAGGCCGAGCTGACCGATCACCTCGGCTATGCCAAGGGCGATCCGGCCGGGCGGGAGTTGCCCAACGCCCGTAACGGGTCGAGCCCGAAAACGGTGGCCTCGGAGGCCGGGCCGGTCGAGCTGAACATTCCTCGTGACCGTGACGGCACGTTCACCCCGCGGCTGGTCCCGAAGGGCTCGCGCCGCCTCGGCGGCCTCGACGACATCATCATCTCGCTCTACGCCGGCGGCATGACGTTGCGCGACATCCAACACCATTTGGCCTCCACGATCGGCACCGATCTCTCGCACGAGACGATCTCGAAGATCTGCGACGAGGTCCTCGACGCGGTCGATGAATGGCAGAACCGGCCGCTGGAGCCGTTGTATCCCGTCATCTACCTTGACGCCCTGGTGGTGAAGGTCAAAGACGGCGCCCATGTCCGAAACAAGCACGCCCACATTGCTATTGGCGTCGATATGGCCGGCGTCAAGCATGTGCTGGGAATCTGGATACAGGCCGAAGAAGGCGCCAAGTTCTGGGCCGGGGTGTGTGCGAATCTGGCCAACCGCGGCGTCAAGGACGTGCTGATCGTGTGCTGTGACGGGCTCACCGGATTCCCCGAAGCGATCGAGGCGACCTGGCCGCTGGCCACCGTGCAAACCTGTGTGGTGCATCTGATCCGCAACTCGATGCGGTTCGTGAACTACAAAGACCGCAAAGACGTCGCTCGGGCGATTAAACCGATCTACACCGCCCCCGACGCCGAGACCGCACCGGCGATCAAGCAACCGGTGACCTGGCCGGTGCGGCCCATCGAGCGGCCACGAGGTGGACGGCAATCGCACGTGCAGCGGTGCAGAAGGACTCGACCGCACCCGATCGGCTCCGTTGCGTGATCGGTCTTGCTGCGGCTTTGCCTGAGTTCGAGGCGGATCTTGCGATGTCACTGGAACGTGCCGCCAAGTCCTTGACACTGAGCAGGTGAGCAGTCGACAGCTCACGCGGTGACTCACCGATCTAGATCGTCCTGATCGATCCACCATCGCGTCGCTGAGAAACCGGCACCCAAGATGGGCATCACAGTCGGAGACACGAGGGGATTCATCCGCGCCGGCTTTGCAGACCGCCTGTCCATGGCCATGAGAAAGTCCCCACTGGTGGCCAGGTCGAGGTCCCCGCTGGTGGCCAGATAAAAGTCCCCACCCTGTGTTCGTCGTGTCGACCCGGAACTGAGGGCCCAGGCGATGACGGTGAAGGTGCCAACCGATCACTGTCACCGCCTGGGAGTTCCATTGAAGTCTGCGAAGGACCGTATGGACATCATTTCTGCTTACCGAGAACTCGGAAGCTATCGCGCCGCCGCCGAGGTGTGCGGCACCACCCACAAGACCGTCAAGCGTGTGGTCGACCGGTTCGAGGCCGACGATCAACCACCAGATCGCATGGTACGGGCCCGCAACTACGACACCGTTGCCGAGCTGGTCGCTGAGCGAGTCGAGCGGTCGCGCGGCCGGATCACCGCGAAACGTCTGCTATCAGTAGCGCGAGCGGCGGGTTATGCAGGCTCGGCCCGCAACTTCCGTCGTCTCGTCGCTCAGGAGAAAACACAGTGGCGCCGTGACCATCATCGTGGGCGTCGCCCGGCAGTGTGGGCTCCGGGTGACTACCTGGTCATCGATTGGGCCGTGATCGGCGGGCTACACATGTTCTGCGCGGTGTTGGCGTTCTCACGCTGGCGGTTCGTTCGGTTCGCCACCAACGAAACATCCACCACCACACTCGGATTCATCGCCGAGGCGTTGGAAGAGATCGGTGGAGTACCCAACAAGGTACTCGCTGATCGGATGGGCTGCCTCAAAGGTGGGGTCGTCGCCAACGTCGTCGTACCGACCCCCACGTATGTGCGGTTTGCCACCCACTACGGGTTCGCCCCGGACTTCTGTCACGGCGCCGATCCGGAATCGAAAGGGATCGTGGAAAACCTGTGCGGGTACGCGCAGTCGGATCTGGCGCAACCGTTGTGGACCGAAGCCAAGATCGCCGCAGGTCGTGACGACGTGCAGCTGGATGTGCACGCAGCGAACCGGGCCGCGCGGGACTGGTGTGTCGAGGTCAACACCCGCCGCCACAGCGACACACTGTGCGTGCCTGCTGAGCAACTCGATGTGGAACGAGAAGTGCTGTCGAAGTTGCCATCTCTGCGGGCCCAAGTCGGTCCACCGCCGGTCACCCGTAAGGTCGATCGCCTCTCGTGTATCCGGTACGCCTCGGCCCGCTACTCGGTACCCAACCGGCTCATCGGCACCACCGTGACCCTCATCCAGGACGGTGAGCGGCTCCTGATCGCCGAACCCGCCTCCGGTGAGATGGTTGCCGAACATCTGCTGGCCGCACCCGGAGAGGTCGTCCTCAACGACGACCACTACGGGGGGCCACGCACACCGCCCAGTCGTGCACCACGACCCAAAACTGCGGTGGAGAAACAGTTCTGCGCTCTCGGTGAGGTTGCTGAGCAGTTCCTGGTCGGTGCCGCGGCGATCGGCAACACCCGCCTGGGCGGTGAACTCGATGACATCCTCGGCCTGGTCACCTCCCACGGCCATCAACAGGTGCTCACCGCTCTGACCAGGGCGGTGGCGTTCCGACGGTTCAAGGCCGCCGATGTGCGTTCGATCCTCGATGCCGGAGCCGGCACCCCCAACCCGCGACCGGCCGGCACAGCACTGCTCGGGCATCTGCCTACCGCGCCCACCCGCTCGCTGGATGCCTACAAGCTCGGCGCCGGCGACAAGGAGGTGTCATGACCACCACAACATCGACATCAGTTGCACCCCAAACAGTGCCGCCACTACCGGCCGACCTCGACCACGCGCTACGCCGATTGAAACTGGCCTCGATCCGCCGCACCGCACCCGAGGTGCTGCTCACCGCGAAAACTCAGCGGTGGACACCCGAAGAAGTACTGCGGACCCTGGTCGAAGCCGAGATCGCCGCTCGTGATGCCTCCAACATCCGCAACCGACTCAAAGCTGCCGGGTTCCCGCTCACCAAAACCCTGGAATCGTTCGACGTGGCCGCATCGTCCATCCCGGCCAACACCTTCGAATACCTGTCCTCGCTGGAATGGGTTCGGGCCCAACACAACCTGGCCTTGATCGGCCCAGCCGGGACTGGCAAGAGTCACACCCTGATCGGGCTGGGGATCGCCGCAGTGCACGCCGGACACAAAGTGCGGTACTTCACCGCCGCCGACCTCGTGGAGACCCTGTATCGCGGGCTGGCCGACAACACCGTCGGCAAAACCATCGACACCCTGCTGCGCCAAGATCTGCTCATCCTCGACGAGATCGGATTCGCCCCGCTCGACGACACCGGCACCCAACTGCTATTCAGGCTCGTCGCCGGCGCCTACGAACGCCGCTCTCTCGCGATCGCCAGTCACTGGCCCTTCGAACAATGGGGACGCTTCCTGCCCGAACACACCACCGCCGCCAGCATCCTCGACCGACTCCTACACCACGCCACCATCGTCATCACCGACGGCGACTCCTACCGCATGACACACCGAACGGAGGTACCACCCACCTAAAACATCCCGCACAGGGTGGGGACTTTTACCTGGCCACCAGCGGGGACATCAAACTGGCCGTTGACACCGCCAGCGAATTCGTTCGAACGATGCCCACTCGCGTCTGACCGGATGCACGACTGCGGTTCATTCCCGCTCCCGCCTGTCATGACAGCATCTCTGCCCCCGGCTGGTGCATTAATCTTGTTTGGATCGCGTAGTGCACGGTGTGGCCATCGCGGGGAGACAAATTGGCGGACGACACCAATCTTCGATGCTGTTGAAGGCCGACTTTCCACACACCGCAGTCAGGACTTGTGGGATACACATCGTTTTGAGTGAGCTGTCGTGCCACGTGCGTGACAACAGGCGGACCACTCGTGCGGGGTGATTAGACGGGGTCGACGCGAGTGGCGAATGCAGGGTCTCCGAAGGGCCTGTCTCTATGAAAGCGAACGCCCACCGTGGCCGCAGCGCCGTCAATAATCCCCCACGAGGTCTGGCACAGGTGCGCGGCAAACAAGTCCCTGCTCATTCCATTCTGCCGACCGTGATCGATCCACCACTGGGTCGCTGATAGACCAGCCCCTAGGATAGAGGCCACTGCTACGGCGACGAGGGACTCGTCGGCGCCGACCTCTCGGAGGCCACGAGCGAACTCGTCAGAAATAATCTCCATTGCCGATCTCAGCTGATCTGCGGCCCCTCCCTCGCCGGACTCAGAGTACTGGAACATGTGATTCGTCATGAGGAAACGGACGACCGCCGGATGGTCGTCGACCAAGGATACGTATGCAGAGATCGCTGAACGGAAAAGCTCGTCAACGGAGCTGTCTTCCTGTCCGGAGAGCAGAGTTGACTGCGCTGACTCCCACATCATCGAACCCAGACGTGCTGCCACGGCGGAATAGAGCCCAGCTCTGTCACCGAAATGGCGGTAGAGCTTAGGTTTCGACGCACCTGCCTCTTCCGCAAAATCGTCCATGCTCACAGCATCGCCGAACTTTTCGATCGCGCGTATAGCCGCGTCGACGAGTTCAGCCTTAACGACAGCGCGGTGGTCGTCCCAACGCGTGCTTCGTGCGTCGCGCACACGACGCTGCACTTTCACCGGGGCCGCGGAGATTCGACGGACTACAGACATGGCCTCCTAGGTTATCAGGATGGACGACTCGTCGCGCCGGTGAGCACGTGGCGCCCGCGTGGCCGAGGCATTGGTTGATGAGACGAGCTTCAGGCGGATCTGTCTAACCTGGCCACAGCTGAATTGAAGTCTTCAACGGCCTCTAGGTTGGACATGTGACCGACCTTGTCGAGAAGAGTGAATTCAAATAGAACGCCCTGCCGACCCAGTCGCGCTGCGAGATCCACCGAATGGGCCGCCGGGGTCAGTCTGTCGGCATCGCCCACGATGACCGCCGCCGGCACTGTCAGCGAGTCAACACCCCTGCTGACGTCGATTGTCGCCAAAACCGCACCCCACATCCCCCGCACCTGTGGTGGGCATCGCAACACGATGTCGGCGCACTCATCGATTACCTCGACAGTCGCGCCCGGGCCCAGGGTTCCGTAACGAATCAGGCGGCGAGACAAACGCGTGTCCTGCATCTCGGGTCCCGCGACCGCAAGACTAGCCGCGAAGGCCCGTTCAAGTCTCGGTCGTAGCTGGCGGGGAACTTTGAGTAACGTTGACCGATCCACCAACTGTGATGGCCCGGTGCTTGCCAGTACTACTCCGCGGGCCAGCTCCGACACCGAGGCTGGGTACTCAGCTGCCCAGCTCATGATGGACATACCTCCCATGCTGTGTCCGACCACGACAGCCTTGTCGGTGGGAGTGGCTACCGCCCGAACTACGGCCTCCAAGTCATCGGCCAGAAGTCTCGCCGAGAACGGTACCCGGCCCCGGTCGCTCCACCCGTGTCCGCGTTGGTCGTAGACCACTACCCTATGCGTCGCCGCGAACTGTTCGATCTGTGGCCGCCAGAAACGCCCCTGACAGGCCCAGCCGTGACTAAAGACTAGAAGTGGAGCATCCCGGCCCGGGCCGAATTCCTGGGCGAACAACCTGGTTCCGTCGGAGGAGAGGACCTCGAGGTGCCGCGATCCTCGCGACTCGCTCGCTATCTCAGAGGTCATCGAAGCTCACCGTGACTGCATCCGTCAGCGGAAGTGCCTGACACGCAAGCCGTTCACCGTCGGCAATGTCATCTTCAACGAGGATGTGGTTTTGTGCCATTTCTACATCACCCTCAACCAGCTTGCATACGCACGCGCTGCAGGCCCCTTCTCGGCAGGAGTACGGGGCATTGTGACCTTGGGCCAATAGCACGTCGAGCAACGGAGTGTTGCGCGGCCACTCAGTCGTGATGGACTGCCCATTCAGATAGACCGTGGCGGTCGCCACACCATCGTCGTCACTGAGCTGACGCATCGTGGCTGTCTCGAATGGATCTCCGGTCAGTGACTGAAAGACTTCTCGATGTACCGAGGCGTGCTCGACACCGCAGGCCTCCGCCGACTTCTGAACCAGATCCATGAACGGCGCCGGACCACAGGTGTAGATCTGTGCACCGCGGTGCTCACGTATGGCGGATTCGACATCCTCAGGTGCCGGAATCCCCATAGCCGACTCCAACCAGTGGAAGACCGTGAAACGCTCGGGGAACTCGGAGGCGATCTGCGCCAGTTGGCCCTCGTACATGATCGACTCGGCATCGCGATTCGCGTAGAACAGTGTGACTTCGCCCCCACCGACCACAAGGGCCGACTTAATCAGCGACAAGACCGGAGTGATCCCACTTCCTCCTGCAAAGAATAGAAAATCGACGTCGAGATTCTTAGCCGTGAAGTGCCCCGACGGCGGGAGGACGGTCAACTCCATTCCCGTCATCGCGTTGTCGCACAGCCAGTTCGATGCGTAACCGTTCTCCGTCCGCTTGATCCCGATCTCGAGACGGAAGTCCTCGACGTGAGGCGAGCTGCTCAACGAGTAGCATCGTGCGACATGACCGGTCCGATCAGACGGGATCTTCACGGTGATGAATTGCCCTGGGACATGCTTGAACTCCTCGACCATGGCATCGGGGATCTCGAACGAAATGGTGACGGAGTCTTTCGTTTCCTGGGTCACTTCTGAGACGCGCAAGGTGCGTGAGCGGGCTGCGGCAGCCGGACGTGCATCGGGTTCGACGGTCACTTGAGGATCCCCTGTCTACGTGCGACCGCGTAACCCGCCCGTGTCAGTGGCGCCGCGATGTCCTGGTAGCGGGGACCGACCACCCGTGCCACGAAGTCGAAACCGCGGGCGTCCGCACCGATCAACACTCGTGCCTTCTTCTTGTCCATACCTTTGAGGATTGTCGCCGCTGCTTTATCCGGGGTGCTTCGTGCGATCCTGTCGAACAACGAGGCGACAGTCGCGGTGTCTGCCCCCATGGCGGAGAGGCCTCGGGCATTGTTGACAATGTTGGTTTTTACACCCCCCGGGTGCACACACGTCACTGTGACCGGGTATCGACTGATTTTCATCTCCTGTCGGAGCGCCTCGGTAAAGCCTCTGACGCCGAATTTCGCGGCATTGTATGCGCTCTGGCTGGGGATTCCGATCAAGCCGAAGACGCTCGACGTGTTAATGAGATGTCCGTCCCCGGACGCGATCAGGTGAGGCAGAAACGCCTTCGACCCGTTAACGACTCCGCCAAAGTTGATGCCCATGAGCCAGTCGAAGTCTTCCCAGGTCATGTCGACCACGTCGACGCCCAAGGCCACGCCGGCGTTGTTGAACACCATGTCGACGTGGCCCGACTCTGACCGCACTCCGTCGGCATAGTCCTGAAACGCACTGCGGTCCGCAACGTCTAGTACGGCGGCGGTTACCGTCGCCCCGTACCTGGTGCGGCAAAGTTCTGCAGTCTCCTTCAAGTGCATCTCATCAATGTCGGACAGTGCCAGTGCGGCACCTCGCTCCGCCAACTGGAGTGCCAGAGACCGACCGATCCCTGACGCGGCACCGGTGATCACTGCCACCTTGCCTGTGTAATCATGCCGGTCAGAATTGCTCACTGTCGTCTCACCATTTCTACGAATCGTGTCTCTCCGTGCGTTCGGGCTCAGGCGATGTCGTACTCGGCGGGGTCGAAATCTTTTGTGGCGCGCCAGTACTGCCATGTGAAGCCCGGCCACACGGTCCGGTTGACGCCCTGCGAGTCGAGATACCAACTCGTGCAGCCGCCGTTGGTCCACACTCCCTTGGCCAGCTTCCGCTGGATGTCGGTGTTGAACCGTTCTTGCACGGACGGGCGTACGTCAACCTTCTCAGCGCCTCGGCTTCCTACTGTGTCGATAGCCTTCATGATGTATTTGATCTGTTGCTCGATCATGAACACCACTGAGTTGTGGCCGAGGCCCGTGTTGGGTCCGAGGAGGAAAAACAGGTTGGGAAAACCCGCGGTCGTGATGCCCAGGTGCGTGTTAATCCCCGTCTGATGCCAGTGGGACGGGAGATCCTCGCCAGTGGCACCTTTCAGGGCGAGCTGATCGAAACCATCAGTCACGTGAAAACCGGTCGCATAAATAATTACATCGATGAGGTGCTCGACGCCGTCTGAGGTGACGATGGAATCAGCGGTGACCCTCTCAATCCGATCGCTGATGACGGTGGTGTTGGGCGCCGCAAGTGCAGGGTAATAGTCGTTTGACCCCAGAATTCGCTTACAGCCGATGCGATATGACGGGGTCAGTTTCTTGCGTAGTGCCGGATCAGAGATGGAGCGTTCAATGTTCCACCGAGCGACCCGTTCGATTGGCCGCATAAGGTTGGAGTGACCGTTGAGGCCGAAGGCTAGGCTCTCCGCACCCCAGTACACCGACCACCTGGCGATACGACGTGCAATCGGGAGTCTGCTCAGAAGAGTCCGCAGGGCCGGCGGAACGGTGAAATTCTTGCGCGGTAGGACCCAGGCAGGGGTTCGCTGGAAGACCTTGAGGGACATGGCCTCCTTCTGTACGAACGGCACAAACTGGATAGCGCTGGCACCAGTGCCGATCACGGCGACACGCTTGCCCTCCAGATCCACCGAATGATCCCACTGTGCGGAGTGAAACGCTTCGCCTTTAAAGTCCTCAATCCCCGAAATTTCGGGAAAATTGGGGATATGCAGCGCACCGACTCCTGAAACTACGAACTGAGCAATGTACTCACGTCCGGACTCAGTACGCAGGTGCCACCGCGACTCTGACTCGCTCCAGTATCCGGAAACCAACTTCTGACCGAAATGAATCTTTTGTGTCACGCCGCGCTTGTCCGCCACATCTTGTAGATACCGCTCAATTTCTGGTTGTGACGACCACACCTTCGACCAGCTACCTCGACTCTCGAATGAGTACGAGTACATCAGCGACGGGACGTCACATGCACAGCCCGGATAGGTATTGTCGCGCCAGGTTCCACCGACGGAGCTTGCCTTCTCCAGGATAAGAAAGTCGCTGTACCCGCGACGTCTTAGCTGTGCGGCCATCCCGAGACCAGAGAACCCGCTTCCGATGATCAGAATCTTGGTCGAAATCGGGTCGTCGGTTGAGTCGGTTTTGGCGGCGGCGCGCGAGGCGCGCCGGGTAGTTGAAGATGCCATGTTTATGCTTTCTCCCTCGTGGGTTCGTTGGCACAACACATCACCTGCGCACAGTGGCAGCGGGTGATCTGTTGAGGCGGAAGTGATCGCGAAGCCATCGAGAATGCTCCGCACAGGTCTAACTGATGTCGACCGTGACGGCTCGGCCGCGTGAACGGAGATCAGCGGAGATCGTCGGGAAGGCTCCGCGTCGCGCGCCACATGGCCATTGTGAACTTGCCTTCCAGCATTCCCGCCTCATGGAAGAACCGAATCATGGGCTCCGACATGAACTGCAGGTTGGTCCGATAGTTTGGGCTGGTTTGTTGTGCCCATACGCCACGCCAGCGGCTAATTCCCACTGCGGGGTACACTTTCGGATTAATGAGCAGCGGGTACGCCAGGTTCGCGATGACGGCAAGCACCCCTCGGTGCCAAGCGCGCGTCGCCTTACGTCGACGCTGCATGCCTTCGATCATCTCCAGTCGCGCAAAGGTAATGTGACGGGCTTCCTCGAGGACATGGATCTTCATGAGCTGGCGAAGCTGAGGCTGCATACTGGGGTCGTTCATCGCCTCGCGCTGGGCGCGGTCCAGGATTTCCTCGATCAGCAGCGTGGCTCCGGACACCGACGGTCCGAGCGGGACGAAATGCAGGATCTTTGCGAAGCTCAAGAAGCCCTTAGGGAGCTTGTAAGGGGGCACGCCTGTTTTGTTAATGAGGCGCGCGAACATAGTGGAATGGCGGGACTCATCGCCGATTTCTGTTAGCGCGTATAGGGACTTCTGATCGGTTAGGGCCCCCTTTGCCGACATGCGCAGGAGCGCCGAACTCAAGAGGTTCTCCGCGTAGATGCCGAAACTGAGGATGCTCACGATCTCGTGGCGTCCCAGCTCGCGACGCTGCTCCTCGGTCATCTTGTTCCACAGTTTGGTGCCGTATAGCGACACCCGGTGCTCTGGCAGAAAGTACTTGCCTTCCTCCCAGGGCGACTCCCAGTCGATGTCGATCTCCGCGTCGTAGAACTTCTCCGCGGAAGACCGCAACAGACGACCTGCAGATCGTTCCATGTCGACGGGCTTGCGCCCGTCCACCCGAGCCATGCCCTCCCTCGAAAAGTCGGGCTTGATCTGGATATCCTGCACGGTCATGTCGTCTCCTCGGTCGTTCACGGCTGGGAGTCGGGGCCTGGGGCCCAGTACCCATTACTCACAGTATCTGATACTGCTAGTATCCACGTACCTCGATATTTGTCAACGCTCAATGCGAAGAAGGTAGGGCTGCATGTCTGACGACCATGACCTCGACTACTCCGGCGAAGGGACCCTGGTGTGCCGCGGGACGGAGATCCATGTCGAAGCGAAGATCAAAGGCTATTTCCAGCCGCTGAACGGCCTCTACACCTGGTATGGCCGGATTCAGAAGAATGATGAGCTCGACGAGCTCCTGAAGGGCGCCCGCGCGATCGCTGTATTTACGACCCCCGAGGGCCGAGCGGAGTGTGTCGTCGGGGATCCCGACTTCTGGGGCCGATACCGCATCTCAGGTAAGAGCACCCCCCCATACCACCTGCCCACCACTCTCGAGGAGGTCGAAGACATGGCCGAGCACCACCACAATTGACAACCATCCACCGCCGCACGGACGTTCGCATAACGGGTGCGCACGATTGGGTCGCCCACTTCAGGTCGAGAGGAAATTGCACATGGTGAGTTCGTCTCCCATTCGAACCCGCCCGTCGAGAGGGGGCGAGAAACTCGGCGAATACAGTCCGACCCTTGAGCGGGTTGCATGGTTTACCCTCCGCCGCAAAGGGATTGTGACGCTGGTCTGGCTCGGCGCCGCCATCGGCTTAGGCCTTCTCTTTCCTCAACTGGAGTCAGTGATACGGGAACAATCTGTGGATCCGATCCCGGCCGGAGTCCCGTCTTTTCAGACCTTGGACCGTATGGGCGCCGCTTTCGACGAGCGCGGCGCCAAGACCACAGTATTCGTAGTGATGGAGAACAGTGCAGGCCTGTCCGACAACACCCGCGATCGATACCACGTGCTTGTCGACACCCTGCGGGCGGACGACAAGCACGTCATCGCCGTCCGAGACCTGCTGAGCGATCCCCTCACTGCGAGTCAGGCTCTCAGCAAAGACAAGCAAGCCTGGTATCTGCCCGTGGGAGTGACCGGCACACTCGGGGGACCCGATACCGCGGAGGCGGTCGCAGCGGTACGCGACACCGCGGAGAGAATCTTTCGCGACACTGAGACGAGAGTCCGTGTGACAGGCCCACCCGCGACCTTTAGCGACCAACTCGCCGTGGGCGAGTCGGATCTGGTCCTGATCACTGTCGCCACCGTGCTGCTGATCGCCGTGATCCTCCTCGTCGTCTACCGTTCGGTGTTCACCGCGCTGATGCCGCTGCTTGTCGTGGGCATGAGTTTGGCCGTGGGTCGCGGAGTTCTATCTGGACTAGGCGAGCTGGGCATGCCGGTATCCCAGTTCACCTCGATGTTCATGACCGTCATCGTCTTCGGTGCCGGAGTTGACTATTCGGTGTTCCTCATCAGCCGCTATCATGAGGGTATTCGAGCAGGCAACTCTCCTGATGCCGCTATTGCCCACGCGAATGCAACTATCGGCCGCGTGGTTCTCGCATCGGCGGGCACTGTGGCCCTAGCCTTCCTGGCTATGGCCTTCGCCAAGCTCAGTGCGTTCAACACTTTGGGTCCGGCCTGCGCAATCGCCATAGCATTCGCATTCTTGGCAACGGTTACATTGTTGCCCCCCGTGCTCTCCTTCGCCGCCAAAAGAGGTGCCGGCCTTCCCCGCCGTGACCTGACGCGGGATTACTGGAGAAGAGTCGGAGTCATGGTTATCCGGCGGCCGGTACCTCTGCTCGCGATCAGTGTGGTCGCGTTGATCGGCCTCGCCCTGGTAGCCGCAACAATTCAGATCACCTACGACGATCGCGAGGGGCAGCCAACTGACACAGGGAGCAACGAAGGCTACGCGCTGCTCAACCGCCACTTCCCGAAAGACATCATTATCTCGGAATTCTTGGTGGTGGAGTCCGAGAACGACATGCGCACGGCTCAAGGCCTTGCCGACCTCGACCAGTTGGCATCCCGCGTCGCGCAGATTCCCGGCGTGACCAGGGTCATTGGCGTGACGCGGCCAACCGGTGAGAAGCTACAGCAGGCGCAATTGTCTTGGCAGAACGATCAGATCGGTACCAAGATCACCGAGGAGACCGGAGATGTACAGGCCCGCAAGGGTGATCTGGCCGTCCTTAAGACCGGATCAGAGCAGCTAGCCGGAGGCCTGGCACAGCTAGAAGAGCAGATCTCCTCCAATCTCGCTCCGCTGTCGGGGTTGCTCGACGAGGTGTCGTCCTTTGGCCCACAACTCGATCAGTACCGGCCGTTGGTGAACCAACTCGCGAGCGCCGCCCCAACGCTTCGACAGTTCTCCCAGCAAGCGCCCGAGCTGTCTCAACTCGCCCGTCGGGCCCAGTCTGCGGCAGATGCGATCGCGCCGGCATTGTCCGCATTGGACGCTCCGTGGTGTCAGCAGATCGCGGAGTGCTCGGCACTGCGCGCGCAGACGGCCGACATCCGGGCACTCGCGGATGATCAGTCGCTCGCGAGGGTGGCTGACTTTACCGCGCAGCTCGGCCGCGTGAGTGCGCCAGGCTCTACCGACATGGCACAGCTTCAGCGTTCTTTTCAAACGCTGGATTCTGCACTACAGACGATCGGTGGGCAGAACCTCGGGAACAGGGTGTCGCAACTCGAGTCCGGCGTCGGCGTTCTCGCCGACGGCGCACGTCAGTTGTCGAATGGAGTCGGGGCTTTGGTGGACAGCAACCTTCAGTTACTCGGTGGACTGGCACAGGTCGCCGCACAGCTTCGGGCTCCTGCCCGCGAGGTCGGCGATTCTGATTCGGCAACCGGCTTCTATCTCCCCGCGGATGCGTTCAAGGACCAGCAGTTCAGTCAGGTCGCTCGACAGTTCATCTCGCCCGACGGGAAAACCGTGCGCTATGCGATACAGACCGCCTACGACCCATACTCTGCCGAGGCAATGAAGCTCGCGAACGAGCTGTCCAGCGTCGCCGAGAACGCAATGCCGAACACCACGCTGGAGGGCGGACGCGCTTCGGTCGCGGGCTTTCCTGCGATCAACGCCGACGTCCAGCGGCTGTTGTCGCACGATTTCAAACTGCTTGGCATTGCCACCCTTCTCATCGTGGGTCTGATTCTGATGCTGCTGCTGCGGGCCGTCGTTGCGCCGGTGTACCTTCTTGCAACCGTCGTCTTGAACTACATGGCGGCGCTCGGTATCGGTGTGCTTGTACTCCAACATATGTTCGGTGCCGGGATTGCCTGGCCAGCTCCACTGGTGTCATTCATTGTTTTGGTGGCGGTGGGCGCTGACTACAACATGTTGCTGGTCTCACGACTGAGAGAGGAGACGAGGGCGAGCGTGCGGGTTGGCGTAATGCGTACAGTCGCCTACACCGGGTCAGTGATCACCTCGGCCGGGTTGATCTTCGCTGCCAGCATGTTCGGACTGATGGTCGGTTCCATCGATGTGATGGTGCAGATCGGGTTCATCATCGGTGTCGGTCTGCTTCTCGACACGTTCCTGGTGCGGACCTTAGTAGTCCCGGCATTGGCCGTGTTGCTGGGCAATGCGAGCTGGTGGCCGGGTCACATCGACCGTTCCCCGCACGCCCCGGGACCATCACAGAAGACGACGCGCGGGCGGACCCCTGGGGATCTGACTTGCGTCGGTCCCTGAACATCCCGACCATCCCGACCACTATCTGTTGGGGCAACCGGTCCCGGTGTTGCCCCAACAGATTAGGAGCGAGGTAGTACATGTCGCGGCACACTCGCCGGCGATAGACGAGTTGTGTTGGTACTCAATGCTAGTGTGACAAGGCTCATCGATCTTCCCCAGGTGTGCTCATTGAAATTCCCCACCCGGAGGCGGCTTCTACTCTAGCGTTCGCCGGGTCGGTGTGGTCGCGGTGCGCTGGTTCTGGGAGCGGGCGTGGTGGTCGCGTAGGCGGTAGGAGTCTCCGTCGAGTTTGAGCACGACCGAGCGGTGCAGCAGCCGGTCGAGCATAGCCGCGGCGACGGTGGTATCGCCGAGGACTTCACCCCATTCAGCTACGGATCTGTTGGTGGTGATCACGATGCTTGTTTTCAAATAGTGTTGCGCCACAACCTGAAACAGTGCCGACGCAGCCTCGGCGGGTAGTGGAAGGTATCCGAGTTCATCGATCACCAGCAGGGTGGGCCCGGCGAAGAACCGCATGCAGGTGGCCCACCGGCCCTCGATGGCCGCTTTGTGGCAGCGGGCAGCCAGATCGGCGGCGGTGGTCACGTAGGTGCGGTAGCCGACGTGTACCGCGGCGCGCGCGAGTCCGACTGCGAGGTGGGTTTTGCCGGTGCCGGGCGGTCCGATGAGCAGCACGTTGGTCGCTGATTCCAGGTAGGCGCAGGTGCCCAGTTCCCGGATGAGGTGGCGGTCCACGCCGGGTGCGGCGTCGTAGTCGAAGCCGTCGAGGGTGGCCGGGGTCGGTAGGCACGCGAACCGCAACCGGCCGGCCAGGCGGCGGGCTTCGGTCGCGCAGACCTCGATCTCTAGGAGATGTTCGAGCATCTGGGTCATCGACCACTCTTCGTCGCCAGCGGTCTGCAGTACCGAGGGCAACGCTTCGGCGGCCGCGTCGAGTTTGAGTACGGCGAGGTGGCCCCGCAACTTCTGATAGGTCGAGACCGCCGCCTGACTCTGCGGCTCGGGCATGGTGGTGTGGGTGGTCATGGCAGTTGGGTCCTGTTCTGTGCGGCGCGTTCGTAGACGCTCATATCGATGACCGATGGTCCGGCATCAACCGATGGGTTTGCTGTCGTTGTTGTGTTGTGGCGCAGTCGTTCTGCGGCCTCGCGAGCGTGTTGCCCGGGTGGGATGCGTTCCTTGCGGCGGTGCGGCCTGCCGCCGGTGACCGCAGCAGCCATGGCTGCTTGGTCGAGGGCGACAACATGGCCGTGGTCGCGTATCTGGGCGCCGGTTCCGGGTGCGGCGAGGCGGTGGCGGGCGATCACGATCCCCGAGGTGGTGGCGATGTCGATATGGCCCGCGCCGAGGCGTTCGGTCACCGTCACCTCAGCCATCGCCAACTCCGGGGGCACCGAGTACTGGTTTCCACGCCAGGCGACGAGCGCTTGACGAGACGCCGTCCTGGCTTCGCTCACCAACGCCGGAAACGGCGTGGCCGGTGCTGGAGACAGTGGTTCGCGTTGGGCGATGGTGGCGACGTTGTAGCGGCCATCACGGGTGCGGCGCATTCGCACATCCGAGCGGGTACGACAGAACTTGTCCAGACTCGCTTGGGCCTGTTCGACAGTGATGTCATCGCCCACGGTGCGCCACCACCGTTGAGCAGCAACACGATTGGCTGATTCGACGACACCTTTGCGGTTACCTCGTCGTGGTGGGCAGATCGCCACCGCAACACCGTAATGCTTGGCCACTGCGGCGAACTCCGAGGTCAGCGCGCCGCTGGCCGGATGGCAGACCGTGGCCATCCGGTCGAACCGCCACACCTTCGTCACCCCACCGAGTCGGCGGGTGATGCGATCGAGGCCGGCGACCACGTGTGGGCGGGTCATATTCGGTGCCAGATAGCCGCGCTAGCGCCCGGAGTGCGCCAACGATCCGACGAACAAGTACGCCGTCGATCCCCACCCCCAGCAGGTCGGCGGATTGGGTAGTTCCAGCCAATCCCATTGTGTCTCTTCACCCGGCGGGTGCTCGATTACCGCGTTCGGTCGGTGGATGGCGGAGGCGCACTGCTCACACGTCGGGCGCAGACCACGAGCCCGGATCTGACGAGTCAAGGGTTTGATACGACTGGCTGTAACCGAGCTCCTCGAGTTCATCGCACAGCGTGCGCGCCCACAAATGCGGATCCTCGGCCAGGCGTGCGGTCACGTACACGACGAACGGTTCGAACGGATCCTCATCCGGCTTCTTACGCTGCCCCTGTCCATGGCCATGAGAAAGTCCCCACTGGTGGCCAGGTCGAGGTCCCCGCTGGTGGCCAGATAAAAGTCCCCACCCTGTGTTCGTCGTGTCGACCCGGAACTGAGGGCCCAGGCGATGACGGTGAAGGTGCCAACCGATCACTGTCACCGCCTGGGAGTTCCATTGAAGTCTGCGAAGGACCGTATGGACATCATTTCTGCTTACCGAGAACTCGGAAGCTATCGCGCCGCCGCCGAGGTGTGCGGCACCACCCACAAGACCGTCAAGCGTGTGGTCGACCGGTTCGAGGCCGACGATCAACCACCAGATCGCATGGTACGGGCCCGCAACTACGACACCGTTGCCGAGCTGGTCGCTGAGCGAGTCGAGCGGTCGCGCGGCCGGATCACCGCGAAACGTCTGCTATCAGTAGCGCGAGCGGCGGGTTATGCAGGCTCGGCCCGCAACTTCCGTCGTCTCGTCGCTCAGGAGAAAACACAGTGGCGCCGTGACCATCATCGTGGGCGTCGCCCGGCAGTGTGGGCTCCGGGTGACTACCTGGTCATCGATTGGGCCGTGATCGGCGGGCTACACATGTTCTGCGCGGTGTTGGCGTTCTCACGCTGGCGGTTCGTTCGGTTCGCCACCAACGAAACATCCACCACCACACTCGGATTCATCGCCGAGGCGTTGGAAGAGATCGGTGGAGTACCCAACAAGGTACTCGCTGATCGGATGGGCTGCCTCAAAGGTGGGGTCGTCGCCAACGTCGTCGTACCGACCCCCACGTATGTGCGGTTTGCCACCCACTACGGGTTCGCCCCGGACTTCTGTCACGGCGCCGATCCGGAATCGAAAGGGATCGTGGAAAACCTGTGCGGGTACGCGCAGTCGGATCTGGCGCAACCGTTGTGGACCGAAGCCAAGATCGCCGCAGGTCGTGACGACGTGCAGCTGGATGTGCACGCAGCGAACCGGGCCGCGCGGGACTGGTGTGTCGAGGTCAACACCCGCCGCCACAGCGACACACTGTGCGTGCCTGCTGAGCAACTCGATGTGGAACGAGAAGTGCTGTCGAAGTTGCCATCTCTGCGGGCCCAAGTCGGTCCACCGCCGGTCACCCGTAAGGTCGATCGCCTCTCGTGTATCCGGTACGTGAATCGCCCCGGGTTTGCTGGAGGCTCGGTTAGTTGGTTCCAGCGGTTGCAGGGACCGGGTTCTCACGGTAGCTGGTGACCATGTGGGTCGACCAGTAGGCGGCCTCGTACTCGACGGGTGGGACGTGTCCGATCTCGCCGTGCAGACGGCGGTGATTGAACCAATCGATGTACTCGGCGACGGCGATCTCGACCTCGCCGACACCGCCCCAGCCGCCTCGAGGGCGCATGACTGGGTTGCGGATGCATTCGGCTTTGAACAGCGAGTTGAACGCCTCGGCCATCGCATTGTCGTACGAATCGCCCTTGGAGCCAACCGAAGTCACCGCATCGGCCTCGGCGAGACGTTCGGTGTAACGGATGGCTCGATACT
Organism: Gordonia sp. Swx-4; assembly: GCF_030316175.1. Lineage (NCBI taxonomy): Bacteria > Bacillati > Actinomycetota > Actinomycetes > Mycobacteriales > Gordoniaceae > Gordonia > Gordonia sp. Swx-4. Next base: position 2,463,448 of record NZ_CP128197.1, read on the forward strand.
GCACTCCGCGGTCGGAGTGGTGAATCAGCCCGGCCACGTCCTGGCCGGCACGCGACCGCGCCCACAACCCCATATTCAAGGCGTCGAGCGCGAGGTCGGTGTGCATGGTGGTCGAGACCTGCCAGCCCACGATCATCCTCGAGAAGACATCGAGGATGAACGCGGCATACACCCACCCCGAGTGAGTGCGGATGTAGGTCAGGTCGGCCACCCACAGCGCGTTGGGCGCCGCCGCGGTGAACTGCCGTTCCACACGATCTGCCGGCCGCGGAGTTTCGGCCCCCTCGCTACGCGTGGTCTTCCGCGTCTTCAATCGCGTTATCCCCTGCAGCCCATCAGCTTTCATCAACCGTTCGACGGTGCATCGGGCCACGCCGAGACCCTTCCTGCGTAGTTCGGCATGAACTTTGCGGGCACCGTAAACACCGAGATTGTCGGCATGCACTGTGCGGATCTCGCCGAGGATCTCGCGGTCACGGACCACCCGAGGCGCTTCGACTCGTCGAGAACTCAAATGAGCTCGCACCGTGGACGGAGCGATCTGGGCGGCCGTATCTCTCAGGGCCGCGCAGATCGGATCGACTCCGTGTTCGTCGCGGAAAGCGGCGACGAACTCCACGATCAGCGCTGTGGGCGGTCGATCTCCGCGATGCTTCTATGTCAAGCCGCCACCGCGAACGGTCCTTTTGCGGTATTCCCGAGTTCGGATTCATCGGCACGCAGGACCTGGAACACGCGATCGGAGATACGGCGACGAAGCAGTCGTAGCGCCTCGCGTCGGGTCTTGCCCGCAGCCTGCAGTTTGGCCACATAGGCTTTGCCGAGGCCGCCGCGTGCGACCTGTGTGATGGCGATGGCGTGCAAGGCGGCGTTGACTGTACGGTTGCCACCGCGATTGAGACGCACCCGCTCCTGCGCCGACCACACCGGGATCGGGGCCGTACCGTTGAACTTTGCGTAGGCGTCTTTGGAGTGGAAGCGGTGCGCTCCGGCAGTCTCACCGATGATGACCGCCGCGGAAAGAACCCCACAGCCTGGAATTGCGAGCAACGACGGAGCCAGAACCCGGACGCGGTCGCGGATCTGGCGTTCGAGGTCGTTGATCTGGCGGGTCATCTGCCGGCATCGGCTGAGGAGTTCTCCAGCGATCTGGGCAACCACGCCGGTGAAATGCGTAAGCCGGTCGGCGAGGCTCGTCCATCACACGGTAATGCCGGATCCCTCGGAGAGGGACGTGAAGTTCGGGGTCGAGCTCGTGCAGGTGCCAGCGTAGCCTGCTGATGAGTTTTGTTCTCTCGCAAACCAAATCGTGCCGGTGATCGCTGAGCAGTTTGACTTCCCGGGCGGGGCCGTCCAAACGTGCGATCGGCAGGTTCGGCTCGCGCAGTGCAGCCATCGCGACGGCGTGTGCGTCGATCGGATCGGACTTGCCCGGCTCGCGGGCGCTGCGTCGGTGTAAAGCCATTAGTTGGGTCTTGACCCGGACCACAGCATGCCCGCGATTGAGCAGATCGGCCTCCAATCGGCGGGTGACGTGGCGGCAGTCTTCGAGCGCGAACTGGAGCTGAGGCCATTGTGTGGCCCACTCGATGGCGGACAAGTGCCCGTCGGTAGTGGCCTTTGCGGTCAGCTCTGCGAGCTTGCGTCCGACCTCGTCGACTGCGACAAAGGTATGAGTGGACTTGTGGGCGTCGACTCCGATAACGATCAACTGAGGACTCCGATCGATGGGGTGAACGAGGTACCGGCAGTCGTCGTTGGGCACGCCTCAATCGGGCACCAGCGGCACGCTTCTATCAAGCCACGCGGACGACCGTCCGGGACCCGGCAGGACCGCACATCGGGATAAGCCACCAACAGAAGCTGGGGCAGCAAAGAAACGAGCGAATCCCGCCGGGCCTACTCAGGATGGCATTGACGCAAAGAAAGCCGATGCCTGCTTCAAGATCGTGTTCGCCCGCCGCAGCTCACGGTTCTCGCGCTCCAGCTGCGCGATCCGCTCAGCCTCGCTGGTCGTGGTACCCGGTCGAACACCGCCATCGATCTCGGCCTGCTTGACCCAGGTGCGCAGCGCCTCCGGGTGCACACCAAGTTGATCGCCGATCCGTTTGAGCGCTCCCGGCCGCTTGGCCGGGTCCTTGCGGGCTTCCACCGCCATCCGCGTCGCCCGCTCCTTCAGCTCAGCGCTGTACTTCCGTGGTGCTGCCATGCTCTCCATCCTTCACAGGTTCGAAAGCCTCCGACAACCCCGGGGCGATTCAATGGTGACCGTTACGAGAGCCGGACGGCTTCGTTGCCGACGCAGCAGCCCAGGCGAGAACTCGTGCACGCATGACGCCAACCCGTCGTCGGCCACGACGATATTGCTGGTCAACCGGGCGCACCACCGGAGCTGCGCAGCGCGTACGGGGTGATCCTGGGGCCAACGCGGAGAAACTAACCTGGATAGTAGTAACCTGGCTGTGGCTCGTTCGATATCGAACTGTTTCCATCCGGACTGACGCTTTGGACTGAAGGACTCCCCTTGGCACGGCATCGCAAAGCTGATCCCAGCCCACCCTCCGCTGGCATCCCTGCGTTCCGGCGCGACGCATCGGCGAGCCTCACCCCCGGACTCCCGGGGCTCGAGCATTCACGCATCGTGCATGCGGCCGGGCGACACCGAATGCCTGTCCCACCCGAGGTGTCGGCCGGGTTCACGCGGCGGCCCATCTTCTCGGGCGCCCCAGTGCCCTCCTACTCGCCGCGTGCGCGATCGACGACGGCGCCCGAGGCGTCGCCGTCATACCCACCACGCAGTGGCCGTCCATACACTGCGCGCTCGCGTACTGCCTTGCCCCGCCAAGCCGGGCCTGGCCATCGAGTTTTCGGGCCGCGTCGCTCACAGCGCCCGCTCGACCTCGGCAGGCATCCTTCGGCAGCGCCTACCGCACCGTGGGAGCGGGCGTTGTGTGTCGTTGAACCTCAGTCCAGCGAGCAAGCTCAGTCAGGCTTTCTCGAGGTGCTTGACGGCGAGGAGGTCTCGGGCACCTCAACTCGGTCGGCGGCTGCGGCCGGGTTGGGTGGATCACTCCTGGCCGCGGTGGTTCTATGCGCTGCCGGCGGGACTGCGGCCACTGCGCTCGCCGATCGACACGACCTGACGGTCACTCCCCTGACTCAGGCTGGCGTGCCCGTCGACGTCCAGTCCGCAGCAGCCCCACGATCTGTAACCGTCGGATCGGTGGCCGAACAGCGAAGCCGCACGTCGGCACGGGCATCGTCACGCGATGAGCTGACCTCGGTTATGCGAGAACTGGCACAGCCAGATCGCGCGCGGCCGTCTGAACCCCCGGTGCCACAACGGCCGCGGTCGGCGGCACCGACCTACGGCACCGTGACCTCAAGTTACGGAGCGCGATGGAGTACCACGCATTATGGCCTCGATATCGCCAACTCGATTGGCACACCGGTGGTCTCGACCAGCGACGGGCAGATCATCGAATCCGGTCCGGCTGATGGCTTCGGGCTGTGGATACGAGTGCTGCAAGACGACGGCACGATCGGCGTGTACGGGCACATCAACGAGACACTGGTGAGCGTCGGGCAGCGAGTCTTGGCCGGCGAGCAGATCGCAACGGTAGGAAACCGCGGCTACTCCACCGGCCCGCACCTGCACTACGAGGTCTGGCAGCAAGACGGACCCAAACTCGATCCTGCACAGTGGCTGAGAACCCGGGGGGTCTACGTCGTTGGATGACCCGCCGTATCGGCGCGGGAGGTGTGACGACGAGTGGTCCCGCACAGGTGTCGCGAGCTAGAGGCGGGACTGGGTACGCCCAATTCCTCGGGCGCAGTAGTCGGTTCGGCGGCCACACAGTTGGGCGCCTACCCCCGATCGATTGAGAGGAACGGCGTGCGGGTGGTTGTGGTTCATCGAGGGTGATCTGCGTTGGTTTCACCGATCCGGCAGACTGCACTGCATGTTCGGCAGGACAGTCGGGCTTGGCTGATTATGTTTTCTGGTCTGGTACCAACTCATGTCGCGTCCGGTCTGGCGAGTCCCTTTTTGGCCGCTCGGCGGGAGTCCATTGCCTCGGCCCGGTGATTGATACGACTTCGTAGGGGTTTGAGGACGATCATCGAGACTGGACTACTGAGAATCACGGCGAGCACGACGGCTACGAAGAACGGGACGTCCACGTCAATCAGGTAGGCGACCAATAGGATCAGTCCACATAGCACCGCAGCGAGCGCTAGGCGCGCGATGTTGTACAGCAGCGCGATGGCGATGAGAGATCTGGCCGAAGAGGCCGGCGTGGTGGTGGCGCCGTGAGAAGTGTTTCTGCGCATGGTCTATGGGCCTCCGTGTGGCGTGAATGCGATCGGGATGGATTGTGACGTGACAGTTGGTTCGGTGCCGCGTCCTGCAGCGGGGGCGGTTCATGAGATGAGATCTGTACGGATGTGAGATCTCATGGCTGATGTGCGCCGTGGTCGGCGTTTTTTCGGCCCTGGCTGGGTCAGCCATCGCCGCGCCTGCTGGTCGAAGTCTTCGCCCCACCCGGCCTGATCGGTGCGGGCCAGACCTGCGATTGTTACTGCGGTGCGTCGTTGGCCGTCGACTCCGACGGGCACTAGCCGCACCCAGATTCGGCGACGCCGGACAAGTAGAGATACAAGTAACCCAGCCAGCATCACGGTCGCCGACAACAGAACCCAGTTCTGTGCCGGCCCGTGTGATACCTGCATGGACACGAAGCGTTCATACCCGTCAAAGCGCACCACGGTGCCATCGGCGATGGTGTGAGTCTGTCCCGGGCTGAGATTGACCTGTGCCCGCTGCTGGAGCCGACCCTGCTCGATGAGCGCCCGGTTCAAGGAGTACGCATTCTGCGGGCGACCGGTATCCAGTCCGGTGTCGCCTTGGTAGATCCTGATCGCCACATACGGATCATTCGGCACGGGAAACGATGAGGTGAGCAGGGTTCCTTGGAATGCTGCGGTGGGCGCGAATAGGCCCTCGATCGCGATCTGTCGATTGCGACGTTCGTCTGCGTCGGGGTAGAGGCCGGCTGGGGTATCGAAACGGGCCGCGCCGGAGGACAGCATCGTCTGCAAGTTGTCGGGAATGAACAGCACTGTCTGAGTGCGTTGCTCACCGTTGGGGAACGTCACAGTGAACGTCGGTGCGAAGCCGTTGCCGAGGACATAGACGCGGTCGCCAGCTACTCGCAGCGGTTCGTTCACTCGGACGCGTGCAGTGCTCCACGTATCGGGATCGGACTGTCGCACGTCCCCGGTGTAGGTGACGTCGGCTTCGTACATGTCGGGCTGACCGCTCGGCAGGAACCGGGCATCGAAGCCCTCGACGCGGACACAGAATGGTGAGAGATCGGTGCCATCGACGAGGCTGCCTGCGCGGAATGAGTCATAAACCGCGGTCGAGGTGTTGCACAACCCTTGTGTGCCATCGGCGACGAGACTACGGGTGCCTTCGTAGCCGTAGAGTTTGTCGGCCGCGATCGATATCAGCAAGGCGATTAGAGCGAAGTGGAACACGAGGTTGCCCCACTCGCGGAGGTAACCCTTTTCTGCCGAGATCTCTACGGCTGCGGTGGGTCGGTGCGTAGTCGCTGGTCGTGTGGTGGTGGCTCGGCGCCAGCCCCGGAGGTTGGCGTTGATGAGGGCAGCAACCTCTTCGGGTGTTCCTTCTACGGTGTCCTCGAAATGCCGCGGCAGGCGGGTGAGGTTGCGCGGCGCGGGAACTGGACGGGCTCGCACCGCGCGCAGATGCTCGAGGATGCGGGGAGTGAGGCATCCCACAAGCGACACGAACAGCAGGACATAGATCGCGGTGAACCACGAGCTGGCGAAGACGTCGAAGAGCTGCAGTCTGTCCATCCACGTGCCGAGGGCGCCGCGGTCGGCAATGTACTGGGTTGTTTTCTGTTCGTTGAGTGGGCGCTGCGGCAGCAGAGCGCCCGGGATTGCCGCCGCGGCCAACAGGAACAGCAGCATGAGTGCTGTTTTCATCGACGTCAGCGAACGCCACAATCTGAGTAGGGGGCTAAGCCGGCGGCGTGGTCGTCGCGGCGTCGGCGCTTCGATGCTGCCGGTGTGCATCATCGTCGTCGTATGGGTAACGCCGCACCCTGGAAGTCGTCATCACTCGCGAGAGAACGAAGTGCGCGGTCGGCGACGTGATCCGCAGCTGTCTGCCAGTCGACTCCCAGCACCATCGGCCGCCGGGATTTCCTCGCCCGCATCGCCATCCGGGTCTCACCTGCTCTTCCTGCCCACACCGAAATACTACGTAGCGTAGTATTTCGGTACGCAGATGACAAGCGGTGATGCGCCCCGCTGCGGCGCGCTCGCACTTACGAGCCGTCGACACCACCCAAGTTCCTCGGGTCTCGTCATGTGCCGCCCCATCAACTACGGTGTATCGAATAGTTTTATTCGGTAGACCGAAATTTGCTATTGAGGGGCGGCAATGCGAGAGGTCATGGCTTCGGCTCGTCCGCGGCTCGCGCGAGCTCGGTCGGGGTCGCTACTGCTTGGTCCGGCCTTCGTCGCGGCCATCGCCTACGTTGATCCCGGCAATGTCGCGTCCAATATCAGCGCCGGCGCCCAGTTCGGCTACCTCCTCGTGTGGGTGATCGTGGTTGCGAACGTGATGGCGGGGTTGGTGCAGTTCCTTTCTGCCAAGCTGGGGGTGGTCACGGGCAGGTCATTGCCGGAGACGGTGCGTCTGCGCGCGTCGCGGACCGCCAGGCTCTCCTACTGGGTGCAGGCTGAGATTGTCGCTATGGCAACCGATCTCGCCGAAGTGGTGGGCGGAGCTATCGCGCTGAATCTGCTCTTCGACCTGCCGTTGCTCATCGGTGGCGTCATCACAGGTTCGGTGTCGATGGTCTTACTTCTTGTCCAAGACCGCAGAGGGCAGCAACCGTTCGAGCGGGTGATCATTGGCTTGCTGGCTGTTATTGCCATCGGTTTTCTGACAAGCACCGTCGTGGCACCACCTCCCCCCGGGGCTGTCGTGGGGGGCCTCTTGCCGCGGTTCGATGGCACGGAAAGCGTGCTGATCGCGGCCGCCATGTTGGGTGCGACGGTGATGCCTCACGCGGTGTATCTGCATTCAGGTTTGGTGCGGGATCGACACGGCCATCAACCGGAGGGGCCGGTCCGGTCGCGGCTGTTGCGTGTGACGAAGATCGATGTCGGTCTGGCGATGCTGCTGGCGGGCGCGGTCAACCTGTCCATGCTGCTGGTGGCAGCAACCACTTTGCGTGGCCGTGAAGGGGTCGATTCGATCGACGGAGCGCATGCGGCGGTCGCCGACACCTTGGGGCAAGTGGTGGCGTTGCTGTTCGCGCTGGGGCTTCTTGCCTCGGGGCTGGCATCAACCTCGGTCGGGGCGTACGCCGGCGCGATGATCATGGACGGGCTGTTGCAGCGCAGGATCCCGCTCATACTCCGACGCCTGATCACCCTGATACCTGCCATCACAGTGTTGGCCATCGGAATTGATCCCAGCCGAGCTCTGATCGTCTCGCAGGTCGTTCTGTCCTTCGGCATTCCCTTCGCACTGGTTCCGTTAGTGCGTTTCACCAGCGACAGGATGCTGATGGGCGAGGATGTGAACAATCGACTCACCACTTCGCTGGCCTGGCTTACTGCAGCGGTCATCATCGTGCTCAACGTCGCCTTGATTTACCTGACGGTCACCGGTTAAGCGAGTTCGCGCGACGGTTCGATCCCCTAGGCGTCGCGCGAAGCTGACCATTCTTGCCGCAACACATCTAGCACGATCAGGACGACGCCGATGGTGATGAATGTGTCCGCGAGGTTGAACGTGGGGAACCAGCCGGTATGGAAGTAGTCGGTGACGACACCGTCGGCGGCGCGGTCGATCAGGTTGGTGAGTGCGCCGCCGAGGACCGCGGCAAATCCGATCCGACCGGCGACCCCCGCGTCGGGTGCGACGTGCACTGCGTAGCCGGCCAGTGCGAGGGTGATGAACCCGGCCACGGCGAGTATGGCCCAGCTGGGCAGCTGATCACCGAGGCTGAATGCAACACCGGGGTTGAACGCTAACCGCAACTGGAGCACTCCCAGATCGGCCGCACTGCCCTCGGTGAGTCGGCTGACAACGAAGGAGTTGACTGCCAGCCCGACGAACGTCACCACGACAACCAGGGCCATGAGAACGCCTCGGGGGTGGAGTGTTTTCGTCACTGCCGGCGGCGCGTCGGTCACGTCAAGGCTCCAGCCGGGGTAGAACTCGCTGACGCTGCGGCGGCGTCGCCGGCATAGTTCGGGCACAGCGCTACCGCGCTACCGGTGGCCGCCAGCAGGGTCTCCGCCGAGGCCAGCAGGTCCATCAACTCGGGCCGAGTGAGGCGGTAGAACACCTGCCTACCCTGTGGGCGTCCCTCAACTAGCCCGCAGTCGCGAAGGCATGCCACATGCGCCGACACTGTCGACTGCGCCAAACCCAACTCCCCTACCAGGTCGGCGACCCTGACCTCCCCACCGGCAAGACGACGCACAATCGCCAATCGGGTGCTATCGGACAGGCTGTGAAACAACGCCACCGCCGCGTCCACATTCGTTCCGGCTCTCGACGTGCGACACCCATCCATGCTATTGATCGTCACCAGACGATAATAAGCGGTCTCCGCCGATGATGAGGGAGGGTGGTCAACAATGTTGATGAACCGCATGGAGACTGTCCTGGTGAACTCGCCGCCCCGGCGGTGGCTGCAGCGCTACGAGGCGCGTGTCTTGACTGCGTTGGGCGGACGGACCCCGGGAGCGCGCGTTGCTGAGCTGGGGTGCGGGTCGGGTTACGGCACCCGGCTGATCCTCGACGAGTTCGGCGCCGCGCGCGTCGACGCGGTAGACCTCGATCCGGCGATGATTTCTCGCGCTCGCCACCGCCTACGCCGACACACCGGCAGGGCACACCTCGCCCGAGGTAGCGCAACGGACCTGCGTTCAGCATTTCACGACGTCGGCGGTGGGCAGAACGGTACTTATGACGCAGTCTTCGACTTCGCGATCATTCACCACATCCCGAACTGGCGGGAAGCCTTGGACGAGGTGGCCCGCGTACTCAAACCGGGTGGGCGGTTCTTCTTTGACGAGGTCACCGCGACCGCCCTTGCTCGGCCGACCTACCAAGTGCTGTTTGACCATCCGAGCGAGGATCGGTTCACTGCCGGTGAGTTCCTGCACGAGTTGTCCCGCCACGGTCTCGACGTCGGCGAGCGGTGGCGAACACGCATCGGCGGCGACTACCTGTTGGGTGTCGCCACACGGCAATAGTGAGGTCGATGTGGTGGCTCGGCGGTCGCCCACCACGAGACGTTTCGAACCTTCTCTCACGCGGTGCAGTGGGTAAAGGAGCGCACAGCCTTCAACTACTATCGTGGTTAGTAAACCTAGTCCAGCGCCGAGTGGGAGGGTTCGACAATCGATGGGCCGCGTAAGAGGGACTCGAGCTACCGAAGAGCTATGTGATCGCCGATCGACTCACGGTGGGCAGCCGCAGTGCTCGGGCTCTCGTGAATGTCGCGGGTCGGTCCGAGTCGGTATTCCGCGACTGCTGATGCTCGCAACGCTGACGGCGGTGGTGATGGTGTTGACCTCGTGCAGCTCGACCGGAGGTGCCGCCTTCAGCAATGAGATTCAGGCCGTTGACAGCTTCGCCGACATCACACAACCTTCCATCGCTGTGGCCACTGAAGGTGGCGGGCGACTTGCGCCCAACGCGGTTGTCGAACCTGGGCTTCCTATTGTTGTCACGGCCAGTCGCGGCGCGTTGACTAACGTCCGTATTCCCACAGCCAGCGGCCGTCCCTTGGCGGGCTCCCTGAGCGAGGACGGCTCAACGTGGACAAGCACCCAGCCCCTGGGGTATTCGAAGCGATACGTGGTTCAAGCCGAGGCCGTGGGCGTGGGCGGTCGATCGGTCGTCTCGCAGCGTTTCACCACGACCTCGCCGGAATCGTTGACCAGCGCGGCCATCCTCGGCGAGGAAACCGTCGGGATCGCCCACACGATCGGCGTGCGGTTCGCCGATCCCATCCCCGACCGAAAGAAGGCACAGGCGGCGATCACCGTGTCGTCTGACCCCCAGATGCAGGGTGCGTTCTATTGGATCAGCGACTCCGAGGTCCGGTGGAGGCCCGAACGCTTCTGGACACCGGGCACCAAAGTCAGTGTCGCCGTCAACATTTACGGAGTCAACCTCGGCGACGGGCTCTACGGCGACGAGAACTTGTCCTATGACTTCACCATTGGCAGAGCTCAGGAAATCGTCGCCGACGACAACACCAAAACAATCGTCGTCAAACGAGACGGCAAGGTCATCCGCACCATGCCGACCTCGTTCGGCAAAGACAGCACTCCGACGCCCCGCGGCATCTACATGATCGGAGATCGCGTCGAGCACATCATCATGGACTCGTCGACCTACGGAGTGCCTGTCGAGTCCGCAGCGGGATACCGCACACCCGTTCAATGGGCGGTGCAGATGTCCTACAGCGGCATCTACATGCACGGCGCACCGTGGTCGATGTCGGCCCAAGGCAACAGCAACGTCAGCAACGGTTGCCCAAACCTGAGTCCCGCAGACGCGGAATGGCTCGTGAAAAACACTCTCCGCGGTGACCCCGTCACGGTCAAGAACACCAACGCCGACACACTGTCAGGAGTCGATGGACTCGGCGACTGGAACATTCCGTGGTCACAGTGGAAGAAGGGCAACGCCGACACCTAAGCACCCCGCCCCCTGGCTCGAGAGCGTGTCGACGCTACGCCACTCGCCATATCAACGGGTGTTGAGGTATCCGTACCGGCATGCTTACAATACGTCATATCAATGAATGTAAGGATGTTGATATGACTGAGGAGTCGGTGGACACGTGCGATCTGCTGTGTCTCGATCTGCCGCATGCAAAAACTATCCGGACTGCGTTACCCGAGGTGACCGCGGTCGACAGTGCCGCCGCCGGAGCTCGTGCACTCGGTGATCCCACCCGGCTACGTGTAGCGACGGCGTTGCTGTCGGGCGACGAATTATGTGTCTGCGACCTCGCGTGGGTGGTAGGCCTGGCGCAGAACCTGGTGTCGCACCATCTGCGTCTACTTAAGGGTGCCGGCCTGGTGACCGGGCGCCGGCACGGACGGTTGGTGATGTATGCGTTGACCCCCTCCGGCCACGCTCTCGTGACAGCGGTTCTAGCGATTACAGGTGTCTCCACACCAGCCACGACGACGTCATCGGCGTCCACAATGCAGGGGCGAACACATGGCTGACGCATGCTGCGGACCTTCAGATTCCGCCGACCTCGACGCCGAGGTCGATCAGGGCCCGGTTCGGTTGTGGCAGGTGCGCGAGCTGCGTTTCGCCGCCGCCGCAGCAGCGTTCCTCGCGCTCGGCTGGATCGTCGGTGGCTCTCTATCAGAGACCGCGGGCATCGTCGTGGAACTGGTCGCGGTTGTCGTTGCGGCCTCAACGTTTGTGCCGTCGACGCTGAGGTCGCTGCGTCACGGGCGCATCGGTGTCGGAACGCTGATGACGATCGCCGCGATAGGCGCTGTGGCGCTGGGTCAAATACCCGAGGCTGCGCTACTCGGAATCTTGTTCTCGGTCGCTGAAGGACTCGAGCATTACGCGGTCACCAAGACCCGGCGCGGGCTGCGGGCACTGCTCGCGCTGGTTCCGCCCACTGCCTCGGTGATTCGTGAGGGACGTGAGATCACCGTGTCACCGGATGAGTTGATCATCGGCGATGTGATGGTGGTGCGTCCCGGTGAGCGCGCGGCCACCGACGGAACGATCACAGCGGGCACAACCAGCGTGGACGTGTCGGCGATCACCGGCGAATCTGTTCCGGTGGAGGCGGGTCCGGGTGACTTGCTCCACGCCGGCGCGATCAACGGTGGCGGTGCGATCGAAGTCCGCGTGAGCGCCCGCGCCGCGGATAGTTCCCTGGCCCGCATCGTTCACATCGTCGAGCAAGCGCAGGAACGCAAAGGCGCCGGCCAACGTCTCGCCGACCGCATCGCCCGCCCCCTGGTCCCGGCCATCATGGTGCTCGCGGCGCTCGTGGCAGGTATCGGTGCGCTACTCGGTGATCCCCTGCTGTGGCTCGAACGCGGCCTAGTGGTCCTCGTTGCTGCGTCCCCGTGTGCGTTGGCGATCGCGGTGCCGCTGACGGTGGTCGCCGCGATCGGCGCCGCCAGCCGCCATGGCGCACTGGTCAAAGGCGGTGCTGCCCTGGAGGAGTTGGGACGGGTTCGCGTCGTCGCACTGGACAAGACCGGCACCTTGACCCGCGGCACTCCGGAGGTCATCGCCGTGGTGAGCACACCCGAGATCACCCGCGAAGACGCGTTGTCCTATGCCGCCGCGCTCGAGGCACGCAGCGAGCACCCGCTGGCGAGCGCGATTCTCGCGGCCGCACCGGCCCTGGGCGCACCTGCCGAGGACGTCACCGCGATCGCCGGTCACGGACTCACCGGCCAGATACGCGGACAGCAACTGCGCCTGGGCAAACCTGGATGGCTCGATCCTGGCGCGCTCGCCGGCGATGTCACCCGGTTGCAGAGCGACGGTGCCACCGTCGTGCTGATCGAACGCGATGGCACCGTCGTCGCCGCGATCGCGGTCCGCGATGAGCTTCGCCCCGAGGCCGCTCAAACGGTCGCTCAGTTGACGGCGCTGGGTGTCGATTCGGTCATGCTGACCGGGGACAACGACCGCACCGCACATGCCTTGGCCACTGCGGCCGGAATCAGCACCGTCCATTCCGAACTGCTCCCCGAAGACAAAGCCGACTTGCTGCCCACGCTGGCGCGCGGGCGGGCGATCGCCATGGTCGGCGACGGCGTCAACGACGCCCCAGCGATAGCCACCGCCGATGTCGGAATCGCGATGGGAGCGATGGGTACCGACGTCGCTATCGAAACCGCCGATGTGGCGTTGATGGGCGAAGATCTCCGCCATCTCCCGCAAGTGCTGTCCCACGCTCGGCGCGCACGCCGAATCATGCTGCAGAACATAGGATTCTCGCTAGCGATCATCGGTGTTCTGATTCCGCTGGCCGCCACGGGCGTCCTCGGCCTGGCCACAGTGGTCTTCGTCCACGAACTCGCAGAAGTACTGGTGATCGCCAACGCGATTCGTGCCGCCCGGACGAAAGCACTGCCAGGCACCGCTGCCGTGCCCCGGGTAACCCCCGGCAAGCTCAACATCTCGGCGGCGGCCTACCACGACACAGGCGACGCCTGCTGCGCTCCGGTATCAGCCACCGCCGATCAGCCACGGCCGGTGCCCGCGGTACCGCTGTTGCCGACTCCACGAGTCCGCGGCGCGGCGAGCAGCACGAGTTGTTCTGCCACAACAGAACCAGGGTGCAGCTGCTGTTCGAGCCCGTCGGATGACGCCGATGACGCATCGAGCAGCTCGCCAACGCCTCATCGCGAACGCCACTGAGCACAACCACGCCGCGTCAGGTGCGTTGGCGTGATCTCCACGTGCGTACAACCAGTGCCGCCAGGACCGCGGCAGCACAGATCCCTTCTCCTGCTGCTCCGATCCGCGTCGCCAGGGTCGTCGTTGTCCTCAGCGGCACCCGCGCGATGAGGACGTCGGGGGTGAACAGTGCTGTGCGTTGTGCAACGGTCCCGTCAGGTTCGATGACCGCGCTCACGCCACTGGTTGCTGCGATGACCACCGCCCGATCGTGTTCGACTGCCCGCACCCGCGACATCGCGAGTTGCTGGTAGGTCATCTCGGTGCGCCCGAACGTCGCGTTGTTGGTCGGTACGGCGATCAGTTGCGCGCCGGCGCGCACCGATTCGGTCACCAGATCGTCGAACGCGACTTCGTAGCAGGTCGCTACCGCCACGGGTACACCTGCAAGATCGACGACACCATTGCCTGTGCCAGGAACGAAGTTGCCGGCCCGGCTGGCGTAGGACGACAGCTGTGTCATCAGTTCCCGCAGCGGCAAGTACTCTCCGAACGGCACCAGCTGACGTTTGTCGTGCTCCTGACCGGGACCGGTTTCCGGATTCCACACCACCGACGTGTTGCGGGACGTGCCGTTGTTCCCGGCGATCACCGCTCCCACCAGGATCGGCACCCCGATCGCCCGCGCGGCACGATCGATCTGCGCCGCAGCATCGCGGTTACCGAACGGGTCGATGTCGGATGAGTTCTCTGGCCACACCACCACATCGGGACGCACGACCCGCCCGGAGCGGACCTGCTCTGCCAGGTCGAGGGTGCGTTGGACATGGTTGTCGAGCACTGCGCGTCGCTGAGCATTGAAATCTAACCCCAGCCGCGGCACATTGCCCTGCACCACTGCCACCGTCACCGACCGCTCCCCCGCGTCATCGCCTTCCCCCGCGGGCGTCATCGTCCACACCAGCAGTCCAATCACGGCAACCGTGGCGGCAGGCCCGGCCAACGTCTGAGGCTGCCGGCGGACCACAGCCCCCGCCATCGCGGCCAGGGCCGTGCCGAGCAGCACCACAACGAACGACAACGCCGGCGCGCCGGCCAGCGCCGCCAACGGCAGGAGCAACCCGTCCGGTTGACCGAATGCGATTCGGCCCCAGGGGAAACCGCCGAACGGTATCCGGGAACGAACAGCTTCGACTGCCACCCAGGCGCCTGCCAACCACACCGGCGCGCCGCGCCATCTGCCCAGTGCTGCCGCCAACGCCCCGAAGATCCCGAACGCCACCGCCTGGACTGCTGCCAATACCACCCAGGGCACCGCACCCACATAGGTGCCGACCCACGGCAACAGCGGCAGGAAAAACCCCAGTCCGGCGAGATAGCCGTAACCTGCTGCCGCCCACAGCGACCGCCCACGCAGCGTCACCACCAGAACCGCGATAGCCAACGGGGCGAGGAACCACAGCTGACGCGGAGGAAAACTCGCGTACAGCATGCCGCCGGCGCCGACTGCAGCTGCGCTGCGCAGCACAGGGTGAACCACCGGTGGCAACGACGAGCCGGCCCGCCGAGCATTCGAAGAACTCACCACCGCGCAACGCACCCCTCACCGAGTTCTTGTCGAGCGCATCGATCCGCCCGCGGGCGCCCAGCCGGGGCCGCGCGCCTGTAAACTACTAGCTAACGTAGTAGTAGTTCGACGGGAGTGAACATCGTGGCAGGTCAAGCGCTCAAGGTTCGACTCGAGTCGGGGGTGCCTCGGTGAGCCGCACCGTCAAGGTCTCACTCGCCGTGGTGTTCGTGTTCTGCCTGGCGCTGACAGTGGTGTTCGTGGTGTCCCGGGCCGGCGACAGCGAACAGGCCGACGCTCAGGCGAGCATGACGGTACGGGATGATTCCCCACGACTATCGACTCCGACCGAGTCCAAGGCGACCTTCGTGGAATTCCTGGACTTCGAATGTGAGGGGTGCGGGGCGGCGTACCCGGCGGTGGAGCAGCTTCGCCAAACCTATGGCGATCAGGTCACTTTCGTGGTCCGCTACTTTCCGCTCCCCGGGCATTTCAACGCTGACCGTGCAGCACGGGCTGTCGCTGCGGCGGCCGAGCAAGGCCAGTTCGAACCGATGTACCGCAAGATGTTCGACACCCAACGCAGCTGGGGTGAGCAGCGGGTACCGCTGGATGATCTGTTCTTCTCCTATGCCCAGGAGCTCGGTCTGGACATGGATCGATTCGCCGCCGACTACAACTCGCAGGCCACCCGCGAACTCATCGACCGCGATGTTGCTGACGGCAAAGCGCTGGGTGTCAGCGGTACACCCACCTTCTTCATCAACGACGAACTCATCAAACCCGAGAGCTATGACGATCTGAGTTCGGCGCTCGAATCCGCAATACGCCAGTGACCGTCCCACCACCACTCCGCCAGGCCTCGCCATCCTCACCCTCGGCGGCAGCTGCACGATTTCCAGTGTCTCCGCGACTGCTCGCGTGGATCCTTGCGGTCTGCGGAGGTATCGGGCTCATCGCTGCGTTCACGCTGACGGTTGAAAAGTTCGAACTGGCAACCGATCCGGCGTACACACCGACCTGCAGTATCAACCCAATCGTCAATTGCGGATCGGTGATGGACACCCCCCAGGCGGTCGTCTTCGGGTTTCCCAACTCACTGATCGGAATTGCCGGCTTCTCCGCGTTGATTGCTGTCGCGGTCCTGATGGGGAGCCGGCCGCCCACCTGGGTCATGATCGGGCTGCAGAGTGGGTTGACGGGTGCTGTGGTGTTCGTCCATTGGCTGATCTTCCAGAGCCTGTACCGAATCAACGCGCTCTGTCCGTACTGCATGGCCGTGTGGGTGGTTGTCGTGGTTGCCTTTTGGTATGTGAGCTTGCGCAATGCCGACCATTTCTGCCCACCCGGGAGAGCGCGCCGAGCCCTCGATGCGATCCTCACGGTGCACACCGTGGTACCGCTGGTGTGGGTGCTGGCAGTGATCGCCCTGATCGCCCACCGTTTCTGGTGGTACTGGTCGACGCTGATGTGACACCTCCGCGGCAGCGCCCGGCCCGAGACGGCACACTCGTGTAGCAGAGATCTCGCACTCGCGCAGACCGCAGGTGTGGTGTGAAGCCGATGTGATCCCTCACGGGTGATGGGTGGCTAACGCTTCCTCGTGGTGGCGCTGGGCGCTGGTCTCGAGCTGGAAGGTGGAGTGCTCGAAGGAGATGGCGAAGTGGGTCGCCACGCAGGTCCGGATGTCATCCAAGATGGTGGGGGCGTGGCCGTCCTGGAAGCAGTCGTCATCGACCACAATGTGAGCGCTGATGATCGGTAGGCCCGTGGCCACCGTCGATGCGTGAAGGTCGTGCACGTCGTGCACACGGTCCATCTCGAGGATGTGGGCCCTGACGTCGTCGAGATCGATCCCTTTCGGGGTGAATTCCATCAGTACCCGCGTCGTCTCGGCCATGAGTTTGAGGGCGCGGGGTGCGATGAGCGCGGCGATGAACAATCCGGCCAGCGCGTCAGCTTGTTGGAAACCGGTGGTAGCGATGACGATTGCGGCGACGATCACACCCAGCGATCCCAGTGCGTCGTTGAGGACCTCCAGAAACGCCGCTCGCATGTTGAAGTTGGCGCCGCGTCCCGAGGCGAGCACGAGCATGGCGACGATGTTCGCCACGAGCCCGATGACGCCGAAGAGCAGGAGTTCGGTCGAGGGCACCTCGGGTGGCGAGAACAGTCGTCGTACGCCTTCGACAGCAGCGTAGAGGCCCACAGCGAGCAGCAGCGAGGCCTGCCCCAGAGCGGCGATGACCTCGATGCGCCGCAGTCCCCAGGTGCGGGTTTTGCTGACCGGGCGGTGCATCACGGTTGCTGCGACGAGCGCGACGGCCAACCCGATCGCATCTGTCGCGGCGTGCGCGGTGTCGGTTAGCAGCGCCAGACTCCCCGTGATCACCGACCCGACAAGCTGGGCCACGACAATGATCCCCGTCAGAGCAAACGCTATCGCCAGTCGGACACGCAGCGACGAGTCGCTGGATGCGGGGTCGGTTGGTCCGTGATTGTGTCCGGCTCCCATGCTTCGTACTCCCTCTCATCCACGTCCAGATAGCTACGCTGTCCACATATATCAATACATGCGCATGTGACTATATGACAGACCGGGGCGGAACGGAACCGGCGGAGATGGCCCGACGTCGGCGGCGTGGTGCCGGTGGTATTGGGTCTCGTGACGGTGCGGTGACCGGAAACCTGTGGACGCTGTGACGTCGAACCGGCGCCGCCACTACAGGCCTCAGATGGGTAGTTGGGTATCGGTGATGAACGCGTCGCGGACCCACACGATGAATTGATCCCACAGGCCGGTGATCAAGGCAATACCCACCGCAATCATCATGGCGCCGCCGACGATCTGGATCATGCGGGCGTGGGTCCGCAACCAGCCCAGGCTGCGCAACGCCCACGCCGAGGAAAACGCAAGCACGACAAAGGGAATACCAAGGCCGGCGCAGTAGGCCACGATCAGCGCGACGCCCTTGGCTGCGGTGGCGCCCTCGGTGCCGCTGGCCGTAGCAATGACCGCCGCGAGCGTGGGCCCCAGGCATGGGGTCCACCCGAGTGCAAAGACCCCGCCGAGCAGCGGAGCGCCGGCGATGTTGGAGACGCGGCGGGGGGCGAACCGTCGTTCCTGTTGCAGTGCCGGCACCAGCCCGATGAACACCAGGCCCATGATGATGGTGACCACGCCGCCGATGCGCTGGAGGACTTCACGATTCACCACGAAAGTGGTGGTGACTCCGAGGACGGTGGCGGTCGCTGCCACGAAGACGACGGTGAAACCGAGGACGAACAGGCCTGCGGCGAGCGCCACGCGCGAGCGACCCCGCTTGTTCGACTCCCCCACCGACACCGCAGGCGCCTCGGCGCCGACCACGCCAGCCAGATACGACAGATACCCCGGAACGAGGGGGACCACGCACGGTGAGGCGAACGACACCAGCCCGGCGATCACGCACGCGAGCAGCGCCAGCAGGAGCGGACCGCTGGCGACGAGGTCGGCAAACGTCTCGCCGACCGCAGCCTGCACTTCGACCGACTGTGGGGTCATTGGGGTTGTGCCACAGGCTCAGCGAGAACTCGCTGAACTGTTGACCCGAGTTCGTCGGCGGTGATGGCCTTGAGGAACACCGCGGACGGACGGTGGTCGCGGTCGAGCACGATGGTGGTCGGCACCACCGACGTTGGGGTGGTCAGCGCAGCCAGGGTCAGACCGGCAAAGTCGTAGATCGAGGGAAAGGCGACCTTTCTGTCGACAATGAAGTCCTTCGCCGCTTGCCGGTTGTCGCGCAGATTGATACCGAGGAACTCGACTCCCGAGGCCTTGTTCTGGGCGTAGACATGTTCGAGGTCGTCGGCTTCTCCCCGGCAGGGTCCACACCACGAACCCCAGACGTTGATGACGACGACTTTGCCTGCGAAGTCGTCGAGTCCGATGGTCTCGTCGGTCACCACGTCAGGGCCCGAGACGTCAGCGATCCTCTGACGGCTCGCGGGCGGGTCGTAGGTGATGACCGTCTGCCCGCCGGGCGAGACGAACTGAAAGGTTCCCCCCTGCGCAACGGCGTCGTCGCCAGCGCTACCACAACCCGACGCTACCCACGGCACCACGCACATCAGCGCCAGGACCGCCGCCCGCACCGCGGATACCCGCCTTCTCTCCTGCTGCACCAGCGCTCCTCGCCGTTGATCTACTACGCAGCGTGGTAGATCACCATTCGAATTGTCAACATGACCATAGTTTTTGTGGCCGATCCCTGACCGGAGCCCCACTTCTCCTGGCGTAGATGTGTGACGTTCACCCAGCGCACTAGACCTTCTCACCTGGTACTACCTTCTAATCCTGGCGAGTGTCCGGCTCGGCAGTCAATGACCATCCGCAACTATTCGTCCTAGTAGTAAATGCGCGCGATTGCGACAGGTGCTCAATCAGATCGTGTTACTGCTGTGATCTGTGGGGCCTATGGTTCGAACGGAGGGCTGCCGATCGTGGCCTTATGCGCACCTGGCGTGTGGTGCTGAATGTCAGTGCGTCGCGCCCGTCTCCGGAAGGTCTCGCTGGCATGCCTATGTCGTCCCTCATCCGCCGCTGCGGCGCTCCGCGGCCCTGTCTGAGACTGGGGGTCGTGGGACTGGTTGCTGCGGTTCTGCTGAGCTTCTCAATTGACGCTCGAGCGCGAGCCGACGCCGATGACAGCCACGTGACTCAGCAGTTCGCCCAACTGGTCGCCGAGACGATTTCGGCGACACTGGGCGGCCCGGCGATGGGAGCCCTCGCCGACGAGATCCGAACAGTCAGCTCATGTCTGGCCGATCGAGCGCGCCCAGTCGAGCCGTCAGTGCCGGCCGAGGATCCCATCACTGCGGTGGGATGCTTCGCCGCCGTGCTCGGTGCGGGACGAGCAGCCGCCGAGCTGGTTGTCGACGCGCTTCCGATCGGGCGGTTGCTGGCGCTTCTGGCTTTCGAGATGCGTCCCCACGATCCCGCGGCTGCGCACCCGGCACCGGCCGGTCCACCCGTCTATTCGTCGCCGTCGCCGGGGTCGGTGGTCGCTCCCACGAACGGCCGAGTCACCTCTACCTTCGGTGACGGCCGCGGCCATCAGGGTATGGACATCGGCAACGACCTGGGGGCACCGATTTTCGCGGTCACCGACGGCGAAGTGATCAATTCGGGGCCAGCTGAAGGCTTCGGGTTGTGGGTACGCATCCGGCATGCCGACGGAACAGTCACGACCTACGGCCACAACGACGACAATCTCATCGACGCGGCAGCGCCGGTCACGGTCGGTCAACCCATTGCCACGGTGGGCAATCGCGGTAACTCGACCGGGCCTCATCTGCACTTCGAGGTTGCTGATGCATCCGGCGCCGCCCTCGACCCGGTGCGATGGCTCGCCGAACGCGGTGTCAGTCTGCCCTCGGACAGCGACGCCGAACCTACTATCACGCCCAACGAACCGCCGAGCACCGGAAGCGCAGACCTCTGGCGGTAAGGGTGGCTGCGGCGCACGGTCGCAACGGACCGGTCGGGCCGATCTCAATGAGGGAGGCGACGTTTCGTCGCGGTTCTGTCGCCTCCTGGCCGAGACTCGGGATTCCGGGCCCAACTATGCTACCTAGTAGTTAATCGACTACAGTCCGTAGTAACGGCCCGGGAAGTCGCACGCACGATGCGCGTGTTGCTTCGATCAGGGCCACCGTTTGTCCGACTCAGATGGAGGCCTGATGACCGCGGTGTCCCCGCGCCCACCCGAGGTGGTCGCTACGCGGCCCTACCCCGAGCGGCGAAAGGCCAAAGGGTCATTCATCTACACGATGCTGACCACGACCGATCACAAGCTGATCGGCATGATGTACATCGTCGTGTGCTTCGCGTTCTTCCTCATCGGCGGCCTGATGGCGCTGCTGATGCGCGGAGAACTCACGACGCCGGGCATGCAATTCCTCTCGACCGAGCAGTACAACCAGCTGTTCACCATGCACGGCACGATCATGCTGCTGATGTATGCCACCCCCATCGTGATCGGCTTCGCCAACTTCGTACTGCCCCTGCAGATCGGCGCTCCCGACGTCGCCTTCCCGCGGCTCAACGCCCTCGGCTTCTGGCTGTTCGTCTTCGGCTCGACCATCGCGATCGCCGGCTTCATCACCCCCGGTGGTGCCGCCGACTTCGGCTGGACCGCCTACACCCCGCTCAGCGACGCCATCCACTCACCCGGCGTCGGCTCCGACATGTGGTTTCTCGGACTGACAGTGTCCGGCTTGGGCACCATCCTGGGCGCGGTCAACATGGTCACCACGGTCATCTGTCTGCGCGCACCGGGAATGACGATGTTTCGCATGCCGATCTTCACGTGGAACATCCTGGTCACCAGTGTCCTGATCTTGCTGGTGTTCCCGCTGCTCACCGCGGCACTGCTCGGCGCCGAAGTCGACCGCCAGTTCGGCGCGAATCTGTTCGATCCGTCCAACGGCGGCGCCATTCTCTGGCAGCACATGTTCTGGTTCTTCGGCCACCCCGAGGTCTACATCATCGCGCTGCCGTTCTTCGGCATCGTCTCCGAGATCTTCCCGGTCTTCAGCCGTAAACCGTTGTTCGGGTACTCAGGACTGGTCTACGCCACCCTCGCCATCGCCGCCCTATCGGTCGCGGTGTGGGCACACCACATGTACGTCACCGGCGCCGTGCTGTTGCCGTTCTTCTCCTTCATGACCTTCCTGATCGCGGTACCCACGGGCGTAAAGTTCTTCAACTGGATCGGCACAATGTGGCGGGGCCACATGACGTTCGAGACACCGATGTTGTTCTCGGTCGGCTTCATGGTCACCTTCCTCTTCGGCGGACTCACCGGTGTGCTCCTGGCCAGCCCACCCATCGACTTCCAACTCTCCGACAGCTACTTCGTGGTGGCCCACTTCCACTACGTCCTCTTCGGCACCATCGTGTTCGCCACCTACGCCGGCATCTACTTCTGGTTCCCGAAGATGACCGGACGCCTGCTCGACGAACGCCTGGGCAAAATCCATTTCTGGCTGACGTTCATCGGCTTCCACCTCACCTTCTTGGTGCAACACTGGCTCGGAGCCGAAGGCATGCCCCGCCGATACGCCGACTACCTGCCCTCAGACGGCTTCACCACGCTCAACATCATCTCCACCGCCGGCGCGTTCGTCCTCGGCATCTCGACACTGCCGTTCCTGTGGAACGTCTTCCGCAGCTACCGCTACGGCGAGGTCGTCACCGTCGACGATCCATGGGGCTTCGGCAACTCCCTGGAATGGGCCACCAGCTGCCCACCGCCGCGCCACAACTTCACCGAACTCCCCCGCATCCGGTCAGAACGCCCGGCGTTCGAACTGCACTACCCGCACATGGTGGAGCGGATGCGCGCCGAAGCCCACGTCGGCACACGGCACGGTGAACCCAGCGAGACCGCAGAAGAAGTCCGCCGTGCGCCGCTGACCACCGGAGACCACGAAGCATCTACAGATCCCGACCCGGAGAGCCGACCGTGAACAACTACCCCTACCCTGCCCTCGACCAGGCCGTCCCGCGAACGCGCCGCCCGCTGACCGTTCCTCGATGGTTCGCCATCCTCGCAGTCGGCTACACCGCGGTGATGACCTTTGCGTTGACCCTGCTCGCAGGTTCTGTCCTCGCTCAGGGCACTCCCCTGCTGCTGTGGCTGATCGCGGCGACCGCGGCAGCCTGCGCGGCCCGCGGAGCAGCCGCGGTCGCGACCCGAGCGATGAGGCCAGCACGAGGCCGTGCGGTGCGACCGTAGGCGAAGAAACTCACCACCATCCCAGGTGGAGAACCCGTCGCACCGCGCGGCGGCGAGACCCGCAGCCACCAGGGCCTCCAAGATCACCGGGCCTGACCGAGACCACCATCGTGCACTAGGTACCGATCACGCAAGGTGCCGCGATAACGCGACCAACTTGGGCGTATCTCGCGAAGGCACGCACGGGCTGCGATCGACACGCTGCGACGAGCGCCGGTCAACGGCCGCCGCTCGGTGGCGCAAACAGACGCGACGCTCGTGGGTGTCGAGCAGTAGCAGCCCCTGTCGAGCGAATATGGCGTGACAGGGACTTACGCGGTGAGTCCATGTACGAGAACTGACAACACCGGAAGTGCCGCAGCCGTACACAACGCAGCACCCAAGAGGGGTAGCACGCTCGCCGCAGCGTAGGTCGACTTCGTTGGCTCGATCGCGCCGTTCTCGAGCATCAGCAATCGGTAGCGCGTCGAGCGTGGCATGGGGGTCTCGGGGCCTACGCCCTGACTGGTCACGTGCGCGAGTGCGCTGCGCACGGCAGCTGTACTGGTGACCCGAGCAGCCGACATGTCGGCATCTGCTTCGATCAAGGTCGCGACTGCCGCCGGCGCCCGGCGAAACAGCGGCACAAAGGGCAGAGCTCGTGCCATCACATCGCAGACCGCCAGAACGCGGTCGTGCCGGGACCTCAGATGGGCGAACTCGTGCGCTAGTACTGCAGCCCGCGCCTCGGCGGGCACGTCTGTGCGCAGCGCACTTGTCGCCACGACGAAGCCACTGCGACCGCCGACGCAGTACGCCATGGGGTGGGGGTGATCGATCCAGAGCACGTCGGGGGTGTCGGGTTCGGTACTGCCCACCACAGCAACGACGTCGCGATGAAGACGGTGCACGCGATGCACGTCGCGGGTGTGCCGAGCGCACGACATCGCGGTGCGCGCGACCACGGCGATCAGGACCACGGCGACGGCAATGCCGTACACCTGGCTGAAATCGTCGCGCACCGCGTGCAGGACAGCTCCCGCGCACCGAGCCAAGGTGTCAACGAAGCGTTCGGCCGGCGGCGGGTCCGGCCACAACGCCGACAGCGCCGACAGGAACAACAATCCCACCGCCGTGGCGATACTGCTGACCCATGCGGTGATCAGTACCCGCGGTGACCATCGTTGGGGCAGTCGGTCGAGAACGTAGGGACCCAACACGCCCAGCACGGCCGCGCCCACCAGGTGGGCCAATGCGACGCTCACAGTCTCAGCGCTTCCTCGGACGATCCGCCCGCGTCCGGGACAGGTGTTCACTGAGGACCTCGCGCTCCTCGGGAGTAACCATCCGGGCGAAGTGCATCAGCACCGCCGTCGAATCGCCGCTGGCATCGAGCACCTGCCGCAGTGTCTGCGAGGTCGCCTCCTCCCGCGACTGCAACGGGAAGTACCGATAGGCGCGGCTGATCTTCTCGCGACCCGCGAAGCCCTTCTTGTGCAGATTGGTGACCACGGTCAACACCGTCGTGTACGCCAAGTCGCGGTCGGCCAGCGCATCGACGATGTCGTGCACACTCATCGCCGCCGAAGCGCCCCACAGCACGTCCATCACCGCGCGTTCCAACGAACCCAACTGAGCCACCGTCGCCTGCCTGATCGCCTCGTATTTGCTGCCAGTCTAGAACAAACTACCCTGCTTAGTTGTACTGACCGGACACGTGGGAGTATCAGATTAACGGTGTAAGTGGCGTTTTCGGTTAGTTGTCCTCGCTGGCCGGCATGCGGTCGGCGAAGGTGATGGCGAATGCGTTGAGTGCTGGTTTCCACCGCATTGTCCATCGTTTCTGTCCGGTGCCGGTCGGGTCGAGCGACCGGGTCACCAGGTACAGGCACTTTAGCGCCGATTGCTCGTTCGGGAAATGCCCACGAGCCCGCACTGCGCGCCGGTAGCGGGCGTTGAGTGACTCGATCGCATTCGTCGAGCAGATCACCTTACGGACCTCGATGTCGTAGTCGAGGAACGGTATGAATTCTTGCCATGCGTTGCGCCACAACCGGATAGCTGCCGGGTACCGGTGCCCCCACTCGGCGTCGAACGCATCCAGCGCCTCGGCCGCGGCTGCAGCGGTGGGGGCGGTGTAGATCGGTTTGATCGCCTTGGCGATAGCATCGCGGTGCTGGCGGCCGGCATAGCGGAATGTGCCCCGGATCAGATGGATGACACACGTCTGCACCACCGTGTCGGGAAAGACCGCCCCGACCGATTGCGGCAGGCCTTTTAGCCCGTCGCAGACGAGGAAGAAGATGTCGGCTACACCCCGGTTCTTCAGCTCGGTAAGCACCGCCAGCCAGTACTTTGCCGACTCACCATCGCCTTCACCTGCCCACATCCCGAGCACGTCACGATGCCCGGCCAGATCCACCCCGATCGCGGCGTAGATCGGCCGGGGCCCTACCTGCCCATCGCGGATTTTGACATGGATGGCGTCGATGAACACCGCGGCGTAGACGCGTTCGAGCGGACGGGCATGCCAGGTGGCCATCTCTTCGAGCACCCGGTCGGTGATCCGGCTGATCGTGTCTTTGGAGACCGCAGCACCGTAGATGTCGGCGAAATGGGCGCTGATTTCACCGGTGGTGAGCCCACGGGCATACAGCGACAACACCACCTCATCCACATCAGTCAAGCGGCGTTGGCGCTTCTTCACGATCTGCGGCTCGAAGGTGCCCGCCCGGTCCCGGGGGACATCGATCTCGACCTGCCCACACGCATCAGTCAGCACGGTCTTCGACCGAGACCCGTTGCGCGAGTTGCCACTCCCACGACCACGCTGGTCGTGCTTGTCGTAACCGAGATGCTCAGACATCTCTTCATCGAGCGCCGTCTCGAGCACCGTTTTGGTCATCGCTTTGAGCAACCCATCCGGACCGGTCAGGCGGACCCCGGCCTCCCGGGCCTGGCGGACCAGCTCGCGGGCTACCTCAAGTTCATCGACGCTGCGGTCCGCAGGCACCTCGACGATCCCGTCATCGTGTTCATCAGATGGCTCCACAGCCACCAGAGTGTCGGTCATGATGCGACCTTCCTGCCCCCGATACACCGAGGGCGGTAAGGCCACTTACACCGTTCTCACGACAGTCCCGGACACGTTGGTCAATCGTGAGAAGGGCGGCTGGTTGCTGCAGGCTGTGTGGGGCCGGTGATGGTTGTAGTAGTGCAGCCAGCCGTCGAGTTCGCCGCGACGCTCCGTCTCGGAGGTGTAGCAGCGGGCGTAGGCCCAGCCGTCGGCCAGGGTGCGGTGGAAGCGCTCGATCTTGCCGTTGGTCTGCGGGCGATACGGCCTGGTCCGTTTGTGCCTGATTCCCAGCTCGGCGCAGGTGTCGCGCCACAGGTGTGAGCGATAGGCGCCACCGTTGTCCGACAGGACCCGCTCGACGGTCACCCCGCGGGCGTTGAACCACTTGACGGCCCTGGCCAGGACCGCTGTGGCGGTGTGGGCTGTTTCGTCGTCGTGGATCTCGGCGTAGGCGACGCGGGAGTGGTCGTCGATGACGGTGTGGACGTAGGCCTTGCCCATCAACGGGTCGTAGTGCTTGTTCTTGGGCTTGTCGGGTGTGGCTGCGCGGTTCTTCTCGCCTTGTCGTCGGCCGACGTAGCGCCAGCCTCCGCCGTCTGGGATGTTGCCGAGCTTCTTCACGTCGACGTGCAGCATCGCCCCGGGGTGGTCGTGCTCGTAGCGACGAACAGGCTCTCCAGTGGCACGGTCGACGTGCGACAGGCGGTTCAAGTGGACGTCGACCAAGATCCGGTGGACTGTCGACGGAGCAACGCCAATCCGGTATGCCAACTGAACCGGACCTTCCCGCAGACGCAGCCGGAGCTGGATACAGCGCTTCGCAGTCGTGGGGCTGGTCTTGTTCGGGGAGCGGTGAGGCCGTGAGCTGCGGTCCTGCATGGACTGACCGGCCCGGTAGCGGTCAGCCCAGCGCTTCACGGTGGGCCAGGAGACCTGGAACCGGGCAGCGACCTCGCTGATCGGCCATCCGTGGTCAACAACCAGCTGGGCAACCTTGAGGCGGTGACGCGGAGTGAGGGCGGCATTGGCGTGGGACATGGTGGTCTTCCTGGTGACGAGCGGGTGGAGACAGTGATGGGGCTGCACCCTGTGGTGCAGCCCCATCGATTCGGTATGTCAGTTGCCGTCCGTGTCCTCGCTGTTCGGCGCTGAAGAGGCAGCCGTCTCGGTGGGTGTTCCCTGCTCGCTCTGGGGCTGGTCGTCATCGTCGGGCACGATCTGGGCCCCGCAGCAACTGCTGTCCTGCTTGCGTGCGGTGAAGAGGTCCTTGAGTCCCATGGTTGCTTGTTCTCCTCGTGTGGTTGGGAATGTGGTGGTTGGGTCAGGCGATCAGTGGGATGAGGTAGCCGGCGGCGATGGCCGTGCCGATGACAGTGACCACGAAAGTGACGACCAGTCGGGGCTTGAACAAGGTGGTGAGCATCCAGATCTCGGGGATCGAGGCTCCGGCGCCGCCGATCATCAGCGCGAACACTGCACCTAGCCCCATGCCGGTCGAGCTGAGGGCCAAGCCGATGGGCAGCATCGTCTCGATACGCACGTAAAGCGGAACGCCAAGCACGGCGGCCAACGGCACGGCCCACGGTTTGTCGTCGCCAGCGACCGCGGCGAGTTGGTCCTGAGGCACGAAACCGTAGATAAATGCACCGACCGAGACACCCAGCACCATCGGGACGAGCAGCGGTCTCAGATCGGCCCAGGCCTCGCCGAGTGCGGGCCGGATCTCGTTGCGCAGGCCTGCCCAGGGGTGGGGGGTGCTGTCGTCGCCGACGACCTTGACTCGCTTGAGCTGGCTGGCCATGCCGAGTCGTTCCCATACTAGGGGGGCGAGCAGGGACCATGCGGCGGTGACCACCGTGTAGACCAACGCGATACGCCAGTCGAACAGCAGCACCACCCCGGCCACGATGATGGGATCCAGCAGCGGTGACGAGATCAGGAAGGTCATCGACGTCCGGAACGCCACCCCCGACTTCAACATCCCAGCCAGCACCGGCAGCGTCGAACAGGAACAGAACGGCGTGATCGCCCCCAGCAGTAGCCCCTTGAGCGGGCCGGGAAGGCGCCCATCGGCCATCCAGCTCTGGATCCGATCCGGCCCGAACCGCCGGTTCACCAGCGCAACGAGCACCGAGATCAGCGAGAACAGGACGAGCAACTCGACCAGGATCAACCCGAAGGTCTGTACCGCATGAATCACCGCGCAGCACCCTCAGTCGATGCCTGACCCTCCCCTGCTGGGGCAGTGCAGCACGCCTTCTGTCCCTCTGGAGTGAGAGTCGCCAAGTGAGCGAGCCACTGCACCGGCGCCGCCAACTGCTCACAACACAGCGCGTAGATGTTGGACCGGCCCTCGGCCCGCACACTGATCAGCTGCGCTTGCCGCAAGGCTGCCACATGGTGACTCACCAGCGCCTGGCTCAACCCGGTGGCCTCCTGCAACTTCTTGTTCGAGCACGCCCCCGCCGCAAGCGTCAGCACGATCATCAGTCTGTTCTCGTCTGACAAAGGCTTCAACAACGGAGCAAGCATCCGCGCGTGATCCCGCGCCGACAGGTCCGTGCGCGGCAGGGCAACATCCAGTGAAACTGTCATACCCACACTATAGACAAGCGTGGCCTTCTGTCACAAGTGGCGACTTGTCTATCGATCAACGTGTCCGGTCAGTACACTTAGTAGCCGAAGCCTGGTTGCCTCAGCCCTGCTGCCACTGCCCCACGGGGGCTCTCGCATCTCCTGCGGTGCCGTGCCCTCACCGCCTACTGAAAGCGCCCACCCGTGACCGACCTCGTTGACGACACGCACCCGACACGCCGCATCCAACTTGATGTGGGCGGAATGACCTGCGGTGCGTGCGCAGCTCGGGTGGAACGCAAACTCAACAAACTCGACGGCGTGCGCGCCTCGGTCAACTACGCCACTCGGCGAGCCACCGTGGAACTCGAGACCCACGCACACGTCGCCGATGCTATCGACGCCGTGCACACAGCAGGGTATGCGGCTGCGGAACTGTCCGAGCAGGCCCCTGCCGTCAACGAAGACTCGGCGACTGCGAAGGCGCTGTTCACCCGGCTGATCGTCGCGCTAGCCCTGTTCGTGCCCCTGGCCAACCTCTCCGTGGTCCTTGCTGTCGTCCCCGACCTTCGCTTCCCCGGCTGGCAAGCAGTGTTGGTGGCGCTTGCCGCGCCTGTGGTGACCTACTGCGCGTGGCCCTTCTACCGCACCGCTGTGCGCACGTTGCGGACCGGCGTGGCCACGATGGACACCCTCGTCTCGCTGGGAGTGCTGGCCGCGACCGCACTATCGGTGTACTCGATGTTCTCGGCCGAAGCGACGTCCACCGCAGGCCAGGGGGTGTGGTCAGCAATCTTCTCCAGCGACTCCATCTACCTCGAAGTTGCCGCCGGTGTCACCGTCTTCGTGCTGGCAGGACGCTACTACGAGGCGCGTGCCCGGACACAAGCCGTTCACGCACTGACAGCGCTGGCCGCCCTGCGTGCCACCGACGCCCGAGTCGAGTGCGCAGGGGACACGACCATGCTCATACCCCTCGCGGAACTCAAAGTGGGGCAACGACTCATCGTGCTGCCGGGAGAGACCATTCCATCAGATGGGCAGGTGATCGAGGGCACCGCCACTGTGGACCTCAGCGCCATGACCGGTGAGACGACGCCGGTTCAGGTGTCAGCCGAGCAACGCTCCACCGCCGTCGGGGGCACGACGTGCCTCGACGGGCGACTACGCGTCGAAGTCACCGCAGTCGGTGACGACACCCGCCTGGCCGAGATGATCGCGCTGGTCGACAGCGCGCAGACAGCCAAGGCTCGCGCTCAACGCGTCGCCGACCGTATCGCCGCGATCTTCGTTCCGTGTGTCATCGCCCTAGCCGCAGCCACTCTCGTGGGCTGGTCGCTCACCGGGGCGTCATGGGAGCACGCCGTGAGTGCCGCGGTGGCCGTGCTGGTCATCGCCTGCCCGTGCGCCTTGGGCCTGGCCATGCCCATGGCGCTGGTGATCGCTACCGGGCGAGGCGCCCAACTGGGCATCTTCCTCAAAGGACACGCCGCGTTGGAACTGTCCGGGACGATCGATGTGGTGGTCTTCGACAAGACCGGCACCCTCACCAACGGGCAGCCACACGTCACCGGCGTGTACACCGTCGACGACGACAGTGCCGAGCTGATCCTCGGCTGGGCGGCGACACTCGAGCAGCACACCAGCCACCCCATCGCCACCGCTATCGCCGCCGCGGCCGGTCCGCAGTCGCTTGCTGCACCCGTCGACGAGGTAATCACCGACGTCGGTAGCGGCGTGCGAGGGGTGATCGACGGTGTGAAGGTGCAGGTGGGTTCCCCGGCATGGATCGCCCGTAGCGCCGCGGTGCCCGCCGCGATCGACGCGCGGCGCGCTGACATCGAGCGCTCTGGAGGTACCGCGGTCTATGTCGCAGCCGATGATGCAGTCCGGGGCCTGATCGACATTCGTGATGGCATCAAACCCTCTGCCCGCCAGGCGGTCGATGAGTTGCACCGCATGGGAATTCGCACGTTACTGGTCACCGGCGATAACGCCGGCGCAGCGCAGCGCACAGCGGAGCAGGTCGGCATCGACGACGTGATCGCCGGGGTGCTCCCGGCCGAGAAAGTGGCCATCATCGACAACGTGCGCAGTAGTGGGGCTGGTGTGGCGATGGTCGGCGACGGCATCAACGACGGGCCCGCACTCGCGTCGGCTGATCTGGGCATTGCTATCGGACGCGGTACCGATGTTGCTATCGGCGCCGCCGACATCGTGTTGGTGCGCGATGACCTCACCACCGTCGCTCTGGCGCTGCAACTCGCCTCGGCCACGCGACGCACGATGCGCACCAATCTGGCATGGGCGTTCGGCTACAACCTCGCCGCACTGCCGTTGGCTGCCGCTGGATTGCTCAATCCTCTGATCGCCGGGGCCGCAATGGCGTTGTCATCGTTTTTCGTCGTCTCCAACAGCCTGCGTTTGCAGAACTTCGCGCGTATAGACCGCTGAGGGTGACAGCGGCTGGGGCTGGGCCAACTCCGAGACCATCGCAGCGACGGTGGGGGCGTCGCCGGCATCAATGGCCGCGGACTCGGACCGATCGGGCCGGCGTTCGGCACGCACCCACTGCGCCAACAGCACCAGGCAAACCAGCACCATCGGAATCTCGCTGATCACCGCAGCCACCACACCGCCCACCCATTGCGTGCGCGCGAGATCGGGATTCCACGGCAATTGCAACTGGCTGTAGAAGGACTCCCCGATCACCGTGGTGGAGGTCATCACCGCGATACCAAAGAAGGCGTGAAAAGGCATGACGGCGAACAGCAGACCAAGCCGCGCCAGGAACGGTAATCGCCTGGGTCCAGGATCGATCCCCACAGTCACCCAGAAGAACAGATAGCCGGTGGCCAGGAACAGCACGCTCATCACGACATGCCCCCAGTGGTAGCGGACGAGCACGTCGAACACCGGTGTGAAGTACACCAGATACGACGAACCCACAAACAACGCGAACGCGGCAATCGGATTGAGCAGTAACTGCAGACCCCGCGAGCGGAACAGGATCAGCAGTGCCCGTCGGCACACCGCGCCACCGGTGGTTCCGGTCGTCGGCAGCACCCTCAATAGCAAGGTGATCGGTGCACCACCCACCAGCAAGATCGGCGCGATCATGGTCAAACCCGTGTGCTCGGCCATGTGCACGCTGAACAACGCGTTGCCGTAGGCCTTCAGCCCCGAGCTGGTGGACACCACCACCACAGCGCACCCCGCGACCCACGACACCGTTCGCCGGATCGGCCAGCGGTGCCCGCTGCCCCGCTCCCTCCGGACGGCGACGACATACCCCACGACACCCACCACCGCCGCCACACCCACCACGAGATCAACACGCCACAGCGAGACCAGCGATCCGACATCAGGCGGGCCAGGAAGCGAATAGCCCAGGTAGACATCCCAGCCCGTGAATGGGTGGGCAATCAACCCGGGTGCGACCCTGGTGTCCATCACCGCCCAGCAGGCCACGGCCACCAGTGCGGTCGACGCTGCAAGGACAGAAGCGGTTGCCGGCGTCACCACGCCCCGGCGCAGGCGCACAAGGTCGGCCACCACCAGGACCGTCAGTACAGCAACCAACAGGCCCGCGGCGCGACCGAACGCCGACGACCACACATCGGGAGTCCGCAGCAGCAGCGTCACAGCCACCGCGCCCGCCAGTGCCGACACATCGGCCCCCAGGACGACATAGCCAACACGCCGGTCGGCAGCCTCGTCGATGGTCGCCAACCCCAGACCACGAACCCGGTACCGATCAGCCCACCGCAGCCCCACCGACAACGCCAAACTGACCGCGAAGACGATCACCGCGCCGGTCGTGTAATCGTGGTCAGGTCCCTGCGCGGCATTGCCGACCACGGGCAGGGCGAGCACACAAACCGCCGCGGGAACCATAAGCGCCACCTGCATCGACCACCGCAGCGACACCGAACCGATCAGCACCACGACACCCGCTGTCGTCACAACCAGCCACGCCAGCGCCGGCAAACTCACACTGAACGCGTAACCGACCTTGCCGCTCGAGACCATCGCGCCCACGGACACACCAGTGGTGTCCGCGGCCGCGGTGAAAGCCATGAATAGCGCAACAACCACAGAGCACCCCGCGGCGCGACGGACGCGGCGAAACACCGGATACACCGCGGCGTCGATAAACCCCTGCGAGTCAGGCACGGCGGTGAGCACCACCGAGACCAGTCCCCCAAGCACCACCGCAGCCAATGCAAAGCCAGCAAAATTGCCCACCACATCGGCCACAGCTGTGCCCACCCCGGGATATGGATCCGCACTCTCGACGTAGCGAGCGGCGCCGGACACCCAGGCATAGACCGCCAACAACAGCACCAGCCCACCAACCACCAACGGCGCTACCACCCGAAGAGCAATTGCGCGCTGCGGTCGCGACTGGATTGACGGGGTAACAGCTTCCGTCAACGCCTTTGATTCGCCCACCAACAGTATGCTACTACTGCGCATAGTAGTTAACTCGCGAGGATCGAGGGACCGGTGATCGACGATCTACTCCTGCGGTGGATCGTCACCGCCCTCTTCGCGGTGGGCGCCATCGACAGCATCCGCACCCTAGCCGCCCGTCGCAGCGACCTGAGACTGTCGATCACGCACTGCCTCATGCTCCTGATGTCGCTGGCGATGATCGTCATGGCGTGGCCACAGGGCAATCAGCTTCCACTCCTACCGCTGCTGCTGCTCTTCGCTCTCGGCACTGTGACCGCGGTCGTCTTCGCGGTGCGGAGGACCAACGACCGCCTACTTCACGTCTATGCCGCAGTGATGATGGCCTCCATGGTCTGGATGTATGCGGTGATGAGCCGGCACACTGCCACCTCCGCAGCTCCTGCTACCGCTACCCCCGCCCACCACGGCAGCCCGTCGGGAACCGATGCCCTCAGCGATATGGCGCAGTTGCACGGCGCCTCATCGAATCCCATGTGGATGGGGTCGGTCACGCTGCTACTCGTGCTCGGTTTCCTCGCGCTCACCATCTACTGCGCAACCCGGTCGGTTCAGCTGCCACGCACCGCGGCCCCAGGGCCACCGATGTCAAACGCTGTAACGACACTTCGCCGCCCCCGTCTAAGATCCCCATGGATATGCCATGCGATGACCGCCGGTGGGACGGTCATCATGTTCGCAGCTCTGCTTTAGCAGGCCGCCCGAGCCTCAGTGTGAGCGGTCATTCCCGGTACCGCTGCCGGCCAACGCGCAGCGCGAGCTCAGCCTGGCTGTGTCTGCGCTGCTCATGACCGCAACGCAGAAGCGATATCGCCGGGAATCGGCATCGGGCGCATCAGACCGGCGGAAACCCGTCCCGTGTTGCCCTCGGGGTACCGTCCGCTCAACGATCCCGGAGCGGCGACGATGATGCGCACCACCTGGCCGAGTGCTTCGCGCCGATCATGCTGGCGCACAGCGAACTTGAACATGGCAATGTGATTCTTGGTATGCAACCACGGGTCGGGTTGGGACACGATGTGGGCGCGTTCAAAGTGGCGCCACCGCTGCTCGGCCACCTCAGTGACAGCTGCCGCTGCCATCTCTGCCCGGTAAAGGTCACGGGCTGCCTCACTAATGCGAGCCATCGCGAGCGTCCTCGGAGCAGCACGGAGCATCCAACGCAAGTACCAGCCCGAGTAGATCATCGAGCGCATGACCAATCCGGCTGTCAGTCAGTTCATACCGGCTCCGTCGGCCCTCAGGTACCGCAACCACCAGACCGCACCCCCGCAGGCAGGCCAGATGATTCGACAACACCTGCCGCGACACCCCAATCGCCTCAGCCAAGTCCGCGGGATAGGCCCCACCATGGCGCAACCGCACCAACACCTGCGTGCGCGTCGAGTCGGATAGTGCGTAGCCAAACCTCGTCAACGCGTCGCGCTGCCCCTCAACCACTATGTCCACATCGAAATAATACATGACACGATGTATTCAAGGAACTCTGAACAGTCGAGCGGCCCCTCACGTTGCTATTATTGCTGCATGATCGACGCTGGCCGGTGGTGCGCGATCCGCGAGCTGGCGGATCGCCAGTTTGGCTTGTTCACCACCGCCCAGGCCCGCAACCTTGGCGTCGCGCCGTACGTCCTGGCTCGCCTCGCTGCCCGTGAGGCCATCGTCCGGGTTCACCACGGCGTCTACGAGCTCCCCGAGTCCTCGGCCTGGACCACGGTCGGCGACTGGGCGGCACAGTGGTTGGCGCTGCACCCCGCCGCCGACATCGAGGAACGCCGCACACACCCCGACAGCGTGGTGAGCCACGCCGCCGCCGCCCAGGTGCTGCGATTGGGCACGATCACCGCATCCGGGCTCGAGCTGAGCAGCCCGCACCGCATCAACGTCCGCGACCCGTCGGTGCGCACCTGGCGCCGGCCGATCGGTGACTGCGGCCGCGACTGGGACCTCGTCGACGGACTTCCGGTCACCACACCCGCGCTCACTGTGGCCGACCTGCTGCTCACCCACGGCGACGGTGGGCACCTCGGGACCGCGCTGCACACCTGCCTGACCGAATCGCTGGTCGACGTCGACGAGCTGATCGCGGCATGTGATCGGGCCGCGCCGCGCTGGAACTACGCCTCCGGTGCTGAGCTGTTCGCTTCGCTGCTCGATCAGGCCCAGATGCCGGCCGAACCGGTGTTGGTCGGCTGATGGCGTATGCGTCCGAAGAAGCGTTCCGCGCCGGGCTGAAAGCCCGCCTGTCCGCCGAAGCACGGACGAGCAGATTCAGCCGCGACGAACTCGCTCAGACCGTGACCCTCCAGTTGTTCCTGGCCCGGCTGTTCCGCTCCCCCTACGCCGACCAGTGGATCCTCACCGGCGGCACCGCCCTGCAATTCCGGGCACCGACCCAGGCCCGCCCCACCACCGACGCCGACCTGGCCACCCGCCTCGACGCCGAACACATGCAGCACTCGCTGCGCCAGGCCGCCCACCCCGGCCCCGGCGACTTCGGCGAGTTCGACATCACGATCACCGCGACCCGCAGTCCCGGATTGTTCGCCGGACGTATCCGCTACAACATTGCCGGACAACGGTTCTCCGACGCCACGCTCGACCTCGCCACCCACCGGGAGATGCTGCTACCGCCCGAGACGATCAGCCCGCGCCCGGTGCTCGCGCTCGACGAACTCGACCCCATGCCCGTGATCCGTATGCAGGCCGCCGCCGAAGCGGTCGCTGACAAGGTCGCGGCCCTCTACGAGCTGCACGGCACCCACGGCGACAGCCCCTCGACCCGTGCCCACGATCTGGTCGACCTCGTCATCCTCGCCCGCACACAATCGTTCGATGCCGAGCAGCTGCGCGCCGCGATCCGCCACCAAGAACAGCGCCGTGGACTGACTATCCCGGTGCCGTTGGCCCTGCCCAACCCGACCTGGGAACGCGACTACCCCCAACGCGCCGCCCACAGCGGTTTGCCGGCGCACCTGCACCAGGCCGACGCCGCGCTCGCGGCCGCCAACAGCCTCATCGAACCAATCCTGGCGGGCACGACCGGGAACGGCCAGTGGGACCCCGACGACGGAGTCTGGACTTCGGAGAGACCACGTTCGATTGGAGAACTGCTCGGCGACACCCGTGCTCCACAGGCGGCACCCCGCACACCGGCAACCGAGAGCTCCCCGCGGCCGTCACCACGTGGCACAGAACGCTCCCGCGACCACGGACCCGAGCTTTAAATTGTGACCAGCGCGCCCGGCGCAAAGCGGGCACAGCGCAGCGAAGGCAGGAGAACGCGATGCAGGATGTGTTCGGTGAGTGGTACCCCGATGGCGATGATGAGCGCAGCGACTTCGTCACCTCCGCCAGAATCGCTGTGGATGCCAACGTCCTGCTGGGCCTGTACCGAATATCGAAAGAGTCCCGCGAAAAGATCCTCGTCCAGCTCGAACGGGACGAGATCCGTCCCCGCCTGTTCCTTCCCTACCGCGCGGGCCTCGAATACCACCGTCAACGACTGTCAGTTACAGACGATCACGCCAAGCAATACACCAGAGCGACGAACATCATCTCAGGGGTCAAGGGCAAAGGTGTCCATAGTCAGCTCCTGCAGGAACTTCGCGCGGCTATCAGCGAGGTTAAGGACACCGGAGTACAGAAACGACTAGTCGATGCGGTAGACAAGGCATTCAAAGAAGCCGCGACAGCCGTCGGCGAAGTGATACGGGCAGAGCGAGAGTCGAACATCCTCCACCCCAGACAAATTCAGACAGATGACCCCATCCGGGATCGTATCGAGAAGCTGTTCACCGATGCCGGTCAGATAGGTCCTCGGCGGACATCGACCGACCTCCGGGCATGGGAGGACCAAGCGCGTGCCCGGCTCTCCGCTGCCATGCCGCCGGGGACCGGAGTCGATGAGTCCAAGCGGGACGGCGGGATCGGTGACCCGCTCATCTGGATGGAGATGATGGGCCTGGCCAGAGCTGTCAAGCAGGACGTGTTGTTTCTGAGCGACGACATGAAGGCAGACTGGCGTCAGATCGTCGATGGCAAGGACTTCGGGCCTCTGCCTGACCTTCTGCGTGAGTTCGCCGACGAAACCGGCCAGCGATACCACCACGTCAACTCGGGCACCTTCCTTGAAGACCTCAACAAATACCTCGACGCCGATGTGGACGCCGATGTGATCGACGAGGTCAAGAATGCACGCATCTATCTCTCCCCTCCTGGTTCAAGGATCGAACTGCCGTCCCAAGAGACGAGGGAGCTCCTGAGGGAATGGGTCCGCACCAACGAAGCGTTTAACACAACGCTGCACTCCGAGGCGTTCCGGAACTTCATGTACGGGGCAGACAATCCCGCATCTAAGTCGTTCCAGAAGTTTATGTACGGGCCGGGCAATCCGGCATCTAAGGCGTTCGCGGAGTTCTTGCGCAGCGAGGTGAACCCGGCGCTCTCCAATACCGATTCCGGCGAGCGACTAGAGGCCGTCAATGACGAGGACGATCGGGACGACGACCCGCACGATGACGACGACAAGCCCGCATAGACCCAGTGCAATCACGTCGCTGGCGTGCCGCGAACTCCACCCGTCTCGGTCTTAGCCTCCCGGTAGATCGGGCAACCGCACGAGGTGTTGCAGGCGAAGCTCCAGGTGGGGTGGGCGGCGTGGGTGTGTACTCCCCAGGGGTGCCCGCATTCGCAGCCGGGGAAGAACTGGCGGTCCCAGCGGTCGCAGAGGTCTTCGACGGTCAGCGTGCTTGACGGGTAGCCCACCGCGCCTCGGAAGCCGACGCACTGGTACTTCGACCAGGTGGGGTCGACCTCGACCGGGCAGCCGAGGTAGCCCAGGTCGTGGTTGATGACCAGCCCGTAGTCGAAGGTGTTCTGCCCGCAGCGGCCACACCAGTCCTCACCGGTCGGTACGGGTTGGCCGTCGGGGCGACCGGCCCGACGTTGCTCCCACAGCTGGCGCAGGGTCGCAACCTCGGCATCGAGGCGACGTTGCTCCTCGATGCGCTCGGCGGTGCCGTCTAGCAGATCGAGCAGGTCGATGTCGTTGTCGTGGTCGGACGATGGGCGGTGCGTCATGGGGTGTCCTCTCAGATGACGTCGTGGGGCGTCAGTTGGCGGCGTAGATCGGGGTGCGGGTCAGGAACAGGCATTCGCGGTTCTCGTCATCGGCCAGGACGATCCCGATACCGGTGGTGAGGATTTCGGCGAGACCGAGTGCCCATTGGGACCACGTCAGATCGACCATGGCGTGCACGTGCTCGATGGGTACCAGCTCAGGATGTCCGGTCTGGAGCACGTTGGTGGCGCGGATGATCTCGCGTGCGCTCGGGCTGGCGGCGATGTTGCTGTAGCTCCACGACATGCGAGGCTCCCGTTGTGTCGAATGTTGCTGTGGTGGTTCATGTTCTGAGCGTCTAACCCGCCGTAGGTCTGCACCTTATAGGGTTCACCGTATGCACCCTATGGGGTACAGTCAAGTCATGACCACAACCACTCTCCCGACGAAGCCGACCGCGCCGTCCTCGCACGGCCTACAGCTCGACATGTTCGCCGAGGCGGCACGCGATGAGCGTGCGCACGCCGAACGCACAACTGGTGTCCCTCGCTTGTATGCGTTGCGGTGCACCACGATTGCCGACTACGAGCACGCGATGACGCAGTGGAGGAAGGCGTGGCCTGATCTCGCCTGCCTGCGCGACTCGCACGGCTGGCACGTGGCGATCGGTGAGTACGCGAGCAGCCGCGAACCGACTGACACGTGCATCCCGATCACCCTGCAAACCGATCTCCGATGCAACCGGGCCTCGCACCGCGGTTGCCTGTGCGTGGGTGATCTGGTCTCGCGCAGCTTCTGCCGAGGCTGCGGCTGGCACTCCGAGGTTGTCGACGACGACACCGACGCGGCGCTGGTGGGCCTGGATCACTGCTTCCCGGGATGGCGCGACGACCCGATCGTGCCCTCGGCGCCCTACGACGACGGACCCAAGCGCCGCACCCGCCGCAACTGGGAAACCACCGTCACTGAGCTACACGGCACCGAACGCCCCCAGGGCTACCCGATGATCACCCGCCGCGGACCGCACGGGTGGCGGGCGGTGCCAGGCCGATCGTTGTGGGGAGGCTACGACGTCGCCGCCGAAACGCTCGGCCGATGACCGACACCACCGATCGAGCCGTGCCCGGCCTGCGTGCCGGGCACGGCACGCACTCGCCTTCGGTCGGCTCTGGCAAGCTCGACACCACACAACCACCCACCGCCCCCGAGAGGCCCGAATCCATGTCGAGCGACCCGTCCGCGATCAGCGTCGACGAGACCGCCGTCATGACCGCCGTCGGAGCCGCGATCGTCGCCCGCCGCACCGAACTCAAGATCAGCCAGCAAGCACTGGCCCGCACCGTCGGCACCAGCCGGACCTTCCTGCGCGGCATCGAGGCCGGTGAGCGCGCACCGACCGTGGTCACACTCACCCGGATCGCTCGCGCCCTGCACACCACACCCAGCGCACTCATCGCCACCATCCGCTGACCCGGCCCCGCCACTCTCAGCGCCGCCAGCAGCCATCCCGAGGGCCAGAGCCCTCTTGCCTACCGGCGCAGTCACGCAACCCCTGCAATTCCGAAGGTATTCGGTGCGCGTTTCTGTGGAGATTTCCGAACGCATAAAAAGAATCCTGGAATAGAGGAGGTGGAGAGCATTCAAAGGACCCCTAACAGCATGTCGCGGTGCATTTCTTTGGACATTGAAATACGTTGCAGCCCTTGCATATACAGTCCAAAGGGTATAGAATAGAAGAAAGCAAACAGCCACCGAAAGAAAGGTTTCAGAAATGACGATCACCGTGTTCACCAAGCCCGCCTGCGTCCAGTGCCACGCCACCTACAAAGCGTTGGACAAGCAGGGTTTGACTTATCAGGTGGTCGACATCAGCGCCGACGACGAGGCCCGCGACTACGTGATGAGCCTGGGCTACCAGCAGGCACCGGTCGTGGTTGCCGGCGACACGCACTGGTCGGGGTTCCGCCCAGACCGAGTCAAGGCTCTCGCCGAACGGGATTTATTGCCAGCTGATGCAACATTGGCTGGGTGAGAACCGAGGTCGACTCGCCAACGATCGAGTTCCTCACAGTTTGCTTAAGCGCCTGTTCCAGATTGGGCGTCATAGGCTCAGATCGCCGACGGCAATAAGCAGGGCGAGCACGGTGAGCACAACCCGGGTGTGGGTTGTGCTCACCGGTATGGAAGTTGCTTTTGCCTACGCCGACACTGTGATTGGGGCTGAGGTTGCGGGTGGGGCGGTCAGTGGTTTCGCACGGCCTGCACGCACACCGTTGGCAATGACGACGATCTCTGCGAGTTCGTGGACAAGCACCACGGCTGCTAAGCCGAGTACGCCGAACAGGGCCAGCGGCATCAGGCCGACGACGATCACCAGCGACAACCCGACGTTTTGCAGCATGATGCGGCGGGCACGGCGGGCGTGGTCGAACGCTTGGGGCAGATGCCGTAGGTCTTCGCCCATGAGAGCTACGTCGGCGGTTTCGATCGCGACGTCGGTGCCCATCGCGCCCATGGCGACGCCCAGGTCTGCGGTGGCCAGCGCGGGTGCGTCGTTGACGCCGTCGCCGACCATCGCTGTCGGCCGCGACTTGCGCAATTGCGTGATCAGGTGGGCTTTGTCTTCCGGTCGTAGCTCGGCGTGAACGTCTGTGATGCCAGCTTGCGCGGCGAGGGCGGTAGCGGTGGCCGTGTTGTCGCCGGTGAGCATTGCTACCTGATAACCGGACCGATGAAGGTGGCTAACCACCTCGGCCGCTTCAGGCCGCAGCTCGTCGCGCACCGCGATGGCGCCGATGAGCTGGCCGTCGTATTCAACCAGCACGGCAGTGGCACCAGCTTCTTGCATCGCCGTGACTGTGTCCGAGAGTTCACCGGCGTCTAGCCAGCCCGGTCGGCCGAGCCGGGCGGGACGGCCACCGACGAGGCCGGTCAGTCCGGCGCCGGTGACAGATTCGACCTCGGCCGCCGCCATCCGCAGATCGGTAGCGGCCAGAATCGCGCGCGCCAGAGGGTGTTCGCTTTGGGCTTCCAGCGCCGCGGCAACGGCGAGGACTTGTTCTCCGCGTGTGCCGTTTGTGGTAGCGACTTCGATGACGGCCGGCTGATTACGGGTAAGTGTGCCAGTCTTGTCGAGGGCGATATTGCGGACCCTGCCCAGCGCCTCGAGCGCGGCGCCACCCTTGACCAGGACACCCAACTTGCTTGCCGCTCCGACCGCAGCGACCACGGTGACCGGCACCGAAATCGCCAGCGCGCACGGAGACGCGGCGACCAGCACCACCAACGCGCGTTCGATCCATACCATCGGGTCGCCAACGAGACTACCGATCCCTGCGACCAGGGCCGCGGCGACCATCACGCCGGGCACTAAGGGCTTGGCGATCCGGTCGGCCAGGCGTTGGCTCGCGCCCTTGCGGGATTGTTCAGCCTCGACGATCCGGACGATCCGGGCCAGCGAGTTGTCCTCGGAGGTCGTGGTGACCTCGACTTCCAGTACCCCAGTGCCATTGATCGACCCGGCGAACACCTCTGCCTTCGGACCGACCTCGACCGGGACCGATTCGCCGGTGATCGCCGAAACGTCCAGTGCTGTATGCCCACTGAGTACTACGCCGTCCGTGGCGACCCGCTCGCCGGGCCTGACCAAAACGATGTCGCCGACGCGTAGCTCACTCGGTGCCACCATCACGTCAGTGCCGCCGCGGCGCACGGTCGCTTGGTCGGGCACCAGCGACAACAGGGCCCGCAAACCACGGCGGGTGCGGGCCAGCGAGTACTCCTCGAGGCCTTCGCTGATGGAGAACAAGACGGCCAACATTGCCGCCTCTCCGACCTCGCCGAGGATGACCGCACCAACCGCGGCGATGGTCATCAATGTGCCGACCCCGATCTGTCCCTTCACCAACCGGCGCAGGGTAGAAGGCACGAACGTCCAGGCCCCCAGCGCCAGTGCTACCGCCTCGAGGCCGATCTCGACCGCGCGGGGTGCGCCGACCCAGCCGACAATCAACGCGCCCAACAGAAACACCCCGGAAACTGCCGCAAACTGGAGTTCCCGGACCTGCCACAGGGGTTCCGGCGCGTGTTCCTCGGTCTCGTCGGTGGTGGGTTCGTCGTGGCCGCAGCCGCACGCATCGCTCATCGAAGACTCTCCTTGCTGGCCTGGACTGAATCGGTGACGTCGCTGACGTAGTTCGGGCAGAGCGCTACCGCGCTGCCGGTGGCAGCCAGCAGAGTTTCCGCCGATGCCAGCAAATCCATCAGCTCAGGGCGGGTGAGGCTGTAAAACACCTGCCTGCCCTGTGGGCGGCCCTCCACCAGTCGGCAGTCGCGCAGGCATGCCACATGCGCCGACACCGTCGACTGCGCCAGTCCCAACTCTGTTACGAGGTCGGCGACCCTGGCCTCCCCGGTAGCTAGGCGACGCACGATCGCTAAGCGGGTGCCATCAGACAGGCTGTGGAACAACGCCACCGCCGCATCCACATTCGATCCGGTGCCGTTCGAAACGAAACACTCACCAACTTCATTCATCGTCATATACCGATGATAACTGCTATCAACGATCAATCAAAGCGTGGGTCGGTGCAGTTCGTACCTCGTAGGAGCTTTGCGGAACGCGGCAAACGTGGGAGACCGCTTCTGTCGATACGACAGAGTGCCATCTGGCGGTGTGGACTTCCTAAAGGGGTTTGATCCGTCGCAGCCTGGTGAAGGGGCTGCGTGAGGTCGTCGATTGAGGCGGGTTCTCACCGCTGGTCGTCGAGAAAGAACGTGGGGGTCCCTGCACGCCGAGGGCCAGTCCGTCTGCGACGTCGGTGCGGAATCCACCGTGAGGACCGGCCCAAGTAGACCGTCGAGTGCATGCCCAATCCGACTGTCAGCCAACTCATATCGACTGCGCCGACCCTCAGGCGTCGCGATCACTAGACCGCACCCACGTAGGCAGCAGAACAGTTGCGTGCATCATTGATGCATCTGATACAACATAGGTGTGACACGTGACGACGTTGTCAGCGCGCGACAAGCGCTGACCCAGAATGTTGTGCAGCTCGATCCTGAACGGGCGATGTTCGATGCGATGGTTGACGGGTGGGCTCAGCAGCAGCGGACAAAGTTCCTGCGCGAGTCGACGATCGGTCCTCGAATGCGGCTCGTGCGCCGATTCGCCGAGTTCGCTGGATTGTATCCGTGGCAGTGGACCCCCGAGGAGGGCGAAGCGTGGATCAGTCATCTTCGATCGGGCTCAACCCCACTTCGGTTGTCCACCGTCCGCGGGTACGAGGTGGACATCGGCCTGTTCTGTGCCTACCTGATCGATGCCCGCTACGACTGGGTTACTGAGTGCATTGCTCAGTTCGGTCGCGCGCCCGTGCAGGTCTTCCACGAAGACAACTCCATCATCCACATCGGTGAGTACGAAGGTGATCCCGGTCGACGGCCACTGACCTACGACGAGGTCCAGGCGCTGTTCGATGCCGCCGACGCACGGGTCGCGCAGATCCGATCTCGCGGCCGGAAAGGAGCGATACCGGCGCTGCGAGACGCAGTAGCACTGAAATACTGCTACGCCTACGGCCTACGCCGGCAGGAGGTTTCCCGCAGCGACGTCGTTGATCTCCGCAGGAACTCGAAGTTCCCAGCCTTCGGGCGGTTCGGGGCACTGACAGTGCGGCACGGCAAAGCGGCCCGGGGCGGCCCGCCCAAACGCCGCACCGTGCTCACGGTGCCGGAGATGAGCTGGATCGTGGACATCCTCGACCACTACCTCACCGAAGTGCGCAGCGAGCTCGACCACACCGGACACCCAGCACTGTTTCTCACCGAACGCGGCAGCCGACTGGGAGTGCGCGCACTCAACACCGCCTTCGCCACCGCCCGCGACGCCGCAGGAATCGACCCGACACTCGACCTCCACTCGCTGCGCCACTCCTACGTCACGCATCTGGTGGAGTTCGACTACCCCGAACGATTCATCCAGGAACAAGTCGGCCATGCATTCTCCTCGACCACGGCGGTCTACATCGGGGTCAGCAACGAGTACCGCAACGGACTGCTCATGCAGTCCATCCACGCCCGATACGGCCACCTCCTCAATGACGGGACCCCGACATGAAGCAGATCGACTACACGTGGCATCTGCGAGCCAGGATGGCCGCCCACGGCATGTACTCAACCACCGATCTGCAACCGCACCTCGCTGACCGCGGGATCACACTCTCCCGCGAGCAGGTGTACCGGCTGGTGACAGGACAACCGCAACGGCTGAGCATGCA
Organism: Gordonia sp. Swx-4; assembly: GCF_030316175.1. Classification (NCBI taxonomy): domain Bacteria; kingdom Bacillati; phylum Actinomycetota; class Actinomycetes; order Mycobacteriales; family Gordoniaceae; genus Gordonia; species Gordonia sp. Swx-4. Next base: position 2,507,712 of record NZ_CP128197.1, read on the forward strand.
CACCCTGGTCGCCCTGTGCGACATCCTCGAGTGCACCCCCAACGATCTGATCGAACCCCACATCGTCGACACCACAGTCCGCAAGACTGCCGGCAAACCGGCAGGGGTCACACCGATCACCGCTCGTCGCACCACCATTCGACGACCGGGCACCGAGTCGTGAGTGTCGCCTCTCCGCCTAAGTATCCCTGTTCGGACTGCGGCACCATCGCCCCGAGATCTCAACGCACACCCGAAGGGGGAATTTGCCGGTCCTGCTACAACATCCGCCGCCGCGAACCGTGCGGCAACTGCGGCAAGCGCACCGCCCCCAGCACACGCACGGCCGCAGGCGATCCGCTATGCGGTCACTGTGCGCGTCCCAAACGCCGCTGCACCGGCTGCGGACAGATCGACCAGATCAAGACCAGCGGTGAGGACGGCGAGCTGTGCCAGCGCTGCTACACCGCACCGGCACGCCTCTGCGGACGCTGCAACGACCACGCGCCGATCGCGATCAGAGCTCGCCCCGGCGCCGTGGACCTGTGCCGGCGCTGCGCGAGAGCACCCGAGGAGACGTGCGGACGTTGCGGACTGCTCCGTGAAGTGCACACCCGGTGGCCCTTGGGACCAGTATGCGTGCGCTGCTATCGACGGACTCTGTCCGAGTCGGCGTCCTGTACCGACTGCGGCACGACCGCCGCACTCATCGGCAGAAATGCTGGCAGTCAACGCATCTGCGATCCATGCGCGGGCTCTGACCTGGACTATCGGTGTGCAACGCAACGTGTGGCGGAACGGGGCAACATCATTTCGCCCGAACTTGCCACCGCTGCTCGATCATCCGGCTGTCCCGGGAACTGCTCACCACACCTCAAGGGTCGATGCCCGACAGCCTCGAGGAGTTGCCGACGTTCCTTGCCGCCCGTGGCCAGCCGCGCTCGACGCTGAGGTGGCTGACCAAACCCGCGACCGGCCAGCTGCTGAGGTCGCTGGCCTCCAGCGAGCACCCCATGAGCCACACCGTGCTCGACCAGTGCCCGCCAGGGTGGGGACGCCACCATCTGCGCGAACTGCTTATCGACGCCGCCATACTTCCAGAACGCGATGAAGCCCTCGAACGGCTCGACACCTGGATCAACGAGACCGCCGCCGCGTTGCCCGCCCACCACAGCGCGCTGATCCGCCCCTATGGGCATTGGGCCATCCTGCGGCGCGCTCGCCGCAGGTCCCGCCGTCGCCGGTTCACCCACGCCGCCGCCGACTCCGGCCGCAACAAAATTCGCGTCGCCATCTCGCTTCTGACCCACCTCGACGAGCACGGCCACACCGTCGGCGACCTGACCCAACCGATGCTCGATGCCTGGACCGACGGACAGCATCACCGCACCAACAACATCGCCGGGTTCATCACGTGGCTGACGCAACGCGGACTGGCCACCAACATATCGGTGACCCGCTACCCCACCCCACCGCCGTCGCAGACCGGCGACGAACACACCCACCAGCAAGCCATTGCCGCGCTGCTCTCCGGCGACACTTCCGCTCACTTGTCCACCCGCATCGCCGGGCTACTCGTGCTGCTCTACGGCGCACGACTCCCCCAGGTGCAGAACCTCACCACTTCGTCGCTCACCCGCGACCAGCACCGCAGGTACGTGACGCTGGCACGTCACCCTATCGAGCTACCCGAGCGCCTCGCTGAGCTGGTCGACACCCTTGCCGGCACCGTCTGCGCCGACCCGCGCGCCCGCACCCGGGACGGCCGCGGACATTACCTCTTCCCGGGCAGAACAGCCCACCACCCGATGCACGTCAGAACACTGAACCGAAAGCTCACCACCGCAGGTATTCCCACCCGCATCAGCCGCAACCACGCCCTACTCGCGTTGGGCGCGGACCTACCCGCCGCAGTCCTGGCAACCCAGCTCGGACTGTGCTCCACGACCTCATCGCAGTGGGCGCAACTGGCCCAACGCGACTACACCGCCTACCTGCACAGCCACGACACCGAGCACCCAACCCCGCCGACCGACGTCCCGGTAGACACAAGTCGCTCAGCGGCAGCACGTCGGGTCGAGGACCTGCCGTAAAGCTTGCAGAGCGTCGGCGTGGGCACGGTAGTAGACACTCATGCCGCGGCGCTCGGGCAGGACCATGCCGGCCTTCTTGAGTTGTCCGAGGTGGTGGCTGACCGTGGGCTCAGACAACCCGACAGCAGTCGCCAGGTCGCAGGTGCAGACCTCACCCGCGGCATCGGTGAGCAGGATCGACATCAGCTTGATCCGCACTGGATCGGCAAGAGCTTTGAGCCGCAGGGCGATCTCCAGCGCCGCGGCGTCATCCAGCGGCGAGGCCGAGACGGGTGCGCAACAGATGGGATCGGTCATGTCGATGACCGGAAGCGTCTTGGGCATGTACCCAATCCTACCGACCTCATTGACATATGTCGAAGAGGTAGGCACTCTGGACCATGTCAGTAGTTCGATGTATGTCTCACAGGTGGAGGTAGTCATGTCGCGCATGCAGCTCGCGCTCAACGTCGATGATCTGGATCAGGCGGTCGAGTTCTACTCGAAGTTGTTCAATGTGGCACCGGCCAAACGCAAGCCGGGTTACGCGAACTTCGCGGTCGCGGAGCCGTCGTTGAAGCTGGTGCTGCTGGAGAATCCGGGTAAGGGCGGCACGATCAACCACCTCGGTGTGGAGGTCGAGTCCAGCGATCAGGTGCACGCTGAGATCGCCCGGCTCAGCGGCGAAGGCCTGTTCACCGAGGAGGAGATCAACGCCACCTGTTGTTTCGCCACTCAGGACAAGGTGTGGGTGACCGGTCCGGCAGGTGAAAAGTGGGAGGTCTACACGGTGCTGGCCGACTCTGACACCTTCGGGACCAGCCCAACGCTGTTGGCGGGCAACGAGACCCCTGACTCTGATTCTGCGGTGTGCTGCGGTACTGCCGGCGTCGCGCAGCCCGGCCAGTCCGCGGCGAGTGCGTCGACCGCTTGTTGCTGAGCGTCATCCCCGCCGGTCGGCGGGCACCCCTGATCGTGCCCGCCGACCGGTTCAGGTGGTGTGGGTCAGGCGGGCGGTGAGGTCGGTGAGTCGCGCGGCGATGTCGTCGCGGATCAGGCGCATGCGCTCGACGCCGTCGATCCCGCGCAAGGAGGGTTCATCGGTTTCCCAGACCTCGACGACGGCCCCTTCTGGTGGGGCGACCTGCGCGGAGGTTCCCAGTACGACGGTCAGGTCCGCCTCGCGCATCAGGTCGTCGGTGAGCTGGCGAGGGGTGTGGTCACTGACGTCGACGCCGGCCTCGGCGAGTACCTGAGCGGACAGCTCGTTGACGCGCTTGCCGATCGCGGCGTCGGTGCCGGCCGAGGAGGCGTTGATCGTTCCGTCGGCCAGCGTGCTCGCCAAACCTTGGGCCATCACCGACTTGCCCCGATTGCTCACGCACACGAACAGAACCGAGTGTTGTGTGGTCATCGCACACTCGCGGTGTCGTCGGCGGGCGCGATCTCGGCCAGCAGGTCGACCACGAGCGAACGAATCTGATCGCGAATCGGGCGCACCGCATCGATGCCTTTGCCGGCAGGGTCGTCCAGGGCCCAGTCGCGGTAACTGACGCCGGGAAAGACCGGGCAGGCGTCGCCGCACCCCATGGTGATGACCACGTCGGAGGATTCGACGGTGTCGGGGGTGAGGATCTTCGGTGCTTGGTCGGAGATGTCGATACCGACCTCGGCCATTGCCTCGACAGCGGCGGAGTTGATGGCGTCGGCGGGGGCTGACCCCGCGGAACGAACCTCGACCCGACCGCCGCCCAGGGCGGTCAAGAACCCGGCGGCCATCTGAGAGCGGCCGGCGTTGTGGACGCAGACAAACAACACACTCGGTGTCTGTGCAGACATGGGAGCAGCTTCCTTCTCGGTGTGACGGGGTTATGCGGGGTGAGGGGCGAGCTCGTCGAGCAACCGTTGAACGCGGGTGTCGAGGTCGTCGCGAATTGCGCGCACCCGATCCAACGGCAGGCCTTCGGGATCGGTGACTGTCCAGTCGAGGTACCGCTTGCCCGGATAGATGGGGCACGCATCACCGCAACCCATCGACACCACGACATCGGCGGCGGCGACGACATCGTCGGTCAGCGGTTTGGGGAAGTCGTTGCCCAGGTCGATCCCGATCTCGGTCATCGCCTCGACCACGGTGGGGTTGATCGAATGGACCGGCGCTGAACCCGCCGATCGGACATGGACGCGGCCCGGCCCGGTGGGTCAACAGACCTGCGGCCATCTGCGACCGGCCGGCATTGTGCACACACACGAACAACACCTCGGGCACGTCTTTGGCGATCGCCCCGTCGGATTGCGCCAGTGCACGCAACCGGTCGGCAGCGAACCGGCTCGCCAACGAGGTCAGATGCGCCTGTACCCGCGAGGTGCGGCGCAGTGCCGCATACGACTCGAAAACGCAGCGCTCCACCGTTTGCCGCGACACCACACCCTCGTACTTTGCGGCCAAGTCCGCGGCAATCCGACTGAGCACGACGTGGGGCATGAGCAGTTCGAGCTGTGCGCGATGCTCCCCTGCCGCCAGGCGCTGATCCAGGGTCGAGTCGTCCATCACCGTGCCTCCGTGACCGAGCTCGGCTGAGCTGTCGATTGTGGGGCGGTGAAGCGCTTACGCAACGCCAGCGAGACGTACACCAATCCCACGAGGACCGGCACCTCGATCAGCGGCCCCACCACCCCGGCCAGGGCTTGGCCCGAGGTGGCCCCATACGTTGCGATCGCGACCGCTATGGCCAGTTCGAAGTTGTTGCCCGCGGCGGTGAACGCCAGCGTGGTGGTGCGTTCATACCCGAGCTTCATGGCAGCGCCGAACGCGTACCCGCCGCCCCACATCACGGCGAAGTACACCAGCAACGGAATTGCGATCCGGACCACGTCGAGGGGTTGCGACGTGATCTGATCACCTTGCAGGGCAAAGAGAATCACGATGGTGAACAGCAACCCGTACAACGCCCACGGACTGATTCTGGGAATGAACTTCGACTCATACCAGTCGCGTCCCTTGCTCCGCTCCCCCAGATACCGGGATAGGAACCCGGCGACCAGTGGGATACCCAGGAAGATCAGCACCGATTTTGCGATCTGCCACGGCGAGGCGTCGATCGTTGTCTGTTCCAGTCCCAGCCAGCCCGGCAGCACCGAGAGGTAGAACCAGCCCAGGACCGCGAACATCACGACCTGGAACACCGAGTTGATCGCCACCAACACGGCCGCTGCTTCACGGTCGCCGCAGGCCAGGTCGTTCCAGATGATGACCATCGCGATGCACCGTGCCAACCCGACGATGATCAACCCGGTGCGGTACTCGGGCAGGTCGGCCAGGAAGATCCAGGCCAGCGCGAACATCAACGCCGGGCCGACAACCCAGTTGAGAACCAGCGACCCGATGAGCAGGCGCTTGTCCCCGGTCACGGTGTCGAGGCGGTCGTAGCGAACCTTCGCCAGTACGGGATACATCATGATCAGCAGGCCGATCGCGATGGGCAGTGAGACACCATCGAGCGAGATGGCCGAGAGCGCATCGTTCAGGCCGGGAATCAGCCGGCCCAGGAGTAACCCGGCGACCATGGCCACCCCGATCCACACCGGCAAGAACCGGTCGAGGGTGGAGAGCTTGCCGACGACCGCGGGATGCTCTGGTGTGTTCGTAGCGGTACTCACGCGGTCACCAACGTGTCTGCGGTGGGATCCGCTGAACTCAGAATCGACGAAAGGTGCTGCAACGCAGCAGGAATGACCCAGTAATACACCCACGTTCCCCGGCGCTCGCAGTCCAGCAACCCCGCCTGCCGCAACACCTTCAGATGATGGGAAATGGTGGGTTGGGACAGATCGAACGATTCCGAGATGTCACACACGCAGGCCTCCCCGCCGGCATGGCTGGCCACCAAGCTCAGCAACCGCAGCCGCACCGGATCACCCATTGCCTTGAACATGCGCGCGAGCTCCACTGTCGCATCGGCACTGAGCGGTTCCTGCACCAACGGCGTGCAACACGCCTCGCCTGCCACGACAGGCAACACCTTCTGTTTCGACATACGTCTATATTGACAGACCTCAAACCACCGAACAAATGAACATCGGCTGAACGCGAACCGCGCCGACGCCGCCCCTCGCGCGGCGCCCACCTCCCGCCCGAGGCGTGGCAACGACCGCGGCCGCCGCGAAGAACGCCGTTCCTGACCCGCCGATTGTTCTACGCCCTGACCTGCGCGGCAAGAGACTCCGACCGACCCGCCGCCACGCGCTGCGCTCCCATCGCGGCACCGGGCCGCTCTCCGCTCCTGCCACATCCGGCCAGCGCGCACAAGCGGCCAAATATCAGGAAAGGCCAAACCCGACCGGACGCCAAAGAAGTGTGGATCTGATGTCGAGCGAACGACGTTGCGACTGAACATAAATCGACACACGATGTGTGAAAACAGTTGCCTAACAATGAAATACGATGTATCATCGAGTAATGATGGTGAGGCCAATGACCAATATCGCACCGGCGAATATTGCCTCTCCGCCAGCCACCGCGGCCTGACCCGCAAGCCCCCCCACCGGGTGTCGCACTTGCCGTCGACGACACCCAACTCCGCAACGCCGAACAAGGAGAACCAGGATGAGCCGTCCATCCACCACCGCCGCCACCAACGACCACACCCAGTGGACCTTCGGTGGCCTCGCGATCGCCGCCGACAACGCCTCACTGTGGGCAACCCAAGCCGCAGCGGATCCCGCCGACACCGCCGCACCCCAGGTGCAGGCCACACTCGCCGACGTCGAGGGCGATCTCGTCGTCTCCATCGCCGTCCCTGACGGCCTCACCTACGTGGCCAACTTCGACGAGGGCGTCATCCAGATCACCATGGCCAACATCCATTCGGACTGCTGCCAGAGGTGCGGGGAACACTTCAGCGATCCGCACGCACCGGACTGCGAGATCGGCGCTGCCGAAGAGGCCGCGCTCGCCGCCCAGGACGACACCGCCATGCTCGCCGCCCTCGAGGCCCGCGCCGAACGGCGGCTGCGATGACCTACACCCTCGACGCCGCTCTCGCCGACATCACGGCCGCCACCGGGTTGGTGTTCACCTACACCACCTTCGGCCCGAAGCGCAGCGGGCACCTCGCCTACACCCGCACGCGCGATGCCGTGGTGATGATCGACAACGACTGGCAGGCACTCATCGACAACGGCGCCGGTGTCTTCGCGCCGAGCAACCCGCGCCGCCCGCCCGTCCACCCGATCGTCATCGCCGTCTACGAAGACGGTGACTTCGCCTGCTGCCCGCTCGTGGAAGTGTCCACCCGGGACGCTGAGGTCGCTGTGCTTCCCCACCTGCTCGACCAGGCCCTCGAACTGGCCGAGCGCGCCCGCCGAGAGCACAGCAACCTCACCGACGACTACGACGGCCGCGGCGACCCCGAACGACGTCACCAGGTGATCTGACCCATGCCCGCCGAGACCCCACCCGACCCGTCGGCGAGCGCCGCCGACCACGACGCCGTGGCACTCACCGATGGCCACGGGTGGGCCAGCGACACCGGCCACGCCGAGGTCCTGCTGCTCTCGGCGCTGCTGTGGGCCACACCCGCCCACCACGACGACCTCGCCGACATCGTCGGCCTGGTCCGCGCCGAGGACTTCTACGTACCCGCCCACGGAGCACTGTTCACGATCATCGCCGAACTCATCGCCGACGGCGCCCACCGCGCGCACGACGCCACCACCGTCGCCCACGAACTACGCCGCCAGGGACGTGCGGCCACCCTCGGCGCCGAGCACCTCACCCGTGCGCTCGTCGCGGCGACCTCCGCCGGCGCCGACGGCATCCAGGCCCGCCACTACGCGGCGATGGTCGTCGCCGATGCCTACCGCCGCCGCTACCGCGCCGCCGGAGACGGCATCACCCACGCCGCCGACCACCTCCCCGAAGCCGAACTGTGGGACTACATGTGCGCCCACGGCATCGCACTGCGCGAGCACCGCACCCGCCTGGCCTCCCTGCGCCCGAACTGACACACCGAAAGGACACCGCCATGCCCACCGACACCGATACCCGTTACCCGGCCGCCGATCTGGCCAAGCTCCACGTCGACGCCTACACCCTGCGCCACGTCGACAACCTCACCTGGGACCAAGTCGCCGCCGCACTCGACGAACCCGTCGCGGTGGTCAAGGACTGGGCGCAGACCTACATCGACCGCACCGACGCCGCCGCCGCCGAACAGCAAATGTCGCTGTTCGACTGACCCATCCGACCGCCCTCGCTCGACGTCGTTCGGAGCCCGCCCCATGCGCATCCTCGCCCGTTTCGTCTCCCGCACCGTGCTGCGCCTCGCGGTACTCGCCGCGCTCGTCGTGGCAGCAGTCGTAGCCCTTAGTGGCGTCGTCGACGCCCTACCCGCGCCCGCCGACCTGTGGACACGGGCGACCACTGTTGCCGAGCCGTCGCGACCCTCAGGCGACACCATGCCCGCAGTAGTCACCCGTGTCGTCGACGGCGACACGATCGTCGTCTCCACCGACACCGATCCCGCGCTCACCGTCCGGTTGCTCGGCATCGACACCCCCGAGGTCCGCAAACCCCACACCCCGGTCCAGCCGTGCGGCCCGCAAGCCAGTGACCGCACTCGTGTGCTCGCCGCCCCCGGCGCCGCCGTGCGTCTCGAGTACGACCCCACCCAAGACCACACCGACCGCTACGGCCGCGCCCTGGCCTACGTCTGGATCGGCGACACGATGCTCAACCACACACTCGTCGCCGAGGGGTGGGCACGCACCTACGTCTACAACCACCAACCCGGCCGCCACGCCGACGCCCTCGCTGACGCCCAGCGCGACGCCCAGGCAGCCCGAGCCGGTGTCTGGGGCCAGTGCCCGCGATAGCCGATCCTCAGGCGCGCACAGGGGTGGGCGCCCGCAGCGGCGGTGCCATCGTGATCCACCGTCCGGTCCGCACGCGATGGGTCACAGCGAGCGCGATCACGCTCGCCGCAGCAACACCAACTAACCCCCAGAAAGCCAACGCATAGCCCTCGCAGATGTTGTATGCCGCGTGAGCCAGCGCGAACCCGATCACGAGCCGGTAGTCGCGCCACCGCCAGATCATGTACGCCGACACCACTGCCCACAGGGCCATGCTCACCCAGAGGCCGACCCCGTAGTACACGTGATAGGCCAGCCGCATCGGAACTAGCACACACAGCGCCGCGACCAAACCCGCGCGAGTCGACGGCAGCCACATCGCCAGCGCCGCGATCGGCACCGCGACCACGAACACTTCCTCACCGAACCCGGCCCGCAGGCCCGCAATCACTTGCGCCGCCAACGGACGCTGCGAGACCGTGGTCGCACCGTCGACGGCGGGTCCAGGCACAGCCAGCTCGACAAGCCAACTGAGACCCAGAGCGGCGTACACGCTCAGCACGTACACGCTCACGCACGCCACGTAGGTCGAGCGCGACAGCGGAGGGCGGCGAGTCCACTGCGGCCACGACCACCACGGCCTCGTGGTGAGTTCGCGAAGGATCAGCCAACTGAGGCCGCCGAACACACTCACAGCGACGACAAGCCACGCCCACGACAGCACTTCCCCAGACCACGAGAACGGATGCGTGGACGCGCCGTCCCCGTAGCGAGCGATCGCTGTGGAGATCCCGTCGCCGAACGCGGACGCGTACGCTCCGGCGGCGATCAGAAGCGCCCCCACACGCGACGCGTTGAACCACCAACGCCCGCTCACGATCGGCGAGTTCGTGGTTTCGAGGTCGAGCATGGGAGTCTCCTTCTGGCCTCGGGACGGATGACAGCGCAACGCGGTAACGGCCCCGTCGCGTGAGCGCCGCCGGGCACTAACACAAGGCGGTCTTGCTTTCAGAACAGGCCGAGTTGGTCGGCGGGTGTGGACGGCACGGGTTGGAACAGTCGGTGTGCCTGTTCGGGGTCGCCGCCGTCGCGTAGGTAGGTGCGCAGCATGATCGAGCGTGCGGCGCGGTCGATGGCGGTGGTTGGTCGTGATCCGCGGTGGCGGCCGAGGCCGACGGCGTAGGTGAGGTTGTTGGTCTGGGTGCCGATGCGCACGTGTGCGGAATCGACGCGCACGCACAGTGGTTCGTTGCAGTAGTGCTCGCCGATGTCGGCGGCGTCGGCACCGAGGTCGGGGTGCACCAGCAGCAGCGCGAAACGGTGCGCGCTGATGGCCCGTTGACGGTTGTTGCGGCGGAAGGTGAATCGGCCGTACCCGTCTGGCGAGCTGACCGCGCCGATCCAGTACCAGCAGCCGCGCGGTGTGAGGACGACGTGCTGCCAGAAGTGTCGCTCGGCGCGGGTATCGGGCATCAGCGTTGGGTCGGTGACCACACCCGGCGACGGTGTCGCGGTGCCGACCGTCAGGTCGGTGGCCGGCACCGCGAATAGGCCGAGTTGATCGTGGTCAGGGTCGACACTCATGGCCGAACCGTAGAACGCTAGGCCGACATCACCGCGGGATCGGATGGCTCGGTGCGGCCCTCATCGGTGGCCGCGTCCGGAGTGGCCGGGGCCGGTGTCGACTCCTGGCTCGAGGCGGCCTTTTTCGTTCCGACGGACAGGCCCGCCTCGCGCAGCAGCGTCTTGGCTTTGGCTGCGCTGATCTCCACGAGATCGGCCGCGCCACTAACACTTCCTACTCGCTCGGCGATCGCGGCAAGTGCGGTGGCTTTCGCCTTCGCTGACCGCTCGGTGATCACTCGCAGTTCTGCTTCGGCAGCGGCGAGTTCGGAGTCGGCTTGCAGGAACTCGGCGATGTTGGCCTCGTTGGCTTCCATCACCCGCACCTCAGCGGCGAGTCTGCGTTCGAGTTTCTCGCGTTCCTCGGCTCTCCGCGTCTCCAACGTGGCGAGCGTTCGTTTGCGCGCAGCAGCGCGCGCCTGACTGGCAGTGAGTTTTGAATTGTTCGACGGCATACCCGACACGATAACGCCGGCCAACGCCCCCTCGCCACCGCCACACGCGGCTTCTCCGTGAGCATTTCACCGTCCCTCCTCTTTCCCTCGCCCTCGTTTCCCGCCTCTCCATTCCGTTCGTCCACGCCCTCACCTGCACCAACACCCCCGATCACCCCTCACCTAGCACCTCACCCCACGAACCCCGAAACCCTTTAACTCCCACACACCTCTTGCATTCTGGATTCGTCCGACGAAATTAATGTGCCAGAATGCAGCCATGGCCGCTGCCGGGACGTGCGATCACTGCGGTGGCGTGCTGCCCGGAGACGGCGCGCCGCGGCGCGGTCGGCCGCGGCGCTGGTGCTCGACAGACTGCCGTCGCGCGGCCTGGGTCCGCCGCCACGACCGGCCCGCAGCGACCGGGATGACCGCCCAGGATGCGGTGGCCCAGGTGCTGGACTCCCCCACCGCCACAGCCGAACTCCTCGCGGGGTTGACCGCGCGGATCGAGGGCGGCGACGAGGTCGCCAGCGGAGTCATCACCGAGCTGGTCCGGGCCCACCACGCCAGCGTCCACGCGGTGGCCCGTACCAACGAGCTGCGCCCATTCCGGCGGTGACCTGAGTGACCGCGACCATCCACAAACTGACCGCCGGCGACGGGTATGAGTACCTGACGAAATCCGTTGCGGCGATGGACGCCACCGACAAAGGCCGGGTCTCACTCGCCGACTATTACAGCGCCAAAGGCGACTCGCCGGGGCAGTGGATCGGGTCCGGGCTGGCCGGATTGGCCGACGTCGGATCGGGTTTGGACGTCGCTGATGAGCTCGCCGAGGCGCGCACCGTCGAGGCGGGGTCGATGGTGTCGGCGGCGCAGATGAAGGCCCTGTTCGGTGAGGGTCGCCACCCCAACGCCACCGCGATCGAGCAGCACGCCGTGGCCTCCTCGGACTGCCGCGCTGCCCAGGCGTTGGCGGCGACGAAACTGGGCAACGCCTACGCCGTCTACAACGAATTCCCGGAGTTTCTACAGGAACTCGCGGTGGTGTTCCGCGACCACAACCTCGCCCGCGGCGAGCGGTGGGATGCTGTCATCGACGACGACACCCGGGCGGCGTTGCGCACCGAGTTGGGCCGCGAGCGATTCACGAAAACCTACCGTCGCCCGCCGCGGGATTCGCGCGAGCTGTCGGGGTTCATCGCGCAGGAAAGCCGTCGGCGTCAGTCGGCGGTTGCCGGTTACGACATGACGTTCTCTCCGGTGAAATCGGTGTCGGCGTTGTGGGCGGTTGCGCCGCTGCCGATGGCCGAGAAGATCGAGGCCGCCCACCGTCAGGCGGTCGCCGATGCACTGGCGTTCATCGAACGCGAAGCGTGCCTGTCGCGGTTGGGAACCGACGGCATCGCTCAGGTCGACACCGACGGTCTGATCGCCGCAGCGTTCACACACCGCGACTCCCGCGCCGGTGACCCGGACCTGCACACCCACGTCGCCATCTCCAACAAGGTGCGGGTACGTGACGCCGCCGGGGTCACCCGCTGGATGGCCCTGGATGGCACCCCGTTGTTCAAGGCCACCGTGTCGGCCTCGGAGGTCTACAACTCGCGCATCGAGCTGTACCTCCAGCGTGACCTTGGGGTGTCGTTCAGCGAACGCCAACAGGCCGATGCCCGCAAACGACCGGTCCGAGAGATCGACGGAGTCGACACCGAACTGATGGCCCAGTGGTCGTCGCGGCGCGCGGCGATCGAAGACCGTATCGGTGAGTTGTCCAAGCAGTTCTACGACAATCATGGCCGCGAACCCACCACCGGTGAGGCGTTCGATCTGGCCCAACAAGCCACCCTGGACACCCGCGACGCCAAACACGAACCCCGCTCCTATGCCGAGCAGCGCCACGCCTGGCGCGACCAAGCACGCCGCGTCCTCGGCAGCGACCGCGCGATCAGCAACCTCGTGCACGAGGCCACCCATCCCCGCTCCCGCACCCGTGAGCATCCAGAGTTCACCGACGAGTTGTGCACCGAGCTCGCCGCCAATTGCATCGAGAACATCTCGGCCACGCGCGCCCGCTGGCAGCGTCCGCATCTACGCGCCGAAGCCGAACGTCAACTGCGTGCACGCGACTTCGCGGGCATCACCGACACCGACGAACTCGCTGCCGCCGTGGAGCGCATCGTCGACACTGCACTGACCGCCGACACCAGCGTCGCGGTGTCGTCTGATGCCCTCGACGGCGACCTCAACGAACCCGAAGTGCTGCGCCGCGCGAACGGCGAATCAGTGTTCGTGCGTCACGATGTCGCCCTGCACACCAGCACCGACATCCTCGCCGCCGAGCACCGGATTGTGGCTGCCGCCAAGCGCTCCGACGGCCGCCGTCTCGACGAGACGACCGTCGAGATCGCGTTGCTCGAGCAAGCCGCCAACGGCCGCGAACTCAACGCCGGCCAAGCCGCCATGGTCCGCGAACTGGCGACCTCCGGGCGCCGCGTGCAACTGGTGCTGGCCCCGGCCGGGACGGGTAAGACCACCGCCATGCGCACCCTCGCCCGGGCGTGGACAGACAGCGGCGGAACCCTCATCGGACTGGCCCCCACCGCCGCCGCGGCCGCGGTGCTGCGCGAGGAACTCGACACCACCACCGACACTGCCGCCAAGCTCGTCCAACTCGCCCACGCCAGCCGTGACCGCGCCCTGGCCGCGACCCCGCACTCACGCACCGTCGGCAACCCTGAGCTCGCCGCGCAGGTGGCCGCAGCGAGAGCGAAGCTGGCCGACCCCGCCTACGTCGCGCCCAAGGAACCGGACTGGTTCACCCGCATCGGACCCGACACCCTCGTCGTCGTCGACGAGGCCGGAATGGCCTCCACGGCCGACCTCGATGAGGTGATCCGGTGCGTGGCCGCGCGCGGCGGCAGTGTGCGTCTGGTCGGCGACGACCAACAGCTCGCCTCCATCTCGGCCGGCGGTGTGCTGCGCGACGTCGCCCACGAAACCGGCGCGCTCACCCTGAGTCAGGTCGTGCGGTTCTCCGACGCCGCCGAAGGTGCGGCGTCGCTGGCCCTGCGCGACGGCGACCCCGCCGCGCTCGGCTTCTATGCCGACCACGGGCGCATCCATGTCGAGTCCGACGCCGTGGCCACCGACGACGCCTATCGGGCCTGGTTGGGTGACCGCGCCGCCGGACGCGACACCGTCATGCTCGCCGCCACCCGCGACACCGTCAACGCGCTGAACGAACGCGCCCGCGCCGACCGTCTCGCCGCCATCGACCCACACCTGCACGGGCCGGAACTGCGGCTGTCTGATGGGTTGTCGGCCAGCGTCGGCGACATCATCAGCACCCGCAGCAACCGCCGCGATCTACGCGTGTCGGCCACCGACTGGGTGCGTAACGGCGACCGGTGGCGGGTCACCCACATCGGCGCCGACGGCACCCTGACCGCCCAGCATCTCGACCTCAACCGGCACGTGCAGCTACCCGCTGACTACGTCGCCGAACACACCACCCTCGGCTACGCCTCCACCATCCACGCCGCCCAGGGCATGACCACCGACACCTGCCACGTCATCGGCTCCGACGCCCTGGACCGCCAACTGCTCTACGTCGCGATGACCCGCGGCCGCCACGGCAACCACATCTACCTGCCCACCACCGAAACCGACCCGCACAACGCCACCACCCCCAAAGCCCGCCACCCCCAGACCGGGCTGGAAACCCTGGCCGCGATCCTCGGCCGCGACGGCACCCAACAATCGGCGACCACCGCCCAACGCGAAGCCGCCGACCCGTTCCGGCGCCTGGCCCGCGCCGCGGCCGCCTACGACCACGCCCTCGGTGCCGCCGCCGAACACGCTCTCGGCGCAAAGGCGCTGCGCGACCTCGAACACGACGCCGACGCCCTCTACAGCACCCACACCGGCACCCCCGCAGGCACGCTCACCGCGTGCGCGGCCTGGCCCACCCTGCGCACCCACCTCGCGACGCTGGCCCTCGGTGGCGACGACCCGATCGCGCGCCTACAGGCCGCGATCACCCACCGCGAACTGGCCACCGCCGCCGACCCTGCCGCCGTGCTCGACTGGCGACTGGACCCCACCCAGCAACACTCCGCCGGGGGCGGGCCCCTGCCCTGGCTGGCCCGCATCCCCGCTGGATTCGACGACCCCCAGTGGACGCCCTACCTCACCCGCCGCGACGCCCTTGTCACCGACCTCGCGGCCGCCGTCACCGAACGCGCCACCGCCTGGGACACCACCACCGCTCCGATGTGGGCGCGTCCGCTGCTGCTGGCTGACCCCGAGCGCGGCCGCGAGCTCGTCGCCGAACTCGCCGTGTTCCGTGCCGCCCGCGGTGTCGACGACACCGACCGGCGTCCCGCCGGTCCGCGCCCGGACTCCATCGCCCTGGCGCGGCGTCACGCGGCATTGACCGAGCGTGCCGACGCGCTCATCACCACCACCGCCGAGGCCGCCCGCTACGCCGACCTCGCCCGCGACCTCGACCCTCACCTCCTCGCCGACCCGTACTGGCCCGAACTCGCCGACCACCTGTCACTGGCCGCCCGCGCCGGCCTGGACGTCGACGCCCTGGCCCGCGACGCCATCGCCGACAACCCGCTGCCCACCGAAATGCCCGCTGCTGCCCTGTGGTGGCGCCTGTCCGGACAGTTGGCTCCCGCCGCAGCCGAAGCCACCAACACCGGACTGCGGCCCGACTGGGCCGACCACCTCGTCGGGATCGTCGGGGACCGCGCCGCCGACGCGATCCTCACCGACCGGGCCTGGCCCGCACTCGTGGCCGCGGTCAGCGCCGCCGACCCTGCCCAGTGGACCCCCCACGAGCTGCTCGACCTCGCCGACACCCTGCTCCACCACGGCGCCGCCGACGACGGCCACACCGTCCGCCTCGACGAGTACGCCCGCCTGCTCACCTGGCGAGTCGAACTGCTCGTCACCCACAGCAGCCACGCCACCGACCTCACCCCGCCGCCCGAGGCTCCCCCCACCCCCGAAGACGAGGCCGCCGCCGAAGCAGCAGCCGAAGCCGCCGGTCTGTCCGACCCCTGGGCCGATACCCTCACCGGCCAGCCCGCCGTCGACGCCGACCACGAGCTCGCCGCCGTCGACGAGGACTACCTCGCCGCGCTCACCGCCACCGAACCACCGCCCGAACCTGGCGTCGACGACCTCGACGTCGCCGAGTTGGACCGCTACGAGGACCTCGACTTCGACGACTTCGCCGCCGACGTGGTCGCCGCACCGGATCGTTTCGCCGCACCGTCCGACCTCGCCGAATGCATTGCGCTGCGTTATGAACTGACCGCTCAGCTTGCCGAACTCGGCACGAACATGGCGGAGCTGCGCGAGGCGATCAACGCCGGCACCAGCGCACACCAGCAAGCCATGGCCCCGCACGTGCTCGCGTTGCGGGCCGCGGCCGATCACCAGTTCGCGGCGGCCGCCGACACCGCCGGCCACCACCACGACCTGATGGTCGCCGAACAACTCATCGAAGATCTCACCAACCAGGCAACCGAACTGCGCCGCACCGCCGCTCAACTGCGCGCCGCCGACACCACCGACCTCGACCCCCTCAGCGACGACGAGGCCCCCGACCTCGCCGCGCTACGGGCCGAGGCCGACGCCACCGCTCTGGATTGGCGCATCACCGCCGCGGTCGCCGACCGCGACGCCCTCGCCGCCGTCTACGCCGACGCCAACACCCGCCTCGAGGAAGCGATCGCCGAATCCGGTGGTGTCCGCGTCACCGACACCGACGTCGAACTCATGCGCCTGCAAGCCAGCGAACTCGACGAACTCAACCTCGCCGACCTCCGTGCTCGCCGCGCCGACCTCACCACCCGCATCTACCGAATCGACAACCGCCTCAACCACGTCCACGCACTCACCCACACCGCCCACCACCACCGCGACACCTACCTCATGCCCACCCCCGCCACCGGACCCGTCGCCACACCCGACGCGGTCACACCGTCGGCAACCCACCCCGCCACCGAAGCCACCGCCACCGCGGTCGTTGAAGACGTTGATGCCGAACTGCGCGACTGGCTGCGCGCGGACCCACTCCGCGCCATGAGCGACGACCAGCTCACCGCCCACCTACGCACCCTCACCCGCCGCCACACCCTCGCCGTCGACGACCTGAGGACCAGCCGACCAGCCACGGACCGGGCCTCCCGGGTGCGCGCCGACCACGCCGACCTCGCCGCCGCCGTCGAACGCATCTCCGCCGCTCGCGCGGCCGGAAGTGCTTTCGCCGACTCGGCTACACACCTCGCGGGGGCCCGCGCTGCGCTGGCGGGACTGCCGCCAGCCGGACGCGGCCGCAAAGCACGCGCCGAGCACGACCAGCACCACCAGCGCCTCGCCGAGGCGGTCGCCGCGGCCGAGCGTCAGCATCAGTACCTCGCCGCGGCCCACGAACAGACCCGTCGCGACGTCGGTGTTCCCGAACATCAGTGGGACGAACTGACCGCCCGCGCCACCGATACCGCCACGCTTGCCGGCGAACTGGATGCCGCCGAGCAGGCCGATGCGCGTGCCCGGCTTCTCCATCAGACGGCTATCGACGCCCGCGACACCGCAGCCACCGGCATCGCCGACGCTCGCGCCGAACTCGACCGTCGCCACACCCTCTCCCCGGAAGACCGCGCCGCCGAAGACGCGATCCGGGCAGTCGTCGCGCCGACGAACAGCAGGGATACCTCTCGGACAGCATCACCGCCATCACCTGCGCCTGTTGTCCACGACCTACCGCAGGGACGCGAGCGAGGACACGATCACGGCCTCGGCGACTAGCCCGCCCACACTGAGGCCGCCTGTTGGACTCGGCCCGGGGCAATCCGGTTGGCTTCCGGTCGACTTCGCCACGCAGTCGCGCCGGACCGCCGTGGCGGGGAGTATCAGATTAACGGTGTAAGTGGCGTTTTCGGTTAGTTGTCTTCGCTGGCCGGCATGCGGTCGGCGAAGGTGATGGCGAATGCGTTGAGTGCTGGTTTCCACCGCATTGTCCATCGTTTCTGTCCGGTGCCGGTCGGATCGAGCGACCGGGTCACCAGGTACAGGCACTTTAGCGGCTCTTCCTGATTCAGAGTGCGTCGAGGTGTTGTGCGAGGCCGCCGGAGTGGATGAGTGACCGCAAGATGTAGTGGTTGAGGTTGCGGAAGCCCAACGCGATCCCGCGGAGGTGTTCCAGGCGGCCGTTGATCGCTTCGACGGGTCCGTTGGAGGCGCCGGTGTCGAAGTAGGCCAAGATCTCGGCACGCCGCGCCCATAATGATCGGCCGAGTTGGGCCAACTCTGCCAGCCCGGACGGAACGCCGGTATGAATCCGTTTGAGCAGCTTGTACATCGCGATCTTGCCGTCACGCTTGTTCTCCTGGCCGTAGGCGTTGATCAGCTCTTGGTAGATCGCGTAGGTGACCGAGACGGCCACGTGCTCCTCGTGAGCCTCCAACCCGCTACGTAGCCGGGCCTTCTGCTTGTCTGTCAGCAACGCGATCCGGGTCAGCAGTGGTCGGCGGATACCGTAGAGCGGATCACCCGTGCGGCCGCGGTGCCCACACGTATCGTGTTGCACGCGTTGACGACACACTGTGAGCTTCTCGGCGGCCAGATGGACCACGTGGAACGGGTCCATCACCGCCCGCGCCTTATCCAATGCCTCGGCGGTCGCGGTGCGATACCCGGTGAATCCGTCCATGGTGACCACCCGGATCCGGTCCCGAAAGGAGTCATCGCGGGCATCGAGCCAGTCCTTCAACGCCGCTTTGGACCGGCCGCCCACCATATCCAGCAAGCGCGCCGACCCGGTCCCATCCACAATCGGTGTGAGGTCGACCAGCACGGTCACGAAACTCGAATCACCATTGCCGCGAACATGTTTCCACTTGTGCTCATCAACACCGAGAACCCTGACACCGTCGAGTCGGCCAGGCGCCGAAGCCACCGTACGCGCCGCCTGCAACGCGAGGGCATTCACGGTGTTCCAGCCCAACCCGACCGACGCGGCGACCGCAGAGACGCTCATCTTGTCCAGAATCATCCGCCGAAGAATCCACGCGATCGTGCGGCGCGTCACCGCCGCGCGCGGCGCGACGATCGCCGAGATGTCGGCGCGAAAGATGCCCTGACCACACGCGCCGTTCTCGCAGGCGTAGCGCGGCACCCTCAGATGCAACCGGGTCGGATGGCCCACGATCGGTAGATCTGCCACCTCACGATCGACATGATCACGCAACCGACCCGCCCGCTCGCACCTCGGGCAGCTACTCTTCGGGGCCAAGACCTCGCAGAACAGGTGTGTGCGATCCTCGCCGTCGAGAGCGGCATCGGTGATCGTCACCCCGAGTTCGATCGTGCGGCAAATCGTGTCGGCAATGGCGCTACGCTGCAACGAGGGTCCTGTCGGTGTGAGTGATGAGGTGTAGGGGCTTTCATCTTCACACCACAGGACCCGCCCGCATCCCCGGCTCGCCGCCGCCGAACCCGACCTACATCTTGTGCCCGGTAGAACCCGTTCTACGCACCGTCAATCAGGAAGAGCCACTTTAGCGCCGACTGCTCGTTCGGGAAATGCCCACGAGCCCGCACTGCGCGCCGGTAGCGGGCGTTGAGTGACTCGATCGCATTCGTCGAGCAGATCACCTTACGGACCTCGATGTCGTAGTCGAGGAACGGTATGAATTCTTGCCATGCGTTGCGCCACAACCGGATAGCTGCCGGGTACCGGTGCCCCCACTCGGCGTCGAACGCATCCAGCGCCTCGGCCGCGGCTGCAGCGGTGGGGGCGGTGTAGATCGGTTTGATCGCCTTGGCGATAGCATCGCGGTGCTGGCGGCCGGCATAGCGGAATGTGCCCCGGATCAGATGGATGACACACGTCTGCACCACCGTGTCGGGAAAGACCGCCCCGACCGATTGCGGCAGGCCTTTTAGCCCGTCGCAGACGAGGAAGAAGATGTCGGCTACACCCCGGTTCTTCAGCTCGGTAAGCACCGCCAGCCAGTACTTTGCCGACTCACCATCGCCTTCACCTGCCCACATCCCGAGCACGTCACGATGCCCGGCCAGATCCACCCCGATCGCGGCGTAGATCGGCCGGGGCCCTACCTGCCCATCGCGGATTTTGACATGGATGGCGTCGATGAACACCGCGGCGTAGACGCGTTCGAGCGGACGGGCATGCCAGGTGGCCATCTCTTCGAGCACCCGGTCGGTGATCCGGCTGATCGTGTCTTTGGAGACCGCAGCACCGTAGATGTCGGCGAAATGGGCGCTGATTTCACCGGTGGTGAGCCCACGGGCATACAGCGACAACACCACCTCATCCACATCAGTCAAGCGGCGTTGGCGCTTCTTCACGATCTGCGGCTCGAAGGTGCCCGCCCGATCCCGCGGGACATCGATCTCGACCTGCCCACACGCATCAGTCAGCACGGTCTTCGACCGAGACCCGTTGCGCGAGTTGCCACTCCCGCGACCACGCTGGTCGTGCTTGTCGTAACCGAGATGCTCAGACATCTCTTCATCGAGCGCCGTCTCGAGCACCGTTTTGGTCATCGCTTTGAGCAACCCATCCGGACCGGTCAGGCGGACCCCGGCCTCCCGGGCCTGGCGGACCAGCTCGCGGGCTACCTCGAGTTCATCGACGCTGCGGTCCGCAGGCACCTCGACGATCCCGTCATCGTGTTCATCAGATGGCTCCACAGCCACCAGAGTGTCGGTCATGATGCGACCTTCCTGCCCCCGACACACCGAGGGCGGTAAGGCCACTTACACCGTTCTCACGACAGTCCCCCCTATCCACACGAAAGTCCTAGGGCGTGTTGATCAAGAGGTTCCGCTCCTCGGTGGGTGAGTCTTGAACGGTGACGCGACAGGAGATCTCTGACGAGGTGTGGGCCGTGATGGAGCCGTTGATGCCGACGGTGACCGGTCGGTCGCGGCCGTGGACGGATCACCGGCTCGCTATCGAGGGGATGGCGTGGAAGTACCGGACCGGTGCGCCGTGGCGTGACGTTCCGGAACGGTTCGGGAAGTGGAACTCGATCTACAAGCGGTTCAACCGGTGGGCCGGGGACGGCACCTGGCAGAAGCTGCTCACCGAGGTGCAGAAGCAGGCCGACGCCGCTGGGGAAATCGACTGGGTCGTCTCGATCGACTCCACGATCGCGCGCGTGCATCAGCACGGCGCGACCCTCGCCCGGGACACAGGGGGCTGTGCCGAATCACAAGAATCCGTGGTCCGAGCCGCCTGATCACGGGATCGGACGCTCCCGCGGCGGGCTGACGACCAAACTGCACCTGGTCTGCGACGGCCGCGGCCGGCCGCTGAGCATGATGATCACCGCCGGGAACATCAACGACACCACGATGATGAGCGCGGTGCTGGAGAACATCCGCGTTCCCCGCGACGGGAAGGGCCGCCCCCGCACCCGCCCCGACCGGGTGCTCGCCGACAAGGGGTACCCCTCAAGGGCGAACCGCGCCTGGCTCCGCGACCGGAGGATCGCGGCGACCATCCCCGAGCGGGACGACCAGATCGCGCACCGCCGCAAGAAGCCGGGCCGGCCGATCGCTTTCGGCGACAAGCAGAAGGAACGCTACAAGGGACGCAACGTCGTAGAACGCTGCTTCAACCGTCTCAAGCAGTGGCGCGGCATCGCGATGCGCTCGGACAAACTCGCCCGCAACTACCGAGCCGCCGTCAGCCTCGCCGCGGCGCTGATCTGGATCAAGACCGATCTCCGCTGAGCGCTTCGCGCTCCTGCAGCGTGCGCTCAAGCTGTCCCACCGTCGGCGCACCCGCAAAGCCGCGCTCGGTCAGATAGACCCTGCACGCCAAGTCGGCGGTGTTCCCCTGGGACGGGAACAAGTCCTGACCGTCCAGAAGAATCGTGGGCGAGCCCGCGAAACCAGAGCTCACCGCCTCAGCCTCGGTGCGGATCAACACGAACTCCACCGGAACATCGCCCCGTCCGATCGAGTCGAGCACCAGCCGTACTCGATCGCCCGCCTCCTGCCAATTCGGGCAATCCTCGATATGCAGCACCTGGATCTTCACACGCCCATTCTCCCGCGCAACTCGCGGCGGCTGGCCACCCCGCACCTTCTTGATCAACACGCCCTAGCGGTTCCGTCGACGTCGGAGGAGGCGGTCTCGTTCGTCCGATGCCGTCGGATGACGTTCAAGACGAGGACGGTTGCGAGCACCAGTGCCAGCACGAACATGGTCGCGATGAACCACAGGAAGTCCGAGCCGATCAGGATGTTGCTGATGACGAAGCGGCCGAAGGCGACGAGCACCCCGGCCGCCGTGCCGAGGTAGAGCCACAGCGTGCGGCGGGACAGCAGGGTCGCGCCGATGCCCAGCAGCACGATCCCGAACCCCGCGATGAAGCCGCCCCAGGTCGAGAAGACGATCCCGAGCCAGTCCACGAATGCCACTGGCAGCGTGGCGGCGTCGATACCCGTATGCCGGATGTCTTCTGGCAGGAGGAAGGGTCGAAGGAACAGGAAGTAGACCCCGATCCCGAGGGTGAAGACGCCGAGCGCGGTCGTGAGAGCGCCGCCAAGCAGGTCCTTCCGGAGACGTTCCTGAGTGGGCATCCGAGACATCCGTCCTGTTCGACCGTGGGGCGCGTTCTCGCCTGGACCTGTGCCGGTGAGATATGCCCTGGGCGCCAAGCGTTGCACAGGACACCCCGATCGGGCGAGAGCGGTCAGAGCCGGTCCAGGATGAACTGCACCCGCTCCTCGGCGCTGAGGACCGGAACCCGCACGACCGGGAAGGGCAGCGCTTCGTACACCTGGGTCAGCAGTTCGTGGATGCGCTGCTGGGCGGCGGTGTCCTCGGTGCGGGCGTAGTCGGCGGCCAGGGGCAGCAGGTCTAGGATGAACGTCTTGCGGTAGTCGACGTGCTCGAGCGCGGTGAGCAGAGCGGGGTCGGGCTCGAGGTCGAGGAAGCGGTAGTAGGCGAGGGAGTCGGGGACCGCCCGGTCGAGGAACACGGTGGCGTCCGGGTCGAGGGCAGCTTCCTCCGCGAGCTGCATGTCCAGGACGCCGCGCTGGAACTGCCGCTGCTTCGCCCGGACCTCCTCGACGGTGCGGCCGGCGATGCGCTGCAGGTCGAGATAGTGCCGGGCATGCTCGATGGTGGTGGTGTAGCCGCGGTCCCGCAGCAGGTTCACGGTGGTGGTCTTGCCCGAGCTGGGCCCGCCGGTGATGACGTACCAGTTGGTCACGTTCGCCCTTTCGCTCTGCCCGCTCCGGGAATATCCTCTTCACGAAGTACCTTATACCGCTAGAGGGTATACGATCGACGTCGGAGGTGGCTGAGATGGCACACGGATACGTGGATGACAAGCAGGCGCTGCTGGCGCGGTTGCGTCGGGCGGAGGGGCAGGTGCGCGGGATCGCGCGGATGGTCGACGAGGACGTGTACTGCATCGACATCCTGACCCAGGTCTCGGCGGCGACGAAGGCGCTGGAGTCGGTCGCGCTGACGCTGCTGGAGCACCATCTCGGGCATTGCGTCGCGCAGGCGACCGCGCAGGGCGGCCCGGTCGCGGAGGAGAAGCTCCGCGAGGCGAACGCCGCGATCGCGCGGCTGGTCCGCTCCTAGAACGTTCACACCACACGCATCGACACGCTCACGAAAGGAGCACAACATGACCGGACAAGGATTCCAGGACCTCGGCCTGCAGGCGACGAACGGCGGTGGCTGCGCCTGTTGCGCCCCCACCTCCCACGCCGCCACGGCCAACACCACCGCCTCCGCGACGGCGCAACCGGCATCGGGCGAGGTGTCGGCGCAGTTCCTGGTGGAGGGGATGACGTGCTCGCACTGCGTGCGCAGCGTCACCGAGGAGGTCTCCGCGATCGACGGGGTCTCCGGCGTCGAGGTCGACCTGCACGCCGGCGGCGTGTCCACGGTGACCGTGTCCAGCACCGCCCCGGTGGACGCGGAGCGGGTGCGGGAGGCGGTCGAGGAGGCCGGGTACAGCCTCGCCGCAGCCTCATGAGCACGCTGGACGTCGATCTCGACATCACCGGGATGACCTGCGCGTCGTGCGCGACGCGGGTCGAGCGGAAGCTGAACAAGCTGCCCGGGGTGGAGGCGACGGTCAACTTCGCCACCGAGAAGGCCCGCGTGCACTCGGAGGCCCCGGTGCCGGTGGAGGAGCTGATCGCGGCGGTCGAGCAGGCGGGGTACGGAGCGAGCCTCCCAGCCCCGCCTGTGCCCGACACGGCTGAGCAGACCATCCCGCGGGACGATGAGCTGGCGTCGCTGCGGCAGCGGCTGATCGTCTCGGCGGTGCTGGCGGTGCCGGTCGCGGTGCTGTCGATGATCCCCGCCCTGCAGTTCACCTACTGGCAGTGGCTCACGCTCACCCTGGCCGCGCCGGTGGTGGTGTGGGGGGCGTGGCCGTTCCACCGCGCCGCGGCGATCAATGCCCGGCACGGGGCGGCGACGATGGACACTCTGATCAGCGTCGGGGTGCTGGCCGCGTTCGGCTGGTCGCTGTACGCGCTGTTCTTCGGCGGTGCGGGGATGCCGGGAATGCGGATGAGCGTCACCTTCGTCGGCACCCCGCAGGCCGGCGGTCATGAGGTGTACCTGGAGGTCGCCGCCCTGGTGACCGTGTTCATCCTCCTCGGCCGTTACCTCGAGGTTCGTGCGAAGCGGCAGTCTGGGGAGGCCCTGCGCGCCCTGCTGGAGCTCGGCGCGAAGGACGCCGTGGTCCTCCGGGCCGGTGCCGAGCAGCGCATCCCCGTCGCACAGCTCGTACCGGGTGATGTCGTGGTGGTGCGGCCGGGTGAGAAGATCCCCGCCGACGGCCTCGTCACCGAGGGCGTCTCCGCGGTGGACGAGTCGATGCTCACCGGCGAGTCCGTGCCGGTCGAAGTCGCCCCCGGCTCCCGCGTGGTCGGCGCGACCGTGAACACCGGCGGGCGCCTGCTCGTGCAGATCACCCGCGTCGGCGCCGACACCGAGCTGGCCCGGATGGCGCGGCTGGTCGAGGAGGCGCAGACCGGCAAGGCCCAGGTGCAGCGCCTCGCCGACCGGGTGTCGGCCGTCTTCGTCCCCATCGTCATCGCTCTCGCCCTGATCGCGTTCGCCGGGTGGCTGATCGCGGGGGCGCCCTTGGAGGTCGCCTTCACCGCCGCGGTGACCACACTGATCATCGCCTGCCCGTGCGCGCTGGGGCTGGCGACGCCGACCGCTCTGCTGGTCGGCACCGGCCGCGGCGCCCAGCTGGGCATCCTCATCCGCGGACCCCAGGTGCTCGAGCAGACCCGCCGCATCGACACCGTCGTGCTCGACAAGACCGGCACCATCACCGCCGGCACCATGACCGTCACCGGCATCCACCCCGCACCCGGCGCCGACCGAGCCGAGCTGATCCGGGTCGCCGCGGCGCTCGAGCACGGCTCTGAGCACCCCATCGGCCGCGCGATCACCGCCGCCGCGGATGGCCCGGTGGATGCGGTGGAGTCGTTCGCCGCCGAGTCAGGGCAGGGCGTGCAGGGCATCGTCGACGGCCGCATGGTCGCCGCCGGCCGCGCCACCTGGATCACCGGGCAATGGGCGATCGCGATCCCCGACGAGCTCGCCGCGACGATCACGGCCGACGAGGCCGCGGGCGCGACCGTGACCGTGGTGGCGTGGGACGGGCAGGCGCGCGGCGCGATCAGCGTCGCCGACACCATCAAGCCCACCAGCCGTGAGGCGATCGCCCGACTGCGCGGGCTCGGGCTGACCCCGATCCTGCTCACCGGCGACAACCCCGGCGCCGCCCGCACCATCGCCGACGACGCCGGCATCGAGGACGTCCGCGCCGGAGTCACCCCGCAGGGCAAGCTCGACACCATCCGGGAGCTGCAGGCATCCGGACGGGTGGTCGCGATGGTGGGCGACGGCGTGAACGACGCCGCCGCCCTCGCCCAAGCGGACCTCGGCATCGCGATGGGCACCGGCACCGACGCGGCCATCACCGCCGCGGACCTGACCATCGTCTCCGGCGACCTGCTCCTGGTCCCGGACGCGATCCGGCTCGCCCGCCGCACCCTGGGCACCATCAAGGGCAACCTGTTCTGGGCGTTCGCGTACAACGTCGCCGCGATCCCGGTCGCGATGCTCGCCCTGCTCAACCCCATCCTCGCCGCCGCCGCGATGGCGTTCAGCAGCGTGTTCGTGGTCACCAACAGCCTCCGACTGCGCCGCTTCCGCCACCTGCCCGCCCCGACGCCCACCGTCCCGACGCCCCGCCGCGACACCACCCCCGTCCACGCCTGACACCCACGCAAGGAGACCGCCATGACGCACGACCGCGACCACACCGGCCACGACGCCGCCGCGCACGATCACGGGTCCCACGAGCATCATCACCACGAGCCCCCGGCCGGAGCGACCAACCTCGTCACCTGCCCGGTCATGCCCGGCAACCAGGTTGACCCGGCATGGGCCGAGAAGCGCGGCCTGTTCCGCGACTACGAAGGCACCCGGTACTGGTTCTGCTGCCCCGAGTGCGGGCCGCTGTTTGACGCCGACCCCGCCCGCTACGCCAACGCCGCCTGACCCACGACGGCAGGGAAAGGGGGCGCGGGATGGATACAGCGGTCGGGCTGGTGCAGGCCTACCTGCGGGTGAACGGGTACTTCACCGTCGCCGAGTACCCGGTGCTGGACGCGACCGGTCCGGACGGGCCGCGCACCGTCACCGACCTGGACATCCTCGCGATCCGACTGCACCACATCCGCGGCGACGACCCCGACCCGGCCCTCGGCGCCCGCCCCGGGGCGCCGGACATGATCGTCGGCGAGGTCAAGGAGGGCGCCCCGAAGCTGAACCCCGCGATGCGCGACCCCGCGGTGCTGGAGGCCGCGTTCGCCCGGTTCGGCTGCTGCACCCCCGCCGACGCGCCCGCGCTCGTCCAGGAGCTGCTGACGGCCGGGCAGGTCCTCGCCCCGGAGGGCCACCTGATCCGCACGGTCGCGTTCGGCAACACCGCCCGCCCCAATCTGTCCCGCTCCTGGCACACCGTCCCGCTCGAGCACATCCTCGACTACCTCCGCGATCACCTCGCCCGCAACTGGGCCGTCGTCGGTCGCACCCAGATCAAGGACGACACCCTCGGGCTGCTGGCTCTGATGGAGAAGGCCCACCGCGCCGGAACGGGCCGCCGATGAGCCGGCTGCCGCGCACCGGTCCCCATCCGGGACCATCGCCCCTGGCCAGGCATCGGTCGGGCGACCAGCCTGGGCAGGACCGCCGTGCGCCCGATCGGCGCCGGTGGAGATCCAGGCACACCAGGGTACGCTGGACGCGGGAAGGAGGTCGGCGGTGAACCACATCCGAACCCTGGTGCACGCCCCATCCGGGCTGCACCGGCTGCTGCTGACCTTCGCGACCGCGCTCCTGCTGATCGCCGGCCTGCTGGCCATGCACACCCTCACCGGCACGCTCACCAGCGGGCACGCCGACACCCCCGCAGCGGCCTCCGAAGCCGCCCATGCCGCGCCTGCCTCTGACCTGGGCGGCACCGTCGCGACCGGGAGCATGCTCGAGGACACCATCGGGACAGGCCCCGAGGCTTCGGGCGGGCACTGTGAGGGCGACTGCGACGGCTCGGGCGGAATGCCGGACCATTCGATGCTGATGATGGCGTGCGTGCTGGCGCTGTTGGCCGCCACCATCGCGCTGCTCGCCCCGGCGCTGCTGGCCCGCCTGCGCACCGCCCTCGCCCTGCTGCGCCTGCACGGGCGGAATGTGCTCACCGCGTTACCGCACCCCCGACCACCTTCCCTCATCGTCCTGTCGATCAGTCGAACCTGATTCCCCGCCCTCCCGTCACCGCTGTGCCGGGAGATGCTGCGCCGTGCCCGCATACGGCACGGGAATCGACTCACCATTCGACCGACTAGACAAGGACACCCACCCGTGCGTTTCCGCATTCTCGCGCTGAGCACCGGCGCGCTCGCCGCTGCGCTCGTGCTCGCCGGCTGCGCCCCCACCGACGGATCCTGGGACAGCGTCGGTGCCGCCACGGGCACCGTCCAGGCGCTCGGGAACGCAGATGGGGCGGTCGTGCTCGTCGACAACCGCGGCATCGTCTGGATCCACGGCACCGAGACCACCGTCGTCCTCCCGGCAGGGACCGCACAATGACCACTATCACCATGACCACATTCGGCGGCTTCGGCCGCGAACCTCGAGGAGACCGACCATGAGCACCGCACCGGCCCGCTGGGCATACCGCACCACCGCCGTCACCCCGGAACGACTGGAGGAGGTGGATGCGTGGTGGCGGGCGGCGAACTACCTGAGCATCGGGCAGATCTACCTGCTCGACAACCCGCTGCTGCGCGACCCGCTCACCGCGGAGCACATCAAGCCTCGACTACTGGGGCACTGGGGCACCACCCCGGGCCTGAACTTCCTGTACGCCCACCTCAACCGGGCGATCACCGACCGGGATCTGAACACCCTGTACGTGACCGGGCCGGGGCACGGCGGGCCGGGCATGGTCGCCAACGCCTACCTGGACGGCACCTACACGGAGCTGTACCCGCGGATCGACCGCACCGAGGAGGGGCTCAAGGCGCTGTTCCGGCAGTTCTCCTTCCCCGGCGGCATCCCCTCGCACGCGTCCCCGGACACGCCCGGGTCGATCAACGAGGGCGGCGAGCTCGGCTATTCCCTCGTCCACGCCTACGGCGCCGCGTTCGACAACCCGGACCTGCTGGTCGCGTGCGTGATCGGCGACGGGGAGGCCGAGACCGGGCCGCTGGCGACCGCGTGGCACGGCAACAAGTTCCTCAACCCAGCCGCGGACGGGGTGGTGCTACCGATCCTGCACCTGAACGGGTACAAGATCGCCAACCCGACGGTGCTGTCCCGCATCCCCGAGGACGAGCTGGTCGCGCTGCTGCGCGGCTACGGCCACGAGCCGTTCGTGGTCACCGTCGGCTTCGACGGCGAGGACCCGCGGGAGTCCCACGCCCGGTTCGCCGGCGTGCTGGACGAGGTGCTGGACCGGATCGCGGACATCAAGACCGCCGCGGCGGCCGGCACCCTGGAAGGCCGGCCGGCGTGGCCAGCGATTGTGCTGCGCAGCCCGAAAGGCTGGACCTGCCCGCCGGTGATCGACGGGCTCCCCGTGGAGGGCACCTGGCGGTCCCACCAGGTGCCGCTCGCCGAGGTCCGCGACACCCCCGAGCACCTGCAGCTCCTCCAGGACTGGCTGGCCTCCTACCGGCCCGACGAGCTCTTCGACGCCGACGGCGCCCCGTTCCCCGCCACGGTCGCCGCCGCCCCGGCCGGAGCGCGGCGGATGAGCGCTAACCCGGTCGCGAACGGCGGGCAGCTTACCGTCCCGCTGCGCCTGGGCGACTTCCGCGACCACGCCCACCCGGTCGACCCCGAGGCGCGAGGCACGGGAACGGCGGAGGCGACCCGGATGCTCGGCGAATGGCTCGCCGACGTGATCCGGCACAACCCGGACAACTTCCGCATCTTCGGCCCCGACGAGACCGCCTCCAACCGGCTCGCCCCGCCCGTGTTCGAGGCCACCGGCAAGCAGTGGAACGCGACCGTGCTGCCGGTGGACGAGCATCTGGCGCCGACCGGGCGGGTGATGGAGGTGCTCAGCGAGCACCAGTGCCAGGGCTGGCTCGAAGGGTACGTCCTCACCGGCCGGCACGGCCTGTTCAACTGCTACGAGGCGTTCACGCACATCGTCGACTCGATGTTCAACCAGCACGCCAAATGGCTCGAAGCCGCCAGCGAGGTGCCCTGGCGGGAACCGGTGCCGAGCTTCAACTACCTGCTCTCCAGCCACGTCTGGCGGCAGGACCACAACGGGTTCAGCCACCAGGACCCCGGGTTCATCGACCTCGCCCTGAACAAGAGCCCCGACATCGTCCGCGTCTACCTCCCGTTCGACGCGAACACGCTGCTGTCCACCTACGACCACTGCCTGCGCTCCACCGGCTACATCAACGTCGTCGTCGCCGGAAAGCAGCCCGCCCCGCAGTGGCTCACCATGGACGAGGCGATCGAGCACTGCACCCGGGGCCTGGGCATCCTGCCCTGGGCCGGCACCGAGACCGAGGGCGCCGAGCCGGACGTGGTGCTCGCCGCCGCCGGCGACGTGCCCACCCTCGAGGTGCTCGCCGCGGCCGCGTTGCTGCGCGAGCACATCCCTGACCTGTCCGTGCGGGTCGTGAACGTGGTCGACCTGACCCGTCTGCAATCCGAGGACCAGCACCCGCACGGCCTGCCGGACCGGGAGTTCGACGCGATCTTCACCCCCGACAAGCCGGTGATCTTCGCCTACCACGGCTACCCGTGGCTGATCCACCGTCTCACCTACAAGCGCGCCGGGCACCAGAACCTGCACGTCCACGGCTTCGTGGAGAAGGGCACCACCACGACCCCGTTCGACATGGTCATGCTCAACGACCTCGACCGATACCGGCTCGCGATCGACGTCCTCGACCACGTCCCGGGCCTTGCCGCGACCCACGCGCAGCTGCGGCAGGAACTCGTCGACGCCCGCCTGCGCGCCCGCGCCCACACCCGCGAGCACGGCACCGACATCCCCGCCGTCGCCGACTGGCGCTGGCCCCACCCCGACACCGACCCGAACCGCCCCTCCACCGCGAAGGAAATCCGATGACCGACACCAAGACCGTGACCCTGCAGGTCAGCGGCATGATCCGCGCGACCTCCAAGAACGTCACCGAAGCCCACCTCGCCCGCCAGCCGGGCGTCCTGTCCGTCGACGCGAACCCGGTCTCCCAGACCGCGACCGTCACCTACGACCCGCAGACCACCTCGGTCGCGCACCTGCAGCAGTGGGTGATCGAATGCGGCTACCACTGCGCCGGGCAGTCCGTCCCGGACCACATCTGCGACCCCGCCCACGAACCCCACGAGCACGCCGACCACCACGACCACGCCGAGCACGATGCCCACGCCGAGCATGACGCGCACGACGGCTATCAGGAGCACGCCGAGCACGAGGGACGCGCGGTCTCCACCGGTCATGACACCCCGGCGGGGCACGAGCACCCGCACCCGGCAGCGGACCACGCTGACCACTCCGCAGTGGACGCCGGTGAGCATGCCGGTCACGCTCCGGCCACCGAGGGTGGGCACGATCACGGGGCTCAGCCGGCCGGCCGCAGCGCGCAGGATGTGATGGGCCACGGCGGGCATCACGGCGGCATGTCGATGGCGGCGATGATCCGCGACATGCGCAACCGGTTCCTGGTCGCGTTGATCCTGTCGATCCCGATCACCTTGTGGTCCCCGATCGGCCGGGAGGTGCTCGGCTTCGAGGTGCCGGCCCCGTTCGGGCTGCGCGACGACGTGTTCATGCTGATCCTGTCGCTGCCGGTGATCTTCTACTCAGCCTGGATCTTCTTCGACGGCGCCTACCGGGCTCTGCGCGCCCGCACCCTGGACATGATGGTGCTGGTCGCGGTCGGTGTCGGCGCCGGCTGGATCTACAGCCTGGTCATCACCCTCACCGGAGGCGGCGAGGTGTTCTACGAAGCCGCTACCGTGCTGGCCACCTTCGTGCTGCTCGGCCACTGGGTCGAGATGCGCGCCCGGGGAGGTGCGAACGACGCCATCCGCCGGCTGCTGGAGCTCGCGCCCGCCCGCGCGGTCGTCCTCCGCGACGGAGAGGAGGTCGAGATCCCCACCTCCGAGGTCGTCCCCGGCGACCTCATGCTCATCCGCCCCGGCGCGAAAGTCCCCACCGACGGCGTCGTCGAGGACGGCGAGTCCGAGATCGACGAGTCGATGGTCACCGGCGAGTCCATGCCGGTCGAGAAGGCGCCCGGCTCGGAGGTGATCGGGGCGACCGTGAACACCGTCGGCACGCTCCGGGTGCGTGCCACGAAGGTCGGCGCGGACACCGCGCTGGCGCAGATCGTGAAGCTGGTGCAGGAGGCGCAGAACTCCAAGGCCCCCGGCCAGCGCCTCGCCGACCGGGCCGCGTTCTGGCTCGTTCTGCTCGCCCTCGTCGGCGGCACCCTGACCTTCCTGGTGTGGTTCCTCGCCGGGGCGGAGCTGCCGATGGCGATCCTGTTCGCGATCACCGTCGTCGTCATCACCTGCCCCGACGCCCTCGGGCTCGCCACGCCGACCGCGATCATGGTCGGCACGGGCCTGGGCGCCAAGCGCGGCGTGCTGTTCAAGAACGCGACCGGCATCGAGACCGCCGCGCACATCGACACCGTCGTGCTGGACAAGACCGGCACGCTCACCAAGGGCGAGCCGGAGGTCACCGACTACATCCCCATCGGCATGGACGACCTGGAGCTGCTCGCCCTCGCCGCCGCGCTCGAGCGGGAGTCGGAGCACCCGCTGGCCAAGGCGATCGTCACCTACGCCGACAGCCGGAACATCCCGCGCCGCACCGCGTCCGCGTTCCGCAACGTCACCGGGCAGGGCGCGATCGCCACCGTGAACGGGAAGCAGGTGGTGCTCGGCAACGCCCGGCTGATGGCCGCGCAGGGCATCGACACCGGCCCGGTCGTCTCGCAGCAGCAGGCCCTCGCGGACGGCGGCCGCACCGCGATCATGTTCGCCGTCGACGGGCAGATCGCCGGCGTGATCGCCCTCGCCGACGCCCCCCGCGACACCGCGAAAGCCGCGATCGACGCACTCCACGAGCAGGGCATCGAGGTGGCGATGCTCACGGGCGACAACAAGCCCACCGCCGAGCGCATCGCCTCGCTGCTGGGCATCGACACCGTGATCGCCGACGTGCTCCCCGAGGACAAGTCCGCCAAGATCGCCGAGCTCCAGGCATCCGGCAAGAAGGTCGCGATGGTCGGCGACGGCGTCAACGACGCCCCCGCCCTCGCCCAGGCGGACCTCGGCATCGCGATCGGCGCCGGCACCGACGTCGCCATCGAGACCGCCGATGTCGTCCTGATGCGCTCCGACCCGCTGGACGTGGCGATCGCGCTGAAGATCGGGAAGGGCACGCTGCGGAAGATGCGGCAGAACCTCGGCTGGGCCATCGGCTACAACGCGATCGCGCTGCCGATCGCCGCCGGCGTGTTCTACCCCGCGTTCGGGATCATGCTCTCCCCGGAGATCGCCGCCATCAGCATGTCCGGCTCCAGCGTGATCGTCGCCGTCAACGCGCTCCTGCTCAAGCGGCTCCGGCTGCCCGCGCACCAGGCCCCCGCGGCCCCGGCAGAGGCGAGCAGCCTCGCCCCGGCGTCGACGCCCGGCGGCGCCTCATGACCGGACGCGAGGCGCCGCGATGACTCCGCGGTCGGCAGAGCGCGGGACTCACCACCTCGATGCCGTCTACGACGCGGTGCTGTTCGACATGGACGGCGTGGTCACGAACACCGCCGCGATCCATGCCGCCGCGTGGAAGCAGCTGTTCGACGAGGTGCTGCGAGACCCGCGTGTGCAGGTGGACGACCCCGAGACGACCTTCGACCCGGTCGCCGACTACCGCCGCTATGTGGATGGGCGAACCCGCGAGGACGGGGTATCGGCGTACCTGACGGCCCGTGGGATCGCCCTGGACGCCGGAGATCCCGACGACCCACCAACGGCGTGGACGATCGAGGGGCTCGCGGCGCGCAAGAACGAGCTGTTCCTGGCGGAGCTGGGCACCCGCGGGCTGCGCGTCTATCCGGGCACCGTGGCGCTGCTGCATCGCCTGCGGGGCGCGGCCGTTCCGGTCGGGCTGGTCACCGCGAGCCGGAACGCGCACCAGATGCTCGCCGCCGCAGGACTGGCCGGCTGCTTCGACACCGTGGTGGACGGCCGGATCGCGCTCTCGCATCACCTGAAAGGCAAGCCGGATCCCGCCATGTTCGTCGAGGCAGCCCGGCGACTGGGTGTCGCTGCGGCCCGCACCGCGGTCGTCGAGGACTCGGTCGCCGGCGTGGCGGCCGGGAGGCGCGGAGGCTTCGGCTTCGTCGTCGGCATCGACCGCGCCGGAGCGCGGGAGCAGCTCGAGGCCGCGGGCGCCGACCTCGTCCTGGCCGATGTCGCCGAGCTCGACCTGGGCGTCTCCACCACGGATCCGTGGCAGCTGGTCTACGACGGCTTCGACCCCGCGCACGAAGGGCACCGGGAGGCGCTCACCGCGCTGGGCAACGGCTACCTGGCCACCCGGGGCGCCCGGCCCGAGCACCACGACGACGGCATCCACTATCCCGGCACCTACCTCGCCGGCGTGTACAACCGGCTGGCGAGCACCATCCACGGGCGCGAGCTCGAGGAGGAGCATCTCGTCAACACTCCCAACTGGCTTCCGGTGGACCTCCGCCTCGGAGACGGGCCGTGGCTGTCCACCGGCCAGGTCGTGACGCACAGCGAACGACGCGAGCTCGACCTGCGCCGCGGCCTGGTCGTCCGCCGCGCGGTCCTCACCGGTCCGAACGGGGATCGACTCGACTTCGTGCAGACGACGTTCACCTCCCTGGACGAGCCTCACCTGGCCGTGCTGGAAACCACGCTCACCGCCCCCGACTGGAGCGGCACGGTCACCCTCCGCGCCGGGATCGACGCCGGGGTGCGCAACAGCAACGTGGCCGCGTATCTCGGATCGGACGCCACCCACCTCACGCAGCCGACTTTCCGCCAGGTCGGCGACACCACCCTCTGCGAGGTGTGGACCCGGCAGAGCCGGGTCCACATCGCCACCGCCGTCCGCTCGACCCTCACCGGAACCGACAGCGCGACCGATCACCGCATCGACACGCCATCGCAGCACACCCGGGAGCTGCGCATCCCTCTGGAGCAGGGTCGACCGGTCACCCTCACCAAGACGGCCGCGATCTACACCTCCCACGATCGGGCCATCAGCGAGCCGGGTGGTGCCGCCCTGACCCTGCTCACCGAACGCGGTGGCGACGTCGAGGCGCTGCGGGAACGCCACGCGGCGGCGTGGCGGCGACTCTGGGAACGCTTCGCGGTCACCCTGGACGCCGACACGCACAGCCGACTCATCCTGAACCTGCACGTCTTCCACCTGCTCCAGACCCTCTCGCCGCACACCGTCGAGCTCGACGCCGGGGTGCCCGCCCGCGGCCTGCACGGCGAGGGGTATCGGGGGCACGTCTTCTGGGACGAGGTGTTCGTCCTGCCCGTGATCGCTCTGCGCACGCCCGAGATCAGCCGGGCGCTGATCGACTACCGCTGGCGGCGACTGGACGCCGCCCGCGCCGCGGCGACCGCCGCCGGACTCCGCGGAGCCCTCTTCCCCTGGCAGAGCGGCAGCGACGGTCGCGAGGAGACGCCCGAGGCGCTCTACAACCCGCGCTCCGGTCGGTGGATGCCGGACAACTCCCACCGTCAACGCCACGTCGGCCTCGCCATCGCCTACAACGCCTGGCAGCACTACCAGGCCACCGGCGACCTCGAGTGGCTCGCCGAACGCGGCGGCGAGCTCATCATCGAGGTCGCCCGCCTGTTCGCCTCGCTCGCCGAGCACGACACTGCCACCGACCGCTTCCACATCGCCGGGGTGATGGGACCCGACGAGTTCCACGACGGCGCCCCGGACGCTCCCGGCAGCGGCCTGCGCGACAACACGTACACCAACGTCCTCGCCTCGTGGGTCGCCACGCGAGCGGCCCGGACACTCGCCCTGCTCCACGGGCACCGCGGCGAGGGCCTCCGCGACCGGCTCCGCGTCACCGACGAGGAGATCGCGGGATGGGCCCGGCTCAGCACACGACTGGCGGTGGGGTTCCACCGCGACGGCATCCTCACCCAGTTCGACGGCTACGAGAGCCTGCAGGAGCTGGACTGGGACCACTACCGCGAGGAGTACGGGAACATCGGCCGGCTCGATCTCATCCTCGAGTCCGAGAACGACAGCACCAACCGGTACAAGCTCGCCAAGCAGCCCGACGTCGTCATGCTGGTCTACCTGCTCGGTCACGACGGGCTCCGGGCGCAACTCGCCACGCTCGGCTACCCGTTCTCCGAGCAGGACCTGACCCGCACGGTCGAGTACTACCTCGCGCGCACCGCCAACGGGTCGACGCTCAGCCGAGTCGTGAACGCCTCCGTCCTGGCCGGCATCGACCCGTCCCGCTCCTGGATCGCGTTCCGCGAGGCGCTGACCGCCGATCTCGACGACTCCCAGGGCGGCACCACCCGCGAAGGGATCCACCTCGGCGCGATGGCCGGCACCATCGACCTGCCCGTCCGCTCCTTCGCCGGCATGGCCCTCGGTGACGACGAGCTCGTCTTCGCCCCCCGACTGCCGCCGAACCTCACCCGGGTCGGGTTCCAGATCCGATACCGCGGCCACCTCGTCGACGTGATGCTCCGTGACCGCAGCCTGGAGCTTCGCGTGCACGCCGGCTCAGCACCCGCGATCCACGTGCGCGTCGGCGCGGTCGCCGTGCCGCTCTCGGCCGGACAGACCAAGACGTTCGCGATCGGCCCGGGCACCTCGGCCCGCGACGCGACCAACCGCGAAGGAGGCCTCGACTGATGAGCACGCATCGGAGCCGGTATCGGCGCATCGCCACTATCCTCGAGCACCACGGACTCGGGCTCGGCCTCGGGCTGCTCGGGCTGGAGAAGTGGATTCCCTTCAACAAAGGCGTTCTCGGGCATGCGCGCCGGGACGAGCCCTACACCAGTCCGGAACACCTCCGACTCGCCCTCGAGGAGCTCGGACCGACCTTCATCAAACTCGGCCAGCTGCTGTCCACCCGCAACGACCTGCTGCCCGCCGCTTACCTCGCCGAGTTGGTCAAGCTTCAGGACGCCGCGCCGCCCGAGGCCTGGGAGCCGATGAAGGCGGTGATCCGCGAGGAGCTCGGCGCGGACCCCGAACAGCTCTTCGCACAGTTCGACCCGCAACCGCTGGCCGCCGCGTCGATCGGGCAGGCATACGCTGCGACCCTTCACGACGGCACCCAGGTCGTCGTGAAGGTCCGCCGACCCGGCGCGGTCGCCCAGATCCACGAAGACCTGGAGATCCTGCAGAACCTCGCCGAGCGCGCCGACAAGCGGTGGGATGCCGCCCGCCAGTACAACCTGCCGGGCATCGTCGAGGAGTTCTCCCGCACGCTGCGCGCCGAGCTCGACTATCTGCAGGAGGGCCGGAACGCGGAGCGGTTCGCCGCCGACTTCGCCGACTCACCCGACGTCGCCGTCCCCCAGGTGTTCTGGGAGACGACCACGTCACGCGTGCTGACCCTGGAACGGATGCACGGCATCCGAGTCGACGACCTGCCCGCCCTGGACGCGGCCGGCATCGACCGGAACCAGCTGGCCAGGCGAGGCGCAGACCTCATCCTCACCATGGTGTTCGAGAACCGCTTCTTCCACGCCGACCCGCACCCGGGCAACCTGTTCATCCAAACCGACGGATCCATCGCCCTCATCGACTTCGGCATGGTCGGCCAACTCGACGAAGAGGTCACCGAGCAGCTCTCCGACGTGCTGCTCGCCTTCACCCGCGGAGACTCCAACGCGCTCGCCACCGCCCTGCTCGCGCTCTCGATCACCAAGAACACCTCCGACCGCGGCGAGCTAGGCCGCTCCCTGGACGTCTTCGTGTCGCGGTATCTCGGACGCCCCCTGTCCGACATTAACCTCAGCCACCTGCTCGGAGAGCTGCTCGCCCTGCTGCGACACCACCACCTCCAGCTGCCGCAGCAGATCGCTCTGCTGTTCAAGGTCCTGATGATGGGCGAGGCACTGGCGGCACGGCTCGACCCCGAGTTCGAGATGCTGCAGGCGCTCACCCCCTTCTCGGAGCGGATCGTGCAGCGACAGTTCTCCCTCCCCGCCCTGGCGAAACGCTGGGCACAGGCATCCGCGGATGCCGGAGCACTGCTGCTCGAGCTGCCCGGAACACTCAAGCAGCTCCGGCGGGTGCTGGAGAACGGCGGCCTCGAGGTGCACCTGCGCGCGGCCGAACTGGAACCGCTCGTGGGACGGGCTGAGCGGATCGGCAATCGCCTGATCGCCGGCATGATCACCGCCGCCCTGATCAACGGCATCGGCGAACTCGTCAGCGGGAACACGAGATGGCGCTCGCGGGAAGGCGTCATGATCGGCGCCGGCGCGAGCGTGGTCACCGCACTGGGCGGCTACCTGCTCTGGACCACGCGGCGACGGCGATGACCGCCGCGGCTCCCATCCCTCATCAGAAAGGCACACACATGAACACCATTCGAGTCGGCGTCAACGGCTACGGCGTCATCGGCAAGCGCGTCGCCGACGCGGTCCTGCTGCAGTCGGACATGGACCTGGTCGGCGTCGCGGACATCGCCACCGACTGGCGGATCAAGTCCGCAGCGAACCGCCTGCCCGTGTTCGCCTCCACCATCGAGGCGCAGCAGGCCATGCGGGGCGCCGACGTGCCCGCACAGGGAGTGCTCGACGACCTTCTCGCGCAGTGCGACGTCGTCGTCGACACCACCCCCAAGCATGTGGCAGCGGGAAACCTGGAGCGCTACCGCGCCCTCGGCGTCAAGGCAGTGCTCCAAGGCGGCGAGTCCCACTCCACCACCGGCCACTCCTTCGTCGCCCAAGCCAACTACGCCAGCGCCATCGGCAGGGACAGCACCCGGGTGGTCTCCTGCAACACCACCAGCATCGTGCGGATCCTCGGCGCGCTGGATGCGGCCGAACTCCTGCTGCGCGCCCGTGGGGTGCTCATCCGCCGCGCCACCGACCCATGGGAATCGCACCTCGGCGGGATCATGAACACGATGGTCCCAGAACCGACCATCCCCTCTCATCAGGGCCCCGACGCACAGACCGTGCTCCCCGGACTCGATGTCGTCACCATCGCCGCCAAAGGCGCCCACACGCAGACCCACAGCCACTACTGGACGCTACAACTGACCCGGGAGGCGACCCGCGACGAGGTGCTGGACGCCCTGCACGCCGCGCCCCGCATCGCGTTCATCCGGATGTCCGATGGCCTGGTCGCCCTCAACTCCACCGTCGAGCTGATGCGCGATCTCGGCCGCCCCCGGGGAGACATGTGGGAGGTCGCCATGTGGGAGGACCTGGTCACCGTGAACGGCAGCGAGGCCTACCTCGCCTACCAGGTCTACAACGAGGCCATCGTCGTGCCCGAGACGATCGACGCGATCCGCGCGCTGACGGGCACCGTCCCCGACGCCGCAACCTCGATCCGCCTCACCGACGAGAGCCTCGGCATGCGCCAGGACTTCCTCACACCGGCGGAGGAGCCCGACCATGACCGGTGACCACCAACCGCCCGCCGACCATCCCGGCGAAGGCGACCCGCGGCGACGGATGCCTGTGACGTCGTGGCTGATCATCGGGATCTCCGTGCTCGGGACCGCGATCTACCTGTTCATCGACCACCTTCCCCACGTCGTCGCAGTGCTGCCCTACGTCGCGATCATCGGCATGGCCGCCATGCACCTGTTCGGCCACCGCCACCACACCGGCGCCCACGACTCGAATCATCGACGCCACGGGGGCGACAGCGGGACCGACACGCGAGAGTCGTCGTGAACACCGTCGTCCGCCCCCTCGCGGACGCCAGCCGGCACGGGCACCCCCGACCGCTGCGGATGCTGTGGGTCACGCTCGCTTGGGGGTCGTGCTTCGTCGCGATCACCGTCGGCCTGCAAGACGCCCCGCCGCTGTGGCTCGCGGCACTGAGAGCCCTCATCGCCGGGGTCGCGCTCGCAACCGTCGCCGGCATCCAGCGGGCACCTCTTCCCCGCGACCCGAAGACATGGGCACTGATCGGCTGCCTCGGACTGGTGAACATCGCCCTGGCATTCGCGACGATGTTCGTCGCCGCGACCGGACTGTCGACCGGGATCGCCTCGGTGCTCGCCAACGCGCAGCCAATCCTGATCCTGCTGCCCGCGTGGTGGCTCTACCGCGAGCGTCCCACCCCCGCCGCGATCGCCGCGATCGGCCTGGGCTTCACCGGCCTACTCATCATCGTCCTTCCCTCCGGGCTCGGCACCGGAGCGTGGCTCTCACTGACCTCCGCCGCCGCGATCACCGCCGGCACCCTTATCGGCCGGATCGTGCACGCAGACGTCCGAGTCGTGGCGGCAGCTCAGCTGCTCATCGGAGGTGCGATCCTCGCCGGCACCGCAGCCGTCACAGAAGGGCCGCCCACGATCGACTGGAACATCCGGTTCATCCTCACCCTGCTGTTCCTATCACTGGTCGGCACCGCCGCCACCACGGTCGCCTGGTTCACCGAGATCGGACGTGCCCGGCTCGACCTCCTCGCCGCGTGGACGCTGCTCGTGCCGGTCTTCGGGATCCTGCTGTCGCTGCTGATCCTGCGCGAGGACCCGGGCCTGTGGGGCTGGATCGGGACCGTGATCGTGCTGATCGCAATGGCGTTGCTCGCCATCGGATCCAGGCGCTCAGAGCCCTCGGCCGTCACGGCAACCGGCAATCGTGCCCCACGAGCCTCCGCCGATCATGCGACGTCCGACCCGGACGGCCTCCCTGACGAAAACCACGGCCCGCGCTCCCGGCCGGAAAGGAAACAACGATGAACCCGTCGCCCGCCCCACGCCCCCGCTTCCTCCTAACTCGGCGAGGGTTCCTCGGCGTCAGCATTGGCGCCGTCGCGACGGTCGCGCTGGCATCCTGCGCGCCGGCGGCGAACTGGGTGCAGCCCGACGGCGCCCAGGTCCAAGGCGCCGAGCGGCGCCGCGGCGGCACCGGGAAGGTCACCACCGCGACCCTCACCGCCGCCCCGACCGTGCTGGACCTAGCCGGGGCGACCGCGCCGACCTGGGCGTTCGGGTCTGTTCCGGCGCCCGTGATCCGTCTCGGCGCCGGAGACACTCTGAAGGCCACCGTCCGGAACCAGCTCGAGGCGGACACCTCCGTGCACTGGCACGGGCTCGCGCTGCGCAACGACATGGACGGCGTCCCGCCGGTCACCCAGCAGCCCATCAAGGCCGGGGCCAGTTTCGACTACGAGTTCATCGCGCCCGATCCCGGCACCTACTGGTTCCACCCCCACGTCGGGGTGCAGCTGGACCGTGGCCTGTACGGGGCGCTGATCGTCGAGGACCCCGCCGAGCCCGGCGGGTACGAGGACGAGTGGGTCATCATCCTCGACGACTGGCTCGACGGCGTCACCGCCACCCCCGACGACGTCCTTGACGAGCTGTCCGCCGGGATGGGCGACATGGGCGGGATGGGCGACATGTTCATGCGGATGGGCAACACCCTCATGGGCGCCACCTCCGACCTGCTCGGCGGCGACGCCGGCGACGTCTACTATCCCCTCTACCTCGTCAACGGGAAGCCCCCCGCCGACCCGACCCAGTTCACCGGGCGGGCCGGCGAGAAGGTGCGGCTGCGGATCATCAACGCCGGCAGCGACACCGCGTTCCGCCTCGCCATCGGCGGTCACACGCTCACCATCACCCATACCGACGGATTCCCCGTGGAACCGGTCGAAGTCGACAGCATCCTCATCGGCATGGGCGAACGCTACGACGCGATCATTACCCTGGATGACGGCGCGTTCCCCCTCATCGCTCAGGCCGAGGGCAAACGCGATCGCGGTTTCGCCGTCATCCGCACCGGCAGCGCCGCGGCAGCACCGACGGCCGATGTGAGCATCCCGGAGCTCACTAGCAGCCGGATCGGGACCGCACAGCTGCTGACGTCAGATAGCAGCGTTGCGCTGTCCTCACGGCAGCCTGATCGGACCGTGGCGATCACTCTCACCGGAGGTATGGCCGAATACGACTGGGGCATCGACGGGCGACGGTTCGATATGAATCAGCCCCTCGACGGCGCGCACGAGATCCGCGAAGGCGAACGCGTCCGGTTCACGATCACTAATGACACCGAGATGTGGCACCCATTCC
This sequence comes from Gordonia sp. Swx-4, assembly GCF_030316175.1. Lineage (NCBI taxonomy): Bacteria > Bacillati > Actinomycetota > Actinomycetes > Mycobacteriales > Gordoniaceae > Gordonia > Gordonia sp. Swx-4. The sequence continues at coordinate 2,549,578 of NZ_CP128197.1, forward strand.
ATCTACACGGTCACACCTACCAGCATGAAGGTGGCGGCCCGCGGAAAGACACGTCGATCATCCTGCCCAAGCAGACCCTCACCGTCGACTTCGACGCTGACAACCCAGGTCTCTGGGTCGCCCACTGCCACAACATCTACCACGCCGAAACCGGCATGACCACTGTCATCGGCTATCGGGCGTGACCACGGCGCAACCTTCCGGAGGCCACGGAACTGGTCGTGTCGATGAACGCGTGACGGCGCCATTGATCGGACGGGATGCGGTCCCACCCCTGCGGGATCGTGACGATACCGGCCGCGGCTACGTTATTGGCCGGCCGGCCGGTCCGCCGTTGTCGGCGGTGGAGAGCGTGCGCGCCGAACGCATCCACCGCGCCGTGTTTGGGCACGCCAAGATCGTCCACGTCCTCGAGGGCGCCGCACACATTGAGACAGCCACAGGCATCCACGAGTTGACACCGGGCTACGCGATGGCTCTCGGGGCCGGCATGTGGTGCTCAGTGCGCCCAGACCCGACTGTGCGGCTATGGACGCTCTACTTCGACGAGTCCTTCCTCCGCTCCCACATGCGATGGGTGCTCGCCGACACCACGCGCGTCCGTCCGGGCGTGCATCCTGACGCCTGGGACGGCTCGGCACTCGTGCTGCAGCCTGGCGTGGACATCCTGCACCGCATCGAACCGCTGTGGCGCCAGATCAGCCTCGTGAACGAGACCGCGCCACCGGAGGTCGCGACCACCCGACTGATCTCTCTGTTCTCCCGCGCCGTCGAGATTGCCCTACCGACGCTGCTCGCCGACGACGGCGCTGTGCCCGAGAGGTTCGTCCTCCCGGTGCGCGGCCGGCTCGCGCAGCCGCCAATCGCTCGCCCCGTGCGCCGCTCGGTCGTCCTGCTGCGCTCGCGCATGACCGAGCCGTGGACGGTCGGCAGGCTCGCCGCGGAGGTGGCCGTCTCCCGCGCCCATCTCACACGCGTTTTCACCCAGCAGGTCGGTGTCGCCCCCATGCGGTTCCTCATCGAGACCCGCCTGACGGAGTTCACGCGACTGATCGAGGAAACCGACCTGCCGATCGCCGATGCATCCCGGCAAGTCGGATGGAACGACGCGCGAGCCGCCTGATCACGCGGTCGGACGCTCCCGCGGCGGGCTGACGACCAAACTGCACCTGGTCTGCGACGGCCGCGGCCGGCCGCTGAGCATGATGATCACCGCCGGGAACATCAACGACACCACGATGATGAGCGCGGTGCTGGAGAACATCCGCGTTCCCCGCGACGGGAAGGGCCGCCCCCGCACCCGCCCCGACCGGGTGCTCGCCGACAAGGGGTACCCCTCAAGGGCGAACCGCGCCTGGCTCCGCGACCGGAGGATCGCGGCGACCATCCCCGAGCGGGACGACCAGATCGCGCACCGCCGCAAGAAGCCGGGCCGGCCGATCGCTTTCGGCGACAAGCAGAAGGAACGCTACAAGGGACGCAACGTCGTAGAACGCTGCTTCAACCGTCTCAAGCAGTGGCGCGGCATCGCGATGCGCTCGGACAAACTCGCCCGCAACTACCGAGCCGCCGTCAGCCTCGCCGCGGCGCTGATCTGGATCAAGACCGATCTCCGCTGAGCGCTTCGCGCTCCTGCAGCGTGCGCTCAAGCTGTCCCACCGTCGGCGCACCCGCAAAGCCGCGCTCGGTCAGATAGACCCTGCACGCCAAGTCGGCGGTGTTCCCCTGGGACGGGAACAAGTCCTGACCGTCCAGAAGAATCGTGGGCGAGCCCGCGAAACCAGAGCTCACCGCCTCAGCCTCGGTGCGGATCAACACGAACTCCACCGGAACATCGCCCCGTCCGATCGAGTCGAGCACCAGCCGTACTCGATCGCCCGCCTCCTGCCAATTCGGGCAATCCTCGATATGCAGCACCTGGATCTTCACACGCCCATTCTCCCGCGCAACTCGCGGCGGCTGGCCACCCCGCACCTTCTTGATCAACACGCCCTAGCCGCTTGCCTGCCTCGAGCCTGTCCATCCGCACTGTTGCGGTCGTAGTCATCGCCACGCTGACTGTGCTGACCGGTTGTGCCACCCAGGAACAACCCAATCTCTACCACCGCCGGCAATCTCAGCAGAGACAGCCACAACACTGACCCCAGAACTCGACCACCTCCACGCCCTGCACATCCGCGCCGACGGCACCATCCTGGCCGGAACTCACACCGGCGTAGTCGCTCTCACCGCTGACGGAACCACCAGCCGGGTCGGCGCCTCCGACAACGACTTCATGGGACTGACCGGGGTACCCGGCTCTGACCGGCTCTTCGCCTCCGGCCATCCAGGTCCAACGAGCTCGGCACCCAACCCGCTGGGACTCGTCGCCAGCGAAGATGGCGGGCAGACATGGACACCGAGATCGGTGGCCGGCCAAATCGACTTCCACGCGCTCGCCACCAACGGACAACTACTCGTAGGCTTCGACGGAATCAACCGCCTGCTCGTATCGACCGACGACGGGACAAGCTGGACCACCGGCGCGTCCCTGGCCGCAGCAGCACTCACGATCACCGACCACGGCGTCTGGGCGACCACCCCTGCAGGGCTGCAACACAGCACCGACGACGCCCAGACCTTCACAATCGTCCCCGATGCGCCAGCCCTAGCCCTCCTGGCGGCCGCACCCGATGGCACGCTCTGGGGCATCGACACCGCCGACACCGTCTGGCGCAGCCCAGACGGCACACACTGGGAACAACGCAGCACCATCAATAGTGTCAACGCGCTGGTCGCCAGAAACGCCGAAAATGCATACGCCGCAAACGAACAATTGCTCTACACGCTCAGCTAACGGACTCGTGTGGAGCAACGAAGGAAGGAGGCGACTCAGATCCGGACGCGCTTTTGATCACGTCCACTCCACCCACTCCACGAGCAGGATCTGACAGACGGTGGCACCCGGCCGACCTGGGTGGTCACTCTCGACCACCTGACGGCACCCAGAAACGCCACGTCTTCGAAGACGTCACTGTCGTTATCGATGAGACGAGCAGCCCCGACTACCCCACGAACTTGCTGCGCGTGTCACAGCTGCGTGAGCACACCGAACCCGCGACCTCAAAGATCGCCTTGGGCGGGGACGGTTATCGAAGGCCGCCGGCTTCGGGCTGTGGATGCGAGTGCTGCAAGACGACGGCACGATCGGCGTGTATGGGCACATCAGCGAGACACTGGTGAGCGTCTGGCAGCGAGTCCTGGCCGGCGCGCAGATCGCAACGGTAGGAAACCGCGGCTACTCCACCGGCCCACACCTGCACTACAAGGTGTGGCAGCAAGATGGACCCAAACTCGATCCTGCACCGTGGTTGAGAACCCGGGGAGTCTACGTCGTCGGACGACCCGCCTTATCGGCGCGCGGGAGGTATGAGGACGAGTGGTCCCGCAGGTGTCGCGAGAGTTGTCGCACCACGGCCTCGACGTCGGCGAGCGGTGGCGAACACGCATCGGCGGGGACTACCTGTGGGGTGTCGCCACACGGCAAGTATGAGGTCGACGTGACCGCTCGGCGGTCGCCCACCACGAAGACGTTTCGAACCTTCTCTCGCGCTGTGCAGCGGGTAGAGGAGCGCACAGCATTCAACTACTATCGTGGATAGTAAACCTAGTCCAGGCGCCGAGTGAGAGGGTTCGCCACAATCGATGGGCCGCGTAAGAAGGACTCGAGCTATCGAAGAGCCACGTGATCTCTTGGCGGCTTACGGTGCGCAGCCGCAGTGCTCGAGCGCTCGTGGATGCCGCGGGTCGGTCCGGGCAGGTATTCCGCGACTGCTGATGCTCGCAGCCCTGACGGCTGTGGTGATGTTATTGACCTCGTGCAGCTCAACCGGAGGCGCCGCCTACAGCAACGAGATTCAGGCCGTTGACAGCTTCGCCGACATCGCACAGCCTTCCATTGCTGTGGCCACCGAAGGTGGCGGTCGACTCGCGCCCAACGCGGTTGTCGAACCTGGGCTTCCTATTGTTGTCACGGCCAGCCGCGGCGCGTTGACAAACGTCCGTATCCCCACAGCCAGCGGCCGTCCCTTGGCGGGCTCACTGAGCGAGGACGGCTCAACGTGGACAAGCACCCAACCCCTGGGATATTCGAAGCGGTATTCCGTTCAAGCCGAGGCCGTGGGCGTGGGCGGTCGATCGGTCGTCTCGCAGCGCTTCACCACGACCTCACCGGAGTCACTGACCAGCGCTGCCATCCTCGGCGAGAAAACCGTCGGGATCGCCCACACAGTCGGGGTGCGGTTCGCCGATCCCATCCCCGACCGAAAGAAGGCACAGGCGGCGATCACCGTGTCGTCTGACCCCCAGATGCGGGGTGCGTTCTATTGGATCAGCGACTCCGAAGTCCGGTGGAGGCCCGAACGCTTCTGGACGCCGGGCACCAAAGTCAGTGTCGCCGTCAACATTTACGGAGTCGACCTCGGCGACGGGCTCTACGGCGACGAGAACTTGTCCTACGACTTCGCGATTGGCCGAGCTCAGGAAATCGTTGCCGACGACAACACCAAAACGATAGTCGTCAAACGAGACGGCAAGGTCATCCGCACGATGCCGACCTCGTTCGGCAAAGACAGCACTCCGACGCCCCGCGGTATCTACATGATCGGAGATCGCGTCGAGCACATCATCATGGACTCGTCCACCTACGGAGTGCCTGTCGAGTCCGCAGCGGGATACCGCACACCCGTTCAATGGGCGGTGCAAATGTCCTACAGCGGCATTTACATGCACGGCGCACCGTGGTCGATGTCGGCGCAAGGCAGCAGCAACGTCAGCAACGGTTGCCCAAACCTGAGTCCCACTGACGCGGAATGGCTCGTGAAGAACACCCTGCGCGGTGACCCCGTCACGGTCAAGAACACCAACGCCGACACACTGCCGGGAGTTGATGGACTCGGCGATTGGAACATCCCGTGGCCACAATGGAAGAACGGCAACGCAGACACCTAGGCGCCCCCGCCTGGCTGGAGTTCGTCGACGCTCAGCACGTTCTTCCGACCATGCACGGCCGGGGCGAGTTCACGACGGGCTCACCCGCTCACTGTCTCAGGCGCTTCTCGCGGTGTACAGAACTTCGCTCGAATGCAGCACACCACCACTCGCGACGAGTGCTACTACCGGTCACCCACTGAGCCAGGGGTTAATTCACGAGGGCCGTTGGTCAGTCATGTCGAGAACCTCCGCGGGCGAACCGGTGCCGTGAGGATCAACATCAATAACGAGCAGCGGCGGCATAGCGTCCGTCGGTACTACCTGTGCGAGGCGAGGCTGATCTGGCCGCGTGGGACGACAACCACGCCGCGCGCCGTTCGGGTCTTCTTGGCCGATCCCGGCGTTCGTTTGGCCGGCGGACCGTGCACGGAGTGTCGTCAGAGACGTCAACCCGCACTTCGCCACCTTCGGTGCCAGCTCCTTGCGGTTACCAACATTCTCGCCGACCCGCACGTCGACACCATCGACGACGACCCTACGGTCGATCCACCGCGCTACCTCTCGCGGCGAGCCCGCACAGGATCGGTGACTCGCTCCACCTCCGGGAACACCTGTTTCTGAGTGAGCAACCCGGTCACGGGTCAGGGCTTGCGGTGCACCACCATCACCGGGCACGGCGCCACTTGCACCACGGCGCGACTCGTCGACCCCAACAGCAATCCCCGAATACCCCCGTGTCCGCGGGTCCCGACGACGACGAGCTGCGCGGTCTGAGCCGCATCGAAGATTTCTTCGGCAGGTGAGGCGATGCCGACGTGACGCTCGATCTGCACATCGGGGTAGTCCTCGGGATACCCGGCCAGTTGTTCACCCAACAGTTCTTCGGCTTCGTCCTCGAACTGTCGAAGGGTCCTCTGGTCTGCGCCGTAGAACGCTGCGCCCGAAGACCCTCCATATGCGTGCACCCCGAGCAAAGATGTGTTCAACAGGTCAGCTTGACGGAACGCATGGGCGATCGCCGCAGTCGAGGTAGGCGACCCGTCGACACCGACGACCACGGGGCCGGTCGTGGGCGCCGGCCCGCCCACAACCACAACAGGGCACTCCGCATGCGCGGCGGCGTCGGTGCTGACCGATCCGAGGAGCAGTCCGCGCACTCCGCCGAGACCACGCCTGCCCAGCACGAGCATGTGCGCCCACGCGGACGCGTGACGAAGCGTCAGCATGGCCGACCCGCTCACAGTCTTGCCTGCAACGTCCACGTCAGGGTCGACATCTGCGACGACCTGAGTCGCGGCCTCGATGGCCCGCGCCGCGCCCGCGTGCATCGCCTCGACCACTGCCGGGGACGTCAACGTCGCGGTCGGCGCGTACGCGCCCGGCACGATCCCCACCGCAGAGATCAGCCGCAGGGGTCGTCGCTCCCGAACTGCAGCACCGGCCGCCCACCTCACCGCCATCAAAGCGGAGTCCGAACCGTCTACCCCGACGACAATCGGTGCGGTCGCATCGGTCACTGAATCAGTCATGGTTTGTCTCCTACCCTGCACAGCCTGCGGCAGCAGTTCCCCTCGACTCCACTCATCCTCGCCCCGCCACCGCCGACAAGCCGGAGTCGAAGGTCATCGGCATGACGTCGAAAGGTCCTGACCCGATTCGACCAAAAAGAGAATCGTCACACGCGACAAATGCAGGCCCGTTGAATCGACGGCTGCAACTTAGGCAATTCTCCGTCCGTGTTAGTCTCATCAGCACCATCAGTAACTTGAGCACCACGATCTGGAGTGCCCGAATGCCCTTGCCGTACGGCCGTGACCTACGCCGGCGCCTCGGCATTCGAACCGTGCTGACCGCGGCGGCCACCGCCCTCGCCCTCGTCTGCGGACTCGCCCACGCCGGCGGGGCCCGGGCAGCGGACGGATACCCGTACGTCAATCTCGGTGACAGCTACAGCGCAGGCGCATCGGTATTCCCCCAGGCGACGAATGCGGCAATGTTCTGTTCGAACTCGCTGGTCAACTACTCCCATCTCGTCGCGGAGAGACGCGGGCTCTCGGTCGCCGACGTCAGTTGCTCAGGCGCGTCGACCGAAGACCTGACCCAGGCGCAACACTTGTGGCAGGGACCGCAGATCACCGCGGTGGGGTCGGCCACCCGCTTGATCACCTTGACGATCGGCGCGAACAACAACGGGCTCTTCAGCTTCTCGACCTCGGCTTGCCAGCAGGCCTGGCTGGCGGCGCCGCTGTCGGCCACCCCGTGCCGCGACAAGTTCGGCACCTCGTTTGTCGACAGGATCAACTCCGCGACCTACCCCGACCTCGTGAACGCGTTGCGCATCATCAAACGCGCCGCGCCGCGAGCCCGCGTCCTTCTCGTGGGGTATCCGCAGATCTTCCCGGCGGTGGGCTCGGCGCTCTGCTCGGCGTCTCTGCTCACGACGCCCGGAGACACCGAATACCTACACCGGGCCTTCGCCGCCCTCAATGACGCCATGCGCCGCGCCGCCGCAGCCACGCGCGCAACCTATGTGGACATGACCAAGGTCTCCGCAGGCCACGACGCCTGCGCGGGCGATCGGCGATGGGTCGAGCCGACGTTGGGTGCGGTCAGCTTCCCGGCGATGCACGCCAATGCACTCGGTCAGCGGGCGATGGCCGACCAGGTCGTGGCCGCACTGCGCTGAGGGGCCGCCTCGAGTACCTGCTCGCCCGGTGCGGCGATCGGGCTGGTCCGTGTCCGACGTCTCGCGGCTCGCACCCTGGGACGGGCCCTGCCCGTTCGGGCAGTGCGCAACCCTGGCCAACTCGGTTGCAACGTTGCTCGCCTTAATGTCAGGCGTCACGTTCACGGACCAGTGTGGCCTGGATAACTGGGTCTAGGTCCTTCTCCCGAGGAGGCCGGTTTGGCTATCGACGAATCGAAGAGTTCGCACCACACCGGTGGCGTGGACAGTCACGCAGAATCGGCGGACTATCTGGCGAAGCGTCAACTCAAGGGCGGCACCGCCGGGTGGCTGCTGCTCGCCGGTCTGGGTGTGAGTTACGTGGTCTCCGGCGACTATTCGGGATGGAACTTCGGCCTCGGACACGGCGGCTTCGGCGGCCTGGCGATCGCCGCGGTCATCATCGCCGCGATGTACTTGTGCCTGGTGCTGGGGATGGCTGAGCTGTCCTCGGCTCTTCCAGCGGCTGGAGGTGGTTACACGTTCGCCCGCCGGGCACTCGGTCCATGGGGCGGATTCGCCACGGGCACGGCGATTCTGATCGAGTATTCGATCGCGCCGGCAGCGATCGCGACGTTCATCGGCGCCTACGTCGAGTCGTTGAACCTGTTCGGTATCACCGACGGCTGGTGGGTCTATCTGGTCGTGTACATGATCTTCATCGGAATCCATCTGTCCGGCGCAGGCGAGGCGTTGAAGGTGATGTTCGCGATCACTGCCATCGCGTTGGTCGGTCTGGTCATCTTTGCGATCACTGCCATCGGCCACTTCGAGATCGGCAACCTCACCGACATCGCACCCACGGACGCAGCCGGGTCGTCGTCGTTCCTGCCGTTCGGTTACATCGGGATCTGGGCGGCCATTCCGTTCGCGATCTGGTTCTTCCTGGCGATCGAAGGTGTACCGCTGGCGGCCGAAGAGACCGCCGACCCCGAACGAAACGTTCCGCGGGGCATCATCGCTGCGATCAGCGTCCTTCTCATCACCTGTGTCACCGTGCTGTTCCTGACGACCGGCGCAGGTGGTGCAGGTCCGATGTCGGAGTCGGGAAATCCGCTGGTCGAGGCACTGGGTGATTCGTCGATGGCCAAGGTGGTCAACTACATCGGGCTTGCCGGTCTGGTCGCGAGCTTCTTCTCGATCATCTATGCCTACTCGCGCCAGCTGTTCGCACTCTCACGAGCTGGTTACCTGCCGACGGTGTTGTCGGTGACCAACCGACGCAAGGCCCCCACGCTAGCGCTGATCGTGCCCGGGATCATCGGCTTCCTGCTGTCGCTCACCGGCAAAGGCGACCTCCTGTTGAACATGGCTGTCTTCGGTGCCGCCTCGAGCTATGTGTTGATCATGGTCAGCCACATCGTTCTACGGCGCCGCGAACCAGATATGAAGCGCCCGTACCGCACCCCCGGCGGCGTCGCGACCACGGGCTTCGCACTCGTCGTCGCAGTCATCGCGGTCATCGCGACTTTCCTCGTCGACGTGGTGGCAGCCTTGTGCTGCCTCGGAGTGTTCGCCCTGTTCATGCTCTACTTCGCCCTGTACAGCCGACACCGGCTCGTCGCGAACTCGCCCGACGAGGAATTCGCAGCGCTCGCCGAAGCGGAGGACGACCTACGATGATCTACACCCAGTCGATCTCGGGTACGACCTACACCTTCGACGGACTCGTCGAACTGATGGCCAAGGCCACCCCCCGCCGCTCCGGCGATGAACTCGCCGGGTGTGCTGCCGAGTCCGATGCCGAACGCGCCGCTGCGGCATGGCAACTCGCAGATCTACCCTTGACGACCTTCCTCGAAGAACAGGTCGTTCCGTATGAGACCGATGAGGTCACCCGACTGATCATCGACACCCACGACCGGGTGGCGTTCCAGTCGATCGCGCACCTGACCGTCGGCGGACTGCGTGACTGGTTCCTCGAAACCGCGGTTCGCGACGACGGTGCCGCTCGAATTGCCGCTGTGGCAGCAGGTTTGACCCCCGAAATGGTTGCCGCCGTATCGAAGATCATGCGCAACCAGGACCTGATCCTGGTTGCCTCAGCCGCGACCGTCACCGCAGCTTTCCGCACCACAGTCGGCCTGCCGGGACGCATCAGCACCCGACTGCAACCCAACCACCCCACCGACGATCCTCGCGGCATCGCGGCGGCGACTCTGGACGGATTGTTGATGGGATGCGGAGACGCGGTGATCGGCATCAACCCGGCTACCGACTCGCCGCACGCGACCTCGGAGCTGCTGTACCTGCTCGACGACATCCGACAACGCTTTCAGATCCCGACGCAATCCTGCGTTCTGTCACACGTCACCACCACTGTGGACCTGATCGAGAAAGGGGTACCGGTCGACCTGGTCTTCCAATCGATCGCTGGAACCGAGGGCGCCAACCGCAGTTTCGGAGTCGACATCGCGATGTTGCGAGAAGCCAACGAAGCGGGCCACTCTCTGCACCGCGGCACCGTCGGTGACAACGTCATGTACCTCGAGACCGGGCAGGGATCCGCGCTGTCGGCGAATGCGCATCTCGGCACCGGCGGCAAACCCGTCGATCAGCAAACACTGGAAACCCGTGCGTATGCCGTGGCGCGTGACCTCGAACCTCTCCTGATCAACACCGTCGTCGGCTTCATCGGACCCGAATACCTCTACGACGGGAAACAGATCATTCGCGCCGGTCTCGAAGACCACTTCTGCGGGAAGATCCTCGGTCTCCCGATGGGTGTCGACGTCTGCTACACCAACCATGCCGAAGCAGACCAAGACGACATGGACACTCTGCTGACCCTGCTCGGTGTCGCCGGCGCCGCGTTTGTCATCGCCGTCCCTGGCGCCGACGACGTCATGCTCGGCTATCAAAGCCTGTCCTTCCACGACGCGCTCTACGTGCGTCAGGCACTCGGCCTCCGTCCCGCTCCGGAATTCGAGGCCTGGCTGGCCGGACTCGGTATGGCCGACACCGACGGACGCATCCTGCCCGTCGACGTGCTCGACTCTCCCCTGCGTGCACTGAGTGCGGCCCGATGAACGCCCGCCAACCGGCCGAGGACCATTGGGCTGGACTGCGACTGACCACCCGAGCACGGATCGGATTGGGCCGGGCCGGGAATTCACTCCCCTCGCGTCGAGTACTCGAGTTCAAGGCTGCCCACTCCGCAGCCCGCGACGCCGTGCACGAACCGCTCGACGTGGCCGACCTCAACGATCAGATCAGTGATCTCGACATCGAGCCAGCACTCCATGTGCACAGCGAGGCCGGCTCCCGAAGTGAGTACCTGCGGCGACCAGATCTCGGGCGACGGCCCGCGGATCTGTCTCACCTGCCCGACACCGGAGCCGACCTCGCCATCGTGCTCGCCGACGGACTCTCACCGCGTGCGCTCGCCGACCACGGACGAGGATTGCTCGAAGCGCTCCTCGACACCCTCGCCCCGCGCTACTCCCTCGCTCCCCCGGTGATCGCAACCCAAGCGCGCGTCGCCCTCGGCGACCACCTCGGCGAAGCCCTCCGCGCCCAGACGATGATCATGATCATCGGCGAACGCCCCGGCCTATCGGTCGCCGACAGTCTCGGTATCTACCTCACCCATCTCCCGCGAGCCGGACGCAGTGACGCAGACCGCAACTGCATCTCCAACATCCACCCGCCCGACGGCCTCGACTACACAACCGCCGCCGCGATCACCGCGGCCCTGGTCGACGGCGCTCGCAAACTCGGGAGATCCGGAGTCGCGCTCAAGGACACCTCACGCGACCAACTCACCGGCAGTGATGCACGAATCCTGGACGGCTAGATGAAGTGACCTGAGAGGTTGCTGGGCGTGCCTGCTCGAATGGCGATCGCGGGCTACGCGGACTCGGGTGACCGCCACGTCGAGGCCTTCCTCGGACTGTTCGACCGGCTCGACGCCTACTTTGCTGAGGTCATCGGGGCGGCGACGTCCTCAGAGGAACATCCGTCGCGGCATCCGTCGGACTGAGGGTGCAACCCCGCTGCAGATCGAAAAGCCATGTGCCGTAGTCTTTTCTCACGTGAATTCCGCTGCTGACGATGCTTTCATGACCGACCTCACTTCGCGCGTGTGCGTGTGGTGCTCGTCCACCGAGGACATCGCCGAGTTCCGTGGTGAGCCGCGGTGCGGGCGCTGCCGCACTGCAGAACAGACCATTGCTGCGGCCCGCGAGTTCGTCGGTTTGTACGGTCTGCGGCCCCTGGGTGGATCGCTCGCATCGGAGGATGAGGAAGAGCACGAGCACCGGGTGGCCGCTCGCGAGGCCCGTGCGCTGCTGAGCCAGACCCGCTCGCACACCCCTCCGCGTGCCAAGTCTCGAACCGGGCAGCGCGTCACGACCCGCACCACGACCACCGCTCCGAAGGCGAGCACCAAGGCGCCTGCGACCAGGACGCAGAATGACAAGTCCGGAGTCACCCGCCCCGACCGCGCCGAGCTCATGAGCCGCGCCGAGAACCTGCTGGCGCAGCTCGCGGAGATCGAGGAACGCTTGTCGATCGCGCAGAAGGACTCCGGCTTGAGCGGCAAGGCCAAGGTGTCGGACCTGACCGCGAAGCGGGATTCCGTCCTGCGTACGCTCGCCGCTCTGGAGAAGGCGAACCGGGCGCTGGAGCCGGCCTGACCCCAACCGCTGGGGGTTTCGTCGGCCGGAAACAATGAGTCGCAACCTGTTCGGTCTCCTCGTACCTGAGCCCGCCCACCGACCGTCATCAACGCACACCGGCCGTGCATCGGTCGGTTCCCCTGCGTAGTCGTCGACGACGCGTAGCATTCGGGTCGCACCTGCAGCAGCGCGGGACCGCGCAGGGGCGGTGCGTGGCGCCTGCCCCGCGTTCCGAGAGGAATGGCGATGACTGCGAACCAGCGGGACCACGAGGACGACCGACGCGCGGCCGGTCGCGCGGACGGCCCCCTCGAACAGCAACTCGAGGAGAGCTTCGACGAAGTCGTGACCGAGGGCACCGAACGCCTGTACCGGGCGGTGCGCACAGTTCTCATCACCGGCTTCTTCGGTGGGCTGGAGGTCGGACTCGGCGTCATGGCGATGCTGGCCGTCGTCCACGAAACCGGCAGCCACCTCCTGGGAGGCCTCGCCTTCAGCATCGGACTCATCGCGATATACCTCGCGCACAGCGAGCTGTTCACCGAGGACTTCCTGATGCCCATCGCCGCGGTGGTGGCGCGTAAGGGGTCTGTTCTTCAGCTGATCAAGCTCTGGGTCGGCACACTGCTCGCCAACCTCCTCGGAGGTTGGGTCATCATGTGGCTGATCACGCGATCGTTTCCGGAATGGAACGAGACCCTGTCGGAGTCGGCACACCACTTCGTCGACGCCCCGCTGTCGTTGCAGAGCATTTGTCTGGCGGTACTCGGTGGAGCCGTCATGACTCTCCTGACCCGGATGCAGCAGGGCACGTCGTCCGACCCGGCCAAGATCGCGGCGACTGTCGGAACAGCGTTTCTGCTGGCGGGTCTACAGCTGTTCCACTCCGTCCTCGACTCGCTGCTCATCTTCGGAGCGATCCAGGTCGGCGGCGGGGTCACCGTCGTCGGGTGGTTGTCATGGTTCTGGTACACCGTCGTGTTCAACATCATCGGCGGCATCGTGCTGGTGACGGCCTTGCGCCTGCTCCGGACCAAGGAACTGGTCGAGCAGGAACGCCAAGCGCCCGGGCCCGACTCCGACCGCAACGACGTGCCCTCAGGCAGGAAGTGAGTACTACCCCGTCGACGGCGTGTTCGCGAGTTCGACGGCCCTACGCAGAGTCTCCCGGTCGACGACATCGGCGGCATTCATCGGTCCGGTCAGGACGCCCGACTCGGTAGCGATGTCGATCATGAATTCCACACTCTCGTCGGAGAGCCCGCCGTCTGCTGTCCAGAACGGATACTTCTGGATGAGGTCGTAGAGCTCTCTGAGTGACTGGTCGGACGGCGGTTCTTCGACGTACGCGCCGACCGCAGCCCGGAAGACGGCGAAGTCGCTCTTCAGTTCCTTCATCGCCCGCAGCGTGGTGGCGCAGTACTGCGCGGCCAGTTCACGATTCTGTGCGAGCCAGTCCGCCTCGGCGGCTTGGGCCACCTTGACGAAACCGGGGGAGTTTTCGTAAAGGGTGGCGATCAGGACCGGCCGGTTCACCGTTGAGTGGGCGGCGTCGTACTGCGTGTCGTGGATGACGGTGGCGTCGAGCTGTCCTGTAGCCCACGCTTCGGTTCGGGCGCTTGAGCTTTCGATGATCTTCGGATTCGGGATCTCGTGGACGTCCCGGGGCTCGCCGATGCCGCTCAACAGCGCGTTGAGGACGATGGCGCCGGCGCCGCCCGGGCTGTCGATGCCCACGCGGGTCGACGTCTCGAACAGCTGGCCGGCCGTGTTCACACCGTTCGCGCCGGCCAGAACGAAGTCGTCCATGCTGACGTACGGGCAGAACACCTTGAGGTCCTCGCCCCGTTTCCGCGCATCGAGAATCGCGGAGAACGACGTCGCCAGAACCTCGGCATCGGCGTCGGACGAGGTCTTCACCGCGTCGGTGTGCGTGTCGGTGATCGTGACGTTCTGTTCGACGCTGAGGTTCAGCCCGAGGTCCCCGCCGTAGTGGTCGACGCCGTAGACCAATGGGATCTGCGACGCCTGTGGAGGCGAACCCAGCACAATCTGCAGCGACTCCCCTGTGCTCGCGTCGGATTCTTGGTTGCACGCAGAGCTGACAATTGCCAGACCGCTGACGGCTATGGCGGCGATCAGGCGCGTCGTACGACACCGACGACCTCTCGTTGACATCCGGTACCTCTTCCGCGGTATTCGATCGTTCCGGAGCGGCGTTTGCTGCGGAGTCGCCCGTGCGGAGATACCCGAATCCCTCGGCATTGGGTTCAGGTGAACATACGTCAGCTCAACACCGGTGGTGGGCAATCCGTGGAGAAGTGTCGAAACGTCGTGCGACGCAGAAGTTCACGGGTCAGCCGAGCGGGGCCTTCAGTCCGTGCAGGATCGTGCCGATGAGTCGCTCGAAGTAGTTCTCGCGCTCGGCTTCGGGTAACAACCCCAGCGGTCCCTTGATGCAGAGTTCGGCGAATCCGTGAACCGCTGCCCAACAGACGATCTCGGAGTCCGGGCGGCGTTCCGGCGGGATCTCCCCGACTGCCACCATCTCGTCGAGGACGCTGTGCAGGATGGCGTACGGGCCGTCGCGGCGCGCGGACACGTCCGGATTGACACCCGGTCGCGAGAACTCGGCGTGGAACGCCACCTGGAACAGATGCGGTTCGTCGATCGCGAAGAGGGCATAGGCACGTGCGGTCTCCCGGAACCGGGATCGTGCGACCTCCCCGGGGGCCTGGTCGTCGGGAACCGTCGCGATCCGCTCGCGCATCAAGTCGGCGAGTGTTGCGAGGGCACGATCGGCGATCGACGTCATCAGCTCCTGGCGGTCCGCGAAATGCCGGTAGGCAGCGTTGTGGGAAACGCCGGCGCGACGCGCCGCCTCGCGGACGGTCACCTTCTCTGGCGCGCTGGTGCGCGCCAGCTCCCACGCCTCGTCGATGAGGGCATTGCGAAGGTTGCCGTGGTGGTAGGTGCTGCGCTCCGATGCCATGGCGGTCACTCTACCGACGCGTGTGCAGTCCTCCTACCTGGGTGAACGCGACACGGGCAACATGTGTGCCAACGGATGTTGACAAGGACAACATCGTGGGCCATTCTCATGTTGACAGCGCCAACACGTGGCAATCGTCACACCGGGGGCAGCCCAACCCGAGGAGGAAGTCATGGCCAGCGTCACCTTCGTCACCCACGACGGCGAAAAGCAGGAGGTCCCGTTCGTCGAGGGACAGAACCTGATGCAAGTAGCGACCGACAACGGCGTGTCGGGAATCGACGGTGACTGCGGGGGCGACGCCGCCTGCGGCACCTGCCACGTCATCGTCGAGCAGCAGTGGGCCGCCGCGGCCGGCAGCCGCACTGTCGCCGAAGAGCAGATGCTCGAGATGAATCCCGACTGCCAGGCGACGTCGCGTCTGTCGTGCCAGATCGCGCTGAACGCCGAGCACGACGGCCTCATCGTCAATCTTCCCGAATTCCAGTTCTGAACCGATCGGAGAACCACTGATGCAGATCCTCGACCGCGTCGTTGAGACGGTGCAGGCGAACATCCCGCTGGACCGTCAGGTTCAGGGCCTCCAGCTCTTCCACAAGACGCGTGCTCGCCTGCTCGGCGAGTCGCGGCCGGAAACCTATGTGGAGCAGCCTATCCCGCCGGTCAACGAAGTCGGTCTGGACGAGATCGACATGAGCAACCCGTTCATGTACCGGCAGGGGCAGTGGGTTCCCTACTTCGCTCGCCTCCGCGCCGAGGCGCCGGTCCACTATCAGCCGGAAAGCCGGTTCGGCCCGTTCTGGTCGATCACCCGCTACGACGACATCATGACAGTCGACAAGGACCACGAGACCTTCTCGGCCGAACCCTTCATCGTGATCGGCACTCCCCCACCGGGCCTCGACGTCGAGATGTTCATCGCGATGGACCCGCCGCGGCATGACGAGCAGCGTCGCGCCGTTCAGGGCGTCGTCGCCCCGAAGAATCTCAAGGAGATGGAAGGGCTGATCCGGGAACGCGTGTGCGAGGTTCTCGACAACCTTCCCGTCGGCGAACCGTTCAATTGGGTCGATCGCGTTTCGGTCGAGATCACCGCCCGGACCCTGGCGACCATCCTCGACTTCCCGTACGAGCAGCGGCGCAGTCTCGTCCGCTGGTCCGATCTCGCGTCCGGCAGCGAAGAGGCCACCGGCGGCGCCAGCGATCCCGACGAGGTGTACGCGGCAGCCCTGGAGATGACCCGTGCCTTCAGCGCGCTGTGGCACGACAAGGCCGCACGACGCGCCGCCGGCGAGGCACCGGGATTCGACCTCATCAGCATGCTGCAGTCCGATCCGAAGACCGCCGACCTAGTGAAGCGTCCGATGGAGTTCATCGGCAACCTGACGCTGCTGATCGTCGGCGGAAACGACACCACGCGCAACTCGATGTCGGGCGGTGTCTACGCACTGAACAAGTTCCCCGCCGAGTTCGAGAAGCTCAAGGCTGATCCGAGCCTGATCCCGAACATGGTGTCGGAGATCATCCGCTGGCAGACCCCGCTCGCGTACATGCGACGGGTCGCGAAGAAGGATGCGATTCTCAACGGCCAATTCATCCGCAAGGGCGACAAGCTGGTGATGTGGTACGCCTCGGGCAACCGGGACGAGACCAAGTTCGACAGCCCCGACGAACTCATCATCGACCGGCCGAACGCCCGCAACCACATGGCATTCGGTTTCGGTGTGCACCGGTGCATGGGCAACCGTCTCGCCGAACTGCAGCTGCGCATCCTCTGGGAAGAACTGCTGCAGCGCTTCGATGACATCAAGGTCATCGAGGAACCCGAGTACGTGCAGTCCAACTTCGTCCGTGGTTACAGCAAGCTGATGGTCGAACTCACGCCGAAGACACGGTCATGACCACGGGGCGTGCGGTCGTCGTCGGGGCCAGCCATGCCGGCGCCCAACTGAGTGCGCAGCTTCGGTCGTCGGGGTGGGACGGCGAGGTCGTCCTGGTCGGCGACGAGCCGTACCTGCCGTATCACCGTCCGCCGATGTCGAAGACGTACCTGGCGGACACCGTCGGGATCGACGACCTGCTGATCCGCGGCACCGAGTTCTACGACAAGCAGGACATCGAGGTTCGTCGTGCTCGAGTGGAACGCATCGACCGCGCCGAACAGCGCGTCGTCCTGACGAATGGCGAGTCGGTGTACTACGACCGGCTCGCCCTGTGTACCGGTGCTCGCCCAGTGCGCCTACGGATTCCGGGAGCCGACCTCGGCGGCGTGTACTACCTTCGGACGGCCGAGGACGTCGAGGCGATCCGCGCCGATGTTCCCGGCAGCAAGCGCGCCGTCATCGTGGGCGGCGGATACATCGGACTCGAGACAGCGGCATCGCTGCGCAAACTGGGTCTCTCTGTCACCGTCGTGGAGGCGGCCGACCGTGTCCTGCAGCGGGTCACCGCTCCGGAGGTCTCCGACTACTTCCGTCGAATCCACGAAGCAGAGGGCGTTCACATCCGGACCGGTGCGACCGTCGTCGGCTTCGAGGGCGACGACGACACAGATCGCGTGACGGGGGTACGCCTCGCCGACGGCGAGACTGTACCTGCGGATTTCGTGATCGTCGGGATCGGCGTCCGGCCGAACATCGAGCTCGCGCACGAAGCCGGGCTCGCCGTCGACGACGGCATCATCGTCGATGCGCACGGCCGCACGAGCGACCCCCACATCACCGCGGCCGGAGACTGCGTCGCGTATCACGATGAGCGGTACGGGAAGACGCGACTCGAGTCGGTGCCGAGCGCCGGTGAGCAGGCCAAGGTCGCCGCCGCCACCATGTGCGGCAAGGAGGCGACGATCTCGGCTCTTCCGTGGTTCTGGTCAGACCAATACGACCTCAAGCTGCAGATCGCCGGACTCAACACCGGGTACGACAGCGTCGTACTCCGCGGGGACCCGACGTCGGACCGCGAGTTCGCCTGCTTCTACCTGCGAGCGGGAGAACTGATCGCAGCCGACTGCGTCAATCGTCCGCAAGAGTTCATGTTCAGCAAACGTGTTCTGACACAGGGCCTGCCGGTCGATCGCGATGCACTTGCCGATCTCGACATACCGATCGCGTCTCAACTCGCGTCGGTTCGCAACAAGGCGACCGCATAGCGCGATCACCCCGGCCAACCGGTGACACGGCTGACCTGAGTCGCTGGACGACCGCTGCGGCAGTCGATCGAGCCCGTCGCCGACTGGCCTTCTCCAGCCCGGGCCCGGTTCCGGTCGATGTCGGCAGCCGTCAGCGTGATCTCACCGTGAGACGACATGACACCACGACCCAGAGACAAACCGCAGTTCGAAGCGTCACGTTGAGACAATCGCAGGTCGGATCGATGCCGTGATCGTATCGACCCTGCCGACACTGCTAGGTGCGCGGGACAACGGCATACACCCTTGTGGCGTGCATGATCTTGACGATCCGTATCCAGAACTGTCCGCTCTGACCCGAGCCGCTCCTGTCAGCCGTGTCGGTGACTCGAACTTCTATCTCGTCACGGGATGGGATGCGATCGCCGAGGCGGTAGCACGGCCCGAAGATTTCTCCTCCAACCTCACCGCGACGATGGTGTGGAAAGAGGGCGGCAAGGTCGAGGAGTACCCGATAGCCGAGTTGGGCTCCCCCATCCATGTGTTGGCCACGGTCGACGACCCGAGTCACAAAGCCCACCGTGCGATGGTCATGCCGTCGTTGGTGGCCAAGCGGGTTCGTGCACTCGAACCGTTCATCGACGTCACCGTCGAGCGCTTGTGGTCCGAAGGGCTCCGCGACGGCCGGATCGACTGGGTCGCCGCCGTCGCCCAACGTTTGCCGATGGCGGTTGTCGCCGAACTGCTCGGATCCCCACCGTCGACACCGCCGATCCTCATTGGGAGCGAAGCCTTCTCGTCCGCCGCCTCCGGTCGCTGGCCGTCCGAGTCCACGGCTGATGGGATCTCCGACTTCGGCCATCACGGCCCTGCTGCGCAGTTACGTTCAACGCTTGGATGGCGGTGACCTCACAGGTGTCGCAGAGCTCTTCGGCCGAGCGGAAGTGTTCGTCTCCGGCAACCGGGTCGGTGCGGGCAGCGTACACGGTGGTGCAGCACGGGCCGGACGGAGAGTACGTCGTCATGATCGGCCGACACCATGACACTTTCGTTGTCGACGACGGTGAGTGGCACTTCGCGAGTCGCGACTACGGCGACATCACCCACGTCGGCGACACCTCGATGCACCTTCGTTCCTGACGGATCCTCGCCGGCGCGCAGCGCAGGAAACTGGCTGACAACGACCTCTGTACGGACACGGCCGAGGCCCCGGTTTCGACACCGCAGAACGATGGTCCTCGCAGGTCACAGCCGCGGACGTCCGCCCCGTAGTCGTGGCGTGTGGCACACCACCGCGATGTCAGGGTCCAGCGAACGCCTCACCCATGTACGCGTTCTCGATCACCTCGGGTGTCGCGGCCAGCTCCGACGCATTGCCCTGCAGTACCTGATTTCCGTGCCGCATGACCATCGCGGTATCCGCGACACCAAGGGCGAGTTGAACGTGCTGTTCCACGAGAATCACTGCGGTGCCGGTGTTGTCGGCGACGGCGCGGACGATAGGCAGCAGGCGTTCGACGATGACCGGCGCCAGGCCCATGCTGAGTTCGTCGATCAGCAGGACCTTGGGGTGCTGCACGAGAGCCCGTCCGATCGCGAGCATCTGCTGCTCGCCTCCGGAGAGAGTGCACCGGCGGGCACCTTGAGCCGGTCGGCGAGCTGGGGGAAGGTCTCCACGATGGTGTCCCGTTCCGTCGGCCAGGAACGCCGAGACCTGACGGAGAGCCGAAGGTTCTCCTCGACGGTGAGCGAGGTGAACAACGAACGGTCGTCGGGAACCAACACCAGCCCGGCCTTCGCCGCGCTCCGTGCGTGTCCGGACTTCACCGTGTGACCGTCGATGGACACCTCGCCGGCCAGGCTCGGGAGCAACCCGGCCAGTGTCATCAGTACCGTCGTCTTGCCCGCGCCGTTGGGGCCGAGAAGTGCCAGCACCTCCCCCGCGGCGAGCTCGAGATCGAATCCTCGAACGCACGGGCGACCGGTGTATCCGGCATCCACGCCGGTGCAGGTGAGTACGTGGCTCATCCCTTCAGCTCCTCGCCGGTATGGGTGGCGCCGAGGTAGGCGCTCGTGACAGCGGGATCGTTGCGGATCTCGTCGGGGGTTCCGATGGCGATCACCTTGCCGAGGTCGAGGACGACGATCCGATCACACACTGCGAGAACCAGTTCCATGTCGTGGTCGATCATCACGACGGTCACCCCAGCATCGCGGATCGCGCGGAGGCGGTGTCCGAGCCACAGGCTCTCGGTGCTGTCGAGTCCGGCGGCAGGTTCGTCGAGCAGGACCACCCGGGGGCGGCCGGCGAGTGCCCGGGCGACCGAGACGAGTTGTCGCTGCCCCTGCGAGAGTTCCTTCACCTGGCGATCGACCACCGGGGTGAGGTGCAACAGCTCGAAGAGGCGGTCCAGGTCCTCGTCCCCCAGCGTCGCGGTGTCCGGGCGATGCCGGGCGGCGGTGGTTCCGACCGCGACGTTCTCACGGACCGACAGGTCGTCGTACAGTTCGATCCCCTGGAACGTGCGACCCAGGCCGTGGCGGCTGCGCTGATAGGGGCGCTGCCCGTCGAGGCTGTCACCCTCCAGGGTCACGCTGCCGGTCGCGTCGGCGAACCCGCTGATGGCGTCGATGAACGTGGTCTTCCCGGCACCGTTGGGACCGATCAGGCCGATGATCTCCCCGTCCCGCACGTCGAACGACACATCGTCGACGGCGGTGACGCCGCCGTACCGGACGCCGATTCCCTTGGACGACAGGATGACTTCCCCAGGCGCGCGAGGCCCCTCGGCGTTCTTGGTGTCGGCCTCGGACGAGATGGTGAGGTCGAGTTCGGCCTCGGTGTCCCGATGGCCGGAGATCCTGGCGCGCAACCAGTTCGCCGCCTTGTGGACCTCGGAGATGATGCCCTCGGGGTTGGCGATGATGGTGATGACCAGGAGCACGCCGGTGATGACGTGGTAGTAGGTGCCCAGGTTGACCGTGCGATCGAGCAGCACGAACAGGATGCCGCCGGCGCCCATGATGCCCGCGAGGACGCCGCCGGAGACGCAGGTGACGCCGGCCAGGTACACCAGTGCGAACATGCCGATTCCGGCGATGGCGGCATAGGATTCGGGAACCACCACCGTCTGTTGATAGGCCATGAGGGAGCCGCCGATCCCGGCGATGAACGCGCCGATTGCGAAGGCCACCAGTTTTGTTCGTGACACGTTGACCCCGGCGGCGGCGGCGGAGCGTTCGTTGGCGCGAACGGCCAGCATCGAGGCACCCAGACGACTGGTCCGCAGCCGGGCGACGCCCAGGCCGACCAGCGTCAGGACGATCAGACACAGGATGCCGAATGCGATGTTGGGATAGGTACTTCCGGAGCCGATGCCGAGGTCGAGACCGAACAGCGACGGATCCTGGACGACCGCCCCGTCGATCCCACCGTTGAACTCGTTGTTGCGGAACCAGAACGCCTCCAGGAACACCGCGAGACTGAGCGTCACGACCGCGACCGGCAAGCCCCGGATCCGCAGTGCCGGGAGTCCGACGACGACACCCACCACCGTCGCCACCAGAGCCGCCAACACCGGCGCGATCGGGAACGGAACGGCCCCAATCGGTGGTCAGGCGCGACATCGTGTACGCGGCGACTCCCGCAAGGGTCAACTGCGCCAACGAGATCTGACCGGCGAACCCGGTGACCACCACTTGCGACAGGGCGATGATCGCCACCGTGAAGGTGACGATGACCGCGCCTCGGATACTGCCCTCGGTGAAGATCAGGAACCCGAGGGCGACCACGATACCGACGATGGCGGGGATCAACAGGTTTCGTGGTCGCGGTGCGGCGCCCAGAGTGTTCTGGATGATGGCACCACGGGTCGGCAGGGGTTTGCCGCGCACCACCAGGAAGATCAGGATCATCGCCAGGGGTATGAGCTCGGCCATCCCGGACTGTGGCATCCAGCTGACGGATGCCTGGAGATGTGTCATCTCCGACTGCAAGACACCGATTCCCAGACCGGCGGCGACCGCCGGACCGATCGCGGAGAAGTTGGCGACCAGCGCCGCGGCGAGGGCCGGCACGATGAAGAGCGTGTAGGACACCGGGATCAGCGGGACGGTCGGGGCGATCAGGATGCCTGCCAGACCTGCGATCATCGTCGACAGTGCCCAGTTGGCGTAGGCGATGCGCTCGGGTGACAGGCCCGCGACGATTGCGCCCTTCTCCGATTCGGCGGCTGCCCGGGTGGCCAGACCGAATCGGGTCAGGCGGAAGGCGAGGATCAACAGCACCGTCAGCACGACGACCAGTGCCGCGATCCACACGCGATCGGCGGGAACGCGGATGTCTCCGATCTCGATGATGTCGGTGGGCAGGATCGCATCCACCGACACCGGGCTGGTGCCCACCCGGGCGGCGAGCAGAGCCTGGATCACCAACATCACGGCGATCGAGGCGACCGCCTTGGCCGTGGCTGGTGCGGTCCTGAGCATTCGGAACACGCAGAGATAGAGAAGGGCGCCGAGGCCGGCGGCGATCAGGAGTGCGATCACCATGGCGGGTGCCAATCCCAGGGGTCCCCCGAGATCAATTGTCTTGGGGAACCCCGGGATCGGGATGAGAAGCTCGCCGTCGCGCAGGTACGCGTACGTGTACGCGATGTACAGCGCGATGGCACCGGTGGCGAAGTTCACCACACCCGAACTCCGATAGGTCATGACCAGGGCCAGTGCCAATGCTGCGTAGACAGCGCCGTTGCCGAGCCCTAGGAGCAAGAACTGAATATCTTGGGTCATCTACCGACTTCCGGATGATCGTGCGGGTGTGGTGAACGTTCGTCAGGTCAGACGAGCTGGGGGTCGACGAGCTCGCCGTTTTCGAAGGTCTCGACGATTCCTCCGCTGCCGCACACCGAGACCATGCCGGGCATCGCCTTGCCGTCGCAGGTGAACTTGAGACCGTAACCGGCCGGCAGGACAACGTCCTTGGCGGACTTGATCGCGGCGGTCAACGCGGCCGGCGACGTGTCCGTCCCCTGGACCGACTCGGTTGCGCGGACCAGGCCGAGCATGCCCTGGTAACCGATGATCGCGAATCCTTCGATGTCGGTGTCGGGCGCGTACTTGGCCATGATCGCCTTGTAGAGCTGCGTCTCGGGATCGTCGGCGTTGATGACCGAGGCGGTGAAGACCTTGGTGCCGTTGAGGTTCTGGTTGCCGACCGCTTCCACCACGGCCGGATCGGAGCACGGCTGGATGGTCATCTTCTCGGCCGTCGTCGATACCGTGCCCAGTGCCTTGAACACCGATGTGCAGAGGGTGGATTCACCGATGACGACCAAACCGTCGGGGTTGTCGCCGAGGCCCGCGCTCACCTGCGGAGTGGCGTCCGGGGTGCCCGGCGGGATCGGAACGACCTTGAGGTTGACTCCCGCGGCCTGGAAGGCGGGGGCGCCCATCGCCTGGACACCGGCGGTCGCTGCCGGGACTCGATGACGTAGGCCGTGACGTTCTTCATGCCCTGGTTGGCGGAGTACTTCGCCATCGAGGTGAGCGCGCCGGGCAGGCCTGCGGTCCACATGAACGCGCCGTCGGTGGTCAGCTCCGACGATGCCTGACCCGCTGCGGAAACGTAGGGAATGCCGGCCCCGGTGATGATCGGGACCATCGAATTGCCCTGGCCGCTACTGGTCATGAGGACGGCAGAGACCTTGGCCTCCACCATCTTGTTGGCACAGTCTCGGGCCTGATTGGCGTCTTCACCTTGCTTGCAGATGACCAGTTCGATGGGCCGGCCACCGATTCCGCCGAGGTTCTCGTTGGCGTACTGGACGACGGCTTCGGCCGATTCCCGGTTCTCGGGCATCGAGATGGCCTGTCCGCCCTCGTTGTTGATGAGACCGATCTTCACCGGCTCGCCACTGGCCGCAGTCCCAGGGAAGGAACCCTCCGGTGCGGCGACGCTCTCCGACGCGGAGCCGTCACCGCTGTCGTCGCTGCCACATGCAGCTGTCGCACTGAGCGCGACCACCGCGAACGATGCGGCCACCACTTTGGCGACGCGCGAGCCTCTGAACGGTTTCATCGGTGTGTCCTTTTCAATTGGGGATCAGGAACGGCGCCGCCGTCCTCTGTCACTTAGATGACTAAGTGGCATTGGGTAACTATATGGGCGTCGAGTGACCTGTGTCACCAAAATCGAAGGACGGGCGATTGACCCATAGCCGGTGCGCTGACCAGTGGGTTCGAGGGTGGAAGCTACGAGTGGGTCGACAAGGCCGGCTCTAGTCTGTGTCGCGGAGGAGCTGCATCCGGCTCATCATGCGGATGCGAAGATGCTCCATTTGCTATACGTCTATGCCCATTCCAGGTACTGAGACCTCTTCGCCGTTGAGCGGACCGTGCCGCAAAACCCGCACATCGAACCACGAGTCGCCGAGCGGTCGTTGCCGGTGGAGGACATCTCGAAGATGGCTACACACCGCGGTTTTCGATGCCCCTCAGGTCGATCAGAAGTCGAATCCTCCGCCACCGAAATCACCGAAACCGCCGCCGTCTCCACCGAAACCACCGTCTCCGCCGAAACCGCCATCGCCGCCGGGGGCACCCCCGCTTAAGTCGTCGCCTCCGGCGCCACCGTCGATGGCTCCCATGTCGGATCCATCGCCGATGCCACTCTCGAAGCCCTGGGCGTCGTACGGGACGCCGGCCATGCCGGAGAACATCGCGGAGAACAGGAACATCGATCCGACACCCCAGGCGCCCGCCACGAGCGCCGGCCGCCACCAGGGCTCGGAGTACCAGCCGGCCGGAACCGGCCGCCCGGCGACACGGCCACCCGGGTAGTAGTTCGGCGTCCGATCAGACGGGTTGGGCGACGCCTCGACCTGGCGTCCTTCGAACTCGACCTTCCGATCCTCGGTGACCTTGCCCGCCCTCTGCCGGCCCTCGAGTTCGGGGATGGCGGGACCGGGATCGAGGTTCATCGCGATCCGCGCCGCGCGGATGTAGTACAGGCCTTCGATGGCGGTCTGCTTGGCCAGGCGCGCCTGCGCGGGTGAGTTGGCCTGCTCGATCTGCGACCCCGCCGCGGTATAGCGCTCGCCCGCGTCGGCGAGAGCCTGCTTCGACGCCGGGCCGTCGCCGATCAGCATGAACACCTGCCCGCCGAGCCGTTCGATCGCCTGTCGGGCGTCGGCCTTCGCGTCGTCCAGGTTTCGGGCCGCGTTGGTGCCCGAGCGCTGCTGAGCGATCACCACCACCCCGACGACGATCAGGACGATGACGGCGATCAGGATCAGTGCTTCCATGGTTCTCTCCAGCTCGTGCGTGTCCGACGGGCTCGTCCGGCGCAAGCCCGCGAGGGCTGACGGACCTGGCGGACAAATCGCGCACCATCGAGCGTACCGACCGGAACGCACTCGCACCGGAGCCAAGTCAGGCGCGCGGCCACCGCTGGTCAGCGAGTGCGGGCCACCTCGACGACGACGCGGACGTCGTCGACGACCTTCAGCGTGCCCATCATCAGCGAATACGGTTTGATCCCGAAGTCGCTCTGAGTGATGGTGGACTCGGTCGAGATCTGCCAACCATCGGCGGTCTCGACGACCTGCAGGTCCAGCCCATGCGGGTGTGACCGACCGTGGATCGTCAGCACTCCGTCGGCTCGGTAACCACCGTCCGTAGTGCTGAATGTATCTGCCGCATAGGTGATCTCGGGGTACTTGTCGGCGCCCATGGACTTCAGGGCGTTCATGCGGGCCAGTGACCTCTCGGCACCGGTCATCGGGGTGAGTCCACCTTCCCCGGATTCCACGTGCATCGAGTCGACCGCGATCGTGGCGCTCAGGTTCGTCGGCACGAGGTCGTCGGTCAGTGTCACCGACGCCGACCAGGTGCGCATCGCGATCGTCAGTCGGTGGCCGGTGCGTGCCGCCCGCCCGCCCACATCGGTGTGCACGACGACCGAACCATCGGATTCGGTGAACTCCCAGACTGATTCCGCCACCGCCGTAGTGTAAGCGCTCGGAGTACGTGGCCGGGCCCATCGCACGGCCGACGACACACGGCGAGGTGGTGAAGACGATGACGGAACAACGGATTCTGCTCGATGTCGACGATGCGGGCGTCGCGACGGTCACGCTCAATCGGGCGGACAAGCACAACGCCTTGGACCCCGCGATGTTCGACGCGTTGCTCGCGGTGACGGGCGACCTGGCGGCGGATCGTCGAGTGCGGGCGGTCGTCGTCCACGGAGCCGGGAAGAGCTTCTGTTCCGGCCTCGACATCTCATCACTCGGCGGCGATGGGCTCGCCGACTCTCTGCTGGATCGAGACGACGCCGACCGCGGAAACCAGGCGCAGCGGGTGTCTCTCGATTGGGGTCACGTGCCGGCGCCGGTGATCACCGCGATCCATGGCAACTGCTTCGGAGGTGGCCTGCAGATCGCGCTCGGCGCCGACATCCGCTACGCGACCCCCGACGCACGACTGTCCATCATGGAGGTGAAGTGGGGCCTGGTGCCGGATATGGGTATCACCCAGACGCTCCCGCGCCTCCTTCGGGCCGACGTGGCCAAAGAACTCACCTTCACCGGTCGTGTGCTCTCGGGAGCCGAGGCCCACGAGCTCGGGCTGGTCACCGGCACGGCCGACGACCCGCTCGCCTGCGCCTTGGACCTCGCCCACCAGATCGCGGCGAAGTCGCCCCACGCGGTGCGCGCCGCGAAGCGCCTCTACGACGAGACCTGGACCGGTACCGACCCATCGGCCGCGCTGCTGCTGGAGAGCACACTGCAGGTCGAGCTGATCGGTTCACCGAACCAGCTCGAGGCCGTGCACGCCGGCCTGGCCCGCCGGGAACCTCGGTTCACCGACCCGGACTGAGGCCTGAACTCTGGCTGCGGCGATAAACTGGTCGGTGCGTCCGGAGTTCCCATCCGGCGCCCTTCCTGGGAGGAGGCATCCGATGCCTGCATTTCCCGCTCTCACCCACGTCGCGATCACCGTGAGTGACCTTGCTGCGAGTACCGCTTGGTACCAGACCCTGTTCGACGCCAAACCGGTCTTGGACGAGGACGAGGAATCCGGCAACTTCCATCACACGGTCTTCGCACTCGCCGGCGGAACGCTTTTCGGACTCCACACCCATAGTTCGAGCGGGTCGGATGCTGACGGTTTCGACGAGCGGAACGTCGGACTGGACCATGTCGCATTCGCCTGCACTCGGCCCGAACTCGAAGAATGGGTTGCCCGTCTGGACAAGGCCGGAATCGCGCACAGCGGCATCAAGCACGCCCACTACGGATCAGGGATATCGTTCCGGGACCCGGACAACATCGCGCTGGAGTTCTTCGCCCCGCCGGCCGGATGAACTCGAGTCAGCTCTCGGCGGGCCCGACGTCGAGGTGAGCGAGCGCTGCTCGTGCGTTCTCGAGTTCGCGCGTCAGCTCCTCGATCTTCCTCTGCGCGGCCTCGCGCGCGGATTCGATGACCTCGTCGACGGCCGTGATCGCTGCGTCGTCGCCGAGTTCCTGCATCGCGCGGGCCACGCGGTCAGCGGTCACCTCAGCAGGCTTTCCCTTCTTACTCCCGTGCGCCACCGACACCGTCCAGAGGCTCTCACCCGCTGACGTGATGGTCACGCTCACCGCCGCTGTCGTGTTCTTCGACCGTCGAGCAGCTTTCGCCGGAGCAGACTTCGGCGCGGCCGATCGCGGCGGTGCGGGCTCCGGACGCGTAGTGGGCTCGGGCGTCGGCTTCGGTTCCACTGCAGCTGCTTTCGGTGTCGGCGCAGGGCGTACCGACGGTGTCGGGTCGGCAGGGGCGGTCCTGGGCGACCGTGGGGCTGCCTTCGCGGGTGCTGAGGCGGAACGTGCGCGCTGCAGTTCGTCGGCCTCGAAGGGCAACTGATCGTCGACGCCCTTGGGCCGCACCGTCACCGTCGAACCGTCGACGGACAGAACCCGCGCCGAAGTCCCGGCGTCGAGTCCGAGGGACGGCATCGGGTCACGGAGGTAGACGGTCACGCGCTTGCCGGCCGCGAGTGCGGCGGACAGAGATTCCAGGTCAACGGCGGTCAGGCCGGTCCTCTTCTGCGAGCTCACGCGTCCCATGTTCGCACGCGCGTGCGACTGACGGGTGCCGGGTCTCGATCCAGTCCGGACGGGCCGGTCGCGGTCGTGCATACGATGACGGAGTGTTCTTCGTCTTCGGATACGGCCCCAAGCAGCAGCAACTCGGCGCAGGACAGACCCGTACGTGCCCCCGTTGTCACAACACCACCCAGTGGACCCGGATGCGGGAGTTCAAGCAGTTCACCGTGTTCTTCATCCCGATCGCGCGCTGGGGACGGCGCGAGTTCGAGGCCTGCGGCATCTGCGGCGCCGCCATCGCACTGTAGACATCAGCGAAAGTCGGGCAGCGCGACGAGTGGTTACGCTCGAAGAGTGGCTGCCACCGACTCCCCCGCCCGCACGTCCGACGCGATCACCGGCTTCGAGAGCACTTTCGTCGATGAGCTGACGCCGCTCACCGTCGAATGGCGGGGAGCCGACGTGCCCGATCCGCAGCTCCTCGTCGTGAACGAACAGCTCGCATCGTCGTTGGGGTTGGACGTCGAGGCCTTGCGCTCCGACGACGGGGTCGCGATCCTGGCCGGCGCAGCCGTGCCCGCCGACGGGCAACCGGTGGCGACGGCGTACTCCGGACATCAGTTCGGCGGATACGCCCCACTGCTCGGCGACGGGCGGGCACTTCTGCTGGGTGAACTGCTCGACGTCGAGGGTCACCGCGTCGACATGCAGTTGAAGGGCTCTGGTCCGACGCCGTTCTCGCGAGGAGGAGACGGTTTCGCGGTCGTCGGACCGATGCTCCGCGAATACCTGGTCAGCGAAGCCATGCACGCTCTCGGCGTGCCCACCACCCGGTCACTGTCGGTGGTGGCGACGGGTCGCGGCGTTCACCGCACCGGTGTCGAGCCCGGAGCCGTGCTCGCGCGCGTCGCAGCGAGTCACCTGAGGGTCGGTACCTTCGAGTTCGCCGCCCGCAACGGCGACATCCTGCAACCCCTCGCCGACTATGCGATTGCTCGCCACTACCCCGACCTGTCCGACCTGCCGACCACCGGTGGTGGGAACCGCTACGCGAAGCTGCTGGAGGGCGTTGTCGACCGTCAGGCCCGCCTCGTCGCCCAGTGGATGCTCGTCGGGTTCGTGCACGGTGTCATGAACACCGACAACACCACCATCTCCGGCGAGACCATCGACTACGGGCCGTGCGCATTCGTCGACGCCTTCGATCCGGCAGCGGTGTTCAGCTCGATCGATCAGGGCGGGCGTTACGCCTTCGGGAACCAGCCCGCCGTCCTGAAATGGAACCTTGCACGGTTCGCCGAAACGCTTCTCTTGCTGATCAGCCCCACGCCGGACGAGGCGATCGCCATCGCGACCGCCACGCTGTCCACCTTCGACGGTCTGTACGAGCAGCACCTCAACGAAGGTCTGTCCGCCAAGTTGGGGCTGGCCGATACCTTTGTCGACCACGCATTGATCGACGACCTGCTGGCCCTGATGGCAGAACACCGCGCCGACTGGACCGGGGCCTTCCGGGCGCTCGCCGACGAACTCCGCGGACGAACGGCTCCACTCGACCTACTCCTCCCACGGGAGGTCTCGGCGCCCTGGCTCGCACGATGGCGCGAGACGCTCGCCGATCACGGCCGGGACGACGACACCACCGCAGACGCGATGGATCAGGTCAACCCGCTCTACATCCCACGCAACCACATGGTCGACGCCGCCCTCCGCGCCGCGCACGAGGGTGACCTCGCGCCGTTCGAGGAGTTACTCGACGTCGTGACGCACCCGTTCGAGCGGCGCGTCGAATGGGTCAAGTACACCGCGCCTGCTTCGGACGAGTTCAACTCGTCGTTCCAGACGTTCTGCGGGACCTGAGTGTCGGGAGTGTTCCGCGGAACACCGGTGAGTTGCCCCCGAACCCCCTGCGTGCGTGTTCCGACTGCGCGACCATGGACATCATGTGGACACTCACCCGCGATGAGACTTCTGTCGTCGAATCACCCTCGACCGTGAACTCGACCGCGGTCGCCGGCTCGATCGCGACCACGTCGAGCCTGGCGGTGGCCGGTTCGGCCGGCACCGTCGCGAGCGCTGCCGTCGCCGGGTCGGCCGGCACGGTGGCCAGCGCCGGTGTCAGTTCCTCGGCGGCTACGGTCGCGAGCGCGATCGTCACGGGTTCGGCGGCGACGATGGCCAGCCTGCTCGTCGCCGGAAGTGTCGCCACCGCAATCAGTTTCGGGGTCGCCGGCAGTGTCGGTGTCGTGGCCTGTCTGCTGTGCCGGCGGTGCGCTGGATGTGTCGGCTGCGTGGGGTGCGTCAACTGTTCAGGGTTGCGCGGCGCCGTCGGTCTCCGCGACGTTCATGCGTGACCGAGAACGTCGTACCTGCGGCGTACAACTTGAGCCGTGAGTCGACCACAGACCTGGGCTCGGTCAACGTGATCCACTCCGACCCGAACTCCGGCCCGAACCAATCGGAAGCATCGCTGATCGCCGAGCGCGAGAGAACCGCGACGCTCATCGAATCACTGTCTGCGAGTCTGGCCGCCGTCATCGAGTCGACCGCGGACGCCGCCTCCGACGATGAACACGATCCGGAGGGGACGACACTCGCCGTCGAGCGTGGCCAGTTGGTCGCCCAGCTCGAACGATCGCGGGTTCGTCTGGACGAGATCGACGCTGCTCTCGAGCGCGTCGGTCGCGGAGCGTACGGCCGCTGCGAGACGTGCGGCGAGGTCATCGACCCCGAGCGACTCGAGGTCCTCCCCGCGGCCCGGCAATGCGTGCGATGCGCGGCACGGAACCCATCCCGCCGGTGGTGAACACGAAGTTGCCACGCCGAGCGGATTGTGCCGAGTTCGCCGGAAGACGCATGGCTTTGCGACCGACCGAGTAGACCGGAAGGCGGGTCCACCATCCGCCGGATCGAAAGGTATGCGCATGAAGGCCATTCAGGTCGTCCAGCCGGGCAAACTGCCGGAGCTGCGTGAGGTCGACAAACCCTCGCCGGGTCCCGGACAGGTGCTCCTGAAGGTGACGGCAGCCGGCGCCTGCCATTCGGACGACTTCGTCCTCAACCTGCCCGAAGAAGGATTCCCCTATCCCCTTCCGATGACGCTCGGCCATGAAGGAGCCGGCGTGGTCGCCGAGGTGGGCACCGGCGTCACCGGTATCTCCGAGGGCATCTCGGTGGCCGTGTACGGAGCCTGGGGTTGCGGCGTCTGCCACTTCTGCTCCCGCGGCTTGGAGAACTACTGCAGCCGAGCCGGCGAACTGGGCATCGCACCACCGGGTTTGGGCAACCCGGGCGCGATGGCCGAGTACCTGCTCGTCGACAATGCGCGCCACCTGGTGCCCCTCGGCGACCTCGATCCGGTGGATGCAGTCCCTCTCACCGATGCCGGCCTCACGCCCTACCACGCGATCAAACCCTCGCTTCCGAAGCTGGTCGGTGGCACCACGGCAGTGGTCATCGGAGCCGGTGGTCTCGGGCATGTCGGGATCCAACTGCTTCGGCACCTGACTCCGTCGCGAGTGATCGCCCTCGACGTGAGCGACGAGAAGCTCGAGTTCGCGCGCGAGGTCGGGGCCCACGAGGTGGTGCTCTCCGACGCCGATGCCGTCGCGGGCGTCCGCAGGATCACCGGGAACGACGGTGCGACCGCAGTCTTCGACTTCGTCGGCCTGCAACCCACTCTCGACATCGCGATGGGCGTCGTCGGGACCATGGGTGACGTGGTGATCGTGGGCATCGGCGACATGGTCGCCGCGGCGAAGGTCGGCTTCTTCACCCAGCCCTACGAGGTGTCGGTGCGCGCGCCGTACTGGGGAGCACGCGACGAGCTCATCGAGGTTCTCGACCTCGCACGAGACGGTGTCCTAGAGGTGGCGGTCGAACGGTTCTCGCTCGATGACGGGGTCGAGGCCTACCGGCGATTGGCCGCCAATGACCTACGTGGTCGAGCCGTCGTGGTGCCTGACTGAACATCGCCCCGGCATGGACTCAAGCCCCCCACCTGCTGTTCTTCGTCGTCCACAGACAGACTGGTTTCGCCGTTCCTTGGGCATGACACCTAACCTACGGTACCGTAACTTACGTGGATGTGGAGCTCACCCGGTCTGAGGCCGTATACGCGCATTACCTCGATCACCAGCAGGATCGCGTACGCGCGAAGTTGATGTACGGGGTGCTCGCCGCCAAGATCAGGCCCGTCGTGGGGTTCACCGCCCGCGATCGTCTGGTTCGCGCGGTCCGCAGCGGCAAACCGTTACTGGTCGCGGCCAACCATGTGTCCGAGCGCGATCCGCTGGTGTTGGCGGCGGCAGGCTTCCGCTCACCGCTTCGTCCCCGCATCGGTCACCTGCGCGTGCTGGCGAAAGACGAACTCTTCGAGGACCCGGAGCAGCGACGCAAGATCGACACCCTGGGCGGCATTCCGGTCTTCCGTCAGAAGGACCACGGTGTCCGGGCCGCCGCGGAGGCCGGTCGCCAGATGTTCGGCGTCTGCGTCGAGCGAATGGTCCGCGGCGACAGCATCGCCGTCTTCCCCGAGGGGACCTGCAACGAGGGTGACGTGACCCGGTTGCAGAAGCTCGGAACCGGGATCGGCCACATCGCCTACCGTGCGTTGAAAGCGGGCGTCGACGTCACGCTCGTGTCCGCCGGTATCGCCTACTCATCGGAGAGCGATCGGGCCCGACCGATGGTGACCTTCGGGGATCCGGTCGACCTGACCGGCTTCAAGGACGAGACGCCTGCCGCGCTGACGAGGATGATCCAGGGCGACCTGCAGGGTGTGGTCGACGAAGTGTGTCGGATCGCAGTCTGATCCGTCGAGTTACTCCGCCACCGACGGCGGCAGATTCTCCCAAGCCCAAGCGGTGAGGGCGGTCAGTGCCGGCATGAGTGCGCGCCCCGACTCGGTGAGCTGATAGGACACCGACACCGGCGGTCCGGGATCCACCAGGCGTTCCACCAGATTGGCCGCGGTCAGTTCCGAGAGTCGGCCGGACAGCACCGAATCGCTTATTCCTCCGACGGCGCAACGCAATTCGGCGAACCCCGCCGGTCCGTTCATCAGCGTTGCGATGAGAATGCCGTTCCACCGCTTGCCCAGGAAGCCGAACGCACGACGCAACGCATCGTCGCATGTGCGCGGCGCGTGGCCGGTCGCGGAAATATCGGACATCGACCACATCCTAGTCGCCCGGTGGCGCTTCGACGACGACAGTACTACCTTGTGAGTAGTCACTTCTAAATACCTAGTCACTCCCGAGGAGTTCGAATGTCTTTGTTCCGTCTGGATGCCAGCATCCTCCCCTCCACGTCGTCGAGCCGCGCCCTCGGCGACCTCGTCGAGCGCGAATGGACCAGCGCTCACCCGGACTCGACGGTCACACGCCGAGATCTGTCGACCGATCCCGTTTCCGCGACTGTGTGGCGCGATGCCGTGATCGCCGGAACGGTCCCGCCGGCCGACCGCGACGCTGCGCAACGCGAGGCAGTCGCCCTCGCCGCCGAGATCGCGGATGAGGTCATCGGGGCCGAGGCGTTGCTGCTCACCGTTCCGCTCTACAACTTCGGTGTTTCCCAACACTTCAAGGGCTGGTACGACCTCGCAGCTACCGATCCGCGGATCGGCGTCGACCCGGCCGCGCTGCGTGGCAAGCCCGCGGTGCTGGTCACGACCCAGGGCGGCAACTACGACCCGGGAACGCCGAGGGACGGCTGGGACCACTCGACGCCGTGGCTGCGCCGCGTCCTGGAGGATGTCTGGGGACTCGACCTCCGGATCGTCAAACGTCAGTTCACGCTCGTCGGTGTGAATCCTGCCCTCGATGCCTTCGCCGATATCGCGGCCGAGCTCAAGGTCGAGGCCGAGGAGAACGCGCGCATCGCCGGCCGCGAGCTCGCGCTGTCACGTGTGGTCGCCTCCGCGGGCTGACCGCCACCGGGCGCGCTCCCCCGTCCCGCCTGGTCAAGGCATGGAGAGTTTGGTCTGCGAACCCGGCGGCTACACCGGGGTATGAGCAAGGACGAGCAGACCATGGACAAGGCCGGCCGGGACGTCGAAGACGACCCGACTCTCGCCGATCCAGACGATCCACGTAAGCCCGAATCGCCCACCGACCTCACCAAGCCGTCGCTGATGTTCGTGCTGCGAAAGACGGCCCGCGAGTTCTCCCGTGATCAATGCACCGACCTGGCGGCCGCGCTCACCTATTACTCGGTGCTGTCACTGTTCCCCGCACTGCTCGCCATGGTCTCGCTGCTCGGTGTCTTCGGACAGGGAGAGAAGACGGTTGACGCGGTGCTGACGATGGTCGAAGACCTGGGCCCGTCGGATGCGGTGGACACGCTGCGTGCACCCGTCGAACAACTCGTGTCCGCGCCGAGTGCAGGCCTCGCCCTCGTGATCGGTCTCGCCGGCGCTCTGTGGTCGGCGTCGGGATATGTCGGCGCATTCGGTCGTGCGATGAACCGCATGTACGAGGTCGATGAAGGCCGTCCGATCTGGAAGCTGCGGCCCGCCATGCTGCTGGTGACGCTGGTGGCCCTGATCCTCGCCGCTGCTGTGGCGCTGATGCTCGCGGTCAGTGGACCGATCGCACGTTCGATCGGCGATGCGATCGGTCTGGGCAGCACCGCTCTGACTGTGTGGAACATCGTGCGCTGGCCGGTGGTGCTGGTCTTCGTGGTGGTGATCGTCGCTGTCTTGTACTGGGCGACACCGAATGTGAAACAACCGAAGTTCCGGTGGATCAGTGCGGGCGCAGTCCTGGCGATCGTCACCTGGATCGTGGCCTCGGCGGCGTTCGCTCTCTACGTGTCGAATTTCGGCAGCTACAACAAGACCTACGGCGCGCTGGCGGGTGTGATCGTCTTCCTGCTGTGGTTGTGGCTGACCAATCTGGCCCTGCTCTTCGGCGCGGAGTTCGACGCCGAACTCGAGCGTGGTCGTCAGCTTCAGGCGGGTATGGCTGCCGAAGAGCGGCTACAGCTTCCCCCTCGCGACACCACCGTCTCGGACAAGAACGAGAAGACCCACCAGGAAGACATCGAGAAGGGCCGAGCCCTCAGGGAATCCCACGGCGGTTGAACGCCGCACTTCTCCGGGCTTCGTCAGGCGAACAGCGCAACCGTCTGTGAGGCCTGGATGATCGGACGCGATGCACTGTCCCACAGGGTCATCGACTGATGGGAGTAGCCGTCGCGTGTGAAGGTGCTCGACGATTCCAGGAGCATCCAGTCCGTCGGCTTCGGCAGGTCGTCGGTGCAGATGTGCAGCGACCAGCTCATCGTGCTGATCGGCGCCCACTCGGTGAACGCCGCCGTGGTCGCCGGCGGCAGGGCGTCGGCGAGGGCGACCAGCGCGATCGTCGGATCCACTCCCTCGGCACCGCGATGCCGCACCCAGGCGAGGAACCGCGGGTCCCCGTCGTCACCCAGCGGGACGGTCCCACCCGCCCGAACCATCTCGACGTTGTCGACGAACGCCGGACGAAGGGGCGCCGAGGCGTCGCCGAACGGCCCACAATCCTCGGGTGCCGGAACCTCGGGAGCGCCGACGAGGTCATGGCTGATCGCACTCGGACGCGGCTGCGCGAAGATCAGCGACGCGTGCGCGGCGATCTGTCCCCCGCTCACGGTTTCGACGGCGACGCTCGAGGCTGATCGCCCTTCGCGGAGTCGGCGGGCGGTGAACGTCGCGGCGTCGACGACCGGCGCGCTGAGCAGGAACTGTGCCGACTTCAGTGGCGGTAGCGGCTTACCCTCGGTCAGCTGCGCGGCGAGTACCGACATGGCCGCGGTCAGCCCGCCGTAAGCGGTACGACCCTGCGTCCACTGGGTGGGGACGACGAATTCCGAGGTCGGATCGAAACCCGAGACGAGTTCGGCGAGTGTGGGCATGGCAGGACTCTTCCTCACGCGACTATGACGACCGCTATAACGCAGTGCACGCTACTCTATGACGGTCGGCATATAAAACCGCGCTCGTCAGGCGCCGAATGCCCGCTGCCCTTCCATGGCTGAGGACGCCAGATCGTCTTTGTCGAGCGGGGCCCCACCGGCGCTGGCGTCGATCCATTGATCGGTGGTGGCGACCGCGGCGAAGTTGGAGTGGAGGATCGCCATCAGCGTGTTGTGAACCTGCTCGGCCGAGGCCTTCCCGGCGGCGTTCGCGATGTGGATGGCGCCGGTTGCGTCGGAGACCACCTCGGCGGCGATGCCCAGTTCCTCGGCGCCCGCGGCCGAGGCCAGGTCGCAGTTGTTCGTCATGTAGCCGGCGAACGTCACCGTGTTCACGTCCTGCGCCCGCAGCCACTCCGTCAGGTCGGTCCCGGCGAACACGCTGCCGTGGATCTTGCGCACCCGCTTCCACGACGGTGTCGCCCGCGAGGCGACGTCCGGGTGCAGTTCCCACGATCGCGACCCCTCCGCGAACGCCGGCGCGTCGGCCGGGTACGTGTGCTGAACGGCCACCACCGGGATGCCCTGCTCCTTCGCGTGGTCGATGAGTCGGACGATGTTCTGCACGCTCATGTCCCGAGGCGGGTACTGAATGGCCAGCGGGCCGTCGAAGTACTGGTTCTGGACGTCGACGAGGATCAGTGCGCGGCGGATCGTGGTCATGGTCGGGTCTCCCATCTGTCGGCGGCCGGGGGTGTCGCCGACCAATCTCACTATGCGTCGTCGCAGAGTACGGTCGGGAGTGGCACGAATGCCTACTTTCGATGGGATCTGGCCAATGCGAATCGCAGTCTATGCCTTCGACGGCATCTCGATGTTCCATCTCGCCGCACCGCAGCTGGTCTTCGGGGAGACCGCGAGAACGGACCCGGGATCATCGTGGACCACTGTCTTGTGGAGTGCGGCCGGCGGCGAGGTCGGCGTCGGCGAGGGGTACAAGATCTCAGGTCTTGTGGGACCGGAGGCTGCCGCAGATGCGGACATGATCGTCGTGCCGTCCTGGCCCGAGGATCTCCCGCCGCTCGACGCCTCTCTCCGCCAGATCCTCATCGACGGCCACGACCGTGGCGCGGTCATCGTCGGGCTGTGTCTCGGCGCGATCCCGGTCGCCGACGCCGGCCTGCTGTCCGGGCGATCGGCGGTGACCCACTGGGCGGCGATGGACGCGTTACGCAAGCGCCACAACGACATCCCGCTCGACTCGCTCGTACTGTACGTGGACCACGGTGACGTGTTGACGTCAGCGGGCACGGCGTCGGCGATCGACGCCTGCCTGCACCTCGTCCGCGAACGGTTGGGTGCCGACGTCGCCAACGACGTCGCCCGCCGCCTGGTCGTCGCGCCGCACCGGGACGGCGGTCAGGCGCAATACACCCGACAGCCCGTCCCGGTGACGGCAACAGGCAACCCGATCGGCGAACTCATGGAGTGGGCCGCGCAGCATCTCGACGACTCGCTCACCGTGCAACATCTCGCCTCCCGGGCCGCCATGAGTACCCGGAGCTTCGTGCGGAACTTCAAGATGGTCACCGGAACGACGCCTGCGCAGTGGATTCTTCGGCAGCGCCTCGATCGTGCCCGGGTTCTCCTCGAGACCACCGACCTCGGAATGGACACCATCGCCGAACAATGCGGGTTCGGCAGCAGCGTGACGATGCGACAGAACTTCGCGGCGACGTTCGCGACGTCGCCGACCAGTTATCGCCGTCAATTCCGGGTCACCGGCTGACTCCTCATCCCGAGGCGCATCTGGTAGGCGTCCGAACGCGTTGTCGATCAGCCGATCACGATTCTTCGACCGCCCGACTCGCGGCCGCATCACGTGCCACCGCCTTGCTCAGCAACTGACCGCCGTTGGTCAGCACCGCCCGCCGCCACGGCAGAGTGCCCTCGATCTCGATCTGAATGGACATCGACAGCACCGTCCGGATCACCACGATGATCCCGAGAATCAGTGCGTCCTCGATCGAGGGCTTCGAGGTGATCGTCCGGATGAGGTCTGCGGCGACGAGGATCTCGAGACCGAGGAGGATGGCCGAGCCCAGGGTTGTCCGGAGGATCGAGAAGGCTTCGCTGCCGGATTCCCTGCGGGACAACGACCGCGCACCGAGGACGAGCGCGATGATGAAGCCGGTGATCATGGCCAGTGCGCCGAGCGCTTCGAATGCGACCGCCACCGCGGTGAAGATGTCCTCGAACTCCATGCACGTCAGCCTATCCGCGTCCACCCGTGTGCAACGGCTGTCCGGAGCGAGCCGACTTCATGGATTCACGACGTGGCGAAGCTGCCTCACGTGCACTGATCTCGCTGCGACCTACCTGATCAGCGCGGCCGGCCGGGATAAGATCCGACAATGCTGTCACGTGGGCGAGGTCGATGACTCCCGCACTGATCGCGATCGTGGTGATCGTCGGGTGGACCCTGGTCGCGGGCCGGTTGTCGCGGCTCCAGATCTCCGGGGCCATCGTGATGGTGGTCGCCGGCCTCGTGATCGGGCTGACCACGAACAACTCCATCGGCAACGCACTCGACACCGACGCAGCCGAACCCTTCGTCGAACTGATCCTGGCTCTCCTGTTGTTCGTCGACGCCATCGAGGTGCGAGGCGGCTACTTCGCCGGTGAACGTCGAACATCTCTGCGGCTGTTGCTCATTGCGATGCCGCTGTCGGTCGCCCTGGCGACCCTGCTGGGTGTCGCGCTCCTGCCGTCGATGGCGGTCGGCGTCGCGCTGCTGATCGCCTGCGTGGTGACCCCGATGGACCTGACGCCCGCCTCGTCGCTGGTACGTGATCGGCGGTTCCCCACGCGGGTGCGACACCTGCTGAACATCGAGAGCGGTTACAACGACGGCATCATCGCGCCGCTCTTCATCTTCGCCCTGACGCTCGCAGGCGACCACAAGCACGCCTCCTCCCCCGCCGAAGCACTCGAACAGGCGGTGCCGTCTGCGCTGTGGGCGGTGTTGGCGGGCAGCGTCATCGGACTCCTCGCCGCGCGACTGACGAACTTCACCATTCGCCGCGGGCTCGCCACCGAACAGTCCATCCGGATCAGCCTCGTCCTCATCCCGATCCTCGCCTACGGATGTTCGGTGCAACTCGGCGGCAACGGCTTCGTGGCGGCATTCCTCTGCGGTATCGCCTACAAGGCGGCACGGGCCGACGGTCCGGGCGACGAGCAACTGCGCCTCGCCGACGATGTCAGTGCGCTCGCGGCCCTCACGATGTGGTTCGTCTTCGGCTGTGCCGCCGTGCTGGTCTTCGAACTCGGGTTCGTCTGGCAGATCGTCGTTCTGGCCCTCGCCGCGCTGACCGTCCTCCGGATCGTTCCCGTCTACCTCGCGCTGCTGCGCACCGACATCGGCCCACGTGATCGACTTCTGATCGGCGTCCTCGGGCCACGCGGAACCGCGTCGATCGTCTTCGGTCTCCTGGCTTTCAACGAACTCGACGGCATGGTCGCCAACGAGACGCTGTATGCGATGACCGTGACGGTCCTGGCGAGCGTCGTGTTGCACGGCTTCGGGGTGGGTCTCGTCGCCCAGCGACTGAACCGGCGAGAGGCCGCGAAGGACTTAGAGTTCGACTGATTGTTTCGCTTGCCCGACAGGTGAAGCCGGCGAGGTATGTCGTTCTGTCCGTGTTTCCTACGTGAGAACCTCCGGTTGCCGCGCCTGCGCAAACCGTAGATTCTCGTCGGCGACATCGCCTTTGAACAGGCGACGATCGGCGTAGTAGCTCATCGACATCACCCACGGGGCGTGCGGTCCCTGTTTCGGCAGGGTGTCGAGAGCGCGCTGGACGTACCCGGCGCCGAAGTCGAGCAACGGCCGGGTGGGCATGCCCGGGTCGGCTACCGGCCACACCGCGTCGTGACCGTGAGAGTCCATGTACCCGAGAAACTTACAGAAGTACTGGCACAGCAACCCGATCTTCAGTGTCCAGGATGCGTTGGTGTACCCGATGGCCAGTGCGAAGTTCGGCACATCGGACAGCATGATCCCGCGGTAGACGACGGTGTCCGGTAGCGAGACCGGGTTGCCGTCGACGGTGAGGTCGATGCCGCCGATGATCTTGATGTTGAGTCCCGTTGCGGTGACGATGATGTCGGCTTCGAGTTCGGCGCCACTCCGCAGGAGGATGCCGGTCTCGGTGAACGACGTGATCCGGTCGGTGACGATCGACGCCTTGCCCGACCGGATGGTGCGGAAGAGATCAGCGTCGGGCACCACGCACAGGCGCTGATCCCACGGGTCGTAGGGCGGGTTGAAGTGGACGTCGACCGGAAAGTCCTCCGGGAGTTGAGACTTGTTGATCTTCCGGATCATTCGTCGCGCCACCTGGGGGAACCGCTGACACAGTTCGAACAGGATTCGCTGCTGCGCGACGTTCTTCTGCCGAGTGAGCGCATATCCCCGCTCGTCGCCGAAGATCTTCTTCAGCGAGTTGGCAATTGCGTCTTCACGCGGCAACGGGATGACGTAGGTCGGCGTGCGCTGCAGCATCGTCACGTGCGCGGCCTCCTCGGCCATTGCGGGCAGCAGCGTCACGGCCGTCGCACCGCTTCCGATCACCACGACCCGCTTCCCGGCGTAGTCGAGATCCTCCGGCCAGTGCTGCGGGTGCACGATCTGACCGCGGAAGCGGTCCTCGCCGGCGAAGTCGGGACTGAATCCCTCGTCGTAGTCGTAATAGCCCGAACCGCAGAAGATCCACCGCGCGCTGATCTGCGTCCGCTCCCCGGTGTCGGTGCGCTCGAGGTCGACGAGCCACCGTGCGTCGTCGGAGGACCAGGCGGCGGCCATGACCTTGTGGTGGTACCGGATGTGGCCGGTGAGGTCGTTCTCCTCGATCGTCTCGTGGAGGTAGTCGAGAATTCGCGGGGCGTCGGCGATCGCCTGCTTGTCGGTCCACGGCTTGAACTCGTAGCCGAAGGTGTGCAGGTCCGAGTCCGAGCGGATGCCCGGGTAACGGAAGAGGTCCCAGGTTCCGCCGGCGGCTGCACGAGCCTCGACAATGGTGAACGTCTTCGACGGACGCTTGGTCCGTAGGTAGCGGGCGGCCCCGATGCCCGAGATCCCGGCTCCGATGATGAGGACGTCGACGCGGTCTGGTGCGGTCACTGTTCACTCCTGGCTGTCCGACGTGGTGCTGTCTCCAGGATGCCAGCTCCGACAAGCCCACCACTTTTCGGCAAACGCACCCCCCATCAAGGTGGTGATTGTGCCGATAAAGGGTGGGTTTACCGCACAGCGCGGAGTGCTACTGCTGTCCGTGCCAGACGGCGTCGAACGGGGCGGTCGAGCTGATGCGACCGACGATCCCGCGGTGGGTGAATTCTTTGGCCGCGCGCACCGCGTCGAGGACGTCGGCGCCCTTGGTCAGTCCGGCGGTGGTCGCGGCGGCGAACACGCAACCCGCACCGGACACGCGCTCGTCGCCCACCTTGGGTGCGCGGAGGATGGTGATGTCGGTGCCGTCGAAGACCACGTCCACCGCTTCGTCACCGGCGAGTCCGACCCCGCCCTTGACGACGACACACTTCGGCCCGAGATCGGCGATCCGGCGAGCCGCTTCGGCGAGGTCGTCGACACTGGCCAGTTCGTCCATGCCGGCGAGGGTCGCGGCCTCGAACAGGTTGGGCGTGACCACGGTGGCCAGCGGGAGGATCTCCGAGCGCAGGGCATTGTCGGTGTCGAGAGCCGCACCGGGCTCCTGACCCTTGCAGATCAGGACGGGGTCGACGACCACGTGCCGCCAGGTCCGCGATGCCAGTGCCTCGGCAACCGTCGAGATGGTCGCGGGCGTGCCGAGCATGCCGATCTTGACGACCTCGGGCTCGTGCGCGACCGTGGCCGCCTCGATCTGGTCGGCGATGACGCCGGCGTCCACCGGCACGAAACGATGGCCCCAGCCGGCCTTCGGATCGAAGGACACGA
Organism: Gordonia sp. Swx-4; assembly: GCF_030316175.1. Lineage (NCBI taxonomy): Bacteria > Bacillati > Actinomycetota > Actinomycetes > Mycobacteriales > Gordoniaceae > Gordonia > Gordonia sp. Swx-4. Next base: position 2,591,997 of record NZ_CP128197.1, read on the forward strand.
TGCAGGTGATGGTTCCGACGCCGTAGGTGCCGAGCTGGGCGAAAGTGCGCAGGTCGGCCTGGATTCCCGCGCCTCCGGTCGCCTCGGACCCGGCGATCACGTACGACACCACTGACATTGCTCGATCCTTTCGGGGTTCGCAGATGAACCGGGTCCTTTTGTACACCCCCAGCCCTACCCCGTTTGCACCGGAGTCGGCCGTCGCAGCCTCCCGACCGTGACGTTTCCCCGAGCAAACAGCCTGGTGTCCGACACCGCATGGCAGCATCGACGAGCACGGACACGATGCGCGCCATCGTCTGTCGCGGGCTGTGCAGGATCGTGTCGAAGGAGAAACGGACACCCCCATCGAGCCTCCCCCGCCGGCGGGTCGGAGACGCGCGCCGCCCTTGGGAGATTTTCTCCAGACGGTTGACACGGGACGTGATCTATCCAACTAATTAGAACATGTTCATCGGGGGTCAGGGTCGACGTCGTCTCGTGCGCGAACAGTCTCGCGCACGCTTTCCGAGAGGTGGTCGTCTTCGTCGACGTGCCCTCCTCGCCACCTGCGCGGTGGCCGCCACCGCCACACTCGCCGGAATCGGTCCCGCGTCGGCGGACCCGTATGCCGGGTTCTACAACCCGCCGTCGGGCTTCGACGCCCGTCCCGGATCGCTGATCCGATCGGCGCCGTCGTACGCGGCTGTCATCCCGTTCACCGGCGCGAACATCGACGCCCGCACCACCACGGTCATGTATGCGAGCACCGGCGCTCGGAACCGTCCGACGGCCGTGACCGGCAGCGTCCTGGTCCCCCGCACTCCGTGGGCCGGGCGCGGTGAGCGTCCGGTCGTGGTGGTCGGTTCAGGGACCATCGGTGCCGGCGACCAGTGCGCACCGTCACGTCTGCTGCGGTACGGACAGGCCTACGAGGAAATGGCGATCGGAGCGTTGCTCGCCAATGGCTACGCGGTGGCGCTGACCGACTATGAAGGACTCGGCACGCCCGGCGATCACCCCTACCTGAACCGTAGGTCGCTCGGGACATCGATGCTGGACATGGCCCGTGTGGCGCGCAACCCGAAGTTCGGTGTGAGTGCGCAGGCGCCCGTCGCCCTGTGGGGGTACTCCGAGGGTGGTTTCGCGTCCGGCTCCGCCGCCGAACTGGCCGGCTCGTACGCCCCGGAACTCCCGATCTTCGCGGCCTTCGCGGGGGCACCGGCACCGGACCTCGCCGACCTGGCCCGACTCGGAGACGGGAGCCTCCTGGGAGGTGGCGTCGGGTGGGTCGTCAACGGTTTCATCGCCGCGTACCCCGAGCATCGCGCGAAGTTCCTCGCCGCGTTCAACCCGCTCGGTCGGAGTGTGCTGCGAGATGTCAACTCGTACTGCGTGTTCGACGTGATGAGGATGCTTCCGTTCGTGCCGACGACCTTCTACACCAAGGACGGCCGGCCGATCGCGGCGCATCTGCGCAAGGAGCCGTGGCTGACGGCGGTGAACGATCAACGACTCGGCGGGGTCGCCCCGCGGATGCCGGTCCTGGTCAGCCAGAACCGCGGCGACGACGTGGTCGATCCCCGCGGCACTGATCGCATGGTGCGGTCCTGGCGTGCCAAGGGGGCCGACGTCACCGTCGAGACGATGCATCTGCCGGTGTTGTTGCCGGGTACGTTCCTCGGCCACGGCGTGGGCTTGGTGTCCGAACTCGAGGCGCTGAGGTGGCTGAACGCCAAAGCTGCCGCCCTGCCGAAGAACTAACTGATCGGAGAGACGTGAACACCCAGGAGATCGCCGACCGGTTCGAGATCGCCGACGTCCTCTACCGATACGCCCGCGCGGTCGACACCAAGGACTGGGATCTGTGGCGCTCCGTGTTCACCGCGGACGCCACGGTCGACTACACCTCGGCTCCGGCCGGACGGGCCGGGAGTCGGGACGAGATCGCCGCATGGCTCGAGGAGAACTTCGCGTTCGTCACCGTCAGCCAACACTTCATCACGAACATCGAGTACTCCTTCGAAGGCGACCGCGCACAGATCCGGGCGATGTTCTACAACCCCATGCAGTTCGTGGGGATGACCGAGCTCAGCACCTGCGGCGGCAACTATCACCACTCGATGGTCCGCACCGAGACCGGTTGGCGGAGTGAACGTCTGCACGAAGAGAGCCTCTGGTTCGTGAACTCACCTCGCGAAGAGCGCGACGCCTGACCCGGCACCGCCACGCGTTATCAACCTGTGGCCGTAGGGAACGATCCGGCACCGACACCCGGCGACCGGGCCGCGGTCGACGTTTCCACTCCTAGCCTGAGGGGTACCGCCCGAAGGTACAGAGGAGTCATGTGAACGAAGCGCGAACCTGTCTGGTCACCGGAGCCACCGGCTATGTGGGAGGCCGTCTGGCACCCCGGTTGCTCGAACGTGGGCACCGTGTCCGCGCGCTGGCCCGGACGCCGTCGAAGCTGTCCGACGCGCCGTGGACGAACGACTCACGTGCCGAGGTCGTGAAAGGTGATCTCTCCGACCGGGACTCGCTTCTCGCTGCCTTCCGCGGCGTCGACGTCGTTTATCACCTCGTGCACTCGATGAGCAACGACGCGGATTTTGCGGCCGAGGAACGACGCTCCGCAGAGAACGTCGTGGCAGCAGCACAGGCGTGCGGCGTGTCCCGGATCGTCTACCTCGGCGGGTTGCACCCCGAGGGCACCGATCTCTCCGAACATCTGGCATCGCGAGCCGAGGTCGGCGACATCCTCATCGACTCGTCGATCGAGACCGTCGCACTGCAGGCCGGGACGCTCATCGGGTCCGGGTCGGCATCGTTCGAACTCATCCGCCACCTCACCGAGCGGCTCCCGGCGATGACGACGCCGCGCTGGGTGAGCAACAAGATCCAGCCCATAGCCGCTTCCGACGCGCTGTACTACCTGGTCGAGGCGGCGACCGCGGAGGTCCCGGAGTCACGGACGTGGGACATCGGCGGTCCGGACGTCCTCGAGTACGGCGACATGATGCAGGTCTACGCGCAGGTCGCCGGTCTTCGTCCGCGCAAAATGGTCGTCCTCCCGTTCCTCACGCCGTCGGTGGCAAGCCGCTGGGTCCGCCTGGTGACCCCGATCCGAGGGAAGATCGCGCGACCGCTGATCGAGTCGCTCGAGTGCGACGCCGTCTGCCGGAACCGCGACATCGACTCGATCATCCCCCGCCCGCCGGGTGGCCTGACCCCGTACCGCCGAGCGGTCGCCGAGACGCTGAGCCGCGCCGAACGCGGCTCAGAGGCCGCGACGTGGGCGAACGCGAACGCTGACACCCCCGCAGCCGAACCCATCCCGACCGACCCGGACTGGGCCGGCGAGGAGGTGTTCGAGTCGACGTCCGCAACCGTCCAGAACGGCACACCCGACGACATCTGGGACTCGCTCGAACGGAGGGGACGCGTAATCGCGGAGAAGCAACCGGAGTTCCTCCGCGTCCAGGTCAGCGAGAACTCGCGCGGCAACGGGTTCGTCGAGTACGCACTTCGTGACCTCGGCCAGAAGCCTGCACGCACCGAGGTCACCACCACGTGCCGCTTCTTTCCGCACGGGGTCGTCGGACTTGCCTACTGGCGGCTCGGGTGGCCGCTGCGCAAGCTCGGTGTACCAGCCGTGGATCCGTTTCACTGAGGCACAGATCGAATTCAGTGCGGTACGGACCGGGCTACGGCTGATCGGCTGTCGGCCGGGATACAGTCAGCACACCCGCCGCCCGGGCGGTGCCGGTAGGACCGGCTGAACGACGAGCAGAAGGTGAGCGGGTGTCGCTGTCGGAACGGATCGACGACTTCCAGCGACGACACCCGGCGACCGGGTTCCCGCTCGCGGTGATCTACAAGTTCGTCGACGACCAGGGCGCCTATCTGGCCGCCCTGTGCACTTACTACGCGTTCATCTCGCTGTTCCCGCTGCTGCTGCTGTTCTCGACGATCCTGGGCATCGTGCTCGCCGACAATCCGGCTTTGCAGGAGCGCATCCTCGACTCGGCGATGAGTCAGATCCCGGTGATCGGCAGCCAACTCGGCGAGCCCGAGAAACTCAGCGGCGGGATCCCGGCGCTCATCATCAGTGTCCTGGTCTCGCTGTACGGCGGTCTGGGAGTCGCCGTCGCGGCCCAGAATGCGATGAACACCATCTGGGCCGTCCCCCGCAACGAACGACCGGATCCGATCTTCGTGCGCCTGCGCGGCCTGGTCCTGCTGTCGACGGTCGGCCTCGCCGTCATCGGACTGACCGTCGTCAACGGCATCGCCGCCGGCATCGAGCTCGGCGTCGCCGGCCGCTGGTTCGCGATCCTCGGCTCGGTCGTGCTGAGCACGCTCGTGTTCATCGTGGCGTTCCGGTTCGGCACTGCTCGCGCCCTGTCCGTCCGCGACGTGCTTCCCGGAGCGCTCGCGGCCGCAGCATGCTGGCAGGCGATTCAGACCTTCGGCGCGGTGTACGTCGGGCGCGTCATCGCCAATGCGAGCTCGACGAACGGGGTCTTCGCGATCGTTCTCGGCCTGCTCGCGTTCCTCTACGTGACCACGATCGTGCTGGTGTTCTGCCTCGAGGCGAACGCCGTCCGCGTGGACCACCTGTACCCGCGGTCGCTGCTGACGCCGTTCACCGACAACGTCATCCTCACCGAGGGCGACGAAGCCGCGTATGCGGCGCAGGTTCGGGCGCAGCGGAACAAGGGGTTCCAGGAGATCGACGTGACCTTCGACAACCCTCGTGAGGGCCGGACGAACGGCGAGAGCTCCCCGGACGGTCAGCCCGGCGACGAACCGAGCTGACCACTCAGCGCATCGAGCCGGTGTCCAGGAACCGCTGGTGGAAGCTGAACGCCTCGTCGAGGATGTGCGGGGTCTGGCCGGCCGCGGGCATCGCCTCGGCGCGGGCGAAGTAGTCGTTCAGCATCGGCCGGAACTCCGGGTGCGCACACTTCTCGATGACCAGCCGGGCACGGCGTCGGGGTGACAGCCCACGCAGGTCCGCCAGTCCCTGTTCGGTGACCAGCACCTGGCAGTCGTGTTCGGTGTGGTCGACGTGCGGCGTCATCGGGACGATCGACGAGATCGCACCGTCCTTCGCCGTGGACGGGCTCATGAACAGCGACACGTAGCCGTTGCGCGCGAAATCGCCCGAACCGCCGATGCCGTTCATGATCTTGGTGCCCATCACGTGCGTCGAGTTCACGTTGCCGTAGATGTCGGCCTCGAGCATGCCGTTCATCGCGATCACGCCGAGACGACGAACGACCTCGGGATGGTTGCTGATCTCCTGCGGACGCAGGGTGATGTGGTTCCGGTAGAAGTCGACGTTGGCCGTCAGCTCCTCGATGCCGGCCTCGCTGAGTGCCAGAGCGGTCGACGACGCGTGTGCGACGGTCCCGTCCTTGATCAGCCGCAACATGCTGTCCTGGATGACCTCCGAGTAGCAGGTCAGACCTTTGTAAGGGCCGCGGTCCAGACCGCCGAGGACGGCGTTGGCGACGTTGCCGATGCCGGCCTGCAGAGGCAGCAGTGTGTCGGCGGGCAGCCGACCGTTGCGGACCTCGTAGTCGAAGAACTCGAGGACGTGACCGGCGATCGCCTCACTGATCGCGTCGGGCGGGGTCACCGGGCTGGCGCTGTCGCGTTGGTTGGTCTCCACGACCGCGACGACCTTGGCCGGGTCGACCCGGAACGTCGGCTGCCCGATTCGATCCTGCACCCGGGTCAGCGGGATCGGCTTGCGGTGCGGCGGCAGTGCGGTGCCGTAGTAGACGTCGTGCATGCCCTCGACGGCCTCGGGAATCCACGAGTTGACCTCGAGGATCACCTTCTTCGCGACGTCGAGCCAGGTCTTGTTGTTCCCGATGGACGCGGCCGGAATCAGCTCCCCCGATTCGGTGATTCCGGAAACCTCGACGACGGCGACGTCGACCTGGCCGTAGTAGCCCACCCAGACCTGCTGCGCCACGTGGGACAGGTGGATGTCGACGTAGTCCATCCGGCCGTCGTTGATCCGCTTGCGGGCCGTGCTCTCCGACTGGTACGGCATGCGCAGCGCGATGCCGTCGACCTCGGTGAGGAGACGTTCGGTTTCGGTCGAGACCGAGGCGCCCGTCAACAGGTTGATCGTGAAGTTCGAGCCGTTCGCCCGGGTGTTCTTGATCTTGTCGGCGAGGGCCGGGATGACGACCTTCGGGGTTCCGGCACTGGCAAAACCGCTGATCGCCACGGTGTCGTCCGGCTGTATGTACTTCACGGCGTCGTCGGCGGACATCACCTTCGACGCGAACGCGGTGTTGCGAATACGTCCCGAGGGCACGGAACTACCTACTGAGGGGGTCACGTTCCCCAGGATAAGCACAGATGCACATGGGCAAAATCACGGATTACCGAGACATGTCGATTCAGACATGGTATAAGCCGCCGTGTGAGAAGGTCGCTTGACCAACACTGCAGAGTCTCAGTGCACTGCGCTCAGTTGAACAGGACTCCTTCATCGGTGGAGAGGCGTTTGCGCGAAGCCGCCCCGAGAACGGTACGGACCCGCAGCCGTGGGCTGCGGGTCCGAAATCGGGTGTGCGTGGGGTCAGTTGGCGGAGCCGACCGTCGCCGCCGGTCGACCGCTGTCGACGGCGAGCCAGGGCAGCTTGGTACCCAGAGCCGCGTCGACGCTGAAACGGCCTGCGCCTACGACCGCGAGGAGGAGCGCGCCGGCGCCGAGGGTCAGGACGAACTCGTAGCCGCCGTCGGACGCCCAGAGACCGTTGTCGATGTGGGTGATGAACACCGCGCCCAGCATGTCGATGACGAAGAGGATCGCGACGACCGGGGTGAATGCGCCGACGATCAGTGCGATGCCGCCCAGGATCTCGAGCCAGGTGACCAGGAACGCCGAGACCGCAGGCAGTGGAACGTCCATCATCTCGAACCCGGCCTTGGGTCCGGCCCAGCCGTTCTGCTGGAACTTCTGCAGGCCGTGGGCCAGGAACACGACGCCGATCGCGATGCGTGCGAGGAGGATTCCCACGCTACGGACGATGGGATTGGACATGGAAACCGCCTTGGATTCGAGAGGGATGACTTGACGTGTCAATTGAACAACCTAAGTGGATTGAGTTGAAGAGTCAAGTGAAGCTTCAAGTGAAGCTTCAAGTGAATCGATCCGATAGACTGCCCGGGTGTCCGGAGAGCAAGAGCCCGAGTGGCTCGACGACGAGGAGATGGACGCCTGGATCCAGGTGGCCACGGCGCTGGCCCGGCTCCCCCATGCCCTCGACGCACAGCTGCTCCGCGACGCGCAGCTCACCCACTTCGAATACGAGGTCCTCGCTGCGCTTTCCGAGGCGCCCGATCACACATTACGGATGAGCGAGCTCGCCGAGATGTCCTACGGCTCCCTCTCACGGCTCTCCCATGTGGTGAGCCGGCTGGAGAAGCGCGAATGGGTCCGCCGCTACCAGTGTCCGGAGGACGGACGCTTCACCAACGCCGTGCTGACAGCGGCGGGATGGGAGAAAGTGGTGGCCACGGCACCCGGCTATGTCGCCAATGTGCGGCGGCTGGTCGTCGACCGTCTGACCCGCACCCAACTACGGCAGGTGTCGGCGATCGGACGGCGGATCAACGACACCGAGTCCGGTTCGCGCTGAGGGTCATTCGCGACTCGGATTCAACTGCTGCGTCCCCAGGACGTTGAGCAGTTCGATCTTCTCCGCGGCATCGGTTCGCGGAGCGGCGGTGAGGACGAGAAGTACCTGGGCCTCGTCCTCGGTGAACAGAGCCTGGCAGTCGACCTCGATGTGTCCCAGCTCGGGATGGATGAGGGTCTTGTGGTCCTCGAATCGCCGACTGACCAGGTGTGTCTCCCACAGCGCGGCGAATTCCTCACTCCGGCGGCACAGTTCGCGCACCATCTCCCCCGCGCGCGATCGCGCTCCCATCACGCCGTAGGCCGCTCGCAATGACGCGACCTGCGCGCGGCTTTGGCGGTCGTGATCGTCCTCCGGGTAGCGGCGCCGCTCGACATCGGGTTGGGTGAACCACCGGTAGATGGCGCTGCGCTCGAAACCGGTCAGGTGGCTGACATCGCCGAACAGGGCTCGGGCCGAATCGTTCTGAACCAGCGTCTCGCCCAGCGCGGAGAGGATCAGCGCCGGGGTGCCGGTGAGGCGGTCGAGAACTCGGAGCAGACCGGGGGCGATGTAGTCGGAACCGACGACGCGATCGGGAGCACTGTGCCCGGCGACGCGATACATGTAGTCGCGTTCGTCCGGCGTCAACCGCAGGGCACGAGCCAGCGCCGCGAGCATCTGGGTACTCGGTTGTGGCCCACGGCGCTGTTCCAAACGGGTGTAATAGTCGGTCGACATCGTCGCGAGCTGCGCGATCTCTTCGCGCCGCAGGCCCGCGGTCCGACGCCGCGCACCGGTCACCAGCCCCACATCAGAGGGCTGGAGGTTGTTCCGCCGACTGACGAGGAAGCCGGCGAGCGCGTCACGATCCATCGGTGCAGTATCGCGCGCACGCCGACGCCTCAGCCAGGGATCGCCGATCCCCCGATGAGCGCACTCTGGATGTCCGGCCGGCTCCGACGAACACTCGAATGCATGAACATCACCGGAAACACCATCTTCATCCCCGGCGCCACCAGCGGCATCGGACTCGCTCTGGCACTCCGCCTCCAACAGAAGGGCAACACCGTCATCGTCGGCGGTCGGCGCACCGAACTCCTCGAACAGATCCGTACCGAACATCCCGACATCCACACCGTGGCCATCGACACCGCCGACCCCGGCAGCATCGACGCCGCGGCCGCTTCGGTCATCGCCGAACATCCTGACCTCAACGTCCTGGTCACGATGGCCGGCATCATGCGGGTCGAGGACTGGACCTCCCCCGCCGGATCCCTCGCGACCGCGGAGGCCACCGTGACGACGAACCTACTCGGGCCGATCCGGCTGATCGGCGCCTTCATCGAGCATCTGCAGACACGTCCGCACGCCACGATCATGACGGTATCGTCGGGTCTGGCGTTCACCCCGCTGCGCGTCACGCCGACGTACAACGCCACCAAGGCGGCCATCCACATGCTCAGCGAGTCTCTCCGACTGCAGTTCGACGGAACCACGGTCGAGATCGTCGAGCTCGTACCGCCCGCGGTCCGCACGGATTTGATGCCGGGACAGCGCGACAGCGAGTTCGCCATGCCCCTCGACGATTTCGTGACCGAGGTCATCGAACTCATCGACACGCAGCCGGACGCCACCGAGATTCAGGTCGACCGGGTGAAGTTCCTACGTCATGCCGAGTCCCGAGGGGACTACGCCGAGGTCGTCGCAACGCTCAATCGGCTTGACCCGCACTGAACTCGTCCCGCGCGATCCGTACTGCCACCGGCACGGGCAGTGTCGGCCGATCACTCCGCACGAGGCGCGTGCAATCTGTCCAGGAACGGAACCACCGCCGGATCGACGTCCCCGCGGCCGGTCGTGCCGAGTCTACGGACGAGCTGTCGCACAGCGGGTCCCGCGTCGAGCACGGGTTGCACGAGACCCAGACGCGCACAACGATCGAGGATCGGAAGCAGAAGTTCTTCCGCCTCAGAAGCAGATCCACTCGCGGCGATGCATTCGGTCAGCAACAGTCGGGCCTTGAGTGCCGCTCTGGGTCGGGCCTTCGTGTCGATCGACGCGGTGAGGGCGTGTGCGCGGCGGCACGCGGCGCGGTGGGCGTCGTCGGCGCCGACGGCCAGCAGTGCCCGGATGGCAGCCTCCTCGGTCTTCTCGGCGGTGACCTGGACGATCCCGTCGGGAAAGTCGTGTGGCATCTCGGCCGGAAACGAGTCCGCGGACAGCGCCGACGCGCCGATTCCGGAACGGAGGCGCTCGGCGGTGATGTGCGCCGCCATCCGCGGCAGGTGCAGCGCCTGTGCGAGCCGATCCCCGGTGTCCAGGCGTTCGGCAGCCTGATCATCCTGTCCGAGAGCGTGTTTCGCGCGTGCGCCGACGACATGGGTGGCAAGCATGATCTCCACGATGCCACCCTCGGCGCCCAGGTTGTAGGTGTCGTCGAGGAGCTGCACTGCCTCCTCGACCTGACCGCGCTCGTAGAGCAACTCCCCGAGTAGTGCGCCGCTGAGGCGAGACCCGTAGGACCGGTCCTCGTCGGAGGCGCGGGCAAGGCTCATCGCGTGCCGGAACGCCGCCTCGGCAGAGTCGAAATCGAGCTGTTCCCGCGTCGCCACGCCGTCGAGGATGTATCCGTAGATGACGCTGAACGGCCCTTTCGTCCGCCGATGGTGCGGACGCGCCCAACGCTGCCAGTCTCGTGCCTCGTCGTAGGCGAACCGCTGGACCTCGCGGAACGATCCAATGGCGGCGACACCGGACAGAACCCACGGGCGGAGGTTGTCGGCGCGCACCACGCACGCCTCGACGGCTTCGTCGATGCCGTCGAGTTGGTCGTCGAGAACGGTCATCGCGGCACGGATGAGTGCCGTCTCCGCGCGTATGTCGGCGACGTCTTCGTCTGTGTCGGGCCCGGGCGGTAGGGCTGCGTCGATGTAGGCCAGTGCTGCGTTGGCCGGCGCCCGGTGGTGCAGGAGCGCGTGAGCCCAGGCGATCATCAGTTGCAGGTCGGGCCGCTGCCTACGGGCCGTGAGCGGGAGCTTCGCGGCGAGGCCGAGCACGGTGATCATCTTGGACTGCTCGAGCATGTCGTAGCCCTCGCGTTCGACCAGTTCGATCGCCTCGGATTCGTCGCCGGCAGCGAGATGGTGGTCGACGGCTGCACTGAACATGCGCCGTTCGGCGAACCACCTGGCAGCCCGCCGATGGAGCTCGTCGCAGCGGTCCGGCTCCTGCTTCTCGAGCCGGCGACGCAGGAACTCGGCAAACAGGTGGTGATAGCGGAACCACTGTCCTTCGGGGTCGAGCCTGGTGAGGAACAAATCGCGTTCCTCGATGTCCTCGAGCACGCTCTGCGCGCGTCGTCGACCGGTCAACGCGGTCGCGAGAGATGCGCAGATGCGCTCACCGACCGACGTCGCCAGCAGGAAGTCGAGCAGATCCGGGTCGAGACTGTCGAGGACGTTCTCGGCGAGGTAGTCCCCCAGCTCGCGGTGATTCGCCGAGAACTGACGAATGGCGGCGCGGGGATCATCGTGCTCGCGAAGCGCCAGCGACGCCAGTTGCAGGGCCGCCACCCACCCGTCGGTTGTCTCCTCCAGCTCGGCGACATCGGTGTCGTCGATCGACAACCCGGTGCCCCCGATGAGTAGTTCCCGCGACTCGTCGATGTCGAAACGCAATGCCGTAGAGTCTATTTCGATCAGTTCGTGCTTCACCCGGAGGCGACTGAGCGGCAGATGCAGACGAGTCCGGCTGGTGACGACGAGCTGCAGGTGATGGCAGCCGTTGTCGATCAGGAACCGCGCGATCGCCCGGCTCGCCGGGTTGGTGATCCGGTGCCAGTCGTCGAGCACGACCCGGATGTGCTCGTCGGTTGTGTGGGCTCGATTGATCAGCGTGGTCAGCACGTATCGCTCGGCGCCCTCGCCGTACTCCTCCAAGGTGCGGGTGAGCTCGGTCCCGAGGCCGGGAAGTGTCACGCTGATGGCGTCGACGAGGTGGGACAGGAACCACGCGGGGGTGTTGTCGTCCTCGTCGATCGCCAACCACGCGGTCTTGCCGCCGGAGGCCTCGGCCGCCTGGACGTACTGGATGGCCAGAACGGTCTTCCCGTACCCGGCGGGTCCGTGGATCAGGATCAGGCGGGTTCGGTTGTCGGTGGCGAGTCGCTCGAGCAGTCGGATGCGCGGAACCGTGGCGTGGGCCATGACCGGTGGCCGGTATCTGGTGGCGACGACGGGAGGGCACCCGGCATCCGATCCGTTGCCGGGCGTGCCCAGATGGAGATACCCCGAGGTGTCGATGGACGAGTCGGCGTCGGTGCGCGTAGGACCGTCGATGCCGGCGAGGAGCGGAACGGGCACGTCGGCAACGGGGAGGCCGAGTTCGAGGCCGGCCCGCCGCAGTGCCTCGCCGAACTCGAGTGCGGTTGCATAGCGGTCCGCCGGTGTGCGGGACACCGACCGCGCGATGACGGTCCACACGGGCTCCGCCACACCCTGTACGCGCAGGTCCGGGAGCGGATCGGTGGTGATCCGCAAGAGCTGGGCGACCAGGTCCTCGTTCTTGCGGCGTCCGTACGCCGGTCGACCGGCAAGCGCCGCGTACAGAGTGGCGCCGAGTCCGTACACGTCCGAGGCCACCGACGGCGAGTCGCCCCGCAGCACCTCCGCTGCGGTGTAGGCGGGGGTTCCGAGGACCAGCCCGCGGCTGGTGTCGTCCCGATCGGCGAGGCGGGCGATGCCGAAGTCCGTCAGCTGTGGTTGCCCGTACTCGGTGAGCAGGATGTTCGAGGGTTTGAGGTCCCGGTGCAGGACGTCGGCTCGGTGCGAGGTCTCCAGGGCCCCGGCCATCTTGATACCCAGGTCGATGACGTCGGCTACATCGCAGCGTCCCTGTCGCCGGAGTCGGGTGTCGAGCGATCCGCGGACGTGAAAAGGCATGACGATGAACGGGAATCCCGATCGCGTAACGCCCGCCTCGAGGATGTGGACGATGTTGGGGTGACCCGACAGGCGTCCCATCGCCCGCTGTTCGCGGAGGAACCGCACTCGATCGGTCTCGTCGCCACCGGTCCGCAGCACCTTGACCGCCACCTCACGGTCGAGCGCGGGCTGTCGGCACCGATAGACGACTCCGAAGCCGCCACGACCCGCGATCCGGGCGTCGGTGAAACCGGCCGCGCTCAGATCTTCCGCGATCTCCCGGGCAGGGGGATCGTGGGACTTCGTGACTGCCCGGCGGGCCATCGAGCGTTCTAGAGGTCAAATCGTGGCGTCGTCGATCGCGGTTGGTCGGCTGGACTTCCGGAGGCCGGTTTCGCCGACTGTTGCATCGCAGGCTCGCTTATGGCGTCCCCTCGGGTCGTGCCACGAGTCTAGGCGCCACGGCGCGGCGGCGGGCGCGACATGGATCAGCCGAGACGGCGGATCGTTTCCGTCGCGGACTCGACGACGGCCTCGCGGAATCCGGTCCCGGCCCAGAGGTTGATGCCGTCGGGATCGGTGGCGGCTGCGCGTCGAATGCCGCCGGTGAGCTTGTTGACCGCCGGATACTCGGCGACCGCGGCCTCGGAGAACTCGTCGGTGAAGCGGTTTCGCAGCGCTCGCGCGGAACGTCCGCTGAACGCTCGGGTCACCACAGTCTCGGCACGCTCCGGATCGGCCAGGGCGTCGGCGTGTGCCGGCTTGGTTCCGGCCTCCCGAGTACGCAGGAGCAGCGTGCCCACCTGGACGGCCGCCGCCCCGGACGACCGCAGCCGGTCGGCTCGATCACGGGTCGCGACTCCCCCGGCCGCCACCAGCGGAACTGCGACGCGGGCACGAACCTCCTCGAGGAGGTCATCGAGGGGCTGGGTGGGTGGTTCGGTCCGGCGGTCGAAGACAGATCGATGGCCGCCGGCGTCGGGTCCCTGCGCGCAGAGCCAGTCGGCTCCGGCGTCGGCGGCGAGAACCGCATCGTCTGCGGTGGTGACCGTGACCCCGACGCTGCATCCGTGTCGTCGAAGTTCGGCGACCGCGTCCGCCGGTGGGCAGCCGAAGGCGAAGGAGACGAACGGGATTCGCTCGTCGCACATCAGCGCGATCTTGGCGTCGAAGTGGTCGTCGTCATCCCCGAGCTCCTCGATGGCGGGCAACTCCACGTCGAGCGAGGCGGCGTAGTCGAGCAGACGGTCGCGGTAACGGGCCACGGCGTCCCGGTCCACCGGCTCGGTTTCGGGGACGAAGATGTTGACCCCGAAGGTGTCGACGCCGCCGGCGCGTACGGCTGCGATGTCCGCCGCGACGCGCTCGGTGAAAGATAACCCGCGGCCAACTGGCCGAGCCCGCCGGCGGTGCTGACGGCGACCACGAGCTCGGGCGTGGTCGGCCCGCCGGCCATCGGCGCCCCGACGACCGGCACCGCGAGGTCACGAAGGTCAGCCACGGGCCGATGCTCCTGTCGTCATGCCTGTTCGCGCGTTCCGCGGGCAGCGGTGACCCGGGACAGACGGGACTCGGCCACCGAATCCATGTCCTCGAGTTCAAGCCCCTTGGTCTCCTCGACCTTCTTGAAGACGTAGATGAAGGACGCCGCGGCGCAGAAGGCGAAGAAACCGTAGATGATTCCGAGTCCGACGGCCTCGGTCATCGGCGGGAACAGCATCGAGATGGTGAAGTTGGCGAGCCAGTTCACCGCGGTACAGACGCCGAGCGCGACACCACGGATGCGGTTCGGGAACATCTCCCCCAGCATCACCCACATCACCGGACCCCAGGTCGCGGCGAACGCGACGACGAACAGGTTCGCGCCGACCAGTGCGATCACACCCCACGGGTCCGGCAGCGAGATGTTCTCACCCTCACCGATCTGCTGGGTGAACGCGACGCACGCCATCAGCAGGCCGATGAACATGCCCACGGACCCGGCCAGCAGCAGCTTCCGGCGACCGATTCGGTCGACGAACAGGATCGCCACGAAGGTCATGGCGACGTTGATGACCGCCGTGATCACCGACGTCTTGAACGAGTCGCTCTCGGAGAATCCCACCGACTGCCACAGCGTCGTCGAGTAGTAGAAGATCGCGTTGATGCCGACGAACTGCTGGAAGACCGCGAGCCAGATGCCGACCCACACCAGCGGATGAAGCCCGAACGACGGCCCGGTGATGTCCTTGATCGACGTCTTGGACTCGCGCTTGACGGTGAGCTTGATCTCCTTGACCCGGTCGAGCGGGTTGTTCTCTCCGGTCACCGTCTGGAGGATGCGTGCGGCTTCCTCATCGCGGTTGCGGCCCACCAGGTATCGCGGCGATTCGGGGATCAGCAACGCGAGCACGCCGTAGACGACGGCGGGCACCACGCCAACGAGGAACATCCATCGCCAGGCTTCCAGACCCCACCAGAGGTCGTTCGATGCGCTGCCGGCGGTGTCGGCCAGGATGGCGTCCGACAGCAGAGCGGCGAAGATGCCCATGGTGATGGCGAGCTGCTGCATCGAGGCGAGCGCGCCGCGATAGCGGGCGGGTGCGATCTCGGAGATGTATGCCGGAGCGATCACCGACGCGATGCCGATGCCGATTCCGCCGAGGACGCGCCAGAGCAGCAGGTCCGGGATCGTCTGCGTGTAGGCGGTCCCGATCGCCGAGATGATGAACAGTGCGGAGCCGAGCAACATCACCCGCTTGCGGCCCCAGACGTCGGCCAGTCGTCCGGCGAACCATGCGCCGAGTGCACAGCCCAGCAGGGCGATCGCGACGGCAAAACCCGTCATCAGTTTGCCCAGACCGAAATTCGATTCGATCGAGTCGACGGCGCCGTTGACCACGGAACTGTCGAAACCGAAGAGGAAACCACCGACGGCCGCGGCGACGGTGACGCCGATGACCTTCGCGGTGTGTTGTTCGGCGATCTCGCGTTGTTGCGCGTCGGCCATCACATGACCCCGATCGCCGGTGTGGTGCAGCACGAATCCTGGGGCATGTCCGTGACCTCGCTGTCCGGTTGCATGGTCGTCGTCTCCGACGTTTTCGCGCCCAATCTACTCGCGGGGTGAGGTCAGGCGGCGCACATCCGAACACGCGTCGGTATCGATCTGGTCTGAATCGACTGGTCAGGCGTCGGGCTGCGTTGCGGTCGTGGTCGAGATCGCCAAATTCCCGGCCACGATCTCGGCGAGCGGTTTCGGCCGTCCATAGTGATACCCCTGCGCGAAATCGCACCCGACGGCCGCGATCGTGGCTGCCTGGGTAGGGGTCTCGACACCCTCGGCGATCACGCGGACACCCACCGCGTGTGCGACGTCGACGATGCCCGCGAGGATCGTACGGGCGTTCGGGTTCTCCCCGAGGGCGTCGACAAAGGCCTTGGCCGTCTTCAGGATGCCCACCGGCAGTCGGTAGAGCTCGCTGAGCGAGGAAGCGCCGGTGCCGAAGTCGTCGAGCGAGATGCTGACGCCGAGGGTCCGGATGTCGCGAAGCAGGTTCAACAGGTCGCTCTCCAGCGGCGCGAGTGCGCTCTCGGTGATCTCGAGGCAGAGAGAGCGAGGATTCATGCCGGTCTGCTCACACGTCTCACGAAGACGGCGTAGAAACCTCCCGTTGGTGAGTTCGCGTCGGGATACGTTGACGCACAACATGACCTGCTGCAACTGAGGTGTTCCGGCCACCTCGGCGCAGGCCGTGGCCAGGACGTGGGCGCCGACCTTGTCGATGAGCGTGGATTGCTCTGCCAGAGGGATGAACTCGGTCGGAGGGATCGAACCGAGTTCGGGGTGGTTCCACCGCAGGAGGGCTTCGAGTGCGACGAGTGTTCCGCTATCGGTGGACACGATCGGCTGATAGTGGATCTCCAGCTGGGAAGGGTCGGAGGTCAGTGCGCGACGGAGTTCCTCCTCGATGCGTTGGCGGCGCTGGAGCTCCTCTCGGTGATGGGTCCGAAATTGGACGTAGGGTTCTCGAGATACCTTGCGCGCCTGATACAGAGCAATATCGGCGTCGCGAAGGAGGTCTGTCGGGGTGTAGCGGTCGCCGGCCGCAACGGTGGCGACGCCGATGCTCACCCGCACCGTCAGGGGTTCGCTGCGGTCGGTCACACTCACCGGCGGCCGGATCGCGGCGCGTATCGACTCGATCCGGCGCTCGATCTCCGCGGGCGTGTTCGCCCCGGTGTGGGTGGTGACCAGGACGAACTCGTCTCCCCCGATCCGGCCGACCGCGCCCTCCCGTGGCGTCGCACCCGCGAGCCGTTGGGCGACGGTGTGCAACACCTCGTCGCCGACGGCGTGACCGAGCGAGTCGTTGACCAGTTTGAAGTTGTCGAGATCGATGTAATAGATCGCCACGCAACCCGTTTCGTGTTCGGCGAGTGCATTCAGGTGTGACTCGAGCTCGTTGAGGATCCCGGCCCGGTTGTACAGCCGGGTCAGCGGATCGTGGACCGCGTCCCACGCGAGCCGGGCGCGTTCGCGGTAGCGCTCGGTGATGTCGGCGAAGGACACCAGCACGACCGCTTCCGCGGTGTCGTCGTCGATCGGCCGGCAGCTGCACGACAACCACCGTTCGCCGCCCGGTGTGCTGATCGTCGCCGTGGCGTCGGTGATCGCGGTCCGCGTCCGCAGGCAGCGGACGATCGGTGACTCTCCGCCGACGAAGTCGAGCGGCAGATCGTGAACGAACGAACCGGGAACGCCGTGCGGGCCGAGCATGGTCGCGGCGGCGGGATTCGCGAGTTCGATCCCGCCGTCCGCCCGCACCACGATGACCGCCTGGTGGAGGGCGGCGAGGATGGTGCCCAGGCGTTCGATCAGCGGTCTGCGGGTGGGTTCGGCGACGATCAGGAAGCCGTCGTCCATCGATGTCACCGAGATGTGGGCGAGGAATGTCCGGTCGTTGTCGGCGCGGCGGTGAAGCTGGTCGACGGTGCCGCCCAGGGCCACGGCGGCCTCGACGTCGAGATCGCCGCCGGTGACCGAACCCAGCTCGCGCCCCACGGCGTCGCCGGCGGTGATGCCGTACATCTGCTCGGCCGCCGGATTCCACGACCGCACCGTCATGTTCCGGTCGACGGCGATCACGGCGTTGCTGACATGGTCGAGCAGTGCCGCCTGCCGTCGAAGCGCCGCCTCGATGGCCTTCTGCGCGGTGACGTCCCGCAAGATCACCTGGTATGCGGGTTCGTCAAGCCAGACGGTGCGTACGGAGGTGACCTCCATCGGTCGCGACACCCCGTGGGCGTCGACCATCACGACTTCTTCCGGGTACGTCGCCGCACCGGCTTCGTCGCCCATGCTGACGATCCGCTCGATCATCTGGGGGAGTTCATCGGGGTGGACGAAGTCGGTGATCGGGCGGCCGAGCATCTCGTCCCGGTCGGTGACCCTGGCGAAGTCGAGCGCGGCCGAGTTCACGTACACGATGACGCCGTGCTGGTGCACGGCGATCGCGTCCGGGCTCAGTTCGAGGAGGAGACGATAGCGTTCGGCCACCGCAGCGTCGCTGGATCGGGTCATGGGCTCGGCATGAGGTGCGACGAGATCGCTGTGGCCACCGTCCGTAGGCGTCGATTCCGGCACTGCGTCAGTCCCTCCCCCGCCCTGTTCCGACCCCCGGTGTACATGATCCCCAAAAAGGGGGCGCGGGGTGGGCTAAAACGCCGCCGAGTCGTGCGAAAGTCGAATTGGCGACCCCGCCCGTCGCGAAATGAGTCGAATGCCGCTTTCCGGGGGATTCTTGAGGTGGCGTTCGGTCGGATCACCTGGCAGAACTGCCGACAATTCCAAATCCATGAAGAGGATTCACCAATGACGAATCAGCGATCGACTATTTCGGGTGTGGGGGCCGTGACCGGATACGGCTGGGGGCGAGAGGCGCTGTGGAGTGGCCTCATCTCCGGCAAGTCGGCGGCCGCATTGCACGAGGGTTTCGGATTCGGTTCCGGAGACGACGGCGGTCCGGGGTGGATCGTGCGCGTGCCGGAGGGCGGCGACCAGGCCGACGGGAGCACCCGCTTCGCGCGTGCGATGCGAAGTGCGGCGCGGGAGGCCATCGAGGATGCGACCGAACGCGGTTGGCGCCCGGGTTCGCGTGTCGGTTTGGTTCATGCGTGTGTGCTCGGTGATCTCGAGATGTATCCGATGGTGACTTCCGGCGTCGGGCAGTACACCGGTCGGCAGTATCTGTCGGTGACACCGTCCACGCCGGTGTCGTTGCTGATGCAGGAGTACGGCTTTCACGGTCCGGCGTTGAACGTGTCGGCGATGTGCACCTCGGGTTCGGCGGCGATCGTTACCGCGAAGTCGTGGCTCGACGCCGATCTCGTCGACGACGTCCTCGTCGTCGCAACGGATCTGTCGGCCAAGCCGGAGGTGGTCGGGATGTTCGTTCAACTCGGCGTCGCCATCACCGACACCGACGCACTCGACGCCTGCCGTCCGTTCCAGGAAGGCAGCCGGGGCTTCACCTTCGGCGAAGCGGCCATCGCGTTCACGATGACCAACGCCGAGACCGACGGTTACGCAGATGTGTTGGGCGGGGCCATGTCCCACGACGCCTATCACGTCACGTCGATCGATCCCCAGCTCACCAATGTGGTGGGCTGCGTGGAACAGGCCCTCTCGACCGCCGGTGTCGCCGGTGACGAGATCCGGTACCTCAACGCACACGGTCCCGGTACCCGGCAATGTGACCGCGCCGAGGCGACAATCGCCGAGACGATGCTGCCCAACAGCGAGGTGTTCTCCGTCAAACCCCTTGCCGGGCACTGCCAGGGCGCGGCGGGTGCGGTCGAGCTGGCCGCGTCGCTTCTCGGATACGACCGGGGTCGGATCCCGGCGACTCCGAGGGTTTCCGACGGGATCCCGCAACTGTTGGACGGCCTCACGCCGCTTGCAGCGGGACCCACACTGAAGACCTCGCTGGGCATGGGCGGCCACAACTCCGCGGTGGTGATCGCGCCCCAGAGCTGATCGAGCGCGACGATGTTCCGCGGATCTACCGAGTTTCCTGCGGAAAACCGCAGCGAAGCCGCACAATTCAGGCATGACCAACTCGCCGGACAAACCGGCGGCCGATCAGCCGACGGTGAGCACAGTGCAGGCGACGGGGGCGCGGCGCGTCCTCACCGCATTCCTGAACTCCCCCTTCGCGGGGATGTCGCCATGGATCCTGATGGCGCTGCTCACCGGTCCGGGTCGCTTCGAGGAAGCCGCGGCGTCGGCATTCGTGTTGTCACTGCTGCTCGTCGTGGGCGGACATCGACGCGGCTCCAAGATCAAGCTTCTCGAGGTCTTCGACGTCGCCTACTTCGGGACGATGGCCGCCCTGGCTCTCTTCGCGTCGGAGAGCGTCATCGACTGGCTGGAGAAGTGGGGCGGCGAGATGACCAACATCGCGCTGGTCGCCTTCGCCTTGGGCTCGATCCTGATCCGCCAACCGTTCACCCTGCAGTACGCGCGCGAGTCCACCGACGAGGAGGTCTGGGACAGCCCGCTGTTCCTCCGGATCAACTACGTCATCACGTGGGCGTGGGTCGTCGGCTTCGGCGTCGCCGCGGTGTCCGGTGCTGTCGGTGACCTCGTCCTCGATGATCCGAACGACTTCTGGACGGGCTGGATCATCCAGATCGGCGGTACCGTGTTCGCCATCGCGTTCACCGAGTTCTATCCCGACTTCGCCACGTATCGCGCGGCGGTCCGCGAGGGTTGGGACACCGATGAGAAACCGCAGAGCATGCTCCATCTCTTCGACTGGGTACCGATCTTCGTCTTGGCGATCGGGATCGCGGGATTGCTCACCGACGAGTTCAGCACGGTGACCGGGATCGTCGTCATCGTGGTCGGTGCGGTGGGCATAGGAATCTTCCGACAGCTGACCTCGTCCCTCGACGCTCGCCTCGCCCAGACGGCGCCGGGAGCATCTGAGACGGCATGAACCCGGCATTCGCGCTCGATCGCCGAGGCCGTCGGTAGTGTCGAGAGCATGAAACTCGACGGAGTAGGAATCTGGAGTTCGCCACTACGGTACGGAGACACCGGGGAGGCCGCGGAAGCCGCGGCCGAGCTCGACGAGTTGGGCTTCACCGCCCTCTGGATCCCAGACGTCGGTGGCCCGGTTCTCGATTCGGTGCGCAACCTGCTCGGTGCCACCAAGAAGACCGTGGTCGCGACGGGCATCCTCAACATGTGGATGCACGAGCCGCACGACGTCGCGGCTGCGCACGCGAGTTTCGCCGACGAGTTCGGTTCACGCTTCCTGCTCGGGCTGGGCATAAGCCACGCGCCGCTGATCGACGCGCAGGAGGCCGGTCGCTACCGGAAGCCGCTCGCGACCACCCGCGCCTTCCTCGACGGACTCGATTCGGCGCCGCAGCCGGTTCCGGCCGACAGTCGGGTTCTCGCGGCCCTTGGGCCGAAGATGCTCGGTTTGGCCGCGGACCGGACTCTCGGTGCGCATCCGTACCTGGTGACGCCGGACCACACCGCGACCGCCCGTGAGACCCTCGGCACCGGGCCGCTCCTCGCGCCCGAGCAGACCGCCATCTTCGCCGCGGACCGTGACGAGGCACGGTCGATCGGCACCAAGTGGCTCAAGGGCTACCTCGCCATGCCGAACTACGCCAACAACCTTCGTCGCCTCGGCTTCACCGACGAGGACCTCACCACGGTCAGCGACCGGCTGTTCGACGCGCTGATCGTGTGGGGTGACGAGTCGGCGATCCTGTCCCGCATCGACGAGCACCGATCTGCCGGCGCCGATCACGTGTGTGTCCAGGTCCTGCAGAAGGATCACTGCGGTTTCCCGCGCGAGCAGTGGCGTCGCCTCGCGGCGGCCCTCGGACAGAACTGATCACGTTGCGCGATCGTGCGTGACTAGTCGGCCACCCGAATCTTCCGAATGACGTTGAACCCGGATTCCGGGTTCAACGTCATACGGATCTGAGCGACCTCACGGGATGTCGCGTCGTCGGAACCCGACGAAACCGATCGCAAGAAATCCGAGGGCGACGAGGCCGATCCACACCAGCCCCCACCAGTCGGGGTCGGTGACGACGACGTCGGGTACATGGTGGAACGGACTGAAACCGAGCGCCCAGTCGGGC
Organism: Gordonia sp. Swx-4; assembly: GCF_030316175.1. NCBI lineage: Bacteria > Bacillati > Actinomycetota > Actinomycetes > Mycobacteriales > Gordoniaceae > Gordonia > Gordonia sp. Swx-4. Next base: position 2,613,697 of record NZ_CP128197.1, read on the forward strand.
AGTTTGAAACTGGGGCCAAGCACCGTCATCACGAACGAGACGAGCACGCCCAACCAGATCGCCGGACGGGCCGCCGGGCGGGCACCGAGTATGGCGACCGCGAAAGCGATGACCGTCCACGCTGCCGGGATGGTTGCGACCGCCTGCAGGAGGGCGTCACCGAAGGTGATCCCGATATCCGCGGTCGACGCGAAGACACCCACCACGACACCAGCGATCATCAGGAACGCCGCCGTCGCCAGCAGTGCGACACCGACATTCGTGGCGAGGTACCGGAGGCGGTGGACAGCCGTCGCCAGCACGGGCTCGGCTCGGTCATCCAATTCCTCGGTACGCACGCGGTTGACGATCTGCACGCCGGCGACCGAGACGATGATACCGACGATGCTCAGGATGGTGGTGACGAACGCGGAGATCAGGTCGGCCGGGGATGCGGCACCGGAGGCGAAGATCGACGCCATCGCCGGGTTGCTGGTCAACAGGTCCTTCACCGACCGGGTGAAATACCCGAAGACGACACCGAGACCGAGGAATGCCACCGCCCACGACACGATCGGTGCGCGGTTGAGACGAATCGCCAGGCTCAGAGGTGTACCGGCGCTCCCCCGCGGCGGCCCTGGACGGGACGGGATCAGACCCTGACCGAAATCGCGAGACGACTGCAATGCGAAACCGACGACCGCGACGACGACCGCGAACGCGACGCCGATGAGCAACGGCCACCAGTGGTTGCCGGATGCCGGCCGGGTCTCCTCGATCCAGCCGAGCGGATTGATCCACGACGTCCACACCGGTGCGCTGATCGAGAAGAGGAAACCTCGCAGGACGAACAGGATCCCGAGCAACGACACCGAGATCGTCGTCGCCGCACGGGCGTCGGCCCCTATCTGCGAACTGACCGCGGCGACGGCAGCGAACATCCATCCGGAGACCGTGAACCCGGCGGCGAGCAACGCCGAGGATGCCCAGTCTCCTCCGCACAATCCGGTCAGCACGCACGAGACGATGCCGATCGCGGCCGAACAGATCACCGCCATGACCACGGCCGTCAGGAGTCGCGACGACCGGCCCGAGACGCCGGAGGCCAGCAGTTCCGCCTGCCCCGAATCCTCCTGGCCGCGGCTGGCTTTGACGACGATGAAGATCGCGCCCAGTGCGGCGATGAACCCGCCGAGCGCGAGACTGCGCCACGCGTTGAACCCGTCGGTGGTCGACAGGTCGTAGGCGGGCCCGAAGATCAGTCCCAGAGCCGGATTCGCCCCGATCGTGGCCGCGAACGCCTTACGTTCCAGCGCGTCGGAGAACAACCAGGGATAGATGAGCACCGACGACACCGACAACGCGGTGGGTAGCAGAATCCACGGCGCGAAAGACCGGCCCTCGTGACGGAGTGAGGCATGGAGCAGTGGTCGGGTTCCGACCGTCGAGGAAGACGCCATCGCGCTGGTCACTCCCCTGCCGCCGGGTTGTCGGAGACGCGGACCCCGTCACTGTCGCTGTCGTAGAGCCGCAGGAACAGACTCTCGAGAGAAGGTGGTTCGACGGTGAGTGACCGCAGCCCGCTCGCCGTCAACACCTCCATCGCCGCGCCGATCCGATCGGAATCGACTGTCGCGCTGAGACGGTGACCGTCGACGTCCACATCGTGGAAGTCGGTGAGCCGATCGGCGGCCGGGACGGTGTCGAGTTCGGCGCGCACCGCGGTCCGGGTGTGACCGCGCAGCTCGGTCAGCGTGCCGGTCTCGACGATGACGCCGTCGCGGATGATGCTCACACGGTCGGCGAGGGATTCGACCTCGGCGAGGATGTGACTCGACAGCAGGACGGTCGTGCCACGCGCCTTGGCTTCCCCGACGACCTCCTGGAAGACGTTCTCCATCAACGGGTCCAGGCCCGATGTCGGCTCGTCGAGGATGAGCAGTTCGACGTCCGACGCGAGGGCGGCGACGATCGCCACCTTCTGGCGGTTGCCTTTCGAGTACTGGCGGCCACGCTTGGCGGTGTCGAGCTCGAAACGTTCGACGAGGTCGGCGCGTCGGTCCTCATCGAGCCCACCACGCATCGAACCGAGGAGATCGATCATCTCGCCGCCGGTCATCGACGGCCACAGCGAGACGTCGCCGGGCACATACGCCAGTCGGCGATGCAGTTCGACGACGTCGCGCCACGGATCCCCGCCGAGCAGTCGCACCTCACCCGCGTTGGCACGCAGCAAGCCCAGGAGGACGCGGATCGTCGTCGACTTGCCGGCACCGTTGGGGCCGAGGAACCCGTGGACCTCACCGCGGCGGACCTCGAGATCGAGTCCGCGAAGGGCCTCGAAACTGCCGAAGGACTTGTGCAGCTTACGGACGTCGACGGCGAGATCAGCAGGTGGCCGCCCGGTGGCGTCGGATACTCCGGTGGGCATGGCGAACCTCCAGATTCGGCGATCGCCATAAGCGTTGCACAGCAGCCGGTGAGGTAGGCCCGAAACGTGAGCGACTGCCGCTAAACCGCACGTTCGGCGGTATCGCACCGTCTACTTCTTGCTCAATGACGACTCCTTGTGGGCTGCCTTGGCGCCCGTCTTCGACGACTTCACGATCCAATAGGGTTCGTCCTCACTGGCTTTGAATTTCTGCCCCTCGAACGTGAACTCCTTGGTTCGCTTCTCCTCCGCGGTCCCCTCGGTCTGACCCTGCGAGGTGTTCCAGCGGACGGTGTCGTTCTTGTTGATCGCCATGCCCCGGAATGCCCACGGTCGATGTTCCGCCAAACCTCGCCACACAGCCGTCCCGTTCAGCTGCGCGTAGACTCCGCGACCATGGCGATCGTCAACCGAGGCTTCGTGGGCCGCCGCGACCGCGATGCCCGCCGCCTTCCACCGGGCCAGTACACGACCCTCGATTTCCCGGTGTTGTCGGCCGAGCCCACTCCGTCGGTGCCCCTGGACAAATGGTCGCTCGCCGTGCAGTCCGCCGAACACCGTGCGACGACGTTCACCTGGGAGCAGTTCCAGGCGCTGTCCCACGAGGAGATCACGACCGACATCCATTGCGTCACACGGTGGTCGAAGTTCGCGACGCGCTGGCGCGGGGTTTCCTTCGACACCCTGGTCGGTGCGCTGCCCTTCGAACCGGCACCGTACGTCATGGCGCATTGCCACGGCGGGTACACCACCAACGTCCCGCTCGCCGACCTGACCGGCGGACAGGGCTGGATCGCCGACACCTACGACGGCGAGCCCCTGGCACCCGAACACGGCGGGCCCGCCCGGCTTCTGGTCCCCCACCTGTATTTCTGGAAGAGCGCGAAATGGGTTCGGCGCCTTCGGTTCATGCCCGACGACACGCCGGGTTTCTGGGAGGAACGCGGGTATCACATGTACGGCGACCCCTGGCGTGAGCAGCGGTACTCGTGACCGATTGGCTGCTTACCACGGTCACCTCCGTCGTCGACATCACCCCGTCCGCACGCACCCTGCGGCTGGCTCTCCCCGAACCCGTCCTCGTGCTACCCGGCCAGCATGTCGACATCCGACTCACCGCAGAGGACGGCTACTCCACCGCCCGCACCTACTCGGTGTCGGACGCCCGGGAGACCCGATCGATCGAGGTCACCGTCGAACGTCTCGACGACGGCGAGGTGTCCCCCTACCTGGTCGACGTCGTGGAGGTCGGCGACCCGCTGGAGATCAGCGGCCCACACGGCTGGTACTTCACCTGGGCCTCCGGCGACGACCGCCCGGTGCAGCTGATCGGCGGCGGATCCGGGGTCGCGCCACTCATGTCGATGATCCGGAGCCGCGAGGTCGACGCACCGCTCACGCCCTTCTCCCTGGTCTACTCGGTGCGCAGCCCCGAACGCGTCTACTACCGCGACGAGATCCGGCAGCTCCTGGAGCACCGCCGCATGGATCTCCATCTGGTCCATACACGCGTCGCACCCGCAGGTTCGCAGAGACCGGCAGGGCGCCTCGACTCGGCAGAGCTGGCCGCGCTCACCATGAACCCGTCGAAGTCGCCGACCGTCTACATCTGCGGACCGAACAGGTTCGTCGAGGGCTGTGCGACGTGGATGGTCGACGCCGGCCACGACCCAGCCGGGATCCGTACCGAACGATTCGGCGACTGACGCTCGTAGCCTGCGGGTTCGGTTCAATGCGTGCTGTTCTGGGCCGACCGGAAGTAGCGTGGCGACATGACTTCCGCGTATGACTTCACCGCGACCGGGATCGACGGCAACCCCGTCGACCTCTCGACGTTCCGGGGCGACCCATTGCTGATCGTGAACACCGCGTCGAAGTGCGGCTTCACGCCGCAATACCAAGGGCTCGAGACGCTTCACCGCGACTATCAGGAGCAGGGGCTGCGAGTCCTCGGCTTCCCCTGCGACCAGTTCGCCCATCAGGAACCCGGCGACGAGGAAGAGATCAAGAACTTCTGTTCGCTCACCTACGACGTCACGTTCCCGATGTTCGCCAAGGTCGACGTGAACGGGCCCGACGCCCATCCCCTGTTCGAGTGGCTCCGCCACCAGAAGTCGGGGGTGTTCGGCGGGCGGATCAAGTGGAACTTCACCAAGTTCCTGGTGAACCGCGACGGTATCGTCGTCGAACGATTCGCACCGGCCACCAAACCCGAGAAACTGGCCGGGTCCATCGAGAAACAACTGTGATCCGCCGACGGTAGGGACGAGACATCGTGAGCCGGACAGCGTCGTTCGTGCGTGTTGTCATCGCCTACGTGGTGGCACTGGGGGTCGCCGCCGCGTGGCTGTGGTCGGGACCCGACACCGGTCATCTGTGGCTCGACACCCTCGTCGCCGACCTCTGGGCGACTCTTGTGATCTTCGGCTTCAGCCGCTGGTACTCGAACTCGAGCATGTACGACGCCTACTGGAGCGTCATTCCGCCCGTGCTGCTCGTGTACTGGTGGGCTGCAGGCGATGTCGGCGTCGATGCCGTGCACTGCTGGGTCATCGCCGTCGTCGTCGGGATCTGGGCGATCAGGCTGACCGCCAACTGGGCGACCGGGTGGCCGGGTCTGGACCACGAGGACTGGCGCTACGGACTGCTCAAGCAGCGCGCCGGTGGTGCCGCGATCGTCGTCGACCTGTTCGCCATCCACGTCATTCCCACCATCCAGGTGTTCCTGGGCATGGTCCCGGTGTATGTCGCGGTGACCCATTCGGATTCGACGATCGTCTGGCTGACCGCACTGGCCGCGGCCGTGGGGTTCGCCGCCATCGGCCTCGAATCGGCCGCCGACGCCCAGTTGCGTCGTTTCACGGCACAACGCACACCGGGAGCGGTCCTGGACACCGGTGTGTGGTCGTGGTCCCGACACCCGAACTACTTCGGCGAGTTCTCCTTCTGGGGTTGCGATGGCCTTGTTCGGCATCGCCGCATCACCCTCTGACTGGTGGTGGTTGCTCGTGGGCGTCGTGGTGATGCTGGCGATGTTCCTCGGCGCCAGCATTCCGATGATGGAGCAGCGCAGCCTGTCTCGACGTCCCGGTTACGCCGATGTCGTCGACCGGGTATCGCTGTTCGTACCCCGCCCGCCGCGCGGTGCCCGACCACCGCAATCGACCGAGCACGTCCCCGGATGACCCGACCCCGCGTCGTCATCGCCGGCCTCGGTGACACAGGAATCCTCACCGCGATCCATCTGTCCGGGCACGCCGACGTCGTCGGGATCTCGTCGAAGCCCGGGCTGGTCAGCGGTCAAGAACTCGGACTCCGCCTCAGCCGACCCGACACCTGGGCCCGCGACTACCGGATCCCATTCGATCGGTTCCGCAAGCTGGACCGCGTCCGCACGGTCCACGGATCACTGACCGCGGCCGATCTCGACGGACGAACGGTCACGGTCACCGACGCCGACGGAACCGAGCACGTCGAACCGTTCGACGCCCTGGTCATCGCAACCGGGGTCCGCAACGGCTTCTGGCGGCGCCCGGTCCTCCAGTCCCCTACCGACGTCGACCGGGACCTCGCCGCGGCGCATCACCGCCTGGCGGAGGCGGATTCGATCGCGGTGATCGGCGGCGGTGCCGCCGCGGTGAGCGCGGCGGCGAACCTGGCCGCGACGTGGCCGGGCAAGCGGATCGAGCTCTACCACCCCGGCGACCGCGCGCTACCCCGTCACCACCGGCGAACCTGGCAGAACGTGTCGACGCGGCTGCGCGGGCTCGGCGTAGGAGTGCATGGCGGACACCGCGCGCAGGTACCAGATGGCTTCGCCTGCGACGAGATCACCAGCGGACCCGTGCGCTGGACCACCGGGCAGGAGCCGGTGCGGGCGGACGCGGTGCTCTGGGCGATCGGTCGGGTGATACCGAACTCGGAGTGGCTGCCACCGGACCTCCTCGATCCGGGCGGGTTCGTGCGCGTGACACCGGAACTGCGGGTGCCCGGACACGGGTTCGTCTATGCCGTCGGGGACATCGCCGCGACCGACGCACTCCGGAGCTCGGCTCGCAACCGAGCCGACCGGATTCTCGCCCACAACATCCGCGGGGACCTGTCGGGTCGCCCCGACCGTGCGCGGAGCTATGTGCCACCCCGGCGACGGTGGGGATCGGTTCTCGGCGCGCAGCACGACGGCCTCCAGGTGTTCGCGCCGAACGGCCGGGCATTCCGATTTCCCGCATGGTCGGTGGACGCGGTGCTGCAGCCGTGGGTCGTGCGGCGTGGAATCTACGGCGGGATTCGCTACACCGGTCCGCCGACGTCTGCCGATCCTCGGCGGCGTCGCACCTGAAAGGTCATCTTTCGCGCCTACACTCGGCCTCATGAGTAACGAGCAGTTCTCGGCCCATTCGTCAGATCCGGCCGGTCCGCCGCCCGGGTCGCACACCTCGCCGGTCCCGCCCGCGTCGACACCGGCAGGCTCGACACTGCCGGGTACGACGGCAGGCTCGACACCGCCGGCTACGCCGGGGACGACCGACACGTCACTGAAACCGACGGCTGCCGAACGTGCGAACACGATCGTCAAGAAGGTCGTGATCGGCCTGATCATCGCCGCCCTGCTGGTGATCACGTACTTCATCCTCGAGGCGTTCCTGCCGCGGTGGTGGGCCGGACAGATCGGTCGCCGGGTCGACGGGTCGATGGCCAGCGGTGTCTGGACCGGCCTCGTCCTCGGTGTCGTCTGCACCTTCGTGCCGCTGCTGCTGTTCACGTTCGCGTTCCTGAGTCGCAGCCGCATGCGAAATGTCCCCGCCATCGCGTTCGCCGTGGTCGGCGTCATCGTGGCGATCCCCAACCTGCTGACGCTGACCGTCGTCATCGGCGGCGGCAACGGTGCACACGCGGGTGAACGCATCTTCGACGTCGACGCACCCGGTTTCCGCGCCGCCACCGCATGGGGCGTGATCATCGGCGTCCTTCTCGCGATCGTCGTCGGATGGTTCATCTGGCGCTACCGGCGGCGTGGCCGGGAGCTCGCGGCGACCCGCCCCAAGAAAGACAAGAAGAAGAAGTGATGGTCGGGCTGACCCGCCGCTGACAAGATCAACCCGCCACCTCTTCGAGGCGGCGGGTTGATTCGTTCGAGGGCGATTGTGGTCAGTCGGCCAGCCCGGCATCCTTGCTGCCATAGGTCTCGCGCAGTTTCGGCTTCACGACCTTGCCACCCGCGTTGCGCGGAAGCTCGTCGATGATGACGAGATCCTTGGGGTGCTTGAACCGTGCCAGGTTCTCGTTGAGGTGGGCCTCCAGGTCGGCCAGGGTCAGATCGGTGACGCCGTCGGCCAGGACCACGACGGCGACCGGCACCTCGCCCCACTTCTCGTGTGCGCGACCGATGATGGCGGCCTCCATGATCGCCGGGTGGCCGTAGAGGACGTTCTCGACCTCGGCGCAGTAGATGTTCTCGCCGCCGGAGATGATCATGTCCTTCGCGCGGTCGACGACGTAGAGAAACCCGTCCTCGTCCTCGCGCACGAGATCGCCGGAGTGGAACCAGCCGCCGCGGAACGCTTCCGCGGTGGCTTCGGGCTTGTTCCAGTAGCCCTTCATCAGGTTGGGCCCGCGGTAGACGATCTCCCCCACCTCGCCGGGCTTCACGTCGTTCATCAGCGGGTCGACGATGCGCGCGGTCACCGCGGGCACCACCTTGCCGATCGAACCCTGTTTGCGCAGTGCGTCCTTCCCCTCCAGGATCGTCGTCACCGGGGACATCTCGGTCTGTCCGAACGCGGTCATGTTGAGCGCGTCGGGGAAGGCCTCGCCCATCGCGTTGAGGACGGTGTCCGACGCCGGGGCGGCACCCCAGCTGATGTTGCGCAGGCGGAGCTTTCGCGGTCGCGCCTTCTGGGCTGCGCACACCGCTTGCCACTGGGCGGGCACCATGAACACCGAGGTGGTGCCTTCTCTTTCGAGGGTGTCGAGCATGGCGTCGGGGTCGAAGGCGCCGAGCGGGTGGATGACGGCGCGGATGCCGCGGTAGAAGACCGGGGCGAACGCGGCCAGGCCGGCGATGTGGAACATCGGCGGGACCACCGACGCCACGTCGTCGGCATCGGCCGACGCGGTGGTGGCCATCGTGGTCACCGCCTGCGCATGGAAGTTCTGGTGGGTCAGCATGGCGCCCTTGGGCTTTCCGGTGGTGCCCGAGGTGTACATGATCGCCGCGACGGTGTCTTCGGGGACATCGACCGCCGGCAGGTCCGCGTCGCCCTCGGCGAGGAGGCCTTCGTACTCCAGATGCTGCGGGTTCTCGCTGCCGTCGGCGACGATCAGGGTGTCGATCCCGCCGGTGGACGCACTCACGGCATCGGCCAGCGGCGCGAGGAGCTTCTCGGTCACGATGACTTTGGCGCCGCTGTCGGCGACGAGGTAGGCGACCTCGGCCGGGCTCATCCGGATGTTCACCGGAACCGGGATGGCGCCGATCAGCGTCGCACCCAGGACGGCCTCGACGTATTCGGTCCGGTTGAGCAGCACCATCAGGATGCGATCGCCGAACTGCACACCGAGTCGGCTGAGCGCCGTACCGAACGCCCGTGACCGGTCATCGAGTTGCTTCCACGTCGTGGACTTGTCCAGGTAGGTGATCGCCACGTTGTCCGGCGTCATCAGCGCATGTCGGTGAACCTGGTTGTTCCAGTGGTTGCGGCGTGACCGGTAGGGCTCGGTGGTCAGGTCGGCGGCGGCTTCGGTGGTTGCAGTCATTCACTGGCTCCCGTGTCGATCGTGCGATGGTCGACATTGTTGTCTGCGTCACACCCTACGCAGACTCACCGGGTAGCTCGCGAGATTTCGCCGGGTCAGTCGGACAGACCGGCGTCCTTGCTGCCGAAGCGCTGGCGCAGCACGGGTTTCGTGACCTTGCCCCCGGCGTTGCGCGGCAGTTCGCCGACGATGACGAGGTCTTTGGGGTGCTTGAACCGCGCCAGGTGCTCGTTCAGATGAGGCTCCAGCTGGGCCAGGGTCAGATTGCCGACGCCCTCGGCGAGGACGACGACGGCGACGGGCACCTCGCCCCATTTCTGGTCCGCCCGGCCGATGACCGCGGCTTCGGCGACACTCGGGTGGCCGTAGAGGACGTTCTCGACCTCGGCGCAGTAGATGTTCTCGCCGCCGGAGATCACCATGTCCTTGGCGCGGTCGACCACGAAGAGGAATCCGTCCTCGTCTTGGCGGACCAGGTCGCCGGAGTGGAACCAGCCGCCGCGGAACGCCTCGGCGGTCTCCTCAGGCTTGTTCCAGTACCCCTTCATCAGGGTCGGGCCGCGATAGACGATCTCCCCCACCTCGCCGGGCGCGACGTCGTTCATCAGCGGGTCGACGATGCGCGCGGTCACCGCGGGCACCACCTTGCCGATCGATCCGATCTTCCGCAGGGCGTCCTTGCCCTCCAGGATGCAGGTCACCGGCGACATCTCGGTTTGCCCGAACGACGTCATGTTGAGAACTCCGGGGAACGTCTCGTTGATGGCGTCGAGGACGGTGTCCGACGCCGGGGCCCCGCCCCAGCTGAGGTGACGCAACCGGAGTTCCCGGGGGCGCGCCCGTTGCGCGGCGCAGACCGCCTGCCACTGCGCGGGCACCATGAACACCGAGGTCGATCCCTCCCGCTCGAGGGTGTCGAGCATGGCGTCGGGGTCGAAGGAACCGAGCGGATGGATGACCGCGCGGATGCCGCGGTAGAAGACCATCGCGAAGGTGGCGAGGCCGGCGATGTGGAACATCGGCGGGACGATCGACGCCACGTCACCGGTCCGTGGATTCGTGGTGGAGATCGACGTGACGGCCTGCGACTGGAAGTTCTGATGGGTGAGCATCGCGCCCTTGGGCCGGCCGGTGGTGCCCGAGGTGTACATGATGATCGCGACGGCGTCCTCGGGGACGTCTACCAGCGGAAGGTCCGACGGGTCCTCGGCGACGAGGTCCTCGAACGAGAGATGTTCGGGTGTGTCGCTCTCGCCGACGACGATCACCGTGTTCGTGCCGCCGTCCAGGGCGCGTGCGGCATCGACGACGCCGGTCAGCGCCGTCTCTGTGACGACGACGGCCGCGCCGCTGTCGGTCATGAGGTAGGCGAGCTCGGCGGGACTCATGCGGATGTTGACGGGCACCGCGATCGCCCCGATCAGGGTCGCTCCCAGAATCGCCTCGGCGTATTCGGTGCGGTTGAGCAGCGCCATCATGACCCGGTCGCCGAATCCCACACCGCGTCGACTCAACGCCGCGGCGAAGGCACGGGACCGGTCCTCGATCTGCTTCCACGTGCGGGTCTCGTCGAGGTAGGTGATCGCGGGCTCGGCGGGGGTCATCAGCGCGTGCCGGCAGACCTGGTTGTTCCAGTGATTGCGGCGTGAGCGATAGGGCTCGGAGGTCAGGTCGGTGATGGCCTCGGCGATTGCGGTCATTACGGCCTCCCTACGGTGGCGGACACCCGTTGTCCGACTTGTCGTTCCGAGTCATCACCCTAGGCCGTGAGCCTGCGGAAAGCGCTGTGCGGCCGATGATTTGCACCTATGGCAGGGTTAGTCGACTCCTATGACCCCGGCCTCGTCCGTTGCGCCGGCGTCCGCTGCGGCGTGAATCGCATCAGCACACGTGGTCCACACGGCGGCGTAACCAGTCGCGGACACGCGGGTCACGCGACAGCACTGCGGCACGCTCGAAGTGGTGCCGTGCGGCCGCCGCAGACCCGGTGCGGGAGAGGAGATCCGCTCGTGTGGCGTGAAACGGCTGGAAGTCGTCGAGATCGTGCTCTGCTTCGAGTCGGTCGAGCAGAGCCAGACCTTCGGCTGGTGACCCCGCGCGCCCCACGATCGCGGCGTGAGCCACCTGTGCACCCACGGTCGGGGTGACGATGACGAGGGCGGCCGACAATGTCCGCAGAGCGTCCCAGTCGACGACGCCGGTGCGTGCGCGGTCGTTGTGAACCGACTGCATCGCGGCCTCGAGCTGGAACCGTCCCATCGGAGCGCCGAGGGCGGCGGCACGCCGGAGCATCGCTTCGCCGTCGCGGATCAGGTCTCCGTTCCACAGTTCTGGGTCCTGTTCCTCCAGCGGGACGAACGATCCGGTGCGGGCAGGGACGCGTGCCGACGAGAGGGCGATGAGAGCGGCCAGGCCCCACGCCTCGGGCTCATCATCGAGGAGGTCGGCGAGCGTCACCGCCAGATACAGCGCCTCCCCGGCCATCGAGTCGACGGCGTCGGTACCGGAGCCGGCCGGATCGTCCCAGGCGATTGCGAAGCACCCGTAGACCGCCTCGAGAACGGCGGACAGACGTGCCGGCATGGCCGCGCGGCCGGGAACGACGAACGGGATGCGGGCGTCCCGGATACGTCGCTTCGCGCGTACGAGGGCGTTGCGCCATCGTCGCGGGGGCCACCGCGAACGCCGCGGCGACATCGGCTGCCTCGAATCCGAGCACCGCCTGCAACATCAGCGGTGTCCGGATGGCCGGGTCGATCGCCGGGTGTGCGCAGGTGAACAGCAGCTCGAGCCGCTTGTCGCCGATCGCATCGGGGCCGAGTTCGTCGATGGGTGTCACGCTGACCTCCGCGATTTTGTCGGCCCGATCGTCGAAGTCGACCGACTTCCGGTATGCGGCGGATTTCCAGACATCACGCTGGTGGTTGCGGGCAACGGATAGCAGCCACGCGGTCGGTTTCTCCGGCGTGCCGTGCTCGGGCCACGTGCTCAGCGCGCGTTCGAAGGCGGTCGACAACGCGTCCTCGGCGAGTGCGAGGTCGCCGGATGCGGCGGCGAGAAGCGCTACCAGCCGCGAATACGACTCGCGTGCGGCATGATCGGCGGCGGCGTGCGCCCCGTCCCGGGTCATCGGTACGGCATCATCCGTTGGGGGTCCAGGCCCCGTTCACGGTGTAAGTGGCACCGGGACGGATCTCGATGACACCCCAGTCGATCGGAGGCGCCTGACTTGCCCAGTCGATGGCGGCATCCAGGTCATCGACATCGATGACGATCGTTCCGCCGAGTTGCTCCTTGGTGTCTGCGAAGGGCCCGTCCTGGACGACGAGCTCGCCGCCGACCTTCCGGATCGTCGTGGTGGCGGACGAATGCCGTAGCACTTCGGCAGTCACGAGGACTCCGGCGTCCTGCAGCGCACGGGTGTACGCCGAGAATGCGGCCTGCCCGGCCTGGATGGCTTCCTCGCCGAGCGTCGAGGCGTCGTGCTCGGGGTAGTGCAACAAGATTGAGTAGTGCATGGTCGACCTCCTGATCACCAGGACCGGCTCTCGGTCCGTGTGAGGAGATGACGAGCGTGCGACCCGTCGATCGACAGCCTACGACCGTTCGATCAGATTCCGCGCCGATCCGCCCGGACCGCGGCATCCGGCCACATCGGCGGACACGGAGTCCCCGGTGTGGTCGCGAGTTCGAAATGCCACCACTCGTTGACGAAGGTCCGGCACAGCCCCCACCGGTGACCGTTGCGTTCGAGCCAGGCCGCACCGTCCCACGGGCCGACGTCGACCGCCTCGCCGCGAACGTGCGGTGACTCTTCGGCGGGCAGGACCCAGCGTCTGGCGGCCTCGGGACTGCCATAGGTGGCGATCGCGTTCCGCCAGAGCTGCCGTTGCTCGGCATCCGACCGCTTCCCCGAGGTGATCCAGATCGGAACACCCTGCGTCCGAGCCTCGTTCGAGGCGAGCGTGTACGACACGGCGAGGCCGGGAGCCAGGCCTTGTGTCCCTGGGGCAAGGACCGTGGGCGCTGCCGCCGCCGAACCGACTCCGAGCACGGCAGACGCGGCGGCGCCTGCGGCGAGTGCGGCGCCCATCAGTCGAGACGCGAGGTTGCTCATCAGACCAGTAAACCGTACGACTGACCCGGGCTGCGGGTACCGGTCTGCGGCGTTACCGTCGACGTGTCGGAGCCGTCGAAGCCAAGGGGGGCCGACATGAGGAAACGACTGATCATCTGCTGCGATGGCACCTGGAAATCGGCCAAGGATCCGCGGATCTCCAATGTGGAGAAGATCGCTCGCGCCGTGAAGACCGACGCCGCCGACGGCGCGGTCCAACTCGTCCACTACGTCAATGGGGTCGGTACGGGTTCCTCGTGGTCCGACCGCGTCTTCGGGGGCGCCTTCGGTCGTGGTCTGGACGCGAATCTTCTCGATGCGTACCGCTTTCTCGTCCTCAACTACGAGCCCGATGACGAGATCTTCGTGTTCGGATTCAGTCGGGGCGCGTACACCGCGAGGAGTCTGGCCGGGATGATCGGCAAGGTCGGTCTGATCACGCCACGCCAGCTGGCCGAGGACCCCACGAGCAACCTGTTCGAGAAAGCCCTGCAGCTGTACCGGGACAAAGAAAGACACGCTCCGCTCGGTCGCGAGGTCCCGGTCGCCTTCATCGGAGTGTTCGACACCGTCGGCGCCCTCGGCGTACCCGGCATCACCCGGCACAAACACAAGTTCCACGACGTGAACCTCGGGAAGTGGGTCGAGGTCGCCCGGCAGGCGCTGGCAATCGACGAGTGCCGGCTGACCTTCGATCCGTGTGTCTGGGAAAAGGCCGACAACACGCAGACGGACGTGAAACAGGTCTGGTTCGAGGGTGTCCACTCCGACATCGGCGGTGGCCTCGAGATCGTCGAACCGTCCGAGCTGACCTTGGCCTGGATGGTGCGGGAGGCGACGCTGCGTGGTCTCGAGTTCTCCTTTGACCGGTTCACCGCGATCCGGCAACCGGTCGATCCGGCGTGCCCCGAGTATGCCGCCAACAGGTCGATGAACGCCGCGTACCAGATCGTCAACCTGGCCAAACTCGCGATCGGGCCATTCCGACTGCACGGCACCACCATTCGGCATCGACTCCAGCGACGCCGGCTCGAGATCGAGAAGGACCCGGCGACCCCGCTGCTGATCGCCGAGCCCGCGCTGACCCGGTGGGAGTCCGATCAGGACGGACGGCGACGGAAGGCACCGAACATCGGATGGTGGCTTGCCACGTTCGAGGGCGACCCCGACGCGCTGCGAGCACGGGTCGTCGAGATCCCGCCGCTCGCCAAGCCCCTCGTCGGTGTGTGACCGCGCAAGTGCCGGTCAGGCGTCCTTGACCGAGGCGATCTGGATCAGGTTTCCGCAGGTGTCGTCGAAGACGGCCACCACCGCGGGACCGATGTCGGTCGGTTCCTGGGTGAAGACGACACCGTGTTCGCGGAGTCGTCGGAACTCGGCCTCGACGCCGTCGACGGTGAACTGCGCCAATGGGATTCCGTCTTCGACAAGCGCATCCCGGTAGGGCTTCACGGCCGGATGCCCGGCTGGTTCCAGCAGGAGTTCGGTGCCCTCGGGTGCTTCTGGCGACTTCACGGTGAGCCACCAGGTGTCCTCGCCCATCGGGATGTCGTGGTGTTTGGTGAAGCCCAGTACATCGGTGTAGAAACTCAGCGCCTTGCGCTGGTCGTCGACGAAGATCGAGGTCAACGTGATTCTCATGTCATGCCTTTCGTGTCACCGGCCACCGCCTGGCGATATCCGCCAGTGGTGCCGGATCGAAGTAGTGGAACTTGGCGCGTCCGCGTTTCTCGGTGCGAACCAGCCCTGCGGACTCGAGAACGCCGAGATGCTGCGAAATGGCCTGGCGGGTCAGGCTCAAGCCCCGCTTCGTGGTGAGTCGTCCGCAGATCTCGAACAGCGTCTGACCGTCACGGTCGGCGAGTTCGTCGAGGATCGCACGCCGCGTCGGATCGTCGAGAGCATGGAATACGTCTGCCACACCTGACGATAGGCAAGCGCACGCTTGCATGTCAACGATGCTGCGATCGGTTCTGCCGCCGACCAGCTCGCCGCGGTTGCGTAGAATCGACTTGTATCACTGGGTTTGACAACTGGGTGTATCAGATCGGCCCGGGGATCAGATCCGGTTCGGCCGCCGCCCTCACCTCGGGAGCGTCGGTGGTCAAGCACGAGGAAGGTACTCATGACCAAGCCCGTCAACCTGGCTCCCATGATGGTCCCCGCGACCACGAGCGGTGCGATCCGGTCCCCCAAGACCGCTGAGCTGGTGGCACGCACCCTGCGTCGGATGATCGTCGACGGTCGGCTCAAGGACGGCGATTTCCTCCCGCACGAAGCCGATCTCATGGCGCACTTCCAGGTGAGCCGCCCGACGCTGCGTGAAGCGGTCCGCGTCCTCGAGTCCGAGCGGCTGGTCGAGGTGCGTCGCGGTTCGCGTACTGGTGCCCGGATCCGTGTCCCCGGCCCCGAGATCGTCGCGCGTCCGGCAGGACTGTTGCTGGAGCTGTCCGGGACCACGGTCGCCGAAGTCATGCGGGCCCGCGAGGTCATCGAACCCGCAGCCGCGGAGATGCTCGCGGAGACCGGTGACACCAATGCGTTCGACGAACTCCAGGCGATCATCGACAACGAACTCGACGAGGCCTTCGAGAACGGCACCATGGCCCAGGCATCGGTCTGGTTCCACCGCCGCATTGTCGAGCTGTCCGGCAACTCGGCAATGGAAATGATCGCGGGCATGCTCAGCGAGATCGCCGAGCGCCACATCGCCAACACCATCGACGACGACCCGATGCCGCGCGCGCAGTACACCAAGCTCATCCGCTCCTACCAGAAGCTCGTCGACCTCGTCCGCGCCGGCGACGGCGCCGAGGCCGCAGCCCACTGGCAGCGTCACATGAAGAACTCCAACCAGGCGCTCCTCGCCGGACACGAGACCACCCGTGTCCGGGACGTGATGGACTGAAGCCCGCCATTGTCGACGACCAGGGCGACGAGGTGCCGCGACGGTCGGCCCGGCGAGATCATCTTGCGTCCGCGTCGCTCCCGCTCATCATGTTCGAGGGTTACCGGCGTCGTCCGGGGGCCACCCCCGCCGCAATCCTTGGTCACACACCGTGACATCAAGGTGGCCGCGATCCTCGTCGACGGTCGACGCTGACCGAGAACGTGTCGTGCGCCTGGTCGCTGGACAAGCTCATCAATCAGATGGTCCGACTGTCGGGTCTGTTTCGCAAGCACATGTTCGGGTGCTTCATCGAAGACCAGCACGGCATCGACACCGCTACGCGGTGGGAGTCGACAACATCACCTGGGAATGCGACTACGACCGGAACGCCGCGGAACAGTTGTTACGACGCCGGATCGAAGCGATGAAAGCCGCGCGCGAGTTATCTCGAGGGGTAGCGGCGCGCACCCGGATTGATGTCGCGTGCGAACTCAACCCGGCTGCACGACCTCGATCGAAGTCGTTGAGCCGCATCGAAGTCGCCCGCGACTTCATTTCGACGGATGTAGGCCCACTCGCTCCCTGCGGTGCGACGAACGAAGTCCGGCAACCCCACTCGCTCCCTGAGGTGCGACGAACGAAGTCCGGCAACCCCACTCGCTCCCTGAGGTGCGACGAACGAAGTCCGGCAACCCCACTCGCTCCCTGAGCCTGGATCCGTGGAGGGGTGTGGGTGAGTGGTGGTGGGGTGTGCGTGAGTGGTTGATCGTGTTGTGGGCGTCGGGTATTCGCTGATCTTGCGTCAGCTTTTTCACTGGGTTTCCTGGTCGTGGGTGGGCGTGTTGGGGTGTTGGGTCAGGTGGTGTTCACCGCGGCCCACAGGGTGGTGAATGCGTGTTGGGATGGCCAGTGTCGGGGCAGGTGCAGGATGGGTGTTCGTGCTGGTCGGGCCAGTCGGGCGGGCACGGCGATGAGCGTGCGGCGCAGCGTCGCTCCGCGCGCGGCTCGTAGTCTGGGGGCCGCGCTGAGCGCGGCGAGGGTGCGCATGAGGTTGTGGCTGATGGCGGTCAGGGCCAGCCAGGCGGCGTTGGCGCCGAAAACGCCGGAGGAAGATGCGCCAGCGGTCCGTCGATGAGGTCGGCGAACACGGTCTCGATGACGGCGTGGCCGCGGTGGTTGATGTCGGCGGTAACGGTGTCGTCGGTGGTGTTGGTGAAAAACGAGTGATACCGCCAGGCCGGCATCAGGGTGTCGGTGTCGGCGGGGTGATGGGCTTTGACTCGCCGCACGATGAGTCGGGCGGTGATCGGGTGCGGTGAGAGTGGTTTGACCGTGTAGGTGGTTTCGGCGACTTCGGCATCAGAGATCAACTCGCCGGTGTCGGGGTCGGTGACCGCCCCGGGATAGGACACCGGTGTCCAGGCGTCGTCGCCGATGGCGGTGATTGCGCGGGTGATCGCGGTGTTGGTCCGCAGGACCAGCGAGAACGTGGCGCCCAGGCGTTGGCAGGTAGCCATCACCTCGGCCGACCCGTAGGCGGCATCCGCGCGCACGGTGATCTCACCGGCGGCTCCGGCGCGGCGGGCGGTGGCGATGGTTTCGGCGAGCATCGTTGCTGCTCCGGCGCCGGAGGCGGCGCGCCCGGCGCGCAGCCAGGCGTTGGCGATCACCGGTGGGTGCTCGGGTGCACTGAGGGTGGCGATCAGCGGTGAGAGGCCCCGACGCAGCAGTTCACGTCCGGCGATCTTGGCGTGTCCGTAGGAGGCGCCGGTCTTCTGGTAGCCATAGACCGGGCGCAGCAGGGAATCGATATCGAGGAACACGCGGGCACCGTCGGTGGGTAACAATCCTGCCCGGGCACACATCGCCGGCAGCGAGCGCGTCATCACGGCGTTGAGTTGTCGGGTGTGCCCGGGGGTGAACTCCCGCAGGGTTTGTCCGATCGTGGCCGGGGCGTATACGCGGTCGAACAGGCGGGTGTGCCCACCGGCCCGGACGATGTCGAGGTCGTCGATACTGTCAGCGCCGCAACATAACCCGGCGATCACGGTCAGCAGTTTCGCTTCCAGGTTGGCTCCGGCGGAAGCGACCCGGGTGGTGCCCAGATCGACCCGTTCGGCCAGCAATGCGGCCACCCCGGTCGAGTGAGCCAATTCCATCACCGGCACCAACCCGGCATGCGACACCAGATTGTCATCGTCAAAGAGTGCCGACGTGGCCGAGAAGCTGTGTGATACTTTCACTGAAAGTGCCTTCTGAGCTGGGATGTTTAGTGTCTCAACACCACCAATCATCCCAGCTCAGAGGGCATTTTTATATCACCGACACCCCACACCCCTCCACGGATCCAGGCTGAGGTGCGACGAACGAAGTCCGGCAACCCCACTCGCTCCCTGAGGTGCGACGAACGAAGTCCGGCAACCCCACTCGCTCCCTGAGGTGCGACGAGCGATAGCGAGGAGCCACGAAGGGCCGGCGACCGTACCTCACCAGGTCTTCGTGGCTCGTCGCTCACGCTCCTCGCACCTCAGACATCAGGAGTGGTATCCCCAAGTGCATCGGACTATTCCGACGTGGCCGGCTTGTACGCCCCGTGGAACGTCATCGGCACGTGATGACGCAACGTCGCAGTCGCAATCGGGCCCGCACTCGGGCGTTCGGCGTTCAACACGATCAACCGGGACCGCTTGTCGGACGGCCGGTGTTCGAGGCTGAGCAACCAGCCGCGACCCTCGCCCGGGTTCTCGGGGTCCTCGGCGAACAGGGGCTCGCACACGGTGTTGCCCCGCGTTGTGTAGCGATCCTGCGCTCCGGTCGTCGTGTCGACGGTCGTGATCGAATCGGGGTCGCCCCCGCGTACGGAGGCCTCCGCCAAGTACGTATAGCGGTGTGCGGTGGTCACGAGCCGCGGATCCACCTGCGGAAACTCGCATCCGAGATCGTTGAGTGGCTCACGCACAACGGCTTCGGTGTTGCGATTGATCCGCAAGCGGGTGAGCGTACCGCCGAACGCCGGGCCGGCCTTGTCGCGGAAGTTGCACAGGTAGTTGTTCCACTGCGTCCATCCGCCGGTCGCGTCGTGGGCGACGATGTCGACGACGGTGTCGGGTCCGGCTTCGTAGGCGTTCGCCACATGGAAGTGGAACAGCGAATCCGTCTCGATGCGGGTGGGTTTCCCGCCGTCGCGCGGTACGAGGACGATGGTCGTGCCCAACTCCGGCTTGTACGAGAGCGCCTCGCCGAACGGTCGCATCCCGAGCGCGACCGGGATGGGCCGGCTGACGACGAGCGGTCCGAGCACGAACACGAGATGACGCTCGGTGAGCGCGAAGTCGTGCACGAAACCGAGTTTGGGGATCGGCACCGTGCCGACGTTGTGCAGGCGTTTGGACTTGTCGAGCCGGTAGCAGCGGATCATCGGCCTCGGGAAGAAGTCGAGTCCGAAGTTGAAGACGTCACCGGTGTTCGGGTCGACCTTGGGGTGTGCGGAGAACGCACCGATGCGTTTGAGCGCGCCGTCGAAGGATTCGCTGCCGTACGTCTCGAGTGTCTCGGCGTCGAGGCGGTGCGGTCGTCCGCCTTCCCACAGCGTGTAGAGCACGTCGTCGTGGACCAGAACGCTGGTGTTGGACATGTTCTCCGGGAACTTCAGGGCATTGGCCAGCGGTCCACCGACGCGCTGGGTGTTGAACCCTTTGGGTGGGAGTTGGGTGTCGTCGGCGCGCTTGAAGCTTCGCGTGCGCACATACCGGTTGCGGTAGTGGACCCAATCGGACGAGATGTCGAGCCGCGACACCATGCCGTCGCCGTCGAAGATGTGGGTCATCGGATGACCGCCGATCTCGAAGCGACCCGGCCCGATCCGGTAGAGGACGCCACGCAGCGACTGCGGGATCTGTCCCTCGATGTCGTCGACGATGTAGTCGAACTCCTGATGCTGCGAATCCCACGGGGACTCGCCGCCGGTCTCGCGTGTACTCGTCCGGGTCAGGTCTGATACAGACATGACTGCAGAGTCTCAGAGCTGAGACAAAATAGGCAAGGGTGTTGCACGAGGGTGTGCTCTAGGATGGCGGAATGTCGAGCGCTGAAGACCTGACGAGCGCGGCGCGCGCCGTTGCGCGTCGAGTCGGCGTCGGCGCGCTCACCCTGGCCGCCGTGGCGAAGGAGGCGGGCATCAGCCGGGCCACCATCTATCGCCGGTACGCCTCGCGCGACCAGTTGCTCTCGGCCATCGTCTCTTCGGAGCTCGACGCGCTCGAGCGGGTCATGTTGAGCCGTCTGCGGTTTGCCGACGATCCACGGGACACGATCTACATGCTCGTCCGCGAGGTGCTCGACTACAACGCCAACAACGAGCTGGTCCAGGCCGCTCTACGGTACGACGCGGCGTCGTTGACCCCCTGGCTGATCCGGCGCGAGGGCCACCCGACACTGATCGACATCGTCACCGACCGCGCGCTGGCGTTCATCACCGAATCACCGGTTGCCCGATACCTGTCCCCCAGTCCCGAGGCCGCCGTCGAGTTCATGGTCAGCGCCGTGTGCGCCGAGCTCCTGTCCCCCGCCCGGTTTCTCACCCACGCCGACATCGCCAACCGGATCACCGATGCGATCTACCGGCCGCAGTCCGACACCGCCTGAGCCGAGGCCCTCTGGCGCGACGGTCGACGAGTCGGCGACGCGCTTCCGTGGGCGTCTACGCGCGTGCCGTCCCAAGGTAGGCCTCCTCGATCCGCTCGATGTCGGTCGCGAGCGCCGAGGCCGAATCCTCCAGGCCGACTTCGCCATGGACAAGGACCACGGCACGGTCGGCGATGCCGAGAGCCAGCCGCACGTGCTGTTCGACGAGGATCACCGCGGTCTTCTCGGTATCGGCGACGTCGCGCAGAACGGGCAGGATCGATTCGACGACGATGGGTGCGAGGCCCATGCTCAGTTCGTCGATCAGCAGCACCTTCGGGTTCTGCAGCAGTGCACGGGCGATGGCCAGCATCTGCTGCTCTCCGCCGGACAGGTCCCCGGCCGCCACCGTCAGTCGTTTGGTCAGCGACGGGAAGTGGCCGAGCACGTTGTCGACGGCCTCAGGACGCGCCCGTCCCCGCAGACGTGTTGCCAGGTGCAGGTTCTGTCGGGTGGTCAGGCGGCGGAACAGCGCCCGGTCGTCGGGCACGAGGACAAGTCCGGCACGGACCGCCGCGCGCGCGTCGCCCGGACGCACCGACTGTCCGGCGACCGTGACCTCACCACCGAGACGCGGCATCAATCCCGCCAGGGTCGTCAGCAGAGTTGTCTTCCCGGCACCGTTCGGTCCCAGCAGGGCGACGATCTCACCCGCGTTCACGGACAGCTCGAGGCCGTGAACACACGGGTTCCCTCGGCTGTATCCGGCGTCGAGGCCGTGGCATTCCAGCACCGTCACGACATCTCCTTCATTGGTTCGGGTTCGGCTGCCATCGCCGACGACGGGGTGCCCAGATAGGCCCCGACGACGGCCGGTGACGTGCGTATCTCATCGGGGGTGCCGTCGGCGATGACGGCGCCGAGGTCGAGCACGATCACCCGATCGCAGAGGCTCAGCACGAGGTCCATGTCGTGATCGACCAGGACCATCGAGACCCCATGTGCGCGAGCCGCTCTCAACCGGTCACCCAGCCATCGGCTCTCGGTGCTGTCGAGTCCGGCCGCCGGCTCGTCGAGGAGCGCGACCCTCGGTTGACCGGCGAGCACCCGTGCGACCGCGACCAACTGGCGCTGTCCCTGTGAGAGGTCGGCGGCCGGGACCTCGCGAAGGTGATCGATCTCGAGCATGTGCAACACCTTTCGCACGTTGTCCGACGTGTCGCCGGGTGCGCGCTGTGCCGCGATGGCCAGGTTCTCGGCGACCGACAGTTCGCCGTAGAGCTCGATGTCCTGGAAGGTGCGGCCGAGTCCCGCGCGGCTGCGACGATGTGGCGCCAGACCGTCGATGGACTCGCCGTCGAGCGACACCGTGCCGTCGGCAGGTGCGAAGCCGCTGATGGCGTCGATCAACGTGGTCTTGCCGGCACCGTTCGGTCCGATCAGTCCCACGATCTCGCCGGCCCGGACGTCGAAGCCGACGTCGCGGACTGCGGTGACGGCGCCGTAGCGAACGGTGACGTCGCGGATGGAGAGGATGACCGAGCCGGTTGGCGGCGCGGGTGTATCGGCAACCGGCGTTGCAGGTGGTTCCACCGGTTGCTCGGCGGCGGGCCGTGCGGTGCGTCGACCCGGGTACGGCAACTTGTGGAGATAGCCGACCAGGCCGTCGGGGTTGGTGACGACGGTGAGCACCAACAGGATTCCGCTGACGAGCATGTAGTAGTCGCCGAAGGATGCGTACTTGTCGACGGCGAAGTACATCACGCCGCCGGGTGCGATGACGCCGGCCAGGATCGCCCCGGAGATCGAGGTGACGCCCGCGACATAGGTCACCGCGAACAGTCCGATGCCGGCGAACACGGCGTATGTCCCGGCAGTCGCCAGGGTCTGTTGATACGCGAGCAGTGCGCCGCCGAGTCCCGCGAGAAAGGATGCGATGGCAAAGGCGATGAGCTTGGTGACGCCGACGTTGATACCGGCTGCGGCCGCCGACCTCTCGTTGGCGCGGACCGCGAGCATCGACGCGCCCAGCCCACTTCGTCGCAGCGCCGCGACGCCGTAGGCGGCGACCGTCAGGACGACGAGGCACAGGATGCCGAACGCGAGACGCGGATAACCCTCGCCCGCACCGATGCCGAGGTCGATGCCGAAGATCGACGGCGAATCGACCGGTGCGCCTTGCAGACCGCCGTTCAGGGACGGGTTGCGGAACCAGAATGCCTCGCAGAAGACCGCGAGCGCGAGGGTCGCGACCATCAGCGGCAGGCCACGCACTCGCAGGGCCGGCAGCCCCACGATCACGCCGATGACCATCGCAGCGCAGGCGGCGAGAAGAGGTGCGAGCGGGAACGGCAGGTTGAGGTCCTCGGTCAGCCTGCTCAGCGCGTACGCTCCCACGCCCGCCAGGGTCAGTTGGGCCAGCGACACCTGCCCGGCGTACCCGGTGACCACGACCTGGGAGAGCGCGATGATCCCGTAGATCATCGTGGCGATCACCGCCAGACGGAGAGAGCCGGACGTGGCGAGCAGGGCGATGACGGCGACGACGACGCCGATGATCCCGGGGACCAGCAGATGTTCGGGACGAGGTGAGCGGCCGAGGTCCTGGCGGATGACTGCTCCGCGTCCGGGCAGCGGTTGACCGCGGATGAGGAGGAACGCGATGATCAGGATCAGTGGAACCGCCTCTGCGACACCGGCGTCGGGCATCCAGTCCCAGGTCGCCTGGAGTTTGGTGGCCTCCGACTGGAGCATGCCGATGACGAGTCCCGCGCCGACCGTCACCGAGATCGCGGTGAAGTTGCCGACCAGCGCCGCGGCCAGTGCCGGCACGATGAACATCGTGTAGGCGACCGGATTGAGGGGCACGATCGGGGCGATGAGCACGCCGCCCAGGCCTGCGGTCGCCGATGACAATGCCCAGTTGGCGATGGCGATACGGTCCGGGGAGAGACCGGTGACGAGTGCACCCTTCTCGGATTCGGCGGCCGCCTCTGTAGCGACGCCGAAGCGGGTGTAGCGCAACACGAGTCCGGCGCAACTGGCGAGCCCGACGATGACGACGGCGAGCAGCAGCCGGTCGGTGGGCACCGCACTGGAGCCGATCTTGAAGGTGTCGACCTTGAAGATCGGGCCGACGCTGGGGGTGTTCTCTCCTACGCGCAGGGCGATGAGCGCCTGGATGACCAGCATCAGCCCGATAGCCGCGACCGCCTTGGCCAGAGCCGGTGCGGCGCGCATCGGCCGGAAGACGAGCAGGTAGAGGATGATGCCGAGGATCGCGGCGATCACCACGGAGATCAGCACGGCGACAGCGACTCCCACATCCGATCCGAGTGAGATGGTCGTCGGGAATCCGGGTATGGGGTTGAGGAGTTCACCTTGACGCAGGAAAGCGTAGGTGTAGGCGGCATACAGGGCCACGGCACCGGTGGCGAAGTTCACCACGCCGGAGCTCTTGAAGGTCATCACCAGGGCGAGGCCGAGTGCGGCGAAGACGGCCCCGTTGCCGAGGCCGAGAACCAGGAACGCGAGATGGTCAGTCATGGAACTCCTCGATCGGGGCCACGCCGGAACGTGGCCCCGATCTGGTCGGAATCAGTTGTTGGTGACGACGGTGTTCTCGAGCTTGGCGTCCGCAGTCACGTCGCTGACCAGGATCGCCTTGCTGCACAGGGACGTCAGCGGCGGGAAGGCCTTGCCGTCGCAGGTGAACGTGATACCCGGCGCGGCGGGCAGCGGGACATCCTTGGCCTCCGACAGAGCCTTCTTGAAGGCCTGAGCGTCGACGGTGCCCTCCAGGCCCTTCAGCTCACCGAGCGCAGCGACGACCTGGTAGCCGATGTAGGCCAGACCGGCGGGATCGGTGTCGGGGGCGTACTGCGCCATGACACTGCGGTACAGGGTGACGCTCGGGTCGTCGGAGCTGAGGTTGACGGTGGTGAACGCCTTGGACCCGGACACGGCCTCGTTGCCGACGGCGTCGAGGACCGGCTTGTCGAGGCAGCTGGCGATCAGGTACTTCTTGGCGTCCGGTGCGACGGTCTGCAGGGTTTTGAGCACCGAGATGCACTGGCGGGTGTCGCCGAGGACGGTGACCGCGTCGGGATTGTCGGCGAGGCCGGCGGTGATCTGCGGGGTCAGGTCTGCGGCGCCCACCGGGATGGTGACGACGTTCAGCTCGACGTTGGCCTGCTTGAACATCGGCTCGCCGAGGGCCTTGACCGATGCGGCTGCGTCGCCTGAGTCGCCGATGATGAGGGTGACCTTCTTGAGGCCGTCCTTGGCGGCGGTGGCGGCCTGGCCGGCGAGCACCGCGACGATGCCGCCGGAGAGCATGAACGATCCGGGGGTGGCCATCTCGGCCTGCGAGACCGGTGCCTGCGCGACGAAGGGGATGCCCGCGCCGGCGATGATCGGCAGCATGACCGCGCCCTGCGCACCCAGCGGCGACACGACGGCCGAGACCTTCTCCTCGACCATCTGGTTGGCGCACTTGGTCGCCGAAGCGGGTTCTTCCTGCTGCTTGCACACGACGAGGTCGATCTTGTGGCCGCCGATGCCGCCGCCGTTGTTGTTGAGGTAGTCGACGGCCGCTTCGCTGCCCTCACGCACCATCGGCGTCGTCACCGCGCCACCCTCGGGCACGATCAGCCCGAGCTTGATCGGGTCGCCGGTCGCGGCGTTGCTGGGCAGCGCGCTGGTCTCCCCGGCGCTCGAACTGTCGGAGCTGTCGTCGGCGCACGCCGTGAGGGCTCCGAGGGCGAGCACGCCTGCGCAACCGATGACCGTGGTTGTCCGCAGCACGCGCTTGAGTGCAAGTGGTGATCTCAACTGCAATCCCTTCGATAGGAGATGCCAGGACCGAGGTGCCCGGCGTCGAGGCGACTGTAACCCCGACAGATGTCGGGTATGCGTAGTTTTGTGATTCTGTGCGCCACCTCGATTCTGTTGCAGTGCAACCCAATTCGAATCAGGGCGCATAGAGCAGCATCGAGCCGCGATGGCACCTTCCGCCATACTCCGACGCGACGTCCGTCGATGACCCACCCCGCTGGGCCGCCTCACCCGCATGGCGCTCACCATCCCTCGGGACGTGCGACGACACCACGCAGTCGACGTGTCGTGCGTCACATTGGACTTAGAGGCAAAAGTTAGATGACCATCCAGAAATTGGTGGGCGAATGTAAGAATTGGTCCTCACGAGCGGCATACTGCAACTCGACCCAGCGACGGACGGAGGCCCTCCATGACCGACGCCGCGCCTGTCGGCCGTCGAGAGAAGAACAAGCAGCAGACCCGTGACCGGCTGGTGACCGCGGCACGCGAGTTGTTGGGCATCCGCGGAGCCGACGCCACGGTCGAGGAAATCGCCGAACGCGCCGAGGTGTCCCGGGCGACCTTCTTCAACTATTTCCCCAGCAAAGACGACCTGGTCGGCGCGCTGTACGCCGAACTGATGGGCGTGTTCGGACGGGTTGTCGACGCAATGTTGCGCCGGCCGGTCAGTACCCATGACCGGGTCGTGGGCGTCTTCATCGACTTCGCGCAGTCCTCGGTGGCCGATCCCGATTACATGCGCGTCGTCACCGGTGAGATCGAGCGTCTGGCGACGGCGTCGGAGGGCCTGGGAGAACGCAGCCACCTGTTCACCGCGCAGGTGCAGCGGCTGCTCGAGCCGGGCTTGGAGCAGGGCGATCTGCGGACGGATCACCCGGTGGAGTTCCTCGCCCAGATGGTGGCGGCGATCTACTTGTCGACTATGCGCTACTGGCGGATCGACCCGGATCTCGACATCACCGAGACATTCGAGCGCGCCGGACGATATGCGGCCGAATCGATCGTTCCTCGGTAAGTCTCAGCTGTGTTCCGGTCGCGGAACGTCGGCCTCCCACCGTGCGCGGCGCTCGTCGTCGGACTGCTCCCACCACGGTGTTCCGCGCTCCCCCAGCGCGACCTTCGCGGCCTGAACGCCGGCGCGTGACTCGGGTGCACCCTTCGTGCGTTTCACGTCGCGTCGCCACGCCATCAGGATCGACTGAAGTTCGGACCGACGGTCGTCGGGAATGAGCGGATCCGTTGCACGCCATTTGCGGCCGTTGATCACGATGTGATGGCCGTCGGGGGTGTGTTCGGGATCGGACATGGGTTCCACGGTGCCACGATCTGCATCTTCTAGTTCCGAGCCGTTGTTTCGACGCCTGGACAGCTATACCCTATAGCTGTGGCTACAGGATATAGCTCAACGCGACGGTCGGAGCGTCGGCAGACGACGATCGACGAGGCGATCCGTCATGCACGCGACATCATCGCCGAGCAAGGAGCCGGCGCGGTCTCCATCTCCGAGATCGCCCGGCGGATGCAGATGCGGCCGCCGTCGCTCTACAAGTACTTCCCGTCGCGCAATGCCCTGTACGACAGGCTGTTCGAGGTCGGAAACCTCGAACTCAGCGCGTTCGTCGACGCTGCACGCGCGGGCCGTGAACCCGGGTTGGACGGGTTGCTCGAACAGTCGCGGGCGATCATCCGGTGGTCGATGACGGAGCCCGGGCTGGCGGCCCTGCTGTTCTGGCGTCCGGTGCCCGGCTTCGAGCCGAGCGAGGCGGCGTTCGCGCCGGCGCTGGCGATCGTGGACCAGGCTCGCGAGGATCTGGCGACCGCAGTCGCGCGCGGTGAACTCGGCCCCGACGCCGACTCGGAGGATGCCCTGCGACTCCTCACCTCGGTCGTCTCGGGGATCGGTTCGCAGCAGATGTCGAACGAACCGGGCGCGACCTACGAATCCGGTTCTTATACACGACTACTCGACGACGCCCTACAGATGTGGGTGCGCCACTATTCGCCCTGAGCAAGCCTCGGGGCACGGAAGGAAGGAACCATCATGCGTCAGGATCTGACCAGCGACTCGGTGTCGCGCCACATCGACGCGAGCCCCGAAGAGCTGTACGACATCGTCTCCGACGTCACGCGAACACCCGAATTGTCCTCGGAGATAGCGGATGTGAAGTGGGTGGACGGCGCCACCGGTCCAGCCGTCGGCGCGCGGTTCCGAGCGCGGAACTCGGCCGGGCGTGGACCGGACTGGTTCAACAAACCTGTCATCACCGTCGCCGACCGAGGACGCGAGTTCACCTTCGAGCGCACCGAATGGATCGGCGGAACCCTGCGCTGGAGCTATCGTTTCGATCCCGATGCCACCGGCACGATGGTCACCGAGTCCTACGAGGTGACCGAGCCGTTGAACTCGTTCGGCTGGTTCCTCATCGGCACGCTCTACGGACTCAAGGACCGGAAAACCGATCTGCGGCACGGCATGACGGAGACACTCGAGCGGCTCGCGGCGATGGTCCGCCAGCCGGTGTGACGCTAGTCCGACTCGTGGAAGGCTCCGGCGTGCACCGTGGCGTCGGGGCCGAGTGGGCGTCGCAGTGACCACCGTTCGGTGAGCTTGCTGGCCGACATCTTCCATTCGCCGCCCTCGACGACGTACTCGTCGTCGTACTCCCCTGTCATCACGGTTTCGGTGCGGTCGATCAGGTTCACCTGACGGAACTTCAGGGTCCACCGGCCGGTGGCCGTGGTCTCCGAAGTCAGCGTGATGTCGGGGTGGAGGCCGTGGTGCATGTCGAAGATGGCGTACTCCCCGCCCACCTTGTGCCGAGCCACCTGGTCGAAGATCTTCGCCATCGGCTCTGCGTCGTCGAAGATGCCGAGCCGGCCGTAGTCGATGCGTGCACCCTGAGCGATGAAGCAGCTGCGAAAACCATTGACGTCCTTGGCATCACAAGCACGCCAGTAGCGGTGCTTGAGCTGCTTGATGGCCTCGATGTGCGCGAGTTCATCGAGACGACGAGTGGCGTCGGTGTCCATGTGTTCACCTTAAGGGCTCGGCGGTCAGGCTACGGCGAGCATCTGCGACAACATCGGCGCCAGCAACGGGAGTTGGATACCAGGTCCGGGGTCTGCCCCCGGCGGAACCGGGGCCATGGAGATGCGACGCGACTGGGCCCAAGCTGCGCACAGTAGAGTCCGGGCATGTCCAGCACAGCGGTTGTCACCGGCGCCGGTCGCGGTATCGGCCTTGCTTTCGCCCGTCGTCTCGCGCAGGAAGGGCACCTGGTGATTCTCACCGACGTCGATGGCGAGGCGGCCGACCGCGCCGCGGCCGAGATCGGCGGAGGCGCAGTCGGCCTGCAGCAGGACGTGCGGGACATCTCGTCACATCGTCGGATAGCCGAAGAAGCCGCCGCACTCGGGCGGTTGAGCGTCTGGGTGAACAATGCCGGCGTGCTCTACGCGGGAGCGGCGTGGGAGCACTCCGACGAGGAGATCGCGACCATCCTCGACGTGAATGTGCGTGGTGTCATGGCGGGATCGGCCGCCGCGGTCGCCCAGATGCGCCACACCGGCGGCGGAGTCATTCTCAATGTCGCGTCCCTCTCGGCGCTCGCACCCGTGCCAGGTTTGGCGCTGTACGCCGCCACCAAAGCGGCGGTGTTGTCCTACACGACGTCACTGGAAGGCGATGTGCGGCACGCAGGCCTGCCCATCCGGGTTCGTGCGCTATGCCCGGACGTGGTGAATACGCAGATGGTCACCTCGCACGCGAACGACCCGGGTGCCGCGATGCTCTTCGCCGGCCCCCGGCCACTCGACGAGGCGGCGGTCGTTCAGGCCGGTATGGAACTCATGAGCAGCCGTCAGGTGTTCCGGGTACTGCCGCGGTGGCGAGGGGTGATCAGCCGCGCCGGAGATCTCGCGCCCAGCGTCGGCCTCGGACTCATCGGTGCGATGCAGAAACTCGGTAGGCGTCGGCAAGCTCGCATGTGACGCTCGTGTGCTTGGCGCACGAAGACGTGGCGCCCACGGCACCGGCCAAATGTACTGATGGCGGGGCGCCGAAGTGTTCGGGATCGGTGTCCCACGTTTGACGGACCCGCTGGCCCTCACGTGTCCTGTGACAGACAGCGCCACGTGTCTGCTGTGCGACGAACCAGGTATGACCGGACCCACGGTGAGCTCGGAATTCAGCCATTTTGAGTGAGTCCGGCCACGATCGGGCCGTTTTCTAAGGATTCGCTCAGGTCAGCATGGTTAGCCTCGCTGTGTCCGTTCCGAGACCTAATCGTTACCGAAACAGAAATGCTGTGCCCTTGAATTTCCTGAACGCTCATCGCTCACCCCAGACCCGCACCCGGAAGGCAGTGCGAGCGGTCGCACTCGCGGCCTTCGCAGGCACCGCCGGCCTGACGATCGGCACCGCGGCACAGGCATCGGCCCAGCCCGCGCCGCCCGCCCCGCATATCGCGCTGCCGGAGAACGTGAAGATGCCGGCCGGCCTCGTCCTGCCGCCTGAGGTCGACAAGTTCGCTCGTGACATCCTGCCGCCGTCGGTGTTCACCCCCGGTGCCCCCGGCATGCGGAAGGCCGTCAAGCCGGTCAGCGGCACCGTGACTTCCGGGTTCGGCCCGCGTTGGGGAACCAACCACAACGGAGTCGATATCGCCAACAAGATCGGTACCCCCATCTACGCCGTCACCGACGGGGTCGTCCTCGAGTCCGGACCGGCCTCGGGCTTCGGCCAGTGGGTCCGCGTCAAGCAGGACGACGGCACCACCGGTGTCTTCGGCCACGTCGACCAGAGCTTCGTCCGTCCCGGGCAGCATGTGACCGCCGGTCAGAAGATCGCCACCGTCGGTAATCGCGGCCAGTCCACCGGCCCCCACCTGCACTACGAGGTCTGGGATGCCAACGGCAAGAAGATCAACCCGCAGGTGTGGCTGAACCAGCGCGGCGTCCACCCGTGACGGAAGCTTCTTCCTGAGTCCTAACGTCGGAGCCGGCGTGTACTGCGAAT
The DNA here is from genome assembly GCF_030316175.1 of Gordonia sp. Swx-4. Classification (NCBI taxonomy): domain Bacteria; kingdom Bacillati; phylum Actinomycetota; class Actinomycetes; order Mycobacteriales; family Gordoniaceae; genus Gordonia; species Gordonia sp. Swx-4. Next base: position 2,644,349 of record NZ_CP128197.1, read on the forward strand.
CGCGTACACGCCGGCTCCCACTGCTAGGACGACCATCCCAGCGAGCACGGAGGTGAGCGGCAACGTGAACGCCACCACCAGGCACCCGAGGACACCCACCACGGGGATGGCTCGCGCGGGACGGTTCTCCTCGCGAGACAGGGTGAACGCCGACGCGTTGGCGATGGCGTAGTAGAGAAGTACGCCGAACGACGAGAACCCGATGGCGGCACGGACATCAGCGGTGGCGGCGACGACTGCAACCACCGCACCGACTACCAGCTCGGCGCGATGCGGGACCTGCGTCCGCGGATGCACCGCGGCGAGCGTCCGCGGCAGATGACCGTCGCGGGACATCGCGAGCACGGTCCTTGAGACGCCGAGAATCAGCGCGAGCAGGGACCCGATTGCCGCGACCGCAGCACCGACGCGAACGACCGGGACCAGCCAGTCGACACCCGCCGATTCCGCGACCGCCGTCAAAGGTGCTGCCGCGTCGCCGAGTTCGTCGGCGCCCAGAATACTGATCGCCGCGGTCGCGACCAGCGCGTAGACCACGAGGGTGAGTCCCAGGGAGATGCCGATCGCGCGAGGAATGGTGCGGGCGGGGTCCCGGACCTCCTCGCCCAGCGTCGCGATCCGCGCGTAACCCGCAAAGGCGAAGAACATCAAACCCGCCGCCTGCAGGACGCCGAGAACGCTCGCGTCCGAGCTCAGCGTCAGACGGTCGGGACTGGCAACGTCGGACGTGAACGCCGACACCACCACCGCGGCCAGCACCGCCAGCACGAAGGCGACGATGATCCGTGTCAGCCACGCCGCCTTCTGCACTCCCGCGTAGTTCACCGCGGTCAACGCGACCACGGCGGCAACCGCGACGGTGTGGGCGTGATCCGGCCACACGTACACCCCGACCGTCAGCGCCATTGCCGCGCACGACGCGGTCTTGCCGATGACGAACGCCCACCCGGCGAGGTAGCCCCAGAACTCGCCGAGGCGCTCCCGGCCGTACACGTAGGTGCCGCCCGACACCGGATAGAGGGCCGCCAGCCGCGCGGAAGATGTTGCGTTGCAATAGGCGACGACACCGGCGATCGCGAGGCCGACGAGGAGCCACGACCCGGCAGCCGCAGCCGCCGGGGCGAGGGCGACAAAGATTCCGGCGCCGAGCATCGCCCCGAGGCCTACCAGCACCGCGTCGTGAAGACCGAGCGCCCGACGCAGCGGGGCCTGGGAGTCCGTCATCGAATTCCTTTGTTCAGTGGTTGCACGACGCTGTGGAACCTGAAGCGTCGCTAGGGCGAGGCCGCGTGGCCGCTATTGAGTGTCGGGCCTCGGGCTGGGTAATCGCCACCCGAAGGTCGCGGTCGGTGGCGCGTCTTTCGCGTACAGCCGTGCGGGGCGTCCGCCGCCGACCCGCGTCGCAGGTTTACCCTCGGCGTCGAGCTGCGGTGCGAGCAATGGTTGCGCGCGCCGGTTGAACGAGTCCCGCATCAGCCGCCGTCCGAGGATCGCTTCATGCAGTTCCCGCAGCTCCGACAGCGTGTACGGAGGTCGCAGGAGATTGTCCGGGTCGGGCTGGTCTTCGTAGCGTTCGCGGAGTTTGTCGGTGGCCGCTGCAATGATCTCGGCGTGGTCGTAAAGGACCTGCTCTCCTGACGCCAACTTCCCCGCTGACGTCACGGGTGCGAGTTCACCCGTGACGTCGGACAACTCGGCGGCCGGCAGGGCCACAGCATGCGCGACCGAGATCGTCCATCCCCGAGGATCCCGGTCAGGATCACTGAAGACCGCCAGCAGGTGCGGTCGGACGTGATCGGGCGACAGCCCCAGTTTCAGTTCGAGCACCTCGCGCACCGTCTCCTCGACGGTGCGCCGCTCCCGGACGAACCGCCCCGGCAACGCGGCTCTCCCCTGCTCGTCGCGCTGGATCACCACATTCAGCGTGCCGTCGGAAACGGTGAGAACCGCGATGTCGACGGCCACGTTCGGTCGCGGGTAGTCGGTGAGCGTCGTCGAACCAGTGGCCACAACCAAAAAGACTATGCGAATGTCTGCGCAAAGATCTATTCTCAGAAACGCGCAAAGTCACCGTCTCGCGCGAACGTCGAGGCGGAGGAAGGAATGACAATGAAACTCTCCGCTGCTCTGGACGTCGAGATGGTGGCCCATGAGACCGCCGATGAAGTGACCGTTCTGCTGGAACTGCAGGCTCCCGCCGGACCAGAAACCACACGCACCCCCACTGCTGTGCAGGTGGTGCTCGACCGGAGCGGGTCGATGTCCGGCAGCCCGCTCGAGGGTGCGAAGAAGGCGCTCGCCGGTGTTGTCGCGCAGCTGGATCCGTCGGATGCGTTCGGCGTGGTCACCTTCGACGACGACGCGCAGGTGGTCGTGCCGGCCGCTCCCCTGTCGGACAAGCAGCGCGCGGTGGACGCGATCGGGTCGATCGTCGCCGGTGGCTGCACGGATCTGTCGTCGGGCTACCTGCTCGGGCTGCGGGAACTGCGTCGCAGCGCCCAGACGGCCGGAATCCAGGGCGGCACGGTACTGATCATCAGCGACGGCCACGTGAACCGCGGCATCGTCGACGTCGACAAGTTCGCGAGTGTTACGTCGAAGGCCGCTGGCGACGGCATCGTCACGTCCACGCTCGGTTACGGGCGTGGCTACGACGAGACGCTGCTGTCGGCGATGGCGCGCGCCGGCAACGGCAACCACGTGTTCGCCGACAACCCGGATGCGGCGGGTGCGGCGATCGCCGGTGAGGTCGAGGGTCTGTTGTCGAAGTCGGCGCAGGTGGTGACGCTGACCGTGCGGTACGTCCCGCAGGTGCAAGAGTTGTCGCTGTACAACGACCTGCCGGCACACCAGACCGCCGACGGCGAGGTGATGATCGAGCTCGGCGACTTCTACGCGCTCGAGGAGCGGAAGCTGTTGCTGCGGATGAAGGTCGACGGGATGGCCGCGCTCGGGCTGGCGCAGATCGCGACGCTCGAGTTGCGGTACGTCGAGACCTCGACGCTCACCGAACACACGGTGACGCTGCCCATTTCGGTGAATGTGGTGCCGGGCGACGAGGCGTCGGGTCGCGTGCCGGATCCGAAGGTCGAGTCGGAGCGGTTGTACCAGGAGGGGCAGGCGGCGAAGCTCAGGGCGTCGAAGGCATTCGAGGCCGGAGATCTGGATACCGGCAACGAGCTGCTGGGCGAATCGGCGTCTCAGCTTCGACGGGCCTCGGTGCTCGCTTCGCCCGAGGAGTTCATGGCGATCGAGCAGGAGCTGCGGAGCATTGAGGTGTTGGGCGCGCAGGCGAGGGTCGAGGGTGCTGGGTACGCGTCGAAGATGTCCCGGGACTCGTACCACCTCTCGAACCGGAAGCGGGGGCGCCGGCGGGCGTAATGGGTTGTAGTCGGCGTGTGGCCACCTGGCTTGGGCTCGGTGGCCACACCTGTCCTCGGCGGCGTCACCGCACCCCCGTTCGCGCAGGACGTGGAGGCGTACTCGATTCGGAGAAGTTCGGCGCTGCGAGTTGGTTCCCGTGGACTGCCTAGGGTTCACACTCCACAGCGAGCAGGATCAGATGGCGGAATCGTCGGGTCACGCTAGTCTGTTCGGCGAGGGTGGGGCGCCGTCGGGGCGCGCGAGCGTGAGGGGGTCTTGTGACGACACCGTTCTCAGATGACTCGGTGTTTCCCAGACTGGGTCCACCGGTGCCATCGAATCCAGCCGGAGCTGACTATCAACTCCTCTCCGAGCGCGCACTGTGGGAGCGCCGGGCAGAGGTCGCGAGAGACGCGGCGAAGGAGCTATCAGCGGCGAAACGGCTACTCGCAGGGGCAAGTCGTACAAACAAGCTCGGAGAATGCACTGAAGGCCGGGACGTTACGAAGGCCGTCCGATCTGCGATCGAGTCCCTCTCGGCAGAGTTAACAGATCAAGCTCTGAGAGCCACTGCACTGAGCGAACAGTGCAGCTCTGCTGTCTCAAGCTTCGAAGACGTGGACGCTAGAGGTGCCGCCAGTCTTGAACAATAGGTACCGGAAGATCACATCGACGTTGATCGCCGTGGGCGCCATCGTGACTGGAATCGGACTGTCGGCCTGCGGCGTTGCCGGTTCGCCCACACCAACGAGTTCGTCTGGTCCGCACTCGTCAGCGGCAACCGGAGTTCGTCAGACGGACGACGCTGGACGGCGGCTTCCATTCGACACTGAGTTTCCAGATCGTTGGAGTAGCAATAACGACGGCACTTCGTACGAGCCTTGCACCCAAGTGCCTGAGGAAGTTGTTCGACGCTTCGGGCTCGACGTGGAGTCCGTAGGCGATGTCGCAGGGTCGAACTTTCAGACAGCCCGCGGTTGTCAGTGGAGCTATACGAACAATGAGTTGTCATTCCTGTCGCAGTTCGTTGGAGATCTAGACCGGCCGCAAGGCGGTCTCTCTGCGCACAAAGAGGAGTACGCCGCCACGAGCTGGCACCCAGACATCGAGATTAAAGGTCGGCGAGTAATCCTCGGGTCCACGGGTCCGTCAGACTGCGCAGCTTACGTCCAGTCTGGGGAGGCCGTAGTCATAACCAATGTCGTCCTGATTGAGCAGAACCCGCCGCCCATCGAAGCTGTCTGCGCATCTGCGGCCGACTTCCTCCGCTCGACCATCGACGGCATTCCCGAGTAGGCTGACGACGCCGTTGTAGCGGCGTATGTAACGCAGCAAAACCGCAGCCGGCAACGCCCTGACGAAGATTCAGGCCACAGAAGTATGCGCGTAAGACTGATACCTCACTGGTGCGTCGTCCATCGTTGAGGCGGATTTCTCCGGACCCCACGTCAAAGATGCCGGTAAATGGGCAGCCATTCAGCGCCTGGGTGGCAACTCACTTCTTTAGCGATTGGTCGTGACACAGACCAACTTCACCAACTCGGCCCGATTCCGGACTCGCGTGGCCGCGAACACACGGCTGACATACTTCTTAACGGTGTCGACCCCCAGGTTGAGGATCGACGCAATCTCTTCGTTGGTGTGCCCGTCCGCAACGAGCTCAGCCAGCTCGATCTGCCGCGGCGACAGACACTCCCGCCACGATGGAAGCGGCTCCCCGGGAAGCAATTTCGCAAGGTTCGACAGTTGCCGCGACAGCAGACCCATGGCATGCAACCGCACGCGGTCCGGTTCCCTACCTTCCGAGTCGAACAACCCAACGAGCCCGTGACAATCGTTCGCGAGGTCGAGATGCATCACGGATGCACTGTGTAACCGCTTGCGGTACAGGAAGTCTTGTAGATAGCTGACCGAGTCGGTGGCGAGCCCGCCAATCTTGTCCGCCGAGATCGCCGGATTCTTCGACAGCGCTGCCCGCGATTGCGTGGAGGCGAAGACGTCCTTCGGGTACCACCGCGCTTGATACTCGTCGATCACCGGCATGATCCGCCCCGTCACCAGAGGGTTGGTGTCCGAGAACGCGGTGACAAAGGTCGGGCCGGTGAAGAACGTTGTGTTCAGACAGTCGTAGTGCTCGTGCAGCGCACCCATCAAGACGTTCTTGAACGCGTCGAGGGTATCCGCCTCCGAACATGCGTCCAGAATGGCGAAGACCCGCTCGTACTCGTCGGCGGGTAGCGCGACCGACTGACTGGCCAATCCCGTGCTCCTTCCTCCTGACGCGATTCCTGAACTGTACCGGTTCAATTGTGATGTGGAGCACATGCAACGCCATGCAACTGGCGCTACGGCAGGAAGCCCAGAGCAAACCGTCCACTTTCGTGCACTGTGTCACCAGTCACACTCTTTCTAGTCTTTGATCGTGGCCGACAGACCGCCGGCCGACAGATCGACAGGAGACTCGCATGAGCAGGCTTCGCTTCGGATACTTCATGGCGCCGTTCCACGCACCCGGCCGCAACCCCACCGCCGCCCTGGAACGTGACCTCGACCTGGTCGAACACCTCGACCACCTCGGCTACGACGAAGCCTGGTTCGGCGAGCATCACTCCGCCGGCAGCGAGATCATCGCCTCGCCGGAGATCATGATCGCCGCCGCCTCACAGCGGGCGAAGCGCATCCGCTTCGGCACCGGCGTCACCTCGCTCTCCTACCACAACCCCCTTTGGGCGGCCGACCGCATCATGCAGCTCGACCACCTCACCCGCGGCCGCACCATCTTCGGCGTCGGACCCGGTTCCCTACCGACCGACTCCGCGATGATCGGCCTCAACCCCACCGACACCCGCGAACTCCTACAGGAGAACCTCGACATCGTCGTGCGACTCCTCCGTGGCGAGACGGTGTCCGCGAAGACCCGCACCCACGAACTTTTCGACGCCAAGCTCCAGCTGGCGCCCTACTCGGCCGACGGCATCGACGTAGTGGTCGCCGCAGTGGCGTCGCCCACCGGACCGCGACTCGCCGGCACCCACGGTCTCGGGTTGCTGTCGATCGGCGCGACGCTCTCCGCCGATGGTTTCGACGCCCTCGGCCACCACTGGAACGTCATGGAGGAACGCGCTGCGGCCAACAACGTGACCGTCGACCGCAGCAAGTGGACCCTCGCAGGACCGTTCCACATCGCCGAGACAGAGGCCGAGGCGTATCGCCAGGTTGAATACGGCATCGAGCAGTGGTTCGACTACTTCCAACACGTCGCCGCATTCCCTCAGATGGCGGTCTCCGGAAACAAACTCACCGAGATGATCGACTTCATCAACCAGGCGGGCATCGGCGTCATCGGTACTCCGGAACAAGCCCGAGCCCAGGTCCAACGTCTATGGGATCAATCGCAAGGCTTCGGATGCCTGCTGCAGATGGGCCACGACTGGGCGAACCCGCAGGACACCAAGCGTTCCGCGGAACTCTTCGCCCAGGAAGTGTTCCCGCACTTCCAGGGACAGGCGCAGGCGACGCTCGACGCCGCTGAGCACGCGCGTGCTGTGCGCGAAGGCCACGCCGCGAAGCAGCTCGAGGCTGTCGACCACATGACGCGCAAATACCAGCAAGAACTCGCGTCGAAGGGCTGAAATTCACCGTCTCTCAACACAACAGCACACCGGCTTCGTACGAGCATCATTCTGCGACGATGACTCACGTGCGCTCCCCGGTCGCCGTCATGACAGTTCGCGGCGGCGACCGGCCGCATGCGACGCTGGCTCCCTCATCTCAGGATCAGGCGCCTTTGCGACAATGCGACGCATGGTCGAACAGAGCATATGGATGCAGAAGGTCGCCGCCGATCCCGGACACTCCCAGTGGTACGTCGAGCGTTTCCGCACCATGGAGCGTGAGGGAAAGGACGTCGTCGGCGAGGCCCGCTTCATCGACGCGATGGCAGCCCGCGGCTCGCGCATCCTCGACGCCGGATGCGGAGCCGGACGCATCGCCGGATACCTGGCGGCAGTAGGTCATGACGTTGTCGGCGTCGACGTCGATCCCGTCCTCGTCGCCGCGGCGGAGAAGGATCACCCGGGACCGCGCTGGCTGGTCAACGACCTCGCCGAACTCGACCTACCCGCCCGTGGAATCGACGAACCTTTCGACATCATTGCGTCCGCGGGTAACGTAATGACCTTCTTGGCCCCGAGTACTCGCGTCACCGTGTTGCGTCGGTTGCGCGCGCATTTGCGCGAGAACGGTCGTGCGGTGATCGGTTTCGGCGCGGGCCGAGATTATCCCTTCGACGACTTCCTCAGCGACGCGTCGACGGCCGGCTTCGATAGGGACGTGCTCTTGTCGGCGTGGGATGTTCGGCCGTTCACCGAAGACTCAGAATTCATAGTCGCGGTACTTCGCCCTGCCCAGGAATCGGGCTCGGCGCATCACCAATAGATTGGTCGTAGCTCGAGTCGAGGCTGTGTTCTCGGCCGTACTTCACCCCGAGATACTCGGGTCGTTCGGCACGACATCGGACAGTATCTCGCGTAGCGAGCCGACAATCGCCTCGAGGCATTCAGTCTCGCCGCGACGAACTCCGGTGACGATTGCTGCCAGCGGGATCCCTACCGCGTGCACACGGACCTTGCGTTTCCCTCCATCGCTGGGAACGGCCAGCTCGACGGTCATCTCCGAACCCTCGCTCCCAGAGGCCGGGAAGATGAGGTACGACGTCGGTGTATGAGTGAACCCGAGGTAGCACTGCGCATACAGAAGAAGCTGGTAAATATCTTCGTTAGAAATGCTCTTGTCGTCGTACCGCTTGTACTTCGAGTCGATCGCACACTGACGAATGCCGCTGTGCAGAACGATATCTGGAGCGATCGAGCGTCGCGAAACCCCGTTGACAGTGATCAGCGAGGAGTTGCGTTCTTGGGTCTGCATGACGCCCCCTGGTGCCGGCACCACTTGGGCGATCAGCCATTCGATGAACTGCTCGAAGAGCCGGTTCATGTCGATGAGGAACGTCTCCACCCGCAGGACCGAGTCGGTGGCGTCATCAAGCCGAGCTAGATCGATCAACGCTCGACACCAGGTGTGCGCTGCGCGGTACGGCTCTGTCCGGCGCCCGTAGACGACTAACGTTTCGAGTAACGTCCTGGTCGAAGGCAGTGTGGGCGCGATCTGGCTGAGTCGTTCCTCGAGTGCTGCAGCCCGTCGCCGTACCTGTGCGTCCGAGGCGACACGGCGTGCGGTGCGCACCCCTGCGAGCAGGACATGGTTTTCGATGTTGTCGAAGTCGAATTCGTCGAATGAGCATGCCAGCGCAGTGAACTTCCCATAGTACACCGTTGCTTGCCTGTACGTATCGAGCCGCCCCCGCAAGAAAGGCAGGTCATCCGTGTGGCTGCGATAGTCTCGTATCAGCCCACGAGAGACGAGCACCTCGGTATGCGCGACGACCAGCCGGCACAGCAGTTGAGCCGCATCCTCGGTGGGGTCCGCGGACAGCCCTCGAAGGTACTGCGGCAAGTCTCGGATCGCACAACCGTTGGTAAGCGCCAACATCGTGAGGACGCCAAGACTCCCGCCTGCAAGCTTCGGGACGACTCGCACGCGTAAATCCGGAGTCAGGTCGACGCTACCGACGAACGAGGTGGCTCGAACCTCTACCCGCTCGTCAGATAGCCATTCGACCGCCAGTTTGCTGCCGAGCGCCTGACTCATCCGCTCTTGATCGTCGAGCGATATCGACGGCAGCGAAATGAGTTCGCGAGAGTACTCGGTGAGCTCAATCATTCAGGAGTAGACCTGATCTTGAGTCCGTAGTTGTCGGCGAGAGCGGCGACCAGCTGGGTGTCGTCGTAGACGATCTGCTTGAGCCGGGACGCACCTGCGTCAACAATCTCACTTCCGAGGAACTCGCGGAGCTGCGCATAGTCGTCGTAGACGATCTCTTGTAACAGCGGGATGATGTCGGTGCGAATCACCTCACCGAATGCCTCCGCGGACTCAATAGGTTCGTCGTGGTCGAGGAAGTACGAGTGTCCGATCTGTCGTTCACGACCCGCGATTCGTGCGACTCGATCGTTCAGCTGCTGGAGGAACTGGTCAAGCGGCAGGTCGTCGATTGTCGTGTCAGCCAGGAGATCAGGGTCAGGTAGAAGCTCAATGAATCCAAAACGCCTGCGCAGCGCTGCATCGAGTGAGCGGATGCTCTGGTCGGCTGTGTTCATGGTGCCGAGGACGATGACATTCGACGGAATCGAAAGTAGTTCGCCGCTGGTCGGCAGCGTGACGTCATCGCCACGTCGCGTTCGCTCGATCACCGTCATTAGCTCGCCGAACACGCGCGGTACGTCCGCTCGGTTGATCTCGTCGATGATTATCACGTACCGCCGGCTGGCGTCTTCTGCCGCTCGTCTAGCTACCTGCTTGAAGATGCCGTCTCGCAGTTCAAGTTTGAGCTCGGCCTCGCCAGGCATCGGGCGGAATCCCTCGATGAAGTCTTCGTATGCGTAGGACGCGTGAAAGGTCACCTCGGTCAATTGATCAGCGCTACGGGCGGTGTGCTGATCCTGCAGCATCCACTCGGCAAACTGCTTAGCTGCCCTGGTCTTACCTGTGCCGGGAGGTCCGTAGAAGATCAGCTGCCCTTTTCGATCGAGGATGCTTTTCCACCGGGTGAATGCTGCCTCGGCTTCGGGTTCGACGGCGATCGGCGCCGGCACAGGATTGGATTCAGGAGTGGATTCAGGATCCAGGATCTGGTCGAGGTGAGTGCTGGGGATCTTGGCGATCGTGGTCGTCGCCCACCGTTTGACGGGTTCTGACAGTTCGTGCTGTGCAGCTAGGTCCCAGGTTACGTTCACAGTGTGCTTGTACTCGGGACGTTCTGGCCGCCACTGATAGGCCGCGGACGTCACTGTACCGACTCCAAGCACCTCGGAGGTCCCCCGATTCGCGACAATTTTGTCGCCCTCGGCGATCTCCATCAGCCGCCAGAGTTCTCTACCTTTGCGCGTAATCGTCGCTTTGTGCCCTCGGTACATGTCATCGAAGGTCTCCGTGAACGCTGCAGTGTAGTCGTCTTTCGTCGTGAATAGCGACAAGTCCCCGACTTCGTCCCAGCCGACGCAAATGTAGCCACCCTCTACGCATTGATCCCACAACCTCCCGCGTTCCCCCGGGGCGATCTTCCAGTACTTCGGGCTCCGCGAACCTGGAGGTGGGGACCAGGAATATAACAAGCCGATGAAATCCAGCGAGTCTCGAGTCTCGAGTTCGGAGTAGCTACGAAGGTGACGCAGCAACCGCAAGTTGATATCGATTGCGTCACCCGAAGTGTCGAGCCCAAACTCCCGGGCGAAGTGCATTAGATGGTTCTGGCTGTAGATGGGTAGTACGTGCTCGGAGAAGTACAGGTAGAGCGACTTGAGCCGAACAACTTTAGCGCCACGGAGAATGTCGATCTCGGACGTCGATGTCCAATCACCTTGTTCCGCGATCTCAAACATCTGGTTGAAGCCGTCGCGCAAGGCGTCCCATGCTTCCTCAACGCTGGAGTATCCGCTCGGATACGCCCACTCGCCGGTAGTCCGGCGAAAGAGGACGTGCTTGTGCGCGCTACCGCCTGCGATACTGCCGAGTTCGGGAGTGCCCCACTCGAGGAAGTAGGAGTAGTTGTTGCGAATCTTGCCGGCGTTGAGCGCGTAATCCTCAAGCGACATGTCACGCCAGGCCCCCAACGGAAACCGCTCAAGGAAGGCCGCGTGCTGCTCAGACTGCCTCTTCTTCAGGGCTTCGTCACGGTTCGGGTGGCCGGCAGATATAGCTTCTTCGAACTCCACTTCGAGCTCCTTTGACGGTTGTCGTTCATCGAGGCTGTCGACGGCAGCGTCTCTATGTCAGCTAATCGCCAGTTCCGCCTCTATCGTTTCCAGCTCTTGAGGCAGCAGATGGTTGTCGCGCATGAACTGCATCAGCTTCTCCACCACCGAAAGAGTATTGGCGAGCTGCACCTTCGCCGGCGCCTTCTCGTCGCTGAAAGTCGAGAGCCTGTTCAATTGAGCCGAGATCTGGCTTTCAGCGAGCGCGAGACGCGTCCAGAGGTCCGCGTCGTGGGGTTCGCCCACTTTCTTCAGTGCGTGTGCGGTAGCGACCTGGATCGCGATGCTCGTCGGATCTAGTGAGACGCGAGGCGCGCCACCACGGACGGTCGCCGCAGCCGTCGTAACAACCGCTCCAGTGGAAGCAAGACCACCGAGCATCGCGAGGCCGCCGACCATGCCCCCTGGTCCGAAGGCAGCAAGGCTACTGGTAATTGCCGCGGCGCCGACCGCAGTTGCCGAACCCGCGACGGCCAATCCGATGGGACCTGCCGCAAGAAGAGCTACGCCTGCGGCCGCCATCATTATTCGTGTCTTCGTGCCAAAAAGTCCCTTGTCACCGTTGAGACAGTCCGTTACCTCGGTGACCGCGTCTTTGACCTTATCCCCGATACCGCTTCGAAAACCCAACTCGACAAACAGGTTTGGCAAGGACTTCACACGCGCTTCCCCTACTTCGATCTCGTAGGGGTCAACCGCGTTGGTGAATGCGAGAACAACTGCCTGCGTTACAGCTTCGGTCAGGTCCCAACGACGTGGCAAAGATGGGACCCTGCCCTTGGCTAACTCTGCGAATTCCGGCGGGAGTTGGCGACCCTCGCCAACTACTGAAAGCAACTCTTGGACGAAGTTGTCTTGCAATACGTCGAGCGCATCTTCGTAACGGTCCTTCGTGTCCTTGTCACTGATGTGGGCCGCGACATTGTTCGCGTACGCGAGAGCGAGGAGCGATCCTGCCTCTTGATCGCCAAGTCGTAGTACCACGGCGTTCTCCGCGGAAGTCTCAGTTGACGCGGTGACGCCATGGATCGTCTCGCTGACGAGTCGCGCTATCGCTGGGTGCCGTAAGTAGAGGTCGGCGGAATGCTTCGCAGCGCCGCCTATCTGGAAATCTTGCGCACCGGGGAAGATCCGGGCGAGTCCGCGGCCGGCGGTAACAGGGTCGCGAGGGTCCAGGAAGTTCGACCAGTCGTCCACACGCGCATACGGGAAGCGCTTCAAGATCCGGTCACTCCCCCGGTGAAGGGGCTCGGAACCTGCAGGACTTCCGATAGTAATGAAACGTTTTACATGAAGTTGCTCTGGTAGGTGATCGAGCAGGTCGATAGCGATGACACTTCCAAGGCTGTGGCCTATAAGGACGATCTCCCCCGAGCTAGGCAGATCATCGAGGATGTTGCCGAGGACCGCGCCGCGGAGGTCCTCATTAGATAAGTATCTCCGAACTTGCTTGAGCACCAATCCTGGCGCGACGCTGATGCCCGCCGCCTGAACAGCTTCCACAACCACGTCCGGTACGTCATTTAGCCCGAAGACTCGAACATCACTCGATCTCCGGAGCATTCGCTGCACACGTGCTTGACGACGCTCGAACGCGCGTCGCGAATCATGGTCATTCTTGACCTTGTAAGTGACTCCTGGGTGCTTGGACTTGATCCCGTCCGTGTTCAACAGGTGCGAGTAGCGCGGCGCGATGACCGCTTCGGGGCTGACCTGAGGAGCATCGATACGGGCCAGGCCGCGGTTGAGGCCGTCCAGCCACTCCAACTTAGGATTCCCGTCGCCGACTCCGTGCAGGAAAACAATCTTCACCCTCGCTCCTTCGTGATGTGCTGTCCTCGCGCCGAAGGTCCCTCTTCTGGAGAAGTCCTCGTACGCATGGCTGTTGGTCTGATCAGTTCGTGCCCAGTAGCTCTACGAGCCAATCAACGTCCGCGCCCTCCGCCTGTACAACGGTGTAGCCCGCGTTCTTGAGGTCGTCATCGCGCTCTGAGTCGAGGCCTTCCACAAGTACGACCTTGGTCCGTTCCCATAGGGCTTCGACTGGCCAGTAGTGCTCTCCAACCTCGACACCAATCTCCGGCTTGGGCCTGGTGCACGGATAGGTGACAGGGTTAGTCACGCGGCCTGAGGGGCCTCGTGGTTGATGATGGTCTCGAATTCAATGGGGGTCAATCTGCCGAGGCGGTCCTGTCGTCTGCGGCGGTGGTAGGTCCGTTCGATCCAGTGCACGATGGCGGCCCGGAGCTCGTCTCTGGTGGCCCAGGATCGACGGTCGAGGACGTTGTTCTGTAGCAGCGAGAAGAAGCTCTCCATCGCCGCGTTGTCACCACACGCACCGACCCTGCCCATCGACCCGAGCATGCCGTGCCGGGTGATGGCCTTCTGCATCTTCTTCGAACGAAATTGAGACCCTCTATCGCTGTGCAGAACGCAGCCGGCCACGTCCCCTCGCCTGGCGACAGCGCTGTTCAGGGCGGCCACGGCCAGGCGGGACTTCATTCTCGAGTCGATCGAGTACCCGACGATCCGGCCCGAGTAGACGTCCTTGATCGCGCACAGGTACAGCTTGCCCTCGGCCGTCCAGTGCTCGGTGATGTCGGTCAGCCACAGCTCGTTGGGGCCGGGCGCGGTGAAGTCTCTCTTGACGAGATCGTCGTGTACAGGCGGGCCGGCCTTGCGGTGCTTGCCGCGGCCTCTCTTGCTGATGGTGCTGGTCCAGCCGCCGGCGGAGCAGATCCGCCACGCCGTCCGCCGGCACATCTTCTCGCCTGCGGCTTCGGCCTCGTCGGCGAGGTAGCGGTAGCCGAACTCCGGGTCTTCGCGGTGGGCGTCGAACAGGGCGTTGGCCCGGTACGCCTCGGCGAGCTCGGCGTCGGTGATCGGGTTCTTGCGCCACCGGTAGTAGGGCTGGCGAGCGATCTTGAGTACCCGACACGCCACCGTGACGGGGATGCCGTCAGCGGCCAGCTCACTCACGAGCGGGTACCACCTTTTCCCGGCAGATTCGCTTGGGACAGGTACGCCGCCGCCCGGCGTAAGACCTCGTTCTCCTGTTCAAGCAGGCGCACACGCCGCTTGGCCTCGCGCAGCTCACGCGATTCGGCCGACGTGGTGCCGGGCTTGATCCCGGCCTCCACGTCGGCCTTGCGGATCCACTTGTTCAGGGTCATCGGGTGGATACCGAAGTCGGCAGCGATCTGTTCGAGAGTCACACCGTCTTCACGGTTCTGGGCGACGCGGACAACGTCGTCGCGGAACTCCTGGGGATAGGGCTTGGGCACAGCTGGCATCCTTCCAGGCCGCCCGGCAGGGCAAGCCAGATCAGATGTCACCTACTCGTGCACCAGCCCCCTTCGCCACACCCCGTGCAGCTAGCGACATGAAAAGCTCGACTACAACCGGCGAAGTGAACGCCAAGGTCTCACCCCAGGGGCCATCGACGAGGTCTGTCGACCCCTCAACCTTGAGTGCCGCGAAGATCTCGAGGGCTCCTTCACGTGAGAGTTGATCGTGATACTTCTCGTTTCGGAATGATCGGAGGCATCCGTAACACGACGTCTCGACGCCGCAATCGCAACGGGCCACCCGGTCCACCGCGAACTTGATTACGCGGTCCAGGTTCTCGGCGATGCTCTTCGAAGCGCCGGCGCCCGCCGGCACAGTATCGAACAGCACGATGCTTCGACGCCCGTCGCCAGTCCAGGACAGCGTGCCGTCAATGTCATCGCGGCTGATCTCGAGCGCTTCCGACGCTCCCTCCAGCAACGCGTACAGCACTGACAGCCAGCGTGATTCGGAAGCCTTGTCGTA
The DNA here is from genome assembly GCF_030316175.1 of Gordonia sp. Swx-4. NCBI lineage: Bacteria > Bacillati > Actinomycetota > Actinomycetes > Mycobacteriales > Gordoniaceae > Gordonia > Gordonia sp. Swx-4. The sequence continues at coordinate 2,659,396 of NZ_CP128197.1, forward strand.
GGACACCGAACTGAACGAAAACTCCGCGATGTCGGTCTCATACCGATGAGCGAGCGACACGATGCGAACAGATCCATCACAAGCAGCGCCAGTTGTCGGCCTTTGGTGACCACCACCCGTGGGTTTCGTTGTGGCTGGAGCACCCCATCCGCACCGACCGCAGAGCTGGAACCCACGTCCTCCCCCGTCGGAAATGACGATCATTCGGGCGCGCGTTCCAGCGCGGGCTTCGACTTCGACGCCGCCCGTCGAGGACCACGGGAACGGGTCGCTGACATCGCCGAGATCTTCGACGTAACTGTCTCCTCCCCAGCGGCGCTGAGGAGGCTCAGGCTTGACGTCCTCAACCTTTCGGTCGGCCACGAATCCGAACTCGGGTACTACAAAGGTGCGAACCCTCTGGAAGCTTTGACTACAGCTTGGACATGCCTCATCCAGGTCGAGGTCAGTCCCGCACTGGAACTGACCGCAGGTGCCGCACGTCCGAAACTTCAGCTCGACCAGCTCACGCTTCGGAAGCTTATTCAGGCCGCGTGAGGTCCATAGCTTGCCGCCTGCGACAACCTGGTTGCCAGGTGCGTAGTCGTAGATTGCTTGGCTCAGATCTCGCGAGAGTTCGAGTGAAGCGCCAACGTCACTCTCGCAGTGCAGAGTACGGAGTTCCACCGTGTCGACCGGGAACCCGTACTTGGGCAATACATTCTTGTTGGCGAGGAACCCAAGTAGCTGCCGGCTCTCGATAGTGCGGAGTGTCTTCTGTAGGCGCCCAGCGAACGACAGTTTCTTCGCGGCTACCGCGTCTTCGATGAGCCCATGATAAATAGCGATGTCGGCCTGAATCTCCTGCTCCGCAATCGCCAGCAGGTCACACAGCTTTTCGACCCAACTCCCGTCGTCGACGCCAATTGCCGCCGTCAACGACGGCGGAAGCACCCTACGAACAGCCGAATCCACAGCCTTAGGAACGGGATTCAGGAAGTGCTTTACTTGCGAAGCGGGCGAATCTTGACCACCTTCAGCCGGCGAAAAGAACTCGCCTGCATACTTCCACGCCACACCGTCTGCTTCATACCGAGAGCGGAAGTAGGCCGAGAGTGCGACTGAGTGGGCGTGCCTGCGCGCGATGCGCTCATTCTCGATGGGGATCCACGGTATGCGCATCTCCCCAGCAATCATGGATTCTGGGTTCTGGTACTTCGACAGGTCGTGCGAGCTGCGTTTGGCGTAGGTCAACACGAGCGCTGCGGATGCGGCACGGCGACCGGCTCGACCCGCACGCTGGACATAGTTCGACGTCTTCGGTGGCATGTTGCGCAAGACCACCGACTGCAGGTCGCCCACATCAACGCCGAGCTCAAATGTCGTTGAGCAGGATAGGACATTCACCTTGCCGTCAATGAACTCGCGCTGGATTGCTGCCGCCGCCTTCGGTTCCCACTGCGCCGTATGTTCTTTCGCGGTGAGCGGCGCAGGTCGCATCGTGCGGTACAGGGTCCGGTAGTGATTCGCGTCGTCTTCGACCGTGGGCACGAGAAAGGTCTGCAACTTGCCGTCGCAGGCTCCGTGAGGACACAAGCCGCGAATGTTGTTGATCGTGAGCCGTCGACATGACGAGCACTGATACCAGTCGCAATCAGAGCCGGGGACGATGCGCAACATGTTGTGGTCAACCTGGTAGACATCACCGGCTGACTTGTCGGCTACAAGCCGGAACGCGTTCTGGTCCAAGAGGAAGCGCCAGCAGCCGTCGAGAAGCTTTTCGGCGGGCATGTCCGCTCCGAGGTCAGTCAGTACCTTGCGAACGAAGGCAATTCGGTTATTAGTCGTCCCCGGCCTACCGGCCGGAAGCCAGCTAATAATCCGCTTCTTTGGATCCGAGTTCATCGATCGAATCCGGATCTGTGTGTTCCGTGGCTCGAAGATCTCTGCCTTGATATCGACGTCGTCGAGCAAGGTGATTGCGCCCTGCAGCCGGACGATCTTGACCAACTCATCAAGGAGTCCCCAGGCTTCCTCATCAGTAAGCCCAAGTGCTGCAAACGCCGGCGGGAGCTGCGCACGACGCGACCGGAACAACCGGACACCCATAAGTCCCAGCCCTTCGAGCGACTGACGCTGGTCCAGAGCCATCAACTCCGCCATGACCCATGGATTGACCGTGCGCTTGACGGTGGCGCGTGTCGCGGTCTCCTCGAAGTAGTAGGCGTCAGTCGCCTTGCGGGCGGCGTAGTCCGCGAGGTCCTCAGCGGACAGTTGTTCGCCCTGGTACTTGGGGTCGGCAAGCACCATTGTGAGGTACCTACGCTCGATCATTCGACCGTAGGTCTTACCCAGATACGGTGCCGCGAACGCGGCGGCCTGGCGCGAGTCCGAGAACATCAGGAGCTTGCGGCCTTCTCCGACTTCTTCCACGGTTTCGTCGGTGGCCGGCGGAAGGTGTTGATACAGAGCAGTAGTGATAACAGCGGGGGCCGCGTTCGTGTCGGTACGGAGCCTGCGGATGACCTGGCGAGACCGCGCACCGCACTCGGTACATTTGCTCATCACGCTTGCCGTCCGCGTGTGCTCACGAACCCGAAGCGCTGGTCCGCCAGGACATTCGGGATTTGCGCAGTGGTCAGAGCCAAGGGCTCCGCATCCGGCGCACAGGTACTTGAGATTAGTGTCTGCTTCAGACTCTCCGTCTTGGGCCAACGTTGCTTCATCTTCATCAACAACCGATTCGCCGGGCGCGTCGGTCAGAACCAACCACCGCACCTGCCCATCCTTCTTCGCCGGACGGAAAAACTCACGGCCCTGGACGGCTTCTCGATCGCCGGCAAGGTGCACTGCGCCACATCGCTGACACGTACCGAACTCGAACACTGCTCGGCCTGTGTCAGGATCAACTTCGTGTCTGCCAAGAAACACTTTGGGTCCGTCATCTGCGAAGGACACGAACGCGCCCTCCGTCGCCCTCACAAACAAGTGATATCGCGCGGACAGGACGGGATTTCCGCCTGCGTCTTGTACTTTCGAACCAAGTGCAACGAGTGCCTCGAGCTTCTTTGCGCTGTCACTAGCGCCTGGCCACAGCTGCGGTGCTAGTTCCTGAACCGTCACCGGCCCCCGAGCAAGAATCGCCTGCAGGTCACTGACGTGTTTCTCGGTGTGCAGCGCGTCAGCCATGTCGCCGCCGGAGTGAGCACCGAGGCTCTCGAGGTCGGCGTCTGGTTGCGCGTACCGGAACAAGTCCGCATCGTCGATGCTCCAAGTGGGAGCATCACTCCGTCGAAGACGCGTCGGTACGACAAGGTCTTGGCGTTCCGGGTCGTCCGCAACGAACTCGAAAGGCGCGTCGAAGAGGTTGCGTGCGAACGTCGTCGCCTCTTCGCCTTGCGTCTCAGGAGTCTTTCCCGTGAGCGATGCGGAAGTCGCGATGCATTGAAGCGGACGATCACGACCAACGCGCTGCCGGAGGCGGCGTAATAGTAGTGCGACTTCTGCTCCCTGCGCACCGTCATAGACATGGGCTTCGTCCAACGCGATGAAGCGCCACGTTCCGGAATGCTCGCCGTCAAACAGATCGAGATCAGCTGGCCGCAGCAGCAGGTACTCAAGCATCGCGTAGTTCGTGAGTAGGAAGTGCGGCGGATTGGCCCGCATTTCTTCGCGACTGAGTAGCTCGTTGGGCAAGCGCTCTTGACCGGGGTTCGCCGCTCGATAGGTCGACTCCGCATCACGTCGAGTTTGTTCGGTCTCTCCGGTATAGCGACCAAAGGTGATATCGGGCATACCCTTAAGCAACCCGCGCAATCGCTTCAGTTGGTCGTTGGCCAGAGCATTCATGGGGTATAGAAGCAAGGCGCGCACCCCCGGCCCCAGCGTGCCGTTCGCACGCTCCTCCATGAGCGAGTTGAGTATCGGAACCAAGAAGCTCTCTGTTTTCCCCGATCCTGTACCGGTGCTGACGACGAGATTTCGTCCGCGGGTAACCTTCCGGATCGCAGACTCCTGGTGCCGGTACAGCGGTCGAGTCATCGGCAACGCATCGCTGTCTAACAAAGAGAAGTCACGGTGCAAGGTGCCATCGTCGATCAAGTCGGCCAGCGATGCGCCCGGCGCGTACGGTGGCGTCACCTCGAGAAGAGGACCCTTTGTGAGGAGCGTCGAGCCGTCGATCGCACTATCAAATGCCCGCGCTAGCTGTGGGTCCCGCGGCGCGAGAAGCGTTTTGAGATAGCGCCGATAGCTCTCCTCGATTGCGCTTCCTGCGGCGAGCGGGTCAAGACGGGCGCTCATTCGCCTTCTCCAATCAAGTCTCCATACGTCAGGTGTGCTGTAAGCGCCTCGGCTATTAGTAAGTCACCGGCGACCATCTCCGGGAAGTAATCGGCCAGCACAGCCCATGCGTTGCGCATATCCGCAGTCATCGGCGGGTACTCGAACTCTCCGCGCGACTCCAGTCGTGCAACTGCAGCTAGGGTGAGCGATTGCGCCGGCAGCATCATCCATGGGTGCTCGAATGTATCCACGCCGTCCAAACCTTCATCGCGAGACGCGATCACGTCGTAGAGTGCCGGCGATAAATCCTTCACCGCTGCAAGCGCTTTGGTGACATGGCTCGGGAGTTCTCGCGAAATCGGGTCAGCAGTCCATTCATGACGCCTCCGAAAGACTTCGAAGGCGGCGCTGGTTCGCGTGTCAGCGTCAAGCAGTGGCCCCGGAACTAATCGCAAGTCTTCGTAGATCTGGGAAACCTCCTCAACGCTCTTCTGCAGCAAGGGAAGATCACCTCTGGAGAACACACCAGCACCTGGTCTAACCATCTTGCCCGACTGCAGCAGCGCCATGAGGTCGTCGCCACCCTGCGCCCGGAGATAGCCGAGCGTCTCAGCGCGCTCGGTGGCCACAGTGCTGGCCTTTTCTCGCAAGGCTGGCAGATCAGCGATCTCAATCATGCACCCGATCCAAGGATTCGGGTGCATGTCGTTCAGAGTGAAGCTTGCAGAGAACGGATAGTCGACGAGGTGAGTTCGGATCAGTAGGCCCATCATCTCGTCCTGCGAGACAACGCTATTCCCAAGCGCTTCCAACGCGAACCGAGGATTTCGACCGAGGATCCGCACCAACCCGCCGCGGAGGTGCTGCGACTTGGAATCGGACCTGTCCCAGCGAAGGAGTGTCAAAGCCGCCCATGCACCGGCGGCTGCCTCGGCGACGAGCGGGGCCTTCCCTTCACCGGCCAGATATTGAGCAAGTTCGTCGAGAACCTGATCTGAGTCTCGTACCCAGCCCGGCTGGCGTACTCGCATGGCGTCACTGGAAGGCTGTCGAGGTCGTGAGATGACTGCAAACGGATCGTCGACGAAGACTTGGGCTATGAGGTCACCCGCATCACGCAGGCTATCCGAAAGTAGCGCTCGACCACCACTGATCACGAGGCGTTGCACTGGTTTCCAAGGGGCCGTGGCGGCCCATACCCATACGCCGAGGTCCTGTATGTGGGCGAGATCGTTGAAGACGAGGTCTTGGCCATCAAGCGAGATGGCACTACACAGTCGTGCAGGACGAATGTCGGCAAGCGTGATCTCGTCGACGACTCCGTCTGGCGTCTCAACGATGGCAACCAGGCGAGAAACTTCCGCGCCGCGCGCGGTGTCGACGAACCGTCGCGATGCGACTTGAAAGACATCGTTGGAGCCACGTTCCTGGACCTCGCTCTGGAGTGTCTCCCCTTGCTGATCCAGCAGTGCGAAGACCACTCGCGATGCCGCGGGAACACGAACAGCGATGATGGAGTGTTGTTCCAGGTCAGCAGACGACAAGGCGAGAGGGGACGAACGCCACTGTGCCGGTGACCCCACCGTGTCGATTCGGAACTCAAAGTGCGGCGGACGGACCAAAAGCTTGAAACCGTGGCCGGCGGTGCCCACTCTGATGTCGTTCTCTCGATCATTCGGCCCGAATTCGAGGACCTCGGTGTCGACCGGCAGATCGAACTGAGAACCGATCAGGCAAATCGTCGGAGTCAACCCGCTTTCGACAGGACGTCGGAACGGCACTTCGTAGTCGATCGTCAGACCTTCAGCAATGAACAGCACAAGCCGCTGGTCGGGACCCCTGTCACCGCTGACAACGATTTCGTACTGACCCAGCAGCGCCTCCTCGACACCGTCAAAGGGGTCTAGTTCTGTCTCTTCAGTGTCTGACTGCCAGTCACAGTCGGTCAGCCACGCGTGGTCACCTACCCGACGGGTCTTTACCTGCCAGGTCACAGGTTCAGAACCGACATGCGGCGGAAGATCGACCGTGGGAAGGTCCGCGTAGACACTCAGCCCGGCGGGCGTGAACAGTCCAGGAAGCGCTTTGCCAACAACGAAAGATGGCGACCCGACCGACCTGACTCCACGGACCGAGCCATCCTGACCTGTACGCACAACGAGGATTGATGAGTGATTCGTGAGATTCAGAGTGTGTACACGCCACCCCGTCCACCCTGACGGCACACGCACGTCATCGACTGCGCGAAGTTCTTCACGTGTCACCGCGTCGAGCACTGCCGCGTCTTTGGGATGCATCGCGAGCACAAGCCCGCGGGGCAGAGTGCTATGCCGTGGGATGAAGCGGCCGTCGGGCGTGAACAGTAGAAGCGGATCACCGGAGTCGAAGATCGCGACTCGATAGGTTGCTTCCGATGCGTCGTGGCGGATCGTCACCTCGCGAGAGGGGCTGGTGATCGCCACTGGCGTCAGTGGATTGTCGCCGTCCTCGTTACCCCATCCTCGTTCAGCAAAGATCTCGCGCGTGACGCCACTGAACGTGACCTTCCACGGGAGGTCTCCGTCGGACAAGGGATAGGGAACGTGGACCTCGACCTCGTCATCGTCGACGGAGTACGCGACCAGCGGACCTGACTGGCGTCGAAGTGCTCGCGAAGTGGTGCGTTCGTCGACGTCCGCGAGGAACGGGTGGTCTCGAATGCGCGCGATCAAGCCGTTGAGGATGAGGGTAGGCAGTCCCGTGGTCGCAGTCTCGAGCTCGAGGTCGTTCCAGACCTCGGGCTTCTCAAGGGTGAAGACAAGGAACTCGATGATCCGGTCAAGAATGTTGACCGCGGTCTCGCCGCCAAGTTCAAGGAAGTTCCGGACTGGCACATCGAGCCGGCTCAGCCGGTGTTCCATGCCGGGTTCCGTGAGCCACTCGAGCAAAGCCGCGCCGGTGGCGTCGCGCCCCTGCTGGATATGGTCCTCGATAACTTCGATGAGGTCGGTGAGGCAGTGCACTGGAATCCCGGCATGCAGTGCCATGGACATGACATAGGTCCGGCCGGGGAACTCCGGGAACTCGCGAAGATCGAACTTGCGCAGTAACTCGGGTAGCGCATGTCGAAGTTGTCCTTCGAACTCCTGGTCGCGGTCGACCCCAAGTTCGTCCCAAAAGCTGTCCCAATATCGACCCTGCTCGTACGACAGACCGGCGTGACCAATCATCGTTGTCAATGTCAGTGCGGGATATCTCCGAATGAGAGTGGCTTGCGTGCCTTTGCCGCTCTCACGCGTGACGAGGCGACCAAAGAGCTCTTGAGCACGACGTAGTTCGTCCTCGTCCAGGTTGAGCTCGAAGAACAGCCCAACATCCCTGAGTGCCTGACGAATTCGAAACTCTTCATCACTAGCCTGGTCCGCTAGATAGGAGCTCACTGTGTTACCTCCCGCTGGTCAGCGCGATTCACTGTGCCACCGCTAACTGACATTTAAGGCCAATCGTATGAGTGTCGTCCGGACGAGCTACATCGAAAGTGACGCAACGGGCCTCAATGTGACGAAGGGTTTCAGTCACGCGATACGGTCAGCTAGTACACGTCGCTACCCGGAGGGCTGCACCATTTCTGCACCAACCACAGAACTCAACGTCGCACCTGGCTCGATCGTGGTGGTCCGCGACGAGGAGTGGCTGGTGACGTCAGCCGAGCAGGGCTCCGACGGGTGGCTTATCAAGGGGCGCGGACTAACGGAGCTGGTCAAGGACACGACCGCGACCTTCTACTCCAGCCTGGACAAGATCGAGGTACAGGACCCGCGCGACGCGGAGGTTGTCGCTGATGGTTCGTCGGGCTACCGGGACTCACGTCTCTGGCTTGAAGCCCTGCTACGCAAGACACCATTCCCCTACGGGGACCAGACGCTGACGGTGTCGACGCAGATGCTTGCTGACTCGCTCGGCTACCAGCGGGCCGCGGTCGCGAAGGCCCTGGATCCACAGCACATCCGGCCGCGCATCCTGATCGCGGACGCGGTGGGTCTGGGCAAGACCCTCGAGATCGGCATGATCCTCTCGGAGCTGGTGCGACGCGGACGTGGCGAGCGCATCCTGATCGTCACCCCGAAGCACGTGCTGGAGCAGATGCAGCATGAGCTATGGTGCCGGTTCGCATTGCCATTCGTGCGGTTAGACTCCGCCGGCATCCAGAAGGTGCGGCAGAAGCTTCCTGCGACCCGGAACCCGTTTACCTACTTCAAGCGGGCGATTATCTCGATCGACACCCTCAAGAGCCCTCGCTATAAGGCGCACCTGCAGCGTCAGCACTGGGATGCGGTGGTCATCGACGAGTCGCACAACCTGACAAATGTCGGGACTCTAAACAACGAGCTGGCACGTGTGCTCGCACCGAACACGGAAGCGCTCATCCTAGCCTCAGCAACCCCCCACAACGGTCGCGAAGAGTCTTTCGCAGAGTTACTGCGCCTCCTGGATCCCACCGCTGTTGCGGCGGACGGTTCGTTTACCAAGGACGACGTCGCCTCACTACTCATTCGACGACACCGGCACCATCCGGAGGTTGCGGCCGAGGTCGGCAGTGACTGGGCTGAGCGAGCCGAGCCGGTGCACAAACTAGTGGCTCCGTCGTCCGCCGAAGACGCCGTCGCCAGCGAACTCGCCCAGACGTGGTTGCACCCAGCGAGCGGTCGTTCTCCGTACTCAGGTCAGACGAAGGCTCTCTTTCCGTGGACCCTGGCCAAAGCGTTCCTCTCCTCCCCTGCTGCACTTGCAGAGTCGATCAGACAGCGTCGAACCAAGCTCGACACGTCCGTCCCGGAACAAGCCGCTGAGCTCGCCGCCCTCAACACCCTCGACGAGCTGAACGCAAAGGCACTCAACGACTCAGCAGGAAAGCAGGCGGCCCTGGTTCAGCGGCTGAAGGAGATCGGGGTCGGCGCCAAGTCGCCGATGCGAGCCGTGGTCTTTGCCGAGCGAGTGGCCACCCTTCGGTGGCTAACCGACCACCTGCCCAAGCAACTCGGGCTCAAGCCTGAGAACGTCGCGATGCTGCACGGCGGCCTGTCCGACGTCGAACAGCAGGAGATTGTCGACAGCTTCAAACTCGAAACCTCGCCCATTCGCGTGCTGGTTACTGGCGATGTCGCTTCCGAAGGCGTGAACCTGCACTCGCAGTGTCACCACCTGATTCACTTCGACATTCCGTGGTCACTGATCCGCATCGAACAGCGCAACGGCCGCGTTGACCGCTATGGGCAGAAGCATCCGCCGGTGATCTCGTCACTCATCCTCCAACCGTCGGACCCTGACTTCTCCGGTGACCTGCGTGTGCTGTCTCGCCTTCTTGAGCGGGAGAACCAGGCGCACGGCACCCTCGGTGACGTCGCGTCCCTCATGGGCAAGCACTCCGTGACCGACGAGGAGAACGCGATCCGCGACGTCCTGATCGGCAGGTCGACTCTCGACGAGCAAATCCGCGACGTCGAAGACGTGGCCGCCGGCGACGACCTCGACGCGTTCTTCGCGCAGTTCGACCTCGAGGAAACCCCGGACGACGATCCGACGACCGCACTGCAGCAAGCCCCGCGGCAAAGCCTGTACCCCGACGACCTCACATTCCTCGACGAGGCTCTCAAGGCCGCATTTCACGACGTGCCGCACGCGAACTTGGAGGCCGGCGGCGTCGGCTGGACGGTGCATGCCAACCACGCGGTCGCGGAGCTGACGCCGCCGCGGGATCTGCGGCAACGTCTCGTGCAGCTGCCGCAGAACTACCTGCAGCACGGCAAGGTCCTCGAACGGCTCACCCTCGCCACCTCCCCGGAGGTCGGCAACGCGCAGCTCGCCGCGGCCCGCGAGGGCAAGGGCGTCGCAAACACGACGTGGCCAGAGGCGCACTACCTGGGGCCGCTGCATCCGGTGCTGGACTGGGCCAGTGACCGCGCGTTAAGCGCGTTGGGGCGCAATCAAATTTTCGTGATTCGCGGCGACGTCGACTCCCCTACCGTGTTGCTGATGGGGACGTTGATGAACCGGCGCGGTCAGTTGATCTCGCGAGTGTTCTCGACGGCCGAGTTCCCCAATCCGAGCAATCCATCGTTCTGCGCGGTGGAGACGCTGCGGAGCCTCGATTTCCTCACCTCCGACACGGGGCTGCGGCCGGGATCGGCGAACCCCGGCGCGGTCGCCGACGTGGAACGGTATCGGGCGCTGGTTCCGACGGCGGTGGACGAAGCGTCGAGAGCGATGCAGGTGGTACTAGCCGCACAGGAGTCCGCTGCTACAGCGCGACTGGAACGGTGGCGGCGGCGTGCTGATCGGTGGCGTACGGGCGCCGAACATCTCGAACTCTTCGGCGGTCAACGAAAGAAGGTGGACACCCTGTCTCGCCGGATCGCGGAGGAGCAGCGCCTCGCTGAATCACTGGCTCCCACTCAGCAGTTGGTGCGGCCCCTGCTAGTCATCGTGCCGAGCACCTCCGGAAAGGACCAGTAGGTCGTGGCGTCTCTCGATTCCATCGTCATCGGCGAGGACTGGATCAGCGAGCACTACTTCACCACTGACTCGGCGAAGGAGTCGTTCCACGGCAAGGTGCTGGAGCTCCGCAAGCTGTGGGACGCGGAGAAGAAAGAGGGTCGGACGACGGTTCGCGACGGTCTACTTGCCGCCGCAGGCGCCCTGCAGACCGTGCTCGCCGGGCTGGCGGAGAGCCCGGACACCGCACGTGAGGCACACGCCCTGACCCGGGTCACGTTCGGGTACCCGGCCGCGCTGTCGACTTTCACGGCCGAGCGCGCCGGCTCCGAGCTGGAGATCCCCGACGCGAAGCTCGACGGCACCACGAGTGTGCTTTTCCTACAAGCGGTTCCGGTCGCGGCTATCGAGGACCTACTCGACCCGGAGACGGGGGTGCTGATTGTGCCGGCCATCGAGGACGGCAAGCCAATCGAGTCAGTGTCGACGGCGGTGTCGGCGGCGTTCCGATCGGATGCGCCGCCGGCGTTCATGGTGGTGCAGGCCGGGCAGTGGCTGCTGCTCGCCGAGGCCGAGCGGTGGGCGGAGGGACGCTACCTCGCCGTCGACTTGCTTGTCGTCGCGGAGCGCCGCCACGAGGCGAAGGGCGGCGAGATCGACCGCGTCGCCGCGATGTTCGGCAAGCAGGCGCTGCTCCCGGATGCCGACGGCAACATCTGGTGGACAGGAGTGCTCGAAGAATCGGTGAAGCACACCGTCGGAGTCTCGAAGGACCTGCGCGAGGGCATCCGACTGTCCATCGAAATCATCGCCAATGATGTGGTCAAGCGACGCAGCGCAATGGGCCTGACGCTCGAGGGTATCGACGGGCAGGAACTCGCGAAGCACTCACTGCGATTCCTGTACCGGATCCTGTTTCTGCTGTACGCGGAAGCGTCCCCAGAGATGCGAGTGCTGCCAACCGGCGCCGCCGAATACCAAGAGGGCTACGGCCTCGACAGACTGCGGGAGCTGACTCTCGTCGAGTTGACATCAGGACAAGCCCGCGATGGCACACACCTATATGAGTCACTGGCGACACTCTTCCGCCTGGTAGACATCGGACACATCCCTGCACCACGAAATGAGAACCGGGACGACCCGGCACCCGGTCTAGAATTCCAGCCACTCCGAGCGGACCTGTTCAGACCTGAATCCACTCTGCTGATCGACGAAGTGGGCCTGGGGAACGAAGCCACTCAGCAAGTGCTCGAACACCTGCTCCTAACCCAGGAATCAAAAGGCCGTAAGGGCGCCGACCGCGGCTTCGTCTCCTACGCGGAGCTGGGCATCAACCAGCTGGGAGCTGTATATGAGGGCCTAATGTCGTACACCGGCTTCTTCGCGGAGGAAGACCTCTACGAGGTCGCAAAATCGCTCGACAAGGACGGCAAACCAGACAAGGGATCATGGGTCGTGCCGGTCACGCGCGCCGATCACCTGCCGCCCAAACACTTCGTTCCCGACCCCGAGGACACGTCCGGCCAGGGCAAGCCAGCTATCCATCCAAAGGGCACCTTCGTTTTCCGGCTAGCTGGACGCGAACGCCAGCAGTCAGCGTCTTATTACACGTCGGATCTCATGACAAAGTTCGTCGTCTCACAGGCCCTCGAGGAGCTTTTGGACCAAGGCAACGAACGCACAACCCCCGAACAAGTTCTGCAGCTCAGTATCTGCGAGCCTGCGCTCGGATCGGGAGCATTCGCGATCGAAGCGGTTCGCCAGCTCGCTGCTGAGTACCTCAAGCGCAAGCAGGAAGACCTCGGGAAGCTAATCGACGCCGACCAGTACCCAGTCGAACTACAGAAGGTCAAGGCACACATCGCGCTGCACCAGGTGTATGGAGTGGACCTCAACGCGACTGCGGTCGAGCTCGCGGAAGTCTCACTGTGGCTCGACACGATGGTTGCAGGCCTACAGGCGCCGTGGTTCGGACTGCACTTGCGCCGAGGCAACTCGCTCATCGGCGCGCAGCGGTCCGTGTACGCGCCGAGTCGGCTGTCGAAAAAGCAGTGGCTCAAGATTCCGTCAACGGATGTACCGCTCGGCGAGGCAATTGGTGCTGGCATTCACCACTTCTTACTGCCCTCCGAGGGTTGGGGTGCAGTCATCGACACCCTAGAAGCCAAGACCTACGCGCCGGAAAAGCGTGAGAAACTTCGACTTTGGCGCACCGAGATCCGCAAGTCGCCCAGCAAACCGATCGTGAAGCGCCTGCAAGCGCTTGCACAACGCGTGGAAACGCTCTGGGAGATCACGCTGCGCAGACTGACGATTGCGGAATCTGAGATCCGACGCGATATCCACCTCTGGGGCACCGACCCGGTCGGTCCAACTTCGGGCGTGACCCGAGAAGAGATCGAGGCAGTACTCGGTAACCTGAATGGGGGATACCGTCGGTTGCGGAGAGTGATGGATGCTTGGTGCGCCATGTGGTCTTGGCCGCTGACCGCCGACGTCGAGCCGCCGACCTGGGATGAATGGGTCAGCGGGCTTGAGGCTCTCTTGGGGATATCCCCAAGAGAAGGTAGATTTGAGAAGTACGGACAAACTAGCCTCGCAGGTGACCTGGACTGGCATGAACTCGACATCGCTGAAGACACTGACCGGGCATTTGCCCGGGCGATGTCCATTGACACTGCACTCCGTACATACCCATGGCTAACAATCGCCGCCAAAACCGCCGACTCGCAAGGCTACTTCCACTGGACCCTAGATTTTGCGCCGGTGTTCGCTCGAGGCGGTTTCGATCTGCAGGTTGGCAACCCGCCGTGGGTCAGGCCTGACTGGGACCAGGCCGGCACTTTCGCCGAGTTTGATCCGATTTGGAAACTCGCGAGCACTAATGTGGCCGAAAGCGGGCCAAGCAGCTCCAAAGCACTAATGTCAAACCCCTCAATTTCAACATCAGTGCTGTTAGAACGATCAACCCAGGCAGGCGGGAGCGAGTATCTCGGGTCAGAAGTCAAGTGGCCGTTATTGGACGGGGTCCGCACCGATCTTTACCCTTGCTTCATTTCCGCTACATGGGCGAATCAGAAAGAGAATGGAGTCGTTGCGCTAATTCACCCCGAAGGCCACCTGGTGAATGAGGACTCGAAGGAAATTCGCCGACAAGCATACAGGCGCCTCCGTAGACACTGGCATTTTCGGAACGAGAAGAAGCTCTTTGATATCGACAACAACAAAGAGTTTGGGGTACACATCTACAGCGGCGAAAGAGAGCCTCACTTCCTCCAAGCATCCTCACTATTCACACCTGAAACAGCCGAACGATCGCTTATTCATGACGGCGCCGGAGAAGTTCCCGGAATAAAGAATCGCGATGGCGAATGGGATACACGACCACACAGGCGGAGAATTTTCCAAGTCGACCGTGGGATGCTCGATAAATGGGCACAGATTCGCGCAATAGACGGCGGTGAACCCGTTGAGCACACAGCTATGTGTTATATGGTGAACGACACAGTTCTTGAAGTGCTGCTCCGCCTGGGTCGACATCCTCGTGCAGGAAGGCTGTCCAATAAAGCCGTGTACGGGTGGAACGAAACGACCGATGAAAAGAACAAGAATATTGCACTAAAGGTGATCACCCCCACCACATGGGAGGATGTAATTCTCCAGGGCCCGCACATCTCTCCAGGAAATCCTCTAAATAAGCATCCAAACCCAACACTCCGAAGTAATCGCGACTGGTCACCAATTGATCATCTGTCGACGACCGTAGATTTCATTCCTCGCACGAAATATATTCTAAATAAACCGCGACGCGAGCTCATGAACGCTTATCCGAGGCCCGGCGGCGTTGACACGACGACGCACTACCGATTGGCCTGGCGAGAGTTCGTGACACAGAAAGCCGAGAGAACCCTCCAAGCGGCAATCATCCCACCGGGACCAACCCATCTTTATACTATCTATTCATACTGCTTCAAACAGCAGGCCGATCTTGTTGCCGCCGCTGGGCTATGGTCCTCAATAGTTAGCGATTTCTTGATCAAAGTATCGACATCGGGTCACATCAATGGAAGTGCTGTAGACCGAATACCCCATATCAAATCGCATGCGCTGTCGCGCAACCTTGCACTCCGAGCCCTTCGGCTCAATTGCCTTACAAAGGAGTTTTCAGCACTTTGGGAATCCTCTTTCGACCCAGAATGGGCTGAAGATACATGGACCCCAAGCTTCGCATCACGCTATCCCCATTTCGCAGAAATTGGTGCAGTCAAGAACAAGTGGAGCATCGATACGCCACTTCGAAGCCAGCTTGAGCGTAGGCAAGCGTTAATTGAGATCGATGCAATTTCAGCCATCATACTGGGAGTATCTAGCGAGGAGTTATCCACCATATTCCGGACGCAGTTTCCTACACTCCAAGACAACGACCGGAGCCTCGTCTTCGATTCGAATGGACGGACACTGCCCGCCAAACTAGCATCGAAGCACAAGAACGGCGCTCGTATTCAATCAACCGAGCTTACCGCCTGCGGTATCACATATCAAGAGCCATTTGTCGTTGTCGACCGCGAACGCGAAATGGGACTCGCATATAAACACTTCAGCGAAAGTGGCAGCTCCACCTTAGGTACAAAATACAGTCAGGAAACATACGAATAACTGGAGACAACCAACGTGCAAGCCTACTTCAATACTGGTATCCAGACGAAGAAATAAGCAAGAGGCGTCAATCGGTAGCCTAAACGTCTCGTCAAAATCCTGAAGAAATTCATTTGTGGTTTAGCAATACAGTCCACCCAGTCGGTGGGGCTACCCTGAAAGGAAGTGAAATGGGCGCGCTGCTACCCACCCTCCAAACCACCCGCCTTCGCGACGGCCTCACCGACTACCTCGCGACCACCTTCGCCCTCACCGATCCGGACGCTCAGGGCGCCCTGTCGGATTTTGTCGGCCACCCCAACACCGGGATGTTCAAAGGTCCCTACGTCCGCCTGCGCCTCCCGTTCTCACCGGCCGGGGGCAACTGGGTGATGCACCTGGATTGGTGGCCAACAGGATTCACCCCTTACGGCCACCAGGCCGCAGCGTTTGAGCGGCTGTCCACCAAGTTCGGCGCCCGCCCGCAGCCGACGCTCGTCACCACGGGTACCGGCTCCGGAAAGACCGAGGCATTCCTCTACCCGATTCTCGACCACGTCCTGCGAGCCAAGGCTTCCGGTCTAACCGGGATGAAAGCACTCATCCTCTACCCGATGAACGCGCTCGCCAATGACCAAGCCGAACGACTCGCCCGGCTCATCACCGAACACCCCGAACTCTCCGGCGTCTCCGCCGGCCTGTACACCGGCGAGCAGTCCACCGGTGGGCGCACCAAGGTCACCGATGAGGGGCTCATCACTGACCGTTCCTTGATGCACGCCGCTCCCCCCGACATCCTGCTCACCAACTACAAGATGCTTGACCACCTGCTGCTGCACCCCGACCGCGCCGACATCTGGCGCCTCTCCGCGGACTCGTTGCAGTACGTCGTCCTCGACGAATTCCATACCTACGACGGTGCGCAAGGCACCGACGTCGCCATGCTGCTCCGCCGCCTGGGGCTCACTATCAAAGCCCACTGGTCCGGCACCTCTCCCGTGACGGACGCCGACCGTGCCCACCCCCTCGGCCCCATCACCCCCGTCGCAACCTCCGCCACCCTTGGCTCCAAAGTCGAACCCACCGCAATGCTCGGCTTCGCACACACCGTCTTTGGGGAACGGTTCGACGCTGACGCAGTTATTGGCGAAACGCGCCTTACGCCTAACCACTGGCTTGCCGACCGCGATACTGCCCTCGACCGTCTGTACCGGCCCACCACCCCCTCGGTCACCGACGCCGCCGAGCGCCTCGACACCTTCGCCGCCAGCTCGCCCAGCAACGCCGCGCTGACCGCAGCCGTCCTCGCCGAACTGTTCGAGCGGGCGGAAGTCTTCGAGCGCACCGAGCTGTTCGCGGCCACCGACGACCTCGACACCGACCGCCGCCTCACCCCCACCGATCTGCGCCACCTCGACCCCGTCGAACAACTGCATCTGCTCAAGGCCCACCCGCTGCTGGCCCGTCTCCTCGTCCACGCCGCCGATGCGATCTCCCTCGCCGAACTCGCGAATGCACTTTCCGACACCCCCGCCTCCGAGCGCGATACCCGCCGTGCGCTCGCCGCACAGCAACGCTTCCTCGAATACCTGTTCGCCGCGCTCTCCCACCTGCGGGCCGAGATCGGCCGCACCGCACTGAATGTCGATGTACACCTTTGGATTCGGGAACTATCCCGCATCGACCGGGCAGTCGCCACCAGCACCTCGTATCGCTGGTCCGACGACGGTGTCCATGAGGACAGCGAAGGCATGCACCTGCCCGCGCTGTACTGCCGGCACTGCGGCCGCTCCGGGTGGGGTGCTCGCCTCGCCCCCACCGGCCACGCCCTCGACGTCACCGACGAATCCATCCGCGCCGACCACGCTGCCGGCGCCTCCCGCTTCCGGGCCCTCATCTCCGCGCCCGCCGAGGCCCTGCTTACCGTCACTCGCCCCGACGAGCAGATTGAAGGCCTGCGCTGGTTCCGCATCGACGACCGCGAGATCTCCGACGCCGCACCCGATCCCGACGGCACCGAACAGCTCGAAGGCAAGGTACTGCCGGTGCTCGTCCTCGTCGGCGAGGACGAGGAGGAGAACTCCAAGAACGACATGTGCCCGGCCTGCGGCGCCGCCGACGGCATCCGTTTCCTCGGCAGCGCCGTCGCCACCCAACTCTCGGTGACCCTGTCGAACCTCTTCGGCGATGCCCGCCTCGACGCCGACGAAAAGAAGGCGTTGATGTTCACCGACAGCGTGCAGGACGCCGCGCATCGCGCCGGCTTCGTGCAGGCCCGCTCGCACACCCTCAGCCTGCGCTCCACCCTGCGCAGCGCGATCGGCGATGAGACGCTCACCCTGCCGGAACTATGCGAAGCCGTGATCACCCGCGCCGGCAACGATCCAATCCGCCGCTACCACCTACTTGGACCCGACATCGTCGACCACGACGAATTCGTCCCGTTCTGGAAACCCGACGCGTCTACCGCGGCCCGCAAGAAGGCCACCACCAAGGTGCTGCGCCGTATCGGGTTCGACATCGATATGGAGTTCGGTCTGCAGTCCCGCCTCGGCCGCACCCTCGAACTCACCGGCAGCGCCGTCGCCGAAGTGGACCTCGGTGGCGCGGAACGTCCCGTCCGGCTCGGCCGCGCCGCCCTCAACGCCACCGAACACCAACTCGCGCTTGAGGCCCCGGACCAGGCGGCGATCACTCGCTGGGTCCGCGGCACCGTCGAACGCGTCCGCACCCGGGGAGCCATCCATCACCCATGGTTGCGCAAGTACGTCGAGAAGGATGCTAATCGCCGCTGGGTCTGGGGAGCTCGCCCCAAAGGTGAAGGCATGCCCGCATTCCCGAAGGGCCGGCCCGCAGCTGCATTCCCTGCCGTCGGATCACGCTCGGTCCCTGAAGGATTCGACGCCATCACCGCGCCCTCATCCTGGTACGCACGCTGGGCGTCGCAGTGCCTGGGAGTGTCGCCGTTCGACGGTAGCTTCCTCGCCCGTTCACTGTTCTCGGTGCTCGCCGAGCAGCGCGTCCTCACCGCGGTCCTGACCGAGAGCGGCCTCACCGCGTACGGGCTACCAGCCGCCGCGATCGTCGTCTCCGCCCCCAACGACGACAATCTCGCCGCCGGCCGGCACCTCCTGGTGTGCAGCGTCTGCCAAACCCCAACGCCCGGCTCGGCCACTGTCGTCGATCAACTTGACGGTGCGCCTTGCCTTCTCGTCCGCTGCCCCGGGTCCCTCACCCGCGCGCCGAAAGCGCAGAACTTCTACCGGCGGCTGTATGACAGCTCAGAGATGAAACGCGTCGTCGCACGCGAACACACGTCGTTGTTGCCCACCGCAACCCGACTCAGCTATGAGACAGCATTTAAGCGCGGCGGCGCCGACCCGCAGGCACCCAACGTCCTCGTCGCCACCCCCACTCTGGAAATGGGCATCGACATCGGCGACCTGTCCACGGTGATGCTCGGGTCACTGCCACGGACAGTCTCGTCGTACCTGCAGCGGGTCGGCCGCGCCGGACGTCTCACCGGCAACTCGTTGGTCCTCGCCTTCGTCCGCGGTCGCGGTGAACACCTACCCAAGCTGTACGACCCCACCTCGGTGATCCAGGGCGACGTCCGGCCGCCCGCCACCTTCCTCACCGCCGAGGAGATCCTGCAACGCCAGTACATTGCGCACGTGATCGACCGGCTCGCGCGCGACCCCAACACCATCGCTCCCCGAGGCGCCCGCGCCGTGCTCGGCAGCTTCGATCCCGGTAGCTGGATGGCTGATCTGCTCGCTGTGGTAACCACCGATGCCGACGCACTCATCGACGGTTTTCTGGCTCAGTTCAATGATGTGCTCGACGACGAGGCTCGAGGTTCTCTGCGTGCGTGGGCCATACCCGGAGCCGATGGCTCGCCTAGCGAGCTCGTCGCCGATCTCCAAGAGGCTGTACATCGCTGGAATCGCGACCTCACCGAGCTCACTGCCCGCCGCGCCGCCGTCGAAGCTGAGATGCCCGAGTTCGAGCGCCGGGCATCATCGCCTGCCGCCACGGACGATGACTTGCGAGACCTGCGAACCGCGAAGGGATCACTGCGACTGCTCGGCGGCCAGATTCACGACCTCACAGACGATTACTGGATCAGCGTCCTCGAACGCTACGGAGTTCTCCCCAACTACACGCTGCTCGATGACTCCGTCACCCTCGATGTGGGAGTCACCTGGATTGATCCCGACACCAACCAGTACATGGGCGAGGCCACCAGCTATCAGCGGGGCTCCCGCGTTGCGCTGACAGAACTGGCTCCTGGCGCCACTTTCTACGCACAGGGCCTGGCGGCCCGGATCGATGCCGTCGATCTTGGCGCCGGCGAATCCAACATCCACACCTGGCGGTTATGTCCACAATGCGGTTGGGCGGGAATCACTCTCGCCGGTGAGGAACCACCGACGGTGACGGCGTGCCCGCGTTGCGGGACCGCGGCCATCGCCGATGTGAGCCAGCAGCTACAGGTGGTTGAGATGGCTCGCGTCTCCGCAGAGGTGCGCCGAGACGAAGCGTCGATCAATGATGCGCGCGATGAACGGCACAAGGAGTCCTTCACCGTCGTCACCGCTGCGGACATCGACCCCGTCAACGTCGATCGCGCGTGGTTCGTTGGTGAACTCGAGTTCGGCGCCGAGTACCTGCGCCGCATGGATGTTCGGTGGCTCAATATGGGCCGCCGCACCTCTCAGGGCGGTACCCGAACGATCGCCGGACAGGAAACCACAACCGGACTATTTCGCGTGTGCTCGTCGTGCGGACAGCTCGACCGTGCCGCCGGGCGCAATAGCCGCTACGAGCACCGCAGCTGGTGCCGTCACCGCAATGCGGCGACCGAGCATGTCCGAGAGATCGCTCTGGCCCGGACTCTTCGCACCCAGGGCGTTCTACTTCATCTGCCACGAGCGCTGGAGTACGACCAGTTCGCACACCCCAGTCTCAGCGCGGCCATTCTCCTGGGCCTACGCCAGGTCATCGGAGGTTCGCCCGAGCACCTTGATGTAGCCACGATCCCCGATGCCCTCCACGCACCGAGCCAGCGCGCCTTACTGATTCACGACACGGTCCCGGGCGGCACCGGCTATCTGGCCGAGTTCTCGGACCCCTCGAAAGTCTGGTCCGTGTTAGACGCTGCGCGAACGGTGGTCCGCAACTGTGACTGCGCGGAGCACGATCGATTGGCTTGCCACAAGTGCCTTTTGCCGTTCGCTCCGCCGCACGATCTCGACAAGGTGTCTCGGAAGACCGCAGTGCGCATCCTCGATGATCTCCTCGCCGTGGACAGCGACGCGGAACCCAATCGAGAGACATGGATTGCGGACGTGACCGAGTCGGCACCATCCAGGCCAATGGGCAGCGAGGAGTCGCCACTCGAGAAGGAGTTCTACGTCGCGTTCATCGAACGTCTACGCGCAATGGGTGCGACGGTCAAGGAAACTCCAGGCACCTACGGACCTTCTGCGACGATCGTGCTACCCGGTAAGACGATCCGCACGTGGAAGCTCACCCCGCAGGTTCATATGGTCAATTCCAAACCCGACTTCGAACTTGCGACTACCGATCCCGATATTCCACGAATCGCGATCTTCGCCGACGGGCGAAGGTTTCACGCCGTGCCAGACTGCAACCGGGTAGCCGACGACGCCGCCAAGCGAGCCGTCCTACGCGACAGCGGACATATCGTCTGGTCGTTCGGACATGAAGACCTTCAGCGCTTCAAAGACAAGACAGCACCGGTACCGCCGTGGTTCACCGAGCAGGCGGCGTCGAAAATCATGGCCGCCGGCAACCTCCGGCCCACCGTCGTCAAGCTGCTGTCCGCCGACCCCATCACGACCCTCCTGTCGTTCCTCACGGACCCCGATCTCGACACCTGGGAGCAGGTGGGCCGGTGGGTACCGATGATGTTCGTCGGCAGCGGCACACGAGCTAAGGGAGACGGTGACTCCGTCGGCGCCCGAGCTCTCGACCTCTTGGACGGCAAGACTCCACACTTTGGCGACGGCGTCGACATGTGCTGGTCATACGTCGATGGGCCGTTGGTTGCCACCGCCACCATGCGGCCCAGCATTCGCACTACTAACGCAGTCCTTGCGCTCGACGACCGAGACGATCGACTAGAGGTCCTCGACGGGCATGCCTGGAAAGAATGGCTGCGCCTGTCCAACTGGCTGGGCCTGAGCCGAAACCACCGGATCACCACGAGAAGCCTGCTCGGCCAGAACGATGCGGCGCCTGCCTCGGCGCCCACCTCGGCTGACCTGACTCACGACTGGCGTGTTGTCTTCGACGCCACAGTGTCCGATGCGGAGAAGCAGCTGGTGCTAGCCCTGGCCGCGGCGAACGTTCCGGTGCCGGAGCTTGGCTACGAGACTGAGGATGGCAACGTGGTGGACTTTGCGTGGGCCGATCGCGGCATCGGCGTTTTCCTCGATCCCGACGATGAGACGACCCATACGATGTCGGATGCGGGGTGGACGATGTGCCCACCGGATGCTGAAGCGATCGCTACCGCGATAAGGAATGGGGTGTCGTAAATGGCCAACTTGGTCATAGCGTCGAACACGAAGGCAATGAAGAAGCTCGACAAGACCATCAAAGATAAGGTCTGGGCCTTCATCGAGAAGCTCTCGGCGGATCACACCGCCCCTGGCCTTCACATCGAACCCCTCAACGGAGCCATCGACCCACGGGTACGCACCGGACGAGTCGACCTCAACTTTCGCGCGATCTTGTTCAAGGTTGACGACAAGCTTGGCGACGACCCCACGTTTATCTACATGGGGACGTGGCCACATGATGAAGCAAACAAGCTGGCTGAGCGATCGCAGCTTCGAGTCAACCCCATCAATGGAGTCCTCGAAGGAATCATCGGGGAACTCGATGGCGAGGACGATCGTAAGAAGCGCACGGTTGTTCCGGACCCGAAAGGCGATCTTGACCGCGCTGTGCGGGCGGAGGCGAAGCCTTACCTTGCTGAGCGGTTCAGTCTCCCGGATCTCACCGAGCGACTTGGTCTGGATTCCGAGCTGGCGGAACGGGCCCTTGCTGCGTCGAGTGAGGACGTCCTGGTGGATATCGCGGCCAATGCGGTCGGTTGGCAGGGCAGCGCCCTCCTCGACTTGGCAACTGGTCTACATATCGACACGATTCGCGAGAAGCACGGCTTCACCGAGACCGCTGTTGATAACGACCTTGATGAGGACCAGAAGATCCTCAAAGCGCTCGAACAACCGGCCTCCAAGATGCAGTTCACGTTCGTCGAGGATGACGAGGAGCTTCGCCGGATCATCGAAGGTGGCGACTTCGCGGCGTGGCGCACCTTCTTGCACCCCGAACAGCGGAAGTACGTCGAGAAAGACTTCAGCGGGCCGTTTCGGTTGTCGGGAGGCGCGGGCACAGGCAAGACCGTCGTGGCGATTCATCGCGCACGACACCTCGCGAACCTCAACCCCGACGCGCGTATTGTCCTTACCACCTACAACAGAACCCTGGCCGCGGACCTCAAAGCCGCACTCAGAACCCTCGATCCCGATATCGTTCTGGCCGAACGACTTGGCGAGCGCGGCGTCTACGTGAGCGGTATCGACGCGCTCGGAAACTCGGTCCTCAGTCACGCCGGTGACATCGCGGGCGCTGCTGAACGCGTCCTCGGCTACCCAGGTGCAGAGTTGACACACAACCGGACGAACTCCGACAAGGTCTGGCGCGATGTGGTGCAGTCCGTCAGTAGCGGGCTAGATGCCAAACTCGCGACACCCGGATTCCTCGAAAACGAGTACGTGTCGGTCGTTTTGGCAAATCGGACGACGACGCTCGAACAGTACGCGAAAGTTCCTCGTCCTGGACGTGGCGTGAGGCTGAGCCGGCCACAGCGTATCGCCGTGTGGAAGCTGGTCGAAGCATTCCGCCGTCAGGAGCGAGTCGATGGCAGCCTCAGCTTCCCGGAGGTCCTCTCCGTGGCTGCCGAGCACCTTCGGGTCCGCGCCGAGTCGGAGCACGGTTTCGTCGCTGACCATGTGCTTGTTGACGAGGCTCAGGATCTCCATGCGGCCCATTGGGCTCTTTTGCGAGCACTGGTCGCGGAGACTCGCAACGACCTCTTCATAGCTGAGGATTCGCACCAGCGGATCTACGGCCAGCCGGTCGTCCTGTCAAAGTTCGGAATTAAGATCGTTGGTCGGGCGCGGCGACTGACGCTCAACTATCGCACGACCGCCCAGAACTTGCACTTCGCGGTGAGCATTCTTTCAGGGGCCGAGTACAAAGATCTCGAACAGGGCGAAGAGTCGACAAATGAGTACAGGTCAGCACGGTTGGGACCCAATCCGCGTCTCGTCGAATGTGATTCTGCTGGAGACGAACTCGATAGAGTCGCTGAACTTGTACAGGCGTGGATCGACGAGGGCGTAGACAAGTCCACGATTGCCGTGCTGACACGAGGGCAGAACGACCGGAGTCAGTTTGTACGCGCACTTGGCGAACGAGGAGTTGAGGCGCGCGCGCTGGACAGCAACCCCGCGTCCTCTGGGTACGTGCAGGTGCTGACGATGCACCGATCGAAGGGCATGGAGTTTTCACGGGTGGTCCTCGCCGGTGTCGACGCCGGACACGTGCCGTCAGCGGCGACGCTCCGTTCGGTTCCAGAAGAAGAGAAGGCTGAGGCGTTGCTACGCGAGCGATCACTTCTGTACGTCGCAGCGTCGAGAGCGCGGGACGAGCTTGTGGTGACGTGGAGCGGGACGCGGTCGGAGTTGCTCGCCGCAAACGCCGTGTAGGGAGCTTCGAGCAGCTACGAACAAGAACGAAGGAAGCGGATGGCACTCATCAGATCGCTGGAGCGCGGAAAGGGCGGCGGCCGGCCACCACAGTCGGAAGTCGACGGAACGTACATCGTCGTGGACGACCCCGATCGAGGGAAGATTCTCAAGATCACGACCTACGGGTCAGACATGCGGAAGTCGGGGCCCAAGCCGAGCCAGGTTATCGAACTAGATGAGGAAATGGCGCAAAAGCTGATCAATGTTCTCCAGCGTGAACTAAACATACCCAGCCGGGATATTCATGTCCCCGCACAGGCGAGCGAGTGAGAATTCATGTCCTTTCAGACGCCCAAGACCATCGAAGAGATGCTTTCTGCGATTCACACACACGAGTATTTGATGCCCGCTATACAGCGTGAGTTTGTATGGGACGCTGACCAGATCATCCGCCTGGTAGACAGCTTGATGCGCGGATACCCCGTCGGCTCGTTCCTCCTTTGGGATGTCAAGTCGGAAACCGCCAAGTCCTATACGTTCTACGAGTTTCTGACGCACTATCACGAGCGCGACTACCCTTACGCCGGCAAGGCTACGGTCCCAGCCGGGGCCGGCACGACTGCCGTTCTTGATGGCCAGCAACGACTGACATCACTCAATATTGCGCTGTATGGCAGCCTGTCAGAAAAGAAAAAATACGCTTGGTGGAACAGTTCCGACGCATTCCCGACCAAACACCTATACTTGAATCTGGTTGATGATCCGAAAGACGAGGAACTCGGCCTTCGATACGATCTGAGATTTCTCACCGACAAGGAATCCGCAGCTGAACCTGATGCTGAGGATAAGTGGTTCCGTGTGGGGGACATACTCTCCCTCAGCAACTCGGGACCCGCCATGACGAAGGCCATCGGTGACCGTCGGATCGCCGATATACCGGCGGCACACCAACGACTCTATGACCTTTACGAAGCAGTTCGCGTGCTAAAGCCCATGAACTACTTCCTGGTCACTGACCAAGATCCAGATAAGGTCCTCGAGATCTTTGTGCGCGTAAATAGCGGCGGGACGACGCTCTCCTACTCCGACCTCCTGCTGTCGATGGCGACCAACCAATGGCAAGATCTGGATGCGCGGGAAGAAGTGCGTTCCCTAGTAAGTGAGTTGAACAGCAATGCCGGACGCCAGTTCTCGTTCACCAAAGATATCGTGCTTAAAACAGCGCTTACGATTTCGGAAGTAGATGTCCGATTCAAAGTTTCCAATTTCACGCAAACAAATATGACGAAAGTCGAAAAAGTCTGGCCTGACATAAAGGGAGCGCTTCTACGAGCGGCAACACTTCTACAGCAGTTTGGTTACCACGAACGCAACCTCACGGCCAACAGTGTCATCATTCCACTCGCCCACTACCTTCATTTGAGGAAAGCCAGTGACTCGTACCTCGATTCAAGTGCGGACGCAGCTGACCGACTCGCCGTCCAGAGATGGGTAACTCGTTCACTGATCAAGCGTGGCATCTGGGGTTCGGGACTCGATACCTTACTTACGCGGATTCGGGACGTTTTAAGTACTGAAGCACAGAGCGGCTTTC
Organism: Gordonia sp. Swx-4; assembly: GCF_030316175.1. Taxonomy (NCBI): domain Bacteria; kingdom Bacillati; phylum Actinomycetota; class Actinomycetes; order Mycobacteriales; family Gordoniaceae; genus Gordonia; species Gordonia sp. Swx-4. The sequence continues at coordinate 2,685,148 of NZ_CP128197.1, forward strand.
CGGCGATGGAGATTGAGGGTGCGATGGCCGCTTCAGGGAAGAGCCTGACGTTCGATGTTGCTGAGATTGATGAGCTGCTGAACCTCAAGTACGCAGGCCAGCGGACCTTCTCGGTGCTCTCAGTGCTCTACCCTGGCCTCGATCTGGGGAAAAAATTTCATGAAGACCACATCTTCCCCAAGTCTAAGTTCACGCGAAAAAAGTTGACTGACGCAGGCGTACCGCAGGAGAAGATTGACGACTACCTATCGACGGTTAATCTTCTGCCAAATCTGCAGCTACTCGCGGGCACCGCAAATATTGAGAAGCAAGATTCCATGCCGGACGACTGGACCCGCCACGCATTTCCGGGCTCTTCCGGATTCAGAGTGCATGCAGGTGTTCTGCGAGTTGGCCGGAGTGGATGAGTGACCGCAAGATGTAGTGGGTGAGGTTACGGAACCCGAGCGCGATCCCGCGCAGATGCTCGAGGCGCCCGTTGATGGCTTCGACCGGCCCGTTGGAGGCACCGGTGTCGAAGTAGGCGAGGATCTCGGCTCGCCGGGCCCACAGGGATCGGCCCAGCTGCGCCATTTCAGCCAGCCCGGTCGGCAGACCGGTGTGGATGCGTTTGAGCAGCTTGTACATCGCGATCTTCCCGTCCCGCTTGTTCGGTTGGTCGTAGGCGTCGATGAGGTCTTGGTAGATCGCGTAGGTGACCGCAACGGCCACATGCTCGTCATGGGCGTCGAGGCCGGTGCGCAGGCGGGTCTTCTGTTTGTCGGTGAGCAACCCGATCCGGGTCAGCAGGGTCCGACGGATACCGTAGAGGGGATCTCCACTGCGACCCCGATGTCCACACGTATCCTGTTGCACCCGTTGGCGACACAGGGTGAGTTTCTCCGCGGCCAGGTGCACCACGTGGAATGGGTCCATCACGGCCCGCGCCTTGTCGAGGGACTCTGCGGTGGCGGTGCGGTAGCCGCTGAACCCGTCCATGGTGACCACTCGGATTCGATCGCGGAACGCCTGATCGCGAGCGTCGAGCCAGTCCTTCAACGCGGCTTTCGACCGGCCGGCGACCATGTCCAACAAGCGGGCCGGACCGGTCCCGTCGACGATCGGGGTGAGGTCGACGAGGACGGTCACGAAACTTGAATCACCCTGGCCACGAACATGTTTCCACTTGTGCTCATCAACCCCTAAGACCCGCACACCGGACAGCCGGACGGGTGCAGTAGCCAGGGTCCGGGCCGCTTCGCAGGCCAGGGTGTTGACGGTGTTCCAGCTCAACCCCACCGCCGCGGCCGCGGCCGAGACCGACATTTTGTCGCAGATCATCGCCCGCATGATCCAGGTGGTGGTGCGGCGGGTGACCTGCGCACGCGAGGCCACGATCGCACTGAGGTCGGCCCGGAAGATCGACGTCGCGCAGTCGCTGGTGGCGCATGTGTAGCGCGGTACCGTCAGATGCAGCCGGGTCGGATGCCCCACGATCGGCAGATCGGCGACCTCCCGGTCGACGTGATCACGCAGCCGACCCACTCGCCCGCAGGTCGGGCACGTGTTCTTTGGGTCCAGGAGCTGGCAGAACAGGTGGGTGCGGTCCTCGCCGTCGACGGCGGCATCGGTGATCGTGACGCCGAGTTCGATGGTGCGGCAAATCGTGTCGGCAATAGCGCTACGCTGCGTCATGGGTCCTGTGAGTGTTCGGATGAGTGTGTAGGAGCTTTCATCCTCACACCACAGGACCCGCCCACATCACGCAGAGGCTCACACCCGCAAATCCGACCTACATCTTGTGGCCAGTAGAACCTGTTTCACGCACCGTCAATCCGGAAGAGCCCATTTCCGAACGAGGTAAAGCGAGTGCACTACCTGCAAGAGAATGATCTCGATGACCTACCATTGAATCTTGAAAGCTACCTAACCTTTTTCAAACAACGACGAAGCAGAATCCGAGACAGGCTTGTCGAAGCACTCGGCTCGACGCCCGGCCAGGAATGACCGATCTGCTCGGAGTTGTCTTATCGAGCTGTCTTGTCCGGTAGTCCGCCCTTTACAAATCCGAGCGAGTGAGCCGGCCGTCTGATTCCTGTGCGAAATCGAAGAGCTCGACGAAGAACTCACCAGTATCGATCGACTCCCAATCCTCGATGTCGCGGGAAAACTCATCGTCCGGGTCCATTGGAATCCAGTCGCATTCGCTGCGCTGATAGCAGCCGTAATCAGTAATCAGCATTAGACCACACACTACTTGGCTGCCGTCTACGAACGCGATGTAACGGGGGTTTCTTTGGTCTGTCATTCCTTTACTCCGGTTTGAAAGCGTACTCTGGGTGATCTACCTGCCGACCGCCAGGACGGCGACCTGGGCTCGATCCGCTCAGGTTGGGCGGTGGACCCGGAAGTCGGCGTCGGTTTCTCCAGCGAATACGGCGGCCAAGTAGTCGTTCAGCGACCAGCTCGCCGTGTGGCTCACTCGGCCCCAAGGATAGTTCCGGCCGATCCGCGGCATATCGCGGAGATCGATAGGCCATGCCGCTGAAACCTTAGCCGACCAGCCATGCTCGACTCTTTTCGATAGCGTGCTCGATCGCTTCTTGCCCGGGTTGGGACACCTGAGTCTCGATGAAGTCGTTGAGAAGCTCCGGTGCCGTCTCGCTTCGCTGCGCAACGACGACCTCGTCCCAGGTCTCGTAGTCGGCAGGATCGTCGAACACGATAACGCCCACTCCGGGGTACTCGCGGCTTGCTCTAATTCAGCGAGCCGCTTCTCGTAGGCGGTAGCAAATACGTTCCGATGCTCGACGAGAACGTACGCGTGTGTGGAAGCGCGACGATGCGCCAGTGCTTCGGATACCGCTATGGCATTGAGCTGGGCCATCGGTTTCACCTCGAACGTCACCACCTCGAGCTGTTGATGCGGGACATGCTTGGACGTCTTTGTTCCGATGGCCACAAGATCGGGAGACAGCGCCCCGTGGGGTGGTGGACTTCGGATCGGCGTGTGCCACGCGTTGTGATCAACGAGTCGTGATGGATGTTAGGCGATTTGGCGTGGCGCGTCGACCTGTTGGGCGGCCTGGTGTTTGGCGGCGATAACCTTGCGCAGCTCGGCCATGCTGATGTCGGAGAGGTAGCGGCGGGTGACTTGCCATTCGTCGTGGGCTTCGATCACGACCGCGGTGGCCAGCCGGAGAAACGCCGGCGGGTTGGGGAAGATCTCCACGACATCGGCGCGGCGCTTGATTTCCTTGTTCAGCCGCTCAATTGGATTGTTCGACCAGATCTTCTGCCAGTGCGCCTTCGGGAACGCCGTGAACGCGAGCACGTCGGGTTTGGCCTCAGCCATCATCGCCGCCACTTTCGGGAACGATGCTTCGAGGGTGTCGGCGACCTGGTCCCACTGTGCGGCGACCTCGGCCGGTTCGGTGTGGGCGAAGATCGTTTTGACCGCAGCGGTCACCACCGGCGCTTGTTTGGTCGAGACCGCGCCATGCAGGTTCCGCATGAAATGCACCCGGCAGCGCTGCCACGCTGATCCGGTAAACTGCTGGGCCACTGCCGTTTTCAACCCTGCATGGGCATCGGAGATCACCAGATGCACCCCTGAGAGTCCTCGGGCTTTGAGTGAGGCGAGGAACTCACGCCAGAACTCGAAGGATTCCGAATCACCGACTGCAGTGCCGAGCACCTCACGAGTTCCGTCCATCGACACCCCGGTGGCCACGACAAGGGCTTGGGAGACGACGTGGGCGCCGACTCGCACTTTGCAGAAGGTGGCATCGGCGAACACATAGGGGAACTCGGTGTGGGTCAGAGGCCGTTCCCGGAACGCCGAGATTTCTTTGTCGAGGCCGGCGCAGATACGGGACACCTCGGACTTGGAGATCCCGGCCGAGACGCCGAGGGCGTTGACGAGGTCATCGACGCTGCGGGTGGACACACCGTGTACGTAGGCTTCCATCACCACCGCGTGCAGGGCTTTGTCGGCTCTTCCTGATTCAGAGTGCGTCGAGGTGTTGTGCGAGGCCGCCGGAGTGGATGAGTGACCGCAAGATGTAGTGGTTGAGGTTGCGGAAGCCCAACGCGATCCCGCGGAGGTGTTCCAGGCGGCCGTTGATCGCTTCGACGGGTCCGTTGGAGGCGCCGGTGTCGAAGTAGGCCAAGATCTCGGCACGCCGCGCCCATAATGATCGGCCGAGTTGGGCCAACTCTGCCAGCCCGGACGGAACGCCGGTATGAATCCGTTTGAGCAGCTTGTACATCGCGATCTTGCCGTCACGCTTGTTCTCCTGGCCGTAGGCGTTGATCAGCTCTTGGTAGATCGCGTAGGTGACCGAGACGGCCACGTGCTCCTCGTGAGCCTCCAACCCGCTACGTAGCCGGGCCTTCTGCTTGTCTGTCAGCAACGCGATCCGGGTCAGCAGTGGTCGGCGGATACCGTAGAGCGGATCACCCGTGCGGCCGCGGTGCCCACACGTATCGTGTTGCACGCGTTGACGACACACTGTGAGCTTCTCGGCGGCCAGATGGACCACGTGGAACGGGTCCATCACCGCCCGCGCCTTATCCAATGCCTCGGCGGTCGCGGTGCGATACCCGGTGAATCCGTCCATGGTGACCACCCGGATCCGGTCCCGAAAGGAGTCATCGCGGGCATCGAGCCAGTCCTTCAACGCCGCTTTGGACCGGCCGCCCACCATATCCAGCAAGCGCGCCGACCCGGTCCCATCCACAATCGGTGTGAGGTCGACCAGCACGGTCACGAAACTCGAATCACCATTGCCGCGAACATGTTTCCACTTGTGCTCATCAACACCGAGAACCCTGACACCGTCGAGTCGGCCAGGCGCCGAAGCCACCGTACGCGCCGCCTGCAACGCGAGGGCATTCACGGTGTTCCAGCCCAACCCGACCGACGCGGCGACCGCAGAGACGCTCATCTTGTCCAGAATCATCCGCCGAAGAATCCACGCGATCGTGCGGCGCGTCACCGCCGCGCGCGGCGCGACGATCGCCGAGATGTCGGCGCGAAAGATGCCCTGACCACACGCGCCGTTCTCGCAGGCGTAGCGCGGCACCCTCAGATGCAACCGGGTCGGATGGCCCACGATCGGTAGATCTGCCACCTCACGATCGACATGATCACGCAACCGACCCGCCCGCTCGCACCTCGGGCAGCTACTCTTCGGGGCCAAGACCTCGCAGAACAGGTGTGTGCGATCCTCGCCGTCGAGAGCGGCATCGGTGATCGTCACCCCGAGTTCGATCGTGCGGCAAATCGTGTCGGCAATGGCGCTACGCTGCAACGAGGGTCCTGTCGGTGTGAGTGATGAGGTGTAGGGGCTTTCATCTTCACACCACAGGACCCGCCCGCATCCCCGGCTCGCCGCCGCCGAACCCGACCTACATCTTGTGCCCGGTAGAACCCGTTCTACGCACCGTCAATCAGGAAGAGCCGCTTTGTCGATGCGGCGGCGTCGTTCGAGCAGGCTGGGGAAGAATGACCCGGACCGGAGCTTGGGGATCTTGACTTCCACATCGCCCGAGGTCGTCGATACGGTCTTAGTTCGGTGGCCGTTGCGGTGGGTGGCGCGTTCCGCGGAACGCTCATACCGGCCGGCGCCGATCTTTTCGGTGGCCTCGGCCTCGATCAGTGCTTGCAGGCCAGCTCGGATCAACTCGGCGAACACCGCCCCGGAATCGGCGGAGGTGAGTGCATCGAGCTGGGCGAGCAAGGCAGAATGGTCCTGGGTCATCGTGTGGTGTGTCCTTCTGTGAGTCACTTGGTAGGTAACTCATTGACCACTACGCGATGGCCCGCCCAACAGGGTCACCGACACGCTCAGCAGCAGCTCACCTCAGCCCCGAAACCCCACCACCTCAGGGGACTTACCCGATCGGGACGCGTCCACGGCCCGCCCGTCTTGCGGCGACCTTGAAAAGCAGTCTCCTCGATGACGAACGAACGGAACCCCCGATTCTCCGCCATTCGTTCTCGAGCACCTGACGAATCGGCTCGTAGAGAGTTGATTCCGCGACCGGAGGTCGAATCGTAGGAGTGCTCGTCGTGGCATCTACACTGAGATCCTCTGCTATCGGCGCTCGGCGCAGAGCACCTCCCCGACCTGGAGCCTTCAGTACCAGTTGCTTGTCAAGCAGGCCGTGTCGAGCGCGGGCGTAACGAGCCTTGGTCCAGCCGAACTCTCTGCGCGCTGTCGTATTGCCGACGGGATCCCCCGCCTCCGGAAGTCGCACGAGCAAGTGGTACTCGTCAGTTGATAGCTGCAGTTCGTACACGTATGCCCCTCTCACCACGCCCGTCTTCAGCCTGGTCGCACATTTGTGCAGCACAGATTATCGTCCTCGTGGACCGGCTCCGTGTCGGCGATTTCATCCAGGGAGCTTTCTCTCCTCACCGTCGACCCCCTCCTAGGCCGGCCGGCGTCGGGCGACCTCAACTCCCGTCTGGTCGTCTTCTGTCCCGCTCGCTATCGCGCTTCGAGATGCGACCTTCTGACCGTCAGGACGGGCGTCTCTTTTTAGTCCGTTCAGGTGATTGACATTGGGCAGCTTTGCCTCGAATGACGGAAGTCGCCTACTCGCAGCGCATTACAGCGGGGCCGATTCGATCCATTTGTCGGGGCTCGGTCGTGTTCACCGCGGGCCAGATGCCGTCAACCTCCAATTCCTCACTCCTTCACCTCCAGCGATACCTCGCGGCGCATAAGCACGCGGCTCTCGCTATCGACATCAGCAGAGGTGAGGGCGGCCCGGAGAGCGTCTTCGAGGAGCAGGTCCTCGCCAAGATCCGATCGTGGGGTTACGACGCAGTCCCACAAGTCGGTGTCGCCGGTTACAGAATCGACATGGCGGTTCGACACCCGGAGCGACCGGGCGAGTACGTGCTCGGAATCGAATGCGACGGCGCGGCCTACCACTCTGCGCAAACGGCTCGCGACCGCGACCGCCTCCGCCAGCAGGTGCTCGAGGGTCTCGGCTGGCGGATGCACAGGATTTGGGGATTGAGCTGGTGGCGCGACCGTTCGGCCCAAGAAGAGCGGCTGCGTCTGGCCATCGAGGATGCGATAAACGGGAGGGACGTGACGAGCACACCCGCCTATAACTCAGCTACTGAATCGCGGTGTCAGCTCCGGTCCAAAAGTGCGCTGCTGTGTCCGGTCGAAAAGTGAGCAGGTTACGGGTTTGAGTTTGCCTGACGGTCGGCGTCGACGGAAGGCAGTGACTCGATTGCTGTGTGTTTGATGCGGTAGCTGGTGCCCTTGAGAGCGATGACGTCAGCGTGGTGCACGATCCGGTCGATCATGGCCGAGGCGATGGTGGCCTCGCCGAACACCTCTCCCCAGCGTGAAAATGGCAGGTTAGAGGTCAAAATGATCGACGACTTCTCGTACCGACTCGACACTAGTTGGAAGAACAGGTTCGCCGCTTCGGCATCGAAAGGGATGTAGCCGACTTCGTCGATCACGATCAGCCCGATCCGGCTGATCTTCTTGAGCTCGGCGTCGAGTCGCCCGAGGCGGTGGGCTTCGGCCAGGCGGGTGATCCAGGCTGTCGCCGCAGCGAACCCGACCCGATAGCCGGTGTGGGCTGCAGCGACTGCCAGTGCGGTCGCGAGATGGGTCTTCCCGGTCCCGGGCGGTCCGAGGAGGACGATGTTGCGGGCTTCAGAAAGCCAGCCGCCAGCTTCGAGGCGGGCAATCTGCGCGCGGTCCACCGCGGGTTGGGCGGTGAAATCGAAGTCGGTGATCGTCTTGATCGCCGGGAACCCTGCACCACGAATACGCAGGCGGGCACCTGATTCGGCGCGCGCATTGGATTCCACTGCCAGCACTGCGGCCAGGTAGTCCTCCAGCGACCAGTCCGCCGTGCGGGCTTGTTCGGCGATCCGGGCATAGTTTCCGGCGATCCGCGGCGCTTTGAGGAGCCGGGATTGGTGGGCGATCAGCTTGTCGGCATCAGAGGGTGGGCTGGGGCGTTTGGTGGCCATCAGGCAACCTCCCCGGTCCCGAACGCACGATCGTAAGCGCTGAGATCTGCAACCTGAACCTCCACACCACCAGGACGCGGTGGCCGCGAATTGTAATGTTCGCGTTGGGCTTTGGCGATCACCACATGATCAGGATCGGTGCTTGAACCGTTTGGCCCCCAGTATCGTTGGTGCTCGGCCACCACCCGGTCACCACATCGTGCGACGACCCGATCGAGGCCGGCAGTCGCAGTGATCATCCGCCCGATCACCTCCGGGTTGACTGAGTAGACCGATCCGGCGATCGCGACGTAGTAGTCGCGGCCCAACCGGGTGGTGACCGATGTTCCGGTCACCGGAGCGATGGGCGGCAGCGGTGCCATCGACTGGCGGTCGATCAACAACTCCCCGGCCGGTTTCTTCCTGGTGGTGCGGTGGATGCGGGTGTTCGCTCCGGTCAACCACTGCTGCATTTGGGTGTTGAAGTCGGCTGCTGAGGTGAAGGTTCGGCCGGGCAGAAACGATGTCTCGAGATAGCCGTTGGCGCGTTCGACGACGCCTTTGGTTTCCGGGTCGTACGGGCGGGCCTGAATCATTCGGGTGCCCAGCGTGCCGCAGAACCCAGCCACACCGGTCGCCAGTTTGCGGCGTTGGCCGATGCCTGACTCGTTGTCCCACAACAAGGTACGAGGAACAGCGCCGATCTGGTCGCCGAGTACCAGCCACATGCCGGCCAACAGATCTCCGGTGATACGCGAGGGGAGCATCACTGCGGCGATGAACCGTGAGTAGGCGGCGACCATCACCAACACTGGGAAGGACCGCAGCACTCCGGCCTGATCGGGCACCAGCTGGCCGGGGAACCACAGGTCGCACTGCACTTGCTCTCCCGGGCGATGCACCAAACGGTCACACGGGTCGGCCGGGGCATATTCCGGGCGGATCCGGGTCACGTTCTCGGCGAACCAGGATCGGCCACCCGACCAGCCGACCCGTTCGGCGATCACCGTGGTCGGCATCGTCGGAAACCGGGTCAAGAGCTCGCGGACCGCGGGCTCGATCTGTGCCCACCCCGACGAGGGCGGACGTGGCTGTTCATACCTCGGTGGCACGTCCGAGCGCACCGCTTTGGCCACCGTGTTGCGTGACAACCCCAAGTGCCGGGCAATCGCCGCTTGCGACAACCCCTCCGACCGATGCAACTGACGAATCAACGCCCAGTCCTCCACAGTGATCACTCTCCAATCATTGGATGGTGCTCACTTTTCGACCGGATTTACCTGCTCACTTTTGGACCGGAGCCGACATCGCGGTCCAGCACTCTGGAGTTCTCTGACGTCCCCGAGACCGTGGAGCGCGACTGGACCCGTCCGTACTCTGAGTACACCGTGAGGCCTGCTCGGACGCGGGACCCCAAAACGCTTGAGGGAATTCAGGACTTGTCAGAATTCTTCCTCAACGCCATCCGTGTCGAGGCACCAGTGCACCGCGACCTCCTCAACGATCGGTTCAAGTCGGTGTGGGGCGCCGCTCGTGTGGGACAGCAGATTCGAAGCGCCATCGACAAGGCGCTGAAGCGGGCGCATCCGGCGGGTCCTGACAGCCACGGGTTCTTCCGTCTCGACAATCCGTCGCCCCTCGAAGTTCGAGTACCCGACAACGAATGCGGAGAGCGCAAAGCCGCCCAGGTCGCGCCGGAAGAGATCGAACTCGCGCTCAAACAAATTGTGCTCGATGCAGTGACGATCGACGAGCGCACACTCGTCAAGCAGGCGGCTGGTGTCTTTGGCTGGCGCCGAGTAGGTGCTGACATCGAGGAGGTACTTGGCCAGTCGATCAAGAGGCTCCTGAGGCTGGAGTCTTACAGCTCGATGGCCATGGCGACCTCAGCGTGGCGAAGGAGCCGTGATGAACGTCTGGTGAACCGAGGAGAGTGCAATAGTTGAGCGTGCGCGGCTGCGAAGTCCGTCCCTCGGTCGTATCAACAGGAGCTTCGAATTGAGATGAACGCCAACTACGACCAGCTCCTGATCGAGTGGGCGCACACCTACAACACTTACGAGCGTCTGGTCGGTGACCCAGGCACACTCTACGAACTCCTGGCTCCGCTTCGGCACGAGTTCGATCGACAGGGGACGGTTCCGGAGTGGGCAGGGATAGACCTCCTTCGCGGGTGGGCTTTCTATCTTGTACGTGCACATCGACACAGCGGTGGGTACGAGCCTTTCATGGTCGAACACCCCGAGGTTCTTGCTATTGCGGATGCCATCGACAAGCACTCCGCCGTCACGGCTGAAGACCGTCCCCCGGCGCGTCCCGACAACTAATTGGTTTGCGATGCCGACGAGGAACGACTTCCTCGTTCCGGATGCGCGGCCACCCGCGAGGCCTTGCCCCGAGCAGAACTAGTCTCGATAGCGGTCCGTCACTCCTGGCTCCCTATCTTCACCGCGTTCGACGAGAGCTGACTCCTCAGATCCCGCACGATGGACAAGCTTTCGACATCGTGAGCAATCAAGTCGGTCAATTGCTCAATGGCTTCCTCGGCAAAGACCGAGTCCCGGCGCACCAGGTTGTAGACGCTGACCGACAGCCCGGCTCGTGCATTCCGCTGAATCACATCCTGCGCGGTGGGAGTGGTGGGCAGATCGCAGATCTCCCACCACGACGAAGTCCGCAGTGCATACCAGGGGTCCACCGGCTTGGGAGCAGTCTCCGCGATTCGGAAGGGCGACAGCAAGTTCGCCAGCTGGCGGCGTGCATCCTCGTAGCTGGTCAGACGCTCGTATCCTTGCTCGGCTCGGGTGACCGCCCACAAGAGGACAATAAACTTGTATGTGGCGCGGCGCCCGTTCTTCGACGCACGCACGAGTTGTTCTAGCTCCGCTAGCAGCGTTCGTGACTCGACCCAGCGCGGGTCGGCGCCGAGCGCGGCGAGCTTGTTGCGAAGTGGGCGAAGCCGCGTCCGCGGGGTCGATTGAACGCGACCGAGGACGCCGCGAACATCACTGGCAGCGCTTTGGTCACCGGAGTGCAGCAGGCCGCCGAATCGCTCATCCAGCAGCCACGAATCGTCCTGCGCGGCATACATTGCGACGGCGTCGAGAAGAATCTCCATGGATCGCACCCGTGCCACGATTCCGTCACCGCCGCAATGTGCCCAATGAAACCGGGGACCCCAGAGTTCGGCTCGCGTCGACGACTCGGAGACATCGATGAACGTTCCGAACGAGTGATCGCGACTGATGAAGTCGTCGACTTCGAGCGCCAATCTGATGACGTTGTCATCGGTCATCGACGTGCCGACGACAAGCATGTGGCGGGTCATCATCAGAGCCTGCAGAAGTGAGCCAGCGGGCCGGAAGTTTGCGTCATACCGCACGAAGCTTCGCCGGGTGAGGACGACGGTCTCTGGTCTGCCGACTTCGCCATGCATCTTGAGCACCCATGACCGGCCAGGTTGGACCGCTTCCCAAGGGATCACCGTCGGCCGCGGTTCACCGGTCGCTTCCACTGCATTCTCATACAGCTCGTCGTAGTTGGTCGTCACCACCTCGCGACATCGAAGACCGGCCAGGAGGCAGTGCGCAAGTGAGACTCTTCTGACGCTTTCCACTATTCGCGCGATTTCCGTGCCCAAGGCGTCGCCCAGCCGCAACGAGATCAACTCCGCCTGATCGAGTGGACTCCCTTCGAGACTCTCCAACGCTTTGGGGTCGATGCGTGCTATCGACCCCAACTCCTCGAGTAGTTGTCCCCAGCCTGGAAGTCCTGCAGACATGCTGACCCCGGCACCGAGGAACAGCGCGAGGTCGCCGTCGCGTGCCCTCGTCCCGAGATCCTGCGCGACGCGAAACTGTCCAGGGGTGAGCTGCCAATGCTCGGCATGCTCGGTTCTCCGAAAATGCTGGAGTGCGCTGTAGACGGACCGGTCGGGGGTCACCACAACGACGTCGAGTGAGAGGTCGGCTGCCACACTCCACAGCAGCGTGATCAGGTCTTTGACAACCAGCCCCTTGAGACCATCCTTCCCTCCTCCGCCGACGCCGAAGACTGGCATCGCCACCACGGGTGGCCGTGACTCCCTCAGCTCGAACTCGAGCGCTACGTCGTGCAGGACATCTCGGAGGCGACCAGCCAACTGGGCGCCAACGGCCGCGGAGTCATCGATGACATTGACGAACCAGAGGCGTCCGCCCTCGGTTGCGCGGGAGAAGGTGCCGTCCCAGGTTTCAGGCCTTGAAGGGTGCTCATCGTCGAAGAGAGGAAACCAATGGGGTTCGACGGTGAATTCAGCGTCCGTTGGTACTACGACTGCATCAGCGCCTAGCGCCTCAATTCGCCCGTGAACGATGAAAAGGTGACCGGATGCGTTGGCGGCGTGGCTCATACGAACACTCAATCAGACGGCACCAGGCCGGTGAGGCTTGCGTAGGAACTCGCCGGCCCCTACAGCCTTACGTGTACGGCCCGAGGACGGTTGCCGATACGCACGAGGAGCTCGTCCCTGAACGCTATCGAGAGCGGCGGACTGTTGACGAACGACAGCGAGGCGTAGTTGCAGTAGCCGAAATACTCGTGGGGCCAGTTCCCGATGAGATCGATGTGTCCGCAGTTCGTACAGGTCACGGTAGGTTCCGCCCGCGATTCGTACCAGTCGAAGATGAGTCCACCCGCGACGCCGTCGTCGAACTGCTGGTGGCCGCACCGAGGACACGAGGGACCTTCAAAGCCGTCCATGTTGTGCGAGATCTGCCAGCCCTTCCTGACCCGCACGCCGAACAAGATGTACCGGCCACCCGCAACTGCACCGGGTGGCACCGATTCCGGCTCCATCGCCTCGGCGAATCGCGGGCCTTCGCGGAAAGTCCCATAGAGCGTGTCCGGCTTTGCTGATGGCGCGATGATCTGTTGTGCGAGCAGCCAATCCACCTGAGCATCAATGAGATCTGACGCATGGTCCTCGTCGGCGTCGAGGCTCATGAACTCGACCCAGTTGTCAGACATGTCCACCAATCTAGTGGGCGGACGCGGTGGACTCGGGGTGCCAGGTGGTGTGACGGTTCCGACGTCTGGTCGCCAGGTGGCTTCGACACGCCTCCTCGCTAGCGCTCGTCGACGGCTCAACCAGCGGAGGGGACGCCCGTCGGCTGCTCAACCAGCTGCAGGAAAGCCGAGGGCGGCCCAACCGTAAAGGATGCGCTCGCCTCCGAAACCAACTCTCGGCGGGACACTCGTCGATCCTCAACCAGCACAGCACTACACGGGCAACTGACTCCCCGACCGCCGCAGCTCCGCGAACGCCTTGATCGTCGTCGACGTTGCCGTCGCGATCGGTCGCAGATCCGGTCCAGCCTCGACCTTCGACACCATCACCACGTTGTCCACGTACGGCTGGATCGTGCTGGTGTTCTGCACTGTCGCAACGATGATCAACTGGAACCCGAACTTGCGGAAGGCCGACAGCGCCTGCTGGGCGAACTGCGGGTCGGACTTGGAGAACGCCTCGTCGAGCATCAGCTGGGCGAAGATCGGCCGGTTGTCGTTGCCGTGCGGGCTGGCCAGGTTGAAGCTCAGCGCACCGGCGAGACAGAAGGCCATCAGTTTCTCCTGCTCGCCGCCGGAGTTGTCGCCGGCGTTGGAGTAGGTGCGGATGGTTTCGCCGCTCTCGGCGTCGTGCTCCTCGCAATAGAAGTCGAAGCGGTTACGCACGTCGAGGGCGTCGCGCGTCCACTGGCGGTCCTCCGGGGTGTTGCCGGCCAGGCGTTCGCGTAGCAGCAGGATGTCGGAGTACTGCTCGAGGATGGCCTGCTCGTCGCCGAAGCTGACCGCTGTTGCGCGGTTGGAGATCTGGCGGGCTTTCTCGGTCAGCTCCTCCACCGCGGCGAGCTTCTTGCGACCCGGGACCAGCCGCAGGCGGGTACCCCGGTTGAACGCCACCGCGCCGAGACCTGTGTTGACGCGCTCGATCTGCTCGACGATGCGTCGTTCCTCGGCGTCGGCGGCCATGTGCAGGCCCAGGATCGCGCCCGGGGCCTGCTCGGTGATCAGGCGGCGCATCCGCTCGTAGGCGGAGGGCAGCTCACGTTCGTCGATGCGGCGGCAGACGGCGACGTAGTCGTGGATGCGCTCGTCGAAGTCGTCGCTGTCGTTGGGAATGGCGTCGGGAAATTCCTCGTCGTAGGTGTCGAGGATTCGGGCCAGTTCGTCGCGGGAGCGTCGTGCGTCGGAGCGCATGCGATCGCGTTCGCGGCCGGCGGCCTTGACGATCTCCTGGCGGTACGGCTCGGGGTTGAGCACGTCGAGGGTCGCCGAGAGGTCCTCGCGGAAGCCGTCGAGGGTCTTCTCCGCCTGCGCGGCAACGTCTTCGGGCTTCAGCCGGTCGATGAGGTCGAGTAGCTGGGTGCGGCGTTCGTCCTGGCGGGCGATCTTGTCCTTGACCAGCGCGGCCTGCGAGATCGCGTGGCGCACCTGCTCCCAGAGGTCTTCGGCCTTGCGCTGCAGGGCCTCGACGTCGGGGTTCTCCTCCATGAGGAGGTCGTACTGGTCGGTGAGCTGGTCGACGCGATCATCGACGGAGTCGACGTCGATCTCGTTCCACTGCGTGAACTGCTCGCACACCCGGCGATAGGCGTCGCGGCGTCGTTCCTTGGCGGAACGTTCGCGGTCGAGTTCGGCGCAGTCCTCGCGGGCGTCGTCGAAAGCGCGCTCCTCGTAGGCGAGTTCGTCGCGCAGCGCGGAGATCTTGGATTCGACGTCGCCAACGAAGATGTACTGCGACCGGCGCAGCTGCTGGCGGTCGTCCTTGACGGCCAGCTTCGCCGAATCCTTGCGCAGACCCTGATCGGTGACGGCCTTGGCGTACTGGGAGAACTCCCCCGGGTTGTCGACGCACATGTGGTTGCCGAGCTTCGCGAGCACGGTCATCGCTTCGGCGGCACACGGATGGCCGGGATCGACGGAACGCAGCTTGGACGCCAGGGTGCCCGGCTCGACGTCGGGCATCGGACGGGTCTCGGCCTGATGCAGCTGGATCCGGCCGCGCATGTCGTGCGAGTTGACGAAGCGCAGGGCGGAGCGGAAGTGCTTGTCCGGCACGAGGAGTCGCAGGCCAGCGTTGCGCAGGACCTTCTCGACGGCCAGGCGCCAGCGTTCCTCGTCGGGGTCGAGTTCGACGAGTTCGGCGACATACTTCAGCTCGGACTCGTCGATCTGCAGCGCGTGCGCGATCACGCGGCGCATCTCGTGCTCGGTGCGCGGCAGCGCGGAACCGGCCTGCTCGACGCGGCCGAGTTCTTCCTGCGCGGTGTCGCGGCGGCTGCGGGCAGCGACCTCGCGGGCCAGCGCCTCGGCGTAGTGGGCGCGGCCGGCCTCGAGCTGGCCGTCGATCTTGGTGGCTTCCTCGATGAGCTCCTCACGCAGCGACCAGAAGCCCTCGGCGTTGGTGGGGGCGCTGAAGCCGAGGGCGGAGACCTTGTCCTCGTAGGCGTTTCGTCGTGCGGTGACCTCGGTGCTGAGTTTCTG
Source organism: Gordonia sp. Swx-4 (assembly GCF_030316175.1). NCBI lineage: Bacteria > Bacillati > Actinomycetota > Actinomycetes > Mycobacteriales > Gordoniaceae > Gordonia > Gordonia sp. Swx-4. Next base: position 2,700,647 of record NZ_CP128197.1, read on the forward strand.
TGCGCCGCCGAGCTGTTCGCGCAGCGGGGCGAGGTCGCCGGTGGAGGTGGCGATACGGGCCAGCAGCAGGCTGTGGTCCTGGCGCAGCTGGTCGTGCTGGGTGGTCAGCGCGGCGAGATCGCCGTCGAGGCGGGTGATCTGGTCGTCGAGGTCGGCGACCTCGGGCTGCGCGTTGCGGATCCGCAGGTTGTTGACATAGCTGCGGATCGTGGTGCTGTCGATGGTGTCGAGGACGGAGAAGGTGGCCGACTCGCTCGCGTACCGCTCGTGGACCTCCTCGATGTTGCCGAGGATGGTGCGCTTGCGGCGCGCGACGTCGAGCAGTTCACGGGCCTCGACGAGCGGATCGATCTGCTCCAGCGCATCGGAGATGCCGACGATGGACGTCGGGGCGTCGAGCATGAACTCCCGCACGAACTGTGCGAGGCCGCCGACGCTCTTGAGCGACTTGGCCTTTCCGAGGAGCTGCTGCGCGGCGTCGGACCCGCGGATGCCGATGAGCGAGTACAGCGTCGAGAGGTACTTGCCCTCGCCGGGTCCGCCGCGCCAGCCGCGGTCGCGGAACTTGGCCGAGTTGTAGTTGGCCGCGGCCCACTCGTTGCAGACCTCGACGATGTCGGCGTCGCCGTCGTAGATGAAGTACGAGCTGTGCGAGTCGGTCATCTTGCCCGCGGCCAACCACTTGAGGACCAGACCGGTGATGGCGGTGCCCGAGGTGGAGGTGTAGGTGACCGCGATGGCCGCCCACGCCGGGCCGGTGCCGCGCAGGTACATGATCTCGCGGTGCGCGTTGGTGCCGTCGCGTCGCTCACCCCACGCGCCGCGCACGTACTTGCCGACGGTGCGCTTACCGCTCGACGAGCCGGCGGCGGTGGCGTCACCCGAGGCGTTGAAGTTGCGGCGATGGTCGGGCAGGAACGCCAGCGAGATGGCGTCGAGCAACGACGACTTACCCGAACCCGACGACCCGGTGATCAGAGAACCGTTGGAGCTGAACGGGATCGAGTGATACCCGTCGAACACGCCCCAGTTGATCAGCTGCAACCGGGACAGGTGGTACTGGTCGACGCTCACCAGTCGTCTCCTTCGTCGTCGCCGAAGCCGTCCTCGGCGTCGTCGGGCCGGGCGGGATCGTCGGCTGCGTTCTCCGGCGGCTCCTCCCCCGTGTCGCCAGAGCCGATGAACTGCTCGAACTGGCGCTGCAGGTCCGTGATCACCGACGCCGTCATGACCGCGGAGATCACCGGGCTCACGGTGAAGGTGTCGGCGTCGTCGCGCTGCTTGCGCAGGAACTCGAGTTCTTCCATCTTGTCGATGGCCCGCTCGATGCGCTTGTCGAAGAGCGCGAGGTCGCGGTCGATGGTGTTGGTGACGCCGGCGAAGAGCTCGTGGATCTCCTCGCGGGTGATCAGCGCATCCTCGTCGCGGGCGGCTCGGATGTACTTGGCCAGGTGCAGCGCCAGGATCGCGTCGTAGGTGTGGACGGTCTCGCGCTTGAGAATGCGTCGGCCCCACCGGGACTCGTAGCCGGCCTGTTCGACGAAGGCGACCTGGAGTTCGTCGACGAGGCGGAGGCGAAGGTCGAGTTCGGACAGGCGGATTCGCAGGACGTCCTGGTACTCGGACACCCACGACCACAGCTGCGGCTGCCGGTCGCCGCTGACGTAGCGGCGGGCCAGCAGGTTCTGCAGTGCCCAGCAGGCACGGTCGGGCATCTCGCTGACGTCGCCGTCGAAGCGGGGGGCGCTCGGGGTATGCGTCGCCGCACGATTGGCGACGGTGGGCAGATCGTCGAAGCCGGCGAATTCTTCGGGGGTTGCGGGAGCTTCGGTTTCAGGGCCCTTCGAGGCTCGCTCCGCTCGCACCTCAGGGAACGAGGGGTCGGTGTCGTCGGTGGTGGTCATTCGGCGTCGACCTCCGCAGTCGGAATCGGTTCGGTGAAGGTGAGGTCGGGGACTTCGATGGCGTGGTCCTCCCCGAGGAGGGACCGGAAGCGCACGGTGGTCATCGGCACCTTCTCCCCTGCCGCGGCCTGCTTCTGGGCCCAGGACCACAGCACGATGACGTGCGCGAGGTACGGCTCGTCGAGGCCTTCGATGACGTCGGTGAGCGCGACCGGGCCGGCGGTGACGGCGTTGTTCACGGTCTCGGTGAGTTCGACGGTGTCGACCTGGCCAGTCATCGAGGCGAAGGCGGTGAGGTCGGCGTCGGCGCCACCTGCGGGCAAAGCTGGGGCGGGCGGGACGTGTTCACGGATCTCGAAGGCGAGGCGGCCGATCGAGTTGAGAGTCGGGGCGGCCAGCGGCAGTTCGTAGCCGAGGCGACGGTCTGCGAGCGAGGACTTGAGCAGGTCGTTGGCGGTGGCGAGGGCGTCGTTGAGCTGACGCGCGAGACCGCGGCTCTGCTCGAGGGTGCCCGATGCGACGAAGCGTCGGATACGACGGGCGCAACGCTGGCGGGTGCGGCCGACCTCGGCCATCTGCTGGGTGACCAGACCGAAGAAGTTGTCCATCACCGATCGCAGGCCGGCGTCCATCCCGGGGAAGTTCTCGATGATGGTGTCGATGTCGACCTTGAGGCGGGCGCGACGCTCCGGGTCCTGGATCATCTGGGAAAACGCCTGGTACGACGCCGACTGCGACGACTGCAGTAGCGCCTCGTAGTCGTCGAAGAGCTGGCGCTGACGGTCGCGGTAGGCGAGGTCGGAGTCCCCCGGGTCGTCGAGCAGCGCGGTGGTGATGCGGTCGAGCATCGTGCCGTACTGGCCGATGTCGGAGATGATCTGCTCCATCTGGTAGCCGATCGCGCGGGCGGAGTCCTCGGCGACGCGGAGGTCGACCGGTGGGCGGCGGCCGGCTTCGAGGTCGGCGAGCTCGGCGTCGAGGTCGGACATCTGCGCCTCGAGCTCGAGGCGGATGGTCTCGGGGTCGTTGCTGACCTGCCCGGCGACGCGTCGGAGTTCGGCGGCGATGCCGGTGATCGAGCCGCCGGTGGCGATGGAGTCCTCGCGGCGCTGGCGGCGCATGAAGTCGAGGACCGTGCGGGCCTCGCTGGTCAGATGGCAGAGGTTGGGGGCGTCGGGGTCGGTGGTGTCGGTGACGCGGTGCAGCCAGCCCTGACGGGCCCACAGTTTGACCAGTTCCAGGCCGGTGGGCTGGTCGTCGGTGAGGTCGAGTTCGGCGAGGTCGCGTTCGAGCCGCATCGTGAGCTCGACCTCCGACATCTTGGTGCCGTAGTCGAGGTGACGCTCCATCAAGGTGACGTAGAGAGCCGAGTTGTTCGCGGCGAACAACTTGACCGCCGCCGACTTCTGCAGCGCACGGTTGGCATCGAGGGCGTCGCCCAGCGTGACCTGCGCCGATTCCGACGGCACGGCAGGTCGCCCGGCCTCGCGCTGAGCCGGGAAGGCAGAACTCTCCATCGCCGCCTCACGGGGTTCTCGGGGACTACAGGACCCGCGACAGTCTGCCACGTCCACCCGGCCGCACCCCAGTCCGGTGGGTCGCGCGTCCAGCCGTCGGTCACGGGCATCGCTACTCTGTGCGACATGGTGATGGCTGATCGTCCCGAGGTGGAGACCGCATCCGGACCGTTGACGGCGCTGGCCGTCGCCGGCCTGGCGTCGAGCATGCTCGGTGGACTCGCCCGCGTGCCGTTCAAGAAGCCGTGGTCGGGACCTTCGGGCCTGCTCGACAACATCGGCCAGGCCGTCACCCGGCAGTCCATCCGTACGTTCATGGGTTACTCGATGGGTCTGCCGATCGAGGAATTCCGGTCGATGGAGAAAATCCTCGACGAGATCTGCCGCGTGGTGATGCCACCGTTCGTCGAACTGACCGACGGGGTCGAACTGACCGACGACACCATCGGCGGCGTCCCCGGCCTGTGGTGTCGCGCGAAGGCGAGTACCGACGCCTACGTCGACGAGGACGAGGAGAAGCAGGAGATCGGCGCGACCATCCTGTACCTCCACGGCGGCGGGTACATCGGGACGTCGCCGATCATGTATTCGGCGTTCGCGTCTTCGCTGGTGCGGATCACCGGGTTCGAGGTCTTCATCGCCGACTATCGGATGGCACCCGAATTCCCCTTTCCCGCCGGGGTTCTCGACGCCGCGGATGTCTACCAGGCACTCCTGGGACGCGGGGTGACACCCGAGCACATCATCGTCGCGGGCGACTCCGGCGGTGGTGGGCTCGCGGCGTCGTTGGTGGCACACCTGCACGAGCAGGGTCTACCCAAGCCCGGTGCGATGGCGTTGTTCTCCCCCGAAATCGATCTCGACCTCGATCACCCGTCGATCACCGAGAACGCCCAGTACGACGTGCTGCCGTGGAACATCCCGGTGACGCCGTACCTACATGGTGTGCAGCCGAACGATGCTCGCGTCTCGATCATCCACGCCGACCCGGAGCCGGACTGGTTCCCACCGACTTTCGTGTGCTGGGGCAAGGACGAGATGTTCCGCGACGGCATCAGGGAATTCGCGGCGCGGCTGGAGGACTCCGAGGTGCCCACGCGCGCGCTCGAGGAACCGGGGATGTTCCACGTGTTCCCGATCCTGATGCCCTGGGCCGAGGCGTCGAAGCGGGTCTTCCGAGAACTCCAAGAGCTCGCCCAGGGCCACGTTGCCAGCGACCCGGACGCGCTGCAGACGCACTGAGGTCGTCGGCTCAACCCAGGACGAACGCGAGCAGGAAGCCACCCGCGGTGGCCAGGCCGACCCACCAGCCGCCTTCTTTATAGGCCTCGGGCATGAGGCCGTTGGCGAGGACGCCGAGGGTCGCGCCACCGGCGAAGGCCTGGACGATGCTGACCGCGGTCGGCGAGATGGCGTCGGAGACTGCATAACCGCCCACGGTCACCGCGATGAGGATCGCGGCGGTGGCCACCCACATCACGAGCGCGTACCGCAGCGACATGTCGTGTTCGCGTCTCATCAACGACGCCCCACTGACCGCTTCCGGGACATTGCCGACGGCGATCGCCACCACCAGGACGAGCGAGCCGCCAGCGGTGAGCGAAACGCCCAGCGCACTGTTCTCGGGGACGCCGTCGAGGAAGACGCCGAGCATGAGAGCCGGGCCGATCGCGCGGGAGCCGAGTTTGGTTTCGACGACGTGGTCGGCGACCACGTAGACCGCGGTTCCTAGAAGCAGCGCTACCCCGGCGAGGCCGAAGCCGGCCTGTGTGAACGCCGGCTGGAAGAGCTCGATGGAGACCGCGGCGATCATCGTGCCTGCGCCGAAGGCCATCAGGGTCGCCAAGACTCGAGCCGGGAGATCCCACCGGAGACCGATCGCGGCACCGATCGCGATGGGTACCGCGGTGATGAGACCGTAGAGAATCGCGGTGAGCATGAGTCCAGCTTGCGCCTCGTCGTTCGGCGAGATGGTGCGACACGTCGGACGGGATCGGTGTCGTCCAGGTGGACGACGGCGAACGACGGTTACGGAGCCGTAGAGGTCGGGTTCGTCCGGAATCCGTGAGAAACAGGTCACAGAATTGCGGATCCCTCGCTCGACCTGCGGAGACACAGACGATATGCTGACTTACGTCCGATGAACCGGTCAGACCCCCGACCCGACCGGTTCGTCGGACATTTTTGTTGCCGGACCATCCTGCTGTCCTGACGAGCGGTTGAGGGACGGGCGCGCGTCGAGCGACGTGTTACGCAGACCGGCCATCCATTTATTCCAGCGGTAACCACCCGGTAATCGTCGAGGGGTGAACTGGTTCTCGTAGCAATCAGCTACTCGATGCGATCGAAATCTTCCGATCCACCGCTCTTGGGCAATGATGCCCGATCCGCATTCGTCTCACACGCCGAGCCGCCAGGCGCCGTCGTCTCGCCATCCAGGAGTCCTTGTGCCCTCTTTCGACGAATCCATCACCGAGAACATCGCCGCATCGCTCGCGGAGATCCCGCACCCGTCGCTGCCGAAGGGCTCCAACATCTACGGCGGCACCAAGATCTTCCCGGACTATCAGGCCGAGGACGGCGAAACCTACTTCACGCTGGTGCACGGCATCGCCCACGAGTCGTCGGTGTCGTTCGTCGCCGTCCTGCAGGCAACCCGCGCACTGCGCAAGGGCTTCGAGTCGGCCATGTACTTCTACGGCCCCGGAGCCATCAATTGCCTTGCCACGCGCGGCTTTCCGACGACAGGCGACTCCGGCTTCCCCGGTGAACAGAACATCAACAACGCGCTCGAGACCTTCATCTCCGAGGGCGGCACCGTGTTCTGTTGCCGCTTCGGGCTCGCGCTCCATGGCGGTCGCGAGGAGGACTTGATCGAGGGCGTCATCCCGGCGCACCCGCTCGACGTCCAGGACGCGATCATCCACTACGCACGCAAGGGCGCGATCATCAACTCGACGTACATGGTCTGAGTCGCAACACTTTCCGCACCACCGACCCTGGGACATTCCTATGACCACCATCGGAACCGTCGCGGCGAACTTCACCCGCGATCTCGAACAGAACTACGCGACGATCGAAGAGTATGTCGCCCAGGCGCGGGCCCGCGGCGTCGACTTCCTGGTCTTCCCCGAGGCGGCGATCGGCGGATACTTGTCGTCGCTGGGCAACCACGGCGACACCCGGAAGAACAGTGCACGGTCGCTGCCACCGGCGATCTCCCTCGACGGACCCGAGATCGCGCGGGTGCAGTCCATCGTCGGAGACCTGGTGGTGGCGATCGGGTTCTGCGAACTCGGCGAGGACGGCGAGACCCGCTACAACGCGGCCACAGTCCTCGACGGCCACCGGATCTACGGCAGCTATCGGAAGGTCCACCAGCCGCTCGGCGAGAACATGTCGTACTCGTCGGGCGAGGGATACGGCGTCTTCGACACCCCGGTCGGACGGGTCGGACTCCAAATCTGTTACGACAAGGCGTTTCCCGAGGCCGCCCGCATCATGGCTCTCAAGGGTGCCGAGATCATCGCCAGCCTCTCGGCGTGGCCGGCGGCACGCACCGCCACCGCCGAGAACCTTCAAGAGGACCGCTGGACCTACCGGTTCAACCTCTTCGACGCCGCGCGCGCCCTGGAAAACCAGGTGTTCTGGGTGGCGTCGAACCAGAGCGGGACGTTCGGGTCGTTGCGGTATGTCGGTAACGCCAAGATCGTCGACCCGGGCGGCAACATTCTCGCCACCACTCTCCTCGGCAGCGGTCTCGCGGTCGCCGAGGTGGACATCTGCGAGAGCTTCACCGCGATGCGCGCCGGCATGTTCCACCTGCGGGACCGCCGCCCAGAGAAGTACGGCCTGCTCACCGAACCAGAGACCGCCGACGACCTCGCCTGGCGGGACCTCGCTCATGCCTGAGATGACCGTCCAGGTGCGCTGGCCCGACGGGCTGTTCCGCCAGTACTACTCCCCCAGCCTCGTCCTGCACGACCACCTCGCGCCGGGTTCGTACCGCGTCGACGACTTCCGGAAACGAGCCACCACCGCGCTCGACGAAGCCAGCGCACGGGTGCGGGCCAAGTACGGGTTCGCGTGCACCTCGGCCGCCGCGTCCGCTGCGGAGATCACCAAGGATGCTGCGCGGCATCTGGACTCGGCGGAGGTCGAAGTGGTCTCGATGTACCCGCCGCTACCCGCGCACACCACCGACCTACGGGAGCGCTCATGAACACACACGTTCCGGTCGTCGTCATCGGCGGCGGGCAGGCCGGCCTCTCGGTCAGCTGGTATCTCGGAGAGGCCGGAGTCGAGCACATCGTCGTCGACGCCGAGACCGCGGTCCACGCGTGGGCCGACAAGCGTTGGGACAACTTCACTCTCGTGACACCCAACTGGCATTGCCGTCTACCCGGGTATGCCTACGAGGGTCCGGACCCCGACGGGTTCATGACCCGCGACGAGGTGGTGGCCTGGCTGGAGGGGTGGCTGCAGACCTTCGAGCCGCCGCTCGTCGAACACACGCGGGTGACCCGTCTGCAGCGGCTCGGTGTTGACCGGTTCGAGGTGACCCTCGACGGTCCGGACGGCGTCACCTCCGTGACGTGCGACCAGGCGGTGATCGCGACCGGTGGTTATCCGCTGCCGGTGATCCCGGCGTTCGCGTCGGCGCTCGATCCGGCCGTCCATCAGATCCACTCCGAGGAGTACTTCAACCCGGACCAGTTGCCCGAGGGTGCGGTGTTGGTCGTCGGAACCGGGCAGTCGGGCACGCAGATCGCCGAAGACCTGCACCTGGCCGGGCGGCAGGTGCATCTGGCGGTCGGCAACGCGCCGCGGGTCGCACGGTTCTATCGCGGACGCGACTGCATGACGTGGCTGTCGGACATGGGGCTCTACGACACTCCCACCCAGGAGTATCCGGGTGGCCGTGCCGCGCAGGAGAAGACCAACCACTACGTCACCGGCCGCGACGGTGGCCGCGACATCGACCTCCGACGCTTCGCTGTCGAGGGCATGCAGCTCTACGGCATGCTGACCGACGGCAAGGACTCGACGCTGCGGTTCGCGCCGACGCTCAGCGATGCACTGGACAAGGCCGACGCAACCTACAACTCCATCTGCTCCGACATCGACCGGCACATCGACTCGCTGGGGATCGAGGCGCCGGAACCCTCGCGGTACGAACCTGTGTGGGCTCCCGACGAAGACCCTGCCGAACTCGATCTCGCAGCAGCCGGGGTGACGTCGATCATCTGGGCCATCGGGTACCGACCCGACTACCGGTGGATCGAGGCCAGCGCCTTCGACGGTGGGGGTCGCCCGATGCAGACGCGCGGGATCACCGAGGTCCCCGGGCTCAGCTTCGTCGGGTTGCCGTGGATGCACACCTGGGGATCGGGACGGTTCCTCGGGATCGATCGGGACGCGAGGTACGTGGCGGAGCACATCCTCGGTGTTCTGGGTGAGAACCGCCCGCGGTTGGCGGCGGCGCAGTAGATGGCTGAGCGGGATGCGGTCGTCGCCCGCCCTTCGTGGCTCGTCGCTAACGCTCCTCGCACCTCAGGGAGCAGTAAAGCTCACACCTCAGGGAGCGAGGGTCGAGCACATCGATTTCCTCAAGGAGGAGTACCCATGACGGTATCCACACGAGTTGACCTGGCACTGCTCGGCATTCGGGGCGAGCCGCCGGTGCAGCGGACCGGCGGGGCCGGCCCCAGCGACGACGGCCATCTGATGGTCGACGGCCTGCACGCCGCGATCCCACGAAACCCGCAGAGCCCGTTCGTCTTCGACGGCGAGCGCGTCCTGTACGACGGCGTCGACGTCGGCATCGAGGTCGAGGCGATCGGGCGGCCCCGGTTCTACGACCTGCAGACCGCCGACGGCACCAGCTACGAGAAGATCGCCCGTCTACACGGCCGCAACGTCCTGGCGACGACGGTGGTCCAGACGTGCATCCGCTACGACGAGTCGGAGCGGTGCCGGTTCTGTTCCATCGAGGAGTCGTTGAGGTCGGAGTCGACGATCGCGGTGAAGAAGCCAGATCAGCTGGCCGAGGTCGCCCGCGCGGCAGTCGAACTCGACGGCATCACCCAGATGGTGATGACCACCGGCACCACCGGGGGTCGCGACCGTGGGGCCCGCCACCTCGCGCGGTGCGTCCGCACGATCAAGGCCGCGGTCCCCCACCTGCCGATCCAGGTGCAGTGCGAACCACCTGCCGACCTCGCGGTCCTGACCGAGCTGCGGGAGGCGGGCGCCGATGCGATCGGCATCCACGTCGAATCCCTCGACGACGACGTCCGGCGCCGGTGGATGCCGGGCAAGTCGTCGGTCTCGATGGCCGAGTATCGCGAGGCGTGGACCGAGGCCGTCCGCGTTTTCGGACGCAACCAGGTGTCGACGTACCTGCTTGTTGGGCTCGGTGAGGACACCGACGAGATGATCGCCGGTGCCAAGGAACTCGCCGACCTGGGTGTCTATCCGTTCATCGTGCCGTTCCGGCGTCATGCGGGAACGCTCGCCGTGGACGTCGACGATGCACCCGCACCGGATCCGGCCATCGTGGAGAAGATCAGCCGCGAGGTCGCGCGCCATCTCACTCTGATCGGGATGGCGGGCGCCGATCAGCGGGCCGGATGCGCGGCGTGCGGCGCGTGCAGCATCCTGCCGACGGTGGGTGGCTGAATGAGAACAACCACCAAAGACGCAGTGGCCGGCGAACTCTCGATCCTTGCCGGTCGACGCCGCGTCGCCCCACGCCCGGACTTCCTGATCACCGTCGCCGACACCGCGGTCGAGCATGCCGCCTACCGTGCGATGCGGCACCTGGAGTTCGTCGATCGACAGGGACTTTTCGCGCATTCCGACCTCGACGACACCGACGACGATCCACGCACCGTGGTCCTCGTCGCGACCCTCGCGGACGGTTCCATCGCCGGCGGAGTCCGCGTCGCACCCGTGCGGTGGGACGGGTCGTCGGACACCGAGGACATCGGGTGGTGGTTCGGCAGCCGGCTCGTGGTCGCCGACCCCGGGCACGCGGCCGGGATCGGTCCGGCGCTCGTGCGGGCGGCGTGTGCGCACGTCGAACAGCGGGGCGCACTGCGCTTCGACGCCACCGTGCAGGACCGCTACGCACTCATGTTCCGGCGGCTCGGCTGGGACGACTGCGGGGCGGGTCCGGTGATCGCAGGTCAGACGCACCGGGAGATGCGGTGGCCCATCCATAGGATCCAGCGGACCGTCGACGGCACCAAAGCAGTCCTCGCGGAGGCACTTGCACCGTTTGCCGACCAGGATGGCGGCCTCGGGGCAGCCGGATTCCGCGGTGACGACGGCGTGCCGCTACCCGGCACCGATGTGATCGCGGCGTGCGATGCCATCATCCCGTCGATGATCGAACGTGATCCGGAATGGGCCGGGTGGTGTTCGGTGCTGGTCAACATCAACGACCTGTCCGCGATGGGTGCGAGACCGATCGGGCTGCTCGACGCGGTCGGCGCGCCCACGACCTCGCATCTGACCCGCATCATCCGCGGGATCTCCGCAGCCGCACGAGCCTGGCAGACACCGGTTCTCGGTGGTCACACTCAGGTCGGCGTGCCGTCGGCGCTGTCGGTGACAGCGTTGGGGACCACGGGCAGTCCGCTGCGGGCCGGTGGCGGTGCGGTCGGCGACACTGTGACGCTGCACGCAGACCTCGGCGGGTCGTGGCGCCCGGGCTATCACGACCGGCAGTGGGACTCGACGAGCTCACGCAGCAGCGACGAATTGTGTGCGATGGCAGGTCATTTGGCGAGGGTCGGACCGGCGTCGGCGAAGGACGTGAGCATGGCCGGGATCGCCGGGACCCTGGGCATGCTCGCCGAGGCGTCGGGCACCGGAGCCGAACTCAACGCCACCGCCGTGCCGCGGCCGGGCGACGCGTCGATGGGTGCGTGGCTGACCTGCTTCCCCGGGTACGCAATGCTAAGTACGGACCGGCCGGGTCGTCGTACCGATGTGCCTGCGCCGGACGCTCTCACGGTCGCGGATTGTGGGCGTCTCACCTCGGAACCCGGCGTGCGACTGCGGTGGCCCGACGGTGCGGTGACCGTCGCGGTGGCCTCCACGGTCACCGGGCTGGGGGCCGCATGATCGGACCCCGGGTGACGCCCTCTCGCCAGTTCTCGGTCGGTACTGTTCGACCATGAGCACTGTCACCCTCGGTGCTCTCGCCGCGCACTTCGGCCGCGACGTGGAGCGCGGTGTGTCCAAGGCCGTCGGCATCGTCGAGGCGGCCGCGCGCGATGGCGTCGACCTGCTCGTCTTCCCGGACGCCACCCTCGGCGGTTACCTCGGCGACCTGCGCAATCCCGACCCCGACGAGCTGCCTCCGGCGCTGGATCCCGACGGACCCGAACTGGCCGCCATCATTGCCGCCGCAGGCGACACCACGGTCTGTATCGGTTACACCGAGGCCGATGGCGACAAGCATTTCAACACGGCGGTGTGTGTGTCCGGCGACGGGATTCTCGGCACACACCGCAAGGTCCATCAGCCTGCCGGTGAGTCCCTGGCCTACGCGGCCGGTGACGAGTTCCGTGCGTTCGACACTCCGGTCGGGCGGATCGGGATGCTCATCGACTACGACAAGACGTTTCCGGAATCGGCCCGCACGCTCGCCCTCGACGGCGCGCGGATCATCGCTGCCCTGTCCGCGTGGCCGGCAAGCGTGACCGACCGCGCCGCCCGGCTCCCCGCCGACCGCCAGTCACGACTGTTCGACCTCTACGACTGCGCCCGCGCCGCCGAGAACCAGGTGTTCGTGGTCTCGTCGAACCAGACCGGGGTGATGGGGTCGTTGCGGTTCCTCGGACAGGCCAAGGTCGTCGGACCCGGCGGCGACATGCTCGCCACCACGCGGTCGAAGGGCGGGTTGGCCAGTGTCACCGTCGATGTCGACGCGGAGATCGACCGGGCACGTCGAGTACTGAGCCACCTCGCCGAACTGCGCCCGGACTCCTACCGCAGCGCGAGACGCCAGGCCGGGTCGATCGCGGACCTATCATGACCGGTGTGGACTCCCCCTCACTCCGCGTCGCGCTGCTGACCTACTCGACCAAACCCCGTGGCGGCGTGGTTCACACGCTGAACCTGGCCGAAGCGATGGCGCGACTCGGCGTCGAGGTGACGGTCTGGTCGCTGGCACGCGGCGGTGACGACGGGTTCTTCCGCGCGGTGGACCCGGCGGTGTCGCTGCGACTCGTGCCGTTCGCCGACCGCGTGAACGAGACGATCACCGACCGCATCGTGCGGTCCATCGCCACCCTGCGCGACGCCTTCGACGCAAGCGCCTACGACCTCGTGCACGCCCAGGATTGCATCAGCGCCAATGCCGTCGGGACATGTATCCGCACGATCCACCACCTCGACCAGTTCACGACGCCGATTCTCGTCGAATGTCACGAGAAGGCCGTCGTGAATCCGTATGCGCGGATCTGTGTGTCGCGGGCGGTCGCCGACGAGGTGGAGCACGGCTGGGGGCTGACACCGGACGTGATCCCGAATGGTGTTGCCTACCAACGCTTCGCCGACGCCGCGTCGGATATCCCCGAGGCCGTGGAAGCACGTGGGCGATGGACCGGGAAGCTCGGTGACTACGTGCTGGCGGTCGGCGGGATCGAACCGCGTAAGGGCAGCATCGACCTGCTGAACGCGTATGCGTCTCTGCGAGAGCGCCATCCGGAGCTGGCGCTGGTCTTCGCCGGCGGGGAGACGCTGTTCGACTATCGGGACTACCGCGCTGACTTCGACCGCCGCCGGGCCGAACTGGACGTCGAACCGATCGTCCTCGGCAACGTGCCCGACGACGAGCTGCCGTCGCTGGTCGCCGCCAGTCGGGTGTTCGCGTTCCCGTCGGTCAAGGAAGGGTTCGGGCTGGCCGCGATGGAGGCATTGTCCGCGGGGCGGCCGGTCGTGACGCGTGAGCTGCCGATTCTCCGAGAGGTGTTCGGCGACACGGTCGCGTACGCATCGACCGTGCCCGAACTCGCCGATGCGCTGGCGGACGCGCTCACGCCGGACCCGGCACGCGTCGACTCCGGCCGGTCGCTCGCCGCGTCGTTGACGTGGGAGGACGCGGCTCGTCGTCATCTCGAGTTCTATGCGCGCCATCCGATGCCCACGCGCACATGACCCATTCGCGAGCCGCCGAACGCGCCGGGATTCTCGCGGTGACGCTCACCGCGTTCCTGTGGGGAACGTCGGGAACGGCGGCCGCGCTGGCTCCCGCACTCAGCGCGGTCACGATCGGCGCGATCGCGATGGCGGGCGGCGGATTGCTGCAGGGAGCTGTCAACGCTCGCGCGGTGCGTGCCGCGTGGCCGTCGTTGTCGCAGCGGTGGCCGACGGTGCTGGCGGGCGGCGTGTGCGTGGCGATCTACCCACTGTGCTTCTACGGCTCGATGCGCATCGGTGGCGTCGCGCTGGGCACCGTGGTGTCGCTGGCGTCGGCGCCGTTGTTCTCGGCGGTGATCGAACGTGTGGCGGAGGGTCGGGCGTTGACGACGCGGTGGTGCGTCGCGTGCGCGCTGGGCATCGCCGGCAGTGTCGCGCTGGCGTTGTCGCGCAGCGAGTCGTCGCATGGTGACTCGGTCACCGGCAGCACCGCGTCGGCCTGGGGTGTCGTACTCGGGCTGGGAGCGGGCGCGACCTACGCGGGTTTCTCGTGGGCGATGCGACGCCTGATGAACCAGGGGCTCGCCCGCGGGGCGTCGGCCGGTGGCGTCATGGGACTGGGCGGGGTGCTGTTGCTGCCGGTGGTCGCGGTCTGTGTGCCGTCGGTGATCGATCACCCGGAAAGCCTCGGCGTCCTCGCCTATTTGATCGTCGTGCCTCAGTTCCTCGGTTACGTGCTGTTCAGCCGCGGGCTGGGACGGATCGACAGTTCGACCGCCACCACCATCACCCTCATCGAACCGGCGGTCGCCACAGTGCTGGCGGTCGTCGTGCTGTCGGAATCGATCACCGCGAGCGGTTGGGCGGGCATCGCGGTGCTGGCGGTGGCGCTCGTCGTGTTGATGGCTCCCGCGCGGCGTCGGAGATCGGTTAGCGTCGAGCGGAGAAGTACGCACAACGGCGCCCCCGCCGTGGATGAGGAGGACATGCATGAAGCAGTTCCGAGAGGCCGTCGAGGCACGTGACGCGCAGGCGATGCAGGATCTGCTCGCCGACGACGTCGTCTTCACCAGCCCGGTCGCGTTCAAGCCGTACCCGGGTAAGGCGATCACCTCGGCGATCCTACGGGGCGTGCTGCGCGTCTTCACCGACTTCCGCTACGTCCGGGAGATCAACGACGAGGGCGGTCGGGATTCGGCGCTGGTCTTCGAGGCCACCGTCAACGGCAAGGCGGTCACCGGCTGCGACTTCATCCACGTCGACGACGACGGGAAGATCGACGACTTCATGGTGATGGTCCGGCCACTGTCGGGTGCGCAGGCCCTCGCCGAAGCGATGGGGGCGCAATTCGACCAGATCGCGGCCGAAGCGGCCGCCGAGACCGCGAACGGGGCGAACGCATGAAACTCGGTCTGCAACTCGGATATTGGTCCGCGCAGCCGCCGGCCGGTCACGCCGATCTCGTCACCGCCGCCGAACAGGCCGGCTTCGACTCGATCTTCACCGCCGAGGCGTGGGGGTCGGATGCCTACACCCCGCTCGCCTGGCTCGGGTCGTCGACGACCCGCGTACGGTTGGGCACCTCGGTGCTGCAACTCTCGGCCCGTACGCCGACCGCCTGTGCGATGGCGGCGTTGACCCTCGACCACCTGTCCGGTGGACGGCACATCGTCGGACTCGGCGTGTCCGGGCCGCAGGTCGTCGAAGGGTGGTACGGGCAGAAGTTCGCCAAACCGCTCGGCCGCACGCGCGAGTACATCGACATCATGCGTCAGGTCTGGGCGCGGGAGGCGCCGGTCACCAGCGCCGGGCCGCACTATCCTCTGCCGTACAACGGCGAGGGCGCGTCGGGACTGGGTAAGCCGCTCAAGCCGATCACGCATCCGTTGCGTGCCGACATCCCGGTCATGCTCGGCGCCGAGGGGCCCAAGAACGTCGCACTCGCAGCCGAGATCGCCGACGGTTGGCTGCCACTGTTCTACACACCGCGCATGGCCGACACCTACAACGCCTGGCTCGACGAGGGATTCGCCAAGCCGGGTGCCCGCCGCAGTCGCGACGACTTCGAGATCATCGCGACCGCCCAGATCGTCATCACCGACGACCGGGCCGCGACCTACGCCGCCATCAAGCCGTTCCTCGCGCTGTACATGGGCGGAATGGGCAGTGAGGACACCAACTTCCACGCCGAGGTGTATCGCCGCATGGGGTATTCCGACGTCGTCGACGAGGTGACCAAGCTGTTCCGTTCGAACCGCAAAGAGGAAGCGGCGCAGATCATTCCCGACGCCGTCGTCGAGGACTCGGCCATCGTCGGCGACCTCGACCACGTCCGCGAGCAGATCAAGGTCTGGGAGTCGTGCGGTGTCACCACGATGCTGGTCTCCCCGCGCACCATCGAGGAGATCGATCAGCTCGCCGGCCTCATCAGCTGATGCTGTCCCCCGCCCGGTTCACGATCATCGACGACGTCGTCGCGTTCCCGACGCCCATCGCGGAGACGTTCGACTATCTCACCGATCCGAGCAATCGGCCTGCGTGGCAGTCGAGTCTGCGTCGCATCGACGACCTGCAGGTGGTCGGCGACCGGGCGGGTGACGTCGGCACAAGCTGGACCGACGTCACCGTCGTGCCCGGGGTCGGTCCGCGGATGGAGGTCACCGACTGCGAGCCGCATCGGTTGTGGCGGGAAGTCGGTGGATGGCGATCGGTCGACGCAGTACTGACGTTGGGCTTCGAGGAACGATCCGACGGCGGCACGGATGTCCACGCCGTGGCGACGTTGACGGTGCCTGCCATCGGCGTGCCCCTGCTGGCGGTGAACCGGTGGCCGGCGGTGCGGGCGATCCGCGCCGACCTCGCTCGTGCGGCCCGGCTCGTCGCCGAGCATGATGGTCGGTGATCACCGGCCGCTCGGGTAGCGTGACCAGGGTGAACATGAAGAATGCGACGCTCGCGCTCGGCGCGGCCCTCGTCCTCGCGGTGGCCGGCTGTAGCTCCGACTCCGATTCCGATTCCGGCACAACCGAAGCCACCGGTACCGCCGCAGCCGGCAGCACCGACACCGGTTCGGCTCCGACCAGCTGCCCCACCGCGTCGGCCAAGGACGGCGCCGAGCCGCAGTGGACCTTGAAGGGCGCCACCGGCGAGATGGAGATGGTCGCCGCCACCGAGAACGAGGCGCCGAAGATCACCGTCCAGTCGCCGTTCAGCGTCGATCAGACCGTGGTCGAAACCCTCGTCGAGGGCGACGGGCCCGTCGTCGCCGAGACCGCATCGGTCACCGTCTGCTACGTCGGCGTCAACGGACGCAACGGCGAGGAGTTCGACAGCGCCTACCAGAGCGGCACTCCCGTCGACTTCCCGCTGAACGGCGTGATCCCCGGCTTCAGCAAGGCGATCGCCGGGCAGAAGGTCGGTTCCAAGGTAGGCGTCGCGATGACGTCGGCCGACGGTTACGCCCAGGGACAGCCGAGCGCCGGGATCGAGCCCGGCGATACGCTCATCTTCGAGATCGGAATTCTCGCGGCGTCTTAGGGATCTAGAACGAAATACGAAGGGCTGGTGGCCGTTTGGTCACCAGCCCTTCGTGGCTCGTCGCTATCGCTCCTCGCACCTCAGGGAGCGAGTGGTGGCGTCGACCGCTCCTCGTTTCCGACTGCCGAACCTCAACTCGACCGGCAGACGTCGATCGAAGTCTGCAGGTCGGGTTGAAGTCGACCGGTTTGCGGAGCCTCGTGCTGGACGGAAGAACTCGCTCGTTACAGCGCGCGGTGCCGGATGTCGATCGGCAGACCGTCGGCCGGGGTGGGTCCGGTGCCGTAGGTGAGTTCGGGCTTGTAGCCGGCCGGGACGGTCCACTCGAAGCGCTGCAGCATCTGGTGCAGGATCGACTTCACCTCCATGCCACCGAAGTACAGGCCGATGCACTTGTGTGCGCCGCCGCCGAACGGGGCCCAGGCGAAGCGGTGGACCTTGTCCTCGCGACGCTCGGCCGAGAAGCGCTCGGGGTCGAAATGGGTGGGGTTCGGCCACCATTCCTTGCGCAGCATGGTCGCCCAGGGGTGGATGGCCAGCAGGGTGCCCTTCGGAATGTAGTGGCCGCAGATCTCGGTGTCCTCGATCGCCATCCGGAAGAGCATGCCGACGGGGGCGTTGAGGCGCAGGGTCTCCTTGAAGGCGAGTTCCATGCTGGGGAGCTTGTCGACGTCGTCGTAGTCGATCGTCGGCTTGTTGAGGGCCAGCGACTCCTCGCGCAGACGCTGCTGCCACTCCGGATGGCGACCCAGGAAGTAGGTCAGCATCGACAGCGCGATGGTGGACGTGTCGTGCGCGGCCATCATCACGAAGATCATGTGGTTGACGATGTCCTCGTCGGTGAAGGTCTCACCCTCGTCGCTCTCGCTGTTGCAGAGGACGGTGAACAGGTCGTCGGCGTCGCTGCCGCGGCGCAGCGGGATCTCGGAGCGGAAGTACTCCTGCAGGACCTCGCGGCCGCGGAGTCCCTGCGCCCAGGTCCAGTTGCCGACATCCTTGCGGACCATCGCCTGACCGCCACGGACCGCGGCCTCGAAGGCCTTCTCGAGGCGATGTGCCTCGGCTTCGCTCACGTGCGCACCCATGAAGACCTCGGTGGCAAGCGAGAGCGTCAGGTCCTTGGTGTTGGAGTACATGTGGAAGCCCTTGCCCACCTGCCAGTTGGCGAGGGTCTTCTCGATGTGCGGGGTCATGATGTCCAGATAGCCGTTCAGGCGCGGGCGACTGAAGGCCTGCTGCATGATGCGGCGGTGCTGCATGTGCTCGTCGAAGTCCATGAGCATGACGCCACGGCGGAAGAACGGACCGATCATCGGCTCCCAGCCGAGCTCGCTGGAGAACGCCTTGTTGCGGTTCATCCACACGGCCTCGATGGCGTCGGGGCCGACGAGGGTCACCATGTTCATGCCGAGGGCACCCGACCAGGACACCTGGCCGTACCGCTCGAAGCGGTCCATCGCCGACTGCAGCGGGTCCGCGAGGGCCTGAAGGGTGTTGCCCAGGTACGGGATACCGGGATCACCCATGACCGGCTTGAGGCCTGAACCCGCAGGTGGCTCGGCCAGCGGGCGCTCTTTGCTCGGGTACATGCTGCTCAGCTTGCCGAGCGCGGTCTGCATCTGCTTCTTCCGACTAGCCATGTCCTTGCCACTCCCCGTTGATCCGTTGTGCCTTAGGTCACTATGCACCATTGGAACGGATTTTGACAGTTGTTTCAAGAGGCGAGTCTGTGTCAGCCGCTCAGTTCCCTCGGCTATTCACGATTTCACCGACAGAGTTCGAGGCCAGGCGTGGTGCGAGCACGCCGAAGGAGACGATCACGACCAGTCCCCAGACCAGGTACGACGACCCGATGACGTGCTGCCACCAGGCCCACGACAGCTCGGCGTCGTAGCGCTGCGGGACGTGCTGATGCGGAGCGTAGGCGAAGATGATCAGCCCGGTGCCGACCATCCACCACCAGATTCTCGACGCCTCCAGGCGTGCGGCCAGTGCGATCAGCACCAGGAGCAGCGGCACGATCCAGACCCAGCTGTGGTCCCAGGCGACCGGTGAGCAGAACAGCCAGGCGAAGGCGACGGTCATCACGGCCGCGACCTCGAGCGTCTCGTCGCGACCATTCGCAGAGGCCTCCGACGCGGACAGCAGGCGCCACGCCGACCACGCGATGAGCAGTCCGACGACGAGAGCCGCGCCGAACCAGATGAGCTCCGACTCGAAGCCGAGTCGGGCCACCTCGCCCTTCACCGACTGGTTGTTGGCGAATTGCGGACTACCGATGCGTTCGGTGTCGAACAGGGTGGATGTCCAGTAGGTGACGGAGTCGTCGGCCGCCAGCAGATACCCGATGCCGGCGTAGGCGACGGCCGACACCGCGCCGACGACGAGTGCTCGCCAGTCGCGTCGGAGGAAGAACAGCAGCAGGAAGACCGCCGGGGTGAGCTTGATCGAGATGGCCAGACCGACCAGCAGGCCGCGCCACCAGCGCCCTCGCCCGAGCAGGGCGTCGACGATGACGAGGGTCATCAAGACGATGTTGACCTGCCCGAAGTTCAGAGTGTCGCGGACCGGTTCGAGCCACAGGCCGATGGTGGTCGCGGCGGTCGCCAGCCACCAGAGATCCGACGACGAGCGGTCGGTCAGGTGGGCCACCACGATCCGGCAGACCACCAGCAGGCAGGCGATGGTCGCAGCGGTGAACAGCGCTTGACCCAGTCCCAACGGGACGACGGTGAACACGGAGAACAAGGCCGCCGCCAGGGGTGGATAGGTGAACGGCAGATAGGAGCCGCCGCCGAGCGTCGGAAGGGTGCCGTAGAGGTCACCGCCGTCGAGGAAGACGCGGCCGCCCATGCGATAGACGTCGAAATCGATGCGATAGGGCACCGGCGGATGGTTCGGGAGTACGAAGATCGCGATCGCCGCACTGACGAGGAAGACGACGAGCGTCAGCCTTCGCGCCCACGCCGAACGGAGATAGCGATCGATCACCGACCGGGGAATGTCCACAACTGTCACGAGCCCTCTCTTCCGAGCGGGATCGTATCGCGGTGGAGCTGAGAGTCAGCGGGGGCGGCGGTGACCCCGCTGAGGTGGTTGTGTGTTCAGGGCTCAGGCAGCGCCGGATTCTTCAGCGGTTTCCGACGTGGCTTCGTCGGGATAGCCGTCGAGCATGATCGTGGCGACCGCGCCCAACGCCTCCTCCCACGCCGAGGTCATCGCCGGCGTCCACGACTCACCGCCGATTTCACCCATGGCGGCGATCATGCATTCGGCGACCGCGCTGTACATCGGCCTGGTGACGCCGAGGCTCGCATGCCGCTTGCCGAGGGCGTGCAGGTTGGTCGTCAGCCACGCCGCGTCCTCGAGATGGTCGAGGACCGAGACGACGGCGGTGCGCAGCATCTCAGCCTGGACGCGGGTGTCCCGCTGGAACATCGGCTTCACGCCGGGATAGCGCTCGAAGAGGATCTCGTAGAACCGGACGGTGAGACCGGAATCGGGTAGATCGACGAGGGTCAGGCTTTCTTCCAAGAGTTGCTTGTCCATGCACAGACCCTGCCGCTGCGGCGTTGCGTCCGGAATGTCGTGCCGCAAGAGCTGCGTAACGGTGATCTCACAAGCGCCTTGGGTGCGTGTGAGATGGACGCCGGGCGGTCGCCTCGGTCGACCGGATTGTTCTGCGAGTCCATCTCGTCACCGAGCAGCCAGAAGAGAATGAGCCAAGAAGAAAGACAAACCCACCCCTCTTCGTCCGCATTGCGTAACGCCTGTGACTGTTGATCACTAGAGACGACGATGCAGTTAACGAATGTGAAAGATATTGCAACACCGCGGTTCTGACGTTCCGAACCGCTGTGGAGAAACCTGGAAATTCGAACGTCTGTTCGAGTACATTGGGGTCATGGCAAAGCTCGACTCCCTCCTCGACCAGCTCATCGCGATCACCCCTCCGGTCGACGACCCCTCCGGGAAAGCAACATTCGAAGAAATCGATTCATTGCGACAGATGCGCAACGTCGTCGACCACAAGATCGTCTGCCACACAGCGCAACTCAACCATAGTCATGTGGCGGAAAGATCCGGTTCCACCACCAAGCGACTGCTGATCGAGATGGGATTCCCACCATCCGCAGCTTCCCGGCTCATGCGCATCCTCGCTGGCCTGTACGGCCTCGGCAAGGTGGTCGGACACGCTGCGGATGGGCGACTGTCGGTCGAGGTCGTCGACGCCGTCGTCAGCGGGGTCGCACTCATCGAGAAACGCTCGCCTGACGGCCTCTCCGACGGTGATCGGGCCGAATTCGAGTCCCAGCTCGTCAGCCAAGCCCTGTCGGGAGCGACGCCCGCCGAGGTCCAGACCTTCGCCCGGCGGATCGGCAACGACGTCGCCGAGTCAGTGGACACGGGCGTTCCCGCATCCGACGATCGCTCATTGAACACGCTCAATCACAGCGTGACGGATGACGCTCGGATCGACATCCGCGCCAATGTCACGCAGGTGATCGGTGAGAAGTTCGCAGCGATGATCGACGAGCGTGCGGCACCTCGCCCAGAGCCGGACGGCGCGGACGATCGACGATCGGCCGAACAACGCCGGGCCGACGCTTTCGAACTACTACTGGACCAGGCAGCTCTCGGCGCATCCGTCGACAGCGCGGGGTCGGCACATACCCAGATCGTGCTGACGATCCCGGCGGACGGTGAAGATCCCGCCGCGCTGCCGTGGACGGGTTCGGTCACGCACGCGACCGCGCGACAGTTGTCCTGCGACGGCACGGTTTCCGAGATCGTCATCGACGCCGAGACCGTGCCGCTGCAGATGGGCCGTGAGCAGCGCCTGTTCCCGGCCCACCTGCGACGAGCGATCATCATCCGCGATGAGTTCTGCATCAAATGCGGTGCACCGCCGTCTCATACGCAGGTGCACCACGTCGAGCACTGGAGCGACGGCGGAAACACCGATCTCGACAATGGCTGCCTGCTGTGTCAGCGCTGCCATACCCAGGTTCATCACCACGGATGGGACGTCGTCATGGGATTCGATCGACACCCGTGGCTCGTCCCGCCCGTCGAGATCGACCCGCAGCGTCGGCCCTGCCCCGCCTACAACCGCCGCACCATGCGCCTCGACGACGCCGCATGACGCCAGCTTTCGCGTAGCACCTTCTCGCACCCGGCATACGAGCACAGAGCCGGGACCGCATTCGATCTTTGACAAGTACACAGTGTGAACACTGCGAGCCCACGGGCTCCGTCCTGCCCGGCAGTGGCGCTGGGCAGGACGGAACTCCGGGCAATCAGGCTCCGACGTACTCGGCCAGATGCTGTCCGGTCAGGGTGGATCGATCGGCGACGATGTCCGCCGGAGTCCCCTCGAAAACGATCTGACCGCCGTCGTGGCCGGCACCGGGGCCCAGATCGATGATCCAGTCCGCGTGCGCCATCACCGCCTGGTGATGCTCGATGACGATCACCGACTTACCCGAGTCGACGAGCCGGTCGAGCAGCCCGAGGAGCTGTTCGACGTCGGCGAGGTGCAAACCGGTTGTCGGCTCGTCGAGGATGTAGACGTCCCCCTTCTCCCCCATGTGCGTCGCCAGCTTCAGACGCTGGCGTTCGCCGCCGGACAGGGTCGTCAGCGGCTGACCGACCTTGATATAGCCGAGTCCGACATCGACCATGCGACGCAGGATCTTGTGCGCTGCAAGTAGTTTGGCATCACCATCGGCGAAGAATTCCTCGGCCTGCGCCACCGACATCTCGAGGACCTCACTGATGTTGCGGCCGCCGAGGGTGTACTCGAGGACCTCGGCCTGGAAACGCTTGCCCTCGCACACCTCACACGGGGCCGCGACGCCGGCCATCATGGCGAGGTCGGAGTACACGACACCCGCGCCGTTGCAGTTCGGGCAGGCGCCCTCCGAATTGGCGCTGAACAGAGCCGGTTTGACGCCGTTGGCCTTGGCGAACGCCTTGCGGATCGGTTCGAGCAGTCCGGTGTAGGTGGCCGGGTTGGAGCGTCGCGAACCCTTGATCGCCGTCTGATCGATCGAGACCACGCCGTCGGCGCCGGCGACCGACGAGGTGATCAGCGAACTCTTGCCCGACCCCGCGACGCCGGTCAGCACGACCAGGACACCGAGCGGGATGTCGACGTCGACGTTCTGCAGGTTGTGCATGTTCGCGCCGCGGATCTCGAAAGCACCGCTGGGTGTGCGGACGTCGGGTTTGACCGACGCGCGGTCGTCGAGGTGACGGCCGGTCAGGGTGTCGGCGGCGCGGAGTTCTTCGACCGTGCCCTCGAAGACGATCTCGCCGCCGTCGGTGCCGGCTCGCGGACCGAGGTCGACGACGCGGTCGGCGATGGCGATGACCTCGGGCTTGTGCTCGACGACGAGCACCGTGTTGCCCTTGTCGCGTAGGGCCCGGAGGAGGTCGTTCATGCGCGCGATGTCATGAGGGTGCAATCCGATCGACGGCTCGTCGAAGACGTAGGTGACGTCGGTGAGTGACGATCCGAGGTGACGGATCAGCTTGGTGCGCTGGGCTTCACCGCCCGACAGCGTTCCCGCCGGGCGGTCGAGGGACAGATAGCCCAGGCCGATGTCCACGAATGCGTCGAGATGTTCGCGGAGCGACTTGATCAGGGGCGCCGCCGACGGTTCGTCGAGTTCGGCGACCCATTGCGCCAGATCGCTGATCTGCTGCGAGCAGGCGTCGGCGATGGAGATGCCATTGATCTTCGACGACCGGGCCTCGGCGGTGAGTCGGGTGCCCTCACAGTCCGGGCAGGTCTGGAAGGTGATGGCGCGGTCGACGAAGGCGCGGATGTGCGGCTGCATCGCCTCGCGGTCCTTGCTCAGCATCGACTTCTGGATCTTGGGGATCAGACCCTCGAAGGTGACGTTGATGCCGTCGACCTTGATTCGCGTCGGTTCCTTGTAGAGCAGGTCGTTGAGCTGCTTCTTGGTGTACTTGGCGATCGGCTTGTCGGGGTCGAAGTAGCCGCAGCCGCGGTAGATCCGCCCGTACCAGCCGTCCATCGTGTAACCGGGGATCGTCAGGGCGCCCTCGTTGAGTGACTTCGACGAGTCGTAGAGCGCGGTCAGGTCGAAGTCGGAGACATCGCCGCGGCCCTCACAGCGCGGACACATGCCGCCGGTGACCGAGAAGCTGCGGCGCTCCTTGACCTTCTGGCCGCCCTTCTCAACGGTGACCGCACCCGCGCCGCTGATCGACGCGACGTTGAACGAGAACGCCTGCGGCGAACCGATGTGCGGTTTCCCCAAGCGGCTGAACAGGATTCGCAGCATCGCGTTCGCGTCGGTAGCGGTGCCGACCGTCGACCGCACGTTCGCGCCCATGCGTTCCTGGTCGACGATGATCGCCGTGGTGAGTCCTTCGAGGACGTCGACATCGGGCCGGGCCATCGACGGCATGAAGCCCTGCACGAAGGCGCTGTACGTCTCATTGATCAGACGCTGCGATTCGGCGGCGATCGTGCTGAAGACCAGAGAGCTCTTACCGGACCCCGACACACCCGTGAACACGGTCAACCGCCGTTTGAGCAGCTCGACGTCGACGTTCTTGAGGTTGTTCTCGCGGGCCCCGTGCACCCGGATGCGGTCGTGAGTGTCGGCGGGATGGGTGTCGTACTCGTCGACCGGGGCGGATCGGGGCGTCGACTTCGTGCGCGAGGCAGGGCTCATCGTGTCTCCATCGCGGCGGCGCGTCTCGGTGCGCAGCCATCGTCGTGATCGGGCAGGATTTCCGTTGGCGTACTGGTCTGACTCGATCCAACCAGGAGAGTCATCGGCGATTCGGCAACTCCCCCGGCGAGCGCTTCACGTGGCGGCAATCGACCGGCGCCGCACACCTTTCAGGCCGCCTGGTCGATACGGATCAGGTTGCCGGAAGGGTCCCGCACCGCGGCGTCGCGGACGCCGTAGGGCTGGTCCATCGGCTCCTGCACGATGTCGACGCCACTGGCCTGCAGCTTCTCGAACAGTCCGTCGAGGTCCTCGGTGGCGAGGGTGAGCGCGCCGTAGCTGCCTTTGGCGATCAACTCGAGGATGGTCTGCCTTTCGGCGTCCGTGATGCCCGGTTCGGCGGCCGGCGGGTACAGCACGATCGACGTGCCCGGCTGATTCGGCGGGCCGACCGTCAGCCAACGCATGCCCTCGTATCCGACGTCCTTGCGGACCTCGAAGCCGAGGATGTCGCGGTAGAAGCCGAGAGCTGCTTCGCCATCGGTGTGTGGGAGGAATGCGTACTGGATGCTGATGTTCATGGATGTCAGGCTAGGCATCCTCACCCCCGCTACGCTTCTCGATTCCTGATCGGTCTGGTGATGTTCTTGGCCATGCACGCAGGGATTCCGTCGGTGGCATCGGCGGACTGCTCGCGATACACCGTCGGCGGTACCCCGACGAGCTCGGTGAACCGTGTGCTGAACGTCCCGAGGGACGAACAGCCGACCTCGAAACACACCTCGGTGACGCTGAGATCGCCCCGGCGCAGCAGCGTCATCGCCCGCTCGATGCGGCGGGTCATCAGGTAGGAGTACGGCGACTCACCATAGGTCTTACGGAACTGACGGCTCAGATGCCCGGCCGACATGTTGACGCCCCGCGCCAGCGCCTCGACGTCGAGCGGCTGCGCGTACTCACGGTCGATCCGGTCACGGACCTGTCGGAGCAGGGTCAGGTCACGCAACCGCTGGTCGGAATCGGATCGGGGCACCCGTCGATCGTAGATCGTCAACCGGCGCGCGGGACCCACTCAGCCGCGCAGAACTGCGGCGATGTCGGCGCTGAGCTCCTGGAGCCGTTCGGCGGCGCGGACGTGCGGGACCTCGGTGTCCGCACAATCGAGGACGACCTCGAGGTAGCACTTCAGCTTCGGTTCGGTCCCCGACGGCCGCACGATGACCCGGTCGTCGGTGGCCGTGCGGAGGACGAGTGCATCGGTGGGCGGAAGGTCGCCGGAACCCGTGGCGAGGTCGAGGACCTCGACGACCTGGGAGCCGGCGAGTGCGTCGATCGTCGTGGTGCGTAACCGGTCCATCATCTGTCCGATCTCGGCGACGTCGTCGACGCGAATCGTCAGCGGGGCAGTCGCGTGGAGGCCGTGGCGTCGGGCGAGGTCATCGAGGAGGTCGACGAGTGTGCGGCCGTCGGCGGCGAGTTCTTCGACGAGACCGATGACCCGGACCATTGCAGAGATCCCGTCCTTGTCGCGCACGGCCTCCGGGTCGGTGCAGTACCCGATGGCCTCCTCGTAGCCGAATCGCAGATCCGGTGTCCGGGCGATCCATTTGAAGCCGGTGAGGGTCGCCGCGAACCGAAGTCCGTGATGGCCGGCGATCTTCCCCAGCAGCCGGCTCGACACGATCGAGCAGGCGAGCGTGTTCCCGTTGCGACCGGCGTCGCGGGCGGCCTGTTCGCCCAGCAGCCAACCGATTTCGTCGCCGGTGAGCTGCCGCCAGCCACGGTCGGTGGGGGTGGCGACCGAGCAGCGGTCGGCGTCCGGATCGAGGGCGATCACCACATGTGCGTCGACGTGGCGGGCGAGATCGAGAGCACGGTCGAGGGCTCCGGGTTCTTCCGGGTTCGGGAAGGGGATGGTCGGGAAATCGGGGTCGGGAGAGAACTGGTCGTCGACGACGTGGACGTCGGTGACGCCTGCAGCGCTCAACACGGCGAGTGCCGTCGAACCGCCGACGCCGTGCATCGGGGTCAGGACGACGCGCACCGGGCTGGGGCCGGTGCCGGGCCGGAGTGCGGCGGCCCGGGCGATGTACGCCTCGAGAGTCGTACCGTCGAGGGCGACGACCGAGGCGGCGTCGCGGGTGATCTCGTCAGCCGGCGGCGCGGAGTCGATGAAGGCGGCGATCTGCTCGTCGGCGGGCGGGACGATCTGGACGCCACGACCGGCAGAGTCGGTGGCGCGGCCACCGAGGTACACCTTGTAGCCATTGTCGGCAGGCGGATTGTGCGACGCGGTGATCATCACCCCGGCATCGCAGTCGAGCGCGCGGGTGGCGTACGCGGTCACCGGCGTCGGTAGCCGACGAGGGAGCGTCATCACGGTGACGCCCTGTGCGGCAAGGACTTCGGCGGCGGCGTCAAGGAAAGCATCGGAACCGTACCGGGCATCGCAACCGATGACGGCGCGCGCATCGGGCCCGACGGTCTCGATGAGGTGGCGGCCGAGGCCGTACGTGGCGCGGGTGACCACCGCGACGTTCATGCGGGTCTCCCCCGCCCCGACCTCGCCTCGCAGCCCTGCGGTACCGAAGGTCAGCGGGCCGCGGAATCGGGAGTCGAGATCGGCGGCGGCCGCGGCGTCTCCGGATTCGGCTGCCTCGATGAGGCCGGCGAGTTCGGCGCGGGTCGCCGGATCCGGGTCGTGGTCTCGCCAGGTACGCGCGGTCTCGATCACCCGCGCGACGCTATCAGTCAGCGGATCCGGCGGTGACATTCGACGCGGTCGCCGAGAGCGACCTTCGCTCCCCGGAGGATCTGAGTGTCCATCCCCACGAGCGTGATCTTCTCGGTCGGCACCGGCCGGGTTCGGGGATGGCCACCGATCGTCGCCCGCGGCCCCACCCGGACCCGTTCGTCGAGGATCGACCACGACACGGACGCCCCGGTGCCGATCACGGAGTCCGCGAAGACAACCGAGTCGACGACGGTGGCCCCCTTCTCCACCACCACGCCCGGTCCGAGGACGCTGCGTCGCACGGTTCCGCACACGTGGGCGCCGCTGCTGACGAGGCTGTCCTCGACGACCGCCCCGGTTTCTATCCGGGCCGCGGCGCGCTGCGGCTGGTTCGTCAGGACCGGTCGCTCGGCGCGGAAGACGTCGATCCTGCCGTCGATCAGATCCCGATGTGCCTGCAGGTAGGTCTCCGGCCGGCCGGCGTCGATCCAGTACCCCGACATCGCGTGCGCAACCGTCTTTCCGCGGTCGACGAACCACGGCACGAGGTGTTCGCCGAAGTCGCCGAGCCCGGTGTCGTCCTCGGCCGAACCCACCGTCGTCTCGCGCACCAGGCCTTCGAGTCCTTCGATGAGCACCTGCGGGTCGTAGATGAAGATCTCGGTGGCGATCGTGCGGGTCGTCGCACGGTCGGGCTTGTAGCGGAACTCGCGGACGGTGCCGTCGCGGCGGGAGGTGACCGTGGCGTGCTGGGACGCCTCCTCCAGCGAACAGGTCGTGGTGACGATGGTGCATTCGGCGCCGCGGCTGCGGTGGGTGTCGAGGGCGTCGCGGAAGTCGAAATCGTAGACGTGGTCGGCGCTCATGACGATCACCTCGGCCGGTCCGTGTTCGGCAATGCGGTCGCGGATCCGGTAGAGAAGGTCGGCGTTGCCGGTGGCGAAGCCGTCCTCGGTCTCCGGGGCGTCGGTCTGCTCGGGAATGACGATCCGCAGTCCGCCGCTCGTGCGGTCGAGGTCCCAGGGGCGCCCGCCGGCGACCAGTTGGGTCAGCGTCTCCGCCTCGTACTGGACGCACAGCCAGACGTCGTCGACGTGACTGTGGTGCAGGTTCGACAGCGGGAAGTCGATGAGTTGATAGTTCCCCGCGAACGGCAGGGCCGGTTTGGCCCGTCGATCGGTCAACACCTCCATCCGGGAACCACGCCCACCGGCCTGCACGATCGCGAGAACATCAGAGTGCCGCATCAGCCCAGTGTGCCCGAGACCTCGATCTGTACCGGGATGATCGGATGGGCGAGGAGAAGGGAGAACCCGGTGGAACGGACCGATTGCCTGGTGGTGGGCGGCGGCATCGTGGGTCTGGCCGTGGCTCATGCGCTGGCTTCGACCGGGCGCGAGGTGATCGTCGTCGAGGCGGCCGACTCGGTCGGTACGCAGACGACCTCGCGGAGTTCGGAGGTCATCCACGCAGGGATCTACTATCCCGAGGGCAGTCTGAAGGCGCGGTTGTGCGTGCGGGGTCGTGAACTCCTCACCCGGTACTGCGACGAGCACGGCGTCTCCTGGCGTCGCCCGGGCAAGCTGATCGTGGCCACCGACGACGCCCAGACCGACCGGCTCGACGTACTGCTCCGGCACGGACTGACGAACGGTGTCGCCGATCTGCGACGGATCGACGGTGCCGAACTGCACGAACTGGAACCAGATGTGCACGGTGTGGCCGCGCTGCTGTCGCCGTCGACCGGGATCGTCGACGTCGACGGCATGGTCCGGGCTCTGCGACGGGACCTCGAGTCCGCAGGCGGCGCAGTGGCGTTGCGTAGCAGGGTGATCGGCGGGCGCGTCGACAGCGGCGGAGTCACCGTCGACACTGCGGAGGCCGGCTCGGCGTCGGCGAAGATGCTCGTGAACTGCGCCGGGCTGGGTGCGTGGGACGTTGCCCGCTCCCTGGACGGGTTCGACGGTCCGATCCCGCCGCGACACCTGGCGAAGGGCAATTATTTCGGATTGTCCGGTGCACGAGCACCATTCGAGCACCTGGTCTATCCCGTGCCGGTCGACGGCGGACTGGGCGTGCACTTCATCATGGACCTCGCCGGTGCGGCGCGCTTCGGCCCGGACGTGGAGTGGGTTGACGGCGAGCAGCTCGACTACTCGGTCGACGAGACACGCCTGGCCGGGTTCGAGGAGTCGATCCGCCGCTACTGGCCCGGATTGCCCTCGGGCACACTGACTCCCGCATACGCAGGAATCCGACCCAAGACCAGCGGCCCCGGCGAGGCGACCGCGGACTTCACCATCCACGGGCCGGCCACACACGGGCACGCCGGGCTGGTCACCCTGTTCGGCATCGAGTCGCCAGGCATCACCTCGTGCCTGGCGATCGGCGAGTACGTCGTCGGGGTCCTCGGTCTCTGAGCCGAACCGCTCATCATCTCTGTACCGGCTCACGATTTCCGCGTGAGCGGGAACGGAGATCGTGAGCGACCCGTGAGCGGAGCTACTTGGCGGCGTATTGGTAAGCGGCGCTCTGCTTCTCGCGCTTCTTCATGGCCTGGATCGCGTCGTGGTGGCGACGGGCGTGGTAGGCCAGCGGGAAGTAGGTCGCACGCTCGGGCAGGGTGCGGTAGGCGAACCGCAGGCGACGGTGGATCTTCTCGAGGTGGCGCTGCTCCTCGTTGGTCCACGTCAGCCCGAGGATCTCGCGCACGCGCGGATCCATGACGCCGACGGTCGTGAGGTAGTTGAAATCCTGGAACGGGACCGACGCGGTGGCGGCTACCTTCTTGACGGCCGGGCGCAGCGCCTTGGGAACGGTCTTCGGCACCGGCGGGGCGGCACGCATCTGCTCGATGAGTTCGATCGCCACCGGGTGACGGACCAGCTTGTTCTCGACGAAGTCGTCGAAGTACTCCTCGAACTCCTCGAGGGTCTCCGGGTAGCCCTTCATCGGGACCTGGACGATCTTCGCGATGCGACGGTTGTCGCGGAGTAGTTCCGTGCGCTCCTCGAGTGTGAACTCACGGCCGAGGACGAGCGGCGCGGCCGTGGTCATCGTCGGGAATGCGGTCGCGATGACCCACGCGTAGGCCTCCGGGTTGAGCGCACTGATGTGCTTGCCCTCGGCGTTGCGCATCTGCAGCGGCTGGTGCAGCTTCCGCAGGCGGTGCCCCTCGGCGATGGCTTCCTGACCGCCGTAGGTCCAGCGCAGCACCGAGTCGGCGGACCGGATCGCCCGCCCGACCGGGTCCGTGCGGAACACCGAGTACTTGTCGACGACATCGCCGATCACCGGATGCATCACCTGCATCACGAACGCGGCACCGTTGATCGGCAGGAACGTGTAGAGCCCGGTGAGCTGCGCGGTCAGCGAATCCGGCGGGATCAGCTCGATCTCGTCGTCACGGTGGTTGATCAGGCGATCGGTGTCCTCGAGTGCGGCGGTCGTCGGTTCGTCGTGTACCGCGGTCATGGTGCCCCCAACGTCGTTTTCGACAGCGTGTCTTTCGACAACATTCGTAGTCAGATTAGCGCAGGGGGCGCCGAAAACCCAGGTTTCGGCACTCAAGCAGGACCGATGATGACCGTGCGGGTGCCGAGGGCGCGTTCTCGGACGGTGAAGATGCGGGTGCCTTTCTTGCGGCCCGTACGGATCTCACTGAGTGCCAAACCCGCAGACGACAGACGCGCGTGGGTCACCTCGACGTCGGTGGACCGCCAGGCGACACCCCACAGCGAGGTCGCAGCGGGGGTCGGCGGCTCGGTCGAGGTCGCGGCGGTGACGACCTCGACGATGAGGTCAGCGGCGCGGAAGAACAGCTGCCGGGCGTTGTCGCCGAGCGGCTGGTCGAGCCGGAAGTCCAGGCCGAACACGCCGCCGAACAGCGCGACCGCCCGATCGCGGTTGTCGCAGGTGAAGACGAGGTGGTCCATCCCCGTCACATCCCCGGCATGTGTCGACTCCCCCACGGCCTCACGGGCGGCGACACCGAGCGGGGCCGTCTCGCCGAACACCCCGAGCGTCGACTCGACCACGGGGAAGCCGCGTCGGACCAGCAGCCGGTGCATCGCCGGGAGGTCGTCGGCCGTGAAATACACCCGGTGATCGGCTTCGGCATCAGCATCCCCGGCGGGTGCCTGACGCAACCGGAGCTCGGTGTTCCCGAGAACCACTGCCGGCGAATCGGCATCGGGCGTACCGGAGAGACCGAGAAGGCTCGCGTGAGTACGGGCGGCGAGTGCGGGGTCGGCGCAGGCGAGTTCGACGATCGCGGTCGGGAACGGGTTCGGCGGGATCACCGCTTCTTCTTACCCTTCCGCCTACGGGGTCCCGGCGGGGTGGGTCGGTACGTCAGCCGCGCCGAGCTGGTGATGTGCCAGGCACCGCACATGCACTCGTAGTAGCGGAGTGACAGGGTGCCCAGCGCTCGCCGCTTGATGCGGTCGATGCCGTCGAGCGCATCGGCCGGCGACGAGAAGGGAAGCTTGTCCGGTGTCGGACACTCGGCTGCCTCGATCCGACGCTCCGCTCGCGCCGCGGGGCGCCGGTGCATAAGCTCGTGGAAAGCCGTCCGTGCCTCGATCTCGCGGTAGAACGATTCGAGATCGTCGTCGGAGAAGGGCACGGATCGATTATCCCCTCACCGCGGATCGTCGGCAGAACCGCGCCCGGCGCGTGACTAGCGGGCCATCCACAGACGACGGCGGATGACCTCACGCATACGGCGTAGCTCGGCGGCGCTCAGGGCCTCCGGCGGATCGGCGTCGACGATCCGGTTGAGCTCGGTGAAGAAATCTCGATCAGACAGCCCGAATTCCTCGATGATCTGCTTCGACGACCCACCGCCCAGCGGGTACCAGTACTTCTCGAACTGGATCATCTGCTGCTGCCTGTCGTTCATTCCACCTCCAACTGTGTGCTGTTTGCGAAGTAGTGCCGGGGCACCTCGCCCCGGTCGCGCAATCCCGGGGATCGTGCGTGACGCACGTCACCGACGGAGTCCTTTGTACACCTGTCGCCGGACAGTCGGGAGTAAGTGACCGAGGTGATTCGAATGTGTCTCAGAACGTTCACCGGAAGGTCATGGATTCCCGTCGAACGCTTCCGATCGGGGCATCAGGCGTTCACCGAAGACGGGGTTTTCGGGCGTCGTGAGTCGCGTCGATTCGCCCGGATGCTGCTCGCGAGCGAGGCACCGATGAACGCCACTCCGACGAGGCCGGTGACGATCTCGTCGACATGGAATTTCACGCCCAGAAGGAGGATGACGGCGAGCGCGCCGATCGCCCAGTGCGCTCCGTGCTCGAGATACCGGTACTCCCCCAGCGTGCCTGTACGCACGAGGTAGATCGTGATGGACCGGACGAACATCGCGCCGATGAAACCGAGGCCGAGCGCGATGATGATCGGGTCAGAGGTGATCGCGAACGCGCCGATCACGCCGTCGAAGGAGAAGGACGCGTCGAGCACCTCGAGGTAGAGGAAGAGGAAGAACGCGGCCTTGCCGGTCGCCCTGGTCGCTCGGGTCGGACCCGGCTCGTCGTGTTCCGGACCGTCGGACATGAACAGCGAACTGAGTCCGTCGACGGTGATGTAGGTGACCATGCCGAGGATCCCGGCGATCAGGACGGTGGCCCTGATGTCGTCGGACGCGAGGTACTCCGCGCAGAGCACGAGGCCGGTCGACGCGAGCACGACCGGTAGCTGGTCGAGCTTGCCGATCTTGGCCAGTGGGCGCTCGAGCCACGTCAGCCAGGTGCGCTCCCGCTCGGTCAGCACGAAGTTCAGGAACAGCAGCAACAGGAACATGCCACCGAACGCGGCGATCTGCGGATGCGCCTCGGTGAGGATCGTCTCGTAGCTGGGTTGGCCGTCGGCGAAGTGGGTCTGCCCCTCCGGCGGTGGGTTGGTGGCCAACCGCAGCGCCTCGGCCGGATTCAGGCCGCCGGTGATCCAGACGATCAACAGCGGGAACAGCAGACGCATCCCGAAGACCGCGATGAGCACGCCCACGGTCAGGAACATGCGCTGCCAGAACTCCGACATCCGCTCGAGGATGGTCGCGTTGATGACGGCGTTGTCGAACGACAGCGACACCTCGAGCACGCCGAGGATGGCGCACAGCGCGAGCCCGGTCCAGCCGAGGTAGAGATAGGCGACGATCAGCGCCGCCACCGAGACGACGGCGGACAGGCCGAAGATGCGCGTGATCACCGCAGCTTCTCGGCTTCCTTCGCGAGTTCGAGCAGGGTGTCGGTCAGCTCTGCCAGGACATCGTGGTCGGCGCGTTCGGCGACCGCGGTGCCGAGGTCCTCCGCGGCGCAGCGGAGGGCGAACATCCGGTCCCCGAAGTCCGCGGCCTCGGCCGCGGACAGGATCACGGCGTCGGCGGGAATGGACGTGCCCTCGAGGAGCGTTCTCTGCTCATAGGCGCGCTGCCTGCACGAACGCTTGCAGTACTTGCGGCGCCGGCCGAGTTCGGAGTCGACCATCATCGAGCCGCACCAGGCACAGTTGTACGGGCGGCGCCGGTGATGGGAGACCTGTTCCACATCGGAGACGGTACCCCGATCGGACGCCCGGAGACCGGCACGGCACGTCCGGCGGCCGCCACCGGCAACACGGGTCGTCGGCGGTGGCGAGCCACCGGGAGGAATGCGCGTAGAATGTTCCTGTTGACGACTCAGTTGGCTGCGTTCGATGGTGAACGCCGCGTGAACACAGCTGATAGATCCGGCAAACTGAGAATCTGACGAAGCTTTGAGAGGAACCCTTCATGGCAGATCGAGTACTTCGGGGTAGCCGCCTCGGCGCGGTGAGCTACGAGACCGATCGCGACCACGACCTCGCGCCACGTCGCATCGTCCAGTACCGCACCGACAACGGTGAGATCTTCGACGTGCCTTTCGCCGACGACGCCGAGGTGCCGTCGAAGTGGCCGTGCAAGAACGGTATGGAAGGCACGATCCTCGAGGGCGCAGAGCCCGAGGAGAAGAAGACGAAGCCGCCGCGCACCCACTGGGACATGCTGCTCGAGCGTCGCAGCGAGGAAGAGCTCGAGGTGCTTCTCAACGAGCGCCTCGACCTCCTGAAACAACGTCGCAAGGGCATCTCGCACTGAGCCCGACCGCTTGACATACAGACCGGCCCGGCAGGAACACCTGCCGGGCCGGTCTGTATGTGTATGCCGAGCTAGGAGTTCTTGACGAGGCCCAGGCGTTCGAGGCGGCTCTGGATGCCCCAGCGCGCGACCATCGTGAAGGCCTCCGACATGACGCCACCACTCATCTTGGACACGCCCAGCTCACGTTCGGTGAACGTGATCGGCACCTCGCGGACATCGAACCCGGCCCGCACGGTCCGCCAGGCCAGGTCGATCTGGAAGCAGTAACCGGCCGACTCGACCGTGTCGAGCTGGATCTTCTCCAGCACGCTGCGCCGGTAGGCGCGGAAGCCGGCGGTGATGTCGTGCACCTTGGCGCCGAGAGCGACGCGGGCGTAGGTGTTGGCGCCGCGCGAGAGGAACTCACGGTGCTTGGGCCAGTTCACCAGCTTGCCGCCGGGAACGTACCGGGATCCGATCACGAGGTCGGCGCCGTCGTTGATGGCGTCGAACAGGCGGTGCAGCTGTTCGGGGGCGTGACTGCCGTCGGCGTCCATCTCGACGATGACCGGGTAGTCGCGGCTCAGGCCCCACGCGAAACCGGCAAGGTAGGCCTTGCCGAGGCCGTCCTTCTCCTCGCGGTGCAGCACGTGGATGCGACCCGACTCCTCGCCCTTCTCGGCGTGTGCCTCGGCGTCCTGGCGGGCCAGCTTCTCGGCGACCTCGCCGGTGCCGTCCGGACTGGAGTCGTCGACCACCAGCAGGTGCACGCCGGGCAGGGCGGCCTGGAGGCGTTCGACGATCACCGGCAGGTTGTCGCGCTCGTTGAACGTCGGCACGACGACCAGTGCGCCCGCTCCGTCGGCGCCGACCACCGGCTGCGGCGCGTCGCCTGACTGCCGCTGTCCTGCCGAGGCGTCAATCCCCGATGCCATCGAGCTCCTTAAATGTCACCGGACGCCCGTGCGGCGTCCCTGCGTGGCTTGAGTGTGAACCTAGTACGCGAGGCCAGCGCAAACAAAAGACCACCCACCGCCACGACGATCGCGAGCGCCTCGGGCCACCTCCCGAGGCGGGTCGCGAGGGTCGTTCCGTTGTGCAGCGGGAGGGTGCTGGTCAGCACGTCCGAGGAGAACACGCCGGATTGTTCGGTGATCGAGCCGTCGGCGTCGATGATCGCGCTCACACCGCTGGTCGCGGCGACGACCACAGCACGTCCGTGTTCGACGGCGCGCACCTGCGACATCGCCAGCTGCTGGTATGTCATCTCGGTGCGGCCGAAGGTCGCGTTGTTGGTGGGGACGAAAAGCATCTGCGCCCCGTCGCGGATCGACTGGCGCGCCGCACGGTCGAAGGCGACCTCCCAGCAGGTCGCGACTCCCACCGTGACCTCACCCGAGCGGCCGGGCACGTCCACGACGGTGGGACCGGTGCCCGGCTTGAAGTTGCCGGCCATGTCCGCATACGACGAGAAGAGACGGAAGAACGGGCGCCAGGGCAGGTATTCGCCGAACGGCTGCACGATGTGTTTGTCGTAGCGGTCGACAGGTCCCTTCGCGCCGTCCCAGACGAGCACCGAGTTCGTGGGGCGGCCGTCGGAGTTGCGGATCAGGGTGCCGACGAGGATCGGGGCGCCGACCGCCTCGGAGGCGGCGGTGATCTCCGCGGCGGCGTCGGCGTTGTCCAGCGGCGAGATGTCCGAGGCGTTCTCCGGCCACAGCACGAAATCGGGCGGGGCGGCGAGGCCGGCGTCGATCGCCTGGGCGTAGCCGATGGTGGTGCGCACATGGTTGTCGAGCACGGCACGACGCTGTGCGTTGAAGTCCAGGCCGAGTCGGGGCACGTTGCCCTGGACCGCCCCGATGTGCACCGACTCCGACGAGATGGTGCGGTCGATGGTGGCCGGTGTGAGGGCGATCGCCGCCACGGGTGCGAGCAGCGCGATGGCGACGGCGAGGGTCGCGACCCGCACGAAACCCGAGGGCTGGTCACCGTTGAGCGCCGCCGCCGATCGGGCGGATCGGCGATAGGCGGAGACCAGGATGATCAGCATCCAGGCGACCGACGCGCCGAACAACGCCACGCCGGCGGACAGCCCGGGGGCGCCCAGCACGGAGGCCAGTGGTAGCAGTGGGCCGTCGACTTGACTGAAAGCGGCTCTCCCCCAAGGGAACCCGCCGAACGGGAACGCCGATCGCAGGGCTTCGACGAGCACCCAGGAGACCATGAACCAGACCGGCGGGACCGGGAGTCGCATGGTCAGGGTGGCGATCGCGCCGAACAGGGCGAGGTACCCGGACAGCAGCACCGACAATGCGAGCCACGGCAGCGGCCCGACATAGACGCCGATCCACGGCAGCAGCGGGATGAAGAAGGCGAGCCCGAAGACGAAGCCGACCCATGCACCCGTGCGCACCCGCGGGCGCCGCACGTACAGGGCGGTGAACAGCACGCCGAGCCCGAAGACCGCGAGGAACCACCAGTTGCGGGGCGGGAAGGCCGCCCACATCGCCAGACCGGCGACGATCGCGGCCAGGGTGCGGAGACTCCAGTCCCAGGTCAGGGTGAAGCGACGCGAACGCGCCTCGGTCTCCTCGGCGGACGTCATCGTGTCGGTGGCGTTCACCCGACGGCCCGGTCGTACAGGACCTGTCCGCGGTGGACGGTCCGGACGCACCGCGGCAGTTCGGCTCCCGGGGAGACGTCCGGCAGGGCGGGCACACGGGAACGCGGGTCGGTGGACCAGCGCTGCACCTTCTCGTGGGAGCCGGCGACGACGAGGTCGTCGACCTCCCAGACGGCGTAGCTCGCTGGCGCCCCGGGTGTCAGGGTGCCGGTGAGACCGTCGTTGATGCCGCCGGCGCGCCAGCCGCCGCGGGTTGCCGCTGCGAAGGCGCCGCGTGCGGAGATCGCGTTGGTCGGCTGATGATGGTGCACGGCGGCCCGGATCGTCGACCAGGGATCGATCGGCGTGACCGGAGCGTCAGACGAGAACGAGAGTGCCACACCGGTTTTCGCGAGCATCGCGAAGTCGTTGAGCGTTGCGGCGCGGGCCTTGCCGAGTCGGGCGTCGTAGAGGTCGCCTTCGCCGCCCCATTCGGCGTCGAAGTGCGGTTGCATGCTGGCGATGACGCCGCAGCGCGCCAGGACCTCCGCGTCGCGGGCGGTGACCATCTCGGCGTGCTCGAGCCGGTGTGCGCAGCGGGCGATCGCCGGGGTGCCCAGCTCGTCGGCGAGTTCGGTGAGCGCGGCGACGACGGCACCGGTGGCGGCATCACCGATGACGTGGAAACCGGACTGGATACCGGCCAGTGTGCAGCCGCGGAGATGATCGCGGATCGTCTCCATGTCGAGGTAGCTGATGCCGCGGGTGTCCGGGGCGTCGGTGTACGGCTCGTTGAGCCACGCGGTGTGCGACCCGATCGCGCCGTCGATGAAGAGGTCGCCGCCGAGGGCGTGGGCGCGGGTGATGGTCATCAGCTCGGCCGCGTGGTCGGCGTCGGTGACGGTCTGTCCCCAGTAGCGGCGGATCTCGACGGGGTGGTCGAGGTCGGCGATGGCCAGGAAGTCGTCCATACCGCTGATGTCGGGGCCGCCGTTCTCGTGGACGGCGACGACACCGTGCGCGGCGGCCACGTCGAGCGCACGACGCTGCGCCCGTTCACGATGTGCGGCGGTGACGAGGAGGCGGGCCGCACCGCGGACGAGATGATGCGCCTCGGCGACAAGCGGCTCCTCCGGGTGGTAGCCGACGGCGCCCGCGAGTTCCGGGACGAGACGACGGAGTGCCGTCGAGGCGACCGCGGAGTGTTCGTCGACGCGGGCCAGGTACACCGGGCGGCCACCGACCACGGCGTCGAGTTCGCTGGTCGTCGGGAACCGGCCGTCCTCGGGTTCGGGGCCCTCCCAGGTCGAGTCGTCCCAGCCGAGACCCCAGAGCAGGTCGCCCTCGTCGTGGCCGGCGGCGGCGTCGTCGGCCACCGCCTTCCCGACGAGACGCAGGCAGTGCGTCCGGCTCGTCGCCTCGTTGAGGGTGAGACCGTCGAGCGAGAGACCGGTCGACGTGAGGTGCACGTGCGAGTCGACGAAACCCGGGCTGACGAAGAGCCCGTTCAGGTCGACGATCTCCGCATCCGGGTGGAGAGCCCGGCCGATGTCATCGGTACCGACCCACACCACCACCCCATCGGTGATGGCCATCGCGGTCGCGTCGGGGGCGGCCGCCGAGTACACGGCACCGCCGAGAAGCAGTTGGGTTGCCACGATCGTTCAGTCTGCCTTGCCGTGAGTGAATGTGGCCGGGAGGGGTCGGGCGGGGCGTGCCCAGGTCAGCGCGTGGGCGGCAGCTGCGGGGTGGTCATCGGTGTGGTTCCTGGGCCGAAGCCGGTTCCGGGGGTGTCGGACTCCACAACCACGCCGTCGACGACGGTCCCACCACCGGGGACGCCGCCACCGCGGATTCGGCTGCCGTAGACGCCGGTTGCGTACAGGCCCGCGCGGTCCATCGCGGTCGCCATCCGCTTCGCGCCCACGGCCACCACGACCGGGCGCAACACCTTGCGGGTCGGCGGGAACAGCAGCAGGATGCCGGCGAGAGTCGAGACGACACCCGGGATGACCAGCAGGATCGTCGAGGCGGCGACCAGCGCAGTGTCGGCCAGCGGCGCCCGTGCGTCGACCTCGTTGTTGGCGGCGCGGCGCAACTCGCCGAACACCTTGCGGCCCTGCCAGCGCAGCGTCAGGAACCCCAGGACGCCGGCCGCGATGCTGATCAGCACGGCCCAGCCGAACCCGAGCCATACCGCCATCGCCACGAAGGCGGCGATCTCCAGCAGCGCGTACACGGCGAAGTAGCGGAGTGCCATGGTCGTCTCACCTGTCTTTCGGTGCCTTGTGGGCACCCTCGACGTCAGGGTCTGGCAGGTTAACGAACGACGGGGCGATTTTTCTCCCGGGGTTCAGTCTTCGCCGCGGGCCTCGATGTCGCCCTCGGTCTGCAGGTAGACGTTGCGCAGCTGATCGAGGAGGTCGGCGGGCGGTTCGTGCCACATGTCACGTTCGACGGCTTCCAACAGTCGTTCGGCGATGCCGTGCAGTGCCCACGGGTTGGACTGCTGCATGAACTCCTGGTTGGTCTCGTCGAGGACGTAGGACTCGGTGAGCTTCTCGTACATCCAGTCGGCGACGACGTCGGTGGTGGCGTCGTAACCGAAGAGGTAGTCGACGGTCGCGGCCATCTCGAAGGCGCCCTTGTAGCCGTGGCGCTGCATCGCCGAGATCCAGCGCGGGTTGACGACGCGGGCGCGGAACACGCGGGCGGTCTCCTCCGAAAGCGTCCGGGTGCGAACGGAGTCGGGCCGGGTGCTGTCACCGATGTACGCCTCGGGTGCCGTTCCGGTGAGCGCGCGGACGGTCGCGACCATGCCGCCGTGGTACTGGAAGTAGTCGTCGGAGTCGGCGATGTCGTGTTCGCGGGTGTCGGTGTTCTTCGCGGCCACCGCGATCCGCTTGTAGGCCGCGCGCATGTCGTCGACCGCGGGCACGCCGTCGAGTCCGCGCCCGTAGGCGTAGCCGCCCCACTCGGTGTAGACCCGAGCCAAGTCCTCGTCGCTGCGCCAGTCGCGGGAGTCGATGAGCTGCAGGATCCCTGCGCCGTAGGTTCCGGGCTTGGAACCGAAGACCCGGGTGACGGCGCGGCGACGGTCGCCGTGATCGGCCATCGAGGCGCGGACGTGGGCGGCGACGAAGTTCTGGTCGTCGGGCTCGTCGGCTGAGGCGGCGAGGGCGACCGCGTCGTCGAGCATCGCCACCACGTGGGGGAAGGCGTCGCGGAAGAACCCGGAGATCCGGACCGTGACGTCGATACGCGGACGGCCCAGTTCGGCGAGGTCGATGAGTTCGAGATCGACGACGCGGCGTGACATCTCGTCCCACACCGGCATGACGCCGAGCAGTGCGAGGACCTCGGCGACGTCGTCACCGGACGTGCGCATCGCGCTGGTCCCCCACACCGACAGGCCGACCGACGCCGGGTGGTGGCCGTGGTCGGCGACATAGCGTTCCAGCAGTGAGTCGGCCATCGCGCGTCCGGTCTCCCACGCCAGCCGCGAAGGCACGGCCTTCGGGTCGACGGAGTAGAAGTTGCGGCCGGTCGGCAGCACGTTGATCAGTCCGCGCAGCGGAGAGCCACTGGGGCCGGCGGGGATGAAGCCGCCGTCGAGGGCGTGCAGCACGCGAGGCACCTCCCCCGTGGTCTGCCGCAGACGCGGGACGACTTCGCCGGCGGCGAAACGCAGGACGTCGGCGACCGCGTCGGGCAATCCGGCGGTGGCCTCGGCGACGGCAGCCTCCGACCAGTCGTCCTTGGCACATGCGGCGACGAGTTCACGGGCCTGCGCCTCGACGGTGTCGACGGTCCCGCGTTCGGCGGTGCCGTCCTCGACAAGGCCCAGTGCCTCACGGAGTCCGGGCAACGCCGACGTTCCGCCCCACAGCTGACGGGCGCGCAGCATCGCGAGGACGAGGTCGACCTCGGCGTCGTCGCGGGGGGCCTCGCCGAGGACGTGGAGGCCGTCGCGGATCTGGACGTCCTTGATCTCGCACAGCCAGCCGTCGACGTGCAGGAGCATGTCGTCGAAGACCTCTTCGTCCGGGCGTTCGGTCAGTCCGAGGTCGTGGTCCATCTTCGCCGCGGTGAGCAGCGTCCAGATCTGCTGGCGGATCGCCGGAAGCTTCGCCGGGTCGAGGGCGGAGATGTTCGCGTGTTCGTCGAGCAGCTGCTCGAGGCGGGCGATGTCGCCGTAGGACTCGGCGCGCGCCATCGGCGGGATCAGGTGATCGACGAGCACCGCGTGGGCCCGGCGCTTGGCCTGGGTCCCCTCCCCCGGGTCGTTGACGAGGAACGGGTAGATGAGCGGGAGATCGCCCAGGGCGGCGTCGGTTCCGCAGTTGGCGGACATGCCGAGGTTCTTGCCCGGCAGCCATTCGAGGTTGCCGTGCTTTCCGACGTGCACGATCGCGTCCGCACCGAAACCGGCCTGCCCCGTTGCGTGTCGGGCGGCGATCCACCGGTACGACGCCAGATAGTGATGCGACGGCGGCAGGTCGGGGTCGTGGTAGATCGCCACCGGGTTCTCGCCGAACCCGCGCGGCGGCTGCACCATGATCGCGATGTTGCCGAAAGTCAGTGCAGCGATGACGATGTCGCCGTCGGGATTGTTCGACCGGTCGACGAACAGCTCGCCGGGTGCCTCGCCCCAGTGTTCGACGACGCCGTTGCGCAGTTCTTCCGGCAGCGTCTCGAACCAGTCGCGGTACTCCGCGGCGGGCAGGCGGATCGGGTTGGCGGCGAGGGTTTCCTCGGTCAGCCAATCCGGGTCCTGACCGCCCGTCGCGATGATCTCGTGGATCAGCGCATCCGAATCGTCTTCTGCCAAACCGGGTATCGCACCGGGACCGGATTCCGGTCCGATGTCGTAACCGGCCGCGCGCAGGGCCGAGAGCAGACGCAGCAGACTCCGAGGGGTGTCGAGGCCGACGGCGTTGCCGATGCGGGCGTGCTTCGTGGGATACGCCGACAGCATGACGGCGATGCGCTTGTCGGCGGCCGGAATTCGGCGCAGCTGTGCATGCGACACCGCGATGCCCGCCACGCGGGCGCAGCGCTCGGGATCCGGCCGATACCAGGGAAGGCCGTCGTCGTCGAATTCCTTGAAGGAGAACGGGACGGTGATGATCC
The DNA here is from genome assembly GCF_030316175.1 of Gordonia sp. Swx-4. Taxonomy (NCBI): domain Bacteria; kingdom Bacillati; phylum Actinomycetota; class Actinomycetes; order Mycobacteriales; family Gordoniaceae; genus Gordonia; species Gordonia sp. Swx-4. The sequence continues at coordinate 2,743,049 of NZ_CP128197.1, forward strand.
GGCCGTCGAACTCCGGCACCGCCACCTGCGTTGCGACATCGAGCGGTGAGAGACCGTCGTCGCTCGCCTCCCAGTCCGCCCGGGAACCCGTGAGGCACAGGCCCTGCAGGATCGGGATGTCGAGTGCGGCAAGCTGTTCGATGTTCCACGCCTCGTCGTCGCCGCCGGCCGATGCGGTCGCCGGGGTCGCGCCGCCGGCCGCCAGGACCGTGACCACGAGAGCGTCGACCGTGCCGAGCAGCTCGATCAGGTCGTCGGGAGCGGTACGCAGGGACGCACAGAAGATCGGCAGCGCCCGGGCGCCTCGCTCCTCGATGGCGCTGCAGAGCGCGTCGATGTAGCGGGTGTTCCCGGCGAGGTGCTGGGCGCGGTAATAGAGCACCGCGATGGTCGGTGCATCGGAATTCTCCCGCTGCGCGCGCTCCAGGATTCCCCACGCCGGGGTCTGCTGCGGCGGCTCGAAGCCGTATCCGGTGAACAGCACGGTGTCGGAGAGGAAATGATGCAGGTTGACGATGTTCGCGACGCCGCCGGCGGCGAGGTAGTCGTGGGCCTGGGCGGCCACACCGGCCGGCACCGTCGAATGGGCCATCAGGTCCGGGTCCGGTTGCTGCTCGCCGGAACACACCACCAGCGGTTTGCCGGTCGCCTCGACCGCGGCGAGTCCCTCTTCCCAGGCACGCGTTCCACCGAGGATGCGGACGACGATCAGGTCGGCGTCGGCGGCCAGTGCCGGGATCTCGTCGATGAGCAGTCGTGCGGGATTCGCGCCGCGGAACCCCACTTCCGGGTTCGCCTCGCCGGCGGCCGCCGCGGTCAGCAGATCGGTGTCCGAGGTCGAGAACAGCAGGATCATCGTGTCTCCTCGCCGGGTTGTCGCGCCCGGAGTGTCGGGTGTGTGCGAGGGACTGGTCTGGCTGGGGCACCGGCGTCTACCGGGACCCTTCACAGTGGCGCGACCGCGCCGGAATCTCACCGGCTTCAGCCCGCTCGCGGTTGGGTCTCAGCCTACGGCGACCGGTCGGCGGAGTCGTCACCTGGTCCGGTCGTAGGCTGGTGGGATGACTGAAGCGGCTGAACCCGCTCCCGGCACGGCGATCCGGGAATCCGCGGATCGTTGCCCCGGCGTGTTCAGCACGCACGAGGCGCAGGACGGCGCACTGGCCCGGATCCGGCTTCCCGGAGGCCGGATCCGCGCTGATCAGCTCACCACCCTCGCCCAGGCTGCGGCTGCTCACGCCGACGGCTTCCTCGAGCTCACCGCGCGCGGGAACCTGCAGCTGCGCGGGATCGCCGACGTCGAGGCCGTGGCCGACGCCGTGGTGAGCGCCGGCCTCGCGCCCAGCTCGTCGCACGACAAGGTCCGGAACATCGAGGTCAGCCCGCTGACCGGCCGCATCGGCGGTGTCATCGACGCAGGTCCGCTGACAGCGGCACTCGACGACGCGCTGCGCGCCGATCCCGCGGCCACCTCGATCTCGGGACGCTTCCTGTTCGGGGTCGACGACGGTCGCGGCGACATCCGGCGCCGAGGCGCCGACGCGTGTGCCGTGGCGCGCTCGGCCGAACCTGTGGTCGCCGACATCCTGGTCGGCGGCGTCGCGGTCGGATCGGTCGGAGGGGTGCCCGGGATCGTCGAGGCACTCATCTCGGTGGCCGCCGGTCTGAACGCGGTGGCGCCCGGCGCCTGGCGCGTCCGCGATCTCGGCGCCGAGGACCGCCACCGCCTGGAGCGGCTCGTCGCCGAGAACCTGGCCCCCACCGTCGAATCCGACGAAGACGACGTAGCGGCCCCGGTGGAGCCGATCGTGGGCTGGTTCGACCAGGACGACGGATCGGTGCTGCTCGGCTCGGTCGTCGAACTCGGCCGCCTGCCCGCGCGCCTCGCCGAGTTCATCGGCGCGGTGGAGTCGCCGGTGGTCTTCACCCCGGACCGGGAGATCCTGATCTGTGACCTCGGTGAAGGCGTTGCCGAGACCGTGGTGCGGGTGCTCGCACCGATGGGCCTGATCTTCGACGCGAACTCGCCGTGGGCACGGCTCAGCTGTTGTGTGGGCGCCCCGGGCTGCGGATCGGCCAACGCCCCGGTGCGCGAGGACCTGCTCGCCCATGTCGAGGCCGGCCTCCCGGTAGGCGATCGCGAACACTGGGTGGGGTGCGAGCGTCGCTGCGGCTCCCCCGCCGGTACACACCTGTCGGTGCAGGCCACGCCCGACGGCGGGTACGACCGGCGTCGCCGCTAGGCTCGTGCGCATCATGACCGAGTACCTGCGCGACGGCGCCGCGATCTACCGCCAGTCCTTTGCGACGATTCGGGCCGAGTCGGACTTGTCCGCCTTCGGCTCCGACGTGTCGACCGTGGTCGTCCGGATGATCCACGCCTGCGGACAGACCGATCTCACACGCGACGTCATCGCGACACCCGGCGTCGTACGCGCGGCCCGCGGGGCACTCGAGGCCGGAGCACCGATCCTCTGCGACGCGTCGATGGTGGCGTCCGGCATCACCCGCAAGCGTCTGCCCGCCGACAACGAGGTGCTGTGCCATCTCTCCGAACCGGGTCTCCCCGCTCTGGCCGAGGAGATGGGCACCACGAGAACCGCTGCTGCCCTGCAGTTCTGGTTGCCACGCCTCGAGGGCGCGGTCGTCGCGATCGGCAATGCCCCGACCGCGTTGTTCGCCCTGCTCGACATGATCGACGAGGGCGCACCCCGCCCGGCCGCGATCGTCGGCGCGCCCGTCGGTTTCGTCGGCGCCGCGGAGTCGTGCGAGGCCCTCGCTGCCCGCACCGATCTCGAGTTCATCACCGTCACCGGTCGTCGTGGTGGGTCGGCGATCACCGCCGCCGCCGTCAACGCGCTCGCCACCCCTCAGGAGTGAATGTGCCTGCAGTCAACGATGATCAGCGGCCCGGCAAGCTCTGGGGAATCGGCCTCGGGCCCGGCGACAGCGAACTGATGACGGTCAAGGCCGCGCGGGTGATCAGCACCGCCGACGTGGTCGCGTATCACTGTGCGCGCCACGGCAACAGCATCGCGCGGTCGGTCGCCGAACCCTATCTGCGCGAAGACCAGACCGAAGAGCGTCTCATGTACCCGGTCACCACCGAGACCACCGACCATCCCGGCGGGTATCAGGGTGCACTCGACGACTTCTACGCCGAGAGCGCGGAACGGCTCGCCGTCCACCTGCGCGCGGGCCGGGACGTCGTCCTTCTCGCCGAGGGGGATCCGCTCTTCTACAGCTCCTACATGCACATGCACAAGCGGCTGTCCCCGCACTTCGATGCGGAGATCGTGCCGGGTGTGACGTCGGTGAGCGCGGCGTCGGCGGCCACCGGTGTTCCGCTGGTGGAGGGCGACGAGACCTTGACGGTCGTCCCGGGTACGGCATCGACGGAAGAGCTGCTGTTCCGCTTCCGTTCGGCCGACGCCATCGTGGTGATGAAACTGGGCCGCACCTTCGAACGGGTGCGGGAGGCGTTGCGCGAGGCCGGCCGCCTCGACGAGGCCTTCTACGTCGAACGGGCGTCGACCACCGTCGAGCGTGTGCTGCCGGCGGCGGAGGTGAATCCGGCTGAGGTGCCGTACTTCTCGATCCTCGTGGTTCCCGGCCGACGGAACAACCCGCGCTTCGAGCCGGAACCGGTACCGGGCGAACTGGTGGTCGTCGGTCTCGGACCGGGTCACGACAGCTGGACGACACCCGAAGTCCGCGCGGAACTCGCCACCGCGACCGACCTCGTCGGGTACACAACCTACCTCAAGCGGGTGACCCCGAGACCGGGCCAGCGCGTCCATGCGAGCGACAACCGGGTCGAGTCCGAGCGTGCCGAGTTCGCTCTCGATCTCGCCCGACGCGGAGCGCGCGTGGCGGTCGTGTCGTCGGGCGATCCGGGCGTATTCGCGATGGCGGCCGCGGTGACCGAGGTGGCCGCCGAACCGCAGTGGCATGACGTTCGGGTGCGCGTGGTTCCGGGGATCACGGCGGCGACCGCCGTCGCGGCGGCCGTCGGTGCGCCGCTCGGTCACGACTTCGCGGTGATCTCGCTGTCCGACCGGCTCAAGCCGTGGTCGGTGATCGAGCGCCGCATCCGTGCCGCCTTGGCCGCCGACCTGGTCATCGCGATCTACAATCCGGGTTCGGCCAGCCGGTCGTGGCAGGTCGGGGCCCTCAAACACACGCTGCTGCAGACGGTCTCATCCGACCGGGTCGTCGTCCTCGGTCGCGATGTGGGCGGTCCGGAGCAGTCACTGACCACGACGACCGTGGCCGGCCTCGACCCCGAAGTGGTCGACATGCGCACGTTGCTCATCATCGGTTCGTCGGCGACCCGAGCGGTGTCCCGCGCCGGGGGTCCGCTGGTGTTCACCCCGCGCCGGCACACTCCCACCGAGGAACCGGAACAGGTCTCAACCGAGCAGCCGCTCGAGCCAAGCCTGGGCGGCAGCAACCTCTGACACCGCCGGGACGTCGGGCTCGATCGGACGGTCGACGACGATCACGTCGATCCCCATCGTCGCGGCGGCGTCGAGTTTCGCCTTCGTCAGCGATCCCCCGCTGTTCTTGGTGACCAGCAGGTCGATCCGATTCTCGCGCAGGAGTGCAAGCTCGGAGTCGTAGTCGTAGGGCCCGCGTGACCGCAGAATTTCGTGGTGCGCAGGGAGTTCCGCGGTCGGCGGATCAACGACCCGGATCAGGAACCAGACGTCGTCGATGCCGGCGAACTCGCCGACGTCCTGGCGACCCGTGGTCAGCAACACCCGGTTGCCGCGGTGCCGTACCTCGTCGGCAGCGGTGGCGAGATCCGGTACGCGGATCCAGCGGTCGGCGTCGGACGGGACCCAGGGTTCACGACGCAGCCGGAGCAGCGGCACCCCCGCTTCCGACGCGGCCTGCGCCGCGTTCCGGGTGATGGTCGCCGCAAACGGATGCGTGGCGTCGATGACGGCCTGAATCCGGTTGCTGAGCAGCCACTCCCGCAGGCCGTCGACTCCTCCGAAGCCGCCGATGCGGACCGGGCCCACCGGGAGGCGCGGATTGTCCACGCGGCCCGCGAGTGAACTGATGACCGACCTCCCGGTCTCGGTCAGGGACGCCGCCAGTGCTCGTGCCTCCCCGGTGCCGCCGAGGATGAGGATCTGTTCATCGGTCATGGGTGCGGTGTCTCGCGGAGTTTCGTCATTCGCGCGTGGGAGTACAGGTAACTGTCGGTGACCTCGGGATGCGTCATGGCGTCGAGCACGCGACCGACGAAGATGATCGCGGTCTTGCGGATGTCGGCGGCGTCCAGGGTCTCCGGTAGACGGCTCAGTGCACAGCGCACCACCTGCTGGTTCGGTCGGCTCGCGAAAGCGACGGTCGCCGTGGGACATTCCGATCCGTAGTGCGGTGCGAGCGCCTCGACGATCTGTCCGGCACGGTGTGCGGCGAGATGGAGGGCGAGTGTCACACCGGTTGCGGCGAGGTTCGCCAGGTCCTCGCCGTGGGGCATGTCGGTCGACAGCGTCGACACCCGAGTGATGAGCAGGCTCTGCCCCACTCCGGGGACGGTGAGTTCGGTGTCGAGAGCAGCGGCCGCGGCGGCGAACGCGGGTACCCCGGGCACGATCTCGTACGGAATGCCCCGTGCACGCAGTTCGCGTTGCTGCTCTGCCAATGCCGAGTAGATCGAGAGGTCACCGGAGTGGAGACGGGCGACGTCGTGTCCGCGTTCGTGGGCGGCGACGATGTGATCGACGATGTCGGGCAACGGCATTCGCGCCGTGTCGACGAGGACGGCGTCGTCGGGGCACAACTCGAGCATGTCGCCGGGTACCAGTGACCCGGCATACAGGCAGGTGCGGCACTCCCCCAGCAGCCGAGCGCCACGCAGCGTGATCAGGTCGGGAGCGCCGGGCCCGGCGCCGATGAAATAGACGGTCATGTCGTCGATCCCGCCTTGTCTGCTGTGTCGTCTCTGGTTGCGGCCCACTGGACGATCGGCAGCGCGGGCCGCCAGGTGCTCATCGTCCCCAGGGGTGCGACTGTTTCCACGGACAGGCGCCGAAGGGTGCCGCCGCGTTCCGCATGCCAGCGGACCAGGATCTCCTGGTTCTCCACGGTGACGGCGTTGACGACGATCCGTCCGGACGGTCGCAGTGCGTTCCACGCGGAGGTGAGGACCTTCTCGTCGAGGCCGCCGCCGATGAACACCGCGTCGGGAGGCGGTGCGTCGGAAAGGGCTTCGGGTGCGGCGCCGCGCAGCGTCAGGCGATGACCGACGCCGTGCCGGCGAGCGTTGGCGGTGAGCCGCTCCGCCCGGTCCGCGTTCTGCTCGAAGGCGACCGCCCGTCCCCGGTCGTCGGCGCGCAACCATTCGATGGCCACACTTCCGGATCCTGAGCCGATGTCCCAGAGGAGCTGCGCCCCGGCCGGTTCGAGAGCGGCGACAGTGATCGCGCGGATCGTGGACTTGGTGATCTGGCCGTCGTGGTCGTAGGTGTCGTCGTCGCGGCCGGGCATCCGGCTGCGACGTGGTCCGACGCAGTCGACGGCCACGATGTTGAGCGGGTCCACGGGTGAAGGTGCCCAGGATTCCGCGGTCGAGGAACGGATGCGCTCGTCCGGTCCACCGAGCTGTTCGAGGACAGTCATCGACGAATCGCCGAATCCGTTCTGCGAGAGCAGTTCTGCCACGGAAGCGGGTGTCATCTCGTTCCGACTGAGAACGAGGAGACGTCCGCCGCCGGTGACCTCGGTGAGGACCACCTCGGGGTCGGCGGTGACGGCACTGACGATCCTGGTCGTCGCAAGGTCCCAGCCGAGACGCGCGCACGCCAGACTCGCGCTGGACACCGTGGGGACGACCCGCACTTGATCGGGCCCGACCCGCGCGACGATGCTGGCGCCGACGCCGTGGAACATCGGATCGCCGCTGGCGAGGATGTGTACACGGCCGGTGGCGTTCTCGAGGACTTCGGCGAGATGCGACGACATCGGCGAGCGCCACACCTCACGCGTGCCGGTGAGCTCGTGCCCGGCGTCGTCGAGGAGTGCGAGTTGCCTTCTCGCCCCGTAGATCACGTGGGCACCACGCAGTTCGTCGCGTGCGGCGTCGCCGAGACCGCGCCAACCATCGGCGCCGATGCCGACGACCACGAAGCGCGGCGGAACACCCGAATTCGACGGTGTGGAACTCATCGGGGCAGTCTCCGCCACACCGCGCGAGGGAGCAGACGCATGCCGAAGAACATCGGGCGCAACACCGACGGGATCCAAACCTCACCACGCCCCTTGCGATACGCGCGGGCGACGGCATCGGCGACCTGGTCCGGAGTCTTCGAGAACGGTGCGGGTTTCACCCCGGACTCCATCAGTTCCTTGGTCATCGCGCCGATCACGAAACCGGGTCGGGCGAGGAGCAGCCGGACGCCGGTGCCGTGCAGCGAATCCGCCATACCGCTGGCGAAGCCGTCGAGCCCGGCCTTGGTGGAGCCGTAGACGAAGTTGGCCCGGCGCACGCGGATCCCTGCGACCGAGGAGAAGACAATCATCGTGCCGGACCCCTGTGCGCGCAGGGCGGCGGCAAGCGGTATCAGCACACTGACCTGGGCGTAGTAGTCCGTGTGCGCGATCTGCAGGGCATGCGCGACATCGGCTTCCGCGCGCGTCTGGTCACCGAGGATCCCGAACGCGACGATCGCGATACCGATCGGGCCGAAGTCGTCGAGCAGGGACGCGATCAGCCCGGGGTGGGTGTCGGTGTCGTCGGCATCGAAGCCGACGGTGTGTACGGCGGTCGCGCCCGCCTCGAGAAGCAGTGCGGTCTGATCGGCGAGGTCGTCGGGCCGACGGGCCGCGAGGACCACCGTCCGCCCGTCGGCCAAACGCTGAGCGGTGGCCACACCGATCTCACTGCGGCCGCCGAACAGGACCAGCGAACCCGCAGATGTCTCAGACGCCATGCACAGCAGTATCGCACCAGCCCCGACACGTCGAAGTCACCCCACCGGCGCTAGCGTGGCAGACATGTCACGTACCGCTGCCGACATCGGCCCCGCCGCACTCGAGTTCCTGACCGAACGCCATCTCGGCACCCTCACGACGCTGCGGGCCGATGGGACACCGCATTCGGTGGCCGTGGGCTTCACCTGGGACCCCGAAGCCGGGCTGGCGCGGGTGATCACCTTCGACGGCAGCCAGAAGGTGCGCAACGTCGAGCGCGGCGGCTACGCGGCGGTGACGAACGTCGACGGTCCCCGCTGGCTCACCCTCGAGGGTCCGGCGCGGGTCAGCCGCGAACCGGAACGCGTGCACGAGGCGGAGCAGCGCTACGCACAGCGGTACCGGCAGCCGAAGCCCAACCCTCGACGTGTGGTCATCGAGATCAGCGTGTCCCGGGTGCTCGGGTCGGCGTCGTTGCTGGGGTAGCTACAGCTGCACCAGCTGGTGCGGGCGGTTGTTGAAGGACTCGCAGCCGTCCTCGGTGACCACGACGATGTCCTCGATGCGGGCACCCCAGCGGCCGGAGAAGTACACCCCGGGCTCCACGCTGAAGGCCATGCCGGGGCGCAGGGTGATGTCGTTGCCGTTCACGATGTAGGGCTCCTCGTGGACCGAGAGGCCGATGCCGTGTCCGGTGCGGTGGATGAACGCCTCGGCGAGGCCGCGTTCGCGGAGCAGGTCGCGGGCGGCTGCGTCGATGGAGGCGGCGGTGACTCCGGGACGTACGGCGGCGACTGCAGTCCGCTGCGCCTCGTGCAGGGCGGCGTACGCGTCGGCGACGTCGGCGGCGGGCGGTTCGAAACAGTAGGTGCGGGTCGAGTCGGAGTTGTAACCGGGTTCGACCGGTCCGCCGATGTCGATGACGACGATGTCGGACCGTTCGATGACCCGGTCGGAGAACTCGTGATGCGGGTCGGCGCCGTTGGGTCCGGAACCGACGATGATGAACGCGGCCTCGGTGTGGCCCTCCTCGAGGATCGCCGCCGCGATGTCGTCGGAGACCTCCCGCTCGGTGCGTCCGGGCTTGAGCCATTCACCCATCCGGGCATGGACGCGGTCGATGGCCGCGCCGGCACGACGCAGGGCCTCGATCTCCGCGTCGTCCTTGAGCATTCGGAGTTCGCGCAGCACTGCGGTGGCGAGTTGCGGTGTGGCGCCGGTGTGCCGGGCCAGCGGGATCACGTGCAGGGCGGGCATCGAATCCGACACCGCGATGGTCGGATTCGACGGCAGACCGGAGAGCGCGAGACCGTGCGCGTCGTCGCCGTCGACCCAGTCGGCCACCTCGATGCCGAGGTCGCCGACGGCTGAGGCGGACAGCGACGGCACCTCGAGGCGCGCGATGACGAGTTTCGGGTCCCCCGCTGCGGGGATGACGAGTGCGGTGAGGCGTTCGAAGGTGTCGGCGCGCGAACCCACGAGATATCGCAGGTCGGGACCGGGCGCCAGCACCAGCGCGTCGAGGCCGGCGTCGCGGGTGAGTTCCGCGGCGCGTCGCATGCGTTCGCGGTACACCTCGGGATCGAACAGCGGTGCCGCCGGGCCGGCGGTGGTCGATGTGGCAGCCATGGTCGAAGACTACCGCCGGGTGTGCGGGTCGTGGTGACGCGGCGACACCGTCAATGCGAGAGTGTGGAGGTGACGGATTCGTTGATGCTGCTCGACGGTGCGAGCCTGTGGTTCCGGTCGTTCTACGCCCTGCCCGAGAAGATGACCAGCCCCGACGGGCGACCGGTCAACGCGGTCCGGGGATTCATCGACACGATCGCGAATCTCGTGACACGCGAACACCCGACGCGGCTCGTCGTGTGCCTCGACCTCGACTGGCGTCCCGAGTTCCGTACCGCCCTCATCCCGACGTACAAGGCGCACCGCGTCGCGGTCGAGGACGGTGCGACCGACGCCACGGGCACGGAGACCATCGACGTCGAAGAAGTGCCCGACACGCTGACGCCGCAGGTCGACATGATCATGGATGTCCTTGCCGCCGCGGGGATCGCGACCTCGGGGGCGGTCGGCTGCGAGGCCGACGATGTCATCGGAACACTCGCCTGGGAGGAGGCGGAGCATCCGGTGGTCGTCGTCAGCGGTGACCGCGATCTGCTGCAGGTGGTCTCCGATGATCCGGTCCCGGTGCGGGTGCTCTACGTCGGGCGCGGACTGGCGAAGGCGGAGATGATGGGGCCGGTCGAGGTCGGGGAGAAGTACGGCGTACCCGCCGATCGCGCCGGGATCGGCTACGCGGAGATGTCGATGCTGCGCGGCGACCCGTCGGACGGCCTCCCCGGTGTACCGGGCATCGGCGAGAAGACCGCGGCGAAACTGATCAGCGAATACGGCAGCCTGGACGCGCTCGAAGCGGCTGCCCGGGACTCGTCGTCGAAGGTCCCGACGCGGGCACGCAAGGCGCTGCTCGCCGCCGAGGACTACCTGGAGGCGGCCCGCACCGTCGTCTCGGTGCGCACCGACGCGGAGACCATCGACAGCGGCCCGGATCTGCTGCCGTCGGAACCGGCCGACCCCGAGGCCCTGGCCGCGCTCGTCGAGGAGCTGGGCATCGGGGCGTCGGTGGGTCGGTTGTCGAAGGCGCTGGGCTGGCCCAAGGCCTGATCAGCGCGGTCTCGTGTCAGCTGGGACGCGAGACCTCGTAGCGACCCTCGTCGTCGATGAAGGTGACGGTGACCTGCTGGTCCTGTCCGCCGACGGTCACCGAGCAGGTGAACGACGACCCCTCCTTGACGCGCTGGCCGGACGGGCACTTCACATTGCTGACATCGCTGGCCTGATAGTCCTCGGTGAGGATCTGCTGCACGCCGTCCTGGGCTGCCTGCTGGTCGAGGTTCTTCGGGGCCCAGCCGGGGGCGACGAAGGCGGTGATGAGGATGATCGCGGCGATCACGATCAGCGCACCGCCACCGGCGAACAGCAGCGTCCGAAGCGTCTTGTTCGACTTGGGCGTCGCCATGCCGCTGAACTGGTCGGGTCCGCCGAACTGGTTCTGGCCGTAGGCGCCCGGGGTCTGCTGCGGCTGACTGTAGGGCTGCTGACCGTACTGGCCGGGCGCACCGTACTGACCGGCACCGTACTGTCCGGCACCGTACTGTGCGGGGTCGGGCTGCTGACCGTAGGGCTGCGCGGGTCCGCCGTAGTTGGGCGCACCCTGGTTCGGGGCACCGTAGGCGGGCTGACCACCGGGTTGCCCGTACTGGCCGGGCTGCGCCCCGGGGTACCCGACCTGTGTCGGCTGGTTCTGGGCCGGCTGGCCCGGTGCCTGCGCTCCGGGCGCGTATCCGGGAGCCTGCTGGTAGGGGTTCTGCCGGTAGGGATTCGCCTGGAACGGATCCTGCTGGGGCTGTCCGTAACCGGGGTTGGGCGCCATCGTCGTGGGGTCGGCCTGCGAGCCGCCCTCCTGGGAACCGCCCGTGTTCACGATCTCGGTCTTGTCGCCGGAGCCGGGCTGGCCCTGCTGGGGCTGGGACGGATTCGGGTTGTTCGGGTCGGTCATGAGTCCCCTCCCACTCGGCTCCCACCTCGACGAGGTGTCGGCGAACTGTGACGTCACGCGACAGTGCCGGGACATCCCTCCCTGACACCGAATGCGGGATGAACGTTACCTCAGGCACACACGACAATCAGGCAACCTCGAGCAGGGTGGCCCGCAGCGTCGTCTGGTGAACCGACGGGCTCAACCGAGTTCGGCGGCCACCACTCCCCGGCGGATCGCCTTGACCGCGGATCGTGCGGTGCCGCCCAGGCGGGTGTCGGTGCCGACGCAGAGCCGGATCTGTTCCAGGAGGTCGATGACCTGACGATTCCACCGGACGAAGTCGCCAGGTGAGAGCAGCTGACCGCGTTCGCCCGCGAGGAGCAGTGCCTCGCTGAGCGATCGGCCCGACGCCCAGGTCGCCACCGCGAGCGAGAAACCGGTGTCCGGCTCCCGGGTGGGACTGACCCGGTGGCGCGACTCGACCGCCGTCACCTTCGACCAGATGTCCACGGTCGCGGCCATCGCAGTACGCAGCGAGGTGCTGCCGGGCAGCGCATCGACCCCGCCGTAGCTGTCGCGACGGCTCTCGTAGACGAGTGCGGCGACGACGGCGGCCAGGTCGGCCGGCGAGAGGTCGTCCCACACGCCCGCGCGAATGCACTCGGTCACCACGAGATCGCTCTCGCTGTAGATGCGGGCCAGCAGCTTGCCCGACTCGGTCACCCGCATGTTGTGGCCGGTCGATTCGGAGGCCTCGCGGACGCGTTCGACGTACCCGAGCTCGCTGAGGACACCGACGATGTGGTCGAAGGTGACACCGAGCGTCGAGGTTCGCTCACCGATGCTGCGTTCGGCGGTGACGATGTCGCGCAGCAGACGGTTGCGCTTCTCGGCGAGACGGAACAGCTCGTCGCCGTTCGGGATCTGATGCGCGGGATGGGCACGCAGCGTGCGACGCATCTGGGCCAGCTCTGGGTCATCGGCGGCGTCGGCGCGCTTCTTGGAGCGCCCCCGGGGCATCTCTATCCCGGTCGACCGCAGTGCAGACGCGAGGTCGCGGCGGCCGCGTCCGGTCCGGCGGTCGGCGTTCTTCGGCAACCGCATGTTGCCGAGGACCTCGGGCGGATTGACGAAGTCACGCAGCCCGATACGTCCGCACCAGGCGTCCTCGGTGACCACCAGCGGCTTGGGATCTGCTGCCTGGGTGGCCGGTTCGACGATCACCGCGAGACCCCGGTGGCGTCCGACGGGCACCCCGATGACGTGACCCCGTTTGAGCGCGGCCAGGTCGGCGACGATTGCATCCTCGGTGTTGATCCGCTTGCGGTACTTCAGGTCTCGTTCTCGACGGCGGATCTCCTCGCGGAGCGTGACGTAGCCGAGGAACCCGGCGTACGCCTCGGTCTCGCCCGCTGCCGGTGCCCCGGTGGCGTCGACTCCCCCGGGTTCCAGACCCCGGGCCTCGGCGGCGCGGGCCAGCTCGCCGTCGAGCTTGCGCAGCGCCCGCTGCGATTCGTGGAGCTTGCGGGCCAGCCCGACCACCGAGCGGTCGGCCTGGAACTGGGCGAACGATCGGTGCAGGAGTTCACGGGCCCCGTCGAGACCGAGCCGGCCGAGCAGGTTGACCGCCATGTTGTATTCCGGCGAGAAGGAGCTACGAAGCGGGAAGGTGCGGGCACCCGCGAGTCCGGCGACCTCCTCGGGGACGACCTCGGGTGTCCACACCACGACGGCATGGCCCTCGACGTCGATCCCGCGGCGTCCGGCGCGGCCGGTCAGCTGGGTGAACTCGCCGGGGGTGAGGTCGACGTGCGACTCGCCGTTGTACTTCACCAGACGTTCGAGGACCACCGACCGGGCCGGCATGTTGATCCCGAGAGCCAGTGTCTCCGTGGCGAACACCATGCGGACGAGCCCACGGACGAAAAGCTCCTCGACGGCGTGGCGGAAGGTCGGGAGCATCCCGGCGTGATGCGAAGCCAGGCCTCGGCGGAGACCTTCGCGCCACTCCTGCACGCCCAGCACGTCGGCGTCGCTGGGCGAGAGTTCGGTGAGGCGCCGGTCGACGACGGCGTCGACCTCGGCGGCCTCCTCGGGTGTCAGCAGCGCGATACCCGACCGCAGACACTGAGCCAGGGCGGCGTCGCAACCGGCACGGGAGAAGATGAACCCGATCGCGGGCAGCAGACCCTCACGGTCGAGGCGACCGACGAGATTCGGGCGCGAGAGCAGTGGACCCCGGCCGTCGCGTCGGCGCGGCTGTCCCCCGCCACCTCCCCGGCCTCGGCCCCGGGACGAATCACGCTCGTCCTCGGCGAGCAGGATGCGGTGACGGATGTGCCGCTTGAGTTCGGGATTGACCCGCGGACGCGACCCCTTCCGGTCCGCGGGATCGCGATCGGCCGGGTCGAAGAGGTCGAACATCCGTTGGCCGACCAGCATGTGCTGAGACAGCGGGACCGGCCGGTGCTCGTCGACGATGACGGAGGTGTCGCCACGGACGGTCTGGATCCACTCGCCGAACTCCTCGGCGTTGCTGACGGTCGCGGACAGGCTCACCACACGCACGGACGGCTCGAGGTGCAGGATCACCTCTTCCCAGACCGCTCCGCGGAAGCGATCGGCGAGGAAGTGCACCTCGTCCATCACCACATGCGACAGCCCGTCGAGCGCGCGGGATTCGGCGTAGATCATGTTGCGCACGACCTCGGTCGTCATCACGACGATCGGCGCATCCGGGTTGATGGAGCTGTCGCCGGTGAGCAGTCCGACCGACTCATGGCCGTGAACGGCGGCGAGGTCGGCATATTTCTGGTTGCTCAGCGCCTTGATCGGGGTCGTGTAGAAGCACTTGGTCCCGCCGGCGAGAGCGAGGTGGACCGCGAATTCGCCGACGATGGTCTTGCCCGCGCCGGTCGGTGCGCAGACCAGCACGCCGTGACCGGCTTCAAGAGCCTCGCAGGCACGGCGCTGGAACGGATCGAGTCCGAAGTCCAGCCGCGACGTGAACGCGTCGAGTTGACTCACAGGACGTCGTCGAATGTCTCGTGTGCCCGTGTCGAGGTCCGGGTGGCGTTCGAGGTGCCCGCGGCCGAGGTCGCGACCGGCGACGGCGACGAGACCGGGCGGGTCGGAGGCAGCGGGCTGGCCTCGTCATCGGAGAGTCCGGCCCAGCTCGGTGCCCGCCTGCCGCGTCGTTTGTCGGCGATGCGCGCGAACTGGATGGAGAACTCCAGCAGCACGGTCAGCGCGCAGGCCAGGGCCAGCATGGTGAACGGGTCCTGGCCCGGGGTGACGATGGCGGCGAACACGAAGACCGCGAAGATCAGGCCGCGGCGCCACTTCTTGAGCCGGTCGTAGGTCAGGACACCGACGAGATTGAGCGCGATGATCAGCAGGGGCAATTCGAAGCTGACACCGAAGATGACCAGGACGTTGATCATGAACCCGAAGTACTGGTCACCGGCGAGGGCGGTGACCTGGACCTCGTTGCCGACGGTCAACAGGAAGTCGAAGGCCTTCGCCACCACCAGATAAGCCAGAACCGCGCCGGCGACGAAGAGCGTGGTCGCGACGGTGACGAAGGCTATGCCGTAGCGGCGTTCGTTCTGATGCAGGCCGGGGGTGATGAACTGCCAGGTCTGATAGATCCACACCGGGCATGCCAGGACCACACCGGCGGTGAGCGCGACCTTGAGTCGCAGCATGAACTGGTCGAACGGGCCGGTCGCGAGGAGACGGCAGGAATCGTCGGCGGTCAGCGTCGCACGGGCCGAGGGCGGCAGGTCGCAGTACGGTCCGCGCAGCATGTCGCCGAGCGACGGGATGCCCAGGAAGCCGTGGCTGTACCAGATGAACCCGAGAATCGTGGTGGCCACGATCGCCAACAGCGAGATGACCATGCGGGTGCGCAACTCATAGAGATGCTCGACCAACGACATCGTGCCGTCGGGATTGAGTTTGCGCTTGCGGTGTCGGGGGTCGAAGGGGATGCGCACTCGGATTCTCCGACGCGCCCCTAAGCCGATTTCTTGGTGTCGGCGTTCGACGACGTGCCCGGCTGGGTGTTGTCAGCCGACGGGAGTTCCCGCTGCGGGGCGTCGGGAGATGCCGGTGCGGTGTCGGCAGGCTTGTCGTCCTTCTGCATCTCCTTGACCTCGCTCTTGAAGATGCGCAGCG
Organism: Gordonia sp. Swx-4; assembly: GCF_030316175.1. NCBI lineage: Bacteria > Bacillati > Actinomycetota > Actinomycetes > Mycobacteriales > Gordoniaceae > Gordonia > Gordonia sp. Swx-4. Next base: position 2,758,701 of record NZ_CP128197.1, read on the forward strand.
ACTGTCCGAGACCTCGGGCGGCGTCCGGCAGCTTCTTCGAGCCGAACAGGATCAGCAGCACGACGGCGACAATCGCCCAGTGCCACCACGAAGTGAAGCCCATGAGATCACCCTTCAGATCGGATCCAGACCGTATCCAATGCTACCCGAGTTGTCTGAGGCCGGTGGACCGCCCGGTTCAGCGGTAGCGCTCGCGCGCACTCGCCGCCGATTCCACGACCGCCGCCGCGACTTTCTGATCGTCGACGACGCGGACCGAGCCGCCGAAGCCGAGCAGGAAACGGGTCAGCCACTCGGGTGAGCCGTAGACCATGCGGGCGCGGACCGGTTCATCCGGATGGCGGTCGTCGATCGAGGTGGTCGGCTCCACCGGGTAGTAGTCGAGAATCCACAGGTGGTCGGGATCGATCTCGAGTTCGACCGCCGGCAGATCGGGGTTCTCCGGGACGAGCACCGACTGCGACGACCACTCGGCCTCGGCCGGCGGGTTGCTCGGTTCGTCCAGTTCGACGGCGGTGTCGATGCGGTCGAAGCGGAACAACCGCACGCCCTCGGCCATGCGACACCAGGCTTCGAGGTAGGTGTGCTGGTCCATCACCTGCAGCCGGATCGGGTCGACGACACGGTCGGTGACGCTGTCCCGGCTCGCCGAGTAGTAGCTCAGCTGAAGCGCACGTCCTCGACGCACGGCTTCGCGGACGGTGGTGAAGGTCGGGTTCTCCCCCGGCGATGCCTCGAACTCCGCACCGGAGGACAGACCCGGCACGGCGGTCGCCCCGACCGCCTCCTCGATCTTGGCGATGGCACGCCGCGCGGCGGTCACGTCGACCACACCGGGCGTCTCCACGAGAGCACGCAGTGCCACGAGCAGGGTGCTGGCCTCCACGGTCGTGAGCCGCAGCGGACGGTCCATGCCCGCGGTGAACCCGACGCTGACGAAGCCCTCGCTGAACTCGAGTTCGATCAGGTCGTCGGGGTAGTAACCCGGGAGCCCGCACACGAACAGCAACTCGAGGTCCTTGGTGAGCTGCGTCTGGGTGACGCCGAGTTCGCGCGCGGCCTGCTCGATCGAGATGCCGCGCCGAGCCTGGAAATACGGGACCATCGCCAGCAGCCGGTTCAGGCGCGACGGTTGTGCACCGGCCATCAGGCGCTCACCCCCGCCAGGCGGTCCAGGCCGGCGATCACGAGGTCGCGCAGCTCTGGCGGATCGAGGACGACCGCGTCCCGGCCCACGCCCAGCGCCATGCGCGCCACCGCCGACAGCGAATGGATGTCGAGGGTCAGCACGTCGCCCGCCTCACCGTCGAGGTCAGCGGGTTCGGAGGTGGTCGCGGCCCGGCGGAGTCCGGCGGCCCGGCCCGCGGCCACCCAGATGCGCGCGGTGCGACCGTCGGTGCCCGCCGCGGAATCGACCGCCGCGGAGACGATCTGCTGGAGGTCCGTGCCGACGGGCACGTCGACGGCATCGGCGGGTCCGACCGGCGTCACCGTCGAGATCCGCGACAGGCGGAACGTGCGGGTGGCGGCCCGGTCGAGGTCGTGTCCGACGACGTACCAGCGGCCGTGGTGGGACACCACACCCCAGGGCTCGACCCGACGGACGGCCGGGGTCGCGGTCGCCGACGACCGGTGGGTGAACTCGACGGCGCGCTTGACCTGGATCGCGCCGAGGAGTCCGGCGATGACCTGCTCCGAACCCATCGATCGCGTCGACCCGCCGGCGGTGAAGCCGAGGTCGTCCTCCGAGCGGACGTCGAGGCCCGCGGCGCGCAGCTTGAGGATCGCGGTCTGCGACAGCGTGGAGACCTCCGGGGTGTCCCAGAGCGCGGCGGCCATGGCGATCGCGGCGGCCTCGTCGGAGTCCAGGGAGATCTCGGGCAGCTCGTAGGTGTCACGGTCGATGCGGTATCCCTCGGCGCCCGCCGCCATCGGCGAACGTCCGGTGACCAGCGGGATGCCGAGGTCGCGCAGTTCGTTCTTGTCCCGCTCGAACATCCGGTTGAATGCCTCGTCGGACTTGTCGCCGTCCTGGTAACCGGCGACGTTGCGTCGGATGTAGTCGGCGGTGACGTACTGCTTCGTCCACAGCAGACAGATCACCAGATTGAGCAGTCGCTCGACTTTGGGAGTGGCCACTGCGTCAGGTTAGATCCTTGCCGATCAGGCGGTGCGGAGGCTCGCTCACATGGATGCGATCAGCCGGTCGACCCGCTCGTCGACGCTGCGGAACGGGTCCTTGCACAGCACGGTGCGCTGGGCCTGGTCGTTCAGCTTGAGGTGCACCCAGTCGACCGTGAAGTCGCGTCCCGCTTTCTGCGCCGCCGAGATGAAGTCACCACGGAGCTTGGCACGGGTGGTCTGCGGCGGCTCGTTGACGGCGGTCTTGATGGCCTCGTCGGTGGTCGCACGGGCCACGAGCCCCTTGCGCATCAGGACGTCGAACACACCGCGGCCGCGCTTGATGTCGTGGAAGGCGAGGTCGAGCTGCGCGATCTTCGGGTCCGACAGCTCCATCGAATACTTGTCCTGGTAGCGCTGAAACAGCTTTCGTTTGATGACCCAGTCGATCTCGGTGTCGACCTTCGCGAAGTCGTCGGCCTCGACCGCGTCGAGCATGCGGCCCCACAGGTCGACGACCATGTCCATCTCGGGGTCGGGACGGCGGTTGGTGAGGTGCTCGACCGCGCGGGCGTGGTACTCGCGCTGGATGTCGAGGGCACTGGCCTGCCGTCCGCCGGCGAGACGCACGGGACGCCGGCCGGTGGGATCGTGGCTGACCTCGCGGATGGCGCGGATCGGATTGTCCAGGGCGAAATCCCGGAACGCCACGCCGGCCTCGATCATCTCGAGCACCAGCGCCGCCGAGCCGACCTTCAGCAGGGTCGTCATCTCGGACATGTTCGAGTCGCCGACGATGACATGCAGGCGCCGGTACTTCTCGGCGTCGGCGTGCGGCTCGTCGCGGGTGTTGATGATCGGGCGCGAGCGGGTGGTGGCCGAGGAGACGCCCTCCCAGATGTGCTCGGCGCGCTGCGAGAGGCAGAAGGTGGCGGCCTTCGGGGTCTGCAGCACCTTGCCTGCGCCGCAGATCAGCTGCCGGGTCACCAGGAACGGCAGGAGGACGTCGGAGATCCGGGAGAACTCCCCCGCCCGCACGACGAGGTAGTTCTCGTGGCAGCCGTAGGAGTTGCCCGCGGAGTCGGTGTTGTTCTTGAACAGGTAGATGTCGCCGCCGATCCCCTCGTCGGCAAGACGCTGCTCGGCGTCGACGAGCAGGTCCTCGAGGACCAGTTCGCCGGCGCGGTCGTGGTTGATCAGCTGGATCAGGCTGTCACACTCGGCGGTCGCGTATTCGGGGTGCGATCCGACGTCGAGGTACAGGCGTGCGCCGTTCTGCAGGAAGACGTTCGACGACCGACCCCATGACACGACGCGGCGGAACAGGTACCGCGCGACCTCGTCAGGACTCAGCCGCCGATGACCGTGGAAGGTGCATGTGACACCGAACTCGGTCTCGATGCCCATGATTCGTCGCTGCACTTGACCAACCCTACTCGCGGGACCCGCGGCCGACCGGGCAGAAGCGCCAGGCCGACCGCGAGTCGTCGCGTTCTAGTCCGATCCGCCGGAAGAGTCGCCGCCGGAGGTGGTGTCGTCCGCTGAGGAACCCTCGGCCGGGGAGTTGGTCGTGGGTGCGGCAGCGGGCAGGAGTTCCTCGACCGCGGCCGAGGTCAGGCGCTTGAACGCCCGTCGCGGCCGGTTGCGGTCGAGAATCGCGACCTCGAGGTCGCCGGCGGTCAGCTCGCGCGGCGACGCCGGGGCTCCGTTGCCGGAGTCGGCCGGGGTGGCGAGCGCCTTGACCGCGACCCCGATCGCCTCGGCGAGCGCCATGTCGGGGGCATAGCTCTCCTTGAGAGCCGCCGCGATCGGTTCGGTCGCGCCGCCCATCACCAGGAACCGGGTCTCGTCGGTGATCGACCCGTCGTAGGAGATGCGGTACAGCTGAGACGGTTTCGGCTTGCCCGCCCGGGCGACCTCGGCCACGCACAGCTCGACCTCGAACGGCTTGGCCTGCTCGGTGAAGACGCTGCCCAGGGCATTGGCGTAGGTGTTGGCCAGGGACAGACCGGACACGTCGGCGCGGTCGTAGCTGTAGCCCCGCATGTCGGCGAGCTGGATTCCTGCCTTGCGCAGGCTCTCGAACTCGTTGTACTTGCCCACCGCGGCGAAGCCGATGCGGTCGTAGATCTCGCTCGTCTTCCGCAGGGTGTTCGACGGGTTCTCCGCGACGAACAGCACCCCGTCGGCATAGGTCAGGATCACCACGGACCGCCCGCGTGCGATGCCCTTGCGCGCGAGCTCCGAGCGATCGCGCATGATCTGCTCGGCACTGGCGTAATACGGGAAGGTCATCGGGCACCTCCCTCGTGCTCGGCGGCACGGCGTTCGACGACGGCCCGCGCCGCACTCTCGATCTCGGCCGCGTCCACCTCCCGTGCACCTTGTGCGTCGACGACCGCGGCCATCGGGAAGATCTTGCGGACCAGGTCCGGTCCGCCGGTCGCCGAATCGTCGTCGGCGGCGTCGTAGAGCGACTCGACCGCGATGGCGATCGCCTCGTCGGCGGTCAGGTCCGAGCGGTAGAGCTTCTTCAGCGACGACTTCGCGAACACCGATCCGGAACCGATGGCCGTGTAGCCGCCGAACTCCTCGTGACGGTCACCCGCCACGTCGAAGCTGAAGATCCGGCCGCGTTCGGTCGGGTCGTCGTGGTCGATGTCGTAGCCCACGAGAAGAGGGATCGCGGCGAGACCCTGCAGGGCCGCGCCGAGGTTGCCGCGCACCATGCTCGCGAGCCGGCTGACCTTGCCGTCGAGCGTGAGCGGGACACCCTCGATCTTCTCGTAGTGCTCGAGTTCGACGGCGAAGAGCCGGACCATCTCGATCGCGATACCCGCGGTGCCGGCGATGCCGGCCGCCGAGTACTCGTCGGTGATGTAGACCTTCTTGACGTCGCGCGTGGCGATCAGGTTGCCCATCGTGGCCCGCCGGTCACCGGCGAGCACGACCCCACCCGGATACGACACGGCGACTATCGTCGTGCCGTGCGGGATGTCTCCGGCGCCGTCTGCGCCCCCGGCGAACGAACCCACGCGATCAACCTGAGCCTGCGGAAGCTGCTCCGGCGCGTGCAACCGCAGGAACTCGGTGAACGACGAGATGTCCGCGCCGAGAGCAGAACCCGTACGAAATTGTGAAAAAGGGGGCAGTGATCCGAACCTGTCGCTCACTGGCCGCCCTTCTGCACGTAAGCACGCACGAAGTCCTCGGCGTTCTCCTCGAGCACGTCATCGATCTCGTCGAGCAGGTCGTCGGTGTCCTCGGCCAGCTTCTCGCGACGTTCCTGTCCGGCACCGGAATCGGGGCCGACGCCCTCATCGTCGCCGCCGCCACCACGCTTGGTCTGTTCCTGCGCCATCTGCTGCCTCCTTGAAACCGATCGCCCCTTGGCGGGCTACCCGCGACCGACCACCATCGGGTCTTGCGACCCCTGGGATCTCACCGGCTTCCGCCGGGCGCTGATCCCTGGTGAATCGGCCTCGGAATCGTGTGGTCCCACACTACCTGTGGCGGCGACAACTGGGGCGGAACAAAGCACATGCCCCGCGCGTGTCAGGTCGTCAGCTGGTCGACCAGTTCGGCGGCGGAGTTGACCGAATCGAGAAGCTTGCCCACGTGGGCCTGCGTCCCGCGCAGCGGCTCGAGCGTCGGGATGCGGACGAGGGAGTCCCCGCCGAGGTCGAAGATGACCGAATCCCAGCTGGCCGCGGCGACATCTGCCCCGAAACGACGGAGACATTCGCCGCGGAAATAGGCGCGGGTGTTGCGCGGCGGCTCGTGGATCGCGGCGAGCACGTCGTTCTCGTCGACCAGACGCTTCATCGAGCCGCGCGCGACGAGGCGGTTGTAGAGACCCTTGTCGAGGCGGACGTCGGAGTACTGCAGGTCGATGAGCTGCAGGCGCGGGGCCGACCAGGACAGGCCCTCACGCTGGCGGAAGCCCTCCAGGATGCGCAGCTTGGCCGGCCAGTCGAGGATGTCGGAGCATTCCATCGGATCGCGCTCGAGGCGGTCGAGCACATCCGCCCACGTCTCGAGGACGTGCTTGGCCCGCTCGTCGTCGGAGTGCTCCTGCTCGTGGAACTTCATGCAGCGTTCGAGGTACTCGCGCTGCAGGGCCAGGCCGGTGAGCTCGCGGCCGTCGGTGAGTGCGACGGTCGCGGTCAGGGTCGGATCGTGACTGATGGTGTGCACGGCCTGGACCGGGCGGGCGAGCTCGATGTCGGAGAAGTCGACGCCCGCCTCGATGAGGTCGAGGACCAGCGCGGTGGTCCCGACCTTGAGGTAGGTCGCGGTCTCGGCCAGGTTGGCGTCGCCGATGATGACGTGCAGCCGGCGGTAGCGCTCCGGGTCGGCGTGGGGCTCGTCGCGGGTGTTGATGATGCCGCGCTTGAGGGTGGTCTCGAGACCGACCTCGACCTCGATGTAGTCCGAGCGCTGCGAGAGCTGGAAGCCCGCCTCGTCGCCCGACTGGCCGATGCCCACGCGACCCGAGCCGGTGATGACCTGACGCGAGGCGAAGAACGTGGTCAGACCCGCGATGACCGCGGTGAACGGGGTCTCGCGGGCCATCAGGTAGTTCTCGTGGGTGCCGTACGAGGCGCCCTTGCCGTCGATGTTGTTCTTGTAGAGCTGCAGCTTGGGCGCACCCGGAACGCTCGCCACGTGGCGTGCGGCGGCCTCCATGACGCGTTCGCCCGCCTTGTCCCAGATGACCGCGTCCATCGGGTCGGTCACCTCGGGTGCGGAGTACTCCGGATGGGCGTGGTCGACGTACAGGCGGGCGCCGTTGGTGAGGATCATGTTGGCCGCGCCGATCTCGTCGGCGTCGATGATCGGAGCCGGTCCGGAACCGCGGCCGAGGTCGAATCCGCGGGCGTCGCGGAGCGGGGACTCGACCTCGTAATCCCAGCGCGTGCGCTTGGCGCGGGGCACGCCGGCGGCCGCCGCATAGGCGAGAACGGCCTGCGTGGAGGTCATGATCGGATTCGCGGTCGGGTCGCCGGGCGCGGAGATTCCGTACTCGACCTCGGTACCGATGATTCGCTGCATGCTTCGAGGGTAGAGGGTGATGCGGAGAGGCTCGCAGCGTCCCGCTCGCAGGGCGGGCCCGGCACCAGTACCGTCGTCGCCGTGAAAGCTTTCCGCCGGTTCACCGTTCGGGTGCCGCTGCCTCCCGAACTCGCCGCCCTCGGTCCCCTGTCGCACAACCTGCGCTGGGTGTGGAACCCGCCGACCCAGGAGTTGTTCGCCACGATCGACGCCGAGCGGTGGGAGGCGACGGGTGATCCGTTGCGGGTGCTCGCCGACGTCGACCCGGCCCGGCTGACCGAGCTGGCGGCCGACGGGGACTTCCGCGCGCGGGTCTCGGCGGCGCACGCGAGTCTCGAGGAGTACCTCGATGCGCCGCAGTGGTTCGGCGGGTACGCGCAGACCCATCCGGTCCCGCCCGGGATCGCGTACTTCTCCATGGAGTTCGGCGTCTCCGAGGTGCTGCCCATCTACTCCGGCGGGCTCGGCATCCTCGCCGGCGATCACCTGAAGGCCGCCTCGGACCTCGGGCTCCCGCTGATCGGCGTCGGACTGTTCTACCGGTCCGGCTACTTCCGCCAGGGCCTCGACCACGACGGCCGGCAGGTGGAGCGATATCCGGTCAACGACCCGCGGGATCTGCCGCTGACCCTCCTCACCGACGGGGACGCGCCCGTCGTCGTCGAGATCTCCATGCCCGACGGCCGGACCCTGTCTGCACAGGTGTGGGTTGCCAGCGTCGGCCGGATCCCGTTGCTGCTCCTCGACTCCAACATCGCAGCCAACACCGACGACCAGTTGCGCGGCGTCACCGACCGGCTCTACGGCGGCGACCAGGAGCATCGCATCCTGCAGGAGATCCTCCTCGGCATCGGCGGGGTGCGCGCGCTACGCGCCTATGTGCGGGCGACCGGCCGGGACGAGCCGACGGTGTTCCACATGAACGAGGGCCACGCCGGATTCCTGGGCACCGAACGCATCCGGGAGTACGTGGCCGCCGGGCTCGACTTCGACACCGCCGAGGCCGTGGTCCGGGCGTCGAACATCTTCACCACGCACACCCCGGTGCCGGCGGGGATCGACCGCTTCCCCACCGATCTGGTGAACCGGTACCTCGACGCCGACGCCTCCGGGACCTCGCGACTGCTGCCCGGCCTGCCCGCGTCGACCATCGCCGAGCTCGGCGACGAGGCCGACCCGGGCGTGTTCAACATGGCGCACATGGGCTTTCGGCTCGGCCAGCGCAGCAACGGCGTCTCGCAGCTGCACGGCGAGGTGAGCCGGGAGATGTTCGCCGACCTGTGGCCCGGCTTCGACGCCGCGGACGTGCCGATCGGCGCGGTGACCAACGGCGTGCACGGCCCAACCTGGGTGGCGAAGGTGTGGCGTGACTTCGCCTCGAGTGACGAGGATTCCGCGCCCGAGGTCTACGCCGGGCTGCCCGCCGAGACGATCTGGTCGACCCACGAATCGCTGCGGGCCGAGCTCGTCGCCGAGGTCCGGCGCCGGGCGCATGCGAGCGGACGCGAGCGTGGCTTCACCGACGCCGAACTCGGTTGGACCGCCGACCTCTTCGACCCGGGCGTGCTGACGATCGGATTCGCCCGTCGCGCAGCAACGTACAAGCGGCTCACGCTCATGCTGCGCGACCCGGACCGCATGCGCCGCATCCTCACCGACCCGGACCGGCCGGTGCAGCTCGTCATCGCGGGCAAGGCGCATCCGGCGGACGACGGTGGCAAGGCGCTCATCCAGCAGGTGGTGCGTTTCGCCGAGGACCCGCAGTTGCGCGACCGCATCGTGTTCCTGCCCGACTACGACATCTCGATGGCCCGCCACATCTACGCCGGCTGCGACGTGTGGCTGAACAACCCGGTGCGGCCGATGGAGGCGTGCGGGACATCGGGGATGAAGTCGGCGCTCAACGGCGGCCTCAACCTGTCCATCCTGGACGGCTGGTGGGACGAGATGGCCGACGACGACAACGGTTGGGCCATCCCGTCGGCCGAGGGAGTCGAGGACGAGAACCGGCGCGACGACCTCGAGGCCGAAGCTCTCTACGCACTCCTCGAGGACACGGTGATCCCGCTGTTCTATCAGCGGGACGAGAACGGGCTGCCGACGCGGTGGGTGGAGATGATGCGCCACACGCTCACCCGTCTGGGCCCCCAAGTCCTCGCCTCGCGCATGGTTCGCGACTACACCACCGAGCTGTACTGCCCCGCCGCGGCGGCCTACGTCGCCGCGTGCGCCGACGATCATGCCGGCGCCCGTGACCTCGCCGTCTATCGGCGGGAGATCGAGACCGGTTGGGGCTCGGTCGTCGTCGCGGGTGTGGACGAGGAGAGCGAGAACGACGGTCTCCGCGTGTCCGCCCACGTGGCGGTCGGCGAACTCGACCCCGACAGTCTCCGTGTCCAACTCGTGCTGGGCCGCGTGACCGACGACGGCGACATCGTCGACCCCGCGATCACCGACATGAGCCCGGCCGCCGAACGAGATGCGTCGGGTCGCGTGATCTTCTCGGTGCTGGCCACCCCGCCGGCGTCGGGCCACCTCGGCTACACGGTGCGCGTACTCCCCCGCCACGAACAGCTCTCGCACGACGCGGAACTCGGACTCGTCCGGTATCCGGTGGCGTCGGGCGATGCGGCGGGATAGGCGAAGGCCGTACGAGCTCGGCCCGACTGCCGAACCTCAGCCCCGACCGCCAGACCTCGATCGACGTCTGCCGGTCGAGTTGACGTCTACCGGTCGGGTGCGGCTGGCTCAGCGCTTTTTCAGCCGCAACCGTGAGTAGGTGAAGGCCAGCAGCAGGAAGCTGATGAAGGCGAGCACCGAGTAGGCGATGGCGCTGTGGGCGATCGAGGTCTCCCACAACGTGATCCGCTGGGGTGCGGCGACGTTGATGTTGTACAGGTCGACACTGCCGGCGGCGGTGACGTAACCCCAGAACGAGGGGAAGATCCACGACAGTTGCTGCAGGCCGACACCGTCCAGCTTGAACAGGCCGCCGCAGAAGACGAGCTGCACCATCACCACGATGACCAGCGGCGGCATCACCTGTTCGTTGGATTTCACCGCCGACGAGATCGCGAGTCCGACAAGGGTGCTCACACAGGCGAGCACGGCGACGGCGAACAGCAGGGCCAGCGGCGGGGGCAGGATCGGGCCGCCGAAGTCGGGTAGCCCACGACCGGCGAAGGTGATGCCGACCATGATGATCGTCTGCAGGATCGCGGCGATGAAGAAGACCACGATCTTCGCGAACAGGTAAGCGCCGGGACGCAATCCGACGGCTCTCTCCCGCTCGAAGATGTCGCGCTCACCGACGAGGTCGCGCACCGTCAGAGCCGCACCCATGAACGCGGCACCCACGACGAGGACCACCAGGATCTGGATCGCCTCCGCGCCGTCTTTGGGTGGCGGCGCGTTCGGGATCACCTCGAGTCGGGCGAAACCACTCGACCCCGGGATGACCAGCGTCAGCAGTCCGAGGACCACCGGCAGCAACACCAGGAACACCAGATAGCCGATGTCGGCGAAGACGAGCCGTACCTGGCGTCGGGCGATGGTCGACGCCTGTCTGGTGAAGCTGGTGTGCGGCACCGGTATCGGCGGGCCCGGAGGACGTTGCGGCGGCGGTGGATTCGGAGCACGCCGATGCCGTTCGAGGTAGCGCGTGTACGCGGCGTCGGGCTGGTCGGCGACATAGGCGAAGATCTCCGCCCAGTCGGAGGTCCCCATCTCCTGTTCGACCTGCGCCGGCGCACCGCAGAACGAGGTCTTGCCGCCCGGGGCGAGCAGCAGCACCTGGTCGCACATCGACAGGTACGTCAGCGAGTGGGTGACCACGAGGACGACGCGGCCGGCGTCGGCGAGGCGCCGCAGGGTCGCCATCACCTGGCGGTCGAGGGCCGGGTCGAGACCCGACGTCGGCTCGTCGAGGATCAGCAGCGATGGACCGGTGAGCAGCTCCATCGCGACCGATGCACGCTTCTGCTGTCCGCCGGAGAGCTTCTCGACGCGGGTGTCGACGTGCTCGGTCAGTTGGAGTTCGCCGAGGACGCCGTCGATGACCCGGTCGCGGTCTTCTTTCGACAGGTCGGGCGGCAGTCGCAGCTCTGCCGCGTAGCGCAGGGCCTGCCGGAGCGTGAGCTTGTGGTGGAGCACATCCTTCTGCGGGACCATCCCGATTCGGGTGCGGAGGGCGTCGTATTCGGCGTGGACGTTGCGACTCTCGAAGGTGACCAGGCCGCTCGTCGGCGAGTTCAGGCCCGCGGCGATCTTCGACACGGTCGACTTGCCGGCGCCGGACGGGCCGATCACCGCGGTGAGCGTGCCGGGACTCGCGCTGAAGTCGACGTCGGCGAGAAGCCGCTTACCACCGTCGACGATGAGGCTGACCCCGTGCACGTGGAGACCGTCGGCGACCGCCGCGCTCTCCTGGCCGCGCATGAGCGTGCCGCCGGACACCACGAAGTCGCTGTTGCCGATCGTGACCACGTCACCGTCGGACAGCGGCGCGTTGTTGACCCGGCGGCCGTTGACGAAGGTGCCGTTGACGCTGCCGAGGTCGTCGATGACCAGGACGCCGCCGCGGCTCGACACCTGCGCGTGGTGGCGGGAGGCGAGGACGTCGCTGACGACGATGTCGTTGTCCGGTGTGCGGCCGATGCGCTGCACACCGCGCAGCGAGATCGACTCGCGCTCGGGCGGAGTCGGTGCTCCCGGAAGCCGGTAGACCGCCGAGACGTTCTGTTTCAGCGCCTGCAGATGCGGGGCGTCGCGCAGCTCGGCGGGCATCGGTTCCGGCGCACCGGCGCGCGAGGGTCCGCCCGAGGATCGTGACGGGATGCGGCCCGACTGCGGCATGTTCGGTCCCGGGTGGCCGGGGGCGGCGAAACCCGCTGACCGTGGCCCCGGCGGGAACGGACCCGGACGGGCGGGTGCGGACGGCATCTGACCGCTCGGCGGTGGCGGGTAGGCGGTCGGATCGATCACCAGGTCGACTATCGGACCGGTGCTCACGTCGCCGAGCCGGACCTGCGTCGGGCCGGCGACCATGAGCTCGGCCAGGCGTCGTCCGCCGGCGAAAAAGCCGTTGGTGCTACCGATGTCGACGAGATACCACGCAGCCCCGCGCCACTCGATGGCGAGATGCCGACGCGACACCATCGGATGATTGATCACGATGTCGTTGTCGGGTTCCCTGCCCAGGGTGATGCGCGGGGATTCGCCCAGCGGATGAGGCGCCCCACCGTCGACGATCACCCGACCGCGAGCCATCGATGTACTGTTCATCGCCGCCAACTTTAGTGCTTGACGACGGTTTTCATGCCGTTCTGTACAGCAGACGACCGACCCCCTGGGGAGTCGGTCGTCTGCTGGATGAGGCGCGTGCTACAGGTATTGCCCGGTGTTCGTCTCGGTGTCGATGGCGCGGCTCGCCCCGGAGGACTTGCCGGTGACCAGCGTGCGGATGTAAACGATCCGCTCGCCCTTCTTGCCCGAGATGCGAGCCCAGTCGTCCGGGTTGGTGGTGTTGGGCAGATCTTCGTTCTCCGCGAACTCGTCGAGGATCGAATCGAAGAGGTGCTGCACACGCAGACCCGGGGCACCGGTGTCGAGCTGCGACTTGATCGCGTACTTCTTCGCACGGTCGACGACGTTCTGGATCATCGCGCCCGAGTTGAAGTCCTTGAAGTACATGATCTCCTTGTCGCCGTTGGCGTAGGTGACCTCGAGGAACCGGTTGTCCTCGCTCTCTGCGTACATCCGCTCGACGACCTTCTCGATCATCGCCTTGATGCAGGCCGTGCGATCTCCGCCGAACTCGCCGATGTCGTCGGCGTGGATCGGCAGTTCCTCGGTGAGGTACTTCGAGAAGATGTCGATCGCCGACTCGGCGTCGGGACGCTCGATCTTGATCTTCACGTCGAGGCGGCCGGGACGCAGGATCGCGGGGTCGATCATGTCCTCGCGGTTCGACGCACCGATCACGATGACGTTCTCGAGGCCTTCCACACCGTCGATCTCGCTGAGCAGCTGCGGCACGACCGTGGTCTCGACGTCGGAGGAGACACCGGAGCCGCGGGTGCGGAAGATCGAGTCCATCTCGTCGAAGAACACGATGACCGGGGTGCCCTCGGACGCCTTCTCCCGGGCGCGCTGGAAGATCAGCCGGATGTGACGCTCGGTCTCACCGACGAACTTGTTCAGCAGCTCGGGGCCCTTGATGTTGAGGAAGTAGGACTTCGCCTCCTTGGCGTCGTCTCCGCGGGACATCGCGATCTTCTTGGCAAGGGAGTTCGCGACGGCCTTGGCGATGAGCGTCTTACCACAACCGGGCGGACCGTAGAGCAGCACGCCCTTCGGCGGCCGCAACTGGTAGTCGCGGAACAGGTCCTTGTGCAGGAACGGCAGTTCGACGGCGTCGCGGATCTGTTCGATCTGCCGGCCGAGACCACCGATGTCCTCGTACCCGACGTCCGGCACCTCTTCGAGGACGAGGTCCTCGACCTCGGCCTTGGGCACCCGCTCGAAGGCGAACCCGGCCTTGGTGTCGATGAGCAGCGAGTCGCCCGGACGCAGCTTGCGGCGCTTGCCGTCCTCCGCGTCGACCTCGCCCAGCAACGGCTCGGCCAACCACACGACGCGCTCCTCGTCGGCATGACCGACGACCAGCGCCCGCTTGCCGTCCCCGAGAACCTCGCGCAGAGTGCTGATCTCGCCGACCGTGTCGAACGCCAAGGCCTCGACGATGGTCAGGGCCTCGTTCAGACGCAGCGTCTGGCCCTTGGTCAAGGTCTCGGTGTCGATGTTCGGCGAGCAGGTGAGCCGCATCTTGCGACCGGAGGTGAACACGTCGACGGTCGCGTCGGGGTACACCTCGAGCAGGACCCCGTAGCCGCTCGGCGGCTGACCGAGACGGTCGACCTCCTCGCGCAAGGCGACGAGTTGCTGACGCGCTTCTTTGAGCGTGTCGAGCAGCTTCGCGTTGCGCGCCGTGAGGCTGTCGACGCGTTCCTGGAGGCTATCGGTGTCTGCCTGGCGTCCGAACGACGGGCGTTCGGAACCACTCCGCGCGAGAGGCGGGGTGTAGGCAGGGGTGAAGCCCTCGTCGGGTGCACTCGCGCTCTCGGGGACCGCACGGTCCCCGGTGGCGTCATGGCGGTCAGATTCGGTCATTGCTGACTCCTCTCCCCGGCAATCACCCGATCCCACGATCGGAATGCTCGCGCCGTATCCCTACGCTACCGGCACGGACGCAGAATCGCCCTTCACCCACCAGATGGCGGTGTTGACGGTGTGTTAAATGTGCGCGTTCGCAACGGAATCACGATCTTGCGGCCAATGCGGACCAGCCGAACTCAGCCCTTCGTCGGCCGACGCTGCGGACGCAACGTGGTGGTGCCGTCGGCGAGCCGGCGGGCGGTGATGAGAAACGCAGTGTGGCCTTGCATTTTGTGCTCGGGACGAACAGCCAGGCCGACGGCCGACCACTCGCGCAGCAGGGTCTCCCAGGCGCGCGGCTCGGTCCAGCACTCCTGCTCGCGCAGCGCCTCGATCACGCGCGAGAGCTGGGTGACGGTCGCCACATAAATGGTCAGGACCCCGCCTGGTTTCAACACGGTGCGCACCACGTCGAGGGGCTCCCACGGCGCGAGCATGTCGAGGATGACGCGGTCGAAGCGTTCGTCCTGGTCGACGTTCGCGAGATCGTCGACGACGATGTTCCAGTTGTCCGGGCGGCCACCGAAGAAGGTCTCGACGTTGCGGATCGCATGCTCGGCGTGATCCTCGCGGATCTCGAAGGAGTTCACCTCGCCCTCGGTGCCGACGGCGCGGAGCAGTGAACACGTCAGCGCGCCGGATCCGGCGCCGGCCTCCAAAACGCGGGCGCCCGGGAAGATGTCGCCCTCGAGGACGATCTGCGCGGCGTCCTTGGGGTAGATGACCTGGGCACCGCGCGGCATCGAGAGCACGTAGTCGACGAGCAGCGGCCGCAACGCGAGGTACTGGGTGCCGCTGGTGGCCGAGACGACGCTGCCCTCGGGCGAGCCGATGAGATCGTCGTGCGAGATGGCGCCGCGGTGGGTGTGGAACTGCTTGCCCTCTTCGAGGAGCACCGTGAACTTTCGGCCCTTGGCATCGGTCAGTTGAACCCGGTCGCCGACGGCGAACGGTCCGGTGGTGGGCACTGGGTGCTTCCTCTCGTGAACGGGACGGAGCCGACGCCTCCGCGCTGGCGGAGAAGGTGGTGGTCGGGAGTCCGGTGGGCCGTGAGGACGATACCCGACCGCAGGTGGGTGTCGGACCGGCAGAGTGTCGGGGCTGCGGCCTAGTCTGCGAGATGTGAGCACGATGACCGGCACCGACAACCCCTCCGCCAGCGCGACCCCCGCGCCGGAGCCGCCCCCGTCGGAGGGGGCGCGCGGGATCGTCGGACGCCCCCTGGCTCTGTCTCCGTCGCGGGCGGCGGACTTCAAGCAATGCCCGCTCCTGTACCGGTTCCGCGCCATCGACCGTTTCCCGGAGACGCCGACCGCCGCACAGACCCGCGGCACCGTCGTCCATGCGGCACTCGAGAACCTCTTCGACATGCCTGCCGAGCTCCGCACCCAGGATTCGGCAGAGCTGCTCGTCGAGGGGGCCTGGGCGGCGCTGTGCGAGGAGGACCCGCAGCTCGCGCGGGTGATCGACGAGGGCGG
Source organism: Gordonia sp. Swx-4 (assembly GCF_030316175.1). Lineage (NCBI taxonomy): Bacteria > Bacillati > Actinomycetota > Actinomycetes > Mycobacteriales > Gordoniaceae > Gordonia > Gordonia sp. Swx-4. The sequence goes on from NZ_CP128197.1 coordinate 2,774,570, forward strand.
TCAGGCGGCGTTCATCGCCGGTGCACACAAGCTCATCGCGACGTACTACACGATGGAGAACCCCACCGCCTTCGATGCCGACTCGGTGGAGGAACACGTCGAGATCGAGGCCGACGACATGCTGATGCGCGGCTTCATCGACCGTATCGACGTCGCACCGACCGGCGAGATCCGCGTCGTCGACTACAAGACCGGACGCTCCCCCGGCGAGGCCTACGAGGCCAAGGCGCTGTTCCAGATGAAGTTCTATGCGCTGGCGATCCTGCGGACGCGCGGCGTCGTGCCGGCCCGGCTGCAACTGATGTACCTGTCCGACGGCCAGCAGCTGATCTACCACCCCGATCACAACGAGCTGCTCCGCTTCGAGCGGACGCTGCGCGCGATCTGGCAGGCCATCCGCACCGGCGTCGCCTCCGGGGACTTCCGGCCGCGGAAGTCCCGGATGTGCCGGTTCTGCGAACACCAGTCGCGGTGCCCGGAGTTCGGCGGCGAGATCCCGCCCTACCCCGGTCCGCCGCCCGGGTTCGTCGCCTGAGGCACACCCCGAGACGCCCGATTATGTAGATGCACATAGGCTGGACACGTGGAGAGTTCGTACTACGTTCCCGTCGACGTCCCGGCGTCCGACGGCACCAGCCCGGCCGGCGACCCGTCGGCGCGATATGAGTACTTCCAGCCGACCGACGCCACCCTGAGCGTCTGGTCGCCGACCATGCAGCACGGCGGCCCGCCGTCGGCGCTGATGATGCGGTCGTTGCTGCGCTGCGACCCGGATCCCTCACAGCACTTCACCCGCGTGACGACCGAGATCCTCGGCCCGATCGGGCTGGGCGTCAACCGGATTCACGCTCGCGTGATCCGCCCGGGTAGGCAGATCAGTCTCGTCGAGACCGAGCTCGAGGTGCAGCGGGCCGACGGCTCGTTCCGCACGGCCGCGAAGTCGGTGGGCTGGCGCATCCGCGGCGCGGACACCAGCGAGATCGCCAACGGTCCCGCTCCCCTGACCCCGCTGCCCGACGAGCTGCCGAGCCAGATCGGGTTCCCCGACGACAGCGGCGAAGCAGTGAGCTGGGGAACGCTCGGGTTCATCGGAACCGTCGAATCGGCACGCACCGAGGGCCGCTACGGCGAGACCCCGGCGGTGTGGCTGCGCGCGGCCCTCCCGCTGGTCGAGGGCGAGAAGACCTCGGACCTCGAGGCCATGTTCATCGTGATCGACGTCGCCAACGGTGTGGGTACGAGACTGCGCCCGGACCGCTGGTCCTGGATGAACACCGACACCACCGTGCATCTGACGCGGGTACCGAGCGGGCCGTGGGTCGGCATCGACGCCAACATGGTCGCCGGACCCGACGGTTTCGGCGCGACCCTCGGCGACCTGTACGACACCTCCGGCTACATCGGCCGGTCGGCGCAGACGGTCTTGCTCAACGCCGTCGGCTGACCCTTCGAGGCGCTCGCAAGCTCGCTCCTCAGGGAGGAGAAAAGGGGCACCCCCGAGATTGGTCGAGGGTGCCCCTTTTCGCTCCCTGAGGAGGCCGGAGCCTGCGACGGACCGCCGTCCTCCGCTCCCTGAGGAGGCCGGAGCCTGCGACGGCCGTCTCGAAGGGTCAGAACCGGCAGGAGCGAATGTCGGTGGCCAGGATGGCCTTGGCGCCGAGCTCGGACAGATCGTCCATCAGGTTCTGGTGGTCCTTGCGCGGGACCATAGCGCGGACGGCGACCCAGTCGGGATCGGCCATCGGGGCCACCGTCGGAGACTCGATGCCCGGGGTGATCGCCGTTGCCTTGTCGAGGAGCGACTTGGGGCAGTCGTAGTCGATCATCACGTACTGCTGTCCGAAGACGACGCCCTGGACGCGCGCGATGAACTGCTTCTCGGCTTTGGTGAGATCGGCGTCGCGCCGGGAGATCAGCACGGCCTCGGAGTCGCACAGCGACTCGCCGAAGGCAGCCAGCCCGTGTTGGCGCAGCGTGCGTCCGGAACCGACGACGTCGGCGATCGCGTCGGCCACCCCGAGCTGGATGGAGATCTCGACCGCGCCGTCGAGCCGGATGATGTCGGCGGTGATGCCGCGTCCGGCGAGGTCGTCGCGCACCAGGTTCGGGTACGACGTCGCGACGCGCTTGCCGGCGAGGTCGGCGACGGTCCACTCCTGGTCGGCCGGGGCCGCGTAGCGGAAGGTCGACGTGCCGAAGCCCATCGCGAGCTGCTCGTGGACCTGGGCTCCCGAGTCGCCGGCGAGGTCTCGGCCGGTGATGCCGAGGTCGAGGCGTCCCGACCCGACGTAGATGGCGATGTCCTTGGGACGGAGGAAGAAGAACTCGACGTCGTTGTTGTTGTCGAGAACCGTCAGATCCTTGGAGTCGGATCGTTTGCGGTAGCCGGCCTCGGAGAGAATGGCCGACGCGGATTCGGAGAGCGCACCCTTGTTGGGTACAGCCACTCGCAGCATCTCGATGTCCTTTTCGTGGGGTTGTGCTCAGCTGAGCGGGAGGTTGTGTGTCGGCGACCGGGGCTTCCGGTCACAGATGTCGGTACACGTCCTCCGGCTTGAGGCCCCGTTTGATCATCATCACCTGCAGCCAGTAGATGAGCTGGGAGATCTCCTCGCCGAGCGAGTCGTCGGACTCGTGCTCGGCGGCGAGCCACACCTCGCCGGCTTCTTCGATGATCTTCTTGCCCAGGGTGTGCACACCCGAGTCGAGCGCGGCGACCGTGCCCGACCCCGCGGGGCGGTTCTCGGCCTTGTCGCTGAGTTCGGCGAACAGCTCCTCGAATGTCTTCACGATTCCTCATTTTGGCATGTCGCGGTACGCGCGAGACCGCCGGTCCATGCCTCGGTGACGTCGTCGAGTCCCAATCCGACCAGAGAGCGTCGAAACACCCGCAGCGGTCCGGGTTCCACCGGTGCCGCGGATTCGACGACGAGGGTGAGACATCCGGCCGCCGTCGCGGCCTGAGCGCCGGTCGGGGAATCCTCCACCGCCAGGCATTCCGCGGTCGGCAATCCGAGCAGTTCGGCGGCGCGCATGTACGGGTCGGGAGCGGGTTTGCCGACGGCGACCTCGTCGCCGCAGACCGTGGTCGCGAAGCGATGACGGCCGATCGTCTCCAGGGCCACATCGGCTGCCTCACGCACCGTATTGGTGACCAGCGCCATCGGGATACCGGCACAGGCGATCAGTTCCAGCGCCTCGAGTGCGCCGGGTCGCCACGGGAGACCCTCCTGGAAGAGTTCGGTCACCCGGTCCAGCGTCCACCGTCCGTCCGCGGCGGGATCCCGGACCTCGGGCGACAGACCCGCGGCGTCGTGGACCTTCGCCAGCGCGTCGGGCAGGGAGTTGCCGAGCGTCGATTCGCGCAGGTGCGGGGTCATCGCGATGCCATGGAGCGCCGCCAGCTCGGACATCGCTATCTCCCAGATCGGCTCGGAGTCGAGCAGCGTGCCGTCCATGTCCCAGAGGACGGCGGCGGGGAGTCGGAATGCGGGATCAGCGGAGTCGGTCACCCCTGCATCATCGCAACCCATCGTTCCGTCGGCTCGTCGGCCGGGTAGAAAAGCTCGATCGTCAGCTCTTCGAGCGTGACATCGCGGGGTGAACCCAAGGTGGTCAGGGTGCTGAAGAAGGACAAGACCTCGTCGCCGAGTTCCAGCTCGAACGGCACCAGCAGCGAACCCACCTCTCGCGACCTGCCCGACACCTGCCCGCCGTTCAGACCGGACACGGTCGGATACGACGACACCTCGCGTTCGAGCTCGGCGAGTCGTTCGTCGCCGGTGATGCGCACCATCCGACGAAGGAGGTCGAGCAGGTAGGAGGCCCACTCGTCGAGGTTGTGCGTCATCCGCGCGAAGCCGTCGGGGTGCAGCGACACCCGGAACAGGTTGACCGGCCTGGCTTGGAGCTCGTCCGGGAGCAGGGACAGGAGCCGCATCGCGGTGTCGTTGGCCAACACGACGTTCCACGCGCGGTCGAGGGCCATCCCGATGTTGGGGTTGTGCGCGTCGAGCAGTCTCTTGACCTCGCCGCGCACGCGGGTCATCGTCTCCGAGTCGAGGGGCTCCTCGCTGTAGCGCGGTGCGTGACCGGCCGCGAGGAGGAGCGAATTACGTTCGCGCAGAGGGATGTCGAGACGTTCGGCCAGCGCGTGAAGCAGCCCCGGACTCGGGCGGGACTTACCCGTCTCGACGAAGCTGAGGTGCTTCGGCGAGACCCCGACCTCGTAGGCGAGGTCGAGCTGACTGATGGACCGGCGAGACCGCCACTGCTGCAGCAGAGTTCCCACCTCGACGGTCATGGGGTCATCGTAGACAGCTCTCGATCAGTTCGAGTGAGTACGCGATGGTCTGGGCGAGAACGTCTTCGGGCTCGCCGTCGAACTCCTTGCGGGTCGCGGAGACCCGGCCGCGATGGTCGAGTCCGAACCATACGGTTCCCGGTGCGGCCTCGTCGGGTTCCGGCCCCGCCTCGCCGGTCACCGCGACGACGATCTCGGCGTCGAACAGTCGCGCGGTGGTGGCCACCATGGCGCGTGCGGCCGTCTCGCTGACGACGGGCCCTTCGGGCACCTCGAGTAGGCCGAACTTCACGTCCTCGTGGTAGGCGATGACGCCGCCGCGGAACCAGTCCCCCGCCTGCGGGGCCTTGCTCAGCTCGCTCGCGAGGTTGCCGCCGGTCAGCGACTCCGCGACCGCGACGTGCACACCCTGCTCCACGATCGCGTCGGCCAGTCGCGCGCACGTCTCGGAGAAATCGGTCACGTCGGACATCGGTGGCTCGCCTTTCGGTCGGAATCTTCGATCACAGCACCCCGGCGATATCCGGATAGGGCCGAGATCAAACCACTACCTGGTAGGTAGTGGTGCCGGCGTCGGCGATGCGTCACTCTTGGGCCATGACCCAGACCAGCACAGATCGGCCGACCGCCATCCTGATCTCCCCGGCGATGGCCGTGCCGGCGCGGGTCTACCGACGGCTGACGGAGGCACTGACGGGATACGGGCTCGATGTCCGCGTCGTCGCGCGCCGCGGTGTCGAGGAAGGTACAACCCCGCCCTCCCACACCGCCGACTGGTCCTACGAGGACGAGGCCGCCGACCTCGCCGATGCGATCGCCGGCACCCGGGCCGACGTCCCGGGCACGCGGGTCGTCGTGGTCGGGCACAGCCTCGGTGCGCAACTCGCCGCGATGGTCGCCCAGTCGTCGGATCACACGCCCGACGGGATCGTCGCAGTGGGCGCGTCGGTGCCGGCGGTACGCCACTACGGGCTCCGCGGTCTGGCCCTGGGCGCGATCGCCGTGGCCGTCGGGCCCGTATCGGGTGCCGTCGGCCATTGGCCCCGGCAGGGTTTCGGCGGCCCCACGGCCCGAACGCTGATGCGGCAGTGGGCACGTATGGTCCTCACCGGTAGGGCGCCGTTCGCCCTCGACGGCTCGATCGAGACACCGACCCTGGCCATCCGGCTCGATGACGACGAGATCGTCACCGACGGTGCGGCATCAGCGTTCGACGCCGCGTTCTCGCCGGAGTCGATCACCCACTGGCGCTACGACGACGCACGATGCCCGGCGGGCGGCAACACGACGCACATCGGCTGGGTCCGTACGCCCGACGTCGTCGCGCAACGGATCGCGGAGTGGTGGGACTCGCAGGCAACCGGTGCACGGGCAGCCACCGAAGCCGACGCTCAGCGCCGGCCGGGGTAGGTCAGGGCACCCAGGTCCCCGACGTGGACTCGATCCGCTCGCGTGTGCGGGCAGCCGTTCCACGGGCCCACGCCCCCGTCGAGACGAAGGCGAGAACGAGGACCGTAGCGCCACACAGCGCCATGATCAGCCACACCGGGCGGGCGGCGGCGGCGAGCCCGTCGGCGACCGACCCCTCGATTCCGGCGAACGCCACCGCGCCGAACACCGCGACACCGAGCGCGGTGCCGACCTGGCGGCCGGTCGAGGCCATCGCCGACGCCAGACCCGCCTGCGTTCGGGGCATCCCCGAGACCGCCCCGTTGGTGATCGGTGCGTTGAGGAACCCGAAGCCGAGCCCGAAGACCAGATATGCGCCGCCGACGTAGACGAGGGAGGTGTCGTTGCCGAGGCCGGTGAGCATCAGGGCGCCCGCCACCATCCCGACTCCTCCGATCACCATCGGTGTCCGGGCTCCCCGATCGCCCACGAGCCGACCGGCGATGGGCGCGCAGACCACCGACGCCGCCGCCATCGGCAAGGTCATGAGTCCCGCGTGCAGCGGCGACATCTCACGAACCTCCTGCAGGTACAAGGTGTTGAGGAACAGGAAGCCCCCGGTGGCGGCGAAGGCGATGACCGCGCATGCGACCGAGCTCGAGAACGGCGCGCTCCGGAAGAATCGCGGGTCGAGAAGCGGCTCCTCGCGGCGACTCTCGTACGCGATCATCGCGACGAACGCGCCGGCCGACACGGCGAAACACGTGAGCACTCCCGGTGACGTCCACCCCTGGGGGCGTCCCTCGATGATGGCGAAGGTGAGGGTGGCGAGGAGGGTCAGGATCAACACCTGTCCGACCGGGTCCGCGCGGCGAGCGTGCTCGGCCCTCGACTCCGGGACGAATCGCATCGTCAGTCCGAGGGCGAGCAGGCAGACCGGAACGTTGAGCCAGAAGATCGCCTCCCACCCGATCCCGGAGACGAGGGCCCCACCGACGACCGGCCCGAATGCCAGGCTCATGCCGAACGCGGTGCCCCACAGTCCGATCGCCTGCGCACGCTCGCGAGGATCGACGAAGACGTTGGTGACGATCGACAGCGCGACCGGGTTGAGCATCGCGCCGCCGACGGCCTGCAACATGCGTGCCCCGATGAGGACCTCCGGTGTCGGTGCCAGCGAACACAACACCGAGGCGACGCCGAAGGTCACCAGGCCGACCTGGAAGATCCGCTTGCGGCCCAGGCGATCTCCGAGCGATCCGCCGAAGATCAGCAGGCTCGCGATCACCAGCGCATACGCGTCGAGGACCCACTGCAGCTGCGCCGGCGTCGCGCCGAGGTCCGAACTGATCGACGGCAACGCGACATTCACCGCCGACACGTCGAGGCCGACGATGAACAGGCTCAGGCAACAGGTGGCGAGGATGACGAGCCGGTCGCGCCGCGTCAGGGTGCCGTCGGCCGATCGAGCGCGCAACGCAGCGCGTGCGGCGTTCACGACTCGGCCGCCGCGCGGAGGAGATCGAGCAATTCCGCGAGCTGCTGGAGCTGCGCCTCGTCGAGCGCGGCGAACATCTCGGGCGCAGTCGCGGGGTTCGCGGTCACCTCGTCCATCACCCGGCGGCCGGCGTCGGTGATCGTGACGCGCTTACACCGGCCGTCGTCGGCGTCGGCCTCCCGGGTCACGAGCCCGCGGGCGACGAGATCATTGACGATGCCGCTCATGGCCGATGCATCCACACCCATTCGCTCCGCGAGGTCTCGCTGCGTCATCGGCCGCACGGCGACACGGCGGAGCGCGCGGAACCGGCTGAACGGGATGTCGATGACCTCGCTGATGCGGGCACGCGACTGCTTCTCTTGATCCCGCACGAGGCTGTTCATCGCGAACCACACCTCGGTGGTGGTCTGCGAGCGCACGTGGGCGTCCGTTGTCGACATAAAACGATTGTAGTTTTACAACTATCTCTGCGGCAATCATCGAACGTCGGAGCTCCGCCGTACGCTGGGATGCAGCAACGTCGAGCGAAAGCTGAGTCGCATGTCGAAGATCCTCGTCATCGGACACCGCAATCCCGACACCGACGCGATCGGGTCCGCGATCGGCCTGGCACGGCTCGAACAGGCACTCGGAGTTGACGCGGAAGCCGTCGCCCTCGGCTCACCCGGCCCGGAGACGGCCTTTGCGCTCGACCACTTCGGCCTCGCGGCGCCGCGCGTCATCGAGCACGCGAGCCCCCACGACGTGATGCTCGTCGACCACAACGAACGCCAGCAGAGCGTCGCCGACATCGCCGACGTCACCGTCCGCAAGGTGATCGACCATCACCGCATCGCCAACTTCGAGACCGCCGCGCCGCTGTACATGCGAGTCGAGCCGGTCGGATGTACGTGTTCGATCCTCACCCGCATGTACGCGGAGAGCGAGGTCGAGATCCCCGCCGACACCGCCGGGATCATGTTGTCGGCGATCATCTCCGACACCCTCCTGCTGAACTCCCCCACGACCACCGACTCCGATCGCATCGCCGCCGAGGAGCTCGCGACGATCGCCGGCGTCGACCTCGTGGACTACGGGAACCGATTACTCCGCGCCGGAACGGACCTCGGTGACCAACCGGCGTCGTCGATCATCGGACTCGACGCCAAGACCTTCTCGATGGGATCGGCCAGCGTGCGCGTGGCCCAGCTGACCACCGTCGACTCCGACGCCGTCCTCGCCCGCCGCGACGAGTTCTTCGAGGCCATGGCCGCCGAGAGGGAGACCGCGGGCCACAATCTGTTCCTGCTGCTGATCACCGATGTGATCGCCTGCGACTCAGACCTTCTCGTGGTCGGTGAACCCGTCGACGCCGTCGAGCGTGCGCTCGGGATCACGGTTGCCGACGGGCACGCCTTCGGCAAGGGCATCGTCTCGCGGAAGAAGCAGATCGTGCCGCAGTTGACCGAGGAGCTGACGAGCTGAGTTCGCCCGATTGACAGGTCGGACGGTAGCCGCGTTACCACACCGCACCGACAGTCTTGGCGACCGGAAGAACCGACGATATTCGTTGCACGACAACACAATCGCGGGTATTGTCGAACATACATTTCGCACCAGGTGTCGGGGGTGGCCGCCATGAGGGATACCTCGCAGGTGGACGTCGCCGACGAGCCCATCTCGCGTGCCGAGGAACTGGTGGGTGAACTCCACCGGATCACGACCGAACTGCAGGCCGTCGATCTCACGCAGTGCTCAGATGCCGCACTCGTCGATGTCGCGGCCGAGACCGAACGAGCCATCGCTCGACTGGGTTTCGCCGGTGACCGACAGATCGTCGAAGCCACCGAACGCGACCTGCCCCGCAAAACCGGCCACCGCAGCGTCATCCAGTTCATGACCCACCGCCTACGCGTCGCCCACCCCATGCGGCGCCGCGACCAGATGTCAGCGACCGCAACCTTTCCCAGCCTCACCGGCGAACCACTCCCACCCCAGCACCCCACCCTGGCCGAAGCCTTCGCCGACGGACGTGTCGGATCTGCCCACGTGCACGCCGTGCTCGACGTCCTCGACCAGATCCCCCACGCCGTCGACCACGACGTGAAAGTCGCCGCCGAACGACAGATGGCCGAGATCGCCGTCGACCACACCCCCGCCGACATCGCCGCCCTCGGGGCGCGCTTGCTGGCACTCGTGGACCCCGACGGCACACTCGCCGACGACACCGACCGCAAACGCCGCCGCCAGCTGTACGTGAACCGCCAGCGCGCCGACGGCACCGCGAAAATGACCGCCAACCTCACACCCGAACTGCTTGCGCGCGTCACCATGTTGCTTGCCGTGTGGGCCAAACCCGGCATGAACAATCCGGATGACCCCGAATCACCCTGTGGCTCAGTCGAGGATGCCGATCCGGAAGCAGTCGAGGCGGCTGCCGAACGCGATACCCGCACCCCCGCCCAACTCAATCACGACGCCTTCAACGCCCTCCTCAAAGCTGTCCTCGACGACGGCCTGCTGGGCAAGAGCCACCGCGGACTACCCACGCAATTGATCATCAAGGCCGACCTCGACGACCTGGTCCGCGAAGCCGGTTTCGCCACCACCGCCACCGGCACCCTCATCCCCATCACCGACCTCATCAAACTCGCCGCTGACACCCAACCCTGGCTGGCGGTATTCAAAGACGCCACCGCCGTCCCGCTCTACTTCGGCCGCGGCAAAAGGTTGGCCACCCGCGAACAACGCCTGGTGTCCTTCGCCAGACCCGACGGCGAAAGCTGCTCCACCCCCGACTGCGGCATAGCCGCCGCACACGTGGAAATACACCACGCCCAACTGGATTGGGGCCTTGGCGGACTCACCGACATCACCGACCTCGCCCCCGCCTGTCCCAAACACAACCGCCTGGTCGGCGACCAGCCCGGCCAGTACACCACCCGCATGGTTCGGGACGGACCCGACGAAGGCCGCTGCGCCTGGCGGCTCAACGCCGAACCCGGCGCACCACCCAACCCCGAACGCATCAACCGGCGACCCGACATACCCCGCCGATTCGCTGAACAACTGAAACAGGTGCGCACCGATATCCACTGACCCAAACCCGAGTCCGGCGATCAACCGCGCTTCGAGATGCGCCAGATCATCGACCTCCGCAACGCCTCCGACGCCGAAGCCACACTTGCCTCGATACTCCTCGCCGCGGCGTACCCGCGCGGGTGACGCCGAATGGTCTGTGAGCCTTCGTGGCTCGTCGCTTGCGCTCCTCGCACCTCAGGCAGCGAGGGCTATGTCGCGTTCTTTCGGATCAGGGAGCAGAGGTGATGCCCTGACCATGACGGCCCGCGCCGTCGGCGAATCGCGCGGCTCCTGCGACGGTGTCGGAGGCAAGTGACACCATCCCATGGCGCAGCTCGTTGACCATGGCGGCGTCGGTGTCCATGCCCGGCTGCTCGAGGACAGACAGACGATCCTGGCGAAGGCACGTCTGCGGGAACTGTGCGATCTGGGTCGCGAGCTCGACGGCGGCGTCGAGGGATGTCCCGCACGGTACGACCCGATTCGCGAGTCCGATCTGCAGCGCCTCGTCCGCGGCCACCGCGCGCCCGGTGAGGATCAGGTCGATCGCGCGGCTCTCCCCGATCAACCGAGGAAGCCGCACCGTCCCACCGTCGATCAGCGGAACGCCCCAGCGCCGGCAGAAGACGCCGAAGACAGCATCCTCCTCGACGACGCGCATGTCGGCCCACAGCGCGAGTTCGAGGCCACCGGCGACCGCGTGACCGGAGATCGCCGCGATCACCGGTTTGGACAACCGCATCCGGGTCGGGCCCATCGGGCCGTCACCGTCGAACTCCACCCGGTTGGGGGTTCCGTCGGCGATGGCCTTGAGATCGGCTCCGGCGCAGAACGTCCCGCCCTCGCCGTAGAGCACGGCCACCGAGGCGGTTTCGTCGGCGTCGAACCGACGAAACGCGTCGGCCAGGGCATCGGCGGTCGCCCGATCCACGGCGTTGCGGCGGTCGGGACGGTCGATCCCGATGATCCGGACCGGTCCCTGCGGCCGTTCGATCACTCCCGACCCGCCCATCGCCCCTCCGATCGTGGTGAAGACTCAGGTGTTGAAGTACTTGGCTTCCGGATGGTGCAGCACGAACGCATCCGTGGACTGCTCCGGATGAAGCTGCAGTTCCTCCGACAACTGGACACCGATCCGCTCCGGCTCGAGGAGCTCGATCATCTTCGCGCGGTCCTCGAGATCCGGGCAGGCGCCGTAACCGAACGAGAAACGCGCACCACGATATTCGAGGTCGAAGAAGCCCTGTGCGTGCTCGGGATCCTCGCTGTCCATCGACCGGTCACCGAACTTCAGCTCGCTGCGCACGCGCTGATGCCAGTACTCGGCGAGCGCCTCGGTCAACTGCACACCGATGCCGTGCACCTCGAGGTAGTCGCGGTACGCGTCCTCGGCGAACAGCTTGTTCGCGAAGTCGGCGATCGGCTGCCCCATCGTGACGAGCTGGAACGGCATGACATCGACCCGGCCGGCGGCCTTCGCGGCCTCGCGTGACTGGATGAAGTCGGCGATGCACAGGAACCTCGACCGCTGCTGGCGCGGGAACGAGAAGCTGAACCGCACCGGCGCATCGGGATCCGGCTCGGTCAGCACGTGAACGGTGTCACCCTCGCTGACCGCCGGGTAGTAGCCGTAGACGACCGCGGCGTGCTGCAGGATGTTCTCGGTCGCGAGCCGATCGATCCAGTAGCGCAGACGCGGCCGGCCCTCGGACTCGACGAGCTCCTCGTACGAGGGGCCGTCACCGCCGCGGGCGCCACGCAGACCCCACTGGCCGAGGAACAGCGCACGCTCGTCGAGCAGCTGCAGATAGTCGGCGATCGGCACGCCCTTGACGATGCGCGAACCCCAGAAGGGCGGGGTCGGGATCTCGTTGTCGGCGGCCACGTCCGAACGCGACGGCACCTCGACGGGTTCCTCGGCGGCCTTGCGCTTCGCGGCGATGCGCTTGGACCGCTCATGGCGTGCCTTGCGCTCGGCGGTCTTGGCCGCCTCGGCCTTGGCCTCGTCGCTGTCGGGGTCGGGGCCGCCACCGCGCTTGCGCGCCATGATGTCGTCCATCAGTCGCAGGCCCTCGAAAGCGTCACGCGCATAGTGCACGTCGCCCTCGTAGACGTCCGACAGATCGTTCTCGACATAGGAGCGCGTCAGCGCCGCACCACCGAGCAGGACCGGGTACTCGTCGGCGAGGCCCCGCGTGTTGATCTCTTCGAGGTTCTCCTTCATGACGACGGTCGACTTCACCAGCAGACCCGACATGCCGATGACGTCGACCCTCTTGTCGGCGGCGACGTCGAGGATGGTCGCGATCGGCTGCTTGATGCCGATGTTGACAACCTCATACCCGTTGTTGGACAGGATGATGTCGACGAGGTTCTTGCCGATGTCGTGCACGTCGCCCTTGACGGTCGCCAGCACGATACGGCCCTTGCCGTCCTCACCGGTCGCCTCCATGTGCGGTTCGAGGTGCGCCACAGCCGCTTTCATGACCTCGGCGGACTGCAGCACGAACGGCAGCTGCATCTGACCCGAGCCGAAGAGTTCGCCGACGGTCTTCATCCCCGACAGCAGGGTGTCGTTGATGATCGACAGCGGCGGGACCTGGGTCATCGCCTCGTCGAGATCGTCGGTCAGGCCGTTGCGCTCACCGTCGACGATGCGTCGTTCCAGCCGCTCGAACAGTGGCAGCTTGGCCAGTTCCTGGGCGCGCGACTCGCGAGCCGACGCCGCCGAGACACCCTCGAACAGCTCCATCAGCTTCTGCAGCGGGTCGTAACCCTCGCGCCGGCGGTCGTAGACCAGATCCAGCGCGACCTGACGGTGCTCCTCCGGGATGCGCGCCATCGGCAGGATCTTCGACGCGTGCACGATCGCGGTGTCGAGGCCGGCCTGCACGCACTCGTGCAGGAACACCGAGTTCAGCACCTGCCGAGCAGCCGGGTTCAGGCCGAACGAGATATTGGAGATGCCCAGCGTGAAGTGCACGTCGGGATGCGTCTCGTGCAGCCGGCGGATGGCCTCGATCGTCTCGATGCCGTCGCGCCGGACCTCCTCCTGACCCGTGGAGATCGGGAAGGTGAGGGCGTCGATGATGATGTCTTCCTCGGCGAGACCCCAGTTGCCGGTGATGTCGGCGATGAGGCGCTCGGCGACGCTGACCTTCCAGTCCGCGGTCCGCGCCTGCCCCTCCTCGTCGATGGTCAGGGCGACGACAGCCGCACCGTGTTCCACCACGAGTTGCATGATCTTGTTGAACCGCGAATCCGGACCGTCACCGTCCTCGTAGTTCACCGAGTTGACCGCGCAACGACCGCCGAGCGCCTCGAGACCCGCGCGGATCACCTCCGGCTCGGTCGAGTCGAGCATGATCGGCAGCGTCGACGACGTCGCGAAGCGGCTCGCGAGAGCGGTCATGTCCGCCGCGCCGTCACGACCGACGTAGTCGACGTTGAGGTCGAGCATGTGCGCGCCGTCGCGCGTCTGGTCCTTGGCGATGTCGAGGCACCTCTGGTAGTCCTCGGCGATCATGGCCTCACGAAATGCCTTGGAGCCGTTGGTGTTCGTGCGCTCACCGATGACCAGGAAGCTCGCGTCCTGATCGAAGGGAACCGCGGTGTAGAGCGACGACGTCTCCGACTCGTGCTCGGGCGTACGCGTCGCGGGGGTGACCTGCGCGACCGCCTCGGCGACCTGACGGATGTGCTCCGGTGTGGTGCCGCAGCAGCCGCCGACGAAGGACAGTCCGAACTCGCCGACGAACTGGGCCATCGACTCGGCCAGTTCCTCCGGCGTCAGCGGGTACTCGGCACCGTTCGCCCCGAGGACGGGCAGGCCGGCGTTCGGCATGACCGACACCGGGATGCGCGCATGCTTCGACAGGTAGCGCAGGTGCTCGCTCATCTCCGCCGGACCGGTGGCGCAGTTCAAACCGATGAGGTCGACGCCCAGCGGCTCGATCGCCGCCAGCGCGGCACCGATCTCCGAACCCAGCAGCATCGTGCCGGTCGTCTCGACCGTGACGTGGCTGATGATCGGGATCCGGCGACCCACCCGATCCATGGCGCGCTGCGCCGCGATCACCGCGGCCTTCACCTGCAGCAGGTCCTGCGAGGTCTCGATGAGCACCGCGTCGGCGCCACCCTCGAGCATGCCGATGACGCATTCCTGGTAGGCGTCGCGGATCGTGGCGAACGTCGTGTGGCCGAGGCTCGGCAATTTGGTGCCGGGACCCATCGAGCCGAGGACGTAACGGCCGGTGCCGTCGGCGGACGGACCCATCTCGTCGGCGACGCCGCGTGCGATCGCCGTGCCCTTGTAGGCCAGCTCGCGGATGCGGTCGGCGATGTCGTAGTCGCCGAGGTTCGACAGGTTGCAGCCGAAGGTGTTGGTCTCCACGGCGTCGGCCCCGGCCTCGAAGTAGGCGCGATGGATGCCTTCGAGGACGTCGGGCCGGGTGTCGTTGAGGATCTCGTTGCAGCCCTCGAGGTTGTGGAAATCGTCGAGGGTGAGGTCCGCGGCCTGGAGCATCGTGCCCATCGCCCCGTCTCCGATCAGCACGCGCCGCGACATCGACGACAGGAACGTCGTGTCGAAGTCGCTCGGTCGATGGCCGGAGTTTTCGAAGGACATGGTTGACAGCGTAGTTCGCCCTCTCTGCGTGTTCGGTCGTAGGCTGGTTCGGTGAACGCTGAGCAGATGTCGAACCTCCCCCAGCTGCGCAGACCCATTCTGCTCGCGGCCTTCGAGGGATGGAACGACGCCGGGGACGCCGCCAGCAGCGCCGTCGAGCACCTCGCCCTCGAGTGGGACGCTCGTCCGCTCGCCGACATCGACTCTGATGAATACTACGACTTCCAGGTCAACCGTCCCACGGTCAAGCAGGTGGACGGCGTGACCAGGCGTATCGAATGGCCGACGACGTCGATCTCGTACTGCAGTCCGCGCGGCGCCGACCGCGACATCGTGCTGGTCCGCGGCATCGAACCGAACATGCGGTGGCGCGCGTTCTGCGCCGAGATCGTCGATCTGGCCCAGGAGCTCGAGGTCGAGACCACCGTCATGCTGGGCGCACTGCTCGCCGACACCCCGCACACCCGCCCGGTGCCGGTCACCGGGACGGCCTACAGCAGTGAGTCGGCGGCCCGGTACAACCTCGCGGAGAGCCGCTACGAGGGCCCTACGGGCATCACCGGCGTGCTGCAGGACCTCTTCGTGCAGGCAGGCCTGCCCGCCGTGTCCTTCTGGGCCGCGGTGCCGCACTACGTGTCGACCCCGCCCAACCCGAAGGCCACCGTCGCGCTGCTGACACGCGTCGAGGAGGTCCTCGACATCGAGGTCCCGCTCGGCACCCTGCCCGAGCAGGCCGAGGAGTGGGAACGCGCGGTCACCGAGATGACCGAGGACGACGAGGAGATCGCCGACTACGTCCGCGGGCTCGAGGAACGCGGCGACGCCGAGATGGATCCGGACGAGGTGATGGCGAAGATCGACGGCGACGCCCTGGCCGCCGAGTTCGAGCGATATCTGAAGCGTCGCGGCCAGGGGCCGTTCAGCGCGTGACGGCTCCCCGAAAGGCAGCGGCGAGCCGCGCCGCTGCCGTGGGTGCGGTGTGCATGTCCGTCGTGTCGGCCTGCGCCGCCACGTTTGTGACCCGCAACCTCACCTATGATCGCCGGGAGTCGTCCCTCCTCGCCTCGAGCGGGGTGACCTCACGGTCGGTCACCATGCCCGACGGCGCGGTGATCGGCTACGGCGAGGGCCCACCGGGCGGCGCGCCGCTCCTCCTCATCCCCGGACAGCAGGTCTCCTGGACCGACTACGCGTCCGTGCTCGGCGCGCTGTCGGACAACTGGCACGTCTTCGCGGTGGACTGCTTCGGGCACGGTGGGTCCACCAAGGATCCGGCGCACTATCCGGCTCTACGGCAGACCACGGCACTCACCTGGTTCATCGAGTCGGTCGTCGGAACGCCCGCGGTGGTGGCCGGGCACTCGTCGGGCGGGCTCCTCGCCGCACGCCTGGCAGCCGACTCCCCCGACCTGGTCCGCGCCGTCCTCATCGAGGACGCACCGTTCTTCGCCACCGAACCCGACCGCGCACCGGGCACCTTCGCATGGCTCGACGGCTTCCGGCCCATGCACGAGTTCCTGGCCACCCGCCACGACGCGTCGATGACCTGGACGCGCCACTGGGTGCGCCACAGTCACCTACGAACGCTGTTCGGCGACAAGGGCTGGACGCGTCTGGTCCGCGACCCGGTGGAGCGCCGGCTCGACCGCGATCCGCACCGAATCCCGCGTCTCTGGTGGCTGCCGCCGACGATGAACCGGGCCCTCGCCCTGACCGCCTGCCTGCAGGACGGCACCGGCGACTACGACCTCCGCTACGGCGAGATGTTCTACGACAACACGTGGTTCGACGGCTTCGACCAGACCGAGACCCTCACGAGGGTCCGCGCACCCGCGACGCTGCTGCACGCGACCGTGCACGAGCAGGACGGCGTTCTGCTCGGGGCGATGACACACGACGACGCACGTCGTGCCCATGTCCTGATGCCGGACTGCCTACTCGTCGACCGGATCCCGGCCGGGCACGACATCCATCGGCAGCGTCCGGCGCTGTTCGTCGACTCGATCAACGCCCTGAGCGGACGGATCAGGTGAGCGACGGCCCGGGTCAGCCGATCTTCTCGATGGAGACGACCGGCGTGGTGATCCGCCACGTCCGGACGTCGGGATCGTCAGCGGCCCGCACCCAGAACTGAGCCGATTCGCCGAGCCGGCAGGACTTCACCCCGAGCAGCGGGATGTCCTCCGAATCACGGCGCAGCCGACTGACGGTCCAGTCCTCGCTGTCCGTGCCGCCGACACCGGGAGCACGCAACAGCGTCATCTCCCCGAAGTCGAGGAGGTAGGTGGATGTCCGGGTGACCACGGTGAACACCCCGGAGTCGGTGTCTGGTCTGATCTCTTGCACGCGCGCCACGAGAGCACTGTACCCAGAGCGGCCACTCACTGTTCGCCCCGTACAACCCGCCCGACGTTTGCCGGCATCCGGAGAACGCCGGCGACCGGATCAGTCCTGACGGGTCGCCGGGATGCCGAGCAGCGCGTCGACCGCGGCCGCGAGTGTCGCGGGCGCCGCCGCCGACGAGCCGATGCCGCTGCGCACATCGGCGCACCAGGCGTCCACTGCGGCAAGCGCTTTCGGGGTGTCGAGATCGTCGGCGAGATGCTGGCGGACACGCGCGATCACATCTGCCGCGTCGGGTCCGGTGGGTGCGGCGAACGCGGTACGCCACCGGTCGAGACGTTCGACGGCGGTGTCGAGCACCGACTGGGTCCACATGCGGTCGCCGCGGTAGTGGTCGGCGAGCAGCGCCAGACGGATCGCGGCCGGGTCGACGCCCTCGCGTCGCAGAACCGACACGAACACCAGGTTGCCGCGGCTCTTCGACATCTTCTCGCCGTCGAGGCCGACCATGCCGGTGTGCACGTAGTGGCGGGCGAAGCGTCGCGAATCGGTGAGCGCCTCACCGTGGGCGGCCGAGAACTCGTGGTGCGGGAAGATCAGATCGTTGCCGCCGCCCTGGATGTCGAACTCGATACCGAGCCGGTTCAGTGCGATCGCCGAGCATTCGATGTGCCAGCCCGGACGTCCCGGACCGAACGGCGAGTCCCACGAAGGCTCGCCCTCCCGCTTCGCACGCCACAGAAGGGCGTCGAGCGGGTCACGCTTGCCGGCACGGTCGGGGTCGCCGCCGCGCTCGGCGAAGAACCGCGCCATGGTCTCCCGGTCGTAGCCGGACTCGTAGCCGAACTGCTCGGTGGCGTCGGTCCGGAAGTAGACGTCGGGGTACTCCGCATCGTCGACGGTGTAGGCGGCACCCGAGGCGAGCAGCTTCTCGACGACCTCGATGACCTCGCCGATCGACTCGACGGCACCGATGTAGTCGCGCGGCGGCAGCACGCGTAGGGCGGTCATGTCATCGCGGAAGAGCTGGGTCTCCCGCGCGCCGAGGTCGCGCCAGTCGACTCCGTCGCGGTCGGCGCGCTCGAACAGCGGGTCGTCGACGTCGGTGACGTTCTGCACGTAGTGCACGTCGTGTCCCTGGTCCCGCAGGACGCGGTTCACCTGATCGAAGGTCAGATACGTGGCGGCATGGCCGAGGTGGGTGGCGTCGTACGGGGTGATCCCGCAGACATACATGGTGGCGGTCCGTCCGGGGGTCACCGGACGCACCGCACGGTCGGCGGTGTCATAGAGACGAAGGGCAGGCCCCTCGCCGGGTACCTCCGGAAGTTCCACATCGGGCCACGACTGCATGCCGTCCACTGTATTGCCCACGGACCGCGAGGTGTTCACGGCCCGGTCCCAGCCTGCGTGGGCCGGCGACGCGGATCACAGTATGACGTCAGAACGGTGGCCACGGGATCGGCCGGTGCCCCGGCGGGAGTGGCATGGTCTCGCTCTCGGCGATGACGACCGCCCGGACCGTGAGTGCGTCGACCTCGTCGGCGGTGATGTGACGCTGCAGCTCGTCGCGCAGCGTGCACCCGTCGGTCTCCAGCTTCTCCGCCAGTTCGGCAACGTCGGCGACCAGGTGTCCGGGCACCTTCTCCCCCGCCCAACCCCACAGGACGGTCCGGAGCTTGTCTTCGGAGTGCAGGCAGATGCCGTGGTCGATGCCGTAGACACCGCCGTCGAGACCCTCGAGGACGTGGCCGCCCTTCCGGTCGGCGTTGTTCAGGACGACGTCGAGCACCGCCAGGCGCTGGAGTCTCGGGTCGTCGGCGTGGACGAGCACGACGGGTTCGCCGTACGGGTCGTAGGCCTGCAGGACGGCGAAGAAGCCGGTCGGCACCGTGTCGACCGGGCACAGGTCCACCAGGTCGATCCGCGGCTGGTTCTCGACGGGCGGGTGTTCGGTGTTGTCCGGCGTCTCGACCCAGCGCTGGACCATCCCCGGACCGACCGGCCCGTCCCGGTGGATGGTCGTCGGGATGGCACCCCAGCCGAGGGCCTCCGAGATCAGGTACGACGCGACCTCGCGGCCGGCCAACGTGCCGTCCGGGAAGTCCCAGAGCGGGACCTCGCCGCGGATCGGCTTGTACACGCAGCGGACCGACTGTTCGTCGAGCACGGCGTCGCACACCAGGGTGGCGTTGCTCGCCGACGGAATCCGGCCGAGGATGGTCAGCTCACCGTCGCGGAGGATGTCGAGCGATGACACCTCGGTCGGCACCGGGTCCGAGGGCTCGGGTTGCGGACTCGCGGCCTCCGTCGTCAACGACCGTGCCCCTGTCTCACGCCTGCGAGGGTCCGGACGTGCCCGGATCCTCGTCGTCAGGATCCTCCGGGTCGTCGTCGTCCTCGTCGACGAGGAAGCTCGGATCGGTTTGCGCCGCAAGGCTGTTGAACACCTCGGGGTCGATGAAGTCGATCGACTTGCTCAGCTGCGCATCACGCTTGTAGCCGTTGGTGCGAACGCACAGGTGGCCTTCGGGGTCGAGCGGTTCGCTGCACAGCGGGCACGGCTGGCGGCCGGCCGAGATCACCTTCGACGACCGGGCGGCGAATTCCCGTGCGGCCGTGGTGGTCAGGAACACACGCACCGCGTCGGGTCCCTCGTCGGTGTCGTCGAGTACGACGCTCTCGTCGAACTCCCCCTCGGTGATGGCGAGGAGTTCCACGACGACGGCCTCGGACTCGGCGTCCCAGCCCAATCCCATGGTGCCGACCCGGAACTCGGCGTCGACGGGCATGACGAGCGGGCTCAGGTCGCCGACCCGATCGGTCGCCGGCGGGATCGGCGTCCCGAACCGGCGATGGATCTCGTCGAGCAGCGCACCGATCCGGTCCGCGAGGATCTGGACCTGCTGCTTCTCGAGCATCACGCTGATGATGCGGGTCTCGTGGACGGCCTGGAGGTAGAACGTGCGGTCACCGGGTTGCCCGATCGTGCCGGCGACGAACCGGTCCGGGCTGCGGAACACGTGGATCGCTCGGGACATCACACCTCCTTGATTGTTGAGTTCACTATCCCGATGTCGCCGGGATCGTCGCAGTGGCACCGGTGTCCCCGCCCACGACGGCGTCGTCGGAGGACTGCTGGTCGTCGCCGGTGGGCGGACGCGGGGTCGGTATCGAGAGCTTCTGGGTGTTGTTGACGGTGTGCACGTACGGACGCGACGAGGCGTAGCGGATCACGCTGATCGACGCCGGTTCGACGACGATGCGCTGGAAGGCGTCGAGATGGCTGCCCATGGCGTCGGCGACGATCGACTTGATGACGTCGCCGTGCGAACACGCGACCCACACCCCGGAACCGTCCGGCCCGCCGTAGACGCGGTCGAGTTCGCGAATGGCGCGCACCGCCCGCGCCTGGACGTCGGCGAGACCCTCGCCGTCGGGGAAGACCGCGGCCGACGGCTGCTGCTGCACGACCTTCCAGAGCGGCTCGGAGAGCAGCTCGGAGATCGAACGTCCGGTCCAGCCGCCGTAGTCGACCTCGGCGAGGTCGTCGACGACGACCTCCGGCGGGCGGTCGCCGTTGGTGCCGAGTGCGGCGAGTAGCGGTGCGACGGTCTCCGCACAGCGGTCGAGCGGCGAACGCACGATCGCCCTGATCTCGGCGAGGTGGTCGCCGAGGCGGCTCACGAGGTCGTCGGCCTGTTCACGGCCCCGGTCGTCGAGGTGGACTCCGGGGCTACGACCGGCGAGCACACCCGAGGTGTTCGCCGTCGAACGGCCGTGCCGGAGAAGGATCACGGTCATGCCACAACCATAGGCATGTGCGCAGGCGACCCGCACACGACGAGGACCGCCGCGAACGTCAGGTCGCGGAGATGGCGCCGGTGGACAGCAGGATGATCAGGAAGACACCGAGGACCACGCGGTAAGCGCCGAACCAGTTCATCGAGTGATTGCTGACGAACTTCAGCAACCAGGCGATGGCGGCATATCCGACGATGAACGCGACGATCGTCGCGACCAGCAACTGGGGCCCGGTGGCCTCCATGCCCTCGCCGCTCGGATTGAACGCGTCCGGGAGGCTGAACAGGCCGGAGGCCGTCACCGCGGGGATGGCCAGCAGGAACGAGAACCGGAACGCGGCCTCGCGTTCGAGGCCGAGGAACAGACCCGCGCTGGCGGTCGCACCCGATCGGGAGACCCCGGGGATCAAGGCCATGCACTGTGCGCCGCCCATCACCAGACCGTCGCGCAGCGTCAGCTTCTCGAGCGGGCGCTGCTTCTTGCCGTAGCGTTCGGCCAGCCAGAAGACACCGGCGAAGACGATCAGCATGATCGCCACCAGCCACAGGTTGCGGCCGGTGGTGCGTATCTGGTCCTTGAGGACGAAGCCGATGATGCCGATCGGGATGGTCGCGAGGATCACATACCAGCCGATGCGGTAGTCGAGGCTGCGCTCCTCCGCGTGGAACAGGCCACGGAACCAGGCCGCGATGATGCGGACGATGTCCTTGGCGAAGAACAACAGTACGGCCGCCTCGGTGCCGAGCTGGGTGACCGCGGTGAACGACGCCCCGGCGTCCTCGCCGAACATCAGTTCCGAGGCGATACGGAGATGCCCGGACGACGAGATCGGCAGGAACTCGGTGAGACCCTGCAGCGCCCCGAGGACGATCGATTGGGTCCAGGTCATGGTGTCGGTCACGGCGCCCGATGCTACGCGGCGACCCGCCCGCCGACCCGGCTCGGCGACACGCGTCGACCCGCCTGAGCATCGCGCGCGACCGGTCACGCAAGATGGGTCCATGCACTCGTCTCGACGACCGCGCCCCCGTCACCAGCCCCCGAGAGGTCTCGCACGGTTGCGGCGCCCGGTCGCCGCGGCGGCGACCCTCGCCGTGGGTGTGGCGATGATCACGGCATGCGGGTCCGACGAATCCGGCACCCCCGACGTCCCGACCGTCGCTCCGGCGACCGCGGTCGAGGCGCCCGCGACCTCCGAGCCGGCCGGCCTGACGGTCCCCGCACCCGCCGGCTCCCGGGCACTCGCCTCCTCGGGTCGCACGGTCGCCGTAGTCTCGCCGGACGGCAGCCGACTGCTCCGCTTCGACGCCGCCACGATGACCGCGCCACCCACCCCGATCCAGGTGCCGGGCCTGACCGCGCTCGCCGCGGACACCGACGGCGGCTACCTCGGTGTCGGACCGGGTTCGCTGGTCGTCGTTGATGCCGAGGGCCGGGCCCGTACCACCGGAATCGACACCGACGAACCGACCGCGGTCGTGCGCGCCGCGTCCGGTGAGATCGTCGTGGGAACCGCCGACGGCCGGGTCCTGATCTACGACGCCGGGTCCGAGAACGGTGAGTTCCAGAAGAAGCACGACCTGCGCGAGTTCGTCCGTGTGGACTCGCTCACCGCGGCCCCGGCATCGGCTGAGGGCCTCGACGGCCAGGTCGTCGTCCTCGACCGTGCACAGTCGTCGGTGACCCCGATCGACCCGGAGTCGGGCGAGACCGGGCCTGCCCTACGTGCGGGCAACGGCGCCACGACCTCGACGGTCGACCGATTCGGGCGCATCCTGGTCGCGAACACCCGCGACGGCGAGATCCTCGGATTCTTCGGGTCACCGCTGGTCATGCGATTCCGCTACCCGGTGGCCGATGGCCCGTACGCCGTAGACTACGACGACACCCGAAACCTGCTCTGGGTGTCGACAACCGGGAACAACGAGGTGGTTGCGTATGACCTGGCCGACGGCGAGCCGACCGAGATGCAGCGGTTCGCGTCCGTGGTCCAGCCGGACACCATCACCGTCGACGATGCGGGCACCGTCTATGTCCTCTCGGCACGCGACGGCAAACTCCAGGTCGTCCCGCCGCCCGGCACCCCTCTCGGTGTCACGGCGGTCGAGCCCGGTCGGTGACCATGGGTTCTGACCGACGGCCCCATACGCGGCATTCACGGACCTTCGCCCGCGTCGGCGCGCAGTACCCCGCCGGCTGGGAGGTCACCTCGGAGGACGTCGAGTACATCCTGCTGAAGCTGCCGCCGGACGTCACCCGGGTGACCGCGTCGATGCGTCTCGCGCTCGAGGCCGAGTTCGGCGGCTGGGAGCTGTCGCGGGTCCGCCTCTACTCCGACGGCACACGCAAGATCCTGCTCAAGCGCAAACGTCCGCCGCGCGGGGCCCGCGCGCTCGACGAGAACCGTTCCACCGACCACGATCCCCGGAGCGCCCAGGCATGCTGACCGCACGAACCGCCACCAAGGTGCTGATCGCACTCAACCGGCGGTGCTATCCCCTGCTGCTCAAGCTGATGTTCCTGCTGCCGCCGGAACGCATCCACCACATCGTCTTCGTGCTGCTGCGCGCGGTGAGCCGGTTCTCCGTCCTCTCCTTCCCGGTGGCCAAGCTGCTGGCCCACCACGATCCGGTCCTGCGTAGCCGTGTGTTCGGTGTGGATTTCCCGGTGCCCATCGGCCTGGCGGCCGGTTTCGACAAGACCGCCGACGCCGTGAACGCCTGGGGGCAAATCGGTTTCGGCTTCGCCGAGATCGGCACTATCACCGGCCAGGGACAGCCCGGCAATCCCCGGCCGCGCCTGTTCCGGCTCCCCGCCGACCGTGCCCTCATCAACCGGATGGGCTTCAACAACCCCGGTGCGCACGTCGCCGCCGAACATCTCAAAGAGGTCCGGCGCGGTCCGGTGTCCGCCCCGATCGGCGCCAACATCGGCAAGACCAAGGTGGTTCCGCTCGACGAGGCCATCGACGACTACCGGCTCTCCGCGGGCCTCCTCGGGCCGCTCGCCGACTTCGTCGTGGTCAACGTGAGCTCACCCAACACCCCCGGCCTGCGTGACCTGCAGGCTGTCGACTCGCTGCGGCCGATCCTCGCCGCGGTGCAGGCGGAGGTCCACGTCCCGGTCCTGGTGAAGATCGCACCCGATCTCGTCGACGACGACATCGACGCGGTCGCCGACCTCGCCGTCGAGCTCGGACTGGCCGGCATCGTCGCGACCAACACCACCATCGGCCGCGAAGGTCTGCGGACTCCGGACGCCGAGGTGCGCGAAATCGGTGCGGGCGGACTGTCCGGTGCCCCGTTGGCCGACCGGTCGCTCGCCGTCCTCAAGCGGCTCTACAACCGCGTGGGCGGGAAGATCGCGATTGTCAGTGTCGGCGGCATCGAGACCGTCGACCAGGCCTGGGAACGTATCTGCGCCGGCGCCGATCTGCTCCAGGTCTACACCGGGTTCATCTACGGCGGACCGCTGTGGCTGTACGAGTTGCACTCCGGTCTCGCCGAGCGGGTCCGAGCAGGCGGGTTCGCGTCGATCTCCGACGCGGTGGGTTGCGCCGCCGCCCAGCAGCCCTAGCGAATTGCTCTGACAACAAAGGCGTCCCGACCTCCAGTGGTCGGGACGCCATTGTCGTTGTTCTGCTTCTCAGACGTTCTCGCCGGGCTGTTCGTAGGTGCCGACCAGGGTCGCACGGGCGATCGCGTGGGAGAACAGGTTGAAACCGAGGTAGGCCGGGGTGGCCGCCTCGGGCAGGTTCAGCGACTCGGTGTCGACGGCGTGCACGACGACGAAGTAGCGGTGCGGGCCGTGACCGGGAGGCGGTGCGGCACCGATGTAGCGGCGCAGCGAGGCGTCGTTGGTGAGCGTCACGGCACCGTCGGGCAGGCCCGAGCCGTCCTCATCACCGGCGCCCTCGGGCAGGCTGGTGACCGACACGGGGATGTCGGCGACGGCCCAGTGCCAGAATCCGGACGCGGTGGGTGCGTCGGGGTCGTAGACGGTGACCGCGAAAGACTTGGTCTCCGCGGGGAATCCGGACCAGCTCAGCTGCGGTGACAGGTCATCTCCACCCGCGCCCATGATTCCGCTCACCTGACCGTTGGCCAGCGGCGAGCCGTCGGTGAGGCTTTCCGAGGTCAGCGTGAAACCGGGCAGACTCGGTAGCGGGGAGTACGGGTCGAAGGACGACATGTGTTCACCTTTCTGACGTTTCGCGCATCGGAACGATCTGTCCAACACTCTATGTGAGCGTTCAGCTGTGGAGCAGGAAGTGTTCGAACACCTTGGTGCCGAACAGAACCGCGTCGACCGGCACCCGCTCGTCGACTCCGTGGAAGAGCGCCGCGAAGTCGAGGTCGGGCGGCAGTTGCAGCGGCGCGAAGCCGAAGCACCGGATCCCCAGCTTGGCGAACGCCTTGGCGTCGGTGCCGCCGGAGAGCATGTAGGGCACCGTCTTTCCCAGCTCGTCGTGGGCGAGGATGGCGTTGTTCATGGCGTCGACGAGGTCGCCGTCGAACGTCGTTTCATACGAATCGAGGTGGGTGATCCACTCACGGGTCACATTGGGCCCGATGAGCTCGTCGATCTCCTTCTCGAAGGCCTTCTGCCGTCCGGGCAGCACGCGGCAGTCGATGACGGCTTCGGCTTTCTGCGGGATGACGTTGGCCTTGTATCCGGCCTTGAGCATGGTCGGGTTGGCGGTGTCGCGCAGCGTCGCGCCGATGATGCGGGCGAGATCGCCGAGCTTGAACAGCGACGTCTCCAGATCGGGTGCGTCGGGGCTGAAGTCCAGTCCGGTCTCGGCGCTCACCTCGGCGAGGAACTGACTCACCGACTCCGTCATCACGAGCGGGAAGGTGTGCCGACCGATCCGTGCCACGGCCTCGGCCACCTCGGTCACCGCGTTGTCGGCGTGCAGGAATGAGCCGTGACCTGCACGGGCCTCTGCGGTGAGTCGCATCCAGCCCAGGCCCTTCTCCGCCGTCTCGACGAGGTACAGGCGCTTCTGGGTGCCGTCCGGTCGGTCGACGGTCAGGGAAAAGCCACCCACCTCGCCGACCGCCTCGGTGATCCCCTCGAAGAGGTCGGGCCTGTTCTCGACGAGCCAGTGGGCACCCCAGGTGCCGCCGGCCTCTTCGTCGGCGAGGAAGGCGAAGACGATCTCGCGCGGCGGGACGGTGCCGTCGCGCTTGAACTGGCGGGCCAGCGCAAGCGCCATGCCGGCCATGTCCTTCATGTCGACGGCACCGCGTCCCCAGATGTAGCCGTCCTTGACCGCACCGGAGAACGGGTGGACGCTCCAGTCCGCCGGCTCGGCGGGCACGACATCGAGATGGGCGTGGATCAGGAGGGCACCGCGGTCGGAGTCAGGCGGTCCGGCGAGGCGTGCGAAGACGTTCCCGCGGCCCGGACGACCCGATTCGACGTACTGTGTGGTGTATCCCACTTCCTCGAGTTGCTGCGCCACCCATTTGGCGCACTCTTCCTCGCCTTTCGTGGTTTCCGGCTCCCCCGTGTTGGAGGTGTCGAACCGGATCAACCGGCTGACGAGATCGACTACTTCAGTGGTCGCAGACTGTGAAGACACCCCTCACTCCTACGGGATTTGGGATACACGGGCAACCTCGGTTAGTGTTATCCCGCTGCCGCGAGATGGCGGGGAGAAATCCCCTCCGGAGCAACGCAGCAAAGCAAGTCCGAGTGGCGGAATGGCAGACGCGCTAGCTTGAGGTGCTAGTGTCCTATTAACGGACGTGGGGGTTCAAGTCCCCCCTCGGACACCGCAGAACAACGAGAAAACCCCCGGCTCCGGCCGGGGGTTTTCTCGTTGGTTCACCCTGATCGGAGGTCAGGTGCCGGCGGTCTCCAGCAACGAACCCCAGGCGCGCGAGTACGGCAGGGCGATGGAGTTCTCCACGAAGGCCTGCAGGATGGCGCGTCGCAGCCGGCGCTGCACGGCCCACTGCCCGTTCGGCTTGGTCTTGACCGTCAGGCGCAGGACGACCTGATCCGAGGACACCTCCTGCACACCGAGCATCTCGATGGCTCCGAGGATGTCGGTGTCGTCCTCCTCGACGGCCAGACGTGCCGCCTCGGCGGCGACCCGCTGCGCCTTGTCGATGTCGGCGCCCGGCGCAACCGGGGTGTCGACGCGTGCGACCGCGAACTCCTGGCTCATGTTGCCGACGCGGGCGATCTCGCCGTTGCGGACATACCAGAGGGTGCCGTCGATGTCGCGGAGCGTGGTGACGCGCAGACCCACGGTCTCCACCTCGCCGATGGCCTCGCCGAGGTCGACGATGTCGCCGACCCCGTACTGGTCCTCGAGGAGCATGAACACCCCGGTGACGAAGTCGCGGACCAGATTCTGGGCACCGAAGCCGATCGCCAGACCGACGATTCCGGCCGAGGCGATGAACGGCGCGATGTTCACGCCGAGGACACTCAGCACCGACAGCACCACCCAGACGAGCAACACGATCGACACCGTCGACTTCAACACCGAACCGATGGTGGCGGCCCGCTGCGCGCGCCGGGCGGCGATCTGGGCGCTGCGTTCGGTCGTCACCGTCTTGGGCCGCAGACCGCGCATGAGGGTCGCTCCACGCGACTTCTCACCGTCCCGCGAGCGTGGACGGGTCGCCCGGTCGATGGTGCGGTGAATGGCGAAACGCACGACGAGTGCGGCCAGGATGTAGGCCGCGATGCGGATCGGATTCTCGATGATCCATTCGCGATTCGTCTCGGTCCATTCGAAGGCCAGGTTCTGAATGGTCATGACCCCGACCGTACGGACGTTGAATTCGTTGTCCAGTCGGGATCGACCCGAGAGCGTCGGTGTCGACGCCGAAAACCGTTGTCAGCCTGCGCGGAAGGTGACGACGTTCTGATCGAGGATCATCCGGTCCTGCTGTGTGGAGACGGTCACACCGGGCGCCATCTCGAGCGGTACACCGGTGCCCTCCGAGGCGTCGAAGGCGGCGGTGCCGGCCACTCGGCCGGTGATCGTGAACAGGTCGGTGACACTCGGCACACCCTGGGACATCAGGAACGACGGCCCGTTCATGACGTGGACGTGCAGGTGGGGTGCGACCGAGTTGCCGGTGTTGCCGACCTTGCCGATGACCTCGCCGCGTCGTACCCGGTCCCCCGGCTCGAATCGCACCGAACCGGGTTGCATGTGGGCGTAGTTCACGAAGAACCCGTCGCCGATGTCGAGGACGAGGTTGTTGCCGTCGGCCTCGGCGATCGGCAGGTTCGCGGGGAACTCCCCCGGTACCTGTTCGGGCAGGTCGTTGCGGCTGGCGACGACGGAGCCGTCGGCGACGGCGAGCACGTCGTCGCCGAAGATCCGGTAGCTCGCCGGGTTCCTGGCCTCACCGACGAAGATCTTGCCGTCGGGTCCGGCCTGCTCCCAGTCCACCGCGTATCGCTGGGCGACGACGGGAGCGCCGTCCAACGGCAGGATCGCGCGCGTGTGCCGGACCGCGTCGCAGCAGGCGTCGGCGGCGATGTAGTGCTCGCCGATCAGGGGCGGACCCAGGACGGGGACAACACCGTCGTTCACCTCGACCTCCGCGATCCGCTCGGTGGTCTCCCGCATCTCCGGCGGCGCCCCGTCGGCACGGACCGAGATCTCGTGGACGAGCTTCGTCGGCGCCGCTCCCTCGAACTTCAGATGCAGGAACAGGACGCCGTTCTGCCCCGGTGCGAGCACGTCCGAGTATCCCTCGGGCACACCGGGTCTCGGCGGGACGGAGGGCGCCCCGGTGGGCTTGAGCCGTTCCCCGACATCGGCCTGGTCGAGGCCGAGCAGCTCGGGGGTACCGTCCACCCCTGCGTCGAGCGCCTTGACGCCGGTGATGGTCACCGGGGTGCGCATGAAGTTGGTCAGCGACACCTCGTAGACGAGGTGATCGGCGCCGTCCGACCCGGCGAACGGCGTCGGAGCGAACATCACCGACCCAACGACCGGGGTGAGGACCGGGTCGGGCGGAACCGGTACCGCCGTACCATCTCCGTTCTCCTCGCCGCCGCCACAGGCGGACAGGACGAGCGCTGCGCACACCCCGAGGACCGCGAATGGACGTCGTGGTGTGTGCATGTGCGTTCCTCCGCGGCCGCGCCGACGGCGATCCGCCCCGGCTTCCTGCGTCGGAATACTAGGGATCCCCGGGGCGACCCTCCGCACACCGGGCACAATTGTGACGTGACCCAGCGCCTGTTCTTCGACTGCGACACCGGCATCGACGATTCGGTCGCACTCCTCTACCTGCTGGCGCGCGCCGACGTCGACCTCGTCGGCATCGCCTCGACGGCCGGCAACGTCCCCGTCGACGTGGTCACCACCAACAACCTCGCCTGGCTCGAACTCTGCGGCCGCCCGGAGGTCCCCGTTCACGTCGGGCCGGCCGCGCCGCTCGTCGCCGAACTCATGACGACCGAGGACACGCACGGACCGCTGGGGGTCGGTCACGCGACGCTGCCCACCCCGACCAGCACGCCGAGCCACCTCGACGCCCCGGATGCGTGGATCGAGGCGTCGCGCACGCACGACGGAGAACTGGTCGGGCTGGTGACCGGTCCGCTCACCTCGCTGGCGACCGCGATCCGCCGGGACCCCGCACTGCCCGCCCGCCTCCACCGCCTCGTGATCATGGGCGGGGCCTTCCACACCCACGGCAACACGACGCCGACCTCGGAGTGGAACGTCGCCGTCGACCCGGAGGCCGCCGCCGAGGTCTTCGCCGCATTCGGTACCGACGGCGCGCCGGAGCCCATCGTGTGCGCGCTGGATCTCACCGAACAGGTCGTGCTGACCCCCGGCCACGTGGTGCGCCTGTCCGCCGCAGCGGGGAGTTCGCCCCTGGAACGCCCTGACCCGGGCGACGAACGGGGTCTGCGCTCGGTCGCGGACAACGAGATCATCCGGCACCTCACCGACGCCCTGCGCTTCTACTTCGAGTTCCACCACGACCACGACGAGGGTTACATCGCCCACCTCCACGACCCGTTCGCGGCGATGGTGGCCTTGAACCCCGACCTCGTCACGACCATCCCGGCGCGGGTCGACGTCGAACTCGTCGGCACCCTCACCCGCGGCATGACGGTCGCCGACGAACGCTGGATGTCGCCGCTCGGCCCGAACGCCCGGATCGCCACCGCCACCGACCTCGACGCCGTCTTCCACGACCTGATCGAGACGATCGGCGCCTTCGTCCGAAACCTCAGGCACGCACCCGCATAGGGTCGAACCGTGAGGCGACTCGGCTCAGATCGCCGACTTCACCTACCTGTTGTCGAAAGCGTCGACGATGCGCTGCGCGGCGAGTGCCGGCGTCAACACACCTTCGCGCAGCTCGTCCTCGACCTCGTCGCGGATGTCGCGGACGCTGGGCGACTCCGCGAGCCTGCTGAGCACGATGTCGTGGACCATCGACCACGTCCAGTCGATCTGCTGCTGGTTGCGGCGGGCGGTGAACTCGCCGGCCTCCCTGAGGGTCTGGTTGTGCTTGACGACCGTGTTCCAGAACTCGTCGACGCCGGTCTTCTCGATCGCGCTCATCGTCAGGACCGGCGGCGTCCACAGGGCGTCGTGCGGATAGATCAGCCCGAGCGCGTTGCGAAGTTCGCGCGCCGCACCCTTCGCCTCGTTGAGGTGCTTGCCGTCGGCCTTGTTCACCACGACCACGTCGGCGAGTTCCAGGACGCCCTTCTTGATGCCCTGCAACGAATCCCCGGTGCGGGCCAGCGTCAGGAAGGTGAAGGTGTCGACCATGTTGGCGACGGTGACCTCGGACTGCCCGACGCCGACGGTCTCCACGAGCACGACGTCGAAGCCGGCGGCCTCCACGAGCACGATCGACTCACGGGTCGCCTTGGCCACACCGCCGAGCGTGCCCGACGTCGGCGACGGCCGGATGTAGGCGTTCTTCTCCGTCGACAGGCGGCCCATACGGGTCTTGTCACCGAGGATCGACCCGCGGGTGCGTGTCGAACTGGGGTCGACGGCGAGAACCGCCACCTTGTGCCCGAGCTCGACCAGGTGCATGCCGAGCGCTTCGATGGTCGTCGACTTGCCAACGCCCGGAACGCCGGTGATGCCGACCCGGAACGAGTTGCCCGCGTGCGGGGTCAGCTTCAGCAGCAATTCCTGGGCGGCGGCCCGATGATCGGGGCGCTTGGATTCCACCAGGGTGATCGCGCGCGCCAGGTCGGCGCGGCGATCGGCCAGGACGGCATCGGCCAGCGCGTCGACGTCGACCCGACGCCGAGGACTGTCCGCCATCAGTTCGCGGCCACCCCGGGCAGCTCCAGGCCGAGGGTGTCGGCGAGCTTGCCGATGAGCTCCACGGCCGAGTCGGCGATGACCGATCCGGGCGGGAAGATCGCGGCGGCGCCGGCCTCGTAGAGCTCGGCGAAATCGCCCGGCGGGATGACACCGCCGACGACGATCATGATGTCCTCGCGCCCCACTTCCTTGAGCGCCTCCCGCAGGGCGGGAACCAAGGTGAGGTGACCGGCTGCCAGCGAGGACACACCCACCACGTGCACGTCGTTGTCGGCGGCCTGGGCGGCCACCTCCTCCGGCGTGGCGAACAGCGGGCCCACGTCGACGTCGAAGCCGAGGTCGGCGAACGCCGTCGCGATGACCTTCTGGCCGCGGTCGTGGCCGTCCTGACCCATCTTGGCGACCAGCACGCGCGGCTGGCGACCCTCGGCCTCGGCGAACTGGCGCACTGCCTCGATGGCCGCGTCGATGTTGCTCACCTCGCCTGCCTCATGTCGGTACACCCCGCTGATCGTCTTGATCTCGGCCTGATGGCGACCATAGACCTTCTCGAGCGCCTCGGAGATCTCCCCGACCGTCGCCTGATGACGCGCAGCCTCGATGGCCAGGGCCATCAGGTTGTTCTCCATGCCACCCTCCGACGACGCCGCGGCGCGGGTCAGGTCGGCCAGGGCCGCCTCGACCGCAGCGGAATCACGCTGCGTGCGAAGGGTGTTGAGCTTCTCGAGCTGCTCGGCGCGCACCTTGGAGTTCTCGACCTTGAGGACCTCGATCTCCTCGTCGTCGGCCACCTGGTACTTGTTCACGCCGATCAGCGGCTGCTGACCCGAGTCGATACGGGCCTGGGTGCGGGCCGCGGCCTCCTCGATGCGCAGCTTCGGCAGACCCTCGTTGATGGCCTGCGTCATGCCGCCGGCCTCTTCGACCTCGCGGATGTGCTTGCGCGCCTTCTGCGCCAGCTGGTGGGTCAGCGTCTCGACGTAGTTCGAGCCGGCCCACGGGTCGATCGGGCGGGTGGTACCCGACTCCTGCTGCAGCAGCAGCTGGGTGTTGCGCGCGATACGGGCCGAGAAGTCGGTCGGCAGGGCGATCGCCTCGTCGAGCGCGTTGGTGTGCAGCGACTGGGTGTGACCCTGGGTCGCCGCCATCGCCTCGACACAGGTGCGGGCCACGTTGTTGAACACGTCCTGCGCGGTCAGCGACCAGCCCGAGGTCTGCGAATGCGTGCGCAGCGACAGCGATTTGGCGTTCTTCGGACCGAACTCGGCGACGAGCTCGCTCCACAGGAGACGCGCCGCGCGCAGCTTGGCCACCTCCATGAAGAAGTTCATGCCGATGCCCCAGAAGAAGGACAGACGCGGAGCGAACTTGTCGATGTCGAGACCGGCCTCGAGACCGGCGCGGATGTACTCGACGCCGTCGGCCAGCGTGTAGGCCAGCTCCAGGTCGGCGGTCGCGCCGGCTTCCTGGATGTGGTAGCCGGAGATCGAGATCGAGTTGAACTTCGGCATCTTCTGGCTGGTGTATTCGAAGATGTTCGAGATGATCCGCATCGACGGCTTCGGCGGATAGATGTAGGTGTTGCGGACCATGAACTCTTTGAGGATGTCGTTCTGGATGGTCCCCGCCAGCTTCTCCGGCGGCACGCCCTGCTCCTCGGCCGCCACGACGTAGAGCGCCAGGATCGGCAGCACCGCACCGTTCATCGTCATAGACACCGAGACGTTGCCCAGGTCGATGCCGTCGAAAAGCTGACGCATGTCGAGGATCGAGTCGATCGCCACACCGGCCATGCCGACGTCGCCGGCGACGCGCGGGTGGTCGGAGTCGTAGCCGCGGTGGGTTGCGAGGTCGAAGGCCACCGACAGACCCTTCTGGCCGGCCGCGAGGTTGCGGCGGTAGAAGGCGTTGGACTCGGCGGCGGTCGAGAAGCCCGCGTACTGGCGGATCGTCCACGGCTGGTTCACGTACATCGTCGGGTACGGGCCACGGATGAACGGCGCCTCACCCGGAACCGAGTCGAGCGGGTACGGGTGCTCGGCGTCGTCGAGGATCGCGTTCCGGTCGGTCCGGGTGTACACCGGCGCGACGTCGATCTGCTCGGGGGTGTTCCAGGTGACCTGGTCGACCGAGTAGCCGTGCGCCGACGCCAGTTCCTCGGTGACGGGCGCGCCCGGTCCGGCTGCTGCTGCCGCCGTTCCGTCGGTGAGCTCGACCCCGGCGAAGCTCGGGATCGACCGGGCCGAGTTGGATTGTGACAGTTTGGGTTCGGTCTGGGTCATGCCGTCGCTCCCGAGGTTGAGAGAAGCTGATCGAGGAGTTCGGAGAGCGTGCTCACCGCGTCGATGCCGACCCGCAGCGAACCGTCCGGACGATCGCCGGACTCGGGCCATTCCCGGTCCGGACCGGCGAGCAGGACCTTGGCGAGACCGGCCGCGCGGGCGGCGGCGAGGGCCGCCGGACCTTCCTCGGCGTAGCGGGCCTTGGTGCCGCAGATGACCGCGATCGGGGTGTTCGCACCGGCAAACGCGTCGCCGATCTGGTCGGCGGTCAGCGGACCCGGGTTGACGACGGTGATGCCGCCGGCACCCAGCAGGTTGGCCACGAACGTGGTGCGACCGTTGTGTTCGGCGACGCTGCCCAGCGGGATGAGCAGGATCGACGGGCGCGCACCCTGCTCGGCGAGCACCACATCGGACCGGTCGCGCAGCGCTTCGAAGGCACGGCCGACACGGGCCAGCTTCGGGGTTCCGGTGACCACGTCGGTCACGTTCGACGCCGGGACGCCCTGGGCGTCGGAGAGGGCCCGCTCGTCGATGTTCGGGAACTCGTTGACACCGGTGACCGAGATGCGACGGTGCGCGACCTCGGCGTCGCGGCGGGCCAGCGAGGCCTCGACCTTCTCGGCGATCCAGCCGTTGTCCAGGGCGGCGCGGTAGCCACCGGCGGCCTCGACCTCGGTGAAGACGGCCCAGGCGTTGGCGGCGAGGTCGTCGGTCAGCGACTCGACGAACCACGAACCGCCGGCCGGGTCGAGGACTCGTCCGATGTTGGACTCCTCGAGCAGCAGCAGCTGGGTGTTGCGGGCGATGCGGCGTGAGAAGGACGCACTCGAGGTGCGCTTGTCCGCCGGGATCGTCGCGTCGTAGGCCAGGACCGTCAGCTGGTCGGCGCCGCCGACACCCGCGCCGAAGGCGGCGATGGTGCTGCGCAGCATGTTGACCCACGGGTCACGCTGGGAGTACATCGACAGGTCCGTGACGCCGTGGGTGATCGCCCCACCGGCGTCGGGTGCACCGACGACCTCGGCCACACGGGCCCAGATCTTGCGCAGCGCACGGAACTTGGCGATCGTCGCGAACTGGTCGTCGTCGGCCGAGACACCGAAGGTGATCTGGTTCAGGGCCGCCTCGGCGGTCAGGCCGGCGGCGGTCAGGTCACGCAGGTGCGCCACCGCGGCGGCCACCACGAGGGCGAGTTCGAGGCCGTTGTCGGCACCCGCGGTTGCGAAGTCGCTGCCGTCGACGCGGAAGGTCCGGACCCCGACGGGGAGGTTCGACGCGGCAAGCGCCGTGGCCTCGTCGGCGTCGACCGTGGCCCGGCCGGAGAACGCCGCGGTCAGCGGCGAGAGCCCGAAGGAATGCGTGGTCGCCGCGGTGGGAGCGGCGGCGACCGGTGCGGCCTGCGCCTTCTCCTTGAGCGCCAGCAGTTCCCGGGCGGCGGCGATGCCCTCGGTGCCGGCGTCGAGCGTCACCGGCACGAGGTCGAGGTAGACGCCGCGCAGGACGGCGGCGAGGTCGGTGACACCGAGACCGCCACCGGGCTTGCCGACGGACAGCCAGAGTCCGCTGGTGCCGTTGGTCATCGCCTCGAGAACGAGTTCGTTGACGTCCTCGGCCGGGGTCTCGTCGTCGCCGAACCGCTCGGTGACGCGCCACCCGGTGGTCACGTCACGGGCGGGATCGGCGCCGCGGACGAACGGGAACCGGCCCGGCAGGCCGGGTTCGGTCGTCTCGTCGCGACGTGTGTACAGCGGCCGGATGGTCAGCCCGTCGGCGGTGTCGGTCGAGAGCAGGGCCTCCGGTGTATCCGGGAGCTCGTCGACGTCCACCCGACGCGATTTCGCCAGAACGGCCGCGGCGGCCTTCGACCACGCCTGGTAGGCGCCATCGAGATCTGACTCGGGTTTGGGCTGGTCAGTTTGCTGTGGCATGTGGGGAAGCACACCTCCGTGAATGCTCTGTGCGAGCGCGTACACGACCTTAGCCGATCGCTCGCTCGGCCCATCACCGAGGTCGGCGTGAAATGGACCACGCAACGGGTGCGAGCAGGTCGCGACGTCGAGGCGCCCCGTGCAGTCCGGAGTAGAGTGTCCGGGTGCCCGAGCCAGCTCCCGTCACCGAGGTGACACCCGACGCGACGGGCAGCCGACGCCGCGTCACCTTCGACCGGCGGGTCGTCCGGCGCGCACTCGTCGCAGCGGCGGTCGTGGCCCTGGTCCTGCTCGGCTCCTACTTCATCCCGCTCCCCTCGATCGGCAGCGTCCGCGCCTGGGGCGACGACCTCGGTCCGGCCTTTCCGTGGCTGTTCTTCACGGCGTACGCCGTTGTCACGATCGCCCCGATCCCCCGCTCGACCTTCACCGTCATGTCCGGGATCTTCTTCGGCCCCGTCGTCGGCTTCGTGGGCGCGATGATCGCGTCGTCGATCGCGGCGGTCGCGGCCTTCGGACTCGTGCGTGTGCTCGGCCGCGACCGGGTGCGACCGTTTCTCAAGAAGCCGGTCGTCAAGGCCGTCGAGTACCGCCTGGAACGGCGCGGTTGGCTGGCCGTCGGCTCGCTCCGCCTGATCGCGGCCTGTCCGTTCTCCGTCGCCAACTACTGCTCGGCTTTGTCTTCGGTACGGCCACTGCCGTTCACCGTGGCGAGCATCATCGGCATGGCCCCCGGAACCGCGGCGGTGGTGATGCTCGGCGATTCGCTGACCGGCGACACCAACCCCGCGCAGCTTCTGATCAGCGGAGCACTCTTCGCGGTCGGGATCGCCGGACTGGTCCTCGACGCTCGGTTGCCGGTGACCACCGGAAGCCCTCAACCTCCCAGACTTGAGAAGGACGAATCAAGTTCTGATGATTGATCGGTCCAGCCAAAAGGCTTGATCAGTCCTGATCAAGCCAGTAGGCTTGTGTGATGTTCGTCATGACCGTCGACCAGCGCGGCAGCCGCACCGACATCGATCGCGTCGAAGCCGTGCTCGACCGGCTGCGCACCATCGACTCGGTTCGCCCCTTCGAGCGCACCGCGGGCGACGAGATCCAAGGCGTCCTCGACGACCCGGTGACCCTCGCACAGCTCGCCGTCGAACTGACCGCCGACGGTCACTGGAGCGTCGGCATCGGAACCGGCGACGTCGAACAGCCGCTCCCCGCCTCGACCCGCGCAGGCCGCGGAGCCGCTTTCCTCTACGCCCGGGACGCGGTCGAGGCGGCCAAGCGGCAACGCATACCGCTGTGTGTACGCGGCCCCGATGCCCGATGGTGCCGCCACGCACAAACCGCCGGCCGGCTGATCAGCGACATCGTCGCCACCCGAAGCGCTGCCGGCATCGAGGCGGTGGCACTCATGCGGCGAGGACTCACCCAGGCCGACGCGGCGGGCGTCCTCGACATCTCACCCCAGGCCATGAGCCAACGACTCCGCGCCGCCGGCTGGGATCTGGAACCCGATTCGCTGGACCTCCTCGCCGATGCACTCGCCGAGGCCGACCGCCTCCACGCCGTCGAGCAGGCGCCGGACGGGGAGGTCGCGCGATGACCGGGATCGCCCTCGTCCTGCTCGTGCTGACCGCCATCGCACCTGTGGGGTGGCTCGGGGTGGAGCGGCTCATGCGTGACCGCGCACTCGACGGTCTCACCGTGCCGCCGTCGGCGACGATCGTCCACGCCGTCGGACTCACGATTCTGCTGGGACTCGCCGGGGCGACGGCGGTCGTCGCCGCCACCGCCGGACCCGCAGCCGGGTTCCCCGCCGCGGCGGCGACGGTGATCGCGGCCGTGGCTGCGGTCACGGGTGGTGGCCCGGTGGTGCGGGCGGTCCTCAAACTGGGTGGTGTCCGGGCGAACCCGACGCCGACGCCTGACCCGGAGAGCCCCGATGACACCGAGACCCCGGACGACGCAGATACCGAACAGTCCGACCCGAACGAGGTAGGACCACTCCGGGGCGGCCGCGTCATCGGTCATCTCGAGCGGCTGGCCGTCGTCACGACGCTGATGGCCGGATGGCCGGAGGGTCTGGCGATCATCCTGGCGGTGAAGAGCCTCGCGCGCTATCCCGAACTACGTGCGCCGCAGGCGTCGGAGCAGTTCATCATGGGCACCTTCGCCTCGGTGCTCTGGGCGATCGGCCTCGCCGGGATCGCACACCTGGTCACCACCTGACGGCCGGTCTAACCCGGGGTGGTTCCGGTCTCCTCGATCGCGGCGCCGAGCGACGCATGACGTGACGACCGGCCCACACCGGTGCCGATCTCGGGGGCGACGGGTTTGCGGGCCACCGCCTCGGCCTCGGCAACGGCCTGCGCGACCTTGGGATCGGATGCCAGCGAGAACCAGTCCTCGGTCTCCGACTCGTCGACCTGTGAGGGCGGCGAGTCGGTCGGCTCGTACCGGAACACCCCGTCGTCGCCCTGGATGCCGAAGGACTTCGCGAAACCCTGGAGCGCCGAACCGAAATCGGAGGGCACCACCCAGACCTTGCTGCCCTCCCCCTTCGCCATCTCCGGCAACTGCTGGAGGTATTGGTAGGCAAGGAGTTCCGGGGTCGGCTTGGCCGCCTTGATCGCCGCGAAGGTCTTCTCGATGGCCTTCGCCTCGCCCTGCGCGTTCAGGTAGGCCGCCGCACGATCACCCTGGGCACGCAGGATGCGCGACTGCCGCTCCGCCTCGGCGGCGAGGATCGCGGCCTGCTTGGCACCCTCGGCGGCGAGGATCTGCGACTGCTTGTTGCCCTCGGCGGTCTTGATCGCCGACTCACGCTGACCTTCTGCGGCAAGGATCGTCGCGCGCTTCTCGCGATCGGCCTTCATCTGCTTCTCCATCGACTCCTGGATCGACGGCGGCGGCATGATCGACTTGAGTTCGACGCGGGCGACACGCAGGCCCCAACGGCCGGTCGCCTCGTCGAGCACTCCGCGCAGCTGCCCGTTGATGGAGTCGCGAGAGGTCAGGGTCTCTTCGAGGGTCATACCGCCGACCACGTTGCGCAGGGTGGTGATGGTGAGCTGCTCGACGCCGGCGATGTAGTTGTCGATCTCGTAGACGGCCGACCGCGGATTGGTCACCTGGAAGTAGACGACAGTGTCGATGGACAGGGTGAGGTTGTCCTCGGTGATCACCGGTTGCGGCGGGAAGGACACGACCCGTTCACGGATGTCGACCCGCGCGCGAATCCGGTCGATGAACGGCAGCAGCAGCGTCAACTGCCCTGACACGGTGCGCGTGTAGCGGCCGAGACGTTCGATCACCGCGGCCTCCGCCTGCGGGATCAGGGCCACCGATTTGACCAGTACCACCGCCACGAGCAGGACCAGCAGTACCACCACCACCAGGCCGAAGATCTGGAAATCGTCCACAATTCACCTTTCTCGCGAACCGTCGAGCAGGTCGGATCGAGCTATCAGACGTGCCACACCACCGCGGTCGCACCGTCGATCTCGACGACGGTCACATGGGTTCCGGGTTCGAGCACCTGTGCGGGATCGACCGACCGCGCCGACCAGATGTCACCGCCGATCTTCACGCGGCCGTCGTCGCCGTCGACCGTCTCGGTGACGACCGCCGGCTGCCCCTCCAGGGCCTCGGTGTTCATCAGCACAGAGGGGCGATTGAGCATGTGGCGCTTGGCAACCGGGCGCACCGCGACGAGCAGCAGCATCGACACCGCCGCGAACACCAGGCCGTCCACCCAGAGGGGCGGCTCCCACACGAAATCCACACCGGCCGCGGCCAAGGCACCACCGGCCAACATGAGCAGCACCAGTTCGCCACCGAACATCTCCGCGACCACCAGGACGATCGCGGCCGCCAACCACAGCAGGGCGCTCATGTGTCCAGTCTGCCAGAGATGTCCGAGCAGCCTCGGCGCGTTCGATGCGCGAGCGCGCGGATCCGACGCTAACCGGCCTCTTCGGCCGCGGTGACGAAGTCGATCAGTTCCTCCACCGATCGCAGGAGTGGCACTTCGAGGTCGCGGAAGCTGCTGACCCCGCCCAGCACCCGGCGCCAGCCGTCCCGCGGGTCGCCCCAGCCGAGCTCGGCACACACCCCGGTCTTCCAGTCGGTGCCGCGCGGGATCGTCGGCCAGGCCCGGATCTTGACCGAGGCGGGCTTCACCGCCTCCCAGACGTCGATGTAGGGATGCCCGCACACCAGCACGTGCTCGCCGACCTCTGCGGTGAGGTGGGCCTCTTTCGAACCGGCCACGAGATGGTCGACGAGAACGCCCGCGCGACGATGCGGCGCGGGCTGGAACTCGGCGAGCGCCTCGTCGAGGTTGTCGAGACCGTCGAGGCTCACCACGACCACGCCCTCGGCCCGCAGGTCGTCGCCCCACACCCGTTCGAGCAGGGTCGCATCGTGCACACCCTCCACGAAGATCCGGCTGGCCCGCGCGGTGCGAGCCCGGGTGCGGGGCGCGGCGCGGGAACCCGACGCCGTCATGGCGGGCTTCTGGGGTCCACGTGTGCGCGGCCGGACGAGGGTCACTGTCCGGCCGTCGATCAGGAAGGCGCCGGGGTTCATCAGGAACACGCGGGTCCGGCCGTGCCGGTCCTCGAGGCGGACGAGGTCACCGGCGTAGCTCTTCTCCAGGCCGACGACGGCACCACAGAAACCGGTCGCGGCGTCTTCCACGACGAGATCGCGTTCGGCCGCGACCTCCACCGGACGCGGCTTGGCCCGGCGTGGCTGAGACAGCACATCGCGCCCGTACCGGTCATCCATCGCGCTCCACCTCTTCGGTCCCTGGACATCTGCGCCCAACACCGTAAGCGCCCGGACTCCCGGCGGCGGGTTGCCACGCCCGGCGACCGGTCGGGGCCCGGCGGTATCCTGGCTCCTTGATGAATCGCAGCGACATCCTCCCCTCCACCGTCGCCTGGCCGACCTGCGCACTGGGCGCGTGGGCGGCCGCGTGGCTCGCCGGCCGCTGCTCCCCCGACGACGTGATCGAGGCGCTCGCCGAATCAGCCGACCGGCATGAGGTGTCGACCGAACAGTCCAGGTCCGCAACGGGATCCGGGAACCGCATGGTGAACCTGCTGGGTTCCCTGAAACCGGCCCGGCAGCTGGTGGTGCGCCTGCCCTCCACCGGCGATCCGCAGGGCCTGCCACCGCATCCTGCGACAGCGAAAGCGCTGGTCGCCGGCGAGGTACTCCTCGTCGACGACTCCGATACGGCCGGAACCCTCGCACTCGTCCCCGAGTTCTCCACTCTCGGCGTCGATCCCCCGTACGTGACGTGCCGGTGGACGACCTTCCGGTATGCGGATCGGCTGGACCTCGCCCACCTCGTGTCGTCCGGGCCGTCCGCCGGTGACCTGGAATACGATCTCCGGCAAGCCGTTCGCGATGCCGCGTCGATCATCGGCGGGCTCGGCGGACGCCGGTCGGTCGACGCCGGCGACCTCCGCAAGGAACTCGCGGCCCTCACCGCCCGGCATCGCGTCGCCCTGCCCCCACATGCGCTCGACACCCGCTCGACGCGCCTGATCGACACCGCCGCCCAGGTCGAGGCCATCGTCGATCTGGCGGGCGCCCGCCGGGTCGAGATCGGCGACACTGCGGGGCAATGGGATTCGGGCGACTCCGCCCTGCGCGGGTTGCAGACGCTCACCCGGACCGCACGGGCGGCCGCGGTCAATCACACGATCGGTGAGCTGCTCCGCCGCTGACCTGCGAGCGGTACGTGTCAGACCGGCTCGGACCAGGTCCGGCGCCGCGGTGGCCGGTCGGAGACGAGTCCGTACATCGTGATGCCGTTCCAGTCCTCGACCCCGAACTCGGTGGCACCCCAGACCTCGGTGTAGTAGCGACGCAGACTCTCCGAACCCGTCCACGCGTAATAGGGTCGAGATGCGGCCGTGCAGAACCGCTCCATCTCGCGCATCATGCCGATCGTGGCCCGGCCGCCGCGTTCGGATTGCGCCACGACCCCGATCCGGAGGTTGACCGCGTCGTCCGCCGGAGGCGCGAGCTTCGAACTGGTCAACAGCTCCGCGACACGTTCGCGCACCCCGGGAACGGTCGCGACCGCGGCGAAGTCGGCCGGCGTCAGCGGCGGCTTGCCGTCGACGGCCAGATCGGCGTCGTGCGGCTGAAACACCAGCAATCCGACGAGACGTACGCCGCGCCGGGCACCGACGACGCATTTCGCGTTCAGCAATGGTCGTACGAGGATTTCCGCCAACCATTTCCGCAGAGAGCGGTCGGCCATGTGTTCCCCGAGCAGCCACGAGTACAACGGAATCTCGTCGAGACCGTCTGCGAGCAACTCGATGACCGGGTCGAGATCGTCGCCGGTGAGTGTGACCGTTTCGATCGATTCGTACTGTTCATCAGTCATCGCAGCTCGCATTCCCCGGTGCGACATGCCGGAAACGACGCAGAAAAACGGGTGGGCCGCGTCATCGACGCGGCCCACCCGAGAAGACTTCTCACACGGTCGGCGTTTCTTCCTCGAGCGAGCCGGTGATCAGGGTGTCCAGGATCGGTCCGAGAATCTCGCCGTCCAATTCGATTGGTCCATCTGCCATTGCAGATTCCTCTCTCTGGTAATCGCTGCCCGGGGGGAGGCAGCGTATCCACAGAATGTCATCTGTCGAACAACGGAGCCATATATGACGACTCCTGTTATCCGATTGTTATCATCGCAAATGATGCAACGAACTCATCGAAACGATCGTTAACAATGGGCTTGAGATCAGCTGTCTCTACGTACCGTCAGATGCGTGGGCCGACGGCCGCGACGGCCGTGCGGCGGGCACACAGCAACGGTCTCGACACACCCGACCGTTGTCGCCGCAGCCCATCGCAGCGAGATCGCCGGCGCCGCCGACGTAGTTCTCCACGATTTCGCCGATCATCTCGACGAAGCGCGGATCAGTGCCGACGGTGTCGGCCCGCACGTAGTCCATCCCGAGTCGCTGCGCCGTCTCGGCTGCCTCGTTGTCGAGGTCCCAGATCACCTCGAGGTGATCGGAGATGAATCCGACGGGATAGACCACAACCCGGCGAACACCCTGCGCCGCAAGTTCTTCCAGATGATCGCAGATGTCCGGTTCGAGCCACGGGATCTGCGGGGGGCCCGACCGCGATTGCCAGACCTGGTCGAAGTCGTCGACGCCGAGTGCGTCGGCAACGGCCTGCGAGGCGGCCATCACCTGGCGCGAGTAGAGACCACCGCCCTCGGCAGCCGGTCCGGACGCGGCGTCGGCCGAGCTCGGGACGGAGTGCGCGGTGAACACCAGCCGCACCGGGTCCTCGGACTCGCCGAGCTTCTCGATGGCGCGACGGACGGCGTCGGCGCCGGCCGCGGTGAATGCCGGATGCGACCAGTACTGCGGCAGTTTGCGGAGCACCACGGCACCCTCGGGCGTCGTGGACCCGGGCTCACGATCGGCGAGTGCCTTGAGGGACCGGTCGATGTCCTCGTGGTACTGACGGCACCCCGAGTAGCCACCCCAGGCGGATGTCGGGAAGACCAGGATGCGACGATGCCCGGCCCGGTACATCTCGGCCAGGGTGTCCTCGGCCAGGGGGTGCCAGTTGCGATTGCCGAAGTACACCGGCAGATCGAGACCGCGGCGTGCCAGATCGGCGCGGAGGCCGTCGATCATGTCCAGGTTCAACCTGTTGATCGGCGACACCCCGCCGAAGTGCAGATAGTGTTCCGCCACCGATTCCAGGCGTTCGCGCGGGATGCCCCGGCCCCGGGTCACGTTCTCCAGGAAGGGCATGACCTCGTCGGGACCCTCGGGACCACCGAAGGACAGGAACAGGACGGAATCGAAGGCGGTCTCCACGACGTCTCTCCCCGGGCTCACGACCCGGAGGTCATGCCCTCCG
Organism: Gordonia sp. Swx-4; assembly: GCF_030316175.1. Lineage (NCBI taxonomy): Bacteria > Bacillati > Actinomycetota > Actinomycetes > Mycobacteriales > Gordoniaceae > Gordonia > Gordonia sp. Swx-4. Next base: position 2,818,012 of record NZ_CP128197.1, read on the forward strand.
GGAACCAGGTGTTGTGGCTGGCGCCGCCGTCGACGTAGACGATGGAACCGGTGGTGCCGGGCAGCCAGTCGCTCAGCAGGGCACAGACCGACTTGGCGACCACGGTCGGGTCGTCGACGTCCCAGCCGATGGGCGACGCGCCGTCCCAGTACTCGTTGAGCATGTTGAGCTGCTTGGCGTCGTCGGTCGCGGTGCCGGCGATGGCCTTGGCCGCGAGGGTCTTGATGGGTCCGGCGGCGACCAGGTTGGAGCGGATGTTCTTGGCGTTGCCCACTTCTCGCGCGACGTACCGGTTCACCGACTCGAGGGCGGCCTTGGCCACGCCCATCCAGTTGTAGTACGGCATGGCGGTGCGCGGGTCGAAGTCCATACCCACGATGGAGCCACCCTCGTTCATGACCGGCAGCACGGCGCGGGCCAGCGACGCGTAGCTCCAGGCCGAGATCTCGAACGCCTTGGCGGCGTCGGGGCCGGGACCCTCGAGGAACGGCTTGGCCTCCGGGCCCATCAGGGTGCGCGGCGCGAACGCGATCGAGTGCATGACACCGTCGATGCCCTGCGGGGCGATCTCGCGGATCTTGTCGGCGAGCGACTCGAGGTCTTCCTCGTTGGTGACGTCGAGCCCGATGGCCGGCGGCACCTCTTTCGGCAGGCGCTTGGCGATGCGGTCGATCAGCCGCAGCCGCTCCGGGATGCCGGTGATGATCACCGTCGCGCCCTGCTCCTGCGCCATGGCGGCCGCGTGGAAGGCGATCGACGCATCGGTGATGATGCCCGTGATGAGGACGGTCTTCCCGTCCAGGATTCCGCTCACGAAGATGTGCTCCTGAGATCGACGTTGATTGAGATGTGGTGTGGCCGTCGGCCGGTGGTGACCCGGAGGATCAGTGGCCCATGCCCATGCCGCCGTCGACCGGGATGACCGCGCCGGAGATGTAGCCGCCCTCGTCGGAGGCGAGGAAGCTGATCGCGGCGGCGACGTCCTCCGGCTTGCCGGTACGACCCAGCGGAATGGCCTGCTTGGCCATCTCGATGTAGCGATCCTCCATGGCGGCGGTCATGTCGGTCTCGATGAAGCCCGGCGCGACGACGTTGGAGGTGATGTTGCGCGATCCGATCTCACGGGCGATAGAGCGCGCCATGCCGATGAGACCGGCCTTGGACGCCGCGTAGTTGACCTGGCCGGGGATGCCCGACATCGCGACGACCGAGCCGAGGAAGATCATGCGGCCCCACTTGGCGCGCTGCATCCCCTTGGTGGCGCGCTTCGCGCAGCGGAAGGCGCCGGTGAGGTTGGCGTCGAGGACCTTCTCGAAGGATTCCTCGGACAGACGCATGAGCAGCATGTTGTCGGTGATGCCCGCGTTGGCCACCAGGATCTCCACCGGGCCCTGATGGGCCTCGACCTCGGCGAAGGCCGCGTCGACCGACTCCGAGTCGGTGACGTCGCACTTCACGCCGAACAGTCCCTCGGGGGCACCGGAGCCGCGATGGGTGACCGCGACCTTGTGGCCGTCGGCGGCCAGGCGCTGGGCCACGGCGAGGCCGATCCCGCGATTGCCGCCGGTCACCAGGACCGAACGGGAAGGGTTCTGCGCTTCGTTGCTGGATGCCGTCATGGGTGTCTAACCTATCCGTTCTGTTTGGGTCGGCGTCGCGGTGGTCGTCGGACGTGGCTGCCGGTGGCCCGGGCCCGGGGTCGGGTCAGGGCAGCCTGCGGTTGATCGCGAGGGCTGCAAACGCCGAGACCAGCGCGAACAACGTACCCGCGATCAGCCACGGCTTCGAGTTGTCCCCGCGTCGTGTCTCGTAGCCGATCTCGTTCTGCAGTTTCTCGTAGACCTTGTTGAGCTCGTCGAGGCTCGCCGCGGTGAAGAAGTCTCCGCCGGAGAGGTTCGCGATCTTGCGCAGCGAATCGTCGTCGACGGGGACCGGCACGCGATCACCCTCGAGTTCGACGGTGCCCGTCCGGGTGCCGAAGGAGATCGTGGAGACCGGGATCTTCTCTTCCTTGGCCTTCCGTGCCGCGGTGAAGGCGCCGCGCGGGTCGTCGGGATCGTCGGGCACGGTCTCCTTGCCGTCCGACAGGAGCACGACCCGCGCCGGCGGGGCCGCCTCTCCGCCGCCGAGAACGGCGTTGAGTGTGCTGATCTGCTGCAACGCTGCGAAGATGCCCTCGCCGGTCGCCGTCTTGTCGTCGAGTCTCAGCTTGTCGACGGCGACCTTGGTCGCGTTGTGGTCCGGGGTCGGCGAGACCAGACTCGCCGCGGTGCCCGCGAAGGAGATCAGGCCGAGGTTGATGCCCTCGGTCAGCTCGTCGGCGAACTTCTTCGCCGCCTCTTGCGCGGCTTTGATGCGTGACGGCGAGACGTCGGTCGCGTTCATCGACCGGGACACGTCCATCACGAGGATCACCGTCGCCTTGTTGCGCGGGACCTTGCGGTCGGCCTGCGGTCCGGACAGAGCCACCGTCAACAGGATCAGCGAGATGATCAGCAGCGCGATCGGCACGTGGCGCAGCCGGTTGCGGTCGGCGGGAGCGACGGACTTCAGGAGATCGAGGTTCGCGAAGGTCAGCGCCCGCTGCCTGCGGCGACGCAACATGTACACGTACGCAGCACCGAGTAGGGCCACGACGAGCAGCAGCAACAACCAGAAGGGGCTGGACAGCATGGGCTACCCCACCCCGGCGGCGAGGCCGCGTCGTCGCTGGGCGATGAACTTGACGGTGTCGGTGATCCACTCGCGGTCGGTGCGGAGTGACAGCGTCGCTCCTCCGCAACTGCGCAGCGTCCGGTGCACGCGCTGCTGATGGGCGCGGGCGGCGGCGGCGAAGTCGCGTTGCAGGTCCTCGGTGACGGTCACGTCGTGGATCTCCCCCGACTCGGCGTCGGCCAGGGTGACCTCGCCGATCGCCGGCAGCTCGAGGTCGCGCGGGTCCAGCACCTCGACCGCCAGCAGCTCGTGGTGGGCGCCGATGGCACGCAGCGAGCGTTCCCAGTCGATCGGCCCGAGGAAGTCGCTAATCACGACCGCGAGACCACGGCGCCGCTGCGGACGGCGCAGCGCCTCGATACCGGCCTTGAGATCGCCGCGGACGCCGGGCGCACTGCGGTGCGTCGTCGCGATCGCCTTGAGGAGGTTCTGGGCGTGGGCGCGTCCGGCTCGCGCGGGCACCCGGACGACGTCGTCACCGGTCACCACGAGCGCCCCGTGCCGGTTGCCGCCGCCGGTGGTGAGGTGCACGATCGCCGCGGCCGCGGCCACTGCGAGGTCGCGCTTGGTACACCCGACGGTGCCGAAGTCGAGGCTCGCCGACGCGTCGACGACGAGCCACGTCTCGAGCTCGCGGTCGGCGATCATCTGGCGCACATGCGGCTGGGTGGTGCGGGCGGTGACCGACCACTCCATCCGACGGACGTCGTCGCCCGGCTGGTAGGTACGCGCCTCCCCCGGTTCCGAACCCGGGCCGGGGATGAGTCCGAGGTGCTCGCCCTGCAGCACGCCGTCGAGCTTGCGACGAACGGTGAGCTCCAACATCTTCAGAGCCGCGGTGAGCTGGGGCTCCTCGAGCAGCCCGGCACCGAGGCTCGGCAGGTCGCGATTAGCCGCCATACCGCGCATTCGGGTTCACGGGACCGGAACCCTGCGGAACCTGCTGTCCGGCATAGCCGTTGGCGCCCTGTGGGGCCGGTTGGGACGCACCGGCCCGGGGCGCGCCGGCCTGCCCCTGGCCCTGAGGTGCCGCCGGGTACGACGACTGCACCGGCTGCGCACCGACCTGCGGTAGTCCCACGGTCTGCAGCACCCGGGTGATCACCTGATCGGCGTCGATCTCGTCGGCCAGGGCGTCGTAGGACAACACCAGGCGGTGGCGGAGGACATCAGGCATGATCTCGACGATGTCCTGCGGGATGACGTAGTCGCGTCCACGGACCAGCGCGAGCGCACGAGCCGCGGCCACGATGCCGAGCGTCGCACGCGGCGAGGCACCGTAGGACAGCCACGACGCGACGTCGGAGAGACCGAGCTCGGCCGGACGGCGCGTCGCGTTGATGACGCGGACGACGTAGTCGACGAGCGCGTGGTGGACGAAGACGTTCGCGGCGGTCTTCTGCAGACGCAGCATCGCCGCGGGGTCGAGGACCTGCGAGGCCGTCGGCGGAACGTTGCCCATCCGGTAGACGATCTCCCGCTCTTCCTCGACCGACGGGTAGTCGACGAGCACCTTGAACAGGAAGCGGTCGCGCTGCGCTTCGGGCAGCGGGTAGACACCTTCGTTCTCGATGGGGTTCTGCGTCGCCATCACGAGGAACGGGTCGGGCATCGCGTAGGTCTTGCCGCCGATCGACACGTGCCGCTCGGCCATGACCTCCAGGAGCGCGGACTGCACCTTGGCGGGCGCGCGGTTGATCTCGTCGGCGAGGAGGAAGTTCGCGACGACCGGACCGAGTTCGGTGTCGAACTCCTCACGGCCCTGGCGGTAGATACGCGTACCGATGAGGTCGGTGGGCACCAGGTCGGGGGTGAACTGCACACGGGAGAAAGAACCGCCGACGACCTTGGCGAAGGTCTCCACCGCGAGCGTCTTCGCGACACCCGGGACACCTTCGAGGAGGATGTGGCCACGGGCGAGCAGGCCCACGAGAATCCGCTCGACGAGCTGGTCCTGACCGACGATGACGCGCTTGACCTCGTAGATGGCCCGCTCGAGCAGTGCGACGTCGGCGTCGCTCAGCACCGACGAGTCGGCGCCTGCCGCGGCCGGGTCCCCCGTGGCCGCCTTGTCGAGGGAGTGCGATTCGGTCAACCCGTGCTCCTGTTCGTCTGAACTCTGCTGCTCACTGGTGTGGCCACGTCGGGGCCGAAGACACCCCCGTGTGCTTGTGCCAGCCTAGCCGTGCGAACTGAAAAGGCGCCAAGAAGATGCGCGGCCCGTCGTTCGGACGTTCTCAGAGCAGCCGGACCACGTTGGGCATCGCACCGTTGGTGCGCAGGGGCGACACCTTGACGACGGAGCCGGACTGCGGGGCCTCGACCATCTTGTTGTCACCGAGGTAGAGCGCGACGTGCTGGCTCGCGTTCGGGCCGTAGAAGATCATGTCGCCGCGACGCATCTGCGAGAGCGGGAAGTGCGGTCCCGAGGTGTACTGGTAGCCCGTGTAGTGCGGCAGTTCGATGCCGACACCGGCGAAGGCGTAGATCATCAGACCCGAGCAGTCGAAGCCGACCTTGCGGTAGTCGCCATAGCTGTCGGCGACGCCGCCGTCGCGGATGCCCTGCGTCGGACCGTTGACGTCGCCTCCACCCCAGGCATAGGTGACGCCCAGCTGCGACAGTGCACGGTTGACGACGATCTCGACCGCCTGCGGGCCGCGCAGACCCGGCCGCACCATGCCGCCGGAGCCGCCACCGCCGCCGGAGCCGCCGAACAGGGAGCCGAGGCTTCCCGAACCCAGGCGGGAACTCAGGCTGTCGTTGCCGCTGCTGCCGGTGAGGTCCATGCCTCCGAGGCCGAGCTCGTTGAGGAGTTCGGACTGCGGGAGCCGCTGCTCGCCGATGATCGTCGAGAGCATCTGCGAACCCATGTCGAGGCCCATGCCGAGAGCCGCGGAACCCACGTCGACGGCGATCCGGGCGGCGGCACGCGCCGCGATCGCGAGCAGTTCGTTGTCGGAGACGTTGGTCGTCGGCAGGTCCGGGAGGGTCGGGGCCGCCGGGAAGATGTTCTTCAGCAGGTCACGGGTCGACGGTCCGGCGGCCTGCTTCTTGGGCACGTATCCGCGGATCGAGTCGATCTTCTTCTGCACGCGATCACGCTTGGCGACCAGCGAGGACTTGCGCTCCTGCTGGTCGGCGATGGCGGTCTTGGCCTCGGTGACCGCGCTCAGTGCGTCACGCTTGCGCTGATCGGCGCTCTTGGCGGCGAACGCCGCCTGCCGCCGGGTCGCCTCGACCGCGGCGAGGCGGTTGGCCTTCTGGTTGCGGGCGACCTGGAGACGACGGATGGTCTCCTGCTGCTTCTTGCCGACCTGGTCGAGAAGCTTCATCCGGTCGAGGACCGCCTGGGGGTCCGGGGACGCGACGTAGTTCGACATCGAACCCTGCTCCGGGCCCTGCTGATACGCGAGTCGGACGAAGTTGTCGAAGGCCTTCTGCGCCTCGGTGACGGCCTGGCCGGCGCGGTCGAGCTCGGTGCGCGCGCCGCGGGCGGCGACGGTCGCCAGCCGCCGCTGGGCGAGCGAGTTCTGGAAGTCGACGATCGCGCGGTTGACGTTCTCCTGCCGGACCGCGAGTGCCTCGTCGAGGTCGGCGATGTCCTGGTTCACCGAGGCGATCTCGTTGATCAGTCCGCTCACCGGCGACTCGGGCGCCTTCTTCGGGGTCGCGACGGCATGACCGGCGCCGACCGCACAGATGAGAACGGCAGCCATGGCCGCCGTGACGCGCGCCGGCCAGGACGCACCTGTTCTAAGTCGCCTCACCTGAACTCCTCGCGGTTCCTTCCGAAGACCTGTCCGATCCCCGGATGTCGATCGAACGGCCGCTGTGGGCCGCCCCGACCTCACCCTGCACATTCGTCGCATCCGCCCCTGCAGGAAACACAGGTCACACATGCGACATCAGAACCGTACGTCACATCAACCACACGAGAAAACCGGAAGTTATGAATTACAAAGAGGTGATTACCTGGGAAAATGCTGTGAACTGCAGATAGTTCACCACCATGGCCCAGGTCTCGAATTCGCAACAAACCGGTAGACGAACCGGTTCGGGCGCCACACGACGACGACGGCGCCGCCGGACCGCGGGAAGCGGTCGTCAGCGACGCCGGGGAACGACCAGATGAGAGGTCAGGTGGAGGCCGACGAGTCGGCCGGGGTCGCGTCGCGAGGGGCGTCCGCGTCGTCGGACGACGCGGTACCCGCCCCGGTGGGGGTCACGGGACCGAGCGCACCGGTCACGGCCGCCGCGCGGGCGCGCCGCGTGCGGAATCGCGCACCGACCGCACCGAGGACGACGACGAGGATGAGGAGCAGACCGACGACGGTCCAATCGATGTGCGAATCGGTCATCGAGTCGACCATCTGCCGGGCCGCCCCGGGCGGGTCGGTCAGGGTCAGGTTCTGCGTCGCCTGCTCCTGGATGACGCGGCTGAACTCCGGCGAGGAGCTGCCCACCGAGTTCGGTCCGAGGACGATGACGGTGCCGCCGACCTGCTCCTGGAGTTGATTGGCGATGTCGCGGTAGAGGCTGAACCGAGGCTGGACCTGGTCGACGACCACGAAGCTGAAGTCCTGGCCCTTGCTCTTGGCGTACTCGATGACCTCGAGCATCGCCGGGACCTGCTCAGGGGTGGCGCCGGCGACCCCGTCGTCGGCGATGTCGCGCGACAGTTGCGCCATGTCGACGCCGACGAGCCCGGTGAGTTCGGTGTTCTCCGCGGGTGCGGCCAGCACCATCATCGTCGGCTCGGGACCCATCTGTCCTCACCCCTGTCTGTCGGTAACACCCCGCGGCGAGCAAAGCGGACGCTCGCCGGACTTCGACCTGCACGGTACGACACAATGGTCTCGTCCGGGTATTCGCCCACAGCGTGAGTCGTCGACGGCGTGTCGTCGACACCCCGCTTGGACAGTACGCTCGTACTGTTAGACTGGACGATGTTGTCGCGGGTCGCCTCGCGGACATCCGATGGCACCGGTGCAGCCCGCCGGGTTCAGAAATTCATCGAGCATTGCCGACGCAGCCCGTCGGTACACGAGGAGAGTGGATTTAGACGTGAGTATCAATTCCTTCGGCGCCCGCGGCACGCTGGACGTCGGCGACAACAGCTACGAGATCTACCGCCTGAACGCCGTCAAGGGCGCCGAGAAACTCCCCTACGCCCTCAAGGTGCTGACCGAGAACCTCCTCCGTACCGAGGACGGCGCCAACATCACCAAGGAACACATCGAGGCCCTGGCGAACTGGGATCCGAGTGCCGAACCGAGCATCGAGATCCAGTTCACGCCGGCCCGCGTGATCATGCAGGACTTCACCGGCGTGCCCTGCATCGTGGACCTCACCACGATGCGCGACGCCGTCAAGGAGCTCGGCGGTGACCCGGACAAGGTCAACCCGCTCGCGCCCGCCGAGATGGTCATCGACCACTCCGTGATCATCGAGGCCTTCGGCAACGCCCAGGCCTTCGAGCGCAACGTCGAAATCGAGTACCAGCGCAACGAGGAGCGCTACAAGTTCCTCCGCTGGGGCCAGGGCGCCTTCGACGACTTCCGCGTCGTTCCGCCGGGCACCGGCATCGTCCACCAGGTCAACATCGAGCACCTCGCGCGTTCGATCATGGTCCGTGACGGCGTCGCCTACCCCGACACCTGCATCGGCACCGACTCGCACACCACGATGGAGAACGGTCTCGGCGTCCTGGGCTGGGGCGTCGGCGGTATCGAGGCCGAGGCCGCGATGCTCGGCCAGCCGGTCTCGATGCTCATCCCCCGCGTGGTCGGCTTCAAGCTGACCGGTTCCACCAAGCCCGGCGTGACCGCGACCGACGTGGTCCTCACCATCACCGAGATGCTCCGCAAGCACGGTGTGGTCGGCAAGTTCGTCGAGTTCTACGGCAACGGCGTCGCCGAGGTGCCGCTGGCCAACCGCGCCACCATCGGCAACATGAGCCCCGAGTTCGGTTCGACCTGTGCGATGTTCCCCATCGACGAAGAGACCGTGAAGTACCTGCGGCTCACCGGCCGCAGCGAGGAGACGCTCGCCCTCGTGGAGGCCTACGCCAAAGAACAGGGCATGTGGCTGGAGAAGGACGCCGAGGAGGCCGTGTACTCGGAGTACCTCGAGCTCGATCTCGCCGAAGTCGTCCCGTCGATCGCCGGTCCCAAGCGCCCGCAGGACCGCATCGAACTGTGGGACGCCAAGAACGCCTTCCGCAAGGACATCCACAACTACGTCGAGAACGGCAACAGCCCGGCTCACACCCAGCTCGACGAGGCCGTCGAGGAGACCTTCCCGGCCTCCGACCCGGCCACGCTGACCTTCGCCGACGATGACGCGGAGCCCCTGCACTCGGCCGCCAACGGCGCCGAGGGCCGCCCGACCAACCCGGTGCGCGTGGACTCCGAAGAGCGCGGCTCGATGATCCTCGACCACGGCATCGTGACCATCGCGTCGATCACCAGCTGCACCAACACCTCCAACCCGTCGGTCATGCTCGGCGCCGCGCTGCTCGCCAAGAAGGCGGTCGAGAAGGGCCTGACCTCCAAGCCGTGGGTCAAGACCTCGATGGCTCCCGGTTCGCAGGTCGTCACCGGCTACTACGAGAAGGCCGGTCTGTGGCCCTACCTGGAGAAGCTCGGCTTCTACCTGGTCGGCTACGGCTGCACCACCTGCATCGGCAACTCGGGTCCGCTGCCCGAGGAGATCTCGAAGGCGATCAACGACAACGACCTGACCGCCACCGCGGTGCTCTCGGGCAACCGTAACTTCGAGGGTCGCATCAACCCCGACGTGAAGATGAACTACCTGGCGTCGCCGCCGCTGGTCATCGCCTACGCCCTCGCCGGCACGATGGACTTCGACTTCGAGAACGACCCGCTGGGCAAGGACACCGACGGCAACGACGTCTTCCTCAAGGACATCTGGCCGACCAACGAGGAGATCGAGGCGACCATCGCCTCGTCGATCTCGCCGGAGCAGTACGCCGCCGACTACGCCGACGTCTTCAAGGGCGACGAGCGCTGGCAGAACCTGCCCACCCCGTCGGGCAAGACCTTCGAGTGGGACGAGAAGTCCACCTACGTGCGGAAGCCTCCGTACTTCGAGGGCATGCAGCTCGAGCCGTCGCCCGTCTCCGACATCAAGGGCGCTCGCGTCCTCGCAAAGCTCGGCGACTCGGTGACCACCGACCACATCTCCCCCGCGTCGACGATCAAGCCCGGCACCCCCGCCGCGCAGTACCTCGACGCCAACGGTGTGGCTCGCAAGGACTACAACTCGCTGGGCGCCCGTCGTGGCAACCACGAGGTGATGATCCGCTCGACCTTCGGCAACATCCGCCTGCAGAACCAGCTGCTCGACGGTGTGTCCGGTGGTTACACCCGCGACTTCACCCAGGAGGGTGCACCGCAGTCGTTCATCTACGACGCCGCGCAGAACTACGCCGAGCAGAACATCCCGCTCGTCGTCCTCGGCGGCAAGGAGTACGGCACCGGTTCGTCGCGCGACTGGGCGGCCAAGGGCACCAGCCTGCTGGGCGTCAAGGCGGTCATCACCGAGAGCTTCGAGCGCATCCACCGCTCGAACCTGATCGGTATGGGCGTCATCCCGCTGCAGTTCCCCGAGGGTGAGTCGCACAAGTCGCTGGGCCTCGACGGCACGGAGACCTTCGACATCGCCGGTATCGAGGAACTCAACGAGGGCAAGACCCCGAAGACCGTGCACGTCACCGCCACCAAGGAGGACGGCTCGAAGGTGGAGTTCGATGCGAAGGTCCGCATCGACACCCCCGGCGAAGCCGATTACTACCGCAACGGAGGCATCCTGCAGTACGTGCTGCGGAACATGATCAACGGCTGACAAGGAGCACGCGACGTGCCCAAGGTCAGTGATGACCGCCTTGCCGCGCGTCGTCGGGAGATTCTCGACGGCGCGCGGCATTGCTTCGCGGAGTACGGATACGACGGTGCGACCGTCAAGAGGATCGAGGAGTCCACGGGCCTGTCCCGTGGCGCGATCTTCCACCACTACCGGGACAAGGAGGCGCTCTTCCTCGCGCTCGCGCATGAGGACGCCGAGCGGATGGCGGATGTCGCCGCCGAAGAGGGTCTGGTGCAGGTCATGCGTGACATGCTCACGCGGCCGGAGGATTTCGACTGGCTCGGCACCCGCCTCGAGATCGCGCGAAAGTTGCGTACCGACAACAGCTTCCGGGCTGAGTGGATGGCCCGGTCGGCCGAACTCGAACAAGCCACCCTCAGGCGTCTCGAACGAGGCCGCCAGGCCGGGCGCCTCCGCGACGACGTCCCCACCGACGTCCTGTTGAAGTACCTCGACCTCGTTCTCGACGGACTGATCACCCGACTGGCGTCGGGTCAGCCCACCGACGACCTGCACGCGGTCCTCGACCTCGTCGAGGAATCGGTGCGGGCCAAGGACTGACCCACCGGCAAGCCTGCTCGAAGGGTAGGTTCGGGTGAGCCATCCCACATCACGAAAGCCCGGTAAGGCGTTCCTTACCTAACTCATCTCACGCTAGGGTTCCAGCGTGAACTTGGACATATCCAGCATTTCCGTCTCACGCCGGACCGTTCTCGGCACAGCCGCCGGCGCCGGCGCACTCGCCGCGCTGGGTAGCGCCACCTCGGCACCTGCGCACGCCGCGCCGGGTCGTACGGCGATCGTCATCGGCACGGGCTTCGGCGGGTCGGTCGCAGCGCTGCGGCTGGGAGAGGCCGGTTTCACGACCACAGTGTTCGAACGTGGCCGCCGCTGGCCGATCCGCCCCGACGGCGATACCTTCGCCGCCTTCTCCAGCCCCGACAAACGCGCCGCCTGGTTCGGCAACAGAGCCGGCGCGAACAGCTCCACGTCCATCCCCGTCGAGCCCTACCCGGGCGTGCTGGACCACGTGGTCGGCAACGGCATCGAGGCGGTCTACGGAGCCGGCGTCGGGGGCGGTTCGCTGGTCTTCGGTTCCTTCACCCCGGTCCCCCGGCGTCAGGACTTCGAGCACATCTTCCCGGCCGCGGCGAACTACTCCGAGCTCCTCTCGACCTACTATCCGCGCGCCAAGAGGACCCTCGGCGTCTCACCGATGCCGGCCGACATCCTCAGGCACCCCAACTATGTCGGGCCCAGGTCCTGGCTGAAGGTGATCGCGCGCTACGGCGCCACCCCGCACTTCTTCGATTTCGCGATCGACTGGGACATCGTGCGCGCCGAGATGGCGGGCCGTAAACGCCCGTCGGTCATCGTCGGCGAGTTGAGCTACGGCGTGAACAGCGGCGCCAAGAAGTCGACCGACCGGACCTACCTCGCCGCCGCCGAGCGGACGGGCAACGTCACCATCAAGCCGATGCACGAGGTCTTCGACATCCGACCGCGCGCACGCCGGGCGGGATTCGTCGTCACCGCCCGGGTCCGCGACGAGCAGGGTCGCACCATCCGGACGGTAACCGCCGAAGCCGATCACCTCTTCATGGCGGCGGGTTCGTTCCACACCACCCGCATGCTCGTCGAGGCCCGGGCGAGAGGCACTCTGCCCCGGCTCTCCCCCCGTATCGGCGACGGGTTCGGGACCAATGGCGACTTCCTGACGATCCGCACCAACCCGTCCGACGATTTCGGACTGGTCCAGGGCGGACCGGGGTACGCGCGAATCTACGAGGACCGTCTCACCGAGACGCCGATGTCGATGGTCTATCAGGCCACACCGCTTCCGGCGCCCCTGGGCAAGGCCGGGACCACCCACCTCGTACAGACCCACACCGACGAACGCGGCACGGTCGACTTCGACCACGCGAGCCGGACGGCGAAGCTGAACTATCCGTTTCCGGAGGGACGCAACAAGGTCGACCGCCAGGCGGCCGCCTTCGTCGGGAAGTTCCACCAGCGCACCGAGGCACGCCACGGCCGTCCCGCGAACGGCGTCCCGATCTACACCCGCGCCGTCGGATTCGGTTCGGCGGGTACGTACCACGGGCTCGGTGGCGTCGTGATGGGAGACGCGGCATCGATGGACGGGGCGGTCCGCGGTTACGGCAACCTCTACGTCGTCGACGGCTCGTTCGTACCGGGTGCCGTGGGCCTGGTGAACCCGGCGCTGACGATCACGGCACTCGCCGAACGCACGATGGATCGGTTCCTGGCGAACCACTGAGCACAACTCGGGTCGTCCTCACAAGGCAGTGAGATCGGCCGGGAGGCCTAGGGTACTGTGACACACAACACCCCGAACGATCGTTAGATAACGGACGTTCGGGGTGAACGTTCCCTTCGTCTGAGGAGTGCACCCTTGTTCCCTGGAGTCTTCGCCAAGTCCACTCCGGACAAGCCCGCCGTCATCCGTGCCGCCACCGGCGAACAGCTGACCTACCGTCAGCTCGACGAGAACTCGACGCGGCTCGCCAACTACCTGGAGTCGCTGGGTCTCGAGCGCGGCGACACCATTGCGGTGGTGTCCGCCAACGATCTCCATGTCTTCGAGGTGTACTGGGCGGCACTGCGCAGCGGCCTGTACGTGACCGCGGTCAACAGCCACCTCACCGCGGCCGAGACCAACTACATCCTCGACGACTGCAACGCCCAGGTGCTGTTCGCCGGCGCCTCGGTCGCCGACGCCGTCTCGCGGTCGGGCGAGGTCGAGGCCCTCACCGGCACCGGCCGTCGTCTCGTGTGGGGCGGTGACCTCGAGGGCTTCGACAGCTACGACAAGGTCCTGGCCAACGCGTCCGCGGAACCTCGCGCCGATCAGCCGCGCGGTACCGACATGCTCTACTCCTCGGGCACCACCGGCCGCCCCAAGGGCATCAAGACCCCGATGCCCGACGGCCAGGTGGATCAGGTCCCCGACATGTACACAGCCATCTTCGCGCCGATGTACGGGTTCGACGACTCGTCGGTGTATCTGTCCCCCGCTCCCCTGTATCACGCTGCGCCGCTGCGTTATTGCGGCATGACCAACTCGGTCGGCGGCACGGTGGTCATGCTCGACCGCTTCGAGCCGGAGGCCGCACTCGCGGCGATCCAGAACCACAAGGTGACCCACAGCCAGTGGGTACCCACCATGTTCATCCGCATGCTGAAGCTCCCCGAGGAGGTCCGCAACTCATACGACGTCAGCAGCCTCAAGATCGCCGTCCACGCCGCGGCGCCCTGCCCGGTCGAGGTGAAGAAGGCGATGATCGAGTGGTGGGGCCCGGTCATCCACGAGTACTACGCGTCCACCGAGGCCGCCGGCGCCACCTTCATCGGGCCGCAGGAGGCCCTCGACCACCCGGGTTCGGTCGGCAAGCCGCTGCTCGGCGTGGTCCACATCTGCGACGAGGACGGCAAGGAACTCCCGGTCGGCGAGGTCGGACAGGTCTTCTTCGAACGCGAGGACGTCGCCTTCCGGTACCACAACGATCCGGAGAAGACCCGCAAGGCCCAGCACCCGGAACACGAGAACTGGTCCACCACAGGCGATGTGGGCTACGTCGACGACGAGGGCTACCTGTACCTCACCGATCGCAAGGCCTTCATGATCATCTCCGGCGGCGTGAACATCTACCCGCAGGAGGCCGAGAACGTCCTCATCAACCATCCGGCGGTCTTCGACGTCGCGGTGATCGGTGTTCCCGACCCGGATCTCGGTGAGGTCGTCAAGGCGTGTGTCCAGCTCGCCGATGGTCGTGAGCCCTCCGACGAACTGGCCGATGAGCTCATCGCGTTCACCAAGGACAGCATCGCCGCCTACAAGGCACCGCGGTCGGTGGACTTCGTCGACGAGCTGCCGCGCACACCGACCGGCAAGCTGGTCAAGGGCGAACTGCGCAAGAAGTACTGGCCCGCAGGCTAGTTCACGATCCCTCAGGGAGCTGCCGCGCCACCGCTCCCTGAGCCTGGATCCGTGGAGGGGTGTGGGTGAGTGGTGGTGGGGTGTGCGTGAGTGGTTGATCGTGTTGTGGGCGTCGGGTATTCGCTGATCTTGCGTCAGCTTTTTCACTGGGTTTCCTGGTCGTGGGTGGGCGTGTTGGGGTGTTGGGTCAGGTGGTGTTCACCGCGGCCCACAGGGTGGTGAATGCGTGTTGGGATGGCCAGTGTCGGGGCAGGTGCAGGATGGGTGTTCGTGCTGGTCGGGCCAGTCGGGCGGGCACGGCGATGAGCGTGCGGCGCAGCGTCGCTCCGCGCGCGGCTCGTAGTCTGGGGGCCGCGCTGAGCGCGGCGAGGGTGCGCATGAGGTTGTGGCTGATGGCGGTCAGGGCCAGCCAGGCGGCGTTGGCGCCGAAAACGCCGGAGGGAAGATGCGCCAGCGGTCCGTCGATGAGGTCGGCGAACACGGTCTCGATGACGGCGTGGCCGCGGTGGTTGATGTCGGCGGTAACGGTGTCGTCGGTGGTGTTGGTGAAAAACGAGTGATACCGCCAGGCCGGCATCAGGGTGTCGGTGTCGGCGGGGTGATGGGCTTTGACTCGCCGCACGATGAGTCGGGCGGTGATCGGGTGCGGTGAGAGTGGTTTGACCGTGTAGGTGGTTTCGGCGACTTCGGCATCAGAGATCAACTCGCCGGTGTCGGGGTCGGTGACCGCCCCGGGATAGGACACCGGTGTCCAGGCGTCGTCGCCGATGGCGGTGATTGCGCGGGTGATCGCGGTGTTGGTCCGCAGGACCAGCGAGAACGTGGCGCCCAGGCGTTGGCAGGTAGCCATCACCTCGGCCGACCCGTAGGCGGCATCCGCGCGCACGGTGATCTCACCGGCGGCTCCGGCGCGGCGGGCGGTGGCGATGGTTTCGGCGAGCATCGTTGCTGCTCCGGCGCCGGAGGCGGCGCCCGGCGCGCAGCCAGGCGTTGGCGATCACCGGTGGGTGCTCGGGTGCACTGAGGGTGGCGATCAGCGGTGAGAGGCCCCGACGCAGCAGTTCACGTCCGGCGATCTTGGCGTGTCCGTAGGAGGCGCCGGTCTTCTGGTAGCCATAGACCGGGCGCAGCAGGGAATCGATATCGAGGAACACGCGGGCACCGTCGGTGGGTAACAATCCTGCCCGGGCACACATCGCCGGCAGCGAGCGCGTCATCACGGCGTTGAGTTGTCGGGTGTGCCCGGGGGTGAACTCCCGCAGGGTTTGTCCGATCGTGGCCGGGGCGTATACGCGGTCGAACAGGCGGGTGTGCCCACCGGCCCGGACGATGTCGAGGTCGTCGATACTGTCAGCGCCGCAACATAACCCGGCGATCACGGTCAGCAGTTTCGCTTCCAGGTTGGCTCCGGCGGAAGCGACCCGGGTGGTGCCCAGATCGACCCGTTCGGCCAGCAATGCGGCCACCCCGGTCGAGTGAGCCAATTCCATCACCGGCACCAACCCGGCATGCGACACCAGATTGTCATCGTCAAAGAGTGCCGACGTGGCCGAGAAGCTGTGTGATACTTTCACTGAAAGTGCCTTCTGAGCTGGGATGTTTAGTGTCTCAACACCACCAATCATCCCAGCTCAGAGGGCATTTTTATATCACCGACACCCCACACCCCTCCACGGATCCAGGCTGAGGGGCGAGCGGAGCGAGCCACGAAGGGTCTGGCGACGTTGTCTCACCAGGCCTTCGTGGCTCGTCGCTTGCGCTCCTCGCACCTCAGGCAGCGAGGATTGTGTCGCGTCTTTCAATCAGCCAGCAAGGGGGTCAGGCGAGCTCGATGATCTCCTGGTACTCGTCGCTCCAGTGGTCCTCGGTGCCGTCGGGCAGGAGGATCACCCGCTGCGGATCGAGTGCCGCGGCGGCGCCGGGGTCGTGGGTCACGAGGACCACGGCCCCGGTGTAGCTGCGCAGGGCGTCGAGCACCTGTTCGCGTGACACCGGATCGAGGTTGTTCGTCGGTTCGTCGAGGAGCAGCACGTTGGCGGCCGACGACACCAGACCGGCCAGGGTGAGACGGGTCTTCTCACCACCGGACAGGGTGCCGGCGGGCTGGTCGAGTTGCGCACCGCTGAACATGAACGCGCCCAACAGTCCCCGCAGGTCCTGCTCACCCGCATCCGGCGCGGCGTGGCGGATGTTCTCCCACACCGTGGCCTGGTCGTCGAGGGTGTCGTGTTCCTGCGCGAAGTAACCGACCTTCAAGCCGTAACCGGGTTCGAGTTGTCCGGTGTCCGGCTTCTCCACGCCCGCAAGCATTTTCAGGAGCGTGGTCTTACCCGCACCGTTGAGTCCGAGGACGACGACGCGACTGCCCTTGTCGATGGCGAGGTCGACGCCGGTGAAGATCTCCAGGGAGCCATAGCTCTTCGACAGTCCCGAGGCCATGAGTGGTGTCTTGCCGCAGGTGGCCGGTTCCGGGAATCGGATCCGCGCGGTGCGATCGGCCACCCGCTCCTCGTCGAGCGAGTCGATCATGCGTTCGGCGCGCTTGAGCATGTTCTGGGCGGCGGTCGCCTTGGTGGCCTTGGCGCCGAGCTTCGCGGCCTGGGCACGCAGTGCGGAGGCCTTCTTCTCGGCGTTGGCGCGTTCGCGGCGGCGACGCTGTTCGTCGGTGGCGCGCGCGTCGAGGTAGCGCTTCCAGCTCATGTTGTAGATGTCGGCCTCGCCGCGTACGGCGTCGAGGAACCACACGCGGTTCACGACGTCGGCGAGCAGCTCGACGTCGTGACTGATCACGACCAACCCGCCCTCGTGGTTCATCAGGAAGCTGCGCAGCCACGCGATCGAATCGGCGTCGAGGTGGTTGGTCGGTTCGTCGAGCAGGAGCGTCGTGTCGGACTTCCCGGAGCCGTCCGAGGCGGCGAACAGGATGCGAGCGAGCTCGATGCGACGACGCTGGCCACCCGAGAGGGTACGCAGCGGCTGGTTCAGCACGCGGTCCGGAAGACCCAGGCTGTTGCAGATGCGGGCAGCCTCGGATTCGGCGATGTAACCGCCGAGGGCGGCGAAGCGCTCCTCGAGACGTCCATAACGGGCGACGGCCTTGTCGCGCAGCTTGTCATCGGCGGCCTCGGCCATCCGCGCCTGCTGCTTCTCCATGTCGCGCAGGATCTCGTCGAGTCCGCGTGCCGACAGAACACGGTCCTTGGCGAGGACCTCCAGATCGCCCTCTTTGGGATCCTGGGGCAGGTAGCCGAGTTCACCCGAGCGCCGGACGGTGCCGGCATAGGGCTCGGTCTCCCCCGCCAGGATGCGCAGAGTCGTGGTCTTGCCGGCGCCGTTGCGGCCCACGAGGCCGATCCGGTCGCCGGGCTGGATACGGAGGGCGTCGCCGGGCGCCGATAACAGGGTCCGAGCGCCCGCTCGTACCTCCAGGTCGGTCGCGGTGATCACGACGGACCAGTCTACCGGCGCGCGTCCACTGGTTTGTCCACGAAAGGGTCGCAGACCACGCCGCGGAGTCGCCCCACGGCGACACGGTGGACCGATACGGTGGCAGACGTGACGCAATCCACAACGATTCCCCAGTCCTCGTTCCCCCAGACGTCCGACCTGACGGGGCGTTCCGCTCTGGTCACCGGCGCCAGCCGGGGCATCGGCGAGGCCATCGCCACCGAGCTCGCCCGACGCGGCGCCTCCGTCGTCATCACGAGCCGTAAGGCGGAGCCGCTCTCCGAGGCCGCCGAGCGTATCCGGGAGGCCGTGCCGTCGGCGGCGGTGACCGCGTTCGCCGCCAACACCGGGGACGCCGACGACCGGGCGGGTGCGGTCGCGGCGGCTGTCGAGCAGGGCGGGGGAATCCACATCCTGGTCAACAACACCGGGATCGCCCCGCTCGCCGGACCACTGATGGACGCCGATCTGGACGCCTACCGCAAGACCTTCGACACCAACGTCGTCGCCGCCCTCGGCTTCGTCCAGGAGGCCTACCGGGCGGGCATGAAGGACACCGGGGGCGCGGTGGTCAACATCTCCTCCGTCGCCGGTCTCCGGTCGACCGGTGTCATCGCGGCCTACGGCACCTCGAAGGCCGCGTTGATCCGTCTCACCGCGGAACTGGCGTGGGAGCTGGGCCCGAACATCCGGGTGAACGCGATCGCGCCCGCGATCGTGCGCACGAAGTTCGCCTCCGGATTGATCGCGGGCGAGAACGAGGCCCGCGCCGCCGCGGCATATCCGATGAAGCGCATCGGCGAACCCGAGGACGTCGCCCGCGCGGTCGCCTTCCTGGCCAGCGACGAGGCGGCCTGGATCACCGGCGAGACCCTCGCCGTGGACGGCGGCACGCTGGCCACGGGCGGCGCCTAGCGAGAAGGAGGCTCTCGCCGGTTCGTGGCAGGATCGAGGGCATGGCCGGCGGAGTGATCGTTCTGGGTGCGGGACCGGCCGGGCGTGCCCTGGCCCATCGGCTGCTCGCCGCCGCGGTACCGGTGACCGTCGTCGACACCCACCCCGACCGCGTCTGGCAGTCCACCTTCGCCTGCTGGTCCGACGAGCTCCCCGACTGGCTCGACCCGGCGGCGTTCGCCGCCCGCCTCGATCGCGTCGGCGTAGCCGGCACCGCTCTCGATGAAGTGGACCGCGGTTACACGGTGTTCGACACCCCCGGTCTGCAACGATCCCTGACACTCGACGGAGCGGACATCGTCACCGACCGGGTGACCGAGGTCGACGGGGCGCGAGTACATCTCAAGTCCGGTCGGGTCCTGACCGGCGACGTGGTGGTCGACTGCCGGGGGGCGCTCACCCACGAGGCGCCCCGGCAGACCGCCTACGGCATCGTCGTCGACAAGGCCACCGCCGCACCTTTTCTCGAAGACCACGAGGCGCTGCTGATGGACTGGCGCGGCGGAATCGTCGACCGCCGGGCGCTGCCGTCGTTCCTCTATGTGGTGCCGCTCGGCGACGACGAGTACCTCCTGGAGGAGACCTGTCTGGTCGGCCTGCCGGCACTTGGTCTCGACGAGTTGAAGCGTCGGCTCGACGTCCGGCTCGGCGGGCTTCCGTCGGGTGTCCGCCGGGCCGAACGGGTGGCGTTCCCGATGACGGGGTCGTCGCCGCAGCCGTGGCGGGATCCGACGTTCCGGTTCGGTGCCGCAGGCGGTTTCAAGAATCCGACAACCGGCTACAGCGTCGCCTACTCACTGATGTGCGTCGACGACGTCGTCGCCGCGCTGGCCGCGGGGCGGGACCCGATGCCCGAGCTGTGGCCTTCCTCGGCACGCGCCGTCCACAATCTCCGTCTGCGCGGACTCAGCGTCCTGTTGCGACTCAGCCCCACCCAGACGATCGCGTTCTTCGAGGCGTTCTTCGCGATGCCGATCGAAGCGCAGCGCAGCTACCTCAGCCGGCGCGACGACCTGACCGGGACGATGGGCGCGATGACCCGGGTCATCCGGGCCGTCGACATGCGCACGCGGGCCGTCGTGGCCCGCGGGGCCATGTCCACGCCGGACTGGGCGGGGGACGTCGGCCCTGCGCCGATTCGGTAAATCTGCGACGCTCGACGGCCTTTACCGCAGTCCAGCACCACCCCGGATGCAGAACCTGCAGGGTCCGGTCGCCGCCGAAAACATCCGAAGCGTGACTCAAAGTTCGGCGGTCGACCTCGTGGGGACGAAGTTGAAGGCGACACCCACGTTGCTCGTGTTGGTGGGATCAGGCCCCGCACCAGGTGTGGTCCTCCGCGCCCGCGGTATGTCGCGAGGGGCCGCCGAGACCGAAGGCGCGTCCTGCCAATCCGGACTGGCCGCCTGGAGTTCGAGGACGATCTCGATGAGACGTTGTTCATCCCAAGCTCGCCCTCCGATCTGCACGCCGAACGGGAGTCCCGTCGTTGCAGAACGACCGGCCGGCGTACAGATGACAGGTGTGCCGGCAAGGTTGGCCCACTGGACGTCTCCGGTGTTGCCGCCGAAGACCGACACCCCCGCCACCTCGATTCGCTTCGCCCCGTCCACCGTCGAGCCGGGTACGACTACAGCGTCGAGATCGTCAGCAGCGAACATCCTGTTGAACTCGTGTTGATATCGAAGCCTATTTCGCGCAGCTGTGAGGTAGTCGATCGATGGAATACCGAGCGCCGCGGCGGCCGCGGCGACAGTCGCGGCGTTGTCGGCGCGGTAGCTTGATATCCGGTCGGCGAACTGCCGGTGGTAGCTGCCCATCTCGGCTAGATCACCGGTCAACAGCGACGGAGCAGGGGTCGGAAACGACACGTCGACGACTCGACCACCCATGCGCCGGATGAGGTCGAGATAACGATCGAACAGCTCGGCGAGGGCCGGGGGGAGGGATTCCGCCTTGCGCCGCGCGACGCCGAATCGAAAACCGGCCAAAGGCGATCGACCGCCCCTGGCGACCAAGGGGTAACCCTCGGCCGGTGCAGGTGGAGCGACGCCGGTGATGGGATCGTTCGGGTCGGCGCCGACCATTTGATCGAGCAAGAGTGCGGCGTCGGCGACGCTGCGCCCCATCGGCCCGACGTGGTCACGGGTCCAGACCAACGGGATCACCCCGTAGGCGCTGCACCGACCGAATGTCGGTTTGATCGCAGTGACACCGCACGCGCTGGCCGGCAACCGCAGCGAGCCGCCCGTGTCGGTGCCAGTCGAAAGCGGGACGAACCGTGCAGCGAGAACAGCCGCGCTCCCTCCGGACGACCCGCCAGGCGAGTATTCCGGGTCCCACGGGTTCCCCACCTGCTCAGTGGCGATACCCATAGCGAACTCATCTGTGTGCGCGTGCCCCATCAGCACAATGCCGGATTCTCGAAGTTTGGCCCATACAGTGGAATCTCCAGCCGCGACATTCCCCTTGAGCACCCTGCTCGAGGCCGTGAGGGTAGGCCCGCGACCGCGAAAACGTCCTTGAGAGCCACCGGGATGCCACACACGGGAGGCGCTTCACCATGGCTACTTCGACCTTTGGCGGAGAGACGTCGGGCCGCGGCATCCGCGGCCGAGTAAGCCATCTCCGGGTAGATCCGAACCCAGCCGCCGATCTGTCCGTCCAGAGCCCCACTACGAGCGAGACAGGCGTCGAGCAGCTCTCTCGGATGCAGTCGGCCCGACTGCAGCAAGCTCGCCGCCTCAACGGCGCTGAGCAGCGCCGGATCGGTGGCCGTGATAGACGCAGGCGGGGGTAGACGACGTGCTGCTGTGCGGACGCTGCCCCCGGGTAGGCCCGCCGCCGTCCCACCCACACCCATCGCGGCCACCCCGGTGGCGCCGATGGCGGCTGCCCCCAGGAAACCTCTTCTGGTCAGTCCGCTCGAGACGACAACGGACTCGTCCATACCGGAGCCTCTTTCGATCTTGGCCTGATTCGCGATCCGCGATACCGAACACTTCGGAGCCGCGCCGGGGATTACCACGGCACGGACCGGCGTAAACATCGGGCGCTTCGGCGGGCACGGCGGGATCGCGACGTCAGACCATCGGCTGGGAACCGCACATCCCTGCTCAGCACCAGAGACGGTCAGCGCCGTCGGGCGCGCCACTGCCGGACCATGTCGTCGATGTCGATGGTGTGGGCGACGACGCTGTGCGGCATCGCGATCCGACGTGGCGCCAGGTGTGCTTCTCGTACACGCCGATTGAAGTCGGTGAGGATGTCGCGGACTGCGGTCTCGTCGGCGATGTCGCGCAGCGACTCCGGGAAATCCTGTGCCTCCCGGCGCAATTGGAGCGGCGCCGGGAGGAGGGCCGAGGAATCCAGGTTCTCGTCACGGATCTTGCGCTTGACCCACCAATCGGGGTCGTCGCTGTCCGACAGGTCGAGCGGTTTGCCGGCACCCGGCAGGTCGTCGAACTCGCCGCGTTCGGCCGCCTCGCGGATCATCCGCTCGACGCGTGATTCGAACCGGTTCACATCTTCGGTTCTACTCCCCCCGCACCGGAGACGCTCAGCCCGCGATGCGGGCGATCAGATTCGTCCGATTGCCGCACTCGGTCTTCCGGAGGGTCGACTTCACGTGGACGTGCACCGTGTGCTCGGAGACGGACACCGCGGCGGCGATCGACCTGTTGTCCATACCTGCGCAGACACGGCCGAGCACCTCCCGCTCTCGACTGGTCAGGCCGGTCACACGGGCGAAGAGATCCAGTCGGTCGGTGAAACCGCTGCGCTCGATCGTGACAGCGATGTCGCGACCGGTGGGCGGTCGCTCCCCACTCATCCGGTCGGCCTCCAAGGTCAGCCAGCCGTAGTGCTCGAGAAACACCCTCGCGCGCGGCGACGCTGCGTCGACGCCCCTCTCGCGGGCCACGAGCTGCGCCGCCACGTTGTAGGCGGCCGCCGGGATCGCCGGTACGTCCGGGATACGCCCGTCCGGTCCTGCATCGGGCGGATTGAGTCGGAAGAGCCGCGATCCCGCCCCTGCTGTCTGTCCCCGAAGTCGCAGGTGCTCATCCAGCACCACGACGGCGGGTCCGGTGGAGTCCGCCGGGCGGACGGGCTCGGTGAAGTGCCCGGCCTGGCGAGAGCGGAGGGCGGCCGTGACCGGCGGAGCGATCTGCGACATCCGGTCGAGGTCGTCGGCGGGGAACGGCATAACCCCGAAACGCCAGAGATCCAGCCAGCCCCAACACCCGAACCGGTCGACGAAGACCACCGTCGCCACGTCGCAGACTCCGAATTCCGCCAGCACATCCCGCCACGGGTACGACGCCGCGGTCTCGCGATGCCCGGCCCGGGACCACGACGTGGCCGGGACCCGGTGTCCCCGGAGGGAGGTCCAGCGTGTGCTTGTCGTGAGGTACCGGGCGCGGATCAGATCGGGCAGACGAGGCATCGGGACACCCGGCAGCGTCGCCAGCGGAGAGGTTCCGACCGCGGTGGTGGGGTCGGTCAGAAGCCACACGTGGCCGTCGAACCCGACCGCCTCCCCGAGGTCACCGAGTACCGCCAGCCGGAGGCTCTCCATCCAGGCGCCACGCGCGCAGGAGCGCTCGACCCGACTCAGGAGATCGACGCCCATGGGTCAAGGCTAGGCCCGGAAATCCCCCGTGGCGGGGATGTACGCACGGACCCGTTCGCTCGTACGGTCGACGAGTCCACTCACGAGAAAGGGGAACACCATGTATCAGCTCCGGATCACCGAAACCATTCCCGACTTCGACGCCTGGCGGCGCGCATTCGACGGCTTCGAACGGGTAGGTGCCGAGAACGGGGTCGTCGGTTATCGGGTGATGCGCAGCGTCGCAGACCCGACCGAGGTCACGATCGAACTCGATTTCGCCGACATCGTCCACACCAGGGCCTATGTCGGAATCCTCGAGAAGATCTGGTCCACCGCCGGTTCACGCCGAGTCAGCGACGCGCACAGCATGCCCACCGTTCACGAGGTGATCGTCGCCAAAGCGATCGATCCGGCCGCCCCGGCGGCGGTCGGATCGATGTAGCGCAGCGTTCTAGACGGTGAATCCGAGCGCGCGCAGCTGCTCCCGGCCGTCGTCGGTGATCTTGTCCGGGCCCCACGGCGGCAGCCAGACCCAGTTGATCTCGAGGTCGGTACACAGACCGCTGCCGACCAGGGCGCCGCGCGACTGATCCTCGATGACGTCGGTCAGCGGACACGCCGCCGACGTGAGGGTCATGTCGATCTTCGCGACGGCCTCGTCGGTCACCTCGATGCCGTAGACGAGTCCGAGGTCGACGACGTTGATCCCCAGCTCGGGGTCGACGACGTCGCGCATCGCCTCCTCCACGTCTTCGAGGGCCGGCAGCGAGGTCGCCGGGGCGGCCGGAGTGCCGGCGGCGGTGGTGTCCGTCGCGGTCGGGTTCTCGGTGGCTGTCTCGTCACTCATGCTGACTCCGCTTCTTTCTCGTGGCTGTCGGTGTCGTGGCTGTCCACCGTCTGGGAGAGAGCGTCCTTGAACGCCATCCAGCCGAGGAGGGCGCACTTCACGCGCGCCGGGTACTTGCTGACGCCCGTGAAGGCGATGCCGTCACCGATGACGTCCTCATCGCCCGGATCCTTACCGCGGGAGGTCATCATCGCGTTGAACGACTCGACGGTGGCGAGAGCCTCGCCGACCGACTGCCCGACGATCAGGTCGTACAGCACCGACGTCGAGGCCTGGGAGATCGAGCATCCCTGCCCGTCGTAGGACACGTCGTCGATCGTGGTGCCGTCCGCGGAGACGGCGACGCGCAGGGTCACCTCGTCGCCGCACGTCGGATTGACGTGGTGCACCTCGGTGCCGAACGGCTCGCGCAGTCCCCGACCGTGCGGATGTTTGTAGTGGTCCAGGATCACTTCCTGGTACATCTGCTCCATACGCATGCTCAGTTCACCCCGAAGAACTTCTGCGCCTTGACGATTGCTGCGGCCAGCGCGTCGACCTCGGCAAGCGTGTTGTAGGCGGCGAACGATGCGCGCGCGGTCGCGGCCACTCCGAACCGGCGGTGCAGCGGCCATGCGCAGTGATGGCCGACGCGGATGGCGACACCCTCGTCGTCGAGGATCTGCCCGAGGTCGTGGGCATGGATGCCGTCGACGAGGAAGGACACCGCTCCCCCGCGGTTCTCCGCGGTGGCCGGCCCGATGATGCGCAGACCGTCGATCTCGCCGAGCCGCGTGAGCGCGTACTCGACGAGTGCATGCTCATGGGCGGCAACGGCTTCCATACCGATGGTCTGCAGGTAGCGCACCGCGGCACCGAGGCCCACGACCTGCGAGGTCATCGGCACACCGGCCTCGAAACGCTGCGGCGGCGCCGCGTAGGTCGACGCCTCCATCGTGACGGTCTCGATCATCGATCCACCGGTGATGAACGGCGGCAACGCCTCCAGGAGTTCACTCTTGCCGTACAGCGCGCCGACACCACTCGGGCCGAACATCTTGTGCCCGGAGAAGGCGGCGAAATCGACGTCCAGCGCGGTGAAGTCGACCGGCATGTGCGGCACCGACTGGCACGCGTCGAGGACGACGAGCGCGCCGACGGCCCGCGCACGGGAGACGAGTTCGGGGACATCGGCGACCGCACCGGTGACGTTCGACTGATGGGTGAACGCGATGACCTTCACCGACTCGTCGAGGGTCAGCGAGTCCACGTCGATCCGACCGTCGTCGGTCACGCCGTACCAGCGCAGTGTCGCGCCGGTCCGACGGCAGAGTTCCTGCCATGGAACCAGATTCGCGTGATGCTCGAGTTCGGTGATCACCACCGTGTCGCCGGGACCGAGTGCCGAACCGCCGAGAACCGACGCCGAGCGCGGGTCACCGAGCGTGTAGGTCACCAGGTTGAGCGCCTCGGTGGCGTTCTTGGTGAAGACGAGCTGGTCCGACGACGCCCCGACGAACCCGGCGATGACCTCGCGCGCGTCCTCATAGGCCTCGGTGGCCTCTTCGGCGAGCTGGTGGGCTCCCCGGTGCACCGCGGCATTGTGGTGGGTCAGGAAGTACCGCTCGGCGTCGAGCACCTGGACGGGACGTTGCGAGGTGGCCCCGGAGTCGAGGTACACCAACGGCTTCTCGTCACGAACGGTGCGCGACAGGATCGGGAAGTCCGCGCGCAGCGCCTCGACGTCGAGAGCGGCTGCCGCAGTTGTTGTCTCAGGTGAGAGTGTCACGTGCGTGCACCTCCAGGGGTGTTGGTTCAGCCGGCCTTGGCCGCCGAGGTGAAGCGCTCGTAACCGTTCTCCTCGAGCACATCGGCCAGCTCCGGGCCGCCGGACTCGACGACGCGTCCGTTGACGAAGACGTGGACGTAGTCGGGCTTGATGTAGCGGAGGATGCGTGTGTAGTGCGTGATCAGCAGGACGCCGCCGTTGTCGCGTTCCTTGTACCGGTTGACACCCTCGCTGACGACTCGGAGCGCGTCGACGTCGAGGCCCGAGTCGGTCTCGTCGAGGATGGCGATCTTCGGCTTGAGCAGGTCGAGCTGGAGGATCTCGTGGCGCTTCTTCTCACCACCGGAGAAGCCCTCGTTGACGCTCCGCTCGGAGAACGACGGGTCGATCTCGAGAGCGGTCATCGCCTCCTTGGTCTCCTTGACCCAGTGACGCAGCTTCGGTGCCTCGCCGCGGACGGCGGTGGCGGCGGTGCGCAGGAAGTTCGACATCGAGACGCCGGGCACCTCGACCGGATACTGCATGGCCAGGAACAGGCCTGCACGAGCACGCTCGTCGACGCTCATCTCCAGGACGTTCTCGCCGTCGAGGGTGATCGAACCGGAGGTGACCTCGTACTTGGGGTGGCCGGCGATCGCGTAGGAGAGCGTCGACTTGCCCGAACCGTTGGGGCCCATGATCGCGTGCGTCTCACCGGACTTCACGGTCAGGTCGACACCCTTGAGGATGTGGATGGGCTCGGCGTCGGCGTCGGTCTGGGCGACATCGACGTGCAGGTCACGGATTTCCAGTGTGGTCATGTTCTGAGTTCTCTCTAACAGGCTGTGGGAGGTTTGAGTCAGGCGCGGACGCTGGTCAGGCGCCGGAGAGTTCGAGCTCGCGCTCGACGGCGGCGGACAGACGCTCGCGGAGCTCGGGCACACCGATCTTGGCGATCACCTCGCCGAAGAATCCGCGGATGACCAGACGGCGCGCCTGATCCTCGGGGATGCCGCGAGCCTGCAGGTAGAACAGCTGCTCGTCGTCGAAACGTCCGGTGGCACTGGCGTGGCCGGCACCGACGATCTCACCGGTCTCGATCTCGAGGTTCGGCACCGAGTCGGCGCGGGCGTTGTCGGTGAGCACCAGGTTGCGGTTGAGCTCGAAGGTGTCGGTTCCCTCGGCCTCGGCGCGGATCAGCACGTCGCCGATCCAGACGGTGTGCGCCTCACGCGACCGGTCGCCGGTCGTATCGCCCTGCAGCGCACCCTTGTACACCACGTTCGAGCGACAATTGGGCTGGCTGTGGTCGACGAGCAGACGCTGCTCGAGATGCTGTCCGGCGTCGGCGAAGTACAGACCCCACATCTCGACGTCGCCGCCCGGCGCGTCGTAGTGGACGATCGGCGAGAGCCGAACGAGGTTGCCGCCGAAGCTGACCGCGAAGTGGCGGACCACGGCGTCGCGGCCGGTGCGCACGTGATGGGTGACGACGTGCACGGCATCGTCATCCCAGTCGTGGACGTTGACGACGGTGAGCGCGGCACTGTCGCCGACGACGAACTCGACGTTCTCGGCGAAGGTTCCGCCGCCCTTCTGGTCCAGCACCACGACGGCGCGGGCGAAGGGCTCTAGCCTGACCTGGGTGTGACCGAAGGCGGTCTCGCCCTCACCGGGTCCGGTGATCGTGATGGTGACCGGCTCGGACAGCTCGACCTCGCGGCCGACGGTGACGACCGTGGCCTGGGTGAACGACGAGTACGCCTGTGCGGCAACCCGGTCGAAGGGCACGCCGCCCTGGCCGAGGCGCTCGTCCTCGCGACCCACGGTCTCCACCGTGACGCCGTCGGCGACTCCGGAAACATCCACGGTGGCCTCGCCGGTCCGCTGCGCGGAACCGTCGTGCAGACCGCGCAGTCGGCGGAACGGGGTGAAGCGCCAGGCCTCTTCGCGAGGGCTGGGCACCTCGAAGGCGTTGACGTCGAACGAGGTGAACAGTTCACCCTTGTTGACGACAGGCGAATGCGATCCCGGTGTCGAAACCGGGAGTGTCGGATCGGCCATCAGCCGACGGCTCCTTCCATCTGAAGCTCGATCAGGCGGTTGAGCTCGAGCGCGTATTCCATCGGGAGTTCCTTGGCGATCGGCTCGACGAAGCCGCGGACCACCATGGCCATCGCCTCGTCCTCGGTCAGACCACGGCTCATCAGGTAGAAGAGCTGATCGTCGCTGACCTTCGAGACGGTCGCCTCGTGCCCCATCGTCACGTCGTCCTCGCGGATGTCGACGTAGGGGTAGGTATCACTGCGGGAGATGGTGTCGACCAGCAGCGCATCGCATTTCACCGTCGAACGGCTGCCGTGCGCTCCGTTGTTGACCTTGATCAGGCCGCGGTAGGAAGCGCGGCCACCACCGCGGGCCACCGACTTCGAGATGATGTTGCTCGAGGTGTTCGGTGCGAGGTGGACCATCTTGGAGCCGGTGTCCTGGTGCTGGCCGGGGCCGGCGAAGGCGACCGAGAGGACCTCGCCCTTCGCGTGTTCACCGGTCAGCCAGACCGCCGGGTACTTCATGGTGACCTTCGAGCCGATGTTGCCGTCGACCCACTCCATGGTGGCGCCGGCCTCGGCCTTGGCGCGCTTGGTCACCAGGTTGTAGACGTTGTTCGACCAGTTCTGGATGGTCGTGTAGCGGCAGCGGCCGCCCTTCTTCACGATGATCTCGACGACCGCGGAGTGCAGCGAGTCGGTCTTGTAGATCGGCGCGGTACAACCCTCGACGTAGTGCACGTAAGCACCCTCGTCGACGATGATCAGCGTGCGCTCGAACTGACCCATGTTCTCGGTGTTGATCCGGAAGTAGGCCTGGAGCGGGATGTCGACGTGGACGCCGGGCGGGACGTAGATGAACGAGCCACCGGACCAGACCGCGGTGTTCAGCGCGGAGAACTTGTTGTCGCCGGCCGGGATGACCGAACCGAAGTACTCCTGGAAGATCTCCGGGTGCTCCTTGAGCGCGGTGTCGGTGTCGAGGAAGATCACGCCCTGCTTCTCGAGATCCTCACGGATCGAGTGGTACACGACCTCGGACTCGTACTGGGCGGCGACACCGGAGACCAGGCGCTGCTTCTCCGCCTCGGGGATTCCGAGCTTGTCGTAGGTGTTTTTGATGTCCTCGGGCAGGTCTTCCCACGTGGCGGCCTGCTTCTCGCTGGACCGCACGAAGTACTTGATGTTGTCGAAGTCGATGCCCTCGAGTCCGGCGCCCCAGTGCGGCATCGGCTTCTTGTCGAAGATCTTCAGTGCCTTGAGTCGCTGCTCGAGCATCCACTCGGGTTCGCTCTTCTTGGCCGAGATGTCGGCGACGACCGCCGGGGACAGTCCGCGCCTGGCGCTGGCGCCGGCCACGTCGGAGTCGGCCCAGCCGTAGCCGTACTTGCCGAGCGCGGCAATCGTCTCTTCCTGCGTGAGGGGAGCCGGGGCGGTCGGCGTGGTGGCGGCCGGATCGGTGACGGTCATCGCGTGGCCTTTCGGGTTGTCGTGGGCAGTGTCTGTGAGGTTCCGTGCCGGGGAGACGGTGGAGCCTCCGGCGGCGGGTGGATCGGCACGTGGGTGGTGCAGGCGCAGTCACCGTTGGCGATGGTGGCCAGGCGCTGCACATGCGTGCCGAGCAGCTCGGTGAAGACCGCGGTCTCGGCCTCACAGAGTTCGGGGAACTCGGTGGCGACGTGCGCCACCGGGCAGTGGTGCTGGCAGATCTGGATGCCGTTGCCGACCTGCCGGGTGTTGGTCGCGTATCCCGCGCTGGTCAACGCGTCGGCGATCTCCTCGACCGTGTCGGAGACCGTGAACGGGTCGGCGCTCGGCGACACGTCGGCGACGATCCGTTCGACACGTTCCCGCGCGAACTCGGCGACGGCGTCGTGGCCACCGAGGTCACGGAGCTTGCGCATCGCGGCACCGGCGAGGTCGTCGTAGGCGTGGCGCATCTTGCCGCGCCCCTCCGCCGTGAGCTGGAACCACTTCGCCGGTCGACCGCGTGCACGACCGCGACGCTGACCGAACCCGGTCGAGGCGACCTCGATGTCCCCGGCACTGGTGAGCGCGTCGAGGTGACGACGCACTCCGGCGGCGGAGATACCGAGGCGCTCACCGATCTCGCTCGCGGTCAGCGGGCCGTCCTCGACGAGCAGGTTCACCACCGCATCACGCGTCTGACCATCGTGGTGCGCATCGGCACCGAGGGGCGCGCGAGTGGTTGCCGTACCAGCGGAGGGCACGGCATCGCCGCCGCCCGAGGGCAGCACAACATCGTTCCGCATGGTTTTCACAACACGAGTGTGACGTAATTGATTCCGCCCTGCCAGCAAGGGTGCCCTTAGCGCTGCGTCCGAGTTCGTCAGCGGTGTCGTGATTGTCCGGATAAAGGGTGGTCGCGAGGTATCGGGCGCCGCCGATTACAGTCGTCGTGTGCCCGAAACCACAGCTGGCCGCCGCGTGCCGGACTTCTTCGGACTCGTGTGGAATCACCTGCTCGCCGTACTCGACTACCTCGGACTGCGTAAACAGCGTCCCGCCGGAACCGACGGCGACGCCACCGAGCAGCGCGGCGACTACGGCAAGGCCATCGCCCGGCTACACGACGACGAGCGCGAGGTCGGCCCCCTCAACGCCGCGGAGACCCGTCGCCTCCGCCGCATCAAGCTGTTCGGAGCCACCGGTTCGGTTCTGATCCTGATCGGCGCGCTCGGCACCGGCGCGGTGCCCGTGCTGCAGAACCCGGTCGCCGGCATGCGCGTGCTGTCGCTGCCATCGCGGATGTTCGGGACCGCACTCGCCCTCTCCATCGGCGGCACCATCACTCTCGTGGTCGCCTGGCTTCTGATCGGCCGCTTCGCGGTCGGCCGCTTCAGCGTCGAGGTCCGTCACGGACGCAGTCCGGAACGGCGGATGAGCCGACGCCAGGCCGACCGGACGCTCATGCTGTGGATCACGCCGATCGTGCTGGCTCCCCCGCTGCTGAGCAAGGACGTCTACTCCTACCTCGCCCAGAGCGCGATCGCCTTCCGCGGCATGGACCCGTACTCGGTCAGTCCCGTCCGCGGCCTCGGCGTCGATCACATCCTCACCCGATCCGTGCCCAACCTCTGGCGCGACACCCCCGCGCCCTACGGACCACTGTTCCTGTGGATCGGCGAGGGCATCACCAATATCACCGGGGCGAACATCACCGCGGCGATCTTCCTGCACCGCATCGTCGCACTGATCGGTGTCGCGCTCATCGTGTGGGCGTTGCCGCGTCTGGCGAAGCGCTGCGGGGTGTCCTCGGTCGCCGCCCTGTGGCTCGGTGCGATGAACCCGCTGGTGATCCTGCATCTGGTGGGCGGCATCCACAACGAGGCACTCATGCTCGGCCTGATGCTCGTCGGCCTCGAGCTGAGCTTCCGCGCCATCTACGGCGTCGACCGGTTACGGAAGCCGGGAACGCTGATACCCACAAGAGCCGGCTGGATATTGATCGCAGGCGGCGCGGTGATCGCGGCGTCGGCGATGATCAAGGTCGCATCCATGCTCGCGCTCGGTTTCGTCGGGATCGCCCTGGCGATGCGTTGGGGCGCCACGCTGCCGGCCCTGCGGCACGCGCCGATCCGCGAATGGTGGACCCGATCGAAATGGTCCGTGTACGCCCTCGGAGTCTCCGCGGCGTTCTACGTGGTCGTCCTGGGCATCGTGATGGTTGGTATCTCGCTGGCCACCGGGCTCGGATTCGGCTGGACGGGCACGCTCTCCACCGGCGAGATCGTCCGGTCGTGGATGTCGATGCCGACGCTGCTCGGGGTGACGACGGGTCGGATCGGTGTGACGCTCGGACTTGGAGAGCACACCCAGGCGATCCTCGACGTCGCACGCCCGATCGGTCAGCTCGTCGCGGGTCTGTTCATCATCCGGTGGATGCTCGCGACCCTTGGCGGACGCCTGCACCCCCTCGGCGCACTCGGTGTGTCAATGGCCACATTCATCCTGTTCTTCCCGTTCGTCCAGGCCTGGTATCTCCTCTGGGCGGTGATCCCGCTCGCGGCGTGGGCGACGGGAGCGTGGTTCCGGATCTCGACCATCGCGGCATCCGCGATCATCGCCATCGTCGTGATGCCCACGAGCTCCAACACCAGCGGAGTCGTTCTCGCACAGGGGCTTCTGGCCGGTGTGATCATGGTCGCAGCACTCACCGCACTCTTCTTCGAGGACCGTTCGCCGCGCCGATGGCGTCGTCGCAGAACCGGGGCACCGGAGGAGTCCCCGGAACCGGCCGAGAACGCCCCGACGCCATGACGATCCCCCACCGAACCCGCGAACGGCGTTTTTCGTCCGCGGGGTCCGAGCGCCTAGTCTGACCTGTGTGCGCAGCACGACCCCTCGGCAGATCAGCGATGACGATCGAATGAACGATCGTCCGCCGAGCGACCCCGTCGCATCCCCAGCGGTCGAGGTACGCGGGCTGGTCAAGACCTTCGGTGACCGTACCGCCGTCGATCGGCTCGATCTGACCGTGGAGCGCGGACAGATCCTCGCCCTCCTCGGACCGAACGGTGCGGGCAAGACCACGACCGTCGAGATCTGCGAGGGCTTCACCGCCCCCGACGCCGGCACCGTCCGGGTTCTCGGGCTCGATCCGATCGTCGACAACGACGCCCTCCGACGCCGCGTCGGTGTGATGCTGCAGGGCGGCGGCGCCTACCCGGGCGCCCGCGCCGAGGAGATGTTGCGGCTCGTCGCCGCCTACTCGGCCGACCCGATCGACCCCGAATTCCTCATCGACGCACTCGGTCTCGACGACGTCCGCCGCACGTCGTACCGACGCCTCTCCGGCGGACAACAGCAGCGCCTCGCGCTCGCCTGCGCGATCGTCGGCCGTCCTGAACTGGTGTTCCTCGACGAGCCGACCGCCGGCCTCGACGCCCACGCGCGTCTCGTCGTGTGGGAACTCGTCGACCGCCTCCGCGCCGACGGCGTGGCCGTCCTGCTCACCACGCATCTGATGGACGAGGCGGAGGAACTCGCCGACCAGGTCGTGATCATCGATCACGGCCGCGCGGTCGCCGCCGGGACCCCCGCCGACCTCACGAGCACCGGCGCCGAGAACGAGTTGCGGTTCACCGCGCCCCGCGGGCTCGACCTGTCGATGCTCACGCTCGCACTTCCCGAGGGCTATCACTGCACCGAGGCGAACCCCGGCTCGTACCTCGTCATCGGCCCGATGACGCCGCAGGTTCTCGCGACGGTGACCGCCTGGTGCGCGAAGATCAACGTCCTCGCCACCGATCTCCGTGTCGAGACCCGCAGTCTCGAAGACGTCTTCCTCGACCTGACCGGACGGGCCCTACGACAGTGAACTCCCCCGCAGTGAACTCCCCCGCTCCCGGCACGGGACTCTTCCCCGAGGGCATGTTCCGTCCGGCGCCGCGTCCGGCGTCCCTGCCGGCGATGATCACCGCGCAGTCGACCCTCGAGCTCAAGCTCCTGCTCCGCAACGGTGAACAGTTGTTGCTCACCATGTTCATCCCGATCACGCTGCTCATCGGGCTGTGCCTGCTGCCGATCAACACGACCTTCGGCGACGGCCCGGCCGAGCGCGCCACGCTCTTCGTCCCCGCGATCCTGACGGTCGCCGTGATGTCGACCGCCTTCACCGGCCAGGCCATCGCCGTCGGTTTCGACCGCCGGTACGGGGCCCTGAAAAGACTGGGCGCCACACCGATTCCCCGGTGGGGCATCATCGTCGGCAAGTCGGTCGCAGTGCTGATCGTGGTGGCCCTGCAGTCGGTCATCCTCGGCGCCATCGGACTCGCCTTCGGGTGGCGGCCCGACGCGGTCGGACTGCTCATCGGCGCGCTGGTGATCATCGTCGGCACCGCCTGCTTCGCGGCCCTCGGGCTGCTCCTCGGCGGCACGCTCAAGGCGGAGGTCGTCCTGGCCCTGGCGAACCTGCTCTGGTTCGCGTTCATCGGACTCGGCAGCCTCGTGGTCGTCGATTCCAACGTTCCCGGCGCCGTGCACACCTTCGCACGGTGTATCCCCTCGGGTGCGCTCAGTGAGGCCCTGGAAATGGCCGCACGTGGTTCGTTCGACGCCTTCGGGGTGGGCGTCTTGCTGGTGTGGGCCGCAGTGGCCGGCACCTTGGCAGTGAGGTGGTTCCGATTCCGATGACGACGTCGCAGACTTCGACACGACCCGACGGGGCGGACCCCGACAGGGCGACTACCGAGGGTGGCAATCGACAGGTGGGCGGTTTCTGGCGGTCCATCCCGGGATTCGGCCGACCGACGATCCGCTTCGTACACCGCTGGGCGATGGCGCTGCTCGTCTCCAACGTCGGGATCGTCGCCACCGGCGGCGCCGTCCGCGTGACGGGTTCGGGACTCGGTTGTCCCACCTGGCCGCGCTGCACCGACGATTCCTTCGTCCCGCACGGCGAACTCGGCATCCACGGCGCGATCGAGTTCGGCAACCGGATGCTGACATGGGTCCTCATCATCATCGCGATCGCCGCCTGGATCGCCGTGCTCCGCTACGCCGGATCGGCCCGCCGCGACAAGTGGCTCGTGACCCTGATCGCTCTCGGTATCCCGTTCCAGGGCGTGATCGGCGGCATCACCGTCCTCACCGACCTCAATCCGTGGGTCGTGGCGCTGCACTTCATCCTGTCGATGATCCTGGTGTCGGCGGCGACCGTCCTGGTCTTCCGGATGCGCCCGTATCCGACCCCGGCCGAACCCGCACCCGCCGACACCGACACCCCGGGGATGGCGACCCGGCGACTGGGCGTCTACCTGGCGTGGCTGCTGTACGCGGTCACCTGGGTGACCATCTACCTCGGCACAGTGGTGACGGGTTCCGGCCCCCACGCCGGCGACGCCGACGCCCCCCGCAACGGACTCGACCCCGACAACGCCACCCAGCTCCACGCAGATGCG
This sequence comes from Gordonia sp. Swx-4, assembly GCF_030316175.1. Taxonomy (NCBI): domain Bacteria; kingdom Bacillati; phylum Actinomycetota; class Actinomycetes; order Mycobacteriales; family Gordoniaceae; genus Gordonia; species Gordonia sp. Swx-4. Next base: position 2,853,159 of record NZ_CP128197.1, read on the forward strand.
GTGTTCGTACTCGTCGGCCTGGGTCTGGCCGCACTCATCTACGCCCGCGTCTTCGCGCGTCCCCAGCAGCGCTCGGCACTGGTCTTCGTGGGCCTGCTCGTCCTGCAGGGTGTGATCGGCTTCGTCCAGTTCTTCACCGATCTGCCCGTCGCGCTGGTCATCGCGCACATGTTCGGCAGTGCGCTGCTCCTCATCGGCGCGACCTGGCAGGTGCTGGTCGCCCGGGCGACCGATCAGCCGCACGTCGACGCGGCCTGACCACGCGTCACGAACGACGACGACCCCCGGCGATCGCGCCGGGGGTCGTCTCTGGTTCGCGGGTCGGACCGTCGCGTCAGAGGATCGCGCGGTTGCGCGCCTTCGGGAAGCGCTTCTGGCGGGCCACCCAGCCGGCCATCTTGCGGTAATGCGACGGCTTGACGGTGGTCTCGGAGGTGAGATCGCGATCCCACTCGGCGATCTCGAGTCCGTCGACGGCGTCGACGACTGCCTGCGCGGTCGCGAGGTCGGCGACGACGCGGTCACCGAGGACGCCTCCGGCGTCACCGACGAGCGTGATCCGGACGCCGGCCGCACCGATCGCCTGCAGGACGACCTTGGCGCTCCCGCCCTCGCGCGCGACGAACTTCTTCACCGAGGCGACGACATCGCCCGGTGCCTGGACGGTCGGCGTGGCTGTGGTGTCGGTGGCGGCACTGTCAGTCATGACGCTCAGCATACCGGTGGGCCTCGGCCGATCCCGATACCGGGATGGGCGTCACGTCCGGCGCGTTCCCCGTGTACAACGGGTGTCGTGCGTGCGATACAGGTGACCCGCCACGGCGGTCCGGACGTCCTGACCTTCGGAACCGTCGACGACCCGATCCCGGCCGCCGACGAGGTGATCGTCCGAACCTCGGCGGTGGGCGTCAACTACATCGACACCTATCTCCGCCGCGGTCTCTATCCTTCGACCCCGCCGTACATCCCGGGCACCGAGGGGGCCGGCGAGATCGTCTCCCTGGGCTCCGACGTGTCCGCCCTCGAAGTGGGTCAGCGGGTCGCATGGTGTGCGGCGCCCGCGTCGTATGCCGAACTCGTGGCGGTGCCCGCCGCTCAGGCGGTCGTCGTCCCCGACGGCATCGACGACGCGGTCGCCGGATCGTCGCTGCTCCGCGGGCTCACCGCGCACTACCTGCTCGACGGCAGCGCACACCCGCATCCGGAGGACACGGTGCTGATCCACGCCGGGGCCGGCGGGGTCGGGCTGATCCTGACCCAGATGGCCAAGCGCCACGGTCTGCGGGTCATCACGACGGTGTCCTCGGAGGAGAAGGAGCAGTTGTCCCGGGAGGCCGGGGCCGACCACGTCCTGCGCTACGGGGACGACCTCGCCGCGCGCGTCCGGGAGTTGACCGACGGTCGCGGTGTTGCGGTGGTCTACGACGGGGTCGGCGCCGACACCTTCGAGCAGTCGCTGGCCGCCACGGCCGTCCGCGGCATCATCGTGCTGTTCGGTGCCTCCAGCGGACCGGTGCCGCCGTTCGATCTGCAGCGCCTCAACCCGGCCGGTTCGTTGTCGGTGACCCGACCCACCCTCGCGCATTTCACCGCGACGCCGGAGGAACTGAACTGGCGGGCAAGCGAGTACTTTGAGGCGATCGGAGACGGCGACGTGGACGTGCGGGTGGGTCAGCGATACCGGCTGGCCGACGCCGCGCAGGCCCACGCGGACCTGGAGGCACGCAAGACCACGGGTGCGACCGTGCTGCTGCCGGCGGATTCCTGAGGGATCTGAACGACCGGATCAGAAGTACGAGGAGATCGTCTGCATGCCGACGACCGCGTCGATCGCGAGGCCGCAGAAGACGATCGCCAGGTACTCGTTGGACTGCAGGAACACCTTGAGGGGCTTCACCTCGGCGCCGCGCTTGGTGTCGCGGTAGAGCTTGGTGACCCGCTCGAGGAACCAGGCGCCGGCGAGGAGGGCGATCACCGTGTAGATCCAGCTGGTGGCCGGGATCAGTGCGAGGGAGCTGATGACGGTCAGCCAGGTGTAGATCAGCATCTGACGCGTGACGCGTTCCTCGGTCGCGATGACCGGGAGCATCGGCACGCCGGCCGCCTTGTAGTCCTCCTTGTAGCGCATCGCGAGCGCCCAGGTGTGCGGCGGAGTCCAGAAGAAGATGACCAGGAACAGCACGATCGGCTGCCAGCTGATCGAGCCGGTGACGGCCGCCCAGCCGACCAGCGTCGGCATGCAACCGGCGGCGCCGCCCCACACCACGTTCTGCCAGGTGCGGCGCTTGAGGATCATCGTGTAGACGCCGACGTAGAAGATGATCGTCGCCGAGACGAGCAGAGACGACAGCAGGTTCGCGGCGAAGTACAGCACCGCGAACGACGCGGCCCAGAGCACCAGGCCGAAGATCAGCGCACTGCGCGTGGCGACCGCCCGACGGGCCAGGGGCCGCCGTTCGGTGCGCTTCATCTTCTTGTCGATGTCGGCGTCGACCACCATGTTGAGGGTGTTCGCGCTGCCGGCACCGAGCCATCCACCGATCAGGGTGAAGGCGATGACAGCGATGTCGACGTGACCGCGATCGGCCTGCAGCATCACCGGGATCGTCGCGACCAGCAGCAGCTCGATGACCCGCGGCTTGGTCAGCGCGACATACGCAAGCACCGTCGCGCGCACACGTCCGGCCCACGTCAGATCCGCCGGCATGACCGGCTCGGTCGAAACCTGCTGTGATGCGGTGTCGGTCGAGTGGGATGCGGCGGGACGGTCTCCGCTCACACGCTCCCCTATCCTCACGAACACTCCTCGTCTGCCCGCACAGATCGCCGCGGGCTACTACAGAGCATGGTAGACGTTTGCCTTCGCGAACCGTAATCGCCTCGTGGCCGGACCCGTGACCGGCACCGATCGACGAACCGACCGGTAACTTTCGGTCGGCGCGCAGGCCGTGCTCCTGGCCGATTACTCTGGACCCGAACGCGCCGAAAACCCGAGCAGGCACAGGAGACAATCACCATCGTGGCCGACACAGACGAGATCCGCGCACTGACCACCCCCCGCCATCCGGACGACTGGACCGACCTCGACACGCGTGCCGTCGACACGGCCCGCCTGCTGGCCGCCGACGCGGTGCAGAAGTGTGGCAGTGGTCATCCGGGTACGGCCATGAGCCTCGCACCGTTGGCCTACACGCTGTTCCAGCGCGTGATGCGTCACGACCCCACCGACACCGACTGGGCCGGCCGCGACCGCTTCGTGCTGTCCTGCGGGCATTCGAGCCTGACCCTCTACATCCAGCTCTACCTGGGTGGCTTCGGCCTCGAGCTCTCCGACATCGAGGCGCTGCGGACCTGGGATTCGCTGACCCCCGGTCACCCGGAGTTCCGCCACACCCGCGGTGTGGAGATCACCACCGGCCCGCTGGGCCAGGGTCTCGCCTCATCGGTCGGCATGGCGATGGCCGCCCGCCGCGAGCGCGGCCTGTTCGACCCGGATGCCGGCGTCGGCGAGAGCCCGTTCGACCACTACATCTACGTGGTCGCCTCCGACGGTGACATCGAGGAGGGCGTGACCTCTGAGGCCAGCTCGCTCGCCGGCACCCAGCAGCTCGGCAACCTGATCGTGTTCTACGACCAGAACCAGATCTCGATCGAGGACGACACCGACATCGCCCTGTCCGAGGACGTCGCCAAGCGCTACGAGGCCTACGGCTGGCACGTGCAGACCGTCGAAGGCGGCGAGGACGTCGTGGCCATCGAGGCCGCGATCAAGGCCGCCCAGGAGGTCGTCGACCGTCCGTCGATCATCTGCCTCCGCACCATCATCGGCTTCCCGGCACCCAACCTCATGAACACCGGCGCGGCCCACGGCGCGGCGCTCGGTGACGAGGAGATCGCCGCGACCAAGAAGATTCTCGGCTTCGACCCGGAGAAGAACTTCGAGGTCACCGACGAGGTCATCGCGCACACCCGCAAGCTCGTCGAGCGCGGCGCCGAGCAGCGCAAGGCCTGGACGGCGTCCTTCGACGCATGGGCTGAGAAGAACCCCGAGCAGAAGGCGCTGTTCGATCGCCTGACCGCCCACGAGCTCCCCGAGGGCTGGACCGAGAACCTGCCGAGCTGGAACGTCGGCGACAAGGACGTGGCGACGCGCAGCGCCTCGGGCAAGGTGCTCGGCGCCCTCGCGCCCGTGCTGCCCGAGCTGTGGGGCGGTTCTGCCGACCTCGCCGGCTCGAACAACACCACGATGGACGGCGAGCCCTCGTTCGGCCCGACGTCGATCAGCACCAAGAAGTGGTCGGCCAACCCGTACGGCCGCACCCTGCACTTCGGTGTCCGCGAGCACGCGATGGGTTCGATCCTGTCGGGCATCGCCCTGCACGGACCGACCCGCGCCTACGGCGGCACCTTCCTGCAGTTCGCCGACTACATGCGTCCGGCCGTCCGTCTGGCGGCGCTGATGGAGATCGACCCGATCTACGTCTGGACCCATGACTCGATCGGTCTCGGCGAGGACGGCCCGACCCACCAGCCGATCGAGCACCTGGCGGCGCTGCGGGCGATCCCTAATCTCGACGTCGTGCGTCCCGCCGACGCGAACGAGACCGCCTACGCGTGGGCGCACCTGCTGACCCGGCGCAACCACCCGGTCGGCCTGGCGCTCACCCGGCAGAACCTCCCGATCCTCGAGGGCACCTCGGCGCAGGGCGTCGCCAACGGCGGCTACATCCTCAGCGATTCCGAGGGCGATCCGCAGGTCGTGCTGATCGGCACGGGCTCCGAGGTGTACCTGGCCGTCGAAGCACAGAAGGCGCTGGCCGACAAGGGAATCAAGGCCCGCGTCGTGTCCATGCCCTGTGTCGAGTGGTTCGACGAGCAGCCCAAGGGGTACCAGGACCACGTGCTCCCGCCGTCGGTTCCGCGTGTCGCCGTCGAGGCCGGCATCGCGATGCCGTGGTACCGCATCGTCGGCGCCGGTGGCGAGATCGTCAGCATCGAGCACTTCGGTGCCTCGGCCGACTACAAGGTGCTCTTCACCAAGTTCGGGATCACCGCAGAGGCCGTCACGTCGGCCGCCGAGCGCGTCGTCGCCGGCTGACCAACCCAAGGAGAGAGATCGTGACCCAGAACGAGAAGCTCGCCGAACTGTCCGCCGCCGGAGTCTCGGTGTGGCTGGACGACCTGTCCCGTGACCTGATCGGCTCCGGCGAACTCGCCGAACTGATCTCGACCAAGTCGGTGGTCGGTGTGACCACCAACCCGTCGATCTTCCAAGCGGCGCTGTCGAAGGGCACCGCCTACAACGCGCAGGTCACCGAACTGGCCGCGCGTGGCGCCGATGTCGACGGCACCATCCGCACGGTGACCACCGACGACGTCCGCAACGCCTGCGACGTGCTCGCACCGGTGTACGAGGAGTCCGACGGCGTCGACGGCCGGGTGTCGATCGAGGTCGACCCGCGCCTGGCCCACGACACCGACGGCACGGTCGCCCAGGCGATCGAGCTGTGGAAGATCGTCGACCGCCCGAACCTGCTGATCAAGATCCCGGCCACCACGGCCGGGCTCCCGGCGATCACCAAGGTCATCGCCGAGGGCATCAGCGTCAACGTGACGCTGATCTTCTCGGTGGAGCGCTACAAGGACGTCATGGACGCCTACCTCGACGGCCTCGACGCCGCCGCGGAAGCCGGCCACGACCTGTCGAACATCCACTCGGTGGCGTCGTTCTTCGTCTCGCGCGTCGACACCGAGATCGACAAGCGTCTCGACGCCATCGGCACCCCGGAGGCGATGGAGCTCAAGGGCAAGGCGGCACTGGCCAACGCCCGCCTGGCCTACTCGGCCTACCAGCAGGTGTTCGAGGTCGAGTCGCGCTTCCCCGATCTGCTCGCCCACGGCGCCCGTCCGCAGCGCGCGCTCTGGGCGTCGACCGGCGTGAAGAACCCGGACTACCCCGACACCCTGTACGTCAGCGAGCTCGTCGCACCCAACACGGTCAACACCATGCCGGGCAAGACGATGGACGCCTTCGCCGACCACGGTTGGGTGAACACCGGCTCGATCATCGGTCTCGCGCAGGAGTCGCAGGAGGTCTTCGACAAGATCGCGGCGCTCGGCGTCGACACGGTCGATGTCTTCAAGGTCCTCGAGGACGAGGGCGTGAGCAAGTTCGAGGACGCGTGGAACGATCTGCTCAACGCGACCGCCGAGCAGTTGTCCGCGGCGATCAAGGGCTGATCCCACAGTGGCCGTCGGCGGGGATTCAGTGGGACCCGGTGCTGTAGGACCCGACTCCTGGACCAATCCGCTCCGTGACCCACGGGACAAGCGGCTCCCGCGTATCGCGGGACCGTGCAGTCTGGTCATCTTCGGCGTAACCGGAGACCTGGCACGCAAGAAGTTGATGCCTGCGGTCTACGACCTCGCCAACCGCGGCCTCCTCCCCCCGTCGTTCGCTCTCGTCGGGTTCGCCCGGCGGGACTGGACCGACGAGGATTTCGGGGCGGTCGTGCACGACGCCGTGCGGGAACACGCCCGCACGGGCTTCCGTGAGGAGGTGTGGGAGCGCCTCGCCGAGGGCTTCCGCTTCGTGCAGGGCAATTTCGACGACGACGCCGCCTTCGACAAGTTGCGCGACACCCTCAAGTCGCTCGACAACGAACGCGGTACGGACGGCAATCACGCCTTCTACCTGTCGATCCCGCCCGGGGCGTTCCCGACGGTGTGTGAACAGCTCGAGCGCAGCGGGCTCGCAGCACAGACCGGCGACAGCTGGCGCCGGGTGGTCATCGAGAAGCCCTTCGGTCACGACCTCGGCTCGGCCCGTGAACTCAACGCCATCGTCAACAACGTCTTCCCGGAGTCGTCGGTGTTCCGCATCGACCACTACCTCGGCAAGGAGACGGTGCAGAACATCCTGGCGCTGCGCTTCGCCAATCAGCTGTTCGATCCGCTGTGGAGTTCGCACTACGTCGACCATGTCCAGATCACCATGGCCGAGGACATCGGTCTCGGTGGCCGGGCCGGCTACTACGACGGCATCGGGGCGGCGCGCGACGTCATCCAGAACCATCTGCTGCAGCTGATGGCGCTGGTGGCGATGGAAGAGCCGATCTCTTTCGAGCCCAAGCAGTTACAGGCCGAGAAGGCCAAGGTTCTCGCCGCCACCCGCAACATCGAGCCGCTGTCGGAGAACACGGCTCGGGGTCAGTACACCGCCGGCTGGCAGGGCAGCGAGAAGGTTCGCGGCCTCAAAGAGGAGTCCGGCTTCGCCAAGGACTCCACGACCGAGACCTTCGCCGCGATCGCCCTGGAGGTCGACTCCCGCCGCTGGGCGGGTGTCCCCTTCTACCTGCGTACCGGCAAGCGCCTCGGCCGGCGCGTCACCGAGATCGCGCTGGTCTTCAAACGGGCGCCGCATCTGCCCTTCGATCAGACGATGACCGAGGAACTCAGCCAGAACGTGCTGGTGATCCGCGTTCAGCCCGACGAGGGGATGACGCTCCGGTTCGGCTCCAAGGTGCCCGCATCGAGCATGGAAGTCCGCGACGTGAACATGGACTTCAGTTACGGCACCGCGTTCACCGAGGCGTCCCCGGAGGCCTACGAACGGTTGATCCTCGACGTGCTGCTCGGGGAACCGTCACTCTTCCCCGTCAACGAGGAAGTCGAATTGTCCTGGAAGATCCTCGATCCGGTGCTCGACCACTGGGCCCAGAACGGCCGGCCGGAAGCGTACGAGGCAGGAACCTGGGGTCCGGCGTCCGCAGACGAGATGCTCGCACGCCATGGCCGACAGTGGAGGCGTCCATGATCGTCAACCTGCCCGACACGTCGAGCCGGGAAGTCGCCAAGCGACTGGTCACGCTCCACGAGACCGAGGGTTCGGTCAACAGCGGTCGCGTGCTCACGCTGGTCGTCTGTGCCGAACACGACGAACCCACCGAAGGCGCCATCGAGGCCGCGATCGCCGCGAGCCGCGAGCATCCCAGCCGCGTGATCGTCGTCTCCCGCGGTGTGCGCCATGCGCGTTCGCGGATGGACGCCGAGATCCGCGTCGGCGGCGACGCCGGCGCGTCGGAGGTCATCGTGCTGTCTCTGGCCGGCGACATGGCCGACCACGCACACGCAGTGGTGATCCCCTTCCTGCTGCCGGACACCCCGGTGGTCACCTGGTGGCCGAGTATCGGTCCCGCGCGGCCGGCATCCGATCCGCTCGGCACGCTGGGCCGCCGCCGGATCATGGACGCCAATCGCGACCCCGGCCTGAACACCGTCCTCAAACGTCGTCTCGCCGGGTACTCGCCCGGTGACACCGACATCGCCTGGACCCAGCTCACCCCGTGGCGGGCGATCCTCGCTTCGGCCCTCGATCGTCCTCCGTTCACCCCGGTCCTCGAGATCGATGTGACCGGACCCGATCGCAGTCCGGCCATCGACCTGCTCGCCGGCTGGCTGCGGTCCGCGCTGGGCGTCCCCACGCGCAGGTTCACCGGCAGCTTCGAGGTTCGACTCGTCCGGACCGACGGCGACACCGTGCTGGCCGTCGACGAGAGCAACAACGCCGTCCTGACCGCACCCGGCAAGCCGGACGGGAAGATCGCGATGACGCCGCGCTCGCTGCCGGTGTGCATCGCCGAGGAGTTGCGCCGTCTCGACGTCGACGAGGTGTACGCCTCGGCGTTGGCCGGTGTCGCCGACGTGGAGCGGATCTCACCGGAGCAGGAGGCACTCCTCCGAGCCGACATGCGAGCCGCTGTCGAACACGCCGCACAGCAGAGCGATTCAGCTGCATCCGACGGAAAAGAGTAAAAGACGTGGCCAACGAGACGCTGGTCTTCGAGTCCAAGCAGGAACTGGTCGTGACCGCGGCCGCTCGCTTCATCGACCTGGTGACCCGCGCACAGGCCGAACGCGACGTCGCGAGCATCGTCCTGACCGGCGGCAGCAACGGGATCGGCATTCTGTCGGCCCTGGCCGCCGACAGCGGCACGATCGACTGGTCGCGAGTCGACCTGTACTGGGGCGACGACCGATTCGTACCGGCCGACGACCCGGAACGCAACTCCGGACAGGCCCGCGAAGCCCTGCTCGACAAGGTGCCGGTCGACCCGTCGCGGGTCTTCCCGATGGCCCCGTCCGACGGCCCGTTCGGCGACGACATCGACGCCGCCGCAGCCGATTACGCGGCGATCCTGGCCGGCCGCTCCTCTGACGGCATTGCCCCGGAGTTCGATCTTCACCTTCTGGGAATGGGCGGCGAAGGCCACATCAACTCACTCTTCCCGCACACCGCGGCCACCGCGGAGACCGAGAAGTCGGTTGTCGCCGTGGAGGATTCGCCCAAGCCGCCGCCGCGTCGGATCACCTTGACACTGCCCGTGGTCAACCGGTCGCGCAACGTCTGGTTCCTCGTCGCCGGCGCCGACAAGGCCGAGGCCGTCGTCGCTGCCCACAACGGTGCCGACCCGGCGGACTGGCCCTGCGCCGGTGCCCACGGCACCGAAGAGACCATCTGGTTCCTCGACGAGGACGCGGCCTCCCGGCTCAAGTGATTCCGGGCTCACGCTAGGCTCGATGCTCGTGACCGATACCTCGACCTACGCGAACGTGACCCACGACCCTCGCGCCAACGTCTACTTCGACGGCAAGTGCGTGAGCCACACGTTCCACCTCGCCGACGGCACCCGTAAATCGGCCGGTGTGATCCTGCCCGCGACACTGAATTTCGGCACCGGCGCACCCGAGATCATGGAACTCCACAGCGGCGCCTGCCGGGTGCGGCTCGCCGGCAGCGAGGACTGGACCTCCTACGGCGCGGGCGACTCGTTCTCGGTGCCCGGGAACTCCTCGTTCGACATCGAGGTCACCGACCCCGTCAGCTACGTCTGCCACTACGGCTGAGCACAGCCACTCCGGGCTAACCCGAGTTCCGCAGCGCCGTCGCCAGACCGTTCATGGTGAGCTGGATACCGCGGCGCACCAGCGGGGTGTCCTCCCCCGCACGGAACCGGCGCAGCAGCTCCACCTGCAGCAGGTTGAGGGGCTCGAGGTACGGAAAACGGTTGTAGACCGAACGTTTCAGGGCTGCGTTGTCGTGCAACAGGTCGTCGGTGCCGGTGATCTCGGCGCACATGGCGATCGTGCGCTCGTGCTCGTCGACGATCATGCCGAACACCTTGTCGCGCAGTTGCTCGTCGGGAACCAGCTGTGCGTAGCGCTCGGCAAGACCCATGTCGGACTTGGCCAGCACCTGCGCCATGTTGGACATGACGGTGCGGAAGAACGGCCACTTCTCGTAGTAGCGCTGCAGGGCCTCGAGGCGGGTGGGATCGTCGCCGACCCACTCCTCGAACGCGGACCCGGTGCCGTACCAGCCCGGCAGCATCACGCGTGATTGCGTCCACGACAGCACCCACGGGATCGCTCGGAGATCCGAGATCTTCTCGGTCTGCTTGCGTGACGCCGGGCGGCTGCCGATGTTGAGGGCGCCGATCTCCGACAGCGGCGTCGACGTGGTGAAGTACTCGACGAATCCCGGTGTCTCGTGCACCAGACGGCTGTACGCCGCACGTGCCCTGGCCGCGATGTCGTCCATGATCTCGTAGGCCGACTCCGATTCGTCGCCGAGACCTTCGACGTCGAGCAACGACGACTCGATGGTCGCGGCCAGCAGCGTCTCCAGGTTGCGGCGGGCGGTCACCGGTTCGGCGTACTTGGCGGCGATGATCTCGCCCTGCTCGGTGATCCGCAACGATCCCTGGACCGCACCCGGCGGCTGGGCGAGGATGGCATCGTAGCTGGGACCTCCACCGCGACCGACGGTGCCACCGCGACCGTGGAAGAGCCGCAACCGGATTCCCGACCGAGACGCCGCCTCGACGAGGTCGAGTTCGGCGCGGTACAGCGCCCAGTTGGCGGCCATGTAACCGCCGTCCTTGTTGGAGTCGGAGTAGCCGAGCATGATCTCCTGCATGCCGTGCTGGGACTCCACGAGCGCCCGGTAGAACGGCACGTCGAGAACGGCGAGCAGCGTTGTGGCGCCCTGCTGCAGATCCTCGATCGTCTCGAACAGCGGTACGACGCGGACGGTCGAGCGCGGCGCGTTCTCCCCCGCCGCACCAGGATCGTAGAGACCGGCCTCCTTCAGCAGGATCAGGGCCTCGAGCATGTCACTCACCGAGGTGCACATGCTGATGATGTAGTTCGGCACCGCTTCCGGTCCGAACGTCGCGACCGCCTTCGCAGCAGCCCGCACGATCCCGAGTTCCTTGGTCGCCAGTTCGCTCAGTTCCGCGTCGGGACTGGTCAGCGGACGACGGCGTTGCAGCTCGGCGGACAGGATCTCGACGCGCTCCTCCTCCCCCAGCGAGGCGTAGTCGGCGTGCACGCCGGCCCACGCCAGGAGTTCGGCGACGACCTCCTCGTGCATGTCGGAGTTCTGCCGCAGGTCGAGTCCGGACAGATGGAAACCGAAGGTACGCACCGACTCCCGGAGCGACAAGAGGCGGTCGTCGGCGATGGTGGCGTCGTTGTTGACCCGCAGCGCGGCGTCGATGACGTCCAGGTCGGCGAGGAGTTCCGATGCGTCGTGATACGGCGACTTGCCGTCGACGAGGAAGAGGTCGCTCGATGAGAGGAAGTCGTCGTCGAACATGCCCCTCGCCGTCGCCGCCAGACGGGACCTGATGTGCCGCAGCGCGAGCCGGAACGGCTCGTCGACACCGGGGTCGTCGGCATCGGCGCCGGCGAGTGCCAGCAGCGGCTCGGTGCCGGTGATCAGTCGCGCCGACATACTCAGTTCCTGCGCGAGGTTCTCGAGTTCGGCGAGGTGGTGCCCGACCGCGGTCGCGGCGGCCAGCGTGGTGGCCAGGGTGACGACCTCGGCGGTGACGAACGGGTTGCCGTCCCGGTCGCCGCCGATCCAGGACCCCATGCGGATCATCGGCTCGTCGGCGAGACCCGCGTCCGGGTACGCCGACCGCAGCGCGGCTCGCACCGAGGTGTTGATCGCCGGCACCACCTCGAAGAACGAGGCGTCGTAGTAGCGCAGGCCCGAACGGATCTCGTCCTGGATGGTCAGCCGCTCGAGACGGATGAGAGCGGTCTGCCACAGCGTGAGGATCTGGCGCCGGATCGCCTCGGTGACCTCGGCGTCCTCGTCGGGGGTCAGTTCGGTGCGACCGCGGAAGCGCATGAGCTCGGTGATTCGGTTCTGCGCCTCGAACACCGTGCGACGCCGCGTCTCGGTCGGGTGGGCGGTGATGACCGGGACGACGTTGGCGTCGGCGAGTGCCTTGCCGACCTCCTCGTCGCCGAGTCCGGCGTCGGCGAGCTGACGGTAGGTGGCGGCCAGGCTGGACTTCTGCGGCGGGTCACCGGCCCGCACGTGGATGGCGCGGCGGCGTTCGCGGTGGATGTCCTCGGCCAGATTGGCCAGCAGCGCGAAATGGCTGAAGGCGCGGATGACGGGTACCGCGGTGGCGACGTCGAGGTCGACGAACATGTCGGCGAGCTCGTTGCGGTCGATCTCGTTGCGGCGCACGCCGAAAGCGGCGACCCGGGCGGACTCGACGAGATCGAAGACATCCGTGCCGGAATGCTCGGCGACGACCTCGCCGAGGATGCCGCCGAGCAGACGGATGTCCTCGCGTAATGGTTCGGTGAGTGCACGGCCCTCGTCGTCGACGACGATGTGGTCGACGATCGAGATGGACGGACGCGAGGCCGGGGCTCCCTTGGCGGGGGCGGTTTCACTCATGCCGTCAAGTATCCCGAGATCAGGGGAGTCCGGCATCCCGGGGAAAGCGACGGGCGACGCGTATCACGCGTCGCCCGAGGTCCAGAGCAGAAACCAGCTCAGGAAAGTTTGATGTCGACGCCCACGCCGACGATGAAGATCACCCAGATGAGGCCGACGAAGATGGTCAACCGGTCGAGGTTGCGTTCGACGACGCTCGAACCCGACAGGCTGGACTGGACACCGCCGCCGAACAGGGACGACAGACCGCCACCCTTGCCGCGGTGCAGCAGGACGAGCACGATCAGCAGAACGCTGGTCACGATCAATCCGATGTCGAGTGCACCTTGCACAGTCACGAGTCGAAACGCCCTTCCGTAAACACCTGGAGAAACAGCTGTGGCAGGTGGTGCCGACGCAAATCGACACCAACCTGCCACAGTGTACGCGTGGGTGTGACCCGTCAGGGCAAGGGGCCACCCGCGGCGATCGCCGACAGCGTCGCGAACTCGTCGGACTTCAACGACGCGCCGCCGACGAGAGCTCCGTCGACGTCGGTCTGGCCGACGATGTCGCCGACGTTCTTGGCGTTCACCGAACCGCCGTAGAGGATGCGGACCGAGGCCGCGGTCTCCGCGTCGGCGATCTCCGCGAGGGTCTCGCGGATGGCCTTGCAGACCTCCTGGGCGTCGGCGGCACTGGCCACGCGACCGGTGCCGATGGCCCAGACCGGCTCGTAGGCGATGACGGTCTTGGCGATCTCGGCGGCCGACAGGCCCGCCAGCGAACCCTTGAGCTGCGCCACGTTGTACGCGACGTGCTCGCCGGCCTCGCGGATCTCGAGACCCTCGCCGATGCAGACGATCGGGGTGAGTTCGTGCTTGAGCGCGGCCTTGGTCTTGGCCAGCACGATCTCGTCGGTCTCACCGTGCAGGGTGCGTCGCTCCGAGTGGCCGACGACGACGAAGGTACAGCCGAGCTTCGCGAGGAAGGCGCCGCTGATCTCCCCGGTGTAGGCACCCGAGTCGTGCTGCGACAGATCCTGCGCACCGTAGGTGAGCAGCAGCTTGTCGCCGTCGACGACGGTCTGCACGCTGCGGATGTCGGTGAACGGCGGGATCACCGTCACGTCGACCTTGTCGAAGTACTTCGCCGGCAGGGCGAAGGCGATCTTCTGAACCAACGCGATGGCCTCGAGGTGGTTCAGGTTCATCTTCCAGTTGCCCGCGATGAGCGGTTTACGAGTTGCCATGGCTCAGCTCTCCAGCACCTTCAGTCCGGGGAGTTCCTTGCCTTCGAGGTACTCCAGCGATGCGCCACCTCCGGTGGAGATGTGCGAGAAGTCCGAGTCGGGCAGACCCAGGGTCCGCACCGCGGCAGCCGAGTCGCCGCCACCGACCACGGTGAACGCACCGTTGCCGGTCGCACCGGCGATGGCCTCGGCGACACCGCGGGTGCCGGCCGAGAACTTCTCGAACTCGAAGACGCCGGACGGACCGTTCCAGAAGATCGTCTGGGCGCCCGAGAGGACCGCGGTGAATCGCTTCACCGACTCCGGTCCGATGTCGAGTCCCATCCAGCCGTCCGGGATGGCGTCGGCGGCGACGGTCTTCGCCTCCGCGTCGGCGGCGAACTTGTCGGCCACCACGACGTCGACCGGCAGGTGGATGACGTCGCCGAAGCGCTCGAGCAGGCTCTTGCAGACGTCGATCTGGTCTTCCTGCAGCAGCGAGGTGCCCACCGAATGGCCCTGTGCGGCCAGGAAGGTGAAGGCCATGCCGCCACCGATGACGAGCGTGTCGACCTTGGGAGCCAACGCCTCGATGACCCCGAGCTTGTCGGAGACCTTCGAGCCACCGAGGACGACCGCGTAGGGACGGGTCACCTCTTCGGTGAGCTTCGACAGGACGTCGACCTCGGCCGCCACCAGCTCTCCCGCGTAGTGCGGGAGCAGCTTGGCGACGTCGTAGACCGATGCCTGCTTGCGGTGGACCACTCCGAAGCCGTCCGAGACGAACGCGCCGTCCTCGCCGACGAGTTCGACGAGGGCCTTGGCCAGCTTCTCGCGCTCGGCGTCGTCCTTGGAGGTCTCCCGCGGATCGAAACGGATGTTCTCCAGGAGCAGGACGTCACCGTCGGTGAGACCCTCGGCGCGGGCGAGCGCGTCGGTGCCGACGACGTCACCGGCGAGCTGCACGTTGCGACCGAGTTCTTCGCCGAGCCGCGCCGCGACGGGCGCGAGCGAGAACTTCGGATCCGGCTCGCCCTTCGGCCGACCCAGGTGGGCGGTGATGATCACCTTGGCGCCGGCGTCGATCAGCGCGTTGAGGGTGGGCAGCGAGGCGAGGATGCGACCCGGGTCGGTGATCGTCGACCCGTCGAGCGGGACGTTGAAATCCGAACGGACCAGCACTCCGCGACCCGAAACACCCTCTTCCAGAAGGTTCTTCAGAGTGGGAACACCCATGAGGCGTTGACTCCTCTTTCGTTGTACGACGAGTGGACTAGAGAGACTTGCTGACGAGTCCGATGAGGTCGACGAGGCGGTTCGAGTAGCCCCACTCGTTGTCGTACCAGGACACGACCTTGGCCTGATCGTCGATGACCTTGGTCAGGCCGGCGTCGAACAGCGAGCTGTGCGGGTCGGTGACGATGTCGGAGGAGACGATCGGGGCGTCGTAGTACTTGAGGATGCCCTTGAGCGGACCCTCGGCGGCAGCCTTGAGCGCGGCGTTGATCTCCTCGGCGGTGGCCTGCTTGGCCAGCTGCGCGGTGAGGTCGGTGACCGAGCCGGTGGGGATCGGCACGCGCAGGGCGTAACCGTCGAGCTTGCCCTTCAGCTCCGGGAGGACCAGGCCGATGGCCTTGGCGGCACCGGTCGAGGTCGGCACGATGTTGATCGCGGCACCACGTGCGCGGCGCAGGTCCTTGTGCGGGCCGTCCTGCAGGTTCTGATCCTGGGTGTAGGCGTGGATCGTGGTCATGAGGCCCTTGACGATGCCGAACTCGTCGTTGAGGACCTTGGCCAGCGGGCCGAGGCAGTTCGTGGTGCACGAGGCGTTGGAGATGATGTTCTGGCTGCCGTCGTACTTGTCGTCGTTGACGCCCATGACGATGGTGATGTCCTCATCCGAGGCGGGGGCCGAGATGATGACCTTCTTGGCGCCGGCGTCCAGGTGGCCCTGGGCCTTGGCGCGTGCGGTGAAGATGCCGGTCGACTCGACGACGACGTCCACGCCCAGGTCGCCCCACGGGATGGCTGCGGGGCCTTCCTTGACCTCGAGCGCCTTGATCTTCTTGTCGCCCACCACGATGGTGTCGTCGCCTTCGAGGCTGACGTCTTCGGGCAGACGGCCGAGGATCGAGTCGAACTTCAGCAGGTGCGCGAGAGTCGCGTTGTCGGTGAGGTCGTTGACCGCGACGATCTCGATGTCAGTGGTGCCCAAAGCCTTTTGCGCTTCGACGGCACGGAAGAAGTTGCGGCCGATCCGGCCGAATCCGTTGACGCCTACCCGAACAGTCACAGTTGTGCTCCTTAGCGGTATTCATGGTCAGGCCTGTGGGTCAAGCCCTGCTGGCCGCGCCGTGAGCGGTCACCGATGGCACACAGGGGTGACCCCCGGTCCGCACACGTCGACTTCAGCCTAGTAGGCCGGGTTCGGTCCGGCACACCGCAGGTCCCTAGGCCTCGTCGAGCAGCTCTGAGGTGACCGCCGATTCGGTGTCCGGGATGCCGTCCTGGCGAGCTTTCTTGTCAGCCATCGACAACAGCCGGCGGATGCGTCCGGCGACGGCGTCCTTGGTCATCGGCGGGTCGGCGAGCTGGCCGAGCTCCTCCAGAGAGGCCTGCCGATGGGTGATGCGCAGCTGTCCGGCCGCGATGAGATGGTCGGGGACCTCGTCACCGAGGATCTCCAGGGCGCGTTCGACGCGGGCGGCCGCAGCCACTGCCGCGCGGGCCGAGCGCCGGAGGTTGGCGTCGTCGAAGTTGGCGAGGCGGTTCGCGGTCGCGCGCACCTCGCGGCGCATGCGGCGTTCCTCCCAGACCAGGCGGGTGTCGTGGGCGCCCATCCGGGTGAGCAGCGCGCCGATGGCCTCGCCGTCGCGGATGACGACGCGGTCGGCGCCGCGGACCTCGCGCGCCTTCGCGGTCACACCGAGGCGACGGGCGGCGCCGACGAGCGCCAACGCGGCCTCGGGTCCGGGGCAGCTGACCTCGAGCGCCGACGAGCGTCCTGGTTCGGTCAACGAACCGTGGGCGAGAAACGCACCGCGCCAAGCGGCTTCGGCGTCGGCGACGCTACCGCCGACCACCTGGGCCGGGAGGCCGCGCACCGGCCGGCCACGCAGATCGAGCAAGCCGGTCTGCCGGGCGAGTCCCTCGCCGTCCTTGGTGATGCGCACGATGTAGCGGGCCGACTTGCGCAGGCCGCCGCTTCGCAGGACGTGGACGTCGGAGCCGTAGCCGAACAGGTCGTGGATCTCGCGTCGTAGGCGCCGCGCGACATTGCCCATGTCGACCTCGGCCTCCACGACGACGCGGCCCGCCACGATGTGCAGGCCGCCGGCGAAACGCAGCAGGGCCGACACCTCGGCTCTCCGGCAACTCACCTGGGTCACCGTCAGGCGACTCAGCTCGTCTTTCACCGCTGCCGTCATCGCCACCGGTCCCTGTCCTCCTGTCAACTGCCCACACGTCCCTCGAGAAAACGCCGAATCATCGCCTGGGTCAGGCGTCGGCCCGGTCAGCGTAACGGTTCGATTCACCTTCGCACAGTTCGTTCACCACGGCGGCGACTTTCGCCGGGTCATGGACCTGGCGGCCGGGTACCGCGACATCGCCGACGTTCAGTTCGGCGCCGAAGAGTCCGGCCGCGCGCACGAGATGCTCGCGTTCGCGTCCGGCGGGCACCGACGACGCGTCGACCAGGACGTTGTCGACGCGGAAGGTGTCGGCGTGGGCGTGCAGGACGTGCAGATGCCGCTCCACCGAGAACCCCGGGGTCTCCCCCGGTTCGGGTGCGAGGTTGACCACCAGCACCTTGCGGGCGGCGGTGCGCTGCAACGCCTTGAGTTGCTCGGGCACCAGCACGTGCGGGATCACGCTGGAGAACCAGGAGCCGGGTCCGAGCATCACCAGATCGGCGGATTCGATTGCCCCGACGGCACTCTCGCAGGCGGGCGGTTCCTCGGGGATCAGCCGCACGCGACGCACCTTGCCGGGCGTCGTCGCCACCGCGACCTGTCCGCGGATCTCCCGGCTGATGCGCGGGTCCGCCTCGAGTCCCGACACGTCGGCCTCGATGTCGAGCGGGACGGTCGACATGGGCAGCACCTGCCCGACGATCCCGAACATCGACCGGAGTTCCTGCAGCGCGGCCACCGCGTCACCGAGGACCTCGGTGAGCCCCGCGAGCATCAGATTGCCGATGGGGTGTCCGGCGAGCGCGCCGCGACCGCCGAAGCGGTGCTGCAGCACCTCGGCCCACAGTTCGTGGCGTCGACGGGTGTCGGGGTCACCCGCGGTCTGGAAGTCCTCGAGCGCCTTGGGCGCGGACATCAACGCGGCCAGGGCCATTCGCAGGTCTCCCGGCGGGATGAGGCCGAGTTCGGCACGCAGGCGGCCCGACGATCCCCCGTCGTCGGCGACCGTCACCACCGCGGTGATGTCGGTACTCAGGTAACGCATCGCGGTCAGCGTCGCGTACAGGCCGTGGCCGCCACCCAGCGCGACGATCTTGGGGTCGACGATCTCCTGGGTCATTCGCGCCCCAGATCGCGGTGCATCACGCGCACGTCGTAGGTGGCCACGCCGGAGTCGTCGACGGCCTTGCGGAGACGCCGTGCGAGCTCCTCGGAGATGGCGACACTTCGATGTTTACCGCCGGTGCAGCCGACGCTGATCGTCATGTAGCGCTTACCTTCTCGCAGGTAGCCACGACCGACGATGGACACCAGGTCGGTGTACAGGTCGAGGAAGTCACCGGCGTCGGGCTGGCCGAGGACGTAGTCGCGGACCGGCGCCTCCTGCCCGTTGTGGTCGCGCAGCTCGTCGATCCAGTGGGGGTTGGGCAGGAACCGCACGTCGGCGACGAGATCGGAGTCGATGGGCAGTCCGTACTTGAAGCCGAAGGACTGCACCGCGATGCTCAGCCGCGGTTCGGTGTCTCCCGGCGACACACCCTCCACCACGGAGCGGAGCTTGGCCGCGGTCAGCGCCGAGGTCTCCACGACGAGGTCGGCGACGTTCTTGATCGGCGCCAGGATCGCGCGTTCCCGGGCGATGCCCTCGATGAGAGTTTCCTTGCCCTGCAACGGGTGTCGGCGACGCACCTGCTCGAAGCGACGGACCAGCGCCTCCTCGCTCGCGTCGAGGTACAGCAGCCGGGTACGAATCCCCGACTCCTCGAGGTTGTCCCGCAGCTGTTCGAGTTCGTGGGCGAGGTCGGGGCCGGATGCGCGCAACACCATCGCGAGACGGGTGATCGTCGGGTCGCTCTCCCGCACCATCCCGACCATCGTCGAGATCAGTGACGGCGGAACGTTGTCCGCGACGTACCAGCCGTCGTCCTCGAGCACGTTGGCCGCCGTGGAGCGGCCCGCGCCGGACATGCCGGTCACGAACAGGACGGTGAGTCCGTCCGGTACCCCGTCGTTCCGCACGCCTCCGGTCAACTGCTCGTCGTGTTCGGCCTCGGCCCGCTCACTCATCGACACCTCGTCCCGCGTCACCGGTCACCACCGTCATCTCCGCCTCGTTCACCGTCTCGGACACCACCGACTCCACCGACACCACCTCGGACTCCGGCCCCGCCTCCGCAACGGTGTCACCACCCAGTGCGCTCTGCACCGCACGCGCGGTGGTCAGACCGATCCCGGGCACCTGGGCGATCTCCTCCAAGGATGCCTCACGCAGGCGCGCGACCGACCCGAAGTGGGTCACCAGCGCGGTGCGTCGTGTCTTGCCGAGACCCGGGATGCCGTCGAGCGCCGACGCGGTCATCCGCTTGCTGCGCTTGCTGCGGTGGAAGGTGATGGCGAACCGGTGCGCCTCGTCGCGCACACGCTGCAGCAGGAACAGCGCCTGGCTGCTGCGCGGCAGGATCATCGGGTCGTCCTCACCGGGCACCCACACCTCCTCGAGGCGTTTGGCGAGTCCGATCACCGAGACGTCGGTGACACCGAGTTCGTCGAGAACCGCCGCCGCGGCATGCACCTGAGGCGCACCGCCGTCGACGACGAACAGATTGGGCGGGTACGCGAACTTCCGCGGCTGCGCAGAGGTCTGCGGTTCGGCGTCGACCTCCCCCGACTCGGGCGGCGGTGCGTCACGGTCGGCGCGATGCCGGAGGAAGCGGCGGCGGGTGACCTCCGCGATCGATGCGACGTCGTCGGAGTGGCCGTCGCCGGCGGCATGGCGGATCGCGTAGTGGCGGTAATCGGACTTGCGCGGCAGACCGTCCTCGAAGACGACGAGAGAAGCCACGACGTCGGTGCCCTGGACATGCGAGATGTCGACGCACTCGATGCGCAGCGGAGCCTGGTCGAGCATCAGGTTCTCCTGCAGCTCGGTGAGGGCGGCCGACCGGGTGGTGAGGTCACCGGCGCGCCGGAGCTTGTGCTGGGTGAGCGCCTCCCCCGCGTTCCGGGCGACGGTCTCGAACAGCGCCTTCTTGTCGCCGCGCTGCGGTACACGCAGGGTGACCCTGCTTCCCCGCAGTCCGCACAACCACTCCTCGAGTTCGGCTGCGTTGGCGGGCAATTCGGGGACCAGGACCTCGCGCGGGACCGACTCGCCGTGTGCACGGTCCTCGCCGACGTCGACGGTGGCGTCGAAATCGACCTGCGCACCGTAGAACTGGGTGATGAACTCGCCGATGACGTCGCCGTCGGTCCCGTTGTCACTGCGTTCGACGACCCACCCGCGCTGACCGCGGACGCGTCCGTCGCGCACGTGGAAGACCTGTACCGACACCTCGAGGTCGTCTCCGGCGATCGCGACGACGTCGGCGGTGGTGCCGTCGCCGAGAACCACGGCCTGCTTCTCCATGGCGCGTCGGAGGGCGCCGATGTCGTCGCGCAGGCGGGCCGCGCGTTCGAAATCGAGATCCTCGGCCGCAGCGGACATGTCACGTTCGAGCTTGCGGATCAGCAGGTCGGTGCGGCCGGCGAGGAAGTCGCAGAAGTCCTCGACGATCTCGCGGTGTTCCTCGGCGTCGACCCGGCCGATACAGGGCGCGGAGCACTTGTCGATGTAGCCGAGCAGACACGGCCGGTCGATCTGGCGGTGCCGCTTGAACACGCCCGCCGAGCAGGTGCGCGCCGGGAACACCCGCGTCAGCAGGTCGACGGTCTCGCGGATCGCCCACGCATGCGCGTACGGCCCGAAGTAGCGCACGCCACGGCGGCGGGGTCCGCGGTAGACGAACAGCCGCGGATACTCCTCGTTGAGGGTCACGGCGAGCATCGGGTAGCTCTTGTCGTCGCGATAGCGGACGTTGAACCGTGGATCGAATTCCTTGATCCAGTTGTATTCGAGCTGAAGTGCCTCGACCTCGGTGCCCACGACGGTCCACTCCACCGACGCCGCCGTCGTCACCATCTGACGGGTGCGCGGGTGCAGCGAGGCGATGTCGGCGAAGTACGACGTCAGACGCGACCGGAGGTTCTTGGCCTTGCCCACGTAGATGACACGACCGTGCTCGTCACGGAACTTGTACACCCCGGGATCGGTCGGGATGGTTCCGGGAGCAGGACGGTAGGTAGTCGGGTCGGCCACGTGTTCCAGGCTAGTTGGCGGGTCGGACGGTCCCGCGATAGCGCTCTTCGAGCTCGCGGAACCGGGCCATCGCCTCGACGGCCTGCGGACCGTCGTTCGCCTGCACAGCCAGCACGGTGATGTGTTCGTCGGACGGGAACAGCAGCCAGGCGCCGAAGCCTTTTTCCGGGTAGGTCAGTCCGAGTACCTGGTCCCAGGTGAAGAGTCGAGTGGGCACCAGGTTGCGCACCTCGACACCCTCGGCGCCCACCCGCAGCCGCGGACGGGTCAGCAGCAGGATGGCGCCGGTGAAGAGAACACCGATGAGGATGATCGCGACCTGGTCGGAGCTGCCGAGGTTGCGGACCCCGACGTCCTCGATCGTCAGCAGCAGCCCGAAGGTGATGTGGATGGCCATCACGATCACGGCCGCGACGATCGCCCAGCGGGGCAGCTTGCGCGGCCGATAGACCAGGTCCCATCGAGGGGAGGTCACGCCGATGCTCCTCCGACCGTGCTCGGCAGGGCCTCACCGCGTGCCAGCGCGCGTAGGGTCAGGGCCGACGCCAGTGCGGCGACGGTCGCCTGCGCGCCCTTGTCCTCGGTCGAACCGGGTAAGCCCGCGCGGGCGATGGCCTGCTCCTCGGTGAGCGTGGTCAGCACACCGTTGCCGACCGGGGTCGACTCGTCGAGCGAGACGCGGGTCAGACCCGCGGTCACCGCGTCGCACACGTAATCGAAATGCGGTGTCTCACCCTTGATCACGACGCCGAGCGCGACGACGGCGTCGTGGGTGCGGGCCAGCGCCTGCACGATGACCGGCAACTCGATGGCGCCCGCGACCTGCACGATGGTCGGCTCGGTGACACCGTTCTCGTGGGCCGCGCGGACCGCGCCGTCGAGCAGTGCGCCACAGATCTTCTCGTGCCACTGCGACGACACGATCGCCAGCCGGAGCTTGCCGGCATCGGCGAGTTCGAGGGTCGGTTCTCCGTGACCACTCATGCAGGGGCTCCTTCAGATGCGTCGTCGCCGGTATGTGCGTGATCGTCGAGACCCACGAGGTCGTGTCCCATCCGGTCGCGCTTGGTGCGAAGGTAGCAAAGGTTCTCGGCGTTGGCGCGCACCGGCATCGGCACCCGGTCGACGATGTGCAGGCCGTAACCGTCGAGACCGACGCGCTTGGCCGGGTTGTTGGTCAGCAGACGCATCGACGACACCCCGAGATCGACGAGGATCTGGGCGCCGAGACCGTAGTCGCGGGAGTCGGCGGGCAGACCCAGTTCCAGGTTTGCGTCGACGGTGTCGGCGCCGGCGTCCTGCAGCTGATAGGCCTGCAGCTTGTGCAGCAGGCCGATGCCGCGACCCTCATGGCCGCGCATGTACAGGATGATGCCGCGGCCTTCTTCGGCCACCATCTCCATCGCGGCGTCGAGCTGCGGACCGCAGTCGCAGCGCAGCGAGCCGAAGACGTCGCCGGTCAGGCACTCCGAGTGCACGCGGACGAGGACGTCGTGTCCGTCGTCGCTGGAGACGTCGCCCTTCACCAGGGCGACGTGCTCGACGTCGTCGTAGACGCTGGAGTAGCCGACTGCGCGGAAGTCGCCGTGACGGGTCGGAATCCGGGCATCGGCGACGCGAACGACATGCTTCTCGTGGCGACGACGCCACGCGATGAGGTCGGCGATCGAGATCATGGCGAGGTCGTGCTCGTCGGCGAAGACGCGCAGCTCGTCGGAGCGGGCCATCGAGCCCACGTCCTTCTGGCTGACGATCTCGCAGATGACGCCGGCCGGCGCGAGATCGGCGAGCCGGGCCAGGTCGACGGCGGCCTCGGTGTGGCCGGGACGACGCAGCACGCCGCCCTCCTTGGCGCGCAACGGGACGACGTGGCCGGGACGCGTGAAGTCACCGGCGGTGGCCTCCGGGTCGGCGAGCAGACGCATGGTGGTGGCGCGGTCCGAGGCGCTGATACCGGTGCCGATGCCCTCACGGGCGTCGACGGTCACGGTGTAGGCGGTGCCGTGCTTGTCCTGGTTCATCGAGTACATCGGGGGCAGACCGAGGCGGTCGCAGGCGTCGCCGTCGAGCGGGACGCACAGGTAGCCCGAGGTGTAGCGGACCATGAAGGCGACGAGCTCCGGGGTGGCCTTCTCGGCCGCGAAGATCAGGTCGCCCTCGTTCTCCCGGTCCTCGTCGTCGACCACGACGACCGCCTTGCCGGCGGCGATGTCGGCGATGGCCCGTTCGATCGAGTCGAGCCGGACTCGTTCGTCGGTGGTCGCGTCGTCACCATCACGCGGCGATTCGCTCATCAGAACCTCACTCGTTGTGCTCATTTCGCCCGCTGTCCTCATTTCGTCCCGGTGACATCAAGCGCAGGGACATGTTGGGTGTTTCCGAGGTGCAGACGTTCGACGTACTTCGCGATCACGTCGACCTCGAGGTTGACCACGGTGCCGGGCTTGGTGGCACCGAGGTTGGTCTCGTTGAGGGTGGTGGGGATCAGGGAGATCTCGAACCACGAGTCGTCACCCGATCCGCCGACGGACGAGACGGTCAGCGACACACCGTCGACGGTGATCGAACCCTTCTCGACGAGGTACCGGGTGAGCTTCGCCGGCACGCCGATGCGCACGACGGTCCAGTTCTCCGAGGGGCTCACGGACAGGACGCGACCGGTCCCGTCGACGTGGCCCTGCACGATGTGGCCGCCGAAACGCCCGTTCGCGGGCATGGCGCGTTCGAGATTGACGGTGCTGCCCGCGGCGAGGTCGGACAGGGAGCTGCGACGAAGCGTCTCGCCCATCACGTCGACGGTGAACTCGCCCGGTCGGAGGTCGACGACGGTCAGACACACGCCGTTGACCGCGATGGAGTCGCCGTGGCCGGCATCGGCGGTGACGATGGGTCCCCGCACGGTGAAGCGGGCTGCATCAGAGAGATCCTCGCGGTCGGCGATGACGCCGAGTTCCTCCACGATTCCGGTGAACACGCACTCCTCCTGCTCGCTCGGAGCAGACAGGGCGGCACTGTGTCGCCTGTTCTCTCGCATCCGGACTATGACCGTCGGCTTCGGATTCTCACCGAATCTGCTGTCCCTGTCTTCCGACAGGCGCTCGCGGGCTGGAAGGTGCATGTCCGTAGCACCCTCATCACCGCCGGTGGGGAATCTCACCCCGCCCCGAGAACTGGTGGTATCGACGCTAGCACGACGCGAGAACGGAGTCGCATTGGAATTTCGCTGAGCGAAACAGATCGCCGCCGGTGTGTCGTGCATCTCGCCCCGCTCAGTCCTGCGCCGATGCCCGCGATGAGCGGTCGAGTGCGATCAAGATGTCACTTCCGAGCGTCGTGACCTCGCGGGTTTCGAACCGTCTGGCGTCGTCCAGAGTGGTGACTCCCGGGATCTCGACGGAACTGCGTCCGGCGCCCAGGACCATCGGCGCGACGTAGGCGTGGACCTCGTCGACGAGGTCGGCGGCGAAGAAGGCGCCGAGGATGTGCGGGCCGCCCTCCACCAGGACCCAGAGCGCGTCGGGCAGGGCGGAGAGGACGTCGGCCGGGTGGTGGGAGTCGACGCAGACCAGCGGTCCTCCGGTGTCGCCGCGGACGTTGGCATCGGCAGGCAGGTCGCGGTGCCCGAGCACCACACGTGCCGGCTGGTGCGGGTACAGCCCGCCATCGGCGGTGCGGGCGGTGAGGGTCGGGTTGTCGGCGAGGGCCGTGCCGGTGCCGATGACGATGGCGTCGAGGCGTGAGCGCTGCTGGTGGGCGTGGTCGCGGGCCGCCGGCCCGGTGATCCACTGGCTGGTGCCGTCGGGTGCGACGATCCGGCCGTCGATGCCCGCCGCGATCTTGGCGGTGACCATCGGCCGCCCGAGCCGCTGACGGGTGAGCCACGGACGCAGCGGACCGTTCTCCACGGCGTCGACCGCGACTCCCCCGGTCACCCGGATGCCGGCGGCCCGAAGAGTGTCGGCGCCACCCGCGGCGACGGGGTTGGGATCGCTGACCGCGTAGTGGACCTCGACGACGCCGGCCTCGATGAGCGCCTGCGAGCACGGCCCGGTGCGTCCGGTGTGGTTGCAGGGTTCGAGCGTGACGATCGCGGTACCGCCCCGCGCGGCTTCACCCGCTGCGCGCAAGGCCATGACCTCGGCGTGCGGGCCGCCCGGCGGTTGGGTCGCGCCGACACCGGCGACGGTGCCGTCGGCGGTCAGGATCACCGCTCCGACAGGCGGATTGGGCGAGCTGACACCCATGGCCGCAAACGACGCCTCGACGGCGCGGTCCATGGCGGCGACGATGTCCATGTGGCGGGTCAGATGTCGCTGTGGGCGCGTGCGGTCGCGGCGGACTCCCGCAGGGCGGCGACGGCCTGGCCGGGGTCGGCGGCACCGTAGACGGCCGATCCGGCGACGAAGCAGTCGATTCCCGCCTCGGCGGCCTCTTCGATCGTGTCGGCGTTGATGCCACCGTCGATCTCGACGAGCAGCGTCAGGTCCTCGGCGTCGATGAACTTCCGGATGGCGCGGGCCTTCTCGAGGACCTCGGGCATGAACTTCTGGCCACCGAAGCCCGGCTCGACGCTCATGATCAGCAGGGTGTCGAAGTCGCGGAGGATCTCCAGGTAGGGCTCGAGCGCGGTGCCCGGCTTGATCGACAGACCGGCCTTCGCGCCGGCAGCACGGATGTCGCGGGCCACGGCGATCGGATTGTCGGTGGCCTCCGCATGGAACGTGACGTTGTGGGCGCCGGCCTCGGCGTACGGCGGCGCCCAGCGGTCGGGGTTGTCGATCATCAGGTGACAGTCGAGCGGGATGTCGGTCGCCTTCAGCAGGCTCTCCACAATCGGCAGACCCAGCGTCAGGTTCGGCACGAAGTGGTTGTCCATGACGTCGACGTGCAGCCAGTCGGCGCGGGTGGCACCGGGCTTGGCAACAGCAGCCGCCTCGTCGGCGAGATTCGCGAAGTCCGCGGACAAGATGGACGGGGCGATCATCGGCGCGTTACCAGCGGTGCACATGGTGGACAAGTGTAGGGCGAGAGGGTCGGTGCCGACGAAAGCGTCCGGGTGTCTCAGACTCCGTTGGCCGGCCACCCGGGGTAAGACGGAAGCGTCGGCACCGGGTCTGGACCGGAGTACATGTCGATCCGTGGAATGTCAGGATTGTCAGGCAACGCGTCGCACGCGACAATGTCTGCAGAGTTCTCCGGCCGGACTCCGAGCCTCTCGAAATCCGTCACCTTCCAACTGCCGAACACCGAACGGTACGGCGCCGGCGCCGGGCCCGCTTGGTCTGCGGGTGGCAGAACGTCACCGGACTTCGTGAGATCGATCGTGACAGGAAATCCCCATTGCGCGTGCACGTTTCGCCACTCCTGCGAACCGCCGCCCCGGGCACTGGGAGCGATCGAGAAGATCTCACTACGGCACAACACAATGCGCACATTCGGACCATCGTCCACTCGGCGCAGTGGACGGAAGAACAAAGTGCTCACCACATCATTGTGCGAACTCTCACTGGGCACGAATGTGACCTTCTCGTCGATGTCTGACGGCGAGGCCTCGACAAATCCGGGATAGCCCCATTGCGGAGACTGGCCCTCAAAAGACAACTCGAACGACTCCGTGTAAGCGCGTACAAACGTTCCTTCCGAACTCGCCAGGTCAAGGACATCAGTTTCGAACCATCGATACGAGGTCTGCAGCCTCGGAGGCAACCGATCCGCCACCGACGGCTGCGACGAACTTGTCGAATCACCACCGGTGTTCGGAGATGGTCCGCACGCGACACAAAGCGTGAGCAGAGTACACAACACCCCAGTCAGAAAACCGTGGCCTTTAAGCACCAGACTACTTCTGACCGTATGCATGGTGGTGATTCTCATTATGACGGTTCACGAAGGAACTCATGTCAGACTCAAGTAACTGCTGGATGTACGTAGCTGCGGCGCTATCGTGAGACACTGGTGGCATTTCTCCGGTTCGTCTCATCTCTTCGAAATCGACCTCCTGCCCGACAAACAATTTCCGAAATTCAGGTTGATCGACCAGATCCGTGTGGGTCCTGAAATACCCTTCAAGGACCTGCACATACTTGGCGTTGGGCTGAATCTCCGAGTTATAGACATCATGGCGTAGTTTTGCAGTATCTTCGTCGGTGATTATCGTGTCGGGATCTTTGGGTAGTCCGAAGAGTTCCAACTTGACTTCCGCCGCGGTCCCGTCGATCAGTGCGCTGACCACCGGATTCAAGCCGGTCACCTTCAGGAGGGCCGTAGCGCTCTCGAAGAGCGCTCCCGCCCGAGCAGCATCCTTAGCTGCTTCATAGCGTTTATCTTCGAATGTCTCTTGGATGTGTGAATCCAGCCCACCGATCATCGCCCCCTCTATGCGGCCGGCGATCTCACCAAGACCGTAGTCATTGTGGTCTCTACCAAACTCTTCCTGAAGGATGTCGACCTGAAGCGCGGTCAGCGAATTCACTACTTTTCCAGCCTCAGCGTCTGAATTTAGAATCTGGAACATTGCCTTCAGTTCTGCTCCGGTTACCTCCGATACACCCGACGATCCAAAGAGACCCGCGTCCGCACCGCCCATCACCGCCGTGTGCGGACCGATAGCGGCAGCGAGTGTCCGTGCAAGCTCTGGGTTCAGTTCACCCAATGCCCGCTTGTCATCAGCACTGATATCGATCAACGAATCCTTGTTCGCACCAAAGTACTTGGTTAGCTCTGTAGCAATCTTTCCAGCACGCTCGTTATCCATCAACTGCTCCACAGACGATGCCTCGTCGCCATAAGCAGCGCCGGGCATCCAGTTGAACAGCCGATTGACGCCCGCGTCCTTATGACCAGCGCCGTCTGTCCAATCGAAGGTCATGAGATTCTTCAGCGTTTCCGCATCTTTCAGAGAACCCTGATTGCCATCGATGTCGTACGCGAGCAATGCGGCTCTTCCTGATTCAGAGTGCGTCGAGGTGTTGTGCGAGGCCGCCGGAGTGGATGAGTGACCGCAAGATGTAGTGGTTGAGGTTGCGGAAGCCCAACGCGATCCCGCGGAGGTGTTCCAGGCGGCCGTTGATCGCTTCGACGGGTCCGTTGGAGGCGCCGGTGTCGAAGTAGGCCAAGATCTCGGCACGCCGCGCCCATAATGATCGGCCGAGTTGGGCCAACTCTGCCAGCCCGGACGGAACGCCGGTATGAATCCGTTTGAGCAGCTTGTACATCGCGATCTTGCCGTCACGCTTGTTCTCCTGGCCGTAGGCGTTGATCAGCTCTTGGTAGATCGCGTAGGTGACCGAGACGGCCACGTGCTCCTCGTGAGCCTCCAACCCGCTACGTAGCCGGGCCTTCTGCTTGTCTGTCAGCAACGCGATCCGGGTCAGCAGTGGTCGGCGGATACCGTAGAGCGGATCACCCGTGCGGCCGCGGTGCCCACACGTATCGTGTTGCACGCGTTGACGACACACTGTGAGCTTCTCGGCGGCCAGATGGACCACGTGGAACGGGTCCATCACCGCCCGCGCCTTATCCAATGCCTCGGCGGTCGCGGTGCGATACCCGGTGAATCCGTCCATGGTGACCACCCGGATCCGGTCCCGAAAGGAGTCATCGCGGGCATCGAGCCAGTCCTTCAACGCCGCTTTGGACCGGCCGCCCACCATATCCAGCAAGCGCGCCGACCCGGTCCCATCCACAATCGGTGTGAGGTCGACCAGCACGGTCACGAAACTCGAATCACCATTGCCGCGAACATGTTTCCACTTGTGCTCATCAACACCGAGAACCCTGACACCGTCGAGTCGGCCAGGCGCCGAAGCCACCGTACGCGCCGCCTGCAACGCGAGGGCATTCACGGTGTTCCAGCCCAACCCGACCGACGCGGCGACCGCAGAGACGCTCATCTTGTCCAGAATCATCCGCCGAAGAATCCACGCGATCGTGCGGCGCGTCACCGCCGCGCGCGGCGCGACGATCGCCGAGATGTCGGCGCGAAAGATGCCCTGACCACACGCGCCGTTCTCGCAGGCGTAGCGCGGCACCCTCAGATGCAACCGGGTCGGATGGCCCACGATCGGTAGATCTGCCACCTCACGATCGACATGATCACGCAACCGACCCGCCCGCTCGCACCTCGGGCAGCTACTCTTCGGGGCCAAGACCTCGCAGAACAGGTGTGTGCGATCCTCGCCGTCGAGAGCGGCATCGGTGATCGTCACCCCGAGTTCGATCGTGCGGCAAATCGTGTCGGCAATGGCGCTACGCTGCAACGAGGGTCCTGTCGGTGTGAGTGATGAGGTGTAGGGGCTTTCATCTTCACACCACAGGACCCGCCCGCATCCCCGGCTCGCCGCCGCCGAACCCGACCTACATCTTGTGCCCGGTAGAACCCGTTCTACGCACCGTCAATCAGGAAGAGCCAGCAATGCTGGTCCGCCAGCAGCCTTCCCAGTGGAAGCCATTACCGCATCATGCACCGCAATATGGTCAGACCCGCTAACGTCCAGCATTCGTATGAGGAGATCTTCGACCTCATGCTTCGAAATGTTGCTGTGCCCCATAGTCCTGAGGTCGGTGACGTACATTTCCTGTGTACCACTGGCGATCTCACCAGCGCGAGCTATCAGCGCTCGATCGACGTCGCTGCCCAGTTGCACCGACTTCGAACCGTAGGTGCCTTCGCCGTCGTCGGACCTATTTTCAATGATGTCCATCAAGGATTTGAGATCCTTGTAAGTCTTCAGATCATTGATCAGCTTGTCGCCGCCTGAATGCGCGGAGGCATCGGGCAGGCTAAGTTGACCTTTGCTCGATGCAGGACTGGTCAACACCTCACGGACAGGCGTGGATAGCTGATGTATCCCGCCGCCTACGAACTTCGGCCCCGGCGCCAATCCCATCTGCTGCAGCGGCCCAGCAAGGAACGCCGGCTCGACCTGCTGGTCCGTCCGCAGACTCGGGTTGCCGAGCATGTAGATACCGTCACCGAGCGCGTTCTTGAGCTTCAGCCGTTCCGCACCACTGTATTCGTCTCCGAAACGCTTCAACGCGTCGAGAGAATAGGGCGCGGACCCATCCGCATTCTGTCCCCAGATGGGGGTGTAGGTGGCCTTTAGATAATCGAACTGCTCTTTCGGGATGACAGCATCGTCACCCCTCGCCAGTGCCGCGCGCTGCTCAGGTGTCAGGCTGGTCGCTCGGTAGAACCGCTCCTTCTGATCAGGCGTCGCGTTCCCCCTCATGATCGCCTGGACATCGCGGCTTGCTTGTCCTGCGGAAAAGCTCGAGCTGAGCGGAGCATTGATCTCTGCATTGCCGAAGACCACATTCAGCGCGCGTGCACCGTTCCGGTCGTCTTCCCCGATCTCGTCCGCGAGCGACTGTAGCGACAGCGTCGCTGTCTTCGCCTCTTCTGCACGTGTGGCCTGATCATTCAGGATCGACTGTTCGGCCGCGCTTCCGGCCTCCACTCCGCCCAACTCTGACGCGTAGTCACGAGCGTCGCGCACGGTCCAGTCGTCCGAGACGCTGAACTTGTCGAGTTCAAGGCCGAGCGCTTTCGTCAGCGCAGTGCTGCGATTGGGGCTGATCGCGGCGGCGGTGTCGTGCAGCACCCTTGCGGCCGCGCTGAGTTCGGTGCCGAGCTTGTTGATCTCGTCTCGGTCAGACGTCGTACGGTCTTCGCACGCGCGCCTGGATTCGCCCGACCAGCCCGTCACGTTCATCGGTGCGTCGGCCATCGTCTTGGTCTGGGTTCGTAGGTTCTCAGCTGTTGTCTCCAGCGAACTCGCGGACTGGAGCAGGACCATCACATCCCAGCTGTTGACCGTCGATCGAGTCGGTCGGCTCATCAGAACACGGAAATGGCTCGGAAACCGCTCGCCAACTCTCCATCGGTATCGGCGAACTCGGTGGCAACCTGATAGCACGTCTGCGACACCGCGTCCATGCGAGCGGCCGCGCGTCCAAGAAGGGTACGAATGACGTCGTCCTTGCCGGCACAAGCGGCGCTGAACGCTGATCCAGGCATCGCGGCAGCTGCGTCAGCGAATCCCGCGCTGCCCGACCAGAGCGCCCGCGTGGCGTCCGAACACCCGGCCAACGTCTTGCCGACGCCCTCGATCACACACTTCTCGGCTTCCAGGCGATAAGTCACTGTGAGTCCCCCGTTCCCGGCGCCAGCGTCCTGACACCACTCCCCTCGGACAACTTAGTACGAGACAAGGAGATGCGGGATTCACCTTCCACAAGTCATCGCCCACACCTCCGGGCCGTCGTCGGGCAAAGACACCTTCCCGGCCACCTCGAACCCGAGTCGTTCATAGAACGAGACGTTCGCCGGGGACGAGGTCTCCAGGTAGGCGACGTGCCCTTCCAACTGCGCGGCCGCTAGCCCCGGCTCGAGCACAGCTGCACCGAGCCCTCGCCCCTGTGAATGCGGCGCGACCCCCACCGTGGCCAGATGCCAGACAGGTTCGGCCGGCCGAAGACCGGCAGTTGCCTCGTCGGCCCGCGCTGCGATCTCCGCTCTGTCGCCGTAGAGGTCGACGACTCGAGATGCGATGTCGCCGAACGCCTCGTCAAGGCCACTCGAGGACGGTGTGATCCACACCGCCACGGCGGCAAGGTCGTCCGATACCCAAACACGTCCGCACCGCATGCCGATCTCGGCGAGGAACAGCCGCTGCAACGACCGCACTCGGTCGCCATGATCATGCGAGTCGACTGTGTGCCGGGTGAACGGGTAGTCGGCGAAGGCCTGGCCGAGAGTAACTGCGGCAGCGTCGACGTCAGCCGGAGTCGCCGGCCGAATCAAAGGGCGGATCGTCACGCCGTTGGACGTTACCCGGCGCCGGCACCGCTCAGGCGACCGCGAGCAGCTGCAGCAGCTTCGTCTCGACGACGCTGCGGTCAGGACTCTGGTGCCCGATCGCCGGTGGTGCGGTGCTCCGATGACGGGCACCGGTCGGGGTGATGACGTCGATGACCCGGATGTCACCGGCCATGCGGACCGAGTAGTCCCAGCCGTCGGCCTCTTTGGCCCGATTGTGGATGACGCAGATGCCGTCGGCGTTGGCCTCGCTGGTCGTGCCATCGTGGCGATGTGGTTTCGCGTGGTCGATCTCCGCGATGGGCGCACCGCAGTACGGAGTTCGGCAGCGTTGGTCTCGGAGTCGGACGAAGTGTGCGAGCGCGGCCGGGAAGGTTCGCGATTTCGACTCCATCGCCACCAGTGCGCCATCCGACGGACGTGCATAGATACGACGCATCGTCGAGGCGGTCTCACCATCGGGCGACACCGACGCGGCGACGAGTTCCCGTGCCACTGCTGCCGGAATCGGTCCGTACCCCTTCACTTCGGCCGCCGAATCGTTGAGCCCGAACAGGCACTCGTCGGACATGATCATGTCTACCGACACCGGAACCGGTTCCGCTGCGGATCGGCCGGTGACACGTTCGACCAGCGTGTCGGCCATGATCTGCGCACGCGTGCGATCGTCGGCACCGAGTATGGAGTCGGCGTGCTTCTTGAGCGAGGCATATACGGAGATTCCCTGTGTCATCGGCAACAACGCCGAGAGTTGGGTCATCAGATCCGGCGCCGGCCGCACGCTAACCCGCCGACTCTTCTCGGCCTTGGCCTTTCGCGCGACCACCGCCGCCGGCTCGAGTTCGTAGGCGTGACGCTTCGCCGTCGATTCGATCTCGCGGTCGGACACACCCACCAATTCCGCACGGTCACCGCACACCCGCCGATCGATCTCTTCGCGCGATTCGCGAGTCAGAAAAGCGGTTTCGCGAACGAGAATGGTGGCACGCCATTCGGTCAGTACACCGTCTGTGAGTGCTGCCATCGTATGCGGCATCTCGTGTGCCAGAGCACGAGCGAACCCGAGGTACTGACTCCCCTTCTTCGGTGAGACCTTCCGTGCCAGCCCGACTTCGGCGGCGAGTCCCCGGCCCCGCCGCTTCTGCGGAACATTCCGTGCCGCCTCATCGTCGGCACGTAGCCGGTCGAGATTCGCGGTCTCACGCACCTGGACCGCAGTGCAGGCCGACTTGATCTCCTCGAGCAGCGTCAGCCGCCGCACCGACTCGGCCTCGTCGACGCCTGCAGGCATCCCGGCGAGGAGGCCTTGGAGGGCACGTAGACCGTCCGTCGACAGACCCGATGTTCCGCCCGACGATGATTCGTACATACATTCGATAGTACGCCGATGTCGCCAGGCCCGCCGGAGTTATCCACAACCCGAAGACGATCCTTCACTTAACCATTGAGTTAAGTGACGAGCCGTGCGACACTTAGCCACATGGCAAACCGTACGGCGACTCTCGACGAGATCTTCGGCGCATTGTCGGACCCGACCCGCCGCGCCGTCGTCGAACGTCTCGGGCGCGGACCCGCGAGCGTCGGCGAACTCGCCGATCCCTTCCCCATGACGCTGCCGTCGTTCATGAAGCACCTGAGGGTCCTCGAGGACAGCGGACTGGTCATGACCAAGAAGACCGGCCGAACACGGGTGTGCACGCTCGACCGGCGACGCCTGCGACGCCTGCAGACCTGGCTCGAACACCAGCGCATCGTCTGGACCGAACGCACCGACCGACTCGAAGCCTTCGTCACCGAACCAGAGGAGACATCATGATCGACCCCGAACTCGACCTGACCCTGCAACGCATCATCCGCGCACCGCGACAACGGATCTGGGATGCGTGGACCCGACCCGAACAGCTCGCGAAATGGTGGACGCCCTCCCCGACCGTCACCCGAGTCGACCGACTCGAGCCACGCCCCGGCGGCGCCCTGGTCACGCAAATGAGCGACGACGGCGCGACGTTCGTCCCGCACATGGACGCCGTTTTCGTCGTCGTCGACGCCACCGAGCGTCTGGTGTTCACCAACGCCATCGACAGCTCCTGGCGACCCGCGGAACCGGCGCCGGTCCCCATGACCGCCGAGATCACCTTCGCCGAACACACCGACGGAACCGAGTACAGCGTCGTCGTGCGCCACGGCAATCCATCCGATCGCGACCGACATCATGAACTCGGCTTCTACGACGGTTGGGGTTCGGTGACCGCGGCGCTCGCCGAACTGGTGGAAAGTGAAGCCCGGCAATGAAGATCACCGTCACCGAATTCATCACCCTCGACGGCGTCACCCAGGGCCCCGGGTCGGCCGACGAGGACACCTCCGACGGCTTCACCGCCGGCGGATGGCTCGTGCCGCACATGGATGAGACCTTCATCCGGCAGGCGTCGGAGTGGCTCGACCTCGCCGGCGGACTCCTCCTCGGGCGTCGAACTTACGAGGCCTTCGCCCGCGACTGGCCGCAGATCACCGACCCCGACGACCCGTTCACAGGGCGGATGAACGGCCTCCCCAAGTACGTGGTGAGCAGCACCCTCACCGAACTGCCCTGGCAGCCCGCGACCCTCCTCTGCGGCGAGCCGGTAGAGGAGGTGTCCGCCCTGCGCTCGCAGCCGGGACGCGAACTACAGATCCACGGCAGCAACACCCTCGCCGCGTCGCTCCTCGAAGCAGGTCTCGTAGACACACTGCGCTTGGTCGTGGCCCCGACCGCACTTGGCACGGGCCGACAGTTGTTCGGTCGCAACACAACCGACCTGGGCTTCCGACTGAGACACCACACCGCGACGCCCGCAGGACTCCTGATCCTCGAGTACGAGCCGAACGGCCGAGCGGCGGTCGCGGACTACGAAGGCGTGGCGGCGGCAGTTACAGGCTCACACGAGAACTGAACGTCTAATCCCGAGTGAGCGCCGCCAGAAACATCGCGTCCGTGCCGTGGATGTGCGGCCACAGCTGCACGTGTGGGCCGTCGCCGAGCAGCTCCGGCCCGAGCTTGCCGACGGTCACCAGTGGGCGGGCATCGAGCTGACGGGCCCCGTCCACCGATGCCCGCACGTCGGCGACCACCGCGGTGGTCTCGGCGGGATGCGGCGAGCACGTCGAATACGCCACCACGCCACCGGGTTTGACCAACCTCAACGCCTCGGTCAGCAATTCCTTCTGCAGCACGACGAGCTCCTCGACGTCTGCAGCGGTTCGGCGCCAACGGGATTCGGGGCGGCGACGCAGCGAGCCCAGACCGGAACACGGAGCGTCGAGCAGGATGCGGTCGTATCCCGGTTCGAGGCCACTCGATCGTGCATCGGCGACGTGGATGGTCACCGGCAGATCGTTCACGACCTTCCGGATCAGCTCCGCGCGATGCTTCGACACCTCGATCGCGTCGAGGCAGGCAGCATCGATCTCGGCGAGCGCACCGATCAGCGCGGCCTTTCCGCCGGGCCCGGCACACATGTCGAGCCAGCGGCCGGAGTCGTCGGCGACCTCGGCGACCGTGACCGCCCGCGCGATCAGCTGGCTGCCCTCGTCCTGCACACCCGCGTAGCCCTCGCGGATCGCCTCCACGTCGCCGGGATCGCCGCCGGGCAGATACACGCAGTACGGCGAGTAGTCGCCTTCCTCTCCCCCGCTGGTCAGCGCCAGCTCCTCGGCGGTGATGTAGCCGGGGCGGGCAACCAGGTGCACCGGTGGCCGCTCGTCGTCGGCGGCGAGCGCCGCCTGCAGCTGGCCGGCCGACCCCCCGAGCGCATCCCGGAACACCTCCGCGATCCAGCGCGGATGCGCGTACTGGAACGCGAGATACCCGACGAGATCCTCGGCGGGCGACGGCGCCAGCTCGTCGACCCACATCTCCTCGGTCTTCTGCGACACCTTGCGCAGCACGGCATTCGCGAAACCCGAAGGGCCCATCCCGTTCTCGGAACGCACCAGGTCCACCGACGTCGACACCGCGGCATGGGAACCCACGCGCGTGCGCAGCAGCTGGTACGCCCCGAGCCGCAGCACGTCGAGTACGGGACCGTCGATCTCCTCGACGGGACGCTTGGCCGCTGCGGCGATCACGGCATCCAGCAGCCCCTGGGCACGCGCCGTGCCGTAGGCGAGTTCGGTCGCGAATGCGGCGTCGCGACCCTCGATCTTGCGATCCCGCAGCATCTTCGGGAGAACCAGGTTCGCGTAGGCGTCCCGCTCACGAACCGCGCGCAGCGTGTCCCGCGCCGCGACGCGCGCCGGGTCGAGGTCCTTCTGCCGTAACTTTCGATCCCCACTCATCCCAGTACCGTCCCATCGGTCAGTCGTGCGCCACGGGCCCAGTCCGCGGCAGGCATCGGCTTCTTCCCCGGCGGTTGTACCGTGCCGAGTTTCACCGGCGTGGAACCGGTCCCGACGAACACCGCCTTCTTGGTCACCGCGATCGCACCCGCGGCCAGCGGTTCGGCCCGAACCGAGTCCGGCAATGACGCGTCGTCCTCGGCGACGGGCCGCACCGGGCCCACCTTGATCCGTGCGTCGTCGAGACTCGTCCACGAACCCGGCGCCGGTGTGTAGGCGCGGATGAGGCGATCGATGATGTGCGCGGGCAGATCCCAGCGGATGCGCGCATCCTCGACCTCGACCTTCGGCGCGTGGCTGACGCCGGTCGAGGGCTGCGGTTCGGGGGTGAGTTCCCCGGCCTCGATGCCGTCGAGCGTGTTGACGAGCAGGCCGGACCCGGCGTCGGCGAGACGTGCGAGCAGGTCGCCGCTGGTGTCGGTGGGCCGGATGGTCTCGGTCAGGATGCCGAACACCGGTCCGGTGTCGAGCCCCTTCTCCAGCCGGAAGGTGCTGGCACCGGTCACCTCGTCGCCCGCGGCGATCGCGGCCTGCACCGGCGCCGCCCCACGCCACGCGGGCAACACCGAGAAGTGCAGGTTGATCCAGCCATGGGTCGGGAGCGCCAGCAGATCCTCGGGCACGAGGCCTCCGTAGGCGACCACGGCCGCACAGTCCGGCGCCCAGCGTCGCAACGTCTCGGCGACGTCGGGTTCGGACATGCGGCGCGGGGTGATCACCTCGAGGCCGTGCTCGTCGGCGAGGACGCCGATCGGTGACCGCACGACCTTGCGGCCGCGCCCCGACACCGCGTCGGGCCGGGTGATGACGCCGACGACCTCATGCGACGGCGAGTCGAGCAGGGCCTGCAACGACGGCACGGCCACCTCTGGGGTGCCGGCGAAAACGATGCGCATTCATCCGATCGTAGGCGGGTCCACCTGAACCCTGATCGGCCCGGTCTGCCGGTGTGTGTTGCGCCGCGCCTGCCCGGCGGCGAGAGCCTGGGCGAGGAGTCGTCCGTGCTTGCGCGGCAACCGCACCAGGATGCGGTCCATCTCGTCGTCCGCAGCGGCCTCCCATTCGGCGCTACCGGCGGGCGGCCGCACCCCCGGCGGAAGCGGCACCGGTCCGAGAACGTCCGAGCCCTCGGGCAGCTCGAGGTGTTCGACGAAGTCGGTGATGACCTGCGTGGGACCGTCGACCGAGGCCATCGTGACCGCCGGCGGGAAACCCAGTTCCACGCGTTCACTCAACTGAATGGAGGCGAATCCGACGGGGTCCCAACGGATCAGCGCCTGAACCGGCGCGAGAGTCGAGTCGGCGACGATTACCACGCGGCCGCCCTCGCCGTGGGGCCGGACCATGCCGGCCAGGGCCATCCAGCGTCGGACGGCGTGTTCCTCCGCGCGCAGGTCGGCGCGGTCGAGTTGTGCCCAGGTGTCGACGACGATCGCTGCGCCGTAGCCGTCGGGTGCGACCGGTTCGGCACCCGGTGTGGCGACGACGAGCCGTGCGCCCGGTTCGATCTCGTCGATGATGGAGTCGCCACCGCTGGTGTGGACCGGCACACCGGCGAAGGCGCGCCCCAGTTCCTCGGCGGTGCGTCGAGCGCCGGTGACCGTGGCCCGCACTTTCGTGTTGCCACACTCGGGACAGCGGAAGGTCGGCTCCGGGCGACCACACCACCGGCAACTCAGACGCTGGTTTCCGTCCATCTGCAGCGGTCCGTTGCAGCCGCGACACCGAGCATGCTCGCGACACCGGGTACACGCCAGCGACGGCACGTAGCCGCGACGCGGCACGCTGAACACCACCGGTTGGTCGGCGGCGAACGCCGAACGGGCAGCGTCGAAGG
Organism: Gordonia sp. Swx-4; assembly: GCF_030316175.1. Taxonomy (NCBI): domain Bacteria; kingdom Bacillati; phylum Actinomycetota; class Actinomycetes; order Mycobacteriales; family Gordoniaceae; genus Gordonia; species Gordonia sp. Swx-4. Next base: position 2,891,713 of record NZ_CP128197.1, read on the forward strand.
CGACCTCGGGGATTCGCGCGGACCTCGCCATCGGATCGCGGGCGATCTGCCGGTCGTCGTCGGAGATGGCCTGCACGCGCGGGCTGCGGTGACGAACGAGCGGACGATCGGCGACGAGGTCGTGTGCCCACCCCGATGCGACGAGCGCCTGAGCCTCCGCGGTTCGGGCGAAGCCGCCGAGGACCAGTGCGCAGCGTTCCTGATGCGACCGCAGCACCGCGACCTCACGCGGGTGCGGGTACGGCGCACGGGGATCGGCCATGCTGTCGTCACCGTCATCCCAGACGACGACCAGACCGAGGTCGGTGACGGGCGCGAACACCGCACTGCGCGTGCCGATCACGAGTTTCGCCGCCCCGCGTCGTGCGGCGAGCCAGCGCCGGTACCGGGCGGTGGGTCCGAGTCCGGCCGCCAGCGCGACTCCCTGATCGCCGATGAGTGGTTCGCATTCCGCCCACACCCGGTCGAGGTCGCGCTGGTCGGGCACGACGATGATGCAGCCGCGTCCGGCCGCCAGGGTCGCCGCGGCCAGTTCGGCGAGTCGTCGGGGCCAGTCCTCGCCCGGCAGGGCCTGCCACGCCGCTCGCGGGTGACCGTCCCCGGCGATCGCCTCGAAGAACGACCCGGCCAGCGGATAGCGTCGCCACGCCTCGAGGTCCGGCGCCTCGACGACGGTCGTCGGTTCGGGTGTCGTCTCCTTCTCGGTTCGCGCATGGCGCGGCGGAATGGCCAGCCGGACAACATCTCCCATGGTGCCGGCGTAGCGATCGGCGACGGCGCGGCACAGCGATGCCAGCTCCGGTGACAGCACCGGTTCGGCGGAGACGACACGGTCGAGCCAGCCCAGCTTGCCGGGGTGATCACTCTTCTCGATGCGGTCGAGCAGGAATCCGTCGACGAGACGGCCGGAGAACCGAACGCGGACCCGCACCCCCGGAACCGCCGTCGCATCCTGATCGGAGTCGATCAGGTAGTCGAACGGTCGGTCGAGGTGTGCGAGTCCGAGAATGGGCAGCACACGTGCCACCGGCAGCGAATCAGCCGGGACCCGTGCGCCTTTCGGGGGCAGGGACTGCGCCCTTCGCCGGTCAGAGACCGGCGGCCGCGCGCAGCTTGTCCGCGCGGTCGGTCCGCTCCCACGGGAGATCGACGTCGGTGCGGCCGAAGTGGCCGTACGCGGCGGTCGGACCGTAGATCGGACGCAGCAGGTCCAGGTCGCGGATGATCGCGAGCGGACGCAGGTCGAAGTTCTCCTTGATGACGCGCTCGATGACCGCCGGGTCGACATGCTCGGTGCCGAAGGTCTCGACGAACAGGCCGACCGGTGCGGCCTTGCCGATCGCGTAGGCCACCTGGACCTCGATGCGGTCGGCCAGGCCTGCCGCCACCGCATTCTTGGCGACCCAGCGCATCGCATACGCGGCGCTGCGGTCGACCTTCGACGGGTCCTTGCCGGAGAAGGCGCCGCCGCCGTGGCGGGCCATGCCGCCGTAGGTGTCGACGATGATCTTGCGGCCGGTCAGTCCGGCATCGCCCATCGGGCCGCCGAGGACGAACTTGCCCGTCGGGTTGACCAGCAGGCGGTAATCGGAGGTGTCGAGGGACGGCAGGCCGATCTCGGCGAGCACCGCGTCGACGACGTGCTTCTTGATGTCGGGGGCGAGGAGGTTGTCGAGGTCGATGTCGGCGGCGTGCTGGGTCGAGAGCACCACGGTGTCGAGCCGGACCGGGGTGTCGCCGTCGTACTCGATGGTGACCTGCGTCTTGCCGTCGGGGCGCAGGTACGGCAGAGTGCCGTTCTTGCGGACCTCGGTGAGTCGTCGCGACAGCCGGTGCGCGAGGGCGATCGGCACCGGCATGAGCTCCGGGGTCTCGTTGGTGGCGTAACCGAACATCAGGCCCTGGTCGCCCGCACCCTGCTTGTCGATCTCGTCCTCGGAGATGCCACTGCGGCTCTCGTGCGAGTCGAAGACGCCACCGGCGATGTCCGGGGACTGCGCACCGATGGCGACGTTGACGCCGCACGACGCGCCGTCGAAGCCCTTGGTCGAGGAGTCGTAACCGATCTCGAGGACCTTGTCCCGGACGATCTTGGGGATGTCGGCGTAGGCGGTGGTGGTGACCTCACCCGCGACGTGGACCTGGCCGGTGGTCACCAGCGTCTCGACCGCGACCCGCGCGTTCGGGTCGTCGGTGAGGATGGCGTCGAGGATCGAGTCGCTGATCGCGTCACAGATCTTGTCGGGATGTCCCTCGGTGACGGATTCGCTCGTGAACAGGCGTGACGAGGTGGTCATCAGATCCTCTCGAGATCTCGCGCGCGGATGTGTCCGGCGCCGTTTGGCAGGTGTCGGCCGGTCGGTGTGGCCGGTGGAGTCACTTTCAAAACTACGGTGCCGCTCAGGCCCCCCGACCATCAGGCACCAGTTGTCGCACTTCGTCAAGTATCCGACTCGACATGAGTGTTTTCGATCCGAAGGGCAGAGCGGTCTCGTCACCTTTGGCGGAAAGCAGCCACCCGGTGTTGTCCTCGGTGCCGAACGCCTTGCCGTCACCGACGGCGTTCACCACGAGGAGGTCGCAACCCTTGCGGGCGAGCTTGGCGCGACCGTGGTCGAGGACCCCGCCGGTCTCGTCCCCGGTCTCGGCCGCGAAGCCGACGATGACGGTCTCGGACGGAATCCGACCGTCGTCCCGCGCATCGACCAGGCCGCGGAGGATGTCGGGGTTGGTGGTGAGCTCGATCGGGGCCGGACCCTGATCGCCCTTCTTGATCTTCGCGTCGGCCACCGCGATCGGCCGGAAGTCGGCGACGGCGGCGGCCATGATGACGACGTCGGCGTCGGCCGCGCGCTTGGTCATCTCCTCGGAGAGTTCCTGAGCCGTCGATATCCGCACGATCTGCACGCCGGCGGGATCGCCCGGATCAGCGGTCGAACCGGCGACGACGGTGACGCTCGCACCGCGCTGCGCGGCCGCACGGGCCAGCGCGAATCCCTGCTTGCCGGAGCTGTGATTGCCCAGGTAACGCACGGGATCGAGAGGTTCGCGGGTGCCGCCGGCGCTGATGAGCACGCGGACACCGGCGAGATCGTAGGGCAGGGCGTCGGCGCGATCGAGGAGAAGCTCGCCGGTGAGCGCGATCTCCTGCGGGTCCGGTAGACGGCCGCGGCCGGAGTCGGTGCCGGTGAGCCGACCCGACGCCGGGGTCATGACCGTCGAGCCCTGCTCGCGCAGCGTCGCGATGTTGGCCTGAGTGGCCGGGTGCTCCCACATCTCGGTGTGCATGGCCGGCACGAACAGCACCGGGCACCGCACGGTGAGCAGCGATGCGGTGAGCAGATCGTCGGCGCGGCCCTGGGCGGCGCGGGCCATGAGGTCCGCGGTCGCCGGGGCGATGATCACGAGGTCGGCGCCCTGGCCCAGACGCACGTGCGCGACCTCGTCGACGTCGTCGAAGACGGTGGTGCTGACCGGGTTACCGCTGAGTGCCTCGAAGGTCGCCTTGCCGACGAACTTGAGTGCGGCGGGGGTCGGCACGACGCGGACCTCGTGCCCGGACTCGGTGAAGTGGCGGATCACCGAGCACACCTTGTATGCGGCGATACCTCCACCGACGCCGATGAGGATTCGGCGTCGCGGCTTGGTCGGTGTGGTCATCCCGACGTCGAGACTATTCGCCCTCGGTGTGCTCGAGCAGGTCGGAGTGGATCTCGCGCATCGCGATCGACAGCGGCTTCTCCTGGAGGCCCGGCTCGACCAGCGGGCCGACGTACTCGAGGATGCCGTCGCCGAGCTGGTTGTAGTAGTCGTTGATCTGGCGGGCACGCTTGGCCGCGTAGATGACGAGGGCGTACTTCGACGAGGCGCGCTCGAGGAGATCGTCGATCGGCGGATTGGTGATACCCAGCGGCGTGTCGTATGCCGGTGCGTCGGCGATCTCGGTGATGTCGAAATTGGTCGGGGTGGTCACACAAACTCCTGCGTCGAGGTCTGGGATGTCAGAGAGGCTGGTCAGGTCGCGGGCGCGGTGGCCTGCTCAGGTCCGACCAGCAAGGATACCAAGTCGGAGGCCGCTCGGTCGACTTCGCTGTTCACGATGACGTGGTCGAACTCGTCTTTGGCGGCCATCTCGACCTTCGCGGTGGCCAGCCGGCGCTCGATCGCCTCGGGACTCTCGGTGCCGCGGCCGGTCAGCCGGGCGACCAGTTCGTCCCAGCTCGGCGGCGCGAGGAAGACGGTGGTCGCCTCGGGCAGTCGGGTGACGACGTTGCGCGCACCGACGAGGTCGACCTCCACCAGAACGGGCTTGCCGGCCTCCAGAGCCGCGAGGACGGGCGCGAGCGGTGTACCCGATCGCTGCAGGCCACCGTGGATCTCAGCCCACTCCAGGAGCTCGTCACCGGCGATCATCTTGTCGAAGTCCTCGGCGGACACGAAGTAGTAGTCGCGGCCGTCGACCTCACCGGGGCGCGGTGCGCGGGTGGTCGCCGAGACGCTGAAGTACAGGTCGGGCAACGCGGCGCGCACCTTGGCGACCACGGTGGACTTGCCGACGGCCGAGGGGCCGACCAAGACAATCAGTCGACCCCTCGTGCGTGCGGCTCCCGCGGTATCCGGCCGGTTGGTCACCGCCGGTCCCACGAGCTCATCACGCTGCCGTGTTCGGTTGCGATGCTCACGCTCAGGAGCTGAACTTCTCGAGCAGAGCCTTGCGCTGACGGTCGCCGAGACCGCGCAGGCGGCGGGTCGGGGCGATCTCCAGCTCGGTCATGATCTCCTGAGCCTTGACCTTGCCGACCTTGGGAAGGGCCTCGAGCAGTGCCGAGACCTTCATCTTGCCCAGGATCTCGTCGTTCTCGGCATCCTTGAGCACCTGCTGGAGATCGGTGCCACCGCGCTTCAGGCGCTCCTTGAGCTCCGCGCGGACGCGACGAGCGGCAGCTGCCTTCTCCAACGCAGCGGCGCGCTGCTCGTCAGTCAACTGGGGAAGGGCCACGGGTTCCTCCGTCTTTCGTTCTTGATTGGGACTGTCATCGTCCGCCCTGAGGCGTCCGACGGCTGTTGCCACACTGGCGGCGCTGCGTCGTCTTCGCAACGATGCGGTCGGGTGGGGTACCCGTCCGGCACCACCGATTGTTGGCGGCGAATGCGACCGTACCGACGTGAGCAGGCATTTGCGAGCGCGACCCCCCGTTTTCGCGGTGTTTTCTCATGTTGTAGTGCACTGCAGCAGTCCGCTCCGGCCCTTCAACCCTTCACTCAGTGTTGCAGCGCTCTGACTACGGGTTTTACCAGGAACCTGCAGGTCACGGCGATGACGCCATCCGCGCAGGTCGGTAGCAATGCGAAAGACACGCGATCGCGTGATTCACTTGCTGAGACGGATGTGACTGGAGTGATGTGACCAGATTCGTCCGGAATTCGATCGCGTTTCGAGCGTGTCGCGCGCTTCCCCGGCGTAGCGCCGGGCCCGCGTCGTCTCAGCCCAGCGCGGCCTCGACCTCGTCGCGCGCCTGCATGAACGCGTCCCGTAGAGCGGCGACGTCGGGACCCGCCCGCAGCACGCCACGCGAGCTCGCCGGCAACACCCAGGCCGGGTCGGCATCGTCGAAGACCACCTTCAGGTCCTCGGCGGTGGCGCCCTGAGCACCCAGGCCGGGTGCCAGGATGGGGCCGTTCAGGCCGGCGAGGTCGAGTCCGTGTTCGCGGGTCGCGCCCACGACGAGACCCACGGTGGCCGTGCCGTCGGCGTTCTCGGCCGCAGCGGCGTCGACGATGGACTGGGCTACCGTCCGCTCCCCTGCCATCGCCTTCTGCACGTCGCCGCCCTCCGGGTTCGAGGTTCGTGCCAGGACGAACACGCCGCGCTGCCCCGCACGAGCCAGATCCAGTGCTGGACGCAGTGATTCGTACCCGAGGTAGGGCGAGGCGGTCACCGAGTCGGCGCAGAGCGGCGAGGCGTCGGCCAACCAGGCCTGCGCGTAGGCGGACATGGTCGAGCCGATGTCACCGCGCTTGGCGTCGGCGATCACCAGGGCACCCGCCTCGCGGCAACCCGCGACGACCCGTTCGAGCACCGCGAAACCCGCGGCGCCGAACGGCTCGAAGAAGGCCACCTGCGGCTTGATCACCGCCGCCGACGGGGCCAGCGCCTCGACGCAGATGTCGGCGAAGCGGGACAACCCGTCGACGGACACGTCCAGACCCCAGTCGGTCAGCAGCGCCGCGTGCGGGTCGATGCCCGCGCACAGGCGTCCGCGTTCGGCCGTCACCTGCCGGTAGCGGGCGCCGAAACCGGACGCCCCCATCATGCCGACACCACCGTCATGACCGGCCGGCCATGTCCGCGTGGCGTCGCTGGATCGAGCGCACCGCGACGTCGCCGTTGATCGCGGCCTCGATGCCCTGGACCGCGGCGCTGGCACCCTGCACCGTGGTGATGCACGGGATGTTGACCGAGACTGCCGCACTGCGGATCTCGTACCCGTCGACGCGCGGGCCGGAGTTGCCGTACGGGGTGTTGATCACCATGGTGACCTCACCGGCGCGGATGATGTCCACAACCGTGCGCTGTCCCTCGGCGGCCTCGAAGTGCTTGAGCACGGTCTCACACTTGATGCCGTTGCGGCGCAGCACATCCGCGGTGCCCTCGGTCGCCAGGATCTCGAAGCCGAGGTCGGCGAGATGCTTGACCGGGAAGATCAGCGCGCGCTTGTCCTTGTTGGCAACCGAGACGAAGATCTTGCCGCTGGTCGGCAGCGAACCGTACGCGGCGGTCTGCGACTTCGCGAACGCGCGACCGAAGTCGGCGTCGATGCCCATGACCTCACCGGTCGACTTCATCTCGGGGCTGAGCAGGTTGTCGACACCGCTGCCGTCGTGGCGACGGAACCGGTTGAACGGCAGGACCGCTTCCTTCACCGAGATCGGCGCGGTCGCGGGAGCCTCGCCGCCGTCTCCGGTCTTCGGCAGGATGCCCTGCTCGCGCAGTTCGGCGATCGACGAGCCGAGCATCACGCGGGCACAGGCCTTGGCCAGCGGCACCGCGGTCGCCTTGGAGACGAACGGGACCGTCCGGCTCGCGCGCGGATTCGCCTCCAGCACATAGAGGACGTCGTCCTTGAGCGCGTACTGCACGTTGAGCAGGCCCTTCACGCCGATGCCCTTGGCGAGCGCCTCGGTGGAGGTGCGGACCATCTCCAGGTCGGCGCGGCCGAGGGTGACCGGCGGCAGCGCACACGCGGAGTCGCCGGAGTGGATACCGGCCTCCTCGATGTGCTCCATCACGCCGCCGATGTAGACCTCGTCGCCGTCACACAGGGCGTCGACGTCGATCTCCACCGCGTCCTCGAGGAAGCGGTCCACCAGCACCGGGTGGTCGGGGGTCAGTTCGGTGGCACGAGAGATGTAGTCCTCCAGGGACTTCTCGTCGTACACGATCTCCATGCCGCGGCCGCCCAGGACGTACGACGGACGCACCAGCACCGGGTAGCCGATGCGGGCGGCGGTGTCGCGGGCTTCGGCGAAGCTGGTCGCGGTACCGAATGCCGGAGCCGGCAGGCCGGCCCCGGTGAGCACCTTGCCGAACTCGCCACGATCCTCGGCGAGGTCGATGGCGGCCGGGCTGGTGCCGACGATCGGGACACCCGCCTCCTCGAGGCGGCGTGCGAGACCCAGCGGGGTCTGGCCGCCGAGCTGCACGATGACGCCGGCCACGGTGCCCGACTGGGATTCGGCGTAGTAGACCTCGAGCACGTCCTCGAAGGTCAGCGGCTCGAAGTACAGACGATCCGCGGTGTCGTAGTCGGTAGAGACGGTCTCCGGGTTGCAGTTGACCATCACGGTCTCGTACCCGGCCTCGCTCAGGGTGAGCGCGGCGTGGACACACGAGTAGTCGAACTCGATGCCCTGACCGATGCGGTTGGGGCCCGAACCGAGGATGAGCACCTTCGGCCGATCCGGCTGCGGTGCGATCTCGCTGGTCGCCGCGGGATCGAGCTCATAGGTCGAGTAGTGGTACGGCGTCTTCGCCTCGAACTCGGCCGCACAGGTGTCGACGGTCTTGAAGACCGGGCGCACACCGAGCGACAGACGATGCGCGCGCACGGCGGCCTCGTCCTCGAACTCCGGACGGAGGGCAGCGATCTGACGGTCGGAGAAGCCGTTCGACTTCGCCTCGCGCAGCAGCGCCTCGTCGAGGGTGTCGGCGTCGCGGATCTCCGCACCGAGCGCGGCGATGCCGCCGATCTCGGCCAGGAACCACGGGTCGATCGCGGTGGCCTCGTAGAGCTGCTCGATCGTGGCGCCGGCGTCGAAGGCCAGCATCAGCTTGTACAGACGCCCGTCCTTCGGCGTCCTGATCTCCTCGAGCAGCGCGGGCAGATCGACGGTCTTGGGGTCGGGCCGGTCGGCCTCCACCCAGAAGCCACCGGCCTTGGTCTCCAGCGAACGCATGACCTTGCCGAGCGCCTCGGCGAAACTGCGGCCGAGACTCATGGCCTCGCCCACCGACTTCATCGTGGTGGTCAGCGTGTCGTCGGCGCCCGGGAACTTCTCGAACGCGAACCGCGGCGCCTTGACCACGACGTAGTCGAGCGTGGGCTCGAAACAGGCCGGGGTCTCCTTGGTGATGTCGTTGACGATCTCGTCGAGGCTGTAGCCGATGGCCAGCTTCGCGGCGATCTTGGCGATCGGGAAGCCGGTCGCCTTCGACGCCAGGGCCGACGACCGCGACACACGCGGGTTCATCTCGATCACGACGAGGCGGCCGTCGCGCGGGTCCTGGGCGAACTGGATGTTGCAGCCGCCGGTGTCGACGCCGACCTCGCGCAGGATGTCGATCGAGAGGTCGCGCATGATCTGGTACTCGCGGTCGGTGAGGGTCATCGCCGGGGCGACGGTCACCGAGTCGCCGGTGTGCACGCCGACCGGGTCGAGGTTCTCGATGGAGCAGACGACCACGACGTTGTCGCGGTTGTCGCGCATCAGCTCGAGTTCGTATTCCTTCCAGCCGAGGATCGACTCCTCGATGAGGACGTTGGCGGTCGGCGAGGCGGCGAGTCCGCCACCGGCGATGCGGTCGAGGTCCTCGTCGTTGTAGGCCATGCCCGAACCGAGGCCGCCCATGGTGAACGACGGGCGCACGACGACCGGGAAGCCGAGCTCGGCGACGGTCTCGCGGACCTCGTCCATGGTGTGGCAGACACGGGAACGGGCGCTCTCGCCGCCGACCTTCTCCACGATGTCCTTGAACATCTGGCGGTCCTCGCCGCGCTGGATGGCGTCGAAGTCGGCGCCGATCAGCTCGATGCCGTACTTCTCCAGCGAGCCGCGATCGTGCAGTGCGACCGCGGTGTTCAGCGCGGTCTGCCCGCCGAGGGTGGCGAGCACCGCGTCGATGGGATGACCGGCGTCGCGCTCGGCCTCGATCACCTTCTCGACGAACTCGGCGGTGATGGGCTCGATGTAGGTGGCGTCGGCGAACTCCGGGTCGGTCATGATCGTCGCCGGGTTGGAGTTCACCAGGCTGACGCGCAGGCCCTCGGCCTTGAGCACGCGACAGGCCTGGGTGCCCGAGTAGTCGAATTCACAGGCCTGGCCGATGACGATCGGGCCGGAGCCGATGACCAGGACGTGGTTGATGTCTTCGCGGCGCGGCATCAGGCACTCGCTCCTTGCGCACGGTCACCCTCGAGCAGGGTGACGAACTTGTCGAACAGATACGCGGCGTCGTGGGGCCCGGCGGCCGCCTCCGGGTGGTACTGCACGGAGAAGGCGCGGCCGGAGAGCAGCTCGAGACCCTCCACGGTGCCGTCGTTGGCGCAGACGTGGCTGACCCGCGCGCGGCCGAAGTCGGAGTCGAACTCCTCCCCCGCCTCACCCTCGAGTGCGAAGCCGTGGTTCTGCGAGGTGATCGAGACCTTGCCGGTGGCGTGGTCGACAACCGGGATGTTGATGCCCCGGTGCCCGAACTTCATCTTGTAGGTGGACCGGCCGAGGGCCCGGCCCAGGATCTGGTTGCCGAAGCAGATGCCGAACAGCGGCAGATCCCGGCCGAGAACGCCGCGGGTGAGCTCGACGACGTCGTCGGCGGTCGCCGGGTCACCGGGGCCGTTCGACAGGAAGACACCGTCTGGCTTGAGGTCGGCGATCGCGTCGAGGGCGACGTTCGCCGGCAGCACATGGGTGCGGACGCCGCGCTCGGCGAACATGCGCGGGGTGTTGGTCTTGATCCCGAGGTCGATGGCCGCGACGGTGAACCGGTGCTGGCCGACCGGCTCGACGATGTAGCCGTCGGTGGTGGTGACCTCGTCGGCGAGCTTGGCGCCCTTCATGTCCGGCTGGTTGCGCACCCGGCCGACGAGTTCGTCGGTGTCGGCCAGTGCCGGTCCGGAGAAGATGCCGGCCTTCATCGAGCCGTGGTCGCGGAGGATGCGGACCACGGTGCGGGTGTCGATCCCGCCGATGCCGACGATCCCCTGTTTGACGAGTTCGTCCTCGAGGGAGGTGGTGGCGCGCCAGTTCGAGACGCGACGCGTGGGATTGCGCACCGCGTATCCGGCCACCCAGATCTTGCCGGAGTCGCCGTCGACCCCGGTGCTGCCCGCGCTGCCGGTGCTCTCGCCGTCCTCGGTGTTCCAGCCGGTGTTGCCGATCTGCGGCGCGGTGGCCACGACGATCTGCCGGTGGTAGCTCGGGTCGGTCAGGGTCTCCTGGTAGCCGGTCATCGCGGTGCAGAACACCGCTTCACCGAGGGTCTCGCCCACTGCGCCGAAGCTCCGGCCGGTGAACACCTGGCCGTTCTCCAGCACCAAGACCGCTGTGTTCATTCCTGTGTCCCCTGTCCACTGTCATGCTGCCCGGCAAAGGCGTTCACCCAACCGGGATAGATCGATTTGTCGTCTGCGCGGATTCCCGAGTCGATCTCGGTGCCGCTGGGCAGGACCCACCGGATCACCAGGACACCGTCGGCGCTCATGACCTTGCCCGCGATGCCGCGCTCGGTGCGGACCGCCGTGATCGCCTCACGCGGAATCCAGATGTCGCTTGCACCCTGACGGGTGATCAGGATGCCCGCGGCGAACTCGGCGATCGTCGCCGACGCGCGATCGGAGATGTCCCCGACGGCGACGCGGTTCTGCCAACTCGGTGCCATCGTGGAACCGAGGTAGAGGCCGGTGTCGGGGCCGCGCTGCTCCGCCCCGAGATCGGCCGGGGTGGGCGGAAGTTCGCCGATCAGCTCGGCCTGCGCCGCCTGCTTCTTCTTGTTGCCGGTGATCAGCAGGTAGAACATCGACAGCAGGCCGAGCACGATGAGCACGCACACGCCGATGAACCACGCGTTGAACACGAACCTGCCGTAGCCGAGCACGGTGCCGATCACCGAGGCGACCACGACGAGCACGAGGATGCCGGGGATGAGGCCGCGCCGGGCCCGGAGGTTCATCGGGTCACCCGGCCCTCGCGGGTGGTGACCACGCCGCGCAGGACGGTGGCGGTGATGCTCGCCGGCATCGTCATCTCCTCGAACGGGGTGTTGCGCGACAGGCTGGCCAGTTCGTCGCCGCGGACCACCCACGAGGAGTCCGGGTCGACGACGGTGAGGTTGGCCGGCTCACCGACCTCGATCGGGCGGCCCTGATCGGTCAACTCGACGATCTGCGCGGGGCGTTCGCTCATCACCCGTGCGACGCCGCGCCAGTCGAGGAGTCCCGGCTTGACCAAGGTCTCGACGACGATCGGCAGGGCGGTCTGCAGCCCGAGCATGCCCGGCTTGGCCTGGGCGAACTCGCAGCACTTCTCCTGCGCGGCGTGCGGCGCATGGTCGGTGGCCACACAGTCGACGATCCCATCGGCCAACGCCCGACGCAGGGCTTCGGTGTCGCGAACCTCGCGCAGCGGCGGATTGACCTTGTTGACCGGGTCGTAGGTTTCGAGTCTCGAGTCGTCGAGGAGCAGGTGATGCGGGGTCACCTCGGCGGTGATCGCGATCCCCTGGTCCTTGGCCCAGCGCAGCAGCTCGACGGTACCCTCGGTCGAGGCGTGGCAGATGTGGATGCGGGCGCCGGCGTCGCGGGCGAGCAGCGCGTCGCGGATGACGATCGACTCCTCGGCGGCACGCGGCCAGCCGGCGAGGCCCAGGCGGGACGCGGTGGGGCCCTCGTTGGCGACGGCACCGACGGTCAGGCGCGGCTCCTCGGCGTGCTGCGCGATGAGCACACCGAGTCCGGTCGCGTACTCCAGGGCGCGGCGCATGAGCAGCGGGTCGTCGACGCACTTGCCGTCGTCGCTGAACATCCGGACGCCCGCGGCGCCGGCGTTCATCATGCCCATCTCGGCGAGCTGGCGGCCCTCGAGTCCGACGGTGACCGCACCCACCGGGTAGACGTCGACGAGGCCGACCTCGCGGCCGGAGCGCCATACGTTGTCGGTGACGGTCGAGTTGTCGGCGACCGGGCTGGTGTTGGCCATCGCGAAGACCGCGGTGTACCCGCCCAGGGCGGCGGCCTCGGAGCCGGACCGGATGGTCTCGGTGTCCTCGCGGCCGGGTTCGCGCAGATGCGTGTGGAGGTCGACGAAACCGGGCAGCAGCACCCCGCCCTTGCCCTCGATGCGCTCGGCGCCCGCGGGTGCGGACAGTTCGGGGCCGATCTCGGTGATCACGCCGTCGACGACGAGAACGTCGACCGGCTCACCTTCGCCGTAGGGGCGAACATCACCGAGCAGGACGGTTCCGGTTGCCGGGGCGGTCACTTGCGAACTCCTGACGTGCTGGGGGTGGGCGTACTCGGTGTCACAGCTGGGCTCCCGCCGAATCGGAGCCGACGAGGAGGCGGAAGAGCACCGCCATGCGGACGTGCACGCCGTTGCGGACCTGGTCGAGGACGGTGGCCTTCGGCGAGTCGGCGACCGACCAGCCGATCTCCATGCCGCGCAGCATCGGGCCGGGGTGCAGGACCACCGCGTCGTCGGAGAGCATCGCCAGGCGGCGGTCGTTGAGACCGAAGCGAACCGCGTACTCGCGGGGGCTCGGGAAGAAGCCGCCGTTCATCCGCTCGGCCTGCACGCGCAGCATCATCACCGCGTCGACGGCGGGCAGTTCGGCGTCGAGGTTGCCCGAGACGGTGACCGGCCACTCGCCCACTCCCGCCGGGAGCAGGGTCGGCGGGGCGACGAGGACGACCTCGGCACCGAGGGTCGACAGCAGGTGCGCGTTGGACCGCGCGACGCGCGAGTGCACGACGTCGCCGACGATCGCGATGCGACGCCCGTCCAGCGACCCGAGCCGCTGGCGCAGGGTGAGCGCGTCGAGCAGGGCCTGCGTCGGATGTTCGTGCGTGCCATCACCGGCATTGATGATCGCCGGGCCCTCACCGTCGGAATCGGTGGTCCAGTCGGCGATCTGGGCGGGCGCACCCGACGCGGGGTGGCGGACGATCAGCGCGTCGGCGCCGGCGGCGTGCAGGGTCTTGACCGTGTCCCGCAGCGATTCGCCTTTGCCCACCGAGGAACTCGACGCGCTGACGTTGATGACGTCGGCGCTCATCCACTTGCCGGCGACCTCGAAGGAGACGCGGGTGCGGGTCGAGTTCTCGTAGAACACCGTCATGACGGTCCGGCCGCGCAGCGTCGGGAGCTTGCGGACCTCGCGGCCCGTCAGTGCCTGCTCGAAGCGCTCGGCGTCATCGAGGAGCGCGGTGGCCTCGTCGCGGCCGAGATCCTGCGTGGAGAGCAGATGCCGCATCACGAATCACCCTCGGCGGCAACGACATCGGCGCCGGAACTCAGGACGACCTGGTCGATCCCGTCGTGTTCGGTGAGGTGCACCGACACCTGCTCGTCTCGAGCGGTGGGGATGTTCTTGCCGACATAGTCGGCGCGCAGCGGCAATTCGCGGTGGCCGCGATCCACCAGCACCGCGAGCTGAACCGCGGCGGGGCGACCGAGATCACGCAGCGCGTCGAGCGCGGCGCGGACCGTGCGTCCGGAGTAGAGCACGTCGTCGACGAGGATCACGATCGCGCCGTCGACGCCACCGGCCGGGACCATTGTCCGTTCGAGTGGGCGATGGGGCTTGCCGCGCAGATCGTCGCGGTAGAGGGTGATGTCGAGGTAGCCGACCGGCACCTCGACATTGGCGAACTCGCCGATCTTGGAACCCAGGCGGGTCGCGAGAGACGTTCCGCGAGTGGGAATTCCGATGAGAACGACGCGCGGGGCGTCGGGCGAGTCCAGTGCTGTCTTCTCGATAACCTGGTGTGCGACACGAGCAATCGTGCGCGACACGTCAGCGGCATCGAGCAGCACCCTGGGGGCGGGGCTGGCCAAAGCCGACCTCCTTCTCCGCCTCGCAGGACGGATCGTTAAAGGATGTCTGTCTCGCGACACTTTACACCGCGTGGCGAGACAGACGAATTCCCGCGACCTGCGCCACAGCAAGCGGTCCCGGTCGCGAACACGACCGGGACCGATGACATGAGATCTTCGGTACTACTCGGCGTCACCCGACGGCCGCGGCTCGGCCGACGCGGCGGCACGGACCTGCGGCGCGAGCTCGGCGATCTTGGCGAGCACACCGTTGACGAAGGCCGGCGAATCATCGGTGGACAGCTCCTTGGCGAGCTCCACCGCCTCGTCGACCACCACGATGGTGTCGACGTCGAGCGAGTTGAACAGCTCCCAGGTCGCCAGGCGCATGATGGCGCGGTCGACGGCGGGCAGACGCTCCAGCGTCCACTCCCGCAGATAGGAGGAGATGACCGCGTCGATCTGGTTCTGATCGTCGGCGAGTCCGTTGATCACCGTGGCGGTGTAGTCGTGGATCGAGCCGACGCTCTCGTCGCTGCGGACGTACTCACGGCGTTCGGCGACGAGCTGCGCAGGGCTGACCTTCTTTGCCTCGGCTTCGAAGAGAAGGTCGACCGCGCGCCGCCGCGCCTTGTGTCGGGTTCCGGGTTGTTTCACAGCTCAGGAGTTGACGCGGCCGAGGTAGCTGCCGTCACGCGAGTCGACCTTGAGCTTGTCACCGGTGTTGATGAACAGGGGCACCTGGATCTCGGCGCCGGTCTCCAGTGTGGCGGGCTTGGTGCCACCGGTGGAGCGGTCACCCTGCAGACCCGGGTCGGTCTGGGCGACGATGAGCTCGACGGTGACCGGGAGCTCGACGAACAGCGGGTTGCCCTCGTTGAGCGAGACCTGCACGGTCATGTTCTCGAGCAGGAAGCGTGCGCCGTCGCCGACGACGGCCGGCGGCAGCGCGAACTGCTCGTAGTCCTGTGCGTCCATGAAGACGTAGTCGGTGCCGTCGTTGTACAGGAAGGTCATGTCCCGACGGTCGACGGTGGCGGTCTCGACCTTGACGCCGGCGTTGAAGGTCTTGTCGACGGTCTTGCCGCTCAGCACGTTCTTGATCTTGGTGCGCACGAACGCGG
Source organism: Gordonia sp. Swx-4 (assembly GCF_030316175.1). Classification (NCBI taxonomy): domain Bacteria; kingdom Bacillati; phylum Actinomycetota; class Actinomycetes; order Mycobacteriales; family Gordoniaceae; genus Gordonia; species Gordonia sp. Swx-4. The sequence goes on from NZ_CP128197.1 coordinate 2,907,147, forward strand.
GGCCCTTGCCCGGCTTGACGTGCTGGAACTCCTGGATCTGCCAGAGCTGGTCGTCCATGCGCAGCACGAGGCCGTTCTTGAAATCGGCGGTGGTCGCCATGTGGTGTTTCTTCCCTTGCAGTCAGATGACGGTGAATGTCTTGTCGGTGGTGGTCAACAGTTCCTGGTCGCCTTGTGTGACGACCAGGGTGTCCTCGATCCTGACCCCACCCCATCCGGGTAGGTACACACCGGGCTCCACGGTGACCGCAGCACCGCATGGCAGTGTACCCGCCGCGAGTTTGCCGATTCCCGGCGCTTCGTGGATCTCGAGACCCACGCCGTGGCCCAGTCCGTGCACATAGTGGTCGCCGTGCCCCGCATCGTCGATGACGTCGCGTGCGGCGGCGTCCACCTCTCGCAGCTCGGCACCCGGGCGCAGTGCCGACCGCCCGGCGGCCTGCGCGGTGGCGACGAGGTCGTAGATGTCGCGCTGCCAATCCGCCGCGCGGCGCAACACGAAGGTGCGGGTCATGTCGGAGTGGTACCCGCCGACGACCGCGCCGAAGTCGATCTTCACCAGATCGCCGTCGGCCAGCGCGGTGTGTGTGGGCCGGTGATGCGGGATCGCCGAATGCGCACCGGCGGCGACGATGGTCTCGAAGGCGATGCCGTCGGCGCCGAGGCGGTACATCTCGAACTCCAGCGCGCGGGCGGCCTGACGTTCGGTGGTTCCGGCACGCAGGACGCCGTCGGCGATGATCCGGGCCAGGGCGGCGTCACCGATCGCGCACGCGGCGCGCAGCAGCGCGATCTCCCCCGCGTCCTTGACGGCCCGCAGGCCCTGCACGACGCCGGTGAGGCCGACCAGTTCGACACCGGAGTCCTCGATCGACGCGGTCAGCGCCCGATGGCCGGCGACGGTCTCGGCGTCGGCCTCGAAGCCGATGCGGGTGACACCAGCGGTGCGCGCGTGTGCGACCAGCGCCGGGACGCACGCGCGTTCGATGACGGGCTCGACGTCGGGGACCTGCGCGGCGACCTGGGTGAGGTAGCGGCCGTCGGTGGCGATCCGGTCCTCCGCGGGGTCGGACACGTCGATGAGGACCGCCGCGTTGGACCCGGTGAAACCGGTCAGGTAGCGGACGTTGACGAGGTCGGAGACCACGAACGCCGACACCTGCTCGGCGTCCGCGCGTTCACGCAATTGGTTCCGCAGCCGGTCTCGCCGGCCTGCTGTGTCGTGGATGATCGGCACCCGGGCAACGCTACGGTGGGACGTCGCACAGTGCGACCCCGGCACGCTGGACCGCCCGGATCGACCGGGTGTGTCGGCGATCACGGCACGGATGCGTAGTATGACGCGCATGTCTTCGTGGTTGGTACGCGGTCTGACGATGACCGCCGTTCACGTCCTCGCCCGAATCCTGCTCGGTGTCGCGGTGGTCGAGGCCCCGCTGAACTCCACCGTGTGGCGCACCGTCACCATCGCGGCGGTCGTCCTGATCGCCCTGGTCTGGGGCGGTTTCGACGGTATCCGTGATGCCCGCGCCAATCCCGATCCGGACGACTACGAGGACCTCACCGTCCGCTGGCTGAAGGCCGGTGTCATGGCCGGTGTCATCGCCGGACTCATCTCCTGGATCCTCGGCAACACGGTCCTCGCCGGCATCGGCCAGGCCGGTCTGTTCGTCGAGCTGATCGCCGGCGCCTCGTTCACCGCCCTGCTGGTGTTCGTCCCGGCCTTCGTCGGCGCAGCCATCGGCCGCTGGCTGATCCGCCGCGACCAGAACAAGCACGCCCCCGAGGACGACTGGTCGGCCCACGAGGACCGTCACGCCGACGCGACCGCGCAGTAGAGCCGGTTCGCTCGTTTCTGGCCGAGTAGCGGCTAGAGCAGGACCGACGTGCTCTTGCCCGCCCCGCCGGCGACGGCCGAGTAGGCGGCGGCGAGGAGGCCCGGATCAGGTCCCTCGAGACGGCCCGGCTTGGCCAGCCCGTCGAGCACGACGAACCGCAGCACACCGGAACGGTTCTTCTTGTCCCCCGCCATCCCCTCGAGCAGGTCGGCGAAGGCATCGGGATCGTAGGTCGTCGGCAGGCCGACGAGTTCGAGCACCGACTTGTGACGGTCGGCGGTCGCGTCGTCGAGACGCCCGGCCAGGCGCGCAAGCTCGGCTGCGAACACCAGGCCCACCGACACCGCGGCGCCGTGACGCCAGCGGTAGCGCTCCCGGCGTTCGATCGCGTGGCCCAGGGTGTGGCCGTAGTTGAGGATCTCGCGCAGTGAGGACTCCTTGAGATCCGCTGACACGACGTCTGCCTTCACCTGCACCGACCGGCGGATCAGATCCGGGAGGACCGGGCTGGTGGGGTCGAGCGCGGCCTCCGGGTCGGCCTCGATGATGTCGAGGATGGTCGGATCCGCGATGAAACCGGTCTTGATGACCTCGGCGAGCCCGGCGACGATCTCGTTGCGCGGCACGGTCTCGAGGGTGCCGATGTCGATCAGGACCGCGTCGGGTTCGTGGAACGAGCCGACGAGGTTCTTGCCCGCCTCGGTGTTGATGCCGGTCTTGCCGCCCACCGCGGCGTCGACCATCGCCAGCAGCGTGGTCGGGACGTGGATGACGCCGATGCCGCGCATCCAGGTGGCCGCGACGAATCCGGAGACGTCGGTCGCGGCACCGCCGCCGAGGCTGATGACCTTGTCGTTGCGCTTGAGACCGATCCGGCCGAAGACCTCCCAGCAGAAGGCGGCGACCGAGAGGTCCTTGCCCGCCTCGGCGTCCGGGATCTCGATGCGGTGGGCGTCGAAGCCCTTGTCCGCCAGGAACTCCCGGATCTGCTCGGCGGTCTTGTTCAGCGGCGGCTGATACAGGATCGCGATGCGGTCGGCGCCGGCGGCGGCCTCGGCGACCTCGCCGAGCAGCCCGCGGCCGATCGTGACGTCATAGGGCGCACCCGCGTTGACGCGGATCGCAACGGGTTCGATGTCGGTCATTCTGGTGTCCTCACGTCGAGTTCGCGGGCGAGTTCGGCGACGATGGCGTCGGTGACGGCTTCCGGAGCTGCGTCGGCGTCGACCTCGAAGGTGCACACCGACGAATAGATCTCGGTGCGCTCGGCGAGCAGTTCCGCGTAGCGGGCGGCCGGGTCCTCGGTGGCGAGCAGCGGCCGGTCGGTGCCGGAGACCCGCTCGTAACCGCGTTCGGGGCTGACGCGCAGGAAGACCACCCGCTGATCGGCCAGGGCATCGCGGACACCCGCCGTGGTGACCGCGCCCCCGCCGAGCGAGACCACCCCGCCGTGGTTGTCGAGGACGTCGCAGACCACGTTCTCCTCGATCGTGCGGAAGCCGTCGACACCGTCCGATTCGAAGATCTCCGGGATGCTACGGCCGGTCCGCCGGACCAGTTCGATGTCGGTGTCGACGAAGTCGACCCCGAGACGGTCGGCAAGCAGACGCCCGACGGTCGACTTGCCGGCGCCCATGAAGCCGATCAGCACGGCGCTGGGGCGTCGCCCCGTGGTCGCCCGTGTGGGGGTCGGCGTCTGGGTCATGGGCGCGGAGGGCGCGCGTGGACGGCAGTCAGGTAGGCACCGAGGTTGGCGGCGGTCTCGGCGACCGAGTCGCCACCGAACTTGTCCAGCGCCGCCTGGGCGACGACGAGCGCCACCATGGCCTCGGCGACCACACCGGCCGCGGGCACGGCGCACACGTCGGAGCGCTGGTGGATCGCGCTGGCGGTCTCCCCCGTCTCCATGTCGACCGTCGACAGGGCGCGCGGCACCGTCGAGATCGGCTTCATGGCGATGCGGACGCGCAGGTCCTCGCCGTTGGTCATGCCGCCTTCGAGGCCGCCCGCGCGGTTGGTCGAGCGCAGCACGCCGTCGGGTCCGGGGACCATCTCGTCGTGGGCCTCGCTGCCGCGGCGGCGGGCGGTGGTGAAGCCGTCGCCGACCTCGACGCCCTTGATGGCCTGGATGCCCATGAGGGCGGCGGCCAGACGTGCATCGAGCCGGGTCTCGCCGCTGACGTGCGAGCCGAGCCCGACGGGCACTCCGGTGGCGACGATCTCGACGACGCCGCCGAGGGTGTCGCCGTCCTTCTTGGCGGCCTCGATCTCGTCGATCATCGACTTCTCGGCGGCGGCGTCGAAGGCACGGACCGGGCTGGCGTCGATGGCCTCGAGATCGCTGAAGCGCGGCGGCGGACCGACATAGGGATCACTCGCGCCGATCGAGATGACGTGCGAGACGACCTCGATGCCCAAGACCTGACGCAGGAAGTTGCGGGCGACGGTGCCGGCGGCGACGCGGGCCGCGGTCTCCCGGGCGCTGGCGCGTTCGAGGACCGGACGGGCGTCGTCGAAGCCGTACTTGAGCATGCCCGAGTAGTCGGCGTGACCGGGACGCGGACGGGTCAGCGGCGCGTTGCGTGCGCTGCCCTCGAGTTCGGCGGGATCGACCGGGTCGGCCGACATGACGGTCTCCCACTTGGGCCATTCGGTGTTGCCGATCTCGATCGCCACCGGACCACCCATCGTGCGACCGTGGCGTACGCCACCGATCACGGTGACCTTGTCGGCCTCGAACTTCATCCGCGCGCCGCGGCCGTAGCCGAGGCGACGGCGGGCGAGCTGTTCGGCGATGTCCGACGAGGTCACCTCGACCCCGGCGACCATGCCCTCGACGAGGGCGACCAAGGCGGGTCCGTGGGATTCTCCGGCAGTTATCCAGCGCAGCACAGTGATCAATTGTTCCATGTGCCCCACAACTCCCCGACAGCGGTCGTGGGGCGGGCGCCGTCAGGCCAGATCGGACACGACGATCAGCGCGCCGACGAGCGCCGGGGCATGTGCGTGTCCCCCCGTCGATCCGCGACGCCCGATGCTCACCAGGGCGATCATCAGCGCCACGAGGGAGGCGCACGCCACCATGATCATCGCGGTGTCCCAACGCAGCGCGAGACCGCCGCAGGCGAAGGCGAGCTTCACGTCACCGCCGCCGCACCACCCGACCGTGAACGTCAGCAGGTACGGCGTCGCGGCAGCCGCTGCGGCGAGCCCCACGGCGGGCTGGGCGACGGCGACGACAGCCACCGCGCAGAATCCTGGCCAGACCATCGCATTGGGGATGCGCCGGGTGCATGCGTCGGTGACGGCGATCGTGAGCAACCAGAGCAGGATCGCGGGTTCGGCCATGTGCCGAGCATCGCGCGCATCCGGGCAGGATCGCGGACGGTCTCCACAGCCTCAGGCGTTGGGTATGAGCACCTGCGTCATCGCCTCGCGGGGTGCCGGGAGCCCGGTGAACAGCTCGACCTGACGGAAGGCCTGGTTCAGCAGCATGACCAGTCCCCCGATGACCACTCCACCGGACGCCTCGACGGTGGCCGCCAGCGGCGTCGGCCAGGGGTCGTAGATCACGTCGACGACCTTGCCCGCGTGGGCGATTGCGGGCGCGAGCGTCCCGGCGGCCGGTGCGGGCACCGTCGACACCACCACAGACGCAGCGCGGCAACGGTTTTCGAGCACAGTCCCGGCGTCGAAGGGGACGACCTCACCGGTGATGCCGAGGCGCTCGCACAACTCCAGGACGGACGCGGCCCGGCCGGCGTCGCGCGCGACGACCGAGATCGTCGAGACGCCGACCTCGGCGAGCGCCATGACGGTCGGCAGCGCCGTGCCGCCCGCGCCGACCACGACCGCGTCGGGTGCGGCCCCCGCGGCGATGTCGGTGTCGACGCCGAGTTCGGCCAGCGCTCCCGTCATGCCGTCGATGTCGGTGCAGTCGGCCCGCCAGCCGTCGTCGACGCGGACGAGCGTGTTCGCCGATCCGACGAGTTCGGCCCGCTCGGTCCGTTCGGTCGCGAAGTCCAGGGCGGCCAGCTTGTTCGGCATGGTCACCGAGAACCCGATGAACTCCGGTGCCGCGCCGGAGACGATCTCGGGCAGCCGATCGGCCGTGCACTCGATCCGGTCGTAGGTCCAGCCGTCGAGACCGAGCGCCCGGTAGGCGGCCAGGTGGACGGCAGGCGACTTGGAATGCGCGATCGGCGAACCGAGGACCGCCGCCCGGCGACGGTCACCGTACGGCGAACGGCTCACTGGCATCCCGTCGACACGAGCTTGTTCTTGCAGGCGACAGTGCGGTTGCGCTTGTGTTCCTCGAAGGTGTTCGCGAACAGCGTGGTGCCCGCGGTGTCGACGGTGACGAAGTACAACCACGAACCCGGAGCCGGGTCGAGCATCGCCTCGAGTGCCGGGACACCGACGGCCGCGATCGGGGTCGGCGGAAGACCCTTGTAGCGGTAGGTGTTCCACTCGTTGTCCGCCTTGTAGGCCTCACCGTGCACATCGATGTTGGTGACGGCGGCGGTGTAGTTCTGCGTCGAGTCCATCTCGAGCCGCTGATCCTCGTCGAGCCGGTTGCGGATGACGCGGGCGACCTTCGGCGCATCTTCGACGTGCCGGACCTCGCGTTCGACGATCGACGCGGCGATCAGCGTCTCGTAGGGCGACAGTCCGGACTTGTTGTTGTCCACCAGACCCCACTGATCGAACATCACCGCGCTCTTGGAGATCATCTCGTTGAGGATCTGCACCGCGGTGTGATCGGGTTCGACGCGTTCCCAGGTGGTGGGCGCGATCAGGCCCTCGACGCGGCGGTGGTCGCCGGTCATCGACGCCACGTTCTCCTTCGCCCAATCCGGCACCCCGAGGGCCTCGGGGGTCGAGGTGGCGGCCGCCTCTTCGAGCTGCGCCACCGTGACACCCTCGGGCTGACCGTTGACCTCGGTCGCCGTCGCGTCCTCGATCAACTGGAAGATGCCCGGCGTGACCTTGTCGTCGATACCGGTCTTGGAGTCGAGCTGCAGACCCGGCGGGATCACCACCCGTCCGACGCGGTGCTGGGCACTTTCGTCGGTGAGCATCTCCACGGCGGTCGACGCCGGGATCTGGGTCCGCATCTTGTAGAGGCCGCCGGACATGGGCTGGCCGTCCGCGGCGTCGAGGAAAGCACGCATGCTGCCGACGACATCGGCGTCGAGAAGGATCCGGCCGAAGTCGGACAGGGTCGAGTTCTCCGGGATGTCGACGATCACGTCGCTGGCACCGGCGGTGTTGGTGTAGTCCTTGCGCGACTCCAGGACTCCCATGGAACGCAGACCGTAGTAGCCGACGCCGCCGACGAGGGCGAGCATGAACACGATGGCGAGTGCCAGCACCACGCGACGCTTCTTCTGGTTCTCCCGGTTGCGTCGGCGCGGGCGTCGTGGCGCCGCGGCCGGCTCCGCGTCGTCGGCACCCGGCCACCAGTCGTCCTCGTCGCGCGCACGCGGTCCACGCGGCGTCGTCGCCACGGGCTCGGGGTGTGCGGGCTCGCCGTACGCAGGCTCGTCGTAGGTGGGCTCGTCGTACGCGGGCTGGGCGTCGACGTCGCTGAACTCGTGGTCGTCGTACCGGAGTTCGACGTATTCCGGTTCGGGCCGGCGCGGGGGGGCCGGCGGCGGAGGTGCCTGCTGTGCACGCGGCGGCTGCGGGGGTTGACCGCCCGGCGGAATCCGGACGGGCTGCGCACGTCCCGGAATCCCACCCGGCCGGCCACTCTGGGCCGGGGGCGTGGGCTCGCCGGGCTGCGCGGGCGGGGCTGCACGCCGGCGACGATGCCGGGTGTGTGACGCACCCTCGCCGGGCTGCGTGAAGTACCGCAGACGCTCCGGATCCATACCCTCGGCACCGCTTTGGTGCGCGTCGGCACGGCGTCCCTGGCTGTCCCGGTGTCGCGTGCGACGCCGTTCTTCGGTCACCGCCGGCTCCCCTCCCGACTCTGTCGAGGGATCATCGGACTCACCGTCGCGCATCCAGCCATCCCTGAAGGATAGCGACCGCCGCGGCTTGGTCGATGACTCCTCGTGATGACTTCACCGTCCGGCCGCTCGCGTGCAGCGCCTGCTGCGCGGTCACGGTGGTGAATCGTTCGTCCTGCCAATGCACCTCGGCCGGCGCGATCCGCTCGGCGAGTCGATCACCGAAGGCGCGTGCGGTCTCCGCCGCGACCCCGGTGGTGTTCTTCAGCGTCTTCGGCAGCCCGATGACGACGCCGATCGCCCCGTATTCGGCGACCAGTTCCACGATCCGATCGAGATCGGTTGTGGCAGAGGGTGTTCGACGGACAGTCTCCACCGGTGTGGCGAGAATCCCGTCGGGGTCGCAGACCGCGACACCGATCCGGACGCTCCCTACGTCGATACCGAGGCGGCGGCCTCGTTGCAGGCGCGGATCCTGGTCGATGGGCATCAGCCGACGAACTCGCGGATACGCGACAGGGCGGCGTCGATCCCGCCGGGTTCGGTTCCCGAGCCCTGGGCGAGGTCGGGCTTGCCACCACCGCGGCCACCGACGAGCGGCGCCACCTCCTTGACCAGATCACCGGCCTTGATCCCGGCGTCGCGGGCCGCGGCGGTCGTGGCGATCACGAACGGCACCTTGGCATCCGGTCCGTCGCCGCTCGGCGAGAACAGGGCTATCACGGCCTGGCGGTCGGCGACCCGGCCCCGCAGATCGGTGACGACCGAACGCAGTCCGTTGGCGTCGAGTCCTGGGACACGCCCCTCGACCACGAGCGTGGAACCCACGGTGGTCGCGGTGTCGAGGAGACCCGACACGGCCGCCTGCGCCTGCTCGGCACGCACCCGGGCGAGTTCCTTCTCGGCATCGCGCAGCTTGGTGACGAGCTGCTCGACGCGGCCGGGCACTTCCTCGGACGGCACCTTCAGCGAAGACGCCAGACCGGCGAGCAGAGCACGCTCCTTGGACAGGAAGCGGAACGAATCCATACCGACGTAGGCCTCGACGCGACGCACACCGGAACCGACGGAGGACTCGCCGATGAGGGTGATCGGACCGATCTGCGACGACGACACGACATGCGTGCCACCGCACAGTTCCATCGAGAACGGGCCACCGATCTCGACGACACGTACGACGTCGCCGTAGTTCTCACCGAAGAGTGCCATCGCACCCATCGCCTTGGCCTCGTCGAGTCCGGTCTCGAAGGTGTTGACCTGATAGTTGGCTTCGACCGCGGCGTTGGAGATCTCCTCGATCTCCCGACGCTGCGACTCGGTCACCGGGCCGCTGGCGTTGAAGTCGAAGCGCAGGTAACCCGGGCGGTTGAGCGAACCCGCCTGTGTCGCACCGGGTCCGAGGACCTCGCGCAGCGCGGCGTGCACCATGTGGGTGCCCGAATGGCCCTGCGTGGCGCCGTGACGCCAGGCGGTGTCGACGGCGGCGAGCACCTCGTCGCCCTCCTCGATCTCGCCCTCGTCCACGCGGACCTTGTGCAGCCACACCGACTTCCCGACCTTCTGCACATCGGTGACGGACAGGCGCACACCGGAACCGGTGGTGATGGTGCCGACGTCGGCCATCTGGCCGCCCGACTCGGCGTAGAGCGGCGTGCGGTTGAGCACCACGGTGAGTTCCTGCCCGGCCGTCGCCACGGGCACCCGGGCGCCGTCGGCGACGAGACCGAGAACGCGTGCCTCGGAGACGAGTTCGTCGAAGCCGGTGAACTCGGTGGGTCCGCGGTCGAGGAAGTCGCGGTACACGCTCAGGTCGGCGTGCCCGGTCTTGCGGGCGGTCGCGTCGGCCTTGGCGCGCTGCTTCTGCTCGGCCATCAGGGCGGTGAAGCCCTCCTGGTCGACCTCCAGCCCGGCCTCGGCCGCCATCTCGAGCGTGAGGTCGATCGGGAAGCCGTAGGTGTCGTGCAGGGTGAACGCGTCGGCCCCGGTGATGGTGGTGCTCGCGGACTTCTTGGTGGCGGTCGCGGCGTCGGCGAAGAGCTTGGAGCCCGCGGCGAGGGTCTTGGCGAAGGAGGTCTCCTCGCCCACCGCGACCTTCACGATGTCGGCACGCCTGGTCTCGAGCTCCGGGTACGACGGGGCCATCAGGTCGATGACCTTGCCGATGATCGTGCCCATGGTCGCCTGGTTGTCCCCCGCTCCCAACAGCCGCATCGACCGCACGACGCGGCGCAGGAGGCGACGCAGCACGTAACCGCGACCGTCGTTGCCGGGCAGCACGCCGTCGCCGATCAGCATCGCCGAGGTGCGGGCGTGGTCGGCGATCACGCGGAAGCGCACGTCGTCGGCATGCGAACCGGCGCCGTAGGCGCGGCCGGTGAGCTCGGCGGCCAGGTCGATGATCGGCTTGAGCAGGTCGGTCTCGTAGACGTTGTCGACGCCCTGCAGGATGCAGGCGACGCGCTCGACACCCATGCCGGTGTCGATGTTCTTCTTCGGCAGGGGCCCGAGGATCTCGTAGTTGTCCTTGCCGCCGCCCGGACCGCGGACGTTCTGCATGAACACGAGATTCCAGATCTCGATGTAGCGGTCCTCGTCGGCCTCCGGGCCGCCCTCGACGCCGTAGTCGGGGCCGCGGTCGTAGAAGATCTCCGAGCACGGACCGCAGGGGCCGGGGACGCCCATCGACCAGTAGTTGTCCTTCAGGCCGCGACGCTGGATGCGCTCGGCGGGCACGCCGATCTCGTCGCGCCAGATGGCCTCGGCCTCGTCGTCGTCGAGATAGACCGTGGGCCACAGCTTCTGCGGGTCGATGCCGTAGCCGCCGTCGGAGACGCTGTTGGTCAGCAGGGTCCAGGCGAAGGTGATGGCCTCGCGCTTGAAGTAGTCGCCGAAGGAGAAGTTGCCCGCCATCTGGAAGAAGGTGTTGTGGCGGGTGGTGATGCCGACCTCGTCGATGTCGAGGGTGCGGACACACTTCTGGACGCTGGTCGCGCGGTCGTACGGCGGGGTCTGCTCGCCCAGGAAGTACGGCTTGAACGGAACCATGCCGGCGTTGACGAACAGCAGGTTGGGGTCGTCGAGCAGCAGCGAGGCACTGGGCACCTCGGTGTGGCCGGCCTTGATGAAGTGGTCCAGAAAATGCTTCCGGATGTCATGCGTCTGCACTGTTGGTCTCGTCCTCGCCGTTGGTTGTCGCGACATCCCAGAGTACCGTCGGCGCGTCGCGGAACCGGTCCCGGGCGTCATACCCCGGCACATCCGGCGTGATCAGCGGGATCGGCGACGTGTGACGGCACCCCGGACGATGGATCTCAGGCGTGCCACGCGCGGCCCGATCTCACGTTCGAGCCCGTGATCGGTGGGCTCGTAGTAGTCGACGCCGACGAGTTCGTCGGGCGGGTACTGCTGGGGCACCACGCCGTCGGGATGGTCGTGCGGGTACCGGTAGGCGACGCCGTTGCCGAGTTTCTTGGCACCGGCGTAATGGCTGTCGCGCAGGTGGGCGGGCACCGCCCGGGCCTTGCCCGCCTCGACGTCGGCGAGTGCGGCGCCGATCGCCGAGACCACGCCGGCCGACTTCGGTGCGGTCGCCAGGTGGATGGTCGCCTGGGTCAGGGCCAGTTTGGCCTCCGGCATGCCGACGAGGTTGACCACCTGGGCGGCGGCGACCGCGGTCTGCAGCGCGGTGGGATCGGCCATGCCGATGTCCTCGCTCGCGTGGATCATCAGGCGCCGGGCGATGAAGCGCGGGTCCTCCCCCGCCGCGATCATGCGCGCCAGGTAGTGCACGGCGGCGTCGACGTCGGAGCCGCGGATCGATTTGATGAACGCGCTGGTCACATCGTAGTGCTGGTCGCCGTCGCGGTCGTAGCGCACCGCCGCGCGGTCGATCGCGGTCTCGACGTCGGCGAGGTCGACGTGGGTGGCCGAGTCGGCGCTGGCCTCGAGCGCGGTGAGGGCCCGCCGGGCATCGCCGCCGGCGACCGCGACCAGGTGGTCGTAGGCGGCCTCGGTCACCTCGACCTGCCCGTCGAGGCCCCGCGGGTCGGCGACGGCCCGGGTGAGGACCTCACGGATGTCGTCGTCGGTCAGCGACCGCAACTGCAACACGAGGGACCGTGACAGCAGGGGTGCGACGACGGAGAACGACGGGTTCTCGGTGGTCGCCGCCACGAGCAGCACGATCCGGTTCTCGACCGCGTCGAGCAGAGCGTCCTGCTGGGTCTTGGAGAAGCGGTGGACCTCGTCGATGAACAGGACGGTCTGCTGACCGTCGATGAGCCGGCGACGGGCGACGTCGATGACGGCGCGCACCTCTTTGACTCCCGCCGACAGGGCGGACAACGCCTCGAACCGGCCGCCGGTGGCGCGGGCGATCAGCGACGCCATCGTCGTCTTGCCGGTGCCGGGCGGGCCGTAGAGCAGCACCGACGCCGCGCCCACGCCGCTGATCAGGCGACGCAGCGGCGAGCCGTCGCCGAGCAGGTGCTGTTGGCCGACGATCTCGTCGAGGGTCTGCGGACGCATGCGGACCGCGAGCGGTGCCGTCGGTTTCGGTGCCGCGGTCAAGCCGTCTGCACCGGGCGTCGGCCCACCGGCTCCGGCCCGGGGATCCACGGGCGGGTCGAACAATCCGTCCACGAGCCGATCAGGCCATCCAGATGCGCTGCAACGCGAGACCCGTTGCAGTCGCGAAGTCGGCGATCGCGTCCTCACCGGCGCGACCGGCGGCGGCCGCGAGGTCGGTCCAGCGGGACACGAGTACACGCGGATCGTTCGTGTGCAGTGCCCAGTCGTGGGTGAATCCGCCGGTGCTCTCGGTCGGGGTGCCAGCGGCGGAGCCCTGCAGTTCGGGGTCGAACGGGGTCATCTCGAGGCTCGCGTCGGAATCCGCACCGACCGCGTTCTCCGTGGCGATGAGGTCGGTGTCGGCGGGCAGCATCCACGCGGTCGACAGCCACACCCACAGCAGCCGGGCGACGAGCACCTTGCGCTCCATCTCGCGTTCGTGCGCGAGGGCCGGCCAGATCGGGTTCACCTCCGACCGCCAGGCGTCGACCATCGACACCTCGAGGTCGGTGGCACGTGCCGCGGCGCGCGCGGGCAGCTGGGCGGTCATGGTCACCACGGCGTACGCGATGTCGAGGGTGGCGTCGCGGAAACCGCCCCACTCGTAGTCCATGAACTGCACGCCGTCGTCGTTGATCATGATGTTCTCGGGGCCCACGTCCGACGGACTGAATGCGCGGTGCTCACCGTCGTCGAACAGGGCGGCCGCGGTCTCGAGGGCCTCGATGACGCGGTCCGGCACCTGCACGCCGAGCGCGGCGGCGTGTCCGGCCAGTGCCTCGACGGAGCGTCGGGCCTCGTCCCGGAGGATGTCGCGTCCCTCGGTGCCCGACCTGCCGCGGCGGACCAGGGCGTCGAAGTCGATCTCGCCGCCGACGGTGGCGGCGTGCATGCGGCCCAGGGCCTGGCCCCAGGCACTCACCGCGCGGGAGGTCTCCACCGGGTCGACGCCGTCGAGGTACTCCAGCATCGAGCGGCCGTGCCCGAGGTCGGAGAGCACCATCAGGCGCAGGTCGGGGTCGGAGGCGATGAGCTGCGGACCCGGCCGCGACTCGTTCGGGAGCGCGGTGGCGTACTTGTACGAGGCGATCTCCCGGTGGAACGCCTGCGGGTCCTCGTGCTCGGGCAGCGCCTTGATCACCAGCGAACGGTCCAGGCTGAGGGGGTTCTGCGCCACCCTCACCCGAACCACCGTCGTACGGCCGCTACCACCGAGGTCTTCCGGGTCGTCGAGGACTACGGAGGAACCGGCGCGGTGTGACAGCAGCGCCTCTGCCGCCCGCACCACGCTGGTGATGCGGCTTTCAGTAATGACCGTCATGTCGTATCCCAAGGTACCCGTTGCAACTGTGTTGCAACACCGGTGTTCATCCTTCTGTACGACCTCGGGATTGGTGAATGACGATTCAGACGCGCCGATTCCGGTGCCTCCCAGGGGTTTAGCGGACCGGCTCACAATTCGTGCCGGGTTGCGCCCTCGGTGGACACAACCGGAGGGGTCGCGCCGGCCGGGTCGGGTGATTCGTCCTCGACCGGACTGACGTCGACCGAGACGTCGATGTGGCTCTTGGTCGAGTCGGTGTAGATGACCCCGCGCAGCGGCGGGACGTCGTCGTAGTCGCGGCCCCAGGCGAGGGTGACGTGGCGTTCGTCGACCAGTTTGTCGTTGGTCGGGTCGAACGGCAGCCAGCGACCGTCGGGCATCCACACCGCCGCCCACGCATGGCTCGCGTCGGCGCCGAAGATCTTCTCCTTGCCCGGTGGCGGATCGGTCGCCAGATACCCGGACTCGTAGCGGGCGGCGAGTCCGACCGAGCGCAGACACGCGATCGCGACCCGGGCGAAGTCCTGGCAGACACCCTCGCGCCGCTGCATCACCGTGTCGACCCTCGTCGAGATCGCCGTCGATCCGGAGCGGTAGGTGAAGTCGTCGAAGATCCGGGTGGTGAGGTCGGTGACGGCCTCGATCAGCGGTCGTCCCGGGGTGAACACCCGGGACGCATAGTCGCGTACCGACGCGGTGATCTCCGGCGGATCGAGATCGATGACGAACTCGGCGGCGAGCGCGGCCTCGCGACTACCGGCCACCGCCGGGCGCGCCGACTCCCAGGGTGCGCGCGCCGCGGGACCGATGATCATGCCCTGGTCGACGCCGTCGACCTCGACGACCGAGCGCGCGGTCACCGTCAGTTCCCGATGGGAAGTGCGGACGTGGAAGTAGCTGTCGTTGTTGCCGTAGACGTCGATGCCCGTCGACCGGTCGTCGGGCTCTGGTTCGATGTCGACGGTGGCCGAGAGCACCCGCTGTCCCGGCAGGTCGCGCGGGGTCAGGTAGCAACGGCCGTACGACGAGGACACGTCGTCGTTGTAGGTGTACCGGGTCCGGTGCATGACCCGGTAGACGCGGGTGCTCACATCTCACCCCCGCCCCAGATCGGCTGCGCCTGGCGCGGCACGGCGAAGCGGGTCCTGCTGAGCAGGTCGGACAGTTCACGGGAAACGGTTCGCAGCGTGGTCATCAGGTCGGCGAGGTCGGTCCGCCGACCCTGCGAGTCGACGCCGGCGAGGTCGGCCGGACCGCTCCGGCGCAGTTCGGCGATCATGTCCTGCACCCCTCGCTCGGCCCCGGCCGAGCGCAGCGGTTCGGGGACCGAGGTCAGGTCGTGGTTCATCTTCTCGAGCTGGAAGATCATCGAACGCGGGTTGGTCGGGTCGAACAGCAGCAGCTCGGCGACACTCGAGAACCGGTACAGACCGCGGTTGCGGCGCCGGTAGATCACCGAGGACTCGTTGGCGGCGAGGTACGACTCAAGCAGCGCCTGTTCGGTGTCGGTGTCGTGGGCCTGCGTGAACATCGCCCGGGTGAGGTCGGCGAGGGTGATCGCGCGCTCGATGCGTCGACCGAGGTCCATGAACATCCAGCCCGGGTCGTGGACCATCGACTCCTCCTGGAGTCCGGTCAGGGCGAGAACACCGTGCAGGATCTCCTCGTGCGCCCGCGCGAGGTCCGGACCGAGGTCGAGGGCGGCGTCGCCCAGACCCTCGGTGCCCGCGTCGGCGGAGTCCGCCCGCGACCGGGAGACCAGACGCGCGGTACTCGCGACGACCCGCTCGACGGGCGCCAGGACCATCCACGTGCTGGTCGACATCTGGTCGCGAACGGCGCGGGCGGCGCCGACGAGGCGGTCGACCGAGTGGGCGACCGAACCCGGGATCGACCGGGCCACGGTCAGGTCGGCGATCTTCTCGATGGCCTCGTTGACCTGTTCCGGCGAGGGCTGGCGGTCGGTGCCCGACAGCACCAGATCCGCGGTGTCGAGGTAGCCGTCGGTCCCCGTGATCGTCGTGACCGCATGCAGCAGCAGGGGCACCGCCGGGGTACCCGACATCCACGGCCGGTACTGGAAGTCCTGATAGCGCTGGCGGGAGACCTTCGCGAGGCGGGTGACCTGCTCGGTGCGTTCGGCGTAGCGGCCGAGCCAGAACAGGTCGGCGAGCACACGCGGACTCGCGGCGGCCGCGACCTCGGAGTACTCGAGCGAGACGGGACGCCCCGCCTCCGGGATGACCTCACCGGCCGGTTCGACGCGGGTCTCCGAACGACGCGACACATGTCCGCCGACCTCGGTACTGGTGACCCAGACGTCCTTGGCCGACACGACGTGGTGGGCGGCCCCTTCGACGCCGTCGGCCAGGACGGCGCCGAGACCGCCGGGCATCACGGCGTAGGTGGGACCCTGGGCGACGCTGAACGCGCGAATCGACACGGGTGCGGCGCGCAGCGCGGTGGTGTGGCGTCCGGGTCGTGTCCCGGTGGTGACGGTCGGTGCCACCGAGTAGGCGTCGAGTTCGCGTCCGACCCATTGCCAGGTCTGCGCGTCGATCCGCGCGACGACCTCGGCCCGGGTCCGCGCGTCGAGCAGCGGGCCGATGAACTCCTCGCCGGTCCGGGTGTTGGTGAGCACCAGCGATCCGACGCGGCTCTGGATCTTGCTGCGCTCCAGGTCATCTCCGGCCCAGTAGGTGGTGACCGAGCCGAGCGCGAGCTCCTCGTCGAGCAGGACGGGTGCGAGTCGTTCGAGCACCGTGTGCAGGGCGGGGTTCTCGAGAACACCGGAACCGAGCGTGTTCAGCACCGTGACGTTGCCGCGCGAGATCGCCTCGACGAGACCGGCGACGCCGAGCCGGGAGTCGGTCCGCAGATCGAGCGGGTCGGCATAGGCGGCGTCGACCCGGCGCAGCAGGACGTCGACCCGCTTGTACCTGCCGAGAGAGCGCATGTAGACCGCGCCGTCGCGCACGGTGAGGTCCGCACCCTCGACCAGCGGGTAGCCGAGCGCCGACGCGAGATACGCCTGGTCGAAGGCGGTCTCGGACATGCTGCCGGGGCTGAGCACGGCGACCGTCGGATCGTCGACACCGGGCGGGGCGTACTCGGCGAGCGCGAGGCGCATCGTCCCGGCGAAACCGGTCACCGGGCGCGGCGCGCACGCCTGGAAGAGCTGCGGGAGGGCCTTGGTCAGCAGGCGCCGGCCGACGATCGAGAAACCGATGCCCGACGGGGCCTGGGTGCGGTCGCGGTAGACCACGAACCGACCGTCGGCGGACCGTGAGATGTCGACCGCGTGCAGGAACAGGGCATGGGGTCCGGCGACCTCGAGGCGCGCCGCCTTGCGGATGTAGCCGGGGTGCCCGAAGACCATCTCCGGCGCCACGAGACCGGAGGTGATGGTCTTCTGATCGCGGTAGAGATCGCGCAGCAGCAGATCGAGCAGCATCGAGCGCTGCGTGATCGCCTTCTCCAGCTCGGCCCACTCGACGCCGTCGACGAGGAGCGGCACCGCATCGATGTCCCAGTCGCGGGTGTGGGTGGTCTGACCGTCGAACTCGTTGTAGACCACGCCGTCGTCCCGGACGGCCGCGGCGAGCCGGTCCGCGGACTCGCGCAGGCGGCTGTCACCGCGCCGCTGATACAGCCGCACAAGGTCTTCCCACGCGGGACGGACCATGCCGGCGGAGTCGAGGAGCTCGTCGTAGTGGGCCCCGGAAACGAGGTCGGGATCGCCGGTTCCGGCGACGTCGAAGAGCGTGTAACCCTCGTCACGGTAACGGTCGAAAACCGTGGATGCATCGAACACCGCGGAAGCGTTGCCCGGTGGAGAGGTCACCGGAGAACTGTACGTGCCCGCCGTAGATCGAGGATCCCGGGGACCCCGAAGTCGATGGCCTGCCGGGCCTGTCGTTCCCGGAGCAATCCGACGTCGACCGTGCCGGTGGTGTGACCCGACGCCTCGAAGCGCCCGTTGCGACGCGATTCGGCCTCGACGGCGTTCACCGGCGGGCGGTCGTAGGCGCGACCACCCGGGTGGACGACGTGGTAGGTCGCACCGCCCACCGACCGGCCGTTGACGGTGTCGACGAGGTCGAAGGTCAGCGGGGTGTCGATGCTGATCGACGGGTGCAGAGCGCTCGGGGGCTGCCAGGCCCGGAACCGGATGCCGGCGACCCGTTCGCCGGTGCGGCCGGTGGACCGAAGCGGGATGGGGAAACCGTTGCAGGTCAACAGGTACCGGTCGTCCTCACCGCCGAGGACACGCACCTGGACCCGCTCGACGGAGGAATCGACGTACCGGGCGGTGCCGGTTCCGGTCGACTCCTCCCCAGCGTGTTCCAGGGTTCGATGGCACCGCGGAGTTCCACTTCCTGATCACGGATCTGCACGGTTCCCAGACGCGGGAAACGGAACTCGGTGAACGGGTCGAGCCAGGCGGTCTCGAACGGGTAGCCCGCCTCACGGAGCTCCTCGGCGACGAGCGCGATGTCCTCGATGACGTAGTGCGGCAACAGATGTTTGCCGTGCAGGTCGCCGCCGTGGCGGATGAGCCGGGCGCGGTAGGGCTTCTCCCAGAACCACGACACCAGACTGCGTACCAGCAGCGACTGGACCATCGCCATCCGGTGATGCGGCGGCATCTCGAAGGCGCGCAGTTCCAGCAGGCCGAGACGGCCGCGGACCGAGTCGGGACTGTACAGCTTGTCGATGCAGAACTCGGCGCGGTGGGTGTTGCCGGTGATGTCGGTGAGCAGATGCCGCAGCGCACGGTCGGTGACCCACGGATTGGGTGCGTTCGTATCGGGCTCGTCGGCGCTGTGGGCGCCCTTGGGGCCGGTCCCACGCGGGTCCGCGACCGTGGCGGCGAGCCGGTCGATCTCGGCGAGGGCGATCTCGAGTTCGTAGAGCGCCGATTCCCGGCCCTCGTCGACGCGCGGCGCCTGCGAGGTGGTGCCGATGAAGCGGCCGGAGAACAGATACGACAGCGACGGGTGTCGCTGCCAGTAGGTCAGCATCGACGCCAGCAGGTCGGGGCGGCGCAGCATCGGCGAGTCGGCCGGCGTCGTCCCGCCGAGCGTGATGTGGTTACCGCCGCCGGTGCCGCCGTGACTGCCGTCGAGGTCGAAGCTCTCGGTGCCGAGCCGGACCTGGCGGGCGTGGCCGTAGAGGGACTCGAGCAGTTCGGACTGTTCGGCGAAGCTCGCCGCCGGCTGGATGTTGACCTCGATGACGCCGGGGTCGGGGGTCACCGACAGTGACGTGAGACGCGGATCCGACGGCGGCCCATAGCCTTCGACGACAACCGGGGTCGACGTCGCCGCGGCGGCGCCCTCGACGAGTTCGATGAGGGCGAGGAACTCCTCGCCGGTCGAGGTGGGCGGCATGAACACATAGGTCACGCCGTCGCGGACCTCGGCGACCACCGCCGTGCGCGGCAGGAACTCGGACGGGTCCACCGCGCGTACGGAGTGGCCGAGTGCTTCAGCCGGGTCGGCCGGAAGTGCTTCGCGTCGCGCCGTCGGGTCGGCCTCGAACATGGTCGGCGCCGGCCCCCACGACAACGAGTTCAGCGGCAGACGGAGACCCGCCGGCGAGGTGCCCGGGGTGAGGACGATGCGGCCGCGTCGCAGGGACCACACCGCGCTCTGCCAGGCGGTCCGGTCCTCCGACCGGTTCAGCGGCAGGACGTAGGCGCTGGGGTCGTCGACCGCGGCGTCGAGCCGGGCCAACAGTGAACGGCGTCGCGCCACCGAGTCCTTCTCGGGCGCCAGCTCCTCCTCGTCGCCGTCCTCCAGGGTCTCCAGGTCGACGTCGAACTCCGACTGGGCGAACTTCCGGGCCGTGGGCAGGGTCGGGTCGTCGCCCGGGTCTCCGGGCGGCATGGCGGCCAGCTCGCGCATGCGCACCAGCGGGTCCTCGTAGGCCGGCATCACCTGGTCGGTGGGCAGGCCGAGGTCGGTCGCGAAGGCGGTCAGCAGCTTCTGTGCGGGCTCGGCGTCGACGGTCGTGTCCGGGTGGGCACCGTAGGTCTCGGTCTCGATCGCCGACGCGCATTGTTCCGGCGTCGACCACGGGTCGGCGAGCAGGTCCGGATCACGCCAGATCGGCTCGCCGTCGGCACGCCACATGATCTCGATCTGCCAGCGCGGCAACGGTTCTCCGGGATACCACTTGCCCTGGCTCCGCTGGATGAGGCCCTGCGGCGCGTAGGCCGCCTTGAGACGTTCGGCGAGCCGGGACGCCAGAAGCCGTTTGTGCGGGCCGTCGGCGGCGGTGTTCCACTCGGGCGCGGTCTGGTTGTCGATGGAGACGAAGGTCGGCTCGCCACCCATCGTGAGACGCACATCGTTGCGCTCCATGCGTTCGTCGACGAGCGCACCCAGGTCGACGACGCGATCCCACTGCTCGGGCGTGTACGGCAGGGTGACGCGCGGATCCTCGTGGAAGCGCGTGACGGTGTTGGAGAAATCGAGCGTGGCGTGGCAGGGGCCGGTCGCGCCGGTGATCGGTGCGGCGCCCACCGGATGCGGTGTCGCCGCGAGCGGGATGTGTCCCTCCCCCGCGAACAGGCCGGAGGTCGGGTCCAATCCGACCCAGCCGGCACCGGGCAGGTACACCTCGGTCCACGCGTGGAGGTCGGTGAAGTCGGCGTCGGGACCCGACGGGCCGTCGAGCGACTTGATGTCGGAGGTCAGCTGCACGAGATAGCCGGACACGAACCGCGCCGCGAGACCGAGTTCGCGCAGCAGGGCCACGAGCAGCCAGGCGGAGTCACGACAGGAACCGATCGCACTCGACAGCGTGAACTCGGGTGTCTGCACACCCGCCTCGAGACGCACGGTGTAGCCGACCGCCTCGCGTACCGCGCTGTTCAGCGCCACCAGGAAGTCGATGACGCGTGTCCTGCCGACCGGCTTGTGCTTCGCGGCGAACGCGGCGACCTCCGGATGCACCGGCGCACCGGCGAATTCGCCCTCGCCGACACCGACCGGGCGCAGGAAGATCTCCAGGTCGCGGCGCAGCTCCTCCGGGTACTCGAACCCGTAGTGCTCGGCCCGGTCCTCGATGAAGAAGTCGAAGGGGTTGATCGCGGTCAGGTCGGCCACGAGGCTGACGGTGATGCTCAGCGTGGTCGAGGGTTCCGGGAACACCAGCCGCGCGAGGTAGTTGCTGAACGCGTCCTGCTGCCAGTTGAGGAAGTGCTCCCCGGCTCGACCTTCAGCGAGTACGCCTCGATCGGCGTCCGCGAATGTGGTGCCGGGCGCAGCCGGACCACGTGCGGGTAGATCTTCGTCGGGCGATCGAAGGAGTAGCTCGTCCGGTGCTCGAGGGCCACCTTGATCGTCACCGGCATACCTCCGGAGTGCACGCGCTCGCAGACATGGGAGTGATCACACCACAGATGCCCAGCGGCCGCCCGTCGGCGATCGCGCACAGACGACAGCGGTGGCCGAACTCACGCTCGGCCACCGCTTTTCGTTGCTCTGGGAATCTACTTGTCGGCTGCTGCCTTCTGCTCGGCCGCCTTCTCGGGGGCGCCATCGGCCCGCTCGGCTCCGCCGCGCGGTGCCGGCTTGGCGTCGATGCCCGACTCCTTGCGCTGCTGCGGGGTGATCGCCGCGGGTGCATCGGTCAGCGGGTCGACGCCGCCGCCGGACTTCGGGAAGGCGATGACCTCGCGGATGGAGGACTCACCGGCGAGCAGCGCGGTGATGCGATCCCAGCCGAAGGCGATGCCGCCGTGCGGCGGGGCGCCGTAGGCGAAGGCGTCGAGGAGGAAGCCGAACTTCTCCTGTGCCTCATCGTGCCCGATGCCCATGATCTCGAAGACGCGTTCCTGGACGTCACGCTGATGGATACGGATCGAGCCGCCGCCGATCTCGTTGCCGTTGCAGACGATGTCGTAGGCGTAGGCCAGTGCCTCGCCCGGATCGGTGTCGAGCTTCTCCATCGACTCCGGCTTGGGCGAGGTGAACGCGTGGTGCACCGCGGTCCAGGCCGAATGTCCGAGTGCGACGTCACCGGACGCGGTGGCGTCGGCGGTCGGTTCGAACATCGGTGCGTCGACGACCCACACGAACGCCCAGTCATCCTGCTTGATGAGACCGAGCTTCGAGGCGATCTCGCCGCGCGCCGCACCGAGCAGGGCGCGGGTCGGCTTGACCTCGCCGGCTCCGAAGAAGACGCAGTCGCCCGGCTTCGCGCCGACATGGGCGGCCAGACCGGCGCGCTCCTCCTCCGACAGGTTCTTGGCGACCGGGCCGGACAGCGTGCCGTCCTCGGCGATGAGCACGTACGCGAGACCCCGGGCGCCGCGCTGCTTGGCCCATTCCTGCCAGGCGTCGAGCTGACGACGCGGCTGCGACGCCCCGCCCGGCATGACGACGGCACCGACGTACGGGGCCTGGAAGACGCGGAACGGGGTGTTCGCGAAATACTCGGCGCACTCGACGAGTTCGATGGCGAATCGCAGATCCGGCTTGTCCGAGCCGTAGCGACGCATCGCGTCGGCATAGGTCATGCGCGGGATCGGGGTCGAGATGTCGACGCCGATCAGCTTCCACAGCGCCACCAGGATCTCCTCGGCGACCGCGATGACGTCGTCCTGGTCGACGAAGCTCATCTCGATGTCGAGCTGGGTGAACTCGGGCTGGCGGTCGGCGCGGAAATCCTCGTCGCGGTAGCAACGCGCGATCTGGTAGTAGCGCTCCATGCCTGCGACCATCAGCAGCTGCTTGAACAGCTGCGGGCTCTGCGGCAGGGCGTAGAAGGTGCCGGGCTGCAGGCGCGCGGGCACCAGGAAGTCACGGGCGCCCTCGGGCGTCGAGCGGGTCAGCGTCGGGGTCTCGATCTCCACGAAGTCGTGGGCGGCGAGGACACCGCGGGCGGCGGCGTTGGCCTTCGACCGCAGGCGCAGGGCGGCGCTCGGACCCTCGCGGCGGAGGTCGAGGTAGCGGTGACGCAGCCGCGCCTCTTCGCCCGGCGACTCGTCGAGCTGGAACGGCAGCGGCGCCGACTCGTTGAGCACCTCGAGTTCGACGGCGTTGATCTCGATCTCGCCGGAGCTCAGGTTGGGGTTCTCGCTGCCCTCGGGACGGACCTCGACCACGCCGGTGACGGCGACGCAGTACTCGGCGCGCAGGCGGTGGGCGGCCGCGGCGACCGACTCCTCGCGGAAGACCACCTGAACCAGGCCGGTGGAGTCGCGCAGGTCGATGAACACCACACCGCCGTGGTCGCGTCGGCGCGCGACCCAACCGGCGACGGTGACGGTCTGCGACGCGTCGGCCCGGCGCAGCGAACCTGCGGAATGCGTGCGGAGCACTGAGAGTCCTTCCCAACGTCGTGCAGCCGGCCCGGTCTCGCGGGCGGCGACGGAGGCGTTGTTTGTGTCGGCTTGTTCGTGACCCGGTGGAAACGCAGGCCAGGTACCCATCGTGCCGCATCGGCGTCGGTGTCCTGAACCCGGCCACCCGGAGATGCCCGGTCCGCGCACCGCGGCGTGCCAGAATGACCGCGTGACATTCCAAGGCAGCGGATCGATCGACACCGGCAACGTCTCCGGCGGCGGCGGTGGCGGTGTCGGGCGGATCGCGCTCGGCGGTGGTGCGGGTCTCATCATCACGATCGTGGCGCTGCTGTTCGGCGTGAACCCCGGTGAACTCCTCGGCAGCCAGGCCCCTCAGCAGGGCACCTCGTCGGGTGCCGCCGAGATCCAGCAGCAGCTCGACTCCTGCACCTGGGAGATGGCGAACGAGAACACCATCTGCCGGATCAAGGCGACCACCGTCAGCCTCGACGACGTGTGGTCGGAGCTCATGCCCGGCTACCAGCCGCCGAAGACGGTCATCTTCGCCGACTCGGTCGACACCGGGTGCGGCGCGGCCAGTGCGGCGACCGGGCCGTTCTACTGCCCCGCGGACAGCACCGCGTACTTCGATCCGTCCTTCTTCACCCAGCTGCGCCGCATGGGTGGCAGCGACGGGCCGCTCGCCCAGGAGTACGTGGTGGCCCACGAGTACGGACACCACATCCAGAACCTGACCGGCGCCCTGGCCAAGGGGCAGCGGATGGGCTCGCAGGGACCGCGGTCGGGTTCGGTACGCGTGGAGCTGCAGGCCGACTGCCTCGCCGGTGTCTGGGCGTACCACGCCGACAACGGCCCCGACGCGTTGCTCGCCCCGATCTCCGAGCAGCAGATCTCCTCGGTCATCCAGACCGCCAAGGCAATCGGCGACGACACCATCCAGGGCCCGGGTTCCAACCCGGAGGGCTGGACGCACGGATCGGCCACGCAACGCGCGAAGTGGTTCGGCATCGGGTACCGGTCCGGTGACCCCAACCGGTGCGACACCTTCGCGACCAACGATCTCTGACGCGACCTCGAGATGACCCCCACCGCCGCGACCCCCACGAGCCCGCGCGAACGCACCGAGGTGGATGCGATCGCCGAGGCGCACCTGGATCGACTGTGTGAGCTCGATCCCCTGCTCGGTACCGAGATCGGCCACGGCGACCACGACGATGCCCTGACCGACTTCTCCGCGCAGGCATGTGCCGAGCGGGCCGCGGTCGCCGCCGACACCCTGGCGGCACTTGCGAAAGCACCCGTCGTCGACGCCGTCGACCGGGTGACGGTCGCGACGATGTCTGCGTCACTGCGTCGTGAACTCGCCCTCGCCGACGCCGGTGAGCACATCGGCGAGTGCAACGTCATCGCCTCGCCGCTGCAGGCGATGCGGGACATCTTCGATCTGATGCCCACCGACACCCGGACCGACCGCGAGGTGTTCCTCGCCCGCCTCACTGCGATCCCGGGTGCGCTGAACCGCGCCGTCGACGGGCTGGCGCACCGCCTGCGGCACGGCCCCCCGGTTGCGCGCCGACAGGTGGCGGCCGTGGTGCGACAAGCCGATTCGGCCACCGACGCCATCACCGACAACACCGCGTCCATCGCCGCCGACCCGGCGCTCGCCGGCACGCTCGGCACCGCCCTCGACGCGGCCCGCACCGCGTTCGGCACGTTCGCCAACTATCTCGAGACCGAGGTCCTGCCGGCCTCCGTCGACGACGACGCGGTGGGCCGGGATCGCTACCTGCTCCACCTGCCGGCGTACCTCGGTGCCGACGCCGACCCCGAGGACGCCTACGCCTGGGCGCTGACCCGCCTCGAGCAGATCGTCGCCGAACAGCACGAGATCGCCGAGTCACTTCTCCCCGGCCGCGGCGTCGACGAGGCACTCGCCTGGCTGGATCGCCAGCCGCAGTACCAGATCCACGACCGCCACGAGTTCGTCGACTGGATGCAGGAGACCTCCGACGCTGCCGTCACCGGACTCGCCGGCCGGCATTTCGACGTCCCCGCCCGCCTGTCCCGGCTCGAATGCCGCCTCGCGCCGTCGTCGACCGGGATCATCTACTACACCCAGCCGACCGCCGACCTGTCCCGGCCGGGCCGCATGTGGTGGGCGGTGCCCGACGATCAGACCGTCTTCCACACCTGGCAGGAGAAGACGACCGTCTACCACGAGGGCGTCCCGGGCCATCACCTCCAACTCGGTTCGGCCATCGTCGATCCCGACCTGAACACCTGGCGCAAGCTGGCGTCCTTCACCTCCGGGCACGGTGAGGGCTGGGCGCTCTACGCCGAGCGGCTGATGGACGAACTGGGCTGGCTGGAGGACCCGGGCGACCGCATGGGCATGCTCGACTCACAGCGGCTACGCGCGGCACGCGTGGTCGTCGACATCGGCGTGCACTGCCGTCTGCCCGCACCGGAGTCCCTGGGCGGCGGGATCTGGGATGCCGACAAGGCGTGGGAGTTCCTGACCGCCTCGGTGGCCATGGACCACTCGGTGCTGCGTTTCGAACTCGACCGATACCTCGGCTGGCCCGGCCAGGCACCGTCCTATGCACTGGGACAACGAGTCTGGGAACAGACCCGGCACGCCGCCCTCAGCGCCCACCCGGAGTGGACGCTCAAGGACTTCCACACCCGCGCGCTGGCCTTGGGCGGGGTGTCACTTGACGTCCTGGCCGAGGAGATGACCGGCCCCGACAACGACGTCTGAAAAGCGCTCCTGGCGGATGCCAGGGGCGTTTTTCAGCGGGTCGCGCGGACGTCAGCCAAGCAGCCGGGTGACCTCGACGACGACGTCATCGAGTGAGATACGGTGCTGCTCACCGTTGCTCAGGTCCTTGACCTCGACCTGGCGTTCGGCCAGCTCGTTCTCGCCGAGCACCAGCGCCAGCCGCGCACCGGACCGGTCGGCGGCCTTCATCGCGCCCTTGAGTCCGCGGTCGCCGTAGGCGAGGTCGACGCTGAGCCCGGCCGCGCGCAATGCGCCTGCGACACCGACCAGTTCGGCCTTGGCGTCCGCACCGAGCGGGACACCGAAGACCTGACAGCGCGCCGCCTGCGTGCCCGCGACTCCCTCGGCCTCGAGGGCCAGCATCGTGCGGTCGACGCCGATGCCGAAGCCGATACCCGAGAGGTCCTGTTTGGCGCCGAGCTGGCGCATGAGGCCGTCGTACCGGCCGCCGCCACCGATGCCCGACTGTGCACCGAGGCCGTCGTGGACGAACTCGAAGGTGGTCTTGGTGTAGTAGTCCAGGCCGCGCACGAGTCGCGGGTTGATCTCGTAGGCCACGCCGAGCCGGTCCAGGTTGGCCAGCACGAGGTCGAAGTGGGCCTTCGCCTCATCGGACAGGTAGTCGATCAGCAGCGGCGCGTTCGCGGTCGCCTCCTTGATCTCCGGGCGCTTGTCGTCGAGCACGCGCAGCGGGTTGATCTCGGCACGCTTTCGGGTCGCCTCGTCGAGGTCGAGCTTGAAGAGGAAATCCTGCAACGCCTCCCGGTAGCGAGGGCGGCTCGCGTCGTCGCCGAGCGAGGTGATCTCGAGGCGGTAGCCGGACAGTCCGAGACGCTTGTACCCCTCGTCGGCGACGGCCACGACCTCGGCGTCGAGTGCCGGGTCGTCGACGCCGATGGCCTCGACGCCGACCTGCTGCAGCTGGCGGTAGCGACCGGTCTGCGGCTTCTCATAGCGGAAGAACGGACCCGCGTAACAGACCTTGACCGGCAGCTGTCCACGGTCGAGGCCGTGCTGGATGACCGCGCGCACCACACCCGCGGTGCCCTCGGGGCGCAGCGTCACCGACCGGTCACCGCGGTCGTTGAAGGTGTACATCTCCTTGCTGACGACGTCGGTCGATTCGCCGACGCCGCGGGCGAACAGCGCGGTGTCCTCGAAGATCGGCAGCTCGATGTGCCCGTATCCCGCACGACGCGCCGCGTCGGTGAGCGTGTCCCGCACCTTCCGGAAATCCGCCGAGTTCGGCGGGAAGTAGTCCGGGATGCCCCGGGGTGCCTGAAATGCTCCGCTCACAGTCCGTGTCGTCCCTTCGGTCGATCAGTCGCGATGGTGGTGTCGGTTCCCGGAGCCCGCAGGCCGGCCAGGAAGGGGTTGGTGGCACGTTCCTGCGCGATGGTGGTCTGCGGCCCGTGGCCGGGGAGAACCAGGGTGTCGTCCGGCAGCGGCAGCAGCTTCGCCGCGATGGAGTCGAGCAGCTGCTGATGGCTGCCGCCGGGCAGGTCGGTGCGGCCGATGGAGCCGGCGAAGAGGACGTCGCCGGCGAAGCGGACCTGCACCCTCGTCGGGGTGTCGGACGGGGACTCCCCCGGCACGGTCACCTCGATGCCCAGCAGGACCGATCCCTGGGTGTGGCCGGGTGCGAGGTCCACCGAGAAGTGGATGCCGGCGAGCTCGACCGGTTCTCCGTCGGAGAACTCGATGACCTTCTCCGGCTCGCGAAACTTCTCGTCGCCGATCATCGCGCCCAGCGCGCGTCCGATGCCCAGGCCGGGATCGGTGAGCATCGGCCGGTCGGCGGCATGGATGTAGGCGGGGATGGAGTACTCGTCGCACAGCTGCGTGGCGTTCCAGGTGTGGTCCAGGTGGCCATGGGTGAGCAGGACGGCGACCGGGGTGAGATCGTTCTCGGTGAGCAGTTCACGCACGCGGGGCGCGGCGTCCTGGCCGGGGTCGATGATCACCGCATCCGACCCGGGTTCGGCCGCCACGACGTAGCAGTTCGTCTGGAACATGCCGGCGGGGAATCCGGTGATCAGCATGGCACTCCTCGAGGGTCGCGGGTCCCTCCATTGTGTCCTAGCTGCCCACGGCGACCGACAGCCGGTTCTCCACGCACCGATTCCCCGGCCGCGAGACCCCACTCCAACACCCGCTGAACGCTGTTCTCAGGTACAACTGGCAGACTTGCCTCTCGAGTAAGTGACATCCGCGCAGATTGTCGGCACGACTATGCCGAGATTCAGGAGGATCCACCCGCGTGACCACCAATGAGGAGCGCCGCGAGGCAGCGAAGCGGAAGCTCGAGGAACGCCTCGAAACCGAACGCCTCGCCCGTCGGAAGCGGAAGATCGTCATCGCCTCGGTCTCGACCGCCGTCGTGGTCGCCGTCGTCGCCGGCGTGACCGCCGTCGTGGTGAAGAAGATCATGGACGACCGCGAGGCCGCACGCTGGACCAGTTGTGCGTTCGAGGACTCCCCGAGCCGGTTCGACCAGCTTCCCGACCAGGTGCCCGACAACGTGCCCGCCGATCAGCGGCCGCAGTACCAGGCCGAACTCGACGAGCTGAAGGCGGCGGCGAAGAACGAACGCAAGTCCCCGAAGCCCGACGACAAGGTCCTGAAGTCCGGTACCGAGCAGGCCACCTTCACGACCACCCAGGGTGTTCTGCCGATCACCCTGGAACGTGACGGCGCCCCCTGCAACGTCGCCGCGGTCACCTCGCTGATCGAGAACAAGTTCTACGACGACACGACCTGCCACCGCATGACCACCAGCGACAAGCTGAAGATCCTGCAGTGCGGCGACCCGACCGGCACCGGCATGAGCGGTCCCGGCTGGACCAGCCCCGACGAGCCGCCGACCGACCTGAAGAAGGTCGGACAGCCCGATCCGATGAGCGGATCGCAGCCGGTCGTCTACCCGCGCGGCACCGTGGCCATCGCCAACAGCAGCCAGGGCGGCCAGAACCCCAACACCGGGTCGAGCCAGCTGTTCATCGTCATCAACGACAGCGAGCTGGGTCCCGACTACTCCATCGTGGGCAAGGTCGACGAGCCCGGACTCGCCGTGCTGGACAAGGTCTACGAGGGCGGGATCACCCCGGGCCCGGCCGGCAGCCAGCCCGGCGACGGCAAGCCGAAGACCCCGGTGACCATCGAGACCGCGGTCATCGACTGACCAAACCCGCTGCGCCGACGGAGATCCCGTTGCGTTTTGTCCCGGATTCCGAGACAAAACGCAATGGGATTTCTGGATTCCGGGGTCCGACTACCTTCCGGGGTCCGACTACGCGGCCGAGGTGACGCGGTAGACGTCGTAGACGCCCTCCACGTTGCGGACCACGTTCAGTACGTGGCCGAGGTGTTTGGGGTCGCCCATCTCGAAGGTGAACTTGCTGATGGCGACCCGGTCGCGGCTGGTGGTGACCGACGCCGACAGGATGTTCACGCGTTCGTCGGCGAGCACCTTGGTGACGTCGGACAGCAGGCGGTGACGATCGAGTGCCTCAACCTGGATCGCGACCAGGAACACCGATTCCGGGGACGGCGCCCACGACACGTCGAGGATGCGTTCGGACTGCTGCTGCAGCGAGGTCGCGTTGGTGCAGTCGGTGCGGTGGACGCTGATGCCGCCGCCGCGGGTGACGAAGCCCATGATGTCGTCACCTGGTACGGGTGTACAGCATTTGGCGAGTTTGATCACGACGTTGTCGACGCCGTCGACGACCACGCCGGCATCCCCGCCCTGACGCGAGCGGGTCGGCATCGTCGACGGAGTGGATCGTTCGGCGAGGGCCTCCTCCGCGTCCTCGATGCCGCCGAGGGATGCGACGAGGCGGTTGACGACGTGCCGTGCGGAGACGTGGTTCTCGCCCACCGCCGCGTACAGCGCGGTGACGTCGTGGTACCGCAACTCTTTGGCGATCGCCGCCATCGACTCCGCGGACAGCAAGCGCTGCAACGGGAGTCCGCCGCGGCGGACCTCCTTGGCGATCGCGTCCTTACCGGCCTCGAGGGCCTCTTCACGGCGTTCCTTGGCGAACCACTGGCGGATCTTGGCCTTGGCCCGCGGCGACACCACGAAGCCCTGCCAGTCCCTCGACGGTCCGGCGGTCGGTGCCTTGGAGGTGAACACCTCCACCACCTCACCGTTCTCGAGCTTCCGTTCGAGCGCAACCAGCCGACCGTTGACGCGGGCACCGATGCACCGGTGACCGACCTCGGTGTGGACGGCGTAGGCGAAATCGACCGGGGTCGACCCGGCGGGCAGCGTGACCACATCGCCCTTCGGGGTGAAAACGAAGATCTCGCGGACGGCGAGGTCGTAGCGCAGCGACTCCAGGAACTCGCCGGGGTCGGCGGCCTCACGCTGCCAGTCGAGCAGCTGACGCATCCACGCCATGTCGTCGATCTCGGCGGTGTCGGACTTCTTCCCCGACTTCCGGTAACCGCTCTCCTTGTAGCGCCAGTGCGCGGCGATACCGAACTCGGCGGTCCGATGCATCTCGTGCGTGCGGATCTGGACCTCGAGCGGCTTGCCCTCAGGCCCGATCACGGTGGTGTGCAACGACTGGTAGACGCCGAACCGCGGCTGCGCGATGTAGTCCTTGAAGCGTCCGGCCATCGGCTGCCACAGCGAGTGGACGACGCCGACCGCGGCGTAGCAGTCGCGGTCCTCCTCGCAGAGGATGCGCATGCCGACGAGGTCGTGGATGTCGTCGAAGTCGCGTCCCTTGACGATCATCTTCTGATAGATCGACCAGTAGTGTTTGGGCCGGCCTTCGACCGTCGCCTGGATCCGCGCCGCGGACAGCGCGTTGTTGATGTCGGCCCGCACCCGCGCCAGGTAGGTGTCGCGCGACGGGGCACGGTCGGCGACCAGGCGCACGATCTCCTCGTACCGCTTGGGGTGCAGGATCGCGAAGGAAAGGTCCTCCAGCTCCCACTTGACCGTCGCCATACCGAGTCGATGCGCAAGCGGCGCAATGACTTCCAGCGTCTCGCGGGCCTTGCGTGCCTGCTTCTCCGGCGGGAGGAAGCGCATCGTCCGCATGTTGTGCAACCGGTCGGCGACCTTGATCACGAGGACGCGCGGGTCGCGGGCCATCGCGATGATCATCTTGCGGATCGTCTCGGCCTCGGCGGCGCTGCCCAGCGCGACCTTGTCGAGTTTGGTCACACCGTCGACGAGATGCGCGACCTCCTGACCGAAGTCGCGTTCCAGCGCTTGCAGCGAGTAACCGGTGTCCTCGACCGTGTCGTGCAGCAGCGCGGCGATCAGGGTCGTGGTGTCCATCCCGAGGTCGGCGAGGATCGTCGCGACCGCCAGCGGATGGGTGATGTAGGGGTCACCGGACTTGCGCTTCTGCCCGCTGTGGCGCTCCTCGGCGACGTCGTAGGCCCGCTGCAGCAGGGCGACGTCGGCCTTCGGGTAGATCTCGCGGTGCAGGGTGACCAGCGGCTCGAGGACCGGGCGGACCTGACTGCGGGTGGCGGTCATCCGGCGGGCGAGGCGGGCGCGGACACGCCGCGAGGCGGACGGGGAGGTCGAGGCCGAGGCCGATGTCGAGGTCGGTGCGCCGACGGCGTCGTCCGAGGCGTCGGCCGCGGGAGTCACGGAGTGCTGAGCCGTGCCGGATTCATCGGGCATAACCGGTCCTCCTCCGTCTGTCGTGGTCTTTCCGAGTCTAGATCCCCGACGGTCAGTCGAGCGCCACCGAGTGGACCGGTACGTGCGGGCCGAGGCCGCCGGCGATCGTGTCGCGCCCGCCGAGCCCGACGAGCTCCATGATCACCGCGACACCGACGACGCTCGCCCCGGTGCGGTTGAGCAGATCCGCCGCAGCGACCGCCGTACCGCCGGTGGCCAGGACGTCGTCGACGAGCAGCACACGCTGCCCGGTCAGGTCGAGGCCGTCGGCCGGGATCTCCAGGGTCGCCGAGCCGTACTCGAGGCTGTAGGTGACAGCATGAACCGGAGGCGGCAGCTTGCCGCCCTTGCGCACCGCGAGGACCCCGACCTCGAGTTCACGGGCGACCGCACCACCGAGGAGGAACCCGCGGGCGTCGATACCGGCGACGAGGTCGATCTCGGTGCAACCGTGGGTCAGCGCGGTGACGATCGCGGACAACCCCTCGGGATCGGCGAGGACCGGGGTCAGGTCCTTGAAGGCGATCCCGGGGCTCGGGAAGTCGTCGACGAGCCGAGTGTGCCGGGCGATCGCCGCCTGGGCACGTGTCACCGCATCCGCGGTCCGTTCGGGTACCACGCCGCCCATCAGAACTCCCCTGTCACTTGCCGTCACTGGCGGATCGTCCATCGATCCATGTTCCATCCGGTGCCGGCGCGACTGAGTCCCGCTGCGACACCACCCACCTGATCCTTCCACTGCCGGATACGCGGCGACGCGAACAGGGGTATCGACGGCATCGACGACCAGCTCGCGTTCTCGATCGAGCGGGCCAGCCGGAGCCGGTCGGGTTCGGACACCGTGACCGCGAACTGATCGATCCCGCGACTGACCTGCTGATCCCGGGTTCCGGAGAGATTGAGCGGGTCGCCGCCGCGCAACGAGTAGGCATCACGGCTCGGGTCGGCGGCACCGGCTGCGGCGAAGGAGTCGCCACTGGCCATGATCACCGCGTCGACGTCCTTGCCGAGTGAGCGCGGCTGCACGTCGGGTGTGGCGACGTCCTCGACCACGAAGCCGGCCTCCCGGCACGACGCCGCGATGGCCGCGACCATCTGCTGCCAGCGCAGGGTCGGCGCCACGTAGCCGATGCGGACGCGACGCGGTTGCAGACTCGCGGTGGTCGTGGTCCCGTCCGCCGCGCCCTGACCGGTCGCGGCGCGCAGCAGGTTCCGTGCCCGCTCGAGGTCGGGACTCTGGTAGGCGCGTCCGAACTCGGGGTTCATCGGTCCCGCGAGGTTGTCGGCGGGCGCGAGGACACGCAGATTCCACACGGCGGCGCCACCGGAGAAGTCGCGGGCGAGGTCGGCGCGCGGCACGCACGAGGCGAACGCCTGCCGCATCCGCACGTCCCCGAAGACACCCTTGCCGGCGAGCACGATCTGTTCGACCCCGATCGCCCGGGCGGGTGAGGCCGGTCCGTCGGGTCCGGACGTCCCGGCGAGATCGCCCTCGACGATGCCCGCGGTGACGTCGACGACGTCGAACTTGCCGTCGGGCAGCCGTCGCGTGGAATCGGTTCCGCGGCCCCAGATCACGATGCGCGAGGTCTCGGGCTTGTTCCCCCACCATGATTCGTTGGGGATCAGGACCAGTCCGCCCGACCGCGAGTAGCGGTCGATGCGGTATGGCCCGGAAGACGGGAACCGGGCGTGGTCGACCGGACCGAAGGTCAGGTCGAAGCCGGTGTTCCAGGCCGTGGCGATACGGGCCAGCGCGCCGCGGTCCATCGCGCGGATGGCGTCGACGACGTTGGCGAGCCCGGCTTCGCGGGCCACGATGTGCGCCGGGAGCAACGTGCCCGCGCCGAACAACGACAGCCAGTTGCGGTATTCACGCCCCTGCGCGAACGTGACCGTCGCCGACTTCTCGCCGGGCGAGCACTCCACCTTCTCGATGTCGCGGTACCCGGCGGTCGTCGCCGGCGTGAAGCCCGGGAAGCGTCCGCTCATCGCTGCCCACGCCAGCACCAGGTCGTCGCAGTCGAGCGCGACCTCGTCGGTGAAGGCCGCCTCGGGCGTGAACTCGTAGCGCAGCGCCGGCGCCCGTCCCGGGATCGGGGTCACGGTGCCGACGTCGCGGTCCGGGATGACCTGCCCCTGGGGTCCGAGCAGGCTGAAGCCAGGCAGCAGTCGGCTGGTCGCCATGAGCACGCCGTCGGCGTTGCCGTCGACGGTGTTCGCGTTGTAGCTGGTCACATGGGCATCGACCACGTAGTCGATGGTCGGCGGCCCGTCGTCGCCGCAGGCCGTCAGGACGCTCGCGCCCGTGACGATCCCGACGAGCAGGCTCAGGGCCCTGATGAACTCCCGGTGCCTGACGATCACGTGGGTGAGACTAGCGGTTGCGACGGCGTTTGCCGGTCGGTACCCGGTCGGCGTCATCCGTGTCGGCCGCGCCCCGGCGTCGGCGCACCGGGCGGGCGCCGGCGCTCGGTGTCACACCCGACTCGATCCCGGCGCGACGGTTCAGCACCTTGGCGGTGTGCCGGGACACGTCGTCGCGGCGTTCCTTCAGCGTCACCAGCAGCGGTGAGGCCAGGAAGATCGAGGAGTACGTGCCGACCACGACGCCGACGAGCTGGATCAGACCGAGATCCTTCAGCGTGCCGACGCCGAGGAGCCAGACCGCCACGACCATCAGCGCGATGATCGGCAGGACCGAGATGATGGTCGTGTTGATCGACCGCATCAGCGTCTGGTTGACCGCCAGGTTCGCCTGCTCCCCGTAGGTCCGGCGGGATGTCTGCAGCACCGAGCGGGTGTTCTCCTGCACCTTGTCGAACACGACGACCGTGTCGTAGAGCGAGAAGCCGAGGATGGTCAGCAGACCGATCACCGTGGCCGGGGTGACCTCCCAGCCGACCAGCGAGTAGACACCCGCGGTGGCGACGATGTCGAAGACCAACGACGCCATCGCCGCGATCGACATCTCCCGGTCGAACCGGACCGCGATGTAGACGAACACGATGACGAGGAACACCGCGAGCGCGATGACCATCTTCTCGGTGATCTCGCGGCCCCAGGTGGAGCTGACGTCGGAGATGCTGACCTCGGAGGCCGTCAGGGCGGGACCGAACTCCTCGGTCAGCGCGCGGGTCACCGCCTCGGCCTGGGCCAGGTCGAGGGTCTCGGTGCGCACCTGCACGGTGGCGCTGTTGCCGGCGCCGGCGGTCTGGACCGATTCGGGCTCCTCGCCGAGGGCCTCGGTGACGACCTTCTCGACCGAGTCGGCGGTGATCTCCGACGAGGCGACCGGCACCGACATCTGGGTGCCGCCCTCGAAGTCGATGCCGAAGGTGAAGCCGCGGATCGCGATGGACGCCAGGCAGATCAGCATGATCACCGCGGTGACGATGTACCACATCTTGCGCTTGCCGACGATCTCGAAGGCGCCGGTACCGGTGTACAGGCGGGCGAAGAAGCCGCGGCTGTTGTCGGAGACGAAGTCCGCATCGGTACCGGAGGACGGTGACGGCGGTTCGACGACCGCAGTGTTGCCGGTCTCCCGCGGGTCCTTGTTCGGGTTGTCCGGACGGGTCATCGCACAGTCCCCTTCTCGCTCGTGGACGCGTCGACACGAGCAGCTTCGACGCCGGCGGCCTCGGCCTGGCGGCGGGCCGCGACCTTGCGCTCGCGAGCCACCTCGCTGACCGCGCCGAGGCCGTTGACGCTCGGCTTGGACAGGAACGACGACCGGCTCGCGTAGACCACCAGCGGGTGGGTCACCAGGAACACGACCATGACGTCGAGGATCGTGGTGAGTCCCAGGGTGAACGCGAAGCCGCGCACCTCACCGATCGCGAGGATGTAGATCACCGAGGCGGCGATGAAGCTGACCGCGTTGCCCGACCAGATGGTGCGGCGGGCACTCGCCCAACCGCGTGGCACGGCCGAGCGGAAACTCCGACCCTCGCGCATCTCGTCCTTGATGCGTTCGAAGTAGACG
This sequence comes from Gordonia sp. Swx-4, assembly GCF_030316175.1. Lineage (NCBI taxonomy): Bacteria > Bacillati > Actinomycetota > Actinomycetes > Mycobacteriales > Gordoniaceae > Gordonia > Gordonia sp. Swx-4. Next base: position 2,942,577 of record NZ_CP128197.1, read on the forward strand.
ACGAACGAGTCCGCGGTCATACCGATACCGATGATCAGACCGGCGATGCCCGCGAGGTCGAGGGTGAATCCGATCCAGCGGCCGAGCAGGACGATGATGCCGTAGACCATCGCTCCGGCGAGGACCAGCGACAGCATCGTCAGGATGCCGAGCATGCGGTAGTAGGCCAGTGCGTAGATCAACACCGCGACGAGGCCGATCGCACCGGCGAGCAGGCCCGCCTTCAGCGACGAGAGACCCAGTGTCGCGGAGACGGTTTCGGCGTCGGAGGCGTTGAACGACAGCGGCAGTGAGCCGTACTTGAGCACGTTCGCGAGTTCGTTGGACGATTTCTCGGTGAACGGGTCGGCGCTGCTGCCGCTGATGCGGGTCTGGCCGCCGGGGATCGGCTCGTTGATGGCCGGTGCGGAGACGACGGCCGAGTCGAGGGTGAACGCGGTCTGCGTGCGGTTGGGCGCTTCCTGGGCGGTGTACTTGGGCCAGAAGTCCGCGGCCTTGCCCTTGAACTCGAGGGTGACGACCCATTCGCCGGTCTGCGGATCGGTGCCGGCGGACGCGTCCTTGATGTCGCGGCCGTCGATGATCTGCGGACCGAGGAGGTAGACCTCCTTACCGTCGGTGGAACACGCCACCAGGTACTGATCGGGCAGATCGTTGCCGCGGAGCGGGTCGTTGGCGGTCGGCGAACAGTCCATCTTCGCCATCTGCTCCTGCAGCGGGACCAGCTGCTCCTGCTTGGCATCGCCGGGCGCTTGACGGATCTTGCGCTGTTCGGCGATCGCCGCCGCGGCCACCTCGGTGGGCATCGCGTTGCCCTGGTCCTCGTCCTGGTTCTCCGGCTTGGGCGGCTGCGGGGTCGCCGCCGTGGCGCCGACGACCGGCCGCACATACAGACGCGCGGTCTGACTCAGCGACTTGGCCTGCGCGCCGTCCTCACCGGGAACCGTGATCACGAGGTTGTTGCCGGTGACGACGACCTCGGAACCGGACACGCCGAGGCCGTTCACACGCTGCTCGATGATCTGCTTGGCCTGGTCGAGCTGCTGGCGGGTCGGCTCCTTGCCGTCCTCGGTGCGCGCGGTCAGCGTCACCCGGGTTCCGCCCTGCAGGTCGATACCCAGTTTGGGCTCGAGCGTCCGGGGACCGGTGAAGTAGATCAACCCGTACACGACGGCGAGCAGAGCGAGGAAGGCCACGAGCGGACGCCACGGTGGGATCTCTCGACTCGGTCGCGACCGCTTGCCGGCGGGCTTGTCCGCCTTTGCGGTCGAGCGAGGACTTGTCACAGCTGTTCAGGTCTCCTTTGGGAACGTCAACCGGCCGAGGGCACTCTGACCGCATGACCCACCGACTCCGAAGGTCTGCGTGCGCGCGCCGCGATGGCAGCGGGGCACGCAGACCTCAGCAAGACAGGCGATGCGCGGGAGGTGGGCAGGAGGCGCCACGCCGATCGCCGGCGCGGCGCTGCTCCGGGATTACTTGTCGGTGTCGCGCGCGTCGTCGGACGACGGCTTGTCGAGGCTGACCGAGTCCGAGTCGTCCGCGTAGTCGCTGTAGTCGGCTTCCGGAGCGGTGTGGCCCGGGTAGGTCGCGGCGGCCTCGTCGGTGGGGATGACGCGCATGATCGCGAGACGGTTCCAGCGGGTGACCACACCGGTGGCGATCTCCACGTCGACGAAGTCGGACGACGCCGCATCGATGACGGTGCCGAACAGGCCCGAGGTCAGCTGGATGCGCGTACCCGTCGACACCGAGTTCTGCATGTCCTGCATCTCGGCCGCGCGCTTCTTCTGCTTCCGCATCGACAAGAACATGAAGCCGGCGAGCAGTGCCAGCAAGAGGGGGAAGAGCAGAGCGTCCATGGGTGAGAGTCAGTCCTTTGTGTTTCGGGTTGTACCGCGTGCACCACCACCCCGCGCCGAACGGCGAGAGGCGTCAGATGGTCACGCTGTGCTCCACACAGTGTGCCACGTCCACCGGAGAGAGCATCCCTGCAGGTGGTGCCCCGCGTCACACCGGGGTTCCGCACGCGGGTCGGGTCAGAGTTCGCCGAACAGGGACTCGCCCCCGACGTCGCGGGGGCGGGCGCCGAACGAGGCGTTCATCGCGCCGGCGGGCGGCGTCAGGCCGAGGTGATGCCACGCCGCCGCGGTGGCGACTCGGCCACGTGGGGTGCGGGCGATCATCCCGGCCCGGACCAGGAACGGCTCGCAGACCTCTTCGACGGTCGCGGGCTCCTCGCCGACCGCCACGGCCAGCGTCGACACCCCCACCGGTCCCCCGCCGAACGCCCGGATCAGGGCGTCGAGGACGGCGCGGTCGAGTCGGTCGAAACCGAGTTCGTCGACGTCGTAGACCTTGAGGGCGGCGCGGGCGACGTCGACGGTGATCGAGCCGTCGCCGCGGACCTCGGCGTAGTCGCGGACGCGTCGGAGCAGGCGGTTGGCGATTCGGGGCGTGCCGCGTGACCGGCGCGCGATCTCCTCGGAGGCGTCGGGCCGCAGCTCCATGCCGAGGATGCCCGCGGACCGGTTGAGCACCCGGACGAGTTCGGCGGGGTCGTAGAACTCCATGTGCGCGGTGAACCCGAAGCGGTCGCGCAGCGGGCCGGTCAGCGAGCCGGAACGGGTGGTGGCGCCGACCAGGGTGAACGGGGCGACGTCGAGTGGGATCGAGGTGGCACCCGGGCCCTTGCCGACCACGACGTCGACGCGGAAGTCCTCCATCGCGAGATACAGCATCTCCTCGGCGGGCCGGGCGATGCGGTGGATCTCGTCGATGAACAGCACGTCGCCCTCGACGAGGTTCGACAGCATGGCGGCGAGGTCCCCGGCGCGTTCGAGTGCCGGACCCGATGTCACCCGGATCGCCGCACCCATCTCGGACGCGATGATCATGGCGAGCGAGGTCTTGCCGAGTCCCGGAGGACCGGACAGCAGGATGTGGTCGGGGGTCCCGCCGCGGCCCTTGGCCCCGTGGAGGACGAGTTCGAGCTGCTCGCAGACGCGCGGCTGACCGATGAAATCGGCCAGCGACCGCGGACGCAGGCCTGCGTCGAGATCGCCGTCGGACCGGACCGGTGTCGCGTTGACCTCGCGATCCTCGAGGTCGTCGGGATCGCCGGTCATCACGAAGCCTTGCCCAGCATCGCCAGCGACCGGCGGAGCACGGTCGACGCATCGGCGTCGGGGTTCTCGGCGAGGACCGCGGTGACCGCCTTCTCTGCGGGGGCAGCGGTGAAGCCGAGTCCGACGAGCGCCTCGGCCACCTGATCGCGGATTCCGACTGCGGGAACGCTGCCGGTGGCCGTGTCGGCCGTCGGACGGTCCACCTTGTCCCGCAGTTCGACGCAGAGTCTTTCGGCGACCCGCTTGCCGATGCCGGGCACCGACGTCAGTGCCTTGGTGTCGGAGTCGGCCAGCGCACGACGCAACGCGTCGGGTTCGAGGACCGCGAGGGTCGCCATCGCCAGCCGCGGACCGACGCCGGTGACCGTCTGCAGCAGCGCGAACAGCGCGCGGGCGTCGGGTTCGGTGAACCCGTACAGCGTCATCGAGTCCTCGCGGACGATCATCGAGGTCAACAGCGTGGCCTCGTCGCCGCGGCGAAGACGGGACAACGTGACCGGGGTCGCCAGAACCCGGTAACCGACTCCCGCACAGTCGATCACGGCGTGATCGAGGGCGATCTCGAGAACCGGACCGCGGACTGACGCGATCATGCGCGACTCCCCTCTCGTGCCTGGGCGAGCCGCTGGCGATGCTTCGCGGCGGCCGCATCGGCCTGTTTCTGCGCGGCTGCCATCCGCTCCATCATGGGTCCGCGCCAGCAGTGACAGATCGCGAGCGCGAGAGCGTCCGCGGCGTCGGCCGGCTTCGGCTTGGTCTGCATGCCGAGAATCCGCGTCACCATCGCGGTCACCTGGGCCTTGTCCGCCCGACCGCTGCCGGTGACGGCGGCCTTGACCTCCGACGGCGTGTGGAACCGGACGGGCACGTCACGCTGACTCGCCGCAAGCGCGATCACGCCGCCGGCCTGGGCGGTGCCCATCGCGGTCGAGACCTGGTTCTGCGCGAACACACGCTCGATGGCCACCACATCGGGCTGGTGGACGTCGAGCCAGTGGCACGCCGAGGTATAGATCGCGAGCAGCCGCTCGGCCAGATCCATGTCGCTCGGCGTGCGCACCACGTCCACGTCGAGTGCGGTCACCGACCTTCCGCGACCCGACTCCACCAGCGCTATGCCGCACCGCGTGAGACCCGGATCGACGCCCATGACGCGCACTCGTACCCTCCCAGGCATCCGAACGATGTTACGAACAACTGTTCGAGATCCTATCGGGGAGAGCGGACAACTCCGATGATCAACACGCCCCCGCGAGGGCGGCGAGCCTCAGTCGTTCTCGAGCTCGGCAAGGACCTCGTCGCTGATGTCGACGTTGCTGTAGACGTTCTGCACGTCGTCGGAGTCCTCGAGCGCGTCGATCAGCTTGAAGACCTTGCGCGCACCGTCGGCGTCGACGGCGACCTCCACCGATGCGCGGAAGCTGGCCTCGGCGGAGTCGTAGTCGATGCCGGCTTCCTGCAGGGCGCTGCGCACCGCGATCAGATCGGTCGGTTCGCTGACGATCTCGAAGGTGTCGCCGAGGTCGGTGACCTCTTCGGCACCGGCGTCGAGCACGGCCATCAGGACGTCGTCCTCGGACTGGCCGTTCTTCTCGAGGGTGACGACGCCCTTGCGGGTGAACAGGTACGACACCGAACCCGGGTCGGCCATGTTGCCGCCGTTGCGGGTCATCGCCGTGCGGACCTCGCCGGCCGCGCGGTTCCGGTTGTCGGTGAGGCACTCGATCAGGATCGCCACGCCGTTGGGGCCGTAGCCCTCGTACATGATGGTCTGCCAATCGGCGCCGCCCGCCTCTTCACCACCGCCGCGCTTGCGGGCGCGTTCGATGTTGTCGTTGGGCACCGACGACTTCTTCGCCTTCTGGATGGCGTCGAAGAGGGTGGGGTTGCCGGCCGGGTCACCACCGCCGGTTCGTGCCGCCACCTCGATGTTCTTGATGAGCTTGGCGAACATCTTCCCGCGCTTGGCGTCGATGACCGCCTTCTTGTGCTTGGTGGTGGCCCATTTGGAATGGCCGCTCATGTCGTCGCATCCTTTCCCGGTGCCGGTGCGCAGCGGGTGGTCACCCGCGGAACGCATGCCGGGCCCGTGGCCCCGCATCCGACGATCCTCAAGCCTGCCGACTGCTGCCGCAGGCGCTTGCACTGTCGCTGGTTCGGCACGATCTTACCGACGCACCATCTGCACGAAGTATTCATGTACGCGTCCGTCGCCGGTGACCTCCGGATGGAACGACGTCGCGAGCACATTTCCCTGACGTACGGCGACGATCCGACCCTCGGCCGGCCCCTCCGGAACCCGGGCGAGGACCTCCACGTCGGGTGAGATCGATTCGACCCAGGGCGCCCGGATGAAGACCGCCCGCATCGGCTGCGCACCGGCTCGATCGGTGATGCCGACGAAGTCGAGATCGGTCTCGAAACTCTCCACCTGACGGCCGAAGGCGTTGCGCCGCACCGTGATGTCGAGCGCGTCGAGGTGGCGCGCGTCGGGACGGGTGTCGAGGATCGTGGAGGCGAGCATGATCATGCCCGCGCAGGAGCCGTAAGCGGGCAGCCCGTCCGAGAGTCGCTCGGCGAGCGGGTCGAAGAGATCGAAGATGCCCAGCAGCTTGCTCATCGTCGTCGACTCCCCGCCGGGGATGACGATGCCGTCGATCTCGTCGAGCTCGGACCGCCTGCGGATGGGCAGTGCGTCGGCGCCGCTGGCCTCGAGGGCGTGGACGTGTTCGCGCACGTCACCCTGGAGTGCGAGAACCCCGATCCGCGGTCGCGATCCGGCGCTCACCGATCGGTCCGGGCGTGCTGGTCCTCGGGCATCTGGCGTCCGGTGCGGGCGAGCCCCTCCTGCGTGACCGCCGCGACCATGCGTCCCTGCCGGTCGAAGATCCGGCCCTGCGTCAGGGCACGTCCGCCGTCCGCGGACGGCGACGTCTGGTCATAGAGCAGCCAGTCGTCGGCGCGGAACGGGCGCATGAACCACATCGCGTGGTCGAGGGAGGCGACCTGCGGGTTGGACTCGGGGTGCGGCACGCGCGACGACCCGAGCAGGGTCATGTCGCTCATGTAGGCGAGCGTGCCCACGTGGAACACCGTGTCGTCGGGCAGCTGGTGCCGATACCGGAACCAGACCCGTTGCTGCGCAGCGAGATACGGGGAGGTGACCATCTTCTCGGGCGGCACGATGCGGAGGTCGAAGTTACGCCATTCCTTGAACACCGCGCGCTCTTCCTCGCCCAGCTCGTCGAGGCGGTCGGTGAGTTCCTCGGGGTCCGGCACCGGCGGCATGCGGTCCTGGTGCTCGTAGCCCTGGTCGGTCCGGACGTGGAACGACGCCGACATCGTGAAGATCGCCTCACCACGCTGGATCCCGGTGACCCGCCGGGTGACGAAGGACCGCCCGTCGCGGATCCGGTCGACGAGGAACACCGCCGGGATGTCGGGATCGCCGGGTCGCAGGAAGTATCCGTGCAGCGAGTGGACGTAATGGTCGGCGTCGACCGTTCGCGTCGCCGACATCAGCGCCTGACCGGCGACCTGGCCGCCGAAGGTGCGCTGGAGGTGGCTGGGGAAAGCACCACCCCGGTAGATGTCGGTCTCGATCTGCTCGACCTGGAGTATGTCCTCGATGGCTGCCACGCCGACCAGTATCCCGCACCGGGCAACCCATCCCGATGTCAGCCTCTACAGCTCGTCGAGCGTCATGATCCCGTCCTGGATGGCGCGGGCCACGAGCGAGGCCTTGGTGGGGGCCGGGCGACCGATCTCGGCGTACTTGGCGCGGATGCGGGTCAGGTGGGTGTTGACCGTGCCGAGGGAGATGTAGAGCTCCTGGGCGACGGCGGGCTTGGAGTCGACGAGCATCCAGGTCCGCAGCACCTCGACCTCGCGGGAGGTGAGATTGGGCTTGGCGCGACCGGTGGACGCCTCGGTGGTCACCGCGGTTTCGGACGCCGGCATCGGCGAGGCGACGCGGTGCAGGTGCGGGTGCCCGGCGCGGAGACCGAGGCCGGGCTGGTTCTGACGGGAGACCTGTCCGGGGAGCGGCATCCGGCGGGCCGCGAGACGGGCCAGTGCCTCCTGGCGACGGGCCTGCGCCTCGGCGTCGCGTCGAGCGTTGATCTGGCGCAGGTGCTGGGGGGCCTGGTGGGCGATCGCAGTCATGTGTGCTTCCTCTTCACTCATCGAACCGGATGGTCTGTGCCGGGTCTTCGCCGGCGATGAGTTGAAGATTATAGGCGTTTCGCGCCCCGGTCGATGGGGAGAACTCCCCACCGCATGGGGAGAACTACCCATGCCATAACCGCAGGTCAGAGGACCCGGTCAGCCTGCGGCGTTCCGCGCGGCCTCCGCGTCGATCAGCGGGAGGTCCTCTCGGGTCACGATGCGCGAGGACACCGCGTACTCGACGAGCTTGGTGCGGCGGTTGCTCGCGAGTTTGCCACCGCCGCCGCGCATCCCGCTGACGCCGAGCTGATCGAGCTTGTCGCAGACGTTGTCGAGCTTGCGGTTGAACTTGGTCAGCGGCCAGCCGAGGCGTCGGGCGGCCTGGGCCGAGGACGGGATCGACGAGGCGCCGGTCCCCTCGCGGCGCAGGATCTCCTCCGCCAGTACGACGATGAGCAGCTTCTGGCTCTCGGTCAGGGTCGGCACGCCCTGAGTGGTGTGGCCGCCGCTGAACTCCGGGCGGGTCACCGACTTCACCTGCGGCGCACGGGCGAACACACTCAGCTCGTAGGTGGTGGGGCCGGCGGTGAACACGATGGTGGTCTCGCCGAACACCAGCGGCATGCGGGCCCCCGGACCGAGGGTGGCCGAGAAGCCGACATCACCGGCCGACACGCTCGCCGACAGGTGGGTGCCCAGGTTGGTGAGCCACCACAGCCCGTTCTCGTTGTGCACCACCAGGAATCGGCGGTGGAGATACGGGTTGTCGTCGATCGACAGATCGGCCTCACGGCCGATGAAGAAACGCCGGTCGGCGTCGAGCGCGGTTCGTTCGCCGCAGTACTCGACGTAGGTCGCACCGTCGAGCCCGGTGTCGGCGGCGTCCGAGGGGTCGTAGACCGAGGGATCGTGACCTGTGTTCACCAGATCACCTCCATCAGTTGGGGTCTGAGACCGTCGCCTCGTCGGTGGACTTTCCCTCGGCGGCGCCGTCGAGAGCAGGCATCGTCAGGGTCGGAACCGACTCGTGCACGGTCACCACGATGACGGTGACGTTGTCGTGGGCGCCGAGTGCGAGCGCCGCATCGACGAGACGTTCGGCCGCTTCGTCGGAGGTCGACGCGTTGGCGAGGATGTCGCCGATCTCCTCGTCGGGCAGCTCACCGGTGAGCCCGTCGGTACAGAGGAGCAGGACATCGCCCGGGAAGGCCGGGGTGTTGAAGAAATCCGGGACGGGATCGACCATCCCGGCACCGAGGGCACGGGTGATGACGTTGCGCCGCGGATCGGTTCGCGCCTGCTCCGGCGTCAGGAAGCCCGCGTCGATGAATTCCTGGACCTGTGAGTGGTCGGTGGTCAGCTGCTGCAGCGAACCGTTCTGGTACCGGTAGGTGCGCGAGTCGCCGATGTTGAGGACCAGCCAGTGCGGGCTCTGTTCGTGGGTGACCAGCACAGCACCGGTGGCGGTGGTGCCCGCCCGACGGTCGGTCTCGGTGTCGATCTCGCCGATGCGGCGCTGTGCCGCGACCAGCAGGTCGTCGAGCTGCACCTTGGTGGCGTTCAATTCACCGGCGCTCGTCGCCTCGGAGAGCGTGAGCAGTGCGGCCTCGCTGGCGAGTTCGCCGCTGTCGTGACCGCCCATGCCGTCGGCGATGAGATACATGCCCGGCAGTGCCAGGGCGGCATCCTCGTTGGTCTCGCGGACCCGGCCGACGTTGCACGCCGCCGACCACTCGAGCCGCAATTCACCCACGATGTGTGTGCCCGAGACCGAGGCATCCCGAACGATGGTCGCCGCATCCATGATCAGCAGATCCTACCGCCGGAACACCCCCGGCTCGCTACGCATGTCGACTGTTCGGTCTCCGGCGTGTTGAACGGGGGCGCTCCGGCGGCGGGGGTCACCAGCCGCGCTCCGCCAGGCGGTGCGGCGTCCTGAACGTATCCGCTAACCGTCCGAGGCGTCAGCCCGGTAATCGGCAAGTAAATGGAGTAGATCGACGAGCTGCTAGACACGTTTAGTTGAGGCGCGCGCACGTCTACCCCCTAAGTTGACGCTCGGTCGTGCGGCTCGCGTAGACACGAAGCCTCCCACGGAAGCAGTGGCCGCCTCTGGTTTAGAGAAATCGCGGAAAAACGCGGGCGAATGAGTCAGTGGTCTGCACTGCCCACTCACGCAGCGCCGCGCGGATCTCGCCGTCGCGGAAGTCGCCGGCCCGCGTGATCTGGATCCGACTGGCGGCTTTCGTCGGCAACTCCTGCCAATCAAGAGCCACGCCGACGGCCTCCTCGATCTCGGGCTTGTGATGCTCGAGATCGTAGTAGGTGTCCTTGGCGTTCACATAGAACTCGACCCCAACGTACGACTTCTGCGAGTTCACCGTAATCAAGATCTGCCCCTTGCCCGAGCCGACACGGACCTCGTACCAGTGCTGAGGCTGGGGCCGCGCCCAGCTCTTCACGTGCGGGGCACTCTCGTTGCCAAGCTCGCGGACCTCCTCGAAGAATGCTTGTTGCTGCAGCTTGAGGTCACTCACGGAACCCGACGCAGTACTCTGCTTCACCGCCTTGAGCCAGTCATTGGGCTTGGCAATGATGTTGAATCGCGGAGCGGCAGCAGAACTCCCAATCCGCCACGCCTCGATCTGGATCAGGAAGAGGTGGATCATGTCATCAGTGTGCTCGTTGAGCCAGTTGACGGCGTTCTCGTGTTCCTCCCGGGCGTCCTTGACGATCCAGACGAGCACCTCGGCCTGCTTCCCAGCACCGTAGGTGAGAATCTTCCCCAGGTGGTCGTGGTCGGTCTGCTCGAGCTGATTCTCGATGACGACGACGCGGTCCTCGGAGTCCACCGCAAGGATGTCGGCCTTGTACGAGCCGACATTCACCTCGGTGTCTGTCACCGTCAGCGAGCCGCCGCCGAGGATCACCTCGGCAAGCTGATCAATGTTCTCCGGCAGCGCAAGCCACTGCGTGAAGTCAGACGCTTCATGTCTCCAGACCTCACGTAGGGGCACCTGCTCGAGTCGGCCGAGAACAGTCATGCGTCACTTTGTCCTTCCGCGTCGGGCGACTCTTGACGCTCCCATGCATGATCGCGCCGCTCCCGGTGTCGGCGGCGACCTTTACGTCGCCTGTCTACCCGGAGGGACATCGACGCCACATCACAGCCTGATTGCGCCAAGGCAAATCCTATCGGCGAGCGGCCGGCGCACGCGGCAAACCACGAAAGAACAACTTTGCGTCACGCGAAATCGGATGTGGGGTAGCGTTCTCCAATGAGAAGGCGCGACCGTCGACCCGGGCAAGAGCTAGAACGGATTCATGTCGTCCGACGACTCGACTGTCACACTGCCAACCATGCGCGAGGGCTGAGGTCGACGCTGGCATCCGGCGGGCGCCTCACTATGCCGTGAGCCGTCAGGTTTTCGACAACGGCTTCTAACTAAGATCACGGCCATGGGGCGCCCGCCTAGGTGGTCACTCCGCAAACTTTCACGGCGTGACCGCGAATGCCTTGTTTACCAGCCGCGCTCGGCCAGGCGGTGCGGCTGCGGGATGTCGTCGACGTTGATGCCGACCATCGCCTCGCCCAGGCCGCGCGAGACCTTGGCCAGCACGTCGGGGTCGTCGTGGAAGGTGGTGGCCTGCACGATCGCGGCCGCACGCTGAGCCGGGTTGCCGGACTTGAAGATCCCCGAGCCCACGAAGACGCCCTCGGCGCCGAGCTGCATCATCATCGCCGCATCGGCCGGGGTGGCGATACCGCCGGCGGTGAACAGCGTCACCGGCAGCTTGCCGGCCTCGGCGACCTCGACCACCAGGTCGTAGGGAGCCTGCAGTTCCTTTGCCGCGACGTACAACTCATCCTTCGGCAGCGACGTCAGGCGACGGATCTCGTCGCGGATCTTGCGCATGTGGGTGGTGGCGTTGGACACGTCACCGGTGCCGGCCTCGCCCTTGGAGCGGATCATCGCCGCACCCTCGGTGATCCGACGCAGCGCCTCACCCAGGTTGGTCGCACCGCAGACGAACGGCACGGTGAACGCCCACTTGTCGATGTGGTTGGAGTAGTCGGCCGGGGTCAGCACCTCGGACTCGTCGACGTAGTCCACGCCCAGGCTCTGCAGGATCTGCGCCTCGACGAAGTGCCCGATACGCGCCTTGGCCATCACGGGGATGGACACCGCGGAGATGATGCCGTCGATCATGTCCGGATCGCTCATCCGCGAGACGCCGCCCTGGGCGCGGATGTCGGCGGGCACGCGCTCGAGAGCCATCACGGCCACCGCGCCGGCGTCCTCGGCGATCTTCGCCTGCTCGGGGGTGACCACGTCCATGATCACGCCGCCCTTGAGCATCTCGGCCATTCCCCGCTTGACACGGGCAGTGCCCTGTCCGACCTCGGGAACGGTCGCGCCGTTGTGACTCACTGATTTCTCCTCATGTCGCTGTCTCGGCGTGCCGCAGCCGATCCCCCTTCAGCGGACCCCGCGGCAGCGTGGAACCAGTCTAGGTCAGCCCGGTGAACGCCCTGGTGTCAGGATCACTCGCCCCGGCCCGGTGAGACGCGCTCGATGATCTCGAAGTACGTCGGCGGCGACGCGCGGCCGCCCAGACGCAACCACCGGACCAGTCGTCGCTCGGCGAGGGCACGGGTGTCGCGCACCGCGTCGTTGTAGAACCGACGGGCCATCATCACCCGTGTCTCGGCGTCGGCGAGCTCGATGACCAGCGCCGGAGACCGTCCGGAGGCGTCGGCGCGGGCCAGCGCCGACGACAGCGCGTTCTCCGCGTCCTCACGAGCCTCGGGGGCTGCTCGTTCCGCCCGGTCCGCCAGTGCGGCCAGCTCGGATCCCGGCAGTTCCGCGGCGATGGCACGCACGACGACGGCCCGTCGGTCGAGACTCGCGTAGAGGGACTGCCGGGCGAGGTCGACGCGCACGTTGAGGCGGTCGAGGCGGTTGGCGGTGTGATAGGCCCAGCCGGCGGCCAGCAGGACCGCGACGACCCCGAGGACGATCCAGGTCGCCATCAGTCGGACACCACCACCGGTCCGGCACCGACGGTCACGGTGTCGTAGACGCGGAGGATCTGGTCGGCCACGCGGGACCAGTCGTACTTGTCGGCGCGGACACGTCCCCGGGCGACCAGCTGCTCGCGCGCCTCGTCGTCGGAGAGCAGCGAGATGATGCCCGCCGCGAGCTGATCCGGGGAACCGGTGTCGACGAGCTTGCCCGCCCGGCCGTCGTCGAGGACGCGCCGGAAGGCGTTCAGCGAGCTGGCGATCACCGCGGCACCGGCGGCCATCGCCTCGACGAGGACGATGCCGAAGCTCTCGCCGCCGAGGTTGGGGGCGCAGTAGACGTCGGCGGAGGCCAGGGCGCGCGCCTTGGTCGCGTCGTCGACCTGCCCCAGGAAGACGAGGTGATCGGCGAGGCTTCCCGCGCGCCGGCGCAGCGCGGCCTGGTTGCCGCCGCCGACGACCAGGACGCGCACGTCCGGGAACTTCTCCACCACGGACGGCAGCGCGCGCATCAGGATGTCGATGCCCTTGCGGGGTTCATCGAAGCGGCCGAGGAACAGGATCGTGCGGCCGGGATGCGGGTAGCCGTCGAGCGGTTCGGCGTTGGCGAAGCCGGCGACGTTGATGCCGTTGGGGATCTCCACCGCATCGGAGCCCAGCGACTCCATCTGCCAGCGCCGGGCGAGTTCGGAGACGGCGATCTTGCCGGCGATGCGTTCGTGATACGGGCGCAGGATGCCCTGAAAAGCGCTGAGCCACAACGACTTCGATGTCGCCGTGTGGAAGGTCGTGACGATTGGTCCGGAGGCCACCATCAGCGAGAGCATGGAGATCGACGGTGAGTTGGGTTCGTGGACGTGCAGGACGTCGAAGCCGTTCTCCGCGATCCAACGACGCAGTCGCAGATACCCTTTAGGACTGAAGTTCACCCGCGACACCGACCCGTTGTACGGGAGGGCCAACGACGGGCCCACGCGCACCACGTACTCGGGCAGTTCGGTGCGGCGCGACGCCGGGGCGAGGACGCTCACCTCGTGACCGCGGTCGATGAAGACGTGGGCGAGTTCGGTGACGTGCGCCTGCACACCGCCGGGGACGTCGAACGAATAAGGGCAGATCATCCCGATTCTCATGCGGCTCCCCCGGTTTCGTTCATCCGTGCCCTCTGCCGATCGGTCCAGTCGGCTTCCCAGAGCGGTTGCAGCATGTGCCAGTCGGCAGGATGTGCGGCGATGTTCTCGGCGAACGCGTCGGCGAGCGCCTGGGTGGCCGTCTCCACGCCGCCGGAGACATCGATCTCCTCGCCGACGCTCATCGACGAGTAGGGCGCCTCCTCGAACCAGTGGTGGGCCGGGAACAGGGCTGCGCCGGTCTCGATCGCCAGCCTCGCCGATCCGGCCGGCATCCGGGTGCGCTCCCCGAAGAAGGTGACCGGGACGCCGTGGCGCGCGAGGTCGCGCTCCCCCAGCAGGCAGACGATGCCGCCGGCCCGCAGGCGGTCGGCGAGCACTCCGAACGGGGGCTGTTCACCACCGCTGAGCGGGAAGATCTCGAAGCCCAGCGACTCCCGGTACTCCACGAACCGGTTGAACAGCGACTCCGGTTCGAGCCGTTCGGCGACCGTCGCGAACTTCCCGTAGTGCTGGACGAGCCAGACGCCGGCCATGTCCCAGTTGCCGGTGTGCGGCAGGGCCAGCACCACACCCTTGCCGCGCGAGACCGCGGCGTCGAGCCGGGCGTGATCGGCGTCGGGCAGGTTCCCCGTCGACGCCACGGTGGCACGGTCCAGAGCGGGCAGCCGGAAGGCCTCGCACCAGTACCGAGCGTAGGAACGCACCGCATCCGCGACCAGTTCGTCGGGCACGTCGGCGGGGTCGGCGACCCCGATCACGCGGGCCAGGTTGCGGCGCAACTGATCCGGACCGCCGTTGCGGCGTCCCGCGAACCCACCGGCGCGGTCGAACACGGTGCGGGCGGCGCGTTCCGGTGCGTAACGGACCGCGGCCCAGCCGGCCCGGTACCCCAGGTCGGCGGCGAGTGCGGCGATGCCGGTCATCGTGACCCGGTGGGCGGGGTCGTCGGGCCGTCCGCGTCGGGATCGGCGGCTTCGGTTTCCGCCTGGAGCGGGATCAGATCCCGCGCACCCGGCGAGTTGGAGATCGACCACATGCGCTGGCCCACGGTGATCACGCTGCCGACGGCGAGCAGCCACATCGCCACGTGTACCGCCCAGGGCAGGCCGAGACCGGTGAGGCCGGTACCGACGAGCACGATGATCAGGCGGTCGGGGCGCTCGATGAGACCGCCGTCGCCGTAGAGGCCGCTGGCCTCGGCGCGGGCCTTCGCGTACGAGATCACCTGCGAGGTGACCAGGCAGATGAGGGTCGCGACCAGGAGCAGGCGGTGGGGTTCGGTGATGGTGCACCACCACACGAGGCCGGCGAAGATCGCGCCGTCGGCGATGCGGTCGCACGTGGCGTCGAGGACGGCCCCGAAGCGGGTTCCGCCGCCGCGGGCACGGGCCATCGCACCGTCGAGCATGTCGAACATGACGAACAGCCAGATCACCAGGGTGCCCGCGAACAGGTAGCCCATCGGGAACAGCGTGAGCGCGGCCGCCACGGTCGCCACGGTCCCGATCACGGTCATGATGTCCGGCGTGAGCCCGGTACGCAGCAGCGCCCGCCCCATCGGCAACGTCACCTTGGAGACCGACGCCCGACCCAGAATGCTCAGCATCCGCGAGCTCCTCCCCCCTCAGTCATCGAGACGCTGCCACGCCTCGGCGAGCAGTCCCCGGGTGTCGCGCAGCAACTGCGGCATCACCTTGGTCTCGCCGACGATCGTGATGAAGTTCGCGTCGCCCATCCAGCGGGGCACGATGTGCTGGTGCAGGTGCTCGGAGAGCGACCCGCCCGCGGCATAGCCCAGGTTGAGTCCCACGTTGAAGGCGTTCGGGTTGGAGACCGCCTTGATCGTGCGGATCGTCCGCTGCGTGAAGGTCATCAGCTCGGCCGACTCGGCGGGCGTCAGATCCTCGAGGTCGGCGACCTGGCGGTACGGGACCACCATCGTGTGCCCGGGGTTGTACGGGTACAGGTTGAGCACCGCATACACCGACTCGCCGCGTGCGACGATCAGCCCGTCCTCGTCCGACATCGTCGGGATGTCGAGGAAGGGGTGCCCGGTCTTGGCCGCCGGCTGCGGGTCGGCGATGTAGGTCATCCGGTGCGGACTCCACAGCCGCTCCAGACGACCACCGACGCCGACGCCCTCGTCGCGGATCTCGCCCGGTGCCTCAGCCATCGACGGCCCCCACGGTGCCGAGCTTCGCCTCCAGGAGCTCCTTGGTCGGCGACTCGTTGCGCCGGGCGCCCACCCAGTCGGTGATCGCCGCGATCGCGGCACCCACCGGGACACCGTTGATCTGGGACCCGTCGCGGAACCGGAAGCTCACCGCATGCGCCTCGACATCGCGTTCGCCGGCGAGCAGCATGAACGGCACCTTGCCGGTGGTGTGGTTGCGGATCTTCTTCTGCATGCGGTCGTCGGAGTGGTCGACCTCGGCGCGGACACCCGCGGCACGCAGCGCGTCGACGACGCCCTGCAGGTGACCGGCGAACGCGTCGGCGACCGGGATGCCCATGACCTGGACCGGCGAGAGCCAAGCCGGGAAGGCGCCCGCGTAGTGCTCGGTGAGCACACCGAAGAACCGCTCGATGGAGCCGAACAGGGCGCGGTGGATCATCACCGGACGCTGTTTGGTGCCGTCCGGGCCGGTGTACTCCAGTTCGAACCGCTCCGGCAGGTTGAAGTCGAGCTGGATGGTCGACATCTGCCACGTGCGGCCGAGCGCATCCTTGGCCTGCACCGAGATCTTGGGGCCGTAGAACGCGGCGCCGCCCGGATCGGGCACCAGGTCGAGACCCGAGGCCTCGGCGACCTCGGCGAGCGTGTTGGTCGCCTCTTCCCACACCTCGTCGGAGCCGACGAACTTCTTCGGGTCCTTGGTCGACAGTTCGAGGTAGAAGTCGTCCAGGCCGTAGTCCTTGAGGAGACCGAGGACGAAGTTGAGGATCGACGTCAGCTCGTCGCGCATCTGCTCGCGCGTGCAGTAGATGTGCGCGTCGTCCTGCGTCATGCCGCGCACCCGGGTGAGGCCGTGGATCACGCCGGACTTCTCGTAGCGGTAGACCGACCCGAACTCGAACATGCGCAGCGGCAGTTCACGATACGAACGTCCGCGGCCCCGGAAGATCAGATTGTGCATCGGGCAGTTCATCGGCTTCAGGTAGTAGTCCTGGCCGGGCTTGCGCACCTCGCCGTTCTCGTCGATCTCGGCGTCGACGTGCATGGGCGGGAACATCCCGTCGCGGTACCAGTCGAGGTGACCGGAGACCTCGTAGAGGTGTCCCTTGGTGATGTGCGGCGTGTTGACGAACTCGTACCCGGCGGCCACGTGCCGTGCCCGTGAGTAGTCCTCCATCTCCTTGCGGATGATGCCGCCCTTGGGATGGAAGACCGGCAGGCCCGAGCCGAGCTCGTCGGGGAAGCTGAACAGGTCGAGTTCGGCGCCCAGCTTGCGGTGGTCGCGCTTCTCCGCCTCGGCGAGCAGCTCGAGATGGGTGTCGAGGGCCTCGGCGGACTCCCATGCGGTGCCGTACACCCGCTGGAGGTCGGCGTTGTCCTGGTCACCGCGCCAGTAAGCGGCCGACGACCGGGTCAACTTGAACGCGGCGATGTACTTGGTGGTCGGCACATGCGGCCCGCGGCACAGGTCGCACCAGATGCGTTCACCGGTTCGCGGATTGAGGTTGTCGTAGACGGACAGCTCTCCGCCGCCGACCTCCATGACCTCGGCGTCGTCGGCGGCACCCTTGTCGTCGATCAGTTCGAGCTTGAACGGCTCGTTCGCCAGTTCGGCGCGTGCCTCGTCCTTGGATTCATAGACGCGGCGCGAGAAACGCTGACCGGACTTGATGATCTGCTTCATCTTCTTCTCGAGGGCCTTGATGTCCTCAGGCGTGAAGGGTTCGGCGACATCGAAGTCGTAGTAGAAGCCGTCCTTGATGGGCGGTCCGATGCCCAGCTTGGCGTCGGGGAACAGATCCTGGACCGCCTGCGCGAGCACGTGCGCGCACGAATGCCGGATGACGCTGCGTCCGGCCTCGGTGTTGGCCGCCACCGGCTCGACCTCGGCGTCCTCGGCGGGCGCCCAGGACAGGTCACGAAGGTCGCCGGCGGCGTCGCGGACGACGACGATCGCCTCGGGGCCCTTGTTGGGCAGGTCGTGGTCACGGAGTGCGGTGCCCGCGGTAGTTCCAGCCGGCACACGGATCGTGGCTGGGCTGGTCACCTGGACGTCGTCGGGCACGGGACGCTCCTCGAATGGGTTCGGACACGCTGAGTTCGCGTGGAGTCGGCGGACGTTTGCGACTCCGATGGTATCCGCGTGTCATCCCGACCGGCCGTACCCCTCCTCTCCCGGCGCGCGGCGCGGCCCGGAAGGGCGATCAGGAGAAGATGGGGCTGGCGAGCCACTGGTAGTCGAGGTTCACCCATCCGGCCGCCGTGTGCAGTGCTCCCAGGAGCCAGAGCGTTCCCACGACGATGGCGAAGGTGCCGATCCAGAACACGGATTGCACCGACCAGTGCTGCCGGCCGATCCACTCCATCCAGGCGTCGTACTTCGCTCGCGCGAACTTCAGCAGGCGATGGGCCCACTCGAACTCCGACGCCAGAATCCCGAGGCCGAGGAACACGATGAGCCAGCCGGGGCCCGGGTACGGGATGGCGACGATGCCGCAGAGCAGCACGATCGTGCCGACGACGGCGACGCCGATGCGATAGATGCGATGCCAGCGCGGGTCGGAACGCACTACGTACCGGCGATGACGCGCTCGGACCCGCATGCGCTTCCACCACGACTCCGCCATGTTCCCCCTACGTCGGACCCGTCAATGTCAAAAGTCGGGTCCAGGCTACCGAAGTCCGGCGTGTACGCCCGGGCACGCGTTCATGCTGAGCAGATGGGGACGATGCGAACGGTCACTATCGACGCACGCCTGCACGACGGCGTGGTCTTCGGTCTCGATTCGGTTGATCTCGAGGCCGACTCGGCACTGCTCCGATCCACCGGGGCACTCGTCCACCGGCTGCGGGGGTTCGGCATCGCGTGCGGGGTGCACTCGTCGCATCGCGACCTGCCCGCCCTGCTCGACACCGCGGGTATGGGTGATCTGCCGGCCCTGGTCGGCCCGCCCGACCGCGGCGCCCTCCGGCACGTGGCCGGGAGCCTCGGGGTGTCACCGGCACGATGTGTTGCCGTCGAGTCCTCCACGGCCGGCGTGGCCGCGGCTCGAAGCGGCGCGTTCGCCCTGGTGATCGGCGTCGACGGCACCGCATCGGCCGACGAACTCCGGCGTCACGGTGCCGATGCCGTCCTCGAGCACCCCGCAGACATCAAAACGCGTCTCGGCGGCGCGCGGATCGCCACGATGCCGGACGCCGTCACCTACCTGGAGCATCTGAACGCCATCGCGGTCGCGCGCCGACCCGTGGTCTTCCTCGATTTCGACGGGACGCTGTCGGAGATCGTCAACGACCCGGCGGCGGCGACCCTCGTCGACGGTGCGGGCGAGGCACTGAGCCGGCTGTCGGAACTGTGCCCGGTGGCGATCATCAGCGGACGCGATCTGCCCGACATCCGGCAGCGCGTCGGCATTCCCGGTCTCTGGTACGCCGGGTGTCATGGACTCGAACTCGTCGGCCCGGACGGCGAGCATCGCGTCAACGACGTCGCGCGGGCGTCCACCTCGGAGGTGACCGCCGCGACCGCCGATCTCCGGCAGCGGTTCGCCGACTCGGCCGGAGTCCTGGTGGAATCCAAACAGTTCAGCGTCGCGGTGCACTACCGCAACGCGGCCCCCGACCTGGCCGACGAGATCGTCGCGGGAGCCCGCGAGATCGGAGTCCGGCACGGATTGCGGGCGCTTCCCGGCCGCAAGGTGCTCGAGCTGCGTCCGGATGTCGACTGGGACAAGGGCCGAGCGGTGGACTGGATACTCCATCAGGTCGGCGCGGCCGACGACGAGTCGATCCCGATCTACTTCGGCGACGATCTGCCCGACGAGGATGCGTTCGACCGGGTGGCCACCGACGGGCTCGGCGTGGTGGTGTGCGCCGACGAGAACCGCGACCGTCGCACGGCCGCGCAGTTCGCCGTCGAGTCGCCCGCGGCCGTCCCTGCGCTGCTGCGCCGGGTCGTCGACCTGGTCGCACAGGCCGCCCAACCCTCGAGCGCCTGGTCGCTGATCTACGAACACTACGACCCGGGCGCGGAGAAACTCCGGGAAGCCCTGTGCACGGTCGGGAACGGCTGTTTCGCGACGCGTGGCGCCGCGCCGGAGTCGGTGGCCGGCGCGATCCACTATCCGGGCACCTACGCCGCCGGCGTCTACAACCGGCTCAGCGACGATCTCCCGGCCGGCATGGTGGAGAACGAGAGCCTGGTCAACCTCCCGAACTGGCTGCCGCTGACCTTCCGGATCGACGACGGCGAGAACTTCGACATCGACGCGGTCGAGATCCTGGCGTTCCGTCAGATTCTCGACCTGCGCCGCGCGGTTCTGATCCGTGACATCCGATTCCGCGATGCGCACGGACGCACCACCAAGCTCCGGCAGCGTCGTTTCGTGTCGATGGACCGGCCCCATGTGTGCGCCCTGGAGACGAGCGTCCTCGCCGAGGACTGGTCGGGCCGGGTGGAGTTCTCCTCGGTTCTCGACGGGGAGGTCGCCAACACGGGGGTCGATCGCTACCGAGAACTCGCCGGCCGGCACCTGACCGCGCACGAGACCAGCGCACCCACACCGGATTCCGTGCTGCTGCGGGTGCAGACCAACCAGTCGCGGGTCCAGATCGCGATGGCGGCCCGGACCACGGTGTGGCGCGGGAACGAACAGTTGCCCGCGCACCGCGACCTCGTCTCCGACCACGGTCGGATCGGACATCTCCTCACCGTCGACGTCACCGCCGGTGAGGAGGTCGTCGTCGAGAAGGTCGTGACGCTCTACACCTCCCGCGACCGCGGCATCTCCGAGCCGGGAATGGCCGCCGCCGACGGTCTGACGCGGCTCGGACGGTTTCACGGCCTGCTCGCCGGCCACGCTCGTGCCTGTGTGCGGCTGTGGGATCTGTGCCGGATCGACCTCGAGGACCAACCCGACCCGCAGCGGGCGATCCGGTTCCACATGCTGCACATGTTGCAGGTGGTCTCGCACAACACCGTGGACACCGATGTGGGGATCCCCGCACGCGGACTGCACGGAGAGGCCTACCGCGGACACATCTTCTGGGACGAGATGTATGTCCTCCCGGTGGTCACCCCCCGACTCCCCCGCCTGGCCGAAGCGCTGCTCCGCTACCGCTACCGCCGGCTCGACGAGGCCCGGATCGCCGCCCGCGACGCCGGCCACCGCGGCGCGATGTACCCCTGGCAATCCGGCAGCGACGGCCGCGAGGAGAGCCAGAAGCTGCATCTCAACCCGCGTTCGGGCCGGTGGAATCCGGACCCGAGCGCGCGTCAGCATCACGTCGGCCTGGCGATCGCCTACAACGTCTGGCAGTACTTCCAGATCACGCACGACCTCGACTTCCTGATCGGGCCCGGCGCCGAGATGCTCGTCGAGATCGCACGCTTCTGGGCCGACCTCGCGGAGTACGACCCCGACCGCGACCGCTACGTGATCCGCGGGGTCATCGGACCCGACGAGTTCCATGCCGGCTATCCGGACGCGCCCTACGACGGGATCGACAACAACGCGTACACCAACGTCATGGCGGTGTGGGTGATCCGTCGCGCCCTCGACGCACTCGCGACGATCCCGCAGCGGGACCGCGTGAATCTGCTCGTCGACCTCGGGCTGCGGGAACCCGAGCTCGAACTGTGGCGGTCCCTCACCCGCCGGATGTTCGTGCCCTTCCACGACGGGACGATCAGCCAGTTCGAAGGCTACGACCGGCTCGAAGAACTGGACTGGGAGGCCTACCGCGCCCGCTACGGGAGCATCCAACGCCTCGACCGCATCCTCGAGGCCGAGAACGACGATGTGACCCGGTACAAGGTGTCCAAGCAGGCCGACGTCCTCATGCTGTTCTATCTGCTGTCCGCGGAGGAGCTACGGGAACTGTTGGAGGACTTGGGTTATGGGCTACCGGCCGAAATGATTCCGCACACCATCGACTACTACATGGCGCGGACCTCGCACGGTTCGACGCTGAGTTCGGTGGTCCATTCGTGGGTCCTCGCCCGAGCCGACCGCGAGCACGCGGTGAAGTTCTTCGAGCAGGTGCTCGACGCCGACATCACCGACATCCAGGGTGGCACGACGTCGGAGGGCATCCACCTGGCGGCCATGTGCGGCAGCATCGACCTGTTGCAGCGGTGCTTCACCGGCCTCGAACTCCGCAATGACCGGCTGATCCTCAATCCCCGGTGGCCGCGATCGCTGGGCGCACTGTCGTTTCGCATCTACTACCGGCGACACCGGCTGAAGCTGACCGTCAGCGGCAGCGGCGTCGAGGTGACCTCCGAGCAACGAGACGTCGACCCTATCGATGTCCAGTGTCGCGACTCGTTCGTGCAACTCGCCCCCGGACAAACGGTCGAGTTCTCATGAGATCGAGATCTCTCCGTCGCCGAACCCCGGTGAGAGTGCGCGTACTCCGCCTGGTCGTCGCCGCCGTCGTCGCGACGGTGGCCGGACTCGTCCGTGTCGCCTATGTCCGCGACCTGGTCGCAGCTCGCAAACGGATCGGGTCGACCCCCCGACACATGGTCGAGTCGCGGTTCGGTGCGATCGATTACGCGGGACGCGGCGCCGGAGACCCACTTCTCGTGAGCCACGGCATCTTTCAGGGCTGCGATGGCGGCCTGCTGTCGATGCGCGACCTGGTGGCGGACAGACGGATCATCGCGCCGTCGCGCTTCGGCTACCTGGGATCGATGATGCCCGACGGTGCCTCGGTCGCCGACCAGGCGGATGCATTCGCGGAATTGCTCGACCACCTCGGGTATCACGAGGTGGACGCCGTCGGGCTGTCGGCCGGCACGAGCGCCGCGGTCCGGTTCGCGCTTCGACATCCCGGACGGGTCCGGCATCTGGTCGTCATCTCGGGCAGTTTCCCGGGCAGTCGGACGACACGCATCCCGCCACGATGGGCTCGATCGTTCTACAACGATCCAGCGATGTGGTCGCTGAAGTACTTCGCCCGCCCGGCGTTCTTCCGCCTACTTGGTGTGCCCAGGGGTTTCCCGCGCTCCCCCGCCCAGCGCCACGTCCTGACGGAGTTGTCGAACGCGATCTTCCCCATCGGCTTACGCAGGCGGGGTGCGGTCTTCGACGCATATGTCGCCGACCCCGACATCAACACGTACCCACTCGAGGAGATCGCCGTCCCGACGCTCATCGTCCACGCCGTGGATGATCCACTGACGTCATATTCAGCGGCCGCCGAGGCGGCGTCGAGGATTCCCGGCGCGCGACTGGTCAGCCTCGACTCCGGTGGACACCTGTTGCTCGGTCAGAGCGAACGGGTGCGTCGGGAACTCGCGGACTTCCTGGCTCAGAACCCGGACGACTGATGCCGGCAAACCCGACTGCCGGCGCACACCGGGTCGAAGATCGTGCCGGGGAAGACCCAAAGGGGCCCGTGTCCCCACGGTCGCGAGTAACGTGCGCGAACACGGCCGCGTATCTTCTGAAAGCGCGACGACACACCGGTTCGAGGTGATATCGAATGTCGACCATCCGCGAGAACGCCGAAGCACCAACACTCGATCTGACCGATGTCGACGCCGCGGTCGAGAGGGCCGCGGCCGCCGCGACGGAGTTCCGCACGCTGGATCAGCAACGGGTCGACGCGATCGTCGCGGCCATGGCACGGGCCGGGGTGAGGGCCGCCGCCGAACTCGCCGCGGTGGCGATCGAGGAGACCGGCTTCGGGGTCTTCGAGGACAAGGTCGTCAAGAACTACATCGCCACGGAGTTCCTCTACGACCACCTCAAGGACAAGAAGTCGGTGGGCGTGATCGAGGAGGACGCCGAACGCGATGTCGCGCGCGTGGCCGAGCCGATCGGCGTCGTCCTCGCGATCACCCCGGTCACCAATCCCACGTCGACGGTGCTGTACAAGGCGATCATCGCGGCAAAGACCCGCAATGCCATCATCTTTCGCCCCTCACCGGTGGCGGCGCATTCCTGCGAACGGACGGTGGCGATCCTGCGCGAGGCAGCCGAGGCGGCCGGCATGCCCCCCGGCGCCCTGCAGGTGATTCCCGACGCCGCCCATGAGGTCACCCACTACCTGTTCCGGCACCGGCTCGTCGACTTCATCTGGGTCACCGGCGGACAGAAGATCGTCGCACTCGCCAACGCAGCCGGCAAACCAGGACTCGGCGTCGGACCCGGCAACGCACCGATCTACCTGCACCGAACCGCCGACATCAAGGGTGCCGTCGTCGACATCCTGATCTCCAAGACCTTCGATGCCTCCGTCATCTGCCCCGCCGAACAGACCTGCATCGTCGACGACGCGATCTACGACGCCACGGTTGCAGAGTTCCGTCGGATGGGCGCTCACCTGCTCACCGACGAGCAGGCGACGGCCATCGCCGACTTCGCCTTCGGCGACGGCGACAAGGTCAACCTCGGCGCGCTCGGCCAGCAGGCTCCCGAGTTGGCCGCCCGAGCCGGTTTCACCGTCGACCCCGCGGTGAAGGTGCTGCTGGCGCCACTTCCGTCGGATCTGGACGAGCTCGCGATCCACCCGCTGGTGCAGGAGAAGCTGATGCCCGTCCTCGGACTCGTCCGCGCCCGCGACGTGCAGCACGGGATCGACGCCGCGGTCCTGGTCACCGAGCACGGCGGCCTCGGCCACACCTCGGCCGTCTATACCGCCGACGAGTCGGTCGTCGACGCCTTCAGTGCCGCCGTACGCACCGGGCGGATTCTCGTCAACGCACCCACCGCAGTCGGGGCGCTGGGCGGGATCTACAACGACCTCGCGCCCACCTTCTCGCTGGGCTGCGGCACCTGGGGCGGGTCGAGCACCACCGAGAACGTGAACTACCTGCAGTTGCTGAACATCAAGACCGTGGCCCGTCGACGGTCCCCGTCCCAGTGGTTCCGCGTGCCCGCGAACACCTTCTTCAACGCCGGCGCACTGGACAATCTCCGCGACGTCCCGTGTACGGATGTCGTGGTCGTCACCGATGTCCTGAGCGAAGAACGCGGCGTGGTCGACGAGCTGCGTGCCCACATGCGCGCCCAACACGTCAGGGTCTTCGCCGAGGTCGAGCCGGAACCGGATGAAGCGACGATCCGTCGGGGCGTCGCGGTGCTGCAAGGTCAGCGGCCGGATCTGCTCATCGCCGTCGGAGGCGGGTCGGTGCTCGACGCCGCCAAGGCGATCCGGCTCTTCTACGAGCACCCCGAGACCGACCTTGCGGAGTTGACGCTGCCGTTCCTCGATCCCCGCAAGCGGATCGCGGAGTACCCCCAGGACCCGCACACACTGCGACTGGTCGCGATTCCCACCACCGCCGGCACCGGTTCCGAGGTGTCGCCGGCCGCAGTGCTGACCGTAGCGGGCCGCAAGGAGACCCTCGTCGATTACTCGCTCGTCCCGGACATGGCGATCGTGGACCCGACACTGACCCTTTCCATGCCGCGCACGCTGACCGTCGACACCGGCATCGATGCGCTCACCCACGCGCTGGAAGCCGTCGCCTCGATCTTCGCCTCCCCGTACACCGACGCGTTCTGCGTCCAGGCCGCCCGACTGATCTTCGATGCGCTGCCCCGTGCGTACGACGATCCGGCCGACCTCGCGGCCCGAACCGACATGGCCAACGCGGCCACTCTCGCGGGTTTGGCCTTCTCGAACGCGTTCGTGGGGACCAATCACGCTCTCGCCCATGCCGTCGGCGCCAGGTTCAATATCGCGCACGGTCGGGTCAACGGTGTGTTCCTACCGCACACTCTGCGCTACAACGCCTCCGTGCCGACCAAGTTCATGCCCGCGCCGGGCTATTCGGCGTACGTCGCGCCGGACAAGTATGCGCAACTGGGTCGGGTCGTCTTCGGCGGCCGCGAACCGGCCGAGAGCCGGCGCCGGCTGTTTCAGGGCGTGGACGATTTGCTGCGCAGGTTGGGAATGCCACGCACACTCGCCGAGATCGGCGTGCCCGAAGCCGAGTTCCTCGACGCGCTGCCACAGCTGGCGATGACCGCCTTCGGTGATCTGAGCAACCGCACCAACCCGCGGATGCCGCTGATCAGTGAGATCACCGACCTGCTCCGGCTCGGGTATTTCGGCGAGACGGGCGGGCTCGGCGCCGACGATCCCGCTACGCAACCGCGATGACGTCATCTCGTGCCGGCGTCCGCGCCTCGGCACGACGCCGCGCGACCGAGTGTCCGACCAGAGTCGCCACCACGGTGACGGCGAGCAGCAGCGGGTAGCAACCGGCGTAGATCACGGCCAGTACATGGCCGCCCACGCCCAGGCCGGGACTTCGCGGCATCATGAACAGCCCCAGCGAGATCGCGTGATCAGAAGTCAGGTAAGTCCCGCTGTCCCACCAGTGCCGCCACCAGGTGAAGGTGAGCGCGACGACACCGGTCGGGGCGAGCCAGTACCACCAGGTCTGACGCGACCAATGCCGCAGGGCGAGATCGAGGGTCACCAGCAGCAGCGGTACGCACCACACCCAGTGGTGCCCCCATGCGAACGGCGACACCGCGCACATCGTCATCCCCACGATCGTCGCGGCCAGGAGCGGCTGCGACATCCGCCGGGCGACGACCGCGGCCCACAGGCCCACTACCGCGACCACCAGTACCGCGGGCACCCACAGCCACGACGGCGCCTCGAACACCGGCCCGCCCGGTCCCGGATGGGTGAAACGCCGGACGTCGAGGTGCGCCAGCATCTGCGAACCGAAGCCGCGGACCGACTGGTTGGCAGGCGAATCGGCACGGCCGATGCGGGCGGACTCGAACAGGTGACGAGTCCAGTACGTCCGGGCATCCGACCCGATGACGAGGAATCCGATCGCGACCGTGGCGCCGAAGGTGGCGATCGCGGTGGCCGCCGCACGCCACTGCCGCGTGACGACCAGATAGAAAACCGCGAACAGCGGCATCAGCTTGAGTCCGGCGGCGATCCCGAGCGCGATCCCCCGCCACCGCGAATCGACGCGCAGGAAGACCAGGTCGGTGAGGACAAGCGCCATCACGACGAGATTGACCTGGCCGAGCCAGATGGTGGTCCGCACGGGTTCGAGCGCGGTGACCGCGATCGAGAACAGGGCGGCGAACACGATGAGGCGGGCACCCAACCGGTAGCCCAGGCTGCGCGTGCCCAGCGCCACCACCGCGACGAGTGCGGCGAAACCGGTTGCCCACCAGATGATGTCGGCGAACCCGGCACCCAGCACGGCGAGCGGCACGAAGGCGATCGCCGCGAACGGCGGATACGTGAAGTGCAGGCGCCACAGGACCGGGGCGTCGTAGAGGGGGCGCGAGTCGAGCACGGCGTCGGCGCCGGCACGGTAGACGCGGACATCGGTCGCGTTCTCGAACAGCCCGTAGAACGGATTGGTGATCGGGAAAGCGCTGATGTGCCAGGCGATCACGCCGAGAGCCGCGATCCCCGCCAGCACGATCGCCCACGTCGGGATGGAACGGGAGTGGACGGTCGGTGCTGCGGACACGCGGGCGAGACTACGCCCGAGCTGTGATCCAGATCACGAGAAACGCCGACGGTGCGCGAGTCGTTGCCGATTCGCGTCGAAACAGCACCCAGCACGCAAAAAGCCCCGCCGAGACTCGGCGGGGCTTTTCTCTGTGGTCCCGGCTGGGATCGAACCAGCGACCTTCCCGGTGTGAACGGGACGCTCTTCCACTGAGCCACGGGACCGTGTCGGGCGCCTGATGTCTGTGACAGGGGCGCCTGCGCACGAGCCAGAAGATTACACGGCTTGCGCAGAGTTCCCAAATCACGGACGTGCGCCACGTCACAGACGTCCGATTCGGCAGCCACCGGGAATCACACGCTGGGAATTCGCCGTTCGTCAAGCGTCTGACCTGCCGATTTGTAAAGTCCGGAATCGATCGCGTAAGTTTCTCTTCGCACCGCGAGCAGCAAGATCCACAAGATCGCTCGTGGGCATGCGGATGTAGCGCAGCTGGTAGCGCATCACCTTGCCAAGGTGAGGGTCGCGGGTTCGAATCCCGTCATCCGCTCGGCGCGAGTCGACCTCGCATCTGGTGGTGTGGCCGAGTGGTGAGGCAACGGCCTGCAAAGCCGTGTACACGGGTTCGATTCCCGTCGCCACCTCCACGCATCACAACTCAACACAGTCCCGCGCGATTAGCTCAGTGGGAGAGCGCTTCCCTGACACGGAAGAGGTCACAAGTTCAATCCTTGTATCGCGCACCATTGTTAGTGCAGGTCAGCCCCGGTTTACGCCGGGGCTTTCTTGTTTCGTGCGACTAGCGTGCAATTACGGTTGGCCACTCCCCCTATATCGAGAGGCCCGACGTGATACCAGACAGAACTGCATGGATAGACCGCTGCTGCAAGGCGCTGGACGAGTTCGACGAGCGTCACCTGTCCACCGAGCAGATTGCCGCGCTGACGGTGATGCTGGAGAACATCAACGCTCTGCATCAGGCAACCGCGGCGCCGGTGCTGCGCTTGGTGTAGGTGGTCGGACGCGAAGGGGCGGAGTTCAATTCCGACCCAGCGAAACGACCCCGGTTCTCCACCATGCCCAGAGGAGAACCGGGGTCGTTCTGTGTGTCCTGTCCACCATTCAGGACACGTCGAGGGACACCACCTCGACAGTTCGGGCGCCCACCTGATCTGAGCGGGCGATGATCGGCCGGACGCTGCCGTCAGGCAACGTGACGATGTCGCCGACGTCGGGCAGGTTCTCGCCGGGTTGTACGTAGATCGTCGCGGCGGCGACGAGGTCCTCACCGTTGGCGTTGCGGACGGCCTTGGCGGTGAATTGCACCCGCGCCGGAATGGTGACCGGGTCGTCGTAGATCGGTCCGAAACTGCCCCGACCGACGATCGGCCGGTAGGTCAGCCGCTGGGGGAGCAGTCGTTTCGGGATCATCGGGCACGCCTGCGGTAGCGGCCGAGGATCGCCAGCTCGGGCAACGTCCACCCGTCGATGACCTGCCGCTGTACCTCGTAGTCGCCGATCTTCTCGGCGCGCAGGTTCTCGGGGTTGGCGGCCAGGCGTGCGGTCGAGGTGAGGATGACCGTCTCGACGTCGGGCGCCGGCTGGTCACCAGAGAATCCACGACCGCGGGTGTAGGCGCGCACCTGGGCGGTGACGATCGGTAGCGCCCGTTCGGCCACGGCGGCGAGTTCGGTGTCGCCGTCGCGGCCGAGCAGGGCCACCACCTGAGAGGACTCGATCACGGCGTGGCGGTGAGGATGGTGACGGCCTTGGGCTGCAGCAGTGCCAGGTCGTAGCGGGCGACGACCCGCAACGCGACTTCGTCGGTGTCGAAGTAGCGGGAGCTGTCGACGGTGACGCTCGGGCTCATGTCGCGGGCGATGGCCACCATGCTCATATCGGCCAGTGCTGCCTTGCCGGTGGGCATCTGAGCGGTCACGGTCACCGGGACACCGAACAGCACCTCTTGGCCGGCCTGGGTGAGGTCAGGCTGCAGGATGTAGCGACCGTCGGCGTCCTTGACCTTGCGGATCGACAGGTAGTCGGCGGGGCTGAGGAACCAGCGGTTGGGCTTGACCTCGTTGGCGCGGGCGATGCCGATGCCGTCGAGCAGGCTGTCAGGCTCGTCGGCATCGAGGGTGCCGGTCGCGACGCCGCTCTGATTGAGCAGACCGCGGATGGTGTTGGAGGTACCGGTGCCGGTGAACAGGGCGACGTCGAGCGCCTTGGCGGTATCAGTTACCAAGCGCTGCTTGAGGATTGCGTCGAGAGCCTGGGCCGACGAGCGGAGCACCTCGGAGGTGACTCGGCTGATGACCTTGAGGCTCTTGAGCGTCGAGGGCAGCATCGACACTTCGTCGAGGCCGACCGAGCTTTCGGGGATCGCAGCACCCTCGGCGACGAATCCGACGGTCAGGCCGGAGGCGATACGCGGGATGCGGATCGGGCCGTTGGTGTCGATGACCTTCGGGCCGGAGGCGAGGAACACGGACTCGCTCTCGAGGGGCTGGACGAGTAGCTGCTGAATTTGCGTCTGCTGCAACGTGGACAGGGTGGCGGTGGTCTGGGTGGCCATATGGGGCTCCTACGTGAGTGTTGGGGATTCACGTCGAGCGCCCGGCTCGCAACGTCTCTTAGACAGGCATCTGGCCTGCACCCATGATGACAGGATGCAGGCCAGATGACAACGGTTGTCGTTAGTCCTTGACGGACGCGCGAGGATCATTGCTGCGCGGGCGCCGCCTTGGGCCACCATTTCCTGACGCCGGGAAATGGACTAAGTCAGGCTCGGCCTTGCATGATGCCGAGCAGGTCGACACCGGTGGTGGTGCCGGACTCACCTTGCCCCACGGCACCGACAACCCGGCGGGCCTTCAGATGCGGCTTGGCCGAAAGCAACTGATCGATGGACACGGCCAGCTTGTCCGGGTCGTCGAGGTGGTCGGGATCGAACGGCATGTCGGTGGGGTCGGCGAGTTTGCCGGTGGCGCGGACGAGTTCAGTGTGGAGCCTCTTGGCGAGGTCGTCGGCGGCCTTGGCGCGGGTGCGGTAGTCGGCGTTCTCCTTGCGGAGGTCTTCGACGTAGGCCCGCGGGAACGTGTCGGGCTCAGGCTCCGGCGTCGGATCGTTCTCGGTTGGCTCGTCGGGTTGCTGCGCCTCGCTGGGCTGCGGCTGATCGTCGGGCTCGGGCTGAGTCGGGGTCTGCGGCGTCTCGTTCTCGGCGGGTGGCTGCTGCTCGTCGAGCTGCTGCGGATCGTTGGGCATCGGAGTTCTCCTTCTCGGTGGGTGTTGCCGGCGCCTGAGTGCAGGAACAGCCGGTGTGGTGCCACATGGGCGTCTCGATGGGTAGGACGGTGCCGGCGAGGTTGCGGCAGGCAGGACAGGCGCCGGAGTTCGGTACGCGCTTCCAGAACTGCACCTCGTGACGATGCAGGCCGGAGGCGTAGGATTCGCGGGCCGTCTCCAGCGTCCGGCCGCGGGCGGCGGTGTCGAGTTTGGTACGCGGGTCGGGGTCGTCGAGGGCCTCCCGAATCAGGTTGTGCAACAGTGATTTCGGCGGGTTCGGTGCGGGTACGCCGACCGGTAGGGCCACCGTGCGCAGTTGCGCGGTCAGTACTGCGGCGACGCCGACGTCGGCCAGGGTGGCGGCGCGGTGGTCGTTGAGCGTGAGCGCGGTCGTGGCCAGCTCGACGAACATCTCCTCGGTCAGCTCACCGGCCAGGAACCGGTCGTAGAGTGCCTGCACCGCCTCGCTGGTCGACTGCGCCAGCGCGGTCACCCGGTCGGCGTAGGCGTTCACCGGGGCGCCTCAGACGGCAGCAGGCTGGTGACGTCGGCGCCGGCGGAGTCCATAGCCTCAAGCCGGGTCGCGGTACGAATCTCGACGATGTCGGAGTCGGAGTAGCCCAGCCGCTTGAGCGCGTAGGTCGCCGGCAGGAGACCGGCCTGGTGCAGCTTGACGACCGCGTCGGCCTCCTGGGCGATCGACCGGGTGCTCGGGTCGGCCCACTGCACCGACGCCTGCACCTCAGCCGGATCGACGCCGTCACGGACTGCGACGATCAGCCGCGCCACCTGCTCCCAGGCGCGACCGAACAGCGCCTGCTTGGCTTCAGCGCGGGCGGTGAGCGCGGCCTCAGCGGCGCGCATCGCGTCAGCGCTGGCCGGGTTCGCCGAGGTGATGCCGACGTAGTGCGCCGGTAGCGCGCTGACGGCCATGATCTGAGTGAGCAGCGCCTCGATGCTCGACGAGTACGCCGTCAGACCGGACGCTTCGAGCTGACCGAACTTCGCCTCGGCCTGTTCGGCGATCATCATCCGGTTGGTCTCTTCTGGATACGGCGATGTCTCTTCGACGACCGGTACGCCGTCCTCGTCGAGGACCGGGTTGCCCTCGTCGTCAACGACAGGTTCCTCGACGAGTTCGACACCGGTGGCCCAACGGCGGGGGCGGGCGTAGAACTCGGAGCCGACCATCATGTCGGCGAGAATCTTGTTGAGCGCATCGCTGAGCGGGATCAGGTCGGCGATCTCGGAGACCGGGTCGCCGAGGATGCGGTCGGTGTTGGCCAGCCGCACCACCGGCACCACGCCGAGCGGATTGTCGAGCACCTCGACCGTCTCGAATCCTGCCGTCGTCGCGCCGACGTTGTTGGCACGCAGCCGGGTCACCTTGTTGGCCTCGAAAATCGTTGCCTCGGTAGTGGTGTCAGTAGTCCACCGTTTACAGGCGGCGACGATCTGTCGGGTACCGGGATCGACGACCACGCTCATCTGATGCGCCGACTCGATGGACACCTGGGGTCGGCCCTGGGCGTCGGCCCACACCACGACGTAGTTGGCGCCGAGTAGCAGCGCTTCGCGGTGAGCGACCGGGGCGAGCTGGTCGAGGTCGTTGCGCAGCCAGTCGTCCCAGACGTCGGCGCCGGTGAATCCGGTAACGCGCAACCGTTCGGCGATCGAGGTCACCGACAGACGACACAGATTCGAGGCGATTCGACCGAACCTGTCTCCCAACGCTTTACGGGCCTCAGGGGCCAGGAACGCCAGCGGCTGTTCGCCGACGTAGTAGCGGTCCAGCACCGCGTAGCGGGCGGCAGGTGCGTCGATGCGTTGCAGCAGGGTGGTGTGCAGAGCGTTGGTCATGATGGGAAACTCCTTGCCCTCTTCCGAGGTTTGTTGGTGTGAAACGCGGCCCGGTCCAGAGCCACGATTGCCGCGACCGCGGCGTCGATCTTGTTCTTGCTGCCCTTCTTGTCTTTGCTGACCAGGTCGCCCGCCGGCGTCGACTTGGCCACGCAGTTGCCCAGATGCTGGGCCAGACGCTCGTCGGCGTCGTGAGACACGGTCTTGTCGACCACCGCCTGATAGAAGCGATCGGTCGCCGGGGCCATGCGAGCGGCGTTAGCGGTGTTCCATTCCAGGACCCGACGCTGACCGTGCCGGGTGGCCCATGCCTCGATCTCCGAGCGCCACCCCCACGGGTCCGCGGCCAACTCGACCACGTCGTACTGATCGAACGCGCGGGCCACCGCGACGTCGACCTCACCGCGCGGCACACGCCACCGCGGATCGCCGGGGTTCTCCCACATGCCGACGGTGAACAGAAACGGCTTAGGGCCGATCGTGCAGCCAATGAGCGCCGTCGAGTCCCCCGACGCCGACCCGTCGAACGCCAGCACCACCTTGTCGCGTCGGCCCACCGTGCGCTCGGCGTCGGCCAGCGGCTCCCACGCACCCCACGGCAACCACCTGTCCACCTGCCCCACCCACTGACCGAGTCGGAGCTGACGAAACACCGGCTCACGCAACGTGCGTCGCGCCGCGGCCATACCGTCCTCGGCGAGAAACAGGCCCATCGCCGGGTTCGCGATGCGCCACGCCTCGCGGTCGTCGATGTCGCAGCCCTCCGGCGCCGCGAACTCTCGCAGATAGAACGCCGGGTCGTCGTTGGTGCGACCGTGCTGCACCAACCGCCACATCACCGACTCGATACTGGTCGCCGGCGTCGAGATGGCCAGCGTCGTCGACACCGGCCGCTTGCCGACCATCGAGGTGACCGCTTCCCACACTTCCTCGGTCACCACATGCAGCTCGTCGACGATCAGCAGCGTCGGGTCCCAGCCATGCAGCGCAGCCGGATCGGCCGGCAACGGCTGCAACAGGCCTCCGTTGTGCGGGGTCTGGAGCTTGTCGGCGTAAATGTGACAACGCTCTGAGAGCGCCGGACTCATCTCCACCATGCGGCGTGCCACCCGCAACGTGATGTTGGCCTGACGCTGATCTGAGGCCACCACAAGCACCTCGGGAGACTCACCACCGACGAACAGCTCGGCGACACCCACCATCGCGGCCAAGCCGGTCTTACCGTTGGCGCGGGCGATGCTCACCAACGCCTGACGGATACCGTCAGCGAACGCGCCGTCGATGATCTCGCGCTGAAAGTCCGGCAGGCGCACCGGCTCACCGGCACCCACACCCTTGGGGATCACCAGGAACTCCTCAATGAACCGAGCGATGCGGGCCGCCCGCTCCGCCGGGTAGTCGCTCAGATCGAGCGGGTCCACCGTGATCTGCTGCTTGACGCCGGCCTTCATGCCGCACCACCCGCCATTGGGTACCCCCCGGGGGTGTGAGAGCGACATCCCGACTCCCCCCGTCGGCTCCCACCCCCCGGCGCAGGGGGCACCCCCCTGGGGTCTGAGCGGGCCGCTGACGGCCTCGCGGGGCCTCTGCGGGAGTTGCATCGGCGGCACACGACGTCGATGTCACAGAGCCGTACAGGCTTGCCGGCATCGTGGCGTCGCCATGCCTCGGGCGAATGGTCGGCGGTCAGGTCGTCGCGGGTGCCGCAGTCGGAACAGAACGGTTGCAGACGTCGGGCACGTTTCGAGAGCCGGTCCCAAGCCGTCGTATAGCCGGCGCGGCGGGACGGGCGGGACTCGGGCGTACGGGCGACCGCACGGTGGCTGACGGTGTGCTCGGCGCACCTGGTGCCCTCGGCGGGTTCGCCGCACTCGACACACGGACGCATGAGGCCCATCACTGGGCGCCGTCCTCGTCGGCGAGCGCCATGAGGCGCAACCACGCCGGAAGCTCCACCGGCACCTTGTGGAAGCGGCGGCAGTCGTCGGCAAAGGCGATGGTGATGGAGCAGCCTGCGAGCCACATGTCGATGCGTTCGACGTCGGTCAGGCTTTTCATGTAGGCGAAGGCATCGCGTCGCCTGCCCTCGGCGACAAGGGCACACACGGTCACGTAGTGGTTGATGCTCTCGCGGTGGTCGAGGTCGTCGAGGTTGGTCGGCTCAGTCATCGGTCATCCCCTTGATGGCGTGGTTGTAGTGGTCGAGCACGGCAGTCAGGTAGGCCAGCTGTGCGTCGTTGAGGCGGTCGTGGTTGATGCGCGCGGCCAGGCCGTAGAGCCGGGTCACCAGGCGTCGGCGGGTGCGGGGCCGTGACTCGGTCATGCGCTGCCCCTCTCGCAGCGCCGGGTGTACTCCGACTCCGACTCGGTGATGTGGTCGAGGCGGTCGCGAGTTTCGGGTGCGAGGTCGTCACGCTCGTCACGGAGGTAGATCAGCGCGACCAAGCCATAGGGGAGTCGACGAACCTCAGAGGCCGTCATGTCATCCACACACGGTCTGTCACCCCCTAAAGGGGGGTGATGTGACATGACACCGTCACCGGCGCTGTGACATTCCGTGACACGTGACAGATCGGTCATGCCCTGCCCTCCTTGTAGAAGGGCTGTTTGTCGGTGCCGACGTTGACCAGCCGACCGGCTTCTACCAGCTCAGATACGCCTTTGTAGAACGACGCGGGCGGCATCTCAGCCACCGCCCGAAGCTCCGACTTGCTGGCGCCCGTGGCCGCGAAAGATGACAAAAACGATGACATGACCCTGTCGGCACACGACCCCCATGTCATGGGGGTGTGACACGTGATCGCCGCCGATGTCGTGCCCATGATCGGCTCGACCTTCAGCCGGTGTCGGTCCTCGGCGGGGCCGTCCTTTCGCTTCTCCCGAATGAGGTCGATTGCCCCGCCATCGGTGGTCACCTGGTAGACCGTGTCCACGCCTGCCTCGAACGCAGACGAGCCGCGCAGTGTCTTCGCGTCCTTGCCGGTGTGGTGGACGCCGAGGACCACGCCTCGGCCGCCCGGTGTGGCTTGGCGAATCTTCGTCATGGCGTCGATGACGACGCCGGCGTCCTTGGCGCTGTTCTCGTCGCCGCCAACCATGCACCGCGCCAACGTGTCGAGCACGATGAGGCCGAATGACCCCCACTCGACGAGGTGGCACAGCTCGGCGACTTGCACTCCGTTGGTGAGGTTCACCGGCTCGGGCAACACGGTCAGGTCATCGGCGTCGATGTCGCGTTTCCAGGCGTGTTCCCACGCGTCCACGCGTCCCTTGAGTCCGAAAGCGCCCTCCGCTGCGACGTAGAGGACTCGGCGTCGTGCGACCGGCCTGCCCTGCCAGTTGCGGCCGGTGGCGACGTTGGCGGCCCAGTCGAGCGCGATGAAGCTCTTTCCGGTGCCCCACTTGCCGTACAGCAGCACCGTGGTGCCCTGGTCGAGCGTGTCGTGGATGAGTGGCTCCGGATTGGGCAGGGCACGCAAGTCGGTGCGGGAGAGCACTTTCGTGGCCAGGCGCGGCGTGTCCGCGGCAGCCGGGGGTGTCGGGTCGTCAGCCGGTGGTACCCCGCGGGGGTTCCTTGCCCCATAGTCCAGGCCGCGGTCGATCTGCCGTTGCACAGCGGCAGGGCCGTCGTCGGCGAGGTAGCCGTTGCGTTCGGCGGCCTGAGTCAGCTCTCGCCGGATCTCCGTCTCGTTGAGACCGGTTCCCGCCATCAGCGATCCGAGCTTGATCGCCGCCTCGTAGAGTCGATTCTGTCGGTTGCCGTCGGCCGTGTTGGCCAGGATGCGGGCCTCGTCGCGCAACGCGGTGCTGACATAGGCCTTCTGCCGTGTGTCGAGAGGCTCTCCACTCCACGGCTGCACCGGCGGGCGCTGCGTCTTCGCAGCAACCTTGGCAGCGTGCATGCCGACGAGTACCTCGATGGCTTCGTCGCCTTCGGCGAGTGCGTCGTCGAGGCCATCAGCACCGACCACGTAACCCATTCCGTCGTACTTGGGCCGCCGGGTGCCAGGAGCGTAAACGTTGCAGCCGTTGGCCTGCAGGTCGACATGTGTGCGGTCGAAACCGTGAGGGGTGAACTTGCGTAGGTCAGGGTGGCCGGCGAGGTAGAAGTGCCGGCCACCCGATGGTGTGAATACCTCACCGAACACGCGAATATCGTTGTCGGCGAGAAACTGTCGTGCCTGTTCGATGTCAGCACCGTTCTTGGTATCGACATCGAGAACGGTCAACGTCTCGCCACACACCGCATTGACCGACCATCCCGGCCGCCATCGGCTGAGACGTTCGGCGTTGCCGTCTGCGGTGTAGTGCTGCCAGCCGGTGTCGCCGGACCAGGTGAACTCGTCGTCGCCAGGCGGCAGGCAGAATACTGGGATGCCGAGCGCGTCGAGCTGCCATGCGAATGCGAGGTCGGTAGAATGACCACTGTCGGATTGCTTGGTGGCGACTGACTTGGAGAGGTCCTCGTGTGGTGCGGGGGCCTCTTCGCTGTTCGGGGGCCTCAAGCTGCACCGCCAAATGGCTGCATCGAGGCATCAATCTCGTTGAGGTCCAGGCGGATCAGACGACCGTTGCGGTAGCCACGCAACCGGCCATCTGCGATCATCTGCCGAACGGTGCGGTCAGTGACGCCGAGGTAGTGGGCGGATTCTTTGATCGTCGCGTAGCGACGACGAGGAAGGGTGGAAGACATGCGACTGGCTCCATGAACGATGAGGGTTCTATTCCTGATCGCCCGCCACCACTGGAGCTCCCGTCACCCGAATGCTAGGGCCAGTGCGTCGCTAGACTCTGTCTTCAGTTATCGGCATCAAAGCGCCCTATGCGCCCCCTTACGGGGACCTGGCTGCACGGTAGGCCGGTCGGGTCAGCGCCGGTGAGTTCCTACCCTCCAGGCCGGACTAGGTCCGGACTTCTTGCGGTAGAGAATAGCAAACATTTCCGCACCAATCCGTCAGCGTGGCAAAGACTATCCGTCGGCGAGTCTCGAGAGCATGGCTGCGATCTCGCGGTCTCGGCCGTCGATCACGTGCTGATAGCGCAGCGCCGCGGTCGGTGTCGAGTGCCCTAGACGGTTCATCAGCTCGGCCAGCGTGGCGCCCGTCGAGGCCGCAAGCACCGCACCGGTATGCCGGAGGTCATGGAACCGGAGGTCGTCACGTCCGGCCGCGGAGCGCGCCGGGTAGTAGTGCCGGTAGAACGTGCTCGGCGCGAGGTAGCCGCCATGATCGGCAGGAAATAGCAGGGACGTCGCGCCGGTGTCCACGTGCTCGGCCAGGTGCGCTTCGATCGTCGGTAGCAGGTGCGGCGGGATCGACACCGAGCGCTCCCCCGCTTCGGATTTCGTGGTGTCTTTCCGGCGTTCGCCGGACACCCGCACCGCGCCCTTGCTGACGTCCAGCTCGCCGGCGATCAGCACACCGTCGGGATCACGGACGAGCACGACGTCGCCGCGGGTGAGCGCGGTCAGCTCGCCGAAGCGCAGCGCGCACCATGCGGCGAGCAACACCATGACCTTGAACCGCTCGGGCATTGCCTCGACGATGGCCGCGAGCTGCTCGAGAGACGCCGGCCGAATCTTCTTGACCCGCTTGGAGTATCCGGCGCCGGTGATGATGCAGGGGTTCGTCGGAATCAGAGAGTTGCGGACGGCCGTGGCCATGATCGTCGACAGCAGGCTGTACGCCTGGGCGGTGTAGGACGGCGTCGCCGATCCTTCGTCAGCGTGCCAACGCTTCACGTCCTCGGCGGTGATCGATCCGACCGGCAGCGCCCCGAACGTCGGGAGCAGGCGGTGGGACAGCAGTGCCTCGTAGTGCTCGCGGGTGCGGGCCTTGAGCGGCCGGCCATTCACCAGGCGGTGCGCGAGCCACTCGGCCGAGTAGTCGGCGAACGTCGTCGACTTCGCCACTGTCGACTCGGGCCGCGGTGGCGACCACAGCTCGCGGTCGATCTCGCGTCGTCGGTCCGTCAGCCATGCCTCGGCGTCGATCTTCGCGGCAAAGGTGGACGGCGCCGCATAGACACGACCGTCTGGGCCGCTGTAGGAGGCTTGGTACCGACCGCTCGGGAGCTTGCGCAACCGGCCGAACGACCGCCGGGTGCGCGCCTTCTGTCGTGCCATAGTGACCTCTCGCGTGCAACATACGTGCAATAAGAACCTACCAAAGGTTCCGCTTGCTTCCGCACCCTTCACGCGATACTGTCTCGAATACCAGCAGCTCAGAGCACTGCGCCGCTGGTCAGGGGCCACACCGCAGATGCACGATGATTCAAGTTCAATCCTTGTATCGCGCACCACGAGAGAAGTCAGCCCCGGTCCCCGACCGGGGCTTTCTCTTGGCCACGCGGGCAGTGCCATCGCTCGTGAGCATGCGGATGTAGCGCAGCTGGTAGCGCATCACCTTGCCAAGGTGAGGGTCGCGGGTTCGAATCCCGTCATCCGCTCGTAGGAAGAAAAGCCCCGGTCCCCGGACCGGGGCTTTTCTGTGACTTGCACGTGCCCAGCGACGGCAAATTCGTGCCATGTGATCCAGATCTCACCATTGGACATTTGACCCGTCCATAGCGTCCCGAACAGGTCGGGACAAGACGAAATGGGTGAGGCAATTGATCAAACGGACCATCGTTACCGGACTGGCGACGGTCGCCGCCGGGGGGTTGGCGCTCTCCATCGCACCCGGTGTCGCGCAGGCAGCCGACAACGGTCAGCGGACAGGTCCTGTCCAGTTCTGGGCCGAGAACCAGGGAAACTGCAAGGTGGAGTTCACCATCAAGAACACCACCAACGTCACGAGCTACACGATCGACTGGCAGATCGACGACGAACCGCTGCGCGACGTCGACTATGCCGACTTCAAGGTCGGACGGACCGGTGGGATGCACACGACGGTCAACGATGCCCCGCGGTGGCCGGACGACATCGCAACCGAAGGTGAGAACACCGAGCAGAACCGGTGGATGGTGAGCAACCGCAGCGTGTCCACAGCCACGTACACCAAAGATCTGAAGAATCTGAGCGACTCCTACAATCCGCCGCTCCCCAATCCGGACGCCGCGACACACACGGTGAAGTACCGGATGGTCCTCGGCCCGCCCGGGAACAACGGTGAAGGCGGGGGCGAATGGATCGGGAACCGTGAGTGGCACACCGTGACCGTGACCGGTTGCGCCGGCTCCGGAGGCGGCTCGCTCGACGGTCTCTTCGGTTCCAGCTGAGTTCATCGCCATGTTCGCGGGGCCGGAATCAGGTGACTTTCGGCCCCGCGATCGGGGCGCCCGACGGTCTTAGTCTGGGAATGTGCCCGCGATCGCGATCCAGGAGCTGACCAAGTCGTTCGACCATGTCAGGGCCCTCGACGCCTTCGACCTGACCGTCACCGAGGGCGAGGTCCACGGATTCCTGGGACCCAACGGCTCCGGCAAGACCACCACCATCCGTGTTCTGCTCGGATTGCTGCGCGCGGATTCGGGCGTCGTCCGCGTCCTGGACCGAGATCCGTGGCGCGACAACGTGAATCTGCACGGCCGCATCGCGTATGTGCCCGGAGAGGTGAATCTGTGGCCGGGCGTGACCGGCGGGGAGGTCATCGATCTCCTGTGCAACCTCCGCGGTGACCGTGACCGGCGTCGTCGTGACGAATTGATCGAGCGATTCGAACTCGACCCGCGGAAGAAGGCCCGGACCTATTCGAAGGGCAACCGGCAGAAGGTCGCCTTGATCGCCGCGCTGGCCTCCGACGCCGAACTGCTCCTGCTCGACGAGCCGACGTCCGGTCTGGATCCGCTCAAGGAGGCCGAGTTCCAGCGGTGCATCGAGGAGGAACGCCGGAACGGTCGCACCGTTCTGCTGTCGAGTCACATCCTGGCCCAGGTCGAGGCGCTCTGCGACCGGGTCACCCTCATCCGGGCCGGGCGGACGGTGGACAGCGGATCACTGTCGGAGCTGCGCCACCTCGGTCGGCTCGAGATCAGTGCCGAGACCGCCCACGATCCCTCGACGCTCGACGCGGTCCCCGGCGTGCACGACCTGATCCGCGACGGACACCGCATCCGCTGCACCGTCGACGCCGCCGCCCTGGACACCGTGGTGCGCGAACTCGCGACCCTGGGTGTCCGCGATCTGACCAGCGCCCCGCCGACGCTGGAGGACATCTTCCTCCGGCACTACGGAACCGGCACCCGGGCGACCGGGGCCTGAGGAGATCCGATGGCGGAGATCGAGATGGTGCAGGTCGCGGAGCGGAACACGGTACGTGGCGCCGGACGGACTGCGGACGCCACCGGGCTCCGAACACTTCTGAAGTTCTACGTTCGGCGCGAACGAGCCGCGCTCGTGGCGTGGATCGGCGGTACCGCCGCCCTAGTGGGATTCCAGGCCGTCGCCAGCCAGAACCTCTACGACACCCCGGCCAAGCTGGCCGCCCTCCGCGAGACCATCGGCGGAAGTCCCGCGGTGATCGCGCTCGGCGGCCCGGAGCAGCTGCTCGCCACCATCGGCGGCGAGGTCGTGTTCGAGATATTCGGCTATGCCGCCATCGTTCTCGGACTCATGTCGATGTTTCTCGTCGGTCGCCACACGCGTACCGACGAGGAGAACGGTCGCGCCGAACTCCTCCGCTCGACGCGGGTCGGCCGCGATGCGCCGGTCGCGACCGCATTGACTCTTGCGGCCGTCGCGAATCTTGCCGCCGGGGTCGCCGTCGTGATCACCGCCGTCGCCACCGGCCTCCCGCTCGGCGGTTCCGTACTCTTCGGCGCGGCACTGGCCGGAGTGGGCCTCACCTTCGCGACACTGACGGCACTGGCCGCGCAGATCTTCGAGAATCCCCGCAGCGTCTACGGTTCGATCACCGCGATGCTCGGGCTGGCGTATGTGCTGCGGGCGATCGGTGATGTCGGCAACGGAGCGATGTCGTGGCTCTCCCCCATCGGCTGGGGTCAGCGCACGTACCCGTACGTCGACGACAGGTGGTGGCCGATCCTGCTTCCACTCGTGGCAGGGACGCTGACCATCGCAGCCGCCGTGGCGGTCTCCGAGCACCGCGATTTCGGCGCCGGGATCTTCGGCAACCGGGCCGGGCGCGCAGAGGCGTCGTGGCTGTTGCATACGACGACGGGTCTGGCGTGGCGTCTACACCGCGGGTCGATCGCCGCCTGGGCGACAGGCGTGTTCGTCCTATCGGCCGCCTACGGCTCGTTCGGCGACGCGATCACCGACTTCATGGAGAACAACCCTCAGATCGCGGAGTTCCTGCCCGGCGGCGCCGAGGACGCCGTGGACGCCTACCTCGCACTCACGCTCACGATCGCCGCCCTGATGTCGGCCGGATACGGGGTGAACAGCGCCTTGCGGGCACGCCGTGAGGAAACCGCCGACCGGGCGGAGTCGCTCGTCGCCGCGAACACCAACCGGCTCTACTGGTTCGGCGGCCACATCACGATGGCACTCGTCGGCAGCGCCGCCGTCCTGGCGGCCGGCGCGGTGGGCGAAGGGCTGGCCTACGGCCTCACCATCGGCGATCCCGGTCAGATCCCACGCCTTCTCGCCGCGGCAGCGGTGTACGTCCCGGCGGTCTGGTTGATCCTCGCGGTCGCCGTGGCCGGCATCGGCTTCGTGCCCCGAGCGGCCGCGATCATCGCCTGGACGTACTTCGCGTACTGCCTGGTCGCCGAGATCCTCGCCGAATCGTTCAACCTGCCCGAATGGACCCGCGCCGCATCACCGTTCCAGCATCTGCCGCAGGCCCCGCTCGACAGTGTGGGGGCGGGAGGCATCCTCGGGGTCACGGCGCTCGCACTGTTTGCCGTGATCCTCGGAGTCGTCGGCTTCGGCAGGCGCGACCTGGGATAGACGCTGCTCCGGTCTCCTACTTACGCAGATCCTTACGGAGGATCTTGCCCGACGCCGACTTCGGGATCGCCTCGATGAACTCCACCGCACGAACCTTCTTGTGCGGGGCCACCTTCGACGCCACGAACTCCATCACCTCGTCGGCGGTCAGCTCGGCCTCGGGCTGCCGCACGACGAACGCCTTCGGGATCTCCTCCCCCGACTCCGCATCGATCACACCGATGACCGCCGAGTCCGCGATCTTCTCGTGCGTCAGGAGCAGGGCCTCCAACTCGGCCGGCGGCACCTGGTAGCCCTTGTACTTGATGAGCTCCTTGAGCCGGTCGACGATGTACACACAGCCCGTCGGATCGACCTGCGCCATGTCACCGGTGTGCAGGAAGCCGTCAGCGTCGATCGTGTCGGCGGTGGCCTGCTCGTTGTTGAGGTAGCCGAGCATCACGTTCGGCCCCTTCACCCACAACTCACCCGGCTCCGAGAGCCCTTCCTGCGGGAGGGGGATGTCCTCTCCGGTGGCCGGGTCGACGATCTTGTTCACGGTGTTCGGCACCGGCCAGCCCGTCGACGACAGCGGCGGATCTTCGAGTCCGAGAAGCGCTTTCGCATCGAACGGGATGATGTGGGACACCGGGGACAACTCGCTCATGCCGTAGCCCTGCAGCATGTGCAGGTCCAGACGCTTGGCGACCGCCTGGCCCAGCTCGTCGTCGAGCGGAGCCGCGCCTGACATCATCGTGTGCAGCGACGACAGGTCGTAGTCGTCCACGATCGGATGCTTCGCCAGGGCGACGGCGACCGGCGGCGCGATGTAGGCCATCGTCACCTTGTGGTCCTGGATGTTCTCCAAGAACTCCACGAGGTCGAACTTGGGCATGACGACCAGCGAGGACCGGTTGAACAGCGCCGCGTTCAGCAACACGGTCATGCCGTAGATGTGGAAGAACGGCAGCACCGCGATCACCACGTCGTCGGCGGTCATGCCCTGCAACGGCTTCAGCTGGGCGACATTGGCGACCAGGTTCCGGTGTGAGAGCGCGACACCCTTCGGATTGCCGGTGGTCCCGGAACTGTAGGGCAACACCGCCACATGGGTGGCCGGGTCGAAGGACACCTGAGGCGCGGGCAATCGGGCGCCGAGCATGTCGGCGGCGTTCGGGTGAGCCGAGGCGTCCTGTCCCTCACCGTCGAGGACGACGAGGCTCGTGTCATCCAGCCCGACCTCGGCGACGGCGGCCTTCGCCTGCGCAGCCATCGGCGAGATCGTGACCAGCATCGTGGCACCGGAATCGCGGAGCTGCTTGGCGATCTCGGGCGCGGTGAACAGCGCGTTGATCGTCGTCGCGGTGGCCCCGGCCCGCAGGATTCCGTGGAAGACCGACGCGAACGCCGGGATGTTGGGCGAGAGGATGCCCACCACGTCGCCCACCCCGATCCCCCGCGACGCCAGCCAGCCGGCGACCGCGTCGATCTGAGTGATCAGCTCTCGATACGACGTCACCGCACCGGACTTCGGGTCCACCAGAGCGGTACGCCCGAGCTCGTCGTCGGCGATCGAACCGAACAGGAATTCGTGGACGCTGACCTCGGGGATCTCGACGTCGGGGAACGGGCTGGTGTAACTCACGACACCTCCACAGGTGAATCGGTCGACCATTGATCGAGGATCTGCGTCAGGTCTGCGGTCGAACTCCCTGACGGCGTGGGCAGTACGGTTCGCGAGAACCGCGGAGCGGGTGCGGGCTGCACGGCGTCATCGACCGTGACGTAGCTGACGCGTTGCTGCGCAACGGGATCGGCGGCCGCCTCGTCGAAGTCGAGCACCGGGGTGAGGCACGCGTCGACGCCGGCGAACTCAGCGGCCCACTCATCACGGGTGCGCGCGGCGAACCGGGCGGCGAGCGCGGCGGAGATGACCGGCCAGTGCGCGCGGTCCCAGCGGTCGGGCAGGTCGGCCAGACCGAGCGTGCCGATCAGGTTGCGCCAGAACTTCTCCTCGAGCGCGCCGACGGCGACGAAGCGGCCGTCCGCACACTCGTAGGTCGCATAGAAGGGGGCGGAACCGTCGAGCAGGTTGCCCTCCGATCGGGACACCCAGCGACCGGCGGCCTTCCACGACCACTGCAGTTGGGCGAGCAGACCGGCACCGTCGACCATCGCGGCGTCGACGACCTGCCCGCGTCCGGTCCGCGACCGGTCGTGCAGCGCGGCCAGTACGCCGACCACGAGCAGCATCGATCCCCCGCCGAAATCACCGGCCAGGGACAGCGGCG
Source organism: Gordonia sp. Swx-4 (assembly GCF_030316175.1). Lineage (NCBI taxonomy): Bacteria > Bacillati > Actinomycetota > Actinomycetes > Mycobacteriales > Gordoniaceae > Gordonia > Gordonia sp. Swx-4. The sequence continues at coordinate 2,986,927 of NZ_CP128197.1, forward strand.
GTACGGGTGGTGATCCGGCCGGGCCCATCGCCTCGAGCACGCCGGTCACGGCCAGGTAGTTGATGTCGTGTCCGGCGAGCATCGCGCGGTCGCCGTCCTGACCCCACCCGGTCATGCGGGCGTACACGAGTTGCGTTGCATCGTCACAGATCTCGGGTCCGAGGCCGAGGCGTTCCATGACGCCCGGCCGGAAACCCTCGATGAGGATGTCCGCGCGCCGGATCATCTCGCGGATGCGGTTCAGGTCGGCGGGGTCCTTGAGATCGGCCTCGACGCTGCGCCGGGACCGGTAGAGACCGGCGTCCGCGTCGACGATGCCGTCGGGACCCGGGGTCTCGGGGCCGGGGCGTCGGATCCGGATGACGTCGGCGCCGAGGTCGGCGAGCATCATCGCGGCGTGCGGTGTCGGACCCAGGCCCGGCATCTCGACCACGCGCACGCCGGCGAGCGGACCGCTCACGAACCCGCCTGGTGGTGCAGGACGCCGCGGATCGTGAAATCGACGTAGTCGCTGACCAACTGGTCGACATCGTGCTCGTCGCGCAGCCACCAGCTGATGCCGTTCATCAGGTCGAGCACCGCGATCGCGGACTGATGGGCATCGCGCACCTCGAACACGCCCATGCGGGCGCCCGCCTCGATCACGTCGCGGATGCGCCGCTGGTAGTACTTGCGGTAGTCGGTGACCGCCCGGCGGTGTTCAGGCGTCAAGGCGGACAGCTCCCGCAGCGCCACAAGGTGTTCCACCCGGTACCGCGCGAGCCTCCGGACATGCGCCTCCACCAGGCCGGTGAGGCGCTGGACCGGGCCGCCCTCGCCGTCGAGCACCAGCAGATCCTGCTGCGGGTCCTCGGTCATCCGCAACGCGATGGCGTAGAGGATCTCCTCTTTCGAGTGGAAGTGGTTGTAGAGGCTCGCACCTCGCATGCCGACGGCCTCGGCGATGTCGCGCATCCCCGCGTTCGCGTAACCGTGCTCGGCGAAATACCGTGCGGCGGCCTCCACGATCTCGTCCCGGCGGGTCCGCGGACGCTCTTCCGCCACCGCCGCTTTCGAGACGGCGGCCTCGGCGGCGTCAGCCCTGAGGGGTTCCATGGGCTCTCCTCAACTCACGCTTGAGCAACTTGCCCTGGGCGTCGGTCGGCAGTTCGTCGACGATGTGCACCGCCTTGGGGACCTTGTACGACGCCAGGTCGGTGCGGCAGTACTCGCGGATGTCCTCCGCGGACACCGAGGTACCCGCACGCAGCACGACGAAACCGGTGACGGCCTCGGACCAGTACGGATCGGGCAGGCCGACGACCGCGGCCCGTTCGACGTCGGGATGCGCCTGCAGCACACGCTCGACCTCCTGGGAGGCGACGTTGTATCCGCCGGTCTTGATCATGTCCTTGCGCCGGTCGCGGAAGAACATGTTGCCCTCGTCGTCGATGCGCACGATGTCGCCGGTGTGCACCCAACCGCCTTCGAGGACCTGCGCGGTCTTCTCCGGGTCCTTGTGATAGCCGAGCATGACCGACGGTGTACGACAGAGGAGTTCACCCTCTTCGGCCTCGTTGCCGTCGGCGTCGACCACTCGCACCTCGAGATGGCCCACCGGCTTGCCGATCCACGTCGGGTCCTGTCCGGGCACGTCCTCGAGCCGCTTGAACCACCCGACCGAGCCCAGCTGGGTGAGTTCGGACTGGCCCCAGTAGGTGCCCCACACCGATTCCGGCGTGGCGGTGGCCCATGCGTCGACGGCATGCGGCGACACCTGACCGCCGTAGGTCAGACACCGGCGGACCGTCCCGACGGTGTCGGGTCCGAAGTCGGCGTGGTTGGCGAGGGCGATGAAGAAGGTCGGGGTCTGGGCGAGCACCGAGATCTTCTCGTCGCGGATCATCCGCAGCGACGTCGCCGGGTCGACCGCGGCCGGTAGCACGAGCGTGGCGCCGAGCAGGGTCAGCGAGGTCAGCGATCCGATACCCGCGATCGTGTGGAACGGCATGACGTACAGCCAGACGTCGTCGTTCTGACAACGCAGACCCCAGGTGTACGCGGGTGCGGTGGAGATCAGGTAGTTGCGGTGCGCGATCTCGACACCCTTGGGGGTCGACTCGGTACCGCTGGTGTAGACGATCATCGCCAGATCGTGTTCGTCGACGTCACAGTCGGGTTCGGCGTCGTCGGCCTGCCCGACCAGCTCGTCGAAGGAGTTCCACGAATCCGATCCCGACTCCCCGACGACGAGAACCGAGACGCCGAGGCTGTCGGCGATCGGACCGGCCAGAGGTGCCAGGTCACGTTCGACGACGAGGACCGCGGGCTCGAGATGACCCAGCTGCTGGGCGATCTCCTTCTCGCGGAACATCGGGCTGACACCGGAGTATGCCGCGCCGACCTTCAGCGCGCCGTAGTACGACGCGACGGTCTCGACGCGGTTGCGGCTCATCACCGCGACTCGGTCGCCGCGCCGGACGCCGAGGTCGACGAGGACGTGGGCAACGCGGTTGGCCATGCGATCGAGGTCGCCGTAGCTGGTCGACGTGCGGCCGCCGGCCGCGTCGTAGGCGATGATCGCGGGCTTGTCGCCCTGCGACCGCGAGAGCCTGCGGAGCTGATCACCGATCGTCGCGCGTCCGAGCGGCGACGTCTGGGTTCGGGTGAGCTTGCGGTCGTCCGTCACGGCTGGGGCACTCACGCGAACATCCGATTGTCGAACCGGTCGAGGAAGGCGATCTCCTCGACCGGGCTGCGGGTGAGCTTGCGCGGGAAACCGTTGCGCGGGTAGCCGACCGCGATGTGTGCCGCGGTGATGTACTCGTCCGGGATGCCGAGCAGTTCCTTGACCTCGTTCTCGGCCGCACACAGCAGAGTGGTGAGTGCGGTGGCGACGCCCTGCTGACGCAGCGCAAGGGTCAGGTTCTGCACGCTCGGGTAGATCGACGCGCCGCCGACGACGCTGAGCCGGCCGAGTTCGTGGTCGGTGGGATGCAGCCCTTCCGCCTCGGCGCACACCACGACGAGCGCGGGCACCTTGGCGAGGTGATGGGCGAAGTAGTTGGCGCTCTCGATGGTCTTCGGGACGGCTCCGACCTTCTTGGAGCCCTCGAGGATCGAGTTGTAGTACGGCTCCCAGTAGGGCAGGTAGAGGTCGGCGAGTGCCTTCTTGGTGACGTCATCACGGACGACGACCCAGCGGACCGGCTGGCGGTTTCCGCCTTGCGGACCGAAGCGCGCGTCGTCGAACGCCCGGTAGAACACCTCGTCCTCGACAGGCTTGTCGCTGAAGTAGCGGCATGTGCCCGTGGTGCGCATTGCCTCGCTGAGTTCCATGTCAACCTCCGTGATCACTAACCGTTGTTAGTATGACTGGGGACACAGTTCCATACGAGATAGCGGCAGTCAAGCATCAGAAATCGAGACTTTCCTCCTGTTGACGAAACGGGACTAACAGTGGTTAGTTGCAGCTATGACTTCAGTTTCCACCCGCCCGGCGACGCGTCCGGCCCCCTCGGAGATCCGGACCGCGGTCGACGCGGGCAACATCCCGACGCTGCTCGCCGTGCTGGTGGAGATGACCGGGGATCGCCGCTGGCTGGCCGACCGCTACCGTCCGACCCGTAGCCGCGGCATGGACGACAACTCGACCGGCGGCCTGCCCGCGGACGTGCAGGCCGAGATCCGCGACGCCGTCGTCGACGCCCTCGAGGACTGGTACGAGCAGGGCTCACCGGCACGCGTGCCGGCCGACGAGGAACTCGTCGCCGCACTGATGTCCTTCACAGCCGGCGAACCGGTGGCACCGGAGTTCGCGCCGATGATGAGCGAGATCGTGCGGGGCGACCTGCGCGGCACCCACCTGCCAGCGCTGCCCGACGAGCTCGGCTCAACGATGAACGCCCTGGTCATCGGCGCCGGCGTGGCCGGGATGCTGATCTCCACCCAGCTCGCCGACGCCGGCATCGAGCACACCGTCCTGGAGAAGAACGACGAGGTCGGCGGCTCCTGGTACGAGAACCAGTACCCGGGCGCCGGCGTCGACACCCCGAGCTACCTGTACTCGATCTCGTCGTTCGACCACGACTGGTCCACCCACTTCGGCAAGCGCGACGAGGTCCAGGGCTATCTGCAGGCCTTCGCCGACCGCCACGCGGTGCGCGACCGCGTCCGATTCGGCACCGAGGTCCTCTCCGCGGCCTACGACTCCGCCGCCCAGCAGTGGGTCGTCCGGGTCCGCGACCGGGACGGAAACGAGAGCACCCTCACCTCACGCATCCTGATCAGCGCGGTCGGCATCCTCAACCGGCCCAAGCTCCCCGCGCTCGCCGGCATGGACACCTTCACCGGCAAGATGTTCCACTCCGCCCACTGGCCCACCGAACTCGACGAGCCCGGCGCCCTGGCCGGCAAACGCGTCGCCATCGTCGGCTCCGGTGCGTCGGCGATGCAGATCGGCCCCGCCATCGTCGACAAGGTCGGATCGCTGACGATCTTCCAGCGGTCGCCGCAGTGGATCGCCCCCAACGACGACTACTTCGCGCCGGTCGGCGACAGCGTGCACTGGCTGATGAACAACCTGCCCGGCTACCGGGAGTGGTACCGCGCGCGGCTGTCCTGGATCTTCAACGACAAGGTCCACTCCACCCTGCACGTCGACCCCGAATGGCCCGAACCCACCGCGTCGATCAACGCCGTGAATCACGGTCACCGCGAGTTCTACCTGCGGTACATGCGCAGCGAGCTCGGCGACCGCGACGATCTCGTCGAGCTGTCGACGCCGGACTACCCGCCCTTCGGCAAACGAATGCTGTTGGACAACGGCTGGTTTCGCATGTTGCGGCAGCCCGACGTCGAGCTGGTGGGACACGGCGTGGACTCCGTCACCGAGACCGGTCTCGTCGACAGCACCGGCCGGGCACACGACTTCGACATCATCGTGTTCGCGACCGGCTTCCACAGCGACCGCTACCTGTACCCGATGGACGTCGTCGGTCGCAGCGGCAAGACGACGGTCGAGGCCTGGGGCGATCACGACGCGTACGCCTACCTCGGCATCACTGCGCCGGACTTCCCCAACCTGTTCATCCTCACCGGCCCCAACACCGCACTGGGACACGGGGGCAGCTTCATCAGCATCCTCGAGTACCAGGTGCGCTACGTCTGCGACGCCATCCGCGCCATGATCGAGCGCCGGCTCGGTGCCCTCGAGGTGCGACGCGACGTCACCGACGAGTACAACGACGCCGTCGACCGCGCGCACGCACAGATGGTGTGGACGCATCCCGCGATGACCAACTGGTACCGCAACCCCGACGGTCGGGTCGTGGCGGTGCTGCCGTGGCGGATCGTCGACTACTGGGCCAAGACCCGCCACGTCGATCTCGCCGACTTCCACACCGAACCGATGACGGCCGAACCGCTCGATCCCTGAGAACCGGCGCAGGCACGGCGGGACTACCGTGTCAGGCATGACCCCCGCACCGCTCATCACCCCGAACGAACTGCAGAAGCGCCTCGGCGAGGGACGTCTGCGCATCGTCGACGCGACGGTCCACCTGAGCTTCGACGCCGACGGCGCGCACGTCCGCTCCGGCCGCGACACCTACCTGCAGGGGCACCTGCCCGGTGCGGTGTTCCTCGACCAGATCACCGAGTTGTCCGATCCGAATGGCGAGGCCCCGTTCGCAGCGGCGTCCTCGGAGAACTTCGCCGCGGCGGTCGGCGCGGCCGGGATCGGCAACGACTCGACCGTCGTCGTCTACGACACGGTCAACGGCATCTGGGCGACACGACTGTGGTGGCAGTTCGGCCTCGAGGGCTTCGACGACGTCGTCGTCCTCGACGGCGGGTACAACGCCTGGGTGGCAGCGGGGCTCCCCACCGAGACCGGTGAATCCACCCATCCGGCGGCCACTTTCACCGCACACCGCCGCCCGGAGCGGATCGCGTCGACCGACGAGGTCGTCACGGCGACCGCCGAATCGTCGGTGCTGCTGGTCAATGCCCTCGACCGGGAGTCGTTCGCCGGCGGCCACATCCCGAGCAGCGTCAACGTCCCGTTCGGCGAACTCGTCGACGAGGCGGGCACGCTGAAGCCGCTCGACGAACTGCGCGGACTGTTCGCCGACGCGGGCGCCCTCGACCCGACGGTGCGCCCGGTCACCTACTGCGGCGGCGGGATCGCCGCCACCGCAGCAGCATTTGCGCTGAAGGCACTCGGCCGCGACGATGTCGCGGTGTACGACGGGTCGATGAACGCCTGGACCGCGGACCCGGATCGTCCGCTGTCGTCGGCCGATTCGCGGTCATGACGCCGACTCATCCCGCGGCGACCGTCGAACTCCTCACCGATCCCGACCGGGCGGCGTCGGTGGCCGAAGTCGCCGGCGCGACCTTCCCCCTGGCGTGCCCGCCGCACGCCGCGGCCGAGGACATCGCCCAGTTCATCGCGACCAATCTCGGTGAGAAGAACTTTCGCGGCTACATCGCCGACCCGGACGCCGACGTGCTCGTCGTCCGGGACGGCGATGACGGCCCGGTCATCGGCTATGGACTGGTGCTGCACGGCGATCCGTCGAATCCCGTTGTCGCCGAGATAGTCCCGGAGCGGCCGGCGAGCGAGGTGTCGAAGATGTACGTACTCCCCGACCATCATGCGCGTCCCGGTCTCAGCCCGTCGCGTGCGCTCATGGAAGCGGCGCTCGATCGTGCCCGAGACCGCGGGAGCGTCGTCGTCTGGCTCGGGGTGAACCAGCTCAACGAACGGGCCCAGAAGTTCTACGCCAAAACGGGTTTCACCCGCGCCGGGGTGCGGACCTTCGACCTCGGGGGCAGCGTCGAACACGACTACGTGTTCACACAGAAGCTGTAAGACCTCTCAGGCAGCAGATTCGGCGAACCGCGACAGGGCCAGCAGGCGCGACGTCGCGCGCAGATACTTCTTGCGGTAACCACCGGCGAGCATCTCGTCGGTGAAGATCTCGTCAAGCTTGGCGCCGGACACCGTCACCGGGATGTGCGCGTCGTAGAGGCGGTCGGCGAGCACCACGAGCCGCAGGGCCACCGACTGGTCCTTCGCGGGGTGGACACCGTTGATGCAGACCAGCGAGACGCCGTCGACGAGGTCCTTGTACTTGGACGGATGCAGCGTGCTCAGGTGATCGCACAGTGCATCGAATTCGTCGAGGGTCGCGCCCTCGGTGGAGTCGGCGATGTCGGCCAGCTCGGACTCCGTGCGTGGGTCCGGGGCCGGCGGCAGGTCGCGGTGACGATAGTCGGGGCCGTCGACGCGGATGGTCTCGAACACCGCCGAGAGCTTGCGGATCTCGCGCAGGAAGTCCTGCGCTGCGAAGCGGCCCTCGCCGAGCTGGCCGGGCAGGGTGTTCGAGGTGGCGACCACCGACACACCCTTGGCGGTGAGCTCGGTGAGCAGTCGGGACACCAGCATCGTGTCACCGGGATCGTCGAGTTCGAACTCGTCGATGCAGAGCACCGTGTGCTTCGACAGCCGTTCCACCGCGTTCACGAAGCCGAGCGCACCCACCACGTGGGTGACCTCGACGAAGGTCGCGAACGACTTCGGCTCGGGCATGGAGTGGTAGATCGAGGCGAGGAGGTGGGTCTTGCCGACGCCGAACCCGCCGTCGAGGTACAGCCCGATGCCCTGCGCGGGGGCCTTGCGCGAGAAGAGCCCCTTCTTCCCCGAGCGCGCCTTCGACGCCCGCGCGACGAAGTCGCGCGCTTTCGCGACCGCCTGGGCCTGCGAGGGCTCCTTCGGATCGGGAATGTAGGAGTCGAAACTCACCTCGTCGAAGGTCGACGGAGGCACCATCTCGTCGATGAGTGCGTCCGGCGAGGTCGCAGGGTTGCGATCGCAAAGTCGGGCCGCCATGTGTGGAGAGTAGCCATCCGCGGAATGATGGATGCATGTTCCACCTGCAGAAAGCGACCCAGGTCACATCCGCGGAGTCCGATCAGACGGGGAACGACATTCTGCTCCGGCTGGCCGAGCACTATCGCTATCCACCACGGCCGTCGGAGGGGCCCGGCGCCGCGGCCCCCTTCGTGCGGGCCAACATGGTGGCCTCGATCGACGGCGCCGCCACCCACGACGGGAAGTCGGGCGGCCTCGGCGGCGACGGAGACAAGACCGTCTTCCGGGTCTTGCGCGGACTCGCCGACGTCATCCTCGTCGGCGCCGGGACGGCGACCACCGAGGGATACCGCCAACCGCAACCCGACGAGGCGTTCGCGGACCTCCGGGAGGAGAACGGACAGACACCCGCGCCCGCGCTCGCCCTGGTGTCGCGGTCGCTCTCGATCCCGCCGGATTACCCGCCGCTGAGTCACCCCGACACCGTCGTACTCACCTGCGCGTCGGCCCCCGCGGATCGTCGCGCCGCGCTCGTCGACGCCGGTGCCACCCTGATCGACTGCGGCGAGGACGACGTCGAGACGTCGACACTGATCGAGACGTGCGGGAAGCGGGGCCGGCCGCGGGTGCTCTGCGAGGGCGGCCCGAGCCTGCTCGGTTCGATCATCGCCGACGACCTGCTCGACGAACTGTGCCTGACGACCAGCCCCCATCTGGCCGGCGGGCGCGCGGGACGCATCGTCACCCGCACCGAGGACGGGGAGGACACCGCCACCCTCAAGGGGATGTCACCGGCCGCGATCATCACCGACGACGACGGTTACGTCTTCACGCGCTGGCTGCGTCACGGCCGGTCGTCCATCCACTGACCGATCCGAACGGATCACTGCACGGCCGTCGCCGGGCGTCGTTGACTACGCTCGCGGACATGCGAAGAGCGCACGCCGTCACGGCAGTCCTGGGTGTGATCGTCGCGATCCTCGTGTCGTCGTGCGCCGTGGGCCCCGACCGGGGCCCCGAACTCATCCCCGGTGCCGGCGGCGGTCAGGGTCCCGCACCCTCGTCGTCCGCACCGCCCCCGGCGCCGGCGCTCGCCGTACCGAAGTCCGACCTCGAGTGGTCGGACTGTGCGGCAGGGACGGCCGGACGCTACGGGGTCGCCCGTCCGGCCGGGGTGACCATCGAATGCGCGGAGTTCGACTCCCCCGTCGACCGGAACAAGCCCGACGGTGAGGTCGTGCGGATCGCGGCGACCCGGGCCCGCACCGCGGCGACGCCCGCCGACGCGCCGCCGCTCGTCCTCACCTCGGGATCGGATCTCCCGTCGTCGCGGACGCTGATGGTGATGTCGTCCGGTCCGGGCCGGGCCTTCGTCGACGCCCACCCCGTGGTGGCCGTCGACCATCGCGGCATCCCCCAGAGCGGGGACCTCGACTGCATGACCCGGCTCGAGCGGAGCACGATCGCCGACAACGGGCTCACCACGCGCGGGACCACCACCCAGGCACGCATCTCGCGGCTCGCCGCGGCCGCGTCGTCGGCCTCGGACGGCTGTACCGAGACACTGACGCCCTACCAACTCAACTTCGGCGCACAGTTCGCCGCGGCCGACCTCGAGACACTCCGGCAGCGGTGGGGCGTCGAGCACCTGGGTCTCATCGGCGTCGGTGAGGGCTCCGACGTCGTCCTCGCGTACTCCTCCCTCTACGGCGGCCGCGCGGGACGCATCATCCTCGACACCCCGACGCCCTTCGGCGCGAACGCCCGCGATCGCGCGCTCCTGCGCGCCCAGGGTGTGCAGACCGCGCTGCAGGGATTCGCGCAGCGATGCTCGACGCTGGACGGTTGCACGCTCGGCACCAACGGAGTGCGGGTGATGACCGGTCTGCTCACCAAGGCGCGCGCCGGACGCCTGGACGGACTGTCGGACACCACCGCTCTCAACGCCATCACCACCACGCTCGCCGTCGCCTCGGATCGCCCCGAGGCACTGCTCGACCTGTCCCGAGCCATCACCGCCGCCGACCGCGGCGACACCGGTGAGCTGGTCCGGCTGGCCGACCGGGCCGCAGCCCTACGGACGACCGACGGCGCCCTGGTCTCGCGCTGCAACGACGTCACCGGCCCGGTGGGTCAGAACGAGATCCCCGGCCTCGTCGAGGCCTGGACCAAGCAGAGTCCGCTGACCGGCTCCGACAGCGCGCTGTCGCTGGTCCGCTGCAACGGCTGGGCGTCGGGCACCGCCGTCCGTCCCCCGTCGTCACTGCCCGCCGACCCGCTGGTCCTCAACGGCACCCGGGACCCCATCAACGGCGGTAGCGGCGCGGGCACGCTCGTGCCGCTGTTCATGAACGCCGGAGCCGAACCGGTGACCGTCAGCTGGGACGGACTGGGCTTCTCGGTGCTGGGCCGAAGCGCCTGCGCGGCACAGGTCGCCGCCGAGTACGTGAAGAAGGCACCGCTCGAAGGACCGACCCAGCGGGGTTGCCCCGCCTGACCACCCGTGACCGGCACCGGCCCGGAGGGTTCTGCGGAAGGTCCCGACCCGCTCGTAGTACGGTGCGCGGGTGGCCAATCTCGACAGGTATCTGTATCCCCAGATGAGCGCGCAACGGATCATCCCGATGATCCTGTGGCCGATCAGCCTGCTCATGGTGGTGCACCGGTCGGTGTTCCTCGGCGTCAACGGCGACCGCACCGACGATTTCAAGCCGGTGTACGCGGCGGCCTACAACTTTCTGAACAACCTGCCGGTCTACGGCGAGAACTACGCCACGGTCGACCCGCACTACCTGTACCCGCCGTCGGGCACCCTGCTGATGGCGCCGGTGGCGATCATCGACTACGAACGTGCCCGCTGGGCGTTCATCGCGGTCAGCGTGGTGGCACTGCTGATCTCCGCCTACCTGTTGACCCGGATGTTCGGGTACGCCCTGAACTCCTGGGTGATGCCGACGGTCCTGTTCGTGTTCTTCTTCACCGAAACCGTCTCGCACACCCTGATCTTCACGAACTTCAACTCGTTCGTCCTTCTCGGCATGATCGCATTCCTCATGCTGATGCGCTCACGGCACGACTGGTGGGCCGGTGTCCCGATGGGCCTGACGATCGCGGTGAAACCGATTCTGGCTCCACTGATGCTTCTCCCCCTGCTCAACCGGCAGTGGCGGGTGTTCGTCTTCGCCGTCGTGGTCCCCCTCGTGCTGACCGCGGTCGCCTGGCCGCTCTCGGTCGACGCCGACGCATTCATCAGCCGGACTGTTCCCTACCTCGGCGAGGCCCGCGACTACTACAACAGCTCGATCGCCGGCAACGGCGCCTACTTCGGGGTCTCGCCGTGGCTGGTGCTGCTGTTGCGCGCCGCCTTCGTGGTGATGGCCGCGTTCTCCCTGTGGTTCCTCTACCGTTACTACCGCAAGACCAACGAGCTGCTGTGGCTCGCGACATCGTCGGGCGTGCTGCTGGGCACCGCGTTCCTGGTGGGTTCGCTCGGCCAGGGCTACTACTCGATGCTGCTGTTCCCGCTGCTGATGACGGTGTTGCTTCCGGGGTCGGCGATGCGGAACTGGCCTGCCTGGCTCGGCGTGTACGGCTGCATGACGTTCGACAGCTTCTACTCGCAGCGGTGGACGGCCTTCGGCTGGATGGTCGAGTACAACAAGGTGACCTGGGGATGGTCGCTGCTCATGATCGCGGTGTTCTGCTCGCTGCTGTTCCGCTGGCTCGACATGCGATCCGACGGCGTCGCCGGTGAGGACGTGGTGATGCGGTCGGAGACCGACGCTCCCCCGGCACCGACGGCGAAGTCCGACGACTCGCTGTCGCTCTCGAAGTAGCGCCGCCGCGCGCCGCGCTACCGAGGTGCATGCCGCGCTAACGTGGAACCCATGACCGACAGCAAGCCCGAGACCGAGAACCTCGCGACACTCACCGACGAGGAGTGGAAGCAGCGCCTGACCCCGGCCGAGTACCGTGTCCTGCGCCAGGCCGGCACCGAAGCACCCTTCACCGGTGAGTACACCGATACCAAGACGGTCGGCGTCTACCGCTGCCGGGCGTGCGACACGGAGTTGTTCCGCAGCGAGCAGAAATTCGAATCCCACTGCGGCTGGCCGTCGTTCTTCTCACCCCTCGCCGGCGACAAGATCATCGAGGTCGAGGACAACTCGCTCGGCATGAAGCGAGTCGAGGTGCTCTGCGCGAACTGCAAGAGTCACCTGGGGCATGTGTTCGCCGGCGAGGGCTACGACACCCCCACCGACCTGCGCTACTGCATCAACTCGATCAGCCTGAAACTCGAGCCGGCCGAGTAGCGCTGTAGCACAGCAGGTTCGGAGGGAGCAGGACTAGCCGTTCTGCTCCTTCTCCTTCTGCTCCTTTTCCTTCGCCTCCCGCTCTTCCTTTTCCTTGGCCTCCCGCTCTTCCTTCTCCTTCTGCGCCTTCTCTTCCTTCTCCTTGTCCGGGTCCTTCTCCTCGGGCTGCGGGATGTCGATCTGGTGGTCGTCGACCGGCTCCTCTACGGGCGGAGCCGCGACAGGCGAGATCCGGTCCAGCGGCGTGTGTTCGAACGAGCCAGGATCGGATCGTTCGCGGTCGCGACGCCGCCGGCCAGTGCAGCCGAGAACATCAGTGCTGCGATGATGCGGACCGCGGGGACGAGATGGGTCATGGGGGTTCCTTCACGTCGGGTAGAACGGTGCTGTGTCCCTCGTGAGACGAAGCTCACACTCCCGTCATAACAGAACTTATGGCGTTTTGTCCGTTTTCACCCTTTGCGGCGACCTGGGTCGGTCGACCAAGTCGCTTGTGCCACAGCCATATTCAAGAAGAATCGGGAAACTCCACCCAGAAAAAGGGGGCACCCGCGGTGTCCGCGGGTGCCCCCTTCAACGGTAGGCAACTGGGCCATCACACCGCGGGCGACCGCTCGGGTTCGGTCGACTCCTCGACAATGGGCCAAGCCGGCTCCACCAGCACATGCTCGAACGACGCCGGATCGGATGCCGGGTCGTTGCCGCCGCCCGGGTCGCCGGGTACATGCGAGATGACTTCAGGCGCGCAGGGAGCGTGCTGACCGTTGGCGAGATTCATCTTGCACGGTTCGGCATTCGCGGTTGCGACGCCACCGGCGAGCGCCGCCGAGAACATCAGGCCGGCGATAACCCGGGCCGCGGGAGCGATTCGGACCATGTGCTTCCTCCAGATCGAGAGCAATTCGTTACCTCTTCTTGAGGCTCCATTCACCTTTCGCTCACCGTGATCTGATCCGCAGGAGTTTTGTCCGCTTTTCATCTAACCGGGCGACACAGGTCACTCCCCACAAAAAGCAGGGGCACCCGCGGTGATCGCGGGTGCCCCTGCTGGAGGTCTCTCGGTCAGGGCAGGGCGTCGATGAGCGCCGAGACCTCGACGCGCGGCCCGGTGAAGAACGGCGTCTCCTCCCGAACATGCATACGGGCCTCGGTGGCGCGCAGGTCACGCATCAGATCGACGATGCGATGCAGTTCCGGTGCCTCGAAGGCCAGCAGCCACTCGTAGTCGCCGAGGGCGAACGACGACACCGTGTTGGCGCGGACGTCCTTGTACTCGCGGGCGGCCTTGCCGTGGTCGGCGAGCATCTTGCGACGCTCCTCGTCGGGCAGCAGGTACCACTCGTAGGATCGCACGAACGGGTACACGCAGATGTAGTTGCCCGCTTCCTCACCGGCGAGGAAGGCCGGGATGTGGCTCTTGTTGAACTCCGCGGGACGGTGCAGCGCCACGTTGCTCCACACCGGGTTGCAGGCACGGCCGAGGACGGTCTCGCGCCGGAACTTCGCGTAGGCGGCCTGGATGGACTCGACGCCGGCGGCATGCCACCAGATCATGAAGTCGGCGTCGGCGCGGAGACCCGACACGTCGTACACGCCGCGGACCACGACGCCGGTGTCCTCGAGGGACTTGAAGAAGTCGGCGGCATCCGACTTGGCCTGGTCCCGGTCGGTGCCGAGCTCGCCGGGGCGAACGGCGAACACCGAGAACATCAGGTAGCGGATCGTGGAATTGAGTTCTGCATAATCCAAGCGGGCCATGACTGACATGGTGCCACCGTGTCCGGCGGGACGAACAGTCAGGTCAGGTCGGTCAGCAGAGCCGACACGGCGCGTCCGGCCTGGCCGATGCAGGCCGGGACACCGACCCCCGCATACGACGACCCGGCGAGCGCGAGCCGACGCGGACGGGACGCGGCGACCTGCGCCATCGTGGCCAGGTGTCCGGGACCGTAGACGGGCAGGCCGTTGGTCCAACGCTGCACGTAGGTGTCGACGACGTTCGGCGATGCGGGTGCCACGCCGGCGGCCCGGCACACCTCGTCGAGATCCTCGAGGGCCTCGGTCCGCAGCCGGTCGTCGACACCGGGTTCTTCGTCGACGCTCGGTACCGGGGCGCCGAACCGGCCGAACGACGCCCGCACCGACACCGGCGCGTCGTCGTGCGACAGGTGTCCCCACTTCTGTGAGCTGAGCGTGAACGCCTTGGCGCGCAGACTCTCCCCGGTCCCGACGAGAACGCCGGAGTGATCGGGTACCGGCGTCCCGGGGGCCAGCGCGATCGACACCACGACCGACGACGCACCCCGGACCGCACGTAGCGGGGCGGCGAAGTCGGGTAGCGAACCGCGCAGGAGATGCCCGGCCTGCCACGCGGGGATCGCGAGGATGACACCGTCGTAGTCCCGGATGTCCTCGCGGGCACCGCCGGCGACATCGAGCGTCCAACCGGTGGCGGTCGGCTCCAGGCCGCGGACGTACGAGCAGAGTTCGGGTTCGACGGCCGCGGCGGACCGGAGCGCGTCGAGCAGGACCCGGTAGCCACCCACAAGAGTGCCGAACACGGGACCCGAACCGGTGGCGTCGGCGACGAGGCCGGAAACGGCCGCGGTCAGGTTGGGCGCACCGCCGTCGAGACGCGCCACGAGGGCCGGGAGCGCCTCACGCAGACCGATGTCGGCGGCGAGGCTCGAGTAGACGCCGCCCAGCATGGGATCGACGCTGCGGGCGACCACGGACGGACCGAAACGGTCGGCGACGAGGTCCCCGACCGTCGGGTCCGCGGACGCGTCCCAACTCCAGGGACGATGCGGCTCGGTGCGGAGGAGTTCCAGGTCGGCGGGGTCGGCGAGATCGGCGACCGCCTCGGGGGTCGCGGGGATTCCCATGAGCGCCGGGGCCGGCAGTGGGTGCAGGCGGCCGCCGGACCACACCGACGGACGCCGGCCGGTCGGTGACACGACCCGGTCCCCCAGACCGAGTTCGTGGACCAGGCCGAGCGCTTCGGGTCGTCGGACGATGAACGCCTCGGCCCCGACGTCGACCGACTGGCCACCGACCGTCGTGGTGTGCAGGATGCCGCCGAGCCGCTCGCTCGCCTCGAGGACGTCGATCTCCGCGTCGGCGCCGAGTTCGCGACGCAGCCGGTACGCCGCCGTCAGGCCGGAGACACCTCCGCCGACGACCGCGATCCGGCGCCGGGCAGCCATCAGAGGCTGTGGATCAGTTCGACGACGCGGGTGAGGACGTCCGGGTCGGTGCCCGGCAGCACGCCGTGGCCGAGGTTGAAGATGTGGCCGATCGCGCCGGCCGCGAGCGCCCGGTCACCGTCGGCGACCACACGACGCACCTCGCTGTCGACGACCTCCGGTCCCGCGAAGAGCATCGTCGGGTCGAGGTTGCCCTGGACGGCCTTGCCGGGGCCCACGCGACGGACGGCCTCGTCGAGCGGCACCCGCCAGTCGACGCCGATGACGTCGGCCCCGACATGGGCCATGGGCGCGAGCAGTTCACCCGTCCCGACACCGAAGTGGATGCGCGGAACGCCGTATCCGGCGACCTCGGCGAGGACGCGGGCGCTGTGCGGTGCCACGAAACGCTGGTAGTCGGCTGCCGACAGCATGCCCGCCCAGGAGTCGAAGAGCTGGATGGCGTCGACGCCGGCCTCGAGCTGGACCTGCAGGAAGACGATGGTGATGTCGGCGAGGCGGGCCATCAGCTCGGCCCAGGTCTCCGGGTCGCCGTGCATCATCGCCTTGGTGCGCTCGTAGTTGCGGCTCGGTCCGCCCTCGATGAGGTACGACGCGAGGGTGAACGGTGCACCCGCGAAACCGATCAGCGCGGTGTCGCCGAGTTCGGCGAGCAACAGTTCGATGGCGCGGGAGATCGCGCCGACCGAGGCGGGTTCCAGGCGCGGGATGCGGGAGACGGCGTCCGCCGACCGCACAGGTTCGGCGATCACCGGACCGGTGCCCGCGACGATGTCGAGGTCGATGCCCGCGGCCCTGAGCGGGACGACGATGTCGGAGAACAGGATCGCGGCGTCGACGTCATGACGACGCACCGGCTGCATGGTGATCTCGCAGACCAGCTCGGCGTCGAAGCAGGATTCGAGCATGCCGTGGTTCGCGCGGATGGCGCGGTACTCGGGCAGCGATCGGCCCGCCTGCCGCATGAACCACACCGGACGGCGTGACGGGGTCCCACCCGTGGCCGCGGCGACGAGCGGCAGGTGCGACCGATGGACCCGGGTACCAGTTACGTTCGACATCACCGCTCACTCTGCCATGTTCGGCGATCTGACCCGCCCCGGGTCGCCTCGCGCCACCCTTCCCGGTCCGCGTCCCCATTTCTGGGGCCGGTGACTCGGCGCGCCTCCGCCGCTGCCAGGCACGACACACCTACGGTCGAACGGTGACTTCCTCGGGAGCTCCGGACGAGCCTGCTGATTTCCGCGCGGCGGTGGAGTCGCTGCATGCTGCCCGCGTCCGCCGTGAGATCGAGGTCGGCCCCATCCGCCCGCCGCAGCGGCTGGCGCCGTACAGCTATGCGGTCGGCGCCGAGGTGCGCCCGCCGGACGACCCCGACGTCGTCCCCACCGATTCTCAGGGCACCGCCTTCGGACGGCTGATCCTGTTGTACGACCCGGCCGGCCAGGACGCCTGGAACGGGACGATCCGCCTCGTCGCCTACCTGCAGGCAGAGGTCGAGGCCGCCCTGGCGATGGACCCGCTGCTGCCCGAGGTCGCCTGGAGCTGGCTGTCCGACGCCCTCGGCGTGCCGGTCGGTGAGAGCAGCACCCCCGCCTCCCCCAACGGCACCGCACACCGCATCGAGGTGACCGCCCTCGGCGGCACCGTGACGTCGACGACGTCGGTGCGCTACGGCGACATCGCCGGACCGCCGCGCGCCCACCAGCTCGAGGTCCGGGCGTCGTGGACCGCGCTGACCGCCGAGGGTCTCAACGGACACCTCGAGGCGTTCTGCGAGGTTCTGTCGTCGGCTGCCGGCCTCCCGCCGACGGGCGTGACCCAACTCGGCGCGACGTGAGCACTGTGGACACACCACCCGAGAACCGAGCAGCCGAGAACAACCCCCCAGGGGACGAAGCCCCCGAGGTCGAGCCGTTGCTCGCCCCCGCCGGCGGTGTCCCGCCGGTGCTCTCGACCGCGGCGGAGTTCGCCGACGCCGCGCGAGCACTCGCCGCGGGCGAGGGACCCATCGCCGTCGACACCGAACGCGCCTCCGGTTACCGCTACTCCCAGCGCGCCTACCTGATCCAGATCAAACGACGCGGCTCGGGCAGCTTCCTGCTCGACCCGATCGCCGATCCCGAGGCACTCGCCCCGGTGATCGACGCGCTACGCGGGCCCGAGTGGGTGCTGCACGCCGCCGATCAGGATCTCCCCTGCCTACGCGAGCTCGGCTTCGAATGCGTCGAGCTGTACGACACCGAGCTCGCCGGGCGCCTGCTCGGCCTCGCCAAGGTGAACCTCGCCGCGATGGTCGCCCAGTTCCTCGGGCTCGGCCTGCTCAAGGGTCACGGCGCGGCGGACTGGTCACGACGACCGCTCCCCGACGACTGGCTGAACTACGCCGCCCTCGACGTCGAGGTGCTCGTCGAACTCCGGGACGCGATGGACGCGGCACTGGCCGAGTCCGGCAAGGACGGCTGGGCCCGCGAGGAGTTCGCCTACGTGCTGTCCCGCCCGCCGGCCCCCCCGCGCACCGACCGCTGGCGCAAGACCTCCAACATCCACACCGTGAAGTCGGCTCGTGCACTCGCGGCGGTCCGCGAATTGTGGACGGCGCGCGAAGAATTGGCGGAGCGCCGGGACGTCGCTCCGGGTCGCGTCCTGCCCGACACCGCGATCGTCAACGCTGCGACCGTCGACCCGAAATCGAACAGCGAACTGACCCGCCTGCCGGTCTTCGGTGGCCCTCGCCAGCGTCGCCAGGCCGGGATCTGGCTCAGCGCCCTGCAACGGGCCCGCGAACTCCCCGACAGCGAGTTGCCGGCCCGCAAGACCACCGGCCCCGGGCTTCCCCCGGTGAGCCGCTGGGAACAGCGCAACCCGGAGGCCGCGGCGCGGATGCAGAAGGTCCGCCCGGCGCTCAAAGAGGTCGCCGAGCACCACACCCTCCCGGTGGAGAACATCCTCGCCCCGGACGTCGTCCGCCAGCTGTGCTGGGACGGACTGGCCGAGCCCGTCACCACCGAGGCGATGGACGCACACCTCACCGCCGCCGGAGCTCGTCCGTGGCAGCGGCAGCTCAGCGTGGACGCGTTGACCGAGGCGTTGCGCGAGGCCGGGACGACCGAGACCACATCGTCGGAGTAGCCCCGCTCCGAGTTGGGTAAGAGACCCTCCGACAGGCACGACCTCGCAACAGGCACGACCTCACGGAATGGGAGCACTCAGTGGCCACAGTCTCCGTCGGCATCGACTCTGACCTCGACCCGGGCGCAGCCTGGGCACTCGCCGGCAACCTCTCGCGCTTCGACGAGTGGATGACCATCTTCGGCGGGTGGAAGTCCCCGGTCCCCGACTCGATCACCGAGGGGACGAAGGTCTCGTCGCTGATCAAGGTGAAGGGGTTCCGCAACGTCATCCACTGGACCGTCGTCCAGTACGACGAACCACGGTTGATCGCACTGTCCGGCACGGGCCGCGGCGGGATCGACATCGACCTCGCGATGAAGGTCGACGAGATCGTCGACGGCTCGCACTTCGACCTGTCCGCCGACGTGTCCGGCGGTCTGCTCAACGGACCCGTCGGGCGTCTCGTCGCCAGGGTGCTGGAATCCGATGTGCACAAGTCGATCTCGAATCTGGCCACCCTGCGCTGAGATCGATGGTCACAGGTCGGCGCCGACCTCCGGCGCCGACCTGAGGCATCAGTCCTCGGCGCGACTCTGTGCGGGATCCGCGGGGCTCTCGATCTGGCGCTCCAGCGCCGGACCGGCCTGCATGCCCGACACCGTCGCGGTGATCGAGCGCGCGAGATCCTGGGCGGTCAGACCGAGGTCGCCGAGGATCTCCCCGCGCGAGGCATGTTCGATGAACGCCTGCGGGATTCCCTTGATCTGCACCGGAACAGTCACCTCGGCCGCCGAGAGTGCTCCCGCGACAGCCGATCCCACTCCGCCGCTGACGCAGCCGTCCTCGAGGGTGACGACCAGGCGGTGACGACGGGCGACCTCGACCACCGAGGTCGGCACGGGCAGCACCCAGCGCGGGTCGATGACCGTGGCCTCGATGCCCTGCTGCCCGAGACGTTCGGCGGTGTCGACGGCGAGGCTGCAGAAGGCACCGACCGCCACGATGAGCACGTCACCGGAGGCCGGGCCGAGATCGCGATCGCTGCGGTGAAGCACGTCGACCCCGTCGTCGAGACGTTCGACCGCGCGGATGTCTTCGGGGACAGCACCTTTGGAGAAGCGGAGGGCGGTCGGGCCGTCGTCGGTGCCGAGCGCCTCGTCGAACTCCTCGCGCAGCCGGACCGCGTCCCGAGGCGCGGCGACCCGCAGACCGGGGACCATCGCCATGAGCGAGAGATCCCACATGCCGTGGTGGCTCGGGCCGTCGGGCCCCGTGATGCCCGACCGGTCGAGGACGAGGGTGACCGGCTGCTTCAGCAGCGCGACGTCCATCAGGAGCTGGTCGAAGGCGCGGTTGAGGAAGGTCGAGTAGATGGCGACGACCGGATGCAGGCCGCCGAGAGCCAGGCCGGCCGCCGAGGTCATCGCATGCTGTTCGGCGATACCGACGTCGAACATGCGGTCCGGGTAGCGCTCGCCGAACGGCGTCAGGCCGGTGGGGCCGGGCATGGCCGCGGTGATCGCTACGACGTCGGGGCGGTTGGCGCCGGCGTCGAGCAGCGCGGCCGAGAAGACCTTGGTCCAGTCCTGCGGTGCGACGCTGGTGGGTCGCCCGGTGACGGGGTCGATGATGCCGGTGGCGTGCATCTGGTCGGCGACGTGGTTCTCGGCGTGGGCGTAGCCCATACCCTTGCGGGTGACGGTGTGCACGATGACCGGTCCGCCGAAGTCGTGGGCGTGCCGCAGTGCCGACTCGACGGCGTTGATGTCGTGTCCGTCGACGGGGCCGACGTACTTGAGACCGAGGTCGGTGAACATCGCCTGGGGTGCGAGCAGGTCCTTGAGACCGCTCTTCATGCCGTGGAGGACCGCGTAGGCGGGTTCGCCGACCACGGGCATCTGCTTGACGACGCGGCGGCTCTCGTCGAGGAACTTCTCGTAGCCGGGTTGCAGGCGCAAACCCGACAGGTGGCTCGCGAGACCGCCGATGGTCGGGGCGTAGGACCGGCCGTTGTCGTTGACGACGATCACCACGGGACGGTTGCAGGCGGCGATGTTGTTGATCGCCTCCCAGCACATGCCGCCGGTGAGCGCGCCGTCGCCGACCACCGCGACCACGGTGCGGTCGTTCTGTCCGGTCAGCTCGAAGGACTTGGCCAGGCCGTCGGCGTAGGACAGCGCGGCCGAAGCGTGGGAGGACTCGACCCAGTCGTGCTCGGATTCGGCGCGCTCCTGGTAGCCGGTCAGACCGCCGCGCTGGCGCAGATGATCGAAGCCGTCTTTGCGGCCGGTCACGATCTTGTGGACGTAGCACTGGTGGCCGGTGTCGAAGAGGATCGGATCGTGCGGCGAGTCGAAGACCCGGTGGATTCCGAGGGTCAGTTCGACCACGCCGAGATTGGGGCCGAGATGACCGCCGGTCGCCGCCACCTTCTCGATCAAGAACGTCCGGATCTCGGAGGCGAGAGTCTCCATCTCCGCTTCCGACAGTGACCGCAGATCGGCCGGCGAGCTGATCCGGTCGAGCACACCCATCGTTTCCTCCATCACGTGATGCCCCCGGGAACCCCGGTTCGCGATTCCGGGAGAAACCCCCCGGCTCATAACCCGTCAGTCTACGGAAGCATTCGGCACGACCCCGCCCCTCGGATGGTCGACGACCTCACTCGGCGGGTGGAGCTCAGACCGGAACCAGGCACGCGATGGCCTCGACATGGTGCGTGAGCGGGAACGCGTCGAAGCCGCGCACCTGCGCGACGCGATATCCGGCACGGGCGAAGAGACCGAGATCACGTGCGAAGCGGGCGGCATCACAGCCGACGTGCGCCACCACGGCCGGTTCGGCGGCCGCGATCGCCTCGACGACCCGCTCGCCGGCGCCGGTGCGCGGCGGGTCGAGGACGACGACGTCGGGCGCCGCCCCGAGGTCGTGGACCCGGGCCGCCACCTCACCCTGATGGGTGACCACGCGATCGCCGTCGGCGTCGAAGGTCCGGGCCGCGGCCGCCAGTGCGCCCGCGTCGGAGTCGACGATGTGGACCTCCTCGAGGCCCGTTCGGTGGTGGTCGAGCAACGCGCCGGCGAAGACCCCGGCGCCGCCGTAGAGGTCCCATGCGACCCGCGGGCCGGTGCCGAGATGGTCTCGAACAAAGCCGACGACGGTGTCGGCGTAGGTCTGCGGCGCGGCGCGGTGCGCCTGCCAGAACCCGGTCACCGGGATGTCCCACGACCGGTCACCGACGCGATGCACCGCGGACTCGGCGCCCTCGACGACCACCTGTGCGCGGGGTCGGGAGCGGCGGCGACGGTTTTGCTGTGCGCGGCGTCGGGCGTCACCGTGCCGGACCTCGGCGACGGGTGCGAGTTCGGTGATGTGGCGGGTGCCGTCGGCGTCGAGGACCACGGCCAGTTCGGCGTGCGGGGTGAACCGGCGGCCGGCGAGGTCGTCGACCATTCCCGGCGCCGGCTGCACGCAGACGTCGTGGATCACCGCGGAACCGCGGAACGCGTGCTGTCCGGCGCGACCCCGTCCGTCGACGGCCAGCCGTGTCCTGATGCGCCAGCCGGTGTCGGTTCCCGGCAACCGGTCGACCCCCCGCGTCGCGAGGTCGGTGCCGGCGATCGTCGCCTCGTCGAGGTGACCGATCCGGCTCAGGACGTCGAGCAGCACGGCCTGTTTCAGGTCGCGCGCGTGCCCCGGCTCGATGTGCCCGAGATCGCAGCATCCCGCTCCCCCGGCCGCCGCCGGGCACACCACCGGAACCCGATGAGGGGACTCGTCGAGGATCTCGACGGCCTCGGCACGCCAGTACGAGTCGTGGCGGTCGTCGGTGATCTCGGCGACCACGCGTTCGCCCGGAATCGCGCCGCGCACGAACAGGACCCGACCGTCGGCACGTCCGACCGCCTCCCCACCGTTCGCGGGACGATCGACGGTGACCTCGACGCGCCGCGTCGGTGCCGGGGGTGTCACAGTGTGCGCTCCGATTCGCCCAGGGCGCGGCGGGTCTCACCCGGCGCCCAGTACCTCTTGGTCTCCTTGCGGCGGTCCGACGACGTGAGCTGCCAGGGCACCGAGGTCACCATCACCCCGGGTTCGAACAGCAGGCGTCCCTTGAGCCGCAGCGCGGATTGATTGTGCAGGATCTGCTCCCACCAGTGTCCGACGACGTATTCGGGTATGAACACGGTCACCACGTCGCGCGGGGACTCACGGCGGATGCGTCGCACGTAATCGATGACCGGCCGGGTGATCTCGCGGTACGGGGAGGCGATGACCTTCAGCGGGACCGTGATGTCGCTGGCCTCCCACTCGGAGACGAGTTTACGGGTGTCCCGGTCGTCGACGTTCACCGTGATCGCCTCCAGGACGTCCGGTCTCGTCGCCCGGGCGTAGCGCATGGCCCTCTTGGAGGCCATGTGCAGACTCGACACGAGAACGATCGAATGCGTCCGGCTGGGCAGCACGCCCTCGTCGTCGGTCTCGGCCCGGTCGAGCTCGCGCTGAACCGACGCGTAATGGTGGTGGATCAGCTTCATCAGCACGAAGATCGAGACCATGGCGAGCACCGCGATCCAGGCACCGGCGGTGAACTTCGTGATCAGCACCACCACCAGGACCGTGGCCGTCATCACCAGGCCGACCGAGTTCACCACCCGCGACTGCATCATCCGCCGCCGGGCACTGGGGTCGGTCTCGGTGCGCAGCAGTCTTGTCCAGTGCCGCACCATGCCGGTCTGACTCAACGTGAACGAGACGAACACGCCGACGATGTAGAGCTGGATCAGCGCGGTCACCTGCGCCCCGAACGCGACCACGAAGACTATCGCCGCGGCCGCCAGGAACAGGATGCCGTTGCTGAACGCGAGGCGGTCGCCACGGGTGTGCAACTGTCGCGGCAGGTATCGATCCTGCGCCAGGACCGAACCGAGCACCGGGAAACCGTTGAACGCCGTGTTCGCGGCCAGCAACAGGATCAGCGCGGTGGCCACCGCGACGAAGAAGAAACCGGCCGGGAACGAGTCGAAGACCGCGTGAGCCAGCTGCGCGATCATCGCCTTCTGCTGGTAGCCCTCGGGGGCACCGACGAGGTCCTTCGACGGGTCCATCACGTACTTCGCGCCGATCTCCTGGGCGAGCATGACGATGCCCAGCAGCAGGGTGATCGAGAATGCGCCGAGCATGAGGAGGGTGGTCGCGGCGTTGCGGGACTTGGGTTTCCGGAACGCGGGGACACCGTTGCTGATGGCCTCGACCCCTGTCAGCGCGGCACATCCGGAGGAGAACGAGCGCGCGACGAGGAAGACCAGCGCCAGTCCGGTGAGGTTGTCCTGTTCGGCGACGATACCGAAGTCGGCCGTCTCCGAACGGATCTCCTCGCCGAGGACGAAGATCTCGGTGAACCCCCAGACGAGCATGCCCAGCACGCCGACGATGAAGGCGTAGGTCGGGATGGCCAGGAACGCACCGGATTCCTTGATGCCGCGGAGGTTCACCGCCGCCAGGATCAGGATCGCGCCGACGCAGAACCAGACCTTGTGCTCGTTGACGAACGGCACGGCCGAACCGATGTTCTCCGCCGCCGACGTCACCGACACCGCAACCGTCAGCACGTAGTCGACGAGGAGAGCGCTGCCGACCGTCAGGCCGGCGTTGGGGCCCAGGTTGACGGTGGCGACCTCGTAATCGCCACCACCCGACGGATATGCGTGCACGTTCTGCCGATAGCTGGCGACCACGACCGCGAGGACCACCGCGACGGCGACGGCGACCCAGGGGGTGAACGCGAGCGCGGTGATACCGGCCACCGACAGGACGAGGAAGATCTCCTGGGGCGCGTAGGCCACCGAGCTCATCGCGTCGGACGCGAAAACCGGGAGGGCGATCCGTTTGGGGAGCAGAGTGTGACCCAGCTTGTCGCTGCGGAAGGGCCTGCCGAGCAGGAGGCGCTTCGTCGCGACGGACACCTTGGAGACGGTGGACACCAGGCAACCCTAGAGCGTCCGCATCGTGGCGGGTAGGTTCGACTCGCGGCACGCAGGTCGCGTCAGGAGAGGAATGTCGTGCAGGTAGTCATCATGGGTTGCGGGCGCGTCGGATCGTCGCTCGCGATGGCGATGCAGAAACGCGGACACGACGTCGCGATCATCGACCGGGACCCGTCCTCGTTCGCCCGGCTGTCCACCGATTTCGCGGGCCGCACGATCACCGGCGTGGGCTTCGACCGGGACATCCTCGTCAAGTCCGGGATCGAGCACGCCGACGCCTTCGCCGCGGTGTCCTCCGGCGACAACTCCAACATCATCGCCGCCCGCGTGGCCCGGGAGACCTTCGACGTCGAGCGCGTCGTCGCCCGCATCTACGATGCCAAGCGTGCCGAGGTGTACGAGCGTCTGGGCATTCCGACCGTCGCGACCGTGCCGTGGACGACCGAACGTTTCGTCTCCGCGCTCGGCGAGACCGCGACGGCCGAGTGGCGTGACCCGTCCGGTTCCCTGGCCGTCGCCGAGATCGACGTCGACGAGTCGTGGATCGGGGTGTCGGTCGCCAAGTTCCAGGAGCAGACCGGCGCTCGCGTGGCC
Organism: Gordonia sp. Swx-4; assembly: GCF_030316175.1. Classification (NCBI taxonomy): domain Bacteria; kingdom Bacillati; phylum Actinomycetota; class Actinomycetes; order Mycobacteriales; family Gordoniaceae; genus Gordonia; species Gordonia sp. Swx-4. The sequence continues at coordinate 3,011,999 of NZ_CP128197.1, forward strand.
TTCCTCAACCGGGTCGGCCGGCCGATCCTGCCCGAGTCCAAAACCGTTCTCCAGCAGGACGACGTGGTCTACGGCGCCGTCCTGCTCGACCACCTGGCCGACGCGCGCAGCATCGCCGCGGGACCGTTCACCCAGGCCGAGTCCTGAACACCCCGGAACACCAGAGCCCCGAACACCGAGGAGTCATCCTGTGAAGGTCGCCATCGCCGGAGCCGGCGCGGTCGGGCGCTCGATCGCCCGCGAACTCCTGGTCAACTCGCACGACGTCACGCTGTTCGAGCGCAAGGCCGACCACATCGACCCGGACTCGGTGGCGGGCGCCAAGTGGATCCTCGCCGACGCCTGCGAACTCGCGAAACTCGAAGACGCGCAGTTGCAGACCTTCGACGTGATGATCGCCGCGACCGGCGACGACAAGGCCAATCTGGTCGTGAGCCTGCTGGCCAAGACCGAGTTCGCGATCAACCGCGTCGTCGCGCGGGTCAACGACCCGCGCAACGAGTGGCTCTTCGGTGAGGACTGGGGCGTCGACGTCGCCGTGTCGACCCCGCGCCTGCTGGCCTCCCTGGTCGAGGAGGCGGTATCGGTGGGTGACCTGGTCCGCCTCATGACCTTTCGCCAGGGACAGGCGAACCTCGTCGAACTCACCCTGCCGTCGAACACCCCGATGGCGGGCAAGCCGGTACGCAAGCTCGAACTCCCGCGCGACGTGGCTCTGGTCACGATCCTGCGGGGCGGGCGCGTCATCGTGCCGCAGAGCGACGACCCGATCGAGGGCGGCGACGAGCTGATCTTCATCGCCCCGTCGGAGGCCGAACCTGCCCTCTACGACGCCATGCAGATCACACGCTGACGATCACGCGCTGACGGTCTCTTCCTCGCGGACCGCGCGGCGGACGAGCAGGACCGTCGCGAGCACCGCGAGAGCCGTGAGCGGCCATCCCATCGCGATCCGGGTGAAGGCCAGCCATCCGGTGGCACCGAGGTCGTAGAGCTCGGACTGGGCGAGATACCGCGCCGCGAAGACCAGGGCCCACAGGGCGGTGGCGATGTCGTAGGCGCGCAACGTCCGACGATGCTTGCGCCAGGCGGTCCCCTGCCCGTTGACGAGGTGCCAGGCGACACCGATCAGCGGCCAGCGCACGACGATGGAGATCACGAACACGATCGCATAGGTGAGGGTGGTCCAGATCCCGAAGAGGAAGTATCCCTTGGCGTCCCCCACCCGGTTGGCGATGAAGACGCAGATCGCCACGCCGAGAAGGCCGGAGATCGCCGGGGAGAGCCCTTCGCGGCGGACGAGCCGCACTCCGAAGACGAGGGCCGCGGCGGTGAGCGCGGCGACGATGGCGGCCGTGAGGCCGAAGAACGAGTTGACGGGGACGAACACGACGACCGGGACGGTCGAGTAGATCAGGCCGGAGACGCCGCCGATCTGTTCCAGCACCGTGGGGGCCGGCTCGAGGCCCGGTTCCTGCTCGACGTCGTGGTCGGCGGACTCGTCGTCCGACCTGCCGGTGTCACTCGTGGGTGTCACTCGTCGTCGCTGCCCTGCAGCTCGTAGTAGGGGTTGTAGATCACCTTGTGGCCGTCCTGCAGGGCGAGTCGGCCCCGTACGGTCACCTTGCGGCCGGGTTCGATGCCGGCGATGCGATTGCGGCCCAGCCACTTCAGCATGACGGTGTCGGAGCCGTCGAAGAACTCCGCCTTCACGCCGGCCTTGGCCGTGCGTGAACAGGTCTCCACCGCGCGCAGCTCGCCGTGCATGGTGACCTCCTCGCCGCGGGTGCAGTCCGACGCGCGTTGTGCGCCCGTCGCCTTCGACTCCTCGGCGATTCGCTCCGCGTCGACGTCCCCGAGGTCTTCGGTGAGTCGGCGGGTCAGTCGCTTGAGATAACCAGCTGTGGGCATCCCAACCTCCCAATGGATTTCAACCGGCGCCAGGGCTTCCGCCGTAGCGTCCGTGGCCACCGAACGAATGATCGGTGGCTGTCCGCCAGCGTAGACCCGGCACCCTCCGGTGACAACGTGGACGACTGGGGCGCACCCGCAGTCCCGGGACACCCTAAGGGATGATCTCTGGGTGCCTCGCATCCGGATGACAGTTGATGCCGTCGTGGACAGTCCGCAAACACGAAAACCCACCGCGCTGGTGGTGATTCCCGGGACCGGTTCCGATGCCGACCACGTCACACGTGCCTTCGGTCACGCCGCCGCGACGCTCGGGGTGGAGCTGGTGGCACTCGAGCCGACGTCGGCTCTCGTCGACGGACACCGTCGAGGCCTCGACCGCGCGACGGCCGAGCACGACTGCGTTCTGGTCGGAGGAGTGTCGATCGGCGCCGCGATCGCCCTCGAGTGGGCCCTCGCCGACCACGTCGGACGTTGTGCGGGCGTGTTCGCGGCCCTACCGGCCTGGAGCGGGGACGCCGACTCCGCGCTCGCCGCCGCGAGCGCACGGGCGACCGCCGACGCGATGGAACGGAACGGACTGGAGGCGACGGTCGCCGAGATGGCGGCGAGCAGTCCGGACTGGCTGGCCGAGGAGCTGTCCCGTTCCTGGCGCAGACTGCACCCCGAGGTCATCGGTCAGCTGCGTGACGCGGCGCGCTACTGCGCCCCGACACCCGCACGGATAGCCGGGCTCACCGTTCCGCTGGCACTCGTCGCGGCGCCCGACGACGCGATCCATCCGATCGCCGTCGCCCGAGCCTGGGAGGACGCAGCACCGCATTCGGCGCTGGTCGAGGTCACCCTCGAGGGGTGGGGCCGTGATCCCGCGCTGCTCGGTGCGAGTTGCCTCGATGCATACCTACGCGTCGAGCCGTCGGCCGGGCCGCAGCGGGATCAGCGCCGACGGAAGAAGCGCTGCATCGCCGAGCCCGACGACGGCGGCAACGGAGCGTCGTCCTCGGGGTCCGGGTCGGCGGTGACCGACGGGTCGTCATGTCCACCCGACCCGCCCCCGGCCGGGGTCTCGGTGTAGGAGTTCTCGCCGTAGACGGTGGCGTGTGCGACCTGGTCCAGTGCTCCCCCGGCAACCCCGTCCGATTCGTCGGCGGCCGGGACCTCGGGGGCGGGCGCCTGGGCCTGCGACCCGGCCCCTGCCTCCGCCTCCGCCTCGGCGAAGATCTGCTGTTGCGCGGCGGCCACCTGGTCGGCGAGCACCGGCGGCAGCACGATCGGGAGGGGTTCGCGCGGCGGGTGCGGCTCGGAACCGCGACGCACGACGGTCTCGGCCAGCACGGCCCGGCTCAGGCGCGCGAGATCCTCGGCGCTCTCCGACGGACCGCTGCCGACACAGCGCACGAGCCACCGCGGGCCGTCGACGCCGATGAAGCGGTGCGTGCCGCCCTCGACCTCGGCCACGACCTCACGGCCCCAGTGGCCGTCCTCGATGCTGGTGGCCGCACCGCCGTCGCGCAGCGACTCGGCCAGTTCGCGGACCACCTCACGCCACATCCCCGGCGACTTGGGCGCCGCGAAGGCACTCACCGAGATCCGGCCGATCGGGGTGACCAGGTAGACGTTCTGGGGCTGGTGGGTCTCCGACATCTCGACGGTCACCTGCCCGCCCTCGACCACCGGCACGAGCACGGAGCCCAGGTCGAGATGGGAGTTCTCCAGCTCGCTCGTCTCCGTCGCGAGGGCGTCGATGTCGTAGGGGCCCAGTGCCTGTCCGACCCGCAGTTCGTCCGAACCGTTATTCGTCATCGCCTACTCCTCGTTGATCCGCATTCGTGTTGAAGATTAATCGACGCGGGGGCAGACGACGCCCGGCGTGTCGCGCTCAGCCCAGGACGGCGTGGCCGCCGCTGGACCCGTATCCGCCGTCGCCGCGGCTGGTGTCGTCGAGTTCGTCGACCTCCACGAAGTCGGGCAGCTCGACGCGCTGCACGATCAGCTGCGCGATCCGGTCACCGCGCGAGATGGTGATGGACTGCTCGGGGTCGAGATTGATCAGGCAGACCTTGATCTCCCCGCGATACCCCGCGTCGATCGTGCCGGGCGTGTTCACGATGGACAGGCCGGCGCGGGCGGCCAGCCCGGAGCGCGGATGGATCAGCCCGACGGTGCCGAACGGCAGCGCGATCGCGATCCCGGTGCCGACCAGCTGCCGGCGTCCCGCGGGCAGCTCCAGGTCGATCGTCGAGCACAGGTCCACGCCCGCATCCCCGGGATGAGCCCGGGTGGGCAACGGCAGATCGGGGTCGAGTCGACGGACCGCGATGGGCGGCGGAGGGGGGAGATCTGGGGTCACGCACGCAGACTACGCTGGTCAACGTGACCGCACCTCAATCGCCTGACAACACCGGCGGCACGTCGGAGAATCCGGCGACGCGCCGCGACTCCGGGTCCGCGGACCTGTTCGACGAGCGCCTGCACGTGCCGTGGTGGTGGTGGCTGGCCGCCGCCGTCGTGACCGGCGTGGTGGGCTACGAGATCCAGTTGTCCGCCCACGGCAGCAAGTGGAGCGTGATCGGCTATGTCGTCACCGCCATCCTCGGTGTCCTGGTGCTGTGGTCGATGGGCCGCACCCGCGTCCGGGTGACCGCCGACCGCGAACTGCAGGCGCATCGTGCGCGTCTGCCGCGGGCCGTCGTCGCGCGCGGCGCCTCGATCCCGGCGACCGCCAAGAGCGCCGCCCTCGGCCGGCAGCTCGACCCCGCCGCCTACCTGGTGCACCGCTTCTGGGTGAAAACCATGGTCCTCATCGTCCTCGACGATCCCGACGACCCGACCCCGTACTGGCTGGTGTCCACCCGTCGCCCGGCCGAGCTGCTGGCAGCGCTCGACATCCCGGACGCCGCCGCGGATCGCCCGTCGACGACCGCCTGACGACACCGGGACGTCACACAGGACACGACGAAGGGGCCGCGCCTGATGGCGCGGCCCCTTCTTCGTCAGGCCCTGTCTGTCAGGGACTCGTCGTGCTCATCCGCGGGTGATCCGCGGAACTCACGCGCAGTCGACGCAGATCAGCGAGTTGCCGTTCTCCTCGGCCAACCGGCTACGGTGGTAGACGAGAAAGCAGCTGGTACAAGTGAATTCGTCGGCCTGCTTCGGGATGACCCGGACCGACAGTTCTTCACCGGAGAGATCGGCCCCGGGCAGTTCGAAGGACTCCGCGGTGTCGCTCTCGTCGACGTCGACCGCCGCGGACTGCGCCTCGCTCCGACGGGCCTTCAGCTCCTCGAGCGAGTCTTCGTTGAGGTCCTCGGCCTCGGTGCGTCGTGGCGCGTCGTAATCAGTAGCCATTGTGTGCCTTACTTGTTGCGAGTGTGAGGGGGCGCTCTCGGTTCCGGCTCGGCCGTCACCAGGGGTGTGCGCACGACTCCGCCGGGATTGTCTAGCCGGTGGGGTCACTACAACACCGGCTCGAGCGCAATTCGTTCCCGAGAATCCGGCGTATTGTGTGACTTCGGTCACGGTTCGATGTCGGCTGCACCCCGAGTCTGGAAGCGCGAGCGCCCGAAGAATAGACCACGTCCAGTCAATCGTCAATGCGGCACCGCGGATTTGTCCGAAATCGGGCGTTTGACGCAGGTCGGGCCCGTAGGTGAGGTCACGACACGGCACCGGCGGCGAGGCTCGCACCCGCGGCGCGATCGACCCTCTAGAGTGTTGCGGAGATCGCGCGGGGCGTCGTTCCCGGTGCAGTACACCCGCTCGTGAGTTTCCCCAGTGAGGAGTCGTTCCACGGTGGTCTCGAAGATTACGACCGGCTACCCGACCGACGAACAGGGCCGCCCGTACCCGCGCCGCCGGTATGCCCCGGCGATCATCACGGTGGTGGTCCTCATGGTCCTCGGCGTGATCGTCTGGGCGGTCGTGCTCGGCAGCGACGACAGCGAATCGGTTCCCACGGCTTGTAATCAGCCGTCCCCGGCAACCGCCACGGAGGCCGGCGCGCCGGAGCCGGCGGAGCCGCCGGCCCTCACCCCGGTCCCCCGCGACGAGATGCTGGAGGTCGCACCCGCCGCCCTGTCGACCTTCCAGGTCCGCGTCCTCAACGCCTCCGAGGAACGAGGCGCTGCCCGATCGGTGTCCGAGGACCTCGCGGCCCAGGGCTTCACGCCGGCCGTCGACACCCCGTTCGCCGACGATCCCGTCTACGTCAACCGGGATCTCAACTGCGTCGCGCAGATCCGGTTCGGTCCTGCGGGCCGCGCCTCCGCCGCGGCCGCCTGGCTGGCGTTCCCCTGCGCGCAGCTCGTCGACGACGGACGCCGGGGTACCGCGGTCGACGTCGCACTCGGTACCTACCACTCGGGTGGTGAGCTCTCCCAGGACGCGCAGGCGGCGCTCGAGGCACTGCGGTCGGCCGATCCCACCAACCCCGAGACCGGTGCCGATCCCGCCCTGGTGAAGGCGGTCCACTCGGCCCCGTGCTGAGTTCGTCCTAGACCAGCGGTTCCCGCGCCCCGACCTCGTCCAGCAGTCCGAGGAACTCGTCGGCGATACCCGGTGCGACGGCCACGGTGATGTGCCCCTCGTCCGCCCGGGAGTCCGGCGGCGGGGTCACCACGACCGCACCCGCCTCGGCGGCGATGAGACCGCCCGCAGCCCAGTCCCAGGGACTCAGGCCGTGTTCGTAATGGGCGTCGACCGCGCCGGAGGCCACCATGCACAGATCGAGCGCCGCGGCACCGATCCGCCGGATGTCCCGCACCTTCGGGAGCAGCTCCGCGACGATCCGTCCCTGCGCGCGCCGACGGTCGGCTGCGTAACCGAAACCCGTTGCCACGAGGGCGAGTTCCGCACGGTCGACAGGATTGCAGCGCAGCGGCACTCGGTCGCCGTCACCGTCGGCGACCCAGGCACCGCCGCCCAGAGCGGCCCCGTAGACGACCTCGCGCGCCACGTCGACGACGACGCCGGCGACCGAGCGGCCGTCGACCTGCGCCGCCAGCGACACCGCGTAGGCGGGGACGCCGTACATGAAGTTGACCGTGCCGTCGATGGGGTCGACCACCCAGCGCACACCGGACGGGACGGCACGACTCCCGCCGTGCTCCTCCCCCAGGACCTCGTCGTCGGGCCTCGCCTGGTGCAGGAGCTGCCGGATGAGGCGTTCGGTCTCGGTGTCGGCGACGGTGACCGGATCGGTTTCCGTCGACTTGGTCGACACCGGGTTAAGTGCCGGTGTCGCACCGAACAATTCGGGTCGGCGGCGTCGCACGTGGGCGGCCGCCTCCTGCGCCACGTCCACCGCGATGGCGGCCAGTTCGTCCACCGGAATTGTCTGATCCACGTGTTCCATGTCAGCACATCGGCGGCCGGGACCGTTCACCGGTGAGGCGAAGCAACGCATCTGGAGGGATGCCGCGCGTGCGGCGGCGGGCGCCGATAGCCTGATGTCGATCACCGCCGGCCGCCGAAGGGGACTCCGCCATGACCGACACGCCCGCCACCGACAGCTCGCCGACCCCCAGGAATCCGGGCTTCGGCGTCGACGTCGGCGGCTCCGGGATCAAGGGCGGCATCGTGGATCTCGACACCGGCGAACTCGTCGGCGAGCGATTCAAGGTGCTCACCCCGCAGCCGGCCACCCCGGAGGCGGTCGCCGCCGCGGTCGCCGAGGTCGTCGCCCACTTCGACTGGGCCGGTCCGGTCGGCATCACCCTGCCGGGCGTGGTCACCGAGGGCATCATGCGGACCGCCGCGAACATCGACAAGGCGTGGATCGGCACCGACGTCTACGAGCTGTTCAGCCGCCACCTCGGCGGGCGCGCGGTCTCGGTGCTCAACGACGCCGACGCGGCCGGGATGGCCGAGGACGCCTACGGCGCGGGCAAGGGCGTCGACGGCGTGGTGATGCTGCTGACGTTCGGCACCGGCATCGGCTCGGCGATCCTCATCAACGGCAACCTCGTGCCCAACACCGAGCTGGGTCACATGCAGGTCGGCAAGAAGGAGGCCGAGCACCAGGCGTCGTCGCGGATCAAGGAGGAGAAGGACTGGTCCTACGAGAAATGGACCGAGAAGGTGTCCGACGTCCTCAAGGCCTACGAGGCGCTGTTCTGGCCCAAGCTGTTCATCGCCGGCGGCGGCATCAGCCGCAAGGCCGACAAGTGGATTCCCCTGCTCACCAACAAGACCCCGGTCGTGCCCGCCACGCTGCTGAACACCGCCGGTATCGTGGGCGCGGCGATGGCGGTCTCACAGGGCATCAAAACCTAGGCCGCCGCGTCGATTGACCAGGGCTTTGTCACATCGGGCGAGCCGATGTCGTTACAATGGTCGTCACCGGTCATCTGAACCGAGAAACCAAGCCCTTGTCCACGGCGGCTCGTGCTGCCGTGTCACGTCTCACGGGACCCGACAAAGACTCCGCTGAAGAGAAGTTCGAAAGGTTGTACGTGGCAGCCATCAAGACCCGCCAGGGGGACGCCGAGGCCGACGAGACCCAGTCGACCACCGCCTCGACCGAAACCCCGGCCAAGCGGACCGCCAAGAAGGCTGCGAAGAAGACCGCTGCCAAGAAGGCGCCCGCGAAGAAGGCAGCAGCGAAGAAGGCCACCAAGAAGGCAGCCCCCAAGAAGGCAGCCAAGAAGGCCACTTCCGCCGAGGGTGTCGCCGACACCGACGCCGAGCCCGATGACCCGAACTCGATCGACGACATCGACGTCGCCGACGGCGAGCTCGAGGACGTGGAGATCGACGACATCGAGGTCGACGACGAGGACGAGACCGAGGACTCCGACGACGCGGACGAGTCCGAGGAGGCCGAGGCGGCACCCGCCGGCGCCAAGACCGCGGCAAAGGAGCCGACCAAGACCGACGCCGCCGCCAAGTCCGGTGACTTCGTCTGGGACGAAGAGGAGTCGGAGGCACTCCGCCAGGCCCGCAAGGACGCCGAGCTCACCGCTTCCGCCGACAGCGTGCGCGCCTACCTCAAGCAGATCGGCAAGGTCGCCCTCCTCAACGCCGAAGAGGAGGTCGAGCTCGCCAAGCGCATCGAGGCCGGTCTGTTCGCCACCGAGCGTCTCCGTCGGATGATGGATTCCGGCGAGAAGATCAGCACCGCGCAGAAGCGCGACCTGAACTGGATCTCCCGCGACGGCAACCGTGCGAAGAACCACCTGCTCGAGGCCAACCTCCGTCTGGTCGTCTCGCTCGCCAAGCGCTACACCGGCCGCGGCATGGCGTTCCTGGATCTGATCCAGGAGGGCAACCTCGGTCTGATCCGCGCGGTCGAGAAGTTCGACTACACAAAGGGTTACAAGTTCTCGACCTACGCCACGTGGTGGATTCGCCAGGCGATCACCCGCGCGATGGCCGACCAGGCCCGCACCATCCGCATCCCGGTGCACATGGTCGAGGTCATCAACAAGCTGGGCCGTATCCAGCGTGAGCTCCTCCAGGACCTCGGCCGCGAGCCGACTCCCGAGGAACTCGCCAAGGAGATGGACATCACCCCGGAGAAGGTGCTGGAGATCCAGCAGTACGCCCGGGAGCCCATCTCGCTGGACCAGACCATCGGCGACGAGGGCGACAGCCAGCTCGGCGACTTCATCGAGGACTCCGAGGCGGTCGTCGCGGTCGACGCGGTGAGCTTCACCCTCCTGCAGGATCAGCTGCAGTCGGTCCTCGAGACGCTGTCCGAGCGCGAGGCGGGCGTGGTGCGTCTGCGCTTCGGTCTCACCGACGGCCAGCCCCGCACCCTCGACGAGATCGGTCAGGTCTACGGCGTCACGCGTGAGCGCATCCGCCAGATCGAGTCCAAGACGATGTCGAAGCTACGCCACCCGTCGCGGTCGCAGGTTCTCCGGGATTACCTGGACTAGTTCCGCACTCCGGAAAACCGGTCGCCGACCCCGGACGGCTGATTCCGGGAGACGTTGTCGGATTGTTGCCTGGGGTTAACGGTGAGTGACGACACACCGATAGCACCTGCCGGAACAATACGAAGCCGCCGAGCGTCTGACAGAGTGAGGTTTGACGCATCGCCCGGATGTGTCGGCTCGAAGGGAAGGCGTCCGGATACCGGCGCCGGACCGGGACGGAGGAACAATGACTGACATCGCCACCACCACAGCCCCGATCTACCTACCGCTCACCGCCGCCGATCGCTGTGATCGCTGCGGTGCCGCAGCCAAGGTACGTGCCGTCCTGCCCAAGGGCGGCGAGCTTCTCTTCTGCCGTCATCACTTCAACGAGCACGAAGCCCGACTGGTGGAGCTCAGCGCCACCGTGGTCGAAGCCGAGGGCGAACTGGTCTGACACTCGTCATGGCCTGACGGGCGAGCCCCAGACGATGAGAGAACCCGGCCGGAACATCCGGCCGGGTTCTCTCATGTTCGGGTCCCCGAGGGCGCTCAGCGCCACGTCCGCAGCGCGGCGATACGTTCTTTGAGCTGCTCGGCGGTGGCCATCGCGGTCGGCGGACCACCCAGCCGGGTTCGGAGCTCGTTGTGCACCATGCCGTGGGGCTTCCCGGTGCGGTGGTGGTGCATGGCGACCAGGGTGTTGAGTTCCTTGCGCAGCGCGTGCAGGTTCTCCCCGGTGGTACCGGGCGCACGACCGGGATCAGGGGTTTCCGACTTGGGCTCGGCCGCCGGGGTCGACCGGGCGACGACCTGTTCGGCCTGGCGCTTCTGCAGCAGAGCGCGCACCTGATCGGCGTCGAGGAGTCCGGGCAGGCCGAGGTAGTCCGATTCCTCATCGCTGCCGGCGAAGGTGGCGGTGCCGAACGACGCTCCGTCGAAGATCACCTGGTCGAGTTCGGCGTCGGCGTGCAGCGACTGGAACGCCGGCTCGTCCTCCCCCGGTTCGTCCTTCTGCTTGTTCGCGTCGATGAGCAGCTGGTCGTCGAGGCCGTCGCTCTCGCGGTGCGGCTTGCCGAGGACGTGGTCGCGCTGGGCCTCCATCTGGCTGGCGAGGTCGAGCAGCACGGGGACCGACGGCAGGAACACGCTCGCGGTCTCGCCGGGGCGCCGCGATCGCACGAAGCGACCGATCGCCTGCGCGAAGAACAGCGGGGTCGACGAGCTGGTGGCGTACACGCCGACCGCGAGCCGCGGCACGTCGACGCCCTCGGACACCATGCGCACCGCGATCATCCACTCGTCCTTCGACGCGGAGAACTCGGCGATCCGGGAGGAGGACTTGGGGTCGTCGGAGAGGACCAGAGTCGGTTGCTTGCCGGTGATGGCGGTGAGCAGTTCGGCGTAGTCGCGGGCGGTCGACTGGTCGGTCGCGATGACCAGGCCGCCGGCATCGGGCATCCCGCTGGCACGCAGCTGGCCGAGTCGGGTGTGCGCGGCGGTGAGGACCGCCGGAATCCAATCACCGTGCGGGTCGAGGGCGGTCCGCCAGGCGCGCGCGGTGTGCTCGGCCGACAACGGCTCACCGAGACGCGCGGTGAACTCCTCGCCCGCGCTGGTCCGCCAGCTCGCCTCGCCGGAGTACGCCAGGAACACCACCGGACGGACGACGCCGTCCTTCAGCGCGTCGGCGTAGCCGTAGGTGTGGTCGGCCTTGGAGCGCTGGTGTCCGCCGGCCTCGGCCTCGTAGACGACGAACGGGATCGGCGAGTCGTCGGAGCGGAACGGCGTACCGGTGAGCAGCAGGCGGCGTTCCGCGTCGTCGAAGGCCTCGCGGATCGCATCACCCCACGACTTGGCGTCACCGCCGTGGTGGATCTCGTCGAGGATGACCAGGGTGCGGCGGTTCTCGGTGCGGACCCGGTGCTTGGTCGGGTGCGCGGCCACCTGGGCGTAGGTGAGGACGACGCCGTTGTAGTCGGAGCTGGTCTGTCCGGCCGAGTTCGAGAAATGCGAGTCCAGGGCGATACCCACGCGCGCGGCCGCCTCGGCCCACTGGTGCTTGAGGTGCTCGGTGGGCGCCACGACGGTGATCTGTTCGACAGTCCGATCGTCGAGCAGTTCGCGGGCGACACGCAGGCCGAACGTCGTCTTGCCGGCGCCGGGCGTCGCCACCGCGAGGAAGTCCTTCGGCCTGCGCGTCAGGTACTTGGTCAGCGCACGGCGCTGCCAGGCACGGAGCGACCCGAGATTGGGAGCGGCGGTTCCCGACGCATCGGCACTGCTGGTGGAGGGTTCGGCGGACGTCACGTGTGTGTTGCTCCTGACGGCGTACGGATTCCCTACCGGGCATGAAATGACCCCTCGCGTTGGGAGGACCCGCGCCGAAGGGGACCCGGCAATCGTACCGCCGGGCCGCCCCCGCACCCGCATCGCGACACCCCCTCGCCGCGGCTCGCCGACACCGACGCGGACATCACCGTGTGGTCGCTCCGAACGACGCGCCTGGTGACCCGGGTACCCTTTACGGCCTTCGATCGGGGATATTGAACTCATCACAACGCGAAAGAGGAATCCGGTGCCACTGACCGACGACGCGACGTCGCCGGTGGCTGCCGTGCGCCCGAATCCGTCGAGCGCGGTGACCGCTCCGCTCGACACGACGATCCGGACGCCGCGCCGGCCGGCCCCGCTCGCCGGCGACACCGAAATCCCCGGCGTCACCGCACCCGCCTCCCGTGACGTCGCGGTCGTGCACGACCGGCCGGAGAAGCCCGAGGGAGTCGACGAGCCCGTCCCGGCGAACGGCGCGAAGGCGGCTTCGGATTCGGACGACGCCGAGAACGAACCCGGTCCCCCGGTCCTACCCAACATGCACCGGGTGGTGTGGCGGACGATCGTGAAGTCCTGGGACGACGGGATCATCGGCTGGGCGGCGCAGGCCGCGTTCTGGCAGGCGCTTTCGCTGCCCCCGCTGCTGCTCGGGCTCCTCGGCTCGGTCGGTTACGTCGCGGGCTGGTTCGGACCCGGCACCGTCGACATCGTCTACGACCGCATCATCGAGTTCGCGCAGCGCACCTTCACCGAGACGGTCGTCGACGACCTGATCACCCCGACCGTGGACAGCGTCCTGGGACGGGGCCGCATCGGACTCATGTCGGTCGGCTTCATCCTGTCGCTGTGGGCCGGCTCGTCGGCGATGTCGTGTTTCATCGCCTCCATCGCCAAGGCGCACGATCAGCACGAGGTCCGGCATCCGGTGTGGCAGCGGTTCTTCGCGCTGTTCCTCTACGTCGGCTTCCTGTTCGTGGCGGTGTTCCTGCTGCCGCTGGTCGCACTCGGACCGAACTATCTGCGGGCGATCGTCCCGGAGTCGTGGGGGTCGTTCGTGACCACACTCATCGACTTCGGCTATTTCCCGTTCGTCGCGGTGCTCCTGCTGTTCGTGCTCACCACGCTCTACCACCTGGCCCTGCCCAATCCGCTGCCGTGGCACCGGCTCATCGGCGGCGCGATCGTCGCGGGCGTGTTCTTCTGGGTCGCCAGCTACGTGCTGCGCATCTACCTGACGAAGATCACCGAGGCGGGCGTGTCATACGGGGCGCTGGCGACACCGATCGCCTTCCTGCTGTTCACCTTCTCGCTCGGCTTCGGCATCGTCATCGGGGCCGAGTTCAACGCGGCGGTGCAACAGTTCTGGCCGGCCAAGGCGTCCACGACGACCCAGGTCCGGCACTGGGTCAACTCGCAGACCTCCGACTTCACCGGCCAGCTCAAGACGATTCCCGACCGGTTGTCGTCGGGACCGATCCGACGTCCCACGCGCGACCGCGAGAGCGACTGACCGGTCCCGGCGACCCCCTCGCTACTTGCGCAGCTTGGCGTAGATCTTCTTGCACTTCGGGCACACCGGCGAACCCGGCTTGGCCGCACGGGTCACCGGGAAGGTCTCGCCGCAGAGCGCGACCACATGGCTGCCCATCACGGCGCTCTCCGCGATCTTGTCCTTCTTGACGTAGTGGAAGAACTTGGGCCGGTCGTCGTCACTGCTGTCGGTGGCGTCGGCGTCGGACCTCTCGTCGGTCTCGGTGTCGGTCCACTCGTCGAGATCGGGGCGTTCGATGGTTTCAGTTGCCATTGCTCTATTGTGCGTCACCGGGGAACCCGAAGCACAGGCTGCTCCGCGGCAGCCGTCAGGTGCCCGGAATCCGTCAGTGCAATGAGCAACCGAAAGTGGGACAGTGGAGAGGGTGTTCGAACAAAGGGATTCCATGGGCGCGACCGGCCGTCAGCCGCACGACCACCACGAGGACTCGAGACGATTCGGCAGGTCGGAACACCCGGCCGTGGCCGCCGAGACCTTCCTGATCACCGACGCCCAGGACTCGCTCGAAGCGCAGCAGAAGGCCCGGGTGCGCAAGTACCTGATCATGATGGCGTTCCGCGTCCCCGCACTGATAGTCGCCGGCATCGCCTACTCGATCACCGGCTCCGGACTCCTCGCCCTGGCCATCGTCGCCATCTCCATCCCGCTGCCGTGGATGGCCGTGCTGATCGCCAACGACCGCCCGCCCCGCAAGCGCGGCGAGGTACCGCACTATAAGTACGGCGCCGACCATCACGTCGTCGGCCCGCCCGCCCTCTCGCACACCGATCAGCAACTCGACCGGGGAACCGTCGAGGGGCACGTCGTCGATCCCGACGACTGACGCGCTCGCGGTTCCCCCGCGTTCGACATCTCAGCAACTTCTCAGCCGCTCCTGCGAATCGGCGAAAGTCTTCGCAGGTCACCAAGCCTCCTTCGGGTTTGCGCCGAATGACTTTCGGGAACTATCGCCATCACATGGACGTTGGACCCAGTGAACGCATTCAAGTCAGGAGGCCGCATGTCACGCTCGACAGTTGCACGTTCGACCCCGACCACAGGTTTCGCCGATCCCGCCGCCCCGGGCACCCGCCCGGCGATGACGGAGCAGGATCTCGACGCCCAGTCGCCGGCCGCGGACCTCGTCCGCGTCTACCTCAACGGGATCGGACGCACCGCTCTCCTCAACGCAGAGCAGGAGGTCGAACTCGCCAAGCAGATCGAGGCCGGCCTCTACGCCAAGCACGTCCTGGCAACCAAGAAGCGCCTCTCGGCCACCAAGAAGCGTGACCTGGCGACCATCGTCCGCGAGGGTGAGGCGGCACGCGCCCACCTGCTCGAGGCGAATCTCCGTCTCGTCGTCTCGCTGGCCAAGCGTTACACCGGTCGCGGCATGCCGCTCCTGGATCTCATCCAGGAGGGCAACCTGGGTCTGATCCGCGCCATGGAGAAGTTCGACTACGCCAAGGGCTTCAAGTTCTCGACGTACGCCACATGGTGGATTCGTCAGGCCATCACCCGCGGCATGGCCGACCAGAGCCGCACGATCCGGCTCCCCGTCCATCTCGTCGAGCAGGTGAACAAGCTCGCCCGCATCAAGCGTGAGCTCCACCAGCAGCTCGGCCGCGAGGCCACCGACGAGGAACTGGCCAACGAGTCGGGCATCCCGGCCGAGAAGATCGCCGACCTCCTCGACCACAGCCGCGACCCGGTGAGCCTCGACATGCCGGTCGGTAGCGACGAGGAGGCGCCGCTGGGCGACTTCATCGAGGACGCCGAGGCCACCTCCGCCGAGAACGCCGTCATCGCCGGTCTCCTGCACTCCGACATCCGGGCGGTCCTCGCAACCCTCGACGAGCGTGAGCAGCAGGTCATCCGGATGCGCTACGGCCTCGACGACGGCCAGCCGCGCACCCTCGATCAGATCGGCCGCATGTTCGGACTGTCGCGCGAGCGCGTGCGTCAGATCGAGCGCGAGGTCATGGGCAAGCTGCGCGCCGGCGATCGTGCCGAGCGCCTGCGCGCCTACGCCAGCTGACGCTTCCGGTCTCCTAGCTGAGCCGTCTCGGTCCGGTGTCCCGTCTTCCGGGCACCGGGCCGACTCGTATCTGGGCGTTGAGCACCGAGGCGCCCTCGACCGACACGAGGATCGGGTCGCAGAGCACGTCGCGCACCTCGGGGATGTCGTCGACGAGTGTGGAGATCCGCAGCAACAGGTCGACGAGTGCCTCCTTGTCGGCCGGTTCCTCACCTCGATACCCGGAGAGGAGCGGCGCCGAACGCGGTTCGTCGATCAGTTCACGGGCGTCGGGTTCGGTGAGCGGGATCGCCCGGTAGCCGTGGTCCCCGAGCAGGTCGAAGGTCCGCCCGGACAACCCGAACGAGATCACCGACCCGAACGACTCGTCGTCGCGGACGCGGATGACCGTGCCGACGCCCTTCGGGGCCATCTTCTGGACATGCAGGACGTGATCGCCGGTGAGTTCGCTCAGCTCGGCGAACGCGTTGACGACCGCCGTCGCGTCGGGCAGGTCGAGCCGGGCACCCTCACGGTCGAGACGACCCCGCCACTTGGGCGAGGTGGCCTTCACCGCCACCGGGAAGCCGAGTTCCCGCGCTGCGGCCGACGCCTCGTGCATCGTCCTGACCTCACGGAACGGGACGACCGAGACGCCGTACCAGCGCAGCAGTCTCGCCGACTCGACCTGGCCGAGGAGACGGTCCGACGACTGCCCGTCCGAGTCCATCGCCTCGCGGACGTACATACGGGCCGCCTCGGGGTCGGTGCCCTCGGCCCGGTGGATCGCCGACTCCGGCCGCAACTTCCACTTCGCGTACTGCCACGCACGGGCCAATGACGCCGCGGCGCGCTCCGGGCTGGCATATGACGGGATGGACCCGCGTTCGGGCATACCGTTCGGGCCGGGTTTGGTGAGACCCGGCGGGATGCCGTCGACGGCGAGGAACGTCGTGACGATCGGCTTCTCGCCATCGGCACCCGGCGTGTTGGCCGCGGCCATCAGTGCGCGGGCGTGCCAGTCGGCGTCCACCGCCACCGGCGGCACGAAGACGACGATGATCGCGTCCACGCCGGTGTCGGTCATGGCCGCCGAGACGGCATCTTCGAACAGTTCCTCCGACGCCCCCGCACCGAGGTCGATGTTGTCGACGACCTCGAGGCCGCCGTTGCGTGCCTGGTCGGCGGCGAGACTGCCCAGCACCGACGAGTTGCCGATGATCCGAACGCGGGGTCCGCGCGGTAGCGGCTGATAGGCGAACAACGCCGCGCAGTCGAACAACTCGGGGATCGTCTCGACCTGGATGACACCGGCCTGTTCGAGCATCATGCGCGCGATCTGGTCGTCGAAGTTGGCCGTCGACCGGGCCGCACGGACCGGGCTCATCGCTCCCCTGCCCGACTTCACCGCGACGATCGGCTTGGCCCGCGACACCCGCCGCGAGATGCGCGAGAACTTGCGCGGGTTACCGAAGCTCTCCAGGTAGAGCAGGATCACGTCGGTCGAGGCGTCGCTGTCCCAGTACTGCAGCAGGTCGTTGCCGGAGACGTCGGCACGGTTGCCCGCCGAGACGAAGGTCGACAACCCGATCTGCCGCCGGGCAGCGGTGTCGAGGATCGCGATGCCCAGCGCACCGGACTGGCAGAAGAACCCGACCCGGCCGGCAGCCGGGATCCGCGGTGCAAGTGTGGCGTTGAGCGCGATCCCGGCGTCGTTGTTGGCCACGCCGAGCGCGTTCGGCCCGACGAGCCGCATGCCGTGTTCGCGGACCTGCGCGACGAGGCGACGCTCGTTCTCGAGGCCCTCCTCCTCGCCGGAGTCACCGAAACCCGCCGACACGACGACCAGCGTCCGCACACCCTTCACCAGACAGTCGTCGAGGACGTCGTCGACCCGGGACGCCGGGACCGCGACCACCGCGAGATCCACCGGGTCCGGGATGTCACGCACCGTCTCGTAGGCACGGATGCCGCGGACCGACGGCGGCCGTTCGCGGGTTCGCTTCCGGCTCGGGCTCGTCATGCGACCGAGCCGCTGCGCGTCGCTACCGGGCTCCTCCTCGACGCGGGCCGGTCCGTTCACCGGGAAGACCGGACCGGTGAACCCGCCGGCGATGATGTTGGCCAGCAACGCGTTGCCGACCTTGTTCGGATCGGTCGACGCACCGATGACCGCGACCGAGGTGGGGCGCAGCAGGTTCGCGACGCTGCGGGCCTCCGACGCGTTCTCGCGGGCGTTGCGCACCGACAGGAGCGCCTCGGTCGGGTCGATCAGGAACTCCACGTGCACCGTCGAGCCGTCGAAGCTGCGGGCGAGTTGGTAGCCGGCGTCGCGGAACACGGCGACCATGTTCGGGTTCTCGCTGAGCACCTCGGCCTCGAAGCGGGTGAAACCGTTCTCGGCCGCGGCGCCCGCGAGGTGTTCGAGCAGGATCGGTCCGAGACCGCGGCCCTGGTGTTCGTCGGCCACGACGAAGGCGACCTCGGCCGATTCCGGCTTGCCGTCGAAGGCGAGTCCCTCGTAGATGCCGACGGCGATGATCTCGCCGCCGAGCACCGCCACGATCGCCACGCGCTGCTGATGGTCGACGGTCGTCATCCGGGCGACCTCGCGGGGCGGCAGCGTCGGTGTCGGGCCGAAGTACCGCATGTAGCGGGTGCGTTCGGAGAGCTTGGAATGGAAGGCGACGATCCGCTCGGCGTCGTCGGGGACGATCGGACGCAGGTGCACGACCCCGCCGTCGGAGGCCAGCACGTCGGCGATCCAGTGTCGCGGATAGTCCCACGCGCCACGGGGTTCGGGCTGATCGGCCAGTGTTTCCGGCGTGGTCGGCGTTTGCTCTGGGGTGGACGACACGTCCTGATCAGTCACGGGGATCCTCCGGGTCGAGACCGTGCAGAGGGTACACCGCGCGGCGGGTCGCCAGGATCGCGCGATCGGTCTGTCGCTGTGCCGTTGCACTCACCCCCTCGAATGGCTCCTGACCCGCATCGCCGTCCCACGGCTGATAGTCGACGTCGCCGCCGTCGCCCATCACCCCGACCGGCGGCCGGGCATAGTCGGAGTGCACCTGGGTGGAGATCTGTTCGGCTGTGGCGCACCAGGATTCGTCGATGGTCGTGGTCGGGTCGATCTCCCGGTCGAGAGCGACGCCGAGCAGGTGGGTCCAGCTGCGCGGCACCACGTTGACGACGCCGTAGCCACCACCGCCGACCGCGATCCACCGTCCCTCACAGTATTTGTCGGCGAGATCACGCATCGCGATCATCGCCGCGCGCTGCCCCTCGACGGTGAGCGACAGGTCGGTGAGGGGATCGGCGCGATGACTGTCGGCGCCGCACTGACTGACGATGATCTGCGGTTTGAACCCGGCGATCAGTGACGGCACGACGGCATGGAATGCCCGCAGCCACAGGCGATCCTCGGTGTTGGGCATCAGCGCGAGGTTGACCGCACTCCCCTGCGCGTCGCCGTCGCCGACCTCGGTCGGCCAGCCCGTCCCCGGCCACAGCGTCGCGGGATGCTGGTGCAGCGAGACGGTCATCACGCGCGGGTCCGCCGCGAACTCCACCTGGACGCCGTCGCCGTGGTGGGCGTCGACGTCGATGTAGGCGATCCGGTCGAAGCCTTTGTCCAGCAGGTATCGGATCGCGATCGCGCAGTCGTTGTAGATGCAGAACCCGGCGGCCCGGGCCTTCATCGCGTGGTGCATGCCACCGCCGATGTTGACCGCGCGGGTCGCGGCACCCGACGCCACGGTCTGCGCGGCGGCGAGGGTGCCGCCGACGAGGAGCCGGGCGGCCTCGTGCATCCCGGCGAACACCGGGTTGTCCGCGTCGCCCAGTCCGAACAGCCGCTCGAGCAGCGGACCCGACAGCGACGCGGTGCCGGAACCCACCGCGCGGACGGCGTCGATGTAGTCGCGGGTGTGCACCGCGGTGAGGGCGTCGTCGTCGATGGCCTGCGGCGGCACCGTCTCGACGTCGTCGAGCACCCCGAGGCTCTGGGCGAGGGTCATCGTCAGCGCGAGCCTCACGGGATTCATCGGGTGGGTGTGGGCCCACCGGTAGGACAGGAAGTCCTCGCTCCAGATGACGGCCGTCGTGGAAGTGTCGGTCACAGGTTCAGGCTAGTGGTTCACCTGGCGGGCGGCTGGACGATGTCGGTTCGACCACATGTGGGTACGGTCGGGGTCGTCGCCATGTGCCGCGGCCTCGTGAGAGGGCTGTCACCGTGGGCGAACAGGGTAATCTTGGCGGGGACGAAAGGGATTGGGCACAGTGAACGATCTGGTTGACACCACCGAGATGTATCTGCGGACGATCTACGACCTCGAGGAAGAGGGGATCATGCCGCTGCGGGCGCGTATCGCCGAGCGCCTGGACCAAAGCGGCCCGACCGTCTCCCAGACCGTCGCCCGGATGGAACGCGACGGACTTCTGCGCGTCGCGGGCGACCGCCATCTCGAACTGACCGAGCGCGGCCGGTCGCTGGCCGTCGCGGTCATGCGCAAGCACCGCCTGGCCGAGCGGCTCCTGGTCGACGTCATCGGCATGCCCTGGGACCAGGTCCACGAGGAGGCCTGCCGCTGGGAGCACGTGATGAGCGAGAACGTCGAGCGTCGTCTGCTCGCCGTGCTCGAGTACCCGACGACCTCGCCCTACGGCAACCCGATCCCGGGTCTGGATCTGCTCGGCGTCGAGGTGTCCTCGACCGACGACGGTGCGACCCGGATCGCGGATCTGCCCGCAGGCGACACCGTGGCGGTCATCGTGCGGCGACTGTCCGAGCACGCACAGTCCGACGTGGGTCTCATCTCGCATCTGCGGGAGGCCGGCGTGGTTCCGAACGCCCGCGTGACCGTGACCAACGTCGCCGGCACCATCACGATCAACACCCCCGGACACGAGGGCCTGGAGCTCTCCGCCGACATGGCGCATTCGGTCTTCGTCGAGAAGGTCGTGGAGAAGGTCTGACGCGGCAGCGGTCTGGCCCAACGAGGCCGGCACCACAAAATCTCGGAGATCACCCGGCGGCGCGCCGGGTGATCTCTGGCATCTGGACCCCGAGTTCCCGGGCGGTGCCGTAGGAACCGTCGATCATCTCCCACAGCATCGTCGGCCGGACGCCGGCCCGCAGGGCGGTGTCGAGGAGTCGGGCCAGGTTCGCGTCCGGGTCGGCTTCGAGGGCGACGTCGAGTGCGACTCCGGCGTACGCCCCTTCCCCGCCGATGTAGTGCAGATGTGCCAGGAGGGTGGCCGCTCCTGCACGGCCGGGTCCGGCCAGGCGGCGTGTGAGTTCTCGCCACACCGATTCGGCGTCTTCTCGTAGGTCGGTGACGGCGAGCGCCAGCGCGGCGTCGCGGACCTGAGGTCGTCGGACGGCCTGTTCCAGCACGGCGACCTCCGCGCAGTCCAGCGGTCCCCCGCCGTCGGCGACCGATCCGATCGTGAGGTCCAGCAGCTGCGCGTCGGACATCGCCCGCCCGAGTGGAACGACGCCGCGGGTGCAGTCCGGGCAGGGCCGTCCGGCGCTGCACTCCCCGGCGACCGGTTCGAGCATGGCCCGCATCTCCGACCGGCGCGGCAGGATGCGCCGGCCGGATTTCACCGCCTCGGCGATGGCGGTCGGACAGGTCTGCGGATCGTCGAGGACGCCCTCGCGGTCGTCGAGGACGTCGACCGACCACGCTTGCCCGTCGGGACACCAGATCACCGACCACGCCGCCCCGGCATCGAAGGCGGACAGAGCGAATCCGGCGGCGACACCCCCGATGGCGTCGAAGTGGCGGTCGGCGATCGCGAGCACCCGTCGATACCGAGGACTGTCGGCCGGATAGCGGTTGTCGGCGATGATCGCCACCACCTCGTCGGCGCCGTAGGAGTGGGTGATCGCCCCGAGTCCCGCGAGCACAGTGGACAGCTCGGATGTCGGTTCGCCGGCGTCGTCGAGGGCGAGATCGTGGCGCATGGTGGCCGAGATCCCCCGGTCGGGCGCGAAGGCGACCACGATGATCGAGCGTTCCGGGATGAAGCCGAGCAACGCCGGTATCGCCGTCAGCAGCGTCGTCGGGTCGATGGGGTCACGGACGGAACGGGAGGACGCGAAGGCGGGCATGCACGAAGCATCGGCCGCGTGAGGGCGCCTCGACGGCGCGCCGGCTGACCTGTGGACAACCGCGGCGGCCCGTCCACAGGCCGTGGTCTTCTCAGCCGAAGGCGGCCGACACCGCCTTGGTGAACAGCTCGTCGAGCGCAGCCGAATCCTCGGCGGGCACCGGACCTGCTGCGGGCCAACGATATTCGGCGTACACACGGACCCCGTCGCGCTGGCCTGTCAATGCGAGCGAGCTGGTGGTGACCGGTGCGGTACCACCGCCGGTGACGATGGTGCGGCGGATGGTCGCGGTCTCGACGCCGTCCCGTGCGGGCGGGGCGGGCAGGACCTCGGTGGTCACCGTCGACGACGCCCCGAAGGTGGTCGTTGTCAGTTCCGGGCACCTCTCGGCGCGCTGCACGACCTCGGCGAGCGGGGTGTCGACGTGGGCGACGACGGTGGTCAGGGTCGAGCGTTCCGCGGTGCCGGGGCCGAGGAAGGCGACGGCGCCGTCGGCGGAGACCGGGGCAGGTGCGCAGTCGGCCGGTGAGACCTCGGTGTCGGCCCCCTGCCCCGGCGCCGGGCTGCCGGTCACGTCGGCCAGTGCGTTGGCCACCGCCTGGGGCGGGATCGGGCTCGCCGGTCCACCCGGGAAGTCCGAGGCCAGCACCGACCTCGACGAGAGGTCCGGGTTCGCCGACTGGGCGTCACCCGCGATCGAACACGCCGAGAGGACACCACCGGCGAAAAAGACGCAGGCGGCGGCCAGCACGAGCACGGGCAGGCGGCGTCCGGAGGACGTACGGGGTGCAGCGGTTGCCGGGGTCACAGCGATCTACTGTGCCACCGCGAGAGCCCGCCCGTGCGGGTGACACACCCGACGAGGGAATCCCTGGCGCGGCTATGTCGTTACATATTCGGTGTCTCGCCGGACGCCGGTGCCCAACCGCGACCGGAGGTGCGAGACAATGAGACATATGACGAGAATCCGGCCGTGCTGTGCCACGGCCGCCACGTACAAGGAGGGATGACGTGGACGAGCAACCCGCGCGGAACGACGCGCTGTACGAACTCGCCTTTCCCGCTCCGAAGGTCACCCGCGCCGACGGCACGGGCCCCGTTCTGATCCATGCTCTCGAGGGGTTCGCCGACGCCGGCCACGCCGTCGCTCTCGCGGCCGCCCACCTCCGGGACAGCCTGGAGTCGGAACTGGTCGCGACGTTCTCGTCCGACGAGCTGATGGACTACCGCTCCCGCCGCCCGACGATCTCGTTCAGCGGTGAGACCTTCACGGAGGTCGAGATGCCGGCGCTGACCCTGCACGCGATCCGCGACAACTCGGGGAAGGGCTTCCTGCTGCTGGCCGGCGCCGAACCCGATCTGCGCTGGGAGCAGTTCGTCGACGCGGTGCGCCGCCTGTCCGACCGGCTGGGCGTCACCGATGTGATCGGACTCAACGCCATCCCGATGGCCGTGCCGCACACGCGTCCGCCGTCGATCACCGCGCACGGGAGCGACCCCGACGCCCTTGGCGACCTCCCGCGCTGGGGTTCGGCGATGAAGCTGCCCGCGAGCGCCTCGATGCTGCTCGAACTGCGGATGGGTGAGCACGACTACCGGGCCTCCGGCCTGTCGGTCCACGTGCCGCACTACCTGGCGCAGACCAACTACCCGGCGGCCTCTGCGCGACTGTTGTCCGCGGTCGCCGAACTGGCCGGTCTCGACCTGCCGCTCGCCGCGCTCGAGAGCGCCGCCGAGAAGGTGCGCGCCCAGGTCGACACCGAGGTCGAGGGCAACTCCGAGATCGAGTCGGTCGTCGCCGCATTGGAGACGCAGTACGACACCTTCACCCAGGCCGCCGAGGAGCGCGCGTCGCTGCTCGCCGCCGAGGAGTCGCTGCCCAGCGGCGACGAACTGGGCGCCGAACTCGAACGGTTCCTCGCCGAGCAGGCAGCCGAGCAGACCCCGAAGGACGATGAGCCCGGAGACGAGGGACCGCGATCGTCGATCTGACCGCGAGCCCGACGGCCCTGGTGCCCGTCGACGATGAGGACCAGGCGCTCGACACCTACACACAGTGGTGGACCGATCGTGGCCTCGACCTGTACGAACACCAGGAAGAGGCCCTGCTCGAGCTGCTCGCCGGCAGCCACGTCATCCTGGCGACCCCGACCGGTTCGGGCAAGTCGCTCGTGGCCGCCGGCGCACTGTATTTCGCGCGCTGCCGGGGCGAGCGGGCCTTCTACACCGCGCCGATCAAGGCCCTCGTCAGCGAGAAGTTCTTCGAACTGTGCGGGATGTTCGGCGCCGACCAGGTCGGTCTGCTGACCGGTGACGCGTCGGTCAACCCGGATGCGCCGATCGTCTGCGCCACCGCCGAGATCGTCGCGAACCTGGCCCTCGCCGCCGGTGGCGACAGCGACATCGGCACGCTCGTCGCCGACGAGTTCCACTACTACGGCGAACCCGACCGCGGCTGGGCGTGGCAGGTCCCGCTCATCGAGCTGCCCTCCACGCAGTTCCTGCTGATGTCGGCAACGCTCGGTGACGTCTCGTTCTTCGTCGACGATCTCGCGCGCCGCACCGGCCGCGACACGGTCGAGGTCACCGGCGCCCAGCGGCCCGTGCCGCTCGTCCACGACTATGCGATGACCCCGATCCACGAGACCATCGCCGATCTCGTCGACCGCGGTCGCGCCCCGGTCTACGTGGTGCACTTCACCCAGGCCGCCGCGGTCGAACGCGCCCAGGCTCTCCTGAGCGTCAAGATCTGCGACAAGGAGGAGAAGGCCGCCATCGCCGAGGCGATCGGCGACTTCCGCTTCTCCACCGGCTTCGGCAACACCCTGTCGAAGCTGCTGCGTTCGGGTGTCGGCGTCCACCACGCCGGGATGCTCCCCCGCTACCGTCGCCTCGTCGAACGTCTTGCGCAGCAGGGACTCCTGAAGGTGATCGCCGGCACCGACACGCTGGGCGTGGGCATCAACGTGCCGATCCGCACGGTGCTGTTCGCCGGGTTGAGCAAGTACGACGGTCGCCGCGTCCGTCGCCTCCGGGCGCGGGAGTTCCATCAGATCGCGGGCCGCGCCGGCCGCGCCGGCTTCGACACCGTCGGGTACGTCGTGGCTCAGGCACCCGAGCACGACGTGGAGAACGCCCGCGCCGTCGCCAAGGCCGGCGACGATCCGAAGAAGCTGCGGAAACTGGTGCGCCGCAAGCCTCCCGAGGGTTTCGTGTCGTGGGGAGAGAAGACCTTCACCCAGCTGATCGACGCGCCCGACGAGCCGCTGCGGTCGCACTTCCAGATGACCACCGCGATGCTGCTCGAGGTCCTCGGCCGTCCCGGCGACTGTTTCGCCGCCATCCGGCACCTGCTCGAGGACAACCACGAACCGCGAGATCGGCAGCTGCGCCACATCAAGCACACCATCGAGCTCTATCGCGGCCTGCGCGATGCCGGCATCGTCGTGCAGCTCGACCAACCGGACGAGACCGGCCGGCACATCGCGCTCAGCGTGGACATGCCGGAGAACTTCGCGCTGACCAACCCGCTGTCCGCGTTCGCGATGGCCACGTTCGAGATCCTCGACCCCGAATCCTCCACGTACGCCCTCGATGTCATCTCCGTTCTCGAGTCGACGCTGGAGAACCCGCGACCGTTGCTGCTCGCCCAGCGCAAGGTCGCCCGGGACGCCGCGATCGCCGAGATGAAGGCCGACGGCATCGAGTACGAGGAACGGATGACGCGGCTGGAGGACATCACCTGGCCGCAGCCGCTCTTCGAGGAGATCTTCGGCGCCTTCGAGATCTACCGGCGCGGTCACCCCTGGGTGGCGTCGTTCCCACCCAACCCGAAGTCGGTGCTCCGCGAGATGCTGGAGAAGGCGATGACCTTCACCGAGCTGATCTCCGCCTACGGTCTCGCCCGCAGCGAGGGCGTGGTGCTGCGCTACCTGTCCGACTGCTATCGGGTTCTCCGCCAGGGCGTTCCGACCAGTGCGGTGACGCCGGAGATCGAACAGATCGTGGCCGATCTCGGCACCATGGTCCGCGAGGTCGACTCGAGTCTCGTCGACGAGTGGGAGGCACTCGCCGCCCAGGCCGCGGAGGTCTGACCCTCACACCGGCGTGACGGCGCCGGTGTCGGCGACGATCTCCCCGATGATCGTCGCGAGCTGTCGATACGCGTCGTCGTGGCGTGCGGACCGGCGGAAGACGACCCCGATCCGCCGCCCCGGTCGCGGCGAGGCGAAGGTGGCGATCGCCAGGTCCCCCGAAGCCGTCTCCGACGCGACCGCGGTCTGCGGGATGAGGGTCACCCCGAGCCCGCCCACGACGCAGTGCACGGCCGTCGTCAGCGATGCCGCGCGCGTCTGCCCCAGGTCGGGCCGGACCCCAGCGAGAGCACACACCTCCAGCGCCTGGTCCCGCAGGCAGTGCCCCTCGTCGAGCAGCAGCAACGGCAGGTCGGCCAATGCGCTCGGGTCCACCCGTCGTTTGCCGGCAAGAGCGTGCCCGGCCGGCAGGGCGAGGACGAAATCCTCACGGTAGAGCGGTATCTCGGCGATTCCGGGCACGTCGAGCGGCAGCGCCAGGAGCGCCACGTCGAGCGTGCCGCCCCGCAGCTGTTCGACGAGCCGCCCGGTCTGTTCCTCGACGACGCGGGGCCGCAGGTCCGGAAGCCTCTCGGCGAGTCCGCGCAGCACCGCGGGCAGCACGTAGGGCGCGACCGTCGGGATGACTCCCAGCCGGATCGCCCCGTGCAGCGGCTGACCGGCACCCGCGGCCGCCGCGGTGAACTCGTCGACGGCGTCCACGGCCGCGATCGCCCGCGGCAGCAGTTCCTCGCCGTCCTGGGTCAGCAGCACCCGGCGCGTCGTCCGTTCGACGAGCGTCACCCCGAGACCCGTCTCGAGCGCCGACAGGGCCTGCGACAGCGACGGCTGGCTCACTCCCAGGTCCGCGGCGGCGGACCCGAAGTGTCTGCGCTGGGCGAGCGCCACGAACGCGCGCAGACCGGCGATGGTGGGCTGATAAGTTTTATCGGGCATGGCTATCAGTGTAGTGCTACTAATCACGTTTCGCTTTTGTCGAATTTCCGGCACGATAGTACTCGTACGTCGCGAAAGTCTTTCGCGCGCAATTCCGGTACACCCCCTCAGCTGAAGGAGCGATACATGGCCCTGCTCACCATCGGTGACCAGTTCCCCGCCTACAACCTCACCGCCGTGATCGGTGGCGACCTCAGCAAGGTCAACGCCCAGCAGCCCGATGACTACTTCACCACCGTCACCTCCGACGACCACCCCGGCCAGTGGCGCGTCGTCTTCTTCTGGCCGAAGGACTTCACCTTCGTGTGCCCGACCGAGATCGCCGCGTTCGGCAAGCTGAACGACGAGTTCGCCGATCGTGACACCCAGGTGCTCGGCGCCTCGGTCGACAACGAGTTCGTCCACTTCCAGTGGCGTGCACAGCACGAGGACCTGAAGACCCTGCCGTTCCCGATGATGAGCGATCTGAAGCGTGAGCTGGCCACCGCTGCAGGCGTTCTCAACGCCGACGGGGTCGCCGATCGCGCCACCTTCATCATCGACCCGAACAACGAGATCCAGTTCGTGTCGGTCACCGCCGGTTCCGTGGGCCGCAACGTCGACGAGGTGCTGCGCGTCCTCGACGCCCTGCAGTCCGACGAGCTGTGCGCCTGCAACTGGAAGAAGGGTGACCCGACGATCGACGCCGGCGAGCTCATGTCCTCGGGCGTCTAGAGAAGGAGATCAAGATGAGCATCGACAATCTCAAGGAAGCCCTTCCGGAGTACGCGAAGGACCTCAAGCTCAACCTCGGTTCGATCAGCCGCACCACCGCGCTGAACGAGGAGCAGCTGTGGGGAACCCTGCTGTCGACCGCCGCTGCCACCAAGAGCGCCAAGGTGCTCAGCGAGATCGCCGACGAGGCCGCTGACAACCTGTCGGCCGAGGCCTACAACGCCGCACTCGGTGCCGCGTCGATCATGGGTATGAACAACGTGTTCTACCGCGGTCGCGGCTTCCTCGACGGCAAGTACGACGACCTGCGTCCCGGCCTGCGGATGAACATCATCGGCAACCCGGGTGTCGACAAGGCCGCGTTCGAGCTGTGGTCGTTCGCCGTGTCCTCGATCAACGGCTGCGGACACTGCGTCGCCGCCCACGAGAACACCCTGCGTGAGGCCGGCGTCGACCGCGAGGCCATCTTCGAGGCCCTCAAGGTCGCCTCGATCGTGACCGGTGTGGCCCAGGCCATCGCCACCACCGAGGTGCTCGCGAACGCCTGATCCAGGCAACACGACGAAGCCCGGCTGCCTTTCGGCAGCCGGGCTTCGTGGTGTTCGACAGTGTTCGGGCCGTCAGCTCAGCGCGGCACGGATGCGGTCGGCCATCTCGCCGACCTCGTCGGTCGTCATGACGAACGAGGGCGAGATCTGCAGCGCACCCTGCCCGGCGGCGCGTGTGCTGACGCCGTGCTCACGCAGCTTCACCACCGTGGCCGGCGCCGTCGCCGGATCGGCGAGCTGCACCGCGGTGACCGCACCGAGCCCGGTGCGCACCTCGGCCACCGCGTCGAGGTCGGCCAGCGGGGACAGGGCCGCCGCAAGGTCGCCCTCGAGTCGGGTGGCCTCCGCGAGCAGGTTCTCGCGGCGGATGATCTCGAGGTTGGCCAGTGCGGCGGCCGCGGCCGCGGCATGACCGCCGTAGGTGTAGCCGTGGCGCCACCAGACGCCGCCGGCGAAGAACGGTTCGGCGAGGCGCGGCGCGATGAAGACCGCACCCATCGGCACGTAGCCCGAGGTGAGCCCCTTGGCGGTGGTGATCATGTCCGGCTGCAGGTCGAAACGTGCCGAGGCGAACCACGAGTTGCCGGCGATACGGCCGAAGCCGGTGACGACCTCGTCGACGACGAACAGGATGTCGTGGTCCCGGCAGATCGCACGGACCTCGTCCAGGTATCCGGCCGGCGGCAGGTAGATGCCACCGGCGCCGATGATCGGCTCGCAGAAGAACGCGGCGATGTTCTCGGCGCCGACCCGCTCGATCAGACCGAGCAGGCTCTTCGCGTCATCCCAGTCGACGTTCTGCACGTCGTGCATGAGTTCGCCGTAGCCGTCGTGGTTGAGCGGGATGCCCGCCAGCGACGTACCGGCGGCGTGCATGCCGTGATAGGCCTTGGTGCGGCTGATGACGACGCGCTTGGCGGGCTTGCCCTGCTCCACCCAGTAGCGGCGGGCCAGCTTGACCGCGGTGTCGATCGAGTCGCTGCCGCCCGAGGTGAAGAAGATCTTCGACCCGGGCACCGGCGCGATCGCGGCGAGCTCGTCGGCGAGCTGCAGCGTGACGTCGCTCGCGATGTCCCCGAAGTTGGAGTAGTGCGCGATGGTGCCGAGCTGACGCGACACCGCGTCGGCGATCTCGGTACGCCCGTGGCCCACGTTGGTGAACCACAGACCGGCGGTCGCGTCGATGTATTCCTTGCCCTCGCGGTCCCAGATACGGGTCCCCTCACCCTTGGTCACGACGAAGGGGCCACTCGCGGTCACCGCACCCATGTCGGCGAAGCCGTGCCACAGAGCACCAGAAGTTTCAGACATGCCCACCATGATGCCGGGCGAGGTGAGCGCCCCCGGCATCGACCCATATCCTGGAGTCATCATGTCGGTCGAGTCCTCAGATCCAGCCCCGCGAGATCCTCAGCCCGGCATCTCCCGTTCCGAACTGCTGCGGTCGCTCGACGCGGTCGCGATCGTCGACGCCCACCGTCTGCGCCGCCGGGTCGACAAACTCGGCCGCACCCCCGATCCGCACAGATGGGAACAGCTCGTCGCCGACGTCGAGAAGGCCCGGCACCGCCTCGACCGTCGCCGGGCCACGGTGCCGGTGCTGCGCTTCCCCGACGAACTCCCCGTCTCGGCCGCCCGCGAGGAGATCGCCGCCGCGATCCGGGACCACCAGGTCGTGGTCGTGGCCGGTGAGACCGGTTCCGGCAAGACCACGCAGCTGCCGAAGATCTGCCTCGAACTCGGCCGGGGCATCCGCGGCACCATCGGCCACACGCAGCCGCGTCGTATCGCGGCGAGCTCGGTGGCCAAGCGCATCGCCGACGAGACCGACACCGAACTCGGTGACGCGGTCGGCTATTCGGTCCGGTTCACCGACCGCTCGGGCGCCGACACCCTGATCCGCGTGATGACCGACGGCATCCTGCTCCGCGAGATCGCCACCGATCCGATGCTGCGGCGCTACGACACCCTCATCATCGACGAGGCCCACGAGCGCAGCCTCAACATCGATTTCATCCTCGGCTATCTGCGACGGCTGCTACCGCAACGACCGGACCTGAAGGTGATCATCACCTCGGCGACGATCGAACCCGCCCGCTTCGCACGGCATTTCAGCACACCCGAGATGTCGGTCCCGGTCATCGAGGTGTCGGGTCGCACCTACCCCGTCGAGGTCCGTTACCGGCCGTTGAGTCTGCAGGAGCGCCCCGACAGCGGCGACGACACCGGCGGCGGCGAACACGCCGACCTCGACCAGATCCAGGGCATCGACGCCGCGATCGACGAACTGTGGGCCGGCGGCCGCGGCGACATCCTGGTCTTCCTCCCCACCGAACGCGACATCCGCGAGACCGCGGATGCGTTGAAGCGCCGGACGGGAACGGGCCGCAACGGCGGCGCGGAGATCGTCCCGCTGTTCGCGCGGTTGTCGATCGCCGACCAGCAGAAGGTCTTCGCCCCGTCGAACGGTCGCCGCATCGTGCTGGCCACCAACGTCGCCGAGACGTCGGTGACTGTCCCCGGCATCCGCTACGTCATCGACACCGGCACCGCTCGTATCAGCCGGTACTCGACCCGCACCAAGGTCAATCGCCTTCCCATCGAACCGGTTTCGCAGGCCAGCGCCCGCCAGCGCGCCGGGCGGTGCGGTCGCGTCGCCCCCGGTGTGTGCATTCGGCTCTACAGCGAGAACGACTTCGACGCCCGGCCCGCGTTCACCGACCCGGAGATCCTGCGTACCAACCTCGCCGCCGTCATCCTCCAGATGACCTCGCTGAAACTCGGTGAGATCGCGGACTTCCCGTTCGTGCAGCCGCCCGACGAGCGCGCCATCCGCGACGGCATGGGTGTGCTCACCGAACTCGGGGCGATCACCGTGAGCCGTGAGGGCGGCCCGCCGCGCCTCACCCCCGTCGGGCGCTCGATGTCCCGGATCCCGGTGGATCCGCGGATCGCACGGATGCTGATCGCGGGTCGCGAACTCGGCTGCCTCGACCACCTGCTGGTCATCGCCTCCGCGATGTCCCTGCCCGACCCCCGCGAGCGTCCGGCCGAACATCGCGAGGCCGCCGACGCCTCGCACCGGCGCTTCGTCGTGCCGCAGTCGGACTTCCTGTCCTACGTCGAGCTGTGGCGCTACCTCGACGAACAGCGCAAGGAGTTGTCCAGCAGCAAGTTCCGTCGGATGTGCGAACGGGAGTTCCTGCACTTCCTGCGAATCCGGGAATGGCGGGACCTGCATCGCCAGCTCACCGAGATCGTCAAGGACCTCGACTGGCCGGTGAGTCCGGCCGGTTCCGACCTGCCCGAGGTCGACGCCGACGCCGTCCATCGCGCGATCCTGTCAGGACTGCTGTCCAACATCGCCGCCCGCAACACCGAGGGCCGCGAGTTCACCGGGGCGCGCAACACGACGCTGATGATCTTCCCGGCGTCCCCGCTCGCCAAGAAGCCGCCGCCGTTCATCATGGCCGCCGAGGTCCTCGAGACCTCGCGACTGTTCGCGCACACGGTCGCCGGCATCGACCCGCTGTGGGCGGAGAAGCTGGCCGGCGATCTGGTCAAGCGCACGCACAGCGAACCGCACTGGTCGTCCAAGCGCGGTGCCGCGATGGCCTACGAGCGGGTCACCCTCTACGGGGTCACCCTCGTCGCGCGTCGTCGTGTCGACTACGGCCCCATCGACCCGGTCGTCTCACGCGAACTGTTCATCCGCCATGCCCTCGTCGAGGGCGACTGGCGTACGCAGCACCCGTTCTTCGAACGCAACCGCGCACTGCTCGAGGCCGCCTCCGACGTCGAGAACCGTATGCGCACACGCGGACTGGTGATCACCGAGGACCAGCTGTTCGAGTTCTACGACAAGAGGGTGGGCGCCGAGGTCACCTCCGCACGGCACTTCGACACGTGGTGGAAGAAGGCCCGACGCTCCGATGCGGCTCTGCTCGATCTCAAGCCGGAGGACGTCGCGGCGAGTACCGAAGCCGCCCCCACCGACTATCCGGGCGCCTGGCAGCAGGGCGACACCCGACTCGAACTCCGCTACCGGTTCGAGCCCGGCGCCCCCGATGACGGTGTCACCGTGATCATCCCGCGCGCACTGCTCCCCCACGTGCGCCCGGCGGGTTTCGACTGGTCGGTGCCCGGCATGCGGACGGAACTGGCCACCGCACTGGTGAAGTCGTTGCCGAAGCAGCTACGCAAGTCGATGTCGCCGGCACAGCGTTTCGCCGAACTGGCACTGGCCCGCCTCACCCCACGGAGCGAGCCGCTCACGGTCGGGCTCGCTCGCGAGCTCACCACGATCACGCAGATGACGGTCACCGCAGGCGATTTCGACGTCGACCGGATTCCGGCCCACCTACGGATGCATTTCGCGGTCGCCGACGACGCCGGGGAGATCACCGCGCGAGCCGATTCCATCGCCGAACTGCAGCGCGCGGCCACCCCGCCAGCGTCGAAGACGGTGAAGCGCACCCTGTATCGCGCCTGGACCGACGAGGGCATCGGCACTCTCGCCGCACAGCGGACCGTCGACATCGCCGGACAACGCCTCACCCGTTACCCGACCATCGACGCGATCACCGACGACGCCGGACGCACGCGCGGGGTGGTCGTGATCGACGCCGCGTCGGAGCAGACCCGTGATCGATTGGCGGCGAGAGGAATCGTCGCGCTCCTCGACCTGGCGATCCCGCCCCTGCACCGCCGCGTGGCCGGTTCCCTCGGGGCCGCGGGTCGACTCGCGCTGAGCCAGAGCCCCTACCCGGATCTCGATGCGTTGCTGGCCGACTGCACACGTCGCGCCATCCGCGATGTCGTGGCGGGCCTCGACGCCGGCACCCTGTCGGCGGTGCGCTCTCCCGAGACATTCCGCGTGCTCACCGAGAAGTTGCGTCCACGGATCACCGAGTCGGCACCGGACTACTTCTCTCTCGCCGTCGAATCCCTCGGTTGGGTGGCACCGGTCCGTGCCGCGATCGACCGACATGCCGGTTCACTCGCGGCCGATGACGTCGCCGAACAGCTGGACAATCTCGTCTTCGACGGATTCGTCGCCGCCACCGCACGACGACATCTGGAGAATGTGCCGCGCTACCTCGCGGCCGCCGAGGCCCGCCTGTCGGCGCTCCCTGCATCGGCGGCCCGGGATCAGGCCGGAGTAGCCGTCGTCGACCGGGTGACCGAGCGGTGGGCGCAACGACTGACTCAGGTGCCCGACCACCGGAAGGCGCACGTCAACGACGAGGCCCAGTGGCTCGTCGAGGAGCTGCGGGTGGGATTGTTCGCCGAACGGCTCGGCACCGCGTACCCGGTGTCGGAGAAGCGGGTCCTACGAACTCTTGACCGACTCGGCTGAGGCGGCTCGGAGGTCGTCGATCTCGCGCTGGAAGTCCTCGACGGAGTCGAACGAGCGATAGACCGACGCGAACCGCAGGTAGGCGACCTCGTCGAGGTCGCGCAGCGGCTTGAGGATCGCGAGACCGACCTCGTTGCTGGGGATCTCGGCCGATCCACTGGCACGTACGGTGTCCTCGACCTGCTGGGCGAGCTGCGCCAATGCGTCCTCGGCGACGTGGCGTCCCTGGCATGCGCGCCGGACGCCCCTCATCACCTTCTCGCGACTGAACGGTTCGGTGACGCCGTTGCGTTTGACCACCGCGAGCACCGCGCTCTCCACGGTCGAGAAGCGTCGCCCGCACTCCACGCAGGAGCGGCGGCGCCGGATGGCCTGCCCCTCATCAGCGACACGCGAGTCGATGACCTTGGTGTCGTCGTTCTTGCAGAAGGGGCAGCGCATCGTATCCTCACGCAGGTCACGGGACACTCTGGTGCAGCCGCGCCGCATGCCAGGCCGGTAGTCGGCCGGTCCCTGTGACATCGAGGATACCGCCCGTGCTCAGTGGTACCGGGGGGCGAGCAGCGGCTGACCGACGCGCAGCCCGCTCGACGGGAGGTCGTTCAGCTGGATGATCTCGTCGACGACCGCCTCACGCGGCATCTCGGGGGCGACGCGCGATGCGATGGTGCTCAGCGAGTCGCCCGACCGCACGTGTACGACCTCGGTGCCGACCGAAGAAGGTGTGACCGTCGCGGCGTAGTTCTGACCGACGACCGCGATGACCCACACGGCCAGAGCGAGCCCGACGCCGGCGAGAATTGCCGTCGCCGTGCGCCGACGCCGCCGGATGACGGCCGAGGGCGCGGTATGCGCAACACGCGAGACGGGTACGACCGGTGCACGACCCCGCATACCGACCGGCGAGGCGCACCGGGTGGAGGCGACCCGGCGGACCCGGACCGCCGACTCCGGCACCGGACGCCCGTCGACGGGCCGGCGGCCGTCGCCGCGGCGCATCGGGCGCGGACGCTCCAGGACGTCACCACGGACCGAATCGGTGGAGCGGTCGGGGTCGATGAGAGTGGCGGTGCGCATGATGCCCTCCGTGTTTCCGGTCGAACGCTTGTCCGTGCTCCGACTGCGTCGTCGGCGTTCGAACTGTTCGATTGTCGATCATCTGTTCGATGCACTGATGTTCGATTTGTAGCACGGCACTCCGACACTTGTCTCGCAACACGTCGAACAAATGTTTGATGCGGTCGGCATTCTCGGCTAGGGTCGTCGTCAGACAAGCGATCTACCAGCACGTTCGGAATCGAGAGGAACCCGATCATGAGCGATGACGGCGGTAAGCGCACCGGAGCGCGGGGCGCCGACGAGCCCGTCGCCCCGGCAGACATGGCGGCGGCCGAGGCCTCGCTGACGCCGCGGCAGCGCGGAGTTCTCGAGGTGATCCGCAGATCCGTGCGCGAGCGCGGTTACCCGCCGAGCATCCGCGAGATCGGTGACGAGGTGGGTCTCACGTCGACCTCCTCCGTCGCCCACCAACTGCGGACGCTCGAACGCAAGGGCCTCCTCAAGCGCGACGCGAATCGTCCGCGAGCGGTCAACATCGCACCGAGCGAGCCGCCGACGCCCACCTCACCGACCGGTGGTGCGCTACCCGAGCCCACCTTCGTGCCGGTGCTCGGCCGGATCGCCGCAGGCGGCCCGATCCTCGCGGAAGAAGCCGTCGAGGACGTCTTCCCGCTCCCCCGCGAGCTCGTCGGCGAGGGTTCGCTGTTCCTGCTGAAGGTCGTCGGTGAGTCGATGATCGACGCCGCGATCTGCGACGGCGACTGGGTGGTCGTCCGCCAGCAGAACGTGGCCGACAACGGCGACATCGTGGCCGCGATGATCGACGGCGAGGCCACGGTCAAGACCTTCAAACGCCAGAAGGGTCATGTCTGGCTGATGCCGCACAACGAGCTGTTCGACCCGATCCCGGGCGACGAGGCCGTGATCCTCGGCAAGGTCGTCACCGTGATGCGGCGTATCTGACCTCTTCGTTCTCGAGAACCGCGGCGGCAGCCTCGCGCGCCGCAGCCGGATCGGTGGTGGCGAGCGCGGCTGTCGCCGCGTTTTCGCAGGTCGACCGTGAGACGCCGCCGAGGCGGGCACCGACCGCGGCGGCCGCCACCGGAGCACTCGACAGCGAGGTGACACCCAACCCGACGAGCACACAGGCGAGGATCGGGTCCGCCGCGGCCTCGCCGCACACGCCCACCGGTTTCCCCTGATCCCGTCCGGCCCGCGCGACCGTCGCGATGAGGTGCAGGACCGCCGGCTGCCACGGATCGGTCAGCGATGCGAGATCGGCCGACATCCGGTCGGCGGCCATCGTGTACTGCGTGAGGTCGTTGGTGCCGATCGAGACGAAGTCGACCTCGGCCAGGATCGCCGGCGCGAGGATCGCGGCGGCGGGGACCTCGATCATCACCCCGGCGACCAGTCCGCGTTCCCGTACCTGAGCGGCGAAGGCGGCCGCCTCGGCCGGTGAGGCGATCATCGGCGCCATGACCCAGGGGCTCGTCTCGGAACCCTCCGCGGCGCGTGTGATCGCGTCGAGCTGATGGGCACGGATCTCGGGGTGTGCCAAGGCGATCCGGTCGCCGCGCACACCGAGCGCCGGGTTGGCCTCCTCGGGCTGGTGCACGAAGCGCAGCGGCTTGTCCGAGCCGGCGTCGAGCGTACGGATGACGACCCTGCGGCCGCCGAACGCGTCGAGCACCTCGCGATAGATGTCCGCCTGTTCCTCCACCGACGGCTCGTCGGCGCGTTCGAGGAAGGCCAGTTCGGTGCGGAACAGTCCGACGCCCTCCACCGGATGATCGGTGGCCGCACGGGCCGACGATCCGTCGGCGACGTTGGCCAGGATCGCCACCTCCACACCGTCGGCGGTGCGACCCGGGCCCGACCAGCCGGCGACCCGTGCGGCCTGACGCGTGTACTCGTCGACACGGGCCCGCGCGGCGGCGTTGTCGGGTTGCACGACGATCTCGCCTGTCGTGCCGTCCACGAGTATCACCGTGCCCGAGTCGATCCCGGCGAGACCGGGGACCGCGACGACACACGGGATGCCGAGCTGCCGGGCGATGATCGCGGTGTGGCTGGTGGGCCCGCCCAGGCGGGTAACCAGCGCGATGGTGGTGGCGGGATCGAGCCCCGCGGTGTCGGCGGGCGCGAGGTCGTCGGCGAGGAGGACCGAGGGCACGTCCGGCGTGGGCACGCCGGGCTCGGGGAGGCCCAGGAGTTCGGCGAGGACGCGGTCGCGGACGTCGTTGAGATCGGTGACGCGCTCGGCCATGAGCCCACCGAGCTTGGTGAACACGGCGGCGAACTGTTCAGTGGCGGCGACGGCGGCCGACGGCGCCGAGGCGCCCTTGGCGATCAGACCCGAGGCGGCACCGATCCAGCCGCGGTCCTCCGCGAGTCCGGCCGTTGCGGTGAGCACCTCGGCGGCGACGCCGGTGTTCTGCGATGCACGCTCACGTAGGCGCGCGGCGACCGCGGCCGCCGCGGCGGTGAACCGTTCGGCCTCGTCGGCGCGACGGTCCTCGGCGATCTCGACGCCTGCGCCCAGTGCCTCTGCGGAGTGGTCGGGTCGGCGTCCCGGCCAGAGTGCGGGCCCGAGAGCCACACCACCGACAACCGGCGTCCCCGTCAGAATCTGCGTCATGTGACCACGGTTACAAATTCTTCTTGACTTGTCAACATAAACAGGCGTAAACACAATTACTACAACACGCAAAGCCACATGTTCCCACATTGGACGGCCCGATCAGCGCCACGGGAACGATCAGAACGGAGCCGGTGTGTACGCCGAGGAGAGACAGCAGGCCATCGCCGAGGAGGTACGCGTCGCAGGACGCGCCTCGGTCGCCGAGCTCGCCGCGAAGTTCGACGTGACCAGTGAGACGGTCCGCCGCGACCTCGCGGTGCTCGAACGTGCCGGGCACCTGCAGCGAGTCCACGGCGGTGCCGTCCGCCCCGAGGTCCTGCGCGTGATCGGTGAACTCGGCATCGACGAGCGCGAGACGGAACAGACCGAGGAGAAGGCCGCGATCGGCCGTGCCGCGCTTCGTTTCCTCCCGCCCGACGGCGGATCGGTGCTCTTCGACGCCGGCACCACCACCTTCCGGGCCGCCGAGGCCATGCCGCGCGACCGCGATCTCACACTGATCACCAACAGCCTCCCGATCGCCGGGCTGCTCGCCGGACGCCATGCCGACGGTCTCCACTCCCTCGGCGGTCGCGTCCGCGGACTCACGCAGGCGACGGTCGGCGCCGAAACGGTCGCCGCGCTCGGCCGACTCCGCGTGACGACCGCGTTCATCGGCACCAACGGCCTGAGCGAGGCGCACGGTCTGTCCACCCCCGATCCCGACGAGGCGGCGGTGAAGGCGGCGATGGTCGCCGCAGCCCGCCGCGTCGTCGTCCTCGCCGACAGTTCGAAGATGGAGCGCGAGGAGCTGTCCGGTTTCGCCGGCATCGACGACATCGACGTTCTCATCACCGATT
Source organism: Gordonia sp. Swx-4 (assembly GCF_030316175.1). Taxonomy (NCBI): domain Bacteria; kingdom Bacillati; phylum Actinomycetota; class Actinomycetes; order Mycobacteriales; family Gordoniaceae; genus Gordonia; species Gordonia sp. Swx-4. The sequence goes on from NZ_CP128197.1 coordinate 3,049,962, forward strand.
CCGGCGTCGATCCGCAGTTCTCGGCCGCACTGTCCGCCCGCGGCGTCGAGGTCGTGATCGCGTGATCCTCACCGTCTCCGCCAATCCCAGCGTCGACCGCACCCTCGAACTCGCCACCCCGCTGCGACGCGGCGAGGTCCAGCGGGCCGGCGTCGTCCGCGCCGAACCGGGCGGCAAGGGCGTCAACGTCGCCCGCACCGTCGCCGCCGCCGGTCTCTCGACACGGGCCCTGCTGCCCGCTCGCACCGGCGACCCCCTGCTCGCCGCGCTCGACGACCTCGGACTCCCCTACGACGCCGTCCCCGTCGACGGCGAGGTCCGTTCCAACGTCACCATCGCCGAATCCGACGGCACCACCACGAAGATCAACGCCCCGGGCGTGACCCTGACAGCAGCTCAGCTCGAGTCGCTGTCCACTCTGATCCGCACCCACGCGAACGGCGCGGAGTGGGTCACGCTGTGTGGATCACTTCCACCCGGCGTGCCGGAGGACTGGTACCGGACGGTCGCCGACGCGCTGGTCACCGCCGGATGCCGCGTGGCCGTGGACACCTCGGGAGCACCGTTGCGCGCAGCCGCGGCAGGACGTGTCGACCTGATCAAACCCAACGAGGACGAACTCGCCGAACTCACCGGCGCCGATGCCGCCGAGCTCCGTGATTCCCTGTCGCGCAACGATCTCCGGCCGGTCGTGACCGCCTCGCAGGCCCTTGTCGAGCAGATCGGCGGCAGCGTCCTGGCGACGCTGGGGGCGCGGGGCGCCGTCCTCGTCACCGCTGCGGGCACTTGGTGCGCGACCCCACCGCCGATCGTCCCGCGCAGCACCGTCGGCGCGGGCGACTCGTCCCTGGCCGGCTTCCTCATCGCCCAGACGCGCGGTGCGTCGGCTCCGGAATGTCTCCGCTCCGCCGTCGCCTACGGTTCGGCGGCCGCCGCGCTCGCCGGCACCGCCTCCCCCACTCCCGATCATCTCGACCTGTCCGGGGTCACGATCACGGAACTCTCCGGGGCCGGCCGATGAGATGAAGCCGATCCCGCGCCCACAGGACCCCCACAAACCCCCGACCCACATTGCCGAAGGACATCCCATGACCGAGCAGATCATCACCGCGCAGACGGTGAGTCTCGACGTCGACGCCGGCGCCGACCCCGCCGCCGTCATCACCACTCTCGCCGATGCTCTGGCCGCGGCCGGACGGACCACCGATCCCGCCGACCTGGCCCGGGCGGCACTCGAGCGAGAGGCCAAGTCCGCCACCGGACTACCCGGTGGCATCGCGATCCCGCACGCCCGCACCGCATCGGTGACGTCGGCGAGCCTCGCCATGGCGCGCCTGTCCCGCAAGGTCGACTTCGGCGCACCCGACGGTCCGGCGGATCTCGTCTTCCTCATCGCCGCCCCCGAGGGCGGTGCGGCCGCGCACATGAAACTGCTGAGTTCCCTGGCGCGCTCGCTCGTCCGCCCCGACTTCGTGGCGAGCCTCCGCGAGGCCGAGACCGACGACCGCGTCATCGAACTGGTCACCGCGGCCATCGATCCCGACGCCGGGAAGGCCGCCACTCCCCCGGCAGCCCCGGCGGCGAGGGAGACCCCGGCCGCCACCGAGAAGCGCAGCGAGACGGTCTCCGAGAACCGGCCGCGCATCCTCGCGATCACCGCCTGCCCCACCGGGATCGCGCACACCTACATGGCCGCGGACGCACTGAAGTACGCTGCCGAACGGGCCGGGGTCGACTTCGCGGTGGAGACGCAGGGCTCCTCGGCCACCACACCGTTCGATCCCGAGGTCATCGCGTCCGCCGACGCCGTCATCTTCGCCACCGACATCGGGGTCAAGGGCAAGGGCCGCTTCCACGGCAAGCCGGTGATCGCCTCGGGCGTCAAGCGCGCCATCAACGAACCCGACACGATGATCGCCGAAGCCGTTGCGGCCGGACGGAATCCGGATGCGGCTCGCGTGACCGACGACGGCGGCACCGAGTCCGCCGAGGCGGGTTCATCCGGCGTCGGACTGGCCGGGCGCACCCGTCAGGCACTCATGACCGGTGTCAGCTACATGATCCCGTTCGTCGCGGCGGGCGGTCTGCTCATCGCGCTGGGCTTCCTGCTCGCGGGCTACGAGATCGCCAACAGTACGCTCGATGCCGGCGGTTCCCTCAACGACGCCGCCTTCATCGCCCTGAACAACAGCCTCTGGGATCTCCCCTCCGGGGGTCTCCTCCAGTACCTCGGCGCGGTCAGTTTCGCGATCGGGTCGGGGGTGATGGGACTCGCCGTCCCGGTCCTGGCCGGGTACATCTCCTTTGCGATCGCCGATCGTCCCGGCATCGCACCCGGTTTCGTCGCGGGCATCGTGTCCCTCGCAGTCGGCGCGAGCTTCATCGGCGCACTCATCGGCGGCCTCATCGCCGGTGCCGCGTGCCTGTGGATCTCGCGACTCCCCGTGCCGCAGTGGGCCCGTGGACTGATGCCGGTCGTGGTCATCCCGTTGTTCGGCAGCCTGATCGTCGGCGGTCTGCTCTACCTGGTTCTCGGCAAGCCGCTCGCCTGGCTGACCGAGCAGATGAACTCCGGACTCGAGAGCATGTCCGGCGGATCGGCCGTCGTCCTGGGCATCGTGCTCGGTCTGATGATGTGCTTCGACCTCGGCGGCCCGGTCAACAAGACCGCCTACCTGTTCGCCACCGCCGGTATCGCCGATGCCGCGACCGCCGGTCCCGCACAGTTCCAGATCATGGCCGCCGTCATGTGTGCCGGCATGGTCCCGCCGCTCGCCCTGGCGCTCGCAACGGTGTTGCGTCCCGGCCTGTTCACCGAACCCGAACGCGAGAACGGCAAGGCCGCATGGCTTCTCGGGGCGTCGTTCATCTCCGAGGGCGCCATCCCGTTCGCCGCGGCCGACCCGTTCCGAGTCATCCCGTCGATGATGGCCGGCGGCGCCCTTTCCGGCGCACTGATCATGGCATTCGGTGTCGAGCTCCGCGCCCCGCACGGCGGCATCTTCGTCTTCTTCGCCATGAACAGCTGGGTGCTGTTCCTCGTGGCCCTGCTCGCCGGCACCGTCCTGAGCGCGGTCGTGGTGATCGCGGCGAAGCAGTTCGGCCGGACCCGCGAGATCGCCGCGGCCGATCTCGAGGCCGTGGCAGCCTGAAGTCCAGACCCCGACGCGCGACCACATCGCCACGCACAACCACCAACCGACAAGCAATCGCCAACACAGGAGGCACCATGCCCAGCACCACCGTCACCGTCGGATCGGCAGTCGGCCTGCACGCCCGGCCGGCCACGATCATCGCCGAGGCCGTCGCCGACACCGGCAGCACCGTGACCCTCGGACTCGAGGGCGGCGACCCGGTCGACGCCGGTTCCGCGCTGATGATCATGACGCTCGGCGCCGAGAAGGGCACCCGGGTCGTGGTGACCGCCGAGGACCAGGCGGCGCTCGACAAGATCGTCACCCTCGTCGAAACCGACCTGGATGCCGACTGACAGCTAGACCTCGAGGTCCGCGATCTCGCCCGCGAAAGCGGCCGGGACGCGGACCTTCATGGTGGTACCCGACTCGGTGTGCTCGGAGGTGAGGACCTCGCCCTCGCTGTGGATCCGGGAGACGATGTCGCCGCGGGAGAACGGCACCTCGATGGTGAGCTCGACGTCTTCGCGGCCCACGAACTCGCGGACCCGGTCGAACAGTTCGGGCAGTCCCTCGCCGGTGCGTGCCGAGACGAACACCGCGTCGGCGCCGACCGCGCCGCGCAGCTCGGTGAGCCGGTTACCGTCGATCGCGTCGATCTTGTTGATCACCAGCAGTTCCGGCGGCGCCTCCGCCTTCTCCTCGGCGACGACCTCGCTGATGACCTGACGTACCGCCGAGATCTGTTCCATCGGGAACGGATCCGATCCGTCGACCACGTGCAGGAGCAGATCGGCGTCGACGACCTCCTCCAGCGTCGACCGGAACGCCTCGACGAGCTGGGTCGGCAGGTGGCGGACGAAACCGACCGTGTCGGTGAAGACCACGGCCCGCCCGTCGTCGAGGGTGGCCCGGCGCGTCGTCGGGTCGAGGGTCGCGAACAGCGCGTCCTGGACGAGCACACCGGCGCCGGTCATCGCGTTGACCAGGCTCGACTTGCCGGCGTTGGTGTAGCCGGCGACGGTGATCGACGGGATGGCCGAACGGTTGCGCGCCGCACGCTTGGTGGTGCGCGCCTTCTTCATGTCGCGGATCTCGCGGCGCAGCTTGGCCATCCGCTCACGGATGCGCCGGCGGTCGGTCTCGATCTTGGTCTCACCGGGCCCACGCAGACCCACACCGCCGTTGCTGCCGGCACGGCCACCGGCCTGCCGGGACATCGACTCACCCCAACCACGCAGGCGCGGGAGCATGTATTCCATCTGCGCCAGCGAGACCTGCGCCTTGCCCTCTCGGGACGTGGCGTGCTGGGCGAAGATGTCGAGGATCAGGGCGGTCCGGTCGATGACCTTGACCTTGACGACCTTCTCCAGCGCGGTCAGCTGGGCGGGCGTGAGCTCACCGTCGCAGATGACGGTGTCGGCCCCGGTCGCCAGGACGATCTCGCGGAGTTCCTCGGCCTTGCCGCTACCGATGTAGGTCGCCGAGTCCGGCTTCGAACGGCGCTGTATCAACGCGTCGAGCACCTGCGAACCGGCGGTCTCCGCCAGGGCGGCGAGCTCGGCCATGTTGGCCTCGGCCGACGCGGCGCTGCCCTCGGTCCAGACACCGACGAGGACCACCTTCTCGAGGCGGAGCTGCCGGTACTCGACCTCGGTGACGTCGGTGAGTTCGGTGGAGAGCCCGGCGACGCGCTGGAGTGACGCACGCTCGGAGAGTTGGAGTTCGCCGACGGTCGGATCGTCGTCGCGGTGGGGGTCACCGGGGCGATCGTCGAGGTCCGCGTCGGACAGGATCTGTGCTGATGATTCGGTCATACGGGATCCATGGTCTCACGCCCCGCCCCCGCCGAGCACGTGATTATCGGCTCAGCGGTCCCAGCCCGGTCGCAGGACGCCGTCGGCGACCAGCATCGACGGGCCACGCAGGGTCGAGCCGTCGGTCCGGATCGTCACGGTGACCTCGCCGCCCGGGATGCCGATGCGCAGCTCGCCGGTGTCCTGTCCGCGCGCGTCGAGGGCGGCGCGCGTGGCCGCGACCAGGCCCGTTCCGCAGCTACGCGTCTCTCCGACGCCGCGTTCGAAGACCCGCATCCGCGCGTACAGACGTCCGTCGACGTCCTCGACCGGCGGGGTGAGCAGCTCGACGTTGGCCCGGTTCGGGAAGTCGTCGGCCTCGATGACCACGCCGGCGGTGAAGTCGACAGCCGCGAGGCCGTCGGCGGTGAGGTCGGCGACCACGCACGCCAGGTGCGGGTTCCCGACGTCGACCTTGACACCCGGATAGATGTCGTCGCCGATGCGCACGACCGAGGTGCCGTCGAGGCGGGCGACACCCATCTCCACGGTGACCTCGGCGTGCACGTCGTCGAAGGAGTGGATGGTCACGGGCCGGGCTCCGGCACGCGAGCCCACGGTGAAGGTGTCGGTGTCGGTGAGTCCGGTCGCGCGGACGAAGTGGGCGAAGACCCGGACGCCGTTGCCGCACATCTCGGCGATCGAGCCGTCGCCGTTGCGGTAGTCCATGAACCAGTCGTCGGCCGCGACGCCGTCCGGCAGTGCGTCGAGGACGCCGCGTTCGACGAGCGCACCCGTGCGCGCCACGCGCAGCAGACCGTCGGCACCGATGCCCCGCTGCCGGTCGCACAGTGCCGCGACCATCTCGGCGTCGAGCGACAGCTCGGCGGCCGGATCGGCGAGCACGACGAAGTCGTTCTGGGTGCCGTGGCCCTTGACGAAGCGCAGACCCGTCTGATGAGAACTCACGCGCACCAGACTACTTCTCGCGCAGAGCGTCAGGCGCCGGTGACCTCAGACAGCGGCGGCGGCGAGGGCGCGGTCGGCGAGGTCGGGGGCGGCGGCGTCGAGCCAGACGGCGCGGTGATCGCGGCGGAACCACGACCGCTGCCTGCGCACGTACCGGCGGGTGCCGATGAAGGTGAGTTCCTCGGCCTGGGCCATGTCGTACTCACCGTCGAGGGCGGCGAGCACCTGCTTGTAGCCGATCGCCTGCGAGGCCGTGCGCCCCTCCCGCAGTCCGCCGGCGCACAGGGTCTCGACCTCGTCGGGCAGCCCGGTCTCGAACATCAGCCGGGTACGACGCGCGATCCGGTCGTCGAGTTCGGCGGTCTCCCGGTCGAGCGCGAGGATCACGGTCCCCCACCGGGGTTCGCCGATCGTCGGCTGCGACGCCGCGAACGGTTGCCCGGTCAGTTCTACGACCTCCAGTGCGCGGACGATGCGCCGGCCGTCGGTGTCGAGAATCGTTGCGGCCGCGGCGGGGTCGACCGACGCCAGCAGCCGGTGCATCTCGGCGACGCCGCGTTCGGCGAGCATCTCCTCGTACCGGCCGCGGACCTCGGGGTCGGTCGCCGGGAACTGCCAGTTGTCGAGCAGCCCCTGGACGTACATCATCGAACCGCCGACGATGACCGGGACGCGACCTGCGGCGAGGAGTCGCTCCACGTCGGCGGCCGCGGCCTGCTGGTACCGGGCGACGGTGGCCACCTCGGTCACGTCGAGGACGTCGATCTGGTGGTGCGGGATGCCGCGGCGTTCGGCGACCGGGACCTTGGCCGTGCCGATGTCCATGCCGCGGTACTGCTGCATCGCGTCGATGTTGACGATCTCCCCGCCCAGCCGCTCGGCCAGGTCGAGGGCGAGGTCGGACTTCCCGCACGCGGTCGGGCCGACGACCATGATCGGCCGCAGGGCCGGTTGGTCGCTCATGAACGGTCACCGGTGACGGTCCACGTGCCGACGACGTAGCCGACCCCGAACGGGGCTTCGGCGTACCTCGTCTTCGCGACGACGCCGGAACCGGAGTGGTCGACCGCGGCGGCGGCGACCTGCCATGCGACCCGGCCGCCGACTCCCTCCGTGTCGCAGGGCGCGTCGTCGAGGTCCAGGAGGGCAGCGGTGTCGGCGGCGGCGATCGCCGCGACGATCGAGTCGTTGAGGGCAACCGCGGAATCCCGTCGGCCACCGCCCGGCGCCTTGGGGGTCAGCGCGGTCGAGCCGTCGCCGACGACCAGGAGTCCGATCCGCTCCGGCGACTTCCTCAGCCGTGCGCCGAGATCCGCACCGATGACCGCGCACTCGGCGGGCGTCGTCGCCCGGCCGACGATCGACATGCTCGTCGGTCCCAGCGCCGCCCACTCACGCAGCCAGGCTCCGATCAGGGCGGACAGACTCATCCGACGACCGGTCCGATCGCTCACGCTCACCCGGACGTCGACCCCGTACCGGGCGAAACCGCCCGACCCCGACTCCTCCACCGGTCCGGTCACCGGGTCGTCGGAGGCGCCGACCACGACCCAGCGATCGATCCCGGTCGACGCCGCGTCGGCAAGGGCATCCCGCACCGCCGATCGCACGGGTTCGGTGTCGAACGCCGACGGACCGGCCAATTCGGGTACCAGCAACGGGGCACTCGGTACGAAGACGACGGCCGCAAGCACACCACGACGCTAGTCGAACCAGACATCGCGACCGACGCCCGAACCCCGACACGGATTCCGACAACTCGCCGCGCACGCCACATGCACGCGCCTGAACTGCTTGAATGGATCCGTACTGTCGGCTGTCGACGGGGCGTTACGATGCCCCGCGAGAACCGACCCAGCGACCGGCAGCCGTGACGCGCGGCACCACTGAGCGGCAGGACATGTGCAGATGACCCACCCGACCGATCCCTCCACGGCCACCGAGGCGCCGCAGACGAGCACTCCGGTCCCGACGCCCCGCCCCAAACCCGGTCCGCGTCCCAAGCCGGGCCCACGACCCGGTCCGCACGAACCCGTCATCACGCACATCAGTGCCGGCGACCCGCACCGATACGGTCGCATCGACTCCTCCGGTGTGGTGTGGCTCAAGACCGCCGACGGCGAGCGCGAGATCGGCCAGTGGCAGGCCGGCACCGTCGAAGAGGGTCTGGCCCACTTCGCGCGCCGCTTCGACGACCTCGCCACCGAGGTCGAGATCCTCGAGGAACGTCTCAGTGCACGGTCCGGTGACCCGCGCAAGGCCCAGGCAGCCGCCAAGCACCTGCTCGACGACCTGCCCGACGCCCACGTCATCGGCGATGTCGCCGCGCTACAGCGTCGACTGGAGGCCATCGTCGGTTCCGCCGACGAGGTCGCCGAGTCGCTGCGCGCCGAGCGTGAGAAGACCCGCGCCACCGCCATCGCCCGCAAGGAGACCCTTGCCACCGAGGCCGAACAGATCGGCGCCGAGGCCACCAACTGGAAGGGTGCCGGCGATCGACTCCGCGAGATCCTCGACGAGTGGAAGACCATCAAGGGTATCGATCGCAAGACCGATGACGCCCTGTGGAAGCGCTACGCGAAGGCACGCGATGCCTTCAACCGCCGCCGTGGTGCCCACTTCGCCGAACTCGACCGCGAGCGCGCCGGGGCCAAGGAACGCAAGGAAGCGCTGATCGCCCGCGCCGAGGAACTGTCCTCGTCGACCGACTGGGGTCCCACCTCGGCCAGGTTCCGCGAACTCCTGGGTGAGTGGAAGGCCGCCGGCCGCGCGCCCCGCGACACCGACGAGGCACTCTGGCAGCGGTTCAAGGCCGCTCAGGACGTCTTCTTCAACGCCCGCAACGCCGCGACCTCCGAACGCGACGCCGAGTTCGCGGCCAACGCGACCGCCAAGATCGCGCTGCTCGAGGCCGCCGAGAAGGCCATCGACCCGGCCGCCGACCTCGACGCGGCGCGTCGTGAGTTCCGGGCGTTCCGCCACAAGTGGGACGAGATCGGCAAGGTCCCGCGCGATCAGATGCACTCGCTGGAGGGACGCGCACGAGCGATCGAGAAGCGCATCCGCGACGCCGAGGACGCCCAGTGGCAGCGCACCGACCCGGAGGCCCAGGCGCGTGCCGCCCAGTTCGCCGACCGCGCCGCGCAGTTCGAGGAGCAGGCCCGCAAGGCTGTGGAGAAGGGCAAGGACCGTGAGGCGGCGTCGCTGCGCGAGCAGGCCGCGCAGTGGCGCGAGTGGGCCGAGGCCGCCCACAGCGCCGTCACCGACCGCTGAGCGAACCCGCTACAACGACCCGAGGACCCCGGGCCGCCGACTACTTCGGCTGTTCGGGGTCCTTGTGGTAGAGCGCCGAGGCATAGGCTTCCTGCTCGGCAGCCTGGCGGCGACGCTCGGCCTCCATCGCCAGTTGGTAGGACGAGCGCGCCCACACCACGCGTGACCAGTGGAAGGTCAGGACGAAGACCGAGATCCAGCCGAGGACCAGTCCGATGCCCACACCCGACGGAGGCTCCACGCCACCGACGCCGGGGGTGTTGCGCGACCACCAGGCGAGCATTCCGGCCACGCAGGCGATCGCACAGCCGCACAAGGCGATCCACGCCAGAATCCACCGGCGGGTCAGCAGCGCGAGCATCGAGACCACGATGCCGAAGATCGCCACCAGGTAGACGAAGATCTTCGACACGATGGTGACTCGTTCGGCTGCGGCCTCCGGCGCGAAGGACAGCACCTCGAGGCCGGTGACCGAGCCGGTGTGCGGCAGGACCAGCGACACCATGGCCAGCAATACGGCGATGGCCACGACCACCGCGCGTGCGCCGGGGTCGATCTCACCGGCGACCTTGCGCTCGGCCTTCCTCAGGTCCTGTTCGTATTCCTTCAACGCGTCCCGGTCGGAAGCGCCGGGTGTGCGGTCCGGGTTCTCGGACATGTCATCGCCTCTTCTCACGAGTGGGTCTGGTGTGGCGCGCGCTCTAGCCGCAGGAGCCGCATCCGGCGGACGCGGGTGCAGCGGCGGTGGCGGGGGTGGGTACGGGGGGACCAATCGTCGGCAGGCCGAGGCCGACTCCGACGGGGGCGGTCGTGGGCGTGCGGCTCTGCTCGTGGGCGTCGCCGGCGCGCGTGCGGCGGTGCGAGAGCACCCCGGCGTCGGCGATCAGGTGGTGCGGCGCGGCCGCGGTGACCACGGTGTGGATCACGTCGCCGGGTCGGATGCCCGCGGTGTCGCCGGGCGCGAAGTGCACCAGGCGTCCGTCCCGCGCGCGACCGGTCATCCGCCGGGTCTCGGCGGACTTGCGTCCCTCGTCGGCGACGACGAGCAGTTCCACCTCGGTGCCGGTCAGGGATTCGTTCTCGGACAGGCAGATTCGTTCCTGCAGCGCGATGAGTCGCTGGTAGCGCTCACCGACGACGTCGGCGGGCACCTGGTCGGGCATCGTCGCGGCCGGGGTTCCCGGGCGCGGCGAGTACTGGAAGGTGAAGGCGCTGGAGAACCGGGCGCGTTCCACGACGTCGAGGGTCGCTTGGAAGTCCTCCTCGGTCTCCCCCGGGAACCCGACGATGATGTCGGTGGTGATCGCCGCATGAGGCATCGCCGCGCGGACCTTGTCGAGGATGCCGAGGAACCTGGTCTGGCGGTAGCTGCGTCGCATCGCCTTCAGGATGCGGTCGGAGCCGGACTGCAGCGGCATGTGCAGCTGCGGGCACACGTTGGGGGTCTCGGCCATCGCCTCGATGACGTCGTCGGTGAACTCGGCGGGATGCGGCGAGGTGAACCGGACCCGTTCGAGTCCTTCGATGTCGCCGCAGGCACGCAGCAGTTCGGCGAAGGCGCCGCGGTTGCGCGGCTGGTCCGGATCGGCGAAGGACATGCCATAGGCGTTGACGTTCTGACCGAGCAGCGTCACCTCGACGACACCCTGGTCGACGAGTGCCCGGACCTCGGCGAGCACGTCACCGGGTCGGCGGTCGACCTCCTTGCCGCGCAGCGACGGCACGATGCAGAAGGTGCATGTGTTGTTGCAGCCCACCGACACCGACACCCAACCGGAGTAGGCCGAGTCGCGCTTGGCGGGCAGCGTCGACGGGAAGCGCTCCAGGGAGTCGAGGATCTCGACCTGCGCCTCCTCGTTGTGACGGGCACGGTCGAGCAGCGCCGGCAGCGAGCCGATGTTGTGGGTGCCGAACACGACGTCGACCCACGGCGCCTTGGCGATGACGGTGTCCTTGTCCTTCTGCGCGAGGCAACCGCCGACGGCGATCTGCATGCCGGGCCGCTGGGATTTCACCGGCGCCAGGTGCGACAGGTTGCCGTAGAGCTTGTTGTCGGCGTTCTCGCGGATGGCACACGTGTTGAACACGACCAGATCGGCGTCGTCGTCCTCGCCGGCACGCACATAACCCGCGTCCTCGAGGAGCCCGGAGATGCGTTCGGAGTCGTGGACGTTCATCTGGCAGCCGTAGGTTCGAACCTGGTAGCTGCGGGGTGCTTGATCGCCGAGGGGGCCTGGGGCTGATGCAGCCTGGTCAGGCCGATCCGACAACTCGATACTCACTCCTACCAGGGTACGGTGCCGACGCAAATCGCCGACGTTGCGTGACCGGTACCGCTCCTCGGCACGAATTTGGTTAGGGTTCTCCAATGACCGTTTCGCCGAGCAAGTCCGCGGACCCCGGGTCCCAGCCGATGATCGCGATGCGCGGGGTGCAGAAGCACTTCGGGTCGCTGCACGTCCTCAAGGACATCGACCTCGAGGTTCCCGCCGGACAGGTGGTCGTGGTCCTCGGTCCGTCCGGATCGGGCAAGTCCACTCTCTGCCGGACGATCAACCGCCTCGAACCGATCGACGAGGGTGAGATCCGGGTCGAGGGTCAGCTCCTGCCCGCCGAGGGCAAGGACCTCGCTCGACTCCGTGCCGACGTCGGCATGGTGTTCCAGTCCTTCAATCTGTTCTCCCACAAGACGATCCTCGAGAACGTCACCCTCGCACCGACGAAGGTGCGCAAGAAGTCCAAGGCCGACGCCGGCAAGCGGGCGCTGGAACTGCTCGAGCGGGTCGGCATCGCCAGCCAGAAGGACAAGTACCCCGCCCAGCTGTCCGGCGGCCAGCAACAGCGCGTCGCCATCGCCCGCTCCCTCGCCATGGATCCGAAGGTCATGTTGTTCGACGAGCCGACCTCGGCGCTCGACCCCGAGATGGTCAACGAGGTCCTCGACGTCATGGTCGCCCTGGCCAAAGAGGGCATGACGATGCTCGTGGTCACCCACGAGATGGGCTTCGCCCGCAAGGCCGCCGACCGGGTGATCTTCATGGCCGACGGCGCGATCATCGAGGACGCCGAACCCGACACCTTCTTCACCGACCCCAAGACCGACCGAGCACGCGATTTCCTCGGCAAGATCCTGGGGCACTGAGATGCGGATGAGTCAGGAAACACACCGAGTACGCCCGCAGGTGTCCCGATGGCGTGGCGCCGGACTGGTCGTCGCGGTCGGGGCACTGCTCGCCGGACTGCTGTCGGGATGTGGCAGCACCGAACCCCGCAACCTGCTCAGCTCGATCCGTGACGGAGCGGTCGTCCTGGGCGTCAAGTTCGACCAGCCCGGCCTCGGCCTGTACGAGCCGGACGGCAACGTCACCGGCTTCGACGCGTCGGTCGCCACCTACGTGGTCAACTCCATCGCGGACGACCTCGGCGTCGATCACCCGGAGATCACCTGGCGCGAGACGCCGTCGGCCCGCCGCGAGGCGATGATCGACAACGGCGAGGTCGACCTGATCGCCGCCACCTACTCGATCAACGCCAGCCGTTCCAAGAAGGTGTCGTTCGGCGGCCCCTACCTGCAGACCTACCAGGGCCTGATGGTGCGTGACGACGACAACTCGATCTCCGAGCTGGCCGACCTCGACAACGGAAAGAAGCTCTGTTCGGTCACCGGCTCGACGTCGGCGCAGAACGTGAAGGCGCAGCTGCCGACCGTGCAGCTGCAGGAGTACGACTCCTACTCGGCCTGCGTCGAGGCGCTCCGCCGCGGCAAGGTCGACGCGCTGACGACCGACGAGGCGATCCTCGCCGGCTACTCCAACTTCTGGAAGGACGAGTTCAAGCTCGTCGAGATGACGTACCTCAAGGACGCGTGCGTCAAGGACGCGCTGAAGACGGCGGGCAGCCCGTTCTCGACCGAACGCTACGGCGTGGGTGTCGCACTCGGCGACACCGCCGCGGTCGAGGCGATCAACAAGGCCCTCGACACCATGCTGACCCCGGCCGAGGGCATCGAGTCGCCCTGGAACGCCGACCTCCGCGAAGCACTCGGCAACGAGTACGTGGACGAGATCATCGCCCGCGCGGACCGTCCCGGTTCGAAGTTCCCCTACCTGCCGGACCCCGGTGACCTCGAGTTCCTCGATTCACCGTCCACGCCGTGCCCGCCCGGACTCGAGTGAGAGGAGTAATCGATGAATGACGCCTCTCTGTGGGAGAGCATGGGCCCCCAGCTGTGGCCCGCCTTCTGGGTGACCATCCAGTTGACCTTCTATTCGGCGATCGGCTCGCTGGTCTGGGGCACGATCCTCGCCGCGATGCGGGTGTCCCCCGTCCCGGTGATGCGCGCCTTCGCCGGGGTCTACGTCAACGTCGTCCGCAACACCCCGTTGACGCTCGTCGTGCTGTTCTGCGCGATCGGCCTGTACCAGAACCTGGGGCTGACCTTCGCGCCGACGATCAAGTCCAACAATTTCTGGCTCGCGGTGCTCGCGTTCGTCCTCTACACGTCGACGTTCGTCTGTGAGACGCTGCGCTCCGGCTTCAACACCGTGCCCCTCGGGCAGGCGGAGGCAGCGCGGTCGCTGGGCATGCCCTTCACCCAGGTGTTCGGGATCATCGTGCTGCCGCAGGCCATTCGAGCCGTCATCGGTCCGATGGGCAGCGTGCTGATCGCGCTGACGAAGAACACCACGGTCGCCTCGGTCATCGGCGTCGCCGAGGCCGCGGCCCTCATGAAGACCGAGATCGAGACCTTCTCCGACCAGCTGTTCGTGATCTTCGGCGTCATCGCCGTGGGCTTCATGATCATCACCCTCACCGAGGGAGCCGTCTTCGGCTACCTCGCCAAGCGACTGGCGGTGAAACGATGAGCGCCGAATCGACTGTCCTGTACGACGCCCCCGGCCCACGCGCACGAACCCGGAACCGCCTGACAGCGATCCTGTTCATCGCGATCCTCGCGGCGATCGCGATCTACGTGATCACCGTGCTCGCTGCCAACGAGCAGTTCACCGGCGAGAAGTGGAGCCCGTTCGTCACCTGGTCCACCTGGACCGGCTACATCCTGCCCGGCCTGTGGCGCACGCTCGCGGCGGCCGCCGTCTCGATCGTGCTGTCGCTGATCCTCGGTGCCGTCCTCGGCATCGGCCGGCTGTCGGATCATCTCTGGGTGCGTGCCGTCTCGAGCGTATTCGTCGAGGTGTTCCGCGCGATCCCGGTGCTGATCCTGATGGTGTTCACCTGGTTCTTGTTCGCCATCTACGGCATCTTCCCGTCGTCGATGCTGGCGTTCGCCGCCGTGGTCACCGGCCTCACGCTCTACAACGGGTCGGTGATGGCCGAGATCCTGCGCTCGGGCATCAACTCGCTGCCGAAGGGCCAGACCGAGGCGTCGATGGCGCTGGGTCTGCGGAAGAGCCAGATGATGAGGATCGTGCTGCTCCCCCAGGCGATCACCGCGATGATGCCGGCACTGATCTCGCAGATGGTGGTGGCCCTGAAGGACAGCGCGCTGGGCTACATCATCGGCTACTCGGAGGTCGTACGCAGCGGTCTGCTGTCGGCCTCGCGCTACGGCAACTACATCCCGGCGCTGATCGTGGTGGCGATCATCATGATCCTCATCAACTTCGGGCTGTCGAACCTGGCGACCTACGTCGAACGACGGCTGCGTCAGGGGCGTCGGGCGACCGAGCCCGCGGACCCGGAGAAGACCGAGCAGGCCGCGTCGGAGAACCTGCTCTGATCCGAGTGATCCCGTGACGGGGAGGCGTCAGGCGTCGTCCAACGCGCCGAGCGCCTCCCCCACCACGTCGAAGGCCAGCGACTGCGAATAACCGCGCCGCACAAGGAATGCGACCAGCCGGCGCAGCGTCTTCTCGCGCTCGGCACGATCGGCGACGACGCGTTCGACGACCGACGGCGTCAGTTTTCGCTCGACGAGTCCCGCCGCGACCCCGCGTTCGTCATCGGGATCGATGTCGGCCAGGGTCTCGGCGATGATCGACTCCGAGATCCCCTTGGTGCGCAGTTCGTGACGGAGCGCCACACGTCCCTTACCCGAGTTCAGGTGTCGGGAACGCACCCACTCCGCGGCGAAATCGGTGTCGTCGAGCAGCTGGTGCTTGTCGAGCCGTGCCATCACCTCGTCGACGGTGTCGGCGTCGAATCCCTTGCGGGTCAACCTCTCCCGCATCTCGTGCCGTGAACGCGCACGGACCCCGAGCAGCCGCAGTGCGGAGTCCCATGCACTGGGTCCCTTTTTCTGCGTCCGCTCGGGGTCCGTCCGTTCGGGGCTTGATGCCTCGTTCATATCGGATCAGGCGGGACCGATCAGAATTCGACTGGCGCCGGGGCGACGTCGTCGGCGTCGACGGTGGCGCCGACGCCGAGCTTCTCCTTGATCTTCTTCTCGATTTCGTCGCGGATGTCGAGGTTCTCGAGCAGGAACTTGCGGGCGTTCTCCTTGCCCTGGCCGAGCTGATCGCCCTCGTAGGTGAACCACGAGCCGGACTTGCGGATGAAGCCCTCGGCGACACCCATGTCGATCAGCGAGCCCTCCTTGCTGATGCCGTGACCGTAGAGGATGTCGAACTCGGCCTGCTTGAACGGCGGCGCGACCTTGTTCTTGACGACCTTCACGCGGGTGCGGTTACCGACGGCATCGGTCCCGTCCTTGAGGGTCTCGATGCGCCGGACGTCGAGGCGCACCGACGAGTAGAACTTGAGAGCCTTACCGCCCGTGGTGGTCTCGGGCGTACCGAACATGACGCCGATCTTCTCACGCAGCTGGTTGATGAAGATCGCGGTGGTCTTGGACTGGCTGAGCGCACCGGTCATCTTGCGCAGCGCCTGGCTCATCAGGCGGGCCTGCAGGCCGACGTGGCTGTCGCCCATCTCGCCCTCGATCTCGGCCTTGGGCACCAGTGCGGCCACCGAGTCGATGACCAGGATGTCCAGAGCGCCCGAACGGATCAGCATGTCGGCGATCTCGAGAGCCTGCTCACCGGTGTCGGGCTGGGACACCAGCAGCGCGTCGGTGTCGACACCGAGCTTGGCGGCGTAGTCGGGGTCGAGAGCGTGCTCGGCGTCGATGAAGGCGGCGATGCCGCCCTGGGCCTGGGCATTCGCGACGGCGTGCAGCGCCACCGTGGTCTTACCCGAGGATTCCGGACCGTAGATCTCGACGACGCGGCCGCGGGGCAGACCACCGATACCGAGGGCGACGTCGAGTGCGATCGAGCCGGTCGGGATGACCTCGATCGGCTGACGAGTCTCCTCACCGAGACGCATGACCGAACCCTTGCCGAAGTTCTTGTCGATCTGGGCGAGGGCCAGATCGAGGGCCTTCTCACGGTCTTGAGGCGCAGATGCCATCGGAGTTCTCCTCGGTTGTGAGCCGGATTTCCGGCGGGTGGTCGGTGCGGTCCGGGCGTTCATGTCTGAAAGGTATCGCGTGGGTCCGACAAGTCTTGGCGGCGCTCCCGGCGACCCATTCTTCTCCTCGGTCCCGATACTTCAGACGCGGCGGCGGCCCGTTCGGTTCCGTCTGATCACCAGAATGAACGAACAGGTGTTCGATGGCAAGTGCGACACGCGGGGCGTGTCACCACCGCTGTCGCGGCACGTCGAAGTCGCGGCAGATCGCCACCCAGACATCGCGGGGGTCGATCCCGTCGTCGATCGCCTGCGCACCGGTGCGGCCGGCGAACTCGGTGAGCACGTGGTCGACGAGGATCGAATCCGCCCGTGTCACACCGAATTCGGTGCTCATCAGTTCGTTGAACTCGGTCAGGCGCACAGCCCCACCCTACGTTCGGCCACCACCACCGGGTCGACGGTGTCGGTGCCGCTCTCCCCGATCCGCTCGGCGCAGCGGGCGTGTCCGGTGTCGTCGAGGACCGCGCGGACGGCGTCGGCGACGGCGTCGACGGTGAGCGGGCGGACCCACCGGCCCGCACCCGCGCGCTGGAGACGGTTCGCCAGCTCCCACTGATCGCCGCCGCCGGGTACCGCGACCACCGGCACCCCGGCGGTCATCGCCTTGGCGAGGATGCCGTGCCCGGAGCCGCAGATGAGTACCCGGGCATGGGCCAGCACCTCGTCCTGCCGTCCCAGTCCCGCGGTGATCGGGGCGGGTACGCCGCCGCCGAAGCGGGCCAGGTCCTCGGCCGTCGGCCGGTGCAGCCCGGAGACCACCACCCGGACACGCCGTCCGAGAACCGGCTCGGACAGCGCCTCGAGCACCACACCGACCATGTCGGCGGCGCCGGTCTCGGCCGTGGACGGCGCGAGTACCACCAGCGGCTCGTCACCGGCGGGGCGGTCGAAGAGGTCGTCGGTGGGTTCCCACAGGAGTGGGCCGATCAGATGGGTGTCGGCGGGCCAGTCGGGCCGTGCCACCTCGAGGCCGGGCAGGGTCGCCACGAACCGCGCACTCGGGCCGTCGTCGGCGGCGGGCAGACCGATCGACACCCGCGCAGCGGCACGCTGCCGTTCGCCCTTGCGGATGGAGGTCGCGGTCGCGGCACGCATCAGCGCGTCCCGGACGCGACCACGAAACCCGGTTCCCGGGGCGAGACCCGAACCGATCGGCGGTAGTCCGCGGGACGGCAGGTACAGCGGATGTGGCGAGAGCTCGATCCACGGCAGGCCGTTCAGCTGCGCCGCCCATCCCCCGCAGACGGTGATGACATCGGAGACGACGAGTTCGGCGCCGGACTCGGACAGCACGGGTGCCAGCAGCTGCGCCATCCGCGCCGCACGGGCGCCGAGTTTGTCCCCGGCGTCGGCGTCGTCGTCGACATCCGTGGCCGCGAGACCCGGGAGTTCGGCGATGTCGATGCCGCGACGACGCGCGGCATCCGACCAGTTCAGTCCGGTGTAGACCGTCGCCCGGTGCCCCGCCGAGACAAAACGCTCGGCGAGGGCGAAGGCCGGAAAGGCATGTCCTGCATCAGAACCCGCGACAAGTGCGACATGCACGTGCCGCGGATCAGTTCTGCGCGGGCGGCTCGGTGGTCGGCGGGGTGGCCTGCGTCGCCGGCTGACCCTTCTGCAGCGGCGGTGCGGTCGCTCCGGCGGACGGCAGGGCGTCGCCGCGCATGCTGGCGCGGATCTGCTCGAGGCGGGAGTGACCGGCCATCTGGATGCCGGCCTGCTCGACCTCCTGCATCCGGCCCTGGACCGAGTTCTTCGCCAGTTCGGCCGAGCCGAGGGCATTGGCGTAGCGGCGCTCGATCTTGTCGCGCACCTGGTCGAGGCTCGGGGTGTTGCCGGGCACCGACAGCTCGCTCATCTGGTTGAGCGACGCGCTGACCTGCTCCTGCATCTTCGCCTGCTCGAGCTGGCTGAGCAGCTTGGAGCGCTCGGCGAGCTTCTGCTGGAGGATCATCGCATTGCGCTCGACGGCCTTCTTGGCCTGGCCGGCAGCCTGAAGCGACTGATCGTGCAGCGACTTGAGGTCCTCGACGCTCTGCTCCGCGGTCACCAGCTGGGCTGCGAACGCCTCGGCGGCGTTCGTGTACTCGGTGGCCTTGTGGGTGTCCCCGGCGGCCGCGGCCTGATCGGCGAGCGTCAGCGCCTGACGGGTGTTGGCCTGCAGGCGTTCGATGTCCTCGAGCTGCCGGTTCAGCTTCATCTCGAGCTGTCGCTGGTTGCCGATGACCGAGGCGGCCTGCTGCGACAACGCCTGATGCTGACGCTGAGCATCTTCGATCGCCTGCTGGATCTGGACCTTCGGGTCGGCGTGTTCGTCGATCTTCGCGTTACCGAGTGCCGTCAGGTAGCGCCACAACTTCACGAACGGGTTCGCCATGCTCTACGTCACTCCATTCAAGGGTTTGAGGACTGTGCAGACCAATCTAGTGGCTGCGCGTTCAGGCCGCGGCCAGCGCGGTCGCGTCGCGGCGTCCGGCAGGCGCGGGGATGACCACCTTGGTCGCGGTGAGACCGGCCTCGGCGACCTCGGGGGCCACCGTCTCGGCGGGACGCATCGCGTGCCCGACGTCGAGGAGGAGGTCGGCGATCTCCACGTCGAGTGCGTCGCAGATGGCCGCGAGCAGTTCGCTCGAGGCCTCCTTCTGACCGCGCTCGACCTCGGAGAGGTAACCGAGACTCACGCGTGCACCGGTGGACACCTCACGAAGGGTCCGACCCTGCTGCGTGCGGACCCGACGAAGGCTGTCGCCGAGCGCCTCACGTAAGAGCATCGCCATCGAGTCTCCTCTCCCTGTTCACTCCTCAGCCAACGCCTCACGCGGCCGGATCGTTCCCCGGCCGCGGTTCCCCCGACAGTAGTCGAACTCAGCGGCCCGCGCCGGTTCCTCCGACGGCCCGTCGCGCCTGCGGCGCCGACCCCGGATCGGGGGTGCCGGTGCCGGACCCGCCGGAGCGGACCTTGATCGCCTGCCAGGTGTAGTCGAGCCCGGTGTAGATGGTCACGACCACCGCGAGACCCATCAGGATCCCGGCGGCGATCTGCCATCCCCCGCCGAGCGGCGCGAGGTACAGACCGATCGCGACCGCCTGCAGCAGGGTTTTGAGTTTCCCGCCGCGGCTGGCGGGGATCACCTTGTGGCGCAGCACCCAGAAGCGCAGCGCCGTGACCCACAGTTCGCGCGCGATGATGACCGCGGTGACCCACCAGGGCAGGATGCCGAGGATCGAGAGCCCGACGAGCGCACCGCCGATGAGGGCCTTGTCGGCGATCGGGTCGGCCATCTTGCCGAAGTCGGTGATCAGGCCGCGCTGCCGGGCGATGCGCCCGTCGTACCGATCGGTGAGGGCCGCGACCGCAAAGACGACCGTGGCCACCGTGCGCCACAGCGTGGATTCACCGGACTCCATGAACAGGGCCGCCAGGAACACCGGGACCAGGAGGATCCGGAAGACAGTCAGTGCGTTCGCGATGTTGACCACCGGGACCGGGTCGACCGGATCGGTGATGTGATCCGGCCCGCGGCCCACATTCGCGATACCTTTTTCGTCGACGGCCCGCCGAATGCGATCGGTCATGAGCACACCCCCGGGCGCGGACGGGTTCCGCGATACACGGGAATTCTCATACGCACGCTCAACAGGGTATCGGCCCACGCCGCGCAGAAGGTAAACCGGGCCGATGCGCATGTCCGCACAGGACTAAGGTGATGTCCCATGTCCCCCGTCTCCCCGGAGCCCGCCGAACCCGAATCCACGGCGGATCCCGTTGCGCCCGAATCGACTACTGGCGATGTCGTGGTGCGACGCGCGCGTGCCTCGGACGTGCCGCGCATCAAGGAACTGATCGACGAGTACGCGGGCAAGATCCTCCTGGAGAAGAACCTCGTCACCCTGTACGAGTCGGTGCAGGAGTTCTGGGTCGGCGAACTCGACGGGGAGGTCGTGGGCTGCGGGGCCCTTCACGTGCTGTGGGCCGATCTCGGTGAGGTCCGCACGGTCGCGGTCGACCCCACGTTCTCCGGTCGCGGGATCGGTCACAAGATCGTCGGCCGGTTGATGGAGATCGCCCGCGAACTCGAACTGTCCCGCGTCTTCGTGCTGACCTTCGAGACGAGCTTCTTCGCCAAGCACGGGTTCAGCGAGATCCAGGGCACCCCGGTCACGCGTGAGGTGTTCGAGGAGATGTGCCGCTCCTACGACACCGGTGTCGCCGAGTTCCTGGACCTGAGTTACGTCAAACCCAACACCCTGGGGAACACCAGGATGCTGGCCACCATCTCCGAGGAGTGAGCAGATGCCCTTTTTCGCCGTCCAGTACACCTACCGTCCGGCCAAGGCCGCACTCCGCGACCAGCACCGTCCGCTGCATCGGGAGTGGCTCGGCGAGGAGAACAAGGCGGGCAACGTGCTCCTCGCCGGGCCGTACCCGGACGGGTCGGGCGCGCTGATCATCATCAGCGCGGCCGACCTCGAGGCCGCCGAGGCCTTCCTCGCCAACGACCCGTTCCAGGCTCACGAGGCCGTCGACGCCGTGCGGATCGACGAGTGGAACCAGGTCTTCGGACCGTTCTGACGGGTCGCGTCAGGTCTGCGCCTGATCCTTGTCAGCCCCTGACCTGCTCTTCACCAGACTCGCGACGGTGGTGACGACGAGGACACCCAGGATCACCGACAGCGACAGCGGCGTCGAGATCTCCGGGACGCTCACGTGCTCGCCGCCGTTGACGAAGGGCAGCGTGTTCTCGTGCAGGGCGTGCAGGACCAGCTTGGTGCCGATGAACGCCAGGATGATCGACAGGCCGATCGAGAGGTACACCAGCCGGTCGAGCAGTCCGCCGAGCAGGAAGTACAGCTGGCGCAGGCCCATGAGCGCGAAGGCGTTGGCGGTGAACACCAGGTACGGCTCGGAGGTCAGGCCGTAGATCGCCGGGATCGAGTCGAGTGCGAACAGCAAGTCGGTGAAGCCGATGACAATGAGCACCATCAGCATCGGCGTCGCGAGCCGCTTGCCGTTGACGCGGGTGAAGAGCTTGTCGCGGTCGTAGGAGTCATGCGTGCGCAGGAACCGCTTGACGAAGCGTTCGAGCCTGGTCTCCCGCTGCTCCTCGTGTTCGACGGGGTCGTCGCTCTCGCGGAGCAGCTTGACCGCGGTGAAGATCAGGAAGGCCCCGAACAGGTAGAACACCCAGCTGTAGGCGTTGATGGCGGCCGCACCGACGGCGATGAAGACGGCGCGCATGCCGAGCGCCATCACGATGCCGAGCAGCAGCACCTTCTGTTGGTACTCCGGCGGCACCGCGAACTTCGCCATGATGATGACGAAGACGAACAGGTTGTCCACCGAGAGCGCCTTCTCGGTGACGTACCCGGCGAAGTACTCGCCACCGAACGTTCCGCCCCACTTCCACCAGACGAAGACACCGAAGGCAATGGCGAGCGAGATGTAAACCGCCGACCAGGTGCCCGACTCCTTGAGTGACGGTGCATGGGGCACGCGCACGTGTGAGAAGAAGTCGAACACGAACAATCCGAGGATCACCGCAACGGTGATCAGCCATAGGGATAAAGAAACGTCCACAGTAGTCCTCCAGCAGGCAGCATCAGCTGACGAGCCAGAGGTCTCTCCCACCCGGGATTCGGGGGCCGACGCTCCGGGTCACCGAGGCGGTGATGATCGGCATCACCGCGGATCGGCACCGTACTGACGGAGACGCCGCGTCGGGGATACTCCCCTCATGGATCTGGCGGCCAGCCTACCGGATGCCGGTAGGCGGCCACGGAAATCCCTGTTCAGCCACTTCCTCAGCTCTCGGCCGACTCGTCGTCCCCGCCGCCGGTGATGGAGGCGATGACCCCGGCGAGGTCGTCGGGCTTCACGAGCACCTCGCGCGCCTTGGAGCCCTCACTCGGTCCGACGACGCCGCGGGTTTCCATGAGATCCATCAGGCGGCCGGCCTTGGCGAAGCCGACGCGTAGCTTGCGCTGCAGCATCGACGTCGAACCGAACTGGCTGGAGACGACGAGTTCGATCGCCTGCAGCAGGTCGTCGAGGTCGTTGCCGATGTCGCTGTCGATGTCCTTCTTCTCGCCGGCCTTCGCCGCGGTGACGCCCTCGGTGTACTCGGGCTCGGCCTGCTCCTTGGCGAAGTCGACGACGGCCGCGATCTCCTCGTCGGAGATGTAGGCGCCCTGCATGCGGATGGGCTTGTTGGCGCCCATCGGCAGGAACAGTCCGTCGCCCATGCCGATGAGTTTCTCGGCGCCGGGCTGGTCGAGGATGACTCGCGAGTCGGTCAGCGACGACGTGGCGAAGGCGAGGCGAGACGGCACGTTGGTCTTGATCAGACCGGTGACCACGTCGACCGACGGACGCTGGGTCGCGAGGACCAGGTGGATGCCGGCCGCGCGCGCCTTCTGGGTGATGCGCACGATCGCCTCTTCGACGTCGCGCGGTGCGGTCATCATCAGGTCGGCCAGCTCGTCGACGATCGCGAGGATGTACGGGTACGGCTTGTACACCCGCTCGCTGCCGAGCGGGGTGGTGATCTCGCCGGAACGCACCTTCGTGTTGAAGTCGTCGATGTGGCGAACCCGCGAGGCCTTCATGTCCTGGTAGCGCTGTTCCATCTCCTCCACCAGCCACGCGAGGGCGGCGGCAGCCTTCTTGGGCTGCGTGATGATGGGGGTGATCAGGTGTGGGATGCCCTCGTACGGGGTGAGCTCCACCATCTTCGGGTCGATGAGGATCATCCGGACCTGCTCGGGAGTGGCGCGGCTGAGCAGCGACACCAGCATCGAGTTGACGAAGCTCGACTTACCCGAGCCGGTCGAACCGGCGACGAGCAGGTGCGGCATCTTCGCCAGGTTCGCGCTGACGAAGTCACCCTCGATGTCCTTGCCGAGACCGATGACGAGCGGATGCTTGTCCTTGCGGGTCGACGGCGCGCTGAGGACGTCGGCCAGGCGGACCATCTCGCGGTCGGCGTTGGGCACCTCGATACCGACCGCGGACTTGCCCGGGATCGGCGCGAGCAGGCGGACGTTGTCGGTCGCCGCGGCGTAGGCGATGTTGCGCTGGAGCGCGGTGATCTTCTCGACCTTCACGCCCGGTCCGAGCTCGACCTCGTAGCGGGTGACCGTCGGTCCGCGGGTGTAGCCGGTGACGGCCGCGTCGATCTTGAACTGTTCGAGCACGCCGGTCATCCGGTCGATCATCTCGTCGTTGGCGCTGGTGCCGGCCTTCGGCGGATCGCCCTCGAGCAGCAGGTGCGGGGGCGGCAGGATGTAGTCACCCTCGGCTGCCGGTTCCGAGGGTGCGAACGCCTCGTCGTCGAGCTCTGGTTCCGGCTCCGCTGCGGGTGCCGGCTTGGGCGCCGGACGCGCGGCCGGCGTCGTACGACGTGCAGTGGCCGGGCGGGCCGGTGGCTCGATGACCTCGGTCATCTGCTCGTCGGCGGCGTTGTCGCCGAACGGCTCGGTGTAGGCGTCGGCGAAGTTCTCGGTGACCGCTTCCTCGATCGGCTCCTCGGCGACCTTGGCCGGCTTGCGGCGCGATCGGCTCACCGGCCGCGACGGGGTCTCGTCGGGCGGGTAGTTGTCGTACGGGTTCGACGAGTACGAGCGACGTGTCGCGCGGGAGCCGAAGGCGTCATCGTCGGCGTCGTCCGCCGCGGGATCGCCGAAGTCGGGATCCTCGTAGTTCTCCGCGTCCTCGTCCCAGTCGAGGTCGCTCTCCCACGGCGCGTCGTCGGCACCGGGCACACCCAGTCCGAGATATCCGGCGGCGGCGTCGACGACCTCACGCACCGTGCGTCCACTGAGGATCAGGACGCCGAAGGCCATGCACAGCAACAGGATCGGGACGGACACCCAGGCGGTGACGCCCGTGGTGAGCGGCGTGCCGATGGCGAAACCGACGAAACCCGCCGCCGACGATCGGCCCGGCAGATCCAGCGGTGCACCGGCGATGAGATGCATGATGCCCAGCAGCGGCAGCACGACGAGGGACCCGCCGCCGAGATAGCGGCCACGTCGTTCGGGTGCCGCGGGGCGTCGCATCAGCATGATCGCGACCACGACGAGCGCCACCGGCACCACGACCGCCGCCGAGCCGACGATCGCGCGGATCAGCGCCTCGATGAATGCGCCGACGGGTCCGGCGGCCCCGAACCAGACACTGGCCGCGAACAACAGACCCAGCGCGAGCAGTCCCAGAGCAACACCGTCGCGGCGATGACTGTGTCCCTGCCCGCGCGGAGCCGGTCCACGCGGACCGGGCGCACCATCGGCGTCGACCTCGTCGTCGTAGTCGGCGTCGACGGCATCCAGTTCGAGATCATCGTCGTCGAACGGTCGCGACTCGGTGCGCGGCCCCCGGCCGACGCCGGAACCCACGCGAGCCGCGCTGCCGACACCGCGGGCGAACAGCGACCAGCCTGCGCCGATCCCCTTCCCCACCGCGGAGGCGCCGGCGGCGGCCACCGAACGGCGGTGCAGATCGACCGACTCGGCCGACGCGGAGGTGTTCCGGCGACGCGGTGTCGCGGTGGCGGACTGCCGGCTGCGGGACCCGGTGCTCGTGGATCGGCTCGACGTGCGCGAGGCCCCGGACTTGCCCGCACCGGACCGTGCGGAACCGGCACGGGTCGACGACTTGCTCGCCCCGCGGCTGTTCGCAGTGCTCTTGCCTGACCGGCTCGCGCCGGAACGTGCCGCCGACCCGGTCGACCGTCCGGTGCTCGTGCCACCCGACCGTGTGCCGGATGCCTTCGACGCGGACGTGCGCGTACCCGTGCTTGCCTTCGAAGCCATACCGACAGACTAGTCGGCTCTGTTCACTTCAGTCACACGGGCAACACTGATAACGGCGACGTGTCGAAGTTGTTACCCGCCTGCATCGCCGACACGCCCTACAGGCCGTGAGAACTGTCACGAACCGCGGCGATCGCGCTCGGATCGCCGTCGAAGGTGACTGCGACGGGGGCGCGTCCGAACGCGAACAGGACGAGTTCGCCGATCGATCCCGTGACCACGACTTCTTTCCCGGAGCCGACGGTGACGAGGTCCTCGCCGGCGGTCGTGCGCAGGGTGACGCGCGCGGGGATCTTCTTGAGGGTCATCTTCGCCATCGACGTGGCCGGACCGCGCAGCTCGGCCTCGAGTTCGGGCGACAGCATCCGCGGCGTCCAGCGCCCCGCCGGGTCCGCTCCCCCACGCAGCACGTCCTCGTGGTGGACGAACATCTCGGCGAGATTGGCGAACCGGTCGACGAGTTTGAACGGCGAGTAGACCGGCGGCCCGGATGCGAGTTCGTCGAGAAGTTCGTCGAAGTCCCGCCGGGCGGCCTTGGTCCTCACCTTCTCGGTGTAGCCGGCGAAGGCCGGGATCAGGATGCCCGGCCCGGTGTCGGGGCGTCGTTCGCGGACGACGAGATGAGCCAACAGATCGCGGGTGGTCCAACCTTCACAGAGGGTGGGCGCGTCCGGGCCCACCTTCTTCATGGTCTCGACGAGAGCCGCTCGTTCCTCCTGTGCACCGGTCACCCAGCCCACAGTAGCGAGAACTAGTCGGCGCCCACGGCGAGCACCGTCGGCACGATCATCGGCCGGCGACGGTAGACGTCGGAGACCCAGCGGCCCACGGCGCGCCGGATTCCCTGCGCGATGCGATGCGCGTCGTTGACGCCCTCGGCAGCGAGCGAGTCGAGGACCTGGTTGACCAGGTCGGCGGCCGACTTGAGCGCGTCCGGGTCGTCGGAGAAGCCTCTGCCGGAGACCTCCGGCGAGCTGACCGCGCGACCCGTCGTGGCATCGATGGCGACGGTGATCGCGATGAAGCCGCCCTCGCCGAGCACGAGACGCTCGGACAGGGTCGACTCGCCGACGTCGCCGACGGACAGTCCGTCGACGTAGACGTGTCCGACCGGGACGCGGCCGACGATGTCGGCGCGGCCGTCGACGAGGTCGACCACCACACCGTCCTCGGCCAGCACGACGCGGTCCTCCGGCACGCCGGTCGCGACCGCGAGTGCGGCGTTCGCGCGCAGATGACGCCATTCGCCGTGCACCGGCATCACGTTCGACGGGCGCACCGCGTTGTACAGGTAGAGCAACTCGCCGGCCGAGGCGTGGCCGGACACGTGCACCTTCGCGCTCTGCTGCGTGATCACGGTGGCACCGCGCTTGGCCAGACCGTTGACCACGGCGAAGACCGAGTTCTCGTTGCCCGGGATCAGCGACGACGCCAGCACGACGAGGTCGTCGGCGCGGATGTTGATCTGGCGGTGCTCGCCGCGCGCCATCCGCGACAGCGCCGACAACGGCTCGCCCTGCGAACCGGTGGAGATCAGCACGATGCGGTGGTCGGGAAGCGTCGCGGCGGTGTCGAGGTCGACGACGACACCGTCCGGCACCGACAGGTAGTTCAGGTCCTGCGCGATCTGCATGTTGCGCACCATCGACCGGCCGACGAAGCAGACGCGCCGATTGTGGGTGTGCGCGACGTCGATGATCTGCTGGATGCGGTGCACGTGGCTGGCGAAGGACGCGACGATGACACGCTGCCTGGCCTTGCCGATGACCTGGTCGAGCACGCCGCCGATCTCGCGTTCGGGGGTGACGAAGCCGGGGACCTCGGCGTTGGTCGAGTCGACGAGGAACAGGTCCACACCCTCGTCGCCGAGGCGGCTGAAGCCGGCGAGGTCGGTGAGCCGACCGTCGAGGGGCAGCTGGTCGAGCTTGATGTCTCCGGTGTGCAGCGCGAGACCCGCGGGGGTGCGGATCGCGACCGCGAGGGCGTCTGGGATCGAGTGGTTGACGGCGAAGTACTCGCACTCGAACGGGCCGTGGTCGGTCCGCTCCCCCTCGGCGACCTCGACGAGCTTGGGCCGCAGGCGGTGTTCCCGGCACTTGGCCTCGACGAGGGCGAGCGTGAATTTCGAACCGACGACGGGGATGTCGCTGCGCAGCCGCAGCAGGAACGGGATCGCGCCGATGTGGTCCTCGTGGCCGTGGGTGAGGATCACCGCGTCGACGTCGTCCATGCGGTCTTCGATGTAGCGGAAGTCCGGCAGGATCAGGTCGACGCCGGGCTGCTGGTCCTCGGGGAACAGCACACCGCAGTCGACGATCAGCAGACGTCCGTCGTACTCGAAGACGGTCATGTTGCGGCCGATCTCGCCGATACCGCCGAGCGCGACGATCCGCAGTCCACCCTTGGGCAGGCGGCGCGGGGTGCCGAGGCGATCGACCGGCGCCGGGGTCGCCTGCTCGTTGCGGCGACCGCGAGAGTCGCCGCCGCGTTCGTGCCGGCCGCGCCGGCCACCGGACGACGAACCGGACTTCTGCTTGGCGGAATGCCTGGGTGCGGTCTCGGTCTTCGCGGGGGCCTGGCGAGCCGGGCCCGCGTCGGGCGCGGTGGTGGCCGGAACCGTGTCGACCGGGACCGCTTCCACCGGCGGCGTACTCGGCGGTCCGGCCTTACGGGAGGCGGCACGGCGTCGGGGGCGCGTGGTCCGTGCTTCGGGACCGTTGGTGTCAGTGCCGGTGTTGTCAGACATCAGGCGAGAACACCTGCCGCACGTAGATCCACGATCAGCTCCTCGATCTGAGGCCCGGAGGCGGGCACCTGGGGCAGGCGCGGATCGCCCACCTCGAGTCCGAGAATGCGCAGCGCCGCCTTCACCATCGTGACACCTCCGAGGCGTCCCATGGCGTTGACGAGCGGAAGCATCGACGTGTTGAGGGTCCGCGCCGTGGCGAGATCCCCCTTCTCCACCGCGATCTGCATCTCGCGCAGGCGATCCGGAACTAGGTGCCCGATCACGCTGACGAAACCGGTGGCACCGATCGACAGCCACGGCAGGTTGAGTGCGTCCTCGCCCGACAGGTATTCGAGCTTGGTGGTGGCGATGAGGCCGGCGGCCGAGTGCAGGTCGCCCTTGGCGTCCTTGACGCCGCGGATGTTCGGGTGTTCGGCCAGCGCCAGCATCGTCTCGTTGGCGATGGGCACGACCGAGCGCGGCGGGATGTCGTAGAGCAGCACGGGAAGTGCGGTGGCGTCGGCGACGGTCCGGAAGTGCGCGAGGAGGCCGGCCTGGGGCGGCTTGGAGTAGTACGGGGTCACCACGAGCAGACCGTGGGCGCCGATCTTCTCCGATTCGATGGCGAACCGCACGCTCTCGGCGGTGTCGTAGCTACCGGCACCCTGGGTGATCCGGGCGCGGTCGCCCACGGCGTCCAGCACGACGCGCAGCAGGTCGAGCTTCTCGGGCACGGTGGTGGTCGGCGATTCGCCGGTGGTGCCGGACACGACAAGCCCGTCGCAACCCTTCGACACGAGGTGGTCGGCCAGGACGGCGGCCTTGTCCAGATCGAGACTTCCGTCGGGACGGAAGGGGGTCACCATCGCCACCACGTTCGTCCCGAAGGGATGCTCGTGCAGCGGTTCCTGGACTGCGTTCATGGTGCTAAAGGCTACCGCCTCCGTATCCGTGACGGGTCTCACCCTTCCAGCACGAACGGTGAGGTCGCGACCTCGGTGCCGTCGGCGAGCGTGCCGATCTCGAAATCGCCGAAAACCGTGGGCGCCACCTGCATCAACTGCCTCAAACATTCGACGGCGAGCTGCCGGATCTCGACGTCGGCGTGCTCGGTGGCGCGCATGCCGACGAAGTGCCGCCACGCCCGGTAGTTGCCGGTCACGACGATCTTGGTCTCGGTGGCGTTCGGCAGCACCGATCGTGCCGCCTGACGTGCCTGCTTGCGGCGCAGGATCGCGTTCGGCACGTCGGCGAACTTCGCCTCCAGCGCATCGAGGAGTTCGGTGTAGGCCTCGCGACTCGCGTCGGTGGCGGCGGTGAAGAGCTCCTCGAGGTGCTCGTCGCCGACGATCGCCGGCGGCGCCACGACGTTGGAGTCGTGTTCGGGCACGAACCGCTGCGACAGCTGCGAGTAGGAGAAGTGCCGGTGGCGGATCAGCTCGTGGGTGCACGAGCGCGAGATGCCGGAGATGTAGAAGGTCACCGAGGCGTGCTCGAGCAGCGACAGGTGCCCGACCTCCAGGATGTGTCGGAGGTAGCCGGCGTTGGTGGCGGTACGGGGGTTGGGCTTGTCCCAGCTCTGGTAGCAGGCGCGGCCCGCGAACTCGACGAGCGCCTCGCCGCCCTCGGCATCCGTGCTCCACGGCACGTCCTCGGGCGGGGTGAACTGGGTCATGGCGACCATCTGCACCTTCAGTGGCACCAACTCGGACACGCAGTCCCCTCCGTTCGACGTTTGTGTGCCCTGATTGTCCCCCACCGCTCCACGGGGCGTGGATTCGGCCTGAAGTCGCGGTCCGCGGTGGGTAAGGTCCCTATGTGTCCACTCGGCATGAGTCCACCCGACGGACTTTCCTGCGAACCGGTGCGGTCGTCACCGGCGCCGCCCTCACCTTGCCCGCCGTCGCCGAATCCGGCTCGGCGCAAGCCGCCCCGCGAAACGTTTTCGCTCACGGCGTGGCCTCCGGCGACCCGCTGCCCGACGCGGTCATCCTGTGGACCCGCATCACCCAGTCCCCCGCATCGACACCGGGTTCCGGTGTGGGACAACCATGTTCGGTCCGCTGGGAGATCGCTCGGGACGCTGGTTTCGGTGCGATCGTCGGTTCCGGGGTCGAGCAGACGTCGGCCGAGAAGGACTTCACCGTCAAGGTCGACGCCACCGGGCTGAGTCCGCGGACGACCTACCACTACCGGTTCACCGTGACGTCCGGACCGGCCGCCGGGGCCGTCTCGCCGGTCGGCCACACCCGCACCGCTCCCGCGACCGGGGCCGACGTCGCGCGGCTCCGCTTCGGCGTCGTGTCCTGCGCCAACTGGGAGGCCGGGTACTTCTCGGCCTACCGGCATCTGAACAACCAGCCGGACCTCGACGCCGTGGTGCACCTGGGCGATTACTACTACGAGTACCAAACCGGCCGGTACACCGGGAAGACCGGCGCGGTCCGCATCCACGACCCGCGCCACGAGATCCGCACACTGCGCGACTACCGAACCCGCCACGGGCAGTACAAGACCGATCCCGACCTCACCGCACTGCACCGGTCGACGCCGTTCATCTGCATCTGGGACGACCACGAGTCGTCGAACGACAGCTGGCGGGACGGCGCGGAGAACCATCAGCCCGGCGAGGGCTCGTGGATCGTGCGCCGCAGCGCGGCCCTGCGCGCCTACTCCGAGTGGATGCCGATCCGACCGGGCGTCGACCCGCAGGGCCGACATCTGTACCGCCGACTCAGGTTCGGAAAGCTGCTCGAGCTGTCGATGCTGGATCTGCGTTCCTACCGCGACCTCCAGGTCGACGCGGTGTCGTCACGCATCGACGATCCCGCCCGCACGATGATGGGCCGCGCCCAGATGTCGTGGCTGACCAACGGACTCGCGTCGTCGGAGACCCGGTGGCGGATCGTCGGCAACCCGGTGATGATCACGCCGGTGCTGATCCCGCCGCTCGACCCGCAGACCACCGGCGCGGTCACCGAGCTGCTCGGCGTTCCGCGGGAAGGCATCCCCTACAACGCCGATCAGTGGGACGGCTACGCCGCCGACCGCCGGCGTCTGCTCGACTCGATCACGAGCAACGGCGTCGACAACGTCGTGTTCATCACCGGCGACATCCACTCGTCGTGGGCCTGTGACATCCCCGTCGACGTCGCGAACTATCCCGGCGCCGGAACCGTCGCGACAGAACTGGTCGGGACGTCGGTGACGTCGACCAACATCGACGAGATGTTCAACGTGCCGGAGAACACCGCCGGTCCGACGATCGCGGCCGCGTTCGGGGCCGCCAATCACCACATCCGCTACTGCGAGTTGGACTCGCATGGATACTCGGTGCTGACCGTCACGCCGTCCGCCACCCAGATGGACTGGTATTTCCTCAACGACAAGACCAACCCGCGTTCGGGGCAGTATTACGCCAAGTCCTTCCGGGTGCGCAGCGGAACGCAGCGGGTCCAGCCGGTCGGGCGACCCGCGGTCTAGCTCTGATCCAGGATCGCCGACAGCTTGGCGTGGGTGTCGGGCCAGCCGTGCACGGCGATCGAGGTGATGCCGAGTGCCTTGACCGGGTAGTCGTTGCCACCCTCGTCGAGGCGGTCGCCGAAGAACAGGATGTCGGAGGTGGTCAGGCCGAGGATGTCCATCAGCTTGAGCGCGCCGTACGCCTTGTCGATGCCCTTCTTGGTGACGTCGACCGACGTCGAACCGCCGCTGCGGACCTCGAGGTCGGGCAGACGTTCGGCAGCGTAGGCGCGCAGCGACTCCTTCTTCGCGCCATCCGGGTCCCAGGCGGCCTTGGCGTCGACCGGGGCCTTCTGCCCGAGCGCACTGAAGGTGATCTGGCTGCCGCGGTCCTCCAGGATCTCGCCCCAGGTCTCGCTCTCCCAGATGCCGAGCGCCTTGGCACCGGTCTCGAGGACGTCGACCGTGCGCTTCTTCTCATCGTCGGTCAGGTACTCGGCGTAGACGGTCTCCCACTCGCTGCCCGCCCAACGGACGTACTGGGTGCCGCAGGTGGGCATCAGATGGAGGTTGCCGACGGAGTCGAAGGTGCCGAGGCGCGCGAGGACCTGCTTCTCGAACTGGGTGAAGTTGCCGCCGGAGATGATGCACCCGAGGCTCACGTCGAGCATTCGATGGAGCAGGTCCACCATCTGGTCATCGAGCGGGCTCTTCGAGGGGGCAAGTGTGTCGTCGAGGTCGAACATCACCAAGCGGTAGTCGTTGCCTTCATACGACACGGTCATCGTCGCTACTCTCCTTCTGGTCCCCGGATGTTTGTTCCGCTGGTTCGCGTTCTCCCGGTGCTCAGCATCCCATCACGACTCGGAGATCGCGCGCGAGGTCACCCTTCGTGCCGACCGACACGTCGTCGAGGTCGAGCCACCGCGCGAAAGTCCGCAGGTCGGCGGCCAATCGTTCGGCGACGGTGCCGCGATCGTGCCCGGACTCACAGAAGGCACCGAGTACCAACAGGGTTCGGGACCTGCGGTCGGCCTTGAGGTCGACGCGTGCGGCGATGTCGGTGCCCAGCAGATAGGGCAGCACGTAATAACCGTGGATGCGTTTGTGCTCGGGGACGTAGATCTCGATGCGGTAGTGGAAGTCGAAGAGGCGCTCGGCTCGCGGCCGGAAGAACACGAGCGGGTCGAACGGCGAGAGGATCGCCGAGGTGTCGATGCTTCGCGGCATCGGCGCACCGTCGGCGAGATAGGCGGGGTCGCGCCATCCGTCCACCGAGACCTCGTGCAGCACAACCGAATCCACCAGGTCGGCAACGGCCGGCCGGGCGTCGGCAGGTTTGATGCGGTAGTAGTCGGCGAGGTCGGCGACGGTCGCGACGCCGAGTGAACGCGCGGCCCGGGCGAGAAGATCCCGGTGTGCCTGCGCGCGATCCGGACGCTGCGCGGCGATGTCGGCGCCCACGACCCGTTCGGTGAGGTCGTAGTGGCGCATGAAGTTGCCGTTCCGCACCGCCGACAGGTCGCCTGCGGCGAACATCGCCTCGCACAGGTGCTTGACCTCGCCGCGCTGCCACCAGCTCCCCGCCGTGCCCGGCTCGCGTTCGATGCCGAGCTTCTCCTCGATGGTCCGCGGCATCGCGGCACCGGTCTCCTCGATCACGCTGCGGACGTCCGCGGCGAGACTTTTGTTGCGGCGCATGACCTCACGCGTGTGTCGGTACCGCCCGTCGGCGAATTCGTCCATGCGCCAACGGAACAGCGGCCAGTCCTCGACCGGGATGAGTGCGGCCTCGTGAGCCCAGTACTCGACGAGGAGCCGTCGGCCCCTCGTCGGCTGCCACGCGGCGCGATGGAGGAGGTCGGGGTCATAGGGACCGAGCCGGCTGTACAGCGGCATGAAGTGCGCCCGCGCGACGATGTTGACCGAGTCCATCTGGAGCAGACCCGTCCGGCCGACGACGCGCTTGAGGTGGGCCATGGTCGGGGTGCCCGACGGTGCGCGATCGGCGAAACCCTGTGCCGCCAGCGCGGTTCGACGCGCCTGAGCCGGAGACAGCCGGTCCGGCGCCATCAGCGGGTGTAGTCGATGAAGCGGTAGGGCGTACCGGTGGTCGAGGTCCGCCACTCCCCCTTGTCGGCCACCGTCCATTCCGGCCCGATCTCCGGCGCGAACGCGTCGGCTCCGGGGACGTCGACGTCGATCTCGGTGAGGCAGAGTTCGGTCGCGAACTGCATTGCCGCCCGATAGATCTCGCCACCGCCGATGACACCGACGGTGTCGCCGTCGGCGAGAGCCAACGCCTCCTCGACGGATCGGGCCACCACCGCACCGTCGGCGGACCAGTCCGGATTGCGTGTCACCACGATGTTGGTGCGGCCCGGCAA
The DNA here is from genome assembly GCF_030316175.1 of Gordonia sp. Swx-4. Taxonomy (NCBI): domain Bacteria; kingdom Bacillati; phylum Actinomycetota; class Actinomycetes; order Mycobacteriales; family Gordoniaceae; genus Gordonia; species Gordonia sp. Swx-4. The sequence continues at coordinate 3,083,956 of NZ_CP128197.1, forward strand.
CGGCCGGAACTTCGGTGGCAGGGAAATCCACGTCCTGCGGCCCATGACGACCGGGTTGCCGAGGGTCTTCTCCTTGAACCGGGCCATGTCCTCGGGGACGCGCCAGGGGATGGTGTTGTCCCGTCCGATCGCGGCCCCTTCACCGGTGACCTCGCGGCCCTGCGCCCAGACGAGCCGGACTCGGCGGGTCACACCGCCACCGGCGCCTTGATCCCGGGATGCGACTGGTAGCCGACGATCTCGATGTCGTCGTACTCGTAGTCGAAGATCGAATCCCGCTTGCGTAGCTCGAGTTTCGGATACGGGTAGGGTTCGCGCGAGAGCTGCAGGTTCACCTGGTCGAGGTGGTTGTCGTAGATGTGGCAGTCGCCGCCGGTCCACACGAACTCGCCGACCTCGAGGCCCGCCTGCTGCGCCATCATGTGGGTCAGCAGCGCGTACGACGCGATGTTGAACGGCACGCCGAGGAACAGGTCGGCCGAGCGCTGGTAGAGCTGGCAGGAGAGCTTGCCGTCGGCGACGTAGAACTGGAAGAACGCGTGGCAGGGCGGCAGCGCCATCTGCGGGATCTCCCCCACGTTCCACGCCGACACGATGTTGCGTCGTGAATCCGGATTGGTCTTGAGCATCTCGAGAGCTGCGGAGATCTGGTCGATCTGCTCCCCTGACGGAGTCGGCCAGCTGCGCCACTGGACGCCGTACACCGGTCCGAGCTCACCGTTCGTGTCGGCCCACTCGTCCCAGATCGTCACGCCGCGCTCCTGGAGCCAGCGGACGTTGGAGTCGCCGCGCAGAAACCAGAGGAGCTCGTAGATGATCGACTTGAGGTGCACCTTCTTGGTGGTGATCAGCGGAAAGCCCTCGGCGAGGTCGTAGCGCAGCTGATGCCCGAAGAGACTTCTTGTGCCCGTGCCGGTGCGATCCGCCTTCGGGGTGCCCGTCTCGAGCACGAGGCGCAGCAGGTCCTCGTAAGGAGTGGGGATCGTCCCGGTCGATGAGATGTCGCGGATGGCCGTACTCACGGGTGTCAGTCTAGGCAAAGCCCCCGACACGTCGCCGCCCGCACGACACGCGGCAACCACCTGCTGTGACTGCAGTGACGCATGTGGCGTCGGGGGTATCCTCCTCCCGTGGCCACTCGCAGCACCACCCGCGCCAACCGCTATGCCAAGCGGCGTCGCAAGCGCGTCGCCTCCCGCGACAACGACCTCACCGACACCCAGTGGCTCGCACTCCAGGAGGCCTGGGGTGGGTGCGCGTACTGCGGCGCGGACGGCGTCGCCCTCCAGCGCGACTGCATGCTGGCGATCTCGCGGGGCGGCCGCTACACCGTGACCAACGTCGTCCCGTGCTGCGGTTCGTGCAATGCCAGCAAGTGCAATTCCGAGGTCACCTCCTGGATGCGCCGCAAGAAGCTCGACGAGAAGGCGTTCCTGGTGCGGCAGTACGAGGTGAGCAGGCTCCTCGCCGACGTCGAGTAGTGCGGAGCCCGATCTGGCAGGTCCGAAGTGTTCCGCGGAACACTCGGGAGGCGCACACTGAGACCATCTGGCGAAGGAGAGTTCGACGATGAGTTTCGAGACCTCGGCGGGTACGCGCGGCGGCCGGGTGCCGAAGGGCCCCTTCATGCGCATCGTGAACAAGGTCGTCGCGCCGATGATCCGCCGTAAGGGACAGTTCGGCGGGATGAATGCGCTCGTGCTGACGACCGTCGGCCGCAAGAGCGGTCAGGAGCGGGCCACCCCGCTCGCCTGGTTCCCGGGCCCCGACGGCAGCTGGCTGATCGTGGCGTCGGCGAACGGAGCCGTGAACAACCCCGGTTGGTACCACAATTTGAAAGCGAACCCCGAGAAGGCCCGGATCGAGGTGGGCGGCAAGACCGTCGAGGTCCGCGCCCAGCAGCTCCACGGCGACGAACGCGCCCAGGCCTGGAATCAGATCAGCAAGAACGAGCGGTTCGCCGGGTATCAGGAGAAGACCGATCGAGAACTGCCGATCATCAAGCTGACCCCCAGGTAGGTGTTCCGCGGAACATTGCCGCGGTCAACGGTCCTCGGGCCTGTCGACCATCGACAGCCGTGTTCCCGGAGTCAACAGGTCATCCACCACCTCGACGACATGTGGTGTCCGAGTCGCAATTCCCATGAGGCGCCCCGCGGTCGCCGCGGAGACGACGACGGTGTCGGCACCCGATCGGCGCAGCAGCGACACGTTCTGCGCGTCGCGGACCACACCCGCGATGTTGGCCCCGGGACTGAGCTGGCGGGCGGTAAGGGTGATGAGGACGGCTGTCGCGTCGCTGTGAACAGCGATGAGGATGGCACGGGCCGCGCCGGCCTCGGCCAGCTTGAGGACCTCACTCCGTGTGGCGTCTCCACGAACAGCCACCAGGTTGAGCGATTCCGCGGCGTCGAGCGCATTCGGGTCGCTGTCGACCACCACGAGACTCGCGGTGTCCACGCCGGCGTCGATGAGCGCGCGGGCCGCACTTCGACCTTTGGTGCCGAAGCCGACGATCACGTGATGGTCGCGCAGGTTGTGCCGCCACCGTTGAATCCGCCACGCCCGACGAGACCGTTCGGTCAGCACCTCGAGAGTCGTCCCGATCAGCACCACCAGGAACAGGACGCGCAACGGCGTGACCACGAGAACGTTGACGACTCGAGCTCCCGGGGTCATGGGAGCGATGTCGCCGTAACCTGTGGTCGAGAGCGACACGGTGACGTAGTACAGACAGTCCAGGAGTGTGAGTGGAGCATCCAGTGCGTGGCTGTAGGCATCCCGGTCGACGTAGACCACCGCCGTCGCGATCGAGATGACGCCGACGGCGATGGCGACGCGTATACCGATCGCACGTACTGGATTCTGTGCGCGTTCGGGAACGTTGATCACGCCGAGTCCGGTCTGCTGCATGTCACTGCTCTCGCTGGTAGACGTCGGGTATTCCGTCGTGGTCGTCGTCACGCGACTCTTCGCGAGCGACTGCGCGGTAGTGACGATTTCGTAGGCGAAGGAGAACCGCGGCCGCCGACGCGGAGATGAGGGAGCCGGCCAGGACCCCGATCTTCACCAGCTCGTCGCGTTCGGTGCCCGATTCGTAGGCGAGGTCACCGATGAGTAGCGACACCGTGAATCCGATTCCGGCCAGCATCGCGACGCCGACCACGTCGATCCACCGCACGTCGGCGTCGAGCGATGCGCGGGTGAAGGTGGCCAGCAGGGCGCTGGTGCCGACGATCCCCACCACCTTGCCGATGACGAGCCCGAAGACGATGCCGAGCGCGATGGGATCGCCGAGGGCGTCGCGGAGACCGTCGAGCCCGCCGATGGCGACGCCTGCGGCGAAGAAGGCGAACACCGGGACCGCGAAACCTGCTGAGAGGGGCCTGATCCGGTGCTCGAACTGTTCGGCGAGACCTGGCTTGGCCGAGTCGTCGGATATCCGGTGCAGGACCGGGACGGTGAACCCGAGCAACACCCCCGCGACGGTTGCGTGCACTCCTGACTCGTGGACGAACGCCCATGTCAGCACCGCGAGCGGAAGCAGGATCCACCAGGCGCGTATCCCCCGCTGTACACAGATCGCGAACGCCGCGAGTGGCAGCAGCGCGAGCGCCAGGGCCGAGCCGTTGATCGTGTCGCTGTAGAACACCGCGATGACGGTGATCGCGAGCAGGTCGTCGACCACTGCCAGGGTCAGGAGGAAGGTACGCAGCGCCGCGGGCAGGTGTGTGGAGATCACCGCCAGCACCGCGACCGCGAAGGCGATGTCGGTGGCCGTCGGGATGGCCCACCCCTGTACTGCGCCGTCGCCGGCTCGTGCGGTGAATGCGACGAAGATGACGGCCGGTACCGCCATGCCCCCGATGGCGGCGACCACCGGCAGCGCGGCCCGGGCGGGGTCACGCAGGTCGCCGGCGACGAATTCTCGCTTCAACTCCAGGCCGACGATGAAGAAGAAGATCGCGAGGAGGCCGTCGGCCGCCCAGGTGGCGAGGGTGAGGTCGAGGTGCAGGCCGAGGGCGTCGGTACCGACTCGAACATCGGCGAGATCGAAGTACGCCGCCGACCATGGGGAGTTCGCCCACGCCAACGCCGCCACGGTGGCAACGAGGAGGAGCATCCCGCCGACGGTTTCCTTGCGGAGGATGTCGGTGATGCGGGAGGTCTCCGGCCAGGAGCCTCGCGCGAACAGGCGTGGTTTCGGTTCAGGGTGCTGAAGTGAGTGCATGGTCGTCCTCAGTGGTGCGGCAACGTACGCGTCGCCGCCGACCGCGGATCACGACCAACGACAAACACGCAGCCGACCAGACTTCCCGGCACTCCGGGAGAAAGCTTAACAGCGCACCGGACAATCGGCGTCACGAGCGTTCCGCGGAACGCTCTGCACTCTGGGCGGGCCGGCCGGAATCAAGCAGCCGCAGGATTGGCCGTCGACTGGCGCTCCTTCCATTCCCACACCGCGTAGATCACCTCGGTGGCGTACCCGAGATCGAGCTTCCCGCCACCGATCGGCACCGTCGCACCCGCGGCAATCCGTCCGTCCGGTCGCCATTGTCCGGACGCGCCTGTCGGTGGACTCGACTGAATCACCGAACCATCGGACATATGGAACGAAAACCGTTGCTGCCCAAGTCCCTTGATCGCAAACTCGCCCCGATGCAATGCTCGATGACACGAGCCGCACAACAGAATCAGGTTGTCCAACTCGGTCTCCCCACCGGCCGACCAGAACACCACATGATGCGCATGCAGATGCCGCGTCCGCCCACATCCCGGCGTCTGACAACACCGATCCCGCAGGAACAACGCCCGAATCATCGCCTTGGACGGAGCCCGCTGCTTGCGCCCCAACCCCAACAACGCCCGCTTCCCCGGACTCCCCGCCACCCGGCGGGACAACGCTTCCCGCAACGACGCACCACACGCCGCTTCCTCTACCTCGGCCTCCGACAACGCCGGACCGTCATCCAGATGCGCATGCTCCACCCCGTCTCCGACATGGATCAAGATCTCGGCCCCGGGAGCGAGGTCGGGCATCGCGATTCCCTCATGCACCGCATCGGCCATCGCCACCACCGCCGCAGCAATATTTGACGGTACGTTTCGCCACAGATCCCGACGATTCGCCGGCTTCACCTCCGAATCCGTCTCCCCGGATTCGGTTTCCAGTTCGCCGGGAGTGTTCCGCGGAACACTCGGCAGGTCCGGATCGCCCATCGTGCGGGCGCGTTCATACTCCGCGCGCACCGTCCCCGCCAGAAACCGCGCCCCATCAAGAGGCGTCAGTGTCATCGACACCGACAACGATCCATCCGCATTCCACTTCCACCGAGCCGACGACTCCGCCGGCGGCGTCAACTCCCCACCATCGCTGTAGCCCCGGTCGATCTGCCGCATCGCCCGCACCGCCTTCTCCAGCTGCGACGCCGTGCACGACAACGCCAGATTCACCAACTCCGGCTCCCGCATCGGCGTGGCCACCCGCGTCAACGCTCGCACCTTGGAATACGTCAGCCGACCTTCGCTGAAGTGCTGCCGGATCAGCGGGAGCTCGCGCAATGCCTTCGCGACCCGCACCTGTTCGTGCGCCGTCCGCGGCGCAATCCCCGCCTTCCAGGAAAGCCAGTGCGCCAGTGAGTGAATCCCCGGCCCCCGCCACGACTCCCGCTCATCCAACTCCGCCACCAAATCAAGAAGATCGGCCGTCAACGCTGTGATCTGTGCGGCGTAACCGAGCACCCGAACCTCGAGCACCTCGTCCGACAACGACTTCGGATCCGCGCCATCGAACATCGACGACACACCCTCGGCACGTAACGCGGTAACAGACATCCCGACCCCCCAGCCAGTTCGAACAGGTATACGAACAAGCTATCGCCGGGCACCGACAATTCTGCAGGTCACAGACTCGCAAGTGTTCCGCGGAACACACGGCGCCAATGGACGACGGGGGTTGATCGAGGCGAAAAGGAACGAAGCCGCCGGCCCAGGGGACGCGGCCGAGGACACTAGCCCATGAGCTGCGCCGCAACCGTCGCGCCCAACTCCCAGCACGCTTCGCGGTCGACTTTGGTCGGCTTCTCCGAAACCACCACGTACTCAGCGGATTTCACCCAGCCGAGGCCGGTGGTGATGGAGGTGAGGGCCTTCTCCGCGCCCTCGGTTCCCTGGTTGCCGTGGAAGTACGCACCGAACGGGCGACCCTGCGTCGAGTCGAGGATCTGGTAGTAGCTGACGTCGAAGGCGTGTTTCAGTGCGCCACTGATGTATCCGAGGTTGGCGGGGGTGCCGAGGATGTAACCGTCGGCCTCCAGGAAGTCGCTCGCGGTCACCGCCAGCGCGGCTCGACGGACCACCTCGACGCCTTCTATCTCCGGGTCCGTCGCACCGGAGATGACGGCCTCGAACATCTCCTGGCAGTGGGGCGACGGCGTGTGGTGAACGATCAGGAGTCGCTTGGCATCGTCGGACATCACGACCTCCCCGCGAACGCCAGCAACCTATCAGCCGCGTTCGCACCCTCGAGCAGAACCATCTGGCCCTCCCGGGTCCCTACTGCTCGCTGCCGTGAAACTGCGCGACCGCGCGTTTCATCATCGCGCGGGCTCGGGGGCGGTCGCCGGCGTAGTCGTAGGCGCGGGCGATGCGGTATGTGTTCCGCCAGTCGTTCGGATCGGCCTCCCACTCGGCCTTGACCTGGGCGAACAGCTCGTCGGCGGCGCCGCGTTCCATGCGGCCGGAGGCGCGGTGCGGAAGGTTCGAGATGTCGAGCTCGCGACCCTCCTCGGCCATGATCGCGGCGAGCTTCTGGTGTTCCAGGCCTGCGCGGAGCGTCGCGTAGATCAGCCAGGCGCCGATGAGCGGTAGGGCGATGACACCGAGCCCCAACCCGATTCCCGCTGCGGTCCCCGTGGCGATGAGCTGGAAGCCACGCCAGCCGAGCAGCACGAAGTAGACGATCAGCGCCACGACGAGGAACCCGATCATCCAGACGATCGGTCGCGCGTCCTTCTTCTTCGGCCCCAGCTGCGGCGCGCCGCCCTCGGTGTCGCCGGTGTGGGTGCCCTCGTCGTGAGTGCCGTCATCGACCATGGTGATCAGAGGTCCATCAGTTCTTCGAGTCCGATGGTCAGACCCGGACGGTCCGCGATGCTGCGCACCCCGAGGAGCACACCGGGCGCGAACGACGACCGGTCGAGCGAGTCGTGGCGGATGGTGAGCGTCTCACCCTCGGTCCCTAGCAGCACTTCCTGGTGGGCGACGAGGCCGGCCAGGCGCACCGAATGGACGTGCACACCGTCGACCACGGCCCCTCGCGCACCGTCGAGTTCGGAGGTGGTCGCATCGGGGCTCGGTCCGACGCCCGCCTCGGCACGTGCGCGGCCGATCAGTTCGGCGGTTCGGTAAGCGGTGCCCGACGGGGCGTCGGCCTTCTGCGGGTGGTGCAGTTCGACGACCTCGACCGAGTCGTAGTACTTGGCGGCCTGCGCGGCGAAACGCATCGACAGGACGGCGCCGATCGCGAAGTTCGGGGCGATCAGCACGCCGACCTTCGGGTTCTCGGCGAGCCAGCCGCGGACGGTCTCGAGGCGTTCCTCGGTGAAACCGGTGGTACCGACGACGGCGTGAATCCCGTTGGCGATGAGGTACTTGAGGTTGTCCATCACGACGTCGGGGTGGGTGAAGTCGACGACGACCTGGGTGTCGGTGTCGGAGAAGAACTCCAGCGAGTCACCCTTGTCCACGCCCACGGTGTAGGTGAGGTCGTCGGCCTTCTCGACCGCCGTGACGATCGCCTGCCCGACCTTGCCCTGACTGCCCAGGACGCCCACCGTGATACCGCTCATGTCCACCCTCTTCGATCTCGACGTGCCAACGGGTCTCAGTCTAGTGGCGAGGACATTCTCAATAGATCGGCGCATCGCCGCGGCGATGCTCGAAGACCAGCGACGTGGTGGTGCCCGCGACCTCGCGACGGCTGTTGAGCCGCTCGACGAACTGGCGCAGCGTCTCGGTGTCGGCGGTCGCCACGTGGAGCATGTAGTCGTCGGCGCCGGCGAGGAAGAACACGTCGATCACCTCGTCGTACGCGGCGATCTCGCCGACGAAGCGCCGGATCTGCCCACGCGCATCGGACTGGAGACTGACCGCCACCATCGCGCGCAGCGGGCGACCGACGGCGGCGGGATCGACGTCGGCGAAGAAACCACGGATGACACCGAGTTCGACGAGCCTGCGCATGCGGCCGTGACACGTCGACGCGGCGATCCCCACGCGTTGTGCCAGCTCACTGTTGGGCATGCGCGCGTCGGACTGCAGGAGCTTCAGCAGTTCACGGTCCGTCGCGTCGAGCTCTCCGGGCTGAACATCCTTCGGTGCGGCAGGCATCGAACCCTCCTCGATAGAAACATCTTCGTCAGATTTGGCTGGTCAAGAATCTTCTTCACCCGCATTGTGTCCCTTCTGAAGTTCCTTCACCCTGAGGACAGGTTTTCTGCACAAACTTCGACAAGAGAGGGAGCATGATGCGCGTCGGCGTCCCCACCGAGATCAAGAACCACGAGTACCGCGTCGCCGTCACCCCGGCGGGCGTCGCCGAGCTGCACCACCGCGGCCACGACGTCATCGTCCAGGCGGGAGCCGGTGAGGGGTCGGCCATCACCGACAACGACTACAAGGCCGCCGGCGCGCAGATCCTCGGCACCGCCGCCGAGGTCTGGGACCAGGCCGATCTGCTGCTCAAGGTCAAGGAACCGATCGCCGCCGAGTTCGACCTCATGCGCGCGGGCCAGACGATCTTCACCTACCTCCACCTGGCCGCCGGCAAGGAGTGCACCGATGCGCTACTCGCCTCCGGCACCACGTCCATCGCCTACGAGATGGTCCGCACCGCAGACGGCGCGCTCCCCCTTCTCGCGCCGATGAGTGAGGTCGCCGGACGGCTCGCACCTCAGGTCGGCGCCTATCACCTGATGAAGTCCGAGGGTGGCCGCGGCGTCCTCATGGGCGGCGTCCCCGGCACCGAGCCGGCCGAGGTCGTCGTCATCGGCGGCGGGGTCAGCGGCGTCAACGCGGCGACGATCGCCGTCGGCATGGGTGCGCAGGTCACCGTCTTCGACCTCGACATCGCCAAGCTCCGCGCGATCGACGCCCGGTTCGCCGGCCGCGTCCACACCCGCTACAGCACCAAGCTCGCGCTCGACGACGCGGTCAAGAAGGCCGACCTGGTCATCGGCGCCGTCCTCGTCCCGGGCGCCAAGGCGCCGGTCCTGGTGCCCAACAGCCTTGTCGCGCAGATGAAGTCGGGTGCGGTTCTCGTCGACATCGCGATCGACCAGGGCGGTTGCTTCGAGGATTCGCATCCCACGACCCACGCCGACCCCACCTTCACCGTGCACGACACCACCTTCTACTGCGTGGCCAACATGCCCGGCACCGTCGCCCGCACATCCACGCACGCGCTCACCGGGGCGACCCTCCCCTACGTGCTGCGCCTGGCGGATCAGGGCTGGAAGAAGGCCTGCGACACCGATCCGGCACTGGCATCGGGTCTGAGCACCCATCGCGGCGAGCTGTTCACCGCCGAGGTCGGCGAGGCGCTCGGTCTCCCCGTCGCGGCGATGCCGTTCGCACACAACTGATCAGCGCGGCCACCCGCGTTCAGAAGGCGATGCGGGTGGTTCCCCGCCGCTTCCCGCGGTACCCGTAGCGGCGTTCGACGATCGCGCCGTGGCCGTCGTGACCGATGCGCAGCAGGGTCGACGCCCGCGTCCCGTATCCCGGGATGTTGATGAACTTCGACGACAGGGCCGCCTCGAACTCGGCTCCGACGCCGGTGTCGGGCAGCCGCACCGGGTCGGGGCGGTCCTGGTCGGCCAGCATCGAGAAGTAGTCGTCGTCGGAGGCGCCGGCGGAGATCAGGTCACGGAGTGCAACAGTACCGTCGGCGACCTTCGGCCAGTCGTTGTCGAGCGCACCGTTGGACACGCCGTGCACGCCGTCGGCCACCCGCTCGGCGTGCGGAGCCGGTCGATTCGTCACCCACCACAGATCCGTGGCATCACCGATGAGCAGGTTCACCGGGTCGTAGTCGGCGGCCTGTTCCACGACGCGATCGGCGAACACCTTCGGGTCCTCGTCGCCGTCAAGGAAGTCCACCGGCAACTGCCCGCGCGAGCGGACCCCGGCGCGTTCGGGCGGACCGACCCGCACATTCGTCACCATCGCGACCCGGCCGGGGACGTCGGCGGACACACCCATCCAGGTGCCGCCGGCGAGGGCGTCGCGTCCGGCGATGATCGGCAGCTCATCCCACCGGGACAGCGCATACGTGCGCCGCCGGTGGTACTCGTCGCGGTTGGCCGCGACGATCAGCCGGTGCTCGGGATGTGCGTTCCACGCGAAGAGGATCAGGCACATGGCATCTCAGTTCACCTGGTAGTGGCTCATACCCGCCATTCTGCGCTGGACACCGGCGATCTCTCGCACCGCCTGCGCCACCAGGCTCCGGTCCAGCGGCGACAGCCGCCCCATCTCCAGCACGTCCGTCGGTGTCTCGCCACGATCGAACTGCGCGACCTGATACCGCAACCGCACCCGTTGCAGGACGTCGAACACCTCCGTCAGCGTCGTCGCATCGTCGTCGGTGAGCAAGGCGCTCCCCGACGCCGCCTGGAGACGCGCGCGTGTGTTCACCTCGGTGGATTCGACGCTCAACGCCACCCAGCGGGCGATGTTGATCAGCGGCGTCAGCGCATTGGCCTTGACGTCGAACGCCCCCGGGCGCCGGGTCAGGACGTCGCGCATCGAGCGCAGTCGCGCCTTGGTCGACAACGACTCCTCGAGCAGCAACCGCATGGTGCGCGGGTCGGCGCGCAGGGCGCCGATCATCTCGACTCCCGGCGTCGGTGCCGCCGAACCACGACGCGGCCCGGCCAGCGGCCGGCCGTCGAGGATCAGCGACGTGAAGATCATCCCCTTGTCTTCCAGCGGCGTGTCGATCCACCCGCGTGCCGCCGTCTGCCACTGGCTGCGGGTCCGCGAGAACAACGGCTTCGACGCGACGGCGCCCTTGGTGTCCACGGTCAGGCCGGCACCGCGCAACAGGTCGTCGAGCTCCGCGAAAGCCCCACGGTAGCCGTCGAGCTCGGACCCTCCCAGCGAGTCGTCGAACACGACCGCGGAGTCGACATCCGAACTCAGCACCGGCTCCCGACGCGCATTGCTGCCGAGCGACAACCAGGTGTACGCGGCGGGATCGACGTCGGGACGGGAGTCGACGACCAGCCGCAGTCCCCGCAGCACGACGGCGTCGACGATGAGGGAGGCGACCTGGGTGACCTCGTGTGCCGGTCGATCGCGCCGCACGAGATCGGCGACCAGTTGCGGGATGCGTTGCGCGTGTCCCTGCAGTTCCTCCACCGTCTGCGACCGTGAGATCTGTTCGCGCAGCGGCATGCTCGAACCGGCCGGGTCGGCGACGAAATCACTCGCGCCGACAACGCCGAGGACGGTGCCGTCGGCGTCGCGTACCGGGATCACCGTGAGGTCGCGGTCGACGAGCGCGGTGAGGGCGTCGATCGCCGACGTCCGGGCGTCGACGACGAACGCCGGACCGTCGACGACCTCCCCCACCGGGGTGTCGAGGTTTCGTCCGGCGGCGACGACGCGCGCCCGGATGTCGGCGTCGGTGAGCAGCCCGAGACCGTGGCCGGGCTGCGGGATCACGACGTAGTCCTGGTCGCGCTCGGTCATCAGCGTCGCGGCCTGACGCACGGTCATGTCCGCCCGTCCGATCACCGGCGCGGTTCGCAGCAGGTCGGCCACGGTGCGCGACGCGGGTGTGCGCGCGGCGTCGCGGCGGTGCGCGACCGTCAGCTGGTCAGGCGGACCGTTCATCTCTGAAGATCTTAGGCCGAAGAGGACGAACATCGGGCCCGTCGTCCGGATGGACGGCGGGCCCGATGGGTACCTCAGTTCAGAACGGCTCAGGCGTCGGCGGTGGCCGCTTCGGCGGCTGCGGCCTCTGCCTTGTCGGCCTCTTCGTCGACCGGGACGAGGCTGATCTTGCCGCGCTCGTCGATGTCGGCGATCTCCACGCGGAGCTTGGAGCCCACGTTCACGACGTCCTCGACCTTGTTGACGCGCTTGCCCTTACCGAGCTTCGAGATGTGCACCAGGCCGTCACGACCCGGCAGCAGCGACACGAACGCACCGAAGGCGGTGGTCTTGACGACGGTGCCGAGGAAACGCTCGCCGACCTTGGGGAGCTGCGGGTTGGCGATCGCGTTGATGCGGTCGATCGCAGCCTGTGCCTTCACCCCGTCGGAGGCGCCGACGAACACGGTGCCGTCGTCCTCGATGGAGATGTTGGCGCCGGTCTCCTCGGTGATGCCGTTGATCGTCTTGCCCTTGGGGCCGATCAGCTCGCCGATCTTGTCCATCGGGATCTTGATGGTGGTGATCCGCGGTGCGAACGGGCTCATCTCGTCGGGCTCGTCGATGGCCTCGGCCATGACGTCGAGGATGGTCAGCCGGGCGTCCTTGGCCTGGCTGAGCGCACCCGCGAGCACCGGCGACGGGATGCCGTCGAGCTTGGTGTCGAGCTGCAGAGCGGTCACGAAGTCCTTCGTGCCCGCGACCTTGAAGTCCATGTCGCCGAAGGCATCCTCGGCGCCGAGGATGTCGGTCAGTGCGACATAGCGGGTCTCGCCGTCGACGGTGTCGGAGACCAGGCCCATGGCGATGCCGGCGACCGGGGCGCGCAGCGGCACACCGGCGTTGAGCAGCGACATGGTCGAGGCGCAGACCGAACCCATCGAGGTGGAACCGTTGGAGCCCAGGGCCTCCGAGACCTGACGGATCGCGTACGGGAAGTCCTCGACGCTCGGGAGCACCGGCATGAGGGCACGCTCGGCGAGCGCTCCGTGTCCGATTTCGCGACGCTTGGGCGAACCGACGCGGCCGGTCTCACCGGTCGAGTACGGCGGGAAGTTGTAGTGGTGCATGTACCGCTTGGACGTCTCGGGTCCGAGCGAGTCGATCTGCTGCGCCATCTTGACCATGTCGAGTGTGGTGATGCCCATGATCTGGGTCTCGCCACGCTCGAACAGCGCACTGCCGTGGGCGCGCGGGATCACGCCGACCTCGGCGGAGAGTGCGCGGATGTCGGTGATGCCACGACCGTCGATGCGGAAGTGGTCGGTCAGGATGCGCTGGCGCACCAGCTTCTTGGTCAGCGAACGGTAGGCGCCGCCGATCTCCTTCTCACGACCCTCGAACTGCTCGCCGAGCTGGGCGAGGATGTCGGCCTTGAGCTCGTCGGTCTTGTCGTCGCGCTCCTGCTTGCCGGGGATCGTGAGGATCTCCGAGAGGCGCTCGGTCGCGGCGGCGGCGACGGCCTCGTAGACGTCGTCCTGGTACGGCGGGTACAGCGGGAACTCCCCGGTGTCCTTGGCAGCGGCTGCGGCCAGCGACTTCTGTGCCTCGCAGAGGCGGGCGATGAACGGCTTGGCGGCTTCGAGGCCCTCGGCGACGATCGCCTCGGTCGGCGCCTGAGCACCGCCGGCGATCAGGTCGATGACGTTGTCGGTGGCCTCGGCCTCGACCATCATGATCGCGACGTCGGCGGAATCGCCTTCACCGCTGACGATACGGCCCGCGACGACCATGTCGAACACGGCGCCCTCGAGCTGTTCGACGGTCGGGAACGCCACCCACTGGCCGGCCTTGTTCTCCTCGGTCGGGATGAGCGCGACACGCACGCCGCCCACCGGGCCGGAGAACGGCAGACCCGCGAGCTGGGTCGACGCCGACGCGGCGTTGATGGCCACGACGTCGTAGAGGTCGTTCGGGTCGAGCGACAGCACGGTCACGACGACCTGGATCTCGTTGCGGAGGCCGTCGACGAAGGACGGGCGCAGCGGGCGGTCGATCAGACGGCAGGTGAGGATCGCGTCGGTCGACGGACGGCCCTCACGACGGAAGAACGATCCGGGGATGCGGCCGGCGGCGTACATCCGCTCCTCGACGTCCACGGTCAGCGGGAAGAAGTCGAAGTGCTCCTTCGGGTGCTTCGACGCGGTGGTGGTCGAGAGCAGCATGTTCTCGTCGTCGAGGTACGCGGTCACCGAGCCGGCGGCCTGCAGGGCGAGGCGTCCGGTCTCGAAGCGGATCGTGCGGGTGCCGAAGCTCCCGTTGTCGATGATCGCGGTGGCCTCGGTGATGGCGTCGTCGTACTCGTCGGTGAATTCTTCGGTGGTGTTCACATCTGTCATGTGGGGTGGAATCCCTTCGTAGCGGCTGCCGTTAGCGGCCGTCGTGATGCGCGGCCACGCAGAGATGGCCGCTTGTGCGGTTGAGGGTGGTCATCGCGAGGTGCGCAGCGTGCACCGAATGCCGGTGCAGTCGTGCTGTGGAGCTCGTCGCACGCGCGGATCGGACCGACCCAGAACGCGCCGAGAAAATACGGCAGCGGGTGAATGGCGCGACGTTTCGCGCCCGGTTGAGTGCTCAGACGGCCTTCGATCGAAGCGGCCGGAACCATTGTTCCGGCGGCCACTACCGAGGACCGATCTGGCTCGTCACGCACTGCCATCAGTTCACGGCAACGATCCGTTGTCAGCCTATCACCGCGCCGTGTCAATACCTCAATATGACAAACCGGCCACCTCCCGTTCGGGAGATGGCCGGTGGTGAGTCTGTTGTCGCGGTCTGCGATCAGCGACGCAGGCCGAGGCGCTCGATGAGCGAACGGTAGCGGTTGATGTCGACCTTGGCGACGTACTTCAGCAGGCGACGACGACGGCCGACGAGCAGCAGCAGACCGCGGCGGCTGTGGTGGTCGTGCTTGTGCTGCTTGAGGTGCTCGGTGAGGTCGACGATGCGCTTGGTCAGCAGAGCGACCTGGGCCTCGGGCGAACCGGTGTCGGTCTCGTGCAGACCGTACTCGCTGAGGATTTCCTTCTTCTGCTCGACAGTCAAAGCCATGGAGATACTCCTGTTTCTCAGTGCCGCGTCTCAGATACATCCGGTGCGCCACTGCGGACTGCAGCAACACCGACTGATCAGGCTACCTGCCGGAGTGGGCCCGCCCCAAATCCGTGCGGGACCGGCCCGAGTCCATGGATGCTGATGGCCGCGTCACGGCCGAGCCACCACCACACCAGGGCGACGGCGACCACGCCGATGACCGCACCGACGACGATCGCGATGGCGAGCAGGCGTCGGGCCGGTTGACGCTCGGCGCCTCGCCCGGTCAGCGAGACGCCGATCAGTCCGAGAACAACGGAGGTCAGGGCCGCGGCGAGCATCAGGAACAAGCCGACGGTCGGTTCACCGACGTCGGCGGCCGCCGATGTCGCCCCGATCTGCCCCAGCGGCAGCGTCAGCCCGAGGGGCCGCACGGGTACCGCCCCGGCCATGACGACGACGCCGACACCTGCCCCGGCGACCGTGGCGAAACCCGGGTGGGGTGCACCCACCCGCCGCACGAGGCCGTAGAGGGCGGCGAGACCACCGACGATGATCAGCAGACCGAGGGGGACGGTGAACCACCCGAGCGTCAGCTGGGTTCCGAGCGTCTGCGCGTAGCGCCCGTCGTGGACGCCGAAACCGTTCGGGTTGAGCGGTGCGAGTCCCACCGCGGCGAGGTCCACCCATTGCATGAACGTCGCGGCCACGACCACCAGGCCGAGCACGACCGACGCGAGGGCCGCGGCGATCGCCGACGTCTGAGCGGGACTCTTGCCGAGAGCGCTCACGATGTCTCGGCCGCCGCCAGGATCTCCCTGGTCTTGGCGACGTCGTTCCCCATCTCGTCGATGAGGGCGTCGATCCCGTCGAACTGGACCATGCCGCGGATGCGGTGGACGAAATCGACGGCGACGTGCTGGCCGTAGAGGTCGGCGTTCTTGTCGAGGACGAAGGCCTCGACCGTGCGGGTGCGTCCGGAGAAGGTCGGGTTGGTGCCCACCGACACCGCGGCCTGATAGCGCTCCCCCGGGACGACCTCACCGACGGCCGGGCCGACGCCGAGGATCGTGAACCAGGCCGCGTACACGCCGTCGGCCGGGATCGCGGCGTACATCGGCGGCGCGACGTTGGCGGTCGGATAACCGAGATCGCGTCCGCGACCGTCACCGCGGACGACAACGCCCTCCACCCGATGCGGGCGACCCAGGGCCTCGGCGGCGCGGTCCATGTCGCCGGCGGCGACGCAGGACCGGATGTAGGTCGACGAGTAGGTCACCGCGTGTTCGCCGAACAGCGAGATGGCCTGCACCTCGAAGCCGAACTTGGCGCCGAGCTCGGTCAGTTTCGCGACATCGCCGGCGGCCTTGCGTCCGAAGGTGAAGTTGTCCCCCACCACCACGTCGGCGGCATGCAGTGTCTCCACGAGGATGTCGTGGGCGAAGTCCTTGGGCGAGCGGGCCGCGAGCTCCGGGGTGAACGGCATGACGCAGAAGACGTCGATCCCGAGCTCCTCGGCCAGTTCTGCCCGTCGCGTCAGCGTGGTCAGTTGCGGCGGATGGGATCCCGGCCGCACGACCTCCGACGGATGCGGGTCGAAGGTCATCAGCACGGAGGGCACCCCGTGTTCCTTCGCCGCCTTCGTGGCGGCATGGATCAGTTCGGCATGCCCACGGTGCACACCGTCGAAGACACCGATGGTGACCACGCACCGTCCCCAGTCCGCGGGGATGTCATCAAGACCTCGCCATCGCAACACGCGACCAGCCTACGGGGAGCACCAGTTCCAAACCACCACCGCCACACGCCTACGAGCGGACACGATGCCGACGACGAGGTGTCGGCGAGGCGACAAGGGGACGCTAAGCTCGATCCATGCCATGGCGATCAGACCGTCCGGTGACCGAGCTGTCACAGGTCACCCAGGACTATCTGAAGGTCATCTGGACCAGCCAGGAGTGGGAGGACGTCAAGGTCACCACCAAGCTGCTGGCCCAGTCCCTCGGAGTGTCCCCGTCCACCGCGTCGGAGGCCATCCGCAAGCTCGCCGACCAGGGTCTGGTCTCCCACGAGCCCTACGGCGCGGTGACACTCACCGATCACGGCCGCGAGGCCGCGATCCTCATGGTGCGGCGCCACCGTCTCATCGAGACCTTCCTCGTCCGTGAACTCGGCTACCGCTGGGACGAGGTGCACGACGAGGCCGAGATCCTCGAGCACGCGGTGTCCGACCGCCTGATGGCCCGGCTCGACGCCAAACTCGGCTTCCCCGACCGGGATCCGCACGGCGACCCGATCCCCGCACTCGACGGTTCGATCCCCACTCCCGCCGCGGCCCTGCTCGCCGACCTCGAGGTCGGGGCGTCGGGATGCATCGCACGCATCTCCGACACCGATCCGGAGATGCTGCGCTACTTCGACGAGGTGGGCGTGGCCCTCGACCGCGTGGTGACCGTCGCCGAGAAGCGGCCGTTCGCCGGCACCATCTCGGTGTCCCTCGACGACGCGGCGCCGATCGACCTGGGCGACATCGCCGCCCGCGCGATCTTCGTCGTCCCGCGCTAACGCAGGGTCGCGGGTCGTACCACCATCACCGAACTCGCCCGCTTGCCCTTCTCCTGGATCAGCGCGATGGCCTGCTCGTGCGGGTCGACGACCACGTAGACGCCCTTCATGCCGATCGGCTCGAGCCACCGTCCCTGGCTGATGGATTCGGCCTCGTCGTCGCTGATGTCGCGGCGCGGGAAGGACAGCTTCACGGCCTCGTCGATGTCGAGGCTGACGCGGCCGTCCTCGCGGACCTCGTCGAGCGTGCGGGCGTGTTCAAGGGTGAAGGGCCCGACCGCGGTGCGTCGGAGTGCGGTGAGGTGTCCCCCGACCCCCAGTGCGGCGCCGAGGTCACGGGCCAGGGACCGGATGTAGGTACCCGACGAACAGTCCACCGCGACATCGAGATCCACCACGCCCGGGGTGCCGTTGTCGGTGTCGCCGTCGCGCCGTATGGCGAGCACGTCGAATCGTGACACGGTGACCGGGCGGGCTTCGAGGTCGAAGTCGGCGCCGGTGCGGACCAGGGCGTGCGCTCGCCGGCCGTCGACCTTGATCGCCGACACCTTCGCCGGGACCTGCTGGATGTCGCCGGTGAGATCGGCGACGCCCGAGGCGATCTCGTCGTCGGTCACACCGGAGGCGTCCGCGGTGGTGAGGATCTCCCCCTCGCGGTCGTCGGTGGTGGTCGAGGCGCCCAGCCGGATGGTCGCCGTGTAGGACTTGGTGGTCAACGATAGCAGGCCGAGAAGCTTTGTCGCCCTCTCGATCCCGACGACGAGAACGCCGGTGGCCATCGGGTCCAGGGTGCCGGCGTGGCCGACCCGGCGGGTGTCGAAGATCTTGCGGCACCGCGACACGACGTCGTGGCTGGTGATCCCGGCCTGCTTGTCGACGATGAGCAGGCCGGCCTTCTCGATGGTTGCGTCGGCCATGTCAGACCATCGCGATCGTCGTGGTGATGATGCCCCGTTCGACGAGCCAGCGGCCGTGGAACTCGATCACCGGAGCACCGCCGTCGGAGGCGGCCGGGTCGATCAGGATGCGCGAGACGAACGTCCCGGACGTATCCACGGTCTGTTCGAAGGTGATGAGGGCGTCCTCGAATCCCAGCCACCGCTTGGTGATCGGGAACCAGGCCTTGTAGGTGGCCTCCTTGGCGCAGAACAGCAGGCGGTCCCAGTGCAGTCCGGCCGGCCGGGTCGCGAGGACCTCTCGCTCGGCGGGCAGGCTGGTGTGCTCGAGGACGCCGTCGGGCAGCGCGTCGTGCGGTTCGGCGTCCATGCCGAGGGATCGAACCCCCATCGCGTGGGCGACGATCGCGGCGCGGTATCCGTCGCAGTGGGTCAGGCTGCCGACGATGCCCGCGGGCCAGATGGGGGCGCCCTTGTCGCCCTTGAGGATCGGCACCGGGTCGTAACCCAGCTGACCCAGCGCCTGCCGGGCACAGTGCCGGACGGTGGTGAACTCGCGGCGACGCTTCTCCACGGCCTTGCCGATGAGCGCCTGCTCGGCGGGCATCGCGATCAGTCCGGGCGGATCGTCGAACGCCTCCGCCGAGGCGACCCCGGATGGGAGGAGTTGTTCGATCACTGCTCGCCCTTTCGTTCTTGCCGTTCCGCCTGTCGCGTCCGGCGCTCTGCCTGCCTCTGCTCCACCCGTGCCCGGAATTCCGCGGCACGCTCGGCGTAGTCGGGCGGCAGGTCGAACCGCACCCCGTGCTCGGGGAGGTCGGACTCGCCGAGGCCGTCACCCGGCACGATGTTGCGCATCAACGGGTTCGGCAGGCCGCGCCGCTTCCACTCGCGGGGATAGCCGACCGACACCTCCTCGAACCGGATGCCGTCGTACCAGGTGGTGCGCGGGATGTGCAGGTGCCCGTACACGCAACACGACGCATTGAACTCGGTGTGCCAGTGCGCGGTCAGCTCACTGCCGCACCACAGCGCGAACTCCGGGTAGATGAGCGCATCACACGGTTCGCGGCGCAACGGCCAGTGGTTGATCAGGACCGTCTTCTCCGACGGGTCGAGGGCCTGCAGCCGGCGACGCGTGATCTCGATCCGCGCACGACCCCAGGCGTCGCGGGTCGGGAACGGCTCGGGCGAGAGCAGGAACTCATCCGTGGCCACCACGTTGCGCTCGCGCGCGAGCGCCAGCGCGGTGAGTTTATTGGCGGTGCCCTCCGGCCGGAAGGTGTAGTCGTACAGCAGGAACATCGGGACGACGCGGACCGGATCGCTGCCGTCGCCCGGGTCGAACAGCGGGTAGATGTCCTCGGGGGTCACCACGCCGATGTCGCGGCACGCCTGCACGAGATAGTCGTAGCGTGCCACACCGAACACCTGCAGCGGGTCCTTGGCCGTGGTGTACAACTCGTGGTTGCCCGGGACCCAGATAACCGTGTGGAAACGGGTCCGGAGGCGGCGCAGGGTGTCGACGATGTCGTCGGTGCGTTCGGCGACGTCACCGGCCACGATGAGCCAGTCCGCCGACGACGTCGGCCGGATCTCGTCGATGATGTGCTCGTTGCCCCGATGGGCGACGTGCAGATCGCTGATCGCCCACAAAGTTGCCACGAGGATCCATCGTGCCAGAGGTCGTGATTCCACCGTGCCCGGGGCGGGTCGGCGTGGGACGATCGAGCGGTGTACGGCGCACCCGTCGCCCCGAGCGGATCACGCCTCCCGGGCAGTCGCGGACCCTGGTGGGTCCAGGTCGTCGTGAGCTCCCTGATCCTGCTCGCCTACCTCGTCGCGCAGGTGACGGCATTCGCCGTCGGCGACACCACCGAGCGGTGGACGCAGTACGGCCTGAGCGCGGGCGTCCTGGTGATCTTCGTGGTGATCACCGCGGCGTGGGCGCGGTCGGGATGGCGGGTCACCGTTGCAGTACTGCTCGGGTTGCTGTTCGTCGGGTTGGAGCGACTCGCGCTGCTCCCGTTCTACCTCGATCTCTCGGTCACCCAGGACTGGTCGTCGGAGGTGTTCCGGCTCGCCTCGATGGCCGCGACCGCGATGCTGCTCACCGGCCTGATCCTCGTGTGGTCGATCGCCCGGCGACAGACGGCCATGACCTGGGTGGGTCTGCTCCCGTCCGCCGGGCTGGTCGCCCTGGGGACCTGGGCCACCTACTATCACCAACCGGATTTCGGCGTCGACCTCACGGCCACCGAGGTCGCCCTGCCCCTGCATTACTGGATCGGCGTGATCGCGTTCGAGACCATGTTCGGCGTCGCGGCCGTCCTCGTCCTGTGGGCGTGCGACGCGATCGGCCTCGCCACCCGCCGATCGCCCGCGACGAGCACGCCGTCGACCACGCCGAACGTGGAGAGCTTCCGGACCACCCAGCTCTACCGGACGCAGGCCGGCCAGACGGATCTGCGGGAGACCGAGCGGTACCGGCCACCGCCGCCCCCGCTCGCCCAGCCGCAACGGCGACCCGACGACCCGAGCTTCCGGACGACGCAGATCCGACGGCCCCGCGGCGACGGAACCCCCGGCGACAACCGGGACGAGCGCTGAGGGTCAGGCGGGTACGGCTCCCGTCTGCCGCCAGCGGCCGGAGCGGATGCGCCACACGACGGTCGCGAGGCGGACGACCATGAAGACCACCAGGCCCGACCACACCCCGGCCAGTCCCCAGTCGAAGATCAGCGACAGCCAGATCAGCGGCAGGAACCCGACGAGCGCGCCGGTCAGGGTCGCAGTGCGGAGGAAGGCGGCATCGCCGCTGCCGAGCAGCACGCCGTCGAGGGCGAAGACCACGCCGGCGATCGGCAGCATGCCGACGAAGAACCACCACGGCACACCGATGGCGTCGAGCACGGCGTCGTCGGAGGTGAAGACGCGCGGGATGAGCGTCGCGCCGGCCGCGAAGACCGCGGCCATCGCGGTCGCGGCGACCACCGACACCCCGGTCACGCGGCGCGCCACGGTGTCGGCGACCTTGAGGCGGCCGCCCCCGAGCGCGGCGCCGACGAGCGCCTGCGCGGCGATCGCCACCGAGTCGAGGAACAGCGCCATGAACTCCCAGAGCTGCAGTACGAGCTGATGCGCCGCGACCTGCGCGACGCCGAATCGGGCGGCCACCGCGGCGGCCGAGACGAAGCAGATCTGGAACGACAGGCTGCGCACGATGAGATCGCGTGCCATCGCCAGCTGCGCGACGATGATCGTCCGGTCGGGGCGGAACCCCTTCGATTCCGGTGACGAGCCCGCCTCGCGGATCACCCGCACCGCGAACAGCACGCCCGTGACGCCTTGGCCGATCACGTTCGCGACGGCGCTGCCCGGGAGGCCGAGCCGCGGAAACGGCCCGATGCCGTGCACGAGGCCGACCACGAGAACGGCCGCGAGGGACAGCCCGATCACCACGTAGACCACGGGCCGGCGCGTCTCCTGCACACCGCGCATCCAGCCGTTGCCGGCCATCGACAGCAGGATCAGCGGCACCCCGAACATCGCGATGCGCATCCAGTGCGCGGCATCGGCGGCCACCGCGGCCGACTCCGGCGACGACGCCCCGACGAGGAGCCGCATGACCATCGGCGCGAGCGGATAGGAGACCGCCACGATCACCACGCCGACGGCGACCGCGATCCAGCTGGCCTGCACGCCCTCGCGCACCGCGCCGGCACGGTCACCCGCACCGAACCTGCGCGCCGAGCGGGCCGTCGTGCCGTACGACAGGAAGGTGAGCTGGGTGCTGACGATCGAGAGCACCAGCGTGCCGACACCGAGCGCGGCGAGCTGCTCGCCACCGAGGCGGCCGACGACCGCGAGGTCGAGGAGCAGGTAGAGGGGTGGAGCGATGAGGACCGCGAGCGCCGAGACGGTCAGCGTCGCGATACGGGCGACACCTGTCTCGTCAGATGTCGCGGCCTCGTCGCGGGTGTCGCTCAGAGCGACTCCAGCAACCTCGCGACCACCTCGTCGGCGGTGCCGGTGTCGCTGTAGCCGGAGGCCTGACGATGCCCGCCGCCTCCATGGGCGCGGGCGATCGGGACGAGGTCGACGACCTCCTTGGACCGCAGCGACACCGTCCACACCTGCGGTTCGCTCTCCTTGAACACCGCCGCCACCTCGGCGTCGCGGGCGGTCCGGATGGTGTCGACGACGCTCTCGGACTCCTCCCAGCTCATGCCGGCGAGGGCCTTCTGGTCGACGATCGCGTAGACGAGTCCCTCGCCGTTGCACGCCGACGGGACCAGCTTCGCCGAGGCGAGGACGCCGGACATCATGGCGAACCACTCGAACGGGTGGGAGTCGAAGAGGATGCGGCTCCACCGGCGTGCGTCGACGCCGGTCTCCAGCAGGCGCGCCGCGATCCGGAAGGACTGCGGCCGGGCCCAGCGGAAGGAACCGGTGTCGGTGGTCAGCCCGGCGTAGATGCAGGTGGCGATGTCGGCGTCGAGTTCGACCCCGAGCTCGTCGAGTACGTCGAGCACCAGGACCGACGTGCAGTCGGCAGCGGGATCGATCAGGTCGAGGTCACCGAAACCGGGATTCGACGCATGATGGTCGATGGTGATCGACGTGTCGGCCGCAGTGAAGACCTCGCCCAGCGAGTCGAGGCGCTCGAGGTTCGCGGCGTCGACCGACACCACCAGTGGGTGCCCGACCACCTGGTTCGGGGAACACAGGAGTTTGCTGCCGGGCAACCCGCCGAGGGAGGCCGGCAGCTGCTCGGAACCGGGATAGGACACCTCGACGTCGACGCCGCGCCGGTCGAGGGCCAGTCCCAGTGCGAGACCGCTGCCGATGGTGTCCGCATCCGGTCGGATGTGACAGCAGATGGTCACCGCCGACGCGGACGCCAGCTCTGCGGCGATCGCCGCACTCGCCGAAGCGTTCACTCGTCGTCGCCGGCGTCGTCTGCCGAGCGGTAGGGATCGGCGTCACCGGCCGGTGATGCCTCGGCCGCCCGCCGCGCGACGAGCTCGTCGTTGGCGCGGGCGCGCGCGACGAGCTCCTCCATCTGACGGGCCGCGTCTGGGACCGTGTCGAGCATGAAGCGCAGGGTCGGGGTGAAGCGGACGCCGGTGCCGGCGCCGACCTTGGACCGGAGCACGCCGGTCGCCTTGGCCAGTCCCGCGGCCGCCGCCTCGTAGTCGGGGTCGGCGTCGATGGATTCGCCCATCACCGTGTAGTAGACGGTCGCGTCGTGCAGATCGTTGGTCACGCGGGTGTCGGTGACCGTCACGTAGGCCAGGCGCGGGTCCTTGATCTCGGTGGCGATCGCCGACGCGACGATCGTCGAGATCCGCTTGGCCAGACGTTGTGCCCGTGCTGGATCAGCCATCGGGAGTCCTTCCGTGAGCGGTGCCGTGCGCGCCGGCCCGGTGTCGGGCCGACGCGCACGGACGTGGGTCGAGAGAGCTCAGAAGCTGACGCGCATCAGTCGCGCGGCTTCTCCCGCAGCTCGTAGGTCTCGATCACGTCGTCCACCTTGATGTCCGAGTAGGTCAGCGTGAGACCACATTCGTAGCCTTCGCGAACCTCGGTGGCATCGTCCTTCTCGCGCTTGAGCGACGACACGGTGAGGTTCTCGGCGACCACGACGTTGTCACGCAGCAGGCGCGCCTTGGCGTTGCGGCGCATGATGCCCGACTGGACGAGGCAACCGGCGATGTTGCCGATCTTCGACGACTTGAAGATGGCGCGGATCTCGGCGCGGCCGAGCTCCACCTCTTCGTAGATCGGCTTGAGCATGCCCTTGAGCGCGCTCTCGATCTCGTCGATGGCCTGGTAGATCACCGAGTAGTACCGGATGTCGACGCCCTCGCGGTTGGCCAGCTCGGTGGCCTTGCCCTCCGCACGGACGTTGAAGCCGATGATGATCGCATCCGAGGCCGCCGCCAGGTTGACGTTGGTCTCGGTGACGCCACCGACACCGCGGTCGATGATGCGCAGCGACACCTCGTCGCCCATCTCGATGCCCAGCAGGGCCTCTTCGAGGGCTTCGACCGTGCCCGAGTTGTCACCCTTGAGGATGAGGTTGAGCTGGCTGGTCTCCTTGAGAGCCGAATCCAGGTCTTCCAGGCTGATCCGCTTGCGGCTGCGCGCGGCCAGCGCGTTGCGCTTGCGCGCATTGCGGCGGTCGGCGATCTGCCGGGCGATGCGGTCCTCCTCGACCACGAGCAGGTTGTCGCCTGCGCCGGGGACCGAGGTGAAACCGATGACCTGGACCGGTCGCGACGGCAGCGCCTCGGGGACGTCCTCGCCGTGCTCGTCGACCATGCGACGGACACGACCGTAGGCGTCACCGGCGACGATCGAGTCGCCGACGCGGAGCGTGCCGCGCTGTACCAGCACGGTCGCCACCGGGCCACGGCCGCGGTCGAGGTGCGCCTCGATGGCGACACCCTGGGCGTCCATGTCCGGGTTGGCACGCAGGTCGAGCGATGCGTCCGCGGTGAGCAGCACGGCTTCGAGCAGTGCGTCGATGTTCTCGCCCTGCTTGGCCGAGATGTCGACGAACATGGCGTCGCCGCCGTACTCCTCGGGCACCAGACCGTATTCGGTCAGCTGTCCGCGGATCTTCTGCGGATCGGCGCCTTCCTTGTCGATCTTGTTCACCGCGACCACGATCGGCACATCTGCCGCCTGGGCGTGGTTGACCGCCTCCACCGTCTGCGGCATGACACCGTCGTCGGCCGCGACCACGAGGATCGCGATGTCGGTGGCCTTCGCACCGCGGGCACGCATGGCGGTGAACGCCTCGTGACCCGGGGTGTCGATGAAGGTGATCAGGCGATCCTCACCGTTGAGGTGGGTGTTCACCTGGTAGGCACCGATGTGCTGCGTGATGCCGCCGGCCTCGCCCTCGCGGACGTTGGCCTTACGGATCGTGTCGAGCAATCGGGTCTTACCGTGATCGACGTGGCCCATGACGGTGACCACCGGCGGACGCTGTGCGAGGTCGTCCTCGCCGCCCTCGTCCTCGCCGTAGGTGAGGTCGAAGCTGTCGAGCAGCTCGCGGTCCTCGTCCTCCGGGCTGACGACCTGGACACGGTAGTTCATCTCCGAGCCGAGCAGCTCGAGCGTCTCGTCGTTGACCGACTCGGTCGCCGTCACCATCTCGCCGAGGTTGAACAGCGCCTGGACCAGCGATGCCGGGTTGGCGTCGATCTTGTCGGCGAAGTCGGACAGCGAGGCACCACGGGCGAGACGGATTGTCTCGCCGTTGCCGCGCGGCAGACGGACGCCACCGACGGACGGAGCTTGCATGCTCTCGTACTCGGCGCGTTTTGCCCGCTTCGACTTGCGACCCTTGCGGGGAGCGCCACCGGGACGACCGAACGCACCGGCTGCACCGCCGCGGCCACGACCGCCGCCGCCACCGGGACGACCGCGGAAGCCACCACCGGCGGGTGCGCCGGGAGCGCCGCCGCCACCGCCGGGTCCGCCGCGGTAACCGCCGCCGCCTCCGCCACGGCCACCACCGGCACCGCCGCCGCGACCACCCGGTCGGGCGTCAGGACGTGCCGCACGCGAGGGCATCGCGCCGGGGCTGGGACGAGGGGGCATGTTGCCCGGGTTGGGACGCGGACCGCCCTGACCGGGAGCGGGCCGACCGCCACCGGGGCGGGGGCCACCCTGACCGGCAGGTCCGGGACGGCCGCCACCGGGACGCGGACCGCCCTGGCCGGGGCCGGGACGAGCCGCCGGGCGCGGCGCGGGAGCCGGGGCCGACGAGTACGGGTTGTTGCCGACACGCGGAGCACGCGGGCCGGGCTTGGGGCCGGGACGAGGACCCGGCGCCTTGGTCGGCGGCGTGGGTGCTGCCGAGGCGGCGGGCGCCTGAGCTGCCGCAGGCGCCGGCGCCTCAGGTGCCGGTGCCGCGGGCTTGGGTGCACCGGGGTCGGGGCCGTGCTCGGACGCTCGGCCGCCGCCGGTGCGGGTGTCTCGACCGGGGCGGGACCCGGCTTCGGGCCGCCCGGCTTGGGTGCGCCCGACTGGGGCGCGCTGGTCTGGGGTCCCGGGGCGGGACGCTCGGCCGGCGCTGCCGGGGCGGCACCGGGCTTCGGCGCACCGGACGGCTTGGGTCCGGGCTTGGCCGACTGACGAGGACTGGGTGCCGACGACGAACCGCCGTCCTTGGCTCCCCCGTCCGTGCCGGGGAATGATTCACGCAGTCGACGGGCCACTGGGGCCTCTACCGTCGACGACGCCGATTTGACGAACTCGCCCTGTTCCTTCAGGCGCTCGAGCACCTGCTTGCTCGTAACACCGAGCTCTTTGGCCAGTTCGTGCACGCGGGCTTTGCCTGCCACTGCTCTCCTTTGCTGGAGGCCAAGCGGCTAACCCGCTACGGCCTCGATTTATGTCCGGTACATGCTCATCGTGGGGACTTCACGGTGTGCTCATGTCTTCTGCAACCTGTTCCGGCTCCGAGGAGCCATCTTTAGTGGGTGATCACGCCGAGCTGTTCGGCGAGATCGTCCGGGTCCGCGGTCAGACCGGGAGTCCGGAGTGCCGCGGCGAAGGCCCTGCGTCGCGTCGCGACGGAGATGCACTCCGCCCTCGCATGCAACCAAGCGCCACGTCCCGGCATGGTCTTCGCGGGATCGGCCACGAGCACGGTGGCGTCCTCGCGCTGTTGCGCGACGACACGAACCAACTCGGCGGCCTGTGCCCGTTGCCGGCAACCGACACACATCCGTACCGGCCTGTGATTGGTTGACGTGCGGGGGGCGGATCGCTGAACCATCGATCAGTCTAGCGCGACCGGGCGGGTTGCGAACAATCGGCTGTCACCCGTGTCACTCGGCTCCCTCCTCGGCCGCGGGGGCGGCGTCGGAGCGGATGTCGATCCGCCAACCGGTCAGCCGGGCGGCGAGACGGGCGTTCTGTCCTTCCTTGCCGATGGCGAGGGAGAGCTGATAGTCCGGCACGACGACCCGGGCCGCCTTCGCGGCCTCGTCGACCACGGTGACCGATACAACCTTCGCCGGAGACAGCGCATTCCCGACGAACACACCGGGATCGGAGTCGAAGTCGATGATGTCGATCTTCTCGCCGGCAAGTTCGCTCATCACGTTGCGCACGCGCTGGCCCATCGGGCCGATGCAGGCGCCCTTGGCGTTGAGCCCGGCGACACCGGTGTGCACGGCGATCTTGGAGCGGTGACCGGCCTCGCGGGCGACCGCGACGATCTCGACCGAACCGTCCTCGATCTCGGGCACCTCCAGCGAGAACAGCTTGCGGACCAGGTTCGGGTGGGTGCGCGACAGCGTGATCTGCGGTCCGCGGGGGCCGCGGCTGACGCCGACGACATAGCACTTGATGCGGTCGCCGTGGGTGTAGACCTCGCCGGGCACCTGCTCGGCGGGCGGGATGACGCCCTCGGTGCTGTTGGCGTCGCTGCCGATCTGCACCACGACCATGCCTCGGGCGTTGGCGCGGGAGTCCTGCTGGACCACGCCGCCGACGATCTCGCCCTCATGGGCCACGAGGTCGCCGAAGTTCTTCTCGTTCTCGGCGTCGCGGAGGCGCTGCAGGATGACCTGACGCGCCGTGGTGGCCGCGATCCGGCCGAAGCCCTCGGGGGTGTCATCCCACTCGTGGACGACGTCGCCGTTCTGGTCGAGTTCCTGTGCCATCACGCGGACGGCACCGGACTTGCGATTGATGTCGACACGCGCATGCGGCGCGAAGCCGTCGGTGTGACGGTAGGCGGTCAGCAGGGCGGTCTCGATGGCGGTGATGACCGTCTCGATCGAGATGCCCTTGTCGGCCTCGATCATGCGCAGTGCGCCGATGTCGATGTTCATGGGGTCTGGCTCCTATTCACTTGTCGCCGCTCTTCACTTGTCACTTGTTCGGTTCTTCGGTCTTCAGTCGTTCAGTTGCGTGCGGTCCCGCGCCCGCCGACGCTCGATCTCCTCGGCGTCGAGTCCGCAGAGTTCGAGTTCGGCGACGCTCGGCTGCGAGAAGTCGACCTGCACGACGGCTCTCGTCACGGCCTCGAGCGGGATGGTCTCCACCGCGATCCGTCCGCGGAGGTTCATCACGATCTCGACGTTCGTCTCGTCGAGCTTGCCGATGCGACCGGTGAGAGACCGCTCCTCGCTCCCCTCGAGCGGGGCCACGTCGACGGCGACGCGGCGTCCGGTGTTGCGACGCCAGTGCCGCGGAAGGGTCAGGGGACGGTCGACGCCGGGCGAGGTCACCTCGAGGACGTAGGCATCCTCGTCGGTGAGTTCGGGAACCGCGTCGAGGAGCTCGGAGATCCGGTTGGACAGGTCGGCGAGGACGTCGAGATCGCCACCGCCGTCGCGGTCGACGACGATCGTCAGTTCGTCCTGGCCGTCGCGTCGGTTGACGATGACGTCTTCGAGGTCGAAACCTTGCTCTACGACAAGCTTTTCGACGAGTTCACTCACCTGCGGCGGGCTGATCGGCATGCCACTCCCCTCGTCTTCAGTTGTCGGGCCGTGCCAGGTCTCGCACGAAGTTGCTTCGACACATCCTAGTGGATCGCCGGGCATGCCCCGACCACCTTCGTTTCGCGGCTGGCATCATGTGTCGCGTGACCACATTGGATCGGCGCACCGTGTTGCGCGGAGGACTCGTGGCAGGGGTCGCGGTGGCCGGCCTGGGAGCCGTCGGCGTGTCGGGCTGCAGCACGGGACCGTCGGAGGAAACCATCACCGCCGAGCGGTTGGTACCCCTCGTGCGCAGCGCCCTCGCCGACGAGAAGAGCGCTCGATCGCTCGCCGGCGCCGAGCCCAGATATGCCGCAGCCCTCGCGGTCGTCGCAGATCAGCGCGCCGAGCACGCACGGGCGCTGCGTGAGGAGATCATCCGCCTGGACCAGGACGTCGCGACCACCGTCGACGAGCCGGGCCCCTCGACGACACCCACTCCGGCCGAACCGCCGACCCTGGTGGGCCTGCGCGCCGGACTCGAGCAGTCCTCGGGTGAAGCGCGCGATGTGGCGATCTCCCTGCCCGGATACCCGGCCGGTCTGGCCGGATCGGTCGCGGCCGCCGTGACCTCGATGCGAGAGGTGCAACTGGCATGACCAGCCCCGTCCCCTCCCCGGTGGCCGACACCGGCGACCCGCTCGTCGTCGCCGCGGACGCCGAGAACGCCGCGATCTTCACCTACGGGGTGATCACCGCGTTCGTCACGGCCGCGCGCCGTCGCATGGTCGGCGACTACGCCGCCGAGCACCGCGCCCGCCGGGACGAGATCGACCGGGCCATCACCGCCGCCGGCGGCACATCGCCGCTGGCCGCAGCCGGTTACACGCTGCCGGTGCAGGTCACCGACCCCGAGACCGCCGCTCGGGCGGCACTCGCGGCCGAGATCGACTGCACGACCGCATACCGGGCCCTGCTCGAACAGGCCGACGACGAAGCCGGCCGCCGGATCGGGGTCGACGGCCTGTCGGACTGTGCGGTCCGCGCCGCCACGTGGCGAGCGCTGCTGCAGGAAACCCCGGTCACGGTGGCGTTCCCGGGGTCTCCCGTCTCAGGCTAGGCGCGTGCCGCCGCGACGACCGCGTCCACCGCACCGTCGACGGCCACCTCCGCGGCCTCACCGGTGAACCGGTCGCGGATCTCGATGGTGCCGTTGGCATAGCCGCGTCCGACCACCACGACCGTCGGCATGCCGAGGAGCTCGGCATCCTTGAACTTCACACCGGGCGAGGCCTTGCGGTCGTCGAGGAGCACCTCGAGCCCGGCGGCGTCGAGGTCCGCGGCGAGCTGCTCGGCACCGGCGATCGCGGCCTCGTCCTTGTTGGCGATGACGAGGTGAACGGCGAACGGCGCCACGGTCTTCGGCCAGCGCAGACCCTTGTCGTCGTGCGACTGTTCGGCGATGACCGCCACCAGGCGCGACACACCGACACCGTAGGAACCCTGGGTCAGCCGGACCGGCTTGCCGTTCTCGCCGAGCACGTCGACCTCGAAGGCGTCGGTGTACTTCTGGCCGAGCTGGAAGATGTGCCCGATCTCGATGCCCTTGGCGCTCACCAGCACCCCGGCGCCGTCCGGCGACGGGTCGCCGTCGCGGACCTCGGCGGCCTCGACCGTGCCGTCGGGCGTGAAGTCGCGGCCGGCGACGAGACCGACGTAGTGGCGTCCGGGCTCGTCGGCACCGGTCATCCACGACGTCCCGTCGACCACGCGCGGGTCGACGAGGTAGCGGATACCGTTGGCCTGCAACGCCTTCGGACCGATGTAACCCTTGACGAGGAACGGGTTGGCGGTGAAGTCGGCCTCGGTGAGCAGCTCGACCTCGGCCGGCGACACGGATGCCTCGAGACGCTTGAGATCGACCTCGCGGTCGCCGGGGACGCCGACACCGATGATCTCCGGATCCTTGCCCGGCGCATGCAGTTTCACCATCACGTTCTTCAGTGTGTCGGCACCGGTGTACTCACCGTCGAGGGTCTCGTTGGCCCACGCCACGAGCGTGTCGATGGTCGAGGTGTCCGGGGTGTCGTGGACGACTGCCTCGGGCAGACCGTCGATCGGCTTCGGGGCGGGCGCATGCGTGACGACCGCCTCCACATTCGCCGCGTACCCCGACTCCAGGCATCGCACGAAGGTGTCCTCGCCGACCTCGGACTCGGCCAGGAACTCCTCGGAGGCACTGCCGCCCATCGCGCCGGAGGTGGCGGAGACGATGACGTACTTGATCTGCAGGCGTTCGAAGATCTTCTGGTACGCCTCGCGATGGGCGTTGTAGGCCTTCTTGAGGCCGGCGTCGTCGAGGTCGAAGGAGTAGGCGTCCTTCATCACGAACTCGCGACCGCGGAGGATGCCCGCGCGCGGACGCTCCTCGTCGCGGTACTTGGTCTGGATCTGGTACAGGATGACCGGCATGTCCTTGTAGGACGAGTACTCGCCCTTGACCAGCGTCGCGAAGAGTTCCTCGTGCGTGGGTCCGAGGAGCATGTCGGCGCCCTTGCGGTCCTTGAGACGGAACAGCGCGTCGCCGTACTCGGTCCATCGGTTGGTGGCCTCGTAGGGTTCGCGCGGCAGGAGCGCCGGCAGCAGGATCTCCTGACCGCCGATCGCGTTCATCTCCTCGCGCACGACGTTCTCGATGGCCTTGAGCACGCGCAGACCCAGGGGGAGCCAGGAGTAGACGCCGGGCGCGACGCGGCGGACGTAGCCCGCTCTCACCAGCAGCTTGTGGCTGGGCACCTCGGCATCGGCCGGGTCGTCGCGCAGGGTCCGCAGGAACAGGGTCGACATGCGTGTGATCACGACAAACCAGCTTAGTTATGGTGTTCCGGTGCTCGTCATCCTCCCTCCCTCCGAGACCAAATCCGACGGTGGGCGCGGGGCTCCCCTCGATCTGGACACCCTGTCGTTTTCCGAGCTGAACCCCGTCCGCAAACGGATCGGTGAGGCCATCGTCGACCTCGCCGGCGACCTCGACGCGAGCCGCACGGCGCTCGGCCTCGGCGCCACCCAGCTCTCCGAGGTGGACCGCAACGCCGACCTGTGGCTCTCCCCCACCCGCCCGGCGATCGAGCGCTACACCGGCGTGCTCTACGACGCCCTCGACCACGCCGCGCTGACCAAGGCCGGCAAGACCAAGGCAGCCGAACGACTGGCCATCGGCTCGGCACTGTTCGGTGTGGTGCGCGCTGCCGACCCGATTCCCGCCTACCGGCTGTCGGGTGGATCCAAGCTCCCCGGCATGCCGACGCTGGCGTCGATCTGGAAGCCGGAGCTGTCCCCCACGCTCGACGCCGTCGACGACTTCGTGGTGGATCTGCGTTCCGGCGTCTACCAGCAGCTCGGGCCCGTCAAGGGTGCGGTCACCGCGACGGTGATGACCGAACAGCCCGATGGATCACGCAAGGTCGTGAGCCACTTCAACAAGCACTACAAGGGCCTGATGGCGCGCGAACTGGTCCGCACACGACGCAACGTGCGCGACATCAACGGCCTTGCCGCGGTCCTGTCCGACGCCGGTCAGCGCGTCGAGATCCCCGCACCCGACCAGATCGTGGTGCTGACGGACTGACTATTCGACGCCCGCGTCGGCTGCTTCCTGGGCGGCCTGGCCCTCGGCGACCTGTTCCGGGGTGAACCGCATGAACAGGACGACGATCGCGGCGATGACCGCGATGCCGGCACACGCCGCGAAGGCGAGGCCGTAGCCCTCGGCCTGAGCGGCCAGCTGAGTCGGGTTCATGGTCTCGACGGGCTCGGTGGTGCCGCCCTTGGACAGTGCCCGCGACGTCACCATCGCCCCCACCACGACGAGGCCGACCGCTCCGCCGAGGTTCTGCGCGACCTGCGCGAGGGCGGTCAGCGGACCGATCTCGTTCGGTCCGACGCCGGCGACCACCGACAGGGTGAGCGGGATGACGGCGAGGCCCACGCCGAAGCCGATCACGATGACCGGCAGGAAGATGCTCGGGAAGTAGTCGGGGGCATCGGTGGCGATCGACGAGGCGTAGAAGCAGCCGGCGAGGATCACCGCGCCGCCGACCAGGACCAGCCAGCGCGGCTGGGTCATCAGCGAGAGCTTCGACGCGATCGCCGCGGCGATGCCGAGGCCGAAGGCGAAGGGCACGACGGCCAGACCACTCTGGATCGGCGAGTACTTCAGAATCCCCTGCAGATACAGCGAGATGAACACCGCCATGCACATCATGATCATGCTGGCGAACAGGATCGCCCCGAGTGCCGCGACGCGTGAGGTGTTGTCGAACAGCGAGAACGGCAGGATCGGGTTGGCGGCGCGTCGCTCGACCACCACGAAGGCGATCAGCGCCAGCACGCCGAGCACGAACGAGCCGATCACGACGGGCGAACCCCAGCCGTTGGGACCCTCGTTGACGCCGAGGACCAGCAAGGTGCAGCCGAGGGTGCCGAGCACCGCGCCGGGAACGTCGAGCGGCAGACGCTCGCCCTGCGATTCGCGCAGCGCGATGATCGCGCCGATCACGACGACCAGGCCGATCGGCACGTTGATGAGGAACACGAGTCGCCACGACACCTCGGTCAGCACGCCGCCCACTATCAGGCCGGCGACCGAACCGACGCCGGTCATCGCCGCATAGACGGCGAAGGCCTGGCTGCGGGGTTTGCCCGGCGCGAAGGTGGTCGCGACCAGGGCCATCGCGGTCGGGGCGGCGATGGCGGCCGACGCCCCCTGCAGTGCGCGGCCGACGATCAGGCTGGCCTCGTTCCACGCGAGACCGCACAGAAGTGAGGTCAGGGTGAAGGCCACGACGCCGACGATGAACATCCGCTTGCGGCCGAAGGTGTCACCGAGGCGGCCGCCGAGCAGCATCAGGCCACCGAAGGCCAGGACGTAGCTGGAGATGACCCAGTTGGCGCTCGACTCGGAGAGGCTGAGGGCGTCGCGGATCCGTGGGAGGGCCAGCGCCGCGACGGTGCCATCGAGCACCATGAGCAGCTGCATTCCGGACAGCACCAGGATCGGCAGTCCGAAGACCGGACGGAACTGGGCGGTGTCCACAGTTCCAGCGTGCACTGATCCGGGATTCGACATAAGGCACGACGGTACCGGCCGAGCGCGCCGATGTGCCAATCCCTGTTGGTTCGATGTCCCGAACTGCCCGGTTCAGGCGCCTTCGGTGAAAGCGGCCACCTGGCCGATGACGACGATGGCCGGCGGGCGCAACCCCTCGGCCTCGGCGACCTCGGCGGCATGCGCGAGGTCGGTGCGCAGCAGGCGCTGCGTCGGCAGCGATCCGTTCTCGATCATGGCCACCGGGGTGTCGGCGGGCCGGCCGCCCTCGAGCAGGGCGTCGGCGAAGACGTCGACCCGTTCGACGGCCATCATCAGCACGAGCGTGCCGCGCAGCTTGCCCATCGCCGACCAGTCGATCAGCGAGTCGGGGTGGCCGGGCGGGACGTGACCGGAGGCGATGACCACCTCATGGGTGACGCCGCGGTGGGTCACCGGGATGCCGGCCGACGCGGGTGCGGCGATCGAGCTGCTGATGCCGGGCACCACGGTCACCGGTACACCGGCGGCGACGCAGGCCTGCAGCTCCTCGAAGCCGCGACCGTAGACATAGGGGTCGCCGCCCTTGAGCCGGACGACGAATTTGCCCTCCTTGGCGCGCGCCACGAGGACGTCGTTGATGGCCTCCTGCTTCATCGCGCGGCCGTAGGGAACCTTCGCGGCGTCGATGATCTCCACCTGTGGGCCGAGGGATTCGAGCAGTTCGGCCGGCGCGAGACGGTCGGCGACGACGACGTCGGCCTCGGCGAGGAGGCGCTGGCCACGCACCGTGATGAGGTCGGGATCGCCGGGACCGCCGCCGACCAGCGCGACACCCGGGGCGTGCGGTTCGACGTCGTCCACGGACAGCGAGCCCTCCGCCAACGCACGGCTGATCGCGGCACGCAACGCGGCCGACAGCTTGTGGTCGCCACCGGCGAGGACACCGAACTGGACGTCGCGGTGCCGGGCGGACGCCGGGGTGACCGCGGTTCCGTACTGTGCGTCGTCGGCGCGCACACAGAAGGTGTGGCGGCGTTCGGCCTCGGCGACGACCGCCGCATTGACCGCCGGATCATCGGTGCAGGCCATCGCGTACCAGGCGCCTTCGAGGTCGCCGTCGGCGTACGCGCGGCGGGTCACGGTGATGCCCTGGAACGACTCGACGGCCGGCGTCGGGTCGATGGCGATGACGTGCACGTCGGCTCCGGCCGCGATGAGGTTCGGCAGCCGACGCTGTGCGACGGAACCGCCGCCGACGACGACCACCCTGCGGCCCGCGAGATCGAGGCCGACGAGGTAGTGACCAGACATGGCACGGAACACTACCGGGCGGTCGCCCCGTCCCCGGCGCCCGCCGGTGTGATCTACAGCTGCCCGTCCGGTGTGATCTGCAGCGGCAGTTCGCCGGTCCGGCGGATGTGGGCCCAGATGTCGGCGGATGGCACACCGAGCCGGTGCGCGGCCGACTGCAGCAGCGCGCCGAGCAGCTTGGAACTGCAGTAGGCGGCGTCGAGCGCGTCGTCGGCGCCCGTCCGGATCTCGTTCCACCATGCCGGGTTCCGGTCGGCGGCCGCCTCGGCCATCGAGATCGCCGTGGCGAACCCGGACTCGCACCCGCACGCGAGCTCGTCCACCTCCATCGGCTGTGTGAGCGTCATGCCCGGCTCCGTGCCCGCTCGCGCTGCAGGGCGCGCTCACGCGAGGCCTCGAACTTCTCGACCTTGACGTTCATCTCATCGAGGAAGGCCGCGAGCTGTTCGCGGTAGTGCTCACCGAGCGGCCCGAAGTCCTCGCGCTCGAAGATGCGCCACTTGCGCAGCACCGGCATGACCACCTCGGACATGTGCTGCGGCAGGTCGTAGATGCCGCCCTTGGCGATCAGCACCGCGTTGCGCCGGAAGTTCGGCATGGTGGCGCCGGGCATCTGGAAGTTGGAGACGATCGCGTAGATTGCGGCCATCGTCTGGTCGGGAACCAGGTCGAGGGCGCCGGCGACGATGTTGCGGTAGAAGAGCATGTGCAGGTTCTCGTCGGCCGCCACGCGCTGCAGCATACGGTCGGCGATGGGGTCGCCACAGGCCTTGCCGGTGTTGCGGTGCGAGACGCGGGTGGCGAGCTCCTGGAAGCTGACATAGGCGACGGCATAGAGCATGTCGAAGCTGTGGTCGCGCTGTCCGTCATCTTCGGGCAGCGGGTTGAAGCCGGACGTCATGTGGGCCATCCGGATCTCTTCGAGTTCGACCGGGTCGACGCCGCGGGTGACGACGAGGTAGTCGCGCATGACCACCGAGTGGCGGTTCTCCTCGGCGGTCCAACGGCCGACCCACCAGCCCCACGCGTCGTCGAGGCTGAAGTTCTCGGCGATGACCCGGTGGTACGACGGCAGGTTGTCCTCGGTGAGCAGGTTGGTGATCATCGCGGCCTTGGCGGTCTCCGACAGCTGCGACTGTTCCGGGTCCCAGTCGATGCCGCCGAGCATCGCGAAGTTGCGGCCGGAGTCCCACGGCACGTAGTCGTGCGGATGCCAGTCCTTGGTCATCCGCATGTGACGCTCCACCTCGGTCTCGCACACGGGTAGCAGTTCGCGCAGCAGGTCCGATCCGGTCATCCCGCTGTTGGTCAGTTCGGGGGGTCCGATGAGGGTGGTCACGTGCTCTCCTGGTCCGAAGGTCGGGTGGGACAGGCGGATCGAGAATCCGTCGACAACCACTCTGCGCGCCGGGACGGGTGCTGCTCGTGGGGAGAAAGTCCCGCTTCCATGGGGGCGGACGTCGCGAATCCGGCCGGGACCCTCCTCTCCGCCGACACAACGCCGGCTGTGAGTTCTCGCAGCTGAGAAGGTCCGGTACGTTCAGACCATGGCTGACGATTCGACCCCCACCCCGGTTCGCGTCTACCTCGTCGACGACCACGAACTCGTCCGACGCGGACTCCGCGACCTCCTCGGCACCGCAGGCGACATCGAGGTCGTCGGCGAGGCCGCATCCGTCGGTGAGGCGCTGGTCGGCATCCTCGCGACCAAGCCCGACGTGGCCGTGCTCGACGTCCGGCTGCCCGACGGCAACGGTGTCGAACTCTGCCGCGACGTCCGTGCGGCCGAACCGGACGTGAAGTGCCTGATGCTGACCAGCTACGCCGACGACGACGCCCTGCTCGCCGCGGTCCTCGCCGGCGCGTCGGGCTTCGTGCTCAAGCAGATCCTCGGCCACAACCTGGTGGCCGCGGTCCGCACCGTCGGACAGGGCGGTTCGCTGCTCGACGACCGGTCGACCGCCGCCCTGCTGGCAAAGCTGCGCGACGGCAAGCAGCAGGAGAAGGACCCGCTCGCCGATCTCACCCACCAGGAGCGCGAGGTGTTCAACCTCATCGGCGAGGGTCTGACCAACCGGCAGATCGCCGGACGGATGTTCTTGGCGGAGAAGACGATCAAGAACTACGTGTCCCGTATCCTCGGCAAGCTGGACATGCAGCGCCGCACCCAGGTCGCGGTGATGGCGACCAAACTGCGCGACGGCAAGGACTAACCGATCAGGGGTACCGACCAGGTGAGGGTCGTCCCGCCCTCGTCGCGGTTACCGCGCGGGCGGGTCATCACGCTGAACGTCCCGTCGCAGTCCTCGGCGCGACGGGTGAGGTTCTCCAGCCCGCGGTAGGTGACGTCGGTGCCGATACCGACACCGTCGTCGGTGATCTCGACCGTCAGCACGTCGTCGGCGCGGACCGCGACGGCGATGTGTTCGGCCTGCGCGTGCCGCAACGCGTTGCTCAGCCCCTCACGCAGCACCGCGTCGATGTGGGGTCCCAGCGTGTCGGGCACCACGGTGTCGACGGGGCCGTCGAACTGGACGCTCGGTGAGATCGACGCGTGTCCGGACAGTTCGGAGACGATGTCGAGTACTCGACGCCGCAGGGTAGACCCGTCGGCGTCGGCGGTCACCGTCTGCAGGTCGAAGATCGACGTCCGGATCTGCGCGATCGTGCGATCGAGGTCGGTCATGATCTGTTCGAGTCGCGCGGTGGCGGCGGCGGGATCGGTCGACCCGGCCAGCAGCGTCTGCACCGACATACCCACCGCGAACAGACGTTGGATCACGTGGTCGTGCAGGTCACGGGCGATGCGGTGACGGTCCTCGAGCACCTCGAGGTCGCGGGCGATCTGCTGCTGTTCGGCGTAGACGACGGCCAGCGAGGCGATCTCGGCGACGCCCGCCAGTCCGGCGATCTCCTCGTCGTCCCAGTACGGACGATTGCGGTGGGTGATGAGCATCCAGCCGAAGGCACCTGATGCCCGCTGCAGCGGTTGCACCGTCGTCCAGCGGGCGCCCCGGCGCACCAGAGACGGCGGGATGGTGCCGGCGCGCAGGACGGTGGGCGCGTTCGCGTGCGGCGCGGTGAAGCTGTCGATCTCGATCCGCTCCCCGGTGTGACCGCGCAACTCCACCTCGCCGTCGAGTTCGGTGAGGAGGAAGACGTCGACCGCATCCACCAGGTCGGCGACGTCGACACACATCCGGGACATGGTGTCCGACAAAGCGATTCCGGCGAGCGGCTCCGATCCGCGGCGGGCCAGAACCTGCATCCAGCGGTGCCGGGTACGCGCACGTTCGAAGAGTCCGGCGTTGTCGATGGCGATACCGGCGGCCACCGCGAGCACCGCCACGACCGTCTCGTCGACCTCGGAGAAGTCGTCGGCCGACCGTTTCTCGGTGAGGTAGATACTGCCGAAGACCTCACCGCGCACCAGGATCGGCGCACCGAGGAAGGTGCGCATGGGCGGGTGATTCGGCGGAAACCCGACCGAGGTCGGATGCGACCCGAGGTCGTGGATGCGGTGCAGTCGCGGGTCGTCGATCAGCAGACCCAGCACGCCGCGGCCGACCGGCAGGTGCCCCATCGTCGCCCGTTGGGCCTCGGTGATCCCGATGTGCACGAACTCGCTCAGACCGCCATCGGGACCGCGCACGCCCAGCGCACCGTACTGCGCGTCCACCAGACCGGCGGCCACCTCGACGATGCGCTGCAGCGCCCGGTCGAGTTCGACACCCTGTCCGACGACGAGCACCGCCTCGAGCAACTGACGCAGCAGTTCGGGGTCGTCGGCGCCGTGGGTCGCCAGCGCGTCGAGGGTCTCGCGGAGCCGTTGTGCCGTCATCGGTGAGCCTGCGTCGAGGAGTTTGTCGGCATCGTCCACGACGAGGAGCCTACTCGGGACACGAAGCGGTTCAGCGCCTCCGGGATGGCCGCCGGATGCACGTGCAGATACGAGGCGTGGACAGCATCGGTGACGACGCCGTCGGTGGCCGGCCGGCCCTCGACGTCACGCCAGGCCCACGCGGGCGTCGACGCGTCTCCCACGTGCACGGTGCTGCGGTGGAACTCGTGCCCGGTGACGCGCTCGCCGGCACGGAACAGGACCGAGTCGCCGAGGGCCACCGCGTCGCGGTAGCCGAGCGTCAGTGTGGGCCCGAAGCTGCCGGCGATGTCGAGGACGCCGCTCATCGGGCGATTGTCGAGGCGGTCGGCCAGGTAGACCAGGCCGGCGCACTCGGCGTGGATGGGCCTGCCCGCGGCCGCGTGTGCACGCAGGTCGGCCCGCAGTTCGTGATTGGCGCCGAGTTCCTCGGCATGTTCCTCCGGGAAACCGCCGCCGATGACGACACCGGCGGTGTCCGGCGGAAGCCGGTCGCACAGCGGGTCGAACGCCACGACCTCGGCACCCGCGGCCCGCAGCATCTCGGTATGTTCCGCGTAGCCGAACGTGAACGCCGCGCCCCCGGCCACCGCAATGACGGGCCGCGAGGACGGGGCCGGAGCGCCGTCGACGTAGGGCGCGAGTGCGTCGGTCGCCGACCACGGCGCGGCGTCGGGAATCCGACGCTGCCGGGCCGCGGCCACGATCGCGGGAAGGTCGAGTGCGTCGCGCAGGTGATCGGTCATCGACGCGACGGCGGCGACCGCGTCGGCGCTGCGTTCGGCCGCGGGGATGAGTCCGAGATGGCGGGACGGCACGGTCAGCGACGGGTCGCGACGCAGCACGCCGAAGACCGGGACACCCACGCGGGCGCACGCCTGTCGCAGCACCATCTCGTGGCGCGGCGAGCCGACCCGGTTGAGGATGACGCCGGCGATGTGGACCGAGGTGTCGTAGGACAGGAACCCGTGCAGCACCGCGGCGAGCGACTGACTGTGCCCACCCGCGTCGACGACCAGCACGACGGGCGCACCGATGATCGACGCCACGTGCGCGGTCGAGCCGATGCCCAGCGCGTCGGTGTCGGCGGCGTCGGGGTCGTCGCTGGTGATACGGCCGTCGAACAGCCCCATCACGCCCTCGACGACGGCGATGTCGGCACCGGCCGAACCGTGGGCGAACAGCGGTGCGATCAGCTTCTCGCCCACCAGGTTGGGGTCCAGGTTGCGACCGGGACGCCCGGCGGCGACGGCGTGATACCCGGGGTCGATGTAGTCGGGACCGACCTTGAACGGTGCAACCCGGTGACCGGCTGCACGCAACGCGCCGATGAGTCCGGTCGTCACCGTCGTCTTGCCGCTGCCCGAGGACGGCGCGGCGATCACGACCGCCGGTGTCGCGCGGGACACGGTCACCACTCGATGCCCTTCTGGCCTTTGCGGCCGGCATCCATCGGGTGGGCGATCTTGCGCATCTCGGTCACGAGGTCCGCGGCGTCGACCAGCGCCTGCGGTGCACGGCGGCCGGTGATGACGACGTGCTGACGTCCGGGGCGCCGGGCGAGCGTCTCGATGACCTCGTCGGTGTCGACCCAGCCCCAGTCGAGCGGATAGGTGAACTCGTCGAGCACGTAGAAGTCGTGTTCGCCGGCATCGAGCCGCCGGGCGATCTCGGCCCAACCGGCGCGCGCGGCGGCGGCGTGGTTGTCGGCGTGCTCGGTGTTGGCTCGCAACCACGACCATCCCTGGCCCATCTTGTGCCACTCCACCGGACCACCCGCACCGGTGTCGGTGTGGCACTGCCCGAGAGCCAGCAACGCCGACTCCTCCCCGACCTTCCACTTCGCGCTCTTCACGAACTGGAAGACGGCGACCCGCATACCGGCGTTCCAGGCGCGCATCGCCATCCCGAAGGCGGCGGTGGACTTGCCTTTGCCGTCACCGGTGTGGACGGCCAGCACGGGCTGGTTCCGACGCTGGCGGGTGGTCAGGCCGTCGTCGGGAACCGAGGCGGGAACCCCTTGGGGCACTTGTTGTCTCCTTCTTCGGCGGACTCAGGCCGCGCCGCGGGTCAGCGCGGTCGCGGACAGCTTGTCCATGGTCAGCAACTCGGCGCCGAGGTGGGAGGCGAGGTCGGCGGCGAGGCCGAGCCGCACCAGCCCCTGCTCGCAGTCGACGACCACCGACTCGATCCCCCGGCGCCGGATCGCCGACGCCGCGAGCCGCGCCCGTGCCGGGGCATCCCGGCCGGAGGTGGCGCGACCGTCGGTGAGGACGACGACGAGCGGCCGACGATTCGGTTCGGTGCGGCGACAGCGTTCGACGACGTCGCCGGCCAGGGTCAGCCCCTCGGCCAGTGGCGTCCGGCCACCGGTACGGATCTCGGCGAGGCGGCGCACCGCGATGTCCACCGACTTGGTGGGCGGCACGGCCAGCGTCGCGGTACCGCCGCGGGCGACGACCACGGCCACCCGGTCACGACGCGTGTAGGAGTCCCGCAGCATCTCGACGCACAGTTCTGCGACCGCGGTGAGCCGGCGGCGGGCGGTCATCGATCCGCTCAGGTCCACCACGAA
Organism: Gordonia sp. Swx-4; assembly: GCF_030316175.1. Classification (NCBI taxonomy): domain Bacteria; kingdom Bacillati; phylum Actinomycetota; class Actinomycetes; order Mycobacteriales; family Gordoniaceae; genus Gordonia; species Gordonia sp. Swx-4. Next base: position 3,125,702 of record NZ_CP128197.1, read on the forward strand.
GACGACGAGATTGGATTCCTGGCCGATGCGTTCGGCTGCGCGCAAATCGGGTGCCGCGATGCGGACCGACGACTGCGGCGCCCGGCCCGCCGCGGCGAGGACGGTGGCGAACAGGTGCACCGGCCGGCCGTCGGCGAAGTCGACGGCGTGGGTCGTGTGCCCGCGCCGGCTGCGCGCCTTCGACCGGCGGCCGGGGTCTCCGTCTCCGACCCCGGTCACGCGGAGCGCACGCACCCGGCGCCCCGTCGGCGTCGGGGCGGCACCGAAAGCGGGCCCGGGGGCCCGCTGCGACCCGGGCTCCGAGTCTTCGTGCGTATTGGCCTCTTCCGAGGCCCCGGAGGATTCCGAGGACTCCCCCGGCTCCGGGGCACCGCCGCCCGGTCCACCCTCCGGCGGTGTCGGATCGTCGTCCGGGGAATCGGGAGAGCCGGGGCCGGCGGCGTCCTGGCCGGCCGACATGGCGTCGTCGAGCTGGTCGTTCGAGAGACCGGACTCGTCGAAGGGGTTGCGGCGCCTGCGGTGCGGCAGGGCGAGTTCGACGGCGGCCCGCACGTCCTCCTCGTCCACCGTCGGAGCCCCGCGCCAAGCCGCGTGTGCGGCGGCGGTGCGCGCGACGACGATGTCGCCGCGGAGTCCGTCGACGTCGAGGTGGGCGCAGATGCCGGCGATGCGGCGCAGTTCGCGCGTCGGGATCTCGACTCCGCTCACCGCTTCCCGGGCCGCATGAATCCGTTGTGCCAGTTCATGTTCGGTTTCGAGGTACTCGGCCGCGAACCCGTCCGGGTCGGCGTCGAACGCCATCCGCCGCCGGATGACCTCGACACGTTCGTCGAGATCCTTTCCCGCGGCGACGTCGACCGCCAGCCCGAAACGGTCGAGGAGCTGCGGGCGCAACTCCCCCTCTTCCGGGTTCATGGTGCCGACGAGCACGAAATCTGCTTCCTGCGTGTGGGATACGCCGTCACGCTCGATGGTGACGCGCCCGCTCGCGGCGGCATCGAGGAGGACATCGACGAGATGGTCGGCGAGCAGGTTGACCTCGTCGATGTAGAGAACACCCCGATGGGCGCGGGCGAGGAGCCCGGGGGTGAACTCCGCGCGACCGTCGCGCAGCACGGAGGTCAGGTCGAGTGAACCGATCACCCGGTCCTCGGTCGCGCCGATCGGCAGTTCGACGACGCGCCCGGATCGGTCGTCTCCGCCGATCAGCGGGCCGAGCCCGCGCACGATGGTCGACTTGGCCGTGCCCTTCTCGCCGCGGATGAGGACGCCGCCGATGCCCGGCGAGATGGCGGACAGGACGAGGGCCAGCTTGAGCTGTTCCTGTCCGACGACCGCGCTGAACGGATAGCGGACCGGGGCCGAATCCTGGACGTCGGTCATCGGGAACCGGATCGGAGCATCGACACGTGCGGGATCCCATCTTCGAGGTACTCGTCGCCCTCGGCGACGAAACCGAACTTGCCGTACATCTCGGTGAGGTAGGCCTGCGCCTCGATCCGGCAGGGTCGGTCCCCGACCTCGTCGAGCGCAACCGTCAGGAGCCGGGCGACCAGCCCATGGCCGCGATGCGCCCGTGCCGTGCAGGCACGCCCGATCCGGTAGACGGTCCCACCGTCCGGCCCCGGCGGCTCTTCGAGGAGTCGCAGGGTCGCCAGCACGGCGTCGTCGTCGGGTTCGCCGCTCTCGGTGATCCAGAATTGACGCGTCGTCGGCTCGAGGTCACGGCCGTCGATCTCCGGGTACGGACAGGCCTGCTCCACGACGAACACATCGACCCGGAGCCGCAGGAGCCGGTACAGCGTGGCCGCGTCGATCTCGGCAGACGTACTGCGGTGTACCTGCGGGCGCCGGTCGTGCTGCGGTTCAGGACTCATGTGTCGTGGTTAGCACAGATGACCGCCCGGGATCACCCCGCGGTGGCGGGGGCGAGCGCGCCGGTCTCGACGCTGCTCGCATCGCGACCGGTCAGCCGCAGGGACTTGTTGGTCCAATCCCACACCTGTCGGTACAGGTCACGGTTGCCGTTGAGCTTCTGACCGAACGACGGGATGATCTGGGTGAGCTTCGGCGACCAGCCGGCGTACTCGGCCGGGAAGCACTTCTCGAGCACCGAGAGCATCGCGGGGACGGCGGTCGAGGCACCCGGGGACGCACCGAGCAGGCCGGACATGGTGCCGTCCTCGGAGGTCACGACCGCGGTACCGAACTCGAGCTTGCCGCCGACGCCGGTCTTGCGGATGACCTGGACGCGCTGACCGGCGGTGATGAGCTCCCAGTCGGCGCCGAGCGCACGCGGCACGAACTCCGACAGCGTGTTGACGCGGTCGGCCTTGTTCGCGGCGAGCTCGCTGATGAGGTACTTGAGCAGACCGAACTCCTGCGGCGCGATCGACACCATCGGCAGCAGGTTCCCCGGCTTGATCGAGGCGGGCAGGTCGGTGATCTTGCCCGACTTGAGGAACTTGGGCGACCAGCCGGCGTACGGGCCGAACAGCAGGCCCGGCTTGTGGTTGATCACACGGGTGTCGAGGTGCGGCACCGACATCGGCGGTGCGCCGACGGCGGCCTGGCCGTAGACCTTGGCCTGGTGCTCACCGATGAGGTCGGGGTTGGTGCAGCGGAAGAACTCGCCCGAGACCGGGAAGCCACCGAAGCCCTTGGCCTCCTTGATGCCCGACTTCTGCAGCAGGTGCAGCGCACCTCCGCCGGCGCCGACGAAGACGAACTTCGCATGGACTTTCAGGACGTCGCCGGTGCGGCCGTTGCGGACCTTGACGATCCAGCTGCCGTCGGACTGCTTGGACAGGTTGGTCACCGAGTGACCGAAGTAGATGTCGGCGCCCTGCGCGACATAGTTGAGCAGCTGCTGGGTCAGCGCGCCGAAGTCTACGTCGGTGCCCTGGTCGAACCAGTTCAGCGCGACCGGGTCGGAGAAGTCGCGACCGGCCGACATCAGCGGGAGACGCTTGGTGAACTCGGCCGGATCGTCGATGAACTCCATGCCCTCGAACAGGGTTTGTCCTGCGAGGTTGTCGTAGCGCTTGCGCAGGTACTTCACGCCGGCGTCGCCGTGGGTGAAGGCGACGTGCGGGATCGGGTTGATGAACTCCGAGGGATCGCCGAGGATGCCCTTGTCGACCGCATGTGCCCAGAACTGACGCGACACCTGGAACTGCTCGTTGATGTTGAGCGCCTTGGTGATGTCGACGTCGCCGTCGGCGGTCTTGGGCGTGTAGTTGAGCTCACACAGCGCCGAGTGCCCGGTGCCCGCGTTGTTCCACGGGTCGCTGCTCTCCGCCGCAGCGGCGTCGAGCCGTTCGAACAGGCTGATCGACCAATCGGGCTGCAGCTGACGGAGCAGCGCTCCCAGGGTGGCACTCATGATGCCTGCACCCACCAACGCCACGTCGGTCTTGATCACCGTTTTCGACACCTGGACTCCACTTCAACCTGATCAACGATCTCTACATCGGCCATTGTCCAGCATGGCACGTCCTGTCACAGAATCGACCTGCTCAACTGTGGCATCCGTGACACTTCCGCGGCGTCCCCTGCCCGAGCAGACGGGTCACTAAGCTGGCTGCTGTGAGCGTATCCGCAGGCACCGGCTGGCAACCCGACCGCTTCCTGGACCACTACCAACTCCGCACCATCCCGCTGGGCGACGATCCGGACGGGGAATCACCCGTCACCGCGACCCTGATCCGCCGCGCCGAGGCGGGTGCGCGGATCGCCGGTCCGCGGCCCGTGGCCGGCGCGGTGCTCTATGTCCACGGCTTCACCGACTACTTCTTCCACGAGCCGCTGGCCGATTTCTTCACCGCCCGCGGCTACGCGTTCTACGCGATCGACCTGCGTAAGTGCGGACGGTCGCGGGAGAGCCACCACACCGCCCACTTCACGACGGACCTCGCTCGATACGACGAGGAACTCGGCCTCGCGCTCGAGCTGATCGCCGAGGAGGTGGGTGCGGACACCCGCACGATCATCGCCGGGCATTCGACGGGTGGCCTGATCACCGCGCTGTGGCTCGACCGGCTGCGCGAGCAGGACCCGGCCCGGCACGGGCTCGTCGACGGCCTGCTGCTCAACTCGCCGTGGCTGGATCTCCAGGGCGACGCCGTCCTGCGGACGCTGCCGGTGACGATGCTGATCAAGGCGGTGGCCGCGGTGCAACCCACCCGCGTGATCCCGCAGGAACTCTCCTCGGCCTACGGCGAGAGTCTTCACGAGAGTGCGCACGGCGAGTGGAGTTACGACCTCGCCCTCAAACCGATGGGCGGTTTCCCGGTCACCTTCGGGTTCCTGAACGCGGTCCGGAGCGGGCAACGACGTCTGCACCGCGGCATCGACGTCGGCACGCCGGCGCTCGTGTTGCGTTCGGACAAGACCCATTTCGCGAAGACCTACTCGGCGTCGACCGATCGCGCCGACGCCGTCCTCGACGTCCGCCAGATCGCCCGCTGGAGCGGGTGTCTCGGCGGGCGCGTGTCGACCGTCCCCATCCCCGACGCCCGCCACGACGTGTTCCTCTCCGTGCCGCATGCCCGTGAGCACGCCTATCGCGAGGTCGACGACTGGCTCGCCCGCACCATCCGGCCCGCGACCGAATCCTCGGAAACCAGTAGAAAAGAGAGCACCCTATGACCGCCACGCAGGTCGTCGACCTGGCCATCATCGGCTCCGGCAGCGGCAACTCCATCCCCGACGAGCGCTATGCCGACACGACGATCGCCATCTTCGAGGAAGGCGTGTACGGCGGCACCTGCCTCAACGTCGGCTGCATCCCGACAAAGATGTTCGTCTACGCGGCGGAGGTCGCCGAGATCGCCACGCAGGGCGCGCGTCTCGGGGTGCACGCCAAGGTCGACTCGGTGGACTGGCCCGGCATCGTCGAGCGCGTCTTCGGACGCATCGACCCGATCTCCGAGGGCGGCAAGGAGTATCGCGTGGACCGGTGCGAGAACATCACCGTCTACAGCTCCCATGTCGAGTTCGACGGTCGGGACGACGACGGCCTCTACCGTCTCGTCACCGCCGACGGTGCAACGGTTCTCGCCCGCGAGGTGGTCCTGGCCGCGGGTTCGCGCGCGGTCATCCCGCCGGTCATCGCCGATTCCGGCGTGGCGTACTACACCAACAACGACGTGATGCGTCTGCCGGAACTGCCCGAGCGGCTCGCCATCGTCGGAAGCGGTTACATCGCAGCCGAATTCGCGCACGTCTTCGGCGCTCTCGGCTCCAAGGTGTCGATCATCGCCCGCGGCCCCGCCCTGCTGCGCAAGCAGGATGCCGACATCTCCAACCGTTTCACCCAGGTCGCCGAGGAGAAGTGGGACGTCCACCTCGACACCGCCATCACCGGTGCGGAGGACCTGCCCGACGGCGGTGTCCGCCTGCAGTTCGACGACGGGACGCACCTGGAGGCCGACGTCCTGCTCGTCGCCACCGGCCGGAAGCCCAACGGCGACCGCCTCAACCTCTCCTCGGTCGGCATCGAACTCGACGAAGAGGGCCGGGTGCACTGCGACATCCACGGCCGCACCTCCGCACGCGGGGTGTGGGCGCTCGGCGACGTCAGCTCGCCGTACCAGCTCAAGCACGTCGCCAACCACGAGGAGCGGGTGGTGCAGGCCAACCTGCTGAAGGGTTGGGATGCAGACGATCTCGTCGAGTTCGACCACCGGTTCGTCCCGGCGGCCGTCTTCACACACCCGCAGATCGCCTCGGTGGGGCTGACCGAAGACGAGGCCCGCGACGCCGGATACGACATCACGGTCAAGGTCCAGGCCTACGGTGACGTCGCCTACGGCTGGGCGATGGAGGACACCACCGGTTTCTGCAAGGTGATCGCCGAACGCGGCACCGGCAAGATCCTCGGCACGCACATCATCGGCCCGCAGGCCCCGACCGTCATCCAGCCGGTCATCCAGGCGATGTCGTTCGGCCAGACCGCCCTCGAGGTCGCCAAGGGGCAGTACTGGATCCACCCGGCGATGCCCGAGGTGCTCGAGAACGCGCTGTTGGGTCTGGAGATCTAGTGGCGATCTAGAACACCGTCGACCGCAGGGCGATCTCGCTGGCCAGTTCGGCGGGAGCGTTCTGCGGAATCCAGTGGTCGACGCCGGCCAGTTCGCAGAACCGGAAGTCGGAGTAGGCGTACCGGCCGCTGCCCTGCGCCTGCTCACGGCCGAGCGCGGCGTCGGCGTCGCTCCAGACGAGCGTCGTCGGGATCTCCACCGGCGGGCACGCCATGGTGCCCTTGATGTCGCCGACGAAGTTGGCCCGGTACCAGTTCAATGCAGCCCGCAGGGCGCCCGGTTCGCGCAGCGGGGCGAGCTCCTCGGCGGTGACCCCGGCCGCGCGCAGCTTGGCGCCGTCGTCGGCGAGGAGTGTCTCCTCGGCGCCGTCGGCGACGAAATCGAGGATGTAGGACGATCGTTCGCGCTGATCGCTCGCCGCGAGTGCATCCCGCATCGCCGACGGGTGGCCGGTGCTGGCGACCACCAGACCGGTGAACCGGTCGGGGTACTTGCCCGCGAGATGCCACGCGACGATGCCGCCCCAGTCGTGCCCGACGAGGATCGCGTACCCGACCTTCAGTTCGTCGAGCACGGCGATCACATCCGACACCAGGTGGCTGAGGTGATAGTCCTCGACGGCCTCGGGTCGTGCGCCGGGGCTGTAGCCGCGCTGGTTCAGGACCAACGTCCGCAGGCCCGATTCGTGGAGTCGCGGGAGCACCGCGTCGTAGCAGGATCCGTCCACCGGGAATCCGTGAAGCAGCAGGACCCACGGGCCCCGTTCCGGTCCCCCGATCCGGACGTCGAAGGTGAGGCCGTTGACGGTCACCTGACGCTGATCTTCAGTCATTGGGCCACGATAGCGTCTGCGCCGAACCGGCGTCGGGGTCCAGGTGGTGGCGGATGACCGGCGCGGAGGCGGGCGGCCCGGTCGCGATGAGATGCATCACCGCGTCCATGTCGAGGTGCTCGGCGACCAGGTCGGCCATCGTGTCGACCTGCCGGCGGCGGATCGCCTCCACCGCGGTGTCGCCGGCGACCCGGAAGTCCCGCACACCGGCCTCGGCGGCCACCTCGGTGAGCAGACGACGCCGGAAGGCGTCGTTGGCCAGCAGTCCGTGCCAGTGCGTCCCACGGACCGCACCGCGCACCGCGCCTTCGGGTCCGGCGACGTCGTCGACGATCCAGGTGTCCTCCCGTGACCCGACGACCCGTCCGTGGTGGATCTCGTAGCCGCCGATGCGCTCGCCACGACCGGTACCGCTGACCTGGCGCAGTGTCTTGTCGGTGGCGAAGGAGATGTCGAGGTCGAAGACGCCGAGGCCGTCGACGCGGCCGCGCCCGGATTCGATCGTGTCGTCGATGGTCCGGGCGAGCATCTGGAAACCACCGCAGATCGCGACCACGGGGGCACCGCGGGCCGCGCGGGCGGTGACCGCCTCGGCGAGCCCGCGGTCCCGCATCCAGGCGAGGTCGGCGACCGTGGCACGGGTCCCCGGGATCACCACCAGGTCGGCGGCGGCGACGCTCCCCGGGTCGTCGACCCAGGTCACGTCGACCCCCGGTTCGCAGGCGAGCGCCTCGACGTCGGTGGAATTGGAGATGCGGGGCAACCGGATCGCGGCGACGCGGAGTCGGACGCACGAGCCGGCCGCGCCCAGCGGCGGCCCGACCCGCCGACCGACGGGGGCGGCCAGCGAGTCCTCGGCGTCGAGCCACAGGTCGTCGGCGAACGGCAGGACACCGAGGGTCGGGCGGCCGGTGATCTCCTCGACCTGCCGGAGCCCGGGTTCGAGGATGCTCGGGTCGCCCCGGAACTTGTTGACGACGTAGCCCGCGATCAGCGCCTGGTCTGCGGGTTCGAGGATCGCGGTGGTGCCGAACAGCGAGGCCAACGAGCCACCGCGGTCGATGTCGGTGACCAGCAGCACCGGGAGCCGTGCGGCCTGCGCGAGCCCCATGTTGGCGATGTCGTTGCGGCGGAGGTTGATCTCGGCGACCGAACCCGCTCCCTCACAGAGCACGACGTCGAAGTCGCGGCGGAGCGCGGCGAGCTCCTCGGTGACGACCTCCCTCAGCCGGGACCGCCAGGCCATGTAGTCCCAGGCACCGACGTCCCCGGCCGGGCGCCCTCGCAGCACGACATGGGAGCGCCGGTCGCTGCCGGGTTTCAGCAGAACAGGATTGAACCGCGTCGAGGGTTCGAGCCCGCAGGCGAAGGCCTGCAGGGCCTGGGCGCGGCCGATCTCACCGCCGTCGAGCGTCACCACCGAGTTGTTGGACATGTTCTGCGCCTTGAACGGCGCGACCCGGACGCCGTCGCGCGCGAGAGCACGACAGAGACCTGCGACGAGGAGACTCTTACCGGCGTCACTACTGGTCCCGCCCACGAGCAACGCACCACCGAGATCGGCCACCACGACAGCGTAGTGGTGGGGTCGTTCACACGACGCACCACTTGCCTCGCCGGCCGCTCCGGCTGGTTACAGTGACGGCAACGCCTGCGAGGGCGTGGTCGGGAGGGCCTGTGCGAGCAGGTCGGGACAGGGGGTCGTCGGGCGTGGAGATCGTGGAACCCGGATCGGTGTTCGCCGGGTATCGCGTGGTCTCCCTGCTCGGGCGCGGCGGGATGGGCCAGGTCTGGCTCGTCGAACACCCGACACTGGGCCGTCGCGAGGCCCTGAAGATCATCTCGCCGAATCCTGCGGACCCCAGCTTCCACGAGCGGTTCCGCAACGAGGCCCGGACAGCGGCAGCCCTCGATCACCCCGGCATCGTCACCGTCTTCACCCACGGCGTCGAGCACGGCAGCCCGTGGTTCTCGATGACCTACCTCGACGGCAAAGACCTCACCGGCGCCGGCCCGATGCCCGTCGACGAGGTCGTCACCATCGCCGGTCGCGTCGCCGACGCTCTCGACTACGCGCATGGTCAGCGGGTCATCCACCGCGACATCAAGCCGGCGAACATCGTCGTCGCCCGCGGACCGGACGGCCGCATCACCCGCGTCACGGTTCTCGACTTCGGTATCGCCCGACTGGTCGACGGCAACAAGATGACCGCGACCAACCTGTTCGTCGGCACCCTGGCCTACGCCGCCCCCGAGCTGCTCACCGGCGAGGCCGCGATCCCCGCCTCGGACCAGTACGCCCTGGCCTGCACCGTCTTCCAGCTGCTCACCGGCCGTCAGCCGTTCCCGGGCACGACGCCGATGGCACTCATCTCGGGTCACGTGAACTCCCCCGTGCCCCGGCCGTCGGACCACGATCCGGCTCTGGCGCATCTCGATCCGGTCTTCGCCCGGGCGCTGGCCAAGCAGCCCGGCGACCGGTTCGCCTCGTGCACGGACTTCGCGCGGGCACTCGAGCAGGCGGTGGCCGCGGGCCCGCGTCGTGCGGCGCCCACCACGCCGGCCCCGGCGTTTCCGCCACGCGTCGGCCATCACCCTCCGGCTCGGCAACACCCGCCTACCCGGCAGCGCCCCCCGCTCCCGCCACCGGGCTACCACCCGCACCGGCCACACACCCCGGCCCCGGTCTTCGCCGGCGGCTTCACCCCGCCACCGCCGAAAAAGCGAACCGGGCTCTTCGTGGGTGTCGGCGCAGGTGTCCTCGTCCTCGTCCTCGCGCTCGTGATCACCGCGATCGTCCTGGTCGGCTCCGACGACGCCCCGGCGACCCCGGCTTCCGGGGCCTCGACATCGACGCGTTCGTCCGCCGGATCGAGCGGTGCCACAACGGGTTCGGGCGACTTCGAGTCCATCGCCTCGAGCGGCGACAGCACCTGCGCGGTGCGTGGCGGCGAGCTGTTCTGCTGGGGCGGAAACCTGTACGGCACCCTCGGCGACGGTTCGACGACGGACCGGGCGCGCCCGGAGAAGGTGTCCGGTCTCGAGGACGTGTCGGCGGTCGGCATGGGCGGCCTCGGTAGAACCTGCGCGATCGCCTCGGGCGACCTCTACTGCTGGGGCCAGGGTGCCGGGCCGACCGGCCAGAACGTCACGCTGCCGACCAAGGTGTCCGGCCTGACCGACGTGAGAGCGGTGGCCGTCGGCCTCACCACCTGCGCGATCAGCTCCGGCGACCTCTACTGCTGGGGCAACAATCTCAACGGGCAGACCGGTGCGGGCACCGACCCCACCATCCCCACCCCGACGCGGGTCTCGGGTCTGTCCGATGTCACGGCGGTCTCGACCTCGCACACGACGACCTGTGCCATCGCCGCAGGCTCCGCCTACTGCTGGGGCAACAACGCCGACGGGCAGGTCGGCGATGGCACCACCACCAACCGGCCCACCCCGACCAGGCTCGACCTGGACTCCCCCTCCTCGATCAGCACGAGTCTCTATTCGACGTGCGCGGTGGCGAGCGGTTCCGGCGGCTCGGGGACCGTGTTCTGCTGGGGCGAGAACGGTTCCGGTCAACTCGGCGACGGCACCGAGGTCAGCCGACAGCGACCGACCCCGATCGATGTGCGGGGCGCGACACAGGTCTCCACCGCGGGTTACGCCGCCTGCGCCGCGGCGAGCGGTTCCGCCTACTGCTGGGGTTCGCGGAGCACGCTCCCCGACCACGCCCCGAGCCGGATCAACGGGCTGTCGGGCGTCACCCAGGTGACCACCGGCTCGGCCAACGTCTGCGCGGTCGCGGGCGCCGAGATGTACTGCTGGGGACTCAACGGCAAGGGACAGCTCGGCAACGGGACCACGACGACCAGCAACGAGCCGCAGCCCGTGCGCTTCCCGGCCTAGTGTCCTGAGTCATTAATTCGTGTGCAGTAGTGGGCGATGGAGTCGAGGATTTGATCAGCGGTCTTCACCCACACGTAGGGGCGGGGGTTGTCGTTCCAGGTGTCGATCCACGCTCTGATGTCGGCGTTGAGCGCTCTTACGGTGCGGTGGGTGGAACGTTGGAGCTTCTTGGTGGTCAGTTCAGCGAACCAGCGTTCAACGAGGTTCATCCAGGATGAGCTGGTCGGGGTGAAGTGGACAACAAACCGTGGGTGCGAGGTCAGCCATCGCTTCACTGCGGGTGTCTTGTGGGTAGAGGCGTTGTCCATGACCAGGTGGACGTCGAGCTCGTCGGGCACCTCGGCGTCGATCTTGCGTAGGAATCCGATGAATTCTGTTGCGCGATGGCGTGAGTGAAGCGAGCCGATGACTTTTCCCGACGCTATGTCCAACGCCGCGTACAGGCTGGAGGTGCCGTTGCGCACGTAGTCGTGGCTGGCCCGTTGCGGGGTGCCCGGGAGCATGGGAAAGATCGGCTGGGTGCGATCGAGCGCTTGAATTTGGGTTTTCTCGTCAACGCAGAGCACCAAGGCACGTTCGGGTGGGTTCATGTAGAGCCCGACGACGTCGCGGACCTTCTCGGTAAACAGAGGATCCTTCGACAGCTTCCACGAATCCTGTTTGTGCGGAGCCAATCCGAACGCTCGCCAGACACGCGACACCGTTGACTGCGACATGTCGAGATGCTCAGCCATCGACCGGGTCGACCAGTGTGTCGCATTCTTCGGAGTGGTCTCGAGAGTTGCGGTGATCAAGTCTTTGATCTGCTCGTCGTCGACGGTTCGTGGTCGACCGGGCCTGGGTTCGTCGAGCAACCCATCACAGCGTTGCTCGACGAACCGGCCTCGCCACCGCCGCACGGTACTTCGATTGAGTCCGAGTCGTTGTGCCACTTCGGTATTAGAACCACCCTCGGCGGCGGCGAGAACGATTCGTGATCGCATCGCCAAACCCGAGGCTGTCGTTCGTCGACGCGCCCACCCTTCGAGCTCACGGCGCTCGTCATCGGTCAGAACGATATCCACTGCTCGCGGACCCCGGGTTGCCATTCCCTAGCCTAACAACCGAACGACAATTAATGACTCAGGACACTAGTCAGGGGAATGCCGATCAGGCGTCCGGCAGGGTCAGGATCTCTGCGCCGTCCTCGGTGACCACGAGGGTGTGTTCGAACTGCGCGGTCCACTTCCGGTCGGCGGTCACCACGGTCCAGCCGTCGTCCCACATCTCCCAGGCGAGGCCGCCGAGGTTGATCATCGGCTCGATGGTGAACACCATGCCGGGTTCGAGGACGGTGTCGACGTTGGGCTCGTCGTAGTGCAGCACCACGAGCCCGTTGTGAAAGGTCTCGCCGATGCCGTGCCCGGTGAAGTCGCGGACGACGCTGTAGCCGAAGCGATTCGCGTACGCCTCGATGACGCGACCGACGACGTTGAGTTCGCGTCCCGGCTTGACCGCCTTGATCGCCCGCTCGGTGGCGGTACGGGTGCGCTCGACGAGGTCGACGACCTCCTGCTCGACGTCCCCGGCGAGGAAGGTCGCGTTGGTGTCGCCGTGCACGCCGTCGATGTAGGCGGTGACATCGATGTTGACGATGTCGCCGTCGGCGATGACGGTCGAGTCCGGGATGCCGTGACAGATCACCTCGTTGAGCGAGGTGCAGCAGGACTTGGGGAAGTCCTTGTAACCCAGCGTCGACGGGTAGGCGCCGTGGTCGACCATGTACTCGTGCGCGATCCGGTCCAGTTCATCGGTCGTCACGCCGGGTGCGACGGCCTTGCCGGCCTCGGCGAGCGCATTCGCGGCGATCTTGCCGGCGAGGCGCATCTTCCCGATGGTCTCCGGCGTCTGCACCCAGGGTTCGTGGCCCTCGTTCACGGTGGGTTTCCACACGTATTCCGGCCGCTCGATGGAGTCGGGCACGGTCCGGATCGGCGTCGGGGTACCGGGGGTCAGGACACTGCGAACTGGCATGCGAACCACTTTATCCGCCCGTCCGAGGAGGACCGGCGCGCGGACGGCAAGCTCGCGACAACTAAGCTCGCCCTAAGACTTCCACGCCACTGGGCGTCGGAAACCGATTCGAAGGTGGTGACGGTGGGCGCGTCGATCAGATCGGTGCGGGCCTTGCTGGTGGTGGTCCTCACCATGGTGACCGTCTCGGCGTGCTTCGTCACCCCGATCGAACAGGACCGGCACTCCCCCGGTGCGCACCTTCGCAACGGGCCGCAGACGGCCGCCCTCGACGGAAACGACGTGACACCCGTCGCCGACGATCCGAGATCGGCACTGCCGGTCACCGTCGATTCCGTTCGCTACGGACCGGTGACCGTGACCGACACCAGCCGGATCATCGCCGTCGACGTCAGCGGCACCCTCGGCAGCATCGTCTTCGCTCTCGGCATGGGCTCGCGGGTCGTCGGCCGCGACACCTCGACGGCCTTCCCGTCCGCGATCGGACTCCCGGTGGTGACGAACCGCGGGCACAGCCTCAACGCCGAATCCGTTCTGGCCCTTGCACCGACGGTCCTGCTGGTCAGCGAGTCGACGGTACCGGTGACCGCGGTGGACCAGATCCGCGACTCCGGGGTCACCGTCGTGGTGTTCCCCGCCACTCGCGACCTCGCGTCCAACGACACGTTGATGCGGTCGGTCGCCAAGGCACTCGGCGTTCCCGAGGCGGGTGAGAAGCTCGTCGACCGCACCGATGCGCAGATCGAGGCGGCCCGCGATCTCGTCCCCGACCCCTCCGGCGACCCGACGATGGCCTTCCTCTACATCCGCGGCCGCAATCTCCTGCTCCTCGCCGGTCCCGGTTCGGGCGCCGACGATCTGATCGCCGAACTCGGCGGCCGGGACGCCGGTGAGGCGGCCCGGCTCACCGGTGCGTTCACCGCCGTCACCGCCGAGTCGATGATCACCGCCGACCCCGACGTCCTCATCGTCATGACCCAGGGCGCCGACACCGTCGGCGGACCCGACGGGGTGCTGACGCTTCCCGGGATCGCCGACACCGAGGCGGGCCGCAACCGCCGCGTCGTGCAGATGGACGAGAGCAAGATCCTGGCCTTCGGTCCCGATGTCGGACTCGTCCTCTCGGCGCTGGCGAAGGCGATCTACACGTGAGCATCCCGACCGCCGAGACCAGGACCGACGCCGCGGCACCAGTCGCCCGCTCGCACCGGATGCGCAACACCGTCGTCGTCGCCGTGATGCTTCTCGCGACCGCGACGCTCGCGATCGCCTCCGCCGGGATCGGTCAGGTGGAGATCCCACCGTTGGAGGTGCTCGGCAGCATCGCGCACCACTTCCACCTCGAGATCGGGCCGCTGCCCTCACATCCCAACGGCGAAGGGGCGCTCTGGAACGTCCGGTTCCCGCGCATCGTGCTCGGACTGTTCGTCGGTGCCGCACTCGGCGCCGCGGGGTGCCTGCTGCAGGGCGTCCTCGCCAATCCGCTCGCCGAGCCGAGCATCATCGGGGTGTCCTCCGGGTCGGCCATCGGCGCCTGCCTGGTGATCGTCCTCGCGGGTGGATCGGCGGGAGCCGGTGGGGCCGCCGGGAACTGGGCGCTGGCCGGCGCGGCCTTCCTCTTCGGACTCGTCACCGCCGCCGCGGTCTACCTGCTCTCGCTGCGCGACGGATCGTCGTCGGCGATCATGCTGGTGCTGACCGGTATCGCGGTGAACGCGTTCGCCGCGGGCGTCATTGCCTTCCTGACCTTCGTCGCCTCCACCGCCGCCCGCGAGCAGATCATCTTCTGGCAGCTCGGTTCGCTGGCCGGCCGCACCTGGAGCGAGATCTGGGTGGTGGCGCCACTCGTGGTCGTGGGCGTCGCCGCCTGCGTACTGCTGGTCCACAAACTCGACCTGCTCGCCCTCGGTGAGATCCAGGCGGCGTCGCTCGGCGTCAACGTGGAATCGGTTCGACGTCAGGCGATCGTGCTGACCGCGATCCTCACCGCCGCGGCCGTCGCCTTCGCCGGGATCATCGCCTTCGTCGGCCTCGTGGTCCCGCACGTGATGCGACTCATCGTCGGCCCCAAACACTCGATCCTGCTGCCCACCAGCGTGATCGGTGGCGCGCTGGTCATCACCGGCGCCGACCTCGCGGCCCGCACGATACTCGGCGACGCCGACCTCCCCCTCGGCATGTTCACCGCACTGATCGGCGGGCCGGTCTTCTTCATCCTGCTGCGCCGCAGCCGTCGTGCGGGAGCGGGCTGGTGACCGCCGTCGTGCAACCCCCGGGTACGCCGGGCATCGCCGCCGAGAGCGTCCGGGTCGAGCTCGGCGGCCGTGAGGTCGTCCGCGGTGTGTCCCTGGAGGTCCATGCCGGCGAACTCGTCGCGCTGGTCGGCCCCAACGGATGCGGCAAATCGACGCTGCTGTCGGTGTTGTCGGGCACGCGTCCCCCGAAGAGCGGTCGCGTGACCATCGACGGACGGGACGTGTCGACCACCTCGCTCCGCGAGCTCGCACGACACCGCAGCGTGGTCACCCAGCAGAACCGCGTGGACACCCCGTTCACCGTTGCCGAGGTCGTCGCCATGGGCCGCTATCCCTGGTTGCGGACCCCGCGGGCCGCCGACTCCCCCGCGGTCATCGCCGACGCCGTCGACCTGTGCGAACTCTCCGACATCGTCGACCGCCCCTTCGCCCAGCTGTCCGGCGGACAGCAGGCCCGGGTGTCGCTGGCGCGGGCGCTGGCCCAGGACACCCCGGTGATGATGCTCGACGAGCCGACCGCCGCCCTCGACATCCACCACCAGGAACAGGTCCTCGAGATCCTGCGCATCCACCGCGATGCCGGAAACGCCGTGCTGCTCGTCGTGCACGACCTGACCCTCGCCGCGGCTTACGCCGACCGCATCGCGGTGATGAAACACGGTGAGCTGCTCGCCATCGGTTCCACCGACGAGGTGATGACGGCCGAACTGCTGAGCCGCACCTACGACCATCCGGTCGAGGTCATCGACCACGGCGGGCGGCGGGTGATCCTGCCCGAACGCAGCTAGGGCGTACGGATCGCGTACCCCGGGCCCAGCCCGTCGAAGAAGTCGCGGGTGACGGCGACCGCGTTGTTCGAGTCGCCACCGCGGACGACGAGCGTCGCGAAGGCGATGTCGCCGCGGTAGCCGGCGAACCAGGCGTGAGATCCGCCGGCGAATTCGGCCTCACCGGTCTTGCCGAACACCGCTCCACGACCGTCGATGACCGACGCGGTACCGCTGGTGATGACCGCGCGCATCATCGGCCGCAGTTGCTGGTAGACCTCCGGCGGCATCGTCGGGGTCGGCCCCTCGATTTCGGTGGGCTTGTCCAGGATCAGTTGCGGCACCGGGGCTTTGGAACCGTTGGCGACGGTTGCGGCGACGAGCGCCAGGCCGAGGGGTGACACCAGCACCTTGCCCTGGCCGAAGCCGTCCTCGCTGCGTGCGACCAGTTCGTTCTCGATGGGCACCGACCCGGACACCGCGTCGAGGCCGGCGATCGAGTACCGCTGACCGATCCCCATCGCCGCGGCGGCGTGGGCGAGGTCCGACGGACCCATCTGGCTGGCGAGCTTGGCGAACGTGGTGTTGCAGGACGCGGCGAACGCCTGCAGCATCGACACCGTGCCGAGCGAGAAGCCGTTGTAGTTCGGGATCAGGCGCGGACCGATCTGGATCTCCCCCGGGCAGCCGACGGTGGTGTCGGGTCCGGCCATCTTGCGGTTGATGGCGGCAGCCGCGGTGACCATCTTGAAGGTCGAACCGGGCGGGTACAGGCCGGTCGTCGCGATCGGACCCTGCCGGTCGGCATTGGGGTTCTGTGCGACGGCGAGGATTCGGCCGGTGGACGGCTGCACGACGACCATCGCGACCTGAAATCTGTTGGCGGCGTTGACCGCTCGCTGAGCGGCGTTCTGCACGGTCCGCGACAGGCTGAGCGACACGGCGGGCGACGGGTCGGCGTCGTGGTCGGCCAGCACGTCGGCGTCGAGTCCGTTGGGGTTCACCGAGACCACCCGCCAGCCGGCACGTCCGGCGACCTCGCCGTCGACGACCTTCTTGACCTCGGTCAGCAGCGCCGGCGCGAACTTCGGGTCCTTGGGGACCAGCTCGGCCTGTTCGTTGGTGACGACGCCGGGGATCGCGAGCTGGTCGCGCAGCCGGTCGAACTGGGCGTGGGTGAGGCGGGCCAGTGGATACTGCTGACCGTTCGAGGTGACCTGTTCGGTGATCAGCTGCTCGTCGAGGTCGCGGTTGAACCGACGCAGCACGGCGACCGCGCTCGTGACCGAGGACGCGACCGAGGCCCCCAGTTCGGTGGCCTTCTCCGGGTCGAAGTTCACGCCGACGACAGTGCCGTTGACCATGACCTCCGAACCGTCGGCCTCGTTCACCGTCGCCCGGGGCGCCTCGATGATCTGCAGCGAGAGTCGTTGGTCGGCGCCGAGTTTCGGATGGACCGCGGTCGACGCCCAGCGCACCGCCCAGCCGGAGTCGGATCGGCCCAGGCGCAGCGTCGCGTCGTACGACCAGTCACGACCGCGCGGCAGCGCCCAGGTGTAGTCGACCTGCACCTCGGCGGTGTCACCGGTGACGCGGACCCGGCCGGCTTTCGCCTCGAGCTCTTCCGCGGCGAGTCCCGACCACGCCGACTCCATCGCCGAGCGGGAGGTCTGCGGCACGTCGGTGAGGGCGGCCGCGGCGTCGAGTTCCTGTTGCGAGTACGCCTCGAGGAATCGTTCTGCGGCCCGGCGCGGGCCGTCGTCCTCCGCGGACGAGCAGGCGGCGGTCGCGGTGATCACGACAGCACAGACCGCGACGATCACCGCCGGGGTCCATCGAGTTCGCGTGCGCCACATCGCGGTCGAGTCTAGGGCCGCGACCGGCCGATCCCGGGAAGCCACGCGGGAGGCCACGGTGTGACGTCGCCCGGAGATCCGTTCAGTCGACGAGGACGGTCGCGAAGGTACCGACCTCGGTGAACCCGATACGGTCGTACACCGCACGGGCGGTCTCGTTGAAGCTGTTGACGTACAGGCTCGGAAGTCGTCCGTGGGCGGCGACCGCCTCGGCGACGGCCGCGGTGCCACCCAGGCCCAGACCCTCACCGCGTCGGTCCGGCGACACCCACACACCCTGGATCTGGCCGACGCGCCGGGACAGCGACCCGATCTCCGCCTTGAACACGACATCGGGACCGTCGAAACGCGCGAAGACACGTTGCGCCGAGATCAGCGACGCCAGCCGTCTGCGATACGAACGTCCGCCGTCGCCGGCCGTCGGGTCGACGCCGACCTCACCGATGAACATGTCGACCGCGGCCGGCATGTAGGCGTCGAGATCGTCGAGGGTCACCAGCCGCACGGCCGGATCCGACGGGACCGCCGGATTCCCGGACAGGACCAGCAGCGGCTGGACCGGACGCACCTCTCGCGCCGGACCCCAGACGGGCTCGATCTGCTGCCACATCGGCAACACCAGGTCGGCGCGGCCGACGATCGACGAGCAGGCGCGGGGTGCGGCGACCGCGCGATCGGAGAAGTAGTCGAGGTCGTCGGCGGACCCGATCAGCGGGATCAGGTTGGCGCCGGAGAAACACAGCGACGTCGACGGATCGTGCGCGGTCCAGAGTTCACCGCCGAGCAGGCGCGGGTTGATGCCGTGGGTTTCGAACCTCGCGGCGACCATGCACATCGCCACCGGGTCGGACATGAGGACGCGTTCGACGGCTGCCGAGTCACGCGCGCCGAGCGGTTTGTCGCCCAGTAGCTTCAGCACCACCGCTCCTCACTTCCCCATGGGGACTCGCGACAGCGCCCGTTCGGTTCGGGTCGCGGACCCTAGGAGACGGTGACCACCGGCGGGCCGACGTGCGTGCCGTCTCCAGTTTCCCCTGATTCCTCGGCAATCCGCAGCGCTTCTTCGATCAATGTCTCCACGATCTGCGCCTCCGGCACGGTCTTGATGACCTCGCCCTTGACGAAGATCTGACCCTTGCCGTTTCCGGAGGCGACGCCGAGGTCGGCCTCGCGGGCCTCACCCGGTCCGTTGACCACGCAGCCCATGACGGCGACGCGCAGCGGGACCTCCATGCCCTCGAGGCCTGCGGTCACCTCGTCGGCCAGCTTGTAGACGTCGACCTGGGCACGGCCACACGACGGGCACGACACGATCTCGAGCTTGCGGGGACGCAGGTTGAGCGACTGCAGGATCTGGTCGCCGACCTTGATCTCCTCGGCCGGCGGCGCCGACAGCGACACGCGGATGGTGTCGCCGATGCCCTCGCTCAGCAGTGCACCGAAGGCCACGGCCGACTTGATGGTGCCCTGGAACGCCGGACCGGCCTCGGTGACGCCGAGATGCAGCGGGTAGTCGCACTGGGCGGCCAGCTGGCGGTAGGCCTCGACCATGATCACCGGGTCGTTGTGCTTGACCGAGATCTTGATGTCCCCGAAGCCGTGCTCCTCGAACAGACCCGCCTCCCACAGCGCCGACTCGACGAGCGCCTCGGGCGTCGCCTTGCCGTATTTCTGCAGGATGCGCTTGTCCAGGGAGCCCGCGTTCACGCCGATGCGGATCGGGATGCCCGCGTCCCCGGCGGCTTTCGCGACCTCTTTCACGCGGCCGTCGAATTCCTTGATGTTGCCCGGGTTCACGCGCACCGCCGCACACCCCGCGTCGATCGCGGCGAAGATGTACTTCGGCTGGAAGTGGATGTCGGCGATGACCGGGATCTTGGACTTCTTCGCGATGATCGGCAGCGCCTCGGCGTCCTCGGGTCGCGGGCAGGCCACGCGCACGATGTCGCAGCCCGACGCGGTGAGTTCCGCGATCTGCTGCAGGGTCGCGTTGATGTCGTGGGTCTTGGTGGTCGTCATCGACTGCACCGAGATGGGGTGGTCACTGCCGACGCCGACCGAGCCGACGAACAGCTGCCGGGTCTTGCGGCGCGGGGCCAGCACCGGCGGGGGTCCGGCCGGCATGCCGAGCCCGATCGGCACGGCGTTGGCAGGAGTCGGGGCGTTCATCGCATTCACCTCTGGGATTCGGGTGTGGGTGTGTCGGGTGTCGGGTGGGAATTCGTTGTGGGAGGTCACCACGGATTGATCGGGTTGATGATGTCGGCGGTGAGGGTGAGCACCATGAAGCCGGCCATCACCACCACCGCGGCGTAGGTGATCGGGAGCAGCTTGTAGTAGTCGACGGCCGCGCCGGGGGCCCGGCCGAACCAGCGACGGACGGTGTCGCGGCCCTTCTCATAGCCGACGATCGCCATGTGTCCGCCGTCCAGCGGCAGCAGCGGGACCAGGTTGAACAGGCCGAGGAAGAAGTTGATGCTGATCAGCAGCATCCAGAACATGTCCCACAGGCCGCGTTCGACCGCCTGGCCGCCGAGCACCGAGGCACCGTAGACGCTGACCGGGGTGTCGAGCGCGCGCTCGCCACCGGTCACCGCGGTCCACAGTGCACCAATCTTGGTGGGCAGCGACAGGAGCGCGTTCCAGGTCTCCTTGATCAGGTCGCCGGTGAAGACGAAAGCACCCGGGATCACGTCGAGGCCGCTGAAGTCCTTGATCGCCGGCGGGGCGTCGTAGGCGATGCCGACCATGTTGTAGGACACGCTCTCGGTGGTGCCGTCGGCGCGCTTGGCGGTGACGGTGACCGGCTCGGGCGTCATCGTCAGGTCGAGGCGTTCACCGGCGCGGTCGACGGTGAGGACCACCGGGCCCGTGGACTCACGGATGACCGGGGTCAGGTCCGCGGCCTTGCCGACGGGTGTCCCGTTGATGGCCACGATCTCGTCGCCCGGGCGCAGACCCGCGGCGGCCGCAGGTCCGCCGCCGGTGCAGGGCGAGTTGGTCTGCTCGCCGTCGGCGATGGTGATCGTCGACGACACGCACTGGGTCTCGGCGACCTTCGCCGGGGTCGGCGGCGGGCTGAGATCGGGCAGCCCGAAGGTGAGGCCGACGATGATGATCAGGACGAAGCCGAGGATGAAGTTCTGCGCGGGACCGGCGAACAGCACGACGAGGCGTTTCCAGGCCTTCTGCTTGTACATCGCCCGGTCCTGCTCGTCGGCGGTGAGCTCCTCGTGCGGGGTCATGCCCGCGATGTCGCAGAAGCCGCCGAGCGGGATCGCCTTGAGTCCGTACTCGGTCTCGCCGCGGCGCGTCGACCAGATCGTCGGCCCGAAGCCAACGAAGTAGCGACGGACCTTCATGCCGGTTGCCTGTGCGGCCCACATGTGACCGCACTCATGCCAGGCGACCGACAGCAACAGCGCCACCGCGAAGAGCGTGACACCGATCGCGAAACTCACGTACTCACTCCATCCAGATCACGATGCGCACCGATCACGACGAGGCGGCGACCAGCTGTGCGGCGCGCTCCCGGGCCCACCGATCGGCGGCGAAGACCTCCTCCACAGTACCTGGCTCGACTCGCCACTGATCCGCCTCGCCGAGCACCTCACCGATGATCTCGACGATCCGCGGAAAACGGATCGTACCTGCGAAGAAGCCCGCGGCGGCCGCCTCGTTCGCGGCGTTGTACACCGCGGTGAGACTCCCGCCACCCCGTCCCGCCTCCCGGGCGAGCTCGATCGCCGGGAAGACCTTGTCGTCGACGGGCTCGAACGTCCACGCCGAGGCGGTGGAGAAGTCGCACGCGGTCGACGATCCGGGGACACGATCCGGCCAGCCCAGTGCCAGCGCGATGGGCAGCTTCATCGACGGCGGCGACGCCTTGGCGACGGTCGCGCCGTCGACGAAGGTCACCATCGAGTGCACGATCGACTGCGGATGGACGGTGACGTCGATGTGGTCGTAGTCGACGTCGAAGAGCAGGTGCGCCTCGATGACCTCGAGGGCCTTGTTGACCAGGGTCGCCGAGTTGAGGGTGATCATCGGGCCCATCGACCAGGTGGGATGGCGCCCGGCCTGCTCGGGGGTGACGTTGTGGAGCTGTTCGGCCGACCAGCCGCGGAACGGTCCGCCCGACGCGGTGAGGACCAAGCGGTCCACCTCGGCGGCGGTTCCGGCGCGCAGACACTGGGCAATGGCCGAATGCTCGGAGTCGACGGGGACGATCTGGTCGGGAGCCGCCGCATCGAGGACGAGCGACCCGCCGGCGACGAGGGACTCCTTGTTCGCGAGCGCGAGACGCGCACCCGTCCGCAGCGCGGCGAGCGAGGGCGCCAGGCCGATCGAACCGACCACGGCGTTCAGCACCACATCGGTTCCGCCGTCGGCGGCGACCGCATCGATCAGGTCGCACATGGCTTCGGTGCCACCGAGAACCGGCGCTCCGAGTCGTTCGGCGAGCTCGGCGGCGCGAGCCTCGTCGGCGACGGCCAGCCGAGATGCGGGGACCCCGAAGGCCGCGGCCTGATCGGCCAGCCGGTCGAGGTTCCCGCCACCCGCGCCGAGACCGGCGACCTCGAAGCGGTCGGGATGTTCGGCGATCACCTCGAGCGCCTGAACGCCGATGGAGCCGGTCGAACCGAGGATCAAGACACGTGTGGGCACGTTGTCCATTGTGTCAGCCGGCCGGGTGCACCTTCCGCCAGTGTTCGGCGATGTCGATCCGGCGGGTGATCCACACGTCGTCGTGGGACCCGATGTGGTCGAGGAACCGCTCGAGAGCCGCCAGCCGTGCCGGCCGGCCCACGAGCCGGCAGTGCAGTCCGACGGACAGCATCTTCGGCGCACCCTCGACGCCCTCGCGGTAGAGCACGTCGAAGGCATCGCGCAGATGCGCGAAGAACTGCTCCCCCGACGGAAAGCCGCCGGGCGAGGAGAACCGCATGTCGTTGGTGTCGAGGGTGTAGGGCACGACCAGGTGATCGACGAGTTCGTCGCCGCGCGGGACCTTCACCCAATACGGCAGATCGTCGGCGTAACTGTCGGAGTCGTAGGTGAATCCGCCCTGTTCGACGACGAGGCGCCGCGTGTTGGGTGAGTCCCGGCCGGTGTACCAGCCGCGTGGGCGTTCACCGGTGATCTCGGTGAGCAGTTCGATGCCTGCGCGCATGTGATCACGTTCGACCTCGGGGTCGATCAGCTGATAGTTGAGCCACCGGTAGCCGTGGCACGCGATCTCGTGGCCGCGATCGACGAAGGCCGCCGCCACCTCGGGGTTACGGGCCATCGCCTGGGAGACCGCGAAGATCGTCAGCGGCAACCCGCGGCGGTCGAAGGCGCGCAGGACCCGCCACACCCCGGCCCGCGAGCCGTACTCGTACATGCTCTCCATGCTCATGTGCCGGTTCGGGAAAGGCTGGGCGCCGACCATCTCCGACAGGAAGGTCTCACTGCCGCGGTCGTTCTCGAGCACGTTGTTCTCGCCGCCCTCCTCGTAGTTGAGAACGAACTGGACGGCGATCTTCGCGTCGCCGGGCCACTGCGGATTCGGTGGCGTGGCACCGTATCCGACCATGTCGCGGGGATAGGCCTCGGCGCGGTAGTCGGCCAGGGAACGGCCCGCACCCGGGCCATCGCGGAACTCGGACGAAGACATGTGCCGCATTCTGTCACCGAATCACCCACCGGGCTCGGTCGGCGAGATCACCGTGCCGCTATGCTGATCGAGAACTACTACCGTTCGTCAGACTTCTGACGACCCGCGCTGTGAGGAGTGGCTGTGGCAAGCACCGATGTGGAGCACACTGGCGGACACGCCGACGTCATCGACACCGGCTGGCGTCGTGAGCCCGCCGATGCACCGTCGGCTCGTTTCGGCTGGTTCGGATCGGCGACGAAGACCTTCTACGGTGCCGCCATCTTCTTCGCGGCCTTCCTGCTGCTCATGATGATCGGCAACCACACCGGCCACGTCGAGGACCTCTGGCTCATCGCCTTCGCGGTCGGAGTCCTGTACTTCGTGGTGCGCGGCTGGTGGATGAACCGCGGCAAGTGGTCCTGACGCACCCCTGACCCAGACATTCGAAAAACGCTGAACGGCTTTGCCGTTCAGCGTTTTTTTGTGTCCACAGCCTCCTGCGGGCTAGCGCTCTTCGGCGGCGAGCTGGCCGCAGGCCGCGGCGATCTCCTGCCCGCGGGTGTCGCGCACCGTGCAGGACACGCCCTGTTCGCGGACGCGGCGCACGAACTCCCGTTCCACCGGCTTGGGACTGGCATCCCACTCCGAGCCCGGTGTGGGGTTGAGCGGGATGAGGTTCACGTGCACGAGGGAGCCGAGCGCCTTGTGCAGCTTCTGTCCCAGCATGTCGGCCCGCCAGGGCTGGTCGTTGACGTCGCGGATCAGCGCGTACTCGATGGAGACGCGGCGTCCGGTGGTGTCGGCGTAGTAGCGCGCGGCCTCCAGCACCTCGGCCACCGACCAACGGTTGTTGACCGGCACGAGGGTGTCGCGCAGTTCGTCGTCGGGGGTGTGCAGGGACACCGCGAGCGTGACCGCGAGGCCCTCATCGGCGAGACGCCGGATCGACGGGGCGAGACCGACGGTCGAGACGGTCACCGATCGCGCCGAGATCCCGAGCCCGTCGGGTGCCGGCGAGGTGATCTGGCGGACGGCACTGACGACGCGCTTGTAGTTCGCGAGCGGCTCGCCCATGCCCATGAACACGACGTTCGACAGGCGTCCCGGCTCGCCGAGTTCTCCGTCGCGCAGGGCACGCGCCGCGGCCCGCACCTGGTCGACGATCTCGGCGGTCGACAGGTTGCGGTCGAGGCCACCCTGTCCGGTGGCGCAGAACGGGCAGGCCATGCCGCAGCCGGCCTGACTGGAGATGCACAGCGTGTTGCGCTCGGTGTAGCGCATCAGCACGCTCTCGAGGAGAGTGCCGTCGTGCAGGCGCCACAGGGTCTTGCGGGTCGAGTCGTCGTCGCACGAGATGTGCCGCACCGGCGTGAGGAGCTGCGGGAAGAGCTTTTCTCGCACGGCGTCGCGGGAGGCCGCGGGCAGATCGGTCATCTCCTCGACGTCGCCGTTGAGGCGCGCGTAGTACTGCCGGGCCAGCTGATCGGCCCGGAACTTCGGGAGACCCAATTCGGCCAGCGCCGCGACGCGGCCGGCGGCGTCGAGGTCGGCGAAGTGTGTCGGCGGCAGCCCACGTTTGGGCGCGTCGAACACCAGCGGTAATGAGGTCATCGGGCCATTGTCGCATGTCATGATGAACCCATGACCACACCCGATCGCCGACGAACCGGGAATCCGGTCCCCCAGTGGGGTTCGCAGGGCGAGCCCCACCCCGCTCATGACGCCGTGCCCGTCCCCGAGCCCGCACCCGTGACCCCGGTACCGGCCGCGGATGATCACGACGCCGTGCTGGCCGAGCGCGACCGTCTGCGCCAGACCGTCGCCGACGTCGAGCACACCCGCACCCGCGCGACCTGGTTCGGCGTCGTCATCGGCGCGATCATCCTGGTCCTGCTGCTGGTGTTCATCGTGCAGAACCTGGAGAGTCAGCGGATCGAGCTGATCTTCTGGGAGGTCAACCTCCCGCTCGGGGTGAGCCTGCTGATCGCCGCGATCGCGGGTGCGTTGATCGTCGCCATCATCGGCGGTCTGCGCATGTTGCAGCTGCGTCGGGCGCTGAAGAGGGCCGCCGGGTAGGTCGGGCTCCCTACAGCAGAGCCGTCAGCACCGCCCACACCACGAACGCCGAGGGCAGCAGGCTGTCGAGGCGATCCATGATGCCGCCGTGGCCCGGCAGCAGCGTGCCCATGTCCTTGATGCCGAGATCACGCTTGACCTGCGACTCCACCAGGTCGCCGAGCGTTGCGCACACGACCAGCACGGGTCCGAGGATCAGACCGATCCACCAGTGGCTGCCGATCAGGAACGTGATGCAGCCGACCGCGCCGATCGTGCCGACGAGCAGCGAACCGACGAGACCCTCCCAGGACTTCTTGGGGCTGATCGCCGGCGCCATCGGGTGCCTGCCGAACATGACACCGGCGGCGTATCCGCCGACGTCGGAGCAGACGACGACCACCATGAGGGTCGCGACCCGGGCGGCGCCGTCCTCCTGCGTGACGAGGTGGACGCCGAAAGACGCCAGGAGCGGTAGCCAGGCCAGCACGAACACCGTGAGGGCGAGGTCCTTGAGGTAGTTCTCCGGTGCGTTCGAGATGCCCTGGGCGAGCAGTTTCCACACCATCGACACCAGCACGGTCGCGACGAACGCGACCAGCACGCCGGTGGGCCCGTACGGCCAGCTGACCCAGATGATGGCCTGACCGCCGATGAGCAGCGGCCAGAACGCGACGTTGTACCCCGCGGTCTGCAGCCGCTTGGTGACCTCCCAGGTCGCGATCGCGAAGGCGACCGCGACGAGGACGTACCAGAGCATCGGCGCGAACAGCAGGATCAGGATGATGCTGACGCCGAGAGTGCCTCCGACCGCGATGGCGGCCGGCAGGTCACGACCTGCCCGTGACTTCTTCTCGGGGCCGGTCTTGTTCTCGGGGTCGGATGCCTTCTCGCTCACACCTCGAGCAATTCGTCTTCTTTGTGCTTCACCAATTCGTCGACCTGATGCACATACGTGGCCGTGGTCTTGTCGAGTTCCTTCTCAGCACGGGTGACCTCGTCCTCGCCCGCCTCGCCGTCCTTCTGGATGCGCTTGAGCTCGTCGGCGGCCTTGCGGCGCACGTTGCGGATGGCGACCTTCGCGTCCTCACCCTTGCCCTTGGCCTGCTTCACCAGGTCGCGGCGACGCTCCTCGGTGAGCTGCGGGATGGCGACGCGGATGATCGTGCCGTCGTTGGTCGGGTTCACGCCGAGATCGGAGTTGCGGATCGCGGTCTCGATGTCACGGAGCGTCGACGCCTCGTACGGCTTGATGACGACCAGGCGCGGCTCGGGCGTGTTGATCGACGCGACCTGCGTCACCGGGGTCATGGAGCCGTAGTACTCGATGTTGATCCTGTTGAACATGGCCGGGTTCGCACGTCCGGTGCGGATGGAGCCCATGTCCTCCTTGGCGACGTTGACCGCCTTCTCCATCTTCTCCTCGGCGTCGAGCAGCGCGTCGTCGATCATCTTCGTCCTTGTTCCGTTCCGTAGGGCCTGGCAGGCCGGTTCTCGTGCGGGCCGTGTTCTCGTGGGGTCGCGGGCTGCTAGGTGCTGACCAGCGTGCCGATCCGGTCACCGGCCACCGCCCTGGCGATGTTGCCCTGTTGGAGCAAATTGAACACCAAGATCGGCATCTTGTTGTCCATACACAGACTGAAGGCGGTCGCGTCGGCGACCTTGAGTTCCTTGTCGAGGACCTCGCGGTGGGTGATCTCGGTGAATAGCCTGGCGTTCGGATCGGTCCGCGGGTCGGCGTCGTAGACACCGTCGACGGCCTTGGCCATGAGGACCACCTCCGCCTTGATCTCCAGCGCACGCTGGGCCGCGGTGGTGTCGGTGGAGAAGTACGGCATGCCCATGCCGGCGCCGAAGATGACCACGCGCCCCTTCTCGAGGTGGCGCTGGGCGCGCAGCGGCAGGTACGGCTCGGCGACCTGGCCCATGGTGATGGCGGTCTGCACGCGGGTGCTGATGCCGCGCTTCTCCAGGAAGTCTTGCAGAGCAAGGCAATTCATCACGGTGCCGAGCATGCCCATGTAATCCGAGCGGCTGCGGTCGAGGCCGCGCTGCTGCAGTTCGGCCCCGCGGAAGAAGTTGCCGCCGCCGATGACGACGGCCACCTGGACGCCGGAGTTCACGACGTCGGCGATCTGATCGGCCACGGTCGCCACGACGTCCGGGTCCAGACCGACCTCTCCCCCGCCGAACATCTCACCGCCCAGCTTCAACAGGACTCGTTTGAATCCGGAACGCTCGGCCTTCTTGAGATCGGATGGGGTGGGATCGGGCGCTTCGCTCATTCGCTTCCTCACTCGTCGGTTCGGTGGACTATGTTACGTCCTCACCGAATGCGACTCGCGACACGCGTACTCCTCGGTCCGGGCCGGCATCGGAAACGTCCGCACACACCGATACCCGTCGCCGTCGGGCAGAAACTGTGCCAGGGGGCCTGCGAGTCCTCGATCCCGAGCCGTTCGAGCAGGGTGGCGACGATCTGGCGCGCCACCGGGCCGAGCTCCACCAGCGGGCGACTCCGCGATTCCCGGACGCCCAGATCGACCTGACCGACGGCATCTGTCCCGAACTCCGCGAGGGTGTCGAGGAGGATGCCGATGTCGACGCCGTGGCCGGGCGCGAACGGGATCGACGTCAGCAGGTCGCGTGTCCCGGCGAGGTCACCGCCGACCGGTTGGATGATCCCCGCCAGCTCGGGACACAGCGACGCGACCAGGGGCCGCACCAGCAACTCCGTGACACGACCGCCACCGGCCGGATCCCGGCGGTACCCCTTGACCAGCTGCAGGCCCGGGGTGGTGAGCAGCGGGCCGAGCATCCGGGAGACATCCGCCGGTTCAGGGTCGACGACGTCGGCATCGACGAAGACGACGAGGTCGTCGGGGGTCACCCGGCGAGTGCCGCGCGGAACTGGGGCCAGGCGCGGTGCAGTTCGTCCTGCCAGTACGGCCACGAGTGGGTGCCGCCCTCGTACAGATGGAAGGTCGCCGGCACCCCGAGCTCCCGCATCCGACGCTGCAGATTGCGGGTGCACTCCGCCGTGGCGGTCTCGATCACCGCGCCCACGGCGAGCTGGTCGAACAGCTTGGAACCGTTGCCGTCGATGCCCGGCCCGTCGATCGTGTCGTAACGCCCCGGCGCACCGGAACCGTTGGACACGTAGATCGACTTGCCGCGGAACGACTCCGCATGCACGAAGGGATCGTTGGCGCGCCACGCCGGACTCGTCGGCGGCCCCCACATGTTGAGGGTGTTGCCGTGGCCGCGCCCCTCGACGACCATGCGCACCACGGCCTGCCCCAGCGGATCGCTCGTCTGCGCGCACCCGCTGAACGAACCGAGCGCCTCGTACAGTTCGGGCGCGTGCAGCGAGAGCTGGAACACCGAGGTGCCGGCCATCGAGATCCCGGCGACCGCGTTGCGCGGGATTCTTCTTCACCGTGTCGATTTCCGCGCAGTTCGGTCTCGGGTACTCGGCACTGGACACCGGACTTCTCGCATTGCCGTTCGCCGGCGGGGCGGCCGTGGGGTCGGTCGCGTCGCCGTGGGCCGTCGCCCGGATGGGCGCGCCCCGGGTGCTGCTCGGCGGTGTGGTCACCGTCGGGGTGGCGTTCGCATGGATCGCGATGACCCTCGACCCGGCGTCGGAAATCCTTCCGGTGGGCGCGATCCTGGCTCCCCTGGTACTCGGCGGGGTGGGCACGGGATTGTTCGTCGCACCCCTTCAGGCGGTCATCCTCTCCGACACCTCGCCGGAAACGGTCGGGTCGGCCAGCGGCACGATCCCCACCGTGCAGCAGATAGGGGCGTCGATCGGCCTGGCGCTGGTGACGATGTTCTTCTTCGGCCAGGTGGCCGGGCAGACCGACACCAGTGTGCCCGCGGTACGCGCCGAACTCGCCGTCGCCCTGGAGGATTCGCCGGTCGACCCGATGTTCCGGCCGACCGTCGCCGACCGGTTCGCCTGGTGTGCGACGCAACAGCTCACCTCACCGCATCCGGAGCGACCGGTCCCGGGATGCGCCGACACCCCGGCGAACAGCGCCGTCGCGGCGATCGCCGCCGACGCGCAGCCTTACACGCAGGAGGCGGCGCGGGCCGTCACCGCGCGCACCTTCCTGGACGCGTTCCGCACGACGCTGTGGGTGCTGGCCGCACTCGCCATCGGCGTCGGCGGTTTGACATTCGTGTTGCGGCGCAACGACAACCGCCCCGCCTCCACGATGGGAGACGGGGCGGTCGAGTCGTCGTCCGGGGAGACCCCGGAGGCGATCAGGCCTGTCCGACCTCGAAGCGGGTGAAGCCGTTGACGGTCACACCGGCCTCGTCGAGCAGAGCCTTGACGGTCTTCTTCGAATCCTGGACCGACGGCTGGTCGAGCAGCACGACGTCCTTGTAGAAGCCGTTGACCCGACCCTCCACGATCTTGGGCAGAGCCTGCTCCGGCTTGCCCTCCTCCTTGGCGGTCTGCTCGGCGATACGACGCTCGTTCTCGACGACGTCCGCGGGGACCTCTTCGCGAGTGGCGTACTTGGCCTTGAGAGCTGCGACCTGCATGGCGGCGCCGCGAGCGGCCTCTGCGGCACCCTCGCCCTCACCGGTGTAGGACACCAGCACGCCGACGGCGGGCGGGAGGTCCGAAGCACGCTTGTGCAGGTACACGGCGACCGGGCCGTCGTAGAAGACGACGCGACGGAGCTCGAGCTTCTCGCCGATCTTGGCCGAGAGCGCGGCGATGGCCTCGTCGACCGTGCCGCTGCCGAGAGCAGCCTTCTTCAGCTCCTCGACATCGTTGGTCTTGGCCTCGGCGGCGGCGGTGACGATGTCATCGGCGAGCTTCTGGAACTCGTCGTTCTTGGCGACGAAGTCGGTCTCGGAGTTGATCTCGATCAGCGCACCGCCCTTGGCGGCGACCAGGCCCTCGGCGGTGGAGCGCTCAGCGCGCTTGCCCACGTCCTTGGCGCCCTTGATGCGCAGCTCCTCGACGGCCTTGTCGAAATCACCGTCGTTGTTGGCCAGCGCGTTCTTGCAGTCCAGCATTCCAGAACCGGTGAGTTCGCGAAGTCGCTTCACGTCGGCTGCGGTGTAGTTCGCCATCGTTGGCGAGCCTCCTTCGAAAGAGTGTGGTGGGACCGAATTGCTGCGGCAGGTGTTACTGGGCAGCCGGCGCGTCGGTGGCTGCTTCGCCACCGGCCGGAGCGGCGGCCTGGGTCAGCAGCTCCTGCTCCCACTCGGCGAGCGGCTCGCCTGCGGCTGCCTCCGGCTTGGCGTCGCCACCGGCAGCACCGGCGCGGGCCTGCAGGCCCTCGGCGACGGCCGAGGCCACGACGCGGGTCAGCAGAGCAGCCGAACGGATGGCGTCGTCGTTGCCCGGGATCGGGTAGTCGACGAGGTCGGGGTCGCAGTTGGTGTCCAGGATCGCGATGACCGGGATGTTCAGCTTGCGAGCCTCACCGACGGCGATGTGCTCCTTGTTGGTGTCGACGACCCACACGGCCGAGGGAACCTTGGCCATGTCGCGGATACCGCCGAGCGTGCGCTCGAGCTTGTTCTTCTCGCGGGTCAGCATCAAGATCTCCTTCTTGGTGCGACCCTCGAAGCCACCGGTCTGCTCCATGGTCTCCAGCTCCTTCATGCGCTGGAGACGCTTGTGCACGGTGTTGAAGTTGGTGAGCATGCCGCCGAGCCAACGCTGGTTGACGTAAGGCATCCCGACGCGGGTGGCCTCAGCGGCGATGGACTCCTGAGCCTGCTTCTTGGTGCCGACGAAGAGGATGGTGCCGCCGTGGGCGACGGTCTCCTTGACGAACTCGTAGGCCTTGTCGATGTAGGTCAGCGTCTGCTGCAGATCGATGATGTAGATGCCGTTGCGGTCGGTGAAGATGAATCGCTTCATCTTCGGGTTCCAACGGCGGGTCTGGTGCCCGAAGTGTGCGCCGCTGTCAAGCAGCTGCTTCATGGTCACGACAGCCATGAGATTTCCTTTTGTCGCAGTTGTCTGTCGGCACCGGGTTGGTGTCGACCCTGGCGCCTGCCGGCGGATGTCACCCGATTTCGGTCGATGACCGGGTCGGGACTGCACATTCGGCGTGTTGTCGCAGGCGCGCGAAGTCACCCCATCAACAACCGATGAGGTGCGGACCAGAGTTTACGCGCGTCGACCAGCGAAAACCAAAACGCTCCGGTCCCCTGCCCGGGCGACGGATCCGGATCGCGTTCCGGTGCGTCCAACAGGAATGCAGACCTCGGGTTCCCGCACCGCGTTGGCGGCGTCCTTGTTCCTGGTCGTGCTGTACTCGACGCCGCCCCAGGTTACCGCCGCGCCTCGTCCCTATTCAGCGCCGCTGCCGCCCCGTCCCACCGTCGTGACCGGCTTCGATGCGCCGGAGAAACGGTGGCAGCCGGGGCACCGGGGCGTCGACCTGGCGGCCGTACCCGGTGTCGCGGTCTCCACGGCGGGTGCCGGTCGTGTGCGGTTCGCCGGCCGGGTGGCGGGTCGGCCGGTGGTCTCGGTGCAGCATCCGGACGGGCTGATCACCACCTATGAGCCCGTCGAGGCCACCGTCGGCGAGGGCGACCCCGTGTCCCGGGGCGACACGATCGGCACACTCGTCGCTGGGCATCCCGGATGTCCGACGCTCACGTGCCTGCACTGGGGCGCTCGACGCGGGGTGGGGCGCGATGCCGAGTACCTGAATCCCCTGGGTCTGCTCGGGGCCGTGCGGGTGCGGCTCAAACCGCTGAACGCCGGAGAACCCTGATCAGGCCCGGGGATGCGCCTGACGGTGCACTGCGCGGAGGCGTTCGACGCTCACATGGGTGTAGATCTGCGTCGTCGCCAGCGAGGAGTGTCCGAGCAGTTCCTGTACGACGCGTAGGTCGGCGCCACCTTCGAGGAGATGCGTCGCGGCGCTGTGCCGGAGGCCGTGCGGCCCCATCGCCGGGCCACCGGCGGCCTGGACCGCGCCGGACACCACCGACCGTGCCATCCGCTGGTCGAGCCGGCCGCCACGTGCTCCCAGTAGCAGTGCAGCTCCCGAGGTGTCGGTGGCCAGTGCCGGTCGTCCGCCTCGCAACCAGTCGTCGATGGCCTTGGCCGCGGGTTCGCCGTAGGGCACGGACCGTTCCTTGTCGCCCTTGCCGATCACGCGCAGGATTCGACGCCCCGTGTCGATGTCGTCGATGTCCAGCCCGCACAGTTCGCCGACGCGAATCCCGCTGGCGTACAACAACTCCAGGATCAACCTGTCCCGGAGTGAGATCGGGTCGTCGGGGTCACGATCCTGTGCGGTCGCACCGATCGCGGCGTCGGCCTGGCCGGGCGCGAGGACGGCCGGCAGTGTGCGATGGGCCTTCGGGGCCTTGAGTCGCTGTGAGGGGTCGGCGGCCATGATGCCCTCGCGAACCGCCCACGCGCAGAAGGTCTTCGCCGCGGAGACCTGCCGCGCGATCGTCGTGCGGGCGGCGCCGCGCCGCGTCAGTTCGGCCAGCCAGGCACGCAGGAGGGCGAGGTCGATGTCGGCCGCAGCGATTCCCCGGGCACCCGCGAACGACAGCAGCGCACGTGCACCACCGACATAGGCGCGGATGGTGTGTTCACTGCGACCCTTCTCCAGGCGCAGGTGATCGGCGAAGTCGTCGAGCATGCCCGTCAGCACAGCGCGCGACTGGAGCGGGTGCAACCCCACACGCGGTGCCGTGGCCGGATCGATGCCTACGTACTCGGTGGCCGGCCGGCCGGCGCGCCTTCCTCGGCGGCGCGCAGTTCGGCCTTCCATGTCCGGAAGCCCTCTTCCGTGCGGCCGCGGCGCCAGTACCCGGAGATCGAGGCGTTGGCCGGACTGACCTTGCGTTCCTTGCGAATGTAGCTGCGCAGGTTGTGCATGACGGCCTGCGCCTCACCGTGGATGAAGACGTGGGGTTCGCCGTCGAGCCATTCCGCGTTGCGGACGGCGGCGATGAGGGGCGCGTTGTCGCCGGCGACCGAGTCGTCGACCTCGCCGGCCGCTCCACCGCGGTGGACCCAGACGATCTCCGCACCCGGGGGTGCGATGAGGTCGAGTTCGTCCTCGGGTCCGGCGACCTCGATGAACACCTTGGCGATCGCGTCGGCGGGCAGCGCCTCGAGTGCCGCGGCCACGGCGGGCAGTCCCGCCTCGTCGGCCGCGAGGAGATGCCACGCGGCGTCGGACTTGGGCCGGTATCCGCTGCCCGGGCCGATGAACCGAACGGTCTCGCCCGGCTCCACCGATGCGGCCCACGGTCCGGCGATGCCCTCGTCGCCGTGGACGACGAAGTCGACGAGGATCTCGCGAGCCTGCGGGTCGACGCGGCGAACCGTGTAGGTGCGCAGGACCGGTTGCTGTTCGGGCGGGAGTGTCGTCCGGACTTCCTGGAGGTCGAACGGCTCCGGGTAGGTCACGCCCTCCGGCGCGAAGATGAACTTCACGTACATGTCCGTGTCGGGGTCACCGGATGTACCGACCGCCGCCTGGAAGTCGTCGAAACCCTCGCCACCGAGGTACAGGCGGACGAAGTGCGGGCTGATCTGCTCGCGACGGAGCACCGTCATCGTGTTCACACGCTTGGCCATGGGACCTCCTTGTCGCGTTCACCTTACGCCTTCAACTTAGGTGAGCCTAAGAGCCGGTGCGGGTTCGTCCGGGGAAGGCACTGGTGGCCCTTTGTAAGGTTTTCTCACGATCAAGCGATGTGATCCGAGAGTTCGCAATTCTTGAGATCAGACGTCGCGAGACCCCGACCAGAGGCGATTCCATGCCGGACCAACCAGTGGAACCCCAGCCCGTAGAAGACAGCGCTCCCGTCCGCGGATCGCGTCTCGGGGCCGACGACTGGCTCGACGCGGCCGTGGAGGTCCTGCTCGAGGACGGCATCGGCGGGCTGAAGATCTCGCGGCTCAGCTCCCGGCTCGGGGTCACCAAGGGCAGCTTCTACTGGCACTTCACCGACATCGCGACGATGAAGTCCGAGCTCGCCGACCACTGCCGGAAGGTCCAGGCCGCGGCCGTCACCCGGCTCGCGAACCTCGAGGAGCTCCCTCCGGTCGAGCGGATAGAGGGTATGGCAGGGCTCATCTCCGATCCCCGGCGCTGGCGGATGGAAGCCGCGATGCGCCGGTGGGCAGAGACCGACGGGTCGATCGCCGACTCGATCGCCGAGCTCGACGGACAGATCTTCCAGATCTCCCATCAGGCGATGCGGGAACTCGGCTTCGACGAGGCCGAGGCCCACGCCCGCGCCACCACGCTGCTCTACGCAGGTATCGGCTTCGTGCACGCTCACGGACGGCTCGGCGAGGCAACGGCCGACGATCTGCGCATCTTCCTGGACATCCTGACGCGGAAGTGAGTCACCCGGTGGCCAGCCGCCACTGACCGCCGACGTTTTCCACCAGCCCGTCGATGTCGAGCCGTGCCAACGCCGCCCGGACGGCCGGCACCTCGAGCCCCGCCGCGAAGGCGATCTCCTGAATACCCACGCCACCCCTGCCCGGAATCGCGTCGTGCACGCGCAACTGCTCGGCGCTGAGCCCGTCGGTCGGTTTCGCCCTCCCCCGACCGATGTCTCCCCCGCCGTCGGGCCGGACAAGGTTCACCGCCGACGCGACGTCGGAGACCAGCACCGCCAGTCCGTCGGCGATCATCCGATGACACCCGACCGACGTCGCCGATGTCACCGGCCCGGGCACCGCACCCAGCGGTCGGCCGAGTTTCCGCGCCCAGGCGGCCGTGTTCGCCGCGCCCGAACGTCTGCCGGCCTCTACGACGACAGTCGCACCCGACAGTGACGCGACCAGCCGGTTACGGGTGAGGAAGCGATGTTTGGCGGCGGTCGTGCCCGGCGGGTACTCGCTGATGATCGCGCCGGTCCGGGCGATCTCCGCCAACAGCGCGGAGTGCGCAGCCGGATAGTCGCGGTCGATACCACAGGCCATCACGGCCGCGGTCACCCCACCGGCCGCGACGACGGCGCGGTGCGCCACCCCGTCTATGCCGAAGGCGCCACCGGAGATCACCGCGAAGCCCTCGCCCGAGAGCCCCGATGCCAACATCTGCGTGACGTGCCCGCCGTAGGGCGATGCCGCGCGGGACCCGATGAGCGCGACCGATGCGGCGGCGAGATCGTCGAGCCGGGCGGGGCCACGCACCCAGAGCGCCAGTGGCTCGCCGCCGCGTGCGGCGGTGTCGGCCTGGCCGAGGGCGAGGAGCGCCCAGGCCGGCCACTCCGGATCGGATCTGGTGACCAGCCGTGCACCGATCGCGGCGGCCGCGTCGAGATCCTCGGTCGCACGGTCGGACTCGTGTCGGGCTGCCGTCGCGGCCAGGACCGGTTCGTGACCGTCCGGGACAGCCCGGGTGCGGATCGCCGATGCTGCGTCCACCGGACCGACCTGATCCACCAGCGCGATCACGTCCGCACACGGCGGCTCGGCCACGCGCGCCAGGTACGCCCATGCCGTCATCTCCGCCGGGTACTTGCCACTCACCACGTTGCTCCTCGGTCTCGGTACAGAAGTGCTTGCGCGACATCATCTTCGACGGGTTGATCAGTGCCGCGTAGATCGCTCAGGGTCCAGGCCAGTCGCAGCGCGCGGTCGGCGCCACGGGCCGTCACGCGCCCGTCGCGGAGAAACAACTCGATGGGCCGGAGAACATCGGGCGGGAGCCGGAACTTCTGCCGGAGTGCGGCTCCCGGCACCTCGGCGTTGGTTCGCCAGCCGAACTCGGACCATCGCTCGACCGCTGCCGCACGCGCCGCGGTGACCCGGGCACGGACCTCGGCACTCGACTCCCCCGTCCCGCTCATCAGCGCGGCGTTGCCCGGCGGATCCATGCGGACGCGGATGTCGACACGGTCGAGCAGCGGCCCCGACAGCTTGCCGAGGTACCGGCGTCGCACGACTGCGGTGCATACACAGTCGACATCGTGCGCGGGTGCGCATGGGCACGGATTCGCGGCGAGGATGAGCTGGAACCGCGCCGGGTACGACGCGACGCCGTCCCGCCGCGGCACCCGCACCTCGCCGTCTTCGAGGGGTTCCCGCAGGGATTCGAGGACTTTCGCGCTCATCTCGGCGCATTCGTCGAGGAACAAGACGCCCCGGTGTGCCTTGGAGACCGCGCCCGGCCGGGCGAATCCGGTTCCGCCGCCGAGCAGCGCCGTCGTCGAGGAACTGTGGTGCGGCGCGACGAACGGCGGCTCGGTGATCAGCGGGCGTCCCGGTGACAACTCCCCGACCAGCGAGTGGATCGCCGTCACTTCTAGCGAGTCCTCGATGCCCAGCGGTGGCAGTATGCCCGGGAGCCGACGTGCGAGCATGGTCTTCCCGATGCCGGGCGACCCGGTCATGAGAACGTGATGTGCTCCGGCCGCGGCGATCTCGAGCGCATGCCGCGCCTCGTGCTGACCCACCACGTCGGCCATGTCCGGTATCGGCGGCGGCTTCGTGGGCGGCGTCCGCTGAAAGTTGTCCAGTACGAGGTCACCGGCGAGCCAGGCGGCCACCTCCTTGAGACTCGACGCTCCCCCGACGTCGACCCCCTCGACCAGCGTCGCCTCGGCCACGGTCTCGATCGGCACCACCGCACGTCGATAACCCGCCTGACGGGCGGCGATCACCGCGGGCAGTACTCCCCGGATCGGCCGGACGTTCCCGTCGAGCCCGAGCTCACCGAGGAAGATCGTCGACGTCAGCTTCTCCGACGACACCTGTTCTGTCGCTGCAAGAATCGCGACTGCCATGGACAGATCGAAACCCGAACCGACCTTCGGCATGTCCGCCGGCGACAACGCCACCGTCACCTTCAGGTCGGGGAATTTGAACCCCGAGTTCTTGACCGCCGCCCGCACCCGGTCGCGCGCCTCACGCACCGACGGGTCCGGGTTACCGGTCACCGCGAAGCCCGGTAACCCCGAGCCGACGCTCGCCTGCACGTCGACGACCCGCGCCGCAAAGGCATTGAGCCCCACCGACTGTGTTTGCCCCAACATGAGAGTCAGTCTCTTCGGCAATCGCGGATTGAAACGGCGTAGCGACTCCCCGACGCGCTATCTGTGGAAGGAAGACGGGTTGTCCACCGCCCCGGACTACGGCTTGGGATCGTCGACGAAGACCTTGAGCGTCCGGCCGTCGTCCTGATAGCTCAGTTCGATCGAGACGTCATGCCTGCTGTAGACGCGACCGCGACCGCCGGTCGTGTGATCAATGACCTCGAAGCGTGTGACCTTCTCGTACTCGGACATTCGAGAATTCTCGCGCAGTGCACCGCCCCGAGTCGAGCGGTTTCTCCGGAATGAGATCGGCGAATAGTGCTGCTGCACAACTATGTAACGAGACGAACCCTGTGGATGGAAATCCGATCTTGTCGGTGGCCGGGTTTACATTGGTTATCAACAGGTGAGCCGCCCGACCGGGTTGGCGCTGCAACACTTCTGGGGGCAGAGTGTCGGGGCAACGTAACGATCCAACTGGCGAGGTTTTCGCCGGGATCGACCCTGCCCACCCCTACGACGCCGACATGTACTCCCTCATGGACGAACTCAAAGCGTCCCAGCACCGCGAATCACACGAACACTGGGCCCGATACAAGACGGTGCACGCGATCGCCGAACGCTGCATAACCACCGGCAACACCTTCGACGGCGGGATCGTCGTCACCGGTGAGGCCGAGTGCGTCCAGCGGGTGTCGCGCCAATTGTCTTTGACACGACGCCAAGCCGAGATCCTCATCGACGAAACCATCACCCTGCACGAGAACCTGCCCGAGGTACTCGACACCCTGCGCGATGGCATCACGACCCGTTGGCAGCTGCAGGTGATCGCATCCCGCACCGCACTCATCCCCGCCGACTCGTCGATCATCCCGATCCTCGACGCCGACATCGCCGCCAACCTCCGCACCAAGAAGGGCGCGTGGAGCCGCGCACGCCTGCGAGACATGGTCGACCGCCTGGTGTTCCGCCACGACCCCGACCTGGTACGCGAACGCCGCAAAGAAGCCCTCGACAACCGGGGCATGTGGATCGACATCCTCGACGACGGCACCGGCGTGTTCTCCGCGGTCATGTCCGCGGAAAACACCCGCATCGCCGCCAAAGCCGTCCGCGCACTCGCGGACTCGGTGTGCAAACACGACGGCCGCACCGTCGGGCAACGCACCTCCGACGCGACGTTCGCCCTCCTGACCAGCACACCGTTCGAGTGCTGCTGCGATCGTGAGGACTGCGCGGCCGAGGTGCCCGAACCCGGGGCGGCTGTCGCGTCGGTGCGCAGCGAGATCGTCATCCATGCCGTCACCGATCCTGCGACCCTGAACGGCGCACCCGGGATCGGCTGGATCGACGGCCACGGCGTCATCTCCGACGAACACGTCCGTGATCTCGCCAACCGGCCCGACGCGACGATCAAATCGGTGACTCCGGTCCGTACCGCACCGACACGTGTCGCCACCGAACACGAACGCCCACGAGTCGATTCACCAGTCACCGATACTGCGACAGACCCCGCCGGGAAGCGCACGGCCTCGGCGGAGATCGTCGTATACCCGGGCTCCCAACCGTCTGATCCCTATCGTCCTACCACCGCCTGCGCCGACTTCGTCCGCATCCGCGACGGTTACTGCACCGAACCGGGTTGTGAGCGGTCGTCCTTCGACTGCGACCTCGACCACGTCGCCGAGTTCGACCGTCAATGCCCGACGCGCGGCGGACTGACTTCCAGTGAGAACCTGAACGCCAAATGCCGGTACGGGCACCTGCACAAGACCTTCGGCGACTGGATCGACGTCCAGTACCGCGACGAAGACGGCCGCCTGGTCACCGAGTTCATCACCCCCGAGGGATACCGCATCCGCGGTGACGCCGAAACCCTGGAAGACCTCTTCCCCAACCTGCGCCGCATCCGCTTCGAGCAACCCGCCCAGGCCCCACCCACCCCGCGGGTCATCACCGGTGACGACACCCCGCCACCGAACAACCGAACCGCCGCGAAGCACGCCCGGCGGCGAGCCGAACGTGCCCGTAACCGGCGCGAACGCGAACGCCGCGAGCAAATCGACGGACCGGCGCCGTTCTGATCGATCGCCCTCGCTAGGCTCGACAACCGATGAGTGACGGAACTTTCGACGACGCGTTCGTCGACGACCTGAACCGACTCTTCCGTTGGCGCCGCGACGTCCGCCGGTTCAGTCGCGAACCGCTCGAGCCGCATCTCCTCCCCGAGATCCTCGAAGCGGCAGAGCTCTCACCGTCCGTCGGCAACAGTCAGCCCTGGCGGTGGGTCGAGGTGCAGACCAGGTCGGCGCGGGAGGCCGTGCGCGACAGCTTCGTCCGCTGCAACGCCGAAGCGCTCGGCGGGTACACCGGCGAACGCGGACAGCTGTACTCGTCACTCAAACTCGCCGGCCTCGACGACGCTCCGGTCCACCTGGCCGTGTTCTGCGAGCCCGATGCCGACCAGGGCCACGGCTTGGGTCGCCAGACCGTGCCGGAGACACTCGAGTACTCCGTCGTCACAGCAATCACCACGATGTGGCTCGCCGCCCGGGCCCGCGGCGTCGGAATCGGCTGGGTGTCCATCCTCGACCCGAACGAGGTGACCGCCGCCCTCGCCGTCCCACCCGCCTGGAAGTTGGTGGCCTACCTCTGCGTCGGATATCCCGAACGCGAGAGCGAGACCCCCGAACTCGAACGCGTCGGCTGGCAGTCGCGCACAGACTCCGAGAAGCGGCACCTCATCCGCTGACACCGGATCGTGACCGATCTCGGGGCCTTCCGTGACACAACTCTAGTAACAATAGTCACGTCCACAACTTCAGCAACACCTGTCACACGGAGGTCTGAGTGCCCAGCCGTTTCACCAAGGGTGTCCGACTGGCGCTGGCGGGAGCCTTCGCACTCGGTACCTCCGCGATCGTCCTGACCGCCGGTCCCGGCATCGCAGAGGCCGCGCCGTGCGGCAATTCCGGCTCCGGCTCGAGTTTCGGTACCGGGTCGTCGGGCAGTTCCACCGGGCCCGAGCGTGGGCCGCAGGGCCCGCTCCCCGTCTACAACGGGAACATCTCGAAGGTTCTCAGCTGGGTCACCGGGCCGCGCAGCAACAACGACACCTACGACCGTTTCGGCATCAGCGGCACCGACCTCGGCATCGCCTGGGACAACGGCCGGGGGCAGACGTTGATGGCGTTCGGCGACACCTTCGGCAACTGCAGTGTCGTCGGCCAGGAATGGCGGCACAACGTCCTGCTGCGCACGAACGACGACGACTTCGGCGACGGAAAGATCACCATCCCCGACGGAGTCGCCGGGGATGTCGAATCCGGCACCGTGATCGCACCCGGCAGGCCGAACTACGCCCAGGAACTCATTCCCTCACTGGGCATCTCGAACATCGAGGTCACCACGATCCCG
Source organism: Gordonia sp. Swx-4 (assembly GCF_030316175.1). Classification (NCBI taxonomy): domain Bacteria; kingdom Bacillati; phylum Actinomycetota; class Actinomycetes; order Mycobacteriales; family Gordoniaceae; genus Gordonia; species Gordonia sp. Swx-4. Next base: position 3,166,494 of record NZ_CP128197.1, read on the forward strand.
ACCGCCGCGATCTCGCTCCCCCACGGCAACGGGTTCCGGCAGTACATCAACTACATGTCGGTGCGGTCCTGGGGTTCGGCAGGCAACTGGATCACCAACTATTCGGGTATCGCGTACTCCGACAACAACGGTCAGACCTGGACCAGCGACCCCGACACCATCCTCATCAACGCACCGATCGACCTCGCACTCCCCGGCAACTTGCGCGCGATCGACGTCAACAACGGCAAGTTCCAGCAGAACGCGTACATGCGCGGCCGGCCCGGCACCGATGAAGAGGACTACATCTACCAATTCGGTACGCCCAACGGCCGTTTCGGGGCCGCGTTCCTGGCGCGGTTCAAGCCGGCGGACATCCTCGACCTCGGCAAGTACCAGTACTGGTCCGGTCAGAACACCGGGTGGGTCAACAGCATCAGCGACATCCACGACACCGAAGGCGTCGTCGCCCGTCAGCCGGTCAGCGAACTGTCCGTGGCGTGGAGCCCCTCCCTGAACAAATACCTCATGCTCGACGGGGACAACGGGATCCGGCTCCGCACCGCGGACCATCCGGAAGGCCCATGGAGCTCGCCGCGCAACATCGTGGCCCCCGGCAACCCGGTGGTCTACGGACCGATGATGTTGCCGAGCTCGCCGGCACTGACGGGCACGGGAAAAGAGTTGTACTTCAACGCCTCCCGCTGGAGCGACTACAACGTCATGCTGATCCGCTCCGACCTCGACAAGTTGTAGCCCACGCTTCGAAGACTCACTCGTGGACTCCGCGGTGGTGCCTCACACGCACCGCCGCGGCGTCGTCGGGAGTGAAGCCATCCAATTGCACGCTGATGACGTCGAACCGGATCTGATGCCATCGTCGTTCCTGCCCCGTGAGCCAGGTCCGGGCGAGCCGGCGCATCCGGGCGAGCTTGTCCGGGGTCACGGCCATCACGGCGTCGTCGAACGTGCGGCTGGCACGCGTCTTCACCTCGACGACCACCAGCGTGGGACCGGCCCGGTCTTGCGGGTCGACGGCGATCAGGTCGAGCTCGCCATACCGGTTGCGCCAGTTGCGCTCCAGCACAACCCAACCCAGTGAGCCGACGAACTCGGCGGCGATGTCCTCCCCCAGCTTGCCCACGTGCGCGCGGCGATTGCTCATGCGCTGAAGGTTCCCCGAACACGACTCGGCCGCGGCGGGAACACACCCGCCGCGGCCGAATCTGTGGAGAACCACCCCACCACGCACAGGGTGGCCGGATCACCCCATGAGAGTTCAGGGCTCGTCGGGAAGCCGTAGCTCCGGCTTCTCGAGCTCCTCGATGTTGACGTCCTTGAAGGTGATCACCCGAACCTGCTTGACGAAACGCGCCGGCCGGTACATGTCCCAGACCCAGGCGTCACTCATCCGAAGCTCGAAGTACACCTCGCCGTCGGTGTTGCGGGGAATCATCTCGACCGCGTTGGCAAGGTAGAAGCGCCGCTCGGTCTCCACCACATAGGTGAACTGGCCGACAATGTCCTTGTACTCGCGGTACAGAGAGAGTTCCATCTCGGTTTCGTACTTCTCGAGATCCTCAGCACTCATCCTGTAAGCCTATCTCTGTCGTCGTTTGCGCTGGAGACCACTCGTGCCGCGACGTTCCGGTACGACATGCGGTGTTGTGGTGACGGTCCCGCCGCATCGATGCGGGACATGTGAAGAGCAGTGCTGTATCCCTTGTGGATCGCGAAATCATAGCCGGGCAGGTCGGCGTCCATCGCGACCATGATCCGATCCCGCGTCACCTTCGCGATGATGCTCGCGGCCGCGATGCAGGCCGCGGCCCCGTCACCGCCGATCACGGGGAGTGACGGCGCGGTCAGACCGGGGACCACGAATCCGTCGGACAGCACGTATCCGGGAGTCACGTCGAGTGCGGCGACCGCTCGGCGCATCCCCTCGATGTTCGCGACATGGATGCCGATCCGGTCGATCTCGGCGGCGTCGATGATCACCGCGCTCCAGGCGTGCGCGTACCGGGTCACCGACTGGTACAGCGTCTCACGGGTCTTCTCGGTGAGCCGCTTGGAGTCGTCGAGGTCGGCGAGGGAGGCCAGCTGCGTCGGTTTCAGCACGCATGCCGCGACCACCAGCGGCCCGGCGCACGCACCGCGACCGGCCTCGTCGACCCCCGCGACCGGGCCGAGGCCCTGCCGGTGGAGCGCGAACTCGAAGGTCCGCAGTCCGGCTGCCCTACGGACGGGCGAACGCGGTGGCCAGCGGCTCATGGTGTCTGCAATCCCCACACGGTCATTGCTGAGGATTGATCGACCCGACACCACCGATCCGCGAGAAGGGATAGATGATGGTCCGGACCTTGCCGCGAATGTCGCTGACCGGAACGGTGCCCTGGTACTGGTCGTCGACGTGGTACCGCGAGTCCTGCGAGTTGAGGCGGTTGTCGCCCATCACCCACACGTTGCCCTCGGGCACCTTGATCGGACCGAAGTCGGGGCCGAGGCACGGCGGCAGCTTGTCGCTGACCCCGGAAGCGGGCCCGAAGGCCGCCAGGGTCTCGCGCTGCAGCTCCATGTTGATGTACGGCTCGCGCAACGGCTTGCCGTCGACCTTCACGCCGACACCCTCGTCGTTGCGGCACTCGATGGTCTGCCCGCCGGTCGCGATCACGCGCTTGACCAGATTGTTCTCGTCGGGCGGTGCGAAACCGAACCACGACAGCGCATCCTGCATCTTGTGCATGACCGGGTTGGTCGAGCGCGGGGACACCCAGGCACCGTTCCATGATTCCGACGGTCCCTTGAAGACGACGACGTCACCGGGCTCGGGGTCCCCGAAGCGGTAGACCAACTTGTCGATGACGATGCGATCGTTGGTGCACCCGTCGCAACCGATCAGAGTCGACTCCATCGACTCCGACGGGATGACGTACTGCCGGCCGATGAAGGTCTGCAGCAGCCAGGTGAGGAGCAGGACGCACCCCACGATGATCGCGACCTCGCGCAAGAACGAACCGGAACCCGACTTGCGATTGCCGTCCTCGGCCTCGTCCGGATCGGACTTCAACCGCCAGGGACGCTTCTCACCGTCGTTGCCTTCGGTGTCAAGGTCGCGATCGTCGCTGGGTCGCTGTGTGTCGGCCACCTCGTCAGGGTAGACGCGTCAGCGCTTTTCCTTGATCTTTGCGGCCTTGCCGCGCAGATCACGCAGGTAGTAGAGCTTGGCGCGACGGACGTCACCGCGGGTGAGGACGTCGATCTTGGCGATGTTCGGGCTGTGCACCGGGAAGGTGCGCTCAACGCCGACGCCGAAGGACACCTTGCGGACGGTGAAGGTCTCGCGGACGCCGCCACCCTGGCGACGGATCACGACACCCTTGAACACCTGGACGCGTTCCTTGCTGCCCTCGATGACCTTGACGTGGACGTCGAGGGTGTCGCCGGGGCCGAACTCCGGGACATCGTCGCGAAGGGACTGCTTGTCGAGGAAGTCGAGCGTGTTCATTGGTTGGGTCCTATTCTGGCGTGAACGTTGAGCAGAGGAACCTGGCGGGCCTTGCGGCTTCGGACCGGTTCATACTCCGAGTCGTCGGTGCCCGTCACACGGGACAGGCAACCCGACTATTGTGCCAGAGACACCCCGGTCGGACGAAATCGCCGGTCAGCGCTGTGAACCGGGCGCCATCGCGACCACGTCGGCGGCCCGCAGCGCCGACACGGTGGCCGAGTCCATCGGGGTGGCTGCGGCGATCGCCGTGGGAGTGATCCCCGAGCTCGTCATGTGTTCGACGATCGCGAGTTCGGGTGCGCGCCCGTTCGCGGTCAGCGCCTCGTCGTCGGCTAGTTCGAGCCCCGCGCGTTGGTACGGCTGCGGATCGTTGGTCCCGACGACGACCACGCGGCGCCCACGGGCTCCGACGCCGACGCCGACCGCGGTCCGGAACCAGCCCGCGATGGTCGGCGGCACCGTCGACTGCAGGGCGTCGGCGCGGCGGCGCAACCAGGTGAGGTCTCCCCCGGCGGTGTCCCGGTCGGCGCCCGACGCGGCGGCGCCCACTGCGGCACCCAGGCCCGCGGCCATCGCTCCGGCACCGCCCATCGCACCCATCGGGGCGAACGGCATCATCCCGCTGGTCGCCGCGGGCGGGGTTCCGCCGGCGGATTGTCCGGCCTCCTCGGACCGTTGGGTGTAGTCGTCGCCGGCAGCCGTCAGGGCCAGACGTCCGGCGCTTGCCGCACTCACCCGCCACGAATCGTCCCCGACCTCGGCGAAGACCTCCGCACGATGCCGGTCACGGTCGGCGACGAGGGCGATCGTCGTCAGCTGCTGCTCGGTCTCCACGACGACATCGGCATAGGTGTCCAATGACGCGGCCATGGCGCGAAGCCGTTCGGCGACGTGGGGCAGGGACTGTGGTCCGGCGCCGGTGACCTCGGCCAGCCCGTCGACGACGGCGTCGCCGAACTCCCCCTCGACGGCCGCGCCGCCGGCGGCCGGCGATGAGTACGCGGCGGTGGCCAAGACGACCACGTCGGTCACCCGTTCCACGGATTCGGCGAGGGCGCGTGCCCGTCGTGCGGCCTCACGGAGCGACATCGGGTCCGCGCCCGGCCACACCCCCGGTGCGAGTTCGTCCGCGATCTGTCGGGGCGCAGAGTTCACCGCGGGTCACCGGGTTCGAAGGCGGCTGCGGCGTCGGCATCGGCGGCGGCGAGCGACTCGACACCGGAGGTCAGCGCCCGCCGATGTTCGGCGAGGCGCGCGACCGCGGTCCGCAGCAGGTCACTCGACTCGATGCTCGCGGGACCGAAACCCCGGCGGAAGGCCATCGCCCCCTCCCCGACCCCGACCGCGGTGTCGATGTCGGCGAGCAGTTCGACGAGTTCGGAGTGCACCGCACCCAGCCGCGCCTCGGCGTTGGCCAGGCGCGCGGACAGATCCGCCGCGGTGCCCACGTCCGCGGCGATCCGGTTCCGGCGCCCTCCGGCCGTCATCGGGTGGTCCGGGCGGTGTCGAGACGGGCGGTGTCGAGACGGGCGTCGGCGTAGTCCACTCCGGAACCCGTTGCGGCAGCGAGAAGTTCACTGCGCCGGGTACTCAGCGCATGATCGGCTTCGGCGATGAGGGTGGTGAGGAGTTCGGAGAGCTGATCCGCACGGTAGCGACGCAACGCGGTGGGATCGATCGAGATGTCGACGGCGAGGCCGCGTGCATTGACGGTGACGGCGACGAGCCGGTCGCGACTGATCGCACGGGAGGTCAACGCCGACAGCGCGGCACGGGTCTGCGCGAGTTCGGCGCGTTGACGGTCGAGTTCGTCGACCATGGCCTCATAGCCCTGCATCTGCCCTCCCCCGTGCGCTCGAGTTGTGCCGAATCCTAGCGGGGATCGGCCTCGGGGCCATCGTGGGGATTCACAGGCTCGGCGAGAAGATCCGGCCGGCGGGCACGGGTCCGTTCGAGAGCCTGCTCGTGCCGCCACCGCGCGACCTTCGCATGATCGCCGCTGAGCAGCACCGGCGGGACGTCGAGCCCGCGCCAGCTCACCGGGCGCGTGTAGCTCGGCCCTTCGAGGAGCCCGTCGGAGAACGAATCCTCTTGGTGCGAGCGAGGATTCCCGAGGACACCGTCGATCAGCCGGACCGTCGCCTCGATCATCGCCATGACCGCGACCTCGCCGCCGATGAGGACGAAGTCGCCGAGAGACACCTCTTCGACACGCACCCGGCGCGCCGCGTCGTCGAAGACACGCTGGTCGATGCCCTCATAGCGGCCGCAGGCGAAGACGAGATGTCTCTCGGCGCTCCACCGCTGGGCGGTCGCCTGGGTGAACGGCACACCGGCCGGGGTCGGGACGACGAGAAGCGCGTCGTCGGGGCACACGTCGTCGAGACACGGCCCCCACACCTCGGGCTTCATGACCATGCCGGGTCCGCCGCCGTACGGCGAGTCGTCGACGCTGCGGTGCACATCGTGTGTCCACTCGCGCAGGTCGTGGACGTCGACGCTGATGCGGCCGGCGTCGATTGCCTTGCCCAGCAATGCAACCCGCAGCGGATCGAGATATTCGGGGAAGATCGAGACGATGTCGAGGCGCATCACTGCGCGCCGTCGGCCGAGTCCGGATCGAGGAGGCCCTCGGGCGGGTCGATCACGATGAGTTCGCGGGTCACCGTCGGGACGATCTGCCGCACGAACGGGATGAGGACCTCACGTTTGTCGGGGGTGCGCACCGACAACAGTTCGCCGCCGGGCATGTGCAGCACCGATTCGACGACGCCCACCTCGGTTCCGTCGGTGAGCTGCACCGGGACGCCTTCGAGTTCATGGTCGTAGAACTCGTCCGGATCGTCGGACGGTTCGACCTCCGAGGAGTCGATGAGAAACAGGGTGCCGCGCAGGGCGTCGGCCGCATCGCGGCCGGCGACGCCCTCGAGAGACACCAACAGCCGCCCGGAATGTTCCCGGGCGGCTGTCACGGTGAATCCACGTTCTCCGCCACCGCGCGGCAGTCGGCCGCGCAGCACCGAGCCGCGAGCGAAACGCAGTTCGGGTTCGTCGGTACGGACGTCGACGACGAGTTCGCCACGAATGCCGTGCGACTTCACGACGCGTCCGACGACGAGATCCACGATGCGTTCGTCCTGCGAGTCGGCCGTCAGCGGTCGGTGTCGACGATGTCGACGCGCATGCCGCGTCCGCCGATACCGGAGACGAGGGTGCGCAGGGCGGTGGCCGTCCGACCGTTGCGGCCGATGACCTTACCCAGATCGTTGGGGCTCACGTGGACCTCGACGAGCCGGCCGCGACGACCGGTGACGAGGTCGACCCGGACGTCGTCAGGGTTCGAGACGATTCCGCGGACGAGATGCTCGACCGCGTCGGCGACCACAGCGCTCACGCGTCACCCTCGGCGGCAGGAGCCTCGGCGGCAGCTTCCTCTGCCGGGGCCTCGTCCTTCTTGGCGGCCTTCTTCTTCGGGGTGGTGGCCGCGGCGACCGGCTCGTTCTCGGCGGCGGCGAGCGCAGCGTTGAACACGTCGAGCTTGGACGGCTTCGCCTCGGCGGTCTTCAGGGTGCCCTCGGCGCCCGGCAGGCCCTTGAACTTCTGCCAGTCACCGGTGACCTTGAGGATCGCGGCCACAGGCTCGGTCGGCTGTGCGCCGACACCCAGCCAGTACTGGGCGCGCTCGGAGTCGACCTCGATCAGCGAGGGCTCTTCCTTCGGGTGGTACTTGCCGATGGTCTCGATCACCCGGCCGTTGCGGCGGGTCCGAGCGTCGGCGACGACGATGCGGTACTGCGGGTTGCGGATCTTGCCGAGCCGCGTGAGCTTGATCTTGACAGCCATGACTTCTTCTACTTTCGTGTGGTCACTGCGCAATTCTGCGACCCACCCGGAATGGTGGACCCGGTTTTGCGTCTGTTTCGGTGTGACCGTCGGGCGGCCGTGACCGCATCCGACGAACCGTCGAGCCATTCTGCCAGACCAGAGGCTCCGGAAAGAAATCCGGCATGTGGTTGTCCACCCCGCGAGAACAACCACATGCCGTACGTCGTCAACGCCACTTGCCTACCGATGAATTCGGCCCCCAGGCTTGCGCGACCCTCACCGAAACCCCGTTTTCACCCCCGGTTTCGGCGGGGTCTGCACTGAGCTGATCGGTTCGTCCCCTTACGAACCTGTGCAACGCGGTTGCTACCTTACGCGGCAGTAGGTAAACGCAACCAGCAGTCACCTTGTGGCGTTGCTCACAGAATGTTTCGGCCCGACGACACCACTGCCTGCGGATGACGCAGGACCCCCAGGTCATCGCAAGGGTTCTCGCCGTAGACCACGAAATCGGCGCGGTCGCCGTCGGCCAGGAGGTCGGCGCCGAGCCACTGTCGAGGTTGCACGGACGCTGCTGCGATCGCCCCGGCGTTGCCCAGACCGACCTTCGAGAGCGCCTCGATCTCGTCGACGATGCGCCCGTGCTCGACGAACCCGCCGGCGTCGGTCCCGGCGAAGATCGCGACCCCGGCCTCGCGGGCGGATTCGAACACCTTCGGCGCGTCGGCGTGCAACCGGCGCATGTGGGCGGCGTAGGTCGGGAACCGCTCGGCGCCGTCGGCGATGCCCGGGAAGTTCTCCACCTGGATCATGGTGGGCACCAACGCGATCGAGCGTTCGACGAGCTGATCGATCAGATCGGCGGTGAGCCCGGTGCCGTGTTCGATGCAGTCGACACCGGCTCCGATGAGGTCGACGAGGGCGTCGGTGCCGAAGACGTGCGCGGTGATCCGGGCGCCGTGTTCGTGTGCGACGGCGACGGCGGCCTCGATCTGGTCCCGCGTCCACAGCGGCGCGAGGTCGCCGGCGTCGCGGTCGATCCAGTCCCCCACGATCTTCACCCAGCCGTCGCCGGCCCGCGCCTGGCGTGCCACCTCGGCGGCCAGCTCGTCTGGGTCGTCGAGGTCGACTCCGTAGTCGCGCAGATAGCGCTTGGGCCGGGCGATGTGCTTGCCGGAGCGGATGAACCGCGGACACGCCGGATCATCGTCGAGCGGGTGGGTGTCGAGCGGTGAGCCGACCTCGCGGATCAGGAGCGTCCCGGCCCGGGCGTCGGCGTACGCGAAACCGCGGGCCTGCTCGATGTCGACGCCGAGGCCGGGTGCGATGCCGACGTGATTGTGGGCGTCGACGAGACCGGGCAGAATCCAGCCGCCGTCGACAGCGGTCTCGGCATCGGCGATGGCCGTGTGGCTGATGGTCTCACCGGACACCCAGAACTCGATCGGTTCGCCGGTGAGCGGATCGGTGCCGCGGTAGTGGCGGGCCGTGTCACCCTCCGCCGTGCCGCCCATCGGCTACTTCTTCTTCTTGGGCTGGAACTGGGAGACGTCGATGCCCTCGAGGCCCGGCGGCAGCTGGTCGAGTCCGGCGGGCATGTTGGACAGGTCCGGGAAGCCGGCGGGCATACCACCCGGCATCCCCGGGAAGCCACCGCGCACCTTCGGCGGCGTGGGACCGCGTCCCTTGCCCTTCTTCCCCTTCTTGCCCTTGCGGTTGGACTTCCGGTTCATCCCGCCCATGCCCATGCGCCCCGACATCTGGGCCATCATCTTGCGGGCCTCGAAAAAGCGGTCGACGAGCTGGTTGACCTCACTGACGGTCACGCCCGAACCGTTGGCGATACGCAGGCGGCGCGAGGCGTTGATGATCTTCGGGTTGTCCCGCTCGGCGGGGGTCATGCCGCGGATGATCGCCTGGACCCGGTCGAGCTGCTTGTCGTCGACCTGCGACAGCGCGTCCTTCATCTGGCCCGCGCCGGGGAGCATGCCCAGGATGTTGCCGATGGGTCCCATCTTGCGGATCATCAGCATCTGTTCGAGGAAGTCCTCGAGGGTCAGCTCACCCTGCGTGATCTTGGCCGCGGCGGCCTCGGCCTGCTCGGCGTCCCAGTGCTGCTCGGCCTGCTCGATGAGGCTGAGCACGTCGCCCATGCCGAGGATCCGGCTGGCCATGCGGTCGGGGTGGAAAACGTCGAAGTCCTCGAGCTTCTCGCCGGAGGACGCGAACATGATCGGCTGACCGGTGACCTCGCGTACCGACAGGGCGGCACCGCCGCGGGCGTCGCCGTCGAGTTTGGTCAGCACGACACCGGTGAAACCGACGCCGTCGGCGAAGGCCTCGGCGGTGGTGACCGCGTCCTGACCGATCATCGCGTCGACGACGAACAGCACTTCGTCGGGCGTGGTGGCGTCGCGGATGTCGGAGGCCTGCTTCATAAGCTCGGCGTCGATACCGAGGCGGCCCGCGGTGTCGATGACGACGACGTCGTAGTGCTTGGCCTTCGCCTCCTCGACACCGGCTCGGGCGACCGAGACCGGGTCGCCGGAGGTGACGCCGAGTGTTCCCTCGCCGCCGACGCCCGTGCCGGGGTGCGGCGCGAAGACCGGCACGCCCGCACGCTCGCCGACGATCTGCAGCTGCGAGACCGCGCCCGGACGCTGGAGGTCACAGGCCACCAGCAGCGGCGTGTGTCCCTGCTGCTTGAGCCAGTTGCCCAGCTTGCCGGCGAGGGTCGTCTTACCGGCGCCCTGCAGACCGGCCAACATGATGACCGTGGGCGGGTTCTTCGCGAACCGCACCCGGCGGGTCTCGCCGCCGAGGATGCCGATGAGTTCCTCGTTGACGATCTTGACGACCGTCTGGGCCGGGTTCAGCGCCGCGGAGACCTCCGCACCCTTCGCCCGTTCCTTGATCCGCGCGATGAAGGCGCGCACCACCGGCAGCGAGACGTCGGCCTCGAGCAGGGCGAGCCGGATCTCGCGGCAGGTGCGGTCGATGTCGGCATCGGAGAGCCGCCCCTTGCCGCGGAGGTCCTTCAGGGCACCGGTCAACCGGTCGGAGAGGGAATCGAACATGGGTCCCATCCTTCCATGTGGTTCCCCGGTCATTCCATTTAGGAGATCGGCACTCCGGACCGTCCCGTCCCGCCGGGCGTCTGCGGGCCGTCCTCCTCGTCACGCTTGGGCTGCGGCGGCGGGCACACCGCGATGATCGCGTCGGTGATCGTCGCACGCAACTGCTCGGTGTCGGCGGTTTCGGCATTCGGGGCCAACCGCAGGCTGAAGATGTCGACGACGGTCGCACCCAGGGTCGAGACCTTCGCCCACCGGATGTCGGCACCGAACTTCTCCAGCACCGAACTCACTCGGCTCAGCAACCCGATCCGGTCGTCGGACCGGACCTCGAGCAGCACCGCACCCTCGGCGGCGTCGGGCTCCGGGGCATCGAGCCAGGTCACCCGCGGCGGCGCGACCGCGAACAGTGCGGGCACGGCGTTCTTCGGGTGACCCGCCCCGTCGACGTCGGGATCGGTGCTGCCGGCACTCGCCCCGAGGCTCACCATCGTCCCGGGCAGGGTGCTGACCGAGGCGATCGTCGGTATCGGCGAGTCCCGCTCGCGCGCATCGAGGCGCGCGAGGACGTCGATCTTGCCGTTCACCGAGGCGATGAGCTGCTGGCGGAGCAGACCCGCGTCGGGCGGACTGCCGAACATCGGCACGACGATGAAGGAGTTGATCGCCTTGCCGTCGTGGCTCTGGGCGCAGGCCTTGTGCGAGCGCAGACCGCCGAGCGCGAGCACCCCGGCCATCTTCGACAGCAGTCCGGGCTGATCCGGCGCCACCATCGTGACGTCGTAGGTGTGCTGCCCGTCGGCGCGCACCAGCCGGACCGCGAAGTCCCCCTCGGCGGCAATCGCCAGCTGCTCGGGGGTCAACGGCTCGGGCACGGCCGGTGGAACGCCGTCGATGTGGCGCATGGACCGCCTGACGAGCTCACCGATGAGTGAGGCCTTCCACTCCCCCCACACGCCGGGTCCGGTCGCCCGCGAATCCGCTTCGGCCAGTGCCGCAAGGAGTTCCAGCAGCACCCGGTTGTGACCCAGTGTGGTCGCGACGAATTCGGCGGTGGCCGGGTCGTCGAGGTCGCGGCGCGTCGCGACCTGCGGCAGCAGGAGGTGATGCCGCACCATGTCGGACAGGATCGTCACGTCCTGCGGCCACAGACCGAACCGGTTGCCGATCTGGACCGCGAGTTCGGCGCCGACGATGCTGTGGTCGGCTCCCCGCCCCTTGCCGAGGTCGTGGATGAGCGCTCCGAGGACGAGGAGATCGGGCCGCGAGACCCGCGTCGTCATCGAGCTCGCGTAGGCCGCGGTCTCCACGAGGTGACGATCGACGGTCCAGGTGTGGATCGCATCGCGCGGCGGGAGGTCGCGCACCGCACCCCATTCCGGCAGCAGCCGACCCCAGAGCCCGGTGCGGTCGAGCGCCTCGATCGGGTCGACCATGTGGTGGCCCGAGCTGAGCAGGACCAGCAGGTCGCTGCGCGCCTCGGCCGGCCACGGCTCCCGCAGCTCCGGTGCGTAGTCGGCCAGTCGGCTCAGGGTCGATGCGCTGATCGGCAGGCCCGTCCGCGCCGAGGCGGCAGCCACGCGGAGGATGAGCCCGGGGTCCTTGCTCGGAATCGCGTTGCGCGCCAACACGATCTCACCACTGTGCTCGACCACGCCCTCGTCGAGCGGACGACGCAGCGGGGAACGGCGCAGCTTGGCCAGCCCGCGACGCGGGAGAGCATTCCCCGCGGTCCGCAGACCGACGTCGATGGAATAGCTGATGGTTCGGGCGGAGTCGCTGATGACGCGCGCCAGGTCGAACCGGTCCCCGATCCGCAGCGCGGCACCGATCTCGTCGGCGTCCTGGGCGCGGACCTGCTCGCGCGGGCGACCAGCTATGCGGTGCAGCTCGGTCCGGATGTCGAGGAGACGCTCGTACGCGACCTGCGGTCCGGCGCCGGGGGAATCCGGCCGCAGACTCGCCATTCCGTCGGTGAGCTGGGCGATCGCCAGGGCACCGAGGAGCTGGACGTCGCGCAGCCCTCCTCGACCGTTCTTCAGGTCGGGTTCCGCGCGGTGCGCGATGTCGCCGGCACGACGCCAGCGATCCTGCGCATGGGCGACCACGTCGGGGAAACGATTACGGATGTCGTTGCGCCACTGCTGGCGTACGCCACCGATCAGCAGGCTCGACAGGTCCTCGTCGCCTGCGATGTGGCGGGCCTCGAGCAGGCCGAGGGCGGCGGTCACGTCCTCGCCTGCGACCTGCAGCGCCTGCGGCACGGTCCGGACGCTGTGGTCAAGGGGAATGTTGGCGTCCCACAACGGATACCAGAGCCCGTCGGCGACCTCGGACACCCGCTCGACGGGCATGTCGTCGTGCAGCAGGATCAGGTCGAGGTCGGAGTACGGCAGCAGTTCGCCGCGTCCCAGACCGCCGACCGCGACGATCGCGAATCCGCTGTGGGACTTGATGCCGAGCTCGGCGCCCTTGCTGGTGAGCCAGAACTCGTGCAGGTCGACGAGCACCTGGCGGAGCGCCGGTGCGTCGAGTTTCCCGTTCCGGCTCGACTCGGTGAGCTGCCGGCGGGTCTTGGCCAGGTCGGTGGCGGCTACGGGAGGCTCCTCGGTCTCGGGGGTTGAACGGTGCGGCCCCGCGCCCGACTCGTCGTCGGACGCGGGGCCGCGCTGGGGTTCAGAAAGGGCACGAGCTCACTTACAGAGCGTCGCCGCCGCGCTCGCCGGTGCGGACGCGCACCACCGACTCGACCGGCGAGACCCACACCTTGCCGTCACCGATCTTGCCGGTACGGGCGGCCTCGACAATCACGTCGACGACCTTGTCCACGGCCGAGTCGTCGACGACGACCTCGACGCGGACCTTCGGCACGAAGTCGACCGAGTACTCGGCGCCGCGGTAGACCTCGGTGTGTCCCTTCTGGCGTCCGTAACCCTGGACCTCGCTGACGGTCATACCCAGGATTCCCGCCTGCTCCAGGCCGGCTTTGACGTCCTCGAGCGTGAACGGCTTGACGATTGCAGTGATCAGCTTCATTTGTTATCCCTCTCCACGGGTGTCAGCGTAGTAGCGATTTGGCGTGAGCGTCATGCCAGCTCGTAGGCAGTCTCGGCGTGTTCTGCCTCGTCGATGCCGCTCTTCTCGTCCTCATCGCTGACACGCCAGCCGAGCGGCTTGAGGGCGAAGGCGATGATCGCGGTGAGCACAGCGGTGAAGGCCAGCGCGAAGAAGGCGATGACCGCCTGCACCACGAGCTGCTTGTAATCGCCACCCCAGAGGAGACCGACGTCCTTGCCCAGGAGACCGATGGCGAGGGTGCCCCACAGGCCGGCGACCAGGTGGACGCCGACGACATCGAGCGAGTCGTCGTAGCCGAACTTGTTCTTCAGACCGATGGCGAGAGCGGCCAGCGCACCTGCGATGACACCCAGGATCAGCGAGCCGACCGGGGTCAGCGCACCACAGGCCGGGGTGATCGCGACCAGACCGGCCACGATGCCCGATGCGGCGCCGACGCTGGTGGCGTGCTTGTCTCGAATGAGTTCGACTGCGAGCCAGCCGATGATCGCGGCGGCGGTCGCGGCGGTCGTGTTGACCCACACCTGGCCGGCGAGAAGGTCGGCGCCCAGCTCGGACCCGACGTTGAAACCGAACCAGCCGAACCACAGGAGTGCCGCGCCGAGCATCACGAAGGGGATGTTGTGCGGACGGTATGCGGTGCGCCCGAACCCGACGCGCTTGCCGATGATGAGGACCAGCACCAGCGCTGCGATACCGGCGTTGATGTGCACGACGGTGCCACCCGCGAAGTCGATCGGTGCGACATTGGCTGCGCCCTCGCTGTCGGTTCCGAACATCTTGGCCGCGAGACCGTCCTCACCGGCACCGAGAAGACCGCCGCCGCCGACCAGGCCTCCCCAGACCATGTGGGACAGAGGGAAGTACACGATCGTCGACCACAGGACGGTGAAGACCATCCAGGTCGAGAACTTCACCCGCTCGGCCAGCGCACCACTGATGAGGGCAACGGTGATGACCGCGAAGGTCAGCTGGAAGCCCATGAAGACGATCGCCGGGATCGACAATCCACCGGTGACGAACTGCTCGCTGTCGCCCTCGCCGATCGTGCTCATGAGCTGGTCGGACCCGAACAGCGCGAACGGGTTGGCGAAGATACCGAGAATGTCGCTCTCACCGGTGATGCCGTCACTGAACGACATCGAGAAGCCCCACAGGACGTAGACGACACTGATCGACGCCAACGCACCGAACGACATCATCATCATGTTCAGGACGGACTTGCCGCGCGCCAACCCCCCGTAGAAGAACGCGAGACCTGGGGTCATCAGCAACACAAGCGCGGCCGACACAAGCATGAATGCCGTGTTGCCCGTGTCGATAGGGCCAAACGATTCGTTTGGCAACTGAGCCAAAACCACTGTGAAAACCTCCTCAGGATGCGCCGACGGCTCGGCGCCTCCCAAGACTTTGTCGGCACTCGGTTTCGGCAGTGGTGCCTTGACGTTTCGGGCACGTAACCCGATGAACGATTTATATTTCGCTCAGGTAAAATACGAGGTTGCCTCTGAGGCCTGTCTCAGTTTCATCCCGGCACTACTGCGCCCCGGTTTGCCGATCGTGAATCGACTTCACAGCAGTGCGTCGACGAACGCCTCCGGCTCGAACGGTGCCAGATCGTCCGCGCCCTCGCCCAGACCCACCAGTTTCACCGGCACCCCGAGCTCCTTCTGGACATGGAAGACGATGCCGCCCTTGGCCGTGCCGTCGAGCTTGGTCAGCACCACGCCGGTGATGTCGACGACCTCGGCGAACACCCGCGCCTGCATCAGACCGTTCTGGCCGACGGTGGCGTCGAGCACGAGCAGCACCTCGTCGACGGGCGCCTTCTTCTCCACCACTCGCTTGACCTTGCCCAGCTCGTCCATCAGGCCGGTCTTGGTGTGCAGTCGGCCCGCGGTGTCGATCATGACGACGTCGACACCCGTGGCGATCCCGCGGTCGACCGCGTCGAACGCCACGGCGGCCGGATCGGCCTGCTCCTTGCCGCGCACGATCTCCGCTCCGACCCGCTCACCCCAGGTCTGCAGCTGATCGGCGGCGGCCGCACGGAAGGTGTCGGCGGCCCCCAGCAGTACGCGACGCCCGTCGGCGACGAGAACACGGGCCAGCTTGCCGGTGGTCGTGGTCTTTCCGGTGCCGTTGACCCCGACCACCAGCACGACGGCCGGACGCCCCGCATGCGGCAGCGCGCGGATCGACCGGTCCAGGGTCGGATCGAGCTGCTCGACGAGCACCCGTTTCAGGAGAGCCCGCGCCTCCCCCGCGTTCTTCACCGGGTTGGCGGCCAGTTCCGTACGGAGGTTCTCGACGACGGTCATGGTGGTGGCCGTACCGAGGTCGGCCATCAGCAGGGTGTCCTCGATCTCCTCCCAGCTGTCCTCGTCGAGGTCACCCGCGCCGAGCAGACCGAGCACGCTCTTGCCGATCGCACCCTGCGACCGCGACAGCCGTCCGCGCAGCTTGCCCAGACGCCCCGCAGTCGGCGCGATCTCCTCGCGCGGCGGTGCCGCCACCGCACCCGACGCATCGTCGGGCGCTGTGGTCACTGGAGGTTCGACCACCGGCTCCTCGACCGCCGGAGTCTCGACCGCCGGGGCCTGGGCTGCCTCCGGCGCCTCCGGCTCGGTGGTTTCCGGTTCTGCGACCTTCGCCTCCGGCTCGGTCGTCTCCGGCTCGACAGTCTCCGGCTCCGCCTCGGCCGGTTCGATCACATCCGGGAGGGACACCTCGGTGATCCCGCGGCGATGGGAGTCACGCGGTACCGCGGCGTCGTCGCCGATCGCGGGCTGGCCGTCGACGTCGGTGCGCTCCGCCACCGGCTGGACCGGCGCTTCCGGCTTGGGCTGCGGTTCCGGCTCACGCGGTGGTTCCGGCTTGCGGGCCGGCGGTTCGGCCAGAGCCGTGTCACCGCGACTGAAACTGAAGCCCGACCCCGCCTGGTATCCCCCGGACCGGTCGACCTGACGGGTGGTGCCGTCGACGATCTCCGGCTGCGTCGTCGTGTCGGACAGCGAGATGCGACGACGACGCGCCAGCACCAGTCCGATCACGATCAGCGCGGCGATGACGACCACCGCGATGACGATCCCGATGATGATTCCGGTGTTCACTGGCTGGTGTCCTCCTGTTGAGCCACGGGCATGTTCACGCCGCGCATGCGCTGCGAGATGACGGTCGTGATGCCGTCCCCGCGCATGCTGACGCCGTAGAGGGCGTCGGCGATCTGCATCGTGGGCTTCTGATGTGTGATGACGATCAGCTGCGATTTCTCCCGCAGCTGCTCGAACAGCTTGATGAGTCGGCGCAGGTTGGTGTCGTCGAGCGCCGCCTCGACCTCATCCATGACGTAGAACGGCGACGGGCGGGCGCGGAAGATCGCCACGAGCATCGCGACCGCGGTCAGGGACTTCTCCCCGCCCGACAGCAGCGACAGCCTCTTCACCTTCTTACCCGGCGGCCGGGCCTCCACCTCGATGCCGGTGGTGAGCATGTCGTTGGGCTCGGTCAGCACCAGGCGGCCCTCACCGCCGGGGAACAGCGTCTGGAAGACCTGGCCGAACTCTCGCTCGACATCGGCGTAGGCCTCGGTGAACACCTGCAGGATGCGGGCGTCCACGTCCTCGATGACGTCGAGCAGGTCCTTACGGGCGGCCTTGATGTCCTCGAGCTGCGAGGACAGGAAGTTGTAGCGTTCCTCCAGCGCCGCGAACTCCTCGAGCGCGAGCGGGTTGACCCGGCCGAGGGTGTTGAGGTCCTTCTGCGCCTTCTTCGCGCGCGCCTCCTGGGTGGCGCGGTCGTACGGCATCGGCGCCGGGGCCACCACCTGGTCGCCGCGCGCCTTGGCCTCCTCGTACTCCTGCATCTCCAGTGCCGAGGGCGGCATCGGTACGTCGGGACCGTATTCGGCGATCAGGTCGTCGGGTGACATCGCGAACGTCTCGAGGATCTGCTCCTCGAGCTGCTCGATGCGCAGTGCCACCTGGGCGCGGGCCACCTCGTCGCGATGCACGGTGTCGCGCAACGAGTTCAGCGTGGTGGTCAGTTCACCGGCCCGCACGCGCAGCTCGTCGAGAGTCGCCGACCGCGCGATCCGGATCTCCTCGAGTTCGTCGCGACCCGCCTGCGCCGACGCGACCGCCGCCGCGAGACGTTCGGCGACCCGGGCACCGGCCCGCTCGACCGCCGCCGCGACACCCGCGGCCTGCCGGCGGATCTCGTCCTGACGACGCGCCCGTTCCCGTGCTTCCCGCTCACGCTGGGCGGCTCGACGCAACGAGTCGGCCTTCCCACGCACCGAGGCGAGACGTTCCTCGGCGGTGCGCAGTGCCAGGCGGGCCTCCATCTCGGTGCCGCGGGCGATCCCGACCGCTGCCGCGGCCGTGGACCGCTCGGAGTCGTCGGCCGCCATCTCCGGTCCGGAATCCGACTCGTCGCGGGCCAGCCGCAACCGTTCCTCGAGTTCGTGCAGGGATTCCAGGGTCTCGGCGCGACCCTTTTCCAAGAGGTTGCGTTGACGCGTGAAGCGATCGGCCTCCGCACGGGCGGTGCGGATCTCGTGGCCGAGCCGGGCCATCTGCTCATAGGCGGCGCCGACACTGGAATCCGATTCGTGCAGCGCGGCGAGCGCTTCCTCCGCCGCTTCGCGGCGTTCGCGCTGTTCGGTGAGAGCACCGTCGAGTGCCGCCTCCAGCTCTTCGACGCGGCGGCGGGTGGCGGCGAGTTCCTCGGTCGCGGCGTCGATGGCCGACTGCACCTCGAGCGTCGACGGGCGACGCGACGAGCCACCCTCGATCGACGCGGGGCCGATGCGGTCGCCGGCGTGGGTGACCACGCGCACGCCGTGGCGACGGGCGATCTCGAGTCCCTGGGCCGGATCGTCGACGACGACGGTGTCGGCGAGGACGGTGTCGATCGCGTTGCGGATCTCCGGCCCGCAGGTCACCGCCGAAGCCGCCCACCGCACACCGTCGGGCAGTGCGACGTCTCGTGGTCGGACGGATTCGGTGAGGCCACCGCAGATCAGCGCGGCCCGTCCCCCGTCGCCGGATTTGAGGGCCTCGAGCGCACGGATGGCCGCCATGCCGTCAACGGTGACGATGCCGTCGACCGCGGGGCCGAGGGCGCCGGCGATCGCGGTCTCGAAACCGGGCTCGACGGTGAGCAGTTCCGACATCGGTCCGAGTAACCCGTCGGGCGCGTTGTCGAGCAGCCAGGCACCGCCGTCGTTGCGCTCGAGACCCATGGCGAGGGCTTCCACGCGCGCCGACAGCGAGGCGATGGACTGCTCGGCTTCGCGGTGCTCGGCCTGCAGGGTCGCGACGCGTTCGTTGGACAGGTTCAGCGCGGCGACGCACCGTTCGTGGTGTTCGTCGAGGGCCTGCTCGGAGGATTCCAGCTGCGCGAGTTCACTGGCCGCCGAATCTTGTTGTGAGGCAGCATTTTCCGCACGCTCGGTGGCGTGGGCGATGGCAGCGGTCAAGCGGTCGGCCTCGGCGTCGACCGATTCCGACCGCGTCCGCAGGTTGTCGACCTGGCCCTCCAGACGGGCCAGACCCTCCCGACGGTCGGCGATGGCCTGGACGGCGGCCAGGTGTGCCGCTTCCGCGGCCTCGGCGATCGATTCGCGCTCGCGGAGCACCTCGCGTGCCGTCTCGAGCTGTTCGGCGGCGATCTCGACGCCCTCGGTCAGTTCGGCCTCGAGTTCGGCGGCTTCGAGGGCCTGTTCCTCGAGTTCCTCGGGATCGGGTCCGGTGGCCTCGGTGGCGGTCTCGCTGAGGTAGCGGCTGCGTTCGGCGGCGACCCGGCGGGTCGCGTCGACGCGTTCGGCCAGCGCCGACAGCCGGAACCAGGCGCGGCTCGCCGCCGCGGCGGCCGGGGTGACCTCGGCGAGATGCTGTTCGTGTTCGGTGACCTGCGCGTTGGCCTCGTCGAGTTGCTCGGCCACCTCGTCCTGGCGGCGCCGGACCTCGTCCTCGACGGCGGCGTGTTCGGCCATCTCGGCTCGGCGGATCACCAGGTCGTCGGCGGCGAGGCGCAGCCGGGCGTCGCGGAGATCGGCCTGCACGGTCTGCGCCCGGCGGGCGACCTCGGCCTGTCTGCCGAGCGGCTTGAGCTGACGCCGTAGCTCGGCGGTGAGGTCGGTGAGACGCGCCAGGTTGGCCTGCATCGCGTCGAGCTTGCGGACCGCTTTTTCCTTGCGTTTGCGGTGTTTGAGGACGCCTGCGGCCTCCTCGATGAACGCGCGACGGTCCTCGGGACGCGACTCCAGGATCGCCGACAGGCGGCCCTGGCCGACGATGACGTGCATCTCGCGGCCGATACCGGAGTCGGAGAGCAATTCCTGCACGTCCATGAGGCGGCAGGTGCTGCCGTTGATCTCGTATTCGCCGGCGCCGTCGCGGAACATGCGGCGGGTGATCGAGACCTCGGAGTATTCGATGGGCAGCGCACCGTCGGCGTTGTCGATGGTCAGCGTGACCTCCGCACGCCCCAGCGGCGGACGTCCGGAGGTGCCGGCGAAGATCACGTCCTGCATCTTCCCGCCGCGCAGCGCCTTGGCGCCCTGTTCGCCCATGACCCAGGTCAGGGCGTCGACGACGTTGGACTTACCCGAGCCGTTGGGACCGACGACGCACGTGATACCCGGCTCGAAGCGCAGGGTCGTCGCCGAGGCGAACGACTTGAAGCCCTTCAGGGTCAGGCTTTTGAGGTGCACGACGGTACAGAGTACTCACCATCGCGATGCGTTTCGGGCAACGCTCACCGTTCAGCGCTCACCGCTCGAGGAAGCCGGTCAGGTCTCCGCGTGCCGACTCGAGACTGTCGACGACCAGATCCACCCGGCCCGGGGTCTCTCCGGACCGCAGCGCATCGAGCAGCGCCTGCACCTCCTCGCGGGGTCCCTCGGCCACGACGTGCACCCGTCCGTCGGCCTGATTGGACGCGTAGCCGACCAGACCGAGCTCCAGGGCCCGCGACCGCGTCCACCATCGGAAGCCCACACCCTGGACGTGGCCGTGCACGAACGCCGACAGTCGGACCCGGTCGGTGGTCATGGTGTCAGTCCGTCTCGATCTTCAGGTCGACCTCGGCGCCGGCCTTGATGGTGCGGCCGACCGTGCACACCGCGTCGATGGCGCGCTCGACGACGACGAGCAGGCGCTGCGCGGCGTCGGGGTCGAGTTCGGAGAGGTCGACCTCGAGGATCTCGGAGATCCGCGGGTACACCTCGTTCTCACGGTCGGCGTCACCGCTGACCCGGATCGTGGCGTCGTAGTCGTCGCCGAGGCGGCGCGACAGCGGACGGTCCGACGACATGCCCGTGCAGGCCGCCAGCGCGATCTTCAGCAGCTCGCCCGGCGTGAAGACACCCTCGACATCCTGCGAGCCGATCAGCACCTCGGCACCGCGCGAGCTGCGGCCGGTATAGAGCCGGGTCCCGGTGCGCTCGACCCAGAGGTCGGTGTGCGCGGGCTCCGCGGGCTGGGCCGGAGTGGCTGTGTTCTGTTCGATCGTCATGCTGGGATGAGTCCTCTCAGGCGGCGGGGCGGCGCTGGCACCGCTGACCATAGTAAGAGCCGTGGATCAGGACGAATTCCCGAACCGGTCGTGCCCGACGTCGTCAGGCAGCTCCCGCCTCTCGGCTTGCGTTGCGTTCTTTCCATTCCCGCACCGCGTGGATCACCTCGGTCGCATACCCGAGGTCGGGCTTGCCGCCGCCCACGGGCACCGTCGAATCCGCGGCCACCCGCGCATCAGGCGACCATTGCCCCGGCACGTGTGTCGCGGGACTCACGTCGATCACTGAACCGCCCGGCCGGTGGAACGAAAACCGTTGCGACCCATGCCCGGTGATACTGAACTCACCCCGATGCAACGCACGGTGACAGCTTCCACACAACAAGATCAGATTGTCCAACTCGGTCTCCCCACCGGCCGACCAGAACACCACGTGATGGGCGTGCAGATGCCGTGTGCGTTCACAGCCGGGCATCTGACAGCACCGGTCTCTCACGAACAACGCCCTGACGAGTGCCTTGTTCGGCGTCCGCGACTTACGCCCCAACCCCAGCAACGCCAACTTCCCCGGCGCTCCGGAAACCCTGCTGGACAACGCCTTCCGAACCGCAGCACCGCAGTGCGCCTCGTCCAACTCAGCCTCCGACAGTGCCGGCCCGTCATCAAGGTGTGCCTGCTGCCCACCCTCGTCGGTATGTATCAGGATCTCGGCTCCCGGTGCGAGATCAGGCATCGCGATCCCCTCGTGCACCATGTCTGCCATGGCCACCAACGCCGGCGCCAGATTCGACGGCACATTTCGCCACAGGTCCCGACGATTCGCCGGTTTGACCTCGGAGTCCGGTTCCCCATCCACGGTTTCCAACTCGCTTGCAGCGTTCCGCGGAACGCTCGACACCGCGGACAGATCCGCATCGTCGCAGGTCCGGGTGCGTTCGTACTCTGCCCGGACCGCACCGGCAAGAAGCCGGGCACCGTCTAGCGGAGACAGCGTCAGCGACACAGACAAGGAGCCATCCGCATTCCACTTCCACCGGCCTGTCGACTCCACCGGTGGGCGATTCTCCGACTCGATGCCACGATCCCGGTCGATCTGTCCTATCGCACGGACCGCCCGCTCCAGTTGCGACGCCGTACACGACAACGCCAGATTCACCAGTTCCTTCTCCCGCAACGCGGTCGCGACCCGCGTCAACGCCCGCACCTTCGAATACGACAACCGCCCCGCACCGAACGCCTGCCGAATCAACGGCAACTCCGTCAGAGCCTTCGCCACCCGTACCTGCTCCTGCGCTGTGCGTTGAGAGACACCCGCCTTCCACGAGAGCCAGTGCGCGAGCGAATGCACACCCGGCCCCCGCCACGACTCCCGCTCATCCAATTCCGCCACCAGAGACAAGAACTCGGCCGTGAGCGCGGTGATCTGCGCGGCATAACCCAGCACTCTGCTTTCCAACACGTCATCGGACAAGGACGCCGGATCCGCGCCATCGAACATCGACGACACATTCTCACCGTGCAGCACCGAAACAGACACCCCAAGCCCCCAGCTGTTCGAACGGATATACGAACAACTTAGCGGCGCCCACCGACAAAACAGCTGGCCAAGGCTCTTCGAGCGTTCCGCGGAACGCTCGTAGCCTTCACCGGACTCGTCGATGCCTGCACAGCGGCTTCGCCGCGGTCACGCTCCGCACGTAAGCGCAGGGAGCACTACGGACTCAACGTGTGCGACGCCGTGGAGCAGTCTGGCACTTCGGGCAAAAGTAAGAGCTGCGGTTCATGAAAGATTCCCGGCGCATGATCGCCCCGCATCGCCGGCACGGCTGCCCCTCACGCCCGTAGGCGTTGAGGGAGCGTTCGAAGTACCCCGACTGGCCGTTGACGTTGACGTACAGCGCGTCGAAGGACGTGCCCCCGACCTCGACCGCCTCGGTCATCACCGCGGTGGCGGCGTCGATAAGTTCGAGGAGCTTCTTACGCGAGATCGTCTCGGCGACACGCGCACCGTGAAGTCGGGCCCGCCACAGCGCCTCGTCGGCGTAGATGTTGCCGACCCCGGAGATGACCGTCTGGTCGAGCAGGACACGTTTGATCTCGGAGTGCTTGGCGCGCATGCGCGTTACGACGCCCGCCGAGTCGAAGGCGGGGTCGAACGGGTCGGGAGCGATGTGCGCCACCGACACCGGGATGTCGGCCGCGTCATCGGAGACCGCATAGTCGTCGAGATGCCAACCTCCGAAGGTCCGCTGATCGACGAACCGCAGTTCGTTGTCGTCGTCGAGGTGTGCGCGGATGCGGAGATGGGTGTGGTCGGGCGCCCCGTCGCGGGCGATGAGCATCTGCCCGCTCATGCCGAGATGCACGACGAGAGCGGCACGGTCGGTGTCGTCGGCGACGTCGATCCACATGTACTTGCCGCGACGCCGCACTCCGGTGACGTGTTTGCCCGCGAGGCGACCGATCAGGTCCGGTTCGCCGCCGACGTGGCGGCGGGCGGCACGCGGATGCAGCACCTCGACCGCGGTCACGGTCCGTCCGGTCAGATGCTTCTCGAGACCCATGCGGACGGTCTCGACCTCGGGTAGTTCAGGCATGAAGAGTTGTTGTCACGACGCTGTTGTCACGACGACGCTTCGGCGCGTTCGGTGAGCGCCTTCCACGCGTGGGCCGCCGCCTGCTGCTCGGCCTCTTTCTTGGTGCGTCCGACGCCCTCGCCGAGGTTCTCCCCCGCGATCATCGCGATCGCGGTGAACTCTTTGTTGTGATCCGGGCCGGTGGACGAGATCTGGTACTGCGGTGGGCCATAGCCGCGTTCGGAGCTCAGCTCCTGCAGCGAGGTCTTCCAGTCCAGACCGGCGCCGAGCTGTCCGGCCTTCTCGATGCGTTCGTCGAAGAGGCGCAGGATGATCCGCTGCGAGGTCTCCAGGCCGTGGCTGAGAAACACCGCGCCGAACAGGGATTCGAGACCGTCGGCGAGGATCGAGTCCTTGTCTCGACCGCCCGTCATCTCCTCGCCACGGCCGAGATACAGGTACTTGCCCAGGCCACCCTCGTCGCCGAGACCGCGTGCCACGTCGGCGAGCGCGTGCATGTTGACCACGCTCGCACGGATCTTCGCGAGTTCGCCCTCGGGACGGTCAGGAAAATGCAGGTACAGGCGCTCGGTGATCACCACGCCCAGGACGGAGTCACCGAGGAACTCGAGGCGCTCGTTGGTCGGCAGACCGCCGTGCTCGTAGGCGTACGAGCGGTGCGTGAGCGCCAGCGTCAGAAGGTCTTCGGGGATGTCGGTGTCGAGTGCGGCGAGCAGCGCCCGCCGACCCTCCTCACGTGTGCTTTCAGTCACGACTTTCCTGGTCGTCCGGGTTCCCGTCTTCTGCGAGTTCGGAGAACTTGTTCGCGAGACCGGCCCAGCGGGGATCGATCAGTTCGTGCGCATGGCCCGGTTCGGCGACCGCGAGACGGATGCCACACACCTGGCACAGTCCCGGGCAGTCCTCCGAGCACAGCGGGGACATCGGCAGTTCCAGCGCGACCGCGTCGATGATCGACTGCTCGAGGTCGATGCGGTCGTCGACGATGCGATGCACGTCGTCTTCCTCGGTGGTCTGCTCGGTCACACTGTCGGGGTACGCGAAGAGCTCGGTCAGGAAGACAGTCACCGTGCCGTCGATCGGTTCGATGCAGCGCGAACACTGACCGGCGGTCTCACCGCACGCGGTGCCGGTCACCAGGATTCCCTCGCTCACCGATTCGAGCCGGAGGTCGAGATCGACATCCGAGCCGGCCGGGATGCCGATCATCTCGACCCCGAGCTTGTCGGGGGTCGTGACCGTCCGGTGCACCTCGGACATGGTGCCCGGGCGCCGACCCAGCGGCCGGACGTCGAGGACGAAGGGATCGCGACGCGACGCCGAATCGGGACCGTGCGACGCTTCTGATGTCACAGCATGATCAGACACAAACTGCACCATACGCTCGCGATCGCGAATCATCGACTGACGCCACGGTATGCGCCGGATCGGCCGTCGGGCAGGTCACACCGCCAGCGGGGATCCCTGGTCGCGGTCGTAGGAGTTGCGGGTCGCTTCGTCGACGCTGCGGGGGTATTCGACGTAGTCGTGCATGCCCGCACCGGTGCGCAGCTGGTGACGTCCACGGTTCACCGAACGCAGTGTGCCGGTGAGGATCTCCTCGAACTGGGCCAGCTTCTCGTCCACGTACACGTCGCAGTCGCCGCGCAGGCGATCCGCCTCCGCGTGGGCCGCGTCGATGATGCGTTCGGCTTCGGACTTGGCCGCACCGACGACCTCGGTCTCCGACACCAGGCGCTGCTGCTCGGCGATGCCGTCGGCCACCGACTTGTCGTAGGTGTTGTTCGCCGCATCGACGGTGCGCTGCGCCTCGGCGCGGGCGCGACCGGTGACGGCCTCGAACTCGCGGGCGGCACTGGTCTGCAGCCGGCGCGCCTCCTCGGTGGCGTCCTCGACGAGCGAGTGCGAGTGCGAGCTCGCCTCGTCGACCATGCGGTCGGCCTGCGCCTTGGCCTCGGACAGGATGCGGTCGGCCTCGGCGCGGGCGTGCGCCAGCACGGCCTCGGACTCGGAGTCGGCCTTGGCCACCGTCGTCTCGGCGTGCTCGCGCGCATCGCCGATGAGGGTGTCGCGCTGATCGAGGACGTCCTGCGCGTCGTCGAGTTCGCCCGGGATGGAGTCCTTGATGTCGTCGAGGAGTTCGAGCACGTCACCGCGCGGCACGACACAGCCCGCGGTCATCGGCACACTCCGCGCCTCCTCGACAATCGCCACGAGTTCGTCGAGAGCCTCAAATACCCGGTACACAGCCACCCCAATCCGGCGCTTGCCTGTTTGCAACAGTTGGTGAATCTGTGACTATTGTGCCGAATGTTGCGCCTGTGATTAGTGAAGCGCGTGGGGTGTGTCGCAATTCCCGCAGGTGGGTCCTAGACGGAACGCTCCCCGGTGAGCTTCGCGGTCAGGTTCTTGTGGATGTGCGGCGACAGGAAGGGCGTGACGTCACCGCCGAGCTTGGCCACCTCTTTGACGAGCGAGCTGGACACATGCGCGAACCGGGGGTCGGTGAGCAGAAAGACCGTCTCGACGTCGGCGAGTGCGCGGTTCATCTGGGCCATCGGGACCTCGTAGTCGAAGTCGACCGCCGAACGCAGGCCCTTGACGATGGTGTGGATCGACTCCTGCTTCAGATAGTCGACGAGAAGGCCTTCCCAGCGATCGACCCGCACGCCGGGCAGATCCGCGCAGTCCTCCTCGATGAGCGCGATCCGCTCGTCGACACCGAACATGCCTCGCTTGTTCGGATTGACCACCACGGTGATGACCACCTCGTCGAAACACGCCGCGGCGCGTTCGACCACATAGCGGTGGCCGAGGGTGAAGGGATCGAAGGAACCGGGACACACTGCCGTCGTCATGGCCTGAACTTACCGTCCGGCCCCACACATCAGGCGCGTCAGGAGCCGATGAACTCCCCGACCTCGACGCGGGTGTCGCCGTAGTTCTTGTCGACGACGACCTCGAAGTCGCGGGGCCAGATGTCACCGGTCGAGCGCGCCGAGCGCTCCACCACCACCAGCGCGCCGTCGGCGAGCCGGGACGCGGCCAGCTTGGTCAGATCCTCGGACAGTGCGGCCGCATCGACCGCGTACGGCGGGTCGGAGAACACGAGGTCGTATCTCCGCTCGGGCAGCGAGGACAGGTAGGCGGACACCGGTCGTGTCAGTACGGTGGCCGACGAGGCGATCCCGCAGGCCTTCACATTCGCGCCGATGACGGTGGCGGCCTTCCGTGCGGAATCGACGAACGTCGCGCCGGCCGCACCACGCGAGACCGCCTCGATGCCGAGGGCCCCGGACCCGGCGTACAGATCGAGGACCCAGAGCCCGCCGAGATCGAATCGGGCGTCGAGCATGTTGAAGACCGACTCCCGCACACGGTCGGAAGTGGGACGAGTTCCCTCGTCCGGAACGCGGAGCCGTCGACCCCGTAGCTCGCCCGCGATGATCCTCGTCATGGGGCCATTCTGCTCCCCCGGGAACCCCCGAATCGACGCGTGGGTGACACTCTTGTGACTCACTTCACATTGCATGTCTGAACAGGTAGAAGGTAGGGGTTCGATGAGGCAATTTCCGCTGGTGGGTGACTTCCCGGATACCCGTTGTTAACGTCGAGAGCGTTATGAGCCCTTCACAAGCAGGAACGGCCCCAACAACTGTCCTCACCGTCGACTATCGGATGCCGACTGTCGCCGACGGTACCCGCCTCTGGGAAATCGCCTCGGACTCAAAGGTTCTCGACGTCAACTCGTCGTACTCCTACGTCTTGTGGTGCCACGACTTCGCCGACACCTCGATCGTCGCCGAAGTAGACGGCCGTCCGGTCGGTTTCGTCACCGGATATCGCCGCCAGAGCGACCCCTCCACACTCATGGTGTGGCAGGTCGCCGTGGACGATTCGATGCGTGGACACGGCGTCGCCGCGTCCATGCTGCATCACCTGTTCGATCGTGCGAACCGCCACGGAATGGTGGCGATGCACACCACGATCAGTCCCGACAACATCCCGTCGCAGCGACTGTTCGAGTCGGTCGCGAAGGCCCGCGGTCTCCGTTTCGAGCGCCGTGACCTGTTCGCCGCCAACACTTTTCCGGACTCGCACGAGCCCGAGGATCTCTACATGCTCGAACCGGAGATCCCCGAGCCCTGAGCGCTCGCGCGTGATCCCGGCACACCCGTGTCGAGGGTTGTAAGTCCGATCACCATCGAAATACGCAGTGCCCCAACGTCGTTGGCACTAGTCAGAAAAAGTTGCCGACAACCGGCATAAATTTCCGAGTTCTGGGTACACGCGGTCGTCGAACCGCACCGGAACTCCTGCGCTCACATAGCTGTAGCGCGGTTATACCAGGAAGAAGGAAGCAGGTCATGCAACTTCTCGACACCACCCCTGTTCTCGACAAGACTTTCGACGACTCTGTGTTCACCACGCACGAGTCCGAGGTCCGCAGCTACTGCCGCAACTGGCCGGCGGTCTTCACCACCGCCAAGGGCTCCTACATCACCGACCAGAACGGTCGGGAGTACCTGGACTTCTTCGCCGGCGCAGGTTCGCTGAACTACGGCCACAACAACGACGTGCTCAAGAAAGCTCTGATCGAGTACATCCAGTCCGACGGCATCACCCATGGACTGGACATGGCCACCGTCGCCAAGGGCAACTTCATCGAGAAGTTCACCAAGCACATTCTCGAGCCCCGCGGACTCGACTACAAGATCCAGTTCCCCGGACCCACGGGCACCAATGCCGTCGAGTCGGCACTCAAGCTGGCCCGCAAGGTGACCGGCCGCGAGTCGATCATCAGCTTCACCAACGCCTTCCACGGCATGACGCTGGGCTCGCTGTCGGTGACCGGCAACTCGATGAAGCGTGCCGGCGCCGGCATCCCCCTGGTCCATGCGACCCCGATGCCGTTCGACAACTACTTCGGCGGCGTCATGGAAGACTTCGCCTGGTTCGAGCGCGTCCTCGACGACTCGGGCAGTGGCCTCAACCGCCCCGCCGCAGTCATCGTCGAGACCGTGCAGGGCGAGGGCGGCGTCAACGTCGCACGCGCCGAATGGCTGCGCGCCCTGGCCGACCTGTGTGAGCGCCGCGACATCCTGCTCATCGTCGACGACGTCCAGATGGGTTGCGGCCGCACCGGCGAGTTCTTCTCCTTCGAGGAAGCCGGCATCAAGCCCGACATCGTCACCCTGTCGAAGTCGATCAGCGGCTACGGTCTGCCGTTCGCCCTGACGCTGTTCAAGCCGGAGCTCGACGTCTGGACCCCCGGGGAGCACAACGGAACCTTCCGCGGCAACAACCCCGCGTTCGTCACCGCCGCCAAGGCCATCGAGGCCTACTGGTCCGACGACACCCTGAGCCGTGACATCCACACAAAGGGTGAGCGCATCCACGAGGTCTTCTCCGACCTCTGCAACCGCTACGAGGGAATCTCGACGCGCGGTCGCGGCATGGTCCGCGGCCTGGCGTTCGAGGAACACACGGCAGCAGGCAAGGTCTGCGCGCTGGCCTTCGGCGCAGGTTTGCTGGCCGAGACGTCGGGTCCGTCCGACGAGGTCGTCAAGCTGCTCCCGCCGTTGACCATCTCGCGCGAGGACCTCGACCGCGGCCTGTCCATCCTTTCCGACGCAGTCAAGGAGGTGATCGGATGATCGTCCGAACCACCGAAGAGATCACCGGAACCGAGCGTGACGTGGCCGACGGCCACTGGCGCTCCAAGCGAATCGTCCTCGGCGGCGACGGTGTGGGGTTCTCGTTCCACGAGACCACCATCGAAGCCGGCAGCGTCAACGAGTTCCACTACGCCAACCACATCGAGGCCGTCTGGCTTGTCGAGGGCACCGGCACCCTGCTCAACCGGGAGACCGGTGAGACCCATCCCCTGGCCCCCGGCACGATGTATCTGCTGGACGGCCACGAACGCCACACGGTCACCGCCGACACGCCGATGCGCATGCTGTGCGTGTTCAATCCCCCGGTGGTCGGCACCGAGGTCCACGACGAGAACGGCGTGTACCCCCTGGTCGCCGTCCCGCAGCCGACCGGCAAGCATGCCGAGGATGCCATCGAGGAGACCGCGGCCTCCTGATCGGCCCCCTGAGAAGACCCACCAGGATCGCCACTTCCGGTGACAATCGCTAGCTATCAGCGGTTGTCGCCGGGAGTGGCGATTCTTCTGCCTTCTGCGCCCAGAAGTCCAGCACCGCGTCAACGGTCTGGCCCGGCTGCTCGAGAGCCGGGATCACCCGGGCCTCCCGGATGGTGACCTCACGGGCATCGAGCATGGTGGCCGCGACCTCGCGGGCCTCCTCGGGTGTCCACTCGCCGCGGTCGTCGGTCGTCACGAACAGCACCGGACAGGTGATCCGCGCAGCCGCCCACGTGAGGTCCGTGCGGTTCAGAATGGCTGTGCGGATGGCCGGGATCATCGACCGCCCGGAAGCCCGGAGTCCGCGCCGCAACACCGCGATCGCCTCCGGATCGTCGCTGCGTGTCCGGTCGGTGAACAGCGTGGTCGAGATCGCCGACCACACCGGGCCTCGCGCACCGATGACGCGGTACATCGGCAACAGGAGTCCGATCCGGCGCCGCAGTGCCCGGTCGATCGGACGGGTCGGCGCACTCATCGCGACCAGTGTGTTGATCCGCTCCGGCTCGACGGCGGCCAGATGCATGCCGACGTGACCGCCCCACGCGTTGCCCACCCAGTCGACGGCCTCGGCACCGCACACATCCCCCACCGTCGCGATGATCTCCCGCACGGCATCCGCACACGCCTCGATGTCGGCGGCGGCGGCTGACTTCTCGCTCGCACCGCACCACGGGGCGTCGACGATGAACAGCCGTCGTCGGCCCGCGAGCCCGGGAACGATCCGATCCCAGCTACCCGAATCGACGAACATGCTGTGCCACAGGACCGCCGGCGGCCCCTCGCCGACGTCGCGAACGCGTATGCGCCCCAAACGCGTCGGTACATCGAATTCGGTCATGGCCGCTCCCGCCCGTGGTGGTCACCCGGAGCGGGTCACCCATAATTGGCATTACACCGTGTATTTCGAATTATGTCTAGACTGATCCCCGTGGTCAGGTCCTACTCGTCGGCTTTACGAATGACACGCGCCCGCGAGAATCGCGCCCTGGTCATCGACACCGCCACCACCATGTTCTGCCAGGAAGGCTGGGTGACGACGACGATGGCCGCCGTCGCGGCCCGCGCCGGGCTGACACGGCCCACCGTCTACCGGCAGTTCGCCGACAAACTCGACCTGCTCGACGCGTGCATCGTCTCGGCACTGCGCCGCGACGAGACCGTTCCGGTCCGCGAGACCACTGAATACCAGGCGATGGGACACGGCGATCGAGCCACACGCATCCGGGCTGCCGCGAGCTGGCTCAGTGCCGCGCACCTCCGGTCGGCCGCCATCCAGCACGTTCTCGACCAGGCCGCGGTCACCGACGACGACGCGGCGATCCTGCGGGACCAGCGTGAACAGACCCGCTGGGCCGAGGTGCGCTGGGCGCTCACGCTGATCCTCGGAGAAGAGCCGGCCGACGAGCACGTGGACTCGATGTGGATGCTCGCCTCGCGCACCGCCTGGCTCCGCCTCGTCGGAGATCGGGGGTGGACCCCCGACCGGTGGGAACGATGGTTTGTCGCGCAGACCACCGCGGCGCTGGACCAGGTCGACGCGGTCTGAGTCGCGCCTATCCTGGGCAGGGTGCGCACTCGTCTTCAGCTCGGCCACGCCCCGGCCGACCACACACCGCTCGACGACGACGTCGCCGAGCGTATCGATCTCGCGTCGGACATCCTGGCCGGCCGCCGAACCGCGGTCCTGACCGGCGCCGGCATCTCCACCGACTCGGGCATCCCCGACTACCGCAGCCCGGGGTCGCCGCCGCGCACGCCGATGACCCTGGAGATGTTCCTGTCCTCCCCCGAGTTCCGGCGGCACTACTGGGCACGCAACCACGTCGGCTGGCGCCACATGGACGCCGCCCTCCCCAACCCGGCACACCTCGCACTCACCGGCCTGCAGGACCAGGGCCGGGTGTCCGCGGTGATCACCCAGAACGTCGACATGCTGCACACCAAGGCCGGGACGAGGGGCGTGCTGGAGCTGCACGGCTGCTACGGCCGCGTGCGCTGCCTGCGGTGTGACTGGCGGATCTCCCGGCACCGTCTCGCGCAACAGCTCGAGGAGATCAACACCGGATTCGCCGAACGCGTGGCTGGGCGTGGGGCCATCGAGGTCGCGCCAGACGCCGACGCGATGCTCGCCGACACCACGGACTTCCGGATGATCGACTGCCCGCACTGCGGCGGCATCCTCAAACCCGACATCGTCTACTTCGGCGAGACGGTTCCCAAACCTCTTGTCGAGCAATCATTCTCGGCGGTTGACGAGGCGGATGCCCTACTCGTGGTCGGATCGTCGCTGACGGTCATGTCGGGCCTTCGGTTCGCTCGGAGGGCGCATCGCGCCGGCAAACCGTTGATCATCGTCAATCGCGGCCACACCCGCGCCGACGAGCTGGCATCGCTCAAGATCGACCACCGGGCCGGGGTGGTGCTACCGGCGCTCGCGAACCGCTAGGTCCGCGAGCGGGCAACGCTCAGCGCGAGACGACGACGAGGTCGTCGGCGTGCACCACGGGACGCTGCAGTTCGGGCGGGAGTTCGTCGGTCTGACGGCCGATCATCGACGTGATGTCGTCGAAGTCATAGGATGCCACCCCGCGCGCCTTCACGACGCCCCGCTGGTCCACCAGCTCGACGACGTCGCCGTCGAAGAACCGGCCCTCGACGCCGACCACGCCGGCTGCGAGAAGCGAACGGCGCCTGCGGGATACGGCTGCCACCGCACCGTCGTCGAGGACGATCCTCCCCCGCGCGTCGGCGGCGTGACGCACCCAGAAGCGACGTGCGGACAACCGCTCCTCGCGGGCAGCGAACACCGTGCCCACCGAGGCATCGGCCAGCGCCTGCGCGGCGGACGACGCGGCGGCGAGCAGAACCGGGACACCGGCGTCCGCGGACAGACGGGCCGCGGCGAGCTTCGAGGCCATCCCGCCGGTGCCGAGCGTTCCCCCGGATCCGGCGATGACGCCGTCGAGGTCCTCGGGCCCGTTCACCTCAGGGATCAGACGCGCCCGCCGACCGTCCACGCCGACCTTGCGCGGGTCGCCGTCGTACAGGCCGTCGACGTCGGAGAGGAGCACCAGGGCGTCCGCCCCGCTGAGGTGGGCGACGAGCGCGGCGAGCCGGTCGTTGTCGCCGAACCGGATCTCGTTGGTCGCGACCGTGTCGTTCTCGTTGACCACGGCAACCGCACCGAGCGACCGCAGACGGTCAAGTGTGCGTTGGGCATTGGCGTGATGCGAGCGGTTCGAGATGTCGTCGGCGGTCAGCAGGACCTGCCCGACGGTGCGACCGTACCGAGCGAAGGAAGTACCCCATGCGTGCGCCAGGGCGAGCTGTCCGACGCTGGCCGCGGCCTGCTTGGTGGCGAGGTCGGTCGGACGCTTCTTGAGACCGAGCGGGGCGATGCCCGCGCCGATCGCACCCGACGACACGACGATGACGTCGGAGCCGGCGCGCATCCGCGCCTCGAGCGCGTCCGCCAGGGCGTCGAGCCGGTCCCGGTCGAGTCCCTCGGCCAGGTCGGTCAGCGCCGACGAGCCGATCTTCACCACCACGCTGCGCGCGTGCGCGATCTGTTCCCGCACGCCGCGCACCTCGATGCCGACCTCCGCGGTCACGACTGGTCCTGCTCTCCGTCCTCGACGGGCAGTCCGCGCCGCAACCGGCGGGCCTGCTTGCGTTCGGCGGCACCCACACGGTCGTTGCGGTCGAGTCGGATGTCGGTGCCACGCCCGGTGACCGGGACGTCGTCGCCCATGGGCGTGCTCGGCTCCCAGTCGAAGGTGACCGCACCGATGGTGACCGGGGCGCCGGGTTCGGCACCCATCTTCACCAGTTCGTCCTCGACGCCGAGGCGGTTGAGACGATCGGCCAGGTAACCGACGGCCTCGTCGTTGTCGAACTGCGTCTGGGCGATCCAGCGCTCCGGCCGCGTGCCGTAGACGATGAAGCCGCCCTCGATCTCGGGGTCGCGGACGATGGTGAAACCGGTGTCGTCGACGGCCTTCGGACGGATGATCGCCCGGCGAGGTGTCTTGGCGGGCTGGGCTTCCCGGTACTCGCGGACCATCTTCGCCAGCGCGAAGGTCAGTTCCCGCAGACCCTCGTGGGCCACTGCCGAGATCCGGAACACGGGCCAACCGCGTTCGGCGAGTTCGGGTTCCACGAGATCGGCGAGTTCGGCGGCGTCGGGGACGTCCACCTTGTTGAGGATCACCACACGCGGCCGCTCGGCCAGGTCACCGAGACCGTGATCGGCGTCGAGTGCCGGCTTGTAGGCGGCGAGTTCGGCTTCGAGGGCGTCGATGTCGGACACCGGGTCGCGTCCGGGCTCGAGGGTCGCGCAGTCGACGACGTGCGCGAGGACAGCACACCGCTCGAGATGGCGCAGGAACTCCAGGCCGAGACCACGACCGGTCGAGGCGCCCGGGATCAGACCCGGCACATCGGCGATGGTGAACACGTCACCGGCGGTCTGGACCACACCGAGGTTCGGCACGAGCGTGGTGAACGGGTAGTCGGCGATCTTCGGCTTGGCCGCCGACAGCACCGACACCAGCGACGACTTGCCCGCCGACGGGAAGCCGACGAGGCCGACGTCGGCCACCGACTTCAGCTCGAGGACGAGCGAACGCTGCTGGCCCTCCTCACCCAGGAGTGCGAACCCGGGAGCCTTACGGGCTTTCGACGCGAGCGAGGCGTTGCCGAGACCACCGCGGCCACCCTGAGCGGCTTCGAAGGTCGTACCGGTGCCGACGAGGTCGGCGAGGATCGTGCCGTTCTCGTCGAGGACGACCGTACCGTCGGGCACGTTGAGGACCAGGTCCTCACCCATGGCACCGTCGCGGTTGTCACCGGCGCCGGGCTTGCCGTTGCCCGCCTTGGCATGCGGACGGAAGTGGAAATCGAGCAGGGTGTGCACCTGCGGGTCGACGACGAGTCGCACCGACCCGCCGTTACCGCCGTTGCCGCCGTCCGGGCCGCCGAGAGGTTTGAACTTCTCCCGGTGAACCGAGGCGCAACCGTGGCCACCGTTGCCCGCCGCGACGTGAATGGTCACGCGGTCGACGAACCGTGACATCGAATCCTTCTTCCGTCAAAAAAGAACAGAGCGGGCCGGGTACGTGATGACCCTGCCCGCCCTGCGAAAAGGCTTGTCGTGCCGGAGTGCTCGGGTCAGACCTGAGCGGTTTCCGGGACGATGTTGACCGTCTTGCGGCCACGCTTGCTGCCGAACTCCACCGCGCCCGCGGCGAGCGCGAACAGGGTGTCGTCGCCACCGCGACCGACGTTCACGCCGGGGTGGAACTTGGTGCCACGCTGACGAACGAGGATCTCTCCTGCGCTCACCTGCTGGCCACCGAAGCGCTTCACGCCGAGTCGCTGGGCATTGGAATCGCGACCGTTGCGGGAGCTGGATGCGCCCTTCTTATGTGCCATGTGTCAGTCCTCCTGAGGTCTTCGCGAAGCTTGTCGAACTACTTGATGCCGGTGACCTTCAGGACCGTCAGCTTCTGACGGTGACCCTGGCGCTTGTGGTAGCCGGTCTTGTTCTTGAACTTGTGAATGCGGATCTTGGGGCCCTTGACGTGCTCCACGACCTCGCCGGTGACCGAGATCTTGGCCAGCTTGTCGGCGTCGGTGGTCAGGTTCGATCCGTCGACGACAAGCGCGACCGGCAGGCTCACCGTGGCGCCGATCTCTCCGTCGATCTTCTCGACCTTGACAATGTCGCCCTCAGCGACCTTGTACTGCTTACCGCCGGTCTTGACGATCGCGTACGTTGCCATCGAAGTTCTTCCTCTTACTCGTCTGGTCGGGCCCTTCGCCAGCGCCGAGGCACTCTCGAAGGCGTTCGTTGTGTGCATGCCGGTGCGGGCCGCAGTCGACCCAGTCAGCTGACCGGGAGTGGCTGTAGATCACACCAGAGGGCCTGCCACGGGATTCACGCCGCTGCCGGTGCACGTGGCACGCAGAACAGCGCAGACCCTCCGCGGGAGGCGACTTTCCAAGGTTACGGGAACGGCGGCGGCCGGGTCAAACTCGCCCCGCCGGTCCCTCACCTCGGACCTCAGCTTTCTGCCGGCGGCGGTCCGGCGGGCCTGCCCGCCGTCCGCTTCCGTGGGCGTCGACGCACCGCAACCACCGGCTCTCCCGTGGAGACGGGACCGAAGGTGGTCTTGGGCGCTTCCGGAGCCGCGTCCACGGCCGTCATCACCACGTTCTCCGGTGCGGTCGTCGTCTGCGCCGGACGCCGGACCACCCGTCGGCGACGCTTCGCCGCAGGCGCCTGGCCGTCGGTCGACGCGGCCGGTTCCGCGGCCTCGGCGGGTTCTTCGACCTTGGTGGGTTCGTCGGCCTTGGTGGGTTCGTCAGCCCTGGTGGGTTCCTGGGCCTGCGCTGGCTCCGTCTCCGGCGGGGTCTCGGCGGCAGTCGCGACAGCCTGCTCGACCTCGACGTGCTCACCCTCGTGGTGCTCGCCCTCGGGATGTTCGTCGTCGTGGTGATTCGCGGCCATCGCCCGGAACAACGGGTGCTCGGCGGCGGGCTTGTGCGGCGGGATCGCCGGAGGAGCCGCCTTGGGCGCCGCCACCTCGGCGGGGGCCTCCGACTTCTTCTTGCCGCGGCGCGAACGCTTGGAGCCCGCGCCGTCCGACTTCGCCGAATCGTCGCCGCGCACCTCGACCGGATTCGCGTGCACGATGAGTCCACGCCCGCCACACGAGGTGCACGGGGTCGAGAATGCTTCGAGCAGACCGGTTCCGAGACGCTTGCGGGTCATCTGGACCAGGCCGAGCGAGGTCACCTCGGACACCTGGTGACGGGTGCGGTCCCGCGCCAGCGCCTCGGTGAGTCGACGCAGCACCAGGTCCCGGTTCGACTCGAGGACCATGTCGATGAAGTCGACGATGATCATGCCGCCGATGTCGCGCAGACGCATCTGCCGCACGATCTCCTCGGCCGCCTCGAGGTTGTTACGGGTGACCGTCTCCTCGAGGTTTCCGCCCGAACCGGTGAACTTGCCGGTGTTGACGTCAACGACCGTCATCGCCTCGGTGTGCTCGATGATCAGCGTGCCGCCCGAGGGCAGCCACACCTTGCGGTCGAGCGCCTTCGCGAGCTGCTCGTCGATGCGGTGGACCACAAACGAGTCCGGGGCATCCGCATGCGGCTTGCTGAACTTCTCCACCCGCTCCATGAGGTCGGGCGCAACCGAGCTGACGTAGCCCTCGACGAGGTTCCACGCCTTGTCGCCCTCGACGACGAGCTTCTTGAAATCCTCGTTGAACAGGTCGCGAACCACGCGGACCAGCAGGTCGGGCTCCTCGTAGAGGGCCTTCGGCGCGCCGGAGCCGGACTTCTTGACGCTCTCGACCGACTCCTCGATCGACTTCCACTTCGCCTCGAGGCGGGCGATGTCGGCACCGAGCTCCTCGGCGCTCACTCCCTCGGAGGCGGTGCGGATGATCACGCCGGCGTCCTCGGGGACCAGCTTCGACAGGATCTGCTTGAGACGCTTGCGCTCGACGTCGGGCAGCTTGCGGCTGATACCGGTCGACGACCCGCCGGGCACGTAGACGAGGTACCGGCCGGCCAGCGAGATCTGCGTGGTCAGGCGGGCACCCTTGTGTCCCACCGGGTCCTTGCTGACCTGTACGAGCACGTGGTCGCCGGGCTTGAGCGCCTGCTCGATCTTCCGCGAGCCGCCGTCGAGTCCGGCGGCGTCCCAGTTGACCTCGCCGGCGTACAACACGCCGTTGCGACCGCGACCGATGTCGACGAAGGCCGCCTCCATGCCGGGCAGCACGTTCTGGACGCGGCCGAGGTAGATGTTGCCGACCATCGACGACGACGTCGCCGTGGTGACGAAGTGTTCGACGAGGACACCGTCCTCGAGGACCGCGACCTGGGTGTAGTCCTCCACCGCGGCATGGTCGTGGCCGTCGCTGTCGGTGATGCTGCTGTTGGCGCTGCGCTCGCGCACCACCATCACGCGGTCCACGGCCTCACGACGGGCCAGGAACTCCGACTCGGTCAGGATCGGCGGACGCCGGCGACCGGCGTCGCGGCCGTCGCGGCGGCGCTGACGCTTGGCCTCGAGTCGCGTCGAACCGGAGATGCCCTGCACCTCGTCGCGCGCCCGCTTGCTGCGGGGTTCACGCTCGTGGACGACGGTGTTCGGCGGATCGTCCGGCGAACCCTCGTCGGGCTCTCCCCCGCCCTTGCGGCGGCGACGCCGACGCCGGCGGCGGGTCGAGGACGCCTCACCCGAATCGTCACCGGACTCGTCGTCGTTGTCGTCCGAGTCGTCATCGGAATCGTCGTCCTTCGACTCGC
Organism: Gordonia sp. Swx-4; assembly: GCF_030316175.1. NCBI lineage: Bacteria > Bacillati > Actinomycetota > Actinomycetes > Mycobacteriales > Gordoniaceae > Gordonia > Gordonia sp. Swx-4. Next base: position 3,204,567 of record NZ_CP128197.1, read on the forward strand.
CCTTCGACGAGTCGTCGGAGGCAGAGTCCTTGCGGTCGGCCTCCTCCGAGGTGTCCGACCCCGACCGACGACGGCGTCGGCGGCGAGAAGTCGGCTCGTCCGACTTCGAATCGTCTGCAGCCTCGTCCGTCGTCGTCTCGCCGGACTCGGTCGAGGAGTCGACGTCGGGGGTCGTGTCCTCGGCCTTGTCGTCGGTGTCGTCGGTGTTGTCGTCGTCCGAGGCATCGCCCGACTCGCCGTCACCGCCCTGGTCACCGCGACCGCGGCCGCGACCACGACGTCCGCGACGCCGACGACGGTTACGACCCGATCCCGAGTCGTCGGTGTCGGAGTTGTCACCGCTCTCGGAGTCGGAGCTGTCGGTGTTCTCCGCGCCGGTCTCGTCGGAGACATCCGAGTCGACGGTCTCCGCTTCGGGAGCCTTCGTCTCGGCAATCTTCGTCTCGGCAACCTTCGTCTCGGGTGCCTTGGCTTCCTGAGTCGTCGCGCCGGAATCGGCGTCGGTGGACGACGCTTCCTCCGGCTTGTCCGAGTCGTCGGCCTTCGCGGGCTTGTCGACCTGCTCGGTCTTGTCCGCCTGCTTGGCCGCGCGGGTTGCCTTCGGCTTGTCGGCCGGGGCCTGCGGCTGCAGGAACAGCGGCTGGGTGCCGTAGGACGCGTCGGACTCGGCGGCGGGCGTGGCAACCGGCTCGTCGTATCGCGTCGAGGCGGCCGAGAACAGGCTCGGCGGTTCGTCGGCCGTCGGGGCCTCCGCCTCGGGGGCGGGCTCCTGGGCGGCCGGTTCCTCGGCGACCGGTTCTGCCGTCGTGGCGGCTACGTCGGCTGCCGCCTCGGGGGCGGCCTCCTCGGCGGCGGCCGGCGTCACGCCGGGCTCGTCCGCATCGACGTTCGCCCGCACCCGTTCGGCCACGGCCTGCGCCAACTCACGGTCGACGCTCGATTGGGGGCTGCGTGTCTGCACCCCGAGATTGGCCAGGTGCGCAAGCACCTGCCGACTCGTCAGGCCCAGGAAGCGGGCCAGTGCGTGCACACGAAGTTTGCTGGGAAATTCTTCCACCGGTTCTGGCGCTGCGTTCGCGTCAGCCGGTGACCCGTTGTCGGTCACTCAGTCTCCTCGAACCCCCGGGCGCGTCGGGCTGACGCGGCCACGCGAGGGTCTGCTCTGTGTCCCGGTCCACGTATGGCCGGTGTTGTGTGGTCTGCGCGTCATCACGCTGAGCCGAGTGTCGGTTCAGCAGAGAACGCTCTTGCTGTGTCGATGACCGCATCCCGGGCGCCTTCCACGACACCGGGCACAGGGCGAAGCCTGAGTGTTCGGCTGCTGGCAGCAGTACGAACCTCGGCGGGGTCAGCTGTGGTTGTGGGCGTCGCGGTGCGAGACTGCCGCACCGCGACGCGCCGAACCAAGGCGCGTCATCCGGCCATCGTCGACAAAGTGTGTCGGCGATAACCCTGCAAGTATCCCACACGGGGGTCGGATGACCGCAAAGTATGCGCGTTTGACACGCGCGTCGAACCGAGTCGAACCGAGTCGAACCGAGGTGACCCCGGTCAGCCAGCGAGTTCGGGGAACCAGATACCGATCTCACGCTCGGCCGATTCCGGCGAGTCCGAGCCGTGGACCAGGTTGTACTGCGTGTTCAGGGCAAAATCGCCGCGGATGGTGCCGGGCACCGCCTTCTCCACGGGATCGGTGCCGCCGGCGATCTGGCGGAAGGCCGCGATGGCGCGCGGACCCTCCAGGACGGCGGCGACCAGCGGGCCGGAGGTGATGAACTCCAGCAGCGAGCCGAAGAAGGGCTTGTCCGCGTGCTCGGCGTAATGGGCGCGGGCCACCTCGTCGCCTGCGGTCTTGAGTTCGAGAGCGACGAGGGTGAGCCCCTTGCGCTCGACACGGCTGATGATGTCGCCGACGAGCGAGCGTTCGACGCCGTCCGGCTTGATGAGTACGAGAGTGCGTTCAGTCACGACTGACACCTTATCGACCGGCCGGGGGATTTCGACGGTCAGGAGCAGTACTCACCGGCGACCGGGAAGAACCCGTAGTTGAACAGGCTGCCGGAGCGTGCCTGCGGGTCGACGACGATCTGCAGACATCCCCCGGGTGAGGCGAGCGCACCGGCGAGAGCGAGGTCGAACTGTTGCGCCAGAGCGAGATTCGCCGGACGGTACTGGGCGGGCACCGGCATGGTCGCGATGGCCTCGGGTGCCTTCATCCCGGCTGCGCGCGTGGTGATGTCGTGGGTCGCGATGTAGCTGAACTCGCCCTGCGAGACGGGCACCGGCGCTCCTGCCTCGGGCACCGAGAACGCCTCGAGCGCCGGGGGCGTCTGCTCGGGGGCGGGCTCCGCCGAGGCGACGGCGGGAGCGCCCAGAGCGAACGCGGCCGCCCCGAGCAGCGCCGTGCCGGCCATGCGGCCGAGACGGGCGGAGGTGCGGGGGCGATCGATACCGGCGGGGGTCCGGGAAAACAGGAACTGCACGTACGTCCTCACGTTTGGATGTCGCTGCGATTGCGAGTCGCGATGAAAGAAAGCCGGGCGGGGACCAGTCCGCTCCCCCACGGCTTGCGCCATTGTTACAGCAACTCCCGCAGTTCGCTCAGCTTCGCCGGTAACGGTCCGGCCACAGGTTTTGCGATCACCAAACCGCCGCCTCGACCACCCAGGTGAGAGGCGTCAGTCGATCGGTTCCTGGCCGGGGAGCATGCCCTGTTCGACGCGCTTCTCCACGTCCCGCTTGATGTAGACGATGTAGAGCCAGACCGACCCGAAGACCACACCGACCGCAGCGATGGACCAGTGGAAGACGCCACCGATGATCACCGCCACCTGTAGGGCGAGGTCGAGCTTGAGCGCATACGGGCGGCCCTGCATCCCGGCGGCCGAGATCATGGCGAGCACGAGCAGGATCAGGTATCCACCGGACACCCAGGTCAGTCCGCCGCCGAGGCGCCAGACGATCGGGAACGCGAGGATGACGACGATGACCTCGAGGATCATCGTCCCCGCCATCACCCCGCGGAGGCCCTTCCACGGGTCGTTGGTGGGTGGGGTGTACCGGGTCATGACGGTTCCTTACCGAACAAGGTGCGCGCGGCGCCGGCGGTGACCACCGAGCCGGTGATCACGACGCCTGCACCTGAGACTCGTTGGCCCTCGGCTTCCTCCGCGAGGGCGATGGCTTCTTCGACGGCGTCGGGCAGGAACGGCTGCACGACGACCCGTTCCTCGCCGAACACCTCGGTCGCGTACTCCGCGAGCGTCTCGGCGTCGAGTGCACGCGGTGAGCCATTGTTGGTGACGACGACGGCGTCGAGCACCGGCTCGAGCGCCTCGAGCAGTCCCCGCGCGTCCTTGTCGCCGAGCACACCGATGACGCCGACGAGGCGCCGGAAGTCGAACTCCTCGGCGAGCGTCTGGGCCAGTGCGTTCGCGCCGTGCGGATTGTGCGCGGCGTCGGCGAACACCGTCGGCGCGCTGCGGAGCCGTTCGAGCCGGCCGGGATTGCCGACCGTGGCGAAACCGCTCCGGATCGCGTCGATGTCGAGCTGACGGTCCGGGCCGGCACCGAAGAAGGCCTCGACCGCGGCGAGCGCCAAGGACGCGTTGGCGGCCTGATGAGCACCGTGCAGCGGCAGGAACACCTCGTCGTAGACGCCGCCGAGCCCCTGGATCGTGAGCATCTGACCGCCGACGGCGGTGGCCGAGCCGACGACCGCGAACTCCGACCCCTGACGAGCCACGACAGTCCCCGCTTCGACCGCGGCCCGCAGCAGCACGTCCATGACCTCGGGGTTCTGCTCGGCGATGATCGTGACCGGGTCGACGGCGCCAAGGGCGTCGGGCTCACCGGGCTTGATGATCCCGGCCTTCTCCCCCGCGATGGCCGACAGCGTGTCGCCGAGATAGTCGGCGTGGTCCATGGCGATGGGCGTGATGACCGAGACGATGCCGTCGATGACATTGGTGGCGTCCCAGCGGCCACCCATGCCGGTCTCGACCACGGCCACGTCGACCGGCGCCTCGGCGAAGACCGCGTAGGCCATCGCGGTCAGCACCTCGAACTTGCTCATCCGCGGCCCTCCCGCCGCGGTCGAGCTGTCGTCGACCATCGTGATGTACGGCTCGAGCTCGCGGTAGGTGTCGATGTAGGTCCGCGCACGAATCGGCTTGCCGTCCACCGAAATCCGTTCGGTGACCCGCTGCAGATGAGGGCTCGTGATCCGGCCGGTCCGCCGATGCAGCGCGGTCATCAGCGCATCGATCATCCGCGTCACCGACGTCTTGCCGTTGGTACCCGCGACGTGGATCGCCGGGTAGCTGCGCTGCGGCGAACCGAGCAGATCCATCAGCGTGGAGATCCGCGTCAGCGACGGCTCGATCTTGGTCTCGGGCCAGCGGGTGTCGAGTTCGGCCTCGACGTCGGCGAGTTCGGCGAGATCGTCGGCGCTGTCGTGGACGGTCAGCGGCGGACGGTCGTGCTCGGCGTCCGCCGCCCGTTCCTCCGCGTCGAGCAGTTCCGACAGTCCCAACGGGTCCTCGCCGACGACGGCGGGATCCTCCTCGGGGAAGCCGGTCTCGTCGCTCACGCGCCGCCGGCCAGACTCGCCAGCTTCGCGTTCAGGCGCTCGACTTCTTCGGTCGCGATCCGCTGGCGGTCACGGATCTTGGTGACCACATGGTCGGGGGCCTTCGACAGGAACTGCTCGTTGCCCAGCTTGGCCGAGGTGGTCGCCAATTCCTTCTCGGCGACCGCGAGGTCCTTGGTGAGGCGCTTCCGCTCGGCCTCGACGTCCACTGTTCCCGATGTGTCGATCGCGACGGTGACGGTCGCGACGGACAGCCGGACCTCGATGGTCGCGGTCGCCCCGAAGCCGGGTCCGGCGGCATCGAGACGCGCCAGCGACTGCACATACGGCAGCAGCGGCTCGATGCCCGACTCTCCGAGTCCGTCGAACTGTGCGGCCACCCGCTGACCGGGACGCAGTCCCTGGTCGCTACGGAAGCGGCGCACCTCGGTGATGAGGCGCTGCAGGTCGGCGACCCGGGCCGCCGAATCGGTCGACCAGTCCTGTCCCGACGGGGTCGGCCACTCGGCGATGACCAGCGACTCGCCCCCGGTGAGCGTCTTCCACAGCACCTCGGTGACGAACGGCATCACCGGCGACAGCGCGCGCAGCAGCGGCTCGAGGACCGCGCCGAGCACGATGGAGGTTGTCTCCGAACGCTTCTCGTCGTTCTCGGCGAACTGCACCTTGGCCAGCTCGAGGTACCAGTCGCACACCTCGTCCCAGGCGAAGTGGTAGAGCGACTCGCAGGCCTTGGAGAACTCGTAGGACTCGAAGCCGGCGTCGACCTCGGCGAGCACCTCGTCGAGGCGCCGGAGGATCCAGCGGTCGGCGTCGGTCAATGCCTCCGCGTCGGGCAGCGCGGCGACCTTGGCGCCGTTCATCATCGCGAACTTCGCCGCGTTGTACAGCTTGGTCGCGAAGTTGCGCGACGACTGGGCATGGTCCTCGCCCACCGAGATGTCGGCGCCCGGGTTCGCGCCGCGGGCCAGCGTGAAGCGCAGCGCGTCGGCGCCGAAGCGCTCCACCCAGTCGAGCGGGTCGATGCCGTTGCCCTTCGACTTCGACATCTTGCGGCCGTGCTCGTCGCGGACCAGGCCGTGCAGGAACAGATTGTGGAACGGGATCTCGTTGCCCGGGCCCAGGTCCTTGCCGACATAGGTGCCGAACATCATCATCCGCGCCACCCAGAAGAACAGGATGTCGTAACCGGTGACGAGAACCGAAGTGGGATAGAACTTCTCGAGGTCGTCGGTCTTCTCCGGCCACCCCATGGTGGAGAAGGGCCACAGACCCGAGGAGAACCAGGTGTCGAGGACGTCGGTCTCCTGGACGTACCCCTCCGGCGCCTCCTCGTCGGGTCCGACGCAGACGACCTCGCCGTCCGGGCCGTACCAGATCGGGATGCGGTGACCCCACCACAGCTGACGCGAGATGCACCAGTCGTGCATGTCGTCGACCCAGCCGAACCAGCGCGGCTCCATCGACTTCGGGTGGATCACGGTCGAACCGTCCCGGACGGCGTCTCCGGCGGCCTGGGCCAGCGACGAGACATCGACCCACCACTGCATCGACAGTCGCGGTTCGATCGGCTCACCGGTGCGCTCGGAGTGTCCGACGCTGTGCAGGTACGGGCGCACCTCCTTGACGATGCGACCCTGCTCGGCGAGCGCCTCGCGCACCTTGACCCGCGCCTCGAAACGGTCCATGCCGTCGAATTGCGTTCCGGTGTCGGCGATCCGGGCGGAGGAGTCCATGATCGTCGGCATCGGCAGGTTGTGCCGCTGACCCAGCGCGAAGTCGTTGGGGTCGTGGGCCGGGGTGATCTTGACCGCACCGCTGCCGAATTCGGGGTCGACGTAGTCGTCGGCGACGATCGGGATGTTCCGGTCGAGGAACGGGTGCGGCAGTTCGGTGCCGATCAGGTGCGCGTACCGCTCGTCGTCGGGGTGCACGGCGATCGCGGTGTCGCCGAGCATGGTCTCCAGACGCGTCGTGGCGACCACGATGTGGGGTTCGGAGTCGTCGAGCGAGCCGTAACGGAAGCTGACGAGTTCGCCCTCGACGTCGGCGTAGCTGACCTCGATGTCGCTGACCGCCGTCTTGAGGACCGGCGACCAGTTGACCAGGCGCTCCGCCTGATAGATCAACCCGTCGTCGAACATCTTCTTGAAGACCGTGTGCACCGCACGCGACAGACCCTCGTCCATCGTGAAGCGCTCGCGCGACCAGTCGACGCTGTCGCCGAGCCGGCGCATCTGTTCACCGATGTTGCCGCCGATCTCGGCCTTCTCGGCCCAGACGCGCTCGATGAAGGCCTCGCGGCCGAGGTCGTCGCGGGTCTTGCCCTCGGCGGCCAGCTTGCGCTCGACCATCGTCTGCATGGCGATCGCGGCATGGTCCATGCCGGGCAGCCACAGCACCTCGTAGCCCTGCATCCGGCGACGACGCGACAACGCGTCCATGAGGACGTGCTCGTAGGCGTGACCCATGTGCAGCGACCCGTTGACATTGGGCGGCGGGATCACGATCGAGAACGGGGGCTTGTCACTCTTCGCGTCGGCGGTGAAGTAGCCGGCATCGACCCAGCCCTGGTAGAGCGTCGCCTCGTGCTGGGCGGGGTCCCAGGATTTCGGCAACTCGTTCTCGGGCGGCGCGGATGTCGGGTCGAGTGATGTCACGGCCGCCATTCTATGTTTCCGCCGGGTGTGACCTCGCCCCGGTCCTCACTCGCGGACGGGTTCATGCGGTCTCGGCCTGAAGTGCCGGACCGAGGAGGAGTCCGCCGTCGATGACGTACTCCGCCCCCGTGATGAACGACGCCTCCGGCGACGTGAGGAACAGCAGGAGCCGGGTCACGTCGACCGGCTCGCCGAGCCGATACGCCACGGCAACGCCGCGGACGCCCACCGGCGACTGAACTCCTCGGCCGGCGTTCAACTGCGCTCAGCCCGTCGTCACACGCAGACGATGCAGGTCCTCGGGCGCGTTCACGTTCACGAGCCAGTCGGGGTCGGACACGCCCACGCGGTGGGTGTTGAGTGCCTCGACCGCACCGAGCATCCGGCGCTCACCACCGGCCACCAGATCGGCGATCACCGGTCCCGCGTCGGTCCGGTAGATCCCGGCCATCGGGTGGTCGCGCTGCGCGTCGCGCGCGATCACCGCCTGAGTGGAGTCGGTGAGCCCCAGTCGGAGTTCGTCGATGAGCTCGGGCGCGATCAGCGGCATGTCGGTGGCGCACACGAAAGCGAGGTCGGCGCCGTCGGCCGCGGCCTTGGCCAGGCCTGCCACCAGCCCGCCCAGCGGGCCGGCCCCTTCCTGCTCATCGGTCACCCAGTGCACCCTGGACCGGTCGATGCCGGGTGCCGCGCGGTCCCGGATGTCGTCGATGCCGCGGAAGGCCGCCGACGTCGCACCGGCCACGACGAGCACCGGATCGCACCGTTGCGCGACGACCCGCACCACGCGGGCGAGCATCGGCTCACCCTCCCAGTCCAGTGCCGCCTTGTCGCTGCCCATCCGCCGCGAACGCCCGCCGGCCAGAACGATCGCCGCCAGTTTCGAACCGTCTGATCCCGTGTCTTGAGTCACAACACCCAGTGTGCGTGATCCATCACCTCGACGAGGCAAGATGGACATCATGAGCCATACCCCCGATGGTGGCCCCCGCGTCGACGAGCCCACCGATGTCCACCGCAAGCATGTGAAGACCTGGGCCGCCGGCGTACCCGCGGTGGCCGTGGCGCTCAAGCGCGGACTCGAGCAGATGGGCCCGGTGCGGACCGTGCAGACGCTCGTCAAACTCAACCAGCGCGACGGATTCGACTGTCCCGGCTGCGCCTGGCCGGAGACCCCCGGCCACCGCAAACACGCCGAGTTCTGCGAGAACGGCGCGAAGGCCGTCGCCGAGGAGGCCACCAAGCGCTCGGTGACCCCCGAGTTCTTCGCCGCCCACAGCGTCGAGGACCTCGCCACCCGCAGCGGCTACTGGCTCTCGCAGCAGGGCCGGCTGGCGCATCCGATGTATCTCGCCCCCGGCGACACCCACTACCGCCCGGTGAGCTGGGACGACGCCAACCGCATCATCGCCGACGAGTTCGCCGCGATGGCCTCCCCCGACGAGGCCGTCTTCTACACCTCCGGGCGGACCAGCAACGAGGCCGCCTTCGTCTACCAGCTGCTCGCACGCAGCCTCGGGACCAACAACCTCCCCGACTGCTCGAACATGTGCCACGAATCGTCGGGCGCCGCGCTCGGTACGTCCATCGGCATCGGCAAGGGGTCGGTGACCGTTCCCGACCTCGAGGCCGCCGACCTCATCCTCATCGCCGGCCAGAATCCCGGCACCAACCATCCACGGATGCTGGCCACCCTCGAGAAGGCCAAGAACAACGGGGCGCGGATCGTCGCGATCAACCCGCTGCCCGAGGCGGGCCTGATGCGGTTCAAGGACCCGCAGAAGATCGGCGGCGTCATCGGTGAGGGCACCAAACTCGCCGACGACTTCCTCCAGGTCCGGCTCGGCTCGGACATGGCCCTGTTCCGGGGCGTCGCCCGACTGCTACGCGACGCCGAGCAGGCGAACCCCGGCACCGTCTTCGACCACGAGTTCCTCACCGGGTCGTGCGCCGGCACCGAGGACTACCTCGCCCTGCTCGACGACGTCGACATCGACGAGGTCGCCGCCATCACGGGACTGACGAGAGCCCAGATCGTCGACCTCGCCGACGCCGTACGTACCTCGCAGCGCATCGTGCTGTGCTGGGCGATGGGACTCACCCAGCACCGTCACGCGGTCGCGACGATCGCCGAGGGCACCAATGTGCTGTTGCTGCGCGGCATGATCGGCAAGGTCGGGGCCGGACTGTGCCCGGTGCGAGGCCATTCCAACGTCCAGGGCGACCGCACGATGGGCATCTTCGAGAAGATGCCCGAATCCTTCCTCGCCGCACAGGATGCCGAGTTCGGGATCGTCAGCCCGCGCGAGCACGGGTACGACACCGTCGCGGCGATCAACGCGATGGCCGCGGGCAAGGTGCGGGTCTTCATGGGGATGGGCGGCAACTTCGTCTCCGCCACCCCCGACACCGAGGCCACCGCAGACGCGCTGCGTCGCTGCGCCCTGACCGTGCAGGTGTCGACCAAGCTCAACGAATCGCATACCGTCACCGGTCGCGCGGCGCTCATCCTGCCGACGCTCGGACGAACCGACCGGGACGTCATCAACGGTGTGGCCCAACGTGTCTCGGTCGAGGACTCGATGTCGGTGGTGCACCTGTCCCGGGGCTCGCTGCCGCCGGTGTCGGCCGACCTGCGCAGCGAGGTCGCCATCGTCTGCGACCTGGCCACCGCCGCCCTCGGCGCCGATCATCCGGTTCCGTGGCAGGAACTCAAGGGGAACTACGACGCGATCCGCGATCGCATCGAACGGGTGATCCCGGGGTTCGAGGACTTCAACATCCGTGTCCGGCGCAGCGACGGTTTCGTCCTGCCGCATCCACCCCGCGACGACCGGACCTTCGACACCCCGAACGGCAAGGCCAACTTCGCGACGTATCCGCTCGAATGGGTGCACATCCCGGAGGGGCGTCTCATCCTGCAGACGCTGCGCAGCCACGATCAGTACAACACCACCGTCTACGGCCACGACGACCGCTACCGCGGGATCAAGGGCAACCGGCATGTGGTCATGGTCAGTCCCGCGGACCTCTCCGCACTCGGACTGCACGACGGCCAGCGCGTGGACATCGTGTCGGAGTTCGAGGGCGAGAACGGCCTCGAAGAGCGTCGCGTGCGCGGCTTCGAGATCGTCGCGTACGACACCCCGCAGGGCAACGCGGCCGCCTATTACCCGGAGACCAACCCGCTGGTGCCGCTGGGCTCGGTGGCGAAGGAATCCAACACCCCGGTGTCCAAGGCCGTGGTCATCCGGCTCGAACCGGCCTGACCCGCCGGACCTCAGGCGAGAGAACAGAATCCCCGCCCGGCGATCCGGGCGGGGATTCTCGTCGTCTACGAAGAGATCGCGTCAGGCGGTCTTGTCGCGGCGCTCGTCGTTGGAGGCCTTGCGCGGCACGATGGTCGGCAACACGTTGTCGCGCACCGTCTCACCAGTGACGACGACCTTCTCGACGTCGTCGCGGCTCGGGATGTCGTACATGACCGGCAGCAGTACCTCTTCCATGATGGCGCGCAGACCACGAGCACCGGTGCCGCGATGAATCGCCTGGTCGGCGACCGCCTCGAGGGCGTCCTGGGTGAACTCGAGTTCGACGTTGTCCATATCGAACAGGCGGGTGTACTGCTTCACCAGTGCGTTCTTCGGCTCCGACAGGATGCTCACCAGCGAGTCCTTGTCGAGGTTGGTGACCGAGGCGACGACCGGCAGACGGCCGATGAACTCGGGGATCAGCCCGAACTTGATCAGGTCCTCCGGCATGACGTCGGCAAACTGATCGGTGGTGTCGACGTCGTCCTTGCTCGCCACATCGTTGCCGAACCCCAAGCCGCGCTTGCCGATTCGCTCGGACACGATCTTCTCGAGACCCGCGAACGCACCCGCCACGATGAACAGCACGTTGGTGGTGTCGATCTGGATGAATTCCTGATGCGGGTGCTTGCGACCACCCTGCGGCGGCACCGATGCCTGAGTGCCCTCGAGGATCTTCAGCAGCGCCTGCTGCACGCCCTCACCGGACACGTCCCGAGTGATCGACGGGTTCTCGCTCTTGCGGGCGATCTTGTCGACCTCGTCGATGTAGATGATGCCGGTCTCGGCGCGCTTGACGTCGTAGTCGGCGGCCTGGATCAGCTTCAGCAGGATGTTCTCGACATCCTCACCCACGTAGCCGGCCTCGGTGAGGGCGGTGGCGTCGGCGATGGCGAACGGCACGTTCAGCATCTTGGCCAGCGTCTGCGCGAGGTACGTCTTGCCACAACCGGTCGGGCCGAGCATGAGGATGTTCGACTTCATCAGTTCGACGGTCTCACCCGTGCGGGAGTCCTTCTTCTCCCCCGCCTGGATGCGCTTGTAGTGGTTGTAGACGGCCACCGCGAGCGTGCGCTTGGCCGTGTCCTGACCGATGACGTACTTCTCGAGGAAGTCGCGGATCTCCGCGGGCTTCGGGAGTTCGTCGAGTTTCACGTCGCCGTTCTCGGCGAGCTCCTCCTCGATGATCTCGTTGCACAGGTCGATGCACTCATCGCAGATGTACACGCCTGGGCCGGCGATGAGCTTCTTCACCTGCTTCTGACTCTTCCCGCAGAAAGAGCACTTGAGCAGGTCGCCACCGTCTCCGATTCGTGCCATCTCGCGTAGTACCTACTTCCTCGTTGCCGGACTGTCGTCGTGGTCCGTCGCGTCGCGCGCAGTCGGGCACGGATGATCTGACGACCTCCGAATGCCCAGTAACCCGACGGTACCCGCGCACCGCTCGAACTTCGACCGATAAGGCCAAATGTCGCGACAGAAAATCCCCGCGACTTCTGTGCTGGTTGTGGGTTGTCGCTAGGACTTCTTCATCGACTTCTTGCGGTATTCGAAGACCTCGTCGATGATTCCGTATTCCTTGGCCGCGTGAGCGGTCAGGATGTTGTCGCGATCGGTGTCCTTGCGGATCTTCGCCTTGTCCTGGCCGGTGTGATTGGACAGGATCTCGTCGAGCCGGTCGCGGATGCGCTCGATCTCGGCGGCCTGGATCTCGAGGTCGGAGACCTGACCCTGGTAGGCACCGCCGGTGCGCGGCTGGTGGATCAGCACGGTCGCGTTCGGCAGGGCCGCACGCTTACCCGGGGTTCCACCGGCGAGCAGGATCGCCGCGGCCGAGGCCGCCTCGCCGAGGCACACGGTCACGATGTCGCAGTGGACGTACTGCATCGTGTCGTAGATGGCGAGCATGTCGGGCACGCTGCCGCCGGGCGAGTTGATGTACATGGTGATGTCGCGATCCGGGTCCTGCGATTCGAGGACGAGCAGCTGCGCCATCACATCGTTGGACACGACCTGGTCGATCGGCGTACCGACGAAGACGATGCGCTCCTCGAACAGCTTGGCGTACGGATCGTACTGGCGCTGACCGTTGGGGGTGTGCTCGATGAACGACGGCAGGATGTAGCGCGCCTCGATGTTCTTGAGCGCCAACGCCGACGCGGGGATACCGGCGGCGACCTCGGCGGGCATGCCGTCCAGGGAAAGGGAGTTGGTCATCTGTTGCTCCAAATGAGTAGGTGTGGCTCGAGGGTGGCTGGATCGCGCGATCGACCGGGTCACTGACCCGGACGCGAGATCACCTTGTCGACGAAGCCGTACTCCTTGGCCTCTTCTGCGGTGAACCACTTGTCGCGGTCGGCATCGGCCTCGATCTTCTCGAGCGGCTGACCGCTGAACTCGGCGTTGAGCTTGTTCATCTCTTTCTTGGTGAGCGCGAACTGCTCGGCCTGGATGGCGATGTCGGCCGCGGTGCCGCCGATACCCGCCGACGGCTGGTGCATCATGATCCGCGCGTGCGGCAGGGCATGGCGCTTGCCCTTGGTGCCGGCCGCGAGGAGGAACTGGCCCATGGATGCCGCCATGCCCATCGCGTAGGTGGCGACGTCGCACTCGGCGAGTTGCATGGTGTCGAAGATGGCCATGCCCGCGGTGACCGAGCCACCAGGCGAGTTGATGTAGAGGTGGATGTCCTTGGTGGGGTCCTCGGCGGCGAGCAGCAGGATCTGTGCGCACAGCCGGTTGGCGATGTCATCGTCGACCTGGGTGCCCAGGAAGATGATGCGTTCGCGCAGCAGACGCTCGAACACCGAATCGGTCAGGTTCAACCCAGCCACACCCGAACTCATCGAGGGTGTGTGGATGGTCGGCTCACTCACGGGTTCCTACCTTTGCCTTGTTGTCATGACCTGTGCGCGCCGTCTCGGGCGTCGCACATGTTCTCTTCTCTGATGGCGTCCTCACCGACACTAACCAATCCACACCCACCGGCACTCCCGAGGACACGTCTATTCGCTGAGAGCAGAACGGGTCGTCACAGTGAACGGCGAATGCAGAACGGTGCACCCGACGCCGATCGCCGGCCCCCGCGAACGGGGACCGGCGATCGGTGATGCGTGGTGAGGTTCCGGGTCGACTCAGTTGTCGGCGTCGGCCGCCTCGTCCGACTCGGCGTCCTCGTCGTTGCCGCCGAAGAACTCGGCGGTGTCGACGGTCGCGCCCTTGGTGTCGGTGACGGTGAACTCGCCGACGATGCCGGCCAGCGACTTGCCGCGACGGACGTCGGCGTAGACCGCGCCGACCTGGTTGGCCTGGGTCAGCTGCTGGATGAACTCCTGCGGCTGCATGCCGTAGCGCTGCGCGGTGAAGATGATCTGCTGGGTCAGCTCGTCCTGGCTGACCTCGGTCTCCTGCTGATCGGCGATCGCGTCGAGGAGCAGCTGCTGCTTGACCGACTTCTCGGCCTCCTCGCGCGCCTCGGCGTCCCACTCCTCGCGGGTCTTGCCCTGCGCCTCGAGGAACTTCGCGACCTGCTCGTCGTCATGACCGAGAGCGTGGATGATCTGGTGCTGCTGACCCTCGATCTCCTCGGCGACGACCTTCTCCGGCAACGGGACATCGACGGTCTCGATCAGCTTCTCGAGCACGGCGTCGCGGATCTTGTTGGCCTGCTCGAGCTTCGCCGACTGCTCGACGCGCTCGGCCAGGCTCGCACGCAGCTCCTCGACGGTGTCGAACTCGCTGGCCATCTGGGCGAACTCGTCGTCGACCTCGGGGAGCTCGCGCTCCTTGACCGACTGCACGGTGACCTTGACCAGTGCCTCGTCACCGGCGTGGTCGCCGGCGACGAGCTTGGTGGTGAACTCCTTGCTCTCGCCGGCCTTCAGGCCGATGAGGGCATCGTCGAGTCCGTCGATGAGCTGGCCGGAGCCGACCTCGTGGGACAGGCCCTCGGTGGTGGCCTCCTCGACGGGCTCGCCGTCGACGGTGGCCTCGAGGTCGATCGACACGAAGTCGCCGTTCTCGATGCCGCGCTCGACACCCTTGAGGGTGCCGAAGCGGGCCCGCAGGCCCTCGAGCTGCTCGTCGACGGCGGCCTCGTCGATCTCGATGGCGTCGACCTCGACCGAGAGGGTCGAGTAGTCGGGCAGGGTGATCTCCGGGCGGACGTCGACCTCGGCGGTGAAGGTGACGGACTCGCCGTACTTCAGCTCCGACAGATCGATCTCCGGCTGGCCGATGGCCTTGGTCTCGGTTTCGGCGACGGCCTCCGAGTACTTGGCGGGGATGGCGTCGTTGACGACCTGCGCCAGGACCGAGTCGCGACCGACGCGGGCCTCGATCAGCTTGGCGGGCGCCTTGCCCGGACGGAAGCCGGGGATCCGGATCTGCTGGGCCAACGACCGGTATGCCCGGTCGAAGTCTGCGGACAGCTCCTCGAACGGGACCTCGACATTGAGCTTCACTCGGGTCGGGGTGAGTTGCTCGACAGTGCTCTTCACGCCTACTGCTCCTTATATCTGCGGTGGTGATGAAAGTTCGGTTTCGGGTGGTGTGCCCCCGTGACCCACACGGCCACAATCGACAAGTCGGGATGACAGGATTTGAACCTGCGACCCTCCGCTCCCAAAGCGGATGCGCTACCAAGCTGCGCCACATCCCGCGGTCCTGCGCACGCGGTGGAGGCCTCACGGCCGACCGCGCATCAGGGCCAACAGAAGATAGTACGTGGCGCCTGTTGCGACGCGACCAACGGGTGCCGGACGCAGCGCCACCCATCCCGATTTAGAAATCCGGCGCGCCGCCATGTACAGTCACTCATCGCACGCGGGTGTAGCTCAATGGTAGAGCCCTAGTCTTCCAAACTAGCTACGCGGGTTCGATTCCCGTCACCCGCTCCACCACAGTCCTCGATCCCGGTCGAGGACACGACCCGACCCTGGTCCGTCGAAAGACGAACGGACCAGGGTCGTTTCGTTTCTCCGGCCGGTCAGCTACCGCGGATCACGGCAGACCTCAGAATTCGAAGAACGGGAAGCCGTCGCCGAACTCGTAGAAGTCGTACGGATAGTCGTAGAACGGCGGGAGTTCCGGCAGTGGCGGTGTCGTCGGGGTTTCCTTCAGCGGACCGTTCTCCCCCGGACCCGTCGAGATGACGGGTGGCGGACACGGAGCTGTCTGCCCGTTGGCGATGGGCATCGTGCATGGTGCGTCGGCGCTCGCAAGTGCCGCGCCACCGAAAAGCCCGGCGGTGGCGGTGGCGACAGCGAACGTCAAGGTGGTCAAGGGTCGGTTCATTGCTCTCGGTCTTCCATTCGCAGACGTCAGCACCCCCCTCCGCGCGGAAATGTCTCCCGACCTGCGTGCACTCTCGTGCACGCGCCCTCTCCTTCCCGGGTGCCGACATATACGTTCCTCCGCCCGGCAGCCATGTTTGAGCAGTTCGCGAAGCCGAAACCTAGCTGTGACCCACGACACACTCGCGTAGGGTGGGTGCATGCCCTCTTCACACACGAAAACCCAGCGAAAGTGTCAGACCTGCGGCGCGCCGCTCTATATACGCAGGGACGTCACCGAATCCGAGACGGGACTCGAACGCGTCGACGTCATGCTCGTCTGTCGCGACGAGGCATGTGCGCAGCCCGTGCGACACGTGCGCACGGAGCACCCGCAACCTGCCTGATCCCCGACGCCCCAGTGGGACAACCGATCCTGTTGACATCGCCACAACTGGGGCGATGATGTACGCCAATGAGATGATCGGCGCAGTATGTCATCCGAGTGTGACTACCGTCACACGAGCTATGGTCGATGCGTTCACCACGGCTTTTTGCCAGCTCGCACCCCCCCGTTCGCGATCGTGGCGCCGATGAGACGTCCGCACTCCTTGGCCGCTAGACAACGGTTGTGTAACGATGGATTAGCGCTTTCAGATGTAATGCGCGAGATATTCATCGAACCGAAGGTACGACTAGTGCAGACCAACAAAGTGCCGACCTCGCGGTCTCGTCGACGCTCCACTCGACGCCTCAGCGGGATCGTCGTCGGCGTCCTGGCCATGGCTCTCGCCCTCCCCGGCGTTGCGAACGCTGCACCCGTCACCGTGATCCCGGGCCTGCCGCCGGTCGAGATCCCTGTGATCCCCGGACTGCCGACGCCGCCGGCACCGAGCACCCCGAAGGCCCCGGAGCCGCCGTCGAGCAGCACCACCCCGGAGAAGCCCGCGGGTCCGGCCATCCCGAACGTGAAGACCCCGACCGGGTACATCGCCCTGGCCGACGACAACACCCACACCATCACCTGGTGGAAGAACGGCGAGGTCGTCAAGACCATGCCGATCTCGATGGGTTCGGACAAGCACCCGACCCCGAACGGTGTCTACTACACCAAGGAGAAGTACCGCGACATGTACATGGACTCGTCCACGTACGGTGTGCCGGTCGACTCCGCCGAGGGCTACCGCACCTACGTCGAGTACGCGACCCGCATGTCCTGGGACGGCATCTTCATCCATGCGGCGCCGTGGTCCGTCGCGCAGCAGGGCAACAGCAATGTGAGCCACGGCTGCATCAACGTCACCACCGAGTTCGGCAAGTGGGTCTACGACAACGTCCCGCGCGGAACCCCGATCGTGGTCCGCAACACCATTGGCGGTCAGTTCCAGGGCGACTGACCTCCGCGACATCCGACCTCGAAGGCCGGTCACCGACACGGTGACCGGCCTTCGTCGTCGAAGCGGTTGATCGTCACGCAGCGCGGACGTCATCCGCGGGATCAGCAGCGAGTGTTGTGAACGTCGCCTGCACCTGCAACCAGCCCGCGATCACCTGGCATCCGGTCGATGCGGGATCGGTCACGGAACCGCGCCGGTACGGCTCGTGCCGGTACGAGGTGTGGCGTCCGCCCGGCGAATTCGTCCACACGACACCGAGGAACCGGATCATCGACGGCAGGTAGCAGCGGATCTCCCACCACGCCGATGCGAGTCGGTGGACGTCTCGCCGCCACTGCGACGGGCGCACCGCGGTGCGGCGGGCGTTCTGGAAGGCGTTGCGGCGCAGCACCCCGAATGCACTGCCTCCCCAACGACCCAGCGCAGCGAACGTCATCGCCCGTGTCAGGTCGGCGATGTCGCGGACGAGGGAATCGGCACGCGCGTTGCAGATCATGTCGTCGGGAGCGCCCACCCACACCACGGGCAGGCCTGTCGGTAGCTGTTCACCGGGACCCGCGACACCCCATCCGTCACAACCGGGTATGACGCCCGCCGGCTGGTGCGGGTCAGCGACGAGTCCGACGCCCAGTACTCGCCCGACGACGTGATGACGGCGTGTCCCCAGCTCGGCTAGCGCCGCCCGGATCACCACGGCTCCTTGCGAATATCCCAGCAACGCCACCGGCCCCGTGGTCCGCTCGAGCAGCTCGGACAACCGCCGGGCGCCGATCGCGACACTGTCGGCGAAGCTCATGCCACCGGGATGGGGCGCCGGGCCGTAACTGGCCGGATAGGCGACCCAGCGACTGGAGAATCGATCGTCGAGTTCGTCGGCCACCCCCGCGAGGAGTCCGGTCACCTCGGTGCGGACATCACCCGGGTACGACTCACCGGTTCCGCCGACCACGAGGACAGTGATCTCCGGCTGGTCGGCGTCGCCGAGGACGTCGTGCAGGGCCTGCTCGTCGCTGTACACCTCATCCATCGTGACGACCGCACATGTGAGCGGACGTCAGACGACGCTGTGGGTTCGCTGAGATCGGCGGCGGGAGCTCGCGACGAACGGACGTCAGAAGGTGGCGCCGGGCGGCGGCTTGGCGACGTAGTCCGCGGTTTCGATGATCGCGATGAAGAAACCGCTCCCCTCGATCACGTTCGCGCTGTGGGTCAGGCCGGCCGGGATGTAGATGCTCGCCGGCGCCTCCACCACGTACGACTCGTCGCCCAGGGTGATCTCATAGACCAGGTGGTCGAGCGAGAGCAGGATGTTGATTTCGGGGCAGTCGTGCACGTGGGGTTCACAGTAGTCCCGGGTCGCGGCCGAGACGGCTCGCATCTCGTGAGCGACGACGCGCTTCTCGGCCTCGGGGAACAGATCACCGCCGGTGAGGACGCGTCGGGTGATCGGCGCGTCGGATGCACCGTGGAACGGCACGTCCTTCAGCGGCGACACCTCCCCGCGCGAGATCAGACCGGCATGGAGACGGGCTTCCTCGGCGATCGACACGCTACCCCCACAGATTGCGACGCGGATGCCATGCATCCCGAACTACCGCGATGTTACTGAGGTTCGCCTATCCATACATCAATTGAGGGGATCGTCACTCCTGGCAAACCGGACACCAGTAGAGCTTCCGGGCCTCGAGTTCGGCGAGCAGGACCGGGGTGCCACAGATCCGACACGGCTCTCCCGCCCGGCGGTAGACATAGGTCCGCGGACGGTTCGCGGCATACGCCGGCGCCCCGTGGTCGTCCTCGGGACGGATCACATGGATCCGTCCGCGGCGCACACCGACCTTCATCAGTGCCACCAGGTCGAGCCACATCTCGTCGAATTCGGTTCGGAGAAGGCGTTTTCCGGGCCGCATGGGGTCGATTCCGGCACGGAAGAGGACCTCGGCGCGATACACGTTCCCGATGCCCGCGATGACCTTCTGGTCCATCAGCAGCGCGCCGATCGGACGCGAGGACCGGGACATCGCCGCCCAGGCGCGCTCCGGGTCGGCGTCGCGGCGGAGGGGGTCGGGACCCAGACGGGCGATCAGCGCGTCGAGGTCGACGGGGTGGTAGATCTCACACGCCGTCGGTCCGCGCAGGTCAGTGCCGGTGTCCTCGGTCTCGATACGCAGCCTGACCTGTCCGACGGGCTCGGGCAGCGGCGCCGTCAGTTCGGTGAAGGCGCCGTAGAGGCCGAGGTGGATGTGCACCATCTGCTCGGTACGACCGTCGCGATAGCGGTGAAGCAGATGTTTACCCCACGCCTCCGCGGCGTGGAAGGTCATCCCGTCCACGGCGGCCGCACCGTCGGCGAACCGCCCCTGGGGGCTGGTCACCCGGACCCGGCGGCCGCCGAAGAGTCGCTGTTGCCGGCGGGCGAGCCGGTGCAGTGTGTGACCTTCGGGCACCGATCAGGCCGGCGGCTGCGGGACCTCGGGGGCCACGCCGGTGCGCTCGTACTCGGCGAGGATGTCGATGCGGCGCTGGTGGCGCGGCTCATCCGACCACTCGGTGGCCAGGAAGGCGTCGACGATGGCCAGGGCTTCCTCGGTGGAGTGCATGCGGCCGCCGATGCCGATCAGTTGTGCGTTGTTGTGCTGGCGCGCGAGCTGCGCGGTCTCGACGCTCCAGGCCAGGGCGCAGCGGGCACCGGGCACCTTGTTCGCGGCGATCTGCTCGCCGTTGCCGCTGCCGCCGAGGACGATGCCCAGGCTGCCGGGATCCGCGACGGTCCGGGCCGCGGCGTCGATGCAGAATGCCGGATAGTCGTCGAGGGCGTCGTAGACGTGGGCGCCACAGTCCACCACCTCGTGTCCGTTCGCCTTCAGATGGTCGGCGATCTGGTTCTTGAGTTCGAATCCGGCATGGTCGGCACCGAGATAGACACGCATGGCGCCACTATAGATTGAGGGCG
This sequence comes from Gordonia sp. Swx-4, assembly GCF_030316175.1. Classification (NCBI taxonomy): domain Bacteria; kingdom Bacillati; phylum Actinomycetota; class Actinomycetes; order Mycobacteriales; family Gordoniaceae; genus Gordonia; species Gordonia sp. Swx-4. Next base: position 3,224,752 of record NZ_CP128197.1, read on the forward strand.
TGGACACGCCTGCGCCCATCCCCCGAGCGTTGCCGAACCCGATCCCGAACGTGCCCGGGGTCGCCGACCCGCTCCCGGAGACACCTCCCGACCCGTCACGACGCTGGCTTCGCGCTGCTCGTTTCGCCGCACGCCCGCAGCTGCATCCGTGGGAGATCCCCGTCCTCGTCCTCGTCATCCTCACCACGACGGTGGGATACGCGGCGATCGTGGTCCTCGTCGCCCTCGGCATGTTGGACCAGATCCTGTTGGCCGCCTTGGCATTTCCGTTGGTGTTGTTCGTGATCCGCGGTCTCACCTATGCGACGCCGCGCGTGAACGGCGTGCAGATGACGCCCACCCAGTTCCCGGACGGTTACCGGATGCTGGTCGAGGCCGCCGCCCGCTACGGACTGGAGTACGTACCCGACGCCTACGTCGTACTCGGGAACGGGCAGATCAATGCCTTCGCCTCCGGCCACGGATTCCGGCGGTTCGTCGTCGTCTACTCCGACCTGTTCGAGGTCGGCGGCGCCGCTCGCAGTCCCGAGGCCCTGGAGTTCATCATCGGCCACGAGGTCGGGCACATCGCGGCCGGTCACACGTCGTACTGGCGTCAGCTGGCGACGGTCCTCGGTACCAGCATCCCCCTGCTCGGCAGCGCACTCTCACGAGCTCAGGAGTACACCGCCGACAACTACGGCTACTACGCGAAGCCGGCGGGTGCTCCGGGCGCGATCGGCGTCCTGGCCGCCGGCAAGTACATGCTGTCCGCGGTCGACTTCGACGAGTTCGCCGACCGCGCCACCCACGAACGCGGGTTCTTCGTGCACCTGGTGAACGCGATCTCGACCCACCCGGTCCTCACCTGGCGCGCGGCCGCGCTCCGCAACCGGACCCGGGCCGGCGCGATGCTGCTGCGGCCGCGCCAGATCGTGCGCGACATCGGCAGCGGCAACGTCGTGGCCGTGCCACCACCGGCGCACCCGGCGACGGTCCCGCCCGGTTCGCTCCCGAACGGCATCGAACCCCCGCCCAGGTTCTGAGCGGAGGTTCGACGCAGCGGCTTCGCGGGAGGCGAATCAGACTGTGGTTCAGTCGAACTGGGGTTCCTCGGTGCGGCTGCGCTTGAGCTCGTAGAAGTGCGGGTAGGACGCGAGTGCGAGCGCGCCGTCCCAGACCTTGCCGGCGTCCTCGCCGCGCGGGATGCGCGACAGCACCGGGCCGAAGAAGGCGACACCGTTCACGTGGATCGTCGGGGTGCCGACGTCGTCGCCGACCTTGTCCATGCCCTCGTGGTGGCTCTTTCGGACGGCCTCGTCGAACTCCTCGGAGTCGGCGGCCTCCGCCAGCGAGGCGTCGAGCCCGAGTTCGGCGAGCGCGCCCGCGATGACCGCGTCGAAGTCCTCGATCCCCTCGTTGTGGATGCGGGTGCCCATCGCGGCGTAGAGCGGTGCGAGGATCTCGTCGCCCTTCTCCGCAGCCGCGGCGGCGATCACCCGGACCGGACGCCACGCGTTCTTCAGTGCCTCGCGGTACTCGTCGGGGATGTCCTTGCCCTCGTTGAGGACAGCCAGGCTCATGACGTGGAAGTTGACTTCGATCGGCCGGACCTTCTCGGCCTCGAGGATCCACCGGGAGGTGATCCAGCACCACGGGCAGAGCGGATCGAACCAGAAGTCGACCCGATCGGTGGTGGACTGGCCCTGCTCTGACATCGTCGACGTCCTCTCAGAAGTGGTGATCGATCTCGACCGTACCGGCGGCACTGTCAACCGTGCTCGACATCGGCACGGGCCTGCCTGTTCCCGGTTTGTCATGTGAGCGGCGAAATTCTGCGCCGGATCCGGTTACCGTTCGTTGGAAGGGTCACCGCTCGGATCCGCCACCGTTCCCGGGAAGGAAACGTCCATGCCGTCGACGCCGCACGATCCGGACTCCGGTCCCGGTCCGGCGGGCGGGCGGGCGAACCCCAGGGGCCTCCGGGCCGAGCAGATCGTCCGGGCGGCGACGACCCTGTTCCAGGAGGCCGGGTACCGCAACGTCAGCATCGAACAGATCGGTGCCGCGGTCGGTCTCACCGGGCCCGCGGTGTACCGCCACTTCCCCGGCAAGCACGACATCCTCGTACAGGCGCTGCTGACCCAGGTCGACCTGGTGGACGAACTCGTCCGCGAGGCCGACGAGTACGGCGAGACGCCGCAGGCCCAGCTGTGGCGGTTCCTCGATCGCCTCGGCGACCAGACCGCCAACCACGACGTGTCGATCCTCTGGCGCCGCGAGCAACGGCACCTGCACCCCGCCCAGCTCGCCGACATGCGGGTCTATTTCGCGAAGTTCAGCGACTACATCGCCGACAAGGTCGCCGCTGTGAGACCCGACCTGCCCGCCGTCGACGCCCGTCTGCTCGGATTCGCCGTCCTGAGCCTGTACTCCAACACCTCGGTGATCCGCGGGACGATGCCGCCGGCGCACGTGATGCAGATCCAGCGGGCCGTCGCCCGGTCGATCGTCGACGGCGAACTGCCAGCGCCCGGACCCGATGCCTCACCGCCGGCGCCGGCCACCCGGCGCCCCGCCGATCGGCACGAGCGCATCCTCGACGCGGCCACCGACCTGTTCGCCGAGCGGGGATTCCACGACGTCCGGATCGACGACATCGCGCGGGCGGCCGACATCTCGGTGGCCACCTTCTACCAACAGATCCCCGGCAAGACCGAGGTCTTGCGAGCGATCCTGGTCCGCGCCTTCGAAGGCATTCTCTTCCTCACGACCCACGCCCTCGACGGCGTCGAGCCCCGCGATGCCCTCGACGTGCTCATCTCCCTGCACGTGCGGCAATCGCTGGGTGTGCACGGACGGATCATCCCCATCTTCACCCGCGACCTCGTCTACCTGCCCGAGGCCGACCAGAATGCGCTGCGTGCCGCCCAGCGCGCGTACATCGCCGAATGGGCCGTCGCCATCCGCGCCCGGTCGCCCGAGCTGTCCGAGAGCGACGCCGCAGGTCTCACCCGCGCGTTCATCGGGGTGTCCGGCGACGTCGTGCAAGTGCCGGAACTGCGCGCACGACCGGGGATCTCCGCAGCGCTCGCCGCCCTCGCGACAGCGATCCTGCAGCCCGCCGATCTGCTGTCGGACGGCTGAGCACCGCCCTTCTCGATAAGCTGGCCTGCGTGACTGCCCCGAACCTCACCAGAGACCAGGCCCGCGAACGCGCCGCGATCGTCGACGTGTCGAACTACCAGATCGAACTCGACCTCACCGACGGGAACGGTGCGCCCGGCACCGCCGGGAAGGGCGCCTCCGGCACCGAGACGTTCCGATCCACCACGACGGTCACGTTCACCGCGACCGAGGGCGCCGAGACCTTCATCGACCTCGTCGCGCCGACGCTGCACTCGGCGACGCTCAACGGCGTCGACCTCGACGTCTCCGGCTTCGACGAATCCGTCGGCATCACCCTGCCCGGGCTGGCAGCGGAGAACACCCTCACCGTGGTGGCCGACTGCGCCTATTCGAACACCGGTGAGGGACTGCACCGTTTCGTCGACCAGTCCGACGAATCGGTGTACCTGTACTCGCAGTTCGAAACCGCCGACGCCAAGCGCATGTTCGCCTGCTTCGACCAGCCCGACCTCAAGGCCACCTACACGCTCACGGTCACGGCGCCGGAGGACTGGAAGGTCATCTCCAACGCGGCACACGTCGAGACCGCCGCCGCCGAGCCGGGTGTCCATCGCTTCCGCGAGACCGCGCCGATGAGCACCTATCTCGTCGCGCTGATCGCCGGGCCGTACGCCGAGTGGACCGACGTCTACTCCGACGACCACGGCGACATCCCCCTGGGCATCTACTGCCGCGCCTCGCTGGCCGAGCACATGGACGCCGATCGGCTCTTCACCGAGACCAAGCAGGGATTTGCCTTCTACCACAAGAACTTCGGCATCCCCTACGCCTTCGGTAAGTACGACCAGCTGTTCGTGCCCGAGTTCAACGCGGGCGCGATGGAGAACGCCGGCGCGGTGACCTTCCTGGAGGACTATGTCTTCCGGTCGCGCGTCACCAAGTACCTCTACGAGCGTCGCGCCGAGACCGTGCTGCACGAGATGGCGCACATGTGGTTCGGCGACCTCGTCACCATGCAGTGGTGGGATGACCTGTGGCTCAACGAGTCCTTCGCCACCTTCGCCTCGGTTCTCTGCCAGTCCGAGGCCACCGAGTACACCAACGCCTGGACGACGTTCGCCAACGTCGAGAAGTCCTGGGCGTACCGGCAGGATCAGCTGCCCTCGACCCACCCGGTCGCCGCGGACATCCCCGACATCGCCGCCGTCGAGGTCAACTTCGACGGCATCACCTACGCCAAGGGCGCCTCGGTGCTCAAACAGCTCGTCGCCTATGTCGGTGTGGACGATTTCCTCGCGGGTCTGCGCGACTACTTCGCCGCCCACAAGTTCGGCAACGCGACGTTCTCCGATCTGCTGGGCGCACTGGAGAAGTCGTCCGGTCGTGATCTGTCGGACTGGGGCGACCAGTGGCTGCGCACCACCGGCATCAACGTCATGCGCCCCGACTTCGAGGTCGACGAGTCCGGGGCGTTCACCCGGTTCACCATCGTCCAGGACGGCGCCGCGCCGGGCGCCGGCGAGACCCGCGTGCACCGGCTCCGCGTCGGCATCTACGCCGACAACGGTTCCGGCGCCATCGAACAGACCCACAGCGTGGAACTCGACGTCGAGGGTGAGCGCACCGACGTGCCCGGACTCGTCGGCGTGCACCGCGGAGACCTGGTGCTGCTCAACGACGGTGACCTCACCTACGCGTCGATCCGCATCGACCCCGAGTCGCTGGCGACCGCGACCGCCCGCATCGGCGACATCACCGACTCCATGCCGCGCACCCTCGTGTGGTCGGCGGCCTGGGAGATGACCCGTCAGGCCGAGATGCGTGCCCGCGACTTCGTCGAACTCGTGCAGCGCGGGATCGCGTCGGAGACCGAGATCGGTGTGGTGCAGCGTGTTCTGATGCAGGCGACCACCGCGATCGAGTCCTACGCCGACCCCACCTGGGTGTCCTCGACCGGCGGGCCCGCGTTCAGCGCGCGCCTGCTGGAACTCGCCCGGGGCGCCGATGCGGGCTCCGACCACCAGCTCGCCTTCGTCAACACCTGGCTGGCCGGCAAGCTCAACGACGACCAGATCGACGTGGCACGGGCACTTCTCGATGGAGGGGACCCGGCCGAGCAGGGTCTGGGCGGCCTGGCCGTCGACACCGACCTGCGCTGGAAGCTGGTGCGCGCGTTGGCGACCGCCGGTGCGATAGATGCCGACGCGGGTTCGACCCCGACCATCGACGCCGAGGCCCAGCGCGACAACACCGCCACCGGCACCCGGCAGGCCGCCGCGGCACGTTCGTCGCGACCGCTCCCCGAGGCCAAGGCCGACACGTGGTCGCAGGCGATCGACGACGATTCGCTGTCGAACATCTACACCCGCACCATGATCGAGGGCTTTGCGCGTCCCGGCCAGGGCGAGCTGCTCGAGCCCTACGTCGAGAAGTACTTCGAGGCGATCCCCGAGGTGTGGGCACGCCGTTCGAGCGAGGTCGCCCAGACCGTCGTCATCGGCCTCTACCCGAGCTGGGCGATGACGCAGCAGGCCCTCGACCTCGCCGAGGAGTTCGTCGCGGGTGATCATCCGCCTGCCCTCAAGCGGCTGATCTCCGAAGGCCGTGACGGCGTGGCACGTTCGCTGCGGGCACGCGAGTTCGACGCGCAGGGCTGAGATCTAGCGACCGGCTCCGCCCCATCGGCTCACCTCGAGTCTGCGCCCGATCAGCCGATCGGTGCAGGCTTCTCGTGGGTGTCCCACGCCGGTGGGGCGTGACCGGTCCGGTGTCCGTCGACAGCGGCCGCCGACGCGATGAGAGTCTCCGCCGACTGGGTGTTGGTCCGCTCGGCGGCACGCATCATCGTCTCGTGCGCTGCATCCGAGTCAGTGTCAGGACCAAGTACGGCAAGCGTGAGTGTCCCACTCGGACAAGAGAATCGAACGACCCCGGGCGGCCACGTGGTGAAGCCCTCCAAGTGCACCGACCGGCCGTCGACCGCAATCTTCCGGTCCGGCGCGGCATCCCAGTCGGCGATCCGGTAGCCCACCCGTTCGAGCCGCGGCAACCGGGTGTCGAGTGCTTGCGCGATATCCGGGAGTTCCGTTGCCAGGTCCCGGGATCGCGGCCACCACGCGCCATCGACCGACCCCCGGACCGAATCGGCCGGCTTGAGCCGCAACCGCAACTGGCGAGGCGGGTGCGTGGTCGGCGCGTTCATGCCCTGCTACTCACGTGGTAGCCGAAGACGGCGAAGCTGTCAGGTGCGAGGCCGTTCGCGCTGCCGTTGTTGGCGAGAAATCCGGCCGCCGTCGCGATCACCGCGGCGACCAGGATGATGACTCCGATGATGACTGTCACGACATCAGCTCTCTTCTCGGTTCCGGGACCGCCGGGTTGTTCCGGCTCCCGACGAGTCGGAGGGGACCGCAGAATCAGTCGATTGCGTTGCGGCACTGCGAGATCGGTTATTGCTGATGATCATGTCATTCTCCAGCTCGGTCACCGCGTCGACGATCAGAGAACGCAGGTCACCGACCATGGCCGCGGTGTCGTCATCGGTTCGGCCGGCCCGGGAGCGCGCGAGAAGTCGCTCGTTGAGCCGGCGGGCAATGGGAGGCAGATCGAGGCGTGTGGACATCAGGGTTCCCGTCTCTGGTTTTCGAACAGGACATCTGACAGGGTTCCGCCACCCTCGACAGTGCTCGTCACCTTTTCCCAGACGTCCCCGGCACGGACCTTGAGAACATCTGTGGCGAGCAGAATCACCGGGTGCGAGTCGGCATCGAGAACCTCGGTCCGTGAATGGCGGGCCCGCCGGAGGGTCCGGCAAGCGAGGACGTCACCGACGACTTCGTTCGCTTCGTTCGTTTCGGCGCTGGTCGCGGGATGGAACTGGACATCCCATTCGGCGAGGAGGTCGCCCGGCACATCGCGCGAATCCTGCTCTTGGATTCCGCTCACGATGGTCTGAGGCCTCGATGAGTGACCCGGTCGGGCGCGGTGATAGTCGCGTATGTGCCCGAAGAGGCGGCTGCGCGGAAGCGAGTCGAGAATTCGAGTGGTGGTGATCATGGCATTCGCCTGACTCGGTCGCCGTCTGGATGCGGCCGAAGTGACCGGGGCCGCCAACGGTGATTCCCTCGGCGTGCAGCCCGATGAGTTTCAGTCTACGCCGTCTGTCCAGTACCAGCGCCATCTCCGCGTACCGATGGCGGTCACCGACGGGCCCGCCTCCACCGATACCGCACCTGTGGCCGTCCCGCCGAACCGTACTGGGTGTCGCGGTCGAGGACGCCGTCGTCGGCGAGTCGTTCCAGGTAGCGCCATGCGGTGACCCGCGAAGATCCCAGTGCGCGAGCGACTTCCGACGCGGTGAGCCCGTCGGCGCTGTCCCGCACGGCCCGGCACACCGCATCCTCGGTCTGCGGTGCGGAACCCTTCTTCGCCGACCGCCGGAAGTCGCCGGAACGCAACTCGGCCAGTGCTCGGTCGACGTCGCGCTGACTGACCGCCTCCGCCTCGCCGGTCAACGCCTCCCGGTACCGCAGGTACTGCTCGATCTTCTCGCGGAAGGCCGCGAACGTGAACGGTTTGAGCAAGTAGAGCAGCACCCCGCGCGACATCGCGTCGCGCACGGTCGGCAGGTCGCGTTGCGCGGTGATGGCGATGACGTCAGGGGCCGGGCGCACCCCGGAGAGCGCGGAGGCGAGGTCGGTGCCGCGGGCGTCGGGCAGACCGAGGTCGAGCAGCACCAGGTCGACGCCGTGTGCCCGCGCGGCGCGTAACGCCTCCTGCGCGGTGGTGACCGCGCCCACGATCTCGAATCCGCCGATGCGCGCGAGGTAGTCGCGGTGCGCCTCGGCGATCACCGGTTCGTCCTCGACGATCAGTACGCGGATCATCGGGTCTCCCCCGCCTCTGACGACACCGCCCGGATGCGCACAGTGACCACCGAACCGTAGGTGTTCTGGGCGATCAACGACCCGTGGTGCCGGGAGACCACTTGCGCGACGAGGGCCAGACCCAGTCCGCGTCCGGCGTCGTCGCCACCGAATTTGGTGGAGTAACCGCGCGCAGTCGCGCGGCCGAACAGTTCGTCGTCCATCCCTGGTCCGCTGTCGGCGACGACGATCTCGAGCGCCTCGTGGTCCCCGACGACCCCGACCTCCACCCACGGGTCGCCCGGATCGCAGGCATCGAGGGCGTTGTCGACGAGGTTCCCCACGACGGTGATCAGCTCGCGCGGTGACAGGATCTGGGTGGCGTCGTCACTCAACTGCGAATCCTCGGTGAGCGAGAATGCGATTCCCCGTTCGGCCGCCTGCGCACTCTTACCCAGGAGCAACGCGACCAGCGCCGGTTCGGCGACCGCCTGGGTCATCCGGTCGATGAGGTGTTGGGACAGTTCGAGTTCGGTGGTCGCCAGTCGGACCGCCTCTTCCGACCGCCCCATCTCGACCAGTGCGACCAGGGTGTGGAGCCGGTTCGCCGACTCGTGCGCCTGGGAGCGGAGCGCCTCGGCGAATCGGGTCATCGAATCCAACTCTCCCATCGCCTCGGCCAGTTCGGTCCGGTCGCGGATCGTGACGACCGACGAGCCGCGTCGTCCGGACACCGGCGACCGACTGACCAGCAACACCCGTCCGCCCTCGGCGTGCAACTCGTCGGACACCCCGTCGCCGCGGGTCAGGAAGTCCGGCAGATCGCCTGCGGGCGTGTCTGTTCCGATGCCGAGCAGACGTTGCGCCTCGGCATTGACCAGCGCCGGCCGGCCGGCCTCGACGACGATCAGTCCCTCGCGGATCGCGCGCAGCACCGCGTCGTGGTGGTCGTACATCAGTCGCAGGTCGCCCGGGGCCAGTCCGCCGGTCTGCCGCAACAGCCGTCGCCGGATCCACCAGACCCCGGCGGCCGCGGTCAACAGGGCCGCGACGGCGGTGACGGCGATCCGAGGGAGCTCCCCGCGCCAGGCCGACGTCAAGGACCGCTGGGTGATACCGGCTGCCACCATGCCGATGATCCGGCCGTCGGGTCGCCGGACCGGCGTGATCGTCCGGATGGACGGACCGAGGGTGCCCGTGTAGGTCTCGGTGATCGTCTCGCCACGGAGGGCCGCATCGATGCTGCCGATGTAGGGCGCCCCGATCAGGTACGGGTCGGTGTGGGTATAGCGCGTCCGGTCGGGACCCAGCACGGTGATGAAGGCGATGCCCGTCTCCCGCCGGATCCGGTCGGTGACCGGCTGAAGAATCGCGCTCGGGTCCGGCGAGGTGAGTGCGGACACCGTCGAGGGCGCCTGCGCGAGGCTGACCGCCACCGCGGTGACCTCGTCGCGGGCGGCCCGGTCCCCGTCGACCCGGGCGTCGATCGCCGCGAGCACACTGCCCGCCACGACCACCACCGCCACGACGGCCAGCGCGAGCGCCGCCACCTGGCCGGCCAGCGTCCGCGGATACCACCGCATGCTCGGCCCCTCATCTGTCTGTCGAGCTTCGTCTTCCGACGTTCGGGTTCGGCAAAGCCCCATATCGGGTTATTCCCCCGGCATCGGTGAACGTAATGAACAGAATCGTGACGGTCATCACCACGTCGGTTCACAATCCTAACCACCCATGTTCCCGGTACACGAGGAGAGAACCGCCGATGAACGCAGATCCCAAGGCCGGTGACGAGGCGGTCGAGGCCCCACGGGCCAAGCGCGACCGCACGCACTGGCTGTACATCGCGGTCATCATCGCGGTGGTCGCCGGCGTGGTCGTCGGTCTCGTGGCACCCGAGGTCGGCAAGCAACTCGGTGTCCTGGGCACCATGTTCGTCAGCCTCATCAAGATGATGATCGCCCCGGTCATCTTCTGCACGATCGTGCTGGGCATCGGATCGGTCCGCAAGGCCGCGACGGTCGGCAAGGTCGGCGGTCTCGCGTTCGTCTACTTCCTCATCATGTCGACGGTCGCGCTGGCAATCGGTCTGGTCGTCGGCAACCTCATCCAGCCCGGCGAGGGGCTGAACATCTCGTCGATGTCGGGTAAGGGTGAGGAACTCGCGAAGGAGGCCCACGAGTCGGGCGGAACCATCGACTTCATCCAGGGGATCATCCCGGAGTCGATGCTCTCGGCCCTCACCGACGGCAGTGTGCTGCAGGCGTTGTTCGTCGCACTCCTGGTCGGCTTCGCGATCCAGGCGATGGGACGCACCGGCGAGCCGATCCTGACCGCGGTCTCCTACTTCCAGAAGCTGGTCTTCAAGGTCCTGACCATGGTCCTGTGGGTCGCGCCGATCGGCGCGTTCGGCGCCATCGCGAACGTCGTCGGCCAGACCGGTTGGGCTGCCGTGCAACAGCTTCTGACCCTGATGCTCGCCTTCTACCTCACCTGCCTGGTCTTCGTGTTCGGTGTGCTCGGGGTCCTGCTCCGAACGATCGCCGGGGTCTCGATATTCCAGCTCGTGCGGTATCTGGCCCGCGAGTACCTGCTGATCTTCGCGACGTCGTCGTCGGAGTCGGCCCTGCCGCGGCTCATCGCCAAGATGGAACACCTCGGCGTCGAGAAGACGACCGTCGGTGTCGTGGTGCCGACCGGGTACTCGTTCAACCTCGACGGCACCGCCATCTACCTGACGATGGCGTCGATCTTCATCGCCGATGCGATGGGCGACCCGCTCTCGGTCGGCGAGCAGATCGGTCTGCTCGCGTTCATGATCATCGCGTCGAAGGGCGCCGCCGGCGTCAGCGGCGCCGGACTGGCGACCCTCGCCGCCGGTCTCCAGGCGCACCGGCCGGACATGCTCGAGGGTGTGGGCGTGATCGTCGGTATCGACCGGTTCATGTCCGAGGCGCGTGCGGTCACCAACTTCTCCGGCAATGCGGTGGCGACGCTGCTGGTCGGTTCCTGGACCAAGACGGTGGACAAGCACCAGGTCGACGAGGTGCTGGCGGGTCGCATTCCGTTCGACGAGTCCAACATGGTCGACGACGAGCTCGAGTCGGCCGGGACCGGGGCACACGAGAAGGTGCTCGAGGGCTCTGCCCCGCGGTCCTGAGCAGAAACGGCCGGCCGCGAACACGAAAGAGGCCGCCCCACCGACAGGTGGGGCGGCCTTCTTCGTGGTCTGCGGGACTAGCCCGCGGCGGCAGCGGTCGCCATCACGCGCAGCGACGCGATGAGGCCGTCGATCAGGTTGCCCTGACGGAAGCCGGTGACCGCGGCGGTCACACCGAGTGCGGCGACACGGTCGTTGACACGACTCGACACCTCGCTGCCGGAGACGATGACGACGTCGCGCGTGTTCGGCGACACCGCGATCAGGGTGCCGTGGGCAGGCTCGGGAGCCTTCGCCAGGACGGCACGGGCGCTCGCGTCGAGGTCACCGTCGAGATCGCCGATGTAGACCGAGAAACGCACGAGAGCCTTCTCGCTCGCGGCCTTCAGGGTGTCGTCGAGAGCGATCAGATCCTTCTTGCTGAAGGGCGGCGTCGTCGGGGCGTCACCAGGGTAGCGGGCCGCCGAGATGCGTCCGCTGTTGGTGATCACGGTGCCCAGCGGAAGTTCGGCGGCCGAGCGGGCCGCGACCTCTGCACTCACGTTCGCGTGCGAAACCTCACCACTTGCCACTTGCCGAGCTCCCATCAACGTCGCCGGGTTCCGCGTGCCGCGGAAGTGCCATCGGTTCGATGTCGGTGGCACTGAAGAGAAGCGGAGCATGCTCCCATTGCTGATCGAGGGTGTACTCCTTGACCTCCGGGTACTTGACCCCGCCGGAGAACACCATCGCGACAACGCAGAGCACGACAAAGAGCACCGTCACGATCGTGACTGGCACTCCGATGGGGACGATCAGGCTGTCCATGTCACCCTTTCGATGGTCGCGCCGGACCAGGCCGGTTGTCGGCACAGGTCATCGTTGATCAATCTAGCCCACATCACACCGACCGGTGCAGCGACCCCTACAGCGCGTCGTAGACGGTCGCCGAGCGGCCTTCCGAAGGACATTTCGCGGCGCCTTCCGGCGCCTCACGCGGCGCCCGCGTCGATGTACTGCATCCAGGCCGGATCGATGTCCTTGACGGCGGCGATGAGCCCCCAGTGCCGGCCTTTCGGGGCGACCGGCCGGTTCCGCAGCGTCCAACCCAACTCGGTGATCAGCCGGTCGGCCTTGCGGTGATTGCACGACGCGCAGCAGGCGACGCAGTTCTCCCAGTTGTGGGCCCCGCCCCGGCTGCGCGGCACGACGTGGTCGATGGTGGTGGCGGGCTTGCGGCAGTACCCGCAGCGGAACCGGTCGCGGTGCATCAGCGCCGCCCGGGTCATCGGCACGGACGCGCGGTACGGGACCCGCACGTAGTTCCGCAGCCGGATCACCGTCGGCACCGGCACCGCCGTCGCGGCCGAGTGGAACGCTCCCCCGGACTCGTCGGCGTGGACCATGTCGGCGCGTCCACGCAGGATCAGGACGACGGCGCGGCGGATGGTGACCGCGCTCAGCGGCTCGTAGGTGGCATTGAGCAGCAGCACCCGGCGGCGTGTCCACGACCGCGACCCGGCCGCCGGCGAGGCCGCACCGCCGTGCAGTCTCGTCACCTCGCCCGTCTGGTGGTGTGACCGGTGCGTCATTCGACCTCCCGCCGGCCCTGCTCGAACTGGTTGACCTGCACAAGTTCACCACGGACGCCGACCTCGTGCAGGGAAAACCCGCTGCACGGCACCTCGGCCGGGCCCCGCCGGCGGCACGCGACGTTGAGGCGCCCCTCGGTCGTAGGGACAATGGCGGCTGTGACTGGCGAATCCGGCAACTCCCCAGACCCGGCCCCGCGGAGCTTCTACGAGGAGATCGGCGGCGCGGAGACGTTCCGACGGCTCACCGAGGTCTTCTACACCGAGGTGGCGAAGGACGAGGTGCTCCGCCCGCTGTACCCCGAGGAGGATCTCGGCCCCGCCGAGCGACGGCTGCGGATGTTCCTCGAGCAGTACTGGGGCGGTCCGCGGACCTACTCCGACGAGCGCGGCCATCCGAGACTGCGCATGCGCCACAACCCCTACCGCGTCGGCCCGATCGAGCGCGACGCCTGGCTGCGCTGCATGCACACCGCGATCGCCTCGATCGACGACGAGACCCTGGACCCGCCACACCGCCAGGCACTCGTCGACTACATGGAGATGGCCGCGCAGTCGATGATGAACTCGCCGATCTGAGAGCCGCGCAAACCTTCCGCCTTTCGCCACCCGCAGTTTCGACACGCCCACGACTCGCCGATTGACCAGGATTTCTCGCCGAAAACTCAGGTAGGGCAGAATGACCACGGTGAGCGATGAGACACCAGGTGTTGTCCCCGCCGAGCCATCTGACGGGGGTCAGACCGACGGCGCACACACCGACGTACCGGAGACCACGGGTACCGAGGGCAACGTGAGTGACTTGTCGGGAGACACCCCCGAGATCGAATCCGCGACAACCGATCCGGATGCCCTCGACGACGAGGCCATCGAGGCCGAGGCAGATGCCGAACTCGATCCGGGCGCCGAATACGATCCGGGCGCCGAAACCGCCGCCGCACGAGACGAACCGGCGTCCGTCGTGGTGCCGCAGCTGGACCCGACCGACACCACCTGGTGGAAGTCCGCGGTCTTCTACCAGATCTACCCGCGGTCGTTCTGCGACGCGAACGGCGACGGCGTCGGCGATCTCGCCGGTGTCATCGGCAAGCTCGGATATCTCGAACTGCTGGGCATCGACGCGATCTGGCTCAGCCCGATCATGACCTCCCCGATGGCCGACCACGGTTACGACGTCGCCGATCCGCGCGACATCGACCCGCTCTTCGGCGATCTCGCCACCTTCGACGCCCTCATCGCCGAGGCCCACGCACGCGACATCCGGGTGACGATGGACCTCGTCCCCAATCACACCAGCGATCAGCACGAGTGGTTCCGGGCCGCTCTCGCCGCGGGCCCGGGTAGTCCGGAGCGCGAACGGTACATCTTCCGGGACGGGCGCGGCGAGAACGGCGACGAGCCACCGAACAACTGGCACAGCATCTTCGGCGGACCGTCGTGGACCCGTGTCACCGAGGCCGACGGCAGCCCCGGCCAGTGGTACCTCCACATCTTCGCCGCCGAGCAGCCCGACCTGAACTGGGAGAACCCCGAGGTCTTCGACGATCTCGAGAAGACACTGCGGTTCTGGCTGGATCGCGGCGTCGACGGTTTCCGGATCGACGTCGCGCACGGGATGGCCAAGCCCGCCGACCTGCCCGACATGGACCTGACCAACACCGCGCTGCTCTCCAACGACGACGACGATCCGCGGTTCAACAACTATGCGGTGCACGACATCCACCGCAAGATCCGCAAGGTCCTCGACGAGTACCCGGGCGCCGCGAACGTCGGCGAGATCTGGGTGAACGACAACGAGAGGTTCGCCGAGTACCTGCGCCCCGACGAACTGCATCTGGGTTTCAACTTCCGACTCGCCAAGGCTCCCTTCAAACCCGAGGCGATCCGGGAGGCCATCGAGAACTCTCTCGACGCGGTCCTGTCGGTGTCCGGGACGCCCACGTGGACGCTGTCTAACCATGACGTCGAACGAGAGGTGACGCGGTACGCCCCCGTCGACCCCGCGACCGGTGATCTCGACCTCGCACGCGGGACGCGCCGTGCGCGGGCGATGCTCGTCGTCGAAATGGCCCTGCCTGGTTCGATCTTTCTCTACAACGGTTCCGAACTCGGCCTGCCCAACGTCGACGACCTGCCCGAGGAGGTCCTCCAGGATCCGGTGTGGGAGCGGTCGGGTCACACCGAACGCGGCCGCGACGGATGCCGGGTTCCGCTGCCCTGGCAGGGCACCGAGCCGCCGTTCGGTTTCAGCACGTCGGCCGACACCTGGTTGCCGATGCCGGAGTCGTGGCGATCGCTGACCGCCGAGGCGCAACTCGAGGACGTGGGCTCGATGCTGTCGCTGTACCGGGCGGCCATCGAATTGCGTTACGACCGCCCGGAATTCGCCGGTGACTCGATCGACTGGTACGAAGCACCCGAGGGCTGCCTGGCATTCCGGCGGTCGGAGGGCTTCTTGATCTGCGCGCTGAACGCGGGCGAGGTCCCGGTTCCGCTGCCGCCGGGCGAACTCCTGCTGATCAGCTCGCCGCTGGCCGACGGCATGCTGCCGCCCGACGCCGCCGCCTGGCTGGTCTAGAGAACCGTCACCGACAGATCGCGGTGACGCCGCTGGTACACCGAGCCGTACCGGGCGTCGACCCGAATCCAGGCCGCCGACAAGCGGATCCGGACGGGTTCGGCAGCGTCGATGTCCTCGACCGGTGAGCTCTCGGTGACCGCGCGCCCGTCGCGGTCGCGGATGAAACCCATTCCGGTGAGGGCGAAGAGCGACCGCATGGTGACGGCCGCGCGCAGCGCGCCGTCCTCGGTCGAGACCTCCAGCACGTCCTGGTCGAGCACGCCGGTGGCCGGTCCGTGAGCACTTCCCTCCTCGCGCGCCACGCGGGCACCGTTGCGCGCCAGGCCGACGATGCTGCGCGCGGGCACGTCGTCGACGTGGCGATAACCGGCGGATGCGGGAAGTGCACCGCGCCAGGCAGAGTCGAGGGAGAACCCGGGATCGATCTGTGCGCCTGCGGAAGACGCGGCCAGCGCGGAGTGCAGCGACGCGGCGTCGCAGACGATGTCGGCAGGCGCCACCCGTCCGGAGACCGCGCGGGTCGCGAGCACCTCGAACCCTGTGTGGGTCCAGAGCGCGACGAGTCCGTCGGGACGCGCCACGACGCGCACGACCGCGGCGTCGTCGAGCCGCTGGGCATGGGCGAGAAACGCCGACGCGTTGGAGCGATCGGACTCCGCGATCTGGATGAACCGTTCCATCAGCGCTGCTTCGTCGACGTCTCGTCGCCGCGGCGGAAGGAGTTCAGGTAGTCCTTCTGCTCCGGGGTGAGTCGTGCGATGCGCTGCCCGGCGACGTCGAAGGCGACGAGCTGGGTGCTGGCGACGACCGCCGGTTTCGCCGCGGGATCCGTCCCGGCCGCGCGGACCTCGTACCCGACGGTGAAGTCGACGGCACGCAGCCGCTGGACGTACATGGTGACCTCGATCGGGCCCTCCGAGTGCCGCAGCTGGGCCTGGTATTTCACGTGCAGGTCGGCCACCAGGCAGCCGTCCCGCAGCGGCGCGGTGGGCCGGCCGTCGAGGAACAGCCACGGGATGCGCGCCTCTTCGAGCAGCGTGACCATCCGGGCGTGGTTGATGTGCTGATAGACGTCCATGTCCGACCATCGCACCGGGACCTTCACCACGTAGCCGTCGGCCGTCGCGGTCCCCGAGTCCTCGTTGAGCACGTGCGTTCCATCCCCTGTCGATACGGATCTGCTGGTACGACGCCGGGCGCCGCGGAGTCAACCCTACGCACGACGGGCCCCGGCGCTCCGGACGGGCGACGACCGCACGGGCTCAGGCGGGGCCGACCACGACCCGCAGGCCGTTGAGGACGACTGTCCCCGAGAGCGGGTCGATCCGTGTCCCGTCGTTGAGGATGTTCACGTTGACCCCGGGTTCGGCGGCCGCCACGGAGAGTCGGGTCTCCGCGTCGTCGTGACCCCAGCCGTGCGGCACCGACGCGACGCCCGGCTTGATGTCGGAGGTGATCTCCACGGGGACGGTCAGTGACCCGCCCGCTCCGCGGATCGTCGCGACGCCGTCGATGCCGAGCCGCGCGGCGTCGTCCGGGTGCATCTGCAGGGTGCACCGATTGGTGCCGCCGGTGAGTGCGGGCAGGTTGTGCATCCAGCTGTTGTTGGACCGCAGGTGCCGGCGCCCCACGAGGAGGAGCGACGGATCGCCTGTCGCATGTTCGGCGTGGACCGCGGCGCGCAGCCGGGCGAGGTCCCCGATCAGCGGATCCGGCGCCAACTCGACCTTCCCCGACGCGGTACGGAGCACGCCGGGCAGACGCGGGCACATCGGACCCAGGTCGATGCCGTGCGGGGCTGCCAGGACATCGGCGAACGTGAGGCCCTCCCGCGCACCGAAACCGTCACCGTAGGCGCCGAGACGCAGCATCATGTCCAGGCGGCGCTGATGGCCCGGCGCATCGGGCAGCATCGCCACCAGCGTCTCGACGTCCCGGCCGGCGACAGACGAATGCGGGTCGGTCACCTCCTTGGACAAGGTCGCGGCGATGACCTGCTCGTCGACCAGGCCCGTATCGGCGTCGATGCCCGCCCCGGACAGACCGAGGATCAGGCGACACACGATGTCGATCTCGTCGGGCCGACCGTCGGGAAGCGGCAGCACCCGCGGCGAATAGCGGGCGTTCGCCCGCACGGCGAGGTTGTTGAGGATCGCGTCGAAGTGCGGACTCTGGGACGGACGTGGGGGCGGCAGGATGACATCGGCGTGCCGGGTGGTCTCGTTCAGATACGGGTCGACGCACACGACGACGTCGGCGGCGTCGAGTGCGGCGGCCAGGCGGCCGCCGTTGGGTGCCGACAGGACGGGGTTGCCCGCGACCGTGACCAGTGCCCGCAACTGCCCCTCGCCGGGTGTCTCGAACTCTTCGGCCATCGCGACGGCGGGCAACTCCCCCGCGACCTCCGGATGTCCCGACACCCGGCTGCGCCAGCGGCCGGTCCGGAAACCCCGGCCCGGGCGTGCCGGACGCGGTGCGGGGGCGGTCGGCGCCGTCGGGAACATCACTCCGCCCGGCCGATCGAGGTTGCCGGTGAGGACGTTCACGACGTCGATGAGCCAGCTACCGAGGGTGCCGAACTCGACGACGGTGGTACCCAGACGGCCGTAGACCGCCGCCGACGGTGCCGACGCGATCGCACGGGCGAGCCCGCGGATGTCCTCGGCCGGGACATCGCAGTACGGCGCCACCCGCTCGGGCGTGAGATCACCTATCTCCCTGCGCAATTCGTCGACGCCCTGCACGTGGGTCGCGATACCGCCGAGGTCGTCGGCGACCAGTCCCTCGTCGAACAGGCAGGTGACGATGGCGGCCAGCAACGCGGCATCGGTTCCCGGCCGTGGCGCGAGGTGGGTGTCGGCGAGCCGGGCGGTGCGGGTACGCGCCGGGTCGATGACCGTGAGCCGCCCGCCGCGATGCCGGAGGGCGTTCAGCTTGCCGGGGAAGTTAGCGGCGGTGGCCATGCTCCCGTTGGAGACAACGGGATTCGCGCCGATGATCACCAGGTGATCGGTGCGGTCGAGGTCGGGGACGGCAAAGGTCCCGGCGTGACCGAAGAGGTATCCCGACGCCGCCTGCTTGGGCATCTGGTCGAGGGTGCCGGCGCTGAACACGTTGCGGGTTCCGATCGCACGCGCGAGCAGCGGCGCGTACATGGTGCCCGCGATGGTGTGCGCCGACGGGTTGCCGAGATAGAAACCGACCGACGATCCGCCGTGGGTGTCGATGACCGCGCGCAGACGGGTGACGGCTTCGTCGAGCGCCTCGTCCCAGCCGACCTCGACGAACCGTCCGTCCCGTGTGACCAGTGGACGTTCGAGACGGTCGGGATCGTTGTCGAGCTGAGGGAAGCTCGCCCCCTTCGGACAGATGTAGCCGTGGCTGAACACGTCGTCGGCGTCGCCGCGGGCACCGGTCACGTGTTCACGCAAATGCCCGTCCGCCTCGGCGTGTTCCTCGATCGGGCCGCCGTGGGTGTCGACGACGAGGGACAACCCGCAGGTTGCCTCGCAGAGTGGGCAGATTCGCGGTGCCGTGCGCGTCATGTGCCCAGGCTAGGCCCGGGCATCGGGTCGGCGTGGCCGAAACGGATCAGGGGCCGAAACGGATCAGGGGCCGAAAGGGATTCAGCGGATGACACTGCGGAGCTGTCGCGCGGCGACCGACAGCGTCGCGAGGTCGAGGGTCCCGGTCTCCTCGATCTCTCCGAGGACGCTGCGCACGCGGCTGAGCCGGTTCGACTGGGAGGACTCCCATTCGGCGATCTTCTCGTCGCTCGACTCGTCGGGTTCGCTGACCTCGAGGATCTTGAGGGTGAGCGCCCGTAGCGCGCCGTGCATGTCGTCGCGCAGCGCCAGCCGGGCGAGCGCGTGCCAGCGGTCGCCGTAGTCCAGGTTCGACACCGCCGTCAGCAGTTCCTCGAGTCCGAAGTGCTCCATCACCGCGAAGTAGAGGTCGCCGACCTCCTCGGGGTCGCGGTCGGAGATCTCGGCGGCATCGATGATGTCGAGCAGGCAGAACCGGTGGAGGCTGACGGCCACCGTCCGGGCGAGGTCGTCGGGGACCCCCTCGTCGACGTACGCGTGTACCCGGTCGGAGATGTCTTTCGCGGAGCTCTCCCCCAGCCAGCCGTCGACGGCCGCGGACAGCCGGGTGACCCGATCGGAGTAGCGGGTGATCTCGGCGGCCATGGCGAGTGGCTGGGGACGGAACGCGAGCAGCCACCGCGACGCCCGGAACAGCAGGCGTCGGGCGTAGAGCATCATTCCGTCGACGACCTCGGCCGGTGCCGGTGCGTGCCGGATGCTCTCGAAGACGTCGCTCATGCCGAAGATCTCGTTGGACACGACGTAGGCGCGGACACCTTCTTCGGTGGTGCACCCGGTGCCCTCGCTCAACCGGAACAGATGCGTCATCCCGGCGTGATCGATGACGTCGTTGACGAGGGTCGTCGTGACGATCTGGCGGCGTAGCCGGTGGGAGTTGATCTGCTCGCGGTACGTCTCGCGCAGGGCCTCCGGGAAGTAGCGGGCCACGCGTGCGGCGAACACGTCGTTGTCGGGGAGGTCACTGGCCAGCAGGTCCGACTTCGCCTCGAGTTTGACGTGCGCCATCAGGGTCGCGAACTCCGGTGAGGTCAGCCCGCGCTGCAACTCACCGTCGAACCGCTTGCGGAGTTCGCGTGCCTGCGGGAGGGCTTCCAGTCTGAGGTCGACGCCGCGTTCGCGTGACAGCTGGTCGAGCATCCGGGCGTGGACCTCCACGCGCGTGAGTTCGAAGGTGCGGCAGAAGCCCAACTCGGAGTTCTGTGAGATGTTGTCGGCGAGAACGAGATCGGCGACGTCATCGGTCATCGACTCGAGCAACGGGTCCCGGTCGTCGGTCTCCAGCGCACCGCCCGACACCGCGGAGTCGAGCAGGATCTTGATGTTGACCTCGTGGTCGGAACAGTCGACTCCGGCCGAGTTGTCGAGTGCGTCGGTGTTGATCCGGCCACCCGCGAGATCGAACTCGATCCGCCCCCGTTCGGTGACGCCGAGGTTGCCGCCCTCCCCGATCACCTTGGCACGCACCTGATCACCGTCGACGCGGATCGCGTCATTCGACTTGTCGCCGACGTCCCCGTGGTTCTCCGTCGACGCCTTGATGTATGTTCCGATGCCGCCGTTCCAGAGCAGGTCGACGGGCGCGAGCAAGATCGCTCGGATCAGTTCGGGCGGCGAGAGTTCGTCGACGCCCTCCGCGATACCGAGCGCTGCCGCCATCTCCGCGCTGACGGGGATCGACTTGCGGTCCCGCGACCACACCCCTCCGCCCTCACCGATCAGATCGGTGTCGTAGTCGGCCCACGACGATCGCGGCACCTCGAACAGGCGGCGGCGTTCGAGGTAGGACCGGTCGGCGACGGGGTCCGGGTCGACGAAGATGTGCCGGTGGTCGAAGGCGGCGACGAGCCGGATGTGCTCGCTGAGCAGCATCCCGTTGCCGAACACGTCCCCGCTCATGTCGCCGATCCCGACGACGGTGAAGTCCTGCGACTGGGTGTCGACGCCCATCTCCCGGAAATGCCGTTTGACCGACTCCCAGGCACCGCGTGCGGTGATGCCCATGGCCTTGTGGTCGTATCCGGCCGAGCCGCCCGAGGCGAACGCGTCACCGAGCCAGAAACCGTAGGACTGTGACACCTCGTTGGCGATGTCGGAGAACGCCGCGGTGCCCTTGTCGGCCGCCACGACCAGGTAGGTGTCGTCCTCGTCGAGCCGGACCACACCCCGCGCCGGGATGACCTCCCCGGTCGAGCGGTCGATGTTGTCGGTGATGTCCAGCAGACCGGAGATGAACTGCCGGTAGCAGGCGATCCCCTCCTCGCGCTGCGCATCCCGGTCGGCAGCGGTGTCCCCGGTCGGCGCCGGCGGACGCTTGACGACGAAGCCGCCCTTCGCGCCGAGGGGGACGATGACGGCGTTCTTGACGGCCTGTGCCTTCACCAGACCGAGGACCTCGGTGCGGAAATCCTCCTTGCGGTCCGACCAGCGCAGCCCGCCGCGTGCCACTGCGCCGAACCGCAGATGGACGCCCTCCACACGGGGCGAGTACACGAAGATCTCGTGCAACGGACGGGGTTCGGGGGTCTGCGGGATATCGCGAGGCCGGAGCTTGAACGAGATGACCGGGCGGTGCTCGAGATCCCGTTCACCGGTCGTGACGAAGTAGTTGGTCCGTGACGTCGCGGTCATGACCGCGGCGAAGGCCGACACGATGCGATCGGCGTCGAGACTCAGCACCGTGCCGATGTCGGCCCGGAGTTGTGCGCTCACCCGCTCGCGCCGTTCGGGGTCGGAGGCGGCCGGGTCGAAGGAGGTCACGAACAGTTCGACCAGCCCGCGCGTGATCTGCAGATGACGGCCCAGCACATTCGCGACATGGGCGGTGCTGTAAGAGAATCCGCACTGCCTCAGGTACTGCCCGTAGGCGCGCAGCATCGCCGCCGACCGCCAGTCCAGTCCGCACCGGATGATCAGCTCGTTGTAGTCGTCGACTTCCGCTGCGGCGAGCCAGATCTGACGGAACGCCTCGGTGAAGCGCTCCTCGAGGTCGTCGGCATGGTCGAGGTCCACCGACATCCCGGCGGCGAGCTGCACGATGAACTCGTAGGCCCAGCAGACGGTGTCGTCGGACCGCCGGATCTCGTACGGATGTTCTTCGAGAACATCGAGGCCGAGACTGTGCAGCACCGGCAGGACATCGGTGAGGGTCGCCGACTCCCCGCACAGGTAGAGGGTGAACCGCCAGCTGTGGTGGTCGCCCGGCCCGCGCTGCTCGATGGCGTCGAGGGTCACCGCCAACGCGCCCGGCTCGAGGGAGACGACGTGGATCAGGTCCGCGAGGGCGTCCTGGGGTTCGCGGAGTTCCTTGTAGTCGTCGGAGAGTGAGGGCAGTTGCCGCAGAAGGAGTTCCGGTCCACCCGAGACCGATCCGGAACGGTCGCCGAGGTTCACGGCGAGTTCCCGGACACGCTCGTCCCATCCTCGGATCGCCGCCGCGAGCGCCGCCTGCATCCGTGCGTGCGCGGGTGATCCGGTGTCCACCGAGCCGAGTTCGGATGCGGCGCCCGGCTCGATACACACCAGCACCTGCAGGAGCGCGAGCGGCATCTCACTCACACGGGCCGTGTATTCCAGTGCGCTGCCCTTCAATTCATCCATCAAGGCACGTTCGAGGGCGAGTCGATTCTGGGTGTTGTAGCGGTCCCGGGGCAGGTAGATGAGGGCGACCGCGGTCTTGCCGTCGAGACTGGTACGCACGAACAGGCGCAACGACCGGGTCGCGACCGCGTCGAGCATCTCGGTGACACGACGGGCGAGCTCGTCGGTGGTGGAGGCGAACATCTCCACCACCGGATAGTTCTGCAGCAGCTCGATCATGGACTGTCCGGCGAAGGAGTCCTCGTCGACGCCGACGCGCGCGAGCACGTCGTGCACCTTGGTGCGCAACACCGGGACGTCGAGCACTGTCTGGTGCAGACCGGAAGAGGTCATGGTGCCGAGGAACCGGTGCTCACCGTCGTGGTTGCCGTGCGCGTCGAAGGCGGGAACCTGCAGCAGCACCGGGAAATTCGACCGCTGGATGCCGGTGGCGACGAAGACCCGACTCGCTCGCGGGAGCAGTGGCTGCGTGGTCACCGACGGGAAGTCCCGGGTGATGGAGCCGGTGCGCCAGACCCCCAGCCGCTCGTCACCGTCACCGGCGCCGTCGGTACCCACCCGGGTGTATCCGAGGGGATGGAAGTGGTTCCCGGCGAACCATTCGAGGAGTTCGGCGTACTCGTGCCGGTCGGTGTTGCGCATGCCTGTCGACTCACGCACCGGCATTACCGCCAGGTCGGCCGCACACGACGTCATCAGCGACCGCATCCGGGCGGCGTCGTGGTCGACGTCGCCCACCCGGAACACGACCTCGAGGAGGTCCGATCGGAGCGCCTCTGGATCGACGCCGGGATGTCCGGCGAGCCCGCCGACGAAGATCCAGGACTCCCAGGCGGCACCGGGGACGTCGTCGATCGCCTCGAGCCCGCCGTCGGTGTCGCGTTGCACCGGCATGACCGGATGGTCCATGCGCTCGATGGATAGGTCGTGTGCCTCAACGGTCGCCAGAACCGCCTCCACGAGCATCGGCATGTCGTCGTTGACGACGACGATCTCGACCGCGCCGCCGTCGTCGTCGACGACCTCGACCAGTGCCTGTCCGGGATCCCGCCGGGTCGCGACGTCAAGATGACGCACCACCTGCTCGGCGGCGCTGTCCGTCCCCGAGCCTTCGGCCCGGGACCTGAAGTAGTGGTTCACCGCGTCCGGCACGAGTGACGTCACATCGCCGATGCTAGTCACCCGCGCCGGACGGGGTCGGTATTAATCGCGGGTGAGTTTGCGGTGGGTCACCCGGTGCGGACGTGCCGCGTCGGCGCCGAGACGCTCGACCTTGTTCGCCTCATACGCCTCGAAGTTGCCCTCGAACCAGAACCACTTGCCCTCTTCGACGTTGCCCTCCCACGCCAGGATGTGGGTACAGGTGCGGTCGAGGAACCAGCGGTCGTGGCTGATGACCACGGCACAGCCGGGGAAGTTCTCGAGCGCGTTCTCCAGCGATCCCAGGGTCTCGACGTCGAGGTCGTTGGTCGGCTCGTCGAGCAGGATGAGGTTGCCGCCCTCCTTCAATGTGAGCGCGAGGTTCAGGCGGTTGCGCTCACCACCGGAGAGGACCTCCGCCTTCTTCTGCTGATCCGGCCCCTTGAAGCCGAAGGCACTGACGTAGGCGCGCGACGGCATCTCGTTCTGGCCGACCTCGATGAAGTCGAGTCCGTCGGAGACGACCTCCCAGACGTTCTTCTTGGGGTCGATGTTGGCGCGCGTCTGGTCGACGTAGCTCAGCTTGACCGTCTCGCCGACCTTCACGGTGCCCGAATCGGGTGCCTCGAGGCCGACGATGGTCTTGAACAGCGTCGTCTTACCGACACCGTTGGGGCCGATGACACCGACGATGCCGTTACGCGGCAGCGTGAAGGACAGGTCCTTGATGAGGACGCGGCCCTCGAAGCCCTTGTCGAGGTGGGAGACCTCGACCACCACATCGCCGAGGCGCGGTGGCGTCGGGATCTGGATCTCCTCGAAATCGAGCTTCCGCGTCTTCTCGGCCTCGGCCACCATCTCCTCGTAACGGGACAGGCGAGCCTTGTTCTTGGTCTGACGGGCCTTGGAACCGGAACGAACCCACGCGAGCTCTTCCTTCAGGCGGCGCTGCAGCTTCTGGTCCTTCTTGCCCTGGACCTCGAGACGCTCGGCCTTCTTCTCCAGGTAGGTGGAGTAGTTGCCCTCGTAGGGGTGCAGCTTGCCGCGGTCGACCTCACAGATCCACTGCGCGACGTGATCGAGGAAGTACCGGTCGTGGGTCACGGCCAGGACGGCGCCCGGGTAGCTCGCGAGGAACTGCTCGAGCCACAGCACCGACTCGGCGTCGAGGTGGTTGGTGGGCTCGTCGAGGAGCAGCAGGTCGGGCTTCTGCAGCAGCAGCTTGCACAGTGCGACGCGGCGGCGCTCACCACCGGAGAGGTGCGTGACCGGTGAGTCGGCGGGCGGGCAGCGCAGCGCGTCCATGGCCTGCTCGAGCTGCGAGTCGAGGTCCCAGGCGTCGGCGTTGTCCAGGTCTTCCTGGAGCTTGCCCATCTCCTCCATCAGCTCGTCGGAGTAGTCGGTGGCGAGCAGTTCGGCGATCTCGTTGAAGCGGTCGAGCTTCACCTTGATCTCGCCCATGCCCTCTTCGACGTTCTCCTTGACCGTCTTCTCCTCGTTGAGGGGCGGCTCCTGGAGCAGGATGCCGACGGTCGCCTCGGGGTCGAGGAAGGCTTCGCCGTTCGACGGCTGGTCGAGGCCGGCCATGATCTTCAGGATCGACGACTTACCGGCACCGTTGGGGCCGACGACGCCGATCTTGGCGCCCGGATAGAAGGACATGGTGACGTCGTCGAGGATGACCTTGTCGCCGTGCGCCTTGCGCACCTTTTTCATGGTGTAGATGAACTCAGCCACGTGAAAACTCCTTCGGACCTGCTCGATGCCGGGTGGATGTCAGCAATTCAGATGCTCTGGCGCACGCACGGTCGGTGCGCATACATGGGTCCCAGCCTAGTGGTCGGCCCCGGCGGGCCCGTCGCCCGGTGACCCGGTCCGCCCGGTACCGGCCACGCAATTGGGCGGATGCCGCGCGCGACGCGCGGTTTGTCGCGAGAATGGTTCGCGTCGGCGAGGGCCGACGACGGGGTGTGAGTTGCGGCGCCGGGCGAGCACAAGTGCGGCGCTGGGTTGGCGCGATGGGAGTGTCATGCGCTCGGTGGGTAGGTGGACAGTGGTGACGGTGGTCGTGGGCGTGATCGTCACGTCGATGGGTGCTGTCGGCGCCTGTGCGGCCGAGCCCCGGCATTGTCCTCCAACCATCTCACCGCTGTACGGTCCGGCCGGCCCATGTTTGAGATTCGGGGTCACGACACCGAGCGGCCCGCTCGAGCCCGCGGAGGTCGCCGGCGTCACCGCGCTGACCGGGGTCTCTCCGACCATCAATCTGTTCTTCGAGGACTTCACCGCCATCCCACCGATCGCGGCGCTGAACGCGGTGATCGGCGCGGGGGCCGAGCCGATCGTCACCTGGGAACCCTGGCGGCATCTCGGCGACGGCACCTACGATCGCGCCGCCTTCTCGATGTCCTCGATCGTTGCCGGAACGCACGACGACTACCTGTACCGCTGGGCCGACGAGCTCGTCGCCTGGGGTTCGACCGTCTATCTGAGGTTCGCCCACGAACCCAACGGCGACTGGTACCCGTGGAGTCCCGCGGGTGGGACGCCGCCCGAGCTGTACGTCGCGGCGTGGCGGCACGTCCACGACCTTTTTGCGTCGAAGAACGCGGTGAACGTGAAGTGGGTGTGGGCGCCGAACGTCCCGATCTCGGACGTTCCGCTGTCCCGCTGGTACCCCGGCGCCGACTACGTCGATGTCCTCGGCATCGACGGTTACAACTGGGGCTCGGTACCCGGCCACCGATGGACGTCGCCGAACGAGCTCTTCGGGTCCTCCCTCGACCAGCTGCGCGAACTCGCGCCGGACAAGCCGATTCTCGTCACCGAGGTCGGTTCGGCCGAGGCGGGCGGGTCCAAGGCCGACTGGATCGCAGATCTCGTCGACTACCTCGACAAGGCCGACGGGGTCACGGGTTTCGTCTGGTTCGACCACGACAAGGAATCGGACTGGGGTCTGAACAGCTCGCCGGAGGCAGGCCGGGCGATGGCACGTGCACTCGAAGAAGTGGGGTTGCGGTGATAGGAGTCGAGCGGTGACGGAAGCCGAGTCGGAACGTCCGGGTCGGGTCACGGTGGATGAGACGCAAGCGCTGATCGCCCCCGACGTCGAGGAAGCACGTCTCCGAGCGGTGGAGCAGCTCAACCTGCTCGACTCCGCCCCCGAGGACCGGTTCGCGCAGATCACCCGCATGGCCAAAGCGGTGTTCGGCGTACCGATGTCGACGGTGTCCCTCCTCGACCGGGATCGGCAATGGTTCAAGGCGGTCGACGGCATCGAACTGCAGAACCAGCCACGCGAGCAGACCGTGTGCCAGGTGACGGTCGCGCGGGCCTACACGCGCCCTGCCGACCCGGCGCTCGTCATCGAGGACGTGTCGACGATCCCGTTCTTCGCCGAGATACCTCAGATCAGCGGGGAGGGCGGAATCCGTTTCTACGCCGGGTATCCGTTGTACGGTCCGGGCGGTCACCCGGTGGGCACCTTCTGCGTCTACGACACCCGGCCGCGGCAGCTGACCGCCGACCAGTTGGCCGCGTTCCGCGAGCTGGCGGCCTGGGCGCAACGCGAGATCGAGAACTCCGACGATCTCGAACGCGCCGCGAAGGTGCAACGCCAGTTGCTCCCCCCACCGCTCGGTATCGTGCCCGGCTACTCCATCGAGACGATGTGCCTCCCCGCGTTCGCCGTGGGCGGCGACTTCTACGACCACTACCCCTGCCACGACGGACTGGTGTTCACCGTCGCCGACGTCATGGGCAAAGGTCTGGGGGCGGCGATCCTCACCGCCACCGTGCGGTCGGCGATGCGTGCTGCCTCACGGGCTTTCGACGCCACCGGTGGTGAGAGCGCAGACCATGATCTCGGCGAGGTCGTGGGTACGGTGGCCGGTCAGCTCGCCGAGGACTTCGCCGGCACGGAAACCTTCGCGACCCTGTTCCACGCCCGGCTGCGCACCCGGGACGGTCACGTCGACTACGTCGACGGTGGCCACGGGCTGGCCACCGTGCGCCGCGCTGACGGCCACTGCACCGTCCTACACGGCGGCGGACTCCCCATCGGAATCCTGCCGGAGGACACCTGGCGTTCGGCCGCAATCGATCTCGGCCCCGGCGACATGCTCGTGATCGCCTCGGACGGCCTCCTCGACCTCGTCGCCGGTGGGGACGCACTCGACCTCCTCCGAATGCTCTGCGGCACAAGCACTCCCGCCGCAGTGCGGACGAAGGTCGAGGAACTGGTGGCCAGTCTCCCACCCGTAGACGACGTCACACTCGTCGCGATCCGGCGGGACGATGCCGGATGAGCGAGAGCATCGAGAAGGCCACCCTCGCCCGCACCGCCCCGTCGCCGTGGTTACGGCTGCTCATCGTCGTGGCAGCAGTGCTCGGCCTCAACTACATCGTGTGGCGCTGGCTGGCATCGGTGAACTGGGAGGCGTGGTGGATCGCCGTCCCGCTGGTCGTCGCCGAGACCTACAGCCTCATCGACTCGCTGCTGTTCGGGCTCACCATGTGGAAACTGCAGCACCGCCCCGAACCCCCGCCGCCGCCCGCAGGCGCCACGGTCGATGTCTTCATCACCACCTACAACGAACCGATCGACCTCGTGATGAAGACCGCGCTCGCCGCGAAGGCCATCACCTACCCGCACACCACCTGGATCCTCGACGACGGTGACCGCGCCGAACTCGCCGAGTGCGCGCGCAAGGCCGGCCTGGGTTACCTGACCCGGTCGTCGAACTGGCTGGACAAGCCACGACATGCCAAGGCCGGCAACCTGAACAACGCGCTCATGCAGACCGAGGGCGAGTTCATCCTCATCCTCGACGCCGATCAGGTCCCCGAACCGCAGATCCTCGACCGCACGCTCGGTTACTTCCACGACGAGAAGATGGCCGTGGTCCAGACCCCGCAGTACTTCGTCAACGTGCCACCCTCGGACCCGCTGGGATCGCAGGCACCGCTCTTCTACGGGCCGATCCAGCAGGGGAAGGACGGCTGGAACGCCGCATTCTTCTGCGGCTCGAACGCGGTCCTGCGTCGTGAAGCACTGATGCAGCTCGGGATCACCCAGTACGTCACCGCCGTTGAGGACGGCGTCGACCGCGCCCTGCGGACCGCGCGGACCGTGCTCCGAAAGACCCGACGACGTGTCCGCGACAACCCTCCGGCACTCGCCGCGCTCGACCGGGTGGACGCCGCGGTCACCGAGGCACGGAAGCAGCTGAAGGATCGGGCACCGCTGGCCGATATCACCTACCGATTCCAGGCGTGGGTCGACGAGGCCGCCCGCGGACTCGTCGACGCCGATGTCGAGGCGATGCGTGCCGACCTCGAGGCCATCGAGGCCCTCACCGAGTTCAGCGAGCAGGAAACCGGTGCCGGGGCACTCGACTTCGATGCTCTGGCGGTTCTGGCCGATCGCGAATGGTCCCCACTCGGCGCCATCGAGTCGATCCGTGCCCTGGTCGCGGCGGTCGATGTCGGCAGATCCGATGAGGCGCAACCGATGTTGCCGCTCGCGACGATCTCGGTCACCGAGGACATGGCCACCTGCATGCGGCTGCACGCCCTGGGGTGGAATTCGGCATACCACCACGAGAACCTCGCCTACGGGCTCGCTCCCGAGGACCTGAAAACGATGCTCACCCAACGCCTTCGGTGGGCTCAGGGCACCATCCAGGTGATGCTGCGGGAGAACCCGCTGGTCCAGAAGGGGCTGACCGTAGCCCAGCGACTCATGTACTGGGCGACGATGTGGAGCTACCTGGCCGGTTTCGCGGCGATCGCCTACATCGCCGCCCCGGTGGTGTATCTCGTGCTGGGGGTTCTCCCGGTGCAGGCCTACAGCTGGGACTTCTTCCTCCGCCTCATCCCGTTCCTGGTGATCAACCAGGTGTTGTTCCTCGTCGTGGCGAGAGGAACCCCGACCTGGCGGGGCCAACAGTACAGTCTCGCATTGTTCCCGGTCTGGATCCGGGCCTGCACCACCGCGTTCCGCAACGTCTACCTGAACCGGCCACTCGGATTCGCGGTCACGCCGAAGACGAAACAGTCCCAGGACGCGCTGCCGTGGCATCTCGTCCGCCCGCAGCTCGCCGCGATGGTCCTCCTCGTCGTGGCATCGGTCATCGGCATCGTGCAGTTGTGGCGGGGCGCGATCTCTGTTCTGGGCGTGGGCGTCAACCTGTTCTGGGTACTGTTCGATCTGGTGATCCTGAGCGTCGTCATCATGGCGGTCCGCTACCGCGGTCACGACGACACGGCAGAAGACTCGCCCACCGGCGACAACCCCGCCCGTCCAGAAAGGCCATGATGACGACATACTCGACTCGCCCCGTCGCCGGTGATGCCGTGGCGATCACGCCGGACGGACGGCTCAACATGATCGCCGCACCCAGGCTGCGCGATCAGTTGCACGAACTCGTCGGGGCCGGGACGACCCGGATCGTCGTCGACCTATCCGGCACCGATTTCATCGACTCGTCCGGGCTGGGTGCGCTCGTCTCCGGACTGAAGGTCGCACGCCAGGCGGGTGGCGATCTCCGGATCGCGGCCCCCACCGAGCAGGTCGTCACCGTCCTGGAACTGACCAACCTCAATCGCGTGTTGCGGGTGCACGAGTCCGCGGACGCCGCGTACGGTGCCGAGTGAGATCCGAGAGGCCACCCTCATGACCGAGAACACCGGGACGCGTGTTCTCGAGGAGGTCACGTCGGACGCCACCCTCGAGCACATTCACGAGCTGCTCGCAGATCTGTTGCGCGACTGCCCGGTCGACGACATGGACGCAATGCAGTTCGAGCTCGCGCTGGCCGAGATCGGCTCGAACATCGTCGAACACGCCCGTGACGGCAGCCGGGTGGCCATGCGGCTCGAACTCGAGGTCGCGGCGGACCGGATCGAGGGCCGTTACAGCGACGACGGTCATCCGGCCCGCGTCGACCTCGACGCGGTGAGCCTGCCCGACGACTTCGCCGAGCGCGGTCGCGGACTGGCCATCGCCATCCAGATCCTCGACGAGCTCTCCTACCGGCGCGCCGACGGGCGCAACCACTGGCGACTGGTCCGCAACCGGACGGCGTGAAACTCACGCAGCCGTCTGGGTTTCCGCCTTCTCCGCGGCGGCGACCGGCAAGGCGGCCGCGATGTCTCGCTCCGACGACGGCGTGCCACGGTAGGTGACGATGCAGCGACTCAGGTCGAGTCCCACTGCGACGGCGGTCATCTCGAGATCGGAGCGGCGCGAGCCGTCGGCCGTCGGATACTCGTTGGTCTTGATCTGACCGTGCGCCATGACGGGCCGGCCCTTCGCGATGGCGAGGCCGACGCCGGCGAGGAGTCGGCGCCAGCAGCTCACCGTCAGATACAGCGTCGGTCCGTCCACCCACTCGCCGCTGCGCTTGTCGATGCGGCGCGAGGTGCAGGCCACGCGGAACGAGATCACGTCCTCGCCGGTGGTGGTCTGGCGTCGGCGGGGCTCGGACACAACGGTTCCGATGACGGTCGTGTACGTCTCAAACATGGTCGTCTCCTACTGGTGTCGGCCACGGGAAGTGTGGCCGCATCAGCATCTCCCCCGACATACGCCGGAGACGGGGACATGATCGGGCTGTGGAGAACTCTCCACGGATTACCCACAGATCGCGGGTACCCCTGGCGTTCCGCCCATAGGATCGCGGAATGCGGATGCGAGTGTTCCTGACCGGTCTGATCGCGGCGGCCACGATGCTGGTCGCGCCACCCCTGTCCGCGGCGGCACCGGCCCCGGCGATGTCGGGTCTGACCGACGCGATCGCCGGTCGCCTCGCACTGGCCGACGCGGTGGCCGCGTCCAAGTGGGCATCCGGCGCCGCCATCGACGATCCCGCGCGTGAACAGGTCGTCCTCGACACCGTGTCGCAGCTCGCTCTCGACCGGGACCTCGACCCCGGCTACGTTCGCGGTGTGTTCCGCGATCAGATCGAGGCGAGCAAGACGGTACAACGCAGGCTGTTCGCCCAGTGGCGCCTACCCGGGCAGACGGCCCCACCCGCGACACCGGATCTCGGTCCGGTCCGGGCGGCGATCAACGAACTCAATGTGGCGATCGTCGACGAACTCGCGGCCTCACGCGACATCGTGACGACCCTGCGCTGCCCGCCGGAGCTGACCGTGTCGACCGCGCAGACCGCCGCCGACGCGGGATTCGACCCGCTTCACGTCGCCGCGCTGGTCCAGGCCGGGGCGTCCGTCTGCACGGTGTCGACCGGATCGAGCTGAGTTCCGTTGCAACTCAGCCGCGTTTGTTGAGCTCCTTGAGCATGTCGTTGTAGTTCTCGAGTTCGGCGTCGTGGTCGCGGACCGCGTTGCGGTCGTAGCGCTTCGCCTGCCGGGTGTCGCTGCGCTGCCATTGGACCAGCAGGGCCAGCATGATGACGACGAGCGGGATCTCGCCTGCCGCCCAGGCGATTCCGCCGCCGGCGCGCTGGTCGTCGAACAGGTTGTAGGTCCACGGCAGATTGAGTCCGCGGTAGTAGTTCTCGGCGATGACGGCCGTGGTCATCATCAGTGCCACGCCGAAGAAGGCGTGGAACGGCAGCGACCCGAGGACGATGCCGAGTTTGGCGACCGGTTTGACCTGTCGTGGTGCGGGGTCGATGCCGATGACGAGCCAGTAGAACAGGTATCCGCTGAGCAGGAAGTGCAGGTTCATCAGCAGGTGAGCCGCGTGGTACTCGACCACCGACTCGTACAGCCCGCCGAGATAGAGGATGTAGAAGCTGCCGACGAACATGATGGCCGCGATCAGCGGGTGCGTCAGGAAGCGCGACGGCCCCGAGTGCACACCCGCCTGAATCCACTCGCGGGGTCCGGGAGGGTTGCCGCGGCCCGACGGCGGGAGGGCGCGCAGCGCCAGCGTCACCGGACCACCCAGGACCAGAAGGACCGGGATCATCATCGACATCAGCATGTGGGCGATCATGTGGACGCTGAACATCGCCGGTGCATACCGGCCGAGACCCGACGAGGTCGCCAGGAGCAGCAGCAGACATCCGAGAAGCCACGCGAAGGTGCGGCCGATCGGCCAGTCGTCGCCGCGTCGCTTCAGTCGCACGACGCCGCGGATGTACACGGCGGCCAGGACGATGGCGGCAAGACCGAAGATCAGGTCGAATCGCCAGTCGGTGAAGAACCGGACGAAGGTCGGCGGACCGTCGATGTCGTAGCCGATGGCGTTCTCGACCGGTGAGACGTTCGCGGTGTCGAGGGCCGGCGGCGGGGTCCGGCTCAGGCCGACCGCCAGACCGAAGGTGGCCGCGAACACGGCCAGCTCGACAAGCCCGAAGCGCACGAACAGCGACGGCCGCTCCTCCGACTCGAGCTGGGCGATGGTCACTCGCCGGTGCCACGCACCGAGCGCACCGAGGACGACGAGTGCCGCCACCTTCGCCACAACGAGGCGCCCGTAGGTGTCGGAGAAGAGCTGATCGAGGGGCACGCGCACGGCGGCGTTGATCACGCCGCTGAGGCCGACGACGATGATGCACCAGAACGCGACGCGCGAGAAGCGTCGGACCGCCAGTCCCCGCCACCGCCCGGACGCGAGCGCGTAGACGACCACCGCGGCGAGCCCGCCGAGCCACAGGGTCGCGCCGATCAGGTGCAGGATGAGGCTGTTGGTGGCGATGTCGTGGTTACCGCCCGACGACGAGTGCCCGGCCAGTGCCGACGGCATCAGGCTGAAGATCGTAAACGCGATGACCGCGACGGTCGGCCCCCACTTGAGGATCGTCCGCGCGATGATCGCCGCGACCAGCGCGAACACCGCCGTCCAGAACCAGGTGCGCACCTCGGCGACCTGACCGTATGCGTTGATCAGGTTGGCCGGTTTGATCGCCTCCGACAGCGGCGATCCGCTGACCTCCGACGCCGACAGCGGCATCAGCAGAAGCGCGCACACCGACCACACCAGCGCCGACGACGCCGCGATCCGGATGGCGCGATAGCCGCCGACGTCGAGCACGTTGTCGGACTGCGGCGGCACGAAGAAGGCGGCGAACACCGCGCAGCCCAGCGCGATCGCGGCCGCGAACTCACCGATCGCGGTCAGGGTCGGCAGACCGTAGGTGGTGAGCGGCCCGGGGTCGGGGACGCCGGTCAGCTTGAGCGCAGTGGACGCGGAGATGGCGGTGACGGCGATGGCGACGATCGCGGCGAGCCATCCCGACGCCCAGAGGACCGCGGTGACGACGCCGCGCGGTTCGTTCATCGCGTCGCGATTCTGATCCGGCGAGGCGGACGTCGACGTGCGGGTCATTCCTCAACTGTAGGTCCGGGGGCCGACGCCACACCCTCCGACCTGGTACCGCCGTGGTCTGGGGCACATCCGCGGCGAGCTCGAGGGCATGTCGTAAACTCCATGTGCCCGGCGCCCCGTGTCCTTGTGCCACGAGCGCGCCGAGCACGCCTCCGTAGCTCAGGTGGATAGAGCAAGGGCCTTCTAATCCCTAGGTCGCAGGTTCGAGTCCTGCCGGGGGCACCGTCACTTACGGCATCAGATGCCGAACGGCGCCGCGTAGCGCACCGTCCCGGACGGGACGTCGGTGCCGTCGAGGCTGAGCACCATCAACGCCTCTTCGGGCACCTCGATGCTGAGCCGGATGCCATGGTCGACGGCTCGTCGGAAACCGAAGCGCGGGTAGTAGTCGGGGTGGCCCAGCACGACGACGGTGCTCTCCCCCATGTCGCGCGCCGCGTCGAGGGCGGCGATGATCGCGGCCGAACCCGCTCCGGTCCGCTGGTATGCGGTGGCCACGGCACACGGTGCGAGGCACAACGCGGGGGCATCGTCGACGTGACAGCGTGTCAGCAGCGCGAAACCAACCGGGCGATCGTCGGCATCGACGGAAACGATGGAGAGCCCGTCGAGCCAGGCCGGGTCGGCGCGGAGCGCGTCGACCAGCTCGGCTTCCTCCGACGTGGGAAAGGCGTCCGCATTGATCTCGTGGACACACGCGACGTCGTCGGGCCGTTCCGCCCTCGTATGCCAAGCCTGTTGCGGCATCGGCGGCTCCCCTGTCCTGTCGAGTGCCCCCAACGTAGCCCCCGCGCGTGGTCGCGGAGAAGCGGTTTTCGGAACCGGCGAGGCGCGCGGCGCGTCCAAGAATCGCGCCACCTCTCCGGGTGGTCGCAGTCCTCGAAGAGTCACGGAGGATCATGCCATTCCCGTTCCCCATCCCCTCACCCGTTCCGCTCGTCCCCCAGTGGTTTCCCCGATCTGATCGCGGAAACGACTCGGAGAAGGATGTTTTCGGGGTTTCGCCGGACGAGATCGAGGCGGTCGTCAGGTCGTGGCGCGCCAATGGCATCGCCATCCACGCGATCGATACCGCGACCCTCGGCGACGCCCGGGGCTCATCGAGTCGGGTGGCCCGTGCACTCCGCGACACCGCCGGACCTGCCGGTCGCGCCGTCGAGTCGATCGGCGACCGCCTCATCGCGATGAGCGAGATCCTGGCCACCTTCGAAGCGACGACGACCTCGGCGGACGCCCGAGCTGCCGCGACGTTCGAAGCACTGCGGGACCGCTGATGCGCCCTACGATCTCGGCGCTGCGCGCCTGGAATCCGCAGTCCTTCGCCGACGCGGGATCGGCCGCATCGACCGCGGCCGAATCTCTCGACACCGGAATCGACCGCGCCCGGACGGCATTCGAGTCATCCGACTCGTGGCGTGGACGCACCCGTGCCGCCGCACACGACCGTATCCGGCAGGAGCACGACCACGCCGGCGAGGTCCGCAACGCGCTGCAGATGGTCGCCGACGAAGCATCCGACGCCGGGACCGACCTCGCATATGCGCGCGAGCACGTGTTGCGTCTCGTCGACGCCGCAACCGGCGCAGGTTTTCGCGTCGCCGACGACGGCACGGTCACCCACCCCGATCCCGGCCGGGTCACGGCGGCCGCCGAGTTCAGCGGCTCGATCGAGTCCGGTCTGGCCGCCGTCGACGGTCTCGACGAACGCTACGGCTCGCGACTCGACGGGCTCGCGACCGACCTCGCGTCAATGGTCGACGGACAACCCGATGTGACGCTTCCCGGGAATCGCCCCTTGGACGCCGACGCTGCCGTCCGAGTGCTCGAGTCACTCACTCCCGGCCAGGTCCGCGACATCCTCGAACAGATGGCACCCGACGACATACGACGCCTCATCCAGGCGAATCCGCATGTGCTGGGCAACCTTCCAGGCGTTCCCTTCGACCTTCGCATCCAAGCCAACGAGATCAACATCCGCAACGCCCTGGTCGACGAGATCCAGGCCGGCCGGAGCGAGGGTCGTCGTGCCCGGACGCTGCGGGAGATGCTGACGCCCGGCGACGGGCGCGAGCGGCAGTTCGTGACCTTCGTGAACACACGGCAGGGACGCGTCGTCGAGATGATCGGCACGCTGCGTCCAGGCACCAGGAATGCCGCCACCTATGTACCGGGAACCGGCACCACCATCGACACCGCCGGCGGCGACAACCGCCGCGCCGCAGCCGAACTCGCCGACCAGACCAACGGCCCGGTGTTCCTCTACCTCGACGGCGATCTGCCTCCGGATCTCCGCGCGGCCACGAGTCCGGCCTTCGCCGGCGCCATGGCCGCGCGGCTCGAGCTGTTCGGAACCGAACTCGACGCCGAGATCGCCCGCCACGCACCCGGCGCGAGCACCACCTACATCGGCCACTCCTATGGCGGGGTGGTGGTCGGCACCGCCGAGCAGCTGGGCCTGACTCCGGACCGCGTCATCTACGCGTCGTCGGCCGGCACCGGGGTGCACGATCTAACGCACCCCGGCGGCGTCGAACGGTACTCGCTGACATTTCCCGGCGACCCGATCCACTACGCGCAGTCCCTACCCGGGAACCCGCATGGCTCCGACCCCGACTCCGCACCCGGGGTGACGCGTCTCGACACCGGTACGGTCCAGATCGACGGACGCACCTACGACAGCGGGATCAAGACCCACGGCGGCTACTGGGACGACCCGCACTCGACGGCCTTCCGGAACATGGTGAAGGTCATCACCGGTCAGCAACCCGACCTGTACGTCGCGCGCAAACCCGATGTCCCCGAACTCCCGCCACCACCGCTCGGCGCACCGGCACCCCTGTGGGGGCTGTATCTGCTCAACGACCGCGCCGACGGAGATGTGGACCTACCAGGCCCCATCCCCGACATCCCGCTGAAACTCCCGTGGTGACGACCGACCTGTTCAGGACTTGTCGGGAACCACCGTCCCGCGCCAGCCACCGATGATCCGCATCGAGTGGTAGATGACCAGGGCGGCAACCGAGCCCAGCGAGATACCGGCGAACACGAGATCGCCGATCTGCCAGGTGTAGTCGGCGATGCCGATGATGAGCGGGATCGCGGCGGTGAACTGGTTGATCGGCTTGGAGAAGTCGACCTTGTTGCTGACCCAGATCTGCACGCCGATGATGCCGACGAGGCCGTAGAGGGCTGTCGTGACCCCGCCGAGGACGCCCGGCGGTATGGCGGCGATCACCGCACCGATCTTCGGCGACAGGCCGAGCAGGATCGCGGCCGCACCGGCCACCCAGTAGGCCGCGGTCGAGTAGACCTTGGTCGCCGACATCACGCCGA
Source organism: Gordonia sp. Swx-4 (assembly GCF_030316175.1). Taxonomy (NCBI): domain Bacteria; kingdom Bacillati; phylum Actinomycetota; class Actinomycetes; order Mycobacteriales; family Gordoniaceae; genus Gordonia; species Gordonia sp. Swx-4. The sequence continues at coordinate 3,262,015 of NZ_CP128197.1, forward strand.
TGTTCTCGGCGTACGTGGTCGTCGCCGAACCGCCACCGCTGCCGGCGAGCATCGTCGCCAGACCGTCCGCAGCGAGCGCGCGGCCCATCGTGTCGTCGTAGTCCCTGCCGGTCATCATCGCGACCGACTTCACGTGACCGATGTTCTCGACGACGAGGACCAGGACGACGGGAAGGAACAGCGGCAGGACACCGAGATCGAAGGTCGGGGTCTGGAAGTCGGGCAGGCCGACCCACGCGGCGTCGGCGATACCGGAGGTGTCGATGTAGTCGTTGTCGGAGTCGATCCAGTCGAGGACGAGCGCCAGCACATAGCCGAACGCGACGCTGAGGAAGATCGCCAGACGACCGAGCAGCCCGCGGAACAGCACCGCCGAGGCGACGAGCAGGACCAGAACGATGGTCGCGAGGACGGGGTCCGCGACGAAGTTGTTCTTCGCGGCCGGGGCCAGGTTCAGGCCGATCAGTGCCACGATCGCACCGGTCACCACCGGCGGCATCAGCGTCTCGATCCACTTCACGCCGGCGAAATGACTGATCAGACCGATGATGACGAGCAGCGCACCGACCGCGACCAGGCCACCGAGCGCCGACGATGCCCCGTCGGAGGCGACCGCCGCCGTCACCGGCGCGATGATCGCGAAACTCGAGCCCAGATAGCTGGGGAGACGGTTACGGGTGATCAGCAGGAACAGGATGGTGCCGATACCCGAGAACAGCAGGGTCGTCGACGGCGGGAACCCGGTGAGGACCGGCACCAGGAAGGTCGCGCCGAACATCGCGACCACATGCTGCAAACCGATGCTCACAGTCCGCGGCCAGGTCAGCCGTTCCTCCGGTGCCACCACGGTGTTCGTCGTGAGCTTCCACGACAGCAGGTTCTGGGATCTCGTCCCCGGTTCAGTCATGCGCAACAGTTTGCGGCACTCACGGCTTGCCCGCTCCCCTTACCCCGGTGCTCACTCGGCGCATATGCAACAAGACTCATAAGCACCTTGTTGCATAGTGCCCTGTTGCGGTGTTAGCGTGCTCACATGGCGCTCGAACATGCGATTCTGGTGTCGCTGGCGGAGCGACCCGGCACGGGTTACGAGATCGGTCAGCAATTCGACCGGTCGATCGGTTACTTCTGGTCGGCCACCCACCAGCAGATCTATCGGACGCTCAAGAAGCTCCTCGACGACGGCCTGGTGAGTGTCGAGTCGATCAGCCAGGACGGCCGCCCGGACAAGAAGGTCTACACCATCTCCGACTCGGGCCGAGATGCGCTGGCGCAGTGGGCGATGAGCCCCACACCACGGCAGGCACTCCGCAGCGACATCGGCGTCAAACTCCGCGCCGCCGAGTTCGGCGACCTCGCCGCCATCATCGGCGAGCTCAAGGCCCACCGCGACGAGCACGTCGCACAACTGACGTTGTTCAAGGGATTCCAGGCGGACTACTACCCCGAGCCCGACACCCTGACCGGCCGCAAGCTCCACCAGTACCTCGTGCTGCGCGGCGGCATCCGGCAGGAGGAGGGCTACATCGAGTGGTGCGACGAGGTCATTCCCGCACTCGAACGCGAACTCGCCGGGATGAACCAGCGACACCCGTGACGGCACGGAACCACCACCCAGACAGAGCATTGCACGCACACAGCGTCACCACGACACCGAGATGAAAGGTCGCGCCATGTCAGCCCACACGGCACAACCCAACCCGCATTACCCGCACCTGTTCACGCCGCTGCAGATCGGCGGCATGACCATCGAGAACCGTCTGGTGATGGGGTCGATGCACACAGGTCTCGAGGATCGCCTCTGGGACACCGACAAGCTCGCCGCGTACTTCGCCGAGCGCGCGAAAGGCGGTGCGGGACTGATCATCACGGGCGGTTTCGGCACCAGCCGCACCGGCCTGCTCGCCTTCGCCGGCGGCAAGATGACCAACGCCCTCGACTGGAAGCGACATCAGCGCGTCACCAAGGCCGTGCACGACGAGGGCGGCAAGATCGCCATGCAGCTCATCCACGCCGGCCGTTACGGGTACACCCCGTTCAAGGTCGCTCCGGGCAAGGATCCGTCGCCGATCCATCCGTTCAAGCACCTGCGGATGACCGAGCCGATCATCTGGCACGTCATCAAGACCTTCGGCCAGTCGGCGAAGCTGGCACGCAAGGCCGGGTACGACGCCATCGAGATCATGGGCGGCGAGGGGTATCTGATCAACCAGTTCCTGTGCCCGCACACCAATGACCGCACCGACAAGTGGGGCGGCAACACCGAGAACCGGCAGCGTTTCCTCGTCGAGGTCATCAAGGAGATCCGCCGTCAGGTTCCCCGCGACTTTCCGATCATCCTGCGTCAGTCCGTCGCCGACCTGATCCGCAAGGGCCAGACCTGGGACGAGATCGCCCTGATGGCACGCAAGGCCGAGGAGCACGGCGTCGATGCGATCAACACCGACATCGGCTGGCACGAGGCCCAGGTCCCCACGATCGTGACCTCGGTCCCCCGCGGCGCCTTCGTGAAGTTCACCGAGCGTCTCCGCGACGAGGTGTCGATCCCGCTGATCGCCGCCAACCGCATCAACACCGCGGAGTTCGCCGAGGAGATCCTCACCAACGGCCGCGTCGACGCCATCCAGATGGCCCGTCCGTTCCTCGCCGATCCCCACCTGGCCAACAAGGCCCGCGCGGGTCGCGCCGACGAGATCAACACCTGCATCGGCTGCAACCAGGCCTGCCTCGACCACGCCTTCGTCGGTAAGAAGGTGTCGTGCCTGGTGAACCCGCGTGCGGGACGCGAGACCACGCTGATCCTCAGCCCGACGCGCAAGGCCAAGCGGGTCGCCGTCGTCGGTGCCGGTCCGGCCGGCCTGTCGGCTGCCGTCTCGAGTGCCGAACGCGGCCACAAGGTGACGCTGTTCGAAGGTGGCAAGTCCATCGGCGGCCAGTTCTCCATCGCCGCCCGCATCCCGGGCAAGGAGGAGTTCAACGAGACGATCCGCTACTTCACCCGCAAGCTCGAGGTCCTCGGCGTCGACGTCCGACTCAACACCCGGGTCGACGCCGACACGCTCATCGCAGAGAAGTTCGACGACGTCATCGTCGCCACCGGTGTCGTGCCGCGCATCCCGAGCTTCCCCGGCGTCGACCACCCGATGGCGATGTCGTACGCCGACGCCGTCCTCGGTCATCGCGAGATCGGCAAGCGGGTCGCCGTCATCGGTGCCGGAGGTATCGGCTTCGACATCAGCGAGTTCCTCACCACCGACGAGTCGCCGACGCTGAATCTCAAGGAATGGGAACAGGAATGGGGCGTCACCGACGATCCGGAGAAGCCCGGTTTCGTCACCAAGCCCCGCCCCCTGCCGCCGGTGCGTCAGGTCTACATGGTGCAGCGCAAGTCCGGTAAGCAGGGCAAGTCGCTCGGCAAGACGACCGGCTGGGTGCACCGCGCCACGATGAAGATGAAGGGCGTCGAGCAGATCAGTGGCGCGACCTACGACAAGATCGACGATCAGGGTCTGCACCTCAGCTTCCGCGACGACGAGGGCAACGTGACGGAGACCCGGGTCCTCGAGGTCGACAACGTGGTCATCTGCGCGGGCCAGGAATCGGTGCGCGATCTCATCGATCCGCTGACCCTCGCCGGTGTCACCACCCACGTGATCGGCGGCGCCGACTACGCGGGCGAACTCGACGCCAAGCGCGCTATCCGGCAGGGCACCGAGGTCGCCGCCGGTATCGACTGACCTCTCGACCCATCTGTCGCTGCGCTCCGGCTCTTCTCGGGCCGGGGCGCAGCGGCCGCTACGATTGCTCCCATGCCGGTACCGCCGCCTTCAGAAAACGCCCGCGCCGTCGTCACCGGGGCCTCCTCCGGTATCGGTCGCGAGCTCGCCCGGGCGCTGGCCGCCCGTGGCCACTCGGTAGTCCTCGTCGCCCGTCGCGGTGAGCTCCTCGAAGAGCTCGCCGGCGAACTGCGGGCCGCCCATCGGGTCGCGGTCGAGGTCCGCGCGGTCGACCTGTCCGACCCGACCAAGGTCGAGGTCCTTGCCGCCGAGTTCGCCGGACGCGAGATCTCGATCCTCTGTAACAACGCCGGCATCGCCACCTTCGGCCCCGTCGCCGAACTCGACGCCGACTACGAGAAGTCCCAGGTCCTGCTGAACGTCAACGCCGTTCACGACCTGACCCTCGCTGTCCTCCCCCAGATGGTGAAGCGCGGTTCCGGCGGCATCCTCATGGTGGGGTCGGCAGCCGGCAACATGCCGATCCCGAACAACGCCACCTATGCCGCGTCGAAGGCCTTCGTCAACACGTTCAGCGAATCGCTGCGGGGCGAGGTCTCGGCACAGGGCGTCCACGTCACACTTCTGGCTCCCGGCCCGGTCCGCACCCACACACCGTCGCCCGACGAGGCGTCGATCGTGGACAAGGTCGTCCCCGACTTTCTCTGGCATTCATCCGCGAAGGTCGCCGAGATGAGTCTGGATGCCCTGGCGCACAACAAGATGCGTGTCGTCCCCGGAACCCTGTCCAAAGCCATGTCGGTGGCCGGCGGGTACACCCCGCGCGCCGTCGTCGCGCCGATCGTCGGCGGGTTCTACCGAAAGTTCAGCGCCGAGTAGGCCCGGCGCCGAACACTTCTCAACGCTTCCGACGCCGCCCCGTACCGAAGATCGCGCGACTGAACTCGCGTCCCGCGGCGCTGGCCGCCGACCGCAGGAAGCTCTGCACCGGCTTGCTGGTCAGCACCTCGGTGATGATGCCCGGCTCCTCGGGGACGGGCTTCGGTGCCGGAGTATGTTTCGGAGCCGGGACGGGAACCGGAGCCGGTGCGGGCGTGTCGGCGGATTCGCCGGGCGACAGCGTGTTGGCGGCGAGCATCTCGTAGGCCGACTCGCGGTCGATCGACTGCCCGTACTTCGCATACAGCGGACTCGCCTTGGCGGCGGCGGTGATCGCCTCCGCCCCGATGGCATCCATCGACGAACGCGGCGGACGCACGACCGTCCAGGCGACCGGGGTCGGCGCACCCTTCTCCGACAGCACCGTCACCACGGCCTCACCGGTGCCCAGCGAGGTGAGGACCTGCTCGAGCTTGTAGATCTCCGACACCGGGTACGTCTTGACCGTCTTCTTCAGCGCCTTCTGATCGTCAGGTGTGAAGGCACGCAACGCATGCTGGATGCGGGCGCCGAGCTGCGACAGCACCTCGTTGGGGATGTCGGTGGGCAGCTGCGAGCAGAAGAAGACGCCCACACCCTTCGAGCGGATCAGCTTGACCGTCTGCACGACCTGGTCGATGAACGCCTTCGACGCGTCGTCGAACAGCAGATGCGACTCGTCGAAGATGAAGACCAGCTTCGGCTTGTCGACATCGCCGACCTCGGGCAGGAACTCGAAGAGGTCGGCCAGAATCCACATCAGGAAAGTGGAGAACAGAGCAGGCCGGGCGGCCTGGGCGCCGAGCTCGAAGAGCGTGATGATGCCGCGACCGTCGGCGGCGAGGCGGATGAGGTCGGCGGGCTCGACCTCGGGCTCACCGAAGAACGTGTCGCCGCCGTCGGCCTCGAGATTGGTCAGGGAACGCAGGATCACGCCCGCGGTCTGGCGCGAGACCCCGCCGATGTTCTTGAGCTCTTCCTTGCCCTCGTCGCCGGTGAGGAAGGCGATCACCGACCGTAGGTCCTTCAGGTCGAGCAGCGGCAGACCCTTCTTGTCCGCCCAGTGGAAGATCAATCCGAGGGTCGATTCCTGGGTGTCGTTGAGGCCCAACACCTTGGAGAGAAGGATCGGGCCGAAGGACGTGATGGTCGCGCGGATGGGCACGCCGATGCCGGTGTCACCGAGCGAGACGAACTCGACAGGATGAGAGGCGGGCTGCCAGGAATCGCCGGTCTGCTGTGCGCGTTCGACGATCTTGTCGTTGCTGACGCCCTCGCGGCTCAGCCCCGACAGGTCTCCCTTGATGTCGGCCATCACCACCGGCACACCATTGGCGGAGAGCTGTTCGGCCAGCAATTGCAGGGTCTTGGTCTTGCCGGTGCCCGTGGCACCGGCGACGAGGCCGTGCCGATTCATCATCGCGAGCGGGATGCGCACCGAGGCGGTCGCGTCGACCTGACCGTCCACCGACACCGTCCCCAGTTCGAGCGAGGTGGAGGTGAAGGCGTAGCCGGCGGCGATGGTCTGAGCAGGGCTGAGGGCTTCGGTCACGAGGGACACAATAGCCCGCGAGGTGCCCCTGTTCTCCGTCTGACGCGGGCTCGTCGTGACGGTTGGCTAAGGTTGTCGGGTGCAGGACAAACTGGTGTGGATCGATTGCGAGATGACCGGCCTCCGACTCGAGTCGGACAAGTTGATCGAGATCGCGGCCCTGGTCACCGACGGTGACCTCAACATCCTGGGTGACGGCGTCGACGTCGTCATCCACGCCGACGACGCGGCTCTCGCGTCGATGCCCGACGTCGTGACCAAGATGCATGCCGATTCCGGTCTCACCGAAGAGGTGCGCGCGTCCACCGTCACCCTCGCCGAGGCCGAGAAGATGGTGCTCGACTACATCCGCAAGCACGTGACGTCGCCCGGTGCCGTCCCGCTGGCCGGCAACTCGATCGCCACCGACCGCGGCTTCATCGCCCGGGACATGCCCGAACTCGACGCCTACCTGCACTATCGGATGGTCGACGTCAGTTCGATCAAGGAACTGTGCCGCCGCTGGTTCCCGAAGGTGTACTTCGGCCAGCCCGACAAGGGCCTCGCCCATCGTGCCCTCGCCGACATCCGTGAATCGATCCGCGAGCTCCGTTATTACCGTGCAGCCGCCTTCGTGCCGGCTCCCGGCCCCGACGTCGATGCGCTCGCGAACATCGTCAAGGATCTCGGGCCCGCCTGAAAACGCAGGTCAGATAATCGATTGGAGTTCTGCGGCATCTACCCGCTAGAGTGTTCTTGGCTCTGAGACCAGGCGCGAAAGCCCGGGTGTCGGATGCCGATGGTGGATGTAGTTCAGTTGGTAGAGCACCAGGTTGTGATCCTGGCTGTCGCGGGTTCGAGTCCCGTCATCCACCCCGATGAGTGGGAGGTCCGAGTTTCGGGCCTCCCATTTTTCGTTTCCGACGAGAAGTTCCGGCGGCTGTCGATATCGCGTCCGCCCGTACGTCACCATGGTGTCGGACCACTCCGGTCCGGCGGCAGATGACTGGAGGAACGATGAAATACGCACTGCTGCTCATGGGACACGTCGACGACCCGGCATGCGGCGAAGAAGGCGGAGCGACGCCCGAGGAGTTCTTCGCGTTCGACCAGGAGATCACCGAAGCCGGCGTCGTGGTCAGCTCTTTCGCTCTCGAGGACGAACGCGCCGTCGTGCACACGAATGGCACGGGCGAGCGCGTCGTGGCGTCGTCGGGTCCGTTCGCCGAGGTTCGCGAGTTCGTCGGCGGCGTCTACGTCATCGACGTCGCCGACATCGACGAGGCGATCGAGTGGGCTCGCCGTAGTCCCGGTTCGGCACCGGGTGGGCACGTGGAGATCCGGCCGCTCGCGCCGTACTGAGCCGTGACCGGAACACCGGACCGCTCGGCGGGCGCGCCTCTCGTGGCCCGTCGAGCGGTTGCCACGATCGATCGCGGCATCCGCACTCGTGTCATCGCCACCCTCACCAGACGATTCGGTGATCTCGATCGCGCCGAGGACGCCCTGCAGGACGCTCTGGCGCAGGCCCTGGTCACCTGGCCGCAGACAGGTGTCCCCGAGTCACCAGAGGCGTGGCTCACGACGACCGCGAAACGTCGGGTGCTCGACGAACTGCGGCGGGAGAACGTCCTCGCCGGGAAACTCGGGCAGCTGCAGACCGATTCGGACCGCGCGCCCGTTCCGGCGGACTTCGGCGACCCCGCCGACATCACGCATCCGGCATTGCCCGACGAACGCCTCGGCATGTACTTCGCGTGTACCCACCCGGTTCTGCGGATCGAGGACCGGATCGCGCTCATGTTGCGGTTCGTCGCCGGGCTGACCACACCCGAGGTCGCGCACGCACTCCTGATCCCGGTTCCGACCGCACAGCAGCGACTCGTGCGCGCGAAGAAGCGGATCAAGGCACTCGGCGTGCCGTTCCATCCGCCGCGTGCCGACGACCTACCGGACCGCCTCGGGGGCGTCCTACGTGTTGTGTACCTGGTGTATTCGGAGGGTTACGCACGGTCGACGGGTAGCTCACACATCCGCGACGACATCACCGCCGAGGCCATCGCGCTGGCGCGGACTCTGTATGTCCTGCTCCCCTGCGCCGAGACCGCCGGGCTGCTCGCTCTGCTGTTGCTCACCGAATCTCGGCGGCCCGCACGGGTGGACCCCGACGGCCGGCCGATCCCACTGTCCGACCAGGACCGGACCCTCTGGGTCACGGCAATGGTGAGAGAGGGCACCGCACTCGCCGAATCCGCTGCTGCACAACGTGACGCGGGTGCCTACACGATCCAGGCAGCGATCGCCGCGGTTCATGCGGAGGCGCGGACCGCCGATGACACCGACTGGGCGCAGATCGCGGTTCTCTACCGCCTGTTGGAAGCGCACGATCCCGGCCCGGTCGTGCGGATCGGCCGGGCCGTCTCCGTCGGACGGGCGTTCGGACCGTCACGCGGGATCGAGATGCTCAACCGGTTGGCGTCGAACCCCTCGCTCGACCGGTATCGCCCGTTCCATGTGGCGCGGGCACTGACACTCGCGGAACTCGACGATCACGACGGCGCAGCGGCCGCCTACCGTCGCGCGCTCGAGCTGCCCGGCAACGAGGCCGAAGACGACTATCTCGCAAGCATTCTCGCCGGGTTGACGCAGGACTCCTGACGACGAGAGACCGGTTACTCGTCGTCCGCGGAGGAGTCCGCCGAGGACTCGTCCGAACTCGATCGCGACCGGCTCTTCTTCTCGGGAGTGGGCACCGGGTCGGAGTCCTCGGCCTCGACTGCAGGCGCCTCGGCCGCGGGCGCGTCGTCGGTCGGGGCCGCTTCCGGTTCACTGGTCTCCGGCGCGTTCGCGACGGGTGCGGGTGCGGACGTCGTCGTCGAGGTCACCGGCACCTCCGGGTCCGGCAGGACGAACGTGAATCCGGCTGTGCCCGCGGGCTTCCACATCGCCTTACCGGCGGCGCTCGGCGCGGTGAACGCCACCCAACCGGTGTAGGTCTGCCCCGGTGCCAGCTGATCCGGCAATTGCGCTCCCTCGGTTGTCGCCTGCCCTGATGCCTGTTGCACTCCCCCGACCATCGGGGCGAAGTCATCCCAGGCGATCGATGACAACCGGCCGTCACCCCCGGTGTCCGACGTGGTCACCGACATCTTCACCGCGACCGTCGCTTTCGCCCCTTCCGAGGGAGCGGTGGACTCGATCTTCTGGATCGTCGCCGTACCGAGGTCGGTGCCATCGGTGGCGATCACCGGGAACTGATCCCCGACGTCGACGTCGGTCGGGGTCGTCGGACCTTGCTTCAGCGCCGGGGTTTCGGCGGCTTCGCTCTCGGAAGAGCTTGCCGACGAGGAGCTCTCGGACTCGGAACTCTCGGAGTTCTCGGAACTCTCGGAGCTCGAGGACTCCGATTCCGAACTCTCGGAGCTCTCGGCGGCCGAACTCTCCGCGGACTCCGACGGCGTGGCGCTCTCCGAGGACGGCGCGAGGCGTGCCGCCATTCGTGCCGCGCCCGCAGCCTGGACAGAAGATCCTGCATCCGGAAGCGCAACCCCGATACCACATTCGGCGCGGACGAACTGGATACTGACGGTCCAGACGGTCGAGTGCGGCCACAAGAGGTTCTGGATATCGAGGTCCAGGATCAGCGTCGACAGAGCGGTCTTCGCGGTAGTGGCAACGATGCTGCGGAACGTCCCCTCTACCCGGTACCCCACCGCGTTGTCGGTGAAGGACCTCGACCCGTTCGGCGGGGGCATTGCGTAATTGTTGTTTGAGCCGATGCCGATATAGATGTCACCGCCGGTCGGAGCTGTGGCCGTGGGTGTGACCGTTTCGCCGTAGTTCGATGAAGTGCAGTTGACCGCAGCCGTGTAGATGTTCTCCTTCGTGTCCAGGACCGACACGGTCGAGCTGAACGGATTCAACCAGTTCGGCGTGGGGGACGCCCTCAGGTCCCGCGCCGTTGAGGTCGCGGATGCCGAAATGTTGCCGGCGGTGCGGGTCAGCGTCGCCTCCGACCGCCCTCGCGCAGCGACCATGCCCACACCGAAGAAGCCACTCCCGCTGTACCTGGAGGTGAAGGTGGTTGCACCGGGGGTCACCGTGGTCCCCGGGTTGGCAAACGTATGCGTGGCAGTCGTGGCGTCCCATGTGTCACCGCTGATCAACCGCTGGTTCTTTGTGTGCGCGGTGATCGAACGGGCGTACCCGTCAGTGGCCGGAGCGAGACGGAATGTGGAACTCCCCCAGACCTTGTCATTCCACGCCGCGAGCACGCCGGTCGCCTGCGCGACCACGCCGAGTACCGCAATCATGCCGATGACGGCGATCAGGATCTTGCTGCGCTTGGTGAGGTTCATGCTTGCCGTGTATCTCTATGAGTTGCGGAGGAACTGGGTTCAAGAACGAGAGGGTTCGTTGTGCTCGTCCCGGCGGCGACCGGTCGTCGACTTCGGCCAGAACGCCCAGAGGACGAGGAGTGCCGCACCGAGGGTGATGGCCCCGAGAACGTACGGATTCGACAACCAGACGATCTGCTTTGCGAGACCCGGTGCATGCCAGACGACTTTGCGCACCTGGCTCACGCGGTAGGGCTCCGGGTCGGGGTTCGGATTGGCATCGCCCTGCATCTCGATGAGGGCCTCGCCGCCGCCGAGTTGCTTCACCGCGATCGCCCGATGAGTGATCGGCTTCAGACCGATCCCACGGTCGACGGTGATGACATCTCCGACCTTCACCTCGGTCGCAGGGATCTCGTGCACGACAGCGATGGATCCTTGCGGGATGGTGGGATCCATCGAACCTGTCTTGAACATGATGATCGTGTAGTTGCCCACGAAGGCGAGGACTGTCAGCGCAATACACAACACGCCGAACACTGCGAGGATGTTCAGCCCCCAGTCGACGAGCCGACTGCCCAGCGACCGCGTCGCCGGCGTCGCCACGTGCGATTCGACGGGCGCCGGTTCGGCAGTAGCCGCGTCCACAACCGGCGGTGACGGCACGATCGGAATCGGCAGGGTCGGGGCCTCCGACGCCGGAACGTGGCCCGCCGGAGCCGACGTCCAGACCACCCGCGGGGCAGGTGCCACGACCCTCATCGGTGCGGTCACCGTCCACGAATCCCGAATGCCGGACCCATTCGCGTCGGGTCGGTCGGTGCAGGGACTCGAGGTCGTCGTCATCGCGCCGTCTCTCTGAGATCTAGGGGTGCGGATTCGGTTGGCAGGCAGCACAACTCTGCGGGTCGCGTGAACCCTCGATCCGGCGGCGCCCAGGGATGGGAAGGAGGCTTTGCCGCCGGATCGAGAACGACTCACGGGTTGTCGACGCTCTGTGCCCTCATCTCCCAGCGCGGGGTGACACTCGTGTCGAGGATGTTGTTGGGATTGGCGCTGGCCGGCAACGTCACCTCGAAGTCGATCTTCTTGGCCGTGTTCTTGGTGACCCGGAACGTCGTTGCGACGCCGCTGCTACTCAGCTGCTGGTTGTTCACCAGGGTGGTGGACCCGTCCTTGATGGTCACGTAGAGCGCCTGGGCAAGAGTGTTGGTCGCGTTCGCAGGAGCCTGGATGGTGATGTCGGCGTCCATCTTGCCCTTGGTCTCTTTGAGCCAGAAGCTGCCCTTGGTGGTCTGCCCGGGCATCAGGTTGACCGGGTTCACACCCGCGACCACTGGGAACGAGATGACGCCGGGGGCGGCGCTGTCCGCATACTCCGCGAACCCCTCCGTATCCGACACGGTACTGGCCTGCACGTTCCAAGCGCTCTCGCCGATACCGAATGTTCCGGAACCGAATACGGTGTCGTTCCACGCGGCGAGGGTGACCACAGCGCCAACGCCGAGGACTGCACCGGAGGCGAGGATGGCCTTGCGCTTGCGGCTCTTGCGGTTGCGCTCTTCGTCGGTCAGGGGGGCGCTGGTGGGGGTCTGGTTGTTGGTCATCTTCCGTCCATCATTCTGCGGGGGCGTAGCTCATTGCTACTCACGAGTAATTTAGATTGTTTCGGATTTTTTGTTACCTGTTTTTCGAGATTGGCCGTGTGAAGTGACTCACCGCCTCTAGGTCATTTGTTCCAGAATTCTGATTACATCCGTTGTCGTATCTGTCGGCCGTTTGAACTACAGATCCAAATGGACATTCGACCAAGATCTTTAATGTCCCGAAATTTACGACAATGGTCATTGGTATTTCGACAACAGCTATTGGCACACGTCGGCAGCGGCCTAGTCCGAGTCACCTTCCACCTTCGAGCCGGCCTTGTTGATGGTGTCCGCCAGCCAGACGCCCAGCCATGCGATCGCACTCCGACCCACTTCATCCACGACGAGCTTCGCGTAGTCGGTGTGCGAGCTCCCGGAGTAGAAGTCCTTCGCCGTGACGGCGTCGCGGATCAGCGACGCCGGGTCGGTGATGGCCTGCTTCGTGACGATCCTGGCCAGCTCCTTGCCGAGCTCCCTGAACTCGGGCGAGATCAGTTCGGACAACACCCCGGAGTTCTTCCCCTCGCCCGCGTCCTCGTCGTCAGAGGCATCGACGGTCGTGTCCGCAACCAGCGAGGCGAGTTCTTTCCCCAGCTCCAGAACCTCCTCGGCCGAGACCTCGGTGTCCGGGATCGATGCCGCACCGACTCGTGCCCCCACCGATCCTGCCGCCGTCCAGGTCAGCTCCTGAACCTCCCCGACCAGGTCCGCGCTACGTTCGATGTCCACCCGATCGAGTACGCGGCAGATCGAGGCGCCGACCTTGGCGAGACCCGTCTGATCCGGGATGAGGTCGAGGATGCGGGCGGTCTTCGCGTAGTCCACCGTGTCCGCGAGCTTCACGAATGGGCGCAACTGCGTGTTCACACGCCCCGCGACCTTATGGGCGGAGCGAAGGTCTCCCACCCCGATGAGCTGCGGCAATCGACCGATGTCCGCACCCAGACCGGCATAGTCGATCCTGGCGATCGCGCCGACGACGTCGATGGCGGTCTCGACGGCGTCCGCCACCTCCTCCGCCCCCTCACTGAGGACGGTGCCGATCTTGCCCAGGACGGGATGGCGCCGCTTGTCGATGGAGCAGTAGAGGTCGGAGGGTGCACAGATGCTCGTGACCTTCCCGGACAGCTTCCCCATCCCCTCGGGTCGCGGGTCGGCGATCCCGATGCCGCGCGGCTTCGGGCCGACGGTCTACTGACCAGCGGTTCCGTTACCGGGGTCGGCGAGTAGGCCGACTGCCAGCACCTTGTCCGCCGGGATCGGGCCGTCGCCGTTGCCGATCGCCGCGGCGAGATCTCCCGCCGCGTCCGCACCCTGGCTGTAGCCACTGATCGTGAACTTCAGATCGGGATCGGCTTCCGCCCGGTCGGCGAGGACCTTCGACGCGTTCGCGATCGCGGTGGCCTTGCTGTCCCCGTACGTCCGCCCGTTGTCGAAGGCCCGCGCCATGTAAGGCAGGAAGTAGATGGTCGCCGAGTCGCCATGCGTCCGCGAGATCGAGTCGGCCACCCCCGCCAGCGCTCCGGTGGCGTGGGTCGGGTCAGCGGCCGCATCCGTTTCCCAGGTCCCGGGAATGAAGAGATTGAAGGTCGAAACCGTCGGAGGCGGAGCGGCGACGCCGGCACCAGCCCCTCCGAATGCGGTTGCCGCGACACTCGCAGTGAGCGCTATTCCACCCAGACCAATTGCCCATTGACGAGCAGATCGAAAACCGACGAACTGAGACGCTTTGCCGGTTCTGTCGCACGCGTGTCGGGGCTTACGCGCAGAGGAAGAGTATTTCATGAGGGGATGTCACAAATCTTCACATCGTTGGGGAGACGGAACAACAGGTGCGGACGGAGAGGGTCTTTCGACCCCCCTTTCCACATTGTTGTTACTTAGCAGTAGATATGAAAATTCGACTATTACGGGACGATTTCAAGAATCCCAGAGAATACTTTCAAGACCCGTAGAATCCTGTTTCATATAGGAAACTGAAACATGTTGTGGTGCAGTGTATTTCAGATAACATCGCAGGTAGGGCCATGCTGGACAAATGATCCTGTGTGAGTGAGATCACCAGCGTGATGTAGCCGTTCTCGATCACGAACCTTGAGAGGCCCTTCGCAGACACGGCGACGGCTCGGAACCGCCGGGAGACAGCGGGTCCGAGCCCTCGGGCAGACCAGGCGTCAGGTCACCCGATCGCAGTCACCGTGACGCTTGCCGATCGGGGGACAGATCGAGCCGACGGAGTAACTGGGCGTTGAGCGCGACGACCACCGTCGACACCGACATCAGGATCGCGCCGACGCTCATCGGCAACACGAATCCGATCGGCGCCAACACACCGGCCGCGAGTGGAACGGAGATCAGGTTGTACCCGGCCGCCCACCACAGGTTCTGCACCATCTTCCGGTAGCTCGCCCGCGACAACTCGATCACCGAGAGCACCGACCGCGGGTCCGAGGACGCCAGGATCACGCCCGCGGAGGCGATGGCGACGTCGGTACCGGCGCCGATGGCGATCCCGACGTCCGCCTGCGCGAGCGCCGGCGCATCATTCACCCCGTCACCGACCATCGCGACCCGCTTACCCTCGCGCTGCAGCTCGGCCACCTTGTCGGCCTTGTCCTCTGGCCGGACACCTGCGTAGACGCGGTCGATCCGCAGCTCGCGAGCCACATCCTCGGCCACCGCTCGCGCGTCTCCGGTGACCATCACCGCTTCGACCCCACGGCGCCGAAGGCCGTCGATCGCTTCGCGCGACTCCGGTCGCACCTCATCGGTCAACGCCAGCGCTCCGACGACCTCACCGTCGGCGACGACGTGCAGGATGATCGCGCCCTCATCGCGCCAGGTGCCCGCGATCGACAGCTCTGCAACACCCTGGCTGTCGAGCAATCTCGGCCCGCCCACCGCAATGTGCACTCCGTCCACTCTCGCCGAGACACCCACCGCCGGTGAGGAGGTGAAGTCCTGCGCCGCCGGCACCTCCAGTCCCCGCCCCCGGGCGGCCTCGACTATTGCGACGGCGAGTGGATGCTCGCTGTCCGCCTCGGCCGACGCGGCCAGCACCAGGACCTCGTCCGGGGTGCGGCCGCGCGCTGGTTCGACGGAACGGACCGTCGGAGCTCCACGGGTCAGCGTCCCGGTCTTGTCGAAGAGGACGGCGTCGACCGACCGCATGGTCTCGAGGGCGAGCCGGTCGGAGATCAGCACTCCCCCTCGCGCCGCGCGCTCCGTCGCGATCGAAACCACCAACGGGATGGCAAGACCGAGAGCGTGCGGGCAGGCGATGACGAGGACAGTGATCACCCGGACCACCGCGGAGTCAGGCATTCCCACCGAGGTCCAGACGACTGCCGTGACAGCTGCCGCGGAGAGGGCAAACCAGAAGAGCCACCCGGCGGCGCGGTCGGCAAGACGTTGGGCACGCGACGTCGACGCCTGCGCTCGGGCGACGAGCCGTTCGATCCCGGCCAGCGCGGTGTCATCACCGATCGCGGTGACCCGGACACGAACCGCGGAATCGGTAGCGACGGTCCCGGCGATCACGCGATCCCCGACCGATCGTCGTACCGGGCGCGACTCACCGGTGATCATCGACTCGTCCACATCCGCCGTACCGTCGACGACGTCACCGTCGGCCGGGATCGATGCACCCGGCCGAACCAGTACCACGTCGCCCACCTGCAGCTCGGAGACGGCGACGGTGACCGTTCCGGCGCCGTCGACCTTCTCCGCCTCATCGGGCAACAAGGCCGCCAGCGAGTCGATGGCCGATGTCGTCTGGGCCAGCGCACGCATCTCGACCCAATGCCCCAGGAGCATGATCGCGACAAGGAGCGCAAGCTCCCACCAGAAGTTCAGCTCACCGGACAACAACCCCAGACTCGCGCCCCACGACGCCACGAAGGCGACAGTGATGGCCAGCCCGATGAGCAGCATCATCCCCGGCCGGCGGGACCGGATCTCCCCGACCGCACCGGCGAGGAACGGCCGGCCGCCCCAGAAGTAGATGACCGTGCCCAGTACCGGCGAGATCCACATGACCCACCCGTGGTGAGGCAGCGAGTATCCGATCAGGTGGGCGAACATCTCGTTGAACGCCACCGTCGGGATGGCCAGTACCACCATGATCCAGAACAGTCGGCGGAACCGGCCGACGTGGTCGGCGTGACCGCCGTGTTCGCCACCAGCGTGCTGGTGACCTTCGTGCGTACCCGTGTCGTGCGCGGGATGGATCGCTGTAGCACTCATGCGACCGACTATATACCCCATACCCGTATATCGTAATAGCCAATCTTCGTTGCGAGGTTCGCCGACACCCGGCCCGCCGTGGGAGACCCGATAGCACACACCTCCGACAAACGTGGGTCACCTATCTGATTTCGATAAGCGTTGCACCGCAGCATGATTCCGGCTAAAGTCGAATGTACATTCGAACACGGCATCGGGGGTGACCGTCTTGACCGGAATCTCGACCACCGACGTCGGGCCGTCGACCCGCCCCTCCGAACTCGTGCAGGAACTGCATCGGATCACCGCCGAACTCCAGGCCGTCGATCTGGCGCAGTGCTCCGATGCCGAACTCATCGACGTCGCCGCCGGAACCGAACAGGCCATCGCCCGACTCACTTTCGCCGGCGACCGACAGATCATCGAGATCGCCGACCGCGACCTACCCCACAAGACCGGCCACCGCAGCATCACCCAGTTCATGACCCACCGCCTACGCGTGGCCGACCCCATGCGCCGCACCAAACAACGCCACGCGACCGCCACCCACCTCAGCCCGACCGGCGAACCACTCGAACCCGAACGCCCCGCTCTGGCAGAGGCATTGGCCGACGGCAAGGTCAGCACCTCCCACGTCCGGGCAGTACTCGACGTCCTCGACCAGATCCCACACGCCGTCGACCACGACGTAAAGGTCGCCGCCGAACGACAGATGGCCGAGATCGCCGTCGACCACACCCCCGCCGACATCACCGCCCTCGGTGCACGACTGCTGGCCCACCTCGACCCCGACGGCACACTGACCGACGACACCGACCGCAAACGTCGACGCAATCTGTCGGTCAACCGGCAACGCGCCGACGGCACCGCCCAGATGACCGCCAACCTCACCCCCGAACTCCTCGCCCGCATCACCATGCTGCTCGCCGTCTGGGCCAAACCCGGCATGAACAACCCCGACGACCCCGACTCCCCCCACGGTTCCATCGAGGACGCCGACCCCGAGGCGGTCGAAGCCGCAGCCGCACGCGACGACCGCACCCCCGCCCAGCTCAACCACGACGCCCTCAACGCACTCCTGAAAGCCGTGTTCGACGACGGACTCCTGGGTAAGAGCCACCGCGGGTTACCCATCCAGCTGATCATCAAAGCCGATCTCAACGACCTACGACGCGAAGCCGGGTTCGCCACCACCGCGACCGGCACCCTGATCCCGATCACCGACCTCGTCAACATGGCCGCCGACACCCAGCCCTGGCTGGCGGTGTTCAAAGACGCCACCGCCGTCCCGCTGTACTTCGGACGCGGCAAGAGGTTGGCCACCCGTGAACAACGTCTCGTGTCCTTCGCCCGACCCGACGGCGAGGTCTGTTCCACCCCCGACTGCGGCATATCCGCCGCGCACGTGGAAATGCACCACGCGCAACTGGATTGGGGTCTCGGTGGACTCACCGACATCACCGACCTCGCACCGGCGTGCCCGAAACACAATCGCATGGTCAGCAATGAACCCGGCGGCTACACCACCCGCATGGTCCGTGAAGGCCCCGACGAAGGCCGCTGCGCCTGGCGGTTGAACGCCGAACCCGGCGCACCACCCAACCCCGAACGCATCAACCGCCGACCTGACATCCCCCGCCGATTCAACGAACAACTCAAACAGGTACGCAACGAGATCCACGGACCCGAACCGGAGTCCGGCGATACCCCACGCCTCCAGATGCGCCAGATCATCGACCTCCGCAACGCCTCCGACGCCGAAGCCACCCTCGCCTCGATACTCCTCGCCGCCGCCTACCCGCACCGGTGAGAATCGCGGTCGTGAAGAAGGTGGTGGACCGTCGTCGAGGATTCCGTGCGATTCTGGAGCCAGAATGACCATGGACACCCCGCACAAGGTCGAGGACTTCTTTGCAGGCTCGCCGGTGGGCCTGTCGATCCACCGTGCGGTCGAGGACGCCATTCATGAACTGGGAGACGACATCACCGTCCGAGTTACGAAGAGCCAAGTCAACTTTCGACGTCGGACCGGTTTCGCCTTCGTGTGGCGTCCCGGCCTGTACCTGCGATCCGAAGTACCAGCGGTGTTGTCGATCGCCCTTCCGCACCGCATCGACTCTGCCCGCTTCAAGGAAGTCGCGCACCCCTCACCGCGCGTGTGGATGCACCACCTGGAGGTGCGTGGGGCCGCGGAGGTGGACGAGGAGGTCCACCGGTGGCTCAGTGAGGCCTATGACGCCGCGGACTGACGTCGTCAGACTACGGCGCGGGGATGTCCAGCCCGAGGTCGAGCACCGTGACCGAATGGGTGAGTGCACCGACGGCCAGGTAGTCGACGCCCGTGCGGGCGTAGTCCTCGGCAACGTCGAGCGTCAGACCACCGGAGCTCTCCAGCTTGGTCTGCGGCGAGTGGGTGTTGCGTCGCTGCACGGCCATCTGGGTTTCCCACGGCTCGAAGTTGTCGAGCAGCACGAGCTGCGGCTCGAGCGGCAGGACCTCGTCCAGCTGGGACAGGGAGTCGACCTCGACCTCGACGGGAAGGCCCGGAGCTGCGGCGCGAACCGCTTCCAGCGCCGCTGCGACCGAACCGGCGGCGACGACGTGGTTGTCCTTGATCAGTGCGGCGTCGCCGAGACCCATGCGGTGGTTGACTCCCCCACCTGCGCGGACCGCATACTTCTGCAGCAGTCGCAGGCCGGGGAGCGTCTTACGGGAGTCACGAATCTGCGCGGATGTGCCGGAGACCGCGTCGACCCACGCCCGGGTCGCGGTCGCGATCCCGGACAGATGGCAGATCAGGTTCAGCGCGGTGCGTTCGGCCGTCAGGAGCGCGGCCGTCGGCGCGTGGACGCGCAGGACGACATCGCCGGGTTCGACGACGCTGCCGTCGGCGACGGCGTCCGTCACCTCGAAATTGCCCGCGCCGATGACCTCGTCGAACACCGCGATCACCACCGGCACACCGGCGATCACGCCATGCGCACGACTCACGATCGCGGCGTCGACGACAGCGCCGGCCGGGACCGTCGACAACGTGGTGACGTCGGGCCCGTATCGCAGGTCTTCGTCGAGCGCGGTACGGATGAGGGCGCGGACATCGTCGTCGATGGCCAGTTCGAGCGCGCCGCCGGCCGCGGCCTGGCCGATGAAACCTTCACTCACAGCAGAGTTTCCGGTCACTCGCCCGACCCCGGGTTACCGATCGCGATCATCCGCTCGACGCTCTTGCGAGCCTTCTCCGCGACGTCGACGTCGACGAATACCTCGTCGCGGCCCTCACGCAGGCAGCGCAGCAGTGCGGAAGGGGTGATCATCTTCATGTAGGGGCACGACGCGCGGTCGTTCACGGCCTGGAAGTCGACCCCCGGTGCGGCCTTGCGGAGCTGGTGCAGCATGCCGATCTCGGTGGCGACGAGAACCTGCTTGGCGCCGGTCTCCCGCGCGGCGTCGAGCATGCCGCCGGTCGAGAGGATCTTCACGCGATCCTCGGGCACGGCACCCTCACCTGCCAGATAGAGAGCCGAAGTGGCGCAGCCGCATTCGGGGTGGATGAACAGGTCTGCATCGGGGTGCGACGCGGCCTGGTCGGCCAGCTCGTCACCGTTGATGCCGGCGTGCACGTGGCACTCGCCCGCCCAGATGTGGATGTTGTCCCGGCCGGTCTCCCGCTTGACGTGCGCACCGAGGAACTGGTCCGGGAGGAACAGCACGTCGCGGTCCGGGTCGATCGAGGCGACGACGTCGACGGCGTTCGACGAGGTGCAGCAGATGTCGGTCAGACCCTTCACCTCGGCGGTGGTGTTCACATACGAGACGACGACCGCCTCCGGGAACTCGGCCTTCCAGGCGCGCAGTTCGTCGGCGGTGATCGAGTCGGCCAGCGAGCAGCCGGCACGCTCGTCGGGGATGAGTACCCGCTTCTCAGGGCTGAGGATCTTGGCTGTCTCCGCCATGAAGTGGACACCGCAGAAGATGATCTCGTCGGAGTCCACCTCGGCCGCGATGCGCGACAGGGCAAGGGAGTCACCGACGTGATCGGCGACGTCCTGGATGGCGGGAAGCTGGTAGTTGTGCGCGAGCAGCGTCGCATTGCGGGCACGAGCGAGGCGCCGGACCTCGTCTGCCCACTCCTGAGTCGGTTCGACGCCGGCGTAGCCGCCCGGTGCGTCGAACCATTCGGCATCGAGGAGCCCGGGGGCGGCCACGGCCGCCGGGCGATCACTGGTGATGCTCATTGCCACTCCTCTGGCTGTCCCGGCGGGCGTCTACCACCACCGGGTCATCGGTGTCCCCGGAGCACGGGCCGTGTGTCCGAAGCAGGTTTTCGACTCATGGTCGAAAACGCTATGCATCGTAACATTCACCACACCCGGTTCATTCCCGTCGTCCCTCGCGCCAGAGCAGGCCGACCGGTCAGGAGCACATCAGGGCGTCGAGGTACCGCTCGGCGATCCGCGACTGCGCCACCCGCCCGATCGGGCCACCGAGTCGCGTGAACCAGCGGCCCGGTCTCGAGAACGCGACGATGTGCGCGACCACGGAGTCGTCCGGGAGTCGCTGAACCCAGAACCGCTCCTCCCCGATCTCCGGGTGACCGGGCAGGGTCCCGTAGGCGAAGCCGCGCTCAGCCCCCGAATCGATCGACCCCGAATCGATCACCTCGATGACCCGACACGCGGCAGAGATCCGCACGGGGCCCACGCCCAGACGCATCGACACCGTGGCACCGACCTCGGCAGCAGGAGTGGAGGCGTCGACGCCGATCCCGGCGCGACGGTGCATGTCCCAGTTCAGGATTCGGTCTGCGACGGTGGTGAAACATCCCTCGCTCGCACCGATCACGCGCGATCGCCGCAGATGGTGATAACCCGCCGGCAGCTCTCCGGCGGTCGCACCGACCTCCGCGTAGGTGAGGCCCGACGGACGCGGCGTCACCCGGCGCGCGCCACCTCGGCGTCGAGGACGGTGTCGTCATGCACCGCCGCCAGGTCGTCGAGCGAGGTGTTCAGCGACCGAGCGAGCGCGGCGATGGTGGCGAACGCGGGCGTCGGCATGCGGCCCGTCTCGATCTTGCGCAGCGTCTCCGGGGAGATCCCCGCGCTGACGGCCACCTCACCGAGAGGACGGGCGCCACGGAGTTCGCGCAGCCGGGCGCCCAGACGGCGGCCGGCGTCGATCTGTTCCGGCGTCAACGGGTTGCGGACCATGCCCACGATCCTAGCCGATGCGGTATACATATACCGAGAGTCCGGTATTTCTATACCGCATACCGCCAACGTCAGCGAAGGGGAAATGGGAATGGTCGAGCTGAAGTCACCGTCCGAGGTCGACGCCATGGCGGTGACCGGCGCGTTCATCGCGGACCTGCTCGCCGACCTCGCGGAACGGGCCGACGTCGGGGTCAATCTCCTCGACCTCGAGCAGCGCGCCCGCGACCTCATCGCCGATCGCGGCGCGAAATCCTGCTACTGGGACTACTCGCCCTCGTTCGGCCACGGCCCCTTCCGCAACGTCATCTGCCTGTCGGTGAACGATGCGGTCCTGCACGGCCTCCCCCACGACTACGTCCTGGCCGACGGCGACCTGCTGTCCATGGACATCGCGGTCTCGATCGACGGCTGGGTCGCCGATTCCGCCCGCAGCGTCATCGTCGGCACACCCCGCCCGGAGGATCAGCGTCTCGTCCGGGCGACCGAGGAGGCCCTGTCGGCGGCCATCGACGCCGCCCGCCCCGACGCCCGGCTCGGCGACATCTCCGCCGCGATCGGAACCGTCGCCAAGTCCTACGGATACCGCGTCAACACGGAGTTCGGCGGCCACGGCCTCGGGCGCACCATGCACGAGGACCCGCATGTGGCGAACATCGGCAAGGCCGGTCGCGGAATGAAACTGCGGCCCGGGCTGACACTGGCGCTCGAACCCTGGTTCACGCTCGGCACCGACCGCATCAAGTTCGACGCCGACGGCTGGACGATCCGATCGTTCGACGGCTCTCGCGGTGCGCACAGCGAACACACCATCGCGGTCACCGACGGCGCGGCACGCGTGTTGACGTCGAAGGTTCGCTGATCACGCGGCGTCGGGGGCCATACAATCGACGCCATGCCAGCCGCCGGGTCCGATCCCTCCAGTTCCGACGGCTCACAAGCGTCGGACAACGCGACCGGTCTACGGGTCGAGGTCCTCAGCGTCGTCTTCCAGGTCCGCACCCCGCCTTCCGCGGACGGCTGCGACGTCCACGCCGCGCTCTGCGTCCTGCTCTCCCGCACCGCCACCGAACCCGGCCGCTGGTCACTGCCGGGCGGCGATGTCGCCGGCGACGAGACGTTGTCGGTCGTCGCGCGACGCCTCGTCGCCGACACGATGGACGTCCGCGACATCGCTCACCTCGAGCAACTGTCGGTCTTCTCCGATCCGGCACGCGTTCCCGGAGTCCGCACGATCGCGTCGACCTACATGGGTCTCGTCCGCTCGGACAGCCCGGTGACCCTGCCCGAGGGGGCGGCCTGGTTCGCCGTCGACGCGTTGCCGCCGGTGGCCTTCGACCACGCCGAGATCATCGACACCGCCCGGCATCGACTGGCGGCCAAACTCTCCTACACCAACATCGCTTTCGCGCTGGCACCGAAGCAGTTCCCGATGTCGGAGCTGTCGGAGATCTATTGCGCCGCACTCGGTTACCCGGTGGATACGACCAACCTGCTGCGCATCCTGAGCCGACGCGCCGTGGTGGTGTCCACCGGTACCGTCGGCAAGACGGGCCGGTCCGGCGGGCGGCCGCCGGCGCTCTATGCCTTCGCCGACAACGAGTTACGCGTCACAGATGAGTTCGCGACGCTGCGTCCGCCGATGTGACCGCCGACCCGGGAGGATCGTCGGCGGGGTGCTCGTCGTCGAGATCCCCGACGCCGAGATCTGCTGTACGTGAGGACAAGACGCAGACCAGGTAGACGAGCGCACACGCGAACGGCGCGCAGATGAGCAGCGTCCAGGGCGCGCTGTGTCCGGCGCGTGTACCGCCGTCGAGCCAGAGTTCGGGCACCACGCGGTAGACCGACTCCAGCGGAGGTCCGGCGAGGTCATCGTCGAACCGGAAGCCCGCCAGCCACATTCCGACCTGCGCGCCGAGCGCGGAGCCGGCCACCGTGCCGGCGGCCGGCACCAGGAAACCGGTGACGCCTCGCCACGGCCGCGCCGCAGCCCACGCGACCAGTGCGGCGATGCCGCCGTAGGTGAACATGATCAGCGCGAAGGCACCGACACCGTCGAAATCGGTCGAGATGCCGTCGCGAGTCAGACCCTTCAGGACGACGCCGGTGGTCGGCGGCGTAACCAGCGCCCAGATCCCGCCGGCGACCCCGCCGAGCACGATCACCACCGCGGTCACGGTGAGCAGGGTCGTGACCGGCCGGGCGGGACGCCGTCCGGACACCGGACCGCTCACCGACGACCCAGTTCGGCCGAGTCGACCGTCCCGTGGCGGGAGCATCGTGCGCTCCAGCCGTCGGGACGGACCTGCACGACCATGCGACGTCCGCACTGTCCGCAGAAACGCGGCGGTTCAAGCCCCAGTCGCGCGGCCGGCGGGATGGCGTCGGGTGCCTGCAGTTCCAGTTCGAGGCCGGTGTACACGCCGAACCTGCACGGTTCGGCGAGCGGCCCCGGGACGGTGTCGATCATGAAAGAACACGCTACCGATCGTCTGGGAAGGTCGGGAGTGGCGGAGAGGTCAGATCGTGTCGTTGAGCGACTTGATCGGCATCGACAGATCGCTGAGGAGGTCGAGGTCGTCCTCCGCAGGCCGGCCGAGCGTCGTCAGGTAGTTGCCGACGATGACGGCATTGATGCCGCCGAGGATGCCCTGCTTGGCCCCGAGGTCGCCCAGGGTGATCTCGCGACCGCCAGCGAAGCGCAGGATGGTGCGCGGCAGGGCGAGGCGGAAGGCGGCCACCGACTTGAGCGCCTCGGACGCCGGGAGCACCTCGAGGTCACCGAAGGGCGTACCCGGGCGGGGGTTGAGAAAGTTCAGCGGCACCTCGTCGGGCTCGAGTGCGGCCAGGTCGGCGGCGAACTCGGCGCGCTGCTCGAGGCTCTCCCCCATGCCGAGGATGCCGCCGCAGCACACCTCCATGCCCGCTTCGCGCACCATGCGCAGCGTGTCCCAACGCTCCTCCCACGTATGCGTCGTGACGACGTTCGGGAAGTGACTGCGCGCGGTCTCCAGGTTGTGGTTGTAGCGGTGCACACCCATGTCGCGGAGCTGATCGACCTGCTCCTGGGTGAGCATCCCGAGGCTGCAGGCGATCTGGATGTCGACCTCGTTGCGGATCGCCTCGATGCCGGCGGCGACCTGGCTCAGCAGACGCTCGTCGGGGCCACGGACGGCGGCGACGATGCAGAACTCGGTCGCACCGGTCTTGGCGGTCTGCTTGGCGGCCTCCACCAGCGACGGGATGTCGATCCAGGCGCTGCGCACCGGCGAGGCGAAAAGTCCCGACTGCGAGCAGAAGTGACAGTCCTCCGGGCAGCCACCGGTCTTCAACGAGATGATGCCCTCGACCTCGACCTCCGGACCGCACCACTTCATGCGCACGTCGTGGGCGAGCTGAAGCAGCTCGGTCAGGCGATCGTCGTCCAGGCGCAGCACGGCCAGGACCTGCTCACGGTCGAGCGGTTCACCACGCTCGAGTACCTGTTCGCGGGCGATGGCGAGGATGTCGTCGGACGTCTGTGCGTCGTGGGCGGTGTCGACGGTTGCCTGTGTCACGGGGCTGAACTCCTTGTACTGGAATCGGTTCGGGCGGGCTGGATCGAGCTACGGGGTGTGGGCGAACGAGGCCGGACGACTGGTGAGTGATCCGGCCAGCCAGTGGGGGTCGAACCACGTCGGGGCGGTTCGACGGAACTCCGCGGGATCGAGGGAGGCAGCCCCGGCGGGCAGCACACCCACCACCGGGACACCGGTGATCCGCGGCAGGTCGGATCGGTTGCAGCGCATGGCGAGGTCGGGCTCCTCCGGCCACCAGCCGATCACGAGCCCCGCCGGCCGGAGTCCCCGTGCGCGCACCGCATTCACGGTCAGCTCGGCGTGGTTGAGGGCACCGAGGCCGGGAGCCACGACGATGACGACGCCGTCGCCTGTGTCGGGCACGAGGGTCTCGGCGGCGATGTCGAGGATCGTCGCGGACTCCCCCAGCCGCACCAGGACCCCACCTGCCCCTTCGACGAGGGTGAGGTCGTGGGTGGCCGCGAGGTCGTCGACCGCGCGCACGATCACCGACGGATCGGCGAGCGGCATACCCGCACGCCGCGCCGCGGTGTCCGGTGCGAGCGGCTCGGGGTAGCGATAGGACTCGACCGCACTCACGTCCCCCGCCAGGCGCACGACTTCGGCGAGGTCGCCGGGTTCGGTTGGGGCGATGCCGGTTTGGACGGGTTTGCAGATGGCGACGGTGTCCATGCGTCCCGCAGCGGCGAGGGCGGCGGTGACGACCGTCTTGCCGACGTCGGTCGAGGTACCGGTGACGGCAAGGACGCGACCTCGGGCCGGAGATGGCTGTGCGTTCATCGGGCACCCACCTCACGTAGCGCGGCGTCGACGACCTCGGCGACGTGGTCGAGAGTCGCGGCGTCGAGGTCGGCGCGGACGGTGATCCGCAGGCGGGATGTGCCCGGCGGGACCGACGGCGGGCGGAAGCACCCGACTAGGACTCCGCGATCACGGCAGGCCGCGGCCGCGTCGACGGCTCGCTGCGGATCGCCGACGATGATCGAGATGACGGCGGCGGCAGGCTCGTCGACGCCGCAAGCGCGCGCCAGGTGGCGAGCGTTGTCCCGCAACCGGTCCGGCAGCGCGGGGTAGGCCCGCAGTACTCGTAGTGCGGCACGAGCCGCGCCGACCGCCGCCGGATTCAGTCCGGTGTCGAAGATGAACGGGCGCGCGCAGTCGATCAGGTGCGACCGGAGGATCTCCGGTCCGAGGACCACCCCACCCTGCGCCCCGAAGGACTTGGACAAGACCGTGGTGACCACCAGATCCGGCGCACCGGAAAGTCCCTGTTCGGCAACGAGCCCGCGTCCACCGGGACCGCGAACGCCGACGGCGTGGGCCTCATCGACGAGCAGCACCGCACCGTGCGCGCGGGCCGCGGCGTACAGGTCGGCGACCGGGGCCGGCTCACCGTCGATGCTGTACACCGAGTCGGTGACCACGAGAGCACGTTCCTCGGTGCGCGCGGCAAGCGCGGCCCGTACTGCCTCGTGATCGCCGCGGTCGACGACCACCACGCGTGCCCGAGACAGGCGGCACCCGTCGATCAGCGACGCATGCGACCCGGTGTCACTGACAATCAAATCGCCGCGTCCGGCGAGTGCGGTCACCGCACCGACGTTGGCGAGATAGCCAGACGAAAAGGTTAGTGCTGCAGGAAAACCAAGGAAATCGGCCAGTTCGTTCTCGAGGTCGACATGGGCCGCGGTGGTGCCGACGACGAGCCTCGACGCCGTCGACCCGCCACCCCACTGCGCGGCCGCGGCCTGCGCACCGGCGATGACGTCGGGGTGCGTCGACAGTCCGAGGTAGTCGTTCGAGCCGAGATTGACGGCGTCGGCACCGGCTCGTCGGACATGCGGCTCGCGATGCAGGCCGGCCTCGGCACGATCACGTGCGGCACGGGCGAGCCAGGCGAGTCCGACCTCACCCGAGGTGACATCCTGGCCGGCCACCGGCTGTCCCGAGGTGATCGTCATGATCGCGCCCCCACGAGTTCGGAAGATGCAGAGGATGTTTCGCCGAGCGTGGCACGCACGGCTGCGGAGATTCCGCGGACGATCGTCGCGACGTCCTCGGGCGTGCAGATGAACGGCGGCATCGTGTAGACGAGGTTGCGGAAGGGCCGCAGCCACGCGCCGGCGTCGATCGCGGCCGCGGTGGCCGCCGGCATGTCGACGGGACGGTCGAGTTCGACGACGCCGATCGCACCGTGTACGCGGACGTCGACAATGCCGTCGAGGTCCCGCAACGGCGCCAGCCCCTCGGCGAGGCCCGCACCGATCTCCGCCACGCGCTCGGCCCAGGGCGTCTCCAGCAGCAGCTCGATCGCGGCGACGGCCACCGCGCAGGCGAGCGGGTTGGCCATGAACGTCGGGCCGTGGGCGAGTCCGCCGGCCTCCCCCGCGCTGATGACCTCGGCGAGATGGGACGTGCAGAGTGTCGCCGCGAGCGTCATGTATCCGCCGGTGAGCGCCTTGCCGACACACATGATGTCGGGGGCGACCCGCGCGGCGTCGGCGGCGAAGAGGGTTCCGGTCCGGCCGAAGCCGGTGGCGATCTCGTCGAAGATCAGCAGGACGCCGTGACGGTCGCAGATGTCGCGCAGGGCGGACAGATATGCAGGGTCGTGGAAGCGCATACCGCCGGCGCCCTGGACGACCGGTTCGACGATGACGGCGGCGAGCTCGTCGCGGTGCTCGCGGACCGCGTCCTCCAGGGTGGCCACGTACTCCGGTCGGAAGTCGGCCGGAGGTGCGTCGACGAAGACCTGCCGTGCGAGCACCGCCGACCACATCGCGTGCATGCCGCCGTCGGGGTCGCAGACGCTCATCGGGGTGAAGGTGTCCCCGTGGTAGCCACCGCGCCAGGTCAGCAGACGGGTGCGCTGCGTCTCCCCGCGGCTCCGCCAGTACTGCAATGCCATCTTCGCCGCGACCTCGACCGAGACCGATCCCGAATCGCAGAAGAACACCTTCTGCAACGGTTCGGGGGTGAGTTCGACGAGGAGTTGCGCGAGCCGCGCGGCGGGTTCGTGGGTGAGGCCACCGAACATGACATGCGACATGCGCCCCATCTGGACGGCGGCCGCGGCGTCGAGGCGCGGGTGCCGGTAACCGTGGATCGCGGCCCACCACGAACTCATGCCGTCGACCACCGATCGTCCGTCGGCCAGCTCCAGGTGAACCCCCGACGCCGACGCGACCACCAGGGGTTCGGTCGTTGCGGGCAGTGCCCCGTAGGGATGCCAGATGTGCTCGGCGTCGACGCGGCTGACCTCGGCCTGGTCCACGACGCACTCCTCCTGCTCTCCCCGGATCGCCTGGACACCGTCCAGGATTCCTGAACACCGTACAGGGAGAGCCTGGACGGTGTACAGGTGGCTCGCGTCGGGCGGCCCGATCGGGGTCACTACGCTGACCGCGTGAGCAACAGCCGCACCGACGTCCTCCGCGCCGCCCGCGACATCCTGCGCGAGCACAGCCTGGCCGACCTGTCGATGCGCCGGCTCGCCACGGAGCTCGGGGTTCGCCCCAACGCCCTGTACTGGCATTTCCCCAACAAACAGACCCTGCTGGCCGCTCTGGCCGACGACATCCTGGGCGCGGTGACGATCCCCGCCGCCGATCTGCGGTGGGACGAGCGGCTGCGGCTGCTCGCCACCGGGATGCGCGCGGCCCTGCTGGAGGTGCCCGACAGCGCCGAGGTCGTGTCGTCGAGCTGGGCCAGCGGCCTGTCCACCAAGGCCATCGCCGCAGACATCGTCGCGGCCGGACATTCCGGCGGGCTCTCGCTGCGTGACGCGGAGGCCGCCGGCGTCGCGATCTGTCAGCTCGTCATCGGCCTGACCATCGAGGAACAGACCCGCGCACAGATGGAACGCCTCGGCGTCATCGAACCGTCGGGCCGCGACTTCACCGGCGAGTTCGTCGACGGACTGACGATCATCCTCGACGGGGCCCGCACCCGAGCGCGTCGCTGACATTCCTGCGCCCCGTGACCAACTCCACCGGGTGTCGCGACCGTCACGACTCAGGAATTCACAGCTTCTGCGGGTACATTGCTACCCGGCCGAAACCGTTCCCGACCCGAAAGACTTCTCTGTGGCATCGACGACTCGAGTAGTGGCGCCGGAGTCGGCCCCCTCGACGCCGACGACCCCTGCCTACCGCACCGACCTCGACGGACTGCGCGGCATCGCGATCACCCTCGTGGCCTGTTTCCACGTGTGGTTCGGGAAGGTCTCCGGCGGCGTCGACGTCTTCCTCACCCTGTCGGGATACTTCTTCCTCGGTTCGCTCCTCCGGCATGCGATCTACGCGCAGAAGCCGAACGTCACCTTCCGCGACACCCTCGATCCGTGGCCGCGACTGAAGCGACTACTGAAGCGACTGCTGCCCGCACTGATCACCGTGCTCCTCGCGGTCACGGTGCTCACCGTCGTGGTCCTGCCGCAGACCCGCTGGGCCAACATCGGCAACGAGGTCGTGGCCAGCGCCCTCTACTACCAGAACTGGTACCTGGCTCTGAACTCCCAGGACTACCTGGCCGCGAGTTCGGCCAACAGTCCCCTGCAGCACATCTGGTCGATGTCGATGCAGGGACAGTTCTTCCTGCTGACCCTGCTCGTCGCCCTGGCGTTCGCCGGCGTCCTCAAGCTGCTCGCACACTTCGCGCGCCCGTTCGCCGACCCGCGGGTCATCAGATTCCTGGTCGGCGCCGCGGTCTTCGTGGTCGCGCTGGGATCGTTCTGGTGGGCACATCGCGGCATGGCCATCAACCAGCCGTACAACTACTACTCCACGCTCTCGCGGCTGTGGGAGCCGCTGGCCGGTGGGCTGCTGGCGATCTGGCTGCCGAGCCTCCGCGTCCCCAACTGGCTGCGCAACGTCGCCACCGTCGCGGCCCTCGCGCTGATCGTCAGCTGCGGGTTCTGGATCGACGGCGTCGCCGAGTACCCGGGCCCGATGGCACTCGTTCCGGTCGGGGCGACGCTGATCATCATCTGGGCGGGCGCGACCGCATTGCAGAAGGCGCCGCGCGGTTCGCATGCCGCCCCGGACGGGATGCCGGCCGCCAACCGCATGCTGGCGAGTACCTGGCCGGTGTGGCTGGGCACCATCGCCTACTCGCTGTACCTGTGGCACTGGCCCCTGCTGATCTTCTACCTCACCTGGCGGGACAAGAACCACGCGAACTTCCTCGAGGGAGTCGGCATCCTCGGGGTGTCGATCGGTCTCGCCTGGCTCACCAAGCGCTACATCGAGGACCCGCTCCGCGGCGGTGACCGGGCGGCCCTCCCCCGGGGCAACCGCGCGGGACGGTCGCGGTGGCTGTCCTACACGTCGGTGGTGACGGCGATCCTGCTGCTCGGCAGCGTGGTGGCCGGCGTCGCCATCAAGGTGTGGGAGAACCACGTCGACAACATCGTCGTCGACACCAAGAACCTCGACCCGCGGTCGTACCCGGGTGCGCGTGCCCTGCTCGACGGGTGGCCGGTCCCCGCCCTCGATCCCCAACCGTCGGCGCTGGAAGTCATCCAGGACTACCCGGAGACCTCCACCGACGGATACATGAGCGACTTCACCGACAACGAGATCCATGTCGGTGTGTACGGCGACCCGAACGCCACCCGCACGATCGCACTGGCCGGCGGCTCGCACGCGGAGATGTGGATCTCCGCGCTCGACACCCTCGGCAAGCGCAACGGGTTCAAGGTCAAGACCTACCTGAAGATGGGTTGTCCGCTGTCGACCAACGAGGTCCCCAAACAGCGCGGCGTCCCCTACCCCGAGTGTTACGACTGGGGCCAGCGTGTCATCGAACAGGTCATCGCCGACAAACCCGACGCGGTGTTCACCAACTCGACGCGACCGCGCGACTACCAACCCGGCGACTGGGTGCCGCCGGACTACACCCCGATCTTCGATCGCTTCCTCGGTGCCGGCGTCCCGGTGTTCGGCATGCGGGACACGCCGTGGCCGAAGAACGGCAAGGGCACCATCGACACGCCCATCTGCCTCGCCGACGGCGGCGACGCGGAGAGCTGCGGTTCGCGACGTGCCGCCGTCCTCGCACCCGAGGACCCGGCGCTCGAGCTCGCCGCCACCCGCCCCGACTTCCACCCGCTGGACATGTCGAACGGCATCTGCACCGACGACTTCTGCCCGGCGATCATCGGCAACATCACCGTCTACAAGGACCCCCATCACCTCTCGGCCACGTTTGTCCGGAGTCTCACCGACGAGCTCGGCCGGCAGATGGAGGCCCAACTGCCCTGGACCGGCCCGCAGGTGCCGTGACCTGCGTCTTTCACATTCCTTCCGGTGTCGCGTATAAGCCGCCGGGCGGACCGGCCGCTCCGGGCGGACGTTTCGCTCTCCGAGATGACCACCTGACACAACACGACTAGGGTCAACCCATGACGTCGTCTCCGAAGGTGGGCAGTACCGCTTCGCCAACCGCGGGTGAACAACCGGATCCGGGTACGAGCGACACCCCGCCGCTCCCCATGCCGGACGACCCGGTCCAGGCCGACGCACTCGTCGAACCCGAACCCGCACCGATCCCGGTGTGGCCGGGCACCCCGTACCCGCTCGGGGCGACCTACGACGGTGCGGGAACCAACTTCTCGCTGTTCTCCGAGGTCGCCGAAGCCGTCGAGCTGTGCCTCATCGACCGGGACGGCAAGGAACGTCGCATCCGTCTCGAAGAGGTCGACGGCTACTGCTGGCACTGCTACCTGCCGAACGTGGTGCCGGGACAGTTCTACGGCTTCCGCGTGCACGGCCCCTACGACCCCTCCCGCGGACTGCGATGCGACCCGAGCAAGCTGCTTCTCGACCCGTACGGCAAGGCTTTCCACGGCGACTTCGACGGTGACGCCTCACTGTTCTCCTACCCCCTGCCGACGCCCGACGACGCGGAGGGCCCGCCCGAGGACCCCACCGAGGAACCTGTGGCGGACGCCGACGCTTCGGAGGTCGACGCGGCCGAGGACGAGGCCGCACCCGAGGCCACCGACGGCGAGGTCGCCGAGGCCACCGACGATGCGGAAACAGTTGAACTCGAACCTCTTCCGGAGAACCCGCCCGCTCCCGAGTACCCGATGCCCGGGCTCGACTCGCTCGGACACACGATGGTCTCGGTGGTCATCAACCCGTATTTCGACTGGCAGAACGACCGCTCGCCCAATCGCCCCTACCACCAGACGGTCATCTACGAGGCCCACGTCAAGGGCATGACCGCCACCCATCCCGGCGTGCCCGAGAACCTACGCGGCACCTACGCGGGCCTCTGCCATCCGGTGATCATCGATCACCTGAAGTCGCTGGGTGTCACCGCGATCGAACTGATGCCGGTCCACCAGTTCATGCAGGATTTCACCCTCCGCGACCAGGGGTTGCGAAACTACTGGGGATACAACACCTTCGGATTCCTCGCGCCGCACATCGAGTACTCGTCGACCCCGGATCAACCCGCCAGCGCGGTCACCGAGTTCAAGGCGATGGTCCGCGAATTCCACAACGCGGGCATCGAGGTCATCCTCGACGTGGTCTACAACCACACCGCCGAGGGCAACCACCTGGGTCCGACGGTCTGCTTCCGCGGCATCGACAACGCGGCCTACTACCGCCTCGTCGACGGCGAGCCCGAGATGTACATGGACTACACGGGTACCGGCAACAGCCTCAACGGCCGGCATCCGCACACGCTGCAGCTGATCATGGACTCGCTGCGCTACTGGATCCTGGAGATGCACGTCGACGGATTCCGCTTCGACCTCGCCTCCACGCTGGCCCGCGAACTCCACGACGTCGACCGCCTCTCGGCGTTCTTCGATCTGGTGCAACAGGATCCGGTCGTGAGCCAGGTCAAGCTGATCGCCGAGCCGTGGGACATCGGCGAGGGCGGTTATCAGGTCGGCAACTTCCCGCCGTTGTGGACCGAGTGGAACGGGAAGTACCGCGACACGGTGCGCGACTACTGGCGCGGCGAGCCGTCGACGCTGGGCGAGTTCGCCTCCCGGCTCACCGGGTCGTCGGACCTCTACGCGGCGACCGGCCGGCGGCCACTCGCGAGCATCAACTTCGTCATCGCCCACGACGGCTTCACGCTGCGCGACCTGGTGTCGTACAACGAGAAACACAACATGGCCAACGGTGAGGACAACCGCGACGGCGAGAGCCACAACCGATCCTGGAACTGTGGCGTCGAGGGCCCGACGGACGATCCCGAGATCAACGCCCTGCGTGCCCGGCAACAGCGCAACATCCTGGCGACGCTCTTCCTGTCGCAGGGCACGCCGATGCTGGCCCACGGTGACGAGATCGGCCGCACCCAGCAGGGCAACAACAACGTGTACTGCCAGGACTCCGAATTGTCCTGGGTGGACTGGTCTCTCGCCGAGGAGAACGCCGATCTGCTGGAGTTCACCCGCAAGGCCATCGCGCTGCGGACCGCGCATCCGGTGTTCCGCCGTCGACGCTTCTTCGGCGGCAAGCCGATCCGGTGGGGCGATCAGTCCCTCGACATCGCGTGGCTCACACCCGCCGGTGTGGAGATGACGTCCGCGGACTGGGACAGCGGCTTCGGCAAGAGTCTCGCGGTGTTCCTGAACGGAAAGGGGCTCGGCGAGAAGGACGAACGGGGTGAATGGGTCGTCGACGACTCGTTCTTCATCTGCTTCAACGCCCACTACGAACCCATCGACTTCCATCTACCGCCGGAACAATACGGCCTCGAGTGGGTCGGTGAACTCGACACCACCCATCCGACCGGCGACTCGGATCTGACCGCCGCCTGCCGAGATTCGGTGACGGTCGGCGGCCGGTCCGTGCTCGTCCTGCGGAAGACGTCCTGACCTTGGGCACCGCCTCGATGAGCACACGACCGACACCGCGGGCCACCTACAGGTTCCAACTCAACGGCGACTTCGGGTTCGCCGATGTCACCGCGACGCTGGATCACCTCGTCGACCTGGGGGTCAGTCACGTCTACCTGTCCCCCATCGGCACGGCCGCGGCCGGGTCCACCCACGGCTACGACTGGCTTCCGCCGCCCGCCGTGTCCGATGTCCTCGGGGGCATCGACGGTCTGCGTGAACTCCGCCGCGCGGCAACCGATCGCGGGCTCGGCATCATCATCGACATCGTCCCCAACCACACCGGTGTGGCGGATGCGCTCGCCAACCCGTGGTTCGCCGACCTGCTCCGTCACGGCCACCGGTCGCAATACGCCTCGTACTTCGACGTCGACCTCAGCGACGACAACGGCGCCGACGGGAAGATCGCGCTGCCGGTCGTCGCCGCCGACGGCGACCTGAGTCCGCTCGAGATCGACGAGCAGGGCAACCTGCGGTACTACGACCACGCCTTCCCGATCGCCCCCGGGACCGCGGACGGGACCGCCGCGGAAGTCCATGCGCGCCAGCACTACAAGCTCGTGCCGTGGAACAGCGGGCTGATCGGGTACCGCCGGTTCTTCACCGTCAACGAACTCGCCGGCCTCCGGCAGGAGGACCCCGCGGTCTACGACGCCACCCACGGGTGGCTGCGGGAGCTCATCGCCGAGGACCTCATCGACGGCGTGCGCGTCGATCATCCGGACGGACTCTGGGACCCCCAGCAGTACCTCCGCAATCTCCGCCACGACGTCGGCGACGACCGGCTGATCTACATCGAGAAGATCCTCGCCCCGGACGAGCCCCTCGAACCGACGCTGCCCGTCGAGGGCACCACCGGCTACGACCAGATGCGGATCATCGACGGGCTGTTCGTCGCACCGTCTGGCGTCGTGCAACTCACCGAACTCAACGAGCACCTCACCGGCGACACCGGCGACGCGCAGTGGTTCGCGTCGGTGGAGCACCAGCGCAAGCTGACGACGCTGCGCGAGTCCTTCCCCACCGAACTGCGACGACTCGTCCGGACGATCACCCATTCCGACCCGGCCGCCGACTCCGAATCCATCGCCGACGCCTGCGCCGAACTCATCGCCGCCCTCGGGGTGTACCGCGCCGACTATCCGTCCCTGCGGCCGCGCCTGGAAACGACCGCCGTACGGATCGCCGCCGCGAACCCCTCGCTGACACGAGCACTCGATGCCATCATGCGCGCCACCCGGAGTCCCGGTGCCGCGACCTCACGCCTGGCGCAGACCTGTGGCGCGGTGACGGCGAAGAGCGTCGAGGACAGCCTCTTCTACCGCACCGCGCGGTTGGTGTCGGCTCAGGAGGTGGGCGGCGATCCGGCGAATCCGGCGGTGTCGCTCAACGAATTCCACGATCACAACGCCCAACGCGCCCGTCGCTGGCCGCTGGCGATGACCGCGACGTCGACGCACGACACCAAGCGGGGCGAGGACGTCCGCGCCCGGATCGCACTCCTCTCGCAGGTGCCCGAACGATGGTCGCTGGTCATCGAACGCGTCTGGCTGGGGACCGAGATCCCGGACAACCTGACGTGCTACTTCCTGCTGCAGAACATCTTCGGTGTCTGGCCGGCCGATGGCGAGGTCACGGATGAGTTGCGTGCGCGCCTCGTCGAGTACGCCCGCAAGGCCTCGCGTGAGGCCGGACTCCGCACCACGTGGACCGAGATCGACGAGGACTTCGAAACGGCGATCGAGCGCTGGATCCACCAGGTGACCACCGATCCGATCGCGACCGCGGTCAGCGATCTGGTCGCCCGGACCTCCTCCGCCTGGCGGCAGGAGACCCTCGCCCGCAAGGCGATCGCACTCCTCGGACCCGGCGTCCCCGACATCTATCAGGGCACCGAATGGTGGGACGACTCACTCGTCGACCCGGACAACCGACGGCCGGTGGATTTCGCTCGGTCCCTGGAACATCCGAAGGCCGAACTCGTGCGTACCGCGCTCGGTGTCCGCGCCGGGCACCCGGAGGCATTCGGTGCATCGAGCACGTACCACCGCCTGCCGGTCGACGGTCCGGCCTCCGATCACGCCATCGCCTTCGGCCGCGGCTCCGACGACGCACCCGAGGTCGTCGTGATCGCCGCGCGGTTCACCCACAGCCTCAAACCCGAATCGGCGGCCGACACCGTCATCGAGTTGCCGCGCGGCACTCGCTGGCGTGATGTCCGCACCGGCGTCACCCATTCCGACACCGTCGATCTCGCCGCGGCGAGGACCGACCACCCGGTGGCGATCCTCGTCCGCGACTGAGCTCTCGGGCTAGCCGCCCGGGTTGGGGGCCGGCGCGGGACTCGGCTGCGGCGCGGGAGCACCGCCGGCACCCGGCAACGACTGCGACGGGTCGATCTGACCGCTGGGGCTACCGGGCGGGCCGTCGACCTTGGAGACCAGCCACTTGCCGTCCTCCTTGTCCAGGTCGAGCCGGAACACCATGAGACTGGTTCCGCCGGTGGGTAGTTTGACGCTTCGGCCGGTCACCTCGGCCATCACGACCGTCTTGGCGGAGTCGGTCTCCACCGTCTCGACCGCGACGACACTGATCTTCGAGGACACCTCGATCTTGAGGGCCTCGACATTCTGCTCGGTGTCGGCGCGCTCCTGCTCGAGACGCTTGCGCAGCTCCCCGGTCGACAGCGGACCGAGCAGTTCCTTGGAGTTGCCCGCATTGTCGGCGTTGAGGGTCGTCACCAGCTTGGTGACGAAATCCGCCGAGGCGGTCTTGGCGTCGGCGAAGGCGGTCGCCTCGCTCTGCAAGGTGTACGTCCGCCAGCCGAGGAACCCGACAGCCGCGATCAGGGCGATGACCAGGAACGCACCGAGTGCGCGCTTGATCCCGCTCGCGGTGACCGTCAGCGAGAACTCCTTACCGGTCGCGGGCTGCGGCTCGGGCGCGGTCGCAGGCTCGGGCCCCACAGGACCGGAACCGCTGCGACGCGCCGACTTTCCGCGCGGAGTGGCAGTGGCATCCGCAACGGGTTTCTCGGTGCCGACCTTCTCGGTGCTGGTCTCCTCGTCGGACACGTGCTTCTCGTGATCTGGCTTCTCAGGGTCTGTCATCTACAGGTCACGCAACTTGTCTGGTCGTCATTTGTCGAGCGGCACCGTGCGGGCGTTCGGGTCGTAACCCGGTGGGGGCCCTGCGGTGTCGTCGCCCGGCGGTCGTGGTGCGTTGGCCGAACCACGGATCTGCTGGTTCGGATCCTCGGTCACACAGTACAGATTGGTCGGGATGGTCAGCTCGAGGACTTGGGTCGGCCGACGCGGGGTGACCGGGTAGTTGCAGCTCGGTCGCGGATACACCGAACCGAACGTCCACCACGCGCCGTCGTGGAACATGGTGAGGCTCTTGATGCTCGCATCCCGGATCGATGGCATCAGCGTCGCGAGGGCCGGTGCACGCAGCGCGCCCTGCTCGGCGATGTCGAGGAACTGCTTCATCACGTCGGTCACCGGGTCGGTCAGCTGGTTGATCGAACCGGCGAGGCTGGTCATCTGCGACGGGCCGCGGTCGAGCAGCGTGCGCAGCTCCTTGTCGGAGGCCGCGGCGGCGTTGATCAGGTCGCTCAGCCCCGACACCGTGGTCCCGAAGTCGGGCTGGATGTCGGCGGTCGTCTTGAAGATGGTGCCCGCATTCTGGATCAGCTTCGTCGTCTCGGGCAATGCGGTGTAGAGCCGGGCGAAGATCGTTCCGCCCGAGTCGAACAGCACCTCGAGATCGTTGGAGCCGTCCTCGGAGTACAGCGCGATCTTCAGGTTGTCCACGGCCGAGCGCAGTTGCGCCGGATCGATCTGCTGGATGAGTTCCAGCGAGGACTCGAGGAGATCGGAGAACGGCACGGTGACCTTGGTCTGCCCGGCCTCGATCACGTCGCCGTCTTCGAGGTACGGGCCGTCGGTGGTGGTCGGTTGGAAGTCGACGTACTGCTCGCCGGCCGCCGACAACCCCAGCGCGGAGACCTGGGTGTTGCGGTTGATCTTGTACCGGTCGTCGACCGAGACCTTCACCGTCACCGAATCCGGCTCCACGCGAATGGTGTCGACCTCGCCGATACGCGCCCCGCGAAGGGTGACCCCCGAGGTCTCCTGCAGGCCGCCGGAGATCGGGAACTCGATGGTCAGCTTGTACTTGCCCGCCAACGGCTCCCACCGCAACGTGCCGAGCGACAGGTAGCCGAGCCCGACGACCATGACCAGGACGAGCCCGATGTTGCCGGCGAGTACGGAATGCTTGCGGAGGAAACCGAATACGCCGCTCATCCGCAGCACCCCTTGGTTCCGGTGAGTCGGGCGAGCAGCCGCGTGAGCGTCTGCTGGAGCGCTGCCGAGCCCGAATCGACGTCCTCGAGCTCGGGAAGCCTGCTCGCCGAGTCGAACCCGACGCCCGGGTTCAGCCAGTACACCTTTGCCGACACCGCAGCCGCGCTACCCGGCGTGGACTTGATCCACTTGGGGGTCAACGTGTGCAGGTTGTCGGCCAGC
Organism: Gordonia sp. Swx-4; assembly: GCF_030316175.1. Lineage (NCBI taxonomy): Bacteria > Bacillati > Actinomycetota > Actinomycetes > Mycobacteriales > Gordoniaceae > Gordonia > Gordonia sp. Swx-4. Next base: position 3,300,594 of record NZ_CP128197.1, read on the forward strand.
GACCCAAGCGGGCCGGCGGCCTGCCGCAGACCGGCCAGCACCGTCGACAGATGCCCGAGCATCTCCACGAGGTTGTCCTGATCGGTGCGCAGGAAGTCGTTGGTTGCCGCGGTCACCTGCTGGGCCTTGTCCAGCGAGGTCAGGATGGAGCCGATCTGGCCGTTCAGCGACTGAAGCGCGGGGCCCAGTTTGTTGATCGAGGCCATGATCTGTGCTCGGCCGTCCGCCAGCTGACCGGTCAGGATTCGGGTGTTCTCCAGCGACCTGTCGACCTGCGCCGAACTCTGATTGAGTTTGCGGATGCCGGTCGTCAGACCGCGGATCGCACCGTTGAGGTCCGTCGGATTGGTCGCGACGGCCGCGCTCAGTTCGGTGAGGATGACCGTGAGCGAGTTCAGCGATCCGCTGTCGACCACGCCGCTCATGCTGATGAGCAGATCCTCGACGGTCGACGCCGCGGAGGTGGGACCGGTCAGGGTGTCTCCATCGACCATGAAGCCCTTCGTGGCAGTGGGCGGCGGCAGCAACGCCACGAACACGTCGCCCAGCGGAGTCGCCTGCCGGAGTTCGGCACCCGTGCCCACGGGCAGTTCGGTCTTCTTGCTGACGTCCATGGTGACGATCGCCGAGTAGTCCTTGGCGACAATGGTGTCGACCTGCCCCACGTCGGTGCCGTTGAGCTTCACCTTGGCGCGTGTCGGCAGATTCAGGGCGTTGTCGAAATTCGCCGTCAGCCGGATGGAGTCACCGATGCCACCGGGGGCCGGCAGCGGGATCTGCTCGACGGTGAGGCCGGGCAACAGGCCACAGCCGGTGAGCCCCATCAGAGCGCTGAGCAGCACCGCCGTCACCGCGCCGCGTCGCATGCGGGAACGGCCACGTGTCGGTTCAGCGACCGTGCGACCAAGGGAAGCGCTTGTCACCGCTCTCATTTCGTCAGCTCCAGCATCGCGGAGTAGATGCCCATGTCCGGACCGAAGTCCTTCAGCTTGCCGGTGCGACAGCCGTCCTTCTGCAGGTTGATCGCGTCGCAGAACTTGGCGAGCAACTCGTTGTCGAGGAGCGACTTGTCGAGCAGCACCTGTGCACGCCAGGCGCCCTGCTCGGCGGAGATCGAATTGCTCAGGTTCTGGAACAGCAGCGGACCGACGTCGATGGTCTCCACAACCTGCCGCGAGTAGTCGCTCAGGTTGGCGGTCAGCGCGGCGAGGCGGTCGAAGGAGACCGAGATCGTGTTGGTGTTGTTCTGCAGGAACGCCGTCGTGTTCTGCAGGCTCTGGTTCAGGTTGCGCATGGTCGCCACGAGACCGGGCGACTGCGCGCCGAGCAGCTGGGACACCTCGTTGACCGACTTCGAGAAGGCCGTCATCTTCGGGTAGTTCTTCACCAGCGTGGTGGTGAGTCCCTCGATGGTCTCGATGATGTCGACGAGCGCGTCACTGTTGCCCGAGATCACGTTCGACGCCTGGCCGAGCTGATCAAGGGCGGCACGGATTTCCTCGCCGTTGCCCGTGGCGATGCCCGAGGTGATGTCGATCATGTCCGCGAGAGGTCCCGGACCCGGGCCCTCCCCCTTCAGGCCCACGACGAGACCGTCGATGGCGTCGAACAGTTCACCGACCGAGACCGGGGCCTTCGTCTCCTTCAGCACCGAGCCGTCCTCGAGCTTGGGTCCGCCCTCGTAGGCCGGGGTCAGCTCGACGTGGCGCGTGGTCACGATGGAGGTGTTGACGATGGCCGCCGTCGCGTCGGCAGGCACCGGCACATCGTTGTCGATGGTCATGGTGACCTTGACCCGGTCGCCCTGCGGCTCAACGGCGGTCACCTGACCGACCGGCATGCCGAGGACCGCGACGTCGTTGCTGACGTAGAGGCCGGCGACGTTGTCGAAGTAGGCGGTGACCTCGATCGCCTGCCCGAAGGCGGCCTTCCAGCTGCCCGGGATCATCGAACACCCCGAGAGTCCCACGATGCCGAGCAGGGAGATGCACACGAGGAGCGTCGAACGACGCAGCTTCTGCGGATTCAGCATCCGTCCACCACCCGGGCGAGGCACAGCCAGTTGTCGGGGAAGATGCCCCAGGGCAGGTAACTGTTCGCGTAGGGGCCGTCGCCGATGACGTTGTTGGTCAGACGAGCCGTCACGGGGAGGATTTCCAGTAGCTTGCGCAGGTTGTTGCGGTTCTTCTCCAGCCCCTGCGTGATGGTGTTGAGGTTCGCCATGATCGGGGCGAACTGGTTGGCGTTCTCCCCTGCCACCGCACTGGCCTGTTCGGTGAGTTCGGCGATGCCGTCGAGCAGGCGTGTCACCAGTTCCTCACGGGCCACGATCTTCTGGGTCAGGTCGCGTCCCTGGCCGACGATCACCGCCAGTTGCGCCTGGTTGTCGTTGACGATGTTCGTGATCGTCTTGGTGTCGGCGATCAATTGATTGATCTGGTCCTTGCGGTTGGTGATGACCTCCGACATCTGCGTCAGGGCCTCGAACGTCGGCTCGGTGATCGCGGGGACACCGGCGAGCTGACGATTGAGTGTGCGGATGCTCTGCGAGAGGGTCTGGTCGTCGATACCGGTCAGGATCGGTGCACCCGCTTCGATGGTGCGGTTCAGGTCGTAGGGCACCGCGGTCCGCTCGATGTGGCCGTCGGGTGCTTCCTCGGGCGAATCGCCCAGCGACACATCGACGTAGCGCTGACCGAGCAGCGTCGACATCTTGATCTCGGCCATGCCGTTCTTCGTCACCTTGACGTCGGTGTCGACCTTCATGGTGAGCGCGACGTGCTGGCCGGCGAGTTCGGTTTCGGTGACCTCCCCGACGTCGATGCCGGCGACGCGCACCTTGTCCCCCGGCCGGATTCCGCCGGCCTGGGCGAAGTCGGCGGTGAGCGTCTTCTTCCCGAGATGCGCACCGGCCAGCGCCGTCACGCCCAGCAGAAGTGCGACGATGACGACCGCCCCGATCACGCCGTACCAGACGCGGGTGTTGCTGCGGAACTTCTTGCGGAACCAGCTCATCGGCACACCACCGAATGATTAGTGCCACCGATCTTGTTGAAGATCCCCGGCGGCAGCAGGACATCACCGATCGCGACGTCGAGGTCGCAGGCATAGATGTTCAGGTATGCACCCTCTCCGAGTACCAGCGGGAAGTGGCCGAGGAAGATCGGCGCGTCGACGGCCATCCGGTCGAGCTTGGAGCCGTTCTCGATGAGCGTCCTGGTGGCAATCCGCCCGTTGGTCGCGGCGGCGGCGAGGCTGCCCCGGCTGCGGCTCAGGACGTCGGCGAAACCGTCTGCCGTGCGGCCGATGTCGGAGACCGCGCTGCCGAACGCCGCCGAGTTCGAGTTGAGGTTCGCGATCAGATCGGACATCGACTCGATCACGGTGCCGAGCTGACCGCCCTGACGGGACAGGTCACGCATGACGGTGCTCAGGTTGTTGATGATCGCGCCGATCACGATGTCGCGGTTGGCGGTGTCCTCGGCCAGCCGGCCCACCTCGGCGACGGTGTAGCTCAACGAGACCGAATTGCCCTGGAAAGCCTCGAGGAGACCCTGCGACAATGCGTTGACCTGCTCGGCGTCGAGGGTCTCGAACACCGGCTGGAATCCGGCGAGGAGCTTGGTGACGTCGAAGGAGTCCTCGGACGGCAACTCCAGCGTCGACCCGGGCGCCAGCGGCTTGCTGTCGCGGCCCTCGACCAGGGTCAGATTGAGATACCGCTGACCGATGAGGTTCTGATAGCGGATCGCACCGCGCGTGTTGGTGTAGACCTGTTGGTCGTTCTGCACCTCGAATTCGACTCGGGCGCGCCCGTTGTCGAGTTCGATCTTGTCGACGCGCCCGACGCGGACGCCCGCCATGCGGACGTCGTCGCCGGCGGCGAGTCCCGAGGCGTCGGTGAAGAACGTCGTGTAGTTGTTGGTCGATCCCGACACCGATCGTTCTAGGGTCGAGAAGATCACATACGTCACGAGCAACGCGACGAGACCGAAGATCGTGAAGCCGATCAACGGTTTGCGGATCGAATCCGAGGCCGCGCTCATCGTCCCCCTCCCTGATCAGTGGCAGCGTCACGTGCGTCGATGGACTGGACCAGCGGTCCGAGCATGATCGTGTCGGCGGCCGACGGCGCCCGGCGCAGCACTGCGCCGAGGGTCTTGTTGTCGGCGTCGGTGGTCACCATGCCCACCGGACGGTTCTTGCGCATGCCGTCGGACGGATAGATCCGCAGCGGACCCGACATCGTCGGTCCGGTACCGGTTCCCGGCCCCACGCAACCCGGCCCGCGCAGCGTGCCGTACGGGCCGCCGTTGTACACCGGACAGTTCTGACGCGTGTAGCGGACGAAGGCACCGAAGCTGACGCCGATGTTGAGCTGGACGTGTCCGTTCGTCCCGGTGAAGACCGTGAGCACCCGAGCCGCCAGGTTGTTCAGCGCGATGACCGCCTGCGGCAACGAGTTCGGTTCGAGCACGGTGGCGCCGAGCATGCGGTTCAGGTCGGTGACGAGTCGCTGACCGCCGTTGCCGTTGCGGGCGAACATCAGCTGTAGCTGGTCGAGCAGTCCCTGGTTGCCGGACAGCAGCGCCGCGAGGTCACGCTGCTTCTCGGCGATGGTCACCGCCGGGATCACGCTGCGCCCCAGGGCGTCGAGCAGTTCCGGCGAGGACTCCGCGAGACCGCTGATCGCGGCGTCGAAGTTGTCGAATCCCGGGGGTGCACCCGGCGGGAACTGTGCGTTGATCGCGTCGAAGTAGGTCCGCAGCACGCCGACGAACGAGCCGAACACCGATCCGCCGCCCTTGAGGGCGTCGGCGACGACGCCGAGTACCTGGGCGAGTTCCTCCGGCGGCACCGCGTCGAGGATGGCATTCAACTCGTTCTGCGCGTCCTGCAGCTTGATCGTCTCGAGCGACGTGTCGGCGGGGATGGAGTCACCCGACGACAGTCGTTCGGTACCCGGCTCGGCGGGTCGGACGAGTTCGACGGAGTTGACGCCGAACAGGTTCGACGGCACGGTCCGTGCGGTCACCGACGCCGGGATGCCCTCGGCCTGCGCGGGCACGATGTCGATCTCGACCTTCTTGATCACCTTCGCGGCGTCGACCCGGTCGCCGGAATCGCCGACCGAGATGGACTTCACCGAGCCGACGATGAGGCCGTTGTACCGGACGTCGGCGCCCGACGTCAGACCGTCACCGATGTCGACGAGGTCGGCGGTCACACCCACCGTTTTGCTGAAGGTTCCCTGGTACCGCATGAACAGCAGCACGAAGATCACCAGCAGCACCAGCAGGAAGGCGATGCCGCGCAGCACGAATTGCATCAGCGAGGGGTTACGCCCGTCGGTTGCGATGTTCACCGGCGCTCCCTCATCCCGAGATCTTGATTCCGGGCGAGGTGCCCCAGAACACGAGTGTCATGACCAGGTTCGCGAACACGATCACGATGATCGCGAGCCGGATGGCATGTCCGGCAGCAATTCCCACACCTTCGGGTCCCCCAGCGGCGAAGTATCCGTAGTAGCACTGGATGAACGTCGTCAGCAGCACGAAGACGATCACCTTGATGAACGAGAACACCATGTCCCAGGACACGATGAACTGGTTGAAGTAGTAGAGGTAGGTGCCCTCGCCCTGGCCGCTCTGGAGCATGAACATGAACTGGCACGCAAGGTAGTTGGCGGCCAGCGACACCGAGTACAGCGGGACGATCGCGATGACCGCGGCCAGCATGCGGGTGGTGACCAGGTACGGCAGCGGCCGGATGGCGATCGCCTCGAGGGCGTCGATCTCCTCGGCGATGCGCATCGAACCGAGCTGGGCCGTGAAGCGGCAACCCGATTGCGCGGTGAACGCCGTCGCCGCGAGCAGCGGGGCGATCTCACGCGTCGTCGCGAACGCCGACAGACCACCGGTCACCGGCGACATGCCGAGCAGGTTCAGCGCGGTGTAACCCTCGATGCCGACGGTCGCACCGCCCATGATCCCGAGGATCACCATGACGCCGACCGTGCCGCCGCCCACGACGATCGCGCCGTTGCCCCACGCGACGTCGGCGAGCAGGCGCCAGACTTCTTTGCTGTAGTGCCGGAAGGCCAGCGGGACCGCGCCGATCGAGCGGACGAGGAAGGTGATGAGATGCCCCATCGCCGCGAGGGCGTCGCGCGGACCGCGATAGACGGCCTTGGCGGCCTCCAGGGGTTTCAGCGCGGGTGGCACATACCGTGACGCGGTCATCTCACACCACCTTCGCCGGGAAGAGGATCGCGAACAGCTGCGTGAGGATCACGTTCACGGTGAACAGGAGCAGGACGGAGTTGACCACCGCGGCGTTCACCGAGTTGGCGACGCCGGCGGGACCACCCTTTGTCGAGAGGCCGCGATCGCAGGCGACGATCGCCACGATCGCGCCGAATATGACGGCCTTGGCCAACGCGAACATCAGGTCCGCGGTCGTCGCAAAGGACGCAAAGGTGCCCGTGTAACTGCCTGGCGTACCGCCCTGGAAGTACACGTTGAAGACGTAACCGGTGATGAAGCCGACGAAGCAGACGAAGCCGCAGAGCAGGAAACTGACCACCATCGTGGCGAGCAGACGCGGCGAGATCAGACGCTCGATGGGGTTGACGCCCATCACCTTCATGGCGTCGATCTCGTCGCGGATGGTGCGGGAACCGAGGTCGGCCGCGATGGCCGAACCGACCGCGCCCGCGAGGAGCAGCGAGGTGACCAGGGGCGCACCCTGACGGATGACGCCGAGGCCGGTGGCCGCGCCGGAGAACGACGTCGCGCCGACCTGGCCGGCGATGTTGGACACCTGGATCGACACGATGACGCCGATCGGGATGGCGACGAGCAGGGTCGGGAACACCGAGGTGCTCGCCATGAAGGCGCACTGTCGGATGAACTCACCGAATGGGAAACGCCGCTTGAAGAGGTCGACGAAGAGCGTACGGAACACCTCGACGAACATGCCCAGCTGGCGTCCGAAGGGGGCTGGTGCACGAGTAGGTGACATCTGATCTGGCTTGCCCTGCCGGGCGGCCTGGAAGGATGCCAGCTGTGCCCAAGCCCTATCCCCAGGAGTTCCGCGACGACGTTGTCCGCGTCGCCCAGAACCGTGAAGACGGTGTGACTCTCGAACAGATCGCTGCCGACTTCGGTATCCACCCGATGACCCTGAACAAGTGGATCCGCAAGGCCGACGTGGAGGCCGGGATCAAGCCCGGCACCACGTCGGCCGAATCGCGTGAGCTGCGCGAGGCCAAGCGGCGTGTGCGCCTGCTTGAACAGGAGAACGAGGTCTTACGCCGGGCGGCGGCGTACCTGTCCCAAGCGAATCTGCCGGGAAAAGGTGGTACCCGCTCGTGAGTGAGCTGGCCGCTGACGGCATCCCCGTCACGGTGGCGTGTCGGGTACTCAAGATCGCTCGCCAGCCCTACTACCGGTGGCGCAAGAACCCGATCACCGACGCCGAGCTCGCCGAGGCGTACCGGGCCAACGCCCTGTTCGACGCCCACCGCGAAGACCCGGAGTTCGGCTACCGCTACCTCGCCGACGAGGCCGAAGCCGCAGGCGAGAAGATGTGCCGGCGGACGGCGTGGCGGATCTGCTCCGCCGGCGGCTGGACCAGCACCATCAGCAAGAGAGGCCGCGGCAAGCACCGCAAGGCCGGCCCGCCTGTACACGACGATCTCGTCAAGAGAGACTTCACCGCGCCCGGCCCCAACGAGCTGTGGCTGACCGACATCACCGAGCACTGGACGGCCGAGGGCAAGCTGTACCTGTGCGCGATCAAGGACGTCTACTCGGGCCGGATCGTCGGGTACTCGATCGACTCGAGAATGAAGTCCCGCCTGGCCGTGGCCGCCCTGAACAGCGCTGTCGCCAGGCGAGGGGACGTGGCCGGCTGCGTTCTGCACAGCGATAGAGGGTCTCAATTTCGTTCGAAGAAGATGCAGAAGGCCATCACCCGGCACGGCATGCTCGGGTCGATGGGCAGGGTCGGTGCGTGTGGTGACAACGCGGCGATGGAGAGCTTCTTCTCGCTGCTACAGAACAACGTCCTCGACCGTCGATCCTGGGCCACCAGAGACGAGCTCCGGGCCGCCATCGTGCACTGGATCGAACGGACCTACCACCGCCGCAGACGACAGGACCGCCTCGGCAGATTGACCCCCATTGAATTCGAGACCATCATCAACCACGAGGCCCCTCAGGCCGCGTGACTAACCCTGTCACCTATCCGTGCACCAGGCCCAAGGTGTCGAAGGACGCGACGACATGTTTGTCGAACCACGACCGAACCGCACCCGGTCTCTTCCGACCGACCTCCTCGTCATCCGAGGTGACTGCGTCTGTGCTCAATCCCTACCCTTGCGTCTCGGCTTACCCGTTCACCGGCCGTCAGGTCGCCGTGCGTCGGTGTTGTCTCAAACTCCCGAACCGCTAGGCTGATCTGCTCGAGGTGCCCCCATGGGCATGAGCGTCGCCGTAATATACCCCACTCTCATCTTCGAGTGTGTGCGGCCTCACAGTATCGCGCGGTGCGACTTCGGTGACCCCGACATACCTTGCATGATGTGAGCAACTCCCCGACGATGTCCGCGACCGACCAGAGCACCACAACTTGGTCGGCCGACCAACGGGAACAGAACCCCCCACTTCGTTCCAATGCAGCTCCGTTTCAACCGCCGACCTCGGTGAACGAGATACGAGTGTGGGCCCCAGAGGCGGACAGGGTGGACCTCGTCGTACGATCCGGAGGTTCGGACTCCCGTTCACGGTCGGTACCGTTGTCCGCCGACGCGGGAGGGTGGTGGCGGGTCCCCGCGGACTCCGCGATCGAAACCGGTCCGGACCTCCGCTACGGGTTCTCGATCGACGGTGGACCGGTGCGTCCCGATCCGCGCTCGGTCCGTCAACCCGAAGGCGTCCACGAGATGTCGGCGCTGTTCACCGTCGACGACTCGTCGTGGAGCGACGCCGGCTGGACGGGCCGCGATGTGCACGGCGCGGTGATCTACGAACTCCACCTCGGGACCTTCACCCCGGCAGGCACTCTCGACTCCGCGATCGAAAGGCTCGACCACCTGGTCGATCTCGGCGTCGATCTCGTCGAACTGATGCCGGTCAACGCTTTCAACGGCACCCATAACTGGGGTTACGACGGAGTCGGATGGTACGCCGTGCAGGAAACCTACGGCGGCCCGGCGGCACTCGCCCGGTTCGTGGACGCGTGCCACGCCAAGGGGCTCGGCGTCGTCCTCGACGTCGTCTACAACCATCTGGGCCCGTCGGGCAACTATCTGCCTGACTTCGGGCCCTATCTCAGCGAAGGCACGACGTCGTGGGGATCGTCGGTCAACCTGTCCGGACCCGACTCCGACGAGGTACGGGCGTTCATCGCCGGCACCGCACTGCGCTGGTTCACCGAGTTCCACGTCGACGGACTACGACTCGACGCCGTCCACGCCCTCGCCGACCATCGTGCGGTCCACATCCTCGAGGAACTGGCCGCCGCGACGGATGCACTGTCGGCCGAACTCGGGCGTCCGCTGTCGCTGATCGCGGAGAGCGATCTGAACGACCCGCGGTTGTTCCTGCCGCGGTCGGCCGGCGGTCTCGGGCTGGCCGCCCAGTGGGACGACGACATCCATCACGCCGTCCACACCCTCGTCTCGGGTGAACGACAGGGCTACTACGCCGACTTCGGCAGTTTCGAGTGTCTCGCAAAGGTCCTGACGGGCGGGTTCTTCCACGACGGCACCTACTCGTCGTTCCGGCGGCGCTGCCACGGCCGGCCGATCCCGACCGATCGGGTGCCCGCGTCGTCGCTGCTGGCCTACACGTGCACCCACGATCAGGTGGGCAATCGCGCGATCGGCGACCGGCCGAGCGCCAACCTGGACGGCGGACAGCTCGCGATCAAGGCCGCCCTGATCCTGTTGTCCCCGTTCACCCCGATGCTGTTCATGGGCGAGGAGTGGGCCGCCGCAACGCCGTTCCAGTTCTTCACCTCCCACCCCGAACCGGAACTGGGCCGGGCGACCGCGGAGGGCCGGAAGGCGGAGTTCGCCGAGCACGGTTGGGACAGTGGCGATGTGCCCGACCCGCAGGACCCGGAGACCTTCGAGCGGTCGAAGCTGGACTGGTCGGAGCCGGCCCGGCCCGACCACGCCCGCGTGCTCGACTTCTACCGGTCACTGATCGCGCTCCGGAAAACCGAAGCAGCCCTGCATGATCCGGCGTTCTCCTCCGTCGACGCCGAATTCGACGAGGCGGCAGGCTGGTTCGCGATGCACCGCGGCGAGTGGTCGGTGGTGTGCGTCCCCGGCGACGCGCCCGTGTCACTCCCCTGGCCGCTCGACATCCGGCTGGCTTGGGAGCAACCGGCCGACGGTGTGTCGCCCGGCCATAACGTGATCGTCGGGCTGCGGTAGATCAGGTCAGATACTCGTAGGCCGGCGAACCGGGCTCGAGGCGCTCACAGTGCAGGCGCGAGCGCGCCATCCGGTCCATCAGGGCACCGAGGCCGTCGGGGCTGCCGAGCTCGACACCCACCAGTGCGGCACCGGTCTCGCGGTTGTTGCGCTTGACGTATTCGAAGAGGGTGATGTCGTCGTCGGGTCCCAAGACCTCGTCGAGGAAGCGACGCAGCGCGCCGGGCTCCTGCGGGAAGTCGACCAGGAAGTAGTGCTTCAGGCCGCGATGCACCAGTGAGCGTTCGATGATCTCGCCGTAGCGGGAGACATCGTTGTTGCCGCCGGACACCAGACACACGACGACCGTGTCGTCGGGCAGTCGCAGCTTGTCCAATGCGGCGACCGCCAGTGCTCCGGCCGGTTCGGCGATGATGCCCTCGTTCTGGTACAGCTCCAGCATCGCCGAGCAGATGGCGCCCTCGTCGACGTGCGTGATGTGCGCCGTCCCGGGGGTCGGAGACACCGGACCGTCGTCGATGATCTGCGCAGCGGGGGTCGCGGAGATGCCGGCGAGCATCGGGTGATCACTGACGCTCGCGCCGAGTTCGGACATCACCCGGTGGCCGATGGTGCCGATCCGCTTCACGGCCGCGCCGTCGACGAAGGGGTCGATCTCGTCGAGGGTGATCGGCCCGCCGTTGACCAGCGCCGCACTCAACGACACGGCGCCGGTCGGTTCGATGCCGATGATCGTCACCTCGTCGGAGAGTCCGCGCAGATAGGTGGCCATGCCGGCCAGACAACCGCCGCCACCGACGGGCGCGACGACGACGTCGGGCACGCGGCCCAGCTGTTCGACGATCTCGCGCGCGATGGTTCCCTGCCCAGCCGCGGTCCGCGGGTCGTCGAAGGCGTGAATCCATGCGGAGCCGGTGCTCATCACATCGGCCTGCGCGGCCGCCGCCGCGGCGTCGTAGGTCTCCCCGATCGCCTTCAGCTCAACGAAATCGCCGCCGTGCCATGCGATCCGGTCGCGCTTCTGCTTCGGGGTGGTGGTCGGGACGTAGATCCGTCCGGGCACCTTCATGCTCTTGCACGCGAAAGCGACGCCCTGGGCGTGGTTTCCGGCACTGGCCGCCACCACACCGCGGGACAGCTCCTCGGCCGAGAGTTGGGCCATCACGTTGTACGCGCCGCGGATCTTGTAGGAGCGTACGGTCTGCAGATCCTCGCGCTTGAGGTAGATCTGGGCACCCGACCCCGACAGTCGCGGGCAGGCCTCGAGCGGGGTACGCGCCACGGCGTCGGCGATTCGCTCCGACGCCGCCTCGATGGCGTCGAGACTCAGTGCCGGACCGTGCTGGTGAACGGGGACGTGGTGCGTACTCACGACTGCCATGGTCTCACTGCGCGAGATCGTTCGAGGCGCCCGGGTACATCGATTTCGGCAAGGTCGGTGTGCTCGGCCGCTGCGGTCGGCCTCATTCCGGGGTTGCCCCACCCCGCAGGTGGGTATGTTCGCGACGTCGCTCGTCGCACGCGGACGGTATGCAGGGCCGCGCGAGGAGAAGGCACGTACGACCCGCCACCTGAACAGGGAGCAGTCATGACATCTCGCCATCCATCTCCGCGCCGGTCCCGGCGTACCTCTCGCCTCACCCGGATCGCCGCCGGCGCGGCGTCCGCGGCCATGGCGCTGGGTCTGGCCACCGCCATCGGTCCGGCGCCCGCCTCGGCTGCGCCGTCGTGTCCGGGTGCCGCCCCCGCCCGACTCGTCGGCGTCGTTCCGGGCGCCGCGCTCGAAGGCCTCACCGTCGACGCCGGCGGACGCCTCTACACCACCGACCTCATCTCGGGTCGCGTGTATCGGCTGAACGGCCCTGGTGCACCTGCGGTCCCGATCGCGCGAGTTCCCGGCGGTAGCGGTGCGGGCGCGCTCGCCTGGACTCCGGGTGGAACCCTGCTGGTCGGTTACGGAGCCGATCCCCGCGTCTTCGTCGGTGACGCGCTACGCCACGCGTCCATCGGGCGCCTGGATGTCAACACCCGCGCGTTTCGGCCGTGGGTGACCGGGCTGTCGGCCGCGAACGGGATGGATGTGGCCGCGAGCGGAAACGTGTACGCCACCAACGACTTCGGCAATCTCATCGGACGGGTCTCACCGGGCGGGGCGGTGAGCGCCGCGTGGGGCGCGCTGCCGAGTGCCAACGGCGCGGTCCTGAGCCGCGACGACCGCTGGCTCTACGTCTCGCGCACCTTCGTGAACACGGGTGTCAGCCGGATCTCGACGACGAATCCGCGCGTGGTGCAGAGCCTGCTCGGCGTGGGTGCACCGTCGACCCCCGATGGGCTGACGCTCGATTCACGTGACCGGCCCGTTGTGCCGTTCAACGCGACCGGTGAGATCGTCCGGATCACCTCGCCCGGACGCTACTGCGTGCTGGCGAGCGGACTGCCGACGTCGAGCGTGCTCTCCTACGGTCGCGGCGACCGCGGGTTCGCGGCCGGACGTCTGTACCGGGCCGGATTCGACGGACGGATCTACGAGATCCCGGGCGGGTTCGATCGGGGCGCGACCGCCGCGTTCCCGGGCAGGTAGCGCTCACCCCACCACACCGCGAGGACCGCCACCGCCGTCACCCACGCAGTGGCCTGCAACGATCCGAAGATCAGCAGGGTCACGACGGCGGTGGCGACACCTGCGAGGACCGCGTGGGCCTTGTGGGCCGGCCACTCGACGCCGAAGACCTCGACCGTGCGCTGCGCACGCCGAACCGGACGGTGCGCGTTGATGCCGATCATCGTGGTCATCTGCGAACACTCCCCTCGACGGCTGGGCGTGACTGGACGTGCCGTCGAGTATAGCGCCTGTCGAAGAGAAATGTTCGGCGGGGCGAAACCATGGTGATGGTCGCCCAGGAATCAGCCCAGACAACTGGGTCCGAGCAGTGCTTTCAGGTCGCCCATCAGCGCGGAACTCGGCGCGACCCGCAGGGACTCGGTCAGCTTGAGCTGCGTCTGCCGCTTGTCGCTGACCAGCGTGACGTGCACGTCGGCCATACCCGGATGTCGGGTCAGCACCTGCTTGAGCGCCTGCACCCGATCCGGGGTGCAGAGTCGGGCGGACAGCGTGAGTGCGACCGGCTTGGTCGCGCCGGCGGTCTCCAGGTCGGGGACGGCGAGGTCGTTGGCGGAGATCATCATGCTGTCTTCGCGCAGGTTCACGCGGGCCTTGATCAGCACGATGTTGTCGGCCACGATGTCCATCCCGTACGCGACGTAGGCGCGCGGGAAGAAGTAGACCTCGACACCACCGACCATGTCTTCGAGGGTGACCGCGGCCCACGGCTCGCCCTTCTTGTTCACCCGGCGCGTCACCGACGAGATGATGCCGCCGATCGTGATCTGCGCACCGTCGGAGATGTTGCCTTCCAGCAGCGACGTGATCGAGGTGTCGGTGTGCGCGGCGATGGCGTGTTCGACGCCGGCCAGCGGATGCCCGGAGACGTAGAGGCCCAGCATCTCCCGCTCGATCGCGAGCTTGTGCTTGGTGTCCCACTCCTCCTCGGGGACCTTGACGGCGAAGACCTCGGCCATCGAGTCGTCGGCTCCGCCGGCATCGCCGAAGAGGTCGAACTGTCCGATCGCCTCGGCCTTCTTGGTGCCGATCACCGATTCGACGGCTTCGGCGTGCACGAGGAACAAGCCCTTGCGCGGATGGCCGAGAGAGTCGAAGGCGCCCGCCTTGATCAGCGATTCCGTCACCTTCTTGTTGCAGGCGGTGACATCGATCTTGCCGAGGTAGTCGGAGAAGCTGGTGAACTTCCCCTTCTCCTCGCGCGCGTTGATGATCGACCCGACGACGCCCGACCCGACGTTGCGGATGGCGGCGAGACCGAAGCGGATGTCGGCACCGACGGCCGCGAAGTTGCGCTGCGACTCGTTGACGTCCGGCGGGAGGACGGTGATACCGAGCTTGCGGCAGTCGGCGAGGTAGATCGCCGCCTTGTCCTTGTCGTCGCCGACCGAGGTGAGCAGACCGGCCATGTACTCGGCGGGATAGTTCGCCTTCAGGTAGGCGGTCCAGAAGGAGACGAGACCGTAGCCCGCGGCGTGCGATTTGTTGAACGCGTAGCCGGCGAACGGCAACACCGTGTCCCACAGGGCGGTGATCGCCGCCTGCGAGAAGCCGTTGTTGCGCATACCCTCCGCGAAGCCGTCGTAGGCCTCGTCGAGGATCTCCTTCTTCTTCTTGCCCATCGCGCGACGGAGCAGGTCTGCTTGTCCGAGCGAGTACCCGGCGACCTTCTGCGCGATCTGCATGATCTGCTCTTGGTAGACGATCAGACCGTAGGTCTCGGAGAGGATCTCCTTCAGCGGCTCCTCGAGCTCCGGGTGGATCGGCCGGATCTCCTGGAGACCGTTCTTGCGCTTGGCGTAGTCGGTGTGGGCGTTCACACCCATCGGACCGGGTCGGTACAGCGCCAGGACGGCGACGATGTCCTCGAACCCGGTGGGCTGCATCATCTTCAGGAGTTCGCGCATGGCCGCGCCGTCGAGCTGGAACACGCCGAGCGTGTCGCCGCGGGCGAGCAGCTCGTAGGTCTTCTCGTCCTCCAGCGGCAGCGAGTCGAGGTCCAGGTCGATCCCGCGGTTGAGCTTGATGTTCTCCAGGGCGTCACCGATGACGGTGAGGTTGCGCAGACCCAGGAAGTCCATCTTCAGCAGGCCGATGGCCTCGCACGACGGGTAGTCCCAGCCGGTGATGATCGCGCCGTCCTGCGCACGTTTCCACACCGGGATCGCGTCGGTCAGCGGCTCCGACGACATGATCACGGCACAGGCGTGGACACCGGCGTTGCGGATCAGGCCCTCGAGGCCGAGTGCCGTGTCGTAGATCTTCTTGACATCCGGGTCGGTCTCGATGAGCGTGCGGACCTCGGTGGCCTCGCCATAGCGCTCGTGCTCGGGGTTGGTGATGCCCCAGACCGGGATGTCCTTGGCCATGATGGGCGGCGGCAACGCCTTGGTGATGCGGTCGGCGATCGCGAAACCCGGCTGGCCGAACTGGACTCGGGCGGAGTCCTTGATGGCGGCCTTGGTCTTGATGGTTCCGAAGGTGATGACCTGGGCGACCTTGTCGCTGCCCCACCGCTCGGTCGCGTAGCGGACCATCTCGCCACGACGGCGGTCGTCGAAGTCGATGTCGATATCGGGCATCGACACACGCTCGGGGTTGAGGAATCGCTCGAACAGCAGTCCGTGCGGGATGGGGTCGATGTTGGTGATGCCCAGCGCCCAGGCGACGAGCGAACCGGCCGCCGAACCACGGCCCGGGCCGACGCGGATGCCGACCTCGAGGGCGTGGCGGATCAGGTCGCCGACCACCAGGAAGTAGGCCGGGAAACCCATCTGGATGATGACGTCGAGCTCGTAGTTGGCGCGATCGAGGTACTCCTGCGGCACCTCGGTACCGGCGAAACGACGCTCCCGGAGACCCTTCGCGACCTCCTTGCGCAGGAAGGTCTGCTGGGTCTCGCCGTCGGGCACCGGGAAGACCGGCATGCGGTCGCGGTGGGTGAAGACTTCTTTGTAGGACTGGACGCGCTCGCCGATCTCGAGCGTGTTGTCACATGCGCCCGGGACCACCGAGTCCCACTGCTCGCGCATTTCCGCGGCCGACTTCAGGTAGTAGCCGTCGCCGTCGAACTTGAAGCGGGTGGGGTCGGACAGAGTCTTGCCGGTCTGCACGCACAGCAGCGCCTCGTGGGCGGCGGCATGCTCCTTGGTGACGTAGTGGCAGTCGTTGGTGACGATCGGCTTGATGCCGAGCTTGCGGCCGATGTCGAGGAGACCGTCGCGCACGCGGCGCTCGATCTCGAGGCCGTGCTCCATCAGCTCGAGGTAGAAGTTCTCCTTGCCGAAGATCTCCTGCCACTTCGCCGCGGCCTCGAGGGCTTCGCGGTCGTGACCCAGGCGCAGACGGGTCTGCACCTCACCCGACGGGCAGCCGGTGGTCGCGATGATGCCCTCGGCGTATTCGGCGATCAGGTCGGCGTCCATACGGGACCACTTGCCGAGCTGCCCCTCGATGGAGGCGAGCGAGGACAGCTTGAACAGGTTCCGCAGACCGGTCGCGTTCTCGGCGACCATCGTCATGTGCGTGTAGGCACCCGAACCCGAGACGTCGTCGCTCTTCTGTTCGCGCGAACCCCACTGGACACGTTTGGTGTCGAACCGCGAACCGGGTGCGATGTAGGCCTCGATACCGATGATCGGCTTGATGTCGTTCTTGATCGCGGTGTTGTAGAACTCGCTGGCACCGAACATGTTCCCGTGGTCGGTCATGCCGATCGCGGTCATGCCCAGCCGTTTGGCCTCGGCGAACAACGGTGACACCTTGGCCGCACCGTCGAGCATCGAGTACTCGGTGTGGTTGTGCAGGTGAACAAACGAGTCCGTCACTGTGCCTCTTCTGTGCTCGCTGGTTGCTGTGCTCGCTGGTTGCTGTGTCCGTGGTCGTTTCGCGCGCTGATCGTGCGCACGCCGGTCGCCGAGTCCGGGTCTACTTTAGGCGCGCGCACCGACACCCACCGGAAGGCACTCCGGGCCGTGACGAATGGGGCGGCTGTGACACCATGTCCGCCTCGCACACGCCGACACGTCGGGGTTACAACGCCACGACGAACACGAGAACGATCAGGATGAGCAGGACGGCCGCGACCCCGGCCAGCACCAGGGGCAGGCGGTTCGGATTCGACCGGCTCGGACCGCCGGAGGACATCGTCGCGCCCGGGAACGGCGGACCGCCCGATGGCCGGTCCATCGGCCCCGACCCGGCGGCCCGGAGGTGATCGTTGGTCTGGCGGTGCGGGCCGGACGGCGGGTGCTGCCACACGGCGGGGTCCGCGCCGGTGGCCGGACGGGACGGCGTCGGACGCTCCTGTCGCTGTCGGTTCGGGTTCGGCCGGGGTGCGGCCCGCCGGGTGGCCTCTCCGCCGGGCGGGGCCGGCGACGGACCGCGGTACGCCGGACGTCCCGGAGCCGGGGGCGGACCCGGGCGACGTGTCGCCGGCATCGGGGCGGGATGGTTCCGCGAGACCGGTCGGGGCGAGAGTCCGCGCACGGTGACGGCCTCGGCGTCGGACACCGACGGCGGTTGCGCGGGCCGAACACTCACCGTCAGCGCCTCGGCGAACTCGCGACAGTTCGCGAACCGTTCCTCGGGCGTCTTCGCCATGGCCCTCGAGATCACCGCGTCGACCCCCGACGGCAGTCCGGGTACGAGCTCGGACGCCCGCGGCACCGGCTCCTTGAGGTGTGCGCCGATGACCGCCCCGGTGTCGCGGTCGTCGAACGGCACCCAGCCGGTGAGCAGATGGAAGGTGGAGGCCGCCAGGGAGTACTGATCGCTGCGGCCGTCGAGCGTCCGCCCCATGAGCTGTTCGGGTGAGGCGTAGGACAGGGTCGCGAGGACGGTGCCGACCGACGTGAGCGCCTCGGTCTCGTCGGAGATCTTGGCGACGCCGAAGTCGGTCAGCAGCACCCGCTGCTCATCGACCGGCGAGTCCTCGTCGACCTCGGCGAGCAGGATGTTGCCGGGTTTGACGTCGCGATGGGTGAGGCCACGGCGGTTGGCATGGTCGATGCCGCGGGCGACCTGCGAGACGATGTGGGCGACCCGCGGCGGCGCGAACCGTCCGATGCTGTGCAGTTCGCGGGCACAGTCGGTGCCCGGCACGTACTGCATCGCGATCCAGAGCAGGTCGGACTGACCGGATTTCGACGCGACGGGGACCGTCGCCCGGCCACGGTTGAAGACGGTGACGATGTTGGGGTGGTCCAGCGTCGCCGCCACCTCCGCTTCCCGGAGGAACCGGCGACGGAAGTTGTTGTCGGTCAGGCCCGCCGAGTCCTTCAGGACTTTCAGGGCGTCGTACCTGGGGAGCTCGGGGTGCCGCGCGAGGAAGACAGCGCCCATTCCACCGCTGCCGAGGAGTCGCTCGACGCGGTACCCGGCGATCACCGTTCCAGGCTCGAACACCCTCTCAATCTAGGCGAGTTGCCCGGTGATGTCGCCGGTTGACGACCGAACGAATGCCGCCACCACCAGCACGGATCCGGCAAGTCGGTCAGGTGTCGCGCAGCACGTCGAGCGCGTGCTGGAGATCGTCGGGATACTCCGAGCTGAACTCGACCATGCGCCCGTCCGCGGGGTGGGCGAAGCGCAGTGTCCGAGCGTGCAGCCACTGCCGTTCGAGACCGAGTTTCTTGGCCAGGACCGGGTCGGCACCGTAGGTCGGGTCACCGCAGCACGGATGGTGCAGCGCCGAGAAGTGGACGCGGATCTGATGTGTCCGACCGGTTTCGAGGTGGACGTCGATCAGCGACGCCGCGGCGAACATCTCGAGGGTGTCGTAGTGGGTGATGCTCGGCTTGCCGTTCGCGGTCACCGCGAACTTCCAGTCGTTGCCGCGGTGACGGCCGATCGGCGCGTCGATCGTGCCCGACGGCGGATCGAGGTGCCCCTGGACGAGGGCGTGGTAGCCCTTGTGGACGGTCCGCTGTTTGAATGCCCGCTTCAGCAACGTGTAGGCGCGTTCGGACACGGCGACGACCATGACGCCGGACGTCCCGACGTCGAGCCGGTGGACGATCCCCTGGCGCTCATGGGCGCCGGAGGTCGAGATCCGGAAGCCGGCGGCGGCCAGCGCGCCGATGACGGTGGGCCCGCTCCAACCGAGCGAGGGGTGCGCGGCCACACCGACCGGCTTGTCGACGACCACGATGTCGGAGTCGTGGTAGATGACCTCGAGGTCCTCGACCGGCGTCGGTTCGACCCGCAGCGGCTCGTCGGGCTCGGGCAAGGTGACGTGCAGGAGGGTCCCCGCGGCGAGCTTGTGCGACTTGCCGACGACGACCCCGTCGACCATGACGTCGCCTTCCTCGGCGAGGGTCGCCACGACCGTCCGCGACAGACCCAGCATGCGGGAGACCCCGGCGTCGACGCGCATGCCGTCGAGTCCGTCGGGTACAGGCACGACACGTGATTCACGCATGGGTACTGCCCCCGTCTTCGCCGTCGTCGTCGTGCCTGTTCCGGCGGGCCGCCCACCCGGTGCGGCTGCCGTCATAGTCGAAACCCAGCGCCGACAGAGCCACCAGCAGGATCGCCCCGCAGACCACGGCGGAATCCGCCACGTTGAACACCGGCCACCAGCCGACCGAGACGAAGTCGACGACGTGACCCTGGAGCGGTGCCGGGGCGCGGAAGATGCGGTCGATCAGGTTACCGATCGCCCCGCCGAGCACGAGAGCCAGACCGATCGCCCAGCCCCAGGACTTCAGCCTGCTGCTGTAGCGGACGATGACGGCCACGACGACCAGCGCGATGATCGTCAGCACCCAGGTGTATCCCGAGGCCAGTGAGAAGGCGGCGCCGCTGTTGCGCACGAGTCGGAGGGTGACGACGTCGCCGATGATCTTGATCGGGCGCTGCGGGTCGAGCGTCGCGACGGCGATCACCTTGGTCAGCAGGTCCAGCCCGATGACGACGAGCGCGACGCCGAGAACGGCTGCGGTCATCTGGGAGAAGCGTCGTGCGGGGGTTGCGTCGTCCGATCGGACTCGATCGCGGTCGGCGTCCGGAGAATCGGCGCCGTGCGGATCCGCGTTGCCGGAATCCGTCAGGGGTTGGTCATCCACAGCCTCATTGTCCACGACCCGTCGAATACGCTGGCTACCCGTGTCCTCGCATCGTCGTGTCCTCCGGTCCGTTGTCTCCTCGTGCGCCCTCTTGACGGCGGTGTCCGTACTGGTCGCGGGGTGCTCGTCGGGGTCCGACGATGCTGCGGGCGCCAGTTCGGCGACGGTCGCCGGTTGCGCGAACGGATCGCCCTCCCGTGCGGCCGGAGCGGCGCCGGTGCCGATTGCGGGGGCCACGGTCACCCTGGTCGACCCGGGTGACGGTGAGCGCCGCGTGGCCGCTCCCGCTCCCGACACCTCGTCCGCGCAGACCGTGACGCTGGTGACGACCTCCGATGTCGCCTCCCGTGGTTCGGCGGATGCCGAGACCGTCGAGACCCCGATGACCGCGCGGTTCTCGTGCGCCGAGAAATCGGAGCTGGAACTCGAACTGGGCACCGTGACGTCTCCGGACGCCTCCCTCAACGGGCAGTTGTCGGCGATGACGGGCACGAAGGCGGGACTGACCACCGGCCCCGGACTCGCGCCGGTCGCGTTGCGTCTCGCCCCTCCCGAGCAGGCGGGCCAGGAAGCACGCCTGGCCGTCGAACAGTCCCTGGTGACGGCGTTGAACACCTCCATCGCGCTGCCGACCGAGCCGATCGCGGTGGGTGCGCGGTGGCGCACCGAACGCGTCATCTCGGCGGCCGCGACGGTCACGCAGACGATCGACGCCCGGCTGTCGGCCTGGGACGGGAACCGTCTGACCATCCAGTTCTCCGCCGAGGAGACCCCGGTGAACTCCGTCTTCGCGATCCCGGGCGGCAGCGACACCCTCACCATCAGCCGCTTCAGTTCCGAGGGCGGCGGCAGCGTCGAGATCGACCTCTCGCGCGGGCTGCCGGTCGGCGGTCAGCTGACCTACACCGGTGCGCGGGAACTCGTCGGGGCCGACCCGTCGCGTCCCCTGGTACAGAAAACCGGGTTGTCCGTCACCTGGCGGTGAGGACAACCCGGTTCTCCGGGGTCAGCCGAACGGTCCGGCTAGCTCGCCGGGGTGCACATCGCGCTCTTGACCTGGTAGAGGCCGAGCAGGTTGCACACGGTCTGGTTGGAGAGCTTCCAGCGGCCGTCGTCGAAGACGATGGTCGACTCGGCGTTGGTCGGCGGGTTGCCGGCGGTCTCGATGCGAACCTTGACGCGGGCCTTGTTCGGGCCGGCGCTGATGACCGGGTTCACCAGGACCCAGTCGACGTCGGAGTTCTCCGCGCGGGCGTTGACCAGCTCCTCGAAGATGGCCGGGTCCTTCTCCGAACCCTCGACGAGGACGATCTTGTCCTTGCTCGGGATCTTCGGGTCGACGGCGGTGTCCACGAGCTCGTTGAGAGCCGCGATCGACGGCGGCTTGCTGTCGTTGGTGATCTCGGACTCGGTGTCACCACCGGCGGCACCGGCACCGGCATCCGCGGTGCTGGTCAGGGTCGGGGCGGGCGGTGCGTCGCTGTCGTCGCCACCGCAGGCTGCGACACCGGTCATCAATGCGGCCGCGATCATGGTCGCGCCAAGAAACTTCCGATACTTCAACGATCTCCCTCACTATGTCTGTGGACGTGGGCGCGCCGTGGCGCTCTCCCATGACTCGCCGATGGGGTCTGCCGGGTCGGGCCCGGCGACAACCCACACCACTATGCCAAACGCAGGCGGATGATCCCGGTTCCACGCCGCGCCGCTCGAGGCTTGACGGTTCGGCGGCCTGCCGTGAGGCTTGACGACCATGTCCGCTTCTCCCCCGCCCGGTCCGTCGACGACCGTGCTGATCACCACCGGCGGCACCATCGCCGCGCAGACCACGACCGACGGTGCCGTGCCCGCGCTCGGCGCCGACGACTTGCTGTCAGCAGCCTCGAACACCGGGGCCGGGAACGCCGGGATGGAAGCCGTCCGCACCGTCGATCTGATGTCGGTGGACAGTTCGGCGATGACCGTGGCCGACCAACTCGCGGTGGTGCGGGGGATCGCCGACGCCCTCGCCGACCCGGAGGTCGCCGGAGTCGTGGTCACCCACGGCACCGACACGATGGAGGAGACGGCGTTCCTCGCCGATCTCTACTGTGTCGACTCGCGGCCGGTCGTGTTCACCGGCGCCCAGTTGCCGGCCGACCGCCCCGATGCGGACGGTCCGCGCAACCTGGCCGCCGCACTGGCCGCGGTCGGCGATCCCGAAAATCGGGGCCGCGGCGTCCTGGTGGCGGCCGGCGGTCGCATCCTGCCGGCGCGCGGGCTGTTCAAGGTGTCGACGTCCGACGCTGTCGCCTTCGACTCGGTGCGCACCGATCTGCCGCGTCCGGTGCTGACCGACGAGATCCCGCTCGGCCGGACCGCCCGGGTCGACCTCTTCGCGCTGTATCCCGGGGTGTCCCCCGGTCTGATAGCGGCGGCGGTCGCGCAGAACGCCGCGGGCATCGTGCTCGCCGCGACGGGCTCGGGGAACACCCACCCGGACATCACCGCCGAGGTCGCGCTCGCCGTCACCCACGGCGTGACCGTCGTGGTGACGAGCCGGGTGCCCTACGGCGAGGTGTCGGCGACCTACGGCGGCGGCGGGGGCGCCGTCGATCTGCATCGCGCCGGCGCGATCGTGTCGCCGTGGCTGCGTGCGCCGCAGGCCCGCATGGCACTGATCGCACTGCTCACCGCCAAGGCGAGTCCCGAGACGATCGCCGAGTTCTTCTCCGCATCCGGGAAGTGATGTGGCACTGGCGCTCCCGCGACGTTCACTCGTCGTCGGCGCCAAGGTCCCACTCGAGGCTGTCGAGCGGGTCGGCGGGCCGTAGATCGGGATCGTCGACGCCGAAGGTGCGGGTGCGCCCGGGGCCGGTGGTGCGGGTCTCGAAGCGGACGGTGACGACGCCGTGCCCACTCCCCTGTACCCAGCCGTGCCCGAACTCGGGATGGGTCACGTCGGCGCCCGGCGCAAACGGCGCACGGCTCTGCGGATTTCCGCCCGGGGCGAACCGCACGGGTTCGGGTGACTCGGTGTCGACGGTCGTATCGTGCACGGTCTCCGACACCTCCACGATGCCGCCGGAGTCCGACGACGGGCTCGCCGCGCCACCCGCGGAGGCGGTGTCGTGGTGGGTCGTCTCGTCCGGCGCGGCGTCGAGATCGTCGAACAACGCGTACTGCTGTACCGCACTGAGACCGGAGAACCCTACTCCCACAAGACGTATCGCTCCGACCGTGCGCGGGTCGAGGGCGAGGCGCTGGGCGGTGCGTTCGAGGTCGTCGAAGTCGGTCGTGGCGGCGGCGGTGGTCGCCGAGCGGGTCAGGATCGACATGTCGGAACGTTTGAGCTTCAGCACCACCGTGCGCGCGCCGCGCCCGTCCTTGAGCAGCCGGCGATGCGCGTCGGTGGCGGCCTTGCGGATCGCCTTGCGCAGTTCGTCGAGGTCGACGATGTCCTCGGCGAAGGTCGATTCGGCGCTGATCTGCTTGGCCGAGGCGCGTTCGGCGACCGGCCGGTCGTCGATGCCCTGGGCGAGCCGATGCAGCGCAGGTCCGACGGTGCCGCCGAGCACCGACGCGACCTCGACCGTCGACATCCGCGCGAGGTCTCCGATGGTGTCGATTCCCAGCCGCGCGAGACGATCCCCCGAGACCGGACCGATGCCCCACAGTTTGCGCACCGGCAGTCCGTGCAGGAAATCGATCTCGCCCGACGGCGGGATCACCATCACACCATCGGGTTTCGCCATCCCCGAGGCGATCTTGGCGAGTTGCTTCCCGCTGCCGAATCCGACCGAAGCCGCGAGTCCGCACTCGGTGCGGATGCGGGCGCGCACCTCCTCGGCGAACTCTCGCGCCTGCGCCACCGAGGCCCCGGCGAGTTCGGCCGGTTCGGCGAACGCCTCGTCGAAGGACAGCGTCTCGATCACCGGAACCGCTTCGCGCACAATGCGGAACACCCGCTTGCTGACCTTGCCGTAGACCGCACCGCGCGGGGGCACCACGACGCCGGCGGGGCCGATGAGGCGTCGGGCCTGATGCATCGGCATCGCCGACCTGGCCCCGAACACCCGGGCCTCGTAGCTCGCTCCGGCCACCACTCCCCGACCGCCGGAACCGCCCACGAGCACCGGGCGGCCGCGCAGCGTCGGGCGGGTGAGCTGTTCGACGGAGGCGAAGAAGGCGTCCATGTCGAGGTGCATCACCCAGCGTGCGCCGCGTTCGGAATCGGCACCGGCCGGTGCCCCGCCCGATCCCCCGCCGGACATCCACCGTTCGGGTACGGATGAACCGTCCGCGAGCGTCGAGTCGGAATCCGGGCGCACCACCTGTCCGAGTCTAGTGAGCCGACGCGCTGGGGAAATCGGCTAGCCGGCGGACGTGATGGCGAAGACCGGGATCGAGCCGGCATGCGCGGCGAGGTCGGCGTCGGACGGCTTGGCGTCGAGCCCCTCTGGCAGGAAACGGCCAACCTCCCAACCCCACTTGCGCAGGTACTCGCCGATGATCGGCGGGCGCCGGTCGGGGTCGACCTCGGCGAGGGCCACCACGGTCCGACGGCGTCCGCGCCGGAGTTCCACGGTCTCGGCGACGCGTGCGTTCCGAGCCCACTGGGTGTTGCCGCGCGGCGAGACGAGGTACTCCCCGCCGTCGAATCGCAGGACGTTGACCGGGACGGTCTGCAGCTTGCCGGTCTTGCGGCCGGGGACGGTGAGGTTCTGCGCGCCGGCGAGGTTGACGCCGTGGTCGGCGAGCCAGCGGACGGTGCGGTTGAAGACGTTGTCGAATCCCTCGGGAGCGCGGTAGTGGGTCGTGCCGGTCATCGTGATGAGCCCTTCGTGGTGGGTGGCAGGTTTCGAGAGCACCGCTCTCGTTTTCGAGTCTGCACCCACTCGCGCAAGAAATCAAGAGCACTGCTCTCGAAGTGTGCGAGGATCGACCCATGGCGACCGGACGAAGCCGCGCGGAGAACCGCGCGATGATGACCGACGAGATCCGCAGACTGGCGCGCAAGCACCTGGCCACCCATGGCGCGCCCGGACTGTCGCTGCGCGCGATCGCCCGGGAGATGGGCGTGGTGTCCTCGGCCGTCTACCGGTACGTCCCGAGCCGCGACGACCTGCTGACGATGCTGCTCGTCGAGGCGTACAACGACGTCGGCGACGCCATCGACCTGGCGGTTGCGGCCGTCGAAGCCGACCACCGACGGGCGCGACTGCTCGCCGCCGCGGAGGCCGCCCGGGAGTGGGCACTCGCCGACCCGGCCCGCTGGGCACTCCTCTACGGCAGCCCGGTACCCGGTTATGCCGCGCCGGGCGAGGAGACGACGGTGCCGGGCACACGCATCCCGGCCCTGCTCCTGCGCGAGTGCGCGGCCGCCTGGTCCGAGGGACTGTTGCGGGACGACCTGCCCACTCCCACAACCGGGGTCGCCGGCGACATGTCCGCCATCCGCGACGAGTTCGGCATCGACGCCCCGGACGACGTGATGGCCGCGTCGACGACCCTCTGGGCAGTCCTCGTCGGTGCGATCAGCCTGGAGACCTTCGGCCAATACGGCAACGACACCCTCGCCCACCCCGCCGACCTGTTCCGGTCGCAGATCGAGCTGACCTTGTCGGGGCTGTTCCGGCACTAGTACCAATCCCACTGCACGGCTGAGGAATTCAGGTCGCCACCGGGGCGCGGGAGTTCACCGCGCGACGGTGCGCGGCTCCTCCAGGCCGGTCAGCTTGTCCGGGTTGCGCATGGCGTAGATCTGCTCGATGACGCCGTCGACGATGTGGAGAGTGAACGTGCCCTCGAGCCGGTCGTCGATGTAGATCGCCACGCCGGACTGGTTGTTGAAGACCGCCGGTTCGAGTCGGTAATCCAGGTCACGGCCGAGCCGGGCGAAGCCCGTCAGCAACCGGGCCACGGCCAGAGCGCCATGGATCGGGTGCTTCACCGCCATGACCTTGCCGTCGCTGTCGGCGGTGAACTCGACATCGGGGGCGAGCATGGTCAGCAGGCCATCGACGTCACCGGACTGTGCAGCCGAGAGGAACGCGTCGACCACCGCGACCGCGCGTTCGGAATCCACCGGGTCGAACCGGGGACGACGCGCCTCGACGTGGTTCCGGGCGCGGTGCCCGATCTGACGGACCGTGGCCGCCGGCTTGCCGAGCATGTCGCCGACCTCGTCGTAGGAGAAGCCGAACACCTCGCGCAGCACGAACACCGCACGCTCGTTCGGGCTCAACGACTCCAGCACGATCAGCATTGCCGTCGACACCGCCTCGGCGAGCACCACGTCGTCGGCGAGATCCCGCTCGTCGGTCAGGATCGGCTCCGGCAGCCACGGTCCGACGTACTCCTCGCGTCGCCGCGACCGCGACCTCAGCGCGTTGAGTGCCTGCCGGGTGACGATCTTCGCCAGATACGCCTTGGTGTCGGCGATCTCGGTGTCGTCGACCTCCGCCCACCGCAGGTAACTGTCCTGCAGCACGTCTTCGGCGTCGGCCGCGGTCCCGACCATCTCGTAGGCGACGGTGAACAGCAGTGGCCGCAACTCGGCGAAACGAGCTGCCCGCCGGTCGTTCTCACTCATCTCCGAGTGCCTGCCGTTCACCGGAACCCTGCCTCTCGTCGGCGAGCCGGTCACTGCAGAACCGGCTCACGCTCGGCGGTCACCTCGCGACCGCGCAACCAGCTGAATGCGCCCGGGTGCGCGGCCTCGCGGCGGATGTTCCACACGGTACCGCGGCACACCGCTTCCTTGGCCAGAGCTGCGAGACGGCCCGTCACCACCGCTCGCGCGGGCGAGTCGTCGCGCCGGGTGAACTGCAGGGTGGCCGCGTGGCGCCCGATGCTCGTGCACTGTGCGACGAAGGCCTGGTCCACGGGGATCGGCCGGTCACCGGCGATCCGGGCGAGCACGGCCTCGGCAGCCTGGGCCCCCAGCGGCTGAGCCGCCTGGCAGCTCATCCGCAGAGTGATCCCCTGGACTGCGACCGCGTCCCCGGCGCCGAGAATCCGATCGTCGTCGACGCTCGTCAGGCTCTCATCGGTCTGCAGACGGCCGATCCCGTCGGTGGTCAACCCACTGTCCGCGGCGAGCTCCGGGGCCTGGAAACCGGTGGCGAAGACCGTTGCCGCGCTGGGCAAATACTGTTCGCGACCCTCGGTCTCGAGGATGACCCGCGAGGTCTCGACCGCGATGACCCGAGCGTTGTCGAGCACGTCGACGCCGAGTCGGCCGAGTTGCCGGATGGTGGCCCGACGGCCGCGTTCACCCACCGACGGAGCGACGGCACCGCCACCGGCCAGCGTCACCGCGAAGCCGCGTCCGGCGAGTTCACCGGCGAGCTCGATCCCGGTGAGGCCGCCGCCGACGACGACCACCGGCGCACCGGCGTCCAGGGCATCGATGCGTTCCCGGAGGTGCTGTGCCGCAGCCCAGTCCGAGGCCGACAGCGCGTGGTCGGCCGCGCCCGGGATGTCCGGGAGGTGATGGCGGCTGCCGATGGCATAGATCAGGTAGTCGTAGTCGACGTGCTTCCCCGATGCCAGATGTACCCGCCGGGCGCGGGCGTCGATCCGGACGGCGGTGTCGACAACGACGTCGATGCCGTCGCCGAGCAGGTCGCCGAATGCGGCCTGCGGCTCACCCGTCCGTGCGATGAACTGGTGCAACCGGATTCGCTGCACGAAGAACGGTTGCGGGTTCACGACCGTGACGTCGACGGCGGGGTTGCGCCGCAGCCGGTTGGCCGCCATCGCCCCCGCATAGCCGGCGCCCAGGACGACCACGTGCGTCCGCTCGACTGTCTGGATCTCCTGCGTGGTGTCGGTGGTGCTCATCGTTCTGCCTTCCGTCGGTGTTCGAGGTGGTCATCCTCGAGACACCGACGGCGGCAGAAAGGTGACAGTCATTGCGAAATAGCTGGTCAGCCGACCTTCGCGACATCGGCGGTGACGCCGTCGCCGAGCTCGATGGCTCCCGGCGCACCGTCGGCGGTGACGTCGAACTCCACGGCGAGGACCTCTCCGGCGACCAGGTCGGCGTGGGTCTGTGCCCACTCGAGACGCTCGGCCGGGACGACGAGGCGCACCGTGATGCGGTCGGAGACGTCCAGATCCAGGTTGCGGCGCGCATCCTGCAATTCGCGCACGCGGTCCTTGGCCCAGCCCTCGGCCTCGAGCTCGGGGGTCACCGCGGTGTCGAGCACGACGAGACCCTTGCCACCGGGCAGCTCGGCGGTGGAGTCCGGTTCGACCGCCACCAGCTTGCGGCTGTACTCGCCGGCGTGGAGCTCGATGCCATCGGCGACGACGACCTCCGCGCCCTCGGCGTTCGTCTCCACCGACCAGTTGCCGGACTTCACGGCCTTGATCGCGCGCTGGACGTCCTTGCCCAGGCGCGGGCCCGCGGCGCGGGCGTTGACCGCGATCTCGTAGCGGCCGTACTCGCTGGCGTCGGTGGCGAGCGAGACGGACTTGACGTTCATCTCGTCCTTGACCAGGTCGACGTACGGCTCGAGTGCGGCCGCGGTCGGCGATGCCACGGTCAGACCGGGCAGCGGCAGGCGGACGCGCAGCTTGTTGGCCTTGCGCACGCTCGACGCGACCGAGCAGACCGCCTGGACCTCGTCCATCGCCGCGACCAGATCGGCGTCGGCGGGGAGCTCGTCGGCGGTCGGCCAGTCGGTCAGGTGCACCGAACGGCCACCGGTGAGTCCGCGCCAGATCGCCTCGGTCGCCAGCGGCAGCAGCGGCGACGCGAGCCGCGAGGCCACCTCGAGCACGGTGTAGAGGGTGTCGAAGGCGTCGGTGTCCGCCTCCTGGCCGGCCCAGAACCGTGCCCGCGAACGGCGCACGTACCAGTTGGTCAGCGACTCGACGAACTCACGGAACGCGTCACACGCACCGGCGATGTCGTAGGTGTCGAGCGCCTCGGTCATCACCTCGCGCGTGGTGGCGAGCTTGGCCAGGATGTAGCGGTCGAGGACGTTCTGCGAGTCGGTCCGCCAGGTCGCCGGGCGATCTGCGTAGAGCTGCAGGAAGCTGTAGGCGTTCCACAACGGCAGCAGCGCCTGACGGACACCCTCGCGGATGCCGCGCTCGGTGACGACGAGGTTGCCTCCGCGCAGGATCGGCGAGGCCATCAGGAACCAGCGCATCGCGTCGGAGCCGTCGCGGTCGAAGACCTCGTTGACGTCCGGGTAGTTGCGCTTGGACTTGGACATCTTCTGGCCGTCGTCACCCAGCACGATGCCGTGTGCGGCAACGGTCTTGAACGCGGGCCGGTCGAACAGCGCGGTCGCCAGCACGTGCATGGTGTAGAACCAGCCGCGAGTCTGACCGTTGTATTCGACGATGAAGTCGCCCGGATTGTGCGCCACCGCCGAGGCCGAGTCCCCGCCGTCGAACCAGTCGCGGTTCTCGAACGGGTAGTGCACCTGCGCATATGGCATCGAGCCCGACTCGAACCAGCAGTCGAGGACCTCGGGCACGCGGCGCATCGTCGACCGCCCGGTCGGGTCATCCGGGTTCGGTCGGGTGAGATCGTCGATGAACGGCCGGTGCAGGTTGTCCGGGCGCACGCCGAAGTCGCGCTCGAGTTCGTCGAGCGAACCGTAGACGTCGATGCGCGGGTGCTCCGGGTCGTCGGAGATCCACACCGGGATCGGCGCGCCCCAGTAGCGGTTGCGGCTGATGTTCCAGTCGCGCGCACCCTCGAGCCACTTGCCGAACTGGCCGTCGCGGATGTGTTCGGGCACCCAAGTGATCTGCTTGTTCAGTTCCACCATGCGGTCGCGGAACTGGGTGACGGCGACGAACCACGACGGCACCGCCATGTAGATCAGCGGCTGTCCCGACCGCCACGAGTGCGGGTAGGAGTGCTCGATGGTCTCGTGGCGCAGGATGCGGCCGGCCGCCTTGAGGTCCTTGATGATCACCGGGTTGGCGTCGAAGACCATCTGGCCCTCGTACGGCGGAACCTGCGAGGTGAAGCGGCCACCCGGATCGAGCGGTTGCACGACCTCGATGCCGTTGGCGGTCGCGAGGTCCATGTCCTCTTCACCGAAGGCCGGCGCGAGGTGCACGACGCCGGTGCCGCTCTCGGTGGTGACATAGTCGCCGAGCAGCACGCGGTGGGCGTTGGGGTGTCCGACGAAGAAATCGAACGGCGGTGTGTAGGAGAGGTTCTCGAGGTCCTTGCCCAGGTGGGTACCGATCACCTCGGGGTCGGCGATCTCCTTGGCGTACGCGCCCAGCAGCGCCTCGGCCAGCAGGTACTGCTGACCGTCGGCGGCCTTGACGTGCACGTAGGTGACCTCGGGGTTGACCGCGATCGCGAGGTTGGACGGCAGGGTCCAGGGCGTGGTGGTCCAGATCAGCGCGTTGACACCGTCGAGCGAGGCCAGCGGCCCATCCGGCACCGACAGCGGCATCCGCACGGTCACCGCCGGGTCCTGGCGCATGCGGTAGGCGTCGTCGAGCTTGGACTCCTGATTGCTCAGCGGCGTCTGCTCGTACCAGCTGTAGGGCAGCACGCGGTAGCCCTGGTAGATCAGACCCTTGTCGTAGAGGGCCTTGAACGCCCACATGACCGACTCCATGAAGTCGAGGTCGAGCGTCTTGTAGTCGTTGTCGAAGTCCACCCAGCGCGCCTGGCGGGTCACGTAGTCGCGCCACTCACCGGTGTAGCGGAGAACCGAGTCACGGCAGTACTCGTTGAACTTCTCCATGCCCATCTTCTCGATCTCCGACTTGTCGGTGATCCCGAGCTGGCGTTCGGCCTCGAGTTCGGCGGGCAGACCGTGTGTGTCCCAACCGAATCGGCGATCGACCTTCTTGCCGCGCATGGTCTGGTACCGGGGTACCACATCCTTGACGTAACCGGTCAGGAGATGGCCGTAGTGCGGGAGACCGTTGGCGAAGGGCGGTCCGTCGTAGAAGACGAACTCCTCGGCGTCGGCGCGGTTCCCGATGGACGCGGCGAAGGTCGAGTCGGCATCCCAGTACTGCAGGACGTTCTGCTCCACGGACGGGAAATCGGGGGCGCTGCGCCCTGTCCCAACCGTCATGTCGACCTTGGGGTACACACGTCCGGTCGCGTTCGCGCCCGTCTCGTTCGTGTCGGTCACGGCTCGTCTCCTCGTGCCTGGTGATGTCTCTCCTCGGCACGGGGACGCACACCGTAAGGTCTGCGCGGTACCACCCCGCTTGCGCCGGCATTCCGGCGCCACTCATCGGATCGCGCGGGTCTACCCGTACGGTCCCGTGGCTGTGACGGGCCACGCCCGCCCGGTTCTACTGGGAGCGCTGCCCTGGTTCGGGCGACGGCTCTGTTCTTCCGGGTGCTCCCCGGTGATGGCCGGATCGACGCGTCAACCAGTGTAACGACGCACCGCCCGGACAGGCGAATCGGTATCGCTGTCCGGGCGGTGCGTGGTCACGAAAGAGGTCTCAGTCGAGCGGTGGACGCCAGTTCGGGTCGAGCGGATCGAAATCCGCCGCACGACGCCGGCCGGGTCGCGGTTCCGGGGGCTCGGGCTGCTCCCCCTGCGGTCGCTCACCCGACTGGGCGGGATCGGGTCGCGCGGAGTCCTGACCCTGAGGCCACGCCGGACGCTGCCCGGACGCCCGCTGCCCGGAGGTCGGTTGCCCGTACTGCTGCTGGGGACCCGACGGCGGGTTCCCGTACTGCGGCAGCGGCGACGGGTCGGGACGCGACGGCTGACCGCCGGGAGACTGCTGACCCGGCGCCTGATACGGGGCACGAGGCGGCTGCCCCGGTGCACCCCGGCCGGACGGTGCCGGACCGGGAACGGGCGTCGGACCGGAGTTCGGCTGGCCGACCGGCTCGCCGACCGACCGCAGGTAGTCCTCGAGGTTGCCCTCACGACGCTCGTGCGCCGGGCGACTCTCGGGCACCACGGGCCGAGATGGCGTCGGCCCCGACGGTGCGCCCATACCGGGTTCGAAGGAGGGCTGCTCATAAGCGACCGTCGCCTCACCGGTGTCGGAGTCCCGCGCCGACGGCATCGCCGTCGGATGCCGGCGTGTCCGGGACTCGTCGGCATCGCTTCGGCCGCCGGCGAAACCGGCGTCGTCGCTGTCGGTGTCGACCTCATCGCGTCCGGCTCCGGGGACCATGTCTTCCAGCGATCGGCCGGAATCCCGGTTGCGCCCCGAGAACACATCGACGAGCAGGAAGGCCAGGCCGAGGAGACAGATGACGATGCAGGCGACGGCGAGCCACACGGTCCCGGTGATGAGACCGAGGATGAGCAGCACGAACCCGACGAGGGTCGCGCCCAGGGCCAAGGTCAGCACATCACCAGCCTAGGGTGCATGTCCGGCGCGGAGGTCAGCTCGGCGAGTAGCTGCTGAAACCGCCGCTGCCCGGATCGTTCGAGAACGACTGGTCGGGACGACCACCCTCGACCGGTGCCGCGCTGCCGCGCTGCTGCAGCTCTTCGAGCTGCGACTCGAGGTAGGTCTTCAGGCGGGTGCGGTACTCACGCTCGAAGGTCTTGAGCTGTTCGATCCGTCCCTCGAGCACGCCGCGCTGCTGGTTGATCGTGCCCATGATCTCGCTGTGCTTGCGCTC
The DNA here is from genome assembly GCF_030316175.1 of Gordonia sp. Swx-4. Classification (NCBI taxonomy): domain Bacteria; kingdom Bacillati; phylum Actinomycetota; class Actinomycetes; order Mycobacteriales; family Gordoniaceae; genus Gordonia; species Gordonia sp. Swx-4. Next base: position 3,333,314 of record NZ_CP128197.1, read on the forward strand.
GGCGTCGCTCTGGAGCGCGTCCGCGCGCTCCTGTGCCTGGCGCAGCTGCGCCTCGGAGCGAGTCTGGGCGTCGGCCAGGATGGCCTCCGAACGCTGGCGCGCGTCGGCGAGCATGGCGTCGGACTTGCTCTGCGCCTCCGAGACCAGCGTGTCGGCGCGGGTCTGCGCGTCGGCCAGCATCGCGTCGGCGTCGGCGCGGGCACTGCCGGTGAGGCGGTCCGCGGTGTCCTGCGCGAGCGCGAGGACGCGGGCGGCACGGACGTTGGCGTCGTCGTTGACCACAGGCGCGGCGGGCTGCTGGACGGGAGCGGGCTGCTCCTGAACCGGCGGCTTGGCGAACATCTGGGTCCGCTCCTCTGCGGGGGCGGCGCCGGCACCCGAGCGGGCGTCGGCGAGCTCACCCTCGAGCTCCTCGACGCGCTGCTTCAGGTCGGTGTTCTCTTCGATCAGCCGGGCGAGCTCGGCCTCGACGAAATCGAGGAACTGATCGACCTCATCCTCGTTGTAGCCGCGCTTACCGATAGGCGGTTTGCTGAACGCGACGTTGTGCACATCAGCTGGAGTCAGCCGCATGTCGGTTCCCCTCGTGTCTGTGGTGAAGCTTGTGTTCAGTTGGCGTGCCGTCCAACCCCGATCGCGCGACGTGAGTCGTTCGACCAATACAGGTTGTCACTAACTATTCATACCAGTCAAAAACTGTAACTGGCGTCCAATCCTGTCACATGCGAACCGTAGGTCGCACTGTTGGATGCTCAGCCCGATCGAAACTCCTCCGAACGGGCAGGGCATCCGAAGACGACAACCAACGGTAGTCCATCTGCGTACCTCAAGGTACCCGGGTCACAGGGGTCCCGGTGCGCGACGCGTCGGCGGATCAGGAGCGGGTGAGAACCAGAGCGGTGGCCAGCGAATCGGCGACCGCGTCGGCGCGGAGACCGTTCACGATGTTCATGGCGATGATGACGACGAGCATGACGATCATCAGCGACAGATCCAGGCGGATCGGACCGAGCGGGATCGGCGGCAGGACCCGCCGCAGCGCCTTGATCGGCGGATCGGTCAGAGTGAACACCGTCTCGATGATCACGACCGCCACCCCGGTGGGTCGCCACTCGCGGGCGAACGTCCGCACCAGCTCGACGACGAGCCGGCCGAGGAGAAGCAACCAGAAGACCAACAGGATGTAGTACAGGACACCCAACAAAATCGCAGCCACGCGTCAAGATTGCCTGAAGAGCACCGGCCGGTGCGAACCGAGGGTGCCCACCTGCATCAGGAGTGGTTGTAGAAGCCGGTCTCGGCGATCTTGCGGCGGTCATCGGGCGACACGTCGACGTCGGCCGGCGACAGCAGGAAGACCTTGGTGGCCACCTTGTCGAAGGAGCCGCGCAGAGCGAAGGCCAGGCCCGCGGCGAAGTCGACGAGGCGCTTGGCGTCGTCGTTGGTCATGTCGACGAGGTCCATGATGACCGGGTTGCCGTCGCGGAAACGCTCACCGATGGTGCGGGCCTCGCTGTAGTCCGAGGGACGCAGGGTGGTGATCTTCTGCAGCGGGCCGTCGGCGAAGACGCGCTCGAGCTCGCGGTGCTCGGGGCCGGCCGGGCGCGACGAGGCGGCACGCAGGGCGGCACTCGACGAACGCTGCAGCGGTTCGAGGCGCGCAGCGGAACGCATCGGGGCCTCGGGCGTCGGACGCGGTCCGGCGTAGGCGAACTCGGGGACGAAGTCACCGGCGAGTTCGTATCCGCCGTCGAAATGACGGTCGTCGTAGGCCATCTCGTCGCGGTAACCGGCCTCACGGAAGCCGGGGTCACGCAGGGAGGGCTCGTAACCGGGGTCGTAGGAGCCCTCACCGTAGTAGTCGTCACGGTAGGCACGCTCACGCGACGGGACACGCAGCGCGGAGCCGTCCTCGAGGTAGTCGTCCTCGTACTCGCTGGGCGGCACCATGCCGAAATAAGCCTTAAACTTCTGCATCGTGGTCATTGTCGGCCTCTCTGTCGTGCGACGCCGGTGTGCAGCCGTGCCGGATGGTGCATCTGATGTCACTGTGCTTGTTGAGATATTTGCGCTTGTTGTGCCACTTGGTTCTGTTGTTACCAATGTGATTACTGAGAGAGTAGCGGCCGATCGCCCATGATCGCGGTTCCGACACGCACACATGTCGAGCCGGCTGCAACCGCCTCTTCCATGTCACCGGACATACCCGCCGACAGTTCGACGGCGTCGGCGTACCGATCGCGAAAAGCGTTGTGGATACGAGCGGATTCGGCCATCCAGTACTTCCGCTCACCGGTGAGTGGGGCGATGACCATCAGTCCGCGCAACTGCAGAGAGTCCCCGCTCGACACCTGCTCGGCGAGTGCGGGAAGATCCGCCTCGACGACGCCGCCTCGCTGCGGGTCCCCGTCGAGACTCACCTGCAGCAGCACCCCGAGACGCGCGGTCCGCTCCCCCTCGTCGAGCGCGGCTCGCGCGGCCCGGCCCAGGGCCTCGACCACCTTCGGACGATCCACCGAGTGCACCGCACGCGCCCAACGCGCGATGGAACGGGCCTTCTTCGACTGGACGGTCCCGATCATGTCGAACACCGGGACGTCGGTGGAATCCTCGGGTGTCCAATCGGCGAGGACCTCGGCGACCTTGCGTCCGGCCTCCGGCTCACGGGACTCGCCGAACGATCGGACGCCCAGGTTCAGCAACCGGCGGACGTCGTCGGCCGGGAAGTATTTCGTCACCACCAGGAGCGCACACGCCCCGGTGGGTCGGCCCGCGGCCGCGACGGCCGCGTCGAGCCGCCCGCGTACGGCTTCGAGTCGCTCGGACAGCTCGGCGGTGCGTGCGTCATCGAGAGAATCGCTCATGTCCCCCATCATTCTCCGCGTGGAGCACCGGGGGTCTACTCGCCGTCCGGCGCACTCTCGTCGTCCATCCAGATCACCGATGCCAGGCGGCCGGTCGGTGCGCCGCGCCGGTGGCTGAAGAGACTCAGGTCCGAGATCGTGCAGCGCGGGTCGACGGCGACCCCGGCGACCCCGGCCTCGAGGAGCTGGCGGCGCAGACCGGAACGGAGGTCGAGGCCCGTCGTGCCCTTCTTCGTGCGACTCGCACTCCCGGGCAGATGCTTCTCGACGTCGGCCTGCATCGCCGGGGGCACCTCGTACTGCTCACCGGACGCCGCCGGGCCGAGAAACGCTCCGATCGACTCGATGCGCGCACCGAGTTCGACCATCACCTTCAGGGTCTCGCGCACGATGCCGATGCGTGCCCCGACGCGCCCGGCATGGACACCGGCGATCACGCCGGCCTCGTCGTCGCTGAGGAGCACCGGCACGCAGTCGGCCGACAGCACGGCGAGCGCGAGGCCCGGTGTGGTCGTCACCAGCGCATCGGTCGCCGGAACCGGTTCGGGGACCGGACCGTCGACGACCGTCACGTTGCGGCTGTGGATCTGTTCCATCCAGACGACCGAGGACGCGGGCAACCCGATCTGCTCGGCCAGACGATTCCTGTTGGCGGACACCGCTTCCGGGTCGTCTCCGACATGGTCACCGAGATTGAACGAGTCATACGGTGCCACCGAGACGCCGCCGGCACGCGTGGTGACCACACGACGCACCCGCATGCGGGTCAGCGCTTCATGAAGGACGGCACGTCGACGTCGTCGTCGTCGAGATGCACGGTGTTGCGACGCGGGGGCTCCGGCTCACGCTCACCACCGAAGGGATCACCCGACCCCTTGGGGATGTCACCGAAGAGCGGATCGCTCTTCGGCGGCGCCGAGACCGCGCCGGCTTGTCCCTGTCCGACAGCCGAACGGCCGGCGGCCGCAGCGGGCACGTCGGACCGCTTCTTCGGGGTGCCGCCGTCGAAACCGGCGGCGATGACGGTCACTCGGACCTCGTCGCCGAGGTTGTCGTCGATCACGGTGCCGAAGATGATGTTGGCGTCCTCGTGGGCCGCCTCCTGGACCTGGGTGGCCGCGTTGTGGATCTCGAAGAGACCGAGGTCGCTGCCGCCGGCGATCGAGATCAGCACGCCCCGAGCGCCTTCCATCGACGCCTCGAGCAGCGGCGAGTTGATCGCCGACTCGGCCGCCTTCTTGGCACGGTCCTCACCTCGGGACGAGCCGATGCCCATGAGTGCGCTGCCCGCGTCGCTCATGACGCCCTTGACGTCGGCGAAGTCGACGTTGATCAGACCAGGGGTGGTGATGAGGTCGGTGATCCCCTGGACACCGTTGAGGAGGACCTCGTCGGCGCTGCGGAACGCGTCCATGAGGCTCACCTGCGCGTCGCCGAGCTGGAGCAGGCGGTCGTTCGGGATCACGATGAGGGTGTCGCAGGACTCCCGCAGCGCGGTGATGCCCGCTTCGGCCTGTCCGCCGCGACGCTTGCCCTCGAAGGAGAACGGGCGGGTGACCACGCCGACGGTGAGAGCACCGAGCTTCCGGGCGATCTGCGCGACGACCGGTGCACCACCGGTGCCGGTGCCGCCACCCTCGCCCGCGGTCACGAAGACCATGTCGGCACCCTTGAGGAGCTCCTCGATCTCGTCGCGGGCGTCCTCGGCGGCACGGCGGCCGACCTCGGGGTCGGCGCCGGCACCCAGGCCACGGGTGGAGTCGCGACCGACATCGAGCTTGACGTCGGCGTCGCTCATCAGCAGGGCCTGCGCGTCGGTGTTGATCGCGATGAACTCGACTCCCTTGAGTCCCTGCTCGATCATGCGGTTGACGGCATTCACGCCGCCGCCGCCGATGCCGACGACCTTGATGACGGCCAGGTAGTTGTGCGGTGGCGTCATGCGCTCGCCTTCCTCGTAATGGGTCGTGCTCGATGTTCCGTTGCTGATCTCTCAGCGCGTTCCGGTGCTGATGTGTCAGCGGCTAAGTGCTGACAAAACCCTAAACCTGAACCATAGATCTAGAGTTATGTCAAGTAGTTCGTTGTGGAGATGACGCTAGGCATCCCGGGCCCCGGTATCCACAACAGCGCCCGGCGTGTCGGGAAGTCGCGCCGAAATTCGGTGAATTTCTCAGATCTTCAACGAATCTGGCGTCGTTCCCGGCCCGTGCCGGCGGCCGCGGGCCGACACCATCACTTGTAGGCCGGGAACTCAGGGCTCGAGACGTTGTACATCTTGGCGTCCCGGCTCAGCAGATACGTGAGGGTTCGCGCCTTCTCCGCTCCCCGATCGCTGTCGCCCCAGATGACCCGGCGGTCCTCGGTGAGGAGGAACTCGATGTCGACCGGAGAGTTCGCCGACACCCGGATGACCTGTCGCGCCAGCGATTCCGGGAGTCCGGCGACCGCGGTGATCGCCTCCCGGGTGGTGGGGTCGGCCGGGCCCGGGTTCGGGGTCTCGAGAACCGGGAGCTTGAGCACCTCCGGCGGCACGCCCTGGGCGCGGACGTAGTGCAGGAAGGACACCCCCGACCGGTCGAGGACGTGGACCTCGTCCCCGCTCGTCACGATCACCACCGGCACCCGCTCGACGACGGTGATGGTGAGCGACGAGGGGTAGGACCGCTGGACGCGGACGGATTCGACAGACGGGATGGTGGCGACCCGCTGCGCGACGGCGCGGGTGTCCACCTGGAGAAGCGGTGTCCCCTGGGGGACGGCTGCGACGCGGAGGATCTCGTCGGCCGGGACCGAGCCGTTGTCCAAGATGTCGGTGCTGCGTACCGACATCAGCGGGGTCAGATAGGCGATCAGGACCAGCCCGACCCCCGCGGCGACGACCATCAGGGTGCCGAGGATCAGGCGGGACCGGCGGCGGGTCGGCCAGCGGATCACGAGACCCGTCCCGTGAGGCCCCCGTCGCCGGGGCCCTCACCGTTCGCGTGCGTCGTGCGCTCGGACCCGGTGTCCGCACCGAGCGCGGCGAGGATCTCGGGACCCTGCATGGTGATGTCGCCCGCACCCAGGGTCAACACGAGGTCACCGGGTCGCGCCAGGCCGGCGACCTGACCGGCCAGCCGCGACAGGTCCGGCGCGAACACCGACGGGCGGGTCAGCTTGTCGGCGATCGTCCGGCCGCTGACACCCGGTATCGGTGCCTCGCGGGCGCCGTAGACGTCGGCGACGACCACGGTGTCGGCGAGGTCGAGGGCGGTGGCGAACTCGTCGGCGAACTCGACCGTGCGCGAGTACAGGTGGGGCTGGAAGACCGCGATGACGCGACCGCGCGGCGCGTCGGGGCCGACCCGCGCGGCCATCATGGCCTGCGCCGCGGACAGCACCGAGCGCACCTCGGTCGGATGGTGGGCGTAGTCGTCGATGACCTCGACGCCGCCCCGGCGGCCGCGGAACTCGAAGCGACGATGGACCCCGCCGAACGCACCGATGCCCGCGAGGATTCCGTCGAGGGCACCCGCGGCGTCGGCGGTCTGCGCTGCGTTGACGCGGACGGTGCCGATCACCGCGGCGATCGCGTTGAGCGCCATGTGCTCTCCCGGGAGCGGGAGGATGAGTTCACGTTCGACGACCGTGCCGGTCTCGTCGGCGGGACCGGTCACCGGCGCGGTGAAGCGGACCCGTGCCGCTCCCCCGGCGGCCCGCGGCTCCCACGACAGCAGGGTCGCCACGTTGGGCACGCCGGGCGCGAGGCCCGCATGGGTGCCGCGGCCGTAGCCGAGGACCGCGACCCCGCGCTCGGCGAGATCGCCGCGGACGCGTCCGGCGAGTGCGGCCGATCCGGGATCGTCGAGGCAGACCACGAGGGTGCCGCCGGTCCGGATGCGTTCGGTGAACTTGTCGAACACGTCGACGTAGGCCTCGATCGAGCCGAAGAAGTCGAGATGGTCGGCGTCGATGTTGGTGACGGCGACGACGTCGGGCGTGTACTCGAGCAGCGAACCGTCGCTCTCGTCGGCCTCGGCCACGAAGACCGGGTCGCCGCCGTGATGGGCGTTGGTGCCGGATTCGTTGAGCTCGCCGCCGATCGCGAACGACGGATCGCTGCCGGCGTGCTGAAGGGCGACGACGGCCATCGAGGTGGTCGAGGTCTTGCCATGGGTCCCGGCGAGCAGCATCGTCCGGTCGCCCTCCATGAGCTGGGCGAGCACGCGCGGGCGCAGCAGGATCGGGATGCCCCGCGAGCGGGCGGCCACCAGCTCGGGGTTGGTCTTGGGGATGGCGGCGTGGGTGGTGACCACCACCGACGGGCCGCCCGGGATCTGGTCGAGCGCCGACGGATCGTGTCCCACCTGGACACGGGCGCCACGCGTGCGGAGTTCGAGGATGCCGCGGCTGTTCTTCGCGTCCGATCCGGACACCTGGCCGCCGCGGGCGAGCAGGATGCGCGCCAGTCCGGACATGCCGGCGCCGCCGATGCCGACCATGTGCACGCGGGCCAGCTGCGGCGGCAGTCCTCCGGTTCCCACGGTCGTCCCCTCGCTCATGTCGTCACCTCCCACGCCTTCTCCGGTCGTCTCGCCGGCCGTGTCCCGTCCGACCCGGTCCCGTCCAATTGTCACTGCTCGCCGGCCGATCGGCGGGAACGAAACGCCTTGCGGACCGAGCCCCGGCCCGCGCGGAATCCGCGAGCGAGTTCGAGAGCGACGTCGGCGACGGCCGCCGCGGCGTCACGATGGCCCGTGCCCGCGGCCGCCGCGGACATCTTCTGCAGTCGCTCCGCGTCCTGCAGGAGGGCCGGCACCTCGCGTGCCACCCACTCCGCGCTGACCGCCGAGTCCTCGACGATGAGTCCGCCACCGGCCTCGACGACCGGTAGCGCGTTGAGGCGTTGTTCGCCGTTGCCGTGTGGCAGCGGGACGTAGACGGCGGGCAGACCGGTGGCCGACACCTCGGCGACGGTCATCGCACCGGACCGGCACATCACCAGGTCGGCCGCGGCGTAGGCGAGATCCATCCGCTTGAGGTAGCCGACGCCGCGGTACGGCGGGGCGCCCTCGACGATCACCGGATCGATCGAGTTCTTGGGCCCGTAGGCGTGCAGGACACCGATGCCCGCCTTTGCGAGGGCTTCGGCCGCACCCGAAACCGCGGCGTTGATGCGTTGCGCGCCTTGGGATCCACCGAAGACGAGCAGGGTCGGGGCGTCCTCGTCGAGACCGAAGTAGTGTCGCGCCTTGGCCCGCAGAGCAGGCCGGTCCAGCTCGGTGAGGACACCGCGGACCGGCATGCCGACGACGGTCGCGTCGAGGCCGGAACCGTCGACGGCGGCCAGGATTCGGTCGGCGAAGCGGGCGCCCACCTTGTTGGCGATGCCCGCCGAGGCATTCGCCTCGTGGATGACGATCGGGATGCGGTTGCGTCCGCGCAGGTGCATCTGCGCGGCGAGGTAGGCCGGCACGGACACGTACCCGCCGAAGCCGATGACGACGTCGGCATCCACGTCGGCGAGCACCTTGCGGGTCGCGGCGACCGAGGACACCAGGCGGCCGGGCGTCTTGGCGAGGTCCATCCCGGGTTTCCGCGGCAACGGGACCGGCGGGATCAGCCGAAGGTCGTATCCGCGTTCGGGCACCAGGTCGACCTCCAGGCCGCGGCTGGTCCCGAGTGCGGTGACGCGGGCCGTCGGGTCGATGCGGGTGATCGCGTCGGCCACGGCGAGCGCGGGTTCGATGTGTCCGGCGGTACCACCGCCCGCGACCACCACCGACAACGGCCGCCCGCCCGGGCCTCCGGTCGTATCAGATTGTGCTGCACCCGAACTCACCGGCTCTGTCACTCCATCTCCAGCCACTTCGCACGTCTGTCCCACGCGGGGCATCGCCTGCCGCGGGAGCCGTCAGCGGCGTCCCGCGCGGCCGTGTGTCGGCCGATCGCGCCCGGGGTCGGCGGACCTCGGCGTACGCGGCTGATGCGCGCCCGCCCGCCATCCCGGTGACGCCGAGCGACGTGCACTGCCGGCGCCGGGATACCCGCCACGGTAGTCGACGCCTGCTCGTGTCGACGGCGCAGGTCGGGTGCGACCTGCCGTTGCCGGACGCCGTGCGGACGCACCACGAGCAGGTGCCGGTTCGGCGGCCTTCGCCCGTTTCCACGGCATGGTGAACCGGCCCAGGCTCGGCGCAGGCTCGGCCGGTCGTCCGCGACGACCCGACGGTCCTGTCCGACCGGACGCTCCCGCCCGTCCCGATGCACCGGCACGTACGGCCGTACGGCCGCCGGACCGTTCGCCCGCCGAGCGACGCCGGTCGAGCCGATCGCGCAGGGTCTCCGCCCGCGTCTGCCGGTAGGCCACCGGCGTCGGGAGCCGCAGGATCCGGGCCAGTCGGCCCTGCGACCCGGTGGTGAGGGCCGCGACGGCCTCGGGTTCGTGTCGTGCGGCGTTGGCGAGGAGCCCGAGCATCGCGAGCACGGTCAGCGTCGACGTACCGCCCGCCGAGATGAGTGGCAGCTGGATACCGGTGACCGGTAGCAGGCCGATGACGTAGCCGATGTTGATGAACGCCTGCGCGAGGATCAGCACGGTGATGGTCGCGGTCATCAGGCGCAGGAACGGGTCGGTGGAACGGTGCGCGATGCGGAAGCCGATGTAGCCCAGCAGCACGAACAGGAACACCACCAGCAGACCGCCGAGGAGGCCGAGTTCCTCGCCGATGATGGCGAAGATGAAGTCGTTGTGCGCGTTGGGCAGATAGTTCCACTTGGCGCTCGACTGGCCGAGACCCACACCGAAGACGCCGCCGTTGGCCAGTGCGTAGGTCGCCTGGCGCGCCTGGTAGCCGGCGCCCTGCGGGTCGTCGATGCCGCCGAGGAAGCTCATCACGCGCTGTGAGCGGTAGCCCTCGGCGAGCGCGAGGATCACCGCGAGGGCCACACCGGAGACGGCGAACGCCGAGAACACCTTGATCGGCAGCCCGGCGAACCAGAGCATCGCGCCGACGATGATCGCGATGGTGATCGTCGTCGAGAGATTGGGCTCGAGGATGATCAGCACGCAGACCAGCATCGCGACCGGGACCAGCGGGATCAGGAGCTCTTTGATCGAGGCGTTGTCCCGACGCCGCGAGGCCAGCAGGTGCGCACCCCAGATACAGAGCGCCACCTTGACCAGCTCCGAGGGTTGCACCGACACACCGGAGATGACGAACCAGCGTCGCGCGCCCTGGCTGAGCGTGCCGATGCCGGGGATGAGCACCAGTCCGAGCAGGAGGATGGCGATGGCCATCGACGGCGCGGCGAAGCGCCGGAGCAGGCGGATGGGGACCCGCAGCATCAGGTAGAAGACGATGAGGCCGAGTCCGGCGAAGATGACCTGGGTCGTGAACAGTCCGTACGCCGATCCCTCTTGCGAGTACCCCTCGACCGACGACGCCGACAGCACCATGACCAGACCGAAGGCCGTCAGCATGAACGCCATCGTGAGGACCAGCTGGTAAGAGGCCAGCGGCCGCGCCAGGAGGTTGCGCACGGCCTCGACGAGCAGGGCCGGCAGCGAGGCCGTCACCGACGCGGCGGTCGAGGCCGCCGCGGAGACCTCGGCGGCCGGCTTCGACAGCGCGGCCGCACCTTCCGACGCCTTCCGCCGTACGGTGGCCGCCCTGCTCTCGTCCGAGTGCTCGTCCGTCACGTCATCCAACGAGTCGTCGAACGTGTTCTCGTCGTCGACCGCGCTCTCGTCAGCCGCGGTCTTGTCGCTGCTCACGCGACTCACCGCGAGGTGGAGGTGCCGGCGATGTCCTGTGCGGCGTGCGCGAACGCGTCACCGCGCCGGCCGTAACCGGCGAACATGTCCAGCGACGCCGCGGCGGGTGCGAGGAGCACCGCGTCGGGCTTCGGGTCGCTCGCCGCGGCGAGCTCCCACGCCTCGGCGACCGCCCGGTCCATCACGGCGACGGCGGGGTCTGATCCCGAGGCTCGAGTCGACGAGTTCGGGATCGACGAGAGGACGGGTGCGGTCTGACCCTGGCGTTGCACGTTCACCGTGCCATCGTCCCCTGTGAATACTGTGACTGTTGGGACTTCTGGGGCGTGTCGCGCGATCGCTTCGACGACCAGTTCCCGATCCCGGCCGATGGCGACCACTCCGGCGAGCCGATGGCCGACCGCGGTGAGCATCCCGTCCATCGACGCACCCTTGAGCAGGCCGCCCGCTATCAGCACCACACGGTCGTACGCGGCGACCGCGGCCTGGGCGGCATGCGGGTTGGTGGCCTTGGAGTCATCGACGAAGCGGATGCCGTCGCGCGTCGCCACGACCTCGCCGCGGTGGGCGGCGGGCCGGAAATCGGTGAGCGCGGCGTCGACGGCGTCGCGCTCGACTCCGATCGACAGTGCGAGTGCGGCGGCGGCGAGAGCGTCGGAGACACCCGACGGACCGGCCGGATGCACGACGCCGGCGGACAGCAGACGACCCGCACCGAAGGCGCGGTCGACGAGTTGCCCGTTCTCGACGCCGAGCTGACCGTCCTGCGGCGGGTTCAGCGTGAAGCCGACCCGGCGTCCCGCGCCCGGCAGACCCGACGCGACCGCGTCGTCGAGGCCGACGACCGCGATGTCGCCGCGCAGCGCACCCGCCTTGGCCAGCGCATAGGCGTCGAAGGTGCCGTGCCAGTCGAGATGGTCCTCGGCGACGTTGAGCACCACCCCGGCCGCCGGGGTGACCGACGGCGCCCAGTGCAGCTGGAACGACGACAACTCGGCGCACAGCACGTCGACGCGGGGCGTCGCGCGCATGGCGTCGAGGACCGGCAGACCGATGTTGCCGCAGGCCGCGCCGGCACGGCCGGAGCGCTCGACGATGTCGGCGAGCATCGAGGTGGTCGTGGTCTTGCCGTTGGTGCCGGTGACGACCAGCCAGGTGCGCGGCTCACCGAGCAGACCAGCGGCGTCGACCCGCCAGGCCAACTCGACCTCACCCCACACCGGCACACCGCCCGCCGCGGCCTGCGCGACGAGGTCGTGGGTGGGTGCGAATCCGGGCGAGACGATCACGACCGCGGTGTCGCCGGTCCACGACGGGTCGGCGAGCAGATCGGAGATCGCGACCGCCTCCGCGCCCTGCGCGATCAGGTCCGCGACCCCGGGGACGGCGGCGATCGCCGCCTCCCGGCCGGCGGCGTCGGCATCGCGTGCGGCGAACCGGTCGTCGGCCAGCAGGATGCAGACGTCGCGGGTGATGAGATACCGCGCCGCCGACATCCCGGCGGTGCCCGCACCGCCGATCACCACGGTCTCCCCGGTCAACCCCAGCGGATCGCCGGCAGACGCGGGGCTCTCGGCGAGCGGATCAGCCATTGGTGGCCAGGAACTCGCCGTAGAAGAGCGACAGTCCCAGCGCACAGGCGATGGCCGTGAGCAGCCAGAACCTGATGATCACCGTCGTCTCGGCCCACCCGCCCAGTTCGAAGTGGTGGTGGAAGGGCGCCATCCGGAACACACGGCGGCCGGTGGTCCGGAAGAAGGCGATCTGGATGACCACCGACATGATCTCGGCGACGAACAGCGCGCCGATGACGACCGCGAGGAGTTCGGTACGGGTCGTGATGGACAGGCCGGCGAGCATGCCGCCGAGCGCCAGCGAGCCGGTGTCACCCATGAAGATCTTCGCCGGTGCGGCGTTCCACCACAGGAAGCCGAGGCAGGCACCGCCGCCGGCCACCGCGATGATCGCGAGGTCGAGGGGATCGCGGACCTGGTAGCACCCGGTCGGGATGTCGCTGGGCGGCTTGGCACCGCCGGCGCAGGCGTTGACGAACTGGAAGAACGTCACGAGGACGTAGGACCCGAGGACCATCGCCATCGAGCCGGCGGCCAGACCGTCGAGTCCGTCGGTGAAGTTCACCGCGTTGGACCAGGCGGCGACCACCAGCCAGCAGAACACCACGAAGACCACCGCGCCCAGGCCGATGGCGTTGATGTCGCGCACATAGCTGAGGTGGGTGCTGGCCGGGGTGAGGCCGTAGTCGTTGCGGAACTGCAGCACGAGGATGCCGAACAGGATCGCGGCGATGAACTGCCCGATCGACTTCGCGGTCTTGTTCAGTCCCAGGTTGCGGTGCTTGCGGATCTTGATGATGTCGTCGAGGAAGCCGACGATGCCGAGCGCCGTCGCGAGGCCCAACACGAGCAGACCCGACGCGGTGGGTCCGTTGCCGCCGTCGGTGAACAGGCCGACCAGGTGCGAACCGAAGTAGCCCGCCCACAGTGCGGCGAGGATCGCGACGCCGCCCATCGACGGTGTGCCGCGCTTGGTCTGGTGGCTCTCGGGGCCCTCGACCCGGATCTCCTGGCCGAATCCCTGACGGGAGAACACCTTGATGAGCACGGGGGTCAGCAGGATCGACACCGCGATCGCGATCGCACCCGCGAGGAGGATCTGGGTCATCGTGCTGCCCTCGTGTTCGCTCGTCCGTTCCCCGCCACGCTCTTGTCTCCGACTCTGTTCGGTGTTCTCGGCCGGCGCGCCTCGCCGCGCGCCCTCATGATGCGGTCCCCTCGTCGCCGGGACCGGCGTCCGTCTCCTCGCGGATCTGCCAGCCGCAGCCCGCACCCCACGCCGTGACCACCGAGTCGAGGTCGGCGCTCGCGGCCGCGAGGAGGATGACATCGCCGGCGGCGGGCCGCCAGTCCGGGTCGGTGTCGACGAGTGCCGCGGCGGCTTCGACCGAGTCGACGATGCGCGCCTCGTCGCCCCACGACCCCTCCATGACGGCGCCCTGGTGCAGGGCGTGGACAGATCTGGAGTCGCCCACGCAGAGAGTCTTGTCGACGGCCAACCGGACGGCCAGACGTCCGAGGAGATCGTGTTCGACGACACGCTGGTTCTCCGGCGTCCCCTCGGGGGTGGCGACCTCGGCGATGATGGCCCAGGTCCGCGGCCGATCCACCGCGGCGCTGCCATGCATCGCTCCGGCGTGCTCGGCGAGTCGGCGGATGAGCAGACGTGCGTCGTCGACCGTCACCGGCGCATCCCCGCGGATCACCGTGACGAACGGTCCGGTCATCGATCACCCTCCGCGGCCACCGAATCGGTGGATGCGCTCTGTGGGGTCGACGACTCCAGCGCTTGTGCGACGACGTCACGGTCGTCGAACGGATGCTTCACGCCGTTGATCTCCTGCCCGGCCTCATGTCCCTTGCCCGCGACCAGCACGATGTCGCCGGGCCGCGCCCACGCGACGGCCTCGGCGATCGCGGCCGCGCGGTCCCCGACCTCGCGCACCGGCTCGGCACCTGCCGGGCGTTCGGCGGCGTCGACGCCGCGGGCGCCGGCGAGAACCTCGGACCGGATGGCGGCCGGTTCCTCCGACCTCGGGTTGTCGTCGGTGACGATGACGAGTTCGGCTCCGCGTGCGGCGGCCTCCCCCATCAGCGGACGCTTGCCGGCATCACGGTCGCCGCCGGCACCGACCACGATGGCCACGCGGCCGGGTCCCTCGCCGAGCTGCCCGCGCAGGGTCGCGAGCACGGCCTCGACGGCACCGGGTTTGTGGGCGTAGTCGACCAGCGCGAGGAACGGCTGTCCGCGATCGACCCGCTGCAGACGTCCCGGCACGCTCACCGACGCGACCGCGTCGAGTGCGGTGGAGATCGGCACACCCGCGGCATGGGCCACGGCGACCGCCAGCAGGCCGTTGGCCACGTTGTAGCGGCCCGGGAGAGGCATGACGAGGACGTGGTCGCCGTCGGGTTCGGTGATCGGCGTGTGGGAGGTGCCTTCGCCGGTGAGATCCGACGGTCCCGCGTGCCAGTGTGCGGGCGTCGGACCGGTCGACACCGTCACCGGCTGCAGGTGCGCCGCCTCGCCGGGCCGGCGGGCGAGATCGGCCATCCGCTGCCCCCACTCGTCGTCGACGCACACCACGGCGCGTACCGCGTGGTTCGGCGACGACGGCACGAACAGCTGCGCTTTGGCGTTGAAGTAGGCGCGCATCGTCTGGTGGAAGTCCAGATGGTCCTGCGAGAGGTTCGTGAAGGCACCGATAGCGAAGTGCGCGCCGTCGACGCGCCCCAGCGACAGCGCGTGGCTGGACACCTCCATGACGACGACGTCGACGCCGTCCTCGAGCATCGACGCCAGCAGCGCCTGCAGGGTCGGGGCCTCCGGTGTCGTCAGCGAGCTCGGCTGCGCGACGCCGTTGACGCGGGTCTCGACGGTTCCGATGAGCCCCACCGAGTGCCCGGCGGCGAGCAGGGCGGCCTCGACGAGATACGACGTGGTGGTCTTGCCCGACGTGCCGGTGATCCCGATCAGCTTCAGCCGCTGCGAAGGGTTGCCGTAGACACGGGCACTGACGCTGCCCAGCACGGTCCGCGGGGCGGGGTGGATGAGGACCGCGACGGCGGTCTCGGGCGGCAGGACGCGGCTGAGTTCGGCGCGGCCGGCCGGATCGGTCAGGATCGCGGTCGCCCCGGCGGCGACCGCCTGGTCGGCGAACCGCGCACCGTGGGTGGCCGCACCGGGCAGGGCCGCGAACAGATCGCCGGGCTGTACGTCCTGGGCACGCAGGGTCACGCCCTGGACGCTGGTGTCGCGATCGGCGCCGCCGACGAGGTCGAGCCGGGCGCCGGTGGCCGTCGACAGGACCGTCACGGACGTCGGCGCGATCTCGCGCGGACGACCGGCGACCTTCCTGCCCTTGCGCCTGCCGGCCGATCCCTTGTGCGAGGAACCACGAGACGTCATGTGTTCGCCTCCTCGGGTGTTCTCGGTCGGTGTGCTGGTGGTGCTGGTGGTCTGGATACCTGCGGTCTGGTTACCGGGGCCTGGGTTCGTGTTCGGCGCAGAATTGCACTCACGATACCGACCCCGGGATCGGCGTCCGGGATGCGGTGCGCCGACCCCTCCGGTCGTGATCAGTTCGCGGTGAGGGTCAACCTCGGCGTCGGCGGGGACAGCGGGACCTGGGCGCGCTGCAGCATCCACGACGCGATGGTCGAGAAGAGCGGTCCGGCGGACTGGCCTCCGGTGCCGTCGGAGCTGCGACGCGGGTTGTCGAGCATGATCCCGATGACGTAGCGCGGCGCGTCGGCCGGGGCGATCCCGGCGAAGGTGATGTTGTAGCGCGAGTTCGAGTAGCAGCCACACGACGGGTCGACCTGCTGGGCGGTACCCGTCTTTCCGGAGACCTGGTAGCCGCTGACGGCGGCCTTGGTGCCGGTACCCATCTGCACGCCCATCGGATCGTCCTGCACCACCGACCGGAACATGTCGCGGACCGTCCGGGCGGTCTCCTCGCTGACGACGCGGACCGGTTCGGGACGAGCGCGTCCCTCCGGGGTGCTGCCGTCGCGCTCCTCGCCGGCGAGGATGCGCGGCGGGATGCGCAGACCGTCATTGGCGATCGCCTGGTACATCGCGGTCATCTGCAGCAGCGTCATCGAAAGACCCTGTCCGATGGGCAGGTTGGCGAATGAACCGCCCGACCACTGGCTCAGTGCCGGCACCTCGCCGGCACTCTCGGCCGGGAGTCCGACGCCGGTGCGCTGGCCGAGCCCGAAACGCTTGAGCATGTCGGCGAAGCGTTCCTCGCCGATGCGCTTGGCGAGCATCAGCGTGCCCACGTTCGACGACTTACCGAAGATGCCGGTGGTCGTGTACGGCTCGACGCCGTGCTCCCAGGCGTCGCGGACGGTGACGCCGGACATCTGGATGCTGCCGGGCACCCGGTGGACCGTGTCCGGCCGGGTGAGGCCGTATTCGATGGCGGCGGACGCCGCGACGAGCTTGTTGACCGAGCCGGGCTCGAACGGTGAGGTGACCGACGGATTGCCGAGCTCGGCCTTCGGCTGATCCGACAGTGGGAGCGAGGCGTTGAAGGTGCCGTCGTTCGCCATCGCCAGTACCTCGCCGGTCCTGGCGTCGAGTACCACTGCCGAGGCGCCCCGCGCGCCGGATGCCTGTTTGGCCTTCATGACCTGGCTCTGGACGAACCACTGGGTGTCGGAGTCGAGGGTCAGGCGGACGGTGGAACCGTTGATCGCCGGGTGCACGTTGCGGGTGCTGCCCGGGATGATCGCGCCGTCCGATCCGCGGTCGTAGGTACGGGAACCGTCGGTGCCGGACAGGATCGCGTCGAGCGAGGCCTCCAGACCGATGAGACCGTTGCCGTCGTAGTTGACGTCGCCGATGACGTTGGCCGCCAGCGAACCACCGGGATAGAGCCGGATGCTCTCCGGGTCGGCGCCGACCTCGGGGAACTCCTCGGTGATGCGTTTGGCGACGTCGGGGCTGACCGCCCGGGCGAGGTACACGAAGGGTTCGTCACCGGTGATCTTCTCGAGGAGGTCTTCTTCGCTGATCGAGCCGCCGAGTGCGACCGACACACCCTTGGCGATCTCCTTGAGCCGCTCGTCGACGCCGGGCAGTTCGTCGTTCTTGCGGTGCTCCTCGTCGATCGACTTGCGAACCGCCTTGGGCAGGAACGTCAGTGACCGGGCTTCGTCGGTGTAGGCCAGCGGGCGACCGTTGCGGTCGAGGATGGAACCACGCTTGGCCGTCAGGACCTGGGTGTACTCGCGCTGCTGGGCGGCCTCGGCCGAGATGGACCCGGCCTGGATGGTGTGGACGACGATCATCCTCCCCGCGACCGCGAGGACCACGAGCAGCACGACGACACCGAACACCTTGGTCCGGAAACCGAAGCTGTGCAGTCCCCCGCTGTTCCGCGGGCCGCCCTTACCCGGTCCGCGGCCACCCGGGCCGCCTGCGGTCGCGCGGGATCCCTGGCCCGGGCGACGTCCCGGGCGAGACGGCGCGTGGCCGAGTCGCTCGAAGGTCGCACGTGTCATGGTCGTCAATTGTTCACCGCTTCAAGGTCGTGACAGGGATTTGGCGTCGGCGGGTTGCAGATCGGTGGGCGCACTGTGACAGTCCCCACGACCCGCGGGCACCTCACGTCCGGGGCACGACATTCGGCGCCGGGACCGGGGTCGAGGGCTGGGGTGTGGACCCCGACTCGGTCGGCGCCGACGAACCCTCCCCCTGCCCGGGGGCCGGATCGGGTTGAGCCGGAACGGGTTGCGGAGACGGCGCGGACTGTCCCGGGGTTGAGGGGGCCGGGGCCTGTTGGCCCGGGGTCTGCTCGGCCGGCGGGTTGGGGGCGCCGACGGCGCCACCGCCCAGGCCGATCGAATCGTCCACCTTGCGCGGGTCGATGGTCTCGGTGGGGTCGGGCTTCAGTTCGGGGTTGAGGTCGGCCATCGGCTTCCCCGATGCCGGTGCGGGTTTCCCGACGATTCGGGGCCGGCGCGGGTCGTCGACGATCATCCGTGCCGGATTGTCCGACGGGATCATGCCCAGACGGGTTGCCTCACGGGACAGTTCCGGCGCCGAGTTGCCGGATTCGTAGGTCCGCTTGAGCGCGTCGCGCTGGTCGATGAGCGACTGGTTCTCCGTCCGCTCGATGCCGAGCTTGTAGGAGTCCTGGGCCGACTTGGTCGACAGCCACAGGCTCAGACCGAGGCCCAGGACCAGCAGCGCGATGACCGGGACCACGAAAGGTGTGTGCTGCAACCGTTCCCGGAGCGAGACACCGGACATCGACAACCCGCCGCGGGCCGCGCGCGGTGCGCTCGCACCGGTGGCCATGCGCTTGTGGCGCCGGTCCAGCGCGCGTTGGGCAGCCCGCGAACGGGTCGCGCGTTCGGATTCGATGCGTGCACGCCGCGACCGCCGACTGTCACGCTCGGCATCCGACCGCCCGGCGTCGGAGCGGGTTGCTCCGGAACGGGCTGTGCCGGAACGCTTGTCGTCGGAACGGCCGGAGCCGGGACGACGAGGGGCGTCGTGCAGGATCGTCATGATCAGCCCTTCTTCTCGACTCGTTCGACCGCCCGGACTCGCACCGGTGCCGATCGCGGATTGATGGACAGTTCCTCGTCGTCGGGACGCTCGGCGCCACGGGTCACGAGGCGGAACTCCGCGGCGGTGCCCGGCAACTCGACGGGCAGGCCGGGCGGGGAGGTCGAGGTCGTACGAGCTGCGAACTCCCGCTTGACGATCCGGTCCTCGAGCGACTGGTAGCTCATCACCGCGACACGACCGCCGACCGTGAGCACCGACAGCGCGGTCGGCAACGCCTCACGGAGGACGTCGAGTTCGTGGTTGACCTCGATACGCAGGGCCTGAAATGTTCGCTTGGCCGGGTGGCCGCCGGTACGCCGTGTCGCCGCCGGGATGGTGGCGTAGAGCAGTTCGACGAGGCGCGCACTCGTTGTGAAGGGTTCTTTCTCGCGCTCACGCAGGACCGCCGAGGCGATCTTGCCGGCGAAGCGCTCCTCCCCGTACTCGGAGAGCACACGGGCCAACTCGCCGTGACCGTAGGTGTTGAGGACGTCCGCCGCGGTGAGGGGGTCGTCGGAGTTCATCCGCATGTCCAGGGGCGCGTCGACCGAGTAGGCGAATCCCCGGCCGGCCTGGTCGAGCTGCATCGACGAGACGCCGAGGTCGAACAGCGCGGCGTCGATGGATTCCTCACCGGCGTCGTCGAGGACGTCGGCGATCTCGTGGAAGGTGGCCTGGTGCAGGGATATCCGGTCCGCGTGCGGCGCGAGCCTGCGTCGCGCGATGTCCAGGGCGGAGGCGTCGCGGTCGATGCCGACGAGGTGCACGTTGGGGAATGTGTTCAGGATGAGTTCGCTGTGCCCACCGGCGCCGAGCGTCGCATCCAGGAACACCCGCCGGTCTTCTGATTCCAGTGCCGGGGTGAGCAATTCGACGATCCGCCGGCCCATGACCGGGATGTGGCCGAACTCGCCCGAGCGGCGAGTGTCGTCACCAGTGTCATCCACGGAGGGCCCCCATCGGCGTGTCGGCCATGTCGGTCGGCAGAGTCGGCGTTTCGGTGCGAAGGACTTGTCGGAGGAGTGTCATGTCGCGGGCGGGACGGCGGATCACCGTCGGGCCGCGCCCCGGATGGAGCGAGGTCCCGATCCGATTCCGTACCTGGCGTTGGGGAAGTACGCCAGGGTCGGACCGGATCGGGGCCTCGTGCCACCCGAAGCCCGAGTACCGCTCAGCCCCGTCCCCTCTCGGCTACAAGACCGCGTTCAACGCGGCCGAGTTGGCTGCCGAGAAGTTCTCCTCGTGCTGCGTCTGGTACTCGTCCCATGCGGCCGAATCCCAGATCTCGAGGTGATCGAAGCTGCCGAACACCACGCACTCCTTGGACAGTCCCGCATAGATGCGATGGTCGGAGGACAGGCTGATCCTGCCCTGGCCGTCCGGTCGCTGTTCTTCCGAACCGGCGAAGAAGGTCCTCTGAAACGCACGCAGGTCAGGGTCGTTGCGTGACGCCTCGACGATCCTCGCCGCGATCGCATCGAACTCTTCGGTCCGATACACCGACAAGCTGTGGTCTTGGCCTTTGGTGACCACTACCCCTCCTGCCAGTGCATCGCGGAACTTCGCGGGCAACGTGAGTCGCCCTTTGTCGTCCAATTTGGGCGTGTAGGTGCCGACGAATCGCACAGACATGTCGACACCTCCTGCCCCTGGGTTCCGCGCTCCGGATCGCCTCACCCAGTGCTGCCACAGTACCCCACTTTCCTCCACTTTCCACCCCAGAGGCCCACACGATCTCCCACGTTCAGCAAATCCCCAGTTCAAGCGGGCAAAATGTGTGGAACTTCGTGCGTGTCCCGTGCGCAAACGCGCGTCTACACCTCCCGGAGCCGTGTGGCAGACGTGTTTCCTGAGGTGCCAGATACCCGTGCGACCAGCAGTTCCGTCATAAGTGGGGCAAAGTGGGGACCCCCGGTGGGGGAAGGTGGGGCCCGGGAGTGGGTGACGGTGGGGCGCCTGGGGCGCACGGCCGGGAGCGCGCTGGATCGCACATACGAAAGAGCCGCGCACCCACTGGGGTGCGCGGCTCCGGATGAGTCGTGGCATTCAGGCCGGCCGGGGATCTACTCCTGCTCGAACCGACGGTTGAATCGTTCTTCCATCCGCTCCGACAGCTTGCGCTTGGAGCCGGACGACCCGGACTGCTTCTTGCCTCCGGCACGCGGCGCGGACGTCGCGGAGTCGGCGAGGTCGTCACCCCAGAGGGCGAAGAGACCGGCGCCGAACATCACCAGGAAGCCGAGGAGGCTGACGATCGGGAATCCCCCGATGTCGATCTTGACGATGAGACCGCCGACGAGCATCACGAGGCCGACGACGAAGATGGCCACCGCCTGTAGGCGACGACGGCCACTCGACTTACCCAGCCGACGACGCTTGACACTGGACGCAAACTTGGGGTCTTCCGCGTACAGAGCGCTCTCGATCTGTTCGAGCATGCGTTGCTCGTGCTCCGAAAGTGGCACCGACCCTCCTTCTCCCTGATCCGCGACGCCGACGACGGTCAACCGCGACCGGTGAGGCGTCTGCGCCTTATTCTCCCATGATACGAGGTGAAATCAGCCGCGACCACCATTACTCGCTGTTGTTGGTCCGGATGCACATACCGGAACGACAACGGAACGCCGAATGCGTGTCCGGCCTCACGCAGTTCGCCCGATTTGGGGCTCCTCTGTCCCGAATTTGCCTTGCTCGTAAGCAATGACCAAGGTCTCGACCCGGCGGAGGAAATCAAGGACGAGGAGTCGCATGCCGGCGACACTGTCGGGGTCGAGTGTTCGGATGATCCCCGACTCGATCTTCATCCGGACGGGCGACAGCGTGGCGAAGCGCGCGGCCAGCGGGGCGAGGTCGGGAGCGACAACTCCGATGCGGGTCCAGGCGTTCGACGTCTTGCGACGGGCGGGGCCGGCCGGCTCGCCGATCGCGAGCGCGGCGCCTGCCGCACGGAGGGCGACGAGATAGAACTGCCGAAATCGCTCGGCGTCGTCGGAGACGCCGTCGGCGTTGTCGAGGAGGAGATGGGCGCGCTGGAGGAGGTCGCGCGCACGTCCGACCATCACCGGGTCGACGGGGGCGGACCGGCGGGATGTGGGCCGTCCGGGCATGGCATCCTCCTCACTCGCTGGCGACGGTGTCCGGTGGCAGACGCTTCCCTCGTCCGCCACCGGACCGTCATGTCGTCGGGATGAACGCGAACAGCTTGCGGAGGCACATTCATCGAACACCCGTTCGACACGTTCAATATAGCTAGCGGCGCGCGTCTCTTCAAGGCGTGGGTCCGCGCCCGCATCCTTCTTCAACACCGGGTCCCGCGACCCGATTCCGCGGAGTCCGCCGTACCGAGAGGACAGTCACGCCAGATGGTCGGAGAACGCATGGCCGGGGCGGTGCGGGCCCGCTCGGTGAACCCGGAAGCGACCCGACGTTGACGCTCCGGCTGGTGAACCTCAGTGGTCAGGACTCCCGCGTGTGGCTGGAGCCCGCTCTCGACGTCTACGTGACCGCGATGGGATATCCCCGCGGGACCGAGATGCATCGAGCGTCTCTGTGGCGCGAGCACATCGCCCGGCCGGGCTGGCGCGCGATCGGCGCGGTCGCCACCCTGCCCCCGCACGAGGCGCAGTCGATGCCGACGTCCCGTCGCCGGGTCGGACCGCCGGTGGGTACGGGTCCCGACGACGTCCTGGTCGGCATCGCGTACGGCTACACCGGCGCGACCGGACAGTGGTGGAATCAGCAGCTCCGGCTCGGGCTGCGGCAGACCGGACGCTCGCCCGCGGACATCGAGATGATCGCCCGGGACTACTTCGAGCTAACCGAGCTCCACGTTCATCCCACCGCACAGGGACGCGGCATCGGACAGTTGCTGCTGGCACGGCTCCTCGCCGAGCGGCCCGAACGTCATGTCCTCCTGTCTACGCCGGAGATCCCCGCCGAACAGAACCGGGCGTGGTCGCTGTACCGGCGGATGGGCTTCACGGACGTGCTCCGGCATTTCACCTTCACCGGCGACCCCCGTCCGTTCGCGTTCCTCGGCCGTCCGTTGCCGCTGAATCTGCAACCGCCGCCCCCCGGTCCCCCACCATCCGGAAGATAGAGGGCATGGCACAGACAAAGACGACAGCGCACGGCACGGAACACGCATGAGCGGGCACGGGGAGCGGCGCGACGCGGTGGTCGTCGGCGGCGGCCACAACGGCCTGATCGCCGCGGCCTACCTCGCGAAGGCCGGTCGCGACGTCGAGGTCTTCGAACGCGACGACATCCCCGGCGGGGCGGTGTCGACCGTCGAACGTTTCCCGGGGCACCGCATCGATCGCGGTTCCTCGGCGCACCTGATG
The DNA here is from genome assembly GCF_030316175.1 of Gordonia sp. Swx-4. NCBI lineage: Bacteria > Bacillati > Actinomycetota > Actinomycetes > Mycobacteriales > Gordoniaceae > Gordonia > Gordonia sp. Swx-4. Next base: position 3,356,422 of record NZ_CP128197.1, read on the forward strand.
ATCCGGCACTCCCCCGTTCTGGACGACCTCGACCTCGCCTCGCACGGACTCCGGTACGTCGACTGCGACCCCTGGGCCTTCGTGCCGGCGACCGACACGGCCCCGGCGATCGTTTTCCGCACCGATCTCGACGCCACGTGCGTCTCCATCGAACGATCTTGCGGCGCAAAGGATGCCGCGGCATACCGGCAGTTCGTCGAGACCTGGACGCCGCGCGCGCGGGCCGTCATGGACGTCTTCTACCGACCCGCGTCGATGGGACAGTTCGGGCGGGCGTTCGCCGGTCTCGGTTCGACGGCCACCACCGAACGCACCGGCCTGATCGGACGCCGCAGCGGCGCGATGCTGAATCTCACCGCCGAACTCATGGCGTCCGGCGACTCGCTCCTCGACCGATACTTCGACTCCGAACAGCTCAAGGCCGGGCTCGCCTGGTTCGGTGCGCAGTCGGGACCGCCGATGAACGCACCCGGCACCGCGCCGATGGTCGGGTTCGCCGCCCTGATGCATCTCATCCCGCCCGGCCGCGCGATCGGCGGCAGCGGTGCGCTGACCGATGCGCTCGTCCACCGCATCGGCGCCGACGGCGGCCGGATCGTGTGCGGGGACCCGGCCGTCTCGATCACCCGGTGCGGTGACCACTGGCGGGTGCAGACCGAATCCGGCGAGCGTCGGTGCACACCGACCGTGATCAACGCCTGCCACGTGCTGGCGACCCTGGACCTGCTGGCGGCGGGCGGTTTCGACGCCGGGACCATCGACCGCTGGCGACGCGACATCGTCGTCGGCAGCGGGATCGGGATGGCGGTGCGTCTCGGCACGACCGCGCTGCCCGTCTACCGCGACCTCCCCGACGACCTGCCCGTCCACGGCGTCCACTCGGCACTCGGCCTGCTGGTCACCGACCGTGCGCACCTGATCCGCGCGCACGCCGCTGCGGCGGTCGGTGTACTACCGCCGCGGCCCGCGGTGGTGGCGATGAGCTTCTCGGCGATCGACCCCACCCTCGCCCCGGAGGGCAGGCACGCGATCAACCTGTGGGCACAGTGGCACCCCTATCGGCTCGCCGGGGGCGACTGGTCGACGCTGGGGGCACAGGCGGCGGCCGCGGTCTGCGACGAAGTCGACCGTCATGCACCGGGTTTCGCGGAGTCCATCGCACACCGGTACATCCAGACCCCCGAGGATCTCGAGTCCGAGCTGGGCCTGATCGGCGGCAACATCATGCATGTCGAGATGTCGATCGACCAGATGTTCATGTGGCGACCGACCCCCGACCTGGCGGGCCATCGCGTCCCCGGCGCCGACGGACTGTTCCTGGCCGGGGCGTCGACCCACCCGGGCGGCGGGGTGACGGGCGCGAGCGGTTACATCGCCGGGCACGCCGCACTGCGTAGGAGACGTTTGTTCAGCTGAGCGTCTGGCACGATGAGCAGCGTGCGATTGTCGATTCCCGAGCAGGGTGCACCGAAGTCCTCCCGCGGTCAGTCCCGACCCCGCCGGCTGATGCCGCTGGCGGTGGCGGTCGTGACTCTCCTTCTGTCGCCGCTGATGGCCGGCTGCCTGGAGCGTTCGACGACGGTGGGCGATCGGTATTCGGGCAGTGTCATCGTCGCGACGTCACCGGACAATCCCCGTGGCGCTCCGCAGCTGGATCTCCCCGAGTCGATGATGGGGCAGGTCTCGGTGACCGAGTACAAGGAGACACCCGAGGAGTCGGCTGCCCCATCGGGGTCCGCCGACCGCGATGACCGCAGCGGGGACGCCGGGAACGGCGAGGAGGCGGTCACCCGCGTGGGCAGCCGCGCGAGTTTCTCCGATCTCACCGCCGGCCAGTTCGGCCAGCTCGGCGACATCATCGCCGACGCCTACGGCGACACCTCGCTGACGATGGACCTCACCGCCAAGCGCAGCGGCGAGGTGGTTCGTTTCCGCGGTGACACCGACCTGTCCGAACTCATCCCGGGTCGCGACTTCGTCCAGCTGACGGTCACCTTCGGCGGGCCGGTGACGGCGACCAACGGCGACCAGGTCGGCGAGTCGACGGTCACCTGGACCCCGGCTCCGGGCGAGCCGTCGGACTTCACCGCCGATGCCACCTACCCGGATCCCGCGACCGCCGCGGTCAGCAGCTGGTCCTGGTTCGTCGCCATCGTGTGTCTCATCGCGGTGCTGATCATCGCGCGGCTCGCCTATGCGAAGCGGTACCGCGGCCCGCGCCCGGGACGACCGGTCGCCACCAACACCGCACCGTCGACCCTGTCGGGTGAGGGACTCTCGGCGGCCGCTGACCCGAAGGCCTCGACAGCGCCCGAGAAGAGTTAGGACCCGAACAGCCAGGTTCCAGGGTCAGGCGGGGACGTGGAGCGCGGCGTCGACGTCCACGCCGAGGCGGCCGAGTACCTCTGAAGTCGCCTTGGCGAAGTTGAGGCTGCAGAAGTGCAGGCACGGTGCGCCCTCGGCGATGAGCCGTTCCGCGGTCTCGGTGGCGAAGTCGATGCCGACGGCGCGAACCGTCGCACGATCCTCCTCGGGACCATCGCCCGCGGCCTTGGTGAATCGCTCCACCACCTTCGGCGGGATCACCGAACCGGACAGCTCGGCCATGCGCTTGATGCTGGCCAGCGACGTCACCGGCATGATGCCCGGGATGATCGGCTTGGCACCCTGCTCGGGGTCGGCGGCCTGCACCCGGTCGCGCAGACGCAGGTAGTCCTCGACGTCGAAGAACATCTGGGTGATCGAGTACTCGGCACCCGCGCGGAGCTTGTTCACCAGGTTGCGGGTGTCGTGCTCGAGGTCGGGGGCACGGTGGTGGCCCTCCGGGAACGACGCCACCCCGACGTGGAAGTCGCCGAGGGTGTCGATGAGATGGACCAGCTCCTCGGCGTATTCGACGCCCTCGGGATGGGCGATCCACTCGCCGAGCGGATCGCCCGGCGGGTCGCCGCGCAACGCGAGGATGTTCGCGATGCCCTGATCGGCGTACGCGCCGACGAGTGCGCGCAGTTCGGCGATGCTGTGGTTGACGGCGGTCAGGTGCGCCACCGGCAGCAGGGTGGTCTGGGCGGCGAGTTCGCCGGTGATGCGGACCGTGCGGTCGCGCGTCGAACCGCCGGCACCGTAGGTCATCGACACGAAGGCCGGGGACAACCGCTCGAAGATCCGCACCGCGCGCCACAGCCGGGCTTCGCCTTCGGCGTCGCGCGGGGGCATGAACTCGACGGAGAACGGCACCGGTCCACGGTGCGGGGCGGACAGGCGTTCGACGATCGAGGGTGCCGGAGCGGTTGGGGTCACCCGAACAGTGTAGATAGCGATTCGCATAGCCTGGCAGGGTGACCTCCGCCTCCCCCACGCCGACCTCGCTCGATGCGGTCCCGGCGGCCGTCGAGACCGAATTGCGCAGTTTCTTCGACGTCGCGGTCCCCGCCGCGGCCGAGATCGCCCCGGTGGTCGGCACCGCGGCCGAACTGGTCCGCGACTTCGTCCTGCAGGGCGGCAAGCGCATCCGGCCGGTCTTCGCCTTCGCCGGATGGCGGTGCGGTATGACCGAATCGGGTCGCGCCGACTCCGACGCGGCGTCGAGCGTCGGCCGTGAGGCTCGCGACGCCCTGCGGGTGGGTGCGGCCCTCGAACTCGTGCAGGCGTGCGCCCTGATCCACGACGACATCATCGATCAGTCCGACACCCGGCGCGGGCACCCGACGCTGCACCGTGTCTTCCAGTCGCGGCATGCCGCCGCCTCCTGGGCCGGCGACGCCGCCGGCCACGGGGTGGCCGCGGCGATCCTGGCCGGAGACCTCGCGCTCGCGTGGGCCGACGACCTCGTGCACGATCATCGGCCGGGGGTTTCGGACACCTCCCGGTACCGCGCTCTCCCGCCGGCCGTCGGCGCCACCTGGGCGGCGATGCGCACCGAGGTGCTCGGCGGCCAGTTCCTCGACATCGTGAACGAGGCCAGCGGCGACGACTCGGCAGCCGCCGCGTATCGCGTGATGGAGTTCAAGACCGCCGCCTATACGGTGGCCCGCCCGCTCGAGCTCGGGGCACGTCTCGCCGGGGCGTCGGAGATTCTGGTCGCGACGCTGCGGAAGATCGGGCACGACCTCGGTATCGCCTTCCAGTTGCGCGACGATCAGCTCGGCGTTTTCGGCGACCCCGAGCGGACCGGCAAGCCGTCGGGTGACGACCTGGTCTCGGGCAAGCGCACGGCTCTCCTGGCCACCGCCCTACGACGCGCCGACGACTCCGACCCCGCCCTCGGGAACCGCTTGCGGGACTTCATCGGTCGCCCGCTCGACGAGGACGAACTCGGCTCCGCGCGAGCGCTTCTCGTCGACGTCGGCGCGGTCGCCGAGATGGAGGGCCAGATCGACGACCTCCTCGGCGCCGCCCTCGGCGCACTGGACACCGCCGACATCGGCGACGACATCCGCAGCGAACTCACCGCGGTCGCCCACCGGACCGCGCATCGCGAGGCGTGAACTCCCGCGTGAAGGCATCGACTCCGACGCCCACTCGCCCGGACGTCGCTGACCGGACCGCACGCGGCGATCTGATCACCGGCGCAATCGGCGCGATTCTGGTGTGCGTGGGCAGTTTCGGCGTCGGCGACCCGCCCCGCAACACGACGACACTCGCCGACCTGGGACTCAGCTGGATCACCTACGGTCACGGCAAGAACCTCTTCGGTACCTTCTTCTGGCTCGGCGTCTTCCTCATGGTGTTCGCCTGGGTCCGGCTCGGCCGTCGGATCGCCCGGGGGGCCGCGGACCCCCCGTCCGTCCGGACCCTGCAGCGATGGCTGCTCGTCTGGGCGGCGCCGCTGCTCGTGGCCGTGCCGGTCTACAGCCGCGACGTCTACGCCTACCTCGCGCAGGGGGCGGTGTTCGGTGCCGGGTTCAACCCCTACGCCGACGGTCCGGCCCACCATCCGGGCCCGCTCGTCGACAGCATGGCCACGGTCTGGGCCACCACCACGGCGCCGTACGGGCCGTTCACCATGGGTCTGTTGCGCGTCGTCACCGAGGTGACCGGCGACCACGTCGTCGCGGGCATCCTCGCGGTGCGACTCGTCCTCCTACCCGGACTGTTCTTGTCGCTGTGGGCGATCCCGCGACTCGCACGCCATTTCGGCGCCTCGCCACAGGCGGGACTGTGGCTGGCGCTGTTCAATCCGATGGTCCTCATCCATCTCGTCGCGGGACCCCACGTCGAACTCCTGATGGCCGGCGTGCTGACCACCGGTGTCGTCCTGGTCGTCAGTGGACGGCACGTCGCCGGCACCGCGGTCCTCGCGCTCGCCGTGTCGATCAAGATCACCGCCGGGATCGCGGTGCCGTTCGTGCTCTGGATCTGGCTGTCCCACATACGCTCCCGCCGGCAGGTGACCGCCCGCGACGTCGTCGGCGTCTTCGCCGCGATCGTCGGCATCTCGGTTGCGGTGTTCGGACTCTGGACCCTGCTGGTGGGCCTGGGATTGGGCTGGCTGACGGGACTGGGCTGGGCCGACGTGATCATCAACTGGTTCACCATCCCGACCTTCGTCGCGCATCTCGTCACGCTGGTCGCCGCACCGTTCGTCGCACTCAATCTGCAACCGGTGCTGGAGATCACGCGCGCGATCGGGTCCGTGGTCCTCGCGATCACCCTCGTCGCCCTGTGGTGGCGTCACCGGCGCAACGAGAGGGATGCGGTCGCCGGGATGGCGTGGGCGATGCTGGCCGTGCTCCTGCTCGAGCCGTCCACGCTCCCCTGGTATTACACGTGGGCGCTGGCGATCGCGGTGGCGTTCACCCTCCCGCCGTGGGCGCGCGCGACCGTGGTCGGAGCGTCGACGTTCATGCTCATCGTGTTCCAGCCGGACGACGCGATCGTCTTCTACAAGCCCTTCGAACTCACGCTGGCGTTCCTGCTCGCGGGACTCGCCGCCTGGTCGCTGCTGCGTCCGGACCCCTTGCGGCTCGGCCGGTTCGGCCGATGGGCGTGGGGCGCGGACCGGACCGGCGCACCGGAGGAACCGGCGGCCGGCGAGGTCAGAAAGCCTGAGCCTGCGCCCGGCGGATGACCTCGCGGGCGGAGTCGGTGTGCAGCGCCGCGGCCGGATACAGGTCGAGGTCTTCGTGCACGGTGAACAACCAGTTCATCGCCTCGTCGCGGGTGAAACCGCCGTCGAGCAGGACCCCGACGAGACCGTAGAAGTGTTTGACGACGCCCTCGTCGTCGAAGAACACCGCCGGAATGACCGGATGCCCACCGCGGGAGACGGCGAGCAGGTTGTGGTCGCGGATGAGTGTGCGCACCCGGTTGGTTGACACCGCGAGCCGGTCGGCGACCTCGTCGACCGACAGCATCTCGACATCAGCGGACAGGGTGTCAGGCGACAACGGAATGGAACCCACGGGGAGAAGCGTAGCCGTACATCCGGGCACGATGAAACCGTCGATCTCCGCGCGCGGTGTCGCGACCGCCGACACCCGGGGTGGGTCACACGCGGTGATGACGCCGACGGTCTGGTCCTGCAGGTAGATTCAGCGGGGTGAACTCCCCCGTCGACCCGATGCTCGGGACCGTCCTCGAGGACCGGTATCGCATCGACGCCCCCATCGCGCGGGGCGGAATGTCGGCGGTCTACCTCGGTGTCGACCTCCGGCTCGGACGCGAGGTCGCGGTCAAGGTGATGGACTCCCGGTACTCGGGCGACCCGCAGTTCCTGCGCCGCTTCGAGTTCGAGGCGCGTGCGGTCGCCGGCCTCAAACACCCGGGTCTCGTCGCGGTCTACGACCAGGGCATCGACAACGGCATCGCCTTCCTGGTCATGGAACTCGTCGACGGCGGCAGCCTTCGTGAGCTCCTCCGCGAACGAGGTCCGATGCCGCCGCATGCGGTGGTCGCCGTCGCCGAACCCGTGCTCGGCGGCCTCGGGACGGCGCATGCCGCGGGCCTCGTTCACCGCGACGTCAAGCCGGAGAACGTGCTGATCTCCGACGCCGGCGAGGTCAAGGTCGCCGACTTCGGTCTCGTACGCGCCGTCGCCGAGGCAGGGGTCACCTCGGCCAGCGTCATCCTCGGCACCGCCGCCTACCTGTCCCCCGAACAGGTCGAGTCCACCCACGCCGACGCCCGTAGCGACGTCTACTCCATGGGCGTGATGATGTTCGAATTGCTCACCGGCCGAACCCCTTTCCACGGGGACTCGCCGCTGTCACTGGCCTACCAGCGACTCACCTACGACGTCCCCGCCCCGGGTGACGTGATCGCCGGCGTCCCCGCGGAGTTCGACGAGATCGTGCTGCGCGCGACGGAACGCAATCCGGCCGACCGCTTCGCCGACGGTTTCGAGATGCAGCATGCGCTGCTCGCGGTCGCCGACGACCTCGACCTGCCGCCCTTCACGGTGCCCGCACCGAAGCGGTCCCGTGAGCGAGAGATGAAGTCGCGCTACCACGCAGCCGGTGCGGTCGGCCACGACACCCGGGTCCAGTCGGCTCCGGGGCCCTACGAGCCCGGATCGTCGTCGCCGGATTCCCCCGCGGCACCGGTCCGCCCGGTCGCCGGGGTCGGCGACGCGGATGATCGGCCCGCGCCCGCGCGTGGGCGCGAGAACCGGGCGGATTCACGGGGCCGAGGCGTCGTCGCCGCGCGCGACCAGGACCCGCTCGAACCCGACCTGAGCGGAGGCGGGCGACTGGGCGCGTTCCTGTGGATTCTCCTGGTGCTGTTGCTCGCCGTGGGCCTCGGTGCTGCCGGGTTCTGGGTCGGCAGCACCTATCTCACGATCGGCTGAACCTCAGCCGCGCAGCATCTCCGCGACGAGGAATGCCAGCTCCAGCGACTGCTGGGTGTTGAGGCGCGGGTCGCAGGCGGTCTCGTAGCGGCCGGCGAGGTCGAGATCCGAGATCTCCTGTGCGCCACCGAGACATTCGGTGACGTCCTCACCGGTCAGCTCGACGTGCACGCCACCGGGGTGGCTGCCGAGCGCGCGGTGGACCTCGAAGAAGCCCTGCACCTCGTCGACGATGCGGTCGAAGTGACGCGTCTTGAAGCCGGTCGACGCTTCGTGGGTGTTTCCGTGCATGGGGTCGCACTGCCAGATGACCTTGTGTCCGGTCGCCTCGACGGCGGCGACGATCGCCGGGAGCACCTCGCGCACCTTGCCGTTGCCCATGCGGGCCACGAGGGTCAGGCGGCCGGGGACGTTGTGCGGATCGAGACGCTCGACGTATTCGACGGCCTGCTCGGGCGTCGTCGTCGGACCGATCTTCACACCGATCGGGTTGTTGATCAGTTCGGCGAAGGCGATGTGCGCGCCGTCGAGCTGGCGGGTGCGCTCACCGATCCACAGGAAGTGTGCGGACAGGTCGTAGAGGACCTTTTCCTGCGCGTCCTTGTCCGGGGCGTCGGCGAGGCGCAGCATGGCGCGCTCGTAGTCGAGGACGAGCGCCTCGTGCGAGGCGAAGATCGACGCGGAGTGGAGGCTCGAGTCGGTGACGCCACAGGCGTCCATGAACCGCAGGCCGCGGTCGATCTCCGAGGCCAGTGCCTCGTAGCGGGCGCCGGCGGGCGAGGTCCGTACGAACTCGCGGTTCCAGTCGTGGACGCGGTGCAGGTCGGCCTCGGCCTGGGTGAGTGCCCGGACCAGGTTCATGGCCGCGGCCGCATTCGCATAGGCGCGCACCAGACGCGACGGATCGTGCTGGCGCACGGCCTCGTCGGCCGGGAACCCGTTGACCATGTCGCCGCGGTAGGACGGCAGGCCCAGGGCGTCGACGTTCGACGACCGCGGCTTGGCGTACTGACCGGCGATACGCGCGACCTTGACCACCGGCATGCTCGCGCCGTAGGTGAGGACGACGGCCATCTGCAGCAGCGTCCGGATGTTGGCCTTGATGTGGGGTTCGGTGTTGTCGGCGAAGGTCTCCGCACAGTCACCGCCCTGCAGCAGGAAGGCGCGTCCCTCGGCCACGTCGGCCAGCTGCGACGACAGCGACTGGACCTCGGCGGGCATGCAGATCGGCGGCACCGACTCCAGGACGGTGCGGATCTTGCGTGCTTCCTCGGCGGGCCAGCTCGGCTGTTGCAGCGCGGGGCGGCTCATCGCGTCGTCGAAACGCTCCTGGAGGCCACCGGGCAGCGGCGGCAGTTCGGGGAGTTCGTCGATAGGAACGTCTACGGTCCAGTTCACCACTGTTCCAGCGTAAAGCAGGCTCCCCGGCGATTTACGCGGGGTCAGCCACGCGGGTCGAGACGGGCCTTCTCGATCGCCTCCCAGCGCCGCAGGTTGTGTCGCGCGTCGCTCAGTGCGTCGTGGGCGTCGGACGGCGCCGGCGGGAGTGCGGGACGTCCGGCGGCCTCCCAGTGCTGGCGGAGTTCGCGGGTGAAACGCGGGATGGGACGGGGCAGCGCGGTCATCGGACCCCACATCTGGCACATGACGACGTGGTCGTAGGCACCGATCCACGCCCACAGTTCGATGTCGGTCCCGTCCGCGGTGAGGAACTCGAGGAGGTCCTCGCGGATGCGTCGACGGCCCTTCCAGACCGGCGACGACGGGGACGGCAGCTTGGGCAGCACGTTGGCGCGCACCCAGTCGCCCGCGCGGCCGGGGTCGAACTCGGTGGACACCGCGTAGAACTCACGGCCGTCCTCGCCGACGACCCCGATCGAGACCAGCTCGATGGTGTTTCCGTCTTCGATGAACTCCGAGTCGTAGAAGAACCGCATGGGGACAGTATTCACACCCGCCCCGGACGGCCTCGACGCGCGGCGAGATGGGGCGCGGATACGCGCCCGGACGAGTCACGTTTCGCCATTGCCGTCCTTTGCTGGCTACCCTGGTAATTCGTGCGCTCCAGGTCTGTGCTGGCGACCGCTCTCCTGGCGGCGTCGATCATCGCGCGGCTCGTCTGGGACACGCTGACCGTGAACGGCAGGAACTTCGTGGACCTGCACGTTTACCGCGACGGTTCGGCGGGTCTCGCCGACGGGTCGCTCTATTTGTTCACCTATTCCGGTGAGACGGACTTCGCGCTCCCCTTCACCTATCCGCCGTTCGCCGCGGTGGTCCTCTATCCCCTGTCGCTGATCCCGTGGGACGTCGTGGCGATCGGCTGGCAGCTCGCGACCTTCGCGGCCCTCTACGCGTGCGTGGTCCTCTCGCTCCGACTCTGCGGCCGCACCACCGACGTCCACGCGCTCGCCGCGCTGTGGACCGCACCGGCCATCTGGTGCGAACCGGTCCGGGTGACCCTGGACTACGGCCAGATCAACGTCTTCCTCATGCTCGGCACCCTGCTGGCGATCTCCTGGGCACGCCGCGCCGACGGGACCCCGAGCGAACGCGGTGTGCTCGCGGGTGGAGCGCTGATCGGTCTGATGGCCGGCATCAAGCTCACCCCGGCGATCAGCGGCCTCTGGTACCTCGTCGTCCGCAAGCCGTGGGGCGCGCTGTCGGCGGCGTTCGCCTTCGTCTTCACCGTCCTCGGCTGTCTGCTGCTCTTCCCGGAGGTCACCCGGACCTACTACGGCACCCTCTTCGGGGACGCCGAACGGATCGGCCCCGTCGAGGCGGTCATCAACCAGAGTCTGCGCGGGACGCTGTCGCGGTTCGTCGGCTTCGACGTCGGTACCGGCTGGATCTGGTTCCTCGGTGTCCTGGTCGCCACCGTGGTGGTCGTGTTCACCTGGCGCGCGGTGTCCGACGCGCTCGGCGTCCTGCTCGTCGTGCAGTTCTTCGGACTGCTGATCTCGCCCATCTCCTGGGTCCACCACTGGGTCTGGGTCGTTCCGCTGGGCATCTGGCTGGTGCACGGTGCAGGCGCCCGACGCCCCGGTGCCCGCGCGATCCTCGGTCTGTGGCTCGTGGTCGCCGGCCTCGGCATCCCGTGGATCCTGCGCGTCCTCATCGAATACGGCCCCGTGCCGCCTGCCGCCGTCGAGGCCGTGTTCGGCGCGGCCTGGACGATCGCCACGTTCGTCACGATGGGTTGGTTGATCGCGACCCGTTCCGCGCGCGGCGCCGCGGAGACCGACGACCGTCCGAAGGACGTGGTGGCCGCGGCCATCGTCGACGGCGGTCGGGTGCTGCTCGCCCAGCGCGCCCATCCGGCCGACCTCGCCGGCAAGTGGGAACTGCCCGGCGGCCGAGTCGAATCGGGCGAGACCCACGCGGCCGCCCTCGCCCGGGAGATTCGTGAAGAGCTCGGCGCCGAGGTCGAGGCGGGCGACGGTGTCGGGAAGCCGGTGACCCTGCCCAACGGCCTCGTCCTGCACGCCTACCGGGCACACCTCCGCGGCGGCACCCCGGTCGCGCTGGAACACCTTGACATGCAGTGGTTCACGGCCGACGAACTGCGCCGGCTCGACCTCGACGACGTCGTCCCCGCCGATCGCGACTGGATTCCCGAGCTGTGCGTCGTCCTCGACGAGGCGCGCGTGGGCGAAGCGGGATAGCCGGCTCGCTCTGTTGTTCCCTCAGCGCGAGCGCCCCTCGCTCCCTGAGGTGCGAGCGCAGCGCCCCCCTCGCTCCCTGAGGTGCGAGCGCAGCGAGCCTCGCAGGGCCGAACCGTATCCCTGCTCAGGCAGCGTCGGCGGCCGGCGACTCGACCGCCGGCGCCTTGTTCTTGAGGCTCGCGGCGTAGACGTCGACGTACTGCTGGCCGGAGAGCTGCATGAGCTCGTACATGATCTCGTCGGTGACGGCGCGCTCGATGTAGCGGTTGCCCTCCATGCCCTCGAAGCGGGAGAAGTCGAGGGGCTTGCCGATGCGCACGGTCACCTTGGTGGGGCGCGGGAGGACGGACCCGGGCGGGTTGAACTTGTGGGTGTCGATCATGGCGACCGGGATGACCGGCACGCCGGTGTCCATGGCCAGACGTGCGAGCCCGGTCTTGCCCTTGTACAGGCGGCCGTCGGGTGAGCGGGTGCCCTCCGGGTACATGCCCATCAGCTTGCCGCTGTCGAGCTGGCGGCGGGCTGCGGTGAGGGCGCCCTCGGCGGCGGCAGCGCCCGACCGGTCGATGGGGATCTGTCCGACCGCGGTGAAGAACCACCGCTGGAATGCACCCTTGAGTCCGGTGCCGGTGAAGTATTCGCTCTTGGCGAGGAAGTAGATGCGGCGGTCGACCATCAGCGGCAGGAAGAAGCTGTCCATCACCGCCAGGTGGTTGCTCGCGAGGATCGCGGGCCCGTCGGTCGGGATGTTCTCATGCCCTTCGATGGTCGGGCGACCGAGGACACGGAGGATCGGTCCCAGGAAGATGTACTTGAACGCCCAGTACCACATGAGACTCTCCTCGCCGCGCCACGAACTCGACCCGACGTCGCTGTCGACATCGGACCCCCACTGCCCGAACCCCTCACCCCTTGGTCCCGACATCAAGACCATACCTGCGTCGGACCGTACCGACCTCTCCGGTTTGGTCAGCGGGCGGCCGACGGCGGCGCAGACTGACTCGTCGCAGCCCGAAGTCCTTGGCGCGCAACCTCGGCCGCGCCGACGACGCCGGCCGTCTCGCCGAGCTGGGTGCCGCGGATGCGGGCGAGCTGACGGTGGCCGGCACCGGTGACCTGACGCGCGTAGTGTTCGCGGGCCTCGTCGAGGAACAGACCCGACGCCGCGCCGACGCCACCGGCCAGCACGATCAGGTCGGGGTCGAAGATGTCGGCGATCATCGCCAGCCCCTGCCCCAGGGAGGTCGCGAAGCGGGCGAAGGCCGCCAGGGCCACCGCGTCGCCGTCGGCGGCCGCACCCGCGACCCGGCGTCCGGTCAGTGAACCGGGGTCGGCGGCCACGTCGGCGGCGAGTTGGCTGCGTCCCCAGTCGCCGTTCACGGGCGCACCGTCGGCCAGCAGTTCGACCACCGTGTCGACCAGAGCCGTTCCGCTGCAATACCGTTCCCAGCAACCGCGTTTGCCGCAGGCGCAGGCGCGCCCGTCGGGGACGATCGTGAGATGTCCGAGTTCCGGTGCGACGCCGTAGCTCCCGCGGTAGATCTCGCCGTCGATCACGAACCCGGCGCCGATACCGGTACCGATGGCCAGCACCACGGTGTTGTGCCCGCGGGCGGCGGCACCGAACCGCACCTCCGCGACGGCCGCCGCGTTGGCGTCGTGTTCGGCGAACACCGGGATGCCGACGCGTCGGGTCATGTCCTCGGCCACGGGGGCCTCACGCCACGGCAGGTGGGGTGCGAACCGGACGATGCTGCGGTCGGTGGTGAGGAAGCCGGCGATCGCGAGCCCGACGGCCTTCGCGTCCCAGCGCGAGGTCAGCTCGCCGACGAGACGGTCCAGACAGTGTTCGAGGGCCTCGACCGTCGACGGGGTCTGGGCGCGCAGGGTGTCGAGCATCGTGCCGCGGTCGTCGACCACCGACGCCCGCACGCTGGTGCCGCCGATGTCGATCCCGATCGTCAGCTCACCCATCACTGCTCCTCGTCGGGTCCGCTGTGTGCGTCGGAGCGTCGGGAGGTGCCGATCCGGACCGCGATCGGCTCGTAGTGCCGGGGTTCGGAGACCATGCTGGGGGCTGACCGCAATGCTTCGGCGATGGCCTCGAGGACGGTGATGACCGCCGCGAGGAGCCGGGCGACGAGGTCACCGATCTCACTCAGCAGCGTGCTGATCTCCCCCGACGCACCGGCCAGCGCATGACCGACGGGTCCGTCGGTGCCGAACGCGGCGGCATACCCGGAGGCCGCGGCGGTCGCTTCCTGCCGACCACCTGCGAAGAGAGCTGCCAGCGCGTCGATCTGACCGGCCAACCCGAGTAAGAGGTCCCGGACCGGATCGCCCTGCGCAGCACCGCGGTCGTCACGACCGGGCCCGTCACCCCGTGACGTCCCCTCGTCCGTGCCCATTCGCGTTCTCTCCCCTCGCCGCTGGTACCCGGAGGCCTCATGCCGCTGGCTCCCGCCACCCTGGGTGGACGGGCGTCCCAGCACCGTACCGTGTGGCCGCCGACCGTGTGATCTCCACGAGTCTGTGTTCTCCACGAGCCGGGCGGTCTTCGAACCTACCCGGCGGCCGTGCGACGCCGACTACCGGCGCGGCCAGACCGCGGGGTCGGGGACGAAGCCGACGGTCAACCGCCCGTCCTCCCACGCCGCGTCGACGACGGTGCACCGGCGCAACACCGACGGCAGACGCACCGGATGGCGGAAGCCGGAGATCGTCACGAGCAGGTCGTCGCCGCTGCGCCCGAGGGCCAGCGAATCCGGTTCGGGCAGGCGTTGCGGCCACGACAACCGGAAGGCGGTCTCGGTCCCGGCGACGGTCTCCACGACCGACGCGGCCGAGCCGCGCGCGATGCCGTGCGGATCGGGCAGCCGGACCGCGAGCTTGCGCAGCCGGGCCATGCGATCGATCGTCTCGGCGGACCGGTCCACCAGGGCCACCCTTACGCCGCGGCAACCGTCGGGGCCGTCGAGCAACGCCTCGACGTGTGCGGCGAGGTCCTCGGGGGACTCCGCACCCACGCCACGGTTCACCTGGACCGACGTCAGCGGCAGTCCCATGACGTCGGCCCCGGCGACATAGTGATCCGCGAGGCGGCGGGCACGGTCGTCGGAGCCGAGCACCAGATGGACGGCAACCGCATGCGCGTCGGCGAACAGCTCTGCGACATCGGCACAGTCGCGGTCGATGGCGTCGACAGCGGCGGTCAGCTGGGCCATCACCGGCCGCTCGGACGCCGTCGCGAGGCGGCGGTGCCGCGGCCAGAAACGGTTGAGCGCCTGACTCAGGACAGATCCCCCGCGCAGGAACTGCAGCGGGTCGCCACACCCCGAACAGTCGACGATGATCCGTTGCCACCGACCGCTCGTCGCCTCGTCGCGGATGCGACGCAGCAGCAGGAAGTCGTCGATACCCGGAAGCGAGGTGAGCTCCGCGGCGTCGATGCCGGCGAGGGTCCCCACCCCGGGCAGGACGGCCTTGCTGCGGCCCGCGGTGTGCTCGAGGAGGTCGACGAACGCCGACCAGGTGCGCTCGGTCAGATCCAGTCGGTCGAGGGTCAGCAGGTGCAGGAACTTCGACACCGCCACCGGCTCACCGGGCTGCCGGTAGACCCGGGCCCAGTCGTGTACCGGCGACCAGCGGTCGATGGTGATGAGCAGCGTGTGCTGCTCCGGCCGGGTGACGGCATGACGGGAATCCCGAGGCGTGCTGGGCCGTTGGGAGGCCGCCGCGGCGGCGACAGCGGAGACACCGGAGCCTCCCGGACCGAGCACCACATGTATGGGTGTGAGATCGATCAGCCTTCGACCCTCTTCTTCAGGTCGTGCAGCGCGGCATCGGTGATCGCCTTCTCCGCACGGCGTTTCAGCTGTCCGATCATCGGCACCTGCAGATCGACCATGAGCTCATAGGTGACCTTGGTCGAGCCCGGGACCTGCTGGGTGAGGCTGTACCGACCGCGCTGGTCCTTCTGCAGATCGCTGGAGACCAGACGCCACGAGACCGAGGTCCCGTCCGGATCCCACTCGTAGGCAAGCACATACGTGTCCTGCAGGACACCGGCGTCGAGCACGAAGCGCACCTCTAGGGCACGCCCGGCGTCGTCGGTGCGCAGGACCTCGACCTCGCGCGCCGCGGTGACCCAGTCCGGGTAGTGCTCGAAGTCGGAGATGACGGCCAGGATGTCCTCGGCGTCTGCGCCGATGACGATGTCGCGTTCGGTGTGATCGGCCATCACACGGCCTCCGCGGTCTCGGCACCGGCGGCCGGACCGCCCACGTGCCGGCCCGCCTCGAGGAGCTGTTTCACCTCGAAGGACATGTCCTTGCCGGCGACCCGACGCCGCTTGTTCTCCTCCGCGAGCGCATCGGCACGGGCACGCGGGTCGTCGCCGCGTTCACCGGGCAGGGCCCGCGTAGGTTCCGCGTGGAGGAAGTAGTGCAGCACGAAGCCGTCGAGGACCGCTTCGTTCCAGATCTCCATCGTCCCGGCCACCGGTCCGTCGACACGCCACCGGACCCCTTGCTCCGCACGGTCTTCGGTGACCGCCAGACGAAGGTCGGGCCACCATCGCCGCCAGTTGGCGGGGTCGCCGACCACGGCAGCGGCCAGACGTGGTGCCGCGGCGACGAAAACCTCGTCGGCCACCTGGATGCTCGTCACGCCCACTAGCTTCACATACTCGCGTCGGCGCAGGGTAGTGCACCCGAACGGCAGTGGGGTGATCGTCGCGCTTTGCTGCAGGGATACGATCGGCAGAACGGCATCTACTGGAGGGTAACGACGATGAGTGAGTACAGCGTGCCAGCGAAGTTCTCGATCGCCGACGACGAGAACTGCACGAACATCATCTTCAACCTGGCGCAGCGATCACCTCAGCACGTCGTCTTCCGCCAGAAGCAGGGTGATGAGTGGGCACCCATCACCGCCGCCGATGCCGCAGCACGCGTCTCGTCGATCGCCAAGGGCCTGATCGCCTCCGGCATCAATCCCGGTGACCGCGTCGCACTTCTGTCGCGCACCCGCCTCGAGTGGAACCTCTTCGACTTCGCCATCTGGTCGGCCGGCGCTATCACCGTGCCGATCTACGACTCGTCGTCGGCAAGCCAGATCGAGTGGATTCTCCGCGATTCGGGCGCCGTCGCAATCGTGCTCGAGGACGACGCCCACCGTGCCGCCTTCGAATCCATCGACTCGTTGACCGAACCGGTCAAGGTCTTCCAGATCGACCGAGCCGACGCACCCGGTGCCGTCGACGAACTCGTGTCCACCGGCGCCGACGTCCACGACGACGAGGTGACCAAGCGCCGCTCGACCCTCGGGGCCGCCGATCCCGCCACCCTGATCTACACCTCGGGCACCACCGGCCGCCCCAAGGGATGCGAGCTGACCCATTCGAACATGCTGTCCGAGGTACGCGCGGTACTCGCCGGCGACATCCTCGACGACCTCATCAAGCGCGACGAGAAGCGCCTGCTGATGTTCCTTCCGCTGGCACACGTCCTGGCCCGTGCCATCACCCTCGTCGCGATCGAGGCTGGAGCCGAGGTCGGGCACACCAGCGACATCTCGACACTCGTCGACGAGTTCGCCGTCTTCAAACCGTCCCTCATTCTCTCGGTGCCGCGCGTGTTCGAGAAGGTCTACAACTCGGCTCGCCAGAAGGCGCACGACGGCGGCAAGGGCAAGATCTTCGACGCCGCCGCCGAGACCGCGATCTCCTACTCCGAGGCGCGCGAGAAGGGTCAGATCGGTCTGGTCCTCAAGGCCAAGCACGCCGTGTTCGACGCACTGGTCTACAAGAAGCTGCGCACCGCCCTGGGCGGCGAGTGCGGCATGGCGATCTCCGGCGGCGGCCCGCTCGGCGCGCGCCTGGGTCACTTCTTCTCCGGAGTCGGCATCCCGGTCTTCGAGGGTTACGGCCTCACCGAGACGACCGCCGCGTTCAGCGTGAACACCCCGTCGGCATGGAAGATCGGCACCGTCGGAAAGCCGTTGTCGGGCAACACCGTCCGGATCGGTGAGGACGGTGAGATCCTCCTCAAGGGCGGCGTCGTGTTCACCGAGTACTGGCAGAACCCGGAGGCGACGGCCTCCGCGATCGTCGACGGCTGGTTCCACACCGGCGATCTGGGCACCGTCGACGCCGACGGCTTCATCACCATCACCGGTCGCAAGAAAGAACTCATCGTGACCGCGGGCGGAAAGAACGTCTCCCCCGCCGGCCTCGAGGACGTCATCCGCGCCCACGCCCTCATCTCGCAGGCGATGGTCGTCGGAGATGCGAAGCCGTTCGTGGCCGCACTCATCACCATCGACCCGGAGGCCTTCCCGGCGTGGA
Source organism: Gordonia sp. Swx-4 (assembly GCF_030316175.1). Lineage (NCBI taxonomy): Bacteria > Bacillati > Actinomycetota > Actinomycetes > Mycobacteriales > Gordoniaceae > Gordonia > Gordonia sp. Swx-4. The sequence goes on from NZ_CP128197.1 coordinate 3,374,222, forward strand.
AGGAGCGCAACGGCAAGCCCGCCGATGCCGAGGTCGCCGACCTCATCGACGACGCCGAGCTCGTCGCCGAGGTCCAGGCGGCCGTCGACTCGGCCAACAAGACCGTCTCGAGCGCCGAGGGGATCAAGAAGTTCCGCATCCTGCCGTCGGACTTCACCGAGGAGACCGGCGAGATGACGCCGACACTCAAGGTCAAGCGCAACGTGGTCGTCGAGAAGTTCTCCGACGACATCGAGGCGATCTACCAGCGATGAGACGCGCCGCCGCCCTCCCGGCGGCGGCGTTCTGACTCCGGTGTCGGGGCGTTCGATACCCGGCACCCGCGGTCGGGTCATGGAATCAATGCGTCCGGGCACCCGTTGGTGCCATCATGCGAGCTATCACCTACAGCCGCTTCGGCGGCCCCGATGTCCTGGAGATCACCGACCTCCCCACCCCCAAGGTCGGCCCCGACACCGTCCTGGTCCGAGTGCGCGCGTCGAGTGTGAACCCGGTGGACTGGAAGATCCGGCAAGGTCACCTCGCCGAGGTCCTGGACACCGTCTTCCCGGTGGTGCCAGGTTGGGATGTCGCGGGCGTCGTCGAACAGGTCGGCCTGGACACGCCCGAGTTCCGGGTCGGCGACGAGGTGTTCGGTTACGTCCGTAAGGACCTCGTCGGCGGCGAGGTCGCCGGGGGTACCTTCGCCGATCTGGTCTCCGCACCGGTCCGAACACTCGCCCACAAGCCGGCCGCCTGGTCGTTCGAGGAGGCCGCTGCCGTTCCGCTCGCCGGACTGACGGCGTACCAGACCATTCGACGGGCAGGCGTGACGTCGGGCCACACGGTGCTCGTACATGCCGCTGCGGGCGGCGTCGGATCGTTCGCGGTCCAGATCGCGCGGTCGCTGGGCGCGCGGGTCATCGGCACCGCTTCCGAGTCCAATCACGACTACCTACGGGGTCTCGGCGCCGAGCCCACCACCTACGGCGACGGCCTGGCCGACCGGGTGCGCGAGCTCGTGCCCGACGGCGTCGATGTCGTCCTCGACTATGTCGGTGGTGACGCACTCGACTCGGTGCCGGGCGTGCTGCGCGACGGCGGTACCGTCGCCTCCATCACCGATGCTCGGGCGCGTGACGAGTTCGGGGGCGAGTACGTCTGGGTCCGCCCCGACTCCGCGGATCTCGCCGCTCTGGCCCGGCTCGGCGACGCGGGCGAGCTCGAGCCGGAGATCGCCGAGGTCTTCGACCTGGCCGACGCTTCCGCCGCCCACGAGCGCAGCCAGTCCGGGCACGTGCGCGGGAAGATCGTCGTACAGGTGTCGACCGAGGCGTAATTCGGCGACGGACCGGCCTGGCCAGGCGTCGGCCCGCTGAAAAGCGCCCCTCGAATCCGCCCCGGCCCGAGAAGCGCCCCCGATTTCCGCCCCTCGAATCCGCCCCGGCCCGAGAAGCGCCCCCGATTTCCGCCCCTCGAATCCGCCCCGGCCCGAGAAGCGCCCCTGATCTCCGCCCTCCAGCGCCGCACCGCGAGTGATATGCCGGCAGTGCTGTGGAGGGCACTTTTCGGGGGCGGTTCTCGACGCCGCGCGGAAACCGGGGGCGCTTTTCGGGGGCGGTTCTCGACGCGGGGCGGAAACCGGGGGCGCTTTTCAGGGGTGCATTTCAGCAGCCAAGAGGCCCAGGGGCTCAGTGCCTCAGAGCAACTGCCGCAACCGGGCGGCCATCTGACTCCACTGCCAGTTGTCGACGACGAAACGCCGTCCGGCAGCGCCCATCTCAGCCGCAGCGGCCCGGTCGCCCAGGATCGACAGGATCGCCAGGGCGACGGCGTCGACATCGGTGCCGTCCACCGTCGTGCCGGTGACCCCTTCGACGACCGTCTCCGGTGCTCCGCCGGACAGACCCGCAACCACCGGTACACCCGTGGCCGACGCCTCGAGGTAGACGATCCCGAGCCCTTCGACGTCGAGCCCTCCCCCGCGTGTGCGGGACGGCATCGCGAAGACGTCGGCGATGTTGTGGTACGCCGAGAGTTCTTCGGCCGGAACCGATCCCGTGAAGATCACCTGGTCCTCGACACCGGTCCGCGTCGCCAGTGCATGCAGCTTCTCCGCGTACGGCCCTCCGCCGACGATCACCAGGACGGCGTCGGGCATCGTTCGACGGATGAGCGGCAGCGCCCGGATCAGCACGTCCTGTCCCTTGCGCGGCACGAGGCGCGACAGGCACAGGATCGTCGGCCGGTCGCCCAACTCGTGGCGGTCCCGGAACTTCTGCCGCAGAACAGGATCGGGCGAGAACCGCGCGACGTCGACGCCGGGCGGCAGGTATTCCAGTGCCGCGTGCGCACCGAAGGCCGACGCGAATCGACCTCGGGTGTACCGGCTGACGAAGGTGATGACGTCGGTGTGGCGACCGATGTGGCCCAGGACCTGACGCGCAACGGGGAGCATCGACCAGCCGACCTCGTGACCGTGGGTGCTCGCGAGGATGCGTTGTGCCCCTGCACGGCGCATCGCAGGCGCGAGGACGGCGAGCGGCGCAGCCGCACCGAACCAGACGGTCGAGATCTGTTCGCGCCGAATGATTTCCGCCGCGCGCCGGGCGACGAACGGGGTCGGCAGCATCAGGGTCGTGCGATGGCGGTATACCCGGTAGGGCACCTCGGCGTCGAAGTCGATGTGCGATCGGCCGCGCCACCGCGGCGCGTACACGACGATGTCCTCCGGCGGGAGCAGATCGACCAGATTCTGCAGGTACGACTGGATCCCACCCGGTCGGGGCGGGAAGTCGTTGGTGATCAACAGGGTTCGTGCCATCAGCGGACCTGTCCCTCGAGCCATCGGCCCCACCCGGTCACCAGCTCGCCGCGGCTGACACCGAGCGCGGCCCGGATGGCCGCATCCTGGCGAGCCGGGTCGGCGGTCGCCGCGACCCCGAGATAGAACCGCTTCAGGCGCTCCTCCCCGTAACGATCGGCGACGTACGCGGCCATCGACCATGCGCTCTGGTAGGCGAGCTGCGAGGTCGGGCCGTCCATCGCGAAGGCAGCATCGTCCGGCAGCGCGGTGGGAGTGTTTCCCGCCCGGACCGTCTCGGTCAGGTCGGGCGCAGCGTCCGCGAGGCGGCGATATGTGCCCTTGCGGCCGACATATTCGGCCACTCCCTCGGTGATCCAGAGGGGGGCGTCGAGAGCCGTTTGCGCGCGGGCCGCAACATGCGTGAGTTCGTGACGCAACACGACGGCGAGCGTCGGCGGGGCCAGATCATCGGCGGCCGGGGTGAAGACCACGCGCTGGCCGATGGCGGTGCGCCGAGGGAAATCCACCCGGCTGTAGACGGTCGCCGCGGCCGCCGCACCTATCGCGCCGCCTTGCCCGACCAGGGCGGCGAACTCGTCCTGGTCGGAGGTGGTCACGAGCACGGCGCGCCGATCCCAGGACTCTCCCCAGAAAGCGGTCACCGCGTCGACGGCGTCGGGCAGCAGCTTGCGCAGGTTCGCCGAAGCCGGGCTGGTGCGGAGATAGCGGGCGATCACCGACGTCCCGCCGGCGGTGGCGGCGTCGGAGACAGACAGTCCGGGCAGTTCCCACAGCTGGGGCGGGGTCGGCTCCCCGCCGAGTGCCCCCGTGTCGCCGACGAGCTTCCACTCGTCGCCGTAGCGGGCGACCACGAACTGGGTCGTCACGACGACCTCGGGTTCGTCGACACCGGGTGCGCGTTCACCACCGAGGGCGTAGCGCAGCTCCACCGGCGCCACCCAGGCGTCCGAACTGCCGTTCGCGTCGAGAAGGCCTTGGACTTCGGCGGGTACCAGTGCCTCGGCCTCCTCCGTGGGGGCCAGCTGGTAGCGGAAACGGGCGAACTGCAACCGACCGTCGGAGTCTCCGCGGACAAACTGCCGGGGACGGAAGTTCTCCGCCGCGGTGACCCAGCGATTCTCGAACGCCGGGGTCGCCGCCTCGTCGAGCAGCGACCCGATCTTCTGCACCTCCCCGGAGGTGATCGTCGCGGTGAGGTCGTCCAGCAGGCGCGTCACGCCCTCGGCACGCTGTTGTTCGTAGGGATTGGCCGGGGTCGACGTCGTCGAGGGGCTGCCACGGGAGATCGACCCGTCGGCCGCGGACGGCTCCTGGCCGCCGCATCCGGTGGTCACACCGATGAGCAGCACGACCGCGGACGCGAGCGTCGGGCGCCAACGCCCGCGGAGTGAAACCACCAGTGGAGTCTAGAACCGACGGCCGGAGTTGAACGGACCGGCCTCGTCGAGCGGGACGACCTTGACCGGGACACCGAAGGTCGAGGCGTGGATGACGTATCCGTCACCGACGTACATCCCGACGTGGTGGGCGTCCGGGTAGTAGATGACCAGGTCGCCGGCCTTGAGGTCCTCGCGGGACACCGGCTGACCGCCGGCCAACTGCGCCTCACTCGACCGCGGGAGGGTCTTGCCGGCCTGCTTGTAGGCCCACACCATCAGACCCGAGCAGTCGAACGAGCTCGGGCCGGTCGCGCCCCACACGTAGGGATCGCCGATGCGCGTCAGCGCGGCTTGGACCGCGACGAGTGCGGCGGCGGTGCCCTTGGGGACGATCCGCGGGTCGAAGTCGAACTTCGGGCCGAGGAGGGCGGCGAGCTGCTTGCCGGTCATCGACTGGTAGATCGCGCGGATCTGGATCGCCTGCATCTGCAGGTCGGCCTGCTTGGTCTGGAGGTCTCCGCGGACCCGTTCGGCGCGCGAGACGGCCTCCGACGCCGCGAGTGCGGTCTGGTCGGCGTCCTTCTTGGCGGCCGCGGTGCGGGCACGGACCTTCTTGATGGCGGTCAGGTCGGAAGCGGCCTGCCGCGAGATCATGTCGAGTCCCGACATCTGGTCGAGCAGCGCCTGGGGCGAGTCGCTGACCATCACCGCGTAGAGACCGCTGACGCGGGCGCCCTGGTAGCTGGCGCGCACGATGGCGTCGACCCTGGCCTGGTAGGAGGCGAGCTGCTCACGGCTGATGTCGAGTTTGCGCTGGGCGTCGGCCGCGGCCCGCTTGGCCTGCGCAACGACCGAGCGCTGCTTGTCGTACTCGATCTTGGCGTTGTGCATCGCCTCGGTGGTCTTCTCGGCCTCGGTGCCGAGCTGTTTGTATCGATCGAGAAGCTGGTCCGCCGATCGCGCGGGCGCGGCCTGGGCCTGCCCGACGCCGCCGGTCGTCAGCGGGACGACGGTCACGATCGCCGCCAGCAGACACAAGGCGAGCATCATCGGGCCCGATCGAGCGCGCAGACGCATCGCGTTCACTAGTCCCTCCCCGGAAAGCACGGTCCAGTCACTCCTCTACCGCTTCGTTCCTCCCCCGCGGACCACCCTAAGTTCCCCCGATGGCCCCCGAGACTGGATCGGGCGGATCGCACAAAGCTCGCGACCCGCCCTCTCCTGATGCTCTTGTTCAGTTGGTCTCAGTACCGCCGGATACCGGTGAGCTGCCATTCCTTGACCGCGTCACGCTTCACGGGCGTGCCGTAGGTCGAGGAGTGGACGAACTGTCCGTTTCCGACGTAGATGCCGGCATGGCCGCCACCGTTGAAGATCATCACGTCGCCCGGCTTGGCCTCGCTGTAGGAGACCGCGCGCCCGCCACCGAGCTGGCCGTAGCTGTCACGGGGGATGTTCTTGCCGGCCTGCTTGTAGGACCAGTAGACGAGACCCGAACAGTCGAAGGCGTTGGGGCCGGCCGAACCGTACGAGTACGGCGAGCCGATCTTGCTCTCCGCAGCCTTGACGGCCTTCTGGCCGGCGGTCAGCTGAGGCTGCCCGAGGGGGGCGCCACCATGCGGACGGAACTGCTGCGGGATCTGGTTCTGACCGATACCCGGGATGGTGAACTGGCCGACGTTGGGGATCTCGACCGTGGCAGCCGGCGACTTCGCGACGGGCTTGGGTGCCGGGGCCGCTTCCGGGGCCTTCTGCTCACCGGGCAGTGCCGGGATCTCGAAGGTACCGAGCGGGGTGTGGACCGGGGCTGCAAGAGCAGGGCCGGCCGCGGCAGCGAGCGAACCGAGCGTGATCGATCCAGCGATCACCGCCTTCTTGGCAACCGTGCTCCCACGATTGGGCTGTTCCAAACGATGTTTGGCCACGAAGCGAGTTCTCCTTCAGTTTCTCCCTGTACCGCCGACCGAGTTAGCTGTCGGGTTCGGGCCGGAAGAGTGGCCCTACGCGTTTTCGGCACAGCCGTATCCCAGAAGGACACGTTTGCGCGTTGACGCGATTCACCCCGATCGGGACAGTCTCAGCTGGTCGTGTCAGTACCGACATCCCTGGCCGCGCTGCCCGAAGTAAGTGGTTCCCCGGTTCGCCCGTGAGGGCGATTGAGCGGTGACTTGTGCGGACCACTTCTGTTGAAGCGGGACGCTCCGCAAAGGTCTCAGAAAGGTTACGAAATCGTCGGCGCTGTGTCCACTAGGCACCAGACACGCAGTTCGCCACCGCTTCTCAGCCCGCCCGGAGTTCGGTCGACGAGATGACGCGAAATGGCTTCTGACGTGCAGTTTTCTCGGTTCTTGCAGATCGTGCAGCGGCACTGGTGACCATTGCAGCCGACTGGAACACATCGATCGCGAGGTCCAGTTCCGCATCGTCGTCGAGGGCCTGCACCGTTACCGAAGCTCCACCTTCAACGGGTGCATCGTCCCAGTTCGGGCCACCGAAAAGCACGGTCATCATGCACCCGTCACAGGCGACGGGGCGGGCCGGGCAGGTTGCGCAGTCGACATGCATCGTGTGATCTCCATCTCATCTGGCCGTCGGAGGCGTTTGAACTCCGGATCGGGCGGGTCACGGCGGGCGATTTCGGCGCCGTCGGCGTCGATCTCTCACTTCGAGATGGAGACTAGGGACCACCACCGACAAACTCGCTCGCACAGTGTTCGACACATGCGTCACACGAGTAACAGGTGACATCGGCGTACGTCCCCGCCGCGGCCCCGGGACCGAAACGGAACGAACGATCGGGGTGTCACATCCGCCGTGTCGGTGCGTCGAACTAATGTTCGCCTCGTGACGCGCAGGGATGGTGGCGGTGCAGCCGCAGGACAGGTGATCTCGGGACAGCTGACCTTCGCGGATCTCGAGGCCGCCGACCAGGCCACCGGCGGCGACGCCATGTCGAGCGAGTTCAGCGATCGCGCTCTGTTCGACACCACGCTCGTCGTCGTCGACCTCGAGACCACCGGCTCGAATCCCGCAGGCGACCGCATCACCGAGATCGGCGCGGTGAAGATCCGCGGCGGCGAGGTGATCGGCGAGTTCGCCACCCTCGTCGATCCCGGCCGGCCCATCCCTCCGCAGATCGTCACGCTCACGGGGATCACGACGGCGATGGTCACCGACGCCCCCCGGATCGAATCTGTGCTGCCCTCGTTCCTCGAGTTCGCCCGCGGCGCGATCCTGGTCGCCCACAACGCGCGCTTCGACATGGGGTTCCTGCGGCAGAACGCCCTCCGGCTCCACCTGGACTGGCCGTTCAGCCTCAGCCTCTGCACCGTGACGATGGCCCGTCGCATCCTGCCCCGCGACGAGGCGCCCACGGTCAAGCTGAGCGCCCTCGCCGAACTCTTCGACGTCTCGGTCCGTCCGACCCACCGGGCCCTGGACGACGCCCGCGCCACCGTCGAGGTCTTCCACCGTCTCCTCGAACGCGTCGGGAATCAGGGCATCTCGACGGTCGGGGAACTCACCTCATATCTGCCGCGCACCGATCCGCGCCTGCGGGCCAAACGTCAGATGGCCGACCGTGTGCCCGCGCGGCCGGGCGTCTATCTCTTCCGCGGACCGTCGAACGAGGTCCTCTATGTCGGCACCGCGGTGGACCTCCGACGCCGCGTCCGTTCCTATTTCTCCGGCAGCGATCCCCGACGCCGCATCACCGAGATGGTCCTGCTGGCCGAGCGCGTCGACGTCGTCGAGTGTTCTCACGCGCTCGAGGCGGCCGTCCGCGAGCTGCGATTGCTCGCTGCCCACGCGCCGGCCTACAACCGGCGTTCGACGCAGCCCCACAAGGGATGGTGGGTGACGCTCACCGAGGAGCGCTTCCCGCGCCTCAAGGTGAGCCGCACGCCCACCGACGAATCCATCGGTCCGGTGGGCAACCGCAACAACGCGGCGACGGTGGCCGACGTGATCGCCGCGGCCGCCGGACTGCGCACGTGCACCAAGCGCCTCGGCGCCACCGGGTACCACTGGTGCCCCACTCCCGATGGCGTCCGTCAGCCCGGGGGATGCCATGCCGCCGCGGCGCAACCCCAGACCGTCCCGGATTACCTGCCGCGCGTGACCGCGGCCCGCCGGCTGATGCGCGGGGAGACCGACGACCTCCTCGACGAGCTGACCGCGCGCCTCGCCGAACTCTCCGAGGCGCAGATGTTCGAGACCGCCGCCCGCCATCGCGACCGGCTCGCGCTGACCATCGACGCCCTGGCGCGGTGTCAGCGGCTGGCCGCACTGTGCGCGATCGCCGAAATCGTCGTCGCCCGTCCCGATGAGGAGCGCGGCTGGCATTTCGCCGTCGTCCGTCACGGACGGCTCGCGGCGGCCGGGCGTGCACGGCGGGGCGTCTCCCCCATGCCGGTCGTCGACGCTCTCGTCGCCGCCGCCGAGACGGTCATCCCCGAGCCCGGGCCGCTGCGCGGAGCCCCGGCCGAGGAGGTCGCACTGATCTATCGGTGGATGACCGAACCCGGGGCCCGCATCGTGTCCACCACTGATCCCGTGGCACTCCCGGCGGGTTGCGCCGAACGCCGGCGCGGCTGGTCACAATCCGCGCGAGACGCCCGCTCCGTAGCCCGCGCCGTTGTGCACCGGACACCACGGGCGGCGCAGCACTCGCCGATCCGCGAGCTCGTGGCCACTAGGCTTGCGCCATGATCACTGCCATCGTCCTCATCCAGGCCGACATCCACCAGATCCCGGAGACCGCTCAGGCCGTGGCCGACATCGCCGGCGTCGAAGAGGTGTACTCCTGCGCGGGCGACGTCGACCTCATCGCGAAGATCCGCGTCCGCGATCACGAGCACATCGCATCCGTGGTGACCGGGCAGATCAACCGACTGCCCGGAGTGCTCAAGTCCGCCACCCACATCGCGTTCCGCAGCTACTCCAGCTCGGACGTGGAGGGTGGCTTCTCGATCGGCGAGAACTAACCGCGGGCGGCCGCCCCCAGCTGAGTGCTGAGCGCGGCCCATCGGTCGAGCAGCGCCGCCGCCGCACCCGAGTCGATGGCGTCGGCGGCGCGATCCTTGGCGGCGCCGAGCGCCTCGGTCAGCTCGACCGAGGTCATCGGGCCCTGCTGTTCGAACGCCACGATCGCGCCGGCGGAGTTCAGCAACACCGCGTCGCGTACGGGACCTGTTGTCCCCGAGAACAATTCGCGCGCGATAGCAGCGTTCGCGACCGCATCGCCGCCCTGCAGCGCGGACAGCTCCACGCGAGCGATGCCGAGATCGGCCGGGTCGATGCTGAGCTGGGACACCTGGCCGCCGACGACCTGCCACACCGTCGAGGTGGTGGTCGTGGTGAGTTCGTCGAGGCCGTCGTCGCCGCGCACCACCAGAGCCGAGCCGCCGCGATCGGCGAACGCGCTGGCGAGAACCGGGGCGAGGTCGGCGAAGGCGCAGCCGATGAGGCCGGAGGTGGGCCGGGCCGGATTCGTCAGCGGTCCGAGCACGTTGAACACGGTCGGGATGCCGATCTCCTTGCGCGGCGGCCCCGTGAACCGGAAGGCCGGGTGGAACACCGGCGCGAAGCAGAACCCGATGCCCAGTTCCTCCACACACTGCGCGACCGCGTCGGCCGACAGGGTGATGTCCACCCCGAGCGCCTCGAGTACGTCGGCACCGCCGCTCTTCGACGACGCCGCGCGGTTCCCGTGCTTCACGACCGGGACTCCGGCGGCCGCGATCACGATCGAGGTCATCGTGGAGATGTTGACGGTGTGCGACCGGTCGCCGCCGGTGCCGACCACGTCGACCGCCGGACGGCTCACCTCGACGAGCGTCGCATGGTCGAGCATCGCCTGCGCCAGCCCGACGAGTTCGCCGGGCGCCGCGCCCTTCATCTTCACGCCGACACCGAAGGCGGCGATCTGGGCGCCGCTGGCGCTGTCGGTCATGATCTCGTTCATCGCCCACCCCGCCTCTTCGGCGGACAGGTCGATGCGATCGGTGATCTTGCCGAGGATCTGCGGCCAGGTGAAGGCAGACTGTGCGGTACTCACAGGCAGAGAGCCTAGTGCCCCGCCCCGCCCGGCGGACGCTGCAGTACGGACCATCGTCGTGCGATTCCGCCGTGGCGGGAGCCCAGACTCGCCATCCGGGACCGTTCCTGGGACAGATGCATGGCGTCGAGCAACTGGACCCGCGCCAAGACGAGAACCTCGAGCCGATCGTCGACGGTCTGCGGCCGCGGCCCCCAACGCTCGTCGTCGACCACCTCGTACCCGTCGAGAGCGGCCACCGCGGCGGCGTCGGCGAGCCGATCCGCGGGCACCTCCAGATCGTGGCGGAGGATGACCTCTTCCTCGGCCCGCCACGACGACGCGTCGAGGGCCGTCGACGAGGCGATCGCGTCGTCGTCCGAGCCGGCGACGACCACCACGTCGTCGGCGAGCCCGAGCGGGCCGGTGCCGCCACCGCCCCGCAGCCGGGATCGCAGGCGCGCCAGGCGACCCCGGGCGACGACCCGCCCGTTGAGGTCGCGGGGACCGGAGGAATCCGAACTCGACATGAACTCACCGTAGCCACCGCGTCATGGACGGGAACAGAGCGTCGGAGAGGGTGTGCGGACACGCCGGAGACGACATGACATGGCCCCCGACCTGCAGCGGAATAAAAAGGCGAACCCAATATCCGACCCGGGTGGCCACCGCTTACTACGAACCGTCATACTTCACATGTGACAAGCGCTGTAGGTACCTCAGGGACTGCGATAACCTCGCGCGTGCACTCGCTGAACCGGCCCAACATGGTCAGCGTCGGCACGATCGTCTGGCTGTCCAGTGAGCTCATGTTCTTCGCTGGCCTCTTCGCGATGTACTTCGTCGCCCGGGCCAACTCCGCCGTCGGGTGGCCGCCGCCACCGACCGAGTTGAATCTCGCCCTCGCCATCCCGGTGACGACGGTGCTGATCCTCTCGTCGGTGACCTGCCAGATGGGCGTCTTCGCCGCTGAGCGCGGTGACGTCTTCGGCCTCCGCCGCTGGTACGTGATCACCCTCATCATGGGCACGATCTTCGTCCTCGGTCAGGCGTACGAGTACACCGTGCTCGTCGGCCACGGCACGACCCTGGCCTCGGATGCGTACGGCTCGGTCTTCTACATGACGACAGGCTTCCACGGCCTCCACGTCATTGGCGGACTGATCGCCTTCGTCTACCTGCTCATCCGCACCAAGCTCTCGAAGTTCACCCCGGCGCAGGCAACCGCCGCAATCGTTGTCTCCTACTACTGGCACTTCGTCGACATCGTCTGGATCGGACTGTTCGTCACGATCTACTTCATCCGATGACCCCGTCGACCCCGCGCGACGCGCGATCCGCCACCTCAGAGCGCAGCTCGCTCTAGATCTCCACTCCGTCCCGCTTAGTAGAGAGTCACAGATGAGTTCATCTCCACCGCGACCGTCGGACAGCGGCACCGACACCCGCCGCGCCAAGGCCCGACGCAAGCTCCGTCGCCGCGCAAGCGGTACCATCGTGCTGCTGGCCGGTCTGGTCATGGCCGGTGTGCTCGCCTCGGTTCTCACCCCCGACCCCCAGGTCGCGGTGGCCGACGAGAGCAACGCCGCGATGATCAACGACGGCCGCAAGCTCTACGAGACCTCGTGCATCACCTGTCACGGCGCCAACCTCCAAGGTGTCGTCGATCGTGGTCCCGCACTGCTCGGCGTCGGCGATGCCGCCGTGTACTTCCAGGTGTCGACCGGCCGTATGCCGGCCGCGCGTGGTGAGGCACAGGCGCAGCGCAAGCCCGCCAAGTTCACCACCGAACAGATCGACCAGCTCGGCGCCTTCATCCAGGCCGAGGGCGGCGGACCGCAGGTCCCGCGTGACGCCAACGGCGAGGTCGCCTCGAGTTCACTCCGCGGCGACAGCATCGGTCGAGGCAGTGAGCTGTTCCGCCTCAACTGCGCGTCCTGCCACAACTTCACCGGTCGTGGCGGCGCCCTGTCCTCGGGTAAGTACGCACCCGTGCTCGACGGAGTCGACGAGGCGCAGATCTACACCGCGATGCTGACCGGCCCGCAGAACATGCCCAAGTTCTCGAACCGGCAGCTGAATCCGGAGGAAAAGAAAGACATCATCGCCTACGTCAAGTACGTGACCGAGGCCCAGCCCAGCGGCGGACTCGGACTGGGCGGCTTCGGGCCGGTCAGCGAGGGCATGGTGATGTGGTTTGTCGGCGTCATCGCCATCGTCGCAGGCGCCATGTGGATGGGATCTCGAGCATGAGCGGCAGTGACAAGGACGTCCCGTCGAGGGACGAACTGGAGCAGATGAGCACCGAGGAGCTCGTCAAACTCGGTACCAATCTCGACGGTGTCGAGATCATCCATCGGGCCGAGCGGTACCCCGAGCCGGGTACGAAGGTCGAGAAGCGCGCCGAGCGCCAGGTCGCGATCTGGTTCACGATCGCCGGCATCTCCGCCCTCGCCTGCCTGGGCATCTTCCTGTTCAACCATTGGGAATTCGCCCTTCCGGACGACCCGAACTACTGGTGGTACACGTTCAACACGCCGCTTCTCGGCGCGACGTTCGGTCTCTCGGTGCTCGCCATCGGCATCGCGATGATCCTGATCACCAAGAAGTTCATCCCGTCGGAGATCTCCGTCCAGGACCGCCACGACGGCGGTTCGGCCGAGATCGACAAGAAGACGATCGTCGGACTCCTGCAGGACACCGGCACCACCTCGACCCTGGGTCGTCGCAAGATGCTCATCGGTTCGGCCGGTTTCGGTCTGGGCGCCTTCGCGCTGACCGGTCTCGTCGCCTTCCTCGGTGGCTTCATCAAGAACCCGTGGGCCGAGCGGGAGAACTCTCCCCTGTGGCACTCGGGCTGGTCGCCGATCTACAACTCGAAGGCCGACCCCAACGAGACGATCTACCTGCGTCGCGACACGGGCAATCCGTACCAGGTCGCCCTGGTCCGTCCCGAGGATCTCGACGCCGGCGGCATGGAGACCGTCTTCCCGTGGCGTCGTTCCAACGGGTTCGGCGAGACCGAGCACTCCCGTCACGCGCTGATGGAGAGCCTGCACGAGGTCCGCAACCCCGTCATGCTCATCCGCCTGCGTCCCGAGGACGCGGCCCGCGCCATCAAGCGCCAGGGTCAGGAGAGCTTCAACTACGGTGACTACTTCGCCTTCACCAAGGTCTGCAGCCACCTCGGTTGCCCCGCCTCGCTGTACGAGCAGCGGAGCAATCGCATCCTGTGTCCCTGCCACCAGTCGCAGTTCGACGCGCTCGAGTACGCCAAGCCGATCTTCGGACCGGCTGCCCGCGCTCTCGCACAGCTGCCGATCACGGTGAACAACGAGGGTTACCTCGTTGCGGCAGGCGACTTCATCGAGCCCGTCGGACCGGCATTCTGGGAGCGTAAGTCATGACCATCGCAGACCGTCTCGGCACACAAGCCGAGGAAGTGGACTCGCGGTATCACCTCGCCGCGGGTATGCGTCGCCAGATCAACAAGGTGTTCCCCACCCATTGGTCGTTCATGCTGGGTGAGATCGCGCTCTACAGCTTCATCATCCTGCTGATCTCGGGTGTCTATCTCTCGCTGTTCTTCGATCCGTCGATGACGCAGGTCGTCTACGACGGCGCGTACCAGCCGCTCAACGGCGTCATGATGACCAAGGCGTACGAGACCACCCTGGACCTCTCCTTCGAGGTTCGCGGTGGCCTGTTCGTCCGCCAGATCCACCACTGGGCAGCACTGCTGTTCGCCGCGTCGATCATCATCCACATGGCGCGCATCTTCTTCACCGGTGCGTTCCGCCGGCCGCGTGAGGCCAACTGGATCATCGGCTGCCTGCTGCTGATCCTGGCCATGTTCGAGGGCTTCTTCGGCTACTCGCTCCCCGACGACCTGCTCTCGGGCACCGGCGTCCGCGCCGCGATGAGCGGCATCGTCCTCGGCATCCCGGTCGTCGGTACCTGGATTCACTGGGCGCTGTTCGGCGGGGACTTCCCCGGCGACATCATCATCCCGCGCCTGTACGTGCTGCACATCCTGCTCTTCCCGGGCATCATCCTGGCTCTGATCGGCGCTCACCTGGCGCTCGTCTGGTACCAGAAGCACACGCAGTTCCCCGGCCCCGGCCGCACCGAGAAGAACGTCGTCGGTGTCCGGATCATGCCGGTGTTCGCGGCCAAGGCCGGCGCGATGTTCGCCTTCGTCACCGGTGTGCTGGCCATCATGGCCGGCATATTCCAGATCAACCCGGTCTGGAACATCGGCCCGTACAACCCGGCACAGGTGTCAGCAGGCTCGCAGCCGGACATCTACATGCAATGGACCGACGGTTTGATCCGTCTGTTCCCGGCATGGGAGCTGTACCTCGGCAACTACACCGTGGTGATGTCGAACTGGGTCGTCCTGATCATGACCATCATGTTCGGTCTGATGTTCGCCTACCCGTGGATCGAGAAGAGGCTCACCGGCGACGACGCTCACCACAACCTGCTGCAGCGTCCGCGTGACACCCCGGTGCGTACCGCGATCGGTGCGATGGCGTTCTCGTTCTACATCCTGCTGACGCTGGCGTGCATGAACGACATCATCGCGTTCAAGTTCCACATCTCGCTCAACGCGACGACGTGGATCGGTCGAATCGGTCTGATCATCCTGCCGCCGCTGGTGTACTTCATCGCATACCGCTGGGCGATCTCGCTGCAGCGCAGCGACCGCGAGGTCCTGGCACACGGCATCGAGACCGGCATCATCAAGCGCCTGCCGCAGGGTGAGTACATCGAGCTGCACCAGCCGCTCGGCCCGGTCGACAGCCACGGTCACCCGATCCCGCTCCCCTACGAGGGTGCCGCACTGCCGAAGCGGATGAACAAGCTCGGCTCCGCGGGTGCCCCGGGTACGGGTTCGATCCTGACCGCCGACCCGCCGGAGGAGCAGTTGCGCCACGTCGAGGTCGAGCACGAGCTCGAGGCTGCGGAGCGCAAGGCTCTTCGCGATCTCCAGGCCAAGGGTGGCAATCCCTTCGACGAGTAGTAACCACACGAGACAGCGGGCCGTCGCGCACCATCAGGTGCACGGCGGCCCGCTGTTTTGTCCCGCTCCCCTCCCCCACCATGCCGGGCCCGTCGGCTCCGACGGACACGGCGCGGATGTGGCACGGTGGACACCATGCGCCGGTTACGACATCGTGGTTCCGGCCTGTCCCAGATCACCCGCGGGATGGGCACTCTCGACGCCGAGATCTACGACACGATCGCCCGGTCGCCGAGCCCGCTGCTGGACAAGACGATGCCGGTGCTGACCCATGCTGCCGACCACTCGAAACTCTGGATGGCGATCGCAGCCGGTCTGGCCGTCTCCGGCCGGCCGTCACTCCAGCGGGGAGCCGCCCGAGGAGTGGCCTCGCTGGCCGTCACCAGTCTCGTGACCAAATCAGGGCGCCAAGCGGATTCGACGCCGTGCACGTCCTTCTCCGGGGCTCATTCCGGTCCCTCGTCGCGGACGTCGGCAACCGACGTCGAGCTCGTTTCCCTCCGGACACTCCGCCAGCGCCGCAGCCTTCGCGGTGGGGGTGGCTGTCGAGAGTCCGCCCGCAGGTCTGCTGCTGTCGGCGCTGGCCGGCCTCGTCGGACTCTCCCGCGTCGCGACCGGCGCCCACTACCCCGGTGATGTCGTGGTCGGGCTCGGAATCGGTGCCACGGTCGCGACACTGGGAACCCGGGTCGTACCCCCGATCACCCGCCCGTCGATATCTCTCGCCGACCCGACGGTCGTCGAGGCGGAGCCGCGCCCGGACGGCGCCGGTCTCGTCGTGGTCGTGAACCCTGCCTCGTCGGACGGACGGGGTCGTCGGGTTCTGGATGACATCCGGGACGCCCTTCCCGCGGTCGAGATCGTCGAGCTCGGCGAAGATGACGACGTCGCAACGGTATTCGCCGAAGCCGCGGCGCACGCGTCGATCCTCGGCGTCGCCGGCGGAGACGGCACGGCCGCCTGTGCGGCGCGCGCGGCCATCGACGCGGACCTGCCGCTCGCGGTGTTCCCGGCCGGTACCTTCAACCACTTCGCGCGCGACATCGGTTGTGGCACGGTCGAGGACACCGTCGGTGCCATCGCCACCGGTTCGGTGTCCCGGGTCGACGCGGTGTGGCTCAACGACTCCCGGCTGATCCTGAACACGGCGAGCATCGGCGCGTACCCGCATTTCGTGCGAATCAGGGAGCGTCTCCGGCATCGCATCAGCCGTCCGCTCGCCACCGCCACCGCGATCTTCCGGGTGATCCGCCAGGACGCCCACGTCTGCATCGAGGTCGACGGACGGATCCTCGACGTCTCCCTGTTCCTGATCGGCAACTCGATCTACCAGCCCACGGGATTCCTCCCCACGCGGCGCCTACGGCTCGACGACGGCCTGCTCGACGTCCGGATCCTGGAGACCGGTCACCGCTGGGCGACTCTGCGGCTCTTGGGATCTCTCGCTGCCGGCCGTCTCGAGCGCTCCCGGCTGTACCACGAGATGCAGGTCCCCGAATTCCGGTTCACCGCCGTCGGCGGCCCGGTGGCCGTGTCCCACGACGGTGAGGTCGAGGACAGCTTCACCGACGCCCACTTTCGTGTGGACTACCGCAGACTCAAGGTGTACGTCCCGTGCGCCGATGATCCGACGGTCCCCCAAAGCCGCTGACACAGACAAAAAGACGACGCCCCACCCTGGAGGTGGGGCGTCGTCTGTACTGGTTCTTGCGAGCGCTCAGTGCTTCTCGGGACCGACGTGGTACTCGAAGACGAGACCGGCGGCAGCACCCATGATCGCCACGGCCGCGAAGATCGCGAGCCACCAGTTGCCGGAGGCGAAGCCGACGGCGAAGGTGGAGGCGCCGAGGGCGATCAGGATGGGCCACCAGGAATGCGGGCTGAAGAAGCCCAGCTCGCCGGCGCCGTCCTCGATCTCGGCATCTTCGTAGTCCTCGGGGCGGATCTCGACGCGCCGCGACACGAACCGGAAGAACGTGCCGGCGATGAGCGTCAGGCCCGCTGCGAAGAACAGGCCGACGACGCCGACCCACTCGATGCCCTTGCTGGTGAACGCGGTGAAGAGGGTGTACGCGACACCGGTCAGCGCGAAGAAGGCTGTCAACATCTCGAAGAGTCGGGCTTCGATCTTCATCGTCAGCTCTCCTTCTTGGTGCAGTTGGCGAGGGTCGGGTCATCCGGGTTGCCGGATGCGGTCACCGAACCGTCGGACTTGCGGCGGCTGTCGAAGGGAACCGTGGTGACGGCTTCCGGAGCCTGGCAGATCGACGCGAGCGCCTCGGCGTTGGTGGCCTCGGGGTTCGACTGACGGAAACGGATGTAGCTGTCGAAGTCCTCGGGAGAGACCGCGCGGACCTCGAAGTTCATCATCGAGTGGTAGGTGCCGCACATCTCGGCGCAGCGACCGACGAATGCTCCGGTCCGGTCGATCGAGCCGATCTGGAAGATCGGGTCGGTCGAGTTCTCCTTCGGGAACGGCATCACGTCGCGCTTGTACAGGAACTCCGGTACCCAGAACGAGTGGACGACGTCGGCCGAGGCGATGTTGAACTCGATGCGCTTGCCGGTCGGAAGCACCAGGACGGGGATCTCCGTCGACGATCCGAGGGTCTCGATCTTGTCGAACTTCAGGTAGTCGCGGATGTCGTCGTCACGGCCGCCGGCGGGGCCGGGCAGCTCGCCACCGTGCTCACCCTCGACCTCGGGCTCGGCGACGGCCTTGCCGGCCTGCTCCTGGACCTGGAACGGGTTACCCGCGGCCTCGAAGCCGTCGTAGGTCGATCCGTCGCTGAAGATGACCTTGTTGTAACCGAACTTCCAGTTCCACTGGAACGCCGTGACATCGACCACGACCTTGGAGTCGTCGTTCTTGCCCTCGACGTCGTTCTGCACGATCACGGTGAAGTAGAACAGCACCGCGATGATGACGAACGGGATGGCCGTATAGGTGAGCTCCAACGGGACGTTGTACGCCGTCTGACGCGGGAAGACGCCCTTCTTGGCGTCGTTCGCACGATGGAACGTGATCGTCCAGAAGATCAGGGCCCAGACCAGAATGCCCATCACGAGTGCGGCGATGACGGACCAGGTCCAGAGATCGACCATCTTCTTACCCTGGGGCGTGACGCCCTCGGGCCAACCGAAACGCATCGCCTCATTGGCGTCACATCCCGACATCAGCAGTGCGCCGAGTCCGAGAGCGACGACGATTCCCAGTCGCTTCATCGTCTGCGACGCGGATGAGACACGCCGCGCTCGGGGCCGTCCACCGTGTGCCAATTTCACGCCTTCCTGCTCGCTCACCGGCGCCCTCGCGCCGCAGTGAGTGCATGCCACATGACCTGCAAGGGCAAGTACCCGCCGTGGACACACGACGAGAGCCTTGCACCTAGTACTACGCAGCGTAGACCAACCGGGAGAAGCTTTCGTGATTGGGGTTTGATCCGGTCGTGTCCGAGCCCTCCAGGTCGGAATCCCGCTGGTGGCTCAGGCATACTCGGACGCGACCCGACGCCCGTCGGGACCTGTGCTCGCGACGAGATTGGGGAGAAGCCAACGTGTGTGGTCTGCTCGGCCTTCTGACTTCCGACCGGACGGCCGCCGAGGTCGTCGACGCGGTGGCGGTGGCCTCGCACTGCATGCGGCATCGCGGCCCCGACGAGCCCGGCACCTGGCACGACGAGAACATCGTCTTCGGCTTCAACCGCCTGTCGATCATCGACATCGAGCACTCCCACCAGCCGCTGCGCTGGGGCCCGCCGGAGAACCCGAACCGGTACGCCCTGGTCTTCAACGGCGAGATCTACAACTACCTGGAGATCCGCGCCGAGCTCACCAAGGACGAGGGTGCGATCTTCCGCACCGAGGGCGACGGCGAAGCCATCGTCGCAGCTTTTCACCACTGGGGTCCCGACGCCGTGCGCCGTCTCCGCGGCATGTTCGCGTTCGCCATCTGGGATACCGAGAATCGCTCGCTGTTCCTCGCGCGTGATCCGTTCGGCATCAAGCCGCTGTTCGTCGCGTCGGGTCCGGGCGGACTCGTCTTCGGCAGCGAGAAGAAGTCACTCCTCGAGCTCATCGAACGCGTGGGCCTGTCGAAGGACCTGGACCCGCGGGCCGTCGAGCACTACACCGTGCTGCAGTACGTCCCCGAACCCGAGACCATTCACGCGTCGATCCGCCGGCTCGAGTCGGGTTGCCACGCGACCGCCTCCCCCGGCGGCCCGCTGTCGATCCGCCGCTACTTCACGCCGCAGTTCGGCGTGAAGCCGTTCACCGACGCCACGCGTCAGAAGCGCTACGACGAGATCGCCGACGTCCTGGCGGACTCGGTCGCCAAGCACATGCGTGCCGATGTGACCGTCGGCTCGTTTCTGTCTGGCGGTATCGACTCGACGGCCATCGCCGCGCTGGCGATCCGCCACAACCCCGACCTGATCACCTTCACCACCGGCTTCGAGCGCGAGGGCTATTCGGAGGTCGACGTCGCCGCCGAGTCGGCGGAGGCGATCGGCGCGAAGCACGTGGTGAAGGTCGTCGGACCGTCGGAGTTCATCGAGGCGCTGCCCTCGATCGTGTGGTACCTCGACGACCCGGTCGCCGACCCCGCCCTGGTCCCGCTCTACTTCGTCGCGGCCGAGGCACGCAAGCACGTCAAGGTCGTGCTGTCGGGTGAGGGCGCCGACGAACTGTTCGGCGGCTACACCATCTACAAGGAACCGCTCTCCCTCGCGGCGTTCGACCGTCTCCCCCGCCCGCTGCGCCGGGCGGCCGGCAAGATCTCCGACCGCATCCCGGAGGGCACCCGCGGCAAGAGCCTGCTGCACCGCGGTTCGCTCACCCTCGAGGAGCGCTACTACGGCAACGCCCGCAGCTTCGACGATGCGCGGCTCCGCGCGGTGCTGCGCGACTACCGCCCCGATTGGACCCACACCGACGTCACCGCCCCGATCTACGCGATGAGCGAGGGCTGGGACCCGGTGGCCCGCATGCAGCACCTCGATCTCTTCACGTGGCTGCGCGGCGACATCCTGGTGAAGGCCGACAAGATCACGATGGCCAACTCCCTCGAGCTCCGCGTTCCGTTCCTCGACCCCGAGGTCTTCGCGGTCGCCGAGCGCCTCCCCCACGACGAGAAGATCGCGCACGGCACCACCAAGTACGCCCTGCGCAAGGCGCTCGAGCAGATCGTCCCGGCGCACGTCTTGCACCGCAAGAAGCTCGGCTTCCCGGTCCCGATCCGCCATTGGCTCGCCGGCACCGAGATGTACGACTGGGCCCACGACACGATCGTCAAGAGCCAGACCGACCACATCTTCGACAAGAACGCGGTCATCGCGATGCTCAACGAGCACCGGGAAGGCGTGGTGGACAACAGCCGTCGTCTGTGGACGGTGCTGATCTTCATGATCTGGCACGGGATCTTCGTCGAGGGCACGATCGTGCCGGACATCGTCGACCACACGTACCCGGTCCGCCTCTAGTACCGCGCCTCGCCGAGAAGCGCCCCGGAGAACGCGTCAGTGGGCCAGTTTGAGGCCGACCACGCCACCGACGATCATCACCAGGCACAGCGCCTGAATCAGCGAAACGGGTTGCTCACCGGTCAACATCGCGTAGACGACGGTCAGCACCGCGCCGATGCCGACCCAGACCGCGTAGGCGGTACCCACCGGCAGGTCGCGCATCGCGTATGCCAGACCGGCCATGCTGATGGCGAGTGCCACGAAGAAGACCACGGACGGCGCGAGCTTGGTGAATCCCTCGGACTTGCCGAGCGCGGTGGCCCAGACGGCCTCGAAGACACCGGACAGCACCAGGATCAACCATGACATGACAGCCTCCCTGCGGGCCGTCTTGTCGCACACCGGGTACAGCACCCCTCGTCCGGGAGTCCAGTAGAACGGACTCTGCCTCCACGTTGGCACACCGTCGATCACGACGGCAATGTCAGACCGGTCACCGCCGGCGGAAACGACGAAAACGGGTGGCACAGGCCGAAGCCCGCGCCACCCGTTCCGAAAGAGGTTCTCAGAAGGCGGCTTTGATCTCCGCCGCGGCCTCGGCACCGTATGCACCCTCGATACGGGCGAGTGCGGACTCGATGTCCCAGGACCAGTCCTGCGTCGACACCGTCTCGAGCACCAGCACGGCGACCATCGAGCCGACCTGAGCGGCGCGCTCGAAGCCGAGCCCCTTGGACAGCGCGGACAGGAAGCCGGCGCGGAACCCGTCGCCGACGCCCGTCGGGTCGACCTTCTCGGTCTCCGGGACCACCCCGACGTGGATGCTCGTACCGTCGCGCTCGACGATCTCGACGCCGTCCTTGCCGAGGGTGGTGACGCGCACGCCGACCATCTCGGCGACCTGCGTCTCGGACAGGCCGGTCTTCTGGCGCAGCAGGCCCCACTCGTACTCGTTGGTGAACAGGTAGTCGGCACCTTCGATGAGCGTCCGGGCCTGTTCGCCGTCGAGGCGGGCGAGCTGCTGGCTGGGATCGGCGGCGAACGGGATACCGGCGGCACGGCAGGCCTCGGTGTGGCTGAGCATGCCCGCCGGGTCGTCGGCGCCGATCAGCACGAGTTCCGGCGTCCCGGTCTCGGCGATGACGTCGGCCAGCGAGATGTCGCGACTCTCACTCATGGCGCCCGCGTAGAACGTGGCGAGCTGCGCCATCGTCTCGTCGGTGGTGCACATGAAGCGAGCGGTGTGATGGGTCTCGGAGACCCGGACGCCACGGCAGTCGACGCCGTTGGACTCGAGCCACTTGCGGTAGTCGTGGAAGTCCGAGCCGACCGCGCCGACGAGCACGGGGTTACCGCCGAGCTGGCCCATGGCGTAGCAGATGTTGCCCCCGACGCCGCCGCGCCGGACGACGAGGTCCTCCACGAGGAAGCTGAGAGAGATGTGCTCGAGGTGATCGCCGAGCAGCTGCTCGGAGAACTTTCCGGGGAACTTCATCAGATGGTCGGTTGCGATGGAGCCGCATACAACGATTGCCACTGGCGTTCTCAGCCCTTCGGTTGGTTGGTCGGACAGCTGTCCACGCTACCCACTCCCCCGACACACGACACCGGCCGCATCCCGAATCGGGATACGGCCGGTGTCGGAAGACGTGTTCGACTCAGTTGAACGAGTCACCGCAGGCGCAGCTGCCGGTGGCGTTCGGGTTGTCGATGGTGAAGCCCTGCTTCTCGATGGTGTCGACGAAGTCGATGGTGGCGCCCTGGACGTAGGGAGCACTCATGCGGTCGACGGCCAGCGTGACGCCGCCGAAGTCCGAGGTGATGTCGCCGTCGAGGGTGCGATCGTCGAAGAAGAGCTGGTAGCGCAGACCAGCGCATCCACCCGGCTGCACGGCGATGCGCAGCGCGAGGTCGTCGCGACCTTCCTGCTCGAGCAGTGCCTTGGCCTTGGCGGCGGCTGCGTCGCTCAGGATGATGCCGGTGGCAGTGCTCGTTTCGTTCTGCACGGTCATTGATGCTCCTGTAGTGGTGTGGTCCCGGTGTGACGTGGTCCGATCACGTCGCGGAGCCCTCTGCCCGCGCATGATCGGGAAACACCCCGCTCGCCGGGAGGTCGACCGGTTGTGCCCGTGCGTACAACCGTACTCCTTCCAGGACTATTCCCGCCTATTCGGACCTGGTTTCCATGCGGCTCGTCGCACGCTCGTCGCCTGCCCGACCGGCAGGAGAAAATCACCTTGCGAAAGAGCCGGCAACCGCCTCCGCAAGCTTCACGAGCTGGTTCTCGGCGTCGCTCATCGCGACCTCGACCGAACCGGCGACGTCGACGATGGCGTGCGCACCCGCGATCCCGGCCTCCTCGACCTCGGCCGGGGACAGCGCGACCTGTCCCGCGAGTACCAGGGTCCGCGCGCCGGCACCCCCTGCGCCCGATGTCGACGCGGCGTGGTGCAGGGCCGATACGACCTTCCCGCGGAGTGTCTGGGCGTCGAACTTGCCCTCGCCGGTGATGACGAGGTCGGCGGCCGCGACGTCGTCGGTCAGGTCGGTGGCGTCGGCGACGACGGTCGCCCCGGACACGCGACCACCGCCCAGGGCGAGAAGCGCGGCGCCGAGCCCGCCCGCGGCACCCGCACCGGCGTCGGCGGTGATGTCCCGTCCGGCGAGCTCGTTCAGTGTGACCGACCACTCGGTGAGCCGCTTCTCGAGGAGTTCGACGGTCTCGGGGTCGGCGCCCTTCTGCGGCCCGAACACCGTGGCCGCACCCAGCGCACCGAGCAGCGGATTCTCCACATCCGAGGCCACGACGATCTCGACCCCGGTGAGTCGCTCGCGCGCCGCTTCCGGGCCGCCGAGGGCGTCGACGAGTCCCGCGCCGCCGTCGGTGGTGGAGCTGCCGCCGAGTCCGACGACGAGGCGTCGTGCGCCGCGCGCCAGGGCCGCCGCGACGAGTTCGCCGACACCGTGTGTGGTGGCGGCGACCGCGGTCCGCGGGGTCGGCCGGCCGCCCAGTTGATGAAGACCGCAGGCCTGGGCGCATTCGACGTATGCGGTCGACGACGCGGCGTCGAAGAGCCAGCGCGCGGTGACGCCCGCGCCGAGCGGACCGTGCACGTCCTCGGTGACGAGGGTGCCGAATCGCGAGGCCAGGACGTCGACGAACCCCGGACCGCCGTCGGATTGCGGTGCGCGGACGAGGGAGTCGTCGGGCCGGGCGGCCGCCCAGCCGCGGGAGATGGCGTTCGCGGCCACGACGGCGGACATGGTGTCGCCGAAGGAGTCCGGCGCGATCAGGATGCGCAAACGCCGACTTCCGTCCCGGGTCATGAGCACGAAGTATAGGAGCGCCGTGGCCACCCGGCAGGGTGACCGATTCGGGCGCCCGCGAGGGTCCACCGAAAAGCGACGACCGCGCGTTTCGACCGCGACCACGATCACCTACCCTCGTAGGCGTGAAGCTGCCATGGAAGAAGGACGAGACGTCGGAGGAATCCGGCGAGAGCACGGTGACCACGTACGCCGCCGACGACGCGGCCACCGAGGACTCCGCGCCGGCCAAGGGCAGCAAGACCACCCCCGGAAAGGGCCGCCCGACCCCCAAGCGTCGTGAGGCCGAGAAGCGCCGTGGGCCCGTCGCGCCGCCGCCGACCACCCGGTCCGAGGCCCGCGCGCGCAAGAAGGAACTGAAGAACACGCTCTCCAAGGACGAGAAGAAGCAGCTCGCCGCGGAGCGCCGCGCCAAGCGCCTCGAGCAGCGCGAGCGGATGATGGAGGGCGACGAGGCCTACCTCATGCCTCGCGACAAGGGCCCGGTCCGTCGTTACACCCGCGACATCGTCGACGCGCGCCGCAACTTCGCAGGCCTGTTCATGCCGTTCGCGATCCTGCTGATCGTGCTGATGTTCATGGTTCCGCAGGCAGCCGCGCTCACCAACCTGATCCTCGTCGCCTTCGTCGTCCTGATGGCCGTCGACGGCTTCATCCTGGGCCGTCTGGTGAATCGCCGTGTGGCCGAACGCTATCCCGACTCGCAGGACGGCGGTTTCAAGCTCGGCTGGTACGCGTTCACCCGTGCGATGCAGCTCCGGAAGATGCGTGCGCCCAAGCCCTCGGTGTCGCGCGGCGACGAAGTCTGATCGATGGCCGATCGCGCTACGCGCACACTCGTCCTGGGCGGTGTGCGTTCGGGTAAATCCGCCCACGGCGAGTCGCTGCTCCGCGCGCATCAGCAGATCCGGTACCTGGCCACCGGTCCGGTGACCACGTCCGACGCCGAGTGGACGGCGCGGGTCAACACGCACAGGCAGCGTCGGGACGCCCGCTACACGACAATCGAGACCACCGACCTCGCCGAGGCCCTCCGCGCGGCACCCGACATCCCGGCCCTGGTCGACGACCTCGGCAGCTGGCTCACCGCGCGGATCGACGCCGTCGACGGCTGGGAATCGGGTTCGGGGATCGACCTCGACGCCGACATCACCGAACTCTGCGACTCGCTGCGGGCGATGAACGCCGACGTGGTGCTGATCAGTTCCGAGGTCGGGCTCTCGCTGGTTCCCCCGACGCCGGCGGGCCGGTTGTTCCAGGACCTGCTGGGCACTCTGAACTCGGCGGTGGCACAGGCGTGCGACCGGGTGTCGCTCGTGGTCGCCGGCCGCGTACTCGACCTGCCCGCCGACCCGTCTGCCGAAGACCACACCGGCGCAACGGTTTCCGCGGCACCCGCACCCGCCGTCGCGCCGGTCCCGACGGCACCGGTGGCGACTCCCGCCCCGGTCACGCCCGGACCTGTCGACGAGCCCACACCCGTCACGACCGCCGCCGAGGTCCCCGATCCCACCGACGCCGAGGTCTTCGGACCGATCACGCCCCCGAGCGAGGCGGTCGCCTTCGAGGCCCGCGAGCGCCAGAAGACGCTGACCAAGCCGCCGGGTTCGCTGGGACGCCTCGAGGAGATCGGGGTCTGGATCTCCGCGTGCCAGGGGCAGTGCCCGCCCGCGCCGATCACCTCGCCGAGCGTCGCCGTCTTCGCCGGCGATCACGGCGTCGCGCGCGGCGGTGTGTCGGCGTTCCCGCCCGAGGTCACCGCGCAGATGGTCGCCAACATCTCCTCGGGTGGCGCCGCGGTCAACGTGATGGCCGCTCGTGTCGGAGCCACGGTGATGGTCGTGGACATGTCCGTCGACGCCGACACATCTCCCCATCTCTCGACGTTCAAAGTCCGCCGCAGCAGCGAGGATCTACGCACCACCGACTCGATCACCCTCGCCGAGGCCCGCGCGGCGCTGGCCGCCGGCCGGGCGATCGCCGATCGGCTCATCGACTCCGGCAGCGACCTGCTGATCGCCGGCGAGATGGGCATCGGCAACACCACCCCGGCAACCGTCCTGATCGGTGCGCTCACGCGACGCGAGCCGGTCGAGATCGTCGGGCGCGGAACAGGTGTCGACGACCACGGCTGGATGCGGAAGACCGCCGCGATCCGCGACGGCATGCGCCGGGCCCGCAAGGTCGTGCACGACCCGCTCGCCCTCCTCGCCGCCGTTGGTGGCGCCGACCTGACGGCCACCGCGGGTTTCCTCGCGCAGGCCGCGCTCCGGCGCACGCCCGTCATCCTCGACGGCGTCGTGATCACCGCGGCCGCGATGGTCGCCAACGAACTCGCACCCGGCGCCATGCGCTGGTGGATCGCCGGGCACCGCTCGGTGGAGCCCGCGCATCAGATCGCGCTCGATCACCTCGATCTCGAACCGGTCCTCGACCTGTCGATGCGCCTCGGCGAGGGCAGTGGCGCGGTCCTGGCGCTGCCGGTCGTGCAGTCGGCCGCCGACATCCTCATCTCGATGGCGACCTTCGCCGAGGCCGGGGTGACCGACCGCGACGACGCGGCCGTTCCCGAAGCCGCCGAGTCGTCCTGACACCCACGACATGTCCGGTCGCGCGATGGTGTCGCCGCTGCGGGCGGTCCGGACCGCGTTGAGCTGGATGACCGTCCTCCCCGTCGGTACGGGGTCCGATGCGGAGGAGACACCGGATCGCGCGGTGGGCGGTGCGGTGATGTCCGCACTCCCCGTCGTCGGCATCGTGGTGGGTGCCGCAGCGGCGGCCCTCGCGTTCGGGGTGTCGTTCACCGACCTCCCCACCGCACTCATCGGCGTTCTCGTCGTCGTCCTGACCGCGGCGCTCACGCGGGGAATGCATCTCGACGGCCTGGCCGACACCGCCGACGGACTCGGTTGTTACGGACCGCCGGAGCGGATCGCCGAGGTCATGCGCAGCGGCACGGTCGGTCCGTTCGGCGTCGCGACCCTGGTGCTCACACTGGGCGTACAGGCCGCCGGGTCGACCGGCCTCGTCGGCGAATCCCGTTGGTACGAGCTCGCTTTTGCCATCGCCCTGGGACGGCTGGGAGCTGTGGTCGGTACCCGGCGATCGATCTCCCCGGCTCATCCGAACGGCTTCGGTGCCCTTGTCGCCGGCACGCAGCGGTTGTCGATCCCGGTGTGGGGTCTTCTCGCCGCCGTAGCCACGGTCCCGATCGGATTGCGCGACAATGGATTCGACGCCGCCGCGGTGGTACAGGCGCTCGTCGTCGTTCTCGCGGTCGTGGTGTTCGCGTGGGTCTTCACGCGGCACTGCGCGCGACGCATGGGCGGTCTCAACGGCGACGTGCTGGGGGCGACCATCGAACTCGGTGTCGCCCTCGCCCTCGTCGGCCTGCTCATCTGAATCGCCGCCCAGAATGGTTCTGGCGCCACGATCAGCGGATCGTGGCGCCAGAAACGTCTGTGCTGCGGTCGGACTCAGGCCCGGTACAGCTCCGTCATCCACCCGTGGGTATCGGCGAAGGTGCCGCGCTGGATGCCCGTGAGGGTGTCGCGGAGGGCCTGGGTGACCTCACCGGTCTGACCGTTGTTGATCGTGTAGTCCTCGCCCACACCCTTGACGTGACCGACCGGGGTGATCACCGCGGCGGTGCCACAGGCGAAGACCTCGGTGATGTCTCCCGAGGCGACACCCTTGCGGAGCTCCTCGGTGGTGATCTTGCGCTCCTCGACCGCGAAACCGGCGTCGGTGGCCAGCGTCAGCAGCGACGAGCGGGTGATGCCGGGGAGAAGCGAACCCGAGAGTTCCGGGGTCACGAGGCGGGCGTCGGCGCCGGAGCCGAACACGAAGAACAGGTTCATGCCGCCCATCTCCTCGATGTAGCGGCGTTCGATGGCGTCGAGCCACACGACCTGGTCGCAACCCTGCTCGGTGGCCTGACGCTGCGCCAGGAAGGCCGCGGCGTAGTTGCCGCCGCACTTGGCGAAGCCGGTGCCACCGGGCGCGGCGCGCACGTACTCGGTGGACAGCCACACGCTGACGGGCTTGATGCCGCCCGAGAAGTAGGCGCCGGCCGGCGAGGCGATGACGGAGTAGATGTACTGCGACGACGGCGCATTGACGCCGAGGCCCGCCTGCGAGGCGAACATGAAGGGCCGCAGGTACAGCGCCTCCTCACCGCCTGACGGCGGAACCCACGCGTTGTCGGCGTCGAGCAGCGCCTTGAGCGACTCGATGAAGTCCTCGACCGGGAGCGCCGGCATGGCGAGACGCTCGGCGCTGCGCTGCATCCGCTCCGCGTTGGCCTCCGGGCGGAAGGCGGCGATCGACCCGTTGGGCTGACGGTAGGCCTTGAGACCTTCGAAGACCTCTTGACCGTAGTGCAGCACCATCGCCGAGGGATCGAGGGCGATCGGTCCGTACGGCCGTACCTGCGCGTTGTGCCAACCCTTGTCCGCGTCGTAGTCCACCATCACCATGTTGTCGGTGAAGTAGCGGCCGAATCCCGGGGCGGTGAGAATCTCCGCCCGACGGTTCTCCGACACCGGATGGGGATGCTCGGTACGGTTGAACTCCAAGGTCATGCGGCCCATGGTACCGCTGGCCGCAAAAGCATTTCCGCGCCCGTCCGATGCGTGCGAGGCGGGCCCATGGACCTGCGGCACACCGCGGTCACACGTGCGAGGGCACGAACGGCGGGATGACGACCTCGCAGGCGAGATCCCGTCCGCGCACGTCGACGACCACCTGATCGCCCTTCTTGACGCCCGAGGCGGTATCCAGCAGCGCGAGCGCGATTCCCTGCTTGAGGGTCGGCGAGAACGTCCCGGAGGTGCACACCCCGATCCGGCTGTCCCCGAGCTTGACCGCGCAGTCGGCGCGCGGCACACCACGGCCGGTCGCCTTCAGTCCGTAGAGACGACGCGCCGGGCCCGCCTCCTTCTCGGCGAGCAGGGCGTCGCGGCCGAAGAACGACGGCTTGTCCCAGCCGACCGCCCAGCTCGACCGCGCCTGCACCGGGGTGATCTCCGAGTTGAGTTCGTGACCGTGCAGGGCGTAACCCATCTCGGTGCGCAGGGTGTCGCGGGCACCCAGGCCGGCGGCCTGCCCACCCGCCGCGGTGATCGCCTCGAGCAGCACGTCGAAGACGGCGCCGGCGTCGTCCCAGCGGGGCAGGATCTCGTAACCGCGTTCGCCGGTGTATCCGGTGCGGCACACGCGGACCGGCTTGTCGCCGTCGGCGGTGGACAGCTCGGCATCGGCGAATGCCATGTACTCCATGTCGGCGGGCAGGCCGAGTCCGGTGAGGACCTCCGGCGAGCGCGGCCCCTGCACGGCGAGGACCGCGAAGTCGCGGTGCTGGTCGGTGATCGAGATCCCCTCCGGCGCCACGGCCGTCATCTGCGCGACGACGGCCGCGGTGTTCGCCGCGTTGGGGACCAGGAACACCTCGTCATCGCTCACCAGATAGGTGATGAGGTCGTCGACGACACCACCGGATTCGTTGCAGCACAGCGTGTACTGCGCCTTCCCGGGACCGATCTTGCCGAGATCGTTGGTGAGGGTCGAGTTCACGAACGCGGCGGCGCCGGGACCCGACACCAGCGCCTTGCCGAGGTGGCTGACGTCGAAGATCGCCACCGACTCACGGACCGCGGTGTGCTCGGCGACGGTGCCCGCATAAGCAACCGGCATGTTCCAGCCGCCGAACTCGGCGAAACTCGCACCGAGTGCTGCGTGACGGTCGGCGATGGGTCCCGCGAGGAGTTCACTCATGGCCCATACGGTATCGGGCCGCACCCGCCGGGCGGGCCGGTCCCGCGGTCACCGTCGACATCCGGCGCGCTGTGGCAGAGTTGAGCGGATGAGCAAGAACGACACCGTCGACCGCGTACGCGGCCCCGAATTCGACCTGTCCACCTCGATCGGCAAGGGCGACACCGCCCTGGTCATCGGCCTGATCAGTGCGCCGGACGGCGACGAGAAGGCCGACGGCAAGGGTGAATCCACCGCCGAACCGACGCTCGCCATCGGCGACGGCGTGCTCGACGACGCCCAGGCCGCGGCGATCACCGCCGCACTGACGGCCCTCGGCGCCACTGGTAAGCACGGCGAGGTCACCCGCCTCGCGGCACCCGAGTCGCTGCCCGTCGACCTCGTCGTCGCGGTCGGTCTCGGCGACGCCGACAACCTCGACGACGCCGACCAGGTTCGTCAGGCTGCCGGCATCGTCGCCCGCGAACTCGACGGCCTCGAGTCGGTGGCGACCACCCTCTCGTCGGTCGACCTCGCCGCCGCCGCCGAGGGCCTGTTCCTCGGCGCGTACCGGTTCGACGAGTTCCGCTCCGAGTCGTCGAAGCCGAAGAAGACACCGCCGCAACACATCACACTGCTGGTGGAGTCGAAGTCCAAGGAGGCCAAGGCTGACCTCGACCGCGCGATCGCGGTCGCGGACTCCGTCGCCATCGCCCGCGACTTCGTCAACACCCCGCCGAGCCACCTGTTCCCCGAGGAGTTCGCGGCCCGCGCCCGCACGCTCGGCTCGAAGGCCGGCCTGAAGGTCGAGATCCTCGACGACAAGGAACTCGAGGCCCAGGGTTACGGCGGCATCATCGGCGTCGGCAAGGGCTCCTCACGTCTCCCCCGCCTGGTGCGCCTGACCCACACGGGCAAGAAGGCGACCAAGAAGGTCGCCCTCGTCGGCAAGGGCATCACCTTCGACACCGGCGGCATCTCGATCAAGCCGGCCGCGAACATGGACCAGATGACCTCGGACATGGGCGGTGCAGCCGCGGTCATCGCCGCGACCATCCTGGCCGCCCGGCTCGACCTCGACGTCTCGGTCACCGCGACCGTGCCGATGGCCGAGAACATGCCGTCGTCGACGGCCCAGCGTCCCGGCGACGTGCTGACCCAGTACGGCGGACGGACGGTCGAGGTCCTCAACACCGACGCCGAGGGCCGGCTGATCCTCGCCGACGCGATCGTGCGCGCGGCCGAGGACGACCCCGACTACCTCATCGACACCGCGACCCTGACCGGCGCGCAGATGGTCGCGCTCGGCACCCGCACCCCGGGTGTCATGGGCACCGACGAGTTCCGCGACCGCGTCGCCGCCCGGTCGGCCGACGTCGGCGAGAACGCATGGGCGATGCCGCTGCCCGCCGAGCTGCGCGCGGACCTCAAGTCCCGGGTCGCAGATCTCGCCAACGTCACCCCGCACCGCTGGGGCGGCATGCTCGCCGCGGGCATCTTCCTCAAGGAGTTCGTCCCGGAGGACGTGCAGTGGGCCCACATCGACATCGCCGGACCGGCGTTCAACACCGGCGGACCGTGGGGCTACACCACCAAGGGCGGCACGGGCGTACCCGTCCGCACCATCGCGGCAG
The DNA here is from genome assembly GCF_030316175.1 of Gordonia sp. Swx-4. Classification (NCBI taxonomy): domain Bacteria; kingdom Bacillati; phylum Actinomycetota; class Actinomycetes; order Mycobacteriales; family Gordoniaceae; genus Gordonia; species Gordonia sp. Swx-4. Next base: position 3,405,650 of record NZ_CP128197.1, read on the forward strand.
TCCTCGAGGACATCGCAACCAACGGCTGAGATGTCATGCCGTCGCCGGTTGAGAATCGTTACCCGCGAGTACGAGCCGAATCCGGTCGGCGGAGCGGCGTACGGGTAGGGTGATCCGCGGGGATGAGTGGCTGACCCGCCACCCATCTCGGCGGTCCCCTGACCGCTTCCCACCCCCGTGCCCACGGAGCACACACCGACGGGCCACCCCCTACAGACCACCACGTCGAGTTCAGGAGTTCACAACGATGGCCTTCTCCGTCCAGATGCCCGCCCTTGGTGAAAGTGTCACCGAGGGGACAGTCACCCGGTGGCTGAAGGAGGAGGGCGACACCGTTGAGGCCGACGAGCCCTTGCTCGAGGTGTCGACCGACAAGGTCGACACGGAGATCCCGGCCCCGACGTCGGGCGTGCTGACGAAGATCATCGCCCAGGAGGACGACGTCGTCGAGGTCGGTGGCGAACTCGCACTGATCGGCGACGCCGACGATTCCGGTTCCGACGATTCCGGCTCGGACGATTCGGCCGGGGGCGACGAGCCCACCGAGGCCGCTCCGGAGCCCGAGCCCGAGGAGGCGGCCGAGGAGCCGTCCACCGAAGAAGAGGCACCCGCCGAGAAGCCCACCGCCGATACCGGTTCCGGTTCGGCCGAGGGCACCGACGTCCTCATGCCGGAGCTCGGCGAGTCCGTCACCGAGGGCACGGTGACCAACTGGCTCAAGGCCGTCGGTGACGAGGTCGCCGCGGACGAACCGCTGCTCGAGGTCTCCACCGACAAGGTCGACACCGAGATCCCCTCGCCGGTTGCCGGCACCCTGCTCGAGATCCTCGCCCAGGAGGACGACGTCGTCGAGGTCGGCGGCAAGCTGGCCGTCATCGGTGACGCCTCGGCCGCGCCGGCCGAGAAGGAGTCGGAGCCCGAGCCCGAGCCGGAGCCCGAGCCCGAGCCGGAGGCCAAGGAAGAACCGAAGGAAGAGCCCGAGCCGGAACCGGAGCCCGAGCCCAAGGAAGAGCCGAAGGCCGAGGCCCCGGCGAAGTCGAACCCGCCGACCGTCGAGTCGACGCCGTACGTGACCCCGCTGGTGCGCAAGCTGGCCGCGGAGAACAACATCGACCTGAACTCGATCAAGGGCACCGGCGTCGGTGGCCGCATCCGCAAGCAGGACGTGCTGGCCGCGGCCGAGGCCGCCGAGAAGCCGGCCGCCGCCCCGGAGCAGAAGGCAGAGCCGGCCGCCGCCGCATCTTCTTCGTCGTCGTCGGCATCGCCGGAGATCCGTCCGGAGCTCGCCGAGTTGCGCGGGACCACCCAGAAGATCAACCGGATCCGCCAGATCACCGCCAAGAAGACCCGCGAGTCGCTGCAGCAGTCCGCTCAGCTCACGCAGGTGTTCGAGGTCGACATGAGCAAGATCGTCAGCCTGCGCAAGGCGGCCAAGGAAAACTTCAAGGCGTCCGAGGGTGTCAACCTGACCTTCCTGCCGTTCATCGCCAAGGCGGTCGTCGAGGCTCTGAAGGCGCACCCGAACGTCAACGCGTCGATCGACGAGGACGCCAAGGAGATCACCTACTACGACAAGGTGCACCTCGGCATCGCCGTCGACACCCCACAGGGTCTGCTGTCGCCGGTCATCCACAACGCCGACGACCTGTCGGTGGCCGGCCTCGCCCGCGCCATCGCCGACATCGCCGCGCGTGCACGCTCCAACGGCCTCAAGCCCGACGAGCTCGCCGGCGGCACCTTCACCATCACCAACATCGGTAGCCAGGGCGCCCTGTTCGACACCCCGATCCTGGTCCCGCCGCAGGCGGCGATGCTGGGTACCGGTGCGATCGTCAAGCGTCCGGTCGTCATCACCGACGAGGACGGTTCGGAGTCGATCGCGGTGCGGTCGATGTCGTACCTGCCGCTGACCTACGATCACCGCCTCATCGACGGCGCCGACGCGGGCCGCTTCCTCACCACCGTGAAGAAGCGCCTCGAAGAGGCCTCGTTCGCCGCGGACCTGGGCCTCTAGGCACCCGACGACGTCGAGGCGTTCGATGCGTATAGCCGTCGCAGGATCACAGGGCCTCATCGGGAACGCCCTGGTCAACTCGCTGCGCGCGGCGGGCCACACGGTCATCCGTCTGGTCCGCCGCGAGGCGCTCGCCGACGACGAGTTCAGCTGGGATCCCGAGACCATCGGGATGCCGCCGGAGAGCCTCGAGGGCGTCGATGCGGTGGTCTCGCTCGGCGGGGTCGGCGTCGGTAACGGCCGGTGGACCGGCCGATTCAAGCAGGAGCTGCGCGACTCCCGCATCACTCCGACCGAGGTGCTCGCCGAGGCCGTGCGCGATCTCGGCATCCCGACCTTCATCAGCGCCAGCGCCACCGGCTTCTACGGCGACACCGGAACCCGGGCCGCGGTCGAAACCGACGGTCCCGGTAAGGGTTTCCTCGCCGAGCTGGTCGTCGACTGGGAGAAGGCCGCGACCACCAACGCCGGCCCCGACACCCGCGTCGTCCTGCTCCGGACCGCGCCGGTCCTCAGCTCGCAGGGCGGTCTGCTCGGCAAGCTCCGCCCGCTGTTCAAGCTCGGGCTCGGCGGTCCGATCGGCAACGGCAAGCAGTACTTCTCCTGGATCAGCCTCATCGACGAGGTGCGGGCGATCGAGTTCCTCCTCGACTCCCCCGACATCGCCGGCCCGGTCAACCTGAGTGCTCCCGGATCGCTGCCCTTCGGCGAGTTCTGCAAGGCACTCGGCAAGGCCGTGCACCGCCCCGCCGTGATGCAGGTGCCCGAGTTCGTGGCACGCCGCGTCGGCGGCGAGATGGCCGAGGAAATGATTCTGTTCAGTCAACGCGTTGAACCCCGCGTGCTCACCGACCACGGATTCACGTTCAACCACCCCGAAATCCGCGAGGCCCTGACCTACGCGACGAAGCCGGCATCATGACCCATCGTTCCGTCCGCGCCGACTCGGCACCTGTCGAGGTCCGGCGCCTGGGCACCGTCGACTACCGCGACGCCTACGACATGCAGCACCGGCTCGCGACCGAGCGCGCCGACGGCACGCTCGACCACGACGTCCTACTCCTGCTCGAACACCCGTCGACCTACACCGCGGGCAAACGCACCGAGGACGCCGATCGCCCCACCAACGGCGCACCCGTCATCGACGTCGACCGCGGCGGCCGCATCACCTGGCACGGACCGGGACAGCTCGTCGGCTACCCGATCGTGAAGCTCGCCGAACCGCTCGACGTCGTCGAGTACGTGCGACGCCTCGAAAGTGCTCTCATCTCCGTGTGCGCGGACCTCGGCGTCACCACCGGTCGCGTCGAGGGACGCTCGGGCGTGTGGATCGACGACGACGCGGGTGAACGAAAGCTCGGCCAGATCGGCATCCGCGTCGCGCGCGGCGTCGCGCTGCACGGGTTCGCCCTCAACATCGACCCCGACATGTCGGCCTTCGAGGCCATCGTGCCGTGCGGGATCGCCGACGCCGGCGTCACCTCGCTGTCCCGTGAACTGGCACAACCGATCTCGGTGGCCTCCCTGCTCGACACCGTCGCGGCCGCCGTGCTCGACGCCCTGGACACCCCGCGGGAGGCCGCTCCGACGGCCTCCGAGAGGCCCACGACGGCGAGCGTAGGATCGGTTCGGTGACCGCGTCCCCCCTCACCCCCGGACCCGGTGCCCCCGACGCCACACCCCCGGCCTCGGCTACCGCACCGAAGACCACCGCTCCCGCTTCGCCCGCTCCCGAGGGCCGCAAACTGCTGCGCCTGGAGGTGCGTAACGCGCAGACCCCGATCGAGCGCAAGCCCAGCTGGATCAAGACCCGCGCGACGATGGGCCCGGAGTTCACCGAACTCAAGGGACTCGTCAAGCGCGAGGGCCTACACACCGTCTGCGAGGAGGCGGGCTGCCCCAACATCTACGAATGCTGGGAAGACCGCGAGGCCACCTTCCTCATCGGCGGCGAGCAGTGCACCCGACGCTGCGACTTCTGCCAGATCGACACCGGCAAGCCCGCCGCACTCGACCGTGACGAGCCGCGGCGCGTCGCCGAGAGCGTCCAGGCCATGGGTCTGCGCTACTCGACGATCACCGGAGTCGCCCGCGACGACCTGCCCGACGAGGGTGCGTGGCTCTACGCCGAGACCGTCCGCGCCATCCACCGCCTCAACCCCGGTACCGGCGTCGAGAACCTGATCCCGGATTTCCACGCCAAGCCCGACCTGCTGGCCGAGGTCTTCGATGCCCGGCCGGAGGTGCTCGCCCACAACCTCGAGACGGTGCCCCGCATCTTCAAGCGCATCCGTCCGGCGTTCCGGTACGAGCGCTCCCTCGAGGTCATCACCGCCGCTCGCGATTTCGGCCTGGTGACGAAGTCGAACCTGATCCTCGGCATGGGCGAGACCCCCGAAGAGGTGCAGTCGGCCATCATCGACCTGCACGAGGCCGGTTGCGACATCTTGACGATCACCCAATACCTGCGTCCCTCGCCGCGGCACCATCCCGTCGAGCGGTGGGTCAAGCCGGAGGAGTTCGTCGACCACTCCGAGTTCGCCCAGGAGATCGGCTTCGCCGGAGTCATGGCCGGACCGCTGGTGCGGTCGTCCTATCGCGCCGGCCGCCTGTACGCGCAGGCCATGGCCCATCACGGCCGCGAGATCTCGCCCGCCCTGGCACACCTCGCTGCCGAGGGTTCCGCCAGCCAGGAGGCGTCCAGCCTGATGGCTCGCCTCGCGCGCTGACCGCATCCGCACCCCGCCTGCCGACCATGCGGCAGGTCACCTGACGACCGGACGTAAACTGGCCGTATGGCAAAGGCGCAGTCCGTGAGCAAGGAAGCAAAGGCCGCTAAGAAGCAGGCCCGCAAGGCTGCATCGAAGGAACGGCGCCAGCAGTTGTGGCAGGCGTTCCAGATGCAGCGCAAGGAAGACAAGCGACTCATCCCCTACATGGTGGGTGTGATCGTGCTGTCCATCGCCGTGTTCACCGCGCTCGGCTTCCTGCTGGGCTCGCCATGGCTGCTGATCCCGCTCGGCCTCGTGCTGGGTGTGCTCGGTGCGTTCATCCTGTTCGGCCGTCGTGTGCAGAAGAACGTCTACACCAAGGCCGAGGGCCAGCCCGGTGCCGCCGGATGGGCGCTGGGCAACATGCGCGGCCAGTGGCGCGTCGCGCAGGCCGTCTCGGGCACCTCGCACCTCGACGCCGTGCACCGGGTCATCGGCAAGCCGGGCGTGATCCTCGTCGGTGAGGGCTCCCCGACCCGCGTGAAGTCCCTGCTGAACCAGGAGAAGAAGAAGGCCGCCCGCGTCGTCGGCGACACCCCGATCTACGAGATCATGGTCGGCAACGACGACGGCCAGGTCCCGCTGTCCAAGCTCGAGCGTCACATCAACAAGCTGCCCAGCAACATCGACCGCAAGCGCATGGAAACCCTCGAGGGCCGTCTCGCCGCGCTCAGCAGCAAGGCTCCCGGTCCCGGTATGCCCAAGGGCCCGCTGCCCGGCAACGCGAAGATGAAGAGCATGCAGCGCACCGCGCGTCGTCGCGGCTGATTCGCAAACCCACCCTTGTTCCGTAAAGCCACCGCCCGCACGGGCGGTGGCTTTACGGATTCGTGGTGGGTTTACCGAACGCTCAGCGCGTCCGGACGATCGCCGTGCCCGTCGCGCGGTCGTGCAGGGCGCGGCCGTTGTAGTCGTTGATCAGGGCCGGCACCAGGAACACCATCAGCAACTGGCGGAAGAAGGCCCGCACGATGCCGACGGACGCGGGGCTCTCCTTGCCGGCGGCTTCGGCGGCGTTGCGCTCGGGCCCGAAGTCGACACGGGCCACGCGCATCCCGACGACGAACTGGCCGGGGGTGAAGCCGAACAGCGAGACCGCGAAGATTCCCATCACGAACCAGATGCCGAGCTGGGTGGTGCCCAGGACCGACGACTCGAATCCGACGAACAGGATCGCGAGCCCACCGGCGATCAGCCAGTCGACGAGCAGGCCTGCCACGCGCGGCCACCCGGTGGCCAGCGAGCCGGGTCCGGACGCGGGCAGACCGAGGTCCTGACCGCGGAAATCGTTGTCGACGCCGTCGCCGGGACCGATCTGCGGTCCCGACAGCCAGGAACCGGTTACTCGTCCCATCGTGATGACTCCTCTCGCGACCGTGGCTCGCCGTCGACGACCACGGCGTTCGTTGGGTCCATCGTAGTCGGGGCCGTTACCCCTACCGCCCGCCCCGGTGCCCGCAGCGGGCTAGGGTGGGATCCGCCGAGTGCGTTCACCGAGGTATGAGCCGTGTGTTGCCAAGAACACCGGTGTGTAACACGGGGGAAACACGGACTTGACGCCTGGGCAACTTCGCCTCCATACGGTTGCCGCTGAGATCCGCTGCTGTTTCTCGGCGGCGGATGTGTGTGGCGTGTCAGTACCACTGACCACCCGATCACGAAGGAGTCACCGCACGGTGTACAGCAGTAAAGAAGAACTACTCGAGGGCATCAAGAAGGAAGGTGTCGAGTACGTCGACATCCGATTCTGCGACCTGCCCGGTGTCATGCAGCACTTCTCGATCCCCGCTTCGGCGTTCGACGAGAGCGTGTTCGAGGACGGTCTGGCATTCGACGGTTCGTCGGTGCGCGGCTTCCAGTCGATCAACGAGTCGGACATGATGCTGCTGCCCGACCCGGCCACCGCGCGGATCGATCCTTTCCGCAAGGCGAAGACGATGAACATCAGCTTCTTCGTCCACGACCCGTTCACCCGTGAGGCCTACAGCCGCGACCCGCGTAACGTCGCGCGCAAGGCCGAGGACTACCTGGCCTCGACCGGCATCGCCGACACCTGCTTCTTCGGCGCCGAGGCCGAGTTCTACATCTTCGACTCGGTGTCCTTCGGCTCGGAGATGAACGGCACCTTCTACGAGATCGAGTCGGAGTCGGGCTGGTGGAACACCGCCTCGCCGAGCGATCCCGACGGCAGCCCCAACCTGGGCTACAAGGTCCGCCCCAAGGGTGGCTACTTCCCGGTTGCTCCATACGACCACTACGTCGACCTGCGCGACGAGATGTCGACCAACCTGCAGAACTCGGGCTTCGAGCTCGAGCGCGGCCACCACGAGGTCGGCACTGCAGGTCAGGCGGAGATCAACTACAAGTTCAACACGCTGCTCCACGCGGCCGATGACGTGCAGCTGTTCAAGTACATCATCAAGAACACCGCATGGCAGAACGGCAAGTCGGTCACCTTCATGCCGAAGCCGCTCTTCGGTGACAACGGCTCGGGCATGCACGCCCACCAGTCGCTGTGGAAGGACGGCAAGCCCCTGTTCCACGACGAGGCCGGCTACGCAGGCCTGTCGGATCTGGCTCGCTACTACATCGGCGGCATCCTGCACCACGCCCCGTCGCTGCTGGCGTTCACCAACCCGACGGTCAACTCCTACAAGCGTCTGGTCCCGGGCTACGAGGCCCCGATCAACCTGGTCTACAGCCAGCGCAACCGTTCGGCCTGTGTGCGTATCCCGATCACCGGCAACAACCCGAAGGCCAAGCGCCTCGAGTTCCGTTGCCCGGACAGCTCGGGCAACCCGTACCTGGCGTTCGCCGCGATGATGATGGCCGGCCTGGACGGCATCAAGAACAAGATCGAGCCGCACGAGCCGGTCGACAAGGACCTCTACGAGCTCCCGCCGGAGGAGGCCAAGTCGATCCCGCAGGCGCCGACCTCGCTCGCCGCTGTCATCGACCGCCTCGAAGAGGATCACGAGTACCTCACCGCCGGTGGCGTGTTCACCGAGGACCTCATCGAGACCTGGATCGCGCTGAAGCGTGAGAACGAGATCGAGCCGGTGCAGATCCGTCCGCACCCGTACGAGTTCTCGCTGTACTACGACTGCTGATCCAAGCACTCGTCACGACGCCCCGTCCGCGTTCTCGCGGACGGGGCGTTCGTCGTCGATGGGGCGCCTGCGCGCTTCCTCGCCGCGGCGTTCGCCGACCCCTCGATGCAGGATTCCGACTCCGGCGAGGAACTGGAGCTCGGGCTGATGATGGTGATACTCGACGGAGTCGAACGTCTCATTGCGAGGACCTGAACAGACCGTGTTGTGATCTGCCGCACAAATGTGACTTCTTGCTCTGCCGTACCACAAGGTAGGGCCTTAGTTTGGTCGCATGACCAGAGACGTGTACGTCGAAGACCTTGTCCCCGGTGATCGCATCAGCCTCGAGGGCACCCCGCGCGTGGTTCGCACCACCAGCCGACTCGACAACAATCAGTTGCGCATCGAATTGGTCAAGGGCAACGACGACCTCCACGAGGTCGTGCTGGACCGCACCGTCAAGCTCCAGGTGAACTGAACCCCAACAGGTACTTCCGCTGTCAGGCGGCGCTGGCCGAGTCGAGGTCGCCGAAGACGGCCTGATTGTGGCCGAACGCGGCAACCGCTTCGTCGACGAGCCGTTCCACGGCAGCGGCGTCGAGCGGCAGGGCGTCGAGCCGAGCGCGATAGGAATCCTTGTAGCGCTTGAGTTTCTCGATCTCGTCGAAGGTGTAGAAACTCAGCGCCGAAGCGTCGACACCGTAGTGCTCGCGCATTCGATGGGCCACGACCTGTCCCCCGCTCAGGTCGCCCAGGTATCGCGTGTAGTGGTGTGCCACATAGCGAGCCGGGTCATCTCGCGTGGCCTCGATGGCCTCGACGTACCGGGCGACGGCCGGCAGCGGGGTGAACGAACTCGGGTCGACGCCGAACGACGCCAGATCGGCACCGAGCCTCGGGAGCCGACGCAGCTTGTCGTCGATCACGGCTCCGGCGATCGGATCGTCGGCCAGGTCGTCGCCGACGGCTTCGAGGGCCTCGTAGACGAAGTACAGCTGCACAGCCAGTTTTTGGTACTCGCCGCTGTCGAGGCGGCCCGACATCAGGTCGTCGATGAAGGGAGCCGTCTCGGCCTGCTGGTGCGCGACGGCGGTCGCCTCTCGGAGCCGTTGGGAAATGCTGGGGCCCGCGGTGTCGGGACCGGAGATGCTGGCGCTCATGATGCAATCAGTGATACCACCAGCGCCCGGTGATCGGAACCTGGCAGGTAGTGACTGTCCATCGACGTGGCCACGAATCCGCGCAGGATGACCCGATCGATGGCGACGAGCGGACGGTTGCCGAGCCTCGTGTCCGTCGGATACGTCGGCAGGAAGCCCGCGCCTGCCACGTCCGTCCCGTCGACGAGCCCGTTGGTCAGCAGCTTGCGGTAGGTCGCGTGGTTCCAGGTGGAGTTGAAGTCGCCGATGGCGACCACCCGCCCCGCGGGCAGTTTCGCGAAGTGGTCGGCCAGGATGCCCATGTCGTGGAACCAGCCGTCCTTCTCCCCCCACAGCGGTGCGGCCGGGTGAATGGCCAGCACGTGCGTACCGGGTGCGCCGGGCAGGTCGGTGCGCACCTGCAGGTTGTGGAGGATGGTGTCGGGGATGTTGAACCGATCCGACAGGGTCGCCCTGGTGAACAACGCGGTGCCCGCCGCGTACGAGTACGGGATGGCGAACTCGTTGGGCAGGAGACGCGCGATCTTGCCGCCGCGAATCCGTTGCAGCGCTTCGGGAGTCACCTCCTGCAGCGAAAGCATGTCGGGATCGGCCTCGGCCACGATCTTTTCCAGCGCACCGATGTCACCGCCGCCGAAGAGCAGATTGGCGGACACGACGGTGAACTCCTCGCCCTGCGGGGCGCTCGCCGGGACGACCAGCGGGATCTGGGTGTAGGCCAGCACGCCGGATACGACGATCGCGATCGCCAGCATGAACCAGCGGCGCAACGCCGCGAAGATCGCGATGGCGACCAGCGCCGGGACGAGCGCGAAGGCCACCCCGCTCGTCAGATACAGCGCAACGTTCCCGCGCGAGGGATAGAAGTGCAGCCACACCGCCAGCACCACCCCGGCCAGCATCGCCCAGCCGACGATGTACGCCGGCACCCACAGGAATCTCTTCACCTGTCCCCCCGTACAACAGAAGCGCGACTACGCGCCGAAGACCTTGAGCACCACGGCCTTCGCCCGGCGCGTCACCCGCAGGTAATTCTCCAGGAACTCCGACGCCTGGTCCTGGGGCCAGCCGGCCGCAAACGCGATCTGACGCAGCTGTTTGCCCGGACCCGGCAACTGATCGACGGGCTTGCCCCGCACCAGCACGAGGGCGTTGCGCGCCTTGGTCGCGGTGATCCACGCATTCTTGAGCAGCGCCACATCGTTCTCCGACAACAACTCCGCGGCACCGATCGCATCGAGCGACTCGAGGGTCGAGGTGTTGTGGAGACTGCGGTAGCGGTGGGCGTAGCGCAGCTGCAGCAACTGCACGGTCCACTCGATGTCGGCGAGACCGCCACGGCCCAGCTTCGTGTGGGTCGCCGGATCGGCTCCACGCGGCAGTCGTTCGGCGTCGACGCGGGCCTTGATGCGCCGGATCTCCTTGACGGCCTCGTTGCTGACACCCCCGGCCGGATACCGCACGTGATCGATCATGTGCAGGAAGTCGATGCCCAGCGCCTCGTCGCCGGCGACCTGGTGCGCGCGCAGCAGCGCCTGCACCTCCCACGGCTGCGCCCACTGGGCGTAGTACGCGGAGTAGGCGGCCAGGGTTCGCACGACCGGGCCGTTGCGCCCCTCGGGACGCAGTCCGGTGTCGACCTCGAGCGGCGGGTCGGCGCTCGGGCTGCCGAGGGCCGAACGGACGGTTTCGGCAATGGTCTGCGACCACCGGACGGCCTCGGATTCGTCGGCGTCGCGGTTGGGCTGGCACACGAACAGCACGTCGGCGTCCGAGCCGTACCCGAGTTCGCCGCCACCGAGCCGGCCCATGCCGATCACGGCGATACGTGCGGGTGCGGGCTTCCCGCGATCGCGTTCGGAGATGTCGATCGCCACGGTGAGTGCAGCATTGAGGACCGCGGACCACACGCTCGACAGCGCCTTGCACACCGTCGGCACGTCCATCAGACCGAGCACGTCGGCCGACGCGACCCGGACGAGTTCGGCACGACGGTGCGAACGCGCCACGGCGACCGCACGTTTCATGTCCTCTTGGCGCACGGTCGAGGCGATGAGCCCCTTGGCCACGTCCTCGGGCCGGATGGCGCACAGTTTCGGCCCGTCGGGACCGTCGGAATACTGGTGGATCACCTCGGGCGAGCGCATCAGCATGTTCGCGATGAACTCGGAGGTGCCGAGCACCTTCATCAGCCGTTCGGCGACCACCCCGTCGTCGCGGAGCAGACGCAGGAACCAGTCCTTGTCCTCGAGCGCCTCGCACAGCCGCCGGTAGTTGAGCAGACCGGCGTCGGGATCCGGTGTGTCACCGATGTGTTCGAGCAGCTGCGGCAGGATGAGCAGCTGGATCTGGCCGCGACGCCCGGGTGCGTTCGACAGCGCCCGGATGTGACTGAGCGCGCGGTCGGGCATGGCGTAACCCAATGCGGCCAGACGCCTCTCGGCAGACTCGTCGCTCAGGGTCAACTCGTCGGGCCGGAAACGGGTGACCGCCTCCAGCAGCGGACGGTAGAACAACTTCTGGTGCAACCGTCGGACGCGGAGGGTCTGGTGCTTGATCTGTTCGCGCAGCACGCCGGTCGCGTCGAGCTCACCCTCGCGACGGATGTGGGCCGCCCGTGCCAGCCAGCGCAGCCCCTCGGTGTCGTCGGGCTTCGGGAGCAGGTGGGTCCGCTTCAACTTCTGCAGCTGCAACCTATGTTCGAGCAGTCGCAGGAACTGGTACGAGGCACTGAGATTGGCGCCGTCGTCGCGCCCGACGTAACCGCCCGCGGTCAGTGCCGCGAGCGCGTCGACCGTCGGCATCACCCGGAGTTCCTCGTCGACGCGGCCGTGGACCATCTGCAGCAGCTGCACCGCGAACTCGACGTCGCGCAAACTTCCCTGTCCGAGTTTGAGATTGCGCTCGCGCTCCCCCTCCGGGACCAGCGATTCGACGCGGCGTCGCATCTTCTGTACCTCGGGCACGAAGTCGGGACGCTCGGCGGCCTTCCACACCATCGGCTTGACCGCCGCGATGTACTCGTTCGCCAGTTCCATGTCGCCGGTCATCGCGCGAGACTTCAGCAGCGCCTGGAACTCCCAGGTCTTGGCCCACCGCTCGTAGTACGCGACATGGGATTCCAGCGTGCGGGTCAGCGTGCCCGACTTGCCCTCCGGGCGCAATGCGGCGTCGACCTCGAAAAAGGCCAGCGAACCGATCCGCATCATCTCTCCGGCAATCCGGGAGGAGGCGCCGTCGGCCGGGTCGCTGACGAAGATGACGTCCACGTCGCTCACGTAGTTCAGCTCGCGCGCACCGCATTTGCCCATCGCGATGACGGCGATCCGCACCGGGATCGGATCGCCGCCGCACACCTCGGTGAAGGCGACGGCGAGTGCCGCGGTCAGCGCCGCGTCGGCGAGGTCGGACAGATAGGCGCCGACCTCCGGTAGCCACATCACCGGTTCGTCCTCGACGGTCGAGGCGACGTCGTGCGCGGCCAGCTGCAGGATCAGGTTGCGGTACGCCAGACGGAGCGCCACGACGGATTTCGGTCCGGTGAGCTTCGCGCGGTAGACGCGGTTGCCCTTCTCGACCTCACCCGGCACGGCCTCGGCGCCGACGGAGTCGAGCATCCGGCGGTCGACCTCGTCGCGGTCGGGCAGTTCGTCGGCGAGCAGCAGACGCCAGGTCGACGGCTCGGCGATGAGATGATCGGCGAGGGCGTCGGAAGACCCGATGACACCGAAGAGGCGACCTCGGAACGATCGGTTGGTCCGCAGCGCCGCGTCGATCTCCGACCACTCGTCCTCGACCACCCCGCGCAGCCGGACGAGCGTGCGGAGCGCGAGGTCGGCGTCGGGTGCCCGCGACAACGCCCACAGCACGTCGACGGACTCGGGCGTGTTCCAGCCGAGTTCGGCGAGATTCTGCGGCGCGGTGGTGTCGAGCAGACCCAACCGTCCTGCACTGGGTACCGCGCTGCGTCCCGGTCGTCGTGTCACTTCACAAAAATAGCGGCTTCACCACCGAAGACGACATCGCGGTCCCGAACGACAGGGCCCGGGCCCTTACAGCGGCAGGTAGTTCTTCAGCTCGTAGGGGGTGACCATGCTGCGGTAGCCCGTCCACTCGGCCCACTTGTTGCGCAGGAAGTAGTCGAAGACGTGCTCGCCGAGGGCTTCCGCGACCAGCTCCGAGTTCTCCATCTTGGTGAGCGCTTCGGCCAGGCTGCCGGGCAGTTCCTGGTACCCCATCGCGCGGCGCTCGGCCGGCGTGAGGGCCCAGACGTCGTCCTCGGCCTCGTCGGGGAGTTCGTAACCCTCCTCGATGCCCTTCAGGCCGGCGGCCAGCAGGACCGCGAAGGTCAGGTACGGGTTGCAGGCCGAGTCCGGGCTGCGCACCTCGATGCGTCGCGACGACGCCTTGTTCGGCGTGTACAGCGGCAACCGGATGAGTGCGGACCGGTTGGCACCGCCCCAGGTCGCGGCGGTCGGGGCCTCGCCACCGTGGATGAGGCGTTTGTAGCTGTTGACCCACTGGTTGGTGACGGCACTGATCTCCGACGCGTGGTGCAGGATGCCGGCGATGAACTTCTTACCGGTGGCCGACAACTGCATCGGGTCGTCGGGATTGTGGAACGCGTTGATGTCGCCCTCGAACAGGCTCATGTGCGTGTGCATCGCCGAACCGGGATGCTCGCTGAACGGCTTGGGCATGAAGGTGGCCCACACGCCCTCGTTGATGGCCACCTCCTTGATGAGGTAGCGGAAGGTCATCACGTTGTCGGCCATCGACAGCGCGTCGGCGTAGCGGAGGTCGATCTCCTGCTGGCCCGGGGCGCCCTCGTGGTGGGAGAACTCGACCGAGATGCCCATCGACTCGAGGGCCTCGATGGCGTGACGGCGGAAGTTGGGTGCGGCGTCGTGGACGGCCTGGTCGAAGTAGCCGCCGGTGTCGGCCGGGGTCGGCACCGAACCGTCGAGCGGCGAGTCCTTGAGGAGGAAGAACTCGATCTCGGGGTGCACGTAGCAGCTGAAGCCGAGATCGGCGGCCTTGTTCAGCTGGCGACGCAGCACGTGGCGCGAGTCGGCCCAGCTCGGGGTGCCGTCGGGCATCGCGATGTCGCAGAACATGCGGGCCGAGTGGTGACGGCCGGCCGAGGTGGTCCACGGCAGGATCTGGAAGGTCGACGGGTCGGGCTTGGCGACGGTGTCCGCCTCCGACACACGGGAGAAGCCCTCGATGGCCGAGCCGTCGAAGCCGATGCCCTCGGAGAAGGCACCCTCGAGTTCAGCCGGCGCGATCGCCACGGACTTCAGATAACCGAGTACGTCGGTGAACCACAGTCGGACGAAACGGATGTCGCGCTCTTCGAGGGTCCGCAGCACGAATTCCTTTTGGCGATCCATGGTCGCCGACATTAGAAGTCGGCTGTTAAATCCGTGTTACACGCATAACACCAACTCGCTGTCCTGCGCGTTTGCCGAGGCCATCCCATCATATGAGACGCAAGACAGCCGGGATGGGATGCCTCCGAACAGCCAGGATGCTTCCGAACCGCGACAACCTCCGCACATCGGGCAGACTCCACCTCCAGTTCGATGTGATCAATTGCATATCCTGCGACGGTTACATCACATATCTGCGGTGACACAATGGCGCTTGTCCGTGTTCAACCCGGGTACCCGCCGCGCCCCTCCGGGCCAGCCGGGACTCGAGGCAGAAAAGAGACAACGATGTCCGAATCCTCGGTCTATGGTGCATCCACCTCCACCACCGACGCTCCCAAGCGCCGTGTGACCCGCGTCCATCACCTCGCCCAGATGAAGTCCGAGGGCGAAAGGTGGTCGATGCTCACCGCCTACGACTACTCGACCGCACGCATCTTCGACGCCGCCGGAATCCCGGTGCTGCTCGTCGGTGACTCGGCGGCCAACGTCGTCCTCGGGTACGACACCACCATCCCGGTGAGCGTCGACGAGATGATCCCGCTGATCCGCGCCGTCGTGCGCGGCGCCCCGCACGCCCTCGTCGTCGCCGACATGCCCTTCGGCAGCTACGAGATCGGGCCGCAGCACGCCCTCGAGAACGCCATCCGGATCTTCAAGGAGACCGGCGCGCACGCGGTCAAGCTCGAGGGTGGCGAGCGCGTCGCCCCGCAGATCGCGGCTCTCACCGCCGCCGGTATCCCCGTCATGGCGCACATCGGGTTCACCCCGCAGAGCGTCAACGGCCTCGGCGGCTTCCGCGTCCAGGGTCGTGGAGACGGCGCCGACCAGCTCATCGCCGACGCCATCGCGGTCCAGGAGGCCGGCGCCTTCTCGGTCGTCATGGAGATGGTCCCCGCCGAGCTGGCCGGTCAGATCACCCGCAAGCTGACGATCCCGACCGTCGGCATCGGTGCCGGCAACGAGACCGACGCCCAGGTGCTCGTCTGGCAGGACATGGCCGGCCTCACCCACGGCAAGACGGCGAAGTTCGTCAAGCGGTTCGCCGACGTGGGCTCCGAATTGCGTTCGGCCGCCGAGCAGTACGCCGACGAGGTCCGTCGCGGCGTCTTCCCCGGCCCCGAGCACAGCTACTGACCGACGATCCGTAGAAGTTGTGGACGCCATATCCCCACAACTTCTACGGAATCCCGGTTGCGCCTAGGCTCGGTGACCATGCGTGACTTCTACCCGGAGATCGAGCCCTACGATTCCGGTCACCTCGATGTGGGTGACGGCCAGCAGATCTACTGGGAGACGTCGGGAAATCCCGACGGGAAGCCCGTGGTCTTCGTCCACGGCGGCCCCGGCGGTGGCACGTCACCGGCCCAGCGACGCTTTTTCGATCCCGCGAAGTACCGGATCGTGCTGTTCGATCAGCGCGGTTGCGGACAGTCCCGGCCGCATATCGCCGACGGCGCGGACCTGAGTGTCAACACCACGCCGCATCTCATCGCCGACATGGAGAAGCTCCGAACCCATCTCGGCATCGACCGCTGGCAGGTCTTCGGCGGCTCCTGGGGTTCGACGCTGGGTCTCGCCTATGCGCAGGCGCATCCCGACCGGGTCACCGAACTGGTGCTGCGCGGGATCTTCCTGCTGCGTCGCTGCGAGATCGACTGGTACTACAACGGCGGCGCGTCGCACATCTTCCCCGACGTGTGGGAGACCTACCTCGAGCCGATCCCGGCGAACGAGCGCGACGGCGACCTGGTCGCCGCCTACCACCGGCTGCTGACCTCCGACGACCGCGACGTCGCCCGTGCCGCGGCCCGCGCGTGGACCGGCTGGGAAC
This sequence comes from Gordonia sp. Swx-4, assembly GCF_030316175.1. NCBI lineage: Bacteria > Bacillati > Actinomycetota > Actinomycetes > Mycobacteriales > Gordoniaceae > Gordonia > Gordonia sp. Swx-4. The sequence goes on from NZ_CP128197.1 coordinate 3,421,953, forward strand.
AAGCCACCAGCTACCTGCTCCCCCGTCCCGAGGAGGAGTCGGGACAGAATCCTGACGAAGCGCACTGCTTCGATCTCGCCTTCGCGTCGATCGAGAACCACTACTTCGTCAACCACGGCTTCCTCGACGACGGCCAGCTGCTCGACAACATCGACGCCATCGCGCACATCCCCGGCGTCATCGTCCAGGGACGCTACGATGTCGTCTGCCCGATGCGCAGCGCCTGGGACCTCCATCGGGCCTGGCCGGCCGCCGATCTGCGCATCGTCGACGACGCCGGGCACGCCTCCTTCGAGACCGGCATCCGGCACCACCTGCTGGAGGCGACCGACCGCTTCGCCGAATGAGGCGTCGCCGGACCCGGGGTCACTAGACTCGAGTCAGCTGCACCGTGTCGTCGGCGTCAGGAGGATCAGGTGGCCGCATCCGAGCAGGTCGAGGTGGAACTCAAGTTCGACGTGGACCCCGGCCACATGGCCCCGGACCTGCGGGCGCTCCCCGGAGTCGTGTCCGCGACCGAACCCGAGACGTTCTCGCTCGACGCCACCTATTTCGACACCGAGAACCTCGATCTCGCCGGCAACAGGATCACCATGCGACGCCGCACCGGCGGCACCGATCAGGGCTGGCATCTCAAGCGCCCCACCGACATCCCCGGCGCGCGTCGCGAACTCCAGATCGGCTTCGACGAGGCGCCCGCCGACGGTGACGTCCCCGAGGCCCTGGTGACGCCGGTCCTCGCACTGACCCGCTGCCGCAGGCTCACCCCCGTCGCCGTCATCTCCACCACGCGCACGGTGACGCGCCTGCTCGGCGTCGACGACGAGCCGCTCGCCGAACTCGCCGAGGACCTGGTGACCGCGCAGTCGTTGCTGCCGGGCGGGCATTCCCAGCAGTGGGCGGAGTGGGAGTTCGAACTCCTCTCCGGCGGCACCACCAAGCTGCTCAAGGCCGCCGACAAGGTCCTGCGCGCCGGGGGCGCCCGACCGGCGTCGAGTGCTTCGAAGTTGGCTCGTGCCATCGGTTCGACGCCGACCGTCCACAAACCCCGACTGTCGAAGCGCCCCACCGCGCTCGAGCTCGTCATCACCGACATCGCCCTGCACCGCAACAGCCTGATCGCCTACGACCCGCTCGTGCGGGAGGACGCCGACGACGCGGTGCATCAGATGCGGGTGTCCTGCCGCCGACTCCGCAGCGTGCTGTCCGGCTACCCCACGGTGCTCGACGCCGAGCGCACCGCCCACGTCGGCGCCGAACTCAAGCTCCTCGCCCGGATTCTCGGTGACGCACGGGATTCCGAGGTGCAGCTCGAACTCGACAAGTCCCTGCTCCGCGGCGAGAACGCCTCCGCGGAACTGCTCGCCGCGCTCGCCGGCGCCGAGACCCAGATCCATGATCGGGCGATCCGCGCCGCGCACGCCGCGATGTCGTCGAAGCGCTACTTCGCCCTCCTCGACTCCGTCGACGCCCTCATCGCCTCTCCCCCGCCCGGACCCGACGCCGAACTCCCCGCGACCGTCGTCGTCGACAAGGCGGTCGCCAAGAGCCGCAAGCACATCCGCAAGGCACAGGCCGATCTCGCCGACCTCACCGAGGGCTCGGCCGAGTGGCAGGAGCAACTGCACAAGATCCGCAAACGCGCAAAGCGGTTGCGCTACAGCATCGATGCGACGGAGCCGCTCAACAAGAAGAAGTACCGCGAGGTCGGCGCGGTCGCCAAGAAGATCCAGTCCGCCCTCGGCGACTTCAACGACATCCGCATCAACCGCGACCACCTCGCGACCATCGTCGCCGACGGGAAGCTCGGTGCCGCCGACATGTTCATCGTCGGTCGGCTCGACGCCCGCCTCGAAGCCGATGCCTACCGCGCCGTCGCCGAGTACCGCAAGGCCGCCAAGGACCTCTGACCCGCCCCGCCCCCGCTGCCTGAGGTGCGAGGAGCGCAAGCGACGAGCCACGATGGCCTGGTGAGATCACCTCCCGCGCAAGCATTTTTCTCCCGCGGGACTGATTACTTCCCGCTTATTGGCTAGCACCCGCGGGAGGGAAACGGTCACGCGCGCGGTAAACGCTCCCGCGGGAAGTGTGGCTACGCGGGTCGGAACCCCACCGTCCGCGTGACCTCGTCCGCGGCCGCCAGTTCGACCTCGAGCCGGGTCCCCGGACGCAGGTCACCCTCGCAGCCCGCGACGACCGGCGGGTCGGCGATGAACACCTGTGCGGGTTTGCGTTCGGTGGCCGCCGACATCACCACTGCGTCGAAGCGTTCGCCGACGCGGTCGGCGAGGATGACGGCCTCGGCGAGATCGATGCCGGCCCGGTCGGCGGTCGCGCCGAGGGTGTCGGCGGAGCGCAGGATCTTGGGCAGGGTCGGCAGGGCGCGCATCACCCAGTCGGGTACCTCCCGGCCCGCGGTGACCGCGAGGCACACCTCGGTCGCGAACCGGTCGCCGAGGCGGCGCAGCGGCGCGGTGACGTGGGCGTAGAGACCGGCGATGGCGGCGTGCTGCTTCTTGTCATCCGGGATGGCACGCGCCTCGTCGGAACCGTCGAGCGCGAGATAGTTGGCGCCCCGCATCAGACCGCTCGCGGCCGACTGGATGGCGAGCGTGCTCGGCCGGTCGCCGGGCAGGCCCGCCAGGAATCGACCCACCGCCAAGCCGTCCGGCCATTCGACGCCGAGCGCTTTCGCGGCGGCGCGCAGATCCTCGACCGCTTCGGGATCGGCGGGCGGCAGCGTCCGCAGCAGTCCGATGCCCGCCTCGGCCATGATCGTGCCCGCGCACATCCCGGCGAGCAGCGAGAGCTGGGAGTTCCACATGTCGGCCGGGGTATGGGGTTCGAGGTCCAGCCGCCAGCCCGCCTCGGTGCGGGACACCTGCTGGTCCGGCAGATCGAGTTCGACGGCCCCGCGATCCATCGCGACGCTCTGCCGCAGCTCACCGAACGCCGGCAACGCCGCGATCGACGGATGCAGTCGGCCGGCCGCGGCGTCGGCGCTGACCCCCGCGTAGTCGAAGCGGGCGACGGATCGAATCCGCGAGCGCCGCACCTGGACATCGGCGACCGTCCCGTCCCCCGAGACCCGGATCGTCCAGAGCACGCAGGGCCGAACTCGTTCGGGCAGAAGTGATCCGCTGCCCTCCGACAGTTCGCGCGGATGCAGCGGTACCGAGCCGTCCGGGAAGTACACGGTGGACCCGCGGCGTCGGCTCTCCTGATCGAGTGCGCCTTCGGGGATCACCAGGGCCGCGACGTCGGCGATGGCGTAGTCGACGATGAACCCGTCACCGTCGGCGGCGAGATGGACGGCCTGGTCGAGATCGCGCGACGTCGGCGGGTCGATGGTGACGAACGGGACGCCGGTGTGGTCCTCGCGCGCATCCGCGAAGCGGTCGACGGAGTCGCGCGCCTCGGCGAGCGCGTCGTCGCCGTAGGATTCGTCCACCCCGAGCTGATCGCGGATACCGGCGAAGTCGATGTCAGGGGCGAAGAGGAAGCGCGTCACGTCTCGAACCCTAGCGCGCGTGAACGCGACCGATCCGGGAGCGCGATACCCGAAGGCGAACGAGTCGGCGCGTAAGCCGGATCCTGTGCCCGCGAGGTCTCTCGACCGTCGCGGGCGGCGACCATCCATCTGGGCACACCGTCGCCGGGTACCTCGAGCGGCCCACCCGCGGGCTGGGGCGAGCAGCCCTCGTAACGCCCGCGCACACGCACCGTGAGGTGCGTGCTTCGGCCTTGCTCCGGGTGGGGTTTACCGAGCCGACGCGGTCACCCGCGCCGCTGGTGCGCTCTTACCGCACCGTTTCACCCTTACCGACCTTGCGGCCGGCGGTCTGTTCTCTGTGGCACTGTCCCGCGGGTCACCCCGGGTTGCCGTTAGCAACCACCCTGCTCTGTGGAGTCCGGACTTTCCTCGGTGCGCGGCGTGACGGTCTTCCGCCCGTTCCGCTCACCGCGGCCGCCCGGCCGACTCGTTCGCGGAACCCAGGGTACGGCAGGCCGTGCGACCGCCGATCATCCCACGGCGTCAAGGGCCGTCAGTGCCAGTGCGCGGCGTCGTTGACCAGCCGCACGACGGAACCACCGTCGGGAAAGAACTCGGCGATCGAGACCGATGCCAGGTCGAGGTGGAGGCGGAACAACAGCTCCGGCCCGACGCCCAGCGCTTCACGCAGCATCAGCTTGATCGGGGTGACGTGCGAGACGAGCACGACCGTCTGCCCCGGATACTGCTGCAGCAGATCGTCTTTCGTCTCCGCGACCCGCTCGGCGACCTGCGCGAAGCTCTCGCCACCGGGTGCGGGCACGGTGATGTCCGACAGCCATTCCCGGTGGATCTCCGGATGCCGTTCCGACGCTTCGACGAACGTCAGGCCCTCCCACTCGCCGAAGTCGTTCTCGATGAGTCCGGGATGTTCGACGACGTCGACGCCGGTCACCGCGGCGACCTCGTCGGCGGTGGCGCGGGCGCGGCTCAGCGGCGAGGTCACGATCGCGGAGATGTGCTTCTCGCGGACGACCCGCTGGGCTGCCGCGCGGGCCTGGCGCAGACCTTCCGCGGTCAGCTCGGGGTTACCGCGTCCGGAGTACCGACGATCCACCGACAACGCCGTCTGGCCGTGGCGCAGCAGGATGAACCGGGTCGGCGAACTCCGCTGCCCCTGCCAGGACGGCGACTTCTCGCCCACAGTTGTCAGATCCCCGATTCGGCGGTCCGCACGAGGATCGCGCCGCATTCCTCGCAGCGGATGACCTCGTCGGACAGCGCCGCGCTGATCGACGCGATCGTGCCCCGGTCGAGCTCCATCCGGCAGGCACCGCAGCGTCGTGCTCGCAGGAGTCCCGCGCCGATACGGCCGTTGGCGCGCTGCTTGTCGTAGACGGCCAGCAGGTCGGCGTCGATCTCCCCGGCGAGCGTGTCCCGCTTCTCGCGGGCGCGCGTCATGTCCTCTTCGATGGTCGCGAGCGACTCATCGCGGCGAACCCGAGCGTCGGCGACCTTCTCCTCGAGATGCGAGATCGTCGCGGCGGCGCGGTCGCGCTCGGCCTCGACGGCCTCCTGCTGCTCCATGAGCGTCAGCAGTTCGTCCTCGAAGACCGCACGACGGCGTCCGAGTCCCGCGAGTTCGTGCTGCAGCTCCGACAGCGCCTTGGGCGCGAGCCCACCGGCGGCGAGCTGCTTGGAGTCCTTGGCCTCACGGTTGGCCATCCCGGTCACCTCGGACTCGATGCGGCGGTATTCGCGGCTCAGGTCCTCGGCGGAGATCTCCGCGCGCACCAGATCGTCACGGGCAGCGTCGATCGCCTTCTCCTGCTCGGCGATCTCGGCGTTCTCGGGCAAGTTCTTGCGGCGATGCTCGAGTCGGTTGATCTCGGCATCGGAGTCCGCGAGATCGAGCAACAGTCGCTGCACTCCGGCGTCGACTTTCATTGCGGCCTCCTCTCTCTGAAGTTCTGAAGTCCCCCTACCGTACGCGGCTGGTCCCGGCGTCCCGGCGGGCGGATGGCCTTTGGTCAGGCGGCCCTCCGGGCGTCACCCGAAGCTGTGCAATCCGAACGGGTCGGTCGGCGTGTCGTACACCACCACGGGCACGTCGCAGTCCTTGCGGACCAGCTCCGCAACCTGCGCGCACCAGGGGAACTCGGTGGCCCAGTGTCCGGCGTCGACGAGGGCCGGCCCACCGTCGCGCAGACTCTCGTCGGCAGGATGGTGTCGGAGGTCGCCGGTCACATAGACGTCGACGCCGAGCCCGCGCACGCGCCCGAGCAGCGAATCCCCCGCCCCACCGCAGACCGCGACCGTGCGCACCGGTGCATCCGGATCGCCGGCCGCCCGGATTCCCGACGGCGCACCCAGTGCGCGGGCGACGACCGCGGTGAAGTCACGCAGCGTCATCGGCTCGGGCAGCGAACCGACCCGACCCAGACCCAGGCCGCTGCCGAGGTCGGCGAGCTCGAAGACGTCGAACGCCGGTTCCTCGTACGGGTGGGCGTTGCGCAGCGCCCGGAGCACCGACCCGCGGATGGACCGGTCGGCGACCATCTCCACCCGCGCCTCGTCGACGTGGGTGCGGGTGCCGATCTCGCCGATCGTCGGCGTCGCGTCCTCCTGGGCCTCGAACTGGCCGGTGCCCACGACCGTCCACGAGCAGTCTCGGTAGTCGCCGATCGCACCGGCGCCGACGGCGAACATCGCCTCACTGACCTGTTCGACGTTGCCCTCGGGCACCATCACCACCCATTTGTCGAGCGGCGCCGCGGATTTCGGTTCGATGGGCACGGTGTCGACGAGGCCGAGCAGGTCGGCGAGTGCGTCGGAGACACCCGGTCGTGCACTGTCGGCGTTGGTGTGGGCCGACAGCAGCGCGATGCCGTTGCGGATCAGGCGGTGCACGATGCGGCCCTTGGGGGTGTCGGCGGCCACCGACGTGACCCCGCGCATCAGCAGCGGGTGATGGGCGATCACCAGGTCCGCCTTCTCGGCGACGGCCGCGTCGACGACGGCGTCGGTCACGTCGACGCACGCCAGGACCCGACGCACCGGTTCGGCACGGTCGCCGCACACCAGCCCCACGGCGTCCCAGGACTCGGCGAGTGCCGGCGGATACGCACGTTCGACGGCGTCGACCACGTCTCCGACGGTGATCCCCTCAGACGTCGACACGGTTCCCATCCCTCATCTCCTCTCGTACCTGCTCGATCGCCGCGGTCAGCGCGCGGACCTGCTCGACCGGACGTACCGCGAGCCGCAGATGGTCGTCGCCGAGTCCGACGAAGTTGGCGCAACTGCGCACCGCGAACCCGTGGTCGACGAGACGCCGTTTGACCTCCGTGGCCCGCGGCACCTCGACGAGCACGAATGGTGCGGCCGGTTCCGCCACGACGACGAGCCCGATCCGGGTCAGTTCGTCGACCATCTCGGCGCGCTCGGCCGCGACCCGGCGGGCCTGCTCCGCGCAGTGAAGGAAGCCCGCCTCGCCGAGGCACGCGGTCAGCGCGGTCAGCGCGGGTGTGGACAGCGCCCAGGGCCGCCGCCCCGCCCGCAGCCGCGCGAGGATCTCCGGCGCGGCGAGCAGGTATCCGGCGCGCAGCCCTGCCAGGCCGAAAGTCTTTGTCACGCTGCGGATCACGATGAGGTCCGGCCAGTCGGCCGATGCCAGCGACTGTGGTTCGAGTTCCCCGTCCGCGCCGAGGGTGAGATCGGCGAAGGCCTCGTCGACGACGATGATGCGTCCCGGACGCCGCAACGCCGCGATCGACTCCCGCGGGTGCAGCACCGACGTCGGGTTGGTGGGGTTGCCCAGGATCACCAGGTCGGCGGTGTCGGGCACCTCCGCCCCGGACAACCGCCACGGCTCGTCGAGCGTCACCTGCGTGATGGGCACCCCCGCGGCACGCAGTGCGATCTCCGGTTCGGTGAACGACGGCTGGATGAGCGCGGCATGACGCACGTCGAGTCGCGGCAGCATCTCGAAGCCGTCGGCCGCGCCGGACAGCAGCAGCACATCGCCGGGCGAGCGACCGTGGGTGGCCGCGATGGCGTCGACCGCGCGCCGCTCGTCGTCGAGGCCGGGATACCGGGCCAGGTCACCGAGACCGCGCGTGATGGCGTCGAGGACGAAAGGCGGTGGCGTGCCACGGACATTGACGGCGAAGTCCACGAGCCCGGGTGCCGCATCCCGGTCGCCGTGCCGATCCGGATCGGACAGGTCGGATGAAGATGCGACGCCATACCCAGCTGTCATGTCTGTTGACCTTACGTGCACGATGGACGCGTGTTGACGCCGCCAGATCCCCGCCATCCCGACACCGTGCTGCTCTTCGACCTCGACGGCACGATCACCGACAGCTTCGCGGGTATCGCCAACAGCTTCCGGCACGCCCTCGCCGCCGTAGACGCGCCCGAGCCCGATCCGCAGGTCGTCGCGGGCATCGTCGGGCCGCCGATGATCGACACCCTCAACCAACTGGGACTCGCTCCCGAGGTCGCCGAAGAGGCCATGCGCGCCTACCGCGAGCGCTACACCGAGATCGGCTGGCGGGAGAACGCGGTCTACGACGGGATGCCCGACGTCCTGGCCGATCTCTCCGCGTCGGGGCGCACGATGGCGGTCGCGACGTCGAAGAACCAGACCACCGCGCGCAGGATCCTCGAACACTTCGGTCTCGCCGACCACTTCGAGTACATCGCCGGTGCCAGCGATGACGGCACGCGTCGCCACAAGGCCGACGTCGTCGCACATGCGGTCGCCGAACTGGGACTTCCCGTCGACGCCGACACCGGCCACGTCACCGCGCCGGTCGTGATGATCGGCGATCGGAGCCACGATGTGCACGGCGCCGCGGCCTTCGGGATCTCTGCGGTCCTGGTCAGATGGGGTTATTCTCTGCACGGGGAGGAACAGGACGCGGCCTGGGCGGTTGAGTCCACAGCCGAATTGCGCGGCGTCCTGGGTATGTGACCGACGCCCTGGACCACCGAGCGTTCGGCACGTCGAGCTGAGGTAGACACCAGTGGCAGAAGAACTACACATCTGTTTCGTGTGCACGGGCAACATCTGCCGGTCGCCGATGGCGCAGAACATCTTCCGGACCGCCCTGGACGACGCGGGACTGGGCGGCAAGGTGCGCGTCACCAGTTGCGGGATCGCGGGCTTCCACGTCGGCGAACCGGCCGACAACCGTGCCCGCACCGAATTGCTGGCCCACGGTTACTCCGACGCCCACGTGGCGGCGCTGCTCGGTCCCGAACACTTCGACGCGGATCTCTTCCTGGCGATGGACGACGGTCACGTGCGGGAACTCGAGCGCAAGCGGCTCGGCGACCGGACACGACTGCTGCGGTCGTTCGATCCGTCGGCACCCGCCGACGACCTCGCCCTACTCGACCCCTACTACGGCGGCAACGACGACTTCGTCGCCACCCGCGAACAGATCGAGAGCGCCGTCCCCGGCCTGATCGACTGGGTGCGTATTGAGCTGGGCGTGGCCTGACGACCACGCCCTGCGGACCGGCCTCAGCCGACCGGTGCCACCAGGTTGTGCACGAAGCGGATCTTCTCGAGCACCGGCGCCGGGAGCACGAACGGGTAGAGGTCCGGGTGGCCCATCGACCGGTTGATCTGGTTGAGCGCCCACGTCAGTGGGAGCCACTCGTCGATGATGCGGTCGAATCCCACGTCGCCGGGCGGCACGCTGTCCAGCGTCGTACCCGACGGCGCCATCGCGAACGCGGCGGCGGTGTCGAGGGTGTCCCGGATGTGCAGGTAGTGCGCGAAGGTCTCGGCGAAGTCCTCGGCGGGGTGCATCGTGGCATAGGAGGAGACGTAGTTCTTCCGCCACCCCTCGGGCGCACCCTCCTTGTAGTGCCGGTCGAGCGCGGCCTGATAGTCGTCGTCGGGGTTGCCGAACAGCTCCTCGAACTGCGGACGACGGTTGTCGGTGATCAGGACCAGCTGGTAGTAGTGACCGATCTCGTGCCGGAAGTGTCCGAGGACCGTCCGATACGGCTCGTCGAGTTCGACGCGCATCTGCTCGCGGTGCACATCGTCGCCCTCGGCGAGGTCGAGGGTGATGACGCCGCTGGCGTGTCCGGTGATGACGTTTCGTTGCGCGCTGGAGAGCAGGTCGAAGGCAAGACCCGTGGTGGGATTCTCGTCACGATTCTCGATCGGCAGCCCGAGCTCGGTGAGTTCGAGGACGAGACGCCGCTTCGCGGTCTCGGCCTGGCCGAACACCACCAGCGCCTCGGGATCGTCGTCGCCGGGACGTGTGCGCGTCAGCTCGCACGATTGGCAGAGCTCCGGGTTGCCGGTCCACTTCACCAGCCAGTTGCATTGCGCGACCTTGGTGTTCACGCATCGCTCGAGGAGGACGCCGTCGACCTCGGCGCGTCCCTTGTCGTCGAGGACTTGAATGGAGCGGGACTCGAGCCAGAACCCGAGTGGGCTCTGGCAGTTCAGGCACAGGCTGTTCTCGAAGGAAAGCCGCTGGCCGCAGTTCAGACAGATGAAGTCACGCATTAGATCACGCTACAGGTGCTGAGTAACCTGGGCATCGTGCATGTGCTGCGAACGATCCTGCGTCCCGGGTGGATTGCCCTCGGCGTCGTCGTCGTGGCGTTCGCCGTGGCCTGCTTCACCATGCTCGCGCCGTGGCAGCTGGGGAAGAACTCCGACACCGAACGCCGCAACGATCTGATCCGTACCGCGACCTCTCTCGAGACCGTGCCGCTGGCCGAGGTGGCGCCCTCGTCGACCCTCGACCCGTCGGCCGAGTGGCGCGGCGTCGAGGTGACCGGACGCTACCTGGAGGACCAGCAGGCCCTGGTGCGGCTGCGCAACATCCAGGAACGGCCGGCCGTGGTGGTCCTGACGCCGTTCGCGGTGGACGGTTCGGATCGCGTGCTCCTGATCAACCGCGGTTTCGTCCGCCCGGTGGAGGGCGGTGTGCCCGACATCCCGGCGCCGCCTGCCGGTGAACAGACCATCGAAGGAAGAATCCGCGCGGCGGAGAGCGTCAGCGCCGACCGTGGCTCCCGCGCCGACAACGGTGTGCTGACGGTCCCGTCGATCAATCCGGGTCTCGTCGGGACCGCGACCGGCACTCCGATGGACGACTTCTACCTGCAGCTGTCCCCGGACCAGCCGGGCTCCCTGGGTGAGATCCCGCTGCCCCAGCTCGACACCGGCCCCTACCTCTCGTACGGGTTGCAGTGGCTCGCGTTCGGGATCATGGCGCCGCTCGGCGTGCTGTACTTCCTGATCGCCGAGATCCGGTCACGCCGACGCGCCGCCGCCGCGAAGGCAGCTCCCGCGGCGGAGGCCACCGCCGAGACCGGTGACGTCGCCGACGCGGAGACCGCTTCTCGTCCCGCGGGCACCGCACCCGATGGACAGCCGAGTACGGCTGCCTCCCGCGCCGAACGTCGTCGGCAGATGCGCGAGGAACTGCGCGCCGCGAGCGGCACCACGGTGGTCCACAACGTCGGACGCATCGGTCACGGCCCCGTTGCCGAAGACACGGTCGGCGACGTCCGCGATGCGACGCCCGACCCCCGCAGTCAGGACGGCGACGTGCGGGACAAGCTCAGCCGGCGCTACGGCGGCTGACCGCGACCCGGAGCAGACAACCCGCCACGCACGCGGCCACCGTCGCCCGTTGGACCCGCCGCGACACCGTGACCGCGGCCCGTAGATCGGCCGGCTTCGGTGCCGGCCCGGAACCCAGCGTCGGCCGTTGTTCGACGCCGTGCGGGTACACCGTCCGACCCCCGAGCTGCACCCCCAGGGCTCCCGCGAACGCAGCTTCGACGACCCCGGCGTTCGGACTGGGATGCGCATGGCTGTCACGACGCCACGCTTCGGCGGCACGCCTGGGTGCCCCGGAGACCAGGACGATCAATACGCCTGCGAGTCGTGCCGGGAGGATGTTGGCGACGTCGTCGAGTCGCGCGGCCGCCCAGCCGAAGTCGCGATAGCGCTCGTTGCGGTACCCGACCATCGCGTCGAGGGTGTTGACCGCGCGGTACCCGAGGATTCCGGGAACGCCCGCGACCGCACCCCAGAACAACGGCCCGACGGTCGCGTCGGAGGTGTTCTCCGCGATCGATTCGAGCGCCGCCCGACAGATCCCGGCCTCGTCGAGTGACATCGGATCACGGCCGCACAGACTCGGGATCAGGGCCCGCGCCGCGTCGATGTCGTCGGACTCGAGGGCGTCGGCGACCGCATCGCCCACCCGGCACAACGAGGTCCCGCCCAGCGCGATCCAGGTCGACGCAGCCGTCAGCGCCACCGATGCCGGCGCACGACGCCCGGCCGATGCCGCGACTGCCGCGCCCACGACGCCGCCCGCGGCCACCGCGACCAGACCGGCACCGGCAGCCCGCGAATCGCGGTACATGCGGTGTTCGAGCACAGATGTGAGCCGTCCGAAACCCGCGACCGGGTGCCCCGTCGACGGGTCCCCCAGGGCCTCGTCGAGGAGGAAGCCGACGATGAGTCCGGCTGTGTTCGACAGGGCTCGTCGTGCGGGTCGGTTTCGCTGCTCACGGGTCAGGGGCACCGCGCGATGGTATCGACTGCGCTCGTGCCAGACTCGACCCGTGGCCAGGTCATCCGCGGAACCGACCCCGGGTCGGCACGTCATCGACACCGGTGTCGCCGAACTCGCGCGCGACACCATCGCCGGCGGTTGGCTGCTGACCGTCAACGGGGCGCACAGTTCGCACATCGATCCCGACGACCCGACCGTGCTCGACTTCGAGTACCTGCGCCAGATGGCGGCCGTCATCGCCGAACGCCATCCCGCCTCGGACCGGTTGCGCGTCCTCCACCTCGGTGGAGCGGCCTGCGCGCTCGCCCGTTACCTCGACCATCAGTACCCCGATGCCCGACAGGTGGCGGTCGAGGTCGACGGCGAGCTGGCCCGCCTGGTGCGTGAGTGGTTCGATCTCCCCCGCGCCCCCAAGCTGCGGATCCGGGTCGGCGACGCACGGGAGGTCGTCACCTCACTGCAGCCGGGCACGCGCGAGGTGATCGTGCGCGACGCCTTCGCCGGCGACCGTACGCCCGCGCATCTGACGACCCGTGAGTTCACCTCCGCCGTCCACGACGTGCTCGTGCCGGGCGGGCTGTACCTCGCGAACTGCGGCGACAGCCGGGATCTGGCGGGCGCGCGCGCCGAGGCCGCCACCGTCGTATCGGTCTTCGACCATCTGCTGCTCATCGCCGACGCCGCGATGTTCAATGGTCGGCGCACCGGCAACATCGTGATCGTCGGCAGCGACGCCCCGCTCGACGCGTCGGCGACGCTGGTGCGCACTCTGCTCAGCGATCCGCTACCTGCGCAGATCCTCTCCGGCGCCAAGGCCCGCGACTTCGCGCGCGGCCCGGGCCTGGCCGACTCCGACCTCGCGGCGGACCGGCCGTGATCGTCGCCGGTCCCGCGTCCGGTCGATGTACGAACACGCCCGGCAGTCGTTAGGGTGGTTTCGACCGCCGGCCGAGATCTGACGATCGCAGAACCGAGGATGACGTGACCGATCCATCGTCGAGAGCGGGCACCACGCTGGGCCCGTACCGCATCGACAGACTCCTCGGTCGCGGCGGCATGGGTGAGGTCTACGAGGCCTACGACACCGGCAAGGAACGACGCGTCGCCCTGAAGGTTCTCCCGCCACATCTGGTCCACGACAACGATTTCCGCGAACGGTTCGAGCGCGAGTCGAAGACCGCGGCGAAACTGTCCGATCCGCACGTCATCCCGATCCACGACTGGGGCGAGAAGGACGGCGTCCTGTTCATCGACATGCGCCTCGTCGACGGTCAGGATCTCCGCAAGGTGCTCGACTCCGGTCCCCTCGCGCCGGACCGGGCGATTCGCATCCTGGGCCAGGTCGCGGCAGCGCTCGACGCCGCGCACCGCGACGGCCTCGTCCACCGCGACATCAAACCCGACAACATCCTCGTCGACGCCGACGACTTCGCCTACCTCGTGGACTTCGGTATCGCGCAGGGCGCCACCGACAGTCGCCTGACACAGGTGGGGACCGCACTCGGCACGCTGGCCTACATGGCGCCGGAGCGGTTCGGCGACGAACCCGCGGGCCCGGGTTCGGACAACTACGCCCTCGCCTGCGTGCTCTACGAGTGCGTCACCGGCCAGACCCCGTTCCCGGCGAAAACCGACCAGGGACTCATGACCGCGCACATCACCAAGCCACCCCCTCAGACAGGCGGCCCACTCGACCCGGTGATCGCACGCGGTCTCGCCAAAGACCCCGCGCAGCGTTTTCCGAGCGCGCGCGAACTCATCCAGGCGGCCTCCGACGCGCTGTCGGGCAGTCCGTCGGCGTCGGCAACCCGACCGCAGACACCTCCGGCCGAGCAGGCCCCACCGACGGTCGTGCCCCAGCCCATTCCACCCGCGGGCCCGACCCCGCGGCCCCACACCCCGCGTCCGCCGCAGTCACAACCGCCGGCTGCCCACCCGACGCCGGGCGGCTCCATGGCATCCGACCCGACGATGGTCCGCGGTCTGAATTCGGGCCCCAACGTCCACGGGCCGCAGCACTCTCCCGGTTCGGCCGGTGGATATGGTCCTCCCCCTGGACCTTTCGGGCCGCAAGGATTCTCAGGTCCCCAATTCCATTCGGAGCCTTCCCCTTCGGGGCCACAGTCGTTCTCGGGGCCGCAGTCGCACTCCGGTCCCCAGTCGTTCTCGGGACCCCAGTCGTTCTCGGGACCCCAGTCGCTGTCCGGACCCAACCAGTGGGGCGGCACCCCGACCCCACCTCCCCGCAAGTCGAAGACCGGCCGCAACATCGCCATTGCCATCGGGGTCGGCGTGGTGGTGATCGCCCTCGCGGTCACCGGCATCGTCGTCGCGCTGTCGGGCGGTGGCGACGATCCGCCGGAACCGGGCACCTCGTCGCAGGCGATGCCCGCGGGCACCGTCGCGTGCGACTACCCGACGCGCACGGTCGTCGGCGGCATCACCCAACCTGCACCGGCGTCGACCCAGCCGAACACCGGCACCGTGGACGCACAGATCCCGATCGCCGCGCAGGGCACCATCACCATGACCCTCAACCGGGCCGAGGCACCGTGCAACGTCGGCGCGATGGTCGCGCTGATCAAGTCCGGGTTCTACGACGGCAGCAAGTGCCATCGCGCATCGGCGAAGTACCTGATCTGCGGGTCTTCGGGCGGCAAGGAGGGCACCAACCCCGGTTGGACCAGCCCCGACGAACTCCCCGAGGGCCTACCGTCGGCCGGCACGGACACCAACGGCATCCCGCAGGTCACCTACCCGCGCGGCACCGTCGGCATCCTCGATCTCCCCGACGACGAGGGCGCCACCGGATCGACGACGTTCTTCATGCTCGCCGACGACACCGACCTCCCGCTCACCTACTCGATCGTCGGCACCATGGACGCGTCCGGGCTGGCGGTCCTGGACAAGATCGTCGCGGGCGGCTTCACACCGACCAAACCCGGCGCCCAGTCAGGACCGCCGAACCAGAACCTGCTGATCCAGAAGGCGACGGTCGGCGAGTAGCCGAATCGCAGAGTGCGTCCTGAGTACCGTTTCCCGACACTCAGCCCGCACTCTCCCCTTGCTGAGGGTCAGATCACGTAGTTCATCCGGTTCAGGATCGCGTTCCCCAGCGCGGCGTCGCCATCGATCTCCACCGCGTCCGGGCTGGCGTCCCGACGCCCACCGGCGCAGCGGGCGAGGTTCGCGGCGTCGATGCGCAGACGGACATCGGCCGACGCGTCGCCGCCGTCGAACTCCTCCACCAGAGACGCGCGGTCACCGACGTCGATCCGAACCGTTCGCGCGGTCAGCCCGGTGATGTCGAAGAGCACCTTGCTGCCCTTGGGCGCGTCGGCGCGCTTGCCGACGACGAACGGCAGTGACGCGCCGATCTCGTCCAGCGCCAACGACGCGGGGACGGGGTCGGTGACGGCGGAACCGTCGGTGCCGTCACGCAGGTCGATCTCGTGCGTCCAGCAGTCGAAGATGCGGATGCGCATGAAGCGTCCGTAGGTGTCGGCGCCGGCCGGCGTCATCGACGGGGCGTCGAACTGCTCCTGTGTCATCGCCCGCAGTGCCGCGGTGCGAACCGTGATGATCTCGTCGAGCGCGGCGAGCACCTCGGCGCGCGGCTTCGGCCGGTAGTGGTCGACCCACTTCTCGTTGAGCTCGCCGATCGGGTTGCGCACGTGGTCGAGTGCACTCACCGTGCGGGTGGCTTCCACGTCGCGGCCGTCGAGCATGCTCTCGGTGCCGATGATGTGCGCGACGATGTCGGCGTTGGTCCATCCGGGCAGCACCGATGCCGCCGACCACTGCTCGTCGGTGAGTGCGGCGGCGACGTCGGCGATCGCGGCCCACTGGGCGATCAGGCCTTCGGTGACCTCGGCGAGCGGCAGAATGGTCGTCGGCATGGATGCTCCTTGCGGTCGTGCGCCCGGCGGGACCCGGACCGCACCAACCTTATCGGGGTCGGTGAGCGGGGCAGCCGCATTGACGCACCGCGACAAGCCGCCCCCGTTCTGCCAAACGAGGACCGAATCTGTCCGCATCGTGCGGCAGGATGTCTTCATGTTGGAAACCTCGGCCCGGTTGCTCGCCCTGCTGTCGCTGCTGCAGACGCGGCGGGAATGGTCGGGCAAGGAGCTCGCGGAACGCCTCGACATCACGACCCGCACGGTGCGACGCGACATCGACAAGCTCCGCGAGCTCGGTTACCCCGTCGACGCGAATGTCGGTGCGCGCGGCGGGTATCGGCTCGGGGCCGGCGCGGAGATGCCGCCCCTGCTCCTCGACGATCAAGAGGTTCTCGCCGTCGCGCTGGGACTCGACGCGGTGACGACGGGCGCGGTCGCCGACATGGCCGAGGCCTCGGCCGGGGCGCTCGCGAAACTGCGCCAGGTCATGCCGTCACGGCTCCAGCACCGCCTCGATGCACTGCGGATCGAGGCCATCCCGCGGGAAGCGCCGTCGAGCGTGGTCCCCGCCGAGCGCCTCACCGACATCGCCACGGCCTGCCACCGCCACGAACGCCTGCGCTTCGACTACCGGCGCAACGACGGTGAGGAGAGTCGACGCGAGGTCGAGCCGTTCCGGTTGGTGCGCAGCGGAAACCGTTGGTATCTCGTGGGCTTCGACCTCGCGCGCGACGACTGGCGTTCGTTCCGCGTCGACCGCATGGACCCGAAGATCCCCACCGGCCCCCGATTCACCCCGCGCGAACCCCCCGAGGGCGGCGCCGCGGCCTTCGTCGCCCGTGGTCTCGGTGCCGTGCAGCAACAGGCGACCGCGCGGATCCGCGTCCACCTTCCGCTCGACGAGGTCGCGCCGATGATCCACCACTACTGGGGTGCCCTGGAATCCGGCGACGAGAACAGCTGCGAGGTGACCGTCTACAGCACCTCACTGACGGCGATCGCACGGTGGATGTACGCCTTCGACGCCGACTTCACCGTCCTCGAACCCGACGAGCTGCGCGTCGAACTGGGTGCCGTCGCGGAGTATCACGACCAGGTCGCCGAACGTTATCGACGCGCGATGTCCGCCCGGCCCTGACCGTGTTGACCTGCTGTTCCGACCGGATCGCGGATTCTTCTCTACGGTCGAAGGCATGAGGCTACTCATCACGGGGGCGACCGGGTACGTGGGTTCCCGGCTCGTATGCGCATTGCTGCGGCAGGGTCACGAGGTCGTGGTCACGTCCAGAGACACCCGCAAACTGGACCGGTTCGGCTGGTCGTCGGACGTCATCAAGGTGGCCATGGACGCCGACGACCCGATCTCGGTCAAGAAGGCCATGTCCGCCGCCGGGCAGGTCGACGCGATCTACTACCTGGTCCACGCGATCGGGCAGGCGGACTTCGCCAACGGCGATCGCGATGCGGCACGCAACGTCGCCGAGGCCGCGCGCGATGCCGGCGTCGGCCGGATCATCTACCTCGGCGGCTTCGTGCCCGGCGACGACAAGCTCTCGTCGCATCTGCAGAGCCGCGCCGACGTCGCCGAGGGGCTCGTCGTCGAGGACGGTCCGGAACTCGTCTGGCTCCGCGCGGCGGTGATCATCGGTGCCGGCTCGACGTCGTTCGAGATCATCCGCTACATGGCCGACCGTCTGCCGGTCATCCCCGAACCCGGCTGGATCACCAACGAGATGGACCCGATCTCCATCCGCGACGCCATCCACTACCTCGTTGCCGCATGCGAATCATCGCTTCCGCCAGGCGAATACGACGTCTCCGGGCCCGACCACGCGCGCTACATCTCGATTCTCCACGAGTACATCTCCGCGGTCCGCTTCCCGCGGTTGCGTCTTCCGGTCTTCGGGGTGAGCACCCGTCTCGCCGGCCGCCTCGGCGGCATGTTCGTGCCGGTCCCGGCGTCGCTCACCGAGGAACTCGTGACGTCGCTGAACCATTCGATGACGGCGTCGGAGCACAGCATCCGCGAGCTGGTGCCGCCACCCGAGGGCGGTCTGACGCCGATGCGCGACGCCGTGCGCGCGTCCGTCGAGTCCCCGTATCCACGTTCCGTCTGCGATCTGCACGACCTGCACCACCTCGCCGACACCGACCCCGCGTGGGCCGGCGGCGATTGGCTGCGCGTCAAACGCCGCGTGGGTGGGACGATCGGTGGCACGCTGAGGGTGTCGGCGAGGATCGCCGGAGCTCTTCTGCCGGCCCGTACCTGACGACGTGTGTCCGTTGACGACCGACCAAGGTGGTGACGACTGCTGGTGACTGCACTGGCTCGCGACCTCTACAACTCGATAGCTCTGGATCGTGATCCCGATCCGGGTTTCCACTACGTCCGACGCCGCTGGCTGGTCGGTGTCTTCCTCGTCATCGGGGCGGTCATGCTCGGCATCTCGTTGCGCGTGGAGCCGGGCGACACCGCGTTCTATCCGCTGACGGTCGGCTTGGCCGTCGTGTGGATCCTCGGCGCATTCGTCTCCGGCCCGCTGCGGCTCGGCGCCTACAGCCCGACGGCGTCCCGTCCGCCGGATCGTCTCGGGGCGGTGGGGTTGGGCGTCGTCGTCGGCCTCGCGGTCGGTGCGGCCTTCGTCGTCGGCGGCCTGCTCGTCCGGATGATCCCCGGGGTCAGCGACCTGGCGAACAAGGTGCTCGCCTTCGCCGACTACGGCAGCCTCGCCATCGTCACCTTGATCACCGTGGTCAACGGCCTCGCGGAAGAGCTGTTCTTCCGCGGCTCGGTCTACTCGGCGGCGCGCCCCCACAACCCGGTCCTGGTGTCGACGGTCATCTACGTGCTCGTCACCATGGCCAGCGGCAACGTGATGCTCGGCTTCGCCGGCGCCGTCCTGGGTACCGTCTGCGCGATCCTGCGGCGCAGCACCGCCGGGGTCCTCGCGCCCGCGATCACCCACGTCATCTGGGGCGCGATCATGGTACTTGCCCTTCCGCCGATCTTCGCCTGAGCCGCCGACCGGCGAACCTCATCTCGACCTGCAGACGTCGATCGAAGTCTGCAGGTCGAAGTGAGGTTCGCCGGTCGCGGCCCCGCGGTTTGGGCGATCGGTCCCGACCGGCTAGATTCATTCTCGCGAGTGACACTCTCGGCACTCCGCGCGCGTATAGCTCAGCGGTAGAGCTCTGGTCTTACACACCAGCGGTCAGGGGTTCGAATCCCTTTGCGCGCACCACGATTCATAGCTCCAACCCGCGCCCAGCGCGGCTTGGAGCTATGGATCAGCCAACAGCGCCCAGGGCTTTGTCCCACACGTTGTTCTCCCGCACCTCGCCCGGCCCGACCATGTCGGCGTAGACGATGACACCCTCGCGGTTGACGAGGAACGTGCCGCGGTTCGCGTAGCCACGGTCGGAGTTGAACACGCCGTAGGCCTTCGCCACGTCACCGTGCGGCCAGAAATCCGACAGCAGCGGGAACAGGAAGCCCTGCGCCGCCGACCAGACCTTGTGCGTCGGGGACGGACCCACCGAGATCGTCACGGTGGTCACGTCGTCGTTCTCGAAGCGCGGCTGCTGGTCGCGGATGTAACCCAGTTCGCCCTGGCAGGTGCCGGTGAACGCGAGCGGGAAGAAGACCACGAGCACGTTGCGCTCGGCGCGCAACGTGCTCAGGGACACGAGCTGGTTGTTCTGATCCCGGAGTTCGAAATCAGGTGCCTGGTCACCGACGCTCAGCGGCTCGGTGGGCAGAGCATCGCTCATGCTTTCTTGCCCGAGCGGGCCTTGGGCTGAACGAGTCGGGCTGCCGACCAATCCCCCAGGCTGATCGCCGATGTCTGGGTCAGGCCCGCGGTGGGGGCCGCCTCGGCGATCTCGCTCGGATCCACGTATCCCGGTTTACCGGTCTTGGGCGAGAACACCCACACGTATCCGTCTTCGGCAAGCGGTCCGATGGCGTCCATCAGCGCGTCGACGAGGTCTCCGTCGCCTTCGCGCCACCAGAGGACGACGACGTCGACGACGTCGTCGGCGTCCTCATCGACCATCTCGGCATCGATCGCGTCCTCGATGTCGGCTCGGAGCTCGTCGTCCGTGTCCTCGTCCCAGCCGACTTCCTGCACGACCAAGCCGGCCTTCAAGCCCAGTTTTTGGGCGTTGCTGCCCGTACCGTCTGTGGCGGCTACCACCGCGCGTGACCTCCTGAGGGTGATGGGACGTTCTTTCCGTCGCCGGTATGGACATCTGTGTACGCCAACTCGCTTGTCAGCATAGGCAACAGCCTAGAGCCTCACATTGCAAGCCGACCGACGTCACTCGATTTCGGGCGTTTCTTTTTCGCCGGCCACACCACCCGTGCCCGCTCAGCGACCGGGGCTCGTCGGCGCCGGAGTGGTGGTGACCGATGAACGGGGCGTCGCCGACGAGGCCGCCGGCACCGGCGTGTACTGGCCGCACACCTCGAGGAGGCGCGCCTTGTCGCGTGTCCATTGTCCCGACACCGGGTTGAGTTCGGTGCGCTGCTCCTTGCGGATCGCGTTCTCGAGACGCGCCGTCGTGTCGAGGAACGTTCGCGCCGGGGTCGCGATCTCCGGCGGCGACGTGTCGGTGATCTTCGGCCGGATCTGATCGGCACCGGCGATCAGGCTCGCCCGCGCCTTGTCGGCGAGGTCCCCGACCTCCGGATACGAGTGCGTCGTGTTGAGCCGCTTGATGAAGGTGTTGTAGCCGCGCACCATCACGACCATCGACGACATCGACTCCCGGCAGAGCTCGACGCCCTCGGTCCGCACCTGCGCGGCCGCCGACGCCGACACCTCCGACCGGTAGATCGCCACCTCACCGGGTGCCGCAACACCCGTACCTCCGACCGTGGACGTACACGCCGACAACATGATTCCCCCTAATGCCATGCCGACCGTCATGCTCGCCCGGACACCCCGATGTCCGCTGCGGCCGGGCCTGGCCTCCCCTGTGCCCAGCATCGCTTTCCCCCTACTCATCAGTAACGCTGCAAGGACGCTACAGCACCCCCGCGATCGCGACAGCCTACACAGATCCACCCAGTGCCAAGCCAACTCACATGGGGCACGATGAGGGGTGACACCGCACAACAAAGAGCTGCGGTGTCATACGCCATGCAGCCGGACCACCACCCCGAGTCCGGCCTGTCAGAGGGAGTAGGCATCACCGTGACCGACCAGATGGACCAGGCGACGCAGGACACGATTCCGAGCGAGCACGCCGGCCCGGGCTCCAACGGACGTGCTGCCGGACGAAGCGGACAACGAGTCCGCGTCATCCGCGAGGGAGTCGCGTCCTATCTGCCCGACATCGACCCCGACGAGACCACCGAGTGGCTCGATTCGTTCGACGCACTGCTCGACGCCGCCGGCCCCGGGCGGGCGCGCTACCTGATGCTGCGGCTCCTCGAACGTGCCGGCGAGAAGCGGGTGTCGATCCCCGCACTCACCTCCACCGACTACGTGAACACCATCCCCACCGAGGCGGAACCCTGGTTCCCCGGTGACGAGGAGGTCGAACGCCGTTTCCGTCAGATGATCCGCTGGAACGCCGCGATCATGGTGCATCGCGCCCAGCGCCCGGGAGTCGGTGTGGGCGGCCACATCTCGACATACGCGTCGTCGGCGTCGCTCTACGAGGTCGGCTTCAACCACTTCTTCCGCGGCAAGAACCACTCCGGCGGCGGCGACCACATCTTCATCCAGGGCCACGCCTCGCCCGGCATCTACGCCCGCGCCTACCTCGAGGGCCGCATCGGCGAGGCCCGCATGGACGGCTTCCGGCAGGAACACAGCCACGCCGGTGAGGGCGGCGGCCTGCCGTCGTATCCGCACCCGCGGCTGATGCCCGACTTCTGGGAGTTCCCGACCGTCTCCATGGGCCTCGGCCCGATGAACGCGATCTACCAGGCGCGCTTCAACCACTACCTGCACGACCGCGGCATCAAGGACACCTCCGACCAGCACGTCTGGGCGTTCCTCGGCGACGGTGAGATGGACGAGCCGGAGTCGCGCGGGTTCGCGAGTTTCGCGGCCACCGAGGGTCTCGACAACCTCACCTTCGTCGTCAACTGCAACCTGCAGCGGCTCGACGGCCCGGTGCGCGGCAACGGCAAGATCATCCAGGAGCTGGAGTCGTTCTTCCGCGGCGCCGGCTGGAACGTCATCAAGGTCATCTGGGGCCGCGAGTGGGATGCGCTGCTGCACGCCGACCGCGACGGTGCCCTGGTCAACCTGATGAACACCACGCCCGACGGCGATTTCCAGACCTACAAGGCCAACGACGGCGCCTTCGTCCGCGAGCACTTCTTCAATCGCGACCCCCGGACCAAGGAGCTCGTCAAGGATCTCTCCGACGCGGAGATCTGGAACCTCAAGCGCGGCGGCCACGATTACCGCAAGATCCACGCCGCCTACGCCGCCGCCATGACCCACAAGGGCCAGCCGACGGTGATCCTGGCGCACACGATCAAGGGCTACACGCTCGGCAAGCACTTCGAGGGACGCAACGCGACCCACCAGATGAAGAAGCTGACGCTCGACGACCTCAAGGCCTTCCGCGACAGCACGCGCATCCCGATCAGCGACGAGCAGCTCGAAAAGGATCCGTACCTGCCGCCGTACTACCACCCCGGCAAGGATTCGCCGGAACTCCAGTACATGCTGGATCGCCGCAAGACCCTCGGCGGCTTCCTGCCGAGCCGCCGCACCAAGGCCAAGGTCCTCGAGGCCGACACGTCGTCGGCGCTCAAGACCACCGAGAAGGGCTCGGGCAAGCAGCAGGTCGCGACCACCATGGCACTGGTCCGCGTTTTCAAGGATCTGTTGCGCGACAAGGAGATCGGCAAGCGCATCGTGCCGATCATCCCCGACGAGGCCCGCACCTTCGGTATGGACTCGTGGTTCCCGACCCTGAAGATCTACAACCGCAACGGACAGCTCTACACCTCGGTCGACGCCGAGCTGATGCTCGCCTACAAGGAGAGCTCCGAGGGCCAGATCCTGCACGAGGGCATCAACGAGGCCGGTTCGGCGGCCAGCTTCGCCGCCGTCGGCACGTCGTATGCGACGCACGACGAGCCGATGATCCCGCTGTACATCTTCTATTCGATGTTCGGCTTCCAGCGCACCGGCGACAGCTTCTGGGCGGCCGCCGACCAGATGGCGCGCGGCTTCGTCATCGGCGCGACCGCCGGCCGTACGACGCTCACCGGTGAAGGTCTGCAGCATGCCGACGGCCACTCGCCGCTGCTCGCCGCGACCAACCCGGCCGTCGTCGCCTACGACCCGGCGTTCGCCTACGAACTCGGCCACATCGTCGACGACGGTCTCAAGCGCATGTACGGCGAGGACCCGGAGAACGTCTTCTACTACATCACCGTCTACAACGAGCCGATCAGCCAGCCGGCGAAGCCCGAGCACGTCGACCACGAGGGCATCGTCAAGGGCGGCTACCTGTTCCAGAAGGCCCCGGAGAACAAGGAGTACCCGGCCAACATCCTGGTTTCCGGGATCACCATGCCCGACGCGCTGCGTGCCTCCGAGCTGCTCGCCGAGGAGTGGAACGTCGGCGCCGACGTGTACTCGGTGACGTCGTGGAGCGAACTGGCCCGAGACGGTATCCGCGCCGACCGGCAGGCGCTGCGCGATCCGGGCAGCGAGCCCGCACCCGCCTACCTGACCGAGCTGATGGCCGACGCGGCCGGCCCGTTCGTCGGCGTCAGCGACTACATGCGCGGCGTCCAGGAGCAGATCCGCGCCTACCTGCCCGGCACGTACCTGACGCTGGGCACCGACGGATTCGGTTTCTCCGACACCCGGCCGGCGGCACGACGCTTCTTCAACGTCGACGCCGAGTCGATCGTGGTCGCGGTACTGGTCGCCCTCGCCCGCGACGGTCACATCGCCATGTCGGTGGCCAAGCAGGCCGCGGACAAGTACCAGATCGACGACGTCGCGGCCGCTCCGGAGCAGACCAGCGATCCCGGCGTGGCCTAGTTCGGCACCGGACCGCCGCACCCGGACAGACCAGCGATCCCGGCGCGGCGGTTTCCGGGGACTAGATTGAGAACGTGTCCGACGCGCGAGTGAATCAGCCCACAACACCGCCGGCTGACGTGTTCGGTGAGCGGGGTGCCCATGTACCGGCCCCTGCCACCGTGCACGACGCGCTGCCGGACACGCTTCTTCGGCGGGTCAAGCAGTACAGCGGACGCCTCGCCACCGAGGCGGTCCACTCCATGCAGGACCAACTGCCGTACTTCGGCGACCTCGACGCCGCGCAGCGCGCGAGTGTCCAGCTCGTCGTGCAGACGGCGGTCGTGAACTTCGTCGAGTGGATCCAGGACCCCGAGGGCAACGTCAAGTTCACGGTCCAGGCGTTCCAGGTGGTGCCGCAGGACCTTGCCAGACGTATCACGCTGCTACAGACCGTCGAGATGGTCCGCGTGGCCATGGAGTTCTTCGAGAAGTGGCTGCCGCTGCTTGCTCGCAACGACGCCCAGCTCCGCGCACTCACCGAGTCGGTCCTGAGATACGGGCGCGAGATCGGCTTCGCCGCCGCCGCGATCTACGCATCAGCCGCGGAATCGCGCGGCGCGTGGGACTCCCGGCTCGAGGCCCTGGTCGTCGACGCCGTGGTCCGCGGCGACACCGGCCCCCAGCTCCTCTCCCGCGCGGCAGCCCTGAACTGGGACTCCGACGCCCCGGCGACGGTCATCGTCGGGACCCCGCCACCCGAACAGAACGTGTCGGTGCCGCTGGCCATCCACAACACTGCAAGACACTTCGACCGGTCGGCACTGTCGGTGGTCCAGGGTTCGGTGCTCGTCGCCATCGTCAGCGGTCCCGCACGCCCCACGGAGAAGTTCGTCTCGGCTCTTCTCTCCCACTTCGCCGACGGCCCGGTGGTCATCGGACCGACCATGCCGAACCTGGGGAGCGCCCATGCCAGCGCCGCCGAGGCGATGGCGGCGATCGAAGCGGTGGTGGGCTGGCCGAGTGCACCCCGCCCGGTCCACAGTCTCGAACTGCTCCCCGAGCGAGCTCTCAACGGTGACGAATCGGCGGTCGCCGCCCTGGTCGAATCGGTGGTCAGTCCGCTCTCCACGGGAGGCACCACACTGACCACGACGCTCGAGGCCTACCTCGACTCTGGCGGATCGGTCGAATCCTGCGCGCGCGTTCTGTACATACATCCAAATACGGTCCGGTACAGACTGAAAAAAATTGCGGAAATCACACGCCGCGATCCGACAAACCCACGAGATGCGTATGTACTACGGATCGCGACGACTGTCGGTCGTCTGACACACTTAAGGCACAAATCGGACCCTCCTGCACCATGAGTCACACTGGCAACATGTCCGATTCACAATTTATGCTGATAGGAGCCTTAAGAGCACGTTTCGGTAACGAATCTCAGCCTGATGACGAAGCAGGTGACACTGAGGTCAAGTTTGTGGGAACCCCACAAAACCCGGCATCAAGGTTCATGCTTCTCCACACCCACATGGGGCGGGCAAAGGGTGTTCTCTGGTCACGTGCTTTCGTTGCTTGCTCCCGGCCAGGGTTCCCAGACACCCGGCATGCTCACGCCGTGGCTCGACCTGCCCGGCACCCGTGATCAGATCGCCACGTGGTCCAAGCTCACTCAACTGGACTTGGAAAGACTCGGTACCACCGCCACCGCGGAGGAGATCACCGACACCGCGGTGACCCAGCCGCTGGTCGTCGTCGCCGCCCTCCTCGCCTTCGACGAGGTCCGCAAGAACGGTGAACTGCCCGCGGACGCGGCCGTCGCCGGCCACTCGGTCGGTGAGCTCGCCGCCGCTGCCATCACCGGCGTCATCTCCGCCGACGAGGCCGTCACCCTCGCCGCGATCCGCGGCGCCGAGATGGCCAAGGCCTGTGCCCTGGTGCCCACCACCATGGCCGCCGTTCTCGGTGGCGACGAGGCCGCGGTACTCGCCCGCCTCGAGGAGCTCGAGCTCGTCCCGGCCAACCGCAACGCGGTCGGTCAGATCGTCGCGGCCGGCGCCGTCGAGAAGATCGACGAGCTCATCGCCTCGCCGCCGGAGAAAGCCCGCATCCGCAAGCTCGCGGTCGCCGGCGCGTTCCACACCCACTTCATGGCCCCGGCGCAGGACGCGGTCGCCGCCGCGGCGGCGAAGATCACCCCGGCCGACCCGAATCGCACGCTGCTGTCCAACTCGGACGGTCAGCCTGTAACGAATGGCGTCGACGCACTGACAAAACTGGTAGGCCAGGTCACCAGGCCGGTCCGCTGGGATCTCTGCTCGGCGTACCTGCGGGACAACTCGGCCACCGCCGTCGTGGAACTGCCACCGGCGGGCACGCTCGTGGGGATCGCCAAGCGTGAGCTGAAAGGCACCCCATCGCTGGCTCTCAAGGAGCCCCGCGACATCGCGAAGATCGCAGAACTTGGATAGCGGTCGCGGTTAGTCCGCGACCCCCGGAAGATCGGCGCCCGGCGCCGATCTGTCCAAGCGCGCGGACTACACGTCCGTCAGACGCTCCGGAATCATCAACCCGAACACGAAAGGGAACCATACAGTGGCTGCCACCCAGGAACAACTCATTGCCGGCATCGCCGAGATCATCGAGGAAGTCACCGGCATCGAGCCGTCCGAGGTGACGATGGAGAAGTCGTTCGTCGACGATCTGGACATCGACTCGCTGTCCATGGTCGAGATCGCGGTGCAGACCGAGGACAAGTACGGCGTGAAGATCCCCGATGAGGACCTCGCCGGTCTGCGCACCGTCGGCGACGCCGTCTCGTACATCCAGAAGCTCGAGAGCGAGAACCCCGAGGCTGCGGCTGCCATCAAAGCCCAGGTCGAGGCAGACCAGAACTGATGAGCTCCCCCTCCCTCCGCGACTACTCGACGCTGGGTGGGAACTTCCCGAGCGTGGTCGTCACCTCCATGGTGGCGACCACCTCGCTCGGCGAGGATCTCGACTCGACGTGGAAAAACCTGCTGGCGGGTGAGTCGGGCATCCGCGAGCTGACCGACGACTTCATCACCAAGTACAACCTGCCGGTGCGCATCGGCGGTCGGCTGCTGAAGGATCCGTCCGAAGAGGTCACGCGAGTCGAATCTCGTCGGATGGCCTACGTCGAGCGCATCGCCCACGTGCTGAGCAAGCGTCTCTGGACGCAGGCCGGCGAGCCCGAGGTCGATCCCGACCGTCTCGCCGTGGTCATCGGCACCGGCCAGGGTGGCGGCGACGCGATGATCGACGCCGTCAAGGCCATGGAAGGCACCGGCAACTACCGCAAGGTGTCCCCGCTGGCCGTCTCGATGGCCATGCCCAACGGCCCGGCCGCCGTCGTCGGCCTGAACATCGGCGCCCGCGCGGGCGTGATCACCCCGGTCTCGGCGTGCTCGTCGGGTGCCGAGGCGATCGCACACGCATGGCGCCACATCGTCATGGGTGACGCCGACATGGTCGTCACCGGTGGCGTCGAGGGACAGATCGACGCGGTGCCGATCGCCGCGTTCTCGATGATGCGTGCGATGAGCACCCGCAACGAGGACCCCGCTGCCGCCTCTCGTCCGTTCGACAAGGACCGCGACGGCTTCGTCTTCGGCGAAGGTGCCGCGATGCTCATCCTCGAACGCGAGGAGCACGCTCGGGCCCGCGGTGCGCGCATCCACGCACGCCTGCTCGGTTCCGGCATCACCTCCGACGGCTTCCACCTGGTTGCCCCGGACCCCAGTGGTCAGGGCAACGCCCGCGCGATGACGCGGGCACTGCAGACCGCCGGTCTCCAGAAGTCCGACATCACCCACATCAACGCGCATGCGACGTCGACCCCGATCGGCGACACCGCCGAGGCCGCCGGTATCACCGCTGCCATCGGTCAGCATGCTGCGATCTACGCGCCGAAGTCCGCTCTGGGACACTCGATCGGTGCGGTGGGTGCGCTCGAGTCGGTCCTGACCATCAAGAGTGTCGAGGAAGGCGTCATCCCGCCGACCCTCAACCTCGAGAACCAGGACCCGGAATGCGACATCGACGTCGTCCACGGTGAACCCCGTTACGGACAGATCGACTACGCGATCAACAACTCGTTCGGTTTCGGTGGGCACAACGTGGCGCTCGCCTTCGGTCGCTACTGAACGTCGGCTCCCCGCCGATCTCGGTAGTGCCTGAGACGAACCACGCCCGACACCCTTGGAGGAGACTGCGATGACGACCTTGGCTCCCATGGCCGGCCGCGAAGAAGCCGCCGATCCCCGCGACCCGCTGTTGCGGCTGACGAACTTCTTCGACGAAGGCACCATGTCGTTGCTGCATCCTCGCGACAAGTCCGGGGTCCAGGCCGCGGTCGGCCTGGTCAACGGCGTTCGCACGGTCTCCTACTGCACCGATGGCACCGTCATGGGTGGTGCCATGGGTGTCGTCGGGTGTGCTCACATCGTCAACGCCATCGACACCGCCATCTCCGAGCAGGCGCCGGTCATCGGCATCTGGCACTCGGGTGGCGCCCGCCTCGCCGAGGGTGTCGAGGCGTTGCACGCCGTGGGTCAGGTCTTCGAGGCGATGGTCCGGGCCTCCGGATACATCCCGCAGATCTCCGTGGTCGTCGGCTTCGCGGCCGGCGGCGCGGCCTACGGACCCGCCCTCACCGACATCGTGATCATGGCCCCGGCCGGTCGCGTCTTCGTCACCGGGCCGGATGTGGTCCGCAGCGTCACCGGCGAGGACGTCGACATGGAGTCGCTCGGCGGCCCCACCACTCACGGCAAGAAGTCCGGCGTCTGCCACATCGTGGCCGACTCCGAGTCCGACGCCCTGTGGCGCGCGCGACGTCTCGTCTCGACATTCAGTCAGCAGGGCCACTTCAACCGTGAACTGGCCGCGGCCGGTGACACCGACCTGAAGGCCCTGCTGCCCGAATCCGCCCGCCGCGCTTACGACGTCCACCCGGTCGTCGAGAAGCTGCTGGACACGGCACTCGCCGCCGACGGCGAGACCGAGATCTCCAGTTTCGAAGAGCTGCAGGCGAAGTGGGCGCCGAACATCGTGATCGGGTTCGGCCGGTTGTCCGGCCGCAGCGTTGGCGTGATCGCCAACAACCCGCTGCGCATGGGCGGCTGCCTGAATTCGGAGAGCGCCGAGAAGGCCTCCCGGTTCGTCCGCCTCTGCGATGCCTTCGGCATCCCGCTCATCGTCCTCACCGACGTCCCCGGCTACCTGCCGGGCGTCGGACAGGAATGGAACGGCGTCGTCCGACGCGGCGCCAAACTCCTCCACGCCTTCGCCGAGTGCTCGGTCCCCCGCGTCACCCTCGTGACGCGAAAGATCTACGGCGGCGCCTACATCGCCATGAACTCGCGGGCGCTCGGTGCCACGGCCGTATTCGCCTGGCCCGGTTCCGAAGTCGCCGTCATGGGAGCCAAGGCCGCCGTCGGCATCCTGCACAAGAAGGCCCTCGCCGCCGCACCCGACGACGAGCGTGAAGCCCTCCACGACCGACTGGCCGCCGAACACGAGGCCATCGCCGGCGGTGTGGGACGCGCACAGTCGATCGGCGTCGTCGACGAGATCATCGACCCGGCCCGCACACGCAGCATCATCGCCGAGGCACTCGCGGCCGCCCCCGCTCGACGCGGACGTCACAAGAACATCCCGCTCTGATCAGCGGACGGACACACGAAGAACGCCACCGGTTCTCACCGGTGGCGTTTCTCGTGTGTCCCTGAGCTCGCGGGACGAATCACCGCGCTCCCTGGGAAGTCTGTATTCTCCGCAGCGTCAGGAAGTTTCCCACTTCTTGCGCCGACGAAACCTCGTCTCGTGCCTGCCGGGCGTGTCGTTCCTCACAACCGAGGACGCCGCCTCGCTCCCTGAGGAGCGCCCGGAGCTTGCGGAGCGTCTCCCTCGCTCCCTGAGGAGCGCCCGGAGCTTGCGGAGCGTCTCCCTCGCTCCCTGAGGAGCGCCCGGAGCTTGCGGAGGGCGCGTCTCGAAGGGTCAGCCGACCCGCTGCTGCAACCAGGTGACCTCGGCCCCGGCACCGCCCATGCGGTACTGCTCGAGCGCGTCGTCCCAGGCCGAACCGAGAGCGGCTTCGAGTTCGCCGGCGAGACCGGCACTGTCGGGCTGCGATTCGATCATCGAGCGCAGCTGGTTCTCGCCGATGATGACATCGCCGTTGGCACTGGTCGATCCGCGCCAGAGCCCCAGACCCGGCACGTAGCTGTAGCGCTCGCCGTCGACACCCTCGCTCGGGTTCTCGGTGACCTCGAACCGCAGCGCCGACCATTCGCGCAGAGCGGTCACCAGACGTGCCGCTGTCCCGACCGGCCCTGCCCAGTCGACTGTTGCACGCTGCATACCCGGTTCGGCGTCCTGGGCCGACCATTTAAGGTTCGCGCGCGCGTTCAGGGTCGACGACAGAGCCCACTCCACGTGTGGGCACAGCGCCACCGGCGCCGAGTGGATGTAGACCACTCCTGTTGTCATGTCCGCAAACTGGTTCAGATTGCGCACCTTTTCACCTCCGTTGTCGACGAGGAACGTCTTCCCCAACACACCTCGCGACTTCGGATATCACACTCGTGGGATTCATTGTGCCCCATGATGCGCGTGTTGCGCTAGTTTCTCGTGCGAGAAAGGTTCATTTCTGTGACGAAAGTTCACTGACGACCCGGTCGTTGAACTCGCTCCACAACGGTTTCGCCCACGGCCCGAAGGCCCGGTCGGTGAGGACGACGCATGCCGCCTGCAACTCGGGGTCGACCCAGAGGTAGGTGCCGGCCTGACCGAAGTGCCCGAAGGTCCGGGGCGAGTTGCCCGTCCCGGTCCAGTGCGGGGACTTCGCCGATCGGATCTCGAACCCGAGGCCCCAGTCGTTCGGGCGGTGCCTGCCGTAGCCGGGAACAAAGCCGTCGAGTCCTGGGAACTGGACCGATGTCGCGTCGGCGAGGGTCTCCGGTGCCAGCAGTCGAGGCGCGAGGAGTTCCTGCGCGAAATGCGCGAGATCGGTGGTGGTGGACCGCGCCCCGTGCCCGGCGGGCCCGTACAGTTCGGTGGACTTCATGCCAAGCGGTGCGCAGACGGCGTCGGCCAGGTACTCCGCGAAGCCGATGCCCGCGGCCTGCTCCACCGTCTCGGCCAGGATCTCGAAGCCTGCGCTCGAATAGATGCGCTTCTCCCCCACCCCGGCCTCGAGGTCCCGTGAGTCGAAGGCGAGTCCCGACGCGTGTGCCAGGAGGTGCCGGATGGTCGCCCCGGGAGGACCGGCCGGATCGTCGAGTTCGACCGCTCCCTCTTCGACGGCCACCAGAATCGCCTCGGCGACCAGGAGTTTGGTGACCGAGGCGAGTTCGTAGACGCGAACGGGGTCGCCGAATTCCTCGGCGACCCCGTCGCGGGTGATGATCGCCGCCGACACATTGTCGACAGGCCATTCCGTCAGAGATTCAAGGACCGACACATCGGGTCACGTTACCCGTGCCCGCGTACCGGCCGGTGGGCACAGGGCTCACCAATCCTCTTCGGTGTAGCGGATGACGCCGCGGATGTTGCGGCCGTCCAGCATGTCCTGGTAGCCCTCGTTGATCTGGTCCAGACGGTACTGGCGGGTGATCATGTCGGCGATGTTGAGCTTGCCGATCTTGTACATCGACAGCAGCTGCGGGATGTCGAGCTTCGGGTTGGCGCCACCGAAGATGGAGCCCTGCAGGTTCTTCTGCAGCAGCGTCAGCATCGCGAGGTTCAGCGTCACGTCGCTTTCGAGCATGTTGCCCATGCCAGTCAGCACACAGGTGCCACCTTTGGCGGTGATGCCCATCCACAGATCGACGTCCTTGCCGTGGACCTCGCCGACGGTGACGATCACCTTCTGGCACATGCCGCCGTGGGTGGTCTCCGCGATCGCCATCGCAGCCTCTTCGACCGACGCGAATGCCGCGGTGGCACCGAACTTCAGCGCCTGCTCACGCTTCCACTCGACCGGGTCGATGGCGAACACGTTGCGGGCACCCGAGATAACGGCGCCCTGGAGGGCTGCCGTACCGACGCCGCCGACACCGACGATCGCCACGTCCTCGCCGGGACGGACGTCACCGCTGCGGGTCGACGAGCCGTAGCCGGTGGGGATACCGCAGCCACACAGTGCGGCGACCTCGAACGGGATGTCCTTGTCGATCTTCACTGCCGACGCCTCGTGGACCACCATGTAGGGCGCGAAGGTGCCCAGCAGGGTCATCGGGTAGACGTTCTCGCCGGCTGCCGTCTGGATTCGGAACGTGTTGTCCGACACCGCTTCGCCCTGCAGCAGCATGGCGCCGAAGTCGCACAGGTTGGCCATGCCCGACTGACACGACGGACACTTGCCGCACGACGGGATGAACGACAGCACAACGTGGTCGCCGACCTCGAAGTCGGTGACACCCTCGCCTACCTCGGCGACGACGCCCGCACCCTCGTGGCCACCCAGGATCGGGAACCCGGCCATCGGGATGCCGCCGGTCATCAGGTGATGGTCGGAGTGGCACATGCCCGCCGCTTCCATCTTGATCTTGATCTCGTGGGCCTTGGGATCGCCGATCTCGATATCCTCGATCGCCCACGGCTTGTTGTGCTCGCGCAGCAGCGCGCCCTTTGTCTTCACTGGTCTCCTCCGTTCGAACCCGGCAACAAACTCGCCCCGGGAAGTCCGTCGAGCGACGTTGCCGTCGCTTGTGACTGTAGTCACTCAATCACAAAATTGAAACGTGTCCTAGTCCGTGTTCCATCGCCACCGGCACCCGCCCGATCACCGAATCCGGCGCCGGGACACCTCGACACGGTCAGTCGGCCAGACCGGCGTCCTTGGAGCCGTAGCTCGCCCGCAGGGTCGGCTTGACGACCTTGCCACCGGCGTTGCGCGGCAGCTCGTCGACGATGACCAGGCCCTTCGGGTGCTTGAAGCGGGCCAGGTTCTCGTTCAGGTAGGGCTCGAGGTCGGCCAGGGCCAGGTCGGTGACGCCTTCGGCCAGGACGACGACCGCCACCGGCACCTCGCCCCACTTCTCGTGCGCGCGGCCGATGATGGCGGCCTCGCTGATGCTCGGGTGACCGAACAGGACGTTCTCGACCTCGGCGCAGTAGATGTTCTCGCCGCCCGAGATGATCATGTCCTTGGCGCGGTCGACGACGTAGAGGAAGCCGTCCTCGTCCTCGCGCACGAGGTCGCCCGAGTGGAACCAGCCGCAGGCGAACGCGTCGGCGGTGCCCTGCTCGTTCTGCCAGTAGCCCTTCATCATGTTGGGCCCGTGGTAGACGATCTCGCCGACCTCGCCCTGCTTGACGTCGTTGCCCTCGGGGTCGATGATGCGCGCGGTCACCGCGGGCACGACCTTGCCGATGGAACCGATCTTGTTCATCGCATCCTTTCCCTCGAGCACGCAGGTGATCGGCGACATCTCGGTCTGACCGAAGACGGCGACGTTGAGCGCGTCGGGGAAGGTCTCGTTCATCGCCCGCAGCACGGTGTCCGAGGCAGGGGCGGCGCCCCAGCTGGTGACGCGCAGCTTCAGGTCTCGCGGCTTGGCCTGCTGGGCGGCACAGACGGCTTGCCACTGGGCGGGCACGAGGAAAATCGAGGTGGTGCCCTCCTTCTCGATGGTGTCGAGCATGTCGTTCGGGTCGAAGGCACCGAGCGGATGGATGACCGACAGCGCACCCATGTAGAACAGCGGCGCCATCGCGCCGAGTCCCGCGATGTGGAACATCGGCGCGACGCACGATCCGATGTCGTCGGATCGCGTCTGCAGTGCCTGCAGACAGGTCACCGCCTGCGCCTGCATGTTGGTGTGGGTGAGCATGGCGCCCTTGGGCTTTCCGGTGGTACCCGAGGTGTACATGATCAGCGCGACGGTCTCTTCGGGGACGTCGATCTCGGGCAGGTCCGAGGAGTCCTCGGCGACCAGCGCCTCGAAGTCGAGGTGGCTGTCGTTGTCCGATCCGCCGACGACGACGATGTGGTCGATCGCGTTGGTCGACGCGGCGACGGCGTCGGCGAGCGGGGCGAGCATCGTCTCGGTGACGATCACCTTGGCACCGCTGTCGTTCACGAGGAACGCGATCTCGGCCGGGCTCATGCGGATGTTCACCGGCACCGGGATGGCGCCGATGAGGTTGGCGCCCAACACCGCTTCGACGTATTCGCTGCGGTTCAGCAGGACCACCAGGATGCGGTCGCCGAACTCGACGCCGCGACGGGTCAGGGCGGCGGCGAAGGCACGGGTCCGCTCGTCGAGTTCCTTCCAGGTGGTGACCTCGCCCTGGAATTTCAGGGCAGGGCCCTCGGGGTTCATGAAGGCGTGGCGCTTGATCTGGTTGTTCCAGTGGTTGCGGCGCGAACGCAGCGGCTCGGTGGCGAGGTCGGTGACGGTGTCGACGGTCGCGGTCATACGATCGGTCTCCTTGTTGTCTGTCGTCGTGTCGAACGTGGTGGTGAAAATGTCTCTGGTGGTGGGTGTTCGGCGTCGGCCGAAGCTCACTTCTTGCCGGCGAAGGCGGCGATGGCCGCCTGGAACTCCGGCGACTGCAGCAGTTCGGTCTGCCCCTCGAGTTCCCGCTCGATGGCGGCTTCGAAGCCGGACATGGTGTGGGCGTCGAGCGCCGACTTCGTCAGGCGCAGCGCGGACCGGCTCTTGCCTGCCAGTTTCGCGGCGACCTTGTCGACTGCTTCGTCGAGCCCGGGCCGGTCTTCGTAGACGCCATTGACCAGTCCCGCCGCGAAAGCCTCAGGGGCGCGGAGCTTCTCGCCGAGGAGTGCGAGTTCGTTGGCCCGAACCCGACCCACCGCGGAGGTGAACAGCATCGACGCGCCACCGTCGGGCATCAGGCCGATGTTGATGAAGGCGAGCAGGAAGTACGACCGCTTCGTCGTGTAGATGAGGTCGGCGGCGAGGGCCAGCGAGGCACCGATGCCCGCTGCCGGTCCGTCGACGGAGGCGATGACCGGAACCTGGGCCGAGCGCACCGCGCGTGCAAGTTCCGACCCGGCCGAGATGATCCCGCGGGCCTGGTTGGGATCCAGCCCCGACGACCCGTTCGCGGTCGACTGCGAGTTGATGGAGACCACGTCGGCTCCGGCGCTGAAGCTCCCGCCGGCACCGTCGATGACGATGACGCGGACGTCGTCGCGCTTCGACCACTCCTCCATCGCAGCCTTGATGCCGTAATTCGCCTCGGTGTCGAGAGCATTCATCTTCTCTGGGCGGGAAATCGTCAGCCGCGCGACTCCTCGGTCGTCGACCGAGGTCACGATTGCCTGGCTGGTCTCGTCGCTCACTGTTCTCCCCACTGGTGACCGGACAGATAGACACAGATCATCGGATCTGTGCCAACGCCTAGAGTACTACCACAGTGCGACGCAGATCACGAGAATCTTGGTTAACTTATACGCGCCTATCAACGCCCCTCTCTGGACTTTTCGACCTATAGGCTCGAAAATCGCTCGTGAACGTCGTATCCGGCTAAAGTGTGACGCCATGACCGTGCGCCCGGGGACGTCGACCTCCGACACGTCCCAGCCAGGTGCACCGGGCGCCCGACGACGCCGTCCGGCCGACCGCAGGCGACTCATCGTCGACGCGGCAGCGAAGGCCTTCAGCGACGGCGGTTATCACGCGGTTCGGCTCGACGACATCGCCGACGCGGTCGGGATCTCCGCGCCCGCGCTCTACCGGCACTTCCCCAACAAGTACGCGCTGTTCGCCGAGACCACCGCTGTCCTCGCACGGTCGCTCCGGTCGGCGCTCGATGCGGTGGAGCCCGGCGGCGACGACGAACTGCGCGAGCTGCTCGTGGCGATCACCGCGGCCTCCTTCGAGAACCGCCGCACGGGTGGCCTGTACCGGTGGGAGTCCCGGTACCTCGCACCGGCCGACCGGGACCTCGTCCGCGATGTCGTCGTGCACCAGCACCGCCGTGTTCGCGCGGCGGCGCGGCGCCTGCGTCCCGACCTCCGCGATGCCGACGCCAATCTGACCGTCGCCGCGATGACCAGCGTCGCGGCCAGCCCGACGACCCATCACTCCTCGCTGCCGGCGCGCGAGGTCACCACCCTCATCTCCGATGCCGCGTTCGACCTGCTCGACGTCGACCTCCCCGATCCGGTGGGACCGCCGGCTCCCGCCGCTCACGGCCTCGCACCGGCGGCGAAGCGCGAGATCATCCTGACCGAGGCGATCAACCTGTTCGCCGCCCGCGGCTTCCGCGACGTCACCATCGAGGACATTGCGCATGCCGCGGGCCTTCCGGCGTCCGGCGTGTACCGCCACTTCCCGAGCAAGGTCGCGATCCTCGAGGCCGCGTTCTGGCGGGCGACCGACCGCGTCACGGCCGCCATCGCCGAGGCCCTCGCCGATGCGTCGACGCCGCACGAGGCACTCGTCGGCATGATGCGCCGATACGTTCGACTGACCTGCAGCTCAACCGATCTGATCAGCGTCTACGAGACCGAGATCGGACACGCCACCCCCGAGGCCCGGGATGCGCTGCGCCATCAGCAGCGCATCACCGTCGATGAATGGGCGACCTGGATGAGTCGCGAGCGAGCGAACCTACCGATCACCCACGCGCGATTCCTGGTGCACGCGGCACTCAACGTCGTCACCGACCTGTCGCGGCTGCGGCCACAACCCTCCCCCGAACGCATCGAGGCGCTGTCGGCGCGGATCTTGTTGGGCGGGAACGCAACCCCTACAGCACCGCGAAGTCGTCCATCAGCCAGCGACCGTCCTGCTGCACCAGGGTCACCTTGACGCGTGTCTGGTACGGGAACCCGTCGGGGAACTCCTGTGCGGTCTGCGGCGACTTGACGGCCTGGTCGAGTGTCACGAGCACGACGGCTTTCTCGTCGTCGAGCGACATGATTCCGGCGTTGTCGGCCTTCGCGGTCGACACGGCCGCTGCCTCGGTGGAGCCCTTTCGGGCGTCCTGCGAGGACTCGATGTAGGTCTGGGTGAACGCGGGAGTGGAGATCTCGCGGATTCTGCGGTCGAGGTCGGAGTAGTCGGCCGAGTTGTAGGTGGTGATCTCGGCGGCGTACTTGCGTGCGGTGTCGAGGATCGTCGAGTCGATCGCCCCGGCCGCAGTGTCTGCCCGACGGTCGGCATCGACGTAGGCGACAGCCAACACCGCGGTCGACGCCGCGAGGATGACGGCGACCGCCACCAGCGCGACGACCGCCCAGGTCTTCTTGCCGAGACTCGTCGCCCAACCGGTCCAGCGGTCGCTCTTGCCCGACGCCGCGGCCGGGTCGAGCTTGCGTGGTGAGCGGTCCTTCGCGATCGTCTCGTCGGAGTCGATCGTGCCCTCGAGCGCGGCGTCGGCATCGACCGCCTCCCCGCGACGGGCCGCCCTGCGGGCCGCTTTCGCCGCCTTGGCCTCCGCCTCGGCTCGGTACTTCTCCCGGTTCGTGCGGTTGGCCTGCAGGAAGTGGTCGCCGTCGAGCGGGGTCACGCCGTCTTCGACGTCGGGCGTCACCGTGGTGGCGTCGGGGGCGTCGGAGGTCTGACGGGGCTTCGGCATGGGTTCAATGTAGCGATGCCGCTGTGGGCGCTGTGTCCGGCGTCATACCGCCGGCAGATCGCCGAGGCTGCCGAGGTCCAGCGACACCCACTGCTGAGGGTCGAGGTACACCTTGGTCTGCGGACCGTGTTCCTTCTCGGCCATCTCGATGTACGGTTCGACGGCCTGCGGCGGAAGGTAACGAGATGCCATCTCGCGCAGGTCGTCCCGGGTTCCGGCGACCATGTCGATGGCATTCCCGGACACCGAGACGTACATGAGGCGCGGCGACACCTCGTCGACCATGAGGGTGAACCGCCCCGCCGCCCGGATGAGGTTCAGCTTCCGCGACTCGGTGCCGGTGAGCAGCCATGGTCGTCCGCCGGGTTCGTAGTGGTACCAGATCGGCACCGTCAGCGGAGCCCTCTCGGGTTCGGCTTCCACGGACAGGGCCGCGACGTGTGGTTCTGCCAGAAACGCTTCTCGTTCGCTCTTGGTGAGTGCCATATTCCGACGGTAAACCGGGCCTCCGACAGTTCGTGCCCGATTCGCGCCGGTCGTGCCTACTTCCAGGGAGCGAGAACCTCGGCGGCGCGTTCGGCGAGCACCATCTGGAACAGCGGACCGAAGCTCACGCGTCCGACGCCGAGCGCGGCGAGTGCCGCCTTGTTGTTCTTGGTCGGGTGCCCGATGGCGTTGACCGGCAGCGGAAGTTCGTCGGCGAGCCGCTTCTGGGTGGCGTCGTCGTGGAAACCGACGGGATAGAGCACGTCGGCACCGGCCTCCGCGCAGAGCTTCATCCGCGCGATGGCGCGGTCGACGCGGTCGGATTCGTCGCCGACCTGCTTGAGGAACAGGTCGGTGCGGGCATTGACGACGACGTGGACATCGGTGGCGTCCGACGCCGCACGCAGTCCGCCCACGAAGTCGGCGTGCTCCTGCGCCTCGCGGAGTCGCCCGCCCTCGCTGTGGACGGTGTCCTCGATGTTGAGACCGACGGCGCCGGCGTCGATGAGGCCGTCGATCAGGGTCTTCGGGTCCTCGCCGTAACCGGATTCGATGTCGACGGAGATCGGGACGTCGACCGCGGCGGTGATCTGTTTGATCCGAGTCGTGAGCTCTCCAAAGGTGATGCCCTCGTTGTCGGGTTTGCCGATCGAGTCCGACACCGGGTGACTGCCGACGGTGAGTGCGGCGAACCCGGCGGACACCGCCAGATTCGCCGACCACGCATCCCACACCGTCGGCAGGATCACCGGGTCTCCGGGCTTGTGGAGTTCGAGCAGAGTCTTGGCCTTGTCGGCGAGTTCCGTCATGACCTCTACAACTACGCCGGTCGAAGCGCACATTCCGGGGGTTGGCGAAACATTACTTCCGCCAGAACAAGTGATGGGTGACCCCGCTGGGACTCGGGATCACCTCGTGCTCGAACCGGTCCTCCAACTCGGCGGGCGAGTCCCACAGTCGCAGTCCGTTCCCGTAGGTGACGGGTGCGACCGCGACGTGCAGCGTGTCGATGAGATCGGCGTCGAGGAACTCCCGGACGGTGCTGACTCCCCCGCCGATCCGTACGTCCTTGCCGTCGGCCGCGGCCTTGGCCTTCGCCGCGGCCTCGGCCGGCGTGGCGTCGAGGAAGTGGAACGTGGTCTCACCCAGCGTGAACGACGGGCGGAGGTGGTGGGTGAGGACGAAGACCGGGGTGTGGAACGGCGGCTCGTCGCCCCACCACCCCTGCCATTCATGGTCGACCCACGGACCTCGCTGGTGCCCGAACTTGTTGCGGCCCATGATCTCCGCACCGATGTTGTGGGTGAAGTCGCGCGTGAAGTAGTCGTCGAGTCCGCGGGTGCCACCGGGATCGGTGCGGTTGGGCCAGCTCGCGGTGGCCCCTGCCCAGGACATCATCTCCCAGGGTTCGACGGTGTCGCCGAACGGCCGCTCGAAGGTCTGATTTTCACCGGCACCGATCCCGTCCTGCGAGACCGCGAAGTTCTGCACCCTGAGTAGCTGAGCCATGGCATCCATTCCTGTTGTCGTCGGGCAATCCAACCAGGACAGACTCGAAACCGCAGCGAAACTCATCGGTGCAGCGCAGCGTCAGGCGATGGCGGCCTTCACGATCTGGGCGAACGGCGTCGACGACCGGCCGATCAGCGTCTGGAGGTCGCCTGAGGTGGTGTCGAGTTCGCCGCGGGCGATGCCGGCATCGGAACCCGCCAGCACGGCGGCGAACTGCTCCGGGGTGCCGTTGTCGGCGAGCACCTTCGCGTAGTCGGCCTCCGGCAGGTCACGATACTCAACGGTCTTGCCGGCCACCTCGCCGATGACCTTCGCGAGGTCGGCGTAGGTGAGTCGCTCATCGCCGCCGAGTTCGTAGACCTTGCCACCCTGATCGGCATCGGAGGTGAGGACTGCGGCAGCCGCAGCCGCGTAGTCGGCGCGGGCGGCACCGGCGACCTTGCCCTCGCCCGCTGCACCGAACAATGCGCCGGACGAGACCGCCTGGCTGATGGCCTGCAGGTAGTTCTCCCAGTACCAGCCGTTGCGGAGGAACACCGCGGGGATCGACGACTCGCCGAGTCGCTTCTCGGTGGCCACGTGTTCGGGCGCCAACCCGAGCCCGCTCGTAGCGGCGTTGAGGAGGCTCGTGTACGCGATCAATCCGACACCGGCCGCTTCCGCCGCCTCGATCACGTTGGTGTGCTGCGGAACTCGACGTCCGACCTCCGAACCCGAGATCAGGAGCAGCTTGTCGACACCGTCGAGTGCGCGCCGCAGCGCCTCCGGATCGTCATAGGAGGCAACCCGGATCTGAGGGCCCTTCGACGCCAGATCGGCAGCCTTCGACTCGTCCCGAACGATCGCCACGATGTCCGCGGCCGGGACTCCCCGCGCGAGCAGCTCGCCGATCGCCAGCCCGCCGAGCTGTCCGGTGGCGCCTGTCACTGCTGTGGTCATGTTGTCTTTCCTCTCGTCGTGACTGGGCTCGACTGTACGCACTTACTTTTCGTAAGTGCAATACGAACAGTTAGCTGATCGCTGTGACCTTCGCTAACCTGAGGTCATGTCCGACCACGACCCGACCCTCGAAGCCGACGTCTTCGCACGCGACTGCTCGTCGAGGTCGACGCTGCAGACGGTCACCGGCCGCTGGGGCACGCTGGTCCTGATCGCGTTGCGCGAGAGCAACTATCGATTCAGCGCCCTTCGACGCCGCGTTGACGGTGTGAGCGAGCGAATGCTGTCGCAGACGCTTCAGAACCTCGAACGCGACGGCATGATCGTGCGGACGGTCCTGGAGGCGATCCCGCCGAAGGTCGAATACGACCTGACTCCCCTCGGCAGGCAGGTCGCCGACCAACTGCAGGGGTTGATCGATCTGCTGCAGGGCCACATGCCGACGGTGCGTGACGCGCAGGCGGAGTACGACGGGCGGCGCGGGACGAGTGCCTGAGGCGGTCAGCGCGAACGAGCCGGCAGCAGCAGCAGTTCTATCGGCACAATGCCTAGCGATGGACCCCGGGACAACCGATATGCCATAGGCTCGAGGAATGATCGTTACCGGTGCGATGTTGGCGGAGGCCGCTACTGTCGCTGACGGCAAGCTATATGTACTCGGGGGCGTCCTTACAGATTTTTGGCAACCGCCAGGGGGCTATCTAATCGAGACCCTTCTGATTGTGCTTATCCAGGCAGAGGAGGGAGACCTTCACAATCCGCAGTTCGTCGAAGTCTCCATCACCACACCTGACGGAAAGAGCGGCTCTAGCAGGCTCCCCGTCCCCGAAGTGGCAACCGCAGGAACCAGAGCCGGTTTCTTCTTTCACAAGATCGGCTTCGAGGCGAAGGTTCCCGGCCAGTACGTCATCGTTGTGGAATCAGTGTCACTTCCAATTGAGGTTCATGCACCGCAATTTGGGTAGCGTGCGGGTACGGCGTTCCGCCCCAACCTGATGCAAGGAATTTAGCCTCGATGCGGACTTCACGAGGACCCGGCACCAACCGGACAGGTTCCGCAGCCTCCATCCGACGGTCGAACTCCTCGTCCGTCATCTCGAAGTCATCGTCGTACTCGTCGCCTACCTGCTCCATGTTCACATCCTCCTCCAGGCAGTCCGTAGTTGCCAGA
Organism: Gordonia sp. Swx-4; assembly: GCF_030316175.1. Taxonomy (NCBI): domain Bacteria; kingdom Bacillati; phylum Actinomycetota; class Actinomycetes; order Mycobacteriales; family Gordoniaceae; genus Gordonia; species Gordonia sp. Swx-4. Next base: position 3,463,616 of record NZ_CP128197.1, read on the forward strand.
TCCCATCTTCGACATCGATTGGCTGGAGTATGACCCTGATCCACCCCACCGCATCATGAGTCTCCACCAGCAGCCTCTCCCCGTGCACCTCGTCAACTTCCCAGCCCGCACGGTCGTATTGATTCGGGACACACGCCGCCCGGACTTCCTCAACTGACAGGTTGTGCTTTGTTCGTAGCTTTCTAGCGACACCATCTGAGGCGCGGATCTCGCCAATCCAGAACCCACGCGTTGCCACACCGTTGAGACTAGTCTGATCGCGCACTGGGTACCTGGACTGCGAGCCGAACCAGTTACCCAACCTGCAACCTGCACCGCGGTGCGGAACCCGACGGCATGAAACTACAAGAGAGCCCACAGAAAAAGCCCGCCGCCTGCTTTCGCAGGGGCGGGCTTCTTGTTCTGCTCCCCCAACTGGACTCGAACCAGTAACCGTTCGATTAACAGTCGAATGCTCTGCCAATTGAGCTATGGGGGATTGCTCTGGCTCTCGTTCAGCGCCGTGAGCGCATCACTTGAACCGAGGACAGACTCTAGCGCATGCCGCCGCCGGACAACAAAACGGCAGGTCAACGAGGAGACAGCTGCTGTCAACGGCCAGTTTGATGTCCCCGCTGGTGGCCAGGTAAAAGTCCCCACCCTGTGCGGGATGTTCTAGGTGGGTGGTACCTCCGTTCGGTGTGTCATGCGGTAGGAGTCGCCGTCGGTGATGACGATGGTGGCGTGGTGTAGGAGCCGGTCGAGGATGCTGGCGGCGGTGGTGTGTTCGGGCAGGAATCGTCCCCATTGTTCGAAGGGCCAGTGGCTGGCGATCGCGAGAGAGCGGCGTTCGTAGGCGCCGGCGACGAGCCGGAACAGTAGTTGGGTGCCGGTGTCGTCGAGTGGTGCGAATCCGATCTCGTCGAGGATGAGCAGATCTTGGCGTAGCAGGGTGTCGATGGTTTTGCCGACGGTGTTGTCGGCCAGTCCGCGATACAGGGTCTCCACGAGGTCGGCGGCGGTGAAGTACCGCACTTTGTGTCCGGCGTGTACTGCGGCGATCCCCAGCCCGATCAGGGTGTGACTCTTGCCAGTCCCGGCTGGGCCGATCAAGGCCAGATTGTGTTGGGCTCGAACCCATTCCAGTGAGGATAGGTATTCGAAGGTGTTGGCCGGGATGGAGGATGCGGCCACGTCGAACGATTCCAGGGTTTTGGTGACCGGGAACCCGGCAGCTTTGAGTCGGTTGCGGATGTTGGAGGCATCACGAGCGGCGATCTCGGCTTCGACCAGGGTCCGCAGCACTTCTTCGGGTGTCCATCGCTGGGTTTTCGCGGTGAGCAGTACCTCGGGTGCGGTGCGGCGGATCGAGGCGAGCTTCAATCGGCGTAGCGCTTGGTCGAGGTCGGCCGGTAGTGGCGGCACTGTTGGTGCAACTGATGTCGATGTTGTGGTGGTCATGACACCTCCTTGTCGCCGGCGCCGAGCTTGTAGGCATCCAGCGAGCGGGTGGGCGCGGTAGGCAGGTGCCCGAGCAGTGCTGTGCCGGCCGGTCGCGGGTTGGGGGTGCCGGCTCCGGCATCGAGGATCGAACGCACATCGGCGGCCTTGAACCGTCGGAATGCCACCGCCCTGGTCAGGGCGGTGAGCACCTGTTCGTGGCCGTGGGAGGTGACGAGCCCGAGGATGTCGTCGAGTTCACCGCTTAGGCGGGTGTTACCGATCGCGGCGGCACCGACCAGGAACTGCTCAGCAACCTCACCGAGAGCGCAGAACTGCTTCTCTGCTGCGGTTTTGGGTCGTGGTGCACGACTGGGCGGTGTGCGTGGCCCGCCGTAGTGGTCATCGTTGAGGACGACCTCTCCGGGTGCGGCCAGCAGATGTTCGGCGATCACCTCGCCTGAGGCGGGTTCGGCGATCAGGAGCCGTTCACCGTCCTGGATGAGGGTCACGGTGGTGCCGATGAGCCGGTTGGGTACCGAGTAGCGGGCCGAGGCGTACCGGATACATGAGAGGCGATCGACCTTTCGGGTGACCGGCGGTGGGCCGACTTGGGCCCGCAGAGATGGCAACGTCGACAGCACTTCTCGTTCCACATCGAGTTGCTCAGCAGGCACGCACAGTGTGTCGCTGTGGCGGCGGGTGTTGACCTCGACACACCAGTCCCGCGCGGCCCGGTTCGCTGCGTGCACATCCAGCTGCACGTCGTCACGACCAGCGGCGATCTTGGCTTCGGTCCACAACGGTTGCGCCAGATCTGACTGCGCGTACCCGCAGAGGTTCTCCACGATCCCTTTCGATTCCGGATCGGCGCCGTGACAGAAATCCGGGGCGAACCCGTAGTGGGTGGCAAACCGCACATACGAGGGGGTGGGTACGACGACGTTGGCGACGACTCCACCTTTGAGGCAGCCCATCCGATCAGCGAGTACCTTGTTGGGTACTCCACCGATCTCCTCAAAGGCTTCAGCGATGAATCCGAGTGTGGTGGTGGATGTTTCATTGGTGGCGAACCGAACGAACCGCCAGCGTGAGAACGCCAACACCGCGCAGAACATGTGCAGGCCGCCGATCACGGCCCAATCGATGACCAGGTAGTCACCCGGAGCCCACACTGCCGGGCGACGCCCACGATGGTGATCACGGCGCCACTGTGTTTTCTCCTGGGCGACGAGACGACGGAAGTTGCGGGCCGAGCCTGCATAGCCCGCCGCTCGCGCTACTGGTAGCAGACGTTTGGCGGTGATCCGGCCGTGTGACCGCTCGACTCGCTCGGCGACCAGCTCGGCGACGGTGTCGTAGTTGCGGGCCCGTTCCTTGCGATCGGGTGGTTGATCGTCGGCCTCGAACCGGTCGACCACACGTTTGACGGTCTTGTGGGTGGTGCCGCACACCTCGGCTGCGGCGCGATAGCTTCCGAGTTCTCGGTAAGCAGAAATGATGTCCATACGGTCCTTCGCAGACTTCAATGGAACTCCCAGGCGGTGATGGTGATCGGTTGGCACCTTCACCGTCATCGCCTGGGCCCTCAGTTCCGGGTCGACACGACGAACACAGGGTGGGGACTTTTATCTGGCCACCAGCGGGGACCTCGACCTGGCCACCAGTGGGGACTTTCTCATGGCCATGGACAGCTGCGGCAGTTGGTTCCGATATCCGGAACCAACTGCCGCAGATCCTACGAGCTCAGTGACCGGCCACGACGTCGGATTCGTCGACCTCCACCGGCGTCCGCGCTCCGGGCAGGAACCAGTAGGCCAGGCACACGACGCCGAAGAACAGGTAGCCGAGCGACACCTCCGGCGCGGCCGCCCACGACACCTCGGGTGCGTGGATGAGCCCGATGAAGGACAGCACCGCCCCCACCGCCGCGGCGATGGCCGCGAAGTGGAACTTCTTCTCCAGGATGAAGGTGACGATCGTGCCGAGGATGAGGCCGACGAGGACCGCGCCCTCGCCCAGCGTCTTGAGTCCCTCGTAGATCACGCCGGCGCCGTTCATCGCTTCCATGCCCACCTCGTCGACGGTCGTACCCGCTGCCGACAACGCGTTGTCGATGAGTCCCCGACCCCACTCCGCCAGGTTCGGCAGCAGCGCCGCGACCACCGCGACCGCGTGCAGACGCGGCACGGCCTGAAAGGCCTGCGCGCCTATCAGCAGACCGATGAAGAGCAGGATCGGCACGATCGCGGGCACAGGCAGCAGGTAGTTCAGCACCCCGAACAGACCGAGGAAACACAGCACACCGATCGCGACGCCACTGGCCAGCGAGTAGCTCGCGCGGCCGCCGGCGTCCTTCCAGCCGGGATGGCCGATGTACACGGCCGGCGGGAACGGCGAACCGAACGCCGCACCGATGCACGCCCCGGCACCGTCGGCGAGCAGCACGCTGCGCAGGTTGTAGTTGTCCCCCGCCGCCGCAGCGGACTCCACGTTGCTCATCGCCTCCGTGAAGTTGTAGACGCCCAGCGGTATCGCGGTGCCAAGAAGTGGCGCGAGATCACCGAGACCGTTGAACAGCAGGTCGAAGCGCTGATCCGGGATGCCGACCGCGATGTCCTCGACTGCCGCGGTGAGGTCCGGCACCGACATGAACCCGCCGGCCCAGCCGATCGCCGTACCGACGAGCAACGCGGCAAGTCCGACGGGCACGTTGCCCGGCAGCTTCACATCGGTGAAGAAGCCGATGAGGATGATCGCGAGCACCGGCAGACCGATCCACGCGGCCTCCCAGATCTGCCCTGCCGGACGCATCGAGATGAAGGTGATCGATATACCGGCCAGGGTGCCGAGCATCGCTGCACGCGGCGTCAGCTTGCGGACATAGGGTCCGACGAACGCGCCGATCATCACGATGACGCCGATCATGAACGCCCACGCCAGACCGGCCTGCCAGGCCTGGATGGCGTCCTTGGTGTTCAGATACACGGGCAGCATCACGACGAACACCACGATGAACATGTGCGGCACACTCGGCCCGTACGGCAGGGCCGTCACATCGTCGCGTCCCTCCCGCGCGGCGAGGCCTCGTGCCAGGAACGTGTAGTACAGGTTGCCGAGGATCAGGGCGACGCCCAGCGCGGGCAGAACCGTGCCGAGGACGTTGCCGGGACTGAGGCCGATCACGCCGATCATCAAGCCGGTCAACGTGAGGACGTTGACCAGGATGTTGAAGCCGAGACCGAAGAAGGCGTTGGTGTCTCCGCGCGTCCACCAGGCGACCTTCGTCGTCGGAGTCGGTGACGGCGGGTCGGTGGTCGGAGCTGGATCGGTGGTGGCGCTCATGAATTCCTCCGGGCTACTGGGGGTTGGTGGGGAAAACGAGACGCCGATGTCTCGACTGGATGAGTGGTCGATGTCAGACGGCGGGTTCCGCGGGCGCCCGCTCTTTCAGCAGCGGGATGATCGCGGCGCCGGGAGCGGTCCAGCCGAAGATGCCGCCCTGCGCGGCGATCATCTCCAGACCCACACGCTGGAACCCGGGGAAATACGAACCGACGCAATCGGATACGACGACGCATTCGAAGCCGCGGTCGTTGGCCTCACGCGTGGTGGTGTGGACGCACACCTCGGTGGTCACGCCGGTCACGAGCAACTGGGTGATCTGGTTGTCGGCCAGCACCTTCGACAGTTCCGTCGCATAGAACGCACCCTTGCCGGGCTTGTCGATGACAACCTCGGTGTCGAGCGGCGCGAGTTCGTCGACGATGTCGTGCCCGTACTCGCCGCGGATCAGGATGCGCCCGAACGCACCCGGGTCGCCGATCCGCTTCGACGGCGCACCGCGGTGGAGCTTGGCCGGTGGACAATCCGACAGGTCCGGCAGATGCCCTTCCCTGGTGTGGATGACGAGCATCCCGGCTGCCCGCGCCGCATCGAGCAGCGCCGCAAGGGGTTCGACGACGCGCTGCAACTGCGCGACGTCGTTGCCGAGTGCTTCGCCGAAACCGCCCGGCAACAGGAAGTCTCGCTGCATGTCGATGATGATCAGTGCGGTGTGGTCCAGATCGAGTTCGATCGGACCGGGTAGTGCCTCGAGGGTGACGGTCTCGGACATCGGGTGGCCTCCCGGGCGGGTGGTTGTCGGGTTTCAGGACGCTGGCAGCGTGGTCGGGGTACGGGCAGCGCTGGATGACATGGACCGGTCACGCGGCTCGTCGAGCAGTGCGGCCGCCAGGTGGAGCACGGTGTCGTCGGTGAGCGCGGCCCCGAGGAGCATCGCGCTGTGCGGCCGCCCATCGGAGGTCACGCCCTGGGGAACCGCGATCCCGGTGAGGTCGAGGAGGTTTCCGAAATGCGTGTAGTGGCCGAGCATGGTGTTGGTCGCGATCGGCTGCGCCAGAACCTCGTCGACGGTGAAGGTCCGCCCGATCGTCGGCACCACGAGGACGTCGGTCCCCAACCAGATGCGTCCGACCTCGGCTTTGAGCTCCCGCAATCTCTGCAGCGCAGCGAAAGCGTGAACGGCCGTGTACTTCTCGCCGCTGCGGAGAATGTCGCGGACCACAGGGTGGATCTCGTCGGGCTTCGCGGCGAGGAAGTCCCCGAACACGACGAGCCGCTCGGCGACCCACGGACCCGAGTACAGGAGCTCCCCTGCTGCCAGGAACGGTGCCAGGGAGACGTCGACGATCTCGACCCCGCCCGGTAACCCCAGATGCTTCAGGCGGTTTCGGAACGCCAGATGCGCATCCCGCATGGCGTCGTCGCCGAAGAACTCCAACTCCTCCACCGGCGGGAGACCGATCGTGATCGTCGACCCGTCGAATCCGGGCCCCCGGTCGCGCGACCACGGATCGGCGTCGTCGCGGCCCATCATCACGCTCATGACGCGGTCCATGTCGTCGACGGTCGCGGTCATCGCCGTGATGCAGTCCAGGGATTTGCACGCCGGAACCAGCCCCACGGTGCTGATCAGTCCGCGCGACGGTTTGTATCCGATGATGCCGTTGAGCGCGGCGGGCACGCGTCCCGAGCCGGCGGTGTCGGTGGCGACCGCGAAGGGCACGTCGCCGAGTGCAACTGCGAGCGCCGAGCCGGAACTCGAACCGCCGGAGATCATCTCGTGGCCGTAGACCCCGCGCGGCATCGTGTACGGGGTTCGTGTGCCGTTGAGGCCGGTGGCGAACTGATCGAGGTTGGTCTTGCCGATGTAGAGGGCTCCGGCGTCGAGCAGACGCTGCACAACGGGCGCGGTGGCGTCGGGCGTGTACGCGTAGCCGGGGCACGAGAGCGTGGTCGGGACGCCGGCCACGTCGATGGAGTCCTTGACGCCGAACGGGACTCCGTACAGCGGTAGATCGCGTGCGCCGGGTCGGTTCTCGAGTTCCGCGGCCGCGGCGAGAACCTCGTCGCGCGGCACCGTCGACAGCCAGATTCCGTCGTCACCCCGCGCCTCGATGGCGTCGAGGACCACGCGCGCGGTGCGGGACGGAGACCCGCTGCCGTGCAGGTGCGAGTCGAGGATCTCGGCAACCGTGGGACCTGTGGTAGGCCCGCCTGAAAGAGTCATACCGTCGATTGTCGACAGAATAATGGCGTCTGCGGAACGTGCGTGTGTCGATTGTGTTAGCAGGTCAGTGAGGGTGCTTGTGCTCTGCGGTCGCCGACACCAAATCCAGATAGTGGAGGTGGCCGTGATCATGGAGGGCGCTGATCGCCGCCGCGGCGTCGTTGCGTTCGAGCGCGTCGAGGATTGCCTGGTGCCGGTTGAACCCGTCGTCGGGTCCGTGGTGGTCGGCGGTCTCGGTCCGGAGGTTGACCGCCATCGGCAGCTGGAGCTTCAGCAGGATCGGCTCGAGGGTGATGTCGAGCTGCCGGTTCCCGGCGAGTCCGACGACCGCTGCGTGAAACCGACGGTGGGCGTCGTCGCGTGCGAGATCGTCTGGGGCACGGCGCATCGCGTCGATCGCCGCACGAAGAGGTGCGAGCTGCGACTCCGGATCGGTCAACGGCAGGGCGGCCTCGACGGCGTACCGCTCGAGCACCTGACGCAGCTCGAACAGCTGCAGGATGTCCCGACGCGACCACTCCGCGACCCGGACCCCACGACGCGGCTGATGCTCGACGAGCCCCTGCTGCGCGAGCAGCCGCAACGCCTCACGCACGGGGGCCCGGCTGATCCCGAGGTCTGCGCACAGCGTCTCCTCGACGATCTTCTGTCCCGGCGCCAGGTCGCCACTGAGGATGGCGTCCCGGATACGGCGGCCGGCCACGTCGACAAGGCTCTCCGGCAGCTCGCCGCCACCGTGGGACCCCTCCCCGACCGTCATCCGCACACTCTCCCATCGCGCCGTGTCCGATTTCGGCCAGTGTAGCGCCGTCGACTGTCGACCGTTTTCCGCCGCAGTTGGCTGCAGTGCCCCATCCCCGGTGCGGTAATCTCCTCCCGCGGGCCGGGTGCCCGCACGGGGAGTTAGCTCAGTTGGTTAGAGCCGTCGACTCATAATCGATTGGTCGCGGGTTCAAGTCCCGCACTCCCCACAGACTCGAGACGGCCGCGTCGCATCAACCTCGATCGGTCGACGCGGCGCGGCCGCCGCAGAATCCCCAGGCGATCAGCCGGCTCAGCCGAACGTCGCGGTACCTCCGGCGAGAACCTTGGTCTCGCCTACCCGTCCCTCGAAATGGACGGTCGGACCGCTCACGGCGGAGGCGACGTCGACGGTGTCACCGGGCAGCACGGGAGCGGCGAGGCGCGTCGACAGCTCGCGCAGCTCCGCGGGATGTGCACCGACGTGCCCGGCGATCTCCACCGTCGCGATCCCCAGCGTGCACAGACCGTGAAGGATCGGACGCTCGAAACCGTTGGCGCCGGACACTTCCGGGTCGATGTGGATCGGATAGCGATCGCCGGTGAGACGATACAGCGCGGCATGGTCCGGCGACGTCTCGAACGAGGTCACGGTCGTCAGTTCCGGGGTCTCCCCCGCAGCCGACGACGGTCCTCGATCGCCTCCCCAGCCACCCGTTCCGGGCAGGAAGATCCCATAGAACGCGTCGAAGTACTCCGAAGACACCTCGACCTCGACGAGGGACGCCTTGCCCTTGTCGTAGACGTTGGCGAGTCGACCGGTCATGGTGATGGACCCGGTCGCAGGCAGCGGCTTGTGAACAACGAGTCGTTGCGACGCATGCAGCGAGCGCTTCGGGTCGTACGCACCGAGACGCCCGGCGGCCTCCACGGCCCAGAGCCCGAGCGCACAGCCGTAGGTGGGAAGAACGCGCAGGTCACGCTCATACACGAGATCGAGCTGGGACGATCGTGCACCGACCGACAACGCGTACAGGATCGCCGCGGTGTCGTCGTACGTCGCGGTGTGTTCGCCGAGGTCGAGTCCGGCCAGATCCGCCAGAGTCAGAGTGGAGGTCATCGTTGCGCCGCCTTTCCGGGGTGTACCTGCCTGTGGGCAGAAGAACTGTTGTCTGGACTCGTGGCACCGTGGCGAAGCTTCGCGTCGTCCACGGCGCGGCGTCGTTCCGGCGAATCGAGCAGTTCACGCCGACGCTGCTGCCACACCGCGTCGTCGTAGTCACCCAACTCGACGGAGTTGAGGAGTTGTCTGGTGAGCGTGATCGCGCCTCGACTCTCGATTCCGTTGGCGCCGAGGAGCGTCACCGCGTGATCGCATGCGGTGCCGTTGGGAACCACCGTCGAGACGAACCCGGCACGACGCGCTTCGTCCGCTCCGAAACGCTCGGCGAGGAGCAGTAGGCGGCGGACCGAGTCGGACGGGTAGCGTCGCGCGAGCCACTTCACCGCCTGCGGGCTGTACAGCAGGCCGAGCCGCACGGCCGGGACCTGAATCCAGCTACCCTTCCCCGCGATTCGCACATCGCATACGAGCGCGAGGTGCGCCGCAGCCCCTACACAGGGCCCCTCGAGGGCCGCCGCGACCGGCACCGGGGACCCGGTGACGGCCGCGGCGACTGCGCCGACCACATCGTCGTAGTCGGCATCCGCGCTGGTGCCGGTCAGTTCCGCGAAATCAGCGCCGGCACTGAATGTTTCTCCCGCGCCGGTGATCACGATCCCGGTGATGTCATCGTCGATGCCCGCGATGGCGTCCGCCAAGCCGTAGAGGAGGGGACGCGACAAGGCGTTCCGCCGCTCGATCGCATCGATGGTGATCACCAGGGCGTTCCCGTCCCGCTCTACCGACACCGCGCTGGTCATACCGGCCTCCTCACAAGGCCGCCGCGGGCTGCGGCGTCCATCGCCGGGTGACCGCGGAACCGTCGAAACCGACTGCGATCTCCACGTCCTCGGAGAGATCGAGCAACAGTTCCTCGGCACCGGCCGGGGTGACGAGCTGCGCCCCGATCGGCAATCCGTCGGAGAGACCGCAGGGCACCGACGCCGCGCTCGCGCCGGCGACGTTGAACGGCACCGCAAACGGAAATGCGCCCCACAGCGCGTCGACATCGGCGCCGTCGATCTGCGCCGGCCGCTCCCCCAACGGGAATGCGGGGATGGCCGTCGAGGGGGTGAGCAGTACGTCGAACTCCTCGAAGAGCGCGGCGATCCGCCGCCGGTAGACGGGAAGCTGGACCCTGGCGCGCTCGACATCTGCGGGGTCGAGCGCAAGCGCGGCCCGCAGCGACGAACGTTCATACCGCGACAGCTGATCGGCATGATCCGCCAGCAGATGTCCTCGTTCCCGGTGCTCGTCCTCGAGAACGAGCGGCCCGAAGATCTCATTCCATCCGTCGAGCGGGAGGTCTGTCTCGATGATGTCGTGCCCCTGCTCGCCGAGCGCAACGGCAACGGCAGCGACGCCGCGAACCACACCGGGATCGACGGCCCGCCCCTCGGGGCGTGGGCAGTACCCGACGCGCAAGCGCGACAACTGGTTTCGGGTGTACTCTCGATCGGCCAGCACACCGAGCACAACACGCGCGTCGGTGACCTTGTTGGTCATCGGTCCGGCGCTGACGAAGTCGGTCATGCCCCGGAAGCCCTTCTCGTCCGGGCAGAGCCCGGGCGAGGGCTTGAGTCCGTATACCCCGCAGAACGCAGCCGGGATTCGAATCGACCCGCCACCGTCTGAGCCGACGCCGACCGTCGACAGTCGCGCCGCGACGGAAGCCGCCGCGCCACCGCTGGATCCTCCAGGGGTACGTGAGACGTCCCACGGATTGACGGTGTCCGGGCCGAGCATGTTCTCGCTCGTCGCCGATTGCCCGAACTCGGCCGTGTTGGTCTTACCGGTGAAGACCGCACCGGCCGCACGAAGACGCCGGACCACGCCCGAGTCCGCCTTCGCGACCTGACCCTCATACACCTTGGAGCCCAATGTGGTTCGCACGCCGCTCAGATAGAAGGCATCCTTGACCGACGTGGGGACACCGTCGAGCGGGCCGATCGGTGCACCCGCCGCGTACCGCGCCTCCGACGCACGAGCCTGCTCGCGCGCTAGGTCGTCGGTGACGGTGATGAAGGCACGCAGGTCGCTGTCGGCCGCCGCGATGCGGTCCAGGTATGCCTCGGTGACCTCGACCGGACTCAGGGTTCGCGCCCGGTAGGCGGCGGTGAGTTCGCCGGCGGCGAGTTCGATGATCTGATCAGCCATGCGGATGCACCCCGCCGCTCACGCCGTAGACCTCACCGGTGATGTAGCCGGCCTGGTCGGAGGCCAGGAAGGCCACCAGGTTGGCGACGTCCTCGGGCTGGCCGACCCGACCGACGAGCGAGCGGTTCTCGGCGTAGCCGTCGAAGAACTCGTCGGGGTAGATCTTGCGCAGGAAGTCGTTGTAGATCAGTCCGGGGGTGACGGCGTTGACGCGTACACCGGCCTTACCGTTCTCCGCTGCGGCGACACGGGTCAGGGCCAGGATGCCCGCCTTGGCGGCGGAGTAGGCAGCGCCGTGTTCGGTGGAGGTCTCGTACGCCGAGATCGAGCTGATGTTGACGATGGAGCCACCGCCGCCGGCGATCATGTGCGGCAACGCATGCCGCATCGTCAGGAAGGTGCCGGTGAGGTCGACGTCGATGCACTTCTGCCACGTCTCGAGTGACATCTCGGCGACCGGCTCGATCTTGGACCAACCGGCGTTGTTCACCAGTACGTCGATGTGGCCGCGGTCGGCCATCACCCGGTCCACGGCGGCGATGATCGCCTCCTCACTGGTGACGTCGACGGGGAGCGAGAGGAATTCGCGTCCATGCTGCTCACCGAGCTTCTCGGCGAACTCCTTGGCGCGACGCTCATGCGCGTCGGTGACCACGACGTCGTAGCCGTCGGTTGCGAGACGCTGAGCGATCGCCGCACCGATTCCGGCTCCGGCGGCTGCGGTCACGATGGCGACCTTGGATTCGGTCATTTCCTGTCTCCTCTGAGAGTCTGCGTTTGGTCTAGGGATGAAGCGATCGGGCGTGAGAGCTGAGGGGACGTCACTCGTCGCCGCGGATGGCGGCGCGCAGTACGGTCGCGACCGCGGCCGGATTGTCGACGTTCATGAGATGTCCGGCATTCGGGACCTCGCGGTAGGTGACGTCGCCCAGGGCGTCGATGATCATTCGGGCCGCCTTCTCGGGACAGAAGGTGTCACCGTCGGCACCGATCACCTCGACGTGCTGGCGGACCTCCGCGAGCCGGGGGGTCAGGGGATTCTCGCGCAGGGCGGCCATCGCCCGTGCCGCGTTGATGTAGCCCGCGCCGGCACCGATCGCGTCGAGGCGAATCTCGGTGATCTCGTCGAGCCGGTCGTGCGCCGCCACGATCGCGGCCGCAGTGTCGTCCCGGATCGCCTCCCGGAACTCCGAAGTCGAGGTGTCGGAGGCCTGACCGATGCGGTGCGCGTAGAACTCGGTCGCACTCCGACCGACCACCGACGACGTCCCGAGGACGATCGGTCGGGTCACCAGGTCGGGGCGCTCGGCCGCCGCCCAGAGCGCGATCGTGCCGCCGAGAGAGAATCCGACGACGATCGCCGGGCCGGTGACCTGCTCGATGAAGCCGATCAGGTCCCGTCCGAGCTGCTCTAGAGATCCCTCGCCGTTGCCCGGCGTCGTCGAGCCGTGGCCGCGGAGGTCGTACGCGAACGTATGGAACTCGGCCAGCTCCTGCTGCGTATCCGCCCAGCTCCGGCTGTCTTCGGCCAGGCCGTGTACCAAAATGATTGGGGTGGAGTCTGATTCGCCGGACCCCGCCTCCGCGTAAGCCACCGTGATGTCACCGATCTGCACCGTGGTCATCAGTCCTCCTGCTCGCGTCGTGGTCATATCGGAAGTCTCCACTCGGGCCCCGGCAAAGTCAAGAGAGTGACGTCGCTTTTTTAAGTAAGTCCTTCTCATTTGGTCGCGAATCGGTCATCATGGGCGTACTCAACAGTCAGTTGCCTGCACAAACGCAAAGGACATCACCTGTGCCCGCTGAACCCGTGACACCCAAGGGGCGCCGGACGCGCGACCATCTGGTCAACGCCGGCCGCAACGTCTTTGCGCGCGTCGGTTACGTCGAAGCCCGGATGAGCGACGTCGCCGACGAGGCCGAGATCTCCATGGGCGGCCTTTACCGGTACTTCAAGAACAAAGAGGATCTCTTCGCCCAGGTCATCGAGGACCTGCACGAGAAACTGTTCGAGGCCAGCGCGTCTCGCAACCACAGCTTTCGGACAAGTCCCCTGGAGTCGCTCGTCGAATCGAATCGCGGGTATTTGAGCCTGTACAGCGAGAACCGGGATGTCATGCGCGCGTTCATCCAGGCCGCGCACGTCGAGAAGCGCTTCCAGGACTTCTGGTGGCTCATGCGGACCCGACACGTCGACAGGTTCGTCGCCAGCCTGGAGCGAGATCACGGCATCACCGAGATCAACGGAGCCCCCGCACGCATCGCCACCGAGGCCCTGGCATGCATGGTCGAACAATCGGCATATGTCTGGTTCGCCCAGGAAGCACTCAACAGCGGCCCCGTGGACCTCGACGACGCCGCGCGGATCACCGCATCTGCTTGGTATGCAACCATTTTCGACCAAGCCAAGGTCTGACAGCGCGACGCACCCACCGAAGCCCCGGAGCCGGGTTGGACACCCGCCGCCGGGGCTTCTGCGCGTCGTTTGAGGGCTCTTCCTGATTGACGGTGCGTAGAACGGGTTCTACCGGGCACAAGATGTAGGTCGGGTTCGGCGGCGGCGAGCCGGGGATGCGGGCGGGTCCTGTGGTGTGAAGATGAAAGCCCCTACACCTCATCACTCACACCGACAGGACCCTCGTTGCAGCGTAGCGCCATTGCCGACACGATTTGCCGCACGATCGAACTCGGGGTGACGATCACCGATGCCGCTCTCGACGGCGAGGATCGCACACACCTGTTCTGCGAGGTCTTGGCCCCGAAGAGTAGCTGCCCGAGGTGCGAGCGGGCGGGTCGGTTGCGTGATCATGTCGATCGTGAGGTGGCAGATCTACCGATCGTGGGCCATCCGACCCGGTTGCATCTGAGGGTGCCGCGCTACGCCTGCGAGAACGGCGCGTGTGGTCAGGGCATCTTTCGCGCCGACATCTCGGCGATCGTCGCGCCGCGCGCGGCGGTGACGCGCCGCACGATCGCGTGGATTCTTCGGCGGATGATTCTGGACAAGATGAGCGTCTCTGCGGTCGCCGCGTCGGTCGGGTTGGGCTGGAACACCGTGAATGCCCTCGCGTTGCAGGCGGCGCGTACGGTGGCTTCGGCGCCTGGCCGACTCGACGGTGTCAGGGTTCTCGGTGTTGATGAGCACAAGTGGAAACATGTTCGCGGCAATGGTGATTCGAGTTTCGTGACCGTGCTGGTCGACCTCACACCGATTGTGGATGGGACCGGGTCGGCGCGCTTGCTGGATATGGTGGGCGGCCGGTCCAAAGCGGCGTTGAAGGACTGGCTCGATGCCCGCGATGACTCCTTTCGGGACCGGATCCGGGTGGTCACCATGGACGGATTCACCGGGTATCGCACCGCGACCGCCGAGGCATTGGATAAGGCGCGGGCGGTGATGGACCCGTTCCACGTGGTCCATCTGGCCGCCGAGAAGCTCACAGTGTGTCGTCAACGCGTGCAACACGATACGTGTGGGCACCGCGGCCGCACGGGTGATCCGCTCTACGGTATCCGCCGACCACTGCTGACCCGGATCGCGTTGCTGACAGACAAGCAGAAGGCCCGGCTACGTAGCGGGTTGGAGGCTCACGAGGAGCACGTGGCCGTCTCGGTCACCTACGCGATCTACCAAGAGCTGATCAACGCCTACGGCCAGGAGAACAAGCGTGACGGCAAGATCGCGATGTACAAGCTGCTCAAACGGATTCATACCGGCGTTCCGTCCGGGCTGGCAGAGTTGGCCCAACTCGGCCGATCATTATGGGCGCGGCGTGCCGAGATCTTGGCCTACTTCGACACCGGCGCCTCCAACGGACCCGTCGAAGCGATCAACGGCCGCCTGGAACACCTCCGCGGGATCGCGTTGGGCTTCCGCAACCTCAACCACTACATCTTGCGGTCACTCATCCACTCCGGCGGCCTCGCACAACACCTCGACGCACTCTGAATCAGGAAGAGCCCGTTTGAGCGATTTCGGGAGCTGTCTCAAAAAAAGCGACGTCACTCTCTTGACTTCCCGTGGCTTGCGTCACATGATGGGTGAACCGCGACGCCAACCTCTCGCATCCCCCGATTTACGCAGTTGAGTGTCGCGAAACGACTTCTTAACAAAAAAGCGACGTCACCCTCTTGATTCTTCGCCGGAGGGAATCGAAGATCGAGACATCCCCCTCTTTCGATCCGCCGATGACCCCGTCAGCCCATCAGTACGGAGACACAGTGAACACCCACGCTTCCACTCTCATTTCCCGCCACGTCACCGGATCACCCGCCCTTGCCACGTTCCTCGCAGACGTGGCGAGCGACCCGCAGCGCACGGCCGTCATCGACGACCGCGGCGCGACGCTGACCCGACAGGATCTTGCCGACGCATCATCGGCACTCGCCGACGAGATGCATGAACAAGGCCTGCGAGTCGGCGACGTGATGATCATCTGCCTGCCGAACTGGACCGAGTGGATGGTCACCTACGTGGCCGCGCTCCGTTGCGGACTCGTGCCCGGAACCCTGCCCGTGACAACCGATCCGGAATCGATCGCCTATGTCGCGAACATGGTGGGAGCCAAGGCCGTTGCCCTCCCCCGCGCTCACCGCGGCCGTGACTTCGCCGCCGAGGCCGACATCATCTCCCGTTCCGTCGGACGTCGAATCCGGTTCCTGTTCTGCGAGCAGGACGAGTCCCCCACCTGGGCCCTGGCCGACGGAGCACCGGAGACCGCGCCGGCGTACCCGGCCGGCCTCGCCCACATCCTCTTCTCGTCCAGCACCACCGGGAAGTCGAAGGCCATCGCGCACTCCGAGTCGAGCATGGATGCGTACAACAACTGGATCATCGACCGCTACGGGATCACCGGTGAGGAGGCCATCTTCATGCCGTCCCCACTCGGCCACAGCACAGGCTTCTGGCACGGTGCGCGGATGTCGTTGCTGACGGGCGCGTCACTCGTACTCCAGGATCACTGGGACGTCCACACCGCACTGAGTCTCGTCGAGGCCCACCCCTGCAGTATCACCGTCGCGGCGACGCCGTTCCTCAAGGACCTCACCGACGCCGAATGGACCGGCGACACACCAAAACTCGCCGGACTCAAGACCTTTGTCTGCGGCGGCGCACCAATTCCTCCGAGCCTGATCGAGCGGGCGACCACCGAGTTGCCCGACACCCACATCGCATCGATCTGGGCGATGAGCGAAGGCGGAGCCACCTCGAGCCTGCCCGGCGACTCCGCCGAACTCATCGCCGAGACCTGCGGTCGGGTGATGCCCGGCGTGGAACTCGAGACCATCTCGGAATCGGGCGTCGTCAACCCGCGCGGCGTCGAGGGCGAGATCGTCATGCGCACGCCGTCCCTGTTTCTCGGATACCTCAACCAGGAGGATCTGTACCGCGAATCCTTCACGCGTGAAGGCTATTTCCGCACCGGAGATCTGGGCGTCGTCGATCACGACGGCTATCTCCGCCTGACCGGACGTCTCAAGGACCTCATCATCCGAGGCGGTGTGAACATCTCACCCGTCGACATCGAGAACGCCCTCATCCAACACCCGCTGATCGCCAAGGTCGCGGTGGTGGGACGACCCGACGATCGACTCGGCGAGCGCATCTGCGCGGTCATCGAGCCCCGTCCGGGTTCGGACCTCACTTTCGTCGACCTCGTCGACTGGCTCCGTGCGGAGTCAGTCCCCCGCCGACTCTGGCCGGAGTCCATCCACCTCGTCGACGCCATGCCACAGACACCCGCCGGAAAGATCCGGAAGAACGACCTTCGGAAGTCGCTCTTCCCGACCTCCTGACCCCGCTCCACCCCCGCTCCACCCACCCCCGGCACCGCTGCACCCCCGGCAGCGCGGCCTTCATCCCCGTCGTCCACCGCAGGTCACCGATGACCGACACCACCTCCCCGAGCTTCGGGACAAAGCAACAGAAGCGAGCGGCGCTCGCCAGCCTGGTCGGCACCACCGTCGAATGGTTCGACTTCTTCATCTACGCAACCGCGGCGTCACTGGTCTTCTCGACCGTCTTCTTCCCCGACCTGGGTGACAACGTCGGCCTGCTCGCCTCGTTCGCCACCCTCGGCGTCGCGTTCCTGGCTCGCCCCGTCGGCGCCTTCATCTTCGGCCACCTCGGTGACCGCGTCGGTCGGCGCACCACCCTCATCATCACGCTCTCCGTGATGGGGGGCTCGACCGGCCTCATCGGCCTGCTGCCCACCTGGGATGCGATCGGCATCTGGGCCCCGATCCTGTTGACCTCCTTGCGATTCCTGCAAGGTGTCGCGGTCGGCGGCGAGTGGGGCGGCGCGGTGCTCATGAGCGTCGAGAATGCACCCAAGTCGCGAATCCGGTTCTACGGGTCCATGCCACAGATCGCCAGCCCGCTGGCCCTGGTCCTCGCGACCGTAGTGATGTACTTCGTCGCCAAACTCCCCGAAGACGACCTGATGTCCTGGGGCTGGCGCATTCCGTTCCTCACCGGATTCCTCCTGGTCGTGATCGGCATGGTCATCCGCCTCGGCGTCTCCGAATCGGAGGAGTTCGAAGCTGTCAAGGACAAGGGCGAGGTCAAGGGACATCCCGTCCTCGACGTGTTGCGGACGATGCCCGGCCGCGTTGTCGCCGGCGTGGGACTCCAGGCGAGTGTCATCGTGCTCTTCTACCTGATCACCACCTACATGCTCTCCATGGCGGTTGATTCCCACGGCTTCACCCGTAGCGACACACTGATGATCCTGCTCGTCGCCGCGGTCGTCGACCTTCTCGCGATGGTTGCCGTCGGAGTGCTCAGCGACAAGTTCTCGGCCTGGAAGATGTTCACCGCAGGTGTCGTCTTCACCGGCTTGTTCGCCTTCCCCCTCTTCGCGCTCTACGACACCGGCAACGTCGCACTGATGACGGTCGCCTTCACTCTGGCCCTTGTCCTCGGCCACGCCACCACCTACGCCGTCGTCTCGAGCATGACCGCCGAGCTGTTCCCCACCGAGGTCCGTTACAGCGGCGTCGCACTGTGCAGCGCGTTCTCCGGCGTCGCTTGGGCCGCTCCGACACCGCTCGTCGCCGCGGCACTGGTCCCCACCGACGGATCGGTGCACTGGTGGCCGCTACCCGCGGTCCTGGTGGTCACAGCGGTGATCTCGCTGGTCGCCGCGGCCGCCGCCCGGCGCGGGGCTCAGGCCGTCGCGGAGCCCGGGCCCGGGGTCGCGAACGAACCCGAACCCCTCTCCGGTGAAATGGACGAGATCCGCACGGTTCCGGCTGCTCCCGCCGCCCCGGAACGGGTCTGAGACGACCCGCCATCATCCACGACGCCACGATCATCTCGAGGAGACCCCATGCCCATCGCTCTCACCGCCGAGCAGCAAGACCTGGCAGCCTCGGTCCGCGAATTCTGCCGACGCGAAGTCGGAACGAAGGAGCAGCGCGACAAGCTCACCGACTTCGGCCGGAACTCCCACAGCCTGGAACTGAATCGCAAGGTCGCCGAACTCGGCTGGGCCGCAATCGATGTCCCGGAAGAGTACGGCGGCGCTGGTGGCAGCCACGTCGATCTCTGCGTGTTGTTGAGTGAACTCGCCAAGGGGATGGCCCCCATCCCCTGGCTCGGTACGACGCTCATCACGGCCGGCATCTACAACAGGTTCGCGAGCGAGGAACTCAAGACCCAGGTCCTCGGTCGGGTCGCCGACGGCGTGGCGCTCTCGATCTCGATGTCGGAAGCCGGTGCGGGATCAGATGTGGCGGCACTCGTCTGCCGAGCCGAGAAGACCGAGCAGGGTTGGGTCATCAACGGGTCCAAGACCTGGTGCACCAACGCCCACCTCGCCGACAGCATCCTCCTCGTCGCCCGGACGACCCGCGGCGACAAGAAGCACCACGGCCTGACCATGTTCCACGTCCCCGCCGGGACCGAGGGACTGGACATCAAGCCGATCGACACGATGAACGGCACCGAGGTCAACGACCTCTACTTCACCGACTGCGTCCTGCCCGACTCGGCGGTCATCGGCGAGGTCGACCAGGGCTGGAAGCAGCTCATGGCCGGCCTCGACACCGAGCGCCTCATCCTCGCCGCGCAGGCTCTCGGAACCGCCGAGCGCGCGTTCGACGACTGCCTGAACTTCGTTCGGGAGCGCAGTCAGTTCGGGCAGGCCGTCGGGTCGTTCCAGACGATCAAGCACCGCCTGGCCGACCTTGCCACCGAGATCGAGTGCGCACGCCTGATGGTGTTCGACGTCGCGCAATCAGCCGATGAGCCCGGTCGTAGCCCCAACCTGTCGCGGGCGTCGTCGATGGCGAAGCTGAAGGCCACCGAGGTCGCCAAGGCGATGTCGATCGAGGGCATGCAGATGATGGGCGGATACGGCTACTCGACCGAGTTCGACATGGTCCAGCATCTACGGGTTTCACTGGGTGCCACCATCTTCGGCGGAACCAACGAGATCCAACGCGAGATCATCGGGCGTTCACTCGGTCTGTGACCGCGGTCTGATGCCGTCGAAATCCGTCGCGGGCTTCGACGGCATCGCCGTTCTCCTCTGCCGGGTCAGAGCCCCACTCCCCACCACCAGACGACGATCAGTCGCCGGCGATCGCCTCGCGCAGCGCCGCGGTCACGGTGTCCGGGTTGTCGACGTTCATCAGGTGCCCGGAATCCGGGATCACCCGATAGGTCACGTCCGACAGGCCGTCGACGATCATCTTCGCCGCTTTCTCCGGACACAGCGCGTCTCGGTCTGCGGCGATGACGTCGACATGCTGCCGGATCTCGGACAGCCTCGGCGTCAGGGGCTGCTCGCGCACTCCCGCCATCGCGCGGGCCGCGTTCGCGTAGCCGGCACCGTCCCCGACCGCCTCGAGCCTCCCGGCCGTGATCTCGTCGACGCGATCGTGAGCGGACACCAGACCGGCGACGGTATCGTCGCGCATCGCGGTGCGGAACTCGTCGCTCGAGATGTCGGCGGCTTGATCGGCGCGCTGCTTGTAGAACTCGGCCGCGGCTCGTCCCACCACCGAGGACGTACCGAGGACGATGGCGCGGCTCACCAGATCCGGCCGTTCGGCAGCGGCCCAGAGCACGATCGTCCCGCCGGCGGAGAAGCCGACGACGATCGCGGGACCGGTCACCGTCTCGAGGAACCCCACGAGATCCCGTCCGAGCTGATCCAGGGTCCCCTCGGCCTCCCCGACCGTCGTCGAACCGAAGCCGCGAAGGTCGTAGGCGTAGGTGTGCAGGTCGGCCAGGTCGCGCTGCGTGTGCGTCCAGCTACGGCTGTCCTCGCCCAGTCCGTGCACCAGAACAATTGGCGCTGAGGAGGATTCGCCGCCCCCCTGTTCCGAGTAGCTCACCGTGAGATCGCCGATCGACACCGTCGTCATGAATCCAGCCTCTCACACCGCGCGACACCCGACCCCGCTCACCTCTCGACGCGGCACCAGAACTCGGCCTCGCCGGGGATACGCGTCAGCCGCACCTCCCCGCCGCCGGGTCGATCGAAGACCCGGACCCCGTCGCCCAGGAAGACCGGGACGTGGAAGATGAGGACCTCGTCGAGCAGTCCGGCGTCGATCATCTGGCGTGCGACGTCGGCGCCGATGACGGTGACGTACGCGTCGCCCGCCAGGCGCCGTGCTTCCTCCACGGCGCGGTCCAGGTCGGTGACGAAGGTGACGCCCTCCACCGGCTCGGCGGGCGGGTTGTGCGTGAGAACCACTGTCGGCCCCAGGAATTCACCCTCGAAGGCGCCTTCGCGATCGGTGCCCTTGTTGGGGTCGTCGCCCCGGAAGCTCCGATTACCCACCAGCAGCGAGCCGGTCCCCTCCCGGAGGCGCAGAGCTGCTGTGCTGTCGCCGCCCTCGGCTGCGTCCTCGCCGAAGAATCGGGTCAGCCAGGACATGTCGCCGCCGGGACCGGCGATGAAGCCGTCGAGCGATGCTGATGCCGAGTAGATCGTCGTCGCCATGTGATGTTCTCCGTTCAGACGTGGTCGATGGACAGACCGGGCGAACGACGAGAACTCATCGCGTCGAGGGTCGGACTCAGCCGGCGCCGACCGTCGGGTCCAGTGCCTGCTCCAGCAGGCTGCGGCGATACGCCTCCAGCGCCACGAGATCGCCGAAGACGGCGTTGTAGCCGTCCGGGTCGTCGCTCGGGGCCATCCGGCGTAGACGGGACTTGATGTCGGCGATCTGCGAACCGACCCACACCTCCTGCAACCGGGCGAGGACGCTGGTGATGTAGCGCGCGATGTTCTCCTCATCGACGGGCATCGACTCGACGGCGAGCTCGGTGACCAGCGGGTCGATGACCGGATCGTCGACGGCGTTGCGGACGGAGTCGACCCAGGCGGCCCCACCCAGACCCGACGACGTGCCGCCGATACTGATCATCGCTTGCCGCACAATGGCATACGCGGGTTCGTCGAAGCATTCGACGGGCAGCGAGTCGAAGACGGTGCCGGCGATCGCCGGGTACTGCAGCGCAGCCTTGAGGGCTTCACGCTGCGGCCACAGCCGCGGGTCGTTCGGCTGGGGGCGTGCGGACGTCGGCGCCGCCTCCGCCTCCGGCCGGTTGCGTGCCGGAGCACCGCGCCGGCCACTGCGCCCGGAATCCCCGCCGCCTTTTGCCTTCCGGATCTTCGCGCCCTCTTCGCGCACGCGACCGAGAACCTGGCTGACTTCCTCCCAGCCGACCCAGCCGGCGAGCTGTCGGGCGTACTCGTCGCGCAGCGCGATGTCCTTGATGCGGGCAACGACGGGGACCGTGTCACGCAGGGCATGCACGCGACCCTCGGCGGTGTCCAGGTCGTGTTCGGTGAGCAGTGTCTTGATCGCGAACTCGAACATCGGCACCCGGCGAGCGATGAGGTCGCGGACCGCGGTGTCGCCCCGGGCCTGACGGAGTTCACACGGGTCCATGCCGTCGGGCGCGATGGCCACGAACGTCTGGCCGGAGATGGACTGCTCCCCCTCGAAAGCCTTGAGGGCCGCGGCCTTTCCGGCGTCGTCGCCGTCGAAGGTGTAGATCACCTCACCGCGGAAGTACGAGTCGTCCATCATCAGGCGACGGATCAGCGCGAGATGGTCTTCACCGAAGGCCGTGCCACACGAGGCGACGGCGGTGGTGACGCCGGCGAGATGCATGGCCATGACGTCGGTGTAACCCTCGACCACGACGACCTGATGCCCCTTGGCGATACTCTTCTTCGCGTGGTCGAGCCCGAACAACACCTGAGACTTCTTGTACAGCATGGTCTCCGGCGTGTTCATGTACTTTCCGAGGTTGTCGTCGTCGTAGAGCTTGCGGGCACCGAAGCCGATGATGTCGCCGCCGAGATTGCGGATGGGCCAGAGGAGTCGACGGTGGAATCGGTCGATGGGGCCCTTGCGGCCCTGCTTGGACAGGCCGGCCGCCTCGAGCTCACTGAACTCGAAACCCTGCGACAGCAGGGCCTTGGTCATCGTGTCCCAGCCGGCGGGCGCGTATCCGCAGCCGAACTGGACGGCGGCCGCGGCGTCGAAGTCGCGCTCGGACAGGTAGTCCCGCGCCGCCTGCGCCTCCGGGGTCTGCAAGGCGGCCTGGTAGAACTTCGCAGCAGCGGCGTTGGCGGCGACGAGTCGGGCGCGCGTGCCACGGTCCCGCTTGATCGCGGTGCCGCCACCCTCGTAGTTGATCTGGTAGCCGAGCCGGTCGGCGAGCTGCTCCACGGCCTCGACGAAGCTGACGTGCTCCTGCTTCTGCAGGAAGCTGTAGACGTCGCCGCCCTCACCGCAGCCGAAGCAGTGGAAGTGACCGTGGTTGGGACGGACGTGGAACGACGGCGACTTCTCGTCGTGGAACGGGCACAGTCCCTTGAGGCTGTCGGCGCCGGCGCGGCGCAGTGCGACGTAGTCGCCGACGATGTCCTCGATCCTCGTCTGCTCACGGATCGCCGTGATGTCACGATCGGGGATTCGGCCTGCCACGGGTCCAGTGTAGTGACCTCCCGACGCGGGGATGACCGGGCGCTTCACACACGCCGACAGCACCCGGCCGACCGACCTCACCCCAGGTGCGCCTGAGCCCCGGAGTTCTGCTTGTCGGTGCGTTCCAGGCGGCCCTCGGTCATCGACGCGATCTGGTCGACGATCACCCGCATCCGGGCGGCGTCGTCGGTTGCGGCGTTCCACCAGGGCACGAAGATCGGGTCGAGTCCGCCGGGAGCGGCTTCGGCGAACCAGTTCGCGACGCGGTGGATGCGTTCCCGCTGACGCTGCTGGGTCGACTTGTGGCGTTCGTTGGAGAAGATGAACCGCAGCGCCATGGTCTTGAGCATCGGGACCTCGGCGGCGATGAGCGGCGGCACCTCGAGGTCGGCGTCGTAGCGCGACACCGGCCGGTCCCCGACCACCGCACGGGTGCCGGTGATGGCCGCCGACGCGAACCGCCCGATGAGCTCACTGGTCAGTCGCTTGAGGGCGACGTAGGAGTCGAGCGTGCCGTCGAAGACGCCGACCGCCCGCACGATGTCCATCTCGTAGAGTCGCTGGGCCGCGTCGACGAGTGCCTCCGGGTCGAGGCCCGGGAATTCCTTGGCGCCGATCTCGGCCATCTCCCGACGGTCCTGCGGGTCGCCGAGGCTGCGGAGGTCGATACGACCGCCGATGACGCCGTCCTCGAGGTCGTGCACGGAGTACGCGACGTCGTCGGACCAGTCCATGATCTGCGCCTCGATGCACTTCCGGGCCCCCGGGGCGTCCCGGCGAACCCAGTCCAGCGTCGCGGCATCGTCGTCGTAGGCGCCGAACTTTCCGCCGGGACTACGCCGCGTCCACGGGTACTTCAGCGTCGCGTCGAGCGACGCGCGCGTCAGATTGAGGCCCGCACTGACGCCGTCGGCGTCGAGCAGCTTCGGTTCCAGCCGCGTGAGGATGCGGAGGTTCTGCGCGTTGCCTTCGAAGCCGCCACAGTCGACGGCCACCTCGTCGAGCGCCCGTTCCCCGTTGTGCCCGTACGGCGGATGCCCGATGTCGTGGGCGAGGCCGGCGAGTTCGACGAGGTCGGGTTCGGCACCCAGGCCGATGGCGATGCCCCGCCCGATCTGACCCACCTCGAGAGAATGGGTCAGCCGGGTACGCGGGGTGTCGCCTTCGCGTGGTCCGACGACCTGTGTCTTGTCGGCCAGCCGACGCAACGCGGCAGAGTGCAGCACGCGCGCACGGTCGCGCGCGAAATCGCTGCGATGATCCGTTCGGGTGCCCGGAAGACTCGCGACCTTGGCACCCTCGGGGACATAACGTTCGACGGCCTCGTCGCCGTAGGCGGCCACGGCCGGGAGGACATGGCCGGCGGCGCCGGAACCGGATTGGGTGCTAGTCAAGCACCCAGCCCCGGCCGACCGCGAAATCGGTGACCCGCTGGCGGATGGCCACGATCTGGCGTGCGGTGAGGTCGTCGTCGGCGTCGAGGAGCAACTCGGTCAGCTCCTCGGTGAAGGCGCCTGCATCGAGCGAACCGCTGCCGCCGCGCGGGCGTCGGCTGCCGCGGTCGTCACGATCGTCACGACGGTGGCCCCGATCGCCGCGATCCCCACGACCGTGGTGCTCGTCGCGACGATGCGCACGCGCACCTGCCGAATCGTCGGCCGGAGCCGCCTCGGTCACGGCGACGTTGATCGCCTTGGAACCGCGATCGGTCTCCTCGATGTCGAACGACACCTTGGCACCCGGCTTCAGCGAGCTCTCGTCGATGTCGATGTCGTTGATGTGGAGGAACACATCGGCACCGCCCGACTCCGGCGCCAAGAACCCGAATCCCCGATTTGCGTCGTAATGAACGACTTTCCCGCTGACAGACACGACTCCACTCACTCTCTCGTCGCGCACATGACGGCCCCATGCCCTCCTCCGCGCGACAACTCGCCATCAAGTGTGACAGACATCAGCAGGTCAGGCGGAATCGTGACCGTTCCGCCACACCCCGGTACCCGGGTGTGGCGGCGGGCGATCAGGCGCCGAGCAGCTTGCCGCCGAGATATTCGGCGACCTTGTCGAGGGCCACGCGCTCCTGGCTCATGGTGTCGCGCTCACGCACGGTCACGGCCTGGTCGTCGAGGGTGTCGAAGTCGACGGTCACGCAGAACGGCGTGCCGATCTCGTCCTGACGGCGGTAACGCTTGCCGATTCCCTGCGCGTCGTCGAACTCGACGTTCCAGTGCTTGCGCAGTTCGGCGGCGAGATCGCGCGCCTTCGGCGACAGCTTCTCGTTGCGCGACAGCGGCAGGACCGCGACCTTGATCGGGGCGAGGCGACGGTCGAGGCGCAGCACCGTTCGGGTGTCGGTGCCGCCCTTGGCGTTCGGCACCTCCTCCTCGGTGTAGGCGTCGCACAGGAACGCCATCAGCGAACGGGTCAGACCGGCTGCCGGCTCGATGACGTACGGCGTGTAGCGCTCGCCGGTGGCCTGGTCGAAGAACGACAGGTCCTCACCGGAGTGCTTGCTGTGGGTCGAGAGGTCGTAGTCGGTGCGATTCGCGACGCCTTCGAGCTCGCCCCACGGGTTGCCGGCGAAACCGAACTTGTACTCGACGTCGACGGTCCGCTTGGAGTAGTGCGACAGCTTCTCCTTGGGGTGGTCGTAGAGTCGCAGGTTCTCCGGATCGATACCCAGGTTCGTGTACCAGTTGAAGCGCTGATCGATCCAGTACTGGTGCCACTCTTCGTCTTCGCCCGGCTTGACGAAGAACTCCATCTCCATCTGCTCGAACTCGCGCGTGCGGAAGATGAAGTTGCCCGGCGTGATCTCGTTGCGGAAACTCTTGCCGATCTGCGCGATGCCGAACGGCGGCTTCTTGCGCGCGGTGGTCATCACGTTCTTGAAGTTCACGAAGATGCCCTGCGCGGTCTCCGGACGGAGGTAATGCAGCCCCTCTTCGTCGTCGACGGGGCCGAGGAAGGTCTTCATCAGACCGCTGAACGCCTTGGGCTCGGTCCAGTTGCCGGGCTGGCCGGTCTCCGGGTCGTTGATGTCGGCCAGGCCGTTCTCCGGCGGGTGGCCGTGCTTGGCCTCGTAGGCCTCGATCAGGTGATCGGCGCGGTAGCGCTTGTGGGTGTGCAGCGACTCGACGAGCGGATCGGTGAACACCTCGACGTGGCCCGACGCCTCCCAGACCTGGCGCGGCAGGATGACCGACGAGTCGAGACCGACGACGTCCTCACGGCTGATGACCATGTTCCGCCACCACTGCCGCTTGATGTTGTCCTTGAGTTCGACGCCGAGCGGGCCGTAATCCCAGGCCGACTTGGTGCCGCCGTAGATCTCACCGCACTGGTAGACCAGACCCCTGCGCTTGGCGAGGTTGACGACGGATTCCACTTTGGACTGGGCGGCCACGGTTAACTGCTCTCCACGGGTTGAGGTATTCGACTTTTGTACTGTCCTGCTCGTGCGCGGTGCGACCGGGTGGGGTCAGGCGCGCGCACGGCAACCCTTACAGACTACCGAGCACATGCTCTGTTCCCGAATGCAGTGGTGTTTACGCCTCCTCGGAGAACACTTCGATCCGTGGTCGTAGACGTCGATGTCGACGGCGTCGATCAACCGCCGGAATCGGGTCGGCTCAGCAGCCGGACGACCGACGGCGCCGCGGCCGCATTTATCTGATTTGTAAACTATTCACCGTGCGAACAAAGTCTGCATGCTGCCCACCGGGTCCACGACCCGGACGATCCGTGCTGCGCGCGGATCTCGGACCGGTTTTCGGCGCGCGACGCTCCACTCGGACGATCGGGCGAAGTGAGATACTGGGCCGATGACTTCGCGGCCGACCGGCAACCTGCCGGTGGAACTGACCAGCTTTGTCGGTCGGCGTGACGATCTGACCCGAGCGAGGAAGCTCCTCGGAACCACACGCCTGTTGACGCTCACCGGCGTCGGCGGAGTCGGCAAGTCGCGTCTTGGAGTGGCAGTCGCAGCGAGCGTGCGCCGCGATTTCCCGGACGGCGTCTGGGTCGTCGAGCTGGCCGACCTCCGCCACAGCGGCCTGCTGACCCAGACCATCTGCGGAATGTTCGGGCTTCGCACCGATTCCGCCGACGCCTTCGGGCTCCTCGCCGAGCACCTGCGGACGAAGAGACTCCTGCTGGTCCTCGACAACTGTGAGCACCTCATCGACGCCTGCTCCGGCCTGGTTCGTCGGATTCTGTCTGCCGCACCGTCCGTCAAGATTCTGGCGACGAGTCGGCACGTGTTGGGAGTCGAAGGCGCACAACTCTTTCCGGTGAGTCCGCTGACCGTCGAATCGTCCGGCGGGCTGGGCGAGGCCATGTTGCTCTTCGAGGAACGCGCCTCCGCCGCCCAGCCCGATTTCCGGATCACGAACGACAACCGTGCCGCCATCGAGGACATCTGCCGCCAGCTCGAGGGACTGCCGCTGGCCATCGAACTCGCGGCGGCGAACATCAGGATCTTCGGTCCCGCCGAGATCGCCGCGCGACTCGGCGACAGCACGCTGCTGACGTCGGCCGAACCGGGTCGCACGCCGCGGCACCGCACCGTGGAATCCATTGCCGACTGGAGCTATCAGCTGTGCTCCGAGCGAGAACGCCAGGTGTGGGAACAGCTTTCCGTTTTCGTCGGCGGCTTCACCGCGGAAACCGCCGACGGAGTCTGCCTGCCGTCCGGCTCCGGCTCCGGGGTGCTTCGCGAGTTGATCGGGTTGCTCGACAAATCCATGATCGTTCGAGTCGACGACCATGCCACACGAGAACGCTACCGGCTGCTCGGGCCGATGCGCCAGTACGCGCTCGACAAGCTGGAGTCCTCCGGCGATGCGCCCGCGATCAGGGTCCGGCATCGCGACTACTTCCTGCGCCTGGCCGAGCGGTCGTACACCGATTACTGCAGCCCGGACGACATCGAGTGGTTCCGCAGCACCCGCGCCGAACACGCGAATCTCCGGGAGGCCCTGAGCTTCAGCCTCAGCGAGACAGCCGAAGCCGCGACGGCCGCCGCGATGGTGCGCGCACTTCGTCCCTACTGGTCGCAGTCGGGCACGCTACTCGAGGGCTTCCAGTGGACCTGCCGGACGATCGAGGAGGTCGTGGAGCCCGCCGAGCCGCGGGCCGAGGCGCTCGTCGTAGGGAGCGTCCTGGGCTTCCTGGTCGGCGAAGTCGAGCTGGCGGAGTCCTACCTTCACGAGCATCACGACCTGACTGAAAGTCTCGGGATAGGCCGGTTCGCCGGCATCGCGTGTTTCGCGGCCGCTCTGGGGGCGTCGCTGCGTCACGACAATGTCCGGGCTTTCGAGCTCGCCGAGCGGGCGGTCGAACCGGGTGGGGGCCGGGCGGATGACGGCGTGGTCGCCGACTGCATGCCGCTGTCGGCGCTTTACGCGCTCATCCTCGAGGACGACGAGGCCGAGCAGTACGCCATCCGGGGCCTGGAGTTCGCCGATCGCCACGGTGCGCATCTGGTCAAAGCACTCGCACTGGGGCCGCTGGGAATTCTCCGCTGGCATCAGGGCGACATCGTCGCCGCAGAATCGTTCATGCTCACGGCGATCGAGTTGTACGAGGCATTCGATTATCCCGGCATGGTCGCGGTCTGCATCGAGGTGATCGGTTGCTGCGCGGCCGAGGACGAGCCCGAACGTGCGGCCACGCTGCTTGGGGCGGCTCGCACGGTGTGGCACCGTCACAGCCAGATGAAGCTGGCGCAGGCAGCGCTCAGCACGGTCACGAGCACCATCGAGAACCGGTTACGCGGGGTCCTCGGTGACGAGACTTTCGAGTCTGCCGTCGCCCGAGGCCGGGCCCTGCCGCTCGATGACGCGGTGCGACTGGCCCGCAGAGCCGGTGCCGCTCCCGTGACCCGCTCGACGGCGTCGTCTCGGTCGGTCTTGACCCGCCGCGAGAACCAGGTCGCCGCATTGGTGGCGGAGGGTTTGACGAACAGGGAGATCGCCACCAAGCTCACGATCTCGCCCCGTACCGTCGATGCCCACGTCGACCACATCCTGACCAAGCTGGGTTTTCGGTCCCGAACCCAGATTGCCCGGTGGGTCAGCGCCGGCGTCGACGGTTGACTGCTGGGCCGTTTATCACTCGGCCACCGAGGAAAGATAGGCCAGGGCCTCGACCCCGGCCGGCGTCATCCGGTGCCGGCGTCCGCAGGCAGCGTCCGCAGTGTCGGTGACCAGTCCCAGTTCGACGAGCCGGCGCATCGTGCCGATGTCGGTGCCAATGGATTCCCGCCGGGCGGGCGGGGCCACCGCGCCGTTCGAGCCACACACCCGATCCGCCAACTCGTCGATGGCGACCCGCTCCAGTACGTCTAGCTGCGTTGCGTTCATTCCTGAGGCCTCCTTGTTGCCACCTACAAGCTTGGTCGCGGGAGACGCTCGTTTCCATTCGCAGAAGTACCTAAGTCACTACCTATGAGCTGGGTCACACGCGCTGCGCGCACGTGAATCACGACACATCGGTCCCACATCGTTCCATTGCGGAGCCGGCCACAGCGGTGGATCGTCGCCCGTGCGTCAGCAAGAACGGAAGTCCGGGATGCGCTTCTCGAAGAAGGCCCGAGCTCCCTCGCGTGATTCCTTCGAGCGGAACGAGTACGCCTGCCCCACCGCCTCGGACTCGATCGCGTCGGCGAAGGACCGTTCGAACGACGCGTTGAGTTGCTGCTTGATCACCGACAGCGCCCGGCGGGGACCGTCGGCCAGTCGCCTCGCCCAGTCGCCGACCACGGCGTCGACGTCGGCATTGGGAACGCAGCGGTTCACCAGCCCCATCTCCCTCGCTTCGGGCCCGGTCACACGAGAGGCGAGGAACATGATCTCCTTTGCGCGGCCGAGCCCGACGAGCCGGGGAACCGACCACGAGCCCCCGCCGTCGATCGACAGGCCGCGCTCGGCGAAGATCTCGCCGAAGACCGCGTCCTCACCGGCCACCACCAGATCCGCGCACAGAGCGAGGTTCGCGCCGTACCCGACTGCACCACCACGCACCTTCGCGATCACCGGGATCGGTAGGTCGTGGATCAGCGTGCACAGGTGACCGACCCGACGCATGAACGTCATCTCGTCGGGAAGGATCTTCTCGGCGAGATCCATACCGGAGCAGAACGCCGAACCGGCGCCCGTGATCACCAGCACGCGGCAGCGGTCATCGGCCCACACCTGTTCCAGGGCGACGATCGCCTCGTCAACCATGTCCTTGTTGAGACCGTTCTTGCGGTCCGGACGGTTCCAGGTCAAGGTGGCCACCCCGGCGTCATCGACCTCGAGCAGGACAGTGGGATCAGTCATCGGGCGGAATCCTCCAGCAGTAGAACGGCATATCGCGACCGGTGATCGGCGGGCGTGCCCATCAGGACTTCCAGCGCCTTGGCCCGCCGTAGGTACAGATGTGCGTCGTGTTCCCAGGTGAACCCGATGCCGCCGAGGATGTGCAGGCACTCGTCGGCGACGACCATCGCCGCGTCACCACATCGGGCTTTGGCCGCGCTCGCGGCGACCGACAGCTCTCGCGCGACTGCATCCGATGGTGCGGCGAGATAGGCGTCGGCAGCCGCGACCGCCACATCGAGGGCCGAACGCGCGAGTTCGGTGGCCATGAGCAGATCCACGAGCTGATGTTTGATCGCCTGGAACTGACCGATGGGACGGTCGAACTGCACGCGGTCCTTGGCCCACGCGACCGCCACCTGGAGACATTGCTGGGCGATGCCCACCTGTTCGGCGGCGATGAGCACAAGCGCCAGATCCGCCGCTGTCTCCAGGGAGACATTGTCGGCGACAAGGGTTCCCGGTGCATCGAGGAATTCCACGACAGCCATTCCCCGGGTGAGGTCGAGACCTGTCATCGCGGTTCGGGTGAGGCCGGGCGCCGCCGTGTCGACGGCCACGATCGCGTCGGTTCCGTCGATGGTGACCGGCACCAGCACAACGTCTGCGTCCGCACCGTCGAGGACGAACTCGGCGCGTCCGCTGACGATGACAGATTCACTGTCGGTGGCGCGACAAGCAGTCGCCGAGACACCGGCGGGTGGCATCGACGCCGGGTCCGGCCAGCAGACGGTCGCGGCCAGCCCGTCTTCGGAGAGCCGGACGGACATCGCGCGGGCCTGCGTGGTCCCGGCGACGCGGAGCAGCGTTCCGGCGATGCCGATGGATGACAGCGCCGGCACCACGGCCAGTGTGGCGCCGAGATTTTCGAGAACGACTGCCAGCTCCGCGACCCCTGCACCCGCGCCCCCGTCAGCCTCGGGGACGAGCAGTCCGCCGAGTCCCATCTGCTCGGTCAGGACCTTCCACAGTTGCCCGTCCCGTTGGGGTCGGCCGTGATCGTCGAGGAACTCGCGCGGCCCGGCCGAGGAGGCGTCGCGCACCGCCTCGGCCAGAGCCGCACGTTCCTGTGCATCGATTGCCATCGCGATCCCCTAGTCCGTTCGGGCTCGACGCGCGACCGGCGACGTCGCGTCGCGGGTCGGCAGCGCGATCGTCGCCGTTCCGGGCATGACATCGGCGCCGCGCTGGTTGCGTGCGAAGGTGCGCAGTTCCACCAGATGTTCGCCGTCCTGGCCCACCGACTTGCCGGTGACCTCGCCGCCGAGGGTGACCACGTCGGACAGGTAAACGAAGCCCCGGTACTCGGAACTGCAATCGCGCACCCAGCCGTCGTCACCGCACCAGTTGGTGAGCAGTTGCGTCTGCCAGCACTGCCGCTGGAAGCCGACGTCGTACTGGAAGGCCACGCCCATCGCATTGGCGGCCGCCTTGTTGTAGTGGACCGCGTAGATCGGCTCGCTGGATCCCATGACCTGGTCGCGGAACGACCACGCCGGGTGCGCCTGGTAGTCGACCAGTGCGGCGGCGTGCGCCTTGAGTCGCGGGATCGGGGTGCCGCCGCCGGCGATGAAGGCGACCTCGTCGGTCAGGCCGATCGGTCCCTTGGTGAGGGTCTGGATCGCGTCGCCGACCTGCACGTCCTCCCAGTAGCGCGGTTCAGCGCCGCGCGGCTGCTCGTCGAGAACCCGCTCCTCGACCTCGCGGATCTCCTCCTCCTGCCACGGATGCGGTAGGACCAGTTCCGGCCTGCCCGAGTCCTTCACTGCCGACTTCGAGCGCGACTTCGCCGAACCGCGCTCGAAATTAACCACCTGCCAGTCGATCTCGGCGACGAGCTCACCGTGCTGGTTGCGGTAGGTGTTGACGAAGTGATCGGTCACCATCCGGCCGGCGAACTTGCTCGGACGCGGGCCGGTGAAGCCATCGTATCGGCAGGTCGCGGTGATCGTGTCGCCCCAGTAGACCGGCTGGTGGAAACGTGCCTGGGTGGCGTTGTGGAAAGCGCCGAGTCCGGGCCAGCCGAACTGGATGCCGGAGAAGCACCCGATGACGAAGGACGGAGGCGCCACCGGCGCACCGTAATCGGATCGTTCGGCGTGCTCGGCGTCGGTCCACAACGGGTTGATGTCACCGATCCCGCCGGCGAACTTGATCACCGCGATGCGGGTGGCTTCTTCGTTGTTGATCGAGTGGTCGATCCGGAGGTCGACACCCGCACGGGCTTCCATCGACGCGATCATCTCGTCGGTGATGACCGCCTCGGGCATCTTGGCCTCGGTGGTCTTGTCCACCGCATCAGACGTCGTCGACACCGCAGTTGTCGCCGGAGTTGTTTCGGTGGTGGTCATTTCGCAGCCGCCTTTTCCGGGTTGGCGGTCCAGGTGCTGCCGCCGCTGGGGATGCCGGCGTCGGCGACGGCTTTGGCCAGCGCGTCGAGAGTCCACCGACCGTCGGTCATGAGCTTCCACTCCGAATCCTTGGCCCACGGCTTGATCCGCTGCACGCGCGAACCGCCGACCAGGAAGACCTCGCCGGTGAGCGGGCACTCCGCCGCGAGCAGGTACCCGACGAAGGGTGACACGTTGGCCGGGTCGAAGCGATCGAACTCGCCTTCCTTGCCGGCCAGAGCGTCGCCGAATGCACCCTCGGTGAGCCGCGTCCGTGCCTGCGGCAGAATCGCATTCACCCGCACGCCGTAGCGTGCCAGTTCCTTGCTGGCGACCTGGGTGAGACTCGCGACCGCGGCCTTGGCAGCGGAGTAGTTGGTCTGCCCCGGGTTGCCGAAGACGCCCGATTCGCTGCTGGTGTTGACCACCGATCCGGCAACCTGCTCGCCGGCTTTGCTCCGCTCGCGCCAGAAGCGTGAGACCTCGCGGGTCATGAGGAAGGTACCGCGGAGGTTCACCCGCAGTACGAGATCCCAGTCATCGTCGTCGATGTTCACCAGCACGCGGTCCCGCAGGATTCCCGCGTTGTTCACCAGTCCGTCGACGCCGCCGAAGGTGTCGATCGCGGTGGCCACGATCCGGTTGGCGCCCGCCGAGTCGGCGACGTCGTCACCGTTGGCGACGGCGCGACCGCCCGCCGCGGCGATCTCGTCGACCACGTCCTGGGCCGGACCGGTTGCGGCGCCGCTGCCGTCCTGCGAACCACCGAGGTCGTTGACGACCACGTTGGCGCCCTCCGCCGCGAACAGCAGAGCATGCTCACGTCCGATGCCGCGGCCGGCGCCGGTGACGATGACTGTCTTTCCGTCGAGGTGTCCCATCGAATTTCCTTACTTGTGAGTCGTCGCCCGTATGCGGGGCGACGAAATCGGTTGCCGGCAACTAGGTTCGAGCCGGTTTGTCCTTGGGAAGACCGAGAAAGCGTTCGGCCACCGTATTGCGGTGGATCTCATCGGTACCGCCGCCGATGCGCATCCCCGGCACGCTGAGCACGAACTCCGACCAGGCATAGGTGCGCGGTACGCCGATGTCCGCGATCAGGCGCGGACCCAGCACGGTTGTCACGAGGTCGCTGAGCGCCTGCAGATTTGCCGTCAGCGCGAGCTTGCCGAGCGACATCTCCGGACCCGGAACGCCGTTGGCCTTGAGATTGGCGTCGGCTCGGCGGCGCATCGCCTTGGCGGAGGTGACGCCCGAGTAGA
The DNA here is from genome assembly GCF_030316175.1 of Gordonia sp. Swx-4. Classification (NCBI taxonomy): domain Bacteria; kingdom Bacillati; phylum Actinomycetota; class Actinomycetes; order Mycobacteriales; family Gordoniaceae; genus Gordonia; species Gordonia sp. Swx-4. The sequence continues at coordinate 3,497,644 of NZ_CP128197.1, forward strand.
CCCTGGCGAAGGCCTCGATCACCGCGGGGTCCTTGTGGCGACCGAGATCCCGAATCCAGGCCGCGAGGTCGTCCATCCGGAACAAGCCGCTGCCGCCGCTCGACGATCCCCCGATGGCGTTCCGTTCGTGCATGAGCATCGCGATGGCGACCGACCAGCCCTGTCCGACCTCGCCGAGACGGCACCAGTCGGGCAGCGTCACGTCGGTCAGGAACACCTCGTTGAAGTCGGCCGCACCGGTGATCTGACGCAGCGGTCGCACGTCGACGCCGGGGGTCCGCATGTCCACGACGAAGGCGGTCATGTTCTTGTGCCGTGGACCGTCGCTCGTGCAGGTGAGCGCGATCCCGATGTCGGAGTAGTGCGCCCCCGAAGTCCAGACCTTCTGCCCGTTGAGCGTCCACTCCCCGCTGCCCTCGTCCTGCACCGCCCTGGTGCGCACCGCAGCCAGATCTGACCCGGCGGCGGGCTCACTGAACAGCTGGCAGCCGATGATGTCGGCACGCCGTAACCCTGTGAGCCACTTAACCGTCGCCTCCGGAGAACCGAACTGCGCGAGGGTCGGGGCAACCATGCCCAGGCTCACCGACAGCGGCCCCTTCGAAGGGATCGGGAACTCGCGTTCGACGGCCGCGAAGGCCCTCTCGTAGGCACCCGACAGTCCGGAACCACCGAGGTCCGACGGACCGGTGATCCAGCCGAACCCTGCGTCGAACGCCGCTCGCTGATAGTCGACCGCCGCGGTCAACTCGGCGTCGGTCGAACCGGAGAACAGTGCATATCGCGACTTGGCCGCCGCGTCGGGTGTCGACCCGCCCTGCTTCCTGGTCACCGCCCCGAGGAATTGCCTTGCCTCACCGACGAACTCATCAATGGTCGGAGTCATGATCTCACCACCTTCACCGAAACCTCAGATTTACACTATCATCGAATAGTTTAGTTCTAGACTATATGGATGTGACGACACCACACCGACGCCCTCGGGCGGCGGACCGTAGTCCTCACAGGGAACGCAACAACCCCTGATATGCCTCCGTCGCGGCGTCGGCTTCCGGGCCGCGATCCCTGGCCTCACGGAGCGTGGTCAAGGCCGCCGCCGCGAGCGCCGCGAGCCGCTCGTAGTGCTGCTCGATCGCGGCGTACTCCCGCTGCTCGGGTTTCGGCGGCAGCTCGTCGTCGAGCCACCGCCGTGCCTCTCGCAACGCGACCTCGAGTCGATCTGTTCGCTGGGCGAGCTCGAATCCTGCGTTGTCCCAGTCGACCTGCGCCAGTACCGCGCGGATCTCGTCGAGACGTGCGCGCGCATGTTCGCCGCTGCACGAGGGGGCGACCGTATCTTTCAGAACCGTACGGATGCCGGCGATGATCTCTGATGGTCGCGGTCTCATGACCGTCCTCCTGACCGATGTCCGGAACCGTCGAGCAGTCCGGTCTCGCGCAGCGCGATCAGCTCGATCCGGCGAGTGGGTCCGGCCGGACGGTCGGTCGCACCGTCGCAGAATGCCTTCACACCGGTCAGTGCGATGACGGCCAACCGGAGCGCGGTCATGACCTGCCAGAAGTGCAGCCGTTCGCGGTCCACCTCCAGCCCGGAGGTCTGCGACCACCGCTGTAGGAAATCGTCGAGTCCCCAGCGGTCGTCGACGAAGTGCTCGTTCCGGTAGACCGAGCACGTGTACCAGCCGAGGTCGTCGTGCGGGTCGCCCAGGTGGGCCAGTTCCCAGTCGAGGAGCCCACTGATGGCGCACCCGTGGATGAGGACGTTGGCGGGCCGGAAGTCGCCGTGGACCAGTCGAATCGGCGACGGAGCCGGCAGGTGTGCGCGCAGCCAGGCGATCGTCTCGCGGAGTGCCGGGTGTGGTCCGAGTTCGACGCCGTCGAGCTCGGCCTCCCACCGATCGAGTTCAGTGCGCCCGGGATCGTCGGGCGATTCCAGGATGCCGGGTATGCCCAGCGCTACCGGGTCCAGCCGGTGCACCCTACCCAACAGATCTGCCAGCGCTTCGGCGAGAGCGAGTCGTCCGGAAGATCCGAGCCGCAACGGATCACGGTCGCGCAGCACCGCGCGGTCGGCGCGGCCGACGAGACGGTCCACGACCATCGCCGGACGTCCCATCAGTGAGCCGTCGGGATCGAGCGCGTGGACGGCGGCGACGGGCAGCCCGGTGCCCGCCAGTCGGCGGAGCAGGTCGTACTCGACGTCGCGTTCGGTGTCGACGACTCCGCTCTGCGGCGCACGTCGCAGCAACAGCGGGCGACGGCGACCATCTGCGGCGATCGCCTCGAAGGCCCAGTTCTCCTGAGAACTGCCACCGCCGAGGCGGACCGGGTCGTCGGCGTCGGTGAACCCGGTGCCGTCGAGGAGTTCGAGCAGCCCCGGACGCAGTCCGGTCATCGCGAATCCGACCGTGATGCGCGCGGCGGAGGCAGTGCCTCCTCGTAGCGGCCGTACCCGGGCAGCACCATGTATTCGATGACGCCGTAACCGACGTCGTCGCCGTGACGCACCTCGACGAGGTGATCCGATCCCGCTTTCGCGTAACGGTAGAAGTTGTCGCGGTCGGTGAGGTCCCACTCGTCGTGCTCGGCGGTGAGTTCTCCGCGCCACTGACCCTGCCGCCAGCCGTTCCAGCCCTCATAGCCGCCGCCGCGCAGGTGAGCCCGCCCCTTGCACGCGGTGATCTCGAGCTCGATGGTCTCGCCACCGAGCAGGGTCAGGACAACGCGTCCGCCGAGCAGGGTCGGCGCCGCGGCGTCTTCCGCCCACTTGAGGTCGTGGTCGACGGCGACGATCGGCGGTAGTTCCCGGTTGTCGCCGGGTGGGCGAATCGCACTCGCCGACAAATGAACCGGTTCCCCCGGACGCGACTCCTGCAGGTACATGTGCACGGCGAGGTCCGGCAGTTGCAGCGGTGCGAACATCAGCATCTTCCACTCCGGCCGCTCCCCCGGCGGTTGCCCTTCGGCACGAGGCAGCGGTCGGGTCCCCCAGGAGTGGTCGCGTTCGGCCCACCAGCGGTCGGGCGTCACCTCGATACGGCGGCCGTCGGGGGTGACGATCCAGCCGCGCGCCCGGCCGTGCTGGACGTAGCGGATGGCGTCGTAGGTCGCACGCGCGCGACTGATCTGGAAGAACCTTCCCTCGAGCATGGGCTCGAAGGTCGCCTCGAAGGTGATGTCGAAACGCAAGCCGGAATCATTGTCGTCCAGGGTGAACCGAAGTTGCGCAAGGGGTTCGACGATCTCGCAGGACAGGGGTCCGACGGTCATGCCGTGGCTGTCGGGCAGCAGGGTCCGGGACAGCCGTAGGTTGGTCTGCCGCTCGCCGCTGGAGAAGCAGGCGAACGCCTCCATGACATCCTGGTTCGGGTACCGCCCCAGCCCGAGGGTGAGGACCGTGTCGCCTGATTCGGTGTCCTGGAAGCTGACCCAGTAGCGCTCGCGCCACGACGGGTCACTGGTCGCCACCATGGCGTGGGTCAGTGCGGTTTGGTGGGTGAAGTACTCGTCAGCCGGGCTGAGGAACATCGGTCATCCTTCCAGGCCGGCGGCGATGAAGTCTGCCTTGATGGCCTTCTTGTTCAGCTTCTCCCCGGCGAGGGTGGGGAGCGGCGTGTCGTCGATCCGCCAGTGGGTGGGGACCTCGAAGTACGCGAGCGTGGTACGACAGTGCGCGACCAGGTCGTCGACGCTGACCGGCTCTGCGGCCCGGTGGGTCACCACCGCGGCCAGTTCCTCGCCGAGATCGTCGTGCGGCACACCGAAGACGGCGGCCTCGACGATCGAGGGATGTCCGAGGATCGCCTTCTCGATGTGGGCGCAGGCGATGTTCTCGCCGCCCCGGATGACGATGTCCTTGCTGCGGCCGTCGAGGTAGAGATAGCCGTCGGGATCGAGGTGACCGAGATCGCCGGTGTGCAGCCAACCCTCGGTGTCGACGGTGCCGTCGTCGAGACCGACGTAGCCGAGCATCACCGTGGGAGCACGCACGAGCACCTCCCCGATGCCCCGATCGTCGGGGGCGTCGATGCGGACCTCGACGACGGGGTACGGTCGGCCGACCGTACCGGGCCGTTCGGTGAGGTCGGCGTTGCCGGCGACCGTCATGAAGCCGCCGGTCTCGGTCATGCCCCAGGTGTTGGCCAGACCACGCCGCTTGAGCTGCGGCAGCTTGGTGGTCATCCGGTCCAGCAGAGCCGGGGGCAGCGGTGCGCCGCCGAGCGGGAACGAGCGCAGGCTCGACAGGTCGTGGGCGTCGAAGTCGGGATGCTCGAGAAGCCGGATGGCCATGGTCGGGACGCCGCCCCAGGTCTGCACCCGCTCGGCTTCGATGAGTCGGAGGATCTCACCGGCGTCGAACTTGCCGGCCGTCATGACCATTCGGCCGCCGATGAGGAGGTTGGTCAGGATGTTGGACACCCCGCCGATGTGGAACAGCGGGGTGCACACCAGAGCAACCTGCTGCGGTGTGTCCGGCGCGAGGTTGTGCGGCAGGCGACGGGAACGCACCAGCAGGTTCTGCTGGTTGGTGATCACCGACCGCGACGACAGCGCAACGGCTTTCGGGGCACCGGAGCTACCCGACGTGAACAGGATCAGGGCGGGGTCGTCGAGGTCGACACCGTCGGTGGGCTCGTGCGGCACCGGGTTCGTCCAGCAGGCGGTGAGGTCGGCGATGGATCGCACGACGATACCGACGTCGCCGAAGAGCTCAGGAGTGTCGGTGAGCACGAGGACCGGTGCGGACACCTCGATGGCATGCCGGGACTCATCGGCACTCCACCAGCGGTTGGCGTACACCGGCACCGCGCCGAGCCACCACACCGCGCAGGTGGCCAGCGCGAACTCCGGACGGTTGTAGCTGTGTAGCATCACCCGGTCGCCCCGCGAGACACCCAGGGCGGCAAGGTATGCGGCCGCCGCCGGGATCGCCGCGTGGAACGCGGTGTGACCGATTCGCATGTCACGCTGCACCAGGAAGTCGCGTTCATTCCACGGGCCGGCGGTACGCAGAAGGTCCACCAGAGAACCGGGAGCCTTCGCATAGATACGCCCCGGATGACCGGCGTAGGCAGCCTCGACGACCTCCTCGCCCCACACCAGGTCCCGAACGGTCTCGGCGCTCATGCTCCCTCACTCTCCCGCACCATTCCGGCGCTAACTCAATAGTAGATTACTAGAGTATTTATTACTAGATCTATTGGGCTCGGCGCGCCCGTTTCTGCCCGGAGTCAGGTTCCCGACCAGTTCCCGGGGCGCTTCTCCTTGAAGGAGTTCACCGCTTCGACGACGTCATCGCTGCGGTTCGACAACGCCTCGAGATAGAAGCCCGCGTCCAGCACCTGATCGGTCTGCTGGGACAGGACCCTGTTCAACGCCCGCTTGGTCAGCTGGGTGGCGATCGGCGGCAGACTCCCGACCTGACCGGCCAGTTCCAACGCCCGGGGACGCAGCTGCTCGTCGGACTCGACGAGGTCGGTGGCGAGGCCCAGCTCGACCGCCTCCGGTCCCGTGAGGGGCTCGCCCCAGAGCAGCTTCCGCTTCGCCCGGGCCAGGCCCGCACTCAGCGGCCATGTCACCGCTCCCCCGTCACCGGCCACCAGCCCCATGTGGACATGTGGGTCGGACAGCTTCGTCTTCGGCGCGACGACCACGGCGTCCGAGGTGAAGACCAGACTGGTCGCGACCCCGAAGCTGCTGCCCTGCACGGCCGTCACCAGCGGCTTCGGGAAGTCCGCGAAGGCGCGGAACAGCCGTCGCCCGTCGTCGACGCCGCGCAGCAGCACGTTCAGATCGGCGTATCCGGCCAGAATCGTCTCCATGTCGCCGCCGGCGGAGAAATGCCGTCCGGTCGAGGTCCACGCCACCGCGCGGACCTCGGTGTCACGGGCGAGGTCGGTCAGCACACCGGGCAACTCGTTGACCAGTTCGTCGTCGAAGGCGTTGAGGCGGTCGGGTCGGTCTAGACGCAGCTCGGCGACATGTCCGTGCCGCTCGACGGTGACTGTCCGGTAACTCATGACTCTCCTCGCGGGTGGTATGGCACGTCTCAGATTCGTTCGACGATGGTCGCGGTCGCCATGCCCCCGCCGGTGCACATCGTCACCAAACCTGTTGTGAGGTCGCGTCGTTCGAGCTCGTCGACGACGGTCTGGAGGAGCATCGCCCCGGTGGCCCCGATCGGGTGCCCCAGCGCGATGGCGCCACCGTTGACATTGACCCGGTCGGGGTCGATCGCCAGATCCCTGATGACCTTGAGAGGAACGGCGGCGAACGCCTCGTTGATCTCCCACAGGTCGATGTCGCCCACGCTCATCCCGGCCTGGCGGAGGCACTGCTTCGACGCCGGTCCTGGAGCAGTGAGCATGATGACGGGCTCGGCTCCGAGGACAGCACCGGTGACGATGCGGGCCCGCGGGGTCAGGCCGTGTGCCTTGGCGTAGTCGTCGGAGGCCACCACCACTGCCGCAGCACCGTCGACGACTCCGGAGGAGTTGCCGGCGTGGTGGACGTGCTGGATCTCGCCGACTTCCGGGTACACCTCGCGGCACATGTCGTCGAAGGAGCGGCTGCGGTCGTCGCGGGGTTTCGCACCCGAACGCGCGAACGAGGCCGGCAGCGACGCCAGCGACTCCGCGGTCGTGCCCGGACGGACATGCTCATCGGCGTCGAGCAGCACGGTGCCGGCGGCATCGGTCACGGGCACCAGACTCCGAGCGAAGCGGTTCTCCTTGATCGCGGTCGCCGCGAGTTCCTGGCTGCGCGCCGCGAAAGCGTCGACGTCGGCGCGGCTGAATCCCTCGAGCGTGGCGATGAGGTCCGCCGAGATCCCCTGCGGGACGAGCGGGTAGCGCTCGCGGAGAACCGGGTTGTTCGCATCGAGCGGCTGACCGTAGCTGTGCCGCGACATGGACTCGACGCCGCCGGCGACGGCAACGTTCTGCCACCCGGCGAGCACACCGGTGGCCGCAGCCATCACCGCCTGCTGCCCACCACCGCAGAACCGGTTGATCGTCACGCCCGGCACACTCACCGGCCAACCGGCGGTGAGGACCGCCGAGCGTGCGACGTCGTTGGCGTGGTCTCCGGCATGTTCGCCGTTGCCCATGATGACGTCGGCGACGTCATCGGCGTTCAGTCCTCGGTCGGTCAGTGCGCGGAGCAGCCCGCCGAGGAGCTCCTGGGGGTGCACGCCGTGCAACGCGCCCGACGGCTTGCCCTTACCGCGCGGCGTGCGGACGCCATCGATGATCCATGCTTCGGTCATGGGTTCTCCTCACAATCGGGGAAGCCGGCAATCGTGTTGCCAGCTTTCAGTTTTCGGGGATCAGGGGTCACAGGGGCGCCAGCGCGGGACTGACCGAGCCGACGCGGAGGGCGGCACCGAGTTCACGGTGCAGATCGACACTTCCACCGAGGAGCGGTTCGAGCGTGAGAGCTCGACGCAGGTAGCGATGGAAATCGTGTTCCCATGTGAAACCCATGCCGCCGAGGAGCTGCTGACAGACCTTGCGTGCGGTGGCGGAGGCACGCGTGCCGGCCGCCTTGGCCAGTGCCGCCGACGCCTCGCCGCGGTCTTCCCACGCCGCGTCGGCGGCCAGTTGTGCGACCTCGATCCAGAGGTGCACGTCGGCGAGTTGGTGTTTGACCGCTTGGAAGGAACCGAGCGCCTGACCGAACTGCTGCCGCGACGTGACGTGTTCCACCGTCATGTCGAGCATCGCGCGGCTTGCTCCGAGCAGCTCGTAGGTCAGGGCACGCCGGCCCGCCGCCACCATGAGCGGCCACGCCTGCGATGGGGTGTGCCCACTCGGCGAAAGTTGCTCGGTCACAGTGAATGTCCCGGTGAGGCGGGTCCAGCCGGCGGTCGGGTCGAGGGGATCGCCCGTCGGCAGCTCTGGTGTCTCGCACACCGCGAACACGATGTCGCCGTCGGACGCCGCAGGCACCAGGATGGGCCCGTCTCCGGCGGAGAGCACACCATCCACCACGACACGTTCACCGTCGTATCGGCCCGGCACGACGGACGAGCTGATGCGCGGCAGCACGATCCGGGTCGTGGTCGGGGAGTCGACACCTCCGGCACAGAGCATCACCGGGGTCAGCAGACTTCCGTGGGCCAGCGACCGGCCCCAGATCGGTAGCAAGGTAGCTACCGCGATGTCCTCCTGATCGGCGAGCAGTTCGTCCCAGCCGAACTCGGTGACCGCTTCGCGTGCTGCGGCGGGGTCGGCATCGACCGTCTGCAGCAGCGCTTCTCGGATCTGGCTGATGTCGTCGTCGTCCATGGAATCTCCAACCTCAACGGGGCAAGCCCAGTAGGCGTTCGGCAATGATGTTGCGCTGGATCTCGGCGGCGCCTCCGTAGATCGACGACGCCCGGCTGTAGAGATAGTCGTTGCGCCAGATGGCCCCATCGACCTCGATGTCCGGACTCTCGCCCGCTGGACCGCCGAAGACGATGTCCTCGGTCTTTCCGGCCAGCGCGATGTCGAAGAGGTATTTCTCGGCCGTCGACATGGCCAGCTTGTCCAGCGACGTCGTAGATCCCACCGGTTCGCCGGCCGACAGCCGGCGCACGGTGCGTCGCGACAGGAGTCTCAGTGCGGCGAGCAGTTCCAGCGATTCGCCGAGAACGGCGTCGTCGACGTTCGCCGACGGATCGGTGGCGAGGGCGTCGAGTCGGGAGCGTAACCAGATCTGGCGCTGCCAGGCCGCGGCACCCCGCTCGCCGGCGAGCACGTGCATGGCGACGGCCCAGCCGCAGTCGACCTTCCCGAGCACCCGCTCGTCGGGGATGAAGACGTTGTCGAAGAACAGTGAACAGAACTCGTCGTCACCGTTCATACTCCGCAACTGGCTCACCGTGATTCCCGGCGTGTCCATGTCCAGCAGGAACGCCGAGATGCCCCGGTGGCCCGAGTCCAGGGAGCCGGTCCGTGCCAACAGCAGACAGCGGTCGGCGAGCTGTGCCCAGCTCGTCCAGATCTTCTCGCCCGACACCCGCCAGCCGCCATCGGCCCGGACGGCCTTGAGGCGTAACGACGCGAGGTCGCTTCCCGCTCCGGGCTCCGAGAAGCCCTGGCACCACGTCTCTTCTCCGCGCAGCAATCGCGGGAGGACCGTCGCCGCCAGCTCGGTGGATGCGAACTCGGCGACGGCGGGTCCGAGCACCTCCTGGGTGGCGAAGGAGAACGGCGGCGGGTAGCCCGCGGCTGCGAGCTCCTCGCTGATGATGGCGCGCAGGATCGGCCGGCCACCGAGACCACCGGCCGACTCAAGCCAGCCCAGGCGGATCCAGCCCGCGTCGTACAGCATCCGCTGCAGTCGGCCGAGCCGTTCGAAGACCTCGGTGAGCTCGCCGCCGGTTTCGCGGAACTCCGCCAGGGATTCCCGGTTGTCGTCGAGCCAGGAACGGAAGCCGGTACGGGCCTCGTCGACGGTGTTCGGGACCGTCAGCAACTCTGCGGTGGTCATGGTGCAGCAACCTCGTTCTCGGTGAGGATTCCCCCGGCGAGACCCCCGGCATCCCAGTCCGCCAACACTTGTTCGGTGTCCTCGCCGGGCAGGCGGGGCGCGGACGGTGTCGCGGCAGGCGTCCGCGAGAATCGCGGTGCCGGGGCAGGTTGGCGAACCCCGCCGACATCGATGAATCCCGTTCGTGCAACGGCATGTTCACCGTCGGGCGCCTCTCCCGGCGCGAGTACCGGAGACACGCAGGCGTCGAGGTCGGCGAAGATCTCGGTCCATTCCCGGCGGGTGCGCGTCGCGAATGCGGCAGCGAACCGAGAGCGCAGCTCCGGCCAGCCGTCGCGGTCCATCTGGCCCGGCAAGCCCGGATCGTCGTCGAGATCCAGCCCCGTGAGCAGTTGCTGATAGAAGCGACGCTCCAGGGCGCCGACCGCCATGTAGCGGCCGTCCGCGGTCAGGTAGGTGTCGTAGAACGGGGCACCTCCGTCGAGGAGATTGGTACCCCGCTCGTCGGACCAGTGGCCGTCCGCCCGCACCCCGTGGACGAACGAGGTGAGCAACGCCGCGCCGTCGACCATCGCCGCATCCACCACCTGTCCCCGACCGGAAGTCGACCGCTCGTGGAGTGCGGCGAGAATGCCGACCGCCAAGAGCATTCCGCCACCGCCGAAGTCGCCGATGAGATTGAGCGGGGGCAGCGGCCGTTCACCGGCTCGCCCGATCGGCTCGAGCGCCCCGGCGACCGCGATGTAGTTGATGTCATGGCCGGCACGAGCAGACAGCGGGCCCTCCTGGCCGTAACCGGTCATCCGGGCGAAGATCAGACCGGGATTGACGACGGCGAGATCGTCGGGCCCGAGTCCCAGGCGTTCCATCACGCCCGGACGGAAACCCTCCACCAGGACATCGGCGTTCGCGGCCAGGCGACGCACGGTCGCGACACCTGCCGGGTTCTTGAGGTCGGCGACGACTGAGCGGCGCGACCGCACCAGCGGATCGTTGGGCCGCCGCGGGGTGCGGCCGGGTTTGGCCGGCCGGTCCACAGTGACCACGTCGGCACCCAGGTCGGCCAGCATCATGCAGGCGAACGGAGCTGGTGCCGCACTGGCGATCTCGAGCACCCGTACACCGGTGAGCGGTCCGGACATCAGCGCTCCTTCTCGGCTTCGGCGGTCACGGTCGCGGGAGTCATGCCGCCGGGGCTTCCAGCACGTGGATGGCGCATGCCGATGCCAGGCCGATGACGTGGGTCAGGCCGACCTTGGCGCCCTCGATCTGGCGGTCGCCGGCCTCACCGCGCAGATGGGTTGCGACCTCGTACAGATTCGCGATGCCGGTGGCCCCGATGGGGTGCCCCTTGGACAACAGACCGCCGGACACGTTCACCGGTATCCGGCCATCCCGCATCGGGGCGCCGGAGTCGATGAAGTCGCCCGCGCCACCCGGTTCACACAGTCGGAGGTTGTCGTAGTGGATCAGCTCTGCGGTGGCGAAGCAGTCGTGTAGCTCGACGAGATCGAGATCATCGGGGCCGATGCCGGCGATCTCGTAGGCCTGGTCGGCCGCGAGCCTGGTCAGGGTGTTGACGTCGGGCTGCACCTGGCCGCCGTCGACCCACGGATCCGAGGTCATCACGGAGGCACTGATCTTGACCGCGCGGCGTCGGACGTCGGGGTCGAGGGTCTTGAGCTTGGCATCGGAGACCAACACGACCGCAGCGGCACCGTCACCGGTCGGGCAACACATCGGCAGCGTGTTGGGATGGCTGATGACCTCGGCGCCCATGACTTCGTCGAGGGTGAACTCTTTTCGGTACTGCGCCAACGGGTTCAGGGTCGAGTGGAGGTGGTTCTTCACCGCGACCTTCGCGAACTGTTCGGCGGTGACGCCGTGGGCGAGCGCGTACTCGGTGCCCGCCTGCGCGAAGACACCCGGCATCAGACCGGTACCGAGGAGGCCCTCGGTCTTCACCACTGCTCCGTAGCGGCCCTTGGGAGTGAAGATCTTCTTCTCCCCCGCCTTGCGGGCAGCACCGCCGAGCATGCCCATCTTGCCCATCTTCTCGACACCGACGGCCAGCGCCATGTCGCACTCGCCAGCCTTGATGCCCATCATCGCCACGCGGACCGCGGTCGCCCCGGTGGCACACGCGTTGACGACGTTGTAGACGGGGATGCCGGTCTGACCGATCTGCTTCTGCAGACGCTGGCCGTTGTGGGAGTTCGCCTCGTAGACGTTGCCCAGGGCCAGCATTCCCATGTCGGCCATGGTCTGACCGGAGTCAGCCAGCGCGTCGAGCGACGCGGTGGCCGCCAGGTCGAGCAGATCCTGGTCGGCGAATCGACCGAACTTCGTCATCGACGTGCCGATGATCCAGACGTTGTCACTCATGCTCATGCTCCGATCGGTTCAAATCCGAAAGCGACGGCGACGGTTCCGTCGTCATCGGTACCTGCCTCGAAAGTCGCCAACCGGACCTTCATCTCCGGCCGGATGCCGTCGGCCTCGGTGACGCCCAGCAGATTCGCCTTGACGACACCCCCGCCGGTCAGCTCGACCACCGCAGAGGTGAACGGACCGTTCTTCGCACCGCGCTGGACGATCGTGTACGCGCGAAGGACGCCTTCGGTGGCGAGCGGCCGGGACTCGAAGTCCGTGGCAAAGCACTTGGCGCACGCGTTGCGACGGTCGAAGTAGAGGGCTCCGCACTGCACACATGCGTTCGCGACCAGATGCGGTTGGTCTCCCAGCACCAGGTAGTCGACCGCCGGAATCGTCTGCGTCATCTCGCGCCTTTCGAGGGATGGATGCCAGGTCAGGAAAACCTGGCCGACTAAACTGTATAGTACTAGAGTATTTACTACACGACCATCTCGACCACAACCGCGAATCAGGAGACGCCATGTCGCAGTCGCAACCCTTCGATCCGAACGCGCTGGGAGCCACGAGCGAGCCCAGAACCGTCCGGTGGACCTCGCGCGATTGCATGCTGTACGCGCTGGGTGTGGGCGCCGGTACCGACGACCTGCAGTTCACCACCAACAACACCAAGGGTGTCGAGCAGCAGATGGTGCCGACCATGCCGGTGACCCTCGGAGTCGACTTCAGCGTGCTCAAGAAGGCCGGTCGGTTCGACTGGACGAAACTGCTGCACGCCGAACAGCGAGTGGAGATCCTCGACGAGATCCCCGTCGAAGGCGAAGCGCAGGCCGTCACCGAGATCACCGAGATGTGGGACAAGGGCAAAGCGGCACTCATCGTCGCCCAGACCACCGGAACCGGCACCGACGGCCGTGCGCTGTGGCGCAGCTCAGCCGGTCTGTTCATTCGCGACGTCGGAGGCTGGGGCGGCGAACGCGGTCTCGCCGGGTCGAACTCGGCGACCACCGAGGCCCCCACCGATCCCGACCTCATCACCACGCTCACCTACGAGACGCGACCTGATCAGGCGCTGATCTATCGACTCTCCGGCGACTACAACCCGTTGCACTCGGATCCGGCGTTCGCGGCCCGCGCCGGCATGGACCGGCCGATCTTGCACGGCCTGTGCACCTTTGGCTTCGCCGGCCGCGCGGTTCTGGACGTGGCCGGGCCCGACGCAACCCTGACGTCGATGTCGGCACGGTTCGCCGGACCGGTCTGGCCCGGCGACACGCTCACCGTCGACCTGTGGCGTCCCGACGCGAGCTCTGTCGGCTTCCGGATGCGAGGACGCCACGACAAGGAGGTGCTCACCGGCGGCCTCGCAGGCGTGAAGTGAGAGCCTGACGACATCAGGTGACCGCCGCCGGCGAAGAGCCTTCCGGCGGCGGTCATGTGATGAGCGGTCCGACGGCCGATCAGCAAGTCTCCAGCATGATCACCTCGGGACCCACCGGGTCATCCCAGCAGCTTCGGCAGACGGTCACCGATGATCGACTCGGCCTCCGACACGATCGAGTCGACGACCTCACGACAGGACAGCACCTCGTCGATGAGCCCCTGAGCCTGTCCGGCCCACCACATCCCGCCATCCATGTTCCCGGCGTCGAGCACCTCGCGGCGACCACGCTCACCGGACGCGAGGTGCGCGACGTCGGCGAACGTCGCCCCCGGACGCGCCGAGATCTCGGCGATCTCTTCCGAGACCGCGTTGCGCGCGACCCGCGCAGTGTTGCGGAACTCCCTGAAAACGACGACGGTTGAACGCTCGTCGTTGGCGACGATCTGCTGCTTGACATTGTCATGCACCGGCGATTCGGTGGTTGCGACGAACCGCGTGCCCATGTTGACGGCGTCCGCACCCAGCGCGAGCGCCGCGACCAGGCCGGCACCGTCGGCGAAGCCGCCGGATGCGATGATCGGAATGGAGAGCTTCCGTGCGGCCGCGTTGATGAGTATCAGTCCCGGAACATCGTCCTCGCCGGGGTGTCCGGCGCACTCGAAGCCGTCGATGCTGATCGCATCGACCCCGAGACGTTCGGCTTTCAGCGCATGCCGGACGGCAACAGCCTTGTGGATCACCTTGACGCCGGCGGCCTTGAAGGCTGGCATGTGCGGTTCGGGATTGGCCCCGGCCGTCTCCACGATCTTGACCCCGCCGTCGATGATGGCGTCGCGGTACTCGTCGTACGGGACCGGATTCACCGTGGGCAGGATGGTGAGGTTCACGCCGAAGGGCTTGTCGGTCAACTCGCGAACCCGGCCGATCTCGATGGCGAGATCCTCGGGGGTCGGCTGCGTCAGCGCCGTCAGGAAGCCGAGAGCACCGGCATCGGCGACGGCCGCAATGAGGCCCGCCCTTCCGACGGCGGTCATCCCGCCGCACACGATCGGATGATCGATCCCGAAGGTCTCGGTGAAGCGTGTTCTCATCATCAACATCTCCTTGCCACAACGGACTCGACGACACCGTCGTGCGATTTGGGGTGCGGGTCGATGCTCCCGCCGACGGCTTCCCGAGCATCCACTAGTACTCTATACCTCTACTATTGTAGACTGGAGTATGACTGATCAGTCCAGACCTCATGGAAGCAGAGGAATTCATGGCCGCCGCCTTGTCCAAACCAGTCGTCGATCTCGGCATCGTGACCATGAACATCGATGAGATGACCTGCTTCTACCGCGACGTACTCGGCCTCCCCGAGCTCGATCGGATTCGCATGGGCGGCGTCTCGATCACCCGTTTCCGACTCGGCGACGCCCTCCTCAAGATGCTGGTGTACGACACCGCACCCGCCTCGACCGCGGCTGTCGGCGGCATCGGCGCGAGCACCGGGATTCGCTACCTCACCATCTCGGTGGACGATCTCGCCGAACTGCTCGCCGACTGCCGGGAGTCGGGAATCGCGTCGGTCCTCAAGGAGCCCTTCGAGGTCGAGTCGGGCACATGGATCGCCTTCGTGACCGACCCCGATGGCAACACCATCGAGTTCGTGCAGCGCGATGACGCCGCGTAGCCGAACCCAGCCATCGGTGGCCGGACCGCCCGCGGTGACGCCGTGACCTTCGCGGGTCGGCTCGCCCGGAAACGACCCACCGAGATCGCCCTACGCGACGACGACGAGTCCCTGACCTGGGCAGAGGTCGACCGGCGGCTGCGGCCGGCGGTGAATGCACTGGCGCGCGCGGAACTGGGTCCGCTGCGTCGGGTCGCGGTCATCGCATCGAACTCGGCACAGACCCTCCTGGCCCACGTCTCGTGCATCCTCGGTGGCGCGTCTGCGGTGGCGGTGAATTCACACCTGACGGCCACGGAGACGGCGCACATACTGGAGGATTCACAGGCGGAAGTGATCCTGTGCGACCAGCAGACAGTCCACGTTGCGGCCGAAGCGGCCCGTCTCGCCGGGATCCGCACGGTGGTCGCGTGGGGCGGCGACGCCGACCACCCGGCCGGGGTGAGGCCGTGGTCCGACTGGTGCGACGGTATGGACGAGCCGCCGACCGACATGCCACCGAGACGGACGCTGGTCTACACGTCGGGAACCACCGGTCGCCCGAAGGGCGTCGAACTGCCGTTCACGTCCTGGGTCGGCGGCGACAACATCGCCGAACACCTCGATGGACTCGGCCGGAACCACATGGTGCAATTCGGAAGACACCTCGTGGTCGGCCCGCTGTACCACTCCGGCCCGCTGACCGGCACACGCCTGTTCGCGGGTGGCACACCTGTCACCGTCACCGGCAAGTTCCGGGCCGAGTCGGTACTGACCGCCCTCGAACGCGACCGGATCGGCTCGACCATCATGGTTCCGACACACTTCCAGCGCCTACTCGCCCTCCCGGATGAGCGTCGTGCCGCCGCGGACCTCGCCTCGCTCCGACACGTCCTGCAGGTCGGCGCGAAGTGCCCCCTCCCGGTGAAGCGCGCCGTTATCGAATGGTTCGGTGACATCGTCTGGGAGAGTTACGGTGCCAGCGAAGTCGGCACCACCTGCATGATCAGCGCTACCGAGTGGCTCGAACGTCCCGGGTCCGTGGGCCGTGCGGTTCCACCGTTCGAAGCGTTCGTCGCCGGCACCGACGGCCGGCCCGCACCGCCGGGAACCGAAGGGCCACTGTGGTTTCTGGACACCAGCGGTCACGGCATCAACTACACCGACGGAACGCGCAGCGGGGAGCGCTTCACCCTCGGCGAGACCGGGCACATGGACGCCGACGGCTACGTCTGGATCACCGACCGACTCTCGGACATGGTGGTGTCCGGGGGTGTCAACATCTACCCTGCCGAAGTCGAGCAGGTACTGGCCGACCATCCGGCCGTCGCCGACGTCGCATGTTTCGGGGTTCCCGATGAGGAGATGGGCGAAAGTCTTGCAGCCCTTATCGTTCCGGCCGATCCCAGCGACCCCCTGAGCATGGCGGAGATCGAGCGCCACGCCCGAACCCGGTTGGCCGGCTACAAGATCCCGCGAAAGATGTATCTCACCGACTCGCTGCCGCGCACGGCGGTGGGCAAGCTGGACAAGCGGGCGATGCGCAGACTCTCCGCCGGGGAAGCATCCGACGTCACCGAACTCGGCGCCCGGCAGCGTGTCCCATCGTGATCATCGCACCCAGGCGTGACCGGCAGACCGGGCCGGCCCCGACATTCCGCGGTCCTGCGACGTACGATCCTCGCGGAGGTCGGGTCTCCGAGAGTGTCGCGTCTCCCGCGATCACACAGACCCGTCCACTGTGCTGTTCCGATACTCAAGGCGTAGACTTTCATTTTCGGCCGACAGCGGAGACCAGGCCACAGGAGGCAGAGCAGTGACGAGCACGCAGAAGACGCCGGACACGATCACCGACCCGGTGGATTGGGCACGCCACTATTGGGAACAGCAGAAGCTCGACGGGGACGAGCAGCGCTTCCTGACGCTGACTTCCTTGCTGCGTTACCAGCGCATCGTCGCCGACGAGGTCGAAACCGAGCTGAAGAAGCACGGTCTCAACATGACCGACTATCTGCTCCTGATGACACTGCAACTATCCGAACACGGCACCCGTCTGATCTCCAGCCTGGCGCGCAACCTCATGGTGCACGCAACCACCGCGACGCTGGCGACCGACCGACTGGAGGCTCGCAAGCTCCTCGAGCGCAGCCCCCACCCCACCGACCGTCGTGCCACCTGCGTGACGATCACCCCCCAGGGCCGAAAGATCGTAGCCGCTGCCACGCGCGGCCTGACCGGCGTCGATTTCGGGATGACCGGCAGTACTCCGAAAGACGTCAAACGGCTCCGCGACGCGCTGACCGCCATGCGACAGGGCGCCGGGGACGCCTGAGAACCCGGGTGTGAAGCTCAGAAGGTGACCCGGCCGGATCAGTGCGCGCCCAGCGCGCACAGCAAGTCACCGCCTCGACACCGGAACCGGCCCGGTCGGTCCGCCGGGCTTCGTCTGGTGGCGGTGATCGTCGTGGCCGTCACCATCGCCGGCTGCGGCGGCGCCGGACCGGAGAGTCCCAGGCGCAGTGCGTCCTCGGCCCCGGTCTCGACGCCGTCCGTCGGGCCACCGGTCACCGACGTCACCCCGGCCGGTCTGGCCGACGCGGTCACCCTCGACCGCGTCATGGGGCACGTCCGAGCCTTCCAGCAGATCGCGGACAACCACGGCGGGACCCGCGCGTCGGGTACCCCCGGCTACGACGCCTCGGTCGACTACGTAGCCGGACTACTGCGCGGCGCCGGGTTCGAGGTCACGACGCCGGAGTTCAGCTACAAGCGCTACGACCTCGAGTCGGTGAAGTTCTCCGCCGACGGCCGCGACGTGAAGGGACACGTGCTCGAGTACTCGGTCGGGACCCGCGAGCCGGTCACCGCGAAACCGGTGACCGTCGCCGCTGCGGGGTGCGCACCCGCCGACTTCCCGGCCGACGTGCGCGGGGCCTTCGCGGTGATCACCCGTGGTGACTGCACCTTCACGGACAAGGCCCGCCACGCTCAGTCGGCGGGAGCGGTCGGAGTCGTCATCGTGAACAACGAGGACGGGCCGCCGTTCGGGTTGACCCTCGGCACCGAAGACGTGCCGGACATACCCGTTCTCGCAGTGTCACGCGACGACGCCGACCAGGTGCGCGAGGCCGAGCAACTGCGGCTGGAGGTCGACGCGGAGACCACCCCGATCACGACCCGCAACATCATCGCCGAGACCCGCACCGGGACGCCCGACGACGTCGTGATGGCGGGCGCCCACCTCGACAGCGTCGTCGTAGGACCAGGCATGAACGACAACGCGAGCGGCAGTTCGGCGGTCCTCGAGACGGCGTTGCGCCTCGGGTCGTCACCCCGGGTCCCCCACCGGATGCGCTTCGCGTTCTGGGGCGGCGAGGAGGACGGTCTGGTCGGCTCCCGCGAGTACGTCGGCGGTCTCGACGCCGCCGGACGACGCGCCCTCGCGCTGTATCTGAACTTCGACATGCTCGCCTCCCCCAACGGCGGGTACTTCACCTACGACGGCGACGACTCCGAACGCAACGGCGCCGCGGCGGGTCCCGCCGGCTCCGACGGCATCGAACGCGTCTTCGCGAAGTTCTATGCCGACCGGGGAATCCAGCTGGGCGCGGCCGATTTCGACGGTCGATCCGACTACGGTCCGTTCATCGCGGTCGGTATACCGGCCGGCGGCGTAGCAACCGGGGCCGAGCGGAAGAAGAGCGAGAAGGAAGCCGAGATGTGGGGCGGAGAGGCCGGGGTGGCCTTCGATCCGAACTATCACAGCCCCCGCGACACGATCGACAACATCAACACCGATCTGCTGGCCGTCAACGCCGCCGCGGTCGCCCACGCGGTGGCCGCCTACGCTCTCGCGACGAACGGTCCCGACGGCGTTCCGTCGGTCGAACGGCGGCAACGGACCGAAGGCTGACTCCGCCGTCACTGATTGAAAACCATTTCCGTTAGAATGGCGGCAGTGCTGTGACGCGAGCGTTCCGGGAGGAGTGACATGTCGGCTGAACCCATCAAGGGATCCGGGCAGTTCGGCGCGTCCGGACCGGCCGACGACTCCGACGCCGCCGCACGGGAAGCCGCCGCCGATCTGTTGCGGGCTCTCGCCTCCCCCACCCGCGTCGCGATCGTGCTCTCTCTGCGTGAGCGCGTCCAGTGTGTGCACGAACTCGTCGGCCACCTCGGTCTGAGCCAGCCGCTCGTCAGCCAGCACCTTCGCGTCCTCAAGGACGCCGGCGTCGTCCGCGGCCATCGCAACGGTCGCGAGATCACCTACGAACTGCTCGACGACCACGTCGCCCACATCGTCGTGGACGCCCTGGTCCACGCGAACGAGACCAACCGAGGCCCGTCGGTGGTGTCCGAATGACCGGCGTCGAGGCATCCGGCCCGCAGCCGGTCACCGGAGTCCGTTCGACGCGCCAGCGCGCGGCCATCGCCGACGCCCTCGCCGGCACCGACGACTTCTGCTCGGCCCAGGAACTCCACGAGATCCTCAAGGGCCGAGGCGAGTCCATCGGCCTGACCACCGTGTATCGCAACCTGCAGGCCCTGAGCCAGGCCGGTCAGATCGACGTCCTGTGGGACGGGTCCGGCGAAACCCGGTACCGCCACTGCTCGTCGGGACACCACCATCACCTGGTGTGCCGCAACTGCGGAACCACCGTCGAGGTGCAGGCCGACCCGGTCGAGAAGTGGGCCGCGACCATCGCCGCCGAACACGGCTTCACCGACATCAATCACACGGTCGAGGTCTTCGGCCTGTGCGCGAACTGCCAAGGGTGCCAGCGCAACTGACGCAGCGTGGAGCGACCTCAGTCCGGAAGTGCTACGTCGCCACCAGTCGCTCGGCGGCGTCGACCCCGGCGGCGAGTACGATGTGCAGGACCGTCAGCAGCGGCAGGTCGTCGAGTCGGCCCGCTGGAAATGTGTAGTACTGCAACACGTCTGTCGTGACACCGGCCGGATCGGACCGACGCAGACTCCCGAAGCTCAACTGAGCGCCGAAGGCCTCCACGTCGTCGCGCAGGGTCGGGGTGTTGGGCAGGTCCATGGCCACCATCTGGGTCACGGCGAGGACGTCGAGGCCGTCCGACAGCGTCAGCACCCGGATCGATGCACGCGTCGGACCGACCTGCACCACAACCGATTCCGCGTCGGGTCGGTCGACGGGACCGAGCTCGGCCACGATGACGGCGGTACGTTCGAGCAGTGCGGCGGCATCGGTCACGACGGGTTCACCCCACCGAAGCGACGGTCGCGGGAGGCGTACTCGAGGCACGCGTCCCACAGGTCGCGGCGGTCGAAGTCGGGGAACAGCTTCTCCTGGTAGACCATCTCGGCGTAGGCCGACTGCCACAGCAGGAAGTTCGAGATGCGCTGTTCACCCGACGGACGCAGGAACAGGTCGACGTCGGGCATGTCGGGCTCGTCGAGGTAACGCGCGAAGGTCGACTCGGTGATGCGCTCGGGATCGATCTCGCCACGTGCGGCGCGACGGGCGATCTCACGGGCGGCGTCGGCGATCTCGGCGCGGCCACCGTAGTTGACGCACATCGTCAGCGTCATCACGGTGTTGTCCTTGGTCAGTTCCTCGGCGATCTCGAGTTCGCGGATGACGCTGCGCCACAGTCGGGGTCGGCGACCCGCCCAGCGGACACGAACGCCCATCTCGTGCATCTCGTCGCGGCGCCGGCGGATGACGTCGCGGTTGAAGCCCATCAGAAAACGCACCTCTTCGGGGCTGCGCGACCAGTTCTCGGTCGAGAAGGCGTAGGCCGACAGCCATCCGACGCCCAATTCGATGCAGCCGCAGACGGTGTCCATCAGGACGGCCTCACCGCGCTTGTGTCCTTCGGTTCGCGGCAGTCCACGGTCGGTGGCCCAGCGCCCGTTGCCGTCCATCACCAGAGCCACGTGTTTGGGCACGAACTGGGCGGGAATGGCCGGGGGCCGAGCACCGCTGGGATGGGGATCCGGGGCACGAACCTCCGTACGTGGGCTCGTCGGCTTGCGTCCCTTCGACGAACTACCCGGCCGCAACGCCATCGTCGACTCTCCTCACCCCGTCGTCCACCACTGGTTCGACACCCGTTTCCATCAGCCTATGAGGCGCCGTGCGTTCGATGAGCGGCAGGGTTCGGAGCTGACGTTCGAGATGCCATTGCAGATGCGCGGCGGTGAGGCCGCTGGCCTGGCGGCGCAGGGAGTTCGACGATTCCTCCACGTGTTCCCACTGACCGCGGAACAGCGCGTCCATGAGGTCGAGCACGCCGGGCGACGGGGTGGCCGAGCCGGGTGGCCGGCAGTGCAGGCACACCGCCCCGCCGGCGGCGACGTGGAAGGCCCGGTGCGGACCGGGGTTGGCGCAGCGCGCACATTCCTCCAGCGCGGGCATCCAGCCGGCGCTGTACATGGCGCGCAGCAGGTAGGCGTCGAGGATCAGTTCCCGCGGCCGACGGTCCTCGGCCAGCGCCTGCAACGCACCCACCGTGAGGCGGTGCAGCTGGCGGGTGGGTGCGCGTTCCTCACCCGCCAGCCGCTCGGCGGTCTCGAGGACCGCGCAGGCCGTCGTGTAGCGCCCGTAATCGGCGACGATCGCGTCGGTGAGGGCGTGCAGGCTGTGCACCTGGGTGACGACGTCGAGGCTGCGACCCGGGTACAGATGCACGTCGATGTGGGCGAAGGGTTCGAGACGGGCGCCGAACTTCGACCGTGTCCGGCGCACCCCCTTGGCGACCGCGCGCACGAGCCCGTGCTCCGCGGTCAGCAGGGTGATGATGCGGTCGGCTTCGCCCAGCTTGTGCTGGCGGAGCACGACGGCCTCATCCCGGTAGAACCTCACCCGCCGATTGTCCCACCGTCCACCGACACCGCCGACCCCGACATGCCCTTCCGATACGCCCTTCGCAAGCTCGGGTCTACTCGAGCAGCAGTGGGTCAGCGCGGGCTGATGTCGAACGAGGTGAGCGGACGCAGCAGCGACCGTTTCTTCTCGACGTGGCCGCCCATCCGGTCGAGGATCGAGGTGAGCGCCTCGATGGCCTCGACGATGTACGGACCTTTGTTCAACATGACCCCCTCGGCACGGCGGCTCATCGCGGCGTCGGTGACCTCAGCACGAGACGGAACACCCTTCTTCGCCAGGCCGTCGAGAACCTGCGTGGCCCAGATGACCGGAATGTGCGCGGCCTCGCAGAGCCACAGGATCTCCTCCTGCACCTCGGCCAGCCGGCCGAACCCGACCTCCACGGCGAGGTCCCCTCGCGCGATCATCACGCCGACCGCATCCCATCGCATCGCCTCGAAGAGCATCTGCGGCAGCGATTCGAACGCGGCGCGGGTCTCGACCTTGAGCACGATCCCGACGTTCCGGGCGTCGAGGCGCTCGAGTTCGGCGATGAGGTCGGCGACATCCTCCGGCGACCGGACGAACGAGAAGTTGACCATGTCCGCGTGCGTCGCCACGAACTCGAGAGCTGCGCGGTCCTCCGGTGTCAGCGCGGGGATGTGGAGAGTGGTGTCCGGGAGGTTGACGCCCTTCTCGGCTCGCAGTTTGGTGCCCTTCGGGCCGGCGCGTTCGATGTCGACGACGATCTCGTCGTCGAACCTCTCGCGCACGCGTCCGGCGATCTTCCCGTCGTCGAACAGCACTCGGTGCCCCGGTTCGACATCGTCGAAGGCGTTCCCGAGTTCGCATCCGATCCGATGTGGTCCGACCCTGGTCGCGGGTGAGGGCGCGAGGTCACGCTGGAGTCGGATCTCGTCGCCGGTGCGGATCAGCAGATGCTGGCGCTTCTCCGGCAAATCCCCGACGACGAGAGCCTTTCCGCGGAGCCGTTTTCCCGTGATCGACGCCCCGGTCCGGTAGTAGACGGTGCGATCGCATTCGCCGTCGATCCCGGCCTCGGACACCGCGACGACGTCCAGACGTCGACGGCGACCGCGTGCGTCGCGAAGCCGGAGTCGGTCGCCCTGGCACACCGCGCCGAGGTCGTCGACCGGGATGATCGCGTCGATGCCGTCGGGCAGGGCGTGATCGGGATCGGGCGGGGTCGTACTCATCCGCACCCGTGATCGGCGTTCGACGGTCCCGTCGTCGGCTCGGACGGGTTTCACCTTCACGACCTTCGGTCCCGGCTCGAGCGGTCCGGTGCGGAGTTTGGGCCCGGCCAGATCCATCGCGACACGCACGCGCCCGGGGAGTCCGCGCACCGACTCGATCATCCGCGCCCATCCGGCGGGTCCGTCGTGGGCGCAGTTCACCCGTGCCACATCCATCCCGGCCTCGCCCATGCGTCGCACCAGATCCGGGTCGTCGGCGGCCTGGGTCGGCATCGTGACCATCACCCGGCTGGCTCGTCTACCGTGCTCGTCGCCGGGCCGGTCGGCGGTCACGTCGTCGGCCCCACCCGGGTGCACGCTGCCCAACAACTGGTCGCGGTTGGCGCCGAGAACCCGTACCCCGTCGGAGAGATCACCCCAGATCGGGTGTCTGCGTCTGCCTGCGGCGAGGGCGTCGACGGTCTCGATGACCGTCTCGATCCAGGAGTAGACGATCGATTCCATCCGGCCGAGACTCGACAACCCGTGGGCGGCCATCGACGACTGCAGCGGACGCAGATCCCGCCGTCGCACCGTGACGTAGTGCACGAGGTTGCGCGCGCTCTGCCGATGCTGTTCGGCCACCGCGGAGATCAGCGGCCCCGCGAGCTCCTCCGCACGGTCGAGCTCGTCCCGCAGGTCGTGCAAAGCGGCCGACATCTCCGCGATCGACATCTCCACCGACGTACCCATGCATCCACCGTGCCAGGTTTCCGCGCAAGGGGGCGGGGCGTAGAACCCGGTCAGCCCGCGTTGACGATCTTGTCGAGCTTCGGCGGGAGCGTCATGCCACCCGGGTAGCGGTGCCAACCCTTGCGGTCGTAGTACTTGGTGCCGAGCAGACCCAGCAGCACGCCGAGGAGCAGGCCGATGAAGCACTGGACGACCGACCGCGCGAGCCCGGCGGACAGGTCGGCGTCGAAGTACAGGACCGACCGAACGCCGAGGTAGATGACGTGCATCGGCTCGATCGCCGCGATCCACTCGAAGAACCGCGGACTCGCCTCGAGCGGCAGTGTTCCGCCCGACGACGGCAGGCCGAACACGACGAAGAACACGAGGTTGAACAGCAGGCCGGCGTTGCCGAACACGGCCATCATCGCGCTCGCGCTCACCCCGACCGCGAAGATCGCGAGGATCGAGATCAGCCACAGCACGAAGGCGTTCGGCAGTGACGTACCCACCCACGAGCCCACCGCGATGAACAGGGTCGAGAGCACCACCGAGACGAGGAACATGATGGTCCACTTGGCGGCGAGCGTCGCCCAGCGGCTGATCGCGAGACGTTCGCGGAGTTGGTAGAACGGGCCGTACTCGATGGGCGTCTGACCGAGCATGCCGTCGACGACGATGCTCACCATCATCGCGCCGGTGAAGCCGGCCAGCACCAGGAGCAGCGTGAGGTAGAACGCCGACAATCCGTTTCCGGCGCCCTGCGGCAGCGGCGTCGGCTCCGACACCGAGACAGCGACCGGACTCGCCAGCGCGAGCTGAGCGGCACCGGTGAACGTGACGTCGTTGCGGTCGAGCTGCTCGCGCACCTGCGCGGTCAGCTGCTGCCCGACCTCGGCGTTGACCCGCGTGGTCACCTGCTCGGCGAACGTCGTGGTGATCGACGACGCGAAGGCGCCGGACCCGCGGTTGATGAAGATGTCGATGGCGGGGCGCGTCGGCTGCGCCGGGAGCACCGTCGAACGTCCCAGCGCGACTGCACGATTGGTGAAGTTCGAACCGATGATGACGACGCCGTACACCTTGCCGCTGTTCAGTTCGCCGAGAGCGGTCGACCGATCGGTGCGCCGGACGACGATGCCGTTGTCGGCGGCCGAGGAGATGATGCCGTCGGCGACCTGATCGCCGAAGTTCTGCTCGGTGGCCTTGCCGTCGGCGCCGGTCACCTCGCCGCCGGAGTCCTCGTTGACGAGGGCGATCGGGAAGTCGTGGAGGTGGCGCTGCGGGTCGACGACGGCCGACATGTACAGCGCGGCCATGAGCGAGAACAGCACCGCGACGAGGATCAGCGGAGCGAGCCAGAACCGGGGCGATCCGAGCACCCCGGCGATGGTCCGTCCGGTCGGTTCCTCGACCTCCGGCGCCTCGTGCGCTCCGCGACCTGTGTCGGAGGTCTCCTGCGACTCGTGCGTTCCCATCGACGTACCTCCCCCGCGGCCCTTGTCCGCGAGGACGGTGCCGTCAATCTTCTCGTCTAGAAGCCCAGTCGGCGGAGCTGCTTGGGGTCGCGTTGCCAGTCCTTCGCGACCTTCACGTGCAGATCCAGGTAGACCTTGGTCCCCAGCAACCGCTCGATCTGTGCGCGCGCAACTGTACCGACCTCTTTCAGGCGCGCTCCCTTGCGCCCGATGATGATGCCCTTCTGGCTGTCCCGCTCGACGAAGAGCACCGCGTGGACGTCGACCATCGGCGGCTGGTCCGGTCGCCGGTCCTCGCGGTCGATGACCTCCTCGATCACCACGGCGAGCGAATGCGGCAGCTCGTCGTGGACGCCCTCGAGCGCGGCCTCGCGGATGAACTCGGCCATGAGGACCTGCTCGGGTTCGTCGGTGAGCTCACCGTCGGGATAGAACGCCGGGCCCTCTTCCATGAGGCTGACGAGCAGGTCGCTCAGGACGTCGAGTTGCTTGCCCGACTTGGCCGACACGGGCACCACCTCGGCGTCGGGGCCGAGGAGTTCGGAGAGCGCCATGAGCTGTTTGGCGACCTGTTCGGGGCCGACCCGGTCGATCTTGGTGACGACGCCGAGAAGCGTGGTGCGCGGAGCCATCTCGCGGACCTGCGAGATGATCCAGCGGTCGCCGGGGCCGATCGCCTCGTCGGCCGGGATGCAGACGCCGATCACGTCGACCTCGGAGTACGTGTCGCGGACCAGCTCGTTGAGCCGCTTGCCGAGCAGGGTGCGCGGCCGGTGCAGTCCCGGGGTGTCGACGAGGATGAGCTGCGCGTCGGGCCGGTTGACGATGCCGCGGATGGTGTGGCGTGTGGTCTGCGGCCGGTTGGAGGTGATCGCGATCTTCTCCCCCACCAACGCGTTGGTGAGCGTCGACTTGCCGGTGTTGGGGCGGCCGACGAAACAGACGAAGCCGGAACGGAACTCGGGGGCGGACTCAGACATCGGCGCCGCCGAGTCGCTGCTGCGGCCGGCCGGCGGCATCGGTGACGTACGTGTAGGCCTGCGGGCTCAGTTCGTGCAGGGTCGCGAGACCGGGATCGTCGGAGTCGCCGTTGACGAGCACCGCCGCTTCGAAGGCGGTGGCCCCACTCGAGATCGCCGAGGCGACCGCGACCTGCAGGCCGCTGAGCGTGAGGGTCTTGGTGCGGACCTCGGCGCCCGCATAGGTGCGACCGTCGCCGTCACGAACGGCTGCTCCGGAACGCGCCTCGGCACGCGCGAGTGCTCCGCGTGCGAGCACCACGAGCTTCTGATCCTCGTCGGCGAGGGTCTCGGTCACTGATTCATCCTTGCTGTCGGTTGCTCGTGGTTGTTGCGGTGGGCCTCGTCCTCGTGTTCGCGGGCCGCGGTGCGGTCATGGCGACCCTGCCGGCCGGAATGCCCTCGACCACCGGAGGATTCGTGGCGCTGCGAATCCTGGCCGTCGGCACCGGACCCGGGGACGCGCGTGACGAGGACCGTGATGATGCGTTGGCGTCCCTTGCGATTGGGACCGCCCTCGGCCACGAGCTGCAGGCCGTGTGACTTGACCCGGGCCCCGGGCAGCGGGACCCGGCCGAGTTCGAGCGCGACGAGTCCGCCGACCGTCTCGACCTCTTCCTCCTCGATCTCGACGTCGAACAGCTCGCCGAGATCCTCGACAGGAAGGCGCGCCGACACACGGTACGATCCGTCGCCGAGATCCTCGACGGGTGCGAGTTCGTCGGTGTCGTATTCGTCGGTGATCTCGCCGACGATCTCCTCGAGGACGTCCTCGATCGTCACCAGCCCGGCGATGCCGCCGTACTCGTCGACGAGGATCGCCATGTGGTTGCGCGTGAGCTGCATGTCGGCGAGAACCTTGTCGAGCGGCTTGGAATCCGGGATGAACTCCGCGTCGCGCATGATGTCGGAGACGCGCAGCGTGGTCGGGTCGGTCCGCGTGGCGACCGTCCGCTGGACCATGTCCTTGAGGTAGACGATCCCCAGCACGTCGTCGGTGTTCTCGCCGATGACCGGGATACGCGAATGCCCCGACCGTGTCGCGAGATTGGTGGCCTGCAGGACGTTCTTGTCGGCCTCGATCCAGACCATCTCCGGCCGCGGCACCATGACCTCGCGTGCGCTGGTGTCGCCGAGATCGAAGACCGAGTGGATCATCCGGCGCTCGTCGGCGGCCACCACACCCCGCGCCTCGGCGAGGTCGACGACCTCGCGCAGCTCGATCTCGGTGGCGAACGGGCCGTTTCGGAAGCCGCGGCCCGGGGTCAGGGCGTTACCGATGAGGATCAGCAGGCGGGTCACCGGCTTCAGCAGGATGCCCAGCGCCGACAACAGGTACGACGTCGACAGCGCGATCGTGTACGCGTGCTGGCGGCCGAGGGTGCGCGGCCCGACGCCCATGGCGACATAGGAGATGACCGTCATGGCGGTGATCGCCACGACGAGACCCCAACCGACGCCGAGCCATCGGGTCGCCGCCACGGCGATCAGTGCGGCGGCCGCGGCCTCGCAGGCCACTCGCAGCAGGACCACGAGCCCGAGGTAGGTGGCGCGGGAGTCGAGGATGATCGCGAGGCGGCGTGCGCCGGCCCGACCTTCCCGGACCATGTCGTCGACGCGGGCGTTGGAGACAGTCGAGACCGCGGTGTCGACTGCGGCGAACAAACCGCCGAGCCCGATCAGTACGACTGCGGCCACGATGAACCAATAGTCGGAGGGCACGCTCAGTCCTCCTCGGACCGTCCGGTCGTCCCCGCGTCCCCGGACCCCGCTTCGGTTCCGGTGAATCCGATGTTGGACAGCAGCCGCGAATCACGGTCGGTCTGGCGCTGATCCTGCGCGCGCCGGTGCCGGTCGGCGTAGAAGGCGTCGAGGATCTCGTTCTGCAGCCCGAACATCTCGCGCTCTTCCTCGGGCTCGGCGTGGTCGTAGCCGAGGAGATGGAGCACGCCGTGGATGGTGAGCATCGCGAGTTCGTGCTCGAAGGAGCGCCGCGCTTCGCGAGCCTGCTTCCGGGCGAACTCGGGACACAGCACGATGTCGCCGAGGATCGCCGGACCGAGATCGGTGGCGTCGGGACGGCCGCCCGGGACGAGCTCGTCCATCGGGAAGCTCATCACATCGGTGGGTCCGGGAAGATCCATCCACTGCACGTGCATGTCGGCCATGGTGTCCTCGTCGACGCAGAGGACCGACAGCAGCGCGCCGGGGTTCACGTCCATCGCGTTCACCGCGAACCGCGCGGCGTCGATGATCAGCTCGGCCGGGACCTCGACCCCGGACTCGTTGGCCAGTTCGATGCTCATGAGCGACGCCCCTGAGAAGCCGCACGACGCGCCGCGCGGTTGCCGCCGATCGCGGCGTCGATGCGTGCACCGGTGCGCTGATTCTCCTCCGCGCGACCGTAGGCGTCGACGATGTCGGCGACCAGGCGGTGCCGGACGACGTCCTGGCTGGTGAGCCGGGAGAAGTGGATGTCGTCGATGCCCTCGAGGATCGCGGTCGCCGCCATCAGGCCGCTCTTCGCACCGCCCGGGAGGTCGACCTGGGTCACGTCACCGGTGACGACCACCTTGGAGCCGAAGCCCAGGCGCGTCAGGAACATCTTCATCTGCTCGCTCGTCGTGTTCTGCGCCTCGTCGAGGATGATGAAGGCGTCGTTGAGCGTGCGGCCGCGCATGTAGGCCAGCGGAGCCACCTCGATGACCCCGGCTGCCATCAGCTTCGGGATCGCCTCGGGGTCCATCATGTCGTGCAGGGCGTCGTACAACGGACGCAGATACGGGTCGATCTTCTCGCTCAGCGTGCCCGGCAGGAAGCCCAGGCGTTCGCCGGCCTCGACGGCCGGGCGGGTGAGGATGATGCGGTTGACCGACTTCGACTGCAGGGCCTGCACGGCCTTGGCCATCGCGAGATAGGTCTTGCCGGTGCCGGCCGGACCCAGCCCGAACACGATGGTGTTGTCGTCGATGGCGTCGACGTAGTGTTTCTGGTTCAGCGTCTTGGGCCGGATCGTCTTGCCGCGGCGCGAGAGGATGTCCAGCGACAGCACCTCGGCGGGCGATTCCTGGCCGCCGTCGGAGAGCATCGACACGCTGTGCCGGACGAGGTCCGGGGTCAGCGGGGTGCCACGTCCGACGAGGTCGGTGAGTTCGGCGATGACGCGTTCGGAGGCGGCGACATCGGCGGGCTCGCCGGTCAACGTCACCTGGTTGCCGCGCACGTGGATGTCGGCGGGAAGCAGCTGCTCGAGCGTCCGAAGGTTGACGTCACTGGCGCCGAGCAGCCCGAACACCACTCCGGGAGAGACTTCGACGGTGGATGTGACCCCAGACCGGCGCGGCTGCGTTCGGCTGGATTGCCCGCTCGGGTCGGGGTTGTCGTCACTCACGTATGAAATCACTCCTGGTGGTCTGCGGTTGTGGCCTGCGGGCGTCCGTCACTTCGCAGTGAGGATTCACTGAAGGAAACGCGCAGTTGTGTGGTCAGTGTATCGCTATGCAACGGCCGATCAGCAGGCAATATTTCCTGACCGTCTCAGCCCTCGACTGCCGGTTGGCCCATCGACGCCAACCGGCGCAGGGCCCGACCATCGACCAGCTCTGCGCGAGCCTCGGGGTTGAAGGCGTAGTAGTCGATGAAGTCGAGGATTGGCACGGCTCCGACGGCGAAGAGATCTGCGGTGACTCGAACGGATCGCTGAGCTTGCATATACCCAGGAGAAAAAGGGCCCCGGTAGAAGATCTCCACGCCGGCCCGTGCCCGATCCTTCAGGAAGATGTCGATCTCCGGGTTCTTGCCGTCCGCACGCGGAACGATGTCCGCAACATCGTCCCACTTGACCGTTTGCTTCAACCGAAACCCAGTGACGTCCAAACCGGCAGTCGAAACCTCGATGCACGGATATCGCAGCAGTCCCATCGCGAACCAGGCGAGGGCAATCACGGAGTAGGCGGCAATCGCGGCTGTGACCCAGGGGAAGATCAGCGCTTGCCCCGGGCTCATCGGAAAATCGAACTGCCCCAGCCACATACCGACAGCGAACAGGCCGGACGAAACCGCGATCAGCGTCAAAGACCCTCGATACGCCATCCGAAGTCGACGCGATGTCGCGAACCTGATCCCGCCCGGTATCGAATCAGCCGCCCCTGGAGCTGCGGTGGACCGAGCACGGTTCTTCAGCACGAGCCCTGACGCACAGAGCACTGCTGCGCAAGTAGCAGACGCGCAAATATAGAACGCTGCGTCCGAATAGCGACCGTCAGCCAGCGATCTCGTCAGGTGCCACAGCCAGAAAAGTCCGAGAGCTCCAAAGATGATCAGGGCGACGCATGTCCATCGGGTTTGTCTGCGAATCCTGTCCCATTCCGGCACGGCCTGATCATCAGTCATAACAGACAGCCCTTCCCAATTCCGAGCCAAGAAATCCGAACAACCAAGACCCTGCGACAGTGCCGAGTCCAGCCGCCGCTACATCGACGACGGGGATGGGCACCATGCCGCCCGCAGCTCCTAGCGCAGTGCCACCGACGGCGCTAGCCAACCCCGAGATCGCCGCCTGGCACTTCTGATCTGGTTCGTCCACAGTCGCCACGTCATAGAGCGCGAGGCCGACTCCTAAGCCATAGCCCCCGAACTTCGCACCCGCTTTGATGTTCTGGAACTGGTTCTTCGACAGAGTAGGGAGCTCCTTCTTTAGCGCGTTGTCGCTATGTTCGTCGGCCCCTGCCAAGACTCCGCCAACTGTTGTCAACGCCGGGTGTGAAAAGAAACTACTATCCAGCGGTTGCGCTTCCTCGGATACTCCGTTCGCCAGGACCTCACCACTGATGGCCCGTCCGTCTTCGCCGTAGAGCACCGAGACCAACGTTTTGTCGGCATACCTTGTCGACACCATGGTCCGGCCATTGAGCCAATCCGTCGCACTGGTACTCCACACGAGTTCTCCTCTCGGGTCGTACCGTTCCTCCGTCCAAAGCACCCCGCGGGACTGACCGATTTCGGTCCTGACCACTCGGCTTCCGTCTTGCATGATCAGCGTCGTGAATTCTTGGCCGTCCGAATCCACACCCGTGGTTGTCTCGGCCACCGTCACCGATGCATCTGCTTCGGATACGGAACGCTGATAAAGCTTCCCGGGTAGCGTAGCCGGGTCAGGAACGTCGTCTTCAGGCTCCATGAGCCAGGGGGCCACCTGAGGTATCGAAGATGATCGCATCTCGAAACCCGCACTGTGAGCGGCACTCTGCAGACTTTCGGACACCGAATCATCCGCCTGACCCATCGCCGTCACCAGAGGGTTCAACTGCTCCTGCAGATTGTCCCTTTCCGCGAAGAGTTCCTTTGCACGTACGCGAGTCATCGGCATCGGACGAAGTGTGATGGCCCAATGGTCATGAACCAGGAAAAGTTTGCTGCCCTCGACCTCGGCAACCTTGCCCATGAGCTTGTCCTCAGCAGAGGTCAACGTCCAATACCCCTGAGTCAAGGAATCGACGAGACGGTCAGCCAGCTTCCCGATCTCTCCCGTTTGGCCTCGTGCACGCCCGAACGCAGCTGTCGCTGCGGCGTGGCCCGGGCCGTCCCAGGCGCGGACGGCTGGTAGCGCCTCGCACGAGCTTTCGATGTCGCGACCGGCCTTCTCGATGGCGGCACCCCTGGTTCTCACCGTGTCCGCAGCAGCCGTGATGGGCCCGAAATTCCAACCCGTCAATCGGGCGCGCGAAGGGATCATGGTTTGAAGGAGGCATCGATCTTGGACTTCAGATCATCATCTGTCATCTCGTAATTGCCCGCAGCTCCCCTGGCTGCACCCGCCAACTCGTCGAAGCTCTGGGAGACAGCGCCGACGAGTGGTGCCACGAACTCATCAACTGCGCGGGCACTCCACTCAGATGCTGAACCGTGCATCTCGGAGAACGCGCCCAGGACCATCCCGGCGAGCGTGTTTGCTTCGACCGCATCCGCTGCACCCGACGTTTTGTCGGAGAGTCCACGTAAGACATCTGGATTTACAAGCACGAGCCCCCACCACTTCGTGTACGTAAGTCGACCGTCAGCGTCTCAGTATGCCCATCGATCGGACATACCGGTCGGTCAGATCCCCAGGACCCGAATCGTCTGCCGCGCGCAACCGGTGCGCGGCTCGACGAACGCCTGGTGACCCTCGCCCGGTACGACGATCAGTTCGGCCGACTGCCCGCGGGCGATCGCGTCGTCGACGTACCGGCGGCTCACCACGTCGGGCACGAGGTCGTCGTCGTCACCGGTGATCGCGACGACGTGCGCGTCGAAGACCGGCGCGAGCATGGGCGATGCCTCTTCGTAGCGGCGCGGTGACTCGCTGTACGGGCGGCCCATCAGGGCGCGCAGGGATTCCTTGTCTGCCGCGGAGACGGTGTCGAGGACCGCTGCCTGGGCCACGACGGTGGTGATGGTGGTCGAGGCGGTACGTGCGCCGAGCTTGCCGACGGCCCACACTGCGAGCTGGCCTCCGGCCGAATGCCCGACGACGCCCACCGAGGAGAAGTCGATCGCGCGGAGGTCGACGTCCTGTTCTTGCAGCGCATCGCGCACCGAGCCGTCGAGGGCCCGGATCGCCTCGACCACGTCGCGCCCGGTGTTCGGCCAGCCGCCGCCCGGTTCCCCGACGCGGCGGTACTCGATGTTCCACACGACCGCACCGCGTTCGGCCATCGTGCGGGCGACTGCGGTCTGGATCGTCGAACCGTACTCCACCGACCACGAGCCGCCGTGGACGAGCACGACCACCCGGGCCGGCGTCGCGGGGTCGAGGCCGTCACGCGGGAGGTATACGTGGCCGAATTGGGAAGGCTCGGTGCCGTATTCGATCTTGGTGCGTCGTACGGCGCAGCGTCGGACGGTACTCATCGCGACCACCGTCCGGTCAGCACACCGATCGCACCCAGCGCGACCGCGGCCGCCGTCGAGGTACGCAGCACCTCCGGGCCGAGCACCACCGAATGGGCACCGAGCGCGGTCAGGTCGGCGACCTCGGCGTCGTCGAGTCCGCCTTCGGGACCGACGACGAGCACGATCTCGCTCGCATCGGCGAGCGGCAGTTCGGCGAGGGGCCGCGCCGCCTCCTCGTGCAGCACGGCGACCACACCACCGGCGGCGACCGCGTCGGCGCACCGCGCGCGGACATCGATGGTGGTGGCGAGGTCGGTGACCTCGGGAATCCAGGGTCGGCGGCTCTGCTTGGCGGCAGCCGACGCCGCGGCCCGCCACTTGGCAACGCCCTTGTCCGCCTTGCCCGTCCACCGTGCGACACAGCGCATCGCCTGCCAGGGCACGATCACGTCGATGCCGGCCTCGGTCGCGAGATCGACGGCCAGCTCAGACCGTTCGGACTTCGGCAAGGCCTGCACAAGGGTCACCTGCGGGGCGGGACGCGCCTGGAAGGAGAACTCACGCACCGACGCGACGAGGGTGTCCTTGCCGGTGATCTCCCGGATCTCGCATCCGGCCACCGATCCCGCGCCGTCGCCGACGAGGATGCGCTCCCCCACCCCGAGGCGCGCGACCGTCACCGCATGCCGGCCCTCCGGCCCGCTGAGGATGAGGTCGGCACCCGGGGCAGGGACGGAGTCCGCCCAGAAAAGCGGTGGGCTCACTTGCCTGCGAATGCGTTGCGCAGTCGTGAGAAGAGTCCGCCCGGGGCGGCCGCGGCCGACGTGTTGACCACCTCGATCTCGTCCTGCGCCACCTTCTTGAGCTTCTTGAGCGCGTCGGTCTGGGCACTGTCGAGCTTGGTCGGCACCACCACGTCGAGATGGACGTGCAGGTTTCCGCGGACACCCGAGCTGACGTGCGGCATACCCTGGCCGCGCAGCTTGACCACCTGGCCGGGCTGCGTGCCCGGGTCGATCTTGACGGTGACGGGATCGCCGAGAATGGTCTCGACGTCGAACTCGGCACCGAGCGCGGCGTCGACCATCGGGACCTTCAGGGTGCAGTGCAGGTCGTCCTTGTCGCGCAAGAAGACCTCGTGCGGCCGCTCGGTGACCTCGACGTAGAGGTCGCCGGCCGGACCGCCGCCGGGGCCGACCTCGCCCTGGCCGCTGAGCCGGACGCGCATGCCGCTCTCGATGCCGGCCGGGATGCGGACGGTCATGGTGCGACGCGAACGCACGCGACCGTCGCCGCCGCACTTGTGGCAGGGATCGGGGATGACCTCGCCGACGCCGTGGCAGGTCGGGCACTCGCGGACGGTCATGACCTGACCGAGGAACGAGCGCTGCACCGACTGGATCTCGCCGGCACCGTGGCAGGTGTCGCAGGCGACCGGTTTGCTGTCGCCGTTGGTTCCCGACCCGGTGCACGCGTCGCACAGGATCGCGGTGTCGACGGTGATCTCCTTGTTGACGCCCTGGGCGCACTCGGCGAGATCGAGCTTGAGGTTGACGAGCGCGGGCTCACCCGGCTGGACGCGCGAGCGGGGACCGCGTCCCGACCCGAAACCGCCGCCACCGCCGAAGGCGCCGCCGTTGCCGAAGAAGGCTTCGAAGACGTCGCCGAATCCGCCGCCTCCGCCGCCGAATCCGCCGAACCCCCCGGCACCCGCACCCGCGAGGGGGTCGCCACCGGCGTCGACGATGCGGCGCTTCTCCGGATCGGTCAGCACCTCGTACGCGGTGCTGACCTCCTTGAACTCGTCCTCCATGCCCGGGTTGACGTCGGGATGCAGTTCGCGTGCCTTCTTGCGGTAGGCGCGCTTGAGCTCCTGGTCACTGGCACCCTTCGCCACACCCAGGATTGCGTAATAGTCACGTGCCACGGTTGTAGTGATCCTTCGGTCTCAGTTGGTGCCCACGCGGTGCGCGCCATCGGTGTGGACGCACGTCCGCGCGGTACGCAGTGGAACCACTCGATTCTGCCGTCGACCGGTTGGGGCCCTCACCTGACGTCCGTCGCCGGGGCGGCGGTCATCGTTCGGCGAGCACCTCACCGATGTATTTGGCAACGGCTGCGACCGACGCGATGGTTCCCGGATAGTCCATCCGTGTGGGGCCGAGCACACCGACGCCGCCGAACACGGTTCCCGATGCACCGTACCCTGTGGACACCACCGAGGTCCCACGCAGGTTCTCGGTCTGCGTCTCCTCTCCGATCTGCACTGTGACCTGGCCCATGTCCTGTGTCGTGGCGAGGATCTTGAGCACGACGACCTGCTCCTCGAGCGCTTCGAGGACGGTGTCCATGCCGCCGACGACCGGCGTGAAGTCGCTCGCCGACCGCGCCAGGTTGGAGGTGCCGCCGAGCACCAGCCGGTCGTCGCCGCGTTCGACGAGGGTCTCGACGAGAACGGTGGCGATGCTGAGGACCGCACCCCGGATGTCGTCGGGTGCCGAGTTGGCGAGCTCGGCCACCGCCGCCGACGCCTCGGCGAGCCGTTTGCCGTGCAGCGCCGCGGAGAACATGTCACGCAGACGACTGATGTCCTCTTCGTCGTGGTCCTCGTTCAGCGCGACCATCCGCTGTTCGACACGGCCGTTGTCGACGATCACGACGAGCAGCAACCGCGACCGGGAGAGCGAGACGACCTCGAGATGCCGGACGCGGGCCGCCGACAGCACCGGGTACTGGATGACGGCCACCTGGCGGGTCAGCTGGGCCAGCAGCTTCACCGAGCGTCGCAGCACGTCGTCGAGGTCGACGCCGGAGTCGAGCACCGACAGGATGGCGCGACGTTCCGCCGACGAGAGCGGCTTGATCTCGCTGATGCGGTCCACGAACATCCGGTAGCCCTTGTCCGTGGGGACTCGACCCGAGCTGGTGTGCGGCTGGGTGATGTACCCCTCGGCCTCGAGTACCGCCATGTCGTTGCGGACGGTCGCACTCGACACCCCGAGCTGATGCCGTTCGACGAGTGCCTTCGACCCGATGGGCTCTTGCGATTCGACGTAGTCGGTCACGATCGCGCGGAGGATCTCGAATCGACGGTCATCCGTTGTGGACACGCGGTACACCTCCTGATCCGAGTCCCGGTCCATGGGGTTGGGCCATAGAGTTGGGTACGTCCCATACTGGGTACGTCCATACTACGAAACCGGCGCGGAGTCACATGATCTTCAAGGGGGTGCGGGAGGGCAGGCCCTATCCCGACCACAAGCTGTCGACGCGTGGCTGGGCCAAGATCCCACCGCGACAGCTGCGACTCGACCAGCTGATCACGCTCACCAAGGTGCTGGCCCTGGACAAGCTGCTCAGCGAGGACTCGACGTTCTACGGCGACCTCTTCGCGCACGTCGTCCGCTGGGAGGGCGACCTCTACCTCGAGGACGGACTCCACCGCGCGGTGCGCTCGGCACTGCGGAACCGCAACATCATCCACGCCCGCACCCTCGATCTCGACGCCCTCGACCTCTCCGAGGGCGCGCGCCCCCTCGAGGAGCAGCTCGACGACACCGCCGAGATCCCGGCCCGTCCCCGCATCGTCGACGTCCCGCCCGAACCGGTCCGTCCGCCGCGTGGCGCTCCCGAAACCCCTGGCGGTGGTGGGGCTCATCGTCGAGGCGCCCGGTCGACCGGCTGGACGAGCCCGTCGCGCCCCGAGCGGCCCTGGTAGTCCGCGGCTCAGCCCCAGAGCACGCGGCGGATCACACCGTCGGCGAGAAGCCGGCCGGCGTCGGTGAGGACATAGGCACCGCCCGTCGAGCCGAGCAGGCCGTCGGCGCAGAGCTTTTCGGCGTTCGCACGTTCGGCGTCGTCGAGGAGGTCGTTCGGCAGTCCGGTCCGGAGTCGGGTGGTGAGCATGACCGCCTCCATGTGGCGGTCCTCGGCGGTGAGCTGTTCCGACGACGCCGCGGGCAACACGCCTTCTCCGAGCGTCTGCGCATAGCGCGCCGGATGCTTCACGTTCCACCAGCGCACCCCGTTGACGTGCGAGTGCGCGCCCGGGCCGATCCCCCACCAGTCCGAGCTGTTCCAGTAGGCGAGATTGTGGCGGCACGCACCAGCGTCGTCGAGCGCCCAGTTCGACACCTCGTACCAGCCGAAACCGTTGGCACCCAACCGATCATCGAGGATCTTGTAGCGGTCGGCGAGCACGTCGTCGTCGGGTGCGGGCATCTCGCCGCGCCGGATTCGACGCGCCAGCGCGGTGCCGTCCTCGACGATCAGCGCGTACGCCGACACGTGGTCGACGCCCGCGGACAGCACGGCGTCGAGGGTGGTGTGCAGGTCGGCGTCCGTCTCGCCGGGGGTGCCGTAGATGAGGTCGAGGTTGACGTGGTCGAAGCCGGCCGCCCGGGCCTCCTGCGCCGCGGCGACCGCGCGTCCCGGCGTGTGCACCCGGTCGAGGACCTTGAGCACGTGCTGGGCGGCGGACTGCATGCCGAGCGAGATGCGGGTGAACCCGGCCCCGCGCAGCTGCTCGAAGAACGCCGGCGACGTCGACTCCGGGTTCGACTCGGTGGTGACCTCGGCGTCGGGGGCGAGGTCGAAGTTGGCGCGCACCGCGTCGAGCAGCCGGGTGAGTCCGTCGGCGCCGAGGAGAGACGGCGTACCGCCGCCGACGAAGATCGTCGACACCTTCCGGGTCGGCGCCAGCAGCCGTGCCGCCGACTCCAGTTCCGCGGCGACCGCCTCCTGCCAGGACTCCGGCGACGACGTCGAGCCGAGCTCCCCCGCGGTGTAGGTGTTGAAGTCGCAGTAGCCACAGCGGGTCGCGCAGAACGGGACGTGCAGGTACAGGCCGAACGGCACGTCGGGGTCGACGTCTCGGCACGCCCCGTCGATGAGCTGCGCGGTGAGCTCGGGGGTGGCTGCTTCGATGTCGACCTTCACCGTTCCATCATGACGACCTCGACGTCAGCACCGAAATCGCCGGATCGACCGGGGCGGACAACGCCGCGGCTCAGGCCGGGAACAACCACGACGCGTTTCCTCGACCGACTCGAGGTGAGACCTTCGGTCGCGCCGGCGCAGAGGCGTTTCCATCATCATGATGGAAAATAACCCCAAGTAGACGAGGCGATGGAGATCGTGGCACTATGGACCTCGTGATTTTCCCAGGGGTGTGGCTCGCAGCGCGTCGCCACATTGATCTCAAGCGCGTCAACAGCGCTTTCTGTCGCATCTAGCGACGTCTCGGCCCCGATTGATCCCTGCATCCCAGGGATGCCGGCACGTTTCAGCCCACTTTTTCGTGCAATGAACGCCGGCCCTGTGCGCCGGCACAGGAGATTTCATGACGTCCACAACCGACGCCCCTGCTGCTGTCCCCAGCACGGACTCACAGCCTGATGCCGTCAACCCCGCTGCTGCAGGAGAGGCCGGCACCGAGAAGCGCGCTCGTCCCGCACGCAAGGCACGCCCGGCCAAGCGCCGCGCCGAAGGTCAGTGGAAGCTCGGCTACCGCGAGCCGCTGAACCCCAACGAGCAGGTCAAGAAGGACGACAACCCCCTCAACGTCCGCGCCCGCATCGAGAACATCTACTCCAAGCAGGGCTTCGACTCGATCGACAAGCAGGACCTGCGCGGTCGGATGCGCTGGTGGGGCCTCTACACACAGCGCGCCGAGGGTTACGACGGCACCTGGACCGGCGACGAGAACATCGACATCCTCGAAGACAAGCACTTCATGATGCGCGTGCGTTGCGACGCCGGCGCACTCAACGTCGCGCAGCTGCGCACGCTCGGCGAACTCTCCACCGAGTTCGCCCGCGACACCGCCGACCTCTCCGACCGCGAGAACGTCCAGTACCACTGGATCCGCATCGAGGACGTCCCGACGATCTGGGAGCGCCTCGAAGGCGTCGGCCTCAAGACCACCGAGGCCTGCGGCGACTGCCCCCGCGTCGTGCTGGGTTCGCCGCTCGCCGGTGAATCCTTCGACGAGGTCCTCGACCCCACCCCGGCCATCGACGAGATCGTCCGCCGCTACATCGGCGACCCGAAGTACTCGAACCTGCCGCGCAAGTTCAAGACCGCGATCTCCGGCCAGCAGGACGTGGTCCACGAGATCAACGATGTCGCCTTCGTCGGCGTCGTCCACCCCGAACACGGCCCGGGCCTCGATC
Organism: Gordonia sp. Swx-4; assembly: GCF_030316175.1. Lineage (NCBI taxonomy): Bacteria > Bacillati > Actinomycetota > Actinomycetes > Mycobacteriales > Gordoniaceae > Gordonia > Gordonia sp. Swx-4. The sequence goes on from NZ_CP128197.1 coordinate 3,536,844, forward strand.
TCTGGGTCGGCGGAGGCCTGTCCACCAACCCGATGCTCGCCCAGCGCGTCGGCGCCTGGGTCCCGCTCGACGAGGTGCCCGACGTGTGGGAGGCCGTGGTCTCGATCTTCCGCGACTACGGATATCGCCGCCTCCGCGCCAAGGCACGCCTGAAGTTCCTCATCAAGGACTGGGGCATCGAGAAGTTCCGTCAGGTCCTCGAGGACGAGTACCTCGGCCGCAAGCTGATCGACGGCCCGGCTCCGGTGCAGCCCGAACGCCCGATCGACCACATCGGTGTGCAGAAGCTGCGCAACGGACTCAACGCGATCGGCTTCTCCCCCATCGCCGGTCGCGTGTCGGGCACGATCCTGACCAAGACCGCCGAGGCCGTCGCCGCCGTCGGTTCCGACCGCGTGCGCTTCACCCCGTACCAGAAGCTGATCGTCCTCGACGTCCCCGACGACAAGGTCGAGTGGCTCATCGACGAGCTCAAGCCGCTCGGCCTGCACGGCCGGCCGACGCAGTGGCGCCGGAACCTGCTGGCGTGCAGCGGTATCGAGTTCTGCAAGCTCTCGTTCACGGAGACCCGCAAGCGTTCACAGGTTCTCGCGCCGGAACTCGACGAGCGGCTCGCCGACATCAACTCGAACCTCGACGTGCCGATCACCGTGAACATCAACGGCTGCCCCAACTCCTGCGGACGGTCGCAGATCGCCGACATCGGGTTCAAGGGACAGCTCGTCGAGGACGCCGACGGCAACCAGACCGACGGCTTCCAGGTCCACCTGGGCGGCAGCCTCGGCCTGGACTCCGGTTTCGGTCGCAAGCTGCGCCAGCACAAGGTGCTCGGCACCGAGCTCGGCGACTACATCGAGCGCGTGGTCCGCAACTTCGTGGACCAGCGCGAAGAGGGTGAACGGTTCGCGCAGTGGGCCGTTCGCGCCGACGAGGAGGCTCTCCGATGACCATCAGCACCCCGGCACCGGCCACCGGCCGCCGCCACAGCGAGGACGAACTCCGGGCGATCGCGGCGAAGGGCGCGGCCGACCTCGGTCCCGACGCCACCCCGGAGGAACTGATCCGGTGGACCGCGGAGACCTTCGGCACCAACTTCGTCGTCGCGTCGAACATGCAGGACGCCGCCCTCGTCGACCTCGCGGTGAAGAACATCGACCGCGACCTGCTCGACGGGGAGCCGGTCAAGGTCTTGTTCCTCGACACGGGATATCACTTCGCCGAGACCATCGGCACCCGTGACGCCGTCGAACAGGTGTATGGGGTTCGGATGGTCAACCTCAACCCCGAGCACACCGTCGCCGAACAGGATGAACTGTTGGGCCGCAACCTCTTCGCGCGCGATCCCGGCGAATGCTGCCGCATGCGCAAGGTCGTGCCGCTCAAGGCGGGCCTTGCCGGTTACGACGCCTGGATCACCGGCATCCGCCGCGTGGAGGCGCCGACCCGGGCCAACGCGCCGCTCATCTCGTTCGACGAGGGCTTCGGGCTGGTCAAGATCAACCCGATCGCAGCGTGGTCCGACGAGACGATGCAGGACTACATCGACTCCAACGGCGTGCTCGTCAACCCGTTGGTCGACGAAGGCTACCCCTCCATCGGCTGTGCACCGTGCACCGCCAAACCCGAACCCGGATCCGATCCGCGCAGTGGCCGCTGGGCCGGTCGCGCCAAGACAGAATGTGGGCTCCACGCATGACCGTCACCGAACCAATCCGCGATACCACCGTCTCCGCCGAGGCCGACGACTTCACCACCCTCGACGCCCTCGAATCCGAGGCCATCCACGTCTTCCGTGAGGTGGCAGGCGAATTCGAGCGCCCGGTGATCCTCTTCTCCGGCGGCAAGGATTCGACCGTCCTCCTCCACGTCGCACTGAAGGCGTTCTGGCCTGCGCCGCTGCCGTTCTCGCTGCTGCACGTCGACACCGGGCACAACCTGCCCGAGGTCCTCGAGTTCCGCGACGACGTCGTCGACCGTCACAACCTGCGCCTGCACGTCGCCAAGGTCGAGGATTACCTCGCCGACGGCCGGCTCACCGAGCGCCCCGACGGCGTCCGCAACCCGCTGCAGACCATCCCGCTGCTCGATGCCATCACCGAGAACCGCTTCGACGCGGTCTTCGGCGGCGGTCGCCGCGACGAGGAGCGCTCGCGCGCCAAGGAGCGGATCTTCTCGCTGCGCAACGCCTTCGGCCAGTGGGACCCGAAGCGTCAGCGTCCCGAGCTGTGGAACCTCTACAACGGCCGTCACGCCCCGGGTGAGCACGTGCGTGTGTTCCCGCTGTCGAACTGGACCGAGCTCGACATCTGGCGCTACATCGCCCGCGAGCAGGTTCTGCTCCCCTCGATCTACTACGCCCACGAACGTGACGTCTTCCTGCGGGACGGCATGTGGATGACCCCCGGCGTCTGGGGCGGACCGCGCGAAGGTGAAGAGCTGCAGCGTCTCTCGGTGCGCTACCGCACCGTCGGCGACGGCTCGTCGACCGGCGCGGTGCTCTCCGAAGCCGCCGACAACGAGGCCGTGCTCGACGAGGTGGCCGCGTCGCGGCTGACCGAGCGCGGCGCCACCCGTGGCGACGACCGGGTCTCCGAGGCCGCCATGGAAGACCGCAAGCGCGAAGGATATTTCTGACATGAGACATGCACCCGACCTTCTCCGCATCGCCACTGCGGGCAGTGTGGACGACGGCAAGTCGACGCTCGTCGGCCGCCTGTTGTACGACACGAAATCCGTTCTGGCCGACCAGATCGACGCAGTGACCAAAGCATCGGTGGACCGCGGGCTCGAAGGGCCCGACCTGTCGCTGCTCGTCGACGGCCTGCGCGCCGAGCGCGAGCAGGGCATCACCATCGACGTGGCGTACCGCTACTTCGCGACGCCCGCACGCTCTTTCGTGCTCGCCGACACCCCGGGCCACGTGCAGTACACGCGTAACACCGTGTCCGGCGCCTCCACCGCCCAGCTGGTGATCCTGCTCGTCGACGCCCGCAACGGCGTCGTCTCGCAGACCCGCCGCCACGCCGCGGTGATGGCCCTTCTCGGTGTGCCGCAGCTGGTGCTGGCGGTCAACAAGATCGACCTCGTCGACGATCAGGCATCGGTGTTCGCCGAGATCTCCGCCGAGTTCGCCGAACTGACCCGCTCGCTCGGCTGGTCCGACGACCAGGTCACCGCCATCCCGGTGTCCGCGCTGCACGGCGACAACATCGCGAACCGCTCGGAGAACACCCCGTTCTACAACGGCCCGACCCTCATCGAGCACCTCGAGACGGTCCCCAACCTCACCGAGCGTGCCCCGGTGGGCCTGCGCTTCCCGGTGCAGTACGTGATCCGCCCCCGCACCGCGGAATACCCCGACTACCGCGGTTACGCGGGTCAGATCGCCGCCGGACGGGTATCGGTGGGTGACGAGGTCGTCGTCCTGCCGTCGGGTCAGCGAACCACCGTCAGCCAGATCGACACCGCCGACGGTCCGCTGGAGTCCGCGCACACCGGGCGCAGCGTCACGATCCTGCTCGCCGACAACGTCGACATCTCGCGCGGTGACCTGATCGCCGCCGCGGTCGACGCCCCGGAGCCGGTGCAGCAGTTCACCGCGACCGTCTGCTGGCTCGCCGAGAAGCAGCTGCGCCCCGGTGCGCGTCTGCTCCTCAAGCACGGCACCAAGACGACGCAGGCCATCGTCGGTGGGCTCGACGCTCTCTTCGACGAGCAGAACCTGGCGCTCGTGGAGGCCCCGGAATCGGTGGAGCTCAACCAGATCGTGCGGATCTCGGTACAGACCGCCGAGCCCATCCCGGCCGACGACTACCAGGTGAACCGCGAGTCGGGCAGCTTCCTGCTGATCGACCCGCAGGGTGGCAACACCCTCGCCGCCGGCCTGGTGGGCGACGCACTCGCGCCGCTGCACCTCAAAGAGTTGGTGTGAGTCCGGTTCTCGTCCTCGTCGCACACGGCAGTCGCGATCCGCGCTTCGGCGCGACCGCGCGCCGTGTGCGCGACGCCGTCGCCGTCAGGCTTCCGGGCGTCGAGGTGGTCCTGTCCTACCTCGATCTCGACGAGCCGCTCGTCGGCGAAGTCCTGGCGACCGGGAGCGAGACCGGTGACGATCCGGTCGTCGTCCCGCTGCTGCTGTCCGCCGGGTATCACCACAAGATCGATCTGCCGGCGATCATCGCCGAGCACCGGCCGTTCGCGCAGCAGACCGACGTCATCGGCACCCGGTCGTTCACCGCAGCACTCGCCGACCGTCTGCTCGAAGCCGGGCTTCACGAGCGCGACGGCGTGATCCTGTCGGCGGTCGGTTCCTCCGACGAATCCGCCGACCGTCACGTCCGGCGCCGGGCCATCGAACTCTCCACGTCCCTGCATCGGCCGGTCGAGGTGGTCTTCGCGACCAAACTCGGTTCGGGCAACCGCGCCGTCGCCACGGCAGTCCGTCGACTCCGTGCCGTCGGTGCCGAGCGCATCGCACTCAGTCCGTACTTCTTGTCGGCCGGTCTGCTGATCGAGCGGGTCGAGTCGGCTCTGGACGCGCTGGCCGACGAAACGCTCGTGGCCGGACCGCTCGGCGCGCACCCCGACGTCGTCGAGGGGATCTGCGGCCTCTATCGCACGGCCGCACAGCGTCGCACGGTGATCGCCGGGCGCTGACCGCCCGTCAGGTCGTTCCCCGATGGGGTCCGACGGCCTTCTCACATCGTGACGAGCCAGGCGATCACGACGAGGACCAGCAACGCCAGCAGCGCGAGGGTGACCGGCGAGCGCATCAGTTTCACAGTCCGGTCCCATCGTCGTCGGCGAAGCGTCGGCGGTCGAACAGCGTTGCCGCCAGGTCGACCAGGAGATTGAGAACATAGGCGAGCAGGATCGCGACCGGAATCACCACGGCGACGGTGACCAAGAGCTGCGGAACGAAGGACAGGCCGGTCAGCCACTCCTCCACGCCGTCCCACCAGGCGAAGAACGCCGTCACCTCATCACCTCGTCCGTCCGATTCGGTTCATCTGTCTGCCCGGCCCCGTTCGGGCCGACTGGCGTCGGACAGCGCCCGTCGCAATGATAGATCCCATGTCTGTTGCAGATGACTCCACCGTAACGTCCCTGCCGACCGCGACCCCCACACAGGGCGCCGGCACCGACGCCGCACGAGTCAGCGTCCCGGGACCGGCACCGATGCCGCCGACCAACCCGGCGCACCGGAGCGCCTTTCCCCCCATCGGCGACTACGCGTTCCTGTCCGACACCGAGACCAACTGCCTCATCGCCCGCAACGGCTCCGTCGAGTGGATGTGCGTGCCGCGTCCCGATTCGCCGAGCGTGTTCGGGGCGGTGCTCGATCGGAGCGCCGGCCACTTCCGCCTCGCGCCGTACGGCGTCAGCGTGCCCGTCGACCGCCGGTACCTCCCCGGCAGCCTGATGGTCGAGACGACGTGGCAGACCGACACCGGCTGGATCATCGTGCGCGATGCCCTGGTCATGGGCCCGTGGCACGACAACGAGCGACGCTCCCGCACTCATCGCCGTACGCCCACCGACTGGGACGCCGAGCACATCCTGCTCCGCACGGTGCGGTGTGTGTCAGGCACCGTCGAACTGCACATGAGTTGTGAACCGGCGTTCGATTACCACCGGGGTACGACCAAGTGGGAGTACACCGGCCCGGCCTACGGCGAGGCCATCGCGACCGCCAAGGACACCGAGTCCGACGCGGACATGCCCACTCTCAAACTCACCACCGACCTCCGTCTCGGACTCGAGGGCCGTGAAGCACGTGCGCGCACCCGTCTCGTCGAGGGCGACAACCGGTTCGTCGCGTTGAGCTGGTCTCGGTTTCCTGCACCGCAGAACTGGGACGAGGCGGCCCAGAAGATGTGGTCCACGGCCGAGTCGTGGCGGCAGTGGATCAACATCGGCACGTTCCCCGACCATCCGTGGCGCTCCCATCTGCAACGCTCCGCGCTCACCCTCAAGGGACTCACCTACTCCCCGACCGGCGCGCTCCTGGCCGCCGCGACCACCTCGCTGCCGGAAACCCCTCAGGGCGAACGTAACTGGGACTACCGCTATGCGTGGGTGCGCGATTCGACGTTCGCGCTGTGGGGGCTGTACACGCTGGGCCTCGATCGTGAAGCCGACGATTTCTTCTCCTTCATCGCCGACGTCTCCGGCATCACCAACGGCGAACGGCATCCCCTGCAGGTGATGTACGGCGTCGGCGGCGAGCGGACGCTCGAAGAGGAAGAGCTCACCCACCTCTCCGGTTACGACGGCGCCCGCCCCGTCCGCATCGGCAATGGTGCGTACAACCAGGCGCAGCACGACATCTGGGGCACGATGCTGGACTCGGTGTACCTCAACATCAAGTCCCACGAGGCGGTCCCCGAGACCCTGTGGCCCGTCCTCAAGGCTCAGGTCGAGGAAGCGATCAAGCACTGGCGCGAACCCGACCGCGGCATCTGGGAGGTGCGCGGCGAACCGAAGCACTTCACCTCGTCGAAGGTGATGTGCTGGGTGGCTCTCGACCGCGGTTCCCGCCTCGCGACCATGCACGGCGAGGAGAAGCACGCCCGCGAGTGGGCGGCGATCGCCGACGAGATCAAGGCCGACATCCTTGCCCACGGCGTCAACGACCGCGGGGTCTTCACCCAGCGCTACGGCAACGACGCGCTCGATGCGTCGCTGCTTCTCGTGCCGCTGCTGCGGTTCCTTCCGCCCGACGACTATCGCGTCCGCGCAACGGTTCTCGCGATCGCCGACGAGCTGACCGACAACGGCCTGGTGCTGCGCTACAAGGTCGAGGAGACCGACGACGGCCTCACCGGCGAGGAGGGCACCTTCACGATCTGTTCGTTCTGGCTTGTGTCGGCGCTCGTCGAGATCGGCGAACTGTCACGCGCGAAGACCCTGTGCGAGCGACTCCTGTCCTACTCGAGCCCCCTCAAGCTCTACGCCGAGGAGATCGACGCGAAGACCGGCCAGCAGCTCGGCAACTTTCCGCAGGCGTTCACCCATCTCGCGCTGATCAACGCGGTCATGCACGTGATCCGCGCCGAGGAAGCCGAACACCAGCACACGTTCCAGCCCGCGAATCACTGACGGTCGAGATGCTCAGGCCTCGGTCAGCGCCGCGACCTTGGTGGCCCGCGCGTACACGGTCTCCCCGGTCTGCAGGTTGAGGGCGTTCTGGTCGCCGCGGGTGATCTGGGCGGCGAACTCGTCGCCCGTGGTCGCGGCCACGAGCTCGACGCGGGTCTCGAAGCCGAGGTTCACGACGCGCAGCACCGTCGCCTTGATCACACCGGTATCGAGCGATGCGTCGGCGGCCGGCGAGGCCATCTCCGGGGTGCGTCCGATCCGGATGTCGTGCGGGCGAACCAGTTCGCCGTTCAGGCGGACCGTCGAACCGAGGAACGACGCGACGAACTCGTTGGCCGGACGGTCGTAGAGATCGTCGGGGGTACCGACCTGCTCGATGCGTCCCTTGTTGAGGACGGCGATGCGGTCGCTCACGTCGAGCGCCTCCTGCTGGTCGTGGGTGACCAGCACGGTGGTGACGTGCACCTCCTCGTGGAGACGACGCAGCCAGCGGCGCAGGTCGTCTCGCACCTTCGCATCGAGGGCGCCGAACGGCTCGTCGAGGAGCAGCACCTTGGGGTCGACGGCAAGTGCGCGGGCGAGGGCCATACGCTGCCGCTGGCCACCCGACAGCTGCGCCGGGAACCGGTGCTGGAAGACGGAGAGTCCGACCACCTCGAGCAGCTGGTCGACCTTGGCGTCGACCTCCTTCTTGGGCCGCTTGCGGATCTTGAGGCCGAAGGCGATGTTGTCGCGCACGGTGAGGTGTTTGAACGCGGCGTAGTGCTGGAACACGAATCCGATGTCGCGCTTCTGCGGTGACTTCTGCGAGACGTCGTTGTCATTGATCCGGACGGTGCCCGAGTCCAGGGTGTCGAGGCCGGCGATCGCCCGCAGCAGCGTCGACTTGCCGGAGCCCGACGGCCCCAGCAACGAGGTGAGCTGACCGTCCGGGATGTCGATGGAGACGTTGTCGAGGGCGGCGAAGTCGCCGTAGCGCTTGTTCGCGCCGATCACCTGAATGGACATGTCACACGCCTTCCTTGTGCTGGGCGTTGGGATGGACGATCTGCTTGGCGTCGACGGATGCCGGTCCGTGTGGCGGGGTGAGGTCGACCTCGGTGAGTTCGACGTCGCCCGAGGTGGATTCGCTGGCGTCGACGAGACGGGACTTGGCGCGGCGCTCGATCAGGGACATCAGGACGAGTACCAGGATGGCGACGAACATCAGCAGGGTCGCGGCCGCGTAGGCGCCGAACTCGTTGTAGTCGTCGGTGTAGCGGGAGTGGACCAGCAGCGTCAGCGTCTGGGACACACCGGGATAGTTCGACGACACCATGGTCACCGCGCCGTATTCGCCCAGCGCTCGCGCGACGGTCAGAACGATGCCGTAGGTCAGGCCCCAGCGGATCGCCGGGAGGGTGACCCGCCAGAAGACCTGCCAATTGCTGGCGCCCAGCGTCGCGGCGGCCTCTTCCTGTTCGGTACCGATCTCCCGGAGCACCGGTTCGACCTCGCGGGCGACGAACGGCAGCGTGACGAACAGCGTGGCCAGCACCAGCCCGGGGAAGCCGAAGATGATCCGGAAGCCGAGACTCTCGATGCCGCCGAACCAGCCGCCGTGGCCCCACAGGAGGATCAGCGCGACACCGGCGACCACCGGCGACACCGCGAACGGCAAGTCGACGACAGCCTGCAGGAATCCCTTGCCGGGAAACCGCCCACGGGCCAGGGCCAGCGCAGTGATCACGCCGAAGACCACGTTGAGCGGCACGACGATGGCGACGATGAGCAGGCTGAGCTGCAGTGCGGAGATGGCCGCCGGGGTGGTGATCCACTCCCAGAACTGGACGATGCCGTGTTCGAAGGAGCGGTAGAAGATGGTGCCGACCGGAACCATCAGGAGGACGAACAGGTAGACGAGCGCGATGGTGCGCAGCGTGTACTTGGTCGGGTTCGACACCTTCATCGGTCAGCGTCCTCCCGCTTGGACTGCCACCGTCCGGCGACGCGCAGGATGAGCAGCGCGACGAAGGCGATGAGCAGCAGGACCACCGAGATCGCGGCCGCGTCGATCGGCGCGTCGATCTCGATCTGCTGCTGGATGTACTGCGAGGCCACCTGGGTGTCGCCTGGGATGTTGCCGCCGATGAGCACCACCGAACCGAACTCGCCGATGGCGCGGGTGAAGGCCAGGCCGGCACCGATCAGGATCGCCGGCAGCAGCGCGGGCAGGATGATCTTGCGGAAGATCGTGAGGTTGTTGGCGCCGAGTACCGCCGCGGCCTCCTCGACGTCGACGTCGAGTTCGATGAGCACCGGCTGCACCTGACGGACCACGAACGGCAGCGTGACGAACGTCAGCGCGATCACCAGAGCGGGCTTGGTGGCGTTGAGCTGGATATCGATGGGGCTGTTCGGCCCGTACAGCGACAACAACACGAGACTGGCGACGATCGTCGGCAGCGCGAACGGCAGGTCGATGATGGCGTTGACGAATCCCTTGCCGGGGAACTCGTCGCGGACCAGCACCCACGCGATCAGCGTGCCGAACACGACGTTGATCAGCGCCGCGACGACGGACACGACCACGGTGATCCAGATGGCGTCCACTGCGGCGGGCGCCGAGACGGCCTCCCAGAAGCCGCTCCAGCCGTCGTCGAAGGACTGCACGGTGATCGCCGCGAGTGGCAGCAGGACGATGACGCTGAGCCAGAGCCAGGCGACGCCGATGGTCATCGGGCTCACGCCGGCGAAGGTCCGCGAGCGTCCGAGGAACCCGCGTGGCGGCCGGGAGTCGGGAACGGGTGCCCCGCTCTCCGTGGCCGTCGAGTCGACCGAGGTCACTGCTTACCCCCTGAGTCGTAGATCTTGGTGATGGCGCCCTTCTTGCCGAACAGCGCCTCGTCGACGGCCTTCCAGCCGGTCAGGTCCTTGCCGTCGTTGTCCTCGGCGGTGCCCTCCCCGAGCACCTTGCCGAGTTCGGCGATGGTCCACAGCTTCGCGATGTCACCGGGGAACAGATCCCGGGTCGCCTCGATGACCGCGGGGTCCACCGGCCGGAATCCCTGCTCGGCCCAGATCAGCTGCGCCTCCGGGGTGAAGAGGAAGTCCACGAAGGAGCGTGCGCCCGCTTTGTCGTCGGAGGTGTTGACGACCGCGACGGGGTTCTCGATCTTGAAAGTCTGCGGCGGGATCACATATTCGACCTGGCTGTTCGGGGCGGCGGTGGAGTTGGCCTTGTCGAGCATGATCGCCTCGTTCTCGTAGCTGATCAAGACATCGCCCTGCCCCTGCTCGAACGCCGTGGTGGCCTCGCGGCCCGACTTGGGCACCACCTTGATGTGGTCGCGTACCAGTTCGGCCACGTAGTCGAGGCCGGCCTGCGAATCCCGGCCGCCGTCGCTGAGCGCGGCATACGGTGCCAGCAGATTCCACTTCGCCGACCCGGAGCTGCCGGGGTTCGGGGTGACCACCTGCACGCCGGGCTTCAGCAGATCGTCCCAGTCGCGGATGCCCTTCGGATTGCCCTTGCGGACCACCAGCGCGACGACCGACCCGAACGGGGTGCTGTTGTTGGGTGCTTGCTTCTTCCAGTCCTCGTCGACCAGACCCGCCTTCACCAGGCGGGTGATGTCGGGTTCGACGGAGAAGTTGACGACGTCGGCCGGAACACGACGGGCCACCTTGCGCGACTGATCACCGGAGGCGCCGTACGACGCCGAGAAACCGATGTCGTGGCCCTCCGGGGTGTCGCGGAACGCCGGGATGATCTCGTCGAAGCCGATCTTGGGGACCGCGTAGGCGACCAGATCGAGGTGCCGGTCGCCGCTGGAGATGTCCACTCCGCCGGGCTCGTCGGTCGATCCGCCACCGCAGCCCGCGACGAACACCATCGCCAACGCCAGAAGGCTCACCAGCACTCGGGTGCCGCGCGGCGTGACAGGGCCAGCGCTCACTCTTCCTCCAAGACTCAGCGGGGCCGGTCGGGACAGGGCGGTGACCGGCGGGACCGGATCACGCTAGCAACCCGCGAGGGCCTCGCCGGAGTTGAAATCATCGCGATCTGAACTCCGCCCAGGCCATGCACACACACGGTGAGCACCCCGACCCTCTACTCCAACCGCCAGTCTTCGTAGGCGCGCGGATCGTTGACCGGTTCGACGTGCGTCGTGATGTTCAGGTCCGGGACCGCTGCGTGCAGGTCGTCCTCGACGACCTCGGTGAGATCGTGGGCGCGCTGCACCGACCAGTCGCCGGGCACGAGCATGTGGAGCTGCAGAAACCGTTCGTGACCGGCCTCGCGGGTGCGGATGTCGTGGAAAACGATGCCGTCGGTGCGGTGCCGGTCGAGCACGTCGTCGATGGCGGAGCGCTGCTCCGCGGGAAGCGCGGAATCCATCAGTCCCGCACTCGAGCGCCACACGAGCCGGGTACCGACGACCATGATGTTGATCGCGACCGCGATGGCGATCAGCGGGTCGAGGGGCAGCCAGCCGGTCAACGCGACGAGGAACACACCCACGAGGACGCCGACGGTGGTCGCCACGTCGGTCATCAGATGCTTGCCGTCGGCCTCGAGGGTCAGCGACCGGTGTTTGCGGCCGGCGCGGATGAGGATCAACCCCACCGCCGCGTTGAGGGCCGTGGCGCCCACCGAGATGCCGAGGCCGAGCCCGACCTCTTCGAGCTCGCGGGGGTTGATGAGCCGGTCGATCGCGGTCACTACGATGATCACCGCCGCCACGACGATCAGGACACCTTCGAAGACCGCCGAGAAGTACTCGGCCTTGGTGTGCCCGAAGTTGTGCCCCCGGTCCGGCGGCTTCGCGGCGACGCGTAGTGCGACGAACGCGCCCACGGCGGCGACGACGTTGACGATCGATTCGAGCGCGTCGGACAGCAGGCCCACCGACCCGGTGATCCACCAGGCCAGCAGCTTGAGGCCGAACACGACCACCGCGGTCACGATGCTGAGCACCGCGAACCGGGCGAGGTTGTGGCGTTGTCCCCTTGTCATGATCGAACCCGGCTCAAGCCGCGAGCCCCCGTCGACGCAGGAGCGGCTCGATCTGCGGTTTACGGCCGATCAGCGCCTCGTGCGATACCAGCGGGTCGATGCTGTCACCGCGCGACAGCGTCGCCTCGGCAAAGCGTCGCCCGTTGTCGCGCTCCAGGCCGCCCGAGGCGAGGAACCACTGTTCGGTCTCGGCGTCGAGGACCTCCGACCAGATGTAGCTGTAGTAGCCGGCCGAGTAACCACCGCCGAAGATGTGGTTGAAGTAGGCGCTGCGGTAGCGGGGCGGGATCAGGTCGGTCTGCAGGCCGACCTCGGTGAGCGCCTTCGCCTCGAACGCCTCGACGTCGGTGACGGCCGCGGCCTCCTCGACCGTCAACCGATGCCAGGCCAGATCGAGCGACGACGCCGCGAGGTACTCGATGGTCCCGTGCGCGGTTTCGGCGCCGGCGGACTCCCGTGCGGCGGAGGCCAGTTCGGCCGGGATCGCCTCACCGGTCGCGTGGTGCAACGCATAGTTGGCGAGCACATCCGGGTGGAGCGCCCACATCTCGTTGGCCTGCGACGGGAACTCGACGAAGTCACGCGGCACCGATGTCCCCGACTGCGACGGGTACTGCACCGACGACAGCAGACCGTGCAGAGCATGCCCGAACTCGTGGAACAGGGTCGTCAGCTGATCGATGGTGAGCAGACACGGCTGCCCCTCATCGGGTTTCGTCAGGTTCAGGACGTTGACGATGATCGGCTGGGTCTCCAGCATCGACGACTGGTCGACGATGTTGTTCATCCAGGCACCGCCGCGCTTGGACGGCCGCGCGTAGAAGTCACCGAGGAACAGCCCGATGCCAGTGCCGGAGTCGTCCCGCACCTCCCAGACACGCACGTCGGGGTGATAGACGGGCAGTCCCGTCCGTTCGACGAACGTCAGGCCGTACAACTTGTTGGCGGCGTGGAAGACTCCGCGCGTCAGGACGGTGTCGAGTTCGCAGTAGTCGGCGAAACCGTCGAGCGGTACCGAGGACTTGGCCTGCTTCTCACGTTCGAGCCAGAAGGTCAGGTCGGCGGGTCCGATCTCGGCGCCTTCGGCGAACTCGGTGAGCCGCGTCAGTTCCCGACCCCCGGCACGCATCGCCGATTGGTTGAGTTCCCGCAGCAGGTCGTCGACCGCGGACGCGTCGGGCGCGGTCTGCTCGGCGATCACGAACTCGGCGTGGTCGCGGTACCCGAGCAGTTCGGCACGGCGAGCACGCAGACGCACGATCTCGAGGATGAGTTCCCGGGTGTCGTGGTCGTTGCCGCGCGCGCAGCGGTTCACCGACGCGTCGAACACCCGTTGCCGCACGGCAGGATTCGTCAACTCGGTCAGCACGGACTGGCTGGTCGGGAGTTCCAGGGTGATCAGGTGGCCGCTCTCGTGGCCGGCATCGGCCGCCGCGCGTCGAGCGGCCGCGATCTGGCCGGCGGACAAGCCGTCGAGGTCCGACGCGTCCTCAACGAGGACCGCCGAATCGTTGGTGTCGTCGAGGATCTTCTGCGAGAACGTGGTCGTCAGATACGCGAGCCGGGAGGCGATCTGGCGCATCTCCGCCTGCTCGGCCTCCGGCAGACCGGCACCGGCACGCACGGACTCGCGGTATCGCTTGTCGAGGAGACGACGCTGCGGCTCGGTCAGGTCGAGGTCGTCGGCGCGGGACGCGAGATCCGAGATCCGGCCGAACAGAACCGGGTTCATCGCGATCGTGTTGCCGTGGTCGGTCAGCAGCGTCGAGAGCTCCTGGGAGATCTCGTTGCGCTTGGGGTTGGTGTCGGGGCCGACGAGATTGAAGAAGATGCCCGACGCGCGGGCAAGGTCGCGACCCGACAGCTCCAGCGCCTCGATCGTGTTGCCGAAGGTCGGTTCCGCAGGATCGGCGGCGATGGCCTCGACCTCGGCGAGGTGCGACGCCATCGCCTCACGGAAGGCGGGCAGGAAGTCCTCGTCGGAGATCGACGCGAAGTCCGGTAGATCGTAGGGCAGATCACTCTGTGCCAGTACCGGATTGGTTGCGCTGTCCTGCCCCGTCATCTACTTCCCTTTCGGCTTGTCACCTGCTGCATCGGTGGAGAGCGCCGCGACGAACGCCTCCTGCGGGACCTCGACGCGGCCGATGGTCTTCATCCGCTTCTTGCCTTCCTTCTGCTTCTCGAGCAGCTTGCGCTTACGGCTGATGTCGCCGCCGTAGCACTTCGCGAGGACGTCCTTGCGGATCGCCCGGATGTTCTCGCGCGCAATGATCTTCGAGCCGATGGCCGCCTGGATCGGGACCTCGAACTGCTGACGCGGGATGAGCTCGCGGAGCTTGAGCGCCATCTTGTTGCCGTAGGCGTAGGCGGCGTCGCGGTGGACGATCGCGCTGAACGCGTCGACGGCCTCGCCCTGGAGCAGGATGTCGACCTTGACCAGGTCGGCTTCCTGCTCGCCTGCCTCTTCGTAGTCGAGAGATGCATAGCCGCGCGTGCGCGACTTCAGCGAGTCGAAGAAGTCGAAGATGATCTCGGCCATCGGCAGGGTGTAGCGGAGTTCCACGCGGGTCTCCGACAGGTAGTCCATGCCGCCGAGCTCGCCGCGCCGCGACTGGCACAGTTCCATGATGGCGCCGATGAACTCGCTCGGCGCGATCACCGTGGTCTTGACGACCGGCTCGTAGATGTGGCGGGTCTTGCCCTCCGGCCAGTCCGACGGGTTGGTGACGATGTGCTCGGAGCCGTCCTCCATCACGACGCGGTACACCACGTTGGGTGCGGTGGAGATGAGGTCCAGGTTGAACTCGCGCTCGAGACGCTCGCGGGTGATCTCCATGTGGAGCAGACCCAGGAAGCCGCAGCGGAATCCGAAGCCCAGCGCCACCGACGTCTCCGGCTCGTAGGTGAGCGCGGCGTCGTTGAGTTGCAGCTTCTCCAGCGCCTCACGCAGGACCGGATAGTCGGAACCGTCCATCGGGTACAGGCCCGAGTAGACCATCGGCCGCGGTTCGCGATAACCGGTCAGCGCTTCGCTCGCGCCGTTGCGGGCGCTGGTGACGGTGTCACCGACCTTCGACTGGCGCACGTCCTTCACACCGGTGATGAGGTAGCCAACCTCGCCGACTCCGAGTCCCTGGGTGGGCTTCGGTTCCGGCGACACGATGCCGACCTCGAGCAGTTCGTGGGTCGCGCCGGTCGACATCATCTGGATCTTCTCGCGCGGCACGATCTTGCCGTCGACGACACGGACGTAGGTGACCACGCCGCGGTAGGTGTCGTAGACCGAGTCGAAGATCATCGCGCGTGCCGGCGCGTCGGCGTTCCCGACGGGGGCGGGCACCTTGCGGATGACCTCGTCGAGCAGTTCGCCGACGCCGACGCCGGTCTTGCCGGACACCCGCAGGACGTCCTCGGGCTCACAGCCCACGATGTGGGCGAGCTCGGCGGCGTAACGCTCGGGGTCGGCCGCGGGCAGGTCGATCTTGTTCAGGACCGGGATGATGGTGAGGTCGTTCTCCATCGCGAGGTACAGATTGGCGAGCGTCTGTGCCTCGATGCCCTGAGCGGCGTCGACGAGGAGGACCGCGCCTTCACACGCCTCGAGCGCACGCGACACCTCGTAGGTGAAGTCGACGTGACCGGGGGTGTCGATGAGGTGCACGACGTAGTCGTCACCGTCGAGCTGCCACGGCAACCGCACGTTCTGCGCCTTGATGGTGATGCCGCGCTCACGCTCGATGTCCATGCGATCGAGGTACTGCGCCCGCATCTGGCGCTCTTCCACGACACCGGTGAGCTGCAGCATCCGGTCGGCCAGCGTCGACTTTCCGTGGTCGATGTGGGCGATGATGCAGAAGTTCCGGATGCGCGCCGGGTCGGTGAAGGTTGTGTCGACGAAGGTGGGAATTGGAACTACTCCTCGAGGATGGACACGTACGTTGACCACCATGTTCTCATGACCGCCGCGAATGGTGCCCAAGCGGATGGTGGGGCGCTACCGTGGCAGCCGTGACAGCCGAGTCCGCCGAGTCGAAAAAGCCAGGGACCACCATCGCCACCGTCGAGACCGATGACGTCGCCGCCGACGTGCACCGCCCGGACGGCACTCCTCGCGCCACGATCGTCTTGGCGCACGGCGCGGGCGGCAACCGCGACGCGATCATCCTGCGCGCGCTCGCCGACGAACTGAGTTCGCGCGGCTACGTCGTCGCCCGGATCGACCTCCCCTATCGCCGGCGCCGACCCAAGGGACCGCCTAGTCCGTCGACGTCGCCGGCCGACCGCGACGGCATCCGCGCCGCCTGCGCGATGTTCCGCGAGGAGTCCGACGGCCCGCTGTTCGTCGGCGGCCACTCCTACGGCGGGCGTCAGGCGTCGATGGCGGTCGCCGAGGACGGCACCGACCTCGCCGACGGCCTGCTGCTCACCTCCTATCCCCTGCACCCACCGGGCAAGCCCGACCGGCTGCGCACCGAACACCTGCCGTCGATCACCGTGCCGACCCTCGTCGTCCACGGCAGCACCGACCCGTTCGGCACCGCCGAGGAGATGGCCGAGGCGATCGGCCTGATCGACGCGCCGACGCGGATCGTCGAACTCGAGAAGGTCGGTCACGACCTCAACCCGAAGAAGAAGCCGACCGCGCAGCTGACCGCCGACGCGGTCGACGAGTTCCTGATGAAAGCATTCCGGGCGTGACGAGCCGCAGCATCCGGTCCCGCCTCCGTCCCACCGCCGAGGTCGCCCGCACGATCAGCTACAACCCCGAACTCGACGGCGACGCCGACCCCGGCGAGATCGTGTGGACCTGGGTCGCCTACGAGGACGACCCCAGCCAGGGCAAGGACCGCCCGGTGCTCGTGGTGGGCCGCGACGCCAACGCCGAGACCGCCGACGGTGACACTTTCGAGGAGGTTCTGGGTCTGATGCTGTCGAGCAAGGACTACCACCGGGACGACGACGACTGGTTCGCCGTCGGCACCGGGACCTGGGACTCACAGAATCGGCCGAGCTTCGTCCGCCTCGACCGTGTCCTCGCCGTCGACGCCGACGGCATCCGGCGCGAGGGCGCAATCCTCGACCGTCGCCGTTTCGACGCGGTCGCCGACGAACTCAGGTCGCGCTTCGGCTGGCGCTGAGCACTCCCCTACGCCAGCCGCGTGATCTCCACGATGACGTCGAGATCCGTTGCGCCACCACCGGTGTAGACCCCCTTGAGTGGCGACACATCCGCATAGTCGCGGCCGACGCCGACCGACACGTGCTGCTCGGTGATCGGAGTGTCGTTGGTCGGGTCGTAGCCCCACCAGCCGCCGGTCCATGCCTCGATCCATGCGTGGCTCTGGCCTTGGACCGTCTTGCCGATCGCCGCATTCGGTTTCGGATGCAAGTACCCCGACACGTAGCGGGCCGGAATTCCCAGGCCGCGCAACATAACCAGGGTGAGGTGGGCGTAGTCCTGGCAGACCCCCTTGCGCTCGTTCCAGGCGTCGACGGCCGTGGTGTGCACGCCCGTGGTGCCGGGTACGTACTCCATCTCCTCATGGACGAACCGGGACAGCGCCTCGACCGTCTCCGCCGGGGTGAGCCCCTTGGCGACCTTCTTCGCCGCCGCGATCAACTGCCGGTTCTTCGGCACATAGGTGGTGTTGGAGAGCATCTCGTCGTAGCGATCCATGGTGGCCTCACTGCGGATGTCCTCCCACGACGCCTGGTCTTCCTCTGCCGGACGCTGTCCGGCGTCGGTCTCGACGACCGACATGCCCGACACCTCGAGCTCCTCGTGCGGTGCGTGTAGGTCGAAGGCGGTGACCGCGGTACCCCAGTAGTCGGTGTAGCGGTACGACCTGGTGGCCGGCACGGTCTCGACACGATTGACGATCACGTTCTGCCGGGCGTCACTGCGGGGCGTGATCCGGGCCTCGTTGTACGAGGAGGTGACGGGACTGTGGTACGCGAAACCGGTCGAATGGACGACGCGCAGACGCCAGCTCACAGTTCACTCTCCTCGATAACCTGGTTGTCGCTGACGCGGGTGTCGGCCCACGAGACGTACGGCGACACATGGAAGTACTGCTTGGTGACCGCCTCGTTGACGGCACGGCAGGTGTCCTGCAGATCGACGAGCCGCTCCTGCAGTCCGTCGAGCAGCTCGCCGGGTTCGAGGAACTCCAGCGAACTCCGCGCCCGGCCGAGCAGCAGCTGGGCCTCGGCCTGCGCGCCGACGCGGCTGGGCCCCTTCTCGAGCTGGCCGAGGTTGCGTTCGGCGACGCTGAGCGCGTGGAAGATCGACCGCGGGAAGAGACGGTCGAGCAGGATGAACTCGACGATGTTCTCCGCGTCGAGGACGCCGCGGTAGGTGCGCAGGAAGGTGTCGTGACCGCCGGCGGAGACCAGCACGTTGACCCATGCGGGCGACGAGGTGCGATCCCCCGCTCGCGACAACAGCATTCGGATCGTCATGTCGACCCGCTCGACGGAGCGGCCGAGCAGCAGGTAGCGGTAGCCGTCGTCGTGGCTGAGGGTGGCGTCGGCGAGTCCGGCGAACATGGCCGCACGGTTCTTCACGTACGAGAGGAACTCGTGCGGACCGAGGCGGCGCGACCGGCGTTCGGCGGCGTCGAGTCCGTTGTAGGTGGTGTTGAGACACTCCCACAGCTCGCTCGACGTGACTTCCCTTGCGCCGCGCGCATTCTCGCGTGCCGCGCGGATGAGGTCGACGATCGACCCGACCGCGTCGGCATCGTAGGCCACGCGTTCCGTCAGCGACCAGACGTCGAGTTCCTCGTCGGTCTCCGGCGCCTCGAGCCCGAGTACCTGGATGATCAGTCGCGCCTGCTGGTCGACGTCGACGGTGGTGTCCTCGAGCAGCTGGTGGATCGCGACGTCGAGGATGCGCGCCATGTCGTCGGCGCGCTCCACGTACCTGCCGATCCAGTACAACGACTCGGCGTTGCGCGCCAACATCATCGGGGATCACCGCCCTGCTGTTGCTGCTGTTGGGTCTGGGTGTGCACCGGGTCGGGGGCGCTGTCGGCGGGCCGGGCCGCGGCGACGCCACTGGTGGTGACCACCTTCGCGCCGGACAGTTCTCGTTCGGCCTCCGACGTCCGGCTGGCGAGCACCCAGGTGTCCTTGGAGCCGCCGCCCTGGCTGGAGTTCACCACCAGCGACCCCTCCGGCAGGGCGACGCGAGTGAGGCCGCCGGGCAGGACCCAGACCGACTCGCCGTCGTTGACGGCGAACGGACGCAGGTCGACGTGACGCGGACGGATCTCGTTGCCGATCTTCGTCGGCACCGTCGACAGCTGCACGACGGGTTGTGCGATCCAGCCGCGCGGATCGTTGCGGACCTTGCGGGCCAGGGTGTCCAGCTCCGCCTTGGTGGCCTCGGGCCCGAAGACGATGCCGTATCCACCCGATCCCTCAACGGGTTTCACGACGAGCTCGTCGATGCGGTCGAGCACCTCTTCGCGCTCCTCGGGAAGCCAGCAGCGCAGGGTGTCGACGTTCTGCAGGCTCGGCTTCTCACCGAGGTAGTACTCGATGATCTCCGGGACATAGGTGTAGATCAGCTTGTCGTCGCCGACACCGTTGCCGACCGCGCTCGAGATGACCACGTTTCCGGCGCGGGCCGCGTTGACCAGTCCCGCGACACCCAGCATCGAATCGGGGCGGAACTGCATCGGGTCGAGGTAGTCGTCGTCGATGCGACGGTAGATGACGTCGACGCGCTGTTCGCCCTCGGTGGTGCGCATGTAGACGACGTTGTCGCGGCAGAACAGATCTCGGCCCTCGACGAGCTCGACACCCATCAGGCGTGCGAGCAACGAGTGTTCGAAGTACGCGGAGTTCGCCACCCCCGGGGTGAGCACGACGATGTTCGGGTCGGCCTCGTTGAACGCCGCCGATGCGCGCAGCGCACGCAGCAGATGGCTCGGATAGTCGGCCACCGCGCGGACGCGGTGTTTGGAGAAGAGGTCGGGGAACACGCGCGCCATCGCGCGGCGGTTCTCGAGCACGTATGAGACACCCGACGGCGACCGCAGGTTGTCCTCGAGGACCCGGAAGTCGCCGTTCTCGTCGCGGATCAGGTCGATGCCGGCGACGTGGATGCGAACACCGTTGGGCGGCCGAATGTTTGCTGCCTGCCGATGGAAGTGCTCACAGGAGTGGACGAGCCGTTTCGGCAGCACGCCGTCGCGCAGGATCTCCTGCTCACCGTAGATGTCGTCGAGGAACAACTCGAGCGCCTGCACGCGCTGGGTGATACCCGCTTCGAGCTTGCTCCACTCCCCGGCCGAAATCACGCGCGGCACAATGTCCAACGGGAAGGGGCGTTCCTGGCCGGACAGCGAGAAGGTCACACCCTGATCGAGGTAGGCGCGGCCCAACGCTTCGACGCGGGCCTCGACCAGGTCGGACGAGTCCTCGTCGGACATCGCCTTGTAGATGCCGCGATACGGGGTGCGCACATCGCCCGCGGCATCGAACATCTCGTCATATGCCTTGCCGTACGGACCTTTTGAGTACCCACCGAAGTTCCCGGTGAAGTTCTCCTCACCGCTCGACTTGCGGGATCTGCCTCCTGACCCCGAACTCTTCGACGATCCGGAGCGGCCCGAGGCAGCCTTCCCGGACGAGCTCGACGTCGTTGTCTTCGCGGATGCGGACTTTCGCGGCGCCTTCTTGGCGGGCGCACTTGTCGATGCGGGGGTCATAAATTGCCATGGTGCCGCATAACCGCGAAATCGGCACCACGGTTGGCCGACCGTGTCGTGCGCGCCATGCGCCGGCGCCTCAGAGCGAACGTCGCATCGCGAGGGCGCGGCGCTTGACTCGCCGCAGGACATTGGCTGCGCGCGTCTTCATCGGCGGTCCGACCTTGGGCAGCGGCGCGACGAGGACCATCGAGGCGATCGTGTCGAGAGCCACGTCGAGCACCTCGCGATCGGAGGGCATCGGCGCGTCGTCGGCGGCACCGTCCGCCGACACCTCGAGGTCGGCGAGGTCGCCTGCGACGTCGTATCCCGCGCTGCGTACCGCCTCCACCATCGTGGCCGCCTGCGCGGCGGCCCACTGCCGGTGTTTGACCGTCAGCCCCTGGGGCGCGCCCGAGCGCGCCTCGAACAGGATCTCGCCGATCACCTGCCCCTTGATGATGCGTTCGTACCGGCGCCATTCGATGGTCTCCGGCTGCAGGCGCTGGTTCAGACCGCGGAGGAACTCGGCCTGCGACGCCGACAGCGAGCTGTTGAGGCTGGGCACCGGGATGTTCAGCGGTGCCGCGTCGACCTCCAGGACGCGGAGGAAGCGATCCCAGAGGGCGTCGCCCTGCGCCGGCCGACCGCGCGGCACGGTCACCACGTGGACGCGTTCGGGTCCGACGAACTTCGCCCACTTGGCGAGGATGCCGACGTGGTCCTGGAACTCCCAGAACGGTTCGTCCTCGACGAGCGGACCGGCATTCTCCGCGGACACCTCACCCACCGTGTTCGATTCCGCCGCGAACGCGACCGCGTCGACGAACTCGTCGAAGGAGGCACGCCGCTGGTTCTTGACGTTCTCCTGCCAGACCGACGGGAGCTGGCGGGCGAGGTCGCGAACCGTTGCGATGACGTGCACCTCGTCGGCGAACGACAGATCGGCCAGGAGCCGCTCGATCTGCTCGCTCGTCGCGGTGCTGTAGAGCTCATGCGACAGCAGCGAGGTCTGGGGCCAGGCCCGCATCTGCCCGAGCAGCTTGGGCCACACCCCGGAGAAGGCCGGGTCGGCCCAGTCGAGGTAGCGCTCTGGCTGGAGGTGGACCGCGGCGTGGAAGTGATCGGAGATGACGTTGCCCGGATAGAGCAACCCGGACGTCTGCAACGCCAGGTCACGGTTGCGCCAGAGTCGATCCTGCAGGTGCGTGGTGCCGGTCTTCGGGAGGCCGATGTGTACGTAAACGACGGACATGATGACTCGAGCCTAGACTTTTGCCCACGATGATTCTTTTCGGCGCGCATCGGCCCGACGACGGATTTTGGGCTGACTGATCCCGGCTGGTAATGTTGTCCGCTGTTGCGGTGACGCCGTGAAGTTCCTTCACGCGCCGACGCCGCGCGGTGCGAGTTCGGGCCAACCGGTCCGCCGCCCGACCAGAACAGACAGACATATCCACCAGCAACGACAGAGGTAACACGCGTGGCGAACATCAAGTCTCAGATCAAGCGCAACCGCACCAACGAGAAGAACCGGCAGCGCAACGTGTCGGTGAAGTCGGCCCTGCGTACCTCGATCCGTAGCTTCCGCGAGGCCGTCGAGTCCGGCGACAAGGACAAGGCTACCGAGCTCGGTCAGGCTGCGAGCCGCAAGCTCGACAAGGCCGCCAGCAAGGGCGTCATCCACGCCAACCAGGCCGCCAACAAGAAGTCGGCCATCGCTCTCGCGGTCAACAAGCTCTGAGCTGACCCACTCCGACCTCCGGGTCGCCTCGGCGCATGGCGCGCCGCCATATGTTCATACTCACGATCACCCCGGTAGCATCCACGCGGTTGCCGGGGTGATCGTCGTTCTTCTCTGCTGAGAGATACCGTCCGCCCGGCCGCGCGCGGTTGAGTCGCTCCCCTCGCCTGGGTGAGAAGTCGTCCCCGTGACTGGCGCCCGAGGGCACATTGCCCCCGCTATCGCGTCAGGGGGACGAGTTTCGACGCCGATCCGCTGACCGAGACTCGGCCAGTCGGCAGTAGCCGATACCTACTGCCGACTCAGTTCCGACGACGCCCGTCCGGCCGGAGATCTGCAACCGCGGCGACGGCATAGGTCAGTGCGTAGTCGGCATCGGCGGCCTGTCCCTTGACATCGCCGTTGAGTTTCGCGACCACCCCGACCGCGCGGGCGATCGACTCCGAGTCCCATGCCTTGGCCTTCGCCTGCACGCTCTTGACCCGGTTCGGCGGCATGCCGAGTTCGGAGGCGGCGGCGAAGTGGTCGATCGACCCCATCGGCCGGATGCGGGCGATGGCGTGGACGGCTTCGGCGAGGGCGTCGGCCAGGAGTACGCGCGGCACTCCGTGGTGCAGCGCCCAGGCGAGCGACTCGAGTGCTCCGGCCCGGTCCCCCAGGACTGCTTTGTCGGCGACCTCGAAGCCGGTCACCTCGGACCGGCCCTGGTAGTACAGCTGCACGCTCTCGCGGTTCACCTTGCCGCCGGTGTCGGCGACGAGCTGGGCGCATGCGGCAGCGAGCTCACGCAGTTCGGAACCGACACTCTCGACGACCTGCTCGACGACGTCGGCGCTGACCTTCACACCGAGTGAGCGGAACTCGTTGCGGACGAAGGTCATCCGGTCCGATGCCCACTTCGGCGCGGTGGTCGTGTGCTCGACGGCGCCGGCCTTCTTCAACGCCGGAACCATCGACTTCGCGCGTCCCCCACCGGAGTGGATCACCATCAGCGTGATGCCCTCGGGCAGCGACGTGGCCGTCGTCGCGATGAGCGCGGCCGGCTCCTTGCCTGCCTCTGCGGCCGCTTCGATGACGACGATGCGTTCCTCGGCGAACAGCGACGGGCTGAGCAGCTCGGCGAGCTCGTGTTCGCTGACGTCACCGGCACGCACCCGGGTGACCGGGACCGGGGTGCCCGCTTCCTTCGACGACGCCTCGGCGACCGCGGAGATCACCCGGCCGGTCAGGAAGTCGTCGTCTCCGAGGAGCAGGTGCAGGTGATCGGTCACGTGCTCATCGTGCCAGATCGGGCCGACATGGCTGCGGGGACTACGGCGGCGGTCCCGGCGTCGTGCGTGCGGCCCGGCCCGTGCCGGGCGGTTCTCAGACCACGGACCTACGACGACCCCGCGAGCCCGTTCTCCAGCGCGTACAGGCTGGCGCCCACCCGATTCGACGCCCCGATCTTGGTATACGTCCGCTCGACATGATTGCGCACCGTCTTCTCGCTCAGAACGAGCTTCGACGCGATGTCCCGGTTGGACAGCCCACGCGCGACGAGTCCGAGGATCCCCCGCTCCCGCCGCGTCAACGCGTCGCTGTGCCGCGCCCGGGTCCGCGCGTGTCCGGCGGCGGCGAGAACGGCCTCGACGCAGTCGGCGTCGAGTTCACCGCGATGGGCGCGGCGCTCGAGCCGTGAGACCGCCTCGTCCGTCGACATCGCCGCCCGGTACGGCCGGGGTTCGACCGCCGACCGATACGTGACTGCGGCAGCGAGAATGCGCTCCGGCTGCCCGAGCGCCGGTCCGTTGAGTCCCAGTGGATAGCCGGTCCCGTCGAGGTGCTCGTGGTGGGTCCGGGCGATGCGTGCCACGTCCCGGAGACCCGGGATGCGCGTGAGGACGCGGTCGGTGAGATACGGGTGCATGCGGACGCGCTCCCACTCCGCCGCGGTGAGGTCCCCGGCCTTCGACCAGATCTGATTCGACACCCCGATTCGCCCGACGTCATGAAGCCACCCCGCACGACGAGTCGCGTCGATGTCCGATCGTTCGACACCGAGGTGCCCCGCAGCCGATTCGGCCAGCGCCGACACTCCGCGTGAATGCCCCAGCGCGAAGGGACATTTCAGGTCGACGAAATCTCCGATGGCGAGCAGCAGATGGTCCAGTCCCGGATCGTCGAGACGGAGCTCGGCATCCGGCGCGATCGCCAACGCCAGCTCCCACGGATCGTCGGAGTCAGCCGGGAAGAGAGTCGCGGGATCGTCGACGAAGGCATCGACGACGTCGGGATCGAAGTGCCCTCCCCGCCGGCTCCGCGCCATCGCGACCGCCCCGTCGACGCCATACGTGCGCTGGTGGACCTCGGCCATGTCGGCCAGTTGTGCCACCCGCATCTCGATCGGGATCTCCACACCGGACACCCCGCCGGGAAGCCCTCCCCCGTCGAAGCGCTCGAACGTGTAGGTGATCGCCTGCTCGACGTCGGGACCCAGTCCGATGTGGCCGGCCAGCGCAGCCGCCGACAGGCAGTGCGAGTGCACGAGTGCCGCGATAGCGCCGCGCGAATCCCGGAAGAGTTCGGCCATGATCTTCATCCGATGCGGAAGTGATTCTCCGCGACCGAGATTGCCGATGAGGAAACGCAGATACGGAAGTCCCGACCAGTCGACGAGATAGGCGTCGCGGCGCACCGCGATGTCGTCGCCGAACCAGCGCGCGTACTCGGCGGAGTCGGCGTGACAGCCGATCCACATCACGAGCGTCGCGTAGTAGACGGTGTCCTGTTGCGATCGGTCGAGCCCCAGCCGGCGCGCCAATCGCGTGGCGATGACCGCCGACCGCAGCATGTGCTCGGCTGGCTGACCGAGTCCGAGGTCGATGGCGACGGACAGGCCGGCCAGCACCTCGACTCGACGCGGAAGCACCCTTTGCGGGCTCATGACGTTCATTGTCGCGCTCATCGCCTCGGGTGTCAGGCGACTCGCGCGTGCGCCGGCCCCGACGCTCGACGCGCACGCAGCCCGGGCACCAGCATCGGGACGCGACGCCGATACTCGACATAGTCGTTCCCGAAGTCCCGGATCAGATCCCGTTCCTCCAAGTGGATACCGATGAAGACGTATCCCGTTGTCGCGCAGGCGAACAGAAGATGTCCGGCGGTCATCGTCGGGGCCACCCAGAACGCGATGACGAAGCCCAGGTAGATCGGGTGTCGCACGATTCCGTACCAGAGGGGTGTGATGAACCGATACGGCGGGAGCGGCCGCCGCCGCGCGTTGGCGACCACCTGTCGCAGACCGAACAGGTCGAAGTGGTTGATGAGGAACGTCGAGGTCAGGACGAGGACCCAGCCGAACAACGACGCCGCGACGAGGACCCACCGCAAGGCCGATGTGGAGACGTCCCACACGGTGGTGGTGATCGGATGCCACCACCAGAGCAGAGCTGCCAGGCACGCGGTCGCCGCCAGGACGTAGGTGCTGCGCTCGATCGGCTGGGGCACGATGCGCGTCCACCGACGTTTGTACCCGTCGCGCGCCATGACGCTGTGCTGCGCGGCGAACAGCGTCAGCAGTCCGAGGTCGACCACCACCGCCGCCACGACCCCCGTCGACGGCCCGCCACGATCGATGGTCCGCGGCACGATATCGACGCCGCCGATGACGATCGAGGCGTTCTCGACGAACGCGATCGCCCACAGGAACACCACCAGGAAGGCGACGTAGGCAGTCACCCCATAGGCGAGGTAGACGGTGCGGGTGAGAAGGGTTGCCGCCGGGGCGGTGTCCGTTGGCGACGGCGATTCCATCGTGGTCATGTCTGTACTCCTGTGTCGGTGAAGGCGTGCGTGGTGTCGTTTGCGGCGTCGGGTGCATCGAAAGCCGATCGGCCGACGAAGAACAGTCCGCGTTGCGGGAGGGGGATGTCGCCGATGCTGATCTGTTCGTCGAGTGGTGCGGGAGAACCGAAAGTCTCACCGTCCAGCCACGCCCGGCTGTCGGCGACGCGCCAGACGTACAGCGGTGTCCCGCGGAACTGCGGCCCGTTGGGGGTCCGGGCGCACATGCGGATTCGGCCGGCGCGCAGCATGAGCGTCGCCATCGGCCCGACGGCGTGCAGCATGGTCCGGCTGCGCCACGCTGCGGTGGGCGTCGCACCGCTCAGCGTGGTCATCAGCCGGGTCGCCGGTGACGAGGCCAGCTCCACCGTCCAGCGGAGCGTGTCGCCCATCGTCACCTCGAACGTCTGGTCGTCGGCCCATCCGACATTGATCGACGGAACGCGCCGTGTGGTCGCGCCCGCGCCGAAGTAGCGTGGGCAACTCTGGTCCGGCTCGGTTGTGGTGTAAAGCGTCCAGAGGCCGTGCGGATCTCGATGCCAGACGGACCGATACGCGGGTCCGATGAAACTGGCGACCATGTCGCGCAGGGCCAGATAGTGGCCCGACGCAAACGGCAGGCCCATGACGCCGTACCCGGCGAATCGCTCGTCA
Source organism: Gordonia sp. Swx-4 (assembly GCF_030316175.1). NCBI lineage: Bacteria > Bacillati > Actinomycetota > Actinomycetes > Mycobacteriales > Gordoniaceae > Gordonia > Gordonia sp. Swx-4. The sequence goes on from NZ_CP128197.1 coordinate 3,563,869, forward strand.
TCGCCGTCGGCGAGCCGTGGGTGAGCGCGGGCTTCGGTGACGACTTCTCGGGGTGTATGTGTGTTCATGACCCCAGCGTCGTCCGCGACCCGCCTCACCCGCGTGGGGCATCTGCCTCAACTTCTCCTCACCCGAACACCTCCACACTCGCCCACCCCGGACCGCCGAGGGTGTGCGCGCACCGGATCATCCACCACAGTTCCGGCCCCAGCGCACGGACCAACAGTTCCGCGATCCCCGCGCCGATCCCATCCGGTGGACCGATCGCACCCACGAGGGCAGCAACGGTACCGACCACACTGATGACCGCGACGACGGGCGCGACGAGCAGATTGGCGACGATCCCGACCACCGACAGCTGACCGGTGACCAGCACGACGATCGGAGCGGTGACGACTTGCGCGGTGACCGCCATTGCGATCACCTCCGCCAACCCCGGTGGACACCGCCACCCCCGCAACCGATCCCGCAGCCGCGGTGCCCACAGCACGATGGCGCAGGTGGCCGCCACCGACAGCGCGAAGCCTGGTTGCAGAGCGAGTTCCGGCCACCACAGGAGACCACCGATCACCGCGGCCCCGAGAGCCGGCATCGACTGCGACCGACGCGACGCGAACAGCGCCAGCACCCCGACCGCACCCATCAGCGCTGCCCGCAACACGCTCGGCGTGGGTCGGACGAGCATCACGAATCCGACGATCACCACCAGCCCGACGACCGCCGCGGCACGCGGTGGCACCCCGATGCTCCGGACGATGAGAAGCGCAGCGCCGCAGACGATCGCGAAGTTCGCCCCGGACACCGCCGTGAGGTGGCTCAGTCCGGCGGCGCGGAAGTCGTCGCGCAGATCCTCGTGCACGCCACTCTCGTCGCCGAGCACCAGACCCGGCAGCAGACCCGCGGCCTCCGGATCGAGGCCGCGGGTGGCCACCAGCTGCAGGCGTTGCCGGATCGATCCGGCGACTCGCTGATACGCGGGCGGGCCGCCGATCAGCTTCGGAGTCGAGGCGGTCAGCGATGCGACGAGGAGCGTTCGGCTCGGCGGTGGCCGTACCTTCACGACCGCGACAACCCGTTGGCCGGGCAGCAACCCCGACCATGCCCGCGCCGCGGCACGCAGGTCCGCGGGCGCGGACGTAACCCGCTGACCGCCAATCTGTTCGACGTCTACGCGTACGCGAATCCGCCCCTGCCTCGCCGGTCCGATCGGGGTCGGATCGCTGCGCAGGGTCATGACCGCCGTCGCCTTGCCCGACACGTGTGCCAGCGGGTGGTCGGCGCGCGCCTCCTGCCGGAGCGCGAGCGATGCCGCACAAGCGGCGGCCAGACCGGCTCCCACGACGACGAGCCCCACCATTTCCCAGCCGAACCGGCGGGAACCGACCACACCGACGACGGCCACCAGTGACGCGACGATCGCCATGCCGACGCCGACACCAACGGGGGCCATCAGACCGCACGCCGTCACCGACCACACCACCACCGCCGGAACGAGCAGCCGAAAGTCCATCCTCAGACCGTCACGAGGTCACGAAGTCTGGCCAGCCGCGCCGGACCGATCCCGTCCACCTCGGCGAGCTGATCCACAGACATGAAGCGGCCGTTGCGTTCTCGCCAGTCGAGGATCGCCTTCGCCGTCACCGGCCCGACCCCGGGCAGCGCATCCAGTTCGGTCTCGGTCGCCGTGTTCAGGTTGACCCGACCGCCGGCCTCCGCCGCCGACGACGCCGGTGGCGGACTGCCCGGGTCCGCCGAGGGACCGGGCGCCGGCGCAGCACCTTCCGCACCGACCACCGCACTGCGCATCGACATCTGCCCCTCACCACCGGCGTAGCCCACGAGGACCTGATCGCCATCGCGCAGGACCTGAGCAAGATTCAGCGACAACAGATCCGCACCCTTACGGGCGCCACCGGCCTGTTCGATCGCCTCCGCGACCCGTGCTCCGGGAGCCAGACGAACCAGTCCGGGTTTGTTCACGAGGCCGACGACACTCACGACCAACTGCGCCGGCGTCGTACTCGGTTGCGCGGCAGTCGGCGCCGACACCTCTGACGTCGACGACGGTCCGGGTGCACCGAAGTCCACCACCGGCGTCGTATCCGTTCCGCGGAACAGTCCGAATCCCGCCACGACGCAGGCGATCACCCCGACCGCGATCAGCGCGATCGCCGCGGGCGGTGCCACGGCAAAGCGTCGGCGTGCAACAGGGGCGTCGTCCTCGTCCCAGTCCCCGCCCGGAGAGTCGGCGTCCGGGTCGAGCACGTCGTCGAATCGCCCGACCCGACCACGCCGCGGTGGCGACGGCGACGGCGGCGCATCCAGCCACGTCGGCATCCCGCCGATCCCCCAACCGGGATGCGCGGGCTCCTCGACTGCGACAGCCGCGCCCGGGTCACCGACACCGGGCGGCGGGTCGGATTCGGCAGCGGCCGGAGACAGATCCCGACGAGCCGGCGGCTCGACGACCGGTCCCAGACGGTCCAGCGGATTCCGCCGTCCTGATGCGCTCATGGCGCCACACGCTAGGGCGGTTCAGTGCCGAATCGACGTGGCCCGGCGCGCAGCCGAGAGATCTGTGGACAGCAACCAGACTGTGCACCGATTCCCGATTCAGGTCCCGACCGGACCGCGCTCAGCTCTCCTCGAGCCCTTCGATCGGGTCGAGGTGCGAGGCGATGACGATACCGACCGATCCGGGACCCACATGGGAGCCGAGGATCGGTCCGAGGTCGACGGTCAGCTCGGAGGTCACCATCCGTAGACGGTTGCGCAGCGTGGCGAGGACTTCCGCCGCGACGTCCGGGGTCTCGCAGTGCTGGACGCCGACCGTGACCGCGCGTCCTCCTGCGGATTCGACCGCCGCGTCGACCATCTTGTCGAGCGCCTTGGAGAAGGTGCGGTGACGTTCCTTGAGCTGGAGCGTGCCGTCGACCATGTGCAGGATCGGCTTGATCGACAGTGCCGAACCGAAGAGCCTGCCGGCGGCGGAGATCCGGCCGCTCTGGCGCAGGTTGTCGAGCTGCTGGACGCACAGCAGCGAGTCGACGGTCGCGGCCTGCCGGATCGCGGACTCGTACACGCGATCCCGGTCGGCGCCGTTCGCGGCCGCCTGCGCCGCCCCGATGGCGGTGAAACCCACTGCGAGACCGACGGATCGGGAGTCGACGATGCGGACCTGCCCGGAGAACTTCTCGGCTGCCAGCCGCGCCGAGCTCCACGTGCCGGACAGCTTTCGCGACATGTGCACCGCCACCACGCCGGCACCTTCGCTCGCTTCGAGTGCCGACTCGAAGTACTCCGTCAGTTCACTCGGATTGGCACCCGAGGTGGTCACGCCCGGTGTCGACACCACATCCTCCGGGATGTAGTCGACGCCCTCGCGGTAGTCCTTGTCCTCGATCGTGACATGTAGCGGGACCTGCCGGATCCCGTAGTGCTCGGTGACCGACTCCGGTAACCGAGACGACGAATCTGTGACGACGACGACAGGCACCCGTCTACGTTAGCCGGTTCACCGGTCGGACCTCACATGGGAGTCGCGACGTCCGTCGACTACGTGTTCGCCCGACTCTTCTCGACCACGGGCGTCACCAGATCGGCGATCTGACGATGGCAGGAGAAGCCCCAGTGGATGCCGTCCGGGTTCATCGCCGCCGCCGGATCCTCGAAGGCGTCCCGCGTCACCGGATAGAAGTCGACGCAGGGCAACCCGTGCTGCTCCGCCCACCGCGCCATCGCCGCCGTCGTCGGAATTCGGCCCGTGTGGACATGGCCGTAATACGGGCTGCTGTGCGTCGGCGGGAGGCACACGACGATCGGCAGATCCGGACGGAGCTGTGAGAGGGCCTCATGGATCTTCTCGAGATATTCGACGGTCACCTTCGGCGGCAACGCCAGCGGCCACCCCAGACGCGCGCCACGGGGTTGCACCCACGAGTACGCGTCACGCACCAACTGCCGCAGCCGATTCGGTCGCACGTAGCGAATCTGCTCGCGCAGCGCGGTCGGCAGCGGCGAGGGCAACGTGTCCATGCCGCCGAATGCCAGCACGACGACATCGGTGTGCGGCACGGTGGCCCAGATGTTCGGGTCCTGGGTCAGCGCCCACCAGACGTCGCGGCTCGTCCAGCCGATCCGGCCGAACAGCTTCACCGGCAGGTCCACGTCGGCGCCGACGAGTGACGGCCAGATCCGCGGATCGTTCGCGGGCAGCCCGCCGACCGGACCGTAGTAGGCCAGCGAATCGGACAGGACCATCATGCAGCGCTCTCCCGAGGGGGCGCCGCCGTTCACGTCGGTCACTGAACGGCGGGGTCCGAGTCCTCGGCCGACGCGTTCCACACGTCGAGCCGCCACCGCGGAAGGTCGCCGGGCACACCATGGCCCGACAGCTGCACCCAGCTGGTGTTCGCGAGACCACCGAAGACCGGCCAGTTGTCCACCGGCAGACCGAGGAGCGCCGCGGTCATCGCCGCGATGACCCCACCATGGGCCACCAGCACCACCGGCGCCTCGGGATTGTCGCCGACACCCCAGTCCGGCAACTGCTCGATCAGCTCGTCGACCAGCGGAGTGGAGCGCCTCGCCACGTCGACGCGGCTCTCGCCACCCGGCGGCGTCCAGGTCGCGTCGTCGCGCCACACCGCCCGTGCGCCCGGCATGACCTCGTCGACGTCGAGATGCGTCAGACCCTGCCACTCGCCGAGATGCGTCTCACGAAGGCGCACATCGGTTGTCACCGGAAGGCCGGTCCGCTGTGCGAGAGCCTCCGCGGTGTCGCGGGCACGCTTCAGGTCCGACGACCAGATCACCAGCGGTTGCCGCTTCGCCAGTTCGTTCGCGGCCGAATTCGCCTGCCGCACACCCAGCTCGGAGAGGTCGGTGTCGAGCTGGCCCTGCATACGGCTGCCCGCGTTGTACTCGGTCTGCCCGTGGCGCAACAGGATCAGCCGCCGGACGACCGGGGTCAGACGCTCGACCGAAGTGTCGTGGGTGTCGGGACCCCCGCTCACGTAAGTCCTTCGACCTCGACGACCGGGCAGTCCTTCCACAGACTCTCCAGCGCGTAGAAGCGGCGCTCGTCGGTGTGCTGGATGTGCACGACGATCTCGGCGTAATCGAGCAGCGCCCAACGCCCCTCACGGGTGCCCTCGCGACGCAGCGGCTTGTGCCCGGCCTCGCGCAACTTCTCCTCGACCTCGTCGACGATCGAATTGACCTGTCGCTCGTTGTCCGCCGACGCGATGACGAAGGCGTCGGTGATCACCAACTGTTCCGACACATCGATCACCGTCACCTCATGGGCGAGCTTCTCCGCGGCCGCCAGAGCAGCCACCTTGGCCATCTCCAACGCTTCAGCTGACGCAGTCACACAAGTCCTCTCGAAATTCCCTCAGGGCTCGACACCCGCTCGCTCCGCTCCCGGCGCGGACACCCCGGGCGACGACGCCCGAGGCGCACGATACAGCTTCCTCTTCGCGATGTACTGCACGACGCCGTCGGGCACCAGGTACCAGACCGGACGACCCTGCGCCGCACGTGTGCGGCATTCGGTCGACGAGATCGCCAGCGCCGGGATCTCCAGCAGGTGCAGCGTGTCGTCCGGCATCTGCGCGAGATGCTGGGCCAGATGGGTGGCGTCGAGCTCGTAGCCGGGCCGGCTCACGCCCACGAAGCGAGCGAGGTCGAACAGTTCCTCCCAATCCTGCCAGGACAGGATCGACTCCAGCGCATCGGCGCCGGTGATGAAGTACAGCTGCGCGTCCGGCAGTTGCTTCCGCAGATCGCGCAACGTGTCGACGGTGTAGGTGTCGCCGTCCCGGTCGATGTCGACGCGACTCACGCTGAACTGCGGATTCGACGCCGTCGCGATGACCGTCATCAGGTACCGGTCCTCGGGCGGACTCACCGTCGTGTGCTCGCCCAGCTTCTGCCACGGGCGCCCGGTCGGGACGAAGATCACCTCATCCAGTTCGAAGCGATGAGCGACCTCGCTCGCCGCCACCAGGTGCCCGTTGTGGATCGGGTCGAACGTGCCACCCATCACGCCGATGCGGCGCGCACGATGGCGGTCGGTTGACATGGACGGTCAGTCTACGCGGTGACGCCGCGCTCAGATCGGCAGCAGGTCGGCGATGACCGTGCCGAGCTGCGTCGCATTGCGGCATTCGAACATGTCGATGACCTCCGCGTAATCGGTGGCGGCCGAGTCACCGGTCCCCCAATGCTCCTTCGCCTCGGGATTCAACCAGTAGGCGTGACGGGCACGTTCGACGAGTTCGGCGAGCGCATCGACGTGCGCATCGTGATAGTTGTTACGGCCGTCGCCGAGGACCAGCAGCGCTCCCCGATGCGTCAGCGTCTCCGCATAGTCGCCCACGAAGCCGGCGAGCATGTTCCCGTAATCCGAATGCCCGTCGCGCGTCGAGATCCGTGCGGTCGAGATCATGTGGTGCATCGCCGCACCGAAGTCCTCTTCGCCGTGGTCGAAGAACTCGGTCACCTCGTCGACGGTGTCGACGAACGCGAACACCCGCACCTTCGAGAACTGTTGCCGGAGTGCGTACACCAGTCGCAGGGTGAACTGGCTGAACCCGGCGACCGACCCCGACACGTCGCAGATGATGATCAGCTCCGGGCGGCCGGGACGCGGCTTGCGGTGACTGAGTTCGATCGGGACACCGCCGGTGGACATCGACGCACGCAGGGTCTTGCGCACGTCCACCGCACCGCGATGGGCCCGGCGTCGTCGCGTCTCGAGCTTCGCCGCGAGCAGCCGGGCCAGCGGCTCGATGGTCTTGCGGATCTCCACCTGCTCCTTGGCGCCCGCGGACAGGAAGTTGACGTTCTCCGGCAGCGGCGGCACCGCGTACGCGCCGACCTTGTCACGGCCGTTGCGGTCGGCCATCCGACGCTGCGTCTCGCGTTCGATCGCGGCCCGCAGATCGGCGGCCTTCTGCCGGGCGGCCTGCCGGTACAGCGGCTCCGTGCCCGGCCGGCCCGCGTCGCCCTCGCCGTCCCCGGCCATCGCCGCGGCGATCTTGGCGATCAGCGTCTGCGGGCTCACCGCGGAGATCGCTTGGTAAGCCGAGAAGGCCTCACCCTTCGTCGAGCCATAGCGTCCCAGCTCGTCGACGATCATCGCAATCGCCTGCTCGAGTCGACCGTCACCGGCCGCCGGGTCGTCGGCCAGCATCTCCGCGAGCGCGTCCCGTACCGCCTCGACGTCGAGGTTGCCGTCCTCGTCGCGCGGCAGGTCCTCGGTGATGGTGCGCATCCCCGCGCCCACCGGGAACCACAGATCGAAGACGCGGTCGAAGACCCCGCGATGCGAATTGTCGACGAGCAGCGTCGTCGCCAGACCCTCGCGGAGGTGGGAGCGCTCCAGCAGGTCGAGGACCTCCATCGCGCTCGCCGCGTCGATCAGGGCCGACGGCCCGACGACGATCCCGCGACGGCGCAGCTCGTCGACGAAGTCGGTGAGGTGCGCGACGAGCGGAGTCGTCATCAGCCCAGCTTGAGTTCTTTGAGAGCCGTCTTCAGATCGGGCCGGTGCTTGAGCACCACACCGAGCGTGCGCGCGATGAGGCCGTCGTCGAGGCCGCCGCGCTTGGTGTCGGCCTGCTCACCCGCACCGAGTGCGAGCAAGGTGTTGGCCCAGTCGATCGTCTCGGCCACCGACGGCTTCTTGCGGATGTCCAGCGTCCGCAGCACGCCGACGATGCGCACCAGCTCCGCGCTCAGCGACGCCGACAGATTCGGTACCCGCGATGCGAGGATCTCCTTCTCCCGCTCGGCGTCGGGAAAGTCGATGTAGAGGTACAGACAACGACGCTTGAGCGCCTCGGACAGTTCACGGGTGGCATTCGAGGTGAGCAACACGATCGGGCGACGCTGCGCGGCAACCGTTCCCATCTCGGGGATGGTGATCGCGAAGTCGCTGAGGACCTCGAGGAGCAGACCTTCCATGTCGACGTCGGCCTTGTCGACCTCGTCGATCAGCAGCACGGTCGGGCCCTCGCGCGAGATCGCCTTCAGCAGCGGACGCGGCAGCAGGAACTCGTCGGAGAAGATGTCGGTCTTCGCCTCTTCCCAGGCGCGGTTGCCGGTGGACTGGATGTGCAGGATCTGCTTGGCGTGGTTCCACTCGTAGAGTGCCCGCGCCTCGTCGATGCCCTCGTAGCACTGCAGGCGGACGAGTTCGGCGTCCGTGGCCGCGGCGATCGACTTGGCCAGTTCGGTCTTGCCGACACCGGCGGGCCCCTCGACCAGCAGCGGCTTGCCGAGCCGGTCGGCGAGGAAGGTCGACGTCGCGGTGGCGTCGTCGGCGAGGTAGCCGGTCTCACGCAGCTTCGAGACGACGTCGTCGACCGACGTGAACGACGGGACGACCTGCGGTCCGGAGGCGGTGTACTCGGCAGGGGTCGTCATCAGGCCGGCCGAACGTGGCCGTTGCCCCAGACCAGCCACTTGGTGGAGGTCAGTTCGGGCAGGCCCATCGGGCCGCGCGCGTGCAGCTTCTGGGTGGAGATGCCGATCTCGGCGCCGAACCCGAACTGCTCGCCGTCGGTGAAGGCGGTGGAGGCGTTGACCATGACGGCGGCGGCGTCGACGCGGCGGGTGAACTCGTCCGCGGCCGCGAGGTCGGTGGTGATGATCGCCTCGGTGTGCCCGGTGCCGTAGGTGTCGATGTGCGAGACCGCGGCGTCGAGATCGTCGACGACCTTCAGCGCGATGTCCATCGACAGGTACTCCTTGTACCAGTCGTCCTCGGTGGCCGGTTCCATGCCGGGTTCGTCGCCGTGGATGACGACGCCCTGGGACTGCAACACCTGGGTGATCCGGGGCAGCGCGTCTGCGGCGACGGCCTTGTCGACGAGGACGGTCTCGGCGGTGTTGCAGACACTCGGCCGGCGCGTCTTGGAGTTGAGGATGACGCGGACGGCGACGTCGAGGTCGGCGAGCGCGTGCACGTAGACGTGGCAGTTGCCGACGCCGGTCTCGATGGTCGGGACGGTCGCGTTGGAGACGACGGCCTCGATGAGTCCGGCACCGCCACGCGGGATCACGACGTCGACGAGCCCGCGGGCGCGGATGAGTGCGGTGACGCTCGAGCGATCTTCGCTGGGCAGCAACGACACCGCGTCGGCGCTGAGTCCCTTGGAGGACAGGGTCTCCCGCAGGATGCGGACGAGTTCGGCGTTCGACGACCGAGCCGACGACGATCCGCGGAGCAGCACCGCGTTGCCCGACTTGAAGGCGATGCCGAACGCGTCGACCGTGACGTTGGGACGCGCCTCGTAGACGATGCCGACGACACCGAGGGGAACCCGGAGCTGTCGGAGCTGGAGTCCGTTGGGCAGGGTCTTGCCGGCGACGACCTCACCGATGGGGTCGGGCAGGACCGAGACCTGCCGCAGACCGTTCGCGATGCCGACGACCCGGGCTGCATCGAGACGGAGACGATCGAGCAGGCTCGCCTCGGTGTCCGCCTCCTCGGCGCGCTTGATGTCCTCGGCGTTGGCCGCGAGGATCGTCTCCGTGGCGGCCTCGATGGCGTCGGCTGCCGCGAGCAGGATGTCGTTCTTGTCCGCTGTCGTCAGTCCACCCAGCGAGCGGGATGCCGATTTCGCAGCTCTGGCGAGTCCGAGGACGACCTTCTCGGTGTCGGACTCGCCTGTTGCGACGGAGGGCTCTGCGGTGGGTGCGCTCATCAACTTCCTCGACTTCGCGGGTGGTCGCCGCGACGAGGTCGTCGCGGGAGATATGCCGTTCTCAAGAGTAGCGCCGGGCCGCGCACGTCCCCAAAGAGATCCGGTCCGGTCAGGCGCGGGACCACCACTTCGAGCGTCGGGACGACTCTTTCGCGTGCCCGTCGCACCACTGGGAGTCGGGGACGCGGCGCTTGAGGGCGTCGACATGACGACCACAGCCCGACCAGGTGGTCTTGCCACACGTTCTACAGGTCACCGGTTGACACATGTTCTGAGAGTCCTTTCGTCTGCACTCGCCGTAACTATACCCCAGGGGGTATATTGGTCAGAGTTATCGTCCCTTGACAGTCAGACGACCCCGGAACAGAAAGAAGAACCCATGACCCCCACAACCGAGACCCACCAGCCCCGATCGACCGTGGAGCGGATGGTGCCCGCGCTTGCGGGCGTGATGGTGACGGTCAGCGTCATCCTCGTGCTGACGGTGTCCCCGTGGTGGACCGTGCTCACCCTCTTCGTGGCCGCGAATCTGCTGCTCTACAGCGCGGTCGGGTGGTGCCCGGCCAGCCTGCTCATGGCGAAGGCCGGACTCCCGCGCGCCTCATGTCCACGCTGAGGGCCCAGCACCCGACCCGCGAACACCCATCCGACGATCATCGAAGAGGGAGGGCCGATTCCTCGGCCCCCCTCTTCCGTTCCCGTAACCGTCACCCGGCGGGCGTCCGGGCCCGCCCCTCACGCCAGGGCGAGGAACAACTTCTCCAGCTCCGCCTCCGACAGCGGGGCCCGCTCACCGTCCACAGCCTCGACGCACTGCCGCATCCCGGACGCCACGATCTTGAAGCCGGCACGATCCAGAGCTCGTGACACCGCTGCGAGCTGCGTGACCACGTCCGTGCAGTCCCGACCCGCCTCGATCATGGCGATCACGCCCGCAAGCTGGCCCTGAGCGCGTCGAAGCCGATTCAGGACAGCACCCATAGCCTCGTCGTCGACGGCCGCACGGACCCTCACATCACTGGTCATTCCGACCTCTCCTGTCTCGGCATTCCACCGTTTCCGCAACCGATCGATATCGGCCCCTTGACCCAAGGATACCCCCAGGGGTATGTTCGACGCCAGATCGGATACCCCTAGGGGTATAAAACGAAAGGATTCTCATGTCGTCGAATTCGGCCTTGTCCGAAGACGAAGCAGCACCTGATACCTCGGGTCCCACAGCCGGGCTCCTCGGACGCTGGGGCGCGACGATGGCGGGTCGCGCCCGTTGGGTTTTCGGCGTCTGGGTCCTGCTCCTGGTGGTCCTGGGAGCGGCGGCACCCTCGGTGTTCTCCTCCCTCGCCGGCGCCGGATGGCAGGCCAACGGGTCCGAGTCCGTCCAGGTCCGCGAGCTGGCCCAGCAACACTTCGGCGGAAACTCCTCGGCGGCGGTCCAGGTGGTCGTCCACTCCGACCGTGACCGCGTCGAGAGCCCCACGGTCCAGGCCGTCGTCGGACAGATCACCGAACTCGCGGCGACCGATGACCGATTCGCCCAGGTCGTGCCACCACAACCGGGGATGTCCATCAGCCCCGACGGTCACACCGGCATCGTCCTCATCGGCGCTGCCGCCAACACCGACGACATGGTGCGGGCGGTCGACGAACACAAAGACGAGCTGACCGGTCTGTCCGGCAACGGCGTCGAGGTCTATCCGACCGGCGCGTCGGCGTTGTGGAGTGACTTCAACAAGGCCAATCACGACGCGATGATCAAGGCCGAACTGTTCTCCTGGCCCGTCACCCTGACCATCATGGTGCTCGCCTTCGGATCGCTCGTCGCTGCCGGACTCCCTCTGCTGCTGACCATCGCCGGACTCGTCGCATCCGCGGGCGGACTGGTCCTCCTCAACCAGGTCACCCCGATCTCCGTGTGGGCCATCAACTTCGCCATGATGTTCGCCCTGGCCCTGGGCATCGACTACGCACTGTTCATCGTGTCGCGCTTCCGCGATGCGATCCGCGGCCACGCCGACGACATGCGTGCCGCGGTCGCCGAAACCATGGACACCGCAGGAAAAGCGGTGTTGCTCTCCGGCATCACCGTCCTGGTGAGCCTGTCGGCGGTGCTGCTGGTTCCCGCACCCGCGGTGCGCACGATGGCCGTGGGCATCATGCTCGCCGTCGTCTTCGTCCTGGCCGCCACCCTGACCTTGCTGCCCGCCGCACTGGGCAAGCTGGGTCCCCGGGTCAATGCGGTGTCGTTGCCGTATGCCCGCCGCCAGCGACACCGTTCACCCGTGTTCGCCCGCTGGGGACTCTTCCTGCACCGTCACCCCTGGACGGTGGCCGCCGGCTCCCTCGCTGTTCTCATCGCGCTGTCGATCCCGGTGTTCGGCCTGAAGGTCGCGATGCCGTCGATCACCGTCGTCCCCGAGGACGCGCCGGTGCGTCAGGGCTACGAACTCGTCCAGTCACAGATGGGCGAGGGCGCACCCGGCATGCTGCAGATCGTCGCACCCGCCGGCGAGGCGCAGCAGACCGCCGCGATCGCCTCCAAGTCGCCGGGGATCGAGATGGTGACCCCTCCGATGCCCGCCGCTGACGGCTCCGATTACGTTCTCATGCAGGCACTTCCGTCAGTCGACCCGTCCGATGAGCAGATGGGCACGATCGTCGACGACCTGCGCGGCGCCCTGCCGAGCGATGCACTGGTCGGTGGCGCACCCACCGAGAACCTCGACCTCCAGCAGGCCCTGAACGACTACTTCCCGCTGGTCGTCGCCGTCATCCTCATCCTGGGCTTCGTGTTGCTCCTGGTCTCGCTGCAGGCACCGCTGATCGCCCTGATCGGCACCGTGGTCAGCCTGTTGTCGACGGCAGCTGCCTTCGGCGTGGCAAAGCTCATCTTCCAGGACGGCCACCTCGCGGACCTGTTGGGCTTCACACCCCAGGGCTTCCTCGACGGGTGGGGACCGGTGTTCTTCTTCGCGATGATCTTCGCGATCGCGATGGACTACACGGTCTTCCTGCTCGCCACCACGAAGGAACACTTCGAGCGGTCCGACAGCGCAACAAGTGCCCAGGTCGACGGGATGGCCCATTCCGGCCGGATCATCTTCGCCGCGGCAGCGGTCATGGTGGCGGTGTTCTTCACCTTCGCCCTGGCCGAACCTCTCCCCCCGAAGGAGATGGGCATCATCCTCGGTGTCGCCGTCCTGCTGGATGCCGTTCTGATCCGCCTCACCCTGCTTCCGGCAATGCTGCGGATCACGGGCCGCGCCGCATGGTGGTCACCCGCCTGGTTGCGTCGCGTCCTCCCGAAGATCAGCTTCGCGCACTGACCCCCGAACCGGTTCCGTCCCGGGCCAACGGATGACAACCCGTGTGGCCCGGGACGGGGCCGATATGAAAGGAAGACAATGTCACTCGCACTCAGCACCACGATGAGCGTCCCCTTCGACGAAGCGGTCGAACGCACGCGCGCCGCGCTCGCCGACCAGGGTTTCGGCGTCCTCACCGAGATCGATGTCCAGGCCACCCTGAAGAAGAAGCTCGACGAGGACATGGAGCCGTACCTGATCCTGGGCGCCTGCAATCCGCCTCTGGCCCACCGAGCACTCGGGGTCCAACGTCAGATCGGATTGTTGTTGCCGTGCAATGTCGTCGTCCGGTCGGACCCGGACCACCCCGGCACGACACTCGTGGAGGCGATGAATCCGGCTCTGATGGTTCAGGTCTCGGGAGAGCCCGACCTCGAGTCCGTCGCGCGCGACGCCGCCACGAAGCTGCAGGCCGCGATCGACGCCCTGTCGGATCAGTCCTGACCCCGACGACCCCGGAAAAGAATCCCCTGACACGACAGGAGTTGTCATGACCCGCTTCGACTTCTACTTCGATCCCGTGTGCCCCTTCGCATGGGCCGCATCGCGATGGCTCACCGACCAGGCCGAGAGACACGATGACACCGTCGCCTGGCACGTGATGAGCCTGGCCGTCCTGAACGAGGATCGGGAGCCCGCGTCGGACCAGCAGCGCCGGCAATGGGACACCTCGCGCCGTCTCGGCCGGGTCTTCATGGCCGCCATCGCGAAGAACGGCGCCGATTCGGTTGAGCCGCTCTACACAGCGATGGGCCGCCGCATCCACCACGCCGGTGATGAGATGACCCCCGCTGTGGTCGCCGAGATCCTCGCCGAGGCCGGGCTCCCTCCCGAATTGGCCGACGCCATGGACGACGACTCGTGGGACGACACACTGGGAACAGCGCACCAGCGGAGCCAGGAAGCACTGGGAGAGACCGGCGGCAGCCCCATCACCGGCATCAACGGCACTCACTTCTTCGGCCCGGTGCTCTCCGACATCCCTACCGGCGACGAGGCGCAGGCGCTCTACTCCGCGATCACCACAATCGGTGCCACCTCAGCGTTCTCGCAGCTCAAGCGTCCCACGGGTGGGCGACCGACGTTCTCGGCCTGACCTGGTCGAGCGCTCGGCCAGCGGACCGGCCCGGCCGCACTTAGGGTGACGAACGAGTGTGGAGCCGGGTTGGTGAGGAGTGTCGGACGTGCCGTGGGTTGTGTTGGTGACCGCCGGACTGATCGAGATCGTCTACATGGCGGCGCTGGAGAAGTCCGATACCTTCACCCGGTTGTGGCCCACGGTCATCTTCGTCGTCGGTGTCGTCGGCAGCATGGCCGGTGTGGCCTACGCGATCCGCTCGATCCCGCTCGGCACCGCTTACGCGGTGTGGGTCGGTATCGGCGCGGTCGGAACCGCCCTCTACGGCATGCTGTTCCTCCGCGAACCCGCCGGACTCGCCCGTCTCGGGTGCATCTTACTCATCCTGGTCGGCGTCGTGGGATTGAATCTGCTGCACAACGCATCCGGTGGCGAAACCGCCTGAATCACGTCAACCGGCGCAACGGAGCGCGTCGGCGAGCACCTCCCGTGACTCCACGTCGATCGTCAAACCGTATGTCACGCTGACGGTCACGAACTGGATCGCGTACTGACACCAGAACCCGCGCGCCGGCGGCATCCAGCGCGCCGGTTCCGAGTCACTCTTGTCCTGATTCGACGCCCCGTCGACGGCGACCAGGTTGGCCGGATCGTTCGCGAACTCGAGTCGTCGGCCGAATTCCCACGACCACGCGCCCATGTCCCAGGCGTAGGCCAGCGGCACGATGTGATCGATCTGCACGGTCGACGCCCCACGGTCACGACGGAACACAACGAACTCGCCGCTGTACGGACTCCGGAACTCCCCGGCGACAACCGCTCTCGGGCAACTCGGGACCGGTCCGGCCCGGATGTCCTGCAGATCGCGGGCCAGGATGTCGTTGCGGGTGTCGCATCCGTTGCCACCGCCGGCCACGGCCACCGCATCCGTCCACGCCGAGCCGAACGCCCTCCGGTCGTAGTCGTCGCGGTCCGGACGCTGCGCGTACACGGGGATGGACGCCAAGCGCGCCAGTGCTTCTCGCGCCGTGGCCCGCACCCGCGGGTCGGTGTCGGGGCGCGGACCGAAGCCACCCGACCCCACCGCGACCACGATCGCCGTGACCACCGCGAAGACCAGCAACCACCACTGCCTCGCCGACCACGACCCGGATGCCGAACCGTTCCGGCCGATCCACCGCAGACGCATACGCAACCGCCGCAGCGTCGGCGAACGGAACGTCGCCTCGTGAAGGACCATGGGACTTTGACGTAATGCGGTCCCGCACGGTTCCACAAGCGGGTAGCGACCGCCGGTCAGGACTTGTCGAGATACGCGATTTTCTGCGGAACCAGAATCCCGTCGACGAGATCGGCCAGTGGCCGGTGATGCAACAGCGTGATGTCCTCGCTCACGACGTCCTCCGCGAGTCCGCGAGCGTCTTCGATCACCTCGACGTCCTCGAGAAGCGACAGGAACCGCAGCGAGGTGTTGACACCGGACTGCAACGAACCGAGCAGGTCACCTTCGCGACGTTGCTCGAGGTCGACGCGGGCGAGTTCGAAGCCGTCGTTCGACCCGGCGACCGCGCGCAGGCGCTGCATCGACTGGGAGATCTCGTTGCTGTTGGTCATCAGCAGACATAGCCCCGCATGCTGCCCACGACCGACGCGGCCCCGCAGCTGATGGAGCTGACTTACACCGAACCGCTCAGCGTCCACGATGACCATCGTGGTCGCGTTGGGCACGTCCACACCGACCTCGATGACGGTGGTGGACACCAGGACATCGACCTCGCCGCGGCCGAACGCGTCCATGATCGCCGCCTTCTCCTCCGGCGCCAGACGGCCGTGCAGCATCTCCACCCGACGATGCGCGAACGGACCGGCCACCAGGGCCTCGTACTGCTCGACCACCGACGTGGTCTTCGGCCCCTTCTCGCCGTCGGGGCCGGGTTCGGGTTCTGGTGAGTCGTCGTCGCCGATGCGCGAGCAGACGACATAGACCTGGCGGCCGGCATCGATCTCCTCGTTGGCACGCGACCACACCCGGTCGACCCAGTTCTGCCGGCCCATCGGCACCACCGACGTCGAGATGGGCTGACGTCCGCGGGGAAGCTCACGCAGGACAGACGTCTCGAGGTCGCCGAAGGCGGTCATCGCGACGGTGCGCGGGATCGGCGTCGCGGTCATCACCAGGAAGTGCGGGATTCGACCATCACGCCCCTTGTTGCGCAACACATCACGCTGTTCGACGCCGAACCGGTGCTGTTCGTCGATCACGACGAGGCCGAGGTCGAAGAACTCGACCTTCTCCTCGAGCAGGGCATGGGTACCGATGACGATGCCCGCGGTACCGGTCACCACGTCGAGCAGTGTCTCGCGTCGCCCCTTGGTCTTCATCGACCCGGTCAGCAGGGCGATGCGGGTCGCCCCCTCGGCCGCGGTCAGCTCGCCTCCGTCGGCGAGGTCACCGAGCATCTTCTTCATCGTCCGGTGATGCTGCGCGGCAAGCACTTCGGTGGGTGCGAGGATCGCGCACTGGTATCCGTTGTCGACGACCCTCAGCATCGCGAGCAGCGAGACGAGGGTTTTACCGGAACCCACCTCGCCCTGCAGCAACCGCGACATCGGTTCCGCGAGCGCGAGATCCTCGGCGAGTTCTTCTCCCACCGCAACCTGACCCTCGGTGAGCGTGAACGGAAGACGTTCGCGCAGCTTGTCCTCGAGACCGCCGGGCACATGCGGGCACGGCGGCGCCGAATCGCTGCGACCCGCGAGGCGTCGTTGTGCGAGCACCGTCTGGATCGCCAGCGCCTCATCGAATTTGAGTCGATGCGAGGCGACCTTCACGTCGTCCTCGGAGTCGGGCAGATGGATCTTGCGGATCGCCTCGTCGGTCGAGACGAGCCCGCGCTCACGACGCTGCGCATCGGTCAACGCGTCGGGGATCGGCGCGCAATGGTCCAGAACCCGGCGCACCGCACCCAGGATGTCCCAGGTCTGAACCTCTTTGGTCGCCGGGTACATCGGCAGGATCTCGCGGTCGAACATCGCAACGAGCGGATGAGCACCCTCTTCCCGGGCGATCTCCTCCTCGACGGCGTACATCTCGGTCAGCATCTTGGAGCCGACGACGTGGTCCTCGATCTCGGGATCACCGTCGGGCAGGATCATCCACTCCGGATGCGACAGCTGGATCTGCTCGCGGAAGTACTTGACCGTGCCGGCCATCATGACCCGGGCCCCGGGGCGCAGCTGGTGGCGGATGAACTTCGGGTTGAAGAAGCTCGCCTCGTAGACCTCGTTGTCGTCGGTGACCTTGACCTTGAGGAACTGGCCGCGACGACTCTTCATCTGGATCAGGTCGGACTTGGTGATCCGGCCGACGATGGTGAGCCACTCCCCCGGCTCGGGTCGCTGATGGTCGGCCACGAGACCACGCCGGATGTACCGACGGGGTGTGTAGCGCAGCAGTTCCCCGACCGTTGTCACGCCGAGTCCTGCGAGCTTCTCGGCCGGCTTGGACCCGAGGACGTCGGACAGCGAATCCGCCAGAGCGAGTTCGTTCACTCGACACCCACCTGCAGCAGATCGCTGCGCTGCCCGGTCCGGTAGATCGCGAGCTCGATACCGGGGTGACTGCGGCGCATCTGCTCGCCGACGGCCTCGAGCGCGTCCTCGTCGACGTCGGTTCCGGCGAGCACCGTCACCAGTTCACCGCCGGTCGCGAGCATCAGGTCGATGAGCGCGGTGCCCGCGGAGGTCTGATCGGGCGCCACCACCAGGACGTCGTCGCCGATCAGTCCGAGTACATCGCCGACGTCCGACATCCCGGCCAGCGTCATCATCTTGGTGGTCGCGAGTTGCAGCGACCCCCACCGCGCACCGGCGGCGGCCTCGGCCATCGCGTAGGCGTCGACATCCGGGATCTCGCTCGGGTCGTGCACCGCGAGCGCGGCCAGACACTGGGTCATCGACGACGTCGGGAGCATCAGCACCGACCGCTGCGTCGAACGCACCTCGGTGGTGACAGTGACCAGATCCTGAGAGCTCAACGCGCCGTTGGCCATCACGACGACATGCGCACTGTCGGTGTCGCGGATCGCCTGCCCCAACGCGCGTGCGGTCAGCCCGTCGTCGGCACGGAGTACGGTCGCCCCGGCCTCGGCGAAGAGGTCAGCGGCACCCTCACCGGATGTGACCGCGACCACCGCACGCTTGTGCCGGGGCGGGGGCTCGTTCGAATCGACTTGTGCGCGAATGGCATCCAGTGCGAAACAGCTGATGCGAACATCCGACAGTCGCCCCAGTCCCGCGCCGGCCTCCACCGCGGCACCGGGTTCGCAGGTGTGGACGTGAACGGAGAAGCGCTCGCCCTCGCCGCTCGAACTGTCGCCGACGATGACCACGGCGTCGCCGAGTTCGTTCAGCCGTTCGCGCAGTCCGGCGATCTGGTCCCCGGCCGCGCCGTCGAGCAGGTACATGACCTCGAAGTCCTGATCGCTGCTCTCCACGCACGAGTCGTCGACACCGTGTCCGAGGGTCGCGCTGTCGGTGAGGATGCCCCGATAGCGGCGTCGACGGTTCGCGACACCGGTGATCACCTGGACCATTGCATCGACGATCACGAGGAATCCGCGACCGCCGGCGTCGACAACGCCTGCGGACGCCAGAACCGACAACTGCTCCGGTGTGCGTTCGAGCGCCTCGGCGCAGTCGTCGGCGATGGCCCGGACGATGTCGGCGGCGGTCTCCTTCTCATGCGCCGCGGCCGCCTCGGCGGCCACCCGCACCAGCGTCAGCACCGTGCCCTCGCGAGGTTCGCTGACCGCACGGGTCGCTGCCAGCGATCCCAGGCGCAGGCCGAGCGACGCCAGGTCGCCGAAGGTCAGGGAGTCGGTGTCGCCGAGGATCTCCGCACCGTCGGCCATCCCGATGAGAACCTGAGACAGGATGATGCCCGAGTTCCCGCGGGCCTGTGCCACCGCACCGTCGGCCATCGCACGGGCGACCTGCGGCAACGTCGCGTCATCCGGCGCGGCAGCAGCGGCCTCCGCGGCAGCACGCATGGTGAACAGCATGTTGCTGCCCGTGTCCGAATCGGGGATCGGGAACACGTTGAGGTCGTTGATCTCGCCCCGCGACTCCTCGAGCCGGTCGACACAGACACGAGCCCAGTCGCGCAGCAGCTGCGGGTTGATGGTGCGGGCGATCACGCGATGACTCTTTCTCGCTCTGACGTGGGCTTACGACGGGGCTGGGTCGCGGGCCGACAGGACTGGCCGGAAGGATGTGTGTCAGATTACTCGGCGTCCCCGACGACCCGGGGACGTCCGCACCACGAGGTGAGGCACACCGACCCGGATTTGGTCACGCCCACCCGAGCTGGTTATCCTTGCAGGGTTGCCTTTCGGTCCACGCGCACACCTTCCGGTGGTGCCGATCCGGAAGGCTGACCACGAGACCATATTCATCTATCAAGGGAGTTCGACGATGGCTGCCGTCTGCGACATTTGCGGCAAGGGCCCGGGCTTCGGCAAGTCGGTGTCTCACTCGCACCGCCGTACCAACCGCCGCTGGAACCCGAACATCCAGTCTGTTCGCGTCGAGGTCGCCCCGGGCAACCGCAAGCGTAAGAACGTCTGCACCTCCTGCCTGAAGGCCGGCAAGACCGCAGCTGTCTGATCTCCTCCTCACCCGCATGCGGGTGACTTGGGGTTCCGAGAGCACAAGACCCGATGCCACCGAGCGCAAGCTCCCCGGCGTCGGGTCTTTGGTGTGCGCGGGATAATGTTTCGCGCATGACCTCCACGCAATCCCCTGCCACCGACACCACCCAGCCCGACGCCCCGGCTCTCGTCAGTGAGGCCAACGGCGTCCTGACGATCGCGGTATCGGCTGCGGGCGCGGGCAACTCCCTCGACGACGGCGGGATCGCCGCCGGCACCCAGGCGCTGCGCGAGGTGGCACGTGGCCGTCGTGACGTGGGCGCGGTGCTGCTCGTCGGTCCGGGCAAGAACTTCTGTGCAGGCGGCAACGTGCGCGCTTTCGCCGCCGCCGACGATCGCCCCACCTACCTGCGCCTGATCGCCGACAACTTCCATGCCTTCGTGACGGCCCTGTACGAGGCCGATATCCCGGTCGTCGCCGCCGCGAAGGGCTGGTCGGCCGGAGCCGGCATGTCGCTGGTCCTGCACGCCGACGTCGCGATCGGCGGCACCTCGTCCAAGCTGCGTCCCGCGTACCGCGGCATCGGCCTCACCCCCGACGGCGGACTCACCTGGACCCTCCCTCGTGCGGTCGGCGCGGCCCGGGCCCGCCAGATCATCCTCACCGACCGGGTTCTTTCCGCCGACGACGCGCTGAACTGGGGCATCTTCTCCGAGGTCGTCGCCGACGAGGACGTCGAGGCCGTGGCGCGCGCCAACGCCGAGAAGATCGCCGCCGGGCCGCGCTCCGCCGACTCCGGCACCAAGCACCTGCTCTCGGTCTCGTCGGAGAACTCGCTCATCGAGCAGCTCGCCCTCGAGGGTCGCTCCATCTCCGAGCGGTCGGGGCTGGCCGAAGGCATCGAAGGGGTCGACGCGTTCGTGGGCAAGCGCGCGCCGGAGTTCGGCAAGAGTCGCTGACTCTCATCGCTGGGAGCGCAGATCAGGGCAGTCGCCAGTCCACCGGGTCGGCGCCGAGGTCGGCGAGTTCTTCGTTGGCCCGGCTGAACGGGCGCGACCCGAAGAAGCCGCGCGATGCGGACAGCGGTGACGGGTGTGCGGAGACGATGGTCGGGACGTCCGGCAACCACTCCTGCAGCGAGGCGGCGTCCTTGCCCCACAGGATCGCGACGAGCGGTTCGTCGCGGTCGACGAGTGCCTTGATCGCGCATTCGGTGACCGTCTCCCAGCCCTTCTTGCGATGAGACGCGGGCTCCCCTGGCGCGACCGTCAGGACGCGGTTCAGCAACAACACTCCGTTGTCCGCCCACGGGGTGAGGTCACCGTTGCTCGGCATCGGATATCCGAGATCCGAGCAGTACTCGGTGTAGATGTTGGCCAGCGACCGCGGGATCGGACGTACGTCGGGGGCCACGGAGAAGCTCAGTCCGACAGCATGTCCCGGAGTCGGGTACGGGTCCTGCCCGACGATGAGCACGCGCACGTCGTCGATCGGCCGGGTGAACGCCCGCAGGATGTGTTGCCCGGCGGGCAGATAGCGGCGTCCCTCGGCGATCTCGTTGCGCAGGAACTGGCCCATCTCGGTGATGATCGGCTCGACCGGGGCGAGGGCCTCGGCCCAGCCGGGGTCGATGATCTCGGCGAGCGGTTTGGTCGGTGCGGTCACTCCGGTCTCCCCATCGGTCCCATCGGTGCGGTCATTCGTGTCAGTCGAGTCGCCGCAGCGACTTGCGGTAGTACTGGGCGTTCTGGAAGTACATGTCGCTGTTGAGGTCAGTGTGTCCGTCGGGGACCTCGTAGTTCTCGCGCAGGCGGGCGGGCACGCCGAGCGCCATGCGGCGCGGCGGCACGTCGAACTTGAACGGGACGACGGCGCCGGCTCCGACGATCGCTCCGTTGCCGACCGTCGAACCGTTGAGGACCACCGAGCCGGAGGCGATGAGGCAGTCGTCGCCGATGGTCGCGCCCTCGATGTGCGCGTTGTGTCCGACGACGCAGCGGGCGCCGATCACGGTCGGTTCGAAGACGGTGCAGTGGATGACCGTGCCGTCCTGGATGTTGCTGCGCTCACCGATGGTGATGGTGCCGTAGTCGCCGCGCAGGACGGCGCCGGGCCATACCGAGACGCCGTCACCCAGAGTGACGGCTCCGATCACCACCGCATCGGGATGGACATAGGTGTCGTTGCCCAGAACGGGCTCGCGGTCGTCGAGTGCGTAGATCGCCATACGGAGACTCTAGCCACGTACGGACAGCGGTCCGTGCCCGCCCGCGCCGGTCACACGCTCCAGGCCAGCCGGAACCGTTCGGTGAGTGCTTCGGGGGTGTGATCGGGGATGTGGGTGACCTCGTACCGGCGGACCGCCACGAGCGCATCGACCGCCGGGTCGCCCAGGATCCCGCGCAGCAGCGGCGACACGTCCATCCGGTCGACGACCTCGCTCTGGTCGGTGGAGAGCAGTGTTCGTTCCCCGGCTGCACGGGTGCGCGGGTCGACGCCGACCTCGGGCGGCAGGGTGGCCTTCCACTCGATTCCGGCCGCCGCCGCGCCCAGGATGGCGGCGGTGGCGAAGTAGACGTTCGCCGACGGGTCGGCGATCTTCACCTCGACGTTGGCACCCCGTCCCCTGACGTCCGATGTATCTCGCCGGGCATCAGCGGCACTCGCGTCTGCCGAGTCCGCACGGACCAGGCGCACCGCCGCTTCGCGGTTCTCCACGCCCCAACAGACGTGCGCGCCGGCCCACTGACCGGGCAGCATGCGCAAGCCTGACACCACCGATCCGCACAGCACACCCTGTAGTTCGAGGAGCGCGTCGACGATGCCTGCGACCGCGTGGGCACCGTCTGGCGTCATCCCGGCGACGCCGGTTCCGCCCGAGAACAGGGGCCGATCTCCACGGTGTAACGAGACATGTTGATGAGCACCGCATCCGGCTTCGTCGACGAAGGGTTTCGGGGAAAAGCCGGCGCGCAGACCGTGTTTGCGGGCAAGGCGACCGATGATGAGCCGCGTGAGTACCAGCCGGTCGGCGGCGGTGATGGGGTCCGCCGGCCCCAGAGAAACCTCGAACTGCCAACGCGCATGCTCCGGATGCAGCTGTTCGACCGTGATACCCGCGGCACGACACGAGACGAGGACGTCCCGCACGAACTCCTCGTACTCCAGCAGCCCGACCGCGCCATACGGGGTCCACGGAGCGGACGGCAGCGGCGATCCGTCCGCAGCCAGGAGAACGAACTCGAGTTCGTGGCCGACCATGGCGTGCAGGCCGGCATCCGCCAGTTCCGCGACGACGCGACGCAGGGTGCCACGGGCGCACTGCGGCACCGGATCCCCGGCGAGGCCGAAGAACTCGCCGGGCGCCCAGCTCAGCGTCGGGTCCACCTCCACCCGCGCGCCGAGATCGATCCGGATGCGCTGGTCCCCCACCACCCCGACCTCGTCACTGAACGCGATTCCGGTCTGGTCGATCGCGAAGGCATGCCACGACGGACTGGCGCCGAGCCCCACCGACGCGAACACCGGGACGCGTTCCGGGGTGACCGTCTTCGCCAGCGTCAGTCCGGCCGGGTTGACGACGGTCGCGAGGAGGATCGACGACGATGAGTCGCCGGCGGAATCGGATCGCGAGTCCATGTCCACAGTGTCGTGGAGCGCGGCGGTTCCGGTGGCGGAACCGTACGGATTCGGCACATCATCCGCGCGGCTCGGCGAACGACTGCCACCCGTGCAGGTCCGGTCCGTCGGGTCCGCCGACGCGCCGGCCGTCGACCCACACCTCCGGGGTCGTCGACGTGGCCTCGCGGACCGACCCGATCACGGTCCAACCGTCGGGCACGGACGCGGCGTCGAAGGCCGCGAGCAGGTGGTGATCCTCGCCACCCGTCAGAACCCATTCGTCCACTTCCGCTCCGAGTTCCGTTGCCAGGCGGGCCAGATCGGGTCGTCGCGGCACCGCGGCGACCTCGACGGCCATCGCCACCTGCGCGGCCCGCGACATGGTGATCAGTTCTTCGACGAGACCGTCGGAGATGTCGGTCATCGCATGCGCTCCGGCAGCGGCCGCGACGGGACCCTGACTCAGATCAGGCATCGGAACACGATGCAGAGCAACCACTTCCGTCCACTGCGCATCGTCGACGCCGGGCGTCGACAGCACCGCGAGCCCGGCGGCGCTCGCACCCAGGGGACCGCTCACGGCGAGTACGTCGCCAGGACGGGCACCGCCCAACGACACCGGCCGTCGACCTTCGAGCGCCCCGACCGCGGTGACGCTCACGACCACCTGCTCCGCCGCCACCAGGTCCCCGCCGAGAACTCGTGCGCCCAGCGCATGTGCGGCGCCGACGACACCGTCGTTGAGGTCGAGGATGACGCCCACTCGAGTCGCAGCCGGGCAGGCGATGGACACCACCAGCCCTGTCGTCCGACCACCCATCGCGGCGACGTCGGCCGAACTCTGGACCACCGCCCGCGCCCCGATCTGCTGCGGCGTCGACCAGTCGAACCGGAAATGCCGTCCCTCGACCACCGTGTCGGTGCTGATGACCGCCGACCCGCCGATGTCGAGGACGGCCGCGTCGTCGCCCGAGCCGATCACGATGTCGTCGACGGGCCCGGCCGCGGTCGCTGCTGCGGTGAGTGCGGCGATCACCGCCCGCTCGCCGATCTCCCCGACGGAGTCGGACCTGTTGATACCGACGGAGTCGGACCTGTCGATACGGACGGAGTCGGACCTGTCGATACCGACGTTGTCGGGGCCGTTGCTACCGACTTCGTCGGGGGTCACTTGTCGGGTCTCTCTCTCGTCGGGTCCGCTTTGAGTCGCGCGCGAGCGGCTTTGTCGGTGACAATGTGTGCCACAGTGTATTGGGCTCACGGCGAACGGTGTTCGCCGCGCAGCACCCATTGCCGCCGGATTCGACAGCCCGTGTCGGCGATGGGGCACGAACGGAGAGGATGTCCGTGGTTCAGGCATACATACTGATCCAGACCGAGGTCGGTAGAGCCGCCCTGGCGGCGGCGACGATCGCCAAGATCTCGGGGGTCGCCTCATCCGAAGAGGTCAGCGGACCCTACGACGTGATCGTCCGGGTGGATGCCGCCGATGCCACGCAACTCACCGAGAATGTGGTTCCTCAGATCCAGAAGGTCGACGGGATCACCCGCACCCTGACCTGCTCGGTGGTCGGCAACACCCGCGGGTCACGGTTCCCCGGTCCCGGCGTCGGCGCAGACCTGCACGGCTCCTAATGTGGTGGCGTGACGTCAGCAGGTTCGGATGACACCCCGCAGGATCCCGTGGACGACAAGGCGGACGACCCGGTCGCCGGTGACCCGGCCCGTGGTGACGACGCCGCAGCCACCGAGGACCCCCTCGCCGACGAGCGCTACGGCACCGACTCCCGGCTGAGTCCTGCGCTCATCGCGACCCTCGTCGCCATCCCCATCATGGTGATCGCGGGATTCATCGCGTTCGCCGCGCTGCGACCCGACACGGTGAACCCCGTCGAGTCCTATGCCGCGGACGGCAGCGCATCAGCGGACTGCACGCGACTGCTCGAGGCGGTGCCGCAGACGTTCGAGGGATTCGGCAGCAAGGAGATCTCCGGGGACCGCGCGACCTGGCCCGCGGAGGGGTCCGGCGACGATCTGACGCTCCGCTGCGGCGTGACCCGGCCGGCGGAACTGTCCCCGACGAGCAACCTCCAGGAGATCCACGCCGCGGGCCAGGCCGGTGTGCAGTGGTTCATCACCGACACCGTCGACGGCTCCGGCCAGGCCTACGTATGCGTCGACCACCGTCCCTACGTCGCGCTGTGGGTTCCGTCGAATGCCGGGAACGGTCCGATCACCGACATCTCGGGTTTCATCGACCAGACACTCGAACGCGGCCCACTCGACTTCGGCTGACCTGCCGCCGGATTCCGCGGGTCGGCTCCGCCGGGTTCAGTCCCGGTAGATCTCCGGCTTGGCACTGCGGCCGAGCAGTGAGTTGATGGCGTCGGCGACCGACTGCCCGTCGTGGCACACCTTGTGCACCGCGTCCGTAAGCGGCATCGGGACCTGATGCTTCTCGGCGAGCGCGCGTACCGACGAACACGACTTCACGCCCTCCGCGACCTGCCCGTTGGTGGCCGCCTGTGCCTCGGCCATCGTCGCCCCTTCGCCCAGCCGCGCACCGAAAGTCCGGTTCCGCGACAACGGGGACGAGCAGGTCGCGACCAGGTCGCCCACACCCGCGAGTCCGGCGAGGGTCTCGATCTCTGCGCCGACAGCAACGCCCAGGCGGATGGTCTCGGCGAGACCGCGGGTGATGATCGTGGCGAGTGTGTTCTGGCCGAATCCGACGCCGCTGGCGATACCGCACGCGAGGGCGATCACGTTCTTCGCCGAGCCGCCGATCTCGCATCCGATGACGTCGGTGTTGGTGTACGGGCGGAAGTAGCGCGTGCTGAAGGCACTCTGCAGGGTGACCGCGCGTGATTCGTCGGTGCAGGCGATCACGGTCGCCGCGGGCTGCCCTTCGGCGACCTCGTGCGCGAGGTTGGGTCCGGTGAGCACCGCGATCCGGTCGTCGGCCACTCCGGTGACCTCGGCGATGACCTCGCTCATCCGCAGCAGCGTGCTGGTCTCGATGCCTTTGGCGAGCGACACCAGCGACGCATCGGAGCCGATGTGCGGAGTCCACTGCTTGAGGTTCTCCCGCAGTGACTGCGACGGCACCCCGCAGACAACGATGTCGGCGCCGCTCAGGGCCGCCACCGGGTCGCTGGTCGCAGTGAGTTCTCCGGGCAGCGTGATGTCCGACAGATAGTTCGGATTGACGTGTTCGGAGTTGATCGCATCGGCCAGTTCCGGGCGTCGAGCCCAGATGACCGTCTCGGTCCCCGCGTCGACGAGAACCTTCGCCACCGCCGTACCCCAGGAACCAGCACCCATGACCGCCGCGCGCACCGCACTCCTCCTGCCCCGTGTCCGTTTCACCGGACCGAACGACTACCTGCCCACCCTAATGCCAGTCCACTTCTGACCGACCCGGAATGTCACCCACGGTCCCGTGGTGGACCATGATGGTCAGCATGGACCACAGCGCCGTCGACATGAGCGTCGACCTCAGCGCCGCCTCGGGGAGCCCCGCGGACGGCGGGGCGACGGTCGCGGCCGTGCTGGCGGTCAAGAATCTGCATCGCGCGAAGTCGAGGCTGGCGGCCACCCTGGCGTCGGCCTTCGGCCACGACGATCCGACGACCCGCGGCTGGCTGGTCCTGGCGATGTTCCTCGACACCGTCGAGGCGCTGCGCGGTGCCGGCGTCTCGAGGGTGGTGGTCGTCAGTCCCGACGACGACGTGCTCGCCGCCGCGCAGCGCGCCGGTACCCATGGGCTGCCCGAGGTGGTCTCCCCGACCACAGGCCCGGGACTCAACGTCGCCTTCGGTCACGGTGCACGGTGGGCGCGGGAGACGTGGCCGGATTCGACGCGGGTCGTGTTCGTCCAGGCCGATCTGCCCGCTGCCACCAGCGACTCGATGCGCGAGGTTCTGCAGGAGGCGCCGGCACACCGACTCAGCTTCCTCACCGACCGCGACGGGACCGGCACCGTTCTGCTGCACGGCACCTTCACCGCCGACGACCGCGGTGCGCTCGACGACGCACCGCGTTTCGGCCCGGGATCAGCGGCTGCGCACCGAGCCGCCGGCGCCGTCGAACTCGACCCCGCGCACGCGCGGTGGACCGATCTGCGTACGGACGTCGACACCGCAACCGATCTCGACGCCGCACGCGCACTCGGCCTCGGCCCCCACACCGCCGACGCTCTGCGTCGTCTGTGACGGTCGATCCGCGTCACGTCTGAGAGTGCGCGACTTCGCCTGTCGCACCGTGCCGATTCGGACATCGTGCCGCCGGCGGTGAGGTTCCGGCCTCCGACCCATCCCAAGCGCGGAGAGTTTGGGCCATGATTGACGGGTGAGCCCTGCCGACGACACCTCAACGACCACCGCAACGGTCACGACCACGCCGATCCCCAACGCACCGCCGGCCGCAACCCTCGTCCCCGACGAGTCCGCGGACCTGCCCGAGGACCGGTACCTGAACCGCGAATTGAGTTGGCTCGACTTCAACTCCCGTGTCCTGGCCCTCGCTGAGGACACCTCGCTGCCGCTCCTCGAACGGGCGAAGTTCCTCGCCATCTTCGCCTCCAACCTCGACGAGTTCTTCATGGTCCGGGTCGCCGGCCTGAAGCGTCGCGACGAGACGGGTCTGTCGGTCCGGTCCGCCGACGGGTTGTCCCCGCGCGAACAGCTGATGCGCATCGCCGGCCGCACGCAGAGCATCGCCGACCGCCATGCCCGCGTCTTCCTCGACTCGGTCCGGCCGGCGTTGGCCGCCAACGACATCTATGTCGTCTCCTGGTCGCAGTTGACCGACGAACAACGCGCCCGCATGGTCGACTACTTCCAGGACGAGGTCTTCCCCGTCCTGACGCCGCTGGCCGTCGACCCGGCTCACCCGTTCCCGTACATCAGCGGCCTGTCGCTGAACCTCGCGGTGACCGTCAAAGACATCAACGAGAGCGGCGAGCATTTCGCGCGAGTGAAGGTCCCCGACAATGTGAACCGCTTCATCCGGGTCGATCAGCTGGTGCCGTACCGCGGCGCCGACGACGGGCGCCCCAAACAGGCGGTGTACCTCCCCATGGAGCACCTCATCGCCGCCAACCTGGGCAACCTGTTCCCGGGCATGGAAGTCGTTGAGCATCACGCCTTCCGGATCACCCGCAACGCCGACTTCGAGGTAGAGGAAGATCGCGACGAGGATCTCCTGCAGGCGCTCGAGCGGGAACTCGCCCGACGCCGGTTCGGCTCGCCGGTCCGACTCGAGGTGGCCGACGACATGAGCGAGCACATGCTCGAACTGTTGTTGCGCGAACTCGACGTGAACCCGGCCGACGTCATCCAGGTGCCCGGTCTGCTCGATCTGTCTTCGCTTTTCGAGCTCTACGACCTCGATCGGCCGCATCTGAAGGACCGCCCGTTCGTGCCGGGCACGCATCCGGCGTTCGGCGAACGGGAGACGCCCAAGAGCGTCTTCTCCACGCTGCGCGAGGGTGATGTCCTCGTGCACCACCCTTACGATTCGTTCTCGACGAGCGTGCAGCGCTTCATCGAACAGGCCGCGGCCGACCCTCAGGTCCTCGCGATCAAGCAGACGCTGTACCGCACCTCGGGTGACTCCCCGATCGTCAACGCGCTCATCGACGCCGCCGAGGCAGGCAAGCAGGTCGTGGCGCTGGTGGAGATCAAGGCCCGCTTCGACGAGCAGGCCAACATCAAGTGGGCCCGGCAACTCGAGCAGGCGGGAGTGCACGTCGTCTACGGACTCGTGGGACTCAAGACGCACTGCAAGACGTGTCTCGTGGTGCGGCGCGAGGGCTCGACGATCAAGCGCTACTGCCACATCGGCACCGGCAACTACAACCCGAAGACCGCGCGGTTGTACGAGGACGTGGGCCTGCTGACGGCCGCCCCCGACATCGGCGCGGACCTGACCGACCTGTTCAACACGCTGACCGGATACTCACGCAAGAAGGAGTACCGGAACATCCTCGTTGCCCCGCAGGGCATCCGGGCGGGCATCATCGAGCGAATCCACCGCGAGATCGAACTGTTCCGCGCGGGCGACGACCGTGCCCGCGTGCAGCTGAAGGCCAACGCGCTGGTCGACGAGCAGGTGATCGACGCGCTGTATCGCGCGTCCCAGAACGGGGTTCCGGTCGACGTGGTGGTCCGCGGCATCAGCGCACTGCGCCCGGGGATGGAAGGTGTCAGCGACAACATCAACGTCCGGTCCATCCTCGGTCAGTTCCTCGAGCACTCGCGAATCCTGCATTTCGGTGCCCAGAACGAGTATTGGATCGGCAGCGCCGACATGATGCACCGCAATCTCGACCGCCGCGTCGAGGTGATGGTGAACGTACGCGACAAGCGTCTTGCCGGCGAGCTCGGCGACATCTTCGACTCGGCCCTCGACCCCCGCACCCGTTGCTGGGTCCTGCAGACCGACGGTAGCTGGGTCGCCTCACCCGCCGCCGGCGAAGAGGTCCGCGATCACCAGCGGCAGATGATGCGCCGCAATCGTCGTCGGCCGGAGACCATTTCGTGACCGGCCGATCTCGGCGCCCCGTCCCGACGGTGATCACCGATGAGTAAGAACCCGCCGAAGGATGTGTGGGCCGCGGGCGCCGTGGTCTGGCGTCCGGGGACATCGGGCTCGACGGCGACGGAGGACGTGGAGATCGCCGTCGTCCACCGGCCGCGCTACGACGACTGGACGATCCCGAAGGGCAAGGGTGAATCAGGCGAGACCCTCGTCGACACCGCGGTTCGCGAGATCGCCGAGGAGACCGGACAACACGTCGTCCTCGGACGGCACCTGGGCGATGTCCACTACGACGTCGAGGCAGGTCGCAAACACGTGCGCTACTGGTCGGCGCGCGGCGGCGACGCTGCGTTCACCCCGGACGACGAGGTCGACGAATTGCGCTGGCTCACGGTCGAGAAGGCGCGCGAGACACTGAGCCACGAGTTGGATCGCGAGATCCTGAGCGAGTTCACGCGGCTGCCGGCCGATCTGCACACCCTGTTGTTGGTGCGCCACGCCAAGGCCGGTCGGCGCTCTCAGTACAAGGGCGACGACCGCCTCCGCCCGCTCGACGCCGTCGGACGTACGCAGTCGGCGGCGCTCGTCCCCCTTCTGCTGGCCTTCGGCGCCCGTCGGGTTCACGCCGCGGATCGGGTGCGCTGCGAGCAGACGCTCGAACCGCTGCAGGACCGCCTCGAGGTCGAGGCGCGGAGCGAGCCGGATCTCTCCGAAGAGGTCTACCGCGCGGATCCGGCGGCGGCACAACGCCGGATCCGGGAGCTGGCGTCCGAGATGCCGGACACCCTGGCGGTGTGCAGCCAGGGCAAGGTGATCCCGCCGCTCATGGAATGGTGGGCCGAGCAGGACGGGATCACGCTGCCTAAGGCGTCGAACCGCAAGGGCAGCGTATGGGTCTGCTCTCTTCTCGACGGCCGGCTCGTGGCGGCCGATCACATTGCGAGTCCGCTGCCCCAGGGCTGAGCACCCCCGGACACAGATCAACCCCTGGCGGGGAAGTCACCAGGGGTTGATCTGAGAGGTTTGCCCTACCGGGCCGGTTTTCAGCGACGCGTCGACTTCTTGGCCGGAGCCTTCTTGGCCGCAGTCTTCTTGGCCGGAGCCTTCTTTGCCGCGGTCTTCTTCGCCGGTGCAGCCTTCTTGGCCGCGGTGGTCTTCTTCGCCGCGGTCGTCGTCTTCTTTGCTGCGGTCGTCTTCTTCGCCGGCGCAGCCTTCTTGGCCGCGGTGGTCTTCTTCGCTGCCGTGGTCTTGGCCGGAGCCTTCTTGGCCGCGGTCTTCTTGGCCGGAGCCTTCTTTGCCGCGGTCTTCTTCGCCGGGGCCGCCTTCTTGGCCGCCGTGGTGGTGGTGCCGCTGCCGCGCTTCACAGCCGGACCGCTGGCGGCAAGCTTCTGCTTGCCGGCCACGACGGCCTTGAACTGAGCGCCCGGACGGAACGCGGGAACCGAAGTAGCACGGACCTTCACGGTCTCGCCCGTGCGCGGGTTGCGAGCCACGCGCGGCGCGCGCTTCCGCTTCTCGAAAACACCGAAGCCGGTGATCGTCACGCTCTCGCCCTTGTGGACCGCGCGAACGATCGTGTCGACGACGAGCTCGACGGCTTCAGTCGCAGTCTTGCGATCCGCGTCGAGCTTCTTGGTCAGCTCATCGATGAGCTCCGCCTTGTTCATGAGTACCTCCGCAAGCTGATCTGACCGATTTTCGGCCAGCTACCAACACACGGTAAACGTCGAATTTGAAAACGTCCATCTTCCACGCCAATTAAGACGCCGTGTTGCGAAATCGCATGTCAGCTCACAAGGTCTCCGCTTCGGCGGGACCCGGCCGTTCGCGCGGCCGACAAGGGTCTCCGGTCAGTCCGCGAGAGTCCTCGGTTTGAACGACGGGCGCTTCGATTCGTACTCGGAAATCGCGTCTACCTGGCGCAACGTCAATCCGATGTCGTCGAGACCCTCCATCAGGCGCCACCGCGTGTAGTCATCAATTGCCAACGGCACCACGAGGTCTCCGGCGGTGACGGTCTTATCGACAAGGCTCACCGTGATTTCCATCCCGGGACTCTCTTCGAGTCGCTTCCACAGCAATTCGACGTCGGACTGCTCCACCTGGGCAGCGACGAGCCCGGCCTTACCGGCGTTCCCGCGGAAGATGTCGGCGAAACGAGACGAGATCACCACGCGGAACCCGAAATCGGACAGCGCCCACACCGCGTGCTCGCGCGAGGAACCGGTGCCGAAGTCCGGACCGGCGACGAGCACCGAGCCGTTGCTCCACGGCTCGTTGTTGAGGATGAAGTCCGGATCGGTGCGCCACCCGGCGAACAAACCGTCCTCAAAGCCCGTGCGGGTCACGCGCTTCAGGTACTCGGCCGGGATGATCTGGTCGGTGTCGACGTTGCTGCGGCGCAGCGGGACGCCAATGCCCGTGTGTTCGGTGAACGGCTGCATTTTTCAAAGCCCCTGTTCGGAAGTTGTCTGGAATGTGGTCTGGGGGTTACTCAACCGAGATCGGCCGGAGCGGACAGCGTTCCGCGGATCGCGGTCGCGGCCGCGACAGCCGGGGACACCAGGTGGGTCCGTCCGCCCTTGCCCTGCCGCCCTTCGAAATTGCGGTTCGACGTCGACGCGCAACGCTCGCCGGGCGCGAGCTGATCCGGGTTCATTCCCAGACACATCGAGCAACCGGCCTGACGCCACTCGGCGCCGGCGTTCAGGAAGATCTCCCCGAGACCCTCTTCCTCGGCCTGGGCGCGGACCCGCATCGAGCCGGGCACGATGAGCATCCGCATGCCGTCGGCGAGCTTGCGCCCCTTGAGCACGTCGGCGACCGCGCGCAGATCCTCGATGCGACCGTTGGTGCACGATCCGACGAAGACGGTGTCGACCTTGATGTCACGCAACGGCGTACCGGGTTTCAGGTCCATGTACTCGAGGGCCTTCGCAGCGGCGCTCGACGCGACCTCGTCACCGAACTCTGCGGGGTTCGGAACGGTCGATCCCAGCGGGGCGCCCTGGCCCGGGTTGGTTCCCCAGGTGACGAACGGGGTCAGCTCGGTGGCGTCGATGTGGACCTCGGCGTCGAAGACGGCGTCGTCGTCGGTGCGCAGGCTGTCCCAGTAGGCAACAGCCGCATCCCATTCGGCACCCTTCGGGGCGTGCGGACGCCCCTTGAGGAACTCGTAGGTGACCTCGTCGGGAGCGATCATCCCGGCGCGGGCGCCGGCCTCGATCGACATGTTGCACACGGTCATCCGGGCTTCCATCGACAGCTTGCGGATCGCCTCGCCGCGGTACTCGAGGACGTATCCCTGCCCACCGCCGGTGCCGATCCTGGCGATGATCGCCAGGATGAGGTCCTTGGCCGTGACGCCGGGCGGCAGCTCGCCGTCGACGTTGATCGCCATCGTCTTGAACGGACGCAGCGAAAGCGTCTGCGTGGCGAGGACGTGCTCCACCTCACTGGTGCCGATACCCATCGCGATCGATCCGAAGGCGCCGTGGGTGGCCGTGTGGCTGTCACCGCACACCACGGTCATGCCGGGCTGCGTCAGACCCAGCTGCGGGCCGACGACATGCACGATGCCCTGCTCGACATCACCCATCGGGTGGAGCCGGACACCGAACTCCTCGCAGTTCTTGCGGAGGGTGTCGACCTGGGTGCGCGACACCGGGTCGGCGATCGGCTTGTCGATGTCGATCGTCGGGACGTTGTGGTCCTCGGTCGCGATCGTCAGGTCGAGACGCCGCACGGGACGTCCCGCCAACCGGAGGCCGTCGAAGGCCTGCGGACTGGTGACCTCGTGCACGAGATGGAGGTCGATGTAGATCAAGTCCGGGTTCCTGGTTCCGGACGCATCTGCTTCACCGGGCACGACAACGTGGTCGCGCCAGACCTTCTCGGCAAGAGTAAGCGGCTGGGCTGGGCTGTTGCTCATGGCTGCACTCGATATCTTCTCGGGTTCGGCGGACGGTGCACGCCCATCTCGCGATGAAACGTGCATCTCACTATTTGGACAGCTAGTATCGTCCTATGGGAAAGGATAGCGCATCCGGAGTCAGCAGCGGAATCGGCGTACTCGACAAATCCGTGGCTGTGCTCCATGCCATCGCGGAGGCCCCGTGCAACCTCTCGGAGTTGTGCGAGCGGACCGGGCTCCCGCGCGCCACGGCCCACCGTCTGGCGGTGGGTCTCGAGACCCACCGCTTCCTCACCCGCGACATCACCGGCCGCTGGCAGCCGGGGCCGGCCCTCGGCGAACTCGCCGCATCCGCCCACGATCCCGTGACCGAGTCGGCCCTGATGGTCCTTCCCCGGCTCCGCGACATCACCGGCGAATCGGTACAGGTCTATCGCCGCGAAGGCGCCGAGCGCGTGTGCGTGGCGGCGATGGAACCGCCGACCGGACTCCGCGACACCGTGCCCGTCGGAACGCGCTTCCCGATGACCGCCGGCTCCGCGGCCAAGGTCCTGCTCGCCTGGGCCGACCCCGCGACGCAGCGCGCACTGCTGCACGACAGCGTCTTCGGTGAACGGACACTGCACGAGATCCGGCGCCGCGGCTGGGCCCAGAGTGCCGGCGAACGTGCCGCGGGCGTGGCGAGCGTCTCGGCGCCCGTGCGCGACGGCAACGGCGACGTCGTCGCGGCGATCTCGGTGTCCGGCCCGATCGACCGCATGGGCCGACGGCCCGGCGCCCGGTGGGCCGCCGATCTCCTCGCCGCCGCAGACGCGATCCACAAGCGCCTGCAGACCTCTCGCGCCTGAGTCACCTTCACGGCCGCTCCCGATAGTGACCGTTCCGTGCGACGGGTCCGTCGGATAGCTTCGTCACATGGGAGTCAACCAACGCAACCAGATCGTCATGTCCGACGCCGAGATCGAGGACTTCGTCGCGCGCAGCCGCACGGCCACCCTCGCAACCACGGGCCCCGACGGCGGCATCCACCTCGTCGCCATGTGGTACGGCGTCATCGACGGCGAGATCTGGTTCGAGACGAAGTCCAAGTCGCAGAAGGCGGTCAACCTCCGCCGCAACAACCGGTGCACGGTGATGATCGAGGATGGCGACACCTACGACACGTTGCGCGGCGTCAGCTTCGAGGGAACCGCCGAGATCCTCGACGACCCGGACTCCTGCCTGAAGACAGGGATCAGCGTCTGGGAGCGCTACACGGCCCCTTACACCGAGGAGTCGCGTCCCTTCGTCGAGCAGATGATGCGCAAGCGCGTGGCCGTCCGCCTGGTGCCCTCGCGCGTCCGCTCGTGGGATCACCGCAAGCTCGGCATCCCGGAGATGCCGGCGTCGGGAAGCACCGCGCAGTACCTGTAACCCAATCCCCGCACTCACGGACTCGCCCGTCTCGCGATCATCACATCGCGATACGGGCGAGTTGCTCTGTCGCACAGAGAAAAGCACCCTCCCCCTGCTGGACAGAGGGAGGGTGCATCTGTAGCCCCGACGGGATTCGAACCCGCGCTACCGCCTTGAGAGGGCGGCGTCCTAGGCCGCTAGACGACGGGGCCCTGGAACTTTCCGGCGAACCAGACCCTAGCATGGGTCCGGCCGCACTCACCTTGCAGTGAAAAACTCCCCCCTCCTGCCTGAGCAGGAAGAGGGAGCTTCTGTAGCCCCGACGGGATTCGAACCCGCGCTACCGCCTTGAGAGGGCGGCGTCCTAGGCCGCTAGACGACGGGGCCAAGGAACTTCCAGCGATCGGACCTCGCGGTCTCGATCTTCTTCAGTTCGCTGGGGTACCAGGACTCGAACCTAGAATGGCTGAACCAGAATCAGCTGTGTTGCCAATTACACCATACCCCATGGACTTCCCTTTTCCCTGAGGAAAAGTGCCGAGGAAGACAATAGCAAAGGGTTACCGGAAGTCCACAAACGCGCAGTTCAGAGGGCTATTTCCCGGCGATCTCCCGGGCTGCGGCGAGACGCGCGAGGGTCTTGTCGCGACCCAGGATCTCCATCGACTCGAAGAGCGGCGGACTCACCTGCGAACCGGTGACGGCGACACGCACCGGACCGAACGCCTTGCGCGGTTTGAGCTCCATACCGTCCACCAGAGCCGCGTTGAGCGCGTCCTGCAGCTCCGGGGTGGTCCAGGACGCCAGCGGCTCGACAGCGGCGATCGTGGCATCGAGAACGGCCACCGCATCGGCGCCCAGGTTCTTGCTCGCGGCCTTCTCGTCGATGGTGAAGTCGTCGTCGGAGACGTAGACGAACTTGATGAGGTCCCAGGCGTCGCCGAGGACCTGGATGCGCGTCTGGACGAGCTCGGCGAGTGCGGCGAAACTCACATCGTCGACCGGTTCCGACAGGTGGCCGTGACCGATCAGGAACTCCTTGAGGCGCGCGGTGAAGTCACCGAGTTCGAGCCGGCGGATGTGTTCGGCGTTGATCGCGTCGGCCTTCTTCTGGTCGAAGCGCGCCGGATTCGAATTGACCTGTCGCACATCGAAAGCCGCGATCATCTCGTCGAGCGAGAAGACGTCGTTGTCGCTGGAGAAACCCCACCCGAGCAAGGCCAGGTAGTTGAGCAGCCCCTCGGGGATGAATCCGCGGTCGCGGTGATGGAAGAGGTTCGACTGGGGGTCGCGCTTGGACAGCTTCTTGTTGCCCTCGCCCATCACGAACGGGAGATGGGCGAACTTCGGCACGAAGTCGGCGACACCGATACGGATGAGCGCCTCGTACAGCGCGAGCTGACGCGGCGTCGAGGAGAGAAGATCCTCACCGCGCAGAACGTGGGTGATCTTCATCATGGCGTCGTCGACCGGGTTGACCAACGTGTACAGCGGATCCCCCGATGCGCGGGTCAGCGCGAAGTCCGGAACGGTGCCGGCCTTGATCGTCGTCGTACCGCGGACCAGGTCGTCCCAGGAGAGGTCGATGTCCGGCATGCGCAGGCGCACAACCGGTTTGCGACCCTCGGCGCGGTAGGCCTCCCGCTGCTCGTCGGTGAGGTCGCGGTCGAAGTTGTCGTAGCCGAGCTTGGGGTCGCGACCGGCCGCCTTGTGCCGCGCCTCGACCTCCTCGGGGGTGGAGAAGGCCTCGTAGGCCTCCCCCGCCTCGAGCAGGCGTGCGACGACGTCGGCATGGATGTCACGACGCTCCGACTGACGGTAGGGACCGTAGGGGCCGCCGACCTCGGGCCCCTCGTCCCAGTCCATCCCGAGCCAGCGCAGCGCGTCGAGGATCGCCTGGTACGACTCCTCGCTGTCGCGCGAGGCGTCGGTGTCCTCGATGCGGAACACGAAGGTTCCGCCGTCGTGACGCGCCTGGGCGAAGTTGAACAGCGCGGTCCGCACGAGTCCCACATGGGGTGTACCGGTCGGGGACGGACAGAATCGGACTCGTACGGCTTCACTACTGGTCATGACCCTCAGGGTATCGAAACCGCCTCAGGCGCTGACCGGCGCGTTCAGTCCCGGAACCGCCCGCAGAAGTCGACGAGCACGCGGTTCACCTCGGCCGGTTGTTCGAGATAGCCGAAATGCCCGGCACGTTCGATCTGTACGTACTCCGCGCCCGGAATCGCCTCGGCCACCTCGCGAGCCAGCTTCGGCGGCAATGTGCGGTCGTCGGCGAAACCGACGACGAGCGTCGGGCGGGTGATGTTGCGGTACGCCGAGAGCCGGTCGGACTCCTTGTGGTGGAGTTCGAGCTGCGCACGCACTCCCGGGGTGATCGTCTGCGGCGAGAACCCGATGATGTCGAGCCAGTCCCGGGCCGAGCGGTCGTCGTCGAGGGTGTGCGGAGACAGGTTGAGATGAGCCGTGATGGCGGCCTCGTACTCCGGCGGCAGCTTGATCTTGTTGTCGTAGAGCGCGCGCTCGCCGGCCGAGATCGCTTCCTGCAGCGGCGTATTGCGGCCGTAGGTGGCGATGAGGACAGCGGCCTTGACGACGTCGGGCCGGGCCAGTGCGAGTTCCTGGGTGATCCGGGCGCCCAGCGAGGTCCCCACGACGATGGCCGGACCGCGGTCCAGATACTCGATGAGCGCGGCCGTGTCGGCGACCATGTCGTCGAGGCTGAAACCCTCCGCACACTCCGACGACGGGGCGATGCCGCGATTGTCGAAGGTGACGACGGTGTAGCCCGCCTTCACCAGCGCCGGTTCCTGATTGGCCTTCCACACGCGACCGGGACTTCCGGTCCCCATCACCATCACGACGAGCGGGCCGCTCCCGGCCACGCTGTAGGAGATGTCGATGCCGTTGACGCGTGCCGTGCTGGGAGCTGTCATGCCTTGTCCACCACCGGATTGGAGAGCGTGCCGATTCCGTTGACGGTCACCGAGACCCGCTGTCCGGCGACCATGGGTCCCACTCCTTCGGGCGTGCCCGTGAGGATCACGTCACCGGGGAGCAGGGTCATGATCCGCGTGATCCACTCGACGATCTCACCGATGTCGTGCAGCATCAACGACGTCCGTGTGCGCTGCTTGACCTCGCCGTCGAGCTCGGTGACGAGTTCGACGTCGGACGGATCGAAGGACGTCTCGATCCAGGGACCGAGCGGGCAGAAGGTGTCGTAGCTCTTGCCCCGCGTCCACTGACCGTCGGCCTTCTGCTGATCGCGGGCGGTCACGTCGTTGGCGATCGTGTAACCCAGGATGACGTCCTTGGCCTGGCCGGCCTTGACGTCCTTGCAGGGACGTCCGATGACGACGGCGAGTTCACCTTCGTAGTCCACACGTTCCGACGACGGCGGGCGCACGATCGGGACCTCGGGACCGATGATCGAGGTGTTCGGCTTGATGAAGATCACCGGGTCGGCCGGTGCCTCACCACCCATCTCGGCCGCATGTGCGGCGTAGTTCTTGCCAATGCAGATCACCTTGCTGGCCAGGATCGGAGCCAGCACACGGACGTCGGCCAGTTTCCAGGAACGACCGGTGAACGTCGGGGTGCCGAACGGATGCTCGGCGATCTCCTTGGCGACAGCGTCGTCGCCCTCCCCTTCGACGGACACGAAGGCCACTCCGTCGGGACTCGCAATTCGACCTAAGCGCATGTCCAGACCCTATCGCACCGACTGATCCCATCGGTTGAGAGCCGAGTTGGCGAACCACCTCACCGTTCTTACAATGTGAACCTCAAGTCCCATAGTATGAGATAGTAGAGAGCGGGGTGAGTTCGGATGGATGACATCGGCATCATTTCCAACACCAGGAGATGGGTCATCCTCGGATGCTCACTGCTCGCCGCGCTGACGACCACCTGCGTCGTGAGCGGCGTCGCGTATCTGATACCCGCGCTGCACACCGATGCGGAGCTGACCCTCACCGCGGCGTCGACGCTCGCCGCCGTCCCCACCATCGGCCTCACGATGGCCACATTCCTGTGGGGAATTCTGCTGGACCGTTACGGCGAACGCCGGATTCTGCTGATCTCCCTGTCGATCTCGCTGGTCGGCGCCACCGGCGCGGCCGTTGCTGCGGCCACGGATGCGTCGTATGCCCTTGTGGGAGCCGCTCTCCTGGTGGGCGGCATCGGTTCCGGCGCCGCCAACGGCGCCAGCGGCCGAATCGTGGTGGGCTGGTTCCCCGCCCATCAGCGTGGCACCGCGATGGGGATTCGGCAGATGGCGCAACCTCTGGGTATCGGGGTGTGCGCGTTGACCATGCCGGTTGTCGCCGCCACCCACGGACCCGCTGCGGCACTGGCCATCCCGGCCGTGATCACCGCCGTCGGATTGCTGGCGGTGCTGATCGGTATCAGCGACCCGTCGCGCCGGGCGACACCCAGCGGCCACGACGATGCTCCGGCGATCACTCGAAACCCCTACCGGGGCAATTCGTTCCTCGCCCGGGTTCACACCGTCAGCATGCTGCTCGTCGTACCGCAGTCGATGATGTGGACCTTCGTACCCACGTGGCTGATCGTGGCGCACGACTGGTCGCCGGCCGGCGCCGGCATCCTGATCACCGTGACACAGGTGGTCGGCGCGCTCGGCCGGATCGCCGCGGGTCGATGGTCGGACGCCTGGCTCTCCCGGATGCGCCCGATCCGGATCATCGCGGTCGCCGGCATCGCATCGATGTGCGCTCTCGCAGTGGCGGATTGGTTCGACAGCCCCGTGGCCCCCGCACTGATGGCCGTGGCGAGCGTGATCTCGGTGGCCGACAACGGCTTGGCGTTCACCGCCATCGCCGAGTTCGCCGGGCCCGACTGGAGCGGACGCGGACTCGCGGTGCAGAACACGGGCCAGTACATGGTCACCGCCGCGACGACGCCCGTGCTGGGCGCACTGATCGCAGCGGTCGGTTTCCCGGCGGCGTTCGCGGTCACCGCGCTCGCACCGCTGGTCGCCACTCCCCTGGTCCCGCGCGACGCACAGCGCCTCGTCGAGGAGCCCGTGAGAGCCTGACCTGACCACGACCTCAGACCTCAGACCTCAGCGCATACGGATCAACCCACCACCCGATCGCCGGGTGGTGGGTTGATGCGTTGGTGCTGGTTCGCGGAACCTCAGGAGAGGCGTTCGCGGATGCGCTTGCCGACCTCGCTGGTGACAACCGGTCCGCTGCGCTCGGCGAGGTCGTCGGCGACAGCCTTCTCGATCCGGGCCGCGGCGTCGTTCTCGCCGAGGTGCTGGAGCAGCAGTGCCGTCGACAGGATGGCAGCGGTCGGATCGGCCTTGCCCTGGCCGGCGATGTCCGGTGCCGAACCGTGAACCGGCTCGAACATCGACGGATTCGCGCCGGTGGCATCGATGTTGCCCGACGCCGCGAGTCCGATGCCGCCACTGACGGCAGCCGCGATGTCGGTGATGATGTCGCCGAACAGGTTGTCGGTGACGATCACGTCGAAGCGGCCCGGATCGGTGACCATGTAGATGGTCGCCGCGTCCACGTGGCAGTAGTCGGTGGTGACGTCGGGGAACTCGGCACCGATTTCCTCGACCGCGCGGCTCCACAACGATCCGGCGAAGCCGAGCACGTTGGTCTTGTGGACCAGCGTCAGCTTCTTACGACGCTGCTGCGCCCGCCCGAAGGCGTTGCGCACCACGCGTTCCACGCCGAAGCGGGTGTTGACGCTGACCTCGGTCGCGACCTCGTGGGGGGTGCCGACGCGGATCGCACCGCCGTTGCCGGTGTACGGACCCTCGGTGCCCTCGCGGACGACGACGAAATCGATCTCGGGGTCGCCCGCCAGCGGCGAGGTGACACCCGGGTACCGGCGCGACGGACGCAGGTTCACGTGGTGATCGAGGGCGAAACGCATGGTGAGCAGCAAACCGCGCTCGAGGATGCCCGGCGGCACCGACGGATCGCCGATGGCGCCCAACAGGATTGCGTCGTGGCTGCGCAGCGACTCGAGGTCGTCCTCGGTGAGGAGTTCGCCGTTGCGGTGGTAGCGGCGAGCACCGAGATCGAACTCGGTGGTGCTCACCGACGGAACGACGGTCTCGAGGACGCCGAGTGCCTCCCCGATGACCTCGGGACCGATGCCGTCGCCGGCGATGATTGCGAGTTTCACGAGAGGTCCACCTGCTCGATCAGAGTGGCGCCCACGGCCGAGCCGATCGCCTCGACGACGTCGTCGGCGAGCACGCTGCTGATGCGCAGCATCATGGTCGCGCCGCCGCCCTCGGCGTCCTGGGACAGACCAGCGGCGAGGATGTCGACCCCGGCATCGCCGAGCAGGGTGCCGATCTTGCCGAGCGAGCCCGGACGATCCGCGTAGCTGACGACCAGGTTGTGGCCCTCGGCGCGGAGGTCGAAGTTGCGACCGTTGATGTTGACGATCTTCTCGACCAGACGCGGCTCGG
The DNA here is from genome assembly GCF_030316175.1 of Gordonia sp. Swx-4. Lineage (NCBI taxonomy): Bacteria > Bacillati > Actinomycetota > Actinomycetes > Mycobacteriales > Gordoniaceae > Gordonia > Gordonia sp. Swx-4. The sequence continues at coordinate 3,605,621 of NZ_CP128197.1, forward strand.
TGAGCGCGCCGGAGACGTTGTGAACCGAACCATCGGCGAAGACGGCCTTCACGTCGACGACGCTGCGGTGGTTGGGGCTCTCCGGAGCGGTGGTCACCTCGCAGGTGACGCCGCGACTCTCGGCGACGGCCGGAGCGTTGACGAAGGTGACCGGCTCGTCGAGGACGGCCGAGAACAGACCGCGCAGCGCGGAGAGTCCGAGGACGTCGACGCTCTTGGCGGCCAGCTCACCGCGGACGTCGACGACCAGCGAGGTCGGCGGCTCCTTGCTGATGGCGCCGACGAGGACACCGGCCTTGCGGGCGACCTCGAGCCACGGGGCGACCTCTTCGTCGACCGCTCCGCCGGTGATGTTGACGGCATCGGGCACGAAGTGACCGGCCAGGGCGAGACGCACGCTCTTGGCGACGTCGGTACCGGCACGGTCCTGGGCCTCGCTGGTGGAGGCGCCGAGGTGCGGGGTCACGACGACCTGCGGGAGGTCGAACAGCGGCGAGTCGGTGCAGGGCTCGGTCGCGAAGACGTCGAGGCCGGCGGCGCGGACCTGGCCGGAGTTGATGGCGTCGGCCAGTGCCTGCTCGTCGATCAGACCACCGCGCGCGGCGTTGACGATGACGACGCCCTTCTTGGTGCGGGCCAGCTGTTCGGCGCCGATGAGGCCGAGGGTCTCGGGCGTCTTGGGCAGGTGCACGGTGATGAAGTCGGCGCGCTCGAGGAGCTCGTCGAGGGTGACCAACTCGATGCCGAGCTGGGCGGCGCGGGCCGGCGAGACGTAGGGGTCGTACGCGATGATGTGCGTCTCGAATGCGGCCAGACGTGCGGCGACCAGCTGACCGATGCGGCCGAGACCGACGACGCCGACGGTCTTGTCGAAGATCTCGACACCGTTGAAAGCCGAACGCTTCCAGGTCTTCTCACGCAGGGTGGCATCGGCGGCCGGGATCTGGCGCGACGCCGACATCAGCAGCGCGATGGCGTGCTCGGCGGCGGTGTGGATGTTGGAGGTCGGCGCGTTGACGACCATGACTCCACGAGCGGTGGCGGCGGGGACGTCGACGTTGTCGAGACCGACGCCGGCGCGCGCGATGATCTTCAGCTTCTTGCCGGCGTCGAGGACCTCGGCGTCGACAGTCGTCGCGGAACGCACGAGGATGGCGTCGGCGTCGACGACGGCCTCGAGCAGCTTGGGACGGTCCGGGCCGTCGACCCATCGCACCTCGACGCCGTCACCGAGTGCTTCCACGGTGGACGGCGCCAGCTTGTCGGCGATGAGTACGACCGGGCGGCCAGCAGAGCTCACAGTCTTTTCTCCAGGTTCGGGGCAGGTGCGATTTCTCACCTTCGGCAGGACGGAGCGTCGTGGACTCTCCGTATCACACCTTAAAGGTCTGGTAGGTGGCCCCGAACAGGCGGTCTACCCCAAAAGAGGAGCCGTGTACGTGCGGCTGGGTAGAGTGTGACGGGGGTTACGACGCGCTGCGGCAAGCATCACGGAAGGGTTGCAAACCGACCGCGGGTCGATCCCACGCAGGAGCGAAGCCGGAGAGTCCCGGTACGGTGTGTTTTGACCGCCTGCCGCGACCAGTTCCGGCAGGCGTTTCGGCGCATTGCGAATCAGAAGTGGAGAGCGGATGACGAAGAAGCTGACGGCACTGTTGGCGGTTTTGGCTGCGACGGTGCTCGCCGGCTGGGGAGCGGGCGTCGCGGTCGCGGCCCCGGCGAAGATCTTCCTCGGGGGCGGCTCGGGAATTCTTGTCCTCAAAGGTGGAAACTCCGCTGCAGCCTGCACCCTGACCACGATCGGCCGCTCCAAGACCGGCAAGCTCATCGGCATCACCGCGGGACACTGCGGTAACCCAGGTCAGAAGGTCTATTCGGAGACCTTCCAGGACCGCGGCCAGGCCGGCACCATCACCCACTCGTTCTCCGACCTCGACATGGCGATCATCGAGATGGACGCCTCGCGTGTGGTTCCGCTGCGCACCGTCCGCGGCGTGACGATCCGCTCGGTCGATCCCCGGCCGATCGGCTTCCCCACCATCGCGTGCAAGGAAGGCCGCACCACCGGCAACACCTGTGGTATCGCCTGGTTCTCCGAGGGTGACGTCCACCTGAGCCAGCTGTGCGTGATCGAAGGCGACTCCGGCAGTCCCGTCGTCGTCGGCGACCGCCTCGTCGGCATGGTGAACGCCTACTACTTCCTCGGCTGCTTCGGCCCGGAGACCGGCACCAACATCAAGCCGATCCTCAACCGGGTGGCCTCGGTCCCCGAGTACAAGGGATTCAAGATCGCCTGACGATTGATCGAACTTCCCTCGCGACGCCCCGGGTTCACCCGGGGCGTTGCGCATTTCTGGGCCACTCGTCGGCGCACGGCGTTGGTTGCTGGAAACCGCCCCCGAGATCGACCCTCCAGGAGAGACCCGACGACGTAGTGTCGACGGTCCCCCTGTGGAGGGCCTATGTCAGGGGTGCTTTCCAGGGGCGCTTCTCAGAGGTGGGATACGACGGCGGGCCCGCACCTGGAAAGGTGCGGGCCCGCTGTCGGTGCAGAGAGGGTGAGACTCAGGCGGTCTCGGTGATCGGACGATCAACCCAGCTCATCAGGTCGCGCAGCTTCTTGCCGGTGACCTCGATCGGATGCTCGGCGTTCTGCTTGCGCAGGCCCTCGAGCTCCTTGTTGCCGCCCTCGACGTTGGCGACGAGGCGCTTGACGAAGGTGCCGTCCTGGATGTCCTTCAGGATGGCGCGCATGCGCTCCTTGGTGTCGGCGTCGATGACACGCGGGCCCGAGATGTAGCCACCGAACTCGGCGGTGTCGGAGACCGAGTAGTTCATGCGGGCGATGCCACCCTCGTACATGAGGTCGACGATGAGCTTGAGCTCGTGCAGCACCTCGAAGTAGGCCATCTCCGGTGCGTAACCGGCCTCGACCATGACCTCGAAGCCGGCCTTGACCAGTTCCTCGGTGCCACCGCAGAGCACGGCCTGCTCACCGAAGAGGTCGGTCTCGGTCTCTTCCTTGAACGTGGTCTTGATGATTCCGGCGCGCCCACCGCCGATGGCGCTGGCGTAGCTGAGAGCGAGAGCCTGGCCCTCACCCTTCGGGTCCTGGGCGACCGCGATGAGCGCGGGCACACCCTTGCCGTCGACGAACTGACGACGAACGAGGTGGCCGGGGCCCTTCGGGGCGACCATGGCGACGGTGACGTTCTCCGGAGCCTTGATCAGACCGAAGTGGATGTTCAGGCCGTGACCGAAGAACAGCGCGTCGCCGTCGGAGAGGTTCGGCTCGATGTCCTCGGTGAAGATCTGTGCCTGCGAGGTGTCGGGTGCGAGGACCATGATGACGTCGGCCCAGGCAGCAGCCTCGGAAGCGGTCAGAACCTTGAGGCCCTGCTCCTCCGCCTTGGCCTTGGACTTGGAACCCTCACGCAGGCCGATGACGACGTCGACGCCCGAGTCACGCAGCGACAGCGAATGCGCATGGCCCTGGCTGCCGTAGCCGATCACCGCGACCTTGCGACCCTGGATGATCGACAGATCCGCGTCGTCGTCGTAGAACAGTTCGATGGCCACTTTGTTTCCCTTCGATATGTGGCGCCCCTCGCGATTTTCTCTCTCGCCGAGGGACTTTTAAATTTCTCGCCGCTGTTTCCAGCGGAGTGTATAGGTCAGCGGTTGGCCGACATGCTCTTCGGTCCGCGTCCGAGCGCAACGGCGCCGGACTGGGCGATCTCACGGATGCCGTAAGGATCGAGCATCCGCAGCAAAGCCTCGAGCTTCTCCGACGTACCGGTGGCCTCGATGGTGAGCGACTCCGGCGACACGTCGATGACCTTGGCGCGGAACAGGTTCACCACTTCGATGACCTCGGTGCGCACGGTCGAGTCCGAACGGACCTTGACCATCATCAATTCGCGGGACACGGAGTTGGCCGGGTCCTGCTCGACGATCTTGATCACGTTCACCAGCTTGTTCAGCTGCTTGGTGACCTGCTCGAGTGGGAAGTCCTCGACGGAGACCATGATGGTCATCCGCGAGATCCCTTTGAGCTCGGTCGGTCCGACGGCCAGCGACTCGATGTTGAACCCGCGACGCGAGAACAGTCCGGAGACGCGGGCCAGGACGCCCGGCCGGTCCTCCACCAGGACGCTGAGGGTGTGGGTGGTACTCACTTCTGGTCCTTCTTCGCTGCCGGCGCGTCGGCCGGGGCCGCTGCATCGGGCTTGGTCATGGTCTCGTGGATGTCGACCGGGTCGGAAGCCGCCTCGTCGTCGTCGAACAGCGGCCGGATGTTGCGGGCCGCCATGATCTCGTCGTTGCCGGTGCCCGCGGCGACCATCGGCCACACCTGGGCGTCCTTGCCGACGATGAAGTCGATGACGACCGGGCGGTCGTTGATCGCCCGTGCCTGCGCGATGACGTCGTCGACGTCCTCCTCACGCTCGACGCGGAAAGCGACGCAGCCCAACGCTTCCGACAGCTTCACGAAGTCCGGGATCATCCGCGAATGTGTCGCCAGGTCGGTGTTGGAGTACCGCTCCTCGTAGAAGAGGGTCTGCCACTGCCGGACCATGCCCAGGTTGCCGTTGTTGATCAGCGCGACCTTGATCGGGATGCCCTCGATCGCGCAGGTGGCCAGTTCCTGGTTTGTCATCTGGAAGCAGCCGTCGCCGTCGATGGCCCACACCTCGGTGTCGGGTGCGGCGGCCTTGGCGCCCATGGCGGCGGGCACCGCGTAGCCCATCGTGCCCAGACCACCGGAGTTGAGCCAGGTGCGCGGCTTCTCGTAGGAGATGAACTGTGCGGCCCACATCTGGTGCTGGCCGACGCCGGCGCAGTAGACCGCGTCGGGTCCGGCGGCCTTGCCCAGCGCCTGGATGACGAACTCCGGCGACATCGAACCGTCGGTCTGACGGTCGTAGCTCAGCGGGTACGTCTTCCGGATGCCGTCGAGGTAGGTCCACCACTCGGACAGGTCCGGTGTGGTGCCGGTGGTCGCCCGCTCGTCGCGCAGCGTCTCGGTCAGCTCGGCGATGACCGCCTTGCAGTCACCGACGATCGGGACGTCGACCGGACGGTTCTTGCCGATCTCGGCCGGGTCGATGTCGGCGTGGATGACCTTGGCGTCGGGCGCGAAGGAATCGAGCTGTCCGGTCACGCGGTCGTCGAACCGGGCGCCGAGGGTGATCAGCAGATCACTGCGCTGCAGGGCGCCGACGGCTGCCACGGTGCCGTGCATACCCGGCATGCCCAGGTGCTGGTCGTGGCTGTCGGGGAACGCGCCACGCGCCATCAGGGTCGTGACGACCGGGATGCCGGTCAGTTCGGCGAGCTCGAGCAGCTCCTCGGAGGCGTTGGCCTTGATGACGCCGCCCCCGACGTAGAGGACCGGCGCCTTGGCGGCGTTGATCAGGCGAGCCGCCTCGCGGACCTGCTTGCCGTGCGGCTTGGTGACCGGACGGTAGCCGGGCAGGTCGATCTGCGGCGGCCACGAGAACGTGGTCTGGCTCTGCAGGATGTCCTTCGGGATGTCGACGAGAACCGCACCGGGACGGCCGCTCTCGGCGATGTGGAAGGCCTCGGCGATGGTCTTCGGGATGTCGATGGCGCGGCTGACCAGGAAGTTGTGCTTCGTGATCGGCATGGTGATGCCGGAGATGTCGGCTTCCTGGAAGGCGTCGGTGCCGATCAGCGAGCGGCCGACCTGGCCGGTGATCGCCACGACCGGGACGGAGTCCATCTGCGCGTCGGCCAGCGGGGTCACCAGGTTGGTGGCACCGGGGCCCGAGGTCGCCATCATGACGCCGGCACGACCGGCGACCTGTGCGTAGCCGGTGGCGGCGTGACCGGCACCCTGCTCGTGGCGCACGAGGACGTGGCGAACCTTGGTGGAGTCCAGCAGCGGGTCGTAGACCGGCAGGACCGCGCCGCCGGGGATGCCGAAGACGACCTCGACCCCGAGCTCCTCGAGCGATCGGACCACAGACTGCGCACCGCTGACGCGCTCCGGCGCGACGGTGTGCTGACCTACCGCACGGAGGTTGCCCGCCGCGGGAGACTGCTGACGCAGTCCGGCGTTGCGCGTCGGCTCATTCCGGCCGGCGTCGGTGCGTGCTGTTGGTGCGCTCACTGCACGATCCTCATCTTGTCTGTATTTCGGTGGTGGGGTGATGTGACTACCTGACATGAAAAAACCCCCGACAGCTTCCGCTGTTCGAGGGTGGCGCGTCGATGCCGGTAGGGGTCTGCGAGGTGACCGGTCAGGCGACGCGCCAGCCGATTACTACGAGGATCCCGTTCGTCATCACGTAGATCACGGTAGGACCGTGCGTCGTTCTGAGTCAAACTCCGGACCACGCCGTCCCACATCATGGGAACGCACAGGTGGTGACGGACGTCTCACCGACTACTGCCCGGTAGACCCGACGCCGCGTTCACCGTGGCCGTGTTGGCACAATGGATGTGTGCCGACTGATTCCAGCGACCCCGCCGCCTCGACACCCGACGACTCGGCGGAGATCCCCTATCCCGTGGTCTTCCGCATCAACCGTGTCGCCTACTTCACGGTGCCGATGGTCGCGCTCGTGGTGGTCCTGCTGCTCGGCGCGTCGTACTGGTTCGCCTTCCTCTTCGTCGCCCCGGTGGCTCTGTACATGTGGATCCACCGCCTCCGCACGGTCGTCACCGAGGACGGAGTGCGCGCGGTCGGCGCCCTGTCCACGACCGAACTCCCCTGGTCCGAGATCGCCGGCCTGCAGTTCCCCAAGTGGAGCTCGGTGCGTGCGGTCCGCCCCGACGGTGAGCGGGTCAAGTTGCCCGCCATCGGTTTTCGCGATCTCCCGGTGCTGAACGTGGTCAGCAAGGGCCGCATCCCGGATCCGTTCGAGGCCGCCGCAAACCGCGACAAGTAGGCCCGACCCGTCCCCGGCGGCACAGAATCGTCGCTGCGCGAACGGCTTTGACACCGACACCAGCCGATAGGCTCGTCGGGTGACGTACGCGATGCTCGACGCGAACCAACTCGACGACCTGATCTCCGACGGTCAACTCGGAGCGGCCGCGACCGCGCTGTCCGCACTGCCCGCCGGTGACATCGCCGCGCTCCTCGACCGTCTGTCCCACCAGGCGCGGGGCGTGGCCTTCCGTCTCCTCCCGAAGGATCTCGCCGTCGAGGTCTTCGACGATCTCTCCGCGGGCTCCCAGCGTCGGCTCATCGACGATCTCGGGACGGCCGAGGTGGTGGCGGCGTTCGACCACCTCGACCCCGACGACCGTGCAGAACTCCTCGACGAACTGCCCGCCGGCGTCGCCCGCGCACTCATCCAGCAACTCACCCCCGCCGAACGCGACGTCACCGCCGTCGTGCTCGGCTACCCGCGCGGTTCGGTCGGGCGTCGGATGAGTCCCGAGTTCGTCCACGCCCGACGCGACGAGACCGCGGGTGCCGCACTCACCCGGGTCAAGGACCGCGGCCACGCCGCCGAGACGATCTACACCGTGCCGGTCCTCGACGTCGCGCGGTCCCTGTGCGGCGTCGTCAGCCTCCGCGACCTTCTCCTCGCGGAACCCGACGAACCCATCGCCGACCTGATGAGCAGGCCGATGTTCGCGCACGCCGACGACGACGCCGAGGCCACCGCCCAACGATGCGTCGACCGCGGCATTCTCGCGATGCCGGTCGTCGATCGCGACAACCGGCTGGTCGGCGTCCTCACCATCGACGACGCGGTCGAGGTCGTCGAACAGGCCCGCGACACCGACGAGGCCCGTGCCGGCGCCCGCGAGCCGCTCCGCGAGCCGTACCTCCATGCATCGATCCTGTCGATCACCCGCGCCCGCATCGTGTGGCTGTTCGTCCTCGCGGTGTCGGCGATCCTCACCGTCAACGTCCTGGAGATCTTCGAGGGCACCCTCGAGCAGAAGGTCGCCCTCGCGCTGTTCATCCCACTGCTGACCGGCATCGGCGGCAACACCGGATCGCAGGCCGCGACGACCGTGACTCGTGCCCTTGCGACCGACGACGTCACCACTCGCGACGTCGTCCGGGTCGCCGCCAAGGAGGTCCGGGTCGGGCTGACCATGGGATCGCTGCTCGGCGTCGTCGGGTTCGCCGTCGCCGCACTGGTCTACGGCGTCGACATCGGTGGGGTGATCGGGCTGACGATCGTGTCGATCTGCACGATGGCGGCGACCGTCGGCGGCGTGATGCCGCTCGTCGCGAAATCCATCCGGGTGGACCCCGCCGTCTTCTCCACCCCGTTCATCTCGACGTTCTGCGACGCGACCGGCCTGATCGTCTACTTCTCCATCGCCAAGGCGGTTCTGGGAATCTGAGGTCACCACCGGAGCACCGGGGGCACGTCCGAATCGTTTTGTTTCCGCATGTCACAGCGGAGTAGCCTGGTCTCTCGGCGACTCGCGACGCCCACCCTCAGCGTGCGACGCCGTTCAACCCAGGTCCCGGGACCACACAGCCCGAGTGAGACAAACCCCCGGGATCGCGGTGTTGACGCCAAGAGTCCGACGCGGAGAACGACTTCGGCCCAGCAGCGCCCGAAGCCGTTCGACGACGCCGACTCTGCCCGACCCGACGATCGATATTGAGGAACCCATGCCAGCCTTGAGGTCACGCACCACCACCGTCGGCCGCGAAGCCGCCGGAGCACGCTCCCTGTGGCGCGCCACCGGTATGACCGACGACGATTTCGGCAAGCCCATCGTGGCGATCGCCAACTCGTACACGCAGTTCGTGCCGGGCCATGTGCACCTCAAGGATGTCGGCGACATCGTCGCCGACGCAGTGCGGGCCGCGGGCGGCGTCCCGCGTGAGTTCCACACCATCGCCGTCGACGACGGCATCGCGATGGGTCACGGCGGCATGCTCTACTCGCTGCCGTCCCGCGAGATCATCGCCGACTCCGTCGAATACATGGTCAACGCCCACACCGCCGACGCGCTGGTGTGCATCTCCAACTGCGACAAGATCACCCCCGGCATGCTCAATGCCGCGATGCGCCTGAACATCCCGACCGTCTTCGTGTCCGGCGGTCCGATGGAGGCCGGCAAGGCAGTCGTCGTCGACGGCGTCGCCCAGGCCCCCACCGACCTGATCACCGCGATCTCCGCCTCCGCGAACAGCGACGTGGACGAGGACGGGCTGAGCGAGGTCGAGCGGTCCGCCTGCCCGACCTGTGGCTCGTGCTCGGGCATGTTCACCGCCAACTCGATGAACTGCCTCACCGAGGCCCTCGGACTCGCCCTGCCGGGCAACGGGTCCACGCTGGCCACCCACGAGGCGCGTCGTGCGCTGTTCGAGCGCGCCGGCAAGGTCGTCATCGACGCCGCGAACCGCTGGTACCGCGAGGACGACGCATCGGTGCTGCCGCGCAGCATCGCGACCCCGACCGCCTTCCGGAACGCGATGGCGCTCGACGTCGCGATGGGCGGCTCGACCAACACCGTGCTGCACATCCTCGCCGCGGCGCAGGAGGGCGAGGTCGCCGACTTCGATCTGTCGACCATCGACGAGATCAGCCGCAACGTTCCCTGCCTGTCGAAGGTCTCCCCCAACTCCGACTACCACATGGAGGATGTCCACCGGGCCGGCGGAATCCCCGCGATCCTCGGGGAGCTCCGCCGTGCCGGACTGCTCGACGACACCACCTCGACCGTGTACAGCCCGACCCTGGCCCAGGCCCTCGACGACTGGGACATCCGCGGCGGCAAGGCGACCGACGAGGCCGTCGAACTGTTCCACGCCGCGCCGGGTGGCGTGCGCACCACGACCCCGTTCTCCACGGCCAACCGCTGGAGTTCGCTCGACACCGACGCCGCCGGCGGCTGTATCCGCGACCTCGAGCACGCGTACACCGTCGAAGGTGGGCTGTGCGTCCTGCGCGGCAACCTCGCTCCCGACGGCGCCGTGCTCAAGACCGCGGGCATCGACGAGGACCTGTGGCACTTCGAGGGTCCGGCCCGCGTGGTCGAGAGCCAGGAAGAGGCCGTTCAGGTCATCCTGTCGAAGACCATCCAGGCCGGCGAGGTGCTCGTCGTCCGCTACGAGGGCCCCGCGGGCGGGCCGGGCATGCAGGAGATGTTGCACCCGACCGCCTTCATGAAGGGCACCGGCATGGGCAAGAAGTGCGCCCTCATCACCGACGGCCGGTTCTCCGGCGGATCGTCGGGTCTGTCGGTCGGCCACATGTCGCCGGAGGCGGCGTCGGGTGGTGCGATCGGACTCGTCGAGGACGGCGATCAGATCCTCATCGACGTCAAGACCCGTCGCCTCGAGGTGCTCGTCGACGACGAGGTGCTCGCCGAGCGCCGCGCGAAGATGGAGGCCTCCGAGCGTCCGTGGCAGCCGAAGGACCGCGAGCGCACCGTCACCACCGCGCTGCGCGCCTACGCGAAGCTCGCGACCTCGGCCGACAAGGGCGCGGTCCGTCAGGTCGACTGACCACTGAACAACGAGTGCGGGGTGCGTACCGGATGTCGGTACGCACCCCGCACTGTTGTCTGTGCGCGGAGCTCAGTTCAGCGGATTGGTCCCGTTCGCCAGGATCCACACGGCGACGGCTGCACCGATGCCGACGATCAGCCACACGAACGACCCGACGAAGGGTCGGCGTGCCCAGCCGCGCGGGTAGTCCAGTGAGTACAGGCCCGGCCCGGTGAGGATGACCGCGGCCGCGGTGGCCGCGAGGAACAGCTCGTACTCCGCTCCCTGTGCGGCGGCGAAGAACTCGAAGCCGCCGGCCGCGGACACCCGGTACGCCGCGGCGACGAGCATCGTGCCCAGGATGGCCGAGGCGCCGATCGGGGTGAGGAGGCCGAGGATGACCATGAGGCCGCCGACCGTCTCCGCGAGTGCGCCGACGATGGCGAGGATCTGCGCATAGTCGGCGTTGAATCCGCCGTCGACGAGCATCTGCTCGAAACCGCTGAGACGCGGCCCGTTCCACAGTCCGAACAGCTTCTGCAGTCCGTGCGCGCCGACGAAACCGCCGAGCGCGATGCGCAGCAGCAACAGGCCGAGGTCGAGGGTGCCGCGTCGGGACTTCGCGAGCGCGTCTTCGAGGTCGTCGTCGGCGACCGATTTGGTTTCGTACTCGTCCTCGGGAGTCCGGTTCCGGCGACGACCGAACAGGCTCCTGCGCTCCGGCTCGTCGTCGAGCAGGGCGGTGTCCGCGGCGCTCGAATCGGCCGGGTTCGCGCTGTAGCGGCCGGCGGTGTCGTCTTCGTCGAGGAAGTCGTAGCGAGCGGCGCCGACCGGCGGCAACGCGGGTTCGGGCCGGGTCGCGGTGTCGTCGGCGGGGATGTCGCCGGCGTCGGAACCGGCTGCCGCGCGACGCTCGAATGCGACGGTCGGTTCGACATCGGGCTCCGACGCGTGCGGGGCTTCCGGCGTGCGGGGAGTTTCCGGGGCCTTCGAGGATTCCGGGACGCGCGGGGGTACGGGGACGGGTGTGGCCGGCGGCTTGTCCGCACTCCCCTTGGTCTGTCGGGTCTCCACGTCGCCGGGGTCGATGTCGTCCAGGTCGTCGACCCGCGCATACGGTGCCGGCCGCCGCGCGTGCCGGTTGTAGAAGTCATCGCGATCGACCTCGGGCCGCGGTGCGGGGGTCGGCGGATGATCCTGGACCGGGATCTGGCCGGTCGGCTCGTCGTAGGGGCTCATCGCGGGCGGGCTCGACGTATCGGGCTCCCTGGCGCTCGGCGTGTCGCGTTCGCTCACAAGCCCGACTCTAGAGGCTCGCGGGGTGCGGTCCCCGCACCCCGGCGGGGTGAGTCGGCACACCATTACTGTGGACGCCATGTGGAAGGGGCGGCCGACAGGCCGAATGCTGGTGGCCGTTCTGGCGGTGATCGCGCTCACCGTGGGCGGCTGCGCGAACTTCACCGAACAGGACCGTCAGCGGGAGGCCGGCGCGTTCAGTCCCAACAACCGTCCGAGCGGTCAGGCCGAGCCGACGCCACCGCCGGAGACGCCGCGGGACACCCAGCCACCGCCCACCGGTCCGTGCGTCGACCCCGACCCCGCGGTGATCGCGACCTGCCTCGCGTCGACGGGCGGGGTGATGCCCGGTGACGAGCAGGGTGAGGTCACGGTGGTCGCCGAACGCACCACCGGAAAGATCATCACCACCAAGCGTTATGGCCCCGAACGGGTCCTCGGTCAGGCACCCGTCGACGCCTCGGGCGACGGCGGACTCATCGATTTCGCCTTCTCCCCCACCTACTCCCAGGACCGTCTGATCTACGCACTGATCACGACGCCGTCGGACAACCGGATCGTGCGGCTGGCGCCCGACGATGTGCCGAAGCCGATCCTCACCGGAATCCCCAAGGGCGCCACCGGGAACATGGGCTCGATGTATTTCCGCACGCCCACCGAACTCGTGGTGGCCACGGGCGACGCCGGGAACCCCGCGGCCGCCGACGACCCGTCGTCGCTGGCCGGAAAGCTGTTGCTGGTGACCTCGTTCACCTCGGGTGTCAGCCCGCGCCCGCGAATCCTGGCCTCCGGCTTCGGATCATCGGTCGCACTGTGCCCCAACGAGTCCTCCGGCACCATCTATGTCGCCGACCAGACGGCGACCGAGGACCGTGTGCAGGTCATCGAAGAGGGCGGCCCCAAGGTCCTGTGGACGTGGCCCGACAAGCCGCAGATCGCCGGATGCGGTGTCGCGGGCGGCAGCATCTTCGTCTCGACGACCCGCACCCAGCGCATCGAGGGCATCCGCGAACCCACCCTCGAGGACCCGACGATCACACCGCCGGTCGTCGCGCTCGAGAAGCGCTACGGCGCGCTCGGCCGAATGGCGGCCCTGCCCAACGGACTCCTGCAGGTGGCCACGGTCAACAAGCAGGCCGGCAATCCGAAGCCGACCGACGACCGCGTGTTCCGCTTCCTCCCGCAGGGCGGCGGCAACGACCGGACCTGACCGGGCGCCAACGCTCCCTGAGCGCTGATGACCGGCGAACCTCATCTCGACTCGCAGACTTCGATCGAAGTCTGCCGGTGGAGCTGACGTCTGCCGGTCGTCGCTGTCGCTCCTCACGCCTCGCAGCGGAGGTGGCGTCTACGAGCAGGCGGCGAGGACGAGTTCCTTGACGCGCGCCGGGTCGGCCTGTCCGCGGGTGGCCTTCATGACGTCGCCGACGATCTTGCCTGCGGCCTGGACCTTGCCGCCGCGGATCTTCTCGGCGATGTCGGGGTTGGCGGCGAGTGCGTCGTCGACGGCCTTCTGCAGTGCGGAGTCGTCGCGGACGACCTCGAGGCCGCGGTCGGCGACGATCTGCTTCGGCTCGCCCTCACCGTCGAGCACCGCGGTGGCGACCTGCTGGGCGAGCTTGGTGGTCAGCTTGCCCTCGTCGACGAGTCCGATGATCTCGGCGACCTGCGCCGGCGTGATGGCGAGACCGTCGAGTTCGACGCCCCGCGAATTGGCCTGCTGCGCAAGGAACGACACCCACCAGCCGCGGGCGGCCTCGGGTGAGGCACCGGCGTCGACGGTCGCGATGATGAGGTCGACGGCGCCGACGTTGACCAGGTCGCGCATGACCTCGTCGGAGACACCCCACTCCTCCTGGATGCGGGCACGGCGCAGCCACGGCAGCTCGGGCAGGGTGGCGCGCAGCTCTTCGATCCACGCCGCATCCGGCTGCACCGGAGGCAGATCGGGCTCCGGGAAGTAGCGGTAGTCCTCGGCGGTCTCCTTGCGACGACCGGCCGACGTGGTGCCGTCGGTCTCGTGGAAGTGGCGGGTCTCCTGCACGATCTCGCCACCGGCCTGCAGGATCGCTGCCTGACGGCGCATCTCGTAGCGGACGGCGATCTCGACGCTCTTGAGCGAGTTGACGTTCTTGGTCTCGGTACGGGTCCCGAACTCGCTCGCGCCCTTGGCCATCAGGGACAGGTTCACGTCGCAGCGCATCGAGCCCTGGTCCATTCGCACGTCCGACACGTCGAGGGACTTGAGCAGGTCGCGCAGCGCGGTCACGTACGCGCGTGCGACCTCGGGAGCACGGTCCCCCGCACCGACGATGGGTCGGGTGACGATCTCGACGAGCGGGACGCCTGCGCGGTTGTAGTCGAGCAGCGAGTGGCTCGCACCGTGGATACGACCGGTGGCGCCGCCGATGTGCAGCGACTTGCCGGTGTCCTCCTCCATGTGTGCGCGCTCGATCTCGACGCGCCACGTGGTGCCGTCGGCGAGCAGGACATCGAGGTAGCCGTCGTATGAGGTGGGCTCGTCGTACTGCGAGATCTGGTAGTTCTTCGGCTGGTCCGGGTAGAAGTAGTTCTTCCGCGCGAACTTACTCGACGGCCGGATCGAGCAGTTCAGTGCCAGGCCGATGCGGATCGCGGACTCGACGGCCTTGGCGTTGGCGACCGGGAGCGATCCGGGCAGGCCGATGCACACCGGGCACACCTGGGTATTGGGCTCGGCGCCGAAGTCGGTCGGGCATCCGCAGAACATCTTGGTCGCGGTACCCAGCTCGACGTGCACCTCGAGGCCCATCACCGGATCGAAAGCGGCGATGACCTCGTCGTACTCCAACAGTTCGACGGCGGCGGAAGTCATGGCTGCCAGTTTATGCGGCGATATCCCAGGGGAACGTTCAGGGTGATCACCGATGCCGGGAACGGGTCGGCGGACCTACCGTCGTAGACATCAGTTCACCGACCCACATCACCTCGATCAGCAGGGAGACCCCGATGACCACCGCACAGCCCGCTTCGTCCGCCCCGCGACTGACGCGCTCCCGTTCGAACGCCTGGCTGGGTGGCGTCTGCGGCGGCATCGCCGAACGCTGGGGCTGGGACCCGACCCTGGTCCGCGTCCTGTTCGTGCTGTCGATGCTGCTCCCCGGCCCGCAGGTCCTGATCTACCTGGCACTGTGGATCGTCATTCCGCGCGAGCCGGTCCCCGCGACGGCAGTCGCATCGGTCTAGCAGTCGTGCCGGTCTAGCCGAAGATGACCCGGATCTCCTGGTACTGATCCTGCGGGACGGTCTTCAGCTCGCCGAGCGCCTCGTCGAAGGTGATCCGGTCGATCCGGGTGCCGTGCAGGGCGACCATCTGACCCCAGCCCTTCTCGGCGACCAGGTCGGCGGTCGCCATACCCATGCGGGTGGCGAGGACGCGGTCGTAGGCCGACGGCACGCCGCCGCGCTGGATGTGGCCGAGCACGGTGGCCCGCGTCTCGATGCCGGTGCGCTCCTCGATGAGCGGGGCCAGCACCTCGCCGACGCCGCCGAGCCGCGGACGGTTGAAGCCGTCGAGGCCCTTGGTGGAGTACGCCTCCGTCATCTCGGGGAGTTTGAACCCCTCGGCGACGACGACCATCGGCGAACGGCCGCGGGCCTTGACGCTGGTCACCCACGCGCAGATCTGGTCGAGACTTTCGGGGTTCTCCGGGATGAGGATCACGTGCGCACCGCCGGCGATACCCGAGTGCAGCGCGATCCAGCCGGCGTGGCGGCCCATGACCTCGAGCACCATGCATCGCTTGTGCGAGTTGCCGGTGGTGCGCAGGCGGTCGATGGCCTCGGTCGCGATCTCGACGGCGGTGTTGAACCCGAACGTGTAGTCGGTGGCGTCGATGTCGTTGTCGATGGTCTTGGGCACGCCGACGATGTTGATGCCGTCGTCGAACAGACGCTTCGACGCCGCGGCCGTGCCGTCGCCGCCGATCGCGATCACCCCGTCGATACCGAGGTTCTTGAGCACCTTCTTGATGTTGTCGGGACCACCGTCGGGTTCGGTGTAGGGCCCGAATCGGCTCGTGCCGAGAATCGTTCCGCCCTCGTGGGACAGACCGCGGACCGTCGAGCGGTTCAACTCCATGATGTCGCCGTAGACGAGACCCGCCCAGCCGTCCTTGAAGCCGACGAACTCGTGACCGTAGACGGTTTCACCCTTGAGCACCGCACCGCGGATGACGGCGTTCAGGCCGGGGCAGTCACCACCGGAGGTGAGAATGCCGAATCTCTTGGCCATGTGGTGAGACCCTCCCTCTCGAACGCGACGAACACACCCAATCTAGTGCGCGGGTGCCCTGCCCGCTGAGCACGAATTCACTTGATGCCGTTCTCGTAGGCGAATACGACCGCCTGCGCGCGGTCCCGCAGTCGCAGCTTGCCCAGGAGACTACTCACGTGGGTCTTGACGGTCTGTTCGGTGACGTAGAGGTCGGCGCCGATCTCGGCGTTCGACTTGCCGTCGGCCACCAGGTCCAGCACCTCCCGCTCCCGCGGGGTGAGGTGTTCCAGCGCCGGGTTCCGGGCGGGGCGTCGACGCCGGGCGGTCACCTCGGTGATGAGCCGCTTGGTGATCGACTGCGCGAGCAGGGCCTCACCGGCGGCGACCACCCGCACCGCACGCACGAGTTCGTCGGCCGGCGCGTCCTTGAGCAGGAACCCCGATGCGCCGATCCGCAAGGCCTCGTAGACGTAGTCGTCGATGTCGAAAGTGGTGAGCATCAGCACGCGGGTCGGCGGTTCGAGTCCCGCCGACAGGATCTGTTCGGCCGCCCAGAGTCCGTCCTTGCGTGGCATCCGCACGTCCATCAGGACGACGTCGGGCCGCGCACGCTTGCACACCTCGACCGCCTCGACACCGTCGGCGGCGTCCCCGAGCACAGACAGGTCGGACTGAGCGGCGAGGAGGGCCGAGAAGCCTTGTCGGACCATCGCCTGGTCGTCGGCGATGACGACGGTGATCGGGCGGGAGCTGCCCTGTGCTTGTAGCGGTTCCGCGTTGATCGGCACGCCTGACACGCTACTGGTCGGAGGCCGGTGAGGGGACCTTCGGCGTCGTTACGGACCGGGCCGCGTCGGGCAGGATGCCGTCCCGTGGCGGTGTCGCCGGGATACGCGCGCGCACCGCGAACCCGCCCTCGACCGTCGGTGCCGCGAGGAGCGAACCGCCCACTGTCTGAGCACGTTCGAGCATTCCGGGGATGCCGACGCCGTTACCGCCGATCCCGAGGGGCGCCGCCGTCGGAGCCGAGTTGACCACGGCCACCTCGACCGTGCCGTGTTCCCCCGGGGTGACGCTCACCAGGGTGCGGCTGCCCGGCGCGTGCCGGGTGGCGTTGGCGAGCGACTCCTGGACGATCCGGTAGATGACGAGTGCCGCCGACTCACCGACCATCTCATCGTCGACCTCCCGGTTCAGGGTGACCTCGGAGCCGGCCCGACGGGTCTCGTCGACGAGCGACTCGACCTGCGCCAGTCCCGGATTGGGGGCCGCGACGGTCTCGGCACCCTCGATCCGCAACACCCCGAGCAGCTGCCGCACCTCGTCGAGCGAGGTCCGGGCGGCGTCGGCGATGGCGTCGAATTCGACTGCCGCAGCGGGTGAGACGTCGTCGATCCGGTACCGCGCGGTCTGCGACATGACGACGACCATCGACATCCGGTGAGCCACCACGTCGTGCAGGTCGCGGGCGATGCGTGCACGCTCCTGCAACACTGCGGATTCCGCCTCCGCCTCCTCGGTCTGTTTCGTGCGCACGGCGAGTTGCCGTCGTGACGCCATCAGTCCGCGGAGCAGTGTCACGACCACCGCGAGCACCGAGATCCCGACGATCCACGCCGGGTGAACCGCATAGGCGACGACGAGGGAGGTCGTCAGCCACACCACCGGTATCCACCGCAGCTGGCAGCGGAGCATGACCATGAAGGTCAGCACGAGCAACTCGATGAAGTGAGTGACCTGGATGGTCAGCTCCCACCCGCTGTGCGTCGGCACGATCAAGCCGATGACCTGAGCCGAGACCACCGAGATCGCCCAGCCGACCAGTGGCGCCGACCAGGCGAGCGCGATCGGCAGTGCCGCGAACGCCGCGACAAGAGGCAGTAGGAAGACGGGCACGGCATGCGTGACGGGCAGCGTCGGCCAGGCGATCGAGTACATGATCAAGGCGACGACGAAGAAGAACCAGTTGACCCGTTTGGAGAAGTAGGCACGCACCGCGGGGTCCTGGGCGATGGGCGCGGTGGACGCCCAGTCAACGAAGTCGCCGCCGGCCGCGCGCAGATGCTTGCGTAAACCGAACATGAGGTTCACCCTAGGCCCGGTGAGGACCGGCAGTCCTCATACTTTCGGGGGAGATGCACTCGTTCCCGAGTGGTGTCCGCACTCCGGATCCCCGCCCCGACCGGTGAGCGGGAACCGCCCGTCGGAGCGATGTGGCCAGGCGGTTGCGCTCCCTAGCGTCAATGCCCATGAACCCTTCAGGTCCACTGCGGAAATGTCCTTCGGCCAACACTTCTCAACTCACCGATCATGCCGGTCGCACACGCCCACGACGTCCGCACCGCTGGCTGGTCGCCGCACTGACACTGACCTTTCTCCTTGCCGGACAGTGGATGTCGACGGCGCACGCGGTCGCCGGTGACGTCATTTCGACCATGGGTGTGGTCGTCCCCGACCCGGAGGACGCCGACAACCCGTACGCCGCCGCCGTCGTGGCGCTGACGGGGCCTGCCCCGGCCACGACGATGGGCGTCCTGCCCGCGACCTTCGACGTGCACATAGGTTACACGCCGGCCGTCGTGGCGGGTGTGCCCAGCGACCCGAACGGCGACTGCTCCTCCCCGGTACCGCTCCCCGACCGGTTCACACCGCTCTGCCGCACACATGATCTCGGTTACGACCTGCTGCGCGCGGCGGCCACCGACGGTCGTCCACTGGGCTCGTGGGCGCGGTTCGCCCTGGACCGCATGCTGATCGACGCGATGCAGCGCTCGTGCAGCAACCCGGCGTGCGACGCCGCGGCACGCGTCGCCCGGATCGGCTTGTCCTGGAACACCTGGCGTCAGTTCGGCGGACCGCCGACCCGGCACGAATCGATCCCGCAACTGGTGTCCACCACGGTCGAACGCGCACTCGTCGACCGGCACCCCCGCACCGGGACCACCACCGAGGAGCTCTCGTGATGGCCTCGCCCGCACCAACGTCGGCGCACACCGGGCGACACCTGCCTCACCCTGTCCTCGTGATCAGCGTCGTCGTCGCATATCTCGTCGCCCTCCACCCTGGCACACTTCCGCGCGATGCGATGACGACCACGGTCGTGACGACCGGCGTCACGGCACTGGGCGCGGTCATCGGAATGCTGTTGGCGCGATGGGTATCCCGACGCCACGGGCAACCGGATGGGCAGACACGACGCGACGTCCTCGGTGTCGGCGTGCTGGTCGCGGCCGGCGGTGCGGGACTGGCAGTGTGGTGGCAGAACCTGATCCGTGCTGCCGTCGGTGCACTGCCGGTCGGCCCCGACTGGTGGGCGGGCGCCACGCTCGCACCCGTCGCGGTCGTTGCCGCAACCGTGGTCGTCCCTCGTGTCACCGCGGTCATCGCGGCGGCGGCGGTCGCGCTCACCGCGGGCCTCCTCACCCCAGCCTCTGCGGGTGCCGACGAAGGACAACCGCTGCCGCGTACCGTCTCCGAATCCGGGACACTGCTGCGCGGGGAGCTCTCGGCACCGGAATTCGAGCGTCCGGCAACACGATTGGTGAAGACGTGGCTGGGCGCCGACGGACTGTCGGCGCGGGCGGTGATCGTGGCCGTCCCCACCGGATCGGGCTGGGTCGACCCGGCCGCGGTCACCGGCTTCGTCGACCGCTTCGGCGCCGACGTCCGAATCCTGGTGCTCCCCTACGCCGACGTCCCGTCGTGGCAGGCGTTCATCTCCGACGACGCCGCGGCGACGGAGTCGTCGATCGCGCTGGTTCGCGAGGTCGCGGAGGTGTTGCAGGGCCGACCCGCTGGTGACCGGCCCCTGCTGGTGCTCTACGGCCAGAGCCTGGGCGCGGTCGGCGCCGACGCCGCCCGCACCTGGCTCGAGGACCGCCACCCGGGACTGCTCGCCGAGACCGTGCTGACCGCACCGCCCGCCGAGACGGTGGCCGCGGAGTCGGACTCACCGCGGGTCGTCGTGGCCAATCGCACCGATCCGGTGATCCGGTGGTCGCTCAGCTCGCTGTGGCGTCCCGCGACGACGCCGGACGGGACCGTACTCGGCGGACCGAGGGTGCCCCAGGTCCCCTGGCTGCCGGTGATCAGCTTCCTGCAGACCAGCGTCGACCTGCTGGCCGCACTCGACGGGCCCACCGGCGTCGGACACCGCTACGGGGTGGAGCAGGCGCATTGGGTTACCGGCCTGCCGCGATGACCTCAGATGATCGCGCCGCGAGCCGCCTCATACGACGCGCCGACGCGGTAGAGCCGATCGTCGGCGAGGGCGGGCGCCATGATCTGCAGGCCGACGGGCATGCCGTCGTCCTCGGACAGACCCGACGGCACCGACATCGAGCCGATCCCGGCCAGGTTCACCGGCAGTGTGCAGAGGTCGAACAGGTACATCGCCAGCGGGTCGTCGACCTTCTCCCCGATCGGGAAGGCGGTGGTCGGCGTGGTCGGCGAGATCAGCACGTCGACCTTCTCGAAGGCGTTGGTGAAGTCGCGCGAGATCAGGGTGCGGACCTTCTGTGCCTGACCGTAGTAGGCGTCGTAGTAACCCGACGACAGCGCATAGGTGCCGATCATGATGCGGCGCTTGACCTCTGGTCCGAACCCGGCCTCGCGGGACAGTGCCATCACCTCGTCGGCCGAATGCGAACCGTCGTCGCCGACACGCAGGCCGTATCGCATGGCGTCGAAGCGTGCGAGGTTCGACGACACCTCCGAGGGGAGGATCAGGTAGTAGGCGCCGAGCGCGTAGGTGAAGTGCGGGCAGCTGACCTCGACGACCTCGGCGCCGCGCTCGGTGAGGAGCTTGACGGCCTGGTGGAACGAGTCGAGCACGCCCGACTGGTAGCCCTCGCCCTGCAGTTCGGTGACGACGCCGATCTTGACACCCTTGAGGTCCTGCTCGGCACCTTCGCGGGCGGCGGCGACCACGTCGGGCACCGGGACGTTGATCGACGTCGAGTCGCGCGGGTCGTGCCCGGCGATGACCTCGTGCAGCATCGCGGTGTCGAGAACTGTACGACCACACGGGCCACCCTGGTCCAGCGACGACGCACAGGCGACGAGTCCGTAGCGCGAGACGGTTCCGTAGGTGGGTTTGACGCCGACGGTCGCGGTGACCGCGGCCGGCTGACGGATGGAGCCACCGGTGTCGGTGCCGATCGCCAGCGGCGCCTCGTACGCGGCCAGTGCCGCGGCGCTGCCACCACCCGAGCCACCCGGGATCTTGGTGGGGTCCCACGGGTTTCGGGTCAGCTGGTAGGCGGAGTTCTCGGTCGAGCTGCCCATGGCGAACTCGTCCATGTTGGTCTTGCCCAGGATCGGGATGCCCGCGGCGCGGAGACGTTCGGTGACCGCGGCGTCGTAGGGCGGCACCCATCCCTCGAGGATCTTGGAACCGCACGTGGTGGGGGCGTCGGTGGTGGTGAAGACGTCCTTGAGCGCGATGGGCACACCGGCGAGCGACGACACCGCGTCGCCCGAGGCGATCGCATCGTCGGCAGCCTTGGCGGCGACGAGCGCCTCGGCGCCGCTGACATGCAGGAAGGCACCGAGCTCACCGTCGACCTCGGCGATGCGATCGAGGTGTGCCTGCGTGACCTCCACCGAACTGACCTCGCGGGTCGCGATCTTGGTGGCGAGTTCGGCGGCGGACAGACCGGTCAGGTCACCGGCGGGACGAGGCGCTGCGGCGTGCGACGCGGGGCTCACTGCTCTTCTCCCAGGATCTGCGGAACGGCGAAACGGTCCTGCTCGACGGCCGGCGCACCGGACAGCGCGGCGTCGGTGCTCAGACCGGGCACGACGACGTCGGGGCGCAGCACGTTGGCGAGCTCGGCCGGATGGGCGGTGCCGGGCACGTCGTCGGCAGCCACCTCGGACACCGATGCGACGTGGGTCAGGATGGAGTCCAGCTGCTTGGCGTAGACATCGAGTTCGTCCTCGCTCAGCGCCAGTCGCGACAATCGCGCCAGGTGCGCGACCTCTTCTCGCGATATGGACTTCGGTTCGCCAGCCACCGTCATCGCCCTTTCTCACCATCACTTGCTCGGGAATGAATGCCCACCGCGGCGCCTTCGCGACGCAGATGTGCCTCTCCAGCCTATGGGAACGCGCCGATCCGACTCACTTCAGCCACCGTTTGCACGCCCGGGCTCGGTCCGCCCCTCCCCGGCGGTGCGCGCCCGACCCTCACGAGTGCGAGAATGGCCCACGTGTCTTACCTGTTGCGCGTCTACCTCGAGGACCGTCCCGGCAGTCTCGGCGTGCTCGCCGTGCAACTCGGTTCGGTCGGTGCAGACATCCTGTCTCTCGAGGTGGTCGAACGCGGCAACGGTTACGCCGTCGACGACCTCGTCGTCGAGGTCCCGCCGGGCTCACTGCCCGACAGCCTGATCACGGCCGCCGAGAAGGTCAACGGCGTCCGGGTGGATTCCATCCGCCCGTACTCCGGTGTGCTCGACACCCATCGTGAACTCGAACTCGTCGACCAGGTCGCCACCGCCAAGCGCAACGACCGGCTCCAGGTCCTCGTCGACAACGCCCCGCGCGTACTGCGGGTGTCGTGGGCGATGGTCATCACCAAGGCCAGCGGCGGCGTACTGCAGCTGTTCGGTTCCTCCGGGGCGCCGGAAACCCCGCTCACCCGGGCCGACTGGCTCCCGCTGGAGCATGCGGCACAGCTCGACGCGGAGGGCGACTGGGTACCGGATGCCTGGCAGGACATGGACACCCGACTCGCCGCGGTGCCCATCGGCTCCAACGACAAGGCGGTCCTGCTCGGCCGCATCGGCGGACCCGATTTTCGGCCATCCGAGGTCGCCCGGCTCGGCTACCTGGCAGGCATCGTCAGTACGGTGTTGCGCGCCGACGGATAGCGCGATGATGGAGCCATGACCTCCATCACGCTCGTGCAGGGAGACATCACCCTTCAGTCGGTCGACGCGATCGTCAACGCCGCCAATTCGACGCTGCTCGGCGGCGGCGGGGTCGACGGGGCCATCCACCGTCGCGGGGGTCCCGCGATTCTCGCCGAGTGCAAGGACCTCCGGGCCGGTCGCTACAAGCGCGGTCTACCGGTCGGCGAGGCGGTCGCCACCACTGCGGGCGATCTGGACGCACGCTGGGTCATCCACACCGTCGGGCCGGTGCACTCTTACGACGAGGACCGTTCCGAGTTCCTGATCTCCTGCTATCGCGAATCTCTGCGTGTCGCAGACGAATTGGGTGCATCGACGATCGCCTTCCCGGCCATCTCGACCGGCGTCTACGGCTGGCCGATGGACGACGGCGCACGCCGGGCGGTCGACACGGTCCGGTCCGCCGACACCATGATGACGGAGATCCGGTTCGTGTTGTTCGACCCGCGGGCATATCGCGCCTTCGACAAGGCGCTGAACGGTTGACGCTGCCTGCTCTTCGTGGCAGTGCTACCAAGCGAACGCATCACCGATCTGCCGGCCGCGTCTGGCGGTGACCCCGTCTACTCAGGACTGCCGGTCTCCAGCAGTCGCTTGAACGCGTCCTCGTCGAGTACCGGGACGCCGAGTTGTTCGGCCTTGTCGGCCTTGCTTCCCGGCGAATCGCCGACGACCACGTAGTCGGTCTTCTTCGACACCGAACCCGACGCCTTGCCCCCGCGCTGCAGGATCGCCTCTTTGGCGCCGTCACGGGAGAAGTCCACCAGCGATCCGGTCACGACGATGGTCTTGCCCTCGAGCGTTCGCGCGATCGACTCGTCACGCTCGTCCTTCATCAAAACGCCTGCCGCACGCCACTTCTCGACGATCTCGCGATGCCAGTCGACGGTGAACCAGTCGTGGATCGATTGTGCGAGGGTCATGCCGAGGCCCTCGACGTCGGCCAGTTGTTCGACGTCGGCGGATTCGATGGCCTCCAGCGAGCCGAACTCGGTGGCCAGCGCGCGCGCGGCAGTGGGACCGACATGGCGGATCGACAGACCCACCAGCACCCGCCACAGCGCGACGTCCTTGGCCTTGTCGAGGTTGGCCAGCAAACGGTTTCCGTTCGCCGACAGCGCGCCGGCCTTCGTCGTGAACAGATCGGTGCGGGCGAGATCGTCGGCGGTGATGGAGAACAGGTCTCCTTCGTTGCGGATCACCTTGGCCGACAGCAGCGCGGTCGCCGCCTCGTAGCCGAGCGCCTCGATGTCGAAAGAGCCGCGCCCGGCGAGGTGAAAGAGCCGCTCCCGCAACTGTGCCGGGCAACTCTCCTGATTCGGGCACCGGACGTCGACGTCGGATTCCTTCTCCGGACGTAACGGCGTACCGCATTCCGGGCAGCGCTCGGGCATCTCGAACTCGACCTCGGAGCCGTCGCGCAGGTCGACGACCGGTCCGAGGACCTCGGGGATCACGTCGCCGGCCTTGCGAATGGTCACGGTGTCGCCGATGAGGACGCCCTTGCGCTTGACCTCCGAGCCGTTGTGCAGGGTGGCCCGGGAGACGGTCGAGCCGGCGACGAGGACCGGTTCGAGCACCGCGAACGGTGTGACGCGACCGGTGCGTCCGACGCCGACCTGGATGTCGCGCAGCTTGGTGGTGGCCTCCTCCGGTGGGTACTTGTAGGCGATCGCCCATCGCGGTGCACGCGAGGTGGAACCGAGGCGGCGCTGCAGGGTGAAGTCGTCGACCTTGACCACGATGCCGTCGATCTCGTGCTCGACGTCGTGACGGTGCTCGCCCCAGTAGGAGATCTTCTCGAGGATCTCGGCAGCGCCCGAAGCCTTGGTGGTGTGCGTCGACACCGGTAGCCCCCATGCACCGAGCGCGAGATACGCATCATGCAGCGACTCCGGCCGCCAGCCCTCGGTGTGACCGATACCGTGACAGATCATCCGCAGTTTGCGACGAGCCGTGACCTGCGGGTTCTTCTGACGCAGCGAACCGGCCGCCGAATTGCGGGGATTGGCGAACGGCGGCTTGCCGTCGGCCACCAGGGACGCGTTGAGCGCCTCGAAATCCTCCCCCCGGAAGAAGACCTCGCCGCGCACCTCGAGGACGTCCGGGATCGGGTACTCGTCGGAGGCCGTGAGGCGCTGCGGGATGTCCTCGATGGTGCGGGCGTTGAGGGAGACGTCCTCGCCGGTGCGCCCGTCGCCGCGGGTGACACCGCGTTCCAAGACACCGTTGCGATACACCAGCGCCAGCGCGACCCCGTCGATCTTGAGTTCGCAGAGGAACTCGGCCTCGACGCCGGCGTCGGAGTTGACCCGCTCGACCCAGGAGGTCATCTCCTCGTAGTCGAAGACGTTGTCCAGCGACATCATCCGCTCGAGATGGTCGACCGGGGAGAATGCGGTCGAGAAACCACCGCCGACGAGCTTGGTCGGCGAATCGGGGGTGGCGAGCTCGGGATGGCGCTCCTCGAGATCCTGCAGGCGGCGCAGCAGCTCGTCGAACTCGCCGTCGGTGATGACCGGCGCATCCTTCACGTAGTAACGGAACTGATGGTCGCGGATCTCCTCGGCGAGAGCCGCCCACTCCTCGCGCAGGTCTGCCTCGGGTCCCGACTGCTCGATGGCCCCCGACTCCGTTGTTTCTGCCACGTCCCGAGGGTATCGGAGTGCTCGGACAGGCTCGCCTCTCTGCTCCCTGAGGAGCCCGGAGCCTGCGGAGGGCGTCTCGAAGGGTCAGCCGTCGAGCTTGGCCAGGGACCGTTTCGGCGCGACGTGCCGGTAGCTGGCATCGAGGAGTTCGGCGACCTCGTCCCACTCCGTGTCACCGTCGAGGATCAGTCCGAGCCACCCGTAGGGGCCGTAGTAGGCGGGTACGTAGAACCGCGGGTCCTCTTCGAGCGCGGGTTTCTCCGCCTCGTCGGGAATGAACAGGATCGACTGGTCGTGACGGACCTTGCCACCCTTGAGACCGCCGCCGTAGTTGGCGAACATCTAGCCGCACCGGAACGTCGGGCGGCCGTGTGCGACGACCTCGGTGGCGTCGAGAAGCGCGAGGGCGATCTCGCGGACGCGACCCAGGATCGGGTCGGCGTCGTCGAACATGATCGGATGCGGCCCCTCGCAGGATAGTTCCGCCGGACGCGAAATCTCGTCCCCCTCAGTGACTGTCGAGGGCAACTTGCCCTCGGGTGCCTGTCACGGGGACGAGAATCCGGGGGTATGTGTGGGTCTGAGTCTTCCGAGCACCTCGCCGCCGGTCACGGGAGAGTCTCGGGGCATGCCCTCAAATCCACAGAACCTCAGCCGTCGAGCTTGGCCAGGGAGCGCTTCGGCGCGACCTGCCGGTAGCTCGCGTCGAGGAGTTCGGCGACCTCGTCCCAGTCGGTGGTGTCCTCGAGGATCAGGCCCAGCCAGCCGTAGGGGCCGTAGTAGGCGGGCACGAAGAACCGCGGGTCCTCCTCAAGGGCCGGTTTCTCCGACTCGTCGGGAATGAACAGGATCGACTGGTCATAGCGGACCTTGCCACCCTTGAGGCCGCCGCCGTAGTTGGCGAACATCTTGCCGCACCGGAACGTCGGGCGACCGTGCGCGACGACCTCGGTGGCGTCGGGCAGCGCGAGCGCGATCTCGCGGACGCGACCCAGGATCGGGTCCGCGTCGTCGAACATGATCGGATGCGGCACCCTCGCAGGATAGTTCCGGCAGGCGGCGTTCCGCAGAGCTTCCAGGGCACCGGCTCCAGGAGGTCAGAGCGCGGTCGGGTCGGTGCCGAGCAGCTGACCCGCTTCGGCGGTCACCGCGAGAGCCTTTTTCGCCCAGCTCTCCGACGCCCCGGCGAGACCGCAGGTCGGTGTGACGATGACGTTCTCGGACAACACTTTTCGGTTGAGTCCGATGCGGTCGGCGATGGCGGCGAGGTCGGTCGCGACGGTGTCGGCGTTCACCGGTCGCTTAGGCGCGGTGGACGGGATTCGGCCGGCCACGAGGATGTCCCCGCGGTCGATGAGCATCCCGATGCCGTCGAGGTCGGCGTCGGTGGGTGCGGTGACGTCGATCGAGTACGCCACGCCCCGAAGGTGTTCGAGGAGGTCCCAGCGGGGCCGGTTGCAGTCGTGGAGCACCACCGGCGCGTCGACGTGTTCGATGAGTTCGGTGAGGGCCCGCGCCGCCTCGACGGCGGGGACCGCCCGGATCGGGTCGAACCGGGTGAGGGGCTTGACGGTTCCGTCGATGACTCGACCGATCATCGGCTCGTCGATCTGGACGACGACCTGTGCGCCGAGGCGGCGCTTGATCTCGCCGACGTGTTCAAGGAGCCCTTCGGCAGTCGACGCGACGATGTCGCGGACCGCTCCCGGATCCTTCAGCACGCGATGGCCGTTCGGCAGTTCTACAGAAGCCGAGGTGGTGAACGGACCGGCGACCTGGACCTTGAACGGACGCCCGGTACCGACGAATCCCGCTGTCTCCCATAGCTCCTCGACGACGTCGAGATCCTCCTTGAGGAAGTCGCGGGCGCGGCGGGTCAGTTGCGATTCCCGTTGCGCCAGACGGTATCCCCAGGTCGCGGTGTCCATCGGGAGGTCCACGAGGATCGCGGCCATCCGGCCGATCAGATCCGAACCCGCCCCGCGACCGGGGAGTTCGACGAGGTGTGCGAGGTCGAGCTCACCGTTGACCACGGCGGCCGCCGCGCGCGGATCGGTGCCGGGCATCGAGCCCACGCCGGTTCCGACGCCGGTGGGCAGGCCTGGTGTGGTCACCGAGTCGCGACGGCGGTCGGCTGCGACGAGGTGGACGCGATCCGCCCGCATCCCACGACCTGGTCGCCGTGCTCCGCGTCCGGCAGGTACAGCACGGCGGCCTGACCGCGTGCGACGCCGGTCAGCGGTTCGTGCAGGGCGATGTCGATCGCGGGTTCGCCGGCGACGATGGTCGGGGTCGCGGTGACGGGTGCGAGCCCGCCGTGTGCACGCACCTGGACCACGGCCTCGAACGGCTCGTCGGGGGTGATGCCCGACGTCCACACCGCACGGGTCGCGGTGATGCCCCAGACCTGCAGGTCCTCGGCGGTGCCGACCGTGACGGTGCCCGACGCCGGGTCGATCTCGGTGACGTAGCGCGGCTTGCCGTCGGCTGCGGGCGCATCGATGCCGAGGCCCTTGCGCTGTCCGATGGTGAAGCCGTGGACTCCTTCGTGGTCGGCGAGGCGCTCGCCGGAGGAGGCGTCGACGACCGCGCCCGGACGGATGCCGATCTTGGCACCGAGGAAGGCGCGGGTGTCGCCGCTGGGGATGAAGCAGATGTCGTGCGAGTCGGGCTTGTCGGCCACCGCGAGACCGCGGCGTGCCGCCTCCGCCCGGATCTCGGCCTTCGGGGTGTCACCGATCGGGAACAGCGCGCGGGACAGCTGCTCGCGCGTCAGGACGGCCAGCACGTAGGACTGGTCCTTGTCGTGGTCGACGGCGCGACGCAGCTCGCCGTCGACGAGCTGCGCATAGTGACCGGTGGCGAGGGCGTCGAAGCCGAGGGCGATCGCCTTGTCGGCGAGCGCGGCGAACTTGATCTTCTCGTTGCACGTCAGGCAGGGGTTGGGGGTGCGTCCGGCGGCGTAGGCCTCGACGAATTCGTCGATGACGTCGTCCTTGAACCGGTCGGCGAAATCCCAGACGTAGAAAGGGATTCCGAGCACGTCCGCGGCGCGGCGGGCGTCCGAGGCGTCCTCCCGCGAGCAACAGCCGCGCGATCCGGTGCGCAGGGCTCCGGGCGCGGTGGAGAGAGCGAGGTGGACGCCGACGACCTCGTGCCCGGCGTCGACGGCACGTGCCGCCGCGACCGCCGAGTCGACGCCGCCGCTCATTGCTGCGAGTACGCGCATCACGAGACCTTTCCGCCGGGTGCGGAGACGAGGCCGGCGGCGCGAGCTCGATCCACGACCTCGTCGATGACCTGCGCCACCGCGTCGATGTCGGCGTCGGTGGTCGTGTGGGAGAGCGAGAACCGCAGCGACGACCGGGCGTCGGCCATGTCGAGCCCCATCGCGAGCAGCACATGGCTGGCCTGCGCGACACCCGCCGTGCAGGCGGAACCGGTGGAGCATTCGATGCCCTTGGCGTCGAGCAGCATGAGCAGAGAGTCGCCCTCGCAGCCGATGAAGGAGACGTGGACGTTTCCCGGAAGCCGTGCATCTGGTGCGGCGCCGTTGCGTACCGCCCCTTCGACACCGAGCAGGGTCTCGGAGAGCCGCGACGCCAGGGCGCGCACGCGGGCGGTGTTCTCCTCCAGGTGTTCGACGCACCAGGTCAGCGCGGCGGCCATGCCGGCGGCGCCGGCGACATCCTGGGTTCCCGACCGCACGTCCCGTTCGTGGCCGCCGCCGTGCTGCAGCGGGACGCAGGCGACCTCGCGGCCGAGCAGCAGCGCGCCGACGCCCTGCGGACCGCCGAACTTGTGGGCGGCGAGGCTCAGCGCGGACAGTCCGCTGGCGGCGAAGTCGACCGGCAGGTGGCCGACGGCCTGGATGGCATCGGAGTGCACCGGTACGCCGAACTCGGCTCCGAGCGCGGCGATCTCGGCGATGGGCTGGATGGAACCCACCTCGTTGTTGGCCCACATGACCGAGATGAGGGCCGTCTGGTCGGCGTTTGCCTCGAGTTCGGCCCGGAGCTCGGCGGGTGAGACCACGCCGTCGGCGCCGACCGGCAGCACCACGAGTTCTGCGCCGGCGTCGGCCGCGAGCCACTGGGCGGGATCGAGGACCGCGTGGTGCTCCACCGCCGACACGATGATGCGGCGACGCTGCTCATCGGCGCGGCGACGGGCCCAGTAGATGCCCTTGATCGCGAGGTTGTCCGATTCGGTGCCGCCGCCGGTGAAGATGACCTCCGACGGACGTGCACCGACGGCCGCGGCGATCGCCTCGCGCGCCTCCTCGAGGCGGCGTCGGGCGGTTCGGCCGGAACCGTGCAGTGACGAGGCGTTGCCCGGGGCACCGAAGACAGCGGTCATCGCCTCGACGGCTTCGGGCAGCATCTGCGTCGAAGCGGCGTGGTCGAGGTAGACGGATGTGCGCGGCGGCACTCGGGTTGACAGGGGCATCGCTAGCAAGGATAAACGCGCGGCGGACGTCGACAAATTCCGCGACTTGTGAGCGCTGTGTGCACGCGCTGGTCATCGGGCGCCCGACCACCCGACCAGACCCCGCGGCCGCCTTCTCGGACGTCTCAGACGCGTTCGAGGTAGAAGTACAGGTGCCGTCCGTCGATGACGCCGCCCTTGCCGTTCATGATGCCCATGACGGTGGTGTCGTCGACGCGCTTGAAGTGATCGATGACCGGCTGGCCGTCGTAGACCATCGACGCGGTGATCTCCCCGCGGAACTCGACCGCCCACAGGCTCGCCTCACCCTTGCCGAGCTTGACGTTGGAGAACAGCTTGCCGTTCTCGTCACGGCAGACCAGCGGCTGCACATCGCTGCGCGAGGTGAAGGTCTTGCCGAACCAGTTGGCCTTCGCCAGCATCCCGTTGATGGCGTGGCCGGTGGTGAACTCACCGCCCTTCCAGGCGCCGAGCATCTCCTCGGGACGCAGCGTCGCCAGTCCTGCCCACACGGTGTCGAGGACCGCGTCGTCGACGAGCCCTTCCGCTTCCCGCAGTTCGAAGAACTTGGCGCGGGCCGCTTCTCGGGTCAGGGTGGACGTCATCGTCGGACTCCTTCGACATACGGCGATCTCCTCGGCCGCGTGCGCGGCCGCTTGCGAAGGAACCTATATCAGAGAACGTTCGATGTCACTTTCCGCGGCGCTCAACACACGCTCGCAACGCCGGGCCAGTTCGCGACGGTCGGCGCCCGGCACCTCGGCGTGTTCGAGGCGGACGACCACCGTCAGTCCGCGGGCCCGCAGCACCCGGCGCAAGGTGTCGAGCGGTGAGTCGTCGCCGATGAAGCTCGGGGCCGTCGCGGCACGCCCGTCGGGCCCGAGGAACCGTAGGCGAACCGGGAACACCGGCACCCCGGCGTCGACCGCCGCCTGGAAGAACGCGGGCCGGAACGCACCGCCGGTCCGGCCGCAGAAGGTTGTCCCCTCCGGGAACACGATCACCGACGATCCGGTTGCCAGGCGCGCGGAGACCTCACCCACTGCCGCCGGGAGTCCGCGCAGCGTCCCACGGTCTACCGCGATCACCCCGAACCGGCGCGCGAGCCCGGCCACCACCGGCATGTCGACGACGTCGGACTTCGCCACCACCGGTGCCGGGCTGACGAGAGCCAGCGCGAGGACGTCGAGAAAGGAGATGTGGTTGGCGACGATGAGTCCGGTTGCGCGCGGATCCCTCCGCCGGTCGTCGACGACGACCCTGATGCCGAGCGCGGCGAGCAGCGGACCCGCGGCCCGCGCACGCAGGGCTCGTCGGGGCCGCCTCCGGAGCCGCGCCATCGTCCCGTCGGCAATGGGTGTCGCGACGATCCAGCCGGCGATCGCGGCCAGACGACACAACCGCCCACCGGTGACCACGGCGTCGGCTGCCCGCCTCTCGGCCCGCGGACCGAGGCAGGCATGCCCGCAGGTGCTCACCGGGAACCACGGGTGACGCTCCACCGGCATGATGGTCACCGCGGTCAGGCCCCTGCCGAGCCGAGACGCTGGGCACTCGATCGCAGGCGGTCGAGATAGCGCCGGTTGGCGCCCTCCCGGTCGATGAGGGTGAGGAAGTCCGCGACATCGAAGACGTCGTCGACGGCGGGCTCACCACAGATACGGGCGCCCATCCGCAGGTATCCGCGCATCAGGGGCGGCATCCCGATGGTGTCCGACGGCGTGATGTCGTCGAGGAGCCGCCCACCGATGCGTGCTGGCGTCAGCGGGGTGACTCGTCGATCGGCGTCGGCATATTCCTCGCGCAGGCGGTCGCGGACGGCGCGCAGCACGGACCCGGGCATCCACTCCCCCGGGCTGTGCAGCGGCACCGACACGCAACCCATCAGGTACCGGTAGCCCGCGAGATCCATGTATTGCAGCAGGGCCGCCCACATGAGGGCGGTGACCGATCCGTCACGATGCCTGCCGTCCACGCAGGCGCGCCCCAGTTCGACTGTCTCGGAGAAGATGTCGGCCAATCGACTCAGGTCGAACTCGGTGGATGAGTACCAGCCGCCGGCGGCGATCGCACGCGGAGGTGCCAGCAGCCGTGCGCACCCGATGACGCCGTGGTCGTCGTGCCGCACGACGAGGTGCTCACAGAACTCGTCGAACCGGTCGGCGTCGCAGCCGGTGGTCGCGTCGCCGATACGGTCGGAGAAGCCGGGCTCATCGGCGAAGACCCGGTAGCGAAGTCGTTGGGCGGCAAGGATGTCGGCCGCGTCGTCGGACACCAGCACCCGCACGGGTCCGGCGGTCAGCAGGGTGGCCGAGACGGCGGAATCGGTTGCCGCGGCGGTGGCGATGGACTGTAGAGCGTTCATGCCCCGTATGAAAGCCACCGCCGGCGTCGCCACGACCACGGCCGCGTGACGTGTCGGGGCGATCCGGATGAACACGTGCCGCTCCGGCGACCTCGGGTGAACGGGCCGCGAACGCACGGTGGCCCCCGACGCGAACGTCAGGGGCCACCGGGGTACTGCGTGATCTACCGGATCACTTGCGCTTCTTGACCTCTTCGGTCAGCTGCGGGGCGACGTTGAACAGGTCGCCCACGATGCCGTAGTCGGCGATCTCGAAGATCGGCGCCTCTTCGTCCTTGTTGACGGCGACGATGGTCTTCGAGGTCTGCATGCCGGCGCGGTGCTGGATGGCGCCCGAGATGCCCAGGGCGACATAGAGCTGCGGCGACACCGTCTTACCGGTCTGACCGACCTGGAACTGACCCGGGTAGTAGCCGGAGTCGACGGCGGCGCGCGAGGCGCCGACAGCGGCACCGAGCGCGTCGGCGAGCTCCTCGACGACCGAGAACTTCTCGGCGCTACCGACACCGCGACCACCGGAGACGACGATCGACGCCTCGGTGAGCTCGGGACGGTCGCCACCGATGTTCGGCTCGACCTTGGTGATCTTGACGGCGTTCTCGGCAGCTGCCGGGACCTCGACGTCGACACGCTCGCCGGCACCGGCCTGCGGAGCGGCCTCGACGCCACCGGGGCGGATCGAGATCACCGGGGTGTCGCCCTTGGCCTGCGCCTCGACGGTGAACGCGCCACCGAAGATCGAGTGGATGCCCACGCCGCCTTCCTTGACGTCGACGACGTCGGCGAGCACACCCGAGCCGAGACGCACGGCGAGACGACCGGCGATCTCCTTGCCGTCGGCGGTGGCCGCGACCAGGACCGCTGCCGGAGCAGCGCTCTCGGCGATCGAGGACAGCACATCGACCTGCGGGTTGATCAGGTAGCCGGCCGCGTCGTCGGACTCGGCGACGTAGACCTTCTCGGCGCCGGCTTCCTTGAGGCCGTCGATGATCGCGTCGGCCGAACCGGGCTTGCCGACGACGACAGCCGACGGGGTACCGAGAGCGCGGGCGGCGGTGATGAGCTCGCTGGTGACCTTCTTCAGGGCGCCTTCGGCGTCCTGCTCCACGAGCACGAGTACTTCTGCCATGTTGGTTTTCTCCTGAATGTCTGGGGTTCGCCGGATGGACTGGTGGGGAAGATCAGATGATCTTCTGGCCGACCAGGTACTCGGCGACCTTCGTGCCGCCGTCGCCTTCGTCGGTGACGCGCTCGCCCGCGGTCTTCGGCGGCTTCGGGGTGGAGGAGTTCACGACGCTGCCGGCGTTCTCCAGGCCCACGTCGGTCGGCTCGACGTCGATCTCGGCCAGCGAGACGACGGTGACTTCCTTCTTCTTCGCGGCCATGATGCCCTTGAAGGACGGGAAGCGGGGCTCGTTGATCTTCTCGTTGACCGAGACGATCGCCGGGAGCTGTGCCTCGACGTGGAAGATGCCCTCGTCGGTCTCGCGCTCGCCCTTGAGGGTCTCGCCCTCGAGGGTCAGCTTGCGCAGGTGGGTCAGGTGCGGGAGCTCGAGGTACTCGGCGATCATGGCCGGGATCGCGCCGACGCGGCCGTCGGTGGCCTCGTTGCCGGCGATGACGAGTTCGACGCCCTCGACGGTGCCCAGTGCGCGGGCCAGGACGTAGGCGGTCTGGACCGCGTCCGAGCCGTGGAGCTGGTCGTCCTTGATGTGGATCGCCTTGTCGGCGCCCATCGACAGAGCCTTGCGGATGGCGTCGGTGGCGCGGTCGGGACCCGCAGTCAGGATGGTGACCTCACCGCCGTCGGCTTCCTTGATCTTCAGCGCTTCCTCGACGGCGCGCTCGTTGATCTCGTCCAGAACCGCGTCAGCTGCCTCGCGGTCCAAGGTGTAGTCGTCGTCGGACAACTTGCGCTCGGACCACGTGTCGGGAACCTGCTTGATCAGTACGACAATGTTTGTCATTGGTCTACGTCGACCTCCTGCGTCGGGTTCGGCAACTTACCGGCGGGTAAGGCCATGGGTCTCCACCACTTTAGCGTCTCCTATGTTCTCACTAAACATTGACTACCTCACACTTTGGACCGGCGTCGTACCTGGACAGGGAACCCTGCAGCGATCACGCACGATCGCTCGGTCGGTCGCGCCGCCGGGACGAACCGGGAGGCCGCGACCCCATGCCCTACGCTCTTGCAGATGACTGACGCAGACCTCGGTTCTCCGCCGACGGCCGGGATGACCGGTCTGGAGTCCCTCGACGCCGACCAACAGCTGGCGCTGACCGGTGAACGGACGGTTCCGGGCATCCCCGCGGAGAACTACTGGTTCCGCCGCCACGAGATCGCCTACCGCCACATCCTCGACCGCTGCCGGGGACGCGAGATCCTGGAAGCCGGATCCGGCGAGGGCTACGGGGCCGCGATGATCGCCGACGCCGGGGCGTCGTCGGTGGTCTGCGTCGATTACGACACCTCGGCGGTCGAACACACCCGTCGCCGCTACCCCGGGCTCGTCGTGCACCAGGGCAATCTGATCGATCTTCCGCTGGCCGACGCCTCGGTGGATCTCGTGGTGAACTTCCAGGTGATCGAACACCTCTGGGACCAGGCCGCATTCATCGCCGAATGCCGACGCGTGCTGCGTCCGGGCGGCGAGCTGCTGATCTCGACGCCCAACCGGATCACCTTCTCCCCCGGCCGCGACACCCCTCTCAACCCGTTCCACACCCGTGAGCTGAACGCCGCCGAACTCACCGCACTGATCGTCGAGGGCGGGTTCGCCCTCGACGCGATGCTCGGCGTGCACCACGGACCGCGGCTGACCGCGCTCGACGAGAAGTGGGGCGGATCGCTGATCGACGCCCAGATCGAGCGTGCCCTCGCCGGCGAACCGTGGCCGGCCGACCTGGTCGACGACGTCGCCGGGGTGGCCGCCGAGGACTTCGCCGTGCTCGACGCGCGCGACTCCGACATCGATGCCTCGCTCGACCTGTTCGCGGTGGCGACCCGGGCCTGAGCAATGACCATCAGCACCCCCGAGGTTCCGGGACAGTTCACCTTCGTCCTGCACTCCCACCTGCCCTGGCTGGCAAATCACGGTCGCTGGCCGGTCGGTGAGGAATGGCTCTACCAGTCGTGGGCGTCGTCGTACATCCCACTGCTCGACGTCCTCGAGCGCCTCGCCGACGACGGTCTCACCGACCAGTTGACCCTCGGGATCACCCCGGTCCTGGCCGCGCAGCTCGACGACCCGCACTGTGCGTCGTCGATGTACGAATGGCTGGCCGACTGGCAGCTGCGGGCGACCGAGGCCGCGACGTCGAACGGTGCCGACCGCGCCGACGCCGGTCGCCGTGAGTACCTCGAAGCCCAGCGAGCGCTGGAGACCTTCGAGACGAAGTGGCGACACGGCGCCTCGCCGCTGATTCGTCGCGTCGCCTCGAGCGGGGTCGCCGAGATCCTCGGCGGACCGCTCGCGCATCCGTTCGCTCCGCTGCTCGATCCACGCCTGCGGACGTTCTTCCTCCGTGAGGGTCTCCACGACGCGCACGCGCGCTGGGGTTTCGACCCCGCAGGCATCTGGGCGCCCGAATGCGCCTTCGCGCCGGGCATGGAAGCCGAGTACGCCAGCGCCGGCGTCGGGCACTTCATGGTCGACGGCCCGACCCTCCACGGCGACACCGCACTCGGCCGCCCGGTCGGCGACAGCGGTGTCATCGCCTATGGACGCGACCTCACGGTGAGTTACCGCGTGTGGT
Organism: Gordonia sp. Swx-4; assembly: GCF_030316175.1. Lineage (NCBI taxonomy): Bacteria > Bacillati > Actinomycetota > Actinomycetes > Mycobacteriales > Gordoniaceae > Gordonia > Gordonia sp. Swx-4. Next base: position 3,641,754 of record NZ_CP128197.1, read on the forward strand.
CGCCGAAGTCGGGCTATCCCGGCCACGCCGCCTACCGCGACTTCCACACCTACGACCACGAATCGGGACTCAAGCGGTTCCGCGTCACGGGTCGCTCGGTGCCGGGCGACGAGAAGAAGCCCTACGACCCGGCACACGTCGACGCAGTGATCGACCGACACGTCGAGGATTTCGTCGGGCATGTCCGCGAGCGCCTCATCGTGGAGTCGACGCGCATCGGCCGCGACGCCCTGGTGGTCGCGGCCTTCGACACCGAGCTCTTCGGGCATTGGTGGCATGAGGGTCCGATCTGGCTCGAACGCGTCCTTCGTCGCCTGCCCGAGGTCGGGGTGAAGGTCGGAACCCTCGCCGGCGCAACGCGATCCGGACTCGTCGGCGAGCCGGTCGATCTCCCCGCGTCGTCGTGGGGGTCGGGTAAGGACTGGCGCGTGTGGAACGGTCCACAGGTGCAGCATCTCGTCACCCTCAACGAGGAGGTGACCGAGACCGCCCTCGACGCCGTGGCCAAACTCCTCGCCGGTGGCGGAGAGCGCAGCCGTGTCGCCGATCAGATCGTCCGGGAGACGCTGCTCACGGTGTCCTCCGACTGGCCTTTCATGGTGTCGAAGGACACTGCCGCGCAGTACGCTGTCTCCCGTGCGCACACGCACGCGCACGCCACGCGGGAGATCAGCGACGCCGCACTCCGTGGTCGCGACGACGCGGCGGCGGCGCTCGCGCAGAACTGGGCGCGGGCCGACAATCTCTTCCCCGCACTCGACGCGCGCCGTCTGCACGCGATCCTGACCGCGGATGCCGAGGGGAGCATCGGATGAAAGTGTTGTTCGTGTCGTGGGAGTACCCACCCGTCGTCGTCGGCGGACTGGGTCGGCATGTGCATCACCTCGCCACCGAGATGGCCGCCGCCGGACACGATGTGGCGGTCCTGACCCGACGCCCGTCGGGCACCGATGCGGTCAGCCATCCGACGACCGACACCGTCGTCGACGGCGTGCGCGTGATCGCGGTCGCCGAGGACCCGCCGGAGTTCGAGTTCGGTCAGGACATGATGGCCTGGACTCTCGCCATGGGACACTCGTTCATCCGTGCCGGGCTCAGGATCCTGGCCGGCGAACGGGCTTTCGCCGATTCCACCGCACGATGGATCCCCGAGGTCGTGCACGCGCATGACTGGCTGGTCGCCCACCCGGCGATCGCGCTGGCCGAATTCTTCGACGTGCCACTGGTTTCCACCATCCACGCCACCGAAGCCGGTCGGCACAGCGGCTGGGTCAGCGGCCGCACCAATCGGCAGGTGCACTCGGTCGAATGGTGGCTCGTCGCCGAATCCGACGCTCTCATCACCTGTTCGGCATCCATGCGCGACGAGGTGAACCGGCTCTTCGGTTACGACGCCGCCGACATCGCGGTGATCCACAACGGAATCGACATCCGCACATGGCCGTTCGCGGCCCGCACGCGGACCGTCGGCCCGGCGGAACTGTTGTTCGCCGGTCGCCTCGAGTACGAGAAGGGTGTGCAGGACCTGCTGGCCGCACTCCCCCGTATCCGTCGGAGCCACCCGGGTACCACTCTCACCATCGCCGGTGACGGCACCCAGCGGGAGTGGCTGATGGAGCAGGCCCGCAAGCATCGTGTGAGCAAGGCGGTGCGGTTCATCGGCGCCGTCGACCACGACCAGCTGGTGACCCTCATGCACCGCTGCGACGCGATCGTCTTGCCGAGCCGCTACGAGCCGTTCGGCATCGTCGCCCTCGAGGCGGCGGCCACCGGCATCCCGCTGATCGTCTCGACCGCCGGCGGCCTGGGCGAGGCCGTGCAGGAACCCGACACCGGCCTCACCTTCGAACCGGCCGACGTCGCCGGGCTCGCCGCTGCGGTACGGGCGACGCTCTCGGACCCCGGCGCCGCAGCGCAACGGGCTGTCCGCGCACGGGCCCGACTGACCGCCGAGTTCTCCTGGGCCGAGGTTGCCGAACGCACCGCGTCGGTGCACCTGGCCGCCAAGCGCCGGGTGCGCCATCCGGTCGGACGACCGGACATTCCGATGCGTCCGTTGCCCGAACGCGACCCGGCGAAGCCCGACCACCCCGTTCCCTGAGCGCCTACCGCCCTTCCGCCGCAGCCTTTTCCGCCGCCGCTTTCTTGCGTTCGATGTCGGCGAGGGCGCGTTCGAGTTCGGCGCGCTGCTCGGCGTTCTCGGCCCAGTCGTCCATGCGGTTCTTGACCACGCGAGCCGGCGCCCCGACCGCGACCGAGTAGTCCGGGATCATCCCCTTGACCACCGCGTGCGAGCCGAGGACACAGCCTCGGCCGACGATGGTGTTGCGCAGCACCGACACCTTGGCCGCGACCCACGTGTCCGGGCCGATGCGGACCGGGCCCTTCACGATGCCCTGATCCTTGATGGGCAGCGTGATGTCGTCCATCTTGTGGTCGAAGTCGCAGATATAGCACCAATCGGCGACGAGGGTGGATCCACCGATCTCGAGGTCGAGGTAGGCGTTCACCACGTTGTTGCAGCCGAAGACGGTCTTGTCGCCGATCTTCAGGCTGCCCTCGTGGCAGCGGATCGAGTTGCCGTCGCCGATGTGGACCCAGCGGCCGATCTCCATCCGGGCGAGCTCCGGGGTGCAGTGGATCTCCACGTTGCGGCCGAGGAACACCATGCCGCGCAGCACAACGTGCGGGTTGGCCAGACGGAACTTCGCGAGACGGTAGTAACGGACCAGGTACCACGGGGTGTACGCGCGGTTGCGTTTCACCCAGCGCAGCGAATCGAGAGTGAGGAATCGCGCCTGCTCGGGGTCGCGGCGACGGCCGGCGCGGCGTCGGGACCGGTAGGAGGCGTTCCACATGGTGGTCATGGGACAAACCCTAAACGACCCGAAAATCGCGCACGATAGGCTCACTGCTGGCACGACGCGTGCCGGTGAGGACCGACGATGAGGAGCGCCGATGGCCTTGGCACGACCGCAGGTGTCCCGACACCGCCGATCTGCGCTGACCCGCCTGTTCGTCGCCGTCACGGCCGTGAGCTCGCTGGTGCTCGCCGGCTGCTCCGACGGTCACATCGACGTACGCTCGATCCCGAGCGTCGGCTGGCCCAGCTACGGCGGCGTGCCCGGCAACGCGAACTTCGCCTACGCCGACGTCCCCGATGATCTGACCCTCAGCTGGACCCGACCCACCGGCGGTCCGGTCACGGCGCCGGTCACGATCTCCGGCAAGGGCAATGTGGGGGTCACGTCGAATGCCACCCAGGGTTGCAACGTCCTGGTGCTCGACGGCCGGTCGGGACGCAAGAACTTCTGCAAGGACATGCGTGCCGGGGTCGAGGTCAACGCGATGCTCGTCGACCAGTACGACCAGCCGTACCTCGGCGAGGAGGCCACCTTCCTCGCGTTCAACGCCGGTGGTGCGATCCGCTGGCGCGCCGGCGTGATCGGTGTCCCGCTGTCGGCGAAGTTCGCTGCGCCGAACGAGGTGCTGGTGACGACGACGCAGGGCCAGATCCTCTTGATCGACACCCAGCGCAACGAGCTCGTCGCCCCCGAGGTGAAGCTGCGCGACGACGCCGATCCGGAGGAGCCGCTCCTCGGCTTCGGCGACTGTGTGCGCAACGGACCGCAGTGCGCGATCCCGGCACCCGCGGCGGTCGACACCGACCGGGAACGCTTCTACCTCAACTTCTTCCCGCAGGGCGCGGCGTCGTCGCAGATCCGGGCGATGAAGTACAACAAGGTCGCCGGCAAGCGCGAGGTGCGAACCGCGTGGCAGACCGACGTCCCGAGCGGCGTCATCGGTACGCCGACCCTGTCCGCCGACGGTGCGACGCTCTACGCCTTCTCGCGCGACGGCAAGATCGTCGCCCTGAACACCGAGAACGGGTCGACCAAGTGGACCCAGGACATCGGCGGCCACGGCTTCGCGACGATGACCGTGTCGCCCGACGGCCTGATCATCCCCACCGGTTCGCTCGGTGCCCCGCTCACGCTGTACCGAGACGCGGGTGACCGCGCCGAAAAGGTGTGGCAGCGCACCGATCTCGCCACGGTGAGCCTGTCTGCGTTGACCCAGCAGAAGACCGCCTGGACGGTCGTCCGCGACGCCGGCAAGGACACGCTGTCGCTGGTGGAGGTCTCCACCGACGACGGGGCGACGAAACGCACCCTGCCACTGCCGAATTCGTCGGGTTTCGCGACCGGCGTCTCGGTCTCCTACTGGGGCCAGATCGCGACCGCGACCAACCTCGGCGAGGTGTACTTCTTCGACAGCAAGGCCAACCTGGGATAAAGCGCCGGAACCAGAATGCGGGCTGAGTGCCGGAAACCGGCACTCAGCCCGCATCGTGTTTGTGCGTGGTCGCTCAGAGCTCCTGGCTCGCTGCGTCGGGATTGAGGAAGAACAATCCCGCGATCCGGCCGTCGGCGTCGAACGCCACGCGGAAAACCATCTCCCCGGCCTCCTGCTCGAGCGGCACGTCTACCACCGTGTGGAGGCCGTGACCGCGCACGAAAGGCGTTCCGGTCCTCTCGAGTTCACCGTGGAGTGCCACCACCGACGCCCAAGCGTCGGCCAGTGCGGCGTCGGACAGGGCAGCCGTCATGGTCTCGTCGAAACGTGCTGTGACGGTCGCCCACTCGGCCTCGGTGATCTTCTCGATGACGTCAAGGGCCATGGCGTCGGCGTGGGCAATCGTGACTTTCTGCATGGGTGCTCCTGTTCTGGGATCGATGGGTTTGCCGAAGCGTTGGAACGCCGCCTGACGGGTGACGCCGACGACGTCGCCGATCTCCTGCCAGGTACACCCGAACTCGCGCGCCGAACGAGCCGTGGCACTGAGCAATTCCTCTGCGCGACGGCCCAATTGGAGTGCGTCATGGACTCTGGTCAGAGCCGCTTCGCGGGCACCCGGGTCACCCGGTTCGGAACCGGGTCCGGTCGCCACGCTGCGCGCGTATCGCTCGATCTCCCGTGCTGTTTCTTCCACCTCGGACACTTGTAAAGGATAGGTTTACAAGCACCCGGGTGTCAAGCTCCGGTTTACAAGCGATCGGGTCAGAACCTGATTCCCGGCTCGCAGATGAAGGCGGTTCCCTTGCGTCCAATCCGGGTGAGCACCACCGACAGTGGCCGGGCGCCCTTGGGTTTGAGCTTCTTGCGGAGCTGATCGGGATCGACGTCGAGGCCGCGGACGAGGATCTCGAGCGGCCCGCAACCGTGCGCGGCCAGGGCCTTGCGGAGAACCTTCTCCGTCACCCCCACCTGCTCGATCACGCGGAACCCACGTGCCCCCGCAGGCACCGAATCGCCGGTCAGGTAGGCGATCTGGGGATCGAGCTGCCACAGGCCGAAACGGTGGGCGTAGTGCTTGACGAGACCGGCACGCACGACGGCACCATCCGGGTCGACGATCCACTCCCCCGCCTCGCCTGTCGGCACGTCGTCGTCCTCGTGATCGGTGATCTCGAACTGCGACACCGTCCCGTCGGGCCGCGTACGCAGAACCGTTGCCCGGCGCCGGGTCTCGATCCCCGGCCCCGACCACAGGCACGCTTCCCGGACACCGCCGTCGAGCGAGGTCACCTGGACCTCGCCGTCGAATCCGAACCGATTGCGCAGCAACTGATGATCCAGTCCGGGAGCACATTTCACGATCAGTACGCGGCCCGCATAGGTGGCGAGCAGTTCCAGCAGCGGTGGGGTCAGTTGGTCGAGGCGGAAGATCCGGCCGGCGTCGGACCGTCGCGCGGGGTCGGCGAGGAGTACGTCCGCAGTCGAGGTCGGGGTGAGCGCGTCGGCGACGAGGAGCGTCGCGTCGGGTACGTTGTGGCGCGCCATCGCGAGCCGGACGCGGTCGAGGTCGCTGCCGATCACTCCGGTGATCCCGTTGACGCGCACCAGTTCTCGTAGCTCCGCACCGATCGAGCAGGTCATGTCGTGGACCACCGACGCCGGAAACCGGGCGGCGATCTCAGCGGCGCGGTGCGCGGCGACGACCGAGGCGGTCGCCTGCTGCACGCCGTCGTCGGTGAGCAACAACTCGGCCGGGTCCCGCAGTTTCGACGCGGCTCGTCGACGGTTCCGGACGGTCTCGATCAGCGCGGCATCATGCGGTGCATACCGGCTGCGGACCTCGGTGATGTCGGACAGCATCGACGCCGGGGTGAGGGCCAGAGCCGACACCGTCTCCAGGGCCTTCTCACCATGCCGCGACCGCAGGAAGGCGACGTCGTCGAGACTGAAGGAGTAGCTCATGATCCTTGCAGGCTACCGTCGTGGCCCGCGTCTCCCCGGGCCGCCCGCCGCGTCGCAGAGCCTACTGACGCAGCTCCACGAGGGATGTGACGATCGTGGTCCGATCGCCGGTCGCCAGCGACTCGTCGTCCGGGTCCTGATCGGCCAGCACCACGTGTCTGGCGTTGGCGACGTTCAGCAGATGCACCGTGCCCTCGACGTCGAGAGCGATCGGTTCACGCTTCGCGATGACCTCGTGGAGGAACTGCCTCACCTCCGGTACCGGATCACTGAAGAGCAGACGGATCTCGAACTCATCGGACGTCAGCAGGGTGGCCATAGCCCATGGTTGCACGCAGGAAGCGGCCCCGGTCCCGAAAACGACGATCGGGCCGCCGCAGAGGCGACGACCCGATCGGTAGAGAGAATGCGCGCTATAACCCTGCGCTTTCTACGAATCGCCGGGCTTGGTGCCGGTGACCACCACGTTGTAGAAGAACTTCTGCGGCACGACCTTGCGCAAGACGTTCTCGTCGAGCCAGGTCAGGCGCTTCCAGCCGCCGAACGCGAACCGCGCCCAGCCCCAGCCGAGCTTCTCCGGCGGCACCGCGGCCTCGAAGGTGCGGACCGGCCAGCCGAGCATGGCGGCGGCCAGTTCCTCGGTGGCGGTGGCGACCTTGGCGGCTCCGGCGGAACGGGCGATGCCGGCCAGCTCGTCGGGATCGAAGGTGTGGATGTCGACGACGGCCTCTAGAGCCGCGGCACGCGAGGACTCGTCGAGCTCCTCCTGCGGACGCCGCCAGCTCTGCAGCGGCCCGAACTTGGTCACGTTGGTGGTGACGGCCCACGTCGCGCGGCTCATCCAGCGCGCGTAGAAGTCGCCGATGGTCGACGGCTCGCCGGCGAAGATGAAACGACCGCCAGGCTTGAGCACGCGCAGCACCTCGCGCAGCGCCTGCTCGACGTCGGGGATGTGGTGCAGCACAGCGTGTCCGACGACGAGGTCGAAGGTGTTGTCGTCGTACGGGATCTTCTCCGCGTCGGCAACCCGGCCGTCGACGTCGAGTCCCAGGTTCTCGGCGTTGCGCAGTGCGACCTTCACCATGCCCGGCGACAGGTCGGTGACCGAACCCTTGTCGGCGACACCCGACTGCATGAGGTTCAGCAGGAAGAAGCCAGTGCCGCAACCGAGTTCCATCGCGCGCCCGTACGGCAGCGGCTCGTCGATCTCGATGGCGTCGAAACGTCCACGCGCGTAATCGATGCAGCGCTCGTCGAAGCTGATCGACCACTTCTCGTCGTAGGTCTCGGCCTCCCAGTCGTGGTAGAGCACCTGGGCGAGCTTGGTGTCCTTCAGAGCGGCCTGCACCTGTTCCTCGGTGGCATGCGGATTCGGCGCCGGATCGATACCCGGAGTGGCGTCGGTGGTCATGATCGCTTCCTTGTCGCGTGGGTCGGTCAGTCGTGATGTTGGTGGGGCCGCGCCGTCAGCGACCGGTGAACTCCGCCTTGCCGGGACCGTTCTCCACGAACGACTTCATACCGATGGCACGGTCCTCGGTGGCGAACAGCGCCGCGAAGAGCTGCTCCTCGATCTTGAGTCCGGTGTGGAGGTCGACGCCGAGCCCCTGGTCGACGGCCTTCTTGGCGGCGGCGATCGCCACTGACGCGGCATTGGTGAACTGACCCGCCCAGGCCAGTGCGGCGTTGTAGACCTCGTCGGGGGCGACGACCTCGTCGACCAGGCCGATCGCGAGTGCCTCCTCGGCGCCGACGAACCGGCCGGTGAAGATGAGGTCCTTGGCCTTGGCCGGTCCGATGAGCCGCGCCAGACGCTGCGTACCGCCACCACCGGGGATGAGTCCGAGGAGAACCTCGGGCACGCCGAGTTTCGCGTTGTCACCGGCGATCCGGCGGTCGGCTCCCAGCGCGACTTCGAGGCCGCCGCCCAGCGCGTAGCCGGTGATGGCCGCGACCGTGGGCTTCGGGATCTCGGAGATGGCGCCGAGGTCGCGCTGCAGACGACCGGCGACCTTGCTCATCTCGGCGTAGCTGAGGTCGTTCATCTCCTTGATGTCGGCGCCGGCGGCGAGGACCTTGGGTCCGCCGTAGACGACGACGGCCTTGATGTCGTCGCGGAGGGTCGCCTCCTCGGCGGCCGCGGCCAGTTCGGCCTGCACCTGGCGGCTCAACGCGTTCATCGGCGGGCGGGCCAGCAGGATGGTGCCCACGCCGGGATGGTCGTCGGACGTTTCGAGGGTCACGAACTCAGGCATCCTCGAAGGCTACCGTCTGGTAAGTCGGCGCGGTGTCGCAGCCCGGTGTCATCAGCCTGCGACAACCCACGCGTCACATCCGCGCGCCCTACAGTTGGCGACATGGCCAAAGGCGCGGGTTCCGCAGGTGAGCCGATCGAGCTGACGGTGGGTTACCGCACCGTCCGCCTGTCCAGCCCTGATCGCGTGTACTTCACCGAACGCGGCGAGACCAAGCGCGACCTCGCCGAGTACTACCTGTCGGTGGGTGACGGCATCGTGCGGGCGCTGCGCGAACGTCCCTGCATGCTGCACCGTTTCCCCAAGGGCGTCAGCGGCAACAAGGTGCACCAGAAGCGGGTCCCGGCGGGCGCACCGGACTGGCTGGAGACCACCGAGATCTACTTCCCCCGCTACGGACGCACCGCCGACGAGCTGTGCGTGACCGAGCTGGCATCGGTGATCTGGGCGGTACAGATGTCGACGGTCGAGTTCCACCCCTGGAACTCACGCCGCGCCGACCCCGAATCCCCCGACGAGTGGCGCATCGACCTCGACCCCATGCCGGACTGCACCTTCTCACGCATCCAGCGGGTGGCCCACGTCGTCGAGGAGGTTCTCGACGAGCTGGGCATGCGCGGCTTCCCGAAGACCTCGGGTGGTCGCGGTCTGCACATCTACGTGCGCATCGCCCCCGAGTGGGGGTTCCCTCAGGTCCGGCGCGCCGCGCTCGCGTTCGCCCGCGAGGTCGAGCGCCGGGCACCCAAAGACGTCACGACAACGTGGTGGCGCAAGGATCGCGACCCGGCAGCCGTGTTCGTCGACTACAACCAGAACACCCGCGACCACACCATGGCGTCGGCCTACTCGGTGCGCGGCAACCAACGCGCGACGGTGTCCACGCCGATCCGCTGGAACGAGATCGACGACATCGAACCCGACGACTTCACCATCGCCACCGTGCCCGCGCGATTCGCCGAACTCGGCGACCTGCACGCCGAGATCGACGACGTCGCCCACCGGCTCGACACGCTGCTCGACTGGGCGGATCGCGAGGACATCGCCGAGGACGAGGACGACGCCGTCGATCTCGACGAGCCGTGAGGATCTACAGCGTGATCTCGGGCGGCGTCTGATCGCCGAGCGTGCGGAAGTACTCGTCGGAGCCGGGGAACCCGAGTCCGGCGAGCCCGGCGCCCGGGGTGGTGTTCGGCAGGATGCACTCGACGGACCGCTCGGCGGCCAGCAGCTCATCGACACTCGGGAAGCCGCTGACGTAGTGCAGCTGCGCCCAGGTCGGCGGCATCAGGAAGTGCTTGCCGTCGGCCCAGGCGTCGATCGCGACGCGGGCGTTGACCCAGCGCGCCACCTCGGCCTCGGTGGTCTCGGCGTCGGCCTGCTGGCCCTCGGGCATGGCAGCGAGGAAGAACCGGGTGTCGTAGCGACGCTTCTCGTTGACCGGGGTGATCCAGTGCGCGAGCGGACTCAGCAGATCGGCACGCAGGGTGAGGCCGCGCGCGGTGAGGAACTCGGCGAAGGACAGAGACTTCTCGACGAGCTGTTGCCGGTCGTCGGCGAGGGCGCCCGGGTCGGCGAAAGAACCGTCGGCGGTGGTCGCGAGCAGAACGCCGCATTCCTCGAAGGTCTCGCGGACGGCCGCGCACACGAGCGCCTGGGCGAGCTCGTCATCGGTGTTGAACTGCTCGGCCCACCACGCCGCTTGCGGCCCGGTCCAGGCCACGTGGGCGCCGGCGTCGCGCTTGTCGACGCCGCCACCCGGGAATACGGTCATGCCGCCGGCGAAAGCCATCTGCTTCACCCGACGCTGCAGGAACACCTCGATGCCGTCGGCGGAGTCACGGACCAGGACGACCGTCGCGGCATCGCGGATCGGTGCGGACACGACCTCGGGTCCCTGATCGGTGGATGTCATCAGTTGCCTCCTGCTCGACGGTGACCGCCCGCGCGGCGACGGCGTCGAGCGAAGTACCGGCCGTCGACCTTGTCGAGGATGATCTGCTGCCGGAAGGCGGCCGTCAGGTTCTCACTGGTCAGCACCTCCTCGAGGAGGCCCTGCGCCACGACGCCACCCTCGGACAGGATCAGCGCGTGCGTGAACCCCTCCGGGATCTCCTCCACATGATGGGTGATCAGCACGATGGCGGGAGCGTCGGGGTCGGCGGCGAGGGTCGCGAGGCGGTCGACGAGTTCTTCGCGGCCGCCGAGGTCGAGACCGGCGGCCGGCTCGTCGAGCAGCAGGAGTTCGGGGTCGGTCATGAGGGCGCGGGAGATGATCACGCGCTTGCGCTCCCCCTCCGACAGGGTGCCGAAGGTGCGGTCGGCGAGATGCTCCGCGCCCATCGACTCCAGCGATTCGACGGCCTGGTCGCGGTCCATGTCGTCGTAGGCCTCGCGCCAGCGCCCCAGGACGGCGTAGCCGGCGGAGATGACGACGTCGCTGACGACCTCGTGGTCGGGCACGCGGTCGACGAGGGCGGGACTGGCGACGCCGATCCGCGTCGCGAGTTCGCGGATCTCGATCCGGCCGAGCTTCTCGTTCAGCACGAATGCGGTGCCCGACGTCGGGTGCAGTTCGGCACCCGCCAGTCGCAGAAGTGTCGTCTTACCGGCACCGTTGGGCCCGATGATGACCCAGCGTTCGTCCAGTTCGACCTGCCAGGACAGCGGGCCGACAAGCGTTTTGCCGCCACGGACGATCGCGACGTCGCGGAAGTCGATCAAGAGGTCGGGATCGGATTCGGTCACGACCCCTATCCTGCCTCACGCCCGTCCGTTCGACCGGTTCGGCTCAGCCGTGTCCGATACACGTCACGGGAATACACCGACCGGTTCGCCGGGTTGATGGACTACGTGACCGCTCAACACCTTCCTCTGTCCATCCTGGATCTCGCCACCGTCGGCCGCGACGAGACCGTCGCGGAAAGTCTCGCCGCCAGTGTCGATCTCGCGCAGAACGCGGAGAAGTGGGGATACAAGCGGATCTGGTACGCCGAACACCACAACATGTCGGCGATCGCGTCGTCGGCGCCTGCTGTGCTCATCGCGCACATCGCCGCCCACACCTCGACCATCCGCCTCGGTGCCGGCGGCGTCATGCTGCCCAACCACGCCCCGCTCACCATCGCCGAGCAGTTCGGCACCCTCGCCGAACTCCATCCCGGCCGCATCGACCTCGGACTCGGCCGCGCCCCGGGCAGCGACCAGCAGACCTTCCAGGCCCTGCGTCGCACCCACGCGTCAGCCGAACGGTTCCCGCACGACGTTCTCGAACTGCAGGCGTTCCTCGGCGACGAGTCCCGCATCGAAGGCGTCCGCGCCACGCCGGGCGCCGGGACCCACATACCGCTCTACATCCTGGGTTCGTCGCTCTTCGGCGCGCAGCTCGCCGCCGCCCTCGGACTCCCCTACGCCTTCGCGTCGCACTTCGCACCGCAGGCCCTGACGCAGGCAGTCGAGTTGTACCGCCGCGAGTTCCGGCCGTCGGAGGTGCTCGCCGAGCCGTACGTGATCGCCGGTGTCGGCGTGATCGCCGACGACGATCCCGACGTCGCACAGCAGCAGTTGCAGATCGCCCGCCGTCAGCGCGTCTCCCTGCTCTACGGACGCGGCCGCACATTCACCGACGAAGAAGCCGACGCGGTGCTGTCGATGCCCCAAGGCCGCCAGATCGACGAGATGCTCACCTACGCCGGTATCGGGACGCCCGATGAGGTGCGACAGTACCTGAGCTGGTTCGCCGGACATGCCGATGCCGACGAGCTGATCGTTGCGTCGCTGGCACCGAGTCGCGACGTCTGGATGAGCACTCTCGGGCATCTCGCCCCGGCGAATTCGCCGGTGGCCGTAGGCGGTTGATCCCGGAGCCGAGTCTCAGTCCTCGAGCCGGAAGTCCGCGAAGTCGAAGCCGGGCACGACGACACAGCTGACCAGTGCCGCCTCGTCGCCGACGGGGCGCGCACGCTGCCACATGCCGGGCGGCACCAGCGCCTGCGGCTGATTCCCGGCCTCGATGTCGGGCCCGACGATGATCGGGGTCGGATCGCCGGGGGCATCGCCGTCGCCGCCCAGATCGAGCTGCACCGGCGCCCCGCGATGGTGCAGCCAGAGCTCTGAGCCGCGCACGGTGTGCCACGCGGACTGTTGGCCGGGCGTCAGGACGAAGTAGATCGCGGTGCCGGCGGCCCGGTCACCGGTGTAACCGGCCGGGAGCACCGCCTGCGGTACGCCGACCTCGCTCCGCCAGGTCTGGCGGTACCAACCACCCTCCGGGTGCGGTTGGAGGTCAAGGCTTTTCGCCCAGTCCGGTAGTTCGGTGGCGCTCATCTGCTCCCCTGTCTCGTGATCAGTTCCCGACGACTTCGGCGATGACGGTGACCGAACCGGGCGCGATCTCGGTGAACCCGGCATCACGGACCGCGACCGCGGTGCCGGACGCATCGGCCTCGAGCAGGTCCCGCCATCGTTCGGGCGTGGCCTCACGCACCGCCAGCGGACAGTCGTCGAGCCGCCACCGGATCGCCTCGTCGGCGTCGAGAAGTTTGGCGGCGAGCATCGATGCGTGACCGACCTGCGCGGCGAGCTTGCCGACGGTCATGTCGAGCCCGGGATTCGTCCACAGCACCACGCCGTGATCCGGCCTCTCGGTGGGGAGTTCGCCGTCGACCTCGGTGCCGCCGATCTGCAGCTTCTTGACCCGACGGTCGAGATCGCCGACGCGGCCGGGCACGAACGCGCGCGCCTCGGCGCCACCCTCGGTCGCGGTCACGCCCCACACCTCTTGCGCCGCAGCCCATTGCGCGCCACGGGCCCGACGAGCGATCTTACGGATACGAGCCTGACACCAGTCGTCCATCGCCGCCGCCCACGGACCGTCACCGGCTGCGCGGTCGTCGAGACACAGCAGCGCGACGGCCCGTGCCGCCGCGGTCAACAGGTCGGCGCGATCCGGCGGATCGGACTTCTCGACGCGCAGCACCATCGCCATCGCCAGGACGTCGGCCGGATCCTCAGGATCCTCACCGCCCCCGACGTATCCGACGAGGCGTCGATGGTTCGCCACGACCGCATCGGGGATGACCGGCGGCCGCGTCACGGCGTCACGGGTGACGGGCAAGCCCGTCACGTCGGCGTTGTCTGTCGTGTCCGACACGTCAGCCCAGCGGAACCCGCCGGTACACGCCGTCGGCGGCGTCCGCGGCCTCGATCTCGTCGCGCGACACCCCGAGGATGAACAGCACGGCGTCGAGGAACGGATGATTGAGTGTGGCGTCGGCGACCTCCCGCAACGCGGGCTTCGCGTTGAAGGCGATGCCGAGTCCGGCGACGCTGAGCATGTCGATGTCGTTGGCACCGTCGCCGACGGCGATCGTCTGCTCCATCGGGACGCCTACCTGGTCGGCGAAGGAACGCAGCGCACGGGCCTTGCCGGTCCGGTCGACGACCTCGCCGATCACGCGTCCGGTCAGTTTGCCGTCGACGATCTCGAGAGTGTTGGCGCGCACGAAGTCGAGTTCGAGTTCGTGGGCCAGACCGTCGATGACCTGACGGAAACCACCCGACACCAGGCCGCAGTGGAACCCGAGCCGATGCAGCGTGCGGATCGTGGTGCGGGCGCCCGGCGTGAGCTGCAGCGACTTCGCGACGTCGTCGATGACCCCGGCGTCGAGCCCGGCGAGGGCCGCCACGCGCTGGTGCAGTGACTGTTCGAAGTCGAGCTCACCGCGCATGGCGGCTTCGGTGACCGCCGCGACCTCGGCTTCACGGCCGGCTTTCGCGGCGAGCATCTCGATGACCTCACCCTGGATCAGGGTGGAGTCGACGTCGAAGACGATGAGGCGCTTGGCGCGCCGGGCCAGACCACCGCGTTCGACGGCGATGTCGACCGAATGCTTGGCGGCGACCTCGGCGAGCCCCTTCCGCAGGGCGGCGTCGGCGGCGACCCCGCCGCGGCCGGCCACGCTGACCATCAGTTCGAGGCCGGTGAGCGGATAGTCGGCGATACCGCGGATCGAGTCGATGTTTCCGCCTTGACCGGCGAGTTTCGCGGCGACCGCGCTGAAGGCGGTGGCCGTGACCGGACTGCCCAGGATCACGACGGCATGAGACGAGGTCGAACGGCTACCCGAATCCACACCGATCTCCACCCGCACGTCGAAGCCGATGGAGGCCATCGCCTGCTCGACGATCTCCTGCAGCGTCTCGGGATCTCCGTTCGCGGAGACGAGCACGCCGAGCGTCAGCTGACCGCGGATGACCACCTGCTCGACGTCGAGCAGTGCAACGGCCTGACCGGCCAGGGCACCCATGAGAACAGAGGTGACACCTGGCCGGTCGGGACCGGTGACAGTGAAGAGAACGGTCGTACCGGTAGTGCCTGTTGAGTCGTTGCCCACCGGTCAGCGCGGATCGGGATCAGGCGATCCCTCGTGCGATCCCACGGTGAACGGCTCGCGACGAGCCTCTTCCATCTGGCGATCCTTGCCCGCGTCGTGACCCGGGCCGACATGAGCCTCGGCACGCATCCGCTCGATCATGTGCGGGTAGTGCAGCTCGAAGGCCGGACGCTCCGAACGGATGCGGGGCAGCTCGGTGAAGTTGTGGCGCGGCGGCGGCGACGAGGTCGCCCACTCCAGGGAGTTGCCGAAGCCCCACGGATCGTCGACGGTCACGACCTCGCCGTAGCGGTAGCTGCGGAAGACGTTCCACAGGAACGGCAGGGTCGACAGGCCGAGGATGAACGCACCGATGGTCGAGATGGTGTTCAGCGTGGTGAAGCCGTCCGACGGCAGGTAGTCGGCGTAGCGACGCGGCATGCCCTCGTTGCCCAGCCAGTGCTGCACCAGGAACGTCATGTGGAAGCCGATGAACGTCAGCCAGAAGTGGATCTTGCCGAGGCGCTCGTCGAGCATGCGTCCGGTCATCTTCGGGAACCAGAAGTAGATGCCGGCGTAGGTGGCGAACACGATGGTGCCGAACAGCACGTAGTGGAAGTGCGCGACCACGAAGTAGCTGTCGGACAGGTGGAAGTCCAGCGGCGGGCTCGCGAGCAGGACGCCGGTCAGACCACCGAAGAGGAAGGTCACGATGAAGCCGACGGAGAACAGCATCGGCGTCTCGAACGTGATGTGACCTCGCCACATCGTTCCGATCCAGTTGAAGAACTTCACGCCGGTCGGAACCGCGATCAGGAACGTCATGAAGGAGAAGAACGGCAGCAGCACGGCGCCGGTGACGTACATGTGGTGCGCCCACACCGCGACCGACAGGGCGGCGATGGCCAGGGTCGCGTAGATCAGGCCCGAGTATCCGAAGATCGGCTTACGCGAGAAGACCGGGAAGACCTCCGAGACGATGCCGAAGAACGGCAGCGCGATGACGTACACCTCGGGGTGTCCGAAGAACCAGAACAGGTGCTGCCACAGGATGACACCGCCGTTGGCCGGGTCGTAGATGTGGGCGCCGAACTGGCGGTCGACCTCGAGGCCCATCAGGGCAGCGGTCAGCAGCGGGAAGATCAGCAGGATGAGCACGCTGGTCACCAGGATGTTCCAGGTGAAGATCGGCATGCGGAACATCGTCATACCGGGTGCACGGAGGCAGACCACGGTGGTGACCATGTTGACCGCGCCGAGGATGGTGCCCAGACCGGACACACCCAGACCCATGATCCACAGGTCGGCACCGAGGCCGGGGCTGTGCACGGCGTCGGTCAGCGGCGTGTACGCCGTCCAACCGAAGTCGGCGGCACCGCCCGGGGTGATGAAGCCGGCGATGGCGATGGTCGAACCGAAGACGAACAGCCAGAAGCCGAGTGCGTTCAGTCGCGGGAAGGCGACGTCGGGCGAACCGATCTGCAGCGGCAACACGAAGTTGGCGAAGCCGATGACGATCGGGGTCGCGTACATCAGCAGCATCACGGTGCCGTGCATCGTGAAGAGCTGGTTGAACTGCTCTGTCGACAGGAACTGCATGCCCGGAGCCGCGAGCTCACCACGCATCAGCAGGGCCATCAGGCCGCCGATGAGGAAGAACGCGAAACATGCAGTGATGTACATCATGCCGATCAGCTTGTGATCGGTCGTCGTCAACAGCTTGTAGATGAACGAACCCTTGGGCTGATAGCGCTCCGGGAATGGTCGCACTGGAGCCACTTGCGTGGTGGGTTGGTCTACCGCGGTCACAGATCCTCCTCTTGCGCGAGCTCGACGTCGAACCCCTTCGAACGTCGGTCGGCACATGAACACAAACCGAGCGCTGAGTACTGATCCTAAACCCTTCCCGACGCCCGGGCCGAACGGGTCCTACGATCTGTCGTATTCGACGCCCGACGCACCACATCGGCCGTGCTCAAACCCTTTTCCTCCTTCGACGCGCCGGGTGGTCTGGGGACCCCGCTCGGTGTCTGCGGCCGACGGTCTGGCGGCCCCGTGGAAGCCTACGCTCGACGCCCCGGCGCCGGTGCTAGGTTGGGCGGGTGCAGAGCAGGGGTAACGGGGTCACGGATGTACGTGTTCGTCGTATGCGGGGACGCCGGCCGGTCTGGGCAGCGGTCCTCGGCGTGGTCGTCGTCGCGGCGTCGGCAGCGTGTTCCGGCGACGAGCCGCTGACCACTCCCGACGGCTCCACCATCTCGACCACTGTCACCCGCGTCGCGGAGGTCAACATCGTCTCCGCCGACCGTGACTTCTCGAAGACCTGCCTCGCGCCCACCCCGGCCGACGACGCCGCCACCGATCCCACCCGCATCGTCGTGACCGATCCGGCGCTCCTGGACGCCCTGTGTGCACTCGGCATCGGCGACAAGGTGACGGCCGTGACCGCTGCCCCTGGTTCGGTGCCCGCCTATCTCGGACCCCGACTGTCGTCGGTGCCGGCGATCGGGACCGCGCCCGACGCCGCAGCTGTGTCGCAGGCCGACGCCGACCTCGTCCTCCTCACTCCCGAGACCGCCGCGTCGTCGAAGCCCTTCGGCTCGGTGCGTTCGGCCACGATCCCCGCCGGCGACTGGCAGGAGCAGTTCCAGGCCGTCGCCGACGCCGTCGGCCGCAGCGAAGCCGGGCGGCAGCGTCTGGCCGAGTTCACGACCGAAGCCGCCAAGACCGGCAGGCGCATGGACGCCTCACATACGCAGGTGTCACTGGTCCGGTTCGGCGAGGACTCGGAGACCATCGCCGGCATGGACACCTTCGCCGGCCAGGTCCTCGGTGAGATCGGCGTCCAGCGGCCCGGTCCGCAACGGGTCCCCGATTCCTTCGCCGTCAACTCCGCGAACTTCCGTGAGGCCGAAGGCGACCTCATCTATGTGAGCTTTGAAGGTGAGAAGGGCCAGGAGCACGGCGAAGAGGTCCTGCTCAGCGACGAGTGGCTGGGTCTGGGTGCCTCGATGTGGAAGCGCGTGCTCGCCGTCGACGACGCCGTCTGGTACGACTCCTCCGGCCTCGCTGCCGCCTGGCTGGTCCTCAACGACGTCAAGGGTTCGCTCGACGGGAACTCCTGAGCTGCAGGCTCGCGCCTCGTCGACACAGGCACAGCGTTGGTTTGGGCTCCAGACTCCCGCGACGCAGAGAGCGCGTCCCGTCTTTCCCAGTCGATTCGAGCACGAGAACGCCATTGCGAACTCAGGGCAGTGTTAACTGTGACGACATTAAGACGTTGCCGTCTCCTTGCCTAATGCCGCCAGCCAGATTCGGTGAAAGAGGCGTTCCTAAAGGTCTAGGAGTACGTATCGCCGTGTCATCACAGGCATACGAATTGCTTGGAGATAAGGACGGGTTAGCGAAGGGACCGGAATGACAGAGCAGGAACTGCCGGGGAATAGTCGCCGTCACCGGAGAGCAGAGAAGGCTGACCTGCGGGGACGGCGTGTCAAAGCGACCGTCAAGGACTACGAGCGCGTGGCTCGCGATAGACCCGACCGTTGTCAACGGCCAGTTTGATGTCCCCGCTGGTGGCCAGGTAAAAGTCCCCACCCTGTGCGGGATGTTCTAGGTGGGTGGTACCTCCGTTCGGTGTGTCATGCGGTAGGAGTCGCCGTCGGTGATGACGATGGTGGCGTGGTGTAGGAGCCGGTCGAGGATGCTGGCGGCGGTGGTGTGTTCGGGCAGGAATCGTCCCCATTGTTCGAAGGGCCAGTGGCTGGCGATCGCGAGAGAGCGGCGTTCGTAGGCGCCGGCGACGAGCCGGAACAGTAGTTGGGTGCCGGTGTCGTCGAGTGGTGCGAATCCGATCTCGTCGAGGATGAGCAGATCTTGGCGTAGCAGGGTGTCGATGGTTTTGCCGACGGTGTTGTCGGCCAGTCCGCGATACAGGGTCTCCACGAGGTCGGCGGCGGTGAAGTACCGCACTTTGTGTCCGGCGTGTACTGCGGCGATCCCCAGCCCGATCAGGGTGTGACTCTTGCCAGTCCCGGCTGGGCCGATCAAGGCCAGATTGTGTTGGGCTCGAACCCATTCCAGTGAGGATAGGTATTCGAAGGTGTTGGCCGGGATGGAGGATGCGGCCACGTCGAACGATTCCAGGGTTTTGGTGACCGGGAACCCGGCAGCTTTGAGTCGGTTGCGGATGTTGGAGGCATCACGAGCGGCGATCTCGGCTTCGACCAGGGTCCGCAGCACTTCTTCGGGTGTCCATCGCTGGGTTTTCGCGGTGAGCAGTACCTCGGGTGCGGTGCGGCGGATCGAGGCGAGCTTCAATCGGCGTAGCGCTTGGTCGAGGTCGGCCGGTAGTGGCGGCACTGTTGGTGCAACTGATGTCGATGTTGTGGTGGTCATGACACCTCCTTGTCGCCGGCGCCGAGCTTGTAGGCATCCAGCGAGCGGGTGGGCGCGGTAGGCAGGTGCCCGAGCAGTGCTGTGCCGGCCGGTCGCGGGTTGGGGGTGCCGGCTCCGGCATCGAGGATCGAACGCACATCGGCGGCCTTGAACCGTCGGAATGCCACCGCCCTGGTCAGGGCGGTGAGCACCTGTTCGTGGCCGTGGGAGGTGACGAGCCCGAGGATGTCGTCGAGTTCACCGCTTAGGCGGGTGTTACCGATCGCGGCGGCACCGACCAGGAACTGCTCAGCAACCTCACCGAGAGCGCAGAACTGCTTCTCTGCTGCGGTTTTGGGTCGTGGTGCACGACTGGGCGGTGTGCGTGGCCCGCCGTAGTGGTCATCGTTGAGGACGACCTCTCCGGGTGCGGCCAGCAGATGTTCGGCGATCACCTCGCCTGAGGCGGGTTCGGCGATCAGGAGCCGTTCACCGTCCTGGATGAGGGTCACGGTGGTGCCGATGAGCCGGTTGGGTACCGAGTAGCGGGCCGAGGCGTACCGGATACATGAGAGGCGATCGACCTTTCGGGTGACCGGCGGTGGGCCGACTTGGGCCCGCAGAGATGGCAACGTCGACAGCACTTCTCGTTCCACATCGAGTTGCTCAGCAGGCACGCACAGTGTGTCGCTGTGGCGGCGGGTGTTGACCTCGACACACCAGTCCCGCGCGGCCCGGTTCGCTGCGTGCACATCCAGCTGCACGTCGTCACGACCAGCGGCGATCTTGGCTTCGGTCCACAACGGTTGCGCCAGATCTGACTGCGCGTACCCGCAGAGGTTCTCCACGATCCCTTTCGATTCCGGATCGGCGCCGTGACAGAAATCCGGGGCGAACCCGTAGTGGGTGGCAAACCGCACATACGAGGGGGTGGGTACGACGACGTTGGCGACGACTCCACCTTTGAGGCAGCCCATCCGATCAGCGAGTACCTTGTTAGGTACTCCACCGATCTCCTCAAAGGCTTCAGCGATGAATCCGAGTGTGGTGGTGGATGTTTCATTGGTGGCGAACCGAACGAACCGCCAGCGTGAGAACGCCAACACCGCGCAGAACATGTGCAGGCCGCCGATCACGGCCCAATCGATGACCAGGTAGTCACCCGGAGCCCACACTGCCGGGCGACGCCCACGATGGTGATCACGGCGCCACTGTGTTTTCTCCTGGGCGACGAGACGACGGAAGTTGCGGGCCGAGCCTGCATAGCCCGCCGCTCGCGCTACTGGTAGCAGACGTTTGGCGGTGATCCGGCCGTGTGACCGCTCGACTCGCTCGGCGACCAGCTCGGCGACGGTGTCGTAGTTGCGGGCCCGTTCCTTGCGATCGGGTGGTTGATCGTCGGCCTCGAACCGGTCGACCACACGTTTGACGGTCTTGTGGGTGGTGCCGCACACCTCGGCTGCGGCGCGATAGCTTCCGAGTTCTCGGTAAGCAGAAATGATGTCCATACGGTCCTTCGCAGACTTCAATGGAACTCCCAGGCGGTGATGGTGATCGGTTGGCACCTTCACCGTCATCGCCTGGGCCCTCAGTTCCGGGTCGACACGACGAACACAGGGTGGGGACTTTTATCTGGCCACCAGCGGGGACCTCGACCTGGCCACCAGTGGGGACTTTCTCATGGCCATGGACAACCGTCTCGCGGAAACTCTGGTAGCTCGGCACAATCAGCGGATGGAAAACCTGATGGCGCTGCCAGGTTATTACCGTGTTAAGTCTATCGAATCGCTTGGGCCGGTCCCACTCCTCGACGCTGCACATCGTGAACTAGGGCAGCCCCTTCCACGCGTTCCGGTGCTGTATACAGGTGCTTGGCAGCGAGACCTTGCGTGGGGAGTGGATAGCGCCGTTGCTGCCACACGCCTGCTCCTAGCGGGGCAAGTAGTCGGGGCAGCTGCGATCGCTCGACATCAGCTGGAACGATGGACAGTTGTCCTCGCAAGCGTTCTGGATTTATGTCAGCAACCAGGCGAGGATACCGCCGAGTATGTTGCTCGTGCGTGGACAGGATTCGTAACTGCCAGCTCCGACGATCTGGCTGGCGACCTTCCGTTGGTCGACTCCGGCGCCGATCTTGGCGAACCTAGGCTCGGCGGGACAGAAGAGCCGCTTGTAGACCACACACACGTCGGGCTCTCTGATGGAACAGAGGTTTGTCCCGCAGTCGTCTACGTCGCCCTGTCTGAGATATTGCACGCAAGGGAATGCCTGGACGTCACAACGTGGGACGCACAACAACTGCTCCGTCCACGGGACATCCCGATAGGAGTGGCCGTAGCGGTCGGCGCAGTTTCAGACGCAATTTCGCTGTGCCTGATCCAGATCGGCATGGCTACTGCTGCTGCACTTCATCACGCAGGCCGTCACACCCGAGCTCACCTTCTCGCGGACTATCGTTCCTGGCATCACAGATTAACCCAACGAGACCTCCAATCAGAGGCCCGCGAATTCTGGACGCCAGCGCGAATTGGCGATCGCGAAATCCCCAGGCGCGAAGTGCCCGGCGACGCTGTCGCCCCTAATCTGGCTGCGATCATGCCCCTGGCCCCATCAGAGGGTCTTCGCAGCGACGTCGTCAGCTTCCTTCGCACCCGCGAAAGCGAATACCTAGGTGTTACCGACGGTATTCGACCCGCGGGTCGCCTCTATCGAGATGACGAGTTACTAACGCTCGTTTTCGACGCACATCGCTGTAGCGCAACACGTTTCGCGGAGCACGCGCTCGAGGAAGAAGCGCTCGTCCTCGGAGATGGTTTCGACCTTCAGTCCCTCGCAGACCGAGGCGCACTCTACGTACTGGTGTCCGAATTGGCTGCAGTAACTAGTATCTGGACGAGCAACGTTGTATCAGCGGCACTTCAGAACGTTTCGTCAGCCCTTCGGGGTAAGTCCCCTGAGGTGGTGGGGTTTCGGGGCTGAGGTGAGCTGCTGCTGAGCGTGTCGGTGACCCTGTTGGGCGGGCCATCGCGTAGTGGTCAATGAGTTACCTACCAAGTGACTCACAGAAGGACACACCACACGATGACCCAGGACCATTCTGCCTTGCTCGCCCAGCTCGATGCACTCACCTCCGCCGATTCCGGGGCGGTGTTCGCCGAGTTGATCCGAGCTGGCCTGCAAGCACTGATCGAGGCCGAGGCCACCGAAAAGATCGGCGCCGGCCGGTATGAGCGTTCCGCGGAACGCGCCACCCACCGCAACGGCCACCGAACTAAGACCGTATCGACGACCTCGGGCGATGTGGAAGTCAAGATCCCCAAGCTCCGGTCCGGGTCATTCTTCCCCAGCCTGCTCGAACGACGCCGCCGCATCGACAAAGCCCTGCACGCGGTGGTGATGGAAGCCTACGTACACGGTGTGTCCACCCGCAGCGTCGATGACCTCGTCAACGCCCTCGGCGTCTCGGCCGGGATCTCCAAGTCCGAGGTGTCCCGTATCTGCGCCGGCCTCGACAAAGAAATCTGGCTCTTCCGGATTGACGGTGCGTGAAACAGGTTCTACTGGCCACAAGATGTAGGTCGGATTTGCGGGTGTGAGCCTCTGCGTGATGTGGGCGGGTCCTGTGGTGTGAGGATGAAAGCTCCTACACACTCATCCGAACACTCACAGGACCCATGACGCAGCGTAGCGCTATTGCCGACACGATTTGCCGCACCATCGAACTCGGCGTCACGATCACCGATGCCGCCGTCGACGGCGAGGACCGCACCCACCTGTTCTGCCAGCTCCTGGACCCAAAGAACACGTGCCCGACCTGCGGGCGAGTGGGTCGGCTGCGTGATCACGTCGACCGGGAGGTCGCCGATCTGCCGATCGTGGGGCATCCGACCCGGCTGCATCTGACGGTACCGCGCTACACATGCGCCACCAGCGACTGCGCGACGTCGATCTTCCGGGCCGACCTCAGTGCGATCGTGGCCTCGCGTGCGCAGGTCACCCGCCGCACCACCACCTGGATCATGCGGGCGATGATCTGCGACAAAATGTCGGTCTCGGCCGCGGCCGCGGCGGTGGGGTTGAGCTGGAACACCGTCAACACCCTGGCCTGCGAAGCGGCCCGGACCCTGGCTACTGCACCCGTCCGGCTGTCCGGTGTGCGGGTCTTAGGGGTTGATGAGCACAAGTGGAAACATGTTCGTGGCCAGGGTGATTCAAGTTTCGTGACCGTCCTCGTCGACCTCACCCCGATCGTCGACGGGACCGGTCCGGCCCGCTTGTTGGACATGGTCGCCGGCCGGTCGAAAGCCGCGTTGAAGGACTGGCTCGACGCTCGCGATCAGGCGTTCCGCGATCGAATCCGAGTGGTCACCATGGACGGGTTCAGCGGCTACCGCACCGCCACCGCAGAGTCCCTCGACAAGGCGCGGGCCGTGATGGACCCATTCCACGTGGTGCACCTGGCCGCGGAGAAACTCACCCTGTGTCGCCAACGGGTGCAACAGGATACGTGTGGACATCGGGGTCGCAGTGGAGATCCCCTCTACGGTATCCGTCGGACCCTGCTGACCCGGATCGGGTTGCTCACCGACAAACAGAAGACCCGCCTGCGCACCGGCCTCGACGCCCATGACGAGCATGTGGCCGTTGCGGTCACCTACGCGATCTACCAAGACCTCATCGACGCCTACGACCAACCGAACAAGCGGGACGGGAAGATCGCGATGTACAAGCTGCTCAAACGCATCCACACCGGTCTGCCGACCGGGCTGGCTGAAATGGCGCAGCTGGGCCGATCCCTGTGGGCCCGGCGAGCCGAGATCCTCGCCTACTTCGACACCGGTGCCTCCAACGGGCCGGTCGAAGCCATCAACGGGCGCCTCGAGCATCTGCGCGGGATCGCGCTCGGGTTCCGTAACCTCACCCACTACATCTTGCGGTCACTCATCCACTCCGGCCAACTCGCAGAACACCTGCATGCACTCTGAATCCGGAAGAGCCAGAAATCTCGGCGTTCCGGGAACGGCCTCTGACCCACACCGAGTTCCCCTATGTGTTCGCCGATGCCACCTTCTGCAAAGTGCGAGTCGGCGCCCACGTCGTCTCCCAAGCCCTTGTCGTGGCCACCGGGGTGTCGATGGACGGAACTCGTGAGGTGCTCGGCACTGCAGTCGGTGATTCGGAATCCTTCGAGTTCTGGCGTGAGTTCCTCGCCTCACTCAAAGCCCGAGGACTCTCAGGGGTGCATCTGGTGATCTCCGATGCCCATGCAGGGTTGAAAACGGCAGTGGCCCAGCAGTTTACCGGATCAGCGTGGCAGCGCTGCCGGGTGCATTTCATGCGGAACCTGCATGGCGCGGTCTCGACCAAACAAGCGCCGGTGGTGACCGCTGCGGTCAAAACGATCTTCGCCCACACCGAACCGGCCGAGGTCGCCGCACAGTGGGACCAGGTCGCCGACACCCTCGAAGCATCGTTCCCGAAAGTGGCGGCGATGATGGCTGAGGCCAAACCCGACGTGCTCGCGTTCACGGCGTTCCCGAAGGCGCACTGGCAGAAGATCTGGTCGAACAATCCAATTGAGCGGCTGAACAAGGAAATCAAGCGCCGCGCCGATGTCGTGGAGATCTTCCCCAACCCGCCGGCGTTTCTCCGGCTGGCCACCGCGGTCGTGATCGAAGCCCACGACGAATGGCAAGTCACCCGCCGCTACCTCTCCGACATCAGCATGGCCGAGCTGCGCAAGGTTATCGCCGCCAAACACCAGGCCGCCCAACAGGTCGACGCGCCACGCCAAATCGCCTAACATCCATCACGACTCGTTGATCACAACGCGTGGCACACGCCGATCCGAAGTCCACCACCCCACGGGGCGCTGTCGCCCTTCGCTCGGCGTACTGGTTGTGGCTCGAGGACGACGACCGAGCAATGGCATGTCTACGAACTGTATTGGAGCAGTCCTCTCGCATCATGGTTTGGGTGACAAAGCCCGCGCGAGCCGAGAAGCTAGAGACACCCCAAACACCGCCGGGTCGCTGGCTCGAGGCTGCGGGATGGGGCAGGCTTAGCCCGCTGAACCGCGCCTTGGGCGAATACGTGCATGCGCATCGCAAGCTGGACCCAATAGGGCCACGACTACTCCTTGACGCGCTCCAGATGGACGTCGAACGAAAGGAAAAGGAATGGTCGAGCGCAACTGCACGAGGCAACGCGCTAAACGTCGTGTGCGAACTCGCAGCGCTTGGCGTCATCACCGCGCTAGAAAGAGTGTCTCCGGCATTGGCGTCAACCTCGAGGACCATGCTCGAGATGGGAGGCGCAGACCTGAGCCCGGCGCACTTCGAGCTTGTACTTAATCACGCTTTGTCGCTTAGGAAAGACACTCGTTAGAGAGCGATAACCCAGCGTGTTCAGAGTCAGTTCAAGATCTCAACTTTCGAGCAGGAAGCGATAATCTCCATCCGGACCTCAGTCAGCGTCTCGCTGCAGACTGTTCCTGAAGCACTCGCTTAAGTCGTCGCCCTCGATCAACGCCACGTCCTCGGCGACTGACACGATCTTCTGCCCACCGGCTACACCATGTTCCGCGACGACCGTCGACGACACCGCCAGCAGATATCGTCGCTCTCCCTTCGCTTGAGCGGGGGTCGGCTTCGGCCTAGCATCGAGTCGCACTAACATGTTCGAGGTCCACAGGTTCCGATCAGCACAGGTCAAACCCTCCCCGATGGGACCATCGATCCATCACTGTGTGCGCATGACTGTCACCGATCAGTACCTGGCCAACAACGCCGAATACGCCAAGACCTTCAACGGTCCCCTGCCGCTGCCGCCGAGCAAGCACATCGCCGTCGTCGCGTGCATGGACGCCCGCCTCGACGTCTACCGCGTCCTCGGCATCAACGAGGGCGAGGCCCACGTGATCCGCAACGCCGGCGGCGTCGTCACCGCCGACGAGATCCGCTCCCTCGCCATAAGCCAGCGGCTGCTCGGCACCACCGAGATCGTCCTGATCCACCACACCGACTGCGGGATGCTCACCTTCACCGACGACGACTTCAAGCGCGACATCCAGACCGAGATCGGACAGAAGCCGGAGTGGGCCGCCGAGGCGTTCAGCGATGTAGACGACGACGTGCGGCAGTCGCTCAACCGCATCAAGAACAGTCCGTTCATCACCAAGACCAGCTCGCTGCGCGGGTTCGTGTTCGACGTCGCGACCGGCCTCCTCCGCGAGGTCTCCTGACTCATCTGACTCCAGACAGAACCGACCGGGTACGCGCGGTGCCGCGTACCCGGTCGGTTTCGTCTCGTCGGTCGCTTCCCGTCAGTCCGCGGAGTGGTCCGAGCGCTTCACCGCGTCGGGAGCGTTCTCCCGGGTCGCCATGCCGCCCTCACGTCCGTGGTCCTTGGGGCCGGGCGGGTCCTTGCGAACCTCGGCAGTGCCCTCGTCGTGTTCGGCCTGCTGGTCCTTCGACTGTCCCATCGGTGCCTCCTCGCACTCTCGTGCCGC
This sequence comes from Gordonia sp. Swx-4, assembly GCF_030316175.1. Lineage (NCBI taxonomy): Bacteria > Bacillati > Actinomycetota > Actinomycetes > Mycobacteriales > Gordoniaceae > Gordonia > Gordonia sp. Swx-4. Next base: position 3,668,528 of record NZ_CP128197.1, read on the forward strand.
GTTGAGCCTGCGGAATCGATCTTCTCCCTTACCCTCGTCGGACGACGTGGAAACCGGCAGTGTCGGGGGCCGTCGTTAGACTGGCGGGCGATCCTCGATGCCATCAGAACCGCAGCTCAGTGGGCCGACTCCGCCGGACTCCGCCCCCTCGCCCTCAATCCACCGGCCCCGTTCCGTCGCGCCGCTCCACGTCCTGTGGCGGCCCGGTGTGGGGATGGCCGTGTGGATCGACGGCGAACCGGCAGACCTGCCCGAGGCGCTGCGCGACGCCCTGTCGGGCCGCCGGTTCCGCAGCGAGATCCCGATCGTCGGCGAGGGCAATCGCCGACGGTTCGTCCGGGCGGCGACGCTCGGCCTGACGTCGGCGGTGTCCCTGCTCGACGCGTCTCGGTCGGCGACGGTCACCGGCGATGTCCGGTGGTATCGCTACCTGCTCGACGGCGTACGTTCGTTCGTCGCCGCCGGCTCGGTGGCGCCGTCGGCCGAGCAGGTCGCGGGCGAATGGCTGCTCCGCTGGGTCGTCATTCCGACGCCGACGTGGCGCAGCTGGCATGCCGTCGTCCTCGGCAGTGCGCCGGATGCATTGCTGCACAATGGCTCCCACGCCTCGCTCGACGACTTTCTCGCCGAGCTCGTCGATTACGAATGCCGCACGACGATCGCTCGTTCGATCCCCCGGCTCGGCGAACCGCGTCCGGCGTCGCCCGTCGTCCGCGCGCTGCTGCCCGGCACCGACGTCGGCCCGCCCTGCTCCCCCGAGCGTCTGGCGGCCGCTGTGGGGAGCTGGTCCCGGTGGAATGCCGGCGTGCCACGAGACGACCAGTCACTGATCTTCCGTCTCCACGAACCCGAGTACGACGACCTGACCGAGAGCCATTGGGACGACGCGTGGGACGACGACACCTTCGACCTGCCCACGCGCGACGAGGTCGCCGACGCCTCGCGCTGGCGACTCGAGGTCTGCCGGCGCAGCATCGACGGTCAGATCGAGCCGGTGGCACCCCACCGCCTCGACGCTCATGAACTCGACGAGCTGACCACAGCGCTGGCCACCGCGGTACGCGAGTTCCCCGAACTCGACCGGGCCGACCCGGACCGCGGCTCCCTCGACTTCCTGCTCCCCACCGACGTCGCCGCCGAACTGTTCGCCACCGGCGCCGCGGCACTGGGCGCGGCCGGGATTCCGGTGCTGCTCCCCCGCACCATCGCCGAGGTCCGGCCGAGTCTCACGCTGCGTGCCCTGCCACCACCCGGCGGCGGGGCGCCCGCAGCCATGGTCGGTCTCCGCGAGATCCGTGAGTTCGAATGGAGACTGGCACTGGGTGATTCATCCGACGCCATCACCCTCACCGACGCCGATCTCGACGAATTGTCCGGCCAGAAGGGCGATCTGGTCCGGGTGCGTGGCGTGTGGGTCCGCGCCGAGGGTTCGGCACTGACGCGCGCCGCCGCCTTCGTAGCGACGCAACGTGCTCTCGCCGCAACCCAGCCGCCCGCGGACTTCGGCGAACTGTTCGGTCTCGTGACCGGCGAGTCGGACAAGCTCCCGGTCCCCGTCGCCCGGGTCGAAGGACTCTCGTGGCTCGACGACGTCGCCGAAGGCGGCGCCATCCGACCCGAACCGGTCACACCCCCAACCGATCTGGAAGCCGTGCTGCGGCCGTACCAACAACGAGGGCTGGACTGGCTGGCACACCTGTCGAACCTCGGCGTCGGAGGCGTACTCGCCGACGACATGGGCTTGGGCAAGACCCTCCAGGTGATCGCACTCGAGTGCCACGAGCGCAGCGTCATCGCCGACGACGCCGACCGGCCCGGACCGACGCTCGTCGTCTGCCCGATGTCGCTGGTCGGCAACTGGTCTCGCGAGATAGCGCGGTTCGCACCCGGACTGCGTGTGGCCATCCATCACGGCCCGTCGCGAGCCGCCGGCGCGGTCTTCACCACGATCCGCGATTCCGTCGACATCGTCGTCACAACCTTCGCGATCGCCGGCCGCGACCTCGAACTGCTCTCCCGACATCCCTGGCACCGCGTCGTCGTCGACGAGGCCCAGCACCTCAAGAACGTCAACACCATTGCCTCCAAGGCGATCCGGAACATTCCCGCCGATCGCCGTCTCGCGCTGACCGGCACCCCGGTGGAGAATCGCCTCGAGGACCTGCGCGCGGTGATCGACCTGGTGAACCCCGGACTGTTGGGGTCGGCGTCGGTGTTCCGCGCGCGCTATGCCGAACCCATCGAACGCGACCGCGACCCCGGAGCCCTACGGCGACTGTCCGCGATCACACGGCCGTTCATCCTGCGCCGCGAGAAAACCGACCCGGCCATCGCCGCCGATCTGCCGGAGAAGGCGGACTTCACGGTGCGCGCCAACCTCACCGTCGAACAGGCCGCGCTCTACCGCGCGGTCATCGACGAACTCATGGCAGCGCTGCGCGACAAACAGCAGCGCGCGCTGCGTCGTCGCAACGTGCTGGCCGCACTCACGCGGCTCAAGCAGGTGTGCAACCACCCGGCGCACTACCTCGCCGACGGCACCGACCTCATCCGCGACGGCGAACATCGTTCCGGCAAGGTCGAATTGCTCGCCGACATCGTCTCCACCGTCGCCGACGAGGGCGACCGCGCACTCGTCTTCACCCAGTTCGCGACGTTCGGCGAGATGCTGTCGGGATGGCTCGCCGAACAGTTCGGCACCGCGATCCCGCTGCTGCACGGCGGACTCGGCCGCACGGAACGCGACCGCATGGTCGCCGGCTTCCAATCCGACGACGGTCCCCCGGTCATGCTGGCGACCCTCAAGGCCGGCGGCACCGGCCTCAACCTGACCGCGGCCAACCACGTCATCCACGTCGACCGGTGGTGGAACCCCGCCGTCGAGGATCAGGCGACCGACCGCGCGTACCGCATCGGCCAGAACCAGAAGGTGTCGGTGCACCGGTTCGTCTGCGTGGGCACCATCGAGGAACGGATCGACGACATGATCGCCAAGAAGCGCGAACTGTCCCGGCTCACCGTCGCCGCCGGCGAGAACTGGGTGTCCGACCTCGCCGACGACGAACTCTTCGAACTCTTCCGGCTCCGCGACGAGGCGGTGAGCGAATGACCGTGCGCAAGAAGGGCACCCAACGCAAAGGCGAACGGGGCACCATCGCCGTCCGCGGATACGGTCTCACGCCGTGGTCGCGGGCGTTCGTCGACGTGGTCGAGGGCCGCGGCGCCGACGGTGAGGCGGCCGCCGACAGCCGACACATCACCAAGGCACGCAGGTACTTCCGTGACCGGCATGTGCGCGGTCTGCGGATCGGTGCGGGCCAGGTGACGGCGTCGGTGGAGGGCACGCAACTGGAACCGTTCGACGTCATCATCACCACCCGCACGGTCGACACACCGACGCTGGCCGGGCTACTCCGCGACCGAGGCGGCGTCGAGGAACTGATGCGACTCACGCGCGGCGAGCAGCCACCTATCCTCGGCGAACTCCTGGTGCCCACCGAATCCGCGGACATCGCCACCGACTGCACCTGCCCCGACGAGGCTCCGCGGTGCGTCCACGCGCTGGTGACGAGCTATGAGATCGCCGCCGAGATCGACCGGTCTCCGCTGACACTGCTGACGGTGATGGGTACCGATCTCCGTGACCTGCTCGCCGAAATCGACTCGCGGCCCGCACAATCCCCCGCCGCCGACGACGACTCGTCGTCGGGCTCGCTGCGGCCCGACGACTTCTACGGCACCTCGTCGCCGTTGCCGCCGCTCCCGTCGGTCCCACGGATGAACCCGCTCACCGCGCTCGACGGTTCGGATCTCCGCGCCGCGCTGCGGGCGACAGGTGTGGCGCCGGCCGACATCGCCGAGACCATCGACGAACTCGGCGATCTCTACGACCGCCTGACCGCCACAGACTTATAGCCCGAACCCGCGCTGGGCGCGGCTTCGGGCTATAAAACGGTGCGGGACTAGAAGTCCCAGTCCTCGTCTTCGGTGTTGACGGCCTTGCCGATGACGTACGAGCTGCCCGACCCCGAGAAGAAGTCGTGGTTCTCGTCGGCGTTGGGCGACAGTGCCGACAGGATCGCCGGGTTCACGTCGGTCTCGTCCTTCGGGAACATCGCCTCGTAGCCGAGGTTCATCAGCGCCTTGTTGGCGTTGTACCGCAGGAACTTCTTGACGTCCTCGGTGAGCCCGACCTCGTCGTAGAGCGTCTCGGTGTAGTCGCTCTCGTTGTCGTACAGCTCGAACAGCAACTCGAAGGTGTAGTCCTTGAGTTCCTGGCGACGCTCCGGCGTCTGCGTCTCGAGGCCGCGCTGGTACTTGTAGCCGATGTAGTAACCGTGGACGGCCTCGTCGCGGATGATGAGGCGGATCAGGTCGGCGGTGTTGGTGAGCTTGGCGCGGCTCGACCAGTACATCGGCAGGTAGAAGCCCGAGTAGAACAGGAACGACTCGAGCAGCGTCGAGGCGACCTTGCGCTTGAGCGGATCCTCGCCACGGTAGTAGTCCATGACGATGCGGGCCTTGCGTTGCAGCTGCTCGTTCTCCTCCGACCAGCGGAAGGCCTCGTCGATCTCCTTGGTGGAGCACAGGGTCGAGAAGATCGAGCTGTAGGACTTGGCGTGCACTGACTCCATGAACGCGATGTTGGTGAGCACCGCCTCCTCGTGCGGAGTGGTGGCATCCGGGATCAGCGACACCGCGCCGACGGTGCCCTGAATGGTGTCGAGGAGCGTCAGGCCGGTGAAGACCCGCATGGTGAGCTGCTTCTCGTATTCGGTCAGCGTGCCCCACGACGGGATGTCGTTGGACACCGGCACCTTCTCCGGCAGCCAGAAGTTGCCGGTGAGGCGATCCCACACCTCGGCGTCCTTCTCGTCGGGGACGCGGTTCCAGTTGATCGCCGAGACCCGGCTGACCAGCTTGATGGGTGCGCCGTCGGCGGGGCTGTGGCTTTCGGTGGAGGTCATGTGACGGTTCCTCGTCTAACTGGTCGAGTGGGGGCCAAAGCTACTGAAAGGCATTGTGTGGCAAAGGATCACAACATGCACGAAACGCAACCCTCCACCTCGGTCCCCTCGAGCGCGATCTGGCGCAGACGGATGTAGTACAGCGTCTTGATGCCCTTGCGCCATGCGTAGATCTGCGCCTTGTTGACGTCGCGCGTGGTGGCGGTGTCCTTGAAGAACAGCGTCAGGCTCAGGCCCTGGTCGACGTGCTGGGTCGCCGCGGCGTAGGTGTCGATGATCTTCTCGTACCCGATCTCGTACGCATCCTGGTAGTACTCCAGGTTGTCGTTCGTCATGTACGGCGCCGGGTAGTAGACGCGACCGATCTTGCCTTCCTTGCGGATCTCGATCTTCGCCGCGACCGGGTGGATCGAGCTGGTCGAGTGGTTGATGTAGCTGATCGAACCGGTCGGCGGGACGGCCTGCAGGTTCTGGTTGTAGATGCCGTCGCGCTGCACGGCTTCCTTCAGCTCACGCCAGTCGTCCTGGGTCGGGATGTGAATCCCGGCCTGCCCGAAGATGTCCCGGACCTTCTGGGTCTCCGGCTCCCACACCTTGGCGGTGTACTTGTCGAAGAATTCACCCGACGCGTATTTCGACTTCTCGAAACCGGTGAACGCCCGACCGCGCTCGCGGGCGATGCGGTTCGACGCGCGGAGTGCGTGGAAGAGCACCGTGTAGAAGTAGATGTTCGTGAAGTCGATGCCCTCGTCGCTGCCGTAGAAGATCCGCTCGCGGGCCAGGTAGCCGTGGAGGTTCATCTGGCCGAGGCCGATGGCGTGAGAGTTGTTGTTGCCGTGCTCGATCGACGGCACCGAGGTGATCGAGGTCTGGTCGCTCACCGCGGTGAGTCCGCGGATGGCGGTCTCGATGGTCTGGCCGATGTCGGGTGAGTCCATCGTCTTGGCGATGTTCAACGACCCGAGGTTGCACGAGATGTCCTTGCCCACCTGGGAGTAGGACAAGTCGTCGTTGAAGGTCGACGCCGTCGAGACCTGCAGGATCTCCGAGCACAGGTTGGAGTGGGTGATCTTGCCGTCGATCGGGTTCGACCGGTTCACCGTGTCCTCGAACATGATGTACGGGTAGCCCGACTCGAACTGCAGCTCGGCGAGGGTCTGGAAGAACTCGCGCGCCTTGATCTTGGTCTTGCGGATACGACGATCCTCGACCATCTCGTGGTAGCGGTCGGTGACGTTGATGTCGGCGAACGGCACGCCGTAGACGCGTTCGACGTCGTACGGGCTGAACAGGTACATGTCGTCGTTGTTCTTGGCCAGCTGGAACGTGATGTCCGGGATGACCACGCCGAGCGACAGCGTCTTGATGCGGATCTTCTCGTCCGCGTTCTCGCGCTTGGTGTCGAGGAAGCGGTAGATGTCGGGGTGGTGGGCGTGCAGGTACACCGCGCCCGCGCCCTGACGCGCACCGAGCTGGTTGGCGTACGAGAAGGAGTCCTCGAGCAGCTTCATGATCGGGATGACGCCCGAGCTCTGGTTCTCGATCTTCTTGATCGGCGCGCCGTGCTCGCGAATGTTGGAGAGCAGCAACGCAACTCCGCCGCCGCGCTTGGACAGCTGCAGCGCCGAGTTGATCGAGCGGCCGATCGACTCCATGTTGTCCTCGATGCGGAGCAGGAAGCACGAGACGGGCTCGCCGCGCTGCTTCTTGCCCGAGTTGAGGAAGGTCGGGGTTGCGGGCTGGAAGCGGCCGGAGATGATCTCGTCGACCAGGTTGCGGGCCAGGGCGGTGTCGCCGTCGGCCAGCGTCAACGCCACCATGCAGACGCGGTCCTCGAAGCGCTCGAGGTAGCGCTTGCCGTCGAAGGTCTTGAGCGTGTAGCTCGTGTAGTACTTGAACGCGCCGAGGAACGTCGGGAAGCGGAACTTCTTGTCGTAGGCGTGCTTGAACAGGCCCTTCACGAATTCGCGGTCGTACTCGTCGAGGACCTCGGGCTCGTAGTAGTTCTCCTCGACGAGGTAGTCGAGCTTTTCGTCGAGGTCGTGGAAGAACACGGTGTTCTGGTTGACGTGCTGCAGGAAGTACTGTCGCGCGGCCTCGCGATCCTTGTCGAACTGGATCTTGCCGTCGGCGTCGTACAGGTTGAGCATCGCGTTGAGCGCATGGAAGTCGAGCTCGCCGGGTTCATGACCCGACGGGCCGGCATGCACGCCCGACTTGCTTGCTGAAGAGGTGTCCGAGACGGCGGCGGCGGTGGGCGACACGACAGATGACTCCTGCGGATAGTGGGGGCTTACCAAGTGCCTCATGGGCAGCGTATGGGCGGGGTGTGACAGTCCGGTGGTGACGCGCTCGGCGGGGCGTCAGGCTGGTGTGGCGTGCAGCGACACACCGGTTGCGAACGCCGGGCCCTGGGCGAAGTCGGCCAGTCCCGCGCGGACGCGGTCGACGTCGTCGGTGGTGCCCATCAGTTCGAATCGGTACAGGTAGGGCACGCGACATTTACGCGAGATGATGTCGCCGGCGTAGCAGAACTCCTCACCGAAGTTCGTGTTTCCCGCCGCGATCACCCCCCTGATCAGGGATCGGTTGTGTTCGTCGTTGAGAAAGCGGATGACCTGCTTGGGGACGAAGCCGCCGGGTTGACCCGTCGCCTTGCCTCCCCCGTAGGTCGGGCAGATCAGCACGTAGGGCTCGTCGACACCGAATTCACCGACTGCGCCGGTCAGCGGGATGCGCACGGAACGCATGTCCAGCTTCTCGACGAACCGGTGGGTGTTCTCGGAGACCGAGGAGAAGTAGACGATCAACGGCGAGGTGGCCGACATGTCTCCCTCCAACCCTGGTGACGGTGACCGATTGTGATGGCGTTTGTTCGTTGCGCCCGATGTCGGGACGCCTGCTGGTTCCAACGCCGGAACCGTCGTGACCATTTCCCGCATCCGGGCCGATGGCCACACTCATCTCTGCTGTCACATCCCGACGCGGCGGATCCGGCTTCCCCTTCGGATCACACCCGCGGCGGGGTCGATGGTGACGGCAGACGGCGGGAGATCAGGCAGCAGCGGTGGCGAGCGCCTTGATGCGGTCGGGGCGGAAGCCCGACCAGTGCTCGTCGCCGGCGACGACGACCGGGGCCTGCAAGTAACCCAGCGCCATCACGTAGTCGCGGGCTTCCGGGTCCTGGCTGATGTCGACGATCTCGTAGGACAGACCCTGCTTGTCCAGGGCCTTGTAGGTGGCGTTGCACTGGACACATGCCGGCTTCGTGTAGACGGTGATGGAAGACATCGAGTGGTTCTCCTCGGGTCGTTGGAATCGCCAGTGACGTGCAGTTTCCCAGTGTGAAGATGGTGATCTGGGTCACCGGCTTCCTGGCGTTTCCGGAGGAGTACATCCGCTTCCTCTTGTCCGCCTGACTGGTAGGGCAAACACTACACCTAGTGGCTGACATTTCTGGTCACCACAAGGGGTTGTGAATAACATTGGTGGAAGACATGCAGGTCGGACGGGTGCAGGATCATAAATTCCGGCGTGTCACGGTCGCGTCCGGCGTGTCGCTCACAGGTTGTCCAACGGTCCTCCACAACATGTGCACCGCCAGTCCACAAGGCCCGGGTCGCCACCCCTCTTCCTGTGCACCCGGACAGACGACGCCGCGCCGGGCATGTACCCGGCGCGGCGTCGAGGAAAACGGAAGACAGATCAGGCGCTGACGGCGACCTCGTCGACGATGCGGGCGACCGAGGCGACGACCTTCTCCACGATCGCGGGATCGGTCAGGCCGCCCTCGGGGAGCGCGGGGATCTGCAGACCGAGGTCGGCGTCCTCGATCGCGCGGCCGCCGGCGATGCCGACCGACTTACGGGTGTCCTCGCGGGTCCACTGGCCGCCGTACTGGCCGAGCGCGGCGGACAGGACGGCGACGGGCTTGCCGTTGAGGGCCCCGTTGCCGTACGGGCGCGAGAGCCAGTCGATGGCGTTCTTCAACGCGGCGGGGATGGTGCCGTTGTACTCGGGGGTGGCGATGAGCACGCCGTCCGCCTTGGCGACGGCCTCACGCAGGGCGATCACACCGGCGTCGAGGGCGCCCTCGACATCGACGTCTTCGCTGTAGAACGGCAGCGAACCGAGATGGTCGACGACGGTGATGTGAACTCCGGCGGGAGCGTTGTCGGCAGCGACCTGGGCCAGCTGCCGGTTGATGGATGCAGCACGAAGGCTTCCGACGAGCGCTACCAGTTCGACGACTCGATCCGACATGTCATTCCTTTCGACGAGGGCACCGGCCCGCTGAGGGCGGTGGATACGAAGCCAGCAACCGGACCCGGGTCCGATTGATTCCCGATCGGGGTGAAGAGTTACCCTCATCACGTGCCGAACGGGCCAGACCACTCCCCGCTCCAGATTTCCTTCAACACCTCGGGGACCGAACGTGCCGACGCCGCACGCAACCGGCGTCTGTTGCTGGCTGCCGCCAAGAACCTCATCGATCACCACGGTGCCGCCGCGGTGACCATGGAGGCGGTCGCTCGTGAGGCCGGCGTGGGCAAGGGCACGGTGTTCCGGCGCTTCGGCAACCGCACCGGGCTGATGCTCGCACTCCTCGACCACTCCGAATCGGAGATGCAGCAGGCCTACCTCTCCGGACCCGAGCCGCTGGGCCCTGGTGCGCCGCCGCTCGACCGGCTGCTGGCCTACGGCCGCGCCCGGCTCAAACTGACCTGCGACCACCTCGACATCCTGCTCGAGGCGGGAGCGGCCACCGACGACTTCATGACCCACCCGGTGGGCCGCGCGTCGACTCAGCACGTTCAGATCCTGCTGCGGCAGTTGGGATTCGCCGACGATCTCGACTTCATGTCGCTGGCCGTGCAGGCTCCGCTGGCCGCCGGATCGGTCCGGTACCTGATGGTCGAGGTCGGCCTCGATCTCGAGACCATCACCACGCAGTGGCAGGACATGGTCACCGTGCTCGCGACCTCCCGCGGTTCACGCTGACTCCCGCCCGGTCGGGCAGCATCGTCACGACCGTGCCTTCGGGGCGCGCCGCCGTCGGTCGCGCCCTAGCCTGGTGTCGGGCCGGCAGCACCAGTCGCCGGCAGGTGATCTCGAGAGAGCGGTGGTGAGTGTGAAGGCAGTGATCGTCGGCGCGGGTATGGGCGGCATGTCGGCGGCCATCGCCCTCAGGCAACTCGGTGTCCACGTCGAGGTCTACGAGCAGGTCTCCGAGAACAAGCCGGTGGGTGCGGCGATCTCGGTGTGGTCCAACGGCGTCAAATGCCTCAACCACCTCGGCCTGGAGAGAGAGGCCGCCGAACTCGGCGGCATACTCGACTCGATGAGTTATGTCGACGGTTTCACCGGTGACACCATGTGCCGCTTCAGCATGCAGCCGCTCATCGACGAGGTGGGCCAGCGCCCCTACCCGATGGCCCGGGCCGAGCTTCAGCTGATGCTGATGAACGCCTACGGGTACGACGACATCCACTTCGGCAAGAAGATGGTGGCCGTACACGACGGCGCAGAACGTGCGACCGTCGAATTCGCCGACGGCACCACCGATTCCGCCGACATCGTGATCGGTGCCGACGGGGCGAAGTCACTGACCCGCGAGTACGTGCTCGGCGGCCCGGTCCAGCGCCGCTACGCCGGATACGTGAACTTCAACGGACTCGTCGAGGTCGACGAGAACATCGGTCCGGCCACCGAATGGACCACCTACGTGGGCGATTCGCGTCGTGTGTCGGTGATGCCGGTGGCGGGCAACCGTTTCTACTTCTTCTTCGACGTCCCCATGCCCGCGGGCGTCCCGTTCGAACGTGGCACTGCACGCGAGGTGCTGGCCGAGGAGTTCGCCGACTGGGCACCCGGAGTCCAGACCCTCATCGGCACGCTCGATCCCACGACGACCAATCGGGTCGAGATCCTGGACCTCGACCCGTTCGACACCTGGGTCAAGGGACGCGTCGCCGTGCTCGGCGACGCCGCGCACAACACCACCCCCGACGTCGGGCAGGGCGGCTGTCTGGCGATGGAGGACGCGGTCGCCCTGCAGTTCGCGTTCCGCGATCATCCCGACGACCCGCTCGCCGCGTTGGCCGCCTATCAGTCCGCGCGCACCGAGCGTGCCGGCGACCTCGTGCTGCGCGCCCGCAAGCGCTGCGACGTGACCCACGGCAAGGACCCGGAGAAGACGGCCGCCTGGTACGACGAACTGCGCGGCGAGGACGGCACCAACATCATCCGCGGGATCGTCGGCAACATCGTCGGCGGCCCGCTCACGTCCTGAGACGGGGCCGACCCGGATTACTCACCGTCCCGGTCGATCCCGGCAGTTCTGAGTCCGTCGTGCGCGACCAGCGCGGCCTCGGCGGAAAGCGTCGGACCAGGTGCGAGCAGGGACACCACCGACCACGGTGCACGCGAGGGCGAGTCGCCGAGCCCGAGGGTGCCGCCCGTCTCGAGGTCCGGGATGCCGAAGCGTACACCCGAATCGTTTACGTAGAACAGCGATTCGGTGCGGGCGCTGTCGGCCTCGTTGCCGGTCACCTGTAAGTACTCCCCCGACCCCGGCGGCAGATAGACCTCGTCGAGACCGGGCCCGGCACCGTCGGCCGACGTCAGACGTACCGGCCGGGCACCGGATTTCAGCGGAAGCGCGCGACCGGCCAGCAGGGCGGTCTCGGCCCGCGGTTCGTCGGTGCCGCGGGACCAGCTGCGGCACAGGGTCGGATCGGTGGCGAGGCCGAGTATCGTCGGGTTGACCTGTGGGAAGTCGCCGATCGGCAACTCCTCCACCACCTTCAGGGTGGCGAGCTCGCCGGGCGCCACCGTCCTGACGGGTGCGGCGCCGTCGCGGTCGGCAAGACGCAGGATCTCCGCGGCCGGGGCACTGATCTCCTGGACACCGTCACGGAGCACGACGTGGTAGGTGGTCTCGTCGTCGACGTCGACCGACTTCACGACCGAACCGACGGTCGTCGAGCCGACTGCGCCCGGCTGCCCCGCACCGGGGACGGTGGGCACCTCCAGCGGTTCGACGAGCGGGAAGCTGTTGAGGAGTCCGGGGGTCATCCCGCGCGGTGTGACGTCGTCGAGGCCGAGGGCACGCATGACCGGCGCACTGTCGGTGTCGACCTCCGCCCGGACCGGGCTCCACCTCCCGTCGCGGAACAGCTGATAGATCAAGAAGGTCTTGTCGCCGGTACGGACCAGCAACGCGTCTTCCGGACGGGCGGTCTCGACGGTCGACGACCCCAGCACGGGCTTGTCGGCGATGACCGTCTGTCGGATCGACTCGCTCGACGAGTCCGACGAGACCGCCGACGAATCGCACACCGTCCACATCGAGGTGCTCTTGTGCGCCGAACCCGGCAGGGACGCAGGCGCGCCCGGGATACCCAGCAGCGGGCCGCGCGCGTAGGGCTCGAGTTTGGTGTCGGCCACCGAGGTCGGCTTCTCGGAACTCCCGGTGATCAGTCGGGCCGAGGCGAGATTGAGCACCGGGTGCAGGGTGTCCTCGACGAGAACGTAGGTGCTGCCGCTGTTCTTGCTGACGATGATGGTGGCGTCCCCGACCGACCCCTGCGGCCGGACGAGGCCGTACACACCGCAGCCACCGAGGACGAGCAGGCCGAGGACGGTTCCGACCACCAGTGCCTGCAGCTGAGACCGCATCGGGTCGTGCAGCATCCGCACGTCGCGGCGCACGAGCGCGTGCTCGAGCCGCTTGATCAGGAAACGGTAGCCGTTGACCTGAGCCTTGGTCGTCAGCTGACGTGCCACGACTCCCCCTGTCCGCGCCGATCTCACGCGCCCGCGAACGGGCTTCGGTGTGGATCGGTTGTGATCTCCTGCGGCGTACCCCCTGCCGCGCGGTAGTAGCCTAACCGACATATGAGCCCCTCACGTGTGGGGCTTCGCCGCCTGTGGAGACACCGACGGGCGACGCCGCATCGGGCGCGGCACCGGGATCGAGGGGGGATCGTGGATCGGAACACGCGTGCGACGGGGTTGCGCACACTCGTGGTGATCGAGGTGATCCTGGCCCTCGGTCTCGTCGTATGGGCGTTGTCCGGCAGCGTGTGGGGGCTGTCGGCCCTCGTCGTGGCGATGGTGATCGCGTCCGGGCTGGTGAGCGTCGGCGGTCGGCAGTCACTGTTCGGCCGACTCGCCGTGCGGATGTCGTTCTCCTGGTCGCGGATGCGCCGGAGCGACGCCGACCTCAACCCCGCCCCGTTCGACGTCCCCATGTCCGGGCCCTCGACCCGGCCGTCGGCACGCCGGTCGCCGACCCCCACCACCATCGGCGCCCGCTGGGTCGGCGACACCCTGGTCACCGTGGTCCGCGTGGACCCGGGTGGCCCCGCCGTCACCTACCTGACCCCGGGCAACAGCACCCTCGGCGACGAGAACGGACAACTCGTCCCCCTCGACGCCCTCGCCGAGTGCATCGACCGATACGACATCGCGCTCAGCTCGATCGAGATCATCAGTCACGGTGTGCGCATGTGGGGTTCGGGTGTGGCACCGGCGACCTACGACCGCACCCTCGGCCCTTTGTCGGCGACGGCCCAGCGTTCGGTGTTCGTCGTGCTGCGGCTCGATCCGCTCAAATGTCCCGACGCCGTGGCGCGACGCGGCGGCGGCGCGACCGGCGCCCTGCGGACCGCGACGGTCACGACCCGCCGGGTGGCCAAACGCCTTGCCGAACACGGACTGGCCACCACCATCCTGTCCGCCGCGCAGATCACCTCGGTCACCACCCAACTGACCGAGGGCGCCGGCATCGGGTCGTTGACCGAGGAATGGGAATCAGTCGGGGTCTCCGGGCTCCGCATCCGCAGTGCCGCAGTGGAACCGGATGCGCTGCCGACCGTCGTCCGCGACGTGTGGGTGAACTCGGCCGTCTCCACCACCCTCACCGTCCGACTCCGGCACGGCACCGCCGACCGCCGCCATCGCAACGGGCGGCCCGAGGTCGAGGTCTCCGCATTCGTGCGATTCAACGAGTTCCCGGATGCGCGCCGATCGGTGCCCTCGTGGCCGGCCGGTCTGCAACCGCTCGACGGCCGACAGTTCGACGCCCTCTCCGTCAGCCTCCCCATCGCGACCCCCGCCCGCCTCGACCGGAACCTGCCGACGCTCACCGGCGAGGACGCGCAGGACTTCCTCGGCTCGGTTCGCCTCCCGGCCGGTGGATGCGGTCAGCTGATCGGCGCCGACCACACGGGTCGCGCCGTCGCCACCCGACTGGTCGGTCCCGGCATCGCCACCGTGTCGGTCGCCGCCGGTATCCACGTCGTCGCACAGATCGCGCTGCGAGCGGTCGCCGTCGGCGCCTCGGTGCGCGTCCACACCGACCGCCCGCATCGCTGGGCATCGCTGGTCCGCGCCGTCGCAGACCCGAGCGCACTGTCACTCGCCGGCGACCGCACACCGGCCCGGCCGGGGCCCGCGCTCGTCATCGTCGACGGCGTCACTCCCCCGTCACCGCAACCGGATACGACGCGGATGATCGTGTCCGCTCCCGGCGTCCACGAGCCGACCCACGCCCCCACCGTTGCCCTGACCCAGAATGCGCGTGCGCCACAAGACCTCTCGCTCGACGCCGGCGGTCAGCCGGTGCTGGTGACGATGGTCGCGACCCCGGACGAATGGAATCTCATCGGCGGGTATCCGGAGCCCGCCGCGCAGACACCCGCGGCGCCGGTCCGGCGATAGCGGGGCTCAGTCGGTGGCGGTCACCGCGGCCGGCGCGGACGCCGACACACCTCCGGCGGCCGACACCGCGACCGGCACCAGCGCGCGGTAGAAGACCGCGCGCGCCGAGGCGGCCCGCACGATCACGTCCGGGTCCTCGTTCGTGATCCACAGAGCCTGACCCGATTTCACGGTCAGCGGCGCACCGTCCGCGGGGCGGACCTCGACCGCGCCGCTGAGCACGGCGAGGATCTGCGGTCCGGGCATGTCGAAGCAGATCGACGACGAGTGGTGTAATCCGGTGCCGTCCAACTCGATCCGCGACAACCGGAACTCCGGCGCCGGCGTGAGGTAGACGCGTTCGGCGCCGACCATGCGCACCGGCGGCGCCATCTGGGCAGCATCGACCGGGGTGAAATCGAGGACGCGCAACAACTCCGGCACGTCGATGTGCTTGGGCGTGAGGCCGCCGCGCAAGACGTTGTCGGAATTGGCCATGATCTCGACACCGGTGCCCCGCAGGTACGCGTGGAGGTTGCCGGCGGGCAGGTACAGACCCTGCCCCGGTTCGAGATGCACATGATTGAGCAGCAGCGAGGCGAGCACACCGGGATCGTTCGGGTAGTCCTCACCGAGCTCACACACCGTGCGCAGTTCGGCGGCGAACTCCGTGCGGCCCGCGCTCAACACCTCGATCGCGCCGTGCAGGACCGCGGGAACGAGTTGCCGGATCGATGACTCCGGCAGCGTCAGCCACGTGGTGAACACCGCCCGCAAACCCTCGGAATCGGGTTGTCCGGCCAGCATTCCCAGGTAGTGGTCGAGTTCGCTGACCTGCAGTTCGCGCAGTAGGGCGACGGTCTTGTGCGGATCACGGAAACCGGCCAGCGCGTCGAAGGGCGTCGTGGCGACGATCAGCTCCGGTTTGTGCCACGGGTCGCGATAGTTGCGGTCTCGGGCCTCGAGAGCGAGGCCGCGGGCGTTCTCCCGCTCGAACCCCTCGCGCGCCTGGTCCGCGGACGGGTGCGCCTGCAGCGACAACGCCTCCTCGGCGGCGAGGACCTTGAGCAGGAACGGCAGTCGGTTGCCGAACTCGGCTGCGCTCGCCGCGCCGAGGGTCGCCACCGGGTCGGCGTCGATCACTTCGACCAGGTCCTGCTCCGGACCCGAGGGGTCGACGCACCGCGCCGAGCCTGCCGGATGCGAGCCGAACCACAACTCGGCCTCCGGATGCGCCGACGGGACAGGCCTCCCCTGGATCGACGCGATGGCTGTTCGTGAGCCCCACGCATAGGGGCGCACCACTCCGTCGAGAATCCTCATTGCACCGTGTTCCCAATCAGGCGGAGATACACCGCCGCCATCTCGACCCGCAAGGCGGCGACCAGGAAATCGAGCAGGTCGCCCGGCCCGTCGGCCACCGGGTCCTCACCCGGCACCGGCCGTCGGTCGTCCCACGGTCGCCCGCCGTTCTGCGGCAACGCGTCTCCCTCGTCGGCGCCGACCACCAGATCGACGTCGCCGAGTCCCATCACCCGCTGCCGGGTGTACCACTCACGCCGGGCGGTCGACATGATCATGATGCGCGGAGCGGGCTCCTGCGCCGGACCGTCGAACTCCGGGTCGTAGAAGATCGAGTCGGCGGCCGGAGCAGCGCCCGGTCGCGATTCCCGGAGCCGGGACATCCGCGCCACGTCCCCGAGTTCGGCGACGGCGCCGACGATCCCGGCGAAGGCGAGAATGCTCGACACGGCATGTACGGCCAGCACCGAACCCGCCGGTGAATCCGATGTCCAGACGGAAGGACGCCCCTGCACGCGCACGGCCAGTGACTTGGCCCGGTTGTGGAAGGTCTCCCGCGAGGGATGCGAGCCCGAGGCCTCGGCGTCGAGCGCATCGGCCAGGTCGTCGAGTGCGGGCACCGGGCCGGTCACACGGACCTGGGTGAGACCACCGAATACCGCGAGCAGCGCGGCGACGAATCCGACGAACCGGAAGCGCGGCTCGACGTCGAACCGCGGGGAGAGATCGATCCCGTTGCCGCCCAGCGCATCCTGAAGGGGCCCGGCGATGGGTGCGGCTACGACCACCTCGGCCCGACGACGCAGCGCACGCGCGGCGGCATCGGCCAGTGCCATGTCGCCCGCGTCCTCACCGGCCACGATCACCACGTCCAGCGGACCGACCCACCCCGGCAGGACGGGGCCCGTCACGACCGGGACGTCGACGCGTGCCGCGAGGGTGGCGACCCCCAGCTCGGCCGCACGGTGCGAGACCTCGCTGGAACCGTGGACGATCACGACGCTGCGTGGCCGTAGATCCGCGAGCGGCGCCAGCACGCCCTCGCGGACGGCCTCGGCAGTTGCCCGAACCTGCGCCCCGGCGAGCGCGACGGCCCGCAACAGTCCGTCGACGTCCGCGGAGAACAACTCCTCGGCATCATCGAGGTCGGGTGTACCGGTGCGCATGGGACCAGCGTAGCCAGCCGCGCGGACACACGCCCGGGTACGCGACACAGTCACTCGTTCGGTACCCGCAGCGAGGTGGGACGGGAGGCCGGCCCCGAACTCCGACGATTCGCGGCCCCCGACGGCGACAACGGGTTCCACGCCCCCCGCGTGGTGGTCTCCGGTCAGTCGATCGGGTCCGGGAGAACCCGCAGATGACCGCGGCGACCCGGCCGGGGCCGCGTCTGGTGGCGGGGCACACCCGGGGTGGCCGACGGCTGAGACGGCGAATCGACGGGTCCGGCGCGATGGCGACCGCTGCGACGGTCGGCGAGTGCGGCCTCGTACGCGGCATCGGCCGCGCGCGCCTCGTCCAGCGACCGTGAGTCGAACGCATCGGGGGAATCGGCCGGCGTCCGGTCCGAGCCACGGCCGAGGGAGCCGCGATCGACGAAGCCCGGGCGTCCTCCACCGGCGACGGCGCCGGCCTCGCGAACGGCCTCGGCGAGGGCGGTCAGCTCATGGTCCTCGGCCGGTACCGAGAATCCCCGCTCACTGCGCAGCATCTCCCATCCCCGCGGCACGGTGATCCGGCGAGCGTGGTCATCGCACAGATCCCAGGAATGCGGCTCCTCCGAGGTCGCCAGCGGACCGATCACCGCGGTCGATTCGGCGTAGACGAAGGTCAGGGTAGCCACCGCGGATCGGGCGCAGCCGGGTCGGCAGCACAGACGGGGAAGCTTCACGTGACGAGATTAGCCCGCACTGTCCGCAACCACAGACTCGACACGCTCAGAACGGGGGCGGGCGGGGGCGACATCGGCCACCGCGACCTCATAGACTCGCGCCATGCGCATCCACCCGAAGCCGACGCCGCGCGGCTCATTCGGCCAGCCGGGAATCCGTCGTGGCCGACGCCGGGTCGGACGGTACCGAGATCGGCGAGGACGCGGCCTGCGCTCCCCGCTGCTGCCGCAGAACGTCCCCGCCTACAACACCCGCTCCGACGAGTTCGACGCCGTCGCGCTCGAGGCCTTCGCCGAGATCGACGCGCAGTGGCACGATCAGTTGGCCGGACTCGACATCGCCGTCGACGAGATCCCGCGATTGCTCCCCCGCGATCCCGAGACCGTCGAGTGGCCAGACGAGGTGACCGCCGACGGCGCGGTGCCGCTCGCACGATTGATCCCCGCGGGCATGGACGTCCACGGGGTGCCGACACGGGCGCAGATCATCCTGTTCCGCCGGCCGCTGGAGTCGCGGGCCAAGAAGGGCACGGACCTGCTCGAGCTCGTGCACGAGGTCCTCGTCCAGCAGGTCGCCACTCACCTGGGCGTCGACGAAGACACGATCGACCGCGGACCTGAGTGATCCGCGGTCGATGATCGCGTCCGACGACGCAGCGTCGAGCGTCCAGCTCTCGCTGGGGAATTCGATTGTTCGGACGTCGCCGTTCCGGCGACCTCCTCAGATGATGCCGCGCTTGAGACGACGGCGCTCACGTTCCGACAGCCCGCCCCAGATCCCGAAGCGTTCGTCGTTGTGCAGCGCGTACTCCAGGCACTCCGCCTTGACTTCGCAGCCCTGGCAGATGCGCTTGGCCTCACGTGTCGATCCACCCTTTTCGGGGAAGAACGCCTCCGGGTCGGTCTGCGCACACAATGCGCGGTCCTGCCACTGCTCTTCGACGGAATCGAACAGGTCGTCGAAGTCGTTGGGCACCAAGGCCAGATGACGACGGCCGGCGGCATCGTCTGCGTCGGATTCGACGAGAACGGTTGCGTCGGCGACGGATTCGATTGCGGCCGCACGCGCGGTGCCACCGATCATCGAATCGTCAACGGGCCCAAGGGTGCGAAACTCTGTGGCGCCGATGTCCGGGGTGGATGTCATCACGTGCGACTCTGCGATGAATTGCGGGCGAATATGCGGTTCAAGCGGATTGCCGATCGGATTGTCAAAAGCCATCGTCGGCGCCTCCTAGCTCGGGATGTTGGTCGTTGACTGTCCTTTGCGAACACGACGTGCTGCCGTACCCACCACTGCTGCCACACCACTTGTACTCGGGGTGCAGTGACTCTCTACATCCGTTGTACACAGCGCCCGAGCGACGGCCCTTCTCTGCCGGCACCGACCCTCTGTCCGCGTTCGAACATATGATCGAATCCCTTGGAGGCCAGTGGTTCTCGACCTCGAATGTTCTCGATCTCAAACTCGGAATGACACTGATGTGATTAGACACGCCGAGGGCGGTCCCGGTCAAGTTGAATCGAAGAATTCCCTTTACCATCGCCTGCCGTCAAATCTGTGACTCGACACGACGACGGCTCGAAGGCGAAGTGAAGATCACACTCGGCGAGCCCTCCTCCCCACCCGCAGGACGGGTGCGACAGCGGCGTACGGGGCCTCACGGCCGACCACTAGAGTGGCGGTGTGAAGGAGTACCTGCTGTGAAGGTGACCGTACTCGTCGGCGGCGTGGGGGGCGCGCGTTTCCTCCTCGGACTGCGCGAACTGCTCGGTGCCACCCCGTTCCCGCCGCATCCCGACGACCCCACGCTCGGTCTCGGCGAACATCAGCTCACCGCGATCGTGAACGTCGGCGACGACGCGTGGATGCATGGAGTGCGCATCTGCCCCGACCTCGACACGTGCATGTACACCCTCGGCGGCGGCATCGACCCGGAACGCGGCTGGGGCCGGCGCGGTGAAACCTGGCACGCGAAAGAGGAACTCGCCGCCTACGGCGCCGACCCGGACTGGTTCGGCCTCGGCGACCGCGATCTCGCCACCCATCTGATCCGTACGCAGATGCTCGACGCCGGGTACAGGTTGTCCGATGTGACCGCTGCGCTGTCCCGCCGATGGAATCCGGGCGTGCGCCTGCTGCCGGTGACCGACGACCGGCACGAGACGCATGTGGTGATCGCCAAGCCGGACGGCGACGAGGGCGAGCGCGTCGCGATCCACTTCCAGGAATGGTGGGTGCGCCACCGCGCCCGGATCCCGACCTTCGGCTTCGCGCAGGTCGGTTCGGACGACACCACCCCGGCACCCGGGGTCCTCGACGCGATCGCCGACGCCGACGTCATCCTGCTCGCACCGTCGAATCCGGTGGTGAGCATCGGTGCGATCGTGAGCGTTCCCGGGATGCGCAGCGCGTTGCGCACCACCAAGGCCCCGGTGGTCGGTGTGTCGCCGATCATCGACAACCGGCCGCTGCGCGGCATGGCCGACGAATGCCTGTCGGTGATCGGTGTCGAGTCGTCGGCCGAGGCGGTCGCCGCCCACTACGGCGCCCGCAGCGGCAACGGCATCCTCGACGGCTGGCTGATCGCCGAGGGCGACCGGGCACAGGTCGACGGCATCGCCATCGGCTCCGCACCGCTGCTGATGACCGACCCGCAGGCGACCGCACAGATGATCCGAGCTGCCTGCGCACTCGTCGACGTGGCCATGCCGGAACAGAACGTGGGCACCGAGTGAGCGACCTCGCCGATCACCGCGCCCCGGACGGCCTGGAGATCCGACCCGTCACCGGGCTCCCCGAGTTCACCGCCGAATCCGACGTCGCCGCCGAGATCCTCGCCGCCGCACCGTGGTTGGAATCCGGTGATGTACTGGTCGTGACCAGCAAGATCATCTCCAAGGCCGAGGGCCGCATGGTGGATGCACCGGCCGATCCCGACGAACGTGATGCGCTGCGACGCAGGCTCGTCGAAGCCGAGTCGGTGCGGGTGCTCGCCCGCAAGAACCGCACACTGATCACCGAGAACCGTCTGGGTCTTGTCCAGGCCGCGGCCGGGATCGACGGTTCCAATGTGCGCTCCGACCAGTTGGCCCTGCTCCCCGAGGATCCCGACGGCAGCGCGAGACGACTGCGGGCCGTCATCGCCGAGCGTGCCGGACTCGAGGTCGCGGTGATCATCACCGACACGATGGGCCGTGCCTGGCGCACCGGACAGACCGATGTCGCGATCGGGTCGGCGGGCATCGCCGTCACCCACCCCTACGACGGTGGCACCGACGACTACGGGAACCCGTTGGTGGTGACCGACATCGCGGTCGCCGACGAACTGTCCGCGGCCGCAGATCTGGTCAAGGGCAAGCTCGCCGCCGTGCCGGTGGCCGTCGTGCGTGGGTTCGCGCCCGTCGACGACGGTTCGACCGCCGCCGATCTGATCCGGCCCGCCGACGAGGACCTGTTCCGGCTCGGCACCGAGGAGGCCATCGCCCTGGGTCGTCGGGAGGCCATCCGCACCCGACGGTCCGTACGCGCCTTCGATACCCGGCCGGTCGACCCGGAACTGATCCGCACCGCCCTGGGTGAGGCCCTCACCGCGCCCGCGCCGCACCACACCCATCCGGTGCGGTTCGTGTGGGTGCGCTCGGAGCAGCGGCGTCGTGCGCTGCTCGACGCGATGACCGCCGAATGGCGCGCCGACCTCGAATCCGATTCCAAGACACCCGAATCGATCGAGAAGCGACTCCGCCGCGGGCAGATCCTCTATGACGCACCGGAACTGGTGATCCCGTTCCTGGTACCCGACGGCGTGCACGAGTACCCCGACGAGCGTCGGAACGCGGCCGAGCACACCATGTTCACGGTGGCCGCCGGCGGTGCCGTGGCGAGCCTGCTGATCGCGCTGTCGGTCCGCGAGATCGGCAGCTGCTGGGTCGGCTCGACGATCTTCGCCGCACCTACGGTACGTCGTGTCCTCGAAGTGGACGCGTCGTGGGAGCCGTTGGGCGCGGTCGCCATCGGACACCCGCTCGAAGCTGCCCCGCTACGCGACGCGGCGCCGACCGACGCGTGGGTGATCGAACTGTGAGCGCGGAATCCCTGCACGCCTCCGCTGTCGAGGCATTGACCGCCTGGCAGGCGCCCGACTCGGGACAGGACAGCCTCCGGCATGCCTACCTCGCGTTCCTGGCCGCTGCCCCGGACGCGTGCCTGCGGGCCTGTGCGGCAGGACATGTCACCGGGTCGGCCATCGTCTTCGACGCCGATCGCAGCCATGTCCTGCTGACCCTGCATCCGCGCGTCGGCAAGTGGATTCAGCTCGGCGGACACTGCGAACCGTCCGACGAGACCCTGGCCGACGCCGCACTGCGAGAGGCCCGCGAGGAATCCGGCATCCCCGGGCTCGATCTCGACCAGATCGGCGCCGGCGGTGGCATCGTCCACCTGCACACCCACCCGATCACCTGCTCGCTCGGCGTGCCGACCCGGCATCTCGACGTGCGCTACCGGGTGGTCGCCGGCCCGACCGCCGACGGTGGCCTGCCGCAGTTCGCACGCAGCGAGGAGTCCGTGGACCTGCAGTGGTGGCCCATCGATGACCTGCCCCCGGATGCCGACGCCGACATCCCGGAACTGATCCGCGCGGCCTTGGCGAGCTGACCTCGACACGCGGCGTCTCCGCTCCGCTCGGGCGCCGCTACTCGGTTGGCAGGGTCGGACGCTAGACCCGAATCCCCTTGCCGACCGTCACGACGCCACCGGTGCTGACGGAGAACCGTTCCCGGTCGGCGTCGGGGTCGACGCCGAGCTGCTCACCGTCGCCGACGACGACGTTCTTGTCGAGGATCGCCTTGCGGACGACCGCCCCCTTGCCGATGCGTACGCCCGGCATGAGGACGCTGCCCTCGATGATCGCCCCGTCCTCGACGACGACGTTCGACGACAGGACCGAATTACGTACCGTCCCACCCGAGATGATGCAGCCCGAACCGACCACCGAGTCCTCGGCCACGCCGCCCTGGACGAACTTGGCCGGCGGCAGGTTGTGCGTCTCGCCGCGGATCGGCCAGCGGCCGTTGTAGAGGTTGAAGATCGGGTGCACGGACACGAGATCCATGTGCGCGTCGTAGAACGCGTCGAGGGTGCCGACGTCGCGCCAGTAGCCCTTGTCGCGCTCGGTCGCGCCGGGCACCTCGTTGTCCTTGAAGTCGTAGACGTAGGCGGTGTCGCGGGCGACGAACGCCGGGATGATGTCGCCGCCCATGTCGTGGTCGGAGTCGGAGTCGGCGGCGTCTTCGCGCAGCGCCTCGACGAGTGCCTCGGTGGTGAACACGTAGTTGCCCATCGAGGCGAAGGTCGAGTCCGGGTCGTCCGGCGTGCCGGGCGGGTCCGCGGGCTTCTCCAGGAAACGGGTGATCTTGCCGGAGGCGTCGGAGTCGATGCAGCCGAAGGCGACCGCCTCCGCACGCGGTACGCGGATGCCGGCGACGGTGACATCGGCACCGGATGCGATGTGCGCCTCGACCATCTGCGACGGGTCCATGCGGTACACGTGATCGGCGCCGAAGACCACGATGTACTCGGGCTGTTCGTCGGTGATGAGGTTCATCGACTGGAAGATCGCGTCGGCGCTGCCGGTGTACCAGCGGGGCCCGAGGCGCTGCTGCGCGGGCACCGGCGTGATGTATTCGCCGTGGAAACCCGACGTCCACCAGGTCTGCGAGATGTGCCGGTCCAGCGAATGCGATTTGTATTGCGTCAGCACGCAAATGCGCTCGTATCCGGCGTTGACCAGGTTCGACAGCACGAAGTCGATGAGCCGGTAGGCACCGCCGAAGGGCACCGCAGGCTTGGCCCGGTCCATCGTCAGCGGGTAGAGGCGTTTACCTTCGCCGCCTGCGAGGACGATGCCGAGGACGTGCGGCTGTGATCTCACTCCCCCAACTTAACCGCGATCGAGAGCCTCGGCCAGATGACGGCACCAACGGATTCGCGGCCGTGTTCGCACAGCGATGGCGAACTGCCCGCGATGCCACTAGCGTCGTCATCATGAGGGTGGCGATGATGACACGGGAGTATCCGCCCGAGGTGTACGGCGGCGCCGGTGTACACGTCACCGAATTGGTCCGCCACCTACGAGATCTCGCGACCGTCGACGTGCACTGCATGGGCGCCGAACGCGACACCGCAGCGGTCTATTCACCGGATCCGGGCCTGGCCGGTGCGAATGCGGCGATCACGACACTCTCCGCCGACCTGCGCATGGCTGTCGGAGCCGAAGGCGCCGATGTCGTGCACTCCCACACCTGGTACACCGGGCTCGCCGGACACGTCGCCGCGCAGCTGTACGGCGTACCGCACATCCTCACGGCACATTCACTGGAACCTTCACGCCCGTGGAAGGCGGAGCAACTCGGCGGTGGCTACCGGGTGTCGAGCTGGGTCGAACGCAACGCGGTCGAATACGCCGACGCGGTGATCGCGGTGAGCTCGGGCATGCGCAACGACGTCTGCAACACCTACCCGCGGCTGGATCCCGAGCGGGTCCACGTGGTGCGCAACGGCATCGACACCACCCAGTGGTATCCCGTCGACGACCCATTCGGACCGGAGTCGACGCTGGCCGCGCTGGGCGTCGATCCCCGGCGCCCGATCGTCGCCTTCGTCGGGCGCATCACCAGGCAGAAGGGTGTCGCACATCTTGTCACGGCCGCCCACGACTTCGACCCCGACGTCCAGCTGGTGCTCTGCGCCGGTGCGCCCGACACCCCGGAAATCGGCGCCGAGGTCGAGTCGGCGGTCGGCAAGCTGTCCGCATCCCGGCCCGGTGTGCACTGGGTCCGGGAGATGCTCCCGCTCCCCAGAATCCGCGAGATCCTCACCGCGGCATCGGTCTTCGTGTGTCCGTCGGTGTACGAACCGCTGGGCATCGTGAACCTGGAGGCCATGGCCTGCGGGACCGCGGTCGTGGCGTCGGAGGTCGGCGGCATCCCCGAGGTGGTTCGCGATCACGTCACCGGCCGGCTGGTGCCGTATGACCCCGTCGATCCACAGGCCTTCGAGCACGATCTCGCCCAGACGGTCAACGCCGTCGTCGCCGATCCGGTCATGGCAACGGCGATGGGTGTGGCCGGCCGCGAACGTGCCGAGGCCGAGTTCTCCTGGGCGACGATTGCCGAACAGACCCTCGGGGTGTACCGCTCCGCACTGCGCTGACGCACCGCCCGCGCAGCAGGCGGTCAGCTCCGGACGGTCGGCCGGCAGGTCGTGACGACGACCGACAGCGTCACATCGACCGTGCCGTCCCCTACCAATGCCTCTGCACGCGAGCGAATGTCGGCGTCGTCGGCGTGGAAGGCCGACGGGCCCATCGCCACGAGGTCGCCCACGGTCTGTGCGTCGAGTTCGGTGACGGAACGGATCGGAGACGAGTCGACTACCTCGAATCCGTCGGCGAAGGCGGCCTGCAGTCGTTCGGATTTGCCGGAGTCGACGCGCAGCATCTGCATCGGTTCGATGATCTCGGCGAGATGATCTGCGGCCGGGCTGACGACGACGAGGCCTCCGCCGGGCTGCAGTACCCTCGCGAACTCCGCGGCATTGCGTGGTGCGAACACCGAGAGCGCAACGGTGACAGCGTCATCGGCGATCGGTAGGCCGCGCCAGATGTCGGCGACGATCGCCGCGTGACGTGGGGTGCCGCGGGAGATCGCCCGCGCACAGAACTTGGAGAGGTCGATGCCTATTCCCCGTGCCTCGACCGCAGATGATTCGGCCAGCGCGGAGACCGCGGCGCGAAGGTAGTGGCCGCCACCGGCTCCCGCGTCCAGGACGACGGGTTTGTCCACGCCGGCACCGAATTCGCATGCCCGGTCGGCCACCGCGTCGAGCACCGGCGTGAAGAATCCGGCGTCGTGGACACGTGCGCGGGCCGCGACCATGGACGCGGTGTCGGCACGCAGTGAACCCGAACGTCCGTCGAGCAGCGAGACGTAACCCTGCTTGGCGACGTCGAAGGAATGACCGCCACCGCAGCGGAGTGATCCTCCACGCGGTGACGGCCCGGACCCGGCTCCTGCCGGGGAAGTCTCGTCGTGCCCGGTCCCGGGCGGCGCGGTCTCGAAAGCCCCGGCACACACCGGGCATCGAAGCAGCTCGACGACGTCGGCGAGATCTCCGTTCAGCCGGTGACCCCGCGGAGTTCCTCACCCAGTGCGGCGGCTTCGTCGGCGGTCAGCTCGACGACGAGGCGACCTCCGCCCTCGATCGGAATCCGGACAACGATTCCACGCCCTTCCTTGGCCGCTTCGAGGGGGCCGTCCCCAGTACGTGGCTTCATTGCCGCCATTCTCAAGCTCCCTTCACAGTGTCCTGCTTCGAACATGATACGTGTCGTCGTCTCGATCGAATGCGAGTGCGCGACACAAGCTCTGTTCCGAGGTGCCCCGACTACCTGTCGAAGGCTGTCGACGGACCAGCTTCGCGCGAGGCGGGATTGGGGTCCTGATCGTCGTAAACCGCCTGCTCCCGGCCGTTCTCGGGGTTGTCGACACCCTCTGCGGCAAGGTCGGGAACGCCCGTCGTGCCGGGGGTCACACCTGTACCCGACTCGCGCTCGCGGAGACGCGCGATGACCGTTCGGAGGTCGTCGACCTCGCGCGCGAGACGCGCGAGCGCCCAGTCGACCTCGGATTGCTTGTAGCCCCGGAACGTCTGCATGAAGCGCAGCGCCCGGACGTCGTCGCCACTGATCCCGACCGTCGGCAGACGGGTGAGGGTGGTGCCGGGTTCGACCGGGGGGAGTTCCTCCCCGCGCCCGAAGACGAACCAGACGATGGCGAACACTGCCCCGGCGACGAGCGCCATGATCAGCAGGTACAGCAGCAGGGTCTGCATACGTCCCATCCTGACAGACCGGCGTCGGGCGGCCCTCGCGGCACCCGGCCGTCTCGTCGGACGACCGGTCCGCACACGACACCGGCGACACTGCGTCACGCCGAGGGCGTGTCACGTGTCGCCGGAGTCGAGGAGTGGTCGGTTCCCGGACGAAGTCGCCTAGGAGGCCATCACCTTGGAGTCGATGGAGCGGAGGGTGTTCATCGGGGGACGGTCCTCGAGGTAGACCTCGGTGGTGTGCGGGGTGAACGAGCCGTCGGGCTCGGCGGTGAACTGGGTGAGTCCGACGCCGGAGTCCTCGATGCCGCATCGGCGCATCAGCGTGCCGACGATCTGCCGGCTCATGACGCCGAGCTCGATGAGTGGACGGTTGCGGTGGGTGCGGACGCCGAGGTTGACCTGTCCGATGCCGCCGAGGCCGTACCGATCGTAGGTGTCGATGAGGAGACCGATCTCCACGCCGTAGCCGGGCGCGAACGGCACCGACGACAGCATCTCGCGGGTGCCGGCGTATTCACCGCCGAGCGGCTGCAGGACCGCGGTGAGGTCGGGCTTCTGGGAGGCCAGCAGTGGGCGGGCGACGAGTTCGGTGACGCGGCCGCCGCCGTTGGCGTCCTGGGTGCCGCCGGTACGCAGCGGACGGCGGTAGTAGCCCTTCACCAAGTGGATCTCCGGATTCACCAGGAGCGGGCCGAGCATCTTCGGCACGAACATGGGGTCCGGGTCGATGAGGTCGGAGTCGACGAAGGCGATGATGTCGCCGGTGGTCGCGGCGATCGAACGCCACAGCACCTCACCCTTGCCCTTGACGGGTTCGAGCTCGGGCACCGCCTCCTCACGGCTGATGACCTGCGCACCGGCCGCGAGCGCACGCTCGGCGGTGGCATCGGTGGAGCCCGAGTCCAGGACGATCAGTTCGTCGACGAGCGTGCCGTACAGCGGCATGATCGAGGCGATCACGTCGGCGACGGTCTCCTCCTCGTTCAGGGCGGGCAGCACCACCGATACGGTGCGTCCGTCCTTGGCGGCGACGAGTTCGTCGATGGTCCAGTCCGGCTGCTCCCAGGTGTGGGTCGCCGACCACTGCCGCTTGGTACCGAGCTCCTCGGCCGGCGTCGGCCAGACGGCGGCCTTATCGCGACCGATGGGGTTACGTCGCTTCTGCTTGGTCATGCAAGTCCCCTGACTGTTCGGGCGGGCGGTCTCGTTCCCGCGATGGCAGCGACCATGTCGACCACACGACGGGTGGCGGCGACCTCGTGTACGCGAAAGATCCGGGCGCCTTCGGCGGCGGCCAGAGCGGTCGCGGCGAGGGTTCCCTCCAACCGTTGCTCCAGGTCTGTACCCAGAGTCTCCCCCACAAAGTCCTTGTTGCTCAGCGCCATCAGGACTGGCCAACCCGTATTAACAAGATCTTTTACACGGCGTAACAGTGCGAGCCCGTGGTGAGTGTTCTTGCCAAAATCATGCGTCGGGTCGATAACGATCGCGTCTCGATGTACGCCCGCTGCCAGGGCCCGCTCCGCCGCCCCGGTCACCTCGTCGAGCACGTCGGCCACCACCGCGTCGACGGAATCGCCGTAGGAGACGCGGTGCGGGCGGGTCCGGACGACGGCACCGCCGGTGTGCGAACACACGATCCCCGCACCCCGTTCGGCCGCGACCGCGACGACCTCGGGGTCGACTCCGGCCCACGTGTCGTTGATGAGGTCGGCCCCCGCCGCGCACGCCTGGTCGGCGACCTCGCTGCGCCAGGTGTCGACGCTGATCAGCACATCCGGGTGGCGCTCCCGGATCCACGAGATCATCGGCACCACGCGAGCCGCCTCGGTCATCGCGTCGACCTCTTCGCCGGGCCCTGCCTTCACCCCGCCGACATCGATGATGTCGGCACCTTCGGCGACCACCTGGTCGACGCGCCGCTGTGCAGCGGTGTCGTCGAAGCTGGCGCCACGGTCGTAGAAGGAGTCAGGGGTGCGGTTGACGATCGCCATGACCAGCGCACGGTCGACGGCCACCGGACGACCGCACAGGGTCGGCGAAACGGTCATCCCTTGGGGACCTTGGCGGCTGCCACGTCGTCGGGGTAATCCTCGTAGTACTCCACGTAGCCCTTCTCCTTGCCGACCAGCACGTAGACCTGATCGGCCTCGGCGTCGGCATAACCTTCCTTACGGAGTTCGACTTTACGGTTCTTGAACGTCGAAGTCTGCTCGAAGTCGTCGACGATCCGCACGAACAGAGGCACCGCATGGGACGGCAGCGCCTTGTAGAGGTGTTCGGCGAGCCGCTTCGGGTCGAGGTCGGCACCGTCGCGCAGCTTGATCGCCACCATCCCGGCGCGGCCATCGGTGCCGGGTACCTCGACGCCGTAGACCACCGACTGGGCCACCGCGTCGTATGAGTCGACGGCACCCTCCACCTCGGTGGTGGCCACGTTCTCACCCTTCCACCGGAAGGTGTCGCCGAGGCGGTCGACGAAGGCGATGTGCGCGAAGCCCTGATCGCGGACGAGGTCGCCCGAGTTGAAGTACGAGTCCCCCTCCTTGAAGGCGTCGCGCACGATCTTCTTCTCGGTCTCCTCCTCGTCGGTGTAGCCGTCGACCGGCACCCGGTTGGAGATCTGCGCGAGCAGCAGGCCCGTACCGCCCTTGCCGACCTCGGTCAGCCGGCCCTCGGAGTTGCGCTTGGGATTGCCCTCCTCGTCGTACTCCACGATCTTGTACGGCAGAGGGCAGAACCCGGCCGTCTTGTCGACGGTGAAGGCGTTGACGAAGGCGAGGTTGAGCTCGCTGGCGCCGTAGAACTCGACAACGCGGTCCACGCCGAACCGCTCACGGAATTCGTCCCAGATGTCGGGGCGCATCCCGTTTCCGACCACGGTGTGCACCGAGTGCTGCAGATCGGTGGGCTTCTCCGGCTGCGCCAGCAGGTAGCGGCACAACTCACCGATGTAGCAGAAGGCGGTGGCGCGGTTGAGGATCACGTCGTCCCAGAACTTCGACGCCGAGAACGACTTGCCGATCGCGAAGCATGCCCCCGACGCGAGCACCGACGACAGGGACACCGACAGTGCGTTGTTGTGGTAGAGCGGCAGCGGCACGTACATGGTGTCGCTGTGGCGCAGGCGGACCGCGAGACCGCCGATACCGGAGAAGCTGGCCAGCCATCGGTTGTGGCTCATCACGCTGGCCTTGGGCATCCCGGTCGTGCCCGAGGTGAAGATGTAGAAGGCCTTGGTCGAGGCCGGCAGCTGTGCGGTGACCTCCGGGTCGGTGTCCGCCTTGCCCTCGGCGACCGCGTCGAACTCGGCGAAGTCGAAGACATGGTCGGGCAGCGCCGACTCCGGGATCGACTCGAAGGCCTCGGCACAGTCCGGGTCGTGGACGAGGACCTTGGCCCCGAGCAGCTTGACCGAATGCTCGAGGACCTCGCCGCGCTGGTTGTAGTTCAGCATTCCGGCGATCGCGCCGAGCTTCACCGTCGCGAGCATCAGCAGCAGATCGGTGGTGTTGTTCTTGGAGAGCAGGGCGACCACGTCACCCTTGCCCACACCGGCCTCGGAAAGAACTGCGGCGTAACGGTTCACCCGGCGATTGGCCTCGCCGTAGGTGGTCGTGCGGCCCTCGAACCGGACGAACGGGCGGTCCGGATGGGCACTCGCATGCTTCTGGAAGACCGAGCCGATCGTCTTCTTCGCTTCCGGCGGCCGCCGGATCAGGCCCGGCGCGTGCTTGATCATCCCGGTCGCGTGTGGCGCCATCCTGGCCACGCCGCGCAGGAGATCCCCCACCCCGACCGTCTTCACCGTGTCCTGATTCGAACCGTCTGTCGTCGAGTCCGTCTGGACGTCCTTGGGCTGGGTCTCTGGCATGTGGCCTCCGCTCTCCGCTGGGCGTCGTGAGTGCCCCGCGCACTCACCGCGCCACCTTACCGGCCGGTAGGAAGTTTCTACCGCTGTGTCGCCAACTCGATCGCCTCGTCGACAGAGGCCGTGACCAGCAGTCGATCCAACGACCGCTGGGAGACGAAACCGGTTGTCGACAACTCTCGCAGCCAGCCGAGGAGCGGCGCGTAGAAATCGAAAGGATCGAGCAGGACCACCGGCTTCTCGTGCATGCCCAGGTACCCACCCGTCCAGGTCTCGAACAGCTCCTCGAGAGTTCCGATACCCCCGGGGAGCGTGATGAAACCGTCGGCACGCTCGTCCATGATGCGTTTGCGCTCACGCATGGTCTCGGTGATGACGAGTTCGTCGGACCCGAGGTCTGCCACCTCGCGCTCGATCAGCGCCTTCGGGATGATGCCGATGGTGTTGCCGCCCGCCGCGCGCGCCGACGTGACCAGCGCACCCATCATCGAGACGTTGCCGCCGCCGGAGACGACGACGTGACCGGCACGCGCGAGCGCCGCCCCCACCTCGGAGGCGAGATCGAGGAAGCGTTGCTCGACGGGACCGGACGCACAGTAGACACAGACGGCACTCACCGGGCAATCGTGCCATCGACTCCCGACTGGTTCACGCCGGGTTGCGTCGGGGCGGCGGCCTCGATCGTCGCGACGACGTCGTCCGGGTCGTCGACGACGGTCAGCAGGTCGAGGTCCTCGGGCGAGATCATCCCGCGCGCGGCCAGCACGTCGCGCATCCAGTCGAGCAGGCCGCCCCAGAAGTCGCTGCCCACCAACACGATCGGGAATCGCACCACCTTCTTGGTCTGTACCAGGGTGAGCGCCTCGAACAGCTCGTCGAGCGTGCCCATGCCGCCCGGCAGGCAGACGAAGGCCTGCGCGTACTTCACGAACATCGTCTTGCGGACGAAGAAGTAGCGGAAGTTCATGCCGAGGTCGACCCAGGGGTTGAGGCCCTGTTCGAAGGGCAGCTCGATGTTCAGCCCGATCGACTGGGCACCCGCCTCGTGCGCACCCTGGTTGGCCGCCTGCATCGCGCCGGGCCCGCCGCCGGTGATCACCGCGTAGCCGGCCTCGCCGAGCGCACGACCCACGCGCACGCCGAGTGCGTACTCCGGCGAATCCGGCTTCAGCCGGGCCGAGCCGAACACGGTCACCGCCTCGGCGACCTCGCTCATCGCGTCGAAGCCCGCGACGAACTCCGACTGGATGCGCAGGACCCGCCACGAGTCGCGCATCGTGCGTTCGGCGCGACGATCCGCATCGCGCGGGTCGACCCATTCGAGAAGCCGCCGGTCCGTGGTCTTGCCGCGCTGCTCCGGCCGCATGCGGATGGGGCCGACGTAGCAGACGTCGTCAGCGGCGGAGTCGGTGGCGAGAGGTTCCGGATCGGTCGACATGCGGCTCACGCTAGCAGCGTGCGATGCGGCTCCCGGCCGGCGTCGGCCGGGCTCAGGACAGGTACGCGCGCAGCAGCTCGGTGACCGTGCGGATCTGCTCGACCGGGACGCGCTCGTCCCGACGATGCGCGAGGTTCGGGTCGCCGGGCCCGAGGTTCACCGCGGGGATGCCGAGGGCGGAGAACCGTGAGACGTCGGTCCAGCCGTACTTGGCGCGGAAGCGTCCCTGCGCGGCCTCGACGAGCGCGGCGGCCGCCGGGTGGGCCAGGCCGGGGAGCGCACCGGCCGCGGCGTCGGTGACCTCGAGGGTGACCGTGCCGTCGGCGAGGTCGGCGGCGAAGACCTCGCCGACGTGGTCGAGGGCCTGCTCGACGGAACGGTCCGGGGCGAAGCGGAAGTTCACGTCGACGTGCGCGGCGTCGGGGATGACGTTGCCTGCGACGCCGCCGCCGAGCCCGACCGCCGAGAGTCCCTCGCGGTACTCGCAGCCGTCGATGTCGACGCGGCGCGGCTCGTAGGCGGCCAGCGTGGTCAGCACTCCCCCGAGCTTGTGGATCGCGTTGTCCCCCATCCACGAGCGGGCCGAGTGCGATCGCGTTCCCGACGTCGAGAGCCGAACGCGCAGCGTCCCTTGACAACCCGCCTCGATGAGACCGGCGGTGGGTTCGCCGAGGATGGCGACGTCACCGGCGAGCCACTCCGGCAGTTCCCGCTCGATGTCGTTGAGGCCGTTGAACTCGGCGGCGATCTCCTCGCAGTCGTAGAAGATCAGCGTCAGGTCGTGGGCGGGATCCTCGAGCGTCGCGGCGAGGTGCAGGAATACGGCGTCGCCCGACTTCATGTCGACGGTGCCGCAGCCGTGCAGCACGTCGCCCTCCTCGGGATGCCTCTCGCGTCGCGACGGCAGATTGCCGGCGACGGGCACGGTGTCGAGGTGCCCGGCGAGGATGACGCGCTGCGCCTTCCCCCGGTTGGTGCGGGCGAGTACCCGGTTGCCGTGCCGGAGGACCTCGAAGCCCGTCGTCTGTTCCCGCAGTGCCGCTTCCACCGCGTCGGCGATGGCCGACTCGTTGCGCGACTCGCTCTCGATGTCGACGAGGGCGGCGGTCAGTTCGACGGGATCGGCGGCGAGGTCGAGTGCGGTGCTCACGCGCCTACCGTATCTGGGGTTTCGACAAGCTCAACCGGCAAGGTTCGGCTCCACCGGCAAGGTTCGGCTCCACCGACATGGATCAGCCGGCGTTCGGTGCGGCCAGCTCGGCGGCGCCGAAGGAGACGCTGAACTTCACACACCACAGGAACACCGCGGGATAGGCGTCGAGGTCGACGTCGGCAGGGATCTCGTAGACCTGGTTGCCCTTGTTGCCTTTGATCGTCCCGAGGTCGACGTGGGGCGGATCGGCGGCGGTCCGCCAACCGCTGAAGCCTTCGACGACCTCGGCCTGCGACAACCAGACGTGGACGTCGGGTCCGGTGGTGGTGTCGAGGTCCTCGATGGCGAGAACCCGTGTACCGTCCGGCTTCTCGATGATCGTGACGGTTCCCGAGGTCGAATGCTCGTGGCTGATCAGCCGGCCTTCGGACAGCACGACGGGCGCGGCGGGCGGCGGTTGACCGACCTGCGAGGTCGACGGCGTCACGGCGACCGGGATCTCGTCGTCGACCTCGGTGTCGACGAAGATCAGCCACGGCTGGAAGATCACCGCGGCGACCGCGACAGCGACGACGATCAGCACGCCCACGCCGCCGAGCACCCAGGGCCAGCGACGCCTGCGCCGCGGGGCGGGTGGGGAAGGTCGGTCGTGGCCGGTCATGGCAGCGACGATACGAGCCCCGAACCTGCCCCCACCAGGACTTTGAGCCATTCGGATGACGGGCGGGCACCCGTCGGCCCCGATGCGCCGACGGCGGCGGGCGGCGGGAGGCGCGGCGTCGTTCACCCGGGCCGATCGCCTAGACTCGGGTGCCGTGACAACTACTGGCGCACACGCAACTGGCATCGCAACGGTGATCGACGGGGGGTCGACTCCGGGAGTCGTGCTCGACGTCTGGTTCCCCGCACCCGAACTCGACGGCGTCGAGACCGCCGAGACCGTCGTCCTCGACGAGGAGTCGACACCGGCGGAACTGCGCGAACTGGTCGGTGTCGACGAGGCCCGCGGCGTCAAGACCGTCGCGGTCCGCACCGGCATCGCCGACCTGTCGGTCGCCCCGGTCGACGCCTACGACGTCTACCTCCGACTCCACCTGCTCTCCCACCGGCTCATCGAGCCGCACGGCGCGAACCTCGAGGGCATCTTCGGGATGCTCACCAACGTCGTCTGGACCAATCACGGTCCGTGCGCGATCGAGAACTTCGAGTCGGTGCGCGCCAAGCTGCGCGCCCGCGGTCCGGTCACCGTGTACTCGATCGACAAGTTCCCGCGCATGGTCGACTACGTCGTCCCCGGCGGCGTCCGCATCGGTGACGCCGACCGCATCCGTCTCGGCGCCCACCTGGCCGCCGGCACCACGGTGATGCACGAGGGCTTCGTGAACTTCAACGCAGGCACTCTCGGGTCGTCGATGGTCGAGGGTCGCATCTCGGCGGGTGTCGTCGTGGGCGACGGCTCCGACATCGGCGGCGGCGCGTCGACGATGGGCACGCTCTCCGGCGGCGGCAAGGAGATCATCTCGCTGGGCAAGCGCTGCCTGCTCGGCGCGAACGCCGGCTGCGGCATCCCGCTCGGCGACGACTGCGTCATCGAGGCCGGTCTCTACGTCACCGCCGGCACCAAGGTGACCGGCCCGGACGGCACGCAGATCAAGGCGCGCGACCTGGCGGGCCAGTCGAACCTGCTGTTCCGTCGGAACAGCCTGACCGGCGCGGTCGAGGTCGTGCCGTGGAAGGGCGACGGCATCGCGCTCAACGAGGCGTTGCACAAGCACAACTGACGCCCCCGCAAACCCGCCTTCTTTACCTGGAAACGCCACCCCGCGGGGTGGCGTTTCCACGTGAAAGGGATGGGTTCATGCGGTGAGTCGCGCGGCCGCGGCCGCGATGCGCTCGTCCGTGGCGGTGATTGCCATGCGGACGTGCTTCTCCCCTGCCGGTCCGTAGAAATCGCCGGGGGCGCAGAGGATTCCGCGGTCGGCGAGCCAGGCCACGGTATCGCGGCACGGCTCGTCGCGGGTGGCCCAGAGGTACAGGCCGGCCTCGGAGTGGTCGACGCGGAAACCGGCCGACTGCACTGCGGCGAGCAGAGTACGACGCCGAGCCGCGTAGCGCTCACGCTGTTCGTAGACGTGCGTGTCGTCGCGGAGTGCTGCGGTCATCGCACCCTGAATCGGGAAGGGCAGCATGAAGCCGGCGTGCTTGCGAACCGCGAGCAGTTCGGCGATGAGCTCGGTGTCGCCCGCGAAGAAACCTGCCCGGTAGGACGCGAGGTTGGAGATCTTCGACAGCGAGTGCACCGCGAGCAGACCGGTGTGGTCGCCGTCACAGACCCGCGGGTCGAGGATCGAGAGCGACTCACCCTCCCAGCTCAGCCCCAGGTAGCACTCGTCGGACACCACGACGGTGCCGCGTTCGCGCGCCCAGCCGACGACCTTGCGCAGGTGGTCGACGCCGAGGATCTTGCCGGTCGGGTTCGACGGCGAGTTGATGAACATCAGCGCCGGGTTCATCGGGCCGAGGGCGACGGTCGAGTCGGCCCGGATGGCGCGGGCACCGGCCAGCAACGCACTGACCTCGTAGGTCGGGTAGGCGACCTCCGGGATCACCACGTCGTCGCCCGGGCCGAGACCGAAGGTCGACGCCAGGCCGGCGATCGCCTCCTTGGTGCCGATGACCGGGAGGATGCCCGACTGGTCGAGGTTGGTGACGCCGTGGCGGCGGACAAGCGACTCGGCAGCGGCCTCGCGCAGCTCGGTGGTGCCGATGGTCGTCGGATACCCCGGGAACCCGGAGGCGTCGGCGAGGGCGTTTCGGATCAGCTCCGGCACCGGATCCACCGGCGTGCCGACCGACAAGTCGACGATGCCGTCGGGATGGGACTGCGCCGTGGCCTTGGCACCCGCGAGGGTGTCCCACGGGAAATCGGGCAGCCGACCGCTCACGCGCGTCGCCGACACACGCAGCGGCGCTGCTGCGCGAGAGGTGGGAGTGCTCACTGCGAGGTCAGTCCTATCCGTCCGGGCGGTCTACTTCGAAGACGGTGAGTCGTCGGGCTGTCAGTCTTCTTCGTTCATGGGCGGCAGGCCCTTGATGAACGCCGGGTCGGCGTCGGTCTTGCCGACCTTGCTCGCGCCACCGGGCGAGCCGAGGTCGTCGAAGAAGTCGGCGTTGGCGCTGACGTAGGGTTCCCACTCATCCGGGACATCGTCCTCGTAGAAGATCGCCTCGACCGGGCACACCGGCTCGCACGCACCGCAGTCGACGCACTCATCCGGCTGGATGTAGAGCATGCGTCCACCCTCGTAGATGCAGTCGACGGGGCATTCCTCCACGCAAGCCTTGTCCAGGACATCGACGCAAGGCTCCGCGATGATGTAGGTCACCACTCACTCCTTCGCTAGGAAGATCGTTGTCGGCGCGAGGCGGAGGATCAGTTCGGCGTCGAACGACTCTCCGGCGTCGGCGCCGGTTGCGGTCCGAGGGCTGGTCGAACCGCAACCCAGAGTATCCGCCCCGGCGGTGCCCACGACGAAATCACCCCCGGCTCCAGGGCGCACATAAGGCCCTGCTGTAACGAGAATCACATCACGGACGGGTCGAACGGTCACATCGAACCCGAGTCGACGTCGCAGGCTGCCCGCCCCCGTTTCGCGTCGACACTCGGACTTTCGCTCAGTGTGCCGACAACTCTCGACGAGCGCCGATCCGTCGGGCATCCTCGGCGGCATGTTCGTCGTGAATCCGGTCGCTGTGGGCCGCCCTCGCACCAGCCTCTGCGCTGTGTCGGGGCTCGAGCCGGCGTCGCGGGACATGTGTATGCGCTGTCGCTGATCCTCGGCTCCCGACCCACACATCCATTTCCCTCAAGGATCTCTTCATGACCTCGACCCTTGCCCGCACCACGTCTGCCTCTCTTCGCTCGCCGAACGTCCCTCCCCTCGCCCGGACTCGGGTGGCGGCCGACGCACCGCGCCCGCGGACCCACCTGCCGACGCATCTGCGTCCCGCCGACCTGCTGCGCATCACCGACCAGGGTGTCGCCGATGTCCTCGACGGCCGGCACGACGCCCTGCTCCCCACCGAATGGGACACCACGCACCGCTGGTCGACGCGCCTCTACGCCGACGACGATCTCGACGTCTGGCTCATCAGCTGGACGCCCGGCGAAGCCACCGAACTCCACGACCACGCCGGTTCGCTCGGCGCACTGACCGTCCTCTCGGGGTCCTTGCGGGAGTACCACTGGACGGGGGACGATCTGGCTGTGCGCGTCCTTGACGCCGGCGACCAGGCGGCCTTCCCTCTCGGGTGGGTCCACGACGTCGTGAAGAACCCGACGACCCAGGTCGCCGGGCCGACGCTCAGCGTCCACGCCTACTCCCCGCCGCTCACCGCGATGTCCTACTACGAGGTGGCCGACGCCGGCCATCTGCGTCGTACCCGCACGATCCTGACCGACGAACCCGAATGAGCGGCAAGCCGACTCCACGCACCATCGACGACGTCCTCGCCGAGGCACGCTCACGACTGCAGCGCATCGACGCCGCATCGGTCCCCGCCGAACTCGAGGACGGAGCGGTCCTCGTCGACATCCGGCCGGCCGCCCAGCGAGCCCAGGAGGGCGAGACGGATCTGGCGCTCGTCATCGAGCGGAACGTCCTCGAATGGCGGTGCGATCCCGCCAGCGATGCCCGAATCCCCGAGGCCGTCGACCACGACGTGCGGTGGATCATCCTGTGCCAGCAGGGTTATACGTCGAGCCTCGCCGCAGCCGCCTTGCAGGACCTCGGGCTGCATCGCGCAACCGACGTGATCGGCGGGTACGAGGCGCTCGCGCCGGTGCTCCGCTAGGCGACGGCCGGCCAGGGCCGCGGCACCGGCCGCGTGTCCACGGCGAGGCCCGTCGCCGGGTCTGCCAACGCGGCGACATGCCGCGTGAGGGCCGGGTCGATCCAGTCCGCGGCGTCGAGCACATACGTCGGTTGCGCGGTGATGCGTTCGGTGAGAACGAAATCCGACTCCGCGGTCCGCGCAGCGAGCGCATCCAGGTTGGGCCAGGGACGTTCGGGGTTCACGTGGTCGGGAGTCAGCGGCGACACCCCGCCCCAGTCGTCGATTCCGGAGGCGATGAGCGCGGCGCATTCGGCCGGCGACACCAGGTTCGGCGGTGCCTGCACCCGCATGTGCGGCCCGAGCACTATACGTGCGACGGCCACCGCCGCCAGGAACTCACTCATCTCCGCATCGGGGTTGGATCGCATCGCGGTGTCGGGCTTGGCCCGGAAGTTCTGCACGATCACTTCCTGGATGTGGCCGCCCGCGGCCTGCACCTCCGCGATTGCGAGCAGGGATTCGGCTCGCTCGTGGAGTAATTCGCCGATCCCGACGAGGATGCCGGTCGTGAACGGGACTCGCGCGGCACCGGCGTCGCGGAGCACCTGCATGCGGACCAGCGGGTCCTTGTCCGGGCTGCCGTAGTGTGGTTGCCCCTTCTCGGTGAAAAGACGACGCGACGTGGTCTCGAGCATCATGCCCATCGACGGGGCCACCGGCCGCAGGTGCAGGAGCTCCTCGAGGCTCATCACCCCGGGGTTCAGATGCGGCAGCAGGCCGGTCTCGGTCAGCACGGCCACCGCGGCCGCACGGACGTAGTCGAGGGTCGACGAGTATCCGCGCTCGGCCAGCCATTCGCGGGCCTCCGGCCACCGATCCTCGGGACGGTCACCGAGCGTGAACAGGGCTTCCTTGCAACCGAGGTCGGCTCCGCGGCGGGCGAGGTCGACGACCTCGTCGAGTTCGAGGTACAACCCCTCGCCGGCGCGGGCGAGTTTGCCGGGCACGGTCACGAAGGTGCAGTAGTGACACCGGTCCCGGCACAGACGGGTCAGCGGGATGAACACCTTGCGCGAGTAGGTGACCTGCCGCGGCCGGCCGACCGCGGCGAGCCCCTCGTCGCGGATCGCGCCGGCGAGCGACTGCAGGCGCACGAGATCCTCTCCGGCACAGGACAGGAGCGTGACGGCCCGGTCGATGTCGATCGACTCCCGGGCCTCGGCGGCGGCAAGGGCGGCATCGATCGCCTCACGTGAAGGACGTTCCCCGGCAACACTTTCCACCGGTTCGGTCCGCACCACGGGGATGCTGAGGTCGGTCATCGTTCCCCCTCCGATGAATCGAGGATGGTCAGATAGGGCGCGGGATCGAACGTGCCGTTGCGTTCTCGGAACGACGCCGCGGTCCCCGGCCACAGCAGCGTCAGGCGGCCGCTCTCCGGGTCGACATACCAACTGTCGCAACCGGTCAGCCACACGGTCGACGCGCTGCGCTCGTCGATCTCGCGGGTGTAGGCGGCCTCGGCCTCGGCCGAGACCTCGAGTGCCCGGACGTCGGTGTCGCCCATGAACTCCAGCGCACCGAGCACGTAGTCGAGCTGCGTCTCGATCATGTAGATCGCCGAGTTGTGGCCCAGCGCCGCGTTCGGCCCGTCGAGCACGAACATGTTCGGGAATCCGCTGACGACGGTCGAGGCATACGAGGTCATGCCCGATGACCAGTGCTCGGCGAGGTGCAGTCCCGCGCGGCCGACGACCCGGCTCGCGGCCGGCGGACGCGCGGACTCGAAACCCGTTGCCATGACGAGGAGGTCGAGGTCGAAGGTGCGTCCGCTGCGCGCGGTGGCCTTGGACTCGGTGATGGACTCCAGCGCACTCGGCTCGAACACCACGTTCGGCCGCTGCAACGCAGGATAGAAGTCGTCGCTGAGAAGGATTCTCTTGCAACCGATCTCGTAACCCGGTGTCAGGTGGTCACGCAGCTCCGGATCGTCGACCTGCTCGTGAAGATGGTTGCGGGCGCGGGCCCGGATCTCGTCGATGTCGGGGTGGAGGCCGAGTCGCTGCCGGAACGCCCCGTCGGCCTCGGTGAGGAGCCGGTGGCGGACCTCGCCGGCGACCTCGGGATCGAGTAGGGCGGCGCGTTCGTCGGCCGAGTACCGGCGGTCTTCGCGCGGCACCACGTAGGGAGCGGTCCGGCAGAACACGACGAGTTCCTCGGCGGCGTCGGCCAGGTGCGGGATGAGCTGCACCGCCGACGCACCGGTTCCCACGACACCGACCCGGGCACCGTCGACGGCGACGTCGTCGTGCCAGGCCGCCGTGTGGACGACCTGACCGGGAAATTGGCCGAGACCCTCGATGTCGGGGATCTTCGCCTCCGACAACCGGCCGACGGCGAGGACGAGACTACGCGCGCGGAACGCCCGGCCCGGTCCGTCACCGTTGCCTGCGGTGATCGTCCAGCGGGCCGCGGCCTCGTCCCAGGCCGCCTGCCGCAGTTCGCAGTTCAGCAGGATGTGCTCGGCCAGGCCCTCTTCGGCGACGGTCAGCTCGAGGTAGTCGCGGATCTCGTGCCCACTCGGATACCGCGAGGCCCAGTCGGCCGGCGGACGGAACGAGAACGAGTACAGGTGTGCGGGGATGTCACAGGCGATGCCGGGGTAGACATTGTCGCGCCAGGTGCCGCCCACCGCGTCGGCACGTTCGAGGACGACGAAGGATTCGCGGCCGCGACGGGCGAGTTGCGTGGCCATCCCGAGACCGGCGAAGCCGGCACCGATGATGGCGACATCGATCTCCTGCGACATGTCGATGTCCACCCGCTCACCCCCCTGCGTCGTCGTCACCGTCACGAACGTACCTGCGGGATCGGGAGCAACCGATGGGCTTCCGGCTCGGCATAACGCGTGGTGCGCTGACTCGGTGTACGACCGGCGCGTTCGGCGATGGCGACGAGGGTGTCGGCGTCGAGGACCCGGCCCACCTCCGGACCGGCATCCGGCATGAGCCGACCGTCGAGCAGCAGGCCGCCGATGTCGTCGGCGCCGCCGCGCAACAGCAGGTCCACGGTGTCGGGGTCGAGCTTCGTCCAGGCGACCT
Organism: Gordonia sp. Swx-4; assembly: GCF_030316175.1. Classification (NCBI taxonomy): domain Bacteria; kingdom Bacillati; phylum Actinomycetota; class Actinomycetes; order Mycobacteriales; family Gordoniaceae; genus Gordonia; species Gordonia sp. Swx-4. The sequence goes on from NZ_CP128197.1 coordinate 3,709,685, forward strand.
GCACGTGGTCGATGAGACCGACGGACATCAGCCGGGCGACCGCGTGCAGTGCGCGGGTCTCCCGCTGCGAGGCGGTCGACGTCGCGGCGGCGGTCAGATGCGGCGGCGTGTTGGAGGCGACCATCGGCATCAAGATCAGCTCGCTGAATCCACCCGTGCGGCGCTGGATCCCGAGCAGTGTCCGCAGGTGCGCGACCTGATGCTCCGGGGTCTCGACGTGCCCGTAGACGATGGTGGCCGTCGAGAAGAGTCCGACGCCGTGCGCGGCCTCGATGACCTCGATCCACTCGCGGGCGGGTGCGGAGCCGGTCGGTGACAGGAACCCGCGGACGGAGTCGTCGAGGATCTGGGCGGCGGTCCCGGGGATCGACCCGAGCCCGGCGGCGCGGAGGCGGCGGAGGTGTTCGACGATCGGCACCCCGGTCCGGACCGCACCGTCGGCGATCTCCGCAGCGCGGTACGCGTGCAGGTGCAGACCGGCTGCCGCATCGGTGATCTCCGCGACGAGGCGGACGTAGTCGGTGGCCGGCCGGTCGGCGGGCAACGGGCCCTGCATGCAGATCTCGGTGGCTCCGAGTTCCACGGCCTCCCCGACCAGCTCGGCGAGCGCGGGCTCGCCGGGGCGGCGTTCATCCGAGATGAGTCGGGCGGCGACCCCGGTGTCCAGATTGCGGTTCACGACGAAGGTCACGGCGTCGGGATCGGTGACCCTCGCCCGGACGGTGTCGGCGAGTTCGCACAGTTCTTCCAGCCGGGTGCCGGAGGCGCCCAGCAGCGCGACCCAGCCCTCGTCGTCGAGGGCATCGGGGCCGAGGGCTGTCGGGTCGTCACGGAGACGACTCAGGGCCGCCGTGACGCGCTCGATCGGGGCCGTGATGTCTTCGGCCCACGCGCGCAGAACCATGACCACACTCTAACGCTCGTTCGGTTACACCCTTCGCCCCGAGGGAACGGCGGCGGGGAAAGTCAGTCGTCGGCTTCGGGAAGCCGATGGGTCCAGCCGAGAAACGCCGCCGGGCCGACACCCAGCACCAGCAGAAAAAGGGTCTGCACCAGGTAGTTTCCCGACGTGCTCAGGATGACGTCGCCACCCGGCCCCGGGATCCCGCCGGCGATGACGACGACGAGCCCCCATGCGGCAAGCGGTGCATAGCGCAGCGGTGACGAGGTGTATCCGGCCGCCAGCCACAGCAGCACGGCGTTGAGAAGTCCGCCGATCAGAGCCGCGACAGGCAACGCGACCCCGCCGAACCGCAGGTACGCGAAGGCAACGCTGAGCAGGCCCACCACGAAGCCGTCGAGGGTCAGCAGCGCCAGCAGGAGCCGGTCGCGGACATGCGGATCGAGCGCTGGCATCTTCGCTATCCGATCCCGGCGAAGAGGTCCGTCTCCCGGTCGCCGCCGGGGGCCTCACGCGGATCGTGGTCGGTGAGGATGAAGTGCTCGTGGTCGTGGATCGGCTGCAGGATGTTGTTCGACAGCGCGTACTCGGTCCCCGACGGCGCGACGGTCACCTGCGTGGCGTGCGCGGCGAGTCCGGCGACCTTGTGCGAGTAGTACGCCCGCACGTCGACCTCGGTGGTGATCCGGTCGTCGGGGTAGCTCGGCAGTTCGCCGGGCCGCGGCATCCGCCAACCGTCCGGCACGGCGCGAGCCGCCGCGAGACCGTTCTCCAGGGCGCTGCGCTCGGTGACCGACTCGTACAGCTTCGCCGGGCCCGCACCGGCCTCCCGGGCACGCGCGACCGCGGCCGCGGTGACCTCGTGGACGAGTTTGTGGTCGGGATGGCCGTAGGTGCCCGACGCGTCGTAGCTGACGACGACCTGCGGGGCGAAGCCGAGGAGCAGGTCGAACAGCACGCCGACCGGCTCGTCGAACGGCGCCCGGACGAGCGCGCGCGGGTGGTCCGCCGACGGCGCCCCGGCCATGCCGGAGTCACGCCAGCGGCCGGCCCCGCCGAGGAAGCGGGGCGTCAGGGCCGGCCCGTCGGCCGGGCTGAGTGCGGCGAGGGCACGGGTCAGTTCGGCGATGCGGTACCCGCCGAGCTGGTCGGCGCCGCCGTCGGAGACGAGCTGTGCGAACTCGTCTCCGATGACCTCGCCCTCTTCACCGAGGGTGAAGGTCAGGACGCGAACGTCGACGCCTTCGGCGAGGTAGCGGGCGATGGTCCCGCCGGTCATGATCGTCTCGTCGTCGGGGTGGGCGTGGACGAGCAGCAGCCGCCGGTCGGCGGTGGGAGAAGCGTCGGTCACGAGAGTTCCCAGTTGACCGCGGTCCCGAAGATCGACTCCTGGATCGGGCCGGTGAGCGGCACATCGCGTACCTCGGGCGTGACGCCGACGATCATCGAATCCTGGTACAGCGGCAGGTAGATGGCCTGCGCGGCCAGCAGCGGCTCCGCCTGCTTCAGCGTCGAGATCGGGTCGTTCTCGGACATCGCGTTGCGTGCGAGTTCGATCAGCGTGGGATCGCAGAGACCGGAGATGTTGCTGGCGTAGCTGTCGCCGACGTCCCCACCGCTCGGCGCGATGCTGGTCGGGGTCGGCGGTGTGGCGGGCGACGGCTCGGTGCTCGGTTTGGGTTGGTTGCAGTCGACCTGCGATGCCAGTGACGCCGCGGGCGGCACACCGAGTCCGGTCCAGCCGACGACGAGGTCGACGCGCTTCTGGGTCAGCGCCGAGCCGTACAGCTCGCTGTTCGGCATCGTCACCACCTGGGCACGGATTCCGGCGCTGCGGAGCTGGTCGACGACGCTCGCCGCGGCCGACGTGGCGCGGGGGTCACCGGCGACGGCGCCGACACGCACGAGGAGGTCCTGGCCCTCCTTCTGGAACGGCAGGACGCCCTCGGGCAGCTTGGCGACCTCGACCGCACCGGGGGTCGGCGTCGCCGCCGGGGTCGACGGCGTGGACGAGCCCGACGCAGAAGGCGATTCCGACGCAGGCGCACCGGTGGATGGCTCGGGGACGGGCGAGGCCTCTCCGGCCGTCTCCGGGTCCGCCCGGCGGTATCCGGCGTCGGCGAGGAGCGCGTCGACCGCGGCACGATCGGGTCGCGCCCGCGAGACGGGCGTGTACCCGGGGTCGGACGGCGCGAAGACGGTGTTCGCGTACGGCTCCACGATCCAGTCCCCCGCACCGGCGAAAGTGGTCAGCCGCGCGTCGACGAGGCCGAGGATCGCGCGCCGCAGCTCGACCGAGCTCATCGCGTCGGTGCGGGCGTTGACGCTGATCCCCAGTGACCTCGAGGTGAGGCTGCGTTCGGTCTCCAGGCCGGGTAGTGCCGAGAGTTCGGCGGCGGTCGCCGGCGAGGCCCCGAGCGCGACGATCTCGGAGTCGCCGGAACGGACGGAGTCGAGCATCTGGGCGTTGTTGCCCGCGCGGCGGAGCACGACCTGGTCGAGTCGGGGCGGTGTCACCCAGTAGCGGTCGTTGCGGGCCAGCCGCACCTCGTCGCGGGTCTTGTCGATCCCGACGATCGCGTACGGGCCGGCCGACACCGGCTTGCCGGTGTCCATGCCGGTCTGGAAGCCGGCGGGGGCGCCCTTGAGGACGTGACTGGGCAGCAGGCCGGTGAACAGCTCGCGCCAGGCCGGGTACGGCCGCTCGAAGCGCACCTCGACGAGCTTGCCGCCCTCGCGGGACTGCACGGAGTCGATGAGGCGGTAGCCGGCCGGGGCCACCACGTTGGGCTGACGCGACATCTGCTGCCACAGGTAGCTGAAGTCGTCGCCGGTGACCGGCAGGCCGTCGGACCACTGGGCGTCGGTGTGGATCCGGTAGGTCACCGTGAACGGCTGCCGCGACGTCACCTCCGCGGTGGTGACGAAGTGGCGCTGGAGTTCCCAGACAGGTCCGGCAGGTGTCTGCACGGGCGAGAAGGCGCTCGGCAGTGTCATCGCGGCGACCGCGGTGGTCACCGGATTCTGGTCGGCCGCGATGTGCGGGTTGAACCCGTTGCCGACCGAGTCGGTGGCGATGAAGACCGTCTTCGCGACCGGGTACTCGGTCGGCGTCGGCGGCGGACCGGTGTCGCGGACGGGCGGCGGCGGATCCGCCGTGCACGCCGTCAGGGCGATGAGCAGAGCGGCGCCGCACGAGAGCAACCCGAGCACACGGCCCCGGGTCCGGTTCGTGGCGTCGCGACCCTGTGGCCTCGCGCGTTTCACCTCGGATACCCCCATGAAGATGCTTCTCGGTCGATCGGACGAGTGCCGGTCTCCCGCTCGCGCGAGAGACCGGCTCGGCGGTCAGCTGACCGCGGCGTCCCGGGACTTGGCCCGCGAACGCTCACGGGCGCGGGTGTTCGAGTCCAGGTGCACCTTACGCACCCGTACGACCTCAGGGGTGACCTCGACACACTCGTCGGCGGCACAGAATTCCATGGCGGCCTCGAGATCGAGCTGCATGGGCTTGGCCAGCGTCTCCATCACGTCGGCGGAGGACTGACGCATGTTGGTCAGCTTCTTCTCGCGGGTGACGTTGATGTCGAGGTCCTCGTGACGCGGGTTGATACCCACGACGTGACCTTCGTAGCTGTCGTCGCCCGGGTTGACGAAGAACGTGCCGCGGTCGGCGAGCTGGATCATCGCGAACGGGGTCACCGTGCCGGAGCGGTCGCTCACGAGCGAGCCGGTGTGGCGGGCGCGGATCTCGCCGGCCCAGGCGTCGTAACCGTCGAAGACGGCGTTGGCGATACCGGTACCGCGGGTCTCGGTGAGGAAGTCGGTGCGGAAGCCGATCAGACCGCGCGACGGGACGATGAACTCCATGCGGACCCAGCCGGTGCCGTGGTTGTTCATCTGCTCCATGCGGCCCTTGCGGGCGGCCAGCAGCTGGGTGACCGCACCGAGGTACTCCTCGGGCACATCGACCGTCAGGTGCTCGAACGGCTCCTGGACCTTGCCGTCGACCTTGCGGGTGACCACCTGCGGCTTGCCGACGGTCAGCTCGAAGCCCTCGCGACGCATCTGCTCGACGAGGATCGCGAGCGCGAGCTCACCTCGACCCTGTACCTCCCAGGCGTCCGGGCGGCCGATGTCGAGCACGCGCAGCGACACATTGCCGATGAGCTCGGAGTCGAGGCGCTGCTTCACCATGCGGGCGGTCAGCTTGTGACCGGACACGCGACCCGCCAGTGGCGAGGAGTTGGTGCCGATGGTGACCGAGATGGCCGGCTCGTCGACGGTGATGCGCGGCAGCGGCTTCGGGTTCTCGAGGTCGGCGAGGGTGTCGCCGATCATGATCTCCGGCATACCCGCGACGGCCACGATGTCGCCGGCGACCGCCGACTCCGCCGGTGCGCGTTCGACGCCGACTGTGGCGAGGAGTTCGGTGATCTTGGCGCGCTCGACGACGGGCTCACCGTCGACCTCGCGGCACCAGGACACCTGCTGACCCTTGCGCAGGGTGCCGTTGTGGATGCGGACGAGCGCGAGACGGCCGAGGAAGGCCGACGCGTCGAGGTTGGTGACGTGGGCCTGCAGCGGGGCCTCCGGATCGCCCTTGGGCGCCGGGACGTGCTCGAGCAGGACGTCGAAGAATGCGTCGAGGTTCTCGGCGTCCGGGATCTCGCCGTTGGCCGGCTGCTCGATGGAACACACGCCAGCGCGGCCGGAGGCGTAGAGCACCGGGAGTTCGAGCACGAGCTCGGCTGCCTTCGCGGCTTCCTCGTCGAGGTCGGAGGCGAGGTCGAGGAGCAGGTCCTGCGTCTCGTCGACGACTTCCTGGATGCGCGCGTCGGGGCGGTCGGTCTTGTTGACGACCACGATCACCGGAAGCTCGGCGGCGAGGGCCTTGCGGAGCACGAAGCGCGTCTGCGGGAGCGGCCCCTCGGACGAGTCGACCAGCAGCACGACCCCGTCGACCATCGACAGGCCGCGCTCGACCTCACCGCCGAAGTCGGCGTGGCCGGGGGTGTCGATGACGTTGATGACCACCTCGGTGCCATCCGGCTGGCGCCGGTGAACCGAGGTGTTCTTGGCGAGAATGGTGATGCCCTTCTCACGTTCGAGGTCGCCGGAGTCCATCACCCGGTCGACGACCTCGGCGCGCTCTCCGAAGACGCCGGACTGGCGCAACATGGCGTCGACGAGGGTGGTCTTTCCGTGGTCGACGTGCGCGACGATGGCGACGTTCCGGAAGGTGGGGGCAGCGCTCACAGGCTCTCTTTCGTGTTGATGGGGACCGCCTCGGCGGCAGGCATTCAGCTCGCGGCCGAACAGCTCTGACCGGCGACAAGTGCAGATCACCTAGGGATTCAACGCTACAGAGTATCGGTTTATGTGGTGAGACCGCGATCACAGGCTTCCGAGCACCCGTTATTAGGGTCTGCTAACCTCGCCGCATGGGTAAGGTCGACGCGGCCAAGGTGGGCTCTCTGAAGCCCAAGAAGAAATGCTGCAAGAGCACCACGCGGTGCGTGCGGTGTCCCGTGGTGATCCACCGGATGCGCAAGCTCGACACCTCGGACATGAGCAAGAAGGAACTCAGCAAGGCGCTGAAGAAGGCACGCGCCGCCTGAGCACTCAGCTCGGCGGGATCTCGTCCTCATCGACCGATCGGACCGCCACCGCCAGCGCGACTGCCGCGATCCCGACGGCCTCCAGCGGCCGCGGAACCTGACCGAGGACGATCAGGCCGATCACCGCGGCCGTCACCGGGAGCAGCGCGAGCAGGATCGCGAACCGCGCTCGCCCGACGCGACGCAGCACGACCTGGTCGAGGGCGTACGGGATCGCGGTCGACGCCACGCCCAGGACCAGGCCCTGGCCGATCAGCGCGACCGGAGAGACCCCATCGCCCACCGCCTCGGAAGAACCCCGACCGGCTACCGCCTCCAGCACCCACCACGCCAGCGGCGAGGTCACGAGGGCGGCGATCACGAAGCCCGTGGCGAGGTCCTCGACGCCCGCCCCGCGCGCCGCGACCCGCTTCCCCAGCACGATGTAACCGGCCCAGCACGCAGCGGCGGCCAGCGCGAGCAGCACTCCCACGCCGGTCCCCGACCATCGGACGTCGGCGATGAGGACGACGCCGAGCCCCGCGAGCACGAGTGCCGCGATGTCGCGTCGGGTGCGGGAACCCAAGGCCGCCACCGTGATCGGGCCGAGGAACTCCAGCGCGACGGTCGTACCCATCGGCAGGCGTGCCAGCGCCTCGTAGAAGGTGATGTTCATTCCCGCGGTGATCAGGCCGAAGCATCCGGCAAGCCGCAGGCGAGACCACTGCCACGCCTGCCGCGGCGGCCGGACCCAGATCAGCAGCACCAGTGCGGCGCCGGCGATGCGCAGCCACGCCACCGCCGATGGAGCGACGTCGTCGAAGAGGCCGACGGCGACCGCCGCACCGAGATACATCGACGTCGCGCCGAGCACCATCAATCCCGGTGGGAGCAGGAGGTCGCGTCGCGCGGTATCCGTCATCAGGCGGCCGTCGTCACCCGATGACCGCGACCCGCTCGGGTACCAGGCGGATCCGCACCCGGTCGCCGATGGCAACGGATTCGTCTGCCACGGCGTCGATCTCGCCGACCGCCGTCTCGATGCGCACGCGTGGACCGGCCGGAAGTTCGGCGACGAGCACGACCGTCGCGAGGCTCCCGCCCGGATCGTCCGTGCCTGCCGGACCCACGACCTCGACCGACTCCGGGCGGAGCCCGAGCCGGCGCGAACCGTCGGGCAGGTCGAGGGCGATCTCGCCGAGCACGGTGTCGGCGATTCCGGCGCGCACCTGCGCGTCGACGACGGTGGTGACGCCGAGGAACTGTGCCGTCCACTCGTCCAGCGGACGTCGCCACAGCTGTGAGGGCGTGGCGACCTGCACCATCGCGCCGTCGCGCATGACCGCGATCTCGTCGGCCATGGTCGCGGCCTCGGCGTGATCGTGGGTGACGACGACGGTCGGTACGCCGGCCGCGCGCACGATCTCCGAGATCTCCACCGCCAGCTCATCTCTCAGGCGTCGGTCGAGTGCGGCCAGGGGTTCGTCGAGCAGGAGCAGCCGCGGATGCGGAGCGAGGGCACGCGCCAGTGCGACTCGTTGCGCCTGCCCTCCGGAAAGGGTGTCGACGGAACGCTTCTCGAAGCCGGGGAGACCGACGACGTCGAGCAGCTCGGTCACGCGATCGGCGATCCGGCGACGCGACCAGCGCCGCATCCGCAGTCCGTAGCCGATGTTCGACGCCACGCTGCGTCCGCCGAAAAGCTGTCCGTCCTGGAAGACCACCCCGAAGTCGCGTCGGTGTACCTCCACCCCGGCGAGGTCCTGACCGTCGAAGCGCACGACCCCGCGGGTCGGCTGCTCCAGCCCGGCGACGGCGCGGAGCAGCGTCGACTTTCCGCACCCTGACGGCCCGAGGACGGCGGTCACCAGCGACCCCGATCCCCCGACCTGCCAGGACAATCCGTCGATCACGGTGTGCCCGCCGTAGGCGACGGCGAGGTCGGAGATCTCGAGGAGGGCATGGGACCTCGTCGCGGGGCCTTCTCCGTTCACAGCAGCGGCACCTCCGATCGGGGACGGAACGCCTCGACCACCAGCACGGCGAGGGTCGTCGCGGCGACCAGCACCACGGACGCGGCCATCGCGGTCGCGAGGTTGGCGGCGCCCGGCCGGTTGAGCGCAGAGCCGATCAGCACCGGCAGGGTCGTCGTGTCGGCACGGGCCAGGAAGCTGCTGGCCCCGAACTCGCCGAGCGCCATCACGAAGGCGAAACCGGCGGCCGCACCCATCGAACGGCCGACGATCGGCAGGTCGACGGTCGCGAACACGCGGGCGGGCCGGGCGCCCAGCGTCGCGGCGGCCTGCCGCAGCCGGACCGGTACCGATTCCAGCGCGGGGAGCATGATGCGGATGACCATCGGGATGGCGATCAGCGCCTGCACGCACGGGATGATCGCCGGCGACGCCGCGATGGCATAGGGCATCGACGCCAGCACGATCAGGTATCCGAATCCCAATGTGACAGCACTGATCCCGAGCGGAACCAGGGAGATGGCCGAGGCGATCGCGCCGACCACCCCGCGGGAGCGATGGAGCGCGACGGCGGCGAGCACGCCCACCACCAGCGCGATGACGGTCGCGAACGCCGCCGACACCAGCGAGTACTCGAGACTCTCCAGCGGCGTGACCCCGTTGACCGGTTCGGCGAGGGCGCGATACCCGGCGAGCGTCCATTCCCCGCCGACCGTCGGCCGCACCGACCGCGCGATCAGAACAACGACCGGCCCGACGAGCAGCACCACCGTCCACACGCTCACCAGCCACATCGCCGGGCGCACGAACCGCCCGTGCACGAATGCCGCATCACGCCGACGCCGTTCGACACCGCCACGGGCCGAACCCGTCCCGGCGGGGTCGGCGAACACGCGGGTGAGCATCAGCGCCGCGAACACGACGACGATCTGCACCATCGACAGCACCACCGCCTCGGGGATACGGAAGTAGCCGATTGCCTGGGTGTATATCTCGGTCTCGAGGGTGCGCAACTCCCCCGCACCGAGGATGATCACGACGCCGAAGCTGGTGGAACAGAACAAGAAGATCAGTGCGGCGGCACCGGCGATGGCGGGCAGCAGTCGAGGGATCACCACCGTCAGCGTCGCACGCAGCCGCCCGGCGCCGAGCGTGCGCGCCGCCTCGAGCAACCGGGGGTCGAGGTTCCGCCATGCCGCGCCGACCACGCGGACGACGACGGCGACGTTGATGAACACGTGCGCGGCCAGCACCGCACCGAGACCGGATTGGATGTGCAGGAAGGACAGTGGGCCGGTCAGCAGCGACCGGAAGGCGACGCCGACGACCACCGTCGGCAACACGAACGGCACCGTCACCACGACGGCGAGGAGGACCGAGGCCCGCCCGCCGACATGGGCGTACAGCCACGCGATCGGTGCGGCCGCGACGAGCGCCAGCACGGTCGAGGCCGCCGCCTGCCCGAGGGTCACCCCCAGGAGCGCGAGTGCGTCTGTGCGGGTGAGGAGTTCACCGAGTCGCTCCCCCGACGCCGCGGCCAGGTTCACCGCGCGGCGGACGAGAGCGAGCACCGGCCAGGCGAAGAGGACTGCGATGAACAGAGCCGGGATCAGACGTAGTGCCACCCGGCCGGCGACCGTCGCCGTCCGGCCCGCGGGCCGCGCCCCTGCCCGGCTCACCGGGTTGTCACCTGCCGACAGCGTCACGCCACTGATCGAGCCAGCTCTCGCGGTTCTCCGCGATCGTGGCGGGCGGCAGCGAGGACATCCACTCCGGCACGGCCGCGCGGGCCGGCCAGCCCTCGGGCAGTTCGACGTCGCGCTGCACCGGGTACACGTACATCGACTCCGGCAGCGCGGACTGCACCTCCGGGCTCAGCATGTAGTCGACGAGCTTGCGCGCACCGGTGGAGTTGCGGGTGCCCTTGAGGATGCCGATGTACTCGACCTGCGGGAAGCAACTGTCGAGAAGGGCGCTGGTGTCGGGGGTCGCGGCGGGCGAGGACGCGTACGACAGCACGATCGGCTTGTCGCCCTTCCCTTCCCCCGCGCTGAACAACTGGTTGTAGGCGACCTCCCAGCCGGAGACGATGGTCGCGCCACCGCCGACGACCCGCTTCCAGTAGTCCTGCCAGCCGTCGCCGAGGGCACCGACCGTCGTCAGCAGAAAGGCCGTGCCGGGTGAGGAGGTCGCGGGATCGGTCAGCACCGTTTGCGACGCATACTCCGGCTTGACCAGGTCGCGGAAGCTCGCCGGTGGAGTCAGCGATCGTGATTCGTACCAGGCGTCGTCGATGTTGAGGCAGACGTCGCCGCGGTCGACGGCGGTCAGCTTGTCGGCCGCACCGGGCACCGCGTACTCGTCGGCCCCGTCGACGGCGAGCGGCGACTCGTAGGACTCCAGGGCTCCCGCTTCGATCGGCCGGGACGCGAAGGTGTTGTCGATGCCGTAGACCGCATCACCCTTGGGTGCGCCGGGGGTCAACGACACGGTCGACGCCAGCTGTCCGGCGTCGCCCGAGCGCACGATCTCGAGGGTGAGCCCGGTCTGCCGGCGGAACCCGTCGATGACCGATTCGGGCAGTTCGAAGGACTCGTGAGTCAGCAGGGTGACCTGTCCGCCTGTCGTCGACTCGTCGGCGCAGGCAACCGCCGTCGTGAAGACCAGTCCCACTCCGACGGTGAGTGCGACGGCCCGGGAGGCGATCCCCGACCACCCACGCCGACGGCCGCCACTCTCGGCCTGCAGCTCGTTCACGCCCGGCAGTTGGGTCACATCCGACTCCTTGCGACTCGCTGTCCCTGTCCCATCCACCCCCATATCCAACCAGGTGGCGTCGCGACGCACGATTTGCCGCCCGAAAGATCACTTCTGTAACAATTGCATCAATAACCACATACGTCACAGTCGCAACCCGCCGGACTACCTGGACACAGAAGACATCGAGGGGCTTAGAATGACCCGCGACGTCCGGGGTGGGAAGATCGATGAACACCCGTCAATCCCCGGGCAATTTCCACGACCAGGATCCACACGACCACGAGGCGCACGAAGCTTGTTCTCCCAGCCGACGCAGCGCCACGACCGATAGGACACCACCAGTGCGTTTCACACGGCCGTCGAGGTTGCGTTCGACCACCTCTCGCCCGCACCGGACCCGGCGCAACCGCCTGTTCCTCAGCGCCTCGGCCCTCGTCGCCGCGGCCGGCCTCGCACTCCCGGCGGTCGCCGGCGCCGCGCCCGCTCCCAAGGTCGACCAGCGCGTGCTGGACTCGCTCGGTGCGTTCGCCCCGGCGATCATCGGCTCGGTGGCCACCCCCGGCCCCGACGGCAAGGTCAACGCCCAGCTCCTCCAGCAGGCCGAAGCCTTCGCCAACACGCCGGGAATGCCCGCCGAGGTCTCCAAGGTCTGGCGTTCGGTCGCCGACTTCCTCGGTGAGCCCGGACGCAAGGCCGCCGCACGCCAGCTGGCCGCCGAGCCCAAGCCCGGCGATCCGGAGATCCCGAAGGGCCCCAACGCTCCGAAGATCCAGGAATTCCTGTACCCGACCTTCGGTCTCGGCTGCATCCCCGGCGGCGGCTCGCTGGGCCGCGCCCTGGTCACCGCAGGCCCCCAGGAAGCACCGGCACCCGGCCCGAAGCGCGGCGAGGGCGGCTACGTCTACACCGCACTCGGCACCGGCCCCGCCATCGACAACAAGGCGAAGCCGCTGATCGTGAGCTGGCTCAACGTCGACACCGGCCGCACCGGTACCACCACGCTGAAGCGGAACCCGAAGATCAACGTCAAGGACGGCCCCGGCACCTTCACCGGCATCGCCCGGACCGGCAAGGGCCGCGTCATCTCCGCGATCCACGGAAACGTGACCACCAAGACCAAGGAGCAGGTCGTGTCCTGCACGATCGTGCCGGTGATCGGCCTCGCCGTCATCTGACCTGCGGTCGACTTCTCCTTCACCGACACCCCGGCACTTCGCCGGGGTGTCGTTGTCTCTGTGACCGTTATCCGCTCGGCGACGTCCCGCGCGCCACGTGTCGCGAACCGACTGTGGCGGCGGTCTCACTCGCTACGAGGACAAAACCCCAGGTCGTCGGAAATGTCGGTATCTCACCGATCGCGCGCATGTCACAGCTCGGACTCGCGACTTGCCGCAGTCGTCTCACACGTGGTCTCTTTTAACTCAAGTCCCATCTGTCACACCCGCCACACGTGGCGGGGTGTTCGGCTGTTCGAAGGAGTGCCATGTCCATCACGTCTCGATTCACACGTCCACTGATCGGTCGGCGCGGAATCCGGCGCTGCGGCGTGGGCCTGGTGGGCGTGGCGATGGCCGCAGCAGCGGTCACCTCGACCGCCCCGGCCTCGGCCGCCCCATCGCTCCCCCTCCTCCCGCCGAACATGCTGAGCGCGTATTCCATCCCGTTCGACGCAGAACTGGCCGGCGCGGTCCGTCTGCTGAAGTCGGCGGGCGTCGACCAGATGGCCCTCCAGGCCGCACAGGCGGTCATGGGCAGCTCCGGACAGCTGTCCGTCCAGGACGTCGTCGGACGTGCCGGTGCGCTGCCCTTCGACGCATCGCAGCCCCAGCCGGCCGCCGCTCCCGCTGCGGGGACACCCCGACCGGTGGCCTCCACCGATCCGCTGGCACTGCTGAAGAGCCTGGGCATCCAGACCTTGACCCCGTCCGTCGCCCCCTTCTGCACGACCCCCACCCCCGACAACCCGCTCGGTCTGGTCACCGCGGGCGCCGGCGCGGTCGCGGGCCCGTGGCCGCTGAAGACCGATCCGATCGCCGGGCTCAAGCCGCTCCTCGACATGCTGCCGATCGCAGGCATCCCGGACAAGATGAACGTGGTCGAGAACGGCGAGACCGCATACGCCTTCGTGCCGGCCTCCCCGAAGGCCGGAAAGGGTGGCACCATGCAGGTCGCCTGGTTCAACACCAGCACTCTGCAGGGCGGCTTCGCCGACCTCGAACCGCTGAAGAACGGCGCCACCCTCACCGCCCTGCCCCTGCTCTCGGGTGTGCGTCTCGCCCCGGTGAAGACCGGTAAGGGCACCATCCTGTCCGCGGTCTTCGGCACCGCGCAGAACGGCTCCCAGAACTGCTGGTTCCTCCCGGCCGTCGGCATCGTCAACGCCTGACTCCCGGTCTACGCGTGAGATCTCTTCTCGCCGTTGACCTTTCCACCCCCACCGCCACACCGAACGAATAGACGACACATGAACACGCACGGCATCTCTTCCACCCGTCGGAGTGCCTCCATCGCCCGCACGGTCGCGGTCGCCGCAGCCCTCACCATGGGCCTGACCTCCTTCGGCCTCGTTGCCGAGGCCGCCGCGGAACCCACCACGACCACCCCGTCGACCAGCACCCCCTCGCCCGGCGCAACCACCGACGCCACCGACGAGGAAACGGGCGCACCCGCCGACGACAACGCGGGCACGATCGACACCCGTGGCCCCGGCCAGGCGCCGGGTGCCGTCTACGCCAACCGTGACCTGCCCCGTAACCGCATGGTCGCCGGCTCCGCCGCCGGCAACGACTTCACCTACTGGAGTACCGGCGCCGACGGCAAGGCGCACCTGTCGTCCGGCGTGCTGATGGTCCCGGCCGGCCGGGCACCTGCCGGCGGCTGGCCGGTCGTCGCGTGGGCGCACGGCTCGCGCGGCATCGCCGACAAGTGCGCACCGTCGGAGCGTCCGACCAAGGACGACACCACTGAACTGAGCCGGTGGCTCGGCCGCGGCTACGCCGTCGTCTCCACCGATTACGCGGGCGTCGGCACACCGGGAACCCCGCAGTACTACGACCTCGAGGCCACCGCCCGCAACATCGTCGACGCGGTGAGCGCCGCACACGACGTCTCCGACACCGTGTCGCGCTCGTGGGCCGTCGTCGGCGAGGGTCAGGGTGCCGCGGCCGCGATCACGCTGGCTCGCCTCGCGCCGAAGCTGCAGGCGCGCAGCTCGCTGGACTTCAAGGGCGCGGCGGCTACGTCGATCCCCGCCGAGTTCGGAGCGCTCCTCGCCAATCTCGGACCGTCGTCGGCGAGCATCCCGTCCGGTCTCGCCGCCGACGCGCTGTACACGCTCAGCGCGATCCGCAATGTGCGTCCGGGACTCGACGTCGACTCGCTGCTCACCGACACCGGTAAGAAGTGGATGGCCAAGGCCGCCAACGAATGCATCACCGAGTTCCGAAAGAACGTCGACGGTCTCGCCATGGGATCCCTCTTCGCCAAGCCGGTGTCGGAGAACACGGATCTGACGAATCTGCTGACCGAGGCCACCGCCCTGCCGAGCCGTGGCTTCGTCAAGCCGGTGATCATGACCCAGTCGCTCCAGGACACGTCGGTCGTCGTGCCGCTGTCCTTGAAGTACCTGAACCAGGCGCGTGCCGATCGCAAGGTGCAGGCCCGCACCTACCTCACCCTCGACGCTGCGCAGTCGGCGAAGTTGTCCGACAACGACATCCGCGCCTTCATCGCCAAAGTCCTGAAGTGAGTCGATGATGGGTCGCCGTCTTCCGGACCGTCGCCTGTCTAAGCAACGGGCGTTCGATCTCGCCTATGCGGCGACGACAGCGGCGGCCACCGTCACCGGCGCTCTCGGTCACCGGCGGGCGGCGGGCCTGACCAAGCCACTGCCGATGCTGCTGCTGGTGGCACAGGCGGCGGCCGGGGCACGTGAGCGCGACGCCCTCGACAACGCCGGATTGGCGGGCGCACTGGCATTCTCGATGGCCGGCGACCGACTGATGCTGCTCGAGGAGTTCGAGACCGAGCCGGTCGCCAAGGACCGCTACCTGCGACTCGGCGCGACCTTGTTCGCCGGAGCCCAGTTGAGTTACGTCGCGACGATGTGGCGCGCGGGTGCCCGGCCGTCGGCGAGACAGCTGCTCCCCCGGGTCGGGGTGCTCGCCGAATCGGCCGCGGTGCTGGCCCGTCACCGGCCGGCGCTGCTGCCCGTCCTGGGCACGTACGGCAACACCCTCGCGACGATGTCGGCGACCGCGAGCGCCATGTCCGATCCGCAGCCGCGGTTGCGGATCGGCGGCGTGACGTTCCTGCTGTCGGATCTGGCGATCATCAACCGCCGCCACCTCGTCACCGACCCGCGCGTCCGGGTGGCGGGCGAGGCGTGGGTGCTCGCCAGCTACTTCGCCGCGCAGTACCTGCTCATAGGCGGACTCGCCGAACGCTTGCGTCGACGCTGATCGAGACCGGTCAGGCGGTCGCGCGCCCGCTGCACGACGAGTACTGCGGGTTGACCATCGGGTTGAACGCCAGGGCGCCGAGCTTCTGCTTGATCGTGAACGCGACCGGACCACGACCGGGATGGATGTCGACCTGCCATTTGACGGTGAATCCGCGTCCCGGCACGAAGACGGTGCCGGTGCGCCCGGTCCGCAGGTTCCGCCACGACACCGTGATGTCGTAGGTGTATTCCAGTGCGACGGGTTTCGCACGATCGGTGCCGATGAGCGCGATCGCCGGCCCGGGCAGACCGTCGGCCGGGAACCGGATGTTGTTGAACACGTCGACGCGGATCTTCACCGGTCCTGCGGGCCACGGGTTCGCCGAGGTGCAGTTCAGGGTCGTGACGAAGTTCGGCTCGGTGTAGTCCGGGATCGCGTTCGCACTCCCCGGCCCGACGACGCCGATGAGCATTGCCACCACCGCCGCGATGACCGCTCCGACACCCGCGCGGAACGCGCCTCGTGATCCTGCTCGCCCCGTCATGCTCTCCCCGCTGATCATGGGGGCAGTCTAGAGCGGCGCGCGCACCGCGTCTGCCAGAATCGATCCCATGCCGAAGATCCAGATCGCCCAGGAACCCGCGGCCGACGAACTGCTCTCGACCGATTCGTTCGCCCTGCTCGTCGGGATGTTGCTGGATCAGCAGTTCCCGATGGAGCGTGCCTTCGCCGGTCCGGCCAAGATCCGCGACCGCTTCGGCACGATGGACCCGGTGGAGATCGCCGACGCCGACCCCGAGGCCTTCGCGGACCTCTGCTCCACTCCCCCGGCCATCCACCGCTACGGCCGCTCGATGGCCGGACGCGTGCAGGCGCTCGCGAAGGTCGTCGCCGAGGAGTACGGCGGCGACGCCTCCCGCATCTGGACCGAGGCGAGCAGCGGCGCCGACCTGATGAAGCGCCTTCGTGATCTGCCCGGCTTCGGTGAGCAGAAGGCGAAGATCTTCGTCGCGCTCGTCGCCAAGCAGCTCGACGTGAAGCCGTCCGGTTGGACCAAGGTCGCCGGCGATTACAGCAAGCAGGGATACCGCTCGGTCGCCGACGTCGTCGACCCCGACTCGCTGCAGAAGGTCCGCGATTTCAAGAAGGCGGCCAAGGCCGCTGCGAAGGCCGCGACGGAGTAGAGACGCCGACGTGGGTCACCTGACCCACGAATCGCCCAGGCTTCACCCACGATCGCGAGCCGGTGGCCTAGTGTCGGGAACCATGGAGTCTCTTCCCGACCGAAGCGCACCCTACGGGACCGACCCGACTCGTGCGCTCCTCCAGATGCCGCTGCGGCTGGGGTTCACCGTGACCGGTGTGGTCCTCGCTGCAGCCGAGTCCGCCGTCACCATCGCACGCATCACCGCGGGCAGCGTCCAGCACGAGATCACCCAGGCCTTCGGAGTCGAGGACGAACTCAGTGCGGCCCGTACCCCCCTCGCCCTTCTCAACCAGCTGTCCGAGTTGCTGGGTCCGGACCGCCCCTTCGGACGCATCCTGGCCGCGGGCGGGCCGTTGGAACGGCTCCTCAACCCGGGCGGGGTCATCGACCGGCTGACCGCATCCGACGGTCCGCTGGAGAAGCTCACCGCCAAGGGCGGACTCCTCGACCAGATGGCCGACGAACGCGGCATCCTGATGCGCCTGACCGCGAAGGACGGCCCACTCGACCGCCTGACCCGCCCCGGCGGGGTCGTCGACCAGTTCACCGAGAACGAGGGCATCCTCGAACGTCTCACCTCCGAGGGCGGCGTCGTCGACAAGCTCACCGCACCCGACGGCATGCTGGAGAAGGTCACCGCGCCCGGAGGCATCCTGGACCGGTTCGCCGCCGAGGCCGGTCTGCTCGATCAGCTGGTCGGCGAAGGCGGCGCGGTCGAACGCGCCATCGCGCCGGGCGGTCCGCTGGATCGGATCACCGAGCTGACCGAGGTCATCGGTCAGCTCGCACCCAACCTGATCGCCATGCAGGACACCGTCCACGAACTCGCCGAGACCGTGGACCTCCTGAATCAGACGGTGGCTCCCCTCGGCGGTCTCGCCGACCGTCTGCCCAAGCGACTCACGCGCGGCCCCAAGGGCTCCGGCGGCAACGGCAACGGGGCCTCCCCGGCAGATGCAGACACCAACGGTTAGCCACGACGGTGATCGCTGAGATCGTCGAATCGTTGGATGTGTCAACGACTTTCGGTAGTAGATGTTTCCGCGTGGCCGATCCCTTCCCGCTTACCGGATAGCACCCGCGGGAAGGAAACAGACACCGCGGGAAGGAAGCGGTTGAGCGGGAACCAAACCACCGCTAGACCAACACCCGGGCCGGGTTCGTGTGAACCCGGCCCTTCCTACTCGCCCCAACGTCAACACGTCCGATTTCCAGTTGACCCTAGCGACGAGTCGTATCGAAACCGGCCCGCAGCAACTCCACATACCGGTCGACGTCGGGCATGACGTCCGGGCTCGTGGTCACCGACACCGCGACGCGGTCGCCGATGCCGTGCACCCCGTGGGTGAGGCCCTGTACCGGCGACAGGGCGGGAAAGCCGGTGGTGAACAGGATCTCGCCGCCATCGAGGTCGAAGTCGGCGGCACCGCGGTCGACGGAGGACACCACGGTCACGCCGGTGACCGTCTCGGGTCGGGTGTCGAGGTCGAAGGCCCGGATGCCCCAGCGCGTGAGGATCGCCGGAGTGACCTCCGATACGCGTCGCTGCGCGACTCGTGCGGGGTCGGCGTCGGCCGCACGGGCGGCGTCGATCTCGGCGCGGACGAGTCGTGCTCGTTCATGCGGATCGTCGACTTCGAGGTGAAGATCGATCCCCACATTGCGAAAGTTGTTGCGCGCTTCCGATTTATTTGATCGTCCGACCGTGAGCTCTACACCGAGACGTCTGCAATCGTCGCCCAGGTATCGCGGTAGCGCCTGCGAGATGGCAACGAGCACGGCGACGGTGACCGGAGACCCGGCTGCGGTGAGACGCTCGCGGTCGAGCACGATGACCCGTAGGAGTCGCCGCGACCCGGGGCTGCGGTTCAGTGTCGTCAGCGGATAACCCGGCTTTCCCGGATTCGCCGGTTTCCCAATCCGAGCGACCTGTACTCCGCGTCGGACCGTCGAGACGAATTCTCCGGGGAACCGCAGTGCACCCAGCGCGAGGGTTCCGACATCGCGAACCGGCCCGGGCATTCCGAAGCCGCCACCACGGCGATTGTCGTACGGCGCGGTGAACAGGTCCCGGGCGATCTGCGATGCGCGCCGACCGTCACCGATCGCATGCGAGATCTGCAATACGACAACGACTCCCGTGACCGACTCACCACAACCGGCCGGAAGGTCGGTCACCGGACCGAACAGATGCAGACGCCAGGCCGCTCGGGACGGCACCAGCGGATCTGCGACGAGGTCGCCGACGGTGTCCAGACACGACAACCAGGTCCGCGTCGTGGTGTCGACGCGGACCTGGTCGGGTGCGGGTTCGGCGGAGACCCAGTACGGACGGTCGGCGGTCGCCGGGACGTCGTGGACCCGTAGACACAGGTCGTCGACGTGCCTCGCCCGCGCCGACAGTCGCCGGGCGCACTCGTCGAGCGAGATCGACGGTGCGGCAAAGCAGTACAGCAGCAGCTGGTCGTTCGGAATGCGTTCCGACATCCAGTACGACGCGGCGTCCGCCGCCGCCATCCGCTGCATGCGGCCAGGGTAGCCCCCTATTTCTGGCCGGCACTCCAGGCGTAGGGCAGCTCGGTGCCGTTGAGCACGTGGTCGCCGATGGCCTGCAGCTTGAAGATCAGCGGATTGTGTACCGAGATCACGCGGGCGTTGCGCCAGTGGCGATCGAGGCGCAGCCGCTCGGAGGTGATCGACGCGCCGCCGACCTCGAACAGCTGGGTGGTCGCGTCGAGCACCAGCGGGATGACGGTCGCCTGCGCACGGGCGACGTCGAATTCGACCTCGTCGAGCAATTTCTCGTCCTGCCAGCCGGTCTCGGCGAGCCGGTCGAGCCGATCGGCGATCTCGAGGACGATGGTGCGCGCCGAGTAGGCGGCCGCCGTCAACCGGCCGATGACCTGCTGCACCAGCGGATCGTGGCGGGGCAGGTCGGCGGTCGAGTGGGTGAAGGTGCGCTTGCGTTCGCGCACCCATTCGCTCACGTCCTCGGTGGCACGCTGCGCGATGCCCGCCAGCACCGACAGCTGCACGAGCTGCAGGTACGAGGTGGCGTAGGTGCGACCGGAGACGCCGTAACCCGGGCCGAGGATGCGGTCCGCGGACACCTGCACGCCGCTGAACTCGGTGGTCCCGCTGGCGGTCAGACGCTGACCGAAGCCGTCCCAGTCGTCGTGCTGAATGACGCCCTGCGCGTCGGCGTCGACGAGCACCGAGACGCGCTCACCGTCCTGGTCGGCGGCGACCAGGATGTGGTGGGAGTACAGGCTGCCGGTGCTGTAGTACTTGGTGCCGTCCAGGCGCCATGCGTCATCGCTGTCGGAGTCCCGGGTCAGGCGCGTCTGGTAGCGGTCGATCGCGCCGACACCGGGCTCGGTGATGGCGTTCCCGACGAGCGTGCCCTCCGCAACCTTGCGCAGCCAGCGCTCGGCCTCCGGATCGGGCAACGCGTTGAGCTGATCCTCGACGAACGACCAGTGCACGCGCAACGCCTGCGGGAGGTTCGACTCCGCGGTGGCCAGGTCGATGAGCAGCCGGAAGACCTGACGCACCGACGCGCCGTACCCGCCGAGCTCGACCGGCACGCGCAACGCGCCGAACTTCGCCTCGCGCAGCCACGACACCTCGTCGTGTGCGAGGCGGCGATCGTCTTCGCGAGCCACTGCGCCTTCGGCGATGCGAGCGAAGATCGGGGCGAACACCTCGTCGAGCCGGTCGTCGGTGGTGCCGGCGGCCGACGTGCTCGTGGGCACGGTTGCGGTCATCACATGGTCCTTTCGGTACAGACTTCTCGGCGAGAAGTGTCGCCGCCGCCCCGCCCTTCGGCCACGATTGAAACCGCGCTGAACGCAACGTTCCCAAGGCCCGGATCCACCGCCACACTGAAGGCCGAACCCGCAGGTATGGCGCATCCGAGACCACGTTGAGACGCCGATCACGCGTTTGTGCCATTGTGGGCGTATGCCAATCTCGATCGCTGATCTCGATCCGAACACCCCCGTCGTGGTCGGTGTCGGCCAGGCCTCTGAGCGTCTGACCGATCCCGGATACGAAGCGCTGGGTGAAGCGGACCTCGCGGCGCGCGCCGTCACCGCCGCCTTCGACGACGCAGGTGCCTCCGACCTCGCGTATTCCATCGACACCATCGCGGCGATCCGTTCGTTCGAGATCTCGAGCCCGTTGTCCTCGTCGCCGCTCGGCCGCCCGGACAACATGCCCCGCGCCGTGGGCAAGCGCGTCGGCGCCGACCCCCGCCGCGCCGTGCAGGCCGTCACCGGCGGCCAGACCCCGCAGACGATGCTCACCGAACTCGCCGGCGTCATCGCCGCGGGCGACTCCGACGCCGCGGTCATCTTCGGCGTCGAGGTCATGTCGACCGTGCGTCACCTGCAATCCAAGCCCGACAACGAGCGTCCCAGCTTCGCCGAGACCGTCGGCGGACAACTCGAGGACCGCGGCTTCGGCCTCAAGGGCATCATCACCGTCGCCGAGATGCGTCACGGTCTCGCCTCCGTGATCCCGCAGTACGCATTGCTGGAGAACGCCCGCCGCCACAACACCGGCCTGGGCCGCGAGGCGTACGCCACCGCGATGGGCGAGCTGTTCGCACCCTTCACGAAGGTCGCCGCGGCGAACCCGCATTCGGCCGCCCCGACCGAACGCGACGCCGCCGAGCTGGTCACCCCGACCGACGGGAACCGGGTCGTCGCCGATCCGTTCACGCGCTACATCGTCGCCCGCGACCAGGTGAACCAGTCGGCCGCCGCGGTCGTCATGTCGATCCGGGCCGCGCAGGCCGCCGGCATCGACCCGTCGAAGTGGGTCTTCCTGCACGGCCACGCCGAGACCGTCGAGCGCACCTCGCTGGACCGCCCCGACCTCGGCGCCGCACCGGCCGCCCCCGCTGCCGTGAAGCATGCGCTCGAGGTCGCCGAGATCGGTCTCGACGACGTCTCGGTCATCGACATCTACAGCTGCTTCCCGATCGCGGTCTTCAACATCCTCGACGGGCTCGGCCTCTCCGCCGACGACCCGCGCGGACTCACCGTCACCGGCGGCCTGCCGTTCTTCGGCGGTCCGGGCAACAACTACTCGCTGCATGCCATCGCAGAGGTCGTCTCGCGCGTAAGGCAATCCCCCGGAGACTTCGGTCTCGTCATCGCCAACGGCGGTGTGCTCAGCAAGCACGCGGCCGGCGTCTACTCGACGACCCCGGCACCGTGGCGCGCCGACAACAGCGCCAAGGTCCAGGCGCAGCTCGACGCGGTGCCCACCGTTCCCACCGTCGGCGACGCCGACGGCCCGGCGATCATCGAGACCTACACGGTGATCCCGTCGAAGAGCGGCAAGCGAACCGGCGTCGTGATCGGCCGCCTCATCGACGACGCCGCGCCGGATCGCCTCGGCGCCCGGTTCGTCGCCAACCTCGACTCCGACGACGACGAGTTCTTCGACCTCCTGCTGACGTCGGACGATCCCGCCGGCACCGAGATCGTGGTGCGCTCCTTCGACAAGGGCAACCGGGTCAAGCTGACCGAGGCGGCGATGGACGCCAAATACCCCGTGGTCGCACCGGCGTTCCGGGACAGCTACGCGCACGTCGAGATCCGTCGCGACGGACACCTGCTCGAGGTGACCATCAACCGGCCCGACGCGCGCAACGCACTCAACCCGGCCGCCAACGCCGAACTGGACTCGATCTTCGACGCCTACTTCGCCGACGACGACCTCTGGGTCGCGATCCTGACGGGCAAGGGCGACAAGGCCTTCTCGTCGGGCAACGACCTCGCCGCGACGGCCAGCCCGGCCGCACTGTCCGTGCCCAAGAACGGATTCGCCGGGCTCACCGCACGTGCGAGCCTGCCCAAGCCGGTCATCGCCGCCGTCAACGGTTTCGCTCTCGGCGGCGGGTGTGAGATCGCCATGGCCTGCCACATCATCGTCGCCGACGAGGAGGCCTCGTTCGGTCTGCCCGAGGTGAAGGTCGGATTGGCCGCCGCCGCAGGCGGTCTGGTCCGCCTTCCGCGGCTGATCCCGCCGGCACTGGCCCGCGACATGATCCTGACCGGTCGCCGGATCTCGGCCACCGAGGCCGCTGCCGCCGGACTGGTCAGCCGGATCGCCCCGGCCGGAAAGGTTCTCGAGACCGCCCGCGAGGTGGCCGAAGAGATCCTCGCCGCGTCGCCGACCTCGGTCCGCGCGTCCATCGCGACCATGGAGCAGTCGGACGCGATCACCGACACCGTCGAAGCGGTCCGCGCGAGCACCAACGTGCTCGACTCGCTGATCATCAGCGGCGACACCCTCGAGGGCATCATGGCGTTCGTGACGAAGCGAGCTCCGGAGTGGAAGGGCCGCTGATCCTCGCCGGGTAGCCCCTGATTCAGGTTGCGTTCTGTCCCGCTTCCCGGGACAGAACGCAACCTGAATCAAAAGGACGAACTCAGCCCGCCTGCGCAGTCTCCGCTGCCGCGAGATCCAGTGCGATGTCGACGATCATGTCCTCCTGGCCACCGACGAGCTTGCGGTTGCCCGCCTCGAGCAGGATCGACCGGACGTCGACGCCGTACCGGGCACTCGCGGCTTCCGCGTGGCGCAGGAAGCTCGAGTACACACCCGCGTAGCCGAGGGTCAGCGTCTCGCGGTCGACACGCACCGGACGGTCCTGGAGCGGGCGGACGATGTCGTCGGCGGCGTCCTGCAGGGCGAAGAGGTCGCAACCGTGCTGCATACCCTTGATGTTCGCGACCGCGATGAAGGCCTCGATCGGGCAGTTACCCGCTCCCGCACCGTGTCCGGCGAGTGAGGCGTCGACGCGGTAGACACCGTTCTCCACCGCGACCACCGAATTGGCCACCGACAGAGACAGATTCTCGTGCGCGTGGATGCCGATCTCGGTGCCCGCGTCGAGAACGTCGCGGTACGCCCGAACCCGGTCGGCCACTCCGTCCATGGTCAATCGGCCACCCGAGTCGGTCACGTAGACGCAATGTGCGCCATAGCTTTCCATCAGCTTGGCCTGCTCGGCCAGCTTCGCGGGCTCGGCCATGTGACTCATCATCAGGAAGCCCGAGACGTCCATGCCGATCTCGCGCGCCTTGGCGATGTGCTGCGCCGACACGTCGGCCTCGGTGCAGTGAGTCGCCACGCGCACCGACCGCACACCCAGGTCGTACGCGTGCTGCAGTTCTTCGATGGTGCCCACGCCCGGCAACAGCAGGGTGGTCAGGCGCGCGTTGGTGATGTTGGCCGCGGCCGCCTCGATCCACTCCCAGTCGGTGTTGCTGCCCGGCCCGTAGTTGACCGAGCCGCCGGCGAGACCGTCGCCGTGGGCGACCTCGATGGCGTCGACACCGGCCGCGTCGAGGGCGCGCACGATCTTGCCGACGTTCTCCGGGGTGATGCGGTGGCGGACGGCGTGCATGCCGTCGCGCAGGGTCACATCCTGGACGAAGATCTTGCTCATCGTGCGTTGTCCTTCTGCTGCGCGATCCGCTCGGCGACCTGCAGGCCGGCGGAGGTCATGATGTCGAGGTTGCCCGCATAGGCGGGCAGGTAGTGTGCGGCGCCCTCGACCTCGAGGAACACCGACACCTGGTGCGTCGGGGTGATCTCGGTGCCGTCCTCGAGCAGGGTGTGGACGGGCTGATCGGCCGGGATCGCGGCGATCTGGATCTCCTGCTTGAGGCGGTACCCGGGCACGTAGGCGGCGACGTCGCCGATCATCTTCTCGATCGAGGACCGGATCTCCTCGTGCGTGCCCTCGTCGGGCGCGTCGACGAGGCAGAACACGGTGTCGCGCATGATCAGCGGCGGCTCGGCGGGGTTGAGGATGATGACCGCCTTGCCGCGCTGTGCGCCGCCCACCGAGCAGATCGCCTTCGACGTGGTCTCGGTGAACTCGTCGATGTTCGCGCGGGTACCCGGCCCGGCCGAACGTGACGAGATGGAGGCGACGATCTCGGCGTAGGCGACGGGCGCGACACGCGAGACGGCCGCGACGATCGGGATCGTCGCCTGCCCACCGCAGGTCACCATGTTCACGTTCTCCGCGTCGATGTGGTCGGCGAGGTTGACCGCGGGCACGACGAAGGGGCCGATGGCCGCCGGGGTCAGGTCGATCATCCGCTTGCCCAGTGGGCGGAGCAGGGCGTCGTTGGCGACGTGAGCCTTGGCCGAGGTGGCGTCGAAGACGATCTCGATCTCGTCGAACCCCTCCATGCGCGTGAGGCCGTCGACACCTTCGTGCGTCGTCGGCACGCCCTTTGCGCGGGCGCGCGCGAGGCCGTCGGAATCGGGGTCGATACCGACCATCGCCCCCATCTCGAGATACTGCGACTGCTGCAGCACCTTGATCATCAGGTCGGTACCGATGTTGCCCGAGCCGATGATCGCCACCTTGGTCCGTGGCGTGTCTGTTGTCATGGTCCTTCTCCTTGGATGTGCGGAAGAGTCAATTGGAGGTGAAATGTGCTGTCACCGAACCGAGTTCGCCGATCTCGGCGGTCACCGTGGCACCGGGGGCGATCGGCCGCATCGGTCCCAGCGCACCCGACAGGATCAGCTGGCCCGCGCGCAGCGGTTCCCCGAACTGGCGGGCCCGGCGCGCGAGCCACGCGACGGCGTTGAGCGGATCCCCGAGACACGCGGCCCCGTTGCCCTCCGAGACGACCTCGCCGTCGATCGTCATGGTCATCGTCGAGTCGACCGGCGAGTACTCGTCGAGGGTGCGGCGAGCGTCACCGACCACGTACAGCCCGGCGGATGCGTTGTCGGCGACGGTGTCGGCGAAGGTGATGTCCCAGCCGGTGATCCGGCTGTCGACGATCTCCAGGGCCGGCGCGGCGTAGTCGATGGCGGCGCGGCACTGCTCGATGTCGAGGTCGCCGTCGGCCAGGTCGCTCTTCAACATGAACGCGACCTCAGCCTCGGCCTTGGGCTGCAGGAGTGTCCCCATCGGGATCGTCTCACCGTCGCCGAAGGCCATGTCGGCGAACAGCACTCCGAAGTCGGGCTGGTCGACGCCGAGCTGGGTCTGCACGGCCACCGAGGTGGCCCCGATCTTGCGGCCGACGACCGCGGCGGTCCGGTCGGCGTTGAACAGCGTCTGTACACGGTAGGCCGACTCGATGTCGTCGGCCGCGATGAGATCTCGGATCGGCGCACAGGGCCGGCGATTCGTCAGCGCGCTGCTGAGCCGTTGCGCCGCAGCGGCGATCGCGGGGTCGCGGTCGGTTCGGTCGGGGGCCGAGGTCGGGGAACTCATGTGCTGCCTCTGTTGTCGGTTCGGTCGTCGGCCGCGATCTCCTCGGGCGACTCCGCACCATCGTGGGGTGCCGCTATACCCTGGGTCGAGCATCGCGTTCCGGTGAGCGGTACGACAGGAGGTCGCAGATGAGCCAGGAACAGCTCGACCATTCGAGCGTGCTGGGTAAGGCGATCACCGTGCTCCAGGCCTTCGACTCCAATGACCGGCAGGTCACGCTCGCCGACCTCGCCCAGCGCACCGCGCTCCCCAAGACGACCGTGCACCGACTGGCCGGCCAGCTCGTCGCCGCTCGTCTTCTCACCCGCACAGCGGGCGGGTACGCGCTCGGCAGCGGGCTGTTCGAGCTCGGCATGCGCGCATCCCCGGAGCGAGGACTGATCGAAGTCGCGACGCCGTTCATGCAGGACCTCTACGTCCGTACCGGCGAAACCGTCCATCTCGGCATCCCCGAGGATCTCGAGGTCGTCTACGTCTCGAAGATCGGCGGACATCGCCAGGCCGCCGCCCCGTCGCGACTCGGTGGTCGAATGCCGTTGTACTGCACAGCCATCGGGAAAGCACTGCTGGCGAATTCGCCGGATCCCGTCATCGCCGAGCAGCTCGCTCGCCCACTGCGCCGGCGCACACCGCACACCATCGTCGCCCCCGGGCTCCTTCGTGCACAGCTCTCCCAGATCGCCGAGGACGGGGTCTCCTTCGAGTTCGAGGAATCGACCCTCGGCCTCGTCTGCGTCGCCGCCCCGATACTCGACGCCGACGATGCCCCGCTCGCCGCGATCAGCGTCACCGGCCCGGTACACCGCTTCCACCCGAGAGCGCACGCGACCGCGGTCCGGGCCGCCGCGGCGGGGGCGAGTTCGACGCTGGCACGACGGGCCCACATCATCGACGGCTGACACCCCGCCACCGGAAAGCACTCCGCCGCAGATCGTCGTACTGAACACTGGATGACGGTCGCGCACACCGTGCACGATCCGCGTCGTACAGAGAGTGAGGCGAGAGCATGGCACGTCGGGGCACGAACCGCTCCAGAGCCACCACGCGCGCGCCCGAGGCACCGCCCTACCGCACCGACCCGCCCGCCTGGACGCTCCCCCGCGGAACGATAGTCCTGATCACCATCGCCGGTCTGGTGGTCGCGGTCGGCGGCATCAAGGCGGTCTCGTCGTTCGCGGCGCCGACGTTCCTGGCGCTGATGCTGACCGTGGCAGTGCAACCGGTGCCGAGATGGTTGCGCACCAAAGGGTTTCCCGGTTGGGCGGCATTCCTGACGACGATCGTCCTCGTCTACGGCATCCTGATCGGACTGTTCGCGTCACTGGTGTTCTCGGTGGCCAGACTCGCATCGATCCTGCCGGACTACGACGACAAGTTCAACGACATCATCACGAGCTTCCAGGACTTCCTGACCGCCCACGGGGTCAGCCAGGACAAGGTCCACGACATGATCTCCAATGTCGACACCAGCAAGGTCGTCAACGTGGTCACCGAGTTGCTCTCCAGCACGCTGAGCGTCGCGTCGGCCCTCGTTCTCGTGCTCGCCCTGCTGCTGTTCATGGCAGCCGACTCGGTGGGCTTCGACGCCCGGATGGAACACCTGCGCGGGATGCGTCCCGACATCGCCGCGGCCTTCGGCTCCTTCGCCCAGGGCACCCGGAGCTACCTGTGGGTGTCGACGGTGTTCGGCCTCATCGTCGCCGTCTTCGACAGCATCGCCCTCGCACTGCTGTCGGTCCCGCTGCCGATCCTGTGGGGTCTGCTGTCCTTCATCACCAACTACATCCCGAACATCGGGTTCGTGATCGGTCTCGTACCGCCCGCGCTTCTCGCGCTGCTCGACGGCGGCGTCACCAAGATGCTCGTCGTCATCGCGGTCTACAGCGTCATCAACGTGATCATCCAATCGGTCATCCAACCGAAATTCGTCGGCGACGCCGTCGGCCTGTCGACGACGCTGACGTTCCTGTCCCTGATCTTCTGGGCCTGGGCGATCGGGCCCCTGGGTGCGATCCTGGCGGTACCGCTGACGCTGCTGGCCAAGGCCCTGCTCATCGACATCGACCCGGCCACCCGCTGGGCCGACGTCCTGTTGTCCTCGTCGGGCACCAAGCCGGTTCCCGAGGAGTCGCCCCCGCCGACGACGCCCGAATCGCCCCCGGACGACCCCGCGCACGTCACACTGGGAACCGATTCGTGAGCCGGACTACGCTCCGGAGCGAACATTCGGTAGATTGCCATTCGACCCCAATCTGACCACAACCGTTTACAGATAGGTTGCGCACCGCCCATGGACATGAACTGGTCTCCGGCCGACACCGCGTTCCGCGACGAGGTACGGGCTTTCCTCGACGAGAAGCTCACTCCTGACCTGCGGGCGGCGGGCACGCTGCGTACCTCGGTCTACTCCGACCACGAAGCCTCGATGACGTGGCAGGCCATCCTGCACGAGCGCGGCTGGGCCGCGCCGGCCTGGCCGGTGGAGTACGGCGGTTGCGACTGGTCGCAGTCGCAGCACTACATCTTCAGCCGCGAGTCGATCCTGGCCGGCGCACCGGCGCTGTCGCCGATGGGCATCCGCATGGTCTCCCACGCGATCATGGCGTTCGGCACCGAGGAGCAGAAGAACTTCTTCCTCCCCGGCATCCTCGACGGCAGCGTCTTCTTCTGCCAGGGCTACTCCGAGCCCGAATCCGGTTCCGATCTCGCGTCGCTGTCCATGGCCGCGGTCGACGACGGCGACGACCTCGTCGTCACCGGTTCCAAGATCTGGACCACCCACGCCGCCGAGGCCAACTGGATCTTCTGCCTGGTCCGCACCTCGCGCCAGGAGCGCAAACAGCAGGGCATCACCTTCCTGCTCATCGACATGAACTCCCCCGGCATCGAGGTCCAGAACCTCGTCTTCGCCTCCGGCGAGCAGGTCCAGGCGCAGGTGTTCTTCGATGGCGTGCGCGTCCCGAAGAAGAACGTGCTCGGCAAGATCGACGACGGCTGGACCGTCGCCAAGTACCTCCTCGTCTTCGAGCGCGGCGGCGGTGCGGCCGCCCCGGCCCTGCAGGTCATGGCCGAGCAGCTCGGCCGTGACGCCGCCTCGGTGACCGCACCCAACGGCGGTCCGCTGTCGGAGGATCCGGCGTTCGCGGGCAAGCTCACCGACCTCCAGATCCGCGCGAAGATCCTCGAAGTCCTCGAGTACCGAGCACTTGCAGCGATGACGTCGGGCAAGGATCCCGGCTCGATCGCGTCGATGCTGAAGATCCTGGGCACCGAGCTGAGCCAGGAGATCACCACTCTGGCGCTCGAGGCCGCAGGCCCGCACGGCCGCGTCTTCCAGCCGCATGCGACCCGCCCGGGCGGTCCGATCTTCCAGTACACGCCGCCCACCGACGGCTACGTCAGCGGTGAGCCCTGGCAGGCCGTCGCCCCGCTGCACTACTTCAACGACCGCGCGGGTTCGATCTACGCGGGCAGCAACGAAATTCAACGGAACATCCTCGCCAAAGCAGCTCTCGGTCTCTGACGGGTCACAGGAGAAAACTGATGGACTTCACACTCACCCCCGAACAGCAGCTGCTGTCCGACGGACTCAACAAGTTCCTCGACGCACGCTACGACCTGCAGGTCAGCCGCGACGCGGCCAAGGTCGGCGAGGGCTGGCAGCCCAAGATCTGGAAGGCCTTCGTCGAGGACCTCGGTGTCGTCGGCGCCTGCCTGCCCGAGGAGATCGGCGGATTCGGCGGCGGCGCCGAGGAATTGATGGTCGTCACCGAGGCACTCGGACACGCGCTGGTCGTCGAGCCGTTCGTCGACTCGGTGGTTCTCGGTGCCGGACTGCTGCATTCGACCGGCAACGCCGTCGCGCTCGAAGCCGCCGGCCGGATCGCCGCGGGGGAGGCCCTGAGCGCGCTCGCCGCGTTGGAGGACGGCTCGGGTGGCGTGCTGTCGCGCATCGAGACGAGCGCCGACCGCGACGGCGAGGGATGGAAGCTCAACGGCAGCAAGGCCGTCGTCACCACCGCACCCATCGCCGACTACCTCATCGTCAGTGCCCGCACCTCGGGTGAGCCGCACGATCCGGCGGGCGTTTCGCTGTTCCTGATCGATCTCGCCGACGGCGCGCCGGAGGGACTCGAACTGCAGCGGCTGCGCACCATCGACGACCGGCAGGCCGCCGACATCACGTTCACCGACGTCCGGCTCCCCGGTGACGCACTCATCGCCGGCGACGGTGCCATCGACCTGCTCGAGAAGGCCTGGGACACCGCCACCGCCGCCGTGGTCTCCGAGGCCGTCGGACTGATGCGCAAGGTCTTCACCGACACGGTCGAATACGCCAAGCAACGCGAACAGTTCGGCGTCCCGATCGGCAGCTTCCAGGTGCTGCAGCACCGCATGGTGGACATGCACCTGCAGCTCGAGCAGTCGGTGGCCGCCCAGTACTTCGCGATCCTGTCGCTCGACGCCGAGCCCGCCGAACGCGCCGCCGCGGTCTCGGCCGCCAAGGCGACGATCAGCCGGGCCGCACGCTTCATCGGGCAGAACTCGGTGCAGCTGCACGGCGGCATGGGCATGACCGAGGAGCTGGCGATCGGCCACTACTTCAAGCGCCTCACCGCCATCGAGTACGAGTTCGGCACCGCCGATGCGCATCTGGCGCGGTTCGCGACCGCCACCGCACAGATCGACGCCTGACACCAGGTATCCGCTCCCCCGTCGCGACGGCCCCCGTTGCGTCGGGGGAGTTCTGTGTCCGGGATGTTCAATGGGCGGGAACCCGCGTGCGTCGGGTCACACCGTGCGATTGCATGACACCTACGAACAACTCGGAGGTAGAAAGCATGCAGGACTGGGATATTCGCTGCGATGTCGTGGTGGTCGGGTCGGGCGGCGGAGCCCTCGCCGGCGCCTACACCGCGGCGGCGAACGGACTGGACACGGTCGTTCTGGAGAAGACCGCGCTCTTCGGCGGCACATCGTCGTACTCGGGTGCGTCACTGTGGCTGCCCGGCAGCGTCGTTCAGGAGCGAGCAGGTCTCGACGACTCCACCGACAACGCCCGCACCTATCTGCGGGCACTGCTCGGTGACGCGGAGGCCGACCGGCAGGATGCGTATGTGACGACCGCACCGGCGGTGGTCGAGTTCCTCGAACGCGATCCGCACCTGGAGTTCGAATACCAGCCGTTCCCCGACTACTTCGACGCTCCGGGACGCATGGATGCCGGCCGGTCGATCATCCCGGTCGACCTGCCGAGCGAGGCTGCCGGAGAGGTGCGCGAGCTGGTGCGTCCGGCTCCGATCGTCGACCGCGCCGGACAGTTGCACCCCGACGAGACCCTCATCGCGGGGCGGGCGCTGATCGGGCGACTCCTGCTGGCGCTGCGGGGCACCCGTCGTGCGGACCTGCGCGCCCGCACATCGGTCACCCGGCTCCTGACCGAGGACGATCGGGTGGTGGGTGTCGAGGCCACCGATGCCGATGGTCGGACGCTTCGTGTCCGGGCCGAGCGCGGTGTCCTGCTCGCCGCCGGCGGCATCGAGGGCAGCGAGGAGATGCGCGCCGCCCACGGCACCCCCGGCAAGTCGCAGTGGAGCATGGGCCCGGCGGGCGCCAACACCGGTGACATGATCCGCGCGGCCGTCGCGCTCGGCGCCGACACCGCACTCCTCGATCAGGCGTGGTTCTGCCCCGGCGTCGAATTGCCGGACGGCTCGGGCGCTTTCATGGTCTGTGTCCGCGGTGGCATTCTCGTCGACGCCACCGGCAACCGCTACCTCAACGAGTCGCTGCCCTACGACCGGTTCGGCCGGGAGATGATCGCGCGTGGCGAGTCCGCGCTGCCGTCGTACCTGATCTTCGACTCGTCCGAGGGCGGCCCGGTCCTGCCGGCGATGTCGATTCCGGAGGCCTCGGCCGACGACCACTTCGCCGCGGGCACCTGGGTCTCGGCGGAGACGATCGAGGAACTGGCCGCCAAGATCGGCGTCGACGCGGCCACGCTGCGCGCCTCGGTCGAGAGGTTCAACGGCTTCGCCGAACGCGGCGTCGACGAGGACTTCGGCCGCGGCGGCGACCCGTATGACACGTTCTTCTGCCCGCCGCGGGAGCTGCCCAACGTGGCGCTGCCGCCGATTGCGACCGGGCCGTTCTACGCGGCGCGCATCGTCCTCAGTGACCTCGGAACCAAGGGCGGTGTCCGGACCGACGCCGATGCCCGCGTGTTGACGGTCGACGGCAGCCCGATCGAGGGGTTGTACGCCGCAGGAAACACGAGCGCGTCGGTGAGCGGGGCGATCTACCCCGGTCCGGGAGTCCCGCTCGGCACCGCGATGACGTTCTCGTACCGCGCGGTCCATCACATGCTCGGTAGCGACCTGCTGCGGTGAACACGACAGCGGCGCAGGCGGTCTCTCGCCTGCGCCGCTGTGCGATCCGGGGGACGTGAATGCTAGAACTCCACGCTGAGGTTCTCGCTGCGGGGCCGTGCCTGGCAGGCCAGGATGATCCCGCCGGCGATGTCCTCCTCGTCGAGGACCGCACTGTTGTCCATGTCGACCTCACCGGTGGTCAGTGTGGCTGCGCACGAACCGCATTCACCCTCGCGGCACGAGAACGGGACGTTGATCCCCTTAGAGAGGAGAACATCCACCAGGGTCGCCGTGCGGGGCCAGGGGAACTCGTGTTCCTGCCCGTCGAGGTTCACCGTCACCGACGCCGCATCACCGGCATCGGCGTCCACGTCGGGCAGCTCGACGTCGGCGAACGGGTCACCGGACAGCGAGGTGAAGACCTCGGCGTGCACCCGGTCCCGGGTGAACCCGGCGGACGCCGTCGCCGCGTGAACCGAGTCCATGAACGGGCCCGGGCCGCACAGGAAGACGCGGTGGTCGGCGTAGGCGGCGGCGAGCGCTGCGAGCTGGGGCACGGTCGGCAGACCCTGCACGCTCTCCAGCAAGTGGATCACCGTGAGCCGATCGCCGTGTGCAGCTGCGAGTTCCCGCAGTTCGGCGGCGAAGATCACCGACTTCTCGTCGCGGTTGCCGTAGAGCAGCACCACCTTCCGCGACCCCTGGCTCAGAGCCGATTTCAGGATCGACATCACCGGGGTGATCCCGCTACCGGCGGCGAACAGCAGCAGATCGTCGTCGAAGTCCTTGGCGGTGAAGACCCCCGCGGGAGGCAGCACCTCGAGCGTGTCACCCGCGGAGATGTGGTCACACAACCAGTTCGACGCATAACCGTCGCGGGTCCGCTTGACCGTCACCTTCAGCAGCTCGTCGGTGAACGGCGAGCTGGCCAGCGAGTAACACCGGGCGACCGAGCCGGTCTCCTCGCTGGGTATGCGCAGCGTCAGGAACTGTCCCGGCGTGTAGGCGAAGTCGGCTCGACGATCGGCCGGCACCGTGAACACCAGTGAGCGTGCATCCGCGGTCTCCTCGATCACGGCGGCCACCTCCAGCCGCACCGCACGCGAGGAAGTCGTGACCTGCTCGGCCACATCGGTGATGGTCATGGTCAGTTCCGCCCTTCGGACTCGTGGAAACCCGCCGCCCCGTTCGCGATGACCGGATTGCCACCGCTCACCATGTCGAACATCACCTCGCGCCCGTCGCCGAAGACCCGCAGTTCCGCGTCGTCGCCGGGGAAGATCGCGGTGGCGAATCGCCCGTCGAGCGAACGCAGATCCGCCGGATGGGCACCGATCAGCCGCGCCACGTCGAGCGCCGCGACACCGAGTGTGCACAGCCCGTGCAGGATCGGGCGCGGCTGGTGGATCCGTGCGGCGGCCGCGGGATCGATGTGGATGGGATGGCGGTCACCGGTCAGCCGGTAGA
Organism: Gordonia sp. Swx-4; assembly: GCF_030316175.1. Lineage (NCBI taxonomy): Bacteria > Bacillati > Actinomycetota > Actinomycetes > Mycobacteriales > Gordoniaceae > Gordonia > Gordonia sp. Swx-4. Next base: position 3,743,674 of record NZ_CP128197.1, read on the forward strand.
GCGCCGCCTGGTTCTCGGTCGTACGCACCGGACCGCTGATCGTCGGCGCCGCATCCGATGCCGGTGGCCTACCCGGTCCGCGATCGCCACCGAATCCGCCTGCGCCGGGGGCGAACAGCGACCAGGTGGCGACGAAGTGGTCACTGCGGACCACCACCTCGATGACCGCTGCCGAACCCTTGTCCCACACCTCGCCCACCGAGGCCGTCATGGTCACCTCACCGCGCGGTGGCAGCGGGGCCAGCACGTCCAGTTACTGCGAGCCGTGCAGAGCAGTGGTCGGATCGAAGGCGCCGCGTGCGCCGAGTTCGTCCGGGGCCCACTGTGCGAGCGTCAGCGCGAAGGTCGGCAGCACCCGCAACCGCTTCTCGAAGACGAGGTCGAGCTCGTCCGCCCGAGCGCCGACGGCGAGTGCGTACAGGATCGCGTCGCGTTCGTCATAGGCAACGGTTCGACTGCCGAGATCGGCGCCGCGCCACTCCCCGGTGTTCGCCGGCGTCCCGGTCGGCTGTGTCCGCGCGGCCGATGACGTCATGCCGCACCGCGCTTCAGGAAGGCCAGCACGGCCGACAACCAGGCCTCGCGGGCTTCGATCATCGCCCAGTGCCCGCAGCGGGGGAAGACGTGCAGCTCGGCGTCGGGGATGTCGCGCATCGGCAGGATCGCCGAGTCAACGGGGCTGACGCGGTCGTCCCGGCCCCAGGTGATCAACGTCGGGGACGTCACCTTGTGCAGCTGTGCCCAGTACGGGACGGTGTCGGCCATCGCGTTGGCGGCCATCGTCGCGGCGAAGGCCTTGGTGCTGTACATGCGTCGAGCGATCTCGAGGGTTTCCGGTTCGGTGGCCAGTCCCCACCGTTCCTCGATGAGCTTCTCGGTCACCAGAGACTGGTCGTAGACCATCGCCGACAACCAGCGGATCAGGCGTTCGCGGGTGGGCTCGTCGGTGAACTCCATCAGCAGCTTGATGCCTTCGCTGGGCGCCGGGGAGAAGATGTTCTTGCCCATGCCGCCGATGGTGACGAGCTTGCCGACACGTTCCGGTTCGGCGATGGCGACCTTGGTCGCGACGATCCCGCCCATGGAGTTGCCGATCATGTCGGCGGATCCGATGCCCAGGCCGTCGAGGAACACCCCGACCGCCGTCTCGGCCATCACCATCGGATGTCCGTCGACCGGATCGCTGACGCCGAAGCCGGGGAATTCGAGGACGAGGCAACGGAAGTGATCGGCGAGCTCGCCGATGACCCCGCGGTAGTTCCGCCATCCCGTCACGCCCGGGCCGGACCCGTGTAACAGCAGCAAGGGAGGCCCCTCGCCGGCCTCGTGATACTGCAGCACGCCCAGGCTCGTCTCGAGCCTGCGGCGGCTGCCCCCATAGGTGACGTCAACGCTCATGAACGGTGAGGCTGCCAGTGCTGCGCCCCGTCGTGCAGCACCGCTCCAGTTGAGCGGAACACCGGCCGTGTCGGTTTCCCACTGAACGAAAGCGTGCTGGGCGCGAACGCCCGCGGACCCTACGCTGGCCCGGTGGATGGAGCCGGCCTCTCGGCGACGGCGGACAAACGGAAAGGTGCACGATGTCGATCGAAGCGATGTCCCAGACTGATATGCGTAAGGCGCTTGGTCAGTTCGCGAGCGGGGTGACCGTGGTGACCGGGCTCGACGACTCCGGACCCGCCGGTTTCGTCTGCCAGTCCTTCGCCTCGGTGTCGCTGGAGCCGCCGATGGTCCTGTTCTGTGCCGATCACCGCGGCCGGTCGTGGCCGCGCATCCTGCGGGCCGGACGCTTCACGGTGAACGTGCTGCACGAGAACCAGGCCGACATCTGTTCGCGGTTCGGCTCCCGCGACGGGCGCAAGTTCGACGGCCTGGACTGGGAGCTGTCCAACTGGTCGACGCCGTCGTTGCCCGATGTGCTGATGCGCGTGCACGCCGACATCCACGATGTCCACACCGCAGGCGACCACGACGTGGTGATCGGCCGGGTGCTGGAACTCGAGACGCCCAGCGAGGAACGCCCCCTCCTCTTCTTCCGCGGCAAGCTCGGGATCGACTCCCCCGCCGATCGGCTCACCGCATGAGCGAGACCGACGCCGTGTCCGTCGGGATCCCGGACGGCATGTCCGCCGCCGAGGCGCTCCTCGCCATCGAGGAGATCAAACGGGTCTTCGCCGTCCGTCTGCGTTGCATGGACACCAAGCAGTGGCATCTCTACGCCGGCCTGCACACCGACGACGTCATCAGCGAGACGTGGGGCGGCCTACCCGATGACAAGCAGCCGCGTACCGACGGCGAGTCCAATCGCGTGGTGGGCAAGGAGAAGCTGGCGTCGACCATCCGCGCGTTGCTCGACGGTCCGGTCCCCGTGACCACCGCTCATCACGGGCACAGTCCCGAGATCGTGCTCACCTCGCCCACCACCGCGCGCGGCATCTGGGCGATGGAAGACAACCTCTGGTGGTCCGACGACGCCGGCGAGTACCATCTGCGCGGCTTCGGCCACTACCACGAGGAGTATCGAAAGGTGAACGGCCAGTGGCTGATCAGCTACCGAAAGCTCACCCGCCTGCGCGTGGACTCCTCCCCCCACTTCTTCCGTTTCCTGAAAGCGCTGTGATCGCCCGTGTCTGAGAATCCTTCGGTATCCGACGGTCTTCCCGCGTCCGACGAGCACACTGCGCCACCCGACAACCCCTCCGCTCTCTTCGAGCCGCTGCGCATTCGGGGAATGGAGCTGCCCAACCGGATCGCGATGTCGGCGATGACCCGGTCCTCCTCCCCCGGCGGTGTCCCCGGCTCCGACGTCGCGCACTACTACGCACGACGCGCCGCCGGCGGCACCGGTCTGATCGTCACCGAAGGCGTGGCGATCGATCACGTGGCGGCGGTGGACAATCCGGCGGTCCCGCGGATGTACGGCGACGCCGCCCTGACCGGCTGGCGAACCGTCGTCGACGAGGTGCACGCAGCAGGCGGGCGCATCGTCCCGCAACTCTGGCACGTGGGACCGCTGTGGGGCGCGATGTGTGAGGTCGACCCGGCGATCCGCCCGATGCGACCCTCGGGCCGGTGGGGCACCCCCGGGGTCACCTCGTACTCCGATGACTACGTGGCACGCTCGCTGCCGGAGACCCCGCCCATGACCGAGCGCGACATCGACGATGTCATCGACGCTTTCGTGTCAGCGGCCGCGAACGCGGTCGAGGTCGGCTTCGACGGTATCGCACTGCATGGCGGTCACGGTTATCTGCTCGACGCATTCCTGTGGGCCGACACCAACCGTCGCAATGACCGCTGGGGACGAGACCTGCACGCGCGTACCCTCTTCCCCGCCGAAGTGGTCAAGGCGATCCGCGCGGAGATCGGGCCCGACCTACCGATCTTCTTCCGCTTCTCCCAGCACAAACAGCAGGACTACACCGCCCGCATCGCAGAAACCCCCGATGAACTCGGGGTGATCCTCGGGACGCTCGCCGACGCCGGGGTGGACGTCTTCGACGCCAGCATCCGACGATTCGACCTGCCGGCCTTCGAGGGCAGCGACCTGTCCCTGGCGGGCTGGGCGAAGATGCTCACCGGCGCTCGCGTCATGGCCGTGGGCAGCGTGGGGCTCGGTAAGCCCATGCGCGACAGCCGTATCGAGGGTGCGGCGCCGCTGGTGGACAACATCGGCGAGGTGGACGACCGCATCGCATCCGGCGAGTTCGATCTGATCGCGATCGGCCGACTGCACCTGGCCAACCCGGGGCTGGCAACCGCTCTGCGGACCGGCGCCCCGCTGACCGCGTTCGATCGTGCGGTCCACGAGGGCAGCCTGGTCTGAGACGCCTTCCGCCGGTTCAGTCCGACGCGCGCCCGAGCAGTTCGCGCGCGTCGGCACTGCCGTCGAGCAGCCGGGCGGTCCGACGCGTGATCTTCCACTCCCCGTCGATGCGCGCGAGCTCGAAACGGTTGGCGCTCGCGCGCCACACCCGGAACGAATCCTCGTCGGTGTTGCGGCGCACGAGAAGGGAGTGGCAGGTCGCCACCGCGGTGTCACCGTCGAGGCGGATGTTGATGGGGTCCAACAGATGTCCGCATCCACCGTGGATGTAGTCCTGGTGGGGTGAGGTCCGCACCATCTCGGTGATCGCCGCCCGCCCGTTCATGACGCCGATGTCGAGGTCGTACACGGCATCCGGCGCCCACAGCCTGCCCACCGCCTCGGCATCGCCCGCGTCGACGGCCGGGCCGTAGGCACTCAGCACGTCACCGATGGCTGCTCTGTCCTCGAGGACCCGAACCCGGTCGAGCAGAGCGTCGAGCTTCTCCTGGATGTCTGTCATCTGCGATCCCTTCTCCGAGACGACCTGTGGTGTCGGAAGCGGTGGCCGTTCAACCACTTTCCTACCGCCTACCCGGCCGAGGCCACCACCGCTGTCCCGTTCAACTGAAACTCCCGTGCGCCGAGCGCACACTCACTGCGAATGTAGGACGCATCACACCTGCACCGACCAGGCGGGTGCGTTCGGAAGAACACGGAAGTCTCCGGCCGTCTCGAGGCCGTCCCGAGGAAGGGTCACATCATGGGCCAGGTATTGGACAGAATCATGCAGCACGCGGACGAGATCCGCGCGGATGCCGCTGAGGGCGAGACGCTGATGCGTCTGACCGATGCGTCGGCGAAGAGCCTGCGCGACTCGGGGGTCATCCGGATGTTGCAGCCGAAGGAGTACGGCGGCTTCGAATCGCACCCTCGCGAGTTCGCCGAGACCGTCATGGCCACAGCGGCACTCGACGGCGCGACCGGCTGGGTCGCCGGCATCGTCGGCGTCCACCCGTGGGCACTCGCCGCCTTCGACGACAAGGCGCAGAACGAGATCTGGGGCGCCGACAACGACATGTGGATGGCCTCCCCGTACGCACCGATGGGTGTGGCCGTGCCGACCGACGGCGGCTACGTCCTCAACGGTCGCTGGTCCTTCTCCTCGGGCACCGACCACTGCGGCTGGGTCATGATCGGTGCCGCGGTGGGCGACAAGGACGGCAACCGCACCGGTCAGATCCTCCACGTCGTGCTGCCGCGTTCGGACTACGAGATCGACGCCGACAGCTGGAATGTCGTGGGACTCCGCGGCACCGGCTCCAAGGACCTGATCGTCAAGGACGCCTTCATCCCCACCTACCGCACCATCGACGCGGAAATCGTCCTGAGCGGTCAGGGCTGGAAGCACGCCGGACGTGACGAGACCCTCTACAAGTTCCCGTTCTCCTACATCTTCCCGCTGGGCATCACCTCCGCACTCATCGGCATGACCGAGGGCGCACTCGCCTGCTACGTCGCGGCCCAGAAGGAGCGCGTCCAGGTCAGCGGCATCCCGATCAAGGAGGACCCCTACGTCCTGTTCGCCATCAGTGAGGCCGCAGCGGAGATCTCCGCGTCGCGGGTCTCCCTGCTGGAGATGGTCGACCGGTTCTGGGACAAGACCGAGAAGGGCGTGGAGATCAGCTTCGCCGAGCGGGCCGAGGGGCGCCGGACGCAGGTGTCGGCCGCGTGGCGCGCAACCAGGGCGATGGACGAGATCTTCGCCCGCGCCGGCGGCGCAGCGGCTCATCTCAACACCCCGATGCAGCGCTTCTGGCGTGACGCGCACGTCGGCCTGACCCACGCGATCCACGTCCCCGGACTGATCTACCACTCGGCCGCCCTCACCCAACTCGGTGGCGACCCGCAGGGCGCCTACCGCGCGATGATCTGACCCGACAACACTTCTCGAGGATGACAACGATGACAGAACTACGCGGACTCGGCTTCCTGCGAGTCCAGAGCACCGATGTCTCGCGCTGGCGCGAGCTGCTGATCGACGGCCTGGGCATGGCCGTGGGCAGCGGCCCCGAAGCCGACGCACTGTACGCGCGGATCGACGAGCGTCGTTCGCGGATCGCCGTACTGCCCGGCGATTCCGACAAGGCACTGGCCGTCGGCTGGGAGGTGCGTGACGAGTTCGCACTCGAACGCGTCCGTCAGGCAGTGGAGGCCGCCGGCGTCGCCGTCACGGTGATGTCCCGCAAGGAAGCCGGCTACATCGACGCCGAGGGCGCCATCGCCTTCGACGATCCGGCCGGAACCCGGCTCGAGGTCTTCTACGGTCCGGTGCTCGACCACAGCCCCGTCGTGACGCCCTTCGGCGGACGCTGGGTCACCGGCGGCCTCGGACTGGGACACGTGGTGCTCCCGAGCGCCCAGTTCGCCGAGTCGTACGACTTCTACACCCAGGTGCTCGGCTTCCTGCCGCGCGGCTCCATCAGGCTCGACGAAGAGGGCCTGGCCCGCGTCCGCTTCCTCGGCATCAACGAGCGGCACCACAGCCTCGCGCTGTGCCCGGCCCCGCCGACCGAGGAGCCCGGCCTGGTGCACCTGATGACCGAGGTGGACACCCTCGACGCGGTCGGTCAGGCACTCGACCGGGTGAACCAGCAGAAGTTCTCGATCTCGTCGACGCTGGGCCGGCACACCAACGACAAGATGATCTCATTCTATGTCCGGGCCCCCGGCGGCTGGGACCTGGAGTTCGGCACGGAGGGAATGCTCGTCGACGAGCGGCACTACACCTCCGAGGAGATCACCGCCGACGCCTACTGGGGCCATGATCAGAGCGGCTCGGAGCCGTTGAAGGCGTTCATCCCGGTCGGCGAGGGCTGAGCATCCCGACCACTCGGCCTCTCGGCCACACAGAGGAGCACCGCGACGACGTCGTCGCGGTGCTCCGTCGTTTTTGTCCCCGAGCGTCTTCCCTGCGCGCGCCGGGCGCGATAGCATCGCATTGAATGATCGATCAATCAATCAGCGCGGGCCGAGAACCTGGGCTGATAGTCGGAGGCATCGTGACCACCCCAGTCGGCCAGACCCCCTCCGTCCTCGGACGCGCACTCCTCCTGCTCGAGCCGTTCCGGCATCGCGAAGGTCTCACGCTGACCGAGCTCGCCGAACGCACCGGCTTTCCGCGCTCGACCACGCATCGGATGCTGACGCAACTGGTGGCCGTGGGCTGGATCCGTCGCGAGGGCACGACCTACCTCCTCGGCCCCAAGATGGCCGAGTTGGGCTCGATCGCCCAGGTACACGACCGCGTCCACCAAGCGGCGCAGCCCGTCGCCTACCAGCTCTACCGTCGGACACGGGGCGCGGTTCACGTGGCCGTCGCCGCGAGCGAGGATGTCCTGTTGCTGGAGAAGATCGGCGGACGGTGGGCGGCCGCCAACCTGGACACTCGTGTCGGCCAGCGTCGCGGCCGGGGTGAGACGGCCGAGGGGGCGGCACTGACGCGGCATGAGGCCGGCGGTCCGACACAGTTCCACGACATCCACCGCACCCTCGACAGCGGCGAACACATCCGCTGTCTCGCAGCGACATTCGACGTAGCCGGCCAGGGCGCGACGCATGAGTCCACGGGGGGCGTCGCGGTGATCTCGCTGACCTTCCCGGCCGCCCGCATCCATCCGAGCGCCGACGAGGAGCTCCGCCGGGGCGTGAGCGCCGTGGTGCACTCACTCTCCTAGCGAACACCCCGCCTCGCCCGACGGCCTATCAGGCCGCCGGGCGGTTCGTGCTGCCACAGCCCGCCACCGGGTCACCATGCACATCGCGGCTGTGATTCGACGTTTTCGCGCAAACGGCTTTGACACACGTCACAGTCCTGCTATCTTTTCCCTATTGATTGATCGCTTGATCAATGAGCCCCGATCGATCTCTGACCGTCCCCCGGGCGCCCCCACCGAGCGCCCTCAGGCCACCGCCCGGCCTGCCCCGCTGGAGGTTCACATGCGCAACAGTGACGATTTCTCCCCCGCCGTCATCGACCGTGCGGCGGTCCTGCTCGAGGAGTTCCGCGATGGCGGCGAGCTGACACTCTCACAGCTGTCGAATCGAACGGACCTCCCCCGATCCTCGGCGCATCGACTCCTTTCCCAGCTCGTCGACCTGGGGTGGGTCGAACGGCACGGACAGACCTACACGCTCGGCCGGTCACTGTTCGAGTGGGGCGCGCTGGCCCGACGGCGTTCAGGACTCCAGGAGATCGCGCATCCGTTCCTGCACGAGCTGTATGCGACCACCGGACTCGTCGTCCACCTCGGCGTGCTCGAGGGCAACGACGTCCGAATCCTGGACAAGGTCGGATACGGCCCCATCGCCCTGCCGACGCACATCGGGGGCCTGCAGCCCGCCGGACGCACGGCGCTGGGCAAGACGCTGCTCGCCTTCTGCGACAACGGTTCCGCGCGTCGCAGGCCGACAGTCGAGGTCCTGACCTCGGCGGCCGAGGAGGCGCGTCGGCGAAACGAGATGGCCGTCGTACGTCAGCGCCGCACAGCCTATGAGCGCGACGAGGCCGTCCTCGGCGTGGCATGTGTGGCCGCACCGATCGGCGACCTGCGCAGCTGCGCCGGCGCGATCGCGGTCACCGGCCCGGTGGAGACGGTCGACGGCGCACTTCTGGCAACCCCTGTCCGAGCGACGGCGAACGCGATCTGGCAGGCCCTGTCCGACAACGGTTCCGTCCGGCGCGCGGGCTGAGCCGGGGCCGGCCTCAGCGAACCAGCGCCTGCCCGCCGTCGACGGCGAGCGTGTGGCCGGTGATGTACCGGGCGGCGTCGCTGCAGAGGAACACCACGGCCGGGCCGATGTCGGTCTCCGGATCACCGAGACGCCCCAGCGGGACCGTCTGCAGGTACTCTGCGGCACCCTCCGGATCGAACTGCGCCCACTGCTCCATCGTCTGCGAGTTCGCCAGCGGGAGAATCGCATTGACACGGATACCGTCGGCCGCCCACTCGCAGGCCGCGGTTCGGGTCAGCACCCTCACCGCCTCTTTCGCGGCAGCGTAGGCGCCGGTGCCCGACGGATTCCACCGGATACCCGCGGCGGAACCGAGATTGACGACGGCGCCACCCCCGCGGAGGTACCGGTGACAGTCGCGCATCAGTCGCCAGGTGGCCGTCGGGCCCGAGTCGAGGGCGGCCCGGTAGGTGGCCTCGTCGATTTCGAGGAGGGTCCCCGGCGCCGGCGTCTGCGCGTTGTTGACCAGCACGTCGACACCGCCGAACTCCCCGGCCACCGCGGCCACGAGCGCTGAGACCGCACTCTCGTCGGTGACGTCGCAGGTGAACGGTGCGGCGCTGCCGCCACGGGCGACGATCTCCCCGGCCACTGACTCGATCGTGCCCGGCGTACGACCGACGACGGCTACTGTCGCACCTGCGGCGGCCAACGCGAGGGCGATTCCCCGGCCGATGCCCTGGCCGGCGCCGGTCACGAGCGCGACGCGATCATCGAGAACCATGTGTACTCCTCATTCCGAGACGGTTCATTGATCGTTTGATCAATGAATGTGGCACAATCTCCGTGCACGGCACGGACGGTGCCCGAACCTGGCAGGGGTGGGGATTTGTGGATCCGCAGCAACGCAGAAAGCTGATACTCGACCGCTCGGCGGCGATCTTCGCACGTAAAGGCGTGTCCGCCACCACGATCCGAGAGATCGCGGATGCGGTGGGAGTGCACTCGGGCGCTCTGTACCACTACTTCCCGTCCAAGGAAGCCATCGTCACCGAGATCATGCGGGAGTACATCCTCGACCTCTCGAGCCGATGCGAGGACGTGCTGGCACGCCGTCTCGCGCCCGTCGAGCGGCTCGTGGCACTCGCCGAGATCGCATTGGAGACCAACGAGCAGTACGACGGCGCCACCTCGATCTGGCGGCGCGAAGGCGATTACATGCGCGAGCGGGTCGTGGAAGCCGACATGACGGCGACCGCGGATCTGATGGAGATCGCCTGGCGGGAGGCGATCGCAGAAGGGGTCGACCTCGGCGAGTTCCGCACCGACATCGACCAGAGGGTCTTCCAAGAGCTGATCTACGACGCGGTCTGGCACGCCTCGCGATGGTTCCGCCCGACGCCGGAGAACACCCTGGCAGACCTGGCACGCACCATCATCACGGTCTTCGTGAGCGGCATGCGGAACCCCGCCGCGAGCGCGACGGGCGATCTCGGCACGTAGGGGTGAAACCTGGTGCCCCCTCGGCCCGACCTTGTCCAGATCGGGCCGAGGGGAAGACTGTCATTCCTTGGGAGCAGCCAGGTTCTCTTCCACTTCCTTGTGCCAGTTCTGGAGTGCACGGCTGGTGTCGACCTCGAACTCGAACCGCTGGGTCATATCGGGGGTGACCTCCTCGACGTCGACGTAGAACTGGCTGTACCAGCGACGCAGCTGGTAGACCGGGCCGTCTTCTTCGGTCAGCAGCGGATTCTCGATGCGGGACTTGTGTTTCCAGATCTCGATGTCCTGCGCGAACTGCTCCTCGAGACCGTCGGTGAACATCGTCGCCATCTCGGCGGCCTGCTCGTCGGACATGCCCTCGATCTTCTTCACGATCGTGCCGAACTGCAGGACGAACGAGTTCGTGGTGACCGGGTAGTGGCAGTTGATCAGCTTGGATTCGATGGTCGTGCCGTCGGCGACGGTGTAGATGGTGTCGAGCATGAACGACGGGCCATAGTAGAAGGCATCCGAGATGGTCTGTGCCTCCGGCAGATCCATCTGAACACCGGTCTTGATGTCGTCGCGTCCGTACGAGCGCATGTGCTGGCCGGCGATGTGACCGTCGAAGACGTTCTTGAAGAACTCCGGCATCTGGTAGTGCACGTAGAAGAAGTGCGCCATGTCGACGACGTTGTCCACGATCTCACGGCAGTGTGAACCCTCGACGTGGATCGTCGTCCAGGTCCAGTCGCTCCACTCACCGTCCTCGTAGCCCTCGATCTCCGGGATCGCGAGTTCCGGGGTGGGTTCGGTCCCCTGCGGGCAATGCCACACCAGCAGAACGCCGTTGCGCTCCATGGTCGTCCACGCCTTGGTGCGTGCGACCTTGGGCGTCCGGTGCGCATAGGGCACGGATTCGCAGCGGCCCTTGCCGTTCCACCGCCAGTCGTGGAACGGGCAGGCGATGGTGTCGCCCTTGATCTCGCCCCGGGCGAGATTGCCACCCATGTGCCGGCAGAACGCGTCGAGCACATGGAGTTCGCCCGTCGAGTCGGCGAAGACGACCAAATCGGTACCGAAGACCTGGACCTGATGGGGCTTGCCGTCCCGGAAATCCTTCGCCAACCCGATGCAGTGCCACCCGCGCGCGAAACGCGTCGGATTGGTGCCGGTGTCGATGCTGCGGATCTCGATTCTTTCTTGTTCGACGGTCATGATGTCTCCAATGGGTGTAGGGGCTGGAACTGACGGGGCTGAAATCGTCGAGAAATCGCCTCGAGCTGGGAGTGATGCCCGAAGCGATCGATGAGAATGACTGAGCGGATGAGGTTTTCGCGACGGTCAGGAGGGCACGACGGCCGCGGACCCGGCGACGACATCGCCGGCGGACAGCGGACGGACACGGGGCTCCGACCTCGTCGACATCGGGATGTCCCCGCGCGTCACCGCATGGTCGATGCTGCGATCCAATGCCGCACAGCGCAGAACGTAACCGCAGTTCGCGTTCCCGACGGCGGACGCGGACGCCATCTCATGACAGGACTGCTTGGCGTCGGCGGTCCACTGGATGCTCGTGTGAGCAGGACTGTATTTCGCGACTGACACGCGGGCGTCGCAGGTCTGACAGACGAGCGGCTGCATTGGTCCATCCCTTCCTCGGATGAGGAAAGACTAAGAACCGGGATGTGTCGGGCACCACACGATTTCAGCTCAGCGGAACAGGAGCGGAGGGATCAGCTGTCGGTCCACACCGGTGCACGCTTGGCGAGGAACGCCGACATCCCTTCCTGCGCATCGCACGTCATCGCATTGGCCGCCATCGTCTCCGCCATCTCCACGTAGGCCGACGCCTCGTCGAGCTCGATCTGCTTGTAGAAGGCCTGCTTGCCGATCGACACCGTACGCGCGCTCGAGCCGGCGATCTGCAGCGCCAGCTCCCGGACCGTCGTGGTGAGATCTGCATCGTCGACGACGCCGCTGAGCAGCCCCCAATCGGCAGCGGTCTCGGCGTCGATCGCCTCCCCGGTCAGCAGCATGTGCATGGCGCGCTTGCGGCCGACGGCCCGTGTCAGCGCGACCATCGGCGTCGAGCAGAACAGGCCGATCCGTACGCCCGGGGTCGAGAACTTCGCGCTGCGACCGGCGACCGCGAGATCGCACGTCGCGACGAGCTGGCATCCGGCGGCGAAGGCCATGCCCGCGACCTCCGCGATCACCGGCTGGCGCACCTCGTGGACGGTTCGCATCAGCTCGGCGCAGGTGTCGAAAACGGCGCGTTCGTCGTCGAGTGTGCGGTCGACGAGTTCACCGAGGTCGTGCCCGGCCGAGAAGGCCGGACCTTCCGCACGGATCACGATGACCCGCACGTCCGAGTCCTCGTCGAATCGGCGGAGTCCGGCCGTGACGGCCTTCATCGTGGTGGTGGACAACGGGTTCCGGCGCCGAGCCGCGCGCAGGGTGATCACCCCGAGCGGCGCGTCGACCTCCACCGACACCGCGTCTGTCGTCTCGCTCATCGTCGGGCTCCTTCGGTGTCAGTGGCCGGGGATCGCGTACCGCGACCCGACGCTGATGTGGACGGTGTAACCGAGCACGGCCACCAGGTAGGTCAGGACCGGTATCGCCAAGGTCCACGACGCGCTGTCGCCGCTGCCGATGATCGCCGACGCCGCGAGCAGCCAGGCCATCATCAGCAGTGTCGCGCCGCCCATCAACGCCAGGTCCTCGCCCATCCGGCGATTGAACTCGTCCCGATTCGAACCTTCCATCCAGTACGCCTTGCGCCGCCGGCTCGGGAAGTTGACTGCGCGGGCCGGGATGCGCGACAGAATCCGCTCGGCGCGACCGAAGAGCACCGCGACCAGCACCGCGATGAGACCGAGACCGCTCAGGAGCCCCCACTTCGAGTCCCAGCGGGTGACCTCACCGTCCAGGCCGATGTGCCCGGCCATCTCGTCGGAACCGAGCACGGCGACTCCGGTCCACACCGCGGCGAACACCACCATCGACAGAGGCAGGAGCATGCGGCGCGCATCTCGCGAGGGCTGCGTCATGGAATTCAACCTACCGCCCGGGGAATAGCCTGGAGTCGAGGCGGTTGACCCTAATCGTGACCAGTACCGCACTCTTCGAACCGATCACGCTCCGCGATGTCGAGATCCCCAACCGGATCTGGCTCGCGCCGATGTGCCAGTACAGCTGCTTCGCCGGCGACGGAATCCCGACCGATTGGCATCTCGCCCACCTCGGCGCCCGCGCCGCCGGCGGTTTCGGGCTGATCCTCACCGAAGCCGTCGCGGTCGTCCCTGAAGGTCGGATCAGCCCCGAAGACGCCGGACTGTGGAACGACGACCAGGCGCAGGCCTGGAAGCGGACCGTCGACTTCGTGCACTCACAGGGCGCAACCATCGGCACCCAGATCGCCCACGCGGGCCGCAAGGCGTCGACGTACTCGCCGTTCGACGAACGGTCCGGAAGCATCCCCCTCGACGACGGGGGCTGGACGACCGTCGGCCCGTCCGACGTGCCGTTCGAGGGATACGCCGATCCGGTCGCCCTCTCCACCGAGCAGATCGCCGAGGTCGTCGACGCCTTCGCCCAGGCGGCTCGTCGCGCCGACGAGGCAGGGTTCGACGTGGTCGAGATCCACGCAGCGCACGGATATCTGCTGCACCAGTTCCTGTCGCCGTTCTCCAACACCCGCACAGACGCCTACGGCGGCGACTTCGCCGGCCGCACCCGCATCGTGCTCGAGGTCGTCGAGGCCGTGCGGGCCGTATGGCCCGAGTCGAAGCCGCTGTTCATCCGTCTCTCCGGTACGGAGTGGCGCGACGGTGGCTGGGGCGTCGCCGAGTCCTCCCGGCTCGCCGAGATCCTCGGCGCACGCGGCGTCGACCTCATCGACGTCTCCTCGGGCGGCAATGTGCTCGCCGACATCCCGGTCGGCCCCGGCTACCAGGTCGACCTGGCCCGCTCCATCCACCGGGACTCCGGAGTCCCGACCGCGGCGGTCGGATTGATCGTCGAGCCCGATCAGGCCGAGAAAGTCGCCGGCGACGCCGACATCACAGCCGTCCTCTTCGGACGCGTCGCCCTGCGCGAACCGTCCTGGCCGCAGCGCGCCGCACACGAACTCGGCCTCTCCCGCGACGAAGCGCCCTACCCGCCGCAGTATCTGCGGGGTGCCTGGCGCTGATCGTCAGCTCGGGGCGGGCCCCATGAGCGCGAAACAAGCGGCCGTTGCCGGTTCGATGATGTCGCTCAGCGGTGATCCGGATTCGACGGCACTCGCCGTCAGTTCGCGCACCCCGCCCCACAGGAACACCGCGCGCTGCCGGCTGATCGGCTTCACCCCGGCCGCGGCCAGCGTGGGCGTGGAGGTGAGTCCGACGAAGAGGTCGACCCAGTCATCCATCGCCTCGTTCTTCACCTGTGCAGCGGCTCCGCCCAGCGCGGGTAGTTCGCGAATCCACGAGAGCATGAGTCCCGGGTATCGGTCACTGGTGGTGGCGTAGGCCGTGACCGCTTGTCGCACTTGCGCTTCCGGGCTCCCCTCGGGATCCACGCCCTCCGCGATCCGCGCGATCATGAACCGGTTGGTCTCCCGCAGCAGCTCGAAAAAGCAGTCCTGCTTGTCGGCGAACTCCTGATAGAAGGTGCGTCGCGACGTCTGGGCCACGCGAACGACGTCGGCGATGGTGGTCTCGCGGTAACCGGATTCGGTGATGCACTCGAGCATCGCCGCGAGGAGTCGCTCCCTCGTCGACGTCGCACCGTTCGGCCACAATTCCACGTAGCGAGCATATGCCTCTTGCCCTCCCCGGTACCCACGCGTACCGTCGCCGGTACGCCGACGTACCAGACCTGGGAGGCCTCGAGCCGATGAGTACATCCGTCCTGCGCAGTGACCCGCATCTGCCGCCCGCCACGCGCGTCCCCTCGGCGATGCAGGGACTGGCGGCGATTACCTCTAGACGACTGTTCTTCGGCCACCTCCACGCTCGGCACGGCACAGCCTTCACCGTGCACCTCCCGGTCTTCGGGCGGGCCGTGGTGATCTCCGACGCCTCACTCGCCCGCGAGCTGTTCACCGCCGGCGACAAGGTCATCAACATCCAACCCAACCTGGGCCGCATCCTCGGAGCCGGGTCGATCTTCTCCCTCGAGGGACGGGAGCACCGGGCACGCCGCAAGCTGCTGACCCCGCCGCTGCACGGCAAGCGGATGAAGACGTATGAACAGATCGTGGAGGAGGAGGTCCGGGCCGAGACCTCCACGTGGCCGGTCGAGACCGAGTTCGCCTCGATGGAACCGATGATGCGGATCACCCTCAACGTGATCCTCCGCGCGGTGTTCGGCGCTGTCGGCGAAGATCTGGAGAACTTGCGGCGCATCATCCCGCCGATGGTCACCGTCGGTTCCCGCGCCGCAACCGTCCCCAACCTGCCCCGCGTGCTGCGCGCTGTCGACCCCAACCATCGGTACGAGCGCATGCGCGCGGAAGGCAAGGCACTCCTCGGCGACCTGATCACCAGGTCACGCAACGACCCCCGACTCGAGGAACGCGACGACATCCTCGCCCTGATGCTGCGCAGCCGCTACGACGACGGCGCGTCGATGGGCGACGACGAGATCGGCGACGAGCTGATGACCATGCTCGCCGCCGGACACGAGACGACCGGAACGACGCTCGCCTGGGCGTTCGAGCGCCTGCGTCGCCACCCTGAAGTCCTGGGACGACTTGTCGCCGAGGTCGATGAAGGCGGCACCGAGTACCGGCACGCGACCATCCTCGAGACCCAGCGCAGCCGCCCGGTCATCGACTTCGCCGCCCGCTACGTCGTCGCCGACCAACTCGAACTCGGCGAATGGCGCATACCTCGCGGATACAACGTCATGGTCTCCATCGCTCTGCTCCACGACGACAGCCGCGAGTTCACCGATCCCGAGCGGTTCGATCCGACCCGCTTCCTGGGCACCGCGCCGTCACCGGCGTGGTTGCCGTTCGGCGGCGGCACCCGACGCTGCATCGGTGCCGCTTTCGCGACGATGGAGATGGACGTGGCGCTCCGGACGATCCTGAGCGACTTCGAACTGCTTCCCACCGACGCCCGTGCCGAGCGGTGGTTCTCCCGGGGCGTCGCCTATGCGCCCGCACGCGGTGGACGCATTGCCGTCCGACGGCGCCGATAGTCTCGCGAGACCTCGCAAGCAAGTGGTCCACACCACTACCAGGGTGTGACCTTCGTCATCGAACACGTCCGAACACTCGGGTTCGCGTCCGCTCGCGGAATGCCGCGATGCGCTGGGGTTTTACCCCAAAGCTAACGGCGTTATCCATGCGTTACCGAAATCTTGCAGGTCACGACCCTGACGTGACCTGACCGTTACCAAGCACGTAGGGTCGGCCCCGTCCGAAATCAACCACCTTGCCAACCCCGGGTGGTGATCAGGAGGAACGAAGACCATGCGTATCAGCAAGACCCACATGACCAAGCTCGCCGCCCGCGCCGCCATCGTCGGCGCCCTCACCGCAGCCCCCCTCGGCATGCTGGCTTCCAACGCCTCGGCCGCCTCCGGCAACTGGGACGCTGTCGCCCAGTGCGAGAGCGGTGGCGACTGGAGCATCAACACCGGCAACGGCTACTACGGCGGTCTGCAGTTCTCGCAGAGCACCTGGGAGGCCAACGGCGGCTCCGGCAACCCGGCGAACGCCTCGCGCGAGGAGCAGATCCGCGTCGCGGAGAACGTCCTTGCCACCCAGGGCCCCGGTGCGTGGCCGACCTGCGGCGCAAACCTCTGATAGCAGCGCCGGCGCCTGAGGTGCCGTGACTGCATCACCAGAAGCACGAGCCGTGCTTCGTACGGCATGAGGCCGGTGAGTCCACTCGGACTCACCGGCCTCATTCGTCTCCGAGAAGCCTCTCAGTCCGACTTCTCGTCCTCGCCCGGCTCCCCGTCGAGCGCCTCGTCGAGAGCACTGACCGCGATGCCGTACGGCAGGAACCGCACCTTGCGACGCGGGTCGGTGTTGTTCTTGTTGGCGCGAAGCGCGTCTAGTTCGGTGGCATACACCTGCTCGACACGGGCGCCGCCGTCCTCGTCGACGACGAACACGGCCCAGACACCCGACCCGGTCTCACCGGCCGTCTCCGGCCGCGGCTGCGTCCGAGTGCGACCCCGGGCCGCCTCATCGAAGAACATGGAGAATGCTCCCGGCGCTGCCTGACCCTCGAAGAGCTTGCCGAACACGTCGCGCAGCCCCTCGCCCGCCTCGCGTGCGAAGCGGTCGAAGTCCTCGGGGCCGAAGTTGAACGGTCCTCCGCCGAATCCGCTGTTGTCGGTCATGGTGTTCCCTATCTGTGGTTCGGCTTGCCCGGCCGGCCGTGGGGGCCGACCGTGCCAACCAGTGTCCTCAGGTTCGTTCGTCCTCGCCACCAGCAGTGTCGACCTCCGCCAGACGCTGATGCAGTCGCTCGCGGACATCGTCGGCCGAGTAGGCCTTGCGCTGGCGTTGGTCTCGTGCGATCAGCACACCGCCGGTGGCCACCCCGACGGCGCCGGCGAGCCCGAGCCACTTCCACAGATTCCTCATGGAGGCAGGATAAGTCGCATCCGCGGCCGATGGCCGTCTTCACCCGCACGCTCTAGTCTTCGGGGATGCCCACCAGCAGAAGACCGCGCCGCGCCGATCTCGCCGGGGAGTCCGGCGGTGTCTCCCTGACCACCGCGCTCGAGGCCACCCGCACCGGCGACGTCTGGTTGTTCCGTGGCCAGTCGGGCCCCGACCGAGCCATCCGCACACTCACCAATGCGCCGGTCAACCATGTGGCCATGGCGGTGTGCATCGACGATCTGCCGCCGCTGCTGTGGCATGCCGAGCTCGGCGACAAACTGACCGACGTCTGGACCGGGTCGAATCACCGCGGGGTCCAACTGCACGATGCGCGCGAGGCCGTCGAGCAGTGGATGGTCCGATACGAGCAAGCGTGCTGGATTCGTCAGCTGAGTCCGGAAGTCAGCCGGGCGCAGGAGGATGAGCTGCTCAAGGTGATCGCACGCCTCGACGGCACCCCGTTCCCGACCACCGCACGCCTGGCCGGTCGGTGGTTCCGTGGTCGCGTCCCCAACTCCACCGATCTGGTGCGCGGAATCCCCTATCTCGACCGAAAGGTCCGGGAGCGTCGTGAGCAACGGCAGCACGAGGTCTCGCCGTCGAATCCGGTGAGCCTCGAGGCGGCGTACTGCGCCGAAGTGGTCGCGATCACCTACCGCGACATGAGCATCCTCGACACCACCAAGGACTCCAACTGGTTCGACCCCGGCCGGTTCTGGAGCGGCGACCGCCTCCCCCTCCACGCCCCGCACACCCTCGGACCGGAGATCGCGGTCCATCTCCGGTAGGTCAGATGGTCATGGCCTCGCGAACGGTGGCCTCGGCAGCCGTACCGCCCTCGCCCGACGAGGTGACCCGGCCACTCTCGAGGACGTAATACTGTTGTGCCGCTTCGAGAGCGAATCCGATGTGCTGTTCGACGAGGAGAACGCCGAGTCCGCCCCGCCGGGTGAGGGTGGTGATGGTCTGCTCGATCTCGGCGACCACCGACGGTTGGATGCCCTCGGTCGGTTCGTCGAGAATGAGCATCCGCGGCTCGGTGATGAGGGCCCGCGCGATCGCGAGCTGCTGACGCTGACCACCCGACAGCAGGCCCGCGCGCCGCCCGAGCAGTTCCTCCAGCGCCGGGAACATGTCCAGCATCTCGGCGATGAGTTCCTTGCCGCGCTTGCGGCCGTCGGCCACCACCTGCAGGTTCTCCGCGGTGGTGAGGTGGCCGAAGCTCTGCTGCCCCTGCGGGACATAGGCGATGCCGTGCTTGACCCGCGCGCTCGGACGGGCCTTGGTGATGTCGACGCCGTCGAACGTGATGGAGCCCTTGGTGGTCTTCACCAGTCCGACGGCGGCCCGGAGCAGCGTCGTCTTCCCGGCGCCGTTGTGCCCCAGCACGGCGACCACGCCGTCGGACGGGACCTCGATGTCGACGTCGTGGATGACCTCGGTGCGGCCGTATCCGGCGTGCACCCCGGAGAGTTTCAGCATCCGGCTCAGCCCTTCTTCTCGGTCGACACGGCGGGGACGTCCCCGGCCTCGGGTCCGTCGGATCCGGCGGCGATCTCCTCGAGTTCCTCACCGCCGGCGGCGGTTCCGAGGTACACCTCCTGGACCTTCGGATTGGCCTGCACCTCGGCGACGCTGCCCTCGGCCAGCACCTGACCGCGGGCGAGGACCGTCACCGACGTTGCGAACGCCCGCATGAAGTCCATGTCGTGTTCGACGACGACCACGGTCCGCTCACCGCCGATCCGGCGCAACAGGTTTCCGGTCTCCTCTCGTTCCTCGTGGCTCATACCGGCGACCGGTTCGTCGAGCAGCAACACCGAGGCGTTCTGCACCAGCAGCATGCCGATCTCCAGCCACTGCTTCTGACCGTGCGCGAGGACGCCGGCCGGGGTGTCACGCAGGTCCTGCAGGCCGATGGTCTCGAGGGCCTCGGCGATCGGCTCGGGGATCTCGGTGGGTCTACGGCGCAGCATGGTCCACACCGATCGGCCCGCGCCGGCAGCGATGTCGAGGTTCTGCAGCACGCTCAGTTCCTCGAAGACGCTGGCGGTCTGGAAGGTTCGGCCGACACCGAGGCGCGCGATCTGGTGCACCTTCTTGCCGACGAGTTCCACACCCGACTTCTGGATCGACCCGGTGGCCTTCACCAGACCGGTGATCGCGTCGATGATGGTGGTCTTCCCGGCGCCGTTCGGACCGATCAGGAACCGCAGATCACCCTGCAGCAGTGTGAGATCCACGTCGGTGACGGCCTTGAATCCGTCGAACTCGACGGACAGTCCGCGCACCTGAAGGTAGTCGCTGTCCATCCCGGCGTTGCCACCGGCGACCGGTTCGACCGTGCCCACCGTGTCGGATCCGCTCATGAGGAGGCTCCTACCTTGCTGTCGGTGTGTTCGTCGATGTCACCGGTGGGCGACGGATCGGCCGACTTCTTCCGGCGCCACTTGAGCGCGGCGCCGATCCCGGCGAGTCCGGCCGGGAAGAAGCCGACGACGACGATGAACAGGATGCCCTGCGCGTAGGTCCATCCGGACGGGAAGTTCTCCGACAGGCTGGTCTGCGCCCAGGCCACCGCGATGGCGCCGAGAACCGGTCCGAGAAGTGTTGTGCGGCCGCCGATCGCGACGCCGATCAGGAAGGCGATGGACGGCACGATGCCGACGTCGGCGGGCGAGATGATGCCCACGATCGGCACGAACAGGGCGCCGGCGATGCTTGCGAACAGGGCGGCGATCGCGTAGGCGACGACCTTGACGTTGGCCGGGTCGTAGCCCAGGAAGCGGACGCGCTCCTCCTGGTCGCGCACGGCGACGAGCAGTTCTCCGTAGCGGCTGTACATCAGCTGCCGGGTGATCGCGACGACGACGAGCAGGGCGGCGGAGGCGATGTAGAACAGCAGGTGACGGTTCACCGGGTCGTTCAGGGCGAGACCGAAGAAGCTTCGGAATCGGTTGAGGCCATTGCTGCCGCCGGTGCTCTGCTGTCCGATGAGCAGGATCGCGAAGGCGGCAGCGAGCGCCTGGGACAGGATCGCGAAGTAGGCTCCCTTGACCTTCCGCTTGAACACACCCAGGCCCAACAGGACCGCGATCAGGGTGGGCACGACGAGGATTCCGAGGATCGTCACCAGTGGTGAGGCGAACGGCTTCCAGTATCCGGGGAGTTCGCGGATACCGGCGATCTGCATGAAGTCCGGTACGTCGTCGCCGCGGATCTCGGCGTCGGCGATCTTCAGGTGCATCGCCATGATGTAGGCGCCGAGACCGAAGTACACACCCTGACCGAGGGTCAGCATGCCGCCGCGACCCCAGGCCAGACCGATGCCGACCGCGACGATACCGAAGCACAGGAACTTGCCGAGCAGGTTGAGTCGGAAGTCGGAGAGCACCGAAGGTGCGACGCCGAACAGGAGCACCGCCGCGACGGCGAACCCCGCGTAGGTTTTCCAGTGACCGCTGAAATAGTCCTTCACACGAGACTCCTCGACTGGACCGTGAACAGGCCCTGGGGGCGGATCTGCAGGAAGATCACGATGATCACGAACACGGCGACCTTGGCCACCGATGCGGTCGTGTTGTATTCGATGAACGAGTTCAGGATGCCGAGGGCGACCGCCGCGATGACCGCGCCCTTGATCTGGCCCAGACCGCCGATGACGACCACCAGGAAGGCGTCGATCAGATACGTCATACCGGTGTTGGAGCTGGTGGAACCGATGAGGGTCAGCGCCACACCGGCGACACCGGCGAGCCCGGAACCGATGAAGAAGGTGGTGATGTCGGTTGTCCGGCTGGAGATCCCGCTGGTCTCTGCCAGATCACGGTGCTGGACGACCGCGCGGATACGACGCCCCATCGGGGTGTACTTCATGGTGACGGCGATCGCCACCACCGCGATGACGGCCAGCAGCATGATGAACAGGCGGGTCTTGGGAACAACCGCTCCGAGGATGTCGACGCCACCGGACAGCCACGGCGGCGCGGTCACGCGGACCGCGGGCGCACCGAAGATGTCGCGCGCGAGCTGCTGCAGGATCAGGCCGACGCCGAAGGTCACCAGCAGGGTGTCGAGCGGACGGTCGTACATGCGTTTGATGAGGGTGACCTCGAGCAGCACACCCATGAGGCCACCGACTCCGAAGCCGATGACGAGCGAGACGATCAGGGACACGCCGGCGTTCGAGATCAGATATTCCTGCACCGAGTACGCGGTGTACGAGCCGGCCATGATGAACGACCCGTGAGCCATGTTGATCACGCCCATCTGACCGAAGGTCAGGGACAGACCGAGTGCTGCCAGGAGCAGAATCGAGCCGAGACTCAGCCCGGTGAAGAGCTGTCCGATAACGGTTTCCACGTCACCATCCGTTCGTCATGGGTGTCGGTGAGAACAACGGGTGTGCCCCGCCCCGCGCACGGGCGCGAGACGGGGCACGACGCGTCAGCTGCTCAGGCCCTCGGCCCACGGGTAGGACTTGAGGTAGGGGTCCGGCTCGATCGGCTGGCCCGAATCCCACACCGAGTAGATGAGTCCGTCACCGCGGATCTCACCGATACGAGCGGTCTTGGTGATGTGGTTGTTCTCGCCGTCGATGGTCACCAGGCCCTCGGGAGCCTCGAAAGTGACTCCGCCGGCGGCCTTCTGGACATCGGCAACCGCGAACGAGTTCGCCTTCTCGACCGTGTTCTTCCACAGGTAGACCGAGACGTAGGCCGCCTCCATGGGATCGGAGGTGGGCTTGTTGGCGCCGTAGGCGGCCTTGTAGTCCTCGACGAAGGACTTGTTCGCCGGGTTGTCGACGGTCTGGTAGTAGTCCCACGCGACCAACTGCCCCTCGATGTTCTCGACACCGATGCCGCCGACCTCTTCCTCGGCGATCGAGACCGACACGACCGGCATCGCCTGCGGGGTCAGACCGACGTTCTTGTACTCGCGGAAGAAGGCCACGTTGGAGTCGCCGTTGAGGGTGTTGAACACGGCGTCGGCGTCGGCGGTGCGGACCTTGTTGACGATGGTCGAGAAGTCCGTCGAGCCGAGCGGGGTGTAGTCCTCACCCTTGATCTCGATGCCGTTCGCCGCGGCGTAGGCCTTGATGATGCGGTTGGCCGTCTGCGGGAAGACGTAGTCGCTGCCGACGAGGTAGAGGGACTTGACGCCCTTCTCCTTCAGGTACTCCAGGGCCGGCACGATCTGCTGGTTGGTGGTGGCACCGGTGTAGAAGATGTTCTTCGACGACTCGAGGCCCTCGTACTGCACCGGGTAGTACAGCAGGGAGTTGTTGTCCTCGAAGACCGGCAGCATCGCCTTGCGGCTCGACGACGTCCAGCCGCCGAACACCGCTGCAACACAGTCCGCCGAGATCAGCTTCTCAGCCTTCTCGGCGAAGATGGTGGGCTCGGAGGCGCCGTCCTCGCCGATGAGCTGGATCTGCTTGCCCAGCACGCCGCCGTTGTCGTTGATCTGGTCGACGGCCAGCTTGATCGAGTCCCGCACGGTGACCTCGGAGATCGCCATCGTGCCCGACAGCGAGTTCAGTGAACCGACCTTGATGGTGTCGCCCGAGGTGTCGACGCACGACTCGGCGCCCGAAGCCGCGTCCTCACTGGCCGAGCTGCCACAGGCGCTCAGCGCGAGTGCGACGGCGGACAGCGCCGCCGGGATGAGGATTCCGTACCGCCTACGGCGTGTGGGGGTGACGGCGGACGGCAATGAATCAAACGGCATCCGAAGGCCTTTCTCAATACGTCTCAGGTCGGCTCAGGCGGGCCATGACAGATAGCAGGTGCAACTCCGCACCTCGACCCCCCGATGAGATACGCGCCGCTACTTGGTTAGCGATCTCGCGTATGTCGGGTAAACGTATTTAGGCTTTGTTACACCGGCGTGACGTGAGATGAATTCCCTGTTTCCGCTTCAGATAGGCTCACGCCGGATTCACACTGGCGAATCTTGTTGCGGGAATGGCTTTTTCGACGACAAAGGGCGACACATCCGTTAGGATGCGCCGCCCTTCGAGTCGACGACCTAGTGGGAGAAAGCGGCTTCAACCTCCGTGCGACTGAGCTCGGGATCGGAGCCGAGTTCGTACCGGGGCAAGGTATGGGGCACGTCGGTGCCGCCGGCGACGCGGCGCTTGGCGGCGGCGAACTCCGGCGCCTCCCCCATCGACAGATGGGCCGAGTTGATGATGGTCCACACGGCGGATCGGCGGGCGCGCCGTTCGACCGGGTTCGGCGGCCGGTAGGAGATGAGTTGCTGGGCCCAGCGCGGCTGGATGTCCCGGATCGCCCAATCCACCGCCGCCTGAGCACGATTCCGCAGATTGGCGCCCGTGGCCATCGCGTTGCCGTGCGTCAGGGCCAGCCGGGGCAGGTACGACTCGAGACATTCCAGGGTGTCGGCCTTGGTGGTGGGCAGGCCGGTTCCGCCGAGCGCATGACCCACGCGCACGAATTCCCCGTAGTACCTGTCGAGTTCGGCTCCGCGCAGAGGTCGCGGGTGGTAGATCTCGTGTGCCGTGGCGATACCCCATACGACCGTCGCGTAGTTCCATCGCAACCACTCGGGATCGTCGGCGTCGTAGGCGGCGCCGTCGGGCCGGACCCCCTTGATCGTATGGTGCATCGCCCGCACGGTACGGGCGAGTCGCTCAGCGGTTTCCGTCGATCCGTAGGCGGTCCCCATGAAGAACGCGAGCGAGTGCCCGAGGCGGGTCATCGCACCGTCCGGATCGATGGCGGTGGTCGCGGTGCCGTCCTCACGTCGCCGGACCAGACGGGAGTGATGCATGCCCATCCAGAAGATGCTGGGGTCGAGGCGCTCGATGTACGACGCGCTCTGCAGTCCGAAGATCAGCGCAGGCGTGTGCGAGTGGACGTACCAGGTGGCGCTGTCCGGTCCGAACCACCCGGGGTCACCGGCCGGGTTCTCGAATTCCATCCCGCGGAAGAACTTCGCGCGGACGTTCTCGTCGAACTTGCCGTTGAGCCACGATCCCAGCATCTCGTGCGGCAGGTCCAGCGGGACCCATTCCGTCGACGGCAGCCGTAGGGGCGCCAAGGGAACGTTCATCGATCGTCCTTTCTCGATACCGACGTCCGGAGCGGGTCATCCCCGACCCGGACCACCGATACGACGACGCCACATGGGCACGGTCGTCATGTGGTCACGGTTGTACCCACTTTAACGCTTTGGGTACACACGTGACCAGACCTTGCTCCGTGCCGGGTCAGCCCGTCTATGGTGAAACGATGTCGAGTCCGACCCGATGGGCCGGCGTCCCCCTGGAGGACCGCCGCGCCGAGCGTCGAGCAATCCTGATCGCCGCGGCTCTCGACATCTTCGGCGGCAGCGGACCCGAGACCGAGTTGTCGGTGCGGTCGGTGTGCCGACACTGCGGGTTCAACACCCGCTACTTCTACGAGAGCTTCGCCGACACCGACGAGCTACTCGGCGCCGTCTACGATGCCACTGCCGCCGAGCTGGGCGCAGTGGTCGAAGCCGCCATGACCACCGCAGGTCACTCGGTCCGAGCACGCACCCGCGCCGGCATGCTCGCGGTCCTCGGTCACGCGTCCGAGGACCCGCGTCGCGGCCGCATCCTGTTCACCGAGGGACGGACCAATCCGGTGCTCGCGCAGCGGCGTGCCGCGACTCAGAACATGCTCTTCGAACTCTCCTTCGCCGAGGCCGACGCCCGGGAGACCGATCCGCTCACCGGTCGGGTGCGGGCGGCCGTCTTCACCGGCGCCATGGCCGAGCTCGCCCAACAGTTCCTCGCCGGGAGCCTCGGGGACGATCTCGAACGGGTCGTCGACGAGGCCCTGGCCACGCTCATCCCCGGTCGTCGCTGATCGACCCAGTGCGCGCAAGAGCCTGGATCGACTCCGGTCCCATACCGCGATCGAGCGCGCGGATCATGACGACGACGCCGATACCCGAGAGCACCAGGGCCGTCCCGAACAGGGTCGGGAAGCCGAACAGATCACCGACGACGCCCGCCGCGAACCCGGCCGCGCCCTGGACGCCGACGACCGTGCAGGCGAACAGCGTGTAGTCGCTGCCCTCGTATCCCTTCTCACACGCGTCCATCATGAGCGTGAACACCGCGACGGTCGCCGCCCCACCGAGAATGTGTTCGGCCAGGCTCGCACTCACCACGAGCCAGAACCCGCCGACGCCGGATGCGGCCACCAGATACAAAGCCAGACTGAGAGTTTGGGTGACACCGCCGAACAACAAGGCCTGACGCCGTCCGTAGCGGAACGCCAGCCACCCGCCGAGGGCCGCGCCGGCGAGCGCACCCGCCGACGACAACGCCCCTTCGACGAGGGCGATCTGTCCCAGGCTCAGGCCGATGTCGGACATGAAGGGGCCGACGAGGGCCGAACCCATCGAGTTGCCGAACTTGTAGGCCCCGACGACCAGGATGAACACCACAACGCCGGGGCGTCGTAGCCGGGCGAGCCAACCGGTGAGGAGCAGTGACGGCGTCATCCGCGAGACATGCGCCTGTGCGGTCGACGTTGTCGTCGCGTCCGCGGGTGTGCGGGCAAGGAACCAGACCGGCACTGTGAGAGCGACGAGCAGGATCGACATCGCGACGAAGAGGCTCCGCCATCCGGCGAGCGAGAACAGCCACAGCAGCCCACCGCCGCCGACGATCATGCCGACCCGGTAAGCGCCCACCTGAATCCCGTTGCCGAGACCGCGTTGTCGGGGTCCGAGGGTCTGTACGGCCAGCCCGTCGGTGGCGATGTCCTGGGTCGCCGACGCCAGGTTGATGACGGCGATGCCGACGAGGAGCCAGACCAGCGTCCCGGAGAGATCGATGCAGGCCAGGACGAGGGCGACCGTCGCGGAGGTCAGCTGCATCGCGAGGAGCCAGCGGCGTCGGGTTCCGTACCGGTCGACATACGGCGCCCAGAGGAACTTGAGTCCCCACGGCGCGAAGAGCAGCCCGTACACGCTGATCTGCGTGAGGGAGTATCCCTCCTCGCGCAGGATGACAGGCACCGCCTGGCTGAAGAACCCGTACGGCAGGCCCTGCGCGAAGTAGAGCGCCGTGAGCAGGACCATGGTGCCGACGGCGAGCGTGCCGGTGCGCGACGGGGTCGACATGGCAGACATCATGCCGCAGTCACGAGGACGGGGTCGTCGCGGTCAGACCCTTCTCAGCGACTCCGGCGCGGTCAACCCGCCATGGACGGGAACGAGAGAGTCACCAGCATCAACGCGAAGAGGAACCACGCGGCGCCCTGCCACATCGGCCAGGTTCCGCCGCGGCGGTAGGTGCGGTAGGCGATGACCAGCGCGCCGAGACCACCGAGGACGAATACGCCGGGAACCAGGGATGCGAGGACGATGTTCGTGCGATCGACAGCGAGGAAGATCGCACACGCGATGGCTCCGACTCCGACGACGGCGGCCACGTAGAGGGCTGCGGACCGGTAACTGCCGGTGTCCTGCCACCTCTTCTCGACGTCCTGTCGCCCGCGGTCGGTGGGATTCTGTACGTCGTTCATGCCGATGGCATACCCATGCCGACCTGCGCACGAAACCCCCAACCCCGGTGAGTAGCACTACTCATGTCCCGTGGACCTCGAGGAGACACGGTCATTCCATGACCACATCCAGCAGCACGTTCGGGGGCGATCCGGGCGCCGCGACACTCGCGCGGATCTCCACCGAGTTCGATGCCATCGCCCGCCAGATGTCCACCGTCTCGGCCGAGTTCGCCGAACTGCGGCGGATCGTCGCAGATGTCGAGGGTCCTGCCGGCGACGCCGCGCGGCCCGACCGTCCGGTACAGTCGAAACCTTTCCAGCAGGAGCATCCGGCCGGACCGCTCACCCCGCCGACCGTGGCCCCGGCACCCGCACCTCCGATGGGCCCGCCGCCGGCCAACCCGCAACCGGCAACTCAGTGGGCGTCACCCGGACGTCCGCCGAATCAGGGTTCGTACGCCTACGGACCGCCCATCCCGCCGGCTCCGTCACGTCCGGGGCCGCATCCCGCGTACGGTCCGATGGTGCGACCGCCGGCCGCTCCTCCGCAGCCGCGTCCCCCCGCGCGCCCGTTGTCCGAGCGTGTCGCCGCGGCCGCCGAGCGAGGTCTGATCGGCAAGATTCTCGCCACCGCCGGTGTGGGCGTCACATTGATCGGCATCGCCCTGCTGCTGGTCCTGGCCGCGCAGGCCGGCATCCTGCGCCCAGAGTTCCGCGTTGCGGGCGGCGCGATGCTCGCGACTGCGCTCGTCGGCACCGCGATCTGGTTGCGCCGCAAGCCGGATGGCCGGATCGGCGCGATCGCCACGGCCGCAACAGGAATTGCGGCCGGCTATCTCGACGTCCTGGCCGCCACCAAGATCTACGAGTGGCTGCCCATCGTGGCGGGACTGACCGTCGCCGGGATCGTTGCGGCCGGCGGCCTGGTCCTCGCATATCGCTGGCGCAGTGAATATCTCGGCCTGCTCGTGGTGGTTCCGCTCATCGTTCTCGGTCCGATGCTGACCGGCGGTCTCGACATGACCCTGATCGCATTCATGGTGGTTCTCGCCGCTGCGTCGGCGTGGGTTCAGTGGGGCCGCGACTGGATCTGGTTGCACACCGTGCGACTGGCCGCGCCCACGATCCCGCTCACCGTCGTCGGCTTGGCCGCCCTGGGCGGAACGAGCACCACGAACACCGGATTCCAGTTCGCCGGTGCCGCACTCGTCGTGATCGTCCTCGGGTTCGCGGGCGCGCTCGTGGCGATGCCCACCACCCGATTCCGTGAGCTGTTCGCAGGTCTGGCGTCGGCCACGACGATCCCGGTCCTGTTCGCCGGTGCGGTCCTGGACACCGCGGGTGCGGTTGCGCTGCAGGCGGCGGTCGCCGTGCTCGTCATCGGTGTCGCCGTCACCTGCTCGGCGGTCCGGACCGAGCACTTCGAACTCCCCGACGTGGTCGCTCAGATCTGGACCGCGACCTCGCTCGTCGTACTGTTCGTCGCGATCCTCGTGTGCTTCGACGGCACGGTGGCGGTGTCCGCGGTGCTCGGCCTCGCGACGGTGACCGCCCTGGTCGCCCGTGCCTGGTCGGCGACGTCGCTGGTCCTGCTGGCCGGGAGCACGGTGATCTGGGGCATCGGTTTCGCGGCACTGCTCGACGACATGCCGCCCTACGTCCTGGCCCAGGCGCGACTGGTCGAGGACAACGCCTCCCTGTCGATCCTGGTGGGCAGCATGCTCGCCGCCGTCGGGGCCATCGCGATTGCCGTCGGGTGGACCCGGCTGACCGCTGGGGATCTGGCCCGTGTCGCCTACGCCGCGGCTGGCGTGGTCGTGGTGTACGCGGTGACCGCCATCAGCGTGAACGCCGGGGTGTTGTTCGCCGGGGCCGACGGATTCCTCGGCGGGCATGTCGTCGCGACCACCTGCTGGGTCGTTCTCGCCGGCGCGGCGCTGGCCTTCGCCCGGCGCCATACCGGCAACGAGCGCACCGCCGCGGTCACCGGCGGTCTGGTGCTCGTCGCCGCGGCGATGGCCAAGCTGTTCCTGTTCGACCTTGCCACCCTCGACGGGATCTTCCGGGTCCTCGTGTTCATCGTGACGGGCCTGATCCTGCTGGGGCTCGGCGCCTGGTATGCCAGGGCGCTCCAGGGCGAACGCGTCCCGGGGTCGCCGACGACAACCCCGGGAGCGGATACTCCGGTCAGACCGTCTTGACGCTCTCGATCTCGGCGGGTGCCGCGACGTCGACCTCGGCCGTCTCATCATGGGAGACGGGCCGACGGTCGGCGGCGGTGCGTGCGTGGGTGATGTAGATCGTGAGCCCGACGAAGGTGAGACCACCGACGAGATTACCGATGACCGTGGGGATCTCGTTCCAGACGAGGTAGTCGCCGATCGAGAAGTCGCCACCGAGCATCAGACCCGAGGGGAACAGGAACATGTTGACGATCGAGTGCTCGAATCCCATGTAGAAGAACACCATCACCGGCATCCACATGGCGAGAACCTTGCCGGGCAACGACGTCGACATCATCGCTCCGACGACACCGGTGGACACCATCCAGTTACACAGGACGCCACGGATGAACAGCGTGAGCATCCCGGCGGCGCCGTGCTCGGCATATCCGACGGTCCGGCTGTGCCCGATCTCGCCGAGCTGCCGGCCCACCTCGTCCGGGTCGACACTGAAGCCGTAGGTCACGATCACCGCCATCATCACCGCGACGGTGAAGGCGCCCAGGAAGTTCCCCAGGAACACCCAACTCCAATTGCGCAGCATGGATTTCACCGTCACACCGCGTCGTTTGTCGATCAGGGCGAGCGGGACGAGCGTGAACACCCCGGTGAGCAGGTCGAAACCCATCAGATACAGCAGACAGAAGCCGACCGGGAACAGCAACGCCCCGAGCAGTGGTTCACCGGTGCGGACGGTGACCGTCACAGCGAATGCGGCCGCGAGAGCAAGGATCGCTCCGGCCATGTAAGCGCGGATGATCGTGTCGCGGGTGGACAGGAACACCTTCGCCTCACCGGCGTCCACCATCTTCACCGCGAATTCGGACGGATTCACATAAGACAAGACATTCTCCCCGAGCGTTTCGATTCGTGACTCTTGTCCCCCATCGAAACGAGGCCACATGTCGTGGAGGTGTCGTCGGGACGACCCGGTGTTACATCGACCTCTCTCGAGCGGTTCGCCGCGGTGATGTTTCACCGCGATTACCTCTTCCTCGTACCGCCGTGTCCGTCGTGTGAACTCTTCGGCTGAGTCCGGCAGCACCTTGGAAATCCGCCGGCACGTGCGCATGGTGGAGATCACCCTCGACGTATCAACAGGATTCGACCAGATCGCCGATCCCCGCGTCGACGGGCATCACCGAACCGACCGAGGAGACACGATGACCACCCCGATCATGCCGAAGTCCGACGCCGCCGACCTCATCGTCGCGGCCCGAATCCGGCAGGGACTCACCTGGGCAGCGATCGCCGAGAAGATCGACGCGCCGCTGGTGTGGACGGTCGCGGCCCTGCTCGGCAAACATCCCGTCCCGGCGGACAAGGCCACCGCGGTGGTCGAGATGCTCGGCCTCGGCGAGGGCGTCGCCGAGAGCCTGCGCCGACAACCGACCCGGACCCCCGACGAAGCCGCGACCAGCGACCCCACGATCTACCGCTTCTACGAGGCCCTGGACGTCTACGGTCCGGCGCTCAAGGAACTCATCCACGAGGAGTTCGGCGACGGGATCATGAGCGCGATCAACTTCAAGGTCGACATCGCGCGTCGCGCCGACCCGGGTGGCGACCGCGTCGTCGTGACCTTCGACGGGAAGTTCCTCGACTACAACTGGTGACCGCCTCGTCGGCCTCGCCGCCGTTCTGTGGTGCTCAGGCTCGTTCGACCGGCATCCAGATCTCGGCGTCGGCGTACGACGCGGTCAGTTCGAGGTAGCGCACGAATGTGGGGCCGGGCCGCAGTCGCCACGGATTCGACGGGAACCACTCGGTGGCCGTCGCGGCCCAGGTCTTCTGGAGCGTCTGCGGGAACGGACCGGACGACCGAAATGTGGCCCACGCCCCGGCGGTCACCGGGATGCCCGACAGGTCCGCCGGCACCGTCGAATCGTGCTGCAGCGCAACACCGTGCAGGTAGGTGACCAGTATCCCTTCGGGCGCGTCGGGCTCGCTTCCGTCCGTGATGGCCAGGATGCCGGCGGGTTCGGTGTCGTTGAGCGACTTGAGTCGGGCGTGTTCCTCGGGCGCGATCGACGCGATGTGCTGCTGGATGTGCGGATTGACCCCCTCGTAGATGAGCGGCACCTGTGCTGCGTGCCCGGCGAGTACGAATGCGGGTCGGTCGGTGATCGTGACGTCCATGGGACGACTCCCTTCGACGATCAGGCGAAACCTGAGTACGGCTTGTGTTTCGAAAGGACCGCCATGTGCCCGCACGTCCGACGGTGACACTCCATGAACCGTGCGAAAGGCCCGGCCGAACGCCTCGACCGACGAATAGCCGTAGCGCACCGCGAGATCCAGCAGGCCGGTGTGGCTGCTCACGAGATCCGTTGCCGCGAGGGTCATCCGACGACGCCGCACGTACTCCGAGAACGGCATCCCGGCCAGCGAGGCGAACATCCGACGCAGGTGATACTCCGTCGTCCCGTGGGACCGGGCGAATCCGGCCAGGTCGATGGGCTCGTCGGTGGTCCGGTCGACGAGGTCGACGAGTGCGTTGAGCGTGCCGATCATGGCTCTCCTTTCGTCCACGATCATGGTCCCTCTGCATGGCCCCGGACCCGATCGTTCCGGGCAGGAATTATCAGCGCGTTCCATAGCTCCGACTCGCGCCCACCGCGGCTTCGAGCTATGAAACGGCGCCGCGCAGATCACTCGCTCGAACTTTTCGTCTGACACCCCTTGTATTGAATTGAACCCAGTCGCATACTCAGGTATGGGCACGTCAGACCCGCAGTCCTCCGCAGCCACCGCGACGCGGAGAAGCTACGACTCGTCACTGCGACGTGACCAGGCGGCTGAAACCCGCGCACGTGTGCTCGACACGGCCATCAGGATGTTCGCCGAGCGTGGATGGTCGGTCGGGGTACGCGAGATCGCGGCCGGGGCCGGCGTGTCCTTCGAGACCGTCTATGCCAAATTCGGCTCGAAGACAAGGCTTTTCCTCGCCGCGTTCGACGTGGCGGTCGTCGGGGACGATCGTCCGGTCCCCCTCGTCGAGCGCCCGGGGTTCGCCGCGATGTCCGCCGGCAATCGTCGTGAACGTGCGGCAGCCGGCGCCGCCCTGGCCGCCGAGGTCTACGGCAGAACCGCGGGTCTGTACCGCGCGCTGCGGGAAGGCGCCTCTTTCGACCCCGAACTCGCCGCCCGGCTCGCCGACGCGTACCGCCGTCAACGGTCGGACGTGCGGACCGCCGGCGAATCGATCGCCGGACGCACGCTCACCGACGACGAAGCCGGGGGGCTGTGGGCGGTGATCAGCACCGAGGTCTACGACCTGCTCGTCAACAACGCCGGATGGAGCCAGACGCGCTATCAAAACTGGCTCGCCGACGCCACCCTGCGGCTGCTCGGTCCAAATTGACTCCAGCCCTTCGAATGAGAGGACAGCGCCATGTCCACCACCCCGCACGAACCCGCCGACACCCGGAGCATGGGCGTCGTGCACAGCGCGCTCCGCCGCGACTTAAGGCGTGCCCGTGTCGTTCTCACGTCACCGCCCTATCCCGAAGACGCCCGACGACGCGCCCTCGCCGACCACCTCACGTGGATGATGCACTTCCTCCATCTCCACCACACCGGCGAGGACGAGGGACTGTGGCCGCTCATCCGGTCGCGAAACCCCGGTGCCGCAGCACTTCTCGATGACATGGAAGCCGACCACCTTCGCATCGCCCCCGCCGTCGACGCTTTGGTCGACGCCGCCTCTGCCTACCGCACGGACGCGGAGGCACGGAACACGCTTCTCGACGCGCTGGATCGGCTCTCCGAAGTCCTACTCCCCCACCTCGAACGAGAGGAGCTCGAGGCGATGCCGGTCGTCGCGGCCACGATCAGCACCGCGGAGTATCGCGATGTCGAACACGAATACTTCGTCAAACCAAAGGGATTCGTCGAACTCGGCCGGGAGGGGCATTGGGCCATCGACGGTCTCAGTGATGACGATCGGGCATTGATCCTCGGCGTGGTGCCGGCCGTACCGAGGTTCATCCTCGTCCACGGCTTCGCGCGGGGTTACCGACGCCGCGCCGAACTCATCTGGGGACACGGCGGGGCGTCGAGGATCGGCCCGGTCACCGTCGGCGCGAAGAGCGCATCATGACGCGGCGCGTGGCCCACCATGGACGCACAGAGTCGTATGCCGAAGCGCCGCCCGAGGCCGTCTTCGACATCGTCTCCGATGTGACGCGGGTCGGCGAGTGGAGTCACGAGTGCCGCGGCGCGCACTGGGTCGGTCCAGAGCAGGCAGCGGCGCCGGGCGTCCGCTTCCGCGGCACCAACAAGTCCGGCATCTACCTGTGGAGCCGGTCGTGTGTGTTCACCACCGTCGAGCGACCACATCTACTGTCCTGGAAGACCACCGGGCTGATGGGCAAGATCGACAGCACCGAATGGCGGATCACGCTCGAACCGGAAGCGGGCGGCACGCGGATCGTGCAGGCCTACGACGTGCTCCATGTCGCACCGGGTTTCGACCGCATCTACTGGCTCCTGATCAAGGGGCACCGCGATCGGCGGGCCGCACTCGCCGAGGACCTCGATCGACTGGCCGCACTCGCCGCAGCCCGCCCGCGCAAACCACTCCCGACCCACGACGCGTGACGACCATTCCGAGAAACACCTGAAGCCCACCATCTGAGCTGTCAGGAAGTTCGCAGGTAATCAGCGGCTTGTTCTCAAGGAGCACCGGCATCGTGGTGCCGTGAACGCACCTCAGTCCCCCGACCGCACCCCCACCGCGCCGCTGGGTCAGCCCGGCCCGCCCCTGCCCCCGTACGGCGGCTGGGACGGTCCGCCCGTCGATCCGGTACCCGCGCCCGGCTCGCCATCCCCGTCGCCACGCCCCCGTACCGTGACGAAGCCGATCATCGTGACCGCTCTGCTCGCGGGCCTCCTCGGCGGCGCCATCGGTGTCGGCGGGAGCGCGCTACTCGACCACCAGGCCACACCGACTGCGCCGGTACTCAGCTCGCAACCCGCGAACACGGTGAACGCGGCCGACGTCAAGCCCGGGTCGGTGACCTACGCGGCACAGGTTGCGTCCAAATCGACCGCGGACATCAAGGTGCAGATGGCGCAGGGCACAGCGGTGGGCAGCGGCATCGTCCTCTCCTCGGACGGATATGTCCTGACCAACAACCATGTGGTGGCAGGGGCCGGATCGGGTAGCAAGATCGTGGTGTCCACCAGCGACGGAAAGCAATATCCCGCTACGATCACCGGCACCTCCCCGTCGTACGACCTCGCGGTGATCAAGCTCGACGGCGCGTCGGGCCTCACCCCGGCGATTCTCGGTGACTCGGATGCCCTGCAGGTCGGCGAACAGGTGGTGGCCGTGGGTAGCCCCGACAGCCTCTCCAACACGGTGACCTCCGGCATCGTCAGCGCACTCTCGCGGACCGTGGCCGCCGGCGACGAGAGCGGTTCCGGGGTCACCGTCTACAACGGCTTGCAGACCGACACCCCCATCAACCCGGGCAATTCCGGTGGGCCGCTGGTGAACCTGCAGGGCCAGGTGGTCGCGGTGAACTCAGCCGTCGACACCGGGCAGGCCTCCTCCGGTGGCCCGCAGTCCTTCGGACTCGGCTTCGCAATCCCGATCAACACCGCCGAACGCATCGCGAACCAGTTGCTGAAGGACGGGGAGGCAACGAAACCCGTTCTGGGAGTGTCTGGTTCGTTGTCGTCGTCGGACCGGGAGGACGGCGCGACGGTAACGGTCCAGAAGGGCGGGCCGGCCGCGTCGGCGGGTATCTCGAGCGGCGATGTGATCACGAAGATCGGCGACACTCCGGTCGCCGACTACGCCGACCTGATGGCACAGGTGCTGACGCACGCACCGGGCGAGACGGTACCCGTGACGATCGGTTCCGGTTCCGGCGCCCGCACGGTCAAGGTGAAGCTGGGGAGCACCGTCGACAAGCAGCAGACGACGGTCCCCGAGTCCGACGGACAGTCCGGAGGATCACGTCTTCCCTTCGGCGGCAACCCGTTCGGTCAGTTGCCCTGACCGGATGAGTTCAGCCGACGGTGATCGCATCGGGGCGGTCAGGTCCGGTTCTCCTCGCCGACGACGCCGATGTCCTCGTTCCACAGGCCAGGATTGGTCGCGATGAAGTCCGACATCATCGTGTAGCAGCGTTCGTCATCGAGGATCGTGACCGAGATCCCGAGCTCGGCGAGCCAGTCCTGTCCGCCCTGGAAGGAACGGTTCTCCCCGATCACCACTGCTCCGATGCCGAACTGCCGGATCAGTCCGCTGCAGTACCAGCACGGTGCGAGCGTGGTGACCATGATCGTCGACGAGTAGTCCCGTTGCCGGCCGGCTGCACGGAAGGCGTCGGTCTCACCGTGCACCGACGGGTCGTCGTGTTGGACACGGCGATTACGCCCCTCCCCGAGCAGGGTCCCGTCGGCGGCGAACAGTGCGGCACCGATCGGGATGCCGCCCTCGTCGAGACCCAGTCGGGCCTGCTGGTAGGCGGTGTCCAGCAGGAGCGAGAGATCGATACCCGAGGCGTCGGTGCGAGAACTCATACCCCACCGTTTCATAGCTCCAACCCGCGCTCAGCGCGATTTCGAGCCATGGATCGGGACGGTCCGAGCCAACTCCGCGTCGAGAACGACCGGCACACCAGCACCGAATCAGTCGACGGGGCTCGTCGTCAGATCCTGCGCGAGCATCACGATGATGTCGCTCGGACCGCGGAGGTAGGTGAGCTTGTAGATGTTGTCGTAGTTCGCGACGCCGCGAAGCGGGTGGCAGCCGTGCCGCGCGGCGATCTCCAGCGCGGCGTCGATGTCGTCGACCGAGAAGGCCACGCGGTGCATCCCGATCTCGTTCGGCAGCGTCGGCGTGGTCTCGATGGCGTCGGGGTGGATGTACTCGAACAGCTCGAGCTGCCCCTGCGCGCCGGGCGTCTGCAGCATCGCCACTTTGGCGTGGTTGCCGTCGAGTCCGACTGCGGTGGAAGCCCATTCGCCGCTGACCTCGTCACGGCCGACGACGGTGAGGCCGAGATCGGTGAAGAAGGCGATCGCCGCCTCGATGTCCCGGACGGCGATTCCGACGTTCTCGAGTTTGATGGCCATGTCGCCACCGTAACCCCGCCCGCCGTTTCATAGCTTCAAACCGCGGTCAGCGCGAATTCGAGCTATAGATCGGCTGGCCGTCGTCGCCGCATACAGATCTCCGCTGTCAGCTGGCTCGCGGTCGTCATGAACGCGTGGAACCGCGTCGCGATTCGGAGCCACCACCCCGTCGGCCCCTAGTCGCCGATCCGCTCCTGGATCTCCCGGATCGTCGACCCCAGAATTCCCTGCGACAGAAGTCCGGGACCCAGGGGACCAGATTCATCCGCGCCCAAGGGCGGCAGCAACCGCAATGCGGCGCGCTCGCGATCGGTCAATTGCGTCAGCTGCCAACGAATCTCGTCCGCCACCAGTTCTGGCTGATCCTTGTTCGCCAGCGAAACCGCCTTGACCGCATAGGCGGCCGCACCCAGCGCGTGCGCCCCCATGTGGGCTACTGCCGAGGCTTGGGCGACCGCCCTCGCTGCCGCAGCACCGGCCGGCGTGGTCGCAGCCTTCGCCGCCTTCACCGCCACAAGACGCTTGCTGATCTCCTCGGCTGTACTGCCTTCTCCTGCGCTGTATGCGCGCGTGCGAGCCACCGCATCCCGGATCTCGGCCTGCGCCGACGTATCGGCGTCGAACAGTGGAAGTACCCGCTCGGCGCACTCCAGCGCCCAGCGCGCGAGCAGCCGACGGTCGGAATCGCTCAGGGTCTGCATCGATGCCATCATCCGAGCCTGTCACATCGAGAAGAACTGCCAGGTTCAGAGAACCTTCTTCACCACGGTCGACTTCAGTTGCATCTGACCGAAATCCGGGACCTTCGCGTCGATGTCGTGGTCGCCGACGCCGTCGGAGATCAGCCGGATGTTGCGCACCTTGGTGCCGATCTTGATGACGCCGCCGCCACCGCCCTTGACCTTGACGGTCTTGACGATGGTGACCGTGTCGCCGTCTTCCAGCACGTTGCCGACCGAGTCCTTCACGACCGCCTCGGCAGCGGCTTCCGCAGCCTCAGAGGCCGACCACTCATGCCCACACATCGGGCACACCAGGAGTGCGCCCTGCTCGTAGGTGAATTCCTGCGAGCACTCCGGGCAGGGCGGCAACTGGTCAGACATTGAAGCGGAACTCAACCACATCGCCGTCCTGCATGATGTAGTCCTTGCCCTCCATCCGGACCTTGCCGGCAGCCTTGGCCGCGGCCATCGAGCCGGCTTCGTCGAGGTCGGCGAAGGACACGATCTCGGCTTTGATGAAGCCCTTCTCGAAGTCGGTGTGGATGACTCCGGCGGCCTTGGGTGCGGTGTCGCCCTGACGGATCGTCCAGGCGCGCGACTCCTTGGGGCCTGCGGTGAGGTAGGTCTGCAGGCCGAGGGTATGGAAACCGGCGCGGGCCAGCGACGTCAGGCCGGGCTCGTTCTGGCCGATCGAGTCGAGCAGCTCCTGGGCGTCTTCTTCGTCGAGTTCGAGGAGTTCGCTCTCGACCTTCGCGTCGAGGAACACGGCGTCGGCGGGTGCGATGGCGGCACGCAGTTCGGCCTTCTTCGCATCGTCGGTGAGCACGCCCTCGTCGGAGTTGAAGACGTAGAGGAACGGCTTGGCGGTCATCAGGTGCAGCTCGCGCACCGACGACAGGTCGAACGAATCCTTCTGCGAGAACAGCGTTTTGCCGCTATCGAGGATCTCCTGCGCCTTCTTCGCCGCCTCGAGGGCCTCGACTAGGTCCTTGTTCTTGCGCGAGTCCTTCTCGAGACGCGGAATCGCCTTCTCGAGGGTCTGCATGTCGGCGAGGATCAGCTCGGTCTCGATGACCTCGATGTCGGCGAACGGGTCGACGCGGCCGTCGACGTGCACGACGTCGCCGTCGTCGAAGACGCGGACGACCTGGCAGATGGCGTCGGCCTCGCGGATGTTGGCGAGGAACTGGTTGCCCATGCCCTCGCCCTCGGAGGCGCCCTTGACGATGCCGGCGATGTCGACGAACGACACCGTGGCGGGCAGGATGCGCTCGCTGCCGAAGATCTCCGCGAGACGCTTCAGTCGTGCGTCGGGCAATTCGACCACGCCCACGTTGGGCTCGATGGTGGCGAACGGGTAGTTGGCCGCCAGCACATCGTTACGGGTCAGGGCGTTGAACAGGGTCGACTTACCGACGTTGGGCAGACCGACGATTCCCAGGGTGAGACTCACGGGCGCCCAGTCTATCGGCACCGGCCGCGAGGCCCGACGCTGCGTCGGGCCTAGCTGCTCGGCTCCGATCGCCGGCCCCGTCGTCAGTCGCGGTCCAGCAGACCCTTGACCGGGTTCGGCGGGTCGTTCGGCGGTTCCTTGTCGGGGACGCCCTTCTGTTTCGTGACGGGCGCACCTTCGGGCGCCAGTGTCTCCCCGGCCCGTTCGGCGATCTGCTCGTTCAGGTAGCGCAGCACCACCGCCAGCGACGCGACCGCGGGCACCGCGAGGAAGGCACCGGTGATGCCGAACAGGGTGCCGCCCAAGGTGACCGAGAGCAGCACGATCACAGCGTGCAGATCCATCGACTTTGCCTGCAGCCAAGGCTGCAGCACGTTGCCCTCGAGCTGCTGCACCGCGAGGATGACGCCGAGCAGGATGAGTGCGGTGGTCAGGCCGTTCGACACGAGCGCGATGAGGACGGCGAGCGCGCCGGCGACGAAGGCACCGACGATCGGGATGAAGCCGCCGAGGAACGTGACGACCACCAGCACCCCGGCCAGCGGGACCCCGAGGATGAACAGGCCGAGACCGATGAGAGCGGCGTCGACGAAACTGACGACCGCCTGCGTACGGATGAAACCGCCGAGGCTGTTCCACATCCGGGTCAGCACCTCGCCGACGTGGGTACCGGAGGGCTTGCCGACCGAACGGTCGAGCCACGGCACGAACTTCGGCCCGTCCTTGAGGAAGAAGAACACCAGCACGAACGCTGTGAAGACGGTGACGAGCAGCGACGTCGCAGTGCCCACGCCGCTGAACACACCCGAGGCGATGGTCGACGCACTCGACTGCAACTTGCTGGTGATGGCATTGACGATGTTGTCGAGCTGCTCGTCCTCGATGTTGAGCGGGGGTCCCTGGACCCAGTCCTGCAGATGCCGCACGCCCTCGGTCGCACGGTTGGCGAGTTCCGGAGCCTGGGAAACGATCGACGGCACGATCAGCCCGATGACGCCACCGAGCACTCCGAGCCCGATCAGCATCATCAGCAACGACGCCGCGGCGGCCGGTACGCCACGATTGCGCATCCATCGCACCGGCGGCCACAGGATCGTGCACACGATGATGGCCAGCAGGACCGGCAGCAGGATCACCCAGAACTTGCCGAGGAGCCAGAACATCACCCAGAGGGCGGCCGCCACCAGCACGATCTGCAGACCGACGGTCGCGCAGGAGCGCAGGCCGGCCATCATCACCTGGGCGCGCGTCGGGTACGCCTTCTCCTCGACCCCGCCGAGAACGGCGTCACCCCCGAGGACGGCATCGGCCCCTACCGGGATGGAATCCGAGTTGTCGGTTCCGGCCTCGCCGTCGGCACGCTGATCATCCGAGCTGTCAGTCACCCGTGGATCTTCACACACCACGATGACATTGCGGCGTCGACGTGACGGATGGCATCGCCTCGCCAGCGCGAACGCCCTCGGGCCGGTCAGCGCCGGCGCAGTTTGCGCCCGAGGAAGCGGATCAGCGAGTTGACCGCCTCGAGTTCGGCGTCGACCTGGTTGAAGACCGGCGGAACGTCGTCCCGACCGCACATCTCGATGTCCGGCGCGTCGATCGGCCCGCTGGGCGACTCGTCGGCTCGCCCGCGGTCCCACGGCACCGGCGTGATGCCCTGCTCGGTCTCTTCCGTGAGCGCGCGCTGGATCGTCTCCGGGCCGTACAGGCCCATCATCATCTCCAGGCCCCATCCGGGTAGCCCGGCGAGGGGGAGGTCGTCATGCCGGCTTCCGCGTCGGCCATCGAACCGTGTGGACATGGCGCATATCGTGCCACAGGACTGTTACTCAGATCACATGTTCGGCGTCAGTTGCCGCGTCCGATTTCCGCCAGAACTCGTGCGTGCCGGATGTCAGAGTGGACAGGTGACCACAGCATCCGTCGAACAGACCATCC
This sequence comes from Gordonia sp. Swx-4, assembly GCF_030316175.1. Classification (NCBI taxonomy): domain Bacteria; kingdom Bacillati; phylum Actinomycetota; class Actinomycetes; order Mycobacteriales; family Gordoniaceae; genus Gordonia; species Gordonia sp. Swx-4. Next base: position 3,784,252 of record NZ_CP128197.1, read on the forward strand.
CGGGCTCGGCTCCGGACTTCGACCGCTGCTACCGCGCCGTCCAAGCCCGGGATGCACGGTTCGACGGCCAGTTCTTCGTCACCGTCCGCACCACCGGGATCTACTGCCGTCCGTCTTGTCCCGCGCAGACGCCCCGACCGCACAATGTCGCGTTCGTGTTGACCGCGGCCGCGGCCCAGCAGCAGGGCTACCGCGCCTGCCGACGATGCGCCCCCGACGCCGTCCCCGGTTCGTCGCTGTGGAATGTCAACGCCGACATGTCCGCCCGCGCGATGCGTCTGATCGCCGACGGCGTGGTCGAACGTGAGGGCGTCGCCGGTCTCGCCGCGCGGCTGAAGTACTCACCCCGACACCTCAACAGAGTCCTCACCGACCACCTGGGAGCCGGTCCGCTCGCGCTCGCCCGCGCACACCGCGCCACCAACGCCCGGGTGCTGATCCAGTGCACGTCACTACCGATGTCCGACGTCGCGTTCGCCGCGGGCTTCGCCAGCATCCGGCAGTTCAACGACACCATCCGTGCCGTCTTCGGACTCACTCCGACCGAACTCCGCCGCCTCCGCAACCGGCGCGACCGCCCGCGGTCCGACGCGGCGTCCGCCCCGGGCACCGTCGCCCTGCGTCTGCCGTTCCGCTCGCCCTACCGCTGGCCCTGGATGCGCTGGTTCCTGTCCGCGCACGCGGCGGCCGGGGTCGAGACGGTGGTCGACGACGCCGACGCACCGCTCGGCTGGCGGTTCAAGCGCGTCATCGCTCTCCCGCACGGACCCGCAGTCGCCGAGATCGAACCCCACGACGACCACGTCGGTGTGGTCCTCACACATCTCGACATGCGTGATCTCGGAGCCGCGGTGAACCGCGTGCGTCGGCTCCTCGACCTCGACGCCGACATCACCGCCGCCGAAGACGCCCTCGCCGACGACCCGACGCTCCGCACGCCGATCGAGGACGCACCCGGACTTCGCGTACCGGGCAGTCTCGACGCCGCCGAGATGATCATCCGCACGATGCTCGGCCAGCAGGTCAGTCTCGCGGCCGCACGGCATCAGATCGACCGGCTCGTCGACGCGCTGGGCCAACCGCTGCACGACGCCGGGCAAACCGAGGGCGACCTCATCCTGAAGGCGTTCCCGACCGCAGCTGCCATAGCCGCCGACGGGCGGGACGTCCTACGCGGACCGCGCCGTCGCATCGACGCCGTCATCGGGGTGGCCGAGGCCCTGGCCGAAGGTCGGGTGGAACCGCATGTTGGGGTCGATGCGTCTGATCTACGTGCGCAGCTGATCGAGCTGCCCGGCATCGGCCCCTGGACCGCCGACATCGTCACCATGCGGGTGACGGGTGATCCCGACGTCCTGCTCGCGAGCGACCTGGTCGTCGCCCGGGCTGCCGCCGACCTCGGACTCGATCTGCGCGACACGCACCACTGGGCACCGTGGCGGTCGTACGCGACGGTGCACCTGTGGCGACACCGCCTCGCCGGCGACGGCGAGGACGTATGACGAGCGGATCTCCTATGACGCCCCCTCCGACACCGATTCGATCCGAACCCCGATCCGACAGGAGCGACATGTCCGCACCGTCCCCCACCGTCTCCGACGCCGACGTCAGCACGACCAACACCGGCACCGGTGGATACGCAACCGTCGACACCCCCAACGGCCCGTTCACCGTTGTCGCCGACGACTCCGAACGTGTACTCGCGTCCGGGTGGACCGACGATCCGGCGTACCTCTCCGCACTCATCCACCGGTCGTTGCGCCCGGAATCACTGCAGCGTTCCGAGACGCTGGGCAAGCTCACCGACGCGGTGTCGGCGTACTACGCGGGCGAGGTCGAGGCACCGTCCCGGGTCGAGGTGGTCCAACTCTCCGGCGGGACCTTCCTCAACAAGGCGTGGGACGCCCTGCGCCTCGTCGAACCGGGCCGGCCGGTCACCTACACCGAGTTCGCCGAGCGGGCAGGCGAACCGGCCGCCGTCCGGGCAGCGGCAACCGCGTGCGCTCGCAACGCCGCCGCACTGTTCGTGCCATGCCACCGGGTGAAGCGCAGCGACGGATCGCTGGGTGGCTTCCGCTACGGGCTGGAGACCAAGAAGTGGCTGCTCGACTTCGAGGCCCCCGCCGGGGACTGAACCGGCGCGACACCGCCCAGCCGGTTTTGTCGGAGGCATCCGACACCATCAGGGCATGATCGCAGCAGCCCTGTCACTCGTATTCGGCGTCCTGCTCGGCATCGCGCTGGGTTGGTGGGCGCACGCCGCGCGCAGCGCCGGGGTGGTCGCCGCTGCCCGCGCCGAGGTCGAGATGCTGCGCGAGGGCCGCAGCGAGGTGGCGTCGTCGTTGTCGTGGGCCACCGAGGATGCGGCACGTCGACAATCCACCGCGATCGGCGGCCAGGTGCAGCACATCGTGGAACCGCTGCGCGCCACCCTCGCCCAGCTCTCCGACGAGCTGCGCCGGGTCGAGTCCAATCGGATCGGCGCCTACGCGGGACTGACCGAGCAGGTTCGCGGCATCCATGCGGCGTCGGTTGCGCTCAACGACCAGACGCGACAGCTCGCCAACGCGCTGCACAGTTCCCATTCGCGCGGCCGGTGGGGCGAGGTACAGCTCGAACGGGTCGTCGAGCTGGCCGGTATGGCCAAGCACTGCGACTTCAGCACCCAGGTGTCGCTGCCGGACAAGACGAGGGAAGGAACGACGGTCCGGCCAGACCTCGTCGTCCACCTCGCGGGCGGACGAGACATCGTCGTCGACGCGAAGGTGCCGCTCGACGCCTATCTGCGCGCCGCGGAGTCCACCGACGCCAAGGCACGAGACCGTCTGATCGGCGAGCACGCTCGGGCTCTGCGCGCGCACATCGCGCGGTTGTCCGCGAAGGCCTATTGGACGGCCTTCGAGAACACCCCGGAGATGGTCGTGCTGTTCCTGCCCGCCGACGCGGTACTCGAGGCCGCTGTGCGCACCGACCCCGACGTCCTCGAGTACGGCTTCGCCCGCAATGTGGTGATCGCCACCCCGACCACCCTCATCGCACTGCTGCGGACCGTCGCGCTCGGCTGGCGCCACGACGCGATGGCGCGCGACGCAGCGGTGATCCACGACCTCGGCATGGAACTCCACCAGCGGCTCGCCGGTGTCCTCGGGCATCTCGGGACACTCGGCACCTCACTGCAACGCACCGTCGACGCCTACAACTCGACCATCGGCTCGGTCGAGAGCCGCCTCGGCGTCACCGCTCGACGCCTCGCCGAACTCGACGCTCTGGGCGACGTGAGCGAACCACCCCGCCCCCGGGTGATCCACGACACCTGCAGGTCCGCCGGATCCGTGGCGGCACCTGCGACGACATCGGCGGCCGCGTCCACGCCACGGTCCGGGGGTGGAGCGATTTCCGCCGATGAACCGGTACCGTGACCATGTGCCTTCCCCGCAACGTCTACAGACCGCGGTACCACTGGACCAGCAGTCCGTGATGCCCGCGGTCCGCGGAGTGCCGTGGTGGGGTGCCGTTCTCCTGGCTACCGGGATCACGGCCCTCGGCGCGGCGATCGACGCCGGCAGCAATGACTCGCTCGGCGGGATCTACAAGTTCTGCTATCTCGTCGGCTGTGTCGTCGCCGCCCTCGCCGTCCGTCGCCGCGCACTGTTCACCGCTGCCGCGCAGCCCCCACTGATCGCGTTCTTCGTCGGCATCGCCACGCTGTACGGACTCAATTCCGAGCAGGCGTCGTCCGGACTGAAGAGTCTGATCTTCAAGGTGTTGCTGCCGATCGCCGCGGATTTCCCCTGGATGCTGACGGTGTTCCTGGTGACCCTCGCGCTGGTGCTGGTCCGGTGGTTCCTGACCCGTGGCGACGACGACAAGAACTCCGGTGGCCGCGGGAAGCCGACCGGGACCCGCAGCGCATCGCGGAGCGCAGGCCGGGACAAGGCCGACCGCGCGAAGACCGGCGAAACGACCGAGCGCGCGACGACGCATCGCCGGACCAAGTCCGGCTCCGGCCAGACCGGCGCCGCACAGACCACCACGTCGCCGTCCAACCGGTCGAGGCCACAGCGGTCCCGTCCCGGCTCGGCGTCGGAGCGACCTGCCTCGTCCGAACGTCCGGCCTCGTCCGAACGTCCGGCCACGACGGCTCGTACGGCGACCGTCGAACGGACCACTGCCCAGCGGACCCCGACCAGCGCTCGCCCGACCGTCGCGGACCTCGGCGCACCCGATCTCACCCCGTCCGACGCCCCGCTCACCGGTCAGGCGGACACACCTCGCACCGAGGCCGCCCCGTCGAGTTTCCAGGCTTACGAGTCGGCCACCGACGCCAGTCCGGCCGACGTCGCCGACACCCGTTCCTGATCTGCCGGGTGGCCCTCAGCCACCGACGTTCAGTTCGATCCACTGCCCCAGCCGGCGGGCTGCGGCGTCGACCAGATCGGGCCACTCCATCGCGCCCTCGTCGGCGTTGTCGGTGACGGCCTTGACGAGCCGGCACGGGACGCCGAACTGGGCGCTCACATGGGCGACCGCACACCCCTCCATGTCGACGAGGTCGGCGTGGCGGGCGAGTTCGGCCCGACGCACCGGGTCGGCGACGAAGGTGTCCCCCGATGCGAGCACCGTGCCGTCGCCGTCCGGGAGTTCCCAGCGGTCGGTCATCTCGTAGCCCATGGCGCGGAGTTCGGCACTGCTGATGTCGTGTTCGAGCACCGCCGACGGGGTGAACAGATCGCGCCCGGAACCGACGACACCGTCCCGCAGCGCACCCGCGGTACCGATGTTGATCACCTGTCGGACCGGTGCACCGGCGGCCAGCTCCCGACTCAGCGCCATCGTCGCCCGGACCTTGCCGATCCCGGTGACGAGCAACCGCGACCCGGCAGGCAGATGCCGCGCCTCGGCTCGGGTCGCCGACACGATCAGGACGCTTCCGGACACGCCGCTCCACACTCCGTCATCAGACACCGGGTGATTATCGCGTGTCCCGATCACGCGTGAGCGCCGAGTACGGCCCGGGCCGCTCGGCTGAGCGCGGTGCCGTACCCCGGTCCGTGTCCGGCCGCGTGCACCGCGAGCGGATGCAACTGATGGAGCTCGACCCTGTCCTCCCAGCCGGGGACCAACGGATGCGTCTTTTGATACCCGACGACGATCTCGTCGAGTAGCGAGCAGCCGAAGAGCGCGAGCATCGCGAGGTCGGTCTCGCGGTGACCCCCGTGCGCTGCCGGGTCGATCAGGACGACGCCCGACGGGGTCCACAGCACGTTCCCGTTCCAGAGGTCGCCGTGGATGCGGGCGGCGGGTTCGTCGTCGTCGAAGGCGCCGCTCGCGATCAGCTCGCAGGCGGCGCGGACGGCGTCGGAGTCCGCGGCGGTCAGGTTGCCCGCATCCCGGGCCGGACGCAGATAGGGCTCGACGCGCTCCCGTGCATAGAATTCGCCCCACGAGTCGTATTCGACGGAACTCAGCGGGCGTCGGCCGATGAACAACTGGCCGTCGAAGCCGGTGGGTGGTGAACCGAACCGCGGGGCACTGGCGTCGTGCATCCTCGCCAGCGCCCCGCCGAACGCGAGGGCGGCCTCGGGGTCGGGACGGGTCGTGTCGAGTTTCTCGAGTTCGATGGCGTCCTCGCTCACGGCGAGCACCTTCGCGACCGGCGCACCGGCGTCGGCGAGCCAGCGCAGACCGGCCGCTTCGGCGGCGAAGAAGTCGGGATGCCCTCCCGGCGGACCGCTGCCTCGCAGCGTCTTACGGAAGACGCGGCTCACTGAGTGGAATGGTGGTCGCGCGCCCGCTCCTCGAGCTTGGTACCGCTGATGCGCGCGAGCTTGTCGAACCGGTCGTTGGCCACCCGCATCACGATCTCGTAGGGCAGCGCGAACTTCCGTGCCCACCAGTAGCCGAACCGGATGTCGAAGGAGGTGTAGACCATGAAACGGTTCTTGCGGATTCCCTTGAGGATCGCCGCGGCGGCGGTCTCCGGCGACACCGCGACCTTGTGGAAGTTGTTGATGGCGGCCTTGACTCGCGGATCATCGCGGTCGACGCCGACGATCTCGACGGTGTCGACCAGCGGTGTGTCCACCCCACCCGGGCACACCAGCGACACCCCGATCCGGTGGCGGCGCAGGTCGAACCGGAGGACCTCGGAGACGCCGCGGATCCCGAACTTGCTCGCACTGTAGGCGGCGTGCCATGGAAGGGCGAGCAGCCCGGCGGCCGACGAGACGTTGACGATGTGGCCGCCGGCGCCTCGTCGGACCATCTGCGGCACAAAGCATTCGATGATGTGGATCGGGCCCATCAGATTGACGTCGACCAGTGACCGCCAGTGCCGGTGCTCGAGGTTCTCGACCGTGCCCCACGCCGAGATCCCGGCGATGTTCATCACGACGTCCATCACGCCGACCTCGGCGTCGACCTGCCGCGCGAAGTTGGCCACCCAGTCGTAGTCGGAGACGTCTCCGGCGACGTGATACAGCACGGTGCCGTCGGCACGGAGGATTCCGGTGACCACCTCGTCGAGCTGGTCGGCGTGCAGATCGGTCAGCACGAGTTCGGCGCCCTGGGCCGCCGCCGCCTCGGCGGTCGCGCGTCCGATCCCACTCGCCGCGCCGGTGATCAGTACCTTGCGTCCACGCAACGACGGCACCGGAGTGTCCATCACCAGGAGATCTCGAATGCCCATGGGGCCGAGGTTAGTCGCCGGAGGCGGGCAGGCTCAGCCGATCGGCAGCTTCCCGTCGAACAGGCCGTACAGAATCGTCAGCATCGCCTTGAGGACCTGCGCCGACACGTCCTGCCCCTGGGTCGTCAGCAGCTGTACGACGGCCTCGGGCTCCTCGGTGGCGAGCAGCTGCTGGACGAATGGGATCACCACGGACAGCCCGCTGGCGTCGTCGGCCAGCGGCACCGACGGTGCGGGGGCAGAGCCGGTTGCCGCGCTGCCGTTGACGTACTTCAGGATGCCGTCGGTGATGGCCATCGCGTACTTGAGCTGGCCGTCGCGTCCGGCCAGTGCGGCGGCCTCGGCCGGGTTGGACAGGTTGCCCATCTCGATGAAAACGGCAGGCACCTTGGTCAGGTTGACCGCGGCGATGTCCGGACGCGTCTGGATGCCGTTACTCACGCCCGCGTAGTTGGCCGACGGGAATCCCGCGGCGAGGAACGAATCGCGCATGACATTCGACGCCTTGCGCCCCTCACCCGACTGCACGCGGTTGACGGTGGGGTCCGAGATCGGCAACGACGGCACGATCATGTGGAAGCCCTTCTTGGCTCCGTCCGCTCCGCGGCTCGTCGAATCGGCGTGCAGGCTCACCGCCACCGCTGCCCCGGATCGGCTCGCCGCGGCGGCGCGCTCGTCCACGCAGCCGCCCCAGCCACGGTCGTCGGGCCGGCTGAGCACGACGCGGGCGCCCTGGCTTTCCAGGCCGGCCTTCACCAGCTGGCTGATCTGCCAGTTGACGGTGTGCTCCCTCGCGCCGTTCACCCCGGTTGCGCCGGTCGTCTGGCAATCCTTCTTGCCGCCGCGCCCGTCGGGCACCTGCGCGCTGAGGCTGCGGCCGGCGGCGCTCGCCTGATGACCCGGGTCCAGGAAGATCGTCTTACCTGCCAGCGCGGCCCCCCGGGCGGGCGCGGCCTGCGCCGGGGCCACCACCAGGTTGGACGCCATCACGGTCGACGCCACCGCCGTCACGGCGAAGGCGGTCGTCATCATGCGCTTCTTCATCATCTTCTGGAACATCGGCGTTTCGAGGCGACGACCACGCGTTTCAGCTCTGGCCATTCGCCTCACTCCTCCCGTTAGGCACCATCGGTCACACTGGTAACAGACTTAACAGTGAAACAGGGTTCGCGGAGTTTGCGAAATGGAAGACCTGGACCTTTGGGATTTCGTTAGCCAGATGTGACATCTCACCCGGCGTGTCGGGTGATCCACGACACGTGTCGCGAGGATCGGCGGTCAGGCCGGCACATGCCGCAGGACGCTGAGGATGCCGTGCTCGTCGGCCGCGTCCTCCGGCCGCGCGATCGCGGCGTGCAGTTCGGCATGCACCGCGTCGGGGTCGAGGCCTCGACCGATGGCGACGAGCTCGGTCGACGGGGTCTGCGACTCCCAGGACCCGCGCTCGACCCGGACGAAACCGCCCACACCGTGGACGACGAACTTCTGCCGGTAGCGAGGCAGGTCGAAGTGCACGATGCCCTTGATCCGGAAGCAGCCGCTCGGGGGCCGCTCCAGAAACCTCGCGAGCCGCCGCGGGTCCAGGGGTTCGTCGCTGCGGAAGGCGACCGCCTCGTACCCGGCGTGCAGATGCTGGCGATCGGAGTGCCCGTGCTCTTCGAGGAAGAGTTCGTCGAGAGTCAGTTGGCCGCTACGGGGTTCGTCGTCGACGGCCGTCTCGTCGATGTCGAACAGCAGCGCGGGGTCGACGCGGGTCTCCTGCGTGATCAGCGTTGCTGCAGTCGGATTCAGCTGGCCGACAAGCTCTTCGACGCCCCGAAGATCCGTGTCGGAGATCAGGTCGGCCTTGTTGACCAGGATGAGATCGGCAATAGCCATGTGCGCGTCGACCTCTGGGTGTTCTTCACGCAACGTGTGGATGTGCGCGGCGTCGACCACATAGACCAGACCGCCGTAGCGGACCCGGGGTTCCGCCACTGCGGTGACCATTCGGATGAGCGACCTGGGTTCGGCGATACCACTGGCCTCGATGACGATCGCATCGATCTTCGCGCTCGGGCGGACGAGAGAGGTCAGCGCGTCGGCGAGTCCGTCGGCGTCGACCGTGCAGCACATGCACCCGTTGCTGAGGCTCACCGCGCCGTCGGCCTGCGCGGACACCAGCAGTGCGTCGATGTTGACCGAGCCGAAGTCGTTGACCAGCACACCCAACCTCGTGCCGGTGGCACCCGCGGTGCGCAACAGGTGGTTGAGCAGCGTGGTCTTGCCCGACCCGAGGAAACCGGCGACGACGATCACCGGAACCGGCGGCCGAGCCGATCGGGACGCGCTCAGGCCAGACATGCCGGACAGATCACCGCGAGGTCCCGGCCTTCGCGATCGGGATGATTGGCCACATTGTTCGTCGGCGCGCCGCATTCGACGCACTGTCCGAGCACCTCGGCGTGATCGGAGAACTCGGTGCTCATGCGGTTGTCGAAGACGTAGAGCGATCCTCTCCAGAGTCCGTCGTCGCGGTAGCGCTCGCCGTAGCGGACAATGCCGCCGTCGAGCTGGTAGACCTCGCTGAACCCGCGATTGCGCATGACCGTGCTGAGGACCTCGCACCGGACGCCACCGGTGCAGTAGGTGACCACCGGACGATCTTTGAGGTGGTCGTAGGCGCCACTCTCGAGCAGCGGGATGAAGTCGCGGGTGGTCTGCGCCTTGGTGACGACCGCCCCGTCGAACCGGCCGACCTGGGCCTCGATCTCATTGCGGCCGTCGAAGAAGACGACCTCGTCACCGCGTTCGTCGACGAGCTGGTGCACCTCTTCGGGCGACAGCCGGATACCGCCGCCGACCACGCCGTTCTCGTCGACGACGATCTCGTCGGGAACTCCGAACGTCACGATCTCCGGACGCACCTTGACACTCAGGCGCGGGAAATCGTCGCCGGTCCCGTCCGACCATTTGATGTCCGCGTCGGCGAACCCCGGGTACGAACGGGTCGCTCTGACGTAGCGTTTGACCGCGGCGATGTCGCCACCGACGGTGCTGTTGATTCCGTGTCGTGACACGATGATCCTGCCTCGCAACCCGAGCGACTCGCACACCGACAGCTGCCACAACCGAATGGCTTCCGGATCGGGCAGCGGGACGAAGACGTAGAACAGGACGATCTTGGGGGTCGACACAATGCAAGGGTACGGAAATCGATCGCGGCGGCCCGTACCCGTCCCCCGCCGGCGGCCGGCTCATTTCGGCCGCGTGATCTGCGCTTCGTTCGCGATCGTGATCACCGCGACAATCGTGACCGTTGCGGGATGTTCGTTACCCACCGACACCACGCCTTCACGAATCGTCATTCCGCCCACCAACGAACTGTCGACCCTCACCGAGCTCGAGTCGGCATCGACAACCACCACCACGGGTGAGGACACGGCACAGAATCTTCCCGATTGGACAATTGGGCGAGTCGTCGCACTCGCTCCCCGGGTCGACAATTCGCGCTTTCATCAGGGATCGGTCACGCCCGATTCACCGATACAGGACTCGTCGGGCTTCCATTTCTCCACACCCGATCGATCAGTCAATTGCTCGACGGGCACCAACGGGAGGTCGTCACTGGCCTGCCGTATCAACGAGGGTGGCGACTCCGGCCCCACGACGCGACGCTCCCGTCCGTCCACGGAGCCGGCCTCCTGTGACTGGGCACCCGATTACGCAATCCTCAGCTCGGACGGCCCGCAACGCGGTGCCTGCACCAATCGCTATCCGGTTCTCTATCGCTCATCAATAGTCGACTTCGGGTACACGATTTCCATTTCCCGATTCTCCTGCCTCGTCGAGACAGTCGGCTTGTTCTGTCTCGAATCGCGGTCGAAAGCGGGATTCTCGGTGACCGACAGCGGATACCGAACAATCTATGCGGCTGATCGTGCGCCCGAAGATCTGGTGGCACTCTCCCCGGAAGAATCGGACGAATCAGCCCGACGTGCGACGACCATCACGTCCACAACTCGGACATCACGGGCCACCACTCGCCCCGAGACACCCCGACTGCGGCCATCCGACAGCAGTACAGTGCCCACTTCCTAAGAATTCTCGGGTCCCGACTTCCCTGAGTCATTTCGATACTTTATGGTCTAGGCGGGGGTTCTCAGCGACTACTCATAGTTTGGGTCTAAGCTGTGCACCGAAGAATAGATCAAAACGGGGTGGATAAGGTTTAATAGACCCCCACGGCCGAGTTGGTCGCATGACACAAATCGAGGGGAAAGCGTTTCATGGCGAAGAAGGAAATCGTTCAGGTCATCGACGATCTCGACGGCAAGGTTTTGGATCAGTACGAAACCGTTCGGTGGTCACTCGACGGCAAGAATTACGAGTTCGACACTTCGTCGAAGCACGCTCAGCAATTCCGCGATTCGCTCTCGAAGTACCTCGACATCTCGCGCCAGACCGGCCGGGTGGGCAAGCGTACGACGGCCACCACCGCAGCCACCGGCGGCGGGCGCAACAAGGAGACCACCAAGGCCATTCGCGAATGGGCCATTCGCGAGGGCTACGAGCTCAGCGACCGCGGCCGTATCCCGCAGAGCATCATCGAGGCCTTCGAGGCCGCACACTGACCGGTCACGCGTGAGGACTTCCTCGCCCGTCCCGAACCACCGCCCGGCTGCACTCGTGCGCCGGGCGGTAGTCGTCTGTGGGGTGCAGACGTGAGGGCGCTCGAACCACTCGGCGCACCGGTCGACCCGGTGGAGGCGTTGGCCCGTATCTCCTGGCTCCTCGAACAGCGGCGGGAAAGCACTTATCGGGTGGAGGCGTTCCGGCGCGCCGCCCAGGCCGCGGCACGACTCTCCTCCGACGAGCTGCGGGACCGTGCGTCGGGCCGAACCCTCACCACGGTGAAAGGGATCGGCAAGACGACGGCGGCCGTCATCGGACAAGCCGTCGACGGCCGGGTCCCGGAGTATCTCGCCCGGTTGCAGGACGACGATCCGACCCACCCGCCGGAAGGTGCCGACGACCTGGTCGCCGCCGTCGTCGGGGATCTCCACGCGCACACCGAATGGAGTGACGGCGGCTCTCCCATCGACGAGATGGCCTCTGCCGCACACGCCATGGGTCACGAGTGGCTGGCCATCACCGATCACTCACCTCGACTGACGGTCGCCAACGGGTTGAGCGCCGAACGGCTGGCTGCCCAGATCGAGGCGATCGATGAGTGGAACAGCAGGCAGGCGAACGGTTTTCGTCTCTTTCGCGGCATCGAGATCGATATTCTCGACGACGGCGCACTCGATCAATCGGACGAGATGATCGAGCGTCTCGACATCGTGACCGCCTCCGTGCACTCTCACCTGCGGATGGACCACGACGCGATGACGGCACGTCTGGTCGCCGCGGTCTCCGACCCGCGCGTCCACGTCCTCGGGCACTGCACCGGCCGCCGAGTGCTCAGCGGGCGCGGCCACCGGCCCCCGTCGACCTTCGACGCCCGTGCAGTGTTCGAGGCGTGCGCGGCGAATGACACGATCGTGGAGATCAATTCGCGTCCCGAGCGCGTGGACCCGCCCGACGAACTGATCGAGATCGCTCTCGAGGCCGGCTGTCTGTTCGCGATCGACTCCGATGCTCACGCACCCGGGCAGCTCGAGTTCAAGGTCCTGGGTGCGCGTCGCGCCGTCGAGCACGGCATCGACCCGGACCGGATCGTCACGACGTGGTCGTCGGATCGCTTGCTGGAGTGGACTTCCCGATGAGCCGGGCAGCGAGGGGAAACAGCAGTACCGTCGTCGCGCCGGCAGCCACCAGGGTGGAGGCGAGGGCTGCGGAGATGAGCTCCGAGGACACCGCGACCTCGGTGACCGCCACGATGATCGGCAGTCCGGTCGCGGCGAACAGAGCCAGCTGACCGCGCTCGCGCGGGTTGTTCAGGAAGTGCTCGTCGTCGAGGTAACGAGCGCTGAACCAGACCGGGACGCCGCGGGCGATCGCGATGGCCAGCACCAGGACCACCCAGGTGCCGGGCTTCGACGCGACCGCGGACACGTCGATGTTCATACCCGAGGTGACGAAGAAGATCGGGATGAGGACCCCGAACCCGATGACCTCCAAGGATTTGCCGACATGCGGATGCTCGGGTCCGATGAGTCGGCGGAGGATCAGTCCCGCGGCGAACGCACCGAGCACGACGTCGAGGTCGAAGACCGCGGCCACCGTCATGAGGGACACGAGCAGCAGGACCACGACGCGCACCGGCAGCTGCACGGTTCCACCGGCCATCTCACCGATGGCCCGTCCGATCCCGGGGACGCGCGCAAGGATGCGTTGTGGGGCAGCCGCGATCAGCAACGCGGCCAACACGAAGAGCACCAGCACGATCACCGCTCCTCCGAAGCTCCGGCTGGTCAGCAACAGCGACATCGCGAGCACCGGTCCGAGCTCGCCGACCGCGCCGTGCGCCATCACCGCACGCCCGAGCCGGGTGTTGTCGAGGCCCGCCTGCTTGAGTATCGGCAGCAGGGTGCCGAGCGCGGTCGAGGTGAGGGTGATCGCGATCGCGATGTGGGCGGTGAAGCCGGCCTCGCCCAGCCCCAGCGCAAGGGTCGTGGCGACCAGTGCCACCGATCCCCAGGCGATGAGCAGACTCACCGCCCAGGACAGCTGCGCGACGCGACCGGTTCTGCCGCTCAACAGCTTCGGGTCGAGTTCATAGCCGGCGAGAAGGAACAGCATGCCCAGACCGAGCTGGCTGAGCATGTCGATGCCCGTGCGATCGGCCCAGTCGAGCGCGTGCGGTCCGATGACGATGCCGAAGACCAGCAGCAACACGGCATCGGGAACGTACCCGCGGGACAGCCTCGACAGCAGCGGGCACACCGCGGCGATGAGGACGATCCAGAACAGCGACACGATCACCGAGGTGTCGGTGGACGCGGACTCGGCGAGAATCATGCAGAACATCCTGGCACGGCGCCACTCTCGTCACGCGAGAGCGTCGCGTTCCCCGACCACACGGAGGCCGTGGCGAACCGGTCAGGTACGGCGGATGATGACCGAGGTCATGCCGGACGCCGATCCGATCAACTCGATGACCGCTCCCCCGGGCCGCGTCGGGGCTCCGGCCTTGTCCTTGACCTTCGACCAACCGGACAGGTGGAGGTCGCGGTGACGGACCTCGTGTTCGGGCCCGAGCTTCAGTTTCACCGTCGACGCCGAGACCTGCAGTTGCACCGAGGTCGACGGTCCGGTGAACCGCGCCGCGGTGAAGTCCAGGTCGACGGTACCCACTGACGCTGTCGCGAGGATCGAGGACGGCACCTCCCACACGCCCTTGCGTCGGACCTCGCTCCAGTCCGCGTCGAGGTGGAGCGGTTCGGCGGCGGGGCCGGTCGGTGCGGCAGCGGGTGGTCCGGGGAACAGCTTGGCGGCGCTGGGGAGATCCTCGAGCACCGTGCGGAGTTCGCGGCGGGTCTTCGCCGTGTACACCAGTCCGGAGCGGTCCTCGAACTCGACGATCTCCAGATATCCCGCTGCGAAGGCATCGTTCAGCAGCGCGATCGCGCGCTCACGCTCGGGGTTCCCGACCCGTAGATCATCATCGGATAGGCGGTCGACCATGTACCCCACCCTAGGCACCGGGCCACGGCGGCTCTAGTCACGAGGGATCAGCGGCGCGTGATCAGGTGCCATCAGCGCCCCGATCCGCGAGAAGATCGGGTTGCCACCGTTCTCGTAGGAACCGTCGGGTCCGAAGGCCGCCGCTTCATAGGTCACCGCGACGGCGATCGAGACCTTCTGGTCGGGAAGGTAGCCGACCACGGCGGCGTAGCCGTTGAACAGCGGGTTCTGGACGAGCCAGTCCCCGGTCAGGACCACACCCATCCCGTAGGTGTAGCGCTCGTTCATCGCCACGCACGTCGCGCATCCGGGCAACGGCCGGGCGATCCCGCGGAGCCTCGTCGACGTCATCGTCTCGTAGGACTCCTTCGAGAGCGTCTCACCGGCGAAGAGCTTGCGTCCGGTGGCCTCGACGTCGTAGATGTTCGACGTCTGGATGGCCCCGTGGGTGATGCTCCACGACGGATTCCAGCCGGTGGTCTCCTCGTAGAACGGCGCTTCCGGAGGCAGTTTCAGGATTCCGCGTCGCTCGGAGGAGTACGCGTGCAGGGCCGGATCGGGGATCGCCGCGGTCAGGTTCGACACGGTGTTACTCAGACCCAGTGGCTCCGAGATCCGTTCGCGGAGCAGATCTTCGACGGGCTTACCGGTGATCTTCTGCAGCGCCAGACCGAGGACCACGTAGTTGGTGTGGGCGTAGTTCCAGTTGGTGCCGGGCTTGTACAGCAGCGGCTTTTCCATTGCGTACGAGAGCATCTCGCCGGTCGTCCACGCCTTGAACGGATTGTTGAGTTCTTCCGTCTCGAACGCGTCGTTGCCGAGAACGTAGTCCTGGTATCCGGAGGTCATGGTCGCCAACTGGCCGAGCGTCACCTCGTCGGCGTGCGGAATCTCCGGGACCCACCTGCCGATGGTGTCATCGAGGGCCACCACCCCCTCGTCGACGAGCTGCAGGAGAACCGCGGCGACGTACGCGATGGCGACGGAGCCGTTGCGGAAGTGCATGTCGGGGGTGGCCGGGATACCGGTCTGGGATTCGCCGAACGCCTTGGTGATCACCTCGTCGTTGTCCTGCGTCACGCGAACGATCACTGCCTTGAGATGCTTCGACGTCATCACGCCTTCGACGATCTGCTCGATCTCGGCAGCCTTCCCGGGGTCCGAGGAGGTGGCCGAGCTCGGCGAATCCGAGGACGAACCGGATGTTCCGCAGGCCGCGAGGGCGGCGACCATCAGTATTGCCACGATCCCCGACCAGCGCTTCGCCATACGGTCAGCATCTGTGACCGACAGCCACCGCATACCCGGATTCGACGGGTATGGCACATATCCGACGAAAGCTAGGTGCGGGCGGCTCGACCGTCGGAATCTCCGTAACGCTCCCTCGTCTCCGGGCCCGCCGCGGGCCCGGCCGTGTAGACGAACCCGGCCCCGTCGACACGCTCACCGGTGTCGGCGTCGACGACCACCGGTTCGACCTCACGGCGCGTCTGTTCGTCGACGAGGATCATCGACCGTTCGTCGGGCGCCAACTGCGCATTGCGCCAGGCCGCCATCACGACGAGCACCGGACGCAACGAGCGGCCGAGTTCGGTGAGCACGTACTCGTGTCGAACAGGATTCTCCTGATATCGGCGCCGTTCCAGGATGCCGCCCTCGACAAGGGTTTTCAGTCTGCTGGTCAGCATGCTCGACGACAGTCCGATGTTCGCCCGGAACTCGTCGAACCTCGAGTAGCCGTCGAAGCAGTCGTGCAGGATCAGCACCGTCCACCATTCCCCGACGATCCCCAACGTCGTCGACAACGGACATTCTCGATCCTCGAGCCTGATCTTGGTGGCCATCGGGTTCCTCTCGTCACCAGTTGGTGCTAATTTAGCAGTGACTTGTTACTTCTGTCGTAGCACCAACCCCTGGGAGATCCTCGTGACGAACACCTCGATTGCGGACTGTCCGGACGCGGTCCGCGCCTTCATGCGGCTGACGACCTGCAACGACCGAACCGCAGCCACCGCATTGTTCACCGAGGACGCCGCGGTCACCGATGATGGCCGCGACCACGTCGGCATCGCGTCGATCCGCGACTGGCTCGATCGCGAGGCGAGTGAGTACACCTACACCACGACCGTGGTGGGCGCATCGAGCTCGCCGACCGACGGAGCCGTGGTGACCACTCGGCTCGAGGGCGACTTCCCCGGCGGCGTGGTCGATCTCGACTACCGGTTCGGCCTCGACGAGCAGGGACGACTCCGCCGCCTGGTCATCGAACCCACGGGCACCTGATCCACCCCGGCGGAGCCTGCGCCGTGGCCGGATCACAGCCCACGCGGGAACGCGTGGCGTAGCGTCGCCGGTGACCCGACCAGCGCGACCCGAGGCGGCGACCATGACCACTGCCCCACCGACGATGCCGGCCGCGTTCATCGGACACGGCAATCCGATGAACGCGTTGGAGCGCAACCGGTACACCGAGGCGTGGCGAGCGCTGGGGCAGGCGGTTCCGAAGCCGCGGGCGATCCTGGTGATCTCGGCGCACTGGTACACCAATGCGACGGCGGTCACGGCGATGCCCCGCCCGCGCACCATCCACGATTTCTACGGGTTTCCGCAGGACCTCTTCGACGTCGAGTACCCCGCTCCCGGCGACCCCGAGGTCGCCGAGATGGTTTCCGACGTCGTCAAACCCACGTGGTGCGGCCACGATCTGGACAGCTGGGGCATCGATCACGGCACCTGGTCGGTGCTCGTCCACACGTTCCCCGACGCCTCGATCCCGGTTCTGCAGTTGTCGCTCAACGCCTTCAAGGACTTCGAGCATCACTACGAGCTGGGCCGCAAACTCGCGCCGCTTCGCGAGCAGGGCGTGCTCATCATCGGCAGCGGCAACATCGTCCACAATCTGCACGCGATCGATTTCGCCAGGGCCGACACCGGTTACGACTGGGCCCATCGGTTCGACGACGCCGCCCGTGAAGTACTGCAGGACAACCCCTCTGACGTCTTGAGCCTCGACGGCCATCCCGACTTCGACAACTCGGTGCCGACACCGGATCACTACCTGCCGCTTCTCTACATCGCCGGTCTCGCACAGGAATCGCCGCTCGATCTGCTCGTCGACGGCCACGCGGCCGGTTCGATCTCGATGGCCGCCTACACGCACGGCCTGGACGTGAAGACGGGAACGTTCGGCGACACGCCGGCCGCCGAACTGCCCGACGGGTTCCCGTCCCTGGACTCGAACATCTGACGCGTCAGGAGTTCAGGAACTCGTCGATCTGGTTGATCGCGCTGGTAGCTCCTTCGACGACGCCCATGTCGAGCACCTCTTGGAGCGCTTCGGCGGAGTCGTAGGTGCTGATGTAGGTGGCGACGGTCTTGCCGTCCTTCTCCACGAACGCGTACGAGTTACGCGACTCGGGCATGTCGGTGAGCGGGTTGAGGTCCGCGTCGGCGAAACCGTCGAGGAAGGTGAAACCGTGTGGCTCGTCGACTGATTCGACCTTCCAGTAACCGCCGAACTTCTCACCTTCGGGACTGGTCATGTAGTAGGTGACCTTGCCGCCCGGCTTGAACTCATGGTCGACGAAGGTCGCGGGATAGGTCGGTGGGCCCCAGATCTTCTCGAGTTGACGCGGATCGGCGTAGATCTGCCAGACGCGTTCGACGGGGGCGGCGAACTCGGCGTTGATGGTGATCGTGCGGGCGTCGAGGTCCGGGGTCACATCGATGACAGGCATTGGTCATTCCTCCGATGGTGTTGCAGTTGTTGGTGTTTCGAGCGAGAGCAGGTCGTCGATGCGCGCGATACGGCCGCGCCACACCTGTTCGAGTTCGGAGAGCATGGAGGCCACCGAACGCACCGCGGCGACATCGCCACTGGCCAGTTGCTCGCGCCCCTGACGACGCTTCGTCAGCAAGCCCGCCTTCTCCAGCACGGCGACATGCTTCTGCACTGCCGCGAAGCTCATGTCGTATTTCGCGGCGAGTACCGAGACCGAGTGTTCACCGGCGAGCACGCGTCGCAGGATGTCGCGACGGGTGCGATCGGACAGCGCGTGGAACAGGGCGTCGGCCCTGTCCTCCTCGTCTGGCGATGTGCCAGTGGTTCCGGCCACACCTCCAACATACAACCAGACGGTTGTATGTCAACCCCTACGCCAGTACTCGTCATGCGTCACCGCGGCACCGCCAGACTTCAGCCCGACATACAGACTTCATCCGAAGTCTGTGCCCCGAGTTGAGGTCGACCGGTCTACGCCACCCTCGGCGAGGACCAGGCCCAACGCGTCACTGCTCGGTGACGCGACCACGCTCGACGTGCCAATGCCGGTCGACGCGGACGTTCGACAGCATCCGCCGGTCGTGGGTGACCAGCAGCAGTGCGCCGTCGTAGGAGTCGAGCGCCGACTCGAGTTGCTCGATCGCCGGGAGATCGAGATGGTTGGTCGGCTCGTCGAGCACCAGCACGTTGACGCCTCGAGCCTGCAGCAACGCCAGCCCGGCCCGGGTGCGCTCCCCCGGCGACAGCTCGCCGACCGCCCGGTCGACATGGTCGGCGCGCAGGCCGAACTTGGCCAGCAGCGTCCGAACGTCGGCCATGGTGTGGTCGGGTACGAGTTCGGCGAAACGGTCGGCCAGCGGCGTCATACCGGTGAACTGCCCACGCGCCTGGTCGATCTCACCGATCGCGACGTTGGCACCGAGCTGCGCGGAGCCCGAATCGGGTTCGAGGTGGCCGAGGAGGAGCCGGAGCAGCGTCGACTTGCCGGCGCCGTTGGGCCCGGTGATCCCGATGCGCTCCCCGGCGTTCACCTGAATCGAGACCGGCCCCATCACGAAATCGCCTTGGCGCACAACGGCGTTGTTCAACGTCGACACGACAGAGCTCGATCGCGGCGCCGAGCCGATGGTGAACTCGAGGACCCATTCCTTGCGCGGTTCGGCGACCTCGTCCAGGCGCGCGATCCGGCTCTCCATCTGCCGGACCTTCTGTGCCTGTTTCTCACTGGATTCGGTCGCGGCACGGCGTCGGATCTTGTCGTTGTCGGGCGCTTTGCGCATCGCGTTGCGGACCCCCTGGCTCGACCACTCACGTTGCGTGCGCGCCCGCGCCACCAGATCGGCCTTCTTCGCGGCGAACTCCTCGTACTCCTCGCGCTTGTGTCGTCGCGCCACCTCGCGTTCCTCGAGGTAGCTCTCGTACCCGCCGCCGTACACGGTGTTGGTGTGCTGGGCCGAGTCGAGTTCGAGGACCCGGGTCACCGTGCGCGCGAGGAACTCTCGGTCATGACTGACCAGCACGACGCCGCCGCGGAGGCCTGCGACGACCTCCTCCAGGCGAGCGATGCCGTCGAGGTCGAGGTCGTTGGTCGGCTCGTCGAGCAACACGACGTCGAAGCGGGAGCACAACAATGCCGCCAGTCCCACCCGGGCCGCCTGGCCGCCGGACAGCGCGGTCATGGGGGTGGTGTCCGGGTCGATGAGATCGGTGGCGAGGCCGAGGTCGGCGAGCACCGCCGGCAGTCGTTCGTCGAGGTCGGCGGCACCGGTGGTGAGCCAGTGGTCGAGCGCCGCGGCATAGACGTCGGCGGCATCGTCCGGGGCCGAGTCGTCGGCGAGTGCCGCGGCGGCAGCGTCCATCGCCTGCGTGGCGGCCGTGCATCCGGTGCGACGCCCGACGTACTCGCGGACGGTCTCACCCGGAATCCGCTCGTGTTCCTGCGGAAGCCAGCCGACGAAGGCGTCCGACGGTGCCCGCGACACCGATCCCGCCAGCGGCGCGAGGTCGCCGGCCAGGACGCGCAGCAGCGTCGTCTTGCCCGCCCCGTTCGCTCCGACCACCCCGACCACATCGCCGGGAGCGACGGTGAGGTCGAGGTGATCGAACAGGACGCGGTGGGCGTATCCGCCCGCGACGTCCTTGGCTACGAGAGTTGCGGTCATCGGTCAATGGTCGCACCACCGATGACCTCGGCCGTGCCCGGTCAGCCCCGGGGCTCCCCCGGACTCGGAGCGGGGGCCGGCTCGTCGGGCGCCCTGCCCAGCGCGAACGTTCCGTTCCGGAACATTAGCGGATACAGGATGCCGCCGATGAGGCCGCCCAGCAACGGGGCAAGCCAGAACAACCACAGCTGGCCGGGGGCACCGTTCCCGTTGAAGAACGCGACCGCCGTCGAACGTGCCGGGTTCACCGAGGTGTTGCTGATCGGGATCGAGACGAGGTGGATCAGCGTCAGCGTCAGACCGATGGCCAGCGGGCCGAATCCCGCTGGAGCCCGGTCGTCGGTGGCGCCGAGTACGACGAGCAGGAAGAACGCGGTGAGGACCACCTCGGCGATCAGGACGGCGAGCAGGGTGTAGTTGTTCGGCGAGTGGTCGCCGTAACCGTTGGCCGCCATGTTTCCGGTCGCCTCGAATCCGGGCTTCCCGCTGGCGATGACGTACAACAGGGTGCCGGCGAGCAGGCCGCCGGCGACCTGCGCGACCCAGTAGCCCGGGAGATCCTTGACCGGTAGGCGGCCGCCGACCACCGCACCGAGCGTGATTGCCGGGTTGAAGTGCGCGCCCGACACATGCCCGACGGCGTAGGCCATCGTGACGACCGTCAATCCGAACGCCAGCGCGACGCCGAGCAACCCGATGCCCAGCTGGATGAGGGTGTCTCTGTCATCGCCGGCGCTCGCGACGTACTTGGCAGCGAAGATCGCGCTGCCGCAACCGCCGAAGACCAACCAGAAGGTGCCGAACAACTCGGCGAGCAACCGGCGTGGAGTACTTGCTGTCATGAGACCTGTCTCCTTCGCCCGGCTCGTCGACTACAGGCACGGCAGCGCCGAGCCGGTCCCAACCACCGCCTACCGAGTGGAACGCAGTCGCCCCTGCGGTGTCTGCGGGTTCACCGATCTCATGCCAAGAATTGACCTTCCGCGTCCCTCAGTTCGAGGACCGCCCGCGGCCGCGGGTCGACATCCTCATTCGACTGCATGAAACACGGCAGGCCTCGCGCGGTGGCAACGGTCCGGATCGACACGGTCACGCCGCAGCCCGGAACCAGCATTGACCTGCAGCGACAATCCAGGCATCACTCACGATTCGTTTTTCTCGGACACCGCCGAGGGCGTCAGTGTGCGCGGTACTCTCCCCGAGTCGACGACCGCCGCGAGCCGTGGGTCGTGTTCCGCTGAGAGAAGGAGCCAATCGTGGGCAGTCCCTACGATCCGAACGAGCCCACCCGGCTCGGCCCGCAGGGTGGACAACCCGGGCCCGGCCAGCAGCCGTATGGCCAGCAACCCCCCGGCCAGCAGCCGTATGGCCAGCAGCCCTATGCGCAGCAGCAACCCTACGGCCAGTTCGGGCAACAGCCCTATGGGCAGCAACAACCGTACGGTCAGCAGCCCTATGGGCAGCAACCCTACGGTCAGCAACCGCCTCCGCCCCCGTCGTCCGGCGGTGGCAAGAAGTGGTGGTTCATCGGCGGTGGCGGACTCCTGCTCGTGCTCATCGTCGTCGTGGCCGTCGTCCTGGCGTTCACGCTGGGTGGCGGTGACAACAGCTCCGACGAGCCGAAGGTGCCGACCGCGTCGGCTGTCGCCATGCTGCTGCCGGAGTCCGAATTCCCGGACATCACCGGCGAATTCACGCTGGAGACCGAGCAGTCCGACGACGACGGCACCACCGTCGACAACGAGAAGTGCGCGCAACTGGTGAACACCCCGGACACCAGCGCCGACTTCGCGCAGCGCGAACTCTCCGAGACCGTCGACGGCGGCGAGGTGTTCTTCGGCCTCGACCAGTACAGCGCCGACGTGACCAAGCCTGCCGATGGTGGCTACGACGACTTCGACGACATCCTCTCCGCCTGCGAGACCTTCACGCTGAACCTCGAAGAGGACGGCGAGACCATCCCCGTGGCAATGAAACTCGACGAGCAGACCCTGCCCATCAGCGGCGACTACAAGGCCGTCCGGATGACCGGTCAGTTCTCCATCTCCGACATCGAGGTCCACATGGTGGGCACGCTGGTCGTCGGCGAGGAGCGCGGCGTCTCGTTCTCGGTGTCCCACAACACCTTCAGTGACAGCGCACCGTCGGTCAGCTCCGAGGTGACCAGCAACCTCGCCGAGATGTACACCGCGCAGCGTCAGCAGATCGCCGACGCCGCGTAGCTCGACGCTCAGAGCCGCCATCTCCGTGCGGGAACGCCAGGTGCAGCCCGGCGGTTCGACCGCGGAGGTGGCGGTTGTGCTGTGCCGTCCGAATTCCGCAGGGTTGAGACCTCTACCGACCGGGTACCAACTCACGGCATTGCGTACCGCGAGAGGAAGAGGTGGATGTGGTCGGCACGGACGCTTTCGACAAGATGGTCGAAGTCATCGACTACCCGGTGTTCGTGATCACGACCGTCGCCGAAGGTCGACGCTCGGGATGTCTCGTGGGGTTCGCCACCCAGACGAGCATCGACCCACGACGCTTCCTGATCGGGATCTCCCAGGCCAATCACACGCACGGTGTCGCGACAGCCGCCGAGTATCTCGCGGTGCACCTGATACCGAGCGATCACCGGGAACTCGCGGAACTGTTCGGGGGACAGACCGGCGACGAGATCGACAAGTTCGCGCGCTGCCGATGGTCGGCGGGACCGCACGGGTTGCCGATTCTCGAGGACTCGGAGATGTGGTTCGCCGCACGCATTCTCGACCGCATCGATGTCGGCGACCACACGGCGCACATCGTCGAGCCGGTCGACGGCGCGATTCTCGTCGACGATCCCGAGCGGGATTCGTGGGTCAGCTTCGCCGACACCCGCCACATCGAGCCGGGACACGACGCATGAGCGACCAGACCGACATCCTGAACGGCACCGGCTTCGACGCGCCGGCCTTCGCCGAACGTCTCTACGCCGACTTCCCCGAGGGACTCCGCACCAACATGGTGATGAGCATCGACGGCTCGGTCAGTTTCCGCGGCCGTGTCGGCCCGCTGTCCTCGCCGGCCGACCGCGCTCTCTTCCACGCTCTCCGCGCGTTGTCGGATGTCGTGCTCGTCGGAGCCGCCACCGCACGCGTCGAGAAGTACGGTCCCCCTACGCTGTCCGACGAACTGACCGAGTTGCGGTCGCGCAACCGGTGGCCAGGGGCGTCGGACATCCCGCGCCTGGCGATCGTCACGCTGACCTGCACACTGCCCGAGCGGTCGCTCGACGTTCCGCCCGAACATCGTCCGATCGTCATCACCTCGGCACAGGCCGACACCTCCGCGGTGCGGGGTCGAGCGGAGATCATCGCGCTCGGTGACGACGGCATCGATCTGACCGCCGCGATCGCCGGACTACGCGCCCGAGGCTTGCGGCGCATCAATTGCGAAGGTGGCCCGAGCCTGCTCGACAAGCTGTCCGAAGCCGACCTGGTCGACGAGTTCTGCGTGACGCTGGCACCCCAGGTGACCGCCGAAGGCAACCCGGTGACCGACCCCGCCGCCGCGGTGCGCAGCCCGCTCGACACCCCTCGTCGATTCCGGCTCAAGCACGCCGTCCCGCACGGCGACGACGTCTTCCTGCGCTACGTGCGGTGACTTCGGCGGACCCGTGCAGTTTCTCGGCGGTTCCACCGGGTACCCGCGGCCATGACCACATCCAGCGAGACCCGCCGGTTCGACGTCGTCGTCGTAGGCGGCGGCAACGCCGGCATCAGTGCCGCAGCACGCCTGATCCGGCGCGGCGTCTCTGACGTCGCGATCATCGAGCCGCAGGCCGTACACACCTACCGGCCGTTGCTGTCCTATGTCGGTGGCGGACAGGCGACACTTCGCGACGCCGAGCGCACCCAGCGTTCGGTGACCCCGGAATCTGCGACCTGGCTGCGGGATTCGGTGACGTCGGTCGATGCCGTCCGACGGACGGTCCGTTGTGCGTCGGGAATCGTCGCGGGGTACCGGGATCTGGTCCTGGGGGTCGGTCTCGTGCCCGACTCGGATGCGATGCCCGGCATCGGTGAGGCGATCGACGACCCGTCGGTGACCAGCAACTACCTGGACCGGGCGGAGAAGACCTGGGAGCTGGTGTCCTCGATGCCGCGCGGTGGTCGAGCGGTGTTCACGGTTCCGCGATCCCCGGTCAGCTGCACCGGCACCACCCTGAAGCCGCTGTTCCTCGCCGCCGCGCACTGGGAACGTACCGGAATCCTCCCGACCCTCGACATCACCCTGGTCGTGGATCGCCCGGCTCTGCTCGGCGTCGACAACCTCGACGCCCGCCTGTTCGCCCGTCTCGGCGAGCTCGGAATCCGTGTCCTCCTGGATACCGGGGTGCAGATACATCCCGACGGCCGGCGGGTCACTGCGACGTCGGCTCACCACACCGAGGAGCTGGAGTTCGACATGCTGCATGTGGTGCCGCCCTTCCGCGGCCCGTCGATGATCGAGGAGTCGGGACTCGCCGGGGACCACGAGCGCGGCCTCGTCGACATTGATCCGCACACTCTCCGTCATCGCACCCATCCTGAGGTCTGGGCGATCGGCGACGGTGCCGGAATCGCCACCGATCCGTCCGGAGGCGGACTCCGTCGGCAGGTCGAGATCCTCACCGACAACGTTCTCGCCGCACGTGACGGCGGGACCATGCGCGATTACGACGGGTACACCGTCGCCCCGATCACGACCGCATCGCATCGCCTCATCGCGGCAGAATTCGACCGGGACGGAAACCTGGCCTCAGCGCTGCCGTCCTTCGTCGATCCCCTGAAGCCCCGTCGCAGCGCCTGGGCGTTCGACCGTTACGTGCTTCCCCGCCTGTACTGGAATCTGATTCTGCGAGGCCGTGTCTGACGCGAGCTTCGGCGGGCCCACCGACGGCCACCGCTAGGATTCTCGTCCATGAGCAAGTCGAAGAAGAGCTGGAAAGAGCTGTCCCCCACCACAAAGGTCGCCATTGTGGCCGTCGCCGCGATCGACGCCGGAACCCGCGTGTGGGCCCTGCGGGACCTGGCCGGACGCCGCCCCGAGGAGATCAACGGCCCCAAGCGTGCCTGGATGATCGGCCTGTCGTTCGGTTCGACCGCCGGGATCGCGCCGGCGATCTACCTGCTGTGGGGCCGCAAGCGCCGGGGATGAAGCCACCGGGAGCGGCCGTCGAGCGTTCCGCGGAACACTCGACGGCGCCTCCGCGCGAGGCCGTCTCCGATCAGGGCACCACCCGGTATCGCAGCATCATGTCGTGATCCTCGTGGTCGAGGATGTGACAGTGCCAGACGTACCCCTGGAGATCCTTGGTGACCATGCCGTGCACGGGTCTGGCACCGGCGTGATTGTGGGGCGACGCCGGTGCCGGCCGGGCCGCCGCCTCGCCGAATGACGCGCGCGTCCAAGACTTCGTCGGATCGGACGAGAAGATCGCGTCGGGGTCGAACCCCAGTTCGTCGGCCGTCGGAAAGCGCACGACGATCGAGGTCACGTGCCCGCCGGTGGCGTGCACGGTGTCCTTCCAACCCGCTTCCCAGGCGGCCGGCCCCCGCATCGGTCCGGCGTAGAAGCGGCTCGGATCCGGCGCCCAGCGGGTACCGATCGGCGGCTGCGGGTTCGCCGCCTGGTACTCGACGGTGCGCAGGGGCCGTCGTCCGAGGATGCGGAACATGACCAGGTGCAGGTGGACCGGATGCGGGTCCGGGGTGATGTTGATGATGTCCCAGCGTTCGGTGGTGCCCGCCCGCGGCTTCTCTATCTGGGGGTCGGAGTAGCGCAGGTTGTTCAACGACATGATGGCCGGTGGAACACGCAGTTCATAGGGCTGGGAGACGCTGACCTTCCGGACGCGCTGCGGAGTGGCGATCGGCGGGATTCGTGCGGGACGTCCCCGACCGCCCCGAAGCGTCGTCGGGACGCCCCGGCGGTCGCCGCGTGCTGCGCCGGCGATGAAACAGCAGAACCGTGTCATGGCCACCTCCCCGAGCATCGCAGCCTGGAACGGCGGTGCCAGATCATTGCACAGATCCACGGTCTCGCCGGGAGCCAATGAGCTGAAATCGACGAGTAGATCGAAGCGCTCGCCGGGCGCCGCCTGGAACGAACGGGTGGGGACCGGCGCGTTGAGCAGGCCGCCTTCGTTGCCGATGACCCAGAAGCGCATGCGGTTGGAGAAGAAGAGATTCCACACCGAGAACGACGCCGCGTTGATCAGCCGGAAACGGTACAACCCGCGGGCCACCGTCATTTTCGGCCACACCTTGCCGTTGACCAGGCCGCGGTCGCCGACGGCGCCGCCCTCCCACATCCCCTGGGGGACCACCGGCGTCGAGCGCAGTGACTGATGGCCGTCGGCGCGGAAGATCTTCTCCTGCAGGATGAGTGGGATCTCGTACTCACCGGCCGGAAGACCGAGCGGGTTCTGGGGCGTACCCGTGTCGTGGTCGTCGCGCAGGAAGTACATCCCGGCGAGCCCGGCGTAGACGTTGGCGCGCGTGATCGCCATCGCATGATCGTGATACCAGAGGTGGCCGGCCTCTTGCCGATTGGGGAACTCGAACAGCGCCGTGCCGTGATGCGGCAGCATCAGCCGTTCAGGGTTGCCGTCGAATTGCGGTGGGGTGACCCCGCCGTGGAGATGCATCGAGGTGACCGGCTCGTCGCGGTACCGCTCGGAGACGCCATGTAGCGACGTGTCCAGATCCGCCGCGAGAATATGCTTGCCGAGCTCGCTGCGATAGTGCACGGTGGTCTGCTCGCCGACATGCGCCTCGATGGTGGGTCCCAGGTACGACTCGTCGTTATACGCCATCGTCGGCACCTTCGGCTGGTCGCGATGGAACCGGCTGCTGGTGGTGCGGGCGACGATCTCGATTGGCTGCGACGGCGACGAGGTGATCGTGCCCGGCACGGGAAGGTCGTCGACGTACGGAGCCATCTCCGGTGAATGGAAGATGGTCGGCCGCTTGATGGGCGGGAGCTTCGCGGCCGGCAGCGGATCCCCGGCTGCCGGCAGGGTGCCGAAACGGCCCGCCATCGCAGCCGCCGCGGTGGCGGCGGTTGTCCCCCACAGAAATTGCCGACGATTGATCCTCTGCCCCACGCGATCCCCTACCCCGGACGACTCGAAACTGATGAACCATACCACCGGTATGGTTCTCCGGGCACAGCTCCGTGCAACCCTCGAATGCCGGGTCGTCGTGGTGTACTCGTTCACGAGCATCGTCCGCGCCAACCGGAGAGGACCGCCCAACAGATGCCCGAGTCCCGTCGAAGCTCACGCCTGCACGCCACCGACTGGGTAGACGCCGCATTCGCACTGCTCACCGCCAAAGACGGAGGTGAACACGGGGTCACGATCGCCCGCCTGTGCACGACATTGGAAGTCACCAAGGGCAGCTTCTACTGGCACTTCAGAGACCTCGACGCCCTGTGGGAAGCGATGGCCGTGCGCTGGCAGGAGGAGAACCGCCGACGCGTCACCGACGTGGACGAGCTCTCCGAGATGCCGTCCGACGGCCGCCTGATCGCTTTGTCGACGATGCTGATCGGCAAGGATCATCTGACGGTGGAACGCGCCATCCGTAGCCGGGCGCGCAGCAACGCCAACATCGCCGACACGGTGCGCAACATCGACGCGGAGATCTTCCAGGCGGTCGAGGCCATCGTGCGTCAGTTCGGAATGGACCCGGGTCAGGCCCGCCTGTTGTCCGGCGTCCTGGTGTACGCCGGGATCGGCTACATCCACGGACACGAAGGGCTACCGACCATCTCCCGGGACGACATACAGCGCGCGATACCCGGGTTGTTGTCCTTGACCCTGGCCCAACCTTCTACCGATCCGGAACCGCCTGCGTCGGACAGCCCCTGACGCCGCGACTCACCCTGCAGTAGAACTGCTGCCTTAGATCACAAGCTAGTTCGCGAATGCATCCTCACATCAGTTCAGGAAGTACACATTCGGTCAGCGGCGCGAGATCCGAGGGCAACACCGATCCGTCGAGCGGTTGCCAGCGCAGTTCAGCGATCTCGGCCGCGGGATTCAGGCCCTCTACCTCCCGGTCGAGCACCGTCGA
The DNA here is from genome assembly GCF_030316175.1 of Gordonia sp. Swx-4. Classification (NCBI taxonomy): domain Bacteria; kingdom Bacillati; phylum Actinomycetota; class Actinomycetes; order Mycobacteriales; family Gordoniaceae; genus Gordonia; species Gordonia sp. Swx-4. The sequence goes on from NZ_CP128197.1 coordinate 3,812,581, forward strand.
GCAGACGAAGACCGCTGCTTCGACGTCGAATCCGTCCTCGTTGGCGGCCGCGGCCCGGTAGTCGCCGCGCGGCTGGAGTTGAGAAGGATCGAGTTCGAGCTGTAGTTCCTCCCGGCACTCCCGGATCGCGGTCTGCAGCGCACTCTCGCCGGGTTCGGGCTTGCCCCCGGGGAACATGAATCGGATGGTGCCGCGCTTACGCACGGTCAGCACTGCGCCGGTGGAATCCCGAAGGACCACCGCACTCACCCGGATGACAGCTGACTCGACCACCCAGCCACTGTAGAGCCCGCGCCCGACCGGGGGCTCTACCAGCGGTCGCGTCCGAGTCCCCAGACCGATCCACACGTCGGCGTAGGCTCGAATCAACAGCGAAAATCATTGAAACGGTGGACTTTCGGAGAGTCGCGTCGAGGAGGTGATCCCGGTGGCATGGACCGGTGACCCGATCTGGCTGGCCGACGTGTTGCGTGCCGAGGGCCTGAAGGTGATCGAACACGCCGGCTGGCGCGGCCGCGGGCACGGGGACTTCCGCGACCTGCGCGGCGTGATGTGCCACCACACCGCAGGCGGCGGCCCTGACGACTGGCCGGTCGTGCAGAACGGGAGGCCTGGCCTGCCGGGGCCTCTCGCGCAACTCGTCCTCGAGCGCGACGGCACGTTCCGGGTGATCGCCGTCGGGGTGGCATGGCATGCCGGCGCCGGTTCCCATCCCGGGTGGCCGACCGACAATGCGAACTGGCATGTCATCGGGATCGAGGGCGTGAACAACGGCGTGGGTCAGGTCTGGCCGGCGGCGCAGATGGATGCCTACCGGCGTGGCTGTGCGGCGATCCTACGTCGGATCGGCCGACCCGCGTCGGATTGCGTCGGTCACAAGGAGTGGTCGTCGGAGGGCAAGATCGACCCGAGCTTCGACATGGTGTCGTTCCGCGCCGAGGTCGCCCGCCTCATCGCCGGCGGCCCACCGGTACCCGTGGAGAACGAGATCGACGCCGAAGCCATTGTTGCCCGTGCCTGGATCGGCGCCCGGCTCACACATGGGGAGCTCCCGACCGCGGACGGCATCGGACGGTTCGCCCGGTTCGCCAACGGTTCCATCTACTGGCATCCCGATGTGCGGAACGGCGAGGCTACGGCCGTTCCGGCACACCTGATGGAGACCTACGCGCAGTACGGCTACGAGACCGGATTCCTCGGCTACCCGACGCTGCGCCACACCGTCGTGCCCGGCGTCGGCGACATCCAGGCATTCGAAGGCGGAACCCTGTACCGCCGTTACGGGCACGACGGTTTCCCGGTGCGCGGTGTCATCGGCAGACGCTGGGCGGCGGAAGGCCACGAGACCGGACCCCTGGGCTGGCCGATATCCGACGAGTACGACAACGGCACCGGCGGACTCGCACAGGACTTCCAGAAGGGGCGCCTGCAGTGGGACCCGTCCGGGGTGGTCAAAGAGATGGGTCGGCGCAGCGACGCCGTGTGATCACCAGACCGTCCATACCTCAGGGTGGCGATCATCGTCGCGGCATTCGTCCTCGTCGCGGTTGCCGCGGTGTCCTTGTGAGTACCGGAACGAGTCATGGCCGGTGCTGGCGACCGAGACACTCCCCGACGATCAGCTGCCGGTGTTGTCCAGCCACCTCAAAAGCGAGTACAGGAACCGCGTCGAACCGGGCATGAAGTTGTTGCCGTGGTGGTATGTGGGGTCCAGGGTGGTGGCAATGATCCGGCCCGGCGTGCTGACGGTGTCCTCGTAGAGGATCGCGCCCGCGTCGGCGCGTGCACCGGTCTCGTCGGGCTCCTCCGCGACCACGAGCGGTACGACGTCGGCCTCGGTGTGCAGCAACCCGTGGTGATGCCAGATCACGGACTTGGTGGACAGGTACTCCCACGCCTCGTGCTCGGGGTTACGCGTACGGATCAACGGGTCCGAGCCCTCCAGCCACCTCCAGAAGTTGGTCGGACGAGGACTCCACGAGACGCCCGGAAGCCAGGTGTGGGCGGCGTTCTCACCGAGCACGACGAGCGTTCCGCCACGCTGAGGTACCGCGAGGAGCTGCGCGGTGTGCTTGCGAACGAGTTCGGGATGAAGCCGGTCGGCGAGCACGACGGTGTCGAACGCGTCGAGATCCCCGTCGGCGAGATCACCGAGGTAGACGAACTCGGGCTGATGCGCGATCACCGCCGGGTCCTTCAGGGTCTGCAGATGGAAGTGCGAGCCGCCGTGGACGAACGCCAGGCGCCGGCGCGAGCGCGGCGCACGGTCGGTGCGGGTGAAGGGTTCGGCGACGGCATCGGTGGTCGTGGTCATACCTGGGCCTCCTGCTGAGCGAGCCACGTGAGCAGCTGAGGAAAGATTCGTGCGGAGGTGTTCGGGTCCTCCTGGTAGACACCGACATCGAGGCCACCGTGGACGAGCACCTGGCCGGCGCCGAGCGGGTACGCGTAGTCGACCGGAAGTGCGTTGCGGCCGATGTGGTTTGCCACCACCGCCCCCTCCGGCAGCTTGTCACTGTAGCCACGGGCGTAGAAGCCGGACACCCCGCGTCGGAAACTGACGTCGACCGGATCAACTCCCTCCCACACGGGATGTGCGTCGCCGGAGACGATCGCGAGGTCCTTGGGGCCGAAGTACTGCAGCTTGCGCCACTTGCCGAGGCCGGGCAGGAAACGGGTCAGGGGATGCCCCATGATCGCGACCCGGCCACCGGCGGTGACGAACTCGGTGAGCAGGTCGCGACGTCGTTCGAGGAAGATCTGGTCGCAGTTGCCGTTGATCAGCAGCCCGCGGACGGTGGTCAGATCCAATTCGTCGAGCGAGTACAGGTCGACGGGCGTGACCTGAGCCGAGACGTCGGTGCCGCCGGACATGCCGGCGTTCGATCCCATGGTCAGGTGCAGAACAGTTGGAAGTGACTGCGGCGCAGTCGGTTCGGTACTCATCGAAATACTTTCTGTAGGGAGGGCGGCCGCGGGGCTGTATCCGCGAACGTGTCATATCGGGTGTAGAGAACGGTGCGGGGGCCGCCGCGGTCGTCGACGGTCGTACTCACCACGTCGATTCCGTACAGCTCGCTGAGCACATCGTCGGTGACGAGTTCCGGAACGGACCCTACGCGGATGTCGTCGACCGAACGCATCACCACGGCGCGCCCGCCGAGGTGTAGGACGTGATCGGGGTGATGGGTGGTGAGCAGGATGCCCATCCCCTCGGTCGCCAGATTCCGCAGTAGCTCGAGCACGCGGGCCTGGTTCCGTAGGTCCAGGGCCGAGACCGGTTCGTCGAGGATCAGGAAGTTGCAGTCGGACACCAGCGCTCGTGCGATCAGCACGAGCTGGCGCTGGCCGCCGGACAGTTCCGCGAAGCTGCGCGTCGCCAGTTCGGCGATCCCGACCCGCTCGAGGATCTCGCGGGTGCGTGCGGCGTCGGCACGGCTGGGGGTGGCGAACGCCGACACCTTCTTGGCCCGCCCCATCAGGACCATGTCGAACACCGAGTAGGCGAAGTTCGACGCACTCGCTTGCGGGACATAACCGATCGCGGCGTCGTGGGTGACCGTGCCCTCGGACAACCGCGTCAAGCCGGCGATACAGCGCAGCAGCGTGGTCTTGCCCTGCCCGTTGGGGCCGAGGATGGAGGTGATGCCTCCGTCGATGCGCAGGTTGGCGTTCCGGAACACCCAGTCGCAGCGCGGGTAATGGAAGCCGGCGTTCCGTAATTCCAGGGCGCTGTGGTCAGCCATCGATGAACGCCTGTCTGCGCGAGTTGCTCAGGAGCAGAACGAAGACCGGGGCACCGATGATCGCGGTGAGGATACCGAGCGGGATCTCCCCGGCACTGATGGTGCGCGACAAGGTATCGATGATCGTCAGGTATGCGGCACCGAGGACGAACGTCGTGGGCATCGAGATCCGGTGGTCGGGTCCGACCCACAGCCGGGCCATGTGCGGGACGACCAGGCCGACCCAGCCGATCACCCCCGATACCGCCACGGCACCGGCGGTCATGAACGCCACCATCGTCAGCAACACCGCGCGCAGCCGTCCCGGGTTCAGTCCGAGCGCGGTCGCGTCGTCGTCGCCGAGCGAGAGGATGTTGATCCGCCAGCGCAGCCCGATCAGCACCGTTGTGCCGATGAGGATGGGGATGGCGGCGATCAGCACCTTCCCCATGTCGGCCGTGGCCAGAGAACCCATGAGCCAGAACACGATCGACGGCAGCGTCGTGTACGGGTCGGCGACGTAGGTGATGAACGAGACCAGCGCCGAGAAGAAGGCGCTCGTGACCACACCGCCGAGCACGATGGTGAGGATCGGCCCGCCCGCCCGGGTGCGCCCGATCAGCAGCACCATGCCGAGCGCAACCAGACCGAACAGGAACGCCCCACCGACGAGGAAAGCCGATCCGAGCCCGAAGATGAGCGCGAGGACACCGCCGAACGACGCCCCGGAGGACACCCCGAGGATCTGCGGGCTCACCAGAGGATTGCGGAACGCCGCCTGTAGTGCCGCGCCGCCCAGGGCCAGCCCACCACCGACGAGCATGGCGAGCAGGACGCGCGGAAGTCGCACGCCCAGAACCACGTTGGTCTCCGCCTCGGTCCAGGTGCGGGGCAACGCGATCACCTCGTTGACGAGGATGCGGGCGACCTCGTTGACCGGAACGGTGTAGCGACCCACCGACAGCGAGATCAGGCCCACCGCAACGATGCCGATGGTCAGGACCAGCGGCACCACGATGCGCGTCGACGCACGTGTCTTCTCGGGCTCGACGACGAGCTCAGGCGCGGAAGTCGTCATAGTCCGCGCTGCCCGCGTTGACCGGCATGTGCAGGATTCGATCGATGTCGGCGTCGGTCACGTCGTATGCGTACAGCGTCCGGTAGGTCTCGCGGATGCGCCCGCGCAGTTGGTGGTCGACGTCCGGGAAGAAGACCGAGTTGGTCCACATCCACATCAGGTTGGACTCGTAGCACGGCGGGTCCCAGGAGAAACCGCCGAGCGGGGCCTTGTAGACCCGCTTGTTCTTCACCGCCGACAACGACGACCAGCGGGGATCAGCGTAGATGTCGGCGGGTGTCGTCGGTTCGAAGTTGCCGAGGATCACGATCTCGGGATCCCAACCCAGGATCTGCTCACGGGTGACACCGAAGCTCGAACCCTTACCCGCACCCGAGGCAACGTTCTTGCCGCCGGCCAGCTTGATCCAGAAGTCCATGTAGCTGTTGTCGGCGCCGACCTTGAGGTCAGGCGCGTTGTACATGTACATGACGCGCGGAGCCGCCGAGGCATGGGCTGCGGCCGCCTTCTCGACGGTTTTGCGGTCGGCGGCCATCGTCGCGAGGACCGCGTCGGCCTCCGATTTCTTGCCGAGCAGATCGCCGAAGATCGAGATCCACGCCTCGAGATCCTCCTGGGTGCCGTACTTGAGCAGCAGCACCTTCAGTCCGGCGTTACGCAGCGGCGCGACGATGTCGTCGCCTTTGTCGCCCCACTGGATCACGACGTCGGGGTTGAGGCTCAGGATGTGCTCGACGTTCGGCACGAAGTCGTTGCCGGCGACCACCGGGGTGTCGAGGAACGCCGGGAACATCGTGCCCAGCATGCCCTTGGAGGCCATCGAGATCGCGACCTCGTTGACGCCGACGTTGCGGGCGGTGGACTGGTCCGAACCGATGATCATCGACGGAACCGGGATGATCGTCGACGCGATACGGCCGACCGGGGTGTCGAAGGTGACCGTGTTCTGGTACTGGTCGACAACGGTGATCGGACCGCCCGCGGCGCCGGTGCCGGCGGCCTCGGAGACGGCTTCGCGGCTCGAGCACGCGGTGACACCCAGGGCGCCCAGGGCAAGCGCGGCAACCCCCATCGAGCGCATGAGGTCGCGGCGCGACAGGTTCGCGGCAGGGGTGGACGGACGGGGGCGGGCAGCCATCTGGACTCCACGACAAGCAGGCGGCGACGTGATGCGCTGCTCAGCGCTCGACGTCATCGGAACGGACAACTCAGGAATTAGGCAAGCTTATACTTACCAAGGTTAGGCTTACGCTACTACCCAAATATGTGCCGTTGTTCCCAGGCACGGAATTCGCGGGTCCCCCCAGAGACGGTGCGAGCGAGGCGTCCCGGGGTCGGCGACTCGTCGCGTGACGGGGTCGACGACGTCCGGATACGACGAAGGGTGGGTCAGACTAGAAAGTCTGACCCACCCTTTGAGGAGTGGACCTAGCGGGAGCGTTTTCGAAACTCGCCCCGCCGGTGTCGCACGTGGCCGCGGTGCACTATGCGATCAGACTTCGAGATAGCAGTTTCAAGCCCCGTCGTGCGGCCTGCGTGCGTCAGGCGACAAGGGTCAGCGAGTACGACTTGGCCGCGGCGGAAAACCGCTACGAGGCGGGAGCGACACTGCGAGAGATTGCCTCGGACGTAGGTGTGAGCCGTGAGCGTTTGGCCGCGCTTCTTCGGTCGCGAGGTATCAAGCTTCGGCGAAGCTCTCCCTCGTATGCGGAAGTGGATGAGATGGTCCGCCTGTATGAGGGAGGCGAGTCGCTGGAACGGGTCGGTCCCCGCCTCGGCTTCTCTGCCGGCACTGTCCGTAACTGGCTACTGTCCCGGGGCGTTGCTATGCGCGACTGCCACGGCCGTGAACGGTGACCCGTCGGGGTACGAGGCGGGCGTGCTGATCCAGCGCTTCCGTCGCAGAAGTGACCGCGGTAACATGCGGTATAGGCGGCCTCTACCTGCTACGCCATCGTCCGATGCGGTGGCGCGATCGTCCGGCCCCGGCCAGACGTCCTCCTTGATTCCTTGTCGCCGGAGACGAGGAGAGGACTGCGCTCATGTTCCGCTCGATTTGGATCGCCAGCGCCCACACCCGCGACTTCCTGCGCCGGTACATGCCCACGAACGTCGCTCTCGACGCGATCCGCACACGGCCTGGGTTGAAGTGGGGTGTCCCGGCGATGCTGGTGGCCATCCCCTACCTGTATGCCGCCAGCTTCGTGACTGTCCTAGGGCGTGTCTCCTAAGTTCAGGCTCGTAGGGCTGTTTTGATGCGGGCATGTCTCGTGATCGGGTCCTGTCCGATGCTCAATGGGAGCGGATCGCGCCTCTGATGCCGTCCTCGGACGGTGTGAAGTCGCGACCGTTTCGTGATCACCGACAGGTGGTCGAGGGTGTGATCTACCGATTCCGAACAGGGATCGCCTGGCGCGATCTGCCGGGCTCGTTCGGGCCCTGGCAGACGGTGTGGAAGCGGCACAAGCGGTTCTCCACCGACGGCACCTGGGACAAGATCCACGCCCGACTCCTGGCCGAGGCCGACGCGGCCGATGAGATCGACTGGATGGTTAGCGTGGACTCCACGATCAACCGCGCCCATCAGCACGCCACCACGCTGAGCCGGGTCGAGGTCCCCGCTGGTCGCCGCACAGGGGGCTGAGCCGAACTACACAGATCTACGGGCCGAGCCACCCGACCACGCACTCGGACGCTCTCGCGGTGGCATGTCGACCAAGATCCACCAGCTCGTCGATGGTCGGGGACGCCCGCTGGTCATCGCGCTGACGCCGGGCCAGGCAGGCGATTCGCCGATGCTGAAGCCGCTGCTGGCTCAGCTCGCGGTCAAGCGGCTCGGGCGTGGCCGCCCGCGCACGCGGCCTGACGCCGTGATCGGCGACAAGGCCTACTCCTCCCGCGCGATACGTGCCGAACTCCGCTCCCGCGGAGTCAAGGTCGTGATTCCGCAACCATCGGACCAGATCGCCCACCGCAAGAAGCGTGGATCAGCCGGCGGTCGACCACCTGCGTTCGACCCCAAGGTCTATAACGGTCGCAACGTCATCGAGCGCTCCTTCAACGACCACAAGCAATGGCGCGGCATCGCCACCCGCTACGACAAACTCGCGACCGTCTACCGGGGTGCGGTCGTCCTACGCGCCATCACCATCTGGCTGACGACTTAGGAGACACGCCCTAGTTGACGACGGTGCGCCGGGCTGGCTGTACCTGTTGGTGCTGTTGTTCATCTGGAACGCGCTGAAATTCGCCATCATGGGACCGGTCAGCGTCGTCCTCCTGATTGGGGTTAGGGCGAGTGAGCGGCGTGAGCGAAGGGTCCAGCGCGCGCGAGCCGACGCTTTCGCGTGACGCGCCGCTCGTGGCATTTGTGCGCTCTTCTGTCACGCCCCTCGAAGGAGGGAATCATGGCTGCCACGCTGAGGACCTCCCTGTGTTAGTGCCGTACTACTGGATCGAATCCAGAATGGCGCCGACCCGGGGTGGCAGTAGGGGACGCGTGCCGGAGACGTGCGCGAGCGTGGCGAGATTCTTCCACGTGGTGGCACGCAGCACGGACGGCTTGACGTGGTGCTTCCGCGCCAGGGCGCTTTCGACGTCGGATACGTTGCCCGGTCGGGGCTGATGGGCCGAGCGGTTGCCGTCCGGATGATCCGTCTCAACGAGGAGGCGGTCGAGAGGGATGAGGTCGATCACCTCTGTTCGACGGACGGAGGAGGCGTTGATGGAGAAGTAGGCACCCAGCTCGACGGCTCTCTTGGTGAGCGCTGGTTCCCCGAGCCACCAGTGGAGGATGACGCCCTGAATCGGTGTGCGTTCGAGTTCGTCGATGACTTCGGCTGTTGCACCTTGGCTGTGAATCGAGGTCAACCGTGGGTGTTGCTGGAGGTGTTGGAGGATGGCCGCGAAGACGTCACGTTGCAGAGGCAGGCGGGACTTGGTCCTTCCATCAAGGCCGATCTCACCGACGTACGCGGTCCGTTGCATCAGGGCGTGAAACGTTGCTGGGTCGAAGCCCTCCAAGGCCGTCTTGACCCCGGGGTGCACTCCCACGCCCCACACCGTCAGGATGTCGCGATGCTGGCGGTCTAGGGACTGCTGGGATTGTTGTAGGTTGCGGTTCGCTGCAAAGATCACAGCCCGCAGGTTCAACAGTTCCCTGGGGTCTATCGAGACGTCGATATGGGCGTGCGTGTCAAGCGGCGGCCAGTTCGTGCTCATGTGAGCAACGCCAGTTCGGAAGCGCCACGGGTGCAGAGATCACGGGCTTCGCTGGCGGAGTAGCCGTCCGGGAGGCGCATGGCGGCAATGTCGCTGACGCGGATGCCTCGGGCGACGAAGCCACGGATACTGGGCAGGACGGAGGCGTTCTGCAGCTGTGATTTCACGCGGTCGTTCGGCCAGGAGTCTGAGACGTAAGTACTCGTGTCGGGCAGGCTTGCGGCGGCGAATGAGGCGCGGCGGACGAGGCAGCCGAAGCAGGTTCCGCAGTGGTGCTGCGCTGTGACACCGAGCCACCGGCGGCTGGTGTGGGCACAGGAGTTGGTGACGCTGAGGAAATCACCGGTGATCTTGTCGTCACCGATCTCGTCGGCGAGCCAGCGGAACATCTCGCCCTTGGTTTGCCGGGCGAAGGGATTGGTGATCTCTGCGGTGGCACCGACCTGCCGAGCGAGCCGGGACAGCTCAGTCAAGAACCATGGGTGCGTGGTCCGCGTGGACAAGCTTCCCAACTGGTCTGGGCCAAGTGGTGGGTTGAGGGAGGCGAAGCCGTTCTCGGGTATCCACAGTGGCACGTCGTTGAGGGATGCCACCGCCAGCCCCAGAGCGAGAAACAGGAACGACCGGGTCCGCGTGCTGTTCTCATTCCGGAAGCGGTGACCGCCGGGTTGGGTCTGGCTGCGTGTGAACCGGACTTGGCGGTGGTGCTGGACGGAGCCGGTGGAGCGTAGGTCGCGGATTCGTGCTGCGACCTCTCGCTGTATCGGGGAGATGGAAGTGGCACCGACGTGGGACACCAGCACGTGGGGCTCTGGATGCGTACGCGCCAGGAATGCACCGATCGCCGAATCCGCGCCGCCGCTCATCAGCACGACACGTTCGGCATCGCGGTGCTGGTTGTCAGGGATCGACTCGCGTGGAAGGCGCGTTCTCCGGAAGGTCAGCCGCCATTCATCGCCGGAGAGGAAGTCCAGCAGTCGCGCGAGCTCGTGGGCAATACTGTTCCATGACTCAGCGTCGCCGAGGACAGGTACGGTCAGTTCGAAGCTTCGTCGGGTCCAGTTCACTCGACCGGCCTGGCGAGGCACGGAGCGGTCGGCGGCGTAGACCATGGCCGCGAGGCGGAACAGGTCAGCGTTCGGCTGCCGGACGGGGCCGAGGTGCCCGAGACGGGGACCGAGAGGGGTGTTGTAGCTTCCCGTGCCAGTGGTCGGCCAGTACAGCGTTCGTTGCGCGGCTTGGGCGGTGACGGTCGCGGGGACTTGGAACCTGAGGTCGAACTCGGTCATCACGGCTCCTCGTGGAGGGCGCGGAGGTATTCGAGGCCGTCCTCGATGGCCCGGGTGAACTCCGCTGCGCTGGCGCCGGTGGGTGAGAGGTTGGCGTGAGCGGCCAGTTCCTCGGCTGCTTGGCGCACATCGTTCTCAAAACTGGCGCGCTGCGTTCCCGTCATGTCCTTGGTGTTGAGTGCGGAAGCTGTTTCCACCAAATATGCCTCGGCAAGGATCAGCGCTACGGCTTCTTCGGCGATCTGGCCGACGGTTACATCCGCGCCGGAGGTGTCACGCTGCATGAGCCATTCGGCGAGGTTGGCGACGACCTGGAGCTGCTCGGCGGTCTCGATGGTCCCATCGGGGAGGTCTTCGCAGACCTTCTGCGCGATCTGGTGGGCAACGTCGAAGATGTTGGGGTTGGCGCGCAGTGCGTCGTAGTCAAGACCGAGGTCACGCAGCGTCTGGGCATCGCCGGTCCTGTAGGCATAGGCGGCTGCAGCGCCGCGGCCCGCCGACCGCGCGGACGTCGCGGTCGACCGACTCAAGGCGGCAGTCGAGTTGCGCTGTGACCGTCCGGCACCGCCGCCCCTGGATGACCGGAACAGGGCGGCTGTTGGAAGTATCCGGCCCGCTGGCGATGACGGCGATGGCCGCGATGACGGCAACGGCAGCTGCTCTGGGTGGCCGTCACCGGGAACGGGGTCTTGCGGGCCGGGGCCACCGGGCAGGGAGTCGAGCCAATCGTCGAGCCCGTCGCGGATGTCGTCGCCGACGGCTCCGCCGCCCCCAGAGTACGAACCTTTGGTGCCCATCAGGTCTGCCTCCTTCCCGGCGGTGGCGTGGTCAACGCCCTCTTTATCTCTCGTTGTCTCTTATCGTCATCCGATAAGCGGTTTGCGAGATGTGCGATGACGTTTTGCATTCCTGGGATCTGCAGGCCAGCCAGGTGAATGGCTGTACCGACTTGGAGATCCTTGGCCGGGAGGCGGCGAAAGGCGTCCAGGGCTGAGCCGCGGACGGCAGGGTGTGCTTGGGCCAACCGGCCGATGCCGGTGACCGCCCCGCGTTGCTCCTGGATGCGGTCGCGGGCGCGCAGCGAAAGGTGGCGGACGAGTTGTGCAATGTCTTCCGGAGGGAGAGCTGCCAAGCTCTCCTCAGAGACCTGATGGCGATCGACAGTTCGTGCTGAGGCAAGCTGGGCAGCGAGATCGCGGAGCCGCTGTGGGAGCTCCGCGCTGACCAGAAGGTCACCACGGAATGAGGCAGCGAGGTGGAGATAGGGGCTGAGGTCGATCTCGTGCAGGTCCGGGGGAAGCTTCGCCCATCGGAGTAGATCGTCGGCGAACTCTGTGGCCACAGCGAGAGAGGGGATCGTTACCTCGTCGCTCTGGCCTTCGGACCTGTCTTCCTCGCCGTCCGCGAGGAGGGACGCGTGTTCGACGCGATCGACCGACTCCGCCTCGGGCGTGATCTTGGGTTTATTGGCCAGCGACTCCAGAGACTCCAGATGGTCCCGAAGTTCACCGGTCCGCAGCCAGGACAGCACCGCCTGAAATTGGTCGGGAAGCAGCACTTCCAGGACCATGAGCTTGGCGACCACCTCGAATTCCAGATGGATGCCTCGGCGCGCCGCAATCGATCGGCGGATGTTGAGATCGTTGAGAAAGCGCTTGATGCGCCTGGGGTTGCCCCGCAACTTTTCGTACAGGATCGTGGTGAGACGGTGAGCGAACGAGAGTTCATGCTGTACGTCAAGCCCGTCCGGCGCCTGCAGATCATCGAGCACCCCAACGCCACGAAGCCGCTGACACTCGTCGATGACGCGCTGCAATTGATCTTGAGTTAGCGGTGATTCAAGACGGTTTTGGAGCTGGAGCAGCAGGACATAGGCCTCCGTGTCGAACGCGCCGAGCGCCGGCAGGGGCACGGTGGTCTGAACAATCTTGTGGAGGTACAGCTTCGACGGCGGTTCGGCTGGCAGGCTCTCGTCAGATTCCGCACGCTCCGGGGGCATGGTGGATTCCGGCAGCTTGGTGCGAATCGCTTCGGCCACTCGCTCTTCGTCAGCGGCGATGACGAAGGACATCCCGGTCACGCTGAGGAACAGACGGATCGTTTCCAGGGTCTCCACCACGGTGTCCACCAGGCAGCGGTCGAGGTCATCCACCAGGACCGCAACACGCTTGACGTGCGCTAGTTCGTCCGTCCCCATCAACTCAGCGAACTCAGCCTTGAAGCCTGCAAGGCCCCGAGGTTGATCGGGTTGATCGTCGCCCTCGTCACTCTTCTCACGGATGAGGCCGATCACGTCATCGATCCCCGGGAGCTGAAGCGTCAGAGAGGACTTGGCCGCCAACCTGATTGCCTTGGACCAGTCGACGCGATCAGAGAGCTTCTTCATTAGCTTCTTGGCCTTGTCCGTCCTGGTCTGTGCTCCGTCCTGTTCCGCCACCTGCTGGGCGAGTTCGGCGGCAAGGGCTTCGAGCACCTCGCCGATCAGGGTTTCTTTTGCTCCCACGGCCGGGTCGTAGCGCCATGGGTCCGTGCGGACGGTGATGATCTTCGCTGCGTCGGGGTCGCTTCGTTGGTCGAGGTCCTTCTTGACGAGTTCAAGCACGGTCGTCTTGCCGCTTCCCCACGGACCCGAGAGCCCGATCGCGAGCGGGTCGAGAGCGTCATCAAGGACGGCATCTGAGACGGTCTCAGCGATGGCGCGAGCTGACAAGAAGTCGATCGTGGAGGGCTCATCGGACCAAAGCCGACCGCGGAGGTCGTGGGCACTCCCGTGAGCCTCGTCGGGCAACCCCGGGTGCGGCAGGGGTCCAGATCCTGGTTGCGATGGCAATCCTTCTCTCCTTCCCGCGGGGCGTGGGGAGAGGACGCCCGACTCAGAGAACCATGTGATGCACAGTCCAAGAGTCTCACCTCAAGCGGTGGGGACCCCGGGACGACACGCCCAGATCACTTCCCGCGGCGTCCAGCCGGGTAGCGGAGCCGGCCACCGGAGCGCAAGGCCAGGGACCCTTCCTACAGGCCCGGTCCTTGGCGAGCCGGAACGGTCCGTTGATAGGGCTTGGTTGCTTCCGCCTCGGGCGCGAGCTGGCGGAGCGCGGCTTCTGCTCTGGCCCGGTCGATCTTCTGCGCCGTCGTCTGCGGTATCGCACCGAGGACGGCGTCATCGCTGATCGCGTACCGATCCCGGTAGGCAACGACTGTACGGGCGTGGCATCGCCAGGCACGCGCTTTGCGCGGGTCACGGGGAGGGACGCCCAGCGCCGCAGTCCAGGGCTCGGCGTCAGTGACCGCACGGTTGAGCACGGCATCAGCTCGCTTCTCGATCAATTCCCGTCGTTCTTCCAGGGCCTGGCGCATGTCGTCCGTCATCAGACCGTCCGCATGCGGGATGAGCCCGGCGAGCAGGCGTGGCACCTTTCGGGATCGGCCGGAACCGGCTGGGCGTCCGGTGGCGTGGGCGACGCGATGGTGGAGGACGGAGGCGATATCGTCAGCGTCTTCGAATCCCCGCGCGGTGACGAGGCGCGGGAACAGTCGGTCGACGTCGTGATGGTTCGCCTCCGCGCGGCGTAGTTCGCCGGTGAGTGCTCCGAACGCCTCGGAGTCGATCACAGCATCGGCTTGCTCAGTGGTGAGGCCACTGGCCCGGATGAGACTGGCCCAGCGGTCGTGCTGAGCTGCGGCGGCGATGGTCTCGTACTCGGCAGCAAGTCGAGCGATGGAGCCCCAGGTTTCTTGTTCGGCGGTGATGGTCTCGTGGGCTGACAGCTCGGCGCCGCTGTGCTGGAGCACCCCGTCAAGCACGGAGTGAGCGGTGGCGTCGGGGTTGTCGCCGGGGTGCGGGTGGGCGTGGTCGTCCGGACGGTCGAGGACCACGTACGCCTGATTGGATCGGCGGCCGCGGGTCATCGCGACGTAGAGGTTCTCCCGGGTCGTGGTCGGCTCCACCAGCACATGCGCCGTGTCGCTGGTGACACCTTGGGCGCGGTGCGCGGTGACCGCGTACCCGAGGTCGACGTGCTCGGCCACATACGAGGCGGGAAGAACGATGGACCCGCCGCGGCGGCGTCCGTTGGGGCGGATGGTGACCGAGCCGTCGTCGCGGACCGCGGTGACGGTCCAGGTCTCTCCGTTGCGCACCCACGCTCTGTTGTTCCGCAGGCGGCGGTCGTTGTGGCGCGTGATGATCGTGTCCCCGACGCCAGCGGTGGTGCCGTCATTCAATGCCACTTCCCGTCCGCGGGTGAGGATGCCGTCGAGGATGAGGTCGGCCCGGGCGCGGGCGTTGAGCGTGGTGACGTCGTCGCGGGTCTCGGCGATCAGCACCGAGACCAGCCCTTGATCGCGGTCGGCGCGCCAGGCGGAGTAGGCGGCATCGGTCATCGCCTCGGCGTCGCCGTCATGGATGCGGTCGTGTTCGAGGTAGGTGTCGATGACCTGGGTGCGTCCGTGTCGGAGTGCCAGGGAGGCGATCTTCTCCCAGGCATGGGTGAACCGATGGACGTCGATCAGCTCGGGAGCATCGTCCCGGTCGTTGACGAGCATGGAGAAGGCTCCGCCGGCGTCCACGGATTGAATCTGTGCGTAGTCCCCGACGAGCAGCACCTTCGCCCCAGCATCTTCGGCGAGAGCGGTGATCCGATCCAGGGACAGGGTGCCAGCAAGCGATGCTTCATCGAGGATGACGAGCTGCCCCGCTTGGAAGGTGGTGCCGTGGGTGAGGTGGTTGGTCCACCACTTGGCGGTGTTCTCCGTGGCGATGCCGAGGTCGTCGGCCAGCACCTGCGCGGCCACCGCCGAGGGCGCCAGTCCGACCACCGAGCCCGGGCCGTGGTGCTTCTCCCAGGCGCGCCGTAGTGCAGTCATGGCGGTGGTCTTGCCCGCCCCGGCCGGACCGACCAGCACATCGACGACTCGACCCGAGACGGCGACCTTCATCAGCGCTTGGGCTTGATCCTCGCTGAGCATCCGCCCCTCGGCATCGGGGCGGCCAATGATCTGCTCCGTCGTTACCGCCGGGACCGTCGGTGCGGTGAGGGTGCGGGATCGGTTGAGCAGCCGGTCTTCGGCGGCGAGGAGTTCCTCGGAGGAGAACACCGTGGAGTGCTTGGGCCGGAACACGCTCGTTCCGTCGACGCGGCGGAACCCGGCAGGGCTGGTGGCCAGCTCGGGCGGTGTAAGCCGCAGTGAGGCCTGCTCAGCGGCATCGACGACCATCCCGACGATCGCCTCGCGATCCCGTGCGCTGGCGAACCGCCAGCCCATCGTCTGCCGGGAGGCCTCGGCGTGCAGGTTCCACCGCCGCCACGTCGAGCGCTTCTCACCGACCACGGCCACCACCGCGGCCCCGAGTGCGGCGACTGTCTCCAGAGGCACATCATCGGCTCGCAACGTGACCGGAGTCTCGGTGCCGGTCACTGCCCGTGCCCAGGCCGTCGCGTCCTGATCGAGGATCGTCGTGGCGCGGGCGCGCCATTCGGCGGTCAGGTCGGCCAGTGACCGCACCTCCTTGTTGGGTCGGGTGGCGAGGGTGGCCTGGGCGCGCAGCTTCACGATCGTCGCCGCAGACGGCCGCCGACCATGCGTGGCCACGTGATCGGCGATGAGCCGGTCGGTCTCGGCCTCGATGTCGTGCGAGCGCGTCGAGAAGGTTGCGATCAGCTCCTCCGGGATGCCGGTGATCTCCCAGGACGGGTTCCGGTCCCGTCCTCGCTCGCGCGCCTCCCAGCCGAGGCCGAAGGTGCGGGTGAGCCGGTCGGCCAGCACCGCGTTGTAGTGCTCGGACAGGGCGACCACGGCGGCGTGCATCGGCCGTCCGTCCAGCGACCGCCATCTCCCGTCCATCGCCGTCTGCACCTTGTTGGATACGACAACGTGAGTGTGGAGCTGCGGGTCGCCGGAACGGGAGTCGTAGTGATCGAACGCGGTGGCGATCACCCCGGTCACGTCGACCTGGGCGACCGCGCCATCGCCGGCCGTGATACCGGTACGGGTGGCGGCGACCTCGCGTTCCATGAAGTCCACCACCTCCGCGACCGCCTCATGGTGGGCCTGGGCGATCAACGCCTGCGCCCCGGCATCGGCGACGCCCCACAGCACCGAGACCGACTTCGGCACCGAGAAGGTGTAATCGAACCCGGCCACCGCCCGCCGACTCGCCCGGGCCGTTTCCTCGGTCTCGATCTGCGCGATCGCTTCGGCCCGGCCTGCTGGCCCCAACTCAGCCGGCAGTTGGTCGACGCGCTGCTGGATGCGCTCGGTGACTGGGGCGTACTCTGGGAAGGCTCTTCCGAGTGGTTCGCCGGTGACGGGGTCGCGGCCCATCCCGATCAAGAGCTGGAGCTGCGGCTCCGAAACCTGGTCCCCGGTCGTGAGCTGACCACCACCCAGGCCGGCGAGGCCGGAGCCGAGCCACCGTCCCGGCGGGGTACCAGCCTCGACGTAGTACCGCGTCAGCCGCGTCGCGAGGGAGCGGTCACCGTCGGCGGCGACCACGGAGCGCAGCAGGTACTTGTATCCGTCACCGGCGCTCATCACCCGCATCGAGACTGTCATGCCACGCAGGTGCACGTTGCGTGACGTAGTGCCTGATGTCAAGTTGCTCGCGAAACGTGATCGCGTGCCTCAGGTGTGTTTGCTCGCGTGAGGGGCTGTCAGGAGGCGTCGCGTAGGGCGAGGGTCTTGGCGCGGGCGTGGTCGATGAGCTGGTGCTGGATGGTGTTGATGCGCCGGGTCAGGTCGGCGGGGTTGAGCTCGGCTCGCACGGCGGCAAGCTCAGCGGCCTGCTCAGGGCTTAGGATCCCGGAGTCCAGCAGGCGTTGGTACGGGGCGCGCGGGGCGTCGTAGACGCGCACGTGTTGCCCGGCGGGCGTCTCGCGCCACCCGGTGGCCTTCTTGGTGGGCAGCAGGTAGTTCTTGCGCAGGTTGACCAGCTCCCACAACTCGCCCAGCAGCTCGAGCTCGGCGGGGGTGTCGTAGCGGTACCGGAAGGCGTTCTTGCGCACGATGTCGCCGTTCTTCTGCTCCACGTGGGCGTTGTCGTTGGAGGTGTAGGGCCGGGAGCGGGTGAAGAACACCGCCCGCTGGGCGCACCAGGCCACGAGCTGGTGGTTGATGAACTCCCCGCCGTTATCGGCATCGAGCCCGACGACGGGGTAGGGCAGGGTGTCGGCGATCAGCTCGATCGCGCCCACCACCCACCGGTGGGCGCGGTTCTTGATCGCGACGTTGCTCGTCCACCCGGTGAACACGTCGGTCGCGGTCAGCGTCCAGGCGAACTCCCCGGCCAGGGAGTGCCCGCAGTGAGCGACCAGGTCGACCTCGAAGAACCCCGGCCGGGCCTCCATCTCATCGGTCGAGCGGCGCACGGACAGCTCGCTGCGCAGCGTCGCCGAGGGCCGGGTCGCGGCCTTCGCCGGCGGGTACCGAGCCGCCCGGGTCGGGGCGAGGTAGCGGTCGATGGTGGCCGGGGACATCGCCACCAGCTCGGCGCGCACCTCATCGGTGAGCCGGTCGGCGACCTTGCCCAGCTCGCCGTGGGCCTCCAACGCAGCCAGGGTGTCGGCCATGACCGCGGCGAGGTACTTCCCGCACGGCTCTCCGGCCAGCGTCCAGACCTCGATCAGCACCTTCAACGCGTCATAGGAGTACCCCCGCCCCCGCGGCTTGCGCACCACAGCCCGCGCCGGCCCCCTACGGGCACGGGCCGCGGCCAGCGCCCGGCGCGCGTTGGCCCGCGACCACCCCGTCGCCCCGCACAACTCATCGAGCATCCGGCCCTTGACCTTCTTCGACGCCCCCGCGTACTGACGGGCGTACTTCTTCGTGATCTCCCGACGTGCCGCCATCGACAACCCTGAACCCATCCGGCCAGCCCACCGCCCACAGCCCCGCCAACCGAGTAGGACGGCACCGCGTTTCGCGAGCAAAACCCATCTGAGGCACGCGACCCGTTTCGCGAGCACATTAGGTGAGTCTCGTCGCGTGATGGCGACCTCCTCCGGGCGATCGCTACTATTGTTACATCCTCGTGTCGCCCCCCGTGTTGTACGGACGAGGACCAGAGCCAGGGCCACCAGTAGGAGGCCCACATGGTGCTCAGTGACGTCCTTGGTCTTGCGGCAGCGGAGTGGGGAGTCGTGATGGCGATCGCACCCGCCTTGCAGATTCACCGGATGCTGCGAACCCGTTCTGCCGACGATGTATCGCTCGGGTACTTCGCCCTACTCATCCCCGGCTTTCTGCTTTGGGTCTTCTACGGACTGTCCCGACACGATTGGCCGTTGGTGATCCCGAACACCGTCGCCACGGCCGTGGCGCTCGTTACCATCGCAGTCGCCGCGCGGCTCAAGCGCATCAGCGCACCGAGCGATCTGGACCGCTGAGCCGATGGCCGACACCTCCACGTGGCGGTGACCTGCCCTGTCGACGTTCGGTAGCGCCAGTACCCAGCGGGACAGGTCAGCGGGCGTGGACGTGGCGTCACGTGCGTAGCTGACGGCACCGGTACCGTTGATACGAAGAACTGGCGGGGGGAGGTAACGATATGGATGCCGACATGATCCCCCTCGGTGAGCGCGCACTCCGCAGCATTCTGGATCATGTGCTCGCGGTCGGCGACGAAGCCGAGGCGAGCTACCTGGAAATCAAGAGCAGTCTCGACCTGGCCAGCACTGAAGGTGTTGCGAAGGTCGCGAAGTTCCTTCTCGGAGCTGCCAACCGTCGCCCCCAGGAAGCCGCCCGTCACTTCCACGGCTACGCCGTACTCGCTATTGGCGCGCAGAAGGGCCGGTCGCAAGGTGTTCCTCGTGGTGTTGAGGCGCACGAGCTTGAAGACCGGCTCCGGCCCTACCTGGGACCACAGTTTCCCGCGTTCGAGTTCGGAAGAATCAGTATCGACGACGACCGCGAGGTGCTGTTCGTCGTCGCACAGCCACCGCAGGACGGACAGACGATCTTCCCGTGCCACAAGAGCTTTCAGGGAGTGAAGCGTCAAGACAACCTCGATGACGGGGCCATCTACATGCGGGGAGCCAGCAACACCCGCCCCGCACGAGCAGGTGAAGTTCTGGCTCTCGTTGAACGGGCTCGTGGCGGCGGCAAGTCACCGATCAATCTCGACGTCGAAATCCACGGAGCCATCAGCCGGGTTGAACGGGTCAACGAAGTACTGGAGCGCCTCTACGAGTTCGAGGAAGAAGAGTTCAATAAGCCGCGAAAGCCGACAGAAGACGCCTCGCCGTCAGCACTTCTCGTCCGGAACGTTTTCGGCAGAACGCAGCCACCAGAGCCCGGGGAACGAGCGAAACGACTTGAAGCGTGGCGGAGCGAAAAGCCCACCCATACCGAGCGCGGGCGAGGGCACTTCCTGGGTGTTGCTCTTTCTGGCATAGGCATCCGGGTCCTCAGCCACGACCGGTTCGTCGCCAAGCCCCATCTCATCGTGACTTTCCACGACTGCGAAGTGTTCGACTACCGCGAATCCGACGACGCCGACTACAGGAAGGTGGTCGAACCCATCGTGCGAAGGCAGGACCCATACGGAATCGGATTCGACCCTTCCGACCTCCGGATCGCGGCGCGCGGATACCCGGTGAACTGGAGCAATCACGGCAACAATGCCGAAGTCACCGTCACACCTGAGTCGTTTCGTCCCAACGTGCCGTGGACGAGCGACGAAGACGACTACGTGATCCTCGCGCGCGATCCACAAGCGAGCGCGGTGGTCGTCACGTGGGTCCTGACCGAGGACGGCAACGACACCGTGACCAGAGGCGAACTGGAGGTCGCGACAGGGGAGCTCACCGACGCGGCCGACTTGCTCAAAGCAGCATTCTTCAAAGACCGATAATTGCTAATGCTCCGCGGGCACCGCGTAGCACGATTGCAGGGGGTTGCAGGCCCGTACCTCATTC
This sequence comes from Gordonia sp. Swx-4, assembly GCF_030316175.1. NCBI lineage: Bacteria > Bacillati > Actinomycetota > Actinomycetes > Mycobacteriales > Gordoniaceae > Gordonia > Gordonia sp. Swx-4. The sequence goes on from NZ_CP128197.1 coordinate 3,832,808, forward strand.
AGGACGTGCGCAACCCCAGCGCTCACGTACCGAGGCGCTCCGCAGCCTTTCTGACCCACTGCCGCTGCCATCGGGTTTCGACTGCGCGCGGGTGGTAGTTCTCGCGCACCCAGGCGACGGCCTTATCGGGCGCCACTCCACTCATGACAGCGAGGAGTGCCATGGCGGTGCCCGTGCGGCCCACTCCGCCACCGCAGGCAATCTCCACGCGCTCGAACTCCGCCCGTACATGAGCTTCACGTAGTGCGCTGATCACGTCGTCCGTCGAGTCGGGACGACGAAAGTCCGGCCACTGAACCCACCTGTACGGCCTACTCTCGATCTTTGGGTCCTTACCGAGCAGGTAGAGGGCGAACTCAGGAGCCGCGATGTCGCCGCGAGGACGCCGGAGTCCCGCGCCCCGGATGCGACGGCCGTCCGGGAACTCCACGAGTCCGCGCACTGCTCCTTCCCAAGTGCTCATGCAGCCACGTTAGTTCCAGAGCCCGGGCCTACGCGGGAGCAGACTCAACTTCGATCTGCAAGAGGTGTGGCGACTCGGAGACAGGGCGAAGCGAGGACCTCTTCTGTGCGCTGCCAAGGGAGACTGCGTCGCTCATCGACGGAAGCAGGGCGAGATCCGCACGGCTGAGAAGCCGGCCGCCGCGCTCGTCGTCAGCTGCGTGCGCTCTGTCACGTCCAGGGAGACCAGATTTCGATTCACGTCTCGACGGCGACTGCGGGCCCTTTTTCGTTCTTGCTGGCTGGGCGCCCACGGCACGAGGGCTTCCAATTAGGACTCGTCCTGCGCACTCTTCCTGCCGTCCCTGCGCTACTTCGGGGGTGGTCATGGCACTCGCTCACTGTTGCAACTGCGCACTACGCTGCAGCGCCGCTCCTCAGGTGAAATGTCAATCGGCTACATGGTGTTCCTGCTGTCGGGCTTCTTATCCCTGTGGGTCAGTTACGAAATCGCTTCTGGGTGACATCGCCCTCGTCATCCCCCAACACCTGGGGCGGTGTCGCCGTTCGATTGTGGCGAAACGATGTTCCTTCAGTGACGTCTGGGCGAAGTGCGAAGACTTCTTCGGGCGCGGGCTGACATGGTGGAGGTATGACTCGTGACGCGCGGGTGGCCGGAGGGGCTGCCGAGGACAAGACCACCGAATACCTGCTTGCACCCGACGACGCCGCGGCCGTCGATGCGTGGTGGCGGGCAGCGAACTATCTCGCGGTCGGACAGATCTATCTGATGGGCAACGCGCTGCTGAAGCGTCCACTGGCGGAAGAAGACATCAAGCCCCGGCTGCTCGGGCACTGGGGGACCTCCCCGGGGCAGAATTTCCTGTATGCCCACCTCAACCACCAGATCATCCAGCGCAACCTGGACATGATCTACCTGAGTGGACCCGGTCACGGCGGCCCGTCCCTCGTAGCCGCCTCCTGGCTGGAGGGCACGTACTCGGAGGTTTACTCCCACGTCGGCACGGATGCCCGCGGTGTCGACGAGCTGTGCAGACAGTTTTCCTTCCCGGGCGGCATCCCCAGCCACGTCGCACCCGAGACGCCCGGATCGATCCACGAGGGCGGCGAACTCGGCTACGTTCTGTCTCACGCCTACGGCGCGGCATTCGACAACCCGGACCTGATCGCGGTGGCAGTGATCGGTGACGGCGAGGCCGAGACCGCGCCGCTGGCGACGGCGTGGCACAGCAACAAGTTCCTCGACCCGCAGGTGGACGGCACGGTCCTACCGATCCTGCACCTCAACGGCTACAAGATCGCAAATCCCACCATCTTCGATCGAATTCCGCGCCAGGAGTTGGAGTCGCTGCTAGTCGGGTACGGCCACAAGCCCTACTTCTTCGAGGGCGGCTTCGACGACGAGGACATCACCAACACGCACCGGCGGTTCGCCCGCTTACTTGCCCAGGTCCTTGACGAGGTCGTCGACATCCGCGCTCGCGCTGCCGACGGACGCCTCACCGAGCGGGCGCGGTGGCCGATGATCGTCTTCCGTACTCCGAAGGGCTGGACGGGGCCGCAGGAGGTCGACGGACTGCCGGTCGAAAACAGCTGGCGCAGCCACCAGGTCCCAATGTCTGCCGTCCGCGGCAACGAGGAGTACACCCGTCTGCTGGAGAGCTGGATGCACAGTTACCGCCCGGAGGAGCTCTTCGGTCCCGAGGGGCGGATCATGGACCTCGTCGCGCAGAACAACCCGGTCGGCACGCGGCGAATGAGCGCCAACCCGCACGCCAACGGTGGTCTACTCACCCGCGACCTGGATCTGCCGGACTTCCGTGACTACGGCGTCGACGTCCCAGTACCGGGTGGCGCCACCGTGGAAGCGACACGCGTACTTGGTGGCTGGGTGGCCGACGTCGTGGACCGGAACCGGCAGACCTTCCGGGTCTTCGGACCCGACGAGACCCACTCCAACCGGCTCGGCGCCGCGGTGGAAGCGGGCGGCAAGGCCTGGCAAGCAGAACTGCTCGACACCGACGTCGACCTGTCCCGCACAGGCCGGGTGATGGAGGTTCTATCCGAGCACCAGGTACAGGGCTGGCTGGAGGGCTACCTGCTCACGGGCCGTCACGGGCTGCTCAACAGCTACGAGGCATTCATCCACATCATCGACTCGATGTTCAACCAGCACGCAAAGTGGCTCGACTCCAGCCGGGACATACCCTGGCGAGTACCAGTGCCCTCGCTGAACTATCTCTTGTCTTCCCACGTGTGGCGTCAGGACCACAACGGGTTCTCCCATCAGGACCCGGGCTTCCTCGACGTGGTGATGAACAAGACCGCCGACGTCACCCGCATCTACCTGCCCCCGGACGCCAACACGCTGCTGTCGACATTCGACCACGTGCTGCGCACCCGCAACTACGTCAACGTCGTGGTCGCCGGCAAACAGCCCGGGCCGCAATGGCTGACGATGGATGAGGCCGTGCTGCACTGTACCCGCGGCATCGGTATCTGGGACTGGGCCGGCTCTGAGGAGCCGGGCAGCAAACCTGATGTCGTGCTCGGGTGCGCTGGCGACGTGCCCACGATGGAAGCGATCGCCGCGGCCAGGCTGCTGCGCGAGCGGCTGCCGGAGTTGAAGGTGCGGGTGGTCAACGTGGTGGACCTCATGCGGCTGCAGGACGAGCGGGAGCACCCGCACGGCCTGAGCCACCGCGACTTCGATGCCCTGTTCACCGCCGACCGGCCAGTAATCTTCGCGTTCCACGGCTACCCGTCACTGGTACACCAGCTGACCTACCGGCGCACCAACCACCACAACATCCACGTGCGCGGCTTCAAGGAGAAGGGCACCACGACCACACCGTTCGACATGCTGATGCTCAACGACCTGGACCGCTATCGACTGGTCATCGACGCCATCGACCGGGTGGGTCTGGCCGAGCGGGAGTCGTCCCTGCGCCAAGAGATGCTCGACTCCCGAGTACGCGCCCGCCAGCACACCCGCAAGCACGGCCAGGACCTCCCCGAGGTGACGCAGTGGGTCGTGCAGGACGGCGACAACACCCAGGGTTCGGGCGCGCCCGGCTCCGACACCGGCGGGGACAACGAGTAGCGGAGCTCACCCCCCGGCGTCCGCGCCGACCCACATGCGGCGCCCCCCCGATCCAGCTAAATGGATCGCTCAGCCCGTGGCGGGATAAGAGCGTGTCACCGACACGGGTGCAGAGGGAGATCTGCTCGTCCTGGAGGAGCCGGTCGATCTGCGCCCGGCAGTCGGTGTCGTCGACGCTGACCTCAGGCAGGGTCACTCCCGCATGCCTCCAGTTGCGGCTACGCGTTGGCGAACGCAGTGCATCCCTGATCCCGCAGTGCATCCCTGATCCCAAGGGCACGACCGTAGCTGGAGGCTGAGCAGCACACCGGTGCAGTCCTCCCCGAGGCCAGTTGGTCGAATCGGGTAGCAAGCACCTCGGCGGGCCGGGCGCCATGCCCGACCGCGCGCTCTGCATGTATTCCTCTGACTCCGTGAATGCTCAAGCTGGCGGCTACGGCCTCCGATGGCGCCATGTGGCTTGGAAGCGCACGCGGCGTCGCTCAACATTTGGGATGCCCTTGGCCCGCCCGCCCGGTGACGCTGGACGCCCCCCACGTCTTGAGTGGCGAGCGGTCGGTGGCGACGGGTTACCCGATGGCGGCGAGCAGTTCGTTGCAGGCTTGTTCGCAGGCCCGGCACGCGTCGGCGCAGATGCGGCAGTGTTCGTGGTGGCCGGCGTGCTGCTCGCACTCGTCGCCGCAGGACTTGCAGGCCTGGGCGCAGGCCTGGAGTTGGGCGCAGGTGAGGTTGGCGTCGTAGCCGGTATGCCGGGACAGGACTCGGGCGGTGGTGGCGCAGATGTCAGCGCAGTCGAGGTTAGTGCGGATGCACTTGCGCAGGTCGGCCACCATCTCCTCGCTCAGGCAGGCATCGGCGCAGGCCGTACATGCCTGGGCGCACGCCACGAGTGCGTCGACGGTGCGGGCGAGCAGGTCTCGGTCGAGGTTGATCGCGGCCGGGTAGGTGTTCATCATCTCGGCGGTCTTCATGGCTTGCTCCCTCATGTGATTGGGTGCGACGCCGGAGCGGACCGGGCGCCGCAGGGTCCTTCTGACGCTACGGCGTCACGATGGGTGATACGCCGGTGAATCGATGAAGGTTCCATGAAAAACGGGGGTCCATCAGGATGGTGAAATCGGCGTCTGCCGGCGCGGGCTCTGCGGTGCCCGTCCCCGCTGACCGAGGTGCGTCTCATACTCAGGCGTCAATCCGGAGTGTGGTCAAACAGGTCGCCCCGTCCTCGCGGGTTGAGAACGGGCTCTGGCCGGTGCGCCCGTCATAGGTGACCTCGATGGTGCCGTCGACCTCGCGCGGAAGCCAGAACCCGACGAAGCCGTTGTCAAACGTGGTGGCCTGCTCATCGACGAGGACCTCGCCGGTCTCGTCGACGATGCGCACGCCGATGTCCTCGTTGGCCAGCTCGCCGCGACACGTGGTCAGAGAGTGGTAGTAGCACTCGTGGGTCTGATCGACGTAGGGCGCCACGGATAGATAAAACCGGTCCTCTGCCAGCGGGACCATGACCTCCTGCTCAACATCGGCGAGGACAAGCTGGTCCGCGCGCACGGATGCCATGAGGTCAGTCGGCCGCTCGGCCACGGGCATCCGGTCGAGGTGGTCGACGATCTGCTGCCCGTCCATGCCATCGAGGTCGTGCGCCGCGAGAAAGTCGGCCTGCGCGGCGGTGTTGGCTGGGGGGCTGGCCGTCGGGCTCGCGTCGGGGGTGGTGGAACATCCGGCGAGCACCAAGGCGAACGCGGCAAGGAGGATCACGGGTCGTTTCATACAACGCATTCTGTGGCAGGCCCACCGACCTCAGTGTGGTCGAGCGTTGAAGATTCGATGAAGATCGACGGGCGGGGCGGGGCCTCGGCGGGCCGATCTGCTTTACTCGATCGGGAGGTTCTCCGCACATGTCGGATGTCACCGATGTCCACTGGGATCGAGGGGACGACCAATCCCCCGGTGCATCCTGTGATCCCGGTCCGGAGCGGGCACTGAGTGATGGAGGTGAGGTATGGGTTGGAACTGGGGCCACATGGGCGGGTGGGGCATGGTCTGGGGCTGGCTTTTCCTGGCGCTGTTTGTCGTGGGCCTGGTCGTGCTGATGGTGGTCCTGGTCCGGCTGCTGAGCGGTCGCGATCGGCGGTCCGACGAGGTGCACAGATCAGGGCGGAGTCGGGCCCGGGAGGTGCTCGACGAGCGATACGCCCGTGGGGAGATCGATGACACCGAGTACGACGAGCGCCGCCGGCGCCTGGACGAGCCGGGGAGGCCTGAGGCGTGAGGCCCATCACTCGGCGGGAGGCGCTCCGGCTCGGCATGCTCGGCGGCTTCGGCGTCCTGGTCGGTGGGGTGGGGTTGTCGTGGAGCGGCTTGCCCTGGCTAGCCCCGCGCTCCAGCTCGATCGGGGGCGGCGGAGGGTCCCTGGTGGAGCCGGAGGTGCTGCGCAGCTGGGGCGGGGTGCTGCGGGTCGAACTGGTCGCCGCCCGCCAGGAGTCGACCGTCGCTGGGCGGCGGGCCCGAGTGCTGACCTACAACGGCACGGTGCCGGGCCAGACCTGGCTGGTCCGGCCCGGGGATCGCATCGAGGTGCGGCTGCGTAACGAGCTGGACATCCCGACCAACCTGCACACCCACGGACTGGAGGTCTCCCCGCAGGACAACGGGGACAACCCGTTCCTGTCCATCGAACCCGGCCAGGTCTTCGACTACCGCTTCGATCTGCCCGCGGACCACCCGCCCGGGGTGTTCTGGTATCACCCGCACCGGCACGGCACGGTCGCCGATCAGCTGTTCGGCGGCTTGTACGGTGCCCTGATCGTCGAGGGCGATCAGGTGCCGGTCAGCCGGGACCGGGTGTTGGTCGTCTCGGACCTCTCGCTGACTGCGGACGGGCAGGTCGCCTCGGTCTCGGGCCCGGAGGTGATGATGGGCCGCGAAGGGGAGCTGGTCCTGGTCAACGGTCAGCACCTGCCGCAGCTGTCGGCGCGTCCCGGGCAGCGGGAACGCTGGCGGGTGATCAACGCATGCACCTCGCGCTACCTGCGCCTGGCCCTGCCCGGGCAGCGTCTGGAGCTGCTCGGTGTCGACAGCGGCCGGGAACCAGCTCCGCGGGCGGTGGAGGAGGTGCTGCTGGCGCCGGGTAACCGGGCCGACCTGCTGGTGAGCATGCGCGCCGGCACCAGCGAGTTGCGCACGCTGGGTCATGACCGCGGCGGGATGGGGATGATGGGCGGCGGTGGCCTGTCCGGGCCGGGCACCTTGGCCACGCTGACTGTCAGCGGCGATGAGGCCGCTGCCCCGGGCCCGGTGCCTGACCGTCCGGCGGTTCCGGATCTGCGCGACAAGCCCGTCGCCGGGCAGCGGGAGATCGCGTTCACCATGACCATGGGGACGATGATGGGCCCCGGCCGGGACATGATGGATCTCGGGTTCGACGGTCGCGCCTTCGACGCCGACCGGATCGACCAGCAGGTGAGCGCCGGGACGGTGGAAGAGTGGGTCATCACCAACCCCACCCCGATGGACCATCCGTTCCACCTGCACGTGTGGCCGATGCAGCTCATGGAGACGGGCGGGCAACCGGTGAGGGAGCCGACCCGGCGCGATGTCGTCAACGTCCCCGCCCGCGGCCGGGTGCGGGTCCTGGTCGACTTCGCCCGCCACCCGGGGCGCAGCGTCTACCACTGCCACATCCTCGACCATGAGGACGCCGGCATGATGGCCAGCGTCGAGGCCCGCTGACCACAGGACACCCCGGTCCCGACGAGCAGGAGAATGCATGAGTGACGAGCAGGAGAATGCATGAGTAATGACCACGCCGCAGGCGGGCACGTCCCCGCCCACGGAGATCGCCGCGCGTTGCGGATCTCCGGGGCATTGACCGGGGTGTACTTCGTCATCGAGCTGATCGTGGGGCTGTGGTCGGGGTCGGTGGCCGTGCTCTCCGACGCGTTCCACACCTTCTCAGCCGTCGGTGGCGTGCTGATCGCGCTGGTCGCCCAACGCCTCAGCCAGCGTCCGGCCACCGGCAGGGAGACCTTCGGGTGGGGGCGCGCCGAGATCCTCGGGGCCCTGTTCAACGGGGTCTTCCTGGTCGTCATGGCCGGGTACGTGTTCTGGATGGGGGCGATGCGCCTGGCCGACCCGATCGAGCTGCCCACCACGGTCATGCTCTGGGTCGCCGCCGGCGGCATCGTCACCGAACTGATCGCCTTCTGGCTGCTCTACCAACGGCAGAAGACCAACCTGAACCTCAAAGGCGCGTTCTGGCACATCCTGCAGACCTTCGTCGGCAGCCTCATCATCATCGTCTCCGCCGTGGTGATCCGGCTGACCGGGTTCCTGGCGATCGACCCCCTGTTGGGGATGGCCTTCGGGCTGGTGCTGCTGTGGGCATCCTGGACCATCCTGCGCTCGGCCATGCGCATCCTGCTCCAAGGCACTCCGGAGCACCTGAACGTGCGCGAGGCGACGGCACAGCTGGAGGACATTGACGGGGTGGCCGACGTGCACCACGTCCATGCCTGGACCATCACCTCCGGGCGCACCGTCTTCTCCGCCCACCTACGCGTGCCCGACCTGCCTGCGACCGGCGACCGGGTCCTGCACCAGGCCACCGCCCTGCTCCAGGACCGCTTCGACGTCTACTTCTCCACCCTCCAGCTCGAACAAACCTGCCCGAGCCAAGAGAACGCCACAGACATCGACATCACCAGATAGCTCACCACCCTGCGCATGGCCTCGCCGACGGGTGGCGCGCTCTTTGGGAGAATAGGGGCATGATTTCGATGGATGGCCTGCCGCGCGTGCTCGTCGTGGACGACGAGGAGCCGTTGGCGAGATTGGTGGCGAGTTACTTCGAGCGCGACGGGTTCGAGGTCGAGACGACGGGCAGCGGTCGCGAGGCGATCAACCTGACTCGGCAGCTTGACCCGGGCGTGATCGTCCTCGACCTCGGTCTGCCCGGGATCGACGGGGTCGAGGTCTGCCGCACGGTGCGCACCTTCTCGGACTTGCTACATCGTCATGCTCACAGCGCGGGTGGAAGAGGTCGACAAGCTCATCGGCCTGTCGGTGGGCGCCGACGACTATGTCACCAAGCCGTTCAGCCCGCGTGAACTCCTCGCCCGGGTGCGGGCCATGCTGCGCCGCCCGCGTTCGAGCCTTGACCCGGATGCGCAGACGAGACGGTTCGGTGCCCTGACGGTGGACGCTGCCGGCCGCGAGGTCCACCTGCACGCAGAGCCGGTGGAACTGACGCGCACGGAGTTCGACATGCTGGCCGCGCTGGCGGCCCGACCGCGGATGGTTTTCACCCGGCGCCAACTCATCGAGGCGGTCTGGGGTGAGGGCTGGGTGGGTGATGAACACCTGGTCGACGTGCACATCGGGCATCTGCGGCGCAAGCTCGGCGACGATCCCACCACCCCGATCTTCATCAAGACCGTCCGCGGGGTGGGGTACCGGATGGGCAGCGGCGAATGACACGGCTGTCGGGACTGGCTGCGCGCCTGCTCGCAGCCACGGCGGTTGTCGTGTTCGTGGGCTGGGCGACCGCCTGGGTGGTCGTGGCCGCCGTCGGCCCCGCCATCTTCCATGACCACATGATCCAGGGCCAGGCAAGTGAGCCCGGCGTGGTCCAACACGCCGGGGAGGCCTTCCAGTCCGCCTCGGCACTCTCCTTGGCCGGGGCGTTGCTCGCCGCCCTAGTCGCCTCTGTCGTGGTGAGCCTGTTCCTGGCTCGGCGGGTCAACGGCTCTCTGGTGGCGGCCACCGACGCCGCCCACCGCGTGGCAGCCGGCGATCATTCCGCTCGCGTGCCCCGGGTAGGGCTGGGCCGGGAGTTCGACGACCTGGCCGAGGCGTTCAACACCATGGCGACGGACCTGGCGGAGGTCGAGACAACCCGCACCCGGATGCTGGGGGACCTCGCTCACGAGATGCGCACCCCGCTGGCCACCCTCGACGGTTACCTCGAAGCCATCCTGGACGGGGTGCGCGGCGCCGACGAAGAGACGATCACGCTGCTGCGGGACCAGGTCGCCCGCTTGTCCCGGCTCGGGGAAGACATCGCGCTGGTGACCACGGCAGAGGAGGGCGGGCTGACGATGCACCGCCGGGAGGTCACCGTCACCGCCCTGCTCGCCGCGGCGCACGCCGAGGCGCAGGCGCGCTACCTGGAGCGTGGCGTCCGCCTGGAACGGGCGGTCTCGGCCGCAGCGGCACAAGCCCGGGTGGACGCCGACCCCGACCGGCTCGCGCAGGTGCTGACCAACCTGTTGGACAACGCCTTGCGGCACACCCCGGCTGGCGGACGAGTGGAGCTGAGCGCGGAACGACAGGGGCCGGCGGTCCTGCTCCGGGTGGCCGACGACGGAGAGGGCATCACGGCTGAACACCTCCCCCGCCTGTTCGACCGGTTCTACCGGGCCGACACGGCCCGGGACCGCGCCCACGGCGGGTCCGGGATCGGGCTCGCGGTCGTCGACGCCATCGTCCGCGCCCACGGCGGAACAGTCAACGCCACCAGCGCGGGACCAGGCCAGGGCGCCACGTTCACCGTGACGCTACCGGCGGACGGCTTCGCTACCGCCGCCGGGTGAGCGGTCTGCCGAGGGATGCTCGGCCGGCGGTGGGGCATCGGCGCCCCGGTGCGGGTGACCATGGGCGCCGTGGCCCATGAACATCATGCCGATCATCATCAGCGGGCAGGCGAGCAGGGCAGCCAGTGGAAGCGCTTCACCGAGCGAGCGGCCTGCGGCGAGCAGGGCCAACACGACCAGCGCAGCGATCCCTAGCATGCTGAGCAGGTGCGAACGATGGTTGGTGTGCATGGGATGCTTCTCCTTGATCGTCGGCGCGGACGGGGAAGATCGTCGCCACGGCCCAGATGCCGAGGGTGACATAGAGCAGGACGACCGCCGTGAGCGTCAACCAGATGGTGGGTGCCATGTCCGCTGCTCCTCGTTCAATCCCACCTTCGGGCACGTCGCTTGTGCTTCGGGTAGAGGAATGACGAAGAAACCCTGAAGCCTCCAGCCAGCCTCCGCCTCGGTGGAGGCCTGCCCGATGTCCGCTGGGCGAATCAGGACGGAATCGAGTCCACGCGCGACCGACAGCGCCTCGTTGCCCCTCCTGCCCCCGCCGAAGACTGCTGCATGAGGCGCGGCTCGCCACTGGTCCTGGATTTCCCCGGAGGTCCAGGATCTTTTCGGGCCCACGCGAGCGATGCTCCACGACCCCGGCCGAGATGGCGCACGACCTGGCTTGGTTCGCGGTGATCTTCCGGGTTCGGTCGCGAATGCTCACTGGTGGTCAGCTGGCCGGTGCACCCACGGTGGGCGGGTCACGCGGCGGGCCCTTCGATCGCGCGCGCCATGAAGGTCTCGACCGGATTCGATGAAGAGGTGATGAAGATCGGCCGCCCGGCTGGTGGCAGTTCCCGTGTTCTTGCTTCACTCGCAGGGAACCCTACGTCACCGTCTTTAGGAGCAGTTCCCCGTGAAGATCACCTCCCGCTTAGCCGCTGGTGCCAGCGCGCTTGCCCTCGCCCTGACCTTGGCCGCCTGCGGCAGTCCGCAGGACCAGGCTGACCCGACCGGGCCCGACACCGTGACCCAGGACCCGGGTGGGACGCAGACCAGCGGGCCGGCCGGTGAGGGGGAGATCGATCAGGCCCACAATGGCGCCGACACGATGTTCGCGCAGATGATGATCGTCCACCACGAGGGCGCCATCGAGATGGCCGACCTGGCCGTGAATCGGGCCGCCTCGGAGGAGGTCCGGACCTTGGCCGAGGGCATTTCCGCCGCCCAGGGGCCAGAGATCGAGCAGATGACCTCCTAGCTGGAAGCCTGGGGTGAGAGCACCACGCCGATGGACGACATGGAAGGTCACGGCGGCATGGACATGGATGGGATGAGCCAGGAGGAAGCCATGGCCGAACTCGAAGGACTATCCGGGACCGAGTTCGACCGGCGGTTTCTGGAGTTGATGATCGCCCACCACGAGGGCGCCGTAACCATGGCCGAGGACGAACTCACCGACGGGCAGAACGCACAGGCGCGCGAACTCGCACAGAAGATCATCGACGACCAGCAGGCTGAGATCGCCGAGATGGAGCAGCTGCACCAGACCCTGTGACCGCCCTCGGCTGGCGGCGGTCCGCCCCTCCCCCACAAACCCAAGGCGGGCCACCGCCCACCGCGCGAGGCGGCGGCATCGTCAAGTTCGGTGACCTTCAACGCGCAGGGGCACTTCCTGTGAACTTCCTGTGGCTGGCCATCGACAGCGAGCGAATTGCGGGAACCGATTCGCCGAACGAAGAGGAGAAACACGAGGAACTGACGTATGGACATGGATCAGGCCGAAAGACTCAGGACCGGCACCTGATTCGTGGCAGCCCTGGATCAGAGCGGGGCAGCACGCCGAAGGCGCTGGGACTGTACGGAATTGGCGAGGACGCCTACACCGGCCACCAGCAGATGTTCGACCTGGTGCACCAGATGCGCACCCGGATCATCACAAGCCCGGCTTTCGACGGCGACCGCGTGATCGGGGCCATCCTGTTCGAGGACACCATGGACCGGGACATCGAGGGAGTCCGGACAGCTGAGTACCTGTGGACGGTCAAGGGCATCGTCCCGTTCCTCAAGATCGATCGGGGCCTGGCCGCCGAGACCGACGGCGCCCAACTCATGAAGCCGATCCCCGACCTGGACGCCCTGCTGACCCGCGCCGCTGCGAGCAGATGCTTCGGCACCAAGATGCGCTCGTTCATCCGTCTCCCCGGTGCCAGCCTGACCCAGGTCGTCGCCCAGCAGTTCACCCTCGCCCGGCAGATCCTGCGTGCCGGCCTGGTTTCCATCGTCGAGCCCGAGGTGGACATCCACAGCCCCCGCAAGACCGAGGCGGAAAGGCAGCTCCGCACGGGTATCCGCGCCGAACTGGACCGGCTGGACCAGGACCAGGCAGTCATCCTGAAGCTGACCCTGCCTGAGGTCGACGACTTCTACCAGGAGTTCGTCGCCCATCCGCAGGTGGTTCGCGTGCTGGCGCTGTCCGGCGGCTACACCCGGGCCCAGGCCACTGCCCGACTGGCTCGAAATCACGGGGTGATCGCCAGCTTTTCCCGCGCGCTGACCGAGGGCCTGGCCATCGACCAGACCGACGAAGAATTTCGACGCCGTTCTGGACGAGGCGATCGAATCGATCGCCGACGCATCGCGCACCTGACCGCAGCCGCGGCGGGACGAGCGCCGGGGTGGAGCAACCGCGGGAGAAGGTCCAGCATCATCGCCGCGCCTCGCGCGTCCGCCCGGGCACGACGGCGTCTTCATCGAATCTTGACTGTTTCACAGCCAAAACCCCACCCCACCCGCCGTTACATGGAAGAGCGATACCACCTACCGGTATCGGGTTGCGGAAGGAGACGGCGGATGAGCACGGCGACGTATGAGGTCGAGGGCCTGACGTGCGGGGCCTGCATCGGCGAGGTGCTCGGGAAGGTCCTCGACCTCGCGGGTGTCGACGAGGCGACGATGGACCGCACCGCGGACGCGTACTCCCTGACCGTGGTCGGCGCCCCTGCCCCGGACATCGAGGGTGTGCGCGGGGCGCTGCGAGCCGGGGGCTTCACCGTGACAGTGCGTGAGTCGGAGGTGTGAGCGGTGAATCTCAACGACTGGCTGGTGGTGGGTGTGGCGCTGGCGGTGACGGTGCTACTGGGCTGGTACTTCTTCGGGCCGAAGAAGTCCCGCCGGGCCGAGGTGGCCGATGGTGTCCAGGAAGTGACCGTCACCGTCAAGGGCGGCTACAGCCCGGACCTGATCGAGGTCCAGCCGGGAGTGCCGGTGCGGCTGGTGTTCGACCGCCAGGAGAGCGGCGAGTGCTCCTCGCGGGTGGTCTTCCCCGACTTCAAGATCAATCAGACGCTGCCCGCGAACGCCCAGACGGCGGTGCAGTTCCTACCCGAGGTGCCCGGGGAGTACACCTTCGCCTGCGGGATGAACATGCTGCACGGGCGCGTGCGCGTGGTGGACCGGCCCGGACCTACCACGATGATCCCGACCGAGACGGCCGTCGCGGTGGCCGACCAACCCCGGCCGGTTACCGACGTGCCGACCGAGCCAGCGCCCGGTGTCCGGGTCGATGACGGAGTGCAGGTGGCGCAGGTCACGATCCGCGGCGGCTACCACCCCGACACCGTGCGGCTCGCCCCCGGTATGCCCACCCGGCTGGAGCTGACCCGCCAAGAGCAGGCGGCGTGCTCGGAACGGTTCGTGGTCCCCGCCCTCGGGGTGGACGTGGAGGTGCCCGCCTTCGCAACGACCACTGTCGAGCTGCCGGCCCTGCCGGAGGGCCGCCACGAGGTCACCTGCGGGATGGACATGCTGCACGGGGCCATCGACGTCGGTAACCACGACGACCGGGACCACGGTGATGCCCGGCACAGCGGAACCGGTGACCGCGCTACGCGCACTTCGCCGGGCGAGGACGCCGAGGTGCGGGAACGGGCCGCGGAGATCAGGGATCTGCGTCTCCGGGTCATCGTCGGCACCGTCTTGACGCTGCCGGTGCTGCTGGCGGTGATGGTCCACGAGTTCTTTGCGGCGACCTGGGTGCCCGAGGCGTTGCTGAACTCGTGGGTGCAGCTGGCGCTGATCACCCCAGTGTTTGTCTATACCGGCTGGCCGATCCACAAGACCGGATGGCTGGCGCTGTCACACCGCACCGCGGACATGAACTCCCTGATCACTCTCGGCACGATCGCGGCCTACGGGTACAGCCTGGTGGTGACCTTCGCCCCCGGCGCGGTACCCGTCGAGGCCCGCGAGGTGTACTACGAGGCGGTCGGGGTGATCCTGACCTTGATCCTGCTGGGCCGCTGGTTGGAGACCAAGGCCAAGGCCGGCACCGGAGAGGCGATCCGGGCCCTGATCGGGCTGCAGCCGCGCACCGCGCGGGTGGTCCGCCGCGGGGAAGAGTTCGAGATCGGGCTTGAGGACGTCCTCGTCGGCGACGTGGTCGTGGTCCGTCCCGGCGAGAAGCTGCCCGTCGACGGCGAGGTGGCGGAGGGCAGCTCGGCGGTGGATGAGTCGATGGTGACCGGGGAACCGATCCCGGTGACCAAGACGGTCGGGGACACGGTGATCGGGGCCACGATCAACCAGACCGGCGCGTTCCGGTACACCGCCACCAAGGTCGGGGCGGACACGATGCTCGCCCAGATCATCAGACTGGTCCAGGAGGCGCAGGGCTCCAAGGCCCCGATCCAGCGCCTGGTGGACAAGGTGTCCAGCTACTTCGTCCCGGCGGTCATCGCCATCGCGATCTGGACCTTCGTGGTCTGGGCGCTGGTCGGGCCAGCGCCGGCACTGGTGTTCGCCCTGGTCGCGGCCGTGTCGGTATTGATCATCGCCTGCCCGTGCGCACTCGGGCTGGCCACCCCGTTGTCGATCACCGTCGGCACCGGCAAGGGCGCCACGCACGGCATCCTCATCCGCTCCGCCGAGGCGCTGGAGACCGCGCATAAGCTGGACACGGTGGTGTTGGACAAGACCGGCACGATCACCCAAGGCGCCCCCACGCTGACCGACGTCCTACCGGCCGAGGGCTTCAGCGAGGCGGAGCTGCTCCGCCTGGTGGCGGCGGTAGAGCGCTCCTCCGAGCATCCGCTGGCCTCGGCGATCGTCGCCGGCGCGACCGAACGCGGCCTGGACCTGCCGGCGGCCACCGCCTTCGACTCGGTCACCGGGCAGGGCGTGCGCGCCCTGGTCAAGGGTCGTGAGGTCGCCGTCGGAAACCGGCGCCTGCTGGAGGGCGCCGGCGTGCGGGTCGAGGCGGCCGCGGCCGACCGCCTGGCGGCGGACGGCAAAACGCCGATGTTCGCGGCGATCGACGGCCGTTTCGCCGGGGTCATCGGCGTGGCCGACACCGTCAAAGACGGCTCCGCGGCTGCCGTGGCCGCGCTGCAGGCCCGCGGCATCGACGTGGTGATGATGACCGGCGACAACCGGGCCACCGCCGCCGCGATCGCCCGCCAGGTCGGCATCAGCCGGGTGGTCGCCGAGGTCATGCCGGAACACAAGGCCGCCGAGGTCCAGCGCCTGCAGGCCGAGGGCCGGGTGGTGGGGATGGTCGGAGACGGCATCAACGACGCTCCCGCCCTGGCCCAGGCCGACGTCGGCTCCGCGATCGGCACCGGCACCGACGTGGCGATCGAATCCTCCGACATCACCCTGATCTCCGGGTCGCTGTCCGGTCTGGTCACCGCGGTGGACTTGTCCCGGGCCACGATGCGCAACATCCGCCAGAACCTGGTCTTTGCCTTTATCTACAACGGCCTGGGCATCCCGATCGCCGCCGGGGTGCTCTACCCGACGCTGGGCTGGATGCTCAGCCCGATGATCGCCGCGGCCGCGATGGCCCTGTCCTCCCTGTCGGTGGTGACCAACGCCAACCGGCTGCGCGCCTTCACCCCCAAGCCGATCCCCGAGGTGACGCAGGTCCCCGCCACCGACCCGGTGGTGGAGGTCGGGCACGGGCCCGACGAAGAGAACACCCCCGAAGAGAAGGAGAAAATCATGTCCCAGAAGTCCACGACGGTCACCGATCCCGTCTGCGGGATGAGTTTCGAACCGTCAGCGGCGGCGTCGAGCACCGAACACGAGGGACAGACCTACTACTTCTGCTCCAGCCACTGCGCGCAGACGTTCACTGCCGACCCAGCCGCGTACACCGGAGCGGGGACGCCCTGACCCAGCTTCGCGCGGGGGCACTCGCACGCATGCGGGTGCCCCCGGAGAAAGGAAGACAGGCCAATGACAACCATCCAAGCCGTGCGGGACCCGAAAGACGACGTGCTCGTGCGGCTAGCGCGGATCGAGGGTCAGGTCCGTGGCATCGCGCGCATGGTCGAGCAGGACAAGTACTGCATCGACGTCCTCACCCAGGTCTCGGCCGTCAACCGGGCCCTGCAGGGGGTGGCGCTGGCCCTGCTGGAGGAACACATGAGTCACTGCGTGGTCGACGCCGCCCGCACCGGCGGCCCGGGACAGGACACCAAGCTCAAGGAAGCCTCCGCCGCCATCGCCCGCCTGGTGCGCAGCTAGCCGAGTTGCTCCGGCGAGGCGACAGGAGTGACCGACCCCGACCCACTGCCTCGCACCGGACCCGCACGCGAACGACGTATGTGCATCCCCCGCCGCCGGTTCGCCCCGCCATCCACAGATCAAGAACAGAGAACACGACCAAGCAGTCGACCGGGAGGTCACAATGAACGTTCAGGTTGCCGTCAACGGTTACGGCGTGATTGGCAAACGTGTCGCCGACGCGGTGCGCTCGATGCCGGACATGGAGTTGGTCGGGGTCGCCGATGTGGCCCCCGATTGGCGCATCCGCACCGCCGCCGAACTCGGCATCACGGTGTATGCCGCCACCGAGACGGCTGGCACAGCGATGCGCGAGGCCGGCGTGCCGGTGGCCGGCACCCTGACCGACCTGCTTGACCAGGTCGACGTCGTTGTCGACACCACGCCAAAGCGAGTTGCTGCCACCAACCTGCCCACCTACCAGGCCGCCGGGGTCAAGGTGGTGCTGCAGGGCGGGGAGTCCCACACCACGACGGGGCACTCCTTCGTCGCCCAGGCCAACTACGCCAGCGCGCTGGGCCGGGACATGACCCGGGTGGTCTCCTGCAACACCACCAGCATCGTGCGCGTCCTCGGCGCCCTGCAGGATGCCGGGCTGCTGGCCCGGGCCCGCGGGGTGCTGATCCGCCGGGCCACCGACCCCAGCGAGTCCCACGAGGGCGGGATCATGAACACAATGGTGCCCGAGGCCGCCATCCCCTCCCACCAGGGACCGGACGCCAAGACCGTCCTGCCCGAGTTGGACGTGGTGACCATCGCCGCCAAGGCCGCCCACACCCAGACCCACAACCACTTCTGGACGCTGCAACTGACCCGTCCAGCAGACCGGGAGGACGTCCTCCAGGCCCTGCGGTCGGCACCGCGGATCGCGTTCATCCGCATGTCCGACGGGCTGACGGCGCTCAACACGACCGTGGAACTCATGCGCGACCTGGGCCGGCCCCGCGGGGACATGTGGGAGGTCGCGCTGTGGGAGGACGTCCTCAGCGTCGACGGCGACGAGGCCTACCTGACCTACCAGGTCAACAACGAGGCCATCGTCGTCCCGGAGACCATCGACGCCATCCGCGCCCTGACCAGCACGGCCCGCGACGCCGCCACCTCCATCGGACTGACCGACGAGGTCCTCGGCATGCGGCAGGAGTTCCTGGCCGCTGCAGGTCTGCCGTCGGGCCGGACAGCGCAGGGCTGATCGAGTGAGGAGATAACCAATGTCAGAGGCAGACCCCAATAAGCGCCATCACCGGGGTGCGGACCGCGGATCGGGTGAGTCCATCCGTCGGAACGCTGGGCACCGTGCCGGCGAGCACCGAGATCCACCGACAGCACCTCCCGCTGCATCACGCGGGCGGAATCAGCTCACCGAGGCCCCGGCTCCGGGGCACGACGAGGTCGTGAGTCACCCCGGGCATGCAGCGCACGATCCGCAGCTTGGCCCGGATGATCATGCTGGGCACGACAAGCATGAAGGCCACACCCCGGAGATGTTCCGCAACCGGTTCTGGGTTGCACTCGTCCTGACACTGCCGGTCGTGTTCTGGGCCGAGCACATTCAAGAGCTGCTTGGCTACCAGGCGCCAGAATTTGCGGGTTCCACCTGGATTCCTCCGGTGCTGAGCACCGTGATCTTCATCTACGGAGGATGGATCTTCGTCCAGGGGGCCTGGCACGAGCTGCGGGCCCGGCTCCCGGGCATGATGACGCTGATCGCCCTGTCCATCAGCGTGGCGTTTGTGTTCTCGTGGGTGGTGCAGCTCGGGCTCCTCGATGCCGAGCCCCTGTGGTGGGAGCTGGCCACCCTGGTGACCATCATGCTCCTCGGGCACTGGGTGGAGATGCGTTCGATCGACCAAGCCCAGGGCGCGCTTCAGGAGTTGGCGAAGCTGCTGCCGGACCTGGCGACGCGCATCACCGACGGCGGCGAGGAGACCGTGGCCGTGGCGGAGTTGCAGGACGGCGACGTGGTGCTCGTGCGACCCGGTGAGAGCATCCCCGCTGACGGGGTCGTGCGACGCGGAACAAGCGAACTCAATGAGGCGATGATCACCGGGGAGTCCCGCCCAGTGAAGAAGAGCGAGGGGCAGGACGTCCTCGCCGGGACGATCAATGGCGAGGGTTCCCTGCGGGTGGAGGTGACCGGGACCGGAACGAACACCATGCTCTCGGGAATCATGCGGCTGGTCTCGGAGGCGCAGGGGTCGAAGTCCCGAGCCCAGCATCTGGCCGACCGTGCCGCTCAGCTGCTCACCGCGGTGGCCCTGGTTGCCGGCGTCTTGACCCTGATCGTGTGGCAACTCCTGGGGGCCCCTATCGACTTCTCCATCGTACGCGTGGTCACGGTGCTCGTGATCGCCTGCCCGCACGCGCTGGGCCTGGCCGTCCCGCTGGTGGTGGCGATCTCGACCACCCTCGGTGCCCAGAACGGGCTGCTGGTGCGCGATCGAAGGGGCCTGGAAGAGGCCCGCCTCTTGAACGTGGTGGTCTTCGACAAGACCGGCACCTTGACCCTGGGTGAGTTTCGCGTCGTGAATCTGGCGGTAGCGGATGGCGTCACGGAGGAGGACGCCCTACGGATCGCTGCCGGTGTCGAGGCGGAATCTCAACACCCCATCGCCCGGGGGATCGTCACCACGGCGCAGGACCGTGGAATCGACGTTCCCTCCCCAGAGGGGTTCCGCTCGATCACCGGCAAGGGCGTTGCGGCGTCGGTGGACGGAGCGGAGTACCACATGGGTGGACCCCGTCTTCTCGAGGCCGAGGAGGCACACGTGCCTGAGGCCCTGCGGGCGGCCGCGGCCCAGGCCTCCGAGCGGGGTCAGGCGGCCATCTACCTCCTTCAAGACGGCAAGGCCCTGGGCGTGTTCGTCGTGGCGGACGCCGTCCGCGAAGAGAGCCGTGAGGCAATCAGCGCGCTCCACGAGCGTGGTATCGAGGTGGCCATGCTCACCGGCGACTCGTGGCCAGTTGCCGACGCGGTGGCTGAGGAGCTGCAGATTGACACCGTGTTCGCCGAGGTGCTGCCCGAGGACAAGGCCTCAAAGATCCGCGAGCTGCAGCAGGAAGGCCGGAAGGTGGCCATGGTGGGCGACGGAGTGAACGACGCTCCGGCGCTGGCCACCGCTGACCTCGGGATCGCCATCGGCGCCGGAACTGACGTCGCCGTGGAAGCCGGTCACATCGTGCTTGTTCGGTCCGATCCCCGCGACATCCCTCGAATCGTCACATTGTCCAGGGCCACGTACCGAAAGATGATGCAGAACCTCTGGCTGGCAGCCGGGTACAACATCGTGGCCATCCCACTGGCAGCAGGGGTACTGGCCGGGTGGGGAATTCTCCTGACGCCAGCGCTGGGTGCGGTACTCATGTCGGCGAGCACCATCGTCGTCTCCCTCAACGCTCAGCTGTTGAGAAGGGTCGAGATGTAGATGGCCACCCCCGTCACCCCCGTCGTTGCCAGCGACCCCCTCGGCCGGGAGTCCGGAGCGCCGCGACCACCGCGCGCTGGCCGCATGATCTGGATCACCGCAGCCTGGGGCGCGTGCTTCGTGGCGATCGAGTGGGGCCTGCGGGACGCGCCCGTCCTGTGGTACGCCGCGCTGCGGGCCCTGCTCGCGGGTGCCGCGCTGGTCGCGCTGGGTGCTACTCAACGCCGCCCGGCACCGGCAGCGGCACGGGACTGGGCCTGGATCACGGTGCTGGGACTAGTGAACGTGACCGTCGCGTTCGCTGCGATGTTCGCCGGCGTCGACACCGGTGCGACCGGCACCGCGGCGGTGTTCGCGAATGCTCAGCCCCTGCTCATCCTGGTCCCCGCGTGGTGGCTGTACGGAGAGAAGCTGTCGGCCCGCACCAGTGCCGCACTGGGCCTGGGCTTCATCGGCCTGGTTTTGGTCGCGGTCCCTGGCGGCGGGGGCAGCGGGGCCGTGCTGTCGCTGGTGTCCGCCGCGGCGGTCACCGCCGGGACGCTGCTGTCCCGGCGCCTGCGCGGAGTCGATGTCGTGGTGTTCACCGGATGGCACCTGCTCGTCGGCGGGGCCGCCCTGGCGGTGGTGGCTGCGGTGGCGGAGGGACCTGCAGTGATCGTCTGGACCCCACGGTTCGTGCTCGCCCTGCTCTTTCTCGCCCTGGTCGGCACGGCGGCCACCACGGTGGCGTGGTTCGCGGAGGCGCGCCGTTCGCGCCTTGACACACTCACCGCCTGGACGTTCCTCACCCCGGTCGTCGGGATCGGGATCGGTTTTGCGGTGCTCGGCGAACGCCCGACTGGGTGGACCGCCGCGGGTCTGGTCGTGGTCCTGGCCGCCACGTGGATCGTGTTGCGGCGCCCGGCCCACCAGCGCCACACCGACCGACCGATCCGGCGCCGGCGGCGGACCCTCCGGTTGATCCCCATTACCGATCTGGAGGCGCGCGATGACCCGGACGACGACACACGAGCAGGGTCGACCGCCCGCACCAGCAGGCGCCACGCCCCCGCAGGAGGCGGTGATTTTCGACCTGGACGGCGTCGTCACCAACACCGCCACCGTGCACGCTGCCGCCTGGAAGCGCCTCTTCGACGAGGCGCTGGCCGACCCCCGGCTGGACGGCGGCCCGTACGCTCCCTTCGACGTCACCGAGGACTACCGGCGCTACGTCGACGGGCGCTCCCGCGAGGACGGCGTGGCCGCCTTTCTGGCCGCCCGCGGCATCGAGATCAAACCGGGCGCTGATGGCGGGGCGGCCGACGACTGGTCGGTACGCGGGCTCGCAGCACGGAAGAACCGGATCTACCTCGACCTGCTCGCCGAGCAGGGCGTGCGGGTGTTCCCCGGCACGGTGGACCTGCTGCAGCGTCTGCGGGCCGGTGGGGTGCCGGTGGGCCTGGTGACCGCCAGCCGCAACGCCGAACAGGTGCTGGCCGCGACCGGACTGAACGGGCTCTTCGACGTGGTCGTGGACGGCCGGCAGGCCGAGGAACTCGGTCTGCCGGGCAAGCCTGACCCCGCCATGTTCCTGCGGGCGGCCGAACGGCTCGGCGTCGACCCGGCCCGCGCGGCGGTGGTCGAGGACGCCGTCGCCGGGGTCCGTGGCGCCCGGGCCGGGGGGTTCGACCTGGTGGTCGGGGTGGACCGGGCCGGTGATCGTGCCGCCCTGGAGGCCGCCGGGGCCAGCATCGTCGTCACCGACGTCTCCGAACTGGACCTCGGGGCGCTGCGCGCCGACCCCTGGACCCTGGTCTATGCCGGGTTCGACCCGGCCCACGGGACCCACCGGGAGGCGCTGACCGCGCTGGGCAACGGGTACCTCGGCACCCGCGGGACGGCGCCGGAGCGGGCCGCGGACGGGGTCCACTACCCGGGCACGTATCTGGCCGGGGTGTACAACCGGCTGGTCACCACCGTGCACGGGCGGCAGGTCGAGGACGAGCACCTCGTCAACGCCCCCAACTGGCTGGTCCTGGACCTCCGCGTCGGCGACGGGCCGTGGTGGTCCGAGGGTGGTCTGACGGTCATGGACGAGCGCCGCGAGCTGGACCTGCGCCGCGGGGTGCTCACCCGCACCGCGGTGCTCACCGACCCCGCCGGACGGCGGCTGCACCTGACGCAGCGGCGTCTGGTGTCCATGGCCCGCCCCCACCTGGCCGCCCTGGAGACCACGCTGGTGGCACAGGGCTGGAGCGGCCCGGTCAGCGTCCGGTCCGGCATCGACGCCGGGGTGGTCAACGCCAACGTGGCCGAGTATCGGGCGCTGGCCAACCGTCACCTGCGCGTCCTGGGCGCCGACACTCTCGGCGACGGCTCCCTGCTGGTGGAAGTGGAGACCACGCAGAGCCGGATCCGGATCGCCACCGCAGCGCGCACCACCATCACCGGCGCGGCCGCTGCACCTCCCGTGCCCGAACTCGTCGGAGACCGGCACGCCCAGCTCTTCCAGTTCTCGCTCCGGGACCGCGTGCCGGTGACGGTCGACAAGACGGTCACGATGTTCACCTCCAAAGACCGGGCGATCGCCGCCCCCGCGCTGGCCGCAGCCGGTGAACTGGGCTGGGCGCGCGGCGGGTTCACCGACCTGCTGCCCGCCCACGAAAACGCCTGGGCGCGGCTGTGGGACCGCTTCGGCGTCACCCTGGACGCCGACACCCAGACCCAGCTGGTGCTGAACCTGCACGTCTTCCACCTGCTCCAGTCGCTCTCAGGACACACTGCCGGCGTCGACGCCGGGGTGCCCGCGCGGGGCCTGCACGGGGAGGGCTACCGCGGGCACGTGTTCTGGGACGAGTTGTTCGTCCTGCCCGTACTCACCGCCCACCAGCCGTGGGTGTCCCGGACACTGCTGGACTACCGGCACCGGCGACTCGACGCCGCCCGCCGCGCCGCCACCGCCGCCGGCCACCGTGGAGCCATGTTCCCCTGGCAGAGCGGCAGCGACGGACGGGAGGAAACCCCGGTCATGCTGTTCAACACCCGTTCCGGGCGGTGGATGCCGGACAACTCCCGCCACCAGCGCCACGTCGGGCTGGCCGTGGCCTACAACGCCTGGCAGTACTACCAAACCACCGGGGACACCGCCTGGCTCGCCCACCGCGGAGCAGACCTCATCATCGAGGTAGCCAGGTTCTTCACCTCCCTGGCCACCTACGACGGCACCGAGGACCGGTTCCACATCGCCGGCGTGATGGGGCCCGATGAATACCACGACAGCTACCCCGACGCCCCCGGGCAAGGCCTGGTCGACAACGCCTACACCAACGTGCTCACCGCCTGGCTCTGCACCCGCGCGCTCGACACCCTTCGGGTCACCCACGGCCAGGACTGCGACGAGTTGCGTGCACGGCTGGGCATCCGCGCCGACGAACTCGCCCGCTGGGAGCACCTCTCCCGGCGCCTGGCCGTGCCCTTCCACAACGGCGTGATCTCCCAGTTCGCCGGCTACGAGCACCTCGCCGAGCTGGACTGGGGCGCCTACCGCGACCGGTACGGCAACATCGGCCGCCTGGACCTGATCCTCGAAGCCGAGGGCGACACCACCAACCGGTACCGGCTCGCCAAACAAGCCGACGTGATCATGCTGCTCTACCTCCTGGGCCCCTCGGAGCTAATGGCCACGCTGGGGCGACTCGGCTACCCAGCCGACCAGAACCTGCTCGCCCGCACGGTGGACTACTACCTCGCCCGCACCGCCCACGGCTCCACCCTCAGCCGGGTCGTGCACGCCTCGGCGCTGGCCCAGATGGACACGCTGCGGTCCTGGGCCACCTTCCGGGAGGCGCTCGTCGCCGACCTCGACGACACCCAGGGCGGCACCACCGGAGAGGGCATCCACCTTGGCGCCATGGCCGCCACCGTCGACATCGTCACCCGTGCCTTCGCCGGACTGCGCACCGACGGCGACACCGTCGTCTTCGACCCCCACCTCCCGCGGGCCCTAGGCTCGGTGCGCTTCGGACTCGTGCACCGCGGCCAACACCTGCGCGTCACCCTCGACCACCACAGCCTCATCATCAATGCCGACCCGGGCACCACCAACTCCCAGCTGCTGGTTCGCCAGGGCGCGCGGACTGTGGCAATCCCCGCCGGGGGCACGGTCACCTTCCAGCCGAGGGAAAGCCACTAGCGAGACGTCAGGATGGATGGGCGCGGTGACGGGGTGCATGGCTCATCGACCACGCCATCTGACCGGGGCTTCTCGCCGGTGGTGGCGCGGACCGAATGTGTGCACCAGCGGCGTGATCCGATCGCCTATGACTGCGTGAAGCTGATCTTCGTACGGGCCGGGTCGGCGTGGTTGTTCAGCGAGTTCGGTGAACGTCCCATTCGGCTCGGGGATGCAGTACTTCTCGCGGCGAACACACTCTGTGGCGCCGAATCTGAGGACTGGATCACCACCACGACGCTGTACCTGAACCGGGACTACGTGGTGGACCAGGTGTTCTGGCAGCACGCCGCGATCCTGGCCGACCGTCTGGAGGCCAAGGACTTTCTCGCCGCCCGGTATGCCGAACCCGCTCAAGTGCTGCGGCTGGGTGAGCATCGCGTGGGGTGCCTGATGCCGTGGCTGGACGAACTCGGCCAGCTCAGTCTCGACGGGCCCGCCCCGGAGCGGTTCTACCGGATGCAGGCGCTGCTGTTCGCCGTCTTGGACGTGGTCTCTCCCTTCGTGGCGACCACGGCGGTGCGCCGGTCCCCGACTCAGCGCAAGGCCACCTGGCCCGGCACCCCGGCACTGCGGCGGCTGGCGCCCCTGCGAATCGAGGCCCGGACTGCGGCTGACTTGTTGCGCGAGCACCCGGCACGACCATGGACGCTGAGCGCGCTGGCTGACGTGGTGCATCTGTCGCCGTCCCAGCTCGGACGGGTCTTCGTCGAGGCCTACGGTCAAACCCCGATGACGTACCTGACCACGCTGCGGGCCGAACACCTGGCCCGGCTGCTGCGCGAGACCGACCTGCCGGTTGAGCAAGCGATGGCCCAGGTCGGCTGGCACAGCCGGGGCCACGCCGCTCGTCTGTTCCGCCAAGCGGTCGGGCTCACCCCTATACGGTACCGCCACCGCAGCCGGCAGGGCACTTCCGACTGACCGCGTGATTCGTGTTAGCGCATCTTCGATACGCGGATCGGCATCATCGGCCCCTCCCGGCCCACGGCCGGACTTCGGTTTGGTAGGCCGGTAAGGACTTGTCGGGTTCACCGCTGCGCCTGACGGCCACCCCGTCGTTGTCCGTCTCATCCGTGCTGGTGGTCCCGGCGTACCTGATGGTCACCGAGCCTGTTCGGCCCGGTGACCAGGGTAGCGGGAGGAGACGGCGACGATGGCCACGACACGGGAGAACGCTCAGGCGGCCCGCGAGGCGAAGCTCGACGAGCTGCACGAACGGCTGACCGGTGCGGTCGACCAGCTCGTGTCCGGGGAGGACTGGGCGCGGGCGCTCGCGTTCGCGGCACGGTTCAGGGCCAGATCGTTCTCGAACACGCTGCTGATCTGGGCGCAGCACCAAGCGGCCTTCGAGGCGGGCCGGGTACCGGAGCCGATGCCGTCGTATGTGGCCGGGTACCGGCAGTGGCAGACTCTGGGGCGGCAGGTCGAGAAAGGGCAGTCCGGGTACCAGATTCTGGCCCCGGTCACCGGCCGGTTCGCCTCCTCGAATCCAGCGGATGCGGAGTCGTGGCGGCGCCTGGGCAAGGGTGAGAAGCCGCGGCCGGGCGAGGTGGTCCGGTCGAAGATGATCACCGCCAAGCCTGCCTACGTGTGGGATGCCTCCCAGACCTCCGGGGAGCCGATCCCGGAGCCGCCGGCGCCGACGCTGTTGGAGGGTGAAGCTCCCACCGGTCTGTGGGACGGGTTGGCCGATCACGTGCGCGCGCAGGGGTTTGCGGTGCTGCGGGTGCCGCACGAGGGCATGATCCACGGCGCCAACGGGGTCACCGATTACACCGCGAAGACGGTGGCGATCCGGGAGAACATGGACCCTGCCGCGCAGGTGAAGACGCTCGCCCACGAACTGGGTCACGTCCTGCTGCACGGCCCCGACAACGACGAGGCGCGTCAGCATCGTGGCATCGGGGAGGTCGAGACGGAGTCGGTCGCGCTGATGATCGGCGCCGCCCACGGCATGGACACCTCCGGGTACACGATCCCGTACGTGTCCACGTGGGCCGCGCGGGTGGATGGCAAAGAGCCCGGCGAGATTGTCAAGGCCACCGGGGAGCGGGTCCGCAAGACGGCACTGTCGATCCTGGAACGGCTCGACACCGCACAGGTGACCGACGGCGCCCCGCCCGGCCTGGACCGCGACGCACCACAGCGCGAGGAGACCTCCCGCACTCAGCCGACCCACGAGGTCCCGGCATCGCGCCAGGTGACGCCGCTGCCCGAGCCCGAGACCCGGACGGTCACCGCGTCCGCGACAACACCGGCGAGGGCATTGTGACGGCCGCGGTAGACGCGGTCGCCAGCGTGCTCAGACACGCCGCCGACCCGCGGCCGGTCTCGGTCGTGGCACGGGAACTGGCCGCCGCCGGGGTGCCGGTGTTCCCGTGCCTGCCCGGCGGCAAGCGTCCCCTGACGACGCATGGTTTCCACGACGCCAACACCGACCTCGAACAGATCACAGCGTGGTGGCACAAGCATCCGGAAGCGAACCTCGCCGTGCCCACCGGCGCGGCGTCCGGGGTGGTGGTGGTCGATGTCGACGTGCACGGGCCCGTCGACGGCTACCGGGCGTTCGAGCGCGCCCACAGGACGGGGCTGGTGTCGGGGTGGCAGCTTCTCGTGGCGACGCCCTCGGCTGGGATGCACGCCTACTACCCGGCCACCCCAGACCGGGAACAGCGGTCGTGGCAAGCCGCGCGCGCCGGGATCGACTTCCGTGGTGACGGCGGGTACATCGTCGTCCCACCCTCGACCGTGTCCACCGCCGGTACGAGCGCCGGCTACCGGGTGCGGCGGATCAACAGCGGGGCGACGTCGGTGCTCGATGCCGACCGTCTGCGGGAGTTCCTCGATCGCCGTCCCACGTCCTCCGGCAGGTCGGGCCGGGAGGTGGAACGGTCAGCGGATGTGTCGCGCCTGGCGGCGTGGGTCGCCGGCCGCGGCGAAGGAGAACGCAACCGAGGCCTGTTCTGGGCCGCCTGCCGCCTCGCCGAGAACAACATGCCGGCGCCGGAAGCGCTGGAGGTGCTCGCGGCCGCAGCCACGGAGGCGGGACTGGGTGAGCGAGAGATCACCGCGACCGTCCGCTCCGCCTACTGCACCGTCCAACCCCGCCCCCAGACCTCCTCACAGGTCCAGGGCGGCTTGTCGCCGGCAACGGATAGTTGGTTCAGTCGGGAGGCGACCGTGCGGCCCTCCCCTCCGGTGCGGGGGCTGTCATGACCGTCCATGCCGGCACGGGGCGGAGGAGCCGGCACTGGGCGGTGGTCACCGCCGTGGCCGGGACGGTGTTCATCGCCGCCGGCGCGTTCTGGCTGTCGTTCACAGCGCTGGCCGATCTCGCCGCTCGCTCCGGCGTTGGCGGCTCGCAGGCGTGGGCGTGGCCGCTGATCGTCGACGGCATCATCGTCGTCGCCACCGTCGCCGTCGTCGCCCTGGCCGGTCAGCGGTCGGCGTGGTACCCGTGGGCGCTGCTGATCGGCGGCGCTGCCGTCTCCGTGACCGCCAACGCCCTCCACGCCGTCGTCGCCGCGGATGCCGATGTCCCCGGGGTGCTGGCCGCGGCCGTCGCCGCGGTGCCGCCGGTGGTGCTGCTGGCGATCACCCACCTGACCGTCATCCTCACCCGACCCCAACGGAACACCGACGCATCCGTGTCCCACGACGACACCGTGGCCAGTGACACGTCCGCGTCCATCAATGAAGCCGGGTGGGGCGGGGTGCCGGCGCCGGAGTTGGGAGCGGAGCAGTCAGCAGAGGCTCAAACGGTCGTCACGTTGCCGGCGCCAACGCCGGAAGCGATCGACCCGGCATCGGCGCACGAGAGCGCCGAACCGTCGGTCGACCCCCGGGCGGTCCTTACCGATCGGCGTGCCCGAGCAGCGGAGCTGCGCGGGCAGGGGTGGTCGAACAAGAAGATCGCGCGAGAACTCGGCGTGCATCCCTCCACCGTGGGCCGCTGGTTCACCGCGGCGCACCTTCCCGACAGCACCGATGTCGAGGAGGCGACCCCATGAGTTCCGAACACGACCACGATCCCCGGCGGCCCGACGCCGACGAGCGGGTACCCGAGCAGGACTCCGCGCGCACGTCGGCGGAGTCTGTCGAGAAGAGCGAGGCACCGGACGCGGTCCGGGCAACACGGGCCTCCCACCGACGCGGAGCCGAACGGCAGACACCAGCGGCGGAATCGAGGCGGGCGCGGGGTGTGGAGTGGGTGCGGCCCACGGACCTCATCGCCCGCCACGGGGCGGCCCTCGCCGGGCGGGGTATCGACTTCGAGGTAGAGCTGGCCCGCCGCACCGGCACCCCGATCGCCACTGGTGCCCGCCGGCTGGGTGAGCGGGCACGCCGGCTGCCGCCCTTGTCGGCGTTCGGCCGCGGCAGCTCGGGGCAGGTCGCTCCGTCCCGGCTCGGTGTCGGGATGAGCTGAGGAGGGCGGTGACAAGCGATGCGGATGCCAGCAGGAACGGAGCGTGGGGATGGGGTGTGCACCTGCTTGTCAGGAGGTGCCCTGACCATGACCGAGAACACCCACCCCACCACCGCCCCAGCGGCAGCTGCTGACCGCGCGGACTTCACGACCGGTGAGGGCCTGCGCGCCGTGCTGCACCGGCTCGACCACGGCGGCCGGCGCGCCTGGCAGCACGATGCGCAAGCGGCGGAGCTGATGGCGTTCACCGCGGAGAAGTACGCGTCGCTGGCGCGCAAGCATGGGCTGGACCCGTGGGAGGCCGCGTCGGCGGCGTTCGACGTGATGCACACCCGGGCCGCCCGCGAGGCGCACGATCCGTGGGCGGTGGTCACGCACGCGGTGCGGATCACCTGCATCTTCGAAGAACGCGCCCAAGGACTGCTGTGCTCGGTCCATCAAGCCCGCCGCCCCCACATCTCCGCGTTCCACGACCCCGAACGGTTCTCCGACCGCGAGACTCCGCTGACCGACTACCACCCCGCTTTCCACATCCCCGCCGCCGACGCACCGGACGCTCCCGAGACACCGGCATCGGCGCGGGCCAGCACCTCGGCGGGCTCGGCCGTCGACGACGCGATCGCGCTGTTCACGCTGCTGGACTGGCCGCCCGACACGGCGCGGGCTGCGGTCGAGCACGTGTGCGGAGCGCTCACCCGGGCCGGCACCCGACAGACCGCCCACGAGGCGTTGCGTCGCGACAAGCATGCCCGCGCCCTGCTCGACATCCCCGGCCACTCCTGGACCGCGCTGTTGAAGGCCCTGCTCGGCCACCCCCACCCGGCCTACACCGCTACTGGCCTTGGCCGGGGTGTGCTGCTGCGCCTGCTGATCGGCGAGAGCCTGCCGGTGTTGCTGCGCGACGACGACCTCGTGCTCTCGATCTCGCTCGCCGCCCCACGCCGCCGTCGGAACCACGCCGATGACACCCATGGTGGTGCGTGATGAGCGCGCCGGCGGGGTCCATCGAGCTGGAGCGCACGGTCGCCTCGATCCAGATCGGCCACCGGAACCGCACCGAGTTGGGCGACATCGACGCACTCGCCGCCTCCATCGCCCGCGACGGTCTCCTGCAACCCATCACCATCACCCCCGACGGCGTCCTCGTGTGCGGGGCTCGCCGGTTGGCCGCGATCCGGCAGCTTGGTTGGAAGACCGTCAATGTCTGGGTCCGCTCGGGTATCTCCGACCGCCTCGGCCACCTCCTCGCCGAGCAGGATGACAACGTCCTGCACAAGCCCCTGACCCAGCTCGAAGCCGCCGCCCTGTACCGGGAACTGAAGCAGGTCATGGCCGAGGACGCCGCCCGCCGGCAGGCCGCGACCCGGTTCAGTGCGCAGCGGCAGCCCGGGGACGACGGTGCGGGAAACTTTCCCGCACCGTCCGACCAAGGGCGGGCCAGCGAGCAGGCTGCCGGGATGATCCCCGGCAGCGCGTCCTACAAGACGCTGGACAAGATCAGCTACCTCCAGCACATCGCCGAGGACCCCGCTCAACCCGACGAACTACGCCAGGAGGCGGCGACCGCGCTGGAGCGCATCGACGCCGGCAACCCCGTCGACCCGCTCTACCGGGAGATCCGGGAACAGGCCGACACCGCACGCGGTGACCGCGACGCGGACCTGCACCAGCTCGCCGCCGACGCGCTGGCCCGCATCAAGGCGACGACACCACAGAGACGCACCCCGCGATCCACTCCAGCAGCTGGTCAGGATGATGGTGAGACGGTGCGGTATCCGGTGCGGGCGTTCGTGCTTACCTGGAGCGAACTGGTCGACTGGTGGACCCACTACGACCTCGACCAGCTCGCCGCTGAGCTGACCGACGAGCAGATCGACTCCTTCCTCGCCACTGCGGACGGCACTAGCCGATTCGGGGAGCAGCTGCGCGCCGCGCGCAACCGTCAGCGCGGCGATGACCCGGCGCCAGGCCGCGGCCACCTCCGCGCCCTCTGACCATGCCGATCACATGGGCGCGCGGGTGCACCTACGGGGCATGAAGACTCCTGAGCTGTCCGATGCTCGCTCCCGTCACCGCATGATCGCGGTGCTCGCCGCCCTGGTGGCCGTCCTCGTGCTGGCCGGGGTCGGCGTCTACGGCCTGCTGGCCGGACCACCCGCCAGCACCGAGCCCGGCAGCGATGAGAGCAGCGGGCCGGGGCCTGTTGTCACCGTGCCCAGCGAGCCGGTACCCACCCAGGCACCCCGCCTTCCCGTGCTACGGCCCTCAGCTGATCCGGCGACGTTCGCCGGCAATGTCGCCTCGGCGCTGTTCAGCTGGGATACCGCCAGCGGGTTCATGCCCCTGGACTACACCGCCGTGATCCTGGCCGTGGGTGACCCGTCGGGTGCGGAACAGGCCGGGCTCGCCGCTGACATCGCCACTTACCTCCCCTCCCGGGAGGCCTGGGTGGAACTGCGCCAGTACGCCACGACCCAGCACCTGACCATCGACACCATCTACGTCCCCGACGCGTGGAGTGACGCCGTGGCGCAGGCACAGCCCGGGCAGCTTGCCGAGGGCACTATCGCGTACACGATCGAGGGCACCCGGCACCGCACCGGCCTCTGGAACGACCAGGCCGTCACCTCCGAGCATCCGGTGGCGTTCACCGTGTTCATCGTCTGCGCGCCGACCTACGACACCTGCCACCTGCTGCGGCTGTCCCAGCTCGACAACCCCCTGCGCTGAACGACAAGGGGTGCCCACAGTGTTGAAGAAGCTCGGTATCGTCGCCCTGGCCCTGGTGCTGCTCGGCCCCTCGCTCGGGCTGATCGGCGTCGGTCTGGTGATGAACCCGGCCGCGTCGGCCACCTGCACCGTGACCGGCACGAACGTCACCATCGGGGACGTCCCCAACTCGTTGACCGTGACCACCGCCAACGGTGAGACCTTCACCCTGAACAGCACCCAGCTGACGCACGCGGCCACCATCATCGCGACCGGCTCCGGCATCGACGGAGTGACCAGCGACGGCCTGGTGATCGCGCTAATGGCGGCCCTGACCGAGTCCACCCTGCGGATGCTGTCCAACACCTCCGCGTATCCGGAGTCGGCGAACTACCCCAACGACGGTGACGGCTCCGACAACGACTCGCTCGGCCTGTTCCAGATGCGCCCGCAATCGGGGTGGGGCACCGTCGCCGACCTGATGGACCCCGTCTACCAGGCGCGGGCGTTCTTCGGCGGACCCGACGGGCCGAACTACCCCTCACCGCGCGGGCTGCTGGATATCCCCGGCTGGGAACAGATGGACAAGGGCGAGGCCGCCCAAGCCGTCGAAGTCTCCGCCTACCCCGACCGCTACCGCAACTACGAGCCCGTCGCCGAAACCATCTTCACCACCCTCACCACCAGCGCGAGCCCAGCAACTGGCGACGCGGCCATGCCAGCAGCGCAGACGGTCACGGCGGAGTCCTCCCGGGTGGTGTTCCCGGTACCCGAAGGCACCTGGGTGCTCACCAGCGAATACGGGCCGAGGGTCCATCCGATTTCTGGGGAGAACTCGTTTCACACCGGCACCGACTTCGCCGCCCCGGACGGCACGCCGATCCTCGCCGCCGCCGACGGCACCGTCACCATCGCGGAGTTCTCCGGCGGCTACGGCGGCCTCGTCGTCATCGAGCACCAGATCGCCGGGCAGACGGTGGCGACCGCGTATGCGCACATGTGGGAGCACGGCATCCACGTCACCGCCGGCGACCAGGTGAGCGCCGGGCAGCACATCGGCGACATCGGCTCCTCCGGCAACAGCACCGGCCCGCACCTGCACTTCGAAGTCCGGCAAGGGGGCACCGACGGAGAGCACACCGACCCCGCCGCCTGGCTCAACGCGCATGACGCCGCCGACCTGCCCGAACCCGAGACCGGCGCCCCCGCCGGCTGCGACCCCGCCACCGCGCCGCCCGGCGGTGACCCTGACCCGATCGATGGCGACCCGGACGCGCTCGTGGATGACCCCATCTCCGGCGGGCAGATCACCACCCGGATGCTGCACCTCTACACCCAGGGCATCGCGGCGTTCCCCGACACGTCCTGGGCGTGCTACTCACCCCGGCCCGGCACCCGCTCCGAGCACCCCCTCGGCCGCGCCTGTGACCTCACCTTCGGCAACGCCATCGGCCAGCACCCCACCCCCGCCCAGCTCGAAGCCGGCTGGGCCGTGACGAACTGGATGAAAGACCACGCCGAGGTCCTCGGCGTGGAATACCTGATCTGGCAAGGCCGCATCTGGTCCCTCGCCCGCGACGCCGAGGGGTGGCGTGACTACACCGGCGGCGGCATGCACGACCCCGACGACGTCACCGGCGGCCACTACGACCACCTCCACATCACCGTCCGGACAGGGAGCTGAACGGCATGGACGTCTTCCCCGACTTCGACGGAATCGGCGGGATCGGCGACCTGCGTGCGGTGATCGGAGCGCTGCTGACGTTCGTGCTCATCACCGCCGTCCTGATGCTCATCGTCTCCGCCATCATCTGGGCCGTCGCTGCCGCGAACGGCAACTACAGCGCAGCCGGCAAGGGCCGCACCGGTGTCCTGGTCGCCCTCGGCACCGCGGTCCTGGCCGGTGCCGGCGTGGCGTGGATGAACTGGCTCATCGAACTCGGCCAGCAACTCTGATCCCTGCACACGCTCGAAACGGCCGCCGCGGACCGCCCTGGGGATTGTCGCGCACCTGATCTGCGAACCCATCCGTGTTCCCCGCCCGGAAAGGGCGGGTTCGCTCGTCAGGAGACTCACCGTGTTCGATCTCATCACCGCTCTGCCGGCGCTTCTGCCGATGGATGTCGACATCACCCCCAACGATGACGGCCTGCCCGGCATCGCCCAACTGCGCACCATCGTCGGCGCGGTGATGACCATCGGCCTGATCCTGTCCGTCCTCGCGCTGATCATCTCCGCCATCGTGTGGGGATTCGGCGCCAACTCCTCCAACCCGCACTTGGCCGGCCGCGGGAAGGTCGGCGTCCTCGTCAGCTGCGGGGCCGCGGTGATCTGCGGCGCCAGCGTGACGTTGATCAACTTCTTCTGGGACGTCGGCCAGCAGGTCTGACCACCCGCTGACCGACCCCTTGAAGGAGTGATTGCGGTGGGTGTGTGCGATATCCCCGTCATCTCGACCGTGTGCGACACCGCCGGCGAAGCCGCCGCGAGCTTGGTGGCGGCTCCGTTCGACTGGCTCGCCCAAGCCATGGGTGCCGCCGCCGGGTGGCTGTTCGAGGCCGTGTGGTCCGTGTTCGACACCACCACCCTCGTCGATGTCACCCGGCCGGAGTACGTGGCGGTCTACAACCTGCTGTTCGGCATCGCCGTGTTCGTGATGCTGATCTTCTTCTGCCTCCAGCTGCTCACCGGCCTGGTCCGCCGTGACCCGACCGCCTTGTCCCGTGCCGCGCTCGGGTTGGCGAAGTCTGTGCTCGGCTCGTTCGTGGTGATCACGCTGACGGCGCTGTTGCTGGAGATCGTCGACCAGCTCTGTGTCGGGATCATCCAGGCCGCCGGAGAAACCACCGAGTCCATGGGCGACAAGATCACCCTCCTCGCCGCCGGCCTGGTCGGGATCAACATCGCCGCGCCCGGGGTGGGGGCGATCATCACTATCTTCCTCGCCGGCCTGGCGATCGCCGCGGCCGCGATCGTGTGGCTTTCGCTGCTCGTGCGCAAGGCACTGTTGCTGGTGGCGATCGTGTTCGCACCTCTGGCGTTCTCCGGCGCCTCCTGGGACGCCAGCAGGGGGTGGATCGGCAAGTGGGCGATGTTCGTCATCGCGCTGATCTGTTCCAAGCTCGTCCTGGT
The DNA here is from genome assembly GCF_030316175.1 of Gordonia sp. Swx-4. NCBI lineage: Bacteria > Bacillati > Actinomycetota > Actinomycetes > Mycobacteriales > Gordoniaceae > Gordonia > Gordonia sp. Swx-4. The sequence goes on from NZ_CP128197.1 coordinate 3,867,417, forward strand.
CGTGATGTTCCTCGTCGCCATCACCCAGGTGTCGGCACCGATCGACGCGGACCTGTCCTCGATCAGCGACCCCCTCGCCGGGATCGTGCTGATGGCGATGGCCGCGTTCGCCCCCTACCTGACTTACAAGTTCATCAGCTTCATCGGCTTCGACATGTACCACGCGATCGGCTCCGAACAAGACGCCAAACAGGCCCTCAACCGGCCCGTCCCCACCCCGACGAAACCGGCCGGTGACGGCCCGAAGAAGGTCCTCGACGGCGCCAACAACAGCGGTAACGAAAGCGGCGGCGGCAGCAGGGGGAACGCTGGGGGCGGTGGGAAGGCGCCGCCCCGGGCCAAGACCTCCACACCGCAGGCATCCGGAAGCGCGACGGGTGCCGCTGGTGGCGCCAGCTCCGCCGGTGGGTCCGCTGGAGCCGGCGCAGGAGCAGGCGGCGGTGCCAGTGCGGGCGCTGGCGCCGGTGCGGGTGCTGCGGCGGCGGGACCGGCCGCGGCAGCGGTGATCGCGGCGAAGGTCGCCAAGGACGCCGCAACCGCCGGCCCCAAGGCCGGCACGGCCCTCGCCAACCAGGCTGAGACGGCCGCCGACAGCGCCGGGCAGACCGGCGCGACGCCCCCTCCGGCGGCGTCCCCGACGTCGTCCCCACCGGCCACGAAGGCTCCGCCTCCGGTCGAGCCGAAGACACCATCGGCGGGTCCGGGCTCGGCACAACCGGAGCCGCGTGCGCAGAAGCCGGCCCCGCCGCCGGCGCCGAAGTCGACCGGGAAGGACTGAAGGGGCCATGACCTCGAAGCAGAAGGAGTCCACCACGCAGCTGGTGCCGGTCAAGTTCTCCCGCCTCACCCGCCGCGGCATCCTCCTCGGCCTGTCCCTATCCCAGCTCATCACCCTCGCCACCGGCGTCCTCGCCGTCGTCGGCGCCTTGTATGCCGGCGGAGGCATCCTGCTGGCCTACACCGCACCCGTCTGGGTGCTCGCCGCCGCCCTGACCTGGGTACCCGTCGCTGGGCGTCCGGCCGTGGAGTGGCTGCCGGTGGCGTGCTGGTGGCTGTGGCGCTCCACCGCGGGCCAGCTGCTGTACCGGCGCCGGATCGTGGCACCGCGGCCGGTCGGCACGCTCGCGCTGCCCGGGGACATGGCCCGGCTGCGGGAGTACACCGACCCCGACACCGGCGCCGGGATGATCCACGACCCCCACGCTGCGACCCTCACCGTGGTCTGCGAGGTGACCCATCCGGCGTTCGTGCTCCTGGACCCGGGTGAGCAGGAACGCCGCGTCACCTCCTGGGGGCGCGTGCTGGCCACGGTGTGCCGCTCCGGGCGGATCGCCACCCTGCAAGTGCTGGAACGGACGCTGCCGGACTCCGGCACCGGACTGGCCGAATGGTGGGCCTCCCACGGCACCGCCGACGACACCTGGGCCGCGACCACCTACGCCGAACTGATCGAGCGTGCCGGGCCGGCCGGGGAACGGCACGCCACCACCTTGTCCCTGTCGCTGGATACGAAGACCGCCGCCCGTCAGATCAGGACCGCCGGTGGCGGCATCCGCGGGGCCGCCGCCGTCCTGCGCCAGGAGATGTCCACCCTGGTCGCAGCCCTACGCTCCGCCGACCTGAAACCCTCCGGGTGGCTGAGCCCGGGACAGATCGCGGTGATCCTGCGCAGCGCGTACGACCCGGCCATCGCCGCCACCCTGGAGCGCCACGGCGAACTCGGCCAGCACCTCGCCACCGCCGGTCCCGTGGCCGTCAACGAGTCCTGGGCCCGGTTGCGCACCGACTCCGCCCACCACGCGGTGCTGTGGGTCAGCGAGTGGCCGCGCTCGATGGTCTACCCCGGCTTCCTGTCCCCGGTGCTGCTGTCCACCGGCATCCAACGCTCGTTCTCGCTGCTGTGCACCCCAATGCGCTCCGACCAAGCCGCCCGCGACATCCGCAAGAAGAAGGTCGAGCACATCTCCGACCAAGCCCAGCGGGCGAAGATCGGGCAGATCGAAGACGCCACCCAGACCGCCGAGTACCACGACGTGCTCCAGCAGGAAGCCGACCTGACCGCCGGCCACGGAGTGCTGCGGTTCACCGGCCTCATCAGCGTCTCCGCACCCACCGTCGAAGAGCTGGAGGCCGGGGTGGCCGCGATCGAGCAGGCCGCGATCCAAGCCTCCTGTGAAACCCGGCTGCTCGTGGGACAGCAGGCCGCTGCGTTCACCGCCGCGGCGCTGCCGCTGTGCCGCCGCATCTGACGCCCCGCGTACACCCCGACCCTCGCGCCGTGGGGGTGCGCGTGCACCTGAGAGTCGACCCCGGATGACCGGGGCTTTCGCGCTTGTCACAGGAGGCCGCTCATGCCCACCTATCACGACCCACTCCAGGATGCTGCCGAAGCATCCGACGCGCTGCGCGGGCTCGCGCACGCCAGCCGCGTCTTCGACAACCCCGCCGACACCTACAGCGTGCTCGGTGACCTCCTCTCGGGCGTCCGATCGCTGCGCCAGGTGCTCGACCAGGTCGGCTCCGCGCATCTCACTCATCGCGACCGCGCTCACGACGATGACGGTGACCACGTGATCGGTGCCGCCGAAGCCCTCGCCGCGGCAGACGACCTGCACCACGCCGGAACACTCCTGGACGGTGTCGAGGAGCGCGTCAATGCCGCAATGACCCATTCGGGACGCGTCGCCTGGCACGCCCCGGCCCAGGAGATCGACGGGGAGGCAGTGTCCACGGACGCGCCGCGGCGCTGGATCAGCGTCGTCTTCCTCCAAGGCGCCGAGGCCGACGAGGTGCTCGACCTGATCGACCAGGACGGCGCCGATGCGGCCGTCGAGCACCTGCGCGGCTGGGACTACGGGGACGAGACCACCGACGCGGCCCTGGAGAACGGGTACGTCTACGACGAACCACCCACCGGGCAGCTCGACCGGGTGATCACGGATGGTGACTACACCCTCACGTACAACCCGTTCATGGGCCACGTCAGCCTCCTGCGTGCACACCCTGCCGCGATGTCCGACCCGGGCCTGGATGAGACCGGCGTGGTGCCCGCGCGTGAAGCGATCAGCGGCGTCGGCCCGCTCGATTCGAGCACGCCAAGGTCCTCGGTGACACCGGCGTCCGCGCGGGCGCAGCAGGGGCCGGCGGTTGTGGACCGGGATTGGTTCGCCGGGCCGGCCCGCTCCGCACGGTCGGCTGGGCGGGGGCTGTCGCTGTGAGCGCGCGAGAGAACGAGCGGCTGCACGCATCGGTCCTGGTGGCCCCGGCCGCTGAGCGTCGCCGGCTGCGCAAGCGACGCCGGCGGGCTGCCGCAGCGCTGCGGGCCGAGCAGCACCGTACCGAGCAGGCTGCCGCGCGAGCGAAGGCCGATGCGGAACGCACTGAGCGACGCGCGACCACGTACCTGCCTGCCGCCGGTGAGCCCGGCCCGGCGGCGCTGCGCACACCCGGCAGGTTCCGGCTCCCGCGCCATCAGGACACGTCCGCGACGTTGGCGGGGGCGTACCCGTTCGTCGCCGAAGGCGGCCTCGGCGCCGACGGCGTGTTCGTCGGCCAAGACCTCTACTCCGGCGGCTCGTTCGTCTATGACCCCTGGGTCCTCTACGCCCGCGGGATCATCACCGCCCCCAACGTCGTCCTCGCCGGCATCGTGGGCTCCGGCAAGTCCTCGCTGGCGAAATCGCTCTACACGCGGTCGCTGCCGTTCGGACGGCGCGTCTACGTCCCCGGCGACCCGAAGGGCGAGCACACCGCCGTCGCCAACGCGGTCGGCGGACGGGCAATCGTCCTCGGCCACGGCCTGAACACACGCCTCAACCCCCTCGATGAAGGCCACCGGCCCACCGGACTGTCGGACCGGGAGTGGGCCATCACGGTCGCCTCCCGCCGCCGCGACCTCATCGGCGCTCTGGCCGAGACCGTCCTGGCCCGCGGGTTGACGCCGTTGGAGCACACCGCGATCGACCTCGCTCTCACCGCAGTCGTCGCAGAAAACACCGTGCCGATCCTGCCGATGGTCGTCGACCGCATCCTCACCCCGGACGAGGCCGCCGACGGCAGATTGGCCGAGGACGGACGGCTCGTGGGCCATGCCCTGCGCCGCCTGGTCGCCGGTGACCTCGCCGGCCTGTTCGACGGCCCCAGCACGGTCCGGTTCGACCCCAGCCTGCCGATGATCAGCCTCGACCTGTCCCGCGTCACCGAGAACAGCACATTGATCTCGGTGTTGATGACGTGCTCGTCGGCGTGGATGGAGTCCGCGCTGCTGGACCCGAACGGTGGGCAGCGGTGGGTGATCTACGACGAAGCGTGGCGGCTGATGTCCCACCCCGCCTTGTTGAAGCGGATGGACGCGCACTGGCGTCTCGCGCGGCATTACGGGATCGCGAACATGCTGATCTTCCACAAACTCTCCGACCTGGACAACGTCGGCGACGCCGGCTCCGCCATGCGATCCCTCGCCAACAGCCTCCTCGCGAACGCCGAGACTCGGATCGTCTACCGGCAAGAATCCGACCAGCTCGGCCCCACCGCCCAGGCTCTTGGCCTGACCGGCACCGAGCAGAAGCTCCTCCCGGGCCTGGGTGTCGGGCAGGGGCTGTGGCGGATCAAAGACCGGGCCTTCGTCACCCAGCACCAGCTCCATCCCGCCGAGCTGACACTGTTCGACACCAGCTCGCGGCTCACCTCGGGGGTGAAGTGATGACCCGCAAAGCCCCACGCCGCACGCCTCGGCCGGAACCAGAGGAGACGCCGGTTGTGCTGCCGCACGCGGTCATCACCGTCACCGAGACCGGCGCCCTGGGCGTCACCCTCGACGGCACCGACGTCCCACCACCTGAAGGCGAAGCATGGACGCGCAGCACCTTCGGGTCCCTGCTGGACGCCCTCACCCGGGACCGGACCATCACGGTGCGCATCGAGGTGCACGAAAGCGACGGGAGCGTGTTCACCGACGTCATCCGCGCCCGTCGCCGCGACAGGTCCGAACCGCCCGACACCGAAGCGAAGACCGAGGACGAACGGGAAACACGGGTCACGAGCAGGAGCAAGCGGGGGCCGGACCTGGTCGAAATGATCGGGGAGGGGTTCGTGCCCGGCGAGGACGTCGCGGCCGCGGTCATCGTCTCCCACACCGATGCTATCAGCACCGGTCATGCCCGCACGCTCCTGGACCGAGGTCGTCTCCGGTTGCTGCTGCCCGATGGCGGCGGCGAGGTGATTCTGTTCGGCCGCATTTCCGGCACGATCCACGTGCGGCGGCTGTCATGAGCACCCCATCCGGGCGGCAGGCCGGGGCGTTCGGTGACGAGCTGACCAACGCCGCTCTCATGGCCCTGGTGGGGATGTTCGGGATCGCGCTCATCCTGCGCGCTTCCGGGTCCGTTGCCGCGTTCCTCACCGGTACACCCCAACCCACTGCTGGACCGGCGTCGGGGCTCGGAGTGCTGTTCAACCCCGGCGACCCCGCGGGCGCGCTCGACGCCACCGGGCTCAACTCGTCCGTGTACTGGATCATCACCGCGGCGATGCTCGCTGGCCTGGTCACGGCCGGGGCATGGGTGTGGATGCGGCTGCGCCGCCACTCCCGCCGGGTTGAGACCGATCCGCGCCGCCTCGCCGGCACCGCCACGGCCCATGAAGTCACCCAAACCGCCTCAGCGAAGGCGCTGCTACGCCGGGCCGGGACACTGCGCCCATCCCTCGATAAACCCGCACCCGGTGATGTCGGGTATCGGATCGGCGCGTCCAAGGGGCGCGATGTGTGGGCGAGCGTGGAGGACTCGATCCTGCTCATCGGCCCCCCGCGCTCCGGCAAGGGCCTGCACATCGTCATCCCGACGATCCTTGACGCCCCCGGCGCCGTGGTCACCACCAGCACGCGGCCGGACAACCTCACCGCCACCCTCCGCGCCCGGCAGCGTGGCGGTCGGCCGGTAGCGGTGTTCGACCCCCAACACCTCGCCGAAGGCATCCCCGCCGGAATGCGCTGGTCACCCATCCGCGGATGCGAGGACCCGCTCACGGCGATGATCCGAGCCACCGGCCTGTCCGCAGCAACCGGCCTGTCCGCCGGCGGGGTCGAATCCGGCGGCTTCTGGGAAGGCAAGACCCGCACCGCCCTCCAAGCCCTCCTACACGCCGCGGCGCTCGACCACCGGCCCCCAGCCGAGCTGTTTCGCTGGACCCTCGACCCCACCGCCGCCGCCGAAGCCGTCGCGATCCTCACCAACAACACCCAGGCAGCCACCGGGTGGGCGGACTCCCTCGGAGCGATGATCGACGCCGACCCCAAAACCAGGGATTCGATCTGGCAGGGCGTCGCCCTGGCCCTCGGCGCGCTGGCCGACCCGCGCGTCCTGGACGCTGTCTCGCCTGGACCTGGTGAGAGCTTCGACCCCGAGACCTTCATCCGCGACCGCGGCACCCTCTACCTGCTGGCCACCGGCGCCGGCGCCGGCGCATCCGCCGCCCTGGTGGCCGCGTTCATCGAAGACCTCATCGAAACCGCCCGCCGGATCGCCGCCCGCTCACCCGGCGCACGCCTCGACCCGCCCCTGCTGCTTGCCCTGGATGAGATCGGCAACCTCGCCCCCCTGCCCAGCCTCCCGACGCTGATGGCTGAGGGCGGCGGCACCGGCATCACCACCCTGCCTGTGTTGCAGTCATTGGCGCAGGCGCGCGACAAATGGAACGACAACGCCGCCGGCGCGATCTGGGACGCCTCCATCGTCAAGATCATCCTCGGCGGTGCCTCCAACAGCCGCGACCTCCAAGACCTCTCCACACTCATCGGGGAGCGCGACGAGTACACCGACTCCGTCACCCTCGGCGACCACGGCACCCGCTCCAACCAACGCTCCATTCGCCGCGTCGCGATCCTGCCGCCTGACCGGATCAGAACGCTCCCGTTTGGCACTGGCGTCACCCTCCTCCGGGCCGCCCCACCCATCGTCACCGATCTACGGGCTTGGCCGTCCCGCTCCGACGCTTCCACGTTGAAGGCCGACCGAGCAGAAATCGAAGCGCTGCTGCACCGAAAGCCCTGATCCGAGCATGGGTCGCGGTGTGCACCTGCCTGACACAGCGACCACGCCCTGGTGGTCGCGACTGATCGTCAGGAGAAGGTTCAATGGCTATCCGCACGCAGCAGTCCATCTCTGGATTCATCGCCACCGATCCGCAACTCACCACCACGGAGAACGGTGACGCTCGGTTCTATGCCCGGTTCGGGCAGGAGAACTACCACCGCGAAGAGGACGGGGCGTTCACGAAGCTGGAGCCGAGCTTCAGCAATCTCGTGCTGTACCGCGCAACGGCCGAACGCGCGTATGAGCGGTTCACCAAAGGCGACAACTTCGTCGCCGAAGGCTACGCGCACGAGTACTCCTACACCCGTGACGGGCAACAGATCGAGGGCGAGGAGTTCGTGGCCAAGAAGATCGGCCACGACACCGCGCGGACCCGCTACGACGTGGACCGAACACCTCGCCGTGCAGGTGTCACCGCAGAGCGCGAGAACGTATCCCGGCAGCAGGACCGAGCGTTCGACCCGCCACAAGCCTCACCGGCTGCCGATACGCCGGTGCTGGGTCGCTGAACCGGGAGAAGCAGGATCATGAACGCCCGCACTCCACCCCCCGAGCCCGATGAGAACGACCTCGAAGACGACCTGGACGACGACTTTGGCGATGAGATGACCACCGAGTCGTTGGGCGGACCGCCGCACCCGGTGAACTGGAACCTGCTCTCCGCCCACGATCTGGAGCAAGAGTGGCTGGAGCTGAACCGGTGGGTCGACTGGCTCCGCCACACCTACGGGCTCCCCGCCGCCGTGATCCCCCCGTTCTGGCACCACCACCCCGAATTGGTCTGGGAACTATCAGCCCTGCACCTGCACTGGCTGTGCGCCTACGACCCTGAGCAGAACGGCTCCGCACCTGTCGGCTGGCACCGCGACTTCGCCGACACCAGGGCGCGGCTGCGTGACTGGGTGGCGGCATCCGGCACCCGTCTCGACCGGGACCGTGCGACCCGGCAGACCGCCTGGCCCGGCGAAACGCCCCCACCACCGGTGGAGGATGTTGTGATCACTGACCGTGACGATGAGTTCATCGACTTCGTCCGAGAGCAGGTCAGGCAGCGGCAAACCGCCGAGGACGCGTTCTTCACCACCATCGACGACGCCACCGGTGAACTCCTCGACCATCGCCCCGGTGCGCAACGTGAGCAAGGTGAGCGCTGATGGTTCGCTCCTATGCGCGCAGGACTGATCGAGTCGGCGCCGACCGGCCAGTCCGGGTCCGGTTCGACAGGCGCGAGGACATCGACACCGAGAAGGTCGCCGAAGTCCTCATCCGCCTCGCCCTGCGAGCATCCGATGACGACGCCACCACCCAAGCAGGCAAACACCTCCGACAACTACTCACGCCCAGACGGTAGAATCAGAAGCCAACACGACGATCACGGCGTCGCTGGCACAGACCCTAAACCCCTATCGGGGGTGTTCTTTTCGAATCCTGACGTGACCGCCATCCGGCGCCCCAGACGCCCAACCCACAGTTGGGCACCTGAAAGGCGGTCACTCCATGTCTCCCATCAGTCTCCCCTCCGGCATCGACGTCGCGACACTCCGCGCACTGGCAACTGACCAGCGGCACCAGATAGCCGGGACCGGTGAGGAAGGAGCTGACGGGCTGATACCAGCGGTCACCTACCTGCGGGTCTCCACCAAGGACCAGGCCACCCGCAACGGCCTCGAAGAAGGTCTGTCCATCCCCGCCCAGCGAGAAGCCGCCCAGCGCAAGGCCGAACAGCTCGGCGCAGTCATCGTCAAGGAGTTCATCGAGCCCGGCGAGTCCGCGAAGACCGCCCGTCGCCGCGCGTTGCAGGAAATGCTCGACTACATCGCAGCTAACCCGGTCCGGTACTGCATCATCAACAAGGTCGACCGACTCGCTCGCAACCGGCTCGATGACGCGATCATCCACTCCACCCTGCGCGGGGCGAACATCACCCTGGTCTCTGTCACGGAGAACATCGACGAAACCCCCTCCGGCATGCTCATGCACGGCATCCTCGCGTCGATGGCCGAGTTCTACTCCCTCAACCTGGCCCAGGAAGTCCTCAAAGGGATGACGCAGAAAGCGTCGATCGGTGGCACGCCGACCAAAGCACCGTTGGGCTACCTGAACGTGCGCACCACAGACGCCAAAGGCCGAGAAGCCCGAGATATCGAACTGGACCCCGATCGCGCGGACTTGATCCGGTTCGCGTTCGCCGCCTACGCCACCGGCGACTGGTCCCTCTCCTCCCTCGCCCGCGAGTTGAAGACCCGCGGCCTGACGACCCGCTCCACACCCTCACAGCCGGCAAAGCCGGTCTCCACCACCGGGCTGCACAAAATCCTGACCAACCCCTACTACCAGGGCACCGTGACCTTCCGCGGCGTCACCTACGACGGCGCCCACATCCCGCTGGCCGACCCGGACAACTGGCTGCGGGTCCAGACGCAGCTCGATGCGAAGAACGCTGTCGGTGAGCGGCCTCAGAAGTACGACCACTACCTCAAGGGGAGCTTGTGCTGCTCGTGTGGCGCCAAGCTCATGATCGAACGGCCCCGGGACAAGCAAGGAGATCGCTACGAGTACTTCACCTGTTCAGGGCGGCGCAAGAAGAACGGCTGCACCCGCTCGGCGATCCTCGCCGAACGGATCGAGGACCGCGTCGAACGCGACTACGGCACCAACGGGCTCACCGACGAGGAAGCCGAGCACGTCAGCCAGGTACTGCACCAAGTGTTCGACCAGCTCGAAGCCTCCAGCGACAACGAACGCACCGTATTGACCACCCAGCGCGAGAAGCTCGATGCCGAACGCCTCAAGCTCGTCCAAGCCCACTACGCCGACGCCATCCCGCTCGACCTGCTCAAGAGCGAACAGGACCGCATCCGCACAAGCCTCGACGCCATCAACAGCCGGCTCGACAACCTCGCGAACACCTACCACAGCGCTCACGAGGGGCTCGATCAGATCGTCGATGTCCTCACCGACCTCGGTGACCTCTACAGCAAGTGCGAACCTGCTGAACGCCGCATGCTCAACCGCGCGCTGTTCAAGCGAATAGTCATCGACGAGGACGAACACGTCACGTTCGTGCCAGCAGAACCGGCGGCCGCTGTCCTCGCCCAGGAGCACGGGGGCGAGATGCCCCAACCGTCCCCGGACGCGAAACTGCCCCGCCATCAGACGGGGCAGATTTCGAATTTCTCAACTTACGTGGAGCTAAGGGGACTCGAACCCCTGACCCCCACACTGCCAGTGTGGTGCGCTACCAGCTGCGCCATAGCCCCGTATTTTGTTGTTCCGCCCTGTTCAAGGGCACTAGGAAAGTTACACCACTGCCACGACAGTGGCCAAATCCGCAGGAACCGGGTCCTATCAAGGACCCGGTCCCTCCCGGATCAGGACTTGCCGGCGAGGATTCCGTCGAGCCAGCCGGTGCCGTCGAGCAGTCCTTCGACGGGTTTGCCGTCGTGGAGGACGCTCGGGGTGCCGACTTGGCCGGCGGCCTTCTTCAGTTCGTCGCTCGACGTGGTGGCGTTCGCTTCGGCCTGCGCGACCTTCTCGTTGTCGGTGATGCACTTGGCGGTCGCAGGCGTCGCGCCCTGCGAGGTCGCCAGGCGCGCCAGTTCGGGGCTGGTGATGTTGCCGGTGCCGTCCTCGGCCGGCTGGGCGGCGAACAGTGCGCTGTGGAACCGGAGGAACAGGTCGGTGTTCTGTTCCTGCGCCACACAGGTCAGCGCGCCCGCGGCCCGGGAGCTGTAGTCACCGGTCGCCGACCGCGAGTTCAGGAAGTTGAGCGTGTGATAGCGCACCCGCAGCTTGCCCTCGGTGACCGCGGCGGTGATCGCAGGTCCCGACTGCTGCTCGAACATCTTGCACACCGGGCACAGGGGATCCTCGAAGACATCGATCAGCGGGGCGTTCTCGGGTCCGACGATCATCGTCGAACTGGCGGCGAGTGCGGACTGGTCCGCGGTTCCCTTGTCACGACCGCTCCACCAGATCCCGCCGATGACCAGGCCCGCGATCACCAGGACCGCGATGCCTCCGAGAACGTAGGTCATCGTGCTCGACGGCGCGCTCGGCTGATACTTCGATGTGGTGGCGCGGGGCACGGAGGCTCCCGACTTACGCTTTTCGCTCACGTAACGACAATATCCGCGCAGCGCTGATAAACGGCTGAGTAGCTGCACCGAACCGGCACCGATTGCGTGCCGTGTCGATGGGGACTTTTTCATGCGACTACTCGCTAAGCCCGCCACCTGCTCGATCAGCAGGATGAGGCTCGCCCAGCGCACCGGTACATGCGTCGTTACGCTCGCCGGGTGACCAACAGCGAGGTCGACGAGGAAATGAACCCGATCAGCCATGAGCATCCGGACGTCTCGGGCGGCCGGGTGCGCGCGGCGACCTTCGGCGCGATGGACGGGTTGGTCACCAACATCAGCCTCGTCGCCGGCGTCGGAGGGGCGGGGGCCAGTGCGCACACGATCGTCCTGTCGGGTGTCGCCGGGCTGATCGCGGGCGCGTTCTCGATGGCCCTCGGTGAGTTCACCTCGGTGTCGACGCAGAACGAGCAACTCGACGCCGAGGTGGATGTCGAACGCTCCGAGATCGCGAAAAATCCCCGTGGGGAACTCAACGAACTCGTCGAGATGTTCACCGAGATGGGTATGACCGAGGAGACCGCGACCACCGCGGCGCACGAGATCCATCGGGACCCCGAGTGCGCGGTCGACGTCCACATCACGCAGGAACTCGGCGTCGCCCCGTCGGACAAGCCGTCGCCGTGGGTGGCGGCGATCTCGTCGTTCGTGATGTTCGGCGTCGGCGGCGTCGTCCCGCTGATCCCCTACCTGCTCGGGTTCTCCTCATTGATCCTCGGCCTGTCGGTCGGCGCCGTCGGCCTGCTCATCGCCGGAGGCGTCGCCGCCTACGTCACCCGCCATCCGATCGCCCGGGGCGCGCTGCGTCAGCTGTGCTTCGGCGCGATCGCCGCCGGCGCCACCTATCTGGTGGGCCTGGCGATCGGCGTCCCCGCGGGCGGTTGATCAGCTCCCGAGAGCGGTGTCGACGACCTGCTGCGCCTCCTTCTGCACCTGCGCGAGATGCTCAGGGCCCTTGAAGGATTCGGCGTAGATCTTGTAGACGTCCTCGGTTCCGGACGGCCGAGCGGCGAACCACGCGTTCTCGGTGGTGACCTTCAGACCGCCGATCGCCGCCCCGTTGCCGGGTGCGGTCGTCATGACCGCGGAGATCGGTTCACCGGCGAGTTCGGTGGCCTTCACCTGCTCCGGCGACAGTTTCGACAGCACCGCCTTCTGCTCGCGCGAGGCGGGCGCGTCGATACGGGCATAGGAGGTCTCCCCGTACTGCTCGGCGAGTTCGGCGTACCGCTGCGACGGTGTCTTTCCGGTGACGGCCAGGATCTCCGAGGCGAGCAGCGCCATGATGATGCCGTCCTTGTCGGTCGACCACGGCGTGCCGTCGAACATGAGGAACGACGCCCCGGCGCTCTCCTCGCCACCGAAGGCGACGCGTCCGGAGAGCAGACCGTCGACGAACCACTTGAAACCGACGGGCACCTCCAGCAGCGGCCGCCCGATTCCGGTGACCACTCGGTCGATCAGCGACGACGAAACCAGCGTCTTGCCGACCGCCGCCTGCTCCGACCACTGCGGACGATGCGTGAACAGGTAGTCGATGGCCACCGCGAGGTAGTGGTTCGGATTCATCAGGCCGGCGTCGGGCGTGACGATCCCGTGGCGGTCGGAGTCGGCGTCGTTGCCGGTCGCGATGTCGAAGGAGTCGCGTGCGGAGATCAGCGACGCCATCGCGTTCGCCGATGAGCAGTCCATCCGGATCTTGCCGTCGGTGTCGAGCGTCATGAAGGAGAACGTCGGGTCGACGGTCGGGTTGACGACGGTGAGGTGTTCGAGGTTGTAGCGCAGCCCGAGGTGGGCCCAGTACCCGACCGACGCACCACCGAGCGGGTCGGCACCGATGTGGATGTCGGCGTCATGGATGGCCTTCATGTCGATGACGCCGCCGAGGCCCTCGATGTAACCCTGTAGGAACGAGTAATCCTGGACGAACTCACTGGATCGGGCCCGCTCGAACGGGATCCGCTTCACGCCGTCGAGCTTCGCCGCGAGCAGGTCGTTGGCGCGGGCGGCGATGACCGAGGTGACCGTGGTGTCGGCCGGACCACCGGTCGGCGGGTTGTACTTGAACCCGCCGTCGCGAGGCGGGTTGTGCGACGGCGTCACCACGATGCCGTCGGAGAGTACGCCGGGGTTCTCCTTGTTGAACGTCAGGATCGCCCGACTGACCGCGGGGGTGGGGGTATACGAGTCGTCCTCGGCGGTCAACACCGCCACCTCGTTGGCGGCGAGAACCTCCAGCGCGGTCCGCCACGCCGGAATCGACAAAGCGTGCGTATCGAAACCGATGAACAGCGGACCTGTGATTCCCGCACTGCGCCGGTATTCGACGATGGCCTGGGTCGTCGCGAGAATATGCGCTTCGTTGAATGCGGTGTCGAAACTCGAGCCCCGATGGCCGGAGGTCCCGAACACGACCTGCTGCAACGGGTCCGACGGATCGGGGACGTTGTCGTAATAGGCACGCTCGAGTGCCTCCACGTCGACGAGGTCTTCGGGCAGGGCCAATGTTCCAGCGCGGGAATGTGCCATATCCGCGATTCTGCCATCAAGATCGGAATTCGCCCGTCCGACGACACCAATTCGTCAAGCTCACCAGACCGGTCCATATTCCGCCCGGAATCGAATCGCTAGGGTGGAGCGATCGACGACGTGCCGTTGGAGGCCTGCCAGACCATGTTGAATCCCGGTCCCCTGCGCCTGCTCTCCCCCTGCCTGTTCCCGACCCGGCGAGCCCCGGCCGGACTTCTCGTCCTGGTGCTGCCCGGCGGCACCGACGACAGCCGCAAGCCGTTCAGTCCGTGGCAGGGATCGGCGTTGCGCATGTACCCGTTCACGTGGTCGTTGCGGTTGCGCTACGGACGCGCCGTACGGGTGCATCAGGTGCGGTACCGCGTCTACGGCTGGAACGGCGACGAGAGCAGCCCGATGCTCCCGGCGCGCGCCGCGCTCGACGAGTTGTGCCGACGCCACCCCGGCACCCCCGTCGTCGCGATCGGCCATTCGATGGGCGGCCGGGTCGCCGCGCAACTCGCCGCCGACCGCCGTGTCATCGGCGTCCTCGCCCTCGCCCCCTGGTGGCAGCACGCCGACTGGCGACACATCCAACCGGGCGCCCGCGTGGTGGCAGTCCACGGCGCCGCGGACGAACGCACCTTCGCCAAGCGCACCCGCAAGGGCATCGACGAGTTGTCGGCGCAGGGCGTCGACGCCGAGTTCGTCGACGTCCCCGACGGCGGCCACGCGATGCTCGATCATGTCGGCCTGTGGCAGCGGAGCGCACTCGAGTTCGTGGGCGAGCGCCTGTCCGCTGTGCACCGTAAGTAGACTTCGCAGGCTGAAGTCTCCGGTCCCCGGCGGCCCGCACCACGAAGGAGTCCATCGCATGAGCGCGATCACCGTCATCGATCAGGGCACCCAGATCTCCTTCACCATCGACGACGTGACCCGATACCACGGTCCCGGCTTCCCGGGCGGCGTCGCGCACGCGTTCAAGGTCCTCGAGCGAGCTCTGCCCCAACTCGGTGAACCCGGCTCGGTCGAGCGCCGTGACATCGTCGTGGCCACGGCACACACCGGGCCCGGTGTACGGGACACCTTCGAGATGGTCAGCGCACCGCCGAGGAGGAGGCGCGCCTGACCTACCTCAAGCAGGAGATGGCGGATCGGCTCCTGGCCGCGCCGGCCGAGGCGGTCTACGACGTGGTGGACGGCTGACACCGCCACCACGTCGGTCCCCGTTCACTCCTATCGCCGAGCTCCGGACAGTTCTTCGACGAACTCCGGGTAGAACTCGACGTAGGTGTCGCCGGAGAGTACGTACATCGGGTCGTCACCGGTCTCGGAGTAGGCCTGCTTGCGCAGTTCGGTGCGCATGTTCTTGAAGGTCGACGTGTGCTCGAGCTGGTCGACGATCCGCACGAACAGCGGGACCGCATAGCTCGGTAGCCCCTTCCGGACGTGCGCGGCGAAGCCCGCGGCGTCGAACTCCTGACCGTCGTGGAGGCTCACCGCCGCCATCCCGGCCTTGCCGTCGACGCCGGGCACCGGCACACCGAAGACGACGGCCTCCTCGACGGAGTCGTGTGCGTCGATCACGGCCTCGACCTCGGTGGTGGCGACGTTCTCACCCTTCCAGCGGAAGGTGTCACCGATGCGGTCGACGAAGCCGATGTGGTGGAAGCCCTGGTCGCGGACGACGTCGCCACTGTTGAACCACTGGTCGCCCTTCTTGCGGGCGTCGCGGACGATCTTCTTCTCGGTGGCCTTCGGGTCGGTGTAACCATCGAAGGGGACGCGCGAGTTGATCTGTGCGAGAAGCAGTCCCGTGCCACCCTTGCCGACCTTCTGCACCCGGCCATCGGGTCCGCGCAACGGTTCACCGGTCTCCTCGTCGTACTCGACGACGATGTAGGGCAGCGGCGAGAAGCCCGCTGTCTTCGACAGCCCGAAAACGTTGACGAAACCGATGTTGGCCTCGCTGGCCGCATACAGCTCGACGATGCGGTCGATGCCGAACCGTCCGGTGAAGTCGTCCCAGATGTCGGGGCGCAAGCCGTTGCCGACGGCGAGCCGGACGCGGTGCGCGCGGTCGGTCGGCTTCGGCGGCTGCGCAAGGAGATACCGGCACAGCTCGCCGATGTAGCTGAACGCGGTGGCGTCGTTCTCGATGAGCTCGTCGAAGAATCGTGACGCCGAGAACTGCTTGCCGATCGCGAGGCAGGCACCGGAGTTGAGCACCGACGACAGCGAGATCGTGAGCGCGTTGTTGTGATAGAAGGGCAGCGCCGTGTACATCACGTCGTCGCTGCGCAGACGGATCCCGAGGCCGCCGATGCCGTTCATGGCGACCAGCCAGCGGTAGTGACTCAGCTTGCTGGCCTTGGGATATCCGGTGGTGCCGGAGGTGAAGATCAGGATCGCGGTCGATCCGACCTCGACGGATTCGGTGGCCTTCGGATTGACCGGCGAGCAAGGTGCGACCAGCGACGGCAGCTTCTCGAAGGTGAATTCCTTTGCCGGACGCGCACTCAGCGGGACCGAATCCAGAGCCTCGCCCAGATCTTCCTGGTACAGAACGGCCTTGGCGTCGAGGAGTCCGAGGCTGTGCTCGAGCACTGCGCCGCGCTGGTGGAAGTTGATCATGCCGCAGATGGCGCCGATCTTGACGATGCCCAGCATGGCGATCACGACATCGGGGTGGTTCTTCGACAGCACCGCCACCACATCGCCCTTGCCGACGCCCTCACGCGTCAGGAAGTCGGCGAGACGGTTGGCCCGGGCGTTGGCCTCGCGGTAGGTGATCGACGAACCCTCGAAGCGCAGGAAGTCGCGGTCGGGGTACTTGTCGACGGACTGCTGGAAGCGCTTGCCGATCGACATCTTGGTGGTCGGCGGCTTGGGCAGCATCTCCGGCAACACACGCAGAACGGTCCCGATGTCCTTGCGCAGCGATGCGACGCCCGCCGCCATGTCGGCGAGACGGATGTCGGGCAGGAGCCCGGTCCCCGATGCGTGATCAACCATTCAAAGCCTCCCCGGTGTGTGTTCGACGACACACACCATAGCCGGAGATCCGCAACAATGGAACGCATAGATCGATTCGTTCCAAACGTGAGTCCACCCTTCGTCTTGGCGTTGCACCTGTGACCGGCCACACTGTGTACCCATGACCGACAACACCGTTGACGCGCCGAACCGAGGAGGAACCCCGCCGGGGCCGCTCGATGGCGTCACCGTGCTCGAGATGGGCACCCTGATCGCGGGTCCGCACGCCGCCCGCCTCCTCGGTGACATGGGCGCCGACATCATCAAGATCGAACCGCCGGGCAAGCCCGATCCGATCCGCACCTGGGGTCAGGCCGAGGTCGACGGCCACCGCTTCTACTGGACGGTCCACGCCCGCAACAAGAAAGCGATCACCCTCGACCTGCGCTCCGACCGCGGCCGTGAGATCTTCCTCCAGCTCGCCGACCGCGCCGACATCGTCGTCGAGAACTTCCGGCCCGGCACGCTCGAACGTCTCGGCATCGGCCCGGACGTGCTGTCGGAACGCAACCCCGGCCTCGTCATCGTGCGGGTGTCCGGCTACGGGCAGACCGGGCCGGATGCGACGCGCGCCGGTTATGCATCCGTCGCCGAAGCGGCGAGCGGCCTACGGTATCTGAACGGTTACCCCGGGCAATTGCCTCCGCGACTTGCACTTTCGATAGGCGACACCCTCGCCGGCATGTTCGCCGCCCAGGGTGCACTGGCCGCGCTGTACCGGCGCACGGTGACCGGCAAGGGCCAGGTCGTCGACACGTCACTCATCGAATCCTGTGTCGCCGTGCAGGAATCGGCGATCGCCGACTACGACGCGGGCGGCGTGGTGCGCGGACCGTCGGGCACCCGACTCGAGGGCATCGCGCCGTCGAACCTCTACCCCACCAGCGACGGCACCCACGTCATCATCGCAGCCAACCAGGACTCGGTGTTCGCCCGGCTCTGCCAGGCGATGGGCCGTCCCGAACTCGCCACCGACGAACGGTTCGCCGATCACACCGCCCGCGGTCGCAACCAGGACGAGCTGGACATGATGATCGGCGATTGGTCGGCGCAGTACTCCGCCGAGAAACTCACCGAGGTGCTGAGCGCCGCGGGAGTCGTTGTGGGACCGGTCAACACGGTCGCCGAGGTGGTCGCAGACCCGCACCTGCGGGCGCGCGGCATGATCGCCGAACACTACGACGAAGGCGCCCAGCGCACCGTACTCGGACCCGGCGTCGTCCCTCAGTTCAGCGAGACACCCGGCGGCATCCGCAATGCCGGACCGCCCACGCCGGGGTACGACAACGAGGCCGTCTACGGCGAGATGCTGGGGCTGTCGTCGGCCGACCTGACCGAATTGCATGAGGGCGGGGTCATCTGACTCGACTATGGTCGGGGGATGTCATTGGTCGCGACCGGGCTCTCACGTACCTTCGGCCGGCACCTCGCTGTCGCCGACGCAGGCCTGGAACTCACCCCCGGTCGGATCTGCGGACTGGTCGGCCCGAACGGGGCCGGGAAGACCACGCTGCTCCTGCTACTCGCCGGACTTCTCGCACCGGACGACGGCACCATCGTCATCGACGGGTCTCCGGCGTCGCCCGAGGACGCCCGGCGACTCATCGGCTGGATGCCCGATGTCTTCGGCACGTGGGAGAGCCTCACCGCACACGAGATCCTGACGACTTTCGGCCGGCTGTACGGCTTGCGCACGGCTTCGGCACGTCAGCGGGCCGACGAACTGCTCGAACTGGTCCACCTGAGCGAGTTCGCCGCCCGGCCGGCGCACGAGTTGTCCCGAGGCCAGAAGCAGCGACTCGGCTTTGCCCGGGCACTGGTCCACAGCCCGCAAATCCTTCTCCTCGATGAACCGGCCTCCGGCATGGACCCGCGGTCGCGGATGGACCTACGCAGCCAACTCCGCCGACTCGCCGATGACGGGTGTGCGGTTCTGGTGTCGTCCCACATCCTTTCCGAACTCGACGAGATGGTCGACGACGTGGTCCTCATGACCGGCGGACGTACTCACCGACCGCCACCGGCCGCGGGCCACGTGTGGCGCATCAGGCTCGCCGGCCAGTCGATGTCCGACGCCGAGCAACGGCATTTCGATGACGAGCCCGCGGCCGCGGGATATCTGCGCGAGTTGATCCGCTCCGGGGCCGCGGTCGCGGAGTTCGCACCCACCTCGAGCGGTATCGAAGATGCCTATCTGGCCCTGGACCCGGAGCGCCGATGACGACCCCCCTTCTCGAACAGCCGACTCGACCCGAGACCCGCACGACCGCATTCACCACCTGGTGGCGGATGGTCTGGGTCATCGTCGAACTCGAACTACGCCAACGCCTGCGCACGACCCGGTGGAAGGCCATTCTCGCGACCGCATTCGCGGTGGTATCCCTGGTCGTGCTGGGATCCCTGTACTTGTCGGTGGTCGCATTCGGCGGCACGTACCGGGGGTGGTCATCGGCTCTGTACGAGATCCTCGTCGGGTTTCTGCTGTTTCTCGGCATCATCGTCGCTCCGACGTTGGCCGCGACGACGATCAACGGCGATCGCAAGGACGCCACGCTGGCCGTCGTCCAAGCCACGTCCATCACGAATTCGCAGCTGGCACTGGGGAAATTGATCGGAAGCTGGCTGGCGAGCCTGGCTTTCGTGGGAGTCGCGGCCCCGTATGTCATCTGGGGCATCGTCGAGTCGCCCAATGGAGTCGCACACGGTCTCGCGGGCGTGACGGTGCTGATCGCCCTCTTCGTCTGCTATGCGGGCATCGGACTCGGTTTCTCCGCGATGACGACGCGGCCCGCAGGGTCGGCGGTCCTCACCCAAGCGAGCGTGCTGTTCCTCATCCTGGGTCTACCCATCGTCTTCGGCCTGCTTTTCCCGGCAACGACACAGACGCATACGGTCATCCGGCCGAACACGACGTTCGTCGACAACCCTCCGCAGCCCCCGACGTCGACGTGTCGTGAGGTCCGCGAGGACCGCGAGTTCCACCATCACGAACACATCTGGTGGCTGCTGGCACCCAACCCGTTCTTCATCGTCGCCGATGCCGTCGCCCCTCAGCGCGACCCTCTCGACCGCGAGGCAGCATCCAGCGTCGCGTCGGAGATCTCGCAGGTCTTCTCCGCGGTGCGCGCGGGCCCCTACATCGGCTCGAGGTATTGCTCGGACACGACGTACACCTACCCAGCTGTCGACCCGGCCGATTACAGCGTCCGCGAGACGGCACACGAGACGTCGAAGGTCGGTGACTCGTGGTACTTCGGACTCACGTTCTACTTCGCCCTCGGAGGCATCGGATTCTGGGTGGCCGCACGACGACTACGAGTCCCCGCGGGGAAACTGGCACGCGGGGTCCGGATCGCCTGAGCGCCAAGACTATTCCGCCGGCCGGGTAGCACCCGTGGTCGCGGGGACAGTGCCTTCTCGCAGACTTTCGGCCACCCTCGGCTGGAAAGTTCGGACGCCCGAAACTATAGTGTCGGCATGCCCAAGGTGCGCGCTCGTCGACTGCTGTCCGTCGGGGCGCTGATCATCGCCCTGTGCACGGTCGTCTCGGGCTGCACCCTGTCCAGCCGGCTCCCCGACGAGAAGGTGGTGCTGACGACCTTCACCGTGCTCGCCGACATCGCGTCGAACGTCGCGGGCGACCGTCTGCGCGTGGAGTCGATCACCAAGCCGGGAGCGGAGATCCACGGTTACGAGCCAACACCCGGCGACGTCCGACGCACCGCGACCGCTTCCCTCGTCGTCGACAACGGACTCAACCTCGAGGCCTGGTTCGGGCAGTTCGTCGACGGACTCGACGTCGAGCACGTCGTCGCCAGCGACGGCATCGATCCGATCAACATCGCCTCGGATGCCTATGCGGGCAAACCGAATCCGCATGCGTGGATGTCTCCGGTGAATGTCGGCATCTACGTCGACAACCTGGTCGACGCGTTCACCGACCTCGACCCGGAGGGCGCGGAGATCTTCGCGGCCAACGGCGCGGCGTACAAACGGCAACTGCAGCAGGTGCAGACCGACCTGGTCGCGGCGTTGGACCGCCTGCCGCCCAACGAACGCGCACTGGTCACCTGCGAGGGCGCCTTCTCCTATCTCGCACGCGACGCCGGACTCACCGAGCGCTACATCTGGCCGGTCAACGCCGAGCAGCAGGCCACCCCGCAGCAGGTCGCCGCGACCATCGACTTCGTCCGCACGAACCGGGTGCCTGCGGTGTTCTGCGAATCGACCGTGTCCGACGCCGCGATGCAGCAGGTGGTCGGGGCCACCGACGCCCGCTTCGGCGGCACCCTGTACGTCGACTCGCTCTCCGAGGCCGACGGCCCGGTGCCCACCTACCTCGATCTGATCCGACACGACGCCCGGACCATCGTGTCGGGACTGACGGGAGACAACCGATGATCACCTCGCACGCCATCGAGGTCGACGACGTCACCGTGCGCTACGGCCGAATCCTCGCACTCGATCACGCCTCCGTACGCGTTCCGACCGGCCGCGTCTGCGCGCTCGTCGGCATGAACGGATCGGGAAAGTCGACGCTGTTCAAGACCATCGTCGGATCGGTCACCCCGACCACCGGCTCGGTCACGCTCGCCGGCAAGAACCCGACAGCTGCCCGTAAGTCCGGCCTCGTCGGATACGTTCCGCAGTCCGAGGTCATCGACTGGTCGTTCCCGCTGTCGGTGCGCGACGTCGTGATGACCGGTCGCTACGGCCATCTCGGCTTCACCCGACGACCCAAGCGTGCCGACCACGACGCCGTCGACGAGGCTCTCGCCCGCGTCGAGCTCACCGAGTACGCCGACCGCCAGATCGGCCAGCTCTCCGGCGGCCAGCGCAAGCGCGCCTTCGTGGCCCGCGGCATCGCACAGGAGGCCTCGATCCTGCTTCTCGACGAGCCGTTCGCCGGCGTCGACAAACGCACCGAGGCCACGATCACCGCGTTGCTGCGCGAGCTCGCCGACTCCGGCGTGACGATCCTGGTCTCCACGCACGACCTCGCGGTCCTGCCGACCCTCGCCGACGAGGCGATCCTGCTGATGCGCCGGGTCGTCGCACAGGGCGATCCGACCGAGGTCATCACCACCGACAATCTGATCCGCGCGTTCGGACTCGACCCACTGGACCGAACCGAACAGACTCCCCGCGACCGGCAGGAGGAGGCGTCATGAGCATCGTCGACCACCTCCTCGACCCGTTCGCCTACGCCTTCATGACCCGGGCGCTGTGGGCCACGTTGATCGCATCGGTGGTGTGCGCGCTGTTGTCGTGCTGGCTGGTGCTCATCGGCTGGTCACTCATGGGTGACGCCGTCTCGCACGCGGTGCTGCCGGGTGTCGTGCTCGCCTACATCGTCGGAATCCCCTTCGCCATCGGGGCGGTCGTCTTCGGGTTCCTCTCGGTGGCGATGATCGGCGCGGTCCGCGACGGCGGCCGGGTGAAGGAGGACGCCGCGATCGGCATCGTCTTCACGACGCTGTTCGCACTTGGCCTGGTTCTGATCTCGGTGACGCCGAGCCAGACAGACCTGAACCACATCATTTTCGGCAACCTGCTCGGCGTCTCGACGTCCGACCTGATCCAGATCGCCATCCTCGGTGCCATTGTCGCGGTGATCCTGCTGCTCAAGCGTCGCGACTTCACCCTTTACGCGTTCGACCCGACACATGCCTTCGCGATCGGCCTCAGCCCGAGGCTGTTGGGCGCGGCACTTCTCGCCCTGCTGGCTCTCACGGCCGTGACCGCGCTGCAGGTCGTCGGCATCGTGCTCGTCGTGGCGATGCTGATCATCCCCGGCGCCACCGCGCAGTTGCTCACCAACCGCTTCACCCGGATGCTCGTCATCGCGCCGACCACCTCGGCTCTGTGCGGTGTGATCGGCCTGTACGTGTCCTACTACCAGGACACCTCGCCCGGCGGGATGGTCGTTCTGGTGCAGGGGATCCTGTTCCTGCTCGTCTTCCTGTTCAGCCCGACCCACGGCGTCATCAGCAAGCGCCGTCGTCACCGCGAGAACGCCCTGGCCGACGCGGCCGCGGCCTGAGGACCGTTCCCAGCAGATGTACAGGTAAGCAACAGCGTCGCTCCAGACAGCGTGCGCATCATGGCGTTCACTTCCCGGGAAGAACCCGGTTTTTCCTTGAAGGAGAGAGCCATGAACACAACGCCGAACAATCCGACGCCCGAGGCGCCCGAACCGGGTCGCGCTCCCGATGCCCATGAAGACGCGGCGACGACCCCGGTCACGCCCGCCGACGACCAGCCGACCGAGCCGATGTCCGAGGCGCCCCCTGCCCCATCTACTCCGGCAGCCCCCGCAACCGCTGATTCCCCGACGATCACCGCGGCCAAGTCGAAGACACCGATCCTCGTCGCCGGCGGTCTGGGTGTGGCGATCATCGCCGGCGCACTCGGCTTCGGCGCCGGATACATCACCGGCGACACGACCTCGGACCACCACCCCGTCGGGGTCTCGCGCCACGGCGGCGACTGGCACCGCATGGACGGTCACGGCGGCCCGCCCCCGCGCTTCCGCGGCGGACCCGACGGGAACGGAATGCCCGGCCCGAATGGCCAAGGACGTCCGGACTTCCAGGGACCGCGCGGTCAGCAACCGGGTGGCGCTTCGACAGATGCACCGGGCGGCCAGACGCCAAGCCCGCAGCCGTCGGCCGGGCAGCAATCCCAGCCCAGCTGACCGATCGGGCCCCAACGCAAAGCGCCCCACCTGCGAACAGGTGGGGCGCTCTGCCGTGGAGCTGCCGGGAATTGAACCCGGGTCCTCCGTCGTGTTGGTAGGGCTTCTCCGTGTGCAGTCCGCTATGTCTCTACTTGGATCTCTCGGTCACGCGAACAAGCCGAGATGACGATCCCAGTCGCTGTTTGATTTTCCGACCTCGCCCGCGACCGGCGAGGACGGTGAGCCCCCTGAGATGATGCCGGCATCCGGATTCGGGAGCACAATCCGGGCCGACAGACTAGCCGTCGCTACTTAGGCAGCGAGGGCGTAGTCGCGCTGATTGGAATCGGCGCTTAATTGGTTGCTGCGACGCTTATACGGTGGTCTCCAGCCTGCACCGACACGCTTCCCCTACCTCGACGCACGTAGTCGAAACCGATCAGCCCCGAGGAGGTACCCACCGACCGAAGTCGGCGAGCACTTAAGTCTAACAAGTCGGACAGCGGACTTCATTCCCGTTTCGACCGCACGAGCACGATGGGGGCGTACATCTCGACGACGCGGTCCTCCCAGTCGTCACTGACACGCCCTGACCTCGCCTTCTCCGCCACAAGCGTCCCGACGATGCCGTCGATCAGGGTGTCGGGGTCCACAGTCGGTCCGACGAGGCCACGACGCTTGCCGTCGTCGACGACGGCCGCGAGATCAGCTCGGTGCTTCGCCAGCGCCGTGCGGAAGATCTCGGTGAACGCGGGGTCGGCGTCGGTGAGCAGCGCCGCCATCCCACCGAACCCGATACCGTCCGACACCATCGATGCCGCTTGCCGGACCACCCAGCGGAGCCGGTGCTCCCCCGACAGCTCCTCGTCGATGGCCGGCGGCGTCCCCACGGCGACGAGCGCCGCGGTCAACATCTCGTCCCGGTTCCGATACCGCCGGTAGATGGTCGTGCGCGCGACGCCGGAATGTGCCGCGACCGCCTCGATCGTCACACCGGCCGGACCTTTCGCGCGCAGCAGTTCCAGCGCAGCCGTGATGATCTTCGAGCCGCTGTCAGCAGGCACCTGCAGACACCCTTCGTCGCCGTAATCGATGCATCAGGAATAGCACGGAGCACTCAGGTGCTACACATCGTGTATCGCTACAGTGAGCGTAGCGCTACATAGGATGTATCGATCGTTTCGAGGAGGATGAATGCGCACCACTACCCAGCCGAAGTCCCACGGGTTCATCGGCTACCTGATCCTGCTGCTCGGGTTCGTCAGCATGGGGGTGTTTCTCTTGACTCTCGCCGGCCAGTTCGGCGGTTCCGCGTGGCCGTCCGGGACTGCGATGGTCGTACTGTTCGTACTCGCGGTCGCAGCGTTTCGTCTCCAGCTGGCGCAGGCCGCCGAGAGTCAACGAGGTGGCGACGTCCGGGTGTACACGGACCCGATGACGCCTCCCCTTTACCGCGCGCAGGTCGAGCGGTACGAGCGTACCTACCGGCGGAAAGGACATACGGTGGCGCCCGAACCCACCGAGGGCACCCGCCTGTACAAGGCCGCCTGAGCCGTCACGGCCCGGTCGGTCAACCCATTCCCTTCACGCGCCGGCCGACCTCACGCTCGACCTCACGCTGCGCGGTCCGCTTGGCGATGTCGTGACGCTTGTCGTGGGCCTGCTTACCGCGGGCCAGCGCCAGCTCGACCTTCACGCGTCCATCGCTGAAGTACATCGACAGCGGCACGAGCGTGAGGTTGCCGTCGCGGATCTTGCCGATCAGGTTGTCTATCTCGCGCCGATGCATCAGCAGCTTCCGCTTGCGTCGAACCGAGTGGTTGGTCCACGAGCCCTGGCCGTACTCGGCGATGTGCAGGGCGTGCAGCCAGACCTCGCCGTCGTCGATCGTGGCGAACGCATCCACGAGTGACGCCTTACCGGCGCGCAGGCTCTTCACCTCGGTTCCGACGAGGACGATGCCGGCCTCGTAGACGTCGAGGATGGTGTAGTTGTGCCGCGCCTTGCGGTTCGACGCAATCACGTTGCGTCCCTTTTCCCTGGGCATCGAGCACTCACCTCCTCGTGGATCGACGGTTGGCAGGGTCGAATAGACCGTAGTCAAGCTTGTGTGGAACGCCGGCGGCGGGTCCGCTCATTCCCGGACGTACACACGAAGGGTGACATAAGCCGTTGCGCCCGCCAACACGATTCCGCCGAGAATCAACCACGGCGCCACGAACAAGACGTCCGTGAGCTCGATGCGGGCGAAGAAGCTGACGCCGTAGAGCTCCTTCAGCGCGGTGTCGAAGAAGAACTTCTTCGCCAGCAGCAGTCCACCGATTGCCAGCAACGCACCCGCAAGGGCGGACACCACCGCCTCCAACAGGAACGGCAACTGCGTGTACCACCGCGTCGCGCCCACCAGGCGCATGATCGACACCTCGGTGCGTCTGGTGAACGCCGCGATCTGGACGGTGTTGATGATCAACAGGATCGCCGCGACCGCGAGCACCGAGGCGATCGCGAACGTCGCGTTGCGCACCCCGTCGAGCACACTGAAGATGCGTTGCACCAGTTTGCGGTCGTCCTTGAATGCGTCCACGCCCAGGTCTTTTCGGCCCGCGTACTCGGTGAGCACCGCATCGAACTGGGCGGGATCGGAGACCCGCACCCGCAGCGACGCCGGAAGCGTGCCCTCGACGATGTTCTCGGCGAGGTCGGGGTTGTTCGCGAAGATCTCCTTCGCGCGCTTGTAGGCCTCGTCCTTGTCGAGGTACGTCACCGAGGTGACGCCCGGTTCGTTCTCGAGTCCCCGTCGCAGCTGAGCACACGGATCGGCTTCGCACTGCGGATCGCGCTCGGTGACTTCGGGATTGAGGTAGAACTCCATCTCGACCCGGTCGAGGAAGATCTTCTGGCTCTTGTCGGCCATCTGGATCACCAACAGACCGCCGCCGAACATTCCCAGCGTGATCGCCGTGGTGATGATCATCGCGATGGTCATGGTCGCGTTGCGGCGCAGTCCGTTGAGAACCTCGCTGATGATGAAATTCGCTCGCATGCTTGCTCAGACGTCCTTGGGGGTCGTTGTTGTGTGTCGGAAGTGGGCTGAGCCGTCAGCCGATTCCGTACACACCCTGCGGGTCGTTGCGCACGAGCTGCCCGTTGTCGAATTCGAGGACGCGGCGGCGCATCGCGTCGACGATGTGCCGGTCGTGGGTGGCCATGACCACCGTGGTGCCCCGACGGTTGACGCGGTCGAGGACGTCGACGATCTCCTCGCTGGTCTCGGGATCGAGGTTTCCGGTCGGCTCGTCGGCCAGCAACACGAGCGGGCGGTTGACGATCGCGCGGGCGATGGCCACGCGCTGCATCTCGCCACCGGACAGCTCGTTGGGCATGCGGTCGTGCTTGCCCTCGAGACCGACGTACTCGAGCACCTCGGGCACGACGCGCTGGATCGTCGACTTCGGCCGGCCGATCACCTCGAGCGCGAAGGCGACGTTCTCGGCGACCGTCTTCTTCTGGAGCAGCCGGAAGTCCTGGAAGACACAGCCGATGGACTGTCGTAGCTTCGGTACCGAACGGGCCGGCATCTTGTTGACGTGGAACTCACCGAGGTACACGTCGCCGCTCGTGGGCCGGTCCTCCTTGAGCAGCAGCCGGAAGAACGTCGACTTGCCCGAGCCGGACGGACCGATCAGGAACGCGAACTCCCCTTTGTCGACCTCGAAGCTCAAATCCTTCAGAGCCGGCCGAGAGGATGCCTTGTACTGCATCGTGACGTTCTCCAGCTTGATCACGATGAGCCAGTGTAACGACGACGCCTGAGAGTCCGTTCAGGCGCGACGCACTGCGTCGAAGAAGGCACTGACCTGCGGTTGCGTGGGCGTCAGCGTGTCGGAACCGGAGTGGTCGGCGTCGGGGCGCCGAAATTCGGGATCTCGACGCCCGGCAGACCGGGGATGGTGTTGCGCGGGGCGGACTGCTGTGACGGGGACCGGGTCTCCCCCGGCGGCAGCGGCGCGTCGGTCCCGCCCTCGACCCCCGGCTCACCGGTCGTCGACCCCGACGGCGTCTTCGAGGTGGACTCCTCGTAGGTCGTCGACGGCAACGGCTCCTCGTAGGTGGGCTCCTCGACGACCTGCGATGTCCTCGGCGCGGGCCGCGGCGGTTCCGGCGAGACGATGCCGTAGCGCTGCGAGGTGTAGCCGTAGAGGACACAACAGAGGATGAAAACCACGAGGAGGATCGCGGTGCTGATGCGGATCGACGTCCGTCCGATGTGCTGATCCCATCGAAAGCTGCGCCGACGACGACCGTCGTCCTGGCCACCCGACCCCGACTGGTCGGACTGATTCTCCTGGGACCCGGCCATCACTCGTCCTCGTCCCGGTCGCGACCGGTCTGATCGGCCAGGGTCGCCGGCGGTCCGCCCGCGGCCTGGACCTCACGCCCGGCAGGCACCATGATCCCCTCGCGGGCGAGGGCCCGGATGATGTGAACACGCAGCGCACGGCCCACCTCGAACTGCTTGCCCGGTAGGGTCCGCGTCACCATGCGCACGGTGATGGAGTCGAGTTCGAGGTTGATCACGCCCAGCGACGACGGCGCGTCGAGCAGTATGTCGTGCCAGCGCGGCAGCTCGTAGAACTGGTGCCCGACCCGGTCGAGGGTGTCGTTGACGAGCCCGATGTCGGCCTCGGACGGCACCGGCACGTCGACGACGGCGCGCGCCCAGTCCTTCGACAGGTTGGTGGCCTTGATGATCTGGCCGTTGGGGACGGTGATGACCTCACCCTCGGTGGTGCGAAGCTTGGTCACCCGCAAGGTCACGTCCTCGACGGTTCCCTCGGCCGGGGCGTTGCCGGTCACCGTCAGGTTCACCACATCGCCGTAACCGTATTGCTTCTCGGCGACGACGAAGAATCCGGCCAGGATGTCCTGCACGATGCGCTGCGCGCCGAAACCGAGGGCCGCGCCGATGACCGCGGTCGGGCCGGTGAGGCCGCTGAGCGGGATCCCGAACACTCCCAGGATATGGATGACGACGACGATGGCGATGCCCACGATCAGCGTCCACGCCACCACGTCGACCAGCGCCCGTCGGTGTTTGGCGTCCTCGGTCTGCACGATCAGGTCGCTGGTGGAGAACCTCGTCTCCACCCGAGCGGCATATTTGCCGGCAAACCATCGGATGACGCGGGCCAGCAGCACGGCCCCGAGAATCCAGATGACGATCTCGAGGCCGCTGGTGGCCAGCCAGACATAAACCCGACCGATGAGGAGTTCGGTCGGGGACGGCGCAGCGGCCAGCAGCTCGAGTCCGGGCTGCACGATCACGCCTCGGCGGACGCCATACGCCAGCGGATACCGGCCTCGATGAACTTGTCCAGCTCGCCGTCGAGGACCGCGGTCGGGTTGTTGTCCTCCACGCCGGTTCGCAGGTCCTTGACCATCTGGTACGGGTGCAGCACGTAGGAACGCATCTGGTTACCCCAGCTCGAGCCGCCGTCGCCCTTGAGGGCGTCGAGTTCGGCGCGCTCCTCCTGACGCTTGCGCTCGAGGAGCTTGGCCTGCAGCACGCGCATCGCCGACGCCTTGTTCTGCAGCTGACTCTTCTCGTTCTGACAGGTCACGACGATGCCGGTCGGGATGTGCGTCAGGCGCACCGCGGAGTCGGTGGTGTTGACCGACTGACCACCGGGGCCCGATGAGCGGTAGACGTCGACCTTGATGTCGTTCTCGTCGACGTCGATGTGGTCGGTGGTCTCGACCACCGGCAGCACCTCGACCTCGGCGAACGAGGTCTGACGGCGACTCTGGTTGTCGAAGGGGCTGATCCGTACGAGGCGGTGGGTGCCCTGCTCCACGGACAGGGTGCCGTACATGTAGGGCGCCTTCACGGCGAAGGTGGCGGACTTGAGTCCGGCTTCTTCGGCATAAGAGGTGTCGTAGACCTCGACGCCGTAGCCCTTCTGTTCGGCCCAGCGGATGTACATGCGCATCAGCATCTGCGCCCAGTCGGCGGCGTCGACGCCACCGGCGCCGGAACGGATGTTGACCACGGCCTCGCGGGAGTCGTACTCACCCGCGAGCATCGTCTTGACCTCCATGGCCTCGATGTCGGCGCGCAGGCCGGCCCGCTCCTGGTCTGCGTCGGCCAGGGCCGCGGCCCTGTCCTCACCCTCCTCGGACTCGGCGAGCTCGTAGTGCACGGGCAGATCGTCGAGGCGCTGGCGAAGCTCGGAGACCTTGCGCAGTTCGGACTGTGCGTGCGACAGCTCGCTGGTGACCTTCTGCGCGTGGTCCTGGTCGCTCCACAGGTCCGGATCCGAGGCCTGCATCTCCAGCTCGTCGATGCGACGGCGGAGCTCCTCGAGGTCGAGCACCTTTTCCACGGTGGTCAAGGTGGCGTCGAGGGATTCGAGGTCTGCGGTCACGTCGGGATGCACAATCATCCAGAGTACCGGCCGCGGGCCGGGTCAGACAGCGTCAGGCCCCGCAGTTCAGAAGCCGCCGGGTCCCGCGGTTCAGAAGCCGCCGGGTCCCGCGGGCGGCTGCGGATCGGGCAGGACGCCGAACTGCCAGGACGTCACCGCCTTGTTCGGCTTGTAGATCACCGGCAGGTCGTCACCCACCTGCGGCCACGGATCGTCGGGTCCGAGCACGAGGGTTCCGTACACCTCGGTCGGGTTGGTCTCGGGTCCGACGATGGTTCCGGTGATGGTGTGGAAACGCTGCCCGTTCTTGTCGGCGGCGCTCTGCGGATCGGACTGGTTGTCGGAGACGCCGACGATCGTCAGCGTGCCCTGCACGTACTGCGAGGCCTTCCCTGCGGACATGGCCCGCGGATTGCGTCCCCGCTGCCACTGCAGGACCAGCACCACCACCAGTGCAGCCAGCAACAGGGTGAACGTCACGGTGAGCAGCATGAGGGCTACCCTACCGGGCATGTCCGCCGACTCCGGTCCGAGAAACCCCAGCACCTCACAGAGCTACGACGACGACCTCGAACTCGCGCTGTCGCTCGCCGACTCCGCCGACGCGCTGACCACGGACCGGTTCGGGGCGGTCGACCTCCGCGTCGACGACAAGCCCGACCTCACGCCCGTCTCCGACGCCGACCTCGCCTGCGAGACACTCATCCGCGAACGGCTCGCCGCCCGCCGGCCCGCCGACATGGTTCTCGGTGAGGAGTTCGGCGGGGACGCCACCCTGTCCAGCCGTCAGTGGGTCATCGACCCCATCGACGGCACCAAGAACTTCGTGCGCGGCGTCCCGGTCTGGGCCACGCTGATCGCCCTGCTCGTCGACGGTGTGCCCACCGTCGGCGTGGTGTCCGCCCCAGCCCTGCGCCGGCGCTGGTGGGCCGCCACGGGGCTCGGCGCCCACACCTGCTTCGACGGCGAGGACGCCCGCGAACTCTCGGTGTCCGGAGTCGGCGACCTCTCCTCGTCGAGCCTGGCCTTCTCGAGCCTGTCGGGCTGGGCCGACCGCGGCATCCGCGACCGCTTCGTCGACCTCACCGACCAGGTCTGGCGCGTTCGCGGCTACGGCGACTTCTTCAACTACTGCCTCGTCGCCGAGGGCGCGGTCGACATCGCCGCCGAACCCGAGGTCTCCCTCTGGGACCTCGCCCCCCTCGACATCCTCGTCCGCGAGGCGGGCGGCAAGTTCACCGCACTCGACGGGACCCCCGGCCCCGCCGGTGGCAGCGCCGTCGCCAGCAACGGACTCCTCCACGACGAGGTGCTCGCCGCGCTCAGCCCATCCGCTCCCTGACGTGCGAGGAGCGATAAGCGACGAGCCACGCAGGGCCGGTGAGCCGACCTACAGTTCGGTACCGGCTTCCTCGTCGAGCACCTTGAACTCGGTCGCCTCGTCCTTCATGTCGGCCAGCCGCGCATAGTGGACGGCGGACCCGGCGTCGGACAAGACCGCCTGGTGGATCGGCACGGCGACCCGCGGCGCCATCGCGCGGAGGTAGTCGACCGATTCGCTGAGCTTCATCCACGGCGCGGCCGACGGCAACGCGAGGACGTCGACCTGCTCGAAGGGGATGTAAAACGAGTCGCCCGGATGCATGAACTGTCCCGGCTTCTCGGCGGTGCCCAGGATGTAGGCGACGTTGTCGATGACCGGGATCTCCGGGTGGATGACCGCGTGCCGGCCGCCGGTGAATCGTGCGGTGAGCGAACCGATCTCGATCTGGTGGCCACCGCGCGCCGCGGTCCAGGCGCCGGCCACGTTGTCGCCGTTGAGCTGCGCGGTGGTCTGCGGGTCGGCGTAGAGGACGGCGTCGGGGTTGGCAGCGACGAGGTCGGGCAGCTTCGCGACGTCGCAATGGTCGGGGTGCTGGTGGGTGATGAGGATGGCGTCGAGACCGTTGATGCCCTCGAAGCCGTGCGAGAAGTTGCCCGGATCGAAGAGCACCTTGGTCCCGTCGATCTCGACGAGCAGACAGGAGTGGCCGAAGTGGGTGATCTGCATACGTCCACTCTGCCTTCTTCACACCACGATCGGGAAGATCCCCCACCCCGCCGCGGCGTCGACCACGCGCACCAGTCCGTAGGTCAACCACGTCCCCAGGAGGACGGCGCCCGCACGACCCAGCACGACGTCGCGCCAGCCCTCGAGCGGAGACCTCCTCCGCCGCACCAGGGTTGCGACCGCGACGACAACGGTGACGACCGTCAGGACGAGCAGGATCGGACCGAAGACGTTGAAGCGGAACGACGCCCCGACGTCGCCGTGCATGAAGGCCACCCAGCTGCGGGTGAGTCCACACCCCGGGCACGGCAGGCCCGTCATCATCGCGAACGGGCAAATTCCCGGACCATCGGCGATCCCGGCAGGCGTGAACACGCAGGCGGCTCCGACAGCAGCGGCGCCGGCGAGTCCGACGACCGCCGCGCCCAGTGCGCCGCTCGACGATAAGCGCAGGTCGGAGCGGGCTTGCACGGTCACCCGGCCAGCCTAGCGCGCAGGCCGTACGACGGTGTCGGAGAAGTAGGTGACAAACTTCTTACTACGGAGTAAGGTCTGGACTTACTACCGAGTAAGATCGGTCCGCAAAGTCCTGTGCAGAGGCCCCTGACCGGGGCGACTGGAAGAAACGGCTGGTGATCATGACAACTCACACCGAACCGCGCGACACCTCCGCAGTCGGCCGAAACCCACATCCCCGCAACTTCATCGGCACCGCGATGCGGGTGCTCTCGACGGTGACGGGTTCGGAGTTCGCCGAGAAATACAAGATCCGCGAGCCCATCAACCGCGTGGCCTACCAGGCCGCCAAGACCGGGTTCCAGACCCTCGGCGCGGCGAACCGCGCGTTCAAGTCCGTCCAGGGCGGTTCGGGTGACGCCAAGCGTCTGACCACCGCGCCCAAGGACTACTTCAACCTCACGCCCGACGACGAGCAGCAGATGATCGCGGAGACGGTGAAGGACTTCGCCACCGAGATCCTGCGCCCCGCCGCGTACGACGCCGACGCCGCAGCCACCGCGCCCGAGGACATCGTGAAGCGCTCGGCCGAGCTGGGCATCACGATGATCAACGTGCCCGAGGATCTCGACGGCGCGGCCACCGAGCGCGGCGTGGTCACCAACGCACTCGTCGCCGAGGCGATGGCCTACGGCGACATGGGTCTGGCTCTCCCGCTGCTCGCACCGAGCGGCGTCGCCACCACCCTCACCAACTTCGGCACCGACTCCCAGCAGCGCACCTACCTGCCCGACTTCGCCGGCGAGAACGTGCCGCAGTCGGCTGTCGTCATCGCCGAGCCGAAGCCGCTGTTCGACGCATTCGCGTTGAGCACCAAGGCAACCCGCGTTCCCAGTGGCTACCGCCTGAACGGCGTGAAGTCCTTCGTCCCCGCCGCCGGGTCATCGGAGCTGTTCGTCGTCGGCGCGCAGCTCGACGGCAAGCCCGCCCTGTTCCTCGTCGAGTCGGACTCCAAGGGCCTCATCGTCGAAGCCGATCCCGGCATGGGCGTCCGCGCCGCCGGAATGGGTCGCCTGCTCCTGCAGGATGTCGCCGTCCCGGAGTCGGCGCTGCTCGCCGGCGAGGGCGACGCCGCCCACGCCGCATACCGCGACGTCGTACGCCTGTCGCGCCTGGGCTGGTCGGCACTCGCTGCCGGTACCACGCGCGCCGTTCTCGACTACGTCATCCCCTACGTCAACGAGCGCGAGGCGTTCGGCGAGCCGATCTCCAACCGCCAGGCGGTGGCGTTCATGGTCGCGAACATGGCCACCGAGGTCGACTCGATCCGGCTGGTCACGCTGCGCGGCGCCGCCCGCGCCGAGCAGGGCCTGAGCTTCGCCCGCGAAGCGGCCCTCGCTCGCAAGCTCACCATCGACAAGGGGCTGCAGATCGGCCTCGACGGCGTCCAGCTCCTCGGCGGCCACGGCTTCACCAAGGAGCACCCGGTCGAGCGCTGGTACCGCGACCTGCGTGGCGCCGGTATCGGCGAAGGCATCATCGTCCTCTAGACCGCTTGTGACCCAAGGAATCTGACATGAGCATCAATCTCGAACTCCCGAAGAAGCTGCACGTCACCATCGATCAGGCACATCAGGCGGCGGCGGAGATCTTCCGGCCCATTTCGCGCAAATACGATCTGCGCGAACACGATTACCCGGTCGAGCTCGACACCCTGGCCAGCCTGTACGACGGCCTCTCGGAGACCGGGCAGGCCGGCGCGGGCGCCGACGGCGGCCGCAGCCAGCAGAAGAAGGCCAAGCCCAAGGCCGAGGGCCAGGTCGTCAACGGCGGCAACATGCAGTCCGTCGTGAACGTCATGGAGACCTCGTGGGGCGACGTGGGCCTCATGCTGTCCATTCCCTATCAGGGCCTGGGCAACTCGGCGATCGCCGCGGTCGCCACCGACGAGCAGCTCGAGCAGTTCGGCAAGGTGTGGGCCGCGATGGCCATCACCGAACCCAGCTTCGGCTCCGACTCGGCCGCGGTGAGCACCACCGCGACGCTCGACGGCGACGAGTACGTCATCAACGGCGAGAAGATCTTCGTGACCGCCGGCTCGCGTGCCACCCACATCGTCGTGTGGGCGACCGTCGACAAGAGCCTCGGCCGTGCCGCCATCAAGAGCTTCGTGGTCCCGCGTGAGCACCCCGGCGTGGAAGTCGTTCGCCTGGAACACAAGCTGGGCATCCGCGTCTCCGACACCGCGGTCATCCGCTTCGAGAACTGCCGCATCCCCAAGGAGAACCTGCTCGGCTCCCCCGAGGTCGACACCAAGAAGGGGTTCGGCGGGGTCATGCAGACCTTCGACAACACGCGCCCCCTCGTCGCGGGTATGGCCGTCGGTGTCGCGCGTGCGGCACTCGAGGAGCTGCGCCGTATCCTCGACGAGGCCGGGGTCGAGGTCGACTACGACCGTCCGGCCGCCGACCAGCACGCCGCCGCCGCCGAGTTCCTGCGCATGGAAGCCGATTTCGAGGCCGCCTACCTGCACACCATGCGCGCCGCGTGGATGGCCGACAACAAGCAGCCGAACTCGACCGAGGCGTCGATGTCGAAGGCCAAGGCCGGACGCACCGTCACCGACATCACCAACAAGGTGGTCGAGCTGACCGGCACCCTCGGCTACTCGGAGCGCCTTCTGGTGGAGAAGTGGGCGCGCGACTCCAAGATCCTGGACATCTTCGAGGGCACCCAGCAGATCCAGAACCTCATCATCGCCCGCCGCGTGCTCAACAAGAGCAGCGCCGAGCTCAAGTGAGCGCCTGACGCAACAGCATTCGTCCCCGCCACCTCATCGAGGTGGCGGGGACGATTCGCTGTCGAGAGACGGCTCGCCTCAGACCGCCCAGACCACAGCCAAACCCGCTGCGCACGCCGCCGCCGACACGAGCAGGGTGAGGACTGCGTACGCACCGGCGACCAGTCGCTGTTTGTTCTCCGCCAGGCGGACGACCTCGAAGCTGGCGGTGCTGAAAGTCGTGTAGCCACCGCAGAATCCGGTCCCGATGATCGCCTGCAGTTCATGCGGTGCACCGTGGAACAGCACCAGACCGGCGAGTACACCGAGCAGCGCCGAACCGCTCACGTTGATGACGAAGGTGCCCCACGGGGTGATGGTCGGCCACTTCCACTTGACCGCGCCGTCGACGACGAAGCGCGTCACCGCGCCCAGCGCTCCCGCAACCATCACGGCCAGGGCGATCAACGTCGTGCCCATCGAGTCGCGAACCCCGAGGCGAGCGCGATGCCACTGGCTGCCGTCAGCAGACCGAGGACGACGCTGACCACCGCATACGCGAGTGCGGTCACGACCGCCGAGGCCCGTGTCAGTTCCGAGATCTCCAGTGCGAAGGTGCTGTAGGTCGTCAGCGCCCCGCAGATGCCGGTACCGCCGAAGAGCCTCACCCGCTGACGCCACCCCTCGTCGTGCCCGAGGCGGGCAAGCAGTTCGAGGAGCGCACCGAGGACCAACGCACCGATGACGTTGACCGCGAAAGTCGCCCACGGCCAGTGTCCCTCGGCGGAGGGAAACGTCTCCTCCGCCCAGTACCGCACGCCCGTACCGATCAGCCCGCCCGCGAACACCCACGCCAGAGCGTGCACGCGCAGGTGCAGCGGACGTTCGTCGGGGTCGACGGGGAGTTCGTCGTGCTTGTCCACCTGCACGCGACCCAGTCTGCGCTAGGTGACGACGGTGTACAACACGATCAGGTAGACCGGCACCAGGACGTCGAAGAAGAAGATCGGTCCGGCGTTGCCCGGCTTGAAGTTTCGCCTGGTCACCATCTCTCGCACGTGCCCGACTGCGGCGCCCAGGTAGAACACGGAGAACGCGATGATCGTGGCCAGGGTGAACTCGTCGCCGAACCCCGACGCGATCACACCCAGGACACCGGTCGCGAGACTCGCGAGCCCGACCTCCCACTGCCAGGGCGTCTTCGACGGCCAGCCGATCGAGTCCGAGATCGGCTCACCGAAGAACATGTGTCCACAACCGGTCATCCAGCCCTGAACACCGATCATCCACAGCACCGAGTTCTCGAGCAGATCCCGGCCGAGGTCACCTCCCGGTGACAGCGCATCGATCACGGTCATGACGACCGTGCCGACGAGTCCGACGAAGGGGACGACGGCTATCGCGATACGGAGGATGCGGTCGCTCACGGCGTCGGACCTTCTCAGCCCTTCAGCTGTTCGGCGAGCGCGGTCAGCACGTCCGGGTCCTCGATGGTCGACGGAACCGTGTACTCCTCGTGATCGGCTATCTGGCGCATCGTCTTGCGCAGGATCTTGCCCGACCGCGTCTTCGGCAAGGCCGGCACCACGGTCACGTCGCGGAAGGTTGCGACCGCGCCGATCTCCTCACGCACCTTGGCCACGAGTTCACTGCGCAGCGTGTCGGCCTCGATGTCGACGCCGGACTTGAGCACCACATACCCGCTCGGCCGCTGCCCCTTGAGGTCGTCGTGGATGCCGATGACCGCGCACTCGGCGACGGCCGGGTGCGACGCCACCACAGCTTCGATGCTTCCGGTCGAAAGGCGGTGTCCGGCAACGTTGATCACGTCGTCGGAGCGGCCGAGGACGAACACGTAGCCGTCTTCGTCGACGTAACCGGAGTCGCCGGTGAGGTAGTAACCGTCGAAGGCGGCCAGGTAGGACTTGCGGTAGCGGTCCTCGTCGCGCCACAGACCGGCGAGCGTCCCCGGCGGCAGCGGCAACTCGATGACGATGCTGCCCTCTTCCCCGGCCGACACCGGCTTGCCCTCGGCATCGACGACGCCCACGGCATAACCCGGTACCGGCACGGTGGGCGAACCCGCCTTGATCGGCATCGGTTCCAGGCCACGGAGATTCGCCGCGATCGCCCAGCCGGTCTCGGTCTGCCACCAGTGGTCGACGACCGGGACGCCGAGGGTGTTCGACGCCCAGGTGAAGGTGTCGGGGTCGAGTCGCTCGCCTGCGGCGAACAACGTCTGCAGGGACGACACGTCGTACTTCGCCAGCTCTTCGGCGTTCGGGTCGGCTTTGCGGACGGCGCGGATCGCGGTCGGTGCGGTGAAGAGCGCCTTGACGCCGTGGTCGGAGATGACCCGCCAGAAGGCGCCTGCGTCCGGGGTTCCGACCGGCTTGCCCTCGTACATCACGGTCGTCGCACCGACGAGCAGCGGCGCATAGACGATGTAGGAGTGGCCGACGACCCAGCCGACGTCGGAGGCCGTCCACCAGACGTCGCCCGCGGAGATGTCGTAGATGTTCTTCATCGACCAGGTCAGCGCGACGGCGTGGCCTCCGTTGTCGCGGACCACACCCTTGGGCTTTCCGGTGGTGCCGGAGGTGTAGAGGATGTAGAGCGGATCGGTCGCGGCAACCGGTACCGGATCGGCGGCCTGGGCGTCGGCCATCGCCGTGTCCCAGTCCAGCCACCCGTCGAGATCGGCAGCGGAACCGGCGATCTCGGGACGGTCCTTGACGATGACAGTCTGCGGCGCGTTGGCCGACAGCTCGATCGCCTTGGCCACCATCGGCAGGTACTCGACCGCGCGTCCGGGTTCGAGACCACCGGAGGCGGTCACGATCGCGACCGGCTCGGCGTCGTCGATTCGGGTGGCGAGCTCGGGTGCGGCGAAGCCGCCGAAGACCACCGAGTGCACGGCACCGATCCGCGCGCAGGCCAGCATCGCGATGGCGGCCTCCGGGATCATCGGCATGTAGATGACGACGCGATCGCCGGAGGTGATGCCGCGGGCAACGAGGACGCCCGCGAACCGGGACACCTCGTCCAGCAGTTCGGCGTAGGTGTAGCGGCGGACCTCGCCGACCATCGCCGAGTCCCAGATGAGGGCCGTACGGTCACCCTGTCCGGCCGCGACGTGGCGGTCGAGGGCGTTGTACGAGGTGTTCAGCTCGCCGCCGGGGAACCACCGGTAGAACGGCGCGGCCGAGTCGTCGAGGGCGCGGGTGGGCTCGGTGGTCCAGTCGACGGCCTTCGCGGCCTCGAGCCAGAAGCCTTCGCGGTCGCTGACCGCCTGGGTGAATGCCTTGCTGTACCGGCCCATGGCCATCCTTTCGTCCTCACGCGCATGGCAGGACACCCACACGTGTCACGCCGCCCCTAGAGCGTATCGGTGTGACGCCCGACACCGAATCAGTTCTCGTGACCTGCGCCGACCGGTAGCCCGGACGCGACGAACGGTTGCCCGCGGTGCTCGATCAGATCTGCCGCAACTCCGCCACCGCGTCGGTGACCTGGTCGAGGAAGGACCTGACGGTGTCGAGGTCAGCCGCCGAGAAGCCGTCGGCGACGGCACGAACTCGGTCGATGAGCGGCCCGAAAAACGCCCACCCCATCTCCCGGGCCTGCTCGGTGACGTGCAGCGTGACCCGTCGACGGTCGGATTCGTCGCGTGCTCGCGAGACGAGACCGCGGCCCTCCAGCCGATCGATCAACGCGGTCGTCGACGCGGAGTTGAGCCCGAGGTGACCGGCGAGCCAGCCTGGGGTCGCGACCTCCTCGGCCCTCGAGCGGTCGAGCAGGGCGATGAGGGCACGCACATCGGTGGCGTGCAGGACGTTTCGCGCCGCAAACTCGGACCCGAGCAACTCCAGCTCGACGGTCAGGGACCGCAGGCGGTGGACCAGGTCGTCGTATGCCACGCAATCACTCTACGACATTCGCTCGATGATCTAATCTCTCGATAATCGAGATACATGGTCATCGGAGGCATGCATGGCACGACCGTCACTGCAGGAATTCGCCGACTCCCCCGACGGCGCTGGGTTCTTCGCCGCCTACGACGCACTCATCGCCCGCGGAGGCGCTCGCCCGATCGACATCGAGACCGGTTACGGAGTGACTCGCGTCAACAGCTACGGCACCGCACCGGAGGCGCCGATCGTCCTGCTCCCGGGCGGCGGCGGCACGTCCGCGTCGTACGTGAACGTGGCCGGACGTCTCGCGGAGAGGCGCCGGGTTCATGCGGTCGACATCATCGGCGACGCCGGCCGCTCTCGCCCAGGACCCGGCCGGCCGCGCACCGCCGACGAACTGATGGCCTGGCTGGATGCGGTGTTCGACGACCTCGGACTCGAAACCGTTGACCTGGTCGGCCATTCATACGGCGCGATGATCGCCCTGGCCTACGCGACCGGCATCAACCACGAGCGGGTGCGGCGACTCGTCCTCCTCGACCCGACTACGTGCTTCGCGGGCCTGCGGTTGGGCTACCTCACCCACGCGTTGCCGACGCTCCTCGCCCCGAACCCGGAGCGGCAGCGCCGATTCCTGTCGTGGGAGACCCGCGACGCCACCCTCGACCGCACGTGGATCGAGATGTACTGGGCCGGAGCACGCTTCCCCACCGGCCGGACAATCGTCCCCAAACGCCCTTCATCAGAAGCGCTCTCGAGGTTGGCCGGCGGCAAGAACGTCACCGCGGTGTTCGCACCACACAGCAGGGCACATGACTCGGCCCGCGTCTCTGCTCGGGTTCGGCAGTACTTACCCGATGCGCGGACCGTGATGCTGCCCAGCGGAACTCATCACACGCTGCCGCTCGAGCCCGCGGACGAGATCATCACCGCGCTGCTCGACGCGGTCGAACTTGCGGAGGAGCGTGTCGAAGGGAATCAGCACAGGATCTTGCGGTCTCCACCACCAGGATCGGATGCCCGACGATCTCCCTGAGACGTGCCTCATCGGTGATGCGCATGTGCACATACTCCCAAGCGTTCAGCGGGAGGCAAGGCCGCGTTGCGGAACGGTCCATTCCGGTGTCCAGCGGAGGGTGCGGAGCGATGCCTCCCGGGTCGTGAACCGGCGACGGTGATGCCGTGTCCCATCGGTGACGACGAGATCCACCTCGGCATCGAGGTGCCGGGCGAGGGACCTCGCCGTCCACCCGGGCCGACGACCGGAGGTACCGAGCACGACCGCCCCGGCGCCGAAGCGCTCGACAGCCCGCTGCATCACCGCGACCGGGTCGCCGAGGTCGGTGGCCGTCACCACCGATCGCGCGCCGAGCCAGATCGCGAGTTCACGCGCGGTCCGCAGCTGCTCGGCGACCGTGGCCTGCCCGCTCAGCAGGTAGGACTCGTCCTTGAGTGCATCGTGAAGTCCGGTCGGGGCCTCGTCTCGCCGGCTGCGTCGTGTCGCGCAGACCAGAATCACGTCGGACGTCCCTCCGGTCGCGCGCACGGCGGTCTTGATGGCCCGACGCGACGCCTCGCTTCCGGAGACGCCGACGACCACCGGGCGTCCCGCGGACAGTCCGTGTAGTTCCGGAACAGCGGGTGACGCGACCCATTGCGGGCCGTTGGGTCCGGGGAGCAGCATCATCGTCTCGTCCTCTCGCCAGTGATGTAAACGTGCTGCTCACAACGCTATGGAGGCGAAGACCCCGAATCGCCATGCTGTGGGATGAACTGACATCCACCCGTGGGTGGAGGTCGGAATCCATCGGTGGGAGGAAGCGGGCGCGGGCTGCGGACCTATTCTGGAACGGTGACGAGCTTCACAGCAGACCTCGGAGCCGAACTGCGGCGTCGGGTCGAACGCGCCGGCGGAGACTATCCCCCGCTGTACCCCGCGGTGATCCTGTCGGCGAGCGTGGTCGTCACGGCGGTCGCGGTGGCGCAGCGATACCCGTTCGATCATCTCGGCTGGGTGATCGCGGGACTCGTGCTCGCATGCCTGACACTCGTCCTCGATCTCAGCGTGCCGCCGTCGACGTACGTCTGCTTCACCGTGCTGGCGAGCACTCTGTGTTTCCTGATGGCCCCGGTACCCAACGATGCCGCGCCCCTGCAGTTGACCCTCACGGCGGCCATCGGTGCCGCGATGTACTCACTGCGCACCGGAATCCGCGTCGCGGTCGTGTGAGTCGCGTTGGTCGTGGCGTTCGGAATTTTCGGTGGCCTCGAGTCCCCCGCGTTGTACGCGCTCGGCGTCGCCTGCGGTTGGCTGATCGGATACATGGTCCTGATCCAGAAACGTCTGTCCGACAACCGCGCCCGGGTCCTGCGTGAGCGTGCCGATCGCGCCGCCAGCGACGAACGACGCCGCATCGCCCGGGAGATCCACGACGTCATCGCGCACTCGTTGTCGATCACCATGCTGAACGTCACCGGCGCGCGGCGCGCACTGGAACAGGACCGCGACGTCGACGATGCGATCGACGCCCTGACCGACGCCGAACGCCAGGGCCGGCAGGCCATGTCCGAGATCCGGAACATCGTGCACGTGCTCGGCGCGAACGAGACACAGCCGCCCACGACTCCGCCCAGCGATCGCGATCTCGCCGCGCTGATCGACGACTACCGGAAGGCGGGCATCCACGTCTCCCACCGCGTGGACGGCGACCTCGCCGCGCTCCCCGATCCGGTCTCCGCTGCCCTGTACCGGATCACGCAGGAGTCCCTCGCCAACGTCGTCAAACACTCGACTGCCAACCGGGCCACGGTGAGCGTCACTGTGGGCGACTCGGTCGAGATCACCATCGAGAACCCACACTTCGGCGGACGGGCGAGAGATCGCGACGGCGCCGGGATCGACGGCATGACGCAACGGGCCGCCTTGCTCGGCGGCACCTTCGAGACCTGCCACGACAACG
Source organism: Gordonia sp. Swx-4 (assembly GCF_030316175.1). Taxonomy (NCBI): domain Bacteria; kingdom Bacillati; phylum Actinomycetota; class Actinomycetes; order Mycobacteriales; family Gordoniaceae; genus Gordonia; species Gordonia sp. Swx-4. The sequence goes on from NZ_CP128197.1 coordinate 3,909,454, forward strand.
GGACCTGGACCGTACGGGCCACGCTCCCGGCCCGGGTCATGACCGACGGGATCGGCGTATGACCTCCACCGGTCCCACCGACATCGGCACCGACCCGATCCGAGTCCTCCTGGTCGACGACCAGGAACTGGTCCGCACCGGACTCCGACGCATACTCCGCCCTCGGGACGGTTTCGACATAGTCGGAGAATGTGCCGACGGCTCAGAGGTTCTCGCGGCGGTAGCCGAACACCGACCGGACATCGTGGTGATGGATCTGCGCATGCGGAACATCGACGGCATCACCGCCACGACGATGTTGCGGACACTCCGCGAACCCCCGCCGGTGCTCGTACTGACCACCTTCGACGACGACGATTTGCTGTCCGGCGCACTGCGTGCCGGCGCCGCGGGTTTCATCCTGAAGGACTCGTCGGCAGAGGCCCTGATCTGGGCGGTCCGGGCCGTGGTCCGCGACGGCGCCTTCCTTGATCCCGCCGTCACCGAACGTGTCCTGAACGGTTTCCGACGCGCCGGGCGTGAGCAGACCTCGATCGCACCGGATCTGACCGACCGCGAGACCGACGTCCTGCGTCTGATCGCCCGCGGCCTGACGAACGGCGAAATCGGTTCGGCACTGGGCATTTCGCAGGTGACGGTGAAGACTCACGTGAACCACATCTTCACCAAGCTCGACCTGCGGGACCGCGCCGCGGCGATCGTCTACGCCTACGACCGGGGACTCGTCCTGGCCGAGTACGACTGACCGGGAGCCACTGGAATCCGCCCCTCAAACGCACCCTCAGCAGGGCTGTCGACGACGACATGTCCGCGGTGACGCTCCAGGTGTGTTGATCTCAGGAGCGGTTTGCAGGGCAGTTCTCAGCCGGCCAGGCGCACCTCGACGCCGTCTGCGAAGCGGTACGGTCCCGCCATCAGCAGACCGCCGAAACGCTTGCGCAGCCGGGACATCTCGGCGCGGACGGTCACCGTCCGATCGTCGACGCCGAAGAGGTGCGCCGACATCTGCGCAGCGGTCACCCCGCTACGGTGCCGCGCGAGAAAGGTGAGTATCTCACCGTGCCGGGGCGAACACCGATGGGTCCAGCCGCCACTGGCTCCCTCGACCGAGACCTCGACACACTCACCTCCGGAAGCGGCGACAACCGTTCGCATCGAGACCCGCGTCGTCGACGCATCCGCGGCATCGGCGACGCGCACGAGCCAGCCGCCCGGTAACGCTTCCACATCGCATTCGCCGAGTGCACCGAAGAAGGACCGGCCAGGTCCGACACCGCGCGGCAACAACAGCCGCGATCGTGGGGACACCGCATCGACGGCCGCCACCCAGCCGTCCACGTCGACGGCCAACGCCGGCCCCGGCGAGCGGGCGAGAATCGGCGCTGCGACCGCCCGGAGGCAATCGAGCCGTCGGTGATGCTGTTCCCGCAGCTGCGACTCGGCCAACCGCGCGACGGCATGTACGAGCGCCAGGGTGGTCGGGTGGATCGTTGCCGCCGGACCGCTGACGTCGACGACGCCGAGCACGTCTCCGGTCCGCGGGTCCTTGATCGGAGCTCCGGTGCACGTCCAGGAGTGGTGGCTGCGGACGAAGTGCTCGGCGGAGAACACCTGGATGGACTTGCCGGACATCAGTGCGGTGCCGATCGCATTCGTGCCCACCGAACCCTCTGCCCAGTCGGCGCCCTCGATGAACCCCAGCTGATCGGCACGACTGAGCACCCTCGACGACCCGCTGCGCCACAGCACGTGACCTCGTGCATCGGCGATGACCAGGATGTTGTCCCCGTCCGCGATCAACGAGTCCAGATTGCGTGCGAGTTCATCGACGACCTCGATCAGTCCCGACTGGCGTCGCCGCTCCTCGAGTTCTTCGAAGTCCAGGCCCCGCTCGACCGCGGTGTCGGCGTCCGGAGAGAGGCCTGCCCTGCGAAGCCGCTGCCACGAGTCGTCGATGACGGCCCGCGGACGTGCCGGCATCCGCCCACCCGACATAGCGGCGTCGTGGACGGCGCTGAGGACGTGGGCGAACTCCCGCGGATCGTCGCCGGCCTGTACGGCAGGCTCCAGATCGGAGACGTGGTCGGAAATCGTCATTACCAAGATTGTGCGTCACATCACAGAAGCGATGCAACGAGGGGACGGGTCGCAACGGACTGCAACCCTTGCCGGCGCGGGCACCCGAGGCGTCTGCTGTCCTCAGCAAGATTGTGGCCCGCGTCACTATCGGCGCCACCCCGAACTGTTTGAGGAGAGACGATGACCCAGACGATGGAGCCGGTTGTCAGCACCGGCCGCACCCCACAGCAGCGTGTCGACGCGTGGCTGCAGGAGTTCGAAGCTGCGCTGGCCGCGCTGGATGTCGGGCGTGCGACGAGTGCGTTCCTCACCGACAGCTACTGGCGCGATCTCACGGCATTCACCTGGAACATCAAGACGGTCGAGGGCCACGAGCAGATCAGCGACATGCTGACCGCACGCCTGGCCGACACCCGGCCGGCGGGCTTCGCGACGACCGAGGACGCCACCGATGACGGCGACGGCGTGGCGTCGGCCTTCCTTTCGTTCGAGACCGCCGTCGGACGCTGCGAGGGCCATGTACGCATCCGTCCGGACGCCGACGGCGTCGACCGCGCCTGGACGCTCCTCACGACCATGCAGGAGTTGAAGGGTTACGAGGAGAGCCGCGGTCCGACCCGCGTGCTCGGTGCCGTGCACGGTTCCGATCCGGACACCCGATCGTGGGCGGAGAAGAAGGCCGACGAGGAGCGCGAGCTCGGCCGGACTGCCCAGCCCTATGTCCTCGTGATCGGCGGCGGACAGGGCGGCATCGCGCTCGGGGCACGCCTTCGACAGCTCGGGGTGCCGTCGGTCGTCGTGGACCGTCACGACCGGCCCGGCGACCAGTGGCGTAAGCGTTACAAGTCCCTCTGCCTGCACGACCCGGTCTGGTACGACCACCTCCCTTATCTCCCCTTCCCCGAGAACTGGCCGGTGTTCGCACCCAAGGACAAGATCGGCGACTGGCTCGAGTTCTACACCAAGGTCATGGAGGTGCCCTACTGGAGCAAGACCACCTGCCTGTCGGCGAACTACGACGAGGACCAGGAACGCTGGACGGTCGAACTCGACCGCGACGGCGAACGCCTCACGCTCCACCCGACGCAGCTCGTACTCGCGACGGGCATGTCCGGTAAGCCCTCGATCCCCACGGTGCCGGGTCAGGACATCTTCGCCGGCGAGCAGCATCACTCCAGCCGGCACCCGGGTCCCGACGCCTACGCCGGCAAGAAGGTCGTCGTGATCGGGTCGAACAACTCGGCTCACGACATCTGCAAAGCCCTCGTCGACAACGGCGTCGACGCCACGATGGTGCAGCGCTCGTCGACGCATATCGTGAAGTCCGATTCGCTGCGGTCGATCGCCCTCGGCGGCCTGTACAGCGAGGAGGCCGTCGCCTCCGGCATGACCACCAAGAAGGCCGACCTGACCTTCGCGTCGCTGCCCTACCGGATCATGCACGCGTTCCAGGTGCCGGTCTACAACCAGATCCGCGAGCAGGACAAGGAGTTCTACGACCGTCTCGAGGCGGCCGGCTTCAGACTCGACTTCGGTGACGACGACTCGGGCCTGTTCATGAAGTACCTACGACGCGGCTCGGGTTACTACATCGACGTCGGCGCCAGCGAGCTCATCGCCAACGGGACCATCAAGCTGGTTCAGGGACAGCTCGATCACCTCACCGAGAACTCCGTCGTGCTCGCCGACGGCACCGAGCTCGAGGCCGATGTCGTGGTCTACGCAACGGGGTTCGGATCGATGAACGGCTGGGCCGCTGACCTGATGGGACAGGACGTCGCCGACCGCGTCGGCAAGGTATGGGGACTGGGATCGGACACCACGAAGGATCCCGGCCCGTGGGAGGGCGAGCAGCGCAACATGTGGAAGCCGACGCAGCAGCCTGGCCTCTGGTTCCACGGCGGCAACCTGCATCAGTCCCGGCACTACTCCCTCTACCTGGCACTCCAGCTGAAGGCTCGGTACGAGGGTCTCGACACTCCGGTCTACGGACTGGCCGAAGTGCATCACCTCAGCTGAGTACCTGAAGACGAGTAATGCCCCGTGACGAGGAGATCGCGGGGCATTCTCATGTCTGTGGCCCGAGCCGGCCGCACACCCACCCTTTTTCCGTAGATCCACCACCCGGTCAGGGGGTGGAAGTACGGAAAACCGGTGGGTTTCCTCTATCAGCGACAGCCCCGGAAATGCATTGTGGCCCTACACGATTACTCGTGTAGGGCCACAATGGGATGTTGTGTTCGGCGGTGTCCTACTCTCCCACACTGATTAAGGTGCAGTACCATTGGCGCTGGAGGGCTTAGCTTCCGGGTTCGGAATGGGGCCGGGCGTTTCCCCTCCGCTATGGCCGCCGTAACTTTATGAAACAATCCACAACGGTTTGTTTGTTTGTTGTGTGTTGTCTCAGAAGATGCATAGTGGATGCGAACACACCAAAAACTGTTGTTTGGTGATGTTGTGGGTGTTGTTGGTAAGTCCTCGGCCGATTAGTACCAGTCACCTGAACACATTGCTGTGCGTACAGTTCTGGCCTATCAACCCCATGGTCTGTAGGGGGCCTTAACCCCGCAAAAGGGGGTGAGAAACCTCATCTTGGAACAGGCTTCCCGCTTAGATGCTTTCAGCGGTTATCCCTTCCGAACGTAGCTAACCAGCAGTGCCCCTGGCGGGACAACTGGCACACCAGAGGTTCGTCCGTCCCGGTCCTCTCGTACTAGGGACAGGTTTCCTCAAGTTTCTTACGCGCGCGGCGGATAGAGACCGAACTGTCTCACGACGTTCTAAACCCAGCTCGCGTGCCGCTTTAATGGGCGAACAGCCCAACCCTTGGGACCTACTCCAGCCCCAGGATGCGACGAGCCGACATCGAGGTGCCAAACCATCCCGTCGATATGGACTCTTGGGAAGATCAGCCTGTTATCCCCGGGGTACCTTTTATCCGTTGAGCGACACCGCTTCCACTTGCCGGTGCCGGATCACTAGTCCCGACTTTCGTCCCTGCTCGACATGTACGTCTCACAGTCAAGCTCCCTTGTGCACTTACACTCAACACCTGATTGCCAACCAGGCTGAGGGAACCTTTGGGCGCCTCCGTTACTTTTTAGGAGGCAACCGCCCCAGTTAAACTACCCACCAGGCACTGTCCCTGAACCCGATCAGGGTCCGAGGTTAGAAGTCCAATACGATCAGAGTGGTATTTCAACAACGACTCCATGAACACTGGCGTGCCCACTTCACAGTCTCCCACCTATCCTACACAAACCGAACCGAACACCAATACCAAGCTATAGTGAAGGTCCCGGGGTCTTTTCGTCCTGCCGCGCGTAACGAGCATCTTTACTCGTACTGCAATTTCGCCGAGTCTGTGGTTGAGACAGCAGAGAAGTCGTTACGCCATTCGTGCAGGTCGGAACTTACCCGACAAGGAATTTCGCTACCTTAGGATGGTTATAGTTACCACCGCCGTTTACTGGGGCTTAAATTCTCAGCTTCGCCACCCAAAGGTGACTAACCGGTCCTCTTAACCTTCCAGCACCGGGCAGGCGTCAGTCCGTATACATCGTCTTACGACTTCGCACGGACCTGTGTTTTTAGTAAACAGTCGCTTCTCTCTGGTCTCTGCGACCCACACCCGCTCAGAGAGTAAATCTCGTCACCGGTCTGGGTCCCCCTTCTCCCGAAGTTACGGGGGCATTTTGCCGAGTTCCTTAACCACAGTTCTCTCGATCGCCTTAGTATTCTCTACCTGACCACCTGTGTTGGTTTGGGGTACGGGCCGTGTACCAACTCACTAGAGGCTTTTCTCGGCAGCATAGGATCATGGAATTCGCCGCAACGGCTACGCATCACCTCTCAGGCTATATGTGTTCCGGATTTGCCTAGAACACGCCCTACAGGCTTACACCAGTACAACCACTGACTGGCCCCACTACCTTCCTGCGTCACCCCATCGCTTGCCTACTACCAGCCAAGGTCCCATGCATCACCCCACCCGGCACCCGAAGGTGCTCCTGGGGGATCTGGATGGTTAGTACAACTGATTCAGCATGGGCGCGGATACACGGGTACGGGAATATCAACCCGTTGTCCATCGACTACGCCTGTCGGCCTCGCCTTAGGTCCCGACTCACCCTGGGCGGATTAGCCTGGCCCAGGAACCCTTGGTCATTCGGCGGAAGAGTTTCTCACTCTTCTTTCGCTACTCATGCCTGCATTCTCACTCCCACACCCTCCACCACTAGATCACTCTGTGGCTTCCACGGATGCAGGACGCTCCCCTACCCACCCACACACCTGGTTGACACTCCGTAGAACATCAACGGGCTAACGTGTGAGTGCCGCGGCTTCGGCGGTGTACTTGAGCCCCGCTACATTGTCGGCGCAGGATCACTTGACCAGTGAGCTATTACGCACTCTTTCAAGGGTGGCTGCTTCTAAGCCAACCTCCTGGTTGTCTTCGCGACCCCACATCCTTTTCCACTTAGTACACGCTTAGGGGCCTTAGCCGGCGATCTGGGCTGTTTCCCTCTCGACTACGAACCTTATCGCCCGCAGTCTCACTGCCACACTCTCACTTACCGGCATTCGGAGTTTGGCTGACGTCAGTAACCCTGTGGGGCCCATCGGCCATCCAGTAGCTCTACCTCCGGTAAGAAACATGTGACGCTGCACCTAAATGCATTTCGGGGAGAACCAGCTATCACGGAGTTTGATTGGCCTTTCACCCCTACCCACAACTCATCCCCTCCATTTTCAACTGAAGTGGGTTCGGGCCTCCACGACGTCTTACCGTCGCTTCACCCTGGCCATGGGTAGATCACTCCGCTTCGGGTCTAGACCCGGCGACTCAAACGCCCTATTCAGACTCGCTTTCGCTACGGCTACCCCACACGGGTTAACCTCGCCACCGAGCACTAACTCGCAGGCTCATTCTTCAAAAGGCACGCCATCACCCACCCTCCGAAGAGGCACAGGCTTTGACGGATTGTAAGCGTCCGGTTTCAGGTACTATTTCACTCCCTCCCGGGGTACTTTTCACCTTTCCCTCACGGTACTTGTCCGCTATCGGTCACCAGGAAGTATTCAGGCTTACCGGGTGGTCCCGGCAGATTCACAGCAGATTCCACGAGCCCGCTGCTACTTGGGCACCCATCACGCAAGACCATGTGTTTTCAGCTACCGGACTCTCACCGTCTACGGCAGACCATTCCAGGCCACTTCACCTAACACACGATTTTCTGACTCACGCTTCCACAGGTAGATGGAAGAAGATGAACCCCACAACACCACACACACAACCCCTACCCGGTATCACATGCGCATGGTTTAGCCTCATCCGCTTTCGCTCGCCACTACTCACGGAATCACTTTTGTTTTCTCTTCCTATGGGTACTGAGATGTTTCACTTCCCCACGTTCCCTCCACACCCCCTATACATTCAGAGGTGGGTAACACGACATCACTCGTGCTGGGTTTCCCCATTCGGACACCCTCGGATCACAGCTCGTTTGACAACTCCCCGAGGACTATCGCGGCCTACCACGTCCTTCATCGGCTCCTGGTACCAAGGCATCCACCGAACGCCCTTACACACTTACAACAACACCTACAAACCACCCCCACCCCAAAAGAACGAGGATCGAATGTAGACATCACAAAACAAACAAATTTCTGCTAAATCACAGACCAACGTCAACGTTGATTTGAAATAAAGATGCTCGCATCCACTATGCACTTCTCAAACAACACACACCGTCTGACCGCCCACACCTCCGCGCCCCATCACAGGACACCTCACCAGCATGATTGACCGAACAGCTAGGTCAGAGACAACCCGACACACACCCGAAGGCATGCCGCGTGTTCTCTCAGAACCCCGATAGTGTGACGTGAACCCACCGGCCTCACAGCCAAAGCGGTACCCCCAACATTCCGTCCTGTGACAGAACATCGAACAGGGCTGTCTGATGTTTCACCCTCGAACACACACCCACCGCACAGACATACGCCGGCAGAAATGGGTGATGTTGTGTGCTCCTTAGAAAGGAGGTGATCCAGCCGCACCTTCCGGTACGGCTACCTTGTTACGACTTCGTCCCAATCGCCGATCCCACCTTCGACAGCTCCCTCCCACAAGGGGTTAGGCCACCGGCTTCGGGTGTTACCGACTTTCATGACGTGACGGGCGGTGTGTACAAGGCCCGGGAACGTATTCACCGCAGCGTTGCTGATCTGCGATTACTAGCGACTCCGACTTCATGGGGTCGAGTTGCAGACCCCAATCCGAACTGAGACTGGCTTTAAGGGATTCGCTCCACCTCACGGTATCGCAGCCCTCTGTACCAGCCATTGTAGCATGTGTGAAGCCCTGGACATAAGGGGCATGATGACTTGACGTCATCCCCACCTTCCTCCGAGTTGACCCCGGCAGTCTCCTGCAAGTCCCCGGCATAACCCGCTGGCAATACAGGACAAGGGTTGCGCTCGTTGCGGGACTTAACCCAACATCTCACGACACGAGCTGACGACAGCCATGCACCACCTGTACACCAACCACAAGGGAACATGTATCTCTACATGCGTCTGGTGTATGTCAAACCCAGGTAAGGTTCTTCGCGTTGCATCGAATTAATCCACATGCTCCGCCGCTTGTGCGGGCCCCCGTCAATTCCTTTGAGTTTTAGCCTTGCGGCCGTACTCCCCAGGCGGGGTACTTAATGCGTTAGCTACGGCACGGAACTCGTGAAATGAGCCCCACACCTAGTACCCACCGTTTACGGCGTGGACTACCAGGGTATCTAATCCTGTTCGCTACCCACGCTTTCGCTCCTCAGCGTCAGTTACTACCCAGAGACCCGCCTTCGCCACCGGTGTTCCTCCTGATATCTGCGCATTTCACCGCTACACCAGGAATTCCAGTCTCCCCTGTAGTACTCAAGTCTGCCCGTATCGCCTGCACGCCTACAATTGAGTTGCAGAATTTCACAGACGACGCGACAAACCGCCTACGAGCTCTTTACGCCCAGTAATTCCGGACAACGCTCGCACCCTACGTATTACCGCGGCTGCTGGCACGTAGTTGGCCGGTGCTTCTTCTCCAGGTACCGTCACTTGCGCTTCGTCCCTGGTGAAAGAGGTTTACAACCCGAAGGCCGTCATCCCTCACGCGGCGTCGCTGCATCAGGCTTGCGCCCATTGTGCAATATTCCCCACTGCTGCCTCCCGTAGGAGTCTGGGCCGTGTCTCAGTCCCAGTGTGGCCGATCACCCTCTCAGGTCGGCTACCCGTCGTCGCCTTGGTAGGCCATTACCCCACCAACAAGCTGATAGGCCGCGGGCCCATCCTGAACCGCAAAAGCTTTCCACCCCAGAGCATGCACTCCAAGGTCATATCCGGTATTAGACCCAGTTTCCCAGGCTTATCCCAAAGTTCAGGGCAGATCACCCACGTGTTACTCACCCGTTCGCCACTCGAGTACCCAGCAAGCTGGGCCTTTCCGTTCGACTTGCATGTGTTAAGCACGCCGCCAGCGTTCGTCCTGAGCCAGGATCAAACTCTCCATGAAAAAATAGCGAAACAAAACCAACACCCACAAGGCGCCAGCGTTTCAACACAATCAGGAAAGCAAAACCTGACCAATCCAAAACTAGCAAAACATGTGACACCCAGACAAAGCCGAGCGCCACACAAAAAACAAACATCAACATCCATAAAGAATGCACGATGCCAAAAAAATGGCATCAGACAATTCATCATCACACTATCGAGTTCTCAAAGAACACACACCCACCAGCCACTCACCCCCACAAGGGCTTTCACCAGCAGACTTCGTTCCGACTTTCCACCGCCACCCCGTCTCCGGGGCAACTCTTCCAGCCTACCAGACCCAAACCCCGCCCGCAAAATCCGAAGATCCGCGCACCAGGACAGTCCAGCAACCCCACACACCCAGCCCGAGACACCAAGTCTCAAACCAGAAGATCAGGGGCGGCCAACGAAAAACCCGGTCTCCACTCCCCACCAGTCAGACCCTCTCAGGTCCTCCGGGGCGGCGCCGTGGCTCGCTGACTCGACATAAGTTACGCACATGGGTCGCCAGCGTCAAATCGCCTGGTCAGTAGCTTCGTCCGAGGACGAACAGCGAGGTCGGCGTGCACGCCATGGCGGAAGCCGACCCGCTCTACGGGTGATCCCCTGCTGGGAACGACCCGAGTTGTCCGCCCTTCCCAGGCCGGCGAGCCACGAACCTTGGGCACACATGCAAGAACCCCCGCCCGGGTGTCCCGGGCGGGGGTTCTTGTGTTGGTAGCGGGGACAGGATTTGAACCTGCGACCTCTGGGTTATGAGCCCAGCGAGCTACCGAGCTGCTCCACCCCGCGTTGGTGAAGACAACGTTACACACGCGTTTGTCAGCGATGCAAATCGATTCCGCAACCGCCTGTGACCAGCACGAATACCTGTGATGGCGGTCACCGATGGGGGTAAAGGGGAGGTCACTGCGCCGCTACGTCCGGCAACAGCAGCGCCGACCGTTGTGAGCTGAGTCACTCTCGGGCGTACACTCGGCGCTACCCGATCCGGGCTGACCCACTACCGAGGAGGGAACCATGTCCGCCCATTTCCATCATGAGAGCCATGGCAACCACCCGATGAGTTTCATCGGCTTTGTACTCGCACTCGGCGGCTTCTTGTCCGCGGCGTTGTGGCTGGTCCACATGGCCGCCGGCAACACGGGCCACGCAGTCCTCTTCGCGCTGGTCATGGTCGCCGCGTTCGGTTGCGCGATCTCGATCTTCTACACCATCGGCCACCGGTATCACCACAGCCCGGTTCTGCCGGACAACACCCCGGACGAGAAAGAGCGCTACGTGCGCAAGTATCGCGGCTAGCGATACCCGGCGCAGCAGCGCTCGGCTTCCTTCTCCCGATCGATGCGCCCCTCACCGGGGCGCATCGATCGGATTCTGTCCGGCTAGTTCTGCTCGGGCAGTGATTCGTACTGCGCGACAGCCTTGTTCAGCTGATCGAGGGCCTGGCCGTAGCCGGCGAAGTCGCCCTTGGTCTGCGCATCGCGCAGCGCACCGAGAGCATCCCCGATCGCCTTCACCGCGGCGTCGCGTTCAGGCGTTCCGCCCTGCGGCGGCGTCGGCAGCTGCGGGTTGGTCGTCCCACCCTGCTGCTCGGACTGGTCCGGCGCGCCCTCGGACTGCTGTTCACCTGGAACCACACCGGCGGCCGGCGTGATCCCGACCTGGCGCAGCGCCTCGGCCGTTGTCGGTGCGTAACCGATCCGGGCCTCACGCTCCTTCGGCTCATAGCGGGTGATCACCCGGAAGAGCCGCGGGAAGGCCTCTTCGCCCTGGGCCTGCGCGTACATCGGGACCACGTAGAGGATTCCGTTGTCGCCGACCGGCAGCGTCAGCAGGTTGCCGAACGTGACCTTCGCCGTGTTCTCGAGTGACTTCAGCGACTCGGCGACTCGACCATCGGTCTTCATCGGGTTGAAGGCCTGCTTCGGTCCCGAACGCTGGCTGTTGCTCGGGAGCTCCTTGACGGTGATCTGCCCGTAGTTCGACGGGTCCGACGAGACGGTGATGTAGGCACCGAGGATCGGCCGGTTGAGTCGGGTGAGCACCGAGGTGAGCTGGAACGATGCCTGCTTGCTCTCCGGATCCGAGGCCACGAAGTAGTACGGTGGCTGATCGAGTCCGCGCTGTTCGGCGTCGGGGCTCGTCGGATCGGAGGGCACCGACCAGAAGTCGTTCGCCTGGAAGAAGGTCCCCGGGGTGTCGACGTGGTAGCGCGTCAGGAGCGCCCGCTGGATCTTGAACAGATCCTCCGGGTACCGGACGTGCTCGCGGAGCGAGGTCTGCTTGTCGAACTCGGCACGCGAGGCGACCGAATCCGGGAAGACCTTCATCCACGTCTTGAGAACCGGGTCCTCGGTGTCGACCTCGTACAGCTGGACGTCACCGGTGTAGGCGTCGACCGTGGCCTTCACCGAGTTGCGGACGTACGACACGGTCTTGTTGACCTGCGTGCGTCCGGTCTGTCCGGGATTGAGATCCTGGGCGTCGGCGGTCGCGCTCTGCAGCGACGTCGGCTGCGAGTAAGGGAAGTTGTCGAGGGTGGTGTACCCGTCGACGATCCACTTGATCGAGCCGTCCTCCATGACCGCGGGATAGGTCTTGGAGTCGACGGTCAGCCACGGCGCGACCTGCTTGACGCGGTCCCGCGGGTCGCGGTTGTAGATGATCTTCGACGCCGAGGTGATCTCCCCCGACAGCAGGAAGTTGCGCTCCGCGTACTTGCCCGCATAGAGCAGTCGGCTGAACCAGTTGCTCAGCGGGACGCCCGCCGGGCCCTGGTAGGTGTACTTGGCGTCACCCATGTCGTGCTCGCGGGGTTCGCCGCCCTCGGAACCGACGATCGCATAGTCGGGATCGATCTTGGCGAGCAGCTCACCGAAGTAGATACGCGGCTGCGTCACCTTGATCGGGGCGTCACGCTTGTACGCCTCGGTCTGGTAGTTCGTGGTGTCGCTGACGTAGTAGAACGGGTCGCCACCACCGTCGATGTCGTTCTCGTCGACCGACTCGTTCACCCGGTTCGCCGGCGCGGCGACGAAGCCGTTGCCGTGCGTGTACACGAGATGCTTGTTCAGCCAGTTCTGCTGGTTCTCGAGGTACCGGCTCGGGTCGAGTTCACGCACTGCGACCACGAAGTCGCGGAGTTCGCCGTCGATCTTGTAGCGGTCGACCGCGAGCTGGGTCGGGAAGCCGTAGAAGTTCTGCCGCTGCTGCTGCTGGATGAACGTCGGCGAGACCACGTTCGGGTCGAGGATGCGCACGTTCGACAGCGTCGGGGTGTCGCTGTTGACGAGCGCGGGGTTCGCCGGCTGGGCCGTCCAGTCCTTCTGCGTGATGACCTTGTCGGGCCCGATGCCGTAGGCCTCCCGCGTGGAGTTGATGGCCCGCTGGATGTACTCGGCCTCCTTCTGGGCAGCGTTCGGCTTCACCGAGAACTGCTCCATGGTCAGCGGCCAGCCCACGCCGATCAGCAGTGCCGAGAACAGCATCAGCACGGTTGCGAGGGCAGGGATACGAAGGTCACGCAGCACGACGGCGGCGAAGAAGGCGACGGCACAGATGATCGCGATCGCCATCAGGATGAGCTTGGACGGCAGCACCGCGTTGATGTCGGTGTAACTGGCGCCCGGGAAGATCTCGGACTTCCGCGAACTCGACAGCAGGTTGTAACGGTCGAGCCAGTACGCCGCCGCCTTGAGCAGCAGGAAGGTCCCGGCCAGGACCGCGAGCTGGATGCGGGCGGCCATGGTGACCGATCCCCCGCCCTGACCGAGTCGGATGCCGCCGAAGATGTAGTGGGTGACCAGGTTGGCCAGGAACGCCACGACGACCACGACGAACAGCAGGTTCAGCACGAACCGATAGAACGGCAGGTCGAAGGCGTAGAAGCCGATGTCGAGGTTGAACTGCGGGTCCTTCTGACCGAACGGGGTCCCGTGCAGGAACATCTGGACCGTGGCCCAGGAACCCTGCGCGACGAGACCGGCGAGTGCGCCGATGATCAGGGCCGGCAGCACCGCGAACCAGCGGACCTTGGTCATGACGGCGGTCCGGTAGCGCGCGAGCGGGTCGTTGGGGCCCGCGGTCGGCACGAAGACCGGCCGTGACCGGTACGCGAGGGCGACCGCGGCGAAGACGATCACGCTGACGACGAGCGTCGTGATCAGGAAGAGGATGACGCGGGTCCAGATGACCGTGCTGAACACGCTCGAATACCCGACGTCGCGGAACCACAGCCAGTCGGTGGCAAGACCGATCAGTCGTGGTCCGATGAGCAAGAGGACCAGCACGGCAACGCCGAGTCCGATGACGATCTTGCTCCTGCGTGACAGTGTCGGCATTCCTGCCGGCCCTCGGACGCCCACCAGACCCACTCTCCAAAGCTCTCAATCCGGACAACGCCCTGCGTGACGAGCAGCCTGGGCGTGGTGCCCACTGTACTGGCACCACCCGGGTGCCGATCACACTCGGGCTTCGGGACAACGATCCGGGGTCGGAACGGGTTCCCCGGGGTCGTGGTACGGGCCTCGTCGGGGCAAGATGGGCGGGTGTCCGACCCCAAAACACCCCCTTCGACGCCCCGCGGTTTCTCCACCGACGACCTCGGGAGCGCGCTGAGCGAGATCCTCGACCACGTCGACGCCGCGGGCTGGGGCCAGGAGCCGTCGGTGTTCGCCCTCGCACCGACCGCGGTCCTGGCGCAGCAGGCACCGGACGTTCTCGGAGACGACGCCGATTCCGTCCTCACGCCGATCGAGCAGGAGTGCCCCGACCTCGACGCGTTCCTCGCCTCGGCGGTCTGGCCGGACGCGGTCGCCGGCGCCGCGGTGGCCATCGAGATCGTGGTCGCTCCCCCGGCGCCCGGCGATGACGGCACGCCGCGCTACGTCGTGGACGGAACCGACCCGGCCGCAGGCGATTCGGATGGCGCGTCGGAGCAGGCGCGTCTGGTGGCGGGCGTGCTGCGCGGCGGCCCGGACCTCGCGATCATGCGGCTACGCCATCAGCCCGGCGAGGAGATCGAGACCCTCACGCATCCGCAGCTCGGGACCGAGCTGCGCGCGGCGCTCGCCGGTACCTTCACTCCCGACGACCCCGGGGCCTGAACCGCCGGACCGAGTTCGGCCGACTCAGCAGGTCGGGGCAGGACGACCTTCGCCGACCGCATCCAGCGCCTCGACCGCGCCGTCGAGCGTCTCGACCTTCACCAGTTCGAGGCCGTCGGGACGGTCGGAGACGGCCTCCGCACAGTTGCGGGCCGGGACGAGGAACACCGTGGCACCGGCGTCGTGCGCAGCTCGGGTCTTGTGGGTGATGCCGCCGATCGGCCCGACGTCCCCGTCTGCGGTGATCGTGCCGGTTCCCGCGATGAACTTGCCGTGGGTCAGTTCGCCCGGGCTCAGCTGATCGATGACCGACAGCGCCAGCATCATGCCCGCCGACGGCCCGCCGATGTCGCCGACGGTGTAGGTGACCTTCAGCGACGGGTCGGCATTGGCGACCTCGGCCGCGACCCCGAGGAATCCGGCCTTCGCGTCGTCGGGATGCGCGGTGAGCGTGACGCTCACCGTCTGCGGCGTGCCCTGTCGCACGATCTCCAGCGGCAGCACCGTGCCCGGCGGGTTCTTCGAGACGACGTCGCGCAGTTCCTCGCTCGTCTCGACCTCGACGCCCCCGGCCCGGGTGACCACGTCACCGGCCTGCAGGACACCGGCCGACGGGCCCTCGGCGCCCACACCGGCGATCCGCAGGACCGTGGGACGGTCGAGGAAACGCAGCGCCGCGACGGTGGCGTTCTCCTCCGATCCGGTCATCTGCAGGGCGTTCTCCTCCTGCACCTGCTCGGTGGTGCGGTCCGGCGGATACACCTCGTCACGTGGGGTCAGCGCGTACTTCCCGGACAGCCACATGCCCAGTGCGTCGAAGAGTGTGAGCCCGTCGCTGACCGACACCGTCGTCAGGTTGAGGTTGCCGGTGGTCTTGTCGACGGGGGCACCATCGATCTGTACGACCCTGCGTTCGACGACCTTGCCGTCCTGCTCGACCTTCGTCATGCCCAGCGTGTTCAGCGTCGGACCGGGACCGAGCGCGGCGTAGGGCACCTGCACCTGCGTGCCGACGACGAGCAACGCCAGCAACACCAGGGCACTGACCGCAGCGGTGGCGATCCGGCGGAAGCGAGGGCTCGAACTCATTCCGCACACGATAGTGCCCCGACCTCCGGGGACGGTCCCGGCGTCGCTACGCGCACGGCGAACATCCGACGCCGTGAACGCGCCTGTCCGGGCGGTACGGTGGACGTATGAGTGATCTGCCCTTCGGCTTCTCGGCGTCCGGCAACGGCGACGACGACCGCGACAAGAACAGCGGCGACAAGGACAAGCCGGGCGACAACCCCGGCAACCCCTTCGGTGGCGCCAACCCGTTCGGATTCGCAATGGGCGGACAGGGTTCCGGCGGCGGCCAGGGCTTCGGCGACTTCGACCCGTCGAACCTCGACCCGAACATGCTCGGCCAGATGTTCTCCCAACTCGGCAGCATGTTCAGCGGTATGGGCGCCGGGATGGCCGGTGGCGGCGGCGGTCCGGTGAACTATCAGGTCGCCACCAATCTCGCCCGCCAGCAGATCGGTTCGTTCACACCGATCCTGGAGAAGGAGATCTCGGCGTCGGCCGATGCCGTGCGACTGGCCGACGTCTGGCTCGACGACGCGACGACCTTCCCCAGTGGCGTCACCCAGACCGTCGCGTGGACCCCGGTGCAGTGGCTCGAGGAGTCGATGGACACCTGGAAGGGTCTGTGCAACCCGGTCGCCGAGCAGCTCGCGCGCACCTGGCAGGACAACCTCCCCGCCGAGGCCGCGCAGTTCGCCGGCCCGATGCTGGGCATGCTGACGCAGATGAGCGGAATGGCCTTCGGGACGCAGCTCGGCCAGGGTCTCGGTCAGCTCGCCAAGGAGGTGCTCACCTCCACCGACATCGGTCTGCCGTTGGCACCCGAGGGCATCGCGGTCCTGCTCCCCGAGGCGATCGCGAAGTTCGCCGAAGGTCTGGAGCAGCCCGGCCAGGAGATCATCGTCTTCCTCGCCGCGCGCGAGGCCGCGCACGTCCGGCTCTTCACGCACGTCGGCTGGTTGCGTCAGCGCCTGTTGTCGACGGTCGAGGAGTACGCACGCGGGATCAGCATCGACTTCAGCGGGATCACCGACGCCACGGCGAACATCGATCCCACCGAACTGCTGTCGGATCCGTCGAAGCTCGAGGAGCTCATCAGCTCGTCGACGTCGTTCGAGCCGACCACCACGCCCGAGCAGAAGGCCGCGCTCGGCCGCCTCGAGACGCTCCTGGCTCTCGTCGAGGGCTGGGTGGAGCAGGTCGTGACCCGGGCACTCGGCGACCGCATCCCGAGCACCGGCGCACTGACCGAGACCATCCGCCGACGCCGCGCTTCGGGCGGCCCCGCCGAGCAGACCTTCGCGACCCTCGTCGGCCTGGAACTGCGTCCGCGCAAGGTGCGTGAGGCATCAGAGCTGTGGCGCCGGGTCTTCGAGGCCACCGATCTGTCGACCCGCGACGGCGTCTGGGCGCACCCCGACCTGCTGCCCGACTCCGACGATCTGGACAACCCGGCCGCATTCATCGACCGTCTCCTGCACAAGGACACCGAACTCGACGACGCCATCGCGCAGCTCGAGAAGTCTCTCGCCGAACAGGACGACACCGAGTCCGGGGACGACGGGCCGAACGGACAGAGCGGTCAGGCCGGCTCATAACTCCACAGTCGACGCCGTACGCGCCCATGTTGTGGATAACCGGCCCGACCGACCTCGGCGAGGTGTTTTCGCTGGCAGAGTTGCGTCATGTCCATCACGGTCCCGCGCATCCGGCCGGGAACATCGATCCTGGTGCGGCCTGGCAACCGGGTGCATGTGGGGATCGATCCGGCCGGCAGCGTGATCATCGAGCTCGACGACGCGATCTCGGCGCATTCGGTCGCGGCGATGCTGCGGACGCTGGAACGCCCGTGCACGCCGGAACTACTCATCCGTCGGGCGTCGGCGGCCGGGCTCGCCGACGACGAGATCCGGACGCTCCTCGACGGTCTGACCGCGGCCGGGCGGACGATCACGGGTGGCGAGGCCGACACATCGTCGGCGAGTCCGGATCCGACCGAGTTCCGGATACAGATCCACGGTCAGGGACCTTTGTCGGATCTCTTGGGTGCGTCCTTGCGGGCGCAGGGCCTGCACGTCCAGCGGACGATGCGCCGACGCGCCGACGGCTCGCTCGACACCGTCGACACCAGACTCGTGATCCTCAGCGACTTCCTCGTCCACGACCCACGGGTCGTCTTCGCCCTGACGAGGGCCCGGATTCCGCATCTGCTGGTCCGGGCGCGCGACGGCGTCGGGATCGTCGGCCCTCTCGTCCTGCCGGGACTGTCGAGCTGTCTGATGTGCGCCGATCACCATCGCTCGGACGCCGACCCGGAATGGCCGATGATGGCGGTGCAGCTCATCCGCGCGCCCGGCGATCCCGACCCCGCGATCGTGCGGCCTACCGCCGCGATCGCGCACGGGCAGATCGAACGTCTGGTCACTGCGCTGCGTCGGCCCTCCCCCGCCGCAGCGCGGGGCACGCCGCAGTTGTTGAATCAGGTATTGGAGTTCCGCGATGATCCTGTGCGAGTGGACCGCCGAGAATGGTTACCCCACCCAAGCTGCGATTGTCGTGCGATGCGAGACGAACAGCTCAAGTCGTCTATTGTGTGACGCGGAAAGGATGCTATGACCGACATCACTCGGGGGCAGGGTCGTCGCAACGCGAAGTTGGCTTCTCTCCCCATCGGTATGGCCGGACGTGCGGCGGCGGGGCTCGGCAAGCGCATGGTCGGCAAAGACAAGGACGAGGTCAACCAGGAACTCCTCGAGAAGTCCGCGGAACAGCTGTTCGCGGTCCTCGGTGAGCTCAAGGGCGGCGCCATGAAGGTGGGCCAGGCGCTGTCGATCATGGAAGCCGCGATCCCCGACGAATTCGGTGAACCGTTCCGGGAGGCACTCACCAAGCTCCAGGCGGAAGCACCGCCGATGTCGGCCGACAAGGTCCACAAGGTGCTCGACCAGCAGCTCGGTACCCGCTGGCGTGAGCGCTTCAAGGAGTTCTCCGACGAGCCGGCGGCGTCGGCGTCAATCGGCCAGGTGCACAAGGGTGTGTGGTCCGACGGGCGCGAGGTCGCAGTCAAGGTCCAGTACCCGGGCGCCGACCACGCGCTCAAGGCGGACCTGAAGACGTTGTCGCGCATGTCGGGACTGCTGCAGCGGCTGTCGCCGGGCACCGACGTCAAGGCGATGATGGACGAACTCATCGACCGCACCGAGGCCGAACTCGACTACCTCGGCGAAGCCGAGAACCAGCGGGCCTTCGCCAAGGTGTACGACGGGCATCCGGACTTCCTGATCCCCAAGGTGATCGCGAGCGCACCCAAGGTCGTGGTCTCGGAGTGGGTCGACGGGATCGCGCTGTCGAAGGTCATCACGACCGGCGACCAGAAGACCCGCGACAACGCGGCCGCGAAGATGGCCGAGTTCGAGGTCAGCTCGCCCTACCGGGTCGGCTTGCTCCACGGCGATCCGCATCCGGGCAACTTCTTCATCGCCGATGACGGCCGGTTCGGCGTCCTCGACTTCGGTGCGGTCGGCCATTACCCCGGCGGACTGCCTCCGGAGACCGGGCCGATCCTGCGACTCGCCCGCGACAAGAAGTACGACGAACTCAAGGAACTGATGGTCGAGGCGGAGTTCATCCGCCCGTCGCATGCGTCGAAGGTCACCAGCGCCGACCTCGAGGCGTACCTGCGGCCGTACGTCGACCCGCTGTACTCCGAGTCGTTCCACTTCACACGCAAGTGGATGCAGCGTGCCGCGGGCAAGGCGACCGACGTGCGCGGCGAGGTCTACAAGACTTCGCGGAACCTCAACGTGCCCAAGCGGTTCGTGATGGTGTTCCGTGTGCTCGGCGGCTGTGTCGGGATCGCCTCGCAGCTCGAGGCGCACGCACCGTACCGCGCCATCATGGAGGAATGGGTGCCCGGTCTGGGCGACTGATCCCCCCGACCAGAACAGCGACGCCGCGAGCAACTGCTCGCGGCGTCGCTGTTCTCTGTCTCAGGCTGCGTTCTTCCGCGGCCGGCCGCGAGGCCGCTTGCGTGCGATCACCGCGCCGCGTTCGAAGATCTCGCCGCCCCACACGCCCCAGGGCTCGGCGCGATCCAGGGCCGCCTGCAAGCACTGGGTCTTCAGCGGGCAGTCGGCACACATTGCCTTGGCACGCTCGAGGTCGCGGGGATTGTCGGCGAACCACAGGTCGGCGTCGGCCACCTGGCAGGGAAGGTCGAGCTGGGCGGTCGCTGCGCGGTCCGCCGAGAGACAGGACTCGAGTACGCAATCGACAGTCATTGGTTTCTCCACATCTGCTCGTTTGGGATTGGTGACCCATGTCCTCGATGTGGCTGCCGGTCCGAGAATCCCTGCCGGGATGATGCTCGGTGACAAAAAGAGGGCCACGGGTTTCGCCTCTGCGATTCGCCCGTGGCCCGAAGTTCTCGGAGGTCTAACTCCGGAGAATCGGTGTCGGTACGGGGAACCCATGCGGCGAGGGGGCTGCTGCAGCTGTTGCCGGCGGCGCTACGTGCGCTGCTGCCGCCGCGGCGACTGCTGCCGGATGCACTGCCGCTGCGGGCTGTGCGATCGCCGGGAGGGCCGCTGCGTCGGCCGGCGGTGCCGGAATGGTCGCGCGAGTGGCGACCGGACGTGCGCAGACTGCAGGCAGCCAGGAGCGGTTGCGACGGGCGCGCAGAACGACGGCGTGTGCCTGATTCGGCTTGGCCGCAGGCACGGCGATGCCGGCCTGGTTCACGGTGCTTCCGTTCACTGATCCGCTCCTCTCTCTTCTCGACGGCTCCCACATGAGCGATGGGCTCCTGGTGGGCACAAGAGTGTTTCCCACCCGTGTGCTGACGGAGATCAGCCTAAACGGTACGCCAGAAAGCGCACAACCTATTTTTGACCTGCGGTTTTGACGAGATCGAGGAGATCCTCGCCGTACTCGTCGAGTTTCTGCGCCCCGATCCCCGAGATCGACACCAGCGCAGCGGTGTCCGTGGGCCGTTGTTCGGCGATCGCGGTGAGCGTCTTGTCGGAGAAGACCACGAAGGGCGGGACCTTTTTCGCCTGGGCGCGGGCCCGGCGCCACTCCTTGAGTGCGACCAGGAGGTTCTCGTCCAGGTCCGACGGACACCCCGCGCACCGACCGAGCAGCGTCGCCGTCGAATCCATCAACCGCGAGCCGCAGACGCGGCATGTGGGTCCCTTGCGGGGCGTACGTTCTTTCGCGATCTTCGAGGCCGGCGAATCGTCGGGGATGAGATCGGTCAGGAATCGGGACCGACGACGGGCGCGGCCACCCTCGTTGCGGGCGAGGGCCCACGACAGATGTAGGTGCTCGCGGGCACGCGTCACGCCCACGTAGAACAGTCGGTGCTCCTCCTCGACGTCCTCCCACGAACCCTTGATGGCCTGACTGATCGGCAACGATCCGTCGGTCAGCCCCACCAGGAAGACCGCATCCCATTCGAGTCCCTTGGCCGCGTGCAGCGACGACAGGGTGACGCCCTGGACCGTCGGCGGGTGGCGAGCCTCGGACCGGGTCGTGAGTTCTGCGGACAGCTGCGGCAACGTGAGATCGGGGTTCTCGGCGACCATGTCCTCGGTGAGCTGCACCAGCGCCTTCAGCGACTCCCACCGGGCGCGCGCCTGCGCACCCGACGGTTCCTCCTCGGTGAGCCCGAGTTCGCCGAGGACCGCGCGCACGACGTCGATCGTCGTCACACCGGGCTTCACCTCGCGGTTGGCCACCGTCGCGATCTGCCGCATCGCCTGACGCACCTCGGTCCGCGCGAAGAACGCCTCGCCACCGCGCACCTGATACGGGATGCCGGCCTCGGTCAGCGCCTGCTCGTAGTTCTCCGACTGGGCGTTGACGCGGTAGAGGATCGCGATCTCCGACGGCGCGACACCCGCCTTGATGAGGTGCTTGATCTCGATCGCGATCGACGTGGCGGCGGCCGGCTCGTCGTCGTACTCGGCGAACTGCGGCTGCGGACCGGACGGGCGCTGGCCGATGAGACGGAGCCGGGTGCCGGCGATGCGCCCGCGCGCGGCGCCGATCACGCGATTGGCGAGGTCGACGACTTCGGGCGTGGACCGGTAGTCGCGTTCCAGCCGGACGACCGTCGCCTCCGGGAAGCGGCGGCTGAAGTCGAGCAGGTAGTTCGGGGACGCGCCGGTGAACGTGTAGATCGTCTGATTGGCGTCGCCGACGACCGTCAGGTCGTCGCGCTCGCCGAGCCAGGCGTCCAGAAGACCCTGCTGGACGGGCGTCACGTCCTGGTACTCGTCGACGACGAAACACCGGTAACGCGAGCGGAACTCGTCGGCCGCGCCGGGTTCGATGGTCAGGATCTGCGTCATGTAGATGAGCATGTCGTCGAAGTCGAGAAGGCGATCGCCGTCCGGCGAGACCTTGGAGTCCTCGTAATGGCCGTACACCGCGGCGACCTTCTGCGGGGGCGCGGGTGACTCGCGTCCGAGGCGCCCGACCGCCTCGACGTAGTTCTCCGGCGAGATCAGCGTGGCCTTGGCCCATTCGATCTCCGACGACAGGTCGCGCAGGGTGTCGGTCGCGGTGTCGAGTCCGGCGCGGCGCGCGGCGCGCGAGATGAGCGGGAACTTGTTGTCGAGCAGCTCCCACCGGGCATCACCGAAGGCGCGCGGCCAGAAGTAGCGCAGCTGCCGCATCGCCGCGGCATGGAAGGTCTGGGCGGCGACGTTGCCGGTGGCGCCGCCGACGCCGAGGCTCCGCAACCGGGTCCGCATCTCACCCGCCGCGCGGGCGGTGAACGTGACCGCGAGGACCTGGCCGGGATTCACCTGCCCGGTGTCGACGAGGTGGGCAATGCGGCGCGTGATGGTGCGCGTCTTGCCCGTACCCGCGCCGGCCAGCACACATACCGGGCCGCGCGGTGCGAGGACGGCCGCGGACTGCTCCGGGTCGAGTCCCTCGACCGCGCCGGCATCGCGGGAGCGGGCATCGGGGTTCGCGGGGAAGGTCGGGTGGCGCACGGACTCCACTATGTCACCACCCACCGACGCTCTTTCGGACCGGCGATCGGGCTTGTGGGTGACGCGTCCCACGTCGTCGATCGCATGCGCCGGCGGGAACAGCCCGCGCATGCGTGGTGTTATGGCAGTCATGAGCAACGTGATCGACGACGAGGCCGGCGCCCGTAACTCCGACACCGGCGAACTGACCATGTACACCACCTCGTGGTGTGGTTACTGCGCCCGCCTGAAGACCGGACTGAAGGCGAGTGGTATCCCCTGGCAGGAGATCGACATCGAGCTGAACCCGGATGCCGCCGATTTCGTGGGCAGCGTCAACGGCGGCAACCACGTCGTCCCGACCGTGCTCTACGCCGACGGCACGACCGCGACCAATCCCTCGATCGCCGAGGTCAAGAAGAAGCTCGGCGTCTGATCTCGTGACCTGAGACCCGGGCCGGCCCTCGCCGGACCCGGGTTTCTCGTCTCCGGGGTGCGCGGCGTGGTTACCGGGCCGCGGCCCAGGACTCGATCAGCGTGCGTGCGATGGAGATCGATCCGGGCAGCTGCAACCGGGGCGCCTCGCCGTCGGGCCCGGGATCGGCACGCGTCCACCCGTCCCGCGACAGCGCCTCGCGCACCTCGTCGCGATGGAACCACTGCGCATCGCCGATCTCACCGTCGAGAAAGGCGAGTTCGTCGGCGGGATCGCCGATCGCGGCGAAGCCGAGCATCAGCGAGCGAGGGAACGGCCACGGCTGACTGCCCAGGTAGCGCGGTTCGCGAACCACGATGCCGACCTCTTCGTGTACCTCGCGCAGTACACATTGTTCGAGCGACTCCCCCGGTTCGACGAACCCGGCGAGCGTCGAATACCAGCCATCGGGCCAGACGGCCTGGCGTCCCAACAGGATCCGGTCGGCGCCGTCGTGGACCACGGTGATGATGGCAGGATCGGTGCGCGGGAACTCGTCCCGGCCGGACTGGACGCTCCGACGCACCCAACCGCCACGCGCCGGCTGGGTCGCCGACCCGTCGACCGGCGAATGACTTGCCGTCTCATGCCAATTCAGGATTCCCAGCGCAGTGACGAGCAGGCCCGCCTCGTCCGGCGTCAGATATACCGCGCCACGACGCGCGTCGTCGGTGGGTCCGTCGATGTGGTCGACGCGGCGCGCCCACCGGTCGACGCCGTCCACGATGCCGAGGATCACCGCGTCGGCAGGCGGCGCATCGGCGACGGTGGTCGCCGGAACCCAGTGCAGCACACCGGACTCCCCGACCGGGTACCGACCGTTGGAGTCGATGAGCAGTACCTTCGCCTGTGGCCATCCCGCCAGCATCCGCTCGGCGTCGTCGCGGATCTCGTCGGCGCGGTGGAAGCTCGCGCGCGACAGCAGCGGCTGTTGGACCAGTTCGAAGTGCACGTCGGTGTGTCCCTTTTCGGTGGTCGGTGCGGGGTACTCGGTGCGACGCGGCCGGTCGTTTCCGGGGCTCAGTCGTCGCCGGGACTCTTGCGGACGTACAGCAGCCGATCGCCGACCTCGATCTGTTCGACCTCGCTGTCGTCGACGCGGTGCAGCACCCCGTTGCGGACGACGCCGAGCACGATGTCGCGGGTGTGGGCGGGCGAGCCGCCGGTCTCCGTCGGGTCGACCTCGCGTTCGGCGATGGCGTAACCCGCATCGGGAGTGAGGAGATCCTCGATCACCTCGACCACCGACGGGGTCATCGTCGCGATGCCGAGCAGACGCCCGGCCGTCTCCGAGGACACCACCACCGAGTTCGCGCCCGACTGCCGCATGAGGTGGGTGTTCTCCGACTCCCGGATCGACGCCACGATCTTGGCCCGCGGGTTGATCTCGCGTGCGGTGAGAGTCGCCAGGACGGCGGTGTCGTCGCGACTGGTGGCGACCACGATGCTCGCGGCGTGGGCGACACCGGCGAGGCGCAGCACGTCGGACTTGGTGGCGTCGCCCCGGACCGTGACCAGCCCGTTGGAGGCGGCCGACTCCAGCACGGTCGGATCGGAGTCGACGACCACGATCTCGGATGGCTTGATGCCGTCGCCGCGCATGGCGTCGACCGCGGTGCGGCCCTTGGTGCCGTAGCCGATGACGACGGTGTGATTGCGCACGGAATTCCTCCAACGCTGGATCTTGAGCGCCTGCCGGGACCGTTCGGTGAGCACCTCGAGGGTGGTGCCGATCAGCACGATCAGGAACAGCACACGCAGCGGCGTGATGATGATGATGTTGATGAAGCGGGCGAAGGGACTGATCGGCGTGATGTCGCCGTAGCCGGTCGTCGACAGGGTGACCGCCGAGTAGTACAGCGCGTCCAGATAGGACAGCTCGCTGTTCTGCGCGTCCCGATATCCCTCACGATCGAGCCAGACGACCACCGAGGTGAAGAACAGCGCGAGACATGCCCAGAGCACGCGGCGTCCGATCGCGCGGGCGGGGCTCTGCTGCAGCTCGGGGATACGGACGACGCCGACCAGTGCATGGTCGGGCCGGTTGGCCAGTTCGGCGTCTGATCCGAAGCGGCCGCGGAAGCGGTTACGCACTGCCACGCTTGCGCTCCTGGAGTTCGCTCACACGCTGAAATGTAACCCACCCGGCGGCGCGAGGGCTCATTTGGCGAGCTTGGCGGCGAGCGTGGCCTCGTCGGGCAGGTCGTCGGCCTCCAGGGTGTGTCCGTCACGCACGTAGTGGAAGGCTGCGTGCACCTTCTCCACCGGCACACCGGCCAGCTGCGCCCAGGCGATCCGGTAGGCGGCCAGCTGGATGAACAGCGATTCCCGTTTCGCCGGTTCTGGTACGACGCCGGTCTTCCAGTCGACGACCGTCCACGACCCGTCCTTCTCGGCGAAGACCGCGTCGATGCGGCCGCGCACGACGATGCCGCCGATCACGGTCTCGAACGGCACCTCCACCTCCGTGGGGCTGCGGTTGGCCCAGCGCGAGGCGAGGAAAGCGTCGCGGAGCGCGTCGAGATC
This sequence comes from Gordonia sp. Swx-4, assembly GCF_030316175.1. Taxonomy (NCBI): domain Bacteria; kingdom Bacillati; phylum Actinomycetota; class Actinomycetes; order Mycobacteriales; family Gordoniaceae; genus Gordonia; species Gordonia sp. Swx-4. Next base: position 3,935,280 of record NZ_CP128197.1, read on the forward strand.
GGCGTCGGGGCTGGCCGTGGCGTCGGCGGCGCCCGGCAGTTCGTCGATGTCGAGCAGCCGGGTCGCGCCGAACCAGCGTTCCACCCAGGCGTGGAATGCGGTGCCGCGCCGCGCCATCGGGTTGGGCCGGAAAGGTGTGGGTCGGCGGAGCCGGCGCGCGAACTCGGCCTCGTCGGCGTCGAGTTCGACGAGCTGGCTGACCGAGAGGTGCGTCGGCAGCGTCACCTCGACGAGTGCCTGGTTGGCCTGATGGTGTTCGGCCAGCAGGGCCGACACCTCCGCCTCCCACGCCGCCACCTCGTCCTCCGGGTCCGGCGGCATCGGCAGCATCTCCGGACCGTCCGAGGCGTCCGGCGCCTCGAACAGCACGGGCGCCTCGCGGGCGGTGATGGCGTCGAGGACGAGGTCTGCGGCCGCCTGCACCGCGTCGCGCCGGCCGGCGAGCGGATCACGCGGCCATGGCTGCGCCACAACGCGTTCGGCAAGCGGATTGGTCGCATCCTCGGCGGGCGGCGGGGTGCGCACCGCGATCGACAGGCCGGTCGAGTCGACGGCCGGATCGGTGATCGCCTCGTCGATGGCGACCATCAGCTCGTCGAAGAAATCCGAGCCGCCGCGCGGCTTGTCGCCGGTTTCCGACCAGTGGTGGGCGGAGATCATCAGGTCGTGCCGTGCGCGGGTGAGGGCGACGTAGAGCAGGCGCCGATCCTCCTCGAGGCGTCGTTCGCCGATCGCCGCCTTGTGGTCGGACAGGGCGTCCTCGAGTTGCTTGCGGTCGCCGACGGTGTCGATCTTCAGCAGCGGGAAGCCCTCGGGCGTGCCGTCGGCCGACTCGGCCGGGATCGCGAGGTCGCCGCGCAGGTCGGCGGGCAGCTCGCGCGCGCTGCCCAGCCACGTGGTGTCGGCCTTGGCGCTCGGGAAGATGCCCTTGGCCAGGTGCGGGATCGCCACGACGTCCCATTCCAGCCCCTTGGCCGCGTGCACGGTGAGGATCTGCACGCGCTGTTCGGCGACCTCGATCTTGCCGGGTTCGAGACCTTTCTCGATGGACTCGGCGGCGTCGAGGAACGCCAGCAGCCCAGGCAGATTCGCGCCGGGACGATCGGCGTAGTGGCTGACGTAGTCGGCGAAGGCGTCGAGGTGTTCACGACCGGTGATCGCACCGCGCATGCGCCGGGCCCGGATCTGCGCCTCGACCCCCACGCCGATGGTGTTCTCCACATCGGCGACGAGTTCGGGCAGTGGTTGTCCGATGCGGCGGCGAAGGGATTCGAGCTGCGCGCCGAACGCCCGGATGCGGGCGTATCCCTCCGGGCTGTAGTCGGTCGGATCACCCGGATCGACGACGGCGTCGGCGATTCCGGCGCGATCGACGATCTCGGTGGGCAGCACCGCGTCGAGCGCGGCGTCGAGTTGCTCGCGGCTGGTGACGACGCCACCCGCCTCCGCGTAACTCTCGGCGGCGAGCGTGGTGGCCCGGCGCCACAGGGCGGCAAGGTCTTTGGCCCCCAGGCGCCAGCGGGCGCCGGTGAGGAGCCGCATGACCGCGGTGCCGGCCATCGGGTCGGCCATCACGCGCAGGGTCGCGACGATGTCCTCGATCTCCGGGACGTGCAGCAACCCGCCGATACCGACGACCTCGGTGGGGATGCCGCGGCTCTCCAGCTCCGCAGCCAGCGGAGCTGAATCCTCGTTGCGCCGCACCAGGATCGCCGTGGTCGGCGGTGCCTCACCGGCGGTCTCGGCCGCACGATAGCGCCGCTCGACCTCGTCGGCGATCCAGTTCCGTTCGTCGAGAACGGTCTCGGTGAGGGCGATGGTCGCGGTGCCGTGAGGAGCGTCGGGGCGGGGTCGAAGGATGGAGACCGGGATGCCGCGGCGCCGCAGTTCCTCCGAGATCTGGTTGGCCAGGCGGAGGCCCTGCGCCGCGTTGCGCCAGCTCGTGAGGAGCTCGCGACGTTCGGCGGGCGTGCCGTCGGGGCGGGGGAAGTCCCGGGCGAATCGCGGCAGATTCGCCGCCGACGCGCCGCGCCAGCCGTAGATCGACTGGATCGGGTCACCGACCGCGGTGACGGCGACCGACTCACGCGACGGGTCGTGGCCGCCGAACAGGGTCGACAGCAAGACGCGCTGCGAGTGTCCGGTGTCCTGGTACTCGTCGAGGAGGACCGCGCGGAACGCCGTGCGCTCGGCGGACACGACCTCCGGGTTGGACACGACGAGCTTTGCGGCGAGTGACATCTGGCTGCCGAAGTCGAGTGAGGACTGCGCCCGCATCGTCTCGCCGAGGGCGATGACCATCGGGATCAGTTCGCGCCGTTCGTCGATGACCTCCTTGACCTTCAGCAGCGCCTGCGTCGGCTTGTCGCGCTGCTTGGGTCCTTTCGGCAGGGTGTCGATGAGCTCGTACAGTCGCGACCCCGCCTCGGTGAGATCGTCGATGTCGACGAGATGTTCGGACATCTCGCCGTACAGCTTGAGGACCGACTCGGTGACGCCGGCGGGAACCTTCTTGGTGTTCAGCTCCCCCGGCCACGACGAGACGAGCGAGAAGGCGAGCTGCCACAGTTCGGTCTCGGTGAGCAGCGTCGACGACGGTTCGACGGGCAGCAGCAGACCGTAGTCGGCGATCAGCCGGCCGGCGTAGGCGTGATAGGTGCTGACCTCGGGGTCCGCGCCGCGCAAGCGCGCGGCCAGCGTCCCGTCCGGGTCCCAGGTCCGCAGTGCGGGCGCGCCCGACAACATGGACAGGCGACGCCGGATGCGTGCGCCGAGCTCGCTGGCGGCCTTGCGCGTGAAAGTGAGTCCGAGGATCTCGTCGGGGGCCACGACCTGGTTGGCGACGAGCCACACCACCCGCGAGGCCATCGTCTCGGTCTTGCCCGCACCGGCACCGGCGACGACGAGCATCGGTTCGACCGGCGCCTCGATGACCGCGACCTGTTCCGGGGTCGGGTCGGGAAGGCCGAGCGCCGCGGCCAGCGATTTCGCGCCGATCAGCGTCCGGCCGGTCGTCGGTGCGCTAGTCATCGGTCACCGCCTTTCCGGGGATCTTCGCGGGGCAGCTGGTGGTGAGGTTGCAGTGCACGCAGCCCGGGTTGGGTGTCGCGTGGAAGGTCGGGCCGATGCTCGCCCGCGCGGCCCGGCGCACGACGCCGATCCACTCGTCGAGCATCTCCGGTGTCAGCGGCGACTGGACACGTTCGGCCGCACCGGAATTGCGGTTCGCGGTGGACACGTAGACCAGACGTGCGCCACCCGGCGGGACATCTCCGAACTGCGGCACTCCCCCGTGGGCCAGCGCGACCTGATAGGCCGCCATCTGGGCGTGCTCGTCGGCCTCGGCCTTGGTGATCGCGTTCTTCGACGTCTTGACGTCGACCACCACCGGGCGTCCGGCCGAGTCGGTCTCGAGGCGGTCGACGCGGCCGCGCAGACGCACGTCGGGTGCATCCGCGGAGTCGGGATCACCGGTGGGACCGCCGGGAACGGTTGCGTCGACCGGCAATTCGACACCCACCTCCTCGAGGTCGGCACGAGAGATCCGCAGCCAGTCGCGGAAGTGGCCGAGCATGCTCTCGGCGCGTTCGAGTTCCCGGGCCGAGTACCAACCCGCACCGGTGTCGACCCGGTCCCAGATCCCGCGCAGCGCCGCGGTCACCTCGGCCGGATCCAGCTGTCCCGCAACGGCCTGCACGAGCGTGTGGACCAGGCTTCCGGTGAGCGCGGGCGTACCGTCACCGTCTCGGCCGCCGTTCCGTTCCAGCACCCAACGCAGCGAACACCGGTTCAACGCCTCGACATTCGACGGCGACAGCACGACGGGTCCGGTGTCCGGCGTCCACAGCGGCGCGTCGGTGCTGGGTTCGGCGAGCCCGAACCAGTCGCGCGGGTGGGCGCCGGGGATGTCGGAGTCGGCGAGTTCGGCGAGCAGGCGGGCGGCGGCCCGGGTCCGGTCATCGGGCTCGTGGGCACCGCCCATGACCACCGAACGCAGGGTCGCGACCAGTGACGGGAGCGACAGCACGCGGTCCACGCCGGGGTCGAGCCGGAGCTCGGCCTGGGGCGCTTCGTCGTCGGGATCGTCGACGAGATCGGCCAGTTCGGTGAGGAAGCGGGACGGCGAGGCGTCGCCGCTGCCGTCCTCCACCGCCGTGACGAGGAGCCTGCTGCGTGCACGCGTGCAGGCGACCAGGAACAGCCGCCGCTCGTCGGCCAGTGCGGTGGCGCCGCGCGCGACGGTGTCGACCGCGCCGGCGTCCATGCCGTCGAGGATGTCGACCAGCGCGCCGGTGGAGAGCACGCCACCCCGGCTGCGTAGCGACGGCCACAGCCCGTCCTGGACCCCGGCGACCGCGACGACCTCCCACTCCCGGCCCACCGCGGCGTGCGCCGACAGAACGGTCACCGATTCGCTTGCCGCCGTGGCGGTTCGGCTGTCACGCGGAATCTGCAGCTGGGAGAGGTAGTGGACGAATCCGGCCGGACCGGCGGCGGGCAGGGTGTCGGCGAAGTTGGCCGCCGCCTCGAACATCGCCATCACGGCATCGAGGTCGCGGTCGGCCTGCTCCCCGGCCGGGCCGCCCCGGACCGCCGACGCCGCCCAGCGTCGTTCCAGACCGGTGGCCTGCCAGGCCGCCCACAGCGTCTCCTCGACGCCGCGGCCGGCATCATGTGCCCGCTGCCCGGCGGCCACGACGTCGAGTACGCGGGCCAGCGGCGCCGCCTCGGTCTCGGTCAGGGCACGGCGGTACCGCGCACCGAGCTCGGGGTCGAGGAGTGCGCGGGTGAGCGAGGTCAGCGAATCCGGTTGAGCCGTCGGGTCGTTCTTCTCGTCGAGGCGTCGGATGCCACGCCGCAGGCGCCGCATCGCGCCGGGATCGGCCGCTCCCACCGGGCCGGACAGCAACGTGAGCGTGTCCTCGGTGGTGAACAGCTCGCGCTGCGGGGTCGCCTCGCTCCGCGTCGACGGGTCCTCGCGGCGGGCGGCGACCACGCGCAGCACCAGCATCAGCGCGATCACCGCACGCTGGCGGTGCAGCGGCAGGTCGCTGGCCGGGGTGGTCACCGGGACACCCGCCGACCGGAACGCGCGCCGCAGCGGAGGCAGGGCGAGGGACACCGACCGGACGATCACGGCCATCTGCGACCACGGCACGCCGTCGAACAGGTGCGCGCGGCGCAGCAGATCGGCGATCGCGGTGGCCTCCTTGGCCGCCGAGCCGTACACGCGCACCGCCGCGGCGTCGCGTGGCACGCCAGCGGCGGATTCGGTCTGCACCGGTTGCGGATACGCGTGCGGGCGCGCCCCGGGGAGCCGTGCGGCGATCGCACGTCCCAGGCGCGCGAGATCGGGGTGGGAGCGGAAGTCGTGTTCGAGCACGATGTCGCGCTCGGATCCCGCCTCGGCGAGCCCGTCGGCGAAACGTGGGCTGGCCCCGCGGAATCCGAAGACCGACTGATCGGTGTCGGCCGCGATGATCGTCGAGGTGGTGCCGGTGCCGACCAGCCGGATCAGCTGTGCCGCCTGCGGATCCAGATGCTGCGCGTCGTCGACGAGCAGGTGGCGGATGCGGCGGCGTTCGCCGCTGAGCAGTTCGGGGTCGGTCGCGAAGGCCGACAGCGCCGAACCGATCAGTTCGGCGGCGTCGACCGCCGGTGCCGATGCACCGGGCGTCTCGAGTCCGACCGCGCCGCGCAGCAGCATGTTCTGCTCGTACTGGGCGTAGGCACGGGCCGCGGCGGTCCACTCGGGGCGTTTGTGTTCGCGACCCAGCGCCGCGAGTTCTTCCGGGCCGACGCCGCGTTCGGCGGCCCGCATCATCAGGTCGCGCAGGGCCTGCGCGAAGCCGTCGGTGCCGAGTGCCGGCCGTAGATGTGCGGGCCAGTACTCCGCACCGTCCTCGATGTCGCCGGCCAGCAGCTCGCGCAGCACGACGTCCTGTTCGGAGCCGGTGATGAGCCGCGGGGGCGGGTTGCCGTGCGCACTCGCCTGGAGGCGCAGGATCGCGAAGGCGTAGGAGTGCACGGTACGCACGAGGGGTTCGCGGAGCGCTCCGCCCAGCACGCGCCGCCCGGTCGCGTTGGCCGAGAGCACGCGCCGGGTGATCTCCTCGCGCAACGCGACCGCCGCGCGGCGGCTCGAGGCCAGAACCAGGACCGATTCGGGATCGGTCGCGGGATCGAGCAGACGCGCGACGGCCGCGTCGACGATCAGGGCGGTCTTGCCGCTGCCCGGTCCGCCGTGGACCCGGACCGGACGCCACGCCTGCTCCTCCTCGCCGGCCGGGATGCTGGCTGCAGGGTCGATGACCTGCGCGATCGCCGGCGGCCACTCACGGGGACGGTCCGCGGCCTCGGGCGCCGCGACGAGCCGTGCGCGCAGGGCGCTGCGCGACGCCTGGGTGCCCGGTTTCCGACTCATGGGCTCCATCGAATCATGCGGCACCGACGACTCCGGCGGCCCGAGGTGTCGGTGCGGGTGGGTCGGGCTCGCGACCCGCGCATACGGCAGGATGGACGGGTGACAGCTCTCAACACGTATGTCTTCGGCGGCGGCTCGGCGGAGGGCGACACGGTCCTCGCGATCCACGGTCTCACCGGCCACGGTCGTCGCTGGGAGCCGCTGGCGCAGAACCTGAGCGGTGTCCGCATCGTCGCTCCCGATCTCATCGGCCACGGTCGTTCGCCGTGGCGTCCGCCGTGGAGCATCGAGCATCATGTTCGTGCACTGTCCGCCGTGCTCGACGATCACGTCCCGGCCGGGCGGCCGATCGTCATCGTGGGCCACTCGTTCGGCGGTGCGCTGGCGCTACACCTGGCCAATCGCCGGCCGGACGCCGTCAAGGGACTCGTCCTCCTCGACCCCGCCCAGGGCCTCGACCTCGAGTTCGCGCTCCAGGTCGCCACCGACAGTCTCGACAACTGGGACTACGCGAGCGCCGACGCCGCACGCTCGGCCAAACGCGCCGAAGGCTGGGCGGACGTGCCCGACGACATCCTCGAGGCCGAGCTCACCGAGCACCTCATCCCCCGCCCGCACGGCCGGGTGGGCTGGCGGGTCAGCGCACCCGCGGCCGCCGCGTCGTGGAGCGAGATGGCCAGGCCCGCAGTCCTTCCGCCGCCGGGCGTGCCGACGCACATCGTCGTCGCCGGTCAGGTGCAGCCGCCGTTCGTGCGGCCGGCGTTCCTGGAGGCCTGCGCGAGCGAACGCGGTGACAACGTGACCGTGCACCACGTCGACTGCGCGCACATGGTGCCGTTCCTGGAACCGGAATTGTCCGCGTCGCTGATCCGCTCCCTGCTCTAGGGCCCCGATGGCTGCGATCACCGAGGAGCAGGTGGAAGCCGTCCGCGCCCTGGTCGCGGAGATCCCGGTCGGTCAGGTCAGCACCTACGGCGACCTGGCCGGCGCGGCCGGGTTGTCCAGCCCCCGTATCGTCGGCTGGATCATGCGCACCGACACCGCCGACCTCCCGTGGCATCGGGTCGTCCCCGCGAGCGGCCGTCCCGCACCTCATCTCGCGAACCGTCAGCTCGAACGGCTTGCCGCGGAGGGCGTTCCGATCGTCGGCGGACGAATCCGGTTGCGTGAGTGCCGGTGGGCCATCCCCTAGCGCCGACGGGTCAGACGAGGCGCGGCACCGGGGTTCGTCGGTACGGGCTGATCGCGGCACGCATGCGCGTGACGATGAGGTCGACGATGCGCGGGTCGGGTCCGAGGGGCGCGGCCACCGCGTCGGCGCCGTAGGTCTCGAGCCGCTGGTGGAACAGTCCCGGCGCGAGCAGGTAACTGGCGACCACGACGCGGCGTCCGGTGCGGCGCGCCCTCTCGATCGCCTCGGGCACCGACGGTTGCGCGGTCGTGATGAACCCGACCTCCACGCGGCCGCCGATCAGCGACTCGAGTTGCCGTGCAGCCAGATGCACCTGGCCGCAAGCACTCTGATCCGACGATCCGGCGGCGGCCAGGACCACCGCGTCGCCCGGTTCCCAGCCGGCCTCGGCGAGTCGGAGCCGCGCCACCGCGGCGATCGACGGGTCGGGGCCTAGCGCACGGGTCACGACGGTGTCGGTTCGACCCCCCAGAGCGACGTGTTCGGGGATGTCCTTGCGAACGTGGTACCCCGATGCGAGGAAGGCCGGCACCAGGACCGCGGGCTTGTCGAGATCGGCGATCACCTCACTGGGCGTCGGTCCGAGCACGTCGACGAAGGCGGTACGGGTGAGCCCGATCCGCGCGCCAACAGCCTCGGCGATCTCGGCGATCACGTTGACCCCGTGCGGGTTACGGGTGCCGTGGGCGACCAGCACCGGACTGACGTCGCGCAGGCGGTCGCCGTGCGGGAGCCGGACGTGGTTGTCTCGCATGTGTCCTCCCCTGGACCTGGTCATCGTCTTCGGCAGTCATTCGTCTTCGGCGTCGTACTCGAGGTCGACGGCCAGGCGGTAACCGCGTTTGACGACGGTCTGGACCATCTTCGAATCCCCCAGCGCCGCACGGAGTCGCGCGACCGCAACCTCGACGGCGTGGGTGTCGGAACTGTCGCCGGGCAGGACCGCGAGCATCTCCTGCCGCGACACCACCCGACCGGGATTGCGGGCGAGCAGTTTCAACAGCAGCAGGCCCGTCGCCGACAGGTCCTTCAGCTCGCCGTCGACGACGACGGCCTGCCCGCGGATCGCGGTGTCGTGTCCGGCGACTCGCAGCACGTGGGCGCGGCGCGGGAGTTCGTCGGTGATCAGGCGCGCGAGCGCGCCGAGCCGGAACCGGCGCGGATACGTCGTCGGGATCTGCAGCGCCTCCAGCGGACTCGCGGTCACCGATCCCACACACATCACCGGGACCGCGGTGCGCAGTGCGTGCACGAACTGCTGCAGCTTGCCGAGTTCCTTGGCGCGGGTGAGGATCGACGCCGCCGCCGGCGCACTGGTGAAGGTGATCGCGTCGAGGTCACCGCGCAGCACCTGCGCGATCATCTTGTCGATGCGCGCCACGTCGGGATGCATGTTCCAGCGGTAGACCGGGATCGGCACGACCACGGCGCCCGCGGCCCGCAGGACGGTGCAGAAGTCCGGCAGCGGTTCCCATTCGCTCGTCGCGCCGTGCAGCTGGACGGCGATCCGCACACCCTCGACGCCCTCGGCGAGCAGGTGGTCGAGCACCTCCGAGGAGGACTCGCTCTCCGGCGACCACTCCTCGCGCAGTCCCGCGGCGCGGATGGCGCCCTTCGCCTTGGGACCGCGCGCGATCAGCCTGCTCTGCGACAGCGAACGCAGCACGTCCTCGGCGTTGCCCCAGCCGTCGGCCGCCTCGATCCAACCGCGGAAACCGATGCCGGTGGTCGCCACCATGATCTGCGGCGGCGAGGCGATGATCTCCTCGGTCACCCGCTCGAGTTCGGTGTCGTCGACGAGCGGCAGGATGCGAATCGTCGGAGCCTGGACCACCCGGGCACCGCGTCGTTCGAGCAGTGCGGCGAACTCCTCGGCACGACGCGCCGCGGTGATGCCGATGGTGAATCCGGTCAGTGGTAGCGGGTCGGCGGGCAACGGGTCCGGGTCGGTCGGGTCACCGGGAAGATTGATGGCGTTCACGCGGGAAAGAACACCTCGACGATCCGCTCGACGACGCGCACGCCGTAGCTCGGCACGGAGACCGATTCGTCGTCCAGGCAGACGCCGGTCCGCAGTGCGAACACCTGCTTGCCCAGCGGCGAGGCGACCGTCGGCTCGCCGGCGCGGTCCCCGGTGAGTCCGCGCGAGAGGACCGCGGCGCGGCCGAACGGGTCGATGTTGCCGATGGCGTACAGGCGGGAACGGCCGGGTGCGGCCTCGCGGTCGGTCTCGGCGGCCGGCAGGCGGAACAGCGCCGCCTGCTCACCGCGCGGACCGAGCACCGCGACGCCGCGGCCGACGATCAGGTCGTCGATCGGGCAGGCCCGCATCCAACTCCCCTCGACCGTCCCGGGCATCTGCCCGGTCTCGTCTGGTGCGATGGTCATGTCGGCACTCCTTCCTTCACCGGCGCCGCGTCCACAACCGGCCCGGTGTCCGCGTCCGCTCCCGGACGCACCTGCGGCATGTCGAGCAGCACCGGCACCTTACGTTCGTATTCGGCGAACCGGATGGTCGGGTCGACCACGTCGGGTGCGTTCACGAACGACACGAACCTCTTCAACTTGTCCTCGTCGTCGAGCACCGCCGCCCATTCGTCGGTGTACCCGGCCACGTGCCGGGCCATCGCGTCCTCGAGTTCGGCGGCGAGCCCCAGGCTGTCGTCGCAGACGACGGCCTTGAGATGGTCCAGACCGCCGTCGAGCGACTCCAGCCACGGGGCTGTGCGCTGCAGTCGGTCGGCAGTCCGGATGTAGAACATGAGGTACCGATCAATGTAGGCGACCAGCGTGTCGTCATCCACTCCGCTGGCCAGCAGCTGCGCGTGCTTGGGACTCTGACCGCCGTTGCCGCCGACGTAGAGGTTCCAGCCGTTCTCGGTGGCGATGACGCCGACGTCCTTGCCGCGGGCCTCCGCGCATTCGCGGGCGCATCCCGAGACGCCGAACTTGATCTTGTGCGGCGACCGCAGACCCCGGTATCGCTTCTCGAGGAAGACCGCCATGCCGACCGAATCCTGGACGCCGTAGCGGCACCAGGTGGAGCCGACGCAGCTCTTCACCGTGCGAAGGCTCTTGCCGTAGGCGTGACCGGACTCCATCCCGGCGTCGACGAGGCGCCGCCAGATCTCGGGCAGCTGGTCGACGCGGGCGCCGAACAGGTCGATGCGCTGGCCGCCGGTGATCTTGGTGTACAGCCCGTAGTCGCGGGCGATCTCGCCGATGACGATGAGCTGCTCGGGCGTGACCTCGCCGCCCGGCATGCGCGGCACCACCGAGTACGAGCCGTTCTTCTGCATGTTCGCGAGGAAGTGATCGTTGGTGTCCTGCAGGGCGGCCTGCTCGCCGTCGAGAATGTGATCGCTCGACGTGGAGGCGAGGATCGAGGCGACGGTCGGCTTACAGATCTCGCAACCCAGGCCGGTGCCGAAGCGGTCGATGAGTTCGGAGAAGGTCCGGATGCCGGTGACGGCGACGATCTCGAACAGTTCGGCGCGCGACTGGGCGAAGTGATCGCACAGCGACGTGCTGAGCTCGACGCCCGACGCGGAGAGGAGCTGCTTGATGCTCGGCAGGCAGCCGCCGCAGGTGGTGCCGGCCGAGGTGCAGCCCTTGATCGCGGCGATGTCGCAGGCGCCGTCGGCGATGGCCGAGCAGATCGAGCCCTTCGACACCCCGTTGCAGGAGCAGATCTCGGCATCGTCGGGCAGCGCGTCCATGCCGACGCCGGTGCCGCCCTCGGGAGCGATCAGGGCAGCGGGGTCGCCGGGGATCTCGCGACCGACCATCGGCTTGAGCAGCGCGTAGGCCGAGGCATCCCCGACGAGGATGCCGCCGAGCAGGGTCTTCGCGTCGTCGCTGACGACGATCTTGGCGTAGCGGCCCGCGACCGCGTCGTGGTACGTGATCTCGAGCGCGTTCTCCGTGGTCGCGAACGCGTCTCCGAAGCTGGCGACGTCGACACCTAGCAGCTTCAGCTTGGTCGACAGGTCGGCGCCGGGGAAGGTCGACGATCCGCCGAGCAGGCGGTCGGCGACGACCTCGGCCGTCGAATAGCCGGGCGCGACGAGTCCGTAGCAGCGACCCTCGACCGCGGCGACCTCACCGATGGCGAAGATGTGCTCGTCGTCGGTGACGCAGTTCGTGTCGACGAGGACACCGCCGCGCTCCGCTACCGCCAGGCCCGCGTCGCGGGCGAGCTGATCGCGGGGTCGGACACCGGCCGAGAAGACGACCAGCGAGGCGTCGATCAGCGATTCGTCCGAGAGCGTGACACGCAGGCCACCGTTCTCGCCGTCGGCGATCTCCGAGGTGCCGACGCCGGTATGGACCTCGAGGCCGAGGTCGGTGACGAGGTTCTTCAGGATCGCCCCGCCGCCGGCGTCGACCTGCATCGGCATGAGCCGCGGTGCGAACTCGACCACATGCGGCTTGAGGCCCATCAGTTTCAGGGCGTTGGCCGCCTCGAGCCCGAGCAGGCCACCGCCGACCACGACGCCCGTCGCACCCGGGCCGGCCGTGTCGGCGGCCGCCCGGATGTCGTCGAGGTCGTCGAGTGTGCGGTAGACGAAACACTTGGAGTTGTCGTGCCCCGGCACCGGCGGCACAAAGGCGTAGGAACCCGTCGCGAGAACGAGTGCGTCGTAGTCGATCTCGCGTCCCGCGGAGGTCACCACCCGACGCTGCGCCCGATCGAGGCCGGTGACGGTCTCCCCCAGATGCGTGACGACGAGATCGTCACCGTCGTAGGTATTGCCGTCCAGCGCGAGCGCATCGCGCTGCCACGCACCGACGTAGGAGGACAGACCCACGCGGTCGTAGGCCGGATCGGCTTCCTCGCTGACGATCTCGACGCGCCACCGGTTGTCGGTGTCACGCTTGCGCATCTCCTGCACGAAGCGGTGGCCGACCATGCCGTGACCAATCACGACGACGGTGTTGCGGCCGGTGCTGGTCTCGCTGCTCATTGTCTACTCCCTGTGCCTTGCCTGTTGGTCGGGTTGCGCCGCGGGTGAACTCAGGCCAGCGCTTCCTTGGTGACCGGCTCGCCGGTGCCGGCGGTGGTGCCTGCGGTCTCCGCGACCGGCAGGTCGGTGGTCTCGCCGACGACGATCGGGCGTCGTGCGTAGAACCACCAGGTGACCACCGCGGCCACCACATAGAAGGTGAGAAACACCCAGAATGCCTGCGTCGCCGACTGATTGGACTTGTAGCTGGACCGCAGCACCAGGTTGATGCCGACACCGCCGAGGCCGCCGGCCGCACCGGCGATGCCGATGAGCGCGCCGGACATGCTGCGCGACCAGGTGGACTTGCCGAAGGCGTTCAGACCCGACAGCGTCTGCGCCTTGTGCTCCCAGATCGTCGGGATGATCTTGTAGACCGAACCGTTGGCGATCCCGGAGATCAGGAACAGCAGGATGAAGCCGGTGATGAAGGCCGCGAGGACACCGCCGCTGATCACCTTCCCGTTGGCGTCGGCCGACATACCGGCGATCACGAGGATCGACGCCGACGCGGCCATCGCGATGAAGCAGTACAGCGTCACCTTGCCGCCGCCGATACGGTCGGCGAGCTTGCCGCCGTAGGGACGGGCCAGCGAGCCGAGAAGCGGTCCGATCCAGGCGATCTGCGCCGCCGCGAGGGCGGGCTTGGAGGCGCCGGCAGAGGTGAAGCTGATGTTGAGGACCTGGCTGAACGCGAAACCGAAACCGATGAACGAGCCGAAGGTGCCGATGTAGAGCAGGCAGATGAGCCAGGTGTCGCGGTACTTGAGGCAGTCGATCATCGCCTTGCCGCTGGCGGTCTGATGGTCGAGGTTGTCCATGTAGATCGCCGCGCCGATGCCCGCGACCGCAAGTGCCACCAGGTAGATCGCGCAGACAAGCTCGGGCTGGTCGGCGAAGAGCCAGATGACCAGCAGTCCGATGACCTGGACGACCGGGACGCCGATGTTGCCGCCGCCGGCGTTGAGGCCCAGCGCCCAGCCCTTGAGTCGCTGCGGGTAGAAGGCGTTGATGTTGGTCATCGAGGAGGCGAAGTTGCCGCCGCCGAAGCCGGTGATGGCCGCGACCGCGAGGAACCAGCCGAACCCGAACTCGCCCGGGTTCATCATCAGCATCATCGTCAGGCCCGTCGGGATGAGGAGCACGATGGCGGAGAAGATGGCCCAGTTGCGTCCACCGAACTTCGCGGTGGCCTGGGTGTAGGGAATGCGCAGGCACGAGCCGACGAGGGTCGCGGTCGCGGCGATGACGAACTTCTGATCCATGCTGATGCCGTACTCGGGACCCATGAACAGGGCCATCACCGAGAACAGCGACCAGATGGAGAAGCCGACGTGTTCGCAGATCACCGACCAGACGAGGTTGCGCTTGGCGATCGCGGCGTTGCCGTTCTCCCAGGCGACGCGATCCTCCGGGTCCCAGTCGGTGATCGTGTGGTCACGCTTGAGCTGTGTTCTGAGGTCTGCGAAGGCCATTCGTCCCCGTCTTCCGATGCTTGGTGGTCACTGCACGAGCAGTGCGGGCTGTCTTCTCGACACGACAGCGAACTGTCATATCGGACGCCGACACCTGTGTCGTGCGACTGAGACCAAGCATCCCGGGGGCGTGTTGCGCGGATTTTCCGCGAGGTGACCGGACCGTCACGTTGTTCTCACTTCACCCCAAGGGCCCTGTGAGAACTCCGACAAACTCAGATCGGGGCTGTGAGCTGCGGTTATACGAGCAAACGTACCAGCTCGACGACCCGCTGCAACCCGGGCAGTGCGCCGGCGGTCGAGCGCGGGTGCAGCGCGTGGACGGCCAGACGGAACATCGTCGCCCGCAGCATCATCTGCGGCCACTCCGGCTGATCGGACCACCGCTGGATGAGTTCGGTGTCGGCGCCGCCCCAGGCGAGGGCGTCGACCACCGCGACCGCGGCCGCCCACGGAGCAGGTCGCCAGTACGGGACGATGTCGGTGATGCCGGGCGCCGCGGCACCGGCGAAGAGCACGGTGCCGAACAGGTCGCCGTGCACGACCTGGGACGGCAGGTCGACCGGCTTGCGAAGCTTCGCAAGGGTTCTCAGCATCTCGACGCTCTGCACCCCGTCGGGTGCGGTCGGCTCGGCCATGCCCGCGGCACGGGCCGAGCGCAACGGGACCTCCTCCCACGCGGCGCGGTCGGCGGCGGTGAAGACGTCGACGTCGGTGTGCGGCGGCGCGGGCGGCTGCAGCAGGAAGCGCGGACGTTCGAGGGTTGCGGTCGCCTCGTGCAGGCGGTCGGCGACGAGGACCACTTCGTCGTGGCGCGGCTCGGGTGTTCCGGCGATGTAGGTGTCGGCACGCCAACCCGAGACGACGTAGCGGCCGTCGGTGGCGCGGAACGGGCGTGCGATCCGCATGCCCTCGACGTAGAGCGTCTCGCGGACGGCGGCCGACCAGGCGGCGCGCGCGTGGTCGGGCACGAGCGACAGCACGACCTCACCGACGCGCCAGCCACCGATCCATGATTCGCCCATGGCGACGGGCGGATGGGAGGTGAGCCCGAACGTGTTCAACACGTGTTCGGGCGGCTCGACGGTATTCACCAGGCCAGATTACCGAGCGCAGGTGACCGATTCGAGAAGGCACGCGGTGGGAACGGCGGTCAGTAGACCGGCAACGTCTTGTCGACCTGGTTGGCCCAGGCGGTCACCCCGCCCTGCAGGTGCGTGGCGTCGGCGAAACCGGCCCGCTTGAGTGCGGCGAGTGCCTCGGCCGACCGGATGCCGGTCTTGCAGTAGAGGACCGTAGGGCGATCCTGCGGAACCTTCGCCAGGCCCTCGCCGGAGAGGATCTCGCCCTTCGGGATCAGGGTCGCGCCCTCGATCCGGACGATGTCCCACTCGACCGGTTCACGTACGTCGATGATCGCGAGCTTCTCCCCCGCGTCGATCCTCTGCTTGAGTTCGGCGGCGGTGAGCGTCGACCCGGCCGCGGCGTCGGAGGCCTCGCTGGAGACCACACCGCAGAAGTCGTCGTAGTCGATGAGGCCGGCGATGCGCTCGCCTTCCGGGTCCTTGCGGATCTTGATGGTCCGGTATGTCATGTCGAGGGCGTCGTAGACCATGAAGCGGCCGAGCAGCGGCTCGCCGATGCCGCAGATGAGCTTGATGGCCTCGGTACCCATGATCGATCCGATCGAGGCGCACAGGATGCCGAGGACACCGCCCTCGGCGCACGACGGCACCATCCCGGGCGGCGGGGCCTGCGGGTAGAGGTCGCGGTAGTTGATGCCGCGACCGTCGGGGGCGTCTTCCCAGAACACCGACGCCTGACCCTCGAAACGGTAGATCGATCCCCAGACGTAGGGCTTGTGCGCGAGCACCGCGGCGTCGTTGACCAGGTAGCGGGTCGCGAAGTTGTCGGTGCCGTCGAGGATGAGGTCGTACTGCGAGAACAGCTCGATCGCGCCCTCGGGTTCGAGTCGCTGATCGTGGATGTTCACGGTGACGTAGGGATTGATCTCGAGGATCGAGTCCCGCGCGCTCTCGGCCTTCGGGCGCCCGATGTCGGACTGTCCGTGGATGACCTGGCGCTGCAGGTTGGACTCGTCGACGATGTCGAATTCCACGATGCCGATGGTGCCGATACCCGCCGCGGCGAGGTACAGCAGCGTCGGCGAACCGAGTCCGCCCGCGCCGATCACGAGCACCTTCGCGTTCTTCAGGCGCTTCTGCCCGTCCATCCCGACATCCGGGATGATCAGGTGGCGGCTGTAGCGGGCCACCTCTTCGTTGCTCAGTTCGGCTGCCGGCTCCACGAGCGGTGGCAGCGACCCGGTGAGCGACCCTTGCGACGACACGAACGCCTCCAGTATTCGGCGAGTACACGGACTCTTGGCACAACCACCGGAAGGGTCCGCTCATTCCCGGGGTCAGCGCTTGGGGAACGGCCAGGGATTCGGGCGGCAGACGAGCGAGCGGTTGGCCTTCATGTCCGGGTCGAGAGCCATGATCTCGGAGTTGTCGGTGCCGAAGGACTGCTGCATCATCACCGGCGCGAGCGCCCCGTCCTCGCGGCACGGCTCATGCGATGCGTAGCCGAGTCCGTGGCCGACCTCGTGGTTGACGAGGTACTGCCGGTAGGCGATGTCGTCACCCTGATAGGACAGCGCCCCGCGGACCCAGCGGGCCTCGTTGAGGGTCACGCGCTCCTGCGGCGGGTAGTAGCACGAGGTCTCCAGCCTGATCTGGTACCCGCACAGTTCGCGGGTCGTGCCGGTGGAGACCAGGGTGATGCGCAGGTCCGGTTCCCCGCGGTCGATGCGCCGGAAGCTCACGCGCCCGTCGCCGATCCAGCTGCGCGGATTGGCCAGCGTCATGTCGACCATCTTCGCGAAGGTCGGGTCGCCGCCGTAGTCCTGCGGGTTCAGGCCGTTCTCCACCTCGACGGTGTAGGTGTACTCCTGGCCTCCGGTGCCGACCTTCGGTCCCGCGCCGCGCAGCACCCGGAAGGTCTGGCGGCCCTGCGTGGTGAACGGTCCGCCCTGCGGAAGGGTGCCGGCCGGCAGCGCGGCGGCCTGGATGTCGCCAGTCGGCGCACCGATCGGGCGGGTCTCGGTGTTGATGTCGGTGTTGCGGGCAGCCGAGTCCGGGTTGACCGCGGCGGTCGGGGCCAGATCGGAACCGCGCCCGTCCTGGATGGTCACCACGATCAGCGCGATCGTGAGAACCGTGAGGACCGGGATGGCGTAGGCGCGCCAGCCGTACGTCGAGACGAAGCGGCCGAGCGACGACTGCTTCTTGTACTCGGGCTGTGCCTCGCGGTCGACGCGGGGACGGCCGCTGTCATCGGTCGGGTCCCAGCGCGCCCGAAGCGGCTGGTCCGGCTTGGGGCGTCCCGACGATCTCGGGCCGACATCCTTGGTGCGCACCGGTCCCTGATCAAGGCCGGTGCCACCATCCTCTGCGCGGCTCACGGGACAACTTTCTCACAGCGGACCGCAGATACTGCGCAGGAAGGTCTCCCGAGTACGATCTTCGCCATGTCGACCGCAACCAACGCGTCCTCGGTTCCCGGACGCAGTACGCGCCTGCCTCGCAGCGCACGGCGCATGCAGTTGCTCGATGCGGCCAGTGAGATCTTCGTCGAACGCGGCTACCACGCCGCGGGGATGGACGAGATCGCCGTGCACGCGGGAGTGAGCAAACCCGTCCTGTATCAGCATTTCCCGTCGAAGCTGGACCTCTACATCGCGGTCGTCGACTCGCATGCCGAGAAGCTGGTCAGCGACGTGAACACCGCCCTGCGCACCACCACCGACAACCGGAAGCGCGTCCGTGCCGCCGTCGAGGCCTTCTTCGACTTCATCGACCAGGACAACTCCGGCTACCGGCTGATCTTCTCCTCCGATGCCTCCGACCCCGCGGTCATCCGCCGCGTCGAAGGTGCCACCGAGGCCTGCGTGGACGCAGTGTACGGCCTGGTCATGCACGATTCCGGTCTCGATCCGTACCGCTCCCGCATGCTCGCCTCCGGGCTCGTCGGGGCCAGCCAGGTCAACGCGCGCTACTGGCTCGAGGCCAAGCGTCCCGTGGACAAGCAGACGGCCGTCGACACCACCGTCGCGTTGCTCTGGGGCGGTCTGTCCCACTTCCCGCGCCAGGCCGCACCGCAGACCGACGCGGAGACCCCGGCGGAGGACACCGACTACGGTCAGTCCTGAACTCAGACGACAGACCCAGACCGACGACAAGGGTCCGGTGCGACCTTCGCGAGTGATCGCGAGGTGCGCACCGGACCCTTGTTCGTTGGTCTGTGTCCCGCCTCAGGAACCGAACCCGACGCGACGGTTCTCCGACGCCCCGACCTCGACGTAGGCGATCTTGGTGACCGGGATCAGGTAACGGGCGCCCTTCTCGTCCACCAGGGCCAGCAACTGCTGCTTGCCGCCGAGTGCCGCCTCGACCTCGGCATAGGCCTTGTCGCTGGTCAGCGACGTCGCGACGGTCAGCTCACGCGGGCTGTCGGTGATGCCGATCTTCACTTCCACGGCCATGTGCCGCCCTCCTCCGGTGTCAACAACGCTTGCCGCACAAGGCTAGTCCAGCGGTCACGGGACCGGACAGCCGCTCCGCTGACAGCGAAAAAGCAAGGGAACGAGCGGATTGGTCAGCCGAGACCGAGATCGGCCATGCGCTCGCCGTGTTTGGCCGCGACCGCGTCGAAGAAGTGGGCGACCCCCGACAGCGAGGAGCCCCCGGAGAACAGCAGATCGGTGACCTCCTCCTCGGCCGCGAGCACCCACTGCGCATGGGTGATGGCCTCGCCCAGCAGACGGCGCCCCCACAGGACCAGCGCGGACTTGATCGACGGATCGGCCTCGACGGCCGCCCGGACCTGCTCGCGGGCGAACGCCGAGTTGGCGGTCTCCGCCATCACCTCGGCCATCACGGTGCGCGAGTCGGGCGGGAGCATGTCGGACAGCTCGACGTAGAAATCGGAGGCCAGACCGTCACCGACGTAGGCCTTGACCAGCGCCTCGTACCAGGTCTTCGGGGTGGTGGCCCGGTGGTACTGGTCGAAGACCGACCGGTACCGTTCCACCGCCTCGGCGGCGGTGAGGCCCGTCATCGTCTCGACCCGCTCGGCGAGGCGGTCGAAGTGGCCGACCTCGGAGGCGGCCATCCGCGCGATCGCGATCTTGCTGGGCACGTCGGGAGCCATCGCCGACTCCTCGATGAGCCGATGGAAGGCGGCGAACTCGCCGGCCAGCAGCACCGCGAACAGCTTCCCGACCACGCGGTCCTGGGTCTCGATCGCAGCTACCGGGGTGATGTCGGAGGGGTCGGGTACAGGCGCCATGAGGTGATGGTAGCGGCCTCTCCGGAAGCACCAAGTACACTCGACTTCGGTGCACTCCGACGGGACCCCCCGGCGCCTGCCCGCTGAGCTGCGTGATCATCGCGTGCTCGCCGGCGCGAGCGTGTGGATGCGGCCGATTGGATGTGACGACGCCCCCTCGCGATCTCCTCGCGGGATCGAGACAGCGAGTTCCTCGCCGGATCGAAGAGTCCGTCTCACGACACCTCGGTCGAATCCCCGGTGCCACCACGACATTTGCGCGCGCACTTTCGAGCTTTTTCCTCGTGCGCGCAGGAATCACACGCGCGCAAGAGACTGGCCAGAAAGGCAACACACGCATATGAGCGATTCGGCCGTGCAGACGACCATCGTCGACGAAACCCACACCGCCCCCACCTTCGCCGAACTCGGCGTGGACGAGCGCATCGTCTCGGCACTCGCCGACGACGGCAAGACCCAGACGTTCGCCATCCAGGAACTGACCCTCCCCCTCGCCATGGGCGGGGACGACCTCATCGGTCAGGCCCGTACCGGCATGGGCAAGACCTACGGCTTCGGCATCCCGCTGCTCCATCGCCTCGCCAACGCCGAGGCAACGGGTGTCCGCCCCCTCGACAACACCCCTCGCGCGCTGATCATCGTGCCCACCCGCGAACTCTGCGTGCAGGTCACCAGCGACCTCGAGATCGCCGCCCGCAAGACCGACGTCACCCTTGCCCCCGGCGCCGGGAGCGGAGCGAGCGGGCCGAAGGACACTGGCACCAACCGCATGCTGAAGATCACCTCGATCTACGGCGGCCGCCCCTACGAGGCGCAGATCGCCGAACTGCAGTCCGGCGTCGACGTCGTTGTGGGCACCCCGGGCCGCCTCCTCGACCTCGCCCAGCAGGGACACCTCGTGCTCGGCAAGGTCTCGATCCTCGTCCTCGACGAGGCCGACGAGATGCTCGACCTCGGCTTCCTGCCGGAGATCGAGCGGATCATGTCCGCGCTGCCGACGCCGCGTCAGACGATGCTCTTCTCGGCGACCATGCCCGGCCCGATCGTCACCCTGGCCCGCACCTTCCTGCATCGGCCGACGCACATCCGGGCCGAGAACGCCAACGACTCCGCCGTGCACGACCGCACGAAGCAGTACGCCTACCGTGCTCACGCGCTGGACAAGGCCGAACTCGTGGCCCGCATCCTGCAGGCCGACGGTCGCGGCGCGACGATGATCTTCACGCGTACCAAGCGCACCGCCCAGAAGGTCGCCGACGACCTCGCCGAGCGCGGATTCAAGGTGGGCGCCGTGCACGGCGACCTCGGTCAGATCGCCCGTGAGAAGGCCCTCGGCCGGTTCCGGAACGGCACCATCGACGTCCTCGTCGCCACCGACGTCGCCGCCCGCGGCATCGACATCGACGACGTGACCCATGTGATCAACTACCAGTGCCCCGAGGACGACAAGACATACGTCCACCGGATCGGCCGTACCGGCCGCGCGGGCCGCACCGGGATCGCGGTGACCCTCGTGGACTGGGACGAGCTGCACCGCTGGGAGCTCATCGACAAGGCCCTCGGACTCGGCATCCCCGAGCCCGCGGAGACCTATTCCACCTCCGAGCACCTGCACGAGGAGATGTCCATCCCGGACTCGGTCACCGGCCGGATCGTGGCCGCCAAGCCGGCGCGCGACCCGAACGAGACCCGCGAGACGCGCGAGGATCGGGAGCCGCGTAAGCGTTCCACCCGCACCCGTCGTCGTACCCGCGGCGGCCAGGGCGACGATGCCGCAAGCGCCGAGACGACCAAGAGCGAGACCACCACGAGCGAGACCACCACGAGCACCACCGACGACGCCGAGGCGAAGACCTCCGGGGACGACACCGCCGAGGGAACCTCGAAGCCGCGTCGTCGCCGTCGCCGTCGGGGCGGCGCCAACCGCGCGACGGCGGGCGAGGGTTCGGGTGCAGGCTCCGACGCGACCCCGGTCGCCGCACAGTCCGCACCGGCCGCAGCCGAGTAACCCACCACGAGTCCACGCGTGGCACGCGTCAAACCGGAGCGGCGCCGGCCGATCGATCTCGCGATCACCGCGACCATCATCGTGCTCGTCGCCGTTGCCGGGCTGATCGCCTGGCTGGTGAGCCCCGTCCGCGGGACGACCAGCGTTCAGGCGCAGTCCACCCCACCCGAGGTCGAACAGCCCGCGGCGGTTCCGGACGCGTTCGCGCCGCGCTGGCAGGCCGCCTCCGACGCCACCGTCGTCCCGGCGATCGCCGATTCGGTGGTGGTGACCGGCGACGGCGGCACCGTCGTCGGACGCGACCCCGCTTCGGGGGACGAACTGTGGTCCTATCGCCGGGACCTCGACCTCTGCGTCGTCGACACCGCCTGGACCGCCAGCACCGACCTCGCGCTCGCGGTCTACCGCAACTCGCGGGGCTGCTCGGAGGTCACCGCTCTCGACGCGAAGACCGGTGCCCGCAAGGGCTCCCGGACCAGTGACGCCGACGACGAGCTCCGGCTGGTCAGCGACTACGGATACGTGGTCGCCCAGGGCTCCGGGCGACTGGAGACGTGGGGTTCGAACCTGGTCCGCGGCATCGAGTACGGCCGCGTGGAGGCACCCGTGCGCCCCGAGGACGAGGCCAAGCGCAAGGACTGCGTCATCTACTCCTCGGCCATCACCGGCGACCGCCTGTCCGTCGTCGAACGCTGTGCCGACGACCCGGGCTACCGGCTGACCGTGCTGGGCGCCCTCCTCGACGACGACGAACGCGTCGAGCAGTACGGTTCGACGCTGATCACCGGCGACGTCAGCGGACCTCCGCCGGTGGTGATCGCGATGTCGTCGACGGGTATCGCCGTCTACGACGGCGGTGCGAGTCCGGCCGAACCACCGGCGCTCGGCGGTGACAGCGGACCGTCGATCCGCCGCTTCGACTCCGAGGGCGTGGCCACCGGCTCGAACACCGTCGCCGGGGACGCCATTCCTCCGAAGGACAGCGTCCCGCTCGGGGGCGACGGCGTCGTCACCTACTGGACCGGCAAGGCCACCGTGGTGCTGGATGCGCAGAGCCTCAAACCGATCTACCAGGTACCGGCGACACTCGGCCCCGGTGAGGTGATGGCGGGGCAACTCCTGCTGCCGAGTGCGTCCGGGATCAGCGTGCGCGACGTGGCCGGTGGACGTGAGATCCGGTCGATCCCACTCACCCGCAGCACCGCACCGGACGGCGTGGTGAGCCTGCGGGTCATCGGCGAGATGGTCGTCGAACAGCGCGGCACGACGGTCGAGGCCTTCGGACCGGCCTGACGTCGTCCCCTCAGAAGTCGAGGGTCCGCACGTCCTCCCCCGCGTCCCAGTGCTTCCACAGGTTCTCCGCGAGTTCGCGATATGCGGTGGCGCCCTTGTTCTTTCGTCCCCGCATGACCGAGGCACCGGAAGCCGACGCCTCGGCGAAACGGACCGTGCGCGGGATCGGCGGGTTCAGCACCGGAAGGTCGTAGCGATCGGCGACGTCGGCGAGGACGTCGCGGCTGTGCGTGGTCCGCGCGTCGAACAGCGTCGCCACCGCACCCAGCATCGTGAGGTCGGGGTTGGTGATCTGCTGGACCTCGCGGACGGTGCGCAGCAACTGCCCGACACCACGGTGGGCGAGCGTCTCGCACTGCAGCGGGACGATCACCTCGTCGGCCGCGGTCAGACCGTTGAGCGTGAGCACGCCCAGCGACGGCGGGCAGTCGACGATGATGACGTCGAAGTCCTGCCCGACCTCGGCGAGTGCCCGCTTGAGTGCGTACTCACGTCCCGGCCGCATCAGCAGCAGCGCCTCGGCACCGGCCAGGTCGATGGTGGCGGGCAGCAGCGTCACCTTGTCCTCGGTGTCGAGGAGTACGTCGGCGATCTCCTCGTCGCCCAGCAGCACATCGTGCACCGAGGACTCCAGTTGATCGGGATCATGGCCGAGGGAGAAGGTGAGACAGCCCTGCGGGTCGAGGTCGACGACGAGGACCGACACGTCGAGGTCGGCAAGTGCGGCTCCGAGGGACTCGACCGTGGTGGTCTTGGCGACCCCACCCTTCTGATTGGCAATCGCAAGGATGCGCGTCATGTGCCCTACTGTACGGGCGCCCGCCCGGGCGTCGACATATAAGAGTCAGGGTTGCGGTAACAACTGGGTCAACTGATCGGGATGCCCGATCCCGCGACCGGTGAAGGGCTCAGTGGTCGGGCTCGAGATCCCCGGCGAGCCACCGCACGGCGGCCGGGCTGAACAGCATCACCAGCCCCGCGATCGCCGCGAGTGCCAACGGCACGCTGAACACCGGCCAGCCGCTGGTGTACAGGTAGTACGCGACCGGAAGCAGCAGGATCTGGGCGACCATCGCGATCGATCGACCCCAGCGCCGACCCGCCAACAGGGCCACGCCGCCGACGAGGACGCCGCCACCGATGATCCCGAACCAGATGGCGGTGCCGTAGCCGCTGATGGCCGTCTCCTCGTGTCCGGCGAGCCCGCGGATCACCAGGATCACCGCCACCGCGACGCCGACCAGGCCTTCCACGGTGGTCACCGCGCCGGCCACCTTGATCTGGGTGGGCGTCACCGACGGATCGACGTCGATCTCAAGCCGGTCCTGCTCCGGGCGGTCCTTCTCCGTGCTCACGCGTCCAGGGTATTCGGCGCCGGTCGGGCGGTGGCCGCGCACCCCACGGGGCCCCCTCCCGGCACCGGGACGCAGGGCGGATTGCGCGCTTGGGCCACCTACCCCATATCCTCGGGTGTCGTGCGCGTCATGCTCATCGTCAACCCCTTCGCCACCGCGACCAGTCCGGCCGGGCGCGATGCTCTCGTGCACACACTGAGCGCTCACTTCGACCTCGACGTCGAGCTGACCACCCACCGTGGGCATGCCTTCGACCTCGCCGCCCGTGCGGCCGCCGAGGAATTCGACACGGTCATCGTCCACGGCGGCGACGGCTCGGTGAACGAGGCCACCAACGGCCTCCTCGATCCCCCGGGGACGAGCGATCCCGCGAGGCGCCGGCCGAGTCTGGCCGTCATCCCGGGCGGCAGCGCAAACGTCTTCGCGCGCACCCTCGGCATCGACCCCGACCCGCTGCTCGCGACCCAGCAGATCATCTCGCTCCTCGACGCCGGGGAGAGCCGTCGAATCGGCCTCGGTCACACCGACGACCGCTGGTTCCTGTTCAACACCGGCATGGGCATGGACGCCGTCGTGGTGCACGCGATGGAGGACAAGCGGCATGCGGGCAAGGCCGCCACGCCCGCCCGGTATCTGTGGACCACCGTCAGCAGCTTCCTCAAGCAGGCCGGCAGCTCGGCGACGTTCGACGTCGAGATCCCCGGCCGCGACCGGATCGTCGGCGCCCGTTTCGGTTTCGTCTCCAACACCAGTCCGTGGACCTATCTCGGGCCGCGCGAGATCCGCACCAATCCGACCACCGGTTTCGACACCGGACTCGGCGTGTTCGTGGCGACGTCGACCGGGGTCCTGCGCAACCTCCCGCTCGCCACGCGGCTGCTGGCCCAGGCAGATCCCAAGGCACACCACCTCTTTCGCGACGACGACGTCGACGAGGTCCGGTTCATGGCGGAGGCCCCGATCGACGTGCAGATGGACGGCGACTACATCGGTGCGTTCCGCGACATACGTTTTCATCATCGGCGCGACGCCCTGACCGTCATCGCACCCGCCGCCACCGCATAGGGCGACGCGGCGATCGCGAACAACGCCGCCGGCCCCAGATGTACCGATCCCGCAGCCCATCCGGCGAAGGCGAGGATCGCGACCACCTCCTCCCCCACGCCCGCGATCGACGTGACCGTCGCCCGCGACGCGGAGTCCAGTCGGTCCTGCAGAGCGGCGTCGGCGACGACCAGCGCCCACCCGAAGATCCCGAACGCGACGGCCACGCCGACGACACCGGCCGGGTGACCCCACAGCGCGGCCACGATCAGCACCGATGCGCCGAGTCCCACCGCGGGGCCGATCGCAGCGGGATCCCGGACGCGCCGGGCCGCGAGGGAACCGCAGATGTCCCCGGCTGCGACCACGATCATGAGCAGTGCGACAGACTCCGGCGTCGCGACGCCCGACACCGTGCCGCTCAGGAAGGACTCGACCAGCAACGGCAGGTACTCGTCGAGCGCCGCGACCCAGGTCAGGACGACGACCAGGATCAGCAGCCGGCGTGCGGTCGGCTGGTTGCGCAGGTGGTGCAGGCCGCCGCGAAGGATCGCGAACCACCCGACCGGCGGTTCGTCGAGGTCGGCGGTGCCGGCATCCGGCGTCACGTCCGGTCCGGAGCGCCCCACTCCGATCCGGCCCGTCTCCGGTAGTCCTGCGGAGATCAACGCGCAGAGCACGCAGGCCGCGACACTTGCGGTACCGACGGCGGCGTATCCGCCCCACGCGAGGAGTGGCACCGCCAGGGCCGTGCCGCCGATGACCCCGACCGCGGCCGCCGCCCGCATCGCGCCCGAGAGCCGTGCGTAGTCCTGCGACCTGCCGAGATGCGCGAGCTCGTCGTAGACGAGCGCCTGGTTCGTGCCGGATCGCAGCGATCCGCCGATCGCCCACAGCACAAAGCCGGCGGCGAAGGAGAGGAAGGAGGGCGCGTAGGTCCAGAGCGCGAAGCCGGCGCCGGTGACCAGAGGCCCCGCGACCAGTAGGCGGCGTCGCGAGAATCGGTCGGCCAGGATCCCGGTCGGCACTTCGACGATCACCGTCGACAGCGACCAGATCGCGAACAGTGCGCTGATCTCGGCGGCCGTCAACCCGGCCCCGGGAACGGTGGCATCGGCGAACAGAATCGCGTAGACCGGGTAGAGCGGTATCAGGTCCTCGAAGAGGGCGGCGCACACGGCCGCGGCCGTTAATCGCCGTTGTGGACCCGGCCCGTCATGGCCGGATCGGCGTGGTGTGGATCAACATCGTCGACGCATGTGAGCAAGAATACGCGACACGTCACTCCACGTCACGGACTATTTCGGGCCTTGGGAGGGGCGCGACCTGCGGAAACTCATCGACAGTCGTCGGCGGGTGCGCGTAGGCTACTACACGGACGGCGAACCCGCTGTCCGTACCCCCCGTGGGGGCGCCTTCGGCCGAAGTGGTAGGCGCGGGACGTGATGTTGCCCACGTGTTAACCGAGAACCATTGACTTCGGCCGGATTCGTGAAAGTATTCACAAGCAACAACGCGGAAACATTTGGTGCGGCCGCGTGAACTGAGAGTTACCAGCCAAACAATCAGCAAGCAATCAACTAATCGAGTGGTGCGCGGAAACGCGCCTGAAGGAGTAGTGGAATGGACTGGCGTCACAAGGCCATCTGTCGCGACGAGGATCCGGAGCTGTTCTTCCCCGTGGGAACCAGCGGTCCGGCCATCGCACAGGTCGCCGACGCGAAGCTCGTCTGTGCACGGTGCCCTGTCACCGCTGACTGCCTCTCGTGGGCCCTCGAGTCGGGCCAGGATGCAGGCGTCTGGGGCGGCATGAGCGAGGATGAGCGTCGCGCGCTGAAGCGGCGTACCGCGCGTACCCGCACCCGTAGCAGCGTCTAGGCTCATCCGAGCCGGCGTTCGCCCGGATTCGAAGAAACCCGGCCACGGCCGGGTTTTTTCGTGTCCGGCAACGGTTCTCACCCCACGGAAGAACTGCGTTCTCAGGAACGCAGCGGAATATGCACTCCGACTTCGGTTCCCAACCCTTCCGGGTTGGGCCGGACGTCGAGCTCGCCACCGAGTTCGATCGACACGAGCGTCTTCACGATCTGGAGTCCGAGGTGATCCGAGGTGGCCAGGTCGAAGTTCTCGGGCAGTCCGGAGCCGTTGTCGCGCACCGCGATACGGAGGTTGCGCACGTCGCGTTCGGCGATGACCGCGATCTCTGCGTCGGATCGGGGCGAACCGTCGAAACCGTGCTCGATCGCATTCTGGATCAGTTCGGTGAGCACCATCACCAACGGCATCGCCAGCTCGGCGGGGAGAACCCCTAGCCGGTCGCGGTGACGCACCGTCACCCGTGACTCGTTGGACGCCACGTCGACCAGGATCGGGACGAGACGGTCGACGACCTCGTCGAGATCGACTTCCTCGTCGACGCTGCCCGACAGCAGTTCGTGAACCAGAGCGATCGACGCGACGCGGCGCACGGCCTCGTTCAGCGCCTCCCGGGCATCGGTGTTGGAGGTTCGCCGGGCTTGCAGGCGCAGCAGCGCCGACACCGACTGCAGATTGTTCTTCACCCGGTGGTGGATCTCCCGGATGGTCGCGTCCTTGCTGATCAACGCGCGGTCGCGCCGCTTGACCTCGGTGACGTCGCGGATGAGCACCACGCTCCCCGACTCCTCACCCTTCGGGCGGAGCGGCACCGCCCGGATGAGGACCGTCGCGCGTCGGGCGTCGGCCTCCACCCGCATGCCGATGTCGCGGTACGGGCCGGTCGGCACCTCGGCCACCCCGGCCGCGATGTCGAGCATCATCGCGACATCGTCGGCCTCGAACGGCTCGGTGACGAGTTGCTTCACCACGTCGGAGAGCCGCGTGTGGTTGAGCTCGGCCGTCCAGCCCATGCGGTGGAACGCCGAGAGCGCGTTGGGGCTCGTGTAGGTGACCGTCCCGGTCCGGTCGAGCCGGATGAAACCGTCACCCGCGCGAGGCGTCGACAATCCCCGCGGATTGCCCTCCTCGTGCGGGAACGTGCCGTCGGCGACCATCTGGCACAGATCGTCCGCCGAGTCCTGGTAGGCGAGCTCCAGGGGCGACGGCAGCCGCGGATGGGTGAGGTCGACGGCGCGGGTCAGCACACCGATCACCGCACCGTCGAAGCCGACCGGGACCGCCTCCTGCCGCATCGCGGTGGCCCCGAACCACGTCGGGTCCTCGTCGCGGAGGACCTTGTCGGAATCGAAGGCGCGGAGCACCTGCGGGTGCACCGCGGTGTCGATGACCCGGCCCACCTCGTCCGTGGGAAAGACGGTCGACGCGGTGTTGGGCCGGCACTGCGCGACGGTGACCACGGCCCCCTCGTCGGTGCGCACCGACAGGAGGAAATCTGCGAAGGAGAGGTCGGCGAGCAACTGCCACTCGGCGACGAGTCGCTGCAGGTGCGCCGCAGCGGCGTCGGAGAGGGTGGTGTGCTCGGCGAGCAGGTCGGCAAGTGTCGACATGGGAAGGCTCCGGGTTCGCGGAGAGGGTGCGGCGCGGGCTATTCGAAGGTGGCGATGACGTCGCCGGCCTGGATGACGTCGCCCACCTTCACCTTGAGGTCGGCGATGGTGCCCGCTTCCTCTGCGAGAACGGGGATCTCCATCTTCATCGACTCGAGCAGCACCAGCGTGTCACCGACCTCGATCTGCTGTCCGGGTGCGACCAGGACCTCGAGGACACTCGCGACGATCTCTGCCACCACGTCTTCAGCCATGCACTCAAGTTAGCCCACGGGGTCACCGGCGACGACGGGTCGGGCCCGGTCTCGACCGGGCGATGGCCGACCGGGTTTTGGCACGTGGGAGAATGCCTGAGACACTGTGATGTCCCCATCCGCCGGCAAAAGGAGATGCGTCATGGGAAAGCGCGGACGCAAGAAGCGCGCTCGTAAGAAGAACGCTGCCAACCACGGCAAGCGTCCGAACGCCTGATCTTCGCCTCACGGCGGGGTTCGGCGAACGAGCACCAAGAAAAACGCCCGGGTACGGCCTTCATGGCCACCCGGGCTTTTTCATGCCGTCACCCCCGGGATTCGCCGGGGGTGACGGGCGATTCAGCGGTCGGTCTCGGCGATCTCTTGGATGATGACCGTCCGGCGGATCTCCACGCGCAGACGATCACGCAGCCCCTGAGGTGCCTGGTCGCCGCCGCACTTGCGGTTGACGAGCGCCTTCAGCTGCCGCTCGATGCCGTAGTGGGCGAGGCACGACGGGCAGGTGTCGAGGTGCCCCTGGAGCCGCATGCGGGCGTTCTCGTCGCATTCGTTGTCCAGCAGCAACCAGACGTCGGCGATGACGGCCGAGCAGTCGAGCTGGGTGACTTCCGGATCGATGTCGCTCATCGCGCCACCTCCGCACCCTTGGCCGTGGCAGATCTGTGGAAACCACGCTCCCGGGCGACGTCGGCCAGCAGCTCACGCAGCTGACGACGTCCTCGGTGAAGTCGGGACATGACGGTGCCGATGGGGGTGTCCATGATCTCGGCGATCTCCTTGTACGGCAGGCCTTCCACGTCGGCGTAGTACACGGCCATCCGGAAATCCTCCGGAAGCTCCTGCAGCGCGGCCTTGATCTCGTCGTCCGGAAGGGCGTCGAGGGCCTCGATCTCCGCCGAGCGCAGCCCCTGGGAGGTGTGTTCTGCGGTCGCCGCGAGCTGCCAGTCGGTGATCTCGTCGGTCGGGTACTGCGCGGGTTGGCGCTGTTTCTTGCGGTAGCCGTTGATGTAGGTGTTGGTCAGGATCCGGTAGAGCCACGCCTTGAGGTTGGTGCCCTCCCGGAACGACGCGAAAGCGGTGAACGCCTTGATGTAGGTCTCCTGGACCAGGTCCTCGGCATCGGCGGGATTGCGGGTCATCCGCAGGGCGGCACCGTACATCTGGTCGAGCAACGGCAATGCGTCGCGCTCGAACCGTTCGGTGAGCTCCTCGGGGGACTCGCTCGGGTCGGCGCGTCGGGGCGCACCCTTCTCGGCGGACACGTGCGCAGCGGTTCCGGTCGCGGTGGACTCCGTAACGGCTGCTTCGGTGTCGGCTGATTCGGCTTCGGCCACTACGATCCCTTCGATGAGAGGCGTCACTGGGACGTTGCCGGTCAAGCTTACCGACCCCGGCCCGGCCAGGAGGTGCGTCGCCTCCACGAGTACCGGTGGCTCGAGTACCGCCGTTGTGCTCATCTCGGTTCTACCTCCTCGCATGCGCTCGGCGATCTTCGTGTCGCAACCAGTCACAACAGGTCGGGCCGGGCGGTTTGTTCCCGACGTGACCGGCACCCCTTTTCGTCACGGTGAACAGAGCGCTGGTCGAATACGCTCTCCAGGTCAGACACCGACACGTCCCACCAGGAGGCACCCCGACCATGGCGGCAACACCCGCGATCGCGGCCCTCGAACGCGCGAAGATCGCGCACACCGTCCACCGCTATGACCACGACCCGCGGTCGGAGTCCTTCGGCACCGAAGCAGTGGACGAGCTCGCCGACACCCTCGGCATCGTCGGTGAACAGGTCTTCAAGACGCTCGTCGTCGAACTGTCCGGTGGTAGCCGCCCCGGTCTCGCCGTCGCCGTGGTCCCGGTTCCCCGCAAGCTGTCGGTGAAGGCGGCCGCCGCCGCGCTCGGGGCGTCGAAGGCCCAGATGGCCGAGGCCAAGGCCGTCACCCGCAGCACCGGCTACGTCCTCGGCGGCGTCTCCCCCGTCGGCCAGCGCACCGCTCTGCCGACGGTCGTCGATTCCTCGGCGCTCGAGTTCGACCGGATTCTCTGCAGCGCGGGCAGGCGTGGACTGGAGATCGCACTGGCACCCGCAGACCTCGTCGCGGTGACGAAAGCAGTGGTCGCCGACATCGCGGTGTGAGGGTTCCTCTTCCCGCGGGAACATCTACTACCGGAGGTCAGGCGTAGGGCAGCATGGTGGCCATGTGCGGACGCTATGCGGTGACCACCGATCCGGCGAAGCTCGCGGCGGAGATCGACGCGGTCAACGAGGTACCCGAGCCGGCGAAGGAACCGGCCGATCCCGATGCCCTCGACCTCGACACCCCCGCACCTCGCGCACTGGGCCCCAACTACAACGTCGCGCCCACGACCACGGTGATGACCGTGGTCAAACGGCATTCGCCGGAGGATCCCGACGACGATCCGCTGCTGCGCATCCGCGCCATGCGCTGGGGGCTCGTGCCGCCGTGGAGCAAAGAGGTCGGCAAGGGGCCACTGTTGTTCAACGCCCGTGCCGAGACCGCCGCGGAGAAGAGTTCGTTCCGCGCGTCGGTGAAGTCCAAGCGGTGCCTGGTGCCGATGGACGGCTGGTACGAGTGGAAGAAAGGCCCGCTCGACAGCAGGGGCAAGCCCACCAAGATCCCGTTTTACATGTCCCCGCGGGACGGCACCCGGTTGTTCATGGCCGGGTTGTGGTCGGTGTGGCATGACAAGCACTCCGATCACGCCCCGCCGCTGCTGAGCTGCTCGATCCTGACCACCGATGCGGTCGGCAAACTGCGCGACGTCCACGACCGGATGCCGCTGATCATGCCGTACGACAACTGGGATGCCTGGCTCGATCCGGATCACCGGGCACCGGACGACCTGTTCGCGCCGCCGGCCGAATCGCTCGCCGAGGCGATCGACATCCGCGGGGTCGCGCCGCTGGTCAACCGCGTCGCCAACAACGGGCCGGAGCTGCTCAACCCGCTCTGACTCAGAGGTCGGCGACGAGAACCGCTGCCCCGTCGAACCGTCCGGCGGCCAGGTCGGCGAGCGCGCGGTCGGCCTGTGACATCGGGTACTCGTGCGTCGTCGCCCGGACGCCGTGCCGGGCGGCCAGCGTCAGGAACTCGGCGCCGTCGGCGCGGGTGTTGGCGGTGACCGAGCGGATCTCCTTCTCGTAGAAC
Organism: Gordonia sp. Swx-4; assembly: GCF_030316175.1. NCBI lineage: Bacteria > Bacillati > Actinomycetota > Actinomycetes > Mycobacteriales > Gordoniaceae > Gordonia > Gordonia sp. Swx-4. The sequence goes on from NZ_CP128197.1 coordinate 3,967,335, forward strand.
AGTTCCCGCTCGTAGTTGAGCGGCGGTACGTCGGTGAGGTGGATGCCGGCGATCGACAGGACGCCGCCGCGATCGAGCGCGCGCATCGCCACCGGCACCAGCTCGCCGACCGGGGCGAAGGTGATCGCGGCGTCGAGCGACACCGGCGGCACATCGGTGGCATCGCCGACCGACGCCGCACCGAGGTCGGCGGCCAGGCGTCGGGACTGCTCGCCACGTGTGAGGACGTGCACCTCGATCCCGAGGGCGATCGCCAGTTGTGCGCACAGGTGCGCACTCCCGCCGAAACCGTAGAGCCCCAGTCGCTTCGGACGATCGGAGTCGGCTCCGAGGTCGTCGAGCAGGCCGGTCCGCCGTAGCGCGCGATAGCCGATGATCCCGGCGCACAACAGCGGCGCGATCGAGACGTCGTCGATGCCGGACGGCAGCGGATAGGCGAAGCCCGCGGGCACGGTCACCAGCTCGGCATAGCCGCCGTCGACGTCCCACCCGGTGTACACCGATGCCGCACAAAGGTTCTCGGCACCGCGGACACAGCGATCACAGGTCCCGTCGGTGCTGTGCAGCCAGGCGACGCCGACGCGGTCACCGAGGGAGAAGCCGGCGGCGTCCGGACCGAGTTCGACGACCTCCCCGACGACCTCGTGCCCGGGCGTCACGTCTGCGTGGCGGACCGGCAGATCGCCCTCGGCGACGTGGAGGTCCGTACGGCAGACACCGCAGGCACGAACCCGGACCAGCAGTTCGCCGGCCCCGGGCCGCGGGTCCGGTTTGTCGACGAGCCGGAGTGGTCGGATGTCGATCGGCCCCGGCTCGGTCACCGCCCAAGCGCGCATGTACTTCAGGCTAAACCCGCCCGCACGGTGCGGCACGGAGTTGCGAATGACCGGTCTCACACCGAACGGGGTACACCTTCCCGACACAGTGTCGGTATCGTTGCCGACATGGTGTCGGTAAACATGCGAGGGCAGTGACGTGTTCCTTGCCCTTCGAGAACTCTCATTCGCACGCGGACGCTTCGCCCTGATGGGGTCGGTGGTCGCGCTGATCGCCATCCTGATGGTCCTGCTGAGCGGCCTGTCGGTGGGTCTGGTCAACGACGGTGTCTCCGGTTTGAAGAAACTGCCGGTGACCTCCTTCGCCTTCCAGAAGGACATCGCCACCGACTCCGCCTTCTCCCGGTCCCTGGTGCCGACGTCGGCGGTCGGCACATGGGCCGAGCAGCCGGGCGTCGAGGACGCCGCACCCTTCGGCAACACTCTGATCAACGGACGTACCAACACCGGCGTCGACATCGACCTCGCCCTCTTCGGCGTGGAACCGGGCAGCTTCGTCAGCCCCGCCGCCTCCGAGGGCAAGTCGCTGTCGAACACCCCCGGTGAGCTCGTCATCAGCGAGACCGCCGCCGAGGACGGACTCTCGATCGGTGACACGGTCACCGTCGAGCCGCTCGGCACACAGCTGCGGGTCGTCGGAATCCTCGACGGCCAGAGCACCTTCGGACACGTCGACGTCGCGTTCGTGCCGCTGAAGACGTGGCAGGAGATCCGCGCCGGCGCTCGTCCCGGCGAGCCGGTGCCGCCGCGCGTCTACGACGACATCACCGCCGTCGCGGTGAAGACCGACAGCTCGGCCGATCTGGCCGCCGGCGACGCCGCCGCCGACACCACCTCGCTGACTCTCGACGAATCCTTCGGCGCTTCACCGGGTTACACCGCCGAGACCTCGACCCTCACGCTGATCCAGGCCTTCCTCTACGCGATCTCGGCCTTGGTCGTCGGCGCGTTCTTCACGGTCTGGACGATCCAGCGCAGGCAGGAGATCGCCGTGATGCGCGCGATGGGCGCCTCGACCGGTTACCTTCTGCGCGACTCGCTGATGCAGTCGTTCATCCTGCTGCTCGTCTCTGCCGGCATCGGCATCGGGATCGGCGTCGGCCTCGGTGCCGCCATCGGTTCCACCCCGATGCCCTTCGCCCTGGAGACCGGTTCGGTCGCCGCGGCCGGCGGGCTGCTGATCCTGTTCGGCATGATCGGCGCCGCCGTCGCGGTGCTCCGCATCACCCGGGTCGACCCCCTGACCGCCTTGGGAGGCAACCGATGACCGCGCTCGCACTCAACGACGTCAGTCTCGTCCACGGTGACGGGGAAGACGTGGTCACCGCACTCGACGCGGTGACCCTCGAGGTCGCCGCAGGCGAGTTCGTCGCCGTCGTCGGCCCGTCCGGTTCCGGCAAGTCCAGCCTGCTCGCGGTCGCGGGCGGTCTCATCACCCCGACGTCGGGGACGGTCACCGTCGGCGACGCCGACCTGGGAACCGCGCCGAAGCGCGAGCTGACCCGGATCCGTCGCGAACACATCGGATTCGTGTTCCAGAGCGGCAACCTGCTCGACGCGCTGACCGTCGAGGACCAGCTGCGTCTGCCACTCACGTTCGGTCGCGTCGCCGAGGCCCGCTCACCGGCCGAACTGCTCGCCGGTGTCGGTATGTCGCACAAGGCGAAGCGCCGCCCCCATCAGTTGTCGGGCGGTGAGCGGCAGCGCGTCGGCATCGCGCGAGCGCTGATGACCCGGCCGGATGTCCTCCTCGTCGACGAGCCCACCGCGGCCCTCGACCGGCGGCGCAGTCACGAGATCGTCGAACTGCTCGCTCGCGAGGCCCACGAACACGGCGTCGCGACGGTCATGGTGACCCATGACCAGGACGTTCTCCTACACTGTGACAAGGTGTACGAGATGGTCGACGGACATCTGAACGAAGGGTCTGCGGCGTCCGCATGAGCTGAGGAGGTGGGCGTTTGCCACGCATCGAGGCGCCCACCGTCGCCGAGCACCGCCGTAAGCAGGAGCAGGCGATCCTGGACGGCGCGAAGGCCATCCTCGCGGAAACCGGCGAGGCACCGACCCTTGCCGCGGTCGGCAAGCGCGTGGGCCTCGCCCGCTCGAGCGTGTATCAGTACTACTCGTCCAGCGAGCAACTCGTGGCCGCGGTCCTGGCCGATCTCCTCCCCAGTTGGGATCGGTTCGTCCGCGATCGTGTCGGTGCCCAGACCGAACCGGGACAGCAGATCTGGGGATACATCTGTGCGAACGTCGAGCTGATCGTCGGGTCGGAACAGGCAGTGGCGAATGCGCTCGTCCGGATCGTCGATCCGAGCGTCCTGCAGGAGCCGATGCAACGGTTCCACCGGGAATTGCAGGAACCGCTCGTCGACGCCCTGATCGCGCACGGCGAACCGCGCCCGCTCGAGGTCGCGCAGCTGATCGACTCGATGATCGTCCAGGCGTGCAGGTCGTGGGGGGCCGAGCATTCCACGACCGCTACCGAGGATCCCACACGAGCCGAAGGCGCGGAGATCACCGCGATGATCCGCCGGCTGATCGGCGACTACCTGGGACTGACCGACCGCTGACTCGAGCCGCTCAGCGGAAGGCGTAGTCGCTCAACGGGAACGAGTCCATCTCCCGCAGGGTTCGCAGCGTGGAGGCCGGACGCAGGAGCGTCGCCTCGCCGTGCTGGTTGAAGTAGTAGCTGCGCGAGCCCACGCAGTTGCCGTTGTAGAAGACCGAGGACTGCAGACGGTCGGTCACCTCGTCGAGGAAGGCGTCGTTGGCGGGCTCGGTGACCTCGAAGGTGTCCTGCCCGCGGCGTCGGAGTTCACCGAAGAGCCGGGTGATGTGCTTCATCTGCCCCTCGATCGTGGTGAAGTACGACAAGCCGCTGTACGAGTACGGACTGTTGAGCGAGATGAAGTTGGGGAACTTCGGCACGGTGACACCCTCGTAGGCCTGGAATCTGCCCTCTCGCCAGAACTTTCCGAGGTTGCGCCCCTCACGACCGACGATGTCGAAGGCCGGGAAGTTCACGTCCCACAGGTTGAATCCCGTTGCCAGTACTAGGGTGTCGATCTCGGTCTTCGTGCCGTCGCCGGCCAGGATCCCGTCGGCCTCGAGGCGGGCGATGCCGTTGGTCTGCAGGATCACGTTCGGCTTGGTGAAGCTGGCGAAGTACGTGTTGGAGAAGGTCGGCCGCTTGCAGCCGAAGTCGTAGTCGGGTGTCAGCTTCCGACGCAATTCCGGGTCGGAGACCTGGGACCGCAGGTGCGCCTTGGCCAGCCGGGCCGCCAGCTTGTTGCCGGGCTTGAGCTGCTTGAAATGCAGGACGCCGGAGACCATCAGCAGCTCCAGCAGCGAGGTGTTGACCAGGCGAGCCACTTTCTGCGTCAACGGGATTCGCCGGAACAGCTGCTGCACCGCGGACGGGATCGCGAAGTCGATCTTGGGCACCACCCAGATCGGCGTCCGCTGGAAGACGGTGAGCGCATCGACACGCTCGGCCACCTCCGGGATCAGCTGGACTGCCGTCGCACCGGTTCCGATGACCGCGACCTTCTTGCCGGTGAAATCGAAGCCGTCCTCCCACGCCGCGGTGTGCAGGATCGTCCCCTGGAAGTTCTTGATCCCCGGGAAGTCCGGGACGTGAGGCTGGGAGAGGAAGCCGGTCGCGGTGACGAGGTAGCGGGCGGTGCGCTCCGTTCCGTCACCGGTCCGCACCCGCCACCGCCGCGCGTCGTCGTCCCACTCGGCGGAGTCGACGGTCGTCCCGAACTCCATGTGCCGTTTGAGGTCGTACTTGTCCGCGACATGGTGCGCGTAGCGCTTGAGCTCGGGACCGGGCGCGAACAGACGCGACCAGTTCGGGTTGGGCTCGAAGGAATACGAGTAGGTGACCGAGGCGATGTCGACGGCGAGACCCGGGTAGTGATTGACATGCCAGGTCCCGCCGAGGTCGTCCTCGCGCTCGAGGATCGCGATGTCGTCGATGCCCAGGCGTTTGAAGGCGATCGCGGCACCCATTCCGCCGAAGCCGGCGCCGACGATCAGCACGTCGTGGGCAGGCGCGTCGTGTGCAGGTTGCATGAGAGACCCCAATAACTGTAACCGACAGTTACTGTAATTTAGCACACACCGCCGTCGTGTGTATCGGACCTGGTCAGGCGATCGTGGTGCCGTCCCAGAGCACATCGAAGAACTGTGTCGCCATCAGTTCCTCGCGCTTGTTCCGGTCGAGTCCGAGTTCCTTGCGATAGGCCAGGATGTGCTGCAGCGAGAGGGCCGAGTAGATCAGCGGCAGGTGGTCGCCCGGCTGGTCGTACACGCCGCCCGCTCCCTTGGCCACGGCGAGATTCCGGCGCAGATGAGAAGGGTGCTTGAGCGCATCACGCAGTACCGCGGCCTTGATCATCTTCTTGCGGCCCGCGGGGACGACGACGAGGTCACCCGGATCGAACAAGGCGGCGTCGAACTCCTCGGCGCTCGCGACCGTGCACCCCGCTGTCGGTCGGGGATTGCACTCGACCATGTGGTGGACGCCGTCGTCGGTGACGAGGTAGTCGAAGCTGATCTGCCCGTGCCAGTTCAGTTCTCGCGCAATGGTCTGCGCTGCGGCGAGCGATTCCGGCGAGTCGACGGATTGGAAGACGATGCCGCCGCGGTCGTCGATCGCGAGGGGGTGCTCGTAGCAGGAGTGCAGCACGATCTCGCCGTGATGGGCGACACTCCAGCTGCACCGGTCGGCGCCCGTGAGGTACTCCTGGACGAGCCAGGGATCGGCGGGGGTCGGGCTGACGTCGTCGATCGACGATTCCCCCGCCAGCGGCCCGGTGTTGGTGAGGACGTCGAGCCCGCCGCGACCGAAGGCCGCCCGGGCGAACCAGTGCGGCCACTTCTCGGTGGCCTCGCGCAGCTCGTCGCGGCTCGTCGTGGTCACCGATTCCGCGGCCGGGAGTCCGAGTTCGCGGCACAGGGCGGTGAACCCGACCTTGTCGTGGACGCGGGCGAGGGTCTCGAAATCGGGGAAGAACAACTCGACGTCGGGGTGTGCGGCGGAGATGCGGTCGCGGTGTCTGGCGAGGTAGAAGACCTCCTCGAACATCGGGAGCAGCCAGGTGATGCCGTGCTCGCCGATCGCATCGATCACCGCGTCGACGAAGGCGGTGGTCTGCTGGGTGGGTGCGGGGAACACGAGATGGCGTCGCGCGCCGCGGGAGTGACTTCCCGGCGCCGCTCGGAAGGTGTCCGCGGCGGTGACGTCCCGCCCGGTCTCCCCGAGCTTGTGGATCTCGTCGACGGCGAACGGCATCCGGGATGTGGTCACGAGGATGTGCGGTTCAGAGGCCTGCATGGCAGGGACGATAGGCGACGCGACGGCACCCGGCCCGTGATGACGGACAGATGACGAGGATCTGTTACCGGTGAGCGCCCCGATCCGGTCCGGCGGTAGTTTGGCAGTCTCATGACTGATCGATCCGGCACCCCGTCATCCCGTTCCGGCCGAGGTGCATCGGCATCGGCCGCGCCTCGTTCGACCACCCCCTCCTTCGTGGCGGCGGTCTACGCCTTCGCCGTCGTCATGCTCGGGACGACGCTGCCGACACCGCTCTATTCGCTCTACGGGGAGAAGCTCGGCTTCGGTGTCGCCACGACGACGGTCGTCTTCGGGGTGTACGCGGTCGGTGTCATCGCCGCATTGATCGGTTTCGGCCGCTGGTCCGATGTGATCGGGCGGCGCAAGCTGCTCATCGCCGGCGCCCTGCTGTCAGTGGCCAGCGCCGTGGTCTTCCTCACCGCCGGACCGGTCTGGCAGCTGCTGGTGGGCAGGGTGCTGTCCGGGTTGTCGGCGGGGATCTACGCCGGCGCCGCGACGACCGCGGTCATCGAACTGGCACCGCCGTCGTGGCGGGGCCGGGGGCCCGCCGTCGCGACCGCGGCCAACATCGGCGGACTCGGGATGGGACCGCTAATCGCCGGCCTGATCGCCGAGTATGCGCCCAATCCCCTGCACACCCCGTTCTTCCTCGACCTCGCCCTCTTGGCTCTCGCCTTCGCCGGCATCTGGCGACTGCAGGAGACGGTCGACGTCAAACCCGGTGCCCGTCTTGGTGTTCAGCGGCTCTCCGTACCGGCCGACGTACGCGGCGTGTTCGTCCGCGCGTCGATCGCCGCGTTCGCCGGCTTCGCGGTCATGGGGACGTTCACCGGCGTCATGCCCTCGTTCGTCACTCAGATACTGGGCATCGACGACCGCGCGTTCACCGGTTTCCTCGTCTTCGTGCTGTTCGCTTCCTCGGCGGTCACGCAGATCGTGGTGCGGCGCATGCCCACCGAGTCCGCGCTGATCGCCGGTTGCGCGATCCTGATCGGCGGCACCTGCCTGTCGATCGTCGGCCTGGTCGCCACGTCGACCGCCGCTCTGCTGGGTGGCGCGGTGGTGTGCGGTGTGGGGCAGGGCATGTCGTTCAGCAAGGGGCTGGCGTCGGTGGTCGCGGCCAGCCCGGCCGATCGACGCGCCGAGGTCACCTCAACCTATTTCGTGGTCGCCTACGTCGCGATCTCACTGCCCATCGTCGGGCAGGGTGTGGCCGCACAGCAGTGGGGACTGAGGCCGGCCGGCATCGCCTTCAACATCGGCGTCGCGGTTCTCGCGCTGGTGGCGTTGATACTCACCATCATCGCCGTCAGGCGCCTCGGCGACTGACCATCATCGCCGTCAGGCGCCTCGGCGACTGACCATCGATATACCGTCAGGCGCCCGGGACCCCGTACTCGTTGAGTGTGTTCACCAGCTGACGGAAGCGCACGCTGCTGACGAGGTCCTCCACCAGCACCACCTCACCGTCGGCGTTGGCGAGCGGGATGCACCAGTTCGGGTACTGCTCCGCACTCGTACCGGGCTGGTTCTGAATCCGCCGCTCCCCCACCGCGTCCACGAGTGCGACGCTCAGCAGCACCGACGGTGTGTGCGCGATGACGGCGTAGAGGGCGTCGACGACCTTCGGGTCCGACAGCGGGGTGTCCCGCGACAGCAGGCCGCGCTCGTAGGCGAGTTCGAGGACGGCGTCGCGTTCGCGTTCGTTGCGGTCCCGTTCGGCCTCCTCCCCGGTCTCGAGCAGCCCCAGCCGTGCCCGCAGTGCGATGTGGTCACCGGCCAGGTAACCCGTCGTCGGCGGGAGGTCGTGGGTCGTCACCGACGTCAGGCACAGTTCGCGGTAGCGTTCCGGCGCGATTGCCGCCTTGCGGTCCTGCTCGAACCACAGGATCGACGTGCCCAGGATTCCGCGCCCGCGCAAGGTGTCCTGCACCGTCGGCTCGAAGACTCCGAGGTCCTCGCCGACGACCACCGCATCGGCGCGCTGGGCCTCGAGGGCCAGGATGCCGATCAGTGCCTCGCTGTCGTAGTGCACGTAGGTGCCGCCGGCCGGTCCCATGCCGTCGGGGATCCACCACAGCCGGAACAGTCCCAGGATGTGGTCGACGCGGACGCCGCCGGCGTGACGCAGCACGGTGCGGATCATGTCGCGGTAGGGCTCGTAACCGGCCTCGGCCAGACGGCGGGGATGCCAGGGCGGCTGATCCCAGCCCTGCCCCTGCTGGTTGAAGCCGTCCGGCGGTGCGCCCACGGTCGCCCCGGAGGCGAGCACATGGCCGAGTGCCCAGGCGTCGGCGCTGTGCCGGCCGACCCCCACCGCGAGGTCGGCCATCACGCCGATGGACATTCCCGCGGACTTCGCGGCATGTGCCGCGGTGGCGAGCTGCTCGTCGCAGATCCACTGCAGCCAGATGTGGAAGTCGATGCGCCGCGCCAGTTTCCGGCGCTTCTTCTTCAGGTGTGCCGGATCGAGGAACTTGTCCTGCCAGCGGGGATCGTCGGCGTCGTAGCGCTCGGCCAGTGCGCACCACGTGGCGAATCGTTTGAGGCCTTTGCCCTCCCGCTGCCGGAACTCGCGCAGGGCGGTTTTGCGCCGGGGGCTCAGCGGCACGTCGTAGATCAGTTCGAGTGCTTCCAGCTTGGCCCGGTAGGACTTGTTGCGCCGGATCTTGTCGGTGGCGGTGTTCTCGCCCAAGAACCCGCGGGCGAGCTTGTTCAACCACTTGCGCTGGGCCTTCGGCAATCCGTCGAGTTCAGGGATGTCGGTGACCCGGATGTAGATCGGGTTGAGGAAGCGGCGTGTGACCGGCAGGTACGGCGAGGCCTCGACCGGGGGGTCCGGTTGCGCCGCGTGCAACGGGTTGACCTGCACGAAATCGGCGCCGTACGCGCTACCCGCGACCTCGCAGATGCCCGCCAGATCGGCGAAGTCGCCGACGCCCCACGAGTCCGCCGAACGGATCGAGTAGAGCTGTACGGCCAGGCCCCACCGCTGCCGCCCGAGCAGCCGGTCTGCGGTGTGCAGCCGGCGCGGGGTGACGATCAGCGGTGCACTCGACGCCGTCGAGTCGTCGAGGTCGAGGGCCTTGATCCGGTGGTATCCGGGTTCGAGGTCGTCGGGGATCGCGAAGGTCGCCCGCCCGACGAGCGCGCCGTCGATCTCGCGCGGGTCCACCCACACGTCGAGTTGTTCCGGCGCGACGTCGCGGCCGTCCTCGGTGGCGATCCACACCTTCACCAGGTTTCCGTGCGGGACGTGGATCCAGAACGTGTCGCCGCCGCCCTCGGTGACCACCGTGACCGCCGGGACGAACTCGCGCCACGGCCGCTCGTCGACCGTGCGGATCGACTCCTCGATCGCCTCGGGTGAGTCCGCAGGGACGTCGAGGGCGGTGAGGACGGCGACCAGCGTCTCCGTACTCACCTCGTGGGTCTCTTGGTCCCAGCCCACATAGCTGGTGGCCACACCGTGACGATGCGCCAGTTCGGTCAATCTCTCCGGGATCACGTCAGCCACCTCGCCATCGTCTCAGGATTCGGGCGGGTCCGCGCTGCGTGCGCCGGTACCGAGGATGACACCCGGATTCAGCAACCCCTGTGGGTCGAAGGCCGCCTTGACCGCTCGCATGGTGTCGAGGTCGACGTCGGACCGGCCGAGGTGCGTCCAGGCAGTCTTGGCGCGGCCGATGCCGTGTTCGGCGCTGATGGACCCGCCGTTGGCCGCGACTACTCCGAAGACCCGGCCGGTGACGGTTTCGGCGTGTTCTTCTGGGACGTCGAGCAGGTTCACGTGGATGTTTCCGTCACCCACGTGGCCGAAAAGGATCGGGCGACAGGGGAAGTCGCTTGCCGCACCGACCTCGGCCAGTTCGGCGAAGGTCTCCGGCAATGCGCGGATGGGTACGGAGATGTCGAGTTTGACGACCGGCGTCGTACTCGACCGGGCAATCGTCTCGGTGTGGCTCTCGCGTGCGCCCCAGAGTGCTCGAGCGGGCGCCGGTTCGAGGACGGCGTCGACGAGTCCGCCGGTGTCGCCGAGCAATTCGGCCATCGTCGTCTCGATGTCGCCGACCCCGGACACCTCGAGGAGGACATAGAAGGGCCCGGGTGTCGCCGTCGGCCGACGGTGTCCGTGTTCGTGCACCAGTTCGATGCCGGCCTCGGTCATGAGTTCGGCGGCCTCGACGGTGAGGCCGCGCGACGACGCGGCGGCGATCAGTCCGATCGCATCCTCGACGTGTTCGACCGCGGCCACTGCGACGGTCGCCGTCGACGGCGGCACGACGAGTTTGAACAGCACGCGAGTGATGACCGCAAGGGTGCCCTCGCTACCGGCGAGGAGCGCCGGGAGGTCGTATCCCACATTGTCTTTCACCAGCGAGGTCCACCGGCGCAGGACGCGGCCGTCGGCGAGGACCGCCTCGATCCCGAGGACCTGGGAACGGGTGTTGCCACGGCGGATCATGCGGATGCCGCCGGCATTCGTCGAGACCACCCCGCCCGCGGTGGCCGACTCGCGGGAGGCCAGGTCGACGGGGAAGGCCAAGCCGGCCTCGGCGGCCTTGCCGTCGATGGCGTCGACGGTGGCACCGGCCTGGGCACCCACGCAGCGGCCGACCGCGTCTACCTCGTCGATGTCGGTCATACGGGCCGTCGACAACACGATCACCGGCCGTCCGGTGTCGTTGCGTGGTGGCGGCACCGAGCCACCCACGAGTCCGGTGTTCCCGCCCTGCACGCAGATTCGGGCGCCGATGGAGGCGCACTCGCCGACGACCCGGGAGACCTCCTCGGTGGTACGCGGCCGCACCACCGCATCCGCCTCACCCCGGTACCGGCCGGTCCAGTCGACGAGGAAACCCTCGATGGACTCGGGATCGGTGAGCACGTTGCCCGCGCCGACCACCGCGCGCAACTGTGTCAGCAGGGCGTCCGCATGCGCGGACACGGCGTCAGACCTGTGCGACCGCGTCGACGACCGGCGTGGGCCCGTCGTTGAACTCGATGACCTTGTGCACCGTCTCGGGTCGTGCGAGAACCGCTGCGGCGACCGCGGCCACGTTGTCGCGACTGACCTCGTCGCCACCGCCGCGCGTGCCGCCGATGGCGATCTTGCCCGTCCCCGGCTCGTCGGTGAGTTTGCTCGGTCCGAGGATCGTCCAGTCGAGGTCGCCCGACTTCAGATAGGTGTCGGCGGCCGCTTTGGCCTCGGCATACGCGTGGAACGAATTGTCCTCGGGCACGCCGTGATCGGGACCGGCACCGAAGTAGGAGACCATGACGTACCGGTGGATTCCGACCTTCGCCGCGGCGTCCATCGAGCGGATCGCGGCGTCCCGGTCGACGGCGTAGGTCCGTGCCGGCTCACCCCCACCTGCGCCCGCCGACCAGACCACGGCGTCGTGTTCGGAGATCGCCGTGGCGATCCCGGTCGTGTCGAGGGTCTCCACATCGGCGACGACGGGTACCGCGCCGGTCTCCGCGACGTCCTGCGCGTGTTCTGGGTTTCGGATGATCGAGGTCACCTGATCGCCTCGGTCGGTCAGGATCTTCGCCAGGCGCAGCGCGATCTTGCCGTGTCCGCCGATGATGGCCACTCGGGTCACTGGTTGCTCACTTTCGCGGTCGACGTCACTCGTTCTTCTCCAACGTACCCATCCACGAACGACACCGCCCCGGCCCGAACGCGAGGTGCGTCGGAAACCGGGGCGGGGTTCGCGGTGGGTGCTGCGATCAGACGCGGGTCCGGCCGCGCCCGGTCACGAGCTTGACCAGGAACAGCAAGACGCAAGCGCCGATCAAGCAGGTGATGAAGCTGAAGATCCATCCGGCGCCCTCGACGTCGACGCCGAAGAGCTGCAGCAAGAAGCCGCCGAGGAGACCGCCTACGACACCGACGATGATGTTGAGGATGATCCCCTGCTGCGCATCGGTCTTCATGATCTTGCTGGCGATCCAGCCGGCCAGACCACCGATGATGATCCACGCAATGATGCCAATTCCCAGCATGTCTGCCTCCTAGGTAGTTGTTGATCCTGCGTGCGTAAATCGTCCGAATCGTCCAGATCGTGCGATTTGCTACAGGACTCAAAGTACCCAGGAACCTCAGGACCAAACCTGCGCGCGTGGATCTGTGTGCACATCGAGACCGGTACGACGGTCATGCCGAGACCTTCTCCGCCGGTAAGGCCGTTCGACCTGCAGCGTCGTCGGATTCAGGGGCAGGTCACCTCGATCTCGTAGGACTTGGTCACCTTCTCGGTCGGGTTGGCGAGATCGACCCCCGACGCCTCGCCGGTGATCTTGTAGGTGGAGCCGTCCTTGTCGACCTCGGCGCTGCCCTCACCCACACCCTTCTGATAACCGAGCGTCACGCCGTCCACGGAACCGAGCCCGACCGACTCGACCTCCGGCGAATCCCCCGACGACAGCACGACGCCGACGCCCGAGGTGCCCGACCCGGAACCGATTCCGATCGTCACCTTTCCGGCGGCATCGGTGCAGCCGACGGTCTTGTCCGCCAGTTCCACCTCCTGGCCGTCGACGGTCACCTTGGCCTCCGCGTCGGTACTCCCGGAACCCGAGTCGTCCGAGCCGCATGCGGTTGCCGCGACGGCCAGTGCCGCCGCGCCGAGGATTGAAGCGATGTGCACCTTGTTCATCATGAGAACTCCTGGGCAGTCGTGAACGCCGCCGACTGGCGGACTGAGAAGAATCTAGCCCGTGAGCTGCGCATTGGCACAGAAATGTCTGAATCTCGGGACCTTCGGCACCGCAGTGGGTCTCAGGCGATCGACTGCAGTTTCGCGTCGGCCTCGATCATCACCGCACGCGTCAGATCGCGGAACTGTTCGTAGTGCCCGTGATAGCCGTATTTCGCGTGCAGACCCGGCCACCGCGTGTGGTCCGCGGCCGCGCCGATCGCGTTGGCCTCGGGGAGATATGCGGGCAGGATGTTCTGGATAGTCGGATCACGCCGGAGCCGGTGGACGGTGTCGCGGTGCAGCGACGACGACGCCCGGTACTTGGTGATGACGACACCCAGTTCGACGATGGTGCGGCCGATCTCGGCACCGAAGTCCGCGACCTGTCGCTGAATGTGCGGAATCGCGTACGTGGACAACACGTCCGGGATTGTCGGGATGAGATATCCACTGGCCATGAGCAATCCGTTGAGGCTGAACGGACCGACGTTCGGCGGACAGTCGATGAGGACGTAGTCGTAGCGAGACATGATCGGGGCCAACGCGCCTCGCAGCACCTCGACGGCGGCGAGATGGTCGTCGGCGGCGACTCGGCGCGCGCTCATCTCCTCCTGCAGGTCGATCAGATCGAGCGAGGACGGGAGGAGATCGATCCCCGCGAGCCCATCGATCGACGAGACGTCCCGTTGGACGGTGCTCTCCAGGTCGAACCGCCGGGTGCCGTCGAGAACGTCGGCGAACAGGGTCGCGACGGTGTGCCCGCGGGCATTACAGGCCTCCCAGCCGTCCTCCCCGATCGTCATCGTCGTGAGGTTGGTCTGGGCGTCGAGATCGACGAGGAGCACCTTCTTGCCGAAGACGCCGGCGAGGAAATCGGCGAGGCCGGCCGTGAGCGTGGTCTTCCCGACCCCGCCCTTGAGACTGATGGTCGCGATCACCGTCGGCATGGGATCCCCGGTCTGGTCGGTGGGCCTGCGTCGCGAATCAGACTAACCGGGTGGCACTCGCGCCGCAGCGACTCTCGACCGGTCTTGCACGATCCTCTCAGCCGGCCTTGCCGAGGGCCTCGACCGGCTTGTCGTGGTGGGCGAAGGTCGGACCGCGCCCGCCGTCCTGCTCGGCGGCCAGCTTGGTGAAGGCGTCGTGCATGACGGCCCAGTAGGTGTCTCCGTTGGCGCGACGCTTGTCGGCCCGCTTCCAGTAGCCGGGGATGCGCCGGTCCAGATTCGCGAGCTTCGCCTGCGCGGTGATGAGTTTCGGTGCGATCCGTCCGATCCGGGTCGGCTCGGGGGTACCCGTGATGCGGCGCCCGAGGAACGTCCCGCCGATGAAGAAGTACAGGCCGTGCAGCGTCTGATGGATCGCCGACTTCACCTGTGGGTCGATCAGCGGAATCTGCACCTTGTCCATGAGAGTGTTCAGCATCATCTCGGAGACGTCGTTGAGCGCCTCGGAGAACTCCGACGGCGGCTCCATCACCGCATAGCCGTAGTCCAGCAGTTCAACCGCTTCGCCGAACGTGCGTGGGATCATCGCCTCACGGATGCCCATGATGTGTCCGATATACGACCAGAAGATGTTGAGATCCTCGAGGTCTCGGTAGTCGTAGTGGCGACCGTAGTTGATGTCGTACATGAGGTTGGCGACACCGAACGACGGTATCCCACCGGACATCTCGGCGTTGGAGATCGGCACGCCATGCTGGGCGACCCACTCCTCGCCCCACTTCTTGCGCAGCATGACACGAGCCTGTGCGTGCATCAGCCGCACCCGGACGGCGTTCTTGAACGCCGTGCCGAAGCGATCCAGCGCGCCGGGAGCCGGCAGGTGCAACCAGAATTCGGCGGACTCCAGCGACCGGTTGATCATGTTGCGCTGCATGCGCCCCATGGTTCCGACCGCATCACCCACCGAACCGCCCTGCACGGTGGCCAGGGTGTTGAGGAAGATCAGCGACGCCTTGCCTGCCGGGCTCACCTCGTTCGCGACGATCGCGCCACGATCGACACGACCCTTGGTGATCCAGGCCGGCGGATTGTCGATGTGATCGAAGAGCGCGACGAGCTCCTCAGGTGGACTGTCGATGGTGTCCAGACCGTTGTCGAGGGCGTCTTCGAACATCTGCCGGCCGGTTCGCGGGGGCAGCCTGCGGAACATCTGAACCACCGCATCCATCTCCGGGTCGCCGACCCAGAGGTGGTCCTTCGCGCGGGCGACGATGCCCTCGGTCTCGGGTAGTCGGTCCTGTACGTCGACCCAGCCGTCGAGGAGTCGATGACGAGCCGGCGTCCAGTCCGGATTGAACTTCGGCCGCAGCGCCGGGGCCGGCCGGAGCGGGCGTCCCAGCACAGGATCCACCGGGGCGTCCGGCGCAGGGGGCGGGGCGAGGGCATCGAGGTGATCATCGAGGACGGTCAAGGTGGCGCTCCGTACGGTCCGAGGTCAGTCAACTTAGTTATCTTGGTTAGCCAACTTACCTCATGGGCGGCGGACTTCACAGGGCGAATCGTCAACTCGAGCCGGCCGCCCGACTCCTCGGGAGCCGCGTCGACACGCGCGCAGAATCGCGGATTCGCATCGACCCCGTTCTGCCGACATTGTCGATATCTGCAAGAATGACGTCGCCGAACATTCTCGCCGAGACCGTGCGGACACCATCGGCACATTTCATGGAATCCGGAAACACGCACCGATCCGCATTCTCTTCGTTTCAGGAAGTACCCGCAGATCACCGGCCGCGGCCGCACGACTTCCGCGAGGGAAGGACCGTCATGACCACTCGACCCCGGACCACTCGTCTCCGAAAGCTGTCCGCTGGAATGGGATTCGCCGCCGCCGTGGCGCTCGCCACCGCACTGGCACCGTCCGCGTCGGCAGCCCCGGCCGATGTCACCGTCTCGCCGTCGTTGGCCGGCAACACGATCACCCTCAAGGTCTCCAACAATGCGAACAAGCGGATCGGCTGCGAGATCTTCGGCGTCAAGGCCAATACCTCCCCCGCCGCGTCGGTCGTGGTTTTCGGTTACCAGACCCCGGAAGAACTCGGCGCCCTGATCTCGCCAGGTGCGTCGAAGAACGTGCCGATGAGGGTCACTGCGGGCACCCCGCCGACGCTCACGGGGTCCACGACGATCCCCGACGGGACCTACGACATCTACTGGGGTTGCGCCACCATCACCCTGCCGCCGGGCTCCGCCCGGGAACAGTTCTGGGGAACCAACCCGCCGCTGACCAACATGACCCCGACGGCGGCGCCGATCCGCGTCAGCGTTCCGGGTGCCGGGCCGACGGCGCCGGCACCCGAGTCGGAGGCACCTGCCAGGCCGACCGTCCCGGGTTTCCCGAACATCGACATCCCCGAGCAGATCTGCGCCCCGTGGGCCTGCTACCCGCTGCCGAGGTTCTGATCGCTCACCGACGCTGCGTCACAGCGGAGTCGGGTGATCGTCCTTGGTCTTCGAGCGGAACAGCATGTACCCGCCGTAGAGGGCCAGCCCGATGAGTGCGATCCAGAAGAGACCCTCGAGGAGCGGTCCGATCACCGCCAGCGCGATGAGGACGACCGCGATGATCCCGAGGACCTTCCAGAACGTGGTTCCTGAATTCGTTGATGTGCTCATGCCCCGAGTCTCCGCCCGAACCACGCGAAAAGCCACAGGTCAGACGGCATATGGGGCGAAGTTCAGGGACATCCCTGAGGTCCGTCCCTAGCGCTGGAACCAGGCCTCGGGATTGCCGTTCAGGGCCTTGGAGATCCGCAGTCGCGAGGTGTCGGTCAGGTTGTCGGGCAGTTCGTCGGGCGCGAACCAGGCGACGTCGGAGTTCTCGTCGTCGGCCGCATGCGGTTCGCCGTCGACGTACCTCGCGAGGAAACAGACGTCGAGGTAGCGCGTCTGGTCGCCGTTGGGGTAGGTGATCAGCGGAGTGACGTCGATGCTGGTCAGACGGATGATCTCGGCGGTCACGGCGGTCTCCTCGGCGACCTCGCGCAGCGCCGCGCGGGCGGGCTCCTCCCCGGGTTCGAGCACCCCGGACACGACCGCCCACTGTCCGTTGTCGACGCGCCGGGTGAGCAGCAGGCGGCCGTCGGCGTCACGGACGACCACGCTGACACCCGACAGCCAGAGTTCGCGGTGACCGACATGGGCACGCAGGTCGCGGATGAAGTCAGGGATGGGCATCCTCACATCCTGCACGCCCATGCATCGGGGCGCGTCGCGGCGGCGCGCACAATGTGACTCATGAAGATCTCCCGACGGGCCGAAGGGATCGCCCCGTTCTATGCGATGGAGTTCGCGCGGAATGCGGCCGAGTTGGAAGCGCAGGGCCACCACGTGGTCAAGCTCAACATCGGCGAACCCGATTTCGGACCGCCGCCCGCGGTTCTCACGGCGGCCCGGGAGGTCAGCGACGGCCGGCCGCTGGCGTACACCGGTGCACTCGGACTCCCGGAGCTGCGGGCCGCGATCGCGGGCTTCTACGGGCACCACTTCGGTGCGGATGTCGACCCTCGACGGGTCGCCGTCACATCCGGGGCCTCGGCCGCTCTGCTCATGTCGTGCGCCGCGCTCATCGATCCCGGCGACGGGGTGATCATCGGGGATCCCTCCTACCCGTGCAACCGCCAGTTCGCCCACGCCTTCGGTGCGCGGGTCGACCTGATCGAGACCACCGCGCAGGCGCGGTTCCAGTTGACCACCGATGACGTCGAACGGGCCTGGACCGACACCACCCGCGGTGTCATCGTCGCCACCCCGTCGAACCCCACCGGCACCTCGATGCCCTACGACGAGCTGGTCACGATGACCGATCTCGTCGCCGCCCGCGGCGGCTGGTCCATCGTCGACGAGATCTACCTCGGTCTGTCCGACCCCGATCCGGACGGGCGGGCACCGCGCAGCATTCTCGCCACCGACACCCCGGGTACGGCCGAGACGGTCGTGATCAACAGCTTCTCCAAGTACTTCGGCATGACCGGCTGGCGTCTGGGCTGGTGCATCGTGCCCGACGAGCTGGTCGGGGTCATCGAACGGCTCGCACAGAACTTCTACGTCTGCCCGCCCACCCCGTCCCAGTACGCCGCGCTGGCCTGCTTCACCCCGGAGTCCCTGGCCGTCGCCGAGGACAACCGGCGCGAGTTCGCACGCCGCCGGGATCTCGTCATCGACGGACTCGCGCGGATCGGGCTCGACGTACCGGTCGTCCCCGACGGGGCGTTCTACGTCTACCTCGACGTGAGTTCGACCGGGCTGAGTTCGGCGGAGTTCTGCGACCGCGCCCTACGCGAGGCGCACGTCGCCCTCACGCCGGGAAAGGATTTCGGATTCGCCGGGGCCGATCGCTTCGTCCGGCTGTCCTATGCGGCGTCGACCGAGGATCTCGCTCTCGCGGTCGATCGGCTCGGGGCCTTCGTGCGGGCCGGAAACCCCGCATGATCCGCGGCTGACGTCGAACCCGCGGAAAGTGCATGGCCTGCAACGCTCTTCGAGCCCGGGCGACGTCGCCATGAGTACCGGCGATCTCGACACCGTGGACCCGAAGCGGATCGCGGAGAAGGCGGGCACGGTCCTGCGCGAGCGGACGGCCGCGAATCCCGGGTGAATTCGGCGTCGTCGGTCAGTTCCGGCATCACGCCGGGCCGGCCGGCTGAACCCGACGACGCCGACCCCCAGATATCTGGGGGCCCACCGGTTCCAGAGGTTCCGCCGCAACATCTCCGGTGTTCGAGGGATGGCGGGAACAAAAGGTGCTCAGCGACTCTGAGTGTCATGAAGACATCGGGACCCGCGGTACGGATCACCGCACCCGACCCTGCGCCACCATCCGCTCCGATCACCGACCCGCGAAGGAACAAGACTGTGTCCATCACCTCCGAACCGATCGATTTCACCGACCTCGACGCGCTCGTCACCACCGTCGCGGGCCCCGTCCTGACGCCGACCGACGACGGTTACACCGCCGAACTGACCGGCTTCAACCTGGTGACCATCCCTGCCGCCCAGGTCGTCGTCGGCGCGACCGGCGCCGAAGACGTCGCCGCCGCAGTGCGATACGCGCGGGCCAACGGACTTCGGGTCGGCGCCCGGGCCACCGGACACGGGGCCCCGATCGAGGGGCGCGGCACCGTTGTCATCACCACCTCACGGATGACCGACATCGTCGTCGACCCGGTTGCCAGGACCGCCCGCGTCGGTGCCGGCGTCCGCTGGCGTGACCTCGCCGCGGCGACCGCGCCCCACGGACTGACCGGCCTCGCCGGCTCGTCGTCGTCGGTCGGCGTGGTCGGCTACCACCTCGGCGGCGGCCTCAGCCCGCTCGGACGCCGATTCGGTTGGGCTGCAGACCATGTCCGATCGATCGAACTGGTGACCGCGGACGGGATCATCCGAACGGTCGACCCCTCGGCCGGTTCGGACCTGTACTGGGCGATCCTCGGTGGACGCGACGGCTTCGGTGTCGTCACCGCCATCGAGTTCGATCTCTTCGAACTCCCCACCGTCTACGGCGGCGGCATCTTCTTCGCCGGCCCGGCGGCGGCCGACGTGCTCCACGCCTGGCGTGAGTGGGCGCCGACCCTCCCGGAGGAGGCCGGTACCTCGGTCGCGATCCTGCGCCTCCCGCCGGATCCCGGCCTGCCTGCCCCGCTGCAGGGCCGGCTCGCGGTGCACGTCCGCTACACCCACACCGGCGACCCGGCCGCCGCGGCAGCGCTTCTCGCCCCGATGCGCTCGGCGGGCCCCATTCTTCTCGAGAACATCGACGTGCTGCCGACCGCCGCTCTCGACGCCGTTCACATGGACCCGCCCGGCCCGATGCCGTCCGCCGAGCGCGGCAGCATCCTGCGCGAGTTCCCCGCTGCGGCCGTCGACGCCCTCCTCGAGGTCGCCGGACCGCACGTCGCGAGCCCCCTGGCCATCGTCGAGGTCCGTCTGATGGGCGGTGCACTGACGCGGCCGCAGCGCGTTCCCAACGCGGTCGCCGGACGCCACGGCGCCTTCAACGTCATCGCGATCGGTGTGCCCGCCGGCCCCCTCGGCGACCAGGTCGGATCGCATCTGACCGCGGTCACCCGGGCCGTCTCACCGTGGTCGGCGGGTGCGCTGCTGAACTTCTGCGGACTCGGTGCCGCCGAACGCGAGCAGCTCTGGACACCCGAGCAGCGGGTACGCCTGGAGACGATCCGCCGCCGTCATGATCCGACCGGGGTCCTCCGGGTGGATGATCCCAGCTTTGTGGGATAGACATCGGTGCAGCTCAGGAACATGATTGCGGAATGACATCGAGCCTGACCGCCGAGCGCGTGCGCCGCGACATCGAAGTCGTGGCGCACGCCGGCCTCGGCCTCGACGACTTCTTCGCGGAAACCGTGGATTCGTTGCGCCGTGCGGTCCCCGTCGATGCCGCCTGCATCGGCACCTTCGACCCCAACACCGTGATGCTGACCTCCGCCCGCAAGTACGGGGACCTGCTCGGTCAGGACCACAAGGACCCTCAATGGGGTCTCCTCGAGTACGGGCAGGTCGAGCCCTCCAGTTACCGAGAACTGGTGGCGCAGAAGCGCGATGCCGTCGGCCTCAACCTCCTGACCCGGGGCCGGACCCAGCAGTCCGAACGCATGACGCAACTCATGATCCCGGAGTACTGCTTCCACGACGAGGCGCGCGTCGTGCTCCGCGACGGGGACCGGGTGTGGGCCGGGATCGCGCTGTTCCGCAGCGGAGCGGGCTGCCGACCGTTCACCGAGGACGAGATCGACTTCCTCGGCTCGCTGTCCCAGACGCTCGCCCACGGGGTTCGGATCGGATTGCTCAGCACGGTCGTCGCCGAACAGCGCCCCTCGATCACCAGCGGACCCGCCGTGCTGATCATCGATCGCAACAACGAGATCGTGCAGATGAGCGCCGGCAGCCAGGAGCGCATCGACGACCTCGCCGCCGGACCGAACAGTGCAGCGGCGGCCAACCCCATCTACGGCCTGATCGGTGCCGCACGACGCTACGGCGCAGGCGAGACGCAGGTACCGCCGCGTCTGCGGGTCCGCGGCCGGTCGGGAATGTGGCTCGTCATCAACGCATCCCCGCTGTCCTCGGCCGACGGCCGTCCGGGCGAGGTCGTCGTCACGATCGAGGAGGCGCGCCCGCCGGAGATCATCCCCCTGGTCGTCGAAGCCTTCGGGCTCACCGCGCGTGAGCGTGACGTGACCCAGATGGTGTTGCAGAACGTCGCCACCAAGGACATCGCCGCCACCCTGCACGTGTCGGCGTACACGGTGCAGGATCACCTGAAGTCGATCTTCGACAAGGCCGGGGTCCGGAGCCGTCGCGAATTGATCGCCCGCGTCTATTTCGACCAGTACGCACAGCGTCTCAACGATCCGCTGACGCCGTCCGGCTCCTACGCGTCGGCCGAGTAACCACAACTCACCTGCACTTTCCCGGAGGGTCCGCATCGCGGACCCTCCTTTTCCGTCCGCAGACCACCTGACTCGGTCGGTCGTCTCACAGTGAGACGTTTGTTACCTGGCTCACACGGTTGTATCGAAGTCGCTCCAGTTCATACGGGCCGGCACACCCGTCGGCTCCCTCTAAGAGGAGGCGCACTTTGAGCAGGCAGAGCTTGACCAAAGCACATGCGAAGATCACCGAGTTGTCCTGGGAACCCACCTTCGCGACCCCGGCAACCCGATTCGGAACCGACTACACCTTCGAGAAGGCACCCAAGAAGGACCCGCTGAAGCAGATCATGCGGTCGTACTTCCCGATGGAGGAGGAGAAGGACAACCGCGTATACGGCGCCATGGACGGCGCCATCCGCGGCAACATGTTCCGGCAGGTCCAGGAACGGTGGCTGGAATGGCAGAAGCTGTTCCTGTCGATCATCCCGTTCCCCGAGATCTCGGCCGCCCGCGCGATGCCGATGGCGATCGACGCGGTCCCCAACCCCGAGATCCACAACGGGCTGGCCGTGCAGATGATCGACGAGGTCCGTCATTCGACGATCCAGATGAACCTCAAGAAGCTGTACATGAACAACTACATCGACCCGGCCGGCTTCGACATCACCGAGAAGGCCTTCGCCAACAACTACGCCGGCACCATCGGCCGCCAGTTCGGCGAGGGGTTCATCACCGGCGACGCCATCACCGCCGCCAACATCTACCTCACCGTGGTCGCCGAAACGGCCTTCACCAACACGCTGTTCGTCGCGATGCCCGACGAAGCTGCCGCCAACGGCGACTACCTGCTCCCCACCGTCTTCCACTCGGTGCAGTCCGACGAGTCGCGGCACATCTCGAACGGCTACTCGATTCTGCTGATGGCGCTCGCCGACGAGCGCAATCGTCCTCTGCTGGAACGTGATCTGCGGTACGCGTGGTGGAACAACCACTGCGTCGTCGACGCCGCGATCGGCACCTTCATCGAGTACGGCACCAAGGACCGGCGCAAGGACCGGGAAAGCTACGCGGAGATGTGGCGCCGGTGGATCTACGACGACTACTACCGCAGTTACCTTCTGCCGCTGGAGAAGTACGGACTCACCATCCCACACGATCTGGTCGAGGAGGCCTGGAACCGGATCACCAACAAGCACTACGTCCACGAGGTGGCACGCTTCTTCGCCACCGGCTGGCCGGTCAACTACTGGCGCATCGACGCCATGACCGACAAGGACTTCGAGTGGTTCGAGGAGAAGTACCCCGGCTGGTACAACAAGTTCGGCAAGTGGTGGGAGAACTACAACCGCCTGGCCTACCCGGGCCGCAACAAGCCGATCGCCTTCGAGGACGTCGGCTACGAGTACCCGCACCGCTGCTGGACCTGCATGGTGCCCTGCCTGATCCGTGAGGACATGGTGGTCGACAAGGTCGACGACCAGTGGCGCACCTACTGCTCGGAGACCTGCCACTGGACCGACGCGGTCGCCTTCCGCGATCAGTACGACGGCCGGGACACCCCGAACATGGGACGGCTCACCGGGTTCCGCGAATGGGAGACCCTGCATCACGGCAAGGATCTCGCCGACATCATCGAGAACCTGGGTTACGTCCGCGACGACGGCAAGACCCTCATCCCGCAGCCGCACCTCGACCTGGACCCCAAGAAGATGTGGACGCTCGACGACGTCCGCGGCAACGTCTTCAACAGTCCCAACGTGTTGCTGAACGAGATGTCCGACGCGGAGCGGGATGCGCACATCGCGGCGTATCGCGCGAATCCCAATGGGGCCGTGCCGGCCTGACGGCACGCAGGTGAGCGCGCCCCTCCGCAGGGTCGCTCGCAAGCTCGCTCCTCAGGGAGCGGTGACGACCGCAAGCCGTCGCCTCCCCCAGCTCCCTGAGGAGCGCAGCATCTCCCCCTTTCAGACAGGAGTTTCCGTGGCCGACACACATCGCATCAACTTCGCCCCCGTCGACATCGAGATGGAGGTCACCGAGGACGAGTCCATCCTCGACGCCGCGTTCCGGCAGGGTATCCACCTGATGCACGGGTGCCGCGAAGGCCGGTGCTCGGCGTGCAAGTCGTACATGCTCGACGGCGACGTCCAGATGGACGACTACTCCACCTTCGCCTGCAACGAGGCGGAGGAGGCGGAGGGTTATGTGCTGCTCTGCCGGTCCTACGCTTACAGCGACTGCGAGATCGAACTGCTCAACTTCGACGAGGAGGAGTTGCTCGGGGGCGCACCGATCCAGGACGTCCGCACCCGGGTCACCGCCATCGAACCGGTGTCCAAGGACATCGTGTCACTGCGCCTCGACGTGGTCGAACCCGAGACCTTCGAGTTCAAACCCGGCCAGTACGTGGACCTCTCGGTCCCCGGTACCGACGAGAAGCGCTCCTTCTCGATCGCAACCACCCAGGCCACCCCGGACAAGCTGGAGTTCCTGATCAAGAAGTATCCGGGTGGTCTCTTCGCCGGCCTCCTCGAGAAGGGGCTGGCGCCCGGTGACGAGATCATGATCAACGGTCCGTACGGGTCGTGCACGCTGCGCAACGGCCATGTGCTGCCGATCATCTGTATCGGTGGCGGAGCCGGGATGGCTCCGTTGCTCTCGCTGCTGCGTCACATCAGCGAGACCGGCCTGAACCGGCCGGTGCGCTTCTACTACGGTGCCCGGACCCCGGCGGATCTGTTCTATCTCGACGAGATCGCCGCGCTCGGCGACAAGATCGCCGACTTCCGGTTCCTCGCCTGCCTGTCGGAGTCCGCCGACGGCGCACCCGACGGGGTCGAGGTGGCACAGGGCAATGTCACCGACATCGTCGCCGAACACGAATCAGATCTCGCCCGAACGGAGGTGTACTTCTGCGGCCCCCCACCCATGGTCGATGCGGCTCTCGCTCTCGCCGACCAACATTCGGTCCCCCGGGACCAGACCTTCTACGACAAGTTCACCAGCCCGGCTTTCGACTAGCAGTCGCCGAACGAGGAGGAACGACAGGTATGTCCGCACCCACCGCGCCGAAATCACCACAGCGCGAACGCAGTTTCCCGAGCATCGAATTCACCGACGCCGAGGCCGGCGCCAAGGAATTCCCGAGCAGCAAGAGCCGCAAGTACAACTACTATCAGCCGGCCAAGAAGCGGGCGACGATCTACGAGGACGTCACCGTCGACGTGCAGCCCGACCCGGAGCGCCACCTGACCCAGGGCTGGATCTACGGCTTCGGCAGCGGTCCCGGCGGCTACCCGCAGGAGTGGACGGCCGCGAAGTCGAGCAACTGGCACGCCTTCCTCGATCCCAACGAGGAGTGGGAACAGACCATCTTCCGCAACAACTCGGCGGTGGTCCACCAGGTCGATCTGTGTCTGCAGAATGCCAAGCGGGCCCGCGTGTACGACGGCTGGAATCCTTCGTGGCTCAAGTTCATCGAGCGTAACCTCGGTGCCTGGATGCACGCCGAGAGCGGCATGGGCCTGCACGTGTTCACCTCGATCCAGCGGTCGGCTCCGACCAACATGATCAACAACGCCGTCGCGGTCAGTGCGGCGCACAAGCTGCGTTTCGCCCAGGACCTCGCGTTGTTCAACCTCGATCTCGCCGAGGCCGAGGAGGCCTTCGACGGGTCGGCGCACAAGGAGGTCTGGCAGTCGGCGCCGGAATGGCAGCCGACCCGGGAGGCCGTGGAGCGGCTGACCGCGATCGGTGACTGGGCGAAGCTGTTGTTCTGCACCAACATCGTCTTCGAGCAGCTCGTCGGCTCGCTGTTCCGGACCGAGCTGATCATGCAGGTCGCGGCGCGCAACGGCGATTACATCACCCCGACGATCGTCGGCACCGGTGAGTACGACTACGACCGCGACCTGAACTACACCCGGGCCCTGTTCCTGATGCTCTCCCGCGACGAACAGTACGGCGCGCAGAACCGGGCACTGTTCGGCGAGTGGTTGTCGGAATGGGTGCCGCGCTGCCTCGACGCTGCGCGTGGGCTGCAACCGATCTGGTCGCAGCCGGCGGACAAGTCGGTCACCTTCGCCACGAGCCTCGAGGCCGCGACCGAGAAGTTCCGTGACGTCCTCAAAGCCATCGAAGTCGACATCCCCGAGGAGCTGAACCAATGAGCAGCATGCAATTCGGCGCACAGACCGAGTTCTCCAACATGTGCGGCGTCACCCTGATGAACACGCCCATCGGCCGCGTCGTCGCCGACGTCATGGGCGCCAAGGAGGGTGTCGAACTCACCGAGTACCCGTCGATGATCCGCGTCGACGGCGTCAACCGGCTCGAGTTCGACTACGACGAGCTCACCGACGCCCTGGGTCAGGAGTTCGACGGATCGATCTTCGAGGAGATCAGCTCCACCCACTACGGGCGAATGGTGCACCTCGACGACCGGACCTTCCTGTTCGCGAGCCCCGAGGACGCCGCCGAGTTCATCGGGTTCGATCTCACCGCGTCCAGCTGAGCGCAGGCCCCACCCCCGATCTGCGTCGTGGCCGCCGGCGAGGACCCCGGCGGCCATGACGCACCCCAGAAATCCCCGCCGGCAACAACTCTCGATCCCCGCCAACCCCATCGGATGCAGCCCGCTTCCACCGAGAACGATCAAGGAGTCATCGATGTACGAGAAGAATGGCGACAAGTACTTCATCGTCGACGCACACGTCCACCTCTGGGACGCCCGTGAATCCAATCAGCGCAACATCCACGGCAAGCAGTTCATCGATTGCTTCTACGATTACCACCGCAATCTCAGCCCCGAGGAAGAGGTCTGGGACTACGACACCTACACCTACTACGGTCCCGACCGGCTGATGCGCGACCTGTTCGAGGAGGGCCCGGCCGATCACGCCATCTTCCAGGCGACGATCCTGAAGGACTTCTACGTCAACGGTTTCGCCCAGGTCGACGACTCGCTGAAGCTGTGCGAGGACAACCCGAAGCTGCTCACCTACAACCACGCCTACGATCCCCGCCACGGCGAGGCCGGCCTCGAGCAGCTCCGCAAGGACGCCGACAACATGAACCTCAAGGGCGTGAAGCTGTACACCGCCGAATGGATCGGCGACTCACGGGGTTACAAGCTCGACGACGCCTGGTCACGCCGCTACCTCGAGGAGTGCATCAAACTCGGCATCAAGAACATCCACGTCCACAAGGGACCCACCATCCGGCCCCTCGACCGGGATGCCTTCGACGTGGCCGACGTCGACAAGGTGGCCACCGACTACACGGATCTGAACTTCATCATCGAGCACGTCGGCCTGCCGCGGCTCGAGGACTTCTGCTGGATCGCCACCCAGGAGTCCAACGTGTTCGGCGGTCTCGCCGTGGCGATCCCGTTCATCCACACCCGGCCCCGGTACTTCGCGCAGATCATCGGCGAACTCCTCTACTGGATCGGTGAGGACAAGATCCTGTTCGCCAGCGACTACGCGCTGTGGACGCCGCAGTGGCTCGTGGAGCGGTTCGTCGACTTCCAGATCCCGGAGGACATGACCGAATACGCCCCGATCACCGTCGAACAGAAGAAGAAGATCCTCGGCCTCAACGCGGCAGCGCTCTACCCGCACATCGAGGTGCCGGAGGAACTCAAGCTCCCGACCAGCGCCGCCGATCCGGAAGTCGAGGTGGCCGCCGGCGCGAAGGACGTGGTGACGGCATGACCACGATCGCACCTCCCCCCGGTTATGTCGCCGATGCCGCGACGGACCTCGAGCGCGACGTCCTCGCCGCGCTCGACACCGTCCTCGATCCCGAACTCGACCAACCGATCACCGAACTGAGATTCGTGCGGTCGATCCTGATCGACGAGGTGGGCGTGACCGTGCACCTGCGTCTCCCGACGTCGTTCTGCTCGCCCAACTTCGCCTACCTGATGGGGTCGGATGCACTCGACGCGCTCGAGGACGTCAACGGCGTCGGGCAGGTCCGGGTGCTGCTCGACGATCATCACGACAGCGACAAGATCAACGCCGGACTCGACGCCCGTGCCGGATACAAGGGCACCTTCGGCGTCGAGGCCCTCGACAGCCTCGACGAGCTGCGCCTGACCTTCCAGCGCAAGGCCCACACCGCCGCGATGGAACGATGTGTGGCCGCCGAGATCGCTGCCGGTCGGGTCACCGTGGCCGACGTGGATCGGCTGGCGCTGCGGGATGTACCACGCGGTCGCCACAAGGCGGCGCTCCTCCGACGCCGGTTGGAGCTGGGCCTCAGCATATGCCCCAACAGCCTCGTCGTCGTCGACGAGGAGGGGCACACGCTGCCGGCCGACCAGATCCCGATGCGGTTGAGATTCGCACGGTCCGTGCGCATCTCGATGGAGGGCAACAGCCATTTCTGTCGTGGTCTGCTCGCCACCCGCTATGCCGACGACGACGAATGCGACGGGGCCAGCGGCCCGGTCATCACCAACCTCCGCGAAACCCCTCGCGCACACCACCGAAGCGAACAGGAGTAAGCCATGCGCGCAGTCCAGGTCGTCGGCTACCACGACAAACTGCAACTCAACGAGGTCCCGGCCCCTGAGATCACCGGGCCGCACGACGTCATCGTCCGGATCGGTGGTGCCGGTGTCTGCCGCACCGACCTGCACATCCTCGAGGGCCAGTGGGAGGCGAAGAGCGGTGTCGACCTTCCCTACACGATCGGCCACGAGAACGCCGGCTGGGTCGAGGCCATCGGTGACGCGGTCACCAACGTCGCCGTCGGGGACAAGGTGATCCTGCATCCGCTGATCACCTGTGGACTCTGCCGGGCCTGCCGGTTCGGCGACGACGTCCACTGCGAGAACAGCCGGTTCCCCGGCATCGACACCGACGGCGGTTACGCGGAGTTCCTCAAGACGACCGCACGCAGCGTCGTGAAGATCGACGACTCCCTCGAACCCGCCGACGTGGCGGCGTTGGCCGACGCCGGCCTCACCGCCTACCACGCGGCCGCCAAGGTCGCGCGGATGACGCGGCCCGGCGACACCTGCGTGGTCATCGGCGCAGGAGGTCTGGGACACATCGGAATCCAGGTGTTGGCCGCGATCTCCGCCCTGCGGATCGTCGTCGTCGACCGGAACCCGGATGCGGTGGAACTCGCCACGGAGGTGGGTGCCGAGATCGGCATCGTCGCCGACGGAACACATGTGCAACAGGTCCTCGACCTGACGGACGGACACGGTGCCGAGGCCGTGCTCGACTTCGTCGGCGAGGGCGGGGCGACCGCCGAGGGAACCGCGATGCTGCGCCGCGCCGGCAGCTTCTTCGTGGTCGGCTACGGCGAGAACATCGACGTCCCCACCATCGACGTGATCTCCACCGAGATCAACTTCATCGGCAACCTGGTCGGTTCCTACAACGACCTCGGTGAGCTGATGGACCTCGCCGCCCGGGGAAAGGTGAAGCTGCACACCAGCACCTACGCCCTCGCCGATTTCCAGCAGGCACTGGACGATCTCGACGCCGGCCGCGTGCGCGGTCGCGCGATCCTCGTGCCCTGACCCTTCGATTTTTCAGCCGAGAACACCACAGAAAGGCAGGACGACCATGGCCAAGGAGTTGCGCTACAACGCCGAAGCGCGACTGCGGCTCGAGCGAGGAGTGAACGCACTCGCCGACGCGGTCAAGGTGACATTGGGACCGAAGGGCCGCAACGCGGTCCTCGAGAAGCTCACCGGCCCACCGACCATCACCAACGACGGGGTGACCATCGCCCGCGAGATCCAGCTGCGTGATCCGTTCGCCAACATGGGCGCACAGCTGGTCAAGGAAGTGGCGATGAAGACCAACGGGGTTGTCGGTGACGGCACCACCACCGCAACCGTGTTGGCGCAGGCCATGGTTCGCGAAGGTCTACGCGCCGTCGAGCAGGGCGCCAATCCCATGCGGGTGCGCCGAGGTATCGAGCGGGCGATCACCACGGTGATCGATGCCCTGTCCGAACAGTCCGTCGCCCTCGGTGGCCGCAGCGATCTCGAACGCATCGCGACCCTGGCCGCGAGTGACGACGAGGTCATCGGTTCGGCCATCGCCGCCGCGGTCGAGTACGTCGGCCGCAACGGTGTGATCACCACCGAGGAGAGCGACACCCTGGGCCTGTCGGTGGATGTCGTCGACGGCATCGAGTTCGACCACGGCTACATCTCGGGGTACATGGTCACCAATCCCGAACGGATGGAGGCGGTTCTGGACAACCCGGTGGTGTTGCTGACCAACAAGAAGATCACCTCGGTGCAGGAGATCATGCCGAGCATCGAGGCGGCCAAACGCGCCGATCGTCCGCTGGTCGTGCTCGCCGAGGACGTGGACGGTCCCGCACTGCAGCTGCTCGTCGGCGGCAACATGCACAAGACGATGCAGTCGGTGGTGGTCCGCGCACCCGGCTTCGGTCATCGCCGTGTCGCCGAACTCGAGGATCTCGCCGTCGCACTCGGCGGTCACGTCATCGCCAAGGACACCGGCCTCGAGCTGCACGAGGTCTCCCTCGACCATCTCGGCCAATGCGACCGGGTCACCGTCACCGAGGACTCCACCACGATCGTCGGTGCGCGAGGCGACCAGACCCTCGTCGACGCTCGCGTCGCGCAACTCGAGGCGCAGCACGCACGTGCACGGATCGACGCCGACCGGGACAGCCTGGAGCTACGGATCGCGCGACTCACCGGCCGGGTGGCGGTCATCCGGGTCGGCGGCGTGACCAGCGTCGAACTCAAGGAGCGCATGCTCCGCGTCGAGGACGCCCTGGCCGCGACGCGGGCGGCGGTCGAGGACGGCATCGTCTCCGGCGGCGGAACCGCGCTGGCACAGGCACATCGGGCACTCGACGCGCTCGGCGACGTGGGTGGTGACGAAGGGGCGGGCATCGGCGTCGTCCGCAGGTCGATGGCCGAACCGTTGTTCTGGATCGCCACCAACGCCGGCTTCGACGGCGAGGAAGTGGTCAAGGTCGTGAGCGGTCTGCCCCTGGGTCACGGATTCAACGCCATGACAGGCGATTACGGCGACATGTTCGACGAGGGCGTCATCGATCCGGCAAAGGTCACCAAGGCCGCGCTGGAGAGCGCCGCGTCGATCGCCGCACTGCTGATCACCACCGAGACCGCCGTCGTCGAGGAGGTGTTCACGCATCCGGGCGCGATCGAGGCCCCGGGCTTCGGTGATCTCGCCGAGGGGATGGTGCGGCCCTCCAACATCTACTAGTCCGCCCTCCTCCAAGACCCCGGCGGGGACGTCGTCGCTGCAGCGGCGACGGGGGCCGGTCGCGATTGCAGATTCGTTCTCGGCGTGGATCGCGACCGGCCCACTTCCGGCTGCCCGAAATGTCACCCGTATGCCCCTTGACCAGTACGAATCGGATGAAGACACCTGGTCGTTCACGCGCGTGAACGTAGGCTCGTCCGCTACACTGCCTTGGAATGAGACCTACATCACAGTAGGGAGTTGCGGTCCCGGTGAAGCCCAAGCCAACAGACCAGTCTCGTGAACCCGTCGCCCACGTAGCACGGGCGCGCGAGCGATTCCTCAGCGAAGACGGTGTCGTCGACGATCGCCTGACCGGTGCCGTTCGAGATGCGATCTCGACCTCGTGGCGCCGTTCGCGCTCGTTCAAGGTGCAGACAGACCGGCTGGAACTCCCGTTCGTCCGCGAGCCGAACACCGACAGTCCGCTGATGACCGCGGCCCGGCCGGTGCTGGACCAGCTCGCCACCGACCTCTCGTCGGAACCGGTGAGCATCATCCTCACCTCGCCGGACGGTGTGGTGCTGTCCCGTGCCGCCGGCAGCGGCGAACTCCTCGGCCAGCTCGACGCGGTGTCACTCGCACCCGGTTACAGCTACAGCGAAGAGCACGCCGGCACCAACGGGATCGGCACCGCCCTCGAAACCCGGCAGGCCACCCTCGTCACCGGTGCCGAACACTATGCGGGATGCCTCGCCCAGCTCAGTTGCGCCGGGGTACCTATCCGAAACCCGTTCTCCGGCGGCGTCGTCGGGGCCCTCGACCTCACCGGGTGGGTGGAGAAGGGCGGTTCCCTGCTGCTGTCCCTGGCCAAGTCGGCGACCGTGCAGATCGAACAGCAGATGCTCGCGAACGCCAGCGAAAGCGAATCCCGGCTCCTCTCGGCCTATCTCGCGACCTGTCGACGCGCACCCCAGATGATGGTCCTCGCCATCGCCGCCGACGTCGTGCTGATGAACCGACGTCTTCGGCAGAGCATCGACCCGCAGGATCAGGTGTCGATGCTCGAGCACGCCGTCGACCAGACCCTTGATGTCGCCGCGGGGCGGCGGGTGAACACGCTGCCCAGCGGCCGCTCGGTACGACTCGCGCCGGTCGTCGAGTTCTCTGACGCAGCGGCCGGCATCGCGGTTTTCCATGTGCACCTGATGGATTCGGCCACCGCCACCTCACCCCAGCGCCGACCCTCGACGGCCTCAATGCTGCCCGGGATCGTCGGCCGCAGCTCATCGTGGCGGCAGGCGAGCGACCGCATCGCCCAGCACGTGGGTGCCGGCCACTGGATCGCGGTGTCGGGCGAACGGGGTTCGGGGCGGTCGGCGGTTCTCCGCGCAGCGGCGGGACAATGCCGGCACGGGACGATTCGCGTGTACGCCGCCGCAGACTTCCAGGACACCGACACCCTCGACAGCTTCGCCGCGGAGCTCGACACGGACGGCTTCGCGATCATCCTGCGCGATGCCGACGAGTTCGACGACGACATGCTGTTCGACGTCGCCGAGGTGATGCAGGGACGCGAGCACGCGGGCTGGCTGGGGATGACCCTCAGCGCCGGCGACGCGACACCCACCCTGGGCGTCACCCTGCTCCCCTTCTTCTCGCACACCATCGAGGTACCGCCACTGCGCCATCGCATCGAGGACCTTCAGGTGCTGGTGCCGGCCATCCTCCTGCAACTCACGCGCGGACGGGAACTCGAGGTCGCGCCGGACGCCATGCGGCAGCTGAGCAAGTACACCTGGCCGGGCAACGTCGCAGAACTCCGGCAGGCGCTACGGGACGTGGTCATCCACCATCGGTCGGGGACGATCACGGCGCAGCATCTGCCGCCGACCTATCGCGCACAGAGCCGGCACACCCTCACCCGCATCGAGGCGCTCGAACGGGATGCGATCGTGCGGAGCCTGGAGGAGAACGGTCGGAACAAGGTCGCGGCGGCCCATGCACTCGGCATCTCCCGGGCGACGATCTATCGAAAGATCAAGGAGTTCGGCATCGACGTGTAGTCGGCGCCGGCACCGGGGATCGGCGGTCGGGATCGGCGGCGGGCAGGTCGGGACGATGCCACCCCCGCCGAATGGCACCGTCCCCGTGACCTGCATCTTCACGCCATAACCGAAGTTATTCACGATCGTGAATCGTCAGTAGTCCATCACGGGCCACACACCTTTACAAGGAGAAGTGACAAGGTGTGATACTCGTAACAACCGTCGAGCGATGGTTAAAAGCGGCCCCTCCAAATAGGGTCGGATACCGAGCGGACGATCGGTAGATGCATGATGAACGGGTGCCCCTGAACGGCACCACAACGGCGGTCCGATCACGAGGAAGTGCGATGGCCACACCCATGTCCCGGCGGGACCTCGAGTTCCTGCTGTACGAATGGCTTGACGTCGAGGCCCTGACCTCCCGAGACCGTTTCGCGGCGCACTCGCGCGACACCTTCGACGCCGTCCTCGAGCTCAGCGCCGACATCGCGATGAAATGCTTCGCCCCGGCCAACAAGATCGGCGACGCCAACGAGCCCTACATCGGCGACGACGGCAAGGTCGTCCTCCCCGACGCGGTGGTGTCGGGCCTCGCCGAGTTCCGCAAGGCCGGCCTCATCGCCGCCTCCTTCGACGAGGAACTCGGCGGCATGCAGCTGCCGACCGTCATCCGGCAAGCGTCCGCGGTGTGGTTCCAGGCGGCGAACGCGGCCATGTCGTCCTACAACTTCCTCACGGTCGGCAACGCCAACCTGCTGGCCGAGTACGCGACCCCCGAACAACGCAACACCTGGGTCCGCCCGCTCGTCGAAGGCCGCTTCGCCGGGACGATGTGCCTGTCCGAACCGCAAGCCGGGTCGTCGCTGGCCGACATCACCACCAAGGCCGAACCGGCCGGCGACGGTACCTACCGGATCACCGGGACCAAGATGTGGATCTCGGCCGGCGACCACGAACTGACCGAGAACATCGTGCATCTCGTGCTGGCCAAAGCGCCCGGTGGCGGTCCCGGCGTCAGGGGGATCTCGCTGTTCATCGTGCCGAAGTTCCTGCCGGACGGCACCCGCAACGACGTCGCCCTGGTCGGCCTCAACCACAAGATGGGCAACCGCGCGACCACCAACACGCTGCTCAACTTCGGCGACGGCACCTTCTCCCCCGACACGACCCCCGGCGCGGTGGGATATCTGGTCGGCGAGGAGCACCGCGGCCTCTCCTACATGTTCCACATGATGAACGAGGCACGCATCGGCGTCGGATTCCTCGCCACCGCACTGGGTTACGCCGGGTACCAGGCGTCGCTGGAGTATGCGAAGGTGCGCACGCAGGGACGCCCCGTCGACCAGAAGGATCCGTCCTCGAAGCCGGTGCCGATCATCGAGCACGCCGACGTCCGGCGGATGCTGCTGGCCCAGAAGTCCTACGTCGAGGGCGCGCTCGCCTTCGAGCTGTACTGCAGCGTTCTCGTCGACCAGGCCGCGACGACCGCCGACGCCGAGGAACGCGCCCGCATCGAGCTGCTGCTCGAGGTGTTGACCCCGATCGCCAAGAGCTGGCCGTCGCAGTGGTGCCTGGAGGCCAACAGCCTGGCGATCCAGGTCCACGGCGGGTACGGATACACCCGTGAGTTCGACGTCGAGCAGTACTACCGCGACAACCGCCTCAACCCCATCCACGAAGGGGCACATGGCATCCACGGCCTAGACCTGCTGGGCCGCAAGGTGATCATGCAGGGCGGTGCCGGTCTGGCACTGCTCGCCGAGACCATCGGCGCGACCGTCGCACGTGCACTCGAGGTGCCGGCCGCCGCCGGATACGCCGAGACCCTGCAGTCGATCGTCGACCGGCTCGTCAAAGTGACCGCACACATCTGGTCGTCGGGCGACCCGAAGCTCGCGCTCGCCAACGCCACGCTCTACCTCGAGGCCACCGGCCACATCGTCATCGCCTGGATGTGGCTCGAACAACTCCTCGCCGCGGACGGCCGGACCGGCGACTTCTATGACGGCAAACGCGCTGCAGCGCAGTACTTCTTCCGGTATGAACTACCGAAGACCGGTCCGCAGCTCGACCTCCTCACCGCGCTCGACCGCACCACCCTCGACGTCGAACCGTCCTGGTTCTGACCACACCCGCCGATCACGGCGCGGCGCCTCTGCGCCGCGTCACCGGAGAAACACGCAAGGGAGACAACGATGTCCGTGATGGATCTGTTCGACACCACCGGCAAGGTGGTCATCGTTACCGGCGCTTCGTCGGGACTCGGTGTCTCCTTCGCCCGCGGCTTCGCCGAGGCCGGCGCCGACGTGGTGCTCGCCGCGCGTCGAGCGGAGAAGCTCGCCGACACCGCTGCCGCCGTGGAAGCGCTGGGCCGCAAGGCTCTTGTCGTCCCCGCCGACGTCTCCGACCCCGAGCATTGCCAGCGCGTCGTCGACGCGGCGATGGAAACGTTCGGAAAGGTCGACGTCCTCATCAACAACGCCGGCGTCGGCACCGCCTATCCCGCGACTCGGGAGACCCCCGAACAGTTCCGGAACGTCATCGACATCAACCTCAACGGTTCCTACTGGATGGCCCAGTCGTGTGGACGGGTCATGCAGCCGGGCAGCGCGATCGTCAACATCTCGTCGATCCTCGGCATCACCACCGCGGGGCTGCCGCAGGCCGCCTACGCCGCGAGCAAGGCCGGCGTCATCGGTCTCACCCGGGACCTGGCCCAGCAGTGGGGTTCGCGCAAGGGAATCCGCGTCAACGCCATCGCCCCCGGCTTCTTCGAGAGCGAGATGACCGACACCTACCAGCCCGGTTACCTCGACTCGCAGATGCCGCGGGTCGTCCTGGGTCGCACCGGTTACGGAGAAGAGCTCGCCGCGACCGCGATCTGGTTGTCCTCGGCGGCCGCCGGCTACGTCACCGGGCAGACCCTCGCAGTCGACGGTGGCGTCACCATCACCTAGAAGCGGCACGCGATTGCCGCGGTCGGCGGCGGGGGCGGCCCTAGACTGGTCGCAATGGAATCCGCACCCGCTCCCGACAATCCGCTGCATCCCACCCTGCGAGAGCCGGTCAACCAGGTCGATCCGCGCGCCAAGACCCTGTGGCGCATCGGTCCGCTGATCCTGGGCGTACCGGCGACCATCGCGGCCATCGTGGTCGCGGTCGTCGTGCCCGACGCACGGTGGGGTGCAACGCTCGCCGCGATCGCCCTGGCCCTGCTGACCGTGTTCTACACGGTGGTGGTCCCGTTGTGGCGGTATCGCTTTCACCGCTGGGAGGTCAGCGAGGATGCGGTGTACGCCCAATCGGGCTGGTTCGTCCGGCACCGGGTGATCATCCCGATCGCACGTATCCAGGTCGTCGACACCGAGGCCGATCCCCTGGAACAGTTGCTGAAACTGGGGAAGCTCACGGTGACCACGGCGTCGTCGGCGGGCACGATCCACATCGAGGGGCTCGACGCCGAACTCGCCCGCGCGACCGCATCCGACCTGACCATCCGCACCCAGGCGTTCACCGATGACGCGACCTGAGCCGCAACCCGGTGCGGTGCCGCCGGCCACCCCGGGCCTTTACATCGACGCGCCGGACGAATGGCATCGACTGTCCCCGTGGATGATGGCGGTGACCGTCGTCGAATCGCTCCCGTCGCTGGTTCCGGTCCTCATCGCACTGGTCTTCGCCGGGCGGAGCGCGCCCCTGGTGACACTTCTCGCCACCGTGGTCCTCGTGCCGCTGGTGACGGTGGTGCCGTGGCTGACCACCTTCTATCAGGTGACCGCAGAACACGTCCGGGTCCGGAGCGGGCTGGTCACCAAGAAGGTCGCCACCGCCCGCCGCGACCGCATCCGCAGCGTCGACCTCACCGCCTCACTCGTCCACCGTGTGCTGAATCTGCAGAAGGTCACCATCGGTACCGGCGGCGACGAACAGGCGTCGCAGGTCAAACTCCGCGCCGTCACCCTCCCCGAGGCGCGCGCCCTGCACGACAACCTGATGCCGACGGCCGGAACCCGGTCTGCGGCAGCAGCGTCGGAGGAGCAGTTCGCTGCCGAGATGCCGACGGCCGCACCCGAGGTGCTCACCAGCTTCCAGAACGCCTGGCTGCGGTACTCGCCGTTCTCGATGGGCGGTCTCGCGATCGCCGCCGCGGTCGCCGGCGTCGGGGTCCAGATCGCCAACGACGCAGGCATGTTCGACGAGGGGGTCGGCCTCGCACGCGACGCCTTCGACACCGTGCGGTCGATCCCGCTCGCACTGGTCATCGCCGTGGCCGTGGTGGCCGTGATCCTCATCGGCGCCGTCCTCTCGGTGATCGGATATGTCCTGAGCTACTGGGACTTCCGCCTCACCCGGCATCCCGACGGGACCCTGCGCACCGAACGCGGACTACTCACCACCAACTCGATCAGCTTCGACGAGAAGCGCATCCGCGGCAGCCACCTGACCGAACCGATCCTCATGCGACCGCTGAAGGGTGCCCGTCTGCAGGCGATCGCGACCGGTGCGACCAAACACCCGCTGCTGCTGCCGCCGGCCCCGATGTCCGAGGCGATGCGGGTCGCCGACCTCGTCACCCACGAGCGGTCCGAACTGACCGCCGCGTTGACCGGACACGGCCGCGTCGCCCGCATCCGCCGCCTGAACCGGGGATTCCTCTCGGGTCTGGTGATCCTCGCCGGGATCTCGATCGCGGTCATCGGCGGCGCGATCCCGGTCGGTTGGATCGCCGTGGGTGTGCTCGCGCTCGCGGGTTCGATCGGTCTCGGCATGGTCCGGGCCCGGCACCTCGGTCACCGTCTCACCGCCCGGTCGGTGGTCATCGCTCCCCCGACGGTCGCCCGGCAGCGGATCGTCGTCGACCGCGCCGGCGTGATCGGCTGGGCGAGCCGGTCATCGGTCTTCCAACGCCGTGCCGGGGTGAGCACGCTGATCCTCGCGACGGCCGCCGGTTCCGAGCACTACTCGCTCGTCGACGTCGACGATGCGACCGCCGCGGCGATCACTTCCGACGTGACACCCGACTGGGTGGCACCGTTCCTCCGTCCGATGGCCGAGTAGGTCGACGGCCCCGCATCCGCATGGTGATTTCCTTCCCGCCTACCGAGCTCGATCGGCGGGAAGGAATCCGACAGGCGGGATCGTCGATCACCCGGCGTCGGGTAGCGCCTGGAGCAGCCGGTCGACGAACGCCGCCTGAGCGGGGTTGAGTTTCTTCTTCGCGGTCTCCGGGTCGAACCACTCGGCGCGGTCGATCTCCGGGAACGATCGCATGCGGCCCGACCGCGGCGGCCACGCCATCTCGAAGGTGTTGGATACGACGGTCGTCACGTCGAGATCGCCCTCGACGCCGAAGCCGATGACGGTCTTGCCGCTCTTGAGCTTCACCTCGCCGAGGTCGATGTGCGGACCGCCGGGCAGCGGGCTGCCGATCTCCTCGAGGTACTCACGACGCGCGGCGTCCCACTCCGATTCGTCGGCGTCGACCAGCCCCTTCGGGATCGACCACGAGCCTTCGTCCGGCTTGCGGGCCCAGATCGGGCCGCCGGGGTGAGCGATGAGCACTTCGACGCCGTCGGGGCCGCTACGGCGGAACAGCAGGATGCCCGCGCTGCGGCGAGTCGAGGATACGGTCACCGATATATCTTCGCGGAAACACCGCCGACACACGGACGCGCCTCCGCGGAAATACCGGGTACGTAGAAACCAGTCATGCCGTTAATCGACGTCGTGAAGAACGGGAAGACCGGTGCGCGTCCGGTCGACGAGATCCCGCCGTTCGTCAAACTGTTCCCGCTCGGCCTCCAGCACGTGCTCGCGATGTACGCGGGTGCGGTCGCGGTCCCGCTGATCGTCGGCGGCGCGATGGTCGGGGCCGGGCAGCTACAGCAGGGCGACATCGTCCACCTGATCATGGCCGACCTGTTAGTCGCCGGTATCGCGACGATCCTGCAGGCCGTCGGGTTCTGGCGGTTCGGCGTCCGGCTCCCGCTGATGCAGGGCGTGACCTTCGCCGCCGTCGGCCCGATGATCACCATCGGCACCAGCTACGGCATCACCGCCATCTACGGTTCGGTGATCGCGTGCGGCGTGTTCATGATCGCGGTGGCACCGATCGTCGGGCGGCTCATCCGGTTCTTTCCGCCGCTGGTCACCGGCACGATCATCCTGATCATCGGCGTCTCGCTGATGCGGGTGGCGGCCGGCTGGTTCGGCGGCGGCACCGCCTCCGGCCCCGACTTCGGCGACCCGAAGAACATCGGCTTCGGCTTCCTCACCCTGGCGATCATCGTCGCCATCGAGCGTTTCGCACCCGACGCCGTCCGCCGTGTCTCCATCCTCCTCGGCCTGGCGATCGGCACGCTCGTGTCCATCCCGTTCGGGATGACCCACTGGGACAAGGTCGGCGAATACCCGTGGGTGGGTGTGCCGCAGCCGTTCCAGTTCGGCGCGCCGACCTTCGAGATCAGCGCGATCATCTCGCTGATCATCGTCGGCGTGGTGATCATGACCGAGACCACGGGCGACATCGTCGCGGTCGGTGAGATCGTCGACGAGAAGATCACCCCGCGCCGCCTGGCCGACGGCATGCGCGCCGACGGACTCGGCACCGTCCTCGGCGGCATCTTCAACACGTTCCCGTACACGGCGTTCGCACAGAACGTCGGCCTCGTCGCCAT
The DNA here is from genome assembly GCF_030316175.1 of Gordonia sp. Swx-4. Classification (NCBI taxonomy): domain Bacteria; kingdom Bacillati; phylum Actinomycetota; class Actinomycetes; order Mycobacteriales; family Gordoniaceae; genus Gordonia; species Gordonia sp. Swx-4. The sequence continues at coordinate 4,006,584 of NZ_CP128197.1, forward strand.
CACCGGCGTCCGCACGCGCCACGTGGCGACCTGTGCCGGCATCATCCTGGTGGTCCTCGGTCTGCTGCCGAAGATGGCGGCGGTCGTCGAGGGCATCCCGCTCCCGGTGCTCGGCGGCGCCGGTGTGGCACTGTTCGGCATGGTCGCGGCCAGCGGCATCCGGACCCTCACCAAGGTGAAGTTCAACAACGTCAACGTGCTCGTCGTCGCGATCTCGGTGGGCGTTGCGATGCTGACCGAGGCGAAGATCTACTACACCGACCGCGCTCTCGGCGATGCCCCGGTCGACGTCGTGCTCGACATGTACTCGCAGTTCCCGGACTGGTTCCAGACCATCTTCCACTCGGGCATCTCGGCCGGCGCCATCACCGCGATCCTGCTGAACCTGCTGCTCAACACCCGCAGCGTGTCGTCCGATCCGGTCGACTACCACAACACCGGGGACATCGCGGTCGTCGGCGAACCCACGGTCTCGGCCTCCGACGGCGTCCGGGCACCGGCGTTCGACCCGCGGGACGCCCTTGCGGCCGCCGACCCCGACACCCCGCCGGAGACCCTGCGCTACCTCGCCGATCACGACGCGTCGCTGCACCAGTTCATCGTGACCAACCCGTCGAGCCCGAAGGACCTGTGCGACCACATCAGAGGCCTCGGCGATCCCAAGGTGATGCGGGTCTTCGAGACCTGGGACGGCTACACCGACGGCGGGTTCTCGCGGCGCGGTTCGTGAACGGGCGGACCGTCCAGATGTCGCCGAACGTGTCGACCGGCGTCACGGCAGGCGACATCCACGATTCAGTTCTCGGCGCGCCCTACCCCGCATCGGCCTTCGCGTAGTTGCTCGCGCCATAGAAATCGACGGTGACCACCGGCTCATCGCCGACCACCCAGGCGTCGTGCCCGGACGGCAGCGACGTGATCTGCCCGGGCCCGGCGTCGAACTCGGTACCGTCGGCCATCACGATGTGCAGCACCCCGGAGACGTGGTACTGGAAATGCGGCGCCTCACAGAGTTCGGTGCCGGCGATCGGTTTCACGTCGACCGACCACCGCCAGCCGGGCTGCAACTCGAGCCGGCCGATCTCGGAGTCCCCGACGTTGAGCACGTTCATCCGGCCGTGACCGAAGGTGCGGACCTCGTCGGGTGAGGCGAAGTCGCGGTGCTCGGTGCGATGCTTGGTGGCGGTCATGATTCCCTCCGGTTTGGATCCACCCGACCCTCCTCTGACGCTACGAACCCGACCTTGCGGTTCGGTAGCGGTCGGCACACGATCCGGCGCAGGTGGGGGCGCCGAAGCCGCCTCCGCCCGACACGACGCCGCGGGACCCCGGACACGGCCCCCCTCGCCGCGAATCGGCATATCGTGGGTTCCATGTCCTCCAGATTCGAACCCGGCCCCGGCGCCGACGACGGTTCCGCAGCCGACGGCCTCGACGACCGCATCGTCGACCCCGACGTACCGCACGAGTGGCCGCACGCGTCGGCCTTCGCCTTCGGGGATGCGACGCCGATCGGCGAGACAGATCGCCTGGCGCGTGAACGCGCGGCGTACGAGGCCGCCGGTCACACCGACTACAACCGGGGCCACGCCGTGGGCGGCTCCGCCGGAAGCACCGAGGGGCAGTAGATGGAGGTCTTGTCCAGCCGGGTGCTCCTACTCTCGGCAGATCCCGAGCGTCTGCAGGCCTTCTACCGTGACCAGCTGGGTCTCCCGATCCATCGGGAGTACCCCGGCGGCATCGTGTTCTTCGCCGGCAACGGGCTCATCGAGATCTCGACGCACATGAAGACCGACGCCCCCGACCCGATGAGCAACGCGGTGCTCTGGTTGCAGGTACGCGACGCCGAGGCCACCGGGAAGCAGTTCCGGGATCGCGGGGTGACGGTCACCCGCGAGCCGCGGACCGAGCCGTGGGGCCTGATCGAGATGCACGCCGAGGACCCTGACGGACGCACGATCATCGTCGTCGAGATCCCCACCGGTCATCCGCTGCGCAAGGACAACCGCTAGCCGGAGGGCATCGGCGGTGATGAAACCGGCCGGACCGGGCATGACAAACTGGATCGCATGAGTTCCTGGAACGCGCCCACCTGCGCGAGCGGCTTGGATGCCACCGTCGAGCTGCCCGGTTCCAAGTCCATCACCAACCGCGCGCTGGCCCTCGCCGCGCTCGCCGACGGCCCGTCGACCGTCCGCGGAACCCTCCGCAGCCGAGACACCAACCTGATGCTGAGTGCTCTGGAGGCACTCGGTGTGCAGGTGCGCATCGACCCCGCGGCGGAGACCACCGTCTCGCTCACCCCAGGACCGTTGCACGGCGCCGACGTCGACTGCGGTCTCGCCGGCACGGTGATGCGATTCCTGCCGCCGCTCGGCGCGCTGGCCGCCGGCCGGGTGCGCTTCGACGGCGACCCGCAGGCCCGGGTCCGGCCCCAGACCACGATCCTCGACGCCCTGCGCGGGCTGGGGGTCGCGATCGAGGGTGACCGGCTGCCCTTCACCATCGACGGCACCGGACGCGTGCGCGGTGGCGAGGTCACCATCGACGCGTCCGGGTCTTCGCAGTTCGTGTCGGGTCTGCTGCTGTCGGCGGCCCGGTTCGACGAGGGGCTCGTCATCCGCCACGTCGGACCGCCCGTCCCGTCGACTCCCCACATCGACATGACCGTCGAGATGCTGGCGACCGCCGGCGTCGAGGTCGACACCTCCGAACCCGATGTCTGGCGCGTGTCGCCCGGTCCGATCCGGGCCGTCGACTGGACCGTCGAACCCGACCTGTCGAACGCGGCGGCGTTCCTGGCCGCTGCCGCGGTGACCGGCGGAGAGGTCCGGGTGCCGTACTGGCCGGCGGTCACCACACAGCCCGGCGCCCGCATCGCCGACGTCCTGGCCGCAATGGGATGCACCGTCGAGCACCTCGAGGGCACCCTCAGCGTCCGCGGACCCGAGGTGCTGAAGGGCGTGAACCTCGACCTGCGCGACATCGGTGAACTGACCCCGACCATCGCCGCCCTCTGCGCCCTCGCCGACGGCGAGTCGACGCTGAGTGGCATCGCCCACCTGCGCGGCCACGAAACCGACCGGCTGGCGGCCCTCACCACCGAGATCACCCGTCTCGGCGGGATCTGCGCCGAGACCGAGGACGGACTCCGGATCACCGGGACGAGCCTGCACGGCGGGACCTGGGAGTCCTACGCCGATCACCGCATGGCCACCGCCGGCGCCATCATCGGACTCGTGACGCCCGACGTCGTGGTCGACGACATCGAGACGACCAACAAGACCCTGCCCGACTTTCCCGGCATGTGGCAGAAGATGATCGGGCGCCCTTGAGCCGGCGGGCCAACAGCTACGACGAGTCCGACGTCCGGGTTCGTCCGGGGAAGGGCACCCGTCCGCGCACCAAGACCCGCCCATCCCACGACGACGCCGAGCAGGGCATGGTCGTGTCGGTAGACCGCGGCCGGTGGGGTGTCGTCCTCGGCGGCGATCCGGACCGTCGCGTCGTGACGATGCGCGCGCGAGAACTGGGCCGGACCCCCATCGTCGTCGGTGACGACGTGTCGGTGGTCGGCGACCTCTCCGGCAAGCCCGACACCCTGGCGCGGATCGTCCGCGTCGCGGAACGGCGAAGTGTGTTGCGCCGCACCGCAGACGACTCTGATCCCTACGAGCGGATCGTGGTGGCCAACGCCGACCAGTTGCTGATCGTCACCGCGATGGCCGACCCGCCGCCGCGCACAGGATTCGTCGAACGCACACTCGCGGCGGCCTACGTCGGCGGCCTGTCCCCCATCCTGTGCCTGACCAAATCCGATCTCGCCGATCCGACCGAGTTCATCGCCGCCTTCGCCGATCTCGACCTGCCGGTCATCCGGGCCGGGCGCGACGATCCGCTCGACGAGATCCTCGCGACGCTCCGGGGCCGTATCACCGCATTCATCGGCCACTCCGGGGTCGGCAAGTCGACACTCGTGAATCGTCTTGTCCCCGACGCATATCGGGCGACCGGCGTCGTGTCCGGGGTAGGCAAGGGACGCCACACGTCAACCCAGTCGGTGGCGCTGCCCCTACCCGGGGACTCGATCCCGCGCGGCTGGGTGGTCGACACCCCCGGCATCCGGTCGTTCGGACTCGCTCATGTCGGTGCAGACGACATCATCGCGGCGTTCGACGATCTGCGGGACGCCATCGAGGAATGCCCCCGGGGCTGTACGCATCTCGGCCCGCCGGCCGATCCGGAGTGTCGCCTCGACGAACTCGAGGGCCACTCCTACCGGCGCGGCATGGCCGTGCGGCATCTGCTGGCAGCGGTAGGCGGGACGCTCAGCGACGACGTCGCCGCGCCCGCAGCTGACGAATCGCCGTCTTGAGCCCGGTCGTCCGCGGCATCCCGGCAAAGCGCTTCTCCGACGCGGTTTCCGGAGCGTCGTCGGCGGTCGCCCGCAAGAGCTGATCGGGCAGGGCGAGCTTGTTGATCGTGCGCAGCGTCTGAAAGTACTGCACCGCAAGCGAACCCGTGGTGTAGGGCAGGTCGTACTTGTCACATAGAGCCCGCACCCGCTCGGCGATGTCGGCGTAGCGGTTGCTCGGCAGGTCCGGATAGAGATGGTGCTCGATCTGGTAGCAGAGGTTACCGCTGAGGAAGGCCATCGCCGGCCCGGCGTCGAAATTCGCCGTCCCGAGCATCTGCCGCAGATACCACTGCCCCTGTGTCTCGTTCTCGAGGATGTCCGCAGTGAACTTCTCTGCCCCGTCCGGGAAGTGGCCACAGAAGATCACCACATAGGCCCACAGGTTGCGGATCAGGTTCGCGGTGAGGTTCGCCGTCAGCGTGTGTGTGAAGTTCGGACCGGACAACGTCGGGAACAACACGTAATCCTTCACGATCTGCTTGCCGACCTTACGGGCGAACAACTTGAGCTGCGGTCTCGCGATCTCCTTGGGCTTGGCACCCGAGATGACGTCCTTCAGATCCAGGTCGTGCAGACCGATCCCCCACTCGAACAGCGCCGCGAGCACGACGTTGGTCAGCGGCTGCAGAAGCAGCTTGGGCTGCCACGGATCGTCCCGGGTGACGCGCAACGTCTTGTAACCGACGTCGTGGTCCATGTCGAGAACGTTGGTGTACTTGTGATGGATGTAGTTGTGGGAATGCTTCCAGTGCGGCGAGGCGCACACCATGTCCCATTCCCAGGTGGTCGAGTGGACCTCCGGGTCGTTCATCCAGTCCCACTGCCCGTGCATCACGTTGTGCCCGAGCTCCATGTTCTCGATGATCTTCGAGAGAGCGAGCGCGCCGGTACCGAGCAGCCAGAGCGGCCGCGAGCGGCTGCCGAGCAGCGCGACGCGTCCGGTCACCTCGAGCGCGCGGTGCGCCAGGATCGTGCGTCGCAGGTACTTGACGTCACGCATCCCCCGATCCGCCTCGATCTCGCGGCGAAGGGTGTCGAGTTCGGCACCCAGCGCCTCCACGTCGGCGTCGGTCAGATGCGCGTACTCATTGATGTCAGTGATGGCCATTGAGCCCCATTATGCCGACCTTTTCGATTCCCTGCCCCGGCGCGGGGTCCGACCACCCGCCATCGCCGATCAGGCGGCGGCCTCGTCGTCACGCGTCGCACGCAGCGGCGTCACCACGGCACGTCCGCGACCGGCGCGACGACGCTCACGCAGCCCGGCGATGGCCGAGCGCAGTCCGCGACGGGTACCGGTCTGCTCGTCGATGGTGGCCCGCAGCCGGGCACCCTCGGGCAGCCCCTGCTTGAAGCGGCGCTCCGACGCGGTCTCCGGCGCGTCGTCGGCGGTCGCCTTGAGGTACTTGTCCGGCAGCGACAGCTTGGCGATGGTCCGCCACGTCTTGGCGTACTGCACCGGGAACGGACCCGAGGTGTAGGGCAGGTCGTACTTGTCGCACAGCGCGCGCACCTTCACCGCGATCTCGGCGTACCGGTTGCTCGGCAGGTCCGGGAAGATGTGATGCTCGATCTGGTACGACAGGTTGCCGCTCATGAACGCGAGAACGAAACCGGAGTCGAAGTTGGCGCTGCCCAGCATCTGGCGCAGGTACCACTCGGCCTGGGACTCGCTGTCGATGTCCTGCTTGGTGAACTTCTCCGCACCGTCGGGGAAGTGCCCGCAGAAGATGACGGCGTTGCTCCACACGTTGCGGATGACGTTGCCGAGCGCGGTCGCGGTGGCCGCCTTGCGGTAGGCGTTGACGTAGCCGACCTTGTGCCCGGTGGTCGCACTGACCAGCGCCGGGTAGGCGAGGTAGTCCTTGGCGACCTGCTTGCCGATCTTCGACAGCACGTCGGCGACGTCGCGCTTGTACTGTTCCCGTTCCTCCGGCGTCCGTCGCTTCTTGCCCAGCTCGAGGTGCTGCACGGCGACGCCGTACTGGAACGCCAGCGCGAGGATCGTGTTGTAGACGAGGTTGCCGTAGTTGAACGGACGCCAGCGCTGGTCGCGGGTGACGCGCAGCAGGCCGTAGCCCACGTCGTCATCCATGCCCAGCACGTTCGTGTACTTGTGATGGATGTAGTTGTGGGTGTGCTTCCAGTGCGCCGACGGGTCGGTGTTGTCCCACTCCCACGTCGAGCTGTGCACCTCGGGATCGTTCATCCAGTCCCACTGCCCGTGCATCACGTTGTGCCCGAGCTCCATGTTCTCGACGATCTTCGCCACGCCGAGCGCACCAGCGCCGGCCCACCAGAGCGACTTCTTGGTGGAGCCGAAGAGCAGTGCGCGTCCGGCGAGCTCGAGGCCACGCTGGAAGCGAATGGTGTTGCGGAGATAGCGGGCGTCACGTTCACCCCGGCTGGCCTCGACCTCCGCGCGGATCGCATCGAGCTCGGCGCCGAGTGCCTCGACGTCCGCCTCGGACAGGTGTGCGTATTCGGGGATGTCCGTGATCGCCATACGTGTGGTCCCTTCGCAGGTGGGATGGGTCTCGGTGGGGGTCGACGACGACCTCTACACCGACCGGCTCACGCCGGATCTTCCGACCCTTACGTTTCCGTAACTTACGCAAGCGTAGGTTACGGGGCGCGGGTGTGTCCAGCGGTGAGCCGCCCTGACGGCACGGTTTTTTGCGCGGGGGGTCGACAGGCTCAACCGGCAGGGTGGGCTCGACCGGCAGGGTGGGCTCAACCGGCGGAAACCGGCGGGATCAGCTGTCCGCGGCCTCACGGTAGTCGTCGATGAACAGCTCGAAGCCGATGAGATCCTCGAAGACACCGTCGGAGCGGGCGGCGAGCTTCTGCCTGCTGACCTCGCGGAAACCGGCTGCGCGGGCGAGCTTCTTGCTGCCCTCGTTGCTGTCGGCGGCGAACAGCGTCAGCCGCCGGAAACCGAACTTCTCGAACGCATATCGCACGGACGCCGGAAACGCTTCTGCCAGCACGCCTTTCCCGCGCGCTTCGGGATGGGTGTAGAAGCCGGCCTCGGCGCCGGTGACCTCGTCGATGTGCAGGAGGGTGATGTCGCCCAGGTAGTCGTCGGTCTCGAGGTCGGCGACGGCCCATGTGCAGGTGACGCCCTGCGCAGCGGTCCACCACTTGCGCAGACGTTCGGCCGCCGCGTGTTCGAGCTCCAGCGGGTCGGGCCGCGCGAAGAGGTACTTGCGGGAGGTCGGGTCGTCGAGGGTCTCGCGGATGCGTGGGTCGTCGTGCTCCGCGAGGGGCCGGAGGCGGAACCGCTCGGTCTCGAAGACGTCGGTGCGCCACTCGGTCTGCGGCTCCCGTGCGTCGTCTGCTCGCAGCGAGCCGACCCACGCGTCACGGATGTGGCCGCGGACCTCGACCCCGTCCGGGACCGCGGCGTCGAGCCGGAATCCGCAGGAGTGCGCGACGCGCAACGCGTCGATGTTCCCGGCGACCGTCGTCCAGCGGACGACCTCCTTGCCGGCCTCGGTGAAGGCATAGTCGACCGCGAGCAGGACGGCGCGTTTCATCACGCCCCAGCCGCGGGCGTCGGGATGGAGGTCGTAACTGAGCCTGCTGAGCGGGCCCTCCCCGGCGAGGTCGACGGTGCCGACGAACCTGCCGTCGAACTCGACGGCCCACAACATGCGGGAGCCGTCCGCCCAGGACCTGGGTGCATAGTCGAGGGCGAATCTCTCGGCGGCGGCGCGACTGTAGGGCGCCGGGACGGGTGTCCACCGCATCATGGCCGGATCGGCCGCGAGCTCGACCATGCGATCGAGATCTCGGGGCTCATGAGGCCGCAGTGTCACCCCGCCGTCGGTGAGAACGGGGACGTTTTCGGGAATCCGGACCGCGGCTTTCACCGGTCAGCCCTCGGGCCGAACGGGACGGGTCCCAGCACTGTGATCAAGCACGTTTTCGAGCGTACCGGCAGTTCCCGGGGCATCGCCGGGTCATAGACGAACAGCCAGGTCAGACGTCCAGCGTGCAATCCCCGGCGGCCGCACTGACGCACGTCTGGATACGCTCACCCTCGACGTGTTCGACGCCGGACCGCAGATCTCGCACGCAGCCCTTGTCGAGCATCACCACGCAGCTCTGGCAGATGCCCATCCGGCAGCCGAACGGCATGATCGTGCCCGCGGCCTCCCCGGCCTCCAGAAGGGTGGTCGCGCCGTCGACCTCGGCGGTCTTGCCCGAGCGCTTGAACGTCACCGTGCCGCCCTGGGCACCCACCACACCGCGTTCGAGGGCGAACCGCTCGATGTGCAGCCGCTCGCCCAGGTCGGCGTCGGAGTAGAGACGATGCAGGCCGTCGAGGAACCCCGCCGGTCCACATGCCCAGGTCTGACGCTCGCGCCAGTCGGGACACAGGCTCGGCAGCGACTCCGGGGTGACCTGTCCGTCCGTGCGGGTGTACTGCACGTGCAGGTCGACGAGACCCGACGACGCCATCGCCTCGAGTTCGTCGGCGAACAGCAGGTCGGTCTCGGAGGGCGTCGAATGGATCAGCCGGATATCGGTGTTCTGCTTCCGCTGTCTGACCGTGCGCAGCATCGAGATGATCGGGGTGAGGCCACTGCCGGCGGTCGCGAACAGGATCTTCTCCGGCAGCGGGTCGGGCAGGACGAACTCGCCGCGGGGCGCGGCGAGACGGACCACGGTGCCCGGCGTCAGGCCGTTCACGAGGTGGGTCGACAGGAAACCCTCCGGCATCGCCTTGACGGTGATCGCGATGGTCTTGTCGTTCGCCGACGCGTCGGGGGTCGAGGTGAGCGAGTACGAACGCCACGTCCATCGACCGTCGATCAGCACGCCGATACCGACGTACTGGCCGGGCGCGTAGTCGAACGAGAACCCCCAGCCCGGACGGATCCGGATCGTTGCGGTGTCCTCGGTCTCCCCCCTCACCGAGATGACCTTGCCCCGCAGCTCACGGGCCGACCACAGCGGGTTGGCGAGATGCAGGTAGTCGTCGGGGAGCAACGGCGTCGTGATGCGGGTGACCGCCGCACGAACCCACTGCGCACCGCGGCTACGCGCCGCGACCCCGGCCACCGGTTCTTCGAATCGCTCGAGCAGACCCAACTCACACACCGCCTTCAACGTCTCCGAACACTCTAACCTACGCAACCGTAGGTTAGCGCCATCCAGGATCTCACACGAGTATCAGAGCAGTTCGAGGAGAAACGGCAGCTCCTGGGTGGCGTACCAGGCGAGGTCGAAGTCCTCGATGTCGCCGACGGCCAGTTCGGCGTCCAGGTCACCCATGTCGGCGGCATCGATGACGACGACAGCGGCGCGAACCTTGTCCTCCGCCTCCTTCACGTCGACGTGGACCGAGGCGACCGCCGAGAGCGGGATCGTCCCGCCGACCTTGACCACGGCATCGTCGAGATCGGGACGGAGTTTGACGTCCTCGACGTCGGCGGCGACGACCACGCGGCGCGGCGGCAGCGAAGGGGTCACGCCCGGCTTCGTCAGCGCCTCGTCGGCGGCGAGATCGCGCTCGGCCTCGGCGTCGCCGGATTCCGGCGCCTCCCCGGCCAGGAGACGCAGCGACGCCCGCGCGGCCTCGCGCATCGCGACGTCCGAGAGCTCCTCGTCGTCGCCCGCGACGAACGCCTCGCGCAGAGCCGGGGTCAACGCGAACCCGGTTCCGCCGATCGGACGGAACTCGCCATCGGAGTTGAGCTCCATCAGCATTGCCAACGTCGCCGGCAGGTAGACCCTCATTCGACCATCGCTCTCATAACGACCCCCGCTCCTGGCGGTCCGATTGCGGTACCCGCTCACCTTAGCCGCGCCCCCGACTCAGTCGGTGATCAGCAACTCCTCGAAGGACTCGGTGACGTAGTCCGCCAGCACGGGCAGGTCGGAAATGACCCCGCGGTCGGCCATGAACGAGAACTGCAGCCGGTCACCGTATTCGACGACGCTGACCGCAAGCGCCCGCTGCGAGACGAGAACCGGGATGTAGAAGATCTCGCGGACCGGCACGCCGAGCACGAACCGGTCGGCGACCGGGGAAGTGCTCATCGCCACCGGGACGTTGTACGCGCGACTGTCGAGCGACCGGAACGCGCGGGAGCTGAAGTCGGCGAAGGGCACCATACCCAGCTCCGGGAACAGCGGGCTCGGGCCCGTGCTCATCCGCCGCGACGACTGCGCATAACGCTCGGCGAGGCCCGCCACCTGGGCGAGACGCACCGTCGGATTCGACTCCCCGACAGGCAGGTCCGTCACGAAGCTCGGTTTGCCGAGGTTGATCCAGCCCGGTTCGGCCCCCGCCTCGACCTCCACCCCGGGGTCCCGCGGCGACAGCGGGATCACCACGCGGACGGTGTCGGCAGGCACCGCCGCCGGGTCGACGGACAGCATCCATCGCCGCACCACCCCCGAGATGATGGCGAGTTCCACGTCGTTGACGGTGCAGTTGTGGTGTTCGGCGATCTTGGCGCAGTCGCGCCGCGGCACCGACGCCGTGGTGAAGGTGCGGGTGGTCGTGCCCGTGTTGTTGAGTGGGCTGCGAGGAGCGGAGTCGGTGAGCTGGCCGACGACGTCACCGGCCCGACGGACGGTTCTGCCGACCACCGAGCGCACCTCGGAGACCAGACCGTTGCCATGCACCATGGTCTCGACGAGATCGCCCGGACGGGCCATCGCCTCGGCGAGTGCACCCACGACCAGGTTCGCCGATCCCGGCGGCGACCCGGGCATCCACAGTTCCTCGGGCAGCTGCTCCGGCTCGTCGGTGAGGTCGCAGATGACCTCGCTGATCTCCGGATCGCCCGAAGAGTCGATCAGGCACCGGTGCGACTTGGTCAGGATCGCGAGCCTGCCGTCGGCCAGGCCCTCGATCAGGTACATCTCCCACAGCGGCCGGGTGCGATCCAACGGCCTGGACATCACCCGGGAGATGAGCTCGGCGAGGTCCGCGGGACCACCCGGCCGCGGCAACCCCGAGCGCCGGATATGGAAGTTGATGTCGAAATCCCGGTCGTCGACCCACACCGGGCGGGCCAGTCCGAGCGTGACCTCACGGACCACCTGCCGGTACCGGGGCGCCAGCTGGAGCCGGTTCTCGACCAACGACACCAGCGACTGGTAGTCGAGCGCGGGTCGACGGGTCGCCGAAGCCGTGCCGTTCTCCCCGGGCGTCGGGTCGCCGGACTTCTTCCCCTCGCCGACACAGGGGTCCACGACCAGCAACGCCCCGAGATGCGTCGTCGACCGGGAATCGTCGAGGAAGTAGTACATCGCGTCGCGCGGCGACAAACGGTTCACCACGCCGCCGATCCTAGCCGTTCGGCTGCGTCGGGGCCGGACTCGACGGGCTCAGCAGAACTCGAGCGCCACGAGCTGCCAGCGGTATTCGACCTGGCCGAGACCGGTTCGCGGGCCGGCGCCGCCGGGCCGCGGATCGTTCCCGCGCACACGGCGCGGCTTGCGCTCCACGCGCCCGGCGAAGGCGCGGACGCGCCCACCGCTGAGGTAGGAGCCGAACACCTCGGCAGCACTGGTGTCGCACAACTGGACGTGCACGCGCTGGAGGACCGTACCGCGAGCGGGTGGACCTCCAGGGGCACCGGCGATTTCGGCCACACGGAAGGCGTCGTGACGAACCAGCGCCGCCACCTGATCGACGATCGACGGCGACACGGAGTCACCGAGGTGCGCGATCCCTCGTCGACGGTCGATCACCTCGAACAGCAGTCGCGACGTGGCGACGGTGAACCGCCGGGCCTCCACCGCGGCGGTCAGGGTCTTGCGTGACGGTCCCGCATCGGGACGCGGCCCCGGGAACACGGCGCGCACCGTCCCGGAACCGACCGCCCCGGCACCCATCGCACCGGGGCCGGCCGGCTCATACGTCGGGGCGGGCAGTACCCGAACCCGCGTCGTCCGTGTGGAGACGGGAGGAGCGGAGGTGAGTGTTTGCATGGAGATTGGACGCAGCCACTCCCCGTCGGGTTCCGCTTTCTCCCGGATTTTTTCAGCGGCGCTGTTTCTTGGCCTTCGGCGGCTTCGGACGGCTGCCCTTGGTGTTCGCCCGCGCGGCCGCGCGGCGCTCGCGCCGACTGGCCGAGTCGGCGGCACCGGCCAGTTCCTCCTCCTCGGAGTGGACGACCGTGCCACCACCCTCGTCGGGTCCGGAGAACGTCATCGGCACATCGCCGCCGGAGGCCCCGGAACCACGCAGCGCTGCGGGAACCTGCGAACCGGAGTCGGCCGCCGGCGCGGGCACACCTGCACCGACCGCGGCACGCAGGTCGGCGGCGGTGGGCAGCGGCGCCTGCGGTGCCGGCTGCTCGGTCTGCACCTGGGCGTTGAAGAGGATGCCGAGTGCTTCCTCTTTGAGACCCTCGAGCATGCCGGTGAACATGTCGAAGCCCTCGCGCTGGTACTCGACCACCGGGTCGCGCTGCGCCATCGACCGCAGGTGGATGCCCTCGCGCAGGTAGTCCATCTCGTACAGGTGGTCGCGCCACTTGCGGTCGAGGACGCTCAGCAGGACGCTGCGCTCGAGCTGGCGCATCGCGCCCTCGCCGGCGATCTCGTCGATGGCCTTCTCGCGCTTGTCGTAGGCGGCCTTCGCATCGTTGACGAGGGTCTCGCGCAGCTCTTCGGCTGAGATGTCTTCGCGCTCACCGTATTCCGTCTCGTTGACGACCTCTTTGGGGTCGAGTTCGATCGGGTACAGGGTGCGCAGCGCGGTCCACAGCTCGTCGAGATCCCAGTCCTCGGCGTAGCCCTCTGCGGTCGCGCCCTCGACGTAGGCGCTGACCACGTCGTCGATCATCTGCTTGACCTGCTCGTGGTGATCCTCGCCCTCGAGGATCTGGCGGCGCTCGGCGTAGATGATCTTGCGCTGCTCGTTCATGACCTCGTCGTACTTGAGGACGTTCTTGCGCATCTCGAAGTTCTGCTGCTCGACCTGGGTCTGAGCGCTACGGATGGCCTTGGTGACCATCTTGGCCTCGATCGGCACGTCGTCGGGCAGGCGACTCATGATCGCCTCGAGCGCACCGCCGTTGAAGCGGCGCATCAGTTCGTCGGCGACGGACAGGTAGAACCGCGACTCACCCGGATCGCCCTGACGACCCGAACGGCCGCGCAGCTGGTTGTCGATACGGCGGGACTCGTGGCGCTCGGTGCCGAGCACGTACAGGCCACCGGCCTTGCGCACGGCCTCGGCCTCCTCGGCGGCCTCGGTGCGCGCGACCTCGATGGCCTCGTCCCACGCGGCCTCGTACTCGTCCGGGGTGTTCACCGGGTCGAGTCCGGCCTTGCGCAGGCGGGTGTCGGCAATGATGTCCGGGTTGCCGCCGAGCACCACGTCGGTACCTCGGCCGGCCATGTTGGTGGCCACCGTGACCGCCCCGAGGCGGCCCGCCTCGGCGATGATCTGGGCTTCCTGCTCGTGGAACTTGGCGTTCAGGACGCTGTGCGGGATCTCGCGCTTCTTCAGCTGACGAGACAGGTACTCCGAACGCTCGACGCTGGTGGTACCGATCAGCACCGGCTGGCCGATCTCGTGACGCTCGACGATGTCGTCGACGACCGCGGCGAACTTCGCCTCTTCCGTCTTGTAGATCAGGTCGCCCTGGTCCTTGCGGACCATCGGCCGGTTGGTCGGGATCGGCAGCACACCGAGCTTGTAGATCTGGTCGAACTCGGCGGCCTCGGTCTCGGCGGTACCGGTCATGCCCGACAACTTGTCGTACAGGCGGAAGTAGTTCTGCAGGGTGATCGTGGCGAGGGTCTGGTTCTCGGCCTTGATCTCCACGCCTTCCTTGGCCTCGATCGCCTGATGCAGGCCCTCGTTGAAGCGTCGGCCGTCGAGCACACGACCGGTGAACTCGTCGACGATCAGGACGTCTCCGTTGCGGACGATGTAGTCCTTGTCGCGCTGGAAGAGCTCCTTGACCTTGATCGCGTTGTTCAGGTAACTGACCAGGGGCGAGTTGGCCGCCTCGTACAGGTTGTCGATGCCGAGACGGTCCTCGACGAACTCGACGCCGGCCTCGTGCACGCCGATCGTCTTCTTCTTGATGTCGACCTCGTAGTGGACATCCTTCTCGAGCAGCGGCGCGATACGCGCGAACTCGGTGTACCACTTGCTCGACCCCTCGGCGGGGCCGGAGATGATCAGCGGGGTGCGGGCCTCGTCGATGAGGATCGAGTCGACCTCGTCGACGATCGCGTAGGCGTGGCCGCGCTGGACGAGGTCGGCGAGCGAGTGCGCCATGTTGTCGCGCAGGTAGTCGAAGCCGAACTCGTTGTTGGTGCCGTAGGTGATGTCGGCGGCGTAGGCCTCGCGGCGCGCGGCCGAGGACATCCCGGTGAGGATCACTGCGGTCTCGAGGCCGAGGAAGCGGTGGACGCGTCCCATCCACTCCGAGTCACGCTTGGCGAGGTAGTCGTTGACGGTGACGACGTGGACGCCCTCGTCGGACAGCGCGTTGAGGTACGCCGGGAGCACACAGGTGAGGGTCTTGCCCTCACCGGTCTTCATCTCGGCGATGTTGCCGTAGTGCAGCGCCGCGCCACCCATGATCTGGACGTGGAAGTGCTTCTGGTCGAGCACGCGCCAGGCCGCCTCGCGGGCCGTCGCGAAGGCCTCGGGCAGCAGTTCGTCGAGCGTCGCACCATCGGCGATACGTTTCTTGAACTCGTCTGTCTTGGCTCGCAGTTCGGCGTCGGAGAGCGCCTCGAACTCGTCGGACAGCGCCTCGACGTGCGACGCGATAGCGTCGAGTCGCTTGACCATGCGGCCTTCGCCGACACGCAACAGCTTGTTCAGCACCGTGGATCGAGTCCCTCACCTGTAGAAAACACACGGAATCCGGCCCGTGCGAACGCACAGACCGGATCCCATGGTAGCGAGGTGAGCTGAGCAGACCCTGATCGACCGGCACGTAACCGAGACGACTTCATCGTTCGGATTCGTCCGCGGCCGTCCGGAACCGCTCAGCCCGTGTTCATGTCAGGCGGATGAGGCCGTAGTCGAAGGCATGCCTGCGGTAGACCACCGACGGCTTGTCGCTCTCCTTGTCGTGGAACAGGAAGAAGTCGTGCCCGACGAGTTCCATCTCGTAGAGCGCGTCGTCGACGGTCATCGGTACCGCGGTGTGCTCCTTGACGCGGACGATCTGACCTGGGATGTACTCGTCGACACCGTCGTCCCACTCCCCGCGTTCGGTGGCCTCGAGCATGCCGGGGTCGCCGACATGCCCCTCCACGGTCAACTGGTTGTCGCGCAGCAGCGGCGCTCCGACCTCGGTGGCCTCGGCCACCGACTGTGGGCGCCGGTTGCCGTAGTGCACGCGCCGACGGTCCTTCACTCGCCGCAGCCGCGACTCGACCTTGTCGAGTGCGTGCTCCAGGGCGGCGTAGAAGTTCTCACCGCAGGCCTGCGCACGGACGATCGGCCCCTTACCCGTCGCGGTGATCTCCACCTGCTGACAGACCTTGGACTGTCTCCGGTTGCGTTCGTGGTTCAGCTCGACGTCGAATCGGTAGATCGTCGGATCGAAACGCTCGAGGCGGGCGAGCTTGTCGCCGACGTAGATGCGGTAATGGTCGGGTATCTCGACGTTCCGGCCGCTGAACACGACCTTGGCGATGGGCTCGGCGGGTTCGTCGGCGTCCACCGTTCCGGGTGGGCGGACGAACGCGAACTCCTGGTCGTCGGAGTCGTTCTGGGCGGGTTGGTGGTCGGGCTCGAGGCCCTCCTCCACGGTCGGCCTGGGGTCTGCGATTTTCGGTTCGCGCTGGCCTTTGCGATGGATGACTGTGGACATTCAACTACCTCCTGAATTGTTCCCGGCGGCGGTGGGGTCATCGTGATCTGTTGTCGCACTGATAATTTGGCCGACGCCGAGGATTTGTCCATGCCAGCTGACAGCTGACACTCATCGACAGGGGCATCACCTCCCGAAAATCGGTCGTGTCCGGCGCGGGGACTCAACTGTCCTCCCGGCAACCCGATGTACCCAAGACCGTAGTCGCAAGTTCGGGTATCGGCCACGTTTTGCCCCGCCGCGTCGGGTATCCCGGGACAAGTCGGGACCGAGGGCCCGCGCGCGGTGATCCCAAGGACTCGGACAACTCACCGAACAGGGCGGATCTCTCCACAGGCTCCGCCGGCCACACCTGGCGTGCGGCGCCCGGGTCTACGGTCGGGACATGGTCTGGGGTCAGGTGCCGGCCGCGGCGGCGGATCTGGTCTTCCCGGTGGTCTGCGGCGGGTGCGCACGGCCCGGGACTCCGTGGTGTGCCCGCTGCGAGACCGCCTGGCACGACGCTCCGGTCGCCGCCTGCCCGCGCGTCTCACCGGGTGTGCCGGTGTGGGCCCTCGGTCGTTACCGGGGTCCCCACCGGAACGGGATCATCGCCGTCAAGGAACACGACCGCCGTGATCTGATCCCGCCGCTGGGCGCCGCACTCGCCCACGCCGTGCGGGTGCTGGCCGGGTGGGGCGAGCTACCCGACGCCGACCGACTGGCGTTGATCCCCGCGCCCACCCGCCGGCTGAGCGCACGACGCCGCGGCGGCGATCGGGTCGCCGCGATCGCCGAACACGCCGCACCACTCCTGGGTTCCCGTGTGACCGTCGCACCGCTGCTGATGACCGCGGCGACCGCCCGCGACTCCGCCGGACTCGACGCCCGGGCACGTGCTCGCAACCTCGCGGGGGCGGTCCGTCTCCGCGGCGGTGCGCGTCCACCGCACGGTGCCGCGGCGCTCCTGGTCGACGACGTGCTGACCACCGGGGCCACTGCAACCGAGTCGGTCCGCGTTCTGCACGCCGCCGGGATCGGGGTCGCGGCGGTCGTCGTCCTGGCCGCCGCCTAGGAAGATCCCGCCCCGGCGATCAGGGCAGAACCGGGATCGCCCCGGCGATCATGGCGGGTTCGACCTCGGTCCAGTACTGGTCGGGCTGCCCGTTGTTGCTGCCGAGGCGCAGCACGCCGCGCTGATCCCCGACGTAGATGGTCGAGGCATTCGCCACCACGGCCCGCACCGGTGGGGACACGTTCCCGCTGAGCAGGCCGACCGCCGGGGTGCCGTTGATCGACAGCTGCACCACCGGGGACTCCGGCGCCTCCCGGGCGACGACCAGAGTCGTCGGTGACGCCCAGTCCAAGGACACCGCACGGTTGCCGATGTTGTAGGCCGCGATCCGCGGGCTGGTCAACGACACCTGCCCCTCGGCGTTCGTCGACAGCACGGCGAACACGATCTGCCCGCCTACGACGAGGGCAACCCGGACACCGTCCGGAGCCACCTGCATCTCGGTGATCGCGCCGCGCGCCACCCTCGGGATCGAGGATGCCTCGACCGGGACGGTCTGGGTGCCGTCGTCGTCGCGCTGCCACTGCACCGGCTTCCCGTCGACGGCCACCCACACAGCGTTCTCGTCGGCGCCGAAGGAGGGACGGGTGATGGACACCCCGCTGACGATCGGCCCGACGTCGCCGCCGTAGTCGCCGATCACGCACTCGAGCCGGCGGTCTCCAGCCGTCCGCACCGCGGCGACCCGCGCGCCGTTGTCGGAGATCGTCGCCGCCCGCACGTCGCGAGACGAACCGAGAGGTCCGCGCACCGGCACGGTCGCGGTGTCGGTCACCGCGCGCAATGCGCCGCCGGTGACGACGTTCAGGCCGACGTCGGTGGACGGCACCGCGTTCGGATCGAAGGAGCGGAGGTCGGCGGGTTGCCATCCCGAGGCGCGTTCGGCGGCGAGGGGCGCACCGTCGGCGTCGATCACGTACGGCCCGGAGATGTCGGCGTCGTCGAGGGTCCAGACGATCTGCGCGGCCAGCACCGTCCGATCCCGGCTCGACGCGTTGCCGATGCCGTAGAGGTCGACACGTACCCCGCCGCCGGCGAGGCCGACAACCGGCCCGCGCAGTGTCGAACCGCTCGGGAAGCCGCTGTCCACGGCCGCGGACAGGTCGGCGGCGGGTCCGGCGATGAGCCGGTTGACCAGCACCGTCGGATCGGTCGCCTGTCCTGCGTAGAACCAGCGCGGGTCCGGGACGAGTCGCCGGCCGGTGCGGTCGGAGAAGTAGAGCGAGACCGGACGGTAGGTGTTGTCGAACTGGTCGCGGTCGATCATCGCCCCGTTGGGCAGCGGCCCGTCGATGCGCCACTGGTCTCCCTGGCGGGTCAGGCTGATGCTGGTCTCGACCCGTCCCGACGCCGGCAGCAACTGCCCGTCGGATTTGAGCGTCCCGACGTTGTCGCCGGTCAGCCGCATGCGTACGGAGTCCTCGTTGCGCTGGTCGACGAAGATGCTGATCTCGTCGAGGATCAGGGCGTCACCGCGGTCGTCCCACTGTTGCGAGGCCACCGGGGTCAAGAAAGCGCGCGCGGCATCGTGGCCGGACTCGGGATCGACCGTGGACTTCAAGAACGCGCGGACGAGGGCCTCGGGGTCCATGTCGGCCTGCGGCACCGGGGCCGCGTTGGTGGCACCCTCGCGCTGGAAGGACTTGATGGGCTGCGGTGAGGAGTCATTGGGGATCGACCCGCACGCCGACACCACGACCATCGCCACGGTCGCCGTCGCGACGGCGATCAGGAGCCCCAGAACACTCCGCCGGGGGTGTTCCGGATGACGTTCGACGCTCATTCGGCACCAGCCTCCACACCTGGTGTGCGGCCACCCGTCTTGGCGGCGGCCCGGGGTGCCGAGCCGACGGACTTCAGCGGCAGGGGCGAACCGAGCACCTTGTGGCCACGGACGAGCGGCAACGTCAGCCGGAAGCAGGCACCCTTGCCGGGTTCACCCCACGCCTCGAGTCGGCCCTGATGCAGGCGGGCGTCCTCGATGCTGATGGCCAGGCCGAGACCCGTGCCGCCAGAGCGTCGGAACCGCGACGGATCCGAACGCCAGAACCGGTTGAACACCAGCTTCTCCTCACCCGGCCGCAGCCCGATGCCCTGGTCGCGGACCGTGATGGCGACGGCGTCGCCGTCGGACCGCATCGTGAGTGTCACCGGTTTCCGCTCGCCGTGGTCGATCGCGTTGGCGAGCAGGTTCCGCAGGATTCGCTCGACGCGGCGCGGATCGATCTCGGCGAGCACCGGTTCGGCGGGCAGGTCGAGGACGAGCTCGGTCCCGGTCTCCTCTGCCAGGTGCCGGACGGTGGCCAGCGCGCCGTCGATCGGGATGGCCATGTCCATCCGTTCCGCCGCCAGCTCGGCCATCCCGGCGTCGTGGCGGGAGATCTCCAGCAGCTCGTTGAGCAGCGTTTCGAACCGGTCGAGTTCCTTGTCCAGCAGCTCGACCGAACGCTTCCGTACCGGGTCGAGTTCGTCGCGGCCCTCGTAGAGCACGTCGGACGCCATCCGCACGGTGGTCAGTGGTGTCCGCAGCTCGTGGCTGACGTCGGAGGTGAACTGGCGCTGCAGGCCTCCGAACTCCTCGAGGTGGGTGATCTGCTTCGACAGGCTCTCGGCCATGTCGTTGAACGACATCGCAAGACGGGCCATGTCGTCCTCGCCGCGAACGGGCATGCGCTCCTTGAGACGGCCGTCGGCGAACCGGACGGCGATCCGGGAGGCGGACCGCACCGGGATGACGACCTGCCGGGAGACCAGCCAGGCGATGGCCGCGAGCAGACCCAGCAGGACGATGCTGCCGGTCAGCAGGGTGCCGCGGACGAGGTCGACGGTGTTCTGTTCCGCGGTCAGCGGGAACACCAGATACAGCTCGAGCCCAGGCACCGAGGCGTTGGTGGGGGTACCCACGATCAGGGCCGGCGCCTGTCCGCCGGAACCGTCGGGCACCTGGGTGTACTGGTAGGCCACCTGGCCGCCGCGGACCATGTCCCGCAGGTTCGACGGCACCTCGGCGGTCGGGCCGACACCGCTGGCAGCACTGCTCTCGGACGCGCCGGGGACGAGCAGCACGGTGTCGAAGGCGCCGACCGTGCCGGACGCCTGCCCGGTGTCTGCATCACGGTCGGTGAGCAGCGATCGCGTCTGACGCAGCCGGTTCTGCACCGACATGTTGCCGGCGCCGCTGGACAGGTCGCGTTCCACCGAGATACGGGCACGGTCGATCTCCTCGGTGGCCGCGGCCAGCTTCACGTCGAGAAGGCGGTCGGTGATCTGGGAGACCAGCACGAAACCGAGAATGAGCAGCACAACGACCGACAGCAACAACGTCGACGCCACGACCCGTAGCTGCAACGAGCGCCGCCAGATGTGCCCGAAGGCACGTCCGACAGCGCCGGCAGCGCGGGTGAAACGCCCGAAAGTGCTGTTGACCCGTCGTCGAGATCGACCGATCACGGCGGGCCGGCCTTGTAGCCGACCCCCCTCACAGTCAGGACGACCTCAGGGTTCTCCGGGTCGGTTTCGACCTTCGCGCGCAGACGCTGGACATGCACGTTCACGAGTCTAGTGTCCGCCGGATGACGGTAGCCCCACACCTGCTCGAGGAGCACGTCGCGGGTGAAGACCTGCCGCGGCTTGCGAGCGAGCGCGACCAGCAGGTCGAACTCGAGCGGGGTCAGCGAGATCGGCACACCGTCGCGGGTGACCTTGTGCGCGGGCACGTCGATCTCCACCGGGCCGATCGACAGCAGCTCGGCCGGTTCCTCGTCGGTGCGGCGCAGGCGGGCGCGCACACGGGCGACGAGCTCCTTCGGCTTGAACGGCTTGACCATGTAGTCGTCGGCGCCGGATTCGAGACCCAGCACGACGTCGACGGTGTCTGACTTCGCGGTCAGCATGACGATCGGGACGCCGGAGTCGGCACGCAGCACACGGCACACGTCGATGCCGTTCATGCCCGGGAGCATGAGGTCGAGCAGCACCAGGTCGGGGCGGATCTCCCGCACCGCGGTGAGTGCCTGGGTACCGTCACCGACCACGAAGGGTTCGAAACCCTCGCCGCGCAACACGATCGTCAGCATCTCGGCGAGAGCGGCGTCGTCGTCGACGACGAGGATGCGAGGCTTCATGTGTCCAATGGTGACACCATCGTGATGAAAGCGTGGTGAATGACGCGCCGGAGGCGTACGTTCTCGCCCGATTCGTCCCACCCCATAGACTCCTCCGCGTGGGTCAGTTGATAGCGGTGGAGGGGCTCGACGGCGCCGGTAAGAACACCTTGGTGGCCGGTCTGGTCGAGCGCTGGACGGCGTCGGGCCTGCGGGTCGCGACGTTCACCTTCCCCCGCTACGGGCAGTCGGCGACCGCCGACATCGCCTCGGAGGCACTTCACGGCTCGCACGGCGATCTCCGGGACAGCGTGTATGCCATGGCGCTGCTCTTCGCCCTCGACCGGGCCGACGCCGCCGCGGACATCACCGCGGCGACCGGATCGAACGACATCGTCATCCTCGACCGCTACGTCGCGTCGAACGCGGCCTACAACGCCGGTCGCCTGGAACAGGACGCCGACGGCGAGGTCGTGCGGTGGGTCGCCGACCTCGAGTACGGACGGTTCGGCATGCCGGTCCCCGACCGCCACGTCTTGCTGGGGGTGCCCGCCGAGGTGGCCATGCAGCGTGCCGAGAGCCGGGCCGCCGTCGACGCGAGCCGGGCACGCGATGCCTACGAACGCGACAGCGACCTGCAGCGCCGCGTCGACGCGGTGTATCGCCAACTCGCCGAGGCCGACTGGACGTCCCCGTGGCACCGGTACGACGGCGAGGACATCGCCGCGCTGGCCGGCCTCCTGACCCGCTGACCTCCGACCGATCCGTCGACCGCAAGTCACCCCGACGGGCGTCATTCGGACGTACGCCACCCCGCCGACCGGGCTCTGCCGTCGACAAGGCTCTTCGCTAGCCTGGATCAATGACTGGGGAGGGGGTCGAATGACCTATCAGCCGCCACCACCCGGTGGCCCACCGCCACCGTTCGGGCCCGGTCGGCCCGGGTACCCCCAGGGGCCCGGCCCCGGTGGACAGCGGCCGTATTCCGGGCAGTTCCCGCCCGCGTCGCAGCCGCGACCTCCCTACGGCCCGTACGGAGCCCCGCCGCCCTACGGCGTCCAGAGACCCGGGCCCTATGCCCCGGGCGGCGGCTACGGAGGCCCTCCCGGCGGTCCCCCGCCGCCCGAGCGCAACACCGGCGCGATCGTCGCCTGGATCACCGGCGGCGTCGCCGTCATCGCCCTGGTCGCCCTCGTCGTCACCCTGGTCGTGACGTCGTCCGGACCGGAGGATTCCTCTGTCGCGACAGGTTCGAGCACCTCGTCGAGCACCTCTCCGGGTGGTTCGACGAGCACCGACTCCGACCCCGAATCCGCCGACTACGCAGCGCTTTCCCAGATCCGTGCGGCTCTGCAGAACTACGTGGCGGCACGCAACGCCCGCGACGTCGTACGTATGAAGGCCGCGGTCTGCAGCCAATCGCGGGAGCGCATCACCGGTCCACCGCCCACCGAGGACGGCCTGATCGTGCTCGACGGTTTCCTCGACACGGTCTTCGACGGCAACGTCGCCCAATCCGAGGTCGTGTCCCATCTCGAAAAGGGCAGCCGCCGAACCGAATCCGAGAAATCCAAGGAACGGTTCCTGAAGGAACGCGGCTCGTGGATCTATTGCCCTGACGCCGAACCCGACATCGGGGCCTGACCCCAAAACGCCGCAAACCCACCCTTTTTCGGCATTTCCACCCCCAGCGAGGGTGGTGGATCTGCCGAAAAAGGGCGGGTTTGCGTGAGCGGGTTACCTCAGTAGCGGTAGTGCTCCGGCTTGTACGGACCCTCGACGTCGACGCCGATGTACTCGGCCTGCTCCTTGGTGAGCTTGGTCAGCTTGCCGCCGAGTGCCTCGACATGGATGCGCGCGACCTTCTCGTCGAGATGCTTGGGCAGGCGGTAGACCTCGTTGTCGTACTCGTCGTTCTTGGTCCACAGCTCGATCTGCGCGATCACCTGGTTCGAGAAGCTGTTGCTCATCACGAACGACGGGTGGCCGGTCGCGTTGCCGAGGTTGAGCAGACGACCCTCGCTCAGGACGATGATCGACTTGCCGCTCTCGAAGATCCACTGGTCGACCTGCGGCTTGACGGTGATGCGCTTGGCGCCCGAACGCTCGAGGCCGGCCATGTCGATCTCGTTGTCGAAGTGGCCGATGTTGCCCAGGATCGCCTGGTGCTTCATCTGACGCATGTGGTCGAGGGTGATGATGCCCAGGTTGCCCGTGGAGGTGATCACGATGTCGGCGTTGCCGATCGCGTCCTCGACGGTGACCACGTCGTAGCCGTCCATGAGGGCCTGCAGCGCGTTGATCGGGTCGATCTCGGTGACCTGGACGCGGGCGCCCTGGCCGGCCAGCGACTCCGCGCAGCCCTTGCCGACGTCGCCGTAACCGCAGATAAGGACCTTCTTGCCACCGATGAGAACGTCGGTGCCGCGGTTGATCCCGTCGATCAGCGAGTGGCGGGTGCCGTACTTGTTGTCGAACTTCGACTTGGTGACCGAGTCGTTGACGTTGATCGCGGGGAACGTCAGCTCACCGGCAGCGGCGAACTGGTAGAGCCGCAGCACGCCGGTGGTGGTCTCCTCGGTCACGCCCTGAACCGACTCGGCGATGGTGGTCCACTTGTTCTTGTCGGTCTCGAAGCGCTCGCGGAGCAGCTCGAGGAAGACCTTGTACTCGGCCGGGTGATCGTCCTCGGTCGGCGGCACCACGCCGGCCTTCTCGAACTCGGCACCGCGCAGCACCAGCATGGTGGCGTCGCCGCCGTCGTCGAGGATCATGTTGGCCGGCTTGTCCGCCTCGGGCCAGGTCAGCATCTGCTCGGCCGCCCACCAGTACTCCTCGAGGGTCTCGCCCTTCCAGGCGAAGACCGGGACGCCCTTGGGCTCGTCCGGGGTGCCGTGCGGACCCACGACGACGGCCGCAGCCGCGTGATCCTGGGTCGAGAAGATGTTGCACGACGCCCAGCGGACCTCGGCGCCGAGCGCGACGAGTGTCTCGATCAGCACGGCGGTCTGCACGGTCATGTGCAACGATCCGGAGATTCGAGCACCCTTGAGCGGCAAGACATCTGCGTTCTCACGACGCAGTTCCATGAGTCCGGGCATCTCGTGCTCGGCGAGCTCGATCTCCTTGCGGCCGAAGTCCGCCAGGGACAAGTCGGCCACCTTGTAGTCGATCCCGTTGCGGCTGTCGGCCTTCAGCTCGTCCTGAGCAGTCGTCATCTGATCCCCTTGTCGTTCGCTTCGTGCGCCGCGTGTGCAGCGATCTGTGCGTTCGATCCAGGCTATCGGACCATGCCCGCCGAGCCCATGGTCAGGTGTCGGGCCCGGTTTCCCCGGCCGCGACTTCCGCCGTTCCGACCTCCTCACCGCGCTCCCGCCGGGCGAAGACCGAGTTGCGGTAGCCGTAGGCGAAGTACACGACCACACCCAGCACCATCCAGATCACGAACCGGATCCAGGTTTCCACGGACAGGTTCAGCATCAGCCACAGGCAGGCCAGGATCGACAGAATCGGGATGAACGGCACGAGGGGCACCCGGAACCCACGTTCGAGATCGGGCCGGGTTCGGCGGAGGACGATGACCCCGACACTCACCAGCACGAACGCGAACAGGGTTCCGATGTTGACCATCTCCTCGAGGGTGCCCATCGGGAAGAACGCCGCGAGCACACCCGAGACGACGCCTACGACGACCGTGAAGCGCACCGGAGTACCGCGCTTGCCGGTGTGTGCCAGCGATCTGGGCAGCAGTCCGTCGCGCGCCATCGCGAACCCGACGCGGGTCTGGCCGAGCAGCAGCACCATCACAACCGTGGTCAGGCCGGCGAGCGCACCGAGATCGATCACCCAGCCCGCCCACGTGACACCGTTCGCCTCGAATGCCGTGGTGAGGGTGGACCCGGTGACCTCGCCGGTCACCGGATCTGTCTTGTCGGCCAGTTCCGGGTAGGGGACCATCCCGGACACGACAAGACTGACCGCGACGTAGAGGACCGTCACGATGGCCAGAGATCCGAGGATGCCGCGCGGCATCGCCTTCTGCGGGTTCTTCGTCTCCTCCGCGGTCGTGGCCACGACGTCGAAACCGATGAAGGCGAAGAACACCAGCGAGGCCGCCGCCAGGAGGCCGTACCAGCCGAAAGTACTGCCCTCTGCGCCGGTGATCGCCGAGAACAGTGTCTGGTGGAGGCCGGTGTCGCCCTCGGCCGGCGGAGCGGCGGGCGGCACGTACGGGTCGTAGTTCTTCAGCTTGATGTAGAACGCGCCGACCACGATGACCAGCAAGACGACGAAGACCTTGATGGTGGTGACGACCAGCGACACCCGAGACGACAGCTTGGTGCCGAGCGCGAGCAGGACGGTCAGCACCGCGATCAGCAGCACCGCGCCCCAGTCGAAGCTGATCGAGTCGGTGAGCTCGACCGATGCCGCCGATCCGAGGATGTTGCCCAGGTAGAGCGACCAGCCCTTCGCGACCACGGACGCAGCGAGAGCGAACTCGAGGATCAGATCCCACCCGATCACCCATGCGACGAACTCACCGAAGGTGGCGAACGAGAAGGTGTAGGCACTACCGGCGACAGGCACGGTCGAGGCGAACTCGGCGTAACAGAGCGCCGCGAGTGCGCACGCGATCGCGGCCAGCACGAACGCCACCGACACCGACGGGCCGGCCAGATTGCCCGCCGTGCGTGCGGTGAGCGTGAAGATACCGGCGCCGACGACAACCGCCACACCGAAGACGGTGAGATCCCACGCGGTGAGGTCTCTGCGGAGTTTGGTGTCCGGTTCGTCCGTGTCGCTGATCGACTGCTCGACCGACTTGACGCGCTTGAACGGGTTACTCATCGTGCCTCCTCGGGCCGAGGGTCGCGCGCCCCGCGATCTTTCCAGGCTATCTCGGACAGACGGTTCATCGGACGTCGCGCTCGCATCGAGGGCGACGTGCGCCGAGAGGTGGAGCGGTTGCGGATCAGGTGTCGCGGAACGGGTGCGGTTGCGCCGCGCGCTCCTCGTCGTCCCGCACGAGATCGGGGTCCTCGTGGAGACCGTCGACCTCGGGGTGACGGTTCAGGAAGATGACGCTCGCGACCAGCCCTCCCCACACGATTCCGATGGAGATGAGGAGCATGACGATGGCGATCCCACTCATCAGACTGTCTCCTTACTGGCCTTGTGGTCGGTTCCGCGAACGCGTTCGGGTAGTGGCGGCCACGGCAAGAAGTCGGGATCGTCGCGACCCTTCCACGACGGCAGGGACAGACCGACCGCCGCGACGATCACCAGAGCGATTGTGCCCCAACCGAAGACGCTGATGTACCAGGTCGGGTATCCCTCGTATCCCTCGTCGATCACCGACCACACCTTCTGGACGAGCATGATCGTCAGGAAGATCGGTGCGACGACGCCGACGAGTCCCAGCCAGATCCTGCCGACCTTGAACGTCGACACCGCGTTCAGGTGGTTGCGCAACATGTCGCCGCGCCGCAGCACCCAGATCAGGATGATCGTCATCAGGATGGCCGAGGAGACCACGCCGACGTTGTTGGCGAACATGTCGACGGTGTCGAGGGCGATGAGACCCGAGGTGGTGGAGAACAGCCCGATCGAGATGAGACCGCACACCACCGACACACCGACCGCGGCCTTGGTGCGCGAGAGACCCCACTTCTCCTGGATGCCCGCGGAGACACCGATCATCAGCGAGATCAGCGACGTGAAGCCGGCGATCACCAGCGAGCCGAAGAACAGCGCGCCGAAGAACGCCGCGCCGGGCATCTCGGAGATGACGGCCGGGAACGTCACGAACGACAGGATCGGGCCGGTGAGCCCTTCCAGATCGGACACCGCGACCTGCTGCTGGTAGGCGAGGAATCCGAGCGCAGAGAACACTCCGATGCCGGCCAGGATCTCGAAGGAGGAGTTGGCGAACGCGACGACGAGCCCGGAGCTCGTCATGTTCGCCTTCCGCCGCTGGAACGACGCGTAGGCGATCATGATGCCGAATGCGATCGACAACGAGAAGAAGATCTGGCTGTACGCCGCGATCCACACGTCGAGGTCTTTCAGCGCCTCCCAGTGCGGGGTGAACAGTGCGTTGAGGCCATCGACGGCACCGGGCAGCGTGACCGCGCGGATCACCAGTCCGGCGAACCCGACGAACAGCAGCGGGATGAAGACGATGTTGACCTTCTCGATGCCGTTCGCGACACCGAGCAGCAGCACCGCGAGAACCGCGAGCCACACCACGATCAGCGGGAGCGCGACTCCGCCGACGATCGTCGTGGAGACCCCCGGATCACCGACCTTCAGGTACTCGCCGGTGAAGAAGGCGGCCGGATCATCGCCCCAGCTCTGGTTGAACGAGAAGAAGAAGTAGCTGAGCGCCCAGGCGATGACCGCCGCGTAGTAGACGCTGATGACGAACAGCAGGCCGGTCTGGAACCAACCGAGCGCCTCGACCGGTTTCTTGATCCGCCGGAACGACAGCGGCGCCGTCCCGCGGAAGCGATGGCCGACCGCATAGTCGAGGAACAGCACCGGGATTCCGGCGGTCAGCAGCGCGACGAGGTACGGGATGAGAAAGGCCCCTCCGCCGCTCTCGTAGGCGACGCCCGGGAAGCGCCAGATGTTGCCGAGCCCCACCGCGGAACCGATCGCGGCGAAGATGAATCCGGAGTTCCGAGTGAAGGTCTCCCGGTTTCCTCCAGCGGCTTTCGCAGACGTCACTGCTACCTCCTCATCGAACGCTGAGTCCGCGGGACACGGGTGCCCCGGGGACTGTCAGGTGCTGACGCTATCGCACTCATCCCCTCGCCCGCGGAGGTTGTGGTCGGCCTGTCGAAACGCCCACGGGCGGACACCGCGTCATTCGGACAGACGACGACAGGGACCCCGCGTGTGACCGCGGAGTCCCCGTCGATTCAGCTCACTCAGGCGAGCGAACGGAAGCCGCTCGCGATGGAGGAGTCGGTGTCGGACATGGTGCGGCTGGCGTTGGTGACGCCGTTCTGCAGCGCCATGAGACGCTCGCGCGACTGTGCGAAGGCACGGTCGAAGTTCGCCTGGGCCTCGAGGTAGGCGGCCTTCGCCTGCGCCGAGTTCCAGTTGCCGTCGAGCGCGGCGACCTGGTTCTTCAGCTGCGTGTTCTGGTCGTCGAGCTGCTGGAAGGCGCGGCCGAGCCCACTGCTCAGGTCGCCCAGGGCCGCGAAGTCGTAATTGATGGTCATGAGAGTGCCTTTCGAAGAGAGGGTGGGAAGGTCAGACGCCGAAGTGCCCGGCGGCAGCCGAGTCCTGGTCTTCGTAACCGGCGAAGCCGTTGGTCATCTGCGCCTTGATCTGATCGAGAAGCTGGTTGAGCGTGTTGGCTTCCTTGTTCCAGTCGGTGTGCGTGCCGTCGAAAGCCGCACCCGCCTTGCCCTGCCACGTCGGGGTGGTGTTCGCAGCGTGCTTCTGGATCACCCCGATCGTCTCCTTCATGTCCGCGACGATCCCGCCGACCGCCGCTGCGGTGGCCTGACCCTCCGCGACATCGACCTTCACTCCGGCGCCGCCTGCTCCCGGCAGATTCAGCATGAGTTCTCCTCCTGTGTAACGGCACCGTTTGGCGATGCCCCCGTTGGTATCCGTGACACAGATACCGCTGACAGTTGTCTCCCGCGGAGGTATGGACCGCGAGATCCCCCGACCCCGATCACGTCGACCACGTCCCGTCCGGGAGGGTCTCGATCAGCAGGCGCACGGCCTGCGCGATCCGATGACCCGAACCCGGCGAGAGGGTGGTCCACACCCGACCGTCCGGAGACTTGCTGGGACTCGACACGATCCGCCCCCGGGCGGTGTCGAAAACGGCCAGGGCCCCAGAAGATTGGGAGAATCGTCCGTCCTCGTTCGCAGAGGCGACGATCTCGGTGCGCACCCGGCAGGACGCGAATGCCGAGGAGATGACGACGGCATCGGACAGCGGCGCGCCGAGCGTGTACAACGCGTCGGTGATCTCGGTGGCCGATCCGCTGCGTCCGAGACCGTCGACCAGGTCGTCGGTGGGAACCGAGAACGACGTGAACTCGCACGCGGTGGCGTCGTCGAACCGGGAACGCAGGAGGTCGGCCACGGCATCGAGGTCGGCGACCTCGACGACGGCCAGGTCGAGCCGGTCGCCCGCACGTTCGGCCAGAATGTGCTCATAACCCCTGCGGGCCAGGCAAATCCGTCGCACGCCGGTCTCGGTGAAGCCGCGCATCTCGATCTCGCGTTCGGGCCGCGACAGGACGCGGAGGACGGTGGCCAGCCACGGCACGGGTTCGTCGTGGTCCACCAGGTCGAGGGCGGCGATGGCGGCATCGCTCTCGCGGTCGGCCAGACGCTGTGCGGTCTCGTCCGCGGCGCCGACGGGCATGTCGAGGACGACCGGCCAGGTCTGCACGCCGAAACGATCGCCGAGTCGGCGCAGCACGGCCGCGTCGAGCGCAACGGGGGCGTCGTGGGTCGTCACCATCATGCGCGGTCCCCCGGGTTCCCGAGCAGCAGCTTCTCCGAGAGGTACCGCGGATCGACCTTCGGAGACTCGGCGTCCGACGCCGAGACATAGTAGGCCGCAGGACGATCGGAGGTCTCGATGTCCGCCCACGTCAGCGGCGCGTCGAGGCTGTCCGACGCGCGGGCCAGGCTTTCGTCGGTGGGCGCCGCCTCGGATTCGACGGCGACACCGCGGATCGTGGCACCGCGATCACCGGTCGCCGCCATCCCGGGTGCCATCGGTGGCGGCACGCCGGGCCCCGGCGTGGTGGTCGAACTCGTGGGTGCCGAAACAGGGGTGGCGGACGGGGATACCGCACTCGCCACGACAGTCGGCGCATACCGGAGCTTTTCGGCGGGCGGCGCATACACCCCGGGCATCGCACCCAACATCGGCGGCATGGCCGGTGTCACCGGAGGTGTGACCGTGGGCGGGGCGGCGGCACGGGCCGCGGCGGCCTCCTCCGATGCGAGGGCTTCTCCGGACACCAGGTCGGGCGCCCGGCGGGAGGACGGCCACGGCGTGCCCACGGGCTCCGTCGCATTCTCGTACGTCTGCATGACGCGAGCGGCGCGCATGCGTTGTTGAGTCATCGCGCGTTCGGCCTCGGCCGCGGCCCCGGCGATGATGGGGGCGACAGCCGTTGCGGTGGTGGCGATCTCGTGGAACTTCTCCACCACCTCGACCTCGGCGAGGTTGGGCATGTTCAGGCGCGCGACAGTGGTGGCCGCGGCCTGCGCCTCCGCACGGACGGCGTTCTCGGCGGCCTCGGTGGCGGTCTCGGCGAACCACGGCGCGAGCTTCGTCAGTTTCTCGAACGCTGCACTGGTGTGCGCGGATTGCCAGTGCACGCCCAGCCGTCCGAGTACCGCCGCGTATTCGATCCCGGCTTCGCCGATCTCGGTCGCGAGTGACGCCCACGCGGCCCCCGCTTCCACCAGGGGCGCGGGCCCCGGCCCGGCGCCAAGGTCGGCGGCCAGTTGTTCACTGGTACGTGAGTCCCAGTTGACGCCGGTGAAGCCGGCTCCGGTCGTGCTGGTCATGGTCCCTCCCCTCTGCTGGGCGACGAGTCTGATGCGATGTCCGAGTCGGGCTGCCGCAGCGGCGGCAGCGGTCAGTTGTGTCGGATCACACCTGGAGCTCGAAGGCGGCGGCCGCCTCGGCCTCGCCTTCGAGGAAGCCGGAGGCCTGCGCCCGTAGCAGCGCGGCGATCTTGCGGAGCTCGAGAACGCCGCCGGCGGTGTCTTTTTCGAACTCCCGGGCGACCGTCGTAAAGCTGGCCGCGGTTGCGGTCGACACCTCGTCGCGCCCCTGGGCGTCGACGGTGAGCTTCGGCCCCGCACCGTTCAGCGCCAGCTCGAGCCGATCCGCGATCTTGTCGAGATCGACTGCAGCCGAGATCAACTCGGCCGGTTCGACGCGAAGTTGTGCGTTGCTCATGCTTCCTCGTTTCGTGTCAGACCGGGCACGCCCAGCCGTAGTTCGATGTCGGGACCCGAATCGGCCTCGGCCGCCTCTTCGTGGCCGATGACCGCCGGTGCGACCTCGGGGTCGTCACCGACCACCGCACGCCCGTTGTCCTCGGTCACGAGGTAGTCCGGCACGCTGTGCTGGCCTTCGGAGGCGCCCGCCCCGCGTGCACCGGCGCCGGCCGCACCCATCGGGGCGCCGCCCATCGGCATCGCCGCGGGCGTGGTCGAGACACGCGGGGCCGCCGACGATCCCAGGGAGGGTTCGCCGCCGCCGAAGCCGGTCGGCACCGTCGGCCGGGAGGCGCTCAGCGGCGTCATCATGCCGGCGATTCCGCCGCCGCCACCGCCGCCGCCTCCACCTCCGCCGCCGCCTCCGGCACCCTTGGCCTTGGTGAGCGGGCTCCCGGCGGGCGCGACGATCGCCGAATCCGGATTGACGCTGAGCATCTTGCTGATCGGCTGCATGAGCGTGGACGGCAGTTCGGTGGCCGTCGACACCGCCGGGGAGACCACGTCGAGGACCGAGCCGGCCAGGGCGAAGGGTGATTGCCCTGCACCCGCGGTCGGTGCGCCGGTGATCGCGACCGGCGCACCGTTGGCGGTCATGGCGGTCGTGGGGGCGAGCAGTTCGGCCCGGGTCACGGCGACCGCCGCGGTGGCCAGCTCGAGCCCGGCCCCGGCGACGACGGCGGCGGTACTGAGTCCGACCGCGATCGCCGGGCTCATGATGACCGGCACCAGAGCCGAGATCTTGGCGACCGTCGCCGCGACGATGCCCTGCACCACGGCCAGCCCCTTGGCGACGATGGCGGCAGCCATCTTGGTGTCGATCGAGATCCCGGACCCCTGCGCGGCCAGGGCAGTGCTGTTGGTTCCGGCCTCGGCGGTCTTGGTGGCCGCACCGACCGCACCCTGACCCGCCCACAGCTGATCGGCGAGCTTGAGTGCGCTCTGCCCCATCGTCATCGACGTCTCGAGCACCTTGGTGAGGCTGTCGAAGATGATCGTCGGGTCGAAGCCGGCGCCGCTCAGGTCACCACTGCCGAAACCACCGAGCAGATCGGTGATCGGCTTGATGAACATGTCGAGATCGGGCGGCTGCATCGGCGGCAGCCCGGGCATCGGCGGCAACGGCGGCAGTACCGGCAGCGGGGGAAGCCCAAGGCCCCCGAGCACATCCGCGACCGTGCGATCGAGAATCGGTCCCAGCGGACTGGCATCGATCATCTCCTGCACGGTCATGTGACTGAGCGCAGGTACATCCGGGACGCCGGGCAACGGGCCCGGCAACGGAGGGAACGGGGTCACAGCACCGAACGGATCGCCGCAGCGGTCGCGGCATCGGTGCCTTCGTACTCGGCGAGACCCGCGACGGTGGAGGCGGCGGTCGCGGCGTGTACCGCGGCGAGCTGCCCGACCGACATCAGATGGTTGGCCTGCGCGAAGATGAACGACGCGAGGAACTCCTGCCCGATGAGGCCGAAGACCGGGACCATTGCGGCAGTGTTGGCGGCGGCGTCGATCGACCCGGCCGTCCCGATTGCGGAAGCCATCGCCGCATTCGTCGCCGCGAAGCCTTCGAGCGCCTCGTATGTCACTTTCACGTTCGTCATCGCAACCCCCTTGTGAGTGCAAGTCCTGTCGATCGACCGTCTGTCGGCCGGTTCACGTCATTCACCCGCCGGACGCGCGCCGAGCATGTCGCCGAATGATTCGTTGAAATCCTCGGTCACCGATGCCACCCGCGCGTAGACCCGTTGTGCGGCAAGAGCCGACGTCGCCACGATCTGCTCACCGAGCCGGGTGGCGCCCAGTTCGTTCGCGCCGTGTGCGAGTCGGAGGTCGACCAGGGCGCCCTTGGCGTCCACCTCGACCGTCACCAGGCCGTCGGCCGAGGTCACCGTCACCGCGATCGCCTCGAGGTTCTCCTGGAAGGACCGCAGGCCGTCCAGCTGACGGGCGGCACGTGCCTCGAGTTCGTCCATCGCCCAACTCATCGCCGCAACCACGACGTCATGGCGTCGGCTTCCTCGTCGTCACGTTCTTCGGCCGCGGCCAGGTCCTCGGGCTGCGGCAGCTTCATCTCGTTGACGAGATCGCGATCCACCCCGGCCGCGAGCAGGTTCTCGCGCAACCGGATTCCGGCCGACATCGCGGACTGCTTGCAGAGGCGCAGGATCTCGGCGGCCAACAGTTCCGGATGCTTGTCGAGTTCGGTGGAGGCGATGCGCACGGCCACCGGCAGGCCTTGGGCCGTGGTCCGGACGGCGATACCGCCCGAACGCGAACGCGCTTGCGAGAACTGGTGGACGACGGCCCACGGA
This sequence comes from Gordonia sp. Swx-4, assembly GCF_030316175.1. Lineage (NCBI taxonomy): Bacteria > Bacillati > Actinomycetota > Actinomycetes > Mycobacteriales > Gordoniaceae > Gordonia > Gordonia sp. Swx-4. Next base: position 4,040,291 of record NZ_CP128197.1, read on the forward strand.
TCGTCGCCGGCGCGCGCATCGTCGGAATGCGCTGCCGCCCCTTCGGTGTAGCTCATAGAAGCCGAACCCCCCTTCACGCCGATTTAGACGCAGACGGGGTTCCTCCCGGTTCCATCGAATTCCCGTTCGATGAAACCGCCTCCCCCAGATGCCGGTTCACCGGGTCGTCGACCAGCCACGACCACGGTGCCGCCCCGCCTCGCACCTGGGGTTCAAGTGCCTAATCCTGCCACAACTCGATCAACGCCACCACACGCCGAATTCGGTATGTAGAAGCGAGAGTGTGAGATGAACTGTGGATCTCGTCCGAAATCCTCTCATACCCTTGGGTAGACTCTCGTCGACGCTGCCGGAGTCGGTCAGAGTGCAAGCAGATCGCACCGAGGATCGATGCCTCATCGATCCTCGCATGCTGCCGGTGATCATGCTCGCGCACAGATCACGGCTCGCCAGGTCGGCCCGGCCGCAAGACCAGAGGATTCCCCGATGACGTACGAGAACTCGACGACGCCCGACGGCGCCGATGCGCCGGCACCACCCCCGTGGCTGCAGTTCGCGCCGCCTCCGCAGGAGCCGACACCGGCTCCTCAGCCACCGTCGGCGCCTCGGACTCCCGCGAACGACGACCGGGAGACGGATTTCCCGCCGGCCCCCGGCATCGCGCCGCCGAATCCCGTTCCGGCGCCGCGCCCCGATGCACCGCGCCCACCGGAGGAAGCAACCGCCGGTGCCCACACGCCGCCGGCCCCGGAACCCGCCCGTTTCCCCGACACGCCTCGAGGACGGGACTTCCACACGCCGCCCGCCGGCCCGCCGTTCGGGCCGGGACCCATGCCCACGTTCGACCACACACCCCCGCCGGCGACTCACCAGCCGCCACCGTTCCCGCAGACCGGGGCTCCCGGCCCCGCACATCCCGCCGGTCCGCCGGTCGGGAACGGACAGGTGCCGCCGGGGCAGTTCGGTCCGGGCGCCGGACCCGCACCCGCGTATGCGGCCCAGCAGGCGCCCGCAGGTTACGGTCCGCCACTGGGTGGTCCGTCGCTGGACGAGGTCGCACTGATCCGCAAGGCCCGACGCGCACCGAGTCGCGGCTGGCGGCGCGCCGTGCACACCATGTCGGCCGGTGCCATCAATCCCGGTGAGTCGCAGGGCGACATCGCCTACCAGCAGCTGCTCGAACGGGTGAACCGACCCGTGCGCGGCGACTACCGCATCGCGGTGCTGTCGCTGAAGGGCGGCGTCGGAAAGACCACGACCACCGTCGGTCTCGGCTCGACCTTCGCCTCCCTGCGCGGGGACCGGGTGATCGCCGTCGACGCCAACCCCGACCTCGGCACGCTCGCGCAACGTATCCCGCAGCAGACGCGTTCGACGGTTCGCGACCTGCTCGCCGATCAGAACGTGTACCGCTACTCCGATGTCCGGGCCCACACGTCGCAGGCCCCTAGCCGACTGGAAGTACTTGCCTCCGAACGCGATCCGGCGATGGCCGAGGCGTTCAACGAGGACGAGTACCGCGGGGTCGTCACCATCCTGCAGCGGTTCTACAACATCATCATCACCGACTGCGGCACCGGTCTGAGCCACTCGGCGATGAACGGTGTCCTCGACCTCGCGAACACGATCATCCTTGTCAGCTCACCGGCGCTCGACGGCGCACGCAGTGCCGGCGCCACCCTGGACTGGCTCGAGGCCCACGGCTTCGGTCACCTCGTGTCGCGGGCCGTCGTCGTGCTGAGTTCGTCGCGTCCGGGGTCGTCGACCATCGACACCGACCAGCTCGGTCAGCACTTCCTCACCAGGTGCCGTGCGGTCCACAAGATCCCGTTCGACGACCATCTCGCCGAGGGCGCCGACGTCGACCTCGAACTGATGTCGAAGGCCGCCAAGCGGTCGTTCGTCGAACTCGCGGCCACCATCGCCGACGACTTCTCGGGCACCACGCTGCCGCGGGAAGAGCCGTACCTCGGGTAGACCGCCGGATCAGCGCTCCTCCGGCGGCGCCTCATCCTCGGGCGGGGTCACGTCCATTGCGGCGACGACGCCCTGCCGGCGTCTCGTCGCCCGCCAGCGTCGCGCGGCGTGGACGGACATCGGCACCACCACCGTGAGTACCGACGCGATGATCAGGATCTCGATGTTGTCGCGGATGATCGGCACGTTGCCGAGCAGGTACCCGGCCACGATGATCCCGCCCGCCCACGCGAAGCTGCCCAGGACGCTGAAGAACGTGAACGCGCGGTAAGGCATCCCGCTGAAGCCCGCGGTGAGGGGCACCAGCGTGCGGACGATGCCGATGAACCGGCCGAAGAACACCGTCAACGGCCCGAATCGGTCGAAGAGGGCGTTGGTTCGCGTCACGTACTGCGGCCCGATGCGCTGCATCATCCGACCCTCGACGACGCTGCGTCCCAGGCGGCGACCGATGAAGTAACCGCACTGGTCCCCGGCGATCGCCGCGAGCGCCACCAGGGGGACCACCAGCCAGACCGGCGCGAACGGGTCCGGCTGCGCGGCGAACACACCCGCGGTGAACAGGAGCGAGTCCCCGGGAAAGATCACACCGAACAGCAACCCGGTCTCGACGAAGACGAGGACGCACAGACCGATCAGGCCACCGGTGGCCACGAAGGACTCGACGTCGAACGGATTCATCAGGGCCCACAGTAAACGGTTCGCGCAGGTGAGAGCGGTGATCCGACCGAACGACCCCGCGGGCCGCGGTGGCGTCGCCGGGGACGGCCGGTCGGGTCATCCGTCCCACCCGACCGCCGACGCGCGAACTCCACGCAGGTGGGGTTTACTCGACCGTAAGCAGCGCACCTCGAGCAAGAAGGGGGAACCACAATGCCGTCGAGGACCCCCGGTCCGTCGAAGCCACCGGCTCCGGCCCTGCGTCCTGTTTCGGACACCGACGTTCGCATCGAGTATCACACGATCCACGGTTACCGCCGCGCCTACCGGATCGCCGGCAGCGGTCCGGCGCTCCTGCTCATCCACGGGATCGGCGACAATTCGTCGACGTGGGACGAGGTCATCCCGATCCTGGCGCAGCACTACACGGTCATCGCGCCGGACCTCCTCGGCCACGGCCGCTCCGACAAGCCGCGCGCCGACTACTCCGTCCCCGCGTTCGCCAACGGGATGCGCGATCTGCTGGTCGTCCTGGGCCACACCAAGGTCACCGTCGTCGGTCACTCCCTCGGCGGCGGCGTGGCCATGCAGTTCTGCTACCAGTTCCCGCGATTCGTCGAGCGTCTCGTCCTCGTCGCGGCCGGCGGGGTGACGCGGGAGGTCAATCCGGCCCTGCGCCTCATCTCGCTGCCCGTGGTGCACCAGGCCCTGTCCGCGCTGCGGATTCCGGGCGTCGTGCCGGGACTGCGAGTCGCGGCCAAGGCCGTCGCGGCCGCCCCGGTGCTCCCGTTCGCACCGGTGACCGCCACACCCAAACGCCTTCTCGCCGACCATGAGGACCTCATGCGCGTCCTCGGCGATCTCGCCGACCCAACCGCCTACGCGGCGTTCCTGCGAACCCTGCGGGCCGTCGTCGACTGGCGCGGACAGTCGGTCACCATGCTCGACCGCTGTTACCTCACCGAACGACTCCCGGTCCTGCTGATCTGGGGCGACGAGGACATCGTCATCCCCTATCACCACGCCGAACTCGCCCACTCCGCGATCCCCCACTCGGAACTCGAAACGTTCGAAGGCGCAGGACATTTCCCGTTCCGCGACGACCCGGAACGGTTCTGCCGGGTGGTCATCGACTTCCTGTCGCGGCACGACCCCATCGTGTTCGATCCGCTGAACTGGCGGCATCTGCTGTCCGAGGGCGCGCATCCGCAGGACTTCATCGACGACGAGGACACACTCGAGATCGTCATGGAGGCCTTCGAGGACGAGCGCAACGCGACCTGAGTCCGCGCACCGCCGTCCTCCGTCACAGGTCTGTGCAACCATGAGTCCATGACCCACCCGGGCGACGGGCCGGACGGTACGACGCCGTTCGGCCACCAACCTTCCGAGTACGACTCGAGCCCCGGTTTCGCCGTGCCCGGGTACGGTGCGCCACAAGCGAATCCGGCACCGTATCAGTACGGCGGCGCACCGGTCCCCGAGCAGCCGCTCGTCGTCATCGGCGACATCACGTGCACCCAGAGCTTCGTCATCACGCCGTCGGGTACCTGCCCCATCGCCGGTACGCAGTGGGTCGTCACCGACATGTCCGTGTCGACCGAACGGATGTCACAGACGGGGCTGGTACTGGCCATCGTGGGCTTCTTCATGGTGTGCTTTCTCAGCCTGCTGTTCCTGCTGATGAAGGAACGCAGTACCACCGGATACATCCAGGTGACCGTGCGCGGCGCGGGCGGCTTCCTGCACGTCACCAACATCCCGGCGTATTCGCCGGTCACCATGGGTGACGTCTCGGGTCGCGTCAACTACGCCCGCACCCTGGCCGCGATGGCCTGACCATCAGACCCGACACGACCACACCGACCCGACGACACCACGCAGGACCCACCGAGGAGGACCGACCGATGACCAGCCCGGAGAACCCCGGCGACAAGCCGTACGATCCGTTCGTGAAACAACCCCCGCCCGCGGACACCTCCCAGCCGGGCACCCCCACCTACGGCACCGACCCGAACGCGGGGTACGCGCCGCCGCCGTCCGGGACACCCGACAATGCCTCACAGGGATACGGGACACCGCAGGGATACGAGGCCCAGCAGCAATACGGCACCCCGCCGCAGTACGGGGGCGGGCAGCAGTACGGGGCCGGACAGTACGGCGCACCCCAGTACGGTGCTCCGTCGTACGGTGCGCCCCAGTACGGCGCACCGGCCGGCTATGGATATCCCGGGGCTCCGGACCCGACCGCGCCGTACGGCCGCGACCCCGCGACCGGTGAGCCGCTGTCGGACAAGTCGAAGCTCGTGGCGGGTCTGCTGCAGATCTTCCTGGGCACGCTCGGCGTCGGCCGTTTCTACATCGGCGACAACACCATCGGCGGCATCCAGCTCGGACTGACGATCATCGGCTACATCACCGCGATCTTCCTCATCGGGTTCGTGCTGATCTTCGGTGTCGCGATCTGGGCGCTCGTCGACGGCATCATGATGCTGACCGGAAGTGTCCGCGACAAGAACGGCCTGAAGCTCGGGAACTAGCCGCCACAGCAACCGGTGGACCCGCGCACGTCGCGGGTCACCGTGTTGCGGGCGGCCAGTTCGTCGTCGGCAGGATAGTCGACGCCGACCAGACACAGTCCCCTGGCCTCGGCCACCGGCACCTGCGGACTGCGTGCTTTCTCGGCCAACAGAGCGCGGCACCAGTCGACGCTCCGCCGACCGTCGCCGACGCTGGCGACCGCACCGACCAGCGAGCGCACCATCGACCAGCAGAACGCGTCCGCGCTGACCTCGCCGACGAGGACGCCGTCCTGGTCACGGGTCCACGAGAAGCGCTGCAGGTCGCGGATCGTGGTCGCGCCCTCACGCCGGCGGCAGAACGCGGCGAAGTCGTTCAGCCCCAGCAGCTCCGACGACGCGACGTTCATCGCGTCGACGTCGAGCGGGCGACGCCAGGTCGCGGTCGTGCGGGCCACCACGGGTTCCGGTCCCCATCGCGAGTCGTCGAGCCGATAGCGGTAGTGGCGTCGTAACGCGGAAAAACGCGCATCGAATGCGTCCGGGACCACCCGGACCTCTTTCACCCGGACGTCGTCCGGGCACATCTTCGCCAGCCGACCGACCAGCGTCGACGGGTCCCCGGCGATCGACCGCGTCTCCAACGCCGACCGCGGGACGACGGCGTGTGCGACCTGCCCCGTGGCGTGCACACCGGCGTCGGTCCGCCCGGCCACCGTCAGCCGGACCGGGACCCGCAGGATCGTCGACAACCTGGTCTCGAGTTCCTCGCATACACTGCGCTGCCCGATCTGCCGTGCCCACCCGGCGAAATCGGTGCCGTCGTAGCCGAGGTCGAAGCGCAGACGACAGAACCCGCCGGCACCGGAATCCGGGCCGACGGGTTCGGTCAGCAGTTCTCGACTCAGTCGACTACTTCTTGTCGTCGTCTGCGTCGGTGGTCGCCTCTTCCGCCTCGACGGCGGTGGCAGCGGTCGACTCGTCGTCGACGGCCTCGGCGACAGCGTCGGCGTTGGCGACCTCGGCGTCGGTGGCGTCGGCCTCGACGGCCTCCACCACGTTCTCCTCGGCCTTCTTGGACGCGGCGACACGGGTCGCGCGCGACGCCTCGCTCGACGCGGTGGTCTCGCGAACCAGCTCGATCACGGCCATGGGGGCGTTGTCACCCTTGCGCGGCAGCGTCTTGATGATGCGGGTGTATCCACCGTTGCGATCGGCGAAGAACGGGCCGATCTCGTCGAACAGCGTGTGCACGACGTCCTTGTTGCGGATGTCCTTCAGCACCTCACGGCGGTTGGCCAGCTTGCCGGCCTTGGCGTGGGTGATGATCTTCTCCGCGTACGGGCGCAGGCGCTTGGCCTTGGCCTCGGTGGTGGTGATGCGGCCGTGCTCGAAGAGCGAGGTGGCGAGGTTCGCCAGCATCGCTTTCTGGTGGCTGGCCGACCCGCCGAGGCGGCGTCCCTTGGTGGGCTTGGGCATTGTCTTCTCCTAGGAGGACTCCCGATCACTCGAGCGGGAAGTCAGGGTTTGGGCGAGCGTGACAGCCGCCGCCGGAGGCGACTAGAGCTGTTCGGTTTCGGCGAAATCCTCACCGGAATCGGCGTCGAACGACGCGTCTTCCGACCACGTACCGGTGGCGGGGTCGTATCCGGCGACCTGCGACGGATCGAAGCTGGCCGGGCTGTCCTTGAGGGACAGGCCGAGTGCGTGCAGCTTGACCTTGACCTCGTCGATCGACTTCTGGCCGAAGTTGCGGATGTCGAGCAGATCCGACTCGGTCCGGGCAACCAGCTCGCCGACGGTGTGAACACCCTCGCGCTTGAGGCAGTTGTACGAACGGACGGTCAGCTCGAGATCCTCGATCGGCAGGCTGAACGACGCGATGTGGTCGGCCTCCGCCGGAGACGGTCCGATCTCGATGCCCTCGGCCTCGACGTTGAGCTCCCGGGCGAGCCCGAAGAGCTCCACCAGGGTCTTGCCCGCCGACGCCAGCGCGTCACGCGCGCTGATCGAGTTCTTGGTCTCCACGTCGAGCACGAGCCGATCGAAGTCGGTGCGCTGCTCGACACGGGTGGCCTCGACCTTGTAGGTCACCTTGAGCACCGGCGAGTAGATCGAGTCGACCGGGATACGGCCGATCTCGGCACCCGACGCCTTGTTCTGCACGGCCGGCACATAGCCGCGGCCCCGCTCGACGACGAGCTCGATCTCGAGCTTGCCCTTGTCGTTCAGGGTGGCGATGTGCAGATCGGGGTTGTGCACGGTGACACCGGCCGGGGGCACGATGTCGGCGCCGGTGACGGTGCCCGGACCCTGCTTGCGCACGTACATGGTGACCGGCTCGTCCTCGTCCGAGGAGACCACGAGGCCCTTGAGGTTCAGGATGATGTCGGTGACGTCTTCCTTGACCCCGGGGACGGTGGTGAACTCGTGGAGCACTCCGTCGATGCGGATGCTGGTGATGGCAGCACCCGGGATCGAACTGAGCAGGGTACGACGCAGCGAGTTACCGAGGGTGTAACCGAAGCCCGGCTCGAGCGGTTCGATGACGAACTTCGACCGGTTCTCGGCGATGACTTCCTCGGTGAGGGTGGGTCGCTGTGAGATGAGCATTTCGTTTTCTCCTTTGGCCGCCCGCTATATGACGACCTCGAAAGTGAACCGAACAGCAGGTAGCTGTCGGGCTGGTCTTGCTCGAGCGTCTACTTGGAGTAGAACTCGACGATGAGCTGTTCGGTCAGCGGGACCTCGATCTGAGCGCGCTCGGGCACGGAGTGCACGAGGATACGCAGGGTCGAGGGCACGACCTGGAGCCAGCCCGGGACCGGACGATCGCCGACGAGCTCCTTGGCGATCTGGAACGGGACGGTCTGCAGCGACTTCGGACGGACGTCGATGATGTCGTACTGGCTGACGCGGTAGCTGGGGACGTCGACCTTCACACCGTTGACGGTGAAGTGGCCGTGGCTGACCAGCTGGCGGGCCTGACGACGGGTCCGTGCGATGCCCGAGCGGTACACGACGTTGTCGAGACGGGTCTCGAGGAGCTTCAGCAGTTCGTCACCGGTCTTGCCGCTGCGACGATTGGCTTCCTCGAAGTAGCGACGGAACTGCTTCTCCATCACTCCGTAGGTGAAGCGCGCCTTCTGCTTCTCCTGCAGCTGGAGCAGGTACTCGCTCTCCTTGATCCGCGAGCGGCCGTGCTGGCCGGGCGGGTAGGGGCGACGCTCGAATGCGGCGTCACCACCGATCAGGTCGACGCGAAGGCGACGAGACTTCTTTGTTGCGGGGCCGGTATAACGAGCCATTTTCTCTGTTCCTCCCTTTCCCGACTAGACCCGACGCCGCTTGGGCGGACGGCAACCGTTGTGCGGCTGCGGGGTGACATCGGAAATGGTGCCGACCTCGAGGCCGGCTGCCTGCAGGGAGCGGATCGCGGTCTCGCGACCCGAACCCGGTCCCTTGACGAATACGTCGACCTTCTTGACGCCGTGCTCCTGGGCCTTGCGCGCAGCGTTCTCGGCCGCGAGCTGAGCCGCGAACGGGGTGCTCTTGCGCGAGCCCTTGAAACCGACGTGGCCCGACGACGCCCAGCTGATGATGTTTCCGCTGGGATCGCTGATCGACACGATGGTGTTGTTGAACGTCGACTTGATGTGCGCGTGGCCGTGCGGGACGTTCTTCTTATCGCGACGGCGGGTGCCCTTCTTGGGGCCTGCGCTACGTGACTTCGGAGGCATTACTTCTTCTTCCCGGCGATGGTCTTCTTCGGGCCCTTACGAGTGCGGGCATTGGTCTTGGTGCGCTGTCCGCGGACGGGCAGGCCACGACGGTGGCGCAGACCCTGGTAGCAGCCGATCTCGATCTTGCGTCGGATATCGGCCTGCACCTCGCGACGCAGGTCACCCTCGACCTTCACCGAGGCTTCGATGTACTCACGCAGCTTCGAGACGTCTGCGTCGGTGAGATCCTTCGCCCGGAGGTCGGGGCTGAGGCCCGTTCCCGCGAGGATCTCCTTGGAGGTGGTGCGTCCAACTCCGTAGATGTAGGTCAGTGCAATCTCCAGCCGCTTTTCGCGGGGGAGATCCACACCAGCAACACGTGCCATGTGGCGGATTTCCTTTTCGATTTCCAGAGGTCTTCTCCCAGTCCGTCCCGCGAGCTGGTGCCGAACCGTGTGTCCGGCCTCGTGGGCTCCGGCCTCTGATCCGGAGGTAGGCGGTGACGCGTCTGTCGCCGCTGGTGCTGAGAGGTCTTCTGATCTTCAGTTGTCTGTATTCAGTTGTTCTGACTCAAGCGACCCGGAGGGTGCGCGTGATCAGCCCTGACGCTGCTTGTGACGCAGGTTCTCGCAGATCACCATGACCCGACCGTTGCGGCGGATCACCTTGCACTTCTCGCAGATCGGCTTGACGCTCGGCTGAACCTTCACGTCAATCTCTCCTGCTCGGCTCGCCCGCGCGCACGCCTGAACACGGCCGTACACGTGGGTGTCGGTCTCCTCCCAGACGGATGTCCGGGAAGTCTTCTCCCGGCGAGGCCGGGAAAGTCTTATTTGTAGCGGTACACGATTCGCCCACGAGCAAGGTCGTAGGGCGAGAGTTCCACGACGACCCGGTCCTCGGGCAGGATGCGGATGTAGTGCTGCCGCATCTTGCCGCTGATGTGGGCGAGAACCTTATGACCGTTCTCCAGCTCAATGCGAAACATCGCATTGGGCAGGGGTTCGATCACTCGACCCTCGACCTCGATGGCCCCGTCTTTCTTCGCCATTTCCTCCGCGATCCTGGCCGTTTCCGCGACACCCGGGTGGTGCTGCGTCGTTGGCCCGGTTGAATCAGTGTTTGTCCGTTAAGGTGTGGTCACCGCTCGGCGAGGACCAACACCCGGTGCGAGCGCTCCGATCCGCGTGGGGACACGCGGATGCGGGCACGCGAGACGCACCGACGATCTATGTTACGCGAACTGCGGGAACAGTCCAAATGCGTGCCGTTCGGCCACCGCATTCCGCCCGACTCGGACATCAGACGGCCGTTTCCGGCACGGTCGTACTGGCAGACTGTTGCGCATGCTGGCATTTCTGGTCCGCACCGTGTGCACCGCGGTGGCGTTGTGGGTGGCGACTCTGATCGTCCCGGGAATCGAGTTCGTAGGCGGGTCGACGACTGCAGAGAAGGTCGGGATCGCGCTGGTCGTGGCGGTCATCTTCGGCGTCCTCAATGCGTTCGTGAAGCCGATCGTGCAGATCATCTCGATCCCCTTCTACATCTTGACGCTGGGGCTCGTCCACATCGTGATCAATGCGCTGATGCTCGAGATCACCGCCTGGATCACCCGGAACACCACGCACTGGGGTCTCGAGGTCGACGACTTCTTCTGGTCGGCGATCTTCGGCGCGATCGTCGTGTCGGTCGTCGGCTGGCTGCTCGGGCTGCTGATGCGGGATCCGGTGGACCGATGAGGGCGGTTGTGAGGTCATCGGTCGGCGTGCGACGCGCAGGACTCGGGGCGGCCGTCGTGTCCGCACTCGTCCTGGCCCTCGCCGCGTGCGGCAGCGACGGCGCCGTCGACCAACAGCGCTCGGTCACCGTCGTCGGCACCGGACAGGTCAGCGGCGCGCCGGACACCCTTCGCGCCGACATCGGCGTCGAGGCGACCGCGGGCGACGTGACGACCGCACTGAACGAGACGAGCGAGAAGGTGCGCGCGGTGACCGATGCCGTCGTCGACGCAGGCGTGGAACGCAAGGACGTCGCCACCCAGCAGGTGTCGGTGACCCCGCAGTACTCCAGTCCCGCCCCCGGTGGCAGCAGTCAGATCAGCGGCTACATGGCGACCAACTCCATCCGCGTCACGATCCGCGACATCTCCACGGCCTCCACGGTCCTGAGCGCAGCCGCCACCGCGGGCGGCGACAACACCCGGATCAGCAACGTCTCCTTCACCATCGACGACGACTCGCAGCTCCTCAAGGAGGCCCGGGAAGCGGCGTTCGACGACGCCCGCGGCCGCGCCGAGCAGTACGCCTCGCTCGCCGACGACTCACTCGGCAAGGTGCTGACCATCAAGGAGACGACCAGCGGTCAGGAACAGCCCGCCTCCCCCGGCACCTTCGAGCGCGACGTCGCCGCGTCGCCCGTGCCCATCGAGCCCGGCGAGCAGGAGCTGACCTTCACGGTCACGGTGACCTTCGGGCTCAACTGAGCGCTGAGAAGCGCCCCTCAGAGGCACCCTCGGCAGCGCCGCCGGCGGCACAGTGTCGTCAGACGGTCTGTGGAGGGCGTACTTCGGGGATGGTTTTCAGGGTCCGCCCCTGGGTACCCGACCACGGTCGACCGAAGGAGATTGTCATGACGGGTTTCCGAGCACGCGCTCTCAGCACCACCGCCCTGGCGGCCGCCGCAGTGTTCGCAACACTGGGGGTCTCGGCACCGGCCGATGCCGCGGAGACCAAGTCGCTGATGATCGAGGGCGAACTCGAGATCGCAGACCTCGACCTCCTCGCGATCAAGGCCGTGGGCGCCACGAACGCGGAGGGCAAGACCACCGGCACCTACGAAGCCACGCTGCTGGCCGGCGACGACGACAATCCCCTGCCGTTCAAGGTCAAGGGACCGATCACCTGCATCCACACCGACGGCGACACCGCGTCCCTGGTCTATCCCATCAGCGCGACCGACCCGAATCTGATCCCCGCCCCGTTGCAGGACGCGCTCGCCGTGCAGATCACGGTACGAAAGGGCGATCCGAGCAAGGTCGGGGTGAACGGTCCTGCACCAACCGGTTCGTTCAGCGGATGTGAGCCCGCGGCGACTCCTTACGAGTTCGACGGCGACATCGAGATCAAGTAGCCGCGTCGCCCACCTGCTCCGGTAAGGGACCATTCAGCCTGGCATCCTGGGTCGGTGCGAGCCGTCATCCAGCGAGTAAGCGAAGCCCGCGTGACCGTCGACGGTGAGATCGTCGGCGAACTCGACATCCCGGCCGGCGGGTCCGGCATCGTCGCCCTCGTCGGCGCCACCCACGACGACACCCCCGACCACGCCGCGAAACTCGCCGACAAGATCTGGCGCCTGCGGATCTTCAACGGCGACGACGGACCCGAGAAGGCGGCCGCCGACATCGACGCACCGATCCTGGTCATCAGCCAGTTCACCCTGTACGCCAACACCGCCAAGGGACGCCGGCCGTCGTGGAACGCCGCCGCCCCGGGCCCGGTGGCCGAGCCGCTCGTCGACGCGGTCGCCGCTGCCCTGCGCGACGCCGGGGCCACCGTCGCCACCGGACGGTTCGGGGCGAACATGCAGGTGAGCCTGGTCAACGACGGGCCGGTCACCCTGATCCTCGACGTCTGAGGACTAAGGTCGAAGCGTGGGACGAGTAACCGCACGACGCCGCGTCACCCGCATCCGACGCGATGCGGCCCCAACGCAACGCGCCGACACCCTGGCCGTCGAGGAGCCACTGGAGATCCGCGTGGGCGGTCAGCCGCTGAGCGTCACCATGCGCACCCCCGGCAGCGACTTCGAGCTCGTGGCCGGGTACCTCGTCTCCGAAGGCGTCATCACCGCGGGCGGCGACTACTCGACGGCCCGTTACTGCGCGGGCACCGACTCGACCGGCGCCAACACCTACAACGTCGTCGACGTCTCCCTCGCCCCCCACGTTCCGCCGCCCGCACCCGGCGTCGCCCGTCGCAACACCATGACGAGCGCCTGTGGAGTGTGCGGCAAGGACAGCATCGAATCCGTCCACACCGCGTCCGCTCACGATCCGGCCGCGGACACGCTGACGGTCGACGTCGACACGTTGCTCGGCCTCCCCGACCGTCTCCGCGCCGAGCAGGATGTCTTCGACAAGACCGGCGGGCTGCACGCAGCGGCACTCTTCGACGCCGACGGCGAACTGCTCGTCGTCCGCGAGGACGTCGGCCGGCACAACGCCGTCGACAAGGTCATCGGCTGGGCCGTCCTCGCCGACCGACTTCCCCTGTCCGGCACCGTTCTTCAGGTCTCGGGTCGCGCCAGCTTCGAGCTGGTACAGAAGGCGGCGATGGCGGGTATCCCGATGCTGAGCGCGGTGTCCGCACCCTCGTCCCTGGCCGCCGACCTCGCCGACGACTTCGGCATCACCCTGATCGGGTTCTCCCGCGGCGAGTCGATGGTCGTCTACACGCGGGCGGATCGGGTCGTCGGCGCGCGGGCTGACCGCCCCCAGACCGTCAGTCGCTGAACGCGGATGCCGCGATCGCGGCGTCGATATGGTTCAGCAACGAGACTGCCGGGTCCTCTGTCGTCATCCAGAGACGGTATGCGTACTCGACCACCGCGAGCACCGACCACACCGCGACGCCCGGCCGTAGATGTGCCACGGATCAGCGGGCCGCTCACACGATCCGTTCCCGCTCACCGAAATCGGGTGAGCGGGAGCGGAAACGGTGAGCGGAGCATCGGCAGAACCGCGCCCACCTTGCCGAATCACGGCCCATATCACCAGGCCGGACCGCACAATGCCAGTCATGGACGCTCAGCAGATCCGTTCGGCCTACCTCGCGATGATGGCCGAGCGTGGACACGCCCTCATCGACCGGGCATCGCTGGTGCCCCGGGGCGACCCGACGACACTCTTCACCGGTTCGGGAATGCAGCCGCTACTCAACCACCTGCTCGGCGAGCCACACCCCGCCGGCACCATGCTCGCCGACGTCCAGCCGTGCGTTCGCGCCCAAGACATCGACGAGGTCGGCGACAACCGCCACACCACGTTCTTCGAGATGCTCGGAAACTGGAGCCTGGGAAGCTATTTCAAGGCCGGGCAGATCCCGATGTTCTGGTCGTTCCTGGTCGACGTCGTCGGCCTGGATCCCAACCGGATCTACGTGACCGTCTTCGCCGGTGACCCGGAGAACGGCATACCGCGCGATGAGGAGAGCGCCGACATCTGGACCGAACTCTTCAAGGCCGCGGGCGTCTCCTACGACCGGGTCGACCTCATCACCGAGGAACACGGCAACGAGGTCGGTAACCAGGGCGCACGAATTGCGTTCTACCAGGACAAGAACTGGTGGTCCCGGGCCGGCGGCCCCGAGGCGATGCCGGTCGGCGACCCCGGCGGACCCGATTCCGAGGTCTTCTACTATTTCCCGCAGGTCGAACACGACACCACGTACGGTCGCTTCCCACACCAGAATTCCGACGGCGGCCAGTACATGGAGATCGGCAACTCGGTGTTCATGCAGTACCGCCGCGCCGAGTCCGACGCCCCCGGCGCCGTGTCGTTTGCCGAGCTCCCCAATCGCAATGTCGATTACGGCGGCGGCCTCGAACGCATCGCCGCGGCGTCGATCGACAGCCCCGACGTCTTCCGCGTCAGCCTGCTGTGGCCGATCATCGAGAAACTCCAGGAACTCTCGGGCACGAGCTACGAAGACACCACCCACGCCATGCGCATCGTCACCGATCACGTTCGCGGAGCGGTCTTCCTGGCTGCCGACGGTGTCACCCCTTCGAACCGCGAAGCCGGCTATGTCATGCGTCGGCTCCTGCGCCGGGCGATCCGCTTCGCCACCGAACTGGGCGTCGAGAACAACGTGCTGACACCACTCGTCGAGGTGATCGCCGACATCTACTCCGACGCCTATCCCGAGGTCGGCGAGCAGCGCGACACCATCGTCAAAGTCCTGCAGAAGGAAGAGCGCGCCTTCCGTCGCACGCTCAGCAAGGGCTTGCGCGAGCTGCGGCACATCGTCAAAGAAGCCCGCCCCATCACCGGAGCCGACTTCTTCACCCTCAGCGACACGTTCGGCTTCCCCGTCGAACTCAGCACCGAAGAGGCCGGGCGTCAGGGGCTGACACTCACCACCGACTGGCGTGCCGAGTTCGATGCGCTCCGTGAGGAACAGCGTCTACGGTCCCAGACGGCGACCAAACTCGGCGCGCACGACTGACTCTGCCCGGTCGGCGGGCCCTTCGAGGCTCGTCGCTGCGCTCCTCGCACCTCAGGGAACAGGTGGTGCCCGGTCGACGGTCAGTTGCCCTTGCCCGAGGCGGCGAGTCGGACGAGTTGTCCGGGGGTCGCGTCGGGGAGGTAGGCCCGCGAGATGGCCAGACCGATACGGGGCAGGTCACTCTCGTCCCGGAAGGCCAGGTACACCGGCTCGTAGCGCGGGCTGAACTTCTTCTTGAACGCGTGCAGCGACCGGAAACCATAGAAGGGCTCCATCGCGGCTCCCAGACTGTCGAGCAGGCGGTCCATCCCCTCTTCGACCGAGTCGCCGCTCCGCGCGAGCGGTGCGCCCGACAACGAGACGAACAGCGCGCCTTCCTCTTTGAACGCCGTCGCGGACGAGGCGATGAGATATTCGATCACCGGGCCGAATCCGTCGGTACGACGCCGCATCACGTCGAGCGTCCAACCGCGCACGGTTCCGGCAGGTACCGACGCACCGTCGGCGCCGGACGCCGCGTACACCGGCAACCAGGACAACACGCCGTGGACATCGCCCGCCTCGTCGACGGCAAGCGCGACACGGACTTCCGGGTCCATCGCCTCGTCGACGCTGCCGAGGGTGAAGCCCATCTCGGGAAGCCCCTTGTCCCCCACCCACTCCTCGGAGATCGCGCGCACCTGTGAACGGATGCCGAACGGTTCGTCGGCCAGGGTCACCAGGCGGAAGCTGATGTTCTCCTTCGTCGCCTTGTTCAGTGCCGACCGCACGTGCTGCCACGACTTGCCCTTGAAGGCCAGATTCGGCAGGTCGATGATGGTGTCCTCGGCGATCTGGAGGCTCCGCCAGCCGAGCTCTTCGGCGATCTGGGCCGTCTCGGCACCGACCGAGAACCAGCAGGGCACCTTGCCGCTGTGTTCGGCCTTGTCGATGAAGTCCTGGACCGCCGCCCGACGATCCTGCGGCGCACACACCGGATCCGACAGTGCCAGCAGCGTTCCCATGTGGTGCTGATAGGCCACCACACCCGACGGTCCACCCGCACCGGGGCCGCCCGCCGGGAACAGGTAGTTGTTGCCGGGCCAGGTGATCATCCACGACATCGTGCCGCCGCCGTGGGTGTGCAGCAGGTCCTTGACCCGTTCCAGCGGATCGCCGTCGACATCGCCGGTCAGGCGGGTCCGCCACGGCACCCGGAAGGCGAACCGCCCCGGCAGCAGAATCGCCAGGACCACCACCCACAGCAGCGTGGTGCCAACGGTGACGCCTCCCTCTGCGGCGAAGTCGGTGAAGGCGACCAACGCCACCACCGCGATCGTGACAACCACGTTGAGCAGGCCGTAGACCACCGCAACCCACCAGGCCCACCGCCGACCTCGACGCAACTGGTCGGCGATCAGCAGGTTGATCACCAGGCCGATGATCATCGTGAAGGTGGACTCGTCGTTGGCGTCGGTGGGCCCGAGGGGCCCGCTACCCGGGAAGAAGAACACCAGCAGGTTCGCGCCCGCGATGACGAGCAGGCCCGCACAGCCCAGCATGCGCACCTCGCGTCGGGTACGTGGCAGATAGCCGTGCTCGGCGGTACTGAACCACCGTTCGCCCACCGGCAGCATGATGAGTACCGCGATCACATACTGGACCGTGCTGAACGTGCCCTCGAACAGGAAAGCGATCGCCACGACAGCCCCGAGGGCGACCCGGATGCGTAGGCGCCAGGGTGACCGGAGCGTGGCCGTCGCCACCGCCACCGCCGCCACGACCATCGTGATCGCGCTCGCGCTGTGCACGTGCGACAGGCGTTCGACCCACTCCCACGAAGTGAAATCGCGGCTGAAAAACCAGACCAGACCGACCGTGATCAACTCGGTGACGATCTTGCCACCGAATGCCACCACCGCGACCCGCGCGGTGCCCAACCGGTATTCGGCCCAACCGATTCCGACCGCGATGAAGATCAGCGCGAGCACGTACTTGCCCGGGCTCGGCTCGAAGAACGACGAGGTGACGATGGTCCACCACTTGCCGTCCTCCAACGCCGGGACCCCGAAAGCGACGTCGTGGTACCAGGACTTCCGAGCCGCGTGACTCCACAACGACCCCGTGAAGAGCGCCAGACCGAAGACGGTCAGCCACAACGCGAGGGTGAACGGTAGCCGCATCAGCACCGCCGCGTACGCCTTGAGTTTGTTCAGCACCGCACTCTCGCGGGGGCCGTCGGCGTCGTCTCGCTCTGTCTCGACAACGGGTGCGCTCATTCCGGAATCCCCAATCGTTTACCGAGCCATGGCATCTCCTGACGCAGGCCCACCGACCACACCGCAAAGCTGTGCCCACCGGGCACCTCGCTGAAATGCACGTCCATACCGGCACGCCGCGCAGCTTCGAACACCTCTTTGAGACCGGCGCGGTACATCGCGTCATCTCGTCCGACGACGAACGCACCGGCCGTGTCGGGATACTGCCGCGTGACCATCAGATCCATCGGATTGACCGCCTTGAACGCAGCCTCGTCGCCGTCGAACGCCGTGTCGATGGTCTGCTGACGCGACCCCAGGGACGGTTCGATCTGACCCGACAGGTCGAGGAACGTCGGATAGACGTCCGGATAGTTCGTCGCGAGTTGCAGCGCGCACGTTCCGCCGTAGGACAAGCCACCGACCGCCCACGACCTGCTGTCCGTGTTCGCGAGTTTGAGGTTGGCCGCGACCCAGTCCGGCACGTCTTGCGACAGATAGGTCGCGACGTTGCCCAGCTTGGAGTCCACACAGATCGGGTTGGCCATCGTCGATCCGGTCCCGTCGGCGACGACGACGATTGGGCTCAGGCCGTTGTGCTCTGCTGCGTACGCGTCCATCGTGGCGACCAGCTGACCGCCGAGCAGCCAGTCGTCCGGGGCGCCCGGCTGACCCGCCAGCAGGAGCAGCACCGGCAACCGCGGTGTCGGCGAGGTGAGAGCAGCCGGCGGCAGATACATCTTCGCGGGACGTGCCGTGAATCCGGACTTGGTCCCGGGGATGGGCGCCGTCAGGATCCGCCCTCCGCTCGGGATGTTCTGCGGTGCCCGCCATTTGTCGATCGGCACCACGATCAGTGAGTCGTCGTCGAGTTCCTCGAGCGTCACCGACCGCGCACCCGAATGACCCAGCAGCGCATCAACTGTCGGATAGTAGGCGAAGGTGACGTTGATCTGCGACAACGCCATCAGCACCGCGAACAGTCCGGCGAGCACGGTGATCAGCTTCTGCAACCATCCGTGACCGGCCACGAATCGGGCCACCCCGAGAATCAGCGCAAGGGCGGCAACACAACTCGAGATGTAGACACCGGTCTCGATCGCCTCCGGAAACGGACGCCACACATCCTCGACCAGGTAGTGCGCCAACAGCGTGCCGCCGACGGCGACCGCGATCGAGACCGGGACGACGATCAGGAGATAGCGGACCGACGGATAGAAGATGAGCCACAGGAAACCGATCACACCGAGGACGGTGACGACGACTGGTACCGGTCCACTGACGATGGACAACGACGCCGACAGGACCACTCCGCACCTCCGTCACCTGGACTCGGGCGTGCGGCCACAGCCGAGGAAACCCTAGTGGAGGACATACGGATCGAACGTATCAAGGGCACCCCAACCGGCGCATCCCCCTCGCTCTCTTGCGAGACAAGGGAAATCGTAAGGCAGGAGTGACGCGGCTGTCTGTAGTTCGACACATCGAATTTGAGACGCGTTCACCACGACACCAATTCGACGTTCACCCTGAAGGCGACCGATACTCACCCCGCAGTGGTGCGGTCGCGGGTCACTCGCGTGCGGACGACACCAACTGCGGCTGAGCGGACCGATGACCGCGAATCCGGGCGGCCAACGTATCCAGTCGCTCGACCTGCTGCGCGGTCAGTTCGACGTCGACGCCGGCCAGGTTCTCCGAGACACGCTCGGCGAACCGGGAACCCGGGATCGAGACGACGGGGAGATCGAACTCGCGACCCTTGGTGTAGAACCAGGCCAGCGCCAGCTGTGCACCGGTGACACCGACCTCGTCGGCGATCTGCAGAAACTCCTCGAGGATCGGCTTGTTGTATGCCAGGTTGGTGGGCGTGTAGCGCGAGATGTTCAGGCGCACATCGCCTTCGACCAGATCGTTGTGGTCGAGGAGCCCGGCCAGCCACTTACGGCCCAGCGTCGAGTAGGAGACGAACCCGAGTCCGTGCTCGCGGGCAGCGGGTACCACGAAGCGCTCGACGTCTCGGGAGACGACGCTCCACTCGGACTGGATGGCGGCGATCGGGTGCACACTGACCGCGCGGCGGATCTCGTCACCGGTCGCCTCGGACAGACCGATATGCAGGACCTTGCCCTCCTCGACCAGTTCCTTGACCGCGCCGATGGTCTCCTCGATCGGGACGACCGGATCGACGCGGTGCTGGTAGTACAGGTCGATGCGATCGGTGCCGAGTCGTGCCAGGCTGAGTTCGACCTGCTCGCGAACATACTCTCGGTCACCGCGGACTCCGCGCTGCCCGACGCCGCCCTGACCGACGATGCCGAACTTGGTGGCGAGCTGAACCTCGTCGCGGCGGGTCTTGAGCAACCTGCCGATCGTGGTCTCGCTTCGGCCGTCCCCGTACACGTTCGCGGTATCGATGAACGTCACGCCGCTGTCGACCGCGTGGGCGAGGGTGCGGAAGGCATCGTCATCGGATACCGCCCCGTAGACGTCGGTCAGCGACATACCGCCGAATCCGAGAGCTGAAACCGTCAGTCCATCACCGAGTTCCACCGTGGCCATCTTCCTCGAACTCTCCTCTGCTCGACACTCGCCATCTGCCTGGCAGGTCCGCTC
The DNA here is from genome assembly GCF_030316175.1 of Gordonia sp. Swx-4. NCBI lineage: Bacteria > Bacillati > Actinomycetota > Actinomycetes > Mycobacteriales > Gordoniaceae > Gordonia > Gordonia sp. Swx-4. Next base: position 4,060,246 of record NZ_CP128197.1, read on the forward strand.
GCCGAGGTCATGACCAGAGACGAGTGCCACCGCCGCAATCAATCATTCTTCGCCATGCCGGCCGCGCAGCAGGACTTCGAGGCACGGCAGATTCTTACTCTGCAGCAGATCTCGGAGGTCGGGCCTAGAAAATCATTCGGGTCGCGGAGTCAGAATCCGCGGACCGTCGGCGGTGACCGCGACGGTGTGTTCCCAGTGCGCGGCCCGGGATCCGTCGTCGGTGACGACGGTCCAGTCGTCCTCGAGGACGGTGGTGTCCACGGTGCCGAGGGTCAGCATCGGCTCGATTGCGAGCGTCGACCCGATCACCAGCAGCGGCCCTTTGCCGGGCTCGCCCTCGTTCGCGAGGAAGGGATCCATGTGCATCTCACGGCCGATCCCGTGGCCGCCGTAGCCGTCGACGATGCCGAACGGACGATTGAACTTCTTCTCGGCGGCGCGGGTGCCGAGTTCGATCGCGTGGGAGATGTCGGTGAGGCGGGCGCCGTCGACCATGGCGGCGATACCCGCCTCCATCGACAGTCGGGTCGCCTCGGACAATTCGGCGTCGGGCTGCGACAACTCACCTACGCCGAAGGTCCAGGCCGAGTCGCCGTGCCAGCCGTCGAGAACCGCACCGCAGTCGATCGACACCAGATCACCCTCGGCGAGAACGACATCGGACGACGGGATTCCGTGGACCACGACGTCGTTGACCGAGCTGCAGATCGATCCGGGGAAACCGTTGTAGCCCTTGAACGAGGGAACTGCCCCGGCCTCGCGGATCACGGTCTCCGCGACCTCGTCGAGGTCGAGGGTGCTCACCCCCGCCTTCGCGGCGGCGCGGACGGCCACGAGGGCCGATCCGACGACTGCGCCCGCTGCTGCCATCGCATCCAGTTCGCCGGCGGAGCGGAACGGAACGCGCTTGCGTTTGCGAAAACCCATCAGCGGACGCAGTCTCGGGATGTCAGTTGACGCCGGCGCCGAGGGCGCTCAGCACACGCTGGTGGACATCCTGGATGTCGCCCACCGCGTCGATCGTCTTGACCTGGTCGCCGTAGTACGCGAGCAGCGGCGAGGTCTCCTTGGTGTAGACGTCCATCCGGTTGCGGATGACCTCTTCGGTGTCGTCGGCGCGACCGCGGGCCAGCATGCGCTCCACGACGACGTCGGTGTCGACGACGAAGGACAGCACGCCGTCCAGCGAGGCGTCAAGGTTCGCGAGGATCTCCTTGAGTGCGTCGGCCTGCTCGGTCGAACGCGGGAAGCCGTCGAGGATGAAGCCCTTGGCCGCATCAGGTTCGCCCACACGGGCACGGACCATGTCGACGGTGATCTCGGACGGGACCAGGTTGCCGGCGTCGAGGTACTTCTTGGCCTCGATACCGACCGGGGTGCCCTGGGAGATGTTGGCGCGGAACAGATCACCAGTGGAGATGTGCGGGATGCCGAGGGCTTCGCTCAGCAGTTCAGCCTGCGTGCCTTTGCCTGCTCCGGGCGGGCCGAGAATTACGAGTCTCACTTGAGGAATCCTTCGTACTTGCGTTGCATCAACTGACTGTTGATCTGTTTCATCGTGTCCAGGCCCACACCGACCATGATCAGTACGGCCGTACCGCCGAACGGCAGGTTCTGGACGTTGCCGCTGTTACCGATCTCGAGGAAGAGGTTCGGCAGGACCGCGATGATACCGAGGTAGATCGAACCCGGGAGAGTGATGCGGCTGAGCACGTAACCCAGGTACTCCGCGGTCGGGGCGCCCGGCCGGATACCCGGGATGAAGCCACCGTACTTCTTCATCTCGTCGGCGCGTTCCTCCGGATTGAACGTCACCGCCACGTAGAAGTACGTGAAGAAGATGATCATCAGGAAGTAGACCGCGATGTAGACCCCGTTGCTGGGATCGGTCAGGTACTTGGTGACGTATTCCTGCCAGGTCGACTGGGTGCCGTCCGGGCTGCGCGTCAGTTCGACGATCAGCTGCGGCAGGTACAGCAGCGACGAGGCGAAGATGACCGGGATGACGCCGGCCTGGTTGACCTTCAGCGGCAGGTAGGTCGACGAGCCGCCGTACATCTTGCGGCCGACCATGCGCTTGGCGTACTGCACCGGGATGCGGCGCTGGCCCTGCTCGATGAAGACCACGCCCGCGACGATGATCAGCGCGGCGACACACACCAGGGCGAAGACGAGTCCGCCACGGGTGTTGAGGATGGTACGACCCTCGGCCGGGATACGGGCGGCGATACCGGCGAAGATCAGCAGCGACATGCCGTTGCCGATACCGCGCTCGGTGATGAGCTCGCCGAACCACATGACCACACAGGCGCCGGCGGTCATGACGAGCACGATGATCATCAGACCGAAGATGCTGGAGTCGTTGAGGACCTCACCGCTGGTCGCACAGGACTGCGGGAGGAGCTGACCGCGATCGGCGAGGGCGACGATGCCGGTCGACTGGAGGAGCGCCAGGGCCACGGCGAGATAACGCGTGTACTGCGTCATCTTGGCCTGGCCGGCCTGACCTTCCTTGCGCAGCTGCTCGAACCGTGGGATGACCACCGTGAGCAGCTGGACGATGATCGACGCCGTGATGTACGGCATGATGCCGATCGCGAACACCGACAGCTGCAGCAGCGCGCCGCCGGAGAACAGGTTGATCAGGGAGTAGACCGAGCTCGACTCACCGGCCGAGACCTCGTCCAGACAGGCCCGGACGGCCTGGTAGTCCACGCCGGGCGACGGCACGGTCGCGCCGAGGCGATACAGGATGATGATGCCGAGAACGAAGAGGATCTTCTTCCTCAGGTCCGGCGTCCGTATGGCCGCGAAGAGGGGGGAAAGCACTAACTCCTCCTAGGAACGACCACGCGAGGGCAATCTTCCGGGTCGGTCACGACCCGATCCCCGTGTGCTCGGCAATCGACAATGTTCGGGATGCGGCGATCTTGCGGATGCGGCAGACAACGTCTGAAACTCTAACAGTGACGCCGAAACGCCCCGGTCGGGCGGCAGCGTAGCTGCCGCCCGACCGCGGGTTTGTTCCGTCAGAGTTCGGTGACGCTGCCTCCGGCAGCGGCGATCTTCTCCTTGGCGGAGGCGGTGAACTTGTCGGCGGTGATGTCGACCTTGACGGAGAGTTCTCCGTCGCCGAGCACCTTCACCAACTGGTTCTTGCGCACAGCGCCCGCGGCGACGAGCTCGTCGACGCCGATGGTGCCGCCCTGCGGGAAGAGACGCGCGATGTCGCCGACGTTGACGACCTGGTACTCGACCCGGTTGCGGTTGGTGAAGCCCTTGAGCTTCGGCAGCCGCATGTGGATCGGCATCTGGCCACCCTCGAAGCCGGCGGGCACGTTCTTACGTGCCTTGGTGCCCTTGGTGCCGCGGCCCGCGGTCTTACCCTTGGACCCCTCACCGCGACCCACGCGGGTCTTGTCGGTCTTCGACCCCGGTGCGGGGCGAAGGTGATGGAGTTTGATGGTCATTGCTTAAACCTCTTCGACTGTCACGAGGTGACGAACCGCGTTGATGAGGCCGCGGTTGATCGGCGTGTCCTCGCGGGTGACGGTCTGGCGGATGCCCTTCAGTCCGAGGGTCCGCAGGCTGTCACGCTGGTTCTTCTTGGTACCGATGGTGCCCTTGACCTGGGTGATCTTCAGCTCGGCCATGATCAGACTCCCTGTCCCGCTCGAGCGCGCAGCATACCCGCCGGGGCGACGTCCTCGATCGGCAGGCCACGACGGGCCGCGACCTCTTCGGGACGCTGCAGCATCTTCAGTGCCGCCACGGTGGCGTGGACGACGTTGATGGCGTTGTCGGAGCCGAGGCTCTTGGCGAGAACGTCGTGGACGCCCGCGCACTCGAGCACGGCACGCACCGCGCCACCGGCGATCACACCGGTACCGGGGCTGGCCGGGCGCAGCATGACGACGCCGGCAGCAGCCTCACCCTGAACCGGGTGGGTCACGGTGCCACCGATCAGCGGCACGCGGAAGAAGTTCTTGCGAGCCTCTTCGACGCCCTTCTGGATCGCGGCCGGAACTTCCTTGGCCTTGCCGTAGCCGACGCCGACCATGCCCTGGCCGTCGCCGACGACCACGAGAGCGGTGAACGAGAAACGACGTCCACCCTTGACCACCTTCGAGACGCGGTTGATGGTCACCACGCGCTCGAGCTGGTTGCGGTCCTGGTCGCGGCCGCCGCGATCGCGACGGTCTCCGCGGCCACCGCCGCGACGGTCGTTGCCGCCACCTGCATTGTTCTGGTTGTTGTCGTTACCGGCGGGTCCGTTTCCGCCGTCACGCTGACGTCCGGGCATCAGAGGTTCCCTCCGGTGTTGTGGGTGTAGCTGGTGAAGATGGTCATCAGAAGCTCAGGCCTCCCTCACGGGCGGCATCCGCGAGCGCGGCGATACGGCCGTGGTAGTCCTTGCCACCGCGGTCGAATACGACGGCCTCGACGCCGGCAGCCTTGGCACGGGCGGCGATGAGCTCGCCGACCTTGCGGGCCTGGGCCGACTTGTCGCCGCCTGCCGCGCGCACGTCGGCCTCGATCGACGACGCGGCGGCCAGCGTCTTGCCGGCCAGGTCGTCGATGAGCTGCACGTGGATGTGGCGCGAGCTGCGCTTGACCGCGAGACGCGGGCGAGCCGGGGTTCCGCTGACCTTCTTGCGGAGACGGAAGTGCCGGTTGACGGTCGCCTTGCGACGACGCGTCGACACGTCCTTGCCGAGGGGCTTACGGCTGGTCTTGGTAGCTGTGTCACTCATGGCTTACTTACCCGTCTTTCCGACCTTGCGACGGATCTGCTCACCCTCGTAGCGAATGCCCTTGCCCTTGTAGGGGTCCGGACGACGCAGGCGGCGGATGTTCGCCGAGATCTGGCCGACTTGCTGCTTGTCGATACCCGTGACCGAGAACTTGGTCGGGGACTCCACTGCGAAGGTGATGCCTTCGGGGGCCTCGATCGGCACGGGATGGCTGTAACCGAGGGCGAACTCGAGGTCCTTGCCCTTCGCCTGGACGCGGTAGCCGACACCGAAGATCTCCATCTTCGTGGTGTAGCCCTGCGTGACGCCGATGACCAGGTTGTTGATCAGCGAACGGCTCAGGCCGTGCAGCGCGCGGCTGCGACGCTCGTCGTTGGGGCGGGTGACAACGATGGTGTTGTCTTCCTTGGCGACCTCGATGGGCTCCGAGACGGTGAGCGAGAGCTCGCCCTTGGGGCCCTTCACGGCCACGCGCTGTCCGTCGACGGTGACGTCGACGCCCGCGGGGATCTCGATGGGGTTCTTTCCGATACGCGACATGTCGTTCCCTCCCCTACCAGACGTAGGCGAGGACTTCGCCGCCCACGCCCTGGTTGGCTGCCTGGCGATCGGTGAGCAGACCCGACGACGTGGAGATGATGGCCACGCCGAGGCCGCCCAGCACCTTGGGCAGGTTGGTGGACTTTGCATAGATCCGGAGGCCCGGCTTCGACACGCGGCGCAGTCCAGCGATGGAGCGCTCACGGCTCGGGCCGTACTTCAGGGAGACGATGAGGCTCTTGCCGACCTCCGCATCCTCGATGCGGTAGTCGGTGATGTAGCCCTCACGCTTGAGGATCTCGGCGATGTTCACCTTGATCTTCGACGACGGGAGTTTCACCTCGTCGTGGTACGCCGAGTTGGCGTTGCGCAGACGTGTCAAGAAGTCTGCGATCGGGTCAGTCATGGTCATGGGTGACCGTCAACCTTTCTCGTGGCGGTTCCCATACAGCGCCGATCCGGGGAAATCTCCCCTGACCTGCGGTGGGCCTTCCACGAAGTGGATAGTTTCTCTGAAGGTTCTCGCCGCCGGTGCCCTTGGCTTTTCGCCGGCACCGGAGACTATTCAGTTGTGTCCCGGGCACCTGAGGTGCACAGGCAACCGGTCTAGTGTAGGGAATCTGCTGGCCAGACCCAAATCGCGTCCGGCAACCGCCTCGTCGGACACTACCGGGCGGGCACCTCGAGCACGAGGTCGTGGCGCGACGTCGGCACCACGTCGAGGTGTCGGTCGGCGCCGAATCTCCCGACGCTGGTGAGCATCCGGGTCATGCGGTGCTCGAGCTCCGCCCGGTCTCCCCCGCTTCCGTAGAACGCATGGAGGTCGCTGACCGCGGCCATCGGGAAGAGTTCTTCGACGATGCCGTCCACCTGCGGTGTCTCCGGTGTGAGCGCGTCTTCGACGACGTTCTGGTAGTAGCCGAACGTCGCCTGGGTCTCGATGGCCACGGTCGTGTGCTCCTCGAGCCAGATCCGACGCCACTCCTGCGGGTCGAGCCCCGCCGGCCGACGCAGGAAGGCGACATTGGCGAGGGCGTCGACGCGCGTGCCGTCGGCGGGTAGGTCGGGATCGAGCGGTGCACGTTCGGCCACCCGCCAGGCACCGACCACGGTCGCGAACTCGCCGAGGGCGGTCAGCACGATGTCCACGTCGGCGTCCCACAGACTGACGACCGCCTCGATCGGCGGGTCGAGTTCGGAGATCCGCATGGCACCGGTGACCGCGTCGTCGGAGATGTGCACCTGCACGCGACGCGCACCCGACCGTTCGCACGTCCGCCGGAAACCTGCCCCGAGCAGCTCCACACCGAGCAGTTCGACACCGAGCAGGTCGGCACCGGGCAGTTCGACACCGGGCCCGGGTGCACGCAGCGCGACCATCACCTTCGTCATGCGGGCACGCTAACGGATATCGGGGTCCCGGCAGGCGCGGTTCGCCACTCCCGACGTCGAGATATCTCCGCACCGGAACTTGTCGGACCCCCGTGGTGTCATGTCGTCACCCTTCGAACAAAGGAGCGATCCATGTCAGACCACGCTGCCGCGATCCGAGGTCTGCCCCGGTGGCATCCCAATCCCGTCATCCGCTCGACCATCGACACCATCCGCCGGTGTGGATGGCAGGTGACCTCCGTCGGCGAAGGATCTCCCGAGGCGAACAGTCGCGAGACCGACTGCGGCTTCTCCTACACCGCCGGGCTCTCGTTGCACGCGATCCCCGAACTGGCCATCTACGGCGTCGACCCGCTCCCCGCGCATCACATCCTGAACGAGCTCGGCGATCTCCTCCACCGCGAGGACTGGCGCGATCTCGTCGCGGACCAGTCCGACATCCGGCTGCAGACGGTCGCGGTGTCGGTGCGACTCATCGAGCAGGTCGACAAGGACGAACTCATCCTCGCCAACCTGCTGTTCCCCGATTACCCGACGCTGCAGGTGGTCTGGCCCGACGAGTACGGCCGGTTCCCTTGGGAGGAGGGCTACATCCTGCTGCCGATGCACCAGCCGGTGAAGGGGATTCCGGATCTCTCGGCGCACGCGCGACGGGCCGCCCACGTGATCACCACCGAGTCGGGACCCGACCGAACCCGCCCCCGCCGGGGCCGCCGGATCTCGGGGCACTGAGGCGTGCCGGATATCCGTTGCCCGCCTTGACGAATGGGGTAGTCGGCTGAGGTCAGAGGGTCGGCCGTCGGGTGTCGTACGCCTCCCGGTACCTCACCCGCCGGCGGCCGTCACCGGCGACGGCCAGAACTGTGCGGACGATGCTCGCGAGCAGGACGAGACCGCACACGATTGCCAGTGGTACTGCGGCCATGACGACCCCCTTCACCTCGCTCCGCACCGCGAACCACGTTGCGGGACCGTTGGGATCGCCCCGGGCTTCCCGTGACGAACTGTTGCCGAACATGGTTGCGCGGAACCGCCGTTGGGCGCCACTGTTTTTTGTGGCCGGAGAGTGCTCACGCGCTGAGAAACGCCTCCGCGAAGCACCGTGCATATGGCCGTCGGAGAGGCGGTTCTCAGCCGGTGACGCGCCGGTCGGTCGACAGAGCGATCTCCTCATGCGCCCGCACTTGGCACAATGGACAACGTGCTCACGCTGTCCGCCGGAGAGAACCGTCCGTTGCCGTCGTCGGCCGTGACGGTGTCGGTGCGTTCGGCATCGCCGGTCAACACCTCGGCGATCCTGCTCACCGATGCCGGTCGCGTCCGGTCCGACGCCGATCTGATCTTCTACAACCAGCCCACCGGCCCGGGTGTCGGCTATCGCTCGTCGGGTGCGGTCGACATCGTCACCGTCGACACCGCAGCCCTACCCCGCGACATCACGACGGTCGTCGTCGCCGCGAGCCTGGACGGCACCGGCCCGTCCACCTTCGCGACCGCCGGCGCACTGACCGCGACCCTGAGCGGCGGCGGCGAGGAACTCGGCTTCACGCCGACGGGTCTCACCAGCGAGGCCGCCGTGGTCTGCCTCGAGATCTACCGCCGCAACGATACCTGGAAAGTTCGTGCCGTCGGCCAGGGTTACGACGCAGGGCTCGCCGGTCTGGTGTCCGCGTTCGGCATCGACGTCGAGGACGATCCGGCACCGCCGCCGCCTCCCGGTCAGCCACCGCGGGTTACCGATCCGCAGCCGTGGCCGCCGACGAATCAGCCGGTCCCACAACCACAATCACCGCCTCCGGCCGCACCGCCGCCGGCCACCCCGCCCCACCCTCCGGTCACGACCCAACCCTCGGGAGTCCCCATGCACAGCGATCTGTTCGCCCCGTCCCACGCCGAGGTCAGCGGCCAGGGAATCCAGAAGCAGGGCAGCAAGATGTGCCGCGTCGGCCTCTCGGGTGAGGTCATGGCCCGCACCGGTTCGATGGTCGCCTACCAGGGTGATCTCCACTTCGAAGCACTCGGGTCCGGCGGTCTGGGCCGGATGATGCGTCAGGCGATGACCGGCGAGGGTGTCCCCCTGATGAAGGTCACCGGTCGCGGCGACCTGTTCCTCGCCAACGCCGCGTCCGACGTCCATCTGATCGACCTCGACGGCACCGACGGCCTGACCATCAACGGCGCGAATGTCCTCGCCTTCGACTCGACCCTTCGCTACGACATCCAGCGCGTCCAGGGCGCGGGCGCGATGAGCAACGCGGGCCTGTACAACTGCGTGTTCACCGGCCGCGGACGTATCGCCATCACCACCGACGGCACACCGGTGGTCCTCAACGTCGACGCCGCGACCTACGCCGACCCGCAGGCCGCGGTCGCCTGGTCGTCGAGCCTGCGCACCTCGGTGAAGTCCAACGATTCGTTCAACCTCGGCACCCTGATGGGCCGCAGCACCGGCGAACGCTTCACCCTCGCGTTCTCCGGCCAGGGCTTCGTCGTCGTGCAGCCGTCGGAGTTGCCGCCGGGCGGGTTCATCGGCGGCACCGGCGGTGGTGGGGCCGCGGGCTCGGGCGCCGGCGGGGTACTGGGCGGCATCCTGGGCCGCTGAGCCCGGCGATCGCCTACCGGCGTAGGCCGACTACCGGAAGACGCTCCCCTTGTTCTCGGACGCTTCGACGCGCTCGACGATCCACGAGACGAGCACCTCGGGCTTGCGCTTACGGCTCGTCTCTTTGCGGGTGTCGAGCTCCTGCTCGGCGATGATGTCCCGGAGCTGGTCGAGGGTCAGCTCGCCGAGTCGCGCCGACAGTTCCTGGCCACCGCCCTCGCGGTAGACGACGAACGGATCGAACGCGCCCGGTTGACGTGTCACCCGCTTCTTCGGCGCCGCCGCCCGCTTCCGCGGCGCCGCCACGGGAGCGCCGTCGAGCGCGATGTCGACCGGACGAAGCGCGTCGACCACCCCGGTGAGCGCGGAAGCGAAACGCGAGGACCGCTCGGCCTCGGCGATGATCACGGTGACCAGCCCCGCGATCAGCTGTGCGGCCTGTGGATTCTTCGCGTCCAATTGCGCGAGCGCACCGCCGACGGCCTGGTACTCCATGCGCCGGCGGGTGTCGTCGGAACTCATCGGATCTTCTCCTGCGCCTCGGTCATCACGTCCATGGTCAGGCCACGGAACTGGTCGAACTGTCCTTGATTGCCGTATTTGACCCGAAGCGTCCCGTACGACGTGAACTCCGCAGCTGCGGCAACGGAATTCGCCTCGTTGATGTAACTGGGCAGCACATGTTGAATGGTGGGGTCACGGCGCAGGCGCATCGCTGTCGACCGGTGCACGGCCGAGTTCGCCTTGTACTTCGTGATCACCACACCGAGCTCGACGATGGTCCGGCCGATCTCGTGGCCGATCTTCCGCACCCGGGTCTGGATCTGTGGGATTCCGTACGTGGACAACACATCTGGGATCGTGGGGATGATGTAGGCGTCCGCGGCGGCCAGGCCGTTCAGGGTGATGGGCCCGATGTTGGGCGGGCAGTCGATCAGCACGTAGTCGTAGAAGTCGAGGACCGGTTCGATCGCCTCGCGGAGGAAGCCGGTGCCACCGTTGGGCACCCGCCCCTCGACGCGCAGCGCACTCAGGTCCTCCTGGACCTCGATGAGGTCCAGCGACGACGCGAGGAGGTCCACGGAGTTCACCTTCTTCACCGGTGAGACACCCCGCTCGACGGCCTCGTCGAGCCGGAAGTACCGGGTGCCCTTGACCGCATCGGAGAACAGTGTGGCGAGCGTCCGACCGTTGGTGTTCAGCTCGAGCCAGCGCTCCTCGCTGATCATCATGGTGGTCAGATTGATCTGTGAGTCGAGGTCGATGAGCAGCACCCGCTGACCGAACTCCGCCGACATGTATTCGGCCAGCCCCGCGGTCACCGTGGTCTTGCCGACCCCGCCCTTCAAGCTGATCGTCGCGATCACTTTGGCCATCGAAGAATCTCCACCTTCCCTGCGGTCATGCGTCGGCAGTAGGCAGGGAAACGGGTCGTCCCATCGCACTGATCAGCCGCCCCGGCGTGAGAGCTTAACACCCCCTCCCGTGGCGAAATGCTCACCATATCCGCTCTTTCGCGTCGGAATCCCGGGGCGTGGGTACCGTCGATGCCACACACCGCCACCACCGCAGGAGTTCGACGATGCCCGAAGCCTCCGCCTCCGTCGTGATCAAGCTGCCGGCCGACACGGTCTGGGAGTACTGCCTGGTCCCGGAACACGTCGCGGCGCTCACGCCGGGCGTCGTCGGCATCGCGTCGGTGTCGGAGGGCCCCACTCGCGTCGGCACCACGTGGAAGGGCCAGATGAGGGCTCTGGGACGCACGGTCGAATGGGTCGGCGAGTTCACCCGCGTCGACCCTGCGCAGGGGACCGAGTTCACCTCCACCGAGTCGCCGTTCGGGTTCACCATCTCCGCGACATTCGACGACGCCCGCGACGGAGTACGTCTCACCTACCGCGTCCACAACGACGGCGTCGGGGGCGGGGCGATCGGCAGGATCGCCGACGCATTGGCCATCCGCGCCTTCCAGCGGTCGCTCGCGGCGAGCGCCCGCAGGCTGCCGCGCCTCGTCGACGAGTGGGCGGCACGGCGCTGAACCACTGGACCCCCGCCGGGAGGACACGACACGACTGTCGTCCGGTCGGACGGTTTTCACCTCGCACGAATGACCGAGGTGAATCCGGACGACGGATCATCTCGCCGCCGACGACCCGAACCCGGGGGCCGGACCGGCACCGGAAGCGCTGCACAACAGCACAACCCGGATGTCACCCGTTCTGGGGCCCTCGAGGGTCCGTGCGACCGTCGATCACCCGCTGGAATCCGGCCGGATGAACCGTCCGACGAAGTGTTAGTGATCGCGACCACCAACGGCTACCGTCAGAGGCATCGACTGTGTCCGCGGTGGTGATGTCCTCACCCGTCGTCGTTCGCGGTCAATGTGCTGCTTCGTATCGAAGGTCCTCCGAAGATGACCATGACCACTGCGCGACCCCGCCGAGTCCGGGCGCTCGCGGTTGCAGCTGCCGTGGGACTGGCCCTCTACTGGGGAGGCCAAGCCCCCGCGACAGCCGAACCGAGCCCCTTCGGCGTCGGATCACACAGCGTCGACGCCCCGGGTTCCGGCGGCGACTCGGGCGGTGGTGACTCCAGCGGGGGTGACTCCGGCGGCAGCGGCAGTGGCTCGGGCGGTGGAGACTCCGGCGGCAGCGATTCCAGCGGAAGCGGTAGCGGCTCCGGCGGCAGCGGTAGCGGGTCGGGCGGCAGCGGTTCCGGCGGCAGCGACTCGGGGTCGGGCAGCACCAGATCCGGTGATGGTGATTCCGGGGATGGCGGGCCCGCATCCGGAACCGATACCGGTACGATCCCGGATTCCGACCCCGGCGATCCCACGGGCGAACCTTCGGGCCCCACCGCGGAGAACGACATCTTCCCGGTGTACCCCGATCCGACCATCCAGAGCGAGGGATCATCAGCGGGCGAGGCGGCTGTGCCGCCGGCCGCCGTGGAGACCGAGCCCGCCCCGGAGTCCTCCTCCGACTCCACCCCGAACCGCACCTCCCTCGATGTCGACATCTCCAAGAAACCCGTTCCGGCCCAGCCCGACGGGCCCGACCGCACCGGTGCCGACACCACGCCACCGCCCGCAGCCGACGGCCCGCGGCCCGGGGACACCGCCCTCGCCGCTCGAGCCGCCGACGTCACCCGATCCCAGTTCGGCCGGAACGTGTCGCCATCCGGTGATCCGCCTCCCTGGGCTCCCCTCCTCAAGACCTCCACCCCGCCGGTCGCCGTGGCCCCGCAGCCGGCCAGGACCGGCGCCATCGGGATCCTCACATTCCTGGGGATCAACATCCTCGGCGGCGGAAGCACCGGCGCGGCCAGCCCGGCGCCGTGGACGCTCCTGTGGTGGATACGGCGTTTCGGCACCCAGGGACCGGTGGCATCCGCCGAATCCCCTGCCACCCCTTACACATTCGGACTGGTGAGCGATCCGGACCAGTTCCTGACCGCGGCCGACGGTCCGGACACGACCGGTCCCGTCCCGCAGTTCGCTCTCGTCGGCGGCCTCGTCTTCGGTTCCGCACTCCTCAGCCGCAAGCGCATCTCGGCGGCGGTGACGATCACTGCGGACGGTCCGACATCAACGATCCCGGTGCCGGACCGAACACATGCCGAACCGGTTCTCACACCGGCCCCGACCGGCATCCTGCACGGCTCGTTGAGATTCACCGATCCGGACGGGAACCCGATCCCGACGACGCTGCACGGCGTCACGCCCACCGGCGACCGCACCTTCCGCACCGCAAGCGGCAGCATGTTCAGCTACGACGCACCGACCGGCGCCTACACCTACACGCCCGCCCTGCAGGCGCGCATCGCGGCCAGCGCGCCGGGAGCCCCGGAATCGGTACGATTCGACTCCGTCATGATCACCGCCGACAACGGCCGCGGGGGTACGACTCCGATCACGGTCGCCCTGCCCATCACGAGCCCGTACTCGCTCGGGCAGGTGACCGTGCCGGGTTGCCAGATCGACGAGGTCGTCGTCGGGCACGAGGACGTCGCCTTCGTGACCACCCAGCGCGGGGACGGGTGCACACAGGTCTCCGTGGTCCGACCGAAGACCATGACGGTGACGTCGGTCCCCATCGCGGGTTCTCCCACCGAGCCCGACCGCGGCGTCGTCCTCGGCCCCGACGGTCGGGCCCATCAGCTCACCGAGCTCACGGAATTCTCCGACGGCACCATCCGGACATCGGTTCGGATCACCCGGATCGATCCGACCGGGGCCGCGTCGACCACGGACCCGATCCTCGGCCTACCCGCGGATCACCTCGGGTTCGACGAGGCGGGCGTCGGCTATCTGCTGACCACCTGGCCCGACGACGACGGCCGGACGTACACCTATCTCACCGCTCTGGGCCTCGACGGCATCGCGTCGACTCTGTCTCGCGTTCCCGGCGCCGACAGCCGGCTCATCCTGCCCCCGTCGGGGAAGGTGTTCGTCTCGACGTCGGACGCCGACGGAACCCGTCTCCACGAAGCCGGCCCCGGTGGACTGTCACTCGTCGGGCAGGTGTTCGACGGTGAGGGCGGCGACATCTGGGCCCGGCGCGGCGACTCGCTGTACTTCGTTCGTCATCACGGCGATCCGGGCGCGCCGGTCGCCACGCTCGCGATTCGCGCCCCCGACGGTTCACTGAACACCGTCGATGGGATACCCGGCCGGGTGGCCTCTGTGGTCCCCACCGAATCCGCCGTCTACGTGGTCTCCCGGTCACCCGATTCGGTCCATGTCACCGCGGCGCACTCCGGTGGGCGCAGATGGTCCGTGGTCCTTCCCGGCACCAGCGACTCCGACGCCGTCGCCGGACCCGACGACCATCTCTACCTCCCGCTGGCGAATACCCTCACCGGGGAGAACACCGTCGTCGGGATCTCGCCGAACGGTGAATCCAGGGTGATGACCGCGGGCATCGGGCAGGCATGGGTCCGGGCCGACGAGAGCGGCACCGTCTTCCTCACGGCGACGACCCTCACGCCGGACGGCGAGGACATCACCACCGTGACGGTCATCTGCGGAGACGGCACGACGGGCGATACGCGCGTCGACGGGACCCCCGTCTCGGTTCACTTCGACCGACACGGCGCCGCCCATCTTCCGATGCTCACCACCGACCCGGCGAGTGGGGACCCACTGATCTCCCTCGCCGTCGTACACCCCGACTCCGCGACCGCGGTGTCCGCGCCCGTCGTCGGCGAACCGGCCGGCCCCCCGGCGATCGCACACGACGGCCGCACATACCTGCCGCTCACCCGCTTCTGTCCCGAAACCCGTTGGCCGAAGACGACTCTGGTGGTCTTCCACCCCGACGGCCCGGCCGTCGAGGCCGGTGAGTTCTACGGCCACTCGACGCACGGGCCCGTCCTCACGCTCGACGACGACGTCATCCTGCTCACCGGCGATGCCGGCGCCACGACGATCCGCCCGCTTCAGATGGCGAACGGCGGCGGGCGCCACGCCGCCGATCCCGCCGCGGCCATGGTGTTCGACGTCACCCCGACCATTGACGACGTCGACCCGGATACCGGCACCGTGTCGGGGTCGGTGGCCGACGCGGCCTGCGCTTCCTGCGCCCTGAGCTACCTGACCACGGACACCCAGGTGGCGCTCGATTCCGGCAGTGGCACATTCGTTTTCACGCCGACGGAGGACCAACGACGAGCGACGCCGGGGCCGACCACCCACGATTTCGCCGTTCTCGTCTCCGATGAACACGGCTCGTCGACGGTGATCTCGGTGAGCATCCCGCTCATGCCGGTCGACTCCCTTGAAACGACCGAAGAGACTGCGCGCCAACAGTCCACACCGGAACGGGCGACCTAGAGCACGCGTCCATTCAGGTTCAATCATGCTCTAAGCGAGCGCATCCGTCCTCATCGAGCAACCCGTCGAAACCGCCTGGGAGTACTCCACCGCCCCAGAGAACATCTGCCGCATATCTTCCCGGCACCGTGGAGATCACCCCGCTCTCCGACGATCCGGTCGCGGTCGGCGCACAGTGGAAAGGCAAGAAGCGTCCTCGGCCGCACGGTGGACTGGCGAGGAGAGTTCACCCGCGTCGACACCTACAAGGACACGGAGTTCCAGACCATCGATGACCCATCGACGCCAAACGGCCCCACCTCCGCGAAGAGGTGGGGCCGTTCGTCAAAGCGTCAGCCTCGGGTGAAAGTCACCAGCTGGACTTCTGCACGCCCGGGAGCTCGCCCGCGTGCGCCATCTCGCGCAGGCAGATTCGGCACAGGCCGAACTTGCGGAACACCGAGTGCGGACGACCGCACTTGTTGCATCGGGTGTAGCCCCGCACGGCGAACTTGGGCTTCTTGTTGGCCTTGTTGACCAGAGCCTTCTTTGCCATGTCAGTTGTCCTTAACGTTGTTGTCCTTGAACGGGAAGCCCAGGGCACGCAGCAGCGCGCGGCCTTCCTCGTCCGTGCGGGCAGACGTCACGACGGTGATGTCCATACCCCGCGGGCGGTCGATGTTGTCGATGTTGATCTCGTGGAACATCGACTGCTCGTTCAGACCGAACGTGTAGTTGCCGTTGCCGTCGAACTGCTGGTCCGACAGACCGCGGAAGTCGCGGATACGCGGGAGTGCGATGGACACGAGGCGGTCCAGGAACTCCCACATGCGGTCGCCGCGCAGGGTCGCGCGGGCGCCGATCGGCATACCCTCACGCAGCTTGAACTGCGCGATGGACTTGCGAGCGCGGCGGATCTCCGGACGCTGACCGGTGATCTTGGCCAGGTCCTCGACAGCGCCGTTGATCAGCTTCGCGTCACGGGCGGCGTCGCCGACGCCCATGTTCACGACGACCTTCACGACGCCGGGGATCAGCATCACATTGGGGTACTCGAACTGCTCGTTCAGCTGGCCCTTGATCTCCTCGCGGTAGCGAGTCTTCAGGCGCGGCTGGATCTTGGTCCCGGCGGAGCCGTTCTCGATTTCGGTAGAGGTCATGTCAGATGTCCTTCCCGCTCTTGCGCGAGATCCGGACCTTCTTGCCGGTCTCTTCGTCGACGCGGTAGCCGACGCGGGTCGGGTTGCCGTCGGAATCGACGACCATCACGTTCGAGACGTGGATCGAGGCTTCCTGGGTCACGATGCCGCCGGAGGAGGCACCGCGCTCGTTGGCCGACGCGGCGGTGTGCTTCTTGATTCGGTTGACGCCCTCGACGAGGACACGCTGGGTCTTCGGGAAGGCCTGGATGACCTTGCCCTTCGCGCCCTTGTCCTTGCCCGAGATGACGATCACGGTGTCACCCTTGTGAACCTTCATGCTCAGATCACCTCCGGTGCCAGCGACACGATCTTCATGAACTTCTTCTCACGCAGCTCGCGGCCGACCGGGCCGAAGATGCGGGTACCGCGGGGGTCGCTCTCACCCTTGAGGATGACGGCGGCGTTCTCGTCGAAGCGGATGTAGCTGCCATCCGGACGACGGCGCTCCTTGGTGGTGCGCACGATGACGGCCTTGACGACCTCACCCTTTTTGACGTTGCCGCCGGGGATGGCGTCCTTGACAGTGGCGACGATGACGTCACCAATGCCGGCGTAGCGCCGCGAGGAACCGCCGAGCACGCGGATGCACAAGATTTCCTTGGCACCGGTGTTGTCGGCGACCCGCAGGCGAGATTCCTGCTGAATCACTCGTTAGTCTCCTTGACCTGGCTTCTTATGTACGGCGGATTTCCGACCCGACGCACACGGTCCGTTGCCACCGAACACACGCCTGCCTGGGGTTTTCCACCAGGCTGTGACACCTGGACGGATCGCCCAGTGGGTTCGTGAGCCGATTCGCGACACAGCCGTGCCGCAGGCAACCCCATAAGTGTAGGGGAACGTGCAGGTGGGAGCCAAATCCGCGCTGCGGACCCCCGTCAGGCGTTTGGCCATCACCCGTACCGGGCAAAACTATTTTCGAACCGGACCCATCTGGCCCGGTGCCCCACACGAAGCACCCATGGGACGAGACCAGCCCGCACTGGCCGATTCAAACCACGAGCGATCAGTACGGCTTCACCATCCGGTGCGCAGGAAGCAGACCTGCGACCGACGGGGCACCCGACGAGTGTGACGAGTTCCGGGGGGATCTGCTTCGACCCGAGCGTGACCACGTTTTCACGCCATCGGGGTCCGACGTCCAGCACGAAACGCGCGACCTGGCCTTCTCACGACTTCGGTTCCCGGCTGCCAGGCGCCCGTCCACAGGGGAGGCATGCGTGACCACTGAAGACACGATCCGGCACACCAGCCGTATCGAGAGCACATCCGACCGCGACCCCGCCATCCCGATGACTGCCGCCCAGCGCGGCATCTTCTATGCCCAGCAGCTCGAACCCGATGTACCGCTGACGATCGACGCGTACATCGAGTTCCGTGGCGACACATCGGGTTCCGACGGCGCTCCGGTCGACATCGATCCCGAGATCCTCCAGCGCGCGACGACGCTGACCGAGCTGGAGACGGAAGCGTCCATGCTGCGGCTGACCCCGACGGATGACGCCGAACCGACCCTGACCATCGACCGGTCGCGCCGATTGGTCCTCGGCACACAGGATTTCAGCGACGCCGCGGACCCGCGTGCAGCCGCACTGGCCTGGATCGACGACCACCGGTCGAAGAGTCCGGACATGTTCTCCGATCCTCTCCTCGACACACACCTGCTCAAAATCGGTTCGGGACATTCGATCTGGTACTGCCGCGGGCATCACATCGGGTACGACGGCTATGCCGCCATGTATCTGATGCTCCGCGTCTCGTCGCACTACACGGCGATTGTCAACAATGCTCCGCCTCCCCTGGCAGACACCGCGACGATGGCCGAGATCGCCGCGATGGACGTCGCCTACCGTGCGTCGGAGAAGTTCCTCGACGATCGGGAGTACTGGTCGCAGCATCTGGCCGATCTGCCCGAATTGGCCACTCTGACCAGGCGTTCCGGTCCGGCGGCACCGTTGTCGACGGTCCGATCGGCAGTGCTCGACGACGACCTGGTCACTCGCATCCGCTCCCTGGCACGGGCCCACCGGGTGCGGCCGGCGTCGGTCATCACCGCTGCCGTCGCCGCCTATGTCGCCCGGTTCACCGACCGTGACGAGGCCGTCCTCAGTCTTCCGGTCGCCGCGCGCGACCGTGACGTCCTGCGTACCTCCGCGGGCCTCGTCTCCAACGTCGTCCCGCTACGCGTCGCCCTCGACCACGACGCCACCGTCGCCGATCTGCTGGCCTCGGTGAACGCGGAGATCAAGAGCGCTGTGCGCCACCAGAAGTACCGACACGAGGACATCGTCGCCGACATCCTGGACGCCGCCGGGGCCCGCCGTGGGTTCTTCGGACCGCTGGTCAACGTGATGCTGTTCTTCCAACACATCGACTTCGGGCCGGTGCACGGCGAACTCAATGTGCTGTCCACCGGACCCATCGAGGACCTGTCGGTCAACGTCTACGACAGTCTCGACGGCGGCATGAGCGTCGACCTGGAGGCCAATCCGAACATCTACTCCGACGACGAGATCGTCACCCATCACCGGCGACTCGTCGAGTTCCTCGAAGCTCTCGTCACCGCCACTTCCGAGACCCCGGTGTCGCATGTCAGCGTGCTGCGCGAGTGTGAAGCCGCGGAGTTGCCCCAGGGCACCACGGGTGCACATGTCGAGCTCGGCGGGCGCACGCTCGTCGACCTGCTGGACGAGGCCGCGGCGGCCCACCCCGAGGCGCCGGTCCTCGTCGCGGCGCACCCACGCGACCCGGCCGAGTCCAGCCCTCTCTCCCACGCCGAGTTCGCGCGACAGACGCGATCACTGGCAGCGGCGCTTCAGGATCGCGGCGTCGGAGCGGAAAGCGTTGTCGCCGTCCAGCTCCGACGCAGCCTCGATCAGGTGCTGGCTCTGCACGCCGTCGTCCGGGCGGGCGCGGCCTTCGTCCCGGTCGACCCGGATGAGCCGGCCGATCGTCTCGAGCACATCCTGGCGGTGGCGGCCCCCGATCTGATCATCGGCGAAGCGAGCCTGGCCGAGCTGCGGGCGAACCCCGACCGGCGAGAGCCGGTGACTGTCGCCGGTCCCGACAACACCGCGTACCTGCTGTTCACGTCCGGCTCCACCGGCAAGCCCAAAGGCGTGGCGATTACCCACCGTGCGATCGTCAACCGGCTCGGATGGATGCAGGCGCGGTATCCCCTCAACGAATCCGACCGTGTTCTGCAGAAGACCCCGGCCACCTTCGACGTGTCGGTCTGGGAGTTCTTCTGGCCGTTCGTCACCGGCGCTGCCCTAGTCGTGCCGTCCGCTGACGGACACCGCGACCCCTGGTATCTCCGCGACGTGATCGACGAACATCGCATCACCACGGCGCATTTCGTCCCGTCGATGCTCACCGCGTTCTCGGCCGCGCTGTCCGCCGACTCCGACACACCCGGCGGTGCGCACCGGCGGGACGAGAGGACTCTTGGCTCGCTGCGCCAGATCTTCACCAGCGGCGAGGCCCTGACACCGGGCACGGTCGGTGCGACGGCGGCACTCACCTCCGCCCCGATCCACAATCTCTACGGCCCCACCGAGGCGGCCATCGACGTGACCCACCACGACGCCTGCCGCGCCGACGTGCCGGTCGTGCCCATCGGCCGACCGGTGTGGAACACCAGCGTCCACGTCCTCGACCACCGGTTGCGCCCGCAGCCGCCCCGAGCGGTCGGCGAGCTGTATCTCGGCGGCGTCCAGCTCGCCCGCGGCTACCGGTCACGGCCCGATCTGACCGCGGCGCGATTCATCGCCTCCCCCGACGGAACCGGCGAACGTCTCTACCGCACCGGCGATCTGGTCCGGATGAACGACGACGGTGAACTGGAGTACCTGGGACGCACCGACTCCCAGGTGAAGATCCGCGGCCAGCGGGTGGAACTCGGCGAGGTCGAGTCGGCGCTGGGCTCCCTGCACGGAGTCGCTGCCGCGGGTGTCCTCGTGCGCGACGATCTCGTGGCCGACGGACCCGTCCTCGTCGGCTACGTCAGCGGCACGGCCGACCTGCACAACCGCGAGCTCCGGACCGAACTGGCATCAGCCCTGCCCGGGCACATGATCCCGACGGTGGTCATGGTGCTCGACGAGCTCCCGACCACCGCGAACGGCAAGCTCGACCGCCGTGCGCTCCCCCGCCCAGAGCTCCGCACCGACCGCGAGTTCGTCGCGCCGGAAACCGCGCTCGACCGGTTCGTCGTGCGCACCGTCGCCGATGTCCTGGGACTGGACCCCGATCCGACGGGGAGCTCACCGATCTCGTTGCGCGACGACTTCTTCGCGATCGGCGGCTCCTCGCTGTCCGCGACCCGGGTGGCGTCCCGTCTGTCGAAGGCGACGGGACGGCGGATCGGTATCCGCACGATCTTCGACGCCGAGGATGTCGGCGGGATCGTCGACGCGCTCACCGAACTGGGTGTCGGAGTCGACGATTCCCCGGGGACCACCTCGGCCCGCGCCGCTTCGGCCCTCCTCGCCGACTCACCGGTGCCACTGTCACCGGCACAGCATCGGTTGTGGCTGGCCACCCGGCTCGACCCGGCCGGCGCGGCGACCTACAACATGCCCTTCACCGTCAGACTCGTCGGCACGCTCGACACCGATGCCCTGCGGGAGGCCCTCACCGACGTCATCGTCCGGCACGAGCCGTTGCGGAGCATCGTCGTCGAACAAGACGGCATAGCCTTCATGTCGCCGCGATCGCCGGACACGGTGACCGTCGACCTGCCGGTCTTGCGGACGGAGGATGTGCGCGATCTCCCCGACCGCGAGTTCGCTTCGCAGACCTTCGATCTGGGCGCCGACCTGCCGATCCGTGCGCGACTCGTCCGTACCTCCGACGACGACCACCGTCTCACCGTGGTGGTCCACCACATCGCCGCGGACGGATGGTCACTGGCACCCCTCGCCGGCGACCTGGCGACGGCCTATCGCGCCCGGCGGGAAGGAAACGAACCCGACTGGGCGGCACTGCCCGTCACCTACTCGCAGGTCAGTGCCGATCGCCATGCCTGGCTGTCCGAGTCTGCCGACGCCACCGCCGAACTCGACTTCTGGCGCGCCACACTCGCGGACGCCCCCGGCGAGACCGATCTGCCGCTCGACCGCCCGCGCACCGGCCGTGGTGACGCATCGGGCGCGTCGGTGACCCACACGGTCTCGACCGACACACACCGCGCCATCCGAGAACTGGCCGCCGCCACCGGTTCCACCGTGTTCATGGTGTTGCACGCCGCCGTGGCCGCCCTGCTGCGGTCGCTGTCCCGATCGTCGGACGTCGTCGTCGGAACTCCCGTCGCCGGCCGGGGGGACGCCGACCTCGACGGCCTCGTCGGCATGTTCGTCAACACGCTGGCACTGCGCACAAAGGTCGACAAGGACGCCGGTTTCGTCGACCTGCTGACGCATGTGCGCGACGTCGACCTGAACGCCTTCGACAACGCCGGCCTGCCCTTCGACCGTCTCGTCACCGAACTGAACCCCGACCGGTCGTTGCATGTCCATCCGTTCTTCCAGGTGTCCCTCGCTCTGGAGGACCGTTCGGCCATCCGCCTCGACTTCGCCGGCCTCGCGGCCACCGCGTCGCGGGTCGACACCGGCCACACCACCTTCGATCTCCAGCTGACCTTCACCGAGGTGCAGGACACCGACGGGGAGCCCGCCGGAATCGGTCTCGAGATCGCTTATGCCACCGCACTGTTCGACCGGTCCACGGTGACCGCACTCACGTCACGGCTCGACCGCCTGCTCCAGGCGGCCACCGCACAGCCGCGCTCGGCGGTCGGCGACCTCCCGGTCCTCGACCTGCACGAGCGACTCGATCTCGTGCCCGCGGTCGGCGAGGGCCGCCGACCCGTAGAACATCTGACTACGCTGCTGTCCACGGCCGCCGCCTCCTCCCCGCATCGGGTCGCCATCACCGACGGCACCCGGTCGCTGACGTATCGGGATCTCGACGCCGCGTCGAACCGGCTCGCGCGACTGCTGATCGAACGGGGCGCCGGGCCCGAACGTCATGTCGCGGTGGCACTCCCCCGTGGCGTGGACTGGATGATCGCCATGTGGGCGGTGACCCGGTCGGGAGCCGCGTGGGTGCCCGTCGACCCGGCCTACCCGCCGGCGCGTATCGCGCACATGCTCACCGACTCCGGTTCCTGCCTCCTCCTGACCGACCGGTCCGCCGACCCGCGGCCGGCACTGGCCGACGAATCCTCAAGCAACCCCGGGCATCTCCCGCAGATTCTCGCTCTCGACGACGGTGAGGTCATCAAGTCGGTGCGCCAGAAGTCCGCCGCCCCGGTGTCGTCCTCGGAACGGCCGGGCCCGCTCGACGTCGACCAGCCCGCCTACCTGATCTACACCTCCGGCACCACCGGCACACCCAAGGGTGTGGTGGTCGGTCATCGAGGTCTCGCGGACTTCGGGGCGCAGCAGGTCACGCAGTACGGGATCACTCCCGACAGCCAGACCATGCACATGGCCTCCCCCAGCTTCGACGCGACCGTGCTCGAGATCCTCATGGCCATCGCGGCCGGTTCGACCATGCACATCATCCCGCCGGGCATCGTCGGCGGCGCCGAACTGGCCGAGCTGATGCGGGAAGGCCATGTCACCCATGCATTCCTGACCCCGTCCGTGCTGACCACCATGTCGCCCGACGACGTCCCCGAACTCGAGGCCCTCGTCATCGGCGGCGAGCATCCGAACCCGGAAGTGGTGCGTACGTGGTCGAGCGGACCGCGGCTGTTCAACGCCTATGGCCCCACCGAGACCACGGTCGTCGCAGCCGTGTCGGCGCCGATCGAACCCGACTACACGACGCTGACCATCGGCCGGCCCATCCGCGGGGTCTCCGCGCTCGTGCTCGACGAACGCCTGCGGCCGGTGGCCCCCGGGGCGATCGGCGAACTGTACATCGCCGGTGAGCATCTCGCCCGCGGGTATCACGGGGTGCGCCCGCTGACCTCGAAACGGTTCATCGCCAACCCGTTCGGTGATCCCGGCGAGCGGATGTACCGCACCGGCGACCTGGTGCGTTGGACGACCGATCACGAACTCGAGTTCCGCGGCCGTGCCGACCATCAGACCAAGATCCGCGGTCACCGCATCGAACTCGGTGAGATCGACGCCGTGCTCGTCTCCGACGCCGCGGTGCGTGCGACGGTCACCACCACCCGTGGCGAGGGCGACCGCGCTCATCTCGTCTCGTATGTGACGATGGCGCACGGAACCTCCGATACGGCATCCGACGTGCGTGAACGGTTGTCGGACCGTCTTCCGCGGCACATGATCCCGTCGGCGATCGTCGAGCTCGACGAGATCCCGACGACTCCGATCGGCAAGGTCGACCTGCGCGCGCTGCCCGCACCGGAGACCCTGCCGGCGAACACCGGCGTCGTGTACGTCGCACCGATCACACCGATCGAGCAGACGGTGGCCGACCTCATCACCGAACGCCTCGACCTCGAACCCGGTACCGTCGGCCGTCACCACGACTTCTTCGACCTCGGCGGGAACTCGCTGCTGGCGACCCAGATCGTCGGCGCGCTGGAGCACCTGACCGGACACCGGATACCGGTACGTGAGGTCTTCGACAACTCGACCGTCGCTGCCATCGCGCGGCTCGTGCCCGGGCGGGAGACCGGCCGGTCGGCCACAGACGAGACGCGTATCCCCCGTCTCGTGCACGACCCCGACGCGCCCGTCGAGCCCGGCCCGGCCCAGCAGCAGCTCTGGTTCCTCAACCAGCTCGCCATCGGCGAGGTCACTGATGGAGATGGCTCGGCGACAGCCGGTTACGCCATCGCGTTCGCGCTCGACCTCCGGGGCCGGCTCGACGTCGACGCGCTCGCCACCGCGATCCGGCGGACCGTCGACCGTCACGTGATGCTGCGAACCGTCTATCCCGATCTCGACGGCAGGCCTGTTCTCGACGTGCGCCCCGCCGACGCGGTCACTCTCGACCTCGCGGTCACCGACACCACCGAGGCGCAGTGGCCGGACCTGGCCCGTGCTCTCGCCGGCCGCCCGTTCGACCTGACCACCGACCTCCCGCTGCGGACCGCGTTGCACCGGATCGACGGCGACACCATGCACCACCGGCTGTCGATCGTCATCCACCACATCGCCGCCGACGGATGGTCGATGATCCCGCTTCACCGCGACATCACCCGCACCTACGCCGAACTCGGTCGCGGCGACGCGACCGAGACCGACCGGCCCGACACCGCGATCGACTACCTCGACTACCTGCGCTGGCAGGCCGAGAACCTCGCCGATCACGGTGAGCTCGCGGAATGGTGGCGACGCGAACTCGACGGGGTCGACGCGGGGCCCATCCTGATCCCCGATGCCCCGGCCGGACAGACGCGACGTGCCGAGGTCGTCGAGGTCGAGTTCGGCGCCGAGATCCGTGGCCGGCTGATGGCCGTGTCCCCGGGTCGCGCAACCGAATTCATGAGTGTGCACGCGCTGTTCGCGGCGCTGCTCCACCGTCTGCACGCCGATCCGGCCACCCATGTCGGCGGCGCGGCCTCCGACATCGTCATCGGCACTCCAGTCGCCGGGCGCAACGACCCCCGTCTCGCCGACGTCGTCGGGATGTTCGTGAACTCGGTGGTCCTGAGGACACCGGTGGACGGTCGCGAGAGCTTCACGGCGCTGCTCGACTCCGTTCGCCACCGTGACCTCGAGGCGCTGTCGCAGTCCGACATGCCGTTCGAGCGGATTGTCTCGATGGTCAATCCGCCTCGTACCGGCCGGCATCCGATCTTCCAGATCGCGCTCGCCTTCGACGCCCAGACGAGCGACGCCTCCACCGGCATCGGGACATCCGGTCCGCTCGACGGCGACTCCGGAATCTCCGACCTCCGCATCGACGCCGACGAGATCGACACCGGTGTGGCCCGTTTCGATCTCGAGCTCCGCATCCGGGACGGGCGTGCGCGGTTCACCTATGCGACCGACGTCCACACCCGCCCTCGCGTCGAGGCCCTGGCCCGGATGTTCGCCGAACTCGCCGACGCCGCGACGGCACATCCCGACGTGCCCATCGACGATCTCCCCTTGACGACGACGGCGATCGCCGCCCGGCAACCGAACACCGAGCCCACGATCACGCCGCGTCACCTCGCCGACATCATCACGGCAACCGCACGCCGGTTTCCCGACCGGGTGGCCGTGGAGGACTCCGATCGCAGTCTGACCTACTCCGAGATCGACGAATTCTCGACGATCTGGGCGCACAACCTGCAGGCCTTCGCGGTGGGCACCGACGACGTCGTCGCCGTCGCACTCGATCGCAGCATCGAGTCGGTGATCGCGACCTGGGCGATCGCCAAGAGCGGGGCCGCGATCCTCCCGGTCGACACCCGATACCCCGCCGACCGGATCGCCCACATGATCGCCGACTCCGGGGCGAGGCTGGGCATCACGACCGCGGACCGGTTCGCGGATGTGCCGCAGGAGATCTGGTGGGCCTCCCCCGGCATGTTGGGTGTCCCGTGGGAGAACCCGACCCCGGATGCCGACTCGCTCACGGGTCCGCGCCACGTCGACTCGCTCGCCTATGTGGTCTACACCTCCGGATCGACCGGAAAACCCAAGGGCGTCAGCGTGACCCACCGTGGCCTGGCCGCATTCGCTGCAGCGCAACGCGATCGCTACCGGGTGGCGCCCGGAGACCGCACGCTGCACTTCGCCTCCCCCGCCTTCGACGCCGCGATGCTCGAGTTCCTCCTGGCGTTCGAGGTCGGCGCGACGATGGTGATCGTCCCGTCGACGATCTACGGCGGCGACGAACTCGTCGACTTCCTCGACGACCACGCGGTCACCCACGCGTTCATCACCCCGGCTGCGCTGGCCACCGCCGCGCCGCATCCACTCCCTGCGCTGCGCACACTCGGTGTCGGAGGCGAGGCCTCCACGCCGGAGCTGGTGGCGCGCTGGGGAGCCGACCGCAGCTACATCAACTCCTACGGCCCGACCGAGACCACGATCGTCGCCGTCATGTCGGAGCCGCTCCGTCCGGGAACGCCGATCACCATCGGCACCCCGGTCGTCGACTGCACCGCACTGGTCCTCGACCATCGCCTGCGCCCGGTGCCCGATCACGTCCCCGGTGAGCTGTACATCAGCGGCCCCGGGGTCGCCCGTGGCTATCTCGACCGGCGCGGCCCGACCGCCGCCCGTTTCGTCGCCCGACCCGACGGTTCCGGCGACCTCATGTACCGCACCGGTGACATCGTCCGGCGCGACGCCGACGGATCGCTGATCTACCACGGCCGCAGCGACAACCAGGTCAAGGTGCGCGGTTTCCGTATCGAACTCGACGAGGTCACCGCCGCGCTCGGAGCAGCCGAGGGTGTCGACTTCGCGACGACGATCGTCCGCGGGCAGGGGGCCGACTCCGTGCTCGTCGGGTACGTCACCCTCACCGACCCGGCCGACGCGCCGGACATCGCAGCCATACTCGACACCGTCCGGCAGCGACTCCCGCGTCACATGGTCCCGTCCGCGATCGTCGTGCTCGACTCGATCCCGTTGACCCGCAACGGAAAACTCGATCATCGCGCTCTCCCCGATCCCGCCACGACAGCACTGTCGTCGACGGGACGGGCTCCGCGTTCTCTCGCCGAGACCACGCTGACGCACATCCTCGCCGACGTTCTCGATCTCCGTCCCGACGAGGTCGGCGCCACTGACGACTTCTTCCTCCTCGGTGGCACGTCGCTGCAGGCGACCACCCTTGTCAGCCGGATCAACCGGGTCCACGTCGGCGAACGGCTCCGGGTCCGCGACGTCTTCGACCATCCGACACCCGAATCGCTGGCGCCGCTGCTCACGCTCCCGGAGGGTTGGAACGTGAGTGCACCGGCCGCGGCCGACGCCGGTTCATCCGAAGACGACGCATCCGAACGCATTCCGGTCCGACCCGAGCGGTTCCCGCTGGCGCCCGCCCAACGTCGACTCCACTCGATGGCCACCGCGAACCCGGAATCCACGGAGTACCTGATGCCCTTCGTGCTGCGTCTTCGCGGAGAACTCGACGTGCCGGCCCTGCGCGGCGCACTCGTCGACATCGTGGCCCGGCACACCAGCCTGCGTACCGTCTTCGAACCCGGCGAGCACGGCCCCATGGGTCGCGTGCTCGACGACCCGGAGGCGGTGATCGGGGACCTCGCCGTGCAGTGGACGACCGACG
Source organism: Gordonia sp. Swx-4 (assembly GCF_030316175.1). Classification (NCBI taxonomy): domain Bacteria; kingdom Bacillati; phylum Actinomycetota; class Actinomycetes; order Mycobacteriales; family Gordoniaceae; genus Gordonia; species Gordonia sp. Swx-4. Next base: position 4,087,765 of record NZ_CP128197.1, read on the forward strand.
TCGCCGCCGAGATCGCCCGGCACGCAACCCGGCCGATGGATCTCGCCCGACATGCGCCGATCACCGCAACACTCGTCGCGGACAGCTCGACCACCGGCTCGGAGACCGAGCACGTACTCGTGCTCGTCGTGCATCACATCGCCGCCGACGGTGCGTCGTTGCCGATCCTCGTGGCCGACCTCACCCGTGCCTACGGCGAACGTCGACGCGGCCGTACCGAGAACTGGCCCCCGGCCGACGTCGACTACCGCGACCACGCGGTCGAGAGTGCCGACGCCGAGAGCCTCGCCGACGACCTCCGCTTCTGGGAGGAGACCCTCGCCGACGCCCCGGCGGAGACCACCGTCGCACCGCTGACGGATGTTGCACAGCCGTCCGAATCCGGAGCAGGGTCCGTGAGTCTCGCACTTCCGGCACACACGCGGGCGGGCCTGATCGCCTTCGCCCGCGAGCAGTCGACCACGCCGTTCTCGGTCCTGCACTCAGCACTGGCGATCCTGCTGAACCGGCTCGGCCTCGGCGACGATCTCGTCGTCGGCAGCCCGGTCGCCAATCGCCTCGGCCACGACGCCGACCACGACTACAGCGGTGTGGTGGGCATGTTCGTCAACGTCGTGCCGCTGCGGACGCGCCTGAAGGCGGCCGACACGGTCGCCGGACTCGTCCGCCGGGTACGCGACGCCGACGTCGACGCGCTCGACCACCGCGGCCTCCCGTTCGACGACATCGTCGCGTCGCTGAACCCGCCGCGCACCCCGGGACGGCACCCGCTGTTCCAGGTGGCGCTGTCCGTCCACGACTACACCGCCGGGAACACCGAGGGACCAACCGAGGGCCTGCCGGCGACGACCATCGAGATGGATGCGGGACTCCGCGCGTCGATCGCCGAATTCGATTCCCCGGAAGCGAAGTTCGACCTGCAGTTCACACTGACCGGCATGCGCGACGGCGACGCCGCCCTCCAGGTGACCTACGACACGGCTCGATACCGGCGACAGGATGCCGAACTCCTGGCCACGCGCCTGATGCGGGTCGTACGCGGCATGTTGGGTGACCCGGGGCGCCCGATCGGCGACATCCGGATCACCGACCCACTCGAGATCGCCGAGCGCACACCGTCACTCGGTCGCCCTGCACAGATGCCGACCACGCTCGACCGGTTGTTCGCGCAAGCTGTGCAGCGCAACCCGGATGGCCTGGCCGCCATGGCGGGATCGCCGGATTCTCCCGAGACCATCACCTACGCCGAGCTCGACGCCCGTTCGAACCGGCTGGCCCGCGTCCTGCTGGGTCGCGGCGTCGGCGCCGCGGACGCCGAACACGTGGTCGCGATGGCCGTGCAGCGGTCCATCGAGTCTCTCGTGGCGATCTGGGCCATCGTGAAGACCGGTGCCGCCTATGTGCCGATCGACCCCACTTATCCTGCCGACCGGATCGCCCACATGCTCGGCGACAGCGGTGCACGGCTCGTCGTGACGACCTCGGCCGCAACCGAATCCATCGCCGCGGGGATGGCCGGGGAACCGACACCGCTGCTCGTCCTCGACGACGCGACGACGATGACCCGATTGCAGCACTCGTCGCCGTCGCCGATCACCGATGCCGAACGCGGTTCGACGATCCGGCCCGATCAGCTCGCGTACATCATCTACACGTCCGGTTCGACCGGCCGTCCGAAAGGCGTACTCGTGCCGCATTCCGGGTTGCGTCCGGTGCACGACGAACTCGCCCACCGGTTGGCCCCCGGCCCGATGTCGCGGGTGCTGCACTTCGCGTCGCCCAGCTTCGACGCTTCGGTCCTGGAAATGCTGCTCGCCCTTGCCGGTTCGGCGCCGCTGGTCATCGTCGGACCGCAGGTCTACGGCGGTGAGGCCCTCAGCGATGTCATCGACTCCGCGCAGGTCACCCATGCGTTCATCACGCCGGCGGCCGTCGCGAGCATGTCACCGGCCGCGGTGCCCTCGCTGCGGGCGCTCGCCGTCGGGGGTGAGGACTACGGCGCCGACCTGGTCCGGCGCTGGGCTCCCGGACGCACCCTGATCAACGTGTACGGTCCGACCGAGACCACGATCATCATCACCGGCAGCGAATCCCTCGCCCCCGACCGGCAATTGACGATCGGCACGCCGAACAACGGGGTGGGAGCGCTCGTCCTCGACAAGCGTCTGCATCCCGTCCCGGCCGGGGTGGTGGGCGAGCTCTATCTCATGGGACCGCAGGTCACCCGGGGTTACCATCACCGGCCGGGCCTCACCTCGACCCGCTTCGTGCCGGCGCCGATGGTCACCGGACCGCGTTTCGCCGGTCGTCGGATGTATCGCACCGGCGACCTGGTCCGCTGGACCGAGGACGGGCGACTGGTCTACGTGGGCCGCAGCGACACCCAGGTGCAGGTCCGCGGCTTCCGGATCGAGCTCGGCGAGATCGACGACGCCCTGACGACCGAGCCGGATGTCGACTTCGCGGTGACCCTCGTCGAAGGGACCGGCGCGGCGGCGAAGCTCCGCAGCTACGTCACCGCGGCCGACGCAACCGCACCGGACCCCGCCGATCTACGACGCCGCGTGAGTCGCCGGCTCCCCCGGCACATGGTGCCGACCTCGGTGACCCTGCTCGACTCCATCCCGCTGACCCCCACCGGCAAGCTCGACCGCAAGGCGCTGCCCGCGCCCACCGACGACGCCGCGCGTCGCGCACCGGCCCCGGGCGGCGAGACGACGATCGCGCAGATCTTCGCCGAGGTCCTGGAGGTCGCCCCGGACACCATCGGAGCCGACGACGGCTTCTTCGACCTCGGGGGCAATTCCCTGCTGGCCACCGCCGTCACCTCCCGCCTGACCGAACGGACCGGCCGCCAGGTGTCCGCGCAGTCGCTCTTCGGCGCGCCGAGCCCGGCGGAACTCGCTGCGGCACTGGGCATCGACGGGGCGGCTCCGAGCGACCCGTCGGAACAGTCCGGCACGGCAGGGCTGGACATGCTCCTGCCGCTGCGTCGGCAACGCGGTGACACCACAGGGAATCCCGGCGAGCCACCGCTGTTCGTCGTCCATCCGGCGATCGGGCTGTCGTGGAGCTTCACCTCGCTCCTGCCCCACCTGCCCGCCGGCCGGGCGCTGTACGGACTGCAACATCCGGCACTGTCCGGGAAGCGCTGCCCTCGCTCGATCGGCGACCTCGCCGCGGAATACGTGGCGCAGATCCGGACCGTCGCACCGGAGGGTCCGTACCACCTCGTCGGGTGGTCGCTCGGCGGACTCATCGCGCACGAGATGGCGGTTCAGCTGCGCGAGGCGGGCGACGAGGTCGCCCGGCTCGTCGTGCTCGACAGTTACGTCATCTCCGAGCGGCCGGACCTCGACGCGGAGGCGTCGATCACCGACCTGATGCGCGAGTTCGGTCTCGACCTCGACAGCGAAGAGCTCTCCGGCACAGACGAACTCACCGTAGCCGATGCCCACCGCATCATCTCCTCGGTGGGCGGAGCGCTCGGTGGCCTCACGCGGGACACTTTGGGCACGGTCCACGAGGTGTTCCGCCACGCCTCACCGCTGGCGGAGAAGTGGCGGCCGCGTGTCTACAACGGCGACCTGACCTTCGTCACCGCCACCGTCGACCCCCAGCCCGGCGCGCCCGCCGTCGAGGCCTGGTACTCGAAGGTGACCGGACGGGTCGTCGAGATCGAGTCGCACAGCACGCACGCACGAATGATGTTGCCCGAGCACGTGTCCGACTGGGTACATGCCATCGGTGTATCGCCGGGAGAACCGGCGTCCGCCACACGACAGGAGAAGTGATGACCAATCCCTTCGACGACACCGACGGAGTCTTCCGGGTGCTCGTCAACCACGAGAACCAACACTCGCTGTGGCCGGAGTTCGCACCCGTGCCTGACGGCTGGCGGCCCGTCTTCGGCCCGTCCGGTCACGACGAATGCCTCGAGTACGTCGAACAGAACTGGCGAGACATGCGGCCCGCCAGCCTGATCCGGACGATGGAAAGTGCACAGGACGAGGGAAGCGAGGTCACCCGTGGGGCGACACAGTATCGCTGACGACACCCCTGACCGTGGGGCGTCTCCGTACGCGCTGGAGCTCCGCGGGCTGGAGAAGACCTTCCGCACCGGATTGTTCGGCCGCGGCCCGCGGGTCCACGCCCTGAACGGCCTGGATCTCTCGGTCCCCACCGGAACCGTGCACGCCCTCCTCGGCCCCAACGGCGCGGGCAAGACGACCACGGTCCGCGCGGTGGCGACGCTGATGACCCCCGACGAGGGCTCGGTCATCGTCGACGGTATCGATGCCATCGCCGATCCCGGCGCGGTCCGGAAGATCGTCGGGGTGTCCGGCCAGTACGCCGCCGTGGACGGGAACCTGACCGGTTTCGAGAATCTCCGCATGGTCGGCCAGTTGTACGGGCAACCGCGTGCAGTGGCATCGGAACGTGCCCGCGAACTGATCGCGGAGCTGAACCTCGAAGACGCCGCCGACCGACCGATGCGGACCTACTCGGGCGGGATGCGGCGTCGCCTCGACCTCGCCGGCGCCCTCATCAATCGCCCCTCACTGGTGATCCTCGACGAGCCGACGACCGGACTCGACCCGCGCGGACGACGCCAGATGTGGGAGGTCATCGCCGAGCAGGTCAGCTCCGGCGCGACGGTTCTGCTGACGACGCAGTACCTCGAGGAGGCCGACGCCCTCGCCGACGAGATCACCGTCATCGACCACGGCACGATCCGGGCCCAGGGAAGCGCGGCGGAACTGAAGTCCGCCACCGGGGGATCGATCCTCACCGTCGAAGTCGTTGTCCCCCATACGGACGACGCCGACGCGCAGGTGTCGGCGTCCCTCACCGGTATCGGCGTCGGACCCGCAGAACGCCTGGGATCGGACGGTGGCACCGGCACCGATTCGGCGCGCTGGTCGGTTCCCGTCGACGCCGGCACCCGCAGTGCCGTGGCGGCGGTCCGGGCGCTGTCGACCGCCGGCATCGAGGTCGTCGACGCATCCGTGTCGACACCCACCCTCGACGACGTCTTCCTGACACTCACCGAGCGTTCCGGTGACAGAACTCCCCCGGTCGACGAGATCGCCGACGTGCCAACCGAGTCGGACATCACGGTCGCCGAAGCGGACATCAATGGCGAGGCGGTCAACAGATTTGCCGACGTTGTCGTCGGAACAGATGACAACTTCACGGACGTAACCGACATTCCGCCCAGCCGATCGGAGCGAGCCCGTGTTCACTGACACCGCAGTACTGGTCGAGCGAAACCTGCTGACCGTCAAACGTATACCGACGCTCCTCATCAGCGCGACGATCCAGCCGCTGATGTTCGTCTTTCTCTTCGCCTACGTCTTCGGAGCGACCTTCGGCGGTAGTTCGTACCGCGAATTCCTGATGGCGGGCATCTTCACGCAGACCGTCGTGTTCAATGCCGCCTTCACCACTGTCGGTCTGGCGAACGACACCTCGGACGGGATCATCGACCGCCTCCGCTCACTGCCGATGTCCCGCCTGGGGGTCATCAGCGGCCGGGTCACCTCGGACATGCTCCTGGGCGCCGTCGGACTTGCGGTGATGGTCGCCTGCGGACTGGCGATCGGTTGGCGGATCTACGGCAGCGCCGCCGACGCCGCAATCGCCTTCGGCATCATCGGACTCTTCGCCATCGCGATGGCCTGGGTCGGTGCCGTGAGCGGCCTGGCGGCGCCGAATGTCGAAGCGGCACAGAGCATAGGCTTTCTCTGGATGTTCCCGGTGACATTCCTGTCGAGCGCGTTCATCTCCGCGCAGAGCCTCCCCGGACCCCTGCGGACCATCGCGGAATGGAACCCGGTGACCGCCGTCGCGACCGCCTGCCGTCAGCTGTTCGGGAACGAGGCACCACCGATGTTCCCGACCGCGACCGGGTGGGTCGCCGACCATGCCGTGGGGTATGCGGTGGGCTCGTCGTTGGTCATCCTGGCCGTGTGCGTCCCTGTGTCCCTTGTCCTTTACCGAAGGTCAGCAAACCGGTGATCGCGGATCGCCGGAGAACTCCCGGCCATTCCGGTTACGGTGAAGAGGTGACATCGGACGACGGCAGCGCGACCCCCGATGCGGACCACGGACGTGGACACGAATCTCGTTTGTTGCGCGATCTTCTCGAATCGGCTTCCACCGGGGACCGTGCCGCGTTCACGCGTCTGTACGACCTGACGAGTTCGCGCATCTACGGGCTCGCGTTCCGCGTCGTCCGCGACCGCGAATACGCGGAGGAGATCGTGCAGGAGGCCTACCTGCAGTACTGGCAGAAGGCGGGCCAGTACCACGCCGCCCGGGGGTCGGTCCTCACCTGGATGATGACCATCGCCCATCGTCGCGCCGTCGATCGCGTGCGCACCGAGCAACTCCAGCAGGAACGGATGTCCGACTACGGCGCTGCCTCGGTGGAAACCCCACGCAACATTCCGCTCGAGGTGGTTGTCCACGCCGACGAGGCGCGTACGCTACGGACGTGCCTCGGCGAGCTCACGGAACTGCAACGAAGCTCCATCGAGATGTCCTACTTCGGCGGTCTGACCTATCCGGAGGTGGCAGAGCAGACCGAGACCCCCTTGCCCACCATCAAGTCACGCATCAGGGACGGCCTACGCCGCCTGAAACAGTGCTTGAGGACGCAGGAGGATGCCTGACCTGCCCATGACAACCACCGACGCGGAGCCCGACGACCGAATGTCCGCCTGGCTCGACGACCACATCGAGCTGTACGCCGTTTCCGCCCTGACCCCGGAGGAGACACTCCGGGCGGAACGGGAACTCGCCGCGCTCCCGCCGGACGCACGATCGGCCTATGAGGACCGGATCGTCGAGATCCACACCGCGATGGCCGGATTCTCGAGCACGTACGCACTCGAGACGCCTTCCGGCCTTCGGGGTCGGGTACTGACCCACGTCTTCGACGGGGCCGCCGGATTCGATGCGCCGACACCGCCTCCGATTCCTGAGCCCGTGCCCATCGGCGGACGCCGACAGGGTCCACAGCGGACGACGGCCGTGCTCGCCGCCGCCGCGGTGACCGTCGTCGTCGCTCTCGGCGCCGGCGTCCTGATCGGCCGCACCACGGCACCGGAACCCTCGCCCGCCGCGACCTCGGTCGGCGAGACGCAGCAGGAGGTCCTCACCGTTCTCGCGGCCGGTGATGCGACCATCACCGCCGAACCCCTGGCGGACGACCACGGCACGATCACCGTCATCACCTCCGAGACCGCCGGCCGCGCGGTGACCCTCATCCGGGATCCGGGCCGTCCGATCTCACCGGACAGCACCTTTCAGCTCTGGCTGGTCGGCGGAGCGGAGAATCCGGTCCCGGCCGGTCTGATCCCCGGCGGCGACACCGAACCGGTCGTCGTCGACGGGCTCGGCGACGCACAGGTGCTGGCGGTGACCATCGAGCCCGCGGGCGGTTCCCCGCAGCCGACCACGCCGATCCTGGCCCAGGTCCGTCTCTGAGCCGAAGCGGTATCGCCGAGTACGACTGCGAACGATGCCTACACTGACGGCGGGGCCACTTCGCCGGCCGGCGCGTCCTGCGTCGGCAGAGGTGGGATGAATCAGAGAAGACAGGTGGGGCGCGGTGGGCGTGAACGGCGGACGGTTCCGGACGGTTCTGATAACGGTGACGGTGCTACTCGCCGCGCACGGCTTCGTATCCGCATCACCCGCCGGCGCGGAACCCGGATCGCGGGTCATCGACCGCTACGTCGACGACCCCCAGCAGACGACGCTGTTGGTGCACTCGGCGGCGATGGACCGGTCGGTCGCGGTGACCGTCCTCACGCCACGCGACCGGTCTCGACCGGCTCCGGTTCTGTACCTGCTCAACGGGGCCGGCGGCGGCGAGGACTCGGCGACCTGGGACGCCCGGACAACATACAAGAAGTACTTCGCCGACAAGAACGCCTACGTGGTGACGCCGATCGGCGGCGCCTTCTCGTATTACACGGACTGGCAGCGTGACGATCCGGTACTCGGCCGCAACAAGTGGCAGACGTTCCTGACCGAGGAACTCCCGCCGATCATCGACGAGGAGTTCCCGACCACCGGCGCGAACGCCATCGCAGGTATCTCGATGGCGGGGACCTCGGTGCTCAATCTGGCCATCGCCGCCCCGGGGCTCTACCGATCCGTGGCCGCGTTCAGCGGCTGTGCCCGGACGAGTGATCCGGCCGGACAGCAGTACATCCGGATGGTCGTCGAGGATCGTGGCGGGGCGAACATGGTCAACATGTGGGGCCCGCTGAGCGGACCGGGGTGGCGTGCGAACGACCCGTACCTCAACGCCGAGAAGCTGCGGGGGACCAAGGTGTACATGACCAGCGGGACCGGCCTGCCCGGTTCGCACGAGCAGCTCGGGGATCCGAGTATCGACGGCAGCGCCTTCGACCTGGTCAACCAGGCCGTCGTGGGTGGCGGCATCGAGGTCGCCATCGACATCTGTACCCGTCAGATGGTGCAGCGGATGCGCGCACTCGGGCTGCCGGTCCAGGTGAATCTACGTCCCACCGGTACCCACTCGTGGGGCTACTGGCAGGACGACCTGTACGCAACCTGGCCGAAACTGGCGCGCGACCTGCGCTGACCCCCGTTCCGGGATCACCGCAGGCCGCGCGTGTGACGGGTCGGTCACCAGCGATCGAGGCTGGTGTATCCGTCTTGCAGGGCGCGGGCGAAGAGGTGCGTCTTCGTCGGGGCCGGACGGCCGACCGCGGTGTACTTGGCACGGATTCGTGCGAGGTGGGTACTCACGGTCGACGCCGAGATGAAGAGCCGGGCGGCCGCCTCTTCCTTCGACTCGGCAGCGAGCCAGCCGAGCAGAACCTCGACCTCGCGGTCGGACAGGCTCGGCCGCGGCAGCGCCGCCGGTGCACGGTCGACGGCCGGGCGGTAATCCGAAAGCCGGGTGATCCCGTTGTGGAGCATCGACTCCGGCGAGCCGACACGGCGCTGGTCCACGGCCCCTCGGGACTGTGCGGTTCGGTAGAACTCTGAAGTGGCCGTCACTGGTCCATCCCCTAATTTCTGGCGCATCGCCCACGTCCCCCGACGCCGCACGCTCCACGCGTCATTCCCAATGATCTGAAAGTAGTGCTGCTGTCGGTCGCCCGGTAGACCCAGAAATGGGGACTCCTACTGTTCCGGCGCCGATCGCCCACTGATTCCCCACCATTCCCCTTGTCTGCCTACTGATTCCGAACCGGACAGTCCCTGGGCCCGATCCGGATCGACCTATTGTCGACGATCCGAAGCGCCACGACTCCGGTGCCGTTGGGGCACCGGGAGCCAGCCGTCCTCCACCGCACGCTTGAACAGGTCGACCTTCGTCCGGGTCGGCCTGCCGGCGTCTGCATACTTCTGACGAATTCGTTTGAGGTACTCGTTCACCGTCTCCGCGGACACCCCGAGGGCCGCTCCCACCCGAGAAGAGGTCTCCCCCGACGCGTACAGCGCCAGCACCTTCTGCAGTTGCGGCGACAGATCGACCGCGGCCAGTTCGGGGTCACCGTCGATGGCCGCGGCCCACTCGGTGGTCAGGACCGCCCGCCCCTTGGCGGCCGCCCGGATCGCGTCGATGATGACGGACTCCTCGGCCGACTTCAGTACGACTCCGAGCGCGCCCGCCCGGGCTGCCGAACGCAGGAGCGCCGGATGCTCACCGGATGTGTACACGACCGTGGCGACACCGGCCGCGGAGAGCGTGTTGACGTTCTCCCTGGGCGTGGTGCCGTCGTCGAGGCGCAGATCGAGCAGCACGACGTCGAGTGGCATCCCCGCGAGCACGCCCGCGACCGTGGACGCCGAGCATGCCAGCGAGATGTCGTCGACCGGGTCCAACACCCGCTCGATCCCCCAGATCGGCGAGCGGTGATCGTCGATCATCCCCACGCGGATGACACGACCCTCCGCCACCACATCGTTCGCCGTCACCGTGCGCACCTCGCCGTCGACATCCGACTCGGCGCGGCACCCCTTCGGTGCGGCGATGCGACGTTACCCTCGGGCATCGACGACGCCCCCTTTCGTCGGCTCACCGTGCGGCATTCACGCGTCTCTCAGCAATTACACAGTGTGGCGCGTCCGCACACGAGGCGAACCGTATACGACATGTCGGACACCGGCCGCTTTCCGGCCCGGACATGCGACAATCCGTCTCGCCTCGTCGCCTTCCCTGTCCACAGGATGGGGGACATCCGCCTTCTCCGACGTCTCCACGGCCTGATCATGCAAGACTAGAACACGTTCTAGTCTGCGTCGAACCGTCCCGGCAGACCCACGTCAGACCAGTAGAAGGAGTACCGGTGACCGCACCCTCGTCCCACGACATCCTCGGCACCACGGTGACCATGCCCGTCGAGATCCGGCATGCGCAGTGTTTCGTCGCGGGTTTCACCGCAGACGCGGCCGCGGTCCAGCGTGCGATCGACAGCGAGTCCGCACGCCCCGGCACCCTGCGTCCACTGCGCGTCCGACCGGGACGCGCGATGTGCATGCTGGTTTTCGTCGACTACGTCGACGGCGACCTCGGGCCATACAACGAGTTCGGTGTCTGCTTCCTCGTCGACGACCCGTCACAACCCCCTACCTCGCCGCTCCGCGCGCTCCGCTCTCTCGCAAAAGGCGACGCGCGTGCGCTCGTGCACCGCCTCCCGGTGGACGGCGACTTCACCCTCGCGGCCGGGCGCGGGATCTGGGGCTTCCCCAAAACCCTGGCCGAGTTCGACGTCGACCACACCTCGTCGACCCGGCGCGGCCGGCTCGAGGCCGATGGTTCGCTGATCGCCGACCTGCGGATCAAACCCGGCGTCAAGGTCCCGGACACGACCGCCGACACCGTCCTGCACGCCTACTCCCAGCTCGACGGCGTCACCCGGCTCACCCCGTGGCGCCTCACATCGGTGAGCGGGACCCGCACCCGCCTCGGCGGGGCGAGCCTCACGCTCGGCGACCACCCGATCGCCGCCGAACTCCGCTCGCTGCGGCTCGGCCGGCATGCGCTGATGACCAGCTCGGTGGAGAAGATCACCATGCGATTCGAGAACCCGACCGTCGTCTGAGTCCCGGTTGCGGACACCGGGGTCCCGACGCCGGGGAGAATGGTCGCCATGAGCAATCTGGAGATCCAGCCGGCCGAGGTCGAATGCCACACCGACGCCGAGAACGCGACCGGGTCGGGACACCTTCGTCTGGAGGTCCTCACCGCACGTGACGTACCCCTCGGCGGTCCGCGCGCGATGACCGTCCACCGGACCCTCCCCCAACGCTCGCGGTCGCTCATCGGCGCGTGGTGCTTCGTGGACCACTACGGGCCCGACGACGTGGCGAGTACCGGCGGGATGGATGTGCCGCCGCATCCGCATACCGGCCTGCAGACGGTCAGCTGGTTGTTCACCGGCGAAGTCGAGCATCGCGACACGATGGGCAACCACGCGAGGGTCCGCCCCGGCGAGATCAACCTGATGACCGCGGGACACGGCATCGCGCACACCGAGGTGTCGACCCCGGAGACCACGATCCTGCACGGCGTACAGCTGTGGACCGCGCTGCCCGCCGATGCCGTCGACACAGCAAGGGATTTCGCCCATCACCGCCCCGAGGACATCGAGCTCGACGGGGTCACGGCCAAGGTGTTCCTCGGCGAGCTTCTCGGCACCCGCTCGCCGGTACACACGTTCACGCCACTGCTGGGCGCCCAGCTCGACTTCGCGCCCGGCGCCACCGTCGACCTCGACGTCGATCCCGCCTTCGAGCACGGCATCCTCGTCGACGCGGGAACCATCGAGGTCGCCGACACCGGTGCCGCACCTCTCCAGCGCACCGAGCTCGGTTACGTCGGAGTGGGTGCGTCGCGACTGACGCTGACCAACGTCGCCGACGACGCCGCCCGCGTGATCCTGCTCGGCGGCACCCCGTTCGGCGAGGACATCGTGATGTGGTGGAACTTCATCGGCCGCACGCACGAGGAGATCGTCGGGTTCCGCGACGAGTGGATGGCCCACAGCGAACGGTTTGGACAGGTACAGGGATACGACGGCGACATCCAGCACCTGCCCGCACCCGCTTTGCCGCACTCTCGGCTACGTCCCCGGAAGAACACTCCGGGCCGCGCCTGACGCCGAGCCCCGCTCCCTGGGGAGGGCCATCACGAAGGGCCGAGCAACCGGGCGAAGTTGGCGATGCCCGCCGCCTCGATCGTCTGTTGGCGCACGTCGGGTCCCGTACCACGCGCGTCGTGCTGTGTGTCGCCGACGCGGCTCCGGGTGTCTGACGCGGCACCACCCGCGGCCCGCGGCTCGATGAGTCCCGCGAGTTCGTTTGCCGCACGGTCGATTCGACCACTCAGACCGCCATCACCAGCCGACTCGGCGCCCGCCCAGTCCTCTGACGCCGCGTACACCCCGGTCGGCACGATCACGGTTCGCAGGTAGGAGAACAGCGGGCGCAGCGCGTGATCGAGCACCATGGAGTGCCGCGGGCTGCCGCCGGTGGCGGCGATGAGCACGGGCTTGCCGGACATCGCGTCCACGTCGACCAGGTCGAAGAACATCTTGAACAGTCCGCTGTAGGAGGCGTTGAAGACCGGGGACGCCACGATCAACGCGTCAGCAGATTCCACGGCGTCGAGAGCGGCGCGGGCCTGCCCGGGGGCGAACCCGCCGGTCATCGCACGGCCGAGATCGACGGCCAGATCCCGCAGATCGATCACCTGAACGTCGACCACGCGCTCGCCCTCGCCGAGTGCGTCGGTCACCGCCACCGTCAGCCGGTCGATCAACATCCGCGTCGACGACGGTTCGGAGAGACCGGCGTTCACCGCGACGATCCGCAGGGCGGTCACGAGGACACCTCCACATCCTGATCGGCTTCCTGGCGGGCGGCGACGAGCGAGGCGTGCGTCGGCGCGTCGGGAACGTCGTCGGGACGTCCCTCCGCAAACCCGGCGCGCAGGTCCGGTAGCACCTCGCCCAGCAGGTCGAGCTGCTCCAGCACGGTCTTGAGCGGCAGTCCCGCATGATCGACGAGGAACAGCTGACGCTGGTAGTCGCCGAAGGTCTCCCGGAAGGTCAGCGTCTTGTCGACGAACTCGGCCGGGCTGCCGACGGTCAGCGGCGTCTGCGAGGTGAAGTCCTCGAGCGACGGACCGTGTCCGTACACCGGCGCGTTGTCGAAGTACGGGCGGAACTCGCGCACCGCGTCCTGCGACTTCGGTCGGATGAAGAACTGTCCGCCGAGCCCGACGATGGCCTGGTGGGCCTTGCCGTGGCCGTAGTGCTCGTACCGTTCGCGGTAGAAGTTGATCAGCCGCTGGAAGTGCTCGTTGGGCCAGAAGATGTTGTTGGCGAAGAAGCCGTCGCCGTAGTACGCCGCCTGCTCAGCGATCTCCGGGCTACGGATCGACCCGTGCCAGACGAACGGTGCCACGTCGTCGAGCGGGCGGGGCGTCGAGGTGAAGGACGTCAGCGGGGTCCGGAACTGTCCTTCCCAATCCACCACGTGCTCGGTCCACAACCGATGCAGGAGGTGGTAGTTCTCGATCGCCAGCGGGATCCCCTGGCGGATGTCCTGGCCGAACCACGGATAGACCGGACCGGTGTTGCCGCGCCCGAGCATCAGGTCGACGCGCCCGTCGGCCAGATGCTGCAGCATCGCGAAGTCCTCGGCGATCTTGACCGGGTCGTTGGTCGTGATCAGCGTGGTCGCGGTACTCAGTTGCAGACGCTCGGTCTGCGCCGCGATGTAGGCCAGGGTCGTGGTGGGCGACGACGAGAAGAAGGGCTCGTTGTGGTGCTCACCGAGCGCGAACACGTCGAGCCCGATGTCCTCGGCCTTCTTGGCGATCTGCACGATCGCCTTGATCCGCTCGTGTTCTGTGGGCGTCGTGCCCGTGGTCGGGTCGGTGGTGATGTCACTGACGCTGAAGAGTCCGAACTGCATGTCGCGCCTCCTTGTGATGGTTACACCGAGCATAACCGGACCGCGGTCCGATTAATTCCGGTGGCCGGTGAGTTAGTGTTGGCTCACTGCGGAGAAGCGCCGCGGATAGACAACTGCATCGAGGAGAGTCGCATGAAGATCCGGAAGTCCGTCGCTGCCGTCACCCTCGCCGGGGCCGCTTTGTTCGTCGCCACCGGTTGTTCGGAGTCCACCGACACCGTCGACGAGGCGACGAGCGCGGTGTCCACCGCCGTCGAGTCCGCGGCGAGCCAGGTCGAGACCGCCGCCAGCGACGCGGTCGACGAGGTCACCGGGCTCAGCAATGACGACGCACAGGAAACCCTGCGCCAGGCCATCGACCCGAACACCTCCTCCGAGGAGCTCGACCAGGTCATCGACGTCACCAATCCCGCCACCAAACCGGCCGCGATGGCTTTCGCCAAGGGCGCGTCCGCCGCGGGATACACCCCGGACGCGTTCTCGGTGAAAGAGGTCACCGAGGACGGCGACAAGGCCACCGCAACCGTCGCCGTGAAGAGTCCGCATTCCTCGACACCGGTCGACATCCAGCTCGGCTTCGTCAAGGTCGACGGCGACTGGAAGCTCAGTGGTGACGCCATTCAGCAGCTGATCAGCATGGGCAGCGGCCAGCAAGAGGGCAACTAGACCCACGGCGCACGTCGCCTCCTCGCCTACACTCGGACGGGTGTGGTTCCGACCCGGAGCCGGGCGGCGAGGAGGTGTACGTGCGTACCGATCAACCCACCCAACCGTTCGCTCCACCGGTGACCCAGCGGCACGCGCGGTGGCCGCTGGTCAATGATCTCGACGACACCGAGTTGCCGGCTGCGGCCGAACCGACCGGCACGCGGGTCGACGTGCATGTTGCGGTACCCGCGTCGCCGAAGCTGCCGACCAGGGTCGAGCCCGCGGCGGAATCGTCACCGTGGATGGTGACGCGCAACGCCGGCCGGCTGCCGGCACGGGAACATGCCGCATTGCCGCCGGTGGGCGACTTCTGGGACCTGGAGAACGCCCGCCGAGCACCCCTTGCCGCGATGCCGCTGCCCGCGCGGACCTTTCCGGCGCGCTCGGCGCCGTACCTGACCCGGCCCGTCGGCGGCCGTTCCGTCGCACCGGCTGCCTCGCTGGCTCTGACCTCCGGGCTGATCTCCATACCCCTGACCCTCCTGCTGGGACTGGGCGCGATCCTCGGACTGATCGCCGTCGTCGCCGGCGCGGTCGGAGTCAGGCAGGTTCGACGCGCCCCCGCGGAGCGCAAGGGCACCGGTCGCGCGATCACGGGCATCGTGACCGGCGCCGGCAGCGTGATCGTGGGCGGCCCGATCCTCTTCCTCGTTCTGCTCCTCGCCGGACTGTAGCCGCAGGCGCACTGTTCGAGGCCTGTCGCCGCCACGCTTGTCGCCGCCACAGTCGCACGACCGCAGAAACAACGAGACCCGCCTGTCGGCGGGTCTCGTCCGGTATGTCGGTGCGGGACTCTAGCTGACCGCGCGGAGTCGGGGCCGGACCGAGGCGACCTCGCCGCGCTCGCGGCCGAGCCAGGCCTGGATCTCGCCGATGACCTGCAACCGGGAATCAACCGGGTCGATGTCCACGAGAGACGGCATGCAGTGCATCAGTGCGGCGTAGAACGCCGAGGTCGGCGACATCCCGTACTCGGCCAGCACGCTGCCGTAGTCCTCGACGCGATCGGCGAGTTCACCGTAGGTGAGAGCGTCATCGCCCAGCCGAACAGCGGTCAGGTGGGGCGTGATCGCCCCTCGTGTCTGGATGTCATCCAGTAGTAGCTGGTCCATGATTACTGCCTTCCCGCCCGTGGAGCGTCGATCGCTGTGTCCCCGCCTCCCCTGACGTTGGTACTCATGCGATCCTTCAACCAAGTGTGCCCTACCTCATTCAACTAGTAGAACACTGACTCAACATGTGTGGGATATTCCACAACAATTTCGGTAACTGTGCTGCAATCCGATGTTACGGCTGTGACTGCAGTTGCGACAGGTCACCACTGGGTTGATTCTTTACCTGTTATCCACGTGCAACTGTCCCGATATTCGAGCACGACCGACTTTCGCAATCGCGAGTGTCGGGGCCCGTCACCGACTCAGGCGTCGCCGCTCTTGTCCGCCTCCATCGCCTCGATGAGGCTCTTGGGCCGGAGGTCGGTCCAGTTCTGCTCCACGTACTCCAGGCACGCGGCGCGGCTGTCCTCGCCGAAGACCTTGGTCCACCCGGCGGGGATGTCGGCGAACGTCGGCCACAGCGAGTGCTGGTTCTCGTCGTTCACGAGCACGTAGAAGCGGCCGTCCTCGTCGTCGAATGGGTTCGTCATGGGTGTCCTTTCTCCATCGGCACGGCGACTGTCGTCACCCGCCTGCTTTGTTGTTGTCGAACGTAGTGGCTCGCCGCCCGGATTCACGCGAGGTCAGGTCGATGATGTCACGCAAACCCCCTCATTCCGGTGTCCGCTCGCCGAGGCCGTCGACCTGCGACAGCTGGGCATCGAGCGCGGGGCCGACGACCGCGAGCGCGTCGGCGTTCGCCATCCCGAGGTGGTGGGTGGCCACATCGACGTTGTCGACGGCGCCGGTGACGAACGGACGCCAGGCGCCCGCCAACAGGGACGGGTCGTCCTTGTCCGCGGTCGCGGTGAACACGTGCATGTCGCCGGTGAAGACGTCCGGACGGTAGTCGAGGACCACCTGGGTCGAGGACTCGAAGCTGTCCATGATGCGCTCCACCTGGTCCTCCGCCAGCAGGCCCATGCCGGAGATCTGCTGCCGGATGATCGCGGTGACCTCCTCGGGGCTGGACGCCTGCACGTCGTCGCCGAGATCGAAGAGATCCCGCCAGCCACCCAGGACGTCGACCACGGTGGAGGCGTCCGGCTCGATCACCGGCCCCGGCTCCGCCGCGGCCGCCTCGACCGGCTCCCCGTGCTGGGGGACGTCGTGGACGATCACCGGTTCGTCCTCCGGGCGGGAGTCCATGATCCCCAGGTAGGCGACCTGCTGCCCGAGTTCCACGAGGTGGACGGCCATCGCGTGGGCGATCACGCCGCCGACCGACCAGCCGAGCAGATGGTAGGGGCCATGCGGCTGGACCCGCCGGATCTCCTCGACATAGCGCCGGGCCAGCACCCGCGCGTCGGTCACGCTCGGCTCTCCGGTCACCACATGCGGGTCCTGGAGTCCGTAGATGGGCCGATCCCGCAGGTGCGGTGCCAGCCCGCCGTAGAACCACGCCAGGCCGCCGGCCGGGTGCACGCAGAACAGCGGCGGCCGCGAACCCTCGCCGCGAAGGCTGATCACCACGTCGTTGCTCACCGCGTTGTCCTCGGCCAGTCGGCGGGCCAGACCACGCACGGTCGGATCGCTGAACAACCACGCGAGTTCGATGTCGAAGCCGTTGCGGTCGCGCAGCGCCGCCGCGACCCGGGTGGCCGAGAGGGAGTTGCCGCCGAGGTCGAAGAAGCTGTCGGTGGCACCGATCTGTTCGACGCCGAGGACCTCGGCGTAGGCATCGGCGATCGCCTGCTCGACCGGGGTGGCCGGGGTGACGAATTCGACGGAAGCCACCTCGGGAGCCGGCAGCGCCGCTCGGTCCAGCTTGCCGACCGGGGTCAGCGGGAACTCGTCGAGCACCGTGATCGAGGCAGGCACCATGTGTCCGGGCAGCTGCGCGGCCAGCAGACCACGCAGAGCGTCCACCTCTACACCGTCACCGACGACATACGCGGCGAGGCTCGACGCCACCGAACTCGGGGTGCCCGACGAGCCGATGCCGACGACGACCGCCGAACGCACCTCGGGCGCCGAGCGCAGCACCGCCTCGATCTCGCCGAGTTCGATACGCAGGCCGCGGAGCTTCACCTGATCGTCGCTACGACCGGAGTACTCGAGCGTGAGGTCGCCCGACGGTGACTCGCGCCAGCGCACGACGTCGCCGGTCCGGTACATGCGGCGTCCGGACCCGGCGAGGGGACTGGCGACGAACCGCGCGGCGGTCAGGCCGGGCTGGTCGAGATAGCCGCGCGAGAGTGCGGGGCCGAGGACGTAGAGCTCCCCCGCCACACCGACCGGCACCGGCCGCAGGTGGGCGTCGAGCACGAGGAACTCGAGGCCGGGCAGCGGACCACCGAGGCGGACCGGGTCGCCGGGCGTCGCCGCGTCGGAGACCGCGACCATGATCGTCGTCTCCGTCGGGCCGTATCCGTTGTGGATGCGCGTGTGCGGCGCCCAGGCGTCCATCACCGACTGCGGCACGGCCTCGCCGCCGACGGAGACCGCCTGCAGGCTGGGCAGCGCGGCCGGGTCGAGCGTCGACAGCACCGACGGCGTGAGGAAGGTCGTGGCGACTTCGTGTCGCTGCATGAACTCCTGCAGCTCCGCACCGCCGACCGCGGTCGACGGCCGGTAGACGAGCGTGCCCCCGTTGACCGTCGCGAGGAGGTACTCGAGCACCGAGGCGTCGAAGCTCGGGGACGCGAATCCCAGGACCACCGCCCCGTCCTCGGTTCCCAGCGCCGTCGACTTCGCCACGGCGAAGTTGCGCAGTCCCGAATGTGACACCGCGACACCCTTGGGGCGTCCCGTCGACCCCGAGGTGTAGATGACGTAGGCGACGTTGTCGGTTCTGACCGGACCGGTCTGCTCGGCCGGGTCCACCGGGGCATCCGACGTGGCGTTGAGTTCGGCGGCGACCGCGGCGTCGTCGAGGCGGAGCCACTCGAAGCCCTCGTCCGGCAACGCGCCGACGGCGTGAACCGACAGACCCATCCGGGCGCCGGAGTCCTCCACCATCGTCGCGACCCGTTCGGCAGGGTAATCCGGATCGATGGGAACGTAACCGCCGCCGGTCTTCGCGACCGCCCAGATCGCGACCAACAGGTCGACGGACCGGGGAATCGCAAGCGCCACCAGTGTTTCCGCACCGACGCCGCGACCGATCAGCCAGCGCGCCAGGCGGTTGGACCGGGCGTGCAGCGCCAAGTACGACAGGGTGGCGCCCGAGGCGTCGACCACCGCGGTACGACGCCGGTACCGCGTGCCGGCCTCGGTGAAGAGCTCGCCCAGCAACACGGCCTCGGCGGCCTGGCCGCCGTGTACCGGCACCAGCGACTCGGCCTCACCGGCCAGCAGGATGGGCGCCGCGGCGACCGGGGCGCTCGGGGTCGCGGTGAGCGCGCCGAGCAGGTTGACGAATCGGGCCGTGAAGCCGGTGGCGGTGGATTCCGCGAACAGATCGGTGGCGTATTGCAGTGCCGCCGACCAGGTCTCGCCCGCCTCCGCCTTCGCGATCGAGAACAGCAGATCGACCTTCGCCGGCACCTCGCCCGCGTCGAGCGGGCTGACCGAGATGTCGCCGAGATCGGCCGACAGCGACTGTCCGGCGAGCTCGGGGACCACCGCCTGGTCCAGGGTCAGCCACACCTGGGTGAGCGGGGCGAACGCCTCGGAACGAACCGGGTTGAGCCGGTCGACGAGGGTCTCGAACGGCAGATCGGCATGGGCGAAGGCATCGAGGTCGGTGCGTCGGACGCGACCGAGGACGTCGACGAACGTGTCACCGGCCGCGTGGGCGGTACGCAGCACGAGCGTGTTCACGAACATGCCGACCAGCGGATCGAGTACCGCGGCACCACGTCCGGCGATCGGCGTGCCGATCGCCACGTCGTCGGTTCCCGACAGGTCGGCGAGCAGGACCGCCAGCGCCGCGTGCAGCACCATGAACGGGGTGACCCCGAACTCGTCGGCGACGGTATCGATCCGGGTGGTGACGTCGGCCGGGATCGTGAACGGCACGCGGGCGCCACGCTGCGACGCGACTGCCGGGCGTGGTCGGTCGGTCGGCAACTCGAGCAGATCCGGCATGCCGGCCAGGTGCGCGCTCCAGTACTCCAGTTGCGCACCCATCACCGACGCCGCGTCGTCGACGTCGCCGAGGGCGCGGCTCTGCCAGATGGCGTAGTCGGCGTACTGGACGGGCAGCGGCTCGAACGACGGCTGTGTACCGGCGGCCCGTGCCAGGTAGGCGGCGGTGAGATCGGTGACCAGCGGCCCGAGGGATTCGCCATCGGACGCCACGTGGTGCAGGACCACCGCGAGAATGTACTCGGCTGCCCCGGAACCGGTGTCGATCTCGATCAGCCTGGTCCGCACCGGCCACTCGACGGCGAGGTCGAATCCGTTTGTGACGGCGGCCAGTACGACCGCTGCCCCGTCGCGCCCGGCTGCGGTCGGCACGAACTCGTGGTCGAGCCGGGTCGCGATGTCGGCCACCGGGGCGATCAGCTGTACCGGCTGACCGCCGGTCTCGGGATAGGTGGTGCGGAGGATGTCATGGCGCGCGACGACGTCGGCGATCGCGGCGCCGAGCGCGGCCGGATCGAGATCACCGGTCAGGCGCATCACCGCCGGGATGTTGTAGGCCGCCCGCGTCGGATCGAAGCGGTTGATGAACCACATCCGCTGTTGAGCGAAAGACAACGGAATCCGCTCCGGCCGCGGCGACACCGCGACGATGGGCGGGAGTCCGCCAGTACGGTCGCCGAGGCGTTCGGCCAGCAGGCGCGGAGTCGGCGCCTCGAAGACGTCACGCACCGTCACGTCGACACCGAGAGCGTCTCCGAGCCGGGCCGCCGCCCGCATCGCCGACAGCGAATTGCCACCGATGTCGAAGAAGTTCGTGGTGGCGCCGACGTTCTCCGGCGACATCGACAGCAGCTCGGCGAAGACTGACGCCGCCGCCGCTTCCCGCGGGCCGGCGACCGGCACGATCGCGGCGGTGTCGACGGTCGGCGCGGGCAACTGCTGTCGCACGATCTTGCCCGCGCTGCTCAGCGGCATCTCGTCGATCAGCATCCACATCCCGGGACGCATGAACTCCGGGAGCGCTTGCGCCACCGAGTGTTTGACCGCATCCAGGTCCACCGAGGCCGGCGTCAGGTAGGCCACGAGTTGCTGCTCGGCTGGGGTCTCGACGACGGCCGCCGCCGCGTACACGACGCCCGGCGCCGACGTGAGGGCCGACTCGATCTCGCCGAGCTCGATCCGCTGGCCACGCAGCTTCACCTGGAAGTCCGTGCGGCCCTGGTATTCCAGCTCACCGTCGGCTCGCCAGCGGACCAGGTCACCGGTCCGGTACAGGCGAGACCCCGGAACGCCGTACGGGTTCGGCACGAAGCGTTCGGCCGTCAGCGCGGGTCGCGAGGTGTATCCACGGGCCAGCTGGACACCGCCGAGGTACAGCTCGCCGGTGAATCCCGGTGCCACCGGGCGCAACCGATGGTCGAGCACCAGCGCGGTCGTGTTCGCGACGGGCCGTCCGATGGAGACCGAGTCGCCCGCGACCCGCGCGACGGTCGCGTAGATCGTCGCCTCGGTCGGTCCGTACTGGTTGTGGATCGGCGCGTGCGGGATCAGCTCCCGTACCGTCTCGGCGACGCTCTGCGGGAGCGCCTCTCCGCCGGTGTGCAGGTAGCGCAGTCGTGAGAGACCGCGCAGCTGTTCGGGATCGGCGACCTCGGTGAGCACGGCGAGCATCGAGGGCACCAGCGTCGCCGACGTCACACCGAAGTCCGCGAGGTAGCGCAGGACGGCGACCGGGTCACGATGCGCACCCGGCTCCATGACCACCAGGCGGCCACCCGACAGCGGCGGGCGGAGGATCTCGCCCACCGACGGATCGAAGGTCAGCTCGAGCACCTGCAGGAAGACGTCGCCGGGGCCGAAATCGTAGGCGCCGCGGTCGTAGTCGAGATGGGCGCGCAGGGTTTCGTGACTCACCGTGACGCCCTTGGGACGACCGGTCGAACCCGACGTGAAGATGGTGTAGGCCGGATTCGCGCCGACGACTGCCGACGAACGCTCCGCCGGCGCGAAGAGCGACGCCGGCTCACCAGCGTCCGAGTCGTCGTCGACGGCCACGACGGTCACACCGGGGTCGAGGGCCTCGATGCCCGCCGGGACCAGTCCCGGGCCGATCAGCACCGCCGCGACATCGGCGGTGCGCGCCAGATAGTCGATGCGATCGGCCGGCGCGGCCGGGTCCATCGGCACGAATTGCCCACCGGCGGCGAGAATCGCGTGGACGGCGACGATCATCTCCGTCGACCGCGGGATGCACACGCCGACCGCGACCTCAGGTCCGACCCCCAGACCCACGAGCCGTCGGGCGAGAACGCTCACCCTGCTTCCCAATTCGGCATAGGTCGATTGCGCGCGGGTCGAGGCCCCGGCCGGACTCTCCACCGCGATCGCGCCGGGCGACGCGGCGACGCGCTCGAGCAGGAGATCGGCGACATGGGTGCCGGACGGGATCAGCTCCGGGCCGGTCGACCATGTGTCGAGGCGGGCCTCGTCGTCCTTCGACATCGGTGGGATGTCGGCGATCCGGGTCTGTGCGTCGCCCGCGATGGCCTGCAGGATGCGCTCGAGGGACCGCGCGAAGACGGCGATCTCGTCGGTGGCGAAGGCGTCGGGAAGGTAGGTCAAGCGGACCGCGATGCCCGACGCGGTCGGCGAGGTCGCGAGGTTGAGCGGGTAGTGCGTGGCGTCGGAGACCTCGACGTCCCGGATCGCCAGTCCCACTGCCGCACTGGCGGCACCGCCGGCCAGTGAGTCGTTGTCGACGGGATAGGACTCGTGCACGGTCAGGGTGTCGAACAACTGCGGCCGTCCGACGGCGGTGAGGATCTCGGGCAAGCCGATGTGCTGGTGATCGAGCACGGCGGTCTTGTCCGACTGCAACCGGCCGAGGACCTCGGCGATCGTCGCCTCCGGGTCGACGTCGACGACGGCGGGCAGCGTGTTGATGAACAGGCCGACCATCGACTCGACGCCGTCGAGTCCGGCGGGACGTCCGGACACGGTCTCACCGAAGGTGACCACCCGGTTGTCGGTCAGCCGGGACAGCAGCACCGCCCAGGCGAGCTGCAACACCGTGGCCGTCGTCGAACCGGATTGCCGCGCCGTCCGCTCGAGCCCCGAGACCAGGTCGGGTTCGAGGACCCAGCGATGCTCGCGCGGCAGATGGTCTGCCGCGGAGTCGTTCTCGGCATCCTCGACGGCGTGGCCGGTGAGTCCGGGGGCGACCAGGGTCGGCTCCTCGACCGGTTCGAGGACCCGCCGCCACGCCGCGAGACCGGCGTCGAGGTCGGTGTCGGCGATGCGGGCCAGGTAGTCGGCGAAGTCGGTGCGTTCGGTCGTTCCCTGACCGGTGAACGGGGTCCCCGTCGCGTAGAGCGCCAGCAGGTCGGCCAACACCAGCGGCCCGGACCAGCCGTCGAACAGGATGTGATGGTTGGTGATGACCACGCTCGTGCCCTGTGCGTGGCGCACGACCACCGCTCGCAGCAGCGGCGGGTCGGCGAGGTCGAACGGTTCGGTGCGCTCGGCCGCCGACACCTCGTCGACGGCAGCCCGGACATCCACCTCGGCGGTGGTCGGCACGTCGAGCACGCGCCAGCGCAGCGGCACCGTCTCGGGCACGACGGTGACCACGTGCCCGCTGGGCACCCGGACGAACCCGGACTTGAGGGTGCGGTGGTGATCGAGCAGTGCGACCACCGCGGTGCGCAGCCGCTCGAGGTCGACCTCACCCTCGAGGTGCAGAACCGCTTGCGTCACATACACATCGAGTTCATCGGCGCCCGCGAGTTGGGACTGGAAGTACAGCCCGCGTTGCAGCGGCGACAGGGCCCAGACATGCGCACCGGGGAACCGCTGCGCCACGATGTCCAAGTCATGCTGGGTCACCTCGGCACCCGGGACATCCGACGGCGAGCGGCCGACGTCGACGCCGTCGGTGACGAGGCGGACGACGTCGGCGAGTTCCGCGGTCCACCGTCGTGCGATGTCGCGGACATCCTCCGGCGACAGGATCGCCGCCGGGAACTGCAGATCGGCCGAGAGCACACGCCCCTTCGAGGACGCACCGGTGCTCGCGTTGACCGTCAGCACGCTCATGGCCGCCACCCCGTCGGACACCGTGGCCGGCAGGAACGGCGCGTCGGGTGCGGGCAGGAAGCCCGCACCGGCCGGTGCTGCGGTGTCGGACGACGGGGCGACCGACGACAGGGGGTCGGCCCCGTCCGGGGTCGTCGGGTCCTCGCTCTGACCGGTCGTACCGCGGGTCCCGAGATAGTTGAACGCGATCGTCGGCAGCGGACGCGAATGCAGTTGCGCGGCCGGGTCGCCGGGGCCGCGGCCGTCGGCGGCGTAACGCAGCAGGCCGAACCCGATCCCGGAGTCGGGCATGCCGAGGCGTTCTTCCTTGGCCGCCTTGACCGCGTGGACGACGTCGTCGGCCGGATCGAGGGCGAGCGGGGCGATCGAGGTGAACCAGCCGACCGTGCGCGACAGGTCGGCGCGACGCGGGTCCGGGCCGGTGAGCAGGACGTCCTCGTATCGGCCGTGCCCCTCGGTGAGCACGGTGACGGGAGCGGCGTCGGCGATGCCGCGATCATGTTGCCAGGAGCGGACCGCGCGCGCGAGGGTGCCGAGCAGGACGTCGACGACGGACGCCGAGAACGCCTCGGGCACAGTCGTCGTCAACGGGTCGACGATGGCCGGGTCGACGCGGTGGACGATCGAGGTCAGGGTGCCGTATCGGTCGCGGTCGGGGTCGAGCGGCGCACCGAAGTCGGTCGGGACGGCCGGGGAGCGCTCGAGCCAGTACCCGGCTTCGCCACGACGGGCGTCGAGCTGCGCGGTGAGTGCCCGCTGCCACGCACGTTGCGAGGTCTCCTCGGCGCGGACCGCCGCCGGTTGCCCCGCGGTCAGCTGGGCGTGGACGGTGAGCAGATCCTCGATCAGGATCGGCCAGGACACCGCGTCGACGGCGAGGTGGTGCAGTACCAGCACTATTCGTACGGACCGATCCGCCTCGTCGGGAGAACCCTGCGGGGCGGCGCCGCTGACCACCGTCGCGGCGACCAGCCGCCCGGCGGCCGGGTCGAGGCGGCGCGCCGCCTGCGCATGCGCGTCGACCAGCGCATCGGCGAACCCGGCCTCGCCGGGCAGGGTATCCGTCGCCACCGAGACGATCGAGGCGCCGGGATCGAAAGGTGTTCCGGTGGTGAGGGTCCAAGTGTCACGGGTCTGGGTGTCCCCGACGGACTCCAGGCGCGCACCCAGCATCGGATGCGCGTCGACGACCGCGCCGAGCACCGCGCCGAGGTGGGCGACGGTGAGTCCGGCCGGCGCCGTGAGCACCATCGACTGGTTGAAGTCGGCGAGGTCGGCCGGCGTCCGAGCGGCGTCGACGAGCCAGGACACGATCGGCGGGAGATCGACCCGTCCGGCCGGATCGTCGGTGGGCTCCGCGAGCATCGGGGACCGGTCCCCACCTGCCGACGCCACCCGCGCCATCGCGCGAATGGTCTTCTGCTCGAAGATCTCTCGCGGCGACAGCGACAACCCGGCGGCCTTCGCGGCGGACGCGAGCTGGATGGACATGATCGAGTCGCCGCCGAGCGCGAAGAAGGACTCGGTGACCGAGACGGTGTCGAGACCCAGCAGCCCCGCGACGATCGCCGCGAGGGTCTCTTCGGCGGTCGTCGCCGGTGCGACGTATCCGTCGGCGGGCGTGGTGAACTCGGGCACCGGCAGTGCGCGCCGGTCGAGCTTGCCGCCCGGGGTCACGGGCAGCTCGTCGAGCACCATCGCCGAGTGCGGGATCATGTGTCGGGCAAGCCGATCCGCCGCCCCGGCCAGGACGGCGTCGGCGTCGAGGCGGTCGCCGGCGGTGTCGTCGCCCACGAGGTAGGCGACGAGCCGGGTGCGACCGTGGTCGTCGTCGACACCGGTCACGACGACCGAGCCGACGCCCGGCTGGTCACCGAGAACGGATTCGATCTCGCCGAGTTCGACTCGCTGGCCGTTGATCTTGACCTGGTGGTCGGCGCGCCCGGCGAACTCGATCGCGCCGGTCGCGGTGATCCGCACCAGGTCGCCGGTGGCATACATGCGGTGGCCCGCCTCGCGGGCGAACGGGTCGGCCACGAAGGACGACGCGGTGAGGCCGGGGCGGCCGAGGTATCCGCGCGCCAACGAGTCGCCGCTCGACAGGTAGAGCTCACCCACCACACCCTGGGGTACCGGGTGCAGACGGCCGTCGAGCACGTAGGCGGCGAAGCCGCGGACCGGTCGTCCGATGGTCACGGGCGCGCCGGGCTCGGATCGTCCGGTGGTCGCCCAGACGGTGGCCTCCGACGGGCCGTAGAAATTGAACATCCGGCGGCCGGATTCCGGTGTGGCCCACCGCGCGATCAGCTCGGGCGGGCAGGCCTCGCCACCGGTGACGAGGTTGCGGACGGTGCGGCCCCGGCGGGGGTCGACGGTCGCAAGCACCGTGGGGGTGATGAGGGTGTCGGTGACCCGATCGCGCTCGAGGATGCGGCCCAGTGCATCGCCGGCGTACTCCGACGCGGGCGCCACGACGAGGGTGTGTCCGACCGCGATCGACCACATCATCTCCAGCACCGAGGCGTCGAAGCTCGGGGAGGCGACGTGCAGGACACGGGTGTCGGGGGCCTGCGCCGGCGTTCCGGTGACCTCGGTCAGCGCGGCGACGAAGTTCGCGATGCCGCGATGCGGAACCCCGACCGCCTTCGGCCGTCCGGTGGAACCGGAGGTGTAGACGAGGTAGGCCAGGTCGTCGAGAAGGACCGGCCGATGACGCTCGACGTCGGTGACGGGTCCACCGGCGACGGCCGGATCGTCGAGCGAGGCGAGTTCGAGCCATTCGCAGGATGATTCTCCCAACCGGTCCCGCGTCGGCGCATCGGTGATGCCGAGGCGCACACCGGAATCGGCCACCATGAACGCAATGCGGTCACTCGGGTAGGCGGGGTCGATCGGCACGTAGGCGGCACCCGCCTTGATGACACCGAACACGGCGACCACCGACCCGATCGACCGCTCGAGGCCGACGGCGACCACGTCGCCGGGCCCGACCCCACGGGAGATCAGCTGGCGTGCGAGACGATTGGTTCGTTCCTCGAACTCCGTGTACGAGATCTCGTTGCCGTCGTGGACCAGTGCCGGACGATGCGGGTCGAGGGCGCGCCGCGCGAGGAGTTCGGTGAGGGTCACCGGCTCGGTGACCCCGTCGTCGGCGGCCGGCGCCGTCTCGCCGATGGAGTTGCGGCTCGGCGCGCTGAGGGTGGCCGCGTCGATGCCGACGATGTCGACGTCTCCGACGGGCAGCGACGGGTCGGTGGCCATCGCGGCGATCACCTGCAGCCAGACCTCGGCGAAGCGGCGGATGGTCGCGGCATCGAACAACGAGGTGGCGTACAGGAAGTCGGCCCGCATCGGCGACGACCCGGTCCGCTCGGACACCGAGACGGTGAGGTCGAACTTGGCGATCGGGGCGGCGGCCCCGAGCGGTTCGGCACTCAGACCCGAGAGCTCGACCCGGTCGATCTCCTCCGGCTGTCCCCCGGCGGCGACGAGGGTGTAGGCGATCTGGACCAGCGGCGGATAGGCCGTGGACCGCTCGGGCGCGAGTTCCTCGATCAGATCATCGAATTGCACGTCGGCGTGTGCGAAGGCATCGAGGTCGGTGGCGCGGATCGTGGCGATGAGGTCGTCGACGGTCGATGCCGGGTCGACGTCGGTGCGCAGCACGAGCGTGTTGACGAACATGCCGACGAGGTCGTGGAGCGCGGCGTCGGGGCGGCCGGCGATGGGTGTGCCGATGACGACGTCCCGGGTCGAGGCGAGCCGCGCGACGGTGACGGCGAGTGCCGCGTGCAGCACCATGAACACCGTGACGTCGCGGTTGCGCGCCAGGTCTTCCAGGGCGGCGGCGAGCGCGTCGTCGACGGTCACGGACTCGACGGCGGCCGCGGTGTCGAGCACGGCCGGCCGCGGGCGATCCATCGGCAGATCGGTCACCGCGGGCAGATCCGCGAGGACCTCGCGCCAGTGCGCGAGTTGACGACCCATCGGTGCGCCGGGATCATCTGCGGCGCCCAGGTATTCGCGCTGCCACAGCGCGAAGTCCGCGTACTGGACCGCGGGCGCGGCGACCGGTGGTGCGGCGTTCGTCCGGGCCAGGTACGAACCGAGCAGGTCGCGCACGAAGACCGGGGTCGACTCACCGTCGAAGGCGATGTGGTGCACGGTGACGACGACGTCCACCACCTCGGCATCGCGGCGCAGCACCCGGACCCGGAGGGGGAACTCGGCGGCGACGTCGAAACCGGTGGTCGCCGAGACGAACAGATCCTCCTCGGTCTCCACCGCCTGCCAGTCGAGGCGGGCGCGGGCCGTGTCGGCATCGGTGACGAGCTGGAACGGCCCCTGCTCGTCGCTGGGGTAGGTGGTGCGCAGGATCTCGTGGTTGGCGACCACGTCGCCGACCGCGGCCGCGAGCGCGTCGAGGTCGAGGGCTCCGGTCAGCCGCAGGGCCATCGGGATGTTGTAGGCCGCCGAGGCGGTGTCGAACTGGTTGATGAACCACATGCGGCTCTGCGCCGTCGACAACGGCAACCGCGCGGGCCGCGGCATCGCGGTGACGCGCGGGACGCTCCGGCCGCGTCCGGACACCAGGGCGGCCAGATCCCGCACCGACGGCGCGTCGAACAGGTCGCCCACCGACACGTCGACGTCGAGCAGGTCGGCCACGCGCGCCGCCACACGCGCCGCGGACAGCGAGTTGCCGCCGAGGTCGAAGAACGACTGCGTCACGCTGACCCGGTCGGCGCCCAGCACATCGGCGACGATGGTCGCGATCGAGGTCTCGGCGTCGGACTGGGGTGCGGCGAATTCCTCGACGGTGAGTTCGGGGACCGGCAGCTTACGCCGGGCGACCTTGCCCGCACTGTTCAGCGGCAGTTGCTCGAGTGTCATCCACACCGTGGGCCGCATGTAGGCCGGCAGTGTCAGCGCGACAACCGATTTCACCGCGTCGATGTCGACCGACGCGGGCGAGACATAGGCGACGAGGTGCGATTGCCCGGACACCTTCGCCACGGTGGCCGCCGCGTGGAGGACGCCCGGCGCCGACATGAGGACGGACTCGACCTCCCCCAGCTCGAGTCGCTGTCCGCGAAGCTTCACCTGGAAGTCCGTGCGGCCCAAGTATTCCAGCTGGCCACGCGCATTCCAGCGGACGAGATCGCCGGTGCGGTACAGACGTTCGCCGGGTTCACCGAAACCCTCGGTGTTGCCGGCCGCCTCGCCGCGTGCGGGAGCCGCGAAGGGACTGGCGACGAAGCGTTCGGCGGTCAGGCCGGGCTGCGAGGCGTAACCGCGGGCGAGTTGCACGCCCCCCAGATACAGCTCCCCGGGCACGCCCGAGGGCACGAGCTGCAGTCGCGAGTCGAGGACGAAGGTGGTGGTGCTCGGCACCGGGACGCCGATCGGCACCGACGTCTCCCCCGCCCGCACCTGATGAGCGGTCACATCCACCGCCGCCTCGGTCGGACCGTACAGATTGTGGACCTCGTTGCCCGGCAACGCCGCCACCAACGCTTGCGCCACCGGCGCGGTCAACGCCTCACCCGAGGTGAACGTCAACCGCAACGACGACAGCTCACCCACCCGATCGCCCAGGACATCGAGGAACACCGACAACATCGACGGCACGAAATGGATGACCGACACCCGCTCAGCCGTGATCAACTCCGCCAGATACCGCGGATCACCATGCCGCTCCGGCTCAGCCACCACCAGCGTCGCCCCCACCGCGAACGGCAGGAACAACTCCCACACCGACACATCAAACGTCACCGGGGTCTTCTGCACGAAGACATCCGAGTCCTTGATCGAATACCAGTCCCGCATCCACTCCAGACGGTTCACGATCGCCGCATGCGACACCGTCACACCCTTCGGCCGACCCGTCGACCCCGACGTGAACAACGTGTACGCCGCATCGGCGGGCTGCAGGGGCGCGAGCCGTTCGTCGTCGGTGACCGGTGCTGTGGCGAGATCGACCTCGGCGGTCGTGTCGACCACGACCGCGGTGACGTCCGCCGGCAGCTCGACGGCGGAATCGGCGGCGACGAGGACCAGCCGGGCGTCCGCGGTGTCGAGCATGTACCGGGTGCGGTCAGACGGCGCGTCGATGTCGAGCGGAACGTAGTGACCGCCCGCCGCGACGACGCCGTGGATGGCGACGAGAAGCTCGACCGACCGCGGGATGGCGACCGCGACGGCGACGTCGGGTCCGACACCGATGGAGATCAGATGACGAGCCAGTGAGTCGACCCGTGCACCGAACTCGGCGTAGCTGACGCGACGCGAACCGAACACGATGGCCGGTACGTCGGACCTCGTCGCCACATACACCACATCGGTCACCGTTGGGCCTCCATCTCGCCTCGTCGCCTGCCGTCTCGTCCTGCGTTCCCCATTCCCCCCGTGTGTTCGCTGCGCCCCGGGTGTTCTCTCCGCTCAGTCATCCCCACCGGGACCACTGCCGTCGGAACCATCGTCACCGTAGCGACCCGCGTCCCCGTTCAGGCCGTTGTACCCGCCGCAACCGTTGTACCCGACCTCGCGGCCGGTCACACCGTTCTCGCCGACTCCCGGCTCCCCCGCGCCGGGCTGCCGGGATCCGATGATGCCCGGCAGGGTCGCACCGGTCGGCCGCGTCGCGGCACCCGCCGACCACGCCAGCACGCGATCACGTTCCGCGGGCGTCACGAGCGGACACTCCCCGACCGCGGCATCCGGTCGGGCGGTGAGCCCGTCGAGGAGCGTAACCAGGCGCTGCGCGAGCAGTTCGACGGTCCCCTCGTCGAACAGGTCCGTGGCGTACACCATCGACGCCGACCAGGACCGGTCCGGACGGGCGACCACCGCGACCGTCAGGTCGAGCTGGGCGGACGTGACCGGCGACTCGAGTGGCGCGACCCGCAGCCCCTCCGCCTCGAGCACCGGTGAACCGCTGCCCGCGTTGGTCAGCGTGAGCATGACCTGTGCCAGCGGCGAGAACGCCCTCGACCGGGTCGGGTTCAGACGTTCGACCAGTGTCTCGAACGGCACGTCGGCGTTGGTGAAGGCGTCGAGGTCGACGACCCGGGTGTCCTCGAGCAGTTCGGCGAAGCTCATCGACGGGTCGACCTCGGCCCGCAGGACCAGGGTGTTGACGAACATACCGATCAGCTGATCGATCTCGGCGCGTCCGCGACCCGCGATGGGCGTGGCCACCGCGATGTCGTCGGTCGCGGTGACCCGGGCGAGCAGCACCGACAGGCCCGCGTGCACCACCATGAACGGCGTCATCCCGCGGTCGCGCGCCAGCGCCGAGATCCGCGTCGCGACGTCGTGCGGGATCTCGAAGTCCACCCGCGCACCCCGCATCGACGCCACGGTCGGGCGCGGGCGGTCGGCGGGCAGTTCCAGCACATCGGGAACCCCGGCGAGCTGACGCAGCCAGTACGACAGTTGCCGGCCGACCACCGACGTCGGGTCGTCGACCGCCCCGAGCTCGCGTTGCTGCCACAGTGCGTAGTCGGCGAACTGGACCGGCAGCGGCGGCAACTCCGGCGTGCGGCCGGCCGCACGGTCGCGGTAGGCGGTCACGACATCGGCCAACAGCGGCCGCATGGACTCACCGTCACCCACGATGTGATGCAGCACCGCGAGCAGGACCCACGAACCCTCGCCGCGCTGCCACAACCGGATCCGGACGGGCACCTCGGTGGTGACGTCGAACCCGGCCGACAGCGCGTCGAGAAGCTCGGCCTCCGAGGCACATTCGACGAGCCGGGGCAGCGCGGCCGGACCGTCGGCGTCGTGGACGACCTGCGTCGGCCGGCCGTCGACGGCGGGGAACGTGGTCCGCAGGATCTCGTGCCGGGCGACGACGTCGCCGATCGCCGCGCTCAGGGCCTCGACGTCGAGCTCGCCGCCGAGTTCGACACCGATCGGCAGGTTGTACGCCGCCGACGCCGGATCGAGGCGGTTGATGAACCAGATCCGCTGCTGCGCGAACGACAGCGGGATCTCCGCCGGTCTGGGCTCGACCCGGATCACCGGAGCGCGCAACCCGCCGCGGTGTTCTCCGAGAGCGGCCAGGGCCCGCGGGGTGGGCGACTCGAATACGTCCCGGACGCCGATGTCGGCGTTCAACGCGTCGCCGACGCGCGCGGCCAAGCGGGTCGCCGACAGCGAGTTGCCGCCGAGGGCGAAGAAGTCACCCGTCACCGACACCGCGTCGACGCCCAGCAGGTCGGCGAAGACGGCCACGACGCGCGCCTCGGCCGCCGTCTCCGGGGCCACGAGGTCGTCCGCCGCGATCTCCGGGGCGGGCAGGGCCCGCTTGTCCAGCTTGCCCGTCGGGGTGAGCGGCAGGGCGTCGAGGACCGTGATCGTCGCCGGGATCATGTACGACGGCAACCGATCCGCGAGATGGTCGCGCAGCTCGCCGACGTCGACGGCCGCGGCCCCGCCCGCTTGCGCGTCCGATGTCGGCACGACGTAGGCGGCCAGGGCGGTCGCGACCGACCCGCCCACCCCGAGCACCACGGCCGTCTGGACACCGGGATACGAGGACAGCGCGTTCTCGATCTCGCCGAGTTCGATGCGCAGCCCGCGCAGCTTCACCTGGTCGTCCGAACGTCCCAGGTACTCGAGCACCAGCTCACCTGACGCCGAGCGCACCCACCGGACACGGTCGCCCGTGCGGTACATGCGATCGCCGGGCACCCCGAACGGGGACGCCACGAACCGTTCGGCGGTCAGTTGCGGGCGCCCGAGGTAACCGCGTGCCAGCGAGACGCCGGTGGCGTACAGCTCGCCGGCCATCCCGACGGGCACCGGCGCCAGGCGCTGGTCGAGGACCAGCAGACCGGTACCCGGCACGGGCGCGCCGATGGTCACCGGTCCGTCCGGATCGAGCGGACCGCTGATGGTGACCGCCACCGACGTCTCCGTCGGACCGTAGGCGTTGTGGAACGCGACCCGGTGCGACCACGCGCGGACGAGGGCGGTGGAGACCGCCTCGCCACCCGAGGCGAGCATCCGCAGTGCGGGCAGCTCGTCGGGTTCGACCGTCGCCAGCACACTCGGTGTCAGGAACACGTGCGTCAGCGCGTGCTCGCGGAGGAATCCGGTGAGCACCTCGCCGCCGACGGCCTCGTCCGGCCGGTAGACCAGCGTCGAACCCGAGGTCGAGGCGAGCAGCCACTCGAGCACCGAGGCGTCGAAACTCGGTGAGGCGTAACCGAGTACACGTGAACCCGGACGGATACCGAACCGCTGCGCCTCGGCGACCGCAAAGGCGTGTGCACCACGATGGGTGACCGCGACACCCTTGGGCACACCGGTCGAGCCGGAGGTGTAGATGACGTAGGCGAGCGCGTCGAGACGCGGGTCACCAGCCATGTCGCCCGGGGTGAGCGGACTGCCGTCGACCTCGCGCACCGCCTCGGAGAGGGTGTGCACATCGATCGACTCGACGTCGCCCGGGACGTCGACGCCCGAGTCCGGGCCTCGTCGATCGGACGTGATGACCAGTCGCACACCGGAATCGGTGATCATGTGCGCGATGCGGTCGGCGGGCAGCGTCGGGTCGACGGACAGGTACGCCGCACCCAGCTTCGCCAGGGCCCACTGCCCGACCAGACGGTCGACGGTGCGTCCCACCGCGAGCCCCACCACGTGATCGACGCCGATGCCCCGACCGGTCATCCACCGCGCGAGACGATTCGACCGCTCGTCGAGCTCGGCGTAGGTGAGCGATGCGCCGGTGCCGTCGGTGACCGCGACGATCTCGGCATGCGTGGCCGCGACGTCGGCGAAGACCTCGCCCAGCAGTCGCGGCTCCGGCGCCGCCGGACCGTTCACCGGGGCGAGCTCGGCGGCTGCCGCCGCGTCGAGGAGGGCGATCGTCGAGGTCGGCCGATCCGCATCGTCGACGGTCGTCCGCAGGATCTCGCGCAGCGCCGCACCGAACACGCGCACCTGGTCGTCGGCGAAGGCCGACGGCAGGTACTTGAGCTTCAGCAGCAGGCGGTCTCCCGACGGTGACGACGCGAGGTTGAGCGGATAGTGCGTCGAGTCGTCGGCATCCACGCCGACGATCTGCAGACCGCCGGCCAGCGACGTGTCCGCGGTCGACAGCGAGTCGGAGTCCACGGGGAACGACTCGAACACGGTGAGGGTGTCGAAGAGGGCACCCATCCCAGCCAGCGCGGTGAGGTCGGCGAGGCCGACGTGCTGATGGTCGAGGACTGCGACCTTGTCGGCCTGCATCGCGGCGAGCACGTCACCGATGGCGGCGTTCGGGTCGACGTCGACGACGCTCGGGACCGTGTTGATGAACAGGCCGACCATGCCCTCGACACCGTCGAGGTCGGACGGGCGGCCCGACACGGTCTCACCGAAGGCGACGACCCGGTTACCGGTCATACGCGACAGCAGTACCGCCCACGCGAACTGCAGGATCGTGCTGACCGTGACGCCGCGCTCGCGGGCGACCCGGTTGATCGCGGCCGTCGTCCCGGCGTCGATCCACTCCTCGTGGTTGCGCGGCAACGAGGTGGTCGTGGCCTCCTCGACGCCGGACACCAGCGTCGGTTCCTCGAGCGGCGACAGCACCTCCCGCCACGCGGCGAGACCCGCGGCCCGGTCGGTGGCGGCGAGACGCCGGACGTGATCACCGAAGTCGGTCTCCGCGGCGATGGTGGCCGTGTACGGGCCGACCCCGGCGTACAGCGCGAGCAGGTCCGCGAGGACCAGCGGCCCGGACCAGCCGTCGAGCAGAATGTGGTGGTTGGTCACGATCAGGCTCAGTGTCGTCTCGGAACCGGCGGCGTGCTCGACACCGACGAACCGCATGAGCGGCGGTGCCTCGAGGTCGAACGGCGTGATCCGTTCGGCGTCGGCGATCTCACGCACCCGTCGTGCGACGTCGACGTCGTCGAGACCCGGGTCCAGGGACACCTCGGACCACGGCAGGTCGGCGCGCGGGGGCACGACCGCCACCAGCGCACCACCGGGGGTACGCACATATCCGCTGCGCAGCACGCGATGATGCGCCACCAGTTCCGCTGCGGCCGACCGCAATCGCGATCGGTCGACGTCGCCCCCGAGATGCAGGACGGCCTGGGTGACGTACACGTCCACGCTGCCGGCTCCCGCCGCGGGCACATCGTCGGCGCCCGACGGGTCGCGCGCCGCCATCTGCGACTGGAAGTACAGACCCGCCTGCAGCGGCGTGAGCGGCCAGACGTCCGCACCCGGGAAACGCACCGCGAGGGCGTCGAGTTCATCCTGCGTGACCGGCGTGCCCGGCACGTCCGCCGGCGACCGGCCCGGGTCGCCGACCGTCGCGACGTGCTCTGCGACAGCGGCGAGTTCGGCCGCCCACAGTTCGGCGAGTGCGGTGATGTCGTCGGTGCCGAACAGAGCCGACGGGAACGTGAAGTTGGCAGTGAGACGACGGGCTTCGCCGTCGCTCCGCGTTCCGACGTTGACGCTCAACGGGTTCAGCGCGACCATCGCGCCCGACACCGACGGCGGCATCCCCGGTGCGCTCGGCGCGCCGGTGAATGGGATGACGTCGTGCGCGGGTTCGGCCGCGGGACGTCCGGCTCGGCCGGCGCCGAAGAAGTTGAACCCGATGCTCGGCAGCGGACGCTGGGCCAGCTCGGTGTCGGCGCCGTAGCGCAGCACACCGAATCCGAGCCCGCCGTCGGGTTGCCCGAGGCGTTCTTCCTTGGCCGACTTCACCGCATGGGTGACGTCGGCGGACGGATCGACGGCCACCGGGGCGATCGTGGTGAACCAGCCGACCGTGCGGGACAGGTCGACGGCGCGTTCGCCGTCGGCGGTGACGATCTCGTCCTTGCGACCGTGGCCCTCGACCAGGACCGTCACGGGTGCGACGTCGGCGATGCCGCGCGCGGCCTGCCACGACCGGACCGCCCGTGCGAACGTTCCCAACAGGACGTCGTTGGCGTTGCCGCGGAACGCTTCCGGCACCGAGGTCAGCGCGGCCTCGGTCACCTGCGCGTCGAACGAGTGGACCACCGACACCTCGGTGGCGAACCGGTCCCGCGACGCGTCGAAGTCGATCCCGAGATCAGTGGGCCGGGCCGGGAGCCGCTCGAGCCAGTACGGCAGCTCGGTGGCGCGCCGGTCGGCCTGTGCGCCGACCGCGTGGGCCCACGCCCGCTCGGACGTCGCCTCGGCACGCAGGGCGATCGGCTGACCCGCTGCCCGCTGCGCCCATCCGGTCACCAGGTCCTCGACGATGATCGGCCAGGACACCGCGTCGACACCGAGATGGTGGATCGCCAGGACGACCCGGCCGACGCCGTCGACGTCGGTGACGATGCCCGCCGCGACGAGTACACCGGTCGACGGATCGAGGTGTGCCAGCGCCTCGCCATGCGCGGCGCGCACATCCTCGTCGTGGCCGGGGGTACCCACCGACGAGGCCGAGGACCGCGCGAACACGTACGGCGCTGCGCTCGGGCCATCGGTTCCCGAACCATCTGGGCTCACGCCGGAACCGGCGACGAGTCGCCAGCGGTCACCGTTGCGGGTGAGACGCGCGGACAGCATCGGGTGCACCGCGATGAGCTCGGACAGCAACTCCGACAACGCGTCCACGGTGAGCCCCGACGGTGCATGAAGCACCCGGTACTGCGAGAAGTCCGCGAGATCGCCCGGCTCCGAAGAGTGTTCGATCATCCACGACATCACCGGCAGCAGCGGCAGGTCGCCGTGCGCGCCGCCCGCGGGTTCGTCGAGCGCCGGCAGGCGGTGGGCCTCGCCGGCGACCACGCGGGCCATCGCCCGGATGGTCCGTTGCTCGAAAATGTCTCGCGGTGTCAGCGTGAACCCGGCCGCGCGAACCGCCGAGGCGAGCTGGATCGACATGATCGAGTCGCCGCCGAGCGCGAAGAACGACTGGGTGACCGAGACCCGCTCCAGTCCGAGCAGACCCGCCACGATGCTCGCCAGGGTCTCCTCCGTCGCGTTGGCGGGCGCGACGTGATCGGCGTCGAGCCCCGCGAAGTCGGGGGCGGGCAGGGCGCGGCGGTCGAGCTTGCCCGCGCTGTTCAGCACGACGTCGTCGATCGGCATCCACAGTGTCGGACGCATGTACTCCGGGAGTGCCTGTGTCACCGCGTCGCGCAGGACCTCGAGGTCCACGGTCGACGGCGCGACATAGGCGACCAGATGCTGTCCGCCCCCCGGCGCGTCGACCACCGTCACCGCGGCGTGCACGACGCCGGGCGCGGCCGCGACGACGGACTCGATCTCGCCCAGTTCGATGCGCTGGCCGCGCAGCTTCACCTGGAAGTCGGTGCGGCCGAGGTACTCGATCTCCCCGTCGGTGTTCCACCGCACGAGATCACCGGTTCGGTAGAGCCGCGAGCCGGGCCGGCCGAACGGGTCGGCCACGAAGCGCTCGGCGGACAATCCCGGTTGCGCGGCATACCCGCGTGCCACCTGATCGCCACCGAGATAGAGCTCACCCGGGACTCCCGTCGGGACAGGATTCAGTCGCGCGTCGAGCACATGGGTGGTCGTGTTCCAGACCGGCACGCCGATCGGCACGACCGACGGTGCCCGGGTCACGTCGGCGTAGGCCACCTCGACCGCCGCCTCGGTGGGACCGAACAGGTTCACGATCCGCACGTGTGGCAGCAGCTCGTGGGCACGGGCCACCACCGCGGGCGGTAGCGCCTCACCGGAGGCGAACAGCCAGCGGAGCGTACCCAGGCGCGAGATCGTCTCGGCCGGTACGACATCGAGGAACACCGACAGCATCGACGGGACGAAGTGCACCGAGGTGGCGCCGCTCGACGCGATCAGGTCGGCGATGTAGAGCGGATCGGCGTGACCGCCCGGTTCCGCGATCACCATCGTCGCACCGGTCAGCAACGGCGCGAACAGCTCCGGCACCGAGACGTCGAAGGTGTACGGCGTCTTCTGGATGATCCGGTCACCCACGGTCCAGGGGTACTCGTCGAGTCCCCACCACAACCGGTTGGCCACGGACGCGTGCGAGACGGTGACGCCCTTCGGCCGTCCCGTCGAACCCGAGGTGAACAGGGTGTACAGCGCGTCGTCACCGCGGATCGGCCGCACGCGCTCGGCGTCGGTGACCGGCGGAGTCGACGGATCGATGTCGCGGGTCGAATCGACGACGACACGCTGGATCCCGTCGTCGAGACCGGACAGGTCGGCCGCCACGGGCCGCGGTCCGACGAGGAGGACCCGCGCGGCCGCGGTCTCGACCATGTAGCGCACGCGGTCGCCCGGGGCCGCGGTGTCGATGGGCACGTACTGCCCACCCGCCGCGGTCACCGCGTGGACCGCCACGACCATCTCCACGCCGCGATCGATGCACACCGCCACCGCGACGTCGGGACCGACGCCCAGCGCCAGCAGCTCGCGCGCCACATCTGCGACCCGGGCTCCGAATTCGCGATAAGACAGCTCACGGTCAGCGAAGGTCAGCGCGATCGTGTCGGGATGCCGGGTAGTGCCGGCCTCTACCCCGGCGACAACGGATTCCGCTGCGATGACGATCTCGGTGCCACGGGACCGACGCAGTATGTCCGCAACCTCGGCGGGTTCGAGGAGCGCCGCCTCAGCCACCGGCGCCTCGGTCCGCGCCGTCAGCTGATCGAGGATCGCGACGAACCTGCGGGCCAGCTGAGCCACGGTGTCCTCATCAAAGAGGTCCCGTGCAAACACGAACTCGAGCGGCCAGTCGCCGTCGCGCTCGGGGACGGTGACACCGACGGTGAGGTCGAGCTTCGCCGGCGGGTCTGCGGGCGACATCGGTTCGATGTCGAGACCGGCAACGGAGGCCGGGGCCGTGTCGGCTCCCATCTCGGGGAGAGCCGTCTGACCGAAGGTCAGCATGACCTGCGCCAGTGGTGCGAACGCCTCCGACCGTACGGGGTTGAGTCGCTCGACGAGCGTCTCGAACGCGACGTCGGCGTTGGCGAACGCCTCGAGATCGGTCTCGCGCGCCTGCTCGAGGAGTTCGGCGAACGTCATCGACGGAGCGATCTGCGTGCGGAGGACGAGGGTGTTGACGAACATACCGACCAGCGGGTCGAGGACACGCTGGCCGCGGCCCGCCACCGGCGTCGCAATCGCCACGTCCTCCCCCGCCGACAGACGCGCCAGCAGAACCGCGAGCGCCGCATGTACCACGATGAACGGCGTCGCGTCGGCCTCGCGAGCGAGGTCGCGCACGCGGTCGCCGATCTCGGCCGGTATCGCGGCACCGACCCGGCCGCCCCGCTGCGAGGCGACGAGCGGCCTCGGCCGATCGAACGGCAGCGTGAGCACCTCGGGCAGATCGGCGAGTTTGTCTGCCCAGTAGGACAACTGGGCGCCGATCACCGAGTCCGGGTCGGACCCGTCGCCGAGGACATCGTGCTGCCAGAGCGCGAAGTCGGCGAACTGGACCTCGAGCGGTTCGAAGTCGGGTGCCCGCCCGGCGACCCGCGCGTCGTAGGCGTTCATCACGTCGGCCAGGAGCGGATTCATCGATTCGCCGTCGGCAGCGATGTGATGGACGACCACTGCGACCACGGATCGGCCCGGCTCGACCGGCCAGACCCGCGCACGGACCGGCCAGTCGGCGCTCACGTCGAAGCCCGCGACGATCGCGCTCTCCAGCTCGCGCTGATCCGCCACGATCCCCCAGTCGAGGCGTTCGGCGATCTGCTCGCGCGGATGGATGAGCTGATATGCCGCCCCCTCGACGGAGGGGAAGGTGGTGCGCAAGACCTCGTGGCGGCCCACCACGTCGGCCATCGCCTGGCGCAGTGCGTCGGTGTCCAGAGGTCCGGTCACCTGCAACACCACCGGGATGTTGTAGGTCGGAAGCGACGGATCGAACTGGTTGATGAACCACATCCGTTGCTGTGCGAACGACAGCGGAACGAGTTCCGGCCGTTCGGCATTCGCGACGATCGGGGGCAGCGCCGCGGCGTGTCCGGACACCTCGCCCACCAGCGCACGTACTGTCGGCGCCTCGAACAGGTCACGCACCGAGGTCTCGACACCGAGTACCTCGCCCACCCGGGCGGCGACGCGCGTCGCCGACAGCGAGTTGCCACCGAGGTCGAAGAAGGACTCGGTCACGCTGACCTGGTCGATGCCCAGGACCTCGGCGAACACCGCGGCGACCGCAGCCTCCTGCTCGGTCTCCGGGGCCACGATCTCGCCGACCTCGATCACCGGTGCGGGGAGCGCCGCCTTGTCGAGCTTGCCGACCGGGGTCAGCGGGAGCTCGTCGAGCACAGCCACCGATGCCGGCACCATGTGCGCCGGAAGTCGTTCGCCGACAAATGCTCTCAGCTCTGCCGGATCGACGTCGGCGCCCGTGGCGACCACATAGGCGGCCAGCGCGGTGGCGACCGAACCGCCGACACCGACGACCACGGCCGAGCGGACCGCCGGGTGCTCGGCGAGAACCGCCTCGATCTCACCCAGTTCGATGCGCAGCCCGCGCAGCTTCACCTGGTCGTCGCTGCGTCCGGAGTACTCGATGACCGGGGCGCCGGTAAAATCCTGTTTCCACCGCACGATGTCACCGGTGCGATACATCCGGTCACCCGGGTGCCCGTGCGGGTTGGCCACGAACTTCTCGGCGGTCAGGCCAGGGCGGTCGAGGTATCCGCGCGACAGCGCGCCGCCGTTGACATACAGCTCACCCGCGACCCCGATGGGGACCGGACGCAATTGCGCGTCGAGCACCATCAGGCCCACGCCGGCGAGCGGGCCGCCGAGCGAGACCGGCTCGCCCACCGCCATCGGCGCACTGATGGTGACGCCGATCGTGGTTTCGGTGGGGCCGTACAGGTTCTGGATCCGCCGGAACGGAGCCCAGCTGTCCTTGAGCGCCTGCGGCACGGCCTCGCCGCCGGCATACACGACCCGGAGTGCGGGAACCGCCTGCGGTTCGATGGTCGCGAGCACGGTCGGCGTCAGGAACGTGTGGGTGATCGCCTGCCGCATCATGAAGTCCTGCAGCGGCGGACCGCCGACGGCGTCAGCGGGACGATAGATCAACACGCCGCCGGACACGGTCGCAAGCAGATACTCGAGCACCGACGCGTCGAAGCTGGGCGAGGCAAAGCCCAGCACCCGCGAGTACTCGTCGGCACCCGACCGGCGGATCTCCTCGGCGGCGAAGTTCGCCAGACCCGAATGTGTCACGGCGACACCCTTCGGGCGTCCGGTCGAGCCAGACGTGTAGATCACGTAGGCGACGTTGTCGACCCGCACCGGCGCACGACGATCCGATGCGGTGATCGGCGCGTCGGACAATCTCTCGATCTCGGCGGACAGCGTGGCGTCGTCGAGACGGAGCCACGAGAAGCGATCCCCGGGCAGGGTTCCCGACGCCTCGACGGCCAGGCCCAGGACCGCGCCCGAATCCTCGACCATGTTCGCCACCCGCTCGGCGGGATAGTCCGGGTCGATCGGCACATACCCACCACCGGTCTTGGCCACCGCCCAGATAGCGGTGAGCAGCTGCGCGGAGCGGCCGATCGCCAGCGCGACCAGCTTCTCCGGGCCGATGCCCTGACCGATCAGCCAGCGCGCCAGGCGGTTCGACCGCGCGTCGAGGTCCGCGTAGGACAGCCAGACGTTGTCGGCGTCGACGACGGCCTGGCGCGGTCCCCACTTCGCGGCGGACTGTGCGAACAGGTCGCCCAGGACGACCGGCTCGGTTCCCGCCCCCCCGGTCACGACCGCGTCGGAGTCGGCGATCGACACCGTCTGGCGCTGGGGCTCGGGTTGCGCTGCGGCGCGGGCGAGCTCGGCAACCGACATCGTGTCGCCGAGCGTGATCTGCCGCAGCGGGGTCCGGGGATCGTCGACGGCCTCGGTCAGCAGTCCGACGAGCTGCTCGCCCAGGCGGACCGCGGTCGACTCGTCGAACAGGTCCGTGGCGTAGGTGATGGTGCCTGCCCACTCCTCGCCGCGGCCGGGCTGGGTCATCCCGATGAGCAGGTCGACGCGCGCCGGGGTCTGACCGGTGTCCACCGGACTCACCCGGAGGCCGGCGACCTCCCCCACCGACAGGTCGGCGCCGGCGAGCTCCGGCAGGGTGGACTGGTCGAAGGTGAGCCAGACCTGGGTGAACGGAGCGAAGGCCGCCGACCGTTGGGCACCGGCAGCATCGACGACGATCTCGAAGGGCACATCGGC
The DNA here is from genome assembly GCF_030316175.1 of Gordonia sp. Swx-4. Classification (NCBI taxonomy): domain Bacteria; kingdom Bacillati; phylum Actinomycetota; class Actinomycetes; order Mycobacteriales; family Gordoniaceae; genus Gordonia; species Gordonia sp. Swx-4. Next base: position 4,129,923 of record NZ_CP128197.1, read on the forward strand.
ATTCGCGAACGCGCCGAGATCGGCCTCTCTGGTGGCCTCGAGCAGATCGTCGAAGCCGCGGTCGAGGTCCACGCTGGTGCGAAGCACGAGCGTGTTGACGAACATGCCGACCAGCGGATCGAGCACGCGCTGACCTCGACCCGCGACCGGGGTGCCGATCGCGATGTCATCGGTCGCCGACAGTCGCGAGAGCAGCGCGGCCAACGCCGCGTGCACAACCATGAAGGGCGTGGCGCCGGTGTCCTGGGCGACGCGCGCGATCCGGTCACCGACCTCGGCCGGCACCGTGAAGGAGACGCGTCCGCCGCGCTGGCTGGCACGGGCCGGGCGGGGGCGGTCGGTGGGCACGTCGATCACGTCCGGCAGACCGGCCAACCGCTCGACCCAGTAGGCGAGCTGGCGACCGACAACGGATTCCGGATCGTCGGGCGAGCCGAGCACGTCGTGCTGCCAGATCGCGAAGTCGGCGAACTGGACCTCGAGATCTGCGAAATCCGGGTCGGCATCCGCGGTTTCGGCCAGATAAGCGGTGACGACATCGCTCACCAGGGGCATCATCGACTCACCGTCGGAGGCGATGTGGTGGGTGACGACCGCGAACACGTGCTCATCCGGCGCCACCTCCCAGATCCGGGCGCGGATCGGCCAGTCGCGCGAGACGTCGAAGCCGGCCGACACCGCGGCCTCGATCTCCTCTTGCGAGGAGACCACATCCCAGTCCAGACGCGCGGCGACCGAGGTCGCGCGGTTGATCTTCTGATACGGCGTGCCGTCGGCGGACGGGAACGTGGTCCGCAGCGACTCGTGGCGCGACACCACGTCGATCAGGGCGGCGTGCAGAGCGTCTTCGTCGAGGGAACCGGACAGCCGCAACACCACCGGGATGTTGTAGGCCGACGAGGTGGTATCGGCTTGGTTGACGAACCACATCCGTTGCTGCGCAAAGGCCAGCGGGATGCGTTCCGGACGCGGACTGACCGCGACGATGGGCGCCCGGGCTGCGTCGAGATCGGCGCTGGCACGGGCCAGTTCTCGCACGCTCGGCGCGTCGAACAGATCGCGGACCGAGATCTCGCTGCCGGTGACCTCACCGACGCGCGCGGCCAACCGCATCGCCGACAGCGAGTTGCCACCGAGGTCGAAGAAGGAGTCGGTGACGCTCACGCGGCCGAGGCCGAGGACGTCGGCGAACACGGCCGCCACCGCGGCCTCCGACTCATCGGCGGGCTCGACGTACTCACCGGCGGAGAACACCGGCTCAGGCAGTGCACGACGGTCGATCTTGCCTGCGGTGTTCAGCGCGATGTCCTCGACGGGCATCCACACGCTCGGCCGCATGTACTCCGGGAGCGACGCCGCGACAACGGACTTCACCGCGTCGATGTCGAGACGCTCGCCCGGGGCCCCCGCCACGTAACCGACGAGGTGTTCGCCGCCACCGGGTGCGGTGGCCACCGTCGCCGCAGCGTGCACGACGCCGGGCGCCGACGCGATGACCGCCTCGATCTCACCGAGTTCGATGCGCTGTCCGCGCAGCTTGACCTGGAAGTCGGTGCGGCCGAGATACTCCAGCACGCCATCGGGACGGCGGCGCACCAGGTCGCCGGTGCGGTACAGACGCGAGCCCGGCTCGCCGTACGGGTCGGCGACGAATCTCTCGGCAGTGAGGTCCGGGCGGGCGGCGTAACCGCGGGCGAGTTGGACCCCGCCGAGGTAGAGCTCGCCGGGCACGCCGGGAGGGACCCGGCGCAACCGCGAATCCAACACCACTGCAGACGAATTCCAGACCGGAACGCCGATGGGCACCGTCGGATCATCCGCGGCGACGGAGTGAATCCGCTCGAACGTGATCTCCACCGCGGCCTCGGTCGGGCCGTACAGGTTGAAGAACCAGGCATCCGGCCACAGTTCGCGCGCCGGTGCCGCGACCGCCGGCGGCAACGCCTCACCCGTGGTCGAGACGATCCGGAGGGTGTCGAGCGCGGCGAGCTGTTCGCGGTCGACGACCTCGAGGAACACCGAGAGCATGGACGGCACGAAGTGCACCATCGTCGTGCCGGTGCGGGCGATCTCGTCGGCCACCTGCCGCGGATTGAGGTGACCACCGTCGGCGAGGACGACCACGCGCGCGCCGATCGCCAACGGCGCGAACAGTTCCGGCACCGAGCAGTCGAAGGTGTACGGCGTCTTCTGCATCACGACGTCGTCGGGGCCGATCGGCAGCGCGTCCAGGCCCCACCACAGGCGGTTGAGCACGGCCGCGTGTGAGAGGGTCACACCCTTCGGACGTCCGGTCGACCCGGAGGTGAAGAGGGTGTATGCCGCATCGTCCGGGCGCAGCGGCGCGAGTCGCTCGTCGTCGGACACCGGGGCGGCGGACGCCGCGTCGACGTCCAGCAGCGCCGAGGCGTCGACGGTCATGACACGGACCCCGGCCTCGTCCGCGGCGTTCACCGCGCCGGGTACCCCGTCCGCGTCGGCGACCAGCAGCACTCGCGCACCGGCGGTCTCGTACATGTAGCGAACGCGGTCCGCGGGTGCGGCCACGTCGACGGGTACGTACTGACCACCGGCGGCGACGACGGCATGGATGGCCACCATCATCTCGACCGATCGCGGAACACACAGCGCCACAGCGACATCGGGACCGACCCCGGCGGCTATCAGGGCACGGGCGAGCGTGTTGACCCGGGCCGAGAACTCCGCGTAGGACACCTCACGCTCACCGAAGACGAGCGCGGTCGCGTCAGGAGTGCGTCGGGCCTGCGCGGCCACGGCGTCACTGACCGTCTGCACGGCCGGCAACTCCACGGGATCGCCCCATTCAGCGGTCTCGATCTCGGCCACCGTCGCCGGCGCGACGAAGGGCGCGTCGCCCACTGCGGTTCCCGGCGCCGCGGTCAACGCACCGAGCAGGCGGGTGAAGCGGTTGGCGAACTCAAGGACGGTCGCTTCCTCGAAGAGGTCGGTGGCATAGGTGATCGACATCGGCCATACCTGGCCGACCGGGCGAGACGACACCGTGATCCACAGGTCGGTCTGCGCCATCGCGGCCACGTCATCGTACGGCGTGACCGTCAGTCCGCCGGCCTCGCCGAGAGCTTCGGTCACCGACGCGGCCGGGTCGAAGGAGAAGATCACCTGCGCCAGTGGAGCGAACGCCTCGGAGCGAACCGGGTTGAGTCGGTCGACGAGGGTCTCGAACGGGATGTCGGCGTGAGCGAAGGCGCTCAGGTCTGTCTCGCGAACATCCGCGAGGAATTCCTGGAACGACCGGCCACCGTCGACGCCGGTCCGCAGGACGAGCGTGTTGACGAACATGCCGACCAGCGGATCGAGCACTTCCTGGCCTCGACCGGCGATCGGCGTGCCCACCGCGATGTCGTCCGTCGCCGAGAGTCGTGCGAGCAGAACTGCGAGGGCAGCATGCACGACCATGAAGGGAGTCACTCCACCCGCACGGGCGAGATCGGCGACAGCACTGGCGACATCGGCCGGGATGTCGACGCCGACGCGCGCACCACGACCGGATGCGACGGCGGGCCTCGGCCGATCAGCGGGTAGTTCGAGGACGTCGGGCAGGCCTGCGAGCTGAGTTGTCCAGTAGGCGAGTTGACGAGCAACCACGGATTCGGGATCGTCGACCGAGCCGAGCACCTCGTGCTGCCAGATCGCGTAATCAGCGAACTGTACAGGGAGCGGGGCGAATTCGGGCTGCTGACCGGCGGCCCGCGCGGTGTAGGCGGTGACCAGGTCGGACACCAGCGGCGACAGCGACTCGCCGTCCGCGCCGACGTGGTGCAGGACGATGGCGAGGATGTGCTCATCGTCGGCGACGGGGTACAGACGGGCACGGATCGGCCATTCGGAGGTGACGTCGAAGCCGGCGGTCGCCCCGTCGACCAGGTCGGCCTCGGAGTCGACGACAAGCCAATCGAGGTGCTCGACGACCGAGGACTTGGGATGGACGAGTTGATATGGCACACCGGCCTCGTCCGGGAACGTGGTTCGCAGCACCTCGTGACGAGAGACCACATCCACCAGTGCCGCACGCAGTGCCTCGACATCGAGGCCACCGCGCATCCGCAGGACCGCGGGGATGTTGTGCATCGCCTCACCCGGTTCGAACCGGTTGATGAACCAGAGCCGTTGCTGCGCAAAGGACAGCGGGATCCGATCCGGCCGCGGCGACACTGTCGTCACTGGTGGAAGATCTGCGCCGCGATCAGCCACTGCGGCGACGAGTTCCCGCACCGACGGCGCATCGAATACGTCGCGGACGGTCACTCGGGTACCCAACGCGGCCGCGACCCGTGACGCCAGGCGGGTCGCGGACAGCGAGTTACCACCCAGGTCGAAGAAGCTCGTCGTGACGCCGATCGCCTCGAGACCGAGGACCCCGGCGAACACCTCCGCCACCTCGGCCTCGAACTCATCCGCCGGTGCGACGAACTCGGCGGCCGATGCCGCGACGAGCTCGGGCTCAGGCAGTGCGCGTCGATCGATCTTGCCTGCGGTGTTGAGCACCATCTCCTCGACGGGAACCCAGATGGTGGGCCGCATGTACGCCGGAAGCGATCGGGCCACGACGTCCCTCACCGCATCGAGGTCTACCCGTGATCCGTAGGCCCCTGCCACGTAGGCGACGAGGTGTTCTCCGGTGTCCGGTGTCGAGTACACCGTCACGGCAGTGTGCACGACTCCAGGTGCGGTCGCGATGACCGACTCGATCTCGCCCAACTCTATGCGCTGTCCGCGCAACTTCACCTGGAAGTCGGTACGACCCAGATACTCCAGCTGCCCTTCTGTATTCCAACGCACCAGGTCACCGGTGCGATAGAGACGTTCTCCGGTCCCGCTGAACGGATTGGCGACAAAACGCTCGGCGGTCAGTCCCGGCCGTGCGGAGTACCCGCGCGCGAGTTGCACTCCGCCGAGGTACAACTCGCCCGGCACGCCCGCCGGTACGCGTTGCAGCCGCGCATCGAGAACGAATGTCGCGGTGTTAGGCACCGGTACGCCGATGGGCACGACATCCTCGCCCGGTTGCACGTGGTGGGCGGTCACGTCGACCGCAGCCTCCGTCGGACCGTAGAGGTTGTGCAACTCGTTGCCCGGTAGCGCGGCGAGCAGCGATCGGGCGGCCGCCACCGTGAGCGCCTCACCAGAGGTGAATGTCAGTCGCAGCGACGCGAGGTCACCCGTCCTGTCCCCGAGAACGTCGAGGAACACCGACAGCATCGACGGCACGAAATGAATGATCGTGACCCGTTGTGTTCCGATCAGATCGGCGAGGTACTCCGGGTCGCCGTGCCGGCCGGCATCAGCAATCACCAGGGTCGCTCCGACCTCGAACGGAAGGAACAGTTCCCACACCGAGACGTCGAAGGTGATCGGCGTCTTCTGCACGAAGACGTCTGCCTGTCCGATCGCGTACCAGTCGCGCATCCAGTCCAGGCGATTCACGATCGCGCGGTGCGAGACCGTCACGCCCTTCGGCCGACCGGTCGAACCGGAAGTGAAGAGGGTGTAAGCCGGGTCGTCACCGCGGATCGGTCGGACCCGGTCGGCGTCGGTGATCGGCGCGATGTCCGACCCGGGGTCGCGAGCGGTGTCGACGGTGACAAAACGGACGTCGTCGAGGCCGGACAGATCGGTGTCCACCGGGCGCGGTCCGATGAGGACGATCCCGACGCCTGCGGTCTCGAGCATGTAGACGGCGCGATCACGCGGCGCGGCGGTGTCCACCGGCACGTAGTGCCCGCCGGCCGCAACAACGGCGTGAATAGCCACCAGCATGTCGATTCCGCGGTCGATGCATACTGCCACCGGCACCTCGGGTCCGACACCGAGGCCTAGTAGTTCACGCGCGAGACCTGCTACGTGAGAGTCGAATTCGCGATAGGTAACCCGTCGGCCGCCATGAACCACCGCGATGCCCTCGCGGGCGGCCCGTCCGTGTCGGCCCAGGGCTTCGGTCAAGGATGTGACCGGCATCGCCAAGTCGATACCGCGCGAGCGCGCGAGTATCTCGGTGACTTCCGCCGGTTCGAGCAACGTGGCCGTAGCCACAGATGCCGAGATGTCGGTCACGAGCTGTCCCAGAAGGCCGACGAACCGTCGGACGAGCCTGGTCGCCGACTCCTCGCCGAACAGATCACGGGCATAGACGATCTCGAGCGGCCAGTCGCCCGCACCTTCCGGAGCCGTGACGCCGACGGTCAGGTCGACCTTGGCAGCTGGGTCGGGGTCGGTGACCGGTTCGATGAGCAGACCGGCAACGGAAGCGGAGGTGGTGTCGGTGGCCAGTTCCGGAATGGCGGTCTGTCCGAAGGTCAACATGACTTGTGCAAGCGGGGCGAAGGCCTCGGAGCGCACCGGGTCGAGTCGTTCGACCAAGGTCTCGAAGGTGACGTCGGAGTTGGCGAAGGCTTCGAGATCGGTCTCGCGGACCTGCTCGATCAGTTCGGCGAAGCTCATGTTCGGTCGGACCTCGGTACGCAACACCAGGGTGTTGACAAACATGCCCACGAGCGGGTCGAGCGCGCGCTGGCCGCGTCCGGCGATCGGCGTCGCGATCGCGATGTCCTCGGTCGCCGACAGGCGCGCCAGGAGGACCGCGAGCGCGGCATGCACGACCATGAACGGGGTGACGCCCGCGTCGTGAGCGAGAGCGCGAATTCGTTCGCCGACGACTGCGGGGATCGTCTCTCGCACGCGTCCGCCGTGCTGCGAGGCGACCAGCGGGCGGGGACGGTCGAAGGGCAGTTCCAGGGCCTCGGGAAGGCCTGCGAGTTTGCCCGTCCAGTAGGCCAACTGCCGGCCCGTCACCGAGGTGGGATCGGACCCGTCGCCGAGAACCTCGTGCTGCCACAGGGCGAAGTCGGCGAACTGCACCTCGAGCGGCGCGAACGCGGGCTCCACGCCGTTTGCCCGGGCCTCGTAGGCCGTCAGCACATCGGTCAGCAGAGGCCGCATCGACTCGCCGTCGGCGCCGATATGGTGCAGCACGACGGCCAGGACGTGCTGGCCGTCGCCCGACTTCCACAGGCGGACGCGAATCGGCCAGTCGACGGTGACATCGAACCCGGACATCACCCGGATCAACTCTTCCTCGGAATCGACGACGGCCCAATCGAGTTCGGCGTTGACGCGCTCCACGGGCGAGACCCGCTGATACGGCAGGCCGTCGTACTCCGGGAACGTCGTCCGCAAGACCTCGTGGCGGATCACGACGTCGACGACCGCGGTACGCAACGCGGTCACATCGAGGTCGCCCGTCAGGCGGACGACCACGGGGATGTTGTAGGTGACGGAGTCCGGAGCGAGGCGGTTGAGGAACCACATCCGCTGCTGAGCGAAAGCCACCGGGACCCGCTCGGGCCGCACGACATGCGCGGTCACCGGCGTCAATCCGGCACCACGGCGCGCCAGCGCGGCGGCCAGTTCACGGACGGTCGACAAGTCGAAGATGTCGCGAACCGAGACCTCTACACCGAGATGATCCGAGGCGCGTGCCACCGCCCGCATGGCAGACAACGAGTTGCCGCCGAGATCGAAGAAGGACGTGTCGACCGACACCCGGTCCACCCCGAGCACGTCGGCGAACACCCGTGCCAGGCTCGCCTCGGTCTTGGTGGCCGGTGCGACGAAGTCGTCCGAGTCGACGTTGATCTCCGGGATGGGTAGCGCGTCGCGATCGAGTTTGCCGTTGGCGGTGAGCGGGAACGACAGCTCCTCGACGACCATGTCCGGGATCATGTACTCCGGGAGGCGCCGACCCACTGTGCGACGTGCCTCGTGGAGATCCATGTCGTGGGAACCGTCGGAGATCACGTATCCGATGAGTTGCTCGCCGCGCCTCGGGATCTCGACGACTCTGGCGGCTGCCGCACTCACACCCGGCACCGACAACAATGCCGCCTCGATCTCCGCGAGTTCGATCCGGTAACCGCGGAGCTGCACCTGCGCATCGCCGCGCCCGAGGTACTCGATGTCACCGCCGACTCGACGCGCCAGGTCCCCGGTGCGATACATCCGGGTCCCGGGCTCACCGTGTGGAGCCGCCACGAAGCGGGCCGCGGAAAGGCCGGCCCGGTTCAGATAGCCTTGCGCCAACTGGCCGCCGGTCACGTACATTTCGCCGACCACGCCCTCGGGCACCGGCCGCAGACGATCATCCAGCACGTGGATGCTCAGCGACGACAACGGACGACCGATGAAACTCGCGTCGTCAGCAGTCACTGTCTCCGGTTCCAGCGGCCGGAAGCTGACGTGCACGGTGGTCTCGGTGATGCCGTACATGTTCACCAGCTGCGTGGTCTCCGCCGGATGATCGTCGAACCAGCGACGCACCTGCTCGAAACTCAGTGCCTCACCACCGAACACGATGTATCGCAGCCCGAGCGCCGTGCGATTCCGCCGGCGCGCCTCCGCCAGCTGATAGAACGCCGACGGTGTCTGACTCAACACCGTGACCCGTTCGCGGGCCAGGAGTTCCAGGAACTCGTCCGGTGACCGCGCGAGGTACCGGTCGACGACGATGAGCCTGGCTCCGCTCAGCAGCGGACCCCACAACTCCCACACCGAGAAGTCGAAGGCATAGCTGTGGAACAACGTCCAGACATCCGCCTCGGAGAAGTCGAAATCGCCTGCAGCGGTGTCCATCAGGGTCACCACATCGCGGTGGGTGACTTCGACGCCCTTCGGACGACCAGTCGACCCCGACGTGTAGATCACGTACGCGCGCGACTCCGGATGGATCGCCACCTGGCCCGGCGACGTCTGGTGGCCCTCTCGGACGAGGTCCTCGACCGTCACCACCGGGGTGGAGTCCAGTTGGGTCCAGAGTTCGGCTTCGGCAGTGGTCTGATCGGTCACGACCACAGACGGCGCTGCATCGGCGACGATGAATCGCAACCGATCCACCGGGTTCGTCGTGTCCAGCGGGAGATAGCCTGCACCGCAACGCAAGACACCGACAATCGAACTCACCAGGTCCACCGAACGAGACGGTGCCACCGCCACCAGATCACCCGCGCGTACACCGCGCGCCTGCAGCGCCGCAGCGATCGCGGACGACCGCGCATCCAACTCGGCGTAGCTGAGCGTTGTCTCACCCGCGGTCACCGCACGACGATGCGGATGTGCCGACACCGTCCGGCCGAAGAGGTCGACGAGGGACGCACCCGCGTTGACCGTGTCGGTGGCCGGGAGCGGCAGGGCGGCGAGTTCGGCGATCTCCGAGTCGAACAGCACCGGGACGTCACCGGTCGCGATCGCCGGGTCGTGGACGCAGGCGGTCAGAACCGCGACGAACCGATCGGCCAGACGGGCGACGCTCCGCTCGTCGAACAGATCGGTGGCGTACTGGATCACCGCGGGCCAGGGCTGTCCGGGTCCGGCGGTCCCGATCCCGAACAACGCATCGACCTTCGCGGTCAGCTGCGGCACCTCGACGGGCGTGACCCGCACGTCCGCGACCTCGCCACCGGCCAGACCCGACCCCGCCAACTCGGGGACCACCGACTGGTCCAAGGTCAACCAGACCTGGGCAAGAGGCGCGAACGATTCGGACCGAACGGGATTCATCCGTTCCACCACGGTTTCGAACGGCACATCCGAGTGCGCGAACGCGTCAAGATCCACGTCACGGACGCGCTCGAGAAGCGCCTCGAACGAGTCGCCGGAGCCGACGGCGGTCCGCAACACCAGGGTGTTCACGAACATACCGATCATCGGGTCCAGCTCGGCCCGCCCGCGACCGGCGACAGGGGTGCCGACTGCGACGTCATCCGTGGCCGCCATGCGGGACAGCAGGACCGCCAGCGCCGCATGGACCACCATGAAGGGGGTGACTCCCGCGTCACGCGCCAATTCGCCGATCCGGTTCGCGACGGACGCCGGGATCTCGAAGGCGACACGTCCGCCGCGCCCCGATGCCACCTTCGGCCGCGCGCGGTCCGCCGGTAGTTCCAGCACGTCCGGTAGTCCTGCGAGTTGTTCCGCCCAGTAAGCCAATTGCGTCCCGGCCACCGAGTGCGGGTCGGTGGGTGACCCGAGCGTGGCGTGCTGCCAGATCGCGAAGTCTGCGAACTGCATTGCCAGGGGGGTGAACTGCGGCTCACGGCCGCGGACACGAGCCGAATAAGCGGTCACGAGATCGGCGACCAGCGGACCCATCGACTCGCCATCGGCACCGATGTGGTGCAGGACGACCGCGAGCATGTGCTCGTCGTCCGCGACCGGGTACAACCGGACCCGGATCGGCCAGTGCGACGTGACGTCGAAGCCGCCGAGTGCCGCCGTCCACATGGCCTCTTCGGAATGGACGACTGCCCAGTCGAGGCGTGATCCGATCTCCTCGACCGGCGCGATGTCCTGATAGGGCTCCCCATCGCGTTCCGGGAACGCGGTCCGCAGGATGTCATGCCGGGCCACCACATCCATGACTGCGGCATGCAGTGCTGCGACGTCGAGCGCCCCGGTGAGCCGCATGACCACCGGGATGTTGTACGTGGGCGCGTCGGGTTCGAGCCGGTTGATGAACCACATCCGGATCTGGTCGAAGGACAACGGGATGCGGTCGAAGTGCGCCGTCCGTACCGGGCTGTCCACTGTGGTCGCCGCGTGCCCGGCGCGCACGCCCAGAACCTCGGCGAGGCCGCGCGCGGTCGGCGCGTCGAACAGGTCGCGCACGGTCACGGCGACGCCGAAGGCGTCGGACAGTCGCGCCACGACGCGCATGGCGGAGAGTGAGTTGCCACCGAGGTCGAAGAACGGTTCGACGACCGACACCCGGTCCACGCCGAGGACCTCGGCGAAGGTCTCGGCGACCCCGGTCTCGTCCTCGGTCTCCGGCGCCACGTACTCGGCGGCCGCGAACTCTGGTTCCGGCAACGCCTTTCGGTCGATCTTGCCCGCGCTGTTGAGTGCGATGTCGTCGAGGACAACCCAGACGGTCGGGCGCATGTACTCCGGCAACGCGTCGGCCACGACACCCTTGACGGCGTCGAGATCGATACCCGAGACCCCGGCGGGCCCGGCGATGTAGGCAACCAGATGCTGGTCCCCGGTGGGTGCGTCGATGACCGTGGCGGCGGTGTGCACCACCCCGGGCGCAGTGGCGATCACCGCTTCGATCTCACCGAGCTCGATGCGCTGGCCACGCAACTTCACCTGGAAGTCAGTGCGGCCCAGGTATTCCAGGACCCCGTCGCGGCGTCGACGGACGAGATCGCCGGTGCGGTAGAGGCGTTCGCCACGACCGAAGGGACTGGCGACGAAACGCTCCGAGGTCAGGTCCGGTCGGGCGGCGTACCCGCGTGCCAACTGAACGCCCCCGAGGTAGAGCTCACCCGGGACACCGGGCGGCACTCGCCGCAGTCGGGAATCGAGCACCACGGACGACGAGTTCCACATCGGTATGCCGATCGGCACCGACGGATCCTCGGAATGGACCGCCTCGATCCGCTCATAGGTGATCTCGACCGCAGCTTCGGTCGGGCCGTAGAGGTTGTAGAACAACACCTGCGGCAACCAGTCGCGCACCCGGCCGGCCGACGCCGGTGGTAGAGCCTCGCCGGTGGTGGAGATGATGCGCACCGATTTCCAGGCCCGTACCCGCTCCTCACCGGCGACCTCGAGGAAGACCGACAGCATCGACGGCACGAAGTGGACCATCGTCGCCCTGGTCCGACTGACCTCGTCGGCGACATAGACCGGGTCCAGGTGACCGTCGGCTTGGAGGATGACCATCGACGCGCCGACCATGAGGGGCGCGAACAACTCGGGCACCGACACATCGAAGGTGTACGGGGTCTTCAGCACCACGCGGTCGACGGTGCCGATGGGCAGTTCGTCCAGGCCCCACCAGAGGCGGTTCAGCACCGCGGAATGGGAGAGCGTGACACCCTTCGGACGTCCGGTGGACCCTGAGGTGAAGAGGGTGTAGATGGCGTCGTCGCCGCGGATGGGACGGACGCGTTCGGCATCGGTCAGCGGCGGCGTGGACAGGTCGACCGCCGCGTCGGCACTGATCGCGTGCATCGTCACGAGGTCGCCGAGTTCGGCGACGGCGGGCGGGGTCCGGTCCCCGCTGACGAGCACCACTGAGACACCTGCTGTCTCGACCATGTACCGCACGCGTTCAGCGGGCGCCGACGTGTCGATCGGAACGTACTGTCCGCCCGCGGCGACCACCGCGTGAATCGCGACGACCATCTCCACCGAGCGCGGAATACACAGGCCCACTGCGGTATCGGGTCCGACGCCCAGGTCTCGCAGCGTCCGGGCGAGCGTGTTGACCCGCGCGCCGAACTCGCCGTAGGACACCTCGCGCTCGCCGGCGATGAGCGCGGTGCGACCGCTGTCCCGGATGACCGTCCGCATCACCGCGGCATCGACAGAAACGACATCCGGCAGCGTCACATCCGGGCCCTGCTCGAACCCGCGGACCGCGGCGACCTCGTCGGGCGACATGAGTCCGACGTCGAGGACTCCGATCGCCGGGTTCGCGATGAGGTCCGAGAGGAGACGCAGGAACCGTTCCCTCAACAGGACGACAGTCGACTCGTCGAACAAGTCCGTGGCGTAGACGATGGAACCGCGCCACGGCTGGCCGGCGGCAGCGGCCGCGAGCCCGATGGTCAGGTCCACCTTCGCCGGGGTGACTTCGTTGTCCACGGCTTCGACGGTCAGACCGTCCACCACGACCGCGCCCAACTCGCCACCGAGTTCCGGCAGCGTCGCCTGGTTCAGGGTGAACAGGACTTGAGCCAATGGGGCGAAGGCCTCGGACCGGACCGGGTTGAGGTGGTCGACCAGACGCTCGAAGGGCAGGTCGGCATTGGCGAAGGCATCGAGGTCGGTGTCGCGGGTCTGCTCGAGGATGTCGAGGAAGGTCGCGGCGGGATCGACACGGGTACGCAACACCAGGGTGTTGACGAACATGCCGATGAGCGGATCGAGTTCGGGCTGACCGCGCCCGGCGACGGGTGTCGCGATGGCCACGTCGTCGACCAGCGACGTACGGCTCAGCAACACCGCCAACGCTGCATGGATCACCATGAACGCGGTCACCCCGTGCTCGCGGGCCATCCCGTTGATCGCGTCGCCCAGTTCCCCGGGGACCTCGACAGGCAGGTGCGCACCGTGCTGACTCGCGACAGCCGGCCGCGGTCGGTCGGCGGGTAGATCGATGACCTCCGGAAGGCCAGCGAGCTGCTGTTCCCAGTACCGGAGTTGTTGCGACACCGGCGAAGTCGGATCACTGGCGTCGCCGAGAACTTCGTGCTGCCACAGCGCGACGTCAGCGACCTGCACGTCGAGAGCGGAGAATGCGGGCGTTTGTCCGACGCAGCGGGCTGAGTAGGCCGTCAGTAGGTCGCGGGCCAGAACCGGACGCGACTCACCATCCGACGCGATGTGGTGCAGGACGATCAAGAACACGTGTTCGTGGTCACCGGTCCGCGTCAGTCGCGCACGCATGGGCCAGTCGATGGTGACGTCGAACCCCGTTGTCGCCGCGGCGTAGAGATCGTCAGTGGTCCCGACCACGGCCCAGTCGATCCGGCCGTCGACCTCGTCGGCGGAGTGGACGACCTGGTGTGGCACCCCGTCCGCGGACGGGAAGGTCGTACGGAGAACTTCGTGGCGACGGACGACATCGGCGAGTGCGTCGCGTAGCCCCGCGTCGTCCAGATCGCCACGCAGCGTCAGAGCGATCGGGATGTTGTAAGTCGCCTGTCCGGGGTCGAGTTGGTTGATGAACCACATCCGCTGTTGTGCGAAGGTGAGCGGCAGACTCTCCGGACGTGGACGGTACGCAGCCACCGGTGGCAACGCTCGCCCGCGCCCACCTGCACGGCCGACGAGTTCCCGCACCGTCGGCGCGTCGAACACATCGCGCACCGAGACATCACGCCCCAACGCATCCGAGACACGCGAGGCCAACCGCATCGCCGACAGCGACGTGCCGCCGATGGCGAAGAAGTCGTCGGTCGCACCGACACGATCGACGTCGAGCAACCCGGCGAAGATCTCGGCGACCTCGGTCTCCTGGCCGTAGGCCGGCGCCACGTACTCACCCGCGGTGAACTGCGGCGCGGGGAGCGCGCGACGATCGACCTTGCCCGAGGTGGTCAGCGGCATCTGGTCCAGGACCATCCACGTGGTCGGGACCATGAACTCCGGGAGCCCGCGCCGCGCAACGTCTTTCACCGTGTCGGCGTCGAGATCGACGCCCGGCCCGGCGGCCAGGTAGGCCACCAGCCGCTCGCCTCCCCCGGCGGGGGCGGCGACCACCACGGCGGTGTGCACGACACCGGGGGCCGATCCGAGCACCGACTCGATCTCGCCGAGTTCGATGCGCTGGCCGCGCAGCTTCACCTGGAAGTCGTTGCGACCCAGGTATTCGAGTTCACCGGCGGCATTCCAGCGTCCGCGGTCACCGGTGCGGTACAACCGCGCACCGGCCGGCCCGAACGGGTCGGCGACGAAGGTCTGGGCGGTCAGGCCGGGCCTGGAGGCGTACCCGCGTGCCAGCTGGGCTCCGCCGAGGTACAGCTCACCGGCCACGCCGACGGGCACCGGACGCAGCCGCGCGTCGAGCACGCGCACCGACGAGTTCCAGACCGGGGTTCCGATCGGGATATTCTGCGGCGGCGGCCCGGTAACGGCACCGTAGGTGATGTCGACGACGGCCTCGGTGGGACCGTACTGGTTGACCAACAGCGCATTCGGAAGTGCGGCCGCCAGTCCCGACGCGAGGCCGGGCAGCAGCGCCTCGCCGCCGGAGAAGATCCGGCGCAGGCTGGCGAGCCGCTCGATGCCGACACCGGTGGCCCCGTCGAGGAAGGCGGCGAGCATCGAGGGGACGAACTTCACCGTGGTCACGCCGTGGCGCTCGATGAGCCCGGCGAGATGACGCGGATCGCGGTGGCCGCCCGGTTCGGCGACGACGACCGGCGAGGCATTGAACACCGGCCCGAAGAACTCCCAGACCGAGGCGTCGAAGGTGTACGGCGTCTTCAGCAGGAAGCAATGCGGCCCTTCGCCGTTCGATTCGCTGAACCACGCTAGGGTGTTGCGCAGCGCACCGTGGGTGACGGTGACACCCTTCGGGCGTCCCGTCGATCCGGAGGTGAAGATCGTGTAGACGGCGTTGTCCGGATGGACGACCCCGAGACGGTCGGCCTCGGTCACCGGAGGTACGTGCGCGTCCGGGAGCGGAGTCGAGGCGTCGACACGCACGATCCGGCCACCGAACTCGTCGAGGACGGACGGGATCGCTCCGGGACCGACGACGACGGTCGCCACCTGCGCGGTGTCGAGGATGTACTGCCCGCGTTCGGCCGGGCTCTCCGGGTCGACGGGAACGTAATGCCCACCGGCGGCGACGATTCCGTGTACCGCGACCATGATCTCGACCGACCGGTCGAGACAGACGCCGACCGCGACATCCGGACCCACACCCGCGTCGATGAGTTCGCGCGCCAGGAGTGACACGCGGGCGGCGAACTCGGCCTGATCGACCACGCGGTCGTCGAAGATGACCGCAGGCGCATCGGGAGCCGAGGCGGCGTTCGACGCCACGAGGTCGGCCACGATGTGCGGTGATCCCACCGCGACCCGGGCGCCGGTCGCGAAGTCGTCGAGACGCGATGACTCGTCCGGCAGCACGAGCCCGGCGTCACCGACAGGACGCGACGGCGCGCTCAGGACTCCGGTCAGCACGGCGACGAGTCGACGGGTCAGGGTGTCGATCGAGGACTCGTCGAACAGGTCGGTGGCGTAGATGACCGATCCGGACCACCGGCGCCCGTCGTCTCCCCGGTCGATCGCGAAGTTCAGGTCGACCTTCGCACCCGGCGCGGCCGGCGGAAGGGGCTCGAAACCCAGATCGCCGATGGAACCACTCTGTTCGGCGTCGATCGCGAAGTCGGCGGAGGCCGACTGGTCGAACGTGAGATTCACCTGGGCGAGCGGGGCGAACGCCTCCGTGCGGACCGGGTTGAGTTTCTCCACCAGCGTCTCGAACGGGACGTCCGCGTTCGCGAAGGCATCCAGGTCGGTGGTCCGGACCCGGTCCAGCAGGGTCTCGAAGGACTCGCCCGCGTCGACCGGGACCCGGAGCACCAGCGTGTTGACGAACATGCCGACGAGCGGGTCGAGAGCGGCCCGCCCACGGCCGGCGATCGGGGTACCGACCACGATGTCATCACCGGCCGAGAGCCGCGCCAGCAGCACGGCGAGTGCTGCGTGGACGACCATGAACGGGGTGACGCCCCGCTCGGCGGCCACGCGTTCGATCGCGGTCCCGATCTCGGCCGGGATGTCGAAGTCGAACCGGGCGCCGCGCTGCGACGCCACGGCCGGACGCGGGCGGTCGGTGGGCAACTCGAGCAGCTCCGGCGCACCGGAGAGCCGGCCGATCCAGTGGTCGAGCTGGGCGGCGATCAGCGAATCGGGGTCCCCGGTCGAACCGAAGACGTCGTGCTGCCAGAGCGCGTAGTCGGCGAACTCCACCTCGAGTGGCGCGAACACCGGGTCCAGGCCTTCGACCCTGGAACCGTACGCGGTGAGCAGGTCGGCCAGCATCGGTTTCATCGACTCGCCGTCGGCGGCGATGTGGTGGACGACCACCACGAAGACGAACTCATGGTCGGCCACCGGCCATAGGCGCGCCCGGATCGGCCAGTCGACGGTCACATCGAAGCCGCCGGTCACTGCTGACTCGATTTCCCCCTGGGAACCCACGACCGCCCAGTCCAGCCGGTCTACGACCTCGTCCGGGCCGGCGATGTGCTGATGGGGTACACCGTCGACCTCGGGGAAGGTGGTGCGCAACACGGCTTGCCGTGCGACGAGGTCGGCGACCGCCGCGCGCAGGGCCTCGGTGTCGAGGTCGCCGCGCAAGCGCAGCGCGATCGGGATGTTGTAGGCCGACGACGCGGGCTCGAACCTGTTGATGAACCACAGGCGCTGCTGGGCGAACGACAGCGGGATCCGCTCCGGGCGCGGCGAGACCGCGACCACGGGCGGCAGACCGGATCCGCGTCCGGCGACCGCGGCGACGAGATCGCGGACGGACGACGCCTCGAACACGTCCCGCACCGACACCTCGGTCCCGAGTGCATCGGCAACGCGCGAGGCGAGGCGGGTCGCGGATAGCGAGTTGCCACCGAGATCGAAGAAGCTTGTCGTGACCCCGATCTCGTCGACACCGAGCACCTCGGCGAAGACCTGCGCGACCGCGGTCTCCTGCGGGCCGGTGGGCGCGACGATCTCCTCGACGACGGTGGCCGAGTCGGGTACCGGAAGGGCATCGCGGTCGAGTTTGCCGTTGGCCGTCAACGGCAGCGTGTCGACGTCGATGATCTGGTCGGGGACCATGTACGACGGCACCGCGCGCCCGGCGATGCGCCGGACCTCGGCGGCCTCGACCGCGTCGCCCGCGTCGCGGACCAGGTAACCGATGAGTTGCTCACCGCGGCCGGGGATGTCGACGACACGTGCCGCGGCCGCACTCACACCCGGCACCGCCAGGAGTGCCGCCTCGATCTCACCGAACTCGATCCGATAACCGCGCAACTGCACCTGCGCATCGCCGCGGCCGAGGTACTCGATGTCATCGCCGACCCGGCGCGCCAAGTCGCCGGTGCGATACATCCGGGACCCGGGCTCGCCATAGGGCGAGGCCACGAATCGCGTCGCGGACAGGCCGGCGCGTTTCAGGTAGCCCTGCGCCAGTTGTCCACCGGTGACGTACATCTCGCCGACGATGCCCTCTGGCACCGGACGGAGACGCTCGTCGAGCACATGGATGGCCAGCGACGACAGCGGACGACCGATGAAGCTCGCGTCATCGGCCGCCACCGACGACGGGTTCAGCGGACGGAAGCTGACGTGCACGGTCGTCTCGGTGATGCCGTACATGTTGACCAGCGAGGTGGCCTCGCCCGGATGATCGTCGAACCAGCGTCGGACCTGCTCGAAGCTGAGCGCCTCGCCGCCGAACACGATGTAGCGCAACGACAGTGCGGTCCCACGGCGCCGGCGGGCCTCGGCGAGCTGATAGAACGCCGAGGGCGTCTGACTCAGCACGGTGACCCGTTCGCGCGCCAACAGGTCGAGGAACTCCTCCGGCGCCCGCGCCAGGTCCCGGTCGACCAGGACCAGACGACCTCCGGACAGC
Source organism: Gordonia sp. Swx-4 (assembly GCF_030316175.1). NCBI lineage: Bacteria > Bacillati > Actinomycetota > Actinomycetes > Mycobacteriales > Gordoniaceae > Gordonia > Gordonia sp. Swx-4. The sequence goes on from NZ_CP128197.1 coordinate 4,148,119, forward strand.
AATGGTCCCCACAGCTCCCAGACCGAGAAGTCGAACGCGTACGAATGGAACATCGTCCACACGTCCGTCTCGTCGATGTCGAAATCATCGTCGGCGGTGTCCATCAGGGTCACCACGTCGCGGTGGGTGACCTCGACACCCTTGGGCCGGCCCGTGGAACCCGACGTGTAGATCACGTAGGCACGCGAATCGGGATGAACCGTAACCGGTTCCGAAGTCGCAGCGGCACCTTCAGCGATCAGCTGCGCGACCGGCACCACCGGCGTGGTGCCCAACTGGGACCACAGTTCGAAGTCCGCGGTCGTGTCGTCGATGATCACCGCGCTCGGCGCGGCATCGGAGACGATGAAACGCAGGCGGTCGACCGGATTGGTGGTGTCCAGCGGCAGATAGCCCGCGCCGGAACGCAACACACCCAGGATCGAGGAAACGAGATCGACGCCGCGGGAGGTCGCCACGGCTACGAGATCGCCGGTGGAGACTCCTCGCGCACTCAGGGCCGCGGCGACCGCGGCGGAACGTTCGTCGATCTCGCGGTAGTCGAGTGTGGACGTGGTGTCGGTGACCGCCGGACGATCGGCGTGGGTGCGCGCTGCCCGCGCGAACAACTCGGCGAGCGAGGCGTCGGTGTTGCGGGTCCGGGTCACCGGCGGCGTGAGCTCGCTCCGGTACTCGGCGTCGTCGAGCAGGGAGATGGCGCCGACCGCAACCGTCGGGTCGTCGACCAGCGCACGCAGGATGCGGACGAGCGCATCGGAGTACACGTGGACCTGTCGCTCGTCGAAGGCGGCGGGCAGATACTTCAGTTTCAGCTCGATCTGGTCGCCGACCACGCCGGTCACCAGATTCAGCGGGTAGTGGGTCGAGTCGGTGGCGTCGAGATCCTCGATCCCGATGCCGCCGGCGTCGGCCCCCTGCTTCAGCGACTGGGCGTCGACCGGATACGACTCGTGCACCGCGAGGGTGTCGAACAGCTGTCCGCGACCGACGAGTGCGGTCAGCTCGGACAGTCCGAGGTGCTGGTGGTCGAGCACTACGACCTTCGAGGCCTGCAGCGCGTCCAGGACGTCGGCGGCGCGGGCGCCCGGGTCGACGTCCGCGACCGCGGGCAAGGTGTTGATGAAGAGGCCGACCATCGTCTCGACGCCGTCCAGATCGGCCGGACGTCCGGAGACGGTCTCGCCGAAGACGACCGTGCGCTGGCCGGTGATGCGCGAGAGCAGCACCGCCCAGGCGAACTGCATCACCGTCGAGACGGTGACTCCCCGTGCGCGCGTGAGGTCGTCGACGGCGGAGGTGATCTCGGCCGGGAGCAGCACGCTGTGATCGCGCGGAAGCTGATCGGAGGTCGCCTCGCGGCCGGAGCCGACGAGGGTCGGCTCGTCGACGGCGGACAGCACCGACCGCCAGGCCGCCAGTCCCGCTTCGGTGTCGGAGGCGGCGATGTACCGCAGGTAGTCGAAGTAGTCTCCCCGAGCCCCGGATTCGGCGGCGACGGTGCCGGTGTAGGTCTGACCGGTGGCGTACAGCGCGAACAGGTCGGCCATGATCAGCGGGCTCGACCAGCCGTCGATCAGGATGTGGTGGCTGGTGACGACCAACGTCGAGCGTGTGCCACTGCGGACGAGAACGAACCGCATGAGCGGGCCGGACTCGAGGTCGAACGGCGTCGCGCGTTCGACCTGCGCGACCGCGTCGATCGCGTCGTCGCCGTTATCCGCATCCACTGTCCGCCAGGGGATCTCGACCGTCTCCGGAACCACCGCGACGACCTCGCCGCTGGGTACCCGGACGAAACTGGAGCGGAGTACCCGATGGCGGGCGAAGACCTCGCGCACGGCCTCGGCGAGACGGGTGGCGTCGACCTCGCCCTTGAGCGTGAGAACCGCCTGCGCAGTGTAGACGTCGACCGCCCCGGCTTCGCGGCCCGCCGCGGCGAGTTCGGCCTGGAACTGCAGGCCGCGCTGCAGCGGCGACAGCGGCCACACGTCGGCGCCCGGATACCGCCGGGCCAGGTGATCGAGATCGTCCTGGGTGACGCGCGCACCGAGGACATCCGACGGGGAGAGTCCCGGATCGCCGACGCGGGCGACCTCGTCGACGATGGTCGCGAGCTCGGCGTCCCAGCGCCGCGCGAGGTCGTCGACCGCCTTGGTGTCGATCGCGCCGCGCGGGAACGTGAATCCCGCGACGAACTCGCGACCGCTGTCGCCGATCGCGATTCCCGCGTTGATGCTCAGCAGGTTCGGCACGACCATGGCGCCGGTGACCGTGCCGGGCAGGCGCGGTGCGGCGGGGTCGGGCAGGAACGGCATGCCCGCCTCGCCCACGGCCGAGGCGTTCTCGCCGCCGGCCCCGGTTCCCGCGACGTTGCCGAGGTAGTTGAAGCCGATGCTCGGCAACGGTCGCCGGGACAGCTCGGTGTCGCCGTAGCGGAGGAGTCCGTAACCGATCCCGTTGTCGGGCTGGCGGACCCGCTCCTCCTTGGCGAGCTTGACCGTGTGGACGGCGTCACCGCGGACGTCGACGGCCATCGGCGCGATGGTCGTGAACCACCCGACGGTCCGGGACAGATCCACGGTCCGCGGATCGGTTCCGCGTAGCAGGGTTTCCTCGTATCGGCCGTGACCCTCGAGCAGGATGGTCACCGGCCGGTCGTCGGCGATGCCCCGGGCCTGCTGCCACGACCGGACAGCGCGCGCCAGAGCAGCCACGAGAGCGTCGTTGACGTTGCCGCGGAAGGCGGTCGGCACCGACGTCAGCAGCGCCTCGGTCACCGACGAGCCGACCGTGTGCACCACGGTCTCGGTGGTCGACATGCGGTCACGCGCGCGGTCGACCTCCGCCCCGAGGTCGGTGACCCGTTCCGGCGACCGTTCGAGCCAGTAGCGCAGCTCGTCGGATCGCCCGGCCCGCTGGGCGTCGAGCGCGGCGGTGAAGGCGCGCGCCGAGGTGACCTCCGGTCGCAACGAATACGCCTGACCGCCTTGATGTTGCGCCCACGCGGTCAGCAGGTCCTCGATGATGACCCGCCACGAGACGGCGTCGACGCCCAGGTGGTGGATGACGACGACGAGCCGTGCGGCGGCGTCGGGGTCGGTGACCAGAACGGCCGCGACGAGCTGCCCGGTGGTCGGGTCGAGACGCCGCGAGGCGTCCTCGAAGGCCGCGACGACGGTGTCGGAGAAGCCGAGGTCAGCGGTCCGTACCGGACTCGCGAGGGCGGTGACGGCGCCGGGATGCAGTGGCGCGACGCCGGTGCGCATGAGCCATTCGCCATCGGCCTGCCCGGGTTCGACCGCCGCGCTGAGCATCGGATGCACGGACACGACCTGCGCGAGGAGTTCCTGCGCGATCTCCACGGTGAGTCCGGCCGGCGCGGTCAGCACCATGGACTGGGAGAAATCGGCGAAGTCGGTGACCACGTCGGTCTGATCGAGGATCCACGAGACCACCGGCGGCACGGCCATGGGGCCGATCCCGCCGCCGGCCGGTTCCTCAAGGGCGGGCACCCGCTCGCCACGGGCGCCGACGGCGCGGGCAATCGCCCGAACGGTCTTGTGCTCGAAGATGTCTCGAGGCGACACATCGATCCCGGCGGCCCGCGCGGCCGAAGCGACCTGAATGGACATGATGGAATCGCCGCCGAGGGCGAAGAAGGAGTCGGTGACGCTGACGCGTTCGAGACCCAGGAGTCCGGCGATGATCGTGGCGAGCTGCTGCTCGACCGGCGTCTCGGCGTCGACGTGATCGGAGTCGACCTCGATGGTCGGCGCGGGGAGAGCCCGACGATCGAGCTTGCCCACCGGGGTCAGCGGCAGTGCGTCGAGCACGACGATCCCGGCCGGCACCATGAACAACGGCAACCGGTCGGCGAGATGTTCACGCAGCGTGGCGATGTCGACTGCGTCGCGCAACACCACGTAGGCGGCGAGCGCCGCGACGACCGACTGTCCACTCGCGGCGAGCCCGCCGTCGGAGTCGACGCCGACGACGACCGCGGAGGCCACCGCGGGGTGATCGCCGAGCGCACTCTCGATCTCGCCGAGTTCGATACGCAGACCGCGAAGCTTGATCTGGTCGTCGCTACGACCGACATAGTCCACCGAGAGCGACCCGTCGCGGTCACGGGCCCAGCGGACGATGTCCCCGGTGCGATAGATCCGGTCGCCCGGCGCGCCGAAGGGGTTGGCGACGAAGCGCTCCGCGGTCAGACCGCGGCGCGCGAGGTAGCCGCGCGCCAGGGCCGGGCCGCTCACGTACAGTTCGCCCGCCACCCCGACCGGAACTGGGCGGAGCCGGGAGTCGAGCACCAGCAGGTCGACGCCGCCGATCGGCGGTCCGACGAGGACCGGTTCCTCGACCCGCATGGGCGGGCCGATCGCGACACCGATCGTGGCCTCGGTGGGTCCGTAGAGGTTCTGGAAGCGCACCAGTGGTGCCCAGCGGTCACGCAAGGTGTCCGGGACCGCCTCACCGCCCGCGTAGACGGTGTGCAGATCCGGGAGGTCGGCCGGATCGAGGGAGGCGAGCACTGTCGGGGTGAGGAATGTATGGGTCACGCGGTGCTCGCGCATGAAGTCCGCGAGCGGTGCACCGGCCACCGCGTCGCGGTGCCGGTACACGACGGAGGCACCCACGGTGAAGGCGAGCAGATACTCGAGTACGAAGGCGTCGAAACTGGGTGAGGCGAAACCCAGGACGCGTGAGTCCGGGGTGATTCCGGATTTCTCCGCGGCCTCGACGCCGAAGTTGCGCAGGCCGCCCGCGGTGACCTCGACGCCCTTGGGCGTACCGGTCGATCCGGACGTGTAGATCACGTAGGCCGTGTCGTCGGCCCCGACCGCGCTCGGCCGGTCGGCGTCGGTCACAGGCGAATCACTGGCCGCCGCAACGGCTTCGATGAGCTCCGGCGAGTCCAGTTCCAGCCACTCGCTGCCGGGAATCCCGGGCCCGGCCACGTCGCCGAGCGTGAGCCCGAGCCGCGCACCGGAATCGGTGATCATGTGCGACACGCGATCCGCCGGGTAATCCGGGTCGATCGGTACGTACCCGGCCCCGGTCTTGGCCACCGCCCAGATCGCGACCATCAGTTCCGCCGACCGCGGGATGAGCAGCGCGACCAGGGTGCCGCGGCCGATGCTCCGATCCAGCAGGTGACGAGCCAGCCGGTTCGACGCGGCATCGAGCTCGCCGTACGTCAATGACCGCTCGGGGTCGACGACCGCGGTCCGGTCCGCTCCGCCGCGCCGGACCGCGGCGGCGAACAGCTCGGCCAGCGGCACGGCCGGCGTCGCGGGCTGACGGCCCACGGGGGTCAGCAGCTCGCGCTCGTCGGTGTCGAACAGGTCGGCGTCACCCACCGGCACGGTCGCGTCGGTGACCAGCTCGTGCAGCAACCGCGCGAATCGATCCATCATCCGCGCGACCGTCGCCTCGTCGAACAGGTCCGTGGCGTAGTTGACGCGGCCGATCCAGGATCCGCCGCGACCCCCGCGGAGTCCGACCGTCAGGTCCACCTTGGCCGAGTTCTCCTCGGTCTCCACCACTTCCACCGCGAGATCGTCGATGTCGGCGACGAGAGTGGACGGATCCGCGGGAGTGGGGTCGACGGTCAGCAGGATCTGCGTCAGCGGCGCGAAGGCCTCCGAGCGCGACGGCGCGAGTGCGTCCACGACCGCCTCGAAGGGGGCATCGGCGTGGGCGAAGGCGTCGAGATCGGTGACCCGCACGGCGTCGAGAAGGTCGGCGAACCGCTGCGCCGGGTCGACCACGGTCCGCAGCACGAGCGTGTTCACGAACATGCCGACCAGCGGATCCAGCGCGGCGTCGCCGCGTCCGGCGATCGGGGTGCCGATGGCGATGTCGTCGGTGGCCGAGAGTCGCGACAGCAGCACCGCCAGTGCCGCATGGATGACCATGAACTCGGTGACACCACGCTCGATGGCGAGATTTCGGACGAGATCTGCTGTCGCCGAGTCGATCTCGAAACCGACTTCGGCGCCGGCCATCGACGCGACCTTCGGACGCGGACGGTCGGCGGGGAGTTCGAGCACCTCGGGAAGCCCGGCCAGCGCGGTGCGCCAGTAGTCGACCTGCGCCGAGACCCGCGAATCCGGGTCGTCGATCGAGCCGAGCTCACGACGTTGCCAGAGCGCGACGTCGGCGAACTGCACCTCCAGCTCGGCGAAGTCGGGCGAACGACCCTGGGAGCGCGCGACATACGCGGTCACCACGTCGGTGACGAGCGGGCGCATCGATTCGCCGTCGCCGGCGATGTGGTGGATCACGATGAGGACGATGTGTTCGAGGTCGTCGACGCGATGCACGCGGATGCGGATCGGTCGCTGCACCGCGACGTCGAAACCCGCGCCGGCGGCGGCGAACAGGTCGGATTCTTCGTCGACGACATCCCAGTCGAGTTCGGCGCCCACACCGGTGGCGTCCCCGATGACCTGTTGCGGTGCGCCGTCGATCGACGGGAACACCGTGCGGAGCACTTCTTGACGCTCGACGACGTCGACCATCGCGGCACGCAGCGCGGCGAGGTCGAGCTTGCCGCGCAGGCGCAGGGCGATCGGGATGTTGTAGGCCGCCGAGCTGGTGTCGAACTGGTTGATGAACCAGATGCGTTGCTGCGCATAGGACAGCGGGATCTCATCCGGGCGCGGGCGCACCGCGGTCACCGGCGGGAGGCCGGGTACGCGGTCGGCGACACGCTGTGCGAGCTCACGCACGCTCGGTGCGTCGAAGAGGTCGCGGACGCTGACCTCGACGCCGAGCGCCGCACCGGCGCGGGCCGCAACCCGCATCGCGGCCAGGGAGTTGCCGCCGAGATCGAAGAAGGAGTCGACGACCGACACCCGCTCGACCCCGAGGACCTCGGCGACGACAGCTGCCAGGGCCTGCTCGGCCGGTGTCGTCGGCTCGACGATCTCGGACTCGGACACGGTGGGCGCCGGCAGCGCGCGCCGGTCGACCTTGCCGGAGGCGTTACGGGGCATCTCGTCGAGGACGACCCACAGTGTCGGGCGCAGGTGGGTGAGCAACCGTTCCGCGGCGAAGGCGCGGACCGTGTCGACGTCCACGGTGTCGCCCGGATGGCCCGTCAGGTAGGCGACGAGCGCATCACCCGCGGAGGTGGTGGTCACCGCGGTAGCAGCGGCGACCACGCCCGGCGCGGCGGACAGGACTGCCTCGGTCTCGCCGAGTTCGATGCGCTGTCCGTGGATCTTGACCTGGAAGTCGGCTCGGCCGAGATACTCGAGTTCACCGTCGGCGCGCCAGCGTGCGAGGTCGCCGGTCCGGTACAACCGCGAGCCCGCTGGGCCGGCCGGGTCGGCGACGAACGCCTGGGCGGTCAGCGCCTGAGCGCCGGCATACCCGCGGGCCATCTGCGCGCCACCCAGGTACAGCTCGCCGGGAACGCCGGGCGGCACCGGGCGGAGGCGGTTGTCGAGGACCCGGGCCGTCACGCCCGGCGCCGGGCGGCCGATGGTGACGACCTCGACCGGTTCGACCAGGGGCCGGATCGTCGCGTCCACCGTCATCTCGGTCGGCCCGTACTGGTTGACGACCACCGCGTGCGGGGCGGCCGCGAGCGTCTGCTGCGTCACCGCGGGGGTGAGTGACTCACCGCCGGTGAAGATCTGACGCACCGAGGACAGACCGGTGGCGGGATCGAAGCTCTCGTCGAGGAACACCGCGAGCAGCGATGGCACGAACTGAACGGAGGTGACCCGCTCGTCGGCGATGACGCGGGCGAGATGCGCCGGATCACGGTGGCCGTCGGGTGCTGCGACCACGGCGGTGGCGCCCGCGACGAACGGCCAGAACAGCTCCCAGACCGAGGCGTCGAAGGTGTAGGGGGTCTTCACCAGCACCCGTTCGTCCGCCGGGTCACCGGTGTAGGCCCCGAACCAGGACAGCATGTCGTGCAGGCCCCGGTGGGTGACCGTCACACCCTTGGGCTGTCCGGTCGAGCCCGAGGTGAACAGCGTGTAGACCGGGTGCCCGGCGCGCAGCGCCACCGGACGATCCGCGGGGGTGAGGGGAGCCGACGCAGCGGTCGCGAGCGCGTCGAGATCGACGGTGACGAAGGTTTCCGGAACGGTGGACGCGGCCTCGGCCCAGCTCGGACGTGCCCCGGCGACGATCACCGTCGACGCACCGGACAGCGCCAGCTGCCGGCGGACGACCTCGGCCGGCGCCTCCGGGTCGATCGGCACGTAGGTTCCGCCGGCGAGCACGATCCCGTGGATCGCAACGAGCATCTCGACCGACCGCGGAACGGCAACCGCGACCGCCACATCCGGCCCGACACCCTGCTCGAGCAGTCGTCGTGCGAACGCGTGGACCAGCGCACCGTACTCGGCATGGTCGTAGGTGCGCCCGCCCGCGCGGACGGCGGGGCGGGAAGCGTTGCGGGCGAACGAGTCCGCCAGCGCATCCGCGACCGTGACGACCTGCCCGGGACCGGCGTCGGTGTCAGCCGCACCGACCCATCGTTCGATCGCCTCGTGCTCGGCCGAGGTCATCAGCTCGGCGTCGCCGACAGGCGCATCCGGGTCCGCGGTCAGGGCGTCGAGAAGGCGGACGAACCGATCGGCGAACAGGCGCACCGATTCCGCGTCGTACAGGTCGGTCGCATAGAGCACGGAGCCCTGCCAGTTGTCGCCGTTGTCGGCGATGCCGACGGTCAGGTCGACGCGCGCGGAGAGTTCGTCCGGTTCGGCCGGGGTCACGGCCAGGCCGCCGGCCTCGTCGATCGTCCCCCCGCCGATCGTCAGCGTCTGCGAGGCCAGGTCGGCGATGGCCGACTGGTCGAAGGCGAGCCACACCTGCGCGAGGGGCGCGTAGGCCTCGGTGCGCAGCGGGTTCACCCGTTCGACGACCGCCTCGAAGGGGATGTCCGCGTTCGCGAAGGCCTCGAGATCGGTGCGGCGGACGTCGTCGAGCAGCTGGCCGAAGCCGGCCGAGGAGTCGACTCCGGTCCGGAGGACCAACGTGTTGACGAACATCCCGACCATCGGGTCGAGGATCGACTGGCCACGACCGGCGATCGGCGTTCCGACGGTGATGTCCTCGGTCGCGGACAGGCGCGAGAGCAACACCGCGAGCGCCGCATGCGCGACCATGAACGGGGTCAGCCCGCGATCGCGGGCCAGACGCGCAACGCGCTCCGAGACCTCCTGCGGCACACTGAATTCGACGCGTGCACCGCGCTGTGAGGCCACGGCCGGACGTGGGCGGTCGGTGGGCAGCTCGAGCACGTCGGGCGCGCCGTCGAGTTGCCGCGCCCAGTACTGGAGCTGTGCCCCGATGAGCGAGGAGTCGTCGGTGGCGGCGCCGAACACCCGACGCTGCCACAGCGCGACGTCGGCCATCTGGACCGGCAGCGGTTCGAACGCGGGCGCACGCCCGGCGACCCGTGCGGTGTATGCGGTGATCAGGTCGGTCACCAGCGGCGCCAGGGATTCGCCGTCGCACGAGATGTGGTGCACCACGATCCCGAGGACCGCCTCGGTGCTTGAGATCCGGGAGAAGCCGACGCGCACCGGCAGTTCCGCGACCAGGTCGAACCCGCCGAGCATCACGTGCGGCAGCGCCGCTTGCGGCACCTCGCGCCAGTCGAGCATCGCAGCCGCTGCCGACGGCTCGTGGACGAGCTGATAGGCGTCGCCGTCGGCTTCGGGATAGGTGGTCCGCAGGACCTCGTGGCGCGTCATGACGTCGAGCAACGCCGCACGCAGCGCGTCGGCGTCCACGTCGCCCGACAGCCGCAGGACCATCGGGATGTTGTAGGCGGGCGAGGCCGGGTCGAACCGGTTGATGAACCACATGCGCTGCTGTGCAAGCGACAGCGGGATGCGGTCCGGACGGTCGGCGACGGGCTCGATCGGGGGCAACCCCGGGCGCTTCGACGCCGCGGCCAGTGCGAGGTCGCGAACCGTCGGGGCATCGAAGAGGTCACGGACGGTGAGGTCGACGCCGAGCGTCTCCGCGGCGCGGCCGACGATGCGGGCGGCCAGCAGCGAGTTGCCACCGACGTCGAAGACCGACTCCAGAACGCTGATGTCCTCGAGTCCGAGCACCTCCGCGAAGATGTCCCGCAGGGCTGCCTCGGTGTCGTTGTCGGGCGCGACGAACTCGGTCGTCGACGCCAGCACCGGCCGCGGCAGTGCGCCGCGATCGAGTTTGCCGTTCTGCGTCAGCGGCAGCCGCTCGACCGTCATGACGACGTCGGGGACCATGTACTCCGGCACCGTGGCCGCGACTCGGCGGCGCACGACCTGTTCATCGACCTCGGTGCCCTGCTCGGGAACCACGTAGGCGGCGAGGATCTCACCCCGGTCGGGCAGATCCACGACGTTCGCCGCACCCGCCGCGATCCCGTCGACACCGACGAGTGCGGCTTCGATCTCGCCGTACTCGATACGGAATCCGCGGAGCTGGACCTGGGCGTCCGAGCGCCCGAGGTACTCGATGTCCCCACCGACGCGACGCGCCAAATCGCCGGTCCGGTACATCCGGTCACCGGAGCCGTCGGGCGCGAACGGGTTCGCGACGAAACGGGTGGCGCTCAGTCCGGCTCGGCGCAGATAACCCTGCGCGAGTTGCGTTCCGGTGACGTACATCTCGCCGATGACGCCCTCGGGCACCGGCCGCAGCCGCGAGTCGAGGATGTGGATGTCCAGCGACGACAACGGCCGTCCGATGAACGACGCGTCACCCGCCGACACCGCGTCGCGGTCCAGGGCGCGGTAGCTGACATGCACCGTGGTCTCGGTGATGCCGTACATGTTGACCAGTTGCGCCGGATCGGCCGGGTTGTCGTCGAACCAGCGCCGGACCTGCTCGAAACTCAGCGCCTCGCCACCGAACACGATGTAGCGCAGCGCAAACGCGGCCTGCTTCTGCCGCTGGGCGGTGATGAGCTGGTAGAAGGCCGACGGCGTCTGGCTCAGCACCGTGACCCGCTCGGTCTCGAGCAGCTCGACGAAGGCGTCCGGATCGCGCGTGGTGTCCTGGTCGACCACGACGACGCGCCCGCCGGTGACCAGCGGTCCCCAGATCTCCCAGACCGAGAAGTCGAACGCGTAGGAGTGGAACAGCGTCCACACGTCGTCCGGACCGAACGAGAACTCCTCCGCCGCGGCCTTCATCAGCGCGACGACCTCGTGATGCGAGACGACGACGCCCTTCGGCCGGCCCGTCGAACCCGAGGTGTAGATCAGGTAGGCCGGCAGCCGCTCGTCGAGGGCCTCCCCCGCTCCCTGAGGAGCCCCGGAGCTTGCGGAGGGGCGTGCCTCCTCTGCTCCCTGAGGAGCCCCGGAGCTTGCGGAGGGGCGTCTCGAAGGGTCCGCCCCCGCTGCCGGGAACTCCCCGGCTGCCAACTCCTCGGGCGCCGCGAACCGCACGTCGATGACGTCCCACGCCGCGGCGAGTTCCGCGTCGGCGAGCACCAGCAGCGGCGCGGCGTCGTCGATGATCGACTGCGCGCGCGCAACCGGCTGGGAGCGGTCGAGAGGCAGGTACGCCGCCCCGGTCTTGAGGACGGCGAGCAGGGCCACGATCAGCTCGGCACGGCGCGCGAGCGCGACACCTACGAGGCGACCCGGACCTGCGCCGATGGCGCGGAGTGCGCCGGCCAGCACCTCGGACCGCTCGTCGAGCTCGCGATAGGACAGTACGGTGCCGGTCGCGTCGCTGACCGCGGGCCGGTCGGCGTGGCGGGCCACCGCGGAACGGACGAGACCGGGCAGTGAGCCGAGGTCGGTGCTGCCGATCAGCTCCAGGGCCCGCTCTCGGATCAGCCCGATCGCGCGCCGGGTGGCGTCGGCGATCTCCGCGGGTGCGCGGCCGGCGGCGGCCTCGGTCTGGGTGACCCCGGCGCCGACGGCTGCCTCGGTGTCGAGCCCCTGGGCGACGAAGATCTGGGCCGTAGCCGAGACCCGTGCGTACAGCTCACCGAAGGTGACCGGACCGGACGCCGCCTCGTAGGCGGTCTCGGAGGGTGCGACGCCGGCCGAGAAGGCGATCAGGTGCAATGTCGAAGGCCGCGAGCCCCAGGTGAGAGAGATGTTGGAGGCCGTTGAATCGACATCGGTCACGTCTGAGTCATTCCTTTGGTCGACTGCACTGCTTCGTTCCCGCGGGACCCGCCTCCGGTCACGGCGCGCCATCCAGAACCCGGAGGGCGTTGGTGCGGAGCTCTCCCAGTACGTCACCGAGTGCGTCGGGCCCCGACACCGCGAGGCCGGGCAACAAGCTCATCAGCGCGGTGGTGAGGGCAGAGTCCGGGTCAGGGAGTGCGGCAGCCATCGCATCACTGATCGACGACAGCACCGTGAACGTTACCTGCGCATCCTGATGTGCGGCCGCGATGGCGTCGGGCGCGGCGGCCGTGGCCCGGGCGACCAGATCGGGGAGCGCGACCGCGAGTTCGGCGCCGGCGATCTCATCGGCCGCCACCTGCTCGGCGGCGGTCGCGATGTCGATGTCACCCACCAGCACCTGCGGGTTCTCCGACACCTCCTCGAGGACGCGCAGATAGCGCTGCGCATAGGTCTCGACCGTGCTCTTGGTGAAGATGTCGGCGGCGTAGATCAACTGGCCCGTCATTGAATCAGCGTCCTTTGCTGCCGGTGCACCGAAATCGTCCGGGAACAACGTGAGCTGGAGATCCACCTTGGCTGGGGTCAACTGCTCGGATACCGGGGAAATCGTCATCGAGTCCATGTCGAGCGAGGGGATGGTGAAGTTCTGGTAGGCGAACATCACCTGATAGATCGGACTGTAACTGGTGGGCGGAGAGGAGAGAACAGATGACACGATCGTATCGAACGCGATTTCGGCGTTCGCCATGTCGGCCAGATCCTCGTCGCGGACACGCTGCAGGAGCTCGGCGAACTTCTCCTCGTCCTGCAGCCGCGAGCGCAGGGCCAGCGTGTTGACGAACATCCCGACCACGCCGTCGAGCTCGGGCTGACCCCGCCCGGCGAACGGCGTGCCGATCACGATGTCGCGCTGGGTGGTCAGCCGGCTCAGCAACACCACCAGTGCGGTCTGCATCACCATGAACAGCGTCGCGTTGTGCTGGCGCGCGACCGCCTCGAGTTTGCGTACCAGGCCGCCGTCGATGTCGAAGCGCACCTCCTCGCCGACGAAGGACGGCGTCCGCGGGCGGGGACGGTCGGTCGGCAACTCCAGCCGGGCCGGCGCGTTGTGGAGCCGGTCGGCCCAATAGGCGAGCTGTCGGTCCGCCTCGGTCGTCCCGTCGGGCCCGGGGACGGCAAGGGCCTCCTGCTGCCACAGCGTGTAGTCCAGGTACTGGACCGCGAGCGGCTGCCACTCCGGCCGGCGGCCGGCCACCCTCGCCGAATAGGCGGTCATGACATCGGTGGCCAGTGGCAGCATCGAGGCGCCGTCCGCGGTGATGTGATGCACGACGAAGACCAGGATGTGCTCGGTCTCGGTGAGCCGCAGCAACATCATCCGCAGCGGCGGTGCGACCGTGACGTCGAAGCCGCGGCCGGTGAACTCGGCGATCACCGGAACCGGATCGGCGTCGACGTCGACGACGCTGCGCTCGAGCAGATCCAGCGCGGCGTCTCGGTCGAGCACGAGCTGGATCGGCTCACCGTCGACGAGCGGATAGCGCGTCCGCATCGACTCGTGACGGTCGATGAGGTCCTCGATGGCGCCACCGATCGCGTCGGTGTCCAACTGTCCCGACAGTCGCAACGCCATCGCGACGTTGTAGGCGGGCGACGCCGGATCGGCGCGGTTGATCAGCCACATCCCGCGCTGCACGGCCGACAGCGGCGCGCGGTCCCCATGCGTGCGAGCCGACAGACGTGGCCGGCGCGAGGGAGTTCCGTGGTCGCTGGCGAACGTCGCCATCGCGCGCACCGACGGTGCACCGAACACCGCGGCGACGGGGATGTCGACCTCGAGGTCGGCCGACAACCGGGCGGCGACCTTGGTCGCGCTCAGCGAGTTCCCGCCGAGGTCGAAGAACGACTCGGCCACGCTGATCCGATCCACGCCCAGGACATCGGCGAAGACCCGCGCGACGATCCGTTCGGTCTCCGTGCTCGCCGGCACGAATTCGGCGGTCTCGATCACCGGCGCGGGCAACGCCTTTCGATCGACCTTGCCCGCCGAGTTGAGCGGCATGCTCGGCAACGGCATCCAGATCGTCGGCACCATGAACTCCGGCACGGTTCCGGTCAGATGCGACTGCGCCTCGGCCGGGGTGACGGAGTCGGGCGAGTAGTAGGCCACGAGACTCTGTCCGGCAGCGAGGTCGGCGACGGTGACCGCCGTGTGGACGATGCCCGGCACCGACATCAGCGCCGACTCGATCTCGCCGAGCTCGAGGCGCTGACCCCGGAGCTTGACCTGGAAGTCGTTGCGGCCCAGATATTCGATCTCTCCGGCGGGGCTCCATTTACCGAGATCGCCGGTGCGGTAGAGCCGCGACCCGGCCGAACCGTACGGGTCGGCCACGAAGCGTTCAGCGGTGAGCCGGCCCTGCGAGACGTATCCGCGCGCCAGTTGGAAGCCGCCGAGATAGATCTCGCCGGGCACGCCGACCGGGAGCGGACGCAGCCGGTGGTCGAGGACGTGGATCGTCGTGTTGGGCACCGGTCGCCCGATCGGTACGACCGTCTCCGAACCGCGGACGTTGTGCTCGGTGACGTCGACCGCGGCCTCGGTGGGCCCGTACAGATTGTGCAACCCGACGGCGGGCAGCGCGGTGCGCAGGCCACTCGCGGTCGAGGCGGTCAATGCCTCCCCCGAGGTGAACACCTGACGCAACGAGCTCAGTTCGGCCAGCCGGTCCGCACCGACGACGTCGAGGAAGGTCGACAGCATGGACGGCACGAAATGCAGTGTGGTCACGTCCGCGTCCTGGATGATGTCCACGAGGTACGACGGATCCCCGTGCCCGCCGGGCTCGGCGACCACCAGCCGAGATCCGGAGATGAAGGGCCAGAACAGCTCCCACACCGACACATCGAAGGTCACCGGCGTCTTCTGCAGCACCACGTCGCGCTGGGTGAGCGTGTAGTGCTCCTGCATCCAGTCGAGGCGGTTGACGATCGCGCGATGGGACACGACGACACCCTTGGGGCGTCCGGTCGACCCGGACGTGAAGATCGTGTACGCGGCGTTCTCCGGACCGAGCGGCCCGCAACGCTCGGTCGAGGCGAGCGGTGCCGCGTCCGAGTCGACCTCGGCCGCGGCGTCGACCACGGTGACCGTGACGCGGTCGGCGAGGTCGTCGACCACGGCGGGGCGGGGCCCCGGTCCGACGAGTACGCGCCGGGTACCGGCGGTCTCGAGCATGTAGTCGGCGCGGTCGACCGGCGCCTCGGTGTCGAGCGGCACGTACTGACCACCTGCCAGCACGATGGCGTGCACCGCGACGAGTAGTTCCACCGAGCGCGGAATGCACACGGCCACCGCGACATCCGGACCGACGCCGTCGGCGATCAGCTGGCGGGCCAGAGCCGTTGCGCGGAGAGCGAATTCGCCGTAGGTGACTTCGCGGTCGGCGAAGACCAGTGCGACCGCCTCGGGGTCCTGTCGGTACCCGGTCAGCAGCGCGGCGGACAGATCCGGCGCGGACAGTTCGAGTGGGGCACCACGCGACCAGCCCCGGGCCGTGTCCACCTCGGCCTCGGGGAACGCGAAGAGATCGTCGACGCGCAGCGCCTGTCCGGCGTCGTCACGCTCGAGCGAGCCGGCGATCGTGCCCAGCACGTCGTGGAGGTAGCGCGCGAACCGTTCGATCGTCGGCTCGTCGAAGAGATCGCGGGCATAGCCGAACGCCACCGAGATCTGCCCGGCGTGGTCGCCGGAGTCGGCGTATTCGACGACGCTGAGCGACAGGTCGTATTTGGCGAACGGGGCCCGCGCGTCGATGAGGCTGATTCCGGCCTCGTCCTCGAAGAGCCGCTCGACCTGATCGTGCTGCATCACCAGCTCGACCTGGAAGAGCGGCGAATGCGCCGTGGAGCGGCGTGCGCCCACCGCGTCGACGACCTGCTCGAAGGGGACGTCGGCGTTGCTGAGCGCTTGCGCGCGAGTGTGATTGGCCTCGTTGAGAAGGCTGGTGAGATCGGTGTCGGGGTGTACGCGGGTGCGCAGCACGAGCGTGTTGACGAACATGCCGATCAGGTCGGTGAGCTCCGGCTCGTCCCGCCCGGCGATCGCCGTGCCGATGGCCACGTCGTCGCTGCCGCTGAGACGCGACAGCATCACCGCGAGAGCTGCGTGGAAGATCGCGAAGACGGTCACCCCGTGGTGGGCGGCAACCGCGTGCAGCCGGGCGACGGTGTCGGCGTCGAGCATCGTGTCGACGTAGCCGCCCGCGCCGGACGGCCGGATGGGACGCGCCCGGTCGGTGGGCAGCGAGATGAGTTCGGGCATGCCCGCCAGTTCGGTGCGCCAGAAGTCCAGCTGGGCCGACATCAGCGATGATTCGTCGGAGGCCTCGCCGAGGACGTCGCGTTGCCACAGTGCGTAGTCGGCGTACTGCACCGGCAGCGGACGCCAGGCGGGTGGCCGGCCGGCGAGCCGGGCGGCGTAGGCCGTCAGGACGTCGGTGATCAGCGGTCCGAGCGAGGCGCCGTCGCCGACGATGTGGTGCATGACCACGACCAGGACGTGATCGAGCGTTCCGTCGGTCGACACGGCGCGGAAAAGTCGTGCGCGGACCGGATATTCGTAGTTCAGGTCGAAGCCGGTCACGGCGAAGTCGGCGAGCCTGCGCTCGGTATCCGCCGGTGCGACGTCGACCACGTCGAACAACCGGGCCGCGGCGGCGGCCTCGGCCGAATGGATGAACTGGAAGGTCTCGCCGTCCTCGTCGGGGAACGTGGTCCGCAGCGGCTCGTGACGGGCGATGACGTCGTCGATCGCACCGGCCAGCGCGGCCGCGTCGACGTCGGCGCCGAGCCGTACCGCGCCGGGGATGTTGTACGCCGCCGACGTCGGGTCGAGCCGGTTGATAAACCACAGGCGACGCTGGCTGAACGCCAACGGGATCCGGTCCGGACGTGGCAGCGGCCGGAGCTCCGGACGGCGCGTGGCGGCGTCGTCGGCCACCGGCGTCGCCACGCGGATGATGTCGCCGAGGCTCTGGCTCTCGAAGACGTTGGCCAGCTTGATGTCGAGGCCGGCGACGGTACGCAGCCGCGACGCCAGCCGGGCCGCGGTCAGCGAATCCGCACCGAGCGCGAAGATGTTGTCCTGCAACCCGATCGGCTCGATGTCGAGCAGCTCTTCGACGATCGCGACGACTTCGCGTTCCCGCAGGGTCGAGGGCGGGACATAGGCCACCTTCTCGTCGCGCGCGAACACCGGGGCGGGCAGCGCCTGCCGGTTGAGTTTTCCGTTCGCGGTGAGGGGCAGCTCGTCGATCAGCATCACGACGTCGGGCACCATGTATCCCGGCACGTGGGCGCGGACCTGTTCCCGGATGAGGGATTCGTCCAGCCCGCCACCGGTTTCGGTGACCGCGTAGCCGATCAGCTTCGCCCCACCGGCCGACGCGGCGTCGGTGACGACGGCGGCCGCCGCCGCCACTCCGTCGACGGCCCGCAGAGCCGATTCGACCTCGCCGAGTTCGACCCGGAATCCCCGCAGCTGCACCTGGGTGTCGGCACGCCCCAGGTATTGGACGTCGGTACCGATACGCCGGCCGAGATCGCCGGTTCGGTACATCCGCTCACCGGTGCCGTGCAGGTCCGCGACGAACCGGGTGGCCGAGAGAGCGCGGCGGTTGCGATATCCGCGCGCGAGTTGCCCACCGACGACGTAGATCTCGCCGACGGCGCCCTCGGGCACCGGGTGCAGGCGGTTGTCGAGCACCCGCAGGCCCAGCGAGTTCAGCGGACGACCGATGAGACTGGCGCTCTCCCCGCGCACGAGGTCGGGGTCGAGCGGACGGTAGGTGACGTGAACCGTCGTCTCGGTGATGCCGTACATGTTGACGAGTTCGATCTCGTCGCCGAACGACTCGTACCAGTTGTGCACCTCGTCGAAGCGCAGCTCCTCGCCGCCGAAAACGATGTAGCGCAACGCCAGTGGCGTCCCGGTACGGCGACGGACGTCGGCCACGATGCTGAACGCCGACGGCGTCAGCGATGCCACCGTGATCTCCTCGTCGGCGAGCAATTGCAGGAACTCGGCCGGGGCCCGGGCGACCATACGGTCGACCATCACGGCCCGTCCGCCGGTGAGCAGCGGACCGAAGATCTCCCACACGGAGAAGTCGAAGGCATAGGAGTGGAAGACCGACCACACGTCCTCGGGCGTGAAATCGAAGTCGGCCGACGCTGCGTCGAGCAGCGTGGCCACGTTGCGATGCACGATCTCGACGCCCTTGGGCGCCCCGGTCGACCCGGAGGTGTAGATGACGTAGGCCGTCGCCTCCGGAGTCGCGGGTCCACGCGGCGCCGGGAGCGCGGAGACCTCGGGTGTCTCGGCCTCGGCGAGGAGCGCTCCGGTCTCGACGACCTCGCACTCCCCTGCCCATCCGGGCGCCTCGCCGTCGGAGACGACCAGGCACGCCGGGGCGGCGTCATCGACGATGTAGCGCAGACGCTCCTCCGGGTTGCCGGTGTCCAGCGGCAGATACCCGGCACCCGCCTTCAGCACGGCGAGCAGAACGACCACGAGGCTCGTGTCACGCGCGGTGGCGACCCCGACCAGATCGCCGGCTCCGACGCCACGGGCACGCAACGATCGCGCCATCGCATCCGAACGGGTCGCGAGTTCGGCGTAGCTGAGCGTCGCGCCGTCGGCATCGGAGACCGCTCCCCGGTGACGGTGGGCGGTCGCGACCTCGTCGAACATCTCCACCAGGGTCGGCGTCGTCGGCCGCGGTAGCGGCTGCGGCAGGGAGTCGAGGAGCCGGTGATCGGAGTCGGCGAGCAGATCGACATCGGCGACGGGGGTGTCGAGTGCCCCGGCCGAGAGGAACCGGTCGAGGAACGTCAGGAACCGCCGATGCAGCCCGTCGAGTTCACCGTGCGAGTAGAGGTGCGGGTTTCCGTGCAGGTCGACGACGAGCGGCGCCCCGGGGCTCGACTGATACAGGTTGATCAGGAGGTCCTCGAGGATGCCCGACGTGAGGATTCGGTACTCCATGTCGGTGCCGTCGATGGCGACCTGCTCGTCGAAGAACACCATGTTGATGGTGGGTCCGAAGGAGACCGAACTCTGGTCGAGACCGGCGTCGCGGCGGATGTCGTCGGAGCGGTACCGCTGGTGCCGCAGGGCACCGGTCAGTTCGAGCTGCGCGGTCTGGATCAGCTCGCGGACCGACTTCGACGAGACCTCGCGCAACCGGATCGGCAGGATGTTGGACACCATGCCGCCGGAGATCTTGATCTTCGCGGTGGCCCGCCCGGTGACCGGAAGGCTGAGGACGATGTCGTCGTGGTTGCTCATGCGTGCCAGGAACGCACCGAACGCAGAGGTCATCAGGACTGCCAGGGAACTGTTCAGCTCGCCGGCGAGGGCCTCGTACCGGCGCTGCCGATCCGGGCCCAGGGCGGCACTGGCGACCACGTTGTCGAAGGACAGCGAACCGGTGGTGCCGACCTTCGACAGCGTCACCCGCTCCGGCAGGTCCGCGACGCGTTCGAGCCAGTGCGCGCGGTCGGTCTCCCGGCGGGTGCTGCCCTGATAGGACTCCTCGTAGGCGACTATCTCGGCCATCGAGGCCGGCAGCTTGTCGCGCGGTTCCTCGCCCCGGCGGAGGGCGTTGTAGCGATCGACAGTGCGACGCATGATCGACAGGGCGGCGTACCCGTCGATGATGATGTGGTGGGCACGGTTGTACCAGAACGTGCGATCGTCAGAGATCAGCAGGATCGAGACGATGATGAACTGGTCGGTCAGGAGGTCGACCGGTTGCCGGTACTCGGCCTGCATCCACTGCATCGCCGCCGCGACCGGATCGGGTTCGGAGCGGAAGTCCAGGATGTCGACGGACTGGTCGAAGTCGACGTCGACGTACTGCATGGGGATTCCGTCGATCTCGGTCAGACGGACGAACGGCGACTCGACGAGTTTGCCCACCTCGACACAGCACTGGGCGAAGAGCTCGACATCCAGTCCGCCCGGCGCATGGCGGATGTCCACGTACTGAGCGATGTTGACCGAGTACTCGGACGACAGCGACTCGGCGAACCACATGCCGCGCTGCGCCGCGGTGAGCGGAAGGACCTGAATGGTCTCGTCCACCTCACCCGGCGTATCCGCACGGTAATCGGCGATTGCCACGTCCTCTGAACTCTCCCTCGCTAGTCCTGCAGTCGATTAGACCTCACGACACTGCTGTTAGTAATCGTTCAGACCCTCCACATCGGACGCCGACACAGAATCTCCATGCTATTTCACGCGAGGGGGTCTCATGAAATCGGGATGCGGGGCCAGCCTCTGAGAATGCCATCGCCGTACCCGCCTTCCTTGTTACGCGCCGCGGCGTGTCCGAGCCCGGCGAGACGACCGCACCCGGCGAGCGCCGCACTCGGCCCATAGGCCGCTGGCCAGCGTTAATGAGCTCGCGTCCGATGGCGGGGCGGTCCGCGTCGGCGGGGCTGAAGCCATACCGAGCGTCATTCGTTACCCGGACGCCACTGGATCGGTTCGCGATCATCGGTCCCTTGCGGCTTTTCGATAACCGCGAAGAGCTGGATAAATGGAAATGACCAGAATCACCACGGTCCAAACCGCGACTTTCACCAGGTTCTCGGCGAGCGGACCACCCGCTGCCAGCGCGCGCATGGACTCGATGGCTGGCGACATGGGTTGATTCTCAACTATCGGCTGAAGCCAGGTCGGGTAGGCACTTACTGGGGAAAATCCCGAGTTGAAGAACATCAGTAGGCTCGAGACCAAGCCAAGATACGGCACGATCGGGGCGCCCGGCCGTGCACTGACTGCAAGCGCAAGGGTGAGAGTCGCGAACGCGGCGCCGTAGGCTAGCGCGACCAGTATCAAACCGACCGCAGATCCAAACCCCTGAGTGAAGCGGAAGCCGATCAAGTGCCCGGCGGCCAGAAGAATGACAGTCGTGACGAGAATCCGAGCCAACTCGGAGGCCACCCGAGACGTCAGGTCGGCGGCGCGGTGGATCGGCAACACGAACAGCCGTGCGAGCAAGCCGGTGGACCGTTCCCGGTTCAAGCGAGTCGCAGACGCGATTGAGCCGAACATAGCTCCGACAAGTATCACCAGCGGCACCGTTCCGTAAGCACTGTTCTGACCGGTAGCGGACCCGATTGCGTCTCCCAGGACGACTTTGAACATGACCATGCTCAGCGCCGGGAACACGAGCGCTTGAACCAGCGTCGGCTTGTCGCGAACGAACACTACGATCTGTCTTCCGGCCAACGGAATGCTCTGCCGCCACAACGCACGTAGCGAAGACTCCGCAGGGACATTGGTTGGCACGCGCGCGATAAATCCGCCTTGCGGGCGCTCCGACTTGTCGTCCGTCGTTTTGGGAACCACGCTCACTTCCGAGTCCTCCGAACATTGACTGCCAGAAGAAGAAGAGCCGTCGCCGCCAACCCTGCACACCACCACAGCGACGGCTGCAAGATTGACCACGTCGCAGCCCCGCTGTCCAACGCACGCATCGCGTCAGAGAACTGCGAAATCGGCTGGTTACGAACGAACGGCTGAATCCACTCGGGAAATTGCGAGAGAGGTACGAACCCCGTCGACATCATCCCAAGGATGAGGGTCGGTAGTGCCAACGCCTGGCTTGTCGCCTCGGGGCTGCCCGCAACGAGTCCTATTCCGTCGGCTACCCAAGAAAAAAGCGCACCGACCAAAGCTGCTAGCCCGAAAAGACCAATCGTACCGACGACTCCACCGCCTGGCCGCCAGTCGATGAGCAGGCACGCGACAGCCGCACAAGATAGCGAAACTGTGAGTAGCACCGCGTTCGTCGCGGTGCGCGCGAGCATAGGCACCAGTGGAGACATCGGCATCACTCGGAAGCGGGTGTTGATCCCCTGCACGCCGTCGAACGCCGCCCGCATCGCTGCTGACGACGCAGCGAAGTTGACCGACTGCAGCAAAATGATCGGCATCAGGAACTGTCCGTAATTCACGCCTGGCGCAACCTCGACGATGCTCCGCAGTGGGAGATAAAAGCAGATTGCCAACATCGCCGGTGAGATAAATGCGAAGATTGCCTCACCGCCACGAATTACCTGATTGATGCCTCTGCCAAACAGCGTCCACCATTGCTGCACGGGGCGCACTCGCGGTTCGATCACTACAGTGACAGGGCCCACCTTGGTCCTCCCGGTTGACTCGGGTTGCCGATACTCACTGCGAGTTACTCCGGTCCCGTCGTGGATCGGTCAGTGCCAGGAAGACTTCATCCAAGGTCGGGCGACGCATCGCTACATCGGAGAGCGCGATCCCAGCAGCAGACGTGCGGTGTATCACCTCGACGAGAGTCTCCGGCCCACCCGGCGCCGGAACCGCAACAAAGTGATCGGTCTCCTCTTGACTGTGATCACCGATCAGATCGGCGAGGATCGTACGCAACGTGACGAGATCGGCAGGATCGGTCGGCGTGATCTCGCAACACGCGGACCCCGTGGATGCCTTCAGTTCGTCGGAGGTCCCTTCGGCGATGACTCGGCCCTTGTCGATGACGACGATGTTGTCGGAAAGCACATCGGCCTCCTCCAAGTACTGAGTCGTCAGAAGAATTGTCACGCCTGAGTCTCGGAGTTTCTCCACCAGCGTCCATACTTCTTGTCTGCTGCGTGGGTCGAGACCGGTGGTTGGCTCGTCCAGAAAGACGACCTTCGGCGAAGTGACCAGACCGCACGCGATGTCGATGCGCCGGCGCATACCGCCCGAGTACTCTCGGACACGCTTGGTACGAACATCCGTCAACGCGAAGACGTCGAGAAGCTCGTCCGCCCTGGCACGTGCGGCAGGTTTGTCGAGACCGAGCAGCCGCCCGAACAGAATCAGATTTTCGCGTCCGGTCAACGACTCGTCGAGCGCAGCGAATTGACCAGTCAGCATGATTGACTTCCGGACTGCGGCCGCGTCGACCTCAACGTGGTATCCGTTCACTGTGGCGGTGCCACCGTCCGGTTTCAGCAGGGTGCAAAGCATGTTGACCGTTGTCGTCTTGCCCGCACCGTTCGGCCCTAGGAGCGCGACGATACTGCCCGATGGAACTGTGAAGCTGACATCCTCGACAGCAACCATGTCCTTGAAACGCTTATGGAGGTTCTTTGCCTCGATGGCCGGCGCAGGCAAGACGGCGGGTTCGGTCGGAGCCTGGAGTGTGCGGATCGATTTTGTGCTGGATTCGGGGCCGTCGGTCGACCGTGTCTGCCACGCGGGAACAGCACCGGACGCCACTTTGTCTGTCGTAGACGCAACTGTGTATCCATTCCGCCCCCGAGTCTTCGGTGACGGCAAACCGAAGCGCTCTGAGACGGATGCCGGAACGGGCGTCGGCGGAACATCCATCTTCGCGACACTGGGCGCCGCGTAATGAGACGACTCAGATTCGGTGTGACTTGAGTCCGCCTCGTAGACAGAAGGGTCCTGCGGGGTCCCGGCAGGTGCGCCACCGTTTTCGGAGGGGTCTCCGCGGTTAGCATCGTCGATGATGCGCAACGGACGGTAGGCACGCTCACTACGCCAGCGTCGAAGCTGCTCCTCGACGGGGTCCGGCATGACAAACGGATCCTCTGACAACGGCACCAGGGGCGGGTCCTGCCGCTCGTGCCGAGGCCCGTGGGAGGCGCCGTATGGTCGCTGACCACTAGCGTCGGACATGTCTTCCTCTACGCGTCGGGGACAGGAGTAGACGGACTTGAAGCCGGGACGACATCGTTCGGCCTTCACGACCCCAAGAGCAAGCGCAAGTCGCATCCACACCAACAAACTTACGCACGATTTGCGCGTGCGCACGAATCAGGCCCGGCCAGTCCTTATTGACTGTCGAGATCGCACCGTAGAGCGTTACCCTGGCGATACCCTGCATGGGCGTAGCCGTGTACCTCCCACCTCGAGATCGGTCAACCGAATGAACTCGGCCCCACCAGCTCGGGCGGTGTCGGTTCGTGGACTTCCGTCGGGGTTGGGTTCCGTGGTTCGTTGACCAGGTGTCCGGGTGTACGACGTCGGTGACGGAAGCCAGCTTCCGTGCTGTAAAACTTCCCATTTGCACAACTGACAGAGACCTACTCAGGACCTCGCCTCTGTGACGAGCGCACGCTCACGTGGCAGCCTCGTCAGCAGTCGGTGTGGCCGCCAGTTCCCTTTCTCGGGGTCCCAAGGTCGGAACATGAGCCACATGACGGTAAAAGAAGCGAAACGAAAGGGCCGCTCGATCTTCAGGGCCTTTACTGCACGTTTGTTCCCTCTACGTGCTGCAGTCCGTACACCACCGCTGATATAAAAGCGATTCTTCCACGGAGAGTGTCGCAGTTGCCGACACGATGTATCGACATGCACCCGTGGATCGAAGTACATTTTGAAATTTGATTCCGATAGCGCGAGGCCGAGATCTAAGTCCTCCCAGCTATCCGGATTGGTCTGCAGGGTGCCACGAACCTGAGTCCAAACCGTCCGCTTGATCACATAATTGATACCGTTCAAGCTGCCGATCTGACCGCCATCCTTCAAACGGCCGAGGTTCCATGTCAAAAGCTTGCGTTGAAATCCGGGCGCTGGGCCGTCCCAGCACAGCACCAATCCGGTGAGACCTGCATAGTCGCGCCCAAGGTCGGAGTCGAAAAACGAGACGATTCGCTCGGCCCAATCTTCTCTCACACGGGAGTCAGCGTCGGTCTTGGCAATGAGATCCGAGGTCGCCAAATCGAACCCGCGCCGTCTGGCGTGGATAACGCCGGGCTGTGATTCTACGACTCGGGTTACATTCTCATGAGCCGAGACAAACTCGTCGACTATTTCACCAGTTTCGTCCGTCGATGAATTATCCACGACGATAATCTGGTCGATTGTCCTAGTTTGGTTGACCAAATGCTCGAGGCATGCAGCGATTCGCTTGGCCTCATTGTATGCAGGCACTACAACAGTCAAGGTACTCAAATGAGCCTCCAGCCCCGGGGTGATGTAAGTAGACCAAATCGATATTCGGTCGACGAATCACGAGCCCCCAGTTATTTGCGCTTGACGAAAGAATCTCCATGATCTGCAAGCATGCGGATATGTGCTGGCGACGATACTCGGACACGACGAGGATCGATAATACGGTCACATACAGCCCCCGTCAAGACATTCCGCAGAGCGCAAGAGAAACGTGTACGCGGCAATACGTACAGACTTCTTTCTCAAGAGCTAACGATCTCGGCGCCTGATTGTCATCTTCTGGCCGCACGAACGTACAACGCGCAGGCGAGTGCCAAACTCCGCTTTCGCCGTCACGGGCGAACACCTGGCGGCGGCAAGGCAGGTGTGCGATGACTCCTGTTCAACGCCCCCCAGGTGGTGCACTTGGGCGCTGGTTGGAAGAGTGTCCCCATGACCACTCCATCTCCCGAGCGCGAGGTGCTCACCTGGGAGCTCAACGGCGTCGCCTGCCGTGAGCTCGCCGAGCAGGTGGCCGCCGACGCGTTCGTCCCGGACATCATCCTCGGCATCGCCCGCGGCGGCCTGATCCCGGCCGGCGCCCTCGCCTACGCCTTGGACTGCAAGCTGATGATCTCGTTGAACGTCGAGTTCTACACCGGCGTCGGCGAGACACTGTCCGAACCGGTGATGCTGCCCTCGCTCCTTGAGTCGAGCGGTCTGACCGACCAGCGGGTGCTCGTCGTCGACGACGTGGCCGACACCGGCAAGACCCTCAAACTGGTCAACGATTTCTGCCAGGAGCAGGGACGGGTCGCCGAGGTCCGCAACGCCGTGCTCTACAAGAAGCCGCACACCATCACGATCCCCGACTACAGCTGGCGGACGACCGACAAGTGGATCGACTTCCCCTCGTCCGTGCACGGCCCGATCGTGGCGGTGCAGCGATGACCGCGGACAAGACCGGCGCCGAGACCACGGTCCGCGACAACCCCGCCGCACGCCGCTACGACATCCACGTCGACGCGCCCGGTGGTGACGCACTGGCCGGCTTCGCCGAGTACCGCGACCGGGTC
Organism: Gordonia sp. Swx-4; assembly: GCF_030316175.1. NCBI lineage: Bacteria > Bacillati > Actinomycetota > Actinomycetes > Mycobacteriales > Gordoniaceae > Gordonia > Gordonia sp. Swx-4. The sequence continues at coordinate 4,174,305 of NZ_CP128197.1, forward strand.
TCCGGGACCGACGACGCTCCGACGACCGAGCGGGTGTTCTTCCACACCGAGGTCGACCCGGCGTTCGGCGGACGCGGTCTCGCGACGATCCTGGTGTGCGAAGCCCTCGAAGACGCCCGCGCACGCAACCTCACGATCGTAGGCGTGTGCCCGCTGGTGGCTTCGTTCCTGAAGAAACACCCGGAATATGCCGACGCGACCGCTCCGGTGACGCCGGCCGTCCTCGAGTGGTTGCGCTCCTGATCCGGACTGGTCTGAATCTCGTCCTCACGTGCCCGAGACGCTCCGCACCACCTCGCCCTCTGCGGTCATCTCGATCCGACGCGTGCAGTCTCGCGACGAGACGACCACGGACGCCGCCACCGGTCGGCCCGGCGGCATGATCCGGGCTGTCACCCGCTCGTTGTCGGCAGCCAACTCATCGAGCAACAGGCGCGCCATCCGATCGCGTGACGAAGCGCGGTCTTCTTCATCGAGCGATTGCAGCGCCCCGTCGTCGAGCAGGATCACCACCGCCCCGCGGGCTCGCGCCGCCCACACCGCATCCCGGATCGCGGGCGTGTCCCAGTCGGGTGCCCGGATGCCGTCGCGGAGCTGGGCCTCGAGCAGATGCATCTCGGCGATCTCCGACGACGAGAACTCGTCGTCCGCGGCGATGCGCTCCAGGACCGGGCGCGCACGCTGCTCGAAGTCCTCGAAATTGCGCCGGCGCTCGTCGGCGGCCGCCTCCGTCGATGCTGCGTCGAACGCCTCCCGGAGGGACCGGGCCCGCAGTTCGGCATTCTGATCGGCCATCGGCCGGAGGATGAGCAGGAACAGCGCCGACAGGACGAGAACCGGGTATGCCCACACGGTGATCGTCACGCCGGGAACGAAGCCGATGCCCCGGTCGAGACCCCACAGCCCGCACAGCACGCTCATCGCCACTGCGCCGGCCCACGCGATTCCCGGCTGCCCACGCACCGCGACGAGCGTCAGCACCACGATTCCTCCTGCGGTCGCCGGGCCGTTCTGCAGCGTCATGTACTGCTCGGCGGGCAGCGACCACCACGAAATCCCGGTCGCGGCGAGCACCGCGACGGCGGCCGCAACGGCCGACCGTCGATCACATCGGCCGTCCGGGAGTCGCACCACCCGTCGTGCCGTGACCACCAGCAGCCCGAATGCCACGATCAAGCCTGCCCATCGACGGGGTGAGGTGATGTGCAGGCCGGTTCCGACGGTCACTGTCACGTACGCGACCGCGAATCCGACGAGCGCGACAAGCACTGCGCGGGATCGAAACCCGAAGAGGTCGTCGTCCTGACCGCCGGTCCCGGCGGCCGCGCAAGCAGTTGCGGCGGACGCCTGGATGCCTGCGCCGCTCATCTCGGCGACCATGAGAGCCTCACCACCGTCCCGCGGCCGGGAGCGCTGCGCACCTCCGCGTCGCCGCCGATCGCGCGCATTCGACCGATGAGTCCGGCGTCGACGCCGAAGCGCGACGAGTCGAGATGTCCGGGGTCGAACCCCACTCCGTCGTCGGCGACGCCCACCCAGAGCGCGTCGGCCGCGAGTTCACCACCGACGACCCGCTCCGCGTGGTCCCCGGCATGGCGCACGCTGTTGCGCATCGCCTCCGACAGAGCGGCGAGCACGGCCTCGACGACCTCCGCTGGATAGGTCTGGCCGTTGTCGACGACGTGGACGGTGAATTCCACGTCGTCGTCGATCTGTGCGGTCGTCAGCCGGACTTTCCGGAGCAACTCTGTCGGGACGACGTCACCGCCCACATCGCGGTCGCCGCGACGCCAGGCGTCGATCTCGCCGAGAGCCTGTCGGGCCTGCTCGGCCACCCGCTGGTCCTGGGTCGACGGCCGCAGCGCGAGGAGGCAGGCGATCACATGATCGTGTATCAACGCGTCATAGCGGGAGCGTTCGGCTTCCCGTGCGACCGCCGACGCGGTCACCTCCGCCGCCCGCACCGCGGTGGAGCGCGTCTCCCCCAGCTTCTGAGCGGTTCGCATCGTCACAATCCCCACCGCCATGAACACCCCCGTCAGCCCGATGGTCAGGGCGGTACTCGTGTACATCGTCGCCCGGACACCACCGAACACGGCCAGCTGATTGGCGGTGTGCACCATCGCCGTCGCCACCACGAGATAGCCGATCGCCGAGCCGAACCGGAGCGCGATCACCAACGCGAGCCCGGGGACGCCGGGAAACTGCACCAGCCACACCGGCCACCGTCCGTACCCGCCCGCGGTGTCGGGGTTCCATGCGACGAACCACAATGCCGTCGCCAGGAGGTAACCGGCGGCGCTGCAGATGCCCGCCGACAGTATCCATCCCGTCGTCGGACGGAAACTACCGACGAGCAGTGCGATCGCGGGTCCGACGATGAGTGCTGCGCTGAGCGGCGGCCACCACGAAGCCGTCAGCGAGGCCGAACCGATCAGAACCGGCAGCATCGCCGCGGAGTAGGCGATCACGCCCGCTCCGACGAAGCGAGCCGCATACTGTTGTGCGCGTACCAGATCGGCGTTGGTCGCGATGGGTTCCGCGTCGGTGGCAGCGCCGTCGTCGACCGTCCGAGCGCTAGACGTTCTCAGCACGTGCCTCGCGCCCGATTTCGGTGCGGACCAGCACACGGGGGTGGAACTCGACCCGGTGAGAGACGTGGCTCGCGTCCACTCCGACCGACGCGAGCGCGTCGCGACCCGGTGGTTGGATGCGTACCGTCACGCGGCCGTCCTCGACCTCGTCCAGCAGCTCGGCGACCGCGTTCGCCAGCCGTTCGCGCGCCACGGCCGCGTGCGCGTCGTCGAGCGCGGCCAGCCCGCCGTCGTCGAGCAGAACGACGCGCACACCCCGCTGACGCGCCCGCCACGCCGCGTCCCGGACCATCGGGAGGTCGAGCCCGGAGGCACGGATGCCGTCGCGTAATTGCGCCTCGAGCAGCCGGGCCGTGGCCACCTCGTCGGCGGTGAAGGTCTCGCGGCGCGCCATGCGTGTGAGGACGGGGCGTGCGCGTTCGTCGAGAGCGGCGAGACGTCGGTCCCGCACCTCGGTGGCCGCAGCGGCGGCGGCGTCGAGCGCCGCCTGGCGTTCGCTGGCCTCGCGTAGTTCGTAGATGTTGCGGGCCATCGGGCGCAGCATGACGGAGAACAGCGACCCCATGATCATGATCGCGTATCCCGGCAGGGTGATCGACAGTCCCCAGACCGCTCCCGCGGTCGAGACGGCGCCCCACACGCCCGCGATGACGCTGATGCAACCGCTCGCGAGCCACGCCGCCAGGGGACGACCGCGCACCGCGACGAAGGCCAGGATGATCACCGATGCCCCCATCGGCGGCCCAGTCTGCATCACATGCGACGGCGGCGACGGCAACGAGAACAGCGTCACGGCCACCGCCGAGACGGTCATCGCGGCGATGACGGAGGTCGTCGACCCGGGCAGCGGATCCCCGGGCGAATCGAGGATCGTCATCCCGGCCACGACGAACAACACGAACCCGACGAACACCCCGGTCCACTGCCACCACCCGGTGATGGACGAGTCGGCATAGAGCGTCACGGCGAAGTAGCCGCATGCGAACGCGCCCCATCATCAGCCAGAGGGGCCGCGACCCGATGCCGAACGCATTGACGACCTCGCCGCGTTCGGCGTCGTCGACGCCGCGAGAACACTCTCGTCTCACGGCCGCTCCCATCGGATCTGAACCGTGGTCCCCCGCCCGGCGCGACTGTGCACCCGCGCGTGGCCACCGGGCAGCCTCGCGAGACGACCGCGGATGCTCACCGCGATTCCCAGCCGGCCGACCGCCACCGACTCCGGATCGAACCCGACGCCGTCGTCGACGACCGCCATGCTCAGGGCGTCGGATGCCAACTGCACGATGACGGCGCATTCGGCATCGTCCCCGGCGTGGCGCAGCACGTTCCGCAACGACTCCAACATCGCCTCGACGACCGCATCGAGGACCTCGACGGGATACGAGGCCGGCTCGGCACGCCGAACCTCCACGCCGTCCTGGTCACCGGGGTCCTGGTCATCGGCGTTCCGGCCACCCACGACCTCCACGTCGAATCGTTCGGAGATGTCGGCGGCGGCCAGCCTGATGCGCCGGACCACCTCGACATCCGTCACGGTGTCCGCATCCCCGGGTCCCGGCACCCGGGCGAGTTCGTCGAGGGCCGACGCGGCCTGGGCGGCGAGCCGCTCGTCGGGACGCCCCGGCCGGACGGCCAGGAGTGAGGCGATGACCCGGTCGTGCACGATGGCGTCGAACCGCTCTTTCTCCACCTCGCGGGCCGACGCCGCGGCCACGTTGGCCGCGGTGCGGTAGGTCTCCTCACGCGTCTCGTCGAGCTCTCGGCCGGTGCGGGTCGCGACCAGCACGACCGCGAGGAAGACACCGGTGAACACCAGCGACCACAGGATCTCCACGGGCGCATCGGAAGTCACCTCACTGAATCGGCCGAGCTGCTGGGAGATGTGCGCGAGGGTCGACGACACGAGCAGACCCGCCACTGCGAGACTAGGCCGCACGAGCATCAGCACCATGCTCGGCATACCGCAGAAGGCGACCATCCACTGCGCCGAGTCGTCGGGATTCGTCAGGGTCGTCCCGTTCCAGGCCACGAACCACAGACCCAGGCCGAGGATGTACCCGGCCCAGGTCGTCAGGGCGAGCGGGGTGAGCCACGCCGTGCCCGGTCGAAAGGTCGCCGCGATCACCAGGATTCCTGGTCCGACCGACAGCAGGATGCTCAGCGGTGGCCACCAGGCGTCGGTCAGCGGCGCCGAGGCGAGGATCGACGCCGCGGAGACCACGGGGTAACCGATGAAACCCAGGCCCAGGAAGCGGGCGCCCACCCGGCGGACGCGGTCCAGATCCGGCTCCGCCGAATCCGATTCGAATGCGCGCCGCACCCACGCGGGTCGTGCGGGGGTGTCGCCGCTCGCGAGATCGGTGGTGGGCATCGCGTCTCAGCCTCACACCGTCCGGCTCGACCGGTCAATCCCCTGTTGAGACCAAATACGACGAAACCGGCCCGCCCCCTGTGGGGAACGGGCCGGTGACGGTAGAACTCGTTGGGAGAGGGCTTACTTGGCCTTCTCCAGCACCTCGACCAGACGCCAGTGCTTGGTCGCCGACAGCGGGCGGGTCTCCATGATCCGCACGCGGTCACCGACGCCGGCATCGCCGTTCTCGTCGTGTGCCTTGACCTTGCTCGTGGTCCGGATGATCTTCTTGTAGAGCGGGTGGCTCTTACGATCTTCCAGCTCGACCACGATGGTCTTCTGCATCTTGTCGCTGACCACGTAGCCGATCCGCTCCTTGCGGCGGTTACGCTCGGCAGCCTGGTATTCGGTCACTTTCTGGTCCTCACTCATGCGTCTTCACCTTCCGGTCCCGACGCCAGGCCCAGCTCACGCTCACGCATGACGGTGTAGATACGTGCGATCTCGCGACGCACGGTGCGCAGACGGCGGTTGTTGTCGAGCTGGCCGGTGGCCATCTGGAAGCGAAGGTTGAAGAGCTCTTCCTTCGACTCCTTCAGGCGGTCGACCAGATCGGCGTCGTTGAGCTCGCGCAGCTCGTTCGCAGCAACTCCGAGAGACATCAGAACTGCTCCTCTCGTGTCACGATCCGGGTCTTGATGGGGAGCTTGTGCTGTGCGCGGCGCAGGGCCTCGCGAGCGATCTCCTCATTCGGGTAGGTCATCTCGAACAGCACGCGACCCGGCTTGACCGGGGCGACCCACCACTCGGGCGAACCCTTACCCGAACCCATGCGGGTTTCGGCCGGCTTCTTGGTGAGCGGGCGGTCCGGGAAGATGTTGATCCAGACCTTGCCGCCACGCTTGATGTGCCGGTTGATCGCGATACGAGCGGACTCGATCTGACGGTTGGTGATGTACGCGCCTTCCAGAGCCTGGATGCCGTAATCGCCGAACGTCACCTTGGTGCCGCCCTTGGCCTGCCCCTTCAGGCTGGGGTGATGCTGCTTGCGGTGCTTGACCCGACGTGGGATCAACATGGCCTAGCCCTCCTGCTTCTCAGCCGCACCAGCAGTGGCCTCGGCAGGAGCGGCCTCGGCCGCGCGAGCGGCGTCGGTGCTCGTCGCAGTGGTGCCCGAGGCACCGCTACGCCGGGGCCGGCTGGGCCGGCGCGGACGGCGATCCTCGGCTGCCGGAGCGGCCGCAGCCAGCTCGCGACGTCCACCGACGATGTCGCCCTTGTAGATCCACACCTTCACGCCGATACGGCCGAAGGTGGTCTTGGCTTCGTAGAGTCCGTAGTCGATGTCGGCGCGCAGCGTGTGCAGCGGCACGCGTCCCTCGCGGTAGAACTCACTGCGGCTCATCTCAGCGCCGCCCAGACGACCCGAGCACTGGACCCGGATGCCCTTCACGTTCGGCTGACGCATCGCCGACTGGATCGCCTTGCGCATCGCGCGGCGGAACGCCACACGGTTGCTCAGCTGCTCGGCGACGCCCTGGGCCACCAGCTGGGCCTCGGACTCTGCGTTCTTGACCTCGAGGATGTTCAGCTGGACCTGCTTACCGGTCAGCTTCTCCAGGTCGCCGCGGATGCGATCGGCCTCGGCGCCACGGCGGCCGATGACGATGCCCGGCCGCGCGGTGTGGATGTCGACGCGAACCCGGTCACGGGTGCGCTCGATCTCCACCTTCGCGATGCCGGCGCGCTCGAGCCCCGTCGAGAGGAGCTTGCGGATCGCGACATCTTCCTTGACGTAGTCCGCGTACTGCTTGTCGGCGTACCACCGCGACTTCCAGTCGGTGGTGATGCCCAGACGGAAGCCGTGCGGGTTGATTTTCTGGCCCACTACTAGGCTCCCTTCTTCTTCGGCTGACGCGAACGGCCACGGCCGCCGGCTGCCTTCTCCGGCAGGCTCTCCACGACCACGGTGATGTGGCTGGTGCGCTTGCGGATACGGAATGCGCGGCCCTGGGCACGCGGCTGGAAGCGCCTGAGGGTCGGGCCCTCGTCGGCGAACGCGGTGGCGACGACCAGGGTCCGGCGATCCAGATCCAGGTTGTTCTCTGCGTTGGCGACAGCGCTGGCCAGCACCTTGTACACGGGCTCGGACGCCGACTGCGGGGCGAACCGCAGGATGTCCAGGGCCTCGTCCACGTTCTTCCCGCGGATGAGGTCCAGCACGCGGCGGGCCTTCATCGGCGTGACGCGAACGAACTTCGCGGTGGCCTTGGCGGTCGGATTATCGGTCTGCGTAGTCATCAGCGGCGCTTCGCTTTCCGGTCATCCTTGATGTGACCCTTGAAGGTGCGGGTGGGGGCGAACTCGCCCAGCTTGTGACCGACCATCGAGTCCGAGATGAACACCGGCACATGCTTGCGTCCGTCGTGGACGGCAAAGGTGTGACCGATGAAGTCGGGAATGATGGTCGAACGGCGGGACCAGGTCTTGATGACCTGCTTGGTTCCCTTTTCGTTCTGAACGTCCACCTTCTTCAGGAGGTGGTCGTCGACGAACGGGCCCTTCTTGAGGCTGCGTGGCATTCTCTTACCTCCTCCTGTTATCGCTTGTTCTTGCCGGTGCGACGGCGACGGACGATCAGCTTGTCGCTGGCCTTGTTCTTGCGGGTACGGCCCTCGGGCTTACCCCACGGCGAGACCGGGTGGCGACCACCGGAGGTCTTGCCCTCACCACCACCATGCGGGTGGTCAACCGGGTTCATGACGACACCGCGGACGGTCGGGCGCTTGCCCTTCCAGCGCATACGGCCGGCCTTGCCCCAGTTGATGTTGCTCTGCTCGGCGTTGCCCACCTCGCCGACGGTTGCGCGGCAGCGCACGTCGACACGACGGATCTCGCCGGAAGGCATACGCAGCGTGGCGTAGGTGCCTTCCTTGCCGAGCAGCTGGATCGACGCGCCGGCGCTACGTGCCATCTTGGCGCCACCGCCCGGGCGCAGCTCCACGGCGTGGACCTGGGTACCGGTCGGGATGTTGCGCAGCGGCAGGTTGTTGCCGGGCTTGATGTCGGCGGCCGGACCGCTCTCGACGATGTCGCCCTGCTTCAGGTTCTTCGGCGCGATGATGTAGCGCTTCTCGCCGTCGACGTAGTGCAGCAGCGCGATGCGCGCGGTGCGGTTGGGGTCGTACTCGATGTGAGCGACCTTGGCGTTGATGCCGTCCTTGTCGTTACGACGGAAGTCGATCAGACGGTAGGCACGCTTGTGGCCGCCACCCTTGTGACGAGTGGTGATGCGGCCGTGAGCGTTACGGCCACCGCGCCCGTGCAGCGGACGCACCAGCGACTTCTCCGGATGGTCACGGGTGACCTCGGCGAAGTCGGAGCCGCTGGCCCCACGACGACCCGGGGTCGTCGGCTTGTACTTACGAATAGCCATGAGTATCTAGTCCTTCTCTGGGAGCCCCGGTCAGCTGACCGAGCCTCCGAAGATCTCGATGGGCTTGCTGTCTGCGGTCAGCGACACGATGGCGCGCTTGGTCGACTTGCGCTGGCCGTAGCCGGAGCGGGTCCGCTTGCGCTTGCCCTGTCGGTTCGCCGTGTTGACGCTGGCAACCTTCACACCGAAGATCTTCTCGATCGCGATCTTGATCTCGGTCTTGTTGGACTCCGGGTGCACCAGGAAGGTGTACACGTTGTCCTCCATGAGTCCGTAGGACTTCTCGGAGATCACGGGCGCCAGGATGATGTCGCGCGGATCGGCAACGGTCGTCATGTCAGGCCTCCTCTGCTGTCTTCTCGACGGCAGCCTTGGCATCCGCCGTGTTCTGCTCGATGAAGGCATTGAGCGTCTCGACGCTGAACACCACCTCGTCCGAATCCAGGACGTCGTAGGTGTTGAGCTGATCGGGCGCGATCGGGAGCACGTTCTCCAGGTTCGCCACGCTCTTCCACGCCGTCAGGTCCTCACGGCCGAGAACGACCAGGAACTTGCGACGATCGGAGAGGCTCTCCAGGAAATCGCGAGCCGACTTGGTCGAGGGGGCCTGCCCCGCAACCAGTTCGGTGATCACGTGGATGCGCTCGTTGCGAGCGCGATCGCTCAGGGCACCGCGCAGGGCGGCGGCCTTCATCTTCTTGGGGGTGCGCTGGCTGTAGTCACGCGGCTGCGGGCCGTGGACGGTGCCACCACCGGTGAACTGCGGTGCACGGGTCGAACCCTGACGCGCACGGCCGGTGCCCTTCTGGCGGTACGGCTTGGCGCCACCACCGCGGACTTCGCCGCGGGTCTTGGTGGAGTGCGTGCCCTGGCGAGCCGCGGCCTGCTGGGCCACGACGACCTGGTGCATCAGCGCGATGTTTGCGGGAGCGTCGAACAGCGCGGCCGGCAGGTCAACGGTTCCGTTGGTCTTGCCGTCGGCGGTCTTGACGTCCAGCGTCAACTTGGTCGTGGTCTCGGTGCTCACTACTTCGCACCACCCTTCACTGCGTCGCGGACCACCACGATGCCGCCCTTGCGACCCGGGATCGCTCCCTTGATCAGCAGCAGGCCGGCCTCGGCGTCCACCTTGTGGACGGTGAGGTTCTGCGTGGTCACCTTGTCGTTACCCATACGACCGGCCATCCGCATGCCCTTGAACACGCGACCCGGGGTGGCGCAGCCACCGATCGAGCCCGGTGCGCGGTGCACGCGGTGAGCGCCGTGGCTGGCGCCCAGACCGGCGAAGCCGTGGCGCTTCATGACGCCGGCGAAACCCTTGCCCTTCGAGGTGCCGGTGACGTCGACCAGCGCGCCGTCGGCGAAGATCTCGGCGGTCAGTTCCTGACCGATCTCGAACTCGCTGACGTCGTTGACGCGGATCTCGGCCAGGTGGCGGCGCGGGGTGACCCCGGCCTTCTCGTACTGGCCGGCGACCGGCTTGGTCACCTTGCGGGGATCGATGGCGCCGTAGGCGATCTGGACGGCGGTGTAGCCGTCACGATCCTGCGTACGGAGCTGGGTGATCACGTTCGGGCCGGCCTGGATGACCGTGACCGGAACGACGCGGTTGTTCTCGTCGAAAACCTGGGTCATGCCGAGCTTGGTGCCCAGGATGCCCTTGGATGAACTCTGGTTACTCATGATTTATCTCGCCCCCGTCCTACTGGATGTTGACGTCGACACTGGCCGGCAGGTCGATGCGCATGAGCGCGTCGACCGTCTTCGGGGTCGGGTCGAGGATGTCGATGAGTCGCTTGTGGGTACGCATCTCGAAATGTTCGCGGCTGTCCTTGTACTTATGCGGCGAACGGATGACGCAGTACACGTTCTTCTCGGTGGGCAACGGCACCGGGCCAACGACACGTGCACCCGTACGGGTCACGGTCTCCACGATCTTGCGCGCCGAAGCGTCGATCGCCTCGTGGTCGTAGGCCTTGAGCCTGATGCGGATCTTCTGTCCCGCCACGCTGTGTCCTCTTCCGTCAGTTGTTCTCGACAGACAAACACCGCGTGACCAGGGGCAGGCTCTCGCCGGCTGAGCACATGACCGCCGTGTGAGATTCGGCAATCGACGCTGTTCATCTGTCGTTGTACGTTGGCTCGTCTCTGGAACGAACCGGTTTGCTCCGGCACCCGCGGTCGGGCGTGTCGAGTCCGTGAACCTGATTCGGAGCACGCGTTACACGCCAGTCCCCGTAAACCGGGCCTGGGAGTCATTCACCTGACCACATCGGCGGTGTCGGCACAGAGTGCGACGTGCGTCTGCCGGTCAAGGCAACCCGACAAGTATGCAACAGAGACGGGTGCCGATTCAAATCCGACCTCGTCACACCCCCGGACCGCTCAACTGACTCGTGAGTAAGATACGCGCATGGCTGCTATCGGTTCCACCTACGCCCTGCGCAAGAAGCTTCCCGACAACACTCTCGGAAACGTCCTGTTCTCGGTCGGCCTGGTCGCCAAGGCCCCTTACTTCGGGACCGTCTTCCCTCTGGTCCAGGAGATGGAGCCCGGTTTCGCCAAGGTCACCGCCCCCAACTGGTTCGGGGTCCACAACCACATCGGCACCTTCCACGCGATTGCCGCGTGCAACCTGGCCGAGGCCGCGATGGGCGTGCTGATGGAGGCGACGACCCCGACGTCGCACCGCTGGATCCCGAAGGCGATGGAGACTCAGTACCTGGCTAAGGCCACCACTCGACTCATCGCCGAGGCCCGCCTGGCCGAGCCGATCGACTTCGCCACCCTCACCGAGGGCACGGACGTCACGGTGTCGGTCAGCATCACCGACACCAAGGGCGTCGAGGTGGTCCACTGCGACATCACCACCTGGGTGACGCCTAGGTAACGGCTTCCGCTCGACGTCTCCGCGCTCGCAACTGCCCGATCAGGACCCCCACCAACGAGACGAGGAACCACAGCAGCGGCGCCCAGACGTAGAAGGACATGCCGTACCAGGCAGAGACAACAACCAGCCCATCGGCGGCGCTCGTCGTGGCGGTCTCGGCGGCGGCACAGTAGGTCCATCCCCAGAAGGCCGCAACGAAGACCAAGTAACTCAGCGGCAGGCAGATGACCGCGAGCCTGAGCGAGTACGGGCGGAACCATCGTCCGATCAATTGCCGCCTACCTTCACGTCGTGGTGCCCCGGCAGGTGCCTCAGGGGTCCCCACGGGTCGGTCGGGTCCGGCATGTGTCCGTAGACCTGCGTCGGAACTCCGGAGTCGGAGTCGGCGTAGACCTCCCAGGCTGGGTAGTTGGTGAGCTGGCCTTCCAATCTTGGCTCCATACCGTCGTATGGCTCTGCGACCAAGGTTCCTCGCACGCTGGCCCCGACCGTGCTCGAAGCCCACTTTCCTACTTCCTGGTCGTAGAAGGGCATGAACGGATCCTTCGCTTCGAAGGTCACCTGCACGCGCTCTCCATCCTGCGCCACACCGAGGGTGGGGCTACCGACCTTCACAGCCCCAGACGGTATTTCGACCGACGGGTTCTGACGCATCACGACAACGCCATTGTCGTAGTCGATGTAGATGGATACCCTGCAGTCCTCAGCGCCCGCGCTCCCATCGAATCCCCTGCTGTCGCCGGCGTTGTCGTGCGGGATGTTGTGGACGTTGTCACGTGGGATGAATGCGTTCACACGCACGAGACCTCCGCCCGGAACCTTGTCTATCGACTTCACGACGACGGCAGAGTCCGTTCCCTTGTACCGAGGATCGTAGGTGTTCGGGTCCATGGCTTCCGCAAGCTTCCACTCGCTCGGCGTCGATGGAGGCCGATCGAACCGGTCTTCGAACACCTTTGTCTGATTGGCTCGCCTCGAGATACTGCTGGTTCCCGTGATCGGATCGACGTCGGTGACGGGCAAGTCGCCATCTGCTGCCTCGATGACGGCTGCCAGGTCCTGATCGACTTGAGCGGCGTCGGCGAGTAGCTGAGAGAGCTGCTCCTGCAGATCTTCCTTCATCGAGAGGAACGCCAGCACTTCGAAGAGCGGAAAAGTGGTGTCCGAAGGCGACGGGGTGGGTCCGTCGATCGTCCCCGCCTCGGTGACGGTCAGTCCCAGTTGCCGCGCTCCTTCGCGAACTGCTTCCAATCGTCGCTTGACTTCATCGATGGACTCCGCAGCCTCAGCCTGACGAGCGGCCATACCTATAAGAGCGGATTCGTTGCGGAAGTTCGTGAAGTCATTCACCGCCGTCGCCACACGGGAACCCGCGGCGTCCGCGGAATCCCCGGACCAGGTTTCGAAGACCGCCAGATTCGCGAACCGTGTGACCATTGTGTCGCAGTTCTGGATGTTCGCTTCCGTCTGACGGAACACCTCGCGAACCTGCTCTGCATCCCACCTGTCGATGTCTGGAACAGTGACCACGTGTCAGTTCAGGTTCAGCAGTTTGGGGCGCTCGATCCGGTCGGCACTTTCGCGATCAGCGGACGACAGTTCGTAGTGCGCGAGTTGCAGTCCGCCTGAGAGGGTTCCCACGTGCTCGACGAGCCGGCGATTGGCTTCAACCCAGCGGGTCGTGATCTTTTCCATCGCTGCACCTGAAGTACCGGCCCAGCCGCTGAGACTGTCGTTCATCCGTCTGCCGGCGGTACTGAACCGGTCAGCGCAGTCTTCGGTCCAGACCCCGGTCAACTGTGCCGCCGCTGCGAGCTCCCCGAGATCGACCGCAACATTCTTTGCTCTGTCCCCCTGTGTCACGAGTGGGAAGCATATCCGCCCCCTGAGCCACGTCGACGTGGCCATCCACAACCCGGTCGGGTCCAACGTGCGAGCGGCGCAGGGTTCATTGCCAGGGTCGCCCCCCAAGTAGTCAGCGGTAGCAGGCCTGCCATCCGGCGGTGCGCACCGTCTCCGCCGCGCAGTAGGTCGCGCGCGGATAGTAAGGACCCATCGTCGACGCCGGGTCGGACTTGGTCGCCTGCGACGCCTGCACGCTGTTCGGATAGAAGCCCGCCGACGGCAGCATGTTGCGGAGGAACACCACCTTCGACACCGACGTGCTGCCCCACGGGATGACGGTGAGGTCGGAGCCGGCCACCTGTGCGGTCAGGTCCGACGGCGCCGCGACCACATAGGTGTAATAGCCGTCGGCGTCGATCCGGGTCGCGTAGTCGGCCGCGCAGGCGACGACCGGGTAGGGCGTCACCTTGTCGTTCTGGCACATCGACCAGTATCGGAGCTGTTCGCCCGGGGTGGCCGGCGACTGCCCCGCACGGCTGTTCGGGAAGCTCGGCGCCTTGCCGCGGATCACCGCGACGCGGCCGGGTCGGTAGGTGAGCAGCGAGCCGATGTACTTGTTGTCACCGTTGGGGAACAGACCCGAGGTGCTCGCTGGATTGACGAAGGTGGCCTCGGCGGCGTCGCCGGGGAACGACCCCGATGCGGCGTTGCCGATCGCATCGTCGAACACCCTGGTGAGCGCCTGCGCGATCGGTCCGTTGTAGTTCCGCGGGTTGAACGGCTGCGCGCACGGCGCGACAGGGACGGACTGCCCGGCGATCGAGAAGGTCACGTTCGGCAGGGTGACGCCGCCATTCGGGGATTTCGGATCGTCGGGGACGTAGATCCGGACGATGAGGAAGCCGACCGGCACGTTCTGCCCACCGGCGGGGAGCCCGCGAATCTCGTTGCGCGAGTGGTCGGCGGCGCCGGGCACGACAGTCGCGCGCCATGTGCGCTTGGACGGCGGCGGCATGCGGACCGGCGCAGCGAAGGGGTTGATGCTGCCCGCATCAGGCCGGATCTGGTTGTCACGCAGCGTGTCGACCGTGTCGAGATCGGTGCCGTAGGTGTTGAGCGAGAAGTACCGGGCAGCCGGGAAGGTCCCCGACAGGCGGATCGAATCCCCCGGGCCGAGCGCATACGGCAGTATCCAGTAGGTCGCGTTGGCGTCGGGGAAGGCGACATTGAGGTCAGTGCTGTTCGACATCAACTGCCACGCGCATCCCGGACCCGGCGCATACCCCTGCGGGGCCGCCGATGCCGGGGCAGGCACCACGCCGGCCACCGCCGCGAGCACCGCACCGACGATGAAGCCGACGATGGCTCCGACACGATGCTTGACCTGTGTGAACATGTTTTCTCCCTCCGCCTCGCGGCGATCGTAGCCACAGCTCACCTGCGTGCCGGGCTGATCCCGCGATATCGTCTCGGCCTGCCTCCCGGCAACGATGCTCATAGGGTGGAGAAGGTCCCGCCGTCGACGCCACTCCTGCCGGAGCGGGGCAAGAACCCCGGGGCCCGGCCCTGGAGTGCGGCAGTATCGAAGAGGGACGGTATCGACGGGGAACCGACCGACAGGCGCCACCGAGCAGGAGGACAGAGATCATGTGCGGAATCTGCGGCGAGATCCGTTTCGACGGTAGCGTGCCCGACGTCTCGACAGTCGACGCGATGACCTGCGAGATGACGCGCCGCGGGCCCGACGGGAGCGGCGTCTTCGCGAAAGGGTCTGTCGCTCTCGGACATCGGCGCCTGAAGATCATCGACCTGTCCGAGAAGGGCAGCCAACCGATGATCGACCCGGTCCTGGGACTGGCGCTCGTCTTCAACGGTTGCATCTACAACCATCACGAGCTGCGGGCCGAACTCGAGGCGAAGGGTTACTCCTTCTTCTCCCACGCCGACAGCGAGGTGATCCTCAAGGCCTTCCACGCCTGGGGTCCCGACTGCGTGGACCACTTCATCGGTATGTTCGCCTTCGCGATCGTCGACACCGACACCGGCGTGGTGACCCTCGGCCGCGACCGCCTCGGGATCAAGCCGCTCTATCTCGCCGACACCCCGGGACGTCTACGGTTCGCATCATCGGTACAGGCACTCCTCCGTGCCGGTGACGTGGACACCTCGATCGATCGTGTTGCGCTGCATCACTATTTCAGCTTCCACGCGGTGGTCCCGGCCCCGCACACCATCTACAACGGCATCCGCAAGCTGCCCCCGGCCACCGTCATGGTCGTCCATCCCGATGGTCGACGCACCGAACGGAAGTACTGGGAGCCGAGCTTCGAGGCCCACCCCGATCGCGCCGACTGGGACGAGCAGCGATGGCATGCCGAGCTCCTGGACTCCCTACGCACCTCGGTGAAGCGCCGCATGGTCGCCGACGTCCCGGTCGGCGTGCTCCTGTCCGGCGGCGTCGACTCGTCGCTCGTCGTGGCTCTGCTCGCCGAGCAGGGACAGACCGACCTGGCCACCTTCAGCATCGGATTCGACTCGGCGGCAGGCGAATCCGGCGACGAGTACGCCTACTCCGACCTGATCGCCGACACTTTCGCGACGGATCATCACAAGATCCACATCGGTACCGACCGGTTGCTGCCCGCGATCCCCGACACCGTCGCCGCGATGGGCGAGCCGATGGTCAGTCACGACTGCGTGGCCTTCTATCTCCTGTCACAGGAGGTCAGCAAGTCCATCAAGGTGGTCCAGTCCGGGCAGGGCGCCGACGAGATCCTGGGCGGCTACAGCTGGTATCCGCCGCTGCGCGGTGTGCCGCGCCAGGACACGACCCGCGCCTACGCGAACGTCTTCTTCGACCGCGACGACGCCGACATCCGCAGCATCCTCGCCGACGAGTACCTCCTCGAGTCCGGCTACGACCCCAGTTTCGCCTTCGCCCAAGCACACCAGTCGGCTCCGGGCGCCGACACCTCGGTCGACGCGGCGCTGCGGCTCGACACCACCGTCATGCTCGTCGATGACCCGGTCAAGCGCGTCGACACGATGACGATGGCGTGGGGTCTCGAGGCCCGAGTGCCCTTCCTCGACCACGAGTTCGTCGAACTCGCCGCCACCTGCCCGGCCGAGCTCAAACTCGCGCACGGCGGCAAGGGTGTTCTCAAGGAGGCGAGCCGGACGCTCCTGCCGTCGGCGGTGATCGACCGGACCAAGGGTTACTTCCCGGTGCCCGGCATCCGCCACCTGACCGGCGGGGTCCTCGACCTCGTCAACGACACCCTCCGGTCGCAGTCCGCCGTCGACCGCGGCCTCTACCGACCCGAGGCGCTCGACAAGCTCTTCGGCGACCCCAACGGCATCCGCACGCGCCTCGACGGGAACGAACTCTGGCAGGTCGCGCTCATCGAGATGTGGCTCCAGACGATGGAAGCGAACGCCCGCCGGTGACCGCTCTGCGTTTCGACGACCGCGGTTGGAAGACATACGGCGCCTCCCTCTCACCCGACGGGAGTGCGTTCGCCTACATCGTCGACGACGGCAACGGGTACCCCCGTGCGGCGCAACGATCCCTGTCCCGGGACGGGGTCGGCGACCTGCGCTGGGTCAAGCTGCGGTCCACCGGTCCGGTCCGAAAGATCGTGCACTCCACCGACAGCCGCTGGCTGGCCGTCGAGATCGCACCGAGCGGCGGTGAGCACCACCAGGTCTGGGTGGTCACCACCGACCCCGACGACGACACCGCGCACCGGATCGCGGCCACCCGCCCGGACGGCCGGTCCTACGGGACCGTCCGCCTCGTCGGCTGGGACACCGACTGGGTCCTGCTCACCGCGATCGACCACGACGGCACCACGCATGCGTTGCGCGTCCACCCCGGCACCCAGACCCCCCGTACCCTCGACCTGCGCGTCGGCAGCGAACTGATCGACTCCTGGAAGGGTGCGACCCTCGTCCGCGTCGGCCCGCGCGGTTATCACGACATGCTCCTGATCCGGCGCCGTCCCGACTCGCCCGACGACGAGGTCACGATGACGCCGCTGCTCCCCCAGGATCCTGGCGCGGTCACCGACCAGGGTTATGTGCTCGACCAGGGTTTCGATCACACGTCACTTGTCTTCGTCCCCGCGCCGAACGAACCCATCCGCGACCTCGACAGCGTCCAGGCGCTGGTGCGCAGCGACTTCGACGCGAAGTTCCCCCGGCTCCTCGGCGTCGAGGTGAGCAAGTTCGGCGTCCGCTTCCGGGTGATGGCGCAACGCGTCGACATCGGGCTCGACGAGTTCGCCGTCAGCCACGATCAGTCGACCGTCGCCCTGTTGT
The DNA here is from genome assembly GCF_030316175.1 of Gordonia sp. Swx-4. Lineage (NCBI taxonomy): Bacteria > Bacillati > Actinomycetota > Actinomycetes > Mycobacteriales > Gordoniaceae > Gordonia > Gordonia sp. Swx-4. Next base: position 4,191,746 of record NZ_CP128197.1, read on the forward strand.
GGAACGTCAAGGGCCGCAGCGAGTTGCAGATCCTCACCCTCCCCGATCAGACGCTGCATCCGCCGGTCGAGCTCCCCGGCGAGGTCGCCCATGATCTCTCGATCAGTGCGGCGGGATCGGTGGTGTCGGTGACCGTGTCGAGCCCGCAGCACTCTCCGCTCGTCCACCTGATCGACGTCGCGAACCGGAGGGTGACGCCGGTGCGGGACGACGTCGTCACCGGTGAGGGTCCATCGAGCCTTCTCCGCCCCGAGCTCGTGGAGTTCTTCGCGCGGGATGGCATGCCGCTGTCGGGTTTTCTGTATCGGGCCGCGAAGAAAACCCGCGACGAGCGACCCGGCCCGACGCTGCTCTACTTCCACGGCGGCCCCGAGGGACAAACCCGACCTGACTACCAGTTCCTCTTCGGCCCGCTCGTCGATGCCGGGATCACGGTCTTCGCCCCCAACGTCCGTGGCTCGTCGGGTTACGGCCGACTCTTCTCCCACGCAGACGATCGCTACGGCCGGTATGCCGGCATCGACGACGCCGCGGACTGCGCGGAACTGCTGTGCCGCCTGGGGATCGCCGATCCGGACGCGGTGTACTGCTCGGGCCGCTCCTACGGGGGCTACCTGACCCTGGCCTGCCTGACCTTCCACCCCGACCTGTTCGCGGCCGGTATCGCCATCTGCGGCATGAGTGACCTCGAGTCGTTCTTCCGCAACACCGAACCGTGGATCGCCGTCGCCGCCTACACCAAATACGGGCACCCCGAATCGGATCGCGAGCTACTCGCCGACCTCTCCCCCATCCACCGCATCGACGACGTGCGCGCACCCCTGCTCGTCGTACACGGCGCGCACGACACCAACGTCCCGGTCAGCGAGTCACAGCAGATCGTCGCCGAGCTGCAGGCACGTGGTGCGGTCGCCGAGATGCTGATGTTCGACGACGAGGGCCACGAGATCGTCAAGCGCAGCAATCAGCATCGACTGACCGAGGCCGTCGCCGAGTGGATCGCCAAGTACCCGACGCGGCCCGGGGTGATGCGGTGAACCGGCGGATGACCGACCGGTTGATCGCGCAGCTCGCGGACACCCGAACCGGCAACGAGCGCGCCAACGTACTCGAGGAACTCCGTCGGCTGATCCTGTCCGGTGGTGCACCTCCGGGAACCCAGATCCCGCCCGCCGAGATCGCCGACGCCTTCCAGGTCAGTCCGATACCCGTGCGCGAAGCGCTGAAGACCCTTGTCGGTGAGGGTCTCGTCGTCCATCGACCCAACGCCGGGTACCACGTCAGCCAGCCGTCCACCGACGAGCTCCGCGAGATCTACTTCGTCCGTGGAACCCTCGAACAGGCCGCTCTCGCCCGATCGGTCGAGCTCATCGACGAGTCCGCACTGCAGATCGCCCGGGACCGTCACGCCGAGCTCCTCGTCGCGGTGAAGTACAACGACGGCAAGGCATTCCATGACGTGTCCCGCGAGTTCCACCGCGCCCTCACCACCCCGTGCGCGATGCCGCGACTGCTCAACATGTTCGAGGCGACCTGGAACCTCACCGAACCCTTCCAGATGATGCGGGCGGTGACCTCAGAGACCCAGGCCGCACTCAACACCGACCACGAAGACCTCCTCGATGCCTTCGCCGACCGCGACACCCCGGCGGTTCTCGAGGTCGCACGCCGGCACCACCAGCGACTCGAGAGCGCGATCGTCGAAGCGGCCGATCTCCTCGACGTCCGCCACGATTGACCCGTCCCAGGACCGTCGAATCGGGCACCCGTCGATGTGCCCAGCGGAATATATTTGCGCGTTCATCGTCAGGTAACAAACCGTTCCTACTTTTGTCCCATCAGCATTTCCGCACCTGAGAGCGGGTTTCCACGCTGAGAGACGAACCGGGAGAACACATGTCCACACCGACCCCTGCCGAGGCGGCCCAGTCGCATCACGGCGCCGCGGGCGAGAGCGTCATCAAGGCAAGCTACGACGAACGACTCACCAACACCGATCTCGCACCGCTGAAGGAACAGAAGTGGACCTGGTACAACATCTTCGCGTTCTGGATGTCCGACGTGCACAGCGTCGGCGGCTACGTCTTCGCCGGCAGCCTCTTCGCGCTGGGGATCGCCGCGTGGCAGGTCCTCGTCGCCCTGCTGGTGGGCATCGTCGCCGTCAACATCCTCTGCAACCTCGTCGCCAAACCGTCTCAGATCGCGGGGGTCCCGTACCCGGTGACGACGCGGGTGTCCTTCGGTGTCAAGGGCGCCAACATCCCGGCGATCATCCGCGGCGCGATCGCGGTCGTCTGGTACGGCATCCAGACCTATCTCGCCTCGGTCGCATTCGGATTGCTCGCGCTGAAGTTCTGGCCGGGCCTCGAACCGTGGGGTGACGTCGACCAGCACGGCTTCCTGGGACTGTCGCTGCTCGGCTGGGCCGGTTTCCTCCTGATGTGGGTCCTGCAGGCCTTCGTCTTCTGGAACGGCATGGACACCATCCGCAAGTTCATCGACTTCTGCGGTCCCGCTGTCTATGTCGTGATGATCGCGCTCGCCGGCTATCTGATCGTCAAGGCGGGCTGGAGCAACGTGAGCCTCGACCTCTCGGTCGGCGACGGCCTCACCGGATGGTCGTCGATCACGATGATGATCAGCGCGTTCGCGCTCGTGGTCTCCTACTTCTCCGGACCGATGCTCAACTTCGGCGACTTCTCCCGTTACGGAAAGAGTTTCGGCGAGGTCAAGAAGGGCAACTTCTGGGGCCTGCCGGTCAACTTCCTGTTCTTCTCGCTGCTCGTCGTGTGCACGGTCTCGGCGGCGGTGACGGTCATCGGCAAGGACGCGGACGGCAACATCATCACCGACCCGGTCCACATCGTCGACAAGATCGACAACACCACCGCCGCGGTGCTCGGTGTGCTGACCTTCGCCATCGCCACGATCGGCATCAACATCGTCGCCAACTTCGTGTCCCCCGCCTTCGACTTCTCGAATGTGGCCCCTACCAGGATCAGCTGGCGAACCGGCGGCATGATCGCCGCGGTCGGCTCGGTCCTGATCACCCCGTGGAACCTCTTCAACAACCCGACCGCGATCCATTACACGATGGACACGCTCGGCGCCGTGATCGGTCCGCTGTTCGGCATCCTGATCGCCGATTTCTATCTGGTCAAGAAGCAGAAGATCGTCGTCGACGACCTGTTCACCATGAAGCCGGAAGGCGCTTACTGGTACCGCAACGGATGGAATCCGGTGGCGGTCGCGTCGACCATCGTCGCCTCCATCCTGCCGATCTGTGTCGTCATCTTCGGCACCGCCTACCAGGCCAGCTTCACCTGGTTCATCGGCGCCGGCCTCGGCCTGGCGGTCTACTGGCTGGGCATGAAAGTCGTTCCCACCCATCTGATCTACGGTGCGGCACTCACCGCTCACACCACCACCGACATCGCGGTCGACGCCACGGGTGAACCCGTGGGCTACCCGGCCCCGGAGCCGGCGGTCGCCGGGGTCACCGCCGAAGAGGCACCGGGCAACTGATGCGACGAACGTCATCACCCTGACACCTCCCGGGAGGAAGTCGGCGCTGATCGATCGGGCCGCGCGATTCGTCGCGCGGCCCGTTCCGGGTCTACCGGCTCTGACCCAGCCCGCGCTCCGCGATCGCCTCGAGAACGTCCATCGACGCCTTGTAGGGTTCGGTGTCCCGCGGCCAGGGCACGATGATGTCGGTGAAGCCGAGTTCGGCTGCGCGGCCGACCATGTCGTCGAACAGGCCGACACTCTCGAGCGGGTTACGCGGGGCGGCCTCGAGACTGAGGTATCGGTCGATCCGACGGCCCGGTCGCCGACCCAGTTCCTCGTCGACGATGGCGACGGCCCGTCCGACAGATGCGAACCACTCGTCGAGGCCCTCCGTCGCCTGGCCGGTGGTCACCCACGCGTCACCGTGACGGGCGGCGAACCGCACCGAGCGTGGACCGTTGCCGGCGAGCAGGAAAGGCACCCGGTCTCGTACCGGTCCACGTCCCAGGCGCATGTCGCGGGTGCGGAAGTAGCGGCCGTCCGCGTCGACGTGGTCCTCGCTCAATGTCCGGTCGAGGAGTCCGACGAACTCCTGGAATCGGTCGACCCGCTGCCCGACGGTCAGTTCCGGCTGCCCGAGCACGGCGTCGTCCGGTGTGCCGCCGACACCCAGCCCCAACAGGAAGCGGCCGTCCGAGATGTCCACGAGAGTCTCGACCTCGCGCGAAAACGCCGCCGGGTGACGGAAGTTTGGCGAGACCACGAAGGCACCGAGTTCGATGGTGCTCGTGACCACGGCGGCCGCCGACAACAACGGCATGCAGCCGGACCAGAGCGAGTCCGGCAGGCCGCCCCAGACGAGGTGGTCGTAGGTCCAGGCGTGGTCGAAACCCATCGCCTCGGCCAGAATCCACCGCGGCCGGGATTGTTCCCAGGTCAGATCGGGGAGGATGCAGATGCCGTAGCGCACGGCTCACACTGTACTTCGGCTCGCCGGGCGACTTGCGGGACCGCGCCGGGGATCTCGACGACCGATCCTGCGTGCGTGGTCACGGAGACGCTGGTAGCGGAGAACGCGGCACCGGTTGCGCCGACGGAGATCCCGGCCGGCATCGTCACATTCTCCCGTGCGACGCGGATCAGCGGTGCCGGGTTTCCGGCAGCACGATCGCAGACGCCACGAAAAAGCAGAGCGCGCCCACGAATGTCCCGGCGTTGGCGGCGATGGCATCGGCTGTCACCCCGTCCTTGTTGACGAAGGCACCGACGGCCGACACCCCGAACGCGACACACCCCACCCAATTCATCAGGACCGACCACCAGCGCCGGTCCTCGAAGTCGAGACCGTGACCCGTCGACCGGGAGTACGCGGCGAAGGCGACCGCGCCGCTGATCAGGAAGGCAACCGAGCCACCGGCGTCGGGAGACCACACGAGGTGGCGCTCACCGGCAACCGTGTGGGCGAACAGGGCGCTCGTCGTCGAGATGTTGAACAGGATCGTACCGACGGATTGGGTTGCGGCGCTCAGCCATTCGGCGCGGACCGCCGACCCCGGAAGAGATGACTCCAGTTCGGCCGGCGACGCGCTGCGCACCAACTGGATGAAGCCGGCCCCGGTGAAGAACCAGGCGCCGACGAAATAGCACAGGTTGACGACGTCGGCGCCGGCGAGCTGCCCGAGTCCGGGGGCCGACCCGAGGGCGAACAGGGCGGACCCGACCATGAAACCCCAGCACTGTTTCGGCAGCGTGGGTGCGAACGGCGCAGTGGGCCAGGCACGACGCCGCGTCGCCGTCCATCGCGCTGAGGACTCACGCGGTGACATCGAGTTCCGCGATGACCTTGCTCGGTTCGATCCAGACGCCCAGTTCACCCGGTACGCCGTTGCGCGCACCGAACTCCTCGGCCCGTTCGGCACCCATGTATCGCGCACCGCACAGCGTGGCGATCCGCCGCACTTCGTCGAGGTCCTCCGTCACCACCACCCGGCCCTGCACCTGGACGAAGCCGAACGGCGGTTCCTGCAGGTCGACCGACATCGCGACACGCGGATCGCGCAGGAGCGCACGACCTTTCGCGGTGGTAGCACCGGTGTTGAAGGCCAGGCGGTCTCCGTCAAGGACGAACCAGACCGGGACCACCAGGGGCCTGCCATCGGCGGCGGTGTATCCGAGGTGCCCGGTCTTGGTACCGGAGGCCAGGAATTCCCGGACCACGGGATCCGACAGCGACGTTCCAGACATGTATCCAGCCTAGGTGTTCCCGGCCGAAGGTCCAGGTTCCCGCGTGGCCGATTCCTTCCCGCTTACCGGACAGCGCCTGCGGGAAGGAAACAGACACCGCGGGAAGGATGCGGTATCCAGGACGAAGAACTGCTCGCTCACCCCTCATCCGAGAGCCGGTTGCCGATGTGGACGGCCACCATCATGATCGTGGCGTGCGGCCCGCTGTGGCCGCCCGTCGGCAGGATCGATCCGTCGACGATACGCAACCCCTCCGTCCCGTGCACCGCACCGAGCGCGTCGGTGCGCACACCCATCGGCATCGAGCCCCACGTGTGCTGCGAGAACCCCGGCACCGCGGCCACCGAGACGCTGCCCGGAACGACGATGCCGGCGAACTCGGTCGAGTGCAGCATCTCCACCACCCGGTCGGCGCCCGCACGCATCGCGGCGGTGACCTCGGCCGACGGTTCTCCGAACACGAGACGGACGCGCTCGCCGTCGGCGACGAGTCGCACCGGCGATAGGTCCATCGCGGTCACCTCGACCATCGGCCCGCTGTACGGGAGACCGTCGATGTAGGCCGCGAAATCATCCCGGTAACAACGGATCTCGAGACCATCGACAGTGTGCACCACCGACGGCAGCACCATCCCGGGTTCGGCCGGTCCCTTTCGGCGATAGGAGACGGCCAGTCCCCGGTGTTCACCGGCGTCGAGGAATGCGGCCCCGCCGAGCGGCTCGAGGTCTGAAGCGAGTAGTAGTTGCGCGGTGCCCAGCGTGCCGCCGGCGAGGATCACCTCGCCGGCTCTGAAGGTGGCCCGATCGGTACGCACGCCGGTGACGCGCCGCCCGCCGGAGACCTCGAGCCGCCGGACCTCGCAGTCGGCCACCACGCGGAGATTCGGCCGGCCGAGCGCCGGCTCGAGGTAGGCCTGAGCCGCGGTCCGGCGCTCCATCCCGGATCGGTTGCCGAGTACCCGGTTCACGCCGGTGACCGGCCAGCGGTCGTCGAACGGACGGACAGCCGTCCGCGCCGACCAGTACCGTTCGAAAGCCCTTCCGGCATCACCGAGTTCATCGTCGGACACCGGTGAGACACTCATCGTGCCCCCACCCCCACCCCCGTCGAGCTCGGAGTAGGCGGCGTCGATCGCGTCGAGGCCCCAGCTGTCCGGCCAGTCCGCGAAGTCCTCCGGATGCCAGCGCAGGAAGTATCCGCCGTTGACCGCGGAGGAGCCCCCGATCGCACACCCCCGCGCGGCGGTGAGGCCGTCGAGATCGGTGGTGTGCCGGACCGCGTAGGGCGCGTGATCGCCGATGGGGAGACGTCGGAGGTCCCGCGCCTCCGGCCCCGGCCAGCGCCCGGGTCCGCGCTCGAGCAGCACGACGTGCCGCCCGGGTTCCCTCGACAGCTTCTCCGCGAGGACGCAGCCGGCACTCCCCGCACCGACGATGACGACGTCGGCGCTCAGGACTTCGGCGCTCATGTCATCGGGCGTCAGACGATCATTGCGCGGCAACGTCATCGCGAGATGACCGGGCGCAATGCCTCCGCGTCTCGATGGGTGATGACGCCCTGCCACAGACCTGCGCCGTAGGCGAGGTCGTCGAGGCGGCGCATCAGCAGGTAGCGGAACGGACCCAGCGCCGGTGGGGTCGTCGGGTCCGCGAGGAGATCCCGGAACCAGGACACCACCCCCTCGACGATCGCCACCTGGATCGCGAGTGTCCGGAAACGTCTCGACACGAGCGCCATGAGCAGGGCCACCGGCCAGTAGTGCCGGCAGATCGCATCAGCCGCCTGGAGTAGGCCGAATCCGGCGGCCCGACCGGTGAGTTGCGCCGAGACGAGCGGCGCCGACGGTAGGTCGCCCAACCGTTTGCGGAGCCGGGTCGCGAGATGGGTCAGGATGAGCATCGCCAGCGTGGTGCCGAAGCGGGTTCGGGTCAGCAGAGCTGCGACGGCCGCGGCCATCGGCACCGACATCACCAGCGGGGCGGCCCGGTTGCCGTGACGTGCGGCGAGGTGGGCTGCGCCGGTTCCGTAGAAGCACCGGCGAGACAGCACCGACCGCATGTCGGTGCGGTGATCATGTGCCACCCGTGCGACCGGGTCGTACCGAATCCGCCATCCCGCCGCGTGCATACGCCAGCACGCGTCCACGTCCTCGGCCACCCTGAGCGACTCGTCGAAACCGCAGAATGCGCTGCGCCGCACCACGATTGCCGCGCTGGGCACGTACGGCACACGGGTCGACGGCAGGACCGCGGACTCCTCGGGGCCCATATCCAGCGAGGACCAGCCGTTCTCATAGCACTCGGCCAGCGAGGACGACCGGGCGGCGGACCGGAGTCCCACGATACGCGGGGCCACGATCCCGACCGTGGGGTCGGAGAAATGGGTGAGCAGCACCGTCAGCCAGTCCGGATCGGGCACGACGTCGGAGTCCAGGAAGGCCACGAAATCGGTGGTGGCAGCGGCCGCTCCGGCGTTCCGTGCAGCCGCCGGACCACGATTCTCGTCGAATCGGATCACGCTCACGCCCGGCCTTTCGGCGACGATCGGGGCGTCCGACCCGTCGTCCACGACCACGACGGTCAACCCGTCGAGGGCGTCGAGAAGGCGGTCGACGCCGGCCTGGTTGTCCTTGACCGGTATCACCACGGTGACGTCGGCGGGCTTCGGGCCGAACATCGGACGCGGGTTGGCGACCCCGGCGTCGAGTAGAGCACGCGCGAGACGACGGGTCACGTTGTCGCACACCTCAATTCGACCGTCGTCCGAGGTCATGCCGAGCGCGGTGTCGGACATGCGCATCAACCGCGTCGGCGAGCCGCCGACGAGGTACCGGAGGTCGCCGCCACGCGCGGAGCGCAGGTCGATCTGGACCTGGAACCCGTCGGGCAGGTCGGCGGGGTTCCCCGTCGCCCTCGCGTCCGTCGAATCGGCATCCTCACCCGAGTCGCTCTCCGAAACCTCTTGTGCGCCGACGTTTCCCTCATTGGCGGCGTCGCCATCGATCGTGTCCCGGTCGGTCACGTCCCTGCCCTCGGTCACGTCGTCACCACTGATGCCCTGGGCCGCGCCACGGCCACGGGGGGCCGAATCGTCGAGTGCGGTCATCCGAGTCGCCCCTGGTCGTCGACCTCCCAGGAGACGAGCGCCGCACCGAGGCGATCGGTCACCTCGGCCACCAGGCGTCGCCCCTCGTCGGCGGAGGCCTCGGTGGGATCACCCAGGACACCGTTCGGGCTGACCGCCCCGACACCACCCTCGCGCATGGCACCGAGCAGTGCGCCGACCGGCTCTCGATTGCCGGCGACCGCCCGTGACGTGTCGACCGACGACGGCGAGACATGAAGCAGCACCGAGGTTTCCGTGAAACCGGCATGTGCGTCCGCGCCCGGGAAGGCGCACGGGAACCAGGCGGCATCCCGTCCCTCGTAGCGGAGTCGGGTCACCGCGTCGATCAGCGTGCGCGTGTTGCCGCCGTGTCCGTTGACGAAAACGATGCGCCGCGCCCATCGGCAGGCACTGCGGCCGTATTCGATGAGCATCCCGCGCAGGGCGTCGTGTCCGATCGAGATCGTCCCGGCAAAACCCTCGTGCTCGCCGCTCGCGCCGTAGTTGAGGTCGGGGGCACGGAGAATGTCGGAATCCCCGAGGCGCTCACACACGACGTCGGAGACCGCCGCGGCGATTCGCGTGTCGGTGTCCAGAGGCAGGTGCGGACCATGCTGCTCGACAGAACCGAGAGGTACCACGAGAGTGACCACCTTTCCATCGAGGTCCGGCCAGCTGCACTGCCCCAGCGTCGACGGTCCTGTCATCTGACCAATGCTAGCCATCGCGCTCCCAGGCTTCTGCCCCTCGGCCCAAAAACAGGAAGAAAAACGGGCCGAAAACGTCGTGCCGACCACATTGACGAGCGTTCGATCGGTTATGGAATGCTATTGCGTGACACGTGACGCCTGACACAGTGGCGGTACAACGACCGGAGGACGACACATGAGCAGTACGACACCCCACAACAGCGGAAAACCCGGCCCACTCAGCTCCATCCGGGTCATCGAGTTCGCTGGTATCGGCCCGGGACCCCACGCGGCCATGTTGCTCGCCGATCTCGGCGCCGACGTGGTCCGTGTCCAGCGTCCCGGCACGCTCCCGAAGCCCGGCGTGAACGCCGACGCGCTGCTGCGCGGCCGTCGCGTCGTCGAGGCCAACCTGAAGGACGAGACCGATCGCGCGACGATCCTCGATCTCGTCGCCAAGGCTGACGTCATCATCGAGGGTTTCCGCCCCGGCGTCATGGAACGCCTCGGCTTCGGCCCCGATGACCTCGCCGAGGTCAACCCCGGCCTCGTGTACGGCCGTATGACCGGCTGGGGCCAGGACGGCCCCCGCGCCAACCTCGCCGGCCACGACATCAACTACATCTCGCTCACCGGCCTGCTCCACGCCATCGGCCGCAAGGACGATCGTCCGGTGCCGCCGCTCAACCTCGCCGGCGACTTCGGCGGCGGATCGATGTTCCTCGTCGTGGGCGTGCTCGCCGCTCTGCTCGAGCGCGGCATCTCCGGCAAGGGCCAGGTCGTCGACGCGGCCATGGTCGACGGCGCTTCCGTTCTGGGACAGATGATGTGGGCGTTCCGCGGCACCGGCCTGTGGAGCGACGACCGCGGCACCAACATGCTCGACACCGGCGCCCCCTACTACGAGGTCTACGAGACCTCGGACGGCAAGTACATGGCCGTCGGCGCCATCGAGCCGCAGTTCTACGCCGAGCTGCTGAAGGGCCTCGGCCTGGCCGACGCCGATCTCCCGGCGCAGAACGACATCGCGAACTGGGGCACGCTGAAGGAGATCTTCACCGAGACCTTCAAGTCCCGCACCCGCGACGAGTGGGCCAAGGTCTTCGACGGCACCGATGCCTGCACCTCGCCGGTGCTGACCTTCGCCGAGGCGCCCGCCGACGCGCACATGGCCGCTCGCGCCAACCTGATCGACATCGACGGCGTCACCCAGGCGCAGGTCGCGCCGCGCTTCTCGCGCACCCGGCCGGAGACCCCGGTCGGCCCCTCGACCGAGGCCGTCGACCCGAAGACCCTCTGGGCCTGATCCGTCAAGGATTCCCACCACCTCAGGCAGCGAGGAGCACTCCCCTCCGCTGCCTGAGGTGCGAGGAGCGAAAGCGACGAGCCACGAAGGCCTGGCGAGAATCCTCACCAGCCCTTCGTGGCTCGCTTCGCTCGCACCTCAGGGAGCAGGGGATCAGACCTTCGAGTGCCCCATGTCGATCTGGAACTCGGCACCGGTGATGCCCTTGGCGCTGTCGGAGGACAGGTACAGGACGGCGTCGGAGATCTCGTCGCACGACGCGACCGGGTGGTAGTCCAGCATCGACACGAAATGCGGGGTCACCCACGGCTTTTCGAAGAGTCGGTGGGCCTCGGTGTCGGCGACTCCCATCGGGGTGTCGACCGCGTAGGGGTGGACGCTGTTGACGCGAATCCGGTAGTGGCCGAGTTCCTTGGCCGCGGTCTGCGTCAGACCGACCAGGCCGTGCTTGGACGCCGTGTACGACGCCTGCATCGGCATCGCCTTCAATCCGGCGACCGAGCTGATGATGGTGATCGAGCCGCCGTTGCCGGCTTCGAGCATCGCCGGGACGGTGGCCCTGAGCGTCTTCCATGCGCCGACGAGGTTGATGTCGACGACATCGGTGAACTGCTCTTCGGTCAGCTCCCACACCTTGCCCCAGGTGAGCACACCAGCGTTGGCGACGACGTGATCGAGGCGGCCGAACTGCTCGACCGCATCCGCGACGAGCTGCTGCTGGAACGCGAGATCCCGCGTATCACCTTGCCGGGCAAGGATCTTGCCGCCCACACCCTCGACGAGCCGGATCGTCTCCTCGAGATCGTCGGCCGTGGCGGGCGGATAGGTCGCGTGGTCGATGATCGGACCCGCGATGTCGAGACCCACGATCGCGGCGCCCTCACGGGCGAACCGGACCGCGTGATTACGGCCCTGACCACGGGCGATGCCGGTGATGTAGACGACCTTGCCGTCGAACTGTCCCATGGCAGAACTGTAACACGTTCTAGTTCTGTCGCGGGTGCTGTTTCCCGCGGGTTCTGCCCGGCAACAGGGCCGAGACGCTCCCGCCCGCCGACCGGATGTCCGGCGGCGGGCGGGAGTGTTTGTCTGCTCGGATCAGACGTGTCCGAAGGACCGCTTGAAGTCGTCCGGGATGATCAGATCGTCGGCAGAGAGGTCGTGCACGCTCTTGTGCCCCAGACCCATCAGCGCGCCGTCTAGGCCCATACGCATGAGATCGAGGACGTTCTCGACACCTGCCTGGCCGTTGGCGGCGAGACCCCACAGGTAGGCACGGCCGATCATCACGGCGCGGGCGCCGAGGGCCAGCGCCTTGGCGACGTCGCTACCGCGGCGGATGCCGCCGTCGAGCAGCACCTCGATGTCGTTGCCGACCGCATCGGCGATGTCGGGTAGCAGACGGATCGTCGCCGGGGTGCCGTCGAGGTTGTTGCCGCCGTGATTGGAGACCGAGATCGCCGTCGCACCGATGTCGACGGCGCGCTTGGCGTCGTCCAGACGGGTGATGCCCTTGACCATGAACGGTCCGCCCCACTGCTCACGCAGCCACTGCAGGTCCTCCCACGTGGGCGGCGGGGTGCCCATCCACTCGCCGTAGGCGCCGAAGAAGGTCGGGCCGGGGACACCCTGCGGGGTGAGGTTCGGCGCGGTGAGGTCGGGGATGATGACCTTGCCGCCCTTGACCCAGTCCAGCGCGTACCGCGGCTTGACCGCGATCTCCGGGCCGAGACGCACCAGCGCCTTCAGGTTCACCTTCTCGGGGATCTCCGGGCTGCCCCAGTCGCGGCCGACGTTGAACACCCAGTCGGTCGTGACGATGAGACCCTTTGCGCCCGCGGCCCTTGCACGCTCGGCGCGGCGGAGGATGTCCTCGCGACTGCCGAGCCAGTAGATCTGGAAGAACACCTTGTCGTTGACCGCGGTGACCTCCTCGACGGCGTGCGAGGCGAAGCTCGACAGGCCCATCGCGGTGCCACGCGCCGCCGCGGCACGTGCGACGGCAACCTCGCCGTCGGGGTCGACGGCCTGCACACCGGTCGGCGAGATCATCACCGGGAAGGACAACTCCTGCCCCATGACCGAGGTGGTCATCTCACGCTCCGGCTGTGCGCCGACAACGTGTGGCGCCCAACCCAGTTCATTGAAGGCCTGCACATTGTCGTCGAGGGTCACACCGGCCTGCGTGCCGGCGACCAGCGACGAGTAGACCGACTTCGGCAGTCGCTTCTTCGCCCGACGCTGGGCCTCGGTGACCGTTTCGAACCAGGGGTTTTTCGCCCAGGGGTTGAGAGCCATTTCTCCTACTCACTCACTATTCGGATGCGTGCCATCGCCCGCGGTCCCCGTGTACCCCGGGGAGGACTCGACACTGTTGGGCCGCGGGGCGGATTACCGCGCAGCAGGGGCGAACCCGGCGAGCGGGTTCTCATCACAGGACTTGGTGGGCCGACCGACCGGGGTGAGGTCCCCGTCGGGTCGACGGGTCATCAGCGTCAGCGGGGTACCGCGCGAATGATCCTTGTTCGCCGTCGGTTTGGTGCGCTCCCCGGCGAGGAGCTCCTCGCCGTAACCCTGCACGCACTCGGGGTCCGGTCCGGCCAGCGGCAGGCCGGTGAAGAACTTGGCCGCCATGCAGCCACCGCGGCAGGCGTCGAAGTGCGCACACTTGGTGCAGGCACCGGCGTTCTGCGGTTCGCGCAGTTCGGTGAACAGATCCGAACGCTGCCAGATCTCCTGGAATCCGCCGTCCGACAAGATGTTCCCGGCGAGGAAGTTCTCGTGGATCGCGAACGGGCAGGCGTACACGTCGCCGACCGGGTCGATGAGGCACACGACGCGTCCCGCGCCACAGAGGTTGAGGCCGGGCAGGCCGCCGCCGGAATCCCCGCCGAAGGCCGAGAGGTGGAAGAACGAATCGCCGGTGAGCACGCGATCGCCGTGTGCGACAAGCCAATCGTAGAGTTCACGCTGCTGCTCGGGCAGCGGGTGCAGGTCGTCCCACACGTCGGCGCCACGGCCGGACGGACGCAGGCGGGTGATGCGCAGGGTTGCGTTGTAGCGGTCGGCAAGCGCCTTGAACTCGTCGAGCTGCGCGACGTTCTGCCGCGTCATGACGACGCTGATCTTGGCGTCGGCGAAGCCGGCCTCGGCGAGGTTCTCGAGCGCCCGGACCGCCATGTCGAAGGAACCGGGACCGCGCACGGCGTCGTTGACCTCAGCGGTGGCACCGTCGAGCGAGATCTGGACGTCGACGTAGTCCGACGCGGCGAGGCGTGCGGCAACCTTCTTGTCGATGCGCAAACCGTTGGTGGAGAACTTGACTCCCACCTGGTGGCTGGTGGCGTAGTCGACGAGCTCCCAGAAGTCGGGGCGCACGGTCGGCTCACCACCGCCGATGTTCACGTAGAAGACCTGCATGCGCTGCAGTTCGTCGATGATCGCCTTGCACTGTTCGGTCGACAGCTCGCGCGGGTCGCGCTTGCCCGACGACGACAGGCAGTGCACACACGCCAGGTTGCAGGCGTACGTGAGTTCCCACGTCAGGCAGATCGGCGCGTCGAGGCCGCGCTCGAACTGGTCTACGAGGCGGCCGACCTTGGGCACCTGGTCGGCGGGCGCGCTCGCACGCTGTGAGGTCACGAGTTCGGCTGCAGTGGGCGGCATCTCGATGGTCGTCATCGTGTCGGTCCTAGGGTCTGGGCGGAAGCGGGGAGCCGATCGGGGCTGTCGATCGGGGGTGGAGCTCGGTCAGGCCGCGCGGGGCGTGATCATCGCGCTGTCGGCCAGCGCCGTGAGCGCCTGCACGTACAGGGGCCGCTGGGCGGGCGTGACACCCGCGGCCAGGAGGGCCGCCTCGGCGGAGTCGTGATCGGCGAGGGACTGGACGATCCCGACCACGGTGAGGTTCTTGAGGAACGAGAGCTTGCGGGTACCGAAGTGGTACAGCAACGCGCCGAACGGCTCGGGGCGCAGCGCCACCTTCGGGTTGAGTTCCCACGCGGCGAACGTGTCGAAGCCGGCGGGGGCATCGGGGGCTGGGGTGTCGAACCGGACCCCGGCGACCGCAGAACGGTCGCCGGAGGTCGGATTCGATGTCGGGGCTGACATCAGTAGACCCCGCACATCCCATCGATCGACACCTCTTCGACGAGCGACTCGGCGATGAGTTCGGTCTCGTTCGAGTTTGCAGCGGTAACCGCGGACTGGTCGGCCATGATCCATACCTCCTGATCTTCTAAGTGACTCGGATCACGATGGACTATAGTGGCACTCAGTGCAGATTTCTACCGCTAGAGCAAAACTGCCCGTTCGGACAGGCGGTTCGGGCCCCTTCGACCCGCTGCGCGCGAACGGATCCCATATGGTGAGGTCTCGATGACTGCGACGACACAGCAGGATGCGGGCCCCGGGCGGGCCGCACCCGGGCGACGCCCGATCTCCTCGCGCGCCCGGATCAGCGCGCTCGCGATCGGCCTGTTCACCACCCGGGGTTTCGAGGAGACCAGCGTGGACGACATCGCCGAGGCCGCGGGCATCGCGCGTCGCACGCTGTTCCGGTACTACTCGTCGAAGAACGAGATCCCGTGGGGAGAGTTCGACGACCATCTGGGCGAGCTACGCGGGCTCCTCGCCCAGATCCCCACCGACATCCCCATGGCCGACGCCCTCGTGGATGCCCTGGTCGTGTTCAACCGGGTGCCGCCGGAGGAACTGGAGAACCACCGCCGACGCATGTCCTTGCTGCTGGGAGTTCCTGCGCTCCAGGCACACTCGATGATCATGTACGCCGACTGGCGTCACGTCATCGCCGAGTTCTGCGCGGCCCGGCTCGGCCTCGACGAGAACGATCACCTGCCCCAGACCATCGGGTGGTTGTGCCTGGGCGCGGCGCTCGCCGCCTACGAGCAGTGGCTCGCGGACCCCGACGCCGACCTCGAGGAACTGATCTCCGACGGCGCGCGGACCGTCGCGAACGGAGTCGCATCGCTGTCCCGCGTGCCATGATCGGCGGCGTGACCACACCGGCTCCAACAGGGCCTCGTGGGACACCCACCGATTGGGCTATCCTGAAGTAGAACGTGTTCTAATTCGGCCGGTTCGCCCCGGTCCTCGACGTCGGAGAGCTGCTACATGTCTGACCTGACCCCTCACGGCTCACGAAGCGTGATCCTCACGGTGGCCGAGGTGATCGATGAGACGTCCGATGCCAAGTCCATCGCATTCGAGGTCCCCGAGGCGTCGTCGGCCGCCTTCACCGACTACAAGCCGGGACAGTTCCTCACCCTGCGCATCCCGAGCGAGAAGACCGGCTCGGTCGCCCGCTGCTACTCACTGGCGTCGTCGCCGTACACCGATGCACGCCCCAAGGTGACCGTGAAGCGCACCGTCGACGGCTACGGCTCCAACTGGGTCTGCGACAACCTCGCCCCCGGCTCCCAGGTCGAGGTGCTGCCGCCGTCGGGCGTCTTCACACCCAAGTCCTACGACGACCCACTGCTCCTGATCGCCGCGGGCAGCGGCGTGACACCGGTGATGTCGATCCTCAAGGCGGCACTGAAGAAGAGCAGCGCTCCGGTCGTCTTCTTCTACGCGAACCGCAGTGAGGGCGACGTCATCTTCGCCGCCGAGCTGCGCGACCTGCTCCACGCGCACGCCGACCGGCTCACCGTCGTCCACTGGCTGGAGAGCCTGCAGGGGCTGCCCAGCGCAGCGGCTCTCGCGTCGGTGTTCGCGCCGTACTCGACCACCCACACCGCCTACATGTGCGGCCCCGGCCCCTTCATGGACGCCGTCCACAAAGCGTTGACACAGGCGAACTTCCCGCATCACAACGTCCACACCGAGGTGTACAACTCGCTGTCCGGCGACCCGTTCGCCGACGTCGAACTCGAAGAGGTCAGCGAAGAGGACCAAGCCTCCGCCGCCACGGTCGAGGTGGAACTCGACGGTGAGACCCACACCCTCAGCTGGCCGCGCAAGCGGACGCTCATCGACGTGATGCTGGCGGCTGGTCTCGACGCCCCGTACTCGTGCCAGGAGGGCGAATGCGGTTCGTGCGCCTGCACCCTCACCGAGGGCACCGTCGACATGGACAACGCCGGCGCCCTCGACCCCGAGGACATCGAGGACGGGTACATCCTGGGCTGCCAGGCCCACCCGACCTCGGACTCGCTCAAGATCGAGTTCTGACAGGCAGTTCCGACCAACGCGAAGGAGCACGACGACGTGACCACCATCCGGAAGTCTCGGCTGAATCCGCTCCAACTCGCCCGCGGCCTGGCGGTGATGCTCCTCGGCATCGGCGTGCTTCACTTCGTCGCACCCAAACCGTTCGACGAGATCATCCCGGAGGAGATCCCCGGCGATCCGCGGACCCTGACCTACCTGTCCGGTGTCGCCGAGATCGGCTTGGGCGCCGGACTTCTCGTGCCGCGGACCCGTCGTCTCTCCGCGGCTTTGTCGGCGCTGTTGTTCCTCGCCGTCTATCCCGCCAACCTCAACATGGTGCGCCTCTGGTGGGACAAGCCACTGCCCTACCGGATCGTCGCCCTGACACGCCTGCCGTTCCAGTTCCCGATGATCTGGGCGGCGATCCGCGTGGCGCGCGAGGACTGACCCCTCACCTCAACGCACGGAAGTACGCGCGTTCCTCCGGGCTCCGGTGCTCGATCGCGTAACTCAGTGCGGTGCGGCCCATTCGGCCGGCGTTCTCCTCGAGGTACGTCAGGAGTATCCGATCGTCGACGCGTTTGCCGGTCTCCCGGAGCATCCATCCGAAAGCTTTCTGGATGAGGTCCCGACGGTCGTCGCGGACGAGTGGCGCCACCGACAGAAGGACCGATGCGTCCTCGTGTTTGATGTGGGCGAAGGTCGCGATGATCCCCACCCGACGCCGCCACAGGTCGTCGTCGGCGGCGTGATCGACGATGATGCCGGAGTCGCCGCGCAGGCGGCAGTACTCACCGAGTACCGGATCGGCCGAGGAGTCCACGAGATCCCAGTTGTTCACCCGGCCCCGGCGAACCGCGTCGAGGTACAGCTCGACCCACCTCGCAGCCTCGTCCCGGTCCGGGCCCGATCGCGGCCGTAGGGCACGTTCGAACTCACCCCGCAGCAGAGCCAACGCGATGAACCGATGCTCGTGGACCGGCGAATCCAACAGCGCGACAACCTCACCGGCGTCGATGCCACGGAACCGCTTGGCGATGGCCCGCTGCTGCGGCACGCGCAGGCCGATGAACTCGTCGCCCTCGCCGTAGCCGCCGGGGCGCACCTGGAAGAACCTGGCGAGGTCGACGGCGCGTTGCGGGTCGGCGACCTCGGCAGCGGCCGCGCGCACCGCTGCAGCCGTCAGCTCGGCACCCACCGGTGCTACAGCAGGTCGGCGATGGGTGTCGGCGTCAGCAGCTTCGGCCGGGTCTTCATCACCGCACCGACCTTGCCGGCGCCGACGACTGCGGTGAGGATGCCGTCCCTGCTGTAGTAGGCCACGAATTTCTTGCCGTCGTCGTCGACGACGTGGACGGTGTCGTCGGCCCGAGGGGCGCCGAGAACCTGGATCTTCACATCGAACTGGTCGCTCCAGAAGTACGAGACCGCCGCGGTCACCGCGTCACCACCAGCGATCTGGTGGGCGACGACCGACGCCTGTTCGACCGTGTGATTCCAGTGCTCGACGCGATGCGGGGTGCCGTCGTCGTCACGCCAGTTGGCGACGTCGCCGAGCGCGTAGACATCGTCGACACTGGTGTGTCCGGTTGCATCGCAGGCGATTCCACCGCCCACCTCACGCGGCGCGAGTTCGATCCCGGAGCCCTCGAGGTAACCCGTGACGGGCGTGGAACCGATGCCGACGACCACGAGATCAGCCGGGAGTTCGGTGCCGTCGGCGAGTTTGACCGCGGTGACCCTCGGTCCGCCGGCATCGTCGGCGACGACGATCTCGGCCACGCCGACCCCGGTGCGCAGGTCCACGCCGTTGTCGGTGTGGAGCCGGGACACCAGCATGCCGATCTCCTCGCCGAGCGCCACCGCCAGCGGGGTGGGGGCGGGTTCGACGAGGCTGACGCTCAACCCGCGCGAGGTGAGGCTCGCGGCCACTTCGCAGCCGATGAAGCCGGCGCCGATGACCACGGCGGTCGAGGCGGAATCGATCTCCTCGCGCAGAGCGACCGCGTCGTCGTAGGTGCGGATCATGTGTACGCCGGCGACGGCGTCGGCGAGACCCGGGAACGGACGGGGATCAAGACCGGTGGCCAGCACCAGAGTGTCGTAGGCGAGTGTGTCCCCGGACGCCAGGGTGATGGTCTTCTCCGCCGGCGACACCGAGGTCACCGCGGAGCCCAGACGCAGGGTGATGTCGGATTCGCCGTAGAACTCCGCCGGTTTGAGGTCGACGCGATCGTCCTTGCCCAGGAGTACCGACTTCGACAGAGGCGGACGATCATAGGGCGGATGGTCTTCGGCCCCCACCAGGGTGATCGGATCGGTGAACCCGTTGTTGCGCAGGTTCTCCGCGATCCTGATCCCGCCCAGGCCCGCCCCGACGATCACGACGCCCGCGACTGATCCACTCATCTTCCGTCCCCTCTCACCCCGCGGACACCGTCCCGCCCGGGATGCCCGATGACATCCCGGCGACTCGCCTCAACGGGTTACGTCTCCGACCGGTTGCAGGTCGGACAACAGCCAATTCCCGTCGACCTTACGCATAAGTGCCCACCTCGCGATAGGGGTCGTCTCGTCCCCCGCGTCGGCCGGTTCCCTAAACCCCGTAGATTTTCCGTCGTCTCGGACCGAGACCGTCTGGTCGACGAACACGAGGACCCTCGCCCGTTCGGTGATGCTGTCGTTCAGACCGGCTCCGACGACGCGTCCGACCATCCACACCGAGGCGGCCCGCGCTCCCGGGACCACCACGTCGACACCACGATTGCGGTACTCGAGTCGCAATGGATCGGCGAGCAATGCGTCGGTTCGGCGACGCTGGTCGGGTGGGTCGTCCGGCCCGAAGGTCATGAGTGCGGCGACCGCCCCGCCCGCCGCGGACAGGATGGCGGCGCGCTCGTCCTCTGCGGGCCCCGGGTCCGATCGCAGCACCCCGATCCAGGCGATCAGTGCGACGACGAGTGCAGTCACCGTGACGGCGGCCAGGACGGCGAGACGGTGGCGTTGGCGGCGAGTGGGGCGCGGTTCCAGGAGGTCGCTCACGGCTGACGTGCCCCCGCGATCTTCCAGCCGTCACCGGTGCGTTCCATGGTGATCAGCGCGGTGATCCGTTCGGCGGTCGTGTCGACGGCCGCGGCCTGCCCATCCGTTCCTCCGGAACCGAGCAGCAGCGGGTTGGTGGCGTCCGCGACGACGAGCACATCCACGGTGGTGCCGGCGTCGTCCGACGTCGGGTCGGTCACCAGCCCGGCCGAGACCACCTGTCCGACACTGCGTCCGGTCTGCGTGCGCACCTCGGCGACCAGTGCTTCACGCGCGCTGTCGATGCGGTCGCGCTGCGCGCCGGTGCTCACGGCGAGCACGCCGTCGACGAAGCCGTCCGCATCGGCCGGGTCGGCGGTGAGCATGGCCGTGACCCCCGCCCGCGCCGAATCCAGCACCTCGGCTTGATGATCGACCTCGGCCCGCTGTCCGCGGATCTGCCATCCCAGGACAGCACCCGCGATCACCAGGATCGCGAGGGCGCCCGCCGAGGCGATGAGGGCTGTCCGTAGCAGGCGTGTCCGTCGCACGGCACGCGCCCGCAGCGCGGGTGCTGCGGCGATCCTGGTCGTGCGTGCTTCCCTTCGCGCCTCGTCGACCCGATCCCGCGCGAGTTGCACACGGGCCGTGGTCGCCGTGCCGGTCGTCACAGACTCGGTTCTCGCAGCATCGGTCACCGCCATCACCCGATCACATCGGCAGCGGCGAGGAGCCACGCGTCGTCGGCACGGACGAAGCGGGCCAGCACCGATCGGCGGACCGTCGTCGCGGCGGCTTCGGACCGGGCGGGAGCGTCGGACCGTACCGTCACCGCCACCCGGAGGAGCGCCTGCCCCTCGGTGGCGTCGGCGTCGACCACGCTGACGACCTCCGGCCGCCACACGACCGCGGCCGTCCCCTGCTCCGGCGGCCGGGAGAGCTGTGCGCCGTAACTGTCGAGGAAGTCGCGGGCGACGAGCGCACGAGCCCGCGACCGATCCTGTTGCCACCGCGTGGAATCCACCGAGAAGACGTCGGCGACGATCGTGCCCGCGCGTTCGCGGAGTTGTTCGCGGCTCTGCTGGAGCGCATCTCCCGCAGCGTGTGCACGCCACGCGAATCCCACCGCGACGAGCGCCGCGGCCAGAACCAGCGCTGCCACCAGCATTCGGAGAGCTCCGGCGCGCACCGAGATGTATCCGGATGTGGTCATGGAAGGTATTGCACCGCCCCGAGTTTCAGTGCACCGTCGTCCGGGGTCACGAGCACACGAAGCCGGAACCGGCGTGCCTGCTCTTCCCCGGTGTCTCCGGCGGCGTCGAATACGACGGTCGCTGCGACGAGAACCGTGGCGCTGTCACCGTCCCGGGCGGAGACCCCGGTGCCGTCGACCGAGGATTCCGACACCGATCCGTTGGCCTGTACGAAAGCGCTGTAACTGTCGGCGGATTGGGCGAATTCGTCATAGAAGGTGCCGGTGGCACCGGCGAGGATCTTGCGCGCGCGACTCGGATCGCGGTGGTCCGGTGCGATCAGCACGGCGACACGGTCGGCGGCCGCGCGCTCGAAGTCGTCGTCGGTGGGGGCATTCCGCGTGTCGGACCACGCCACCACCGCGACGCCGGCGAGGACGACGGCTACGACCGCCACCAGCGTCGCCAGAATCCACCGGCGCCGCGGCACCGGCCGGCGAAGGCCGGCGTCGACCTCGCGCGCGTGCAACTCTTCGAGCGCCTCGCCCAGTTGACGCCGAGCACTGCGCTCCGCGGCGATCTCTGCGGCGCCCGACCGCGCCCCTTCCCTCAACGCCACGCTCTCCTCTACGACGACAGGCGCGTGTTCGGCTTGTTCTCGATCTTCTCCCCGCGGATACGGCTCGAGTAGGCGGCGCGCGCCTCCTGGTCGGGGCGCAGGAAGATCGAGTCCAGCTTGGTGAGTTTGCGGGTGAACCGCTTCATCGCCTGCGGGAACAGCGGACTGGAGTCGGCCCAGCGCATCGATCGCGGGGCGTAGACCCGGGTCACCGGGCGGGCGATGGTCTCGACCACGATCGCTGCGACCTCCTCGGGCGCGACGGTCTGGATGAATCTGTTGGTCTGCAGGCCGGAGATCAGGGCGGTACGGGTGAAGGTCGGGAGAACGGCGCTGACGGTGACGCCCTCCGGCTCCAGCTCCGCGCCGAGGGCCTCGGAGAACTCGATCACCGCGGCCTTGGCACCGTTGTAAATGGTCAGACCCGGGGTCGGGATACGGCCGGCCGTCGACGCGATGTTGACGATGTGGCCGGTACGACGCGGGGCCATCCGGCGGGCGGCTTCCTGGCAGCCGATGATGACACCGAGGACGTCGATGTCGTAGGTGCGTCGGATGATCGTGTCGTCGTAGGACAGGAACGGACCGACCGGCATGATGCCGGCGTTGTTGACGAGGACGTCGATCGGTCCGAGTCGGGATTCGACCTCGGAGAGGAAGGCGTCGAAGGACTCCCGCTTGGTGACGTCGACCTCGACGCCCTCGATGCCGAGGTCGGCGGCGGCCTTGCCCACCGCCTCGCCGTCGACGTCCCCGATGGCGACCTTCGCACCCGCCTGGAACAGCTGCGTCGCGGTCTCGAATCCGATTCCGCGTGCACCACCGGTCACCACGACGACCTTGTCCTTCAGCGCCGTTCGGATGGCGTCGTGATCGGGCGTCCGGGACAGCTTGTCGCGCAGGCTCATTGGTTCCCCTCGGGTGGTTGTCGTTGGATCGAAAGCGAGTAACGGCGCCACGGGCCGTCGAAAGTCACGTGCTGATCACCAGATCATCGGGGCGAAGAATTTCGTGGCGAACGCACGGGCCTGTTGCGGATCGGTACGGGCAGGGTCCGACGGCGGGGTCTCCAGGAGCGAGATCACCAGTCGCACATGGATCTCGACGGCCTCGAGCAGGTCCTCCACCGGCATCTGCGCACCCTCGTCGCGCAGGGTGGCGGCGACCCGATCGGTGACCATGTCGATGAACAGCGACGTCATCTTCGCGGTGACGCTCTTGATCTCGGAGTCGGTGAGGACGATCCGGCTCAGCGACGGATCGGACTTGACCAGCTCGGCGCCCACCGCGAAGGCCTCGACCAGGGCATCCTTGGGGCCCATCCCCTTGACCGATTCCTCGAGTTTCTTCATGCCCCGCTCGTAGGCGTCGTTGGCGACGGCGTAAAGGAGGGCCTCCTTGTTGGGGAAGCGGCGGTAGAGCGTGCTGCGGCTGACGCCCGCACGGGCCGCGACCTCGTCGATGTTGGCGCGCCGCACCCCGACCTCGGCGAACTCCGAGCCCGCGGCGGCGAGGATCGCGGCCTCCTGGTCGGCCGGGCTGGCGGTGTTGCGCACCTTGCGGTTGGACGAGCGAACGCCCTTCCCCTTTGCAGCGCTGTTCACGGTGTCCTTCACGAGATTGTCCGACACGCGACTCACCGACGCCGGAGGGTCACGGGGAGCCTGTCCTTGGGCACGGGCAGCGCGCTGTAGTCCATGGGCAGGACGTAGTCGGCCGGAACCGACCACTCGTACCCGCGGAGCAGGTGGTGCATGATCGTCTTGATCTCCATCTGGCCAAAATACAGGCCGATACATTTGTGAACGCCACCACCAAATGGCATCCAGGCGAAGCGGTGGGACTTGTCCTCGGCGCGTTCGGGACCGAACCTCTCCGGGTCGAACATGTCAGGGTTGGTGAAGAACTCGGGATCCCGATGACTGGACAGGGATGACGTGGTGACGATGGTGCCCTCGGGGACGTAGAAGCCCTCGATCGAGGTGTCCTTGACCGC
Organism: Gordonia sp. Swx-4; assembly: GCF_030316175.1. Classification (NCBI taxonomy): domain Bacteria; kingdom Bacillati; phylum Actinomycetota; class Actinomycetes; order Mycobacteriales; family Gordoniaceae; genus Gordonia; species Gordonia sp. Swx-4. The sequence continues at coordinate 4,215,601 of NZ_CP128197.1, forward strand.
CATACGGGGCTGCGCCGGGACCGGCGGGCACAGTCGGAGCGACTCCTTCATCACCAGATCCAGGGCCGTCATGCCGGCGAGAGCGTCGTAGCCGAGTTCCGGTCCGAGTTCGAGGGACTCGGCGCGGGCGCGGTCCTGCCACTCGGGATGCTTGGCCATGTTGTAGGCCATCTGGGTCATCGTGATGGTCGAGGTGTCGTGCGCGGCCATGAGCACGAAGATCATGTGGTTGACCACGTCCTCGTCGGCGAAGCTGTGCCCCTCATCGGTTTCCGCGTGGCACAGGACCGAGAAGAGATCCGGCGTCTCCCGCGCGCGCTTGGCCGCGATGTTGGCGTAGAAGAACTCCTCGAGGACCTTGCGAGAACGCAGTCCCTTCCACCATCGTCCACCGGGCACGGGTTTGCGTACGTAGGCAACGCCGGCGCGGACGGTGTCGATGAACGCCTTGTTGATCCGGTCGGCCTCGTCCCTGGGCAGGTTCAGCCCGAGGAAGACCTCGAGCGCGAGGTCGAGGGTGAGTGCCTTGAACTGGTCGAACAGCTTCACCGAACCGACCGGGAACTCCGCGACGCGCTCGGCGATCATCGGCTGCATCTCCTGCAGGTAACCCTTGAGCGCGGTGGTGCCGAACGCCTGCTGCAGTATCTGCCGGTGATGACGGTGCTCGTCGAAGTCGAGGAGCATGACGCCGCGGTTGAAGAAGGGACCGATGAAATAGCTCCACGCCGGACCGTTGGCGAAGGCCCGGTCCTTGTTCATCAGGAGTTCCTGGGCGGCCCGCGGGTTTCCGGTCATGACCATCTGCACACCGAAGGCGTTCAGCCCGGACACGTTGCCGAACTGCGCCCGGCGACGGTCGGCGAAGCCGAACGGGTCACGCCGCATCGACATGATCTCGAGGGAGCTGTTGCGGCCGGAGCACGGGATGGCCTGCAGGTCGCTACCCGCCGGCGGGGTCGCCAGTACCGATGCCATCGACCGTCTCCTTCCGAACAGAGAGCCCTACGGAATGTGATCCACATCGCATACTAGACCATGTTGAGACGATTCGGTAAAAGCGTTCCTAACTCACTCCTCGACGAGCAGGCGATGACACCGCCGCAGCCGATCCCGCCACCACTGTCTGCGGCCCTCCGGGGCGGCATGCGCAACGGCGTCGACGTCGGCATCGGGACCGAACCAGCGCGGTTCGACGACACCGTCACGCATCAGGAACGACGGTGCGACGTCGGCGGTGAACAGCGAGCCCGTGCCGAGTCCGCAGGCGAGGTCGAGCCGAGGCAGCGCCGCCGCCGCGGCGACCCCGGCCGCCATGCCGACTGCGCTGTCGAGCGCACTCGACACCACCACGTCGAGACCCAGGGTGTCGGCCAGTTCGAGCGTGGCACGCATCCCCCCGAGGGGCGCCACCTTCACCACGGCGACATCGGCGGCATCCGCGGCGACCACGCGCAATGGGTCGTCGGCCTTGCGGATGGATTCGTCGGCGGCGATCGGGACCTCGACCGCACGCCGCACCTGCGCGAGCTCCTCGACCGTGCGGCAGGGCTGTTCGGCGTACTCGACGTCGCCGATCGCACGTAGGGCGGTGATCGCCTCGTCCACCGACCAGCCGCCGTTGGCGTCGACCCGCACCCTCCCGATCAGCTCACGTGTCGCCGCGACCCGCGCGACGTCGTCGTCGAGCGTCTGACCCGGTTCTGCGACCTTCACCTTCGCGGTCCCCGCGCCCGGATATCGCTTCAGCAGGTCGGGCACCTCGTCGGCCGGGATGGCGGGCACGGTCGCGTTGACCGGCACGGTGTCCCGGACCGCGGGTGGCGGACCGAGATAGGCGGCCTCGATACCGGCGCGCAGCCACGCGGAGGCCTCGGCGTCCTCGTACTCGACGAAGGGGCCGAACTCGCCCCACCCCGCCGGCCCGGCGAAGACCATCGTCTCGCGGAAGGTCAGCCCACGGAACCTGGTCCGCATGGGGAGGCGGACCACCACGGCCGTCGCGAGCAGGTCCTCCACGTCCGGGAGCTCCCACTCGCCCCTCATGCCGCCGGGCATCGCTTCCTCCTGAGTCGCTGGCGTCAACCTTGAACGAGGGTTGTGTGAATTCGATGGAACAACCTTTTCACTTTGTTCCAAGTCCGCTACCCTCGCTCTCATGTCAGTCAACCAGGGATTCGATGCCGGTATCCGCGAGGCGGAACCGATGATCGTCGACGACACCCCGGACACCGCCGGCGAGATCGTGCGGCCTCGGCTCGGAGCCGACTCACTCGTGTGGAAGTTCTACGGCGACTCGCGGGGCATCCTCGGCTTTCAGCGCCTGGCCGGCACCGAGAACTGCATCGAGCAGCTCGGGCAGGCCGTCCTCGACCACTCGGTGATCTTCAGCGACTTCCTCGGCCGCGCCAAGCGCACCGGACCGCCGGTGATGAAGACCGTGTACAGCACCGAACCCGAGAAATGGGGCCGCACGGTGCGCGACTTCCATCGCGACATCAAGGGCACCATCAGCGACGGTTCGCGCTACCACGCGCTGAACCCGGAGCTGTTCTACTGGGCCCACGCAACCTTCGTCGACCAGGTTCTCTACATCACCGACACGTTCATCCGTCGCCTCACCTATGCCGAGAAGGTCCAGATCTTCGAAGAAAGCAAGGTCTGGTACCAGCTCTACGGTGTCAGCGACCGCGGCCAGCCCCAGACGTACGAGGAGTTCGTCGCCTACTGGGAGGACATGCTCAACCGTTTCGTCCCCCACAAGACGATCGTCTACGCGACCGGTTACATCCGCCAGGGACTGCCCCGACCCAAGAAGATCCCGGCCCCGGTGTGGAACGTCCTGTCGGCTCCGCTCAATGCGTTCATCCGCACGGTCATCGTGGGGACACTCCCCCAGCAGATGCGCGATGTCTGCGACCTGGAGTGGAACGACAAGAAGGAGAAGAATTTCCAGCGCTTCGCCGCTTTCATGCGTGCGATCAACCCGCTGGTCAACAGGCTCCCACTCAAGTACCTCTACGTCCCGTGGGCGTACGAGGCGTGGGAAAAGGTCGGCATCGACCCCCGCCCGTTGCACAACAAGCCCGCGGCCTAACGCCCCAGGAATCCCTCGACGTGCCGGATGAACTCCGCACGGCGGTCGCGGTGCACGCTGTGCCCGGCGTCGAGGATGACGAACCGTGAGTCCGGCAGCGCCTCGCTGACCGTCCGCAGGTGGCGGGGCGGCAGGAAGCTGCGCTCCCCGCCCGAGATGACCATCGTGGAGGCGCTGACGCGAGGCAGTTCCGACCACCACTGCGGTGCGCAGACATCGAACTCGGCGACGATCTCGTCGCCCATCCGTCCGTCGAACCGGAAGACCGGGAAGGGGTTGCGCGCCAGCGCGACGAGCCCACGGATCTGCTCGCCGAGCGTCGCTTTCATGGTGATTCCCTCGGAGAGATCGGCCTCGTCCCGCGGCATCGGCGGGACCTCCTCGAGGACCATCCGACGCACACGGGACGGTTCGTACATCGCCAGCCGCAACGCGGTGTGGGCTCCGAGCGAATGCCCGACCACGTCGGCCACGTGAATCCCCAGATTGTCGAGCACGTACACCAGGTCGTCACGAAAATCGTCGAGACGGTACGGGCCGTCGGGGCGTCCGCTGCGGCCGTGCCCGCGCAGATCGACGCTGACCACACCACGACCCTGCCGTCGCAACGACGCGGCAAGCGGCCGCCAGGTCGAATGATCCGACGCCATCCCGTGGACGAGGACCACCGGCACGCCACGGTCGGGTTCACCGGCCACCCGGACCGCCAGGTCGGGTTCGGCACGTCGACTGAGCACACGCATGCCCTCGAGCCTACGAAAGGCGGCCCTGCGCGCCTCGTCACACTCGGGATTCGTGCAGTACCCACGTATCACGACCGGCAGACCCCAGTTCGACGATGCGACGTCGATCGAGGTCGCGTCGTCGAATCGAGGTTCGGCGGTGCCGGGATGACAAAGGCGCCCGGCCACTTTCGTGACCGGGCGCCTCCTTGACTCAGTGAGTCAGTGCGTCAGGACAAGATCACTTGGTGATCTTGGTGACTCGACCCGCACCAACGGTGCGGCCACCCTCGCGGATGGCGAAACGCAGGCCCTCGTCCATGGCCACCGGCTGGATGAGCTTGACGCTCATCTCGGTGTTGTCGCCCGGCATGACCATCTCGGTGCCCTCGGGGAGGGTCACGACGCCGGTCACGTCCGTGGTACGGAAGTAGAACTGCGGACGGTAGTTGTTGAAGAACGGGGTGTGACGGCCGCCCTCGTCCTTGGACAGGATGTATGCCTGGCCCTCGAACTCGGTGTGCGGGGTCGTGGTGCCCGGCTTCACGATGACCTGACCGCGCTCGACGTCCTCGCGCTTGAGGCCGCGGAGCAGCAGACCGGCGTTGTCGCCTGCCTGTGCGGAATCGAGGAGCTTGTGGAACATCTCGATACCGGTGACGGTGGTCTTGGTGCTCTTCTCGCGGATGCCGACGATCTCGACTTCCTCGTTCACGTTGACCTCGCCACGCTCCACACGACCGGTGACCACGGTGCCGCGGCCGGTGATGGTGAATACGTCCTCGACGGGCATGAGGAACGGCTTCTCGGTCTCGCGAACCGGATCCGGGATCGACTCGTCGACGGCAGCCATGAGCTCCTCGACCGAACTGGCCCACTCGGGGTCACCCTCGAGAGCCTTGAGAGCCGAGACCTTGACGACGGGAGCTTCCTCGTCGAAGTCCTGGGCGGCCAGCAGTTCGCGGACCTCCATCTCGACGAGCTCGATGATCTCGTCGTCGTCGACCATGTCGGCCTTGTTCAGGGCGACCAGGATGTAGGGCACACCGACCTGGCGGGCCAGCAGCACGTGCTCGCGGGTCTGCGGCATCGGGCCGTCGGTGGCGGCGACCACGAGGATCGCGCCGTCCATCTGGGCAGCACCGGTGATCATGTTCTTGATGTAGTCGGCGTGACCGGGGGCGTCGACGTGGGCGTAGTGACGCTTCTCGGTCTCGTACTCGACGTGCGAGATGTTGATCGTGATGCCGCGGGCCTTCTCCTCAGGAGCCTTGTCGATCTGATCGAACGCAAAGCTCTTGTTGAGATCCGGGTACTTGTCGTGAAGCACCTTGGTGATGGCCGCGGTCAGGGTGGTCTTGCCGTGGTCGACGTGACCGATGGTGCCGATGTTCACGTGCGGCTTGGTCCGCTCGAACTTCGCCTTCGCCACTTTGTGTCCTCCTGGACTGTTGCTGCTGGGCGGATCCCAGCAGGAGATTTACTGATTTACGATGTGCGCCCGCTTTGTCGGCCAGCGCGGATTGCTCGAGCTCGAGGCGATTACTCGCCGGTTGCCTTCGCGATGATCTCCTTCGACACGTTCGCGGGAACTTCCGCGTACGAGTCGAACACCATGGAGTAGTTTGCCCGGCCCTGGGTCTTCGACCGGAGGTCTCCGATGTAGCCGAACATCTCCGACAGCGGAACCTGTGCCTTGACGACACGAGCACCGCTGCGCTCCTCCATGGCCTGGATCTGGCCACGGCGGGAGTTCAGATCGCCGATGACGTCACCCATGTAATCCTCGGGAGTCGTGACCTCGACGGCCATGATCGGCTCCAGGATGACCGGGCCGGCCATCTTCGCAGCTTCCTTGAGGGCTTGCGAGCCGGCGATCTTGAAGGCCATTTCCGAGGAGTCGACGTCGTGGTACTGACCGTCGAGCAGGGTGACCTTCAGATTGACCAGCGGGTAGCCGGCGAGGACACCGTACTGCATGGCGTCCTGGGCGCCGGCATCCACCGACGGGATGTACTCGCGCGGGACTCGACCACCGGTGACGGCGTTGTCGAATTCGTAGGTCGCACCGTCCTCGGCGTCCACGAGGGGCTCGAGCTTGATGATGACCTTCGCGAACTGACCCGAACCACCGGTCTGCTTCTTGTGGGTGTACTCGTGCTTCTCGACCGTCTTGCGGATGGTCTCGCGGTACGCCACCTGCGGCTTGCCGACGTTGGCCTCGACCTTGAACTCGCGCTTCATGCGGTCGACCAGGATGTCGAGGTGGAGCTCGCCCATACCGCCGATGACGGTCTGGCCGGTCTCCTCGTCGAGCTTGACCGAGAAGGTCGGGTCCTCTTCGGCCAGCTTCTGGATCGCGGTGCCCAGCTTCTCCTGGTCGGACTTGGTCTTCGGCTCGATCGAGACGTTGATGACCGGGTCCGGGAAGCTCATGGACTCGAGCACGATCGGGTTCGCCGAGTCGCAGAGGGTGTCACCGGTGGTGGTGTCCTTGAGACCGATCATCGCGTAGATGTGACCCGCGGTGGCGTCCTCGACCGGCATCTCCTTGTTGGCGTGCATCTGGAAGAGCTTGCCGATGCGCTCTTTCTTGCCCTTGGTCGCGTTGAGCACCTGGGTGCCCGCGGTGATGTGGCCCGAGTAGACACGCACGAAGGTCAGCTTGCCGAAGAACGGGTGAGCCGCGATCTTGAACGCGAGAGCCGAGAACGGCTCGTCGGCGGACGGCTTGCGCGAGAGGATCTCTTCCTCGTCGCCCACGGCGTGACCCTCGACCGACGGCACGTCCAGCGGGGACGGCAGGTAGTCGATGACCGCGTCGAGCATGGGCTGGACGCCCTTGTTCTTGAACGCCGAACCACAGATGACCGGGTAGAGCTCACGGCTCACGGTCAGCTTGCGGATAGCTCCCTTGATCTCCTCGACGGTGAGCTCTTCGCCGCCGAAGTACTTCTCCATGAGGGCTTCGTCGGACTCGGCAACCGTCTCGAGCAGCGCCTCGCGGTACTCGGCAGCCTTCTCGACCAGGTCGGCCGGGATCTCCTCGATCGTCGGCTCGGCACCGGTCGGCACGACGCCGCGCCAGGTGATGGCCTTCTGCTCGATGAGGTCGACGACGCCGTCGAAGTTGTCCTCGGCACCGATCGGGAGCTGCAGGACCAGCGGCTTGGCGCCGAGACGGTCCTTGATGGTCTGGACGGTGAAGTAGAAGTCCGCGCCCAGCTTGTCCATCTTGTTGACGAAGCAGATACGGGGGACTTCGTACTTCTCGGCCTGACGCCACACCTGCTCGGACTGCGGCTCGACGCCTTCCTTGCCGTCGAAGACCGCAACCGCGCCGTCGAGGACGCGGAGGCTGCGCTCCACCTCGACGGTGAAGTCGACGTGTCCGGGGGTGTCGATGATGTTGATCTGGTTCTTGTTCCAGAAACAGGTCACGGCCGCGGAGGTGATGGTGATACCACGCTCCTTCTCCTGCTCCATCCAGTCGGTGGTCGAGGCACCGTCGTGGGTTTCACCGATCTTGTAGTTCACACCGGTGTAGAAGAGGATTCGCTCGGTCGTGGTGGTCTTGCCGGCATCGATGTGGGCCATGATGCCGATGTTGCGAACCTTGTTCAGGTCGCTGAGCACTTCCTGTGCCACTTATTCGCCTCGCAATTTCGCTAGAGCTGTTGGGTCTGAGGTGGGTCCGGCCGCGGCGACCCGAAGGCCGCCGCGGCCGGCAGTGATCACCAGCGGTAGTGCGCGAACGCCCGGTTGGCCTCGGCCATCTTGTGGGTGTCCTCGCGGCGCTTCACCGAAGCACCGAGGCCGTTGGAGGCGTCGAGCAGCTCGTTGGCCAGGCGCTCGACCATCGTCTTCTCGCGACGCTGACGGCTGAAGGTCACCAGCCAGCGGAGCGCCAGGGTGTTGGCGCGGTTCGGCTTGACCTCGATCGGCACCTGGTAGGTGGCGCCACCGACGCGGCGGCTCTTCACCTCGAGGGTGGGCTTGACGTTGTCGAGCGCGCGCTTGAGGGTGACGACGGGGTCGGTGCCCGTCTTCTCGCGGGCCTGCTCGAGGGCGCCGTAGACGATGCGCTCGGCGGTCGACTTCTTGCCGTCCAGCAGGATCTTGTTGACCAGCTGGGTGACCAGCGGCGAACCGTAGACCGGGTCGTTGATCAGGGGGCGCTTGGGTGCGGGTCCTTTACGTGGCATGACTTATCAGTTCCCCTTCTTCGCGCCGTAGCGGCTACGGGCCTGCTTGCGGTCCTTGACACCCTGGGTGTCGAGCGAGCCGCGGATGATCTTGTAGCGCACACCCGGGAGGTCCTTCACACGACCGCCGCGGACGAGCACCATCGAGTGCTCCTGCAGGTTGTGGCCTTCACCGGGGATGTACGCGGTGACCTCGACAGAGCTGGTCAGACGCACACGGGCGACCTTACGAAGAGCCGAGTTCGGCTTCTTGGGGGTGGTGGTGTAGACGCGGGTGCACACGCCACGACGCTGCGGGCTTCCCTTGAGGGCCGCGGTCTTGGTCTTTGCAGCCTTGTCATGACGGCCCTTGCGGACCAGCTGGTTGATTGTTGGCACTAGGTGTTCATTCCTCTTTGTTGTCAGTTGTGGTTGGTGCTCCGGGCAAGCTCACGGATCTCGGCTCTACGCCGCCTCCGGCGTGCTTCCACAACTCGCCCCACCAGTGCATTCACACTGGTCAGTACATTTTCGCTACCCCGAGGTCGGGCGTGTCATACACTCGACAGCGGATTCGCTTGTCAGCCCACGGACCGCCCGTGCCCCGAGTCGGTCGATCTCAGGGCCGGCTCGAGAGCCGTTGGCCGGGCATGCGGACTGGCCCAGCATGGGCCGGGCACCGACGATCCACTCTACCGATCGGGTTTGCACAGGTCAAAAAACGGATCCTCCGCGCGACCTGCAGGTGAACAGGTCGTGTGCGCTGGGGTCCGGCGACGCTGAGACATGGCATTACCTTGTCCACTCTTACACCCCCGAACCCGACGCGTCGAGCCTTCGGCGAACCGCCGCCCGACCGGTACCCGCCGGCGCTCCGACCTGGGCCCGGACCTTCGCGATCGATGCCGCGAACGGACTGTCCGGATCCATCGGCCGCCCAATCGGCGAACTCTGGCCGCCGAACCACCGGTCGACGATCGTCGCCTGGCGTTCGAGGTTGTGGTCGGCCCACGCGTGGTGAGCATCACCCGTCCCCCGGATGCCGTAGACGTTCTCGCCGAGTTCGTGCCGCGCCTGAACCGCGAGCGCATCGGCCAGGAACGACGCCGCGGACCGGGCGCCAACGATCTGCCGGGCGTGCACGAGTTCATGGACCAGCAGTTGGCCGGGCACTGGATAGGCCCCGGGACCGGCCCCGAGGGGCGCGTCGAACATCGCGCCGAGATTGCAGAGGATGCGCCCATCGACCCCGGGCACGGTGAACGCGCGTCCCCTTCGTCCGGCGAGATCGGTGAGGATGACGTCGTCGAGCCATCCGGCGGGCCCGAAGACGAGCTCGGCGGTTCGCCGTTCCTCATCGCACAGGGGGCGGTGCCGAAAACTGAGGCGGGCGACGATCCCTGCGGCGGCGCCGGCCATCCCGGCGATCACGAGACCCAGAGGCCCGAACCAGACCGTGGCGATCGCGACGTGCGCGGCGACGAGGACTCCGTCGGTCGACGCCGGTCCCGCCGGTAGACGTACACCTCCGACTCGATGAGCGAGCGACAGCACGACACCGAGGAACCGGCCGTAACCGCGAGCCACGTGGATGAGGAGTCGTCGGCGCATCAGTGTCTCAGTCCCGCACGGCCATGACGACCAGGCCGGGGCCGACGTGCTCGTCGGCGGGCAGCCGGAGCTCGGCGACGGGGCGCAGACCGGCCTGCTCGATCAATCCGACGTACTTCTCCGGCGACCACTGATGGGTCGTCCACTCGACAGGACCGCCGTAGGCCTCGGTGCGTCGCACGTCCTCGTCGCCCGAGTGGGTACCGGTGATGAAGCAGCCGCCCGGCATCAATGCGCGGGCAAATGAGGCCAGCACCTGCGGGAGAACGTCCCGCGGGAGATTGAACAACGACCACCACCCCAGGACACCACCCAGCGATGAATCGGCGAGATCCAGCTCGGTCGCCGAGCCGACCTCGAATCGGCAGGACGGGTGCAGGCGACGCGCGTTCTCGATCATGCGCGGCGAGAGGTCCACGCCGGTCACGTCGAGTCCGCGGTCGGCGAGATAGGCGGTCACGGTCCCGGGTCCGCAGCCGACGTCGAGCACGGGACCGATGCCCGCCACCGAATCGATGAACGCATCGAGTGCGGCCTTCAGCCACGGACGGCAGCGAGGGTCGCCGATTCCGGTGTCCACCACCAGTCGGACGTAGTCGTCGGCCACACGGTCGTAGGACTCACGGACAGCGTCGAGGTCGGCCGGTCGATCAACGGGGTCGGCGCGCATGCGCCCACGATATGACCCGGGTACGACGCCGCCCCCTGTCCGGGGATCCGGGCAGGGGGCGGGTCGTGGAAAGCCGTGCGCCTACGGAGTGTTGAACCAGGCGACGACCGACGGCCATGCCTTCGGGTTCGACTCGCCGTACCCGATGTACGCACCGATGAACGCACCCACGCCGGCACCGATCCAACCGAAGACGATGAACCCGATGAGGCCACCGATCAGCGTGTAGAGGGGCGTGTTCCCCCGCCAGCCCTTGTTCAGTTCCGCCCACATGATGTCGTAGCGCTGAGCCTTGGTCAGACGCTTCTGCTTGGCTGCGTCGGTGGCTGCCGAGTCGAGCAGCGCACGGAGGTCCGGGCTGACCGTGGGGGTCAGAGTGACCCGCGACCGGTCCACGCTGACCGCGGCGCGCAGCGGAACGGTGAACCCGTCCATCTGCCCCGACAGCGGCATCGACGACACGGTGCGACCGCGGGAATCGAGGATCTGCAGCGCCCCCGCCGGGCTGACCACGACGCTGCCCCCGCGCACGTCGACGATCACGCTCTTGTGGTCCCCGGCGATCGCCGCGGACGCCGTCGGGAGCGCCACCGTCGCCGGTACCGCATGTGCCGTCGCAACGGGAACGGCGATGAGTACTGCACCCATCATGGCCAGCGCCATGATCCCTGCCCTGAGGTGCTTCATGTGTGGATTCTCTCTCTCACGAGGATCTTTCGGCCCGTGCTCGGGCCGCGATGATCATATCGGAGAAGAGACACCTCCCCGCAATCGTCTCAACAGGCCAATCCTGCCCAACGGGTCGACGAATCACATTGCCGCGCAGAAAGATTGAGAATCGTGAGCGGGATCACTCCGGGGTCTGGGGCAGTTTCACCTTCGCGCCACCGGGTTTCGCCGGATTCGACGGCGGCGGGACCACCGGACCGATGTCGCCGTCGGGCGCCTCGTCGAGGTCGACGATGACCGGCGCGTGATCACTGGGCTTGCTGCCCTTGCGCGCCTTGCGGTCGATCCAGGCCGCCTCGACCCGGCCGGCGGCCGACTCACCCGCCAGGATGAGATCGATCCGCATGCCCAGGTCCTTGTGGAACATTCCGGCACGGTAGTCCCAGTAGCTGAAGACCCGGTCATCCGGCCAGCGGTCACGGACCACGTCGCGCAGACCCAGCGCCGCGAACTCGGCGAGCGCGGCACGTTCCGGAGGGGTGACGTGCGTGTGCCCGGCGAAGGCGTCGGGATCGAACAGATCCGCGTCGGCGGGCGCGATGTTCATGTCGCCGCAGAGGAGCGTCGTCGACGGGTCGGCGACCGCCTTCGCGAGAGCGGCGAGCCATTCGAGTTTGTACGTGTAGTGATCCGAGTCGGGGCTGCGGCCGTTCGGCACGTAAAGGGAGTGGATGCGCAGACCGCCGCACACCGCAGAAATCGCGCGGGCCTCGAGCGTCTCCGGCGTCGGATAACCCGGCATGCCGGCGAAGCCGACGCGCACGTCCTCGAGCCCGACCCGCGAGAGCAGCGCGACACCGTTCCACTGGCCCTGCCCCGCGTGCGCGATCTCGTAGCCACGTTCGGCGAGATCGGCGCCGAGGACCTCGTGGAAGGCGTCGTCGGAGAGCTTGGTCTCCTGCAGGCAGACGACGTCGGGGCGACGTTCGTCGAGCCATGGGAGGAGGCGCGGAATCCGCTGTTTCACCGAGTTCACGTTCCAGGTCGCGACGCGCATGGGCCCACGGTAGTACGACACACCGACGCCGATCCGAGGCGGCGTCCGGGCTTTCCTTCGTCGGTGATGTGTGTCACGTTGGTCTCATCGACACTCTCCCTTCCCGTCCCGATCGAACGCCGCAGCGCCCCGTCATCGAGCACTCGTGGCGTCGGTCGGCGATGTCGGGAGTGCGGCCGGAGGACAACACTCCCGCACGTACGCACGACATCGGTTCCGCCGACCCCCTGCTCGACGCAGCGCGCCCCGTCCTCGACGACGCGGCGGCTCGTCTCGCCGACACCGACGTGTCCCTGCTGCTCGTCGATCACGAGTGCCGCATGGTGACGCGGGTGGCGTTCGGAACGACCGTCGAACGTCGGCTCGACGCGATCGGCGCGGCGCCCGGCGTCCCGTTCGGGGAGGACATGGTCGGGACCACCGCGCTCGGCACACCCGCGGAGACGCGCGGCGGGGTGATCGTGAACAGCACCGAGCACTACCTCGAACAGTTCCGGACGATCAGCTGCTTCGGGCAGCCGATCATCCATCCCGCGACGCGGCGCCTGGCCGGGATCATCTGCATGTCCGAGATCGCCGATCGCATCAACCCGCTCGCGGTCCCGGTCGTCAACGGCATCGTGGCCGACATCGCCGACCGGTTGCTCGACCGGTCCCGTGCGCACCAGCGCCGCGTGCTCGACGCCTTCCAGCGCGCCGCCCCGCGCCGGGACGTCGCGGTGGCCGCGATCGGCGACGACCTGCAGCTCACCAATGCCCTGGCCGCCGAACTGCTCTCCCCCACCGACATCGGCGCGCTGCGGGCGATCGCCACCGACCCGGCGCTGCGTTCGACGACGCTGCCGTTGACACTCGTCTCGGGCGCCGAGGTCGAGATCGCCGTCGAACCGGTGGCCGGTACCCGCGGAGCCGCGCTGTTCCGCTTCCGCCCCTTCCTCACGCCGACACCGACCCGCTCGACCCCGGTCCGGCCGTCGTCGACGACCGTCGCCGTATCCGGTGAGCCGGGCACCGGGCGCACGACGCTGGCCCTCGAACTGGCCGCCGAAGCGCTGGGGACCGACGCGCTCGACACCGAGGCCGCGGCCGTGGTCGTCGACGTCGCGGACGCGCTGATCAACGGCCGGCGGGTGGACGTCGCCGCCGACCTCACCCGAGCTCGATCGTCCGGCGTCCCGCTCGTGATCGACGGCGTGGATCTGCTCGACGACCGGTCGATCGCGCTGCTCACGCACGCCACGGCGTCGACGCCGGCGGCCTCTCCGTTGCTCCTCGTCAGCGGTCCTCGTGCGCAGGCGTCTCCCGCGGTCGCCGCCCTGCTCGGGCGGTGTGCGCGGCGCGTCGATCCCGCGCCTCTACGTCACCGCAGCTCCGAGCTGGCGGCCATCGCGAGCGGCGTCCTCGGTCAGATCGATCCGGAACTCACTCTCTCCGGCCCGGCGACCGATGCCCTGCTCAGCCAGGACTGGCCGGGCAACTTCGCCGAGCTGATCGCGGTCCTGCGGGAGGCCGCGGCAGCGTGCCGGGATCGGATGGCACGCGTGATCGAGGCGACCGACCTGCCGTCTGGCTATCGGACGACGAGCCGGGCGGCCCATCTCTCCGGACGGGAGCAGGCCGAGCGCGCGGCGATCGTCGACGCACTCGACCGTGCCGGCGGCAACAAGGTCCACGCCGCGCGGGACCTCGGGATCAGCCGCACCACGCTGTACGCGCGGATGCGAGCCCTCGGGATCTAGGAGACACCGCGATGTTGCCGCGCCGGACGTCAGTCGACGAGCGGATCGGCCAGCGTGTGCCGCGCGAGGGCGGCGATGAGATCCGTTTGCGTGATGATGCCGACCAGAAGATCCCCGTCGAGCACGGGCACGGCGCCACAGCCACTGCCGGCGAGCATCGGGAGCACCGCGGTCACCGGAGCGTCGGGGGACGCGATCGGCAAGGTCGTGTCCATCACGTCGGCAGCGGTAAGCACGCTGCCGTCGCGGCGCAGCAGTCGGCCGAACATGCGGTCCGACCCACGTCGTGTCGCACCTCCGCGTAGCCGGGAGACGAGATGGATCTGGAAGACGACACCCAGGAACCGGCCTCCGCGCGTCACCACGGGCAGCGAGGTGAACCGGTGGGTGTCGAACATCTGCGCCAGTTCGGTGAGGGTCGAGTCCGGTCCCACCGTCACGAGGTCCCGGGACATGACGTCACCGGTGACGAGAGGGTCGGCGCGATGGCCGGCGACCTGGAGTTCGGCGGCCCCGATGAGTCGCGCGAGGTCGGCGACCCCGAGGTTGAGGGACTGGCTGTAGCGGTTGAGGATGTCGGTCAACTCGTCCTCGTCCAGCCCGATCCGTGCGGTGGCCGACGACTCGTCGTCGAACCGGCGGTACGGATACCGGCGTCCGGTCAGGCGTGCGTACACCGCCGCGAGCGCGACCAGCGCGATCGTCCCGACCGCGACGGGAGCCAGGGCGAACCGGAATCCGAGAGCGTGGACCAGGTCCGGACTGAGCCCGGCGGTCATCGCGACCGCACCACCCGGCGGATGCACCGCCCGGCAGATCACCATGGCCACGACCGCCGCACCGACCGCGAGCGGGACGCGCAGCTGACTCGGCGAGACCAGCAGTGTCACCGCCACGGCGGCGAACGCCGACACGGTGTTGCCGACGACCGCCGACCACGGCTGGGCGAGCGGACTGTTGGGTGCGGCAAACAGCAGGACCGCCGACGCCCCGAACGGCGCGATCAGGAACAGGCCCGCGTTCAGGTCGACGCCGGACGTGGCGAGGACGAGTCCGACGAGCCCGAGACCCAGGGCCGAGCCGACCCCGGCACGCACCGACTCGCGCGTCGGCACGGACGCCCCCGACGGCCCCCACGACTGCAGCGCACCGCTGAAACGATCGGCCATGCGCGCTGCCATCGGTTCCCTCTCTGCGTGAACAGGCAGCGATCGCTGCCCCCGGACACGCTAGCGACGCCGCGCAACTCGCCTTTCGCGACCTCCTGTTCACGTCATTCGTTCACGACAAAGCGGACTGTTCAGTTTCTGGACACGGCGACCACCCCGATAGGTGGCAGAAATGAGTCAGGTCACAGCTATGACCCAGATCACCCCTGACCGTCTCATCTCTGCCCGCTCGCCTCTCCCCCGCGTCGAGCGCTTCACCAGGAGGTACCCATGACCGCAGTCGCCACCGAGCTGCTCCCGAAGGTCCGTGATTTCATCGGCTCCGACCGCCCGATGCTGATCGGCGGTGACTGGGTGTGGTCGGCGTCGGGCCGCACCTTCGAGACCATCGACCCCGCCACCGCCCGTCCGCTCACCTCGGTCGCCCACGGCGACGCCACCGACATCGACCGCGCGGTCCGCGCCGCCCGCGAGGCCTTCGACTCCGGCCCGTGGACGCGGATGAAGCCGAACGAACGCGAACGGCTGCTGTGGCGCGTCGGCGATCTCCTCACCGAACGGGCGGCCGAGTTCGGTCAGCTCGAAGCACTCGACAACGGCAAGGCCGCGACCATCGCCGCCGCCGTCGACACCGCCTGGGCCGCCGACATCTTCCGCTACAACGCGGGCCTGGCCACCAAGATCACCGGTTCGACGGTCGACGTGTCGATGCCGTTCGTGCCGGGAGGCGAGTTCCACGCCTACACGCTCCGCGAGCCGGTCGGGGTGTGCGGACTGATCGTCCCGTGGAACTTCCCGTTGCTGATGGCCGCCTTCAAGCTGGCACCGGCGCTGGCCGCGGGCAACACCGTCATCCTCAAGCCCGCCGAGCAGACACCGCTCACCGCGCTCCTGCTCGGCGAGATCTTCGACGAGGCCGGGTTCCCGCCGGGTGTGGTCAACATCGTCACCGGATTCGGCGAGGCGGGTGCCGCGCTCGCAGCGCACGACGACGTCGACAAGATCGCCTTCACCGGTTCCACCGAGGTCGGCAAGAAGATCGTCGAGGCGGCCAAGGGCAACCTCAAGAAGGTCTCGCTCGAATTGGGCGGCAAGAGCCCCAACATCGTCTTCGCCGATGCCGATTTCGAGAAGGCGGTCGCCGGTTCGGTGGCCGCATGGATGTTCAATCACGGCCAGTGCTGCGTCGCCGGCACCCGGCTCTTCGTCGAGCGGCCGATCTTCGACGACTTCACCGCGGCGGTCGCCGAGGCGGCGTCCCAGGCGAAGATCGGCCCGGGTCTCGATCCCGCCACCGAACTCGGTCCGCTGGTGAGTCAGGAACAGTTCGACCGCGTGTCCGGTTATCTCGCGGCCGGTATCGCGGACGGAGCTCGTGCGCTGACCGGCGGAAAGCGTTGGGGCGACGAGGGATTCTTCATCGAGCCGACGGTGTTCGTCGACGTCGAACCGGACTTCTCCATCGTGCGGGAGGAGATCTTCGGGCCGGTGGTCGCCGCGCTGCCGTTCGACGCCGACACCGGGGTCGCGGCCGCCGCGAACGACTCCATCTACGGTCTCGCCGCCGGGATCTGGACCACCGACCTGTCGAAGGCCCATCGGACGGCCCGTCAGATCAAGGCCGGTTCGGTCTGGGTCAACCAGTACAACGGCTTCGACACCGCGATGCCTTTCGGCGGCTACAAGCAGTCGGGCTGGGGCCGCGAACTCGGGTCCTCGGCCATCGACCTCTACACCCAGACGAAGGCCGTGAACATCGCGCTGTGACCGGCGTCCCGCTTTCCTTCAGAGTTTCCCCAAGTGCAAAGGAGCACGTCATGACACTCACCACCAAGGCCGCCGTTCTCACCGCCCCCGGAAAGCCTTTCGAGATCGTGGAACTCGATCTCGACGAGCCCCGCGAGGGTGAGGTCCTGATCAAGTACACCGCCGCCGGACTGTGTCATTCCGACCTCCACCTCACCGACGGCGATCTGCCGCCCCGCTACCCGATCGTGGGTGGTCACGAGGGTTCCGGGATCATCGAGGCCGTCGGCCCCGGCGTGACCAAGGTGAAGCCGGGCGACCACGTCGTGTGCAGCTTCATCCCCAACTGCGGCACCTGTCGTTACTGCTCGACGGGACGACAGAACCTGTGCGACATGGGCGCGACCATCCTCGAGGGCTCGATGCCCGACGGCACTTTCCGATTCCATTCGGGCAAGGACGATTTCGGTGCGATGTGCATGCTGGGCACCTTCTCCGAACGGGCCACCATCTCCCAGCACTCGGTGGTGAAGGTCGACGACTGGCTGCCGTTGGACAAGGCTGTGCTCGTCGGCTGCGGTGTGCCGTCCGGTTGGGGCACGTCGGTGTACGCCGGTGGTGTGCGGGCCGGTGACACCGTGGTGATCTACGGCATCGGCGGTCTCGGCATCAACGCCGTCCAGGGCGCGGTGTCGGCCGGCGCCAAGTTCATCGTCGTCGTCGACCCGGTCGACATGAAGCGTGACGCCGCACTGAAATTCGGTGCGACGCATGCCTACTCCGATCCGCAGGAGGCCGCTGCCAAGGTCAACGAGCTGACGTGGGGGCAGGGGGCCGATCAGGCCCTCATCCTGGTGGGCACGGTCGACGAGGAGGTCGTGTCCAACGCGACGGCCGTCGTCGGCAAGGGCGGCACCGTGGTCATCACCGGGCTGGCCGATCCGGCCAAGCTCACCGTGCACGTGTCGGGCACCGACCTGACGCTGAACCAGAAGACGATCAAGGGCAGCCTGTTCGGCTCGGCCAACCCGCAGTACGACATCGTCAAACTGTTGCGTCTCTACGATCAGGGTCAGCTCAAGCTCGACGAGCTGGTCACCACGACCTACACCCTCGACCAGGTCAACGAGGGTTACCAGGACCTCCGTGACGGAAAGAACCTGCGCGGGGTCATCATCCACGGCGAATGAGCCGACAACCGGAACACTCGAACAGCTCGCCGGCAGGTCATTCGCCGGCGAGCTGTTCGTCTGCACGAGGAGTTCGGACGGGCCCGGCGATCGCCGCGCGCATGCGCTGCACCGATGCGATGAGTCGTCGGGCCTGCCGGGCCGGCGAGTCGTCGGCGGGCTCGGTTGCCTGAAAGGTGTACTCGACCTCCACGTCCCTGGTCGACTTCGCGATCCTCGACGGCACACCGCCGTGTTCGATCGCCGACACCGTCGCGTCGGCGGCTCCCCGGAGCTCCTCGACGAGGTCCTGCTCGATCCCCGGATCGACCCGGTCGCCGTTCCCGGTGTCCTCCGACCGCGTCAGGCCGGTCGCCGACCACGCGAGTCCTCTTGCCTCACGTGTCGTCTCGTAAAGATGCGGCCGCAGACGGCGCAACGTCGATCGATGGAATCGGCTGAGCGAGAACACTGCCGAGGTCGCGGCGTCGAGCATCGCGGCTTCGGCCCCGTCGAGCACTCGGACGGCGGCAAGGGCCGCGTCGGAGTCGGGCTCCCCCGGCCTGTTCTCGCCTCTGCGAAGGGCAACCGAGGCCATGTTGACCAGGGCGTCGAAATACGCCCGCAGCTTGGTGTCGAGGACGGGTGAGGTCGGCGTACTCAGAATGAGAAAGGCCGCGGCCGCGCCGACGAGGGCACCGCACAGGGTCTCCTCGATGCGCCACTCGAGGACGTGGCGGTCCAGGACACCGAGCAGGTCGTAGCTGTTGGTGAGGACGATCGTGATGAACAGGATCGTCCAGGTGTAGGAGATCGCGCCGAGGTAGAAGGCGAAAAAGACCGCGCAGACCACGATCACGTACTGCACCGCGGGGTGTTCGCCGATGATCAGCACGGCGGCGACACCGATCACCAGCCCGACCACCGTGCCCTGCACCCGTTTGACGGCCTTGGTGAGAATGGCTCCGCGCGTGGCCATCCCGTTGAAGACCATGAAGGCGCTGAGCACCGCCCAGTACCAGCGGCTCGCCGAGATGAGCTCGCCGACGGCGAGGGCCACCGAGCAGGCGACCACGACCTGGAGCGCGAATCGGGTGGTGTCGGGCCTCGGTGTCGTCTTTGCCGGCGTCGACGTCTTGCCGGTGGATGTCGCCTCCGTGGATGTCGCCGGCGTGGTCGGCTTCTGGCGCCCGACGGCGATCGCGCGCAGATCGGCTGTCGCCCCCACGACGATGCGCAACGTCTCGATGATCTGACCCGTTCCGACGAGCGCCGGGGCGGCGTCGCCCGACGACCTCAGCGCACCACGGACCTGCGACACCGACTGGGCGACGGCGGGATCCGCTCGGTGCTCGACCACCCGGAAGGCTGCCTGTTCACAGGACAGATGGAGCATGGAGACCCGTCGTGACAGGGTCGTGTCATCCACATCCGAGTAGTGTGCCGCATCGTAGTTCTCCTGCCATCCGGCAACCGCACTCGTCGCCGCCGACAGCCGGGTCACCGCCGCCGCCACCCGCTGCGGCCCCGCCGCCGGTTCGCTCGCGACCCGGAGCAGATCGTCGGCGCAGACCTCCACGCTCCGCAGGAGGCGCACCAGTTCCCCACCCGGCCGGTCCGGGACCAGCACCAGTCGCACGAAGAGTGCGCTCGCCACGGCGATGACGACGAGGCCGCACAGCACCGGCAACGTGTGCAGGTCGGCCCCCATCACCACCGCGAAGAAGAACGCGAAGAACCCGAAGAACCCGAGCGCACTCCCCCGCGGCCCGTACCGCGTCGTCCAGGCGGCGAGACCGGCGATCGCCACGAAGGCGACCGCCCGCGCGACCGGCCACGGATGTAGGAGGCAGGCGAGGAGTGCCGCCGCGAAGCCGGGGACGAGTAGCGCTACGGTCGTGAGGATCCGAGCCCGCGCGGTCGTGTCCTTGACCGCACCGACCGTCGCCCACAGCGAGAGGAAGCCGGCCGAGAGCTCGGCCGCGACCGGGATGCTCACCACCGATCGGATCGCGAGAACCACCAGGGCACCGATGGCCATCGCCGACGCGCCGCGCGCGGCTTTGCGCAACCTCGCCGCACCAGGGTCGTGCGTCGTCAGCAGTGCGGTCAGTGCGAAGGGCGGTGCCATGGGAGGAATCTTCTCATCGTCGCGTCGGACCGCAGGATGGCGGCGACGCATGTTCGTGCCACCGACGGCGGGGTGCACGCGCGGCGGGCGTCGGCCTGAACCCGTCTGCTCGTCAGTCGGTCTCGTCGACCCCGAACGACACCGCGAGCTGCTCGCACCAGGTGTCGACGACCTGCGCTCGTCGCGCCGAGTCGTCGGTCAGGGTGTCGGCCAGGCCGAGCCCCCGCGCGAAGTCGAGCGTCGCCTGCACGAGACGATGCCCCTTCTCGTCGGCCGGCGAGACCCCCATCGCCGCCATCGTGCGCTGATGGGCTGCGCGGGCGAACTTCGCCTCCAGCGGCAGGATCAAGGTGCGCAGAGCGGGATCGGAGGCCGCGGCCGCCCACACCTGCAGGGCCGCCTTGAATTCCGTTCCGGTGTAGACGTCGACCACGCGTTGAACGGCTGCCAGCACTCGTGCAGGGGTGATCGGCTCGCCCGGCGCGGCCGACGTCCCGAACCTGCTGTCCGCCGCCGTCGTCAGGTCGTCGAAGACCTGCTCGAGTGCAGCGGTGATGAGCGACTCCCGCGTCGGGAAGTGGTGCTGCGCAGCGCCTCGCGAAACGCCGGCGCGTTCGGCGACCGCGGCGACGGTGGCCGCCGCCCAACCATCCGCCGCGAGTGCGTCGATCGTCGCCCGCAGCAGGCGCTCACGCGTCAGGCGTGAGCGTTCCTGCTGCGGTTCACGACGATTCGACGACACACGCGTGGACACCATCGGTAGTGCCTCAGTACGACTTCGGGAGGCCGAGGCTGGCCTGCGCGACGAAGTTGAGGATCATCTCCCGGCTGACCGGTGCGACGCGGGCGATGCGGACGAGGCTCAGCATCGGCGCGATGCCGTATTCGGTCGTCAGCCCGTTGCCGCCCATCGAGTGCACGGCCTGATCGACGAGCTTCACCGCGGCCTCGGCGGCGGCGTACTTCGCCATGTTCGCCGGCTCGGCGGCACCCCAGTCGTCGCCCGCGTCGTACATCGTCGCGGCCTTCTGCATCATGAGTTTGGCCATCTCGAGCTCGATCTTGCCCTGCGCCAACGGATGGGCGATGGCCTGGTGTGCGCCGATCGGCGTCTTCCACACCGTGCGCTCCTTGACATACGACACGGCCTTGTCGAGCGCGAACCGCCCCATGCCGACCGCCGACGCCGCGGCCATGATCCGTTCCGGGTTCAACCCGGCGAACAGCTGACTGAGTGCCGCGTCCTCGTCGCCGACGAGTGCGTCGGCCGGCAGCCGGACGTCGTCGAGGAACAGCTGGAACTGCTTCTCCGGGTTCTGCAGTTCCATGTCGATCATGGTGTACGAGAAGTTCTCCGCGTCGGTCGGCACGATGAACAGCGCCGGCTTCAGCTTGCCGGTCTTCGCGTCTTCGGTGCGCGCCACGATCAGAACTGCCTGAGCCTGGTCGACACCGGAGATGTAGACCTTCTGACCGGACAGCAGCCAGTCCGAACCGTCACGGCGGGCCGTGGTGGTGATGTTGTGCGAGTTCGACCCGGCGTCGGGTTCGGTGATGCCGAACGCCATCGTGATCGAGCCGTCCGCGAGGCCTGGCAGCCACCGCTGCTTCTGCTCGTCGGTGCCGAAACGTGCGATCACGTTGCCGCAGATGGCCGGCGAGACCACCAGCATCAGCAGACCGGTGCCGGAGGCGGCGATCTCCTCCATGACGATCGCGAGCTCGTACATGCCCGCACCGCCGCCGCCGTACTCCTCCGGGAGGTTGACGCCGATGAAGCCGAGCTTGCCCGCCTCCTGCCAGAGCTCATCGGTCTTGCGTCCCTCGCGGGCGCAATCCCGGAAGTACTCCTGGCCGTACTTCGCGGCCAGACCGGCGACCGCGGAACGCAGCGCGGCGCGCTCCGGGGTCTCGACGAAGGGGTTCTCCAAGGCTGTCATCGCGTCTTTTCCTCTGTGTGGGTTCGGGTTCGGATGGGGGCGTCGACTCAGGCGTGGAAGCCGAGTCGCTTGGCTGCCAGACCGTTGAGAATCTCGGTGGTGCCGCCGCCGATGCCGATGATGCGCATGTCGCGGTACTGGCGTTCGACCTCGGTGCCGGTCATGTAACCGAGTCCACCGTGCAGCTGAACGGCCTTGTTGGCCACCCATTCTCCGGCCTCGACCGCGGTGTTCTTGGCGAAGCACACCTCGGCGATGAGGTCGTCGTGCGAGGTCACCTTCCGCTCCACCACGGCGCGGGTGTAGACGCGGGCGATGTCGATACGACGCGCCATCTCGGTCAGGGTGTCCTGGACCGACTGACGCGCGATGATCGGCTTGCCGAAGGTCTCGCGATCACGGGCCCACTGCACGGTGAGGTCGAGACACCGCTGGGCGCTGGCGTAGGCCTGGACGGCCAGACCCGACCGCTCGGTGACGAAAGCCATGGCGATCTGGGCGAATCCGGAGTTCTCCGGTCCGACGAGGTTCTTCACCGGGACGCGTGCGTCGACGAAGGACAGCTCCGCGGTGTCCGAGCAGCGCCAGCCCATCTTGTCGAGTTTGCGGGTGACGGTGAATCCGGGGGTGTCCTTGTCGATGACGAGGAGGGACACGCCGCCGGCGCCCGGTCCGCCGGTGCGGACGGCCGCCACGACGAAGTCGGCCCGGACGGCCGAGGTGATGTAGGTCTTCGAGCCGTTGACGACAAAGAAGTCGCCGTCGCGCTCGGCCTTGGTGGTCAGGTGGCCGACATCGCTGCCACCGCCGGGTTCGGTGATCGCGAGCGAGCCGATCTTCTCACCGGCGAGAGTCGGGCGGACCCAGCGGTCGATCTGCTCCGGATCGCCGGCGGCGATCAGGTGCGGCAGGGCGATGCCGTGGGTGAACAGGCCCGCGAAGATACCGCCGGCCGCACCGGCGTAGTGCAGTTCCTCGGCGAGGATCGTCGTGTCGATGACGTCGCCGCCGGAGCCGCCGACCTCCTCGGGCACCCCGAGGCCGAACAGGCCGAGCCTGGCGGCCTCGAGGTGAAGCGAACGCGGGATCTCGCCGTCGCGCTCCCAGTCGTCCTGGAAGGGCACGATGTGCTTCTCGACGAACTTGCGGACCATCGAACGCAGTTCGAGACGTTCCGGCGTGTCCCAGACGTTGGGGCTGGTGATGGGCACCCGAGGCTCCTTAGGTGATGTGACCGTGGTGTGGAACGAGTGGAGGGTTCGACGCGGCGTTCAGGCGCCGCGCGGCTCGCGGCCGGCGCCCGGAGGCCCGGCGAAACACTGTGCGATACCGGACCATTCGAGCGCATCCTCGCCGACGAACTCCAGGTCGAGGTCGGCGACGGCACGTCGCTGCGTGACGAGCTGGCAGAAGTCCAGTGCCGAGCCGCGCACGATGTTCGACGCGTCCTCGGGACCCCAGGTCCACAGCTCACCCGACGGCGAGGTCAGGGCGTAGTGGAACGGTTCGGCCGGCGGGACCTTGTTGTTGACGATGTAGGCGAAATCGCGTGTGCGCACACCGATGTGTGCGACGTGGCGGATGCGGTCGCTGGGCAGCACCGTCACCCCGAGGGCGTCGGCGACGTCGAGACCGTGCGCCCACGTCTCCATCAGCCGCGCGGTCGCCATGGACGCCGCCGACATCGGCGGGCCGAACCACGGGATCTTCACACCCTGGGGCACTTCCCGGAGCGCGTCCGCCAGCTTTGCTCGCGCGAGTCGCCAGCCCGCGAGGATCTCCTCGACCGGGGCACCCGCCCCGGCCTCGGCGGCATCGTCGACGTAGGTCTCGGGGCTGTTCTGCAGAGCCTCGGTCACCAGCTCGGTGAAGCGCTCGGGATCGGTCGCCGCGATGGCGGCGACCTCGTCGGTCCACGCAAGGTGCGCGATCTGGTGGGCGATGGTCCACCCCGGGGCCGGCGTCGGCGTGGCCCATCCCGCGTCGTCGAGGTCGGCGACCAGCGCATCGAGCTGGTCGGACTCGGCTTCGAGGTCTGCCACGACGCCGTACACGGCCGCTGCTCGATCGGTCATGCGCCATAGCGTCACACAGGACCGTAGAAGAATCAAGCGCGCTTGATTGTTTCTTTGGCGACGCACAGTGAACCGCCCCTGCGATCAACCCTCAAAAGCGAGTCCGCCGACGATATGTCGGCGACTCCGCTACCGGGGGCAGATCCCAGGGGCGGTCATCAGGGTTGGTTATCGGAGCGGAGCAACCGCCGTCAGTGGTAGTGAACGTCCAGCGTGGCGCGGCTCAGCAGGACATCGTCGTATGAGGTCATGGTCGCCTCGAAGGAGGAGATCCGACGCCCGGTCTTGATCGGCGTCACCGCGACGGTGACCTCGCTGCCGTCGACCGCCGGCGATCGGTAGAAGCCGATCGCCATGTCACCGATCGAGTACTCCTGCCCTGCCCCGGCGTGCAGGTGCCCGGCGAAGGACCCCGCCTGGCCGACGATCGTCGCGATGACGCCGCCGTGCATGGTGCCGAACATGTTGCCCATCCAGGGGTCGGTGGCGCTGCGGAACCGAATACCGGCGTCGCACTCGATGGCCCCGTCGAGCACCTCGACCGTGCCGTTGAGCATCTCGACCAGCGGTCCGGGGTCCCGCTGCTTGGTGGCGATCTCCTCGACCACCGCCCGCCCGGTCAGATCCGCGGGGATGGCGGCCGGGAGCGTCACGCCGTGGTCGTCGTCGCAGCTGGGCATCGCCATCCCGATCTCGGCGGACGGAGTCTGACCCGTCAGGGCGCGCCCGACGCGAACATTGCGGGCGGTGCCCACACAACACAGTTGCCCTGCCCCGGAGCGGATCTCGACGTATGTCGAGCCCCAGCCGTCGTCGTGCATCACCACCTCGGCACGCGCCGCGAGCAGGTCACCGATGTTCGCGCGACCGTGCGTCGACAACGACAACCGCGCCTGCAGCGTGGCGGCCGCCGGGTCGTCGTGGGTGCGATGGAACGGGATGCCTCCGCAGTGATCGAACAGAACGGCGAGCGCGGGCAGCTCGATCAGGCCGCGATGGTCGGCGAACTGCGAGCAGAGCAACTGAGCGGCGCGCACGCCCTTGCCCTCGACGGCGAGGTCGCCGAGATGGAAGGCGGACAGCGGGTCGTGTGGCCCCGGGTTCGATGACTCGGCGTGATGCGGATCGCTCATACGTCTTCTGTATCAGCAGAATGCCGCCGACCTCACCTTGAGGAGTCCAACATCACTCCCGTACGCTGTAGATTCGAAGTGTCCAAAGTGACGGGAGATACACATGGGACGCAAGACCATTGCTGGACTCGGAGCCGTTGCGGCATTCGGTGCGATGACGCTGGGCGCTGCGACCGCGCAGGCCGCCCCGGGTGAGCAGGCGCTGAGCGTTGAACAGGTCCCGAACACGGGCATCACCGTCGGCTCGAACGGCGTCAGCGGAGGCTTCCTCGCCTCGATCCTCGCATCCGCGACCGAACCGGGTGTTACCCAGGTCG
Source organism: Gordonia sp. Swx-4 (assembly GCF_030316175.1). Taxonomy (NCBI): domain Bacteria; kingdom Bacillati; phylum Actinomycetota; class Actinomycetes; order Mycobacteriales; family Gordoniaceae; genus Gordonia; species Gordonia sp. Swx-4. The sequence continues at coordinate 4,241,030 of NZ_CP128197.1, forward strand.
CACTGAACACGACGCCGACCGAGGCCTGCGCAACCAACCTCAAGGACGCACGCGTCGGCATCAGCTGGACCAACAAGTCCACCGGCCAGTCCGGCAGCGACGTCTTCGATGCCTGCAGCGACGCACGCCCGTCGGACGGCGTGGCCCTCGCGACCGGTGCCGGCTCGATCGAGTTCACCACGACGATCATCGGCAAGAACGACCGCACGTTCACCGTCGTGCCCGGTAGCGGCTCGTTCAAGCGCTAGCGGCAGACAGCAACACCCGTTCGGTCGGGGACGCTTCGGCGTCCCCGACCGAGTTGTTTCCGGGAACCCCGGCCGTGGTGCAACGTCTCCGCCTGTCATGCCCAGGCGTCTCGGACTGTCATGCCCAGGCGTCTCCGACGGCCACACCCAGGCGTCTCCGACGCGGCGCAGTAGACAATATTTCAGATCTGTACACGCACCTGGTGAACACGTTCTAGATTTGGCCGCATGGCCGAGACAGTGACCCAGCTCCTCCAGGCACGAGCCGACGACGACAACCTGGCGATCACCTACGAGGGACGCCGCTGGACGTGGCGCGAGTACGTCCGCGATGCGGAGAAGACCGCTGCCGCAATACTGTCCGTGGCCGACGCCTCTCGACCGATGCACATCGGCACCCTGCTGGGGAACACCCCGGACATGCTCATCGCCCTCGCGGCCGGAGCCCTCGGCGGCTACGTCACCGCCGGCATCAACAACACCCGACGCGGCGACGGCCTGACCGCCGACATCCTGCGCGCCGACTGCCAGATCCTCATCACCGACGCCGAGCACCGCCCCCTGCTCGAGGGCCTAGAACTCCCCGGCGTGACGGTCCTGGACACCTCGACCCCGCAGTGGACCGACCTCATCGCCGGGGCGGGTGACCTCACCCCGCACTCCGTGCCGGGCGCGATGGACACGTTCATGCTGATCTTCACCTCGGGCACCAGCGGCAACCCCAAGCCGGTTCAGTTCGCGCACATGATGATCCCGTTCGCCGGTCCCGTCCTCTCCGACAAGTACGACATCGGCCCCGGCGACGTCTGCTACCTGTCGATGCCGCTCTTCCACAGCGCCGCACTGATGGGCGGCTACTGCGTCGCACTGTGCGGCGGGGCCGCGATCGCGCCCGCCAAGTTCTCCGCGTCGACCTTCCTCGACGACATCCGCCGCTACAACGCGACGTACATGAACTACGTCGGCAAGCCTCTCGCCTACATCCTCGCCACCGAGGAGAAGCCCGACGACGCCGACAATCCCCTGCGCGTCGCCTTCGGCAACGAGGCCACCGACCGTGACATCGACGAGTTCTCGCGCCGCTTCGGCTGCACGGTCTGGGACGGTTTCGGCTCCACCGAGCTCGCGATCATCATCACCCGCGAACCGGGCACCCCGCACGGTTCGATCGGCCGCGGCTTCCCCAACGTCGCGGTCTACGACTCCTCCACGATCACCGAGTGTCCCGCAGCCGAATTCGACGGCACCGGAGCACTTCTCAATCCCGACGAGGCGATCGGTGAGCTGGTGAACGTCGAGGGCGGCGGGATGTTCATGGGGTACTACAACGACTCCGCTGCCACCAACGAGCGTCTGCGTCACGGGATGTACTGGTCCGGCGACCTCGCCTACAAGGACGCCGACGGGTGGATCTACCTGGCCGGCCGGACCGGCGACTGGATGCGGGTCGACGGCGAGAACCTCGCCGCCGGGCCGATCGAGCGAATACTTCTGCGGGTGCCCGAGATCAACCGCGTCGCGGTGTACGCGGTGCCCGACGAACACGTCGGTGACGCCGTGATGGCCGCCGTCGTGCTGCAGGACGGCGTCGAACTGAGCCCGGAGTCCTTCGCCGAACAGCTTGCCGCACAGGCGGACCTGTCGCCGAAGGCCTGGCCGCGATACGTCCGGATCGCCGACGACCTGCCCACCACCGCCACCAACAAGATCCTCAAGCGCACCCTGAAGCAAGAAGGTGCGACCGCCGGCGACGGCACCCTCTGGGTGCGCGAGGCGCGGTCGCAGGAATACCGCGAGGCCGTCAGCGCGAGCGCCTGAGCCCATGGAACAGCTCACCGAGCTCGGCTACTACGCACTCTCCCGGCACCCGGTCACCCCCCGCGAGCTCGCCGGCGAGGCGCGGTTCGCCGACGAGATCGGACTCGGGACGGCCTTCGTCTCGGAGCGGTTCAACGTCAAGGACGCGGCCGCCCTGTGCGGTGCTCTCGCCGGTGCGACCGAGAACCTCGGGATCGCCACGGCGGCAACAAACCACAACACCCGGCACCCCATCATCACCGCGACGATGGGCGCCACCCTGGCCGAGGTGTCCGGCGGTCGCTTCGCTCTCGGACTCGGACGCGGGATAACCCCGCAGTGGCAGATCCTCGGCGTCCCGCTCGTCACCGGCGCGGCCCTGCGCGACATCACCGGGCTGCTCCGCAGGCTGTGGGCGGGTGAGATGGTCGTCGGTCACGACGGACCCATCGGCTCGTACCCGTTGCTAAATCTCGGCGTGACCCTGGATTCCCCACCGCCGATCATGCTGGTGACCATGAGTCGCAAGACCCTCGAACTGGCCGGTGAGATCGCCGACGGCGTCGTCCTGCACACCTATTTCAGCGCGGACGCCACCCGACGGGCCGTCGCCCACGTGCGCGAGACAGCCGAACGCACCGGCCGCGACCCGGCGTCGATCCGGATCTGGTCGGTCGTGGCGACGGTGTCCGACGACCTGGACCCGGCCGACCGGATGCGCCGGTTGTACGGGCGCCTCGCGACCTACCTGCAGGGCTACCCCGACCAGCTCATGGGTGCCAATCAATGGGACCCCGCCGATCTCGAACGAGTGCGGGCGACAACCGCTTTCACCGGCGCCCGCGGGCCGATCGATGCCACCGCGACTGACAACGAACTCGCCGAACTGGCCGAGACCATCCCCGAGGCGTGGGTCGCCGACTCCGCGACCGGTTCGCCGTCGGACTGCGCGAAGACCATCGCCGAACAGTTCGACCTCGGCGTCGACTCGGTGATACTGCATGGCGCGACGCCGACCGAACTGGCACCGGTGGTCTCGGCGTACCGCGACATTCGTCCCGACCGCGCGGTCGGACTACCGGCCAACCCCGGAAGGATGCCCTCGTGACGGAAACCCTCGAGATACCCACGAGCGTCGAGCAACTCACGGCGACGTGGCTCACGGATTTCCTCGGCGAGAACGGCCACGACGCGTCGATCACCGCGGTCACCGCCGAGGCTGTCGGGACCGGGCAGATGGCCGGGTCGTATCGGCTGACACTCGAACACTACGGTCCGACGGATCTGCCCGCCACCATGGTCGCCAAGCTGGCCACCGGCGCTCCCGAGCAGCGGGAGTTCGGGTCCGGGGTGTTCCGCAACGAGGTCCGGTTCTACCGTGATCTGGCCGCGGGCTTCACCGTCCCGATCCCGCGGTGTTACGCCGCCACCATCTCCGACCCGGCCACCGAGTTCGTGCTCCTGCTCGAGGACATGGGCGACGCGGTGCAGGGCGACCAGATCACCGGATGCACGCCGGCACAGGCGGAGTCGGTCGCCGTGGCGGCGGCCGGTCTGCACGCACCCCGCTGGAACGACGCCGCACTGCTCGAGGAGATGCCGCTGCCCGGTGCCGCCGAACGCGAGATGATGGAGACGATCCTCGCCCCGATGGCCGACGTCTACCGCGACCGCTTCTCGCCCGACCTGCAGAGTTCGGCGGCCATCGACTGGCTGGTCCGCGAGGCCGGCGACTGGCTGGTCGCGCCTCTGCGGAACACCGCACTCATCCACGGAGACCTACGTGTGGACAACGTGCTGTTCAGCCCGACCGGCGAGGTGACGGTCATCGACTGGCAGACCATCACCACCGGTAACCCGCTGCGCGACATCGCCTTTCTACTCAGCACCAGCCTGACCACCGAGGATCGTCGAAAGCACGAACGCGGCATCGTCGCGTCGTATCACCGTGCGGTGGTCACCGAGGGCGTCACCGACTACACGCTCGACGAGTGCTGGGACGACTACGTCGCCAACCTCATCCAGGCGCCGCTGATCATCGTCTTCGGTTCGGCCGCCGCGCAACCCACCGAACGCGGCACCGCCATGTTCGACGCGATGCTGTCCCGCAGCGCGGCCGCGATCGAGGATCTCGTGCCGGGCGGTCTGGCCGGACGATGAAGCTCGTCGTCGGCGGCAACGGTTTCCTCGGTGCCCGACTGGTCCGTCATCTCGTCGGGAACGAGGACGACGTACGCGTCCTCACGCGTCCGACCAGCGATCTCCGCACGCTGTCCGGCCTGGACTTCGAGCACGTCACCGGCGACCTCTTCGACGCCGACTCGGTGCGCGCGGCGATGGACGGTTGCGACGTGGTGTTCCACTGCGCCGTCGACACCCGTGCCTGGCTGCGGGATCCGGCACCGCTGTACCGAACAAATGTCGACGGCCTGCGGGCGGTGCTGGACGTCGCCGCCACACAGCCGCTGCGCAGGTTCGTCTTCACCAGTACCGCCGCCACCATCGGGCGGGTCCAGGGGCGTCTGGCCACCGAGGACGATGCGTTCAACTGGCCGAAGCACGCACCCGGGTACGTGAAGAGTCGCGTCGCCGCCGAGAACCTACTGATGGACTACTCCCGCGACGGGGCCGTGCCGGGCGTCGTGATGTGCGTCGCCAACACCTACGGTCCCGGCGACTGGCAGCCGACGCCACACGGGTCTTTCGTCGCCGGTGCGGCTTTGGGCAAGCTGCCGTTCACCATTCGCGGCTGCCGGGCCGAGTCGGTGGGCATCGACGACGCTGCACGCGCACTCGCCCTGGCGGCCGAGCGGGGTGAGGTGGGCGAGCGGTACATCGTCGCCGAGCGGTCCATCGACACCGGCGAGATCGTGGAGATCGCCGCCCGCACCGCCGGCCGGGAGCCTCCCCGGCTCGTGCTCAACCGCCCTGCGCTGTACGCGGCCGGTGCGGCGGGCTCGGCGCGGGCCGCCCTCACCCGCAAGCCCGTCCAGCTGACCGTCCCGTCGGTGCGGCTGATGCACTTCATGTCCGAGATGGACCACGGCAAGGCCGAGCGCGACCTGGGCTGGCGGCCGAGACCGGTGACCGAGGCGATCGCCGAGGGCGCACGGTTCTGGCTGGAGCGACGGGCCGCCCGCCGGTCCTGACGAAAAATTCAGGTCAGCCGAGGAGTTCCGCCAGCTCGCCGAGGCTGTACGGCGAGGTGTCCTTGTGATCGCGGTAGGCGATGAAGCTCGCCTGCTGTGTCTCGAACCGTCCGATGAAACCGCCTGCGGCGCTGAAGATGCTGCCGGTGACGTGCTCGGCGACATCGCTGGCCAGGAAGACGTACAGCGGTGCCACGTATTCCGGCGGCGCCGGATCGAGGGCGGCCTCCCGGGTCAGGTCATCGAGAATCCCCCGACGATGCAGGCCCTCGATGTGGGCGACATAGTCGTCGCCGGTCGACAGCCGCGACTTGGCGCCGGGCATCACGACGTTGACCCGGACGTGGTGTTCGGCCAGGTCCGCGGCGGCGGCGAGGGCCAGCGCGTTGACGCCGCCCTTCGCCGCGGGATAGCCGCTGCCGCCGAACATCCCGAGCGACGCAGCCGAGCCGGTGAGCACGATCGACCCCGAACCCTGCTCGACGAAGACCCGTCCCGCGGCCTGGAGGAGGTGGAACGCAGACATGAGGTGTCCGTCCACCTGGGCCCGGAACTCGTCGGGGGTGATGGTCAGGACCGTCGACCCGGCGGGTTCGGCGATGCCCGCGCAGTTGATGGCGATGTCGAGTGCGCCGAACTCGCCGAGCGCGGCGTCGACCATCTGCTGGGCGACGGCGTCGTCACCGGCCGAGCCGCGGACGCCGACGGCCTGTCCCCCGCCGCCGCGGATCTCCGCGACGGTCTCCTCGAGCGCATCTCCGTCACGTCCGTTGACGACGACCGAAACTCCCTGGCCTGCCAGCGCATACGCCACCGCGAGGCCGATCCCGCGGGTGGCGCCCGCGATCACGGCGACCCGGCCGCCCAGTCCGGCAGCCCCGGGAGACCAGCCGCCGTCCGGATTCACGCCGAGCTGCCGACCGGCGTGATCGGGATCGAGCGGCCTCGATCGACGAACTCGAAACTCGCGCCGCCGCTGAACCGTGCGATCGCCACCTCGCCGCTCTCCTTCTGCGCCGTGTCCGAGGTGACGATCCGGATCTCGAGCGCATCCTCGGTCTCGACGGCACCCTCGACACGCAGGTACGGACTCACCGCCGTCGCGGCGGCCTGCAGTGGTTCCAGATGATCCGGCGTGAGAAGCGACATCCATCCGCCGTCGGTCATGGCGTCGGATTCCCTGGGCAGCCGGACGGAGACGGTGTCGCCGTCGGCGGTCGCGGTCAGACCGGTGTACTGCGCCGGCCCGAAGCACGGATGCAGCGCCAGCACCTGCGCCAGGCCTTCGGCGTCTGTCGACAGCTCGAGGGCCGCGCGAATCCGGTCCGCCGCGAGACCGGCGATCCCGATCAGCTGCTTACGGAAGATCTCGACGACCTGATCTTCGCTCTCCGCATACCGCCGCAGGCTGATCAGGAAGCCGAGGGACAGCAGCTGATGTTGCAGCGCAACCTCTTCCGCGATCCGCGCCAGTGCCGACGTCGACCACTCCGCGAACTGCAGATCCTCGACGAGTGGCCCTCGGTAGTCGACCCAGCCGTCGGTCGACGCCGCGTCGATCGCGGACAGCTCGATCTGGCCGGCGCGCGTCCCGAACATCTCCTCGGCATCCGGGGGAAGCGGCAGTTCGTCGCGGTCCGGTTCGATGGTGACCGTCCACTCGCAGTGCGGAGTCCGGTCGACGGGGCGTCGAGGTGGCCGATGCACCGGTCGGATACGCGCCCGGCGGTTGGTCGCGATGGCCGTCGCGTCGAAGGTCGGGTCCTCGATGTCGTGGCACATCGTCGTGACGTACTCGTCGCCGAGCGGTTCGACGTCGAGCAGGGCGCCGCAATGATCGAGGATGAATGATCCGTGGTACTTGTCGTCGACGCGGTACCGGAAGTCCATGAACTGCGGCGGTGCACCGATGTCGAGCTGGAGACATTTGAACATGTCCTCAACGCCGTCACCGTCGACTCCGAGTGCCGTCCGAACGCGATGCGTGTACACCGGGCTCGCGGCCATCCATTCCTCGATGGCGATCCTGCCCATCACATCTCGACCGAAAGCGCTGATGAGGTGGGCCATACCGCTGCGGTCGATCATCTGACCGGACAGCAGGAGTTCGGGGACCAGGACGGCGAGCTGCGCCTGACTCAGACCTTGATAGGTCGGGGCTGTGGAAGTCATGTCAGGTCACCAGAACGCGACCGGCGCCTTACCGAAGTCGTACCACCCCGGCAGGTTGCCCGGCGCCGCCTTCTCCACCCGCTTGAGCATTCCGTCGCTCATCGCGTTGTTCTTCATCATCTCGATGAACAGGGCGGAGACGTTGCCGTAGTCGAAGAAGTCACGCTGCCAGGAGAACTGGAAGTTGCCGCCGTACTTGAACCAGCTGCCCTGGATGCCCTCGAGCGCGTAATGGCTGCCGTCCTCACGGGTGCCCTCGTAGACCTGCTTCCAGAGGCCGATCATGTCGCCGGTCTTCTCGTCGATGACCCATGCCTGATACGGATACTCCCAGCCCTCGAGGCCCTCCATCTCCTGACCGAGCGCGAGCTCGCGGATCTCTTCGCGGCCCACGGCCATGAAGTCCTTCTTGGGGCCGTAGTTCCAGCCGTAGGTGGCGTCCTCGGTGTAGAACTCGGCGAGCGGCTTCCAGTCCCCCGCCTTCTCCGCCTCGATGTTGGCGGCCAGCCACCGTTCCTTCATCTCTTCCAGTTCCGCACGGTCAAAAGACATGTGTTCCACCTTCACTCGTCATCTTCGATGAGACGCAACGCTTGCGTCGGGCAGTACTGCACGGCGGCCTCGACCTCGGCTCGCCGGGATTCGTCGGGGTTGGCGTCGAGGATCTCCACATGGTCCATATGGGCGGCGAAGACCTCGGGGGCCTCGAGCTCGCACATGCCGTGCCCCTGGCACAGATCCAGATCGACCTCGACGCGCATCAGCGATCCTGACGCTTGCGGTAGGCAACGCGGCAGGGCTGCTGCAGCTGAACCACCATCTTCGAGTGGTCGTTCTGGTAACTCTCGGACGGCTGCAACATCTCGAACTCGTAGTTCTGGAACAGCACCGAGAAGATCGCCTTCAGCTGCATGATCGCGAACTGCGCACCGACACAACGGTGTCGGCCGGCGCCGAACGGAATCCAGGTCCAGCGGTTGACCAGATCCTCCTGCCGCGGCTTCTCGTACCGGTCGGGGTCGAAGGCGTCGGCATCCGGGAAGTCCTCGGGCAGACGGTTGGAGACCGCGGGCGACACCGCGATCGACTGACCGGCGGCGATCTCGTAGTCCTCGACATGGAAGTTTCTCTGCACCACGCGCATCAGGATGATCAGCGGCGGGTGCAGTCGCAGCGCCTCCTTCAGCGCGTTCTCGAGCTGCGGCATCTGCCGGGTGTGGGCAAAGGTGTACTCGGGACGTTCGCCGTCGGGGGTGTCGCCGTAGATCTCGTCGAGTTCGTCGTAGACGCGCTTCATGTAATCCGGGTTGCGCAGCAACTCGATCAGCGTCCAGGCCGCGGTGCCCGATGTGGTGTGATGGCCGGCGAACATCATCGAGATGAACATGCCGGTGACCGTGTTCGCGTCGAAGCCGACCTGGACGAGCACGTCCATCAGGTCGCGATCTTCTTTGTCCTGAGTCGGGTTCGCGATGCGCTCGTCCATCACGCCCTGGATGAACTCGACGAGCTCGGCGCGTGCCTCGTCGCGCTTGCGGAAGCTCTCGATGTCGGCGTTGTAGTCGACGTAGGCGATCGGGTCGGTGCCCTTCTCCAGGTCGTGGAAGAGGTGGGCGATGTGGGCGCTGAGACGCTCGCGGAACTTGCGTCCGATAAGGCACGCCGACGAGGTGTACAGCGTCAGTTCGGAGAAGAAGTCGAGCAGGTCGATCTCACCCTCGTCGCCCCACTCGGCGATGATGCGCTCCACCTCGTTGGGGATCGTCACCGCGTGCTGCTTCATGTGGGCGCCCTTGAGGGCCGAGTTGTGGATCGCCTTGGAGCGTTCCTCGGGACTCGCGTCGAAGACGACCCCCTCGCCGAACACCGGCGTCATGAACGGGTAGGCGGCCGCCTGGTCGAGGTCCTCCTCGGGGGCGCGGAAGAACTCCTCGTTCGCCGCGGCCCCGGACACCAACACCACCTCGCGGTCGGCGAGTTGGAACAGGCCGACGTCGCCGCATTCCTCCCGGACGCGCCAGAACAGCGAGATCGGGTCGGTGGCGAGCTCGTCGAGATGTCCGTGTTCGCCCTCGCCCCCGGAAACGCGAGGCGGCTTCTTCAGGCCTGATTCGGTGATCGCGGTCATCGATCGGTCCCCTTGTCCTTCGTCGACTGTGTGTCTTGCTGTGTCTTGCCGGAACTCCGGTCGCGGGAGACGGCCCCTTCGGCCTCCACCTCGACCGCGCGCATGTGGGCGCCGCGCGGCATGGTGACCATGGCCGCGACGGCGAGCGCGATGTGGCGCGGTTCGAGGAAGTTGCCGTGCCGCGCCAGACCGTGCTTGATCCAGTCGTTGAGCATGTCCTCGGTGGTCTTCGGGTCGAGATTCATGCCCATGCCGGTCAAGGTCTGTCCCGGCCGGACCACACCCGCACGCACGCCGGTGCCCTCGAGTTCGAGCTGGATGGTCGAGACCAGTCCGTCGATACCCGACTTCGCGGCCACATAGGCCGACGACCAGGGCCGCGGATGGAGCACGACATCGGAGCCGATGAATACGAAATCACCTCGCGCACGGTCGATCATGCCGCCGATGACCGCACGGTAGATGCGGTAGGCGCCGGTGAGGTGGATGTTGACCTGATCGGCGAAGTGCTCCGGGCTCGTCTCATAGGAGAGTCCGACCGCGAGGTCACCGGCACCGGCGACCACGATCTCGAGTTCACCCAGCGCGGCCTCCGCCTTCGCGACACAGTCGATGACCGACTGTTCGTCGGTCACGTCGAGCGGCACCGCAACCGCTTCGCCACCCGCGGCGATGATCTTGTCGGCCAACTCCTGCAGCTTCTCGACGCGCCGGGCCGCGAGGGCGACCGGATGGCCTGCGGCGGCGAGGTGTTCGGCGGTTGCCGCTCCGATTCCCGACGACGCTCCTGCGACCAGAACCGGTCGACGTTCGGGATGAGGACGAAAAGCCATCAGCGCACCGTCACTTTCACGGGGAGTTCGGCGAAGCCGCGCACGTTGACCGAGTGCACACGGACCGCCCTGTCGATGTCGATGTCGACCGAGCGGATCGACCGGATCACCTCGCCGAGACCGATGTTGGCCTCCAGGCGAGCGAGATGGGCGCCGAGGCAGAAGTGCGCGCCGAGGCCGAAGCTCATCAGCGCCTGCCCGTTGTCGCGACCGATGTCGTACTTGTCGGCGTCCGGACCGAAGACCTCTTCATCGCGGTTCGCCGAGCCGACGAGGAGGAGTACGCGGTCGCCGGCCGGGATCACGTAGTCCCCGTACGGTGCGTCCTCGACCACGCGACGCACGACGATCTGCGTCGAGTTGTCGTAGCGCAGCGTCTCCTCGGTCCACTGCGGGACCGCGAGTTCGGGGTCGGCGAACACCTTGGCGAGCTCGTCGGGATTGCGCCAGCCCCAATACAGGGCGTTGGCAAGCAGTTTGGTGGTCGTCTCGTTGCCCGCGACCACCATCAGCACCATGAAGCCGACGATCTCGTCCTCGGTGAGCTTGATCTTCTCCCCGGTCTCGTCGTCGTCGATCTCGGCCTCGATCAGGGCCGAGACCAGATCCTCGCCGGGATTCTTCCGCCGGTCGGCGATGAGTTCCGAGTAGTACTTGTGCAGTTCGATGTAGGCGTAGATCGCGGCCTCGGGGATGTCGAGGACGCCGTCCTCGCGATGCAGGAGCAGATCGGACTGGTGACGCAGATCCGTACGGTCGGCCTCGGGAACGCCCAGCAGCTCGGAGACCACATCCATCGGCAGGAGCGCGGCGAAGTCGTGGACGTAGTCGAACTCGCCCATGTCGAGGCACTTGCTCCAGTGCTGGTGCGTCAGCGCGGTGATCCGGCCGGTCAGGTCGTTGACACGGCGCGGCGTGAAGCCCTTCGACACGAGCTTGCGGATCCGCATGTGCTTGGGGTCGTCCATCGCGAGGAAGGACATCGACTTGTGCGCGTCGGGCCCGTACGCCGAGGGGTCCATCGACACGCCCCAGCTGTTCGAGAACCGTTGCACATCACGGAATCCCGCGCGGACGTCGGCGTGGTTGGCCAGGGCCCAGAAGTTCATCTCGGCGTTGTAGTAGACCGGCGACTCCCGGCGGAGCCGCGCATAGGTCGGATACGGATCCTCGTGAAAGTCGTAGGCATACGGGTCGAAGGGGAGCGCCCGCTCCATCCCCGGCACCGATGTCGTTTCGGTCATCACTTCTCCATCAGTAGATGTGCTGCGGCGACAAGACGTTCGGATGTCTGCTCATAGGTCATGTGCCCCATGCCGGCGTAGACGAGGCCGCCGGAGTAGATCATCTCCAGGGTGTCGAGCAATGGACCCGGATTCTCCGGGTCTTCCTCGAGCGCGGCCGCCAGACGCCGACGGATGAACGCGCCGATGCGAACGCGCAGATGCTCGACGTCGGGATCGGTTCCCAGCAGCGCAACGGTGACCGCGCCGCCGAGCTGCCCCTCTCCGGCGACGACGAGGGCGACCTCGCGAAGCACCTGGGCGACCCGCTCGGCCGGCGTGGCGGCCGGGTCGGGTTCGGAGACGCCCGCGGACAGCCGACGCCAGAAGACCTCGGCCACCAGGTGGCTCTTCGACGAGAAGTACGTGTACGCCGTGGCGGGTGCGACGCCCGCGAGCTTGGCCACCGAACGCACGGTGAGCCCGTCGAATCCCTCGGCGTTCAACACGTCGACCGCCGCGTCGGTGAGTCGCGCGACCGTCTCGGCCTGCTGCTGTGTCAGGCGGCGACGTGTGGATTCCTGGGACACGGGGCTGGACATGTGAGCCACGCTACACTAGGTTTGAACGCGAGTCCAGACACCTGTCCAGATGGAGTTCCAGCTCATGACCCTTCGCCCCGAATCCGCGTCGGACCTGTTGATCGACGGCAAACTCACCCCCGGCAGCGGTGGTGTCTTCGACGTCGTCAACCCGGCGACCGAGGAGGTCATCGGGCAGGCTGCCGAGGCCACCGCCGCCGACATGGACGCCGCGATCGCCGCCGCGCGCACCGCCTTCGACACCACCGACTGGTCGCGGGACCACGCCTTCCGTGCCCGCTGCCTTCGCCAGCTCCGCGACGCCCTGCTCGCCCACACCGACGAGTTCCGGGAGCTGACGATCGCCGAGGTCGGCTGCCCGTCGTTCCTCACCCACGGCCCGCAATTCGAGGGTCCCGTCACCGATCTCGGCTACTTCGCCGATCTCGCCGAGAGTTACGAGTGGACACGCGATCTCGGCACGGCCAAGCCGATGGGCATCAAGAACCATCGCGAGCTGCGGTCGGAAGCGATCGGCGTCGTCGGGGCGATCACCCCGTGGAACTTCCCGCACCAGATCAACTTCGCCAAGATCGGGCCGGCCCTCGCCGCCGGGTGCACCGTCGTCCTCAAACCCGCACCCGACACCCCGTGGTGCGCAGCACTGGTCGGCAAGGTCGTCGCCGAGGAGACCGACTTCCCGCCCGGCGTCCTGAACATCGTCACCTCCACCGACCACCGGCTCGGCGAGCAGCTGTCCACCGATCCCCGCGTCGACCTCGTCTCTTTCACCGGCTCCACCGCGACCGGCAAGAAGGTGATGGCCGCGGCGTCGGAGTCGTTGAAGAAGGTCTTCCTCGAGCTGGGCGGTAAGTCCGCGTTCATCGTGCTCGACGACGCCGACATCGGTTCGGCCTGCGCGATGGCCGCTTTCAACGTCGTCACCCACGCCGGTCAGGGCTGTGCGATCACCACGCGACTCGTGGTCCCGCGCACCAAGCTCGACGAGGCGATCACCGCGACCCGCGACGCATTGGCCGGTCTGCCGGCCGGTGACCCGACGAGTTCGGGCACGATCTGCGGGCCGCTGATCTCCGAGCGCCAGCGTCAACGCGTCGAGTCCTACATCGAGATCGCCAAGCAGGAAGGCGGCACGATCGAGATCGGCGGCGGCCGTCCGGCCGACAAATCCAGGGGCTTCTTCGTCGAACCGACGCTGATCTCCGGACTCGACAACTCGGCACGCGTCGCGCAGGAGGAGATCTTCGGTCCAGTCCTGGTGATCATCGCCCACGACGGCGACGACGACGCGATCCGCATCGCCAACGACTCCCCCTACGGACTGTCGGGCATGGTCTACGGCACCGACGAGAATCGGATCAACAAGGTGGTCAACGGTGTTCGCACCGGCACCATGGGCGTCAACGGCGGCATCTGGTATTCCGCCGACGTCCCGTTCGGCGGCTACAAACAGTCCGGCATCGGTCGCGAGATGGGCGTCGCCGGATTCGAGGAATACCTGGAGACCAAGGCCGTCGCGCGGCCCGCCTGACCCTTCGTGGCTCGCAAGCTCGCACCTCAGGGAGCGAGAAACACTCGCAAGCTCGCACCTCAGGGAGCAATACCAATACAGGAAGCAGGACAATGAGTTCCAAGCGTTTCGAGAACAAGACCATCATCGTGACCGGCGCCGCCGGCGGTATCGGTGAGGCCTACGCACGGGCACTGGCCGCCGAGGGCGCCAACGTCGTGGTCGCCGACCTCGCCGACGAGAAGGGCAAGCAGGTCGCCGCCGACATCGGTGGCCTGTACGTCAGCACCGATGTCGCCGACGAGGAGTCGGCGAAAGCTCTCGCCGCGGCGACTGTCGACGCCTACGGTTCGATCGACGGCCTGGTCAACAACGCTGCGATCTACGGCGGGATGAAGCTCGATTTCCTCATCACCGTGCCGTGGGACTACTACAAGAAGTTCATGAGCGTGAACCTCGACGGTGCGCTCAACGTGACCCGCGCGGTCTACCCGCACATGACCAACGGCGGCGGGGCGATCGTCAACCAGTCCTCCACCGCCGCATGGCTGTACAGCGGCTTCTACGGTCTGGCGAAGGTCGGCGTCAACGGCCTGACCCAGCAGCTCGCGACCGAACTCGGCGGCCAGAACATCCGCGTCAACGCGATCGCCCCCGGCCCCATCGACACCGAGGCCACCCGCACCACCACGCCCAAGGAGATGGTCGCCGACATCGTGAACCGTCTGCCGCTCAAGCGGTTCGGCACGCCGGAAGATCTCGTCGGGATGTGCCTGTTCCTGCTGTCCGAGGAGGCCGGCTGGATCACCGGGCAGATCTTCAACGTGGACGGCGGGCAGGTCATCCGGTCATGACAGAGGAGACCCCGATCCGGCTGGGGTACGTCGGCCTCGGCAACATCGGTGGCCCGATGGCCGGCAGCCTGGCCGCCTGGCCGGGCGGCCTCACGGTGTTCGACCTGTCGGAGGAGGCGATCGCCAAGGTCGTCGACAAGGGTGCGAAGGCGGCCGGTTCGCTCGCCGAACTCGCCTCCGCCGCCGACATCATCGGTATCTGCGTCCTGAACGACGAGCAGGTCCGGTCGGTGGTCACCGGTGCCGACGGACTCCTGTCGACGGCCCGCCCGGGCACCATCATCACCGTCCACTCGACCATCGGCCCGGACACCGCGATCGATCTCGCGAAGCAGTGCGCAGAACGCGATGTCATCCTTCTCGACGCCCCGATCTCCGGCGGCGCGATGGGCGCGGCGTCGGGACGGCTGGCGATCATGGTCGGCGGCCCGCGCGACGCCTACGAGAAGCTGAAGGAGCCCTTCCGGCTCACCTCGGACATGCTCGTGCACGCGGGAGCCGAGGTCGGCGCGGGCACCAAGATGAAGCTCGCCCGCAACCTCCTGCACTTCATCTCGTTCACCGCCACCACCGAAGCCGCGCGACTCGCCGAGGCCGCCGGGCTCGACATCACCAAGCTGGGCAGGGTCGTTCGGCACACCGACGCCATCACCGGCGGTGCCGGCGCCATCATGCTGCGCGAGACCACGGCGACACTCGACGCCGACGATCCGTGGTACGGCATCTTCACCGGCGTTCGTACACTGGGCGAGAAGGACCTGTCGTTGGCACTCGCACTCGCCGACGACCTCGGCGTCGATCTGCCCCTCGGCCAGATCGCACTCCGCGAGCTGGCCCCCGGGCTCGGTGTCCCCCACCTCGAAGGAGAAACCGCATGACCCGCTCCAACATCTCCGACGAAGCACCCGACGAGGTGCGCAAACGCGGCCTCAAGCGGATGTCCGAGGTCTACGGCTGGGAGATGAGCGACGGTCCAGGCGACTACTTCGCCCACACCGCCGACCAGGTGTTCGGCAACGTGTGGGCGCGCGAGGGCCTCTCCGACCGGGATCGGCGACTTTTACTGCTCGGTGCACTCGCGGCGAGCAACAACATCGACGTCGCCGAGATCCAGGCCGGTGCCGCACTCGGCAACGGCGAACTCACGCCCGAGCAGCTCGAGGAGATCAGCCTCTTCCTCTGCTACTACATCGGCTGGCCCCAGGGAACCAAAATGCACTTCATGTTCGGTGAGGTCATCAAGAAGCACCGGAAGCAGAAGTGAACCAGCAGATCACGTTTCGCCCCCTGACCGACGGCAAGGGTTCGTCGCTCCTGAGCGCCTCGCCGGTCCCCGACCTCGTGGCCGCCGGATACACCGACACCGAGTACGCGGCGTCGGGACTGGCCCGGCGGCTCGTCGGCGACGCGGACACGCCACCAGCCGAGTTCACGACGCGGCTCGTCGTCCGACGCCCCGCCGACGCGTCCGCGTTCAACGGCTGCGCCGTCGTGGAGTGGCTGAACGTGAGCAGCGGCAGCGATGCCGCACCGGAGTACTCGTATGTCGCCGCAGAGCTGGTGCGTGCCGGCTATGCCTGGGTGGGAGTGTCGGCGCAGTACGTCGGCATCGAGGGCGGCACCGGATCAGTGGGCGTCGCCACCGGTGAACCCCAGAGCCTCGCCGCCAAGGACCCCGATCGCTACGCAGGCCTGCATCATCCCGGTGATGCGTACTGCTACGACATCTTCCGTTCGATCGGCCTCGCGGTCCGCGGTGACCACTCCGGAGAGAGCCCGACCCCGGACCACCCGCTCGCCGGGCTCACCGTCGGCTCGGTGCTCGCGGTCGGCGAATCCCAGTCTGCGATGGCACTGACCACCTACGTCAATGCGGTTGCCGGAGATGGGGATTTCGACGGGTTCCTCATCCACAGTCGCGCTGCTGCAGGGCTTCCCGCGGGCGAGGTCGGTACCGGGATCGACGTGAGCACCGTGTTCAGCGGCGAACCCACCACGATCCGCACCGATCTCGACGCGCCGGTTCTCGTCGTCCAGACCGAGACCGATGTGCTGACCAACTTCCGCTACCACCTCGTGCGCCAACCGGACACCGGTCGTCTGCGGGCGTGGGAGATCGCCGGCACCTCGCATGCCGACCTGCATCAGATCGGTGACTTCGAGGAATTCCTCGGCTGCCCCGACCCGGTGAACCGCGGTCAGCAGCGCTTCGTGCTGCGCGCCGGCCTCCGCCACCTCCGTGCGTGGGCCGGCGGCGGGAATCCGCCACCCGCCGCCGACCCGTTGCGTCTCCGAGGCGTCACGACTCCCGAGCCCGAGTTCGAGGTCGACGACATCGGCAACGTTCTCGGCGGCGTCCGCACCCCCTGCGTCGACGCACCGACCCAGGTACTGAGCGGCGTTGTCTCCGAACCGATCTCCCGACTCTGTCTGCTGTTCGGGTCGACCCACCCGGTGCCGGAACATCTCCTCGCCGAACGCTACGGCACCCGCGACGAATACGAGAAGCACTACCGCGACGCCGCCGATGCGGCCATCGCCGCAGGATTCGTGCTCGTCGAAGACCGTGACGAACTGATCGCCGACGCGAACCCGGAGTCGGTGCCCGAGTAGCGCGCACCCCGTCACGGGAAACCGACTCAGAACGCCGCGCGCCGGCCTTCCGCCGCCGGGCCGGCGGGGCGGGCGGGTTCGCTGAGGAAACCGTCCGTCGCGTGCCGGATGCCGGTCGAGATGGCGTGACCGACATGGCTTCCGGGGTACCAGTGGATGCGACCGCCCCAGTGTTGGTGGAGTTGCTGTGCCGCCGACACCCAGGTCACGCGGTCGTTGAGAGCGGCGACGACCATCCGGCGATCGGGCGGCGCTATCGGTTGGACCCGCAGCGGGCTGATGACACTTGCGACTTCCCGCACCGACTCGTCGCGCATCAACGATGCGAGGTGCTCACCCTTGGGTCCGCCGCGGGACATGTGGTGGGCCAGCGTCGCGTGCATGTCCAGCATCGGCACCACCGCGAGAACGGTGGCGACGCGCGGGTCCATCGAGGCGACCAGCGCGGCGATCGGCCCACCCAGAGATGTCCCGGCGATGGCGATCTCGGCGGGGTCGTGCTGCTCGATCCAGCTGATCAACGACCGGATCTCGGCGACGGCGCGGATGGTGATGAGCGTGTTCACGAGGGGGTCGAAACCCGGGTAGGACACCTTCGTCACGCGCCGACCACCGTGTGCGGGCAGCACCGGGAAGGCGACGTCGTAGCCGAGCTTCTTGTGCAGGTGGGCCGCCCGGAAGGCGTACAGATCGTCCGGCCGCCCCTGCGCCGCGCCGTGTACCCAGATGAGCCATCGGGTACCGGCCCGGTTCTTGGTCATCACCCGGACCGACGAGATGCCGTCGGCATACGGGTCCAGGGACGCCACCGACGCCGGCAGCTTCGCGTCGACGGAGAAGTCGATGTGCTCGAACGACGTGGTACCGAAGACCTTGCGGTCGCGCGAGAGTATGCGGGGCAGACCCGGATCCCGATGAATCCCAGCGGGTCCGAGGCGTACGAACTCCTCGGCGACGTCGGCGCATCGCGCCACCATGTCCTCGACCGACTCCATCGGCGGAATGTCCCGGATCACGGAGTTGATCGCGATGAACATCTCGTCGATCGCGGTCTCCCCGATCTGCCGCGGTCCGCAGCCGGCCGCCGGGACACCCGTCTCCGGATTTCCCCGTCTCGCGGCCAACGAGCTGCCGATCGCGCGAGGCAGCACGCCCGCGAACAATCCCAGCCGGGCCCGCTCGGTCTCCCAGTCGATCAACTGGCCTCCTGTGCCATGGCGCCGATACCGAGAGCATCGGTCGCCTCGTCGACGGCCTCGACGACCCGGCGGAGAAACCCGGCCGGATCAGGCATGGATTCCGGTGTCGCGATGAGTCCCATGCTGAGCCGTCCGGCGTAACTGTAGGTCGTCAGGTTCACATCCGCGGGCGCAATGGCCAGTGCGAACGAGATCCAGTCGACCACTTCGATGTCACCGATCCAGCGCGTCGTCCGCGGGCCGGGCATGTTGGCGGTGGTGATGTTGTTCATCACCACCGGCATCTGATGGGCGGCCAGCCCGCGGAACTGCGGGCCGAGCCGGCCGGTGTAGGTGGCGAGCTTCTCGGTCAGTTCGAAACCGACCTCCCGACGACACGCGACGGTGGCTCCGCAGCTCTCGCCCGTCGCGACGATCCGTTCCACCGGATCGGCCAGGTCGGAGCGCAGATACGCCATGGCGGCGGCGATCTCGTTGCCGTGCACCCGATTCGACGCGAGGTCCTTGCAGACCCCGAAGATGGTCACGGAGTCACCGGGTTCCTCACCCCGGGCGAGGAGCTCGTTGCGGATCGCTCCGGCGATCACGCCGTGGAGCGCACCGTTCACCGTGGTGCCCGCGGCCAGCGCGATCCGCTGGACGTCTGCGAGTGCGATGTCGGCCGACGCACACACGCGGTCGGCCCCGCTGCGGGCGTTGAAGCTGGTGCGACGCACCGTCAGCGGCTTGGGGATCAGGTCACCGTTGGCCGCCTCGCGTCGCGCCCGCACCGCGCGCCGCCCCGCCGAGACCACGGACGGGAGTCGACGGACCAGGCGCCGCGACTCCGCGCGTGCCGCCTTCGTGAGGGTCCTCGTGTCCTGCTCGAGGGCCTCGGAGATGGGTGCCGGGTGAATCCGCTCGCCGGGTTCGGCGGTGGCCGCCATGAACGTGTTGAGCGCCGCCAGCCCATCGGCCACCGCGTGATGGACGCGGACCACGACAGCCTGACGACCGCCCTCCAGACCGTGGACCAGGGTGAGCCCCCAGAGCGGCCGTTCGCGGTCCAGCTGCCGCACGGCGAGTTCGGACAGCATCGCGTCGAGTTGGGCACGCCCTCCCGGAGCCGCGATCTCCATCTCATCGATGTGACGGGTGACGTCGAAGTCGTTGTCCTGCACCCAGAACGGGCGTGCAGAACATCCGGGAACCCAGCGCACCCGCTGGGTGGCGCGAGGGAACATCCCGAGGTAGCACGGGACCACATCGGCGATCTCGTCGAGTGTGAGCGGACGGCCCCGTCGGGTCGTGTCGAGCACCGCGACCTTCAGCGTGTGCATCGGATTCGACGGGGACTCCATATTGAGCATCAGTGCATCCGGACCGGTCATGCGCTCGGCGTCGTGCGGGGTGGCGTCGGTGCCGGCCAACAGCTCGGTGACGCGGAGTGTGTTACGTGCGTTCATCGTTCAGCTCACCTTTCGTTCCGGGGTGGCGGACTGCAGGTCGCGCTTGAGGATCTTGCCGGTGGCGTTGCGGGGCAGCTCGTCGAGGAAGTGGACGTCGCGGGGGACCTTGAACCCGGCCAGCTGTTCCTTGACGTGCTGCCGGATCTGGTCGGCGCCGATGAGGGTCTGCGGGGCGCGCACCACATAGGCGGCCAGGCGCTGACCGAACTTCTCGTCGTCGACGCCGATCACCACGACCTCGTGGACCTCGTCGAGGACTCCGATGACCTGCTCGACCTCGAGTGGGTAGACGTTTTCGCCACCGGACACGATCATCTCGTCGTCGCGGCCGACGACGAACAGGCGGCCGTTCTCGTCGATCCGTCCGACGTCGCCGGACACCATGTGCCCGTCGCTGAACGCCTTGGTGTCGGCGGTGGTGTAGCCGTCGAAACCGGAGTTGTTGGCGACCACGATGCGGCCGATCTCGCCGGTCGGCAGTTCGCGGTCGTCGTCGTCGAGGATGCGGACGCTGGTGCCCGTCAGCGGTCGTCCTGCGGTGTCCGGGGCGACGCGCAGGTCCTCAGGTGTGGCGGTACTGATCAGTCCGGCCTCGGTGGCGTTGTAGCTGTTGTAGACGACGTCGCCGAAACGGTCGAGGAAGGCGACCAGGGCGTCGGTGCGCATCCGTGAACCGCTCGCGGTGGCGAACCGCAGACTCGGCATCGGATGGGTGTCGAGGACCTCGTCGGGGAGATCCATGATGCGTTCGAGCATCACCGGCACGACGGCGAGTCCGGTCGCCTCGTGCTCGCGGACGAGGTCGAGGGTGGCCTCCGGGTCGAAGCGCCGACGCATGATCATCGTGCACGTCATGGTCGCCGAGATGGCCACCTGCCCGAAGCCCCAGGCATGGAAGATCGGTGCGGCGATGACCGTGGATTCGCCTGCGCGCCAAGGGATGCGGTCGAGCATCGCGGCCAGCGAGGCGATGTCTGTGCTGCCACCCCGGCGTGCACCCTTGGGGGCGCCGGTGGTACCCGAGGTCAGCAGCACGATGCGGCCGGCACGCTCGGGGCGAGCGGGGCGTCGGCCGAGGTTCGCGTCGATGAGCGAGTAGGTCGTGTCTCCGGACACCGGACTGGTCTCGGTCCAGGCGTGGACGCGACGGAGCTCCGGAAGACGGTCTGCCGCAGGGGCGATGACCGCCTCGAACTCGTCGTCGGCGATCAGGACGTCGGCGCCCTCGCGTTCGAGGACGTCGGCGAGCTGCGGTCCGGCGAAACCGGTGTTGAGCAGCACCGCGTCGGCGCCGAGACGCGATGTCGCGGCAAGGGACTCGATGAGGCCGCGGTGGTTGCGGCAGAGGATGGCGACGGTGTTCACCGAAGCGCCGGGGAGCTCGCGCAGTCCGACGGCCAGTGCGTCGCAGCGGGCGTCGAGCTCTCCCCACGTCAGCTCACCCGCCTCATCGACGAGGGCGAGCCCCTTCGGGGCGCGAGCTGCGGCGAGACCGATGCCGCTGACCGGGGAGGCGCCGCCGTGGCGCCGCAGGTTGAGACCCATCCGCATGTACCGGTCGAGTCGCAGTGAGCCGAGGAAGCCACTTCGGATGAGGGTGCGAACGAGCCACGTGTAGGTGGTGACGCGATCGCGGAGCTGGTTGATCATCGTCGATCTCCTTTGTTGTGGTCAGCCGAGAACCGGGAACCGGCGCTCGCGGGCGAGCCCGTCGAGGGCGTGCTGCATGCGCTTGCGGATCATCTGGTCCACCTCGTCGTGGTCGGGATTCGTCCCGAACTCGGCGGTGATGTCGATGGGGTCGAGGACCTCGGTGACGAGCTTCGAGGGCAACGGGATGTTGGGCGGGAAATGAGCGGTGAGCCCGAACGGGAAGCCGAAGGCGAATGGCGCACTGTCGATGCGCAGCAGCTTGTCCAGCTTGAGCAGTTTGGCGAGGGCGTCACCGCGGTTGAGGAAGAGCTGGGTCTCCTGGCCGCCGATGGTGACGATGGGGACGATCGGGACGCCCGCCTCGAGGGCCGTGCGGATGTAGCCGGTGCGACCGTGGAAGTCGATGGTCGCGGACTCGCTGGTGGGACGCAGCACCTCCCACTCACCGCCGGGGAACACGATGGTCGCGGCGCCCGCCTCGAGCGCGGCGACGGCGTTCTTGGGATGGGCCGGCAGGAAGCCGAACTTGCCGAAGACGTCCTTGCCCGCGCCGGTGAAGATCAGGTCGTGCGCGAGCGTGTACAGCGGCCGTTCGGCTCCGAACTCGTCGGCGAAGGCCACGCTGATCACCGGGACGTCGAAGGCCATCAGGCCACCGGAATGGTTGGAGACCAGCAGGACACCCCCGTCGGGGACCTTGTCCATGCCACGGACCTCGGACCGGAAGTACTTCTTGGCCACGAGTCTCAGGACGGGCAGGACCCGCTTGACCCAGGTCTCGTCGCGGGCGGTGAGGTCGAAGGTGCCGGCGCTCATCGTCGTAACTCCTGTGGTTGTGTCTCCGGGTGGCGGATCACCGCTCCTGACGTGTCACCTCGGGCTGGATGACCTGGTGGTCGATGTCCGCCAAAGCGGAAAACTAGAACACGTTCTAGTGTTGAATTAGAACACGTTCTAGTGCACGTCGCCAGTCGGCGTTACCTATGCCACACCTACTGATGGGTAGCCATATGCAGTTCATCCTCGAGGACATCGCCGAAGCCGAGGTCGAGCGCCGTCGCGGGGTCTACACACCCCTGACCGACACCGTCCGCGACCTGGTCGACGCGGTGATCAGGACCGAAGTCGGTGAGGACGCCCTCGCCGTCGCCCAGCGGAGGATCGCCGAGATCGTCGCCGATCTGCGGTCAGAGCAGATGGACGGGCCGTACGGGGTGCGGCACACGCGCGAGAACACCGGTATGGCCTGGGGAAACGCGGTCATCGGGGTACGCAACGCCCTCGCGCCGCCGCTGAACGTCGAACATGTCGACGACGGGGTGCGCTGTGAGTTCACCCTGGGCGCGGCCTACGAGGGCCCGCCGGGATGTGTGCACGGCGGTGTCTGCGCGATGCTTCTGGACCACCTCCTCGGCAACGCCGCCAGCTACGAGAGCGCCTGCTACACCGGGACCATCACCATCCGCTACCTCCGTCCGACCCGGCTGGGCGCGCTGACCGCGCGGGCCTGGGTCACCGAGCAGACCGGCCGCAAACGCATCGCGCGCGGCACCATCTCCGACGCCGAGGGTGTGACCTGTGAGGCCGAGGGCGTCTTCATCGTGCCGCGATCGGCGCTCGACGCCCCGCCGGTGCGCTGGTCGGCGGGCTGAGGCCATGAGGGCGGCGGTCACCTCGGCGGACGGATTCGAGATCGTGGAACTCCCCGATCCGACGCCCGGCCCCGGCGAACTCGTGCTCCGGGTCGCCGCGAACGGCATCTGCGGCTCCGATCTGTCGACCGCACCGTTCCTGCCCGCCGGCACCGTGATGGGTCACGAGTTCGCGGGTGAGGTCGCAGCGGTCGGCCCCGACGCGGCGCCGGGGTTCCGCGTCGGTGACCAGGTCGCGTCGATGCCTGTCCGAGGCTGCCACCGGTGTCGCGCCTGTCTGACCGGCGACGTCGCGCGGTGCCCGTCCGCGCGCACGCTCGGACTGGGTGTGTTGCCGGGCGCCTTGGCCGAGTACGTCGTCGTCGGTGCCGCCGAGAGCGTGCGCATCGACGGCATCGACCCGGTCGAAGGCGCACTGGTCGAACCCCTCGCGGTCGGCCTGCACGCCGTGACGCGCGCTGCGGTCGAATCCGGCGACCGCGTCCTCGTCCTCGGTGCCGGTCCGGTGGGGACAGCTGTGCTGCACTGGTTGTCGCGCGGGACCGCGGGCGAGGTCATCTGTTCCGACCCCTCCCCCGGTCGTCGCGCCGCGGCACTCGATGCCGGCGCGTCCGAGGTCCACACACCGGAGTCGGTGATCGAGCAGATCCGGGACGGATTCGACGTGGTGATCGAATGCGTCGGCAAACCCGGGATGATCGCCGCGGCTCTCGACGCGGTGAGCACGCACGGACGAATCGTCGTCGCCGGCGTGTGCCTGAGCGACGACCACTTCATGCCCGTCGCCGGTATCGTCAAGGAGGCGTCGATGGACTTCGTCTCCTACTACACGAAGGCCGAGTTCGACACCGCTGCCGGTGAACTGAACCGCGGCGCGGTGGGGTCGTCGACACTGGTCAGCGAGATCGTCGGGCTCGATGCGGTGCATCGTGTGTTCACCGAACTGTCGGCGCCCAACGACCATCGGAAGGTGCTGATCTCCCCCGCCGTCGGCTGACCGGCCGCCGTGCCCCAGGCCCGACGCCGGGCGTACCGTCGTACAGGTGAACAGTGCCGTTCCGGAGTCCCCAGTGCCGTTCAGTTCCCACGAGGCGGATCGCGTGCGCGCGGTCTGGCAGGACCTCGACCTCCCGGGCATCGTCGACGTCCACACGCATTTCATGCCACGTCCGGTGATGGACAAGGTGTGGGCCTACTTCGACTCCGCGGGCCCGCTCGTCGGACGCGAGTGGCCCATCACCTACCGCGCCGACGAAGACGTCCGGGTGTCGACACTGCGCGATTTCGGGATCCGCGCCTACTCGTCGCTCGTCTACCCACACAAGCCCGACATGGCGGAGTGGCTCAATGGCTGGGCCAACGATTTCGCCGCCCACCACGAGGACTGTCTGCACACCGCGACCTTCTACCCGGAGGAATCGGCCACCGCGTACGTATCCCGTGCCATCCAGGCCGGGACACGGGTGTTCAAGTCCCACATCCAGGTCGGCGACTACTCCCCCATGGATTCGCTGCTCGACGGCGTGTGGTCGCAGATCGCCGACACGCAGGTGCCGGTGATCATCCACTGCGGTTCGGGTCCCGCACCCGGAAACCACACCGGACCGGAACCGATTCGCGCTCTGCTGCACCGGTTCCCGTCGCTGCCGCTGATCATTGCGCACATGGGCATGCCCGAGTACGAGCCCTTCCTGGACTTCGCACTCGAATACCCGAACGTCCACCTCGACACCACGATGGCGTTCACCGACTTCGCCGAGGAGAACGCCCCGTTCCCCGCCGATCTGCGGTCACGCCTCGCCGACGCCGGGGACAAGATCCTCTTCGGTAGCGATTTCCCCAACATCCCCTACGGCTACACGCATGCCCTCGAGGTGATCACCGGCCTCGGCATGGACGACGACTGGTTGCGCAATGTGTTCTACCGCAACGGGGCTCGGTTGTTCGCGATCGAGCAGCACTGAACCGCAGACATGCGCTCCCCTGCGCCGATGCCGACCGCGTGTTAGAACACGTAGCGGGGTTTCATTCACTCGTACGATTTGTCCGAGTCTTGTCCCGGCAACCACGTAAAGTGCAACCGATCGGATTCCAGCCAGCGGCTCCGGGCCAGTTTCACCGCAATTGAAGAGGTCGATGATGACACGCGAACTGGCCCGCACCGGCCTCCCGATCATCTACAACCCGGGAGAGATGCATTCCTCGGCGAGGTCCGAGACCACGCGTGCCCCGAAGGCGTCGGAAACCACCGCCGCGGCGATCGTCTCCGACATCGTCAGTCTCGGCCTACGACGGGGCGACCGACTCCCTGCCGAGAGCGACATGCTCGCCAACTACTCGGTGAGCCGCGAGACGCTGCGTGAGGCGTTGCGCATCCTCGAGGTCCAGGGTCTGATCACGCTCAAGCGCGGTCCGGGTGGAGGCCCGTTCGTGAGCGCGCTCAATGCGTCCTACCTCGCGCGCACCGCGACCCTGTACTTCCACCTCGCCGGCGCGACGTACGACGAGGTCTTCGACACCTGGAAGATCCTCGAGCCGCAGCTGTCGGCCAAGGTCGCCCGGCTGGAGGACCGCAGATTGAAGGAGGCGGCCTTCGCGCGGTTCCTCGATTACGATGTCGAGGAGCATGAGGAGAGCGAGATCTTCAGCGACCTCAACAACTTTCACGCAGTGATCGCCGAACTCAGCGGCAACCGGGTGCTCA
The DNA here is from genome assembly GCF_030316175.1 of Gordonia sp. Swx-4. Classification (NCBI taxonomy): domain Bacteria; kingdom Bacillati; phylum Actinomycetota; class Actinomycetes; order Mycobacteriales; family Gordoniaceae; genus Gordonia; species Gordonia sp. Swx-4. The sequence goes on from NZ_CP128197.1 coordinate 4,266,815, forward strand.
CCCTGCTGACCCAAGCCATCGACCACATCGTCGTCGAACACGTGCTCGGAACGGGCCGCGACACCATCCCCGAGGACGACGCGATGAGCCACGACCACGCCGACATCGCCAAGGCGATCATCGCAGGCCGGCCGCGCAAGGCCGAGACGCTGATGCACGACCACATCAGCGAGGTCGTCGAACGGTTCCGGGAACGTCACCCGGAACGGTCCGACGAACTCGTCCAGTGGATGTGAGGTCTCAGAGCACCTGAGACAGAAAGGTGCGCAGGCGGTCCGACTTGGCGTCGTCGAAGACCTGCCCGGGTTCACCGGTCTCCACCACGGCGCCGTGGTCCATGAACAGGACGTTGTCACTCACGTTGCGCGCGAAGCCCATCTCGTGGGTGACGACGACCATCGTCATCCCCTCGGAGGCGAGGTCGGCCATGAGCGCGAGCACGCCCTTGACGAGCTCGGGGTCGAGGGCCGACGTCGCCTCGTCGAAGAACATGACCTCCGGCGTCATGGCGAGCGCCCGTGCGATGGCCACGCGCTGCTGCTGACCGCCCGACAGGCGCGCCGGCCGAACGTCGGCCTTCTGGGTCAGCCCGACGATCTCCAGCTGCTTCAGCGCGACCTCGCGGGCCTCGTCCTTGCTGAGCCCCTTGAGTTTCCGGGGGCCGAGCGCAACGTTCTCGACGACCGTCTTGTGCGGGAAGAGGTTGAAGTGCTGGAACACCATGCCGATTCGGCGGCGCAGCTCATCCGGGTTGTCCTCGAGGACGGACCGGCCGTCGAGCAGGATGTCTCCCTGGTCGGGCTCGTGCAGGCGGTTGAGCACCCGCAGCAGCGTCGACTTGCCCGACCCCGACGGTCCGATGACGGTCGTCGTCGTCCCGGCGTCGACCTGGATGTCGACGCCGCGCAGCACATGGTGCTTCGCGAACGACAGGTGTAGGTCGGTGCCGGTCAGCGACACCGCTTTTCGTGTGGTGGTGGTGGCAGGCATGGCCTATCCCTTCTCGACGGCGGTGACGGGCAACGGGTCATCGTGGACATCTGCGGGCCTGCCGGTACGGAGGCGACGGTCGATGTAGTTGACCAGGTGCGTCAGCGGGATCGTCAGGATGAGATACATGATGCCCGCGGCGACCAGCGGCGACAGGTTTCCGGTCTGCGCGTTGAGGTCTCGGCCGACGGCGAACAGTTCGCGCTGGCTGGCGAGCAGTCCGAGGAAGTAGACCAGGGAGCTGTCCTTGATGAGGCTGATGAACTGGTTCATCAGGGCCGGCAACACACGTCGCACACCCTGCGGTACCACCACCAATCGCATCGACTGCCGATAGCTGAAGCCGATCGCCCGGGACGCCTCGAGCTGACCGTCGTCGACGCTCTGGATGCCGGATCGGAAAATCTCGCCGATGTAGGCCGCCGCGAGGAGCGCCAGGGCGACCGCGCCGAGCCAGTACGGGTTGTTACCGGTGATCCCCTTGACCACCGGCCCGACGCCAAGGCCGACGATCAGGATGACGACCACCGCCGGCAGGCCGCGGAAGATGTCGGTGTACACCCGTGCGGGCCAGCGTAACCAGCGGGAACGGGAGATGCCGCAGATCGCCAGGATCATGCCCAGGATGGTGCCGAGCACACCGGACACGACCGAGAGGATCAGCGTGTTCACCAGACCGGTCTTGATCAGTTCCGGGAAGGACTTCTCGTACAGGTCCCAGTTGAAGAAGGTGTCACCGAGCTGCTGGAGCGTGCTCTTCGGCTTGGTGGCCTCGGTCGGGCCGGCCTTCTCGGCGTTCTCCGCGGCGATCGCGGCGATGTCGGAGAGTTCGGGTGCCGGCGCGGCCTTGCTGCCCGGCTTCCAGCCCGCCGGCAGTTCTCGCGGCACCCAGTCCTCGTACAGCTTCGCGTAGGTGCCGTCGGCGATGATGGCGTCGAGTCCGGAGTTCAACGCCTCGACGAGATTGGGCTTGTTCTTGCCGACCGCCCACGCGACGAAGTTGTTGACGCTGAAGGTGTTCTCGACGATCGCGGTGCCGTCACCCTCGCGGACAGCTCCTTCCGCCTGCTGCGACGGCGCGACCCACGCGTCGACCTGACCGCTCTTGAGGTTCGCGTAAGCCGTTGCATAGTCCGGGAACTTGACCGGGTCGAGGCCGAGGGTGTTGATCACGTAGTCGTCCTGCACGGTGCCCTGTACGACGGCGATACGCGTGGAGTCCGACAGGTCGCCGAATCCCTTGATCGAACCGCCCTCGGGCGCGACGAGCGAGAAGTAGCCGAAGTCGTAGCCGTTGGTGAAGTCGACGGTCTTACGACGGTCGTCGGTGGTGGTGATCGACGACGACCCGACGTCGAACCGGTTGTTGGCGACCTGCGAGAGCAGACCCGCGAACTCGGTGCCGTTGAACTCGATCTGCAGACCCAGCTTCGCGGCGACGGCCTTCAGGAGTTCGTTGTCGAAGCCGGTGAAGTCTCCGGCGCTGTTCACGCAGATGCTGGGCCCGGCGTCGGAGAGGGTGCCGACGGAGAGCTTTCCCGGCGCGAGCAACTCGAGCGCATTCAGGTCGAGCTGGTCGATCTGCGTGGTGTTCGGGGTGGTGTCCTCCCCGCCCTGTTCCGCCGCGGCCAGATTGACCGGCGCGGCCGACGCGGACGCGAGCCCGGCCGGCGCACAGCTGTCGTCAGGTGCGGCCTGCGCGCGGGGCGCAGGTCCGCCGAGGATGGCCAGCATGCCGACGATGGCGGCGGTCAGCGCGAGTGCGAGGAGGCGAACCACGCGCGGAGCGGCTTGATGAGCGCGGTGAGATCGGTGGTTGGACACCACTCGGACCCTAGCCCGACCCCGCGGTCACGTCCCAAATTTTTGCTCACCGGTGAGCCTAACCCCGGTGAGCTGGGGTTATTTTGAATCGCCAGGTTTGGCGGCGGCACGGATCAGCGATATGTATCGCTCAGCGAAACCTATTGCTGACTGACCCGCTACGGGTTCGGGCGTCTCAGACTCCAGCGCCCGACCAGCCCGGGAACGACGGGCCTGGAGATGTCAGGTCGCCCATGTCACCGCAAATACTCGGGTCGGGCATCGGTTCCCTCCCCCACTCGTCGGGACCCGACGGCGGCGCCCACGAATCCGTGTACTCCGAGACCCACCAATCTCCGAATACGTCATACCCGGGAAACAGCTTGGGACCGGGCCGGCTTTCAGGCGGCGACTCGCCCTCGCGATGAAACGTCAAGCGCTCGACCGCCACAAACCTGTCGCGGGCATCAGGGACATCCTGCGAATCGAAGTAGGGCGGAAAGGCCGCTTCATCGGTACTCACCTGCCCGGTTGTGCACACAAGCGCGACAGCAGAGTTGTCGCCGATGTCACGGATATTGGCAATCTTATAGATCTCATCCACCGTCTGGTAGTCGTTGCTGCCCAGAGGCGGCATCCAATCCTTCCGGCTGGGAATCGCATCTTTGATGCCTGGAAACTCACCCTCAACATCCCAATCGAAGAGCAGAAGGGTTTCTCCTTCGATGACCCCTCGAATGAACGTCCCAGTCGGTGATGACAGGTCAACAGCCCCGTCCTCACGCCAGCGCATTCTCCACTGCAGACGGTCTGCTGCCCGGGCTTCCGAGGGGGACATAGATCGGACCGAACTGGACGCGGTATTGCCCGAAGATCCCGGGGGTGGAGATATACCGATGTCACTGCAGGAAGTCACAAGCCCAAGGCACAGAAATGCAACTGCGACAACGTCAGCGCGGCGCACGGTCCACTACCTCCATGGACTGGTCGGAATCGTTAATGGTCGGATCTTCGAGTGATTCACCGAAGTGGTCGTTGTATTCGAAACGAATACTCTCCGCGCCGATTTCCTTCGAGAATCTCGTGAATTCTCGGCCGTTGGCCTGAACCACTTCCAGGTCAAGAGACCCGCCTGGCTTCACAAATGTTATCTGAGCACCGTCGCGCGCAGTCCACACCTTACCCCAGAGGTCGGGTCGATCCTCGAGATAGCCGGACGTCACATGAACAACCCGATCATGCCCGGCCGTCATCTTGTCGAGGCCGGTCCCTAGATTCTCAAGCTCTGTCTTCCATGCAGATTCGTTGTCCTGCGGATCAGCGGTCGGCAACGCAACCCCATCCATCTTCACGAGTGGCACGGCCATGCCGGCGACCTCGGAGAGCCCAGGGATCTTCAACCCACCAGCGGCCAAAAGCCCTCCGGCCGAGTCGATCAAGAAGGACTTCTCGTTGTACTCCCGCAATCTCTCCCAGTGGTCGTTGTCGGCGAGGGTTGAGAGCGCGTTGGTCAAGCCGTCGTCCATTGACCTGTGTATTTTGGCAGCGGCAGTGGCGAGCTCCGAGTTTTCCGGGTCGCTGCCGTACTCGTGCGCGAGGAAATTCTCCCATTGCACGGCTGCGCTCAACGCAACTCGACCCGCACCGGGATCCGTGGAGAGCACCCCGATGAGTTTTGAGAACTCCACCGTGTCTTCGAGCGGACCGGCTGTGTGGTTGACCAAGACCCCATCCGGAGCACCGGCGAAGTTACCGAAATACGGCGCGAGGTTCTTGGCAAGTACCTGCGACAGCAGAGCATTCCGGTCACCGAAGGTTTCGTACTTGTTATTTCCTGTTGAGTCTCGTTCGACGACCAAGGAATCGAGTTCGTTCTCGTGATCGATCAGAATGCGCGCCAATGCATTGGCGGCCCTACCACCGAGCTGCCCTTCGTAGCCCTCGGATGGTGCCGCCGCCCCGATCCAATCGAAAAGATCTCTACCGCCAGACAAATCGCCTTCGGCACCGAGTTTCACACCGTCGACAGACCACCGTTCAGAAAGAATGTTCAGCACGTGCGCATCGGCGTCGTATCTATGCCCCTCGGCAACCGTCACGCCCATCCGTTCCCCGGTCAGGAAATCGGTGACAGCTTGCCGGTCGTGACTCGAGTTGGTGAGCATCGAGCTCGCGAGCTTTCGCACGTCCTCGACGCGCTGATTTTCGTCGTACAGACCAAAGAGCTTATCTTCGTCGTCCGGAAGAGCTCCAGCGATTTCAGATGCCTGCTTGAGCATTCCTCGATCGACGTCAGTGCCCAACTGCAGACCACGGTCGGTACGGTCACTCAAGATCGTGTTCAGAGCCTTGAAGTCATCGAGACGCGGAACCCCTGCGAAGGAGTACGGGTATCCCGTCGACATACCTGCGGTCGTCCGCTTGATCGGATTCTCGCGAAGCAGTGACACAACCGAGTCAGGCAAGCGGTCAAGGCCGCCGGTTGAGCCCGCTTTCGTGTGTACGTTGGGAGACGACATGATGCGGAAGGCGTCTCCGAGCAGGCCTGGCGCAGCGTTATGAACCTTGAGAAGCTCGTCCATGTTCGCTGTCTTGAGCTCGGTCATGATGCTGCTGAGGTAGTTGTACTGCCCCTGGGGGATCTCCGTGGCCTGCCCACCTCGGAGCGCTTCGAGCTGCTCGGGACTCAAGGATGTCGCTTGCCTCAGTCGCTCTCCGGCCACCGGCGACAATTTGCCATCCTTGAGCGCCTTCAGGTCTAGCTCGGACTGACGAACACTGAGTCCCGCTGTGACGGGCGCGAGCGTTCTGATGAGTTCCTCTGCTTCACTGATCGCGCGCTTCGTGTCGACGTCAGCAGTGTGCAACTCCTGCGCAAGCCTCTGGAGTCGGATGGTCTCGTTGGTTGCTTCTTCGCCGCGGATGCGACGAGCTTCGGCTATCTCAGACAGTGCCGTGGAGTCACCCTCGTTGCGCTTCTCTTCGGATGCGTGGTCTCTCAGGTCACGGACGGTCCAATCCTCAGAGACGGAGAACTGGTCGTTCTCGAGATTGGTAGCTGACGTATTAAGGTTCTCGACCATCGGGGCCATTCGACTGCCCCCCGACTTGAACGCTTCGCCGAGTTCCTCGACAGCGTCCGCGACACGGGTCATCTGCGTTTTCTCCCAGTCGGCGAGGGTCACCGCCCCGTCACGAGCGGCCCCCTTCCAATCGAGGCCAGTTACCTTCGCATGGAGTTCCCCGGCTTTTCTCTCGATTGCGGTCGACACCGGTACCAAGGCGGACGCCGCATGAGCGAGAACCTCGGGGTGCGCATCGCGAACAACACTGCGTGTCTTTGCCGCCATCACTCAGGACGCTGGTTGAGATTGCCAAGCGACTCTAGTAGTCGAGCGGCAACGTAGTCGACATTGACCATCACGCTCGAGGCGGACTTCAGCGCATCGCCAAACTGTTCGTGTCGGCCTGCAATCGTCGTCAGCGCCTGCTTCACTGACGCATCGACGCTGCCAGTGGCTGATGCAGTCTCGAAGCCAACCAGTGAATTTCGGATCGCTCCGAAAGTCGGCGATTCAATCCCCCGAATCGACGTACCGTACGAATGCAAGTGCGTCGCCGCGTCAGCGAGACTGCCCGGGTTCACCTCTACAGGCTTCGGTGTCACTCTTCCCCCACCCAATCTGATGACCACCATGCGCGCAGCCACGATCAGCATCAAACATCCTCGCGATCCTAACCGCTCACGGATGGGGATGCTGTCAGGTACTCCACAGGTAGAGCAGAACGCAGTCAGCAATAGGTATCGCTGAGCGATACCTCTTGCTGAACCGGGTGCCTATCCCCGCGCGGCGATCCGCGCTTGTACCTCGGGGCGTCGAAGCGGGGGAACCGTCTTCGGCGGTTGACGACGCTCGGGCAGGGCGTCGAGCAGGGTGCGGGTCGCTGCGGTGACGGCGACGACCGCGGCCTCGAAGGCCTCGGCGTTGGCCGGCGACGGGTGCCGAACACCGCTCACCTTGCGGACGTATTGCCGCGCGGCTGCCTCGACCTCGTCGGCCGTGGCGGGCGGTTCCAGTCCGCGGAGTTCGGTGATGTTGCGGCACATGGCGGTTCCCTTCGCAGGTGGCTGTCTCCTGCGATCGTCGCCGGCCGAGCCGATGTCCTCAGTCGCCGATCTTCACGACCGCCTTACCCAGAATCCGCCCCTCGGCGAGATCGGTCAACGCCTCGGGCAGCTGATCCAGCGAGTAGGTGACGTTGACCTGCGGGGTCATGCCGTCGGCGATCATCTGGCTCAGCTCCTCGTGCAGCTTCGCGGGGAGATTCAGCTCGGGATGGGTGCGCACGTACTCGCCCCAGGCCGCGCCGACGACCGCGATGTTGCGGAAGAGAACGCGGTTGAGCTTGACCGTCGGGATCCCGCCCGCCGCGAAGCCGACGACCACGTAGCGACCGTCCGGCGCGACCTGGCGCAGCGCCTCGTCGAAGACCTCACCTCCGGACGGATCGATCATGACGTCGACACCCTTGGGCGCGACCTCCCGGAGCATGTCGCCCCAGCCCTCCTCGAGCTGCACGATCTCGTCGGCGCCGGCGCTGCGAAGCAGTTCCTCGGCACCCTTGCGGTGGACGATGGCCACGACCTTCGCACCCATGGCCTTGGCGACCATGATCGACGCGGTGCCGACACCGCCGGCGGCACCCAGCACACCGACGACCTCACCCGGCTGGGTGTGTGCGCGGGTCTTCAGCGCGAACAGCGCGGTCTGATAATTGATGCCCATCGCAGAGCCCTGCTCGAAGCTGAGCCCCTCGGGCAGCGGCAGCAGCTGTTCCGGCGCGGCCGCCACCTGCTCGGCGAAACCGCCGACGATCGAGGCGACGAGGACCTTGTCCCCCACCTTCACCGACGATCCCTCGGGTGCCGACCGCACCACGCCCGCGACCTCGGTACCCGGGGTGAACGGGGTCGGCACGCGGAGCTGGTACTTGCCCTGGCTCATCAGGAGGTCCGGGAAACACACTCCACAGGACTTGACGTCGACGACGACCTGGCCGTCGGCGGGAGTGGGGTCGGGGACCTCGGTCAATTCGAGTCCGGAAGGGCCTGTCTCTGCACTGAGTACCTGAGCTTTCATAACGGTCACCCTACGCGGCGCCCCTCACACACCCGATAGGATCTGTGCCATGTCACAGTCCACGGCACCGTCGCCGAACGCACCGTCCCCCGAACGTCGCAAAGTCGCCGACGAGGCGCCCGGCTTCATGCCGCTCGACGAGGCCCAGACGCTGTTCGAGATCGCCGGAGAGTATCTGTCCCAACCAGATTCGACGAAGGTCGGCGTGGAGATCGGCACCTACTGCGGAAAGTCCACGGTGTTCCTGGGTTCCGCCGCCGAGGCGAACGACGCCGTCCTCGTCACCGTCGACCACCACCGCGGCTCCGAGGAGCACCAACCCGGCTGGGAGTACCACGACGAATCGCTGGTCGACCCACACACCGGCACGCTCGACACCTCGGCACGTTTCCGCCGCACCATGTTCGACGCCGGACTCGAGAAGACCGTCGTCGGACTCCTCGCACCGTCGAAAGTCGCCGCCCGCATCTGGGGCAAGCCTGCCGACTTCGTGTTCATCGACGGCGGCCACAGCATGGAAGCCGCCCAGAACGACCTCGACGGCTGGGCTCCGTGGGTGCGCATCGGCGGCGCCCTGCTGATCCACGACGTCTTCCCCGACCCCGCCGACGGCGGACGTCCGCCCTACGAGATCTATTGCCAGGCTTTGGAAACCGGCCAGTTCACCGAGGTCCGGGCGGAAGGATCGCTGCGCGTGCTCCGACGCGACTCGGGTGAGGTCGGAGCGCCGCTGCAGGCCTGACCCTGCACCGAAAGGCGTTGGCGCCCTATGCCTGCTCCAACATCGCGCGCGCTTTCCCGAGGACGTCGGGATACCGCTTGAGGTGTGCGCCGCCGTTCACGTCGAACGCTGCTCCGGTGATCCATCGCGCCTTGTCGGAGGCGAGAAAGACGATGGTGTCGGCGATCTCGGCGGGTTCGCCGCTGCGTCCGAGCGGTGTGTTCTCGATGTACTCCTCGGTGAGACCCGGCACGAATCCGATGCCCTCGGTCAGCGGCGTCGACACCAGACCCGGCGATACGGCGTTGACCCGTATCCCCCGTTCCGCCAACTCCAGGGCCGCGACCTCGACGAGCATCAGCACACCCGCCTTCGACGCGCAGTACGAACCCATCCCGGCACCCGGCTGCCGACCGTTGAGCGACGCGATGCAGGTGATCGAACCGCCGTCGGCGATCCGTCGGCCGGCGTGTTTGATCACCAGGAACGTGCCCGTGAGGCAGACGTCGACGGTGTGACGCCAGGCATTCAACTCGAGTTCGGTCAGGGCTCCCGGATCAGACAGTCCGGCGCAGTTCACCACCGTGTCGAACTCTCCGACCGCGTCGAACGCCGCGACCACCGAATCCTCGTCGGTGACGTCGAGCCGCAGTGCGCGGACGGTGCCGAGACGCTCGGCCGCAACCTTTTCGGCACGCTCGGCGTCGACATCGGCGACGACGACCTCCACTCCCCCGGCCGTCAGCGCATCGACCGTCGCGAGCCCGATTCCCGACGCTCCCCCGATGACGATCGCGCGCTTCACCGGGCGGTCACCGTCTCGACCGCGAGCTTGCGGGTGAGGAACGCGATCGCGTGGCCCACACACGGTTCGAACCAGTCGTTGCCCGCGAAGACGTCGAAGTGATCACACGGGTAGTGCCGGACCTCGGCGCGTGCCTTGAACGCCGCCTTCGCCGCGGCGTGAGGAGGCGCGGCCGAGTCGTAGTCGGCGATCTGCACGAGCACCGGCGCGTCGAGCTCGTGGACATGCTTGTCGGCACGGAAACCGCCGATCTCCAGACCCACCGACGCATCGACCTCGTTGCGCCAGGACGGTCCGGCGATCGCCAGGTAGCTCTCGAGGAACCCCGGCGCTGTCAGTGCCGCATCACGGTCCCCCGGCTTGCCGACGACGCGCATCATCTTCGGGCCGCGCCCCAGCTTCGCCGACAGCGCACTCGCCACCGCGGTCGCGGTGGATCGGGCGATCGCCGCACCCCCGACCTGGTCGTAGGCGACGCGACCGGCCGCGAGCCCGTTGACGAGGGGGATCACCGAGATCACCGCGGCGATGTCGGTTCGGCCACCGGAGACAGTCAGGACGTGACCGCCCGACTGCGAAACTCCCCAGAGGATCACCCGATTCGGGTCGACGCCGGGCTGCTTCTTCGCAGCAACGATCGCCGCGCGATAGTCGTCGGCTTGGCGTTCCAGCGAGATCTGCTGTCTCGGTTGACCTTCGGACAACCCGAAACCGCGGTAGTCGAACGCGAAGACCGCGAGTCCAGCCTCCGCGAAACGCCGGGCGAACGGTTCGAGACCCGAGTCCTTGGTGCCCGCGAAACCATGCGCCATCACGACGACGGGCCGTTTGCCGTCGACCTCGAAGGGCGAAGCCGACGAACCAGCGAAAAACCATGCGTCGCAGTCGGTGCCGGACGACGGGAAGCGGACGGTCTCCGCCCCGGACGTTGTGGTCGTGCCCGCTGCGGTCATGCTGAGGCCCCCGCTTCCGAGACGGTGCCGACGGGCACGGAATCCGCGACACCGGCCCAGGTCATCGGCCCCTGCTCCTGCGCGCGGCGTCGACCGTCGGGAATCTCTTTGGTACGCATGTTGTGTTCGTAGAGGTAGTGGTCGAGTTGCTGCGTGTGTCGCGCGCTCTGGACCATGTGGCCGGTGAAGAACTCTGTGTCCGCCGCGATCGTGTCCCGCATCTGGGCAACCGATGGCGGACGATAGTGGCCCGTCGCGTACGCACCGATCAGGCGCGCCTGGCACTCGACGAACGGGAACAGCGTCGGGACGGCCTGCGCGAACCCGGCGAAGACGAGGTCGTCGATACCGGGGTAGAACATCCGCTTGTAGAGGTCGATCCGGTTGTCCGGGGCGGAGATGAAGTCGGGGTCGAAGAACGGGAAGGTGATGTTGTATCCCGTTGCATAGATGATGATGTCGAAGTCGTCGGAGGTACCGTCGTCGAAGTGGACCGTCGATCCGTCGAGCCGGCTGACGTTCGGCTTGGCGATGACGTCGCCGGAGCCCAGGCGTAGCGGCAGCTCCACCGACTGCGTCGGATGCGCCTCGAAGAACTTGTGATTCGGAGTCGGGAGACCGTAGTCCTCCGGACGGCCGGCTGTCACCGGTTGCATGATCTGCACGAACTTGCGCTGCCACGCCATCGGGATGTGCGGCGAGGTCTTGTAGTACTTGTCGGCGGGCTTGCCGCCGAAATACTTCGGCACGATCCACGCACCGGAGCGGGTGGACAGGGTCAGCTTGTTGTCGAGCGCCTTCGACGACAACTCCACCGCGATGTCGGCAGCGCTGTTCCCCAGGCCGACGACCAGGATGCGCTTGCCCATGAAGTCATGCGGCGTCCGCGGATCGATGTAGTGGTGCGCATGCATCTCGATGCCGTCGAACTCACCCGGGAAGCTCGGGAACCGCGGGTCCCAGTGGTGCCCGTTGGCGACGACGAGGAGATCGAAGCGGCGTCGTTCACCTCGTTGGGTCTCCAGCTCCCAGCCTCCACCGTCGAGTCGACGGGCGTGCTCGACGCCGTTGGTGAACTCGATCGACGAGGTGAGGTCGAAGGCCTCCGCGTAGGAGTCGAGGTACGCCTTGATCTGCGTGTGGTGCGGGAAGTCCGGGTAATCATCCGGCATCGGGAAGTCCCGGAAGGACAACTGATGCTTGGAGGTGTCGATGTGCAGCGACCGGTACGCGCTGCTGTGGCCGTTCGGGTTGCCGAATGCCCAGTTGCCGCCGATGCGGTCGGAGCTCTCGAAGCAGGTGTACGGGACGCCGTAGTCGGTGAGCATCTTGCCCGCGGTCAGGCCGCTGATCCCGGCGCCGATGATCGCGGTGGTTGGTAAAGGCACGCTGCCCCCTCTGGACAAACTTCGGTGATGATCGAACATCGCGGTGTAGACACAATCTGGTTTGTGTCTACACCATGACCTGAACCGTGTACACAGATTCCACGAACTGTCTACGGGCTTGTTAGTCTTCGCCGGAGCGCTGACGACAGAGCAGACCCAGGCGACGAGCGACGCAGGAGACCCCGTGACCGAGACGACCAACCCGTCGGTTCACGACCGGTTGCTCGACGCCACCGAGAAGTTGCTGGCCGAAAAAGGCATTCGGGCGACGACGATGCAGCAGGTCGCCGAGTCCGCCGGGGTCTCCCGGGCGTGGCTGTACCGGCACTACCCCGACAAACCGTCGATGATCGGCGCGACCATCGTGCGGCTGACGGAATCGTTCTGGCGCGACGCACGAGCGACGCTCGACGACATCGGCGATCTGGCCGGCCAGCTGACCGCCGGCGTACGGATCGGGCGCGGCGCCTACGATGACCCCGGAACCCTCCTCATGCGATTGCGCACCGAGGAACCGACGGAGTTCGCCGAATGCGCGGGCGTCGGCGTCGTGAAACTGGTACCCGACCTCGCCGGCTTCTGGTTCCCGTACATCGAGGCCGCCGCCCGACGCGGGGAGATCCACGCCGGACACGACCTGCACGAGGTCGCCGAATGGGTTGCGCGCGTGCTGATCAGCCTCGGCACATCGCCGGGCGAGACGATCGACATCGACGACGCCGAGCAGGTCCGGCGCCATCTCGACCGGTTCGTGATACCCGGTCTGCGTACCGACCCGCTCGCCTGACCCGGCGCTAGACGGCTGCCGGCGCGAGGTCGAGTTTTCCGGCCAGCTTCGCCAGGTAGCCTGTCGCGCGTTCCACCGAGTCGTCGGGCAAGCCGTAAAGCACTGTGGTCACGCCGATCTCGCGCCACTTCACGAGCTTCTCCGGCACCGGCCTGAAGTCGAGGACGACGATCTCCGGCTCACCCTCGCGACCGGCATCGGACCAGATGCGCTTGAGCAGTGCAACGGAACCCTCGATGTCCTCCTCGCCCGGGGTGGTGATCCAGCCGTCTGCGCTGCGGGCGATCCACTTGAAGTTCTTCTCGTTGCCGGCCGCACCGACCTGAACGGGGATGTGTCCCTGCGTCGACTTGGGCCACGCCCAGCTCGGCCCGAAGTTCACGAATTCGCCGCTGTACTCGGCTTCTTCCTGCGTCCACAGGGCACGCATCGCCTCGAGGTACTCGCGCAGCATGGTTCGACGCCGCTTCGGCGGCACGTTGTGGTCGGCGAGTTCGTCCAGGTTCCAACCGAATCCCACGCCGAGGGTCACCCGGCCCCCGGAGATGTGGTCGAGGGTGGCGATCGTCTTGGCCAGGGTGATCGGGTCCGACTGGACCGGGAGCGCCACGGCAGTCGCCAGACGGATGCGCTCGGTGACCGCAGCGGCGGCGGCGAGCGACGTCCACGGATCGAGGGTGCGCATGTACCGGTCATCGGGAAGGGTCTCGTCACCGGTCTGCGGGTGCGCGGCGTCACGGCGGGTGGGGATGTGGCCGTGCTCGGGCACGTAGTACGACGCGAAGCCGGCGTTCTCGATCAGCGGCGCGAGCACGTGCGGCTTGAGCCCGCGATCGCTGGTGAACTGCACGATTCCGAACTCCATGAGGCCTCCCCGGGCACCGTTGCGGCCGCCCGGAACAGAATCGGACGGTTGACTGGACACCAGTCTAGGTGATGGGCGCCACAGAGACCAGGGGGTGCGATCAGGGCGCGACGGCCAGCCGCTGACGGACATCGCGGAAGATGCCGTTGGCGACACTGGTGCGACTCACGGCATCGGCCGCCAGGACGACGGCAGCAGAGGTCCAGCAGCTCTTCTCCACCGGCCAGCGTTTGCCGTCGGCGAAAACCAGTCCGGTCCAATACGATCCGTCGGGATCGCGCAGATGCTGAATCGAGGCGATGAGCTCGATGGCGTCGGCGGTGTCGCCGAGCGAGTCGAGAGCCAATGCCAGCTCGCAGGTTTCGGCACCGGTGACCCACGGACGGTGGTCGACGCAACGCACACCCTTGCCGGGGACGACGAACTCGTTCCAGCGGCGGGCGATCAGCTTCTGCCCCTCTTCCCCACGCACCGCGCCGCCGAGGATCGGGTAGTACCAGTCCATCGAATGTTCGGACGGAGGTGTGAAGATCTCCCACTCGGCGTCGCGCGCGGTGTCCGTACGGATGGCGTCACCGAGTTTGGTGTGCGCGGCGATCCACGCGGCGTCGGGCTGATCCAGCTCGGCCGCGATCCGGATCGCGCAGTCGATAGCCTGAAAAATGCTGGCGTTGCCGGTGATCAGGGCCTCACCGAACATCGCGCCGGTGCGGTGGTCGCCGCCCCACCGGAACGCGCCGTCGTCCCGCTGGAAGCGCAGGACACAGTCGATGGCCGACCAGACGACCGGCCACATCCGCTGCAGGAAGGCGTCGTCACCGGTGATCAGGTAGTGGTGCCAGACCCCGACCGCGATGTAGGCGCAGAAGTTGGAGTCGGTGCCGGCGTCTTCGACCTTGCCGCACACGGTGCGGATCGGCCACGAGCCGTCGGCTCGCTGTTTACGCCGCGACCATTCGTATGCCGCCTCGGCCTCGGCGTGAAAGCCGGTCACCGACAACGCCATCGCCGATTCGATGTGATCCCACGGATCGGTCTGCCCACCGGGGAACCAGGGCAGTGCGCCGGATTCCTCCTGCATGCCGACGATGGCCGCGCCGGTGGCGCGCATCTGCTCGGCGGTGACCACTCCAGGGACAGCCGGAGCGGCCGTCATGAAGACGCGGCAGTCTCGGGCTTACGGAGATACAGGGCCACGGACTTGCCGATCATCGGGTTGAGCACCTGCTCACCCACACGGGTCAGCCACGGCTTGCTCATCATGTCCCAGACGAGCAGCTGATGATATCCCTTGACCAGCAGGTTGTCGTTGTTCTCCACGCCGACAGCACATTTCAGCCACCAGTACGGAGCGTGAAGGGCGTGTGCGTGATCGATGCCGGTGACCTCGAGGCCCGCCTTGCGCAGCTTGTCGGCCAGTTCCGAGGCCTTGTAGATACGGACGTGTCCGCCCTCGACCTCGTGGTATTCGTCCGAAAGGGCCCAGCAGACCTTCTCCGGCCAGTACCGCGGCACCGTCACGGCGGCCACGCCACCGGGCTTGAGGACGCGGACCATCTCGCTGATCGCACCCTCGTCCGTCGGGATGTGCTCAAGGATCTCGGACATGAGGACCACGTCGAAGCTGTTGTCCGCGTAAGGAAGACGCAGCGCATCTCCGACCTCGGCGCGCGCCTTGGCCGAGGCGGGCACATGCCCTTCGGCCGTCATGGCGTCGAACATCTCCGCGACGTCGGCCATGTCACTCTCCGACATGTCGAAGGCGATGACATCCGCTCCCCGACGGAACATCTCGAAAGAGTGTCGTCCCTGACCCGCCCCGATGTCGATCGCCTTGGTGCCCGGGCCCACGCCCAGACGGTCGAAATCAACTGTCAGCACTCGACGTCCCTTCTGTTGCTCGCCGGTGTCCGGCGAGCACGGTTTCGTAGTGGGCCGCAGTCTTCGCGGCCACCGCCGCCCAGCTGTAGTTCTCCTCGGCGCGGCGGCGTCCTCCCGAGCCCAGACGCGCACGCAGTTCGGCGTCGTCGAACAGTCGTCCGATCGCCTGTGCGAGGCGCCCGGAATCCCGCGGCGGCACCAGCAACGCGGCCTCTTCACTCGTGCCGACGACTTCCGGGATCGCACCGGCGCGAGTGGCCACGAGCGGTGTCCCACAGCTCATCGCCTCGACGGCCGGCAACGAGAAGCCCTCGTACAGCGACGGAACGCAGGCAACCTCGGCCGAGGCCAGGAGCTCCGCGATCTCGGCGTCCTCGAGCCCCGAGACCACCGACACCCGGTCGGCGATCGCGAGATCCTCGATCATCTTGGCAGACGGCCCATTAGGGTCCAACTTGGACACCAGTACCAGTTTGACGTCGTCACGCTCGGCAGCGAGCTTCGCAACCGCCTCCAGAAGGTACGACACACCCTTGAGCGGCGCGTCGGCGCTGGCGACACAGACGATCCGGCCCGGGACGCGGTCGGCACCGGGCGTGAAGATCTCGGTGTCGACGCCGAGCGGGATCGTGGTGATGCGGCCCGACGGGATGTCGAACGCCTTGCGGATGTCGACCTCGCTGCTGCGAGAAACGGTGAGCAGCTCCGGGATCCGGCGCGAGACGCGTCCCTGCATACGCAGGAAGGAGTGCCAGCGCCACGCGGTGATCTTGCGCCAGCCCTTGGCCGCCTTGACCGCGAGGGTGCGGTCACGCGTGATCGGGTGGTGGATCGTCGCGATGAGCGGGAAGCCCGCCTTCTGGATCTCGAGCAGTCCGTACCCGAGGCACTGGTTGTCGTGCACGATGTCGAAGTCGTCGCGCCGTTCCTTCAGCAGCCGGGCGACCCGCAGGCTGAAGGTGAGCGGCTCGCCGAAGCTCGCCGTCCACATCGATCCGACCTCGAGCATGTCGATCCAGTCGCGGTACTCGCTCAGCTTCGGCGTACGGAACGGGTCCGGCTCGTCGTAGAGCCCGAGGCTGGGCACCTTGGTGATCGTGACGCCGGCGTCGATCGCCGACTGGTCGAGCTCCGGATACGGCTGTCCCGAGAAGATCTCGACGCTGTGCCCGAGCAGCGCGAGCTCGCGGGAGAGGTGACGGACGTAGACGCCCTGCCCACCGCAATGAGGTTTGCTGCGGTAGGACAGCAGTGCAACCCGCACGGTTACTGCGCTCCGGCGGCGGCCGCCGCCTCGAACTCGGAGATGCTGACGAACTTCGCCCGTGCACGGCCGGCGGCCTTGCCCGCGGACTTCTCCGCTGCGTCGATGGCCTTCCATCCCGCGAGGTCGATGCGGTTGGCACCGCGGTCGGCGCACAGTGCGGCGACATCGTCACGCGGGGTCGACGGATCGCCGATGGCGCCGGCGACGAAGTCGTCGATCACGGCACGTGCCGTCTCCTGACCGCACAGACGATTCATGCCGATGCCACCTGTCGCTCCGCGTTTGATCCAGCCGGTGACGTACAGCCCCGGCATCACGTCGCCCTCGGTCGCGGCCTGCACGCGTCCCCCGGCGTTCGGGACGACGCCGCGCCCCTCGTCGAAGGGGAGGTCGGTGACCGGGACGCCGCGGTATCCGATGGCCCGCAGAAGGAGGCCGGTCTCGAGGTCGAATCGCTCGTCGGTGGCCTTCACGGCCACGCGGCCGGCGGCGTCGGCGTCGGCTTCGGTGTAGGCGTTGCGCACGCACGTCAGCGTAGTCACTTCGCCGTCACCGGCAATTCCGGCGGGAGATGCCAGGAAACGGAAGACGATGCGCTTGTTGCCCGGTGTCTGCGGACGTTCGGCGAACTCGCGGGCCAGCCGGATCTTGGTGGCGATCGTCGAGTCGAGCGTGTCATCGGCCAGGGCAGCCTCGGAACCCTCGTCGAGGACCAGATCCTCGGGATCGATGACCACGTCGACGCCCTCGACGTCGCCGAGAGCGAGGAACTCGCTGTTGGTGTAGGCCGCCTGGGCGACGCCGCGGCGGCCGAGCAGCACGACTTCGGTGATGTTCGATTCGCGCAGCTTCGCCAGGGCGTGGTCGGCGATGTCGGTCTTGGCCAGTTCGTCGGGGTCGGTGACGAGGATGCGCGCCACGTCGAGCGCGACGTTGCCGTTGCCGACGACGACAGCCCGTTCCGAGGACAGGTCGACGTCGAGGTCGGCGAAGTCCGGGTGGCCGTTGTACCAGGCGACGAACTGGGTGGCCGCGACGGAGTTGCGCAGGTCCTCACCCTCGATGTTCAGCCGCTTGTCGGTCGCGGCGCCCACCGCGTAGATGACCGCGTGGTAGCGGGCGACGAGCTCGTCGTGGCTGATGTGCTTGCCGACCTCGACGTTGAGGTAGTAGTCGAAGTTCTTCTTGGCGGCGACCGACGCGAAGGTCTTCTCGACCCCCTTCGTGGCGGCGTGGTCCGGGGCGACGCCCGCGCGGACCAGGCCGTAGGGCGTGGGCAGACGGTCGAACATGTCGACCTTGATGGCCGGTTTGCGGACGAGTTCCTCGGCGGCGTAGAAGGCGGCCGGACCGGCACCGACGATCGCGACGTGCAGTTCCCGGTCGGGCAGCTGCGGCGCCTTGCGTGGCGGGACGAGCCCGCCCTCGACGTCGTGGTCCTTGTAGTAGTCCGCGTTGATCTGCAGGTACGGCTCGTCGCGCTCGGTGAGCTGATCGTCGGGGACGATCGCCTCGACCGGGCACTCGTCGATGCACGCGCCGCAGTCGATACAGGTCTCCGGGTCGATGTACAGAGCCTCGGCAGTCAAGAACTCCGGCTCGTCGGGCGTCGGGTGGATGCAGTTCACCGGACACACGCTCACGCAACTGGCGTCGTTGCAACATGGACGGGTAATCACATGCGCCATCTGCTGTTTCTCCGTAATTCCACACGTAGAACGTGTTCTAGTTTCAGTCTTGACTGTATCTTAACTGCAAAGATACCTGCGACCCATCGAAGGGACCCGAGTGAGCCAGGTTACGTCAGGCGAGAGAGCGGGATCACTACCCGACCGCAAGGAGGGCGCCCGGTTCTACCAGGCGGGATACCGGGTCCGGACCGGTGATGTCGACCAGGACATGCGGGTGCGGCTCGACGCCGTCGCGCGGTACCTGCAGGACGTCGCCAACGACAATCTCGAGGCCACCGAGTTCGGCAGGACCGAGCCCTTCTGGATCGTCCGGCGCACCATCATCGACGTCATCCGGCCGATCACCTGGCCGGCGACGGTGACCGCCCAGCGCTGGTGCGGCGCGCTGTCGACCCGCTGGACCAACATGCGGGTGCGGCTCACCTCCGAGCACGAGACCAACCGGTTCAATCCCGACCACCGCCCCGCCGGCCTCATCGAGACCGAGGCGTTCTGGATCAACGTCAACGACAAGGGCGTGCCGTCACGGCTGTCCGACGAGGCCTTCGAGATGTTGTCGTCGATGACCGACGAGCACCGTCTGCGATGGAAGTCGATGAACCCCGAGAAGGCCCCGGCCGCCGAGGACATCCCCTTCCCCGACCGTGAGCACGTCCTGCGGATCACCGACTTCGACCCCTTCAAGCACCTCAACAACGCCGCCTACCTCGAGGCCATCGAGGACGAGCTGGTCGAGCACCCCGATCTCGTCGACATGCCGCACCGCGTCGTCATCGAGTACCTGCGGCCGATCGTGCCGGGGACGCGCCTCACCCTGCGTCGTGTCCGCGAGGGCGACCAGCTGACCGTGTGGCTGATGATGCCCGGTACCGGCGACGAGCTCGTCGTTGCGGCGAGCGTGGCGGTGGGTCCGCTACCCACCAATCGGTAGAAGAAACGCGTGCATAGCACGCATTTCTTCTACGAAATCCCGGGGCTACTGACCGCCCTGGAGCAACAGCTCCATCAGCTTGATCGGCGCCTCGCACGGGTCGCCCGCGGGCGCGCTGCGGGGTTCGACGAACCAGGTGAAGATCCCGCGACTCGGAGCCCTCGCGGTGACGCCGCAGACTCCGGGTCGGTCGGGGCTGCGCTGGGTGAAGGCGGACTGGCTGGCGACCTTGATGTTCTCGGTCTGGAAGCCGAGCTTTTTGGCCGTCTCCTTCTCGAGGTTGACGTTGCCCCACTCGAACCAGTTGAACGTCACGCTGACGACGTCGGTGGCACCGGACACCAGCCACCGGCAGATGGCACCGCTGAAGGACCGTTCGGCGAACCCACCGCCGGCCACCACGTCGGCGATCATCGCGTCGGGTAGCACGTCGCACTCGAGGAGCAGTTTGTCGAATTGATCGGTGTCGATGTCGCTGCTGCCGGACTGTCCGGCGGCGCCCACCGGCACCGGCTCACCGTCGACCGTGCGCGCGCAACCGACGAGTGCGGTCAGGCCGAGGAGGAGCGCGACGAGGACTGCGAGTGACCGCCTCATGAGGCACGCTCGATGGACAGCTTCGCCAACTCCCGTGCGGCGTCGCAGATCTGCTCGATGGGCCGCGCCTCGACCGCGTCGCCCCGGATCGACCACTCGAAGAAGTCGGCGCCGAATCCCATACCGACCTCACAGATCTGGCCTGACTGGGTATAGCCGATGAACCCCTGGTGACCGTCGATCTCGAGTTTGTTGGTCACGTCGCGCGACAGCTTCACGTTGGCCTCTTCGCGGCCGATCGGCGAACCGCGGTACCAGTTGAACGAGGCGACGGCCCCTGTCCGCG
Source organism: Gordonia sp. Swx-4 (assembly GCF_030316175.1). Taxonomy (NCBI): domain Bacteria; kingdom Bacillati; phylum Actinomycetota; class Actinomycetes; order Mycobacteriales; family Gordoniaceae; genus Gordonia; species Gordonia sp. Swx-4. Next base: position 4,286,921 of record NZ_CP128197.1, read on the forward strand.
AGCCGGTGGTGTCCCATTCGCACACCGACGTGTTGTTGACGGTCTCGGTGAGTCCGCCGAAGCCGGTGATGCGGGTGACCTCTTCCAGCGTCACGCCGCCGCATTTGCCGAAGAACGGCCCGGAACCGGCCTGCGCGGGCGCCTCGGGGGTGTTCGGCCTGTTCGGGTCGGACGGCTCGTCGTCCGAACAACCACCGACGAGCAGCACGACGACGGCGAGGAAGGCGACGAGGAAGCTCGAGTCGCGGAGCCGATCGAGTTGTCGCCGTTCGCGTTTGGTGGGTCGGCCGGCACCGCGGTCACGACGCGGCTGACTCGCCAGGATCTCCCTGGGCGGCGGTGGCGGCGACCGGTCGATGAAGCACTCGGCGGCCATCGGCGCCGACACCCGCTTGTTGATGGTCTTGGTGACCTCGACGATGCGTTCGCGCCCGTCGAGCCGGACGCGGACCTCGTCACCCGGAACCACCGGCTGGGCGGGCTTGGCCGTCACGCCGTTGACGCGGACATGGCCCCCACGGCATGCGGCACCCGCCGCGGATCGGGTCTTGGTCAGGCGGATGGCCCAGATGTAGGCATCGACGCGCGTGGACATGGTCAGTGACCCGGCCGTCCGGCCGTGGTGACGTCCCGAATCGTCGATCATGCGCCCACACTCCCTTCACCCGCATGTGCCCGCCGGCACCGCGCAGCGATGCGGTCGGGCTCATTGGCCACCACTGTAGCCGCGCGGATCGTCGAGTCGGGGTTCACCGCGCGGGCGTCGTGCTCACCGCTTGCGGGACAGCAGGTACACCCCGCCGCCGACGGCCAGGATGGCGAAGAGGATCGCCAGGAACGTCTGGTCGAGCACCAGCAGGACCACGAACACGGCGACGCCCGGTGACACCGCGACCAGGCTCATCACCGGATGCTGCCGGACGACCTCCGACACTGCTCTGCTTCTGTCGCGATCGATCGCCATCACGGCCTCCCTGGTCGGCTCCGCTTTTCGACCAGCGTAGTCATTTGTCGTCCGGGTCGGCCGGAGGTCGATCCGTCGACCGACCGTGAGCCCTGACTCCCCGGTCGGGGGCTGGAGAATGGTCGACGCCCCGGCACGGATCGAGTCCAATGCCGGGGCGCCGGTCTGTGGGCGGCCGGTGTCAGGCCGCTTCGGCGCCGGAGCCGCTCGACGAGCCCGAGTCGCTGCCGGAACCACTGCCCGAGTCGGCGTCGCGGCCGGCGCCGGAGCTGCCGCTGCCGCTGTCCGAACCGGAGTCACCGGCCGAGCTGGAACCGCTGTCCGAGCCGGCGTCGCCGCCGGAGCTCGCGGAGTCCGAGCCGCCGTCCGAATCCGAGTCACCGTTGTCGGAGCCGTTGTCAGAGCCGTTGTCCGGGCCGGCGTCGGAATCCCCGGCGTCGGAGGCCTCAGGGGCGCGGTGCTTGCCTTCGTAGCCGTCATCGGCCGCCCGATGCTTGCCGACGTACTCGTCGACGACGTCGCTGCCCGAGTCGTCGGATGCGATCTCGGGCGCCGCCACGAGATCGGGGCCCACGAACTCTGCGGCTTCCGGCTCCGCGAAGGTCGACGCCGCGAACGCGGTGGGAGCCGAGGCCGCGACCCGGGCGACGGCGTTCGACTGCGGGATCACCGCGCCGCCGGTCGCCGGGATGCCGAAGGGGAACTCATAGCTCGGAATGTGGATGACCGGGACGATCTCGCCGGTGTCGAGCTGCCCGAAGGTGATGACCGGGAGGCCGAGGCGGTTCGGACGGTACTCGCCGTTCACCTCGACCAGCGGGCGGAACGTCACCTGGGAACCCAGCCAGTCGACGGTGATCGGCCCGGTGAAGCCGTAGTCACTGGTGAGGCGGAGGAAGTTGCCGCTGAACAGGTCGTAGTCGCCGCCGATGCTCAGGCGGGAGAAGTCCTTGGAGAGGGACATCCAGTCGCCGTCGAAGTCGATGCCGGAACCGCTCAGAATCGACGCCAGGATTCCCTGCAGCGCTTCCTGACCGGCGTCGCCGAGGACACCCGTCGGGTCTGACAGCAGCGCCGTCGGGTCGGTGAGCGCGAACTGCACCTCACCGTTGGGCTGCTGGTAACGGAAGTCGAAGGTGCCCAGCACATTCGCGCAGGCTCCGACGCCGTCGGCGTAGGCGCCGGTGAGGCCGCCGTAGCAGCCGACGCCCTTGATACCGGGGATCTCGAGGATCTCCTTGCCCAGCACGGTGACCGGGAGGTCGCCGGTGTTCCAGGCATGAGCCATGCCGAGGAGCGCGAAGGACTTGGCCGTGCGGCCGTCACTCGCGCCCGCGGTCGCGATGCTGAGCGGGAGGTACGAGATGGCGGTCGCGTCGCCTTTGCGAAACGCCACCGCCAGCTGGAAACCGTTGCCGATGACCTTTGCCGAGCCCTCGGTGGCAGGGGCGTCGGCAAGCGTCGCCGGCAGGTTCACGCCGAGATTGCCGACGATCGTCCTCAGGATCGAACCGAATGTGCCCGAGAAGATGTCGTCGTACACGTTCTTCAGGGGGTCGTAAACGCCGATGGGAACGATCTCGATCCGGTCGGGAAGCACGATGGCGATGCCGATCCCGCCGAAGTCGGTACTGGACTGCGAGCAGTCGGCGCCGCCGCGGGCGCCGTCGGAGACACAGGATTCGATGCGCCAGGCTTCGGCGATGTCCGCGAGCGCGCCGTTTCCGACACCGCTCACCAGCTCGCCGAGAGGATTCCCCTTGTTGAAGCTGTTCGACCAGTCTCGGAGGTCACTGATCGCGGACGCCTCCGCGGCCGCCGGCTCCATCGCCTGCCCGGCGCCGATCGCGGCCACCGTGGCGATCGCGGCCGCGCCCGCGACGACGCGGTGCTGACGCTTCTGCTTGCGGTCCGCGCGCCGCGCGACCTTCTCCGAACGCTGAGTTCGGTTCCGCCCCATGCTGGTCACTCGTCCAACTTTCTTTCTCCCCACCCCTTGCGCTGAGCAAGTTAAGCATCGGAAATCGAAAATTGGTAGCCGAAACGAGGCCTGTCACAAAACCACCGGGTTGGACAAACGACCAGGTCGGACGTCGACAGTCATCGCGCGAGGCGCTCGGTTCCGTATGACATCGAGCCCGGTTTGCGGGTTCGATGTCATACCGATGAGGAGCGGGCGGTTACGCCGTGACTACCAGCGGTCGCGGTCGAGTTCCGTTCCGGCAGCACCGGCGTCGGCCGCGCAGCCGAAGCCGACGATCCATCGTGCGGGACCGGTCTCCCCGGCGGCCACCTCGACCTTGCCCAGCATCATCGGTTCCGGGAGAGCAGCGAGGAACTCGCCCAGCGCGGACGCAGACAGTCGCCAGACCTCACCCCGGATCGCCTGTCCCACAACAGGATCGCGGATCAGACCGGGCTTCGGCGGAGTGGTGTCGAGCGCGACGAGGCGGTAGGTCGGCGTCGTCGCGATCTCCCCCGCCCAGCGGGCACCCCGTTCGCTGAGTTCGTGCGTGAGCGGACCGCCCCGCATGTGCGCACCGAAGACCGCGAGCTCGACCGACTCCTCGGTCTCCACCCACGACGCCCCGACATCGGGGACGCCGAGGAACCGGGCCGCCACTTCGATGAGAACCGCGTCCTCGTGCGCCGCACCCAGCAGGGTGACACCGAATTGTGCTTCGCTGCCCTGGGTTTCGGCCACGACGCCACTCGGCACGGCGATTCCGCAGAGGTCGAAGAGATTGCAGAAGTTGGTGTACGTGCCCATTCGCGAGTTGACGCCGACCGGGTCGGCGGCGACCTCGGCGATCGTCGGGTGCCCCGGCGCGGTCGGGACCATCAGCACGGTCGCGTCGCCCCACTCCCCCATGGCCTCCGCACGGAGTTCGGTGAGGCGTCGGCGTGCGCGCAGGAGGTCGACGGCGGTGAATCGGGAAGCAGCACCGATGATCCCGGCGACGGTGGGATCGAGCCCGACGTCGTCCGCGTCCGTCGCATCCAGGAAGTCGCCGACGGCGTCGTGTCGTTCGGCGACGAGCGCATCCTCGTACAGCAGCTTCGCCGCCGCAAGGAAGGGCGACAGGTCGATGGTCTTGATCACGAGTCCGGCGTCCTCGGCCCGCAGCACCGCCTCGGCGAATGCGGCACGCCACGCCTCGTCGAGGTCCGGCAGTTCGGCGGGTACGGCGACGACGGGTCGTTCCGGTGCGGCCAGGGGCGCCGACGTGCCGAACGGCCGTGGTCCCTGCGCGGCGGACATCGCTGCCATCGCACGGTTCGCCAGTGGCAGGTCGGCCGCGAAGATCGTCACGGTGTCATAGCTGGCACACGCTGGCACGACGCCGTCGGTGGAGATCGACCCGACCGTCGGCTTGATCCCGACAAGTCCCTGGAGTCCGGCGGGCACGCGGCCGGAACCGGCGGTGTCGGTGCCGATCGCGATGTCGGCGAACCCGAGTGCCACGGCCACCGCGGACCCCGAACTCGAACCGCCCGAGATGTATTCGGGCCGTCGCGAATCCCGAACGGCACCGAACGGACTTCGTGTTCCGACGAGGCCGGTGGCGAACTGGTCGAGGTTCGTCTTCCCGATCATCACCGCACCGGCGGCCCGCAATGCCGCGACCGCCGGGGCGTCGGCCGCGGGCGTGTAGGCGTAGCCCGGGCACGCTGCCGTGGTCGGCAACCCGGCGACGTCGACATTGTCCTTGACCGCGAGGACGGTGCCGGCCAGTGGCCCGCCGGCCGCGAGAGCCGCGTCGTACTCGGCAGCGACCTCCGCCTGCGGACGCAGCGCGATGAATACCTCGGGACGGTCCGCCTCGGCGATCCGCATGTAGATCTCGTCGACCCTGCTCATGCCACCCGCTCCTCGTTCTCGGCCCCGACCGCGCTCAGGTCGGCGGCGAACTCGCCCTGCGCGGACCATCTCTGACGCTCCTCGGCGCGGGCGATCTCCATCTTCTCGCGCCGGAGGGCGATGTCGGCGGCATTGTCGTCGAGGTATTGCTGGTGCTCGGCGAGCGAGAAGACACCGTCGACGATCTTCGTGCTGTCCCCGCGCCCGGCCGCGACATCGGCGCGCATGTCGAGGAGTTCCTCGGCACTGACCGGATACCAGGAGATGCGGTCGAAGAAGCGCAGCAGCCAGGGATGCTGGGGATCGAAGCCGGGCGCCGACTGTGGGTGCCGGTGGTTCCACACCTGCGTGGTGCGTCCGACGAACTGATAACCGCCGGGGCCCTCCATGCCGTAGATGCACAGGTAGGCTCCGCCGATGCCGACCGCGTTCTCCGGGGTCCAGGTCCGGGCGGGGTTGTACTTCGTGGTGACGAGCCGATGCCGCGGGTCCAGCGGGACCGCAACCGGCGCACCGAGATACACGTCGCCCAGGCCGAGCACCAGGTAGCTGGCGTCGAAGACCGTGCGGTGGACGTCGTCGACGGAGTCGAGACCGTTCATGCGGCGGATGAACTCGATGTTCCACGGGCACCACGGAGCGTCGGAGCGCACGCCGAGCATGTAACGCTTGATGGCCTCGCGGGTGGCCGGGTCGTCCCACGACAGGGGCAGGTGCACCGTTCGGCTGGGGACCACGAGATCCTCGGCCGCGGGCAGCTGGCTCTCACATTCGATGAGCCACTGGAGCATCCGGGACTGCGACCACATGTCCGGGTCGGCTTTGACCTGCAGCGACCGGATGCCGGGCGTGAGATCGATGAGGCCCCGGGGCTTCTCGGCGGCGATGCGTTCGCTCAGCGCGTGCACGCGGGCGCGCAGGGCCAGATCCAGTTGCATGTCACCGTATTCGACGAGGATGTTGTCGTCACCGGAGCGGCGGTAGGTCACCGCCGTCGATCCGTCGGCGGTCGTCGTCGAGCCGAGGATGCCGTTGTCGGCGTCGCCGCCCGCGGACAGAACGTCGACGAAGCTGGCACGCCGGCCGAGACCGGTCTCCTTCGGCGAGGCGGTCGCCTCGCTGCGAACGGCCACGAACCGGATCGTGTCACCGGGCTTGAGCTGACCGAGCTTCCACCGCTGGGCGGTCACGACCGTCACCGGGCACACGAACCCGCCGAGACTCGGGCCGTCGGGCCCGAGCAGGATCGGGGTGTCGCCGGTGAAATCCAGGGCGCCGACGGAATACGCGTTGTCGTGGATGTTCGACGGGTGCAGTCCGGCCTCGCCTCCGTCGTTGCGCGCCCATCGCGGCTTGGGACCGATCAGCCGGATGCCGGTCCGGTCGGAGTTGAAGTGCACCTCGTAGTCGGTGGCGAAGACGTCGCCGATGTCGGCCTCGGTGAAGAACTCCGGCGCACCGTGCGGACCGACGGTCACCGCCAGTTGCCAGGTGTTGGTGAAGGCGGGCTGCTCGTCGCCGAGGATGCGCCGCGCCGGGCCGGTCGATCCGCCGAGCAGGGTGAGCTGATCACCGGCCGCGAGCGGACGGCCGTCGAGACCCCCGAAGCGGCCCATCGTGAACGTGGAACGGCTTCCGAGGTAGTCCTCGGCGTCGAGCCCGCCGGACACCGCGATGTACGCCCGCATGCCGAGCGTCCCCACTGTTCCGACGTCGAGGACGTCACCTGACGACACCGACAGCGGAACCCATTGCGACACAGTCCGTCCGTTGACGGTGACGGTCACCGGTGCGCCGGTGACGGCCACGACGGCGTCGGCGTCGAACCGCAGCGCCGGACCCATCAGGGTGACCTCGAGACCAGCAGCTGTCTCGGGGTTGCCGACCGCGAGGTTGGCGAGGCGGAACGACAGGTCGTCCATGGGCCCGGAGGGTGGGACGCCGACCTTCCAGTACCCGATACGACCGGGCCAGTCCTGGATGGTGGTGAGCGGACCGGACCGCAGGACGGTGACGGGGGCGGGCGTGGCGGCCCCGGTGGAGGCAGTCATGGTGTGGTTCCTCGAAGGTCGTTGTGCGGTGCGGAAATCGACGCGACTGGCCGTCAGACCACGGGCCGGGTCACGATGACGCGGACCGCGGTCGGATCGAATCCGTTGCAGGGGTTGTTGATCTGCGGGCAGTTGGAGATCAGCACCAGGGTGTCGACCTCGGCCCGGAGTGCCAGGCGCTTGCCCGGGGCCGACAGGCCGTCGACGATGCCGAGGGAGCCGTCGGGATCGACCGGCACATTCATGAAGAAGTTGACGTTGCCGACCAGATCGGCCTTGCCGAGTCCGTGGCGGCTGCCCTCGATCAGGAAGTTCTCGACGCACGCGTGCTGATGCCTGGTGTGGTGGCCGTAGCGGAGGGTGTTGGATTCCTGCGAGCAGGCGCCGCCCACGGTGTCGTGGTTGCCGACCTCGTCGGCGACGATCGTCATCAGCGGTTCGCTCTCCTGGTCGCGGATGACGGTGCCGGTGGTCAGGAAGATGTTGCCCTGCGCGGCGATCGTGGCCTGCGCCGAGTAGCGCTTGGCGTGATCGGCCGCCCCGTAGAAGAGGGTGTCGACGGCCTGATTGCCGTGGAGGTCGACGATGGTGAGTATGTCGCCGGCGGCGACGACGCCCGACCAGGGGCCGCGTTCGCCCACGATGGCGTCGTCGACGACCGTGCCGTCAGCGAGGGCGAGATCGGCCGCGGGTGCCGCGGTGAGATCGATGGTGGTGGTCACGAGTGGTGTCCTCTCTCAGATTGGGCAGCTCAGAAATGAGCTGCGGCCCAGACGTCTTCGGAGTTGGCGACGGCACGCTGGTACTCGGGATCGGTGTCCGCGACACCGGCCAGCAGAGCGTCGAGATCGGGCTGGGCCTTCCACGCGAGCACCTCGAGCGAGGTGGTGTCGAACGTCGGCGACGGATCGACGGGATGTGCTGTGTTCGCGATCGCCACGACACACGGCAGGTGCAGGATCAGGTCGACCGATGTGTCGGCTCCCGCGGAACCGGTGGAGCGCAACGACCCGTCGTCGTCGACCTTCACACCGTGGAAGAACGACACCGAGGGGGCGACGTCGGTCGGGGTCAAGCCGTGCTTCGCGGCGGCGAGGGTGAACATCTCACGGCCCGCCGGGCTGGCCGAATGCACCTTCCCGTCCCCGTGTTTCGCGGTGTTGGCCGCGAGAGTCGTGGTGCCGCAGAGTGCGTCGTGGTGCCCGGAACCGTCGGCGACGATCGTTGCCAGGACGCGTCCCTGGTCACTGAGCAGCGGATGCCCGGAACCGAGGTAGGCCTGCCACGGAACCTTCACGGTGTCGGCCGCATTGAGCCGCTCCCACGGTGCGTCGGCGCGCCACAGCAGGATGTGTGCGCAGGCCGAGCCGGCGACGTCGTGCAGCCTCAGCCGCGTGCCGCGGGCCAGGACCTTGCTCGTGTACCTCCCCCCGGGCACGGTCTCGGCCCAGGTGAGGGAAGCGGGATCCACATCGGCGGGCGGGTTCGGCCAGTTCGACGCCGGGACGACCGGCATGCTGTCGGTGATGCGACCGGCCTGCGACCGGGCGTGTTCGCGGGCTCCCGCGGTGGTCCCGGTGCCGGTGGCGGTGATGGTCATGTCGGATGTCTCCTCGGAATGTGGGTGTGGTCGGGGTTTGTGGAGCTCGGGTCACCGGGCCTTCGTGGCTCGTCGACTTCGATGCGCTCCTTCGTCGCTTACTCAGCCCGGCGGCTTGCGCTCCTCGCACCTCAGGCAGCAAGGGTGGGCGCAACCCTCGGCCCGAGTCAGGACTTGGCGGGGTCGACGGGCTTCGGATGTTCCTTGCCGCGAGGGAAGCACGCGATGCCGGCGAGGACGGTCACCGCGATGACGATCGGTCCGGCCCAGCGCAGGATCGGCATGTCGCCGGCGGGATCGAAGACCTCGGCACGTGGCCAGGCGAGGTTGACGACCATCAGTGCCCCGTAGAGCACGGCGAGGAGGTTCACCACGATCCCGAAGCGGCCGAGGCTGAACAGTTTCCGGCCGCCGGCGTCGACACCGCCGGTGTGCGGCCAGCCCTGGAACCGGCGGTAGAGCATCGGACCGGTGACGGCGAGGTAGGCCAGGTAGATCAGGATGATGCACACGCTGGCGAGCGTCGCGAAGATCGCGGAGTTGCCAACGTTGACCACCAGGACGCCGATGCAGAGCACGCCGATGAGGATCGATGGCGCGATCGGGGTGCCCGTCCGCGAATTGACGTGTGCCAGTTGCTTCGAGAACGGGAGCCGGCCGTCGCGTGCCATCGAGAACATCAGGCGGGAGCATGCGGTCTGGATGGCGAGGGTGCAGATGAAGATCGCCACCGCGACGTCGCAGAGCAGGACCTTGCCCCAGAAGCTTCCGAGCACCGAGTCCAGCACGTAGGGCAGGCCGCCGATGGCGAGTTCCTCGCTGAGCGTCGGCGCGGCCATGAGCGCGCCCAGCAGCATCAGGCCGCCGCCGATGGCCGAGACCGTCAGTGCCATCCGGATGGTGCGCGGTGCGACGCGGCGCGGGTCGCGGGTCTCCTCGGCGAGTTCACCGGCCGAGCCGAATCCGACCATCACGTAGGCGGCCATCAGCCCCGAGACGATGAACGCCCAGATGTAACCGGGCTGCTGACCGGGGACGCCGGTGTCGAAGACGACACCCGGACCGCGCTGGGCGTGGGTGAACAGCGCCAGGATCACCGCGATCACGCCGACGAGTTCGCAGACCACGCCGATGCTGTTGACGCGGCTCATCCAGGTGACGCCGACACAGTTGATGGCGGTGACGATCACCAGCAGGATCGAACCCAACAGGACCGCATTCGACGCCCCGCTGGTGCTGGTGAGCGTGGGATCGTCGCCGACGATCTGGAAGCCCATCCACACCGACGGCAGCACCACCTGGAGGGCGATGGCCGCCGCGGCCGCCGTGACGACCTGCGCGATCATCATGAACCAGCCGCCGAACCAGCCGATGACCTCACCACCCATGCGGCGCGACCACTGGTAGATCGCACCCGAGATCGGATAGCGCGCAGCGATTTCGGCGAAGCACAGAGCCACCAGGAACTGACCCGCGTAGACGATCGGCCACGTCCAGAAGAAGGCCGGGCCGCCGAACCCGAAACCCAGGCCGAAGAACTGGAAGACCGTGGTCAGGATCGAGACGAAGGAGAAGCCGGCCGCGAAGGAGGCGAACTTGCCGAGCGACCGGTGCAGCTGCTGGTCGTAACCGAGATCGGAGAGGTCGTCGGCGTCGAAGTCACCGGCCGGGGCGGTGACCGGTTGCGCGACGGTCTTTTCCGGGGTTGAGGTCATGATGCGTTCTTTCTTCTCGAGGAGCTCCTCGTTGAGCGCGTATCTGTCAGGTGACAGATAAGCGAACGCACGTTTCTTTCGATTGACCGTTCTGTTCCGTCTGCGAAAACGTCGGTAACGACTGCGTTAATCGGCGCAGGTCGCGGGATCGCACGGCCATCCGGGGACTCTCGAGCATGGTCAACTAGGTCGAGAACATCCACCAACGCAGGAGGAATCATGGCGACCGGCACGCGCACGGCCACCACGTCCGGCAGCCCCGGGCGCCCACGCCTGGTGCCGTCGAGGCGCCGGGGCGAGACCGCTCGCGACGAGATCCTCGACGCCGCGGCCGAGCTCTTCACCCGCCACGGATACACCGGGACGTCGACCCGGATGATCGCCGAGGCGGTGGGCATCAGGCAGGCCTCGATGTACCACCACTTCAGCACCAAGGACGACATCCTGGCGCACCTCTTGGAGACCACGGTCGTCGGCTCGGTCGAGCAGGCCCGCACGCTGCTCGATGCCGACGGACCGGCGCTGGAGCGACTGCTCACCCTGGCCCGCTACGACGTGGAACAGCTCGCCCGCGCACGCTGGAACCTCGGGGCGCTCTACCTGCTGCCCGAGGTCGGGGAACCGCGCTTCGTTGAATTTCGCTCCGCGCGACAGGAACTCGCGGCCGCCTACGCGGCCCTTACCTCGGCGGTGCTGGGCGATCCGGCAGACAAGCGCTGTCTGCTGCCCTTCCGCCTCGTCGAGTCGGTCATCATGATGCGCGCCGACGAACAGCGCGGCGAACTCGGCGGCCACACCGCCGAGGGTCTCGTCGACACGATCGTCGGCGCGGTCCGGATGCTGATCGAGCATCGGCCTTAGCGAGAACGAAAGCAGCCAGAGCAGAGATCGGCCCTGACGCAGTCCGCGACTGCGTCAGGGCCGATCTCTCGCGTGCGCTCAGCAGCTGCCGATGGCACCTCCCTGTAGTGCGACCTCGGCAATCCGTGCCCACGTGCACGGCAACGCATCACGACGGGCGGGCGCCGACGGCGCGATCTGCTTCACCGCCGGTGTCGGCGTCACGCGCTTCACCACGGGCGCCGGGGCCACCTGCTTGACGGCGGGCATCGGGGTCAGCCGCTTGATGGAGGTCGCCGGTACCGATGGCGCCACCAGCGCCGGGGCCCGATCGAGCGAGGCCGTCGTCGGCTGGGGCCGCTTGGCCGGCTTGCGGTTGAGCGGCACCTTCCATCCCTTGTCGTAGCCGTGCGCCGCGCCGATGGCGACACCGGCCGCGACGGCCGGGAGCGCTACGAGAGTCGCGACCACGGCTGTTCCGATGAGCGGCCCGAACACCAGACCGGTGGGCCAGAGCGGAAGCGTGAGGAGAAGCCCGAGCCCACCACCGACGACACCGCCGACGGCGAGGGCGAGCGGAGCCGCCACCCCGGCGCCGATCACGCCGCCGACCGCGGCGTCCCCGACCATCTGTTCGGCGACCTTGTCGGCGCGGGCGGTCGAAACCCCGTTACTCCGAAGAACATCGGAGATCCCAGCGACGAGTTCACCGGACCCAGCGCTGATGTCCGAGGCGAGTTGCGGAGACACGGCGCGCGGGCGGCGGAGTTCGAGGTTTCCGATCCGCACGACGTCGCCGGCCGCGGCGGTCTGGTCGGCGACCCGACGGGCGGGCCCCAGGGGCGTCGGGTGGATCGTGTTGTCCCCCGCGCTGACCCGCGGCCAGGTCGATGTCACCACCGATTCCTGTTTGGGCCCAACGGAAGTGGACACCACCACCTGGGACACCGGGCGGAGGTCCGGCAATGCCCCCGCCGGAAGCGCCATCGTGGGGATCCCCACCGTCGCGATCCCCGGTGTCGGCGGGCCCGCCGCCGGGGTGGCGGCGTGGGCGGGCACGGTAACCGCGAACGACGCGGCCATCGCACACCCCAACATCGCGACCGCTGGGCGTCGAACACGCAAGCCCTGGAAGCGCGTTCGGCGTAGCTCGGTCGAAGTCCTTGACCTGCTCATGGACTACCTCATTTCTTCGATGGTGAATCTCCCATTGTTGAAAACGCTAGACCCGGAACGGCCGGCTTCGTGACCGTTTGTGCGAGTCATGTATTCGTCGAGAATCCCGGCGATCCGGATGATCGCCTCGTTCTCGGTCATTCCGAGGTGGTGCACCTCGACGTCGACGTTCGAGATGTCGCCGCGGACGTAGGGCGCCCACCCGTCGTGTCCCACCGCATCCGCTCGCCGGTCGCGCACCGCGGTGAAGTACTGCAGGTCGACGTCGACCACGGGTGGCTGCCAGTCACCCAGCGCCCGGAGCAGCAAATTGTATGTCTCGGTGAGGTTCTCGATGGAATCGGCGTCGATGCCGAGTCCGGTCCCGAGACGCTCGGCGATCTGCTCGGCCGCCTCTTCCGCGGTCGCGTCGGCGCTGACGAAGTCGATGCCGAGGACCGGACCGAGGTTGCTGATCAGTTCACCGGCCGTGATCGTCTGGATCGCGTCGGTGTCGACGGCGTCGGCCTCGGTGTCGAGCATCGCGAGCAGCGCGACCTCTTCTCCGGCGGCCCGCAACTCGGCGGCCACCGCGTGAGCGATCGTGCCGCCCAGCGACCACCCCAGCAGGTGGTACGGCCCGTGCGGCTGCACGGCCCGCATCTCGTCGAGGTAGCGCCGCGCGAGACCGGACACCGTTGTGGGACCGTCCTTCTCGCCACCGATCTGAGGTGCCTGCAGGCCGTACACCGGCCGCCCGGACGCGAGGTGCCGGCCGAGGGTGTGGTAGGCCCACGAGAGACCGGAGGCAGGATGGACGCAGAACAGCGGCGGCTTCTCCCCGCCCGGACGGATGGGCAGCAGGACGTCGAAACCGAGCGGCGGCAGCGCATCGAATTCCATCGACGCGTCGGCGCCCTCGCCGTTGCCCATCCAGTCCTCGATCCGCCGGGCCAGATCGGCCGGGCTCGAGGCGGAGAGCATCCACCGGACCGGGATGTCCATGTGCAGTTCGCTCTTCAGGTCGTTGACCACCTGCACCGACCTCAGCGAGTTGCCGCCGAGTTCGTAGAAGTCGTCGTCGACACCCACCCGCTGCACGCCCAGGACGTGTTCGAAGGTGCGGACGATCTCACCTTCCAGCCACGTCGACGGTTCGCGGAACTGCGCGGTGTTCAGCGTCGGATGGGGTAGTCGCTTGCGGTCGAGCTTGCCCGACGCGGTCAGCGGCACCGTCTCCAGCACCAGCACGGCGGTCGGCATCATGTAGCCCGGCAGCTCCGTCGATGCGAAGGCCGTCACCTCGTCGGTGTCGAGCGATTCGGCATCGCCGGTGGCCGGCACGAGGTACACCGCGAGGAACTCGACGGTCTCGGTCGAGGTGACCGTGGCGACCGCGCGGGCGACCTTCGGGTGTTCGGCGAACACCGCCTCAATCTCCCCGAGTTCGATGCGCAGACCGCGCAGTTTGACTTGGAAGTCGCTGCGGCCCAGGTACTCCAGGTCACCGGACGGGCGTCGCCGCACGAGGTCGCCGGTGCGGTACATCCGCTCCCCCGGTGCGAACGGGTCGGCCACGAACCGTTCCGCGGTCAGGCCGGGCCGGCCGTGGTAGCCGCGGGCCACCTGGGTCCCGGACAGGTACAGATCGCCGGTCACACCCACCGGCACGGGCTGCAGTCTCGAATCGAGGACGTAGGCCCGGGCGTTCCACACCGGCTTGCCCATCGGCACGGCACCCGTGTCGTCGGGATGGGCAGCGTACGCCGTGGCGTGCACCGTGAACTCCGTCGGACCGTAGAGGTTGTGCAGCTCGACTCCCGGCAGCATCCGCCGCACCGCGGCGACCACGTCCGGGCCGAAGGCCTCGCCCGCCACGAGCAGCGCCCGCAATGATTCCAGCGCAACGGTTCTCGCCGAATCGGCGAACACCGCGAGCATCGACGGCACGAACGAGGTGATGGTCACGCGCTCCCGGGCGATCGTGTCGGCGAGGTAGTCGGGGTCGGTGTGCCCGTCCGACCGGGCGATGACCAGTCGCGCTCCCACCACGAGGGTGGCGAAGAGCTCCCATACGGAGACGTCGAAGGTGGCCGGGGTCTTCTGGAGGACGACGTCCGCGACGTTCAGGTCGTATTCATCGCTGATCCAGAGCACCTGGTTCACCACCGAACGGTGCGACACCGCTACGCCCTTCGGCCTACCGGTGGACCCGGAGGTGAACAGGACGTAGGCGAGATTCGCCGGGGTCAGCGGGCCGAGCCGGTCCGCGTCGGTGAGCGGCGCATCGTCGAATGCGTCGAGATCGACACCGTCGAGCGAGGTGAGGACGACGACCGGATCGGCGCACTCGAGCATGTAGTCGATCCGCTCGGCCGGGTGGTCCGGGTCGACCGGCACGTAGGCACCGCCGGCGGCGTGCACCGCGTACATCGCGATGACCTGGTCCAGCGAACGCCGCATCCGCAGCGCCACCAACGAATCGGGTCCGACCCCGCGGGAGACGAACCACCTCGCCAGCCGGTTGACGCGGCCGGCGAACTCACCGTAGGTGAGGGTGACGTCGCCTGCCGTGATCGCGGGGCTGTCGGCGAACCGGGCCGCCGAGTCCGCGAAGAGCGACGCCAGCGTGGCGGTGGGGTCGACGGCGTGAGCGGTCTCGTTGCACCGCACCAGGACCGCATGACGTTCGTCGTCGTCGAGCAGGTCGACCTCGTGGACCAGGCATGCGGGGTCCTCAGCCAGCGCACTGAGCATCCGCACCAGGCGTTCGCCGAAGCCGGCGACCGTCGACGCGTCGAACAGGTCGGTCGCGAAGGTGATCCCGCCGCGGAGCCCGGCCGGCGCGCCGCTCGTGTCGTAGGTGTCGGACACCGTGACCTGCAGGTCGAACAGCGACATCCCGGTGTCGGGTTCGACGGCGGACACCGACAGCTCCGGCAGTTCGATGTCTGCCGACGAGATGTTCTGGAACGCCAGCATCACCTGGAACAGCGGGTTGTAGGCGTCGGACCGGACCGGGTTGAGCTCCTGCACGAGTCGTTCGAACGGGACGTCCGCGTGCCCGAACGCCGCCAGATCGGTGTCCCGCACGTCGTCGATCAGCTCGCGCAACGTCATGTCCGGGCGCAGCCGCGTGCGGAGGACCAATGTGTTGACGAACATGCCGATCAGATCGTCGAGTTCGCGTTCGCCGCGTCCGGCGTAGGGGGTGCCGATCGCCACGTCGTCGGTGGCCGCGAGCCGGGCCAGCAGTGCGGCCAGCGCAGCATGGAACACCATGAACAGCGTCGTGTTGTGGGCGCGTGCGACCTGTTGCAGCGCGGCGTGCAGGTCGGCGTCCACGGTCAGCGGGACGTTACCGCCGGTGTAGGACTGCGCCGGCGGCCGCGGGCGGTCGGCGGGCAGTTCGAGCAGGGCGGGCGCGTCGGCCAGTTGCTTTGTCCAGTAGTCGATCTGCGCACGAAGCAGCGAGTCGGGGTCGTCGGTGGCACCGAGCACCACCCGCTGCCAGATCGCGTAGTCGGCGTATTGCACCGGCAGCGATTCCCAGCCGGGTTCGCCACCGCTGGTGCGGGCCGCGTACGCGTTCATCAGGTCCCGGGCCAGCGGCGTCAACGACGAACCGTCGGCGCCGATGTGGTGGATGACCACCGCGAGCACCCATTCGTCGTCGCCGAGCGAGAACAGCCTGATCCGCACCGGGACCTCCGACGTGACGTCGAAAGGTTGCGCCAGCAGCTGCGACATCGCCCGCGGCATCTCCGATTCGGGCACCGAGCTGACAACCACCGGGACGCGGTCGGCTGCCGGCGGCAGAATCACCTGTGTCGGTTCGGCATCCATGTACGGGTAGACCGTGCGCAGGATCTCGTGGCGGTCGACGACGTCGCCGATCGCCGCTTGCAGGGCATCGACGTCGAGGTGCCCGGACAACCGGACGACGATCGGGATGCTGTACGCAGGTGAGTCGGGTTCGATGCGACTGAGGAACCACATCCGCTGCTGCGCGTACGAGAGCGGAATGCGCTCCGGCCGGTCCAGCGATCCCAGCGGGATCCGTCCGATGGCCGTGTGGGACTCCGCCCGAGCCGCCAGCTTCGACACCGTCGACGCCTCGAAGATCATCGACACCGGGACATTGGTGCCCAGTGCTGCGCCGATCCTCGACACGACGCGGGTGGCGGCGAGGCTGTTGCCGCCGAGGTCGAAGAAGTCGTCGTCGGCACCGACGCCGCCCTCGATCCCGAGGACGTCGGCGAAGACACCGGCCACGATCTCCTCCACCGGGGACGACGGGGCGCGGAAGCGACGGGTCGTGATGAGCGGCGCGGGAAGGGCCTTGCGGTCGAGCTTGCCGCTCGGCGTCAGCGGGATCTCGTCGAGGACCATGACCGCGGCCGGGACCATGTACGGCGGCAGCGAGTCCAGGAGCAGGGCCCGCAGCTTCTCGCCCGAGACGACCTCGCCGGGAGCGGGCACGACGTAGGAGACCAGGCGCATGCCGACCCCGCTGTCGCGCCGCGGCACGGTGACCGCGAACGACACCCCGGGATGCTCACCCAGTGCCGAGTCGATCTCACCGAGCTCCACCCGGAAGCCGTGGATTTTCACCTGGAAGTCGTTGCGTCCCAAGAATTCCAGCGAACCGGCCGCATTCCAGCGGACGACGTCACCGGTTCGGTACATCCGCTCGCCGGACCGGCCGAAGGGATGGGCCACGTACCGCGACGCGGAGACACCGGGGCGGTTCAGGTAGCCCCGGGCCAGTGCCGGACCGGCCAGGTAGAGCTCGCCGGCCACACCCGCCGGCACGGGCTGCATCCGCGGGTCCAGGACCAGTACCTGCATCCCGGCCAACGGCGTACCGATGGTCGAGCGCTCCCCCGCGCCCAGCGGTTCGGTCGCGGTCGCGACGATCGTGGCCTCGGTGGGGCCGTACAGCACCCGGAACCGGCGGGCCCGGGCCGGATCGTCACCCACCCAGCGGGTGATCAGATCGGTCGGCACCTCATCGCCGCCGGACAGAACCTCGCGCAGGTCGTCGAGGCCCTCCGGATCGACCGACGCCAGCGCGGCGGGGGTCACGAACGCGTGGGTGACCCGCTGATCGCGGAGGAAGTCGCCGAGCTCGTTGCCGCCGCGCACATCGGTGGGCGCCACCACGAGCGCCGAGGACGAACTGATCGACAGCAGGATCTCGAGCAGGGAGGCGTCGAAGGACGGCGACGCGAAGTGCAGGACCCGGGAGCCGGGACCGCTCTCGGGATCGACGAACAGTGAGGACAGGTAGTCGGCGACCCCGGCGTGGCTGACCGCGACACCCTTGGGCACGCCGGTCGATCCGGAGGTGAAGACGACCCACGCCGTGTTCTCTGCACGTACCGGCCGCAGGCGTTCGGCCTGCTCGACCTCGGCGTCGTCGAGTGCGTCGATGCGTGCGGCGTCGGCAGGATCGTCGACGACGACCCAGTCGATCGTCCCGGGGAGTCCGGCGCGGGCGCCGAGCGTCGTGATGCCCAGCGTCGCACCGGAATCGGTGACCATCTGATCGATACGGGCGGTCGGGTAGTGCGGGTCGACCGGGACGTAGGCGGCCCCGGACTTGACCACGGCCCACCAGGCGATCACGGAGTCCAGGGACCTCTCGACCGCGACGGCCACCGGCCGCTCCGGTGCGGCGCCCAGTCGGATGAGATGCCGCGCCAGACGATTCGAACGACGGTCGAGTTCGGTGTAGGTCAGCTCGACGCCGCCGGCGATCACCGCAGGTCCGCGCGGGTTGCGCCGGACCGCAGCGGCGAAGACCTCCGACAGGAGCACGGGCGTCGGTCCTTCCACGGCGAGACGCGGACGACCGACGCGGGACAGCAGGTCGGTACGTTCGGCGGCGTCGAGCCAATCGATCTCGCCGACCGGGGTCTCCGGATCGTCGACGATCGCCTCCAACATCCGGCACAGTCGTTGCACGAAGCCCTGGACTGTTGCCGGATCGAACAGGTCGTTGGCGAACATCATCGCGCCCGAGATGCCTCCGGCGGCACCGTTCTCGCCGTACGAGTCGGCGACCACGAGCTGCAGGTCGAACTGGCAGACACCGGTGTCGGCCTGCGCCCGGGACACGGTCACCTCGGGCAGCACGACGTCGGTCTTCGAGAGGTTCTGGAAGGCCAACGCCACCTGGAACAGCGGATGATGTGCCGTCGAGCGCTGGGGATTCAGCTCTTCGACGATCCGCTCGAACGGGACGTCGCCGTGCTCGTAAGCGTGCAGGTCGGTGTCCCTGACCTGACCCAGCAGATCGCCGAAGGACTGCTCACGGTCGAGCGGCGTGCGCAGGGCGAGGGTGTTCACGAACATCCCGACCAGCGGTTCGAGTCCGGGCTCCCCGCGGCCGGCGACCGGGGTGCCGATGACGATGTCGTCGCCACCGCTCAGGCGGCCGAGAAGCGTTGCGAGTGCGGCGTGCAGCACCATGAACAACGATGCGTTCCGCGAGTGTGCGAGTTCCATGAGGCGATCGTGCAGCTGCGCGTCGATCTCCACCGGGACGTGGCCGCCGGACAGGCTCGCGACCGCGGGCCGTGGACGGTCGGTCGGCAGATCCAGCACATCCGGGATCTCCGCCAGCGTCGACCGCCAGTAGTCCAGCTGAGCATGCATGAGGGACTGCGGATCGTCGGGTTCACCGAGGACCCGCCGCTGCCACAGTGCGTAGTCGGCGTACTGGACCTCGAGCGGTTCCCAGGCGGGCTCCTGTCCTTCGAGCCGGGCCGCGTAGGCGACCATGACATCCCGGGCCAGCGGCGCCATGGACTGCCCGTCACCCGCGATGTGGTGGACGACGAGGACCAGCAGGAACTCTCCGGCCTGGTCCAACCGACCGCCGGCCGGCTTGCCGGGCTCGTCGATACGCAGGACGCCCACCCGGATCGGCACCCTGGTGGTCACGTCGAAACCGCGACGGACGAACTCGATCACCACTTCTTCGACCGCGCTCTCGGGCACGTACCGCACCTCGACGGCGGCCGCGACGTGGTCCAGCACCACCTGATGCGGTTCACCGGCGTCGTCGGGGTAGATCGTCCGCAACACCTCGTGCCGGCCGATCACGTCGGCGAGCGCATCCTCGAGTGCCGCGATGTCGAGGCGTCCGGACAGCTTCAGCAGAACCGGGATGTTGTAGGCGGGCGACTCCGGCTCCATGCGATTGAGGAACCACATGCGCTGCTGTGCGAGCGACAACGGAATCCGCTCCGGTCGCGGGCCGCGGATCAGCGGTGCGCGGTGCCCTTCCTGCAGTGATCCGGCGAGGCAGGCCAGTGCCGACACGGTGGGCGCCTCGAACACGGCACGCACCGGGACACGGACTCCCAGCGCCGAACCCACCCGCGCCGCCACCACCGAAGCACTCAGCGAATCGCCGCCGAGGGCGAAGAAGTCGTCGTCGGCACCGACCCGGTCGATCTCCAGGACCGCTTCGAAGGCGGTGGCCACCGCGGACTCCGCGGGAGACGACGGCGCCCGGAATTCCGTTGCCGCGAACACCGGTTCGGGCAACCGGCCCCGGTCCAGCTTGCCGGTCGGGGTCCGCGGGACCTCGTCGAGTACGACGACCGCGGCCGGGACCATGTACGCGGGCAGGCTCTGCGACAGGAAGTCCCGCAATCCATCGCCCGACAGTTCCTCCCCCGGCGCGGCCACCACGTAGGACACCAACATCTGCGGCATCCCGTTGTCGCTGCGGACGATGGTGACCGCGTAGGCGACATCGGACCGGCCGCCGAGAGCCGCGTCGATCTCCCCCACCTCGATGCGAGTACCGCGGATCTTGACCTGGAAATCGTTGCGTCCCAAGTACTCCAGCTGATCGTCGGCGGCCCGCCGGACCAGGTCACCGGTACGGTACATCCGCTCGCCGGTGTCGCCGAACGGGCAGGCGACGAACCGGGCCGCGGTCGTCGTGGGCTTCCCGACGTAACCGTCGGCCAGTCCGGGTCCGAAGAGGTAGAGCTCACCGACGACGCCCTGGGGCACCGGGCGCATCCACGTGTCGAGCACGACTCCGGCGACCGGTCCGATCGTGCGGCCGATGGTCACCGGCCCGTGCGGATCGAGTGGTTCGCTCGCCGTGGCCCAGATGGTGACCTCGGTGGGGCCGTAGATGTTGATCATCTTGCGTCCCGGCGCCCACCGCGCGACCAGCTCCGGGCCGACGGCCTCACCGGCGGGAGCGAGCACGCGCACCGTGTCGAGGTCCGCCTCGGGCACGGTCGACAGGGCCGACGGCGTCACCACCGCGTGCGTCACGTGTTCGCGTCGGATCAGTTCGGCCAGTTCGGGGCCGCCGTACACGTCGGGTGGTGAGACCACCAGGCGGCCACCGGCACCGTGCGCCATCAGCAGCTCGAACACCGAGGCGTCGAAGCTCGGCGAGGCCACCTGGAGAACGCTCGCGGTGTCGTCGGCGAAGAGGACGCGGTGCTGCGCCTCGACGAGCCGCGCCAGACCGCGATGGCTGACGATCACGCCCTTCGGCATGCCGGTCGAGCCGGAGGTGTAGATGACGTAGGCGGTCTGACCGATCCGGATCGGCCCACCGCGCTCGGCGTCGGTGATCGGTGCGTCCGACTCGGCGTCGAGCAGGCACGGGTGCCGTTCGTCGTCGAGTTCGAGCCACTCGATGCCGGGGGGCACGCCGGGACCGTCCAGGGTAGCGGTCCCGGCGTGCGTGAGACCCAGCCTGACATCGGCATCGGAGAGCAGGTATCCGATCCGTTCAGCAGGCAGGGTCGGGTCCACCGGCAGGAATGCCGCGCCCGTCTTGGCCACCGCCCAGATGGCGACGACCGCGTCGAGCGATCTCGGCAACACACAGGCGACCACATCTTGTGATCCGACTCCTCGGCGCAGGAGGAGTCTGGCCATTCGGTTCGACCGCTCGTCGAGCCAGCGGTACGACACCGACGCACCGCACGTCACCGCGATGGCATTCGGTTGGCGGGCAACGGATGCGGCGAGGATGTCGGGCAGCGTCGCCGGCCGGAGATTCCGCGGTGACGCAGGCAGATCCAGTTCGCCACCGCCGTGCGCGAGCACACCCAGGCGGGTGTCCGGGTCGTCGGCGATCCGGGCCAGGCACTCGACGAAGAGGTCGAGGATCTCCCGCGCCCGGGTGGGGTCGAAGTCGCTGCGGCGGAAGCGCAACGTGATCGACAGACCCGGCTCCCCCTCTCCCACATCGTTCTTCGGTGCGACGACGAGACTCAGCGGATACGGGGTGGCATCGACGCCGGTGATCCCGTCGACGCGGAGTCCCGCCGAGGACACGAGCTCCTGCAGGGTCGACTCGCGAAGCGGGAAGGACTGGAAGGCGAGCGCGGTGTCGAACATCTCCGAGAGCCCCACCGCCCGGTGGATGGCCGGGAGTCCCACGTAGTGATGGTCGAGCAGTTCGGCGTTGCTGTCCTGGGCACCGACCAGCAGGTCGCGCAACGACGCCGCGGGATCGAGCCGGACCCGGACCGGGACGGTGTTCAGGAACATGCCGAGGGCCTGCTCGACGCCCGGCAGTTCCGGCGGTCGTCCGGCGACGGCCGAGCCGAGGATCACGTCGGTCTCGCCGGTCAGCACACGCAGGACGAGTGCCCACGCCGTCGACACCGCGGTGCCGACGGTCACCGCGGAATCTGCTGCCACGGAACGCAACCGCAGGAACTCCTGGGCGGGCAGCTCCGCGCCGACCTCGCCGGCCAGATCACCCGACATCGCCGGGTCGCGCCGGCTGACGCGGGTGGCTCCCTCGACGTCGGCGTAGGCCCGAGTCCATGCGGCGATGGACGCCTCGTGGTCCTGCCGGGCCAGCCAGCGCAGGTAGTCGCGGTACGAGGGCGCGGACCCGGCGTGCTCGATCCGCTCCGGCTCGCCGTAGAACTCGAGGAGTTCGCCGATGAGCAGCGGCATCGACCAGCCGTCGAGGATCACGTGGTGATTGGTGATGTGCAGTTCGAACGCCTCGGCGTCGAGACGGATGAGGGTGAACCGGATGAGCGACGGGATGCTCAGGTCGAAGCCTGCATCCGCGTCCTCCACGGCGATGCGCTCGGCCTCCTCCCCGGCCCGGTCGGCGGGCCGGTCGGACAGGTCGATCTCGCGGAAGGCGACCTCGGCGTGGCCGACCACGACCTGGCGTGGGCCACGGGAGGTCTCGACGAAACCCGCACGCAGGATGTCGTGCCGGTCGACCAGTGCCTGCGCGGCTCGACGCAGCCGCGACCCGTCGAGGTACCCGGACAACCGGATCGTCGACTGCACGGTGTAGTTGTCCGCCGTGTCCGGGTCGAGCGTGGAGTGGAAGTGGATGCCGGACTGCGTCGGCGACAGCGGCCAGATCTCCGACAGTTCCGGGTACCGATGACGGAGGTTCTCCGCATCGGAGTCGCAGACGTCGGCGAAGTCATCGGCGGAGAGCGCCTCGTGATCGTCGGAACCGGTTTCCACCACGGCGACCGGCCGGGCAGCGTCGTCGTGTCCGACGCTGCCCGGATCGACGAGCGCTGCCAGAGCGGCGACCGTCTTGGCCTCGAAGACCTGGCGGCCGGTGATGTTCAGTCCGGCCGACTTGGCCAGGGCCACCAGTCGCATCGAGACGATGGAGTCGCCGCCGAGGGCGAAGAAGTTGTCGTCGGCGGTCACCGCCTCGAGGTTCAAGGCCTCGGCGAACAGTCGGGATATGAGCTCCTCGGTGGGTGTCGACGGCGCTCGGCCGCCGGCGCTCTCGGCGCGGAAGTCCCACGCGGGGAGAGCCTTCCGGTCGACCTTGCCGGTGCGGGTCACCGGCATCGCCGGCAGCTCGAGGATGGCGGTCGGAACCATGTAGCGCGGCAGCGATTCCGCGAGATCGGCGCGTAGCGCGGTGACGTCGAGCTGCTCCCCCGGCGTGCCGACGACGTAGGACACGATGACCGGCTGACCGGTCGGCCCCGGTTGGACCAGGGTGACGGCCTGCGCCACGGCCTCGTGCCGTGCGAGATGGGCGTCGATGTCCCCGGTCTCGATGCGCAGGCCGTGGATCTTGACCTGCTGGTCGTTGCGTCCCAGGTAGTCCAGTTCGAGTCCGTCGCGTCCGCGAATCCATCGCACCTGGTCACCGGTGCGGTAGATGCGTCCGCCGGTCGCCGACCGCGGGTCCGCGACGAACCGGGAGGCGGTGAGGCCGGGCCGGTCGAAGTACCCGCGGGCCAGACCCGGTCCGCCCAGGTACAGTTCGCCGGCCACGCCGACCGGGACCGGACGCAGCCATGCGTCGAGCACGACCGCGGACACTCCGCGGACCGGTTCCCCGATGGTCACCGGTTCCCCGGGCTGCAGGTCGTCGGCCGCGGTGGCCCAGATCGTGGTCTCGGTGGGTCCGTAATGGTTCATCAACCGGCGGCCGGGTGCCCAGCGGTTCACGATGTCCGCGCCGGTGGCCTCGCCGACCACCGCGATCGTCGCCAGCGACGGCACCCGTGCGGGGTCCATCGTGTTGAGGGCGGTCGGCGTGATGATCGCGTGCGAGATCTGCTCGGCCCGAATCAGTTCCTCGAGATCGACGCTCCCGTAGACGTCCTGGGGCGCCACCACCAGGCAGGCCCCGTTGCCATGGGCGAGGAGGACCTCGGAGACGCAGGCGTCGAAACCCGGGGAGGCCACCTGCAGGACTGCCGAACCTGGCAGTACACCGAAATAGTCGGCGAGTGCGGTGACCCGGTCCCGCAGCCCCCGATGGGCGATGTGGACCGCCTTCGGCCGCCCGGTCGACCCGGAGGTGAAGATCAGGTACGCACTGCTGTCGGCCTCCACCGGGGTCGTCGACCACTCCGCCTTCGCCCCTTCGTCATCCGACCGGCCGGCGGCGTCGAGGACGAGCCAGTCCACGGAATCCGGGAGGTTCTTCGTGACCTCCTCGACCGTGATGCCGAGCGTGCAGTGAGAATCGGCCAGCAACTCGGCCAGGCGGTATGCGGGGTTGCCGGGATCGAGGGCGACGAAGGCCGCGCCCGACTTGGCCACCGCCCACATGGCAACGATCAACTCGACCGACCGCGGGAGCGCCAGCGCGACGAAACCCTCGGGTCCGGCGCCGCGGCGCATGAGTTCACGGGCGACACGATCGGCCCGTCGGTCGAGCTCCCGGTACGTCAGCGTGTTCTCTCTCGAACGCACGGCCGGCATGTCGGGGTGGCGGCGCGCGGTGTCGGACAGGATGCCCCGGAGTGTCCGCGGTGTCATGGCCGGCGGCCCCTCGACGCGGGCCAACTCCGCCCATTCGGTGTCCCAGCACGGAGAGACCGTCGCGACCTTCCGGCCCGGGTCCGCCGCGATCTGACCCAGCAGCATGACGAAGCGCTCGAGCAACAGCCCTGCGGACTGCGCGTCGAGACGATCGGAGGCGTACTTCAGGATCAGCTCGTACTGCCCCGGCTCGCTTCCGGCCCGCGACGGCCGCGGCGGCGTGACCTGGAGGCTGACCGGATACGGCGTCGCATCGTGAGCGACGACGCCCTTCCACTGCAGCCCGGCATCCGCGAGCGCACCCGCCACACCTTCGGCGTCGATGGGATAGGACTCCAGAACCGTGGCGGTGTCGAAGATGTCGGCCATCCCCGCGGCCCGCTGGAGCTCGGCGAGGCCGATGTTGCGGTGATCGAGCATGGCGGCCTGTTCGGCCTGCGCCCGCGTGAGCAGCTCGGTGACGGTCTCGTCGGGATCGAGCCGGACCCGCACCGGCAGGGTGTTGATGAACAGGCCGATCATCCGCTCGATCCCCGCGATGTGGGCCGGACGATCGGAGACCGTGTTGCCGAACACCACGTCCGACCGACCGGTCATGGCGGAGAGCAGCAGCGCCCAGGCCACCTGGATGGCGGTGTTGGGGGTGACGCCGTGGGCGCGACCGAGTCCGAGCACCGCGTCGGTGGTTGCGGCGTCGAGGTCGAGGTCGACCTGTGCGACCTCGGCGGTGGCGACCCGCTCCGGATTGCCGGTCAGTCGCGTCGGGCTCTCGATGTCGGCCAGCATCTCCTCCCAGGCCTCGACCGTCGCCGCGTGATCCTGGGAATCCAGCCACTGCAGGTAGTCCCGGAAGGACCGCGGTGTGGGCAGCCCGACCGCGGCGCCGTCCGTCGAGTCGGTGATGTAGAGCGCCAGCAACTCCTGGACGACCAGCGGCATCGACCAGCCGTCGAGCACGATGTGGTGATTGGTCAGCAGGAGCATGAACTCGTCGTCGTCGACCCGGATGAGGTGGAACCGCATCAGCGGTGGCCGTGTCAGGTCGAAGGGGGTCGCCGACTCGGTGATCAGCCGACGCAGTTCGCGGTGCCGCTCCCCGGGATCGGCGATGCCGGTGAGGTCGGAGTCCGTCCAGTCGACGGCCACGTCATGCAGCAGGAGCTGGCGCGGACCGGCGGCGGTCTCGACGAAGGCGACGCGCAGGCTGTCGTGACGGTCGATGAGCGCCTGTGCGGCGCGCCGCATCCGCTCCGGCCGCAGCGATCCGCCGAGGGTCAGTTCGGCCTGCACGACGTAGCCGTCCGCGCCGCTGACACCGCCGGCGGCGTTGGTGTCGATACCGTCGTAGGTGGCGTGGAACAGGAGCCCGGCCTGCAGTGCCGTCAGCGGCCAGACGTCGACCATCGAGGGGTGATCGCGCAGCCAGCCGTCGATCTCGTTTTGCGTGGTCTCGACGAGCGGGAAGTCCGACGGGGTGTACCCGCCGGCGTCGTCGGCCCGGGCATGGCGGGCGAGTGCCTCGAGTGCCTGCACCCACAACTGCGACAGTTCTTCGACCGCGGCGCGGTCGAGCACCAGCGAGGCGAACTCCCACACCGCGTCGAGTTCGAGGCCGTCCGAACCCGGCTCGGCGATCGCGTTGATGTCCAGGATCGCCGGGAGGGCCATCCACGGGTCGGCGGTGCCGGCCAGCGCGTCGAATTCACGCGACGGCGTCCACGGCCCGAAGACGTCGCGGGTGCCCGCGCGGCCCAGGTAGTTGAAGCTGATCTGTGGTTCGGGCCGGTTCTGGAGTTCGTTGCAGCCGACCGGATCCAGGTGCCGGACCATTCCGTAACCGATGCCGTTGTCGGGCACCGCGCGCAGGAACTCCTTGACCCGCTTGATCGCCGTACCGGCGGCTGCCCCGCCGGCGAAGGCGTCGTCGAGGTCGATGTCGTCGAGGTCGATCCGGACCGGGAACCGTGAGGTGAACCAGCCGACCGTCGCCGTCAGATCGGCGCCGGGAACAGCCGACTCCTCACGGCCGTGCCCCTCGAGTGCGATCAGCTCGCCACCCGGCGCCTCGCCGTGCAGCGACCGCCAGCGCGCCAGCGCGAGTCCCAGTGCCGCGAGCAGCGGGTCGTTGGGGCTGCCGTGGAACCGGCCGGGGATGGTCGTCACGATCGTCTCGGTGACGTCGGCGGGAATGCGCATGCGCACGCGTCCCGCCGAGGCGGTGATGTCCCGGTCGGGGTCGAGCGCGCGTGCGCCGACTGGGCGGTCGCCGGCCGCGAGGGTGTCCGACCAGAGATCGAGCTCGGCGGCGGTACGGCCCGAGGACCTCTCGACCAGGCCGTGGACCCAGCGGCGCACGGAGGTCGTCGGCGTGCTGAGCTGCGGGTCGCCGCCCGCGGCGATCTGACCGTGGGCGACCGCGAGGTCGCTCAGCAGGATGCGCCACGACACGCCGTCGACAGCGAGGTGGTGGATGACCAGCCACAGCAGGTCCGGCTTCGAGCCGTCGCGGTCGCGCAGCCAGACGAATCGCGTCAGCAACCCGGCGCGCGGGTCCAGCAGATCGGCGGCCGCTTGTAGTTCCCGGTCGATCTCGTCGGCGTCGCGACGCTCCAGCCACACCTCGGTCAGCGTCTCCTCGACGTCGACCGACCCGTGCTCCCGGACCTCGACGAACCCCTCGCCGGCGTGGTCGCGCAGGACCGCGCGCAAGATGTCGTGGCGGTCGACGAGAGCGCCGAGAGCGCGCACGAGGTCGGGTCGCCGGAGATCGTCGGGGAGCTCGATCAGCGCGGCCTGTGCGAAACGGTCGATGTGTCCCCGCTCGAGCATCGCGTGCATGATCGGCGCCAGCGGGAACGAACCCACGCCTGCGCCGGGGAGTTCCCGAAGGGTGTCGTCGGCCGACGCGTCGGTCGCCCGTACCGCGAGAGCCGCGACGGTCTTGCACTCGAACACGTCCTGGGTCGAGAACGCCAGCCCGGCGGCCTTGGCCCGGCCCACGAGTTCGATCGAGGAGATGCTGTCGCCGCCGAGGACGAAGAAGCTGTCGTCGGCACCGACCTCGTCGACACCGAGGACCTCGGCGAACAGCTGTGCCAGCCGGTATTCCCCGGGCGTCGACGGTGGCCGTCCGGTGCGGGCGGCCGCGAAGACCGGAGCAGGCAACGCCTTCCGGTCGACCTTGCCGAACGCGTTGAGCGGCAACGCGTCGAGCGTGGTGATCACCGCCGGGACCATGTGCGGCGGAAGCGATTCGCGGGCGAACCGACTCAGCTCGGAGACATCGATCCGATGGTCGCGGACGGGCGACACGTACGACGCGAGCACCGTCGCGCCGGCGTTGTTGCGAACCGGCACGGTGATCGACGCCTCTACGTCGGGGTGGCCGACGAGAGCCGCGTCGATCTCGCCGGGCTCGATCCGGTAGCCACGGATCTTCAGCTGGAAGTCGGTGCGACCCAACAGTTCCAACGACAGCGCGGCCGGACTGCCGACCCAGCGGGCGAGATCGCCGGTGCGGTACATCCGTTCGCCGGGCTCGCCGTGGGGGTTGGCGACGAACCGGCCCGCGGTCTGCGCGAACAGATTCGCGTAACCGCGCGCGAGACCCGGCCCCGCCAGATACAGCTCGCCTGCGGTACCCATCGGGACCGGCTGCAGCGCGGGGTCGAGGATCATCATCGACGCACCGCGCACCGGACGGCCGACCGTCAGGTCCTCGGCCGGGTCGATGACACTGCTCGCCGCGGTGATGGTCGCCTCGGTCGGCCCGTACTCGTTGATCATCCGCGCACACCGCGTCCAGCGTTCGACGATGCGCGGCGCGGTCTTGTCGCCGCCGACCATGACGGCCCGCAGGTCGGTCAGGGCTTCCGGCTCGACGGTGGCCAGCATCGCCGGCGTCAGCGTCAGGTGGGTGACACCCTCGTCGGCCAGCAGGCGGGTGAGGCGCTCCCCGCCGATCACGTCCGGCGGCACGACGATCAACGCGGACCCGTTCGCGAAGCAGGTCAGCAGCTGTTCCATCGACGCGTCGAAACTCGGGGAAAGGGCATAGGACACCCGTGATCCCGAGTCCAGGCCGTAGACCTCGGATCGGTCGGAGATGAGGTTCGCGAGGCCGTTGTGCGTGACCTGGACGCCCTTCGGCACACCGGTCGATCCGGAGGTGTAGGTGATGTACGCGACGTTGTCCGCACGCAGCGGACGGATGCGGTCGCGGTCCCCGATCACTTCGTCCGGGGCGAGGGCGGCCCCCTCCCCGAGACCGCCCTCGCCGTCGACGATCACCGTGGGCATCGACTCTGGGAGCCGGTCGGTGAATTCGTCGCCTGTGATGGCCACTTCGGCGCCGCTGTCGGCGACGATGTGCTCGATACGCTTGCGTGGGTAGTCCGGGTCCACCTGAACGATGGCAGCCCCGGACTTCGCAACCGCCCACGCGGCGGCGACGGACTCGGCAGACCGTCTGAGAAGAATCGCGACCGACGTGTCCGGCCCGCAGCCCATGTCGATCAGGCGGCGCGCCATCCGGGACGACACGGCGTCGAGTTCCCGGTAGGTCAGCCGGCG
Organism: Gordonia sp. Swx-4; assembly: GCF_030316175.1. Taxonomy (NCBI): domain Bacteria; kingdom Bacillati; phylum Actinomycetota; class Actinomycetes; order Mycobacteriales; family Gordoniaceae; genus Gordonia; species Gordonia sp. Swx-4. The sequence goes on from NZ_CP128197.1 coordinate 4,315,956, forward strand.
GCCGTCCGACGCGATCGCGACGTGGTCGCCGTTACGCGCCACACTGTCGGCGAGGATGTCCGGGAGAAGCTGCGGCGCAACATCTTCCGAACCGCGCACGGGCAGGAGCGCGTCACGCTCGTGCTCGTCGAGCAGCTCGAGCAGGCCCACCTGGTCGTCCGACGCGCCTTCGAGGAACTCGTGCAGGAACATCAGGAACCGACGGTGATGGTCGGCGAGCTCGGCGGGCGTGTAGACGTTCGGATTGCCCTGGAAGTCGATGTGCGTGCTGTCGTGACCCGCACCGGGATAGATGTTGACGAAGAGGTCGGAGGTCGGGCCGGACGTCAGCACGTGCAGGCGACCCGCCACGTCGCCGAACACGACCTCGCTGTCGATCATCATCAGGTTGACGGCCGGACCGAACGACGACGCCTCGTCGCGCGCGATCCCCATGTCGCGGAAGATGTCTTCTTGGCGGTAGCGCTGCCGCCGGAGTGCGCTCAGCAGCTCCCCCTTCACGGCGGTGACGACCTCGTCGAGCGTGCAGCCCGCGACCGGGACCCGCAAAGGCACGACGTTCGCGACCATGCCGCCGGAGCGTCGCAGGACTGCCGAATGCCGCCCCGAGACCGGCAGGCTCAGGAGGACCTCGGGACTTCCGGTCATCCGGGCGAGGTAGACGGCGAAGGCGGCGACGATCACCGGGGTGACCCCACCGTCGTGCGACGCGTCGTCGAGGAGACGCGCGGTCTCCTCCGGCAGCGGCGTGCTCACGAGGGTCGGGTGCAGCGTGGGCTTACCGAGTCGGCCGGCGAGACTGACCACCGGCGGGGCACCTTCGAGGTGTTCGCTCCAGTACTTCCGGTCGTTCTCGTAGCGGGTCGACCCGGGATAGGACGCGTCCTGCTCGATGATGTCGGCGAGATCGCTTGCCTTGCAGGGTGGCGGCTCCTCACCGTGGATGCCGGCGTTGTACCGCTCGGTGATCCGCCGGACCATCGTGACCGCACCGAATCCGTCGAGAGCGATGTGGTGTGCACGCAGATACCAGAAGTAGTGGTTCGTCCCGACCCGATAGACGACGCTAGTCATGAGGTGGTCCACGAGGAGATCCAGCGGCCGCGAATAGTCCTCGGACATCAGACGATGCGCGGTCCCGACCGGGTCGGGCTCTTCACGCAGATCAAGGGTGTACACCGGGGCCCCGTACGCCTCGTCGACGTACTGTCGCGGCTCGCCGTCGACCTCGATCAGCCGCAGGTATCCGGAACCGAACTCTGTTCCGGTCGTCCGTGCGGCGTCCTCCAGCACGTCGGTGTCGAGTTCGCCTTCGATCTCCACGTACTGCGCCACCGAGATCGGCAGGTCACCCGCCACGTGCTGCGCGAACCAGATGCCCCGCTGCGCCGCGGACAGCGGCAAGGTGCCGACCCGTGACCGAGCACCCGAGTCATCGTCGAAGGTTGACTCGAAGTTCTTCTCTGAGATGGTCACGCGGCCTCCCCATGCGTCCTCATCGACTGCACCCGCCGAGCCTGGGGGCACAGCCCGGGCGGAATCGTCAGACCACAAATTGCCCGTCTCGCGCCTGAAGCGAGAATGGGCAATGCAGCCCCCCTGGATAGTTGTCGCCCCGCCGACAAGAACTGACCGTACTCTCGCGAAACTTTCCGCCACAACGATTTCCGAGAAGCTAGATCGGTCATACGACCCAGGAGAGAAAGGTCTCGGAATGATGACATCCGCCGATTGGTCCGATCGGATGACATTCTCCGGACCGGGTGTTTTTCCCGGACACCTCTGCATATCGCGCGCGACAGAAGCAGATTCGGATCCAGATTCACATCCGACCAGGTATGGTACTGAATCTGCCTGCAGGGGTATCGATTTCGAGTGGCAACCCGACTTGGATAATTGCCACAAATCGCCCATAGGGCTCAAATCGCGATTTCTTTAGATTGCGTAGCTAAAGGGTATGGAGAATTCTGCTAACGGCGCCGTGATCATTTCGATATTGAAGCTACACCTTCATTCCAAATCAGCACAGTTGGTCTCGATTCGGGGGTTGTCGTTTCAGGAAACGACACCGAGTCAAGCAATTGCCCTGGCATGGCGAACATATTGTTACGTTGCCGCCGAGGCCATCTATCACTCACCGAGGGACTTTGGTCACCCGGTGAGGGTCGTCGGTCACGGGACACGGCGGCGTCATCGGCCGGCTCCTGCCCCGCCCGAGCCCGTCCGGCCTCCGTCGGGCCGGCCTCGGCGATGGCTGGCGCGCCGTCGATCGGTGACGCGACAACCCGATTAGGGTGGATTCATGGCAGGGCGCAGCATGGACTTCGATCCCATCGCCGAGGCACGGGACAACTGGACCGAGGCCGGGTGGGGCGACGTCGCCGACGGCATGGTCGCGGTGACCTCGGTGATGCGTGCCCACCAGATCCTGCTGGCCCGTGTCGAGGCCACGTTGCGCCCCTTCGATCTGAGCTTCTCCCGGTTCGAGCTCCTCCGACTGCTGGCGTTCTCTCGCCAGGGCGCGCTCCCGATCACCAAGGCCAGCGACCGCCTCCAGGTCCACGTCACCAGCGTCACCCACGCGATCCGTCGCCTCGAGGAAGGCGGCCTCGTCCGCCGCGTCCCACACCCGACGGACGGCCGCACCACCCTCGTCGAGATCACCGACCTCGGCCGCTCCACCGTCGAAGACGCCACCAAGACCCTCAACGAGAAGGTCTTCGCCGACGTGGGCATGACCGACGACGAGATGGCCGGCCTCGTCGGCGCCATCCAGTCGTTGCGGAAGCACAACGGCGACTTCTGATGTGTATGACGTTGTGCCCGGCTTCCGGGCTCAACGTCATACGGAACACCGCGGCTCATAACGCGGGAACCGATTCGGCGCCGCTCGCGTCCAATCCATCGTGGACATCACCGAACTGACCGTTCGTCGAGACGGTGTGTTCTCGGCCCAGGAGGCACGCGAGTGCGGCGTCAGCTCCTCATCGATCCAGCGCAAGGTGGCCGTCGGCGAATGGAAGGCCGTGGCGCGAGGCGTCTACCTCGTCAGCGGGCACGCACGGTCGGCGCGGGCGCAGGCACGGATCGCAGTGCTGTCGGTGCACAACGACGCGGTACTGGGTGGTGCTGCTGCCGCGTGGTGGCTGGGTCTCCACGATGCAGAGCCCCGCAAGCACGTCGTGTTCACCAAGACGCGTGGCGCCGCCCGGCGGTCGTCGGCGACGGCGCTGGCCCGATACCGGCCTCTCGATGACGCGGACATCACGGTGCACGAAGGGCTGCGGACCACAGCACCCTCGCTGACCGTCCTCGACGCGTCGCTCGACATCGGGATGAGCATCCTCGACTCGGCCCTGTTGACCAAGCGAGTCACGGTGGAAGACCTCGAGGCGGCGCACGCCCGCTACCCGAGGAGCCATGGCGCGACAAGCGCAGCGTCCTATCTGCGGCTCCTGGGAGATGGCGCGAGGTCGGAAGCCGAGAGACTGACCGCGAACCTGCTGTCGGCCGGTGGCGTCTCCGGCTGGATCGCGAACATGCCCGCCTACGGGTACATCATCGACTTCGCGATCCCGCACGTGAAGGTCGCAGTGGAGATCGACGGCTTCGCATTCCACCGCGACGCAGCCGCGTTCCGGCGAGACCGGTTGAAGCGGAACCTACTGGTCGCGAACGGGTGGACCGTCCTCAATTTCACCTGGGCCGACCTCGTCGAACGCCCGACAGAGATCGTGGACGAGGTCAGAGCCGCTCGTCAGCGCGCCGCCAGCTGAAAAGCAGTATGACGTTGTGCCCGTAAACCGGGCACAACGTCATAGAGAACCAGAGCAGGTGCTGCGACCTAGTGCAGCGAGGTGATGATCGCGCTGAAGTCGAGGTCACCGTGCTGCTCGGCGAAGCCGCGGTACAGCTGAGCGGCGTGGGAACCGAGCGGGGCGCGGGCACCGGTGCTGGCGACGGCGTCCATCGCGAGACCGAGGTCCTTGTTCATCAGTGCGGTGGCGAACCCCGGCTTGAAGTCGTTGTTCGCCGGCGAGGTCGGGACCGGGCCCGGGACCGGGCAGTTGGTCTCGATGGCCCAGCAGTTGCCGGTGGCACCGGTCACGACGTCGTAGAGCGCCTGCTCGTCGAGACCCAGCTTCTGGGCCAGGACAAAGGCCTCGCCGACGGCGATCTGCTGGACGGCGAGCAGCATGTTGTTGCACACCTTCGCCGCCTGGCCGGCACCCGCCGCACCGCAGTGGATGATCTTGCCGGCCATCGGGTCGAGGGTTCCCCGCGCCGCGGAGAAGGCCTCGTCCTCGCCGCCGACCATGAAGGCCAGCGTGCCCGCGGTGGCCCCCTTGACGCCACCCGACACCGGGGCGTCGACCTGCGCGAAACCGTGGTCGACGGCCCGGCGGTGGATCTCCCGCGCATCGTCGACCGAGATGGTCGACGAGTCGATGAAGAGCGCACCGGTCTGGGCGGCCGGCAGGACCTCGTCGTAGACCTTCTTCACGATGCCGCCGTTGGGCAGCATGGTGATCACGACCTCGGATCCGGACACCGCCTCGATGGCCGCGGGAAACGTCTCGATCCCGTTGGACTTGGCGGTCTCGATCGCCTCGGGCGACAGGTCGAACCCGCGGACGGTGTGGCCGGCCTTGACCAGATTGGCGGCCATCGGGCCACCCATGTTGCCGAGACCGAGGAAAGCGATCGTCGTCATTGTCATTGCTCCCTAAAGTGTTTGCCTGCGAAAACCATTGCGTTGGGCGCGAGTTCGCGTCAGCTCTCCCGGTAGCGGGACGCGATCGAACGGCCGAGGACGACCCGCATGATCTCGTTGGTCCCTTCCAGGATGCGGTGCACACGGAGGTCGCGGACGATTTTCTCGATTCCGTACTCGGACAGATACCCGTAGCCGCCGTGCAGCTGCAGTGCCTTGTCTGCGACGTCGTAGCAGCTGTCGGTGACGAATCGCTTGGCCATCGCACACTGCTCCACCTTGTCGGGGGAGTTGTCGTCGAGAGCGGTCGCCGCGTGCCACAGCATGAGCCGCGAGGTCTGCAGCGACGTCGCCATGTCGGCGAGCGTGAACCGGATGGTCGGCTCGTCGAGCAGCGAGTTGCCGAACGCACGACGACTCGAGACGTAGGCGGCCGCCTTGTCGAAGGCCGCCTGGGCGCCACCGAGCGACGACGCCGCGATGTTGAGCCGGCCGCCGTTGAGGCCGTTCATCGCGATGCCGAACCCGATGCCCTCGGTCTCGGCGAGAAGGTTCGACGCCGGGACCCGCACCTCGTCGAGGATGACCTGCGCGGTGGGCTGCGCGTGCCAGCCCATCTTGTGTTCCTGCGCACCGAAACTCAGTCCCGGGGTGTCCTTCTCGACCAGGAAGGTGGAGATGCCCTTGGGTCCGGCGTCGCCGGTGCGGGCCATCACCACGTACAGGTCCGACGACCCGGCACCGGAGATGAACTGCTTGACGCCGGTGAGGACGTACTCGTCACCCTGACGTTCGGCGCGGGTGGCGAGCGCCGCCGCATCCGACCCGGCTCCGGGTTCGGTCAGGCAGTAGCTGGCGATGGTCTCCATCGTCGCCAGCCGCGGCACCCACTTGTTGCGCTGCTCGTCGGTGCCGTAGTGGTCGATCATCCAGGCGCACATGTTGTGGATGGACAGGAACGACGCGACCGCCGGATCGGCGTAGGCCAACTGCTCGAAGATCCGCACGCCGTCGAGACGACGGAGTCCGCTGCCCCCGGCATCCTCGGAACAGTAGATGGCACCCATCCCCAGTTCGGCCGCCTCGCGGAGCTCGGCAACCGGGAAGTGTTTGGACGCATCCCATTCCAGCGCATACGGCGCCAGTTTCTTGGCCGCGAACGCCGCGGCGGTCTCGACGATGACGCGTTCGTCACCGTCGAGCCGCGCGACTGCGGCCTCGGCAAGTGTGGTCATATCTGTGGCCGCACTCAGTCCATCGTCGGGATGACGAACTCGGCGCCGTCCTTGATGCCGGACGGCCAACGGGTCGTGACCGTCTTGGTCTTGGTGTAGAACTGGATCGACGCCGGGCCGTGCTGGTTGAGATCGCCGAAGCCCGAACGCTTCCAGCCACCGAAGGTGTAGTACGCCACCGGAACCGGGATCGGCACGTTCACGCCGACCATGCCGACCTCGACCCGCGCGGTGAAGTCGCGGGCAGCGTCGCCGTCCTGGGTGAAGATCGCAACACCGTTGCCGTACTGGTGATCCGACGCGAGAGCGAGAGCCTCTTCGTAGTCGCCGGCGCGGACGATGGTGAGCACCGGACCGAAGATCTCGTCGGTGTAGATCGACATGTCCTTGGTGACCCGGTCGAACAGGGTCGGGCCGATGAAGAAGCCCTTCGAGATGTCGTCATCCCCGAAGGTCTGCTCGTTGCTGGTGCGCTCGCGGCCGTCGATGACGATCTCGGCGCCCTCGTCGACGCCCTTGGTGATGTAACCGCGGACGCGCTCGAGAGCGGCGGCGGTGACCAGCGGACCGTAGTCGGCCTTCGGGTCGAGGCTGTGGCCGACGCGCAGCGCGTTGACGCGATCGATCAGCTTGGCGCGCAGACGGTCTGCGGTCTCCTCACCGACCGGGACCGCGACCGAGATGGCCATGCAACGCTCGCCGGCGCTGCCGTAACCGGCACCGATCAGCGCATCGACGACCTGGTCCAGGTTGGCGTCGGGCATGATGATCGCGTGGTTCTTGGCGCCACCGAAGCACTGCGAACGCTTGCCGTGGGCGGCGGCGGTCGAGTAGATGTACTGCGCGATGTCGGAGCTGCCGACGAAGCCGAGGGCCTTGACGTCCGGGTGGGTGAGCAGCGCGTCGACCGCTTCCTTGTCACCGTGGACGACCTGGAAGACGCCGTCGGGAAGCCCTGCCTCGGTGAACAATTCGGCGAGGCGGACCGGCACGGAGGGGTCGCGCTCACTCGGCTTGAGGATGAAGGCGTTACCGCAGGCGAGCGCGGGGCCGGCCTTCCACAGCGGGATCATGGCCGGGAAGTTGAACGGCGTGATGCCGGCGACCACACCGAGCGGCTGGCGGATCGAGTGCACGTCGATGCCGCCGCCGGCACCTTCGGTGAACTCACCCTTGATGAGATGCGGGATGCCGATGGCGAATTCGATGACCTCGATGCCGCGCTGGATGTCGCCGAGGGCGTCGGCGTGGGTCTTGCCGTGCTCGAGCGACAGGGTGGTCGCGAGCTCGTCGGCGTTCTTGTTGACCAGGTCGACGAAGCGCATGAGGACGCGCGCGCGACGCTGCGGGTTCCACGCGGCCCATTCCTTCTGTGCCTCGGACGCGGTGGCGATGGCGGCGGCGACCTCGTCGGTCGAGGCGAGCGGCACCTGGGCCTGCACGGCACCGGTACTGGGGTTGAAGACGTCGGCGAAGCGGCCGCCCTCGGCGGTGACGCGCTTGCCGTTCAGGAAGTGCGGGATGGACGGGACAGCGGGAGCGGACACTTCAGATCACCTTTGATTCTTCTCTGGGGGTTGTCTGGTCGGGTCTTCCGGCCTCGACGGCCTTGACGTGTATTCGGAGCTTTCGGACCTGCCTCGCCGGCCTGTGAGCCGGCGGCGAGCGCCCCGATCCGGGAGTTCGGGGTTATGGCCTCTGTCACCACATAGTAGGACATCCAAGTATTTCTTCCAACCCCCTTCCCACCTGCGATTTAGCCACGGAGAGCGGGTTAGGCTAGCCTCTCTGGCGAAAAGCCGACGTCGAGAGGAGTTCTGCATATGTCGGTCGTCATCCTCTACGGAACCGAGACCGGAACGGGTGAGCTCGTCGCGGACGCGATCGCGGACGCGCTCAACCAGCACGATCCCTCGATCTACGACATGAGTGAGTACGCGGTCGAGGACCTCGATCCCGCCGACTTCCTGGTGATCGTCTGCTCGACCTACGGCGAGGGCGAGCTGCCCACCGGCGCCGAGCCGTTCGCCGACGAGCTCGAGAGCGTCAACCCCGACCTGAGCGGACTGCGCTTCGCCGTGTTCGGGCTCGGCGACTCGATCTACGACACCTTCAACCGCGGCGGCGAGATCGTCGCCGAGATGCTGACGAAGCGTGGCGCGGTTCAGGTCGGCGAGCACGCCCGCCACGACAGCTCGTCGTCGGTCAAGCCCGCCAAGCAGGCCGAGGAGTGGGCCGAGGGCATCGCGGAGCTGGTCGAGGGCTGATCGGAGCAGGCGGGCTCAGTACCGTCTGATCACGGCTCGATCATGCCGCCGACCGCCCAGCGGTCGGCGGCATCTCCGCTTCTGCGGCGACCGCCTGTTCGTATCCGCGGACGGCCGACAGTTTCGCCAGCTCGCACACCGCCCGGATCATGATCGCGAGCACGATGCCCAGGAACATCGCAGTGGGCACGGAGACGTTGAGGTTCTCGCCGAGCAGCAGCACGCCGAGCACCATCGCGACCGCAGGCTCGGCGACCGTCATCGACGGGAACGAGGTCTGCAGGTCACCCGCTCCGAAACCGAGCTGCTGCGCCACCACCGCACCGACCACGACCAGCACGAACAGGTAGATCTCCGGCTGGACGAAGGTGCGCCAGAACTCGTGGGTGATCTGATAGATCACCGCCTTGACCAGCAGCGCCGAGACCCCGAACATCGTGCCTGCGACGAGCCCGTAGAACAGTGCCTTGTAGTGCGGGCTGGAGCGCCGTGCCAGCAACACCAGGCCGACGACGATCCCGACGACTGCCCCGACCGTGGCCCACAGCAGGAGCGCATCCGGTCTTCGGAGTGACGGCTCCGGCCGGGAGACGAGGAGGAAGGTCGCGACGCAGGCGACCAGCACCCCACCCCACGCCCACTCGATCCGCGCGGGATGCCGGTGATCGGCCCAGGCCTCCAGTGGCAGCGCGAACAGCACGGCCAGCACGACGAGGGGCTGCACCAGCAGGATCGACCCGAGACCCAGCGCGGACGCCTGTAGGCCGAAGCCGCAGAGCGCGATGACGGCACCCACCCACCATCCGGCGGTGATCGCCCCGCTGACCCGCGACGCACGCTGCCGCAGCACGGTGCCGGCCGCGATCAACAACGCCGCCAGCACCGCCAGGAGCGCGGGTACCCAGGTGTGCACGTCCACAAGGGTAAGGGCGTCGCGGACCCCGCGCCCGAATCGGGCACCGGTCGGCGACGCTGCACCCGGTGTCGCAACGCCGGCAACCAGCGCCGACGGCGTACATTCGACAACCATGCGGTATCGGTCGGATCTGGAACGCCTGGCCACCCTCGACGCGGCCGCGATCGAGCGGGCCTGCGCCGACTGCACGACTCTGGACGAACTCATCGGTTGTGCCGTCGACGAACATCTCGAGTTCGATGCGCTGGCCGACGAGGCCGAGTTGCACGACGAGCACGAGCACGCCGCCTTCCTCCGCCAGGAGGCCGCGGCGTGGCGCGCGACCGTCCGCCTGCTGCGCACCATCGCCGCCGACCCCGACGCCTATCCGGCCGGATCCCGGCGCACCGGGATCGCATGAGCGGCATGCGGACGCTGATCCTGATGCGTCACGGCAAGTCGGGCTATCCCCCGGCGACGCGTGACCACGACCGTCCACTGGCCGAACGCGGCGATCGCCAGGCCGCTCTCGCGGGACGGTGGATGTCCGACGAGGGCCTGCGCGTCGACGCGGTGCTGTGCTCGACGTCGACCCGGACCCGCCAGACCCTCGAGCGGACCGGCGTCCGGGCGCCGGTCGCCTACGTCGAGGACATCTACGGCGGCGACGCCGACGACGTGCTGGAGGCCATCCGCATCCATGCGCCTGTCGAGGCGTCCACGCTGCTCGTCGTCGGTCACGAACCCGGGATGCCGCAGACCGCGCTCACGCTCGACCCCTCCGGTCCCATAGATCGGTTTCCGACATCCGCTTATGCGGTACTCACCGTGTCGCAGCCCTGGGATCGACTCGGTATGACCCCGGACCCCGACGCCCACCTCGTCGGCGTCCGGATACCCCGCGAGGAGTGACCTCGGCTGGTCGACGGAGACCCCGAGCGAGCATTGGAGCGCGAATGCGTGAGACCCAGCGGACCATCATCGACGTCCTGGGGGTCAAACCCTCGATCGATCCGGCCGACGAGGTCGAGCGGCGGGTGCGATTCCTCACCGACTACCTGGGCACGATCGGCGCCTCGGGGTATGTGCTCGGCATCTCCGGCGGCGTCGACTCGACCCTCGCCGGACGCCTGGCCCAGATCGCGGTCGAGCGCGTCCGCGCAGACGGTGGGGACGCGGTGTTCGTGGGCATGCGCCTGCCCTACCGGGTGCAGCACGACGAGGACGACGCCGCGGCGGCCGTCGAGTTCGTGGCGGCCGACGAGACGCTGACCGTCAACGTCGCGCCCGGGGTGGACGCCCTCAACGACGAGATCTCGGAGGCGACGGGCACTTCGCTCTCCGACTTCACCAAGGGCAACGCCAAGGCACGCCACCGCATGGTCGCCCAGTACGCCGTGGCCGGCGATCGCGGGCTCCTGGTCGTCGGCGCCGACCATGCCTCGGAGAACGTCACCGGTTTCTTCACCAAGTACGGCGACGGCGCCGCGGACATCCTGCCGCTGGCCGGTCTGAACAAGCGCCAGGGCCGGTCGCTGCTGCGTCACCTCGGCGCGCCGCGGCAACTGTGGGCGAAGGTCCCGACCGCCGACCTGCTCGACGAGAAGGCGGGCCAGACCGACGAGGACGAGTTGGGCCTGACCTACGAGCACATCGACGACTACCTCGAGGGCCGCGAGGTCCCGGTCGAGACGGCGGAGAGGATCGAGGCGGCCTGGCACCGCAATCGCCACAAGCGCACGACGCCGGTCGAACTCGACGACACGTGGTGGCGGGCCTGACGACAGACATCGCGCTCACCGCACACCGCGCCGTTTAATGTTGTCGACGTGTCTGTCTACGCAAACGGCTTCGTCCGGGTCGCGGGTGCCGTGCCCGTCCTCACGATCGCCGAACCCGCCGCGAACGCCGCACGCACCATCGAGTTGATGCGGCAGGCCGCCGACGACGGCGCCGCGCTGGTGGTCTTCCCCGAACTCGGGCTGTGCGGGTACAGCGTCGACGACCTGTTCCACCAGGACGCGCTGATCGACGGCTGCCGCGTCGCGCTCGGTGAGATCGTCGCGGCCAGCAGGGGTCTGCGGCCGCTGGTCGTCGTGGGTCTGCCGATGGTCGTCGGCGACGGACTGTTCAACTGCGCGGCCGTGATCCGCGACGGGGCGGTGCTGGGCGTGGTCCCGAAGTCGTATCTGCCGAACTATCGCGAGTTCTACGAGCAGCGGTTCTTCTCCGCGGCCCGCGACGCGGTGCCCACCACGGTGACCGTCGAAGGCGAGGAGGTCCCGTTCGGGGCCGATCTGATCTTCGAGGCCGCCGATCTGCCCGGCTTCGCACTGCATGTGGAGATCTGCGAGGACGGTTGGGTGGCGATCCCGCCGAGCACCTGGGCCGCTCTGGGTGGCGCGACCGTGCTGGCCAATCTCTCCGGCAGCCCGGTCACCGTCGGCAAGGAGTCCTACCGGAAGAATCTGTGCACCGGCCATTCCGCGCGCACGATCTCCGGGCACGTCTATGTCGCTGCGGGTTACGGCGAGTCCACGACCGATCTCGCCTGGGACGGTGACGCCCTCATCACCGAGAACGGTTCCCTACTCGCACGGAGCGAACAGTTCGCGACCACCGATCAGGTGATCTCCGCCGACATCGACCTCGATCGGATCCGGCAGGAACGCATGCGGATGATCAGCCTGCGCGACCAGGCCGGCGACTACTCCGATCGCCTGAAGTCGTTGCGCCGCATCGGTTTCTCATTCGGCGAGCTGGGCGGCGACGACGATGTGCTGCGCCGTGTCGTGCCCCGGTTCCCCTATGTACCGGCCGATTCCGCCGACCGCGACGAGCGGTGTGCCGAGGTCCGCCACATCCAGGTGCAGGGACTCGCCCAGCGCCTGCGATCGACAGGTATCGACAAGATCGTCATCGGCGTCTCCGGCGGCCTCGACTCGACCCTCGCCCTGCTCGTCGCGGTCGACACCTTCGACCGACTCGGCCTGCCCCGCACCAACATCCTGGGTTACACGATGCCCGGTTTCGCCACCGGCGGCGCGACGCTGCGTCGCTCACACGTGTTGATGAACTCACTCGGCGTGAGCGGCAAGGAGATCGACATCCGGCCGTCGTGCGAGCAGATGCTCGCCGATCTCGACCACCCGTACTCCCGCGGCGAGAAGGTCTACGACGTCACGTTCGAGAACGTGCAGGCGGGCGAGCGCACATCGCACCTGTTCCGGCTGGCGAACCATCACGGCGCCATCGTCCTCGGCACCGGCGACCTGTCCGAGCTCGCGCTCGGCTGGTGCACCTACGGTGTCGGCGACCAGATGTCCCACTACAACGTCAACGGGTCGGTGCCGAAAACCCTGATCCAGCACCTGATCCGGTGGATGATCAGCAACAGCCACCATTCGGCGGAGACCACCGAGGTGCTCGCCGAGATCCTCGACGACGTCATCTCCCCCGAGCTCGTCCCGGCCGGCGACGACGGCAAGATCCAGTCCACCGAGGACACCGTCGGGCCGTACGAGCTCCACGACTTCTTCCTCTACCACGTCACTCGATTCGGGTACCGGCCGACCAAGGTCGTCTACCTCGCCCGGCAGGCCTGGGGTGACCGCTCGAGCGGGCCGTGGTCGGAGCTGCTCGTCGAGGACAAGCGCAACGAGTACGACGCCGCGACCATCGAGCACTGGCTCGGCGTCTTCCTGAAGCGTTTCATGGGCAACCAGTTCAAGCGCACCGCGATGCCCAACGGCCCCAAGATCGGTTCGGGCGGTTCGTTGTCGCCCCGCGGCGACTGGCGGTCGCCGTCCGACGCGTCCGCACGCGTCTGGCTGGACCAGCTCGCGGGCGGACGGGGAGAGTAGACGTTCAGTCGCAGGCGGCGAGCAGCTGCTTGAGCTGATCGTCGAACGCGTTGGCGATCTCCCACGGGTCGGGGGTCTGATCGGTGCACGCCAGGATGCCGATGTTGAGGTTCCCGTCGGCGGAGAACACCGTGATGTTCAGGCCGAGTCCGTGGAAGATCGGTCCGAGCGGGTAGACCGCGGTGACCCGACAACCGAGGAAGTACAACGGGAAGTCGGGACCGGCGACGTTCGACACGAGGACATTGAAGATCGGCGGATGCGCCGACGCCAGCTTCCGGTTGCCGTAGACCTTCATCGCCGTCGACAACGTGGTCCCGGGCGCGAACTGCGCCCAGGATCGCAGGATGTTGGCGTCGATCTCGGCGTGGTGTTCCTTCGACGTACGGCTGAACTCCGCCTGCTTCTCGAGTCGCTCCACTGGATCCTCGATGTCGGTGGGCAACTGGGTGAACATCCCGGTCACCTTGTTGGTCCCCTCGACCACGAGATCTTTCTCGTCGGCATCGTGCACCGACACCGGCACCATCCCGACGAGCGGTTTGTCGGGCAGTTCGTCGTGTTCGAGAAGGTAGGTGCGCAGCGCACCGCCGACCAAGGCCAGGACGACGTCGTTGATCTTCACCCCGAAGTGGTTCTTCACCCGCTTGACGTCGTCGAGCGACAGTTGGCTGAGGCCGATGCTGCGATGGGGCGTGATCGTCGAGTTGAACCGCGTCCGGGGCGCCATGAACGGAGCGGGCATGGCCGACTGGTGCTGGGCGCGGCGCAGCCACCCGACCGGCACGCTGACCGTTCGCGGCAGCAGTTTGGCCATCGCCAGCGGGCGCTGGACGAAGTAGTTGAGCGCCCCCGTCGCGGCGATCGTCGCGCGCGACGGCGGACCGGCCGACTCGCGGATCTTCGACGAGTCGAGTTCAGGTGGTTCCGGTGTGAGGGTGCACATCTGGGCGAGCATCTCGGCGCTGGTGACACCGTCCGTGCCGGCGTGGTGCATGCGCAGCATCGCGCAGATACGGCCGTTGGACAGTCCCTCGATGATCCACAGTTCCCATAGCGGCTTGCCCCGGTCGAGGGTCTGACCGGCGAGATGACCGCACAGTTCGGCGACCTCACCGGCACCGCCCGGTGCGGGCACGGCCACCCGATGGACGTGACGCTCGATGTCGAAGTCCTCGTCCTCGATCCACACGGGGTGGTCGATGTTGAAGACGGAGTTGTCGAGTTTGCGGCGGAAGGCCGGGATCGCGGCGACGCGCCGCTCCATCTCCGCACGCAGCTTGGCGAAGTCGTACCCGTCCGGCATGGTGCTCGGATCGATCTCCACGAGACCGATGACGTGCATCAGCTGACTGCGGGTCTCCAGGTAGAGGAACGACGCATCCAAACCACTCAACCGCTGCATGACACCAGCCTTTCCGTCCCGGCCCCGGGCCCCCACGCCATCATGCCGCACGCGGGAGACCCCGGATGTGTGTTCGTCTCAGTCGCTCGTCCAGGTTGCCACCGATCCCCTCGAGGAGGACTCAGATCGGCATCGAATCGACCATCTCGAGGACGTTCTGGGCGGGGGTCTGCAACACCACGATCATCGCCAGTTCCCGGGCCGGGTCGTCGGTGATCTTGAAGACGCCGCGACCGTTCTCGTCGATCAGGCCGGTGCCGTGCCTCCACCGCACCGGACGCGAGGTCGCCGACGACCGGGAGTACTCGGCGTTGAGCGCATCCCTCGAGGCGAACCAGAACACGCCGAAGGGGCGGTCGACGGCCCCGGCGGCACAGCGCACCACGAACACGGTGCGCACCTTGCCGTTTCCGGTCTCCGACGGGCCGACCTCGTCGCGGCCACCGGCGTATCGGCGGACGCACTCGGTGTCGTTCCACTTCGCGGCGGTGTCCGGCGTCTGCGGGAGGAGTTCGGGGAACTGCTCGACGAGTGGCGCGTAGACACCCCAGCTCGCGCCGGTCCGTACCGACTGCGGCGGGCTCGGCGGCGAGACGGCGTTCCCGTCCAGTGCGGCCACCCGGTAGGTGTGCTCACCCGCGGGCACGGCCGCGTCGAGGACCTCGGTCTCCGTACCGCGGTAGACGACGAACCCGTCGTCGCGGACGAGCTGATAACCCGTCGCCCCCGGAACCGGTTCCCAGGTCGCGACGAGGCGTCCCGTACCGGCGTCGAGTGTCAGACCGGTGGGCGTGTCCGGCACGTCGACGCTGGTGAACGCCCGCACGGAGAAGAACGAGCCGACCGCCGTCAACAGCACGGCGAGGACGATCACCGCGATGGTCCACGGCCGCAGGGTCGGCGTACGCGGCGGGGTGGTGGGCGGCCCCGCGGGCTGGGTGGTGACCGGTTGCGCCATCAGATCGGCAGCCTCTTCAGCAGATCGGCCGCGGCTGCGGCCGTCTTGCCGGGAACCACTACCCACACAACCGATTTCGCGCGGTCACCGGTGTCGTGGGCGAGGATGGCCTGCCCCTGATCGCGCTGCTTGTCCGAGAGATACAGCGTGCCGGTGTGGCCCTGGGCCGTCGTGTAACCGGTCCCGCGCAGGTTGTACGCGGTCACGTCGGCCGCGGCCCGCGCCTCCTCGGGGGTGTCGTACACGTCGATGATCACCTGGTAGTCGGCGTTCTTGGCCTCCTCGTCGAGGTAGCGGGTGCACCAGACCGTGCGCTTGGACGACTCGAACGCGAGGTCGCCGTCCTCGCCCCAGCACCGCATGCCGTCGAAACCGTTGGTGCTCAACGGTGATGCCGGCACCAGGTCGTGGTAGAGGTCGGCGATGGGTTGCAGTTCGCCCCACGTCATGAAGACGTCGACCGCCTCGGAGTTGCGGGAGAACTCGGAGGTCCGGCCGTCCTCGTCCTGCGCGGCGACCTGATAGGTGTAGGTCCCCGGTACGGGACGCGGCGCGGTGAACTTGGTGCCCGGACCGGAGTAGATCACCTCGTCGTTCTGGGTGACCACGTAGTTCGTCGCATCGTCGACGTGGCTCCAGGACAGTTCGACCGCCGTCGTCGACACCTCCGCATCGGGCGGACTGGGGGTCTCCAGATTCCCCGCGGAGGTGCTCACGAATGCCGCTCCGGCACCGAGGATTCCGGCGATCAGCGCCAGCGACGCCCCGATCGCGACCACCGTGGCGACACCACGGCGGGCCGGCCGGGCCGGTTCCGCGGCGGGCGCGGGCGACCATCCGTGCAGGGTCTCTGCCGAGACGCTCCGCGGTGGCCCCAATCGCGCTCGGGTCGTCGGATCGGTCGGTTGATCATGAGGCGCCGCAGACGATGTCGGGTGTCCGGTGGCCGGCGCCACCGGGGCCTGCCCCGAAGAAGACCGATAGCCACCGGGAGTCGGCTGCAGACCCGACCCGACGAGGGTCTGGCGGGTGTCGAAGGCATCGCGGAGGGCGTCGGCGAACTCACCCGCGGCCGGATACCGGTCGTCGGGGTTCTTGGCCATCGCCCGTGCGAGCACCCCGTCGACCGCGGTCGGCAACGCCCCGTTGCGACTGCTCGCCGCCGGCGGCTCGTGGTACATGTGCGCAGTCATCAGGCCGTGCAACGACGGGGAGTCGAAAGGCGGTGCACCGGTCAGGAGTTCGTAGGCGGTCGCCCCGAGCGAGTAGATGTCGCTGCGGGCGTCGACTCGGCGACCCTCGATCTGCTCGGGCGACGCGTAGTGCATCGTCCCGATCGTGATGCCGGTGCCGGTCAGGTTCGTGACCTCGTCGAGCACCTGCGCGATGCCGAAGTCGGTGACCTTCACCGCCTCCGGGGGCAGCGACCCGGTGTTGCCGGGACCGCCACCGACGCCGGGGGTGACGAGGATGTTGGCGGGTTTGATGTCGCGGTGCATGATCCCGCGACGGTGGGCGGCGTCGAGTCCGGCCGCCACCCCGGTGACGATCGTGCACGCCAGCCGGGGGTCGAGCGGCGAGTCGGCCGCGAGCATCCGCGCGACGTCGATACCGGGTACGTACTCCATCGCGATCCAGAGCTGCCCGTCGAAGACACCGCGGTCGTAGACGGTCACGACATTGGGATGGTGCAACGGCGCGACGATGTCGGCCTCCCGCTCGAACCGGGCGCGGAAGACCGGGTCCGTGGCATGACCCGACCGCAGGACCTTGAGAGCGTCCGACCGTGGGAGCCGGGGATGGGCCGCCTTGTAGACGTCGCCCATGCCGCCTCGTCCGAGCACGTCGAGGACGCGGTACCCCGCGATCAGGTCCCCTACCTGGTACATGTCGTCCTCATCGGCCCTTGCACCCATGCCTTCGGGCGGATGCGTAGGCACCGAATGCTACCGAGTGTCGCGAAACGCGGCCGGAGGACACCATCCGAACCCTAGGATCGGCGACGATGAAATCCACCGAGAAAGTCACCGACACCACCGGGACCTTCAGCGCCGACGAACTGAACGAGGCGTTTGCAGGGTTCCAGCGCACGGTCGCCGAGGTCGCGGCCGGCGGAGACTGGGACCGCTACGCCGACATGTTCACCGAGGACGCCGACTTCGTAGAGCACGCGCTGGGCACGATGCGGGGCCGCGAGGAGATCCGGGCCTGGGCCTGGCGCACCATGACGGCCTTCCCCGGCAGCCACATGACGTCGTTTCCTTCGCTGTGGCACGTCGTCGACGCCCCGACGAGCCGGGTGATCTGCGAGGTCGACAACCCGATGCGCGACCCCGGCGACCAGAGCCTCATCACCGCCACCAACATCACCATCCTCACCTATGCGGGCGACGGCCTGTGGAACAAGGAGGAAGACGTCTACAACCCGATGGAGTTCGGCCGGGCGGCGATGCGGTGGTGTGAGAAGGCCCGCGAATTCGGCAACCTCGACGAGGCCGCCGAACAGTGGATGACGACCACCGGCGCCTTCTTCGCCCGGCCCCGCAGCAAGGACTGACACCGGCAGGGACCCTGCCCACCTGCGACGAGACCGCCGGGCGGCCGGCCACGACGACCGTGACCGAAACCACCGGGGACGGTCGTAACGTCGGCACCAGCAGGACACGACAGCATCACTGACGGACTTGGGACGCGGTCCCGAGTGCCGTAGGCTAGAGCTTTGACCAGTGGGGGTAGGGCTGCGCGGCCGCGTGTCCGAGACCACCCAAGATCCGCCCGGGTGGGCGCGACCCGCCCACGACGATGTCGCGATCACACTCGTGGCACCGCCGCGAGGCTGACAATGACGACACACGTACGACGACACACGCGGACACCGTTTCGGAGGACATCTATATGGCACGCGAGCTGACGCAACTCGAGCTTCTCAAGGAGCTCGCCCCCGTTGCCGAGGACAACGTCAACCGCCACTTGAAGACCGCCAAGGACTGGAACCCGCACGACTACGTCCCGTGGGACGAGGGCCGCAACTTCGCCGCCCTCGGCGGCGTCGACTACGACCCCGAGCAGTCGCACCTCGACGAGGTCGCCAAGGCCGCGATGATCACGAACCTGCTGACCGAGGACAACCTGCCCTCGTACCACCGGGTCATCGCCGACAACTTCTCGATGGACTCCGCGTGGGGCCACTGGGTCGGTCGCTGGACCGCCGAGGAGAACCGCCACGGCATTGTCATGCGCGACTACCTCGTGGTCACCCGCGGTGTCGATCCGGTCGCCCTCGAAGAGGCCCGGATGATCCACATGACCAACGGCTACGACCCGATGCTGGCGGACGCCGGCCGCGTCGACGAACTCGAGGAGCACGCCGACGAACTGGGCCTCCTCCACTCGGTCGCGTACGTGACCTTCCAAGAGCTCGCGACCCGCGTCAGCCACCGCAACACCGGCAAGGCCTGCAACGACCCCATCGCCGACAAGATGCTGCAGCGCATCGCGGCCGACGAGAACCTGCACATGATCTTCTACCGCAACATCTGCGGCGCGGGCTTCGACATCGCCCCCGACCAGACGCTGCGCGCGGTCACCGACATCGTGACCAACTTCCAGATGCCCGGCGCAGGTATGCCCAACTTCCGTCGGCACGGCGTGCTGATGGCCAAGCACGGCATCTACGACCTCCGCCAGCACCTCGAAGAGGTCGTCATGCCGGTTCTGCGCAAGTGGAACGTCTTCGAGCGCGACGACTTCACCGCCGAGGGCGAGAAGGTCCGCGAGGAGCTGGCCGCCTTCCTCGAGCAGCTCGAGAAGGACACCATCCGCTTCGAGGAGATGCGCGATCGTTCGCTCGCCCGCGAGGCCAAGAAGCGGGAGCAGCAGGCATCCTGAGCACGACCCTGAGCAGCCCGGCGCCTTCGACCTCCGAAGGCGCCGGTTCTGCGTCGTCCGCGAAACTCCGCATCGGTTCCATCGAACTCGCGAGCCCCGTCGTGCTCGCCCCGATGGCCGGTGTCACCAACGTCGCGTTCCGCACACTGTGCCGTGAACTCGAACTCGCCCGCACCGGAACCGTCTCCGGCCTGTACGTCTGCGAGATGGTGACCGCTCGCGCACTCGTCGAACGCCATCCGGTGACGATGCACATGACCACCTTCGGGCCCGACGAGAACCCGCGGTCGATGCAGCTGTACACGGTCGATCCGGAGTACACATACGAGGCCGCGAAGATGATCGTCGACGAGAACCTCGCCGACCACATCGACATGAACTTCGGCTGCCCGGTACCGAAGGTGACGCGTAAGGGCGGCGGCTCGGCCATCCCCTACAAGCGGACGCTGTTCCGCAAGATCGTCGCGGCTGCCGTCCGGGCCACCGAGGGCACCGACATCCCGGTCACCGTCAAGTTCCGCATCGGCATCGACGACGACCACCGCACGCACCTCGACGCCGGCCGCATCGCCGCCGAGGAGGGTGCCGCGGCGGTCGCCCTGCACGCCCGGACCGCGTCACAGCGGTACTCCGGCGAGGCCGACTGGGACGAGATCGCCCGTCTGAAGGAGCACGTCACCTCGGTGCCGGTCCTGGGCAACGGCGACATCTTCGAACCCGCCGACGCCGTCGCGATGATGAACCGGACCGGCTGCGACGGTGTCGTCGTCGGCCGCGGCTGCCTCGGACGCCCGTGGCTGTTCGCCGAACTCGCCGCCGAGCTCAACGGATTCGACGCACCCACTCCTCCGAACCTGGGCGAGGTCGCCGAGATCATGGTCCGGCACTGCCAGCTGCTCGTCGACCACCACGGGGAGATGAAGGGCTGCCGCGAGATCCGCAAGCACGTGGCGTGGTACCTGCGGGGATTCCCGGCCGGCTCGGAGATCCGGCGGCGGATGGCACTCGTCGGCAGCGTCGACGAGCTACGGGAACTGCTGTCCGAACTGCCCGCCGACGCGCCGTTCCCCAGCGACGGCCACGGTCCGCGAGGCCGTCAGGGTTCGCCGGCGAAGGTCGCGCTGCCCGACGGCTGGCTCGACGATCCCGACGAGGACGTCGTGCCCGCCGGCGCGGAGATCATGCACTCCGGCGGCTGACACATTCTGCGAAAACCGTCACAACGCACCTCTGGCTGAGGCCTCTTCTCAGGTGTGATCAGTAAGATGGCGCGGAGGTCCCGGCCTGCCGGGTCCGTACGTGCGTGCGCACCGCGTCGACCAGCCCCGACGCGCGGTTGGCGCTTTGTAGACCTCGGGGCATGAGGAACGTGCATTGAGTCGTTGGACATCGGGCCCGGACGAACCGGAGGCGGGGGACGAGGCCAACAGGTCTCGTCGTGGCCGTCGTGCCGGGCGCCCGGACGATGCGAACGACCGCCGTCCCCCGCTGGAACCACGCGCCCAGGATGCCTCCGCGTCGAGTGCGCACCCGAGTCTCCGTGAACCGCGTGCCAGCGATCGTTTCGTCCGCGGGCGGACGCGTCTGACCGTCCGCGAGCTCATGGAGCAGATGAACGCGGAGGAGCCGCGGACACCTCCGACCGACACCCCGCGTCGTGGACGTTCCCGCGCCGACGCCCCCGACCAGGCACCCCCGGCCGGTCGATCCGCGTCCATCCCGCCCACCACCCGCGGCCGGTCGCGTCGCTTCGACCCGGCGCAACCCGACCAGGTCCCGCCCCCGCGTCCCCCGCTCGGACGGAGCGACCGGGGCCAGCCCGCGGGCGACGATCGTCCCACCGAGATCCATCACTTCGGCAACGACGTCACCCAGAAGATCCCCACGATCGGTGACAAGCCCGGCGACCCGGCACCCGACCTGTCGGACCGGGCCACCGCGAAGCGGGCCATCGAGGAGTCGCGCGCCCAGGACGCCATGGTGCCGCCCGCCACCCCGAGCGAGCCGCCCGCCCGGCGTGAACCGCTCGAACGAACCCCCGACCTGACCGGTCCGCTGCAACTCCGCCAGACCCCTCGCCGCCATCCGGGACGCGGCGACGGCGACCGCCGCGGCTCACTCGTCCGCAAGACCACCGCCACCGGACGCATCCTGGTGGCCATCGCGTGTGTGACCGCCCTGGTCGGCACCGGTTTCGTCTGGAACTACCTGCAGTCGTGGAACGGCAACTGGCGCAACGTCACCGCCGTCGACGCCGAAGACAAGAACATCCGCAACAAAGACGCCCAGAACGGTGACGAGACCTACCTGATCGTCGGCACCGACACGCGCGGCGGCAACAACGCGAAGGTGGGTGCAGGAACCACTGCCGACGCCGAGGGTGCGCGTTCGGACACCGTCATCCTGGTCAACGTCCCGGCCAACCGCGAGCGCGTCGTCGCGGTGTCCTTTCCGCGCGATCTCCAAGTGGACCAGCCCGCCTGCAACTCGTGGGACAACGAATCCGGTGAGTACGGCGCGGAGATGCCGGCACAGACCGGCGTGAAGCTGAACAGCGTCTACTTCTACGGCGGCCCGCAGTGCCTGGTCCGCGTGATCACCCAGATGAGTGGTCTCAACATCAACCACTTCATCGGCATGGATTTCTACGGTTTCGAGAAGGTCGTCCGTGCGATCGGTGGCGTGGAGGTCTGTTCGACCGTCCCGCTCTACGACTACGAGATCGGCCACATCCTCCGTAAGCCCGGCAAGCAGAAGTTGACCGGTCGCCGCGCGCTCAACTACGTCCGCGCCCGCAACATCGCCTCGGAGGGCAACGGCGACTACGGCCGCATCAAGCGCCAGCAGCTGTTCATGTCGTCGCTGCTGCGGTCGACACTGTCGGGCAACGTGCTGTCCAACCCGAACAAGCTCAACAGCATCGTCAACACCTTCATCGAGTACAGCTACGTCGACGGTGTGGACACCCAGTCGCTGATCAATCTCGCCGAGTCGATGCAGGGCATCGAGGCCGGCCGCGTCTCCTTCCTGACCATCCCCACCTCCGGCACCTCCGAGGACGGTCAGAACAACGAGATCCCGCGCACCGACGACATCGACGCGATCTTCAACGCGATCATCGACGACCTCCCACTGCCCGGTGAGAAGGTCGAGAAGAAGAAGCCGACATCGAAGGCCCCCTCACGGGCTCCGAGTTCGCGGAACTCGACCGAGACCCCGGGACGGATCAACGCCACCGCGCAGAACCCCGGCAACGTCGGTGTCCGCGTGCTCAACGGCACCTCCACCACCGGTCTGGCCGCCGAGGTCTCCGAGCAGCTCACCCCGTACGGCTTCGACGTCCGCGGCGTCGCCGACGCGTCGGAGGACCGGGACGACACCGTCGTGCGGTACGGCCCGGGACAGCAGAACGCGGCCGCCACGCTGGCCGCGATGTTCCCCGGCGCCGAGATCCAGCTCGACCGGACGGTCAAGTCGGGTGTCGAACTCATCCTCGGGTCCGACTTCACCGGCGAGCTGGGGTCGGTGCCCGACGCCGGCGCCACAGTGAACGTCGAGCAGCTCGCGCCGGCCGAGAACTCCGGTGACCTGCCCAACGACCTCGCCGTCACCAACGCGGGCGACACCACCTGCACCTAGTCCGGCCGGTCCGGACGAACCGACATCGAAGGTTCTGCACCGGGCGTTCACGCTGCGTTCATCGGCCGTGGGCGGGCTGGACCGATTCCCGACGTATCCTGGGAACATGCGTACCGCCTACCAAGAGCAACTCGAGGCGCTGACCCACGTCCTGGGTGAGATGTGTGAACTCGCGGGCACCGCGATGTCGCGAGCCACCCAGGCACTGCTGCAAGCCGACCTCGCCGTTGCCGAAGAGGTCATCGGCGACGCCGAGCGGATGACGCAGTTGTCGGCCCGCGCCGAGGAGCAGTCCTTCGCCCTTCTCGCACTCCAGGCGCCCGTCGCCGGGGACCTCCGCGGCGTCGTCAGCGGTTTCCAGATCGTCGCCGACGCCGACCGGATGGGCGCGCTGGCCCTGCACGTCGCCAAGGTCGCCCGTCGACGCCATCCCGCGAAGGCCCTCCCCGAGGAGGTCAACGGGTACTTCGCGGAGATGGGCCGGCTCGCGGTGACCCTCGCGAAGAGCGCTCACGAGGTCCTCGAGACCCGCGATCCCCAGGCCGCGCTGCGCCTGCAGGAGGACGACGACGCGATGGACGACCTCCACCGCCACCTGTTCACCGTCCTGATGGACCGCGAATGGCAGCACGGCGTCGCCGCCGCCGTCGATGTGACCCTGCTCGGCCGTTACTACGAACGCTTCGCCGATCACGCCGTGCTGATCGGTCGCCGGGTGGTGTTCACCGCGACCGGCAAGACGCCCGAGCAGTTCCAGAACGTCGGGTGATCTTCCTCGCTCACCTCCCCGGGGCGAGCGAGGGCACACATCTCGAGAGGCCGAGAATTCAGTTCGACGAACTGAACTCGGCCTCTCTTCATATCAGTGAACATCTGGGGCCGTTTGTGCCCGGAAACGATTTCGCAGCCACACAGGTCCCCGTTATGGTGGCGGGCATGGGCCAGCATCAGCCGATCGAACCCGACTTCAATGCGATGACCGACGAGGACGCCGCGGCCGCCGCTCACCGCCGGCAGATCATCACCTACCTCGGTGTCATCGCCTCGCTCGCCGCTCTGCTCGTCATCCTTCTGATCAACATGTGAGATGCAGACAGGGCCCCTCCCGTGGCGGGAAGGACCCTGTCGGAGTGAAATCGCCGCAGATCTAGCCGAAACGACCCGAGATGTAGTCCTCGGTCGCCTTCTTCGACGGATTCGAGAACATCGTCTCGGTGTCGCTGATCTCCACGAGCTGCCCGGGCTGGCCGACGCCCTCCAGGTTGAAGAAAGCGGTCTGGTCGCTCACGCGCGCGGCCTGCTGCATGTTGTGGGTCACGATGACGATCGTGTACTCCTTCTTGAGTTCACCCATCAGGTCCTCGATCGCGAGGGTCGAGATGGGGTCGAGCGCTGAGCACGGCTCGTCCATCAGCAACACATCGGGCGAGACCGCGATGGCCCGCGCGATGCACAGGCGCTGCTGCTGACCGCCGGACAGGCCGCCGCCCGGCTTGTCGAGGCGGTCCTTGACCTCTTCCCACAGATTCGCACCACGCAGGCTGCGCTCCGCGACCTCGTCGAGCTCGGCCCTGTTGCGCACGCCCTGCAAACGCAGACCGGCGACCACGTTGTCCTTGATGGACATCGTCGGGAACGGGTTGGGCCGCTGGAACACCATCCCGATCGTGGCCCGGACGCTCACCGGGTCGACGTTGCGCCCGTAGATGTCCTCGCCGTCGAGCAACACGCTGCCCTCGGCGTACGCCCCCGGGGTGACCTCGTGCATGCGGTTGAGGGTGCGCAGCACCGTCGACTTGCCGCAGCCGGACGGGCCGATGAAGGCGGTGATGCAGCGCGGCGGCACCTCGAGGGTCACGTCCTTCACCGCGTGGAAGTCGCCGTAGTAGATGTTCAGGTCTTTGATGTCGAGGCGCTTCGCCATGACTTTTCCGTTTCTACAGAGGTGTTCAGGAGGTCTTGGGCGCGAAGATCTTCGAGACGATCTTGGCCCCGAAGTAGACGATGGCCACGAGGATGACCAGGCACAGGGCCGCGCCCCAGACCTTGTCGAAGGCGCCGGGCCCGTTGTTGTACTGCTGCACCATCATCAGCGGTAGCGATTCCTGATTGCCGTCGAAGGGATTCCAGTTCATCGCTCGCGTCGAGCCGACCAGGATGAGCACGGGTGCCGACTCCCCCATCACGCGGGCGATGGCCAGCATCACGCCGGTCACGATTCCCGAGAGTGCCGTCGGCAGCACGATTTTCACGATGGTCTTCCACTTCGGGATGCCCAGTGCATACGACGCCTCACGCAGGTCCTGCGGGACGATCTTGAGCATCTCCTCGGTCGCGCGGACCACCAGCGGGACCATCAGCAGCACCAACGCGATCGCCACGACGAAACCGGAGCGCGGGAGGCCGAGGGTGGTGCGCCAGACCGCGTAGACGAACAGGGCCGCCACGATCGACGGGACACCGGAGAGGATGTCGACCATGAAGGTGGTGACCCGGGCCAGCACCGACTTCTTGGTGGCGTACTCGACGAGGTAGATGGCGACGAAGATGCCGAGCGGGATCGAGATCACGGCCGCCAGCGCGGTCTGCATGAGCGTGCCGACGATGGCGTTCGCGGCGCCGCCCTTGCGTTCCGGCAGCGTCCACCAGTCGATGTCGAGCAGCGGTTCGATGCCCCGGATGACCAGTGTCGAGACCAGCCACACCAGGGGCACCAGCGCGACGAGCAGCGCGGCGATGACGGTCACGCGCACGACGTGATCGGTGAGGCGCCGACGCTTGGCCAGCGGGGTGAAGCCCGAGGGCTTCTTTACCGGGTCGGCCGTGGGCGACGAGGTGGTGACGGTCATGGTCACTTCTTTCCGGCGACGACCGCGCGGGCGGCGGCGTTGACGACGAAGGTCAGGACGAAGAGGGTGAGGCCGGCGGAGATGTAGGCGCCGGTCTTGGCGGGCGAGTCGAACTCGGCCGCGTTGTTCGCGATCTTGGTCGCGAAGGTCTCGCCGCTCTCCATGAGGTTGAAGTTCATCGGGCCGGCCGTGGAGATGATCAGCAGCAGCGCCATGGTCTCGCCGAGCGCGCGACCGAGGCCGAGCATCGACCCGGAGATGTAGCCGGAGAAGCCGAACGGGAGCACCGCGAGCTTCACGACCTCGAACTTCGTCGCGCCGAGCGCGAGGGCCGCCTCGCGGTGACCCTTCGGCGTCTGCATGAAGACCTCGCGGGTGACCGCGGTGATGATCGGGAGGATCATGACGGCGAGCACGATGCCCGCGGTGAGCAGCGTGCCGCCGGTGGACATGTTCGCGACCTGCGTGGGCTGCTGGAAGAACGGCAGGAAGCCGAGGTGGCCGACGAGCCACTCGTTCACCGGGACCAACGCCGGACCAAGAACGAGGATGCCCCAGAGGCCGTACACGATCGAGGGCACCGCGGCCAGCAGGTCGACGGTGTAGGTGATCGGTCCGACCAGGCGCTTGGGGGCGTACTCGGTGAGGAAGATCGAGATCCCGAGCGCGACCGGCATCGCGATCAGGAGAGCGATGACGGCGACGACGACCGTCGCGTAGAACAGCTGCGGAATGCCGAATGCGAGCTGGCTGCCGCTCGTGATCCAGTCACCGGTGTAGGTGAAGAAGTTCTCCTCGTTCTTCGCCAGCGACGGGGCGGCCTGTGCGAGGAGGAACAGTGCGATGAGTCCGATGACGAGCGAGACCACGAATCCCGAACCGACCGCCAGGGTGCGGAAGACCTGGTCGGCCACGCGGTGACGGGCGGCCGAATCCAGGCCGCCGGGTGCGGCTCCGTCCGGCGGCCCGTGAAGGGCCGGCCCGTCCGAATCCGGCGAGACCGCGCCATCCTCTTTGCTCAGCGACGTCATGCGTCCCTCTTGTGCTTCCGCTCTGGTCATTGGGGCCACTTCCCGGTCCACCGCTCACAGTCCGTGCAACACGCGAAGAGTCGTGTCAGTGTGTCAACCGCGCGTGCGGGGCCGCAAACCGTGGCGGCCCCGCACGCGCTGTTCAGTTGTGTCACGTCAGGCGTTGCCGCTGCCGGCGAGCGCGTCGATGCTGCCCTGCAGCTTGGCCTTGAAGTTCTGCGGCACCGGCACGTAGCCGATCTCCTCGAGGCCGGTCTGGCCGTCGCCGAGGATCTTCGTGAACGCGTCCTTGAGGGTGGTGCTGGTCGCATCGTCGGAGTAGCCCGCCGAGCAGACGATGGAGTACGGCGTCAGCAGCAGCGGGTAGGCACCCGGGGCCTTCGACGCGAACAGCGCGTCGGTGTCGACGACCAGGTCCTTGCTGTCCGGGTTCTTGAAGGCCAGCTCGTCGAGGGCTTTGCCGGCGCTGGCGGCGTTCAGCTCCACCGGACCTGCTCCGAAGTCGATGTCGGCGACGCCGAGGTCGTTCTCGGTGGCGAAGCCCCACTCGACGTAGGTGATCGAGCCGGGGGTCTTCTTGACGGTGTCACCGACTCCGGTCGACTTGGACGCACCCGAACCGACGTTCTTGGGAGCGAACTCCTTGCTGTGCTCATACGGCCAGTCGTTCGGCGCCGAGTTCTGCAGGAACCGCTGGAAGTTGTCGGTCGTGCCCGAGCTGTCGGAGCGGTAGACCGGGACGATGTCGCCACCGGGCAGCTGCACACCCGGGTTGAGTGCGGCGATCGCCGGATCGTTCCACTTGGTGATCTTGCCGTTGAAGATCTTGGCGATCACGGCGGAGTCGAGCTTGAGGTTGTCGACGCCCTCGAGGTTGTAGGCGATCGCAACCGGTCCGACGACCAGCGGCAGATGCCAGGGATCGTTACCGTTGCAGCGTTCCTTGGCCTGGGTGATCTCGTCGCCCTTCAGGGCCGAGTCCGAACCCGCGAAGTCGACGTCGCCGGCGATGAACTTCTTGATGCCGTCACCGGAGCCGCTGCCGGTGTAGTCGAGGACGATGTCGCTGTCGTCCGAGAGGATCTGGCTGAAGTGCTCCATGGCCTTCTGCTGGGCAGTGGAACCCTCTCCACTCACCGTCTGGGTGTCTCCCCCACCACACGCCGTCACCAGGGTCAATGCCGCGATCGTCGACACCGCCGCCAGAGCGCCGTTCCGCTTGATTCTCACCGCAGGTGTTGCCTTTCCGTCTCGTGCTCCGTCCCGAGGCTCGGGTGTCCGGAGTGTCCGAAGGGAAAGCTATGCGCGCCGGGTGGCCGAATCCCCGCCAGAAGGTGAACGACAGGTGAACCGACCAAGGCAGTCCGGTGCGGATATCTCCGTGACCTCGGCACCCCGCCCCGGAGTGATCTGCGCTACGGAACGGTCGGCATCAGCACACAGCGCAGCACCGCGCGCGGGAGATCGCGACTCAGCCGTAGGCGACGTCGACGGCAAACCTGGTGAAGCCCAGGCGTTCATACGTGTGCAACGCCGCCGTGTTGTCGCCTTCGACATAGAGGTTGATCTCGGCGACACCACGCTGTGCGAGGTGGTGGAGTCCGGCCAGCGTCAGCAGCCGACCGAGCCCGCGCCCCTGAGCCTGCGGATCGACGCCGACGATGTACACCTCGCCGAGATCGGCGTCGTGTTGTTTGGTCCAGTGGAAGCCGAGAAGCCGTGTCGGGTCCTCGGTGTCGAACGCCAGGAAGAGACCCTCCGGGTCGAACCAGTCGGCCGCAACCCGCTCGGTGATCTGATCCAGCTCCCAGCCGCCCTGTTCGGGATGCCAGTCGAAGGCGGCGTTGTTGACGCGCAGGATCTCCGCATCGTCCGCCGGCCCGGCGTAGGTCCGGAGTGTGAGTCCCGGATCGACTGCCAGCTCGGGGAGTTCGTGTCCCTCCCCGACGGGGCGTCGTAGCTGCAGCAGTTCCCGACGCTTCTGCAGCCCCATCGCCGAGGCGAGGACCACCGCACCGGGAAGATCGCCGTGCGCCCACACCCGCGCCTCGAGGCCGTCCTGTCGCGCCGCGGCGAACGCGGTGTCGAGCAACGATCGGCCCAGCCCCCGCCGTCGCCGCTCCGGGTCGACGACCACCTCGATCATCGACGGCTCGCCGTCACGACCGGGCACGATGTTCGCGTAGGCACCCTTCGACCACACGTGGACGACAGGCGAATCCGGTGCTGCGTCAATCGCTTTGACCGCGTCGTCCGACAGCGGTCCGACACCGTCGGCGGACGTCGCCGCACACACCATGCGGTGCGCTTCGGCGGCCACCTCCGCCGGAGCGGCGCCTCGTCGTACCTGCATCTCGTCAGTTTCCGGCGCTGGCACTGAACTCCTCGTCGAAGGGATCGGGTCCGTCGAGATCGTGGTCGAAGTCGGCCGAGTCGACATCCGCCGCAACACCTTCCGCCGTGTCCGCGATTTCGGCAGCCGATGCCCGGCCGCGCGTCGGCCGCACCGCCTTGTATCCGACGTTGCGAACCGTACCGATGAGCGACTCGTGTTCGCTGCCGAGCTTGGCACGCAGACGACGCACGTGCACGTCGACCGTGCGTGTGCCACCGAAGAAGTCGTACCCCCACACCTCCTGGAGCAGCTGGGCGCGCGTGAACACGCGACCCGCGTTCTGCGCCAGGTACTTCAGGAGTTCGAACTCCTTGTAAGTGAGGTCGAGGGGACGTCCACGCAGTCGCGCGGTGTACGTCCCCTCATCGATGACCAGCTCCCCCAGCGTGACCTTGCCCGACGTCTCCTCTGCCGCCACGCCACGGGTGCGTGCCACCAGCAGACGCAATCGCGCGTCGAGTTCCGCCGGCCCCGTACCCGGCAGCAGGAACTCGTCGATGCCCCAGTCCGCATTGACCGCGACCAGCCCACCCTCGGTCAGTACAGCCGCCACCGGCACCGACGAACCGGTGCTACCCAACAGTCGGCACAGTCCCCGCGCCGCAGCGAGGTCTGCGCGCGCATCGACCAATGCCACATCCGCGTTGCCCGCCTCCATGAGGGAGGACACCTCCGTCGGAGCGACACGCACGTTGTGGGCGAGCAGCGACAGCGACGGCAGGACCGACTCCGGATTGGGGTCGGCCGTCAACAACAAGAGATCCACCTAGAACTCCGATCTCGTTCGTCCCGTCCCGGACCTTCCGATCTGCTCACCACGCTGTGAACGACTACGCACACGTCACCGAGGATTGTTTACGCTGCCTTACCAACGTGTGCGAGATAGATGACAGAATAGCGCCACCGCCGCACTTCGCTGTTAACAAGCCGGCCGGGGCAACGCTGCAGATGACGGGGAGGGTGGTCGTCCGATATGCCGGGCATGCGGAAGATCCTCGTCGTGGCGGTGACCGTGGCGGTCGTCGCCGCAGCGGCCGCGCTTCTCGTCGACGTCGGCGCGGCAATCCGCGGCGAACACCGACTGTCCCGGGCCCTCGCCGAATCCCCCCGCGTCCCATTCGATCCCGAGGTCACGCTCGCCGGGTTCCCCTTTCTCACGCAGGCCGCGAACGGTGAGTACTCGGGAGCGACGATCGCCGCCCGCGGCGTCGAACTCCCGGGTTGTGAACCCGTACGCGGCGTCTGTCGCGGCGAACTCGGCGCCGTACTCGGCCGATTCCGGGGTCCCGGACGAGGCGATTTCTCCGCGAGTGATGTTCTGCACACCGACTCGATCTCGGCCTACACCCGCCTCGATGCGGTCACCCTCGCGCGGTATCTGCACATCACCGACCTGACCGTCAGCACGCCCGGCCCCGACGGGAAGGCCGGCAGCGGTGGCCCCCAGGACGGGGTCGTCTCACGGTCGGAGGGGGTCGTCTTCACCGGGACGGTGGCACTGCCGCCCGACGACGGCCTCGACGCCGACGATCCGCCGTCCGCGTCGGCATACACCGGTCCGAAGGTTCGAGTCAGCGTCGCGGTCGACCTCTCGGTGACCAACGGTGCGCTGCAGATCCGGGCCACCGACTTCTACACCGGACCCGAACGTCACGTGGACGCCGATGTCGGCGAGGACATGCGCGCGGCCGTGCTCGACCGGTTCAGCATGGTCCTCCCCCGACTCCCGATGGCCTGGGGGCTCGTCGCCCAGCGCGCGGAGAGCTTCGGCGGTGACGTCCAGCTGGTGTCCGAATCGGGCGTCACCGACGTGCGTCCGGACCGGTTCTGACCCGACGCCGCGACCAGACTCGCGCACATTCCGTTCGCAGCCTTTTCTCGCAGGTCAGAGTGCAATCCACCCGGGGTTTCGGACTCTGTTCGGCACTGTTGTACCCTCGTTGGCATGCAACAGCGCCGTGAGTACATGCTCACACGTCGCCGGGCGATCGACTTCTGTCGTGTCGCCGATTGTTGCTGTCGCACGCACCGCTGACGGTGTGCCATGACAAGCGCTGCCCCGCAGCCGCGCCATGCGCACCGCCGATGACGACGGGGTGCGTTTCTCCCGAGGCCTGAGTGTCT
This sequence comes from Gordonia sp. Swx-4, assembly GCF_030316175.1. NCBI lineage: Bacteria > Bacillati > Actinomycetota > Actinomycetes > Mycobacteriales > Gordoniaceae > Gordonia > Gordonia sp. Swx-4. The sequence goes on from NZ_CP128197.1 coordinate 4,347,219, forward strand.
TCTCCATGCGCCTCCTCGTTCATCACAGACAGAGCCGCGGGCGCCGTCCGCGCCTCGCCGCTATTCCGCACCATCCGATCCATCCATCACCAGTTATTCATCCGAAAGGAACCAGACATGGCACGTTCCGACGTCCTGGTCAGCGCCGAGTGGGCTGAGCAGAACCTCAACGCCGACAACACGGTCTTCGTCGAGGTCGACGAAGACACCTCGGCTTACGATGGCGGCCACATCCCGGGCGCGATCAAGCTCGACTGGAAGCAGGATCTGCAGGACGGCGTCCGTCGCGACTTCGTCGACGCCGACCGCTTCTCCAAGCTGCTGTCCGAGCGTGGCGTCGCCAACGACGACACCGTGATCCTCTACGGCGGCAACAACAACTGGTTCGCGGCCTACGCCTACTGGTACTTCAAGCTGTACGGCCACAACGACGTCAAGCTGATCGACGGCGGCCGCAAGAAGTGGGAGCTCGACGGCCGTCCGCTGTCCTCGGATGCGGTCACCCGTCCGGCCACCGAGTACAAGGCCTCCTCGCCCGACCTGAGCATCCGCGCGTTCCGCGACGAGGTCATCGACGCCATCGGCACCAAGAACCTGGTCGACGTGCGCAGCCCTGACGAGTTCTCCGGCAAGATCCTCGCGCCGGCGCACCTCCCGCAGGAGCAGGCGCAGCAGCGTGGCCACGTCCCCGGCGCCATCAACATCCCGTGGTCGACCACCGCGAACGAGGACGGCACCTTCAAGTCCGACGAGGAGCTCACCGCTCTGTACGCGGACAAGGGATTCGACGACAGCCGCGAGACCATCGCGTACTGCCGCATCGGCGAGCGCTCGAGCCACACCTGGTTCGTGCTGACCGAGCTGCTCGGCAAGAAGAACGTCAAGAACTACGACGGAAGCTGGGTCGAGTACGGCTCGCTGGTCGGCGCCCCGATCGAACTCGGAGAAGGAAAGTAACAACTATGTGTGCTGCACCCAAGCAGGGACAGAAGCTGCCTGCGGGCGTCGACGTGGAGAAGGAGACCGTCCTCACCGGACAGGTCACCGACGGCTCGGGCAACCCGGTTGCCGGCGCCTTCGTGCGTCTGCTCGATTCGACCGGTGAATTCACCGCCGAGGTCGTCGCCTCGCCCACCGGTGACTTCCGGTTCTTCGCCGCTCCCGGAACCTGGACGGTTCGCGCCCTGTCTTCCGTGGGCAACGGCGATGCGTCGATCAGCCCCGAGGGTCCCGGCATCCACGAGCAGGACATCATCGTCTCCAAGTGATGCAATCCTGATCGTGGGCGTCTGACACCCCACGACGAACCCGGTCACCGCATTGCGGTGACCGGGTTCGTCGTTTCCGAGGGTTGGAAGGGGTGGGTGTCCACCCCTTCCGTCCCCTGAGGAGCGAAGCGTTTCGAAGGGTGACCCCCTGAACTTCCCGGACATCCCCGGGTTAGAATTTGCGTCGTGGTCCTCTTCTTCGAAATCCTGCTGATCCTGGCCGCCGTGCTGATCACCTGGTTTGGTGTCTACACCCTCTACCGCCTGGTCACCGACGAGTCGTGACGTCCCACCCGGGAGCCGGTGACGCCGGCAACGAGCCAGTCGGCGCCGCCTCCTCCGGGGACGGTGTGCCTTCTGGCGACGGTGTCGTCGCCGACGGTGGCGCCCATCGCTCAGGCGACGAGGCGATCAACCAGGCCGAGGCACGCGCCGTCGAGTCCGGTAGCCGTGAGCGCAACATCCCTACGTGGGACGACCTCCCGCTGCCCGCGGACACCGCGAACCTCCGTCTCGGCGCCGACCTCCATCCCGGCCTGCTGGCACTGCTGCCGCTGGTCGGTGTATGGCGCGGCGAGGGCGAAGGCCACGACGTCGACGCCGACACCGACTACCACTTCGCGCAGCAGATCGTCGTCTCGCACGACGGCCAGAACTTCCTCACCTGGGAGTCCCGCTCGTGGGTCATCGACGACGACGCCGCCTTCGTGCGGCCCGACCTTCGCGAATCGGGATTCTGGCGCATCGGTGAGGACGACACCATCGAGTTGCTCCTCGCCCACGCCGAAGGGTCGGTCGAACTCTTCTACGGCACGCCTCTCAATCAGACCTCGTGGGAACTTGCGACCGACGTCGTCATCAAGTCCCAGTCCGGACGTCGCGCCGGCGGTGCCAAGCGGCTCTACGGTCTGGTTCCCGACGGCGACCTCGCCTACGTCGAAGAACGGGTCGGCACCGACGGTGACCTCTTCCCCCGACTGTCGGCCAAACTACGACGCCACGTCGGCTGAGCCCGGCCGCACTCTTCTCGACGCGCGCTCCGGGCGTCGCTCAGCGATGCACCCGGCTGCAGCCGCGTCGGCGATCCGAGAACGCCACGTACAGGTTGCGCTTCGGTAGCGCGCTGTACACCAGCGATCCGAGCATGACCACAACCGATCCGTATGCCGTGGCGGCTCCGGGGCGACCCGCCCATCCGGGGTGCACGGTTCCCGACGCCGAGACGTAGGGGCCACGTCCGGGCGAACCGGTCTGCCGTTGTCCCACCACCGAGAACACGTCGCTCTGCGCTGAGTGCGGGGAGACCGGGAAGTCGACCCGCTCACGCGGACCACATTCGACGACGCTGTACTCCGTCCCGGCCCGATGAACGACCGCAACCCAGCTGTCGCCGGCATTGCGAACAGTGAAAGTCGTTCCACCGGACCGGTATTGGTATGAGATCCGATCCTCCGCCGGGTCCCGTAGGCGGCAGCCGGCGAGTCCGCCGACCCAATCCGTGCTCCACGGGGTCAGGTAACGCTGGGCGAGGAACTCCCGCTCGGTCGGGATCGGGATGGTCACCGGCCTCGCCCTCCCCTGCTGGACCCACACCCCGCCATAGACCACCGGACGACCGTCGGCGCGTCGAGGCGCCTGCACGTTGGTGAACGAATCCTCGTCGGGCAGGATGATCATCTCGCCGGGTCCGAGACGCCGGAGCTCGACGCGGCCGTCGACGAAGAAGATCAGCGCGGCCGCGGGGCCGGCACCCCGGTTGTGGATGGACACGTGTTCGTCGTCGGCATGGAAGAGTCCGGCCTCGTGGGGGTCGGCAAAGGTGAAGCGGGGCGGCGTCGTGGTTCCGAAGTCGGGATCGCCGGGACCCCAGTACAGATCGTCCCACCGGCCGTCGCGAGCAGCGGCGTCGTCGGCGACAGCACCTCCGAGACCAGGACCGACCGACTGTTCGCGGACTGCGTTCGTGGCGACCATCGTTCTCTCCTCGGGCGGGTGTCCCCTGTGGCAGGTATTCGTGACAGGTACATCGCCGGACTGCTCCGGTTCATAACGCCCGCACCCCGAACTCTCGAGTAGTCCACCACCCGAACGACAATGTCCGGACACGATGCCCGGACATGGAACGGCCCCCGCATCGCTCATACGAGCCTCGTGCCGACCGGACCGGGTCGGGATGCGGGGGCCGGGTGACCACCTGGTATTCGTCGGCGCTGACGAGGCGGGGATCCACCTCCGGCGACACGAATGCCACACGGTCAGCTGCTAACGGATGGTCACCTCACATGTCCGATGAGATATCACTATCAGACCACCTCCTTCCCTGTGTACCCGCGAAAGTACGCCCGATTCCGGCGTCCCGCAACGGGATTTCGGAGGAGTGTCAGGGCACGGGAACCGCGGGTGCGCCCGATTCGGGGGCCGGAGCCGCGGGCGGTGCGGACGGCGCCTGAGACGGGGCCGGTGACTGCCCGGGCAACGGCTTGGCGTCCGGGGGCAGGGACTCGACGACCTCGAGCTTGGAGCGGAAGGTGTCGTCGGTGATGACCTCGATGTTGTTGATCATCCAGCGGTCACCCTGGAGTTCCATGTTGAAGGTCAGCCGTGACGGGTTGATGCTGACGAGTTCCTTCTGACCGCGGGTGACCGACTGGTTCATGAAGATCAGCACGTTCGAGGTGTCGGCGGTGTTGGTGACCACGCCGGCGTCCTGGATGGTCACCTCGGACACGACCTGCTGCTTGCGGACCTCCGCGGCGAGGTTGTTCTCGGTGATCAGTTTGGTGTACTCGGGTTTGGCCGGGCCGGTCAGCACGCTCATGGACTGGTCGATGTGGTCGCTGACGTTCTCGGCGTTGTAGCCGAACATGGTGTTCGCGTAGTCGCGTGCGGCGGCGAGCGAGGACTCGCGCGCATCCTCCACCGATCGACCCTCGATGTACCGGTAGCCGAGGAACGCGGTGGCCGCGAGAGCCGCGACGACGAGCACCGTGAGCACGATCAGTCCGAGGCGTCCCTTGTCGGTTCCGGGCTTCTTGTCGGCCATCACGCCACCCACTCGAAGTCGGTCATCTTCAGCTCACCGTTGATGCGGGTCATGTCGACGCGCCAGCGGAACACCTTGTCCTGGGCGGGGGTCTGGCCGTCGAGCGATTGCTGATGCCAGCCGAACACCATGATCACCGATCCCTCGTCGGGTTCGGACTTGGTGACCGCCGAGCTGAGGATGATCGACTTGGTCTCGAGCTTCCCGTCGCGGACGAGCGAGGCGACCTGCTGGATGTTGTTCTGGACCTCCTGCTTGACCTTGCCGGAGGTGTCGTCCTGCACCGATTTCAGTGTCTGGTCTACGGTGTCGGGGTTCATGCTCGTCAGGTTGATCAACACCTGCGAGGCGAATGCCGAGTACTCGGCCCGCAGGTCGTTCTGCTGGTCCTGGCGGGCGATGCCGAGGGCGAACACCACCGACGCCACCGCGCAGACGGCGATGAGCACGATCCCGACGACGACGCCGACCACGGTCCGCGACGACCGCCGGCCGGAGCCGCGGTAGCGGACCTTGCCCTTGCCCGTCTTCTCCGGGGTCTTCGACGCCAGTCGGTTGCGACGCCGCTCCCGGTAGCTGACGGTTTTCTCGACCTCTGACGGATCGGGGGCGATCTCCTCCCCGGCGTCCGGCTTCGTGAGCGACACCGCACCGGTCGCGGTCTCCGCGTTCCGGTCGGCCGGGGTCTCCACGGCATCCGGGGCGGCTGCATTCGGGGTGGCTGTGTCCTCGACGGCCGTCTCGGTCACCGGGGTTGCCGCTGAGCGCTGTGACGGCTTCTTTCCCCCCGAGCGGCCGCGGCGAATGGGTGCCGATCGGACCGGACGCTTGGCCGCCCGACGGTCGGTGGAGCCGGTGCGGTTCGGTGTGGTGTCGGTCGGGTTCCTGGTGACCGGGGTGGTGGTGCCGGTGCCCTCAGGGGTCACGGACTGACCGTCCCGCTGATCATCGTCTGCCATGTACTGCTCTGTCCCTGCCCTTCACGCCCCGTGCCGGCGTTGTACGTCTTGCCGTCGGGTCCGATGAAGTTGCCCGACTCCGGATCGTATGTCGTGGCGTACACCGCAGGCTCTGCCTCGAAGTCCTTCGGTGTGCCCGGTGTCACGGTACCGGAGGACGCGGGCTCCCATTTCAGGCCGAACGGCAGGCCGTTCTGGAAGGGATCCACCGAGCCGGGGTTCGGCTTGTACCCGGTCCGGCATTCCGCCGGCGTGGGCGCACGGCGGCCGGGGAACTCGGCACAGGGGTAGTTGCGGGCGCCGCGCACGGCGATGTTGGAGTTCTGCGGGACGCGGCACAGCATGCCCGGGGGCAGCTCGCGAGCGGTCTGTTCGGACGGCCACCGCCACTCCTCCTTGGGCAGGAAGCCGATGTTGCACCCTGGCCGGTCCTGGAAGCTCAGGGAGAAGTTCACGTTCGGCCCGAAGTTGTTGGTGCCGGTGTTCAGGGCGGTGATCAACGAGTTGATCAGGCGCGGGTAGAGCACCAGGATCTGTTTCCAGTTCGGCAGGTAGACCACCTGGGTGTGGGCGATCGTGCCCAGGTTCGACACCAGCAGCGGGTATGACCCGCCGAGCGATTCGAACAGGTCCTGCGCCTTCGACGTCGTCGACGGTCCCTTGCGGAGGATGTCGCCGATCTCGGGGCGGTCGGCCCGGAGCTGATCGGTGAACGCGGTGACGTTGCGGGTCCACGCCCGGATGTCGTCGGCCGTGCGGGACTGTGTGCCCAGCAGAGGTGCACCCTGTTCGATCAACGAAATCGTGGTGTCGGTGTTCTTGTTGGCCTCGCCGATGAACAGGGTCATCGAATCGAGGAGGCGCTGCAGCGACTCACCGGTGCCGTTGAAAGCGACGAAGGCCTCGTCGACGAGCGAGCGGAGTTTGGTGTCGCCGATCTCCTTCAGGAGCGCATCGGCCTGGTCCAGCATCGTCGAGATCTCCACGGGCACTTCGGAGACGGTGACCTCGGAGTCGTTGTGCAGGTAACCGGTCGGGGCATCGGCAGGCGGATCCGGGTTCGGGGTGAACTCGACGAACTGCTCGCCGATCGCGGAGACGCTGCGTACCGATGCCTTGGCCGATGCCGGGATGTCGGTGCCGGAGTCGATGACGAGCGTGGCCTGCACGCCGTCGTCGGTGAGCTTCACCGAGTCGACCTTGCCCACGTAGACGCCGCGGTAGCTGACGTTGGCGTTCTGGTACAGCCCGCCGCTGGTCTCCATGTTCAGCTGCACGCGATAACTGCCGACGCCGAACATCGACGGGATGCGGATGTAGAACAGCGCCATCACGACCATCGCGACCACGGTGACGATCGAGAAGATGATCAGCTGCATCCGGACGAATCTGGTGATCTTCATCAGCGGCCGCCCTTCTGATCGGCGGGCACCGTCGGCGGGGCGGTGGGCGAAGGCACCTGCACCGGCGGGATGAGGTTCGCCGGAACCGGTTCCGCGGTGTCCGGGAGCTTTTCCCCGCCGGGGATCAGCGGCGCGGTGAACGGATTGAGTCCGCGGGCGGCCGCACCGGCCGGCTTACCGAAGACGCCTTCGGGTCCGGTGACGCCGAGGCTGGCGAACATGGTCTCGCTCAGGCGGTCCACCGTGAGATCGAGTACGAGGTCGGAGTTCACGAAGTCGCCCTTGACGATCGTCCGGATGGTCGGCTCGTAGAACGGGAAGGTCAGCAGGATGTTCAGCGACTGCGTCATCGCCGGTCCCGAGGCCTGCAGCTGGTCGAGGGCGGGTTCGATACCCTCGACGATCGTGACGATGTCCTCGGTGTTGGCGTCGAGGATGTCGTTGGCGGTCTTCGACAGCTTCGACACCGAGGCGAGGGTGTCGAGGAACTGCTGACGCTGGTCGACGAGCAGTTGCAGGATCTGCGGGCTGGCGTCGAGTGCGCGTTCGATTGTGTCCTTCTGCTCGTTCATCGTGCGGGACAACCGATCGAGTCCTTCGGTGGCGCGGATGATGTTGTCCTTCTGCGCATCCAGATCCGCGACGAGGGTGTTCAGTCGCGGGATGAGCTTCTTGATCTGGTCCTCGCGTCCGCCGAACACCTCGCTCATCTCGTGCACGATGTCGCCGACCTGCGACAGTCCGCCGCCATTGAGGACCACCGACAGCGAGCTGAGTACCTGTTCGGTGCTGGGGTAGGTGCAGGCCGCAACCTGTTGTGCGGCGTTGATGTCGGGCACCGCCGGCACCTTCGGATCGGTGACGATGTTGGACTGCTCGGGGCACTTGGTCAGCGGGATCTCGTCGCCCTCTTCTAGGCGTCCGCCCTCCGGTTCGGCGGGCTGGACGATCTCGAGGTGCGTCGACCCCAGCACGCTGGTCATCCCGACCATCACATGCGATCCGCGCGGGATGATGACGCCCTCGTTGAGGCGGATCGTCACGAGTGCGTTCCAGTCCTGGACCTCGATGTCGCCGACGCTGCCGACGGTCGAGTCGTCGATGAGGACCGGTGCGTTGTTGACAAGGCCTGCGGCCGACGGGATGAGCGCGGTGATCTGGTACGACCCGCTGCCGGTTCCGGCCGCACCGGGGACGGGCAGCGAATTCGGTCCGTCGAAGGAACATCCGGCGAGCAGCGTCGTGAGCGCCACCGCGCCCGCCGCGAGTCCGCCCCGCAGGCGGGACGACATCATCGGTCACCCCCGAACGGCACCAGCAGGTTTCCGAGCGGAGAGCCGGCGTTGTCCCGCCGGGTCTCGTTGTCGATGCGACGCACACCGGCCTGGGCGCGGGCCTTCACGTCCGCGTTCTGGTACTGCAGCTGGCTCGGCAACGCATTCGCTCCCTGCACCGGGTTGGCGAGGAACGGCGGGTAATTCATCGAGATCGACGACAGCACCGGCGCGAGGATCTCCACACACTTGTCGATGTCCACTTTGGACGTCCCCGGCCGGTTGGTGGCATCCATCGAGCCGCAGAGCAGCGTGATCAGGTTGGTGCCGTTCGCGAGGCCGAAGACACCCGACAGGGAACCGGAGAGCGGGTTGTAGATGTTGTAGAAGTTCGCGAGCTGGTTGGGTGCGGAGTGCAGCACACCCTCGACCTGCTCGTTCTTGTCGGCGACGATCTTGGTCGTCGACGCCAGACGCTCCACCGACGACGACAGCGAATCCTTGTTGGTGTCGATGAAGACCTGTACGTCGGTCATGGCCGAGTCCAGACCCTTGAGCGCCTCGTCGAGTTCGGTCGTGTTGTCGGCGAGAACCGAACTGACCGAGGCGATCCGGCCGTTGAACTGCACGAGCTGCTCGTGACTGCCCGCGAGGGCATCGGTCAGTTTCTGCAGGTTCTGGATGGTCGAGAACAGATCTCCGCGTCCGGCCGCGAGGGTGCCGATCACATCGGACACCTCACGGATCGACTTGTTGATCGCGGCACCGTTGCCCGCGAGGTTCTCGTCGAAGACGTTGACCGCCTTGGCCGCCGAGCCCTGATCCGGTCCCTCCGGACCGATTGCCTCGGTCAGCTTGGTGAGCTGGGCCTTGATGTCGTCCCATTCCATCGGGACGGCGGTGCGATCCATCGGGATGTCGTGGCCGTCGGGCATGGTCGGTCCGCCCGAGTAGACCGGGGTCAGCTGGAGGAACCGCCCCGACACCAGGCTCTGCGCGACGATGACCGCTTTCGCGTCCTGGGGGATGTCGATGCTCTTGTCCACGCGCAGTTCGACTTTGACGTCGTTCTCGCGCGGCGTGATCTTCGAGACGCTGCCGACGTTGACGCCCAGCACCCGCACCGGGTCGCCCTCGTAGAGGCTGGCGACCGAGCCGAAGTAGGCGGTGAAGGTGTTGGTCGTGGACTTCAGGAAGACCGTCCGCCCGACGACGACCAGGGCGATGGCGAGCACGACGGCGAGCACGCCGAGCAGGACTTTGCGTCCGATGGTCATGGTCACCGTCCTCCTCTCGTGGTCGGTGCCGGTTTGGGATAGGTCGGGGACGGCAGCGGACCGCGCGGGGTGTCGGTGTTGTCCGGCGGGCCCAGCTTGTAGTTGTCCGGGATCAGCGGGAAAGCCGAGTACATCAGCGACTGCCAGACCTGCGGGTACCGGCCGCGCAGCGCGTTCAGGAAGATGGCGGTGTAGTCGCCGAAGGTGTTCAGGCCGACCAGGGAATCGAAGTTGGGACCGGATGCGACGGCTTCACCGAGGGTGTTGGCGAACGGACCCAACCGGTCGATCGTCTCCTTCAGGTTCTTCTCGTTGTCGGTGAGGATGTTCGCCACGCGGTCGAACTTCTCGAGCACCGGTGTCAGCTGGGCGTTGTTCTCGGCGATGAAGCCGCGCAGCTGCGTGGTGACGTCGCCGATCCCCTTGATCAGCTGATCGAGCGCATACCGGCGCATCTCGATCTCGCCGACGAGTGCGTTGGCGTCGATGAGCAGTCGGTTGATCTGGTCGTTGCGGTCCCCGACGATCTTGCTGACCTGGTTGGCCTTGGCGAGCAGGGCCCGGAGTTCGTCGTCGCGGTCGGCGACGGCCTTCGACAGTCGGGCGACGCCGTCGACCGCGCCCTGCACCTGATCCGGGGTCTCGGAGAAGGTGACCGTGAGGGTGTTCAGCGCGGTGTTGAGCTGGTCGGTGTCGGTTCCGGAGATCGTGTCGGTGGCACCTTCGAGCGCGTCCTGCAGCGAGTACGGCGCGATGGTGTTGCCCAGCGTGATCGATCCGCCCGGTTTGATGCGTTCGCCGCCGTGCGGGATGACCGTCAGGTTGCGGCGGCCCAGCACGGTCTCGGTGCGGATGGCGGCCTGTGTCTCGTCGCCCATCTCGATGGTGTCGTCCATCCGGAAGGACACCTTCACCTTGGTGCCCTGGTCGGTGCCGGCGAGTTCGATGCCCTCGACCGTCCCCACCTGCACACCGGAGACCGACACGATGTCGCCCTTGGCCAACCCGCCGGCGTCGTCGAAGTACGCGCTGTAGGTGCTGATGGGCGCCAGGTAGGGCAGCTTGTCCATCTGCATCGCGGTGATGACCACCAAGGCGATGACGACGATGCCGATGACACCGACCTGGGCGCGGGTGCGTCCGCCGTGCTTCTCCTCGCGCGCGATGTCGGCCTGGTCCGATTCTGTTCTGCGGCTGGAGAACATGCCGCCGAAGGGAAGGCTCATGAGCCGTCACACCTTCCGCCCGCACGGGTGGTGTCACCCATCACGTTGTTCGAGGTGTAGATGATCGTCTGCCCACCGGGTGCGGGGAGCAGGAGACGCAGGCGGCAGAAGTAGATCTGCAGCCACGCCCCGTAGGAACCGAGGTTGGACAGGGTCTTGTAGTCCTCCGGCAGGCGCGTGAGCAGGTTCCGGACGAACGGCTCGGCAGCCAGCAGCTCCTCCGACACCCGGCCGGTGTTGGTGACCATCGACTGCAGCGTGGGCCGGGTCGTCGAGAGGAGGTCGGAGAGACCGTTGGTGACCCGAGACGTCTGCGTGAGAGCGTTGCCGATCGTGCCCTTCTGCTCGGCGAGCCCGGTCACCAGCTGCTGCAGCAGGTCGACGCTGGTGTCGAGTCCCGCGCGGTCGCCGTCGAGCGTCGCGAGCGTGGTGTTCAGGTTGTCGATGACGTCACCGATGAGCTGATCCCGGTCGGCGAGGGCATCGGTGAACGACGCGGTGTTGGACAGCAGGGTGTTCAGCGCCCCGCCCTGTCCCTGGAACACCGCGATCAGCGAGCTGGTGAGCGCGTTGACCTCGTCGGCGTTGAGGGTGCGGAACAGCGGCTTGAAGCCACCGACGAGCTTGTCGAGATCGAGCGCCGGTTCGGTCTGGGTGACCGGGATCTGCGCGCCGCCGCCGAGGAAGGTCGAGGTGTCGCCGGCCCCCTGCTGGAGCTCGAGATAGCGGTCACCGGTGAGGTTCTCGTAACGGATCAGTGCCCGAACGGATTTCGGGAGCGGGTACTGCTCGTCGACGGAGAAGGTGATCACTGCCTCGTTGGCACGGTTCAGCCCCACGTCGCCGACGGCCCCGACCTCGACGCCGGCGATCTTGACCTTGCTGCCCGACTTCATGGCCGAGGCACTGGTGAAGACCGCGGAAAACTCGTTCGACGCCCCGGAGCGGTAGCGGCTGAAGACCACGACCAGCGCGACGAACACCAGGATCATCACCACGGTGAACGCGCCGAGCTTGATGAGGATCGCGCGGAATGCGCGTGCGCGGTTATCCACGGGGCGGCTCCCCGAACAAGATCTGGAACAGCTTCTTCGAGTTCGCCTTCGGCTCGGTCCTGGGCTGGTAGGGCTGAGGTGCATTGTCGCCCACGAAGAACGGGGCGTGATCGGTGGTGCCCGGGTCGGACAGGCCACCCGCACAGGTGGGCGGTGCCTCGACCCCGACCTCGGGCAGGTCGTACGGGTAGGCGTAGGGGTCCCTACCGGGCAGCAGACCGGCGTCGAGCATCAGCATACCGTTGCGGCCGCCCATGAACGGCGCGGCGACCTCGGAGGCGATGGCGCCCGCGGTGAGGAAGCACTTGATGCCCGGCGAGTTGTAACCGAGCAGCGCCGCAATGGGATTCAGATCCGACAGCGCACCGATGAGGGTCTTCTTCGTCGGTGCGATGACGCCGTCGATGGTGTTGGCCATCCCGGTGGCGTTGATCAGCAGCGCGTCGAGGTTGGAGGTGTTGTCCACCAACGTGTTCCCGACGGTGGTGAAGTTGTCGACGGTGCGCATCAGGTCGGGCATCGAGTCGGCGTAGACGTTGGTGACCGTCGCGCCCTCGCGGAACAGCCGGTTCAGCGCCGGCAGATGCGGATTGGTCTTGCCCAACAGGGTGGTCAGCTGCTCGAGCGCCACACCGATGTCCTCTCCCTGACCCGACAGCGCGGTGTCGACCGCGCCGAGCGTCGCGTTGAGCTTCTCCGGCTGCAGGTCGGCGAGTACCGAGACAAGCTGCTGGAAGACGGTGTTGAGTTCGACGACCACGCGGTCGGCCGAGATCTCGTCGCCCGCGCTGAGCTGTCCCTCGGCCTCGCCCGGCACGACGAAGTTCACGGCCTTGGCACCGAAGATGGTGTTCGACTTGATGTCGGCGACCACGTTGCCCGGGATCTTCGACATCGAGTCGTTCGCGATGTCGAGGGTGAGGATCGCGTTGCCGCCCTGCTCGTCGATCTTGCCGACGCGACCGACCTCGACCCCGCGCAGCTTGACCTTGGCGTCGGGATTCATCACCAGGCCGGCACGCGGCGCGACCAGGGTGATCTGCTGGGTGCCCTTGAACGCGCCGAGGAACGACGCGCTGGCGCCGATGATCAGCGCGAGCAGCGCCGCGACCATCGCGACGGCGGCCAGGCGACGGGTTCTCCGTGTCCGTTCTTGTTTTCTGCTCATGGTTTAGCCCGCCAGGTTGAACTTGCCGTCCGCGCCATAGATGGCGAGGGAGGTGAGCAGGGTGATCACGACGACCACGACGAGCGACGCGCGGACCGCGTTGCCGACCGCGACGCCCACGCCGACCGGGCCGCCGGAGGCGTTGTACCCGTAATAGGTGTGGATGAGCATCACCGCGACGGCCATGCAGATGGCCTGCACGAAGGACCAGAGGATGTCCGACGGGATCAGGAAGGTGTCGAAGTAATGGTCGTACACACCCGGTGACTGTCCGTAGAGGAACACCGTCGCCGAGCGGCTCGCGAGGAACGAGGCGAGCGAGGCCAGCGCGTAGAGCGGGATGATCGCGATCAGGCCGGCGATGATGCGGGTGCTGACCAGATACGGGATCGAGGAGATCGCCATCGTCTCGAGGGCGTCGATCTCCTCCGAGACCCTCATGGCGCCGAGCTGCGCGGTGGCTCCGGCACCGATGGTCGCCGCGAGGGCGATACCGGAGATCACCGGCACCGCGATGCGCACGTTGATGAAGGCCGAGAAGAAGCCGGTGAGCGCCTCGACGCCGATGTTGGCCAGCGAACTGTAACCCTGGACGGCGATCGTGCCGCCGGTGAACAGCGTCAGGAAGCCGACGACCACGACGGTTCCGCCGATCATGGCGAGCGCGCCGGTACCCATGGAGATCTCGGCGATGAGCCGCAGGGTCTCCTTCTTGTAGTGCTTGATCGCGCGGGGGATCGACACGACGCTGTCCCAGTAGAACAGTGCCTGATCGCCGATCTGGTCCCAGTCCTCGCCGGCTCGTTTCACCGCGACGCGCGCGGTCCGGAATCGGGTTGTGAAAGGAAGTACCATCGCTCAGCCCGCCGTCGCTTTGAGTCCGACCGCGGTGACGACGACGTTGACCACGAACAGCGCCATGAACGAATACACGACGGTCTCGTTGACGGCGTCGCCCACACCCTTCGCACCGCCCTTGACGTTGAGTCCCTGGTAACAGCCGACCATGCCGGCGAAGAGGCCGAACAAGGCGGCCTTGACCATGGAGATCATCAGCTCACCGAAGCCGGTGAGCAGCGTCAGGTTGGCCACGAAGGCGCCCGGGTTCACGTCCTGCAGATAGACGGAGAAGATGAAGCCGCCGCCGATGCCGATGGTGCAGACGAGACTGTTCAGCAGCAGCGCGACGCCGGTCGACGCCACGATGCGCGGCACGACGAGCCGGTGGATCGGGTTGATGCCGAGCACCTTCATCGCGTCGATCTCTTCGCGGATGGTGCGGGCACCGAGGTCCGCGCAGATCGCGGTGGCACCCGCACCCGCCACGATCAGCACCGTCACGATCGGACCGATCTGGGTGATCGTTCCCAGGGCGGCGCCGGCCCCGGACAGATCCTGCGCGCCGATCTCGCGCAGCAGGATGTTCAACGTGAAGCTGACGAGCACCGTGAAGGGGATGGCGACGAGCAGCGTCGGCACCATCGAAACACGGGCGATCGCCCACGATTGTTCTACTGTTTCCCGCCACTGGAACGGGCGATGGAACAACTCGCGCGCCGATTCGACGCCGAGCGCCACGAAGTCGCCGATCCCCCCAAGGGGCGTGGCCAGTTTGCTCAGCACCAGCGGACCCCCTTCACCCTCGAACCATCGCGAAACCTATCACGCAGAAACTCGACGAAATGCTCAGTTGACCAGAGCGCTTGCCGAGAACGTGCGTCCGGGATCGCGGTCGGCGAAGAAGCCCGTGAGGGTCTTGGCCAAGTCGTCGGAGTCCCAGGCATCGCCGTCGGCGGTGAACACCTCGTCGACCGTGGGTGCCGCCATGAGGGTGACCTTGGGGCCGTACACGACGAACACCTGACCGGTGACGCCGTCGGCCTCGGGTCCGGCGAGGTAGCTCACGAGCCGGACCACATGTGCTGGATCGAGCGGATCGACGCCGTCGGTGGGCGCGTCTCCGAAGACGTCCGCGGTCATCGCGGTCCGGGCACGCGGACAGATCGCGTTGGCGCGGACGCCGTAACGCTTGAGTGCTCGCGACGCGGACAGCGTGAGCGCGGTGATGCCGGCCTTGGCGGCACCGTAATTGGCCTGTCCCTCGGGGCCGAGCAGCCCGGCCTCCGAGGAGGTGTTGATGATCCGGCCGTAGACCGGGCCACCAGCGGCCTTCGACGCCGCACGCCAGTGCGACGCCGCATTGCGATTGAGCAGGAAGTGGCCCCGCAGGTGAACGCGGATGACCAGATCCCACTCGTCGTCGGTCATGTTGAACAGCATCTTGTCGCGGACCACGCCTGCGTTGTTCACGACGATGTCGAGTGAGCCGAGCTGCTCGGTGGCCGCGGCCATGATGGCACTGGCGGTGGACGAGTCGCTGATGTCACCCCCGACGGCGACCGCGCGGCCACCGGCCGACGTGATCGTGTCGATGACATCACTCGAATCGAGCGCTGCCGGAAGGTCGTTCACCACGACCGTGGCACCTTCCGCCGCGAGGCCGATGGCCTCCGCCCGCCCGAGACCTGCACCTGCACCGGTGACGACCGCGACGCGACCGTCCAACGAGTAACCCACCCGACATTCCTCCTGAGCTGAAACTAGAACCTGTTCTAGCATGATTCCCCGTCGGATGGAACCGAACGGGAGTTCCAGCTGGGTCAGTCCTCCACGACCGTGAGGGCGGACTTGGGGCAGTTCGCCGCCACCTGTCGCAGTTCCTCGACGCGGTCCGCGGGGATCTCTTCTTGGAGAATGACCAGGTAATCCTCATCGTCCAGGTCGAAGAAGTCCGGCGCCATCCCCACACAGATGGCATTGGACTCGCACAGGTCGAAATCTGCCTTGATACGCATCAGAACCTTCTCCTCACCGGCTCGTCGCCTGTTGACGGGGCTGCCAGAACAGGTTAGAACGTGTTTCAGAAACTAGACGAGCCTTACCCCCATAACTTGACCACAAGCGGGGTCCGGACGCTAGCCACCCACCCATGGAGTTTCGATGCGAATCGCCTATACCGATCAACAGTCCGAGCTCCGGCGGGAGCTCCGCGCGTACTTCTCGAACCTGATGACCGAGGACCGCCGGGCCGCTCTGTCCGGCGGCGACGGTGGCGAGCTCGGCGAGGGTGACGCCTACCGCGACGTCGTCGAGCAGATGGGCGCCGACGGTTGGCTCGCCCTGGGCTGGCCCACCGAGTTCGGCGGCCAGAACCGTTCGATGATGGATCAGCTGATCTTCACCGACGAGGCCGCCATCGCGGGTGCGCCCGTACCGTTCCTGACCATCAACTCCGTGGCGCCGACGATCATGCACTACGGCACCGACGAGCAGAAGTCCTTCTTCCTGCCGCGCATCGCCGCGGGCAAGTTGCACTTCTCCATCGGCTACTCCGAGCCGGGCGCCGGTACCGATCTCGCCGCCCTGCGCACCACCGCGGTCCGCGACGGCGACGACTACGTGATCAACGGCCAGAAGATGTGGACCAGCCTGGTCCCGTACGCCGACTACATCTGGCTCGCCTGCCGCACCGACCCGTCGACGCTGCAGGAGGGCGGCAAGAAGCACAAGGGCATCTCGGTGCTCATCGTGCCGACGACCGCCGAGGGCTTCAGCTACACGCCGGTGCACACGATGTCCGGGGTCGACACCAGCGCCACCTACTACCAGGACGTGCGGGTGCCGGCATCGTCGGTGGTCGGCGAGGTGGGCGGCGGCTGGCCCCTGGTCACCAACCAGCTCAACAACGAGCGGGTCGCGCTGTGCAGCGCGGCACCGATCCAGACCGCTCTGCGCGAGACGATCGCCTGGGCGCAGCAGACCAAGACCGGCGACGGCCAACGCGTCATCGACGCCCCGTGGGTTCAGCAGAACCTGGCCCGGGTGCATGCGAAGGTCGAGTTCCTCAAGCTCATCAACTGGAAGATCGCCTCGGCGGCCAGTTCCGGCGGCGCGCCGTCGCCGGCCGACGCCTCGGCGACCAAGGTGTACGGCACCGAGTTCGCGACCGAGGCCTACCGCCTGCTCATGGAAGTCGTCGGCCCGGCCGCGACGCTGCGCGCCGGCAGCCCCGGCGCCCACATCAACGGTCGCCTCGAACGCTTCCAGCGCACCTCGCTGATCCTCACCTTCGGTGGCGGCACCAACGAGATCCAGCGCGACATCATCGCCATGCTCGCCCTCGGCCTGCCGCACCAGCGTCGCTGACCCCACCCTCGAAAAGGCTCTCCACCATGGACTTCTCCCTCCCCGAATCCGGTGACGACGTCCGCGGCCTGGCCCGCGACATCGCCACCTCCGTCAGCACGCCCGAACGCGTCGCCGACCTCGAGTCGACCCGCGCGCCGATCGACTCCGATCTCTGGCAGCAACTAGGCAGCGCCGGTCTGCTGGGACTCGAACTGTCGTCGGCGGCCGTCGGCGATGCCGGTGGCGACCTGAGCGTCATCGAGAACGCCCTCGTCGCAACCGAACTCGGCCGGGTGCTCGCACGGGTGCCGTTCGGCCAGCACGCGGTGGCCGCGCTGCCCGTGATCGCCGCACACGGTTCGTCCGGTCTGCGCGACCGGGTGCTGGCGTCCGCCGCGTCGGGTGGTCTCGTCGTGTCGGTGGCCATCGAGGAGGACCTGGGTTCGCCGACCGACTCCCCCACCACGACGCTCTCCTCCGACGGCTCCCGACTGTCCGGCGTCAAGGTCGGCGTGCCCTACGCCGAGGCAGCGGATCTGTTGCTGGTCAACGCAACCGGCCCCGACGGAGTCGTCGTGGTGGCGGTTCCCACCACCGCGGAAGGCATCCGGATCACCGCCACCCCGGCGACCGGCCTGATCCCCACCGCACACGTCGAGTTCGCCGACGTTCCCGTCGATTCCGACGCCGTGCTGGCGGGTTCGGACGTGGCCGACGCGCTTCGGGTCCGGGTGACGCTGGCCTGCAGCGCCGAGCAGACGGGCGTGGTGGGGCGCGCACTCGAGTTGACCGCCGAATACGCCCGTGAGCGTGAGCAGTTCGGTCGCGCGATCGGCTCGTTCCAGGCCGTCGCCCAGCGTCTGGCCGATGGGTACATCGATGCCCAGGGTCTCGCCCTGACCACCACGCAGGCCGCCTGGCTGCTGGCCAACTCGGACAATGCCGGTGAGATCAACAATGCGATCGCCACCGCCAAGTTCTGGGCCGCTGAAGCCGGTCATCGGGTCGCGCACACGACGGTGCACGTCCACGGCGGCGTCGGCCTCGACACCAGCCACCCGGTCCACCGGTACTTCCTGCGCGCCAAGCACAACGAGTTCGCCTACGGTTCGGCGACCGCGTCGGTGCGCGCCATCGGCACCGAGTTGGCCGCCACCCCGGCGTGAGCGTCTCGGGAGCCGTGACCCAGCGGTCCACGGTCGCCGGCCTGCTGGCCGACCTGTCCGCCGTGACCGATCGCGGTGTGCACTTCGAGGACGAATTCACCCCCTGGGCGCGTCATCTGGACGATGCCGCGGTCCGGGCCGGCGTCCTGCTCGAGTGGTTGTCGCCGGAGCGACCTCCACACGTCGGCGTACTGCTCTCCAACACAGCAGAATTCGCCGCCCTGTTCGCGGCCGCGGCACGGCACGGATTCGTCCTCGTCGGATTGAACACGACCCGCCGAGGAGCCGCGCTCGCGGCCGATGTCGCACGCGCCGACTGCCAGATCGTGCTGTACGGCAACGACACCCGCGAGTTGCTGACCGACGTCGACCTCGGCGATGTCCGCGTCGTCGACGTCGACGGGCGGGAGTGGTCGTCGGCGGTCTCTGCCGCTGCTGCGGCGCCGCTTGCCGAGGCTTCACCCGACGATCTGCTGATGCTGATCTTCACGTCGGGAACCACCGGCGATCCGAAGGCCGTGCGTTGCACCCATCGCACCTTCGCGGTCAGCGGACCGATGCTCGCCGAGCGTTTCGAGATCGGCGCCGACGACGTCGTCTATCTGTCGATGCCGATGTTCCACTCGAACGCGATGATCGCGGGCTGGAGTGTGGCAGTGGCCAGCGGTGCGTCGATCGCGTTGCGCCGCAGCTTCTCCGCGCGCGGCTTCGTCGCCGACCTCCACCGCTACGGCGTGACCTACGCCAACTATGTCGGCAAGCCCCTCAACTACATCCTCGCCACCGACCCGCATCCCGACGACGCATCGAGTTCACTGCGGATCATGTACGGCAACGAGGCGTCGGCGGTGGACCGGAAGCGATTCGCCGAGCGGTTCGGTTGCCGCGTCGTCGACGGATTCGGTTCCACCGAAGGCGGTGTCGCCATCACGCGTACGCCGGACACCCCGCACGACGCGCTGGGTCCCCTGCGTGAACCGACGGCCGTCGTCGACGTCGAGACCGGACAACCCGTGCCGACCGGTGTGATCGGCGAGATCGTGAACTCCTCCGGGCCGGGACTGTTCGCCGGCTACTACAACGATCCCGATTCCACCGCCGAACGCATGCACGGCGGCATCTACCACACGGGCGACCTGGCCTGGGTCGACGACGACGGCTACCTGCACTTCGCCGGCCGACTCGGTGACTGGCTGCGCGTCGACGGCGAGAACCTCGGCACCGGGCCCATCGAACGAATCCTGCTGCGGCATCCCGCGATCCGACAGGCCGCGGTGCACGGGGTTCCGGTGGAGATCGGCGACGAGATCGAGGCGGTGGTCGTCGTAGACGGAAGCCTGAACCCCGACGACTTCGCCGAGTTCCTCTCCGCGCAGGACGATCTCGGCCCGAAACAGTGGCCACATCGCGTGCGGATCGTCGACGCGCTGCCCGAGACCGCGACCTTCAAGACCGTCAAGCGCCTGCTCGCGGCGAATCCGGAGCCGCCCACCTGGCGGCGCGACGGTCGCGCCTACCGCCCCTGACGCAAACCCTCCCCTTTTCCGTAAACCCGCCCCTCGCTAACGGGGCGGATTTACGGAAAAGGGGTGGGTTTGTGGGCGCCTGTGCCCGCGATCCTGCCGCTGCATGTGGATCGTTCCCCAGCGATCCCACTGGTCCCACTAGGGTGTGAACGACGTTGGCGACGGCAAAACGCCAGGACTGCGTTGTGCGTGCTAGCTTCGACCGGAACATGCGGGGGAGATGATGTCAGAACTAATCGTAGAGCCGCCGTCGCTGGTTTCGGCCGCCACCCAGATTCACGACTGTGCGACCCGCATCGGCGACCTCAGCCTCAATGCTGGCCTCGGAACCAGCTTTATGACTCAAACGTTCAGCACACTCGCTGGCTCTTTCCGAGGCGCGACTGACGACATGTCAGGTATCGCTGCGCACGGTGATCGTCTAATCCAAAGCTCCTTGTCGACTGCCTCCAATGCTGTATCAGCATTCGCAGAGCTGGTGATGGCATGCCGAAACACCACCGTCGAAACGGATCAGAGCAGCGGGAAGCTCATCCGCGACGCGGTCGCGTACCCCGCACGTGTCGGACCTGCGACAGACCACCCGGTTCCGGTGCCAATCCTGATGGACGTACTCACGAGGGCGCCATGTTAGATGCCGCCTAGCTACAACGAAGTCACGTCATGGAAGCCCTCAAACCTCGTCTCCATCGCGAACGGGATATTCGCGCTCAAAGCGAGCCTCGACCTGGAAGCACCTCTAGCCGGGAACCCAGTCCTCGACCTCACCCCCGCTGAATGGACAGGCGAGGCCCGAGGACCAGCTGATTCGAGAGCAGAATCGGTCACGCGATGGCTGAGGAACGTCGCGGACGAGTATGGCGATCTGGCATCCGCCGCCACTTCCGGAGCGGCGAATATAGAGAGTGCTGTTACCACACTCAAGAACGCTACGGAGGCGGCGGGCGACCAAGGTTATATCCTCGACCGCGGAAGCCGCGAGTACACCGTTACGTTCGACCCGAACACGGCCCCGTCCGGCGCCGAGTACAGCGCAGATCTCGCCTTCCAACATCAAACGGCTTTGCCTGCTCACGGCACGGCATCCGACCAGGCAGTTACCGACACCAAAAACGCGATTGAATCGGCGCTCAGCGAAATCGGTGGAATCACCCCTGCGTCCATCGCTACCGCCAGCGGCACCATGACGCGAACAACCAATCAGGCGAAGGCCTTTGAGCAGGTATACGGCTACATGCCCGCCACGGCGAACGACTGGCGCATTGCCGCCGCCCTCGATCCGCACAGTTACGACCCGAAGAACAAGGGCGTGCCGCCGGCTATCAGTGTCATAAAGATAAGACCTGTCCCCGGGCAAGGCGTTGTAGCCACTGGATTGTTCATTCCTATTGACGAGGTCATCGCCGGCATGAAAGCGGACAAACCGCTGCCACTCCCTAGGAATCTAGGCGACAATCGCGAATTCGATGTCAACTTCGCACCCGAAGACACCCGCGTGTCATACTTCATCGATTATGAGAATGGCGTAATCGTCGCACGCCAGAATCCATCTGTCGATGAGCACGGCAATGTGAAGACCGGGACGCCCTCGGTCAAGGCCAGCCAACTGGCTGACGGAACGGTCGCAATCGTCTACGAAGGTTCAGATCCACTGGCCCCTGAGATCGCAGCGGACCTCGGTTGGTCCGTGAATGGCCAGACCATTGTCACACCTGAGGCCGGCGGCGCTCGCGTTTCAGGCGAGGCCACAGACTATCCGTCGATGGAGACGTACCAGCATCTACCTGACGGCCGCACTGAGGTCCTTCACCGCGACGACGCGGGCGACCACGACAAGACCGGACCTATGTTGAACCTCAAGTTCCATCACGACTACGGAGACTACGACAATGACCTCGATCGCTTTCCGACGGAGAAGTACACGTCACCTGGCAATCACTCGTATCCGATTGACCTAGGCAACATTACCGGCATGACCGACCTGGGTAGCGCGGACGATCCTCCTGAGCTTGAAGGAGCGCGATGAATCGCCAAGACGTTCTCGGTCTGACGAGGTTTTCTTTCTCCGACTCTTATCACCCCTTCGGCCGATGACTCCAGAGGAGAGTCAAAACGACTCGAACCGTCACGCACCCCAAACCACCTTCGTGGTGCAAACGTTCATGGCCGTCCTACTGATGTACGTGACATTCCTGATACCCAACGTCATCCCGGCATGGCCAGCTGTCGCCTCGCGCTTACTTCTTCTGGCGGGAACCCTTGTTATCTCGTGCGCCCTCCTGGCGATCGGGAAGCCGTGGCGGGAATGGCCTGCAATCATCTCAGGAACAGTTTTCGCCAGCGCTGTTCTGTTGACCGTCCTGGAGTCTTGACTGATGGATAAGCGATTCTTCGGACCTGTGACGCCGTTCGTCACTGTCGCAGCATCAGCGGTATCTCTACTCGCATACACGCTCCTTTGGGCGCCGGGACTGGTCCTCGACATACTTCTGTTTCTTGCTGGCGCAATCGGGATGTACGCGCACGGGAAAACGAGGCATATTTGCACCGGCGTCGCGATCGGAACTCTTTTTGTCCTTGGAGGTCTCGCGATCGCATTCTTCGTCGTGATGGATTGACGACGCGGCTTTTCCAGGCCCCCTGGCACCGAGGGCAACCAGCTAACAAGGGATGATTGCGTCCGTCAAAATCGTGGCGGCCGGCGCTGTACCTACCGCCCCTGACACAAACCCACCCCTTTTCCGTATACCCGCCCGTCGTCGTCGGGGCGTGTTTGAGGAAAAGGGATGGGTTTGTGGAGCGGGTCAGCTGTGGAGCGTCTTGTTCATCCGGCCGACGGCCTCCTCGTACTCGCTCACGAGGTCCGCGATGAGATCGGCGACCGGGGTGATCGCGTTGCAGCGCCCGACGATCTGGCCTGCCGGCATCGCGACGACGTCTGGGTTGTCGGCAGCCGAGATCCGCGCGTGCGCCTCCGCGACGAGCAGGTTCTGCAACGGCATCGGCAACGGCTCGGGTGCGTTGTCGGCGTCCCAGGCGTCAGTCCAGGCGGTCTTCAGGAGGCGGGCGGGCTTGCCGGAGTAGATACGACGACGCACGGTGTCCCGCGACGTCGCCTTGAGCAGCGCCTGCTGCACGGTGGACGGCCTGTCCGATCCCTCCGGCACTCCGAGCTTGTACTCGGCAGCGGTGAGCCAGTAGGTCCCCATCCACACGCCCTGCGCACCCAGCGCGATCGCAGCTGCGATCTGGCGGCCGCTACCGACGCCGCCGGCGGCGAGCACCGGCGCGGTGTCGCCGACCGCGTCGACGAGTTCGGGCCACAGGATCATCGAGGTGACCTCGCCGGTGTGTCCGCCACCCTCGTATCCCTGGGCGATGACGATGTCGACGCCGGCCTCGACGTGGTGCAGCGCATGGTCTTTCGCGCCCGCGAGCGCGGCGACCAGCACGCCGTTGTCGTGTGCGGTCTGGATGACGTCCGACGGCGGCGAACCGAGAGCGTTCGCGATCAGCTTGATCTGCCCGTACTTACGACGATGCTCCATGGCGACGTCGACATGCGAGCGGGCCACCGAGTGCAGCCAACCCAGCACGCCCGCATTGACGCGGTCCTCACCGGGCAGTGGCGGAACGCCGAGGTCGTCGAGCGTGCGCTCCACGAACGCCCGATGTTCCGGCGGGATCATCGAATCCAGGTCGACCTTGGAACCCTCGGTCGGGATCTTGGCCGGCATCACGATGTCGACGCCGAACGGCTTACCGTCGGTGTTCTCGTGCATCCACTCGAGGACCTCGTCGAGTTCCTCGGCCTCGTTGAACCGCACGCACCCGAGCACGCCGAGTCCGCCGGCACGGCTGATCGCGGCCGCGACATCCTGACTGGGCGTGAACCCGAAGATCGGGTATTCGATGCCGAACTTGTCGGCGAGTTCTGTACGCATTTTTGCTACTACTCGTTTCCGGCGCTCTACAGCGCCTCTGTCAGATTTTCGGCGCTACAGCGCTTCGTCGGCGGGTCGTTCGGCAGTGACCGCCGCCCCCCAGCGATAGTCGGGTTTTCCTGCGGGCGAACGCTTGATCTCATCGACGAACCAGACGCTGCGCGGGCACTTGTAGCCCGCGAGTTCCTTGCGCACGACGTCGTTGAGGCTCTCCAGGGATGGTCGGGCTCCGTCGCGCGCGGCGATCACCGCGGCGACGCGCTGACCCCAACGGTCGTCGGCGACGCCCACCACGACGGTGTCGAAGACGTCGGGATGTGCCTTGAGCGCGCCCTCGACCTCTTCCGGGAAGACCTTCTCGCCACCGGTGTTGATCGACACCGAGCCGCGACCGAGCATCGTGATGCTGCCGTCGGCCTCGAGCACGGCGTTGTCACCCGGCAGCGAGTAGCGCACGCCGTTGAAGACCTTGAACGTCTTGGCCGACTTCTCCGGATCGTTGTGATAGCGCAGCGGCACATGCCCGGACCGCGCCAGCACCCCGACCTCGCCGCTGCCCGGCTCCACCGGCGTACCGTCCTCGCGGAGAACGTGGGTCTCGCTGTCGGCGTTCACGCGCGGGCCACCGGTGTGCGGGGTGCCCTTCGCGACGATGCCCAGACCGCCGAAGCCGGTTTCCGACGAGCCGATCGCATCGACGATCACCGCGTTCGGGAATCGTTCCAGGAACTGCTCTTTCACACTCGGCGAGAACAGACAGGCCGACGAGGCGATCGAGACGACACTCGACAGGTCGTACTCCTCGCCCTGTCCGAGCGCCTCGACCATGGGGCGCCCCATGGCATCTCCGGTGATGAACACGACGTTGACCTTGTGTCGCTCGACGATCTCCCAGGCCGACGACCCGCTGAACTCGGGGTACACCACGGCTTTTCCGCCGGCGAACAGCGACTGGAAGATCGCCCACTGCGAGCCGCCGTGGATGAACGGCGGGATCGGGTACCGAACCAGCTGGCCGCCGTCGGCGCCGGTCTTGGCGAGGTGCCACTCGTCGGGGATGGGTTCGCTGGTGTACCAGTCGATTCCGCCGCCGAGGACGCGCCACACGTCCTCCTGACGCCAGACGACGCCCTTCGGTTTCCCGGTGGTACCGCCGGTGTAGAGCATGTACAGGTCGTCGTTCGACCGCTCCTCGAAATCGCGTTCCGACGACGACTCGGCGATGGCGGCCTCGTAGCGGATCGCGTCGCCGTGGCCCTCACAGCACAGGTCTTCCGACGTCCCGTCCTCGATGGCGATGCGGTACTCGATGGAGGGCGATTTCGGTAACGTGTTGCACACCCGCGGCGAGTAGCGGCGCTCGTGGATCAGGACCTTCATCCCGGAGTCGGTGAAGATGTGCTCCAATTCGGCCTCGACATAGCGGTAGTTCACGTTCACCATGACCGCCCGGGCCTTGAAGATCGCGATCATCGACTCGACCGACTCGATGGTGTTTCTGCTGTACAGGCCGACCCGGTCACCGGGTTGCACACCCAGTCCGCGGAGCTTGTGGGCGAGGGCGTTGGACCGCGCCTCGAGTTCGGCATAGCTACGGCTGCGATCGCCGGATTCCAGGGCGACCCGCTCCGGAACAAGGTCGACGGCGTGCTCGATGAGATCAGCGATCGTATAGGCCATGGCTCAAAATTAGAACGTGTTATCGTTCTGGGCAAGTGCGGAATATGACCGGGAGACAGCGATGACCACAGCCACCCCCACCGAGTCCGTCACCGACAAGGCTCCTGAGTGCCTCGTCGAGAAGCGCGGACACATCCTCATCGTCACGATGAACCGTCCGGAGGCGCGTAACGCGCTCTCCACCGAGATGATGCGGATCATGACCGAGGCCTGGGATCAGGTCGATTCCGATCCCGACATCCGGGTCGCGATCCTCACCGGCGCGGGCGGTTACTTCTGCGCCGGGGCCGACCTGAAGAGCATGAACAAGAAGGCCCCCGGTGACACCGTCGACTCCGGCGCCTGGAACCCCGCGTCGCTGCCGGCGCTGCTGAAGGGCCGTCGCCTGACCAAGCCGCTGATCGCCGCGGTCGAGGGCCCGGCCATCGCAGGCGGTACCGAGATCTTGCAGGGAACCGACATCCGCATCGCCGGCGAGAGCGCCAAGTTCGGTGTGTCCGAAGCGCGTTGGGGCCTCTACCCGATGGGCGGCAGCGCGGTCCGCCTCGTCCGCCAGATTCCCTACACCGTCGCTTGCGACATCCTGCTGACCGGCCGTCACGTCACCGCACGCGAGGCCCTCGAGTACGGCCTCATCGGCCACGTCGTCGAGGACGGCAAGGCACTCGACAAGGCGCTCGAGCTGGCCGAGAAGATCGCCGCCAACGGTCCGCTCGCCGTCCAGGGCATCCTCAAGACCATCCGCGACACCGAGGGTCTGCACGAACTCGACGCCTTCGAGCTCGACGCGAAGATCGGCGTCGCGGTCTTCAAGTCGAAGGACGCCAAGGTCGGACCCCGCGCGTTCGCGGAGAAGCGCACCCCGGAGTTCACCGGAGAGTGAGAGCCACCCACCGCCGGTGAGAATCCACACCGCACTTTTCGGTCCACAGCACGCGGCCGAACGCACCCGGGCGTTACGGGACGTCGGAGTCGACGGGGTGTTCACGTTCGACGGCCCGCACGACGTCTTCAGCCCGCTGTTCGGCGCGTCCGGCGTCGACGACGTCGCGCTGATGACCAACGTCGCGATCGCGTTCCCACGCAATCCGATCACGGTCGCCCATCAGGCCAATGATCTCCAGCTGCTCAGCGGCGGCCGGTTCACGCTCGGACTGGGGACTCAGATCCGCCCGCAGATCGAGAAGCGGTTCGGGGTGCCGTTCGAGCGTCCGGTCGACCGCATGGTCGAATTCGTCGCCGCTTTACGCGCGATCTTCGACTGCTGGCAGAACGGCGCCCGCCTCGACTTCGACGGCGAGTTCTACCGCCATCGGCTCATGACGCCGATGTTCAACCCCGGACCGAATCCGCACGGGCTGCCACCGATCTTCGTCGGTGCCCTGGGACCGCGCCTCACCCGCGCCGTCGCCGAACATGCGGACGGCCTGCTCGTCATGCCGTTCACCACCGACCGGTTCGTCCGCGAATCGATCCTGCCGCGTGTCGACGCCGGCCTGGCGGCGTCGGGGCGTCGTCGTGAGGACTTCTCGGTGATGCCGGAGATCATCGTGGCCACCGGTCGTACCGAGGAGGAGTTCGAGACCTCGGTCGACGCGGCCCGGCGCCTGCTGTCGTTCTACGGCTCCACACCGGCCTATCGGCCGGTGCTGGAGTTGCACGGCTACGGCGACCTCCAGACCGAACTCAACCTGCTGTCGAAGCAGGGCCGCTGGGCCGAGATGGTCGGACTCGTCGACGACGAGCTCCTCGAGCTCATCGTCGCCCACGGCAGCCCCCGCGACGTGGCCGCGACGATCCGCGCACGATCGGATGACATCGCCACGGATGTCGCCATCTACCAACCGTTCCCGCTCGCCGACGAGACGCTCGCCGAGATCATGGACGGCCTCGAGGCGTAGCGCCCCAAACACGGATCACACCAGCGTCGCCAGCTGCCGGATGGTGTCGGTGTCGCGGGCGGTGACCATCAGCATGGTGACGCCGGCGGCCTCCCATTCCTTGATCTGTGCGCGGACCTCGTCGGCGGTGCCGACGAGCATCGTCTCGCGGACCATCTCGTCGGGCACCGCGGCCATCGCCTCGGCCTTCTTGCCGCTGAGGAACAGACTCACGATCTCGTCGACCGCTTCGCCGTAACCCATCCGCTTGTACAGCTCGGCGTGAAAGTTCCTCTCCTTGGCGCCCATTCCGCCGACGTACAGCGCGGTCGAGGGCCGGTAGAGTTCGATCGCCGACGCGACGTCGTCGGTGATGACGACCTGCACGGTGGCGGCGACCTCGAAGTCCTCACGGCTGCGGCGGGCGCCCGGGCGGGCGAAGCCCTCGTCGAGCCAGGAGTTGTACTGATCGGCGAGTCCGAGGCTGAAGAAGATGGCGAGCCAGCCGTCGGCGATCTCGGCGGTCTGCGCGACGTTCTTCGGACCTTCGGCGCCCAGCCAGATCGGCAAATCGGCGCGCAGCGGGTGCGTGATCGGCTTGAGCGGCTTGCCGAGTCCGGTGGCACCGGGCGCGTCGGCGGGATATGGCAGCGGATAGTGCGGCCCGTCGTTGGTCACCTTGTCGGCACGCGCGAGCACGTCGCGGACCACCTGAACGTATTCGCGGGTGCGCGCCAACGGTTTTCCGAACGGTTCGCCGTACCAGCCCTCCACCACCTGCGGCCCGGAGACACCGAGGCCGACGATATGCCGGCCGTTCGACAGGTGATCCAGGGTCAACGCATGCATTGCCAGCGATGTCGGCGGCCGTGCCGACAGCTGGGCCACCGCGGTGCCGAGCCGGATGCGCGACGTCGCCGCGCCCCACCACGCCAGCGGTGTGTAAGCGTCCGATCCCCAGGACTCCGCGGTGAACACCGCGTCGAACCCGCACTCCTCCGCGACCGCGATCAACTTCGGCGCGTTCGGGATCGGATCGGCACCCCAATATCCGAGTTGCAGACCGAGTTTCACTCCACTCCCCTCTCGCCGGGCCGTCGGGAATCTCGCGGCCTGACATGCATCTTGTGTCCAATACTAGAACGTGTTCTACTCAAGTCGTGAGCATGAGCGTAACGTCTCCCGCCGCCGGCAACCCCATCGCCAGTCCCGTTGCCACGGTGCCCGAGCCGAAGTCCCCGATCCTGACCGCTCCCCTGATCAACTCCTTCGACTACACCCGGTCACTGGGCCCGGTGCTGAGCCAGTTCGCGCTCGCACTGCGCGACGGCCGGATCGTGGGGTCGAAGGGCAGCGACGGCGCAGTGTCTGTGCCGCCGGTCGAATTCGATCCCGTCACCGGACAACAGTCGACGGAGATCGTGGAGGTCTCGACCGTCGGCACCGTCACCAGCTGGACCTGGCACGACGCCCCGGTGCCCGGACAGCCGCTCGACAAGCCCTTCGCCTGGGCCCTGATCAAACTCGACGGCGCGGACACCACACTGCTGCACGCGGTTTCGGTGGACTCCCCGTCGGAGATCTCGACCGGCCTGCGCGTGCACGCGGTGTTCTCCGCGGCACGGATCGGCCGCATCGACGACATCGCGTACTTCGCCCCGGGTGAGAGCACCGACGCCGCACCCGAGAACACCGCGGACGCACCGAAGGGCGCCGACACCGGCCTCGTCGTCATCCCGACCCCCGTCACCACCGAGATCACGCACTCCGCCAACGAGGAGGAGTCCGTCTACCTCGAAGGATTGAAGGCCGGCAAGCTGATCGGCACCCGCATCGGTTCGGGCGTCGACGAAGGTCGCGTGTACTTCCCGCCCCGCGGGGTGAGTCCCGCCGACGGGTCACGGGCCGTCGAACGCGTCGAACTCGCACACACCGGTATCGTGACGACGTTCTGCATCGTCAACGTGCCGTTCCAGGGCCAGCGGATCAAGCCGCCCTACGTGGCCGCCTACGTGCTCCTCGACGGCGCGGACATCCCGTTCCTGCACCTGATCCTCGACTGTGAGGCCGCTGATGTCCGAATGGGCATGCGAGTCAAGGCCGTCTGGCTCCCCGAAGACGAGTGGGAGTACTCGATCGGCAACATCAGCCACTTCGCGCCCACCGGCGAACCAGACGCCGACTACGAAACCTACAAGGATCACCTCTGATGACACTGCCACCGATCGCGATCATCGGATTCGCCCACAGCCCCAACATCGAGGGAAGCCACGGCACCACCAACGGTGTCGAGATGCTCATCCCCTGCTTCGACAAGCTCTACGCCGAACTGGGCATCGCCCGCACCGACATCGAGTTCTGGTGTAGCGGATCATCAGATTACCTTGCCGGACGCGCCTTCTCGTTCATCTCCGCGATCGACTCGATCGGGGCGATGCCGCCGATCAACGAGTCCCACGTCGAGATGGACGGCGCTTGGGCGCTGTATGAGGCGTGGGTGAAGATCGCCACCGGCGAGGTCGACCTCGCGCTGGCCTACGGCTTCGGCAAGGCTTCCGCGGGCAACACCGACCAGACCCTGGCGCTGCAGACCGACCCCTATACGGTCGCCCCGCTGCGTCCGGACGCCCGGTCGCTCGCGGCCCTGCAGGCGCGCGCCGGCGTCGACGCCGGAACCTGGACCGAGGCCGACATGGCCGCCATCGGGGCCCGCACGTCCGGCGGTTCCGTCGACGATCTGCTGGCGAGCGACTACGTCGCGAGTCCGCTGCGCCGCCACGACATCGCGCCCTACACCGACGCCGCCGCCGCGGTCGTCATCGCCAGCGAACGCAAAGCCCGTGAACTGGTGGCCAATCCGGCGTTCGTCACCGGCTGGGACCACCGGATCGACACCCCGAACTTCGGCGCTCGGGACCTGACCATCTCGCCGTCGACGAAGCTCGCCGGAGACACCGCGTTCGGCGATGCGAGTCGCGCCGTGGACGTCGCGGAGATCCACGCGCCGTACACCCACCAGGAGATCATCGTGCGCAACGCTCTGGGTCTCCCGGATTCGGTGCGGATCAACCCGTCCGGCGGCGCACTGGCCGGCAACTCGCTGTTCTCTGCGGGCCTGCAGCGTATCGGCTACGCGGCCCACGAGATCCTGAGCGGCAACGCCGGAACCGCCGTCGCCCACGCGACGAGCGGTCCACTGCTGCAGCAGAACATGGTGGTCACCTTGAGCGCACAGAACAACGCGGGAGGCGGAAACTGATGGGGCACAAGAACCGTGCGGCGGTCCTCGGTACCGGCCAGACCCGCTACGTTGCCAAGCGATCCGACGTCACGATGGCCGGGATGGTCCGCGAGGCCATCGATGCGGCACTGATCGACTCCAAGGTCTCCCTCGACGACATCGACGCGATCGTCATCGGCAAGGCCCCCGACCTCTTTGAGGGGTCGATGATGCCCGAGCTCGCGATGGCGGAGGCGATCGGCGCGGTCGGCAAGCGGCTCATCCGCGTGCACACCGCCGGCTCGGTCGGCGGTTCGACGGCGAACGTGGCCGCGTCCCTGGTCTTCGCCGGCGTCCACAAGCGCGTGCTCGCCGTCGCATGGGAGAAGCAGTCCGAGTCCAATGCGATGTGGGCATTGTCGATCCCGGTGCCGTTCACCAAACCGGTCGGCGCCGGCGCGGGCGGCTTCTTCGCGCCGCACGTGCGTTCCTACATCCGCCAGTCGGGCGCCCCGGAGCACATCGGCGCGATGGTCGCGGCGAAGGACCGTCGCAACGGCGCCCTCAATCCCCTTGCGCATCTCCACCAGCCGGATCAGAGCGTCGAGAAGGTCATGAGCTCGCAGATGCTCTGGGACCCCATCCGTTACGACGAGACGTGCCCGTCGTCGGACGGCGCGTGTGCGGTCGTGATCGGTGACGAACAGGTTGCCGACGACGCGGTCGCCGCCGGCAACCCGGTCGCCTGGATCCACGCCACCGCGATGCGCACCGAACCGCTGTCCTTCGCCCACCGCAACGTGGTGAGTCCGCAGGCCGGCCGCGATGCCGCTGCCGCACTGTGGAAGTCGGGCGGGATCAGCAATCCGCTCGACGAGATCGACGTCGCCGAGATCTACGTGCCGTTCTCCTGGTTCGAACCGATGTGGCTGGAGAACCTCGGGTTCGCCGACGAAGGCCAGGGCTGGAAGCTGACCGAATCCGGTGACACCGAGATCGGCGGCCGCATCCCGCTCAACGCCTCGGGTGGCGTGTTGTCGTCGAACCCGATCGGCGCGTCGGGCATGATCCGTTTCGCCGAGGCCGCGATCCAGGTCATGGGCAAGGCCGGCGACCACCAGGTCGACGGTGCCCGTAAGGCCCTGGGTCACGCCTACGGCGGTGGCTCACAGTACTTCTCGATGTGGCTCGTCGGAGCCGACAAGCCGCTCCACTGACCGGCGTTTCGTAGCATTCTTGCGCGCCATCTGCGCATGAATGCTACGAAATCCGTTCGGGCAGAGCACAGGTCGCGCCATCTGACATTCCGGTCGGGCGGACACCCAGCGACTGGTTGAGGCGTGCCCGCTGGTTCTCCCAGGCGACGGTCATCGCGAGTTCGACGATCTGAGTCTCCGTGAGGTGTTCACCGAGGCGCCGGCGCAGGTCGGCGAGATCGTCGCCGACCGCCGGGGTCAGGGTGATCGCTTCGGCGTAAGCGATGACGAGTTTCTCCACCTCGTTGTAGGCCAGCGAGTCCCGGTACCGCGGGAGATCGCGAAGCTGCTGCTCGGTGACGCCGGAGCTCGCCGCCAGCACCGACCCGATGTCGAGGCAGAACTCGCAGCTGACCATTCCGGCGGCCTTCAGCTCGGCGAGATCCTTCAGCTTCGGGTCCACCTTGTTCGACAGCAGCATGGCGGTCTCCACCCCGACCGTCGCCCCGGCGAGCAGCGGACGGCGTCCGATGTGCCGGACGAGGTCGGCGCGATTGCGTTTCGCCCGTCCGAATGCGCGAATGAAGTGTCGGATTCGATGTAGTGATCTCATACCGGTTCTTCCCGTCCTCGCCGGTGGCTGTAACGCCACGCGATCAAGTATGTGACCAGCAGAACGATCGCCGCCAGCCCCGCCGACCCGTGCGCCACGGCCCCCCACGCGAAGACCCCGATCTCGTGCACGCCACGGCCGCCCATGACCAGCCCGAGCGGCACCCCGACGATGACCGCCAGTGGCAGCCCACGCCGACGCGTCGACGCCACCGCGATCGCGGCACCGATCGCGATGAACGCGAGGCCGCCGTCGATCATCGCGTGCTGGTTGTACGGCTCGCCGAGCGAGGTCGAGATCCACTCGCCTGCAACCATGTTCACCACACCGTGGACGACCAGCACGATGCCCAGCACGGCTGCGGAAACCTGCGCGAGCGACCATCGCCACCGACTGTCCCGCGGCCTCGCCTCGGCGACCCGTCGTTCGACGGCGGCGTACGTCGACGCGGACGGCTCGCGCCGGAACGCGTTCGCCAGCACCACCAGGTCGGGGTCCACCGACCCCGGCCGGGCGGAGCCGGCCAGGACTGCTGCGATGTCGTCGTCGAGACGCGCAGCGGCGGCGATCTCGACAGGGTCGAAGGCCACGTCGGCCTCGTACGGATCAGGCGACGTCACTGTGGCATCACCTCCCTCAGCTTCGCCACGCCTCGGTAGACGAGCATCCGGGCGGCGGTCGCCGAGATACCCATCGCCGCTCCGATCTCCTCCGAGGTCAGCTCGGTGGCAAATCGCAGCGTGACCGCCTCACGCTCCCGGGCGGTGAGCACCCACAACCGGCTTCGGACATCCTCGACGTCTGCGGCCCGCAGCATCGCCGTCTCCGGATCATCCGCGGCGGCCCCGCGCCGGTCGATGTCGACATCCACCTCGGCCACGGGCACCTCCCGGGCATTGCGTGCCCACCAGTCCGCCACGACGTGTCTGGCGATCCCGATGAGCCACCCGCCTATCGTGCCGCGCCGGTCGTCGAAGCCGCCCCGCGAACGAATCGCCTTGGCGAACACCTCCGCGGTCACATCGTCGGCGTCGGCGTCTCCCGGCACGCGTGTACGCACGTAGCGCCAGACCCCCGCAACGTGTTCGCGGTACACCGCGTCGAACTGGTCGATCGCGCCGGACTCCGAGTCCTCACACCTTTCGTGTCGACGTTCCCTCGACTCATCTTCCGCCCGGCACCGCCGGCTGTAACGACGGATCGGACGAAGAAACCGCGGGCGGGACAGGTGACGTGGTCACCGGTCCCGCCCGCGGCGGATCGTTGTGCGAGGTCAGGCCTTGCGCACCGAGTTGATCGTCCTCTCGACCTCCCAGTAGGCCCGGAGCGCCGAGAGCCGGCCCTCCGAGTCGGCGTGGTAGGTGAACACGCCGCGTGCCTCGGAGACGTGACCTGCGATGTGGGTGACGATGCTGCCGATGTAGGCGACCTCGTTCCCGCAGATGATCTCCTCGTCGAAGCGGAACTCGATGCTCTCGGTGGCTGCGATCGACTTGTCCCAGAACTCCGAGATGCGGTCGTATCCCCGGAATCCGACACCCTCGGGGTCGAACATCGAGGGGCCCACCGGATCCTGGACGATGGCGTCCGGCGCGAAGTTGTCGATCCACGCCTGCTTGTCGCGGGACTCCACGAACTCTCGGGAACGACGCCCCGCCACGACAGCGGGATGGTTCTCGCGGTCGATGTTCAGGTAGGCGGGTGCCTCTTCAGCTGCGGTCACTTCGTCCCGTAGTCGACGCGGAGTTCCTTGACACCGTTGATCCACCCGTGGCGGAGACGACGAGGCGCGTCGAGCTTGGTGATGTCCGGGACGAGGTCGGCAAGCGCGTTGAACATCAGGTTGATCTCCATGCGTGCCAGGTTGGCGCCGACGCAGAAGTGCGCACCGTTGCCACCGAAGCCGACGTGCGGGTTCGGGTCGCGAAGGATGTTGAACGAGAACGGATCGTCGAAGATATCTTCGTCGTAGTTGGCCGAGCCGTAGAACATTCCGACGCGCTCGCCCTTCTTGATGTCGACGCCGCCGATCTGCGTGTCGCGCTTGGCGGTTCGCTGAAAGCAGTTGACCGGGGTGGCCCAGCGGACGATCTCGTCGACCGCGGTCGCCGGACGCTCCTTCTTGAACAGTTCCCACTGGTCGGGGTTGTCCAGGAAGGCGTTCATACCGTGGCTGATCGCGTTGCGCGTGGTCTCGTTGCCGGCGACGGTCAGCAGGATGAAGAAGAACCCGAACTCCGTCTCGTCGAGATGCTGGCCGTCGATGTCGGCGTTGACGAGAGTGGTGACGATGTCGTCGCCCGGATTGCGACGCTTCTCCTCGGCCATCTGGTAGCCGTAACCGAGGATCTCGGCGTTGGCCTGCTGCGGATCCGTCGTGTAGTCCGGATCGTCGGCGTTCATCATCGAGTTCGACCAGTCGAACAGCTTCTCGCGGTCCTCCTGGGGCACACCGAGGAGGTCTGCGATGGCGAGTAGCGGCAGGTCGACGGCGACATCCTTGACGAAGTCGCCGGTGCCCTTCTCCGCGGCACGCGACACGATCTCGCGGGCGGCGTCGTCGAGCTTCTCCTCCAGCGAGTGCACCGCACGGGGGGTGAACAGCTTGGAGACCAGCTTGCGGAGGCGGGTGTGCTCCGGCGGATCGTGGTTGATCAGCAGCGCTTTGGTGATCTCGATCTGCTCGGCGGTCATGTCGTCTTCGAAACGCATGATGACGCCGTTGGCGTTGGTCTCCCAGTCATCGTTGTTCTTGGAGATCTCGCGGACGTGGGCGTGCTTGGAGATCACCCAGTACCCGCCGTCGTGGAAGCCACCACCCTTGCCGGGTGCCTGGGCGTTCCACCAGACCGGCGCGGTCTTACGGAGCTGCGCGAACTCCTCCACTGGGATTCCCTGCTCGAGCAGGTCCGGGTTGGTGAAATCCCACCCCTCCTGCTCCATGAACGCACACTTGCCGACGACGTCGGAAGGGCTCGTGCGCGCAGAATCCGCCGTGGTCGGCTCACTGCCGATCGGGGCACTCTGGGCCTGGGTCACGTCACACCACCTCGCTGGAGATTTAGAACCTGTTTCACTCTCATTAGACCACATTGTGACACACGCGACAGCCCCCGATGAGAACTTGTTCTAGTTTTGGATGACCGGATGGTCCCCCACCTGCGGACTTAATCCATGGAACAAGTAACATCCACTACGTTCCAGTAGGCAGCGGGAGGGCTCGAATCGCCGCTCGAGGCGGTCGCGACCAGCCTTCCAATGCCGCCCATGGACGCAAACATAGAACATGTTCTAGCTTGAATACACGGCCTCGGCACATCCGTCGAAGCGCCGTCGACCCGTAGACGACGGACTGGTTCCGCCGGGTGAACGAAGGAGTTGAGATGGGCGTTCCGGTCATCGTGGAAGCAGTACGCACGCCGATCGGCAAGCGCGCCGGGTGGTTGTCAGGCCTCCATGCAGAGGAGTTGCTGGGCATCACACAGCGCGGTCTCATCGAGAAGGCCGGTATCGACCCGGCACTCGTAGAGCAGGTCATCGGCGGTTGCGTCACGCAGGCCGGCTCACAGGCGGGCAACGTCTCCCGCAAGGCGTGGCTGTCCGCCGGACTCCCCGAGCACACCGGCGCCACGACGATCGACGCCCAGTGCGGATCGGCCCAGCAGGCCAACCACCTCATCGCCGGGCTCATCGCCTCGGACGCCATCGAGGTCGGCATCGCCTGCGGCGTGGAGACGATGACCACCGTGCCGCTCGGTGCGAATGTCGGCACCAGCGCCGGCCCGTACCACGCGGACTCGTGGAACGTTGACCTGCCGAACCAGTTCGAGGCGGCCGAGCGCATCGCGAAGCGTCGCGGGATCACCCGCGCCGACGTCGACGGACTCGGTGAGCGCAGCCAGCGCCTCGCCCGTCAAGCCTGGGACGAAGGCCGTTTCGGCCGCGAGATCCTCTCGTTCAAGGCGCCCGAACGGACCAAGGAGGGCGAGTTCACCGGCAACATCATCGACGTCAGCCGCGACCAGGGCCTGCGTGAGACCACCCTCGAATCCCTCGCTGCACTCAAGCCCGTCATCGAGGGCGGCATCCACACCGCCGGAACGTCGTCGCAGATCTCCGACGGCGCAGCCGCTGTCCTGATCATGGACGAGGCGAAGGCCCGCGCACTCGGACTGACCCCGCGCGCCCGCATCAAGGCGCAGGCGCTCGTCGGTTCGGAACCCCACTTCCACCTCGACGGCCCGGTCCAGGCGACCGAGCGCGTCCTCGCGAAGTCGGGGATGTCGTTGTCCGACATCGACATCGTCGAGATCAACGAGGCCTTCGCCTCGGTCGTGCTCAGCTGGGCCCAGGTCCACAACGCCGACATGGATCGCGTCAACGTCAACGGCGGCGCCATCGCCCTCGGACATCCCGTGGGCAGCACCGGTTCCCGCCTCATCACGACCGCACTGCACGAGCTCGAGCGCCGCGACGGCCAGACCGCTCTCATCACGATGTGCGCTGGCGGCGCCATGGCCACCGGCACCATCCTCGAGCGCATCTGAGTATCGGATGCCCCTCCTCGACCCGGACAAGAAGCCCGCACAGCTCGATTCGCCGATCGTCGGCACACTCATCAAGGTCGGCTCGCGGATCAACACGCGGCTGTACAAGGCAACCGGCGGCCGCATCGGCGGCACCTGGCGCGTCGGCGCGGGCCTGAAGAAGCCCGCGCCGGTGTGCCTGCTGACCACCATCGGACGCAAATCGGGTGAACCCCGGACGGTGCCGCTGGTCTACCTTCGTCGCGGCGACCAGTTCGTCGTCGTCGCGTCGCAGGGCGGCTCGGCGAAACACCCGGCCTGGTACCTCAATCTGCGCGACAATCCGGCCGTCACCATCCAGCTGGGCAAGGAGACCTTCGAGCTCACGGCGCGTACCGCCACCGAGGCCGAACGCGCCGGCGTGTGGCCGGAACTGGTCGAGGTCTACGCGGACTTCGACACGTACGTCGCGTGGACGGACCGGACGATCCCGGTCGTCATCTGCGAGCCGGCGCAGAGCTAACCCCGTCGCGCGAGCTCCCGTACCGCGGCGCCGGCCCAGGCGTCGAGGAACGCGCGCAGCTCGGCGCCGGTCCGGTGCGACATTGCGTCGAGCACCATCGATTGCAATGTGCGCAAAACGATTTCGGCAATCAGGTCAAGGGCGGCGTCGTCGTAGCCGTGGTCATCCCAGCTGGCCTCCAGCCGGTCGACCATCGTCCGCGCGAATCGTCTGGCGTCGTCGGAGGTGAAGCCGCCGGCCACCGGAACGCTCAGCTTGTCGGCCCGCAGGAGCACGCCGACGTAGTCGTCCTCGGCGAGCTCCTCGAGCACTGCTGCGATGCCCTCGACGAGGGCGGCGTCGGGTTCGGTGATCCCGGCCAGTCGTGTCATCACCCGTTCGAGCAGACCCTCGACGGCGTCGAGTGCCGTCGCCGACAACAACTCTTCGGTGCCGGAGAAATAGCGATAGACGGTTTGCCGGGTGACCCCGAGTTCGCGTGCCACGTCGGCGATGCTGGTGGCCGTGCCGCGCCGGTCGATGGTCGTGCGGGTCGCTGCCAGGATGCGCGCAACCGCCTCCGCATCGTTGACGGGAACCTGGCCGCCCCAACCGTGTGTGCGCATCAGCTCACGAGCCTACCGGCCCGTTCGAGGGCCCTGACGAGGTCGTCTCGGAAGGCTTCAACAAGCGGCCCACGCGACATCGCGCAAGCCGAAGCTCGTCTCATCCCCCTGAGGTATGTACGAGGGCAATGTTCCCTCGGACAGTACTCAGGGGGACGAGACTTTCGTCCTCGTAATGATGCACCTGCCCGATGGCTCGCGATACCAGGGTCATCGAGGCCGTGGC
The DNA here is from genome assembly GCF_030316175.1 of Gordonia sp. Swx-4. Classification (NCBI taxonomy): domain Bacteria; kingdom Bacillati; phylum Actinomycetota; class Actinomycetes; order Mycobacteriales; family Gordoniaceae; genus Gordonia; species Gordonia sp. Swx-4. The sequence goes on from NZ_CP128197.1 coordinate 4,385,185, forward strand.
CGTCGACTTCGATACTCCCCTTCGTCACCTCTCTGCCCGGCGCCTTGCGCTCCTCGCACCTCAGTCCCGGTCAGCGAGGGTTGGTGCCGCGTCCTTCGGACCAGGGAGCGAGCGTGTCGCGATAGACCATACGGATAGCCAATTGACGTATGGTGTGGTGACGCAGCACACACCGCGTACGCGCGTGCCCGTCGACCGGAGGTTCGAGATGACGACACCGACCAGGGCCGGCCCGTTCCACGACGGCTTCGACTTCACCGATCCCGACCTGCTCCAGCAGCACGGCATGCCGGTGCGGGAGTTCGCCGAGCTACGACGCACCGCGCCGGTCTGGTGGAACGCGCAACCGGAAGGTACGTCCGGCTTCACCGACGGCGGATTCTGGGTGATCTCCAAGCACGCGCATATCCGTGAGATCTCGAAGAACCACCAGTTGTGGTCCACCAACGCCAAGGGCGCGATCCTGTGCCTGCCCGACTACGTGACCCCGGACCAGATCGAACTGACCAAGGCACTGCTCATCAACCATGATCCGCCGGAGCACACTCGACTGCGAAAGATCGTGTCGCGCATGTTCACTCCGCGCTCCGTCGCGCTGCTCAAGGAACAGCTGACCGCCTCGGCGCACGAGATCGTCGAGGCCGCGGCCGCGAAGGGCAGGGGCAACTTCGTCGACGACATCGCCGTACACCTTCCCCTGCAGTCGATCCTGGACCTCATCGGCGTCCCGCAGGCCGATCGCGAGCGCCTCCATGTGCTCGTCGACGCGATGATCAACAACGATGATCCTGAGGAAACGATCGACCCGGCAACCGCGAATGCCGAGGTACTCGGTTACGCCTATGCGATGGCCGAGGAACGACGCAACAACCCCACCGACGACCTCATCACCACCCTCATCGAGGCCAACATCGACGGCGAGGGCATGACCGAGATCGAGTTCGGATTCTTTGTCGTCCTGCTCATCACCGCCGGCAACGAGACCACCCGCAACGCGACCTCGCACGGGATGAACGCTTTCCTGGACCACCCGGAGACGTGGGATCTGTACAAACGCGAACGTCCCGCGACCGCCATCGAAGAGATCCTGCGGTGGTCGACACCCGTTCACGGCTTCCAGCGAACCGCACTGGCCGACACCCGACTCGGCGACGTCGACATCGCGGCCGGCCAGCGCGTCGGGCTGTTCTACAGCTCCGCGAACTTCGACGAAGAGGTCTTCGACGACCCGTTCACCTTCGACATCACGCGAGATCCCAACCCCCACCTGTCCTTCGGCGGCAACGGCGCCCACTTCTGCATCGGCGCCAACCTCGCCCGGCTCGAACTCAACCTGATCTTCAACGCCATCGCCGACACCCTGCCCGACATCGCACGACTCGGCGAGCTGCGTCGCGTGCGATCGGGCTGGCTGAACGGGGTCAAACAGCTCGACGTCGCGTATCGCAGCTGATCACCGGGTTCACCGGGTTGCCGCCGAAACCCATGCGGCAGAATCTCGTCCGGACCAGTTCGCCAGGGTCTCGACGGGTCCCGCCCCGTCGCGGGGTTCGACGACGACGCCGAAGGGGACGTTCGGGTCCTGGCGGATCTCGGGCCGGATGAACCGGCGGACGATCGCGAGGGTGGCGGTGGCGGCTTCCGGAACCGCTTCCGACGGCTGCCCGGTCGCCACCGCGAGATCCCATCCGTGCACGATCGTCTCGTTGACGTAACCCCACAACGCGCCGGCGCCGGGCACCTCACCCCACGGCACCTGCACCATCCTGGCGAGCACGGCGTCGTCGGACCAGAGGCCGACCGCCCGCGCCACGACCGTTGCGTACTCCTGCGCGTCGAAACGGTCGGCGATGAACGGCATGGCCCGTACGTCGACCCCCTCGGGTAGCGCCGCCGCTCGTTGGGCCGTCGCCAGCAGATGGGCCCCGAGCGTGCGGACGTCGAACTCGTCGCACGGCGTCGGCGCGGCCAGCTGCTCGGCGGTCACCTCGGAGAGCAGTCCGGTGACCCAGGTGGTGGCGGCCGCGAAGGCCGGGCGGGGATCCGGTGGGGTGGTCGGTGCGTTCATGTTCTTTCCTCTCTCGCTGACTGACGAGTCCAGTCAAACCGTGAAACCTGACATCTTCTGTCATATTTTTGCGAGATGATTGGGCATGCGCGCCGAACGCCTCATCGCGGTCCTGATGCTGCTCAAGAGACACGATCGGGTGACCGCGTCGACGATCGCCGCCGAACTCGGGGTGTCGGAGCGGACCGTGCTGCGCGACATCGAGGCACTCTCGCTGTCCGGGGTCCCGGTGTACGCCGAGCGCGGCAGGCACGGCGGCTTCTCGCTGGTCCCCGGCTACCGCACCGACCTGACCGGTCTGACAGTCGAGGAGGCGACCTCACTGCTCGCCGGAACGGGTCGGCTCGACTCCCCCGCCTTCGCCAGTGCGATGCGCAAGGTCACCGCGGCCATTCCCGAGGCGTACCGGGGAACCGCGGTCAGGGCCGCACAGCGGGTACTCGTCCGTCCCGAGGGATTCGTGCGCAGGCCGGAAGAACTCCATGCGCTCGATCCGGTGCAGTTCGCGGTCTTCGCGGGCAGGCGTATCCGCACCCGCTACCGCCCGCGCGACGCCGACGAGGCACGCGAACGGCTTCTCGATCCGGTCGGACTCATCATCGCCGGCGACACGTGGTACCTCGTCGCACACGGTGCGGGGTCGCGTGAGGGGACCGAGGAACGGATGTACCGGTTGTCCCGGATGAGCGAGGTCGAGGTCCTCGACGAGCCGGCGGTACGCGACGAGGACGTGGATCTCGACGAGATCTGGCAGCGTCGGCGCGCGGCGTTCCGGTCCTCGTTCGATCCGGTCGACGTGGTGGTCGACTGCGCCCCCGCGGACGTCGAGACGCTCCGGGCAACCGCACTCTCCGCAGAGACGCTGAGTGATGCCGGAGATCGGCAGCGCGTCGGACTCCGGTTCGCCGACCATCGGCATGCCGCCGGTGCGTTGTGGGGCTTGATGTTCGACCGCGACATCGTCGTACTCGAACCGGAGTGGGTCCGGGAGACCCTGGCCGACCGCGCCCGGGCAGTCCTCGCACGCCACTGAGAACCGCCCATGCGATCTGCCCCTGGAGTCGACCCTCCACAGGCGGTTCGGCGAATATGTCGACGGCCCGGCCACAGCGGGCGTTTTCAGGGGTGCTTGTCAGGAGCGGTTCTCAGGTGGACGTCTGAGGTCAGCCGACCCCGCGCTCGGAGTCGGCCCAGTACTGCGACCGCAGCGCCTTCTTGTCCGGCTTGCCCAGGGCGGTCAGCGGCAACGACTCGGCGAAGATGACCCGCTTCGGCGACTGCACCGCACCCTTGCGGTCCTTGACCGTCTGCTGGATCTCGGCAGTGATGCGTTCCTTGGCCGCGTCGTCGGCGTCCGCATCGGCACGCAGGACGACGATCGCCGTGACGGCCTCACCCCACTTCTCGTCGGGCACACCGATCACGCCGACCTGGCCGACGGCCGGATGCTCGGCCACGACGTCCTCGACCTCGCGGGGGAACACGTTGAAGCCGCCGGTGACGATCATGTCCTTGGTGCGGTCGACGATGAACCAGAAGCCGTCCTCGTCTTCACGCGCGACGTCGCCGGTACGCAGCCATCCGTCGCGGAAGGTCTCGGCCGTCTGCTCCGGGAGGCCGAGGTAACCACCGGCGAGAAGCGGTCCGGCGACACAGATCTCGCCCGGTTCGCCCTGGGGGACGGGCTTGTCGTCGGGGCCGAGGAGAGCCGTGCGCAGGAACGCCGACGGCCGGCCGCAACTGCTGAGGCGACGCTGGTCCTCCCCCGGACCCGGATGATCGCCCTTGGCGAGGTAGCTGATCACCATCGGCGCCTCGGACTGACCGTAGTACTGGGCGAAGATCGGGCCGAACCGTTCGATCGCCTCGGCGAGACGCACCGGATTGATCGGCGACGCACCGTAATACACGGTTTCCAGCGACGACAGATCACGCGTCCGCGAATCCGGGTGATCCATCAGCGCATACAGCATCGACGGCACGAGCATCGTCGCCGTGATCTTCTGTTCCTCGATGGTCTTGAGGACCTCGGCGGGGTCGAACTTCGACAGCACCACCATCGACCCGCCCTTCATGAGAGTCGGGATGAAGAAGGCCGCACCCGCATGCGACAGCGGGGTGCAGAGCAGGAACCGCGGGTGTTCCGGCCACTCCCATTCGGCGAGCTGGATCTGCGTCATGGTCGCCATCGCACGCGCGGTTCCGATGACGCCCTTGGGTTTTCCGGTGGTCCCGCCGGTGTAGGTGATCGAGACGACGTGCTCGGGTGACAGATGCGCGGCGACAAGCGGCTTCGGCTCGAAGTTCTCCGCCTCGGCGATGACGTCACGGGCCTGCGCCGACAACTGCTCGGGCACCGGACCGAGGGTCAGCACCTGCTTCAGGCCGGGGACGCGTTCGAGCAGGGCGGCCGCCCGCTCGACGAACATCGGCACGGGGTCGATGATGAGGGTCGAGACGCCGGCGTCGGCGAGGACGTAGGCATGGTCGTCGAGCGAGCCGAGCGGGTGCAGCGCGGTGCGTCGCCATCCCTGCGTCTGGCCGGCCCCGATGACGAAGAGCACCTCCGGACGATTCAGGGCCAGCAGACCGACCGCCGTGCCGGTGCCCGCGCCCAGACCCTCGAAGGCCTGGATGTACCGGCTGATCGCGGCGGCCATCTCACCACCCGTCATCTCGGTGTCCCCCAGGGACAACACCGTGCGATCGGCATGGCGCTTGAGCGCGGCGACCATCAGGTCGCCCATGTGCGTGCCCCCGCGAAGGTGATCGAAGTCGGTCGGTGCGGTCGTCGTGCCCTCGTTCGTCATGCCACAAGACTAGGACGTGTTACAGGTTCTCGAAAGAACCTCCACCAAAATGGCGGTTCTGATGCGTAGAACCTGTTCTAACTCGACGCCGCCGGCACGGTTTCGAACCCACGATGCCGAGCCCCGGAAGGGCCGGGGGTGTCCTAGGATCGAAGCATGACTGATCTTGACCTGGCCACCACTCGCCGCGACATCGCCGACGCCCTGCTCACCGCGCTTGAGCGGCGACACGAGGTCCTCGACGCCATCGTCGACGCGGAGAATCACGACGAGGCCGTCACCGCCATCGTCGAGCTGCTCGGCAAGTCGCAGCTGGGTGCGAAGGCGATCCTGGACATGAAGCTGAACCAGCTGACCAAGGACGAGCGCCGCAAGAATCAGGCTGAGCTCGACGACCTCAACAACGCCCTGACCTTCACCCTGGTGGAGCGTCCGGCCAGTAGCGGGGACACCCTCGACCTGCGTCCGTTCGACCCGCAGGCCGACGCCGAACTGTTCGCGGCCCGTACCGACGAACTCGGCACCGCAGGCGACGGTTCGGGAGCACCGGCCGGTGACGTCGCCGCCGAGATCAGCGCCGCCACCGACCGCGTCGACGCCGAGGAGGCCGTGTGGCTCGTCGCCGTCGAGGGAGACTCCAAGGTGGGCTTCGTCTTCGGCGAGCTCAAGAACGGCGAGGTCGACCTGCGCATCTGGATTCACCCGCAGTACCGCAAGTCCGGCTATGGAACCGCCGCCCTGCGCAAGTCGCGCTCGGAGATGGCCGCGTACTTCCCCGGAGTGCCGATGGTCGTGCGCGCACCCGGCGCCTAGTCTCACAGCACGAAACGGCCGAACCCACTGCCCGACGGGGTGGTGGGTTCGGCCGTTTCGTCGTCGTTCTCCGTTGCAGGTCAGGCGGATTGGGGCCGCGGCAGCCCGAACCGCGCGACGATCGCGCGAATCCGGTTCTCCTCGTCGACGACGAACGTCTCCGACACCGGGGCACCGAGGCGCAGTGCCCGCGGGCGGACGTGCACCACGTAGCGAGTGGTGACGCTGTGCCCGTCGACGGTCGCGGTGAAGTCCGAGACGCGATGGATCAGGCGGAACTGCGGACCCTTCGCGAGGCTGCGGGCGATGTGCGGTCCGTTGCGCCCCGTACGCACGCCGAACTCGACGCGGGTGCAGTCGGGATGCAGCGACACCGCTGACGGGTCGTGGCTGACCAGGGCGTCGACATACGCCCGGGCCGCCGCGACCCGCTGTTGGTCTCTGTCGTCCGCCGAGGTCACCGCGCGCCGTAGACCGGCATCGGGACCGGCGCCTTGGCCAGGATCTCCTCGATCACCGGGCCGAGCTCGGCGACCTCCCAGCGAGAACCCTTGTCGCGCTCCACACTTCGCTGCCAGCCGTCGGTCACCGAGACCTTGCCGCCCTCGACCTCGAAGACCCGGCCGGTCACCGACCCCGCCTCGGGTGAACCCAGCCACACCACGAGCGGCGAGATGTTCGCCGGGTCCATCGCGTCGAAGGAGCCATCGGCGGGTGCGGCCATCTGTGCGGCCATCTCGTCGCCGGCGCCCATCGTCATCTGGGTTCGGGCCGCGGGCGCGATCGCGTTGACCGTGACGCCGTAGCCACCCAGCTCGGCGGCCGCCTGGATGGTGAGCGCGGAGATTCCCGCCTTCGCGGCGACGTAGTTGCCCTGGCCCACCGAGCCGTACAGTCCGGCACCGGAACTCGTGTTGATGATCCGCGCCTGCGGGGTGCGGCCGGCCTTGGCCTCGGCGCGCCAGTAGGCCGCGGCATGGCGCAGTCCGACGAAATGCCCCTTCAGGTGCACGCGGATGACGGCGTCCCACTCATCCTCCGAGAGCGACACCAGCATCCGGTCGCGGACGAAACCGGCGTTGTTGACGAGGATGTCGAGTTGACCGAACGTCTCGAGCGCCGTGGCGACCATGGTCTCGCCGCTCGCCCAGTCCGCGACATCGCCCACCGATGCAACGGCTTCGCCGCCGGCCGCGCGGATCTCGTCGACGACCCCGGCAGCCAGGTTCTCCGCGTAGTCATTGACCACGACCTTGGCGCCGTCGGCGGCGAAGGCGAGGGCGTGAGCCCGACCGATGCCCTGTCCGGCACCCGTCACGATGACGACGCGGCCCTCATTCAACTTGCTGCTCACGGTGTTTCCTTTCTGAACTGCAAAGACTTGTGGATCAGATGAATCAAACGGCATTGCCGGCGGTCGCGGCGTCGAGGAACGCGGGCTTCTCGCCCCCGCCGTGCACGGTGAGCGTCGAACCGCTGATGTAACCGGCGAGCGGCGAGAGCAGGAAGGCAACGGCGTTCCCGACGTCGACGGGCGTCGCCATCCGGCCCAGCGGGATGGTGGCGCCGACGGCCGCGACCCCGGCATCGTCTCCGTAGTGGAGGTGCGACTGTTCGGTCTCGACGGGTCCGGCGACGACGGAGTTGACCCGCACCTTCGGGGCCCATTCCACGGCCAGCGAGGTCATCAGGTTGTCGAGGCCGGCCTTCGCCGCACCGTAGGCCGAGGTGCCCGGCGAGGGTCGGTGCCCGCTGACGCTCGAGACGTTGACGATCGCGCCACCGTCCGGCTGCGTCTGCATGACCGCGTTCGCCGCCTTGGCCACGGCGAGCGGCGCCAGGAGGTTGAGGTCGACGATCTTGCTCGCGAAGCGGACCGAGGCGTCGGCGGCCAGCGCGAAGGGCGACCCACCGGCGTTGTTGACCACCCCGTCGAGGCGTCCGGCCCGGCCGACGATGCCGTCGACCATCGCCTCGACGGCGGCGGCGTCGCGGACGTCGCAGGAGAAGAAATCGAACTCGCGGAGGTCGTCGGCCAGGCTGTCGGCGTTGCGACCGCAGATCACCGGACGGGCACCCAGGCACGAGAGCACCCGGGTGATACCCGCCCCGACGCCGCGCGCGCCTCCGGTGACCAGGACAACCTTCCCGACCAGGCCCAGCTCGGCCTGTGACTGCGTCTGCATGGGTGCTACCCTACCAAACAACCAAGCACTTGCTTGGTTCAATGCTTGCGCAGCCCACGAGGTTGCCAAGGCAGCCACGAGAGGAGCACGCGTGCCGATCACCACGACACGTACCGAATCCGGCATCGTGACCATCACGGTCGACTACCCGCCGGTCAACGCGCTGCCATCGGCGGCGTGGTTCGAACTCGCCGATGCGGTCACCGCAGCCGGCGTCGACCCGGCGACGCATGTCGTGGTGTTGCGCGCCGAAGGACGCGGCTTCAACGCCGGCGTCGACATCAAGGAGATGCAGGCCACCGAGGGCTTCGACGCCCTGATCGGCGCCAACCGCGGATGTGCGGCGGCCTTCGGCGCCGTCTACGACTGTGCGGTCCCGGTGATCGTCGCGGTCAACGGCTTCTGCGTCGGCGGCGGCATCGGCCTGGTCGGCAACGCCGACGTCATCGTCGCCTCCGACGACGCGGTCTTCGGCCTTCCCGAGGTCGATCGCGGAGCACTCGGTGCAGCAACACATCTCGCCCGCCTGGTGCCGCAGCACATGATGCGCACCCTCTACTTCACCGCGAAGAACGTGACGGCCCAGCAGCTCGAGCATTTCGGTTCGGTGTACCGCGTCGTGCCCCGCGAGGAGCTCCTCGACGCCGCGCTCGAGGTCGCCGAGGCCATCGCCGCCAAGGACACCCGGGTCATCCGGGCGGCCAAGGAGGCCATCAACCACATCGACCCGGTCGACGTGAAGGCCAGTTACCGCCTCGAACAGGGCTTCACCTTCGAGCTGAACCTGGCCGGCGTCGCCGACGAACATCGCGACGCCTTCGTCTCGACCGGTAAGCCCCTCGCCTCGAACGCTTCTGACAACGGAGGACACGCCTGAGATGCCGACCGACAAGACAAGCACCCTCGACGACGTCGTCGCTGAACTCCGCGACGGCATGACCATCGGCATCGGCGGCTGGGGTTCGCGCCGCAAGCCGATGGCACTGGTCCGCGCGATCGCCCGCTCGGACGTCAAGGACCTCACGGTCGTGACCTACGGTGGCCCCGACCTCGGATTACTCTGCGCCGCAGGCAAGGTGCGTCGCGCCTACTACGGATTCGTCTCCCTCGACTCCGCCCCCTTCTACGACCCGTGGTTCGCCAAGGCACGCACCAACGGCGAGATCGAGGTGCGCGAGATGGACGAGGGCATGGTCAAGTGCGGCCTCGAGGCCGCGGCCGCCCGTCTACCGTTCCTCCCGATCCGCGCCGGACTCGGCTCCGACGTCCTGAAGTTCTGGGAAGGTGAACTCAAGACGGTCCAGTCGCCCTACCCTGATGCCGACGGCCGGACCCAGACGCTGATCGCGATGCCCGCGCTGAAGCTCGACGCCGCCTTCGTCCACCTCGATCTCGCCGACGCCCACGGCAACGCCGCCTACACCGGCGTCGACCCGTACTTCGACGACCTCTACTGCGCGGCCGCCGAGCGCCGCTACCTGGAGACCGACCAGCTCGTGTCGACCGAGGTGCTCGTGAAAACCGTTCCGCATCAGCGACTCCTGCTGAACCGGATGAACGTCGACCGGGTGGTGCACACGCCCAACGGCGCCCACTTCACCTTCGCGGGTGCCGGGAGCGCAGCGAGCGGGCCCAATGTCACAGCTGACTACGGGCGGGATGAGAAGTTCCAGCAGTTCTACGTCGCCAGCGCCAAGGAACCCGACACCTGGGAGGCATTCTCCCGCAGGTTCCTCCAGGTCGACGAGGAGACCTACCAGCGCGAGGTCAGCGCATGGCAGGACGAGCAGAAGGAGGACGGACAGTGAGCACCGTCGAGAGCCAGGCCCCCGCAGAAGTGGGTCGTGCCGAGTACTGCGTCATCTCGTGTGCCGACATCTTCTCCGGTGCAGGCGAGATCATGGCGTCGCCGATGGCGCCGGTGCCCCTGCTGGGAGCCCGCCTGGCGCGCCTCACCACCGAACCAGACCTGCTGATCACCGACGGCGAGGCGCTGATCTTCGCCGACACCCCGGGCATCGGCAAGTCGGGCCCCATCGAGGGCTGGATGCCGTTCCGCAAGGTATTCGACGTCGTGGCGTCGGGCCGTCGCCACGTGGTCATGGGCGCCAACCAGATCGACCGGTACGGCAATCAGAACCTCTCCGCGTTCGGCCCGCTGCAGAAGCCGACACGCCAGATGTTCGGTGTGCGCGGCGCGCCCGGCAACACGATCAACCACCCGACGAGCTACTGGGTGCCCCGCCACTCCGCCCGGGTCTTCGGAGACTCGGTGGACATCGTCTCCGGCGTCGGCTTCGACAAGGTCGACCCGGCCAACCCGGCGTTCGACGATCTCGACATCCACCGCGTCGTCACCAATCTGGGCGTCTTCGACTTCGGCGGGGCGGATCACACGATGCGCGCGCTGTCGCTGCATCCGGGGGTCACCGCCGACGAGGTCGCAGAGAACACCGGCTTCGAGATCGAGGGTCTGGCCGACGCGCCGGAGACGCGGCAGCCCACCGCCGAGGAACTGAGCCTGATCCGAGACGTGCTCGATCCCAGGGGCGTTCGCAACAAGGAAGTCCGATGAGTCCGGCCAGGGCTGCGGGCCTGTCCACCTCGTTCACCGAACTCGTCGGGATCGAGTACCCGATCGTGCAGACCGGTATGGGCTGGGTGTCCGGGCCGTCGCTGACCTCGGCGACGTCGAACGCCGGCGGTCTCGGCATCCTGGCGTCGGCGACGATGACCTACGGCGAGCTCGAGGCGGCCATCGCCAAGACAAAGTCGTTGACCAGCAAGCCTTTCGGTGTGAACATGCGTGCCGACGCCACCGACGCACCGGAACGGATCGATCTCCTGATCCGTGAAGGCGTCAAGGTCGCGTCGTTCGCGCTCGCCCCGAAGCCCGAGTTGATCGCGAAACTCAAGGACCACGGCATCGTCGTGATCCCGTCGATCGGCGCGGCCAAGCACGCGGTGAAGGTCGCGTCGTGGGGCGCGGACGCCGTCATCGTGCAGGGCGGCGAGGGCGGCGGCCACACCGGCCCGGTCGCGACCACCCTGCTGCTGCCGTCGGTGCTCGATGCCCTGGCAGCCAAGAACATCGACATGCCGGTCGTCGCGGCCGGCGGCTTCTTCGACGGTCGCGGACTGGCCGCGGCGCTCGCCTACGGCGCCCAGGGCGTCGCGATGGGTACCCGCTTCCTGCTGACGTCGGACAGCGCGGTCCCCGACTCGGTCAAGCACGAGTATCTGCAGCGCGGGCTCAACGACACCGTCGTCTCGGTGAAGGTCGACGGTATGCCCCACCGCGTGCTGCGTACCCCGCTCGTCGAGGCACTCGAGAGCGGCAGCCCGGTGAAGGCGCTGTTCGCCGCCGCGCGAAATGCCAACGAGTTCAAGCAGATGACCGGCATGCGCTGGACCACCATGCTCAGAGACGGTCGCACGATGAAGAAGTCGGGCGAACGCACGTGGCAGCAGGTCATCATGGCCGGGAACACCCCGATGCTGCTGAAGGCCGGTCTCGTCGAGGGCGACACCCGCGCGGGTGTCCTCGCCTCGGGTCAGGTCGTCGGCATGATCGAGGACCTGCCCAGCTGCGACGAGCTGATCCAGTCGATCATGCACCAGGCCCACGAGCGGTTGAAGACGCTCGGGTCGCTGGGTTGAGCAGAATCGCTACTTCGGGCCACCCCTCTGCTGCCTGAGGTGCGAGCGGAGCGAGCCACGAAGGGCCGCCGACGTCATGTCAGCAGGCCTTCGTGGCTCGTCGCTTTCGCTCCTCGCACCTCAGGCAGCGAGGGTCGGGCTACTTCGCCGCCGTGAGCGTCCAGCCGGCGGCTGCGGTGCGCTGGTTCCAGAACTCCATGTAACGGCCACCGCGGCTGAGCAATTCGTCGTGGGTGCCGATGTCGTCGACGCCGCCCGCGTCGTCGAGGACGACGATCTGGTCGGCGGCGGTCACGGTCGACAGCTTGTGCGCGATGACGAGCACGGTGCTGCGGTCGGCGAGGCGGCGGATGGATTCCGCGACGTGCGCCTCGTTCTCCGGGTCGAGGGCGGATGTCGCCTCGTCGAAGAGCACGATCGGGGCGTCCTTGAGCAGCGCGCGTGCGATCGAGACACGTTGGCGCTCACCACCGGACAGGGCCGACCCGCCTTCGCCGACCACGGTCTGCCAGCCATCGGGCAGACGCTCGACGATGGACGTGACGCCGGCGGTCTCGGCAGCCGCGCGGATCTCGTCGTCGGTGGCGTCGGGGCGACCGAGTTTGATGTTCTCCCAGAGGGTGTCGTCGAAGAGGTAGACGTCCTGGAAGACCTGCGACAGCTGGCCCATCAGTGCGCCGGTCTCCTGGTCGCGGACATCGGTGCCCCCGACCTTCACCGAACCGCCGTCGACGTCGTAGAACCGGGCGATCAGCCGGAAGATGGTCGATTTGCCCGAACCGGACGGTCCGACGAGTGCGGTCATCGTGCCCGGCTGCGCCCGCACGGACACGTCCCGCAGCACCGGAGTGCCGTTCTCGTAACCGAAAGCGACGTGGGACAGTTCGACCGCGCCCGGCTCGGTGATCGGCTTCGGCTGATCCGGGACGGGCATGCGGTCGGTGTCGAGGACACCGGTGATGCGGTTGATCTCGTCGGTCGACATGCGCAGCGTCGAACCGAGCTCGGCGAGTTCGCCGATCGGGCCGAAGAAGCGGGCCGCGAGTCCGAACACCGCGACGAGCAGGGCAGGCTCGATGTGGCCGGCCACCGCGAGCCAGGCACCGAGGGCGAGGACCGCGCTGAACACGACCTGGACCGACAGGCCGTTGAGCAGGATGCCGAGGATCGATCGCCAGAGCATCGACTTGCCCACGCGCGCTTGCTGACCGAGCGCCTCGGCCAGCGGTGCGTGAGCGGAGTCGGCGGCGCCGAAGGCACGCAACACCGCCTGGCAACGCGCGTACTCCAGCACCCGGTTGTTGACCTTCACGGCCTCGGCCCGCTTGCGGCGCTCGGCCTTCGCCAGGAACCGGCTGGACAGTTTGCCGATGTACATGAGAACCAGCGTTCCAGCGACCATCAGCAGGCCGATGCGCCAGTCGAACAGGCAGATCCCGATCACCACGACCACCGAGCTGACCGTGTTCACGACGACCGGCGTGATGTAGTGCGCACCGGTACTGCCGACGAACATCGTTCCCTTGACGGCGATCTGCGAGACGTCGCCGATGCGTTCGCGGGTGAACCAGCCGAGAGGCAGCGTCACCATGTGATCGCCGAGCCGGTGATGCAGCATACGCATCGCGTACAGGGCCATCGTCATGCCCTTGAGGGACTGGACGTAGGCGCTGACCGTGCAGATCAACACCAGAACGGCCAACGGCCACAACCACTTCGCGGCGGCCGAGAGGTCACCGTCGAGGAGGTTCTCGGTGATCGGGACGAGCGTGAGCATCGCGAGTCCCTGGGCGACGCCGTAGAGGACGACCCAACTCAGGAAGACGACCATCCGGGCGCGCTCGGAACCCAGGATCGTGTAGAAACCGCGGATCATCGCGCCACCTCGTCACTTCCGACCACGCCGAGCGCGATCTTCTCGTCCTGCCGGGTGGTGCCGGCCTCGTAACTGGCCCACATCGACGCGTACAGACCGCCGTTGGCGACCAGCTCGTCCTGACGTCCCTGTTCGACGACGCGCCCGCGGTCCAGCACGACGATGTTGTCCGCGTGGGTGATCGAACCGAGCCGGTGTGCGATGACCAGAACCGTCCGCCCGACCATCAGCGCACCGATGGCCTGCTGGATCTGCGCCTCCGACTCCGGGTCGGCGAAGGCGGTCGCCTCGTCGAGAACGAGGATCGGGGTGTCCGCGAGCAGTGCGCGAGCGATCGAGACGCGTTGCGCCTCACCGCCGGAGAAGTGTGCACCGTCGCCGACGACGGTGTCGTAACCGTCGGGCAGTTCCAGGATGCGCTCGTGGATCTGGGCCGCACGAGCGGCGTCGTGGACCTGCTCCTCGGTGGCCTCGGGCCGACCGAGACGGATGTTGTCCCGGACAGACATCGTCAGCAGCTGCACGTCCTGCAACACGAAGCCGACGTGGCGGTAGAGCTCGGTGGGAGCGATGTCGCGGACGTCGACGCCGCCGATGCGCACCGATCCGGAGTCGGGATCGCCGAAACGCGGCAGCAGGGTCGCCAGCGTCGACTTGCCGCTGCCCGACGGCCCGACCAGCGCGGTCACGGTGCCTTCGGCGAGTTCGACGCTGACGCCGTCGAGCGCCTTCACCCCGGACGGCACGCCGAGACGCGGCGGATAGGTGAAGTGCACGTTGTCGATTCGCACGTCGTGGCCGGCGGGGACCTGTGGGTTCTCGGGGATGGTCAGTTCGGGTTCGGCGAGCAGGTCGGCGATGCGCAGTGCCGCAGCCGAGGCCTGCTGACGGGTGTGGACCGCCGTCGAGACGGTGAGCAGCGCAGTCGGCAGGATCATCGCGATCAGCGTCGAACCGACCAGCTCGATCGGCGTGACCCAGCCCTTGTCGACGAACCAGTAGCCGACACCGAGGTTGACCAGCAGGATCAGCGGAGCGGAGATCAGGACCGTCGTGATGGCCTGCACGCGCAGCATCGGGCCCATGTAGCCGGCGAAGTCGTCGTTGAACTCGTCGGCGGCATCGATAAAGCGACGGTGGGCCTTTCCGGTCTGCCCGAACGTCTTGACCACCGCGACGCCGGCGATGAACTCGACGATGGTGGCGCTGATCCGGGCCACACCCTTGTCCATCTTCTCCATCTCGGCGGTCAGGTCACGCGCCATGTAGGAGTAGGTCAGGGCGTACAGCGGCACGGTGGCCAGCGCGAGCAGACCGAGTCGCCAGTCGAGGACGAAGCAGTAGATCAGCGCGAAGATCGGCGACAGGACCGCCGCGGTCGCCTCGACCTGGGCATGGGCGACCAGGTAGTGCAGGTCCGCGACGTCGTTCTGCACCGATTTGCGCACCGCACCGGAACTGGTGCGGCTGAACCAGCCGAGCGGGAGCCGACCCAGCTTGTCGGCGATGCGGATTCGGAGTTGTGCCTGGAGGTCGAGGTCGGCGAAGTGGGTGATCGCCAGCGCGAGGAACGCGAACAGGGCCCGCGCCGCGAGCCCGCCGACGACGAGCCACACGACCAACCACACGCGGCCGGTGTCGGTGGGTCCCGACGCCAGCAGCGTGCGACCGAGTTCGACGATGCCGATGAAGGGCACTACCGTGGCCGCCGAGGCGAAGATCTGGACGAACTGGGCGAGAACGGTGCGCGTCTTCACCGGTGCCAGCACATCGGCGAGAGCCGCCGCCTTGGCCTTGGCCTCCGCACGGGCCTTGATCCGCGCGGCCTTCGGATCGTCGGGCGCGTCCCCGGGCTCCGGAGTCGGCGCAGGTGCGGCCACTTGTGTTCCGCCAATTGTCATAGCCGCACCTTATCGGCCGCCGGCCGCCGTAGGAAAAGGTACCCTAACTTACTGCGGTCGGCGGGGCAGGATGCCGTCCAGGACTATCGACAGATATTGGTCGGCGATCGACTCGACGGTCATCGGACCTCCCGGGCGGTACCAGCGCACGGCCACCCACACGGTGTCGCGCATGAAGCGGTAGACCAGTTCGACATCGAGATCCGGACGGAACTCACCGTCGTCGACACCACGCTGCAGGACCGCGTGCCACAGCTGGCGGAACTCGACGTTCAGCTCGCCGATGTAGCCGAAGCGCTCCTGCCCCGACAGCCGCTTGGCCTCGTCCTGGTAGATCGCGACCGCGTTGCGTTCCGCGTCGATGGACTCGAACGACGCCACGACGAGCCCGCGGAGCGTCTCGCTTGCCGGGAGTCCCGCTCCGGCGATCTCGCGGTAGCGGGCGAACAGGTCGTCGAGGAATCGGCGCAGGATCTCGTCGACCATCGACTCCTTCGAGTCGAAGTGGTGATAGAGGCTTCCCGACAGGATTCCCGCGGCGTCGGCGATGTCGCGAACCGTCGTCGAACGCAGGCCGTTCTCGGCGAACATCCGCCCGGCGGTGGCGAGCAACTCGTCGCGGCGCGACGAACGGACGGCGGTGTCGGCGCCGGCTTTGTCATTGGTCTTCGTCTGGCCACGTGGGGACACGCATCCTCCTGGAGAGTCTGCCCATCACCCTAGCAAGCGCTTGGCCGGGTACGTCGTACGACGAACCCGGCCAAGCGGAGTTGCTATGCGCAGGTCATGCGCGGCGGTGTCACGCGCCCAGGCGCTTGCGCACCTTCTTGATCGCGCGGGAGTTGAAGAACTTGAACAGTTTGAGCTGCTGATCGGTCATCTTCGAGTCCTTGGCCAGGAACGGCGGGGACATCATCTCGGCGACGGTGAGCGGCAGCGTCGAGAACGCGACCGCGCGGGCGTGGCTGAAGGTCTCGAAGCCGGTCTTGCCGTGGTAACCGCCCATGCCGGAACGTCCGACGCCACCGAACGGCAGGTCACCGCTGAACAGGTGGATGGCGAAGTCGTTGCCGTTGATCGAACCGCTGCGGGTGTTGTCGGCCAGCTTCTCGAAGCGGTCGTTGCGATCGCCGCACCAGTACATGGTCAGCGGATGCGGGTGCGACGCGATGTGGCTGATGACCTCGGACAGCTCACGGTACGGGTACACAGTCAGCACCGGACCGAAGACCTCGTCCTCCTCGATCTTCATGCCGGCCTTGACGCCGGTGAGCAGCGTCGGCGGGATCTTGCGACGCTCGGCGTTCGGCAGCGGCTCGCCGCCGGGGATGACCTGGCGTTTCTCGGCGCCCAGCTCGACGGCGTCGTCGATGAGGCCGACGATGCGATCGAAGTTCTTCTGGTTGATCGTCGCGGTGTACTGGTCGTTGTCGTAGATCGTCGGGAAGTGCTCGGTCCAGCGGGCGACGACCTTGTCGGTGAACTCGCCGAGCTTGGCCTCCGGGACGAAGACGTAATCGGGGCACAGGCACACCTGGCCGCCGTTGACCAGGCGGGCGTCGGCGAGCATCTTCGCGGCCTTGTCGATGTCGGCGTCGAGGTCGACCACGGCCGGGTTCTTGCCACCGAGTTCCAGGGTGACCGGGATCAGGTTCTTGGCGGCCTCCTGGGCCACCGAGGCGCCGACCTCGGGCGAACCGGTGAAGAACATGTGGTCGACCTTCAGCTTCGCGAAGTCCGAGCCCGAACCGTGCTTCGAGGTGGCGACAGCCAGTTCCTCGATGGAGAAGTAGTCCGGCGCGTACTTGGCGATGACGTCGGTGGTCCTCGCGGTGATCGACGACGGGCGCAGGATCACGCGGTTACCCGCGGCGAAAGCCGATCCGGCGGGGACGATCGTCAGCTGCAGCGGGAAGTTCCAGGGACCCATGATGCCGACGACGCCGAGCGGGTCGTGGCGGACGCTCTGCTTGTACCCCAGCAGGCCCTGGACCTTGGCGTACTTGGTCTCGCCCATCCACTCTTTGACGCCACGACGCTGGTGCGTGAGGTCGATCATGCAGCCGGCGACGTCGGCGGCCAGCGACAGCTCGCGCGGACGCGAACCGTAGTCCTCGGTGAGCGCCGCGGCGATCTCGTCCGAGTGGTCGAGCAGTAGCGCGGCCAGACGGGTGATGCGGTCGATGCGGGTGTCGGCGTCGGGGATGCCGTCACGGAGGAACGCGGCCCGCTGGATCTCGACGAGCTCGGTCAGTGTGTGCTCTTCGGACGAGACGCCGCGCTTTGCGATCGGCGCCCCGGTGCTGGTGTGCTCAGCAGGCTTTGTCATCGAGATCCCCTCAGGTAGTTCTTGCTGCAGGTCGGACGTGCGGCGATGTGGACTTTGAAACAAAAAAGTCCGCTTGTCCCACACCATAGTATGCGCCAGATCACACGTGCATGTGGGCACGTCGGTTGCCAGAAGGGTACGACCGGTACGGCGATAGGTCGAGACCTCGCCCGAGAGGATGTCCGGGGAGGTCCCGACCTTTCGGTTGGAACGTGTCAGTTCGCGCTGGCAATCAGCTGAGCCGTTCGATGATCGTGACGTTGACGGTCCCGCCGCCCTCACACCCGCGGCTGACCGCCTATCTCAGCCGAGCCGTTCGATGATCGTGACGTTGGCGGTCCCGCCGCCCTCACACATCGTCTGGAGGCCGTAGCGGCCGCCGGTGCGCTCGAGTTCGTTGAGCAGGGTGGCGAACAGCTTGGCGCCGGTGGCACCGAGCGGGTGGCCGAGGGCGATGGCTCCGCCGTTGGGGTTGACCTTGGCCGGGTCGGCGCCGGTCTCCTTGAGCCAGGCGAGCACGACCGGAGCGAAGGCCTCGTTGATCTCGACGACGTCGATGTCGTCGATCGACAGGCCGGTCTTGTCGAGCGCGTGCTTGGTGGCGGGGATCGGTGCGGACAGCATCATCACCGGGTCGTCGCCACGGACCGACATGTGGTGGATGCGGGCGCGCGGGGTCAGGTTGTGTTCCTTGAGGGCGCGTTCGGAGACCACGAGCGTGGCCGACGCGCCGTCGGCGATCTGCGAGGCGACGGCGGCGGTGAGGCGCGAGCCCTCGGCGAGGACCTGCAGGCCGGCCATCTTCTCCAACGACGTCTCGCGCGGGCATTCGTCGACGACGCAGTCACCGAATGCGACGTTCTCCTTGTCGAACTTGCCGGCGGCGATCGCGGCCCGGGCGCGCTCGTGCGACTGCAGAGCCCAGCGCTCCATGTCCTCGCGGCTGATGTCCCACTTCTCGGCCATCATGTCGGCACCAACGAACTGCGAGATCTGCGAATCACCGAAGCGTTCCTGCCAGCCCTTGGATTCGGCTGTGGGCGTGGTGAATCCGAACTCCTTGCCGGAGATCATGGCCTGCGAGATCGGGATCGCACTCATGTTCTGCAGGCCGCCGGCGACGACGATGTCCTGCGTGCCGCTCATGACGCCCTGCGCGGCGAAGTGGATGGCCTGCTGACTCGATCCGCACTGGCGGTCGACGGTTGTGCCGGGCACCTCGAGCGGCAGACCGGCGGCGAGCCATGCGGTGCGGGCGACGTTTCCGGCCTGACCGCCGATGGTGTCCAGGCAGCCGAAGACGACGTCGTCGACGGCGGCCGGGTCGATGCCGGTGCGCTCGACGAGCGCGGAGATGATGTGGGCGCCGAGGTCGGCGGGGTGGGCCTTGGCGAGCGAGCCGTTGCGCTTGCCGACCGGGGTGCGGATCGCGTCGACGATGTAGGCCTGCGGTGTGGACATGAGCGGTACTCCTTGGTCTTTCGGGTAAGTCGTGGTCAGGCGCCGTCCAGGAACTGGACTCAGGCCCTCTGGCTGGAGATCGAGACGACCTCGCCGGTGAGATAGGTGGTGTAGTCGCTGGCGAGCATGGCGACGGTCGCGGCGACCTCCCACACCTCGGCGGCGCGTCCGTACGCCTCGCGGGAGGCGAGCTCGTCGAGCAGATCGTCGCTGGTGACCTTGGCGAGGAAGGGGTGCTTGGCGATCGACGGCGCGATCGCGTTGATGCGCACGCCCACGTCGGCGGCTTCGAGTGCGGAGCAACGGGTCAGCGCCATGACGCCGGCCTTCGCGGCGGCGTAGTGGGCCTGTCCGCGCTGGGCGCGCCAGCCGAGAACCGAGGCGTTGTTGACGATCACGCCGTTGTGTTCGACGGAACCGAAGTAACGCAGTGCGGCTCGGGTGGCGCGGAAGGTGCCGGTCAGCGTGATGTCGAGGACGCGGTCCCACTCCTCGTCGGTCATCTCGGCGACCGGGGTCTCGCCGCCGAGTCCGGCGTTGTTGACCAGGACATCGATGCGGCCGAGTTGCGTTGCGGCGTCAACGATCAGGGCGTCGACCTCGGCGGTCTCCTGCACGTTGCAGGTGCGCTGGGTGACGGTGCGCTCGGGGAACTCCGCGGCCAGCTTCTCCGCCGCTTCCCCGAGACGGCGTTCGTGCCAGTCGGAGACGAGGACATCGGCGCCTTCGAGGAGCGCACGACGCGCGGAGGCGAAGCCGATGCCGGTACCGGCGGCCGCGGTGACGACGACCTTCTTGCCCAGCAACAGGTTGTGACCGGGGGTTTCGGCGGGTGGGGTGGCGAGCGGTGAGATCACTTGGGTACCTGCATCCGTTGCGGTCATTCAGCGTGCCTCTCGGGGAAGGCCGAGCACCCGCTCGGCGATGATGTTGCGCTGCACCTCGTTCGAGCCGCCATAGATGGTGTCGGCACGGGTGAAGAGGTACAGCCGTTGCCATTCGTCGAGTTCGACGTGCTCGGGATCGGCGATGTCGTTGGTCTGCCCCTCCGCGGTCGCGTCGGGTCCGATCAGGGTCGGCGCGCCGACGACGTCCATCGCCAGCTCGCCGAGGTCGCGATGCCAGTTGGCCCACAGCAGCTTCGACACCGATGCGGCGCCTGCCTGACTCGTCACGTCGCCGTCGAGTGTCCGCTGCGCATGTGCGCGCATCACTTTCAGCCCGATGTCGGCGCGTGCGAGACGCGAGGCGAGTTCGGGGTCGTCGACCGCACCGTTGGCCCGGGCCACCTCGGTGAGGTTCTCCAGCTCGCGCGCGAAACCGACCTGCTGACCCAGCGTCGACACGCCGCGCTCGAACTGCAGCAGACCCATGGCGACCTTCCAGCCGTCGCCGGGTTCGCCGACGATCAGGTCGGCGTCGGTCTCCGCGTCGTCGAAGAAGACCTCGTTGAATTCCGATGTGCCGGTGAGCTGCTGGATGGGTCGCACGGTGACGCCGGGCTGGTCGAGCGGGACCAGAAGGAAGCTGAGGCCGGCATGCCGCGCCGACCCCTTCTCGGTACGCGCGATCACGAACACCCACTGCGCGACATGGGCGAGCGAGGTCCAGATCTTCTGCCCGTTGATGATCCACTTGCCGCCTGTGTCACCGCCTTCCTGCAGGCGGGCGGTGGTCGAGACGCCCGCGAGGTCGGAGCCGGCGCCGGGTTCGGAGTAACCCTGCGACCAGAGTTCGGTGACGTCGACGATGCCCGGCAGGAACCGCTTCTTCTGCTCGTCGGTGCCGTACTCGATGAGCGTCGGCCCGAGGAGTTCCTCGCCCAGGTGGTTCACGCGGGCGGGCGCGTTCGCGCGGGCGTACTCGCGGTGGAAGACGATGCGCTGCTCGAGGGTCGCGCCTCGGCCGCCGTATTCGGTCGGCCAGCCGATGCAGGTCCAGCCCGCCCTCGCGAGGTGCCGGTCCCATTCGAGCCGCTCGGCGAAGAACTCGTGCTCGCTGCCCGGCCCGCCACGTCCCTTCAGATGTGCGAAGTCGCCCGCGAGGTTCTCGTCGAGCCACGACCGCACAGCGGCAGCGAACTCGTCGGCGGCGTTCGGCGTCGACTTGGCCCATTCACCCAGGTCGACACCACGATCCGCAAGGTTGATCGAGGTCATGGCGCTAGCATAACCCACCAAGCAAGTGCTAGGTTGGGCCGCATGGCGCAGACCTCCCGGACAGGGACTCTCTCCGTGACGACGACGCCGGCCGCGTTGCAGCGTGCAGCACGCAGCTGGCCTGACGGTATCGCCATCGTCGACGGGCAGTGGGCCCCTTCGACAGATCGGCAGCTCGAACTGACGTGGTCGCAGATCCACGACGCGGTGCGCACCTTCGCCGCATCGCTCATCGCCTCCGGCATCGAGGCGGGCGACCGCGTGGCGATCTGGTCGCCGAACAGCTACCACTGGCCGATCGCCGCCCTCGGCGTCCACTACGCCGGCGCGACACTGGTCCCCCTGAACACCCGCTACACCGCGGGCGAGGCCATCGAGATCGTCGAACGCTCCGGCGCGCGCGGGATCGTCGTGTCGGGTGAGTTCCTGGGCGCCGACCACGCGGCCGAGCTGCTACGCGACCACCGCGACCAGCTGCCGGATCTGGTGATCCGGGTGCCGCTGTCCGGCGGGTCGCCGACCCCCGACGGCGCGGTGGACTGGGACGACTTCCTGACGCGCGAGACCGCTGACGCGCTGACAGAGGCGGATCGCCGAGCCGAAGCGATCTCCCCCGACGATCTCTCCGACATCCTGTTCACCTCCGGCACCACCGGAAAGTCCAAAGGCGTCATGGCCACCCACCGGCAGACGCTTTCCGGCGCGCACGCCTGGGGTTCCAACGGCGGCCTGAACCCGGACGACCGCTATCTGATGGTCAACCCGTACTTCCACACCTTCGGATACAAGGCAGGCATCCTGCCGAGCGTGCTGTTCGGCGTGACCATGCTGCCGCTGGCGGTGTATTCGCCGCAGCAGGCGATGGAGCTCGTCTCCGACCAGCACGCCACGGTCTTCCCCGGCGCCCCGACCATCTTCCAGACCATCCTCGACGACCCGAAGCGCTCCGACTACGACCTCTCCAGCCTGCGACTCGTGGTCACCGGGGCGTCGATCGTTCCGGTGGTGCTCATCGAACGACTCCAGACAGAACTCGGCATCGAGACCGTGATCACGGCCTACGGACTGACCGAGGCCAGCGGTTTCGTCTCGACGTGCACGCCCGATGACGATGACGAGACCGTCGCCAACACCTGTGGGCGCGCGTTCGAGGGCATGGAGATCAAGCTCGGCGACAACGGCGAGGTCCTCGCCCGCGGCGACATGGTGATGCTCGGATACCTCGACAACCCGGAGGCCACCGCAGAGACCATCGACGCCGATGGTTGGCTGCACACCGGCGACATCGGGACCATCGACGAGCACGGCAACCTCAAGATCACCGACCGGCTCAAGGACATGTACATCTGCGGCGGATTCAACGTCTACCCCGCCGAGATCGAGCAGACCCTCGCCCGCCTCGACGGTGTTACCGAGTCGGCCGTGGTCGGCGTCCCCGATGACCGGCTCGGCGAGGTCGGCCGCGCCTACCTGACCGTCCGCAAGGACGCCGAACTCGACGAGGAGAAGGTCATCGCCTTCGCCAAGCAACACCTCGCCAACTTCAAGGTGCCCCGCTCGGTGGTGTTCGTCGACGAGTTCCCGCGCAACGCCTCGGGCAAGATCCTCAAGCGCAATCTCCCCTAGACGGATTTCGTAGAGATAATGCGCTCTATGCGCCTGTGTTTTCTACCGATCGCAGGCGGAGGGCGGTGCGGATCTGCGCGAGCACCCAGTTCGGCCGAGTGGTGACGTCGCGCCACGTGAACCGCAGAACGGTCCAACCGTTGGCAACGAGCACGTTCTGACGGGTCCGGTCGTGCTGGAACGCCTTCGCATCGCTATGGAAGGCCATTCCGTCGATCTCGATGTCGACACGTTCGGCCTCGAAAGCGATGTCGAGTACGTACCCGCAAGCGGGCACGTTGGTCTTCCACCCGCAGAGGCCCGACGACCGGAGGAGGCGGACGGTGATGCGCTCGGCCTCCGACCGTGCACCCGACGACATCGCCTCGAGCATGGCGCGGGCACGCGGTGAACCACGACGCCCCGCGTTGCGCCGCTGAACGGCGTCGAGGTCGGCCAGCTTGACCCGCTTCTTCAGCAGTGCCGAGTCCATCACCTTGACTCCCACATCCACCGCGGCGTCGAGGACCGTGAGCTCGCAGCTCGTCACGGTGAGGCCGTCGACCTCGGTGAGGTCTCGGGTGTCGAGCGTCCGGTGCCAGACGTTCGCTCCCTCGATGGGATCGCCATGGCGTCCACGGGGCGCGATCACTGTCACCGACTCGGGCGCCGCGTCGATGAGGCCATGCCACCAGGCCGCAGATCCGCTGGCGAGTGCCGCGCCTGGCCCGGCCCGTAGGACGGCGAGTCGCGCGGTCATCCGGTCGTCGACGAGTCGGTCGGCAACGCGGAACACGCCACGCGCCTCGCGAACCCACTCCCCCGTCGCGACCCGATGACGCACCCCATCCGCTGTGATCCCACACTCGCGCAGGTGCGTCGTACCGAAGACTCCGTCATGTGCCGCGATCATCGCGCGCAGGTCCTGAGGCATGCATCATCAGACGCACGCCGACCCTGCGCGGTTCCCCACCCCACAAATCCGTAGAAGCTACATGGATATAGCGTCCATAACTTCTACGAAATCCAAAACGGCTAGGTGCGGGGCTTCACCAGCGGGAAGAGGATGGTCTCGCGGATGCCGAGGCCGGTGAGGGCCATCAGGAGGCGGTCGATACCCATGCCGGTGCCGGTGGTCGGGGGCATGCCGTACTCCATCGCGGCGAGGAACTCCTCGTCGAGGACCATCGCCTCGTCGTCGCCGGCGGCTGCGAGGCGGGCCTGGTCGACGAAGCGTTCGCGCTGGATGACGGGGTCGACGAGCTCGGAGTACCCGGTGGCCAGCTCGAAGCCGCGGACGTAGAGGTCCCACTTCTCGACGACGCCGGTCACCGAGCGGTGCGAACGCACGAGTGGAGAGGTCTCGACCGGGAAGTCGCGGACGAACACCGGCTGGTCCAGCTTCTCGCCGACCATGTGCTCCCACAGCTCCTCGACGAGCTTGCCGTGGCCGTAGCCCTTGTCCTTGGGGATCTCCAGGCCGACACGCTCGGCGATCGCCAGCAGCTGCTCGACGGTGGTCTCGTCCGGATTGCCGGCGGGCACGATCTCCTCGCCGAGCGCCTCCGACAGCGACGGGTACATCTCCAGGGAGGTCCACTCGCCGGACAGGTCGTAGGTCGAACCGTCGGGCATGGTCGGGGTCTGGGTACCCAGCGCGGCCTGCGAAACCTCTTGCACGAGTTCGCGGATCATCTTCGCGGAGTCGTCGTAGGTACCGTAGGCCTGATAGGTCTCCAGCATCGCGAACTCGGGCGAGTGAGTGGAGTCGGCGCCCTCGTTGCGGAAGTTGCGGTTGATCTCGAAGACACGCTCGATGCCGCCGACCACGCAGCGCTTGAGGAACAACTCCGGTGCGATGCGCAGGTACAGGTCCATGTCGAAGGCGTTGGAGTGCGTGACGAACGGGCGCGCCGCGGCACCGCCGTGCAGCGTCTGCAGCATCGGGGTCTCGACCTCGAGGAATCCCCGACGGCCCAGTGCCGCACGGAGTTCGGCCATCACCTTGATGCGGGTGCGGGCGGTTTCGCGGGCCTCCGGGCGCATGATGAGGTCGACGTAGCGCTGACGCACCCGGGTTTCCTCGTTCATGTCCTTATGGGCAACCGGCAACGGCCGCAACGACTTCGACGCCATTTGCCAGCCATCGGCCATCACCGACAGCTCGCCGGTGCGCGAGCTGATGACCTCGCCGGAGATGAAGACGATGTCGCCGAGGTCGACGTCGGACTTCCAGCGGCCCAGCGCTTCCTCGCCGACGCCGTTGAAGCTGACCATCGCCTGGAGCTGCGTGCCGTCGCCCTCCTGGAGGGTCGCGAAGCACAGCTTGCCCTTGTTGCGCAGGAAGATCACGCGCCCGGAGACACCGACGTGCTGACCGGTCTCGGTGCCGGCCTCGAGGTCGGGGTAGGCGGCGCGGATCTCGCCGAGAGAGTGGGTGCGCGGAATCGAGACCGGGTACGCCTCGCGACCCTCGGAGAGGATGCGCTCGCGCTTCTCGCGTCGGATTCGCAGCTGCTCGGGAGTCTGGTCGTCGGCGTCCGTGGTCTTCTCGGCCGCGGTGGAAGCGGCACTGGTCGGGCTGTCACTCACCCCACGCACACTATCGGGGCCGGTCACCGACTCCCAACTCGCCGCACCTGCTGTGACAGCCGCGACAGGGACGGGCCAGGGACGTACGGACCGGCTCAGCTCTCGTGCGCGGAGATCATGGCGAGCTCGTCCGGGTGGATGCGGCCGTTGACCTTGGCCTGACGCATCCGGCGATGCCCACCGACGACGAACACCGCACCGTGGACGCCCCGCGCCTGCAGGTGCCAGGCCAGCCACTCGGCCTCGTGACCGTCCTCGCTGACGAGGATCCAGCGGGAGTCGGTTCGGGCCGCGGTCAGCGACTCGGAGGTGCCGGGGGTGAGGCGGTCGAGGACCTCGACGGCGTCGATGGCGAGCGCGCCGAACAGTGCGCCGTCGATCTGGCGTCGTCGATGCGAGCGGACGTCCACCGGGGTGGCCCCCTCGGCGACGGCCTTCTTGTAGTCGCCGACCAGTAGCGACAGGGGCGCAGCGGGGGCCGGGGCGACGGTCGGCGCGGTCGCGGCGAAGACGGTGCGGGACAGAACAGGGGTGGCAACCGAAGCGGTCATGAGAGGGAGTCCTCAGGTGATCGAAAACGAGCGGGGAGCGCGAAGTAGGGCAGCCGCGGATGCGGAACTAGCCCTGACAACACTCCTGACAGCTCTTGATCACGGCGACGAGTATGCCACAGGTCAGCGCGCCGGACCAGACTCCGGTGACGATCACCGCACGGGCGGTTGCCAATCCTGAATGCGTCGCAACCGAGCGTTGAGCACCGCGTCCGGGGCGGCCCGCATCGCCAGATCACGCAACCGGACCGCGGGCGCCGACCTCCACTGCCCGACCTTCCCGACGGCGGACGCCTGACGCGCGATGCGTTGGGTACGCCGCCGACGGAGACGGTCGTAGGTTCGCAGAGCGTCGTCGACGTCTGCCCCTGCTCGGCCCAGTAGTGCGGTGAGGGTCGCCGCGTCCTCCATCGCCTGGTTGGCACCCTGCCCGAGATTCGGCGTCATCGCGTGGGCGGCGTCGCCGACGAGCACGCATCGGCCCCGCACGAAGGAGGACAGCGGCCGCGCGAGCTCTTCGATGGGCAGCACCCCGACGTCCACCGGATCGGTCGCGTCGAGGATCTCCCCGATGGGCGCATGCCACGACGAAAAGCGTTGTCGCACTTGGTCGAAGCCGCCCGTTTCGACACCCGCGTCGTAGTTGACCGCGGCGAACCAGTAGACGTGTCCGTCTGGTAGCGGCGCGATGCCGAACCGTTGTCCGCGCCCCATCGTCTCGCCCGCCGCGTCGGGGGCGACGGGCCGCGCCGTGATGGCGCGCCACGCGACGTAGCCGCGGTAGGCCACGCCCGGGTCGGAGGTGACCGCGGGACGCACCCGACTCCGCAGACCGTCAGCTCCGACGATCAGGTCGCAACCGTCGATCGTGGTGTCGTCGTCGAACCGGACGGTCCTGCCGCACACCTCGCGCACGCCGGTTCCGGTCCGGATCTCGACGCCCGATCCGAGCCTGCCGAGGAGCGCCTCGTGGAGGTCGCCGCGCCGCACGACGCGGAGGTCCTCCATCGCCGACGGGTCGAAGCGGGTGAGCCATCGGCCGTCGGGACGACGGGTTCCGTTCAGGGTGGGCGAAACCCCGGGCGCCTCGGGGACCACCGATCGCAGCCCCAGCGACTCCAGCGCCTGCAGCCCGTTGCCGAACAGGCTGAGCCCCGACCCTCCCCCACGAACCTCGGGCGCACGCTCGATCACGATCACCTCCGCGCCCGACGACGACAGCCCGGCCGCCGTACACAGACCGGCGATGCCCGCGCCGACCACGGCGACCTTCACGACGTTCTCCTCCGCATGGAGAAGAGGCTAGATCGCCGAACGCCGTCCGCAATCCTGCTCGGCGACTACTGCCTGTGTTCGGCTGACCCCGACTCCGCAATCCCGGCCTCGATCAACTCGGCGCCGAGTGTCCGCAGACGCCCGGCCAGCTCGTCGACGCCCGGTTGCTCGACCGGGAAGTGACCGCAGCCGGTGAGCAGGTGGATGTCGGTTCGCGCTGCGATCCGTTGTGCGAACCGGATGCTGATCTCCGGCGGTGTCCAGGTGTCGGCCGCCGGATGAACCAGCACCACCCGTGGCCCCCGATAGTCCTCCGGCACGGGAACCTCGTGGGTCATCAGGTCCGCCAGGAAACCCAGAGAGACAACCGAACCCGCCCCACGCGGATCGTCGATGCAGGCCTGCGCGAGCTCCGGGTTCAGACTGATCCTCGACATCGGCGCGACCCAGCGGATCGGGAACCGCAGGCGGGCAAGCTGCCCGACCCGCGCCGCGGTCGACATCAGCGGGAGCAGGCGGGCCAGTATCGGGGTCCGAGCGGCCGCCCGACGCGCCGCCGGATCGCCGGCAAGATCGAGCAAGCAGGTGGCCACGACCGCAGCGACGGAGGAACCGCGCGCGGCCACCTCGTATCCGAGCATCCCGCCCAGACTCGCACCGAACACGACGATCGGCCGCGGGTCGCGCTCCGACTCGCGGGCGATCAGGTCACCGATCAGATCGACCCAGTCCTGATAGCGGACCCGGCCGGGTTCGGGAACCCGCGTTCGCCCGTACTGCGGCAGATCGGGTGCCAGAACGTCGTACCCCTCACCGGCCAGCACGGCCCCCAGCGGCCAGACGAGTTCGCCATGTCCGCCGCCCCCGTGCAGTAGGAGCACCCGTAGCGGCGCCGCCGGTCGCGACGCACGCCGGATGTGGACGTCGACGGGTCCCGCCGGGCGCGTCTCGCTCGCCGGCCACCTCCACCACGACGACGTGGCCTCGACGCCCGCGGCGGTGGAACGCCAGGGTTCGGGCAGGAAGCGTATGTACGATTCGGAAGTCACCCATCAATCGTCGGGCGCTGGCGGAGACCGGCACAACTCGCATTCACCCAGAATCTCGAACATGCGCAAAAAACCACGGCAACAACGCTCTTCGTTCACCGTCGAGGTGATCCTGGAGGCGACGACTCAGCTTCTGGACACCGAGGGCGATGCTCTGACCACCAACCGGATCGCCGAGACCGCCGGGGTTTCGGTCGGTTCGATCTATCAGTACTTCGGCGACAAACAGGCAATCTTCGACGAGCTGGCGGCGCGTCATCTCGTCGCAGCGGAGGCGAAGATGGTGGCCGTGCTCGACGCACATCCGGTCCGACCGGCCACCTGGCCGACCGTGCTGAGCGAGGTGGTCGCCGTCGCAGTCGCCGAGAATTCGACTCACGGTCGGGCACATGGCCGGCTCCGCGAACTGGCGAGCCCCGGGGTCGTCGGCGAGCTGTATGCCGGCTTGGCGACCCGCCTCATCGCGCGGCTGAGCGATCACCTCGTCGCCGACGGATGGACCCCGGACGACGCGGTGGCCGATCTGCGCCTCGTGTTCCCTGCCATCGATGCGCAGATCCACCAGCTGACCGGCACCGGACTCGAGGCCGCCGAACTGGCCGAACAGATCGTGGCGTACACCGAAGGGGCACTACGGGGTCGGCGGTGAGGTCTTCGAAGACTTCGCGGGCGACGTAGCGTTCCAGGCAGCCGATGGTGGGATTACTTGCCGCGACGCGGATTCGCCTTCGAGCGCTCGTGGACGAGGCGCAGTCCTTCGAGGGTCAGGTGCGGGTGGTGGTCGGTGAGGGACCGGCATTCGTCGTACATGAGCGGGGCGAGGTATCCGGTGGCGACCACGGTGACGTCGTCGCCGTCGAAGCCGGGCACGGTGTCGCAGACGCGGTCGACGAGGGCGTCGACCTGGCCGGCGAAGCCGTACAGGATGCCCGACTGCAGGGCTTCGACCGTGTTCTTGCCGAGCACGCTGCGCGGCGGCATCAACTCGACCTTGCGCACGGTCACGGTGTGCTCGGAGAGCGCCTCGACCGCCAGGTTCACGCCGGGGGCGATGGCGCCGCCGAGGAATTCCCCCTTTGCCGACACGGCGTCGACGACGGTCGCGGTACCGAAGGCCACGACGATGCAGGGCCCGCCGTATTCGTGATGTGCGGCAAGGCAGTTGGAGACGCGGTCGGTGCCGACCTCCTTGGGGTTGTCCACCAGCAACGGAACACCGGTTCGCACACCGGGTTCGAGCAGGATGTGCGGGCCGTCGCCGAAGTAGCGGGGCAGCATGACCCGCAGCTCGCGCAGCAACGACGGCACCGTCGACAGTGCACTGACGCCGGTGACCTGCTCGATGTCGGAGCCGAGCATGCCGCGGAAGACCCAGGCGAGTTCGTCGGCGGTGTAGTGCGGGTCGGTGTGGATGCGCCAATCACGCACCAAACGTGCGTGATCCCCGGTCCCGGCATACGCGCCGAGGTGGATGTTGGTGTTGCCGACGTCGACGGTGAGCAGCATCGATGGGCTCCGTGTCGTTCGCCGGCGTCAGACCGTCGCGTCGGCGAAGACCGGGCCGTCGAGCTGCCGCGGGTCGAGCAGGCCCGAGCCCTCGGGTGCGTGGGCCGGGTCATCGCCGGCTTCGAGGATCCGGTTGCGGTCGTCGACGAAGACGACGTTCGGCGCGTACTCCTTCAGCTCGGCCTCGTTCAGCATGCCGTAGGCGATGATGATGACGAGGTCGCCGGGGTGCACGAGATGCGCTGCGGCACCGTTGATCCCGATGACACCGCTGCCGCGCTCACCGGCGATCGCATAGGTCACCAAACGTGCGCCGTTGTCGATGTCGACGATCGTGACCTGTTCGCCCTCGAGCAGTCCCGCGGCGTCGAGCAGATCCTGGTCGATCGTCACCGAACCGACGTAGTGCAGGTCCGCCTGGGTCACGGTGGCGCGGTGGATCTTCGAAGTCATCATGGTGCGCAGCATGGTCATCGTCCCTCTGTCGTGGTGGTGGCGGCGTTGTTCCAGGCGATTTCTTCTTCGAGTGCGGCGAGCCCGCCGACGTTCACGCCGACGTTGTCGATGAGACGCGCCGTTCCGAGGCGCGCGGCGACGAGCAGCCGTGCGGCCCCCTTCTCCGGCGCCTCCTCCAGCTGACGGCCGCGAAGAGCGAGGTACTCGACATCGATCTCGGGGACGGTGTCGAGCACCGACCGGGCCGCCGCGACGATTGCGTCCCGACCACCCTCGGCGGAATGGGCGCCGGCGACCAGCGCGGCCGACAGCGTCGTGGCCAGCTCGCGCTGCTCGGGCGTCAGGTAGCGGTTACGCGACGACATCGCCAACCCGTCGGATTCGCGGACGGTCGGGACGCCGACGATCTCGACGTCGAGATCGAGGTCGGTGACCATCTGCTTGATCAGCACGAGCTGCTGATAGTCCTTCTCACCGAAGAAGGCGGCGTTGGGTCCGACGATGTTGAGCAGCTTGAGAACCACCGTCAGCATCCCGGCGAAATGGGTCGGGCGCGAGATGCCGTCGAGGATTCCACCGGCCTCGCCGGGGTGCACCATCGTCCGCTGTCCGTTGGGGTACATCGACGCGGCATTGGGCGCGAAGACGAGCTCGACACCGAGCGGCTCGAGCAGCGCGAGGTCGGCGTCGAGGGTGCGCGGGTACGCGTCGAGGTCCTCGTTGGCGCCGAACTGCAGCGGGTTGACGAAGATCGAGACGACGACAACCGTGTTGCCCTTGGCCTTCGCCGCCCGCACGAGTTGCAGGTGGCCGGCGTGCAGGGCACCCATCGTCGGGACCAGGACCACCCGCTTGCCCGCGGCGCGCAGCGCGCGGGTCACCCGGGTGAGGGTCGCCGGTTCGCGGTGCACGGTCATCTGACCGGCCTTGTAGGTCGGCGTCTCGTCGGGCGGGACACTCACGGCATCTCCTTTGATCGGCGGTGTCTGATCGGTGGTCCGGAGCTCGGCGGTGCTCATCGCCCGTCCAGGAAGTCGAGGAGCGCGGCCGGGGCGTCGGTGCGCTCGGCGGCGCGGCGGGCGAGGGTCCGGTACGCCTCGGCGATCCCGTGGTCGCCGGACCCGCCGGGCACGGCGCGCAGTGCGTCGAGGTGACGGCGGACGGCCTCGGCGTCGCCGCGGGCCACCGGACCGGTGAGCGCCGACGGGCCAAGTTCGAGCACGTTGTTCAACGACGCGGTCACGAGTGGGGTGAGAATGCGTTCGGCGAGCCGCGTGCCGCTTCCGTCGACGGTCGCGGCGTCGCGTCCGGAGTGGTCGATCGCGACGTTCAGCGCGGCCACAGCGTCGGAGATCAGCGCGATCAGGTGATTCGCGCCGTGGGCGAGTGCCGCGTGGTAGAGCATGCGGTCGGCTTCGGCGATCCGTACCGGTTCCCCGCCCATCTCCAGGACGAGCGACGACGCGATGGCCTCGCCGACGGGGTCGGCGGCGGTGACCGCGAAGCAGGCATTGGTCAGGCGCGCGGTGTCCTCAGCGGAGCCGACGAAGGTCATCGCGGGATGCAGCGCCAGTCCGAGAGCGCCGCGTGCGGTCACCGGCGCGAGGATGTCCACGCCCTGGGCGCCGGCGGTATGGGCGACGATCGTGCCGGGACGCAGCGCACCCGATGCCGCGATCTCGTCGATCACCGCGCTCAGCCGGGCGTCCGGCACGCTCAGCAGCAGCAGCTCCGAACGGGCGACGACGGCCTCGAGGTCGAGGATCTCGGACTCGGGGAGACGCTGGGCGGCGCGGGCCCGCGACTGCGGCGACCGCGCGACGACCGCGCCGACGACGTGGCCGGCCTTCTCGAGCGCCTCGCCGAGCGCGGTTCCCACACGACCGGCCGAGACGATGCCGACCGTGAGGCGGGCGGGTGCAGGCAGGTTCGAGGTACCGGGAAAAGGATCGGACCGGACCGGATACGGGCGGTCACCGAAAGCGTCCTCGGCAGTGCTGCCGTGGGCGTCGTCGCCACCGGTCTGCCGTGCGAACGGCACGCCGGGATCACCGATCGGTGAGGTCACCGCTGTCCTCCATGGTTCGTTCCAGTCCCGCCTTCGCCGGATTCCGCGTGGATGAAGTTCTCTCCACGGCGGCCTCGGCACGGGTACCAGACGTTGCAGAGCAAGGGTAGGACTCTCGCGGCGGTCCGGGCCAACTGTGTGACAGGTGTCACCCGGGGCTCTCGTCCGCCGCCGACGGCGAGTTGACGGCCGTCGGTGTCCGTCGGCCGACAGACCCAGCTGTGACCTGGGCCGAACCGGCGTACGCTGAGGCCCGTCCTAGGCGTTCATCGCTCCATCGACCGACCTCAGGGGATCCGCAGATGAGCCTGGAAACGGGTACCCAGTTCGCCGGCTACACGATCGTGCGCAAGATCGGCGCCGGCGGCATGGGCGCGGTCTACCTCGCGCAACATCCTCGACTCCCCCGCCTCGACGTCATCAAGGTGCTCGCCGAGCACGTGTCCAACGATCCGACCTTCCGGGCACGCTTCACTCGCGAAGCCGACCTGGCCGCCCAACTCGACCATCCGTGCATCGTCAGCGTCTACGACCGCGGTGAGGTCGACGGCCGGCTGTGGATCTCGATGCAGTACGTGGCCGGCACCGATGCGGCGGCCCTCGTCAAGGCGTCACCCGGAGGACTTCCGCTCGATGACGTCGCGGCGGTGTGCGATTCGATCGGCGCCGCCCTCGACCATGCCCATCGCCACGGGCTGCTGCACCGCGACGTGAAACCCGCCAACATCCTCATCAGCGCAGCCGAATCCGACACCGGTGGCGCTGATGAGCGTCGTATCCGCCTGGCGGACTTCGGGATCGCCCGCCAGACCGATGGGGGAACATCGCTGACGTCGGCCAACCTGGTGCTCGGTTCGTTCCCCTACTCGTCACCCGAACAACTCTCGGCGGAGACCCTCGACGCGCGCAGCGATGTCTATTCGCTGGCCTGCTCGACCTTCGAACTGCTCACGGGCACAGTTCCGTTCACCGCCCGAACACCGATGATGATGATCCATCATCACCTCACGACACCCCCGCCGGACGTGTCGTCCCTGCGCCGCGGCCTCCCGCCGGCGGTGTCGGAGGCGGTGCGCCACGGGCTGGCCAAGAACCCCGCGGACCGGCCGCCCTCGGCAGGCGCGTTCGCCGCCGAGTTCCGGTACGCGGTCGACACCACCGGCTTCTTTCCCGCCCCGCGTCCCGGTGCCGCGGCGCCCCGAGCCCGGATGGGAGCGAGCAGTCCGATCCCAACCCAGGCCACGACGATGCGTGTCCGCGGGGTGTTGCCGCCGACCGAGGCCGCCGGCGTGGGCGCCGCGCCGGTACCGGCGAGACCGCGGCCCGCCGACACCGGCCACGTTCCCCCGGCGTCCTCACACGGTCACGGGTTCCCCGCGGCGACGGCGTACTCGGAACTCCCCGGACAGACGGTCCCCGGTCCCGCCCTCGAGTCGACGATGATCCGGGCCTCCGGGGACCTGCACGTGATCGAGCCTCCACCGCCCGAAACCGACCCGGCGCGCTACACCACGGCATCGCTGGCCTGCGGGATCGCGGCGGTGCCGCTCAGCGTCGTCGGAGGCTTCGGCCTGCCCGTCGGTGTCGCCGGCTGGTACCTTGCCGGACGCGGCCGCGCCTCCTCGGCGGCACGACTGGCCCGGATCCTGTGCGTCCTGGGAATGCTCCTCAGCCTCGGGTTGCTCGGGTTCACCATCGGCCGGGCGATCGCCCTGCAGTTCTGACGCCCGGGCGGTCGTGACCCGACTACTCCTGGGTTCACCCGTACGACGCTTTCCGCGAACGGCGAGGCTCAGAGCTGGTCGTTCGTGTACGTCGTCGGCTCAGGTCGGCCCTGTCGCGCCAGCGCACCGATCACCGCGTCGACGATCCACAGCGTCACCACACCGGCGATGATGTCGACGGAGTCGTCGAACGGCGACCGGAAGCGCGGCGAGAAGGGATCGAGGACCTCGGCCGCAGGCACCCCCAGGAGATCGCCGGTGCCGTTCACGATCGTGTCCACCGGATTCGCCGCCCACCCCTCGTAGGCATTGATCGCGAGCAAAGCGATCACCGGAGTGGCGAGAACCCACCAGAATTGTCTCCGGCGCGCTATCGACCACGCGACGATCAGCAACACGACCCACGCCGGCATGTGCTCGGAACACCAATTGAGAATCCCGTACTCACCCGAGCGGACCAGCACCGGGACCTGACCGCCCCAGAAACCCAACGCCCCGATCGCCCCGACCGGGACCGCGATGGCCGCGCGGACCACACTGCGTGACCAGAACGCGAGTACCAGGACCATGTAGACGGGCATCAGCGCCGTGAGCGTCCAGATCAGGATCAGGCTCGTCGCCGGCCCGTTGGCGACGTAGTCGGCGTAGTACTCCGGGAACGGGGTCTCGTTGAGCGGATCGAAGGTGAACAGCCACAACACCATCGGCCACCACGCGAGCAGCGGCAGGAACAGCGACACACTCACCAGCGACCGTTTGATCGCGGTCCCGCGGTCGGTGTGGCGGAGCGGCACGTAAGGGGCGCCGGCTCGGTCGACCAGATCGGGCTCACCACCTGCCAGAGCTCCGCTCATGGGGGCAGTCTAGGGCGATCGTCCAACTTCTACGGCACGAATGAACACCTACGTCACAGAAGTGATCCGACAAGATGACGGATTTGATACGAATTCGCCGAAGCGTCTGCCGACGACCGGCTCAGCGACGGGCGGAAACGGTCGGCCGGCATTGTCCGACGGCGCCCGGGGCGATGTTCGCGCGACGATTGCCGGCGTATTCGGGTCGGGTTCCGGTGAATCCCGAAAAGAATTGACTCGCCGGTAAGAAAAAGGCGGGCCGGTGTTTTGGCGACTATGGCGGCGCGGATGTCATCCCTCGCGTCGCCGGCGGCCACCACCGGTGGTGTCGGACTGCTGACGCAACTGGTTGAGCAGTTCAGAGACCGGCAGGCCCGCCGAATGCGCCGACTCGGAGTCGTCGTCGGCTGCGCGTCGGCGGCGGCCACCACCGTACGTCGAGGCGGGTCGTCCGGCACTTCCTTCGTGCCGACCGGCGGCACCGAGGAACGCGGGGGCCTCGACGTCGGAGGTCGCCGACGCTTCCTCTTCCGGTGCAGGGCCGGTCTCGGCGGACTCGGCCGGAGCTTCGGCGTTCGCAGCGGTCTCCCACTCATCGGTCGGCGTCTCGTCGACGTAGGCGGCCGAGTCGTCGGCGACGCGCGGATCGTCGTCGACGACCTCCGCGTCCGACACGTCCTCGGCAGCATCGGTGCCGGCGGTCGAGGACTCATCGGCACCCGGGGCGAACGGCTTCGAACCGGCGGAGTGCTGGTCGACCTCCTCGACCGGGACCTCGGTGGCGATGCGGCCGGAGATCGGTTCGTCGGTGATGACGGGGATGACCTCGGTCATCTCGTTCGGGTCGACGGGCCCGGTGTGGCGACCGTCGTCCGCGGTAGGCGCGGTGGCCGCGAAGTCGCGTGCGGCGCGCAGGCCGTCGTCGTCGTAGGTCGAGCGATAGGGCGGGACGCCGCCGAACTCCCCGCCGAAGGAACCCGCGTGGGCTCCGGACAGACCGGAGGCGAGCTCGCGCATCTTCTCGCTCGACAACGCGGCCCGCTGATCCGGGAGCGGTTCTCCGAGAAGCATTTCCAGACTCGAACGCAGTGCGAGCACCTGGGCTTTGAGCTCGGAGAGTTCCTCGTTGGACTCGGCGGTGATCTCCTTGCGGATGGTCGTCTCGACATCGAGCTCGTACTGACGCCGCGCGGCGATCTCCCGCTCGAGTTGCAGTTCGTAGACCAGTCGGAGGTCTCGGCTCTTGGCCTCGGCGCTCTCGGCCTGCCGCCGGAACTTGGTCACGAGGATCGCGCCGATGACCGCCGCCCACAGGGCAGCGATGACCGCCAGCGAACCCAGGATCGACAGGCGGTCGGTGAAGACCATCAGTACGCTGGCCGCGAGGGCGAGCACGATCAACAGACCGAGCAGCCATTGCGCCGCC
The DNA here is from genome assembly GCF_030316175.1 of Gordonia sp. Swx-4. Taxonomy (NCBI): domain Bacteria; kingdom Bacillati; phylum Actinomycetota; class Actinomycetes; order Mycobacteriales; family Gordoniaceae; genus Gordonia; species Gordonia sp. Swx-4. Next base: position 4,421,554 of record NZ_CP128197.1, read on the forward strand.
GACCGACTTGAGCGTCGCGAGTCGGCAGAACGGCCGTTCGAGGTCGTCATGATCGTGAACTTACCCGCTGTCAGTACATTCACACGCGAACCGGGTTCGGAGTTTCTCAGATCGGCGACGTGTTATGTAGCCCATATTCGCCGAGGTCCGCCGAATCGGTTCCGCTCCCCCGTCCCGAGAATCCTGCGGCGGTTCGCCGGCGAGCGGATATCAGGATTCGCCGACGGCGGGTGGGTCCTCGGGCGCCCGGCAGCAGTACTCGAGCCACATCGCCGCGCACACCAGCACAACGCCGCCGATCAGACCGACGATCGCGCCGGGCCGGTCCTGATCGGCGGCCGTCACGTGCTGCTGTCCGAGGAGGAACACCAGCAGTCCGGTCCACACGCCGACGGCGATCGCCCCGAGAAAGGCAGATGCCTTGGCAAGGGCCAGCACTCGCGCCGCGGTCAGCGGATGCAGTTGTCCGCGAGCGCGGCCCACCTCTCGGGACTCGACCCTCGACCGCACGACGAAGGCGATGACGACCTCGAGGGCAGCCAGCACATAGAGCACGATCCCGGCCAGGAGCGGCAGCGGCGGGAAGTCGTTGTAGTTGTAGCGCACCAGAATCCACGCGGCGATCGCAGTGACCGCGGCGATGACGACGAGGTCGCGGAGTCGGGTGGGACCGAGACCGGCCTCCTCGTCGTCCTGCCCCGGACGGCGTGGGTCGGGAAGCGTCATGACGCCCCACCCCCGGCCGGGCCGATGCGCTCGACGGCACGCACCGCGTCCCGCTCGGCGGCGTCGAGGGCATCGACCAGGTCACGCACGGGCCGCTCCCCTTCCGGCGTCCACAACGTGGCCTCCGGTTCGATCTCCAGCCATGGGATGAGGACGAACGCGCGCTGCGCCGCCCGCGGGTGCGGAAGCGTCAGCACCGGGTCATCGTCGACGACGACCCGGCCGGACTCCGTCACCGAGATGACGTCGACATCAAGAGTTCGCGGCCCCCAACGCACTTCACGGGTGCGGTCGGCGGCCTGCTCCAACCCGTTGCCCCGGTCCAGCCATTGCCGTGCACTCGACGGACCGTCGACGATCAGGGTGATGTTGAGGAAGGTGTCCTGTTCGATCCCACCCCAGGGCGGTGTCGCATACACCGCGGAGACCGCGACGAGTTCGTCGGCGAAACCCTCGACGACCGACCGCAGATGGCCCAGGGAGTCCCCGACATTCGAACCGGCCGAGAGAACCGCGCGACTCATCACATGCCCTTCCTGGAGCGGCGGGTCACCACCGCGACGTCGTCGAAGGTCAGCGGGATCGGCGCCGACGGCTTGTGCACGGTGACCTCGCAGGCGGAGATGCGTTCGTCGGCCATGATCGTCTCCGCGACCTCCGCGCCGACCGTCTCGATCAGATTGCGCGGCTCGCCCCCGACGATCGCCGCGACCTGCTGGGCCAGTGCGCCGTAGTCGACGGTTTCGGCGAGATCGTCGGTGTCGGCCGCAGCACTCAGGTCGAGCCACAGGACGACGTCGATGAAGAAGTCCTGGCCGTCCTCGCGCTCGTGGTCGAAGACCCCGTGATTCCCCCGGACCTTCAGACCGCGTAGTTCGATCCGGTCAGCCATGTGACCCTCCTGCTCCGAATGTGGTGCGTGAGCCGCCCGCACGCCAGGCCTCGGCAACGGTCACGGCGTCGTAGGTGCTCGCCACATCGTGGACGCGGACGCCCCATGCGCCGGCCGCGGCGGTGAGCGCCGAGATCGACGCGGTCGCGATGTCGCGGCCGACTGGTGGACGGTCGACGCCGTCGCGACCGAGGAGGGTGCCGAGGAACCGCTTGCGGGAGGCGCCCACGAGGACGGGGAAGCCCAGTCCGATGAAGGTCGGCAGCGCGTGCAGTAGTGCCCAGTTGTGTTCGGCGGTCTTGGCGAAGCCGAGTCCAGGATCGAGGATGAGCTGGTCCGGGTCGACACCGGCGGAGACCGCGGCGTCGACCTGCGCCAGCAACTCGCCGCTGACCTCGGCGACCACGTCGCGGTAGCCGCCGACATCACCGATGCGGTGGGTGAACCGACGGTCCGTGCTCTCACCCGCCGGCCGCCAGTGCATCAGGATCCACGGCAGTCCGGCGTCGGCGACCACGCGCGCCATGTCGGCGTCGGCGCGACCACCGGACACATCGTTGACGATCGATGCACCCGCCTCGATCGCGGCGGCTGCGACGTCGGCGCGCATGGTGTCGACCGAGACGACGACGTCCTGCGCGGCGAGTGCTGCGATGACCGGGGCGACGCGCTCGGCCTCGAGGTCGGGGTCGACGCGGATGGCGCCCGGACGCGTCGACTCACCACCGACGTCGATGAGGTCGGCGCCCTGCTCGATCAACTGGAGTCCGTGCGCGATCGCCGCGTCGGTGTCGAGGTAGCGGCCGCCGTCGGAGAAGGAGTCGGCGGTGACGTTCAGGACGCCCATCACCAGAGTCCGGTGGTTCCCACCACCGGTCGGGACCGCGATCGAGGGAGTCATCGGGAGATCGGCCGGGGTCACCGGGTGATCAGGTCGAGGGCTTCGCCGCGGGATACCGCACTGGTCTTGAAGATTCCGCGGACCGCCGAGGTCGTGGTGGTCGCCCCCGGCTTCCGGATGCCGCGCATCGCCATGCACAGGTGTTCGGCCTCGATGACCACGATGACGCCGCGGGGTTCCAGTTTCCGCATGATGGCGTCGGCGATCTGGGTGGTCAGGCGCTCCTGGACCTGCGGGCGCTTGGCGTACAGGTCGACCAGCCGGGCCAGCTTCGAGAGGCCGGTCACGCGGCCCGACTCGCCGGGGATGTAACCGACGTGCGCGACACCGTGGAAGGACACCAGATGGTGCTCGCAGGTCGAGTACATCGGGATGTCCTTCACCAGCACCAGCTCGTCGTGGTCCTCGTCGAAGGTGGTGGCGAGAACCTCGTCGGGGTCGGTGTACAGCCCGGCGAACATCTCACGGTAGGCGTTGGCCACACGGGTGGGCGTCCGGAGCAGACCTTCACGGTCGGGGTCCTCGCCGACCGCCAGCAACAGCTCGCGAACCGCGGCTTCGGCGCGTGCCTGATCGAACTCCGACCGGTGTCCGTTCACCACGGTGTCGCGCCCCTCGCTGATCGTCATGCGTCAAACCTTACGAGCTTCGCCCGTCATCACCCTCACCGGCACTGTCCGGCCGGGCATTCCCGTTGTCGCCGTGCCGGCCCCAGCCGTTGGTCCCGTTGGAGGCGGGACGATCTGTCGAGGGCTGCTCCGGCGGCCATCCCGGTGCCGACCAATCGCGCGGCGCACCGTAATCCGGGCGGGTGCCGCCGGTGTACGGACCACCGGGCGGCGGAGCCGACTGACCCGGGTTCGGGTACTGGGGATTCGGATACCGGGGAGCAGGATTCTGCGCACCCGGGTACTGGGGGTCGGGGTACTGAGGATCCGGGTACTGGGGATTCGGGTACTGGGGGTTCGGGCTCCCCGATGCAGGCGGGACCGGTCCGCCCTGGGCACCCGGCTCCGGGTAGACCGGCGGGTAGTTCGGGACCTGACCCGGAACCTGCGAGCCACCCGGGTAGCCCGCACCGACGGGCTCGGGGATCTTCGCCGCTTCCGGCGGGGGCCACGGCTCACCGCGCTCGATGGCGAGCTCGCCCGGCGTCTTCACCGGCGGCTTGTCGCTCGGGGTCCGCTCGCCGAAATCGTTGAACGCGGTGATCCGCGGGCGCTTGACGACGTCGGAGAATATCTTCTCCAGGTCCTTGCGGGTCAGCGTCTCCTTCTCGAGGAGCTCGGTCGCGAGCACGTCGAGGGTGTCCCGGTACTCGGTGAGGATGGCCCACGCCTCGGTGTGCGCCGCCTCGATGAGACGACGGACCTCGTCGTCGATCTCACTGGCGATCTCCGCCGAGTAGGCCGACTGAGCACCCATCGAGCGGCCCAGGAACGGATCACCCTGGTCCTGGCCGTACCGCACGGCACCCAGCTTCGCGCTCATGCCGTATTCGGTGACCATCGCGCGGGCGATCTTGGTGGCCTGGTCGATGTCCGACGACGCGCCGGTCGTCGGCTCGTGGAAGACGAGTTCCTCGGCGGCGCGGCCACCCATGGCCATCACCAGACGCGCGATCATCTCCGACCGCGTCATCAGGTCCTTGTCCTGCTCGGGCACGGCGAGGGCGTGACCGCCGGTGCGACCGCGCGCGAGGATCGTGACCTTGTAGATCGGGTCCAGGTCTGGCATCGCCCACGCGGCCAGGGTGTGCCCGCCCTCGTGGTACGCCACGACCTTGCGTTCGTGCTCGCTGATGATCCGGCCTTTGCGCCGCGGTCCGCCGATGACCCGGTCGACGGCTTCTTCGAGCGCCTCGGCGGTGATGGTCTGTTTGTTCTCTCGCGCGGTGAGCAGGGCGGCCTCGTTGACGACGTTCGCCAGATCGGCACCGGACATGCCCGGCGTGCGCTTGGCCAGACCGTCGAGGTCGGCGTCCGAGTCGATCGGCTTGCCCTTGGCGTGCACCTTGAGGATCGCGCGGCGCCCGGCCATGTCGGGGTTGCCGACCGGGATCTGACGGTCGAAGCGACCGGGGCGCAGCAGCGCCGGGTCGAGGATGTCGGGACGGTTGGTCGCCGCGATCAGGATGACGCCCGACCGGTCACCGAAGCCGTCCATCTCGACGAGCAACTGGTTCAGAGTCTGCTCGCGCTCGTCGTGCCCACCGCCGAGGCCGGCACCGCGCTGCCGGCCGACGGCGTCGATCTCGTCGACGAAGATGATGCACGGACTGTTGTTCTTGGCCTGCTCGAACAGGTCTCGCACCCGGGACGCGCCGACACCGACGAACATCTCGACGAAGTCGGAGCCGGAGATGGTGAAGAACGGGACCCCGGCCTCGCCGGCGACCGCACGCGCCAGGAGGGTCTTGCCCGTACCAGGCGGGCCGAACAGCAGCACGCCGCGCGGGATCTTCGCGCCCAGCGCCTGGTAGCGGGCCGGGTTCTGGAGGAAGTCCTTGATCTCGTAGAGCTCCTCGACGGCCTCGTCGGCGCCGGCGACATCGGCGAAGGTCGTCTTCGGCATGTCCTTGCTGAGCTGCTTGGCCTTCGACTTGCCGAAGCCCATGACGCCACCGCGGCCACCGCCCTGCATGCGGCTCATCACGAAGAAGAACAGACCGAACAGCAGGATCATCGGCAGGACGAAGATGAGGATCTGCCAGAGCACCGACTGCTCGTTGACGTTCGTCGTGTACTTCGTGCCGGTCTCCTGGACCGCGTCGAAGATCTGTTCGCCGGCCTGCGCGGGGTACTTGGTGCTGATCTTGTCCGCGTCGGCGTCGTCGACCTTGATCGGCGAGTTGAGCTCGATGCGCAGCTGCTGCTCGCGGTCGTCGATGCTGATGAACTTGGTGTTCTTCTTGTTCAGCTGCTCCAGCGCGACGGAGGTGTCGACGCCCCGGTACTCGCGGTCGGAGTCGCTCATCACGCTCCAGCCCCACAGGGCGAGCAGGACGAGCGCCAGGATGGCGAGGTTGCGGAAGACTGTCTTACGGTTCATGCCAGTTGGTGGGGGTTCGACCGGCGAGCGGGATCGAGTCCCGGCGCCCACTTCGTTCCCATGTCCTTCCCATCGACGTACACATTGAGGCTACCGGTCAACGATCATGCTGGTGAAACCGTTCCCGTCGCAGGATCACCGCGACGGCGCGCAGGTCGTGGCGGGTTCGGGTCTCACGGATCAGCTGCTGTAGACCGCGGGCTTGAGGCGCCCGATGTAGGGCAGGTCCCGGTAACGCTCGGCGTAGTCGAGTCCGTACCCGACGACGAACTCGTTCGGGATGTCGAAGCCGACGTCGGCGACACGAACCGGCGACCGGACGGCCTCGGGCTTACGGAGCAGCGTGCACACCTCGAGACTGCGGGGCGAACGCGTGGCGAGGTTCTTCATCAGCCACGACAGGGTGAGACCCGAGTCGATGATGTCCTCGACGATCAGGACGTCGCGGCCCTCGATGTCGCGGTCGAGGTCCTTGAGGATCCGCACGACGCCGGACGATGAGGTCGACGAGCCGTAGCTCGACACCGCCATGAACTCCAGCTGCGACGGGATCGGCAGGGCGCGCGCGAAATCGGTCATGAACATGACCGCTCCCTTGAGTACCCCGATCAGGACCAGGTCGTCCTCGATGGCGGTGTACCGAGAGGCGACGGAGTGGGCTAGTTCGACGGTGCGCTGCTTGATCTGCTCCTCGGTGATCAGAACAGCGTCGATGTCAGCGGCGTAGGGGTCAGCGGACTGCACCTTTACAGCTTGTCATGTTTCGCGGGTCACATGGCCGACGGGTGGGACCGCCGCCGGAAATTACTCGCGAGTAGCGAGTAGACCGTTCGGACCAATTTTGACCGCCGAGTTGTTTGCTTGTATAACAGTCAGATAACGAACTTTAACATCAGCCCCTAGCGAAACTTTTTTTCACAATTGTTTTGCCGGGTTTGTGAACGTTGATGAACCCGCCAGCACCGTGGGTAGCAGGGGCAATTCGACCTGTGAATATGATCGATCACAGTTCCCCCATTCCCTTCCTCGGGGAACTCCCCTTCATGGAAAGAATTCCTTCATGTCAACTGAACGACAGGACGGGGCCTTGTCGCGCAAGTCCACGCGCACATTGGTCGCCGTTGCCATATCGCTTGCCACTGTTGTGATCACGGCCTTCGCCGGGACCGCGCAGGCCGCCCCCAAGCAGGTCGGGCCGGCGACCTACGACGCAACCTGGAATCAGTCGTCGCTGACCCTCACGCTGCACAATGCGTCCGCGAGCACCGATAACGGTTCGCTGACCATTCGCGGTCGCAACGGCGCGGAGCTGTTCCGTATGCCTCTTGCATATCGCTTGGAGGACCGTCAGTTCCCGATCGACGCACGTCAGGCCGGTAACAAGGTGACGCTCATTCCGTCGCGTAACAACGCGCGGTCCGTGCAGGTCAATCCGGCGGACGTCGAAAGAGTGCGTGGTTTTGCACGACACCAGGTTGCAGCGCCTCAGACCCGTCAGGAGCGCGACGATCAGGCATTGGTCCGCTTCCAGCAGCAACTGAGTGCGGGCACGTCGATCTCGTCGCTGGTCGGCACGATCGTCGGTGCAATCGTCGGCGGAGGGCTCGCTTGCCTCGTCTTCGGAATCGCCGCGCCGGTCGTCGGTTGTCTCGTCGGCGTCGCCCCCGCAGCTGCCGTCGGCGGCCTCGTCGGTCTCGTGATCGGAGGAGGCGGCACGCTGATCGGAGCCGGAATCCACTACTTCAACACGATCAACTCGCCGTTCACGCCGCCCAAGCGGTAGGTCGCAGTTCTCTCCTGGCGGTCCGTCTCACCTCTCGGTGAGGCGGACCGTCAGCATTTGACCACCACGTTCCACGACCGTGCGCACGCCCGGGTCGCCGCCGATCGCCACCTGGGCGCGCCCCGTTCCGGATTCCACGACGAGCCGATCGACCGCGGCGATCACCCGTTGCGTCGGCTCGGTCGCCCCCACTCCGAGCAACCAGCGACGGATCACCCTGGTCCGCACCGCCCTCGGCACGTCCAGCAGCGGTGCGACGTCGAGTCCGTCGACGGTTCGGACACTTCCCCACACCGTCTCCGCCCAGGCATCGAGGGCGTCGTTGTCGTCCTGCAGCGCGTCTGCGGTGCGGCCCAGCGCATCCACGACGCCTCCGCGGACCACGTCGTCGAGCAGCGGGATCACCTCGGCACGCAGTCGCACGCGGGTGAACCGCGGGTCGCGGTTGTGCGGGTCATGGTGCACCGCCAGCCCGAGTTCGGTACACACCGCCAGCGTCTGCATCCGGCGGACACGCAACAACGGCCGCCCCCAGGGGCCCTTCCACGCCCGCATACCGGCGATCGATCGTGCCCCGGAACCTCGTGCGAGGCCGAGCAGTACGGTCTCGGCCTGATCGTCGGCGGTGTGCGCGAGGAGGACCGGACGACCGTCCCGGGCCACGTCGAGCGCCGCATATCGCGCATCGCGGGCCGCGGCCTCGAGTCCCCCGCGGGTCCCGACCCTGACCTCGAGCACGCGGGCGGCGGCACCGAGTTCGCGTGCCGTCTCGGCGGCTCGGGCCGCGACGTGGCCCGAACCCTCCTGCAGACCGTGGTCGACGACCAGCGCGGTGACGTCGAGTCCCGCGCGGACGGCCGTCGCCGTGAGGGCGAGCGAGTCCGCACCGCCGGAGAGCCCGACACAGACGGCGGCGTGCGGGTCGTCGAGAACGGTGGTCGAGAAATCCGCGACCACCCGCGTCACAGCACGCGTCGAATCCATGCCTGCGGCGTGTCGATCTCGTCCGGCAGCGGCATCGTCTCGGGCGAGGTCCACACCGTGTTGAACCGCTCCATGCCGACGGTCTCGACCACCTCGTCGACGAAGGCCTTGCCGCGGACGTATTGCGCGATCTTGGCGTCCATACCGATGAGAGCGCGGATGATGCGCTGCACCGGGTTCTGCGGCGCCTTGCGGCGCTTGTCGAAGGCCGTGCGGATACGGGCGACGGACGGGACGTGGGCCGGGCCGACGGCGTCCATCACGTGGTCGGCGTGACCCTCGAGCAGGGTGCCGAGAACCATCATCCGCTGGAAGGCGTCGAACTGCTCGGGGCTCTGCAGCAGCTGCATCGCGCCGATGATGCCCTTCTCGCGGGGTTCGGAGCCCTTGAGCGCCTTGGTCATCCGCGTGACGATCTCGGTGGTCGACTCACCGGTCTCGGAGGTGAGCACGGCGACGTTGTCCTGCATGTAGTCGCGCAGCCACGGGTTGGCCGAGAACTGCACACGGTGCGTCACCTCGTGTAAGCACACCCACAGGCGGAAGTCCGAAGGCACCACCTTGAGCTGGCGTTCGACGTTGATGATGTTGGGTGTCACGACCATCAGCACGCCGGGTTCACCGGTCTCCGGGTCCGGCGTCAACGGGTCGTACTGGCCGAGGATGGCCGTGGAGAGGAAGGCCAGCAGCCCCCCGGCCTGTACACCGCCGAACTTGGCGGCGAGGCCTGACGATCCGACTCCGGCGTCGGACCCCAGCATCGATCGCATCGAGACGGAGGCCGCGTCGATCCAGCCCGAGCGGTCGAGGATTCGGGTCGTCGGGATGCGGAGTCCGTCGGCGAGACCGGTGACCTCGCGGACCGGAGCCTCCGCACGCGTCGCGGCGTCGGCGAGCTCGGCCTGCGCGGCTTCGTAGGTGTAGGCCGTGGTCTTGGGGCCGGGTCGGACGAGCCGTTTCGCCGTCGACGCGGCGAGCGGCCAGTCGATCTGCGACCCGATGCTCAGACGGGTGTCCTCACCCACCGGCTCGACCGCTGCCTTGCTGTCGGTTCCTGCCATGCTCATCGGCACCCGCACTCTCTGAGTTGACCCACCACGAAGTCCAGGGCGGGTCTCGCGTCCGCCGGCGAGGTGCCGCCGGACATGAGGGCGAACGACAGCACGCGGCCATCGATCGTTTGGACTATGCCCGTCAACGAACTGACGCCGGTGAGTGTTCCTGTCTTCGCTCGCACCCATCCGGCACCGGGTGTGGTGGCGACCGGGAACCGGTCGGCGAGGGTGCCCGTACCGGCGGCGATCGGCAGACCGTCGAGCATCGGTCGCAGCTTGGGATGCGAGGGTCCGCTCGCCGCGGTCATCACCGCGTCGAGCAGCGCGGGCGTCGTGCGGTTGGCGTAGGAGATGCCCGAGGCGTCGGCCAGCGTGGTGCCCGTCCACTGATCGGGGAAGGTGGTCGACAGGACCTCCTCGACCGCGTCGACACCGGCGGCGAGGGTCGCGGGTCCGCCGCGATGCACCGCCAGTTCGACCGACAGCGTCTCGGCGAGCACGTTGTCGCTGTAGCGGAGCATGTCGTTGACCCGGGTCACCAGCGGTGCGGACTCGACCTTCGCCACGACGCGGTCGCCGGCGGGTGCGGACGCCTCGGCGACCGGCGCGTCGACGCCGAGCGCCGCGGCCAGTGCCTCACCGGCCATGATCCCGGGCGTCGCGGACCGCGGCGAGTACTCGTCGAGCGGTTCGAGGCGGGCGCCGTCGACCATCAGCGACTCGATCGGCGCGATGTCGCCGCCCTGGATGTCCCGACGGTCCCAGGTCCGGTCCATCGTCGGGCCGGAGAAGGCGCTCAGGTCCACCGCCACCGAGGTGACCGGGATGCCGGCTTGTTTGATCTGCTCGGCGAGGTCGGCGATCCGGGCGGGTTCGCTGTAGAAGGTGTCGGCACCGGCGGGCTGCGCCGTCAGGGTCGGATCGCCGGCGCCCTTGAGGATCACCTGTCCGTTCGACCCGGCGACGACCGTCGTGGTCAGGCGCGCGTCGTGCGGCATGGCCTCGAGGAAGGCCGCGGCCGAGAGAACCTTGTCGTTCGACGCCGGGATGCGCGGACGGGTGGGGTTGCGCGACCACAGCACCTCGCCGGTCAGCGAGTCCGAGATCATGCCGCTCAGGACGCCGAGCGCCGGATTCCGCAGAGCGGGGGCGATCGCCCGGGACACACCGGCCGGCGTCGGGGCCGGAGCGGTGGCGGCGACGGGGTCGATCTGCGGGTCGAGGGAGATCGCGGCGGGCTGCGGCGGGATCCCCGGCGGCAGCTCGGCCTCCCTGTCCAGACGGAGTGCCACGACCACCGCAGCGGTCGATACCAGCGCGAGGACCACGACGGCGACGATCGTCCACCAGAGGAGTTTGCGACTGCGTGGCCTGCCATCACGACCTGCGGGTCTGGTGGTTGCGCCCACGAAGCCTCCGGATCTCTCGCACAGCTCTGACCGTTATGTCGGGTAATGCGACCTGGCACCTGATATACCCGCGAACTTCTGGGGTACGAAGTCCGAGGTCGTCGGACTAACAGTATCGTTGTTGCGACGCGCGGCCATCTGGCCGTCCGGCGATCACACCCCCCGATTCGCAACTGCCAGGAGGAACAGTGGAATTCGATGTGACCATCGAGATCCCCAAAGGTGGCCGTAACAAGTACGAGGTCGACCACGAGACGGGCAAGGTCTACCTCGACCGCTACCTGTACACCTCGATGGGCTACCCCGCCGACTACGGCTACATCGACGGCACCCTCGGTGAGGACGGCGACCCGCTCGACGCGATGGTCCTGCTGCCCGAGTCGGTCTTCCCCGGCATCATCGTGCGCGCCCGCATCGTCGGCATGTACACGATGACCGACGAGGCCGGCGGCGACGACAAGCTGCTGTGCGTGCCCGCCGGCGACGTGCGCTGGGACCACATCAAGGACATCTCCGACGTGTCGGAGTACGAGCTGGGCCCGATCAGCCACTTCTTCGAGCACTACAAGGACCTCGAGCCCGGCAAGGAGGTCCAGCCCGGTGGTTGGGTCGGCCGGGAGGCTGCCGAGAAGGTCGCCCAGGAGGCCATCGACCGTCTCGCCGCTCACCCCGACGAGGCCAACGAGCCCTCGCGCGGCTGACGCCACCCGAGCAGTCATTCACGACCGCCGACGACACACGCTGTCGTCGGCGGTCGGCGTTTGCGGCAAGCCCGACCACGGGTCGTTGTCATCTCGACTGACAGACGTCGATCGACGTCTGTCAGTCGAGATGAGGTTCGCCAGTCAGATGCTCGACATGCCCCACGACACGAGAGCGCAGCAAGCCTTGATGGATTAGGCGACCCGGTGACGCGCCTCGGCGAAGACCGGGAGCACCTGCTCGCGGATTCGGCTGTCGGTGGCCGAACCGTCGATCGGGACCAGGATCACCGCGTCGGCGACCTCGGCCGCGTAGATGTCACGCAGCAGCGTGATCAGGCCGTGGGTCGTGCCGATGTAGCGGATGGTCTCCGAGCTGTCGGCGGCGACTCCGGCCTGCTCGACGGCGGCGCGTGCCGATGCCGCGTGCGGCGCGATCGCGACCTCGATCTCGAGGGCCACGACGAAGTTCGCCTGGTCGTGGGTGCCGGCCCGCAGCAGCGCGCGCGCCCGTTGGGCGTCCCGCAGGGTCTCGCGACGCACGACGATCGGGAAGGTCTGTGCGACAGCATCTCCCGCGATCGCGACCTGGAAGCCGGGACGGCCGATGGTGACGGCGGTGCGCGGAGTGTCGATGTGGACGGTCATGCGGGGTACCCCTCGTCGAGTTCTGGTCGGGCGGTGGTCGTTCCAGCGCTGAGTGCGCCGAGTGCGTTGAGCAGGCGGTCGACGTCGTCGGAGGTGGTGCCCGCACCGAAGCTGGCGCGGACGGCACCCTCGGGATGACCGAGCCGCTTGAGCAACGGGTGGGCGCAGAACTTGCCGTCCCGCACACCGATTCCGTGCTCGCTGCTCAGATATTCGGCGACGGCCCGCGGCGCGAAGCCGTCGATCGTGAAGCCGGCGATGCCGACGCGGTCGGTCGAGTCGGTGAAGATCTGCAGCGGCCGGACACCGTCGATGCGAGCGAGACCGGCGTCGAGCCGCTCACCGAGCTCGAGCTCGTGGAGGCCGATGGCCTCCGGACCCAACTCGGCGAGTGCGGCGCACGCCTCGGCGATCGACACGGCGCCGAGCACGTTCGGCGAGCCGGCCTCGTGGCGGGCGGCCCCGGTGTGCCAGGTGGTCCCGGCCGAGTTCTCGTCACCGCGCAGGTCGACGTCGGCGGTCGCTCCACCGCCGGCGAGGTACGGGTCGGCGGCGTCGAACCAGTCGGAGCGTCCGATCAGGACGCCGGCGCCGAACGGGGCGTAGGCCTTGTGACCGGAGAACGCCAGATAGTCGATACCGTGGCTGACGATCGAGATGGGGCGATGTGCGACGAGCTGCGCCGCGTCGACCAGGATGCGTGCGCCGTGGCGATGGGCGATCGAGGCCAGCCTGCTGATCGGGAGGACCTCACCGGTGACGTTCGACGCGGCGGTCACCGCGAGCAGCGACGCCGGCTCGGACGCGAGCTCCGCCTCGATCGCGACGAGGGTGTCCTCGATCGTGGCGCGGGCGGTGACCACGCGAGCCCGGTTGCGACCGTCCTTCGGCGCACACCACGGCAACAGGTTGGCGTGGTGCTCGATGTCGAGGACCACGACGTCGCCGGGCGTGATGCGGGCGGCGAGGTTGATCGCGTCGGTGGTGTTGCGGGTGAAGACGACGGAGTCGTCGACGCGGCCGCGGACGAAGCCGCGCACGGTATCTCGGGCGGCTTCGTACCGGCGGGTGGTGACCTGCGAGAGGTGGCCGGCGCCGCGGTGCACGCTCGCGTACTCGCCGAGGGCCCCGGCGACCTGCGCGGCGACCGACGCCAGCGCCGGGGCACTCGCCGCGTAGTCGAGATTGGCGTAGCCGACGCGGTGTCCGGCGGCGACGGGAACCTGCGCATCCGCGCCGACGACCGGCGCCAGCGCGGGGATGAAGGGTGCCCGGTCGGCGATGGCGGCGGACACCACGGCACGGGTCGGGCGGACGGTTGTGACGGGTGCCGAAAGCACAGCGGTCATGACAAGAACTCCTCGAGAATCCACACTTGCCGCGTTCGGGTTCGACCGCAGCCAGGTCGTCACCCGGAGCACCCCACCGTGGAGGAGGGTTGCCGACCAGCGAGCCGGGGCTTGTCACTGGCACTCATGACCTGCGACAAGGTTCGCGGATCCCGGCGAAGGGTGTCAATTTAGATTCACCGTGATTCCTAGTTAGGACAGGCTTACCTGTACCCTGGCTGTCGTGGCATCGAGTGAGGTCTTCGTGTTGTCGCGCCCGCACGGCACCGTGCGGGGCGAAGGGGTGGTCCGGTCGTTCACCGACGTCGACGAGGCATCCGCCGCACTGCGGGCGGGCGAGGTCGGGGCGTTGACCGGGGCGATCCCCTTCGACCTCCGCGACCCCGCGGCGCTGGTCGCCCCCGTCCGGCTCCGGACCGGCGAAGCACCGCTGCCCGGGACCGGGCCGCTGTCACGGCGAGCGGTGTCGACCGTGAGCCACCCGGCCCGGGATGAGCACCGCGAGCGCATCGCACATGCGGTCAAGCGCATCGTCGCCGGCGACGTCGGGAAGGTCGTGCTCGCACGCAGCGTCGACCTGGTGCTCGACGAACAGATCCGCCCGGCGGAATTCCTCGACGCACTCGCCGGCGGCAACGCCGACCACAACGCCTTCGCGGTCGACCTCGGCGCCGCGACGGGTTCGGGCTCGTGGTTGCTCGGCGCGAGTCCCGAAGCACTGCTGCGCAAGTCGGGATCGACGGTGACCTGTCATCCCTACGCGGGTTCGGCACCACGATCCGCCGACCCGGTCGTCGACCGTGCGACCGCCGCCGAACTGGCCGCCTCGACAAAGGACCTCGCCGAGCACGCCTTCGTCGTCGATCATCTGCGCGAGCGCCTGGGACATCTCTGCGACGACGTCGACGCGCCGTCGACCCCACAGCTCGAGTCGACCGGCGAGATGTGGCATCTGGCCACCCCGATCCGCGCGACGCTGCGCGACCCGGCGACCACCGCACTCGACCTCGCACTACTCCTCGGACCCACCCCCGCAGTGTGCGGCACCCCCAGTGACGTTGCCGCACAGATCATTCGAGACGTAGAGGGAGATCGTGGCTTCTACGCAGGCGCGGTCGGGTGGTGCGACGCCGCGGGCGACGGCGAATGGATGGTCGCCATCCGGTGCGCCGAACTCGCCGCCGACGGTCGGAGTCTGCGCACCTGGGCGGGCGGCGGCATCGTCGAACACTCCGACCCGCAGGCGGAACTCGACGAGACGCAGTTCAAACTACGGACCGTGTTCAACGCGCTCGGCACCCCCCTCGCGGACATCGTGAACTGACCCTCCGGTGAGCACGCCCTCCCGCGATCTCGCCTCCGACCACGAAGGTCGGCGTTATGGTCGATGAACGTCGGGGCGAAGGGGCCAGGGAGGCGTAGCGGATGCCTGCGGAGCGGTCGACAACCCGGAAGAGCATTCTGCCGATCATCTTCGCGCTGTCCCTGGCCTTCACGATCACGGCCGTCGATCCGCTGGTGCTGAGCCTGAATCTGCCGCAGGTGAGCCGGGAACTCGACGTCCCGCCCGCTGCTGTCGGAGTGCTGGGTGGAATGTCGACGCTGGTCATGGCCGCGTCCGTCCTCGGCGCGGGGAATCTCGGCGACTCGATCGGACTCCGACGACTCCTGATGTCCGGACTGGCCGTGGTCGCCGTCGCCGATGTGCTCGCCATGCTTTCGCCCGGGTATGGCTTTCTCCTGGCGATGCGCGTCGCGGCGGGCCTGGGCATGGCGGCCCTGCTCGGGGTATCGCTGGCCCTCCTCAAAACATCGGTGACCGAAGAGCAGCGACCGAAGGCCATCGGCATCTTCGTCGCCATCGAGATGGTTCTCTGCGGGGCGCTCCCCGCTCTGACGGGCTGGGCCGTGACGGGTCTCGGCTGGCGGTTCGTGTTCCTGGTCGCACCACTGCTTGCCGTGGTCTCGATGCTGCTGACGGCGAAGTTCGTTCCGGAGTCGCCACGTCAGGAGCGTGCGAAGCTGGACGTGATCGGCATCGTCCTGATCGGGGTGGCACTCCTGACCCTCGTCATCGGACTCGCGGCCGCCCAGAACGGTGTCCTCCGGCCCCAGGCCTGGCTGCCGCTACTCGTCAGCGTCGTCGGCGCGGTGCTCTTCGTCCGCCACGAACGGCGCACCCCCGAACCGGCGCTGGACCTGTCGCTGTTCGGCAACCGGACGTTCACGGTGGCGCTCGCCGCCGCCTTCACACTCAACTTCCTGATCGCGGGGCTCAGCATCGTCCTGGGGCAGTACGGCAGCAAGGTGCTCGCGCTGTCACCGCAGACGGTCGGACTGTTGTTCCTTCCCGGCTCGCTGCTGATCGCCGGCGCCCTGATCATGTCCGGGAGTCTGATGGAGAAGTTCTCGCCGAGACCGGTGATGGTCGCCGGTCTCGCGACCATGGCGGCCGCCGGGCTGCTGATGGCCGGCACGGTCAGCCCGATCATGGCGCTCTGGCTGCTCGTGATGTCCGTATGGCTGTACAACCTCGGGTCGATGGTGAGTTCCACATCCGTGTCGGAGACGGTGCTCTCGCATGCGCCGAGTGGGCAGTCCGGAACAGTGGCCTCGGTGCAGACGGCCTTCGGGATGACGGGCTACGCGTTCGGGCCCACCGTGTACCTGCTCCTCCTGAATGTGTTCTTCGAGCGTGAATGGCTCGCCGACAGCGAACAACGGGGCCTGACGGTGACACAGGGACAAGAGGCCGTCGACGCCGCGCGTAGCGCAGTGGCGCGGAGCCCGGGTGGCGTCGGATACGACCCGAACCTGCTACAGCAAGTGGGCGGCCTCGACCTCGGAGCGGACTTCTCCGACGCCGTGCGACTCACCATGCTGACCGTCAGTGTCCTGCCCATCGCGGTCGCGCTGGCCGCACTCAGGTTCCGTCATGAGCGTCCCGCCCGGGCGGCCTGATGGGCATGGGCAGGAGAGCCTCGTGCGCGGGCTCAGCCGAGCGCCTGATCCAGATCCGCGAGCAGGTCGTCGATGCCCTCCAGCCCGACCGACAGGCGCACGACCGCGTCACTGAGACCGATCGCGGCACGCCCCTCGGGCCCCATCGCGCGGTGCGTGGTGGTGGCCGGGTGGGTGATCAGCGACTTGGAGTCACCGAGGTTGTTGGAGATGTCGATGACCTGCAGCGCGTTGAGGACCTCGAAGGCGCGCTTCTTGCCGTCGATGCCGTCGTGGTCGTTGAGCTCGAAGGTCACCACGGTGCCGCCACCGGACATCTGGCTCTTGGCCAGCTCGAACTGCGGATGCGACTGCAGGAACGGGTATTTCACCCAGCGGACCCGCGGGTCGGCTTCCAGGAACCCGGCGATGCGCAGCGCCGAGGCCACCGAGGCGTCGACACGAAGGCGCATGGTCTCCAGGCCCTTCAGCAGGGTCCAAGCGTTGAACGGGCTCAGCGCCGGGCCGGTGTGGCGCATCAGCTGCTGCACCGGGCCCTCGATGTACTCCTTGGTGCCGAGGACGGCACCGCCCATGACGCGACCCTGGCCGTCGATGTGCTTGGTACCCGAGTAGACGATGACGTCGGCACCGAGATCGAGGCCGCGCTGCAGCAGCGGGGTCGCGAAGACGTTGTCCAGCACCACCTTCGCGCCCGCGGCATGCGCCAGTTCGGACACCTTGGCGACGTCGACGAGCGTCTGCATCGGATTGGACGGGGTCTCGAAGAAGACGGCGTCGGCCGGCTTCGACAGTGCACGCTCCCACTGTTCGAGGTCTTCGCCGTCGACGAACTCGGTCTCGACACCCCAGCGCGGCAGGATCTCGTTGCACACCACGAAGCACGAGCCGAACAAGCTGCGGGCGGCGACGAGCCGGTCGCCGGCCTTGAGCAGGGCGCCGAGCGCGACGAACACCGCGGCCATGCCGCTGGCCGTCGCGAAGCAGGCCTCGGCACCTTCGAGCTGACGCAGCCGCTCCTGGAACATGTGGACCGTCGGATTGCCGTACCGGGAGTAGACGAACCGCTGGTCCTCGCCGGTGAAGGCGCGCTCGGCGGCCTCGGCGGAGTCGTAGACGTATCCGCTGGTCAGGTACAGCGCCTCGGTGGTCTCGTAGAAGCCGGAGCGGGCGAGGCCACCGCGGACGGCGATGGTGTCGGGTGAAAGACCCTCCGGCAGTTCACGACCCACGGACAAATCAGGACTCACGATTGCCTCCACGGCAGATTCTCGGCGCGCCATCCCGACGCACCTCGATGGTCGTTCTCGTCGAGGGCACCCTCGAACCCGTCGACCACGTTGTAGGCCTTGCCGATTCCGTCGGCGGTCGCCGCCTCGGCCGCACCGATCGAGCGGTGCCCCGAGCGGCAGAGGAAGATGACCTCGTGGTCATCGGTGACCCCGGCGCCGCGCAACTGTTCGACGAACTGCTCGTTCCGGCGCCCCTCGGGGAACGTCGTCCACTCGGCGAAGATTGTCCGCTTGCCGAGCACCTCGAGGTCGGGGACGCCGACGAAGGACCATTCGGCCTGCGTCCGACAGTCGACGAGGACCGCGTCGGGATTGTTCTCGAGCTTCTCCCACGCTTCCCGCGGGGTCAGGTCGCCGGCATAGGTCATGAGGAGCACACCTTCCATTCGCCGTTCTCGCGCACCACGATCGTCTCCACGACCTGCTTGGCATCGGCCTTGTCCTTATAGTGCCAATGGACCTTGGCGGTCGCCCGGTCACCGTCGACCACCAGGTCGGTGATCTCGGGGATCTCGATGCGGCCGTTCTGGTCCAGCGACGCCTGGTTCTCCGCGACGAACTGCGCCTCGGAGGGGAAACCGGTTTTGTCCAGGTCGGCATCGCAGGTGTTGGCGCGATATTCGGCGTAGTTCGGGCCGTTCTTCGCCGTGTAGAGGTCGTTGATGGCGTACTGGACACGCGCGTCGTCGCTGACGCGTTCCTCGGGCGGCCGCGAGATGCTCGAGAGCACGATCCCCAGCACGAGGAGCGCGACGACACCTGCCGCCACGAAGAACGGCCACGCGTTCTTCCAGTTCGGCGGCCCTTCCTCGACGAGGGCGGCGTCGACGTCGTCGTTCGATGTCGCCTTGCCGAGGGCAGACTTCTTCGAGGACGCGGCGCCCCGAGAGGTGTTCCCGGATGCGGCACCCTTACCGGAGGGCTTGTCGGGGCCCCCGCCTGCAGCTTTGGCCATGGCGCGAAGTGTAACGACAGGCCGGGTGTGACCTCCGTCCGGATTCTCCGGCCGCCATCGCGTCGAATCGCGCGGGCACCTGATCCGCGCTCGGTAAGGTGGGCCTAACCTAACGCCGACCGACGAGGAACCACATGCGTCCGCTTCCCCATCGACTGTCCGGAATCGTGCTCGCGGCGACCGCGGCGGCCCTCGTGGTGAGCTCCTGCGCCGCTCCCGAGGAGAAGGTCGCCGACGATTCCGCGTCCGTCCCGGCTCCCGAGACCGGCTCGATTCCCGTCACCGTTCAGCAGGCCTACGCCCCGGCGGTCGTGGAGAAGGCACCCACGCGGATCGCCGCGCTGGGCGTGGGTGACGGCGACACGCTGCTCGCCCTCGGCGTCATGCCGACGACGATCGCCCCGTTCGCCGATCCCGACCAGGCGACCGCGCCGTGGAACGCCGACCTGATCGGCGACTCGCAACCGGTGGTCCTCGCCAATACTTCGGCAGCTCTCGGGAACGAGATCCCCAAGGCGCTCGCCACGAGCCCCGACCTGATCACCGCCGTCGGCGCCGATCCCACCCGCGACCAGTTCGACCTGCTCACCAAGACCGCACCCACCATCCTCCGCCCCGCCCAGTACAAGCCGTGGCAGGTGCCGTGGAATGCGCAGACCATCCAGATCGGCACCGCGATCGGGCAACCCGACCTCGCCCGGCGCAAGATCGCCGAGACCGAGGCGTTCCTCGCGGGCATCAGGGCGAAGAATCCGCAGTTCGCGGGCAAGACCGCCGTCGTGGTGACCGCGAGCCCGACCGGCGGGGTCTCGGTGTACGGACCCGAAGACGGCCGGGCGCAGACCGTCGCGGGCTACGGCCTCACGTTCCCGCCGGTCCTCCGCGACACGATCACCAGCGGGTTCTACGGCGAACTACCGGCCGAGAGCCTCGACCGGCTCGACGCGGCCGACATCGTCGTCGCCGTCGACTGGGAGGGTTCGAACGACAAGCTGCGGTCGAACCCGGCGTTCACCCGGCTCGAGGTGGCGCGTTCGGGACGGGTCGCCTACCTGCCGCAGGAGGTCGGCAGTGCCATGTCGGTGCCGACCCTGCTGACGATCCCGTGGGTGGCCGATCAGGCCGTCGGACCCCTCGCCGAAGCTGCCGGCTCACGCTGACGCGCGTCGCACCGCGTCATCGCGATGACGTCGAGAAGTGAGGATTACCTCACAGCTAATTTTGGGAGTGGACACCAAGCGCCTACCGTAGAAGGGATAGGCCTTATCCAAGCGTGTCGACACCAGAATCAAGGGTTTCGGATCCGGTTCCTGTGGCGGGGCGCGCCGAGCAACGGAAGACACCTACTCCATGAGCGAGAACAGCCGCCCGCTTCGGGTTGCGATCGTCGGTGCGGGTCCCGCCGGGATCTACGCCGCCGACGCGTTGATGAAGTCCGACACCGTGAAGGATCGCGGCGTCAGCATCGACCTCTACGAGCGTATGCCGGCCCCGTTCGGTCTGATCCGTTACGGCGTCGCGCCTGATCACCCGCGCATCAAGGGCATCATCACCGCGCTGCACAAGGTGCTCGACAAGCCGCAGGTCCGCCTGCTCGGCAACGTCGACTACGGCACCGACATCTCGCTCGACGAGCTGAAGTCGCACTACGACGCGATCATCTTCTCCACCGGCGCCACCGACGACCGCGCGCTCGACATCCCGGGCATCGACCTCGAGGGCAGCTACGGCGCCGCGCAGTTCGTCGCCTGGTACGACGGCCACCCCGACTTCCCGCGCACCTGGCCGCTCGAGCAGGAGAAGGTAGCCGTCATCGGCGTCGGCAACGTCGCCCTCGACGTGGCGCGCGTTCTCGCCAAGACCGGCGACGAGCTGCTGCCCACCGAGATCCCGGCCAACGTCTACGAGGGTCTCAAGGCCAACAAGGCCATCGAGGTGCACGTCTTCGGTCGCCGCGGACCGGCGCAGGCCAAGTTCACCCCGCTCGAGCTCAAGGAGCTCGACCACTCGCCGAACATCGAGGTCATCGTCAATCCCGAGGACATCGACTACGACGAGGGTTCGACCGTCGCCCGCCGCGGCTCGAAGATCACCGACCAGGTCGCGACGATCATCGAGAACTACGCGATCCGCGAGCCCAAGCAGGGTGCGATCCACAAGCTCTTCCTGCACTTCTTCGAGAGCCCCACCGAGATCCTCGGCGAGGACGGCAAGGTCGTCGGCCTGCGCACCGAGCGCACCCAGCTCGACGGCACCGGCAACGTCAAGCCCACCGGCAAGATCACCGACTGGGAGGTCGGAGCGGTCTACCGTGCGGTCGGCTACCTGTCGGACAACCTGCCCGGCATCCCCTTCGACTCGCAGGCGGGGGTCATCCCCAACGAGGCCGGACGCGTGTTCGACGAGGGTGAGCAGCTCACCGGCGTCTACACCACCGGCTGGGTCAAGCGTGGTCCGGTCGGTCTCATCGGCCACACCAAGGGCGACGCCAACGAGACCGTCGACTGCATCCTCAAGGACATGGAGGCCGAGAAGCTGCTCGAGCCCGCCGCTCCGGCCGAGGACGCCATCATCGAGCTGCTCGAGTCGAAGAACATCCCGTTCACCACGTGGGACGGTTGGTACCGCCTCGACGAGCATGAGCGCGCACTCGGTGCCGCCGAGGGCCGCGAGCGCGTGAAGGTCGTCGAGCGTGAGGACATGCTCGCCGCGTCGGAGCCCCACAAGGTGGCGCGGCCGTCGGCCTGAGACGACCTCTGGAGATCGACGACGAGGGGCGACCGGTTCTCACCGGTCGCCCCTCGTCGTCTGTTCTCTACGGACTCAGCGCCCGGGGATGGTGGGCACTCCCTTGACCGTGTTGCCGCCGCCGGTCAGCGCGGACGCCGACGCGGACGAGCCCGTGCCGAACCGGTCGAACGGGTTGTCGATGCGTCGCACGTTCCACCAGAAGCCGACGTTGTCGGTCAGGTTCTCGGCGTAGTCGGAGATCGCGTACCCGGAGATCGACGACGGGAAGCAGCCGAACCAGGTGGTCTTGATCAGCAGGGATTCGTTCTTCTTCAGCAGCGGCTTGAACTTCGTCGCGCCGCCGCTCTCCTGCAGGGTGACGTTGCGGAAATCGCCGTCACGCGCCGTGACACGCATGAACCGGGTCATGCTCCACGCCTGGTTCCACGGGGTACCCGGGGCTCCGAACTGGCAGTAGACCCCACCCGTCATCTGCAGGTTGGGGACGGCGGCCTGCGCGGGCGCGGCACCCACGAGTGTGCCCGCCGCGATGCTTCCCGCAGCCAACACTCCGACAACGGCCCGTTTGAATGACTTCATCGATCCTCCTGTTTTCAGAACCCTCGAAACACTGGGCATATCGATCCGAGCTCATCGCAGTGTTACCGAAGACACAGCCTCCACTAACTCCGGTGCGGTCTTTCGTTACCCGAACGACATCCACGGTGCCGCGCCGCGAGAGTCGCCGACCAGCGTTGGTAAGGTAACCCTTCGTGCGCCGCTCCCTTCGTGTTCTCGGCATTCCCGTGCTGGTCGCGGCTCTGGTGGGGCTGGTCGTGGCCTCCGTGCTGTTCGGTACCCGCCCCGTCCCGCTCGACGAGGTGTGGACGAGTTTCGCCGCCGGGATCACCGAGGTCTGGGCCGCCCTCCTCGATCTCCGGCTGCCGGAGATCACCAAGGACACCGACGTCGACGGCATCGTCTGGGATCTCCGCGTCCCGCGAACCCTGCTCGGATTGTTCGCCGGTCTGGCCGTCGGCGCCGCCGGTGCCATCACCCAGGGACACACGCGCAACCCCATCGCCGATCCCGGCATGCTCGGCGTCAACGCCGGAGCCGCGTGCGCGGTCGTGGCCGGGATCTACCTGCTCGGGATCACCAGCCCCGTCGCCTTCATGTTCTTCGGACTGCTCGGCGCGATCATCGCCGCGACCGTCGTCTTCGGGCTGTCGGCACTGAGCGGCTCGAGTCCGCTGACCCTGATCCTCGCGGGAACGGGACTGACGGCGATGCTCACCGCGATCACATCATCGATCGTGCTCGTCGACACCAACTCGCTCGACCAGTGGCGATTCTGGAGCGTCGGTTCGACCGCCGGCCGTGGCATCGACGTGTTCTGGGCGAGCCTGCCGTTCATCAGCGTCGGACTCGTGTTCGCGCTGGCGAGCGGTTTCTTCCTGAATGTCCTGAGCCTCGGTGACGACATGACCAAGGCCCTGGGCTCGCGGGTGATCCTCATCCGCGCGCTCGGCATCCTGACGATCACTCTGCTGATCGGCGCCGCCACCGCGGCCTGCGGGCCCATCGTGTTCCTCGGACTGGTGGTACCGCACATCGCGCGTGCGTTCGTCGGCGCCGACTATCGCTGGATCATTCCGTACTCGGCACTGCTCGGCGGGATACTCCTCGTCGGCTGCGACATCCTCGGCCGCGTCGTCGCGCGTCCGGGTGAGGTCCAGGTGGGCGTCATGCTGGCCCTGGTCGGCGCTCCGTTCCTGATCTTCCTGGTCCGTCGGCAGAGGTTGGCAACCGTATGAACTCCTCCGACGTGAAGACGCCCGAGCCCCGTGCTCGTGGCCTCGCAGCACGTACCCGCAGCGTCGCCCCGCATCCCGGGGGCTACCGCCTCGCGATCGAGCCGGTGTCGTTCGTCGTGCGTCCGCGCATGCTGGTCGTCGCGCTCGTCTCGGCGGCACTCGCGGTGGTGCTGTTCCTGACCGGCGTCGGCGTCAGCGACTTCCCTCTCACCCCGATCGACGTCGCGCGCATCCTGCTGGGCGGCGGCACCCGCATCGAGAACGTCGTCGTCTTCGACGTCGCGCTCCCCCGGGCCCTCGTCGGCCTGCTGGTGGGCATCGGGCTCGGGTTCTCCGGCTCCATCACCCAGCTGATCTCCCAGAACCCCCTCGCCACCCCGGACATCCTCGGCATCACCGCCGGTGCGAGTGCGGCGGCGGTCGCGGCAATCGCCTTCTCGACCACGAGCTGGGGCAGCTGGTTCGGCGACCTCGGCGTCCCGGCGTCGGCGATGATCGGCGCCCTCCTGACCGCGGCGCTCATGTACGTGCTCGCCTGGCCCGGCCGCAAGGCGAACAGCGGCATCAACCCGTTCCGCCTCGTGCTGATCGGCGTCGGCATGACCTGGATGTTGCAGGCGCTGACCAACTTCCTGCTCACCCGTGCCGACATTCGCGACGTCGGGCGTGCCCAGGTGTGGCTGGTCGGCTCGGTCGCCAACGTGGGCTGGTCCAATGTCTGGCCGGTGGTCGGTGGGGTCGTCTTCGGGATCGTGGTGATCGTCGTGTTCTCGCGGCAGATCGGCATGCTCAGCCTCGGACCGGATCTCGCACGCGGACTCGGCGTCCGGACCGGCGCGGTGTCCACGACACTGCTGCTGACCGCGGTCCTGGTCAGTGCGCTGTGCGTGTCCGCCGCCGGACCGATCGCCTTCGTCGCGTTGCTCGCCCCACAGATCGCGCTGCGGCTGGCCCGCACCGCGGTTCCGACGCCGTTGTTGTCCGGCCTGGTCGGTGCGTCCCTCGTGCTCGGCGGAGATCTGTTGTGCCGCACTGTGCTGCCCGGCGGCCTACCCGTGGGCATAGTCACCGCCGCGATCGGCGGACCGTTCCTCATCTACCTGATGATCGCGATGTCCCGGAAGGCGACCGTATGACCATCTCCCCCACCGAGAACGCCCCGCAGACGACGGCCCGGCTTCGCGGCAGCGGACTCACCGTCGGCTACGACCAGCGAGTGGTGATCGACGGTCTCGACATCGACATCCCCGACGGCCGGGTCACGACCATCATCGGCTCCAACGGCTGCGGCAAGTCGACGCTCCTGCGATGCCTCGCCCGGTTGCTGCCGCCAAAGGCGGGCACCGTGTTCCTCGACGGCGAGGACATCGCGCACGTGCGGCCCAAGCAGGTCGCCCGGACCCTGGCGATCCTGCCCCAGAACCCGGTGGCGCCCGAGGGTCTCACCGTCGCCGACCTGGTCGGG
Source organism: Gordonia sp. Swx-4 (assembly GCF_030316175.1). Classification (NCBI taxonomy): domain Bacteria; kingdom Bacillati; phylum Actinomycetota; class Actinomycetes; order Mycobacteriales; family Gordoniaceae; genus Gordonia; species Gordonia sp. Swx-4. The sequence goes on from NZ_CP128197.1 coordinate 4,446,273, forward strand.
CGGGGCCGGCATCCGCATCAGCGGTGGTACCAGCAGGCAACCGCCGCCGACGAGGCCGCGGTGGCCGAGGCGATGGAGATGACCGACACCCTCGAACTCGCCGACCGTACCCTCGACGCGCTCTCCGGCGGTCAGCGCCAGCGGGTCTGGATCGCACTCACGCTCGCGCAGGGCACCGACCTCATCCTGCTCGACGAGCCGACCACCTACCTCGACCTCGCACACTCGATCGACGTCCTCGACCTGGTCCGTCGTCTCCGCGACGATCACGGCAAGACCGTGGTCATGGTCCTTCACGACCTCAATCTCGCGGCCCGCTACAGCGATTCACTGGTGGTCATGAAGAACGGCGCCATCGTCACCACGGGCGCCCCGGCCCAGGTCATCGACGCCGCGATGCTCGACGAAGCCTTCGGCCTGCGGGCACATGTGATGACGGACCCGATCTCGGGCGGACCGCTGATCGTGCCGCTCGGCGCGCACACGCGTACCTTCTAGGCGCCCGAATCCCGTTCGCGGGAAGCGTCGTTGGCGAGCATCTGTTCGCGCAGCGAGTCGTAGACGGGCGGGGTCCCGGAGAGATGTGCCACGAGCACGGCCGCCGCGGTCGCGGCGAGCATGGGGACCGCCACCGTCGTCGTCGCGCTCATCTCCATCACGACGACCATGCCGGTGAGCGGCGCCCGGACCACCGCACCGAACAGTGCGGCCATGCCCGCGAGCACCAGGGCGTCGCGCAGCGTCGAATCCGGTTGCGGGATCACGGCGTCGAGGCCCGCGGCGAACAGGACACCCCACAGCGCACCGAGCGCGAGCATCGGGGCGAACAGACCTCCCGGTGTGCCCGCGGCATAGGACAGCGGTCCGGCGACGAACCGAACGATGAACAGTGCGGCGACCACCGGCAGGACCACCGAGCCGTCGAAGATCTGTTGCGCCAGGTTGTCTCCGCCCCCGGCGGCATCGGTGTCGACGGCCATCAGCCCGCCGACGATCGCACCGATGATCGCGGCCTTCGCGATCGCCGGGACGCGGGTGATCCCGCGTACCCCCTGGATCGCGCCGAGAACCGCTCTCCCGTAGGCGATCCCGACGAGGCCACTGAGCAGACCGAAGACCACGAACACCGGCAGCAGGGTGATCGAGGGTGGGGCCACCACGCCGACGAGGAAGTCGGGCCGGTCGCCGAGGATCACGTGACCGCAGGCCACCGCAGCAGCGACTGCGAGGATGGTCGGTATGACCACCCGCAGCCGGAATGAGTGCGTCACCTCCTCGAGCGCGAAGAGCGCGCCACCCACCGGCGCGGTGAAGGCGACCGCGAGGCCGGCCCCGCTGAGGGAGGTCTGCATGACGCGGAGGTCGAATTGGTCGAGTCCGGCACGGCGTCCGGTCTCGGAGCCGACGGCGGCACCCATGTGCACGGTCGGGCCCTCTCGCCCGAGGATGAGACCCGAACCGATCGCGGCCAGTCCACCGAAGAATCGTGCGGGGATGACACGTAGCGGCGCCGGCTCCGCCTCACCACGTTCGACGGCCTCCACATGCTGGATGCCGCTACCCGCCGCGGTCGGCACCAGGTGCGAGACGAGCGCCCCGAAGGCCGCGCCCGCGGCTGTCACCGCGACCGGGATGAACCATCCCGGGGCGCCGAGACCGTCCGCCCAGTCCAGCATCTCGAACCGCCACCGGTTGAGATGGTCGAGGCACCACCGGAAAGCCCCGCCGAGGACGCCGGTCACGCAGCCGGCGAGGACAGCGAGCACGCACAACCGCACCAGGCCCTGGTTGTCGGTCGTCGGCGAGGTCACAGAAGGAAGTTACCGTGCACCACGCCCCCAGCCGGTACTTCCGAACGGCAGATTCGTGTCACCGAGGCCAATCGGGGTCAGACGGGCTGAATCAGCCGCCCCTGCACCACGAGTGACGCGTTCTGCTTCAGCCGCCGGACACGGATGCTGACCGAGTAGCCAAGAATCCCTTCCATCGCACCGATTCTGGTGCGCAGATAGCGGTAGAAATCGTCGGCGTTCCGGCAGATCACCGAGACCATGAGGTTGTGTTCGCCGCTGATCGCGGCCGCGAACGCCACCTCGTCGTGCGCGGCGACCGCCTCACCCACCGCATCGATCGCGCCCGGCGACACCTCGAGCCACAGTGTGGCACTCAGATCGAAACCCAGTCGCTCGGGCAGGATCTCGACGTCGTACTGCAGTGCGCCGCCCTGCTCCAGCGTCCGCAACCGTCGACGCACACGCCCCACCGTCCACCCGCAGACACGTGCCAGCTCCCGATGCGGCAGACGGCCGTCCTGTGTCAGCGCGGCGATGAGCGGCGCGTCGTCGTCGGTCAGGCGCGCGTTCTCGACGGCCCCGCCGTCGACCGCCTCCTCCTCGACACCGGCGGCACCGGAGGCCGCCGCGGCCACCAGCGCCCGGGACTCCTCCGGCAGGCACCCGCCGAAACCGGTCCACTTCGACGCCGAACCCGGGTTGAATGCGTGCAACAGGAGATCGACGCGAAGGTCGAGGACCGCCGCACGCGACGGCAGCGCCGCCAGCAGCGCATCGTCGCCGACGGCCACGATCGGTGCCCGGACGATGCAGACGATCTCGGTTCCGCCGGAGACGACGTAGGCGAAGACCACATCTCGGCGCCGAGCGAGGGACGCGGCGAGCGGTTCCAGCCGGTCCGGACGGCACCGAACGCGCACCACCCACTCCGCATCGCCACGCACCGCCGGCCGGACGACGCCGACGACTCTGGTCACCCCGGCGCGACGCAGGGCCTGATACCGCCTCGCCGCGGTCTGCTCGGAGATCCCGGCGACCTCGCCGAGCAGGCGGAACGATGCCCGCGGATAGACCTGGAGAGCGCGGAGGATTGTTCCGTCGGTGTCGTCCATCATGGAGGAATACTACGCGTGATCATTACCTCAACCGACAAATGTTCCGCACAGAGTGATCCGGCTGCCGTTTTTGTACACGTGCACCGGACAATTGGGTTCTGCGCTTCATCGCGCGGCAACCATCGCATCGCCGAGGCCCCTCCCGAGACGACGACCCGTGGTCGCGTCCGATCACCGGGCCGTGCCCGGTCACCCCCGACATCGAAAGCGAGAGTGCGTGACCACCACGTCCACCACCCTTCCCGCTCCCCCGGAGCACCGGACGGCCACCATCGTGATGGCCTGCCTCGGCGTCTTCGTGGCCTACCTGCCCATCACCAGCGTCGCGGTCAGCCTGCCGGCGATCGGCAACGCCCTCGGCGCATCGACAGCGCAGCTGTCCTGGGTGCAGGACGCCTTCGTGCTGCCGATGGCGGCATTCATCCTGACCGCCGGCGTCTTCGGCGACGTCCACGGCCGCCGCAAGGTCTATCTGACCGGTCTCGTGCTGTCCACCCTTGGTGCCGTCGTCGCGCTCTCCGCGCAGTCGATCGAGTTCGTGTGGGTCGGACAGGCCCTGGCGGGCACCGGTGCCGCCGCGCTGCTGCCGACGACCCTTGCGCTCATCAGCCACGCGGTCCCCGACTTCCGTGAACGCGGAAAGTTCATCGGCATCTGGGCCTCGTCGCTGATGCTGGCGCTCACCGTGGGTCCGCTGATCGCCGGACCGGTGGCCGAGAACATGGGCTGGCGCTTCATCTACGTGCTGCCCATCCCGTTCGCCGTCGCCGCCTTCGCGATCGCCCTGACGGCGCTTCCGGAGTCGCGTGCCCCGCACACCCGACGTCTCGACTGGCCCGGTCAGGTGACCGCGGCCGTCGCGGTCACCGCACTGGTCTTCGGCGTGATCGAGGCCGGCGTCAACGGACCGGGCGACCCCCGCGTGATCACCGCCCTGATCATCGCGGTTCTCTCAGGTGCGGCCTTCGTTGCGGTCGAGCGCCGTTCGGACAGCCCGATGCTCGACCTCGCACTGTTCCGCAGCCGCGCCTTCACCGTCACCACGCTGATCGCGATGATCAGCTTCCTGTCGCTGATCGGCTTCATCTTCGTGCTCAGCATGTACTTCGGCATGGTGCAGCAGCTCGGCACCATCGAGGCCGGCTGGCGCCTCGCGCTGATGAACGGCGCATCCATGATCGTGGGTGCGCTCGCGGGCAAGATGATGCACCAGGTTCAGGCGCGTTTCCTGATCGGCGGCGGTCTGGCCGCGGTCGCGGCGGCGCAGTTCGCGCTGCTCACCATCGATGCCGGCACCTCGTTCGCCGCGATCGGGTGGCGCCTGGTCGTCCTCGGCCTGGGTATGGGCTTCGTGATGGCCCCGATGACCGCGACCGCGGTCTCCGCGGTGCCCTATCGGCTTGCGGGCATGGCGGCGGCCGGCAACAACGCCTTCCGTCAGGTCGGCGGCGCGCTCGGTCCGGCCGTCCTCGGCGCCCTGCTCACCGCGGGCGCGGTGGACTCGCTGCCCGGGCAGCTCGCCGACGCGGGTGTCGACGGCGAGATGCGCGAGCGCGTCGTCGACGCGGTGGACGGTCAGGGCCTCGGTGCGGTGACAGGTCTCGATCTCGGCGCGGACACCCCGACTGTCATGAACGCCGTGGGCGACGCCTTCCTCGACGGTATGCAGCTGTGCCTGATCTTCTCGGGCATCCTCACTGCGGCAGCCGCCGTGCTGTGCCTGGTGATGCTCAAGCCCGGGGCAGACGCCTCCCACTGATCACCGAGGACTTGCGGCAGCTGGTTCCGGATTCCGGAATCAACTGCCGCAATGTCGTTTTCGGGGGAGATCAGGTGAACGCTGCGGCGACGTCCGCCGCGCGTCGGAGCTGGTCGGGGTCCGAACTCGTCGGGATGAGCTGCACTTCGTCGGTGCCGACGTCGGCGAAGCGGCGCAGCACCTCCCCGAGTTCGGCCTCGGTACCCGACCACCCCGTTGTGGGTGCGATGGCGTCGACGAACTCCGTCGGAATCCAGTTCATGTAGTGGTGCAGGTGCCGGGTCACCTGCGCCCGAGGTGCGTCGCCCTCGCCGATGGCGAACCAGAACGACGTCGCGAGATGCGGTGCGGGACGCCCGGCTTCGGCCCATGCCGAACGCGCGACGTCGAACAGTTCGTTCTGCTTCGACGCGTCGAGATCGAGGGTGACCCCGGCGATGCCGTCGGCCCAGTCGACGGCGCTGCGGATCGTCTTGGGCCCGGTGGTCCCGACGTGCAGCGACGGACCGCCCTTGCGATGCGGCAGCGGTCCGACCGGAAGCACCGACTCGGTCAGCTTCTCGCCCGCCCAGACCCGTTTCATCGTCTCGGCACGTTCGGCGAGCTGCCGCATGGTCTGGGTGGACGGGTCGGCGCGGACGGCCCGGTAATCCTCGTGTCGGCCGCCGACCCCGAGCGCCACGGTGAGCCGGCCCTCCGACAGCATGTCTCCGGTGGCCAGCGCCTTCGCGAGCATGACCGGGTCGTGCAGCTGGGGCACGACGACGGTCATCACCAACGGCACGCGCCGGGTCCACGCGGCTGCCGCACCGAGGAACGTCAGGCATTCGGGGTTGTCGAACGCTATCCGCTCACCCCAGCACAGGGAGCTGAACGGGCCGTCGTCAATGGTGGTGGCCCATGAGTGGAGCGTTCCTGCGTCGAGGTCCGGCTCCATCACGGGCATCGTCATCCCGATGCGCACAGGCGCCATTCTGGCACGCGGAGGTCGCGCGTATCCCGTTCTCGGAGAACGGGCCTCACCAGACGAATGCGCCACCCGTCCAGATGCTGGTGGCGACGAGCGCGAAGAGCAGTTCGATGCCGATCGTCTTGGCCGCCGCCTTGAGTGCGGCCACCGCGCCGCGCCAAGCCAACTCGAGACTCTGGGTACGCACGAGTTCGGCGGCCACCGCACCCACGACGAAGCCGAGCAGCAGACCGATCACGGGCACGACGAAGAAACCGACGATCCCGACGAGACCGCCGACCACGACGGTCCGGTTCGGAATACCGTCCGTGCGCAACGACTTTCCGGCGACGAGGTATTTGATCACCTCGCCGACCACGAGCGCGAGGAGGGCCGCGGCGAACACCGACCAGGCCCAACCGCCCACGACGATCGCCCAGACGAGGAGCGCGGAGGCGATCAGCAGCGTTCCCGGCAGGATCGGGACGACGATCCCGACCAGACCGACGAAGATGACGGCCGCGACAAGCAGCTCACCCCAGAGCGGCACCTGTTCGACGCCCGGTCACTCGCCCGCGACGGGCGACCGGGGGGCCGGCTCGTCGGCGGGATCGCCGGTCTTCACCAGCGACGCCATGACCGGGGACTGTCCCGGGGCCGCCGGACGGGGAGGACCTGCGGGACGGGGTGCCCCGGGAGGTGCGATCGGCCGCTGACCTCCGGGACCTCCGGGTCCGGCGGAACCGCCGGCGGGTCGGGGAGCCGGACGCGGGCCGGGCGGCGGTACCGGCCGGCCGGGTGGCGGGACGGGACGACCGGGCGGCGGGACGGGACGACCGGGCGGGGTCCGGCGACCCCGGCGGAGGACCGACGGGCCCGGGCGGCGGGCCGGCGTGTCCGGGCTGGGGGCCGGGACGGCGCGGCGGTGCGGGCGGGGCCGGCGGCGGCAGAACCGTCGCCTTGCGGACGGCGGCCCGACCCGGCACGGGCAAGACCAGCGAGGCCGCACGCACGGCGCGCTCGCGGGCGGCGGGCACGTCGTCGGCGGTCGCGGTGACCACACCCATGCGCCGGCGATGGAAGCTCTCGGGCTTGCCGAACAGGCGGATGTCGGTCTCGGGCACCGCGAGTGCCGCGGCGACGTTCTCGAATCCGATGGCGGGCTGGTCGAGCTGTCCGTAGATCACCGCAGACGCGCCGGGCGACGCAAGGGTGACGTCGACGGGCAGGCCGAGGATCGCGCGGGCGTGCATCTCGAACTCCGACAGCCGCTGGGTCGCCATGGTGACGAGACCGGTGTCGTGCGGACGCGGACTCACCTCGGAGAAGTAGACGTCGTCACCCTGGACAAACAATTCGACGCCGAAAACGCCACGGCCGGCGAGCTTTCCGTCACCGAGCGCGGTGGCGATGCGGGCCGCGATCGACGTCGCGGAGGCGTGCGCATCCGGACTCATCTCGTGCGGCTGCCAGCTCTCGACGTAGTCGCCGTTGATCTGCCGGTGACCGATGGGGGCACAGAAGTGCGACGTCAGCAACCCGGTTCGCGGGTCGATCGCGCGCACCGTGAGAAGCGTTATCTCATAGTCGAATTCGATGAATCCCTCGACGATGACGCGGTTGCCCTGAACGCGGCCGCCGGTGTTCGCGGTCTCCCACGCCGACGCGACGTCGTCGGGTCCGCGCAGGACCGACTGCCCTTTGCCGGAGGAGGACATCACCGGCTTCACGACGCACGGGAAGCCGATCTGCCGGGCGGCGACCGTCAGTTCCTCGAGGGTGTCGGCGAAGAGATACGGAGACGTCGGGAGGCCGAGTTCCTCGTCGGCGAGGCGTCGGATGCCCTCGCGGTTCATCGTGGCGACGACGGCACTCGCGGTCGGGATGACCTCGGCGAGGCCCCGCTCGGCGACATCGACGAGGGCCTCCGTCGCGATGGCCTCGATCTCCGGCACCACATAGGCGGGCCGGTGCTTGTCGATGACGGCGAGCAGCGCCTCCGGGTCGGTCATGTCGATGACCTCCGCGTGGTGCGCGACCTGCTGGCCGGGCGCGTTGGCGTAGCGATCCACGGCGACGACCTCGACGCCGAGACGCTGGAACGCGATCACGACCTCTTTGCCGAGTTCGCCCGCACCGAGCACCATCACCTTGGTCGCCGTCGGACTCAGCGGCGTGCCGATGACATCCGGCGGGCCGATCGTCGGCGCCGGCTGATCCGCGCTGGTCGCGCTCTCGCTGTTCGACGTCATTCCCAAATCCTACTTGTCGTCGGTCCGGGTTCGGCCACGGTGACACCCGGTTGCGCGGTGTCGTGGTGCGGCTCTCAACCGATGACCTCGTGCACGTAACACCACCTCCAGCTCTCGCCTGGTTCGGCGGACCGCATGACCGGATGGGAGGTGTCGTGGAAGTGCGCGGTCGCATGCCGGCGCGGACTGGAGTCGCAGCACCCGATGTACCCGCATCGCAGGCACATCCGCAGGTGCGCCCAATGATCCTCCCCGATCGCCACGCAGCCCTCGCAGCCGAGCTTCTCGCCCGCCGCGGGTTCCGGCACGGGTATCGATTCACCCGCGACCGCGGCCAGCTCGGGGCAGCGCGCGGACGGAACCGACGCGTCGTCGGCGTCGGGTGCCGGCCCCGACGAGGCGTCGCCGCGGGACGAGGATCGACGGAAGATCTGCATGTTCACCATTATCAACGGCGCCTGTCGCGATTACAGTCGCTCGGATGAGTGCATCGCTTCTGGTCATCGCGGTCGTCGCGTTGGCGGTCGCCGCACTCTGCCGTCGCCATGGGCTGTCCTCGCCACTGATCCTGGTCACCGTCGGCCTGGCCATCGGCTGGATTCCCGGTCTGCCGACGCCCGAGCTGAACCCCGAACTCGTGCTCTTCCTCATCCTGCCGCCGCTCCTGTACTCCGCCGCCCAGGAGAGCTCCTACCAGGCGATCCGAGCACGCTGGCGAGGGATCGCGGCACTCGCCGTGGGTCTGCCACTCGTGACGACGGTCGTCGTCGGGTTCGTGGCCCATCTGACCGTCCCCAACCTCCCACTGTCCGCGGCACTCGTGCTCGGAGCCGTGGTCGCTCCTCCGGACGCGGTGTCGGCGCAGGCGATCGGCCGTCGCCTCGGACTCCCGCGGCCGGTCATGACGCTCCTCGGCGGGGAGAGTCTCCTCAACGACGCCACGGCGCTGACCGCGTTCCGGATCGCCCTCGCCGCCGCCATCGGCCTGACCGCCTCACTGAGCGAGGGCTTGCTGACCTTCGCCGTCGCGGCGGTCGGCGGACTCGTGGTCGGGCTCCTCTTCGGCGTGGCCGTCTCGTGGGTGCGGATCTGGTTGACCGACCCTCCGATGGAGACCGCGATCGGGATCATGGTGCCGTTCGCCACCTATTTCGTCGCGGAACAACTGCACTGCTCGGGCGTGATCGGCGTGGTCACCGCCGGACTGTTCCTCGGTCAGCGTTCGGTCCGCCTCGGCTATGCCACCCGACTCCAGGACGAAGCGGTGCGCAAGTCCATCGACGTCATCCTCGAATCGTTCGTCTTCCTGCTCATCGGCGTCCAGATGCCGTTCATCATCGAGGGTGTCGAAGGTGAATCGTGGGTTCAGGTCGCCATCGACGCGGCCGCGGTGCTCACCGCCACGATCGTCATCCGGTTCCTCTGGGTCTACCCGGCGGCCTACTTGCCGGGTGTCATCTTCCGCGGAAGACTCGGCCCCGATCCGCGCCCGACGCCGGCCTCCGTCTTCGTCGTCTCCTGGGCGGGGATGCGCGGAGTGGTCTCGCTCGCCGCCGCCTTCGGCATCCCGTTGACGACCCAATCCGGCGAACCCTTCCCGGCGCGCGCCGAGATCCTGCTCCTGACGTTCGTGGTCGTGGTCGGCACCCTCCTGATCCAGGGCACCACCCTGCCCTGGGTGATCCGGAAGCTCGGCGTCACCGGCGACGAGCGCGCGCAGGATCGTCTCGCCTACGCCGCCGCCCAGGACCGGGCCTCACGGGAGGCGGAGCATCGACTCGAGGAGATCGCCGCCGGCCTCGCCGACGACGATCCCAGGCGGATGCAGGTGGTCCTCATGCGCAAGTGGATCACCTCTCAGCGCGATGTGGCGTGGGAGGAACTCGGCCGTGGCCCCGAGACGATCGGCGAGAGCCCCACCGCCGCCGGCTCCCGGATCCGCACCGAACTCCTGCACCTGCAACGCAAGGTCTTCATCGCCGAACGCGACGCCGGCCGCATCGACGACGAGGTCCTCCGAATCGCACTGCGCCGCCTGGACTTCGCCGAGGGACAGGGCGACCGCGGCGTCTGACTCTGCTCCGTGAGCAGCCCGGAGCCTGCGGAGGGCGTATCGAAGGGTCATCCGTCCGAACGATGGCGGGGAGTTCTACCCATGTTGCAGACGAAAACTCTGCTCTAGCTTCGGTTCTCATGACAGCAACGCACATCCGCCTGATTACGGCCGGCGCAACACTCGTCCTCGCCGCCGGCGCACTCGCCGTCGGCACCTCCACGGCCACCGCGGCCCCGGTCACACCGTCGTGCGACGCCGATCAGTACACCGTCACCTCGGTCGTGACCGCGAAGTCGGCGGCGACCATCTGCCAGTGGGGCAACGGTGACCTCGAATACCGTGGCGTCGCACGCAGCTCCGGCAACACCCTGTGCATCCCCGTCTCCGGGGTGTTCGAGCAGGAGAACGGCAGCGGCCGTTACTACTACGTCGCCTACAACAACGGGTACAAGTACTCGGTCTTCGACGGGCTCGGCCTGAGCATCGTCGGCCCCGACGGCATCCTCATCAGCTCCGAAGACGCCATCTGAGCACCTAACCGGTCTCGGTCTCCGCGGTCGCTTTCTCCCTGGCCGCCGTCTTCTTCCCGGTCGTCTTCTCCGCGGTCGCCGTGTCCTCCCCCGCGGCGGCCGCGTAGACAACCGTCTCGGCCGTCCGGCCGCGCAACGGCAGGGTCTCCTGCTGCGTCCAGCGACGGGCCTCGGCGGGGTCGGCGGCCTCGACCGCGCGCCCCGATGCCAGCGGACTCGACGGGTCGCGTTTGGCGAGTTCGGATAGCCGCGCACTCTCGTTCACCGGGTCGCCGATCACCGTGTACTCGAAACGTTCGATGGCGCCGACGTTTCCGGCAACGACGGTCCCGTAACTCACCCCGACCCCCGCGGACAGTTCGGGCACCTCGACCGCGAGGTCGGCGACGATGCGCCGCGCGGCCGCGAGTGCCGCGCCGGCCGGGTCGTCGAGTTCGATGGGTGCGCCGAAGATCGCCAGGACCGCGTCGCCCTCGAACTTGTTGACGAGCCCGTCCTTGTCCTCGACGGCCCGGACGATGACGGCGAAGAACTTGTTGAGGATCTCCACGACCTCGGTCGGACGGCGTTGCGCGGCAAGGGTCGTCGAGCCGATCACGTCGACGAAGAGGGCGGCGGCCACCCGCTCGGTACCGCCGAGTTCGGGGTCCGACGACAACGCCGCTTCCGCGACCTCGCGGCCGACGTGACGCCCGAACAGGTCGCGCATCCGTTCCCGTTCGCGCAGCCCAGACACCATCGAGTTGAAACCCACCTGCAGGTCACCGAGTTCGGTGCCGTCGTAGACGACGAGGTCGGCGTTCTCGAGATCGCCGGAGGTCACGCGGTTCATCCCGGAACGCACCGAGCCGATCGGCCCGGTGATGCTCATCGACGAGAGCAGGGTCAGCAGAAGACCGGTGAACAGGGCGGTGAGGCCCAGGACCGTCACCCCGATGAAGAGATCGAGCTTGGACGTCTCGTCGCGCCCCACCCCGAACGCCACGACCAGCAGGATGCCGATGATCGGGATCGCCGAACCGACCATCCACGACACCACCGCCCGTGACTTCACACCGGTGCGCTTACGGCGGTGGAATCCGGCCGAGATCAGTTCGGCCACAATGGGCCGCAGGGTGAAGTCGATGAAGAGGTAGGAGATCCCCACCACCACGACGCCGCTCATGCCGACGACGAAGAGCGTCTTGGGGATCAGCTGCGGGTCGACGACGCCGTACATGATCGTCAGCATCACCGTGGCGCCCGCCCAGAGCAGGCCCTGCACCAGCGACAGCCGCCACGGCAGGCGCATCGTCCGGCGTGCGTCGCGCTTGGTCGGGGCCTCGTCCCGGATGGCCCACCGGAGGTTCCGGACGCCCACCAGGGTGCCCCAACCGATCCCGATCACGAACGCGCCGAGGATGTACACGGGTACGGCGATGTAGTTCACCCACCACAGTTCGGCGGTGAAGACCGTCGGTTGCGGGATGCCCACGGCGGCCAGGGCGGTCGCGACGACCGCGCCGAAGATGTTCGCCACCACGATCGAGGACGTCAGCAGCGTCTGGATACGGACACGCTGCTTGACCCCGCTCTCCTCGACCGAGCCGAGCAGAATCGACCCGTAGTCGCGGCTCCCCCGCCTCGAACGCATGCCCAAGCTAATCACGACGACCGCGTCGATCGCCCGTCTCTGGCCCCGCCGATTCGGGACGAACCGGACGATCGACGGACGCGACCTGCGTCAACGCCCTAACCTGAACCGAGATCATCGTCATCCACGGCTCGCCGAAAGCAGCGCCATGACCGCATCCGATGTCCCGACCCGCCCTGCTCCGGTCGACATGTCCCGCAACCCGTTCCTCACCGGCGTCTTCGCCCCGCAGCGCGACGAGGTGGACGCCGTCGACCTACCGGTGAGCGGCGAGATCCCGGCCGACCTGCGGGGCAGCTACCTGCGCAACGGGCCCAACATGCGCTTCGACCCGATCGGTTCGTATGTCTATCCGATCGACGGGGACGCGATGGTGCATCGCATCAGCCTCGACGGCGGCCGCGCGTCGTATCGCAACCGCTTCGTCCGCACCCCGATGGTGCTCACGGAAGAGGCTGCCGGACATGCCATCTGGTCGGGCATCACCGACGGTTACACACCGTCGGCGGCGGAGGTCGGCGACGAGCTGGCGGGGACGACCCGCGAGCTGCCCGACATCAACATCGTGCGGCACGGCGGGCGGCTGCTGGCGATGGCCGAGGCCGACCGGCCCTATCAGCTCGCTCCCGAGGATCTCGCGACGCTGGCCCGCACCGACTGTGACGGTGCGATGTTCGTCGGCAGCACCGCGCACCCGAAGATCGATCCGTCGACCGGGGAGATGGTGCTGTTCAACTACGTACTCGAGGCGCCGTACCTGACCTGGGCCGTCGTCGGCCCGGACGGCCGGGCGATCCGCACACCGACCCCGGTCGACGGCGTCGACGCCCCGATCATGATCCACGACATGGCACTGACCAGCCGATACGTCGTGCTGTTCGTGTGCCCGCTGATCTTCGATATCGAGTCGGTGATGAGCGGCGGGTCGTTGTTGTCGTGGCAACCCCGGCGCGGGACCCGCATCGCGCTGATCCCGCGGGACGGCACGGCGGTGCGCTGGATCGACGCCGACCCGTTCTGGGTCTGGCACTTCGCCAACGCCTTCGACAATCCCGACGGTTCGGTCACCGTCGACTACGTGGAATGGACCTACCCCGGCGGGTTCTCCGACCAGCCCACACCAGCGGCGTCGTCCCTGACGCGAGCGGTGATCCGTCCCGACGCCGGGATCACCAAGACCGTCCTGAACAGCTCCGAACCGGACATGGAGTTCCCGCGCATCGACGACCGGATGCTGACGCGGGAACATCACCGCATCGCCAGCGTCGCGAAGGGCCCCAGAGACAGCGGTGATCTCGACAGCCTGTGGTTCCACGACCTCGCAGCCGGGACGGAGACGGTCTGGACCCCGGGTGCCGCGATCGGTGAACCGATCTACATCCCGGGCGCCGAACGCGACTACTGGGGTGCCATCGGCACCGACCCGACCGATATGACCTCGCACTTCTACCTGCTCAGCGCCGACGCGCCGCAGGACGGCCCGATCGCCACCGTGGACCTACCGATCCGCGTTCCCGCCGGACTGCACGGGGCGTGGCTGCCGGACCCTTCGTGACGCCCCTTCGCAAGCTCCGGGGCTCCTCAGGGATCGGATGGGTTGCTTCCTGATCCCGAAAGAACGCGAGCACCCGGCTCCGCTACCTGACCCCCGAACCTCAACTCGACCGGCAGACGTCGATCGAAGTCTGCAGGTCGGGTTGACGTCGACCGGTGGTTGGGTGAGCGACGGTGTCTCACCGGGCCTTCGAGGCAGGTCGCTTGCGCTCCTCGCACCTCAGGCAGCGGGCCTGGGTGCGTCGCGCTCTTTCCCATCAGGCAGAGGAGCTGGGTGCGTTGCGCTCTTTCGGATCAGGAAGCGACAGGTCAGACGATCGCGCGACGCACGATCGTCTGCTCGCGCCCCGGACCGACGCCGATACACGAGATGTGGGCGCCGGAGAGCTCTTCGAGCCGAAGGATGTAGTTCTGCGCGTTCGGCGGCAGTTCCTCGAAGGTCTTGCACTGGGAGATGTCCTCCCACCAGCCGGGCATCTCCTCATAGATGGGCTTGGCGTGGTGGAACCCGGTCTGGGTCATCGGCATGTCCTCGATGCGCTCGCCGTCCACCTCGTAGGCGACGCAGATCGGGATCGTGTCGATGCTGGACAGCACGTCGAGCTTGGTGAGGAAGTAGTCGGTGATGCCGTTGACGCGGGTGGCGTAGCGGGCGATCACGGCGTCGAACCAGCCGCAACGGCGCGCGCGGCCGGTGGTGACGCCGACCTCGCCGCCGGTCTTCGCCAGGTAGGCACCCCACTCGTCGAACAGCTCGGTCGGGAACGGGCCCGAGCCGACGCGCGTGGTGTAGGCCTTCAGGATGCCGAGGACCGTGGTGATCTTGTTGGGGCCGATGCCCGCGCCCACGGCGGCGCCGCCGGCGGTCGGGTTCGACGAGGTCACGTACGGGTAGGTGCCGTGGTCGACATCGAGCAGCGTGCCCTGCGAACCCTCGAGGAGCACGGTCTCGCCGCGCTCGAGGGCCTGGTTGAGAAGCAGGCGGGTGTCGGCGATGCGATGTTTGAAGCCTTCGGCCTGACCGAGGACCTCGTCGACGACCTGCGCCGGGTCGAGGGCCTTGCGGTTGTAGATCTTGACCAGGATCTGGTTCTTCAGCTCGAGGGCAGCCTCGACCTTCTGCGTGAGGATCTTCTCGTCGAGCACATCGGCGACGCGCACACCCACGCGGGCGATCTTGTCCTGGTAGCAGGGGCCGATGCCGCGACCCGTGGTGCCGATCTTCTTGTTGCCGAGGAAGCGCTCGGTGACCTTGTCGATGGCCACGTGGTACGGCATCAGGAGGTGGGCGTCGGCCGAGATCAGCAGACCGGTGGTGTCGACGTCGCGGTCCTCGAGTCCGCCGAGTTCGGTGAGCAGCACACCCGGGTCGACGACGACGCCGTTGCCGATCACGTTCTGCACGCCGGGGGTCAGGATGCCGGACGGGATGAGGTGCAGGGCGAAGGTCTCACCGGACGGGAGTACGACGGTGTGGCCGGCGTTGTTGCCGCCCTGATACCGCACAACCCAGTTGATCTGGCCGCCGAGCAGGTCGGTGGCCTTCCCTTTGCCCTCGTCGCCCCACTGGGCGCCGATAAGCACGATCGCGGCCATGATTCAGGTACTCCTTCGTGTGGCGCGCTTGAACTGATCAGAACAAACCTCACCAACACTACTGTGTTCACGCCCCCGATACCCTATCCGCGTGTCTTTCGCCCTGATCACCCAAGCCGGTCGCGCCGACGACAAGAAGGCGATCCGCGCCGCCGTGGCCGACGCCCTGTCCGATTCCGCCGTCACGCGCCTCATCGTCGAACCTCGTGTGGCCGAACGCTTCGCACCCACCCTCGCCGAGGAGGCCGACACCTTCCTGGATCAGGTGGTCGCCGCCCTCATGACCTCCGAGCGGCTCGACGTGGAAGTGGCGTACGTCTCGGCGGAGGCGACCGCGGCGACACGCCGATACCGCCTTCCGCATGGGCCGGCCGCGCGTGAGCTCGCCGAGAACGGCACCGCGAGTCCGGTTCCCCTCATCCGCGACGACGCCGCGACGGTCATCTTCGGCAGCGCGCGCCACCTCGGCGCCGAGGGCGCCAAGCTACACGGCGAGTCCTACGTCGACAGCGAACGGCTCTTCGATGGCGAAGTCCGTTCGGTGCTCATCGAACCCACGCTCGACGCCCCCGGCCTGCGCGCCCAGGTCGAGCGATTCCTGCTGCCGGGCAAGTGGTTCGCCGGCCGCGCGGTGCAGACCGGCGGCACCAACATCGTGGTCGAACGTGAGGGCGTGGTGAACGAACGCGTGCTGAAGCGGTCGACGTTCTACCGCCACGTCACCGATCTGCTACTCGTCCGCCCCTGAACGAAAACCCCGTCAGCCGACCGGGATCGGCGCCGGCGTCGGGGTGGTCTGGTTGCCGGCGGCCTCGATCTGGGCGTCCTTGCCGGTCGTCAGGTGCAGGTCTTCGCGACGGATGAGCGACGTCGCCACGACGCTGATGACCGCGGTGAGCGCGAGATAGCCGGCGGCCAGCCACGGCGACCCGGAGGCTGCACCGATCAGTGCGGTCAGGATCAGCGGGGTCAGGCCCGAGGCGTAGATGCCGGAGAACTGGTAGACCACCGACAAACCGGTGTAGCGGACCCGGGTCGGGTACAGACTCGCGAACAGCGTGCCCTGCGCGCCGTAGAAGAGGGCGTGGATCACGCCGAACACGATCACGAGCGCGACGGTGAACCAGACCAGGTTCTCGGTGCCGAACAGGGCGAACACCGGATAGACCGACAGCCCGTAGGCGGTCATGCCGGCGAGGTAGACCGGTTTGGCGCCGTACCGGTCGGTGAGCTTCCCGGAGACCGGGAGGAGCACCGCCATCACGAGCGAGGCGATGGTCACGGCCACCAGGACCGGGACCTTCTCCATGTCGAGTTCGCTGGTCGCGTAGGCGATCGCGAACACGCCCCACGTGTTGAACGCCGACCCCTCACCCCAGCGTGCGAGCAGCCCCAGCACGGTGTTGCGGGTGTTCGGCGGGAGCACGACCTCCCGGATCGGCGCCGTCGACTTCTGCGCGAGTTCGGCGACCTCGGCGAAGGCCGGCGTCTCGTCGACCTTGAGCCGCACCACGAATCCGATGACCACGAGCACGATGCTCACGAGGAAGGCGATGCGCCAGCCGTACGTCAGGAACGCGTCGTCGTCGAGCGCGACCTGGAGCAGGGCGAACACACCCGTGCCGAGTGCGAGACCGAGGGCGAGTCCGATCTGCGGGATGCTGCCGAACAGCCCCCGCTTGCGATCGGGACTGTGCTCGACCGCGAGCAGCACGGCCCCGGCCCACTCGCCGCCCAGCGCGAAGCCCTGCACGACGCGCAGCAGGAGAAGGAGGATCGGGGCGACGACCCCCACGGCCTCCGCGGTCGGCAGCACACCCATGAGCGCAGTCGCGATGCCCATCATGACCATCGTGATCGCGAGGGTTCTCTTGCGGCCGATCCGGTCGCCGATGTGCCCGAAGATCACACCACCGATCGGCCGGACGACGAAGCCGACCGCGAAGGTCGCGAACGACAGCAGGGTCCCGACGAAGGAACTCTGGTCCGGGAAGAACAACTGGTTGAACACCAGGCTCGCGGCGGTCGCGTAGAGAAAGAAGTCGTACCACTCGACCGTGGTGCCGAGGAGACTCGCGGCCACGACCGTGCGGAGTCGCTTGCGGCGCTCGGCGTCGGTCTCGTGAGCCGTCGGGGACGCGGAGGTCTGCAGAGAAGAGGCCATGACCGGCCCCACGGTATCGGCGACGTGCCGTGCCTCGTCGACTACGAATCAGCGTGAGCGAAAACCGCCGCCCACTTGCGCGCCGACGGCGTGTGCCGTTCCGCGGAGTCAGGACGCGAAGTAGTCGTCGAGGGTCACCATGCGCAGCTTTCGCTGACGGATGATGTCGACGAGCTTCGGATAGACCTTGGTGACGGGATCGTGGTTGGCGTGGCCGATCACGACGGTCTGCGGCCGGAAGTACTTGCGCGCGCACTGCACGAGGTACTTCTCGGTGATCAGCCCGGAGTCCGAGAGCGAGCCGTACCAGAGTGTGGGCATCGTGTAGCCGAGGTCGGCGGCCACGGCGTCGACCGACGCGTTGTGATAGCCGAAGGGCGGCCGGTAGTACGGCGTGCCGTCGACGCCGTACTGGTTCTTCAGGAACCGCTTGGTCCGGCCGAGTTCGTCGGCGATGCCCTTCGCCGAGAGCTCGGTGAGCGCCGGATGCGTCCAGGTGTGATTGCCGAGCTGGATCTGCCCGGATTCGACGAGCGGCCGCAGTTCCGCGCGGTGGTCGGTCCAGCCGTCGAACGATCCGGTGACGAAGAAGGTGAATCGAGCGCCGGTGTCCTGGGCGAACCTCACGTAGGCGCCGATGACCTCGGAGCTGGCACCGTCGTCGACCGTGAGGGCGATGTGCCTGCCCCTGCCCGGCAGACCGGTGATCGGTGCGGCGGGCAGCGGGTGGCGCGTGCCCATCGCCGGGGGCAGCAAACCTGCCGGTGACAGCGACGGCGCGATCGAAGTGGGTACTGACGGGGTGGTCGGTGTGGGCGGGGTCGAGGGCGTGATCTCGGCGGCCGGGACCGGCGAGGCGCACCCCGTCATAGTGCTCGCGGTCAGGGCCCCCACCGTGCCGGCCGCGAGTATCGCGAGGAAGTCGCGTCGTTCCATGCGGCGAATTTAAGGCATAACCGACATTTTCGGCTCATCGACGCGGGCTCACCACGTCATCTCGTCACGACATCGTCCCTGATCGTCGTTGTCCACCTGAACCGTCGCGTGCTCGAGCCCGTGGCGCGCCAGGACCGCCTGCGCGGCGGGCAGCACCTCGGAGTTGGGCCGGGTGCTGCCCAGGTGCACGGTGGCGACGTCCATGCCGGTGGTCAGCGTCCAGACGTGCAGGTCGTGGACATCGTCGACGGTGGGGATTCCGGCGAGATCGGAGCGCAGGGACTCGACGTCGATGTGCGCCGGCGCCTGTTGGTTGAGGATTCGCAGCGCGTCGATCGCGAGCCGGAGCGCACGCGGCACCACCCACAGGGCGATGAGGACCGCGACCACGATGTCGGCATAGCCCCAGCCGGTGGTCAGCGCGACGATGCCGGCGATCAGGACCCCGACGCTGCCGACGGCGTCGGCCAGGACCTCGAGGTAGGCGCCGCGGACGGCGATGGACTCTTTCGCGTCGGCACGGAGCAGAAGCATCACGACGAGGTTCACCGCCAGGCCCAGCAGCGCCACGATGATCAGCGTCAGCCCGGGGACCTGGGGATCGTTGCCGATTCGTTCGATGGCCTCGATCAGGACGAACGCCGCGACCCCGATGAGCAGGACCGCATTGGCGACGGCCGTGAACACCTCGGCACGATGCCAGCCGAAGCTACGGGCGTCGGTGGTGCGGCCGTGGCGACCCAGCAGCAGCGCGATCAGGCCCATGATCAGTGCGACGACGTCGGTGAGCATGTGCCCCGCGTCGGCGATCAGCGCGAGCGAGTTGACCAGGATGCCGGTGACGAGCTCCACGACGAAGAATCCGCCGATGAGCGCGACCGCCAGCACCATCGGCCACAGCCGCCGCTCCCCCGCGACGCCTGTCCCGGGGGTGTGGGAATGCGAGTGTGAATGACCCATGATGGCGGTCAATATATGCAGAAGTCTGCATATGAGGCAACACCGGCGCGCGTCAGCTCCGCAGGGTCGCCAGCGCCGAGGAGCGCCGCAGCCCGGCGATCATCAGCAGGTCGACGAGGAGGGAGCGGATCTCCGCGAGCAACGCGGCCTCGGAGAGATCGCTGTTCGCGGCCAGCTCGATGCGCGCCTTGCGGACGATGGACCGGACGACGCGGGCCGCCTCCACCGGATCGGGATCGTCGCCGGGATCGGCCATCATCATCGCCCGCAGGACCTCGAAGGCGCCCCCGATGTCGTCGATGATGTCGATCAGCGCCGGTTGCACCGTCTCCCCGCGCTGGGTGATGGCGAGCGATCGCCGCGCGATGATCCGCAGGTTGCGGACCGCATTGTCGATGGGATCGGCCGTGGCGACCAGCCGGTCCAGGCGGGTTCGAGAACTCCAGTACAACGGGGAGATCCGGGTGACCTCTCTGCCCCCGGACATGTCGGCCCGCATCATGTTGATCGCCGACTGGGTACCGCGTGCGGATTCGAGCGCGGCGGCGATCGTCTCCGCATCTCCGCTACGCAAACCCGCGGCGACCGACCGCGCCGCATCACGAACCGTGACGAGTACCCCCGCGGCATCCTCGCGCGCCCGTGCCGCGGGATTCACGGGAAAGAGTGCGCCCACCAGGATTCCGACGAGCCCACCGATCAACGCGTCGATGGCCCGGTGGAATCCGGCGACGCCGCCGGGCGGCAGGAGTGTCGCGACCAGGACGGCCGACGACGCCGCCTGCATCGGGATCAGCGGGCCGTCGTCGAGCAGCACGGCGAGTGCCATCGCCAGCACGACCACCACGATGATCTGCCAGGCACCCTCTCCGACAGCACCGATGAAGAGATCGCCGACGAGGATGCCGATCGCGACACCGCCGACGAGTTCGACCGACCTGCGCCAGCGCCGCCCGAGGCCCAACCCGAGTGAGATCACCGCGGCGATCGGCGCGAAGAACGGGTCCGGGTGATCGAACACGTGCATCGCGATCCACCACGCGAGGCCCGCGGCGAGTGCGCACTGGACGATCGGAACCAGGGAGACCCGGAGTCGACGGAGGCGTCGTTTCAGCGCACCGGGCAGGGAGTCGTAGACCCTGCGCGGGAACGAGTCGCTCGCGGCTGCCGACATTCGACGAGTCGCGGGTCTGTCAGACCAGGCCGAGCTCGGTGGCCGCCCTGGGATCGCTGTCGTTGAGGAGGTCGAGGCAACGCAGGTGCTCGTCCTCTTCGCCGATCAGTTCCGCGGCCCGGGCGAGGGCACCGACGCATCGCAGGAATCCGCGGTTGGGTTCGTGGCTCCACGGAACGGGACCGAAGCCCTTCCATCCGTGACGACGCAGCTGGTCGAGCCCGCGGTGGTAGCCGGTCCGTGCGTAGGCGTAGGCGGCGATGACGGCACCGGTGTCGCCGGCCTCGCCGGCTGCGGTCGAGGCTGCGAGCGCCGCCTCGGCGAGATACGCCCAGGCGATGGAGGCGGTGGGATGGGCGGCCGCGACCTCGGCCGGGACGGCCCCGTTGAGCAGGTCCGACTCGGCGTCGTCGTCGCCGGTGAGCAGAACCGGCTGCGGGCCGAGGAGATCTCCGAAAGACGTCATGTACCCATTCAAGCATCGAGCCCGCTCCTGTGACCGCATCGACCGAACGCCGTAGTGCTGGACCTGCCGACGATTCGCTAGGGTGAATGGCGCAATCGGTCCTGTCGCCGAGCTACTCGGTGGCCGGACCGAAACCATGCGATGGGCAGAATGCGGGGTGATCAGTCGATGGCTCGATCCGACAAGCCGAGAGCTGCTGTCACCAAAGCACTTTCGACGCTGCGCCAGGCCCGGGACGAACGTCGCTCACGGCGGAGCGGCCGACCGGGCGCCGGCGCCGGGCCCGCTGCGTCCGCTCCTGGTGGCGCGGACGCGGGTCGGGAGCTCACCGGCCGATCCGACGCAGGCCCCGGCGACACACCGGGCACCGCCCCGTCGAGGCCACCCGCAACGAAATCCGGCCAGAATTCCCGATCTCGTCCGGACATCGCGGACATCACCCCGGATACTGTTCCGACCGGCGACGACGCCGAGAACCAGAGCACCAGCAGAGAGGGCCACGAGCCAGCCGTGGACGATCCCACCCAGAACGACACCGCCGAGAACAGAGCCGACGACGCGGCAGACACCGGCACCGACGCTTCTGACGCCCAGACCCCCGCGAAGAAGGCCTCGGCCAAGGCTCCGAAGCCGAAGGGCGGGCGCGGGATCGACGGTGCGACCCAGATCATCAGCCGGGACAACCTGCCGTCGCTGGAGGATCTCGAGGATCTGGACTCGATCGATCCCCTCGGCACCGACGCCGCGGACACTCCCGATGCCGACACATCCGACGCCGAAAAAACCCCGGCCGAGCCGGAGAGCAAGCCCGCCCGCCTGGGTCCGAGCGACTCCAAGACCACCGTGATCCGCCGCGAGGATCTCCCCGACCCGAGCGAACTCGAAGATCTCGACGACATCGACGCGACCTCTGCGGCGCCCGAGCCGGCCGAGGAAGCCACCGAGCCGGTGGCCGATGAGCCTTCGGCGCTGGACGAGGCCGCCGAGCCGGCGGATGCCGAGGAGCCGGGCACGGACTCGGACGCGGTCGAGTCGGACTCGGCTGACGCCGAGTCGGAAACCGCCGAAGCCGCCGAGCCCGACGTCACCGACGAGTCCGGGGCGGGCGCAGCTGCTGCCGCCGTCGCGGCGGGCGCCGTGGGTGCGTCAGCCGCCGGTGCTGCCGTGGCCGGCGACGACGACGAGACCACGGGCGAGGATGTCACCGACCGGGCCGGCGCGGAAGCCGAGTCCGAGGATTCCGTCGCCGACGGCGAGGCCGAATCCGCCCCTGCGGCAGGCGAGGCCGAGGACACCGACGCCGAAGCCGAACAGGCTGCCGAGCCCGCCGACGAGGCCGCCATCGCGACCGAGGAGCCCTCCGACGCCACTGACGGGGTCGAGGCAGAGGAACCCGAAGCGGAGCACGAGCCGACCGAACCCGAGGGTGCGGAGTCCGAGGGTGCGGAGTCCGGGGGCGCCGAAGTCGAAGAGGCCGGGGCCGGAGACGCAGGCGCCACCGCGACCGACGACGAGGCACCGGCCGCCGACGCCCCGACCGAGGCGATATCGCTGGCGAAGGGCGAGGACGACCCCGCGACGGCCACGCCGGAAAACGAGCCGGCCGACGACTCCGATGCCACCACGAAGGTGATTCCGGCAGCAGCCGCTGCAGATGCAGCAGCCGCAGCCGGCGCGAAGGCTGCGACGCCGGATGAGCGCACCGACACCGTCCCCGAGCCCGCGGTCACCGCGCCGTCGACCGGCGAGTGGACGACCACGACACAACAGCCGCAGGTCATCCCCGGCAGCAGGCCGACCAGGACCACCAAGAAGCGCGGCATGGGCCCGCTGATCGCCGTCGCCGCGATCCTCGTGGTGATCGCGGCGGTCATCGGCGGCATCTTCGCCTACCAGAACATGACGGCGACCCCGCCGGCCGACGAGGCCGCCGAGGTGGCGCTCGACTACACGACCGCGCTGTACGAGGGCGACCTCGAGACCCTGCGTTCGGTCACGTGTGGCGAGCTCCATGCCTTCTACGAGGACTTCGACGACGCCGCCTACCAGAAGACCTACGACGCACAGAAGGCACGCAACGAGCTCGTCCAGACCCAGGCGATCAACGCCGTCCGAGTGGTCGAGGGCGGCGAGCTGGCCGTGGTGGAGGTCGTCGCGGTACACACGAGTGCCCCGGACGCCCCCGAGACGGTGACGCTGAACCTGCAGCGCGAGGGTGATGACTGGAAGGTGTGCAACCCCACGTGACCGGCGGTCAGGGGTGGGGTCCCCCGTCGACCACACCCCCGCCGCCGCAGCATGTCCCGGATGCGGTCCGGTATGACGGCCCGCCGGAACAGCGGGATCGGCCGTCGGATGTCCCCGCCTATTTCACCCCTCGGCGCCCCACACCTCCGCCCGTGTCGAGCGGTCCGTCGCGGCGTATCCGGCCCACGCATCCCCGGAGCACCGGTGCACGCGCCGGCTCGGGGTCCGGTTCACGCACCGATCCCGCGGTCCTCGTCTCCGCGCTCGTGATGATCGCGCTGGCGGTGGCGGTGATGGTCGGTTTGCTCACCTCCTGACGCGCTGCGGCCGTTCCACCTCCCCGGCGTGAGGTCACCGCCGGACGACCCCACGTCGAGTCCGACCAGGGCTCGAAAACAGTTCTGCCCGCACCCTCGCGGGGGTGCGGGCAGAACTTGTGTCAGACGATCAGGCGGTCAGCGACTTGCCGTTCGACTTGAGGTCGTTGCACGCCTCGACGACGCGCTCACTCATGCTGGCCTCGGCCTTCTTCGACCAGCTGCGCGGGTCGTAGACCTTCTTGTTGCCCACGTCGCCGTCGACCTTGAGGACGCCGTCGTAGTTGCCGAACATGTGGCCGGCGACCGGACGGGTGTAGGCGTACTGGGTGTCGGTGTCGACGTTCATCTTCACCACGCCGTAGCTGAGCGCCTCGTCGATCTCGCTCTTCAGCGAGCCCGAGCCGCCGTGGAAGACGAAGTCGAAGGGCTTGGCACCATCGGCCAGACCCAGCTTCTTGGCGGCGACCTCCTGGCCGGTGTTCAGCACGTCGGGACGCAGCTTGACGTTGCCCGGCTTGTAGACGCCGTGGACGTTGCCGAAGGTGGCGGCGAGCAGGTAGCGGTTGCCCGAGTCGCTGGCGCCCAGTGCCTCGATGGTCTTCTCGAAGTCCTCGGGGGTGGTGAACAGCTTGTCGTTGATCTCGTTCTCGACGCCGTCCTCTTCACCGCCGACCACGCCGATCTCGATCTCCAGGATGATGTTGGCCGCGCCCGCCTTGGCGAGGAGCTCCTTGGCGATCTCCAGGTTCTCGTCGAGCGGCACGGCACTGCCGTCCCACATGTGCGACTGGAACAGCGGGTTGCGGCCGGCGTCGACGCGCTCCTGCGAGATCTGCAGCAGCGGACGCACGTAGGTGTCCAGCTTGTCCTTGGGGCAGTGGTCGGTGTGCAGGCCGATGAGGACGTCGTACTTGGCGGCGACGACGTGTGCGAACTCGGCGAGTGCCACGGCACCGGTCACCATGTCCTTGACGCCCTGGCCCGAACCGAACTCGGCACCACCGGTCGAGAACTGGATGATGCCGTCACTGCCGGCGTCGGCGAAGCCCTTGATCGCGGCGTTGATGGTCGACGACGAGGTGCAGTTGATCGCGGGGAATGCGTAACCACCCTTCTTCGCCTTGTCGAACATCTCGGCGTACTGCTCCGGGGTTGCAATGGGCATCGACGAATCCTCCAGGGTGTTGATGTGCTCTGGTGTTCGGGTTCTCTCGCCCACGGTTGATGCGCCGTGGCGAGCAGCCGGACTTCCCGCGGCCGGACTTCCCTCAGTATGGCAGGTGCCACACCGGCCGGTGCGCCCACCATTCGGGCCCGGACCTGCACCGAGAGACATCGATAGGATCTCGGTGTGGCAGCCTCACGTTCTCCGGTCCGGTCCGACGACTCCCCGCCCGCTGACAACCCGTCCCCCCGACCGTCGGCGGTCACCGTGGCCTCAGATGTGGGCCGCGGTGCCCTCATCGGCGTGGCCGAGACCATCCCGGGAGTCTCCGGCGGCACCGTTGCCCTGATCACCGGCATATACGACCGGCTCATCGCGACGGCGAAGGCGGCGACGACGTTCCCGGCACGTTGCCTGCGGGGCGTCCGATCCGACGATGCCAACCGGGTCGACTGGTGGCTAATGGTCCCGGTTCTGGCGGGAATGGCGATCGCGGTGTTCTCGATCGCCGGCGTGATGGAGGGATTCGTCACCGAGCAGCCGGTGTACTCCCGGGCTCTGTTCATCGGCATGATCGCGGTGTCGGTGGCCATCCCGTTCCAGGAGATCCCGCGCGGTACGTTCACGACCACCTCGTCGAAACTGTCCGCCGTCCTGACGTTCGTGATGATGGCCGTACTCGTGTTCGTGCTGACGTCGCTGCCGCGGTCCGAGGTGTCCGATCCGCCGCTCGTGGCGGTCTTCTTCGCAGCGTCGGTCGCGGTCTGCGCACTCGTCCTGCCGGGCGTCTCGGGTTCGTTCTTCTTGCTCGTGATCGGTCTCTACGCACCGACGCTGGCCGCCGTCGACGACCGCGACCTCATGTATCTGGGGGTTTTCGCCGCCGGCGCCGTCGTGGGCCTCGCCTCGTTCGTCCAGGCTCTCGAGTGGCTGCTGCGCACACACCACAGCCTGGCGATGGTCGGCGCCGCCGGCCTGCTGCTGGGTTCGCTACGAGCCCTGTGGCCATGGCAGGACCCGGCGGACGGTGCGCCGATGCCCATCGGCGACGACTGGCCGGGGGCGTTGGGCATGTTCGTCCTGGGTGCCGCGATCGTCGGCGCGGTGGCGCTCGTCCAACGCAGACTCGGCTCGTCGAACGGCCGGCCCGCCGGGGCTGCGGGCTGATCGCTCCCGGGCGGCGCACCGACGCCGTTCCCGCGCGATTCCACCCTCCTCGCCCGCGCAGGTACTCTGGGTTCCCGTGATCGACTCAGCACTTGCCACCACGACCACCAACCTGGCACTTCTGCCGGGATTCCTGGATCCGGTCAACCTCCTCAACTCGTTCGGCACCTGGATGCTGGCGGGTCTGCTCTTGGTGGTGTTCATCGAGTCGGGCCTGCTGTTCCCGCTGCTCCCGGGCGATTCCCTGCTGTTCACCGCGGGCCTGATCGTCGCCGCGAAGTCGGCCGACATCGAGCCGTTCGCGCCGCTGTGGGTGCTGCTGGTGACCATCCCGATCGCCGCATTCCTCGGTGACCAGGTCGGGTACTGGATCGGCAAGAAACTCGGGTACACGCTGTTCACACCGAACGCGAAGGTCCTCAAACAGGTCTACATCGACGAGGCCCACGAGTTCTTCGAGAAGCACGGCCCGGTCACGATCATCCTGGCCCGCTTCGTCCCGATCGTCCGTACCTACGCGCCGCTCGTCGCGGGCGCCGCCCGGATGCGGTACCCCGTCTTCCTGACCTACAACATCGTCGGCGCGGTGGCCTGGGGCGCGGGCGTGACCCTGCTCGGCTACTTCCTCGGACAGATCGCGTTCATCCGCGACAACGTCGACTACATCTTCCTGCTCATCGTCTTCGTGTCGGTGCTCCCGATCATCTCGGAGATCGGCAAGCGCATCCTGCGGGCTCGCAAGCGTCCCGTCGAGGAGGAGCCGCTGGCCCCCTCGAAGGATCCGGCCCCCACTCCCCCGGCCGAGTAGTCGTCTACCAGGCCTGATCCAGATCGGCGTGCTGCCGGATCCACGCGTGCATGGCGATCCCGGCAGCCACTCCGGCGTTGATGCTGCGGGTCGACCCGAACTGCGCGATCGACACCGTCATGTCGGCCTGACGTTGCGCGTCGTCGCTCACGCCCGGACCTTCCTGACCGAACAGCAGCACGCATTCGCGCGGAAGTTCCACGGTCTCCAGCGGACGCGATCCCGGAGTGTTGTCCACCGCGACGACGGACAGACCTTCTCCGCGCGCCCAGTCGAGCAGATCGCCGACCGTGTCGTGGTGCATCAGGTGCTGGTAGCGGTCGGTGACCATCGCGCCGCGACGGTTCCAGCGGCGTCGTCCGACGATGTGGACCGCCGCGACGGCGAACGCGTTCGCGGTACGCACGACGGTGCCGATGTTGGCGTCGTGGGCGAAGTTCTCGATGGCGACGTGCAGCGGGTGCCGGCGCGTGTCGATGTCGGCGACGATCTCCTCGCGCTTCCAGTACCGGTACGCGTCGACGACGTTTCGGGTGTCGCCGGTCGCGAGCAGTTCGGGGTCGAGGTGGTCGTCGTCCGGGGTCGGCTCACCGGGGTGTTCGACCGACCAGGGGCCCACACCGACCGGCGGTCCCGTCACCCACTCGGTGGGACCGGCGACCCCGGCGTCTGGATCGGGTGCGTCAGGCAAGGCCGAGATCGCTCAGCCCGAGCAGTGAGCGGTAGGGCACGCCCAGCCCGGTGATGACCGCGTCCGCGCCGGTCGCACGGTCGACGACGGTGGCGACACCGACGACGTTGCCGCCGATCTCACGCACGGCCTCCACTGCGGTCGACGGCGAGGCGCCCGTCGTGCTGGTGTCCTCGACGACGAGCACGCTGCGGCCGACGATGTCCGGGCCCTCGATTCGACGCTGCATGCCGTGGGCTTTTGCGGCCTTGCGCACCACGAAGGCGTCGATGTCGCGACCGTCGGCGTGCATGATCGACGTCGCGACCGGGTCGGCGCCGAGCGTCAGACCACCCACGGCGACGTACTCCCAGTCGGCGGTCAGCTCGCGCATGAGCGTGCCGATCAGGCGGGAGGCCTCGTGATGCAGGGTCGCGCGGCGCAGGTCGACGTAGTAGTCGGCCTCCTTACCGGAGGAGAGTGTCACCTTGCCGTGCACGACGGCGAGTTCGCGGACCAGTTCGGCGAGTCGCGCCCGCGCCGCTGGGTCGACCGGGGGCGGCGTGCCGTCGGAAACCGGGCTTGACGAGGACATGCGACCACTCACTCTCGAACTCTCCGGCTGTCGGCCGGTGCACTGGATGACGATTACCCTACGGTGTCCGCGACACCGTTCGGATCAGCCCTGTCGGGTCAGCTGCGGTGGCGATTCGACCGCTCGCCGGTGTCCTCGGGCCGACGCGGCGAGTCCTCGGGTTTGCGCGTCGCGGACCCGCGGACCGGCATCGGGGCCATGCCCCGGCCCGTCGTCGACGAGGTACCGGTCGCCGGCGGCGGCTTACGGACCGGCGGGGCACTCGGCTTGGCGGCCGGGGAAGCCTCTGTGGCGGGAGCCGCCGCGGCCTGCCGGCGACGCTTGTCGCGCATCGACTCGGTCTTCTCGTCGGCGAGCTCGGCGCGCGTGGGTCCGTGCGGATCGCGTGGGTCGGGCGAGTCCTCGGGTTCACGCACCGGCGGGAGAACGCGCAGCAGGTCGGCGAAGCGTCGAACCACTTCGAGGCCGGTGTTGAGCGTCGCGGGATCATTGGTCAGCGGAAGCGAACCGAGCGCCCAGTTGCCCTCGTTCCACAGCACCTCGACGAACGCCGGGGCCTTGTTGGCCAGGGCGACCATGCGCCGGTCGCACACGCGCCGGGCGACGTCGAGGTTGTTGGAGAACATGACCCGCGGCCCCATCGCACCGAGGAGCTCGACGTCCTCCTCGGCGGGCGCGAGCACATCCTCGTGACGCAGGTCGACGACGACGGGCGAGGGCGAGGATCGGCGGACGGCGATCACGGTCGCGGTCTCGGCGAGATCGAAGACAACGGTCTCCACGCCGCCGTAGCGGCCGTAGGCGACGTCGCGGACCTCGACGTGATCGGGGACGTTCATCGTCGCCCGACGGAACACCTTGCGCAGCTTGGTGTCCGTCTCGCGGAACTTGAACTCGTGCTCATCCCCCCAGATCGCACGCTGGTGCCGCGCGACGCTCGACCGCTGCCGGTCGAGCCACAACAGGACGCCCGCACCCGCGAGTGCCACGGCGGCGATCAGGAAATAGACGGTGGTCATCGCGCTACAGCCTACTATCGGCCGCGCCGCGACGACGTCATCCGCCTCCGGTTAGGTAGCCGCGTTCCTTGTCGACGACGTTGACCAGCGTCTCGGCGACGACGGCACCGTCCGCGGTGTCGTCCAGACCGACGTATCGGCGCAGGTTCTCGAGGATCTGTTCCGACAGCGCCTCGCGCCAGCCGAGCGCGTCGCCGCTCATGTGCGCCGAGATCGCGACGCCGGGCAGATCCCACAGCTCGTTGTCGGCGGGCAGCGGTTCGGTCGCGAACACGTCGAGCGAGGCCGCACCGAGGCGCCCCGACCGCAGCGCGTCGATCAGCGCCGGCTCGTCGACGAGTTCGCCGCGGCCGACGTTGATCAGATGCGCGCCCGGTTTCATCGCGGCGAGCACCTCCGCGTCGATCATCCCGGCGGTCTGTGGGGTCAGCGGCGCGATGGTGACGACGTTGTCGAAGTCGCCGACATGCTCGGCGAGTTCGGCGGTGGCGACGACCCGGCCGAAGTCGGGGTCGGACTCCCGCGCGGTTCGCCCGCCGCCGACGACGTGCATCCCCACGGCACGGAGTAGCCGCGCGGTGGCTCGGCCGATTCCGCCGGTCCCGATGACGAGGGCCGAGGTACGCGACGTGCCGACGGTTTCCCGATGCTTCCACACGTGATCGCGCTGCAGGGCCATCGACTCGTGTAACCGCTTGTCCCGGGCGAGGATCGAGGCGAGGACGAACTCGGCGATGGGCCGGTCGAACACGCCGTGCGCGTTGGTCACCACCACATCGGAGGTCTTCAGCTCGTCGAACAGCAGCGAGTCGACACCTGCCGCGCAGACGTGCACCCACCTCAGCGACGCGGTCGTCTCACCCCAGTTGTCGGCGAGCGCCCGAGAGAAGAAGTCCCACAACACCAACGCGTCCGCACCCGGCAGCGCATCCGCGAGATCGTCTGCGACGCAATGGCGTATCTCGGCGAGTTCGGCGAGCTGATCGAGGTTCGATGGCGGCGCGACACCTGGGGCACCGAGGAGCGCGAGGACCGGACGTCGGGTGCTCATGCGGCCACCGTAGCCCGAGAACAACCCCTGAGCACCGCCGACTGTCACATTGTTGACAATCGTACGATCTAGCGTCACGGTGTACCCATGACTGCCGGCGTTGACTCCCCCACCCGCATCCACCAGACGGCCTCACTCAGTCCTGCGCTCAAGCAGGCGACGCCGGTCGTCGTCGACCATGCGCTGGGGTCCTGGATCCACGGCACCGACGGCCGCGACTACCTCGACTTCACCACCGGCATCGGCGTCACCAGCACCGGCCACTGCCACCCGCACGTGGTCGAGGCCGCGCAGGCCCAGTGCGCCAAGGTGATCCACGCCCAGTACACGACCGTCATGCACCCGCCGCTGCTCGAGCTGACCGAACGACTCGGTGCGGTCCTGCCGGCCGGCCTGGACTCCGTCTTCTACGCCAACTCGGGTTCGGAGGCCGTCGAGGCCGCGATCCGCCTTGCCCGCATGGCGACCGCGAAGCCGAACATCATCGTCTTCCAGGGCGGATTCCACGGCCGCACCGTCGCGGCCGCAAGCCTCACCACCGCGGGCACCCGCTTCTCGGCCGGCTTCTCCCCGCTGATGGGCGGCGTGCACATGGCACCGTTCCCCTACGCCTTCCGCTACGGCTGGGACACCGACACCGCGGTCGACTTCGCGCTGCGGGAGCTCGACTACCTCCTGCAGTCGCGCGTCGCACCCAACGACACCGCCGCGTTCCTCATCGAGCCCGTCCTCGGCGACGGCGGCTACCTGCCGACGCCGCCCCGATTCCTCCAGGGCCTGCGCGAGCGCGCCGACCGCCACGGCATCCTGCTCATCCTCGACGAGGTGCAGGCCGGGTTCGGTCGCACCGGCAGATTCTGGGGCCACCAGCACGCCGAGGGCCTGACCCCGGACATCATCGTCACCGCAAAGGGTCTGGCGTCGGGCTTCCCGATCTCGGCGATCGCCGCGTCGACCGAGCTGATGAGCAAGGCGTGGCCGGGATCGCAGGGCGGAACCTACGGTGGCAACGCCGTGGCCGCCGCAGCCGCGGTCGCGACTCTCGAGGTCATCGAGGCCGAGGGACTCGTGGAGAACGCCCGCGTGCGCGGAGAGCAACTGCTCGCGGGGCTTCGCGAGGTGTGCGCGCCGTTCCCGGGCGTCGGCGACGTCCGGGGCCTCGGCCTGATGGCCGGCATCGAGTTCGTCTCCACCGATGCCGCCGGCAACCGGGTGCCCGACGCCCCGGCCGCCGTCGCGGTGCAGCAGGCCACCACGGAACAGGGCCTGTTGACGCTGACCTGCGGGCCGTCGGCCAACGTCGTCCGCCTCATCCCGGCGCTGGTGGTGACCGCCGACGAGATCGACCTCGGTGTCGCGCGGTTCGGCGCGGCGCTGCATGCCGCACTGGGTTAGGCCGGTGGACATCGCAGACGAGCTCGCCGACCTCGGCATCGATGCCGACGCCTCGCCCCGCCGTCTGGCCGAATACTCCTACGACGCCTCGAATTACCGCATCCCGCCGCGGGCCGTGACCTTCCCGCGGTCTGCGCGCGAGGTCGCGACGATCGTCGCGCGATGTCACGCCATCGGCGTCCGGGTGATCGTGCGCGGCGGCGGGACCTCGATGGCGGGCAACGCCATCGGCGACGGAGTGGTCATCGACCTGTCCCGTCACCTGGATCAGGTGCTGTCGGTCGATGCCGAGAACTCGAGCGCCGTAGCGGGTTCGGGCATCGTGCTCACCACTCTGGCGGCGCGGGCTCGTGCAGCGACGGAAGGACGGCTGACCTTTGCCCCGGACCCGTCGTCGGCGTCACGGGCAACCCTCGGCGGGGCAATCGGCAACGACGCCTGCGGAAATCACTCCGTTCGATACGGACGCACCAGCGACCACGTGATCGAACTGCACCTCGTCACCGCCGACGGGCTGCTGCTCACCGCGACGCGCGACGGGTTGTACGCCACCGATCCCCGCGACCGGCAGGCCGTGGCGCGGGCCGCCGAGATCACCGACGAGTTGCGGAAACTCGCGTCGGACAACCTCGCGATCCTGCGCACCGAACTGGAGACCATCCCTCGCCAGGTCTCGGGGTATCACCTCGCACGGCTGTTGCCCGAGAACGGATTCGACGTCGCCCGCGCACTCGTCGGGAGCGAGGGGACCTGCGCGATCGTGGTGTCTGCGAAGGTGCGCCTCGTCCCGGTCGCGACCTCCCAGCTCCTGCTCTGCGTCGGCTACCACTC
This sequence comes from Gordonia sp. Swx-4, assembly GCF_030316175.1. Lineage (NCBI taxonomy): Bacteria > Bacillati > Actinomycetota > Actinomycetes > Mycobacteriales > Gordoniaceae > Gordonia > Gordonia sp. Swx-4. The sequence goes on from NZ_CP128197.1 coordinate 4,478,478, forward strand.
CCCCGCCGACGCCGCCCGCGACGTCCCCGCGATCCTCCCGTTCGCGCCGTCGGCCATCGAGGGCATCGACCGCAAGATCGTCGCCACCATGGCCGCGCGCCGCGGCCGGGACACTGTCGCCGGACTTCCCGAGGGATCCGCCTGGTTGTTCATCGACGTCGACTCCGAGAGTGCCGGAGCACAGGGCGAATCCGACGTTCCGGCGACCGCCGAGCGACTCCTCGACCACCTTCGTGCGCAGGGCCGGATGATCGGCGCCACCGTCGTCGACGACCCGGTTCGGCGCAAGGCATTGTGGCGCGTCCGCGAGGACGGCGCCGGACTGTCGTCGCGTCTGGCCGACCCCGACGACGAGAGTGTCGGCGGCAACTACGAATCCTGGCCCGGCTGGGAGGACGCGGCGGTCGCCCCCGAGCGACTGGCCGACTACCTCGACGACTTCGCCGAACTCCTCGACCACCACCGCCTCACAGGTGTGATGTACGGCCACTTCGGCGCCGGCTGCATGCACGTCCGCATCACCTTCGACCTGCGCACCCCCGAGGGTCGCGCCGTGATGGAGCACTTCTGCATCGGAGCCGCGGAACTCGTTGTGCGTCATGGTGGTTCACTGTCGGGCGAGCACGGCGACGGGCGGGCGCGCTCGGCACTGCTGCCGATCATGTACGCACCGGCCATGATGGCGGCCTTCGCTCGGTTCAAGTCGATCTGGGACCCGGCGGGCAACCTCAACCCGGGCAGCATCGTCGACCCGCCGTCGATCACGGCCGACCTCGCCCTGGCCGACGTCCCGCGCCGCACCTGGCCGACCGCCTTCGACCTCGGCCACGGCCACGGCCACGGCTCCCGGGATACGCCCCCGAAATCCGCCCTCAGCAGCGGCGCCGATGACAATACGTCGGCGGCGGCTCCCTCCGGGGCGGATGTCAGGGGCGGTTCTCGCGAACTCCCGCTCCTTGATCCCTTCGTCCACGCGGTCCAGGGCTGCATCGGTGTCGGCCGGTGCCGCGCCGACACCGGTGGCGTCATGTGCCCGAGCTACCGGGCGACCCGCGACGAGAAGGATTCGACGCGGGGTCGGGCCCGGGTCCTCCAGGACATGGTGCGCACCGCCCCATCGGTCGACGACGGCTGGCGGTCACCCGAGGTCGCCGAGGCCCTCGAACTGTGCCTGTCCTGCAAGGCATGTTCGACGGACTGCCCGACCGGCGTCGACATGGCCACCTACAAGTCGGAATTCCTCGACCATCACTACCGTCGCCGTCTCCGCCCGCTGTCGCACTACTCCCTGGGCTGGATGCCGGCGTGGCTGACAGCGGCCGGAACCGCTGCGCCGCTGATCAATCGCGCCCTGTCCTCGAAGATCAGCGGCCTGGCCGCCCGCGCCGGCGGCCTCGACCCTCGCCGGACGATGCCGGCGTTCGCGGCCCGACGCACCCGCAAGGCGCATCTGGACGGGCTCGCCCCGGTGTCCCCGACCTCGCAGATCATCCTGTTCGTCGATTCGTTCACCCGCGCTTTCCGCCCGCAGGTGGCCGCCGCCGCCGCGGAGGTCTTGGGCGCGACGGGCGAGCAGGTCGGTTGTACGTCGGAGAACTGCTGCGCCCTCACCTGGATCTCCACCGGTCAACTGGGCAAGGCGCGCAGGACACTTCGACGCACCGCCGCGAACCTCGACGACGGCACCGACCGTCCCATCGTGGTGCCCGAGCCCAGTTGCGCTGCTGCACTGGCCAAGGACCTGCCCGAACTCGTCCCCACCGACAGCGCACGTCGCGTAGCCGCACGCGTACGCAGCTTCGCCGCCCACCTCCCGACCCTGCTCGACGCGGGATGGCGGCCGCCGCCGCTCCCGGACGAGGTGACCCTCCAGACCCACTGCCACGAGTACGCGGTCTTCGGCGCCCGCACCGGCACCGCGGCTCTCGAAGCACTCGGCGTCACCGTGCACTCCGCCGACGGATGTTGCGGTGTGGCAGGTAACTTCGGCTTCGAGAAGGGCCACTACGAGGTCAGCATGGCCGTCGCGGAGAACGGACTCGCACCCGCGTTGCGCGACAACCCGCATCGCCCCGTCGTCACCGACGGATTCAGCTGCGCGATGGCGGTCGAACACCTCGCTATGGTCGACGACGACTTGACCGACGCACGCGAGATCCGCGGGGTCCACCTCGCCGAACTTCTCACCTCCACAACCCGACCCCGACCCACCCCCGATCAACCGAGGAGAGCCCGATCATGACGGCCATCGCCACCACCCAGGTCCCCGACGCCATCTCGTCGGTCCACACCGACCTGTTCATCGACGGTGAATGGGTTCCGGCCGCCGCCGGCGACCGTTTCGACGTGCTCAATCCCGCGACCGGCGAGGTGCTCGCACAGGTGGCCGACGCCGACGCGACCGACGCCCGGCGCGCACTCGAGACCGCGGCCGCGCATCAGGCCGAGTGGGCTGCCACGTCCCCGCGCAGCCGCAGCGAGATCCTCTACCGCGCATACGAGATCATCATGAGCCGGGTCGACGAGATCGCCTCGGTGATGACCGCCGAGATGGGCAAGCCGCTGGCCGAGGCCAAAGGTGAGGTCGCCTACGGCGCCGAGTTCTTCCGGTGGTTCGCCGAGGAGGCCGTGCGCATCGGCGGTGACCACACCACCACCGGAGACGGTGGCCACCGCATCGTGGTGAGCAGGCAGCCGGTCGGCCCGTGCATCCTGATAACACCGTGGAACTTCCCGCTGGCCATGGGAACCCGCAAGATCGGGCCCGCCGTCGCGGCCGGCTGCACGATGGTTCTCAAGCCCGCCGAGCTCACCCCGCTGACCACACTTCTCCTCGCCGACATCCTCGTCGAGGCGGGCCTGCCTGCCGGCGTACTGAACGTCGTGACCACCACGAATCCGTCGACGGTGGTCACCGAGTGGATGGACAGCGGGCTCGCCCGCAAGGTCAGCTTCACCGGATCGACCGAGGTCGGCAAGACGTTGCTGCGGCAGGCCGCCGGAACCGTGATGCGCACCTCGATGGAGCTCGGCGGCAACGCCCCGTTCATCGTGTGCGCCGACGCCGACATCTCCCGCGCGGTGGACGGACTCATGCTGGCCAAGATGCGCAACACCGGTCAGGCCTGCACCGCGGCCAACCGGATCTTCGTGCACCGCAGCGTGATCGACGAGTTCACCGAGCAATTCACGGCGAAGATGGCCGCACTGAAGGTCGGCGACGGCGCCGCCGAGGGAACGCAGGTCGGTCCGCTCGTCGAGCCCAAGGCCGTCGCGAAGGTCTCCTCGCTCGTCGACGACGCGGTGTCCAAGGGCGCCACGGTGGCCTGCGGCGGTGTGGCGCCCGAGGGTCCCGGTTACTTCTACCCGCCAACGGTGCTGACCGGCGTCGGCCTCGACGCCGATCTGGTGCGCAACGAGATCTTCGGTCCGGTCGCGGCGATCATCCCGTTCGGCGACGCCGGCAATCCCCTCGACCCGGCCGCCGACGACGAGGTGATCTCTCTCGCCAACGACACCGCATGGGGTCTGGTCGCCTACTTCTTCAGCCAGGACGTCGACCGTTGCGCTCGCCTGTCGGGAGCGCTGGAAGCCGGTATGGTCGGGGTCAACACGGGCATCGTGTCGAATCCGGCCGCTCCGTTCGGCGGGGTCAAGGAGTCCGGCCTCGGCCGTGAGGGCGGCCGCGTGGGCATCGAGGAGTTCCTCGACATGAAGTACACGGCGACGCCGATCCGCCGCTGAGGACGCGAAAAGAACATCCCGCCGAACCACCGACGTGTGAGCAAGGAGCAGCAAGCCCATGTACCTCGGTACTCAGCTGTTCACCGACAGCGAGTACGAACAGCGCCTGACGAGGGTTCGTGAACTCATGGACCGTCAGGGGTTGTCGGCGATCATCGTCACCGACCCGGCCAACATCTTCTATCTGATCGGGTACAACGCGTGGTCGTTCTACACCCCGCAGATGCTGTTCGTCCCGATCGAGGGCGAGATGGTCTTCTACGCCCGGGAGATGGATGCCCGTGGCGCGCACCGCACGACGTGGTTGCCCGACGAGCAGATCGTCGGGTACCCGGAGAGCTACGTGCACCGGCCGCACGTGCATCCCTTCGACTGGGTCGCGTGGTCGCTCCGCCAGCGGCACGCCATCGCGCCCGCCTCGCGCGGCGGTTCGGTCGGCCTGGAGATGGACTCGCACTTCTTCTCTCCCAAGGCCTATCGCGCATTGCACAATGCGATCCCGGAGTGGAAGCTCGTCGACAACTTCGAACTCGTCAACTGGGTGCGGTCGGTCAAGTCCGAGGCCGAGGTCCAGCTGATGCGTCAGGCCGGGATGGTGTGCTCGGAGGCCATGCGCGCGGCGATCGACACCATCGACGTCGGTGTGCGGCAATGCGATGCGGCGGCGGCGATCTCGCAGGCACAGATCACCGGGACACCGGATTTCGGCGGCGACTACCCGGCGATCGTGCCGATGATGCCGACCGGCGCGGCGGCCGACACACCCCATCTCACCTGGCATCAGGGAACTTTCGTCGAGGACGAGGCGGTGGTCATCGAACTGACCGGCGCGCACAACCGGTACCACTGTCCGCTCGCGCGGACGGTGTCGCTGGGTACCCCGAACAAAGACCTCGACTATGTCGCGAAGGCCACCGCCGAGGGACTGAACAACGTCCTCGAGGCGATCAAGCCGGGGGTGGCGACGCGCGAACTCGCCTCCACCTGGAACTGGACCCTGGCCAAGTACGGACTCGAAAAGCCCTCGCGCCTGGGGTATTCGATCGGCATCGGGTACCCGCCGGACTGGGGTGAGCGCACCATCAGCATCCGCTCCGAGGACGAGACCGTCCTCGAGACCAACATGACCTTCCACATCGTCTGCGGGATGTGGATGGAGAACTACGGTTTCGAGCTCTCCGAATCGGTGCGGGTGAGCCCCACCGGCGTCGAGTGCCTCACGTCGTTCCCGCGGGAATTGATCCAGAAATAGTGTCGAGCACAACGCAATCCACTCCAGAGAAGGAATGAGGTGACCAGAATGACCACCACCCACACCGCCACCGAACCCGTGAACGACCTACGGCATTCCGGCCCCACGCTGCCTCTGGCCGGGCGGACGAAGGACCTGGTCGGGTCGATGATCGACTCGTCGACCTCCCTGCTGGCCGCTCAGTCCCACGACATCGTGCGCTTCGCGATGGGTTCACCTGCCGACGAGGCCGTCCCGGCCGACGAGTTCCGTCAGATCGCCGGCGAGATCCTCGACCACACGTCGTTCACCTACGGTGCCACCGAAGGGGAACCGCGGCTGCTACAGCTGCTCGTCGACTATCTCGCCACCACGCCCGACCCGTCGACCCACGACCGCCTGGTGATCACCACCGGCGGCATGCAGGGCCTCGACCTCGCCTGCAAACTGTTCGTCGATCCCGGCGACCTGGTCATCGTCGAGTCCCCGACCTACACCAACGGCAGCGCGACCGCGCTGTCCTACGGCGCACAGCTGCTCGAGGTACCGGTCGATGACGACGGCATGCAGGTCGATCTGCTCGCCGATCTGGTGGCGCGCACCCACAAGACCCCCAAGGCGATCTACACGATCCCCACGTTCCAGAACCCGTCCGGCGTCACGATGTCGGAGGAACGACGCCGCGAGCTGTTGCGCCTGGCCCACACGTGGGGTTCGGTCGTCATCGACGACGATCCGTACGGTCTGCTGCGCTTCGCGGGAACCGACATCCCGACCTTCCAGACGATGAGTCCCGGCGATCCGCTGATCTTCTCGGTGCGGACCTTCTCCAAGATCCTGGCTCCCGGCTGGCGCGTCGGCTGGGTCGACGCCGATCCGTCGTTGCGGCAGCTGCTCATCAACGGCAAGCAGGCCATGGACACTTGCACCAACGTGCCCAACCAGCACATCGTGGCCGAGTACATCGCGCGCGGTGGCCTCGAGGACCACCTCGCCGGCATCCGCTCGCTGTACCGCGAGCGCAAGGACGCCATGCTCGACTCCATCGCCCGCCACCTCGGCGACCGCGTGGTCACCACCAACCCGGAGGGCGGCTTCTTCCTGTGGGTCACGCTGCGTGAGGAGTTCGCCGAGATCGACACCCGGGAGCTGTTCGAGATCGCCCTGGCCGACGGCGTCGCCTTCATCCCCGGTCCGGCGCTGTCGCCGGGTGGCCGGTTCCGCAACTCGATGCGCCTGTGCTTCGCGTCGAGCACGCCGGACCGGATCGACGAAGGTATTCGACGCCTCACGTCCAGTCTTGAGAAGATGGCACGGTGAGCGGTGAACACGTACCTGAGCTGAGTCCGGCCGAGCAGTCGCTCGTCGATCTGATCGACGAGGCCGCTGTCACCGCGCTCACGACCGCGCTGGTGGAGGCACCGAGCGAGAACCCGGGTGGCACCGAGGGCGCCGCCGTCGAGATCCTGGAAAAGGCGTGTCGCGCGCTGGGGTTCGCTGTCGACACCTACGAGGTGGCCGCCGAGCGCCCGAACCTGATCGCCACTCTCCCCGGCGGCGACGGCCCGGGACTGATGTTCCTCGGCCATTCCGACGTCGTGCCGGCCGGCCCGAACTGGACCGCCGACCCGTACACCGTGCGGACTCGCGACGGCCGGCTCTACGGACGCGGCACCACCGACATGAAGGGCGGGATCGCGTCCGTCGTGGCAGCCATGAGCGTGCTGTCGCGGGCACGCGACTTCGGCGTCGGACTCTCGGGCCCCGTGCGCCTGGTGTGCACGGTCGACGAGGAGGAGCACGGCATCGGCGTGCGCGACTTCGTCGGCCGTCCCGCCGACTCCGAATTCCTCGGCTGTATCGTCGCCGAACCCACCGACATGCAGATCGTCCGCGGCTGCCGCGGTGCGTCGTACATCGAGATCGAGGTGACCGGCCGCGCCGCGCATTCCGGCCGACCGGCCGACGGGCGCAGTGCCATCAACGCCGCGGCCGCGATCGTCGATTTCATCCGCGCCGACCACGAGCACCTTCACGAGACGCTCGACGACCTGCTCGGCTGCGGCACCTGGAACGTCGGCACCATCCAAGGCGGACAGGGCATCTCGGTCGTCGCACCGACATGCTCGCTCGGTATCGACCGGCGCCTGATGCCCTTCGAGGACCCGCATGCGGTCGCCGGGGACCTCCGAAAAGCTATCCGCGACAGGGCAATCGACACCGACGGCATCACCGTCGATGTCCGCGTCACCATGGAGATGCCGGGTTTCGCGACCGCCGCCGATCACCCGCTCGTCACCGCAGCAGTCGGTGCGGTCACCGACTCCGGCACCGCGACCTCGGTGGGCGGCTGGAGCGCTGCGTGCGACGGCGGTTTCGTCAGCCGCGACCTCGGCATCCCGTCGATCGTGTTGGGCCCCGGCAACATCAACACCGACGCACATCAGCCCGACGAGTCGGTCGCCATCGCAGATCTCGTCACTGCGGCAAAGGCGTACACGCTCGCCGGGCTGAGGTTGCTGGCCTAGACCCTCGACTCCGCCGGCTTCTTCTGCAGCTCGTGGAAGTCGTTCTCCTTGCTGGGGATCTCGGTGCCGCGGAGCGAGCAGCCCGCGGTCTCCTTCAGGAACAGCAGCGCGACCATGCCGATGGCGCAGGCCCCCATCATGTACACCGCCGGGAAGAGGTTCCAGTCGGTGTTCTCGACGACGGCATCGTTGACCAGCGGCGCGGTACCGCCGAACGCAGCGGTCGCGACGTTGTAGGAGATCGCGAAGCCCGCATATCGCACCTGCGTCGGGAACATGGCCGGGAAGGTCGCCGAGATGGTGGCCAGCTGCGGGATGTAGAGCGCTCCGAGGATCACGAATGCCACTATCGCCCAGACGAATCCCTGCCCCATGAGCCAGTACAGCGGGAGCGCGAGGACGAACAGGCCGATCAGCGATCCCCACCACATGGGTTTGCGCCCGGTCGAATCCGACCACCAGCCGAAGAACGGGATGAGCAGCATCATCACGAGCTGCCCGATCAGGTTGACGACGCTCGCCGAGGTCTCGGACAGGTTGATGGTGTTCTGCAGGTAGGTCGGCTGATACGCCAACAGCGTGTAGTTGGCGACGTTGAGTGCGATGACCATGCCGAACATCGTCAGGATCGGTCGCCGGTAGTTGACGAGCAGATCCTTGAACCGGGTCCACGCCGAACCCTTGATCTCGTCCTCCCGCTCCAGCTCCTGGAAGACGGGGGTGTCATCCATCTGCGAGCGCAGGTACAACCCGATCAGACCCATGGGCAGCGCGAGCAGGAACGGGATACGCCAACCCCACTGGTCCATCTGCGAGTCGGTGAGGCCTAGCTGCAGGAGCAGAACGAATGCGGTACCGCCGCAGAAGCCGGCGAGCGTGCCGAACTCGAGGAAGGAGCCGTACTTGCCGCGCTTGTTGTCCGGCGCGTACTCGGCCATGAACGTTGCCGCGCCACCGTATTCACCACCGGTCGAGAAACCCTGGATGACGCGGAGCAGGATCAACAGGATGGGTGCCCATACACCGATCGACGCGTGCGTGGGCAGTAGGCCGATCAGCGCGGTGGCGCCCGAGATCAGCAGGATCGTCATGGCCAGAACAGATTTGCGGCCGATACGGTCGCCGATCGGCCCCCAGATCATGCCACCGAGGGGGCGGAGCACGAAGGAGACCGCGAAACCCAGCATGGTGCCGATGGTTCCGAACTCACCTGGGAAGAAGGCTTGGGTCAGATAGACCGAGGCCGCGGCGTAGACGCCGTAGTCGTACCATTCGGTGGCGTTTCCGATCGCCGAGGCACCGATGGCCTTGCGGAGGAGTTTCCGTCCCTCGGGTGACTCCGGGTCCGGTGCGAGCTGCTCATAAGTATCCGCTGGTGTCGTGTCGCTCATCTGCGCTTCCTGAATGTCATCGAGGCCGTGACTCGCCCCTCGCTAGGTCATCTCCGGCGTTGGTGGGCCTTTGTGCACGGACGGCAGCCTGCTCGACCATCCGTGGACATTCGAACCGCGAGCGATCAGCTCCCGGACCCGGGGACATCACCGGCGTCGTCGCCGTCACCGATCAATCGGCGCAGCCCGTCGGCCATGTGCTCGATCATCAGCGCATCTGCCTTGGCAGAATCCCCCGCAGCTATGGCGTCCACCAACGCCTGGTGTTCGTCGATCCGTTCCTTTCCCGATGAATATGTTCCTCGCATGGCTCGCAAGCACATTCGTGTTTCCACGAGAATCGTCTCGTGGAGACGCGAAAGGCGCCGGCTTTCCGCGAGTTCCACCAGCGTCTGGTGAAATCCCATGTCCGCCTCGGCCATCCCGGCACCGTTCGGCTCGTCGCCGAACACGCGCATGGCCTCCACCGCCTCGTCCAGCGCGGCCACCGCCTCCGATTCGCTGTGCGCGATGACCTGTTGCACGGCAGCACGTTCCACCGCCGTGCGCGCGACGTACATGTCGCGGATGTCGTCTCTCTCCATCGAGACGACGAACAGGCCCCGGTTGCGATGGCTGACCAGCAGACCCTCCGCGGTGAGACGTTGCATCGCCTCACGCAGCGGGCCGCGGCTGACGCCCAGGTCTGCGGCGAGACCGGACTCCGTCAACTGCGACCCGGGTGGGAAGTCGCCGTTCGCAATGGCATTGTGCAACTTACGCGCGATGATCGCCGGTGTCGACTCCTGCACCAGTGGCGTGAGCACTCGACGGCGCGTCGAGCCGCCTCGTTTTCCCTGGTGAGAAGCGGCGCGCCGACCCCCCGGGCCGTCCACGCCCGGGCCGTCCCCATCCACTGTGATCGCCACCGTCATTCCTTCTTTCTTACCGCTCGAAGCTCGCATAGGTGAGCGTTTCCCCCCGCGCGCCGCCCATCCAGATGTCGTTGCAAGCCGCCGCAAAGTCTTCCAGGCCCTCCGTGATGGTGGCGAACACGTTCCCCGGTACCCAGCCGACATCGCCGTTGACCAGCAGGTTGTTTCTTCCGTAGAAGACTGCGAGGTCGATGAGCAGCCGGTGTTCGGCCGGTGCGGATGTGGGATCGTACCCATATGCGGGGTTGTCCAAAACACCGTCGAAGGTGAAGTAGCACAGGTCGCCGGGAATCGGCGTGATGGTAGTGTTCTCGGGACCCGGCTCCACCGGCGCGAATGCCGGTAGCAGCGTGTAGATCTCGTTGCGCGCGAACTTGCCGTGGAACACCTGGCCACCCAGCGGCAGCGCATCCCAGACCGCTGCCGCCGTCCGCGGCGCCTCGGCGTCGAGCATCCGCGCCACCGCCGTCACCCCCCGCTTCTCGAGTGTCACGGTGATGAATCGTTCGGCACGGCCGGTCACGGACGGTCTCCCAACATCGTGAAGCCGGCGGCCGCCTCGTACGCCGCCGCGACCCGCAGCACGGTCGTATCCCGGTGTCGCGCAGCGACGAACTGAGCGCCGGTCGGCAGACCGTCGACGAATCCGCTGGGTACCGTGATCGCGGGCTGCCCGGTGAGATTGAACGGATAGCTGTACGGCGTCCAGGACGTCCAGTCCGGCGATGCCGATCCTTCGGGAACGGTGCGTCCCGCCTCGAAGGCCACGGTGGGCATCGAGGGGGTGACGAGCAGGTCGAACTCCTCGTGGAAGAGACCCATCGTGGTTCCCATCTCCATGCGCAGCGCGTTCGCGCTGACGACGTCGTCCGCGGTGAAGTCTCGGTGTCGTTCGAGCGCCTCGAGGAGCAGCGGGTCGACCTTCTCCTGCGCGCCCGGGCCGAGCCCTCGCACCACCACGTCGGCTCCGGCGAACCAGATGATGTGATACGCCCACGCCGGGTCTTCCCAGCCGAGGTCCACCTTCTCCACCGTCGCCCCGAGCTGTTCGAGCACCGATACCACGCGGTCCGTATTGGACTGTATCCCAGGATCATTCGAGCCGAAGCCGAGGTCGGAACTGTACCCGATACGCAGATCGGAGAGGTCCCGGACGTCGGCGATGGCGGCGGCGGCGCTCTCGGTGGGCGTCGCCAGCGCCGACCAGTCCCGCGGATCGTGCCCACTGAGGACGTCGAGGAGCAGCGCGCAGTCGCCGACCGTCCTGGTCATCGGCCCGACGTGCGCGACCGGCGCGAACGGACTCGGCGGATACATCGGGACCCGGCCGAGAGTGGCCTTGAATCCGACCACCCCGCAGTAGGCGGCCGGTATCCGGATCGATCCCCCGCCGTCGGTTCCCACCGACAGCGGACCGAGTCCGGCCGCCAGGGCCGCGGCAGAACCACCACTCGATCCTCCGGACGTCCGCAGTGCGTTCCACGGGTTGCGGGTGATGCCGGTACGCGGGCTGTCGGTGACGCCCTTCCACCCGAATTCCGGTGTGGTGACCTTGCCCAGCATCACCGCGCCGGCCTCGCGGAGTCGCGCGACCGCGGGGGCGTCGGTGTCCCACGCCATCTGATCCGACTCGATCATCAGCGACCCGCGCAGGGTGGGCCAGCCGCCGGTGAGCAGCAGGTCCTTGATGCTGACCGGCACCCCGTCGAGCGGCCCCAGCGGAGTGCCCGCCCTGAAACGTTCGCCGGCCTCCCGGGCGGCGGCGAGGGTCGCGTCCCGATCCACGAGGCAGAATGCGTTGACGGAAGGGTCGACCTGGTCGACGGCGTCGAGCAGTTCGACGGCCACCGCCTCCGGCGTCAGCTCACCGGTCCGGTAGGCGTCGGCCAGTTCGATGGCGCTGAGCCACCGTGCTGTTTCCGACATGCGCCCTCTAGTCTGTCGCAGTTGGTAGATTGTTGACAATCTACCTTGGAGGTGTGCGGGTGACAACCACCGTCGCGATGCTCTATCCCGGTCACGCTGCCGAAGACGACTACGAGCTCATCGCGTCCGTGCTCGTGGCCGCAGGCACCGACGTCCGCCTGCCGGTGACCATCACCGAGATCGAGTCCGATGACCACACCGTCGACGCCATGGCCGCGGTCGGCGAACAGCACCGCCTCGCCGAGGGGCTGCGACGAGCCCAGGCCGATCAACCGGCGTCGGTGATGTGGGCCTGCACCTCCGGGAGTTTCGTCTACGGCCTCGACGGCGCCCGACGTCAGGTGGCCGACGTCGCGGCCCTCGCCGGCCTTCCCGCGTCGTCGACCTCGCTGGCCTTCGTCGAGGCGTGTCACCACCTCGGACTGTCCCGGGTCGCGATCGCCGCAACCTACCCCGATCCCCTGGCCTCACGGTTCATCGGTTTCCTCGGCGACGGCGGCATCGAGGTGGTCTCGCTGCGCGCCAACGACATCGGGACCGCCTCCGAAGCCGGAATCCTGGACGGAGACGGCCTTTTCGACATGATCGCGGCCGCGGACCACCCCGACGCAGAGGCGCTCCTCATCCCCGACACCGCCCTGCACACCGCGATGTGGATCACCGGACTCGAGGAGAAGTTCGCGAAGCCGGTCCTGACCGCCAATCAGGTCACCGCGTGGCAGGGGTTGCGTCTCGCCGGGATCAACTCGTTCATACCGGAATTGGGAACCCTCTTCACTCGCTGACGGTCAGTCGATGACCGCCTTGGCCACCGTGATACAGGTGGTGATCCACTCGCGATCACTTACGGTAAGGGCACGCGAGGCGTTCTCCGCATCCTCGGTCGCCCAGTGCGCGTTGAGGATCATCCGCACGATCACCCAGTCGCGCGCCCGGTCCGGGTCGAGTCCGGCGGCGTCGACGATGCTGTGGAAACGGGAGCGGATCACGTACCGCGGGTCACCCCTTCGGCGGTCGAGGAGATTCCACAGCATCGGCGCGGGCTCGTAGTGCGGGTCGCCCGACATCGGGCTCGGGTCGATCGCGAGCCAACGTCGGCCGGCGGACGGCGCCAACAGTACGTTCTCGTGGTGCAGGTCGCCGTGAACGACGACACCCACCGTCGACTCATCGGAGAGAAAGTTCCGGCCGAGTGAAAGTGCCTGTTCGACAAACCGTCTCGGCACCGGAGCGTCGCGGGACATACGGGCCAGCCCCGCCAGCCAGTGCTCCAGATGCGTGGTCAGAGGCGTCATCCGTCCGGGCGCCGGTATGTGCAGGACGCCATACAGTTCCGCGACCACGCGGCAGGCCTCGTCGTCCTCGACCGTCGTGAGGTCCGTCCGCCCCAGTCGTTCGAGGAGCAGCGCGCGCAGCCGCGGGTCGGCACGCAGCATCCGCACCGCACCGCGTCCGGCCCAGTGCTGCAGTCCGAGTGCTTCCTGGGCGCCCTCGTCGTCGCCGTCGAAGGCGACCTTCAAGACCGCACGCTGTCCGTTCCGGTCGATCACCGGGATCACCAGCGACTCGAAGCCGTGCCACAGTTCCTCCCCGTCGCGGCGGAGCTCCCAGGCGTCGAGAAGCCCCGACGCGGTTGCGGGCAGCCGGCGAAGCCAGTCCTGCCAGGCGGGCCCCAGCGTGGACTGCTCCGCCAGACCCGCAGGGATGTCGGCTGGGCCGATCATGCACGCACGAATCGGTAGCCCATCCCCGCCTCCGTGATCAGGTGGCGCGGGTGTGCCGGATCTTCCTCGAGTTTCCGTCGGAGACTCGCGAGGTAGACGCGAAGATAGTTGCTCTGCCCGAGATAGCCGGGACCCCAGACCGAGTTCAGGATGTCGCTCTGGGACACCAGCTTCCCTTCGTGGCGGACCAGCATCTCCAGGATTCCCCACTCCGTCGGAGTGAGATGGACCGGCTCCTGCTCGCGGGTCACCTGTTTCGCCGCGAGGTCGACGACGAACGCGCCGGCGTCCACCACCGGCGACTCCGCAGTCACCCCCGACGCGGCGCCCCGCCGCAGGGCTGCCCGCAACCGGGCCAGGAACTCCTCCATCCCAAAGGGTTTGGTGACGTAGTCGTCGGCACCGGAGTCCAGCGCCACCACCTTGTCCGCCGCGTCGGTCCGCGCCGAGAGCACGATGACCGGGACGGACGTCCATCCGCGCAGACCCTCGAGGACCGTCAACCCGTCGATGTCGGGAAGTCCGAGGTCCAGGACGACGACGTGCGGGTTGAACCGCGCAACAGCCGACAGGGCTGCCGCGCCGGTTGCCGCCGTGGACACCGCGAAACCGCGCGCGTTCAGATTGATCCGCAGCGCGCGCAGCAACTGGGGCTCGTCGTCGACCACGAGGACGCGACTCTTGTCGGCGTTCATCGGCTCCCCTCCTCCGATCGCGGAAGGTCAGCCACTGTGGGCAGGTCCACGACCAGGGTGGCTCCGCCACCGGGAGTGTCCCCGGCGGACAGTTCTCCTCCCATCGCCGAGATGAACCCGTGGGCCACGGACAAGCCGAGCCCCACCCCGGACGACGCCCCCGCAGTGTCGCCGCCCTGATGGAAGGCCGCGAACACCTGTTCACGGTCGGTCGTGGGCAATCCGGGCCCGTGGTCGACGACGCGAATCACGCAGCGCGGCGGGTCATCACCGGTTCCGCTGACGGTGATCTCGACCTCGGATCCGCCGTGCCGGTGGGCGTTGTCGACGAGATTCGCGAGCGCGCGTTCCAGTAGACCGGGGTCGGTGTACGCCCACGCCTGGCCGAGCTCGATGGTCAGAACGAGGTCCGGGTTGAGCCGTTGCACCTCGGCGGCGGCGCGGTGCACGACCTCGGGCAGGAACGTGTGCTGCATCTGGGGTCGCACCGCCCCTGCGGCGAGCCGAGAGGAGTCGAGCAGGTTGCCGACGAGACCCGCCAGATGGTCGACCGACTCGTCGACCGTTGCCAGCAGTTCCGCGGTGTCGTCGGGGCTGAAGGTGACGTCGTCGCTACGAAGACTGGACACCGCGGCCTTCGCCGCCGCGAGCGGTGTGCGGAGATCGTGGCCGACCGCGGACAGCAACGCGCGCCGGAGTTCATCGGTTCGGGCCAGCGCCTCGGCAGAGGCCGCCTCGACCTCCAGGGCGTGCCGCTCGACGGCACCTGCTGCCTGCCCGGCCACGGCGGCCAGCACCCGCCGGTCCCGCGCGCCGAGTCTCGGCCCGCGGAGCAGCAACTCGAACTGCCCACCCGGTACCGAACACGTCGTGTCCGCGTCATCCGGACCGTTCAGCGGGCAGTCGCCGACCCAGGCCTCCACCGTCCGAGTGGTCTTCGACGTGCGTCGGACCAGTGCGACGGCCGTCTGGTCGTAGGTCTCACGTAACCGTTCGAGCAGGCCCGGGACATCGGCGCCGCCGAGCACGACGCTGGAGAACATCGCCAGCAGTTCCGCCTCGCGGGTGGCCTCCTGCGCCTGAGCACGCCGTACCGTCGCCGAATCGACCAGGGCGGCCACGGCGATCGCGATGAGCAGCATCACCAGGATGGTGATCAGGTTGTCCGGTTGATCGATGGTGAAGGTGAACCGGGGATCGGTGAAGAAGTAGTTCAGCAGAAGGCCGGAGACCACCGCCGACAACGCCGCGGGCGCGATGCCTCCGAGCATCGACACCGCGAGCACCGACACGAAGAACAGCGCCGACTGACTGGTGAACCCGAGCCAGGGATCGAGCAACCGCAGCACACCGGTCGCCACCAGCGGTACGACCACCGCGAGGACCCAGCTCAGCGGTCGATGGAACCTGGTGTCACGGATGTCGAGCCGGTGTCGGCGGGGCGTCTCCTCGTGCGTGACCATGTGCACGTCGATGCGCCCGCTACCGCTCACGACCGTCGCCCCGACACCTTCGTCGAAGATCCGTTGCCAACGCGGTCGACGGGACGTACCCAGAACCAATTGGGTGGCATTGACCCCGCGCGCGAACACGAGCAGCGTGGCCGGGATGTCGTCACCGACCACCGTGTGGATCCGTGCGCCGAAACCGGCGGCGAGCTCTCGGAGTGCGGTGAGATCGACGCCGCGATCACTGAGCCCGTCCCCGCGGACCACGTGTACGGCCAGCAGTTCCGCGCTCGATCGCGACGCGATACGACTGGCCCGACGCAACAGGGTGGGCGACTCCGGCCCGCCGGTGATCGCCACCACGACTCGTTCGCGTGCTTCCCAGGTGTCGGTGATCGAGTGTGCCGCACGATAATCGGCGAGTTTGTCGTCGACCTGGTCGGCCAGCCACAACAGGGCCAACTCGCGCAGCGCGGTGAGGTTGCCCTGCCGGAAGTAGTTGCCCAGAGCCCCGTCGACCCGACTGTACGGGTAGACCTTGCCCGCGGACAGTCGCTGCCGTAGCGCCTGTGGGTCGATGTCGACGAGTTCGATCTGATCGGCGCCGCGAACGACGTCGTCGGGCACCGTCTCCCTCTGCACGACACCGGTGATCTGGGCGACGACGTCGTTCAGGCTGGCGAGGTGCTGGATGTTCACGGTCGAGCAGACGTCGATACCGGCGTCACGGAGTTCCTCGATATCCTGCCACCGCTTGGCATTTCGCGATCCCGGAGTGTTGGTGTGGGCGAGTTCGTCGACCAGCACCACCTGAGGATGGCGCGCCAGGACGGCGTCGAGGTCCATCTCGTCGAATGTCGCCCCCCGATACGGGAGGGCGATCCTGGGGATCACCTCCAGACCCTCGACGAGGGCCGCGGTCGCGGGCCGCCCATGCGATTCGACGACCGCGACCACCACGTCTGCACCCTCGTCCCTGAGGTTCCGGGCCTGCGCCAGCATCTCGTAGGTCTTCCCGACGCCGGGTGCGCATCCGAGGAACACCTGCAACGTGCCGCGACCTTCCGAGCGTCGGCGCGACGCCGCCTGAGGCCTCGTGACCCGCGTCGTCGCCGGTCCCGCCGCTGAGGTCATCCGCCGATTCTATCGCCGGTCAACGGGTGTGACACGTGGCCGGCCCGTGACCGAGCGCCAGGTTCACCTCGAGGACGTCGACCCGCGGCTCACCGAGGAACCCCCACTGTCTGCCCTGGGTGTGGGCGGCGATCAGCGACCGTATCTCCTCCGGCGGGCGACGGTTCTCGCGTGCCAGTCGCGGCACCTGAAGTGCGGCATATGCCGGACTGATGTGGGGGTCGAGTCCCGACCCCGATCCGGTGACGGCATCGGCCGGAACCGCCTGCGGTGACACTCCTTCCCGCTCGGCGATCAGCGCACGCCGGGCCTCGACGTTGTCGAGGAGGATGACGCTGTTCGGCCCCTGATTGCTCGCCGACGATGCGGACGGATCGCCGGTGGCCATCGGCGCGCCCTCGGCACCGAGGACACGCGCGTGGAGGTACGGGTCCGGTCCGCCGGCCTCGACCTGCGGATCGACTCCGATGAGCGAGGAGCCCACCGCACACCCGGAGGCGTCGACCAGACGTGAGCCCTCCGCACTCGACGAGTCCACCCGCGAGATCGCCCACACCGCGGCGGGATAGGCGAACCCGAGGATGAGTGTCAGTCCGAGGAGCATCCCCAGTGCGGCGCCGCACTGCCGGAGGAGACCGGTCGCGATCGTGGTCATCGTGCTCACCCCATTCCCGGAACGAAACGGACGACGAGATCGATCAGCCAGATGCCGACGAAGGGTGCGACCACCCCGCCGAGCCCGTACACGATCAGGTTGCGGCCCAACAGCTTCGATGCCGACGACGGGCGGTAACGCACTCCCCGCAACGAGAGCGGGATGAGCGCGACGATGATCAGCGCATTGAAGATCACCGCGGAGACCATGGCCGACTCCGCCGAATGCAGACCCATGACGTTGAGGGCCTCGAGCTGCGGATGGACCGCGGCGAACATCGCCGGGAGGATCGCGAAGTACTTCGCGAGGTCGTTGGCGAGCGAGAAGGTGGTGAGAGCCCCGCGGGTGATGAGCAGCTGCTTGCCGATCGCGACCACCTCGATGAGCTTGGTCGGGTCGGAGTCGAGGTCGACCATGTTGCCGGCCTCCTTGGCCGCCGAGGTCCCCGTGTTCATCGCCAGCCCGACGTCGGCCTGCGCGAGCGCGGGTGCGTCGTTGGTTCCATCCCCGGTCATCGCGACGAGGCGCCCGGCCTGCTGCTCGGAACGGATGAGTGCGAGCTTCTCCTCGGGGGTGGCCTCGGCGACGAAGTCGTCGACCCCGGCCTCGGCCGCGATGGCACGGGCGGTGAGCGGGTTGTCGCCGGTGACCATGACCGTGCGGATACCCATCGAGCGCAACTGGGCGAATCGCGCGGTCATCCCCGGCTTCACGACGTCGGACAACGCGATCACTCCGAGCACGCGGGCGGGCCGGCCCGCCTCGTGCACGCCGACCAGGAGCGGTGTACCGCCGTCGGTGGAAATGCGCTCCACGTCCGCGAGGACCGCCGGTTCCACGGTTCCCGCCGACTCGGCGACCCACCGTCCGAGTGCGTCGGCAGCTCCCTTGCGGTACACGACCACCGCGTCGGCGTCGTGCAGGTCGGCCCCGTGCAGGTCGACGCCGCTCATGCGGGTCTGGGCGGTGAAGGCGACCACCTCGCGGCGCGTCGAGCCGACGGTCGGGGCCTCCGCGACCGGTTCCACCCCGTACGAGGTCCGGCACAGTTCGACGATGCTCCGTCCCTCGGGAGTGTCGTCGGCGAGACTGCACTCCGAGGCCACCCGCGCCAGTTCGTCGACGGACACGCCCGGCGCCGGGTGCAGGGCGGTGGCCCGGCGGTTGCCGTAGGTGATTGTCCCGGTCTTGTCCATCAGCAAGGTGTCGATGTCGCCGGCGGCCTCCACCGCCCGGCCGGACATCGCAAGTACGTTGCGCTGGACGAGCCGATCCATCCCCGCGATTCCGATCGAGCTGAGCAGGGCGCCGATGGTGGTCGGGATGAGGCACACCAGCAGTGCGATCAACTCGACGGGATCCGGCGACCGGCCGGCGTACTCCTGCATGGGCCCGATCGCCACCACCGCCAGCAGGAAGATGATCGTCAGGCTCGTCAACAGGATGTCGAGCGCGATCTCGTTGGGCGTCTTCTTGCGGTCCGCGCCTTCGACCAGCGCGATCATGCGGTCGACGAAGGTCTCACCCGGTGCCGTCGTGATCTTGACGACGATCCGGTCGGAGAGGACGACGGTGCCGCCGGTGACCGCGGACCGGTCTCCCCCGGATTCCCGCACGACGGGAGCCGATTCGCCGGTGATCGCCGACTCGTCGACGGTCGCGATGCCGTCGACCACATCTCCGTCGCCGGCGATGACCTCGCCCGCCTCCACGACGATGAGGTCGCCGACCCGCAGCGCACCACCGAGGACCTCGTCGAAGCCACCGTCAGCTCGTAGTCGACGGGCCACGGTGTCACGCTTGATCTTTCGCAGACTCTCGGCCTGCGCCCGCCCTCTCCCCTCGGCGACCGCCTCGGCGAGAGCGGCGAACACGACGGTGAACCACAACCAGGCCGCCACGGTCCAGGCGAACCAGGACGGACGAAGGACCGCCAGGGCGGTGGTGACGACAGCGCCGAGGAACACCACGAACATCACCGGGTTGCGGGCCTGATCGCGAGGGTTCAGCTTTCGCAGGGCCATCGGCATCGACGTCACGAGCGAGCGGACGTCGAAAGCGCCGCGGGACAACAGTTCCGGCTCGTCGCCCGCGGCAGGTTCGGCGTGGGAGGCGTCCGGGGCGGTGTCGATCAGGGGTGTGGTCACAGCAGCGCCTCCGCGATGGGTCCCAGCGCCATGGCCGGGAAGAAGGTGAGTCCGGCGACCAGCACGATGGTCGCCATGAGCAGCGTTCCGTAGAGAAGACCGTGGGTGGGCAGGGCGGAGAGAACCTCCGGTCGTGCCACCGGACGGGCCGACGCGGCCTCCAGGACGGCGCGCCCGTGACCGGGTCCCACCGGTCCGGTCGGGCGGGCACCGATGATGCCGGTGCTCTCGGCTGCGCCCTCGTCGGCCGTGCCGCGCGGACGCTGCCGGGCGAGAAGGCCCGCGAGTGCGAGCACGAGCACGATCGGCACGAACCGACCCAGCAGCATCGCCATGCCCAGAGAGGACTGGAACCAGTCACCGGTCACCGCGAGCCCACCGAAGGCACTGCCGTTGTTGTTGGCCGCCGACGCGTAGGCGTAGAGCACCTCACCGAAACCGTGGATCGCACCGGGTGTTCCCGGCTCGCCTCCGTTCCCCTGCGCCTCCGTGGTCGACGCCAGGATCACCGAGATCGCCGTGCCGGCCAGCACGAGTGCCGGCATGACGAGGACATAGAGCGCCGCCATGGTCATCTCCGGCTGTCCGATCCGCTTGCCGAGGAACGTCGGCGACCTGCCGACCAGTAGCCCGCCGACGAAGACGGTGATCACCGCCATCATCAGGATTCCGTACAGTCCCGAACCGACCCCACCGGGCGCGACCTCGCCGAGAAGCATGTTCCACAGGACCGCACCCCCGCCGGCCGCGGAGAAGCTGTCGTGCGCGGCATTGACTGCACCGGTAGAGGTCCCGGTCGTCGACACCGCGAACAGCGCCGAACCCGGAATCCCGAAGCGCACCTCTTTGCCTTCCATCATGGCGCCCGCCGCCCGAGCTGCCGACCCGGACGCATGACTCTCGAAGATCCATACGACGGTAAGCATGATCGCCCAGATCCCCGCCATCACGGCGAGAAGAGTCAGTCCCTGGCGCCGGTCTCGGACGAGGGTCCCGTAGGTCCGGGTGAGGCAGACCGGGATCACCAGCAGCGCGAAGATCTCGACCAGATTCGAGAACGGTGTGGGATTGGAGAACGGGTGCGCCGAGTTCGCCGACAACGTCCCGCCGCCGTTGGTGCCGAGTTCCTTGATCGCCTCCTGCGAAGCGAACGGACCGACCACACTGTGCACCTCCGCACCGTCGAGCGTCGTCCACGTGAATCCGCTGTGCCAGGACTGCACGACCCCCTGACTCAGCAGCAGCGTCGCCACGATGATGCTCAGCGGCAACAGAATCCGGACCACGCCGCGCACGAGATCAACCCAGAAGTTCCCGATCTCGCCGGTGGCCCCACGGTTGACGATCCCGCGGACGAGCGCGATGGCGACGGCCATCCCGACCGCCGCGGAGACGAAGTTCTGCACCGCCAGTCCTGCCATCTGGGTCAGGTTGGTCATCACGAGCTCAGGTGAGTACGACTGCCAGTTGGTGTTGGTGACGAAGGAGATCGCGGTGTTGAACGCCGTTGCCGGCGAGACGCCGGCCTTGCCGTCGGAGAACGGGAGGATTCCCTGGAGCCTCTGGACCGCGTAGAGGACCGCGAAGCAGACCGCCGAGAACCCCAGTACGGCAAGGTCATACCCCAACCAGGACTGTTGCCTACGCGGATCGACACGGGCCAGTCGATAGAGGATGCGCTCGACGCCGAGGTCTCGTTGCCCGGTGTACACACGCGCCATGTGGTCGCCCAGCGGCACGTAGACGGCGACCAGGATCACGATGAGCGCTCCGAACTGCAGGAGGCCGGCAGCAACTGTGCCCATCGTTTCTCAGAACCTCTCCGGGAACACGAGAGCCAGGAGAAGGTACACCATCGCCGCCGCCGCGAGCACGAGGAGTACGACGTTGGTCACCCCGGCCGCGGTCACGACTTGATCCGCAGATCGAGGCCGCGAACGGCAAGTACGCACAGACCGAACCCTGCGATGGCAAGCAGCAGGAACAGCACATCCGCCACGATGACTCACTCTCTGATCGCACCGATGGCCCACCGTGCGGTGGGCACACCGAAGGATCACGCGCCCCGCGGGGCACCGGAGAGTTCTTAACGCCGTTCTTACGGGCCGCCGGCAGTTCTTGACGACCCCTTGTCACCGGTCGTACTGACCGGGGGTCCCGCTATGTCGCCGTGATCGCGATCCCGATGGTGCCGCTTTCTCCACGACGCACCTTGCTGGCGAAGATCAGTACCCGCGCGAGCAGCCCGTACTTCTCGCCGAGCTTCTTGCGAACGTGTGCGGTGCCCTCGGCGTCGAGCACAACCGCGGTGCCGGCGACCGGCTCGCCGGACAGCTTCTTGCCCCGCGCATCCGTGGCCTGGACCAGGACCTTCGGATTCCGCCTGATCCGCTTGACCTTCCATGCTTCGGTTTCGGTCCACACGAGCAATCGGGCTCCGTCGAGTACCGCCCACACCGGTGTCGCGACCGGAGTGCCGTCCTTGCGATAGGTCGTCAGGTTCACGTACTTGGCGGTACCCGCCTCGCCGAACGTCGCGGCGTCAGAGGTCATGCGGCAATGCTACGGGCGAACAGCGATTGCGCATGGGTTGTCGGCCAGCCCACCGGGGTGATCTCGCCGCCGAACACGCCGGCGTCGCACAGCGTCGCCCACGCGGTCACCTGGTTGGCGGAGAGAACCGGCTTGCCGAGCTCCGCCTCCAGGTCGGCCAGGATGTCGTAGGTCCACAGGTTGGTACAGGAGACGAAGACGGCGTCGGCATCGGGATGATTCGCGGCGCGGATGAGATCCGCGGTCACGCGGTACGGGATGGTCCAGATCTCGCGATCGCGACCGAGACCGGCCTGGGCCACGACGCTCCTGCCGGACTCCGCGAGGAAGTCGCAGAGGAGTCCGGTGAGCGCGGCTGTGTACGGCGTGGCGACGGCGAGCGTCCCCACGTTCAGCATGTCCAGCGCCCGGATCAAGGCCTCTGACGTCGTGACCGCGCGCTCCGCGCCCGCGGCGAGCATGCAGTTGGAGATCTCCACCGCGCCCGCCATCCCGTAGACGAAGCTGCCCGATGCACACGCGTAACCGAACGTTCGCGGCCCGACCGACGAGACTGCCCTGACCGCTGCCGAGATCTCCGCGTGATTGTTCAGATCGCGGCACAGTTCGACGTCGACGGGAGCATCGATGTAACCGGTCCGCGTGAAGTACAGCGAGACCGAGTCCGGCATCCAGCGCCACAACTCCCGGTCGAGAGCCATGTCGAACGGGCACACCATCCCGATGCCGATCTGGGCGTTCATGCTCCGGATGATGGCACATTGTGTGATTGTCTACAATCGCTGCCGAAGTGCCGCGGCCACCTCGTCCCGAATGACGCATTCGTAGGCGTGGTCGTTGACGATCCCGGTCGCCTGCATGAGGGCGAACATCGTGGTCGGCCCCACGAAACGCCATCCGCGCTTCTTGAGGTCTTTCGACATCGCGACCGACTCGGGTGACGTCGTCATCGAGTTCGGCACGTGATCATCGGCGGGCGCATATCCCCAGAAGTACGACTCGAGCGAGCCGAACTCGTCGATGAGCTCGACGGCCCGCTGCGCGTTGTTGACCGCCGCTTCGATCTTTCCGCGATGCCGGATGATGCCCGCGTCGTCCAGCAGGCGCGTGACGTCGGCGTCGGTGTAGCGCGCGACCTTCTCCACGTCGAAGCCGGCGAAGGCCGCGCGGAAGTTCTCCCGTTTCATCAGGATCGTGCGCCAGCTGAGGCCCGACTGGAAGCCTTCGAGGCACACCCGCTCGAACAACGACGTATCGTCGGTGGTCGGGAATCCCCATTCGGTGTCGTGATAGGCGGTTTCCGGCTCGCGGCCCGCCCAGAAGCAACGCAGCCGACCGTCTGGTCCCTCTATCGTGTCTGCGGACATACGTCTCCCTTCGTGGCGAGGAGGCTACGGCACGGCTACGACAGATGGCCGCCGTTATCGTTCCGTTACCAAAGATTGCGAAAGCATCCCGTTGTGTCTCTCGATGGTCACTTCTCGCCGCTGCCCGCATAGCGTTGGTCACATCGCACCGAGAGCACTCCGGCACCGACGCCGAATCCCGCTTCGGAAGCGAGACAACACATCTGCGCCAAGGAGTTTCGTGATGCATGAATCCGACCTGAACAACCTCCTTGCCCGCGTGGCGACCGGGGACATGGACGCTTTCGCCCAGTTCTACGACGCAACCTGTGACCGGGTGTACGGCATGACACTCCGCGTGTTGCGCGATCCCGGTTACAGCGAGGAAGCGACGCAGGAGACCTTCCTGGCCGTCTGGCGCAACGCCGAGACCTACGACCCCCGCTCCGGTTCGGCACTCTCCTGGATTCTGACCCTGGCTCACCGCCGGGCCGTCGACCGCGTTCGGTCGGAGTCCGCCGCGACCCGACGCACCGTCGCCTACGGCATCGCCGACACGAGCCGAGAGATCGACGAGGTCAGTGAGTCGGTGGAGCGACGAGAGATCGCTCGCCTGATCCACACCGGCCTCGAGAGCCTCACCCCCATCCAGCGCCAGGCCATCGAACTGGCCTACTTCCACGGACTCACCTACCGCGAGGTCGCCGAGCACCTCGGGGTCGCGCTTCCCACGGTCAAGTCACGTATTCGCGACGGTCTCATCCGGCTGCGTCAGACCGTGCCGGGCTTGGCTGCCACCGGCTAGGGTTCCGCCGCCTCGCTCGCCCCCCCTTGTAAAGCACCCCTGAGAAACGCCCCTGAAACACCCCCTCCACGGGACCGCCGGCGACACAGTGTCGTCCGCGAACCTCTGGAGGGTTGTCCTCAGGGGCGTTTCTCGTCGAGGAGCCGGTCACCGGGACCGGTCACACCTGTCCGTACGGGTGCCATCCGTTGTGGTTCCACTTCCCGCCGCGACGCTCGCGCACCTCGCGCAGACTCGTACCGACGTACCGCGCCTCCAGCTCGGCATCCGGCGAGCCGGTGTAGACCCACCGTTTCGGGTCGAGGTTGCCGTCGGCATCCCGATACGCCTCCCAGTAATCGACGCGGTGCACCGCGCGGACGATGTCGTCGGCGAACACCAGGACCGGGAGATCGGGCACCGTGCGATGTGGTCCGGCCCGCCATCCACTGCGCGCCCACTCATAGATCTGCTCGGCACCGGCGTCTGGTCGGGCGGAATCGTCGACCTTCACCAGCACGCACGGCTCGGGCAGCGGAGGTGCGAGCGGCGCCGCGTGCTGCAGCACCATCTCGTCCAGTTGGATCGCGCCGCTCGACGCACTGTTCGTCAGCGGGAGTCGTGCCAGGCCGGCGAACTCGACCGTGAACTGCTGGACATACGCCGCCAACATCTCAGCGGAATCGACGACGTCGTCGCCGTGGCGGAGAATCCAGTGCTCCACGCCGAATCCGTCGGCATCGATGTCCCGGATGCGCTCCTCGGTCGCAGTCCAGACCGCCGGCGACTCGGCGTCCCCCACCACCTCCCCGGCATCCGGCGTGACACCGGCCAGCGCCGCGCGGGCGTGCTGGTGGACCCGGTTGCCGCGACCCGCACCCACGTAGAACACGGATGCATCACGCGGATCGACCAATGCGTAGATGTAGACGCCGAGTACGGACTGGACTTCGAGGGGCACGGGGTTCGGGGCGCCCGGCGCCGCGACCCCGACCGGCCGCAGGAGATCGAGGACCGCGTCGACTACAGACGGCCGCACCCCGAGACCGCCTCCGCGCAGACCGCCGATGATCACCTCGCCGGCACGCTCACGGTCGACGAACCGTCGGCCCGCGTTGGTGTCGATCGCATTCACGACGTCGACGACCTCGGCCCTCCGCGACCGCGCATCCCGTGACGCGGAACGCTCGTCCTCGGGGTCGAGCATCTCCGCGAATGCCGCCGACTCGAGGAATTCGACGAGCGCGGTGGCCGGCAACTCGACGGCGTCCATCCTGCTCATGTCCGCGATGATGCCAGGACGCGCGGGGTTGCGAGCGGTCGACTCGCCCCCACCGACGCGTCGCCACTACCAGACCGGTCCGCGCCACCCGCCGCAGACGACGAAGGGGCCCACCCCGAAGGATGGGCCCCTGGTCGTGTCACTCGTGATCAGCCGAGAACCAGTGACTCGCCGTCTGCACTGACGTTCACCGGAACGACGTCGCCGTCTCGGATGTCGCCGGAGAGCAGCTGCTTGGCGAGCTGGTCGCCGATGGACTGCTGCACCAGGCGGCGGAGCGGACGGGCACCGTACTGCGGATCGAATCCACGTGCGCCCAGCCATTCCTTGGCCTTGGGCGAGACCTCGAGGTCGAGGCGACGCTGGGCCAGCCGCTTCTTGAGCTGTCCGAGCTGGATGTCGACGATCGACACCAGCTCTTCGGGGCTCAGGGCGTCGAAGATGACCACATCGTCGAGGCGGTTGATGAACTCGGGCTTGAACGCCGAGCGCACCGCCATCATGACCTGGTCCTTGTCGCCACCGGCGCCGAGGTTCGAGGTCAGGATCAGGATGGTGTTGCGGAAGTCCACCGTCCGTCCCTGGCCGTCGGTGAGTCGACCTTCGTCGAGCACCTGCAGCAGCACGTCGAACACGTCCGGGTGGGCCTTCTCGATCTCGTCGAACAGGACCACCGTGTACGGCCGACGCCGCACCGCTTCGGTCAGCTGGCCACCGGCCTCGTACCCGACGTAGCCGGGTGGAGCACCGACGAGCCTTGCGACGCTGTGCTTCTCGCCATACTCGCTCATGTCGATACGGACCATCGCCCGCTCGTCGTCGAACAAGAACTCGGCGAGCGCCTTGGCCAGCTCGGTCTTGCCGACGCCGGTCGGGCCGAGGAACATGAACGAACCCAGCGGCCGGTTCGGGTCGGCGACACCGGCTCGGGCACGACGCACCGCGTCGGAGACGGCCTCGACCGCAGCCTTCTGCCCGATGACGCGCCTACCCAGCTCGTCCTCCATGCGCAGCAGCTTGGCGGTCTCACCTTCGAGCATGCGTCCGGCCGGGATTCCGGTCCACGCCGACACGACCTGCGCCACGTCGTCGGGTCCGACCTCCTCCTGCAACATCACGTCCTGACCGGGATCGGTACCGGTCTTCTCCAGCGCGGCCTCGAGTTCCTTCTCGAGACCCGGGATTCGGCCGTACCGGAGCTCGGCGGCGCGTCCGAGGTCACCGTCGCGCTCGGCGCGTTCGGCTTCTCCTCGGAGACGATCCAGCTCTTCCTTGAGGTCGCGGACCGCGTCGATGGCCGTCTTCTCCGACTGCCACCGTGCGGACAGCTCGTTGAGCTTCTCCTTCTGATCGGCCAGTTCGGCGCGCAACTTCTCGAGCCGTTCCTTCGACGCCGCGTCGGTTTCCTTCTGCAGCGCAACCTCTTCGACCTCGAGCCGGCGGACGATGCGCTCGACCTCGTCGATCTCGACGGGGCGCGAGTCGATCTCCATGCGCAGCCGCGACGCCGCCTCGTCGACGAGGTCGATGGCCTTGTCGGGCAGGAAGCGCGAGGTGATGTAACGATCGGAAAGCGTTGCGGCGGCGACCAATGCGGAGTCGGTGATGCGCACACCGTGGTGCAACTCGTACCGGTCCTTGAGGCCGCGCAGGATGCCGATGGCGTCCTCGACCGACGGTTCGCCGACGTACACCTGCTGGAAGCGACGCTCGAGCGCGGCGTCCTTCTCGATGTACTTGCGGTATTCCTCGAGGGTCGTGGCACCGACCAGCCGCAGCTCACCGCGGGCGAGCATCGGCTTGATCATGTTGCCGGCATCCATCGCGGAATCGCCTGTCGCACCGGCTCCGACGATGGTGTGCAGCTCATCGATGAAGGTGATGATCTGGCCGTCGGAGTTCTTGATCTCGTCGAGCACGGCCTTCAGCCGCTCCTCGAACTCACCGCGATACTTCGCGCCGGCGACCATCGAACCCATGTCGAGCGAGATGACGGTCTTGTTCCGCAGCGATTCGGGCACGTCACCGGCGACGACACGCTGGGCGAGGCCCTCGACGATCGCGGTCTTGCCGACACCGGGCTCACCGATGAGGACCGGGTTGTTCTTGGTCCGTCGGCTCAGCACCTGCACGACGCGACGGATCTCGGTGTCACGTCCGATGACCGGGTCGAGTTTGCCCTCGCGGGCGGCTGCCGTCAGGTCGGTCGAGTACTTCTCGAGTGCCTGGTACGTCGACTCCGGGTCCTCGCTCGTGACACGCCTGCTCCCGCGGACTGCGACGAACGCATCGCGCAGGGCCTGCGGGGTTGCTCCGGCGTTGTGCAGCAACTTGGCGACATCGGAGTCACCGGTCGCCAGACCGACGACGATGTGCTCGGTCGAGACGTACTCGTCGCCGAGCTCACCGGCCAGTTGCTGAGCTGCGCTGACCGCCGCGATCGATTCGCGGGAGAGCTGGGGGGTGGCACTGGCCTGGGCCACCGTCGGCATGCGGTCGACCAGCATCTGGGCCTGCGCACGAATGTTCGACGGGTCAACGCCCACTGCCTTGAGCAGCGGCGACGCGATGCCGTCGGACTGATCGAGCAACGCCACCAGGATGTGGGCCGGTCGCACGTCGGGGTTGCCAGCACTGGCCGCCGCCTGCACAGCAGCGCTCAATGCCTGCTGTGTCTTCGTGGTGGGGGTGAAGCTGTCCACTCGCGTGCACCTTTCTCTTTAGTCCAACAGGCTCAAGTATGAGCCATACGGAGGATGCAACGCCAACAAAGTTGAGTCCATTCCGCTCATGGCTTTCTATTTTGTGATCTGCGCCACTCCTACCAGAGTCGCCGCTTCCCGCCCGAAGCGCTAGCCGGAAGTAGCGCGGGTGTCGTCGAGGTCGCGCTTTTGCGCCGCGGGGGATGTCAGGCCATCGCATTCGTGGGTCGCGCCCCGGACTGACCGCCAGAACGATCGAGTCGGATGAGCCCGGAGAACTCGCACGCGCCTCACCCGCCTTGCCGTCGTCGCCGGATGGATGAGCAGCAGTCCGTTCAACCGTCCCGGGTGACCGAAACCGCGGCGTTCCGGACCCAGCTTTCAGTGGACACACGTACACTGAAATCATGTCTGTGGATTCCGCCCCCGCCCGCGAACTGCCGGCACTGGCGGCACTGGGCCGCGACGAGCTGAACAAAGCGGTCTCGGGCATCGCGGCCGTCCACTCATCCGTCGCCGACACCGTGTTCGCCGGTCTGCGCGTGGCGTGGGGAACGAGGGTCCGTCCGGCCCAGGTGATACATGACGCGATCAGCACGTCCGTCTACTCGGCGATCACATCGACCGTCGACGTGGCCGGCGACCTCGCCGAGTCGCTGACGGTTCACAACTCCGGCGTTCCGTCCGAGACCAAGCGGGGCGCCACGGCCATCGGCATCCTCGACGGGTTGATCGGTGATCAACTGACCGCCGAGCGGTCACCGCTGGCTCCGGAGATCGCCGTCCGGGTCGACGGCGCCGTCGTTCCGATCACCCCGGGCGACCTGGCCACGGCCTTCCCCCGGGCCACCGGACACCTCACGGTGTTTCTGCACGGGCTCATGGAGACCGAGTTCGCGTGGGAGCGCGGAGGCAAGCCCACTTACGGCGCGCGCCTCGCCGATGACCTCGGCAGCACCGAGGTCATGATCCGGTACAACTCGGGACTACACATCAGTGACAACGGCCGCCGTCTCGCCCAGCTACTCGACGATCTCGTGTTGTCGTGGCCGGTACCGGTGACCGACCTGACCCTCATCGGCCACTCGATGGGCGGCCTGGTGATCCGCAGTGCGTGCCATCAGGCCGTCGACCCGTACTGGCCCAAGCTGGTTCGACAGACCGTATGCCTCGGGACGCCGCACCTCGGCGCACCGTTGGCACGAGGGGTTCACTGGGCGACTGCTGCCCTGCGCCTGCGGCCGACCAGCCGCCCGTTCGGCACTCTCCTCGGTCGTCGCAGTGCCGGCGTTCGCGATCTCTTCCACGGGGCGATCGCCGAAGATCATTGGCGCGACACCGATCCCGACGCCTTTAGGCAGCCGGCCGTCGACTATCCGCCGCTCATGCAGGGGGCGCGACACCTTTACGTGACAGCGACCGTGACCCGGCGACCCGACCACCCCTTCGGCCGCATCGTCGGCGACGGATTGGTGATGACGAACAGCGGCGGCGGTCGAGATCGGAGGCGACACCTCGGATTCGAGATCGATGATGGACTCCACGTCGGCGGCGCCCATCACTTCACCTTGCTCAACGATGACGCCGTCTACGAGTGGATGCTGCCCCTGTTGAGGCCTCGGCGTGCGCTACCGCCGGGCACCGACTGACCCGCCCCGCACGATCGCGACCTCGCCCCACTAGCGCCGGTTGCAGGTGGCGCCCCTACCCCGAAGTCGAGATTCTGCGACGGCGCGAGCCGGTCCGCACTCGCCACCACAACCCCACCCACGACACGACAACCAGTGCAGCGACCAACCCACGAACCAACCCGAGTGCCGAATCCGGGTAGATCACCCCGGTCAGGTAGTTGTCGATGAATCCTGTCGGCGGCAATCCGGCCTCCCCGGCCCGACGCCGCGCCCAGTTCTCGGCGTCGGTGAGCGGGCACTCCAGACCGACGACCACCGACGCCATCCCCCACCCGACCGCGACCAGGTGCAGCGCGATGGTGCGCGGCCACCGCCAGGCGATGAACCCGCCGAACATGACGTACAGCAGGAACATCAGATGCAGGACCGCGATGCCGTCGGCCAGGACCCGATAAGGCATATGTCCAGCGTAAATCGATCGGGTTCACCAATCTGCCGATCTGGAACCCGCCGATATCGGACACTCGAAGCGAGAAGCACCCGTTCGACGGAAGGACGCCAACGGTGAGCGCGAGCATGACCGACGAGGCCGCCAACGTATTCGCCGATCCGACGGCCTACGCCGACGAGCCGCGACTGCACGCGGCGATGACCTACCTTCGAGCGCACAACCCGGTCGCCTACGTCGACAAGGCTCCGTACCGGCCCTTCTACGCGATCACCAAGCACGCCGACATCATGGACATCGAGCGCGACAACAACCTGTGGCTAAGCGAACCGCGCCCGGTGCTGGTAACCGCCGTGGCCGATGACTTCGCCAGGTCGCAGCTCGAGTCCGGCGCCGGGTTGCGCACCCTGATCCACATGGACGACCCACACCACAAGAAGGTGCGCGCGATCGGTCAGGATTGGTTCCGGCCGAACGCGTTGCGCGAGTTGCAAGTACAGGTGGACGCACTGGCGAAGCGTTACGTCGACAAGATGGTTGAGATCGGTCCGGAGTGTGACTTCGTCGAGGACATCGCCATCCACTTCCCGCTGTACGTGATCCTGTCGTTGCTGGGACTGCCCGAAGAGGACTTCCCTCGAATGCACCAGCTCACCCAGGAGATGTTCGGCGCCGACGACAAGGAGTACCAGCGCGGCGCCACGCTCGAGGAGCGGATGGCCACCCTGCTCGACTTCTTCAACTACTTCAGCACGCTGACCGCCTCCCGACGCGCGAATCCCACCGGCGACCTGGCGTCGGCAATCGCCAACGGCCGCATCGACGGTGAGCCTCTCTCCGACGTCGACACCGCCTCCTATTACGTGATCGTCGCCAGCGCCGGCCACGACACCACCAAGGACGCGATCTCCGGAGGTCTGCGCGCACTCATCGAGAACCCCGGCGAACTCGACCGTCTCCGCCGCGAGCCCGACCTCATCGGAACCGCGGTCGAGGAGATGATCCGTTGGACCACTCCGGTCAAGGAGTTCATGCGCACCGCCGCCGCGGACACCACGGTGCGTGGCGTACCCATCAGCAAGGGCGAATCCGTCTATCTCGCTTACACTTCGGCAAACCGGGACGAAGAGATCTTCGACGACCCGTTCACCTTCGACGTCGGGCGCTTCCCGAACAGACACCTGGCCTTCGGTTACGGCGTGCATTTCTGTCTCGGCGCAGCGCTGGCCCGGATGGAGATGAGAAGCCTGTTCAGCGAACTGATCCCACGTCTGGACTCGATCGAGTTCGCCGGCGAGCCCGAGTTGGCCGCGACCGTGTTCGTCGGCGGACTCAAGCACCTGCCGATCCGCTACTCGCTGCGCTGAGCCGCACGCATCGAACCCGGCCGAACTGGGTACACGCACGTCCATGACCCACTTCGACTTCTACTTCGATCCGGTGTGTCCGTTCGCCTGGGCGGCGTCACGATGGCTCCGTGACCGCGCGGCCGCCCACGGTGCCGACGTCGACTGGCATCTCATGAGCCTCGCGATCCTCAACGAGAACGAGGAACCCGACTCCGACGAACAGCACCGCCGACTCGAGACGGCTCGCCGTCTGGGTCGCGTTATCGCAGCTGCGACCGCGAAAGCCGGCGCAGACGCGATCGACCCGCTCTACACAGCGCTCGGCAAGCGAATCCACCACGCCGGCGACGAGATGACACCCGGTGTCGTCGCCGAGGTGCTGACCGCGGCAGGACTCCCCGCCGAACTGGCCGACGCCATGGACGACGAGTCGTTCGACACCGCGGTGCGTGAATCCCACCAGCGCGGTCAGGATGCTCTCGGTGAGGACGGCGGCAGCCCGATCCTCGGCATCGACGGCACCTTCTTCTTCGGTCCCGTGCTCGCCGACCTCCCGACCGGCGACGAGGCCGAGGCGCTCTACTCCTCGCTCGTCACCCTCGCGGGGACCCCGACCTTCGCCCAGTTGAAGCGACCGGCCGGTCCGCCGACGTTCTCGTGATCAGCGGATCTCCAGGTCGACCCGCTCGTCGTAGAAGCAGATGAGGTCCCGCACGGGCTCGGCGTCGTGCAGCGGATCGGTGTAGGTCCACGCGATGTCGGGGACGATCTCGTCGCCGACGAGTGCCGACCAGTACGTCGCCTGACCTTTGTAGGCGCACACGGTGACGGTGTCGGAGCGCTGGAGAACGTCCATCCGGACATCCTGCCGCGGGATGTAATGCCGCGGCGGCAGGTGCGTCTCCAGCAGCAGCGTGGGATTCCGGCTCTCGGCCAGTACCGTGTCCCCGATCCGTACGACGACGCGTCTGCTGGTGGGCAGGCAATCGATCCGTTGGTACGGGTCATGGGCGTGCCCCATGACGGTCTGTTCCTCCTCACGCCATTCGTCGAACGCGTCCCAGTCAAGTAGCACATAGTCGGCGAGATCGGGGTCGTCGAGCCGGAAGGCGGCCCCGGCGAGCATCCGCCCGTCGGCAACGATGTCGTACGTCGCGCCCGACGCGGTGTGCAGCGCGAACGGATGCGCCGGGGTCAGGATCGGCGGGTGCTCGGCGGGCGGCATCGTCGGTCGGTGGTGTTCGAGCAGGCCCTCGATGTCGGCGGACGGTACCGCGTAGCACCCGACCACCCGGTGTGGCTCCCACACCTGGATCGGGGCGGCGGAATCGACGACCGCCTGGCCGTCGACGAATGCTCGGACCCGACGGCGCATGTCCGTCCACCGCAGCAGATCCACCTGAGACTTCGTGACTTCATCCAGTGACGTGGCCATGGACCGATGGTCCTCCGGCTCGTGTCGATTCGCCAGGGCCCGGGCGGCGACCACCGTTGACAGTTCGCTCGGCGCGCGGGTAGGCAGACGAGGTGACCACTGCGCCGAGCTTCACCGAAACCCGCTTCGACGAAGTCACGGTGCTGGCGCCGGCCGGCGGCGGAGCGTTCCCTCGCGGCAACACCGTCGTCGTGCACGGCAGCGAGGCGACGCTGGTCCTCGATCCCTCCCTCGACGTCGATCACGACCCCGTCGGCGCGGATGCGGTCATGATCAGCCACGCCCATGAGGACCACATCGCCGGACTGCGCCACTTCGACACCGCCAAGTACGCGCACCACGACGAGGTCGGCGGAGTCCGCTCACTTCAGGTCCTCCTCGACGGCTACGGACTCACGCCGGACGAACGCGCCGCGGTCGACGCCCAGATCGGGGACACCTTCGCGCTCCCGCCCGGCTTCCCGGAGGCAGAGGGTGTAGGCGACGGTCATGTCTTCGACCTCGGCGACCTCACCGCGACGGTCGTCCACCTGCCCGGCCACACGCGCGGACACTGCGGTGTACTCGTGGAACCGACGGGCTTCTTCTACATCGCCGACATCGACCTCACGTCCTTCGGACCCATGTACGGCGACGTCGGCAGCAGCGTCGACGACTACCTGGCCTCCCTCGCGCGCGTCCGCGAGGTCGACGCCCGCTGGTACGGAACCTTCCATCAGAAGGGAGTCGTGGAGGGCGCCAAGGACTTCCGGGAACGCCTGACTGCGTACGAGGGCGTCATCCACCGCCGTGAGGAACGCCTGCTGGCGTTCCTCGACCGGCCCCGGCCACTCGACGAGATCGTCGAGTACCGTCTCGTGTACCGGCCGCATGTGCAGATGCCGTTCGTCAACGCGGTCGAGCGCCGTACGGCCGGGCTCCATCTCGAGCGCCTCATCCGGCACGGACAGGTCGCGCGCAGCGACGACGGGTCATTCCACCGGAGGTGACCTGCCCGACAGATTCAGCTGCCCTTCAACATCGCGGGCCTACCGTCACTGCGTGAACACCATCAACGGATTGCCTCTCCACCCCCTGCTCGTACACATCGTCGTCGTGCTGGTGCCGCTCAGCGCGCTCATGGCGATCGCCGCGGTGTGCTGGCCCGCCGCTCGCGCCCGCCTGGGGACCCTCACTCCCCTGGTGGCTCTCGTCGCGCTGATCGCCCTTCCGCTCACCACCAGTGCCGGGGAATCACTGGAGGAGCAGGTCGGCCCCAGCGCGGCAATCGAACGCCATGCCGGATTCGGCGAGCAGGTGATCTATTGGGTGGGGCCGCTGTTCGCGCTCGCCGTCGTCTGGTGGGCGCTGCACAACGAGCGGGTGACAACCGCCGTTCACGCGAGAATCCCGGCGTCGTCCAAGCTCTCGCAGCGGGCAGTGGCAGTTGCTCTCGGGGTCGCACTGGTCGTGGTGGCGCTCGGTTCGCTGTACATCGTGTTCCGAACCGGGGAATCCGGTGCCAGGTCGGTCTGGTCCTGACACGCACGAACGTGTGAATCTCCTCGACCCCGCCGACTCCGGGCAGATACTGGAACACATGCGCGTACTGGTCGTCGAGGACGATCCGCGGGCGGCCGAGACCCTGCGTCGGACCCTGCAAGCCGAAGGCTGGGCCGTCGACACGGCCGCCGACGGAGTGGAGGGTGTCGAATCCGCCTGTGCCCGAACCTACGACGTCATCGTCAGCGACATCATGATGCCGGGGCGCAACGGCTACGAACTCGTCCGAGAGCTACGGCACCGCAGCGTGTGGACGCCGGTTCTCATGCTGACCGCCAAGGACGGCGAGTACGACGAGGCCGACGCCTTCGACCTCGGCGCCGATGACTACATGGTCAAACCGTTCTCCTTCGTCGTCCTGTCCGCGCGACTGCGTGCGCTCGCACGACGCGGCGCCCCGGAACGACCCACCGTCCTGCAGGCCGGCTCGCTCTCCCTCGACCCGGCGAGACGGGAGGTCCGACGCGGGGAGACACCGATTCGCGTGACCGCCCGCGAGTTCGCGGTCCTCGAATACCTGATGCGGCACAAGGGCGACGTGGTCAGCAAGGACGACATCCTGCAGTCCGTGTGGGACGAGCACTACCGCGGCGACGACAACATCGTGGAGGTGTACGTGGGCTATCTCCGACGGCACATCGACACGCCCTTCGGCTGCCGCTCCATCGAAACGGTACGCGGCGCCGGTTACCGACTCGCCGACAACGGCGGTGACCCGTCGACCTGATCCGCCCGGAGCGGTAGCGACACCTCGATGGAGCAACCCCCGCCGTCGGTGTCGGAGACGGTGACGGTGCCGTGATGCGCACGAACGATCTCGTCCACGATCGAGAGCCCGAGTCCGCTACCTCCGCGACGATCTCGTGAATCGTCGAGCCGGACGAAGCGGCCGAATACACGCGCACGATCGTCGGCGGGGATGCCGGGCCCGTCATCGGCGACCCTCACCGTCACCCGATCCGGCTCGACGGCCATCGTCACCGCAACCGCGGAACGGGCGTGACGAACTGCGTTGTCGCACAGATTCCGTACGACGCGACCGAGCTGATCACGATCGCCGATCGCCCGGACCGGCAGCACGGTCGCCGAGATGTCGAGATCGGTCGTGAGATCGAGACGGGTGACCTCGTCGTTGACGATGTCGTCGAGATCCACTTCGTCGAGCGACGGCCGGAGTCCGTACTCGTCGGCGCGCGCCAGCAGGAGAAGATCGTCGACGAGGTCGCGCAACCGGTGTGCCTCGGGCAGGAGAAGAGTGGACACCGTCCCGGAGTCGATCGGTTCACCTGTCCGGACGGCGAGTTCGAGCAACCCCAGAATCGTGACCAGCGGACTACGCAGCTCATGTGAGGAGTCGCCGACGAATCTGATCTGTTGTTCGCGAGCGAAGGCCAGCGCATCCAGCATCTCGTTCATCGTCACCGCCAGGGTGGCGATCTCGTCGTCGGTGTCGGCGACCGGAACGCGCCGCGCGACGCCTGATCGCGAGATCTCCGCGACCTCGGCGCGAATCGCCTCGACCGGCCGCAACGCGCGACCGACGAGCTGGTAGGTCGTCACGGCCGCCACGACGAGAATGCTCGGAAACACCACGCACAACACCCCGAAGACCGTCCACACCGTCGCGTGGAGGTGTCCTTCGCCGGCGCCGACCACGACGTTCAGCACCGTCCCGTCCGGCGTCGTCACACCCCGGACGACGGCGCGGAACTCGGTGCCGTCGCCCGGAAATGTCGCGTCGTTCACGGTCCGCCGCACTCCTGCGTCGACCGGGGTCACCAGCGGACGTACCCGCTGCCGTTCATGACTGGCCGCGAGGACGGTCCCGTCCCGGGCGAGGACCTGCACCACGCCGATCGAGTCGGTCGGCTCCAGCTCCGTCGGTGGCACCGCTCCGATACCGCCCCGCGCGAGGGCATCGACGATCTCCTGGCTCCGCGTCGACGTCGCTTCATCGGCGGCGTCCGTCAGCGATCGGTAGACGACGATCAACACCAGACCGCCGGCGACCGCCAAGGCCACGAAGAGGGTCGCCACCCCGACAACCGTCAGCCGCAGTCGAACACTGCGCCATCTGAGCCCGAACAGGTCATGCTGTGGCACGGTCGCACTCATCTCACCATCGACGTAGGCACTCACTGACCTCCGCCAGCACCCGCTCGGCCCGTTCGGCCCCCAGCGCCTGAGCCGCGCCGGTGACACCGATCTCGAGTTCACCGGCCGACGTCGGGCATCCCTCCACCTGCAGCAGCCACCGGGTACGACGCGGCGGCAACGCGTAGAGGGTTCCCCCTGCCGACGGGGGCGAGATCACCGGCGTCCAGCCGAGCAGGACGGGTACGGGAAACAGATTGTCGGCGTCGACGGTTCGGCCGGCGAGATCCAGGACGTCCTCCATGGGTGCCGTCGCGGCTCGAATGCAGGTGCGTCGCAACGTGACCGCGGCGTCGCGGTCATCACCGGCCGACAGCGGGGTGATGACCGCGAGCACATGATTGCCCACCACGTCCTCCGCACCCGCGGGCCGTTTCGACACCGTTGTCGCGGCCAGGACTCGGAGTTGACCGGTGATGTTCGCCAATGCCGTGGCCACCACCTCGCCGAAGGCTTCGAACGGCGTCAGGTGTTCGGCCGCCGCCCGGCTCCGGAAACGGGCATAGGTGTCGGCGTCTATCAACACACGCCGTCGGACCGC
This sequence comes from Gordonia sp. Swx-4, assembly GCF_030316175.1. Taxonomy (NCBI): domain Bacteria; kingdom Bacillati; phylum Actinomycetota; class Actinomycetes; order Mycobacteriales; family Gordoniaceae; genus Gordonia; species Gordonia sp. Swx-4. The sequence goes on from NZ_CP128197.1 coordinate 4,515,782, forward strand.
GACATCGTTCCTCCGCGACGCCGGGTCGACCCCGTTCCACTCGAAGACCGAATCGCTCTGCTGCACCAGCAATTCCTTCCAGAAATTGTGCAGCTCGAGGTCGTCCTCGTCGGCGCCCGGCGGCGTCGTGGTCTCCAGCGCGAACGACGCACTCTCCGGCGCCAGAGCCCCGCCCGTCATCAGTGTCTCGGCGTCGCGGGCGAGCACCCCGAGCGAGCGCCCGTCCACCGCTATGTGATGCATCACCGCGACCGCGGCCATGACGTCGCCGTCCGAACCGACGAGAAGACGCACCGCGATCGGCGGCGCGACCCGCACATCGAGGCCGGCCGCCATCTCTTTCGCCTCTGCGCGCAGCCGCTCCCGATCCGGCACCTCGACCACGTCGGCCAGGTCCACGACCGCGTCGACGACGTCGCGGCCCGTCGTCCGCCGAACCGGGCCCGCGGCGGTGTCGGGATACACCGAGCGCAGAGCGGGGTGGCGTTCGAGGAGGGCGCCGATGAGCGCCGTTGTCTCCTGTGTGCCCGGCCGCGCCCATGACGCTGGGACCCAGGCGACGCAGATCAGTTGCGCGAACGGGTGACCCGGCTCGCGCACCACGGTCAGCTCGGCGGGCGTCAGAGAACGCTCGGCGGTCGCGTCGCCCGCCGATTCATCGCGCACCGGTGTCGTCGCCGCCGTCATCAATTCGCCGAGGGACGCGAGATCGGGCGCGGTCAACACGTCGTTCGGTCCGATCTCCGGGTGTCCTGCCTCTGCGAGTCTCTGAGCCACCCGCACGACGGCCAGCGAGTCGCCGCCCTGTTCCACGAAACCCATCATCGGGTCCACCGATTCGATTCCCAGCACTTCCCCGACCACTTTCACCAGCAGCGCTTCGTGGGGGCCCGCCGCCTCCCGCGACGGCGCGTTGACCGGCAACGGGATGTCCCGCAGCGCGGCGATACTCAGCTTTCCGGTGGCTGCACGAGGCATCTCGTCGAGGACGACGACCATGGTCGGCACCATGTACGACGGCAGCATCCGCGCCAGCTCCCGGCGAAGCGCACGCGAACCAGGAGGGCGGGAGGTGTCGTCGGGGACCACGAACGACACGATCCCGGGAATCCCCGCCGGCAGATCGCGAAACGTCGTGGCGCAGCGTCGGACTCCTGCACAGCGCATGAGTGCCGCGTCGATCTCGCCGAGTTCAATCCGGAGACCGCGCAACTTGACCTGGCCGTCACGCCGGCCGAGGATGCGCAGGTCACCGGCGTCGGTCCAGGTGGCGATGTCACCGGTTCGGTACATGACCGTATCGTCGGAGATGGTGCATTCGACGAATGCCTCGGCGGTCTGCTCGGGGTCGTCCAGGTATCCGTCGGCCAATTGCGTTCCCGCACAGTACAGAGTGCCGAGTGCGCCCGGCGGCTGAGGTCGGCCGCGCCGGTCCAGTACCGACTCGGTCACCCCGACCATCGGCGGGCCCACGGTGATCTCACCGTCCGGCGACAGTGGCCGGGAGATGTTGATACTGCACCGGGTTTCCGTGGGACCGTACGCATTCCGCATGGGCACACGTCCACTCCAGCTGTCCACCAGTCGGGGCGGCAGGGCCTCACCGCCGACGATCACCTGGGTGAGCCCGTCCGCGAGGTCGACCGGCAGGGTGTCGAGTACCGACGGCGTCATGATGATGTGGGTTACGCCCGCTCGCCGAATGAGCTCGGCGAGAGGATCGCCGCCGCGGGTCGACGCCGGCGCGACGATCAGTGTCGCGCCGGTCGCGACGGCGGACAGCATCTCGACGAAGCCGGTGTCGAACGTCGGGGACGAGACGTGCAGCACCCGTGACCGGGAGGTCAGCGCATACGACTCCCGGATCTCGGCGACCAGGGCGGGGATCCCGCGGTGCGGCATGACCACACCTTTCGGGCGCCCGGTCGAACCCGAGGTGAAGAGAATGTACGCCGTGTCGTCGGGACCGCGGTCGAGCCCCGGCGGTCTCCACTCGCGGGTGTCGACGGAAGTTGTTGCGGTGTCCCCTTCTTCGGTCAAGTCGACCCAGCGGACACCGCCGTCGACGACCACCCCCGGGTCACACACCCCGACCCGTGCTCCGCTGCGGGCGAGGAGCGTCTGCGTTCGCGCCTCCGGGGCCGTCGGATCTCCCAGCGGTACCCAGGCGCCGCCGGCCAACAGTACCGACCAGAAGGCGACCACCGAGGCCGCCGACCGCTCCACGGCGACGACGACCGGGTCCCCTGCCCGCACGCCCGCCGCCGCGAGCCGCCGCGCACCGCGACCAACCCGTTCCGCGAGCTCGGAGCGTGACCACTCGATGTCGCCGTCGACGAGCGCGGGCGCCGACGGATCGGCTGCACAGTAGTCGGCGAACAACGCTGCCGTCGGGCTGAAAGGCGGTGCCGGCGGTCCGTTGCGACGTCGGAAGCGATCCCACTCCCCCTCCAGGAAGACCGCGTCGTCGGGGATCGGCGCTTCGTCGTCGATCTCGCGAACCAGGGCCGTCAGGAAGTTGTCGTATCGCGCGGCAAGAGTGTCCAGTGCCGCAGCGTCGAAGCTCACCGCCGGCGCTTCCCAGGTGACCGCCCGGTGCCCGAGCTGATCGGCAGGGTGCATCGTCACCGCCACGTCACCGACCGGGCCGGTCCGCATCACCTCCAGGGACCAGTGGAGACCGTCGACGACCGGCGGGGAGAACGAGGGCAACAGGTTGACCACCACCCCGACAGCGGCGGATCGCGGGCTGTCACGAAGCATGTCCTCACGCGAGTAGAGCTGGTGCCGCAACACGTCGATCACTGCCGACGACACTGCTTCGACCGACTCCGCGGCCGTGAGGTCACCGATCCCGCCCAGGGCGAGCGGCACCACATTCGACAGCGGCTGCACCGCGATTCGACGCACCGCCGACGTACGCGCCGCGACCGGGAGCGCGAGCCCCACGTCGGGAGTGTCGAGGAGCCGCGCGCACAAACCGGCCAGCGCCGCGATGAGCTCCTCCGACCGGGCGGATCGTGGACTCGTCAATCGTCGTGTCACGCGGGTGATCTCCGACGTCATCCGCGCGGGCACTGCAGACAGCAACGACGGTTCATGTCCGGCGAGAACGGATTTCCAATGTTGCGCATCGGATTCCCGACGGCGCGACACGGCGTACCGGTCCTCGTCGGCCGCCAGCTGAACGGGGTCTGACACCGGAAGATCGGCCGCCGAGGCCGAGCCGCCGTACACATCGGCGACATGACCCATGACCCGCAAGACCCCGGCACCGTCGGTCAGCACGTGGTGGACACGTATCACCCATCGGTGCCGATCCTCGGCCAGCCGGTGCAGCTCACTGCGGAACAACGGCATCGTGAGGTCTGCGCCGTCGGCGTCGTCGATGAACTGCTGTGCGCGGCTCTCGCTTTCGGCTTCCGGATCAGCGGACCGGGAGAGATCGACACTCACCATCGACTCGAGTGAGGAGTTCGCACGCCGGAGTGGTTCGGCGACACCGCCATCCGGCGTAGTGGGCTCGGCCGGGGAGAATCCCGCCGGGATGTGTACGTCATCCCACCCGACGTGTTCGAGTACCGCACGAGTCGTCTCGACCAGACGCGGGACGTCGAGCGGCCCACGCAGGGTGAGCCCGAATGCGATGACGTGAGAGACGTCCGGTTGAAGGACCTGGGACATCCACAACGCACGTCGCGTCGCCGTCATCGCCGTTCGCCCCGGGACGGGTCCTCGACGGGCGATCGTCGGCGGTGCTGCTCAGCCGGGTCCACATCTCGAACGTAGTCCCGGAAAGTTGAAAGGCGGCTGAAGTACGAGGTACGCGGCCTGCCCTGTCGTCGCATCTGCAGGCAGTTCACGCCCCCAGCGCCCTGGCGAACATGGGCCAGGACTGGTGCATCTGGTCCTGCCAGTAACCCCACGAGTGGGTCCCGACCGCCGGGAACCGTACGACAGCCGGGATACGAAGGGCCGCAAGCCGCTGAGCCAGGGTGACCGTGCAGCTCCGGGCGGCGGCCTCGCTGAAGCCGCCGGCCGTCACCTGCGCAGCAAGCTTTCCGACGTCCCCGCGGACCGAGCGGTCGGCCGGGTTGTCGTGCCCGCCCGGCAGGCCGGTGGCCGCAGAGATCCACAGTGCCGGCGTGCGACGAGCCAGCTTGTATGCGTTGACAACGGGGTCCTGCGCAGCCCATTCGGGGTCGCCCGGCAGCCCGTACATGTTCGTCGCGTCGGCTCCGTAAGGAACGAAAGCGACATTCCTCAGCAAGAGCTGCCCGGTGGGCGTCGCGGTCTCGGCACAGCCCGAGTAGGCACCCACCGCGCGGTACAGACCGGGATGATTCTCCGCGAGGCGGATCACCGAGTTGCCGGACATCGAGATCCCGGCGATGCCACGCGACCGCCCGAAGCTGTATCCGCCGTGCCTCCCCTCGAACGTCGCAGGCAGTTCGGAGGTCAGGAACGTCTCCCAGCGCAGCGGTCGCGACGTCTTCACCTGGTATCGGAAGTTCGCCGCCGGGTCCACGCGCCGCCAGTTGGCGTAGTAGGTCGCCGCGCCGCCGATCGGGGTCACGGTCCAGACGTTCTTGTTGGCGTAGAAGGCGTTCGCGTCGGTGGCGTGGGTCCAGTCGTCGTTCTCCTCGCCGCCCGACGACCCGTTCAGCATGTACATCACCGGTGCGGCCTGGTGGCCGTTCGCCGGGGTCTGTACCAGCAGCGGGACCTGCGTCTGCATCGACGGAGACCACACCGAGGCGACGAAATTCCGTGGCGACGTCCAGGTCTGCCGGTAGGGCGCTCCGGGACTCGCCTGTGCGTACCGGACGCCGTCGAGCGTGCGGGCCTCCGCGGTACCGGCTCCGATACCCAGCAGGCCGACGACCACGGCGAACACCGAGAAGATCGCGATGCCCACCGACGCCCTGCCGCCTGAGGTGCGAGGAGCGAAAGCGCCCGGCCCCCAGCTGCCTGAGGTGCGAGGAGCGAAAGCGCCCGGCCCCCAGCTGCCTGAGGTGCGAGGAGCGAAAGCGACGAGCCACGAAGGCCTGGTGACGTCATTCCCCGACTTGCGCTTCATACGGAACTCCCACCTCGGCGTGCACCGGGGCCGACGGCCCCGCGCTCCGTCATCGTAAACACGTGGGATTGCGCACGGGAACCGCTTGGTCGATCGTCCAGGTCCGCGGGGCGAGTCAGGCCGAGGGCGCGGGTGACCTCGACTCCGCCGGACCCAACCGACGTACTACCGTTTGTCGTGTAACTCGACTCGGAGGTTTTACTGTGCAGAACATCGGCGTCATCGGCGGCGGCACCATGGGAGCTGGCATCGCGGAGGTGTGCGCGAAGTCCGGCAGCGATGTCGTCATCATCGAGGTCAAGCAGGAGTTCGCCGACGCCGCGCGTGCGCGCGTCGAGAAGTCCCTGGCCCGCGCCGTCAGCAAGAACAAGCTCAGCCAGGAGGACGCCGACGCCGCGCTCGGCCGTCTGCGCGTCAGCCTCGACTACGCCGACCTCGCCGACCGCGACCTGGTCATCGAGGCCGCTCCCGAGAACGAGCAGCTCAAGCGCGACATCTTCGCGCGCCTCGACGAGGCCGTCGGCGAGAACACCATCTTGGCCACCAACACCTCGTCGATCCCGATCATCAAGGTCGCCACCGCGACCAAGCGTCCCGAGCGCGTCGTGGGTGTCCACTTCTTCAACCCGGTCCCGGTGATGCCGCTGGTGGAGATCATCTCGACCCTGGTCACCTCGCCGGAGACCGCCGAAGCGGTCAGCACCTATGTGAAGGACGTTCTGGGCAAGAACCCGGTCAACGCCGGCGACCGTTCGGGCTTCATCGTCAACGCTCTGCTCATCCCATACCTCTGTCAGGCCATCCGGATGTACGACTCCGGCTACGCCTCGGCCGAGGACATCGACACCGCAATGAAGGGCGGTTGCGGCTACCCGATGGGACCGCTGACCCTCGTCGACACCATCGGCCTCGACATCACCCTTGCCGCCGCCGAGTCGCTGTACGACGAGTTCGCCGAGCCGCACTTCGCGCCGCCCGCACTGCTGCGCCGCATGGTCGACGCCGGTCACCTGGGCCGCAAGTCCGGACGCGGCTTCTACTCCTACTGATCGAGCCGGGACGATCCCGGCAGAACGCCCCCGACGACGCACCATGCGTCGACCGGGGGCGTTTTGTCGTCTTCGCGCTTTTCCCCCGGTGCACGAAACCCGGCTGTGACCCACCTCACCAACCACGTAGGCGACTGTGGCATAACAGTTTTCGGATCAACACTGCGGCGGATATCGAGAGGGAGGTTACGTACCCGGTCGTCGTGGCAACACTCTGGACGTACACATCCCGTCGCGGATGAGAAGGGAGCGAGACCGAATGACTGTTTCGACCACCACCGTCCACCAGCAACTTCGTGCAATCCTCGCGATGACCCACACCGAGATCCAGATCGCCGAGACGCGTCAGGCCCAGGCCCGGACCGACGCGATCCGCAAGGAGCTCGCCGAGAACGCCGAGAACGCCCGGCTGCGCGCCGTCGCGATCGAGGAAGCCCTCCGCGAACGCGGGGGACTCGTCGACGTGATCCGTCCCGTGATCGGCCGGGTCGGCGCCCTGGCCAAGACCGTCGTCGAGCAGGCCCAGCCGCTGGACGAGGCACTCCTCGACGATCTCGCCCTCGAGCAGCGACTCCTCGCACGTTCGACGTACCTCAAGGCCCTCGCCACCGGTCAGGAGGACAAGGCACTCGTCGATCTCGCCGAGAAGCTGATCGTCGCCCACACCGCGACGGCCGACTGGCTGACCACCGTTCTCGCCGAAGAAGCATTGGGCGGGCCGACCGCACTGCGTCGTGGCCCGACCCAGTGGGTCAGCGGACTCGCCGCGCGTGCGCTCGCCGCACCGGCCAACGGCGCCTCGTGGGCCATCGACCGGACCGCCGACTTCGCCCGACAGATCCCCGATCCGGTCGCGCTGGTACGCAGCCGCTTCGCGAGCGCCGTAGACGACGCCGCGGTTGCCGCCTCACGCGCCGGTGACGCCATCGAGAACGCGGGCACCGCTGTCTCGAAGACCGTCGCCGCCGGACGCGACGCAGCCCTCGAGGCTGTCGAGGAGAGTGCCCGCGACAACGGCGCCAAGGGTGCCGCGGACGCACTCCACCAGCTCCGCGCGATCACCGGGACTGTCGAGGCCGAGGACCTGCCGATCGAGGGCTACACCGACCTCAACGTCGGCGATGCCGTGGCCGCGGTCAAGGACCTCACCACGCCGGCCGATCTGCGGGTGACCCTCGCCTACGAGGAGACCCACAAGAACCGCCAGCGGGTGGTCTCGGCCATCGAGATCCGTTTCGCCGAGCTCGCCAAGGAACTGGTCGGCATCGACAGCTGATCTGGCACAAGACAACACGACGGCCGTCATCCTTTTCGGATGGCGGCCGTCGTCGTGTGTCCGCACCGCGCGCGTCTGACGTCGCGATCACGGGATCCGTTCGCGCTCATCGATATCGCGTGAGCGCGAACGGACGAAGTGAGCGAAGAATCGCGACCGATTCGTCGAAATCGCAGCTCACGCGCCCAGTCGCGTCGTAATCTCGCGCGATGACCTTCCGCACCGCAACAATCACCGCCCTCGCCGCGGCCACGCTCCTCACGCCCGGCCTCCTCGGGCCGGCCCTCGCGAATGCGACTCCCTCGTCGGGGATCTCAGCGGTCACCCTCGCCCACACCGACATCCCTGCCGGACTGCTGCCGTTCATCCCCCAGGGCGCTCACGTCGAGGTCCGCGAGATCACCATCGCCCCCGGCGGCACCACCGGCTGGCACTACCACGACGCCCAGATCTACGGCTTCGTCCGGCAGGGCACTCTCACCCACCCGGGAGCGGACTGCAAGCCGGTCGTCTACCGGGCGGGCCAGATCATCGAAGAGCCCGGCGGGAAGGTCAACACCCACGAGGGCACCAACCTCGGCACCGTTCCGGTGATCCTCGACGTCCTCTACGTGATGCCGCCCGGCAAGCCGTTGTCGGAGGACGCCGACGCACCGGCCTGCGCGCAGCCGTAGACGTTCGCGCCGTAGCATTCCGACGCACCGAACTCAACCGACCGGGAGACCCGCCGCCTCGGTGATGATGTGCGCCAGGTCGCCGGGTCGGCTCCACATGGGCCAGTGCCCGGTCGGCAGGTCGACGAAGTCGACCTGCTCGAGCCTCGACACCTCGGCGAACATCGGGTGACCCGCGTCGGCCAGCTCCGTTATCCGCGCGCTCGGGATCGAGCAGCACACCAGAGTGGTCGGGACCGCCAGACGCGCGTCGTTGGTGAGCTCCACCCGCTGCCGGAGCACGAGCCCGGGTTCCGGAACGGCCCTGGCCCGAAATCGCTGGAGCGCTTCGGTGCTCAGCCCCTCGAAGCTCGCCTGCTCCCCGAGTACATCGAAGGGCGGCAGCGAAAGCTCGTCCAGATCCTCCGGCGCATCCGGGGCGAACACGCTCCCCGACGCGACGGGACCGCTGTCAACCCAGACCACGCGGCGTATGAGTTCCGGCCGCCGATCGAGCACCAGACTCACCGGCGCGTTTGCCCCGCTGTGCGCCACGATCACCACCGGCACGGACTCGGATGCCCCTGCTCCGAGGAGCGTCTGTCCGATCGCCTTCGCCTGGTCGTCGAGCGTCCTGGAGGCCCGTCCGCAGTCCTGCTCGTCGAGGCCGGGAAGCGTCATCGGAATGGCCCGCCGACTCGCCGCGGTCAGGTGTTCCAGTACCTCGTCCCATGCCCACGCCCCCAGCCAATGTCCGGCGATCAGGATGATGGGTGGGTTGCTCTCATTCGTCGTCACGTCACGAGGCTGCCAGGCCTCTAGGACAGCTACTGTCACCATTCCGGCAGCGGCCCTGCGTCTCCCGTGGTCGTGTACGACGACCGCGTCACGCTCCCTCTCAGCTGACCCGTCAATCCGCTGTTCCCACGGAGTTTTGATCAGATCCAGAAAAACGACGTGAACGCGTAGACGGTGTGCCTAAGGTGGTCGCGTGGCATCGACATCGGACTATGCCCAGCAACTCCGGGCCGCGGACCTTCGAGTCACCCAACCACGGGTGACGGTCATGCATGCCGTCGACGAACATCCCCACACCGACACCGAGACCATCTACGGCATCGTTCGCCAGACGCTGCCCAACGTGTCCCGCCAGGCCGTCTACGACGTCCTGCGGGCGCTGACCGAAACCGGTCTCATCCGGCGGATCCAACCGTCGGGTTCGGTGTCGCTCTACGAATTCCGCACCGGCGACAACCATCACCACGTCGTCTGTCGCTCTTGCGGAACCGTCGAGGACGTCGACTGCGCGGTCGGCGAGGCACCGTGCCTCACCGCCTCCCACGATCACGGTTTCGTCCTCGACGAAGCTGAGGTCATCTACTGGGGACTCTGCCCGGATTGCGTCAGTTCAGCCCCGATTTGATCACGCCCGTGATCGCAGCCCAATCGGTTCCACCATCGAAAGGAATGTCGTGACCTCCGACAGCCGCCCACCGAATTCCGCAGAAGACACCCGGAGCAACAGCGAGAGCGAGAACCCGGCGATCCCGTCGCCGGAGCCCAAAGCGCATGCGCCGCTGACCAACAAGGACTGGTGGCCCGAGCAGATCGATCTGTCGGTCCTGCATGCGCATTCCCCGCTGTCCAACCCGCTGGGCGAGGACTTCGACTACAAGAAGGAATTCGCGAAGCTCGACGTCGAGGCACTCAAGGCCGACCTCGTCTCGCTGATGACCCAGTCGCAGGACTGGTGGCCCGCCGACTACGGCCACTACGGCGGCCTGTTCATCCGCATGAGCTGGCACGCCGCCGGCACCTACCGCATCTTCGACGGCCGCGGTGGCGGCGGTCAGGGTGCGCAGCGCTTCGCCCCGCTCAACAGCTGGCCGGACAACGCCAACCTCGACAAGGCCCGACGCCTGCTGTGGCCGATCAAGCAGAAGTACGGCAACAAGCTCTCGTGGGCGGACCTGCTGGTCTTCGCCGGCAACGTCGCGCTGGAATCCATGGGCTTCAAGACCTTTGGCTTCGGTTTCGGTCGCGAGGACATCTGGGAGCCGGAAGAGGTCTTCTGGGGCCCCGAGGACCAGTGGCTCGGCACCGACAAGCGCTACTCCGGTGAACGCGAACTGGCAAAGCCGTTCGGCGCCACCACCATGGGCCTGATCTACGTCAATCCCGAAGGGCCCGAGGGCAAGCCGGACCCGATCGCGGCCGCCTACGACATCCAGGAGACCTTCGCCCGGATGGCGATGAACGACGAGGAGACCGCAGCCCTCATCGTCGGCGGCCACAGCTTCGGCAAGACCCACGGTGCCGGCGACGCCGATCTCGTGGGCCCCGAGCCCGAGGCCGCACCGATCGAGCAGCAGGGCCTGGGCTGGAAGTCCAGCTACGGCAGCGGCAAGGCGGAGGACACCATCACCTCGGGTCTGGAGGTCGTCTGGACCAACACGCCGACCCAGTGGGACAACAGCTTCCTCGAGATCCTCTACGGCTACGAGTGGGAGCTGCAGAAGAGTCCCGCAGGCGCATGGCAGTACGTCGCCAAGGACGGTGCGGGAGCCGGCACGATCCCCGATCCGTTCGGCGGACCGGGACGTGCACCCACGATGCTGGTCACCGACGTGGCCCTGCGCGAGTCGCCGATCTACGCCGACATCACCCGCCGCTGGCTCGACCATCCCGAGGAACTCGAGGTGGCCTTCGCCAAGGCCTGGTACAAGCTGCTCCACCGCGACCTGGGGCCGGTCACCCGCTACCTCGGACCGTGGGTTGCCGAGCCGCAGATCTGGCAGGACCCGGTGCCGGCCGTCGACCACGAGCTCGTCGACGACTCCGACATCGCGTCGCTGAAGGGCAAGCTGCTCGAGGCGCTATCGCCCTCCCAGCTGCTCAAGACCGCGTGGGCGTCGGCGGCGAGCTTCCGCAGCACCGACAAGCGCGGCGGCGCGAACGGTGCACGCATCCGTCTCGAACCGATCAAGAACTGGGAGGTCAACGAGCCGAGCGAACTCGCCAAGGCCCTGCCGGTCTACGAGCAGATCCAGAAGGACTTCAACGACTCGGCGTCCGGCGGCAAGAAGGTGTCGGTGGCCGATCTGATCATCCTCGGTGGCGCCGCCGCCGTGGAGAAGGCCGCCGAGGCCGCCGGTTTCCCGGTCACCGTACCGTTCACCCCGGGTCGCACGGACGCCTCGCAGGAGGAGACCGACGTGGACTCGTTCGAGGTGCTCGAGCCCGCGGCCGACGGCTTCCGCAACTACAGCCGTGGCGGTGAGAAGGCCCCGCTGGAGCAGCTGCTGCTCGAGCGCGCCTACATGCTCGGCCTCACCGCTCCGGAGCTCACCGTGCTGATCGGCGGACTCCGTGCCCTCGACGTGAACTACGGCGGCTCCAAGCACGGCGTGTTCACCGATCGCCCGGGCGTGCTGTCCAACGACTTCTTCCGCAACGTCGTCAGCATGGACTACGAGTGGAAGTCGGGCACCGACGAGAACGTCTACGAGGTCGTCGACCGCTCGTCGGGCGCGACCAAGTGGACGGCGACCGCCGCCGACCTGTCCTTCGGTTCGCACTCGCAACTGCGCGCGCTGTCGGAGGTCTACGCTCAGGACGACAACGCCGAGAAGTTCGTCAACGACTTCGTCAAGGCGTGGGTGAAGGTTGCCGAGAACGATCGTTTCGATCTGGGCTGATCCAGCCTGATCGATCGGGGGCACCCCGCGGACCAGGGCCGCGGGGTGCTTCCGTGTTCAGGGACGAGCTATAGTATGGATTGATGAATTTCTCAATCCGTCAAGTCATCAACTGGCACTGCCTGCCTACCGACCGCCGTTGGAGTGACCCGTGACCGATCCCGGCCCCGACAAGCCGCTGTACGAGATCAAGGCCAACTTGTTCAAGGCCCTCGCGCACCCCGCTCGCATCCGGGTCCTCGAGGTGCTCAGCGCCAACGGTGATCCGACGCCGGTCAGTGAACTCCTCGCCGCCACCGACCTCGAGCCGACGCTGCTGTCGCAGCATCTGGGCGTCCTCAAGCGGCACCGGGTGGTCACCGCCAACCGCGTCGGCAACGCCGTCTTCTACGAACTCGCCCACCCGAAGATCTCCGATCTCCTGGTCATCGCGCGCACGTTCCTGATAGACACCCTCGACGCTCAGCGTGAGCACCTCGACGCCATCTCGTCACTTCCACCGGTGACCCGCCGGTGAGTACCGACGCCGTCACCGGCACGCTCGCCCGGATCAAGGGCTTCGCCCCCCGACGCAGCGATTACGCCGACCTCCCCCGGAGCTGGAAGACCGACATCCTCGCCGGCGTGACCGTGGGCATCGTCGCCCTCCCCCTGGCGCTCGCCTTCGGCATCAGCTCCGGCGTCGGCGCCGCCGCGGGCCTGATCACCGCGGTCGTCGCCGGTCTCGTCGCCGCGGTCTTCGGCGGCTCGCACGTCCAGGTGTCCGGGCCCACCGGCGCGATGGCGGTGATCCTGGCGCCGATCGTCGCCGAACACGGCCTGAGCAGCATCGCCATGGTCACCGTCCTCGCGGGCTTGCTGGTGCTGATCGCAGGCGTACTCGGACTCGGACGCGCCGTGACATTCATCCCGTGGCCGGTCATCGAGGGCTTCACCCTCGGCATCGCGGCAATCATCTTCCTGCAACAGGTGCCGGCCGCGTTCAACACGGCAGCCCCGGCGGGCATGCGGACCCTGAACGCCGCGATCGACGTCGTCGTCCACGCCGACTGGTCGCAGGCCTGGTCCACGCTGACCGTCGTCGCGATGGTCGCGGTGATCATGGTGGTGCTGCCGCGTGTCCATGCTTCCATTCCCGAATCTCTCACCGCGGTCATCGCGGTCACCCTGATCGTCTACTTCACCGATGTCTTCGACGTGGCGACGATCGGGCAACTGCCGTCGTCGCTGCCCGCGCCCTCCATCCCGCACGTCGACTCCGAGGCACTGCGGGCGATGTTCAGCGCGGCGGTGGCGATCGCCGCGCTCGCGGCCATCGAGTCGTTGCTCTCGGCTCGGGTCGCGGCGACCATGTCGCCCACCGGCCCGTACGAACCCGACCGCGAGCTGTCCGGGCAGGGCCTGGCGTCGATCGCGTCGGGTCTCTTCGGCGGCATGCCCGCGACGGGCGCGATCGCCCGCACGGCGGTCAACGTCCGGTCCGGCGCCCGCACCCGCGTCGCCGCGATCGTGCACTCGCTGTTGCTCCTGGGCGTCGTCTACCTGGCCACCGGCCCGGTGTCGGAGATCCCGCTCGCCGCGCTCGCCGGCGTGCTCATGGTGACGTCGTTCCGCATGGTATCCGTCGGGACCGTCCGCGCGATCCTGCGGTCGACCCGCTCGGACGCCCTGATCTTCGTCGTCACCGCGATCATCACCGTGACGCTCGACCTCATCGAGGCCGTCGAGATCGGCATCGTCGTAGCGGCGTTCTTCGCGCTGCGCCAGGTCGCCCAGCGGGCGAGCGTGACCCGCGAGCCGCTGCCGGGTCCCGCGCAACCCGGCGACGAGCGCATCGCCCTGCTCCGGCTCGACGGCGCGATGTTCTTCGGCGCTGCCGAGAAGATCTCGACCACCATCTCCGCGGGCGCCGACCGCAACGAGTCGGTGTCGGTCGTCATCATCCGGATGTCGCACCTCGGCATGCTCGACGCCACCGGCGCCCGCTCGCTCGCCGAGATCGTGGCCGATCTCGAGAAGCGCGGCGTCACCGTGATCATCAAGGGGGTGCAACCCGAGCACCTCGCGCTGCTCGAAGGTGTCGGCGTCGTCGACTCCCTGCGCCACGACAACCATCTCGTCGACACCCTCGACGAGGCCATCGCCCACGCGCGAAGTCACGTCGAACGCGAGAGGATGTGAACTACCTGCATCGACGCTGGTTTCAAGAGCACCGGGACGACCCGTCTCCGGCGGCATCAAACCACAAGACCCGAGGCCCCTGAACGCGAGGCTGATCACAGGGGGCAGAATCGGGGAGTAGTTGTCACACAAGCACACCGCAAGCGTGGTATCGGTGAAGCCTGACTCACAAGGTCGCCGGCGACACCGGTTAATACAGACAGAATCGAGAACATCAGGCATGAGCACCCAGAAGCCGACCATCATCTACACGTTGACCGACGAAGCCCCCATGCTCGCCACCCACGCGTTTTTACCGGTGGTGCGCACGTTCGCCGGAGCGGCCGGCATCGAAGTCGAGACCAGCGACATCTCGGTCGCAGCGCGCATCCTCGCCGAGTTCTCCGATCTCCTCCCCGAAGATCAGAAAGTCACCGACAACCTCGGCGAACTGGGCAAGCTCACCCAGGATCCCGACACCAACATCATCAAGCTCCCCAACATCAGTGCCTCGGTGCCGCAGCTCCTCGCCGCGATCAAGGAACTCCGGGAAAAGGGCTACGACCTTCCCGAATTCCCCGGCAACCCGAAGAACGAGGAAGAGCAGGCGATCCGCGACCGGTACACCAAGTGCCTGGGCAGCGCGGTCAACCCGGTTCTGCGTGAGGGCAATTCCGATCGCCGCGCGCCGAAGGCCGTGAAGGAGTACGCGCGCAAGCACCCGCACAGCATGGGCGAGTGGTCGATGGCGTCGCGTACCCACGTCGCGCACATGCGCGAGGGCGATTTCTACCACGGCGAGAAGTCGATGACCGTCGAGGGCGACCGCAAGGTCAAGATGGAACTCATCCCGGACGACGGCAGCGAGACCCTGGTTCTCAAGCCCGAGGTCGACATCACCGACGGCGACGTCATCGACAGCATGTTCATGAGCAAGAAGGCGCTCATCAAGTTCTACGAAGAGCAGATCGAGGACGCCTACAAGACCGGCGTCATGTTCTCGCTCCACGTCAAGGCGACGATGATGCGCGTCTCGCACCCCATCGTCTTCGGCCACGCGGTGAAGGTCTTCTACCGCGACGCCTTCGAGAAGCACGGCGAACTGTTCGACGAGCTCGGCGTCAACGTCAACAACGGCCTGTCGGATCTCTACAGCAAGATCGAGTCGCTCCCGAGCGCCCAGCGCGAGGAGATCATCGACGACCTGCACAAGTGCCACGAGCACCGTCCCGAGCTGGCGATGGTCGACTCGGCCCGCGGCATCTCGAACTTCCACTCCCCCAGCGACGTCATCGTCGACGCGTCGATGCCCGCGATGATCCGCGCCGGCGGCAAGATGTACGGCGCCGACGGCCGCCTCAAGGACACCAAGGCGGTCAACCCGGAGTCGACCTTCTCCCGCATCTACCAGGAGATGATCAACTTCTGTAAGACCAACGGGCAGTTCGATCCCACGACGATGGGCACCGTTCCCAACGTCGGCCTGATGGCGCAGAAGGCCGAGGAGTACGGCTCGCACGACAAGACCTTCGAGGTCCCGGTCGGCGGCACCGCCAACATCACCGACATCGAGACCGGTGAGGTCCTGCTGACCCAGACCGTCGAAGAGGGTGACATCTGGCGTCTCTGCATCGTGAAGGACGCCCCGATCCAGGACTGGATCAAGTTGGCCGTCAACCGCTGCCGCGACTCGGGCATGCCGGTCCTGTTCTGGCTCGACCCGTACCGCCCGCACGAGAACGAGCTGATCAAGAAGGTGCACAAGTACCTTCCCGAGCACGACACCGAGGGCCTGGACATCCAGATCATGTCGCAGGTCCGCGCCATGCGGTACACCCTCGAGCGCGTCGTCCGCGGCCTGGACACCATCTCGGCCACCGGCAACATCCTCCGCGATTACCTCACCGACCTCTTCCCGATCCTGGAGCTCGGCACCAGCGCGAAGATGCTGTCGATCGTGCCGCTGATGGCCGGCGGCGGTCTCTACGAGACCGGTGCGGGCGGTTCGGCACCGAAGCACGTCAAGCAGCTCATCGAGGAGAACCACCTGCGCTGGGACTCGCTGGGTGAGTTCCTCGCCCTCGCGGTGAGCCTCGAGGACGTGGGCAAGAAGTTCGACGACCAGCGTGCGGTGATCCTGGCCAAGGCGCTCGACGCCGCGACCGGCAAGCTGCTCGAGAACGACAAGGGCCCGTCGCGCAAGACCGGTGAGCTCGACAATCGCGGCAGCCAGTTCTACCTCGCCCTGTACTGGGCCCAGGAGCTGGCCGGCCAGACCGAGGACACCGAGCTGGCCAAGCAGTTCGCGCCGCTGGCCGAGACCCTCGCCGCGAACGAGGAGAAGATCGTCGAGGAGCTGAACTCCGTCCAGGGCCAGCAGGTCGACATCGGCGGTTACTACTACCCGGACTGGGACAAGACCGCGTCGGTCATGCGTCCGAGCAAGACCTTCAACGAGGCGCTCGCTTCGCTCGACATCTAGTCCTCACCGTACGAATCGAGAACGCCCCGGGTGATCCGTTCACCCGGGGCGTTTTTCGTGACTACCGTCGGCACCATGGCCGACGCCGACATCAACTTTTATTTCGATCCCGTGTGCCCATTCGCGTGGATGACGAGCAAATGGGTTCGCAAGGTCCAGGCGCAGCGCGACTACAGCGTCGACTGGCGGTTCATCTCGCTTCGGCTGCTGAACTCACACATCGACTACGCCGCGCATTTCCCGCCCGAGTACGAGGCCGGGCACACCGCCGGTCTCCGGCTGCTCCGCGTCGCCGCCAGCATCCGACGTGAACACGGCCGCGCCGCCATCGACCCGTTCTACACGGCCCTCGGGACGCAGTTCTTCGAGCAACACACCGGCACGTACACGGTCGACAACACCGACCACCGCGGCACGGTCGGCTTTCTCACCCCGGTACTGGAAGAGCTCGGGTTACCCACCCATCACGTCGACGCGTTGGAGGACACCGGCTTCGACGCGGAGATCCAGGCCGAGACCGACGAGGCACTCGCCCTGACCGGACGCGACGTCGGAACGCCGATCATCCACTTCCAGCCGCCGAGCGGTGTGGCGTTCTTCGGCCCGGTCATCAGCCGCCTGCCGAGCGACGAGGACGCGGTCACCCTGTGGGACCACGTGATCGGCCTGGCGAGCTTCCCGGGCTTCGCCGAACTCAAGCGAAGCCTGCGGGAGAAGCCGCAACTCCGCGCCTTCGGCGTGACCGACGACGAGACGCCCGAGCAGGAGGACTGGCACGCCGGCAGCCGCCGGACCCGCGAAGACTAGTGCCGGACCGGCTTTGGAGTCGAGACGGCACCAGCACCTCGACGCCGCGACACGAACACGACACCCGTGGTGACCACCAGCGCGACGATCGTTGCGATGGCAACGCCCACGATGCCGGTCGTCTCGCCCTGCGCCGTGGCCAGGATGCCGAGGAACGCCCAGATCAGCGTGAGCGGGTAGGCGACGAGCACGGAACCGACCACGGCGGTGACCGCGAGACCGAAGAGAGCACACACGATGAGAATCGTGAGCTGCCAGCCGAGGGACTGCGGATCGGCGAGGTCGGCGCCGATCGCAGCCGCCCAGTTCTGGAACACCGCTGCGGTGGCCCACGCGGCGTAGATTCCGACCAGGATGCGGGCGAGCACGCGCAACCAGCCGGGCGCCGCGTCGTCGGCGGGACGCGCCGCGATGCGCGCGGCGTCGAGCAGCACCACCGTCATGACGGTCAACACGATCGGGGTGACCCACGTCCACTCCGCCGCGGACACCAGAATCCAGATGGCCGCGCCCGCGAAGGCGATCTCGAGATCGATGAGGAGACGCCGCGGATCTGCGGTCCCCGTCGCACCTTTCCACACCACTGCGAGCGCGAAGACGACGGACACCGAGCGCCCCCACGAGGTACGCACCGGGGTCGCGGGATCGGGACTCCTCGACCACCACGTCGAGATCACCGGTGCGTGCCGACGGTACGTCCGCGAACCCTGGCTCGACGATAGCTGGAACCGGGTCATGGTCCGGCGCAAGGAGGTCCGGTGCCGCCCGCAATCCGGCGAACAGGAACTCGGGACAGATCGTCATCGCGACCGCGTGGATGGCGTAGACCGTCACCAACTGTCAGGGCAGATACACGGCGATGAGGATCCCCGCGATGAGACCGGTACCGGCACCGATGAGCGAGCCGGTCGCCATGAACGCACGGCCCTTCTCACCTCGGTCGGCGACCATCATCGCCGCCGCCGCACCGGTGCTCAGCGCCACCGACGCGCCCGTCATCAACCGGCCGGGGAACAGCACCAGCGGGTACCAGGCGCCGACGACCTCCACGAGGTCGCCGACGATCGCCGTGATGAACGCGATGGGCAGGACCTTGCGCGTGTGCCGGATCAGCGGACCGCGAGCCGAGATCAGCAGGATCACGATGAGTGCAAAGAAGTAGGTGGCGAACAGGACCGCTGCGGCGGCCGCCCCGAGCATCTTCTCGGCCGCGCGAACGACTAACCTGACCGGACACAGATGTTCGGAAGGAGTTCAAGTGGGCGGCAGGGTTCTCGCACTGGTTCACGGTGTGCGGCCGGAGTGGCGCGAAACGGTGCTCGGTTCGTTGCTGCCCGCCTTCGTCGACCGCGGATTCGACGTCGTCATCCACGACGTCGAGGACGGGCCCCCGCCCCCGTCAACCGGATTCGACCTGGTATGCGTGACCGGCTCCCCGGATTCGGCCTTCGACGCCGCACTGCCGTGGGTCGAACCCGAACTGCGGTACCTCTCCCACACGGTCGGCCGACAGATCCCGATCTTCGGTATCTGCTTCGGCGCCCAGATCCTCGCGCGAACTCTCGGCGGTTCGGTGGCGCCGAGCACGCGTCCCGAGCACGGATTCGTCACCGTCAGCACCACCCGTCCCGATCTGGTCGAAGCGGGCCCGTGGATGGAATTCCACCACGACACCATCACCGTGTCCGATGTCGCCGAGGTGATCGCGGTCAACGACGCGGGGGTGCAGGCCTACGTCTCCGGCCCACATCTGGGCGTGCAGTTCCACCCGGAGATCACACCGGACTGCTTCTCCGGGTGGCGCAAGGGATTCACAAGCGCCCGGTCGGGCAGCGACGATGGGAAGATCGACACCCGGGCCCTCGCCGTTGAGATCGATTCTGCCGCACCCGAGACCGCAGCCCGCTGCGACCGACTCGTCGAACGATTCCTCGAGCACGCCGGGATCAGCATCACTGCTGCCTGAGGTGCGAGGAGCGTTAGCGACGAGCCACGAAGGCGGCGGCCTCAGACTCTCGAATCAGCCCGTCGGCTGAAGTCCCACGTACTTGTCGGCGACGCCCGGGGCGTCGAGCTCCCAGTCGGTGAACTCGTACAGGTCGGTCGCCACCTCGGTGATGACGTCGCGTAGTTCAAGCTGCTCGAGCCAGCGTTCCGGGATGACGCCGGCCCCTTCGCGCGCGCCGAGCAGGTTGCCGGTGATCGCCCCGGTCGAGTCCGAATCACCGTCGTGGTTCACCGCGAGCACGATGGCCTGCTCGAAATCGCCTGCGACGAGCGCGCAATAGATCGAGATCGCGAGCGCTTCCTCGGCCACCCAACCCTCGCCGAGTCGGGAGATCGCTTCCTCCGGCGCGACGTCTTCACCGGCGAGCCGCTCGGCGAGTTCGACGGCGGCCAGGGTCTCCTCGTGCTCGGGTTTGGTCCGGAGGATGTTCTTTGCCGCGGCGAGCGCGTCCTCGAGAGGGGCACCTTCGGCGAGCTCACGGACCATCAGGGCGAGGACACCGCCGGTCAGCGAGCCCGACGGGTGCCCGTGGGTCAGCGCGGCGATCGCGGTTCCGAGATCGAAGGTTCCCATCGCTGACCACTCCGCGCGAGCGGCGAACAACCCGACCGGCGCGGCACGCATGACCCCGCCGCAGCCCTTGCTGTCATTGTCTGCCGGAGTGCCCGGCCGCGTCGTGGAACGCAGCGTACTCAGGCAGGTCGTGCCGGGGGCGCGCTGGCTGTGGAGCTCCCGGTGCTCGGTCAGCCAGCTGGCGCGCTCGCCCATCGGCAGCACGCCGTGCCGGGGGTGCTCCCCCTGTGTCATGAACCAGCGCAGGTAGGCGCGGGCCGTCGACGCCGCAAAGCACGAGATCCCGCCGTCGCAATCCCGTAGCCACGCGCGCAGCAGTCCCTCGGCCGTGAAAAGGGTCATCTGGGTGTCGTCGGTGATGGTTCCGGTTCCGCCGTATGCCGGCGCGTAGGAAGTGATGCCCGTCTGGCCGAACCGCTCCATGATCGCCGAGCGCGACATGAATTCGACCGATCCCCCGAGTGCGTCGCCGACCGCACCCCCCACGATGCAACCGACAAACCGTTCTTTCATCGGCGTCACCTGCGCTTTCCCGAGTAATTCCAACCATGTTCACACGGGTCGACGATGTTCGCAGGCCGGTGGTTCGATTGAGGCCTACGTCTCGTTTCCCGTAGTGGGATCCCTTTGCCGATCAGATCGGTTGGCGGAGCCGGTCCGCAGGTTTGTCAGACCCCCGGGGTACAACTGAAGACACAGGAATTCGATGACACAGCAGTAGTCGACGACGGTCCCAACCAACCGCATTACCTCCATGAGAGGGACGGCTGCCGTCATGATCGACACCGACACCACGTCACTCGACGCACACTTCGACCAACTCGTCGAGATCACCGCGCCCTCCGACGACCCCACCGGCCGCACGACGTACGCACAGTTGGAGTTCTGGCGACTGATCCGCAACGTCGCCGGCCACCAGATCGCCACCCACGCAGCGACTCTCGACTCGCTGGGCGTTGCGGAAAAGCCGGGTCGACCACCAAGAAACTGTTGATCGAGATGGGATTCCCGCCCGCAGTCGCCACCCGCGCCGCCCGCATCGCCGACCGCCTCGGCACGCTGGGCAAGGTCGAGGCGTGAAATACAGAAACATGCGCAGACGATCGGAAACACCATCGCCGACGATCAGGATGGCCTCCCCGCCTGCGACGACCGATCCCTCGACACCCTGTCCCACCACCTGACTGATGACAGTCGCGTCGACATCCACGCCAACGTCACTCAGTCCACGGTGTGTAAGCGATTCCCCGCGCACCAGTTCCGTTCCCGCTCACCTTTGCACGCTGGCTGCCAGCCTTGTCGTGAGACAGGTTGGTAGCCAGGGTGGGGAATGGAGCCGGGGGCATCGTGACTTGTGTAGGCCAGAGGCCTGGCCGTATCGCTTGTGAGCGATATTGCTTTGGAGTAATATCTAGCGTGTGTTGATCGACTGGTCGAGCGAGTTCGACGACTTCCTGACCCGGCTGGAGGAGTCGGCTGCGGCGGGCAATGCCGTGGATCGGCTGCGGCTGGATCTGCTGCTGGCGGAGTTGCAGGTGCTCGCTGACCTCGAGGAGCCGCCGGTGGTGGAATCGGCGACGCTCAAGCGGGTGCGGCAGTCGAAGCGGTATGTGGTGTGGCGGGTGTCGCACCCGTATCGCGAGGGTGTGGCGGTGCGGCTGATCGTGTGGTTTCCCGACGACGCGCATGTGGTGGTGGCCCTGTTTTCCGGGGACAAGGCGCGCATGGGTGATGTGTTCTACGACAGCGTCGGACCGCGCGCGGATGTCGCGATCGAGGCGTGGAAACGGCAAACCGAGACTGAGAGAGGTGAGGGCTGATGAGTGAGGAGAAGCGGGCCACGTTCCGGCGCGGCAATGAGCGGATCGCGGAGCTGTTGGCCGATCCCGATACCGCGGCGCGGGTCGAGACGATCCGCGCGGAGATGGCCCAGGCCGACCGGGCGCATGCGATGGGGTTGGCGGCGATCAGGCAGGCTGCGCAGCTGACCCAGACCGAGCTGGCCCAGCGGATGGGTATCAAGCAGGCTGCGGTGTCGGGGTTGGAGGCACGTGAGGACCTGTTGCTGTCGACGCTGGCCAACTACCTGGCCGCCGCCGGCGCCACCGACGTCACCATCACCGCCCGTCTCGGTGACCGCACCGTCGAGGTCGCGCTGCCTGCACAGCTGGTCGACGGGGCATGAGGGCCGTGAACAGGCCGGGATCGGCGGCCGGTAGCTGATGAGGTCGGTCGATTTCTGGACCGACCGCACGGTGCCCGGCCGTGACCCGTGGAAAGGCACCGTCCGCCAGAAGCGGGTGATGGACCACCTGCTTGTACGGAGAATCGCGAGTGGCACGCTCCCGGACCGCTCGGACATTGAGGTGGCTGTTGCTCTGGCGAGGTTTGCTCACGAGGAGTTGTCAACGGCCAGTTTGATGTCCCCGCTGGTGGCCAGGTAAAAGTCCCCACCCTGTGCGGGATGTTCTAGGTGGGTGGTACCTCCGTTCGGTGTGTCATGCGGTAGGAGTCGCCGTCGGTGATGACGATGGTGGCGTGGTGTAGGAGCCGGTCGAGGATGCTGGCGGCGGTGGTGTGTTCGGGCAGGAATCGTCCCCATTGTTCGAAGGGCCAGTGGCTGGCGATCGCGAGAGAGCGGCGTTCGTAGGCGCCGGCGACGAGCCGGAACAGTAGTTGGGTGCCGGTGTCGTCGAGTGGTGCGAATCCGATCTCGTCGAGGATGAGCAGATCTTGGCGTAGCAGGGTGTCGATGGTTTTGCCGACGGTGTTGTCGGCCAGTCCGCGATACAGGGTCTCCACGAGGTCGGCGGCGGTGAAGTACCGCACTTTGTGTCCGGCGTGTACTGCGGCGATCCCCAGCCCGATCAGGGTGTGACTCTTGCCAGTCCCGGCTGGGCCGATCAAGGCCAGATTGTGTTGGGCTCGAACCCATTCCAGTGAGGATAGGTATTCGAAGGTGTTGGCCGGGATGGAGGATGCGGCCACGTCGAACGATTCCAGGGTTTTGGTGACCGGGAACCCGGCAGCTTTGAGTCGGTTGCGGATGTTGGAGGCATCACGAGCGGCGATCTCGGCTTCGACCAGGGTCCGCAGCACTTCTTCGGGTGTCCATCGCTGGGTTTTCGCGGTGAGCAGTACCTCGGGTGCGGTGCGGCGGATCGAGGCGAGCTTCAATCGGCGTAGCGCTTGGTCGAGGTCGGCCGGTAGTGGCGGCACTGTTGGTGCAACTGATGTCGATGTTGTGGTGGTCATGACACCTCCTTGTCGCCGGCGCCGAGCTTGTAGGCATCCAGCGAGCGGGTGGGCGCGGTAGGCAGGTGCCCGAGCAGTGCTGTGCCGGCCGGTCGCGGGTTGGGGTGCCGGCTCCGGCATCGAGGATCGAACGCACATCGGCGGCCTTGAACCGTCGGAATGCCACCGCCCTGGTCAGGGCGGTGAGCACCTGTTCGTGGCCGTGGGAGGTGACGAGCCCGAGGATGTCGTCGAGTTCACCGCTTAGGCGGGTGTTACCGATCGCGGCGGCACCGACCAGGAACTGCTCAGCAACCTCACCGAGAGCGCAGAACTGCTTCTCTGCTGCGGTTTTGGGTCGTGGTGCACGACTGGGCGGTGTGCGTGGCCCGCCGTAGTGGTCATCGTTGAGGACGACCTCTCCGGGTGCGGCCAGCAGATGTTCGGCGATCACCTCGCCTGAGGCGGGTTCGGCGATCAGGAGCCGTTCACCGTCCTGGATGAGGGTCACGGTGGTGCCGATGAGCCGGTTGGGTACCGAGTAGCGGGCCGAGGCGTACCGGATACATGAGAGGCGATCGACCTTTCGGGTGACCGGCGGTGGGCCGACTTGGGCCCGCAGAGATGGCAACGTCGACAGCACTTCTCGTTCCACATCGAGTTGCTCAGCAGGCACGCACAGTGTGTCGCTGTGGCGGCGGGTGTTGACCTCGACACACCAGTCCCGCGCGGCCCGGTTCGCTGCGTGCACATCCAGCTGCACGTCGTCACGACCAGCGGCGATCTTGGCTTCGGTCCACAACGGTTGCGCCAGATCTGACTGCGCGTACCCGCAGAGGTTCTCCACGATCCCTTTCGATTCCGGATCGGCGCCGTGACAGAAATCCGGGGCGAACCCGTAGTGGGTGGCAAACCGCACATACGAGGGGGTGGGTACGACGACGTTGGCGACGACTCCACCTTTGAGGCAGCCCATCCGATCAGCGAGTACCTTGTTGGGTACTCCACCGATCTCCTCAAAGGCTTCAGCGATGAATCCGAGTGTGGTGGTGGATGTTTCATTGGTGGCGAACCGAACGAACCGCCAGCGTGAGAACGCCAACACCGCGCAGAACATGTGCAGGCCGCCGATCACGGCCCAATCGATGACCAGGTAGTCACCCGGAGCCCACACTGCCGGGCGACGCCCACGATGGTGATCACGGCGCCACTGTGTTTTCTCCTGGGCGACGAGACGACGGAAGTTGCGGGCCGAGCCTGCATAGCCCGCCGCTCGCGCTACTGGTAGCAGACGTTTGGCGGTGATCCGGCCGTGTGACCGCTCGACTCTCTCGGCGACCAGCTCGGCGACGGTGTCGTAGTTGCGGGCCCGTTCCTTGCGATCGGGTGGTTGATCGTCGGCCTCGAACCGGTCGACCACACGTTTGACGGTCTTGTGGGTGGTGCCGCACACCTCGGCTGCGGCGCGATAGCTTCCGAGTTCTCGGTAAGCAGAAATGATGTCCATACGGTCCTTCGCAGACTTCAATGGAACTCCCAGGCGGTGATGGTGATCGGTTGGCACCTTCACCGTCATCGCCTGGGCCCTCAGTTCCGGGTCGACACGACGAACACAGGGTGGGGACTTTTATCTGGCCACCAGCGGGGACCTCGACCTGGCCACCAGTGGGGACTTTCTCATGGCCATGGACACGAGGTGGATGCCGAAAGCGTGACGGGTTGGCCTGGTACCTGCGGTCGAGGATTGCTTGACGGTGTTGCTGTTGTCGGGCAGCGGTGCCGTCGAACACCGAGGCCGGGGTGTGCCAGGCCAACCCGCTGTGGCGGTGCTCAGTGGCGTAACGGTGCATGAACTCCGCGGTCCACTGTCGGGCGTCGTCGATGCTGTCGAACCGGTCGGGGCAGAACAGGTCATATTTGATCGTCTTGAACAGGGATTCGGAGAACGGGTTGTCATCGCTGACCCGGGGCCGCGAGAACGAGGCCTGGGTGTGGACCGCCTCCAACACATCAAGCAGATCTCGTGAGCGCATGATCGCACCGTTGTCGGCATGCAACACCTGCGGCGGTCCATAGGTGGTGAACGCGGCGGCGAACATGTCCACCGCTGACGCTATGGTCTCGACGTACTCGATGCGCCAGGCGACGGGAGATCGCGAAAACACATCGATCGCCAGATACAGCTTGAATCGTTGCCGTTGCGGGCCTTTGAGTTCGGTGACGTCCCACGACCACAGCTGTCCTGGCCGGGTTGCCGCGACCCGCGGTGTTCGACGCGACGGGCTGCCACTGTGCCGGCCACGACGCCGATCTCCCACCATCCGTTCGGCCTTGGCAATCCGGTAGAACGTGCTCTGCGAGCACGGGATCATATCGGAATCAAAAGCACGCCAATATGTTTGGCACATCGACAAATCGGTGAACTGCTCGTCGCTAAGAACGTCACACACTTGCGCACGTTCGTCAGTGGCGTGTCCCCCGTGAACCGGTCCGGGTGGTTCTAGAGTCCTGATTGCCCCGTTGAGGGCGGAGAAGGGACGATGAGGATCATGGCGGGACGGAAGCGTCACTCGGCCGAGGACATCGTGCGCAAGTTGCGCCGAGCCGATGAACTGGCGGCGGAGGGCAAGAACGGCGAGGAGATCGCCGCCGACCTCGAGGTATCGGCGGCCACCTTGTACAACTGGCGCCGCCAGTACGGCGGCATGGACGCTGATGCTGCCAAAGAGCTCAAGGAGCTGCGCGAGCAGAACGGCCGGCTCAAGCGGCTGCTCGCCGACGCCGAGTTGGAGAAAGACGCGCTGCGGGAGATCGCCAAGGGAAAATTCTGAGCCCAACCGCCAAACGCGCCGCGATCGACATGCTCAAAGACGTGAAGAGCGTGTCAGAACGTATGGCGTGCAGGGTTGTTGGGCTCTCTCGGTCTGCCTACCGCCGTGTGCCGTTGGCGCAAACTCCGGCCGACCCGGACGCTGGCCTGCGTGCACAGCTACGCACCTACGCCCGCAAGCACCCTAGGCACGGGTTCCGGCGGGCGTGGGCACACCTGCGGTTCGACGACGGCATCGAGGTGAACAAGAAGAAGGTGCACCGGCTGTGGAAGGAGGAGGGCCTGCAAGTCCGGCGGGCGCCGCGGCGTAAACGGGCCGGGCAATCCTCGGTGCCGATCGTGGCAGCGGATGCACCGAAAGTGGTGTGGGCATTGGACTTTCAATTCGACTCGACCGTGGATGGCAAGAAGGTCAAGATCGCATCAATGGTCGATGAACACACCCGGATGTCGTTGCTCAACATCGTGGATCGCTCGATCACCGCCGACCGGTTGATCGAGGAACTGGAGAAGACATTCGCGATCTGGGGTGGCCCACCCATGGGGCTACGCATGGACAATGGCCCTGAGTTCATCTCAGAAGCCCTCCAGACGTTCTGTGCAGGGTCGGTAGGCATCTCCTACATTCCGCCCGGCACGCCGTGGAACAACGGGTTCATCGAGTCGTTCAACAACCGGTTGCGCGACGAGTGCCTGAACCGCAACTGCTGGCCCACCCTGCTCGAAGCCCGGGTGGTGAATCACCCTAGGTTCTGTGCCGCCTCCAATTTGGGCTGGTCCTCGGGGCCGAGGCCAGAGTAGTGGAGCGTTTCGAACTCGGTCGGGGGAATCTGGCCGATGCTCGAGTGCAACCTGCTGTTGTTGTACCAGTCGACCCAACCGGCGGTCGCGAACTCGACGTCGGAGACGGTCTTGTACGGACCGGAGTGGAAGATCGTGGTCCGGATGCACTCTGTCTTGTACAAGCCGTTCACCGACTCGGCCAGCGCGTTATCGTAGGCGTCCCCGACCGTTCCGATCGACGCGGCGATGTCTTCCAGGCGCAGACGCTCAGTCAGTGTAACCGATGTGTACTGACTACCGGCATCCGAATGATGAATCAGCTCAGCAGCTTTCACGGATGCCCTTCCCGATTCCGCTGCCACAGTGCCATCCGAAGCGGGACCGTCACCAGCTCCACTGTCTTCGATGTCGATGCGTGCCACGCCACGATTCGGCGCGAGAACACGTCGATGATGAACACCACGTACACCCACCCAGCCCATGTCCGGCAGTAGGTGAAATCGGTCACCCAGACCCGGTTGGGTTCGGCGGCACTGAACTGTCGGTTCAGCAGGTCCTCCGCGCGTACACCATCAGCGGATCTGACGGTCGTGCGGACTCCCTTGGACCTTCGAATCCCGTTGTGGCCTAACACTTTCATCGCTCGATCAACGGCGCCATAGGACACCCCAGGCAGGGTTGTCCGGTGCAGATGGGCGCGCATCTTCACCCGCCCGTAGAGGCCCTCCGGAGTCATCTTCCGCCGGCCGTCGTCATCGGTGCGCCAGACGACATTGCGCACCGCATCGACGACGTGGGCATCAGAGACGGTCCGTGCGGCAGGTGCCCGGGTTCGCCATGCCCGGTAGGTTCGTGCGGCAATCGTGCAGCCCTGCTCCCGCAAGACCCGGCAGATCGACTCGACCGCAAAACCGTTGGCGCGCATCTGGTCTATGAACGCCACGATCATCGGTTGCGGGGGTCGAGTTCCCCGATGCTTCTATGTCAAGCCGCCACCGCGAACGGTCCTTTTGCGGTATTCCCGAGTTCGGATTCATCGGCACGCAGGACCTGGAACACGCGATCGGAGATACGGCGACGAAGCAGTCGTAGCGCCTCGCGTCGGGTCTTGCCCGCAGCCTGCAGTTTGGCCACATAGGCTTTGCCGAGGCCGCCGCGTGCGACCTGTGTGATGGCGATGGCGTGCAAGGCGGCGTTGACTGTACGGTTGCCACCGCGATTGAGACGCACCCGCTCCTGCGCCGACCACACCGGGATCGGGGCCGTACCGTTGAACTTTGCGTAGGCGTCTTTGGAGTGGAAGCGGTGCGCTCCGGCAGTCTCACCGATGATGACCGCCGCGGAAAGAACCCCACAGCCTGGAATTGCGAGCAACGACGGAGCCAGAACCCGGACGCGGTCGCGGATCTGGCGTTCGAGGTCGTTGATCTGGCGGGTCATCTGCCGGCATCGGCTGAGGAGTTCTCCAGCGATCTGGGCAACCACGCCGGTGAAATGCGTAAGCCGGTCGGCGAGCTCGTCCATCACACGGTAATGCCGGATCCCTCGGAGAGGGACGTGAAGTTCGGGGTCGAGCTCGTGCAGGTGCCAGCGTAGCCTGCTGATGAGTTTTGTTCTCTCGCAGACCAAATCGTGCCGGTGATCGCTGAGCAGTTTGACTTCCCGGGCGGGGCCGTCCAAACGTGCGATCGGCAGGTTCGGCTCGCGCAGTGCAGCCATCGCGACGGCGTGTGCGTCGATCGGATCGGACTTGCCCGGCTCGCGGGCGCTGCGTCGGTGTAAAGCCATTAGTTGGGTCTTGACCCGGACCACAGCATGCCCGCGATTGAGCAGATCGGCCTCCAATCGGCGGGTGACGTGGCGGCAGTCTTCGAGCGCGAACTGGAGCTGAGGCCATTGTGTGGCCCACTCGATGGCGGACAAGTGCCCGTCGGTAGTGGCCTTTGCGGTCAGCTCTGCGAGCTTGCGTCCGACCTCGTCGACTGCGACAAAGGTATGAGTGGACTTGTGGGCGTCGACTCCGATAACGATCAACTGAGGACTCCGATCGATGGGGTGAACGAGGTACCGGCAGTCGTCGTTGGGCACGCCTCAATCGGGCACCAGCGGCACGCTTCTATCAAGCCACGCGGACGACCGTCCGGGACCCGGCAGGACCGCACATCGGGATAAGCCACCAACAGAAGCTGGGGCAGCAAAGAAACGAGCGAATCCCGCCGGGCCTACTCAGGATGGCATTGACGCGAAGAAAGTTGTCGCCGCTTTCAAAATGGCGACGTCTTCGCGTAACTGCTTGTTCTCCGCCTTGAGTCGCTTGATTTCGGCGGACTCCTTCGAGGTGGTCCCCGCGCGGGCGCCGGCATCGACCTGGGCTTGTACGGCCCACCGACGTACCGTCTCCCCGCCGACGCCGACCTGCTTGGCGATCGCCTCTGCCGCGGCAGTCAACGACGTGTACTCCCCGCCGTGCGCCTCCAGCAACCGTAAGGCCCTCGAACGGACCTCCGGATCGATTTTCTTAGGCATATGCTCATCCTTCCTGACTCAGAAGGAAGCGGCATCAAAGCTGGGGTGATTCAATGGTCCTCCGAACCTCCGACCCCCAGCCCCATCCCTACCATTTTATGGCAGTGGACCCACTTAGCTTAGGAATAGGGAACTCCTCAAACGAGACAACCGGGCACCCGTGAAACAGCGTGTGCACGGATGCCCGGTTGTTGACGTCCGGTCAGACCTTGTCGGTTGCGCGATCGTTGTCGTCTCGATCGGCTGACTCGGAGTCGCCGAACGGTTCGGATTGGGTCCCGTCAGGTGTCGAGTCGAGGTCGATCGTCCGACGCAGCGGCCGGTTGGGCAGGAGCGACACGGCAATCAGCGCCACCACCGCTGCCGCAGCTGCGATCAGGAAGATCCGCCCTGTTGCGTCACCGTAAGCGACTCGGATGATCGATTCCACCGGGTCCGGCAGTGAGTCGATGTCGAGGTTGCCGCCGGCGGAGCCACCTGTGATCCCGAGCCGAGCAAGGCCGCCCGATGAGAGATCCGTCACGCGAGTGGCCAGGACCGACCCGAGGACCGAGACGCCGATTGCGCCGCCGAAGGTCCGGAAGAACGCGACGTTGCTCGACGCCGCGCCGATGTTCTGGACGCTGACCGTGTTTTGAACCACCAGCACGAGGTTCTGCATCAACATGCCCGTGCCGAGCCCGACGATCAGGATGAAGATACTCACCCACCACAGACTGGTCGCGTGGTCGATCGTCCCCAGCAGTGCGAAGCCGGCGATGAGGAGGGACGAACCGGTCACCATGAACACCTTCCACTTCCCGAATCGGGTGATCAGTTGCCCCGATCCCACCGACGCGATCAGCATTCCGATGACAAGCGGAATCGAGAGAACTCCGGCGATCGTCGGCGAGAAACCGCGCGCGGTCTGGAAGTACTGTCCCAGGAACGTCGTCGAACCGAACACCCCCAGTCCCACTGCGATGGACGCGATGATGGCGAGTCGGTGGTGCGTTCGGTCACGATCTTGAGCGGGATGATCGGCGCTGTGACTCGCGATTCCACCAGCACGGTGCCTGCCAGCAGGAGCAGTCCGCCACCGACGTACATCGCGGACTCCTGAGAGACCCAGTCGTAGTATCCGGCTTTGCCCGCGAACGAGACCCAGATCAACAGCACGGAGACGCCTGCGGTGAGCAGAGTGGCTCCCAGCCAGTCGATGGAGATGTTCTCGGCGCGCTCGGTCTTGATGCGGATGGTCTTCTGGAGGAGGAAGAACGCGATCACTGCCAGTGGTACGCAGACGAAAAAACACCAGCGCCAGCCCAGTGGGCTGTCGACGATGACGCCGCCCAGAATTGGTCCGCCGGACAAAGCCACCGCCATCGTGGCGCCCATGTACCCGGAGTACCGGCCACGCTCACGGGGAGACACGATGCTGCCGATGATCGCCACGACCAGCGCGGTGAGCCCGCCCATGCCGATGCCCTGGACAACGCGCGCCGCGAGGAGAATCGGCACATTGTGAGCCACGCCGGCGATGATCGAGCCGACCACGAAGATGATGATGATCGAGCTTTGGACAAGCATCTTCTTGCTGAAGATGTCGGCCAGCTTGCCCCAGATCGGCGTGGACGCCGCGTTGGCGAGCAAGGCGGTGGTGATGACCCAGGCGTAAGCCGTCTGCGACCCCTTCAGATCGGCGATGATCGTCGGCAGGGCGGTCGCGACGATCGTTGTGCTCAGCAGAGCGGTGAACAACGCTGCGAGCAACCCGGCCATCGCCTCGAGGATTTCCCGGTGCGAATCGCGTATGGATCTGGCTTCGCCACCGCCTCGGTTGAACTTGACATCTAGACCCCTTTTACTGTGATTTTAGATTGTACCGGCCGATCGGCCCGGTGCGCGTATCTGGTCAATGAAGCTCTGAGTTTGCGAAAGGCGCTGCTGGCCGCATGCGCGTCTGCTTGGTCCCAGTCGTCGAGTGCGTTCTGTAACGACTCGGCACGCGCAGCCCTCGTTCGATCGAGGAGCTCGCGACCTGCACTCGTCGTCAGCAACTGCGTGGCCCGCCCGTCACCGGGATCTGGACGGCGGGCGACGTATCCCTCGGCGACCAACTCGGTCACGTGCCGACTCAGCGCCGACTGGCTGATGCACAGATCCGATGCCAACTCGTTCTGGCGACACTGTCCTCGTGCCTCCAGTGCCATGAGCACACCGAGACCACCTGGCAGGATCGGACTCTCGTCCGCCACCGCCCCGCGGAACGCACGCCCCATCAGATACAGCTCGTCAATCAGCTCGATCGCTGTTCGCGCTGAGACCGCCATGACCACCTTCTCCACTCAATAGATGATTGCGTTACACAACTTACATAAGTTGCATGCTGAAATCAACTAGTGTGGCCCGCACCACTTCCGGCCAAAACGAGCATTGCCTGTACTCGATTGGTCACGGCTGGATCCAGATCCCAGCACATGCCACCAGCCCCTGTCGGGGCCAATATCGTGTGCGTGCTTATTCGTACATGCGCACCATCTTCGACCTTGACACCAGCGCATCGAGGTACATCACTGACACAACGGGCTCCGTACCGGATACCTCGGCGGCACCCCCGTCAGCGGCTGCGCCGACCAGGCATCACACGGCCCCAAACGTGACATCGAATGTTGACAAATAGTGGGTCGTCGAAATAATCTGGAAAGGGAAGTATCGCTGTGGTCCGATCCGGCGCCACCCGAAGGAGCGACGATGACAAGTGCATTGACACCAACCTCTCCGGACACCCGCAAGCCCGCCCCGGCACGGTACGTGCCCGAGCACGACAAGACCGGTACCGATCACGATTACGTCCAGGTTCTCGACGACTTGTCCGCGGCGTCTGTCCACCGCAACTTCGATCCCTACATCGACATCGACTGGGACGCGCCGGACATGGCGATCATCGACAATGACCCGCGGTGGATCCTTTCACCTGAGGTCGACCCAATCGGCCGACATCCGTGGTATCAGCAGCTTCCGCAGGAGAAGCAGATCGAGATCGGCATGTGGCGGCAGGCCAACGTTGCCAAGGTCGGACTGCAGTTCGAATCAATTCTCATCCGCGGGCTCATGCAATACAGCTTTAAGCTCCCCAACGGGGCACGTGAATTCCGGTATACGACGCATGAATGCAAGGAAGAGTGCAACCACACTCTGATGTTCCAGGAGTTCGTCAATCGCACTGGGATGGATGTGCCGGGAGCGAAGGTGGGCTTCCGCCTCATCTCGCCATTTGTCCCGCTGCTGTCGACGGTATTTCCTACTCTCTTCTTCTTGGGGGTGCTCGGCGGCGAAGAACCGATCGATCACATCCAGAAGGATTTTCTGCGCACGCGCGCCAACCTTCATCCAACGATGGCGGCGGTGATGCAGCTCCATGTCGCCGAAGAGGCACGCCACATATCCTTCGCGCATCACCTGATCCGCGAACAGGTCCCACAGCGCGGCCGGTTCCAGCGGTTCATGATGTCGTTGATGTTGCCCATCATAATGCGCGTCCTGTGCAACGCCATCATCGTTCCGCCGCGCAGCTTCGCCAAGCGATTCGACATCCCCGGCGAGGTCATGAAGGACAGCTTCTGGCGGTCCCCCGAATCGAAGCGGTTCCTGAGAAACACCTTCGGTGACGTCCGCATGCTCGGCGAGCAGAGTGGCTTGATGAATCCGGTGGCGCGCATGTTGTGGCGTGCACTCGGAATCAGCGGTCGCCCTTCGCGTTTCCGCAGCGAACCCATCTACACCTCGGCCTGAGCGGCACGGAGCGCGGGTATTCACCGAGACCATGTCCCACGTCATCACCCAGGCGTGTTGTGGGGACGCGTCATGCGTATACGCGTGCCCCGTCAACTGCATCCATCCAACGCCCGAAGAACCGGATTTCGGCATCGCCGAAATGCTATACATCGATCCCGCGACCTGCGTCGATTGTGGTGCTTGCGTGAGCGCATGCCCCGTCGGTGCGATTTTTCCAAGCCACCGTCTGCCAGTCGGGCAGGAAAGATTTGCCAAGGTTAACGCCGCTCAGTATCAACACCCCGCCGACTGGACCGCTCGCTTTCCGGTGGACCCGTCGCGTCGGTTGCCGCTCGCACCCATCGGCCATCCCCATCAGCTCGCCGTCGACGAGCGTGTGTCGATCGGCATCGTCGGATCCGGGCCGTCGGCGATGTACGCCGCCGACGAACTGCTACGTCAGCCGCAGATTTCGGTCACCATGTACGAGCGCCTCGACCGGCCGTTCGGGTTGGTGCGATTCGGTGTCGCCCCCGATCACCTGAACACCCGGAAGGTGATGCGACTGTTCGACGACATCGCCCGCAACCCGCGCCTGGAGATCCTGCTGCACACCGAGGTGGGGCGTGACATCACCCTCGCCGAGCTGCGCTCGCGTCACCAGGGAGTGATCTGGGCGGGCGGCGCACCCACCGACAAGCCACTCACGCTGCCCGGCATCGACCACGTCGGCGTCTCGAGCGCCACATCGTTCGTCGGTTGGTACAACGGCCATCCTGATTTTACCGACCTCGACGTCGATCTCTCCACCGAACGTGCTGTGGTCGTTGGCAACGGCAACGTCGCCCTCGATGTCGCGCGGATCCTCGTGGCGGATCCCGAATCGCTCGCCGAGACCTCGATCTCTCAGGCCGCGTTGGCCGAACTGCGGCGGTCAAACGTACGCGAGATCGTCGTGATGGGTCGGCGCGGCCCCCTACATGCGGCGTTCACCCTGCCCGAGATGATCGGCTTGGTGGATTCCGGCGTTGCCGTCACCGTCGATCCGGCTGATCTCGACAAGGCATCACCTGCGGCGCACGACCTCGACATGACGCTGCGGGCCAAGCTCGATCTCCTCGCCGAATGCGCTGCCCGTCCCGCGCCGAAGGGCCGTCGAATCCGGTTGGCGTTCTTCAGTTCGCCGCTGGAAGTCATTGCCGGGCAGGATGGCCGGGCTTGTGGATTGAGGATCGGCCGCAACCGTCCGGTGATCGACGATGCGGGCGTCGCGGCCGGGATCGAAACCACGGGCGAGACGTCGGTGCTCGATGCCGGACTCATCCTGACCTCGGTCGGTTATCGCGGGATCGCGGTGCCGGGCCTGCCCTTCGACGATGCACGCGGGGTCATCCCGAATGCCGAAGGCCGTGTGCTGTCAGGAGCGGATCCGGTGACGGGAATGTACGTGACCGGCTGGATCAAACGCGGACCGTCGGGATTCATCGGCACCAACAAGACCGACTCCGCCGAGACCGTCTCGTCATTGCTCGCCGACCTCGAATCCGGCCGACGTCTGCACTAGTGGTCCGCATTCTCTGGACGGCGCTTTCTTGAGGATTTGGCCTTGAGAATTTGGTGCGGTGGCAGATCATCCCGGACCGACTCAGGTCCGTACCCGACAACGCTGGACCCGACAACGCTGGCCCGTTCTTGATCTCGGTGCCGCCCCGTACCACGAACACGAGAAGTAAACCTGGGCACTGACCCGGACCCGTTCCGGAGGAAAGAACACCGCCGCGACCTCGCCGATCAGCCGACGTGGTGCATCCAACCCGGTGAAACCAGTGGCTAGATGTACTGCCCAGGGACGTTGGTCAAGCGGCTGAAGGGAACGTTCCGGCCGATGGCGGAGTGTTGCCGGTGGTGATTGTAGGTGTGCAACCATCCTGGCAACGCTGCGCGTCGGGCTTGTTCGGACCGGTAGTGCCGGGCGAAAGCCCATTCGGCGGCCATGGTCCGGTGGAACCGTTCGATCTTGCCGTTGGTTTGCGGCCGGTAGGGGCGTGTGTACTTCGCCGTGACTCCGAGCTCGGTGCAGGTGCGCTTCCACAACGCTGAGCGGTAGCAGCCACCGTTGTCGGACAAGACTCGTTCGACAGTGACGCCGCGGGCCGCGAACCAGCCCACGGCTCGCTGAAGGACTCCGGCTGCGGTGACAGCGGTTTCGTCGTCATGGATCTCGGCATAGGCGACGCGAGAGTGATCGTCGATGACGGTGTGCACGAAGGCATGTCCGAGTAGTTCGTTGTGGTGCTTGCTCCGGCGGGTTCCCGGCGTGGCCTGCCGATTCTTGCGTCCTTTGGCGCGTCCGACGAACCGCCAGCCGCCACCGACGGGGATGTTGCCGAGTTTCTTGACGTCGACGTGGATCATCGAGCCCGGATGAGGGTGCTCGTAGCGGCGGATCACTTCCCCAGTGCGGATGTCGATGTGGGAGAGCCGGTTGAGCCGGCATCGGACCAGCACCGCGTGCACGGTCGAGGCCGGCATCGACAGTCGGGAGCCGATCGCCTGGGGTGAGAGGCGCTGACGCCACCGCAGGGCCACGATCTTGCGTTTGATCGGCTCGGGGGTGCGGTTCGGACTGCGATGAGGACGACTCGAGCGGTCGTACATGCCCTCTGGGCCCATCTCGACATAGCGAGTGGCCCAGCGTTTGGCGGTCGGCCACGAAACGTTGAAGTGTTCGGCTGCCCTGACGATGGGCCAGCCGTCATCGACGATGCGACGGGCCAGCAGTAGTCGGCCCTTGGGGGTCAAAGGTGCGTTAGCGTGAACCACGAAGGTCTCCCGGTTGTGAAGTGTGTGTCGTAGCAGCTCCACTTCACGACGGGAGACCTTCGCTGTTCAACGACCCACTACCGCGTGTCGTCGCAATCCCTCAACCAACCTGCCTGGGCAGTACAGCTAGACACGGTGCATGCTGGACACTGTGTCAGCATCAGCAACCAAAGGAGCCCACGTGACCTTAACGACCACCGACCGCGTCGACGTCCTCATCATCGGTGCCGGCATATCGGGCATCGGAGCTGCGCGGTATCTGCGGACCGAACACCCAGCGAAGACGTTTACCGTCGTCGAAGCCCGGAGCGCTCCCGGCGGGACGTGGGACCTCTTCCGATATCCGGGGGTTCGGTCGGATTCCGATTTGCAGACCTTCGGCTACGAGTTCAAGCCGTGGACCGACAAGCAGGCCATCGCGGACGCCCCTCGGATCCTTGACTATCTGCACGAGACGATTGACGAGAACGGTCTGTCCGATCACATCCGGTACGAGCACCGGGTGGTATCGGCGTCCTGGGCCTCCGACGACGCGCGATGGCTGGTGTCCATCGACCGTGCCGACAGCGGCGAACGGATCCATATCAGTGCGCGCTGGATCTTCTGCGGCTCCGGATACTACGACTACGACGAGGGCTTCACTCCGGACTTCGCCGGGCGCGAACGCTTTCAGGGACAGATCGTCCATCCACAGCACTGGCCGGAGGATCTGGACTACACAGACAAACGTGTCGTCGTGATCGGTAGCGGCGCAACGGCGGTGACGCTGTTGCCGGCGATGGCCGAGCGCGCCGCTCATGTGACGATGCTGCAGCGAACGCCCACCTACATCGTCCCGCTACCACGCGAGGACGTCATCGCGAACTTCCTCCGGAAGGTGTTGGGCGACAAGCGTGGATATGCACTCACGCGCGAGAAGAACGTCGCCCAGCAGCGGCTGGCCTTCGATCTATCCGTACGCTTCCCTAGCCTGGCCCGCCGGGCGATCCGTAAGATCAATCAGTTCCAGCTTCCCAAGGGGTATCCCGTGGATACTCATTTCAATCCGCCCTACAACCCGTGGGATCAGCGGCTGTGCGTGGTGCCCGACTCCGACCTGTTCCGCACCATTCGATCCGGCAAGGCGTCGATCGTCACCGACCGCATTGACAGGTTCACCGAGACCGGTGTTCTGCTCGCGAGCGGAGAAGAACTAGAAGCAGATATCATAGTCACCGCGACTGGCCTCAACATGAAGCTCATCGGCGGTGTCGAACTCAGCGTCGACGGTCGCGTCGTATCGTTGACCGACTCAGTTGTGTATCGGGGCATGATGCTGTCCGGCGTACCTAATTTCGCACTCGCCGTCGGCTACACGAATGCGTCCTGGACGCTAAAGATCGGCCTGCTCTGTAAATACTTCTGTAAGTTGCTGGCTTACATGGACTCTCACGGATACGACAGTGTGTGGGCGGTCGCCGATCCGTCGATGCAGACCCGTCCGCTGCTCGACTTCGCTGCCGGTTACGTTCAGCGATCGCTGGACACGTTCCCAAAGCAAGGACTGAAGGCCCCGTGGGTCATGTCCATGAGCTACTACACCGACCGTCGACTGCTCCGCGGCGACGTCGCCGACGACGTCCTGCGGTTCGCCCGAGCCGGGGACCGCCCGGCCACACCGAGCCCGAGCGGCACCGCCATTCGCGCCTGAGGACGACACCGCAAGGCAACCCCCGCCCGAGCCTAAAGGAAGTGCGTAACCTGCGCCCATGGACTTCGACGACGTCTTCACGACGGGTCGCCGTCGGGTTCGACGCGGATCGGTGCACTGGCGATGATCGTCGGCTTCGTCATTGCACTGCACTCATCCTCAGGCGCTCAATCGCTGCTCCGCAACCACCACTTGTTTGGGTGGGGCCGGGGTGTGGTGAGGCGGTAACTGCAAGATCGCACCGGTGGTGCTGCTTATCGGTGATCGCCGGCGCGACCGAGCGCGGATAGCGGTATGCGGCTCCCTGAGATCGTCCTCAAGCGATCTCCTCTCCACAGGCGATGTCCGCGCGCATTGCCTGCAACGCAGCGTGCAGATCTGGCATCGGGATCGCCCGATCGGGGGTCCGGGCGTAGGTGGACGGGCGTAGGTAAAGCCGAGGGGCCTGCCTGAGCGCCCCCCGCGCGGTACTCACTTCGGGGCTGAATGGGGCTGCTCGACCATTGACAACACGTCCATGCAGACCGATACTCGGATATACTTGTGACCGCCAACACATACTCTGGTTCGCGGCACGACCGGAGGTCAGCATGAACGGGAACGAACGCGCTATTTCGTCCGTCGACGACGCGGGGGTGGCCGACACCAAGGCGGGGACGCCCATACGTGCGCGGCGGATAAAGTTCTCCTATCCGCAGGGCGCTATGAACCGGCACTATGTCTCCGACGACCTGATAATGAGTCACGTCGTATCCATGCTGTCGTCCGTCTTCCCCGAAGGCGAGGACTTTTTCATCCGGTCAGTCAAGTACTACAAGGATGAGATCACCGATCCGACGTTGCGGGCTCAAGTCGACGGGTTCATCGGCCAAGAGGCGACACACGGACGCGAGCACCGAGAGATCAACGAGCGTCTCCAGGAGATGGGTTACCCCACAAGGCTCAATGACCGCCTCACCAAGCGGGCGTTGGCGATGATCTATCGCCATGCGCCACATAAATATTCGTTGGCCATGACCGCAGGCCTCGAGCATTACACGGCGACCCTGGCCTCTCTGCTTCTCACGAATCCTGAGGCGCGCAGTCTGCTCACCTCGGACGAAATGCGAGGGCTTTTGCTGTGGCACGCCTACGAGGAGGTCGAGCACAAAGCGGTGGCGTTCGACGTCTACCGAGCCATCGGTGGCAGTGAAGCTCTGCGTATTGGCACGATGCGTGGCATCCACATCACGTTCCTGGGGCTCGTGACCGTGTCCACGCTGGCGTCGATGCTCACCGATCGCGCCACGTACAACCCCGCTCGTGTTCTACGCAGCGTGGCGGCTATGCGCACCAACCCGTGGATAAACCGAGATGTGTTGCGTGAGTTGGGAACCTACACACGGCGCGGGTTCCATCCCAGCGACAACCCCACAGTGCACTTGCTCGAGACCTGGGGATCGGAGCTGTTCGGTGACCAAGGTATTTTGGCGGACCACCTTGTTGGTGCAAGCAAGCGGCGCTGAGCTGAGGCCTCCTTTCGGGTCAACACGGCAAGGAAACCATCTTCTCGGCGAAATCGTCGGGTGCTCGTTGATCGAGATAACCTCACTGGCTGGCTATTTCCTGATGGCACGGGAGGGTTGAAGTCGGGCATGGACGGGATCAGGGTTTCGTCTCTTATGGGGCCTTCCCGGGGCCGGAGCACTTAGCATCGAATGACTCAACCATCGCCGCCTACGCGGCAAGATCGAACGTCCACCCATCGAATCCGAGACCGCCTACTGGTCGAACCCGACGATCACCGACCATCGTGAAATCCGGTCCCAGCAGAAGCCGGATACCGCCTAATCGAGCTTTTCAAGCCGGGCGATTCACTCCTCTGGATTCAACGAGGCCGCACTGAAAAGGGAGGTCTGAATCGCGCTGGTGGTGGGCTAGCCCACCGGGGTGGGCGGGGGGTTTTAGATTACTGACACCCGAGCGGTCACGTCGGGTGTGGATCGGCCGCAATTCCGGCTGGGCTCAGATTATGATTGCGACGAAAGGTGCGGCAATTGAAAATTGCTGAAAAGCAGAAGTCGAAGGCAACGCATGTGGCTGCGGCCGTTGCGTCTAGGAGTCCGGCGGTGGTGACAGCGAAAACCGCCTACAAGACCGGAAAGGCGACGACGTCGGTGTTGCCGAAATTGATCGGTTTGGGAATGGCGGGAACAGGGTTGGCGCACTTTGTTGTTCCGCAGGCTTTTGAATCGATCACCAAGCTTGCATTTCCCGAGAACACGCGTGAATGGACTTACGCGAATGGTGCAAGTGAGACCCTGATCGGCCTCGCCCTCTCCAACAGCCGGTCCCGCGTTTACGGTTTGATTGGGGTGGTCGCATATGTCGGGTTCCTCGGCAGGCGAGTCGTGCAAGCCTGACAGTGACCGCCGACATTCACTCTAATGCAGTGCCATGAAAGGATTACTCGTCGAGTTCGCTGACGTGCAGGGGCGCCTCGGCGAAGAGGGAAAAGCTTGTGGCGTGAGTAGTCCGATGGCTGCGTACCGGGGGTGCCGGCGGCGGAATTACATCCAGAGCCAGCGGCACACTGGGCCAGCAACTAGCTGCAAACGCGGGTCAGTTCATCTCGAGGCGGGACGCGAAACCGGGATGGCTAAATGGCAGATCAGGTGAGAAGGCAACGCCTACGGTTGCGGCCGCGCCGTTGATTATTCCCCACGTTGTCTCCGATAGGTGTGCGGCGAAGAACTTGTCGTCTACCCCTTGCTCACGACCGTTGTCGATCCACCACTGAGTCGCCGATAGTCCAGAACCCAGAATGGACGCCACGGCCAAGGGAATGATCGAGGCATCTGCGTGAACACGCTGCAGACTTTCAGTGAACCGGTCGGCGACGGCCTCCATCACCGACCTCAGTTGGTCAGCAACTCCGCCATCTCCCGATCCGGAGTACTGAAACAAGTGATTCGCCATAAGGAACCTGACGACCACGGGGTGTTTCCCAACCAGCGCGACGTAGGACTGGACCGACGAGCGAATCATATCGTCAACAGACGCATGATCTTGCTCAGCAAAGATTGTGACTTGCGCCGACTCCCACATCAACGCACCGAGTTTTGCCGCCACCGCCCCGTTCAAGCCCGCTTTGTCGCCGAAGTAGCGGTACAGCTTCGGCTTAGATACGCCGGCCTCCGCAGCGATGTCGTCCATGCTGACGCTTGCGCCATAGCGTTCGATGATCCGGATGGCCGCGTCGACCAGCTGTGCGCGTACCGCGACTCGGTGTTCATCCCAACGAGTGCTACGGGCATCCATCACCCGGCGCTGCACCTGAGATGGCGCGGAGGAAACTCGGCGGACGACTGACATTCTAGGAGTAACAATACCGGAAGTCCCTCCCCCAAGCGATCATCAGCTCATGTGCATTCGGTCATAGATACGGTTCAGGAGTCAACTTTCTACCGTGGCTGCGTCCAATCGCGCCGCTGCTTCGTTGAAATCGTTCGGTGCCTCCATGTTGATCATGTGACCGATCTGCGGCAACACCACGAAATCGTGCAACCGACCGCGCTGCTGCAGGCGTTCGGCGAGATCAATGGAATGAACCTCGGGTGTCAACTTGTCGGCAGAGCCCACGATCACTGTCATCGGAACCGCAAGTGAGTCGACTCCTTTGCTGACGTCAATGGAGGCCAGGACCTTGCCCCACATTCCCCGCACCGCAGGGGGGCAACGCAGCACTATGTCGGAACACTCCGCTACAACGTCGGCCGACGCGTGCGGGCCCATCGTCCCGTATTTTACCAACCGTCGGTTGAAACGAGTGTCAAGCATCTCCGGTCCCGCGATGGCGAGCCCGGCTGCGAAGGCTCGCTCCAGTGTGGCGCGGAGTCGACGTGGCGACCTTATTAACGTCGATCGGCTAACCAACTGGGAGGGTCCAGTGCTCGCCAAGACGGCACCACGGGCTAGGAGGGGCACCGACTCCGGGTGCTCGGCAGCCCAACCCATGATGGACATCCCGCCCATACTGTGACCGGACACCAAGGCCTTACGACTCGACGTGACGACCGCGCGCAAGACCGCCTCGAGATCGTCGCCGAGCAACGACGAAGAGAAGGGGGCGCGACCCCGGTCACTCCAGCCATGTCCTCGTTGGTCATATACCACCACACGGTGTGTGTTGGCGAAGTGTTCGATCTGAGGTCTCCAGAACCGACCCTGGCAAGCCCACCCGTGGCTGAACACCAACAGCGGCGCATCATCACCCAGCCCGTACTCCTCAACGAACAGCCTTGTGCCGTCACTAGAGAGAACCTCCCGCGACCGCGGCGACAACAGGCCAGCTCCCGAAGAGTCAGAGGTCATCGAGTCAGAGGTCATCGAAGCTCACCGTCACAGCGTCGGTGAGCGGAAGTGCCTGGCACGCGAGTCGCTCACCGTCCTCAATGTCATCGTCGACGAGGATGTTGTTCTGCACCATGTCGACATCACCCTCGATGAGCTTGCACACACACGCGCTGCATGCGCCCTCTCGACACGAGTACGGGGCGTTGTGCCCTCGTGAGAGCAGCACATCGAGCAGCGGCGTGTTACGTGGCCACTCCGTGGTGATGCACTCTCCGTTGAGGTAAACCGTGGCGGTAGCTACACCCTCATCGTCACTGAGTCGACGCAGTGTGGCGGTGTCGAACGGGTCACCCGCCAGCGACTGGAACACCTCCCGATGTACATCCGAATGGTCCACTCCACACGCGGTGGCAGACCTTTCCACCAGATCCATGAAGGGGGAAGGGCCGCAGGTGAAGATCACCGATCCCTTGTGATCACGAATAATCTTCTCGACAGCCTCGGATGTGGGGATCCCGTTCTCCGACTCAAGCCAGTCGACCAAAGTGAACCGCTCGGGGAATTCGGATCTGATCTGCTGAAGCTGGCGCTCGTACATGATCGAATCGGCGTCAAGGTTCGCGTAGAACAGGACGACTTCCCCACTGCCCGACACCAGTGCCGACTTCACCAGCGACAGGATCGGCGTGATGCCGCTTCCGCCGGCGAAGAAAAGCATGTCGACGTCGAGGCTCTTAGCGGTAAACTTTCCCGACGGCGTCAGTACGGTCATTTCCATGCCGACGGAGACGTTGTCGCACAACCAGTTTGACGCGTATCCCCCAGCGGTGCGCTTCACCCCGATCTCGAGGCGGAAGTCATCGACATGAGGTGAACTGCTCAGCGAATAGCATCGTGCGACGTGGCCCGTCTGGTCGGACGGGATCTTCAGCGTAATGAACTGCCCGGGTAGATGCTTGAAATCGTCGACGATCTCGTCAGGCACTTCGAAGGCGATGCTCACCGAGTCCTTGGTCTCTTGCACGACCTCCGACACGGTCAGCGTCCGCGATCGCGCGGTGGTGCCCGGCCGATTCTCCTGCTCGACGGTCATTTGATGATTCCCCGCTTGCGAGCGAAGGCGTAGCCCGCGCGGGTGATAGGCGCAGAGATGTCCTGGTAGCGCGGACCCACAACGCGTGCGACAAAGTCGAAGCCCCGTGCGTCTGCGCCGATCAGCACTCGGGGCTTCTTCTTGTCCATTCCCTTGAGGATGGTGGACGCCGCTTTCTCCGGAGTGGTCCTGGCGATGCTGTTGAACATTGTGGCAATGGTGGCGGTATCTGCCCCCATATCGGATACACCCCGAGCGTTATTGACGATATTTGTCTTGACGCCGCCGGGGTGAACGCATGTCACTGTGACCGGATGCCGACTGATCTTCATCTCTTGGCGAAGCGCTTCGGTGAAGCCACGCACACCGAACTTGGCGGCGTTGTAAGCACTTTGACTGGGAATACCGACCAGACCGAAGACGCTGGAGGTATTCACCAGATGACCATCACCGGAGGCGATCAGATAAGGCAGGAACGCCTTCGTCCCATTGACGACACCACCGAAGTTGATACCCATCAGCCAGTCAAAGTCCTCCCAAGACATGTCAACAACGTCGGCGCCGAGGGCGACGCCGGCGTTGTTGAACACCATGTTCACGCACCCGAAAGATGACTGGACGCTTTCGGCGTAATCCTGGACCGCGGCACGATCTGCCACGTCCAACACGGCGGTCTCGACTTTCGCCCGATGCGCGGTACGGCACATAGCCGCCGTCTCCGCGAGATGCACCTCGTCGACGTCGGACAAGGAAAGGCTGGCCCCGCGTCCGGCCAATTGGAGGGCAAGGGACCGGCCGATCCCTGAGGCGGCTCCCGTGACGACTGCGACCTGGTTCGCATAGTTATCTGTTGTCGAACTACTCACTGTTGAATACTCACTTCTCGATGACCTACGGCTGGGTTGTCAGGCGATCTCGTACTCGGCGGGCTTGAAGTCCTTCGTCGCTCGCCAGTACTGCCAGGTGAACCCGGGCCACACCGTACGGTTGACACCCTGCGAGTCCAGATACCAGCTCGTACACCCGCCGTTGGTCCATACCCCCTTGGCGAGCTTGTGCTGAATGTTCTTGTTGAAGTGTTCTTGAACCTCGGGCCGCACATCTACACGCTGCGCTCCGCGACTGTCGACGGCGTCGATGGCCTTCATGATGTACTTGATCTGCTGCTCGATCATGAACACCACAGAGTTGTGTCCAAGACCTGTGTTAGGTCCAAGCAGGAAGAACAGGTTCGGGAAGCCCTCGGTGGTGATGCCGAGGTGGGTGTTGATGCCCGTCCGGTGCCAGTGCGACGGCAAGTCTTCGCCCCGGGCGCCCTTGAGCGCGAGTTGATCGAATCCGTCTGTGACATGGAACCCTGTGGCGTAAATGATCACATCTACAGGATGTGACACGCCGTCAGCGGTGACGATAGAATCCGCGGTGACCTTTTCAATCCGATCACTGATCACTGTCGTGTTGGGCGCGGCGAGTGCAGGGTAGTAGTCGTTCGATCCCAGGATGCGTTTGCATCCGATGCGGTAGGACGGCATCAGCTTTCTGCGTAGCTCAGGGTCGGCGATAGAACGCTCGATGTTCCATTTCGCCACTTTTTCGATTGGTCGCATAAGGTTGGAGTGGCCGTTGAGCCCGAAGGCCAGG
Organism: Gordonia sp. Swx-4; assembly: GCF_030316175.1. Lineage (NCBI taxonomy): Bacteria > Bacillati > Actinomycetota > Actinomycetes > Mycobacteriales > Gordoniaceae > Gordonia > Gordonia sp. Swx-4. The sequence goes on from NZ_CP128197.1 coordinate 4,560,279, forward strand.
CTCTCTGCGCCCCAGTAGACCGACCACCGAGCGAGGCGGCGTGTGATAGGGATCTTGCTGAGCACGGTCCGAAGTGCCGTCGGCACCGCGAAGTTCTTGCGTGGAAGTACCCAAGCCGGGGTTCGCTGGAAGACCGTGAGTGTGCCGGCCTCCTTCTGCACGAATGGCACGAACTGAATCGCGCTGGCACCGGTGCCAATGACGGCCACCCGCTTGCCCTGGAGATCCACCGTGTGGTCCCACTTTGCCGAATGGAATGCCTGGCCGGCGAACTCATCGATTCCGGGGATGTTCGGATAGTTCGGGATGTGCAGAGCGCCGACACCGGACACGACGTACTGCGCGATGTACTCCCGGCCCGACTCGGTACGCAGGTGCCACCGAGATTCGGACTCGCTCCAGTATCCGGAGACCAACTTCTGCCCAAAATGGATCTTCTGAGTGACACCACGCTTGTCGGAGATCTCTTTCAGGTACTGCTCGATTTCGGGCTGCGAAGACCACACCTTCGACCAACTACCGCGGCTCTCGAACGAGTAGGAGTACATCAGTGACGGCACGTCGCATGCGCATCCTGGATAGGTGTTGTCGCGCCAGGTTCCACCGACAGAGTCGGCCTTTTCCAGCACGATGAAATCGCTATACCCGCGCCGGCGGAGCTGCACGGCCATACCGAGCCCAGAAAATCCGCTGCCGATGATGAGTACCTTGGTGATTATAGGCTCGGCTATTCCCGGGTCTGTCGCCGTGGCGGCGCGCGCCGCGCGCTTGGTGTTGGAGGACGGCATTGAGTGAAAAGCTCCCTGATCAAATACAGCAGACGGACCTGCACGGCGCGGGAACGCGTCGCAGGTGTGAGAATGTCATCCACCCGAGCCCGCGAACGGAGACATCCGAACGTGGGGTCGAGGGTTGGCGAGTGGCCGAGGGGGCCAGGCTGAGGGTGTTAGCGCAGATCGTCGGGCAGGCTGCGCGTTGCGCGCCACATCGCCATCGTGAATTTCCCCTCCATCATCCCGGCCTCGTGGAAGAACCGGATCATAGGCTCGGACATGAACTGCAAATTGACGCGATAGTTCGGGCTCGTCTGCTGCGCCCACAGCCCGCGCAGACGGTTGATTCCGACAGCGGGGTACACCTTCGGATTGATGAGCAACGGGTACGCAAAGTTCGCAATGACCGCCAGCGTGCCTCGATGCCAAGCGCGCGAGATGCGTCCGCGACGCTGCATCCCTCCACCATTTCCAGCCGCGCGAAGGTGATGTGGCGGGCCTCTTCGAGAACGTGGATCTTCATGAGCTGGCGCAGCTGCGGCTGCATTTTCGGGTCATTCATCGCCTCACGCTGAGCGCGGTCGAGTATCTCTTCGATGAGCAATGTCGCGCCGGATACAGACGGGCCGAGAGGCACAAAATGCAGAATCTTCGCGAAGCCCAAGAATCCCTTCGGCAACTTGTACGGCGCCAGTCCCGTCTTGTTGATCAACCGGGCAAACATCGTCGAGTGACGTGCCTCGTCGCCGATCTCGTTAAGGGCGTAGAGGGCCCTTTGATCTGTCAGGGCACCTTTGGCAGACATTCGGAGCAGCGCTGAGCTGAGCAGATTCTCTGCGTAGATACCGAAGCTGAGAATGCTGACAATTTCATGGCGCCCGAGTTCCACCTTCTGCTCATCGCTCATTTTCTCCCACAGCTTGGTGCCGTAGAGCGAGACACGATGCTCGGGCAGGAAGTACTTTCCCTCCTCCCAGGGCGAGTCCCAATCGATGTCGATCTCCGCGTCGTAGAACTTTTCGGCCGCCGCCCGCAGGAGTCGGCCGGCAGACCTTTGCATGTCGACGGGCTTGCGGGCACTGACGCGCGACACCCCTTCCGTCGAAACGTCGGGCTTGATCTCAACATTCTGAACGGTCATGTGACACCTCCGTTGTGTTCCGGGCCGAGCTGAGTCTCGTCTCTATACCCGATACTCTGGGTACCCGATACTGCTAGTGTCACTGCCAGTGTGTTCTTTTGTCAACGCTTGATGTGAAGAAAGTGAGCTTTACGTGTCTGACGACCACGATCTCGACTACTCCGGCGAGGGCACCTTGGTGTGCCGCGGCAAGGAGATTGCTGTCCGGGTGAAAATCAAAGGCTATTTCCAGCCCCTCAACGGCTTGTACACCTGGTACGGCAGGATCGACAAAAATGATGCGCTCGACGCCCTCCTCGCGGGCAGGCGCACGGTTGCTGTCTTCGTGACACCAGAGGGCCGCGCCGAGTGCGTCGTGGGCGATCCTGATTTCTGGGACCGCTATCGCATTACGGGCACGAGCAGGCCGCCGTACCACATCCCCACCACGCTCGAAGACGTGGAGTCGATAGCAGAGAGTGAACATCACAGCTGACCGACCCGCACGGAGCCGCCTGTGGGGCGTTCCCCCAATCCAATGAGTCCGAGAGGAAATTCGTACGTGGCCAGGTCGTCGATCGTTCACAACCGTCCATCAAGGCGTTCTGCCGGCACCGGTGAATACAGCGCTCAACTGGAAAAGGTCGCCTGGTTCACGCTGCGGCGCAAGGGATTCGTGGCGTCGGTCTGGGTCGTGGTTGCGGTCGGCTTAGCGGTGCTATTCCCGCAGCTGGAGTCCGTGATCCGACAGCAGTCGGTGGACCCGATACCCGCGGGCGTACCGTCATTTCAGACGCTCGACCGGATGGGTGAGGCGTTCAATGAGAAGGGGGCCAAGACCACCGTCTTCGTCGCCATGGAGAACGACAGGGGTTTCTCGGACACCACCCGCGCCAGGTATGACGAATTGGTGACCGCACTGCGTGCGGACACGGAACACGTCATCGCAGTCCGCGACCTGCTCGGCGACCCGCTCACGGAGAGTCAGGCGCTGAGCAAAGACAAGAAGGCGTGGTATCTGCCTATCGGTGTCACCGGGACGTTGGGCGGACCGGACGCTGCCAACGCCGTGGAAGCGGTCCGTGACACCGCGAACGAAATCTTCAGTGGTACCGACACAATTGTTCGGGTGACCGGTCCACCTGCCACGTTCACCGACCAGCTCGCGGTGGGTGAGACCGATCTGGTCGTGATCACGCTCGCCACGGTGCTGTTGATCGCCGGGATCCTGCTGATCGTCTACCGATCGATCTTCACCGCTCTCATGCCGCTGCTGGTGGTCGGCATGAGCCTGGCAGTGGGCCGCGGGGTGCTCTCGGGTCTGGGCGAATTGGGCATGCCCGTGTCTCAATTCACCTCGATGTTCATGACGGTAATCATCTTCGGCGCCGGAGTCGACTACTCCGTATTCCTCATAAGCCGGTATCACGAGGGCATCCGGGCGGGCGATACCCCTGACGTGGCCATTGCGAACGCCACCGCAACGATCGGTCGCGTGGTGCTCGCGTCCGCAGCGACAGTTGCCTTTGCTTTCTTAGCGATGGCGTTCGCCAAACTCAGCGTGTTCAACACGCTCGGCCCGGCGTGCGCGATCTCTATCGCCTTCGGCTTCCTGGCAACCGTCACTTTGCTGCCCCCCGTGCTGTCGTTCGCGGCAAAGCGTGGCGCGGGTCTACCTCGTCGTGACCTCACCAGACGGTACTGGCATCGGGTGGGAACGGGGGTGATCCGGCGGCCGGTCCCGCTGCTCGCGGTGAGCCTGGTGGCACTGATCGCTCTCGGCCTCATCGCGACCACCATGACAATCACCTATGACGATCGGGAAGGTCAGCCGCCGGACACCGGAAGCAACGAGGGATACGCGCTGCTGAACCGGCACTTTCCCAAAGACACCATCATCTCCGAATTCCTTCTGGTGGAGTCGAACAAAGACATGCGCACCGGCCAGGGACTGGCCGATCTTGAACAGATGGCGTCGCGCGTCGCGCAGACGCCCGGCGTCACCCGCGTCATCGGGGTGACCCGCCCGACGGGCGAGAAGCTCGAGCAGGCTGAGTTGTCATGGCAGAACGACCAGATCGGTAGTGGTATCACCGAACAGACCGATGACGCACAGTCACGGAAGGGCGACCTGGACCTACTAAAGACCGGGTCATCACAACTCGCCGACGGTCTTGCTCTGCTGAACGAGCAGGTCACCACCAACCTCGCGCCGCTGTCGGGGTTGCTCGAGCAGGCCTCGTCGGCCGGCGAGCAGCTCAGCCAGTATCGTCCGCTCGTCGATCAGCTGGCTGCTGCGGCGCCCGCACTTGATGAATTCTCCCAACAAGCTCCCGAGCTGTCTCGAGTGGCACGACAAGCACAGTCGGCTGCCGACGCCGTCGCACCGGCGTTGAGTGCACTCGATGCTCCCTGGTGCGTCCAGATCCCGCAGTGTTCGGCCTTGCAGACACAGACCTCGGACATCCGCGCATTGGCCGACAACCAGTCCCTCGGTCGTATCGCGGACTTCGCTACCCAGCTCGGTGGAGTCGAGGGCCCGGGAACGGCGGACCTCGCGCAGTTGCAGAGCTCATTGAACGTCCTCGACTCCGCTCTGCAGACGATCAACGGCCAGGACCTCGGCAGTCGGTTGTCACAGCTCCAGACGGGCGTCCGAGCGCTCGCCGACGGGGCCCGACAGCTGTCCGGCGGTGTGAGCGCATTGGTGGACAGCAACGTACAGCTGCTGGCGGGCCTGTCTCAAGTGGCCGCCCAGCTACGCGCGCCCGCCCGGGACATCGGCAACACTGACTCGGCAACGGGGTTCTACCTACCCGCCGACGCGTTCAAGGATCAACAGTTCAGCCAAGTGGCGCGCCAGTTCATCTCGCCGGATGGCAAGACTGCTCGCTTTGTAGTGCAGACCGCCTACGATCCGTATACCGCGGATGCCATGACGTTGGCGAACAGTCTGTCGAAGGTGGCCGAGGACGCCATGCCGAACACCACGCTGCAGGGTGCGCGCGCATCTGTCGCCGGGTTCCCGGCGATCAACGCCGACATCCAACGACTTCTGGCGTACGATTTCAAGTTACTCGGATTCGGAACGCTCCTGATAGTCGGCCTGATCCTAATGCTCTTACTCAGGGCGATCGTCGCACCGATCTATCTACTGGCCACTGTCGTTCTCAACTACGCAGCCGCTCTGGGCATCGGTGTCCTAGTTCTGCAACACATTTTCGGCAATGAAATAGCGTGGCCCGTCCCGCTGGTGTCCTTTATCGTCCTGGTTGCAGTGGGGGCCGACTACAACATGCTGTTGGTTTCCCGGCTCAGAGAGGAATCGACGGCCAATATCCGGCTCGGAGTTCTACGCACCGTCGCATACACCGGCTCGGTCATCACCTCGGCCGGTTTGATCTTCGCGGCGAGCATGTTCGGACTCATGCTGGGATCGATCGACGTGATGGTGCAGATCGGCTTCATCATCGGTATCGGGTTACTCCTGGACACCTTTCTCGTCCGCACGATTGTCGTCCCTGCGCTGGCAGCATTGTTCGGCGAGGCGAGCTGGTGGCCAGGGAGGGTGCACCGCCCGGCCGGTGAGCCGGATTCCACCGAGGGCGGGCTTCGGGTGCGACACCGGGTGACGGTCGACTGACCGGCGGCGAGCGGCGAGGTTTCCGTCATCCCCCACGCTTGGATTTGCATGCACGAACCTGTCGGCGAATCCCTCGATTAACGACTTGCCGCACCGGCGCACCACCGCAGGCGACCAGACTAATCGACGAAAGATCCACATCCAGGGTGCGATGCTCGGCGGGACCGGTTGCCACCAACGGCACCAGGAAACTATCAGTGATGATGGTGGCAGGTCCCCGATAACCGGTCCAGGCAGTTCTAGAGCCAGGTTTCTTCTAGCTGTCGGTCAGTCGATCTCGCAGCCCACGGGGTGGTGCTGGTGGGTGCATCGGGCAGCGTACTCGGCCGGGGTCTGGTAGCCCAGCGCCGAATGGCGGTGCCGGTGGTTGTGGTCGTCTTTGAAGTCGCCGATCACCACCCGGGCTTCGAGCAGGGTGGGCCAGCAGTTGCGGTTCAGGCACTCGTCGCGCAACCGGTTGTTGAACGACTCGATGAACCCGTTGTTCCACGGCGTGCCGGGCGGAATGTAGGAGATGCCTACCGACCCTGCACAGAACGTCTGGAGGGCTTCTGAGATGAACTCAGGGCCATTGTCCATGCGTAGCACCATGGGTGGGCCACCCCAGATCGCGAATGTCTTCTCCAGTTCCTCGATCAACCGGTCGGCGGTGATCGAGCGATCCACGATGTTGAGCAACGACATCCGGGTGTGTTCATCGACCATTGATGCGATCTTGACCTTCTTGCCATCCACGGTCGAGTCGAATTGAAAGTCCAATGCCCACACCACTTTCGGTGCATCCGCTGCCACGATCGGGTGTCAACGGCCAGTTTGATGTCCCCGCTGGTGGCCAGGTAAAAGTCCCCACCCTGTGCGGGATGTTCTAGGTGGGTGGTACCTCCGTTCGGTGTGTCATGCGGTAGGAGTCGCCGTCGGTGATGACGATGGTGGCGTGGTGTAGGAGCCGGTCGAGGATGCTGGCGGCGGTGGTGTGTTCGGGCAGGAATCGTCCCCATTGTTCGAAGGGCCAGTGGCTGGCGATCGCGAGAGAGCGGCGTTCGTAGGCGCCGGCGACGAGCCGGAACAGTAGTTGGGTGCCGGTGTCGTCGAGTGGTGCGAATCCGATCTCGTCGAGGATGAGCAGATCTTGGCGTAGCAGGGTGTCGATGGTTTTGCCGACGGTGTTGTCGGCCAGTCCGCGATACAGGGTCTCCACGAGGTCGGCGGCGGTGAAGTACCGCACTTTGTGTCCGGCGTGTACTGCGGCGATCCCCAGCCCGATCAGGGTGTGACTCTTGCCAGTCCCGGCTGGGCCGATCAAGGCCAGATTGTGTTGGGCTCGAACCCATTCCAGTGAGGATAGGTATTCGAAGGTGTTGGCCGGGATGGAGGATGCGGCCACGTCGAACGATTCCAGGGTTTTGGTGACCGGGAACCCGGCAGCTTTGAGTCGGTTGCGGATGTTGGAGGCATCACGAGCGGCGATCTCGGCTTCGACCAGGGTCCGCAGCACTTCTTCGGGTGTCCATCGCTGGGTTTTCGCGGTGAGCAGTACCTCGGGTGCGGTGCGGCGGATCGAGGCGAGCTTCAATCGGCGTAGCGCTTGGTCGAGGTCGGCCGGTAGTGGCGGCACTGTTGGTGCAACTGATGTCGATGTTGTGGTGGTCATGACACCTCCTTGTCGCCGGCGCCGAGCTTGTAGGCATCCAGCGAGCGGGTGGGCGCGGTAGGCAGGTGCCCGAGCAGTGCTGTGCCGGCCGGTCGCGGGTTGGGGGTGCCGGCTCCGGCATCGAGGATCGAACGCACATCGGCGGCCTTGAACCGTCGGAATGCCACCGCCCTGGTCAGGGCGGTGAGCACCTGTTCGTGGCCGTGGGAGGTGACGAGCCCGAGGATGTCGTCGAGTTCACCGCTTAGGCGGGTGTTACCGATCGCGGCGGCACCGACCAGGAACTGCTCAGCAACCTCACCGAGAGCGCAGAACTGCTTCTCTGCTGCGGTTTTGGGTCGTGGTGCACGACTGGGCGGTGTGCGTGGCCCGCCGTAGTGGTCATCGTTGAGGACGACCTCTCCGGGTGCGGCCAGCAGATGTTCGGCGATCACCTCGCCTGAGGCGGGTTCGGCGATCAGGAGCCGTTCACCGTCCTGGATGAGGGTCACGGTGGTGCCGATGAGCCGGTTGGGTACCGAGTAGCGGGCCGAGGCGTACCGGATACATGAGAGGCGATCGACCTTTCGGGTGACCGGCGGTGGGCCGACTTGGGCCCGCAGAGATGGCAACGTCGACAGCACTTCTCGTTCCACATCGAGTTGCTCAGCAGGCACGCACAGTGTGTCGCTGTGGCGGCGGGTGTTGACCTCGACACACCAGTCCCGCGCGGCCCGGTTCGCTGCGTGCACATCCAGCTGCACGTCGTCACGACCAGCGGCGATCTTGGCTTCGGTCCACAACGGTTGCGCCAGATCTGACTGCGCGTACCCGCAGAGGTTCTCCACGATCCCTTTCGATTCCGGATCGGCGCCGTGACAGAAATCCGGGGCGAACCCGTAGTGGGTGGCAAACCGCACATACGAGGGGGTGGGTACGACGACGTTGGCGACGACTCCACCTTTGAGGCAGCCCATCCGATCAGCGAGTACCTTGTTGGGTACTCCACCGATCTCCTCAAAGGCTTCAGCGATGAATCCGAGTGTGGTGGTGGATGTTTCATTGGTGGCGAACCGAACGAACCGCCAGCGTGAGAACGCCAACACCGCGCAGAACATGTGCAGGCCGCCGATCACGGCCCAATCGATGACCAGGTAGTCACCCGGAGCCCACACTGCCGGGCGACGCCCACGATGGTGATCACGGCGCCACTGTGTTTTCTCCTGGGCGACGAGACGACGGAAGTTGCGGGCCGAGCCTGCATAGCCCGCCGCTCGCGCTACTGGTAGCAGACGTTTGGCGGTGATCCGGCCGTGTGACCGCTCGACTCTCTCGGCGACCAGCTCGGCGACGGTGTCGTAGTTGCGGGCCCGTTCCTTGCGATCGGGTGGTTGATCGTCGGCCTCGAACCGGTCGACCACACGTTTGACGGTCTTGTGGGTGGTGCCGCACACCTCGGCTGCGGCGCGATAGCTTCCGAGTTCTCGGTAAGCAGAAATGATGTCCATACGGTCCTTCGCAGACTTCAATGGAACTCCCAGGCGGTGATGGTGATCGGTTGGCACCTTCACCGTCATCGCCTGGGCCCTCAGTTCCGGGTCGACACGACGAACACAGGGTGGGGACTTTTATCTGGCCACCAGCGGGGACCTCGACCTGGCCACCAGTGGGGACTTTCTCATGGCCATGGACAATCGGCACCGAGGATTGCCCGGCCCGTTTACGCCGCGGCGCCCGCCGGACTTGCAGGCCCTCCTCCTTCCACAGCCGGTGCTGTCAACGGCGGCTGAAAACTGACCCTTTATCGACGGTTGAATTTGGGGCTGGTGCACGAGTAGGTGACATCTGATCTGGCTTGCCCTGCCGGGCGGCCTGGAAGGATGCCAGCTGTGCCCAAGCCCTATCCCCAGGAGTTCCGCGACGACGTTGTCCGCGTCGCCCAGAACCGTGAAGACGGTGTGACTCTCGAACAGATCGCTGCCGACTTCGGTATCCACCCGATGACCCTGAACAAGTGGATCCGCAAGGCCGACGTGGAGGCCGGGATCAAGCCCGGCACCACGTCGGCCGAATCGCGTGAGCTGCGCGAGGCCAAGCGGCGTGTGCGCCTGCTTGAACAGGAGAACGAGGTCTTACGCCGGGCGGCGGCGTACCTGTCCCAAGCGAATCTGCCGGGAAAAGGTGGTACCCGCTCGTGAGTGAGCTGGCCGCTGACGGCATCCCCGTCACGGTGGCGTGTCGGGTACTCAAGATCGCTCGCCAGCCCTACTACCGGTGGCGCAAGAACCCGATCACCGACGCCGAGGCTCGCCGAGGCGTACCGGGCCAACGCCCTGTTCGACGCCCACCGCGAAGACCCGGAGTTCGGCTACCGCTACCTCGCCGACGAGGCCGAAGCCGCAGGCGAGAAGATGTGCCGGCGGACGGCGTGGCGGATCTGCTCCGCCGGCGGCTGGACCAGCACCATCAGCAAGAGAGGCCGCGGCAAGCACCGCAAGGCCGGCCCGCCTGTACACGACGATCTCGTCAAGAGAGACTTCACCGCGCCCGGCCCCAACGAGCTGTGGCTGACCGACATCACCGAGCACTGGACGGCCGAGGGCAAGCTGTACCTGTGCGCGATCAAGGACGTCTACTCGGGCCGGATCGTCGGGTACTCGATCGACTCGAGAATGAAGTCCCGCCTGGCCGTGGCCGCCCTGAACAGCGCTGTCGCCAGGCGAGGGGACGTGGCCGGCTGCGTTCTGCACAGCGATAGAGGGTCTCAATTTCGTTCGAAGAAGATGCAGAAGGCCATCACCCGGCACGGCATGCTCGGGTCGATGGGCAGGGTCGGTGCGTGTGGTGACAACGCGGCGATGGAGAGCTTCTTCTCGCTGCTACAGAACAACGTCCTCGACCGTCGATCCTGGGCCACCAGAGACGAGCTCCGGGCCGCCATCGTGCACTGGATCGAACGGACCTACCACCGCCGCAGACGACAGGACCGCCTCGGCAGATTGACCCCCATTGAATTCGAGACCATCATCAACCACGAGGCCCCTCAGGCCGCGTGACTAACCCTGTCACCTATCCGTGCACCAGGCCCATTGCTCGTGGGTCCAGTTCTCGGCGCGTGCCCGCTCAGCCAGCTCGGCCCAGCAGCGGCGGATGGTGGGCATCTTCAACGCCCGTGCGGCGAACTCGATATGTTTGCCGATCGAATTGTCAGACATGGTGTTTCATCCTTCAGTGATAGTGGATGCGGTGGGTGTGAGTCCGCCTGGTGGCGGGGTGGCGAAGTGCACCCCGAACAGGTCGTCGTAGTCGGGTAGCGCTCTGATGGGCACCTCGTGGCCGTCGGGGTGGGTGCGTACGCGCGCGGCATTGCGGGCCCGGTTCTGCAGCTGTTGGTTGCGGTAGTCGCGGCGCAATTCTTTAGCCGCCCGCACGTGCTGTGCGTCGGCGATGGTGACGTGGTTGGCCCAGCTGCGGTCATGGTCGGCGACGGTGACCTCGCCGCACGCGATCCGCACCCGGTGTAGATCGGCGGTGATGTCGACAAACCGGCCGATCACTGAGGGGTGCACCGAGTAGTCGTTGCCGGCCACGCGCACGTAGTAGTCGCGGCCCAGCCGCACCCGAGTGCTCAACCCGACTTGTGGTGCGCTCGGCGGCAGCGTCGCCATCTGCGCCAGGTCCTCGGTGAGCACGTCACAGGGGCGTCGATCACCAATCGAGCGCACCACCCGGGTGTTGGCGTAATCGGCCAGCCAACGATCGAACTGGGCGGTGAAGTCGGCTGGCGAGGCGAAATGGCGGCCCGGCAGAAATGAGGTCTCGAAGAACCGGTTGTTGCGTTCGACCATGCCCTTGTATTCGGGATCGCACGGTGGTGCCAGCTCGAGTCGAGTGCCCAGACTGCCCACGAATCCTGCCGCCAGCGCCGTGGGCTTGCCCTTGCCGCCGATCGCGGATTCGCGGTCCCACACCAGCTTGCGGGTCACCGCACCCAGCTGCGACAGCAGCAACCACATCCCGGCGAGGATGTCTCCGCCCTGGCGGGAGGGGATCATCACCGCCGAGCGGTACCGGGAGAACGCCAACGTCATCACCAACACCGGCAACATCGACAACTGGTTGTGGCCCACCGGGATTCGGTAGTCGGGGAACCACAGATCCCATTGCGAGCACCCGCCGGGTTGATAGATCACCCGATCAGCGGGATCCACCCCGCGGAACTCCGGGCGAATCACCCGCACCCGATCCTTGAGGACCGTCAACGACCTTGAACCACCCCTGGTTTGATGCCGCTTCCTTCTGAGTCAGGAAGGATGAGCTCATGCCTAAGAAAATCGATCCGGAGGTCCGTTCGAGGGCCTTGCGGTTGCTGGAGGTGCACGGCGGCGAGTACACGTCGTTGACTGCCGCTGCCGAAGCGATCGCCAAGCAGGTCGGTGTCGGCGGGGAGACGGTACGTCGGTGGGCAGTGCAGGCACAGGTCGATGCCGGCGCCCGCGCGGGGACCACCTCGAAGGAGTCCGCCGAGATCAAGCGACTCAAGGCGGAGAACAAGCAGTTACGCGAAGACGTCGCCATTTTGAAAGCGGCGACAACTTTCTTCGCGGGGGAACTCGACCCCCGCAACCGATGATCGTGGCGTTCATTGATCAGATGCGCGCCAACGGTTTTGCGGTCGAGTCGATCTGCCGGGTCTTGCGGGAGCAGGGCTGCATGGTTGCCGCACGAACCTACCGGGCGTGGCGAACCCGGGCACCTGCCGCACGGACCGTCTCCGACGCTCACGTCGTCGAGGCGGTGCGCAATGTCGTCTGGCGCACCGATGACGACGGCCGGCGGAAGATGACTCCGGAGGGCCTCTACGGGCGGGTGAAGATGCGCGCCCATCTGCACCGGACAACCCTGCCTGGGGTGTCCTATGGCGCCGTTGATCGAGCGATGAAAGTGTTAGGCCACAATGGAATTCGAAGGTCCAAGGGAGTCCGCACGACCGTCAGATCCGCTGATGGTGTACGCGCGGAGGACCTGCTGAACCGACAGTTCAGTGCCGCCGAACCCAACCGGGTCTGGGTGACCGATTTCACGTACTGCCGGACATGGGCTGGGTGGGTGTACGTGGTGTTCATCATCGACGTGTTCTCGCGCCGAATCGTGGCGTGGCACGCATCGACATCGAAGACAGTGGAGCTGGTGACGGTCCCGCTTCGGATGGCACTGTGGCAGCGGAATCGGGAAGGGCATCCGGTGAAAGCTGCTGAGCTGATTCATCATTCGGATGCCGGTAGTCAGTACACATCGGTTACACTGACTGAGCGTCTGCGCCTGGAAGACATCGCCGCGTCGATCGGAACGGTCGGGGACGCCTACGATAACGCGCTGGCCGAGTCGGTGAACGGCTTGTACAAGACAGAGTGCATCCGGACCACGATCTTCCACTCCGGTCCGTACAAGACCGTCTCCGACGTCGAGTTCGCGACCGCCGGTTGGGTCGACTGGTACAACAACAGCAGGCTGCACTCGAGTATCGGCCAGATACCCCCGACCGAGTTCGAAACGCTCCACTACTCTGGCCTCGGCCCCGAGGACCAGCCCACATTGGAGGCGGCACAGAACCTAGGGTGATTCACCTCGACCACCCAATCCGCTGTGCGATCACCGTCGCCGGCATCGTCGGATACTCCCGCAACAACGCGCGGATCTGCGGTTCGAACGCATCCACCGCCGACCCCTTCGACGGCCGCGAGTAGCTCGGGGCCGTATCTGAGGCCAACGCCGCCCGGACCGTATTTCGCGCCACCCCCAACCGACGCGCGATCTCCTTGATCGGCACACCCTCGCTGCGATGCAAACGGCGGATCTCCGCCCACTGCTCCACTGAAATCACCCTCCTAACAAGACGGGGGGTCAAAATTCACCCGTCGTCAGGGGGTCAGTTTTCAGGCGTCGTCAACAGGTGCACCTTCTTCTTGTTCACCTCGATGCCGTCGTCGAACCGCAGGTGTGCCCACGCCCGCCGGAACCCGTGCCTAGGGTGCTTGCGGGCGTAGGTGCGTAGCTGTGCACGCAGGCCAGCGTCCGGGTCGGCCGGAGTTTGCGCCAACGGCACACGGCGGTAGGCAGACCGAGAGAGCCCAACAACCCTGCACGCCATACGTTCTGACACGCTCTTCACGTCTTTGAGCATGTCGATCGCGGCGCGTTTGGCGGTTGGGCTCAGAATTTTCCCTTGGCGATCTCCCGCAGCGCGTCTTTCTCCAACTCGGCGTCGGCGAGCAGCCGCTTGAGCCGGCCGTTCTGCTCGCGCAGCTCCTTGAGCTCTTTGGCAGCATCAGCGTCCATGCCGCCGTACTGGCGGCGCCAGTTGTACAAGGTGGCCGCCGATACCTCGAGGTCGGCGGCGATCTCCTCGCCGTTCTTGCCCTCCGCCGCCAGTTCATCGGCTCGGCGCAACTTGCGCACGATGTCCTCGGCCGAGTGACGCTTCCGTCCCGCCATGATCCTCATCGTCCCTTCTCCGCCCTCAACGGGGCAATCAGGACTCTAGAACCACCCGGACCGGTTCACGGGGGACACGCCAATGGCCCGCCGGTCCTCAGCGTGGTTCGCCGATGAGCTCAAGTCGGACACTGAGACAACCGCAACGTTCAGGGTGCGCAGGACGGCACCTTGAACGGAACTGCAGCGTACGCGCCTCCAAGAGGTTCCACAGCAAAGTGGCGACACGGTCATCGTCGCCAACACCGGTGCTACCCAAGAGCATTGGTCAGTTGACCCGCATCGTCCCTCAAGGGACCAGTACGGCTCGAGCCGGTTCGTTTCCGCCCGTAGGTGATCACCTTGTCTTACGGCGTCATTCGGTCGCGACGTGGCGGAGAATCGACGTCACCGTCAAAGGTGACCGTCCTGCATCGTGTTCTTCATGGGAACTCCTTCTGCGGAGCAGGCAGTCTCAGTCTTATTCAGCTGGGCCATAGTCCTGGATCTGCCAGCCCCCAGCCGTTTTCGACACGACCACCTTCAACAACGTCGGCAGTTCACTCGGTTGCGGGTTCTGCACGTTCTGCGTCTTCTGGCTCGCGAAGACCATCACCGTGTACTCGCCGTCGGTTTCACCAGTGACGCTGGTGGCCAGCACGCGTCCCGACGCCTGCACCTGGGCCTGCTGCATGATCTGCGTCAGCGTCGGTCGAACCTCGTCGTAACGCTTGACGAGCGCCTCACCTGCGTTCTCCTTGACCGCCGCAAAAAAGGCGTCGGTGTTCTGATAGCTGTAGGTCAGGGACTTGGTCGTGTAATCCGAGGCGGCCTCCGCCGCCGCAGCCCGTTGCGCGGCGTCGTTTTCCAATACCGACTTCGCGTCGTCGGCCTCGAGGTAGAGGTAGGCGAACACGCCGACCAGCACAGCGAGCACCACGATCACGGCCGAAACGACCACGGCAGCACGTGATCGCGGCCATACTGACCAGCGACGCCCACTCGGCGAGGGGGGGTCGACGTCGCTGTCGTCAACCCCCGTCGCGGCTACGGAAGCGGTTTTGGCGTTTTCGTCCACCAGCAGATCGCCATCCGTCGTCGCTGCTGCCGCGCCGCCCTCGACCTCAGTGGCCTCAGTAGGCGGTCTGGTCTGCTCGTCATTTGTCATCTGGGGCCTTCTGTGTACTTGCTGGTGACAGTCGCTTGCGGACAAGCCGTCATCTTGGTGATTGCGACACGGTGATGGGGACCTCGGCGCGACCTGGTCGCGACGTCGGGAAGGTTCGGGCGAGGAGGTCGCCGATCGATCCGAAGTCGACGTATGTGTCCGCGACCTTCTCTGTCGCCGGTTTCACCGCCCGGGTGATCGTCACCAGATCAGGCTGCAGGATCTGGATATAGCCACTGAGCTTGTCCACAAGCTTCAACACGGGAGGCCACTTGTCGTACGAGGTGGTTGTGAACTCGATGAACGCCCGCTGAATTCGCGCCAATCCGTTCACGGCGTCAGGGGTACGCACAGCTGCCGTACTGAGGACGTCCCCGA
This sequence comes from Gordonia sp. Swx-4, assembly GCF_030316175.1. Classification (NCBI taxonomy): domain Bacteria; kingdom Bacillati; phylum Actinomycetota; class Actinomycetes; order Mycobacteriales; family Gordoniaceae; genus Gordonia; species Gordonia sp. Swx-4. Next base: position 4,575,465 of record NZ_CP128197.1, read on the forward strand.
CATTGGACATGAGGCCGAGCAGGAACTCGGCGTTGTCCGCGGTCACCCGGACGGACCCATCTTTGCCGACGAAATCGACTAGACGGTGCATCATGTCGCCGATCATGTCGAGGTCTCCCTGCCGTCCTGCGACGGCCTCGGCGACGGTCTTGTTGATGGACTCGATCGAAGCCGGGTCGAGCCCATCTGCCACCGCAGCCATCTTCGGCAACACCTGGGGCACCGATTGCGACACGTGCACCGCCTCAGCGGGCACCACGTCTCCGTTGTCAAAGTACCCGCCGGTGGCCGTGCCCCCGGGCACGAAGTTGATGTACTGTTCCCCCGCGATCGACAGATTCAGGATCGACATCACGCTGTCCTGGGGGATCTTGTGATCGGAATCGATCGCCATCTCGACCTTAAGTGCCGAATCCACGACGTTGATGGAGGCCACCTTTCCGACGGGTATCCCCGCACCATCACCGGCGACGTGTCCAGTAGACCGCCTGAGCTGTCGATGAAGGCGGTTAACGAGTACTCGGAGCGGGTGGGGTTGACGCGTGCCACGCCGACGACGAGGTAGCCGAGCCCTGCGACGAACACGACGGCCAAAGCCACCATCGATATGAGCGTGCTGCTGCTGCGGTTCACGGCATCATTCCGATCGATTTCAACACGGTAATGAACGATTCGGCGTCACGCCGCGCCAGGTCCCGACCATCGATGGAGATGTCCGAGAGGTTGATGTCAGGCGACCCCACGAATGGAATGAGTTTGTCGCGGATGACGCGCGTTGCCTGCTCCGTGACGGACTTCGAGTAAATGTCGGAGTTGGCGATCGACGCGATCACCGGGGCGATCGCGGCCACCGACTCCTTGATGCGTGAGTACTCCGGATCCACGATCCTGCCCGCGGCCGTAGCAAATGTACGCAAGTTGGCGATGAGTAACGCGACGTCGATCAGGGAGTAGCCGAGGCCATAGAAGTTGGTTCCGCCCTTAGCCAGCATCCGGTCGATTCCCGACGGATCAGCCAAAATCACCTTCAGAGTCCGATCAGCCGACCTCAACACCACGTCGAGCTTGTCAGTGTTCGAGGAGACCTCCGAAACGGTCTCCAGCGTTGTCCGATACAGGGCGTCGAATTCCTGCGGATCCTTGGGGAACGAGGTGTTCAATGTCGAGATCGCGGTGTGGATCTTGTCGAGTTCACCGCCGCCGAGAACATTCGCCATCCCACGCATGACGTCCTCGACATTCGCTGCCGGCTCGGTCCGTGCCAGCGGGATCACCGAACCCGACCGCAGCAAGGCACCCGTCGACGGCTCGGCTGGGGGAAGGATGGAAACGTAGATCTCACCAAGGAGAGTGTCCTGACGCAGCTCGGCTCGCGATTCGGCCGGCAGCTGAGTCTTGTTATCGATGCGAGCTTTGACGACCGCATGCCCGTTCTCGTACGTGACATTCTCGACGGTTCCGACGCTGAGCCCCTCTGAGAGGACTTTTGCGAGGGCCGGCAGATTGAGTGCGCTGGTGAACTCCATCTGGATGTCGTAGCCGTTGCCATCAGAGGTTCCTATGGTCGGCGGATTGTCAGCGTTGATCCCACACGACGTCACGAACACCATCGCTGCCATCAGTGCGATCACCATGGGTCCGAGGCGTGCCCGGTTGACTGAGATCATCAGGCCCCTCCCCCCATCATCCCGGCGATCGTCCTTGATGCATCGCCGGGCCCGCAGACGCCGTTTGCCACCGGCGCGGCGCAGCCACTGACGAGGCTTCGCAAAGGCAGCGACACTGCGAACGCCTGCACGATCGACTTGGCATCGGGGTGTTTCATGATGAGGTCTGCCGTGCGGGCTGCGACCGCTGCCACCATGTCCGGCTGCTCTCCCATGCCGGCGATGAGCGGAACGGCAGCATCACCGATCGCGAATATTGGGGGCCCGAAATCCGTTGCGAGCCGCGAGAGGATCGGTACGAACGTCCCCGCGTACTCGACTGCCGCGCCGAACGTCTGGCCGAACGCGACGATGACATTGATGGCACCCACGAAGTTGTCGAAGAGGGCGGTCACCTCTTTGTCGTTCTCGGCTGCCACCCCCGTCAGTGTTGCGAGGTTCCCGACGATCCTGCGAACCTGTCCATCCCGCTTGGCCGGGTCGTTGATGAGCGTGGCAGAGTCCTTGATGATCCCGGCCACGTCACCCTGGGTCCCTTCCAGATTGCGGGAAACGAGCTTGAGGGACTGCAGGACGGCGTCGGTGTTTCTGCCGTTGTCCTTGACCAGGTCCTCGGACAAGTCGCTGATCGAGTCGAGCGTCTGACTGATTCCCAGCGGGGTTCTCGTCTTACTCAACGGAATGCACTGATTCGTCTCGTATCGGGCTCCACCGGAGTACGGCTTGGTGAACTCGATCTGACGTTCGGTCACGATGGATGTCGACACCAGAGTCGCGCCGACGTCGGCAGACAGCGGCACGCTCTTGTCGACCCGCATGTCGATCCTCACACCGGACTGACCTTTATTCTGGTGCACCCCGACGACGCTGCCCACCTTCTTGCCGAGCATGGCGACTGCGTTGCCTTCGAAGAGGCCCGATGCATCGGTGAACTCTGCGCACAGGGCGCGCGTGTCGTCGGACGCTGTCCGGCCTATCCCGATACCAGCGATGACCACCACCACCACGGCGATCAGGAGCAGCAGTCTTCGGACCCAGGTGGTCAGCATTTGTCGTCACCACTCGGAATGCACACACGAACCTCTGGTTCTGTGGTGGCCGGCGCACCGACCGGCGCCTGGAGGAGGACGCCGAGGCGCTGAGTGATCTGATCGATCTGTGTCAGGGCATTGGAGTAGCCCGGCATCTCTGTCGACACCTTGTCCAGGAGCGTCTTGAACTGTTGCACGGACGGTTCGATGCCATCGCGGTACGCCACGAGCGGCCTCGTCAGGAGTTTGAACAGACGCCTGAGATAGTCGAACCCGTCGCGGACGTTCTGGATATCAGGTCCCAGCGTCCTGGCCAGGAAGCTGAGTTGACGGAGAAAGTCGACTAGCACCTGTTTTTGGTCGGCGAAAGCTTTGACGTATTCATCCGATAGAGCGACCGTTTTGTCGAGCTGACCGTACTGTCGCTCTAGGAGGTCCATCAGACTGCTGGTGTTCCTCAGTGCGTCGGGAATGTCTGTGTTGCCGTCGGAGAACGCATTCTGCAGCAGCGCCGCAGTTTGACGGAGATCGACGCCGTTCACATCACGGAACACCGGCGTCGTCGTCTCGAGCGTGTTGGAGATGTCGTAGGTACTCGATGTCTGAACAAGGGGATGGCCCCCGACAGCGCGGTCGGTCCTGACCCTGGGTCCAGATCGAGAACTCGCCCGCCGATCGGCGTGATCAGGCGAACCGCTGCGGTAGCATCCGAACGGACTGACACCGAGTCGTCGAGTCGAAATTTGACTGTGATAACCGTTCCCGTGAGGTCCACCGACGACACCCTCCCTTGTCTTATCCCCGCTATACGCACCTGATCACCCGACTCCAGCCCGCCGGTGTTGACCAGATGGGCCGAGTACACCTTTTGACCGGGCGGTGCGATATACACGGCCCCGGCGATGACCAGACCGACCACCACGGTCACCACCACCACACCGGCGACGATGAGGTCGCGTCTGCGTTCGGGCTGGTGATGCGATCGATTTCGATTGAACAACCTCACTTACACACCACCAATCGTTGCCCCATAAGCGCAATCTGCGCTGTATCCGGCAGGGGCAGGAGACCTTTCGAACATTGCGCCTCGCTCGGCGTGGAGGTCGTCGCAGCGGTGAGCGAGTCCATAAGGGGCTTGAGCAGCACCGCACCGTTGAGTAGACCCTCTAACTCCCCGGGTTCTCGCGCCAGACGCTGATAGATCGCCGCGAAACTCTGGTCGTACGTTGACTCGAGTTGCTCGCCGGTGAGGACCGTCTTCGACATGGACCGGTTGACCTCGCGTAGCGACTCTCGCAGCCGGTCACTCACGCGGCTGAAGGCGTCGACGATCGATCCCAGCTTGTCGACGAGTTCGACCATCTCCGCCGAGCGGCCTTCGAGCTGGTCGGAGACCTGGCCGAGACTCGTCACAATATTCGTGATGATCTCAGACCGCTGGTTCCCGTAGGCGGTGATGTTGGCGATCTGCTTCAGAACAGGCGATATGCCCCTTCCATCACCTTGAGCAACGCGCAATAAATTGGACTGCAGTTCATTGATCTCGTCGGCATTAAGCGTGTCGAACACCGGCTTGAATCCGTTGAACAAGGTGGACACATCAAATGAGGGAATGGTCTTGTCGAGCGCCACCTGTGTGAGTTCCCCCTGTGTCTTCCCCTGTGCCGCACCGATCAATTCGACATATCGCTGTCCGAGAAGATTCTGATAACGCACGGCGGCGGTGGTTTTCGATGTGATCGTGATGTCGTCGTTCAGTTGGAAATGAACGACCGCCGTGGGCCCGTTCAGGTCGATCGCCGTCACATAACCGACCTTGACTCCAGCCAGCCGCACACCGTCGCGAGGTTTGAGCCCGGAGGCATCGGAGAAGACCGCTGATCGTTCAGAACTCGGTCCATCCGAGCTGGGTTGGAGGATGGCGATGATCACGTAGGTGAGAACGCCGATGACTGCGGCGAACGCGACGATCTTGATGATGGTGGGAGTTAACGACTTGAGCTTCATCTACCTCGGTCCTCCTACTGCAAGCGCGCTCTGCAGCGCAGGTGACGTCTGCACTACCAGGGCGACCTGAAGTTGTACTCGCTCGCCGACCTGCGGCGTGGCCTTGTCGATGCTGTCCAGGATCTGCGGGATGGTGTAAACGGTCCGCGCGAGCCCCGAGGCCGATCTGGCGACTGGCCTCGCCAGATCGAGGCCGACGTCCAGTAGTGAACTCAACGCCGGGTAGTTTTTGTTCAACAGTCCTCCGAGTGCGCCGAACAGGACCTCGCCGGTGTCGTTGAGGTTGCCCTTGGTCTGTTTGATGGCCTCGTCGGTGGCGAAGAAGTCAGCGATGTCGACGTTTATGAGGATGCCCGGAATGAACGGCTTCATGAAGTCGGCAACACCCTCGGACACGTCTGCCGCGATCGCCAAATCCTGGCCCACTGGCCGCTGTTGAACGTCCCGAGTGAGCTGTGCGATCTGGAACATGAGTTTGCCGGCGTCGGCAAACGTTTGGGAATCGTCGACGACAAACTTCACCACAGAATTGAACGCCGGCTGATCGAGAGCATTGACCAGCTTGGAAAGTTTTCGAATCAGGGTCGAGACCGACGTTTGTTCGGACTGCTGCTTGCTCACATAGACACTGCCGCCATCACGGATGAGCGCTCCCTGCCCGGGGTCGACAATATCCAGTGCCGTCGGCCCCAGCGCGCTGGCGGACGTGTAATTCACCGCCAAGCCCTGACGCAACCGGATGTCGTCGTTCGCTCCGGTGAGCTCAATTTTCACAGACGTGCTTTGGTCGCGCACCGACACCGAGGACACCTTGCCCACCGTGAGGCCCCGATACTTCACCTCCGATCCGCCCTTCAACCCGTCACCAATCGCGTCGGTGGTGATCGTCACTGTCTTGTTATCTTCAAATTTTCCGGTTGCGTTTGACACCAGAAAATAGGCCGCAACCACCACTACGACGAGGACCCCAATCCCACGCAGTGTCAAATTTGTTATTGAGGGCGCGCGCCCTGACGGATCTTTATAAACAGCCACTTCAACCCCTAGCCCGAAATCCTGACGCCCGAATCGAAGCCCCACATCAGCAGGGTCAAGATCATGTCCTCCACAACAATGACGATGAGACTGCTGCGGATCGCTCGACCAGACGCGCGGCCGACGCCTTCTGCTCCACCGGTGGCGTAGAAACCCTGGTAGCTGTGGATGATGACGACCGAAACTACGAAAATCAGGACCTTGATGACTGAGAACGCCAGATCCTGCGGTTTGAGGAACGCATTGAAATAGAAGTCGTAGGTGCCACCTGACTGGCCGTGTAGCAGGATGACGACCAGCTTGGCCGCGGCGAAACTTAGTATCAGCGTCACGATGTAGAGCGGGATGATGGTGGTGATCGCTGCGACCACGCGTGTGCTGACGACGTATGGAATCGGCCGCACCGCCATCGATTCGAGTGCGTCGATCTCTTCGGCGATGCGCATCGAACCGATCTCCGCAGTGAGGCGACAGCCGGCCTGGGCCGCAAAGCCGATCGCAGCGATCATCGGTGCCAACTCCCGAGTGTTGGCGTATGACGAGATGAACCCGGTAAGAGACCCCATCCCCACCAGGTCCAGCGAGGCGTAACCCTGGATGCCGATAGATGCCCCGACAGCCATTCCGAGAATGACCAGCACGACTGCGGTACCCCCGCCGACCAGAACAGCGCCTCGTCCCCAGGCAAACTCCTGTATGTACAAGAGCGTCTGTCGTCGATAGGTGGTCGCGACGTGACGAATTCCTGCGACGGTGTCGATGATGAACGTGGTGATGTGCCCGAGTTGTGCGGGGACTTCGGCGAGGGGCGTCACAGAACGCACGATCGGACGAGTGACCGAAGTGAAACGGGTGGATGGTACTGCGGTCACGTGTTCTCCGTCATCCGATGGTCTGCGGGACGAACATGATTGTCAGCTGGGTGATGACCACGTTGATGACGAAGCACGCCACCACCCCCAGGACCACGGTGGCGTTGACAGATTGGGCCACACCCTTCGGGCCGCCTTTCGTGGACAGACCCCGGTGACATGCGATCGCCACGACCACGAGACCGAACACCAATGACTTGATCAGTGCCACCAGGATGTCCGCCGACGAGGCGAACGAGGCGAACGAGGCGACGTAACTTCCGGGCGTGATGCCCTGGACGTTGACGCTCAGGATGTAGCCGGCCACGAGACCGGTAAACACGATCAGCATGCACAACATTGGAGCGACGATGAGAACCGCAACGAACCGCGGTGCGACGACTCGACGGGTCGGGTTGAGTCCAAGAGTTTCCATGGCATCGATTTCTTCACGGACGGTGCGTGCGCCGAGGTCAGAGGCGATGGCTGACCCTGCCGCACCACCGAGCAGAAGGGCTGTGACGATCGGTGCCCCCTGCTGAATGATCCCGAGTCCACCAGCGGCGCCGGCGATGGACGTGGCCCCGACCTGCTGGGTCAGACTTCCGACCTGCACCGAGACGATAACGCCGAACGGAATCGCCACCAGGATCGCCGGCAACGTCGTGACGGTGATGACGAACCAGGTCTGTACAACGACCTCCCGGAAAGGAAACCGTCCGGTGACAATGTCGTGCACGGCCCACCGTAATGCCTGGCCGGCGAGGGCAATCGTGTTTCCGAAGGTCGCAAGACTGTCTGTCGCACGACCAGCAAGTTCCGTAGCGATACTGATTCTCCTTCACCTTGCTGAACAGCCCTCCGCGATGGGTGTTCGCACAGTACCAGGTACTTGCAGTACCCCATTCGCGGTTTGGATACTTCTGCCCGAATTGACCAGCCGGCACGACGGAACACCGGCCCTGTTGACCCTCGATGACGCGTCCGGCCCGTCCCTATGTGCGGCAGTGGCTCTGCGGGGCTCGCAGGTCTGCTCCGAGTTCGTTATTTGTCGACGGTCACGTAATTCCTCAGGGGTCTCCGTCAGGTAATTCCCCATGCTCGAGCGTGCTTGGGGCCAGCGTAGCTGAGCAGGTCGGTCGGGGTCAGGTGGTCTTCTTGGCGGGCGGTCCGGGTCGTTTACGGGGGCGGTAGGACGGGCCGTCCATAAGGATCTGGTGGCTGGTGTTGATGAGCCGGTCGAGCAGTGATTCGGCGACGACCGGATTGGGAAACAGGGGGTACCAGTCTTTGGGCGCTCTGTTGCTGGTCAGGATCAGCGGTTTGCCGGCGATTGCCCGGTCGGAGACCAGGTCGTAGAGATTATCGGATCCGCGTGTGCGCAATGTGCTCGGGCAGAATAGTCCAGGGCCATACGCACCGGGGTGTGTGCGGAATAGTACTGAGGTCAGCGTGCTATTGCACTCAGCGAGCTCGAAGCGGACTCAAGGGACTCGACTAGGTTCAGTTCGAGCTCTGGCATACGGCCGGCCGACATGGCCACTGTTTCCGCGCGAGCGTGCGCGTCGATGTCGCGTTGGACCCCCGCACGAGCGGTGTCGGTCCATGCCTGTGCACAACGGTCGGCGGCCACGGCGAGATCTGCTGTGGCGGGATCTCCTGTTAATCGTGCGATGTCGGCGCATCCGTCGGCGAGCAACCGGCGGAACAGTCCTCCGCCGGTTCCTGCTTTTTCGATGAAGGCGCTCAGGCTGAACAGGAATATCTCGAGCTGGTCTACGGGGAGGTCGGTCCAGGTCGGAATGTCGGCTGCAAGTTGAGCGGCCGCCGCGAGGCCTTCGTCCCCTGCGGCCTGTGCCGTCAGGTCGACGATTCCTGGCTGTGACGGGTGTCGCATACTGGCGGCGGACTGGCGAAACGCTTCCGCGGCCACCTGCGCTAGGTCTGGCAGTTCTTTTGACCACGCGATGCGGTACGTGCAGTGTCGTGTCGGTTGTGGAAATGATGTCGAGGATCGCGCGCGGGCCAGCGCCTCGAGTGAGACCTGTTGCACCTCGGCGCGGTCATTGTCTACGACGTAGGCGATCTCTTTGGCCTCGTCGTAGCCGATAATCACGATGTCGTGTCGACTCATCTGTAATTGGACCCGCAGGTATGGCAGCTCAGCGATGTCGCCCCAAACGAGGCTAGGCCTGCCTGCGTCGATCTCGTCGCGGATCCACGACCATCCTTCCTCGGGATCGTCGGTGGTAAGGATTTGGACCTGTGCACCGAGGCGGCGGGGTAGATCGATCTCGAAGTCGGCGCCTCGTCCTACCAGGTAGAGCGGTGGGACGAGGTCGTTCGATCGGAGGTAGGACAGTCCCAGAGCGCCACCGAGGGCAAACACCAGGCCTTCATCGGGTGGGCCATCCCATCCCAAACCGTGCCAGTGCAGAAGATCGCGCATTGCGCCCGAACCACAGTGTCCCCCCATCCGGTGTGGGTAGTCCTCGATCACGGTTGGGCGTCGCATCCGTACTCCTCACGGCTCAGTCGATCAGGGTTTGGTTGGGCTGGCAGGTATTTGACGGCGTACGACGCTGAAGGTTTCGTTGATGCTCGCCGTTATTACCTTCTCATCGTGCTCGCGAATCAGCGAGTACAGGGTCATACCGCTATTGGTGAGCTCAGTTTGGTTCGGTCGGTGGGGAGTTTCTGGGCGATGGCCCGTTTGCTGAACATGAAGTCCCGCGGGCGGTTGATGCAGTCGGCGGCGAGGAGTTCGCCGGCGCGCAGGTAGAAGCAGGTGAAGTCGCCGTCACGGGTCGGATCGCCGCGCAGGACGGTTTCGTCATACCCCGAATTAAGACCGGCAATCTGGAGTTTGTGGTGGTATTGATCCGACCAGAACCATGGAAGCGCGGCAATTTTCCTCTGTTTGCCGCAAATTGTCGCAGCGGCTACCTTGGCCTGTTCGCCCGCGCTCGGCACGGACTCTAGGCGTATGCGGCGGCCGTATCGGGCCATGTTGTGAATGGCGCAGTCACCGGCGGCCACGATATCGGGGGCGCTAGTGCGTGCTTGGTCATCGATAACGATGCCGTTGTCCACGGCCAGACCTGCGGCGGCGGCCAAATCGGTGTTCGGCTCAATACCGATGCCGACGATGACAAGGTCGGCAGGAATTGATTCACCATCGGCCAGGGCCACCTCCCGGACCCTGCCGACGCCGGACAGGGCCTCCACCAGCGCGTCCGTTCTGATGTTGACGCCTTTTCCCGATGGATCCGGTCGAAGAACGCCGACACCTCGGGCGCGGTGACACGCTCGAGGACGCGGCCGGTCGCTTCGAGCACGGTGACCTCCAGACCCAGCGCTCGCAACGAGGCCGCCGTCTCGAGACCGATGTAGCCACCCCCGACGATCACGGCGTGACAACCGGGGCTGGCGGCCACCCGGATCCTGGCGACAGTCGGCCGCAGTGCGTAGGTAATAGACCCCGGCCAGGTCGGCTCCCGGGGTGAGAAGTCGTCGAGGGCGGGCACCGGTGCACAGCGCGAGCTTGTCGTAGGGTAGGGCGTCGCCGTTATGTAGGATCACATGACCAGCCGCGCGGTCAACCTTCTCTACTGTTGCATTGAGGAGATGGATGCGCTGCTTGGCGTAGAAGTCGGGGCTGCGGATCGCGAGGTCGGCGAGGGTGCTGCGGTCCGCGAGGTAGGCCTTCGACAGCGGAGGGCGATGGTAGGGCAGGGCCGACTCGTCTCCAATGAGGACGATCTCGTCGCTCCACTTTTCCTGGCGCAGGCTGGCCGCGAGCTGGGCGCCGGCGTGGCTAGCCCCGACGATAATGGTTCGCTGCATTGTCATGTTCTCGATTTCGGGGTGAGGCGGAGGGCCTGCTGCACGGATAGGTGACTGTTGGGGTGTCATGCCGCGGTAGCGGCGGTGTTGATCATTGCTTCGAACTCGACTGGCGTCAACCGGCCCAGGCGGGATTGGCGGCGCCGGCGGTGGTAGGTCCGTTCGATCCAGGTTACGATCGCGATCCTCAGCTGTTCACGGGTGTCCCAGCGCTGGCGGTCGAGGACGTTGCGTTGCAGAAGCGCGAAGAAACTCTCCATCGCCGCGTTGTCGCCGCAGGCTCCCCCTCGCGGTACCGGATGCGACGTCGTCGATCGTGGCGAGCGGGAGGTTCCCGCCGGTCAGCGTGACCTTTCCGGCGCGGGGCCGTCCGCCGTCGCCGGTCGTCGTGCGCAGGCCCTCGGCGGTCCAGGCGGCGAGACCACCGTCGAGCAGTCGCACGTCGGCGAGCCCGGCCCAGCGCAGCAACCACCATGCACGGGCCGCGGCCAGGTTGCCCGAGTCGTCGTAGACCACGACCGGGACGCCGTCGGTGATCCCCCAGCTCCGCGCGGCGGCCTGGAGGTCCTCGATCGCGGGGATGGGGTGTCGGCCCCCGACGGCTCCGGACGGTGGTGCGGCGAGTTCGGTGTCGAGGTCGGCGTACACCGCGCCGGGGATGTGGCCGTCCCGGTAGGCCTCGCGACCGTCGAAGTCGCCGAGTTGCCACCGTACGTCGAGGACCACCGGCGGCGTCCCGAGCAGCATCTCGGCCAGGTCGAGCGGGGTGACGAGTACATCGCTCATGTCGGTCAGCCTATCGACGCTCGCTCCACACCCCGGCGAAGGCCTGTCGGCCGCGATGCGAGAATGAGGCGGTCCGCACCTGCGGACGACTCTCCGCGATTCACAGGGGGCCTTTGGTGGCGCTGTTCCTGGCCGTGCTGGTTCCGGCGGTCTTCTTCGGTCTGATCACCTTCTGGCTGCACCGCCGGATCGTCCGCGCCACCGCACTCCCCCGACCGTGGTCGGGCGTCGCCGACGTCGCGCTCACCGTGATGTGGGCACTGGCGGTCATCGGGTTCGCCAGTGGCCGATCGCTGGACCCGTCGTGGGCGCGGCCGATCGGCTCGGTGGGCCTCATCTGGATCGGCATGGTCTTCTACCTGTTCCTCGGCCTGGCGATCATCGGACTGATCTCGTTCGGGGCGAACATCATTCGCCGGATTCGACGACGCCGGACCGGGACAGACGAGACGACCGACGCGGCCGCGCGCAGACTGCACCGCATGCGGATCGCGACAGCGGCCGTGGTAGTCGTGGCGCTCGGGGTCACCGGGTATGGCGTCTTCGAGGCGTCCCGGCCACAGGTGACCGAGGTCAGCGCGACATTCGACGGCCTGCCACCGCAGTTCGACGGACTCCGCATCGCCGTGGTCTCCGACCTCCACGTCGGGCCCGCGCGCGATGCCTCGTTCACCCGGCGCGTCGTCGACGAGATCAACGCGCAGAACCCCGATCTGGTGTTGCTGGTCGGAGACCTCACCGACGGCACGATCCCCTACGTCCGCGACACCCTGGAACCGCTCGCCGATCTCCGCGCACCGCTCGGGGTGTTCGGCGTCAGCGGAAACCACGAGTACTACTCCGACGACGGCGGCAGATGGCTCGACGTGTGGGAGGAATACGGCATACGGACGCTGCGGAACTCGCGGGTCCCGCTGACCGTCGACGGCGCGACCATCCAGCTCGCCGGCGTGCACGATGCCACCGCACCGGACCCGTACGAGCCGGATCTCACTGCAGCGCTAGAGGGTTCGTCGCCCGACGACTTCGTCCTGCTCCTCGCCCATCAGCCCAAGCAGGCCGTCGAGGCCTCCGACCTCGGCGTCGAGCTCCAGTTCTCCGGCCACACCCACGGTGGGCAGATGTGGCCGATCCGCTATCTCGTTCCGTTGCAACAGCCTTCGGTCCTCGGCCTGGATCGGATCGGGAACACCGTGCTGTACACGACCCGCGGTGCCGGCGCGTGGGATCCGCCGGTGCGAGTTCTCGCGCCGCCGGAGATCACCATGTTCACGCTACGGGCGACACCGTGACGTTGCGCGTACGCTCGCACGATGACCGAGTTCACGGTGGATGTCGGCGGGCGAGGCGTACGTGCACGGACAGTGGGTGAGGCGAGCGCACCGACGATCGTCCACTTCCACGGAACGCCGGGCTCCCGCCTCGAACTCACATTCGGCGACGAGATGTCCCGGCAGCGGGGCGTCCGGGTCGTCAGTTTCGATCGTCCCGGATACGGGTTGTCCGATCCGGCACCCATCGGCCTCTCGGCCGTCGCCCGAGATGCCGAGGCGCTGGCGGATCATCTTGACCTGGACCGGTTCGCGGTATTCGGCTGGTCGGGCGGCGGTCCGTTCGCGCTGGCCACAGCGGCAGCGCTACCCGCTCGGGTACGACGTGTCGGTTTGTCCGGCTGCCCCGGGCCCGCCCTCGAAATACCAAGCGTACGTGAGCAACTCAACGACAACGACATCCAGGCACTTTCCCATCTCCCGGGAGACCCCGGACGTGCCGCCCAGATCTTCCTGGACGGAAACCGGGAACTACTCGACGCAATGGTGTCCGTGCGAACCGATCCCGATGCGCCCTGGGTCGAATGGATGTGGGGCGCCAGCGATCCGGCGGTCATCACCGAGGCCCCGGTCCGTCGGGCGCTCTTCGAATCCTTCGCCGAGGCGATGAAGCAGGGTCCCGATTCGATCGCGTGGGACAACGTCGCGTTCGTCGGCCCCTGGGACTTTCGTCTCTCCGAGGTTTCCGCACCAGTTCACCTCTGGTACGGCGCTGACGATACGACGGCAATCCCCGCCGTCGGAGAGTGGCTCGCAGGTCGACTCCCGGATGCCGAGCTTTCCGTGTACCCCGGTGAAGGACATCTTGTCCCGTTTCGGCACTGGGCTGCGATGCTGTCCACGCTGACCGGCAGGTGAGTCGCAAACCCGTGAACGAGGCGCGACACCGCCCGCGACGACCGTCGCGGGCGGTTTGCGTCTGCGTCAGGCGTTGACGTCCGACGGGTGCGTCGCGAGCGGTGTCACCTTGATGTCCATGTACGGGAACAACGGGAGACCCGACAGGAGCATGTGCAGCTCGTCGTTGGACTCGACGTCGAAGATCGAGTAGTTCGAGTACTCACCGACGATGCGCCAGATGTGCGGCCACTTGCCGGAACGCTGCAGATCCTGGGAGTACGCCTTCTCCCGGACGACGGTGTCTGCCCGTACGTCCGGGTCGAGATCGTCGGGGATGTTGACGTCCATCCGAACGTGGAACAGCATCACTTCTCCGGATCGAGGACGAAGTCGTAAGCGACCGTGTAGCCGCCCTTGCCGTCGTCCTGGGGATCGAGGATCAGCTCGGGCTTCACCGCGCTGGCGACGTCGTCGTCGTTGTGGGCATCGCCGGGGAAGTACAGCTGCGCGGTGAGCTGCTCGTGGCCGGGCGCCGACACCTTGAGGTGCAGGTGGGCGGGACGCCACGGGTGCCAACCGGCCGCCGAGATCATCTTTCCGCACGAGCCGTCCGTCGGGATCATGTACGGCGCCGGGCGAATCGTGGTGATCTCGAAGTTGCCCTGGTCGTCGGTGGTGAAGGTGGCGCGCAGGTTCCACTCCGGGATGCCGGGAGCGAACTGCGAGTAGAAACCGTCGTCGTCGGCGTGCCACAGCTCGACCTTGGCGCCGGCGAGCGGGGTGCCGTCGCACGAGCGGACCTGGCCGTTCCACAACAGCGGATCGCCCTTCTCGTCCTCACGCATCGGCACTGCTCCCTTGGAGCCCTGCTCGGGGGCGTTCGGGACGTAGTAGGGACCCTCGATGCTGCCCTTGTTGCCCTCCCGGTGCTCGGTAGCGACGTCCTCGACGACGTGCTCGACCCAGACGTCGAGGAACAGCGGCCATTCGCCGTCCTCGCCGACGTTGATGAGCCACGCCTTGAGGGCGTTGTACTCGTCGTAGGTGACCTTGTGCTTGCGGATGGTCTCGTGAACCCCCGCGAGGACCTCGTTGATCAGCGTGGCCACGCGCTCCGGCGGGGTGTCCTTGACTGCCTCGAAGGGCGACTTGTCGGCGTGGAAACGCTCGGTGGCGGATGCGCCGGAGGCAGCAGCGGTCGCGACCTCGTTCGGGTGCTCGGTGGTGGTCATGTCGGTTCTCCTTGTACTCTTGCTCGTGGGGCTGCCACGAAACGATCTGTGGTGACGGGGTTTTCAGTTGTCGGTTCGGTAGCGTTCGAGTTTGTCCGGGTCGATCTCGAAGCCGATACCCGGAGCCGTGGACCGACACAGGTGGCCGTCTCGGATCTGCAGGGGCTCGGTCAGCAGGTCGTCGCTCATGTCGAGGAAGTTCGACAGCTCGCCCGCGTAGCGCGAGGTCAGTTCGAAGGCACTGCCGAAGGCGAGCGCGCACGCTGTGCCGACCTGACCGTCGACCTGGTTGCCCATGACCACCGGGATGCCGAGCCCCTCGGCGAGGTGGTGGGTCCGGCGCGAGGTGGTGAAGCCGGTCCGCGCGGTCTTGATGCTGATCGCGGTGGCGGAGCGTCCGAGGATCTCCCGGGTGACGTCGGCCGACGTGGGCACCGACTCGTCGGCGATGAACGGGACGTCGAGTTGCTCCACGAGCCAGCGTCGGCCCATCACATCGGCTGCGTCGCAGAGTTCTTCGGCGAACAGCAGGTCGAGGTCGGACATCTCCTTCATGGCTCGGGCCGACTCCGCGGCGGTCCAGCCGCGGTTGCCGTCGACGTAGAGCTCGATCTCGGCGCCGAACCGTTCGCGCAATGCCCGGACCACGGCGGTGTCGAGGCCCACCGGGTGCCTGCCGACCTTCACCTTGAAGGTTCGGATGCCGTAGGTCTCGACCATCTTCTCGGCCTCGGCGACCATCTTCGCGGGCTCGGCGAAACCGAGCATGTGGCTGACGCGCAACCGGTCGGTGAACCCGCCGAGCATGTCGCCCACGGGAAGCCCCAGGGTCTTGCCCAACGCATCCCAGATCGCCATGTCGACAGCTGATTTGGCAGCCGGGTTGCCGATCGTCCGCGCCAGCCGGGCGGCGACCACCTCACGTTCGAGCAGCGTGAGTCCGACGATCGCCGGGGCGAAGATCGTGTTGACGACGGTGATGATGCCGTCCTGGGTCTCTCCGTAGGTGAACGGCCGAGGCGGCGCTTCCGCGACGCCGACCACGCCGGTGTCGGTGTGTACACGGACCAGCACGTGATTGGCCACGTGCACCTCGCCCGAGGCGAACCTCAGCGGTTTCACGTACGGGATCGCGAATGGAATCGCGTCCACTCGGGTGATCTTCATCTTTCATCTCCAAACTGGGCACTGAGCTGAGCGTCGAGGTCGCGCGGGTCGGCGTCGGCCGAACCGGTTGCGAAAGCGGATGCGATGACATCGGCGACCGCGCCGACCACCGGGTTCTCGACACCGGTTTTCCAGGCCAGTGCGACCTCCACGGTGTCGGCGTCGGCGAGGTCGCGGACGACGAGCCCGTCCAGCGGGAGGGCTCGTACGGAGGCCGGCAGGACGGCAACCCCGAGTCCGGCGGCCACCAGCGCGAGCAACACCGGGGTACCGGATGCCTGATACGCCCGCCGGGGAACGAATCCGGCTGCGCGACAAGCCTTCACCACCGCGTCATTGACCGCCGAGTCCCGGCTGTCGTACATCACGAACGACTCACTTCGAAGGTCCGCCACCGACACCACGGGCTCGATGGCGAGCCGGTGATCGATCGAGGCGGCGAGCACCAGCTGTTCGACGTCGATCACCCGGGACTCGATGTCTTCCCCGGTCGCCGGCGGACGGAGGATGCCGAGATCGATCGCACCGGCGCGCAGAGCGTTGCACTGCCCCGGTGTCAGCATGTCGGCTCGGATGTCGAGGTCGACGTCCGGTAGTTCACGCTTGACGATGCGAGCGATACGGGGCAGATGAGAGAACGCGGCGATTCCGGTGAGACCGAGACGCACCAGGCCGCTCCGCCCCGCCGCTATCCGCCGAACCCCGTCGACGGCATCGTCGACGCCGGCCAGGACGCGCTCGGCCTGCTCCTTGAGATATGCGCCCGCAGGGGTCAGAGACACCTGGCGCGTGGTGCGCACGAACAGCGTGACGTCGAGTTCCGCCTCGAGCTGACGGATGGCGTAGGACAGAGCCGGCTGGGCCACGTGCAGAGTCGCCGCGGCCTGCCCGAAGTGGCAGGTCTCGGCGACGGCTGCGAAGTAGCGCAGGTGCCTCAGCTCCATGACTCGTCTTTTCTCGTAGAACCCCGTCGCCGGTCATCAAGTGTGACCGCGACCACGCATTACACGGTAAAGGTCGAATACATACAAGACAAAGACATTTGCAGACCGCATTGATCGCAGCTGTTTATCAATCGGATGCTTGGTCAGGACTGGCCATTGCCCTAGTGTGATCGGCACCACGTGGGTGCGACAGTGCAACGAGCAGCCAAAATCTGGAGGTACAGCACATGACCGCGTCCGTAACGGAACATCTTCACCACGTGAACTCTGTCCTCGGCGACGCGGTCGTCGACGACCGCGAGGCCGGCGTCTATCGCGCCAACCGTCGGATCTTCACCGACGAGGACATCTTCGAGCTGGAGATGAAGCACATCTTCGAGGGCAACTGGATCTACCTGGCCCACGAGAGTCAGGTGCCCAACCCCGGCGACTACTTCACCACCTACATCGGCCGGCAACCCGTGGTCATCACCCGGGACAAGAGCGGCGAGCTGCACTGCCTCATCAACGCCTGCGCCCACCGCGGGGCGATGATCTGCCGCCGCAAGACCGACAACCGGATGACCCTCACCTGCCCGTTCCACGGATGGACCTTCCGCAACGACGGCACCCTGCTGAAGGTCAAGGACCCCGAGGGCGCGGGCTACCCCGACACCTTCGACGTCAACGGCTCACACAACCTCACCAAGGTCGCACGCTTCGACAGCTACCGCGGCTTCCTGTTCGGGAGCCTGAACGACGACGTGCAATCGCTCGACGATCATCTCGGCGACACCCGCCTGGTCATCGACATGCTGGTGGACCAGTCGCCGGACGGCCTCGAGGTGCTGCGCGGTTCGTCCACCTACACCTACGACGGGAACTGGAAGGTCCAGGCGGAGAACGGCGCCGACGGCTACCACGTCACCGCGACCCACTGGAACTACGCCGCCACCACCTCGCGGCGCGGCACCGGCGAGTCCAAGAACGACACCAGGGCACTCGATGCCGGCGGATGGGGCAAGTCCGGTGGCGGTTACTGGTCGTACCCCAATGGCCATCTCTGCCTGTGGACCTGGGCGGCCAATCCGCAGGATCGGCCGCTCTGGGACAAGATGGACGACCTCAAGAAGACCCACGGCGATGCCAAGGGCGAGTTCATGGTGAAGGGTTCGCGCAACCTGTGCCTGTACCCGAACGTCTATCTGATGGACCAGTTCTCGACCCAGATCCGTCACTTCCGGCCGATCGCGCCGGACAAGACCGAGGTCACCATCTACTGCATCGCCCCCAAGGGTGAGAGCGGCGACTCCGCACGCGCGCACCGTATCCGCCAGTACGAGGACTTCTTCAACGCGTCGGGCATGGCCACCCCCGACGATCTCGAGGAGTTCCGCTCCTGCCAACTCACCTTCCGCGCGCAGGCTGCTCCGTGGAACGACATGAGCCGAGGAGCGCAGCACTGGCTGACCGGACCGGACGAGGTCGCCGAGTCGCTGGGCATGACCGGCGTCATCTCCGCCGGAGTCAAGAACGAGGACGAGGGCCTCTACCCCGTCCAGCACAGTTACTGGCTCGAGACGATGCGCGCTGCGGTGGCCGCCGAAGAGGAATCCGCGACCACAGCAGCCGAGAAGCACTGAAGGGGAACGGGATGACGACCACCGAGAACACCGCCGCAACAGGGACGGACGCCGGCGGGAAACTGATCACGCAGAACATGATCGAGCAGTTCCTCTATCGCGAGGCGCGCTATCTCGACGACCGCGAGTTCGAGAAGTGGCTCGACTGTTATGCCGACGACGTCGTGTACTGGATGCCCGCCTGGGACGACAACGATCGCCTGACCGAGGACCCGCAGCGCGAGATCTCGCTCATCTACTACGGCAACAAGGGCGGCCTCGAGGACCGGGTGTTCCGGATTCGTACCGAGAGGTCCTCGGCGACCTCACTTCCCGAACCGCGCACCAGCCACAACATCAGCAACGTCGAGGTGATCGAACGGCGCGGCGACCTCGTCGACGTCCGATTCAATTGGCACACGATGTATTTCCGGTACAACACGGTCGACCCGTACTACGGGACCTCGTTCTACACCATCGACTTCTCCGGTGAACGCCCGATGATCCGGCGCAAGACGATCGTGCTGAAGAACGACTACATCCACCACGTGGTGGACGTGTACCACTTCTGACCTTCACCTCACCAGCCCCGACCACCCCAAACGCCGATCAAGAGGATCCCGTCCATGACTGTCACCACCGATGCAGAGGCCGGCGCCGCCGCCGGCACCGCGAACACCCATCAGGTGGCGCTGTCCTTCGAGGACGGGGTCACCCGATTCGTCACCTGCCGCGAGGATCAGACCGTCGCCGACGCCTCCTACCGGCAGCGCATCAACATCCCGCTCGACTGTCGCGACGGCGCCTGCGGAACATGTAAGGCGTTCTGCGAGTCCGGCGACTACGACGGCGGCACCTACATCGAGGATGCGCTCTCCGACGACGAATCGGCACAGGGTTTTGCGCTGCCGTGCTGCATGAAGCCGAAATCCGATCTGGTGCTGCAGATCGCGGCCACCTCGGACGTCGCGAAGACACAGGCCTCGAGGTTCACCGGCACCGTCGTCGGGCTCGATCGTCTCTCGGAGTCGACGATGCGCCTGGAGATCCGGATCGAGAACCGCGGACAGTTGGCGTTCCTTCCCGGCCAGTACGTGAACATCGAGGTTCCGGGTAGCGATGACGGCGATGGGAATCCCATCCGGCGGTCGTACTCCTTCGCCAACGGGCCACACGAGGACCAACTGGTCTTCCTGATCAAGCTCACCCCGGGCGGGGCGATGTCGACGTATCTGACCGACCGCGCCAACCGGGGCGAGGAGATCAGCTTCACCGGGCCGCACGGTTCGTTCTTCCTTCGCGAGGCCACCCGCCCGGTGCTGTTGCTGGCCGGCGGCACCGGCCTGGCCCCGATCCTGTCGATGCTGCGAAAGCTGCACGCCGACAACAGCCGTCGGAAGGTACACCTGATCTACGGTGTCTCCACCGACACCGACCTGGTCGCGACCGACGAGATCGAGTACTTCGCCGACAAGATGCCGGGCTTCACCTGGGACCACTGTGTCTCGGACCCGGCCAGCTCGGCGACCAACAAGGGTTATGTGATGAGCCTGATCGAACCGGCTCATCTCTACGACGGCGACGTCGCGATCTACCTCTGCGGTCCGCCGCCCATGGTCGAGGCCGTGCGCAAGCACGTCGCGCAGGCCGGGATCGAACCGACCGGCTTCTACTACGAGAAGTTCGCGCTGGCCGCCAAGCCTACGGCCGCCGCGGAGGACGAGGTCGTCGGGGCCGAGACCGACGAGTCCGCTCCGGTCGTCGTGGCGGCGGCGACTGGTCGTGCGGCGGTGGAAGAGCTCCTATTCGCATCCGACGCCCGCGCGGTCGCGGGACAGCTGACGCTGCCGGCTGCCGAACTCGACAGCCGGCCGGGACCCCAATCCGGCACCCCCGACGACGACTCGCTCGTACGCGTTGCCGGACAACAGATGTGGCGCGGCGGGATCGGCGGCCCGGACCTCGATCCCGATGACGGCGCGATCCGGCCGACGGTGTCGGACGCGACCGGGACCGTGCGCACGATCGCCGGGCAGGAGATGTTCGCGGCGTCGGACCTCACCCAGCTACACGCTTCCGATCCCACTCCCGCGCCGGTCACCGGAACCCCGCACGACGACACCGATTCCGCCGAACCCGTCACCGCTCCGACCGTGGTCGGTTCGCAGGGTTATCAGATCGGCGAGGAACACCCGGCCATCCACGAGTCGGACGCCCTGTTCGAGGCGCGTGCCGCGCTCGAACTGGGCGCGCTGGAACTGACCTTCGGCCGCCTGAACACCAAGCAGCTGACCGGCTACCGGTTGCTCGCCGATGCCACCGTGCCCTACGTCGACGGGGACCGGTTCGTCGATGCCGCCCAGTACACCGAGACCAACGCCGCCTTCCACGACTACCTGTTCACGCTCACGGGCAACGACCACCTGCTCGAGGCCTACAAGGCCCTCGGGGTGAAGGGCCGGATGACCGAGGTGCTGCGCAACGCGACGTGGTGCCACCCGCTGTGCGCACAGGACCATCTCGACATCGTGTCGGCCTTCGAATCCGGCGACCACGACGCCGCCCGGGAGCTGATCGCCGCTCATGCCGAACGGTCCAAGCAGACGATGCGTCGTGCGATGGCCGACGAGATGGCCTCGCGCCGCCCGCGTTTCGTCACCCCCGGCCGCTTCGCCGGCAAGGTCGTGGTGATCACCGGCGCCGCACAGGGAATCGGTGAACAGGCCGCGCGCCGGATCAGCGCCGAAGACGGAACGGTCGTCCTGGCCGACCGGTCGGACCTCGTCGAGGAGGTCGCGCGTGACCTCGAGTCGACCGGTCCCGGGGCGGTGTCGGCGATCGCGGACCTGGAGTCCTACGACGGCGCCGAGTCGGTGGTCCGCCGGGCCATCGCCTCCTACGGCCGGGTCGACGTGCTGATCAACAACGTCGGCGGGGCGATCAACTTCAAACCGTTCACCGAGTTCACCGACGCACAGATCCGGGCGGAGATCGACCGGTCCCTGATGACCACGCTGTACTCGTGCCGAGCTGTTCTGCCGTCGATGATCGACAACGGCGGCGGGGTGATCGTCAACGTCTCCTCCGCCGCGACCCGCGGAATCCATCGCATCCCCTACTCGGCCGCCAAGGGCGCCGTCAACGCGATGACCGCGTCGCTGGCGATGGAATACGCTGACGCCGGTGTCCGCGTGGTGGCCGCTGCGCCCGGTGGCACCGAGGCCCCGCCCCGCCGGATCTCCCGCGGCACCCCCGAGCCGCGGAACGAGACCGAGGCGCGGTGGTATCAGGCCCACATCGATCAGACCAAGGCGTCGTCCCTGATGAACCGATACGGGACGCTCGACGAGCAGGCCGCGGCGATCTGCTTCCTGGCGTCGGACGAGGCGTCGTACATCACCGGCACGGTCCTGCCGGTCGCGGGCGGCGACCAGGGATAGGAACCCGAGGCCACCGGCGTCCACGGTTACCTACCATGGAGCGATGATGGTCACTGCCGCATGTGTCGGGCGGGACCGCGAGATCGACGTGTTGTCGACGCGGCTCCGCACCGTATCCGGGGCGGAACTGATCGCCATCTCCGGGAATCCGGGTTGCGGCAAGTCGACCCTCCTCACCCACCTCGTCCAGTACCACCTGGCGTCCCCGGACGCCGGCACCACGTTGTGGGCACGGGTCTCGCCCTGGCAGGCCGCCACTCCGGGTTCGCTGATCCGTCAACTTCTCCAGGACCAGCAGGTCGAGCCGGATCGCGCCGGCGATCTCGTGGACGCCCTACTCGAGGCGACGGCGTCGGATGTCCCGGTGCTCGTGGCCGTCGACGACGCCGACCTCGCCGACGAAGAGTCGCTCCAAGCGTTGGTGACGCTGATCCGGGAGCACCGGACACGTCGCATCCTCGTCGTCGTGACGACAGCTCGGCCCGGTACCCGCCTCGCCGGACAGGCCTTCGACGAGCTGCGACTCGAGGGGGTCGATGCACAGGGCACCGCGGATCTCGCCGGACAGCGCGGCATCGTGCTCCATCCCGCGATGCGGGCGGAACTGACCCGGCACACGTCGGGCAATCCACGAGACATCGTGGCCCTGCTCGACGAGGTACCGGCCGGGACCTGGGCACGCAGTGACGCCCAACTCCCGGCCCCCGCACACGTCGTCCGTGCGGTGCGCGAGCGACTCCCGGAGTCTGGCACGCCCGCCGGCGCGCTCATCGAGGCGCTCGCGATACTCGATGTCGCCGAACCACTCTCGACCGCCCTGGCCCTCGCCGGCGTCGAGGACCCGCTGGCGGCGATCGACGACGCGCGACGCACCGGACTGGTCACCTCCGACGGAGCGCTGACGCCCGCCGAGGTGCAGCCCCGGATCGTCACCCCCCTGGTGCGCGCCGCGATCCTCGAGGTCCTGGGGATGAAGGCCGTGGGCGCTGCGCACCGACGGGCGGCCGACGTGGTCGTCGATCCGGCGCGCCGGCTCCATCACCGGGTGGCCGCCACCCCGACCGCCGATGCCGGTCTCGCCGACGACCTGGCCGATCTCGCCCGCATGCGCGGTGCCGACGGCGCATGGGCGGAGGCCGCCGGTCTCTACCGCCAGTCGGGCCGGCTCACGCCCGATCCGCTCGAGCGCGACACCCGAGTGACCCTCGCGGTCGATTCGCTTCTCGCCGCGGGCGATTGCACCGGTGCCGGCGCCTTGGTCCCGACGGTGGAGAGCTTGCGCGAGACACCGCTGCGCAATGCGACGCTGGCGTACCTGGCCATCCTGCGGGGACGCTCGGCGGAAGCGCAGCTGCGCCTCGACCGCGCCTGGGACATCGTCAACGTCGATCGTGAACCCGACGTGGCCGCCCTGATCGCCCAGCGCCACGTGCTGCACAACCTCGTACGGTGCCAGGGCGCCGAGTTGGTGACCTGGGCCGATCGGGCGATCACGATGGCCGGGAGCGGGTCGGCGGCCCGCGTGGAGGCCGCGGTCATCCGTGGGCTCGGATTGGCGTGGTCGGGGCATCCCGACGCCGCCCGCGCCGAGTACGATTCGGTCTCCGAACAGATCCGGTACGGCGCGCAGGCGCAGCGCGCGATCATGGGTCGCGGGTGGTTGCAGCTGGGACTCGACGAGATCGACGCCGCCCGAACCAATCTCGAGACCGCCGTGTCGATGGCACAGTTGGGCGGTTCCACGCGGATCTCGATGTGGGCGGTGGCCTGGCTGGCACGGGTGCAGTTCCTCACCGGCGACTGGGACGAGGCCATGCGCAACGTGGAAGCCGGCCATGGGCTGGCACGTTCCAGTGGCATCGCGCTGACGACGCCGCTGCTGAACTGGACGGCGAGCCAGATCCATTCGCTGCGGGGCAACTGGGAGGCAGCTCACCGCAGTGTCGCCGAGAACACCACCTCTGCGGGCGATTACGAGATCATGCGCATCCCGGACATGCTGGCACGTGCTCAGCTCGCCGAGGCCGCGGCGGATTACGGAAAGGTCCGGCGCATCCTCGCACCGCTGAGAACAATGTCCGAGAGCGTCCCCGCGCTGTCCGAACCCGGCCTGTGGCCCTGGGTGGACGTACTGGGGAATGCCCTTGTCCTGGAGGGTCAATACGACGCGGCCGACGACCTGCTCCGGGACTACGAGAAACGGTCGGAGGAACGCGGGCACCGCTCGTCGGCCGCCCGGATGAAGTACGCGCGCGGACGGTTCCTCGGTGCCACCGGCGACATACACGGTGCGCGTCGAACTTTCGAGGATGGCATCCAACTCCTCGACGGCCTCGGGCTCCGCTACGACCAGGCGCGGGTCAATTTCGCGTACGGCCAGACGTTGCGACGGGCAGGCAAACGACGCGCCGCCGACGCCGTCATCGGGACCGCCCGCGATCTGTACGTCTCGCTGGGCGCGACGACCTACGTGGAGCGCTGCGACCGCGAGTTGAAGGCCGGCGGCCTGGCGGTCTCACGCGTCGAGAATGCCCACGCCGCGAAAGACGTCGCCGAGCTCACCCCGCAGGAGGAGGCGGTGACCACGCTCGTGGCGCGTGGGCTCTCCAACCGTGAGGTGGCTGCCGAACTGTTCATCTCGCCCAAGACCGTGCAGTACCACCTGACCCGGATCTACGCGAAGCTCGGACTGCGGTCACGGTCGGAGCTGGCGGCCTCGCGCCGTTGAGAGACCGCCATCTCCGACCTCGATCGCAGGTTCGGTCGACCGCTGCGTACCTGCCTCAGACCGCGGCGTGCACCGCGGTGCGATCGGTGACCGGGGCACCGGTCTTCTCGACGACCGTGGCGAAGTCGACACCGGGAGCCAGTTCCACGACCTCGAAACCCGTTCCGGCGACGTCGAACACGCCCAGGTCGGTGATGACGCGGCTCACCACGCTCCGGCCGGTCAGCGGCAGGGCGCAGTGCTCGAGCAGCTTCGGCTCCCCCTTCTTGGTGACGTGCTCCATCAGCACGATCACCTTGCCGGCCCCGTTGACGAGGTCCATGGCGCCGCCGATCCCCTTCACGAGCGCGCCGGGCACCATCCAGTTGGCGAGGTCACCGTTCATCGCCACCTGCATCCCACCGAGGACGGCCACGTCGACGTGCCCGCCTCGGATCATCGCGAAACTGGTGGCGGAGTCGAAATACGATGCGCCGGGCAGCACCGACACGGTCTGCTTGCCCGCGTTGATCAGGTCGGGATCGACCTCGTCGTCGTACGGGAAGGGGCCGACCCCGAGGATTCCGTTCTCCGCGTGCAGGAAGATACCCGAGTCGTCGGGCATGTGGTCGGGGATCAGCGTCGGCAGCCCGATTCCCAGGTTGACGTAGTCACCGCGGGTGAGCTCTTTCGCCGCGCGGGCAGCCATCTCGTTCCGTGTCCAGGTCATGGTGGTCTCCTATACGGTCGCAGCGGTCGGGCGCTCGCGGATGGTGCGCTTCTCGATTCCCTTGCGCGAGGCCTCTTCCGGTGTCAGTTCGACGATGCGCTTGACGAAGATGCCGGGCAGGTGGATCTCGTCGGGCCCGAGTTCGCCCACTTCGACGACCTTCTCCGCCTCGACGATCGTCGTGCGACCCGACATGGCCGCGGGAGGGTTGAAATTACGTGCGGCAGCGTGGAATCGGCAGTTCCCGGCCGTGTCGACGACGGCGGCGCGCACCAGGGCGTAGTCGGTGACGATGGCTTCCTCGAGGACCATCGGCTTGCCGTTGAAGGTCCGGACCTCCTTGGGCGGGGAGGCCTCGGCGATGGTGCCGTCGGCGTTGTACCGCCAGGGCAGACCGCCTTCTTCGACGAGTGTTCCCACCCCGGTCGGGGTGAAGAACGCACCGATCCCGCTGCCGCCTGCGCGCATACGTTCGGCCAGGGTGCCCTGCGGGGTGAGTTCGACGGTGACCTCGCCGGCGAGGAACTGCCTGCCGAACTCCTTGTTCTCGCCGATGTAGGAGGCGATCACCTTGTCGATGCGACGCGCTTCCAGCAACAGACCGAGACCCGCACCGTCGACGCCACAGTTGTTGGACACGATGGTCAGGTTCTTCGCGCCCTGCTCGAGGAGGGCGTCGATGAGGAAGCCGGGGATACCGGCGAGACCGAAACCGCCGACGGCGAGGCTGGCGCCGTCGGGGATGTCGGCGACGGCCTCCGCGGCCGACGCGGCGCGCTTGTCGTAACTCATTGCTGCTCCAGATGTTCGGTGAGTGCGGGATTGATGATGTCGGGCTGCTGGGCGTTGGCCAGGTGCGCCGAGTCGGGCACGACGAGCAGTCGCCCCTGCTGGACGTTGTCGGCGATCTCCTGCAGCTTCGACGGCGGAGTGGCCGGGTCGTCGACGCCGGCGACGGCCAGCGTCGGTGCGGCGATGGACGGCAGGTCGTCCCGCAGATCCATTGCGGCGATCACCTCACAGCATGCCGCGTAACCCTCGGCCGGGGTCGCGGCCACCATGTCCTCGTGGAACTTCCGTGAACTGCCGTAGGTACTCAGGTACTCCGGGGTGAACCAGCGCTGGACGACGGATTCGGCAACGGCCTTGGTACCGTTCGCCCGCACCGCGGCGGCCCGGTCGAGCCACGCATCTCGCGGCGGGAGCTGTGCGCCCGTGCAGAGTACGGCCAGCCGGTCGACCCGCTCGGGATTCCGGGCGGCGACGCGCATCATGGTCATGCCGCCGAGCGAGAGGCCGACGAGATGCGCACGGTCGATGTCGAGGCGGTCGAGTAGTGCGATGACGTCGTCGGCGAGATCGTCGATCGTGTACGGCCCCTGCGGGACCGGGGACTGCCCGTGGCCGCGGGTGTCGTAGCGGACGACCCGGAACCGCTCCTCGAGTGCGGACAGCTGTGCGTCCCACATGCGATGTGTCGATCCGAGCGAGTTCGACAGCACGACCGCGGGACCGTCGGCGCGTCCGGAGACGACGGCGTGTACCTGCACCGGGGCGGAGGCGCGGGCGCTCATCGGGTGGCCTCGAAGATCGCGGCGAGACCCTGACCGCCGCCGATGCACATGGTCTCCAGGACGTATCGCGCCTCACGACGGCGCGCCTCGTGGGCTGCGGTCGCGAGGATGCGGGCGCCGGTCGCGCCGATCGGATGACCCAGGGAGATACCGGAACCGTTGGGGTTCAGTCGTTCGTCACCGGGGTCGATCTTCCATTCGTCGAGGCAGGCCAGTACCTGTGCGGCGAACGCCTCGTTGAGTTCGATCAGGTCGATCTCGTCGAGGGTGAGGCCGGCACGGTCGAGGGCGGCTGCCGTCGCGCTCACCGGACCGACGCCCATCGTCTCGGGTTGGCAGCCGGTCCCGGCCCAGGAACGCAGGGCGAGAAGGGGTTCCAGTCCACGACGGGCCGCTTCCGCACGGGTGGTCACCACGCACATGGCGGCGCCGTCGTTCTGTCCGGACGCGTTGCCCGCGGTGACCGTGGCGTCCGCGTCGACCTTGAGACGGATGGGACGCAGCTTGCCGAGCGAGTCCGCGGTGGCATCGGCACGCGGATGCTCATCCCGATCGACGACGGTGTCGGGTTTCCCCCGGCGGCCGGGGATGGTGACCGGGACGAGTTCGTCGTCGAACCGGCCCGCCTCGTGAGCCGCGACGGCACGGTGATGCGACCGGGCGGCGTACTCGTCCTGATCGGCGCGGGAGATCCCGTACTCCGAGCGGAGATTCTCGGCGGTCTCGATCATCCCGCCGGGTACCGGATGGGATTCACCGCCGGCGGTGAGTCGACCTCGGTCGAGGCGATCCATCAGCTCGACGCCGCCCTGCTTGATCCCGGAACGGAGCCCGAGCGCGTAGTGCTCGACGTTCGACATCGACTCGGCTCCACCGGCGACCACGAGTCGCGCACCGCCGGTCGCCACCGACGACGCCGCCGTGAGCACTGCCTGCAGGCCCGATCCGCATCGGCGGTCGATCTGCATACCCGGGACACCGACACCCAGCCCCGCGTCGAGTGCGGCGATCCGGCCGAGCGCAGGGGATTCCCCGCTCGCGTACCCCTGGCCCAGGATGACGTCGTCGATGTCGCCCTCGCCGAGCCCGGTCCGCGCGGTCAGCTCCTTGAGCAGATCGGTGGCGAGGCGCGTGACCGGCACGGACGACAGTGCGCCACCCATACGACCCACCGGGGTGCGCAGGGGTGAACAGATGACGATGTCGGTGTCCGGGGTACTCGAAGTTGCCATGCGTCCAGCGTAGAGACCTGCGGCTATATGGAGAAGTATCCATTTGCCGGTTTTTGATATCTCAGGAATATCAATCGGTACGATGAGCACATGGAGCTACGCCACCTGCGCTACTTCCGCGCGGTCGCCGAGGAGTTGCACTTCGGTCGGGCGGCACAGCGGCTGCACATCGCCCAGCCGCCGCTCTCCCAGCAGATCAAACAGCTCGAGGACGAACTCGGCGTGGCCCTGCTCGTCCGTTCCACACGGCGCGTCGAGCTGACCGCCGCAGGCCAGGACTATCTGCGTCAGGTCGAGGCGATCCTCGACTCGGTCGACGCCGCCGCCCGTCGCGCGCAGCGCATCGCCGACGGCCGGCAGGGCAATCTCGCGATCGGCTGCGTAGGTTCGGCGACCTACTCCCTGCTCCCCCAGTTCGTGCGCGCGCTGCGTGAGGTGTTGCCCGACGTGGACGTGAGCGTCCGGGGCGAGATGCTGGCATCGGAACAGCTGGCGGCTCTGGCGTCGGGCGACATCGACCTCGCCCTGTTGCGCATGCCGGTGGAGACCCCGGGCCTCCACGTCGAATCGATCCGACGGGACCGGCTGATCGTCGCTCTGCCCGCCGATCATCCGCTCGCCGACACCCCCGAGGACGAGGCGGTGGAGATCGGCCGGCTCCGCGGCGAGGACTTCATCTCACACGTCGGCGGGGGGCGGTCGGTGCTCGCCGGGGTGCTGGCGGCCGCGTCCGAGCGCGCGGGTTTCGTGCCGCGCATCCGACACGAGGTCGAGGAGACGTCGACGCTCGTGACTCTGGTCGCGGCCGGACTCGGAGTGGCGATCGTGCCCGAACCGACCTCGGCGCTCGGCGTGGCCGGCGTCGTCTACCGGCCCCTGTCCGCACCGATCGACCAGGTGGCTCTGGCGGCCGCCTACGCGGCGGCTCGTCGAACCCCGCTCATCGAACGGGCGGTGGCGGTGTTGCGCACGCTCTCCTGAACGCCGCAATCCCACCCTTTTTCCGTATTCCCGCCGTGCGCGACGGGGGTGGGAATACCGAAAAAGGGTGGGATTGCTGGTGTTTCAGGGATCAGCGGTGCGTGAAGTTCGGGTCCCGCTTCTCGACGAAGGCGGCCATGCCCTCGGTCTGGTCGTCGGTGGCGAAGGTCGAGTAGAAGAGGCCCCGCTCGGCGCGGACGCCCTCGGTCAGGCCCGACTCGAAGGCGCGGTTGACGGCTTCCTTGGCGAGGGCCGACGCGATGAGCGACTTGGAGGCGATGACCTCGGCGATCTCGATGGCCTTGGCGAGGGCTTCTTCCTTGGGGAAGACGCGCGACACGAGGCCCGCACGCTCGGCCTCGTCGACCTTCATGTTGCGGCCGGTGAGGATCATGTCCATCGCCTTGGCCTTGCCGACGGCGCGGGTGAGGCGCTGCGAGCCACCGATGCCCGGGATGACGCCGAGGTTGATCTCCGGCTGACCGAAGACGGCGTTGTCGCCGGCGATGATGAAGTCACAGAGCATGGCGAGTTCGCAGCCGCCGCCGAGGGCGTAGCCGGTGACCGCGGCGACGATCGGGGTGCGGGTGCGTGCCAGCTCGTCCCAGGCGCCGAAGAACTGCTGGTTCGCGACCTCGGCGTAGGTCTTGGTGGACATCTCCTTGATGTCCGCGCCGGCGGCGAACGCCTTCTCGGAACCGGTGATGACGATGGCACCGATGGCCTCGTCGACGTCGAATTCCTTGACGACGCCGACCACTTCGTTCATGAGCTCGGAGTTGAGGGCGTTGAGCGCCTTCGGGCGGTTGAGGGTGATGATGCCGACCCGGCCGCGGCGTTCGACGAGGATGGTCTGGTATTCGGTCACGTGCTTCCTTCTTCCGGTTGAGGTGGTCGGTCAGGCAGAGAACGTCAGGTCGTGCGGCAGCGGCGCGAAGAACGCGTCGACGTCCGCCTCCGAGAATTCTGCCCAACTCGGGTTGCGGTCCTTGTCGATGACCTGTGCGCGGATGCCCTCGGCCATGTCGGGATGCAGGAGGCACCGGAGGGAGACGCGGTATTCGCGGACCAGGGTGTCCTCGAGGGTCGCGTCGTTCGCGGCCTCGCGCAGCGACCGCAGCGTGACCGCGAGCGCAGTGGGGCTCTTGGCCGCGATGGTGTCGGCAGTCTTGGTCGCCGCCTCCGTACCGACCACGTGGCAACGCTCGATGATCCCCGAGATGGTCTCGGCGGCAAAGGCTTCGGAGATCCACCCACGCTGGGCGGCGAGCTCGGACTCGGGAGCCTCGGTGGCGTACTCAGCGATCGCGGCGTCGACGCCGGAGGCCCCGATGGCCTCGATGAACGCGGGCAGCGACTCGGAGGGGACGAAGTGGTCGGCGAGCCCCATCGCGATCGCGTCGGCACCACGGAGGTGGGCCGCGGTGAGGCCGGCATACAGGCCGAGTCCGTCCGGAACACGCGAGAGCAGGTGCGTACCACCGACATCGGGGACGAAGCCGATGCCGACCTCGGGCATGGCCAGACGGGTCCGGTCGGTCACAATGCGCACGTTGCCGTGTGCGGAGACGCCGACACCGCCGCCCATCACGATGCCGTCCATGATCGCGACGTAACTCTTGGGGTAGCTCGAGATCGCCGCGTTCAAGCGGTACTCGTCGAACCAGAACCTCGCCGACGGCGAGTTCTCGGCGTCGATGTCGGTTGAGTCGGGATTGCCGCTGAGCGCCGAGGCGTCGCGGTGGATCGCGACGATGTCGCCGCCCGCGCACAGTCCACGCTCGCCGGCGCCGTAGAGAACGACGGCCGCGACCGAGTCGTCACCTGCCCATTCGTCGAGTCGCTCCGCGATCTCGGTGGCCATCTCGTGATCGATCGCATTGATCGACTTCGGACGGTTGAGGATCAGCGACCGCGCCGACCCGTTCTCCTCCGTCAGGACAGACGGGACCAGCACTGATTGTTCCGACACGATCGAAACTCCTCTCCACACCGACAGGCCTCCACAGATGGTTGCATATCCTAGTAACAGAGGCCAGACCCCGGGTGTTCGGCGGTAGTGAGGTTAGGGTGGCCTCATGGGCTACTCGAGAGCACGCGTCCGCGGGGTCGACGACCTGACGCCCAACCTGCGACGTCTGACGTTCGACGTCGATGACCTGGCCGGCCTGGGACTGCCCGGCGTCGCCGACGAGGCGGTGGGTATCTACTTCCCTTTCGAGTCGCAGCGCTCGACGCCGGACATGGAATGCCGGGACGGAGTCTGGGCCTACTACGAGACCGTTCCCGCGCCGGATGGGCGCAACTACTCGATCCGCGCCGCTGACCCGGTGGCGGGAACCGTCGTCGTCGATTTCGTCATCCACGCCGCAGGGCCGGCGACCACCTGGGCCCAGCGCACCGAACCCGGCCACGACGTCGTCATGACGCACGCCCGCAGCTGGTTCACTCCGCCGGTCCAGACCAGCCGACTCGTGCTGGCCGCCGACCTCGCCGGACTCCCCGCGCTCGCGCGGATCGTCGAAGAACTCCCGTCGACCGACGGCCTGACCGTGGTGGCCGAGGTGCCGTCGCCGACCGACCTCGCCTACCTACCCGACCGCGAGGTCGAGATGGTCACGCTGATCGGCGGCAACGGACGGACGCCGAGCCGGTTGGCCGAGACAGTCGCAACCCTGGACCTCCCGGACACCGCCGGATACTGCTGGTTCGCCGGGGAGGCCTCGGAGTCACGAGCGGTCCGCAAGCACCTGCGCAGCGAGCTGCGGTGGGGTCGGGAGTCCTACGACGTGATCGGCTACTGGCGACAGGACAGCGAACGCTGGACCCGACGCTATTCCGAACGCAGCACCGAACTGTTCGCGGTGTACCGGCAGGCACTCGCCGACGGCAAGACCGAGAAAGAAGCATCCGAGGAGTTCGACGAGGCGCTCGAGCGCGTCGGACTCTAGCGCGGAACCGCCACGCTCGGCGTGGTCGTCGTAGGAGTTGTGCTGGCGGCGTTCACCATTCGCTTCGACGACCGACACCACCTGGCGATGTCCGACCGCGCGAACGAGGCAGCCGTCTAACGCTGTTCGGACGGGCCCTCGTCCTGGTCCTGGTCCTGGTCCTGGGCGATCGCCACACCGACCGGATCGACGACTGCGTTGACGAATCGGGCCAGTCGCGCGGTGGGCGGCTTGGCGATGAGCTCCGGGCCGCCCTGGGCGACGATCTGCCCCTGTTCCATGAAGACGACCCGATCGGAGACCTGCTCGGCGAATCCCATTTCGTGCGTCACGCTGATCATCGTGAGCCCCTTCGTGGCAAGCCTTTTCATGACCAGCAGAATCTCGGCCTTCATCTCCGGATCGACCGCTGAGGTGACCTCGTCGAAAAGGACCACGCGCGGTTGCATGGCGAGCGTCCGCGCCATGGCCACACGTTGCTTCTGCCCACCGGAGAGCTGGCCGGGGTAGGCGTCGATTCGGTCCCCGAGGCCGACCTCCTCCAGCAGTTCGATCGCTCGGGCACGTACCTCCGCCCGCGGCTGTCCCAGCGACTTCACCGGCGAGTCCATGACGTTCTCGATCACACTCATGTGCGGAAAGAGGTTGAAGGACTGGAATACCATGCCCACATCGCGACGCAACTCGCGGAGCTCGCGTCCGCGGAGGTGCTTCTGCCGTCCCTTCGCATCCGGTCCGGAGACACGTTTGCCCAGGATGTCGATGGCCCCCGCACTCGGCGTCTCGAGCAGGTTCAGGCAACGGAGCAGAGTTGTCTTCGCCGCGCCCGACGGCCCGATCAGGGCGACCACCTCGCCCTGGTTCACGGTGAGATCGACGCCGTGGAGGATCTCGCGGTCTCCGTAACTCTTACGGAGACCGGAGATCTCGATGATGGGTGTAGTCATGCCAGGACTCCTTCGGCTCGCATGATTCCGGTGCTCGTGACCACCGTGCTCATGACTTCAGTGCGAACGCACGCTCGAACAGGAACTGCAACAACACCAGCACCGTGTTCAGCAGCAGGTAGATGATCGCGACGATCGTCAGGATCTCCAGCGGCTGAAAGGTGGTGCTGATCAACCTGTTCGCGGTTCCGGTGATCTCGGCGACCGTGATGGTGCTCGCGAGTGACGTCGCCTTGAGCGCGGTGATGGCGTTGCTGAAATAGGGCGGGATGCTGACCCGGAAGGCCTGGGGTGCGATGACCCGCCACATGTAGTGCGTCGGAGTCATCGCCAGGGCCTGCGCGGCCTCCCATTGTCCGCGGTCGACCGCGGACAACCCACTGCGGAAGATCTCCGCGGTGTAGGCCGCGGCGGTCAGGCCGAGGCCCAGGATTCCCGCGGCCATCGGCGTCAGCGCCACACCGAGTGCCGGCAGTCCGAAGTACGTGAAGAACAGGATCACCAGCGGCGGAAGGCCACGGAAGACCCAGGTGAAGGCGATGGATACGGCGCGCACCGGCCATACCGGGGTGGTGCGCATCAAGGCGAGCAGTGCGCCGCCGACCGTACCGATCGCCATGCTCCCGAGGAACAGCCAGATGGTCGCCCACAGGCTGTCCAGGAGCGCACCGAGGTACTCACCCCATACCTGTGCGTCGAATGTCATGTCGTCACCAACCCGGTCCGCGGACTACCGGTCCGACTTGGTGGGCGCGAGCGGGAACGGATCGGCCGCATCCAGTGACGTCGGGGTCGGGAGTGCCTGACCGAACCACTCCTCCTGCAGCGATCCGATGGTCCCGTCGGAGTACATCTCGGTCAGGGCCTTGTTGACGCGGTCGAGCAGATCGGTGTTGCCCTTCTTGGTGGTCGCGGCCACGATCGAGGGGTTGACCGAATCGCCGACCGGGGCGACGCCGTCGGCCGGGTTCTTCTGGGCGTAGTACAGCGCGTTGATGGTGTCGTAGACGATCGCGTCGATGCGACCGTTCTTCAGGTCCAGGATCGCCTGCGACGGTCCCGCGTACGCGACGAGATCGGAGTAGCCGAGGTCGGCCTTGTTCGCCAGCGCCCATTGCTGCTGGACACTGCCGTCGACGGCGCCGATCCGCACGCCGGCCAGCGAGGAGTCGAGACCGGTGATCTTCGCCTTGTCGGCGGACCGGATCATCGCCACCGATCCGCTGGACGCGACCGGGTGGGTGTAGTCGAGTTGCTTCGCCCGCTCCTCGGTGAACACCACCGAACCGTCGGACATGTCGTAGCGACCGGTGGTGACACCCTGCAGCAGGGACTTGTAGTCGACCTTCTCGAACTTGACCGTGGCGCCCATGCGCTCACCCATCTCCTCCGCGATGTCGATCGCGTAGCCGGTCAGGTCCCCGGAGGTCTCGACCATGGTGAACGGCGCGTAGTTGGCCGACGTCGCCACGGTCACCACGTCATCGTTGCCCTCGTCGGTCGCCGCGCAGGCACTGAGCGCCAGAACGCCTCCGAAGACGGTCACCAGGGCACGGAAAGGCAGCTTTCTCATCGCGTTGTCCTTCTGTCGAAAGGGATCGCCCCGGGGTCACCGGGACGAGAGAGGGAACAGCCGAAGAAGACCACCTCAGGTTCGGTTCACTGAGCGTGATCTCGGTTCGGTGAATGAGTCAACGTTCCGGTCGTTTAGCGGAGGTTGCCCGAATGTGAACACTGGGTTTCGAGCCAGTCGCAGCAGGTCAGAGCATCCGCAGAAGTAATTGCGCGGCAGTGATGTTCACTCCGAACGGAATGGAAACGGCTGTGTAACAAGGCCGAAACCGAGCCAGGCGAAGCTGCTCACATCCCACTGAGACACCGGTTCACTGGATGAACCAAATCCCACTTTGGAGGAACCCATGACGAGCAACGGCACGCTCACGCCCTCGACGGAGAAAGGAACGGACTGGATCGCCCGCGCCCACCGCGACCACGTGCTCACCTCGTGGTCGAAGCAGTCGGGCCCGGACCCGATCACCGTCGTCGACGCCGCCGGCTGTTGGTTCGTCGACAGCAACGGCAACAGGTACCTCGACTTCCTGTCACAGCTCGTGAATCTCAATCTCGGGCACCAACATCCGCGGCTGGTCGAGGCGATCACCGAGCAGGCCCGCAAGTCCTGCTTCATCGGACCCACATTCGCCAACGAGGCGCGCAGCCGGCTGGCTCTCGAACTCGACGCACTCACCCCCGGGAACCTCACCTCAAGCTTCTTCACCACGGGCGGCGCCGCGGCCAACGAAGCCGCCATCGCCATCGCCCGTGCGGTGACCGGCCGGCACAAGGTCGTGGCCCGATACCGCTCGTACCACGGTGCCAGTGCCGGAGCGATGACACTGACCGGCGATTCGCGACGCTGGGGGTTGGAACCCCTGACCACGCCGGGTGTCGTGCGCATGCTCGATCCTTATGTACCGGGTGGGGGAAACGTGGACGACCCCCGCTACTCCGCTGCTCATCTCGAAGAGGTCCTCCAGTACGAGAACCCCGGCAGCGTCGCTGCGGTGATCATGGAGACCGTCACCGGCACAAACGGGCCCATCGTTCCCCCGCCCGGTTACCTCAAATCCATTCGCGAGGTGTGCGATCGGCACGGGATCCTCTTGATCTGCGACGAGGTGATGGTCGGGTTCGGCCGACTCGGTACCTGGTTCGGCATCGAGCAGTTCGACGTCGTGCCCGACATCCTCACCACCGCCAAGGGCATCAACTCCGGCTACGTTCCGCTCGGTGCCACGATCGTGGGCGCACACATCCGTGACGTCCTCCGCGACATCGCCCTGCCGGCAGGACTCACCTACGCCGGTCATCCGCTCGCCTGCGGCAGCGCCGTCGCGTCCATCGAGATCATGAAATCCGAAGGCGTGGTGGAGAACGCGGCTACCCAGGGCGCGCGCCTGCAGCGTGGGCTGGAGGAGCTGACGCAACGCCATCCCAGCGTCGGCGGCATTCGGGGCCTCGGCCTGATGTGGGGTATCGATCTCGTCGGGGCCGACGGATCGCCGCTGATCCCGTTCAAGGGAACCCCCGAGCAGTCCGCCCCCGGCCTCGCCGTCGTGAAGGCTGCCAAGGAACGCGGTCTGTGGATCGGCCGCCAGGACAGCGTCATCCGACTCGCCCCGCCACTGATCATCACCGCGGACGAGATCGACCTCGCGCTGTCGATCCTCGACGAGGCACTCGTCCACGCCGACGAAGCCGTGGGAGTGGTTCGGTGACAGGGAGTCTCATCATCCGTGGCGGCCACGTGGTGACCGCTGCGGACACCTTCCGCGCCGACGTGCTGATCGCCGACGGCAAGATCGTCGCCTTGGGCACCGACGACGGGTGGACCGCAGATCGCGTCATCGATGCCGAGGGGCACTACATCCTGCCGGGTGGCATCGACACACACACACATTTCGAGCACCACAACCTCAAGGGCACCACCCGAACCGCGGACGACTTCAAGACCGGCAGCGCCGCGTCGGCGGCCGGCGGAACCACGACGTTCGTGGACTTCGTCCGCGGCCTCCCCGGCGAGAGCCTGATCGACGCCTTCCACCGTCGCCGGCAAGCCGCGGAACAAGGTTCGATGATCGATTTCGGTTTCCACCTGATGGTGCCGGCGACAGCGAACTCTGACGACTCGTTCGATCAGTTGCGGCACCTGACCGAGGAGTTCGGTGCCACCAGCTGGAAGTTCTTCATGGCCTACACCGGACTGATGGTGCCCGACGATGTGCTCATCCGCGGGTTCACCGAGGCCAGAGCACTCGGCGTCCTGCCCATGGTGCACGCCGAGAACGGTCACATGGTCAATGCTGCGGTCGAGGCGCTCGTCGAACAGGGCCTGACCGAGGAGCACCACCACATGCACGGCCATCCGGCCGCCGCCGAGCGCGAGGCGATCGTCCGAGCGGCGACCATCGCCGAGTGGGTGGACACACCGCTGTTCATCGTCCACGTGTCCTCGGCCGACGGCGTGAACGAGATCCAGGCCCTGCAGAATCGCGGACGCCCCGTGTTCGGCGAGACGTGCCCGCACTATCTCGTGACCGGGTACGAGGACTACTCACACGCGGATTATGAGGCGGCCAAGTACATCTGCTCGCCTCCCATCCGGGAGAGCAGGCACCAAGAGCCGCTGTGGAACGCCCTGGCCACCGGAGTCCTGGGATCGGTCGGCACCGATCACGCGACCTACACGATGGACCAGCCCGAGGACCTGCCTCCGCAGAAACCACAGGGGCGCGGCTACTTCCCGAACGTGCCGCCGGGAGTCCCGGGGGGCCGAGGAACGCCTCATGGTTCTCTACGAACAGGGGGTCGCGCGAGGACGTTTCGACCTGAACCGATTCGTCGACATGACGTCGACCAACCCGGCCAAAACGTTCGGTCTCTACCCCCGCAAGGGCACCATCGCGCCCGGTTCCGATGCCGACGTGGTCATCTGGGATCCGCAGGCCGAGCACACCATCTCGGCCGACCGACACCGGTCCCGGGCCGGATACACCCTCTACGAGGGCATGTCGGTCAGCGGAGCTCCGCGCCAAGTCTTCTCGCGCGGAGAGCAGATCGTCCGCGACGGCGAACTGGTGGAGATGTACGGGCACGGTCGCTACCAATCGCGGACGTCGCTGAGCGAACGAGCACCGATTCCTCTCCCCGCCAACCGATCCGAATCATTCCGACCCATCGACTGTGAGGTGTGATGTGACCATTCCCCTTGGAGTTCACCTCGGTGAACGTTTCACTCTGGACGAGACGAAGGCCATCGCCGACGTCGCCGACGAAGCAGGCTTCGACAGCCTGTGGGTGGCCGAAGGCCGCTTGACCCGGGACGCGATCAGCATCATGTCCCTGCTCGCCGACCGCACCCATCAGGTCCGGATCGGTTCGGGTGTCATCAACAACAAGACCCGCAATCCGGCGCTCACTGCGGTCACGTTCA
The DNA here is from genome assembly GCF_030316175.1 of Gordonia sp. Swx-4. Classification (NCBI taxonomy): domain Bacteria; kingdom Bacillati; phylum Actinomycetota; class Actinomycetes; order Mycobacteriales; family Gordoniaceae; genus Gordonia; species Gordonia sp. Swx-4. Next base: position 4,613,358 of record NZ_CP128197.1, read on the forward strand.
AGACGCTCGACGAGATCGCGCCCGGCCGAATCATTCTCGGCGTCGGCGCCTGGTGGGAGCCGATCGCTTCGAAGGTCGGTGCCCCCATCCGCAAGCCGCTGGGCACGATGCGCGAGTTCATCTCGATCTGCCGGTCGCTCTTCGCCAACGAGGAGGTGACGCTCCAGGGCGAGCACTTCTCGATGGACAAGATCCGCTTCGACCGGATGTACGCCGAGAACCGGCCGGTCGACATTCCCATCTACACCGGTCCGGTCGGCCCGAAGATGCTCGAACTGTCCGGAGAGCTCGCCGACGGCGTCTACCTCGACTTCCTGATGCCGACGAGCTACACCCGAGAGGCGGTGAACGCGCTGCAGCGCGGACGCGAACGCAGCACGCTCACCAAGGATCTCGACATCACCCAGATCATCTGCTGCTCGATCGACGACACCAACCCCGAAGATGCCAAGGACGCGGTCAAGGCGTTCCTCACCATGTACCTGATGCAGCAGCCGCACATCGGTTCCCACTGCGGCGTCGAACCCGGACTCGTCGACCGCCTCAAGGAGATCGCGGGCTGGCCGGCACGTCCGGAAGACATCCGCAAGGCCATGCCGCTCGTCCCCGACGACCTCGTCCGTCGCGTCACCGCCTACGGCACCACCGCACAGACCGCCGACATGATCGACGAATACCGCGCGGCCGGGGTCCGAGTGCCCGTGATGTTCCCGCTTGGCGCCATCCCTGTTGACACTGTCCGTTCTCTCGCAAAGGTTTCCGCATGACCACCCCCGACAAGACCCGCACCGAAGAGACCACCCCCGGCATCGTCACCGCCGGCGTCCTGCAGCTCCGGCCGACCGCCGATCGGGAGGCCAACCTCGCCGTCGTCGCCGATCTGATCGACCAGGCGGCGGCCCGCGGGGTCAAGGTCCTGCAACTGCCGGAACTGTTCTCGGTCCCCTTCGTGGCGCCCATGCCCGTCGATCCCGACTACCTGGTCTACGGTGAGCCGCTCGACGGCCCCAGCAACACGATGGTGGCGGAGAAGTCGCGCGAGCACGGGATGACCATCGTGTCGTCCATCTTCGAGAAGACCGCGGCCGCCGGCGTCTACTACAACACCGCGACCGTCTTCGTCGGCGGTGAACGCCGCCTCGATTACCGCAAGTCGCATCTGCCGCTGTCGTTCAATTTCCCGGAGAAGTCGTACTTCCGTCCGGGTGACAAGTCACCCGAGGTCGTCGACGCCGACGGTATCCCGGTGTCGACGATCATCTGCTACGAACGGCACTTCCCCGAACTCGCCCGGACCGCAGCCGTACAGGGCGCCACCGTGCTCGGCATCCCGATCGCCTCCGGCAACGGGTACTCGCGTGAGACGTTCGACCTGGAGCTGAAGGCGCATGCGGTCTTCAACTGCATGTACGTGCTGGCGAGCAACCGCATCGGCGCCGAAGGACCCAAGGAGTACTTCGGCGGTAGCTCCATCTACGGCCCCGACGGGGAGACGGTGGCGACGGCCGAGGACAACGGTGGTGACGAGCTGGTGGTCGGTGACATCGACCTGGGTCAGCTCCCGGCCAAGCGAGCGTTCAGCCGTCCTTTCCTGCGCGATCGGCGGTTTGCCCTATACAAATGACACCTACGACTCCCGCTTCCCCTGCAATCACACCGATCTGAGGAGAACCCGTGGCCGATGCCGGGCTGGTACAGAAGACTCTCCGCGTCCTGCAGACCGTCGCCGCGAGTCCGAACGGCATCGGCCTGTCCGGGGTCGCCCGACTCACCGACATCCCCAAGGCGACCTGCCACCGGATTCTGCTGTCACTGGCAGCCGAGGACTGGGTGGTCCTCAACGAGGACACGAAGCGCTTCCACATGTCCCTGTCGGTGCTGCTCATGCTCAGCCCGACGTCGGACCGGGACACCGCGCTGTCGTACGTGAACCGATTGCTGGAAACGCTCGCCACGCAGGCGATGGAAACGTGCGGACTCGACCAGGCGGTCAAGGGCACCAACACCGTGATGGTGCTCGCCCAGACTGCCTCGCCGCACAACATCGGGCTCGGACGTCGTGCGGTGCCGCGCATGCAACCGGCGTGGTCGACCTCGACCGGCAAGGTCTTCCTCTCGCTCGGTGATCCCGCGGCGGTGCGTCAGGACCTCGAATCCGATCCGCAGTTCCGGGATTCCTCACGCGGGAGAGATCTTGACGGCTTCCTCGAGGAACTCGCGGTGACCGCGGACCGGGGTTACGCGTCCTCCCGCGACGAGCTCGAGCCGGGGGCCGCCTCGGTTGCCTGCCCGGTTCGGGTCAACGGCACCGTGCCCTACGCGATCTGGGTGGGAGGCCCCGCCTATCGGCTGACCCCGGAACGGGTTCCCGAGATCGCCGAACAACTCCGTCACACCGCGCAGGACATCGAACGGGTGCTCGCCCGGACGCCGCCGGGTACTCAGCTGGGTCCCGCTCTGTGACAACGCTTTTCCCATCCCAACCGTTTGATCAAGGAGATTACTCATGACAACGACCTCGACCACCGCACCACATTCGGAGCTCTACGACGCCGGCCTGGCGATGCGCAAGACCGTCCTCGGTGACGCCTACGTGGACAAGGCACTGTCGGCGGTGACCGAGTTCGGTCAGCCCATGCAGGATCTCGTCACCGAGTACTGCTGGGGCGGCATCTGGACCCGCGAGGGCCTCGACCGCCGAACGCGGAGCCTGCTGAACCTGGTCATGCTGACCGCCCTCAACCGGCAGACCGAGTTCTCGACGCACGTGCGCGGTGCACGTGCCAACGGGGTCACCGACGAGGAGATCCAGGAAGCACTCCTGCAGACCGCCGTATATGTCGGTGTACCAGCTGCTCTCGAGGCCTTCCGCAACGCGGAGCGTGTACTCCGCGAACTCGACGCCGCCGACCAGGCCGACTGAAGCCCGAGCCGGGTAGGTTCCCGCCCAGTACTGACCACCGCGATCAGTACTGGGCTACCTGCCCGTCCTTCGGTGCGCGGTACATCTTCCACAGCAGCTTGGGCATCCCGCGCACCGGCAGCGGCTTGGGCCAGTCCCGGGTACGCATCAGGGCCTCGGTCCCACCGTCGACGGTGATGACAGTGCCGGCCATGAAGTCTGCGGCCGGGGACAGCATGATCATCACCCACGCGGCGAGTTGCTCCGGGGTCCCGTATTCGCGCACGGGCACCGGGAACGACTTCACGCTCTTGGCCTGCGGGCTGTCGAGCTGCGACTGGAGCAGGGGTGTCATCACCGGGCCGGGTGCGATCACGTTGACCCGGATGCCCTCGCCCGCCCACTCCGGCTTGGTGCCCTGCCAACGGACCCACTGGGTGACCGCGACCTTCGACGCCGCGTACGCGACCGGCGCGGTGACACCGCGGCGCCGGAGGATCTGCCGGGTCGCGCCCGCGGTGTCGCCGTTGATGAGGCGCCGGACCGCACCGCGCGGCACCAGCGGGGTCACGGTCGTCGAATTAGAGCCGAAAACAACGACTTTCGCCTTGTCGGCCGCGGCGAGAGCGGGACGCCAGGCGGTCAGCAGGTCGGTGACGCCGAGGACGTTGACCTCGGTGATCATCCGCTCGCGCCCCTTACTCGGCCCCATACCGGCGGCGAGGACCGCACCGTCGAGCTTGCCGCCCGCCTTGGCGAGGACCTCGTCGGCAGCCGCGCGCCGACCGGCCGCGGTCGACAGGTCGGCGACGACATCTGCATCCCGCAGATCGACGCCGATCACCGTGTGCCCCTCCGCCCGGAGGGATTCGGCAACCGCCGCACCCATCCCCGACGCCGATCCGGTCACCGCGTACGTGCCGCCCCCACTGGTCATATCAGCCCTCTCCTGAATCTCTGTTCGCTCTTCTTGTCACGCCGGCCGGCACCGTGCCGGTCCTGCGTCCGTTCATAGGCGTCGTTGAATGCCCGCAATTCGTGGAGGAGCCCCTCCGGACTGCCCGGCCCGAGGTCGGCGAAGACCTGCTCGAGTCGCTGCGCCCGCAGCAATCCGTCACGTTTGAAGGCCTCGCGGCCCTCCTCGGTCGGGCGGATCAGCTTCGAGACCGAGTCCGCGACCTCGAAGCGCTCGAGGTAGCCGTGCTTGATCGCGGCATTCACCTGACGGTTGACCGTTGATTGTTCGAGTTCGAGTTCCTCGGTCAGTTCACGAAGCGTGCGCGGCCGGCCGTCGGACAGAACCCACAGGATGGCGAAGGCCGACTTCTCCAGTCCCACCGACGGATGGACGAGACTTCGGCGCCGGGACATGCGCAGCAATTCAGCCGCCAGGTCACGATGTACCGGCGATTGCCACGGCGTGTGGTCCTCGGGCATGACTCCTCCATCACATTCGACCAGGACAATCTACTGTCCGGTTTGCCTATGTACGTTACATATGTATGCTGCATACCTCGAAGGAGGTCTCAAAAATGAGCCACGTACAAGGTCGGGCGCCTGCCGACGACCAGGTCGCAGTCGCGGCCGACAAGGCACCCGCGGGCGCCATCGGCAGCGTCGTGGTGCTCTGCTTCGGCGGCCTCGTCGCCTCGCTGATGCAGACACTGATCATCCCGATCCAGCCCGATCTGCCACGTCTCCTCGGGACCTCGATCGGCAACGCTTCCTGGGTCATCACCGCCACCCTGCTCGCGGCAGCCGTCGCGATGCCCATCGCCGGCCGCCTCGGCGACATGTTCGGCAAGCAGCGCGTGCTGCTCGCCAGCGCCGTACTGCTCACGCTGGGTTCGCTGCTCTGCGCACTCGGCGACTCCCTGATCCCGCTGATCATCGGTCGCGGCGTCCAGGGTCTGGCCATGGGCTTCATCCCGGTCGGCATGAGCCTGATCCGTGAGATCACCCCGCCGCGCATCACGTCCATGGCCGTGGCCGCGATGTCGGCGACCCTCGGCGTCGGCGGCGCCATCGGCCTGCCGCTGTCGGCCTGGATCGTCGAGACCTGGGACTGGCACGCCCTCTTCTACGTCGCCACCGGGCTCGGCGTGCTCATCGTGATCGCCGTCCTCGTCCTGGTCCCCCGCGTGAACAACTCCGCCGGCGGACGTCTCGACATCCCCGGCGCCATCGGCCTGGCCATAGGTCTTTCCGCCTTCCTCATCGCGGTGTCGAAGGCCAACGACTGGGGCTGGACCTCGGGCAGCACTCTCGGCCTGGGCATCGGCGGTATCGCCGTTCTCGTCGCCTGGGGATTCTTCGAACTCCGCCAGAAGGAGCCGCTGGTCGATCTCCGCACCTCGGCCCGCCCCGCCGTGCTGCTGACGAACATCGCGGCGGCCGCCATCGGCTTCGGCATGATGGCGCAGTCGATCATCCTGCCGATGCTCTTCCGTCTGCCCGAGGCGACCGGATACGGCCTGGGACAGTCGATCCTGGCCGCAGGTCTGTGGATGGCCCCCGGCGGTCTGATGATGATGTTCTTCGCCCCGCTGTCGGGTCTGCTGATCAACCGGATCGGCGCCAAGTTCACCCTCGCCATCGGCGCGAGCATCCTCGGCATCGGCTACATCTTCGCCTTCTTCCTCATGGACGCGGCGTGGAAGCTGATGCTGGCCTCGATCATCTGCGCCATCGGCGTGGGCATCGGCTACGCGGCCATGCCGACCCTGATCATGGGTTCGGTGCCGCCCACCGAGGCCGGCGCGGCCGTCGGGCTGAACGGCTTGATGCGCTCGCTGGGCACCACCGTCGCCTCCGCCGTCATGGCCCTCATCCTCGCCAGCGCAACCATCTCGCTGGGTGGCACCGAGGTTCCCGACGAGTCGACATTCACCTGGTGCTTCCTGATCGCGGCCGCCGCAGCCTTCATCGGCGTGGCGATCACCCTGCTGATCCCCACCAGGGGCAAGGCCTCGGGCCTCGTCGAGGAGCAGCCGTTGCGTGCCGGGCACTGACCCTCCCCACCGCGCGAAGTGGCCCGGCAGTCGACGAGAACTGCCGGGCCGCTTCGTGTTTCGGACATTTCCTCAGAGTCCGCTACGGCGCAGCGTCACCCGATACGTGTAGTGCTCGGGGAGGAAGTAGCTCACCGCGAGTTCGACGGCCCGCCCCCGCGAGTCGGTGTAGAGCCGGTCGACGCGCAGCACGGCGTGCCCCTCCGGACAACCGAGACGCCGAGCGGTGTCAGCGTCTGCGGTGGTGGCCGTGATCGACTGCGCGCACTCCTCGATCGGATACTGCAGGTGGGGTTCGAGCAGGCCGATCATCGTGTGATCGCTTGTCGCCCCGGACTTCACCTCGGGCGCGTCGATCACCAGCCGGGCCACCGACTCGGGCCACGACACGGTGGTGACCACGAACGGCACACCGTCGTGGAATCGCTGGAACACGATCCGGTAGACAACATCGGTATCGAGTCGCAGGCGCCCGGCCGCTTCGAGATCGACTCGACGCGAGGGTGATTCGAGGACCTGCATCTCGGTGTCGGTCGAGAGGTTCATCAGATCGTCGATCGAACCGAGCTGCCGAAGATACTGACCGGCGTTCTCGGTCGCGAAGGTCCCTCGACCGGGCACGCGGTAGACCGAACCCTCGGTGACCAGTTCGAGGAAGGCCCGGCGCACCGTCTGCCTGCTCAGCCCGTACTCCTGCGACAGCTCGGACTCGGTGGGCAGCCGGACGCCGCCCTTGTAGCGCCCCTGCGCGATGTGCGAGCGCAGTTCGGCGGCCAGCACCTTGTACGCCGGCTCGGACTGCCCGACCTCGCTCATCCCACTCCCCTGTTCGAGTACCGCTTCCGCTGACGAGACGACGCCGTCAGATACCGCCCCGTGCCACGAGCTGCGCGGCGATCACGTTGCGCTGGATCTCGTTGGTGCCCTCGCCGACGATCATCAGCGGTGCGTCGCGGAAGTACCGTTCGACGTCGAACTCGGTGGAGTAACCGTAGCCGCCGTGGATGCGAACGGCGTTGAGGGCGATCTCCATCGCGACCTCGGAGGCGTACAGCTTGGCCATACCGGCCTCCATGTCGCAGCGTTCGCCCTTGTCGTACTGGTCGGCCGCGTGCCAGGTGAGCTGGCGGGCCGCGGTCAGCTTGGTCGCCATGTCGGCGAGGTAGTTGCCGATCGACTGGTGTTTCCAGATCGGCTGGCCGAAGGATTCGCGCTGCTGTGCGTAGGCCAGCGAGTCCTCGAGAGCGGCCGTCGCCACACCCAGTGCGCGACAGGCGACCTGGATGCGGCCGGTCTCCAACCCCTTCATCATCTGTCCGAAACCCTTGCCGGGCACGGTGCCGAGGATCGCCGACTTGGGTGCGCGGTACCCGTCGAAGGAGAGTTCACAACTCTCCACGCCCTTGTAGCCCAGCTTGGGCAGGTCGCGTGAGACCGTCAGTCCGGGACCGTGTTCGACGAGGACGATCGAGATGCCCTTATGCCGCGGCTGTGCCGCCGGATCGGTCTTGCACAGCAGGGCGATGAGCCCGGAGCGTCGCGCGTTGCTGATCCAGGTCTTCGCGCCACTGATGACCAGCTCGTCGCCGTCCTCCTTGGCCACGGTCGACATCGCCTGCAGGTCGGAACCACCGCCGGGCTCGGTCAGCGCCATCGTCGCCCGCATCTCGCCCGTGGCCATCCGCGGCAGGTAGTTCTGCTTCTGCTCCTCGGTGCCGAACAGCGTCAGCAGCTTGGCGACAACGGTGTGACCGCCCATCGCTCCCGCGAGGCTCATCCAGCCCCGGGCGAGTTCCTGGGTCACCCGCGCATAGCAGGGCATCGACACCGGCGAGCCGCCGTACTCCTCGGGCACGGCCAGGCCGTAGATCCCGATCTGCTTCATCTGCTCGATCCACTTCTCGGGGTACTCATTGGCGTGCTCGACGTCCTGCACGGTCGGCTTGACCTCGCGGTCGACGAAGGACCGAACGGTCTCGACGAGGAAGGATTCTTCGGCTGACAGCGTGCTCATGGAGGGGCTCACCTGTGATCATCGTGGTCCGGTTGATTTGTACGGCCATTTTGTCTATCCGCCGTACCTATGTCAACCTTTCCAACAGACATCCAGGTCTGATACAACCGTGACGGCACACTTTGGCCGCACATTTGATACCCGACAGCCGGGTTGTCACGATCATTTGGGAGCAATGGTGCAGAGAAGACGAGGCGTTCTGGTGGCTCCGGCCTCCGACGACCGCAAGGCACGCAAGGCGCTGGCCTCCATCGCCGACGAGGTGGTCCTCGACCTCGAGGACGCGGTCACCCCGGCCAACAAGGACTCGGCCCGTGCGGCCGCTGCTGAACTCGTCGCCGAGTTCGGTGGCGATCGGGCGGTCTCGCTGCGCATCAACGCCATCGACACCCCGTGGGCCGCGGAGGACCTGTCCGCGTGCGCGCAGATGCCGAACCTGACCTCGGTGGTGCTCCCCAAGGCCGACACCCCGAACGATCTGAAGGAGGCCGACAAGCAGCTCGGCGATTCGGCTGTCCGCCTCCAGGCCCTGCTCGAGACCCCGCGCGGGATTCGCGATGCCGGAGCGATCTGCGGGGCAACCGACCGCCTCGACGCCGTCCTCATCGGTTACGCCGATCTCGGCGCGTCACTCGGCCGGTCGTCGGGCCTGCCGATGCAGACCTGGCACGTGGTTCAGGACTCGGTGCTGCTGGCCGCCCGCGCCGCCGGCGTCGACGTGATCGACGGCCCGCACCTGACCATCGCCGACGACGACACCTTCCGCGACGCGAAGCGTTGGGTCCGCGACCTCGGCTTCGACGGCACCTGGGTGATCCACCCGGCCCAGTTGGCAAGCGCCATCGAGATCTTCACCCCGGACGCGGACGCCATCGAGGATGCGCGACGCGTGCTCGAGGCGCTGGAGAAGGCTGCGGCCGCAGGTGCCGGTGCCGCCGAACTCGACGGCCGGATGCTCGACGAGGCGCTTGCCGTCTCCGCTCGCCGCGTCCTCGCGAAGGGAGCAGTCGATGAGTGAAGCCATCGCCGTCGGCGGACCCTACTTCGACGAACTGACGCACGGACAGGTCTTCGACGACGCTCCGTCCCTGACGCTCACCTCCGGTCTCGCCGCCTCCCATCAGGCGATTCTCGGTGACCGACTGAGGCTTTCGCTGGACGCACATCTGGCGGGCCGCGTCCTGGGCGAGGGCACACTCGCACATCCCGGACTCGTCACCGACGTCGCGATCGGGCAGTCGACGCTGGCCACCCACCATGTCAAGGCCAACCTCTTCTACCGCGGGCTGCGTTTCCTGAGCTACCCGAAGATCGGCGACACGCTCACCACCGTGACCGAGGTCGTCGGGCTACGGGAGAACAAGTCCAAGCCCGGCCGCGCCCCGACCGGTCTGGCCGCGCTGCACATGATCACCACCGACCAGAACGGCGCGACGGTCCTCGACTTCTACCGCTGCGCGATGCTGCCGCTGTCCCCGGATGCCGACCCCGGCCGCACCGTGCACGCCGACGATCTGAGCACCGTCGGGCCCGGCGACGACGCCGAACCGGCGTTGCCCGGCTGGGATCTGGCCACCTTCCGGTCATCGGTCGGCGGCCAGCACTTCTCCCCCGACCTGGCCGGACGCGTCTACCGTTCGAGCTCCGACGTCGTCTCCAGCGCACCGGAACTCGCTCGCCTGTCGCTGAACATCGCGGCCACCCACCACGACGAGCGAGTGGCCGGCAAGGCGGCCGGCGGACGCCTGGTCTACGGCGGCCACACCATCGGACTCGCTCTGTCACAGGCCAATCGGGCGCTGCCGAACCTGGTCACAGTGGTGGCGTGGGACTCCTGCGATCACACCGGACCCGTCCGGGAGGGCGACACCCTGAGTTCGGAGATCCACGTCGAGGAAGCGACGCCGCTGGCCGGAGGCGGTGGAGTCCTGCGGCTCCGGTCGAAGGTCGTCGCCCATGGCGACGGTGACGACCAGTCAGCCGAGGACCGCGACGTCCTCGACTGGCGCTACCACGTCCTGATGGCCTGACCCGAAACACACTTTCCGGAGGATCTTTCGCCCATGAGCACCAACACCCGCCCCCTCAAGGGTCTCCGCATCGTGGAGGTGTCGAGCTTTGTCGCATCACCTCTGTGCGGTCTGACACTGTCGCAGCTCGGCGCCGAGGTGATCCGCGTCGACCCCATCGGCGGCGCGGCCGACACCAACCGCTGGCCGGTCACCGACGACGGCAACTCCATCTACTGGACCGGCCTCAACCGCGGCAAGAAGTCGGTGACCGCGAACTTCCGGGAACCCGAGGGACAGAAGCTGATCCAGGACCTCGTCACCGAGAGCGGTCCCGGTGGCGGCATCCTCGTCACCAACGCCGGTGGCCGGGCGTGGATGAGTCACGAAACCCTCTCGGCCAAGCGATCCGACGTCATCTCCCTGGAACTCCTCGGTCGTACCGACGGCACGCCCGGCGTCGACTACACGGTCAACGCGGCGCTGGGTTTCCCGGCGATCACCGGTCCCACCGACTACGCGGGTGTGGTCAACCATGCCCTGCCCGCGTGGGATGTCGCCTGCGGCTTGTATGCAGCACTTGCGATCACCGCCGCCGTCCGACGCCGCGATCAGACCGGCGCCGGCGCCCAGATCACGCTGCCGCTGGAGGACACCGCCCTGGCGATCGCGGGAACGCTCGGCTACCTCACCGAACCGCAACTCGGCGTCGGCAGCCGGCCGGCGACCGGGAACGACGTCTACGGCACGTACGGAACGGATTTCGTCACTGCCGACGGCGGCCGGTTCATGCTCGTCGCCCTCACCCCGCGTCACTTCCGGGACCTGGTCGCGATGACCGAGACCGGCGACGCGGTGGCGGCGATCGAGAAGGCCCTCGGTGCCGACTTCACCACCGAAGCCGACCGGTACATCCATCGTGGGGTCCTCACCCCACTGTTCGCCGCGTGGTTCGCACGCCACTCCGCCGCCGAGGTCGACGAGGCCCTGTCGAAGAGCGCGGTGTTGTCGGAGCGCTATCGAACATTCGACGAGGTCGTCGAATCAGGTGTGCTGCAGCAGAATCCGCTGTTCACCGAGCTGTACCAACCGGGCATCGGCACGTACCTCGCTGCCGGCCTCCCGGCCCGGTTCGACGGTGAGCACTACTTCGCCGGACCCGCCCCGGAGCTGGGATCGTCGGCGGGATTCTGACGCCCCCAACAGACAGAGTGCGGGATCAGTGCCGTTTTCCGGCACTGATCCCGCACTGTGTTCAGGTCACCTGTGCGCGAGGTGGTCCGGCCGTGGTGCGGTGCCGCCGAACGGTTCCTGCAGGGCATTCGCCTTCGCGTTGAACACGACGAAGAGGTTGCTCCGCGGGTACGGCGTGATGTTGCCGGCCGAGGCGTGCAGGCAGTTGGAGTCGAAGTAGAGCGCCGAACCCGCCGGTCCGGTGATCGTGTCGATCCCGAGCTCGTCGGCGAGGGTTGCGACATCCTCCTCTTCCGGCGTGCCGAACGGCGGCCGGTACGAGGTCAGTGATTCCCGGTGGTAACCATCGGGAGTCGCGCCGACGCAGCTGACGAAGCGGCGATGCGACCCGGGGATGATCATCAACGGGCCGTTGGTGGACAGGTTCGGGGTGAGCGCCAGCGAGACGCTGAGTGCTCGTGGTGCCGGCATCCCGTCCTCGGCGTGCCAGGTCTCGAAGTCGGAGTGCCAGTAGAAAGGTCCTCCGGCGAAGCCCGGCTTCAGGTTGATCCGACTCTGGTGGATCGTAACCTCGTCGTCCAGGATCTGTTCTGCGACACCGCGAATCGCATCACGATCGCAGATCTCGGCGATGAGGTCGCTGAGCTTGTGAACCGCGAACAGCGAACGTACGTCTCCGCTGGAGGATTCGCGGATCACCCGGTCGTCCTCCCCGAGACGGTCGGTGATGTCGGAGACCTCGCGGAGGCATGCGTCGATATCCGCGGCCGACAGGACCTTGTTCTCGGTGTGGTACCCGCGGTCGGCGTAATGACGCAGCTCGGGGGCCGACAACGGTCCCGGGTTCCCCATGCTGCCCCACACGGTGTTGTGAGGGCGCGGTTCGATCTGGCTGCGGTGGGCGAGACGGGTCCGGTACACGTCGACGCCGCGCGCCTGATCGCCGTTCTTCGGGATTTCGGTTTTTGTGATCTGAGTGTTCTGGTTTGCTGTTTGAGTTACCACGATCGATTCGATCCTTTCCCTCATCCGGCAGGCCGCTCGGGCACAAACATCCGGCGGCAGGCAAGGTGATTGTGTTGTGCGCGAGTCCGCATCACAGGACGGCGGACCGCGAGACGGTACGGCTGCACGGGGCGCGCGATCAGCTGCACGCGCCTGATCAGGCCGTATGAGTGCACCTTGCCAGGGAAATGCGGTCCCCCGCAACCATGCTGGTATGCCGCTTGCGAAACCCCGAGTTGGGGGGTGTATCTCAGACGTGTTGCAGGACCACGGTCGCGATCGACGAGGGCTTGCCCGACGAATTCGCCGACACGACCCGGACGACCGAGAGACTTCGTCCGCGATGCAGGGTCTCCGAGGTGAACGTGGTGGTGTCGGCGGCATTGCACGGACGCACGTAGGTGATGTCGATGCTGGTGGTGCGCAGCTGCCCGTTCGCCTCGACCGAGGACATCGCGGCGAGTTCGGAAGCGCAGATGAGGATTCCACCGTGCACGCTGCCCATGCCGTTGGCCGACAGGGCCGTCGGGGCCATGGTGAGCACGTCGGCGGCGGTGGACACGAGACCCAACTGCTCGCGCACCGGACTCACAGGCGCGTCGAGGACCTCGGCAGTCGCATGTGCCCCCGGGACCGTCGGGGCGTCGACGAGATGCGAGCGCTGGACGACCGTCGCGAGCGGGCGACCGGACGGATCGGACACCGTTCCCGTGGTCATCGCACCCCGCTCGTCACGCGCGACGATCTCGCCGGTGACGGTCAACGGCGTCCCGTCGAGGGGCGGGTCGGCGACGAAGTCCATGCGGATTCCGAGGGACACCGGCCAGCGTCCGTCGGGGCTGCCCGCATCGACCACGTATCCGGTCACGTCGTCGAGGGCGACGGCAAGCGCCGCCCGGTTGACGCCGGCGGCGGGGTCGGCGAGCCACGGCCCGGTCTCGATGCGGGCCTCGCCGCGTTCGGCGGACACGGCGCGCCCACTGATCCGCAGCATGACCTCGGGGCCACCGATGTGGAAGACAGACGAAGTCGTCGGCATGGAACGAACTTACTCAGCGTTCGGAGTTCGCGTACTCCAGGATCACGTCGACGGCACGCGATGCGCTCTGGCAGGCGCCCTCCATCGTGGTGGTCCAGTCGGTCCTGGTCCAGTCGCCGGCGAGGGCCAGGCCGTCGACAGCGGTGCGCTGGTCCGGGCGGATTCCCGCGGTCCCGGGGCGCTGGGCGAACGTCGACTTGGACATCCGGACGACGTGGCTGTGGATCACTTGTGCGTCCGCGGCCTGCGGGTAGTACTTGCGCAGCATGTCCATCTGGATGTCGGTGATCTCGGCGTTGGTCTTGCCGATCAGGTCATACGACGCCGACACCGTCGTCGAGTAGAACCAATTGTCTTTCGGCTCCCGCCCGTGCATGCGCTGGCGGTCCCAGACCTGTTCCAGCACTCCCTCTCCGCCATGAAGGATCTCGCCCCAGTCGGTCATCCCGATCGATCGGTCGAGGTAGAGGTTGACGCTCACGATCGGTACGGGGGTGAGGTTATCGACGGCTTCATAGATCCGCTCGTGTCCCGGGACCTGATCGAGCAGTCCCTTCACGCTCCACACGGGCACCGCGCAGATGACGGCGTCGGCCGCGACCTTCTCCCCGTCGGCGAGCGTCACCCCGGTGACGGCGCGGTCGGTGACGTCGATCGACGAGACCACGGCGCGATGCCGGACGTCCACGCCCGCGTCGGCGAAACGCTTTTCCGCTCCGGCGATGAAGAGGGTGTCGAGGTCCACGGTCGGGAATCCGATGGAGACCGGCGTGCGCGTCGCGATCGCACGGCGAGCACCGGTCACGAGCAGGTCGGCCGGAACCTTCGCCGACGAGATCTCGGTCTTGTCGCCGGTGAGGCCGATGACGATGCCGTCCCAGAGTGCATCGCGCGCCGACTGCGGCATGCCGATGCGACGGAACCACTCGTCGGCGGTCACCTCGTCGAGCCATTCGGGTTGCCGGAACGCGTGCCGGATCAGCCGGGCCTGGGCGAGGGCGGTACGAAGTCGGTCGAGCCCGGTGACGCCGGGGAGGTCGCCGAGCGCCGCTCGCAGGCCGGTCAGTCCGCCGAAAGCCGACCTCCGGGTGGCGCCGCCCCGCATCCGCATGGTCATGTGGCCGGGGAATTCGACATGTTCGCGTGTACCGACACTCTCGAGGTACCGCATGAGGTGCTCGTATCCGCTGGCAAAGACGTGCTGGCCGTTGTCGGGCACGTCGTCCACCGCGGCGAGCGGCATCGAGATGGTCCGACCACCGAGTGAACCGCGCCGCTCGAGCAGCGTCACCCGTTGCCCCGCCTCCGCGAGCCATACCGCCGACGCCAGACCGGCGAGTCCCCCACCAACGACCACGCAATGCATGCGCCACAGCGTAGCCGCCGGCGTTCACCGGCGTGAGATGATTCTCCACCTTCGTCTCAGGACGTCATCTTGACGTTCCTGGCCGCGCCGAGGGCTGCGACGGCCTGCGGCACCAGGGCAAGTGAGAGCACGGCCATCGCCACCGTCCACGAACCGGTCATGTCATTGATCAGGCCGATCAGGATCGGCCCGACCGCGGCCGCGAGGTAGCCCACCGACTGCGCCATCCCGGACACCTGGCCGGTCTGCTTCGATCCCGTGCTGCGAAGAACCATGAAGAGCAGGGACAGGCTGATGGAAGCGCCCGGACCGACCATCACGCACGCCGCCCAGAACCCCGGCCACACGTCGGTGGCGATCAGTCCGATGAAGCCGATCGCACAGACGGCGAGCACCACGAAGGTGACCGCGCGCTGGTCGTCGAACCGTCCGGCGACGATCGGCGCGACCAAGGACATGATGAGGGCCACCACCTGTGCGGACGCGACGACGGCACCCGCCCCCACCGGCGTCATCCCGTTCTCGTCGACCAGATACTGCGGCAACCACGCCACGAAGGTGTAGAAGATCAGCGACTGCGTGCCCATGAAGACGGTCACCGCCCACGCGATCGGATTCCGCAACAACGACGACGTCGGGGTCGCCGCGGTCACCCGGTGCACGTACGACAGCTGCGGGACCCACACGACCACCGCGACCAGCGTGAGAAGTCCCCAGGAAGCGAGCGCGAGACGCCAATCCCCGCCCAGCGCATCGTTGATCGGGACGCTCACCCCCGAGGCGACCGCTGCACCGCCGGAGAGCGTCATCGAGTAGAAGCCGGTCATCAACCCCGACCGATGCGCGAAGTCCCTCTTGATGAGTGCCGGCAGGACGACGTTGCATGTGCCGATGGCAGCGCCGATGACCGCAGACCCGAGGAACAGGGCGATCGACGACGGCACAAGGCGCACGACGATGCCGAGGATCAGCACGAGCAGGGCGCCGAAGATGACCCGTTCGATGCCGAACCGGTTCGCCAGCCGCGGCGCGACGGGGGCCGAGATGCCGAAGAACAGGACGGGCAGCGCGGTGAGCAGACCCGCCACCGCGCTGCTGAATCCGGCGTCGGCGGAGATGGTCCCGATCAGCGGCCCCACCGACACCACGGCGGGACGGAGGTTCGCCGCCACCAGCATCACGCCGACGGCGGTGATGATCACGCCGGCGGTGGTCCGTTCGTTCGTCTCGTGGGGGCGCGTCGTGCGCGACGAAATCACCTGGACCGCGCGATCGCGGCGGAACGGGGAACAGACGGAACCGACATCGTTACGCAACCTAACATTCGACCCGTCCCGGCGGTGGTGCGTGCACGCAACGACAACATCATGGGCGGTCAGGGGACACCGCGAACGACGATGTTCCTCGCGGTAGGCCAACTACAACGAGCCTTCCTCCCGTTCGAACCGCTCGCTGACGACGAACCTCCTCAGCCGGGGAGCGTTTCGCCACCGATCGGAGCCAGCACCTCACCCGTGTAATACGACGACAGCTGATCGGCCGCGAAGAAGACATACGACGGGGCTATCTCGTCGGGCTGTGCGGCGCGACCCATCGGCGCCTGGGTCCCGAAGTCCTTGACGGCGTCAGCCGGCATCGTCGCCGGGATCAGCGGGGTCCACACCGGTCCGGGCGCGACGCAGTTGACGCGAATCTTCCTCTCCATCAGCGACTGTGCGAGGGAGTACGTCAACGCCAGGACCGCACCCTTGGTCGCCGAGTAGTCGATGAGGCTGTCGTTGCCGCGCAAGCCGTTGATCGACGAGGTGTTGATGATGACGCCGCCACCGGTCAGATGAGGCACGGCGGCGCGGGTGGTGTGGAAGAAGCTGTGGATGTTCACGTCGAACGTGCGATACCACTGTTCGGGGTCGACCTCCAGGAAGTCGTCGACCACCTGCTGGTAGGCGACGTTGTTCACCAGGATGTTCAGGCCGCCGAGTTCGGAAACGGTTCGCTCGACGACCTCGGCACAATGTCCCGGGTCACCCAGATCCCCGCGGTACGCCCGCGCCTTGCGTCCTTCGGCCTCGATGAGTTCGACGGTGTGCCGCGCATCCTCGTCCTCTTCGAGATAGGCGATCGCGACGTCGGCGCCCTCCTTGGCGAACGCGATGGCGGTCGCTCGGCCGATACCCGAGTCGCCACCGGTGATCAGCGCAGTCTTACCCGCGAGCAGATCACGGCCGCGGTACTCGGTCATCTCGTCGCGCGGACGATCGGGCATATCGCCGGTCTCACCCGGGTAGGGAATGGTCTTCGCTTCGTGCGGGGAGTTCTCCTGATCGGTCATGGTCGTCGGTTGCCCGCTGCGACGGAGTCGAAACCCTGGCTCCTCCACATCGCACACGTGAATCGGGTTCAGGGATTCCCGTCGGGGATCTCCTGCTCGAGCTGACTGGCTACCAGCCGATCAGATCGCCGAAACCACGCCTCTGAACTGCCATTTCTCGAAGCAGGGCCACCTGGCCGCAGCACGACGCGGGTCGCTTCTCGCGTCCAGCGGATCCCAGGTAAGCTCATATTTCGCCCGAGACCGTCGGCGTGCTGTTTTCGCGTGCCTTTTATTGAAGTCCTAGGGGTGACCGTGCCAAAGATCGACAACATTTCTGCCGATGATTCCCGCATACGGCATGTCGGCAGCTTCCGGTTCCTCTTCGACACCGAGGAATGGTGGTGGTCCGACGAGGTTGCGGAGATGCACGGTTACGAGCCGGGCGAGGTCACCCCGACGACCGAACTGCTGGCCGGGCACAAACACCCCGACGACCGCCATGCGTTCGACGAGATGGTCGCGACGATGCTGAGCCGACGCACGCCGTTCTCCAGCCGCCACCGCATCATCGACCTCTCCGGCACGGTCCATCATGTCGCCGTGGTCTCACAGCAGATCATCGACGACAACGGCCAACCGATCGGCGCCGAGGGCTTCTACCTCGATCTGACCGGTTACGACGAAGAGACGGTCAAATTCCAGGTCGACGAGCACGTCGCGCGGTTCCGCGAGAACCAAGGTGTGATCGAGCAGGCCAAGGGCATGATCTCGATGGCCTACGGAGTCAGTCCTGAACGCGCCTTCGAGGTGATGCGCTGGCGGTCCCAGACTGCCAACGTCAAGGTCAACGAGCTGGCCAAGAACATCGTGTCGGGCGTGCACAGGTACGTGGTGCTACCCGATCCCGTGCGCCAATCCTTCGACCACCTGCTCCTGAACGCTCACCAGAACGAGAACTGAGTTCCGCGCGGCGCGTCGTGGTTTCACGACCCCCCAACCGGGGTATCTGCACACGACGTGCCCATTTGCGGCAGTTCTGCGGCGTGTACGCCGCATCCAGCAGACCCGGTTGAGCACACAGCCGTTCATGTCACAAAGTGAACGGATGGAACAGTGAACGGACGGCTTGGCGGGGAACTCGGCGGTGCGGCAACCCTCGAGATGGTGGACAGCTCACGGACGACGCGAACGAGTACCGCACACATCCGGGTGGCTTCCGTCCCTCAGTCGCACGTCTACGTGAGGCACCTCTCACCGGTGAACGGATCGGTCAGCGTTCTCGACACCGGTTCCGTGTCGGTGACCCGACTTCCCGATCCGGTGCCCGCGGGCGGCGCTGAGGTCCCCGGTCGCTGGTGGCCGCCGCTGATGCTGGATCCGCGGTGGATTGCCGAGCACCACAACGAATTCGACGTGTTCCACATCCACTTCGGCTTCGACGCCGTCGAACCGTCGGTGATGGCCGACATACTCACCGAGCTCGACCGGCACAACAAGCCGCTGGTCTACACGCTGCACGACCTCCGCAACCCGCACCATCCGGAACCCGGCGCCCACGAAGAGGTCCTCGACCTCCTCGTCCCGGCCGCCGACGAGGTCATCACCCTGACCCCGGGTGCGGCCGAACAGATCGCGCAGCGCTGGGCCCGGTCCGCCACCGTGCTCCCGCATCCGCATGTCGTTCCGCCTGCCCGGTTCGTCCCGCGGGAGACACAGACCGACGAGTTCATCGTGGGTGTGCACGCCAAGAGCTTGCGCGCCAACATGGACCCGCTCCCCGTCATCATGACGCTGCTGGAGGCAGCATCCGACTACCCGGACATGACGATCCAGATCAACCTCCACGACGAGGTCTTCGTCCCCGGGAATCACTGGTACAACCCGGACTTCGGCACCACAGCTCTCGCGTTGTCGCGCCACCCGTACGCCCGGGTTCTGGTACACGAGTACTACACCGACGATCAGCTGTGGGACTACCTCGCCAACATCTCGACATCGGTCCTGCCCTACCGGTTCGGAACCCACTCGGGCTGGCTGGAGGCCTGCCACGACCTCGGCA
Source organism: Gordonia sp. Swx-4 (assembly GCF_030316175.1). Taxonomy (NCBI): domain Bacteria; kingdom Bacillati; phylum Actinomycetota; class Actinomycetes; order Mycobacteriales; family Gordoniaceae; genus Gordonia; species Gordonia sp. Swx-4. The sequence goes on from NZ_CP128197.1 coordinate 4,632,271, forward strand.
CCTCGGTGATTGCGCCGAGCTGCGGGTTCTATGACCAGCAGCAGGAGTGCTTCACCTATGACTTCGCCGAAGACCGATTCGATCCGGAGTCACTGGTTGCCGCACTCTCCCAGGCATATTCCGCTCGACCGGCACCGGCGATGTGGCGCGACCGCCGCACGCAACGGTCGACGATCGCCCAGGCGCACGCCGGCCTCTACACGCGAGTGCTGGATGCGTGAGCCGCTGCGAATCGCAGTCGTCGCGTCCAGCAGATTCCCGATAGCGCAGCCGTTCGCCGGCGGCCTCGAGGCCCATGTCTGGCACCTGACCCGGGCGCTGACCGTGGCCGGCCACGAGGTCACGTTGTTCGCCGGCGCCGGAAGCGACCTGCCGGTTGACTCGGATCGCCTGCGCGCCGAGCTGTTCGAGCCGTCGGCCGCCGCTCGTTCGGATGTGTCGATGCCGCCGATCGAGGTGCTGCAAGACCACCACGCCTACCTGTCGCTGATGCTCTCGTTCACCCGGAACCCCGGCGACTTCGACGTGATCCACAATCACAGCCTGCATCATCTGCCGGTCGCGATGGGCCCATCGGTGGAGACGCCGATGGTCACCACGCTGCACACCCCACCCACGCCCTGGCTCGAGTCGGCGCTGGCACTGGCACCGGAGACCCGGTGCGTCGCGGTCAGCCGGCACACCGCACAGGCGTGGTCGCATGTTCTCGGCTCGATACCGGTGGTGCACAACGGTGTCCAGCTGGACCACTGGCCGATCGGCACCGGCGGAGACGACCTGGTGTGGTTCGGCCGGTTCGTCCCCGAGAAGGGCGCCCATCTCGCGATCGAGGCCGCCCGCATCACCGGCCGCCGATTGCGGCTCGCCGGACCGATCAGCGACGAACATTACTTCCGCGACCGCGTCGCCCCGTTCCTCGGTGACCGCGTCCGCTACGAGGGTCATCTTCACCAGAACGAACTCGCCCGGCTGGTCGGTTCCGCCGGCGCCGCCCTCGTGACGCCGGTGTGGAACGAACCGTACGGGCTCGTCGTCGCCGAATCCCTCGCCTGCGGAACACCGGTGGCCGGATTCGCCCGCGGCGGCATCCCCGAGATCGTCGGCGACACCGCCGGCGTGCTCGTTCCGGGCGACGACGTCGACGCACTCGCCGAGGCCGCCGAGAAGGCGTTCACCCTCGACCGGCGCGAGGTACGCCGACGCGCCGAGGAGCACTGCTCCGACACCGCGATGATCGACCGGTACACCGGCATCTACACCGAGATGGTGGACGACCGGGAACGCCGGAACACCCCGGCGACTGCGGAGGCGTGCCCGGCATGATCGGCTACTACGTCCACCACCAAGGCCGCGGACACTGTTCCCGGTCCGCCGCGATCGCCGCTCACCTTCAGACCGACGTCGTCGCGCTGACCAGCGCCGAACTGACCGACCCCGCCTTCAGCGAGGTGATCACCCTCGACCGGGACGACGCCGATCCCGCCCCCACCGACGTCGACGCGGGCGGACTGCTGCACTGGGCACCCAGCCGTGACGCGGGGCTGCGCAACCGGATGGCCCGGATTGCGGACTTCGTCGGGACCCGTCGGCCGGATGCGATGGTCGTCGACGTGTCGGTCGAGGTCACCCTGTTCCTCCGGCTACTGGGTGTGCCCGTCGTGGTCATGGCGATGCCCGGTGCGCGTGACGATCTACCCCACCAGCTCGCCTACCGCGCCGCCGACGCGATCATCGCGCCCTGGCCCGGCGACCTGTATCGGCCGGACTGGCTGACCGAGCACCTCCCCAAGACCGTCTTCACCGGTGGGATCTCCCGATTCGACGGACGCCCGCAGGTCTGCCATCCGACCTTCGCCGCCGACGTCCTGGTCCTCACCGGCGCAGGCGGCGATCCGGGAACATCGCATCCCGCAACCGGCCTGGCCGAGGCACTCCCCGACCTGAAGGTGGTCGGTCTCGGACCGGCCTTCGGAACCTGGGTCGAAGACCCGTGGCCGTTCCTGTGCAGCGCCCGCCTCGCCGTCATCGGTGCAGGCCAGGGAAGTGTGGCGGATGCCGCCACGGCCGGACGCCCCGCGGTCGTGATGCCGGAGGATCGTCCGTTCGCCGAACAGCGAGCCACCGCGAACACCCTCGCGAGGTCCGAGCTCGCGCTCGTCGCCTCGACGTGGCCCGACGTCGACCGTTGGCGGGCCATCGTGGAGTCGGTCGATGACTCGGCACCGATGTGGTCGCGATGGCAGACCGCCGGCGCCGCCGAGCGCGCGGCCCGCGTTGTCGCAGCGGTGGCCCGATGACGACCGGACCGGCCTCCGATCACGGCATCTCCGACGGCCCCGGCTCCGAAACCGTCGCGGTGATCACCATCGTGTCGGGACGCCACCGGCATCTGCGCCGTCAGCTCGAGGCATTCGAGTACTCGACGGTGCGTCCCGCCGTCCACGTCATCGTCGCCATGAACGACCCCGGCGTCGACACCGTCGTCACGGAATCGGCGCCACCGGGGCATCCGATGCGGGTGGTCCACATCGGCGACGAGCCCAGCACGCTGCCGCTCGCCCACGCCCGAAACACCGGTGCCCGCACCGCGATCGAGGCCGGCGCGACACTGCTGGTGTTCCTGGACGTCGACTGCATCCCCGGACCGGTCATGATCGAACGCTATCTCCGTTCCTGTGCCGCGACACCGGAACTGCGACTCCTCTACTGCGGGCCCGTGACCTACCTGCCGCATGACCAGCCGACCTTCGATCCGCGCGAACTTCACCGCTTTCTCGATCCCCATCCGGCACGACCCGCTCCGGGTCCGTGCCAGACGCAACTGTCGTCGGCGATGACGCTGTTCTGGTCTCTGTCCTTCGCGGTTCACGTCTCCGACTGGCTCGAGATCGGGGGATTCCACACCGGTTACCGCGGCTACGGCGGCGAGGACACCGACTTCGCGATGTGCGCCGCGCGCAACGGGTTTCGGATCGCCTGGGTCGGCGCCGCCGATGCGTATCACCAGTATCACCCGGTGTCGAATCCCCCCGTCGAGCATCTCGAGGACATCCTCCGCAATGCGCGGACGTTCCACCGGCGGTGGGGCTCATGGCCAATGGAGGGATGGCTGGACGGCTTCGCGCAGATGGGCCTCATCCGCTACGACGACACCGCTGACGACTGGCGCCGGACAGCTACGGAGGCGCTACCCGGCTGACGATCGCGGCTACTCCCGGAACTTCGAGAATCCGATGGTCACCCTCCGGGCGTCCTCTCCGGGCGCAGCGTCGGCGTACCTGATGGAATGCGTGTCGGTGACGGTCTGGACGATGCGCCATCCAAAGGTCGACTCGTCCAGTTCGACGTCGTTCACGAGTTCACCCCGGACCTCCCCGACCACCCCGTTGGAGGCGAGGTGCAGGACTATCTCCAGGGAAGATTCCTCGGCGGCCGCGGAGATCATCTGCGAGCAGATCTCGTCCACCGCGACCTTTGCGTCGATCACGTCGTCGAGCGACCAGTCGTCGATGTACAGAGCCGTCTCCACCAGAGCACGCACCAACGCAAGGCGGTCGGTGGCTGCCGGGACCCGCAGGACCGTCGGCAGACTGCCATCGATCGACAGCTGGGATGTGGCGTCAGAGTCGGTCATCAAATGAGTCTTCTTCGCACGTCGTCTTGAGTGGATTCTTATCGGACCGCTCATGAATGCCCCACGCTGACGTCGTCCAAACTGCGTATTTCCATTTGCACGACTCCCCCATGCGCCAACAGCACGACTCGCAACGTTAGCAGAGCACCTTCCGGATCGACACCGCCAACAGCTACGTTGCAGCGCTCTCAGCTGCAACGACGCCGGGTGCGGACGGGTCTGACGTTTCAGGCGGACGCCTCTGCGGTACCCGATCGGCATCCCAACCGAGTTCACACCACCTGGCGAAGGGGCGGCTATGCCAGATCTCACACCGGAACGCGAGGTCGCCTCGCGTGAAGCAATCGCACGCCGACCGGCACGGAAGTCACGCGGCCTGAAGGCCATCGGCCTTCTCGGGTTCGCCTGCCTCGGACTCATGTTGGTGCTCGGCGGCACCGCGATCGCGGCCGGGGCGAGCGACCGGGACGCGACCGTGTGGCTCGCTCTCGGCGCAGTCATCGCCGGCATTTTCGCCGTCGGCCTCCTAGTCGGCAGCCGAGTGCTCCTACGCCGACGTGCGGGTCGCGACGGCGAACGCGCACATCAGGATCCGATCCAGCCGGAGACGACCGCAGAGGAAGCCGAGCGGTACGAGGAGCGCTACCACGGCTTCCCGGTCGACCACACCGGCAAGCACGAACGAGCGCGTGACGAACGCTCCGCAGACCGACACCACGACGGAAAGGCCTGAAATGCGCGCAGTGACCTGGCAGGGAAAACGCAATGTCTCGGTGGAGACCGTGCCCGACCCCAAGATCATCGAACCCACGGACGCCATCATCAAGGTCACTTCGACCAACATCTGCGGTTCCGATCTACACCTCTACGAAGTACTCGGCCCGTTCATGAACGCCGGCGACATCCTCGGCCATGAGCCGATGGGTATCGTCGAGGAGGTCGGTTCGGACACCGGCGACCTCCGGGTCGGGGACCGCGTCGTCATCCCGTTCCAGATCTCGTGCGGCGCATGTCAATTCTGCAACGACGGACTCATGACCCAGTGTTCGACGACCCGCGTGAAAGAACAGGGCATGGGCGCGGCGCTCTTCGGCTACTCGCAGCTCTACGGTTCGGTGCCGGGGGGCCAGGCAGAGTATCTCCGTGTGCCGCAGGCACAATTCACCCACATCAAGGTCCCGCCCGAGAATCCGGACTCACGATACGTGTATCTGTCCGACGTCCTACCGACGGCCTGGCAGGCGGTCGAGTACGCCGAGATCCCCAGCGGCGGAACGGTCACCGTTCTCGGACTCGGCCCGATCGGCGACATGGCCGCGCGCATCGCCTCCCACAAGGGAGCTCGGGTCATCGGCGTCGACCGTGTGCCAGAACGCATCCGGCGCGCACAGGGTCGCGGCATCGAGACGGTGAACTTCGACGAGGTCGACGACGTCGGAGAGGCGATCCGCGACCTCACCGGCGGCCTCGGCACCGACTCCGTCATCGACGCCGTCGGCATGGAGGCCCACGGGTCACCCCTGAACAAGGCGATGCAGACCGTCGTCGGGCTGCTCCCCGATCCGATTGCCCGCAAGGCCATGTCGGAGGCGGGAGTCGACCGGCTCGGCGCCCTCTACTCCGCAATCGACATCGTCAAACGCGGCGGGACGATCTCACTGTCGGGCGTGTACGGCGGTATGGCCGACCCGCTGCCGCTGCTGACCATGTTCGACAAGCAGATCCGGCTGCACATGGGACAGGCCAACGTGAAGCGGTGGGCCGACGACATCCTCCCGCTGCTCACCGACGCCGACCCGCTCGGAGTGGACACCTTTGCCACTCACGAACTACCGCTCGATCAGGCGCCGGAGGCGTACGACAAGTTCCAGCGCAAGGCCGACGGCATGGTGAAGGTCATCCTGAAGCCCTGAGCGGGATCGAGGGCCCATGCCAGGTGCTCCCGGCATGGGCCCTCGGTGACCGCATACGTGGCCCGGCAGCGTCTCACGCGTGCTTGAGCAGCGGCTCCTCGTACTCCTCGTCGTCGGCGACCTCTTCACGCAGAGTTTCGAGGATCCGGGTGAGGAGCCGCGACACGTGCATCTGGGAGATCCCGATCTGGCGAGCGATCTCACTCTGGGACATCGAACGGAAGAACCGCAGGGTGAGGATCGTTCGTTCGCGTTCGGTGAGTCGAGCAAGCGCCGGCTGTAGCGTGACGAACTCCTCGACTATGTCCAGGCGCTCGTCTTCGTCGCCCAGCGTGTCCGCGAGAGTCCAGCCGTCCGTGGACGAACCAGCTTCGGCGTCAATGGAACTCGCGGTGTATGCGGACCGCGCGACCATCCCTTCGATGACCTCGCCGACCGGTAGTCCGAGGTGCTCGGCGATCTCGCTCGGCCGCGGCGACCGTCCGAGGGACTGCAGGAGTTCCTCGCTGGCCTTCGCGATGTTGAGCGAGGCCTCCTGCGCACGACGTGGCACTCTGATCGACCACGTGCTGTCACGGAAATACCTCTTGACCTCGCCCATGACCGTCGGGACGGCAAAAGCGAGGAAATTGTTGCCACGATCGACATCGAATCTGTCGACCGCATGCATGAGACCGATCCGCGCAACCTGGCGCAGATCATCAACCGGTTCACCACGATCGGAGAACCGGCGTGCGACGTGATCCGCGAGCGGTAGGCACCGCTCGATCACTTCGTCGCGTTTCTTGGCACGTAGGTCGTCGTCGCGTTCACTGCGAATCTCTCGCAGTATCGGGAGGACGTCGCTGTAATCGTCGTGCTCGGCGCGTTGTGTCGCCATTTGTCACCACCCAGACGTTCAGATCTTGCGACCGATGGGCTGACTGCTGCCCCATCTAGCATGGATTGATGCCGCGCACGCGACTCGACGCGCATCAGGTACTAGACAATCATGTTCTTCGCCACACGTCCACTTTCGGCGTCTCACAATGCGGGATTTCTTGACGACTTTCTACCGTGACCCGAGTCGGTCTTGTTCGGCATCCGAAGGACCCGTAGGGTAGGGGTGCGGTTCAGGTCGGAGCCGCGCACTAAAGAGCGAGTGGGCACCCAAGGTCCCTCGACTCACGCGACATCACGGCTTATCTCCGTTCAGGACGATCGTGAACTTGGGTTCCGCTCGAACACCAGCGGGCACTCGCCGGGTTCGGTCCACAACAGATCGCCCCTGCAAACGCTTCCACTGAGATGAGACCACCTCATGCCGCTCACCACATCCACCGTTTTCCGTTCGGCGTTCGACGTCGGCACCGGCTCCCCTGAGCGCACGTCACCGCGACGTTTCGATTGCGCGAAATCGTATTGTGTACAGCGCTTTTCCGGCAGCGTCGACCGCGAGACGGCGGCGGACTTCGCTGCTGCGCTCGATCGCGTCGCGCGCGATCGTATCCACGGCGTCGTCCTGGACTTCTCCGCGGTCAACTTCTTCGGCACGGTCGGACTCGTACTGCTGCAGACCTTCGTCGACGATGCCGCGAAGCGCTCTACTCCAGTCGTCCTGGTCGGCGAACGAACTGTCAGCCGCCCCCTCGAACTCTGCGGGATGGCCGGCCGGGTTCGCGTCTTCGAGACCGTCGACGAGGCCGGCCGCACGCTCACCGAAGGCGAGATCGGCCCCAGCACAACAGAGTTCGCGGTCTCCGAGTAGAACTCGACGCAGCGCGCCGGCAGGTCACCTCTTGAGGGTGATCTGCCGTGCTATCTCCACCAGTTTGGTGTTCGACTCCTGGGACAGCTTCTTCAGGAGATCGAACGCTGCCAGCGCATCGATGTCGAAACGCTCCATCAGGATGCCCTTCGCCTGCCCGATCACGTCACGATTGGCCAGAGCGCTGTTGAACTGCTGGTCCTTCTTGATGGTGTTCCAGGCCAGCGCGGCATGGGTCGCGTACACGACGCCGATGTCCTCGGCGTGCAGGTCGAAGACATTCGGTTCGTCCGCGAAGAGGTTGAGCGCCCCGATCTTGTTGCGATTGGCGAAGAGCTGGAACGACAACACGGATCGGATCGGCACCTCGCCCATCGCCCGGCTCCGGTATTTCGGCCACCGCTCGTCGTTCTGGAGATCGTCGACGCGGACCACCCGGTCGTGCAGGGCTGCCGACAGGCAGGGCCCCTCTCCGACATCGGCCTGGATCCGGTCGTGGATCTCCGCGATCTCGTGGGTTGCCCCGAACGATTCGATGGAGCGCCGGTCGGTGGCGACCGTGAGTCCGGCGTACTGGGCTCCGGGGATCTCGGCCACCGCACCGGCCACGATCGTCTTGGCCACCTGTTCGTCGTCGGCTTCGTCGCCGTGCAGCCCTCGTGCCAGCTCCGCGATGCGGAGATGAACATTGTCGGTCGCTTCGGTCACGATCGAACTCCTCTCGAGGCGGCCGACCACGTAGCGAGCCCGGGTCGACACCGCCGCACTGCCCCAGACCCGAATACCAACGTAGCGCCTGCAAACCTCATGAACGGGGTTTCACGGTCCCTGAACGACGTTCCTCCCGCGTACGACGCTCTGGCAGGCTCTGCACCATGCTCCCCATCCTCGACCTCGGCGACGCGGACACCGCCCCCGCGACCTTCCGTGCTGCGCTTCGGGAAGCCGCTCACGACCACGGGTTCTTCTACCTGACCGGCCACGGGGTGCCGGGCGAGTCGCTCACCGAGGTCATGCGGCTGGCACGCGAGTTCTTCGCACTGCCCGACGAGGCCAAGAACGAGATCAGTCAGCTCCAGAGCCCACAGTTCCGCGGGTACTCGCGGCTCGGTGGTGAACTGACCAACGGCAAGGTGGATTGGCGCGAGCAGATCGACATCGGCCCCGAACGCGCGGTCATCCCCGGCGCAGAGGGCTACTGGAGGCTGCAGGGACCGAATCTCTGGCCTTCGTCGCCTGCCGGCTTCCGCACCGCCTTCGAGGATTGGGGTGCTGCGCTGTCGGAAGTCGGGTTGCGGTTGCTGCGGCACTGGTCGGTGTCGCTCGGCGCCCCGGAATCCTTCTTCGACGCGGCGTTCGCCGAACTGCCGGCGACCCTGATCAAGGTCGTTCGCTACCCGGGGACCGCCGACAGCGCCCAGGGCGTCGGCGCCCACAAGGACTCGGGAGTACTGACCCTGCTGCTGGTCGAACCCGGCTCCGAGGGCCTGGAGGTCGAGACAGCTGCAGGCAGCTGGGTGGAGGTCCCGCCCGTCGAGGGCGCGTTCATAGTCAACATCGGCGAACTGCTCGAGGTCGCGACCGGGGGCTACCTCCGTGCGACCCGGCATCGGGTCCGCGCACCCCGCCCCGGGACCGACCGGGTCTCGATCCCGTTCTTCCTCAATCCCGCGCTCGATGAGGTCATCCCGATCATCGACCTCCCGCCCGAACTGGCGACAGCGTCGCGCGGCGTCGAAACCGATCCGGACAACCCGATCTTCAGCACCTACGGTGAGAACGCCTGGAAGTCGCGCACCCGCGCCCATCCCGATGTTGCCGAGTTGCATCACGGAATCATCCCGTCCCAGCCTGTTTCGGCGTACTGAGCCTTTCGGTCGGGCTGAGCAGAACTGTCTGCTCGACGCCGTGCACCCGTGCGCTACAGGCGAGCGTCGAGAAGCTCTTCTCCCTCATCCCGGCGACCGACCTCGCCGTCCAGTGGGATCTGCCGACCGAGCTGGTCACCGTCGAGGGCTGGTTCCCCAATCCTTATGCGGGGCATGAGGCGATCTTCGCGGCGATCGCACGCCTGGCGTCGTGGATCCCCGACGGCGCCGAACTCACCTTCCATCTGTGCTACGGCGACTCGAAGTTCGGGGCGTCGCCGTTCATGGGTGATCCGCCGGATGCCGAGGCCGCCGCGCGCGCGGGACGCCACATCCTGCCGCGCGACGCGTCGGCCATCGTCACCGTCGCGAATGGGCTGTCGCGACACGTGACCCGTCCGATCGACGCCATCCACGCCGCGACCGTCGCGCGGAAGCGTGCCGCGATCGTCTCGGAGTTCCTGCCCGACTTCGGGATCTCCACCTAATGCGGGCTCGGCAGGCATTCGCAGGCCCAGCTCGACGCCGTCGTGAGCGCGTACCGCGAACTCGCCGAGAGCCGCGAGCTGGCCACCGCCTAGCCGTAAACCCTGCAAACCCAGCCTTTTTCGGCAAGACCTCCCCGCGTCCTGTCAGGGTGGAAAGACCGCAAAAGGGTGGGTTTTGTGGCGTGAGTCAGACCAGGTCCGACACCGTGGCGTGCTCGTCGAGCAGCGGTGGTGCCGACCGGTACCTCGGCGGAGTGACGCTCATCCGGATCGGGTTGGCCACCGATCGGAACGGTGAGTCCCGGCGCGGATCGTCGATCTCCACAACCGGATCGAGACCGAGACGTTCGGCCAGCGCGATGGCGTCGGCGATGTCGTTGAGCGGGCCACACGGCACCCGCCGCGCGGTGAGTGCGTCGAACCAGTGATCCGCGCTCGCCGTTGACAGCGCCTCGTTCAGGATCGCCGCCAGCTTCTCCCGATTCGCCACCCGCGCACTGTTCGTCGCATACCGCTCGTCGGCGGGTAGGTCCGGGCGTCCGAGGACCTCGCACAGCCCGGCGAACTGGCGGTCGTTGCCGACGGCCAGCACGAACGGACGATCCGCGGTCTGGAACACCTCGTAGGGCGCGATGCTGGGATGCCGGTTGCCCATCGCTGTCGGAACCACGCCTGCCGCCACGTAGCCCGACGACTGGTTGGCCAGCGCCGAGATCAGCGACGACAACAGGTTCACCTCGATGCGCTGTCCTTGCCCGGTCCGGTCGCGGTGCCGCAACGCGGACAGGATGCCCACGGCCGCATGCAATCCCGTGATGACGTCGACGACCGCGACGCCCACCTTGGTCGGCGTCTGCGGGTCGGGACCGGTGATGCTCATCAGTCCGCCGACCGCCTGGATCAGCAGGTCGTAACCGGGCAGCTGGTTGTTCCCGCCGAATCCTGTCACCGAGCAGTAGACGATGTCCGGCCGGCGATCGGCGACGGCGTCGTAACCGAGTCCGAGGCGATCCATCGTGCCCGGCATGAAGTTCTCGACGACGACGTCGGCCCGATCGACGAGGCGTCGTGCCTCCTCGAGTCCCGCGGGATCGGAGAGGTCGATCGCCACGGACCGCTTGTTGCGATTGACCGACAGGAAGTACGACGACGCCTCGCCCACCCAGGGCGGACCCCACGACCGGGTGTCGTCGCCGATCCCAGGTCGTTCGATCTTGATGACCTCGGCACCCAGGTCTGCCAGCAGCATCGTCGCGTATGGCCCGGCGAGGACCCGGCCGAAGTCGGCGACGACGAGTCCGTCGAGAGCCGCGCGCTCGCTCACCGGAAGGCGGCTTCGCCGGTGAGGGCGCGGCCGATGGTGAGCTGGTGGACCTCGGAGGTGCCCTCGTAGGTGAGGACGGACTCGAGGTTGTTGGCATGCCGGATGACCGGGTACTCGAGCGTGATGCCGTTGGCGCCCAAGATGGTTCGGCATTCACGGGCGATCTTGATGGCCTCGCGGGTGTTGTTGAGCTTGCCGGTGCTGATCTGCTCCGGGCGGATCTCACCGCGGTCCTTCAGACGACCCAGATGGTAGGCCAGCAGGTGCCCCTTGCCGACCTCGAGTGCCATGTCGGCGATCTTGGTCTGGGTGATCTGGTAACCGGCGAGCGGCTTGTCGAAGACCTCGCGCGACTGCGAGTAGTCGATGGCGGTCTCGAGGCAATCGCGGGCAGCGCCGATCGCACCGAAGATGATGCCGAAGCGGGCCTCGCCGAGGCCGGTCAGCGGCCCGCTCAGGCCCTGGGCCTTCGGGAGCATCGCCGAACCGGGCAAGCGGACGTTGTCGAACACGAGCTCGGAGGTCACCGACGCGCGCAGCGACATCTTCTTGTGGATCTCCGGCGCGGAGAAGCCAGGCGTGTCGGTGGGGACGACGAAGCCGCGGATACCCTCGTCGGTCTGGGCCCAGACGACCGCGACGTCGGCGATCGAGCCGTTGGTGATCCACATCTTGGTGCCGTTGAGCAGCCAGTCGTCGCCGTCACGCTTGGCGTTGGTGCGCATGCCGGACGGGTTGGAGCCGAAATCGGGTTCGGTCAGGCCGAAGCAACCGATCGCCTCACCGGCAGCCATCCGCGGCAGCCACTCGTTCTTCTGCTCCTCCGAGCCCCAATGGTGGATGGAGAACATCGCGAGCGAGCCCTGCACCGACACGAGGCTGCGGATACCGGAGTCCACGGCCTCGAGTTCGAGGCAGGCCAGGCCGTAGGCGGTCGCGCTCATGCCCGGGCAACCGTAGCCCTCCAGGTGCATGCCGAGCGCACCGATCTGGCCCAGTTCCCTGGCGATCTCCCGCGCCGGCAGCTCGGCGTTCTCGAACCAGTCGCCGATATGCGGCCGCAGACGCGCATTGGCGAAGTCACGGACGGTATCGCGGATCGCGATCTCGTCGGCGTCGAGCAACGAGTCCAGGGCGAAGAGCTGCGCCAGGGTGCTGGGTCGGGACATCGGAACCTCCGGGGGTCGGGCCTGCAACTGATGGTACAAGTTCAGCGAGAACGTTTGCGAGAACGTTTGCATGAGCTACCGTAGGTGCTCGAACGCGCAGCGTCAACAGTGCTACCGACAGGATGGGGGACCAGCGTGGCCGGAGGTCAGCGAACGCCGACCCTCAAGGAGATCGCGAAAGCTGCGGGTGTCCACGTGTCGACGGCGTCTCGGGTGCTGCGACAGTCCGAACCCGCCGACGGCTGGTCGGAGTCGGCACTGCGGGTTCGCGAGGTCGCCGATGAGCTGGGCTACCAGCGCAATCTCTGGGCGGCGAGTCTGCGGACCCGCAAGACCACCACGCTCGGCGTCGTGATGACCCGCCTGACCGACGGCGTGGTCGCCACCACCTATCAGGGCATCGAGGAGGAAGCGACGCGGGCCGGCTACTCGGTGCTGCTGTCCAGCCCGCCCGACGACCCGGAAGCCCAGCGCGCGGCCATCGAACTGCTCGTGGGACGTCAGGTCGACGGCCTCCTGCTCAGCGGGCTGCACCGACCGGGCAAGGAATTCATCGCGTCCCTGCGCGTCGGGGACGTGCCGATGATGACGCTGACCCGGCACGCCGATGCCGGGCTCCCGTTCGTCGGCGGCGACGACGTGCGCGGCGGCGCGCTTGCCGCACGCCATCTGATCGATCGCGGGTACACCGACCTCGCGGTGATCGCCGGCCCCGCCCACGCCACGACGGCGACGGATCGGCTGGCCGGCTTCCGGTCCGAGACCGCCGCGGCGGGGATCGAGCTCCCCGACCATCGGATCGTTCCGTCCAGTTTCGAGGTGCGCGGGGGCACCGAGGCGGGGCGGATTCTGCTCGACGCACCGGACCGGCCGAGAGCGATCTTCGCGGTGTCCGACACCATCGCCGTCGGCGTCCTCGGCGTCGCTCGCGACCTCGGGCTGCGAATCCCCGAGGACTTGGCACTCGTGGGCTACAACGACATCCCGATCGCCGCGCAGCTTCCCGTACCGCTCACGACGATCCACTCCCCCGCCCTGGAGATCGGCCAGACCGCGGTCCGTGGACTCTTGGATCTGACGGCGGGACGTGACGTGGAGTCGCGACGTCTGCCGGTCGAGCTGGTGGTCCGCGGCACCACCTAGAAGTCGCGGGAGCAGCTAGAAGTGCTGTGCGCCGCCGTCGATCGAGATCTCCTCTGCGGTGATGAATTTCGACTCGTCCGACGCGAGGAAGGCCACCGCGTTCGCGACCTCGCCCGCCTCTGCGGCGAACTGGTTCAGGAAGGTCATCCCCATACCGGCGAGGCGCGGGTTGGCCTTGTTGGTCTCCTCGATCCGCTCGACCATGCGGCCCGAGCCCATCGGCGTGATGACCGCACCCGGATGCACGGTGTTGACGCGGATGTCGTACTGCCCCAACTCCGCAGCGAAGGCGCGCGACATCCCGACCAGGGCGTGTTTGCTTGTCGTGTAGTGGACCATGAACGGCTGCAGCTTCTTCCCCGCCAGGGAGCTGATCAGGATGACCGATCCCCCGCCGCGGTCGATGAGGTGGGGAGCCGCCGCGGTAACCGTGTTCCACACGCCGGTCACGTTGATGTCCATGGTGTCGCGAAAGCTCTCCGGGGACACCTCGTCCCAGGTCTCGGGGATACAGATCCCCGCGTTGGCGACCACGACGTCGAGTCCGCCGAGTGCTTCCACCCCCTCGCCGACCGCCGCGCGGAGTCCGTCCAGATCGCGGGTGTCGCACCGGGTCAGAATCGCCTTGGCGCCCAGATCTTCGACGAGTCGCCGGGTCTCGGCGAGATCATCCTCGGTCGCCGAGTCGTAGGGCACACCCGGCAGTGGTCCGGCGACGTCGACGCCGACGATGTGCGCCCCTTCCGAGGCCATTCGCACCGCGTGCGCCCGCCCCTGCCCCCGGGCAACGCCGGTGATGAACGCGACCTTGTCTGCCAGCCGTCCCATGCCACTCCCTGTCCGCCGGATGCCGGAACCCGATCGGGCCCCCTCGGCGCGACTCTACGGATTGACGGCGGCCGCGCGGGCGGACTCGAGGGCGAAAAGGTTCTCGTCCCAGCCATCGGCGAGGGGTCCGAAGAAGTGGAAGCGGACCTTCTTGACCCGGTACAACCAGTGCCCGTCCTGCTTGACCAGCGTGTCGGTGTATCGGCCCGCGGCGATCGAGGCGACGCCGTCGAGAACGCACGGCTGCCAGAGGAACGATCGCGCCGTCGCCATGTCACCGTCGATGTCGATCTCGAGGTTCGTGATGAAGTGCCAGAACGAGGTGAGGCCACCGTCGGCCAGGCCGGCGAAGAACGCCCGCATCTCGGCCTTGCCCCGCGGGTTCGACAAGCCGTCGAACTCCCCGTCTTCGGTGAACAGTGCGATCAATTCGTCCCAGTTGCCGTCGTCGAGGTGGCGGCAGTACCGGGCGTCGAGCGTGCGGATGGCCTCGATGTCTTCCAGACGGGTGAGCCGCGACGCCAGCTCGGACTCGGTGGTCATGATTCCTCCATTAACATTCGTTCACGTGATCCACACCATAAGCGCGAGATATAGGCAGGTCAATCGAGCGGCCTGCCTTCATCATTGCTGGTGAAACCGCATCGCCCTAGTCTGTGCACATGAACACCCGATCGCCTTCGCCGACCGCAGCATCCCGCGACCGCATCCTCGACGCCGCGCTCGACGAGTTCTACACGGCCGGTTTTCACGGTGCGACGATGCGAACCATCGGCAATCGTGCAGGTTGTAGCGCCGCCAACGTCTACAACCATTTCGAGAACAAGTCCGATCTGCTGGTCGAGATCCTGCGAACCGCGAGCGACGAACAGTTCACCGCGACCCGCAACGCGATCCGCCGGGCCGGCAAGGATCCCGCCGAACAGTGGCGCGCGGCGGTCGTCGCCCATGCGCTGTACACCGCCCAGAGACCGCGCGAGTGCCTTGTCGCGAACACGGAGCTGCGCTATCTGGGCGAGATCGATCGCAAGCGGGTGGTCGGGTCCCGCGACGCCCAGGAGCAGCAGTTCGTCGACATCGCCGAAAGGGCGGTCGAACAGGGACTTTTCCACGTCGACAGAGTCCATCAGGCGGTTACGGCCGTACTGCTGATGTGCGCCGGCATCCCGGTGTGGTTCCGACCGGACGGCCCCCGGACCGCAACCCAGGTCGCCGACGACTACGGGCAGTACGCACTCAACCTCGTCGGATACCGGACCCCGCTCAACCCATTGACCCGGGCCTGACCCGGTGCCCAAATGGTGAACGACCGTTAACGAGCGATCAGGCCGACCCGATCACTCCGGCCCGCATTCACTAGGAGAAGGCCATGACCCATCGGCCGTCACAGCCCCGGACCGACAGCCCGCGCTACCTGACCGAGGAGCGCATCGCGATCCGCGACCTCGCCCGCGACTTCGCGATGAAGCAGGTCCTGCCGGTTGCCAACGAACTCGACCCCGTCCAGGGCACCATTCCCGACACGCTCAAGAAGGCGATGGCCGAGGTCGGGTTCTTCGGCATCATGATCCCGGAGGA
Source organism: Gordonia sp. Swx-4 (assembly GCF_030316175.1). Lineage (NCBI taxonomy): Bacteria > Bacillati > Actinomycetota > Actinomycetes > Mycobacteriales > Gordoniaceae > Gordonia > Gordonia sp. Swx-4. Next base: position 4,647,963 of record NZ_CP128197.1, read on the forward strand.
GTACGGGGGCCTCGGCCTCGGAGTCTTCGAGTACTGCCTTGTCGCCGAGGAACTCTCACGTGCGTGGATGAGCGTGTCCGGCCTGCTGGCGCGCGGCAACGGCATGGGCGGCGGTTTCACTCCTGAGCAGGAGGCCGCGATGCTGCCCCGCGTGGCGCGCGGCGAATACCTGGGCGCGTATGCACTTTCCGAGGCGGAGGCGGGGTCGGACGTCGCCAACATCTCGTGCCGGGCGACACGCGACGGCGACGAGTGGGTCGTCAACGGCACCAAGATGTGGTGCACCTACGCCGACGAGGCCGACTACCTGGTCCTGTTCGCCCGCACCGATCCGAACAAGGACCCGGCCAAGCCCCACCGCGGTATCAGCGCCTTCCTCGTCGAGAAGGAACGCGGCGAGTTCCCCGAGGGCATCTCCGGCACCAAGGTCCGCAAGATCGGCTACTTCGGTTGGAGCACCTGGGAACTGTCCTTCGACGACTTCCGCATCCCGGCCGACCGGATGCTCGGCGAGGAGGGCAAGGGCTTCTACCTCGCGGTCAGCGGACTGGAGGTCGGGCGTGCCCACACCGCCGCCCGTGCCATCGGCCTGGCCCGCGCCGCACTCGAGGACTCCATCGCCTACATGCACACCCGCAAGCAGTTCGGCCACGAACTCGCGGACTTCCAGCACCTGCGTTTCAAGATCGCCACGATGGCCGCAGACATCGAGGCGGCGCGGCAACTCATGTACTCGGTCGCCACCGACATCGACACCGGCCGGCGGTGCTCGCTCGAGGCGTCGATGTGCAAGCTCGTCGCCACCGAGATGGCCGAACGGGTGACGAGTGAGGCCGTCCAGATCCATGGTGGCGCCGGCTACACCACCGATTTCCAGGTCGAACGACATTGGCGCGACGCACGTCTCACCAAGATCTTCGAGGGCACCAGCGAGATCCAGATGCGGATCATCTCCGACGAGCTGCTGGGCAGGGCCGGGTCATGACCACCGCCATCGCCTCGCTCCGCGTCGGAGTCCGCACCTCCACCCGAACCCGTCTGGTCGCCGATGTCCTCGACCGTCACGGACTCCGCATCCCCTCTCGTTCACAGTCTTTCGGGATGGTCGTCGCCGAGTATCTGACCGACGCGGTTCCGTGCGCGGAACGTGTCGCCATCACCTGGTCGGCAACCGCCCCCATCGCGGAATCCGACCACGTCCATGCGACCACCGTGGTGACCAGAGTCGGTGCCGACGGGATCGACCGGGAGGTCCGCCTGGTCGACGACGCCGGACGCGTTCGCGAATCCGGCACGGAGACATGGCGTACCGAGGCCAGTCCCGAGTCGGTGCCCTCCCTCGACTTCTGCTCGGTCGAGTGGGGTGAGCTACTGCGCGCTCGCCTGCACCGGGACGCCGCGTTCACCTCGTCGGTCTCCACCTGGGACGGCACCGTCGGACTGCGGTGCGGCGAGCGCGAGGTGCACCTCCGCATCTACAAGGGACAGGTCATCGACGTCACACGGCGCGCCCCGCTGGGTGCCACCTTCACCTTCGAGACCTCCCCCGCCACCTGGGTGGATCTCCTGCTGTCCGACTCGGACGACTTCATGCGCCGCGCTCTCCGAGGAGAGTTCTCCTCCGCCGGAAACGGTTACGAGTACCTGAGATTGACCAAGCCGTTGCACGCGATCATCCAGAACGCGCGCGCATTGGCACGGGAGGTGCACTCATGATCGAGGCACGCTACCTCGAGATCCAAGGCGCCCTGGCGTTCGTCGAGATCGTCACCGCTGGTTCCACGTCCCCCCGGGAATGCAACGGCGACACCCCGACCGTGCTGTGCATCCACACCGCGGGGCAGAGCGGCGTCCAATGGCGCCGTGCCGCACAGGACATCGCCGACTGCGGGTACCGCGTCGTCGTGCCGGACCTGCCGGGCCACGGCCGTTCCGAACCCTGCCCGACGGGCCCGATCACCAACCTCGTCGACTACGCGGACTGGTTGACCGACGTCCTGCAGCAGCTGGGCATCGAGCGTCCTTTTGTGATCGGCTGCTCCATCGGCGGGAAACTCACACTGGAACTGGCGACGCGGCCCGATTATCCGCTCGCCGGGGCCGTCGCGATGGCCGCCGAGACCGGGCCTGGCCGGGTCAAGATCGCCGGCCTGCGACGCGAACTCGAGGATGTGGCCGGACCGGCGCGTGCGGAGCGCACGTACCTCGGCAGTCTCGCGTCCGTCGGGCGGGCGGTACCCGCCGCACAGGCACATCTCATCGGCCTCATGCACAAACGCGAGGACCCGGAGATCTCGTCGTCGGACCTCATCGGCTGGGGCAGCCACGACGTCCGCGACCGGCTCACCGACCTCACCTGTGGGCTGCATCTGATCTGCGGCGCCGACGACCCGTGGATCAGCGTCGACGCCGTCCGTCGCGCCGCCGACGAGATCAACGAACTCGACGGTCCGCGTGCGCAGTTCACCGAGCTGGCCGGGTACGGCCACTACCCGATGGAAGAGCTCCCCGACTTCGGTGCCCGCGCTGACGCCTGGCTCCGATCCCTGCCGGCCGGCACCCGCACCCCGGAGGCCGTGTCATGACCGTCACGACCCATCCCACGCTCGCCGGGATGCTCGCCGATCTCGTCCACGAGTCCCCCGACAGTCCGGTCGCGATGGACGTCGCCGGCGGCGAGGTCATCACCCTCACCCGAGCCGACCTCGGCCGCCGTGTCGACCAGCTGCGGGAAGAGCTGTCCCGCATCGGCGTCCGCCGCGGCCAGTGCCTGGCGGTGTACCTGCCCAACTGGTCCGACGCGCTGGTCTGGCAGTTCGCCGCATCAGCTCTCGGCGCGCATGTCATCGGGGTCAACACCCGGTACAACGTCGGTGAGGTCATGCACATCCTCACCTCGGCGCGACCGGCGGTGGTCGCCGTCCCCGCGGAGTTCCACGGACTCGACGTCTTCGGCACCCTGCGCGAGGCGAGCTCGACGGCCGACCCCGTCCCGGCGATCGCGGTCGTTCCCGGGCCTCTGACTCCACGGGCAGCGGCGGCCGACTTCGACCTCGGCGCCGGGGCCTGGATCGCCGGAAGCGGCGACACCACCGGCGTTTCCGCACCTGCGACCCCGTCGACGACGGCTTGGACTTCGGCGGGCGACCGTGCCGCAGACACCGGCGAGCTCGCGGTCGCGTTCACGACCTCCGGCTCGACCGGGACACCGAAGCTCGCCGCACACCGGGATTCGGCCGTGGTCCGGCATGCGCATGCCGACTCCGTGATCATGGGGGTCCGCGAGGGCGACGTGATCCTCGGCGTCCTTCCGGTGTCCGGTGTCTTCGGATTCAGCACTGCCATGGCCGGTCTCGCGGGTGGCGCAGCCATCCTGATGGAGCCCGTCTTCGACGCCGCGGCCACCCTGGAGAGGGTGGAGTCGCTGCGTGTCACCCACATCGTCGGCGGTGACGATCTTTTCGGGCGCCTGTACGACACCTGGCATGAGGGCCGGCGAACGGATTTGACCACGTTGCGGTGGCTGGGCATCGCCGACTTCCTCGGCCGCTCCCACGACATCGCGCGTTGGGTACGCGACGAGGCCGAAGCCGAGACGACCGGCGTCTTCGGCTCGTCGGAGGTCTTCGCCCTCGCGCTGCTCTGGTCGTCCGACGACCCGGAGTCGGTGCGCTGGAACGGCGGTGGCCGTCCGGTCGAGTCCGCCATCGAGGTACGCGTCGTCGATCCGCTCGATGACCGTGTCCTGGCCACCGGCGAGGAGGGTGAGCTGCAGTTCCGCGGCCCCAACGTCGTCGACGCATATCTCGGCAACCCGGATGCCGCCGCGCGTGCGTTCACCGCGGACGGCTGGTTCCGCAGCGGCGATCTCGCACGCGCACTCGACACCGGCGGATTCCGCTACGTGTGCCGCATGGGAGATGTCCTGCGGCTGCGGGGTTTCCTCGTCGACCCGGCCGAGATCGAGCACCGCCTCGCCGAACACGAGAACGTACAGACCGCGAAGGTCGTGGGGATCAGCGGTTCGGGTGGTTACACCGAGGCCGTGGCCTTCGTCGTTCCGGTCGATGACGGCGCAGACCTCGACGCCTCGTCGTTGAAGACCTGGTGCCGTGATCGCCTGGCCGCATTCAAAGTGCCCGCAGCCGTACACGTCATCGAGCGGATGCCGACCACGTTGGGCGGCAACGGAACCAAGATCCGGGCCGTCGAACTGCGCGAGTGGGCGCAGCGATGGTCCGGCCAGGAAGTGGACTACCGCAAAGGAACACCCGCATGACCGTCACCACGCCACCACCCGCAGCCGACGACGTCGTCATCTGTGAGCCGCTCCGCACTCCCGTGGGACGGTACGGCGGATCGTTCGTCGACGTACCCGCCACCGAGCTGGCTGCGACTGTTCTCTCGGAGCTGTTGCGACGCACCGAGATCGATCCGTCGAGCATCGACGACGTGATCTTCGGTCAGTGCTATCCGAACGGTGAGGCGCCGGCGATCGGGCGCGTCGCCGCACTCGACGCGGGACTCCCCATCACCGTGCCGGGATCGCAGCTCGACCGCCGCTGCGGCTCGGGCCTGCAGGCGGTTCTCGACGCCGCGATGCGCATCCAGACCGGGGTCGCCGACCTGGTTATTGCCGGTGGCGTCGAATCCATGAGTCGCGCAGAGTATTACACCGAGTCGATGCGGTGGGGCGCCAAGGGTGCGCCGGCAACTCTGCACGATCGCCTGGCGCGTGGCCGCGTCACGTCGGGCGGAAAGAACCATCCGGTTCCCGGCGGGATGCTTGAGACCGCGGAGAACCTTCGGCGCGAATACTCGATCCCGCGTCAGGAGCAGGACGCGCTCGCCGCCGAATCGCATCGCCGCGCCGTGGCCGCCATCGACAGCGGCAAGTTCGCGGAAGAGATCGTCCCCGTGTCGGTTCCGCAGCGCAAAGGCGACGACAAGATCGTCGACCGCGACGAACATCCCCGGGCCGACACCACGCTGGAGTCGCTGGCTCGTCTCCGGCCGATCATGGGCAAGTCCGATCCAGACGCGACCGTCACCGCAGGCAACGCCAGCGGCCAGAACGACGGAGCCGCAGCCACGCTGGTGACCACGCGTGCGAACGCCGAACGCCTCGGACTCAAGCCCCTCGCGCGCCTGGTCACGTGGGCGGTCGCCGGTGTCGGACCCGAGGTGATGGGCATCGGCCCCGTCCCGTCCACCGCCAAGGCACTCATCCGCGCAGGCCTCGACCTCTCCGACATCGACCTCATCGAACTCAACGAGGCCTTCGCTGCTCAGGCTCTGGCCGTCACCCGCGAGTGGAAGTTCACCGACGCCGATCTCGAGCGCACCAACGTCAACGGTTCGGGAATCTCGCTCGGTCATCCGGTCGGCGCGACGGGCGTGCGGATTCTGACGACTCTGCTGCGTGAACTCGACCGTCGTGAGGCACGTTTCGGCCTGGAGACCATGTGCATCGGCGGCGGGCAGGGGCTCACCGCGATCTTCGAGCGGGTGTGATCAGGCCGGGTTGATACCGAGCCGGGCCTGCGCGTCCCGGAACATCGCCACGACGGCCTTCCGCACGTCGGTCCGGTCGTTCACGGGACGATCCCACTCGAACCGCATCTCCACGGCGCCTTCGGGGACCGTGACGTCGAAGATCGCGACCCGGTCGTCGAAGCCGGTCATCACCGCAGCGATCGCATCCGGCCGTTCGCCGAGTGCCTTGCAGATGACCAGCGAGTCGTCGGCGTGGTCGCCGTTCATGTGCGCGAGCACTCCCGCGACAACGTCCTCGGGGAACGGCCGTGCGTCGTCGTGACCGGGCATATGGACCTGCTTTCCGATTCGTTGGATCTTCATTGGTATCTCGAGTGTTTGACGCGGCTGAGCGTCGGGCATACGCCTCGCGGAGAAATGCACCACCCCGACGTTTCTCCGCCAGGCCCGTCGGGCGCCCACCCCTTGACGCCCGACGGGCCGACTGCGGAATCGTCCTACCCGGGTGCTGCGCCGGGCGCGAATCGCGTCACCCAGCCCTCGAAATGCCCGACGTCGCCGCCGTTCGCCTCGAACCAGCCCCACGGGCCACCCCGGTGCCCGGTCACGGCGTCGACGACGAGATCGATCGCCTCCCGCGGCGTGCGCAGGATCGGTGCATCGAGCGACATGCCTCTCGGTACCCGGTCGCGGTGCTGCAGGCGCGCCAGGACCCCGGTGATGTTCTGCTCGGTCCGCTGATAATCGGCGACGATCGCGGCTTCCTCGACACCGGCGAGGAGTTCGGCGATCGCAACGATCACGCCCGTGCGGTCCTTACCGGCCGCGCAGTGGACAAGGGTCGGGCCGGCCGGGTCGAAAGCGTTGAGGGCCGCCGTCAGCCGATCCCCGCCGGTTTGCATCATGGCGGTGTAGATGTCGGTCAGCGCGGTGTCGGCGAGGCGGTCAATGCGGGCCCCCGAGGACACCTGCCGGTGCACCAACCGCACCTCGGCCGGCCACGTCACCCGCACCGCACCCGACTCGGACGGATCGCGCAGGTCGACCACGGTCGACGGCGGCCACGGCACACCGACGGGATCGTCGTCGTCCGGATACGGCGCGTCGCTGCGGATCAGAACCCCGGGCGAGGTCGTTCCGCCGGAGACGAGCGGCAGCCCACCGAGGTCGCGGATGTTCGCGAGAGAACGCCGAACCCGGTCGGAATCGCGCTCACCAGCAGTGGAGAAGGTCACTCCGGCCCCCATCGTCTCGTCCGGTCCATGTCCGGATCACCGTACCCCGGTCACGTACGGTGAAGCGATGGTCCAGTTCCACTCGTACGCCCCCGCCGAGGGGCATCGTCTCGCTCACGACCCTCTCAACGCGATCATCGCGCCGCGTCCGATCGGCTGGACTCCACGGTGTCCGACGCCGGGGTGCGAAACCTCGCCCCCTACAGCTTCTTCAACCTGTTCAACTACACCCCGCCGATCATCGGATTCGCCAGCGTCGGATGGAAAGACACTGTCGCCAACGCGAAGTCGACCGGCGAGTTCGTGTGGAACCTCGCGACCGATTCGATCGGCGAGAAGATGAACGCCACCTCGGCCGCACTCCCCGCGGACACCGATGAGTTCCAGCACGCCGGACTCACGGCCCTCGACTCCGAACTCGTGCGCCCGGCCCGGGTCGCCGAGAGCCCCGTCACGTTCGAATGCCTGGTCACCGATACCTTCCAATTGCGTTCGGCCGCAGGAGAGTCCGTGGACTCCTGGATGGTTCTCGGCGAGGTCGTGAAGGTGCACATCGCGACGGAGCTGCTCGGCGACGACCTGGTCTACGACACCGCCCGTGCACGCCCGCTGCTGCGCGCCGGCGGCCGGGGTGACTACTTCCTGCCGAGCAATGATCACCACCGCTACATGGAACGTCCGAAACCCCTGTCGCGCTAGCTTCCCGACGGGGCGCGCTCGAGAGCCTCGGCGGTCGGCATCCCGGTTCGGGCTCCGACGTGAGCCACCGTCAGGGACGCCGCTGCTGCACTGCGCCGCGCGGCCGTGACGAGGTCGTGCCCGGCCGCCAGCGAAGCGGCCAGTACACCGTTGAACGTGTCGCCGGCGCCGGTCGTGTCGACCACCGACTCGACCTCACCCGCCGGCACCGACGTCGCGCCGGAACGGTCGACGACCAGTACTCCATCGGCACCCAGCGTGACCACGACGGTGACGTCGAGGTGTTCGGCCAGCGCCGTGGCCATCTCGGCTTCGGTGGGGTCGTGCCGACCTTCGGACAGGGTTCGCGCGTACAGGTCGCGCAGTTCCGAGGAGTTCGGCGTGAGGATGTCCGGAACCGAGAGCACCCCGACGAGTTCGTCGAGGACCGGCGCCGGATTCACCACACATGTGATGCCGTGCTCTGCAGCAGCTTTCACTGCGGCAACCGCGGCGTCGGGGGTTATCTCGGTACTGGTCAGGACGCATCCGACACCCCAGTCCGCCGCGCGGGCCACGGCTGCACGCACATCATCCGCAGCGACCCGGGCGTTTGCTCCGGCCCCCACCGCAATCTGGTTCTCACCGGACGGGTCGACCACGATCAGCGCCGCGCCGGTGGAGACGCCGTCGATGCGGGAAACCTCGGTGACGTCGATGCCCTCCTCCGCCAACTCACCGAGTGCGCCCGCACCCATCTCGTCGTCACCGACCGCACCGCAGTACCGGACGACGGCTCCGGCGCGCGCCGCCGCCACCGCGGCATTGGCACCCTTGCCGCCTCCGTGACTGCTCACGTCCGGCCCGACGACGGTCTCCCCGGGCCCCGGGAGTCGTTCGGCTGCGACGACCAGGTCGACGTTCACGGCCCCGATCACGAGCAACTTCGCCGCGTCGGCATCGGTCATGTCGGCTCCTTCGGTCAGCCCGGTCGTCTGGCCCGATTGTGGCACCTCGCCTCGTCGCCTATCTGCTGTCGATCCCGCATCTCATCGCGTCACCTGTCAATCCATGTCATCTCCACCGATCCACCGGCCTCGACCGGCCCTGGTGGATCACGGCGTGGTCGACGCACCTCGCTTCGGCAGCACCCAGCCCGCACGCGGGAAATGGCAGGTGTAGCCGTTCGGGTAGTTGAGCAGGTAGTCCTGGTGCTCGGGTTCGGCCTCCCAGAACGGACCCGCCGGTTCGATGGTCGTGACGGCCGGCCCCGGCCACAGACCCGACGCATCCACGTCGGCGATCGTGTCCCGGGCCACCTGCTCCTGCTCCGGACCCAACGGGAAGATCGCCGAGCGGTAGCTCGTCCCGACGTCGTTGCCCTGACGATCGCGGGTCGTCGGATCGTGGATCTGGAAGAAGAAGGCCAGGATGTCCCGGTAGGTCGTCTCGTTCGGGTCGAAGACGATCTCGACGGCCTCCGCATGGCCGGGATGGTTGCGGTAGGTGGCGTGGTCGTTCTGTCCGCCGGTGTAGCCGACGCGGGTGTCGAGGACTCCCGGCTGCTTGCGGATCAGGTCCTCCATCCCCCAGAAACATCCGCCGGCGAGGACTGCGGTCTCGGTGCCGGGACGGACGGTGATCTGACCGGTGTCGATGGTCATGCGGTCTCCTCTTCGGTGTGGGTTGTGGTGGGGAACAGCTCGGTGTACTCGCCGTATCCCTCGGCCTCGAGGTCACGAACCGGGATGAAGCGCAGCGCAGCCGAATTCATGCAGTAACGCTGTCCGCCGGCATCTCGTGGACCGTCGTCGAAGACGTGGCCGAGGTGGCTGTCGGCGCCCGACGAACGCACCTCGGTGCGGCGCATCCACAGGGTCCGATCGGTCTTGGTGGTCACCGCGGCGTCGTCGATGGGCCTGGTGAAACTCGGCCATCCGGTGCCGCTGTCGTACTTGTCGGTCGATGAGAACAGCGGCTGTCCTGAGACGACGTCGACGTAGATGCCGGGCTCGTGGTTGTCCCAGTACTCGTTGTCGAAGGCGCGCTCGGTGCCGTCGCGCTGGGTGACGCGGAACTGCGCGTCGGTGAGGCGGTTCAAGGCCTCGGGGGTCTTGCGGTATTCGTTGCTCACGATTCCTCCTGTCGACGCCGGCCGCTCGTCGGTCTGGCGGAGCTCGTCCGGCGGCACCGTGCACAACAACGCGGGGTCGTGATTTGGTCCCGCGTCCTCTCCGGCGTCCGAGATCGCCGACTGACCTGCACAGATCAGCCAATTCAGGCTGGTGAATTCGCTTTGTTTCGCGGGTCTACCCTCCAACTACTGGTGGGCCGTCGGTCAACGTATGGGTGACCGCGCTGGTCGCGCTCATGGTCCTGTTCTGGCGCCAACCTCATCTCCGTCGGGCTGTCCGCGAGGTCTGACAACCCGGGCCTTCAGTCGGCCGCGTTCAGGCGATCCAGGAGCAGCTGCATCGTCGCGCACATGTGGGCGAAGTCGTCGTCGCCGACCACCGCCGCCCATCTCCGCTCGATGTCGGCGACCCGAACCCCGGCCGCAGCCATCAGCGACTGTCCGCGCTTGCTCAGGACGATCAACTTGGCGCGACGATCGGACGGATCCGGTTCACGCGCCAAATAGCCGAGGTTCTCGAGGTCGTTCACCAGTTCCGACGTGGCCGACAGGCTCAACTGCGCGCGTGACGCAAGCTCGGTGAGCCGCACTCCGCCCATCCGGATGTTCCCGAAGATCTGCAGATGCGCATCGCGAACGTCACCGAACCCCGCCTCGGCGCGGGGTCCGGCGAGGTCGGAACGGAACTCCGCGAGGAGCCTCACCAACAGCTGACCGATGGCTTGCCGTTCCACGTCGGACACTCTTGACCCGCCCATGGGAACGGAGGATACTACGGATACCGAAGTTTCGGTTTCCGAAGCATTTCCCTCGCCGAAAGGCAGGCGCCTGATCATGAGCACCGATTCGATTCCCACTCAGCTCGGCCGAATCCACGTCCGACACGAAGGCTCCGGTCCACCAGTCGTCCTGTGGCACAGCCTCTTCGTCGACTCGGCGTCGTGGGGGCCATTGTTCGACCGGGTCCGCGAGGACCACCGGGCGATCGCCATCGACGGCCCGTGCCACGGCCGGAGCGAGGGCCTGACGCACGACTTCACCTTCGACGAGGTCGCCGACTGCGCGGTCGCGGTGATGGACGCCCTGGCCCTCCACGGTCCCGTGGACTGGGTGGGCAACGCCTGGGGAGGCCACATCGGCATCAAGGTGGCGGCGCGACACCCTCGCCGACTCCGCACACTGACCACGATCGGGACGCCCCTCCGGCCCATCAACCCGCGGGAGCGTTGGACGATGTGCTGGCCACTGGTGCAGATCTATCGCGTGACCGGACCCAACCGATGGTTGCGTACACAGCTCCAGAACGCCCTGATCGGACCGAGAACAGCTGTTGCACATCCTGATCGGGCGTGCGAGATCATGCGGGCATTCGTCGACGCAGATCGCCGACCGATGTTCCACGCCATGCGATCGATGATGTTGCATCGCCCCGATGTGACGGCCGATCTCGCATCGATCGCCGTGCCGACCCTGATGATGGTGGCCGATTCCGACTCCATGGGAGCCGGACCCGACGACATCCACTCGGCCACCTCCGCGATGTCCCATGTGCACGTCGGCGGCCTCGTCGGCGATGGACACCTGACGCCCCTCATCGTCGACCAGGACAACATCTACCGGCAGCTCGTCGGGCACTGGTCCGACAACTACGCCGACTCACGTTTCTGAAATCAACCCTTGCCCGCGCGCCACCCGGCGTTTATTGTTTGCCATACAAACACTGACGTCGACGATCGGAACCCACTGTGGCAACCACCGGACGCGCGAGCCGGGAAGCCGGCAGGGCAACCCGCCAGGCGCTGCTGCGTGCCGCCGGCGAGGTGTTCGCCGAGCACGGTGACGCGGCGTCGGTCGCTCAGATCTGCCAGCGCGCCGACGCCTACCCCAACCAGGTCACCTACTACTTCGGCTCCAAGGAACAACTCTTCGTCGAGGTCGCGTGCGCCGGTGTACTGCGGGCCGGACGTCGAGCCGAAGAGGCCGCCGCCGAGACCACGACCGTCCGTGACTACACGAACACGCTCGTCGGAACCCTCCTCGGTCCCTGCGCGCGGGACGTCGAACTGTTCACCACCGCCATGCTGCTGACGTCGCGCCGCACCGACCTGCGGGAGCACATCACCGACACCCTGCGCACACTTCACGAACGCGGCGAGCAGGCGCTGATGTCGACGCTGGTGCGCACCGGCTGGCAACTGCGTGCCGGGATCGATGTCGAGGCGAAGGCGTTCTGGTCGGCGATCTTCGGTCTCGCGGTTCAGAAGGCCGCCACCGGAGCCGACTTCGGCTATCGACTCGAGGACGCGGTCGCGGTGATCTTCACGAATCTGCAGATCCCGGACCGGGTTCTGGACCGGCCACTCGTACCCACGCCTCAGGAGGCATGATGACCCAGTCCGCGACGCACATCCATCCGCAGCCGCACCTCACCCACGAGGTGTTCAACCAGTCCGCTCCGCGACTGGACGTCAACGAGTACGAGCTCGACGTCGTCCTCACCGAGGCGGTCGCGCGGCACGACGGCGCCTGGGGCGACGCCGAACTCCGCGAGATCGGGGCGCTCGTCGGCAGCGAATCCTTCAAGCACGACGCCCATCTCGCGAACACCATCACGCCGGTGTTGCGGACGTTCGACCGCTGGGGTCACCGCATCGACGAGGTCGAATACCACCCGGCATACCACCGGATCATCTCCGAATCCATCGCCCACGGCGCCCACACGCGCTGCTGGTCCGATCCTCAACCCGGGTCGCACGTCGTGCGTGCGGCCGCGTTCATGCTGTTCGGCCAGATCGAACCGGGCCACGCCTGCCCGGTGTCGATGACCCACGCGGTCATCCCCTCACTCGAACTCCAGCCCGACGTCGCCGCGAACTGGGTGCCGAAGGCGTTGTCCCGCAGCTATTCCCCTGATCTGAGCGCCACCAAGGAGTCGGCCATCTTCGGGATGTCGATGACCGAGAAGCAAGGCGGCTCCGACGTCCGCGCCAACACCACCGTCGCAGTCCCCGCCGGAACCGGCGGACCGGGTGCCGAGTACCTCCTCACCGGTCACAAGTGGTTCTGCTCGGCGCCCATGTCGGACGCATTCCTCGTTCTCGCGCAGGCGCACGGCGCCGGCGGCGAAGGACTTTCGTGCTTCCTGCTCCCCCGCATCCTGCCCGACGGCACCCGTAACGTCTTCCGCATCCAGCGTCTCAAGGACAAGCTCGGCAACAAGTCCAACGCCTCCAGCGAGATCGAACTCGACGGCACCGTCGCCGTCATGGTCGGCGAGCCGGGACGCGGCGTGCGCACGATCATAGAGATGGTCGCGCAGACCCGCCTCGACTGCGTTCTCGGTTCCGCGGCGGGCATGCGCCAGGCCGTCGCCGAGGCCGTGTGGCACGCCCGGCATCGTGCCGCCTTCGGCGCGACGCTGGCCGACCAACCCGCGATGACCGCCGTATTGGCCGATCTCGCACTGGAATCCGAGGCCGCGACCACCACCGCGATCCGCCTCGCCCGCGCCCACGACGAGGATGCCGATCCGCAGGAGCGCGCCTTCCGCCGACTCGCCACCGCGGTCGCCAAGTACTGGATCTGCAAGCGCGGCCCCCACCACGCCTACGAGGCGCTGGAATGCCTCGGCGGCAACGGATACACCGAGGACTTCCCCCTCGCCATGCGCTACCGCGAGCAGCCGGTGATGGCCGTATGGGAGGGCTCGGGCAACGTCATCGCCCTCGACGTCCTGCGCGCGATGACCCGAGAACCCGAATCGGTCGCCGCCTTCGACGCCGAGGTCAGCCTCGCCCGCGGCGCCGACCGGACTCTCGACACGCACCTCGACCGACTCCGGGAGCAACTCGGCGAGCTGTCGCGACTCGCCCCGGCCGACGCCCAGCGCCGAGCCCGGTCGACCGTCGAGTCGATGGCCCTGGCGCTCGAGGCGTCACTGCTGGTGCGGCACAGCCCGTCGGCGGTCGCCGACGCGTTCATCGCCAGCCGCCTCGGACCCGACCGCAGCTTCGAGTACGGCGCGCTCCCCGACGGCGCCGATCTCGCCGCCATCCTCGAACGTCACTGAGACACCCCGCCTTCCGTTCTCACACCACCCCTTCCGCCGCCGCCAGGATCTGCCGGCGCAGCGTCGAGGCGGTGTTGGGCAGCCACATCGCCCGGACGGGGGCGAACGGCGGATCGGTGAACTCGACGATGCGGATGGAGTTCGCGTAGATCCAGCCGGGCTCGTTGGTGACGAACGCACAGGCTTTGGGGTGGGCGATGACCGCCGTGTGCGGCGGTGTACCGAGGAGCGTCGACAGGATGATGCGCGGTTCGAATCCCGCACGCCGGCACAACCCGACGAGGATGTCGGTGTACTCGTATTCGTGCTCGGGCCCCCACACGACGATCTCGTAACCGGCGAGGGCGGCCATGTCGACACGGGCATGCGCGGCGAGCGGGTGATCGCTGCGCACCGCGAGGCGGAGCTCGTGTTCGGTCGCGATCGTGGTCGCCATGTCCGGTGGCGCCGACACACCACGGCCCAGCGCCAGGTCGATCGAGCCCGACAGCAATTCCTCACGCATGAAGTCGGCGAACACCGGGCGCACCGTGATCGGCACCGAGGGGTCGGCGAGGACCACGGGTTCGATGATCCGGAAGACCTCCGACGACGCGAGGTCGGGTGCATGGCCGATGACGAACGGTGCGGGTGCCCCTGCGTTGACCCGTCTGACCTGCGTGGCGAGCTGTTCCCCGCCGGCCAGCAGCGGCACCGCGCCGCGGTAGAGCGCCTCCCCGGCCGGCGTCGGCGTCAGGCTGCGCCGCGAACGGGAGAAGAGCTCGACTCCCAGCTGTCGCTCGAGTTCACGGATCGCCGAGGACAACGCCTGCTGGCTGATGAACAGGTTGTCGGCGGCGACGCGGAGGCTCGGAGCCTCCATGACGACGACGAACATTCGGAGTCGGCGCAGGTCTATATCGCGGAGTCCGGCGTCCCCAGAACCATTCATCAACCATCTCCTGTCAGTTATCCGGATTGATGTGATTGTAGGTTGACCTTCAACCCAATATGCTCATTTCTGCATGGCATCGTGTTCAGATGTCATTCGCGTTTTGGGCTACCTGCTGAGGTCCCCCGCGGAGGGGACGGGAGGACCTCGGCAGGTGCTTCTTTCTCACATTTCGGTGTTTTCGCTGCCGCAACCGGGCGTCGGCGGCTATCAATTGCTCTGATGAAGCATCGCTAATGCTCATCTGGACTTCGCATTGTTCGCCCCAACCCCCATTTCCGGAGCTCGATCAGGTGGAAGAAACGGTCGGCCGTTCGCCGAGATCTACTCCGTTCGGCGGGCTCGGTCGCGACTCGATCACCGCGGAGATCGCACGGCGCAGCGGGCTCTACGACGAAACACTCGACGTTCTCCGGCAGCTGCGTCTGCGCGAACGCCATATCCGGTACACCATCGCCGGGCTGGTGCTGATCTTCGGCGTCGTGGGCGCGCTCGGATTGTTCACGCCGAGCGGCGCGCAGGGTTCGCTGTGGCGGTCGCTGATCCTCGGTACCGCTGCCGCCACCACCATCCCCACCGCGATCGCGGTGAGCCGGGTCCATCTGGGCGTGATGTGGTGGACCAAGAAGTCACACGTCCGAGGGTTCAACGACGCTTTCGTCGCCTACGCCGACATCGGTGTGGCGGTGTGCCTGTTCGCCGTCGCCGATCCACGCCTGGCGCTGTACTTCTCGGCACTGTTCGCCGTGATCGGCTCCTACAGCGCACATTTCGTACGTGCCCGCGTCGTGTACCTGCACCTGGCCCTGTCGAGCGCAGTGACCTGCACACTCGGAGTTCTCGCCTGGCTGGACGGCGCTCCGCCCGTGCCCGCGTTCGCCGCCACCCTTGCTCTGCTCGTCGCCGTGAGCGGGACGGTCACCCTGCACCAGGGCTACACCTCCGACCTCCAGCGATCCCTGAAACACCAACTGCGGATGGCCAATACCGATCCACTCACCGGACTGCTGAACCGCCGCGGATTCATCCTCGCCACGACCACACTGTTGCGTCGGGGTCCCGGTGACCGGTTCGCACTGGTCATCGCCGACGTCGACCGCTTCAAACGGATCAACGACGACCACGGGCACGCCGTGGGCGATGCCGTCCTGCAGCAGGTCGCCGACATCCTCCAGGGCGCCGTGCCCGAGCCTGCGGTCGTCGCCCGGCTCGGCGGCGATGAGTTCGCGATCGCGGCGCGGCTCGACGAACAGGCGGTGCGTGCCGTCGCCGAAGACATCCGCGGCCAACCGGTCGACGCCGGCGACGGCGAGTGGGCGACCGTCAGTCTCGGCATCGCGGTGGGTCCCCTGCACAGCGAGCACATGACCGACGAGGATGCGACCGAGCGCATTCGACGCGACTTCGCCCTCGCCGACGACGCCCTGTTCGAGGCGAAGGCGAAGAGGCGCGGCACCTATGCCGTGGTGCCGACCACGCCTACAGGATCACGCCCGGGTTGAGGAGCCCGTCCGGGTCGAGAGCGTTCTTGATGAGCGCGGTCAGCTCCATCACGTCCGGACCCACCTGGTCAGGCAGCCAGCCCTTCTTGAGCCGGCCCACGCCGTGCTCGCCGGTGATGGTGCCGCCGAGTTCGATGGCGAGGTCCATGATCTGGCCGAATGCCGTCTGCGCACGGTCGGCCTCGGCCGTGTCGGCCGGATCGAAGACGATCAGCGGGTGCGTGTTGCCGTCGCCGGCATGTGCGATCACCGAGATCATCACCTGGTTGTCCGCGGCGATCTTGGCGACGCCGTCGATGAGGTCGGGCAGCGAGGGCAACGGGACCCCGACGTCCTCCAGCAGCAGCGAACCCAGCTTCTCCACCGCCGGGATCGCTGCTCGCCGGGCAGCGGTGAACGCCTCGCCCTCGGCGGGGTCGTCGGTGGTGAAGACCTCGCCGGCACCGTTCGACTCGAAGGCGTTCCGGATGAGTTCGACCTCCTGGGCACCGGCGGCCCCGGGTGCGTCGGACTGGGCGACGAGCAGTGCGCCCGCGTCGCGGTCGAGTCCCATGCGCAGCATGTCCTCGACCGCGTTGATCGCCACCGAATCCATGAATTCCAGCATCGCCGGGCGGATCTCGCCGGTGACGGCGAGGACGGCACGGCTGGCGTCGTGTACCGAGTCGAAGACCCCGACGACCGTGCTCGCCGGCCCCTGCGGCGGCAGCAGCCGCAAGGTCACCTCGGTGATGATGCCGAGGAGTCCCTCACTGCCGACGAACAGCTTGGTCAACGGCAGCCCGGCGGAGTCCTTCAGCTGCTTGCCGCCCACCCGAACCGCTCGACCGTCGGCGAGCACCACCTGCAGCCCGAGCACGTAATCGGTGGTGACCCCGTACTTCACGCAGCACAGCCCACCCGCATTGGTGGCGACGTTGCCGCCGATCGAACAGATCTCGAACGACGACGGGTCCGGCGGGTACCAGAGACCCTCCGCCGCCGCCGCGGCCTTGACCTCGGAGTTGAACAGCCCGGGCTGGACGACGGCGGAGCGCGTCGCGGGGTCAACGGCGATCTCGCGCATCTTCTCGGTGGAGATCATGACGGCGCCGTCCACCGCGGTCGAGCCGCCGGACAGGCTGGTGCCGGCACCGCGGGTGATGATCGGAATCCGGTTCTCGGCACACCACCGAACCGTCGTCTGGACCTGATCGGTCGAAGTCGGGCGGATCAGTGCGAGTGGGGTACCGGCGGCCGGGTCGAAAGCGCGGTCCTGGCGATACCCGGCGAGTATGTCGGGGTCGGTGATCACCATTCCGTCGGGAAGGGCGGCGGCCAACGAACTCGTTTCGGCACTCATGCGTTCAGCGTATTCTTCGACGCCCGGAACGCGGTTTCACTTCGAGACACCTGCCGGTCAGAGCTCTGTAGGCGTATCAAGGAGATCGTGAACGACTTCAATTCGACCATCATCAACGAGTTCCGCGCCAACAACGGACATGTCGAGACCGCGGGGTTCGGGAAGAACCTCGTCCTGCTGCACACCCTCGGCGCCAAGTCCGGCGAGCCGCGCATCAGCCCGCTGTTCGGCCTCGCCGATGACGGGTCGTGGCTCGTCATCGGCTCCTTTGCTGGTTCGCCGACGACTCCGGCCTGGGTACACAACCTCCGGGCGCACCCGGACTCGGTTGCCGTCGAAGCCCCCGCGGCCGAGGGCATCGAACGCCACGAGACCCAGGTCACCGAGATCACCGACGCCGACTGGGAGGCCGCCTGGGCGAAGTTCACGGCGTTCACCGATCAGTTCGTCAAGTACACCGAGACCGCCCAGGGACGGAAGTTCCCGATCTTCCGGCTGACACCGAAATCCTGACGGTCGAGACCGATTCCGGCACCCGGGCCTCGACACCCGAGTCCGGCACCGCACCCGCGCATCGTCGTCGCTCTACCCTGGGCAGGGTGTTCGAGGCTGGCGACCGGGTAGACGGCTTCACCATCGACGAGTTCGTCGGCGGTGGTGCGAGCGCGGACGTCTTCCGTGCCCATCGCGAGGACGGCGACGGACCGGTCGCGCTGAAGGTGTTGCACCCGAACGCCGCCGATCACGCCCGGGTCCGCGAACGGTTCGAGCGCGAGTTCGGAATCGCCTCGCTCCTCGACCACCCGCACATCGTCCGGATGCGGGCTCACGGCGAGATCGCCGCGCCGCCCGGCTCTCTCGGCCCTCGCCACCAACCGTCGATGTGGCTGGCGATGCAGTACGCCGCCGGCCCGGCGGCCACCGCACTCGTCCCCGGCGACAACGCCGAACCCGACGTGGACACGATCCTGAGAGTGGCCGGACAGATCGCCGACGCCCTCGACCACGCGCACGGACAGGACATTCTTCACCGCGACGTCAAGCCCGCGAACATCCTGCTCTCCCGGCCGCTCGGCTCCGACGCGGACGACCCCACCCCGGTGGACGCCTATCTCTCCGATTTCGGGATCGCCCAATTCCTCGACGACACAAAGCCGCTCGCGCGCAACGGCCGGGTACAGGGTTCCATCGGGTATGCCTCGCCGGAACTACTTCATGCACATCGCCTTTCCCCGGCCAGCGACAACTACTCGTTCGCGTGCAGCCTCGTCGAACTGTTCACCGGCACACCGCCGTATCCGCGGCACACGGCCTTCGCGATCACCTACGCACACATCAACGACGACCCGCCGCGGCTCACCCGGCGCCGGCCGTGGCTCCCGTCGGCAATGGATTCGATCTTCGCCAAGGCGCTCGCCAAAGCACCACAGGACCGCTATCCGACGTGTACGGAATTCGTGGATATCCTGGTCCGCCTCATGCGTGACGTGCCCGTCCCCGAACCGGGCCGATCGCGCTGGTGGGGGCGACCGCGTCATCCGTGACGGACCGCCTGCCGGTCAGGTCTTGTCGAGTCGGTAGACGCGAACCGCGTTGTCGCGGAAGATACGTCGCAACGCCTCGTCTCCCCACTGGGACACACAATCGACGAGGGCACCGACGAGGACGTCGATCGCCGCGTTGGGGCGGTCGATCGGGTAATTCGAGCCGAACATGATGCGGTCCGAACCGAAGTGGGTGACGACGTGTTCGACGAACGGGCCGATCATCTCGCACAGCGTCGCCTGCCCCCCGATGTTGCCCCACCGTTCGCGGCCGTAACCGAGAACCGGCATGGCCAGCCCGGAAAGCTTCACCACCACATTGCGATACGACGCCAGGGTGGTCATCCGTTCCCGCCACAACCGCCAGATGTCCGCGCGCGCCGCGGCCGTCGCACCGGTGCGCGTCCCGATCGGACCGAACACCCCGGCCGGCATCCCGAAGTGATTCAGCACGATGGTCGTTTCGGGATACTCCCGCGCCAGCACGACGACGTCGTAGAGCTGGTGGGAGTAGACCGCCGCCTCGAAGACGAGCTTGCGCCCAGCCAGTTCGGCGAAACCGTCGAGGAACGCAGGCGACGCCAGGATGTTGTCGGCGTCGCCGCCGTCGCGGACACGCGGATCGGGATGGCGCGTCGCCACCAGGCGGACGCCTCGAACGCGCGGCGAGACCGCGAACTGCTGATTCAGCGTCTCGGCGAAGTCATGGTCGCGCGGGTCACCGTGGGCCACGATCGCCCCCAGACGCGGGGCCCCGGAGTGGCCGAACGGAAGTCGCTCCAGGTAGCGCGTCTCCTCCACGGCAGTGCTGTGTGCCGACGCCTGCTCCCCTGCGGGTAGGGCCTTGCGCCAGTGCGACTCGACGTGCACCACGGTGTCGATGGGCACCCCGACGACCGTCGAGACGAGAGCCGCGTCGGTGGCGTACTGCCGTGGCTCGTACGGGCGCGCGACCGTTCGCGGTGTCAGCACGAACTCCCGGTCGGCGCGCGAGGCGATGAACGGGAATGCCCGGTCCCCCAATCGGGGGACGAGCCCGTATAGGCGCGACGAGCGTGTCACCGCCCATGGGGTGCGCCGCGGATCCCAGTGCTGCACATGCGCGTCGACGATGGCCGGGAGGACACCGTCGAGGGACGTCATGCTGGTACCTTGCCACACCGGATCACAGTCCGACATACGATGACGGATCCTGAATTCTGTACCGTCGGGCGCTAGGGTTGAGCTCTCGGAACAGGCGGGGGACGAACGCCGACGGAGGTTGTCCACAGAGAATGGCGAGCCACTCACGCCACACGTTGCATCAGCTGCGAACAGCGGTGAACCGACAGCCCGACCGGTTCGTGACCAACGTCTACACCCGGATGTTCGCGATCGATCCTGACCTCCGGGATCTGTTCGGCGTCTCGATGGCCGCACAGCAGATCGCCTTCCATCGCGTGATCGACCACGTTCTCGAGGCCATTCCCGCGGAGTCCGGCCACGCCGACCTCGTCGAGTTCCTCGCCCAGCTCGGCCGCGACCATCGCAAGTTCGGGGTCGAACCCGAGCACTATCACGTGATGTATGCGGCCCTCATGGGCGAGTTCGCCAGTCTGATGGAGGGGTACTGGGACGAGGAGGCACAGCAGACCGTCTCGCAGGCGATGATGCTCGTCACCGGCGTGATGCGCGGGGCCGCCGAGACCGCCACCCATCCCGCCCGCTGGACGGCGGAAGTCGTGGAGAAGTACCGCATCAGCCGCGACCTCGCCGTCGTGCGTCTCATCTCGCATGCGCCGCTGACGTTCCACGTCGGCCAGTACCTCGAGGTGCACGTCCCGCAATGGCCCAAGCAGTGGCGCAACTTCTCGCCGTCGATCCCGCCGAACCCGGCCGGCGAGCTGGAGTTCCACGTCCGGGCGATTCAGGGTGGGACGGTCAGCTCGGCCATCGTCAGCGAGACCAGCGTCGGCGACGTCTGGACCCTGTCGCAGAGCCATGGCACGCTGCACGTCGACCGGGATCGGCCCGTCCTGATGGTGGCCGGCGGCACCGGCCTCGCCCCGCTGCGCGCACTGCTCATCGAGATGTCCAAGCGCGCAGATTCGCCCCCGACGCACATCTTCTACGGGATGCGCTACCCCGGCGAGCTCTACGACCTGAGTGTCCTGCGGCGGATCGCCTCCACCAATCCCTGGTTGCAGGTGACCGCGGTGTCGGAGGAGGAGCGCGACCCGTGGTGGATCACCGCGGTGGCGACGCCGGCCGAACTGGGGATCGACCACAAGATCGGCACACTCGCCGACGTCGTCGCCGACGCCGGGAACTGGGCGGACCACCAGGTGCTCATCGCCGGATCGGCTCAGATGATCGAGGCGACCAGACGCAAACTCATCATCGCCGGGGTCCGCGCGAGCCGCATCCAGCACGACCCCGTGTACTGACGCGCCGGTCAGGGCGTCAGGGCGCCGGCGACCCGGCTGCGGGGACCTCGACCGTGGTCGTCTCGGTCTCGGTGATCGTGAACGGTCCCGGGATCTCCTCGGTCACCGTGGTCGTGCGGGTGACCGGGCGCGGCGTGCTGGTGATCGTGGTCGTGCGGGCCCGTCCGGTCTCGGTCTCGGTCTGGGTGACCGTCTTCGCGTCGGCGGTGATCGTGACGGCCGCTGGTGTCTCGGTGACCGTCACCTGAGTCGGTTCGGGGGTCTCGCCCTCGGCGGCCAGGAGCAGGGTGAGCGCTACCGCGCCGAGGAACACCGCGGCGCCGATCGCGGCGCCGACGAACCACCAGCGTCGTCCGGTCGACACCCGCGGGGCCGGTGACGGGGCGGAGAGGGCCACCAGGGCGGCGTCGGCCGCTCCGATCGCGGACGCGAGCGGCGGGTTGTCCGCGACGGTGACGGGTCGCTGCGCGGCGTACTCGAAGGCGGGGGCTATGCCCGGCAGCTCCGCACCGGGCCCGACCACGATGATCGAGGTGAGGTCGCGACCGCGCGGCAGCTTGGCGACCGCGGCCGCCAGCGCCGACGCCCCGTCCGGATCGGTGACGGGCGCGAGCCGGTGAGTGGTGAAATCGGCGGTTCCGAGGACCGCCCCCGAGGTCGTGTCGACCGTGGCCACCGTCGTACCGGAGGCCGGAGCGGCATCACGATCGAGGTCCACGACGGCGACGACGCCGCCACGGGTGGCGTGGGTGCACGCGATCTCGGCGAGTGCCGAGGCGTAACCGGTGACGACGACACGGTCGTACCAGGACTCGGTGGCGCCACCCGACCCGAAGAACTGCGCGAGGTGCTTGCGGACGTCCTCGCGGGACACGGAGACACCGATCAGATCGACCACCACCGGCACCGAATCGACCAGCTCGACGATCGCGGCCTGGACCGCGGGAGCCGACGGATCTGGCAGGTCGACGAGGTTGCTGGCCAGGATGTGGCCATCGGCGTCGCGCACCACGGACGCGATCTGATCGTCCACGACGGATATCCCGAGAACCACGGATCCGGGCAGTCCCCCGCTCGCCGGATCTTGGGTCATCGTCACCTCCACATCGACGTTTGCCCATGAAGCCTATCGGCTGGGATCGAATCCGTGGCAGCCGGACCGTCGGTGGTACCCCGTCAGACCGGCTCGGCGGGATGCTGGGTGTAGGCGGCGTCGCGCACCGCCTCGTCGGTCTCCAACCCGGCGCCGAGCGCCCCGCCGACGGTGGCAAGCGAGCACGTCAGCCACGCGACCTCCAGGTAGTCGGTGATCCCGGGGTCGTGGCCGAGGGCGTCGCCGAAGACCTGCGGGACCACGAGGCACAAGGCGCCGACGGTCGCGAGGACGAAGAGCGCGGCATAGAACGCCGCGACCCCCAGCGCGACGGTGATGACGGTGACGGTGTTGAACAGGACGATCTGTTCGCGCGACTGCCGCGACGATCCCCGTTCCCAGAGGTTGGCGCCGATGATCAGGGTGGCGGTGATGGCCACGATCGAGCCGACGGCGACGCCGGTGAGGCGGACCCAGCCGAAGGTGTCGGCCAGCAGCCAGATGTCGGCGGTGACCAGCGCGAAGACACCGGCGGCGATGGCGCCGGTCAGTGCCCGCGTCAGCCCGAGGGCGAGGCGCCACGGCCGGTTGGCGCGCACCATCCCGGAGAGGAGGCGGAGATTGCCGGTCAGCACCCGGGCGGTGAAGGCGGTGCCCTCGTCGTCGACGTCGGTGCCCAACTGGCGGACGCGGTGCCGCAGCGGCGACTTCGACGGCGACTTCTCGTGGTCTCGGAGGTCGTCGGCGTCGGCACCGAGGAGTCGGCCGACGAGACCGATGACCGTGGTCCGCGCCCGCTGTCGTAGTCCGGTCGGACCAAGGGCGGGCACCGACAGGACCGCGACGCCGTGCACCGCGTTCGCATGCGCGACGACGGGGCGTCTGCCCACGTGGAGGGGGAGGTCGGTCAGACAGACCGCCAGGTCCCATTCACGTTCGAGGAGAACGCCTCTCGCGGCGTCGACGATCTGGGCGTCGGTCGCGGGCGGCTGCACCAGGGATGCCTCGACGATCTCGATCTGCCATCGGGCGCCGGGGAAACTGGTCTGTACGTGCTCGATCAGGTCCGCGTCGACGAGTTTGCGCGCGAGGCCGATCGGTTGCCCGGGAGCGGCCACGACTCCGAGGACGACCACCGCCTCCTCGCCGGATGACGGCGTATTGTCCTCGAATTCCATGGAGAGGCTTCCTTTCGCGGCCGCCCCTGGACGGCCTGATCAGGCGTTGAAGGTCTCGATCAGGGTGTGCTGCTCGACGGCCGACGGAGCCTGCATGCCCGGGGCCTGGTCGTCGGAGTGCGATGCGCGGAACGAATCCGACTTCAGCCACGCCAGGAAGTCCTCCTTGGCGTCGAACTCCATCGTGGAGACGTAGGGCAGGCCCTCTGCCTCCGGACGCATCAGGGGGCGCGATGCAGGCCGGGAACACCCTTCAGCGTGGTGCGCATGGAGTCCGAGAATGCCTTCTCGAAGGCCTCGACGTTCTCGGTGACGTCGATGCGATTGGTGATCACGAACATTTCGTCGACTCCTGGTTCGGGTCTGAATGGGCCTCCGCCATCTTACCGACATGCTGTCGGGAAGATGGCGGGTGGTATCAGCCGAACCGGTTCGCGAGCGCACGGAGTGTCCCCTCGATGCCCTGCCCGTTCTTCTTGTCGTAGCCGATCAGTTCCATGATCCTCGGGAACTTGAGCGTCGAGTAGTCGAAGGTCTCGGTCACCTGCGTGGTCGTCGGGGACGCGGCTACGAGGTCCCAGCGCCAGCGATGACCCATGGGGTGCTTCCACTCGACGACCCGGTCGGTGTCGACCTCGGTCGCGGTGGAGGTGATGGTATACGGGACGCCGAACTGCTTCATCCCGACACTGAATCTCGCACCGGGCGTGAGCTTTTCCGGTCCTTTGACCGCCGTGTCGCGCACGGTTCCCGAACCGTCGAGTTCGGGGTGGCGATGGGGATTGACGATCAGGGCGAAGACGTCGGCGGCCGGCGCGTCGACGACGATGCGCCGTGAAACGCGGTGCGGGCCCGTGTCGACGTAGGTGACGGTGTCGGAAGCCATGCATCCAACGTACGCGGACGGCGGGCCGCTCTCGCGAGATGCGACGGCTCGCCCCTCGGGGAACAAGTCCTCCGCGGAACGAGCCGGTTCACTCAATCGACAGCACGCTTGCGCCGCGGCTGCCACACGACGAGGGCGTTGGTCCGGGGGACCGGGACGAGCTCGCCACCGCGGCGGTTACGCGACGCGGCCACCTCGTCGGAGAGCTCGCGGACGCGCTGCTGCAGGGCCTCGACCTGATTGCTCAGGTCGATGATCCGTTTGATCCCCGCGAGGTTGACGCCCTCCTCCTGCGAGAGACGTTGGATCTCTCGCAGGAGTTCGACGTCGCGGGAGGAATAGCGGCGACCGCCGCCACTCGTTCGTTGCGGGGTGACCAGACCGAGGCGGTCATAGGTCCGCAGGGTCTGGGCGTGCATGCCGGCGAGCTCGGCGGCCACCGAGATCATGAAGGTCGCGCCATCGGCGTCGAAGTTCCTCTGACCGGCCATGACTCACTTCCCCCAGTTCGCCCGTGGATCGAAACCGCTTGCCCGTTCGGCCTGATCGTAGGCGCGCATCGCCTCGATCGCGGCGTCGTCGAGCTTGTCCGGCACCGCCACCTTCACGGTGACGAGCAGGTCGCCGGCGCCGCCGGACCGCTTGGGAACGCCGCGGCCGCGCACGCGCAGCGTCCGGCCGTCGGTGGTGTTCGGCGGGATCTTGACTCCGACCGAGCCCTCGAGCGTCGGTACCGAGACCGTCGCGCCGAGAACGAGTTCGGAGATCCGCACCGGCAGCTGTACCCGAAGGTCGTTGCCGCTGCGCGTGAACTGCTTGTGCGGGGTGACGTGGACAACGACGTAGAGATCGCCCGACGGCGCTCCGCGTCGTCCGGCCTCACCCTGCCCGGCGAGCCGAATCCGCTGTCCGTCTTCGACTCCGGCCGGGATCCGCACGTTGATCGTGCGCGTCCGGTTCTTCACTCCGCTGCCGGAGCAGTCGCTGCACGGATCGTCGATCCGCGAGCCGGTGCCCTGGCAGTCCTGGCAGGGTTCGCTGAACCCGAAGGCGCCCTGGTTGCGGCTGACGAAGCCGGAGCCGTTGCAGTTCGGGCACACTCGCGGACTGGTGCCCGGCTTGGCACCCGACCCGTGACAGGTGGTGCACGGGGACGGGCTGGTCACCCGCAGCGGGACCGTCGTGCCGAGCGCCGCGTCCTTGAAGGACAGCGTGGTCTCGGTCTCGAGGTCCTTGCCGCGACGGGGACGGCTGGCCGTCGACGTGCGCTGGGATCCGCCGCCACGGTTGAAGAGTCCGTCGAAGATGTCGCCGAACCCGCCGGCACCGCCGGCCTGACCTCCGCCGAACAGGTCGCCGAGGTCGAAGTCGCCGCCGGTCGTGTACGTCGTCCCGCCGCCGGGGAAACCACCGCCCGGGAAGCCGTTGCCGCCACCGCGGAATCGTCCGCCGGCGAACATGGCACGGGTTTCGTCGTACTCCTTGCGCTTCTCCGGATCGCTCAGGACGCTATGGGCTTCGGACACCCGCTTGAAGCGCTCTTCGGCCGCGGAATCGCCGGGATTGGCATCCGGGTGCAGCTCGCGTGCGAGCTTGCGATAGGCCTTCTTGATCTCTTCAGCCGAAGCGTCAGAAGCAACGCCCAGGTCCTTGTAGAAGTCGTGTTCCAACCACTCACGTTGTGGAGCCACCAGACGTCACCTCCTTCAATTCTTCTATTGTCTGGATGGATGTTTCAGTTGTTCCCCCGCTCCCTGAGGTGCGAGCGGAGCGAGCCCACCCGCTCCCTGAGGTGCGAGCGGAGCGAGCCCACCCGCTCCCTGAGGTGCGAGCGGAGCGAGCCACGAAGGGTTCGTCGCCCTTCGTGGCTCGTCGCTTGCGCTCCTCGCACCTCAGGGATCGGTGGTCGGATCGCCCGTCATGCACGGGCGACTGTTGCCTTATTGTGCACCGGTCTGGTCGCCGGCGGGCTCGGGATCGGTGACCGTCACCATGGCGGTGCGGATCACCTTCTCGCCCAGTCGGTAACCGCAGCGGTACACCGCGCCGATGACCGGGTGGTCGCCGGTGCCGTCGTGCTGAACCGCTTCGTGGAGTTCGGGGTTGAACTCCTCACCCGCGGCGCCGAAGGCCTCGAGGCCCTCCGCGTTGAGCACTGCGGTCAGTTTGTCGGCGACTGCCCGGAGCGGGCCGGTCTCGAGATCGCCGTGCTCACGGGCACGGTCGAGGTCGTCGAGGACCGGGAGGAGCTTGTCGATCAGGATCTGCTTGCCGTAGGCAACCGATCCCTGCTTCTCCTCGGCAGCTCGCCGACGGAAGTTGGCGAACTGGGCGCGTTCCCGCTGCAGGTCGGCCGTCAGCTCGGCGAGCCGGGCATCCGACGACGCGTCGTCGGCCGGCTGCCCGTTCTCGGACTCGTTCACGACGGGTTCGGCGTCGGCCGGGCCGGGTCCGGCGGCCGGCTCGTCGCGCACCTCACCCGTTTCCGGGTCGATGCGACGACGGTCGGTCACCGTCACCGGCTCCTCGCCGGACCCATTCGTCGAATGGGATCCTGCGGTCACTTGTTCTCCTTGGTGTCGGCGTCGTCCACGACCTCGGCGTCGACGACATCGGGATCACTGTCGGCGGCAGCGCCGGCCTCGCCATCGGCGGACTCCGCAGCGGCGTTGGCGTAGATCGCCTGGCCGAGAGCCTGCGACTCCTCCGAGAGCTTCTCGATCGCGGTCTTGATCGCAGCCGAGTCGGTGCCCTTGAGCGCTTCCTTGGCGTCGTTGACCGCGGCCTCGACCTTGTCCTTCACGTCGGCCGGGACCTTGTCCTCGTTGTCCTTGAGGAACTTCTCGGTCTGGTGGACCAGGGACTCCGCCTGGTTGCGGGTCTCCGCCTCCTCGCGACGCTTGCGGTCCTCGTCGGCGTGTGCCTCGGCGTCCTTGATCATGCGGTCGATCTCGTCCTTGCTCAGGCCGGAACCGTCCTGGATGCGGATCGAGTTCTCCTTGCCGGTGCCCTTGTCCTTCGCGGTGACGTGCACGATGCCGTTGGCGTCGATGTCGAAGGTCACCTCGATCTGCGGGACACCCTGCGGCGCAGGCGCGATGCCGCCCAGCTCGAAGCTGCCGAGCAGCTTGTTGTGCGAGGCGATCTCACGCTCACCCTGGTACACCTGGATCTGCACCGACGGCTGGTTGTCCTCGGCCGTGGTGTAGGTCTCCGAGCGCTTGGTCGGGATCGTGGTGTTGCGCTCGATCAGCTTGTGCATCACGCCACCCTTGGTCTCGATGCCGAGGGACAGCGGGGTGACGTCGAGCAGCAGCACGTCCTTGACCTCGCCGCGCAGGACGCCGGCCTGCAGGGCAGCGCCGACGGCGACGACCTCGTCCGGGTTGACGCCCTTGTTGGGCTCGCGGCCACCGGTCAGTTCCTTCACCAGGTCGGTGACGGCCGGCATACGGGTCGAACCACCGACGAGCACGACATGGTCGATGTCGCCGACGGAGATGCCCGCATCTTTGATGACGGCCTGGAACGGTGCGCGGGTGCGCTCGAGCAGATCAGAGGTGATCCGCTGGAACTCGCTGCGCGACAGCTGCTCGTCGAGGAACAGCGGGTTCTTGTCGGCGTCGACGGTGATGTACGGCAGATTGATCGAGGTGCTCTGCGAGCTCGACAGTTCGATCTTGGCCTTCTCGGCAGCCTCACGCAGACGCTGCAGAGCCATCTTGTCCTTGGTCAGATCGATGCCGTTCTGCGCCTTGAACTTCTCGACGAGCCAGTCGACGACACGCTGATCCCAGTCGTCACCACCGAGGTGGTTGTCACCGGAGGTCGCGCGGACCTCGACCACACCGTCGCCGATCTCGAGCAGCGAGACGTCGAAGGTACCGCCACCGAGGTCGAAGACCAGGATGGTCTGTTCCTTCTCGCCCTTGTCGAGTCCGTAGGCCAGCGCGGCCGCGGTCGGTTCGTTGACGATGCGCAGCACGTTGAGGCCGGCGATCTGGCCGGCTTCCTTGGTGGCCTGACGCTGGGCGTCGTTGAAGTATGCGGGGACGGTGATCACGGCGTCGGTGACGTCTTCACCGAGGTAGGCCTCGGCGTCGCGCTTGAGCTTCATGAGCGTGCGCGCGCTGATCTCCTGCGGGGTGTACTTCTTGTCGTCGATCTCGATCGTCCAGTTGCCTTCACCCATGTGGCGCTTGACCGAGCGGATGGTGCGGTCGACGTTGGTGACCGCCTGGTTCTTGGCCGGCTGACCGACGAGCACCTCTCCGTTACGCGCGAAGGCGACGACGGACGGCGTGGTCCGCGACCCTTCGGCATTGGCGATGACCGATGCTTCGCCACCCTCGAGCACCGAAACCACGGAGTTGGTGGTGCCGAGGTCGATTCCAACAGCACGAGACATGTTTGGCTTCCTCCTAGTTTGTGGGTGTGCACCCAAGTCCTTTGGCCCCGCGGTTCGATGACGCGGGGATGATGTCCGAAACCCAGCGGGACCGAACTTCAGTGCGTCCGACTCATGTCCTACTGAATTCAGGGCGATGAGTCAAACCTACTTGAGTCTGGATCGCTCAGGTTTCTCGAAGTGTGTAACGGGGCCCCGGTGGCCTTTGTTCCCGGATCGCGGGAAAAAGTTGAGCGAATTTCACTCAAGAGGCCCCAGCCGGCGTAACTCTTGACACACCTGTACGCACCGGGCAGATTTCCTCCAACAGGAAACAAGCGATTCCTCTTCCACCGTTCCCGAGGACTGCCCATGCCGCAGACCAGCCCCACCCGGACGAAGGGCACCACGCACTCCCCACACCGGCGTCCGCATCGCGTCGCTGTTTGGGTTCCCGGAGAGGTGGGCGACCCCACCTTCGGGGTGGTGTGCGCCCGGCGAGACGCCCGGGTCCGGCGCTCGTGACCGACGACGCTCGGCCGGAGGTCGCCGCGTGGAACGGTCTGGTCGACGCACTCCGTTCCGCGGGCGACAAGGTCGCCGCCGACACCGCGGACCTGGACCCGGCCGAGCAGGCCGACGGATTCCGCGCCCTGGTGCGCGGGTTGTCGAATCAGTTGTCGCGCTTCGAGGTCGATCGAGAACGCCCGGAGCTCGTGCCGTTCAACGGGTGGCGACACAAGTTCCTGATGGACAACCCCGATTTCCGCTACTGGGTCGGCGAGGTTCGTGGTGACCGCGCCTACCGCATCCGCGGTAACCGCGGCGATGCGTCGTACGTCTCGGTGACCGTCTACCAGCGGACGGGCGGCCTCGGCGCCGAGGCAACCGCCCGCATCGACAACGACGCCATCGGATTCGACGACGACGGCGGCTTCGAGATCGTCCTCGGTGGTACCGCACCGGGGGCCGGCGACTGGCTGGAGTTGCCGGAGAAGTCCGGCGTCATCTGGGTCCGGGTCTTCCACGACGACGTGCATCGGGACGAAATGGGGTGGTGCGGTATCGAACCGATCGTCGAACCGCCGGTGCCACCGGCGATCGACCCGGGGAGGTTCGTGTCGTCGCTGGGCACACTGGCGGCCACGACCTCGATGCTGCCGACGATCTTCGAGATGTCGACCAAGGACGATCTCGATCCGCCAAACGTCCTGCGGCACTGGTCGGAGATGGCCGGTGGCGCAGTGTTCACCGAACCCGGGATCCACTACGTCCGCGGCGGCTGGCACCTCGGACCCCGGGAGGCGCGGCTCATCGAAGGGGACGTCGTCGAGTGCCGGTACTGGAACATTCTGGCGTACAGCCGCTTTCTGAACTCCCTGGACTTCCGGTATCGACCGGTGTCGTACACGGGCGCGACCGCAACGATCGTCGACGGACAGTATCGGTTCGTGGTCGCCGCAGAGAACCCGGGCGGTTCGGACTGGATCGATTCGGAGGGACGCGACTTCGGGCTCATCGTGATGCGCTTCCTCCAGCCGGCCGAGCCCCTTCCCCTGCCATCCGCTCGGGTGGTGCGGCTCGACGAACTGCGAGGTGAGTGATGGTGACGTGGATGCCGCCGAAACGGAGCGAGGCCGCCGAGAGCATCTACGCAGCTGCGGAAGCGGATCGCGCTGCACGCCCCGAGCGGTACCGGCTGGGGATCGAGGAAGCCGACGCGATCGTCGAACGGGCCACTGCCGAGCACGGTGTCGAGGGGTTGGGCGATCCCGCGCGGTGGCGGCCCGGCCTGGAGCGGTACTTGGCGTCGGCGGCCGAGGACGGGCGTCTGAACGCTGTGGGCATCCGTAATGCGCACGATACGGCGATCGGAAAACTGCGGACGCGGTCCATCTTCGACAAAACCCTGCGGAACAACCCCGACGTGGCCGAACGCGAGGTGCTCCCGCCGATCGTGATCATCGGCGGCTGGCGCACCGGGACCACGTTCCTGTACCGGCTCATGGCACGCGACGCCCGGCTCCGTGCGCCACGGCCGGTGGAGCTGTACGCGCCGTGGCGGATCGCGAAGCTGTCCGAAGAGGAACGCGAACGGCTCATCGAAACCCAGGCAGCCGAGCCCAACCCGCTACACAGACTGAATCCGGCGATGGCCGCCGTCCACGATTCCGGACCTGCGCTCCCCGAGGAATGTGTCCTCGGCATGGGACGACCCTGCGCAACTGGGGATTCAGCTCGACGATGCGACTCGACGGTTACTCCCGGTGGCTGGCCGACGAGGACTTCGCCGGTGAGTACGCCGCGCATCGGACGATGCTGCAGATACTCGACGACGGCTCTCGCCGACGCTGGCTGCTCAAGGCGCCGGCGCACACGCCCGAGCTGGTCGACCTTGCCCAGACATATCCCGGCGTCTGCATCGTCCATCTGCATCGCGACGTCGTGGAGACCGTGGCGTCGGGCGCGAGCCTGTTCGCGACCTACCGCTCGACCTACAGCGACGAGGTCGACGGCCATGACGTCGGTCGATTCCAGATCGAGCAGTCGGAGTTGTGGTTCCGGCGTGCGCTCGAGTTCCGCGACTCCCGCGCGGCCGGATCGGCGACAGTCGTCGACATCGACTACCAGGACCTGGTGTCCCGGCCCGCAGAGACCATCGAACGGGTTTATGCAGCAGCCGATCTCGATGCTCCAGACGTGGTGACGATGCTCGCCGAGCACAACGCGGAACAACCGCGTCACGGGAAGGGCAGACATCGGTACAGCCCCGAGGAGTTCGGGATCGAGCCCGACGCGCTCAGGGAACGGATGGCGTTCTACACCGATGCCGTCGCCGAATGGACGTCGAGCCCCACCCCACGGTGATCGCCGGGTCGCGGATCCCGCAACGTCGGGTTGCACTTGGGTCTCCGTCCGTCGGGTTCCCGGTAGAGCTGTCTCATGCGGCGCTACCGTCGGATATTCCGATGTCGGGAGGTCGAGATGGGTGAGACCACATCGAGTGTCACACGGTGGGCGCCCTGGCGCGTGGCACCGGCCTCGGGATTCGAGGTCGACGACCCGACCGGTAGAGGCAGCGTCGGTGTCGTCCAGATCAACGAGCGACAATTCGTCGTCCTCAACACCTTTCGATATTCGGACGAGGTCGTCGAGAACGACCTGCTCACCAAGCTGGTTCGCGGTGGCATGGAGGAACCGGAGGCCCGTGCGGCGATCGACAAAGCCCGGACGTTCGTTCCGCGCGAGGACAATCCGACAGACCTGGCATCGGTGCCGCGTTTCATGCGCTGGTTCGAGGACTCGTACGGAAGGCACTCCCTCGCTGCGTTGATCCACGACGAACTCATCACCGACACCGTCAATTCGGGCGCGCTCGGCAGCGACACCCTGTCCGACCGGTTCTTCCGGGAGATGATGCGAACCTCTGGGGTCCCGTGGTTGAAGCGCTGGATCATGTGGTCGGCCGTGGCACTCCGGACCCGTTGGGTTGCAGGTGGTTACCGTCGCTGGAGCATCGTGTTGTGGTTGTTGTTGAGCGTGGTGGGGATCGCCGCGACCGTCGGCTCTGCGGGCGCGCTTCTGTTCGATCGGCCGTGGCCGGTGTCGTCGCCGGGCTGGTCGTTCGTGGTGGCGCTGTTGATGATCTTCGTCGCCGCGCCACTGTGGGGACGGCAGTGGGCCGCCAGTCTCATCGCGGCCGTCGGCGCGTTATGGCTGGTGCCTGCCGCTGCCGTGACGAGTCTCGCCTGGGTGGTGTATCGCGTGCTGGAGTGGACCGCCCGCACGGTGGGGCTTCGATGACGAGAAGCGAGGCACCGTCCGGCTTGTTCCGAACGATGCCCCGCTCCTGTATCTGCCTCAGGCCGCGTTGACCTGTTCTCCTGCTGCGGGTTCCAGAGCCTGCGCGACGATCTCGGCGACGTCGGTCATCGGACGCACGTCGAGGGCGTCGAGGACCTCGGCCGGCACGTCGTCGAGGTCGGGCTCGTTCCGCTGCGGGATGAAGACGGTCTTCAGCCCGTTGCGTTGCGCGGCAAGCAATTTCTGCTTGACCCCGCCGATCGGCAGGACGCGACCGTTCAGCGTGACCTCTCCGGTCATGCCGACCTCGGCGCGCACCCGTCGACCCGTCGCCATCGACACCAGCGCGGTGACCATGGTGACGCCCGCACTCGGACCGTCCTTGGGCACCGCTCCGGCCGGAACGTGCACGTGGACGGTCTTGTTGAGCGACTCGGGGTCGACGCCGAGCTGTTCGGCGTGCGCCCGCACGTACGACAGCGCGATCTGCGCCGACTCCTTCATCACGTCGCCGAGCTGGCCGGTCAACTTGAGTCCGGGCTCGCCGTCGGTGGCGTTGACCTCGATGAAGAGGACGTCGCCACCCATTCCCGTGACGGCGAGACCCGTTGCGACACCGGGCACTGCGGTCCGCTCGGCCGATTCCGGGGTGAACCGGGGCCGGCCGAGGTAGTCGCGCAGGTCGGGCTCGTCGATGGTGATCGGTGCCGTGGCACTCTCCTGAGCGAGGTTGGTGGCTGCCTTGCGCAAAGCCTTGGCGAGTAACCGTTCGAACTGTCGCACACCGGGTTCCCGGGTGTAGTTCGCCGCGATCTCGCGGAGCGCCGCGTCGGTCACGGTCACCTCGTCGGTGGTGAGTGCCGCACGCTCGGCCTGCCTGGGCAGCAGGTAGTCGCGGGCGATGGCCACCTTGTCGTCCTCGGTGTAACCGTCGAGGGTGACGAGCTCCATGCGGTCGAGCAGGGCCGACGGGATGTTCTCGATGACATTGGCGGTCGCGAGGAACAGGACGTCGGACAGGTCGAGGTCGAGATCGAGATAGTGGTCGCGGAAGGTGTGGTTCTGCGCGGGGTCGAGGACCTCGAGCAGCGCCGCGGCCGGGTCGCCCCGGTAGTCCGAGCCCACCTTGTCGATCTCGTCCAGCAGCACAACGGGATTCATCGATCCCGCCTCGCCGATGGCACGCACGATGCGGCCGGGCAGTGCGCCGACGTAGGTACGTCGGTGACCGCGGATCTCCGACTCGTCGCGCACACCGCCGAGGGCGACGCGCACGAACTTGCGACCCAACGCCCGGGCGACGCTCTCACCGAGCGACGTCTTGCCGACGCCGGGCGGGCCGGCGAGCACCATGACGGCACCCGATCCGCGTCCGCCGACGACCTGCAGGCCGCGTTCGGCGCGTCGAGCACGCACCGCCAGGTATTCGACGATCCGGTCCTTCACGTCGTCGAGGCCGTGGTGGTCGGCGTCGAGGATCTCGCGGGCACCCTTGATGTCCGTGGAGTCCTCGGTGCGCGTGTTCCACGGCAGGTCGAGGACGGTGTCGAGCCAGGTGCGAATCCACCCGGTCTCGGGCGACTGGTCGCTGGCGCGCTCGAGCTTGCCCACCTCGCGCAGTGCGGCTTCGCGCACCTTCTCGGGCAGGTCGGCCTCGTCGACGCGCGACCGGTAGTCGTCCGCCCCCTCGGGCTCGTCCTCACCGAGTTCCTTGCGGATGGCGGCGAGCTGCTGACGGAGCAGGAACTCCTTCTGCTGCTTGTCCATCCCCGCGCGGACGTCTTCGGCGATCTTCTCGCTGACCTCGGACTCGGCGAGATGGTCGCCGGTCCACTCGATCAACAGCCGCAGCCGCGCGGCGGTGTCCGGCGTCTCGAGGAGTTCGCGCTTCTGCTCGTCGGTGAGCCAGGACGCGTAGCCCGAGGTGTCGGCGAGATTCGACGGGTCGGACATCTTGTTGACGGCGTCGATCAGCTGCCACGCCTCGCGGCGCTGCAGCATGGCCAGCACGAGTTTCTTGTACTCGCCGGCCAGGGTCCGCACCTCATCGGTGACCTCGGGGTCGGTGACCTCGGTGGCCTCGACCCACAGCGCGGCGCCGTGGCCGGGGGTTCCCGCCCCGATCTGCGCGCGCTTCTCACCCTTGACGACGGCTGCCAGACCGCCGCCCGGGATGCGCCCGACCTGCACGATCGAGGCGATCACCCCGTACGTGGGGTAGCGGTCGTCCAGGCGTGGGGCGACCAGCAGTCTTCCGCTCTCACTCGCCCGGGCGGCGTCGACGGTGGCCTGAGCTGCATCGTCGAGCGGGATCGGCACGACCATGCCGGGCAGGACGACGACGTCCGGGACGAAGAGGACCGGCAGTGAATATGTCTGCGACATGAAACCTCCAGAGTTAAGTCTGATCGGCTCAACTGAGATGGCTGGAAGTTTGTTCCCGACTGATTTATGCCAGGGGCGAACGGGGTGAGGTCAACGAGCGAGCGCCGCCCAGTGGTGATGCCACCGAGGGCTCAACACTCCCAGGTGAATCCGTCCGGGTCGCTGAACTGCCCGGCGTCGCCGCCGATCACCAGCCGATGCGACCCGGCCCCCGCAGGGTCGACGCCGGCGTCCTTCGCCGCGGCCTTGCGGCCGTACAGCGCGAGCTTCACCGAGTTCGGGTCGCTCTCGAACTCGACATACTTGCGGCCGTAACTCTTCCCGACCGTGAATCCACGCTCGACGTAGAACTGCTTGGTGGCGGCAACGTCGTCCACGCCGAGGAGTAGGACCAGGTCGTCGGCCCTGCGCGCGGGTGCACCGGTCGGCTTCTTCGACGAGCCGGCGACCTTCCAGATCGTGCCGTCGGGCGCCTGGACCACGCCGCCGTAGCCCCAGAAGGACCTTCTGGCGGGTTTGAGCACGGTGGCGCCGGCGTCGACCACGGGTTCGAGGAAGGAGTCGACGACCGTCGGGTCGGCAACCACGAGCGAGATCACGAAGCCGCGGAAGCCTTGGCTGGGTGATTCGGCTACTCGGAACCGAAGTCGGTCGCCGAGTCCGAAAGCCTTGTCGTAGAAGACCTCCGCCGCGCTGAGGTCGGGAACTTCGAGGGTGAGTGCGTTGATGTTCGTCATGCTTCGACGCTATGGCGCGTCGAACTGCCTCCGCTTCTCGATTCCTGACCGATCAGCAGGCGGGCCGCTCAGCCGGGAAGGTCGACGAGGCGGGTCGCGAGTACGACGACCTGAGCGACGACCAGTACCGCCAGCGCGACGGCGAACGCCGCCGCCGTGATGACCACTCCCGCGGAAGCCTTCAGCGCATCCCACACCGACTTCAGCGTCATGACCGTTCTCCGAGGCGCGTCGTGGCGAACGAGTGGACGATGGACGGGTGTCGGCGGACCGACATCGAGTCGAGGGGCATGGGCTGACCTCCGTGCGGACAAATATCCCGGACGACAGTGTCCGGGATCACATATGTATCACACATTTACTAGGTACCGCGACTAAATTTCGACTGTCGCCGCCCAAGGATGAGTCAGACAAATCGCCCTCCCGGCCAGTCCTTGACCGCAACGGCCACGAACCACCGGGAACGCAACGCACACGTCACCATCCGAGGAGCCTGCATGTCGATCCTGTCCCCCACCACCGCCCGTCAGCCGTTGGGGCGCGCGATCGCCCGGATCGCGCTCGGAGCGATCCTGGCGATCGCCGGCATCGGTCATCTGACCGCGCAGCGCGAGGAGTTCCAGGCGCAGGTCCCCGACTGGGTTCCCTTCAGCAAGGACTTCGTGGTGCTGGCGTCGGTTGGGGTGGAGATCGCGCTGGGTGCGGCGCTCATCGCCCTGCCGCGGCACCGCAAGATCGTCTCGTGGATCGTGGCGGCGTTCTTCGTCGCGGTGTTCCCCGGCAACATCCATCAGTACGTCGAGCACATCGACGCCTTCGGTCTCGACTCCGACCAGAAGCGCCTGACGCGTCTGTTCTTCCAACCCGTACTGGTGCTGTGGGCGATCGCGGCTGGAACCGGGAAGCGTTCTGACTAACCGTCTTGTAGCTCGAAGCCGCGGTCACCGCGGTTTCGAGCTATGAGTTGGCTGCGCGTTCACGGGTGCAGGCGTCCTGGCAGGCGGTGTCCACCCCGGACCGGACCTGCGGCCGGAAGCCCGCACCGGAGCTGATCGTCAGCGCGGCGACGAGCCCGCCAACGGCACAGAAGGCCGCGCAGATGTACATCGCTGTCCGGAATCCGTCGCCGAGCGGCTCGCCGGGCCCGGCGTCGATCCCGGCCACCGCGGGCAACACCGCCACGGCCAGCAGCCCGGCGACGCGAGCCACCGCATTGTTCACGCCCGACGCGGTGCCGGCGAGGGCGTCGTCGACCGCTCCCAGCGCGGCCGCGGTCAGCGGCGCGACGGTCACCGTCATGCCGAGCCCGAACAGCAGGACGCCCGGCAGCACCTGGGCCAGGTAGTCCGTGCCCGGTTGCACGCGCGCCATCAACGCGAAGCCGCCGGCGGCGATGAGCGGGCCGACGGTCATCGGCAGCCGCGGCCCGGTGGTCTGGGCGAGCCTTCCCACGAGTGGAGACCCGAACAGCATGATGAACGTACTCGGGAACATCGCCGCGCCCGCTTCGAAGGCCGAGTAGCCCAGACTCTGCTGCAGTTGCAGAGCGAGCAGGAACAGCGCTCCGCCCAGCGCTGCGTACACCAGCAGCGTCGTCAGGTTGGCGCCGGTGAACTGCGACGAGCGGAACAGTCTCAGCGGCAACAACGGTGACCGCACGTGCGTCTCGATGACCGCGAACGCGAGAAGCACCGCCACACCCGCAAGGCCCGCGACGATCGTTCCGGTCGACCACCCGCGCGACGGGCCCTCGATCAGCGCGTAGATGACGCCTGCGAGACCGAGGGTCATCGTCACGGCTCCCGCGACGTCGAGCCGCCTCGGCGCAGACGGATCGCGCGACTCCGGCACATGTCTGATCGCGATGACCAGCGCACCCAACGCCAGAGGCACACTCAGGAAGAACGCCCAGCGCCACGACGCCGCGTCGACGAGCCAGCCGCCGACGAACGGCCCCAGTGCACTGGTCGCACCAGACATCCCGGCCCACAACCCCACCGCCGCACCACGATCCGAGGGCGCGATCTCCGCGTTGATCAGTGCCAGGCTGCCGGGCACGACGGCCGCCGCGGCGACACCCTGGACGAGCCGGGCGACCACCAGCCATTCGACGGTCGGGGCCATTCCGCAGCCGATCGTCGCCACCGCGAACATCGCCAGGCCGCCGGTGAAGATCAGCCGACGGCCATAGCGGTCGCCGGCGACGCCGCCCAGCAGCAGGAGTGAGCTCAGGGTCAGCAGATAGCCGTCGAGCACCCACTGTTGTCCCCGGAGTCCGGTGTCGAGGTCACGTGCGATGGCCGGCAGTGCGACGTTCACGACCGTGCCGTCGAGGAATGCGACGCCGGACCCCAGGACCGCCGCGACGATCAGCCATCGGCCCCCCGTCGACGCAGCCGGTATCCCGCCTGGGACTGCATCCGCTGGACGGTTCGCGGTCATGCTTGCCTTCCCGACGCCTCGGGTCGCTGTCTACCCAGGGTCGGGGCCGGAACGCGTACGCGCAACCACCGCCGGCGCGGGCAGACGTCAGCTCGACGGGCAGACTTCGATCGAGGTCTGGCAGTCGACGTGAGGTCGACCGGTGGCGGCAAGTCATCGCACGTTGGCAGCGACGGCGTCCACCTGCCCGACGAACTGGTGACCGCCGGTCTCGTGGCGGTGCAGCTGCACGTCCGGGAGCAGTGCCGCGTTGAGGTCCAGGTGCCCGATCGGGACCTCCTCGTCGTCGACGCAGTGGTGCAGGGACAGCGCGACGCCGCGCGGCGGTTGTCCGTCGAAGTCGTACTCGTCGACGTCCCATCCGTCCGGCCCCCAGTTCGGCATCGCCAGGAGGACGGCGCGTCTCGGTCCGGCGTACTCCGGCTCGGCCAGCACATGGAGCAGGATCGTCGCGCCGAACGAGTGCGCGACCAGCAGGTCGTCGGCGCCCAACGTCGACAACCGGGTGCGCAGCGGATCCGCCCAGGCCTGCAAGGACATGTCGCCACTGGAGAACTCCGGCATGTCGACCGGCAGGCCAAGGGCGTCCCCGAGACCGTCGGCGATCCGGCGGTCGTCGGTGAAACCACCTGCGCCGTGGATGAACAGCAGCCGTGTCTGACTCATCGGACCTCCTCGAACGATGCTCTCAGAGAGATCGACTCAAGCGGGGACACGAAATCATCGCGCCGGGTTCACCGGTTGCGAGCCCTTCGTGGCTCGTCGCTAACGCTCCTCGCACCTCAGGGAGCAGGGGTAGCGCTCGCAGCTCAGGGAGCAGGGGTGGGTCCGCACCTCAGGGAGCAGGGGTAGCGCTCGCAGCTCAGGGAGCCGGGACCGCCAGCTTCTCGGCCAGCCAGTCCACGGTCTGCATGCCGAACAGGTCGGTGCCCCAGCCGTAGAGGTTGGTGAGGAACCGGACCATGCTGCAGTCGGTGGGCTGGTAGTCGACCTCGGTGCCGCCGCGGCGATAGTCGGCGGCGAGCTTCCGGGAGTCCTTCGCGGGCACCAGCGACATCGGTGAGTCGTCCTTCGCGCACGAGGCGATCAGCACCGGTGCGGTGGGCGACTTGCGACCCAGCTTGTTGTCCTCGTAGACCGGCTGGAAGTCGGCGATGTCGGCGGGGTTCTCCCCACTCTTGAACAGCGTGTTCATCGGCACGAACGGCATGGTGAAGTAGGCCGGGGTCTGGCACTGGGTGCGGAAGACATCGGCGATGGCCTTGCCTGCCGGGGTGAACTTCTCGTCGAGCTTCATTGCCGGGTAACGCGGTTCGAGACCGAGCAGCGTCGCGAGGACGAAGGCCGAACCGACCGAGCCGTCGGCGGTCGCGATGAAGTTCTTCTGGTCGACGACCATTCCCTCGAGGACGACGCCCTTGATGTCCAGTTCGGGCGCATATTGTTTCGCCTTCTCCGCAGCGAAGGCCGCACCGACGCCACCGCCGGCGATGCCGAACACACCGAGCGGCGACTCGGCCGAGAGGCCGTTGTCCTTGTGCCGCAGCGCAGCTCGCAGACCGTCGAGAAGCGCCTTACCCGCGAACTTGCCGGCGAAGACGCCGTGCGGCTTGGGATCGCCGTCGTTGCCGACGTCGCTCATCACGACCGCGTAACCCTTGCCGAAGAATTGCGCCAGCGGGCCCAGCGCCGACCACGACGCGCCGTCCATCGGATCGCCGCCGGTCCACATCGTGGAGGGATGGCAGTAGGCGCCGACGCTGTCGTTGGCCAGCTGGTATCCGATCAGCGGCCGGGTGGCGTCGGAGCGTCCGTCGCGCGGGACCATCAGCAGGCCGGTGGAGATCTCCGGCTCGTCGTGCAGCCCGCGGGTCACGTACATCAGCTTGTAGGCGTCGAGCTTGCCGGGACGCACACCCATGAACTGGACGGCGACCTTCTTGGCTTTCAGTACGTCACCGGGCTTTTCGCGGCCGGTCAGACGCGGCTCGGCGTAGAAGGGGTCGCCGGAGACGAGCGGATCGATGACCTCCTGAGGGCTGGCGAGACGACCGTCGCGCAGCGCGCCGACGACGAAGCCGTTCAACACCTCGTCGAGGCCCGGCGTCCGGTTGGGTGCGGCGGTGGCCGGTGCGACCAATCCGAGACCCGACAGGACCAGAACCAGCACGGCCACGAGCGAGGCGCGTCGGGAGATGCGCGAGAAGGATGAGATCACTGGTAGGTCACCTTGATCGAGGTCAGGACCGACTGCATCAGCGGCAGCAGGTTACGGGTGGGTCGGTGCGTTTCCATCTGCTCGAAGTACGGAGCCCTCATGGCTGCGCTCAGCGCCGGCCAGTTGTACTCGACCTGCTTGCGGTACTTCGGCAGAAGCTCGGTGGAGATGTAGACCCAGCGGTCCTCGTAGACCGACCAGTTCCATTCCGGCAGTGGCAGACTCACGATCACCTTACGACCGTCGGGCGCACGGCCCGGCACCGTCAGCTGACGGATGTCGCGCGGCGGGACCACACCGGCAACCGACGGCGCGGCCGCCACGGTGCTGCCGTAGGTCATCGCCTCACCGACGTCGCCCTTGTAGTTGCGGGTGGCGTCCCACTGCTTCGCGATGACCTCGCCCTGTTCGCGCTGCAGCAGTCGGGCATTGCCCGCCGCGACCGCGGCGGGTTCCTTGGAGGCGATGCCCTCCCAGGCGCGCATGATCTCGTCGTCGAAGAGGCCCGCGGCGTTCATCTCCCGGAGCGCGGGCAGGCCGCCCACGACGTATGCGCGATGCATCGGCATCAGGTCGGAGAAGATGTTCTTCTGCATCACCAGGATCTGGCCCTGGACCTGGCGCAGATCGTCGGCGGTGATCTGTGCGCCCACGCGAGCCAGCGCGCGCAGTCCGTCCGGCAGACTGTTGACCGCTTGCGGTCCCGCGAGTTCGTTGGCGCGGGCCACGATCGCGTGTGCGACGGGCTGCAGCCGGCTGAACTCGAAGATCTCGGTGGCGTCCTTGTAGTCGAGCAGGCCACCGCCGAAGTCGCCGCCGACCAGGCCGCCCATCCCGGCCCACTGCAGCTCGCGATGCGCGAGCTGCAGATCCTCGTAGTAGCGGTAGGACTTCAGCAGATTCTGATGATTGGCGCCGACGCCGTCGCGCGGGTTCCACGATGCGAGGTCGATGCCGGCGCGAGTCGTGGTCTCGACGAGCCAGTACTGGAACAGCAACGCCTCATACGACGACGGGTCGAGTCCGCGATCGCGGGCCTGGTCGACCAACCGCTGCAGAGTGCTGGGATCCGTCGGCAGCGCCGGGTGCACACCGCCCGGCCCCTGCGACGCATCACGATTGACCAGCGGCAGGTTCAGATACCGCGAGAGGGAGTCGGCGGTTGCCGCACCCCCACCGACCAGCGAACCGAGCGCGACGACAACTGTCACCGCCGCGCAGACCGACACCCGTACGACCCTGTTCACGACGCTCCCGTTCAGGCCCCCGACCATCACGGCCGAATCACATTCGTATAACTGGAGGGAATCTAGTCGTTGATGTAGTCAGACGGCAATTCGACATCGGTAAATCGGGAGGAATCCCCCGAAATACGTTCGGCCGGACCAAGATTCTGGCAGGAAGCTCTCAGAACAGCGCCCTGAGGCGCTCCAGGTCTTCCTCCACCATGCGGGTGTCCTGGTCGAACTCCGCGTCGGACATCGCCAGCTGCCGCAGAGTGAACACCACCTCGGCCCCCTCCGGATGGGGCAGCACGCGAAGCGGATTGTGCACGGTGTCGCCGTTCGGGAGGATCACGTCGTGGTCGACGACCCCGAGAGTGTTCCGCGGAACGAACCGGACCGTCACGGTGCCCATCGGCGACTCGGCCAGGAGGTCGTCGCCGCGTCGGACGACCTCGGAACTCGCGAGTCCGGCCGCCCACTTCGGGAGATTGCCGGGATCGGAGACGAAGTCGTACACCAGGTCGGCGGACGCACCGATCACCGTGCTCACATGACGACTCCGCATGGCGAACAGTATTCCGCGTTTGGTGGCACACATGACGGGGAACCTGGAATGGTCACGACTACGGGGGTCACCCCATGCGAACCGTGACGACGAGCGACTCCACCACCGACGGGATCAGAATGAACCACGACGCGAACCCACGAACGACCCGGCCGACAGGCATGATCACCAGACTGGGCATCGTCGCCGCCTCCCTGATCGCGGCCGTCGCCGGGTCGGTGATCGCCGGGAGCCCGGCGGCCGAGGCCAGGCCGGGCTGCCCCGACGTCGAGGTCGTGTTCGCACGCGGGACCATCGAGCCCGCGCCACCGCTGGGACTGACCGGTCTGTCGTTCGTCGAGGCCGTTCGGAGCCAGCTGCCGGGCAAGTCGGTGGCCGCCTACGGCGTCCCGTACCCGGCGAGTGACCAGTTCGGCAACCGCCTGAAGTTCGCCCAAACCGTCGCCGACGGGGTCCGCACCACGCAGAACCGCGTGAAGTACTTGTCCGCCAAGTGCCCGGGCACCAAGGTCGTTCTCGGCGGCTACTCCCAGGGCGCCGTCGTCGCGGGGTATGCGGTCCACGCCGGCCTGGACCTGCCGGCGCGGTACGCCGCCTACGACCGTTTCGTCCCGCCGCCGCTGCCGGCGTCCCTCTCGCGCAACGTTGCGGCGATCGTCTTCTTCGGAGCCCCGTCGGATCG
Organism: Gordonia sp. Swx-4; assembly: GCF_030316175.1. Taxonomy (NCBI): domain Bacteria; kingdom Bacillati; phylum Actinomycetota; class Actinomycetes; order Mycobacteriales; family Gordoniaceae; genus Gordonia; species Gordonia sp. Swx-4. Next base: position 4,690,923 of record NZ_CP128197.1, read on the forward strand.
CTTCATCACCGACATCGGAGCGCCCCCGGTGCGGGTGTCGACCCCCTACCGCGGCAAGACGGTGCGCTACTGCGTCGCCGGTGACACCATCTGCGACGGCTCGCCGGTCGGCGGCCCGAACGCCCTGCACACGCTCTACTCGGTCAACGGCATGACGCTCGACGCCGCGCGCTTCGTCGCCCGACGCGCCTGACTGCCGCTCAGGGAGCGGAGCTCTCCCCCGCGACGCCGCCCATCGTCCGGGAGACCAGCTGCGAGATACGCACGTCCCTGTCGTGATTCAGGTGCTCGAGCATCAGCAACCGAGCCTTTTCAGCCGATCCGCCGATGATCGCCGACAGGATCTGCTCGTGTTCGCTGACCGAACTCTCGAAGCTCTCGCGGCCGGTCGGGGTGAACCACGGTGCACTGACCTTGATCTGGTCGCGCAGGTCTCGTTCCATGTCGTAGATCGTCTGGTTGTGTGCGGCGCGGAGCACACAGTCGTGGAAGACGTTGAGCGCCTGCCGAATATCGGCGGGTTCGGTGTAGTTCGAACTCAGCGCCAACGCTTCCTTGAGTCGTGCGATGTCGACCGGCGTGTGACGCTCGGCGGCCGCCGCGGCCGCACTCGACTCGAGAATGGCCCGCACCTCGAAGATCTCGAGCATCTCCTCGTCGCCGCGGATGCGCAGGACAAAACCCCGAGACGCCGCGACCAGCAGTCCCTTGCGTTCGAGCAGCCCCAACGCCTCCCGAACAGGAGTCCGCGACACCCCGAACTCCTCGCTCAACGCCTGCGGGATCAGTGTCGCTTCGGCCGGGTAGTGGCCGTGCGTCAGCCGCTCGTGCAGCGCTTCGTAGACCGCGTCGCGGGCGCTCTTCATCGGCGGTCACCTTCCGTGGGGTCGTGCGGGGCGGGCAGACGAACCCCTCGATCCTCGCAGACAGACCGGCCGTGACACCGCACGTGTTGCGGTGGGCCTCCCAGCCGGTGGCCGTGTCCGGGCGCGACAGGGCTCATCGTGGATGCGGACCCGTCACCAGCGGGAGTTCGGGATGAGCGCGCCATTCACTCATCGATCCGTCGTAGACACGAGGTAGCGGGTATCCGGCCTCGTCAAACGCCAAGGCGGCTCCGGCCGCGTTGATCCCGCCGCCGCAATAGAGGATCACCTCGGAACCGGCGTCGATCCCGGATGCCCGCAGTGCCTTTCGGGTTCGGTCGGTCGAGAACGTGCCGTCGTCGTTCAGCAGGTCGGGGTAGGGCACGCTCACGCTGCCGGGGATGTGGCCGGGACGCGCGCCGCCGGACTCACCGGTGTAGTCGGGGGTGCGGAGCGCACACACGAGCGTCGTGGACGATTGTTCGTCGACGGCCACCGCCCGGACCTCGTCCAGGTCGGCGAATGCCCGGCCGGTGAGATCGCGCAGGTGGACGTCGATGCGCGGTTCGGTGGTCTCACCCGATGCATCGCCATCGGCCACCGGGTACCCCTGGTCCACCCACTGGGCGAAACCGCCGTCGAGCACCCTGGCCCGGTCGAACCCGAAGGACCGCAGCACCAGCCACACCCGCGCCGCATACGCACCGCTGAGCTGGTCGTAGACCACGATCTCGTCCGACGGCGTGATGCCCAGTTGCTGTGCCGCCGAGGCCATCTGCGCCACAGTCGGCCGCGTGAAGGGGACCGCCGCCGCGGGATCGGAGAAGACCGCGAAAAGGTCGGCGAACCGCGCTCCCGGGATGTGGGCGGTGCGGAACACCTCACCACCGGGGGCGAACACGGTCTGCCCGTTGTCGTCGACCGAGCGTTCGACACTCGCGTCGAGGACGATCGTCGAATCCAGCCGGCGATGAAGCCATCCGGCGGACACGAGGGCGGTCTCGGTACCGGTCACGCACCTGCCCCACCAGTTGCGGCGTCGGCGACGCTCTTGGCGCGGTTGCGCCATTCACCGCGTTCGGGGCGCGCGAGACCGAGATTCTCGCGCAGGGTGTCGCCCTCGTACTCGGTGCGAAACAGCCCGCGCCGCTGCAGTTCCGGCACCACGAGGGTGGCGAAGTCCTCGAAGGCTGCCGGGACGTGCGTCGCCTGGATCATGAAACCGTCGGCCGCACCGGCGTCGAGCCACTGTTCCATCGTGTCGACGATGTCGGTGGCCGAGCCGATCATGTTGCCCTCGGTGCGGGCGCCGTACCAGCGCCCGATCTCGCGGACGGACAGGTTCTCCCGCTCGGCGAACTCCACGACCTCGCGGTAATGGCCTTCCACACCAACCACTTCGAGCGAAGGCAGCGGACCGTCGAGGTCGTACTTCGTGAGGTCGACGTTGACGTGATAGGCCAGCCGCGACAGGCCCGCCTCGTGGTCGACGAGATCGAAGAACGCCTCGTGCTTGGCCTTCGCATCGCGGTAGTCGGTGCCGACGACGGTGGTCGCGGCGGGCAGGATCTTGAGCTGCTCGGGATCTCGACCGTGGGCTGCCGCGCGCTGCTTCATGTCCTGGTAGAAGGCGACCGCACTGTCGAGCGACTCGTGACTGCAGAACACGACATCGGCCCAGCGAGAGGCGAAGTCACGGCCCGTCGGCGACGCGCCGGCCTGGACGATGACCGGATAGCCCTGCGGCGGGCGCGGGACGCCGAGCGGTCCCTGAACCCGGAAGAACCGACCCTTGTGATCGATGGCCTCCACCTGATCGGGATGACCGAAGCGGCCCGACGCCTTGTCTCGGATCAACGCGTCGTCGGACCAGGAGTCCCACAATCGGGTGGTGACCTCGAGGAACTCCTCTGCTCGCGCGTAGCGCTCCTCACGGTCGGGAAGCTTGTCCTGGTTGAAGTTCTGCGCCTCCGCATCCTGGAAGCTGGTCACGACATTCCACCCGGCGCGACCGCCACTCAGGTGATCGAGGGTGCCCATGCTGCGAGCGAGGTTGTAGGGCTCCTGGTAGCCGGTCGACATCGTCGCGGCCACCCCGAGTTTCGTGGTCACCGAACTCATCAGCGTGATAACCGTCATCGGGTCCAGACGCGGTGTGCCCGAACCGAATCTGACGGCCGGAGCGAAGGAGCCGCCCAGGCTGCGCGGTACGGCGAGCGCATCGGGCACGAACGCCATGTCGAAGCGCGCCGCCTCGAGAACCCGCGCGATGTGCTGGTAGTGCTCGGCGGTGAGGAAACCGTCACCGGCGTCCGGGTGCCGCCAACCGACCGTCCCCTGCGGGCCGGCGTTCATGAACGCGGCCAGATGAATCTTCCTGCTGGGCATCTCATTCGCTCCTTTGCGAGTGATCGGCGATGGGCGGTTCGGCAGACGTCGGAGGCGGTCGGCGTCAGAGGAGGGAGAGTTCGTCGACGAAGGCGATGGCGAAGGACGCGGTGCCGGTCGCACGCTCACCGGCCCGCTCGCCGGCGGTTGCGAACGCCACATGTGCGGCGGCCGCGGCAGTGAACGGATCGACGACCGCGCAGAATGCCGCACTGAGTGCACCCAGACTGCATCCGGTCCCGGTGACCTGCGGCATCTTCGCGTCGCCACCGGGGACGGCGGTCGCGCGACCCGCCGGGTCGCAGAGATAGTCGACCTCACCGGACACCGCGATGACCGCGTCGAGACGCCGGGCGAGCGACGCGAGGATCGCGTCGTACTCGCTCGCACCGGCACCGATCGCCACCGGATCGAGCACCCATAGAGTACCGGCCTTGTGCGCCGTCGCGGCCGCCTCGTCGAGCTCGTCGGGTGTCACCGACGACATCAGGGCCGCACCGTTGATCCAGACGGCGCCGGCACCGGCGGGGAACGCAGCGGCCCACCCGGGCGCTGACCCGATGGCGGGGCCGGCACCCAGCGCGAGGAGCACGTTGGCACTGAGGTTCGCCGCGACGTAGTTGGTGAGGCCGTAGACGAACGGCGCCTTCTCCCGAAGGCGTGCGATGGCTGTCTTCACCTCGGACGACTCGATGGTCGTCGTCTCCATCTCCACCTTCACTCCTTGGTTGATCCAGTCTGGGATGTCCGCTTCACGACGCCAGGTGATCGCACGGCGACAACTGCATTTAGTTGTATACAGTTGGATGCGGAGTTCGCCAGCGAGGTCGTACTTAAATTCACGCCGGGTTGAAACGAGCCACGCGGCCTCACTCCGATCCGCCCCGACCTGGGCGACGATGGATGCCATGCGTGACCTCACACCCGACGACCCGGAGTGCTCCTGTCGGTGTTCGCCGTCCTCCTGCTGGTCTTCATCCCGGGCACGGTCGCCATGCTGTGCGTCGTGATCCTCACCGTCGAGACCGTCGTCTCGCGGACCTCGGACGCCTGGCGAGGCTAGCCGAACCGGGCAGGGGCGAGGAGTGCGACGATCGCCCGCGCGAGACCGCGGCGGGCCAGCACCTGATCCTGAAAACTGCCCAGTTGCTTCTCCGACACCAGACCTCGCATGGCGCCGGGCAGGAACGCCGCGACCTCCCGGACACGTTCCGGGTCGACGTCGAGGTCGGCGAAGGCGCGCTGACAGGATTCGGTCCAGGACGGCCCCCACGAGGCGAACTCTGCGGCGGTCTTGGGGAACAGTCGCCGGAGTTCGTCGGGATCGCGCGGCAAGGCGGCCCGCAGGGTCTCGATCGCGCGGGATTCCGGCGCGGTCAGTCCCTCGTACATGAGCTCGATGATCGCCTCCACCCGTTCGCCCAGTGGCGCTTCGGGTTTCACACTGACAGGTAGGTCGCCACGCTGTTCGGCGGTCCGGTGCAGCACCGCCGCCCAGAGGCCGTCGATGTCGTCGAACTGATACTTGATCACACCCCAGGTGGCGCCGATGTCCTTGGCGATCCGGTTGCCCGACACCGACGCGGGGTCACCCGAGGCCAGCGAACTGATCGCGGCGTCGAGCATCGCGTCGCGGGTGGCCTGGCCGCGACGGTTCACGCGGCGGGCGGCAGCCGCCGGAGTAACCGACGGCCGACCGGCTTCGACGGGTGGCATGGACGCTGATGGTATCCGTTGCGAACCCACCCTCGACCCTGCCGCTCCGCGGAGACCCGGCCGCTCAGCTCGCGGCACCCTCCAACCGGGGAGGTGTCGATGCCGAGTACATGACCCGATGGATCTCCGCGGTGAAGTCGTCTGCCGCCTCGACGTTGGAGGCGTGACCGGTGTCGAGCACGACGAGCTGGTCGAGGTAGCCCCGGATCGAGAGCGTGTGGGCGATGCGCTGGGTCATCGCGTGCGGCAGCAACAGGTCATGGCGTCCACCGATGACCGTGGTGGGCACCGTGATCGCCTCGGCACCCACGGGTCCGAGAGCCAGCCGGGTGAGCCCGACCGCGGCCTTCGCGCGGGCGGCCGGGTCGCAGGAGCGTGTCATCGCGAGGACGAAGGCGGCGTGGTCGACGGTCGCGGACCGGCCGTTGAGGATGCGGGTCCGGACAAGGCTGCGGGCGAACCGGCCGCCGGGCAGCGGGAACGGCACCGAGAGGGCTGCCTGCGGGAGCCATGCCGGCGCCTTCCACAGGTTGTTGAGCAGCGGCAGGACGCGCGTCTCGTCCACGATCCCGCCCCACGTCGTGTTCGCGAGAACCAGCGCGGAGGCGTGTTCCTCGACCCGGTCGCGGTGACGGTACGCCCAGGACTGCACGGTGATGCCGCCCATGCTGTGGCCGACGAACACGGCCTTCGACCCGACCGGCACGGACTGGTCGACCACCGACTGGAGGTCGTCGGCCAGCACGTCGGCGTCGAACGTGCGGCCGCCCCACGTGCTCTCCCCGTGGCCCCGCTGGTCATAGGCGATGACGTGGTAACGCTCGGCGAGGGCGTTGATCTGCGGGTTCCAGTACTCGATGCAGCACGACCAGCCGTGGATCAGGACCAGGACCGGGGCATCGGCCGGACCGTAGTGGTGGACCCGAAGCCGGGCACCGTCGTCGGTGAGGGCCCAGGAGGCGCGTTCGGGCGCACGCGAGTTGTACAGCGCGTTCTCGAACTGCTGATTACGCAGCCGGCGACGGGCCTCAGCCGGTCGTACCAGTCCGGTCAGCGCCAATCGTGCAGCGCCGATCCCTCCACCTGCGTTCATCTCGGCCTCCCGGCGTCATTGCTGTAAGCCACGTCACAGCACCGGTCCAATGATACAAACCGGCGTTCAATGTTCCAACAGTTTCGAAGGGAAATTGTTGGACACCCGAGTAACCGGTCGAGGCACCCCTCAAACCTCCATTTGAACGCGGGTTTGAACCTTTTCACAGAACCCTCTTGTATTCCTGCCCGGCGCGTCCTACCGTGACCGCATGGCGCGAACGCCGCTGTCGATGACACCCACCGGATGGTTTCAGGTCGCATGGTCGACCGAGATCGCCGTCGGGACCGTGCACACGATGAAGTACTTCGGTCGCGACATGGTCGCTTGGAGATCCCGGTCCGGCCGGATCTCCGTATTCGACGCCTACTGCGAACATCTCGGCGCCCACCTCGGCCACGGAGGTCACGTGGAGGGCGAGAACCTGGTCTGCCCCTTCCACGGCTGGGAGTGGAACCAGGAGGGACGCAACGTCTGCATCCCCTACGAGAACCACCCCAACAAGGGTCGGCGCATCCGCAGCTACCCCGTGGTCGAACGCAACGAAGCCGTCTGGATCTGGCACGACGTCGACGGGCGGTCACCGCATTTCGACGTCCCGGACATCTTCGCCGACTTCGGCAGCGACAACGGGCAGGCCACCGCCGACGACTACTACCCGCCGGTGCCCGCCGCGACGCTCTTCCGACCGGGCCTGGAGATCCATCCGCAGTACATCATGGAGAACGGCGTCGACTTCGCACATTTCAAGTTCGTCCACAAGACACCGTTCATGCCGGACTTTACCCGGCACGACTTCTCCGGTCCGGTGTCCTACGTCGACTTCACCATCGCCTTCGACGAGGGCGCCACCCTCGAAAACGCCACCAGCGGTGTCGAATCCATCAACGCCGGCCTCGGCTGCTCGGTCACCCGGAGCTGGGGCATGGTCGACAACCGGACGATGCCCGCGGTGACACCGGTCGACGAGCACACCTCGGACGTGCGCTTCACCGTCTGGATCGGCCGCAAGCCCGGCGAGGAGACCGGCGACATCACCCGATACGGAAAGACCATGGCCGACCTGGTCATCGAACAGTTCGCCGCCGACATCGACATCTGGGCGCACCAGCGCTACTCCGATCCACCCGCCCTGTCCCGCAAGGAGTACGCCGGATTCACCGCGCTGCGGCAATGGGCCCGACAGTTCTATCCCGACGGCGGCGCGTCAGCCGACGAGTTCGTCCGTATCCGTCGCTCAGAGCTCGACGCACTTCGCGCGGCAGCGCAATCCTGACCTCCACGCCCGTCCCGAAAGGACCAAACGATGACCACACCCGAACCGATCCGGGTCTTCCAGGTGGCCACCGGCAACCTCGGCACCGAGATGATCGACCGCATCCGCAATCATCCGGACCTGGAACTGGTTGGTCTGCACTGCTATTCACCGGACAAGGTCGGCCGTGATGCCGGCGAGATCGTCGGCATCGGACCGGTCGGTGTGATCGCGACCGGCACCGTCGAGGAGATCATCGCCGCACGACCCGACGTGCTCACCTTCCACGGCGTGTTCCCCGACGAGGACCTCTACGTCCAGGTCCTCGAAGCCGGGATCAACATCGTGACCACCGCCGACTGGATCACCGGTTTCCACCGGGACACCAACCATCCGCACCACTCCGGCCGCAAGGTCAGCGAGATCATCGCCGATGCCTGCACGAAGGGCGGTGCCACCTTCTACGGAACCGGCATGAATCCCGGTCTGGCACAGATCCTCGGCATCGTGCACACCGCCGACGTCGCCGAGATCGAGAACGTCACGGTCACCGAGTCGGTGGACGTCTCCTGCCACCACTCGGTCGACACCTGGAAGGCCGTCGGCTACGGCCTGCCGGTCGACGACCCGTCCATCCCGGACTCGCTCTACAAGTACACCGCCGTCTTCGCCGACTCGGTGTACCTCATGGCCGACGCCTTCGATCTCGAACTCGACGAGGTGGCGTTCTCCTACGAACTGGGTGCGTGCACCAAGGACGTCGACCTCGGTTGGTACCAGCTCCCCGCCGGGTCGCTGGGCGGTAGTTACATCAAGTACCAGGGAATGGTCGACGGTGTGCCGCGCGTCGAATCGCATCTGGAATGGCAGATGACACCGCACACCGACCCGTCGTGGAACATTCAGGCCTGCTACATCACCCAGGTGACCGGCGACCCCAACATCTACTCCAAGCACATGATCTTCCCGCGCAAGGGATTCGACCTCTCCAACCCGGAGAACTTCGCGTCGATCGGCATGACCGTCACGGGCCTGCCCGCACTCAACTCGATCCGATCGGTGGTCGCGGCCCCGCCCGGGATCGTGACCAGTGCCGATCTCCCGCTACGAAGCTTCGCCGGCCGCTTCAAGCGCTGAGCCGGCGCGGTGTCGGTATCGACCTGGGTGAATCCACCCTCGGGTTCCCTCCCTCGAGAAGCCTCTTCGGGAATCCCCTTCAGCCGAGATCGATACTGATGCCGGTGAGCTCGGCGCCGATATCCCACAGCCGTTCGGCGACCGCGCGATCCTTGGCCTTCGGCGACGGCTCGACGAGCATCGGCGGGCCGGCGAGGCCGAAACTCCCTGTCGGACCGTAATACTGGCCGCCCGAGACCTTCGGATCGGTGGCTGCCCGAAGGATCGGCAGGGCCCCTTCGGGCGGATCCATGATGAACCGATCGGTGAGCCACCGCAGCGACGGCGCGTGATACGCCCACTGCAGGAATTTGTTCTGCTCGCGCATCACCCCGGTCCGCGTGCCACCGGGGTGGGCGGCGAGCGAGATCGCCGTGGCCCCAGCCGCTTTCAGCCGGCGATCGAGCTCCAGCGAGAACAGCATCTGAGCGAGCTTGGCTCGTGAGTACGCCCCGGCACTGGTGAACGTGCGGTCCATGGGCAGGTCTGAGAAATCGATGTTGCCCGCGCGGTGGGCGTGACTGCCGACGGTGACGATCCGCGCGGCGTCGGCGGCGAGCAACCGGTCCATCAGCAACCCGGTGAGCGCGTAATGACCGAGATAGTTGGTACCGAAGTCCATCTCGAAACCGTCGGGAGTCAGGTCGCGCTGAGCGCGCATGACGCCGGCGTTGTTCACCAGCACGTCGATGCGGGGATGGCATCGCCGGATCTCCTCGGCGGCTGCGCGGACGGAGTCGAGACTGGCGAGATCGAGGTCGAGGATCTCCACCTCCGCGCCGGGTACCTCGGCGACGATGTCGTCGCGTGCGGCGGCGGCGGTCTCGGCGTTGCGGCACGCCAGCACCACGGTGGCGCCCAGAGTGGCGAGCCCGCGGGCGGCTTCACGGCCGATGCCCCCGTTGGCTCCGGTGACCACGGCGACCCGCCCGGTCTGTGGAGGCGCGTCGGCCAATGTCCAACCCGTCTTCACGCGCTCCCCCTCTGATTCCGGCACAACGGACGCTGTTGTTCGTATCACATCTCATGTGACAGTTCCGGTTCGGGTGTCACACGCGACCGCACCCCGGCCGCGTTCTGGAGAACGCAGTCGGGGTGCGGTGCACCCGGTGGTCGTGCGACGAAAGGGTCAGACCGTCACGGGCGCTGGGGCGGCGCCGCTGAACTGACCGGCCGGCGCGAACCTGGCGAGGACCTGGTCGTACGGCTCTCCCGCCACAGCTGTGATGAAGTTCTCGACATCCTCACGGGTCCGCAGACCGAGGAGCGGATTCGGGTCGGACAGCAGGCCGAGCAGTGCCTGCGCGACGTTCGGATCGACGGCGGCAGCCGGAAACGACAGCTCCAGGTGGGTCGCGAAGTCGGGGTCGCCGAGGAACAGGCGGGTGACCTCGGTGGCCGCGTGACCACGACGCTCCCAATGCTGCTCGAACTCCTCGGTCAGCCAGTCCGCGGTGAACTCACCGTCGTGGGCGCGCGCGGCCTTCACCAGCTCGGCGACCTGGATGAGCGCGTTCTGTGCACCCTGACCGGCGACCGGGTCGAACGAGATCGCGGTGTCGCCGATGGCCGCGACCGCGTGACCGCCGCTGGTGGTCGCGACGGCCCGGCGCACGGTCGGGGTGACCGCACCCTTGAGCCACGACACCGGGTCGGACTCGATGACCTCGAGCTGCTCGATGACCGGCGCGTCCTCCGGGAAGAACTCGGCGAAGATGCCGGCGATGGTACGACGGGCACCCACCGCGTCGTGGACGTCGTCGATGCGCGCCGCCCAGGCGCCCGAAGGCTTCGCGAAGACGATGAACGACCAGGTCGCACCCTCGTCCTTGTGCAGGAACGGACCGACGAACAGCTCACCGTTCTCGCTGTCGAGGTTGTACAGCGAGTGACCTCCGCCCGCCTGCGAGCGGTAGGCGAACACGTCCGGTCCGTGGTCGACGCCCGTCAACGTGACCTGCAGCAGTCGACGCTGCGGCTCGCGGTACTTGGTGCGCGACTCGTCGACCGGGAACAGCGTCGACAACCCGCCCTTGCCGGTGGCGACGAGGGTGAGGTCGGCCGCCCCGGCGATCTCGTCGAGGTTGTCGAGGTCGACGGTGGTGACCTCGAATCGTCCGCCGCGGTCCAGGAACCGGCCGAGGCGGTCGTCGGCACGCAGGCGGAGGTCGACGGCAGCGGAGATGTAACCGTAGTCGGGGTCGTATTCGAGAACGGGGGCGCGATCCTCCCCCGCGCCGCCGTACAGGCGGACGCTCATGCCGGTGGTCTTGCCGACCTCGTAGAGATCCTCGATGATCTCGGCATCCCAATCCTGGGACTTGCCGAAGAGCACGCCGACGCCGGTCGGCGGCACCTTGTTGCGCAGCGAGTCACGGTCGCGGTCGCTGTAGATCGTGACGTCGAAGCCGGCGTCGAGAAATCCGAGACCGGCAGTGGTCCCGGCGAGTCCGGCCCCGATGATCGCGACGGATCGTCGTGTGGTCATGTGTGTCTCCTGAGATCGGTTGCATGCACTGCGTGTGATGACTGGGAGACAGGGTGCCGGGGCGATCGTCGTCGCTGAAGGTTTAGACGCAGCACGAACAAATGGGTGGTCGCCGGGCGGCGTCAGTCGCGGTGCACCCGGTAGCGCTCGTATGCGACGACACCGAACAGTCGGGTCTCCACCAGATCGAGGTCGACGCGATCGGTGACCGGTGGCAGGAACGGGGCGCCGCCACCGACGACGACCGGATACCGGAAGATTCGCAGCTCGTCGACCAGCCCGAGTTCGAAGGCCTGCAACGCGAGGTCCGCACCCCCGATCTCGACGTCCCTGTCCGTCGCGGCGACGACCTCCGCGACCTCGTCGGCGACAGCCGCGCGGGCGAGCCTGGCGTTGCCCTCGACCGCGTCGAGGGTGCGACTGAAGACGACCTTGGGCAGCGCGGTCCAGATGTCGGCGAAGACGGCTCCTGCTTCGGTGTCGCGCATGGCCGGGTCGGTCTCCCAGACCCGCATCGTCTCGTACAACCGGCGGCCCAGGATCGTGCCACCGAGGCTGCCGACGCGGTCGGTGTGGAACGCGAAGAGTTCGTCGCTGTGTCCCGGCCAGTCGAAGTCGTCGTCGCGATCGTGGATGAAACCGTCCACCGAGACACCCATCGTGTAGATCAGCATGCAACTCCTCACAGTCGGTTTCGAGGGGATTGTCCGAGGCTACGGCTGTTTTCCGAGGTAGGCCCGACAAAGCGAACCTTCGAACCTCCTGTGGGTCCGCCGACACCCGCCGCGGCGGCGGCGTGGCCCCGTCCTGGACAAGTACCATCGCCCTCTGTGCGCACGCCCGTTCCCGAAGTGACCCCGGTCGTCGCGACGCCCAACGAGGACGCCGCGACCGGTAACACCTCGGGCTATCGGCTCGACCTCGACGGCCTGCGCGGTATCGCGATCGCGCTCGTCGCCGTCTTCCACGTCTGGTTCGGCCGGGTCTCCGGTGGCGTCGACGTCTTCCTGACGCTCTCGGGCTACTTCTTCGTCGCCTCGCTACTCAAGCACGTGCTCGCCACCCAGCCCGCCTCCGCGTCGTGGGGCCGGGCGATCAACCCGTGGCCGCGGTTCTGGCGCCTGGTCCGACGACTGCTCCCCGCGCTGCTCCTGGTGCTGGCGTTCACCGCCGCGCTGATCGCCCTCGTGATGCCGACGACCCGGTGGGGTCCGCTCGGTGCCGAGCTGCAGGCCAGCGCGCTGTACTACCAGAACTGGCATCTCGCGTTCGAGTCGCAGGACTATGCGGCCGCCGACTCCGCGAACAGCCCGATGCAGCACCTGTGGTCGATGTCGATGCAGGGCCAGTTCTTCGTGCTGACGCTGCTGTGCGCGCTCGCTCTCGGTGGCTTGCTGCGCGCGCTGTCACTCAAGGTCGAGTTCTTCCGACGCCCGCGGGTCGTGCGCGGCATCGTGGGGTTCGCGCTCCTCGGCGTCGCGCTCGTCTCCTTCGCCTGGGCGAACTACCGCCACGGCATCAACCAGCCGTTCACCTACTACGACACCGTCGCCCGACTGTGGGAGCCGCTCGCCGGTGGCCTGCTCGCGGTGTGGATGCCGAAGCTCGCGCTGTCCGCGCGCCTGCGCAACCTGCTGAGCCTCGTCGCCCTCGGCCTGATCATCACCTGCGGCTGGTGGATCGCCGGTGTCCAGGAGTACCCCGCGGCGTGGGCGCTCGTGCCCGTCGGCGCGACGCTCATCCTGATCTGGGCGGGCTCCCCGGCCACCGCCCGACCGGCCGAGGGACAGGCCCGGGTGAGTCGCGGTCTCGCCCATCCGCAACTCGTGTGGCTCGGTTCCATCGCCTACGCGCTCTACCTGTGGCACTGGCCGCTGCTGATCTTCTACATGGCGTGGCGCTATCAGGACGAGGTGTCCTGGCTCGAGGGCACCGGAATCCTGGGCGTCTCGGTCCTGATCGCGTGGCTCACCACCAAGTACGTGGAGGCCCCGCTACGGTCTGGATCGCTCAGGCGTAAGAAGACCGTCGCAAGAACGACCGACGGCGACGCCGCGCCGGACACGACGATCAAGCCCACGCAGACGGACAAGCCCGGCTTCCAGAACTCGCGAGGCTACCGCGGCGCCCTTCTCGCGATCCTGCTGGTCATCAGCGTGGCCGCCGGCAGCGCCGCGGTGACCTGGCAGCGCGACGCCGCCAACGCGACCCTCGACACCGAGAACCTCGACCCCCGCCTCTACCCCGGCGGACGGGCCTTCCTCAACGGTGCGCCGGTCCCGAAGGTGACCGCCCAGCCGAGTCCCGACGTCGTCGGCATGGACTGGCCGATCACCTCCTACGACTCGATCATCAGCGGCTGGAAGGACCCGTCGATCAAGGTCGGGTACTACGGCGACGTCGACGCCACCCGCACCATCGCCCTGGTCGGCGGCTCGCATGCCGAGCAGTGGATCACCGCGCTGAACGACATCGGCAAGCGGCACAACTTCCGCGTGACGACCTATCTGAAGGTGGGCTGCGCGCTCACCACCGAGCATGTCTTCACCTGGTTCGGGCAGAAGTACTACCAGTGCAACGACTGGTCGAATCGTGTGATGGAACGCCTGGCCGTGGACAAGCCGGACTACGTGTTCACCACATCCACGCGTCCTCCGCAGGGGTCCGAGAAGGGCGACAACGTGCCCAAGGACTACAAGGAGATCTTCGCCCGGTTCCGCGACCGCGGGCAGAAGGTGATCGGCATCCGCGACAACCCGTGGTCGACCGGCAAGCTGAAGCCGCCGGAGTGCCTCGCCAGCGGCCGCAAGCCCGAGGTGTGCGGGGTCTCGCGCGCACAGGCCATGGCGCCCACCGACCCGGCCGCCGCGCTCGCCGACGAGTTCCCGAACATGACCTTCCTGGACTACACCGACGCCATGTGCGACGACACCTACTGCCCGGCGGTGGTCGGCAACATCCTGATGTGGCACGACTACCACCATCTGTCTGCCACGTTCGTGCGCAGCCTCATCCCGGCAATCGAGGCGGACCTGCAGAAGGCCACCGGCTGGTGGTGAGACCCGGGACGAGGGTCGGTGTCAGCAGGCCGGGCAGAAGTGCGCCGGACGGCGCTGCCGGAACGCGATCTGATCCCCCGGCGAACCGGCCCACTCCGGTTCCGCCCGCACGAACAGTTCGACGCCGTCGTCGTGTCGGGCCGGATCGGCAGCCGTCAGCGACACCCTGACCTCGATGTGCTCCCCGCACGGCCTGACCGAGAGAACTGTCGCACGACCGAGCTCCGACCCGTCCGGGGACGTCGCGACGTCGAGGTCGCCGGGACGGAGCATGACCGTCCCCGGACCCCGAGCCGGCCTCCGCAATCGCAACAGTCCGGCCGAACACCGGACGACATCCCCGTCCGCGTCGCCGGGAAGCTCCGAGACCTCGCCGAACATCCGCGCGACCTCGGCGTCCGCCGGCGCCAGATACACCTCTTCGGGCGACCCGACCTGACGCACCTGTCCGGCCATCAACACCACGATCTCGTCGGCCATCGCCATGGCCTCCTCACGGTCGTGCGTCACGAGCAGACCACTCGAGCCCTCGGCCAGGATCGTGTCGCGCACATGGTCGCGCAGTCGGGTGCGCAACTGGGCGTCGAGTGCGGAGAACGGCTCGTCGAGGCCGATCACCGCGGGCCGGGGGGCCAACGCCCGGGCCAGCGCCACCCGTTGCCGCTGACCGCCGGACAATGCGCTGGGGTGGCGACCGCGAAAATCGCTGAGCCCCACGACTTCCAGCAACTCGGTGGTGCGCGCCGCGCGTCCGGGGGTCCGACGCCACCACGGGCCCAGACCGAACCCCACGTTCCCGGCGACACTCAGATTGCCGAACAGGGCGCCCTCCTGCGGGACCAGCCCGAAACTCCGGCGCTCGGTGGGGATGTCGACGTCACGACTTCCGTCACCGCGTACCGACGCGACCTCGATGCCGCCGATCTCGATTCGTCCGGACCGAAGCGGTTCCAGGCCCGCGATCGTGCGCAGCAGCGTCGTCTTCCCGCACCCGGAGGGTCCGATGACCGCGGTGATCGACCCGGCGGGCACCCGCAGGGAGACCCCGTCGAGGATGGTCGCATCACCGAGGACGACCGAGATGTTCTCGACCCGCACAGCGTCATTCATCGGTCAACGCCCTTTCCGAACAGCGTGGACAGAGCCGCGGTCGGTATCGACGCGACGATGATCAGGACAAGGCCGAGGACAGCCGCCCGCCCGTGGTTCAGGTCGTTGCTGAGACTCCACATGTCGGTGGCCAGCGTCCGGGTGCCGATCGGTGCCAGCATGAGGGTGGCCGGGAGTTCCTTGGCCACCGACAGGAACGCCAGCGCGGACCCGGCCAGCACCGCCGGCATCAGCAGCGGCAACTGCACGCGGACGGCAGTGGCCAGCGGTCCGGCGCCCAGGGTTCGCGACACATCGGCCACGTGCAGCGGGATGGCGTCGACACCGGATCGGACGGGACCGAGGCACACCGGCAGGAACAAGACCACGTACGTCGCGATCAGCATTCCCGCGGTGAGGTAGTAGGACGGCAGGACCCTCGTCCCCAGGAACACCATCGACAGCGCGACCGTCACACCCGGCAGTGTGTAACCGAGGTAGGACACGAGCTCCACGGAGTCCCCGGTGCGAGTACGCGGACGGGATATGAAGAACGCCAGCGGAAGTGCCAGGATCGCGATCACGACGGCCGCCTGTGCCGACAGTTCCAGCGTGGTGCGGGTGTACGGGGCGACCCACGCGAGCAGCTCACCGAAGTCGTCGAAGCCGAGTCTGCGGGATTCACGGATCTCGGTCAGCAGGCCGACGATCGGGACGCAGACGCCGACCGAAACGGTCAGCGTCACGAGGGTCCAGGCGACGGGCCGGTCACGGGCGTCGCGACTCCGGGGCGGGGTGGCACCGGAATCGACATCACGACGTACGCGTCGTTCGGCCAGCGCGAGAAAGACGGCGATCGTGGCGAGCACGAGCCCGTACAACGCGGCGACCGATCGGTCCAGAGTCCCGTTGTAGGCGTTGTAGATACCGACCGTGAACGGCTCGAACCTCACGATCGCGGGGCCGCCGAAGTCGCTGATCGAGTACAGCGCGACAAGCAGTCCGCCGGCGAGGACCGCAGTACGAATTCTCGGCAGGGTCACCCGCAGGAACGCGGTCGGCGCGCTACATCCAAGAGTGCGAGCGGCGTCTTCCTCTCTCCCCCCGGTCCCCGCGAGAGCTGCCATCGCCGGCAGCATGACCAGCGGGTAACAGGCCAGGGTCAGCACGAGCACCGCGGCCCACAGACCTTCGAATCCGGGGAACAACCGTGTCCACACGAAGCCGGAGACATACGACGGAATCGCGAGTGGTGCGGTGAGCAGGGCGACCACGACCGCGCGTCCACGACGGACGCCGCGGGTCACGCACCACGCCGCGCCCACACCGATCACGATCGAGGCGGACGTCACCAGGACGGCGAGTTGCGCTGTCCGCCAGAGCAATTGGCCGGTTCTCGGCCGGAAGAGGTAGGCGAGGGCGTCGTCCGCCCCGATCTCCATCACCCGGACGACCAGGTACACCACCGGAGTGACGAGCAACAGGGCGATGATGACGCTGACGAATCCCAACAGCAGTCGTCCCGACCGGATGGTCCGGCCGGGACGACGAAACACCGCGCGTTTCAGACGATCAGACAGCGCCGACCTCGTTGAGCAGTTTGTCGGTACCGGCCACATCGGCGAGTTGGTCGAGCGTGATCTTCGGCGGCGACAGCTGGTTCAGCGTCGGCAGCCCGTCGACCGGGAGCGGTTCGTTGCCGATCACCGGATACTCCCCGACCTCGGTGGCGAAGTAGGTCTGGGTTTCGGGTGTGAGGAACTGCCGGACGAAGTCGAAGGCCGCTTCCTTGTCCCCGGCGGTCTTCAGGACACCGATGGCACCCACGTTGACCAGCGCACCCGGATCTCCGTCCGAGAAGAAGTGCAACCGGCCGGGGACGTTCTCGATACCCTTCTCCTGTACTTCCTGAACCCAGTAGTAGTGGTTGGTCAGACCTGCGGCGAGCTGCCCGTTGTTGACCGACTCCACGATCTGCCCGTTGCCTTCGAACGCCTGGGGGTCGTTCGCCAGGAACGCGGTGAGCCATTCACGGGCCCCGTCCTCGCCCCGGGTCAACCTCAGCGCGGTCACGAAGGACTTGAAAGACGCATTGGTGGGCGCGTATCCGACCTTGCCACGGAACTCGGGTGCGAGCAGGCCGTCGATACCGGTGGGCAGTTCGTTCTGGGGCAGCTGTCGCGGGTCGTAGATCAGGACTCGCGAGCGCGCCGATGTCGACACCCAGGCACCGGTTTCCGAGCGGTAGGCCTCGGGGACACTCTCGGCGATATCCGCTGGTAGCGGTTCGAGCAGCGAGGCGTCGGCCAGTGCGCCCAGCTCACCAGCGTCCTGAGCGAAGAAGAGGTTCGCGGGTGAGCGTTCGCCCTCCTCGAGGATCTGCGCAGCCTTCTTGTCGTAGGCCGCCGTCACCGGAATGGTTCCGTTGATGCGCTCGACGAGGGGTCCGACCAGCGATTCCGAGCGGCCCGAGTACAGAACGAGAGTCTCGTCGTCTCCCGCCGAGTCTCCCCCCGAGCAGGCCGCGAGGACGCTCGTGGCGATGAGCGCGGCCCCCGCCGTCGCAACCGCTCGTCGGATCAGGCCGGTGGTCCTCATGCGCTCTCACTTTCCTTCGGCCGCTCCCCGTCGAAACGACCGCCCTCTGGACTTGGCTAGCCTAACCGAACCCGGATCCCGCATAGGACGGGACTCGACGGTTCCGCACGCGGCGCACACTCCCAGAGACCTCAGCCGACGCGACTCAGCACCGCCTTCGGGCCCGCGAACACCGTCTCGCGAATGTGATTACGCACCAATGTCCATGCCGGGCAGTCACATCCGGCTTCGACGCCGCTGGCGTCGACCCCCTCGCCACGGCACAGCGCGATGGCGCGCCGCAGGTGGAAGTCCTGGGTCACGACGACCAGTCGGTCGACGCCGAACACCCCCCGCGCCCGGCGACAGCTGGCCGCGGTGTCGAGTCCCTGCGGGTCGTCGACCATGACCTGCGCCGGGACCCCCGCGGCTTCGAGGTAGCTCCGCATCACCGCCGGTTCGTCGCCCGCTGCGGGAGAACCGTTGCCGGAATTGATGATTCGTACGACTCGCCCATCCCGGTACAGCTCGGCCGCAACGTCCAGCCGGCCGCGGACATAGTCACCGGGAACGCCGTCCTCCACCAGTGAACCGAGCACCAGTAGCGTCGACCCGTCCGGCACCTGCTCTGCGTCGAGGACCCGGTCACCGGCCACGACGTACATCCAGGTAGCCGCCACGGTGACCCATAGTTCGACGACCACCAGCACCGCAAGCACCACCGGCGCGACGAGACGTGCTGCTGACCTCACCTGTACAACCTAGGTGTAGGAATACATCTCACCCAAGATGACAATTCGCTGCCGCTCCCTGACCCCCGGGCCGATACTGAGACCATCTGCCGCGCTCAGCCCCGACGCGTATCCGACAACCGTGGAAGAGAGTGTGCATGCAGTACATGCCGGTGACCTCGTCGATGTTCCTCCTCGCCGAGACACGTGAGCAGCCGATGCACGTCGGCGGGCTTCAACTGTTCGTGCCGCGCGAGGGCCAGTCGGCGACCGAACTCGTCGAAGAGGTCATCGAGGCGTTCTCCTCGTGCGCCGAGGTCCATCCGCTGTTCCGCAAGCGCCCAGCCCCGCCGGTCACCATGCTGGGCAACTTCGCCTGGGCCTACGACGCCGAGATCGACTACGACTATCACGTCCGGCGCACGGTTCTCCCCAGGCCGGGGCGCATCCGGGAACTGTTGCGATACGTCTCACTCAGTCACGGCGCGCTTCTCGACCGTTACCGCCCGATGTGGGAGCTGCACATCATCGAGGGGCTCGAGGACGGCCGGGTCGCGATCTACACCAAAATCCATCACTCGATCGTGGACGGCGTGTCAGCACTTCGCCTCCTGCAGCGCATGCTCTCGCCTGACCCTGACGACAGATCCGGATCCGCGCCGTGGGATCCGGCCCTCGTCGGCCAGAAGCGTCCCCGACCGGCTACGTCGTTGCGCGAACGGCTGTCCGGGCTCGCAGATACCGGGCTACAGATCGCCGGCCTCGGCCCGGCGGCCGTCAAGGTGGCACTCGCCGGCGTGCGGGAACCGGACTTCGTGCCGCCGGTGTCCCGCGCGCCGCGAACCATACTCGACGTGGCGATCGGCAGTGCGCGGCGGTTCGCCGCCCAGCAATGGGAACTCGGTCGGCTGCGCGCGGTCGCCGACGCCCTGGACATCACACTCAACGACGTCGTCGTGGGGATGTGTTCGGGCGCACTTCGGTCATACCTCGTCGATCAGGACGCTCTGCCCGACTCCCCGCTGGTCGCCGCGGTGCCGGTGTCGATGCACACCGACGAGGAGAAAGACGGAAACGCCGTCACCGCGATCATGGTCGACCTGGCCACCGACCAGCCCGACCCCGAACGCCGGCTGAACTCGGTCGTCGCATCCGCCCGCCAGGCCAAGAACGTCGTCCGCGGCCTGAGACCCTTGCAGGCGCTCGCGCTCGGCGCGGCCAATTTCGCGCCGCTCGCCTTCGCGACCATCCCCGGCTTCGTCCAGTACGTGCCGCCACAGTTCAACATCATCATCAGCAACGTGCCGGGACCGTCGGAGCACCTGTACTGGAATGGCGCTCGACTCGACGGCCTCTACCCGGTCTCCATCGCGATGGAGGGCCTGGCGTTGAACATCACCGTGACCAGCACCGCCGAACACATCAACTTCGGGCTGATCGGCGCTCGCGCGCAGGTCCCGAGCCTGCAGCGACTGCTGACACACCTGGACACCGCTCTCGAAGAGCTCGAGAAAGTGGCCCACGTCCGCTGACCCCGGAGCAGCCCGAGAAGCGAATTGGGATCCTCCCCACCCTGACTCGACAGTAAGTTACTGGCGAGTATCATTCGGTGTGAGTTTAGACCAGCAAGAATTAGGCCAACCTTGGCAGCGCGCCACCGGCGCGAAGAATTACGGTTACCTGTAGTACACCGCTCCGCGGGGACAGCCCTGCGCACTCTGTGCGCTTCCTCCGGCGGCGGGACGACCTAGACGAAAGGCCGGTACGCGCCCGTGACAGCCACGACGATTGCCATCGGCACCACAGCAGCGGTGATCAGCCTCTTCTGTTGGTACCTGTTCCTCGGCGGAGTGGTGCGGATGTTCCGCACCATCAAACTCGGCCAGAAGGTCGACGGGTCCCGATTCTGGCCGGTGATCCCGCGACTGGTGACGATGATCAAGGAGTTCATCGCCCACACCCGCATGGTGAAGTTCCGGACGGTGGGCTGGGCCCACTGGCTGGTCATGATCGGCTTCATGGGCGGCGCCCTGCTGTGGTTCGAGGCCTATGGCCAGTCGATCAACCCGGAGTTCCACTGGCCGGTCTTCGGTGACACCTTCGCGTGGCGCCTGTGGGACGAGATCCTGGGCATCGGCACGGTGGTCGGCATCATGGTGCTGATCGTCATCCGCCAGCTCAACCACCCGCGCGTCCCCGAGCGCATCTCGCGGTTCTCCGGATCCCGCTTCGGCGCGGCCTACTTCGTCGAGGCCGTCGTCCTGCTCGAGGGTCTGGGCATGATCCTGGTGAAGGCGTCGAAGATCGCGACCTACGGTCACGCCAACGCCTACTCGGACTTCTTCACCATGAACGTGGCGAAGATCCTGCCCGCGTCGCCGACGCTGGTGTCGATCTTCGCGGTCATCAAGCTGATGAGCGGCATGGTCTGGCTGGCCGTCGTCGGCCTGAACACCGACTGGGGCGTTGCGTGGCACCGTTTCTCGGCGTTCTTCAACATCTACTTCAAGCGTGAGGCCGACGGCGGCGTCGCCCTCGGTGCGGCCAAGCCGATGATGAGCCAGGGCAAGGTCCTCGACATGGAGACCGCCGATCCGGACGTCGACGCGTTCGGTGCGGGCAAGATCGAGGACTTCTCCTGGAAGGGCTGGCTCGACTTCAGCACCTGTACCGAGTGTGGCCGCTGCCAGTCGCAGTGCCCGGCCTGGAACACCGGTAAGCCGCTGTCGCCGAAGCTGCTCATCATGTCGCTGCGCGACCACGGCAACGCCAAGGCCCCGTACCTGCTGGCCGGTGGTCGCAAGGACATGGGCGGCGACGAGGTCGGCCTGGTCGACGCCGACGGCAACGTCGACGAGGCCAAGCTCAACGCGATCCCCGAGGCCGCTCGCGCCGAGGCTTCCCGCAAGCTGGTCGGCGAGTCCAAGGGCAAGATCGGCGGCGGCGAGGGCATCGAGTCGGCCGAGGGTGAATTCGATCCCGAGGCGTTGGGTGCGGTCATCGACACCGAGACCCTGTGGAGCTGCACCACCTGTGGCGCCTGCGTCGAGCAGTGCCCGGTCGACATCGAGCACGTCGACCACATCCTCGACATGCGCCGCTACCAGGTCCTGATCGAGTCGGACTTCCCGACCGAACTGGCCGGCATGTTCAAGAACCTCGAGAACAAGGGCAACCCGTGGGGCCAGAACGCCTCCGCGCGTACCGCCTGGATCGACGAGATGGACATCGACATCCCGGTCTTCGGCAAGGACGTCGAGTCGTTCGAGGGCTTCGAGTACCTGTTCTGGGTCGGCTGCGCCGGCGCCTACGAAGACCGCGCGAAGAAGACCACCAAGGCCGTCGCCGAGCTCCTCGACATGGCCGCGGTCAACTTCATGGTCCTCGGCGAGGGCGAGACCTGTACCGGTGACTCCGCACGACGCGCCGGCAACGAGTTCCTGTTCCAGATGCTCGCGCAGCAGAACATCGAGATGCTGGGCGAGGTCTTCTCGACCGCACCCGAGCAGCGCAAGAAGGTCGTCGTCACCTGTGCGCACTGCTTCAACGCACTGGGCAACGAGTACCCGCAGCTGGGCGCCAAGTACGAGGTCGTC
Organism: Gordonia sp. Swx-4; assembly: GCF_030316175.1. Lineage (NCBI taxonomy): Bacteria > Bacillati > Actinomycetota > Actinomycetes > Mycobacteriales > Gordoniaceae > Gordonia > Gordonia sp. Swx-4. The sequence goes on from NZ_CP128197.1 coordinate 4,712,957, forward strand.
CACCACACGCAGCTGCTGAACCGTCTGGTCCGCGAGAAGCGCCTCGTGCCGGTCGCCCCGCTCGGCGAGGGCGTCACCTACCACGACCCGTGCTACCTGGGCCGTCACAACAAGGTCTACGACGCCCCGCGTGAACTGATGGGTGCGGCCGGATCGACTCTCACCGAGATGCCGCGTCACGGCGAACGGTCCATGTGCTGTGGTGCCGGTGGTGCCCGCATGTGGATGGAAGAGCAGATCGGCAAGCGCATCAACATCGACCGGGTCGACGAGGCGCTCGACACCCTCGGCGACACCACCGGCGAGGTCAAGAAGGTCGCGACCGGCTGTCCGTTCTGTCGCGTGATGCTGACCGACGGTGTGACCGCCCGGACCAGTGGCACCGAGTCCGAAGGCAAGGTCGAGGTCGTCGACGTCGCGCAGCTGCTGCTCGACTCGGTCAAGCGCGGCAAGACCGAGGTCAAGCTCGGCGGCCGTTACCTCGGCCCGCGCCCGAGCGCTCCCGAGCCGGAGGCCGAGCCCGAACCCGAGAAGGTCCCGGCCGCAGCGGCCGCGACCGCGACCGCAACCACCGAGGCTGCTCCGAAGCCGAAGGTCGGCCTGGGCATGAAGGGCGGCAAGAAGCCCGGCGCCGCAGCCAAGACCGAGGCACCGGCGGAAGCACCTGCCGAGAAGAAGCCCGCGTCCAAGGGCTTCGGCATGAAGGGTGGCAAGAAGCCGGGTGCTGCGTCGGCAGCACCGGCCGCTGCGTCGGCACCCGCCGAGGCACCTGCTGAGGCACCGGCCGAGAAGAAGCCCGCCTCGAAGGGCTTCGGCATGAAGGGCGGCGCGAAGCGTCCGGGTGCGGCGAGCAAGCCTGCTGCTTCGGCAGCTCCTGCTCCCGCCGAGGCCGAGTCGTCGGAGGCCGTGAAGGCCGAGGCACCGGCAGCAGAGAAGACCGCGGAGGCGAAGCCGGCCAAGGCCAAGGGCTTCGGCATGGCCGCGGGCAAGCGTCCCGGCCAGAAGGCGTCCACCCCGAACGCGGCAGCAGCCGACGCCGGCGTGACCGCTCCCGCCGAGAACAAGGTCGACGAGGCCGAGTCGGCACCCGATGCCGCCCCGACCGTCGACACCGAATCGGCCACCGCCACCGCCACCGCGGCGACGGAAGAAGTGCCGGGCAAGGCCAAGGGCTTCGGCATGGCCGCGGGCAAGAAGCGTCCGGGCGGGATCGGCAAGGCCGCTCCCAAGCCGTCCGCGGCTGCGGACGCTCCGGTGGCGGCCCCCGCCGCTGAGGCCCCCGCCGCTGAGGCCCCTGCGACCGAGGCACCGGCTGCCGAGGCCGAGCCGGCGGCGGAGGCACCCCAGGGTGGTTCGGCTGCGGCGCTGACCGAGGAGAAGCCGGCCAAGGCCAAGGGCTTCGGCATGGCCGCGGGCAAGAAGCGCCCCGGTGGGGCGAGCAAGGCCGCGCCGAAAGCGGCGGCACCCGCCGCAGCACCGGCAGAGGCCGCTCCCGCTCCCGAGGCGACTCCGGAACCCGAGGAGCCCGCCGAGGCACCCGAAGTCGAGGAGACCCCGGCAGCCGAGGCGCCGGCCGAGGCGAACGGGACCGAGGTCCCGGCCCCGTCGAGCAACGGCTCGGGCGACGCCCGGACCATCGCCGAGACCGGGGCGTCGAAGGCCAAGGGCTTCGGCATCGCGGCCGGCAAGAAGCGGCCCGGCCACAAGTAGTCACAGCAGTACCGAAACGGGCTCCGACCACCACGGTCGGGGCCCGTTTTTCGTGCTCTGGACCACGGTCGGACAGCACTGGCGGAAACCCATTTGCATCCGGCTGCGACAATTGAACTCGTGAGTAGGCCCCATGTGTCGCATCTGAACCAGAACCTCAAGCCGCTCGAGCAGTCGCTCAAGCTGCAGAACGTGTGTTACGAGATCCGCGGACCCGTACACGCGCACGCGCAGCGGCTCGAGGCGGAGGGCCACCGCATCCTCAAGCTGAACATCGGCAACCCGGCTCTGTTCGGATTCGAGGCACCCGACGTGATCATGCGCGACATGATCCACGCGCTCCCGTACTCGCAGGGATACTCCGAGTCCGCCGGTGTGCTGTCCGCTCGTCGTTCGGTGGTCACGCGGTACGAGCTGATCCCCGACTTCCCCTTCTTCGACGTCGACGACGTCATCCTGGGCAACGGTGTCTCCGAGCTCATCACGATGACGATGCAGGCGCTGCTGAACGACGGCGACGAGGTCCTGATCCCGGCACCGGACTACCCGCTCTGGACGGCGATGACGTCGCTGTCCGGGGGCACCCCCGTCCACTACCGCTGCGACGAGGCGAACGGCTGGAACCCCGACATCGCCGACATCGCGTCGAAGATCACCGACCGCACCAAGGCGATCGTCATCATCAACCCCAACAACCCGACGGGCGCGGTCTACTCACGCGAAGTCCTGCAGCAGCTCGTCGAACTGGCTCGTCAGCACTCGCTGCTGATCCTGGCCGACGAGATCTACGACAAGATCATCTACGACGAGGCCGAGCACGTGAACGTCGCGTCGCTGGCTCCCGATCTGCTGTGCCTGACCTTCAACGGCCTGTCGAAGGCGTACCGGGTGTGCGGGTACCGCGCCGGCTGGGTCGTGATGACCGGCCCGAAGGAACACGCCAAGGGATTCATCGAGGGCATGGGCATCCTCGCCTCCACTCGACTGTGCGCGAATGTGCCTGGGCAGCACGCCATTCAGGTGGCGCTCGGCGGCTATCAGTCCATCGATGCGCTCGTCTCCCCCGGCGGCCGGCTCTACGAGCAGCGCAACGTCACCTGGGAGAAGCTCAACGAGATCCCCGGCGTCAGCTGCGTGAAGCCCAAGGGCGCCCTGTACGCCTTCCCGCGCCTCGATCCCGAGGTGCACGAGATCCACGACGACGAGCTGTTCGTCCAGGACCTCCTGCTGCAGGAGAAGATCCTCGTCGTGCAGGGCAGCGGGTTCAACCTCGATGACACCAACCATTTCCGCATCGTCACGCTGCCGTGGTCACGCGACCTGAAAGAGGCCGTCGAGCGGATCGGCAACTTCCTTTCCTCGTACCGCCAGTAGGCGGCAGCTCCCACGCGGCGGCAGGCCCGGGTCTCAGTGGACCCGGGCCTTTTCGCGTCCCGGTCTGGTTTCGGTCCGCGTAACCGGGGAATCCGCACTGAGACGGGTTCGCGCAAGGGTCTAGACATTTATGTAACCGTTGGTAACGTGTAACTCCAATCGGGGTCTACAGCGAGGTGACACGGATGTCCGAACAGGCAGTGCAGGTGCGGCCCGACTGGCGGCGGGGGACGGTGTCCGGCGACGTCACGCTGGCGACCTTCGAGCTCGGCGACCCGGGGAATCCGACGGTCCTGCTGGTTCACGGCTGGCCCGACACTCACCACCTCTGGACGCACATCGCGCCCCGGCTCGCCGAGAAGTACCACGTGGTGGCCTACGACTGCCGCGGCTTCGGCGAGAGCGATCGCCCGCGCAAGGTCGGGGCGTACCGGCTGGCCGAGCTCGCCGACGACCTCTTCGCCGTCGCCGAAGCCGTCAGCCCCGACGCTCCCGTCCACGTCGTCGGTCACGACTGGGGTTCGGTCCAGGCGTGGGAGGCCGTGAGCCGGCCGCGGGCGCACACCCGCATCGCATCCTTCGTCTCGGTCTCCGGGCCGAATCTCGATCACCTCGGCCACTTCCTCCGCAACGGGCTGACCCGTCCGACGCCCCACCGCGTGCGAACCATTGCGACGCAATCGCTCTCGTCGGCCTACACGGGGTTGTTCCAGCTTCCCGTACTCCCGAACGCGCTGCTGACCGCGCTTGGGAATCCGCGGGCGTGGAAGCGTTTCCTGCACACCGTCGAGGGCACGCCACCGGAGAACGTCGTCGTCGCCGGAACCCTACGCCGCGACATGATCACCGGGCTCGCGTTGTACCGAGCCAACATCCGCCAGAAGCTCCTCCGTCCGGAGCCGCGCCCGACAACGGTGCCCGTCCTGCAGGTGGTCAACGAACGCGACATCGCCCTGCGCCCGGCCATCTACGAGAACACCCCGACCTTTGCGGCGAAGCTGTGGCGACGCGACACCCCCACCGGCCACTGGTTGCCGTACACCAACCCGGATTATCTGACCGAGACGGTCCTGGACTTTCTGGCCGCCCAGACCGGCGGCGACTCCCCGCCGACCGTCGAACGGTCGAGGGTGTTCGGCGAACCGAAACCCCTTGCCGGCAAGCTTGTCGTGATCACCGGTGCGGGTAGCGGTATCGGGCGGGAGACCGCACTTCTTCTCGCCGAGCGCGGCTGCGAACTCGTGCTCGCCGATCGGAATCTGGACACCGCGGCCGAAACCGAGCAGGCCTGCAAGGTCGCCGGGGCGGTGGCTCACGCCTACCTGCTCGACGTCTCCGACACCGACGCGTTCGTGTCCTTCGCCGCGGCGGTCCGCGAGCAGCACGGCGTCCCCGACGTCGTGCTCAACAACGCCGGAATCGGTTTGGCCGGTGGAGCTCTCGCCGCTACCGACGAGCAGGTCGACCGACTCCTCGACGTCAACCTGCGCGGCGTCATCACCGGGAGCCGCGAGTTCGGCCGGCAGATGGTGGAACGCGGGGTCGGCGGACACATCGTCAACGTCTCGTCGGCCGCGGCGTTCACGCCTTCGCGCAGCCTCGGGTTGTACTCGGCGTCGAAGGCCGGTGTCCTGCTGTTCTCCGAGTCGCTGCGGGCCGAGCTCGCCGAGCACCGCATCGGCGTGAGCGCCATCTGCCCGGGCATCGTCGACACCAACATCGTGGCGTCGACGCCGATCGCCGGTCTCGACTCCGCTTCCGAACAGTCACAACGGGATCGCCTGGACCGCTTCTATCAGCGTCGTGGCTTCACCCCGGATCGGGTGGCCACCGAGATCGTCTCGGCCATCGAGCACAACAAGGCCGTCGTCCCGGTGACGCCCGAGGCGAAGGTCGGCTATCGCATCTACCGTTTCGCGCCGTGGTTGTCGCGCATCGGCGCCCGACAGAACGTCACCGGATGAGCACCGTCGAACGCCCGCGTCCCGATCTGTCCCCGACCGATCAGGCCGATCCCGGACCCGTCGAACTACACGCCCGCAATGTGGCCTTCGACTGGGACGACGTCCCCCTGCACTGGATTCCCGGTCACCCCGTCGCTTCGAACTTCATCAGCGTGCTGAATCTCCTTCTACCGGAGGGTGAGCGCTGGTTCGTGCAGACCTACAACGAGGCGCTGCCGCTGGTCGCCGACGAGGAACTCGCCTCCCGGATGCGAGGTTTCATCGGCCAGGAGGCCATGCACGCCGAGGCCCACGACCACGTGCTGTGGGAGTTCCTCGATCACCACGGCATCGATCCCCGCCCCTACCAGCTGCAGATGGAGTGGATCTTCCGTCGGGTTCTCGGTCCGGCGACGAGCGGCTCCACCGAGGCCCGCCACAAGCACCTCGTCGAGCGCCTGTGGCTGATCGCGGCGCTCGAGCACTACACCGCAGTGCTCGGCGATTTCGCGTTGAACAACAACTGGATCGAGGCAGGCGCGCATCCGACGATGGCCGACCTGTTCATGTGGCACGGCGCCGAGGAAGTCGAACACCGCGCCGTCGCGCACGACGTCGCCGCGTACTTCGGGGACAGCTACCTGCGCCGCGGGCGCGCGATGCTCGCCGTCCTCCCGATACTGCTGTTCCTGGTGCAGCGCGGATACCGCTTCATCATGAAGCAGGACACGTCGGTGTCCTTCAACTACATCCAGAAGAAGTGGCAGTTCCACCGCGGCGTACGCGCCGACGTGCTCCCGCCGCTGCGGAGCATCGTCTTCTCCACGTTCAGTTACTTCCGTCCCGGGTTCCGCCCGGAGCAGATCGGCAGCACCGCCCAGGCCGTCGCCTACCTCGCTTCGTCGCCGGCCGCGCGCAACGCCGCGTGAGGGACTCCGATGAATCAACGCGCACATCCACATTCGACGAGCCTGACCCAACCGCCCCCACATCTCTACGGGCGGTGGCGCCGTGATCCGATCCTCACGGTCGGCACCGCGTTCATGCGGGCCTGGTGGCCTGCGTGGCGTCCACTGTCCCCGTTGAGGCCGGCACCGGCCAACCCTGGGATCACTCAGGTGCGCATCGTGAATCGCGAAGTCGTCGCATATGACGAGAACGTGATCGCGCTGACGCTGGCCGCCGCCGATGGGGGCGTGTTGCCGTCCTGGCACGCCGGCGCCCACATCGACGTGCTGCTGCCATCCGGGCGGATGCGAGAATATTCGCTGTGCGGTGACACCGCCGATCACGAGCACTACCGCATCGCGGTGCGTCGCATCCCCGACGGCGGCGGGGGTTCGATCGAGGTCCATGACGCCCTGGAGGTCGGGGATGTGGTGTCGATCAAGGGTCCGCGCAACGCTTTTCCGCTGGCGGTTCCCGGCCACGGCTCCCCCGCACGTCGGATTCGCTTCATCGCCGCCGGGATCGGCATCACGCCGATCCTGCCGATGCTCGCGGTGGCCGAGCGCTTCGGGCTGGACTGGTCGATGATCTACACCGGGCGCTCCGCGGACTCGATCCCCTTCCTCGACGAGGTCGCGAAGTTCGGCGACCGCATCACCATCCGGACCGACGATCAGCACGGACTCCCGACCATGTCGGAGCTGGTCGGCCCGGTCCCCGATTCCGACGCCGATCTCGCCGTGTACTGCTGCGGGCCGGTGCCGATGCTGGAGAGCCTCCGCCGCCATCTGGCCGACCGCGCCGACATCGAGCTGCACTACGAGCGCTTCAGTCCGCCTCCGGTGGAGAACGGCTCACCGTTCACGGTGACGCTGGCGTCCACGGGTGCACAGATCCCGGTGGCCGCCGACGAGTCGGCGCTCGCGGCGATCCGGCGGGTGATGCCGTCGGTGCCGTACTCGTGTCAGCAAGGCTTCTGCGGCACATGCAAGGTCAGGACGTTGTCCGGCGACATCGATCACCGCGACAACATCCTGACCGAGCCCGAACGCGAGGCCGGGACGATGCTGACCTGCGTGTCACGCAGTGCCGGCGGGAACCTCACGCTCGATCTGTGAGACATCCCCCCGCGCACGCGCAACCCCTGTTCCCTGAGGAGCTTGCGGAGGATGCGTCTCGAAGGGCACGTGACGCCCGGCAACCGTGCCGCGTAGCAGGAACACCGCTGCCACACCGGCTGCCGCGGTGATGGCCACCGCCGCCCACACCGCGTTGTGCAGGCCGTCCATGAAGACCTCCTGGACCGCGGCGCGGACCGTGTCGCTCATGGCGGCGGGCACCCGGCCGGCGACCTCGACCCCGGCCATCACCGACTGTTCCGCGGTGGCGACCACCTCGCGCGGTAACCCACTGCCCGACAGCCGATCCCCGATGCCGGCGACATAGGCCGAGGTCAGGATCGAGCCGAGTACCGCGACGCCGAGCGTGCCGCCGATCTCGCGGGTGGTGTCGTTGACCGCACTGCCCGCACCAGCCTGTTCCGGACGCAGCGCATCCATGATGAGCTGCGTGCACGGACCCGAGATGAACGCCAGGCCGGCGGCCATCAGCAACATCGCCCAGACGATGAGCTCCCAGTATCCCGATGTCCGCGAGGACAACTCGACGAGCGCGAACCCACCGGACATCAGGAAGGCACCCGTCACCGCGACGTAGCGCGCCCCGAACCGGTGTGAGAGAGCCATCGCCACCGGCGACAGCACCGCCATCACGATGGCGAACGGCAGGGTTCGCACACCGGCGGCGAGTGGGCCGTAACCCTTGACCGCCTGGAAGAACTGGGTGATCAGGAAGATGAACCCGAAGAGCGCGAAGAACGCCACGCTGATCATCCCGGCCGCGGTGGCGAAGTGCCGGTTGGCGAACAGCCGCACGTCGAGGATGGGATGGGCGATACGCAGTTGGGTCACGACGAACACGGCCAGAATCGCAAGAGCAGCGACGATTCCGAGGACCGTGCGGGTCTCACCCCAACCGACGTGCGGCGCTTCGATCAGGGTGTACGTGAGCAACCCCAGACCGGCGACCGAGAGACTCACTCCGACAGCGTCGAATCGGGGCACCGCCAGTGGCCGGGTACCGGGCACGACCGCGAGGATCACGGCGAGCGCGGCCAGCCCGAACGGGACGTTGACCCAGAACACCGAGGTCCACGAGAAGTGCTCGAGCAACCAGCCACCCGTCACGGGACCGATGGCGACGGCGATACCCGAGACCGCCGCCCAGATGCCGACGGCCATCGCCCGCTCCTTGGCGTCGGCGAAGATCGTCGTGATGATCGCCAGCGTCGCTGGGAACACCAGTGCCGCAAAGAGTCCGAGGCCGCCGCGGGAAGCGATGAGCTGTCCGAGGCTCTGCGACGACGCAGCGAGGACCGACACCGCCATGAAGCCGATGACACCGGTGAGGAGCATCCGCCGGTGACCGAACCGGTCGCCCAGATAGCCGCCGGTCAGGAGGAGGCCGGCGAAGACGAGCGTGTACGCGTCGACGATCCATTGCAGGCCGGAGATCCCGGCGTCGAGGTCGCGGGCCAGCGTCGGCAGGGCGACGTTGACGATCGTGTTGTCGATCATGACCAGCAGTTCGGCAAAGCTGAGGGCGCCGAGCGCCCACCAGCGTGAGCCCTTACGTCCAGTACGCATCGGCATTCTCCTGTTCCGTGAGCGAGAGTTCAGATATGGAACGCCGTACCACTGTTGTAGAACACCGTTCTATACAAGAAGAACACCGTGCTAGTAGCTTGTCAATATGTCTCCCGCGAAGCCGCGCACGCGAACCTCAGCCGCCGAAGTCCGGTCATCCCTCATCCGTGCCGGCCGCACGATCCTCGAGCGCGACGGCGAGGCGGGACTGACCGTGCGAGCGGCGGCGGCCGAGGCGAAGGTCGCGCCGATGGGCGTCTACAACCACTTCGACGGCCGCGACGGGCTGCTGGATGCGCTGGTCACCGACGGTTACGCCGAGCTGGGTCGTGCGGTGGCCGCGACGGACGACGATCCGTCCACGCGCCTGCGGAGCTCGGGGCGCGGTTACCGTCGCTTTGCCACGTCGAGTCCCGTGGTCTACGGACTGATGTTCTCCGCCCGGTGCACACCGGACCTCGAGGTCGCGGCTCATGCGTTCGAGGTGCTGGTCGACGTCATCCGCTACGGCCAGGTCGCGGGCGTGGTCGCGACGGGCGACCCGACGACGCTCGCGATGCAGACCTGGTCGGCGGTGCACGGGGCGGTGAGTCTGGAACTCATGGGTGCGCTGCCGCCGAACGTCGATGCCGACACGAACTACGAGAACGTACTCGACTTCATCGCGCGGGGTCTGCGGGCACAGCCTGCCGAGTGAACCCCTGCCCGATCACGGCAGGACGATCGGCGGCAGTCCGGGGATCGGATTCGGGATCGTCACACCACGCTGCGGTCGCGGTGCGCGGGAGCGGGGTCGAGGTGCAGGTGCCGGCTCGTTCGTCGCCACGGGCGGTGGCGGTGGCGTGTAGCGCTGAGCCGGTTGACGTGCCTCCGCGAAGATGGCCGGATCGGCGTATTCCTGGGTGGTCGGCGCCGTCGTGGTCGGCGTGGTAGGACCGGCGACCGGCGCCGGGAAGGAACCGTTGCTCCCCGCGGCCAGTGCGACCGCCACTCCGATGATGGCGAGCGCGCACACCAGTGCCACTCCTGCCAACACCCGCTTCGCCGGGACCTCACGCCGAGGGCGAACCGGCGCCGGACCTGGCCGATTGACCAATGAAAGTGGTTCCGGTGCAGGGACGTTCGCATGCGGTGGCATGTCAGGGGCTGGGCCCGCACCGGGATGGCCGGCATCGGGCCGCGGCGTCCGGAAGCTGCCCTCGGGTGAGACCGGCGTGTGGTGTTGAACCGGCACGGGTTCCGGAACCGGCGGGGGTCCGGAATGTGCCGTCAGGGCGCCGAATGCCGTTGCGGGAGCATGGTCCACCGGGCGCGCAACAGGCGCCTGGAACATCTGCTCGGCACCTATGACCGGGAAATCACCTGAGCGACCGGGGCTTCCGGACGGCGAATCGAACGGCAGCGAGAGTTTGCCGGTCGGGGCGTCGTCAGGCCCGACGGACCCGGACACCTTCGGAGCGGTCGGTGCGGTCACCTCGACGGCAGCACGCTCGGGCGCCACGTCGACGAGGTCCTCTGGCGCAGAGTCGACGACGTCCTCGACCTCGGCCTCGCTGTCGTCACGGTCGGCCTCGCTGTCGTCACGGTCGGACTCGCGACCGTCCGACGTCTCGGCCGCCTCCGCCTGCATGGACGCCGGTGTCTCGTCTCGGTCGTCCACGGGTTTCGGCTCGGCCGGGTCTGAGCTGTCGGTCGCGTCGGCGACCTCTGCGGAGTCAGCGCTGTTGCTGTCGGCCGCGGGCTCCTCGACGGTCGTGGGCGGGCTGTCGGTACCGGTCGCGTCACTCTCGGCGGTCACTGTTGGCTCGGGCTCGTCTTGGGGTACCTCGGGCTTGTCTTGGCGTACCTCGGGCTTGTCTTGGGGTACACCGAGCGGCCCGGCTGGTACTGCGTCGGTCAACGGACCGGGAGCGGCGTCGACGATCGGTACCGGTACGGCTTTCGCGATCCCGTCGCGGAGACCCGGCCACACGCCCAGGCCGTCGGCGATGACGACTGCATGGGCCTGCGCGCCGGCCACCGCCGCACGAGCCAACTCTTCACCGCGCGCGATGAGCGCACCACCGGCCTCCTCGACATCTCGCCGCGCCATCCGGAACAACCGAATGTGTCGGCGTCCCATCAAAAATGTGCCATCGGAATCCTGCAGTCGTTCACGTCCGCGCGAGATGAGCTCGAAGAGTTCGTCCTGCCACTCGGGCGAGGTCGGGGATTCGACCCGTCCGATCCGGGTCAGGTGGTCGGCGATGGCACGGTCGAGCGCCCCGAGCGACAGCGCGGCGTCGGCGTACGTGTCGGCGACCGTGCCGCGGGATGTGTCGAAACGTCCGACCGACACGCATCCGTTCCCGTCGAGCCCCAGGAGAACCACTTGAGGATCGTCGTCCAGACCGCGCGAACGGAGTTTGGACCGCACGTCGTCGAGCACTGTGGGGTCCACCGGGACCTCTGCTGCCGCAGAGGCCGGCCCCACAGCCGAATCGAACACTGTGTCGGTCATCTGACTAATTCCTGCACTTGTGTGCACCTCGCCCAGCACGCCCCCACGGCGAGAAGGTGCCCCCCTGATCAATCGCGGGGTTCAACCTAACACGTCTACGCGGGGAATCGCTTTCGACGGCAACCCGTTCACCTGCGTGAACGAAGTAGTTGTCTCAGTTTTTCGCGCGGGCACGGGCCCGCCGAGCGCGCGGTAGTCCCACCCCGCCGACCGCCAGGCCTGAGAGTCGAGACAGCGCCTCGCGTCGACGATGCGCTTGTGCCGCACCACCGGTGCGAGCTCGTCCGGGGACATGTGCACGAACTCCGCCCATTCGGTTGCGACGACGACGACATCCGCTCGATCGCAGGCCGCGCGCGCCGAGCTCGCATAGCTCAGCATCGGTTGCACCCGACGCGAATTGTCCATGGCCTGAGGGTCGAACACGGTGACCGATGCACCGTCGAGTGCGAGACGGCCCGCGACGGCGAGTGCGGGAGAGTCCCGGACGTCGTCGCTCTCCGGCTTGAATGCGGTTCCGAGGACGGCGACGTTGCGGCCCAGCACCTCTCCCCCGAGCGCTTCGGCGACCAGTTCCGCTGCGGCACCGCGTCGTCGCATGTTGATGGCGTCGACCTCGCGCAGAAACCCGACCGCGCGAGGTGCGCCCATCTCGTCGGCACGGGCGGTCAGCGCCCGGATGTCCTTGGGCAGGCAGCCGCCGCCGAATCCCAGTCCCGCGTTGAGGAATCGCCGTCCGATCCGGGCGTCGTGGCCCATCGCGTCAGCGAGTGTGCCGACGTCGGCGCCGGCGATCTCACACAGTTCACTCATCGCGTTGATGAACGAGATCTTCGTCGCGAGAAAGGCGTTCGCGGACACCTTGACCAGTTCAGCGGTGGCCCAATCGGTCTCGATGAACGGGATGCCGGTTTCGAGGACTTCGCGATAGATGTCCCGGATGACCTCGCCGGCCAGGGATTCCACTTGCGGGACCCGCGGGTCGTCGACGAGTCGTCCGACGCCGACGACCATCCGGTCGGGCGCGAGGGTGTCTTCGACGGCGAAGCCTTCGCGGAGGAACTCCGGACTCCACGCCAACTCGACGTCGGCTCCGGGGGCCGAGAGGTGCGAGATCCGTTGCGAGAGTTCCCCGCACGTGCCGACGGGGACGGTGGACTTGCCGATCAGAACGTGGATGCCCCGCAGCGTGGGCACGAGCGCATCGACGGCCGCGTGGACGTGGGACAGGTCGGCGCGGTGTCCTCGCACCTCCTGCGGGGTGCCGACGCCGATGAAGTGGACCGAGGCGTGTTCGGCGGCGACCGAATGGTCGGTGGTGAAGCGCAGTCGCCCGGCGTCGAGGTTGCGGCGGAGGATGTCGGAGAGCCCGGGTTCGAAGAACGGGACGTCGCCGGCCTGCAGGCGTTCGACCTTCTGCGGGTCGATGTCGATACCGACGACGTCGTGGCCGAGTTCGGCCATGCAGGCCGCGTGCGTCGCGCCGAGGTACCCGCAACCGATCACCGTGAGCTTCATGGTCGCAACGATTACCCAGGCAGGTGTGCCGCCAACCAACCGTCGCGTTGCGTGTGGTGATCGGGTGGGTGAACTGTCAGTCGTTCTTGATGAAGTTCAGGTACGCCTTGGACGGGGTGGGGCCGCGTTGTCCCTGGTACTTCGAGCCGACCTTCTCGCTGCCGTAGGGGTGCTCGGCCGGGCTGCTGAGGCGGATGAGGCACAGCTGGCCGATCTTCATGCCTGGCCACAGTGTGATCGGCAGGTTGGCCACGTTGGAGAGTTCCAGGGTGATGTGGCCGGAGAAGCCGGGGTCGATGAAGCCGGCGGTCGAGTGGGTCAGGAGGCCGAGGCGACCGAGCGACGACTTTCCTTCGAGGCGTCCGGCGAGGTCGTCGGGCAGGCTGCACACCTCGAGGGTGGAGCCCAGCACGAACTCACCCGGGTGCAGCACAAAAGGCTCACCCTCTGTCGGTTCGACAAGGGTGGTGAGTTCGTCTTGGCGTTGGGCCGGGTCGATGTGGGTGTACCGGGTGTTGTTGAACACGCGGAACAGACTGTCGAGCCGGACGTCGACGCTGGAGGGCTGGACGAGCGCAGGATCGAATGGATCGATGGCGAGGCGCCCGTCAGCGATCTCGGAGCGGATGTCGCGGTCGGAGAGCAGCACGTGTCGAGGTTATCGAATGGTCACGGTGGATCTGCGGCGGTGTCCGACGGCCCGGACGATTCACCTCCCCCGTGGCCGCCCGACCGGCGCCGTCGGGCGTCGGCGCGCATGCGGTTGAGGACCTCGTCGGTGCGGTTGGCGTGATTGACCCTGGGGGTCTGATCCGGGTGCGACGTCGGCGGGTGCCAGACAGCGCGACCTGCGTCGACCCCCTCCGTGGCGATCGTGGTGGCCCACTGGTCCTCGCCGGGGCCGACGGCACGGTTGTGCGGTCCGCATGCGGTGGTCATGTTGTCGATGTCGGTGGGACCGTGGTCGGCCGTCCATTCGGCCACGTGGTGGAGTTCAGAGTCGAAGGACGACCGGGTGCAGCGTGGACACGTGCAGCCACCGTCGCGGCCCACCGCGGCGATCCGCTGGGCCCGGGATGCCAGGCGCTTGGCGCGTCCGAGGTAGAGGACCTCACTGGTGTGGTCGCGGAACACCTCGAGGTACTGCTGCGACTCGGCGGCGAGTTCGACGGCATCCTTGATCGGCAGTAGCGCGCCTGTAGCAGTGCGCGCGGGAGCCCCGGCCCGCTCGCGGAGCGCCGATTCGGTGATCGTGACGATGACCTGCGGCGGCAGCCCGTGGTGGGATCGGCCGAGCGCGCCACTGTCGAGCACCAGGCGCAGTAGAGCACTGAAGGCGTCGTGATTGCGTTTCTCGGCCGATCGGTCGTCGCGTTCGGCGGCCGCCGCAAGGGCGTCGGGATCTGCGCTCCCTGGGTCTCCGGCGGGTGACTCCGGGTCGTCGGGGTTGTTCATACCCGGCGCTGCCCACACCGCCAGCACGACGTCGAGCATGGCGCGGGTCTTGGGATCGAGGGTGGCCGTCAGCTTGGACATCAGCTGTGCGTCCTGCGGACCGAGGCGCATGCCGCGCATTCGGGCGCGATCGCGATCGTCGGTGAGGCTCCCATCGGGGTCGAGGTGCGCGAGGATGCGTGCGCCGAGCTGCCGCAGCGACGACGGATCGTAGTCGCGCGCGTAATGCGCAAGCGTCGCCTCGGCGGCTTCACGGTCGGCCGGGTCGACGGCGGCCGGGACCTTTTTCATCACCTCGACGATGACGTCGACATTCCTCCCCGAGATCCCGCCTTCGGCAACGCCTTTGGCGGTCTCCGGGAATCGCGGCTCGAGTACCTCGCCCTGCATGTCGGGGAACTTCCCGATTGCCCACACGCGATTCAGGAGCCGGTTGGCCTCTCCGCTGCGGTTGAGCACGCTCGTGACGAAGTTGGTGACGGTCTGGCAGCCGGCTTTCCGGTATGCGGAGCGTTCGTCGATGTCGATGATGTGGTCGGCGAACGAGGTGAGCATGCGACGCTCGGCGCGCTCGTGCTCGATCGCGACCTTGAGCAGGTCGGTGTCGGAACAGTCCGTGGACGCCGTCTCGCTGATCTCGTCCAGCAATGCGTGCAGACGCTCGTACTGGTCGAGAAGAAGTGGTTGTGATGCAGATGGCTCGCAGAAAGCCATGATTTAACCCCCGTCATCATGGCTTTACTCGAAACTATGTTCGAGTGTACGTGCGTCTACGCAGGTGCGCAACCCGATCCGCAAGAAATCTTCGCGCCGCTCGCGGAGACCCCGACCGCAGTTTGCTAGGCTTTCGATCGCGAGCCCAGCGCTCGCACGCCGATGTAGTTCAATGGCAGAACATCAGCTTCCCAAGCTGAATACGCGGGTTCGATTCCCGTCATCGGCTCCACGGAAACCGCAGGCGAGAGTCGGTTCCTACCAACTCCCCAGAACGAAGACGAGCCACGTCACGATGCCGGTCGCCAGGTTCGCCGCGAACACTGCGCAGAACACTCCCCACGCAGTGAGTCCGTTCTCGAGGTGACGGCGCCAGCGGAACGCTTGTAGTCCAGGCCGGCCAGCTCCGCGTCGATCATTTCTTTCGTGATCTGAGTTATTGCGGCGGTTGCCGGGCCACATCGGCCCCCGAGTTCCGCTGTTTCCCGTTGGCGCTCGTCGGACTATCGGGGCTCTTCCTGATTCAGAGTGCGTCGAGGTGTTGTGCGAGGCCGCCGGAGTGGATGAGTGACCGCAAGATGTAGTGGTTGAGGTTGCGGAAGCCCAACGCGATCCCGCGGAGGTGTTCCAGGCGGCCGTTGATCGCTTCGACGGGTCCGTTGGAGGCGCCGGTGTCGAAGTAGGCCAAGATCTCGGCACGCCGCGCCCATAATGATCGGCCGAGTTGGGCCAACTCTGCCAGCCCGGACGGAACGCCGGTATGAATCCGTTTGAGCAGCTTGTACATCGCGATCTTGCCGTCACGCTTGTTCTCCTGGCCGTAGGCGTTGATCAGCTCTTGGTAGATCGCGTAGGTGACCGAGACGGCCACGTGCTCCTCGTGAGCCTCCAACCCGCTACGTAGCCGGGCCTTCTGCTTGTCTGTCAGCAACGCGATCCGGGTCAGCAGTGGTCGGCGGATACCGTAGAGCGGATCACCCGTGCGGCCGCGGTGCCCACACGTATCGTGTTGCACGCGTTGACGACACACTGTGAGCTTCTCGGCGGCCAGATGGACCACGTGGAACGGGTCCATCACCGCCCGCGCCTTATCCAATGCCTCGGCGGTCGCGGTGCGATACCCGGTGAATCCGTCCATGGTGACCACCCGGATCCGGTCCCGAAAGGAGTCATCGCGGGCATCGAGCCAGTCCTTCAACGCCGCTTTGGACCGGCCGCCCACCATATCCAGCAAGCGCGCCGACCCGGTCCCATCCACAATCGGTGTGAGGTCGACCAGCACGGTCACGAAACTCGAATCACCATTGCCGCGAACATGTTTCCACTTGTGCTCATCAACACCGAGAACCCTGACACCGTCGAGTCGGCCAGGCGCCGAAGCCACCGTACGCGCCGCCTGCAACGCGAGGGCATTCACGGTGTTCCAGCCCAACCCGACCGACGCGGCGACCGCAGAGACGCTCATCTTGTCCAGAATCATCCGCCGAAGAATCCACGCGATCGTGCGGCGCGTCACCGCCGCGCGCGGCGCGACGATCGCCGAGATGTCGGCGCGAAAGATGCCCTGACCACACGCGCCGTTCTCGCAGGCGTAGCGCGGCACCCTCAGATGCAACCGGGTCGGATGGCCCACGATCGGTAGATCTGCCACCTCACGATCGACATGATCACGCAACCGACCCGCCCGCTCGCACCTCGGGCAGCTACTCTTCGGGGCCAAGACCTCGCAGAACAGGTGTGTGCGATCCTCGCCGTCGAGAGCGGCATCGGTGATCGTCACCCCGAGTTCGATCGTGCGGCAAATCGTGTCGGCAATGGCGCTACGCTGCAACGAGGGTCCTGTCGGTGTGAGTGATGAGGTGTAGGGGCTTTCATCTTCACACCACAGGACCCGCCCGCATCCCCGGCTCGCCGCCGCCGAACCCGACCTACATCTTGTGCCCGGTAGAACCCGTTCTACGCACCGTCAATCAGGAAGAGCCACTATCGGTTCAGGTCATGGAGCATTCTCAGTGAATCCCACTGGCGCCCTTTGGGCCTGAGTTTCGACTACCGAAACCGATTACGCGGGTTCGATTCCCGTCATCGGCTCCGCCATCACGTCGACCCGCTCCGCGCGCACTAGACGCGGCACAACACCCCAGCAGTCCAACAGTCCAGCACGCCGCCGTTCTGAATCTCTCGCCGTTCCCGTTCATTGGAACACCGTTGGACCGCTTGGCGAATCGCCTCCAACCGTTGCAGGAATGTATACAACCCGCTACGGTTAACTCGTCAGAGTGTTGCGCGTCACATGACCGTTACATAAGCTAACTATGCTCACACCTCGTGAAACCGGGCTTCCCCGTACGGCTTAGCGTTGAATTGCGAAGTCGCCAGCTGGGAATCCTCCCTTGCATAAATCTGCACGTGTACACAATCATCCCAACATCTAGGAAGAAGGCCTCCGGATGGATTCAGTATCCGTTCCCGCAGTCGCCGCTTCGATCGCCGTGATGGTGCTCGGCGGCGGTGCGCCGCTGGCGGCAGCGCTCATCCTCAACTGGCGCGACCGGGTCAAGGCGAAGGGTGTCGACCAGTGAATCTGCAGACAGCCTTCACCATTCTGGTCGCGATCTACTTCGTTCTGATCCTCATCGTGGGGCTCCGCAGCAACAAGAAGATCACCACGTCGTCGGATTACAGTGTCGCCGGACGCAACATGGGTCCGGTACTGGGCACGATGACCTTCACCGCCACATACGTTTCGGCCCTGACGGTGATCGGTCTGGTCGGCTCCGCGAACGGCATGGGCCTCGCCCTCGTCCCGTACACATTCCTCGGCCTCGGCTGCGGACTGTTGTTCCTCGTCCTCATGTCCAGTCGCGTTCACCGGGCCGGCCGCACCTCGGAGAGCGTTCCCGAACTCCTCGGAAAACGCTACGGCGACAGCTCAGTTCGCGTCACTTCCGCAGGCACCATCGTGATCGCCTACTTCGTCTACCTCATCGCTCAGCTCTTCGCGGTCGGCATCCTGCTCTCCACCACGATCGGCTTCGAGGTGTGGGCGGTGATCCTGGTGGTCGGCACCATCTTCGTGCTGTACACCCTCACCGGTGGTATGCAAGCAGTCGCCCGCACCGACGCCTACCAACTCGTGGTACTCGTGGCGGCGGTTCTGATCACGCTCGTCCTGGTCATCACCAAAGTCGGAAGCGACGGCCTGAGTTGGAGCGATGGCCCCGGGTTGTCGCAGTTCCTCGGCGGCCCGGTGCCGACCTGGATGCTCGCCTTCGGTTGGGGCCTCTCGTGGGGACTCGGCGTCGCGTGCATGCCGAACTATCTGCAGCGCATCCTGTCCTGCCCGGATGTCCGGACCACCCGACTCGTGCTCGGCTGGGGATCGGCGATCTCCTTCTGGCTCGTGAACGCACCCATCCTCGTCATCGGTATCGGCATCGCGATCATCGACCCGTCCATGACGGGCGACTCGGCACTGCCGTCATTCCTGCTCACCCACGGCGGCACCATCATCGCGGCTATTGCGCTGACAGGTCTGATCTCCGCGGTGATGTCGACGACCGACTCACTTCTCCACGTGATGGGTGTGTACTTCGGTCGCGACATCGTGTGCACGCTGCGCAAGACCGCGGACGACGCGACAGCGTTGAAGCTCTCGCGAATCTCGACCGGCGTCATCGGTGCACTGGCGGTGGCCACCGCCACGTTCATGTCGTTCAGCCCGCTACCGCTGATCCTCACGTTCGCCTCGTACGCGGTCTCACTCCTCGCCGCAGGCCTGTTCGTGCCGCTGTTCATCGGACTGCTCTGGCAGGGGGCATCGAAGACCGGTGCGGTGGCGTCGATGGTTGTCGGCGTGATCGTGCTGATCGTGTTCGAGGTCCTGCGCAAGCAGGGGGTGATCGAACTCCACGGCATCGTCCCCACGCTGGTGTGCGCGATCATCGCGATGGTGGTCGGATCCTGGTGGGACGGTCGACGGGTGGAAGCGACAGCCACCGAGCCCACCACTGCTGAACAGCCGGTGGCTTCCACAGTGTGACCACCACGCGACCGGGCGGCCTTTCGCAGAGATGCGAAAGGCCGCCCCGTCGCGCCGCACGGCCCAGGCACTTTCTGATCCCCAGATCACATAAACCCGGCCCGGGGAATGCCCCCACCCCGACCACCGTTGCGCGAAGAGTCAACGACATCGTCGGAAGAGGTACAGCATGAAGATCGGGATCATCGGAGCAGGATTCATCGGCGGAACGCTGACTCGTCGACTCACCGAACTGGGACATGACGTTCGCGTGTCGAATTCGCGCGCGCCCGAGACGCTTTCAGACCTGGCAGAAGAAACCGGCGCAACGGCGGTATGGGCGAAGGACGCGGCCCGGGACGCCGACCTCGTCATCGTGTCCATCCCGCAGAAGAACACGCCTGACCTGGCCCCGGGCATCCTCGACGCTCGTAAGCCGGGCGCCCCGGTGATCGAGACCAACAACTACTACCCGCAGCAGCGTGACGGGAAGATCGCGGCCATCGAGAACGGCACACCGGAAAGCGTGTGGGTGTCCGAGCAGCTCGGTGTGCCGGTGTACAAGGTGTTCAACGGAATCTATTGGAAGCACCTGCTCAAGAAGGGTCTTCCGGACGGCGCCGAGGGTCGGATCGCGTTGCCGATCGCCGGTGACGACGCGGACGGCAAGACGATCGTGTTCAGCATCGTCGACGAGCTCGGTTTCGACCCGGTCGACGCCGGACCGCTCGCCGAGTCGTGGCGTCAACAGCCCGGAACACCCGTGTACGGCAAGGACTTCGGCGTCGACGACACGCTCGCGGCACTCAAGGAAGCCTCGCCGGAACGCACCCCGGAGTGGCGCGCCGCCTGAGCCTTCCGGCCGACGTCACCGTCGCTTCGGACGCACCCCGGGCTTTTTTCGGCCACTCTTTCCCGGGACCTTGCCCGCGGCCTCTCGCGCGGCCCGCTTCGCGGCGGCCTTCTCCTTGGCTGACCGTTTCGGCACCGGCTCGGAGTGTCCACGCGACGACGTCGCCTTGCGGCCGCGGACGATCCCGATGAACTCCTCGGCCAGCTCGGTGGTCGGGGCCGGCCACAGCAGGCCGACGGTGCCGGTCGGAGCGTCGGTCACCGGACGGTAGACGAGGTCTTTGCGGTGATGTAGCCGCGCCAATGACTGAGGCACGAGAAGGGCACCGATGCCGGCGGCCACGAGTTCGATTGCGTCGCCGGTCGTTTCCGGACGGTGCTCGACGGCGGTGCCGGGACGGCCGGCTGGATCGTCAAAGCCTGTCGCCGGCTCGTCGAGCGGCCACAGGATCTGCTCGTCGGCGAGGTCGGCGAGGGTCAGTTCGTCACCCGCGGTGAGCACATGATCCTTGGGAACCACGACGACAGTGGTCTCCTCATACAGTTCGATCGTGTGGTGTGGCCCGGCATCGCCGTGCCGCAGAGCGTCGGGCAGACGGGTGATCGCCATCTGCACACTTCCCTGGGCGATGGCCCCCGCACACTCGGCGACCTCGAGGGCCACGAGCTCCAGCGGGACGTCGGGTTGCCGTTCCTCCCAGATGCGGACCCACTTGCCGGGGGTCACGCCGGGGACGTATGCCAGTCGGAACGTCGAAGCCCCAGAATCGCCTGCCCGGTCGGGTGTGGTCACGACCAAAGGCTACCGCCCGATACCCTGGGGGAATGAGTTCGCAGTCGATGAAGCCGGCCACCGCCGCCAAGAAGCTGGACGTGTACCTGCCGGCGACCCCCGCGGAGTTCCGCGAGGGTTCCATCACACGCGCCGAGCTCGCCGCCCTGCAGGCCGACCCGCCGGAGTGGCTGAAGACCCTCCGGGCCGAGGGACCGCACCCGAAGAACCTGGTCGCGGCCAAGCTCGGTGTCTCCAACTCCGCCCTGGTCCGCAACGGGATCGCCGAGGCGCTGACCACCGCACAGATCAACGACCTGCTCGCCGAGATGCCCGAGTGGCTCGCCGCCGAACGCGCCACGCAGGTGGAGGTCCGCCGCGAGGAACGACGCGTCAAGTCACTCCACGAGGACCGTCGCCGGGACCGCGAGGAAGCCGAGAACGCCGACAACTGACCGGCGGATTCCCGCCCCGGTCATCGCACCGAGCGTCGCCCCGGCACCACGAGTCCGCATTCGTATGCCGCCACCACCAACTGCGCCCGATCCCGCGCGCCTAACTTCGTCATCGCCCTGTTCACATGGGTTTTCGCGGTCAGCACGCTGATCTGCAGGCGGTCGGCGATCTCCGCGTTGCCAAACCCCTCGGCCACCAGCACCACCACCTCCCGCTCGCGCGGGGTCAACGTCCCGACGACCGCGGACTCCGCGGCCGATCCGGCCGCCGGGCGAGACAGGAAGTGACTCACCAGCATCTGGGTGGCGGTGGGAGACATCAGCGTGTCGCCCTGCGCCACCGCGCGTATCCCGTCCAGGAGCTCCTGCGGTGAGGCGTCCTTGCCGATGAAACCGCTTGCGCCCGCGCGTAATGCGGCGGCGGCGTTGTCGTCGTATTCGAAGGTGGTCAGCACCATCACCCGGGTCCCGCGCAGCAGCGGGTCCGAGGTGATCGAGCGGGTGGCCGCGATGCCGTCGATGCCGGGCATCTGTATGTCGGCGACCACGACATCCGGGTGGAAGCGTCGGGCCGCACGAACGGCCTCGCCGCCGTTGGTCGCCTCGGCGACGACCTCGAGGTCGGGTTCGGTGTCAACGAGTAGGCGCAGGGTGCTGCGGAACAGACCCTGATCGTCGGCCAGGACGATCCGGATGGTCATCGACATCTCCTCTCACGGTGGCCTCGCGATCAGCCGATCCACCACCGGCCGGCAGGGCGGCGTCGACGACGAACAGGTCGTCCACCCACCGCACGTCGAGCGTCCCACCGACCGCGACGACCCGTTCACGCATGCCGATCATCCCGAGCCCGGGCAGGTCACGGGCGTCCCGACCCCCCTCGCCTGCACGGGCGTCGTCGGGGCGCAACCGATTCTCGACGACGATCGCGACGGCATCGTCGTCGTATCGGCAGCGCACCGCGACCGGCGTCCCGGGCGCGTGGCGGACCGCGTTGGTGAGCGACTCCTGGATCACCCGGTAGGCGACCTGATCCACGTCGTCGGGCAGCGGCCGCTCCTCGCCCGACACGGTCACCACGACCGACGCTCCGGCATTGCGGTACACCTCGACCATGCCCGGCATGCTCGACATCCCGGCACCCGGCTCGGGGACCGTCGGCGAATCCCGACGGAGCATCCCCACCGTCGCCTTGACCTCGCTCAGCGCGGCACCGGCGATGTCGTGCATCTGCGCGAGCATCTGTTCGGCCACCTCCGGGCGGGCGTGCACGAGTCGCCGCGCCGTTCCGATCTGCAGGTTGATGGCGGTCAGATGGTGCGCGACCGCGTCGTGGATGTCGCGGGCGATACGCATCCGCTCGGCGAGCACCGCCTGCGCGGCCTCCACCTCCCGCTGTGACTCGGCCGCCTCCGCGCGTGCCTTCATGGCCTCGAGGTACCCGTTGCGAGCACGGCCCAGCGCCCCGACGCACATGCCGAGGAACAGCCAGCCGACGGCGCCGATCCGTTCGACCGGTAACCAGTCGTCACCCCAGATGAACGACGCTGCGAGGAGCGCACCGGCTGCGGCCGCGGTCACGGTCATCGCCCGACGCATCGGATATCGGGAGGCGATGGCGTACAACGCGATTGCCGGAGGCAGGCTCATCGCCGAGTTGAACGAGCCGGTCGCCACGATGTAGATCACCGCTCCGGCGGTCGTTCCCGCCACCGACACCAGTGGCGCGCGATTCTTCGCCACCAGGAACGCCGACGCCGCGACGCCCAGCAACGCCGCCTCGAGACTCGTGTCACCCGGGCCGCCCCGCTGGACCACCCGCAACGCCAGCACCGTGCCGACGGCGACCAGCCCGGCGACGACCACCGACGAGATGAGCGGACGACGACGGGCGAATCGCACCCACCGTTCGTCGAGGTCCACGCGCAGCAGATTACCGCTGATCAGGGCTACGCACCTGTGGTCTGATCACCCGCGGCGATCCGTCTCCATCTCCGTCTCCTACGGTCCCCCTAGCCGCAATCGCGGCAAATGCGACATACGCGGTATGGATCGTCTACTACGTCCGCAGTACGCGAGGGCCGTTACCAGTCCGAATGGTTGGGGCGTCCGGGAACCCTGCACGACGACGCACCGCCGGGCCACCGATCCTCGGTACGCTCCGGAACGTTCCCGGCTCGCGACCTCGGCGGGTCAGCGCGTGCTGCGAGGAGTTCCCGTGCGACTTCCAAGAATTCCGGTCACCCTACTGGCGACGATGGGTGCGATCGCCTCGTTGTGCATCGTCGGCGTCTCGGATGCGTCAGCTGCACCCGGTGATGTGGCCGGAACCGTGGTCGCCGACGGTCCGGCACGGGCGTGGGAGGTGCGCGCCTGGATCACCGGGACGGATTCGTCGCCGGTGCGCAGCGCCGGTGTCGCGCGGTCGGATCGGTCCGGTCGTTTCACTCTCCGACCCACCGCACAGCCCGGCACGGACGAGGCCTTCTACGTGACCGCCACCCCGGCGGGACAACCGAACTCCTTCACCGCCCTCGCCACGATCTCCCCGACCCTGCCCTCCCGCCTGACCGTGAACGAGCTGACCACCGTGGCAACGGGTTACGCGATGGCACAGTTCGTCGACGGCACTCGCATCAGCGGCCTGGCACCGGGCGTGCGCAACGCGGCGTCGATGGCGGGCAACCTCGCCGATCCGACCAGCGGCCGGATCGGTTCCACCCTCGCCTCAGCACCGAACGGTGCACAGACGTCGACCCAGGCCGCGTTCCTCTCGCTGTCCAATGCGCTCGCCGCCTGCACCTCGTCACCCGAGGGTTGCGCTGCTCTGCGGTCCGCGACGACGACCCCGCTGAGCGGCCGGCCGTCGAACATGGTCGAGGCGATGGCGAACATGGCGAGAAGCCCGGAACACAACCCCGCCGGACTGTTCGGGGTCGCACTGCGGAGACCCGCTCGCGCCGGGGCACTTCCGCTTCCGCCCGCCGCCTGGACGCTGGCCCTCCGATTCGACGGTGGCGGTGGACTTCTCGCCGGCCCGGGCAACTTCGTCATCGGCGAGGGCGGCGACATCTGGGTCAACGCGAACTACGAGTACAACGCCGACCCGCGAACTGCGGTGTGCGGCAGCAAGTACCTGTTCCGTTTCGGGCCCGACGGAAAACTCGTCGGCGGACGCCCGATCACCGGCGGCGGCCTCAGCGGCGCCGGTTACGGCATCACCCGGGACCACTCCGGCGACATCTGGGTGAGCAACTACGGCTTCGCCGCACCGGAACCGGGCTGCCCCGCCGACCGCCAGCCGCCACACAACTCGCTGTCGAAGTTCAGCGCGCAGGGTGAAGTTCTCTCTCCGCCCGCCGGTTTCACGCAGGGATCGATCAGCTGGCCGCAGGGCATGACCACCGACCGCACCGGATCGGTGTGGACCACCAACTGCGCCACCAACTCACTGACCGTCTTCCCCGACGGCGACCCGAGCCGCGCCCGCAACATCAAGGTCGGCGTGAAGCAGCCCTTCCATCTCGTCGACAACGGCCGGGCCCTCTTCGTCAGCGGCCTACAGAGCAGCTCGATCGCGATGCTGGACCGCTCCGGACGACCGTTGCGAACCCCGATCACCGGACCCCACGTCGACAATCCGCTGGGCCTGGCCACCGATGCCCGCGGCAACGTGTGGATCGCGAACTCCGGGGTCATCACGCTGCCGTGTCCCGACCGTCCCACCGGCACAGGATCGTTCGGTTCCGTGTCCGCTCTGGGCCCGACGGGCAAGACCCTCGTCGGGCCGCTGCGCGGCGGTGGCATCACGATCCCGTGGGGCATCACCACCGACGGCGACGGCAATGTCTGGGTCGGCAATTTCGCCGGCAAGCGCGTCTCGAAGTTCTGCGGCGCGAACGCCGCCACCTGCCCGCCCGGCAAAAGCACCGGCGACGCCATCTCCCCGGACGTGACCGGTTACTTCTTCGACGGGCTCGCGCGCAGCACCGGCATCATCGTCGACCCCGCGGGCAATGTCTGGACCACCAACAACTGGAAAGAGGTCCCGCTCCAGACCAACCCGGGCGGACTCCACATCGTCGCCCTGGTCGGTGCTGCGGCACCGGTACCGGTGCGCTGACCGGGCACCCTTCGCAGACGCAGAGCACCTCACATCGGGGACGCAGGTGTGACCGACATCGCGTCTTCGTGTCCGATTTGCGGAACTTTGTCACAGAATTCGCGCTAATTCGCGTGACTAACGGAAGCGTGCAGGTCACGCTTGTCTCTCGCGCCGGAATCGGGACCAGTGCAAAAGTGGTACTCAGTAACTAGTGTTAGTCACTAACACATGTGACGCGACCGTCGCATGTCGCACCACCGGTCGGCGCCGACGCCGACCCTGCGCTCGAAAACCGAAAGGGTTCACACGCCATGGCGTCGCTTCTGTTCAGGCTGGGGAGTTTCTCCTTCCGGCACAAATGGGCCGTGATCGCGGCCTGGCTGGCCGCGATGATCGCGGTCGTCTCGCTCGTCGGCGTCCTACAGCCGAAGTTCGCCCAGGACTTCAGCCTCCCCGGAACCGACTCCGGCACCGCGACCGAGCAGGTCGAGGAGTACTTCCCGCAGGTCATGAAGGAGCAGGAGCGCGCCTCCACGAGCATCCTCGTGGCCGCCGACGGCGGCCTGCAGAACCACACCGAGCAGATCAACAAGCTGGCCGAGGATCTGCGCACGCTGCCCGATGTCATCGCGCCGGAAACCGTGGTGAACCCGGTCGTGGCCGCTGCCGTCGACCCGGCGATCGCGCCCTCGGTCCTCGGTGACAACGGTCGCGTCGGCCTCATCCAGGTCCGTCAGAACATCACGGTCATGGACCTGACGACCGAGAACAAGGAAGAGCTCGTCAAGATCCTCGACGAGAACCGCGGCAACGGCCTGCAGGTCGAGGCCACCGGCGCCCTGATGCAGGTGATGGAACAGGGTGGCGCCGCCGAGCTGATCGGTTTCGCCATCGCTTTCGTGGTCATGATCGTCGCCTTCGGCGCCCTGATCGCCGCGTTCATCCCGCTGGTGACCGCCATCGTCGGCGTCGCGATCACCATCATGCTGCTCACGCTGTCGGCGGAGCTGCTCTCGATCAACCAGTCCGCGACCGCAATCGTCACGATGCTCGGCATCGCGGTGTCCATCGACTACGCGCTGTTCATCGTGTCCCGGTACCGGGCCGAACTGAACCGGGGTGGTGATGCGGCCGATGCCGCCGGCCGCGCGGTCGGAACGGCCGGATCAGCGGTCGTGTTCGCCGGTCTCACGGTCATCATCGCGGTCGTCGCCCTCGTGGTCATCGGCATCCCGATCATCACCCAGATGGGTGCCGGCGCCGCGGTGGCGGTCTTCATCGCCGTCTCCGCCGCACTCACGCTCATCCCCGCTCTCCTCGGCGCGTTCGGCCGCTTCGCCTTCCGCCCGAAGATCCCGTGGATCAAGCACGCCGAGCAGACCGAGGACGGCGACACCCTGGGTGTCCGTCTGGGCCGCACCGTAGTCAAGGCCCCGATCCCGTTCATCGTCATCGGCCTGCTCGCTCTCGCCGCCGCGGCCATCCCCGCCACCAAGATGGAGCTGGGTCTGTCGCTGTCGACCGAGGACGAGGCACCGGCACAGGCATTGCTGAGCAAGGGTTTCGGTGAGGGCATCAACGGCCCGCTGCTCGTCGTCCTGCACGATGACGACGCCCCGATCGCGCCCGTCGCGAACGAGGCCGTCAAGCACATCGCCGGGCTGAAGGACGTCGTCAACCCCGGCTCCCTCACCTGGATCGGCAACGAGGGCGGGCAGAACGGCAGCACCGCACTCATCACCGTGACACCGAAGAGCGCACCCTCGTCCGAGGCGACGCACACGCTGATGGAGAACATCCGTGCGTACTCACCGGTCGTCGACAAGCAGGGCGCCGAACTGCATGTCGGTGGACAGACCGCGATCATGTCGGACCTCTCGCAGAAGCTCAACGACGCGCTGATCCCCTACCTGATCGTCGTCGTCGGGCTCGCGTTCCTGATCATGATCGGCGTCTTCCGCTCCCTGTGGGTGCCGCTGATCGGCACGGTCGGCTTCATCTTCTCGGTCCTCGCGACCTTCGGCATCACCGTCGCGATCTTCCAGGAGGGCTGGTTCGGCATCATCACGAACACCCAGCCGATCATCTCGTTCCTGCCGATCTTCCTGATCGGAGTGGTCTTCGGCCTGGCGATGGACTACCAGGTGTTCCTGGTGACCCGAATGCGCGAGGAGTACATCCACGGCATGACCGCGAAGGAGGCCATCGTCGCGGGTTACCGTCACGGCGCTCGTGTGGTGACCTCCGCCGCGATCATCATGATCAGCGTCTTCGCCGCGTTCATGCTCTCGCCGGAGACGACGGCCAAGATGATGGGCTTCGCCCTCGCCTCGGCAGTCCTGTTCGACGCCTTCGTGATCCGCATGCTGGTCGTCCCGGCCGTCATCGCGATGCTCGGCGACCGCGCCTGGGGTCTGCCCAAGTGGCTCGACAAGCTCGTCATCAACTTCGACATCGAAGGCGAGTCGGTCCGTCACCGCGGACTCACCGATCCCGACGAGACGAAGACGCCGGTACCGGCGAGCTGACCGTGTCCAGCGCTCCATCCACCACCGACGCCCCGGGCAACAGCCCGGGGCGTCGGCCCGGGTTACGTGAGCAGCAGAAGGCGCGGACCCGCAACACGATTCGCGAAGCGGCGCTTCGCCTCATCTCCGAACACGGCTATGCGAAGACGACCGTCGAGCAGATCGCCGAGGCCGCGGGCGTCTCCCACACGACCTTCTTCCGCTACTTCCCCACCAAGGAACAGGTGGTGATCGGCGGAGAACACTTCGAGACCGAGGCCCGAGCGATCGTCGAGTCGATGCCGCCCGGACTCGGCCACTTCGACCTCATCCGGCGTCTGTTCACCGAACTCCACCGCCTCACGGTCGACGACCCGTGGGTCGGCAATCCGCTTCGGATGCAGCTGATCCGGTCGGAACCCCTGCTGCAGAAAACCTTCCAGGCCGAGTCCGAGCGGATGATGACCGGGATGC
The DNA here is from genome assembly GCF_030316175.1 of Gordonia sp. Swx-4. Classification (NCBI taxonomy): domain Bacteria; kingdom Bacillati; phylum Actinomycetota; class Actinomycetes; order Mycobacteriales; family Gordoniaceae; genus Gordonia; species Gordonia sp. Swx-4. Next base: position 4,741,010 of record NZ_CP128197.1, read on the forward strand.
GGCAACTCATCGCCGACTACCTCGGTCGCGACGCCGACGACTTCGCCCTCGGCGTGTTCCTCGACGCGGTGGCCGGGGTGACCTTCCGACTCGCGACCGAAGGCGACGACAACCCCGCGGATCTGCAGATCGAGACGACCCTGCGGGCGATCGATCTTCTCGAACAGGGGCTTCCGCTCGACTGACTACGTCGCCGGTCCAACTGTGGACGGCGTATTTCGAGGGCGTTGTCAGGGGCGCATCTTCGTGACGGCTTCCGATGCAGTTCCCGAAAGCCACAGTGCACGGGCATGACCCAACCTACGATGAGCTGATCCTTGCAGGAGGGATCAGCATGCGCCCCACCCGACACCTCCAGATCAGGCTCTGGCCACGTACTCTCGCGGTCTCCGCGCTGACACTGGTCTTGGCCGCGACGTCGTTGATCGTGGCATCACCGCCGACGGCCCGGGGTTTCGCCGAGGACATCTGCTACACGCCGGGAGCACCACCTCACAACTGCGCACCGTTGCCGTTCGCCTGCCCGCCGAACAACGGCGACGATCCGTTGTGCGGCATCCGCGGCGCCATCCGTTACGGCTACACGCTGCAGCAACCGCTCGGCGGACGCAGTCTGGTGCACACCGATTCGACGTACATCATGGCGCGTAAGGTGGGCTTCTCGCTGCAGGACGCCTATTGGATCGCCGCCTACAGCGAGGCCACCGACCTCGGTACCTTCGCGCCCCGTGACATGCGCAGCAACAAGGTCCCGAACGCAGCCGCGTTGACCACCAAGGACATCAGCGGTCTCGTGCGCACTCACTTCAACACCGGCGGGTTCCTCTTCCACGTGCTGCCGACGATGCGTGGTCCGCGATCGCCGGTACCGAACGGGTTGCGACCCAACGTGAACGATCCGCGGCACGAGGTGATGCTCACCCACATCCGGCGCTGGGCCATGGAAGGCCCCGGCAGCGACGCACCCCTGTGCACCGGCGGTTTCACCGACCGGACCGCGCGCGGCGACTTTGCCACCGGAACAACGTGTTACGGCGGGCGCAACAACCCGGCCCAGATCACCGGGCAGTACAGCGTCGCCTATCCGGTCACGCTCCCCTTCCAGAACGTGACCGGCCGCCAGGTCATCACCGACGGGGTGACCTCGGAGCGATTCGACTCCTACGTCGGTAAGCAGTCGGCAAACGCGCGTATCGGCATCTACATCCACGCCCTCGGCGACCGGATCTCGCACCATACGTGCACCGACCGGGCCACGATGACCCCACCGACGCCGCGACACCGTGCCTTCGACATCGACCTGCTCGATCGCGCCTGCAATCAGGGACCGCATGCGGTGCGCCACGAATACGAGACCGGCGTGGACTTCCACGATCTCGCTGCGGAGGACCGCACCACCGAGGCAGCCCTCTCGATGGTCTACGACGAGCTGGTGAACTTCGCCCGCGAGCGCGGGGTGCTGAACCCGGCGGCCACGAGCCCGGCAGCGAAGACCACGGTGGTCACCAACGGCCTGATCCCCGCACTCGAGCGGCGCAATCCCGAGGCCCGAATCCGCGCGGTGACCGCGGTCGGTTGCGGTCTCGGCGTGCCGGCGTTCCCGGGTAGCCCGGCCTGCTGAATCCGACCACTGACGGTCACGGCCGTTCGTCCGGCGAAGGAACATCTAGGATCGTGGGGTGATCTCGGACAGCGTCGCCCGACCCCGCAGGACCGCCGCACCTCGCCCACGCCGGCGGACCCTCACGCGGATGTTCGCGCCTGTCATCGCGACCGCGGCCGCAGTCGCCGCCACCGTCGCGCTGGTCGCCCCCACACAGGCCGCCCCCGCGAAGCCCACACCGGCGCCGTTCCCGACCGGAGATCTCGTCCGGCTCTATCCGTCGGACGTCTCGTCGTTCCCCGGCGGCGTCTACCTGCAGCCCATCGAGACGTTCAGCGCGCTGCGACGGGACCACCCCGAGATCATGGCGCAGAACCTCGACAAGGTCGTGGCCATCAACCAGGCCGCGGCCGACGACCCCGCCCTGCAGCGGCGCGCACTCACCGACGCCCACGACGATCCGCTCGTGACGATGTCCGACGCGTTCGGACAGAAACTCGGAAGCCACTTCCGGAACGCACTGGCTGCCGGTCGCCTGCCCAAGACCAAGTCGATCTTCAGCGACTACCTGGCCCGCGGTGGCGGCATCGCCAACACGACGCTGGTCGAGAAGTACGTCTTCGGCAACGACCGCCCGTTCGTCGTCGCCCCCAAGCGAATCCGGAAGTACACGCGCACCGACGAAAACGAGTACGACGCCCTCGGGGCCAACCCGTCCTTCCCCTCCGGACACGCGGGCATGTTCTTCTGGCGCGGAACGCTTCTCGCGCTGATGCTTCCCGAGTTCGCCCCGCAGTTCCTCACCCGTGCTTCCGAGGGCGGTTACCACCGCGTCGTACTCGGCGTGCACTACCCGCTCGACGTGATCGGCGGCGCCATGGTCGGCCAAGCCGCGGCCGCCGACCGGTGGAACGACCCGGAATTCAAGCGTTTGCTCCGCGCCTCCGCGACCGAGATCCGTCGTGAACTCGAATGGCGTTGCGGTGCTCCGTTGTCCACCTGCATTAACCAGGACACCCCGTATCTGACCGACGACGAGGCGAAGCGTATCTACACCGACCGCCTCACGTACGGCTTCGGCCGGGTCGCCTCGCCCACGCATCGAATGGTGGTGCCACAGCAGGCCGTCGACATGATCTCACCCGCCTTCCCGTCACTGTCCGACGCGCAGCGTCGCCAGATCCTCGTTGCGACCGCGCATCCCGCCGGCTACCCGCTCGACGACCAGCGACCGGGACGCGCCTCCTGGCAGCGCCTCGATCTCGTTCGGGCTTACACCGCCCGGGTGACCGTCGACGACAACGGCGGCGTCACCGTTCACTGACGGCGCTTTCCGCTTTCCCTTACTGAATCGTTTGTCCCACTGCGCGTTGCGAACTCACCCGCACGCGCCATCTCGTCGTGTCGTGGGCGTCAGTGTGTGTCCAGTTAGCCCGAACAGCTTGACACCAGAGTAAGGATACGGCGAATTTTCGGGTGGTCCACGTCACACCCGAGGTGGACTCACCGCCCGTGAACTGGGCGGACGGTGCCGAATCTCGCATCCAGTCCGACGACTGGGTTAACGAACTCACTCACCTTCAAGCCCCGCCGGGGCGATGTCGCCGTGCCCGCTTCCCGGGCTGCTTCGTCGTGCCCGGAGACCATCGCCGAAAGGCAGTCGAAACATGCGTTTGTCGAACTCTCGAGGAGCCGGACGGCTGGCGGCGGTCGCCGTGGCCGCGGCGTGCATCTTCTCCGTCGTGTCATGTAGCAGCGACGACGGCGGATCGGATGGCTCCGCCGCGGATTCCAGCGGTACCAAGGCCTCCGGCGAAGCCATCAAGGTCGGATTGTTCAACCCCTCCAAGGGCCCGGCCACCCAGCCCGGTGTCACCACCGGCAAGCAGGCGGCCGTGGACTACATCAACAACCAGATCGGCGGCATCAACGGCCGCCCCATCGAGATCATCGACTGCGGTATCGACCAGACCGCACCCGAGTCGACGGTGTCGTGCGCCAACCAGTTCGTCGAAGCCGGCGTGGTCGCCGCGATCGACGGATTCAACGCCGAATCCGCTGCCGCCGTGCCGATCCTGACCGCCGCGAAGATCCCGCTGGTCGGCCAGATCCCGTTCAGCACCATCACCGGCGCATCGGCGGACAACCGTGTGTACTTCGGACCGCCGCCGGCCGCGTTCCTCGTCGGCTTCATGCAGCAGCTGAAGGCCGACGGCAAGAACTCACTCACGCTCGCGAATGCCGATCTGCCGCAGGCACATCAGGTCTTCGACGGACTCATGAAGCCGCTCGGCGCGCAGCTCGGCATCGAGGTCAAGTCGGTGTACTACCCGCCGGCCGGACCCAACTTCACGCAGCTGGCGAGCCAGCTCGCCGAGGGCAGTCCCGACGCGGCCGGTCTCATGACCGCACCCAACGACAACGTCTGCACCAAGCTCGCCCAGTCGCTGCGCTCGGTGAAGTTCGAGGGCACCATCTTCCTGGCCGCCTGCACCGACTTCATCGACACCCTCGGCCAGCAGGCCGTCGGCGCGCAGACGTATTCACCGTTCTGGCAGACGCCGGCGCTCGACTCCACCCCGGCCGAGGTCAAGGGCAACCTGGAGACCGCCCAGAAGTTCATCGACGACCAGAGCGGCACCGCCGGCTTCTACGCCTACGGCACCTTCTCGATCCTCGCCGACTTCGCGACCACCGTCGGCAACGCCGAGCTCAGCGACTACACCGGCCCGAGCATCCTCGGCGCACTGAAGGCGGTCAAGGACTACCAGTCCTTCATCGGACCGAAGCTCAACTGCGGCAAGCCGACGAGCCCGAACTGCACCACCGAGATGCTGCTGTTCAACGTCGTCGCCGACAAGAAGACCGAGCCCGCCACCGGGGGATTCATCACCCCGCTCCCGGCCGCGCTCGCGCTCATCCCGGGCGCCGCGTAACCGAGCACGACACGGTGGGGATGGGCCCCGCACCCGGGGCCCATCCCCACCACCCGCTCCCCGACCGTTCTCCCGGGTGACCCACCCACCCGTCCGCGCAATCCGTCCGCGTGAGATGCACACGCGCCGAACGAATGAGTACGCACATGGGCCAGTTCCTCCAGTTCGCCTTCCTCGGGCTAGCCGCGGGTGCCATCTACTCGGTACTCGCCTCGTCTCTGGTCGGCATCTACGCCGCCACCGGAATCATCAACTTCGCCCAGGGTGCCATCGGTCTCTACTCGGTCTATCTCGTCGCCGCGCTGCGCACCGACGGCAGTCTCGTCCTGCCCATCGGCACCCTGAGTATCGGCAGTGAGGACAACCCCACGTCGATGGAACTCGCTCTGGCCCTCGGCGTGGTCAGCGCGGTGGTCTGGGCCCTGCTCGCCCACGTCCTCGTCTTCCGTCCCCTACGACACGCGCCCGTGCTCGCACAAGTCGTCGCGTCGGTCGGCCTAATGCTCTTCCTCCAGGCCCTCGTCCAGCTGCGTTTCGACACGGAAAATCTGTTCGCCCAGTCGATCCTGCCCGAGGACACCGTCGACATCGCCGGTGCCGTCGTCAACGTCTCCGACCTGATCCTGGCCGGTGTCGCCATCGCGGTGTCCCTGCTGCTGTGGGCCTACTTCCGTCTCACCACGCTCGGGGTCGCGACGCGCGCCGGATCCGAGGACGAACTGGCCGCCCGCCTGTCCGGCTACTCCCCCGACCGCCTCGCCGCCATCGTGTGGGTCATCACCGGCGCGGCCACCGGCCTCATCGTCGTGCTGGCCTCGTTCACCATCGGCCTGACGGTCACCAGCTACACCTTCTTCGTCATCCCGGCGCTGGCGGTCGCACTCGTCGGACGGCTCACCTCCTTCGGGGTCGCCTGCGCGGCAGGACTAGTGCTCGGCGCCTTCCAGTCGGTGATTTCGTGGCTCGCCACCAAGGCCTGGTGGCCGGAGTGGGCGCAGGCCGGTCTCGGCGACGCCGTGCCCTTCGTCATCGTGGTGATCGCGTTGTTCCTCCTCGGCGGACGAATCCCGTCGCGCGGCTCGCTCGGCGAGGTACGCATGCCTGCGGTGCGCATCCCCCGCATCCGGGTCATCCCGACCGTGGCGATCGTCGCGGCCGTCGTCCTCGCCATCCTGCTCACCTCCGGCACCTGGCGGTTCGGCGTGGTCACCTCGGTGATCCTCTCGCTCATCGCGCTCTCGCTGGTCCTGCTGACCGGTTACCTCGGCCAGATCTCGTTGGCGTCCATGGCCTTTGCCGGCGCCGCCGGATTCGCCCTGTCGAAGCTGACCACCAACTGGAATGTGCCGTTCCCGTTCAGCATGCTGTTCGCCGCACTGATCGCGACGGGACTCGGCGTGCTGGTCGGCGTGCCGGCCCTCCGTATCCGCGGCGCGCAGCTCGCAGTGGTGACCCTGGCCGCGGCACTGGCGATCCAGAGCTTCGTGTTCAACAACCCGGCCATCACCGCGTTCGAGGGCAACATGATCGCCGACCCGACACTCTTCGGCATCGACCTCGGTGTGCGCGACGGCACCAACCTCGTCACCCTGCGGTTCGCGCTGATGGTTCTCGTCGTCGTCGCGATCGCCACCCTCGTGGTCCTTCGGTTCATGGGCGGCTCCACCGGCCGCGCCTTCCTCGCGGTTCGCTCCAACGAACGCGCGGCGGCATCGGTCGGAATCAACGTCGCCGCAACCAAACTCCTCGGCTTCGCCCTGTCGGCCTTCCTGGCCGGCATCGGTGGCTGCCTGATCGGCTACAGCCGCGGCCAGCTCTCGGCCGGCTCGTTCACCGTGATGATCGGCCTGACGCTGCTCGCGATGACCTACGTCGGCGGAATCACCTCGTTCGCCGGCGCCGTCATCGCCGGCATCATCGGCCCGCTCGGCGTCGGTTATGTGTTCCTCACCCAGACACTGAGTTTCGGCGAGTACTACGAACTGATCGCCGCGGGCAGCCTTCTGCTGATGGCGGTGATGAACCCCGTCGGCGTGGCCGGCGCGGCGTCCGAACTCGGCGACAAGATCCGGGCCCTACGGCACCGCCGAGAACCGGATCCAAAACCCGAGGCGCCCGGTGCGGCGCAGAGCGCGGAGGCAGGTGTCCATGTCTGAGTCGACCGTCCTGGAACGGACCACCCTGCTCCAGACCGGCGGGCTCTCCGTCCGCTACGGCGGTGTCAGCGCCAACACCGACGTCGACATCACCGTCGGCTCCGGCGAGATCGTCGGCCTGATCGGCCCCAACGGCGCGGGAAAGACCACCTTCGTCGACGCCGTCACCGGGTTCACCAAGGCCACCGGCACCGTCTCGCTGGCCGGTGAACGCCTCGAGAAGGCCTCGCCGCATCGTCGGCGTAGAGCCGGAATGGCACGCACCTGGCAGGCCGGCGAGCTGTTCACCGACCTCACCGTCTCCCAGAACCTGGCCGTCGCCGTGCAGCCCGTCGGCCTGCGCGCGATGGTGTCGGACGTGCTCAACGGTTCGCGGCCACCCGCCGAGACCATCGACCACGCACTCGATCTCGTCGGTCTGCGCGACGCCGCCGATCAGCGTCCCGGCGAACTCACGCTGGGACAACAGAAGTTGGTGGGCGTCGCCCGGGCCCTGGTCGGCGGGACCCGACTCGTCCTGCTCGACGAGCCGGCGGCGGGCCTCGACACCCACGAGAGCCGCGACTTCGGTGCCGAGCTGCGGCGCATCGCTGCCACCGGCATCGGAATCCTCCTCATCGACCACGACATGTCGCTGGTCCTCGACGTCTGCGACCGCCTCTACGTGCTCGACTTCGGGAAGGTCATCGCCAGCGGCACACCCGCGGCCATCCAGGACGATCCGGCGGTGATCTCCGCTTACCTGGGAAGCCCGGAGGTGGACCCGGATGCGGTGGCCGAGCTCGATGCGGCCGGGTCATCCGGTGGGCCAACCGATCTCGCGGCCGGAACCGAACCGACCACGACCGCCGCGCCCGAGGAGAACCGATGAGCACGCCGAACGACGCCTCCTCGGCGTCCTCCGTCCTCGAACTCGACGACATCACCGTCGGCTATGGCGGTGTGCCGGCCGTGCGCGGTCTGAGCGCCTCGGTCCGCGCCGGGGAGATCCTGGCCCTGCTCGGCCCCAACGGTGCAGGCAAGACGACCACTCTGCTCGCCACCGTCGGCGCCCTGCCGTTGATGTCGGGCAGCGTGACCGCGCTGGGCGAACCGATAGACCATCACATCGAACGCAACGCCCGCCGCGGCGTGACCCTGGTCCCCGACACCCGCGGCCTCTTCCACAAGCTGTCGGTATCGGACAATCTGCGACTCGCGAAGCGCAAGAACGGAACCGATCTCGACACGGTCTTCGGGTACTTCCCGAAACTGAAGACCATGCGCTCGCGGCAGTGCGGCAATCTCTCCGGCGGCGAACAGCAGATGCTGGCCCTGGCCAAGGCACTCCTCGCGCGTCCGCGCGTTCTGCTCATCGACGAGATGAGTCTCGGCCTGTCTCCGGTCGCCGTGCAGGATCTGCTCCCGCGGCTCCGCGCCTTCGCCGACGAGCACCAGATGGCGGTCGTCCTCGTCGAGCAGCACATCGACCTCGCCCTCGGGATCGCGGACTCGGCGATCGTCCTCCATCACGGCCGGGTCGCACTGTCGGCGAGTGCCGCCGACCTGCGCAGCCGTCGGGACATGGTGGAGGCCGCATACTTCGGTCGCACCATAGAGGAACAGGCCTCCTGAGACCGGCCGAAGAACGCCACCACCGACGAATCCGGGGACGCCGTGGTCACGGTCGACGATCCGAACACCCAAGATCCGAACACCCACGATCCGAACGGGCACGATCCCAACGGGCGAGGGCCCGGCCGGTCCGCTCGGCGCCGCACCGGCCAGGACCGTCCGGCACGCAGCACCCGGAATCGTCCGACCGACGAACAACTGCTCGATGCCGCCTGCGAGGTGATCGCCGAGGTGGGCGCCGACCGGGCGACGATGACCGCGATCGCCGAACGCGGTGGCACGACACGGGTGACGCTCTATGCACACTTCGGGTCCCGCGATGAGCTCGTCGCCCGCGTGATCAACCGCGAGCTCGACATCTTCACCTCGTTCATGTTCCGCGTCTACGACGAGAGCGAGGACATGCCCTACGGGGCGCGGGCCCGCCATTCGGTGCAGTGCCTGTTCGACTACGCCCGGAACCATCCCGCCGGCCTGCGGGTGCTCATGGGACACAGTGGGGGCGGCGGTAGCAACCGGCGCCTGTATGCCGCACTCGAACCGAGGATCTCCGCGCGGTTGCGGAAGAACTACGCCGAGCGCGGTGCCGACATCTCCGCGGGCGCGGACACGCTCGCGTCTCTGCTGCTGGGCATGAGTCTCGACGTCGCGCATCGTGCGCTCATCGTCGACGGCGCCGGCATCGACGAGGCCTGCGACCTCGCGATCACCGCCACCATGGCCGTGCTCCGCGACGTCCGGCCGGAGCAGCTCCAGGCGCTCGACGCGTCGCTCGACCAGCGCTGACACCCCATTCAAGAACTCTGTCCAAGACGGTCCAAGGTCCGGACAAGTCGACCCCAAGTTCCCCACAAGCGGATCGGGCGATTCTTTCTCCTGTCACACGAACCCCCGCGGTCGAACCGCCTCCGGGCACCCCGGACGACGACCGCCCAGGAGAGGAAACCCCATGTCCCGCCCGCAGAACACCCAGCCCGACACCGACCACCTCGCGACCGAGCAGATCGACACCCTGCACAACACGGAGATCGGCCCCATCTCCGGCCCCCGCCGGCCGCTGTGGCAGATCGGTCGCCGCGCCACCGTCATCGTCGCCTGTCTGGGCTTCACCGCCCTGACGGCCTGCAGCTTCAGCATCGGCTCCCAGACCGTCGAGGAGGCCTCCGACATCGACGTCGGCGAGTGCCTGCAGATCGGTGACGAGGCCGGCGAGGGCAAGGTGGAGGCCACCAAGGAGGACTGCGAGGGCACCGAGGGCCTCACCTTCTTCGCCGCCGACAAGGTGGCGTCCGACGCGGAATGCACCGCCGACTACACCTCGACCCTCACCTTCTCCGGCGGAGACCAGAAACTGTGCATGACACCGAACTTCGCGACCGACACCTGCTATCAGATCCCGCTCAACGGCGGAAAGCTCGCCGACTACCGCGAGGTCGAATGCGGCGCATCCCCGGTGGACAACACGGTCATCGCCAAGACTGTCAGCCGCGGCGACGGATCGATCGGCTGCCCCGATGACCAGACGAAGTGGACCTTCACACAGCCCACCTCGATCGGCTACTGCCTGACCGAGGACGTCACCGCCGCAAGCGCATTCGGCGGCTGAGCGGTCGGCCCGGCAACCGGCGGCTGGCCCGACGATGCGGAGTTCGCGGCCGCATCGACCAGACCATGGGTGACCCGGTAGTCGTCGCGCATCCGGGCCATCTCGGCATCGCGCACGCGGTAGGCCTTCTCGATCCGTGCACGAGCGCGCCGTGAGCCGCCCAGACGCTGTGCCGAGCCGGCCAGCGCGAGGGACGGACCGACCCGGCCGAGAAGGTGCTTGATCTTCCCGTCCGGCATGCCCAGGGCATCGGCGTCGTCATCGCCGATGAACACCCGCTGCAACCCGTACATGAGGTTGGTGGCCAATCGATCTCGCAGGATGCGCGGGCCGGGCAGTACGTTGGCGAGCTCAGGGACGAGGTAGTCCTCGGTGAGCGCGACCACGAAGTCGTGATCGTCGGGCCCGGGTCCCGGTGACGTCAGGCGGTACAGCTCTTCGATGCGGACATGATCGGCCTCGCACGTCGGGCCGAGTTCGGGACTCATCCCGACGACATGGCCGACGTAACGCCAGAGGTGGTAGATGTCCTCGAGCTCACGGTCGGTGAACCGGACCCCGAGGGTGTGCATCGCGTCGATCGCGATGTGGCCGAACTCGGCGATCGTGAACGCCATGTACGGCTGCGGAATCGGTACACCCCAAGCATTTTCGTTCCAGTCGCCGCGCTTCCACAGCATCTGCCGGACGTGCGCGTGGATCATGCGGACGCGCACGGTGTAGGCGAAACCGTCTCCGTCGCGTCGCATCCCGCCCGGGGTGATGACCTGACTCAGCCACTCCCCCACCTCCACCGACCGCATCGCCGGCTGCGACACATAGCGTCCGGTGATCGCAAGGGGTTTGGCGGCGATCGTGTTTCCCGCGCCGCGCACCAGCGAAGCCGCGCCCAGCACGATGCCGAGCGGCGCGGTGTTGACGATGAGCGCGTCCGCGGCCCGGGCCATCCGATCGTGGTCGACCCAGTCCGGCTCGTCGTCGAGAAAAGCGAACAGCGCCCGCATCGACTCGGTGGACTCGTCGAGCGATCCGATCCCGTGGGCGAGCGCTCTCCGGAGCACGGTGGTCGTGGACCCGCCCGGATGCGAGTCGGCCGCCACCGCGTCGGCGAGGGGATCGGCGAGCCACATCTGGTCGAGCCAGACTCGTCCGGCCTCCCCGTATCGCTGTACGGCCAGGTCGGCGTTCACCAGATCAGTGGGTATCCGCTCCATGACTCAATGAGAACACGTGCGTGCTCACTTTCCATTCGTTTTTCCCGCGCCGGCCGAGAGCGACCTCAGAGACTGCGCTGCTCCGCGTACTCGGCCATGGCCGCGCGCTCGCCGTCGTGATCCGGATAGAAGAAGAAGACGATGGCGGCGCCCACCAGCACGATCGCCGCGGCGGCACCGTAGGCGCGGTTGTCCCCGTGCACGAAGGCGTCCCGGGCGGCGCCGATGATCTGATCGGCGTACTGCGGATACCGCTCGGCGAGCACCTCGGCGCTCGAGAAGGACTTGGTGAGCGCCGCCTCGGTCTGGTCGGTGACCTGATCCGCCTGCGGGGAGTTCGCGATCGTCTCCCGCAACTGGTTGGCGTAACCGGCCGTCAGGATCGCGCCGAGCGTCGACTGCAGGATGGCTCCGCCGAGGTCGCGCTGCAGATCCGACATGCTCGACGCCATGCCCGCCCGCTGGACGGGCACCGATCCGGTGAGCGACTGCGACGCCGGGGTGCCGGCCAGGCCCACGCCGATGCCGACGAGGACGTAGACGAGCCCGACGTGCCAGAAGTGGGCGTGTTGATCCCAGGTGAGCATCGCGAACACCAGCCCGAGCACGATGAAGGCGTACCCGGACAGCAGGGTGAACCGTGATCCCATGCTCTGCACGAGTTTGGCCGACCGCGGTGCGACGACGACCATCGCGCCGGCGGCGGGCAGGATCGTCGCGCCCGCGGCGAGAGTCGAGTAGCCGAGCACGTTCTGCATGTACTGCTGGCCGATGAACATCGCGCCCATGAGCGTGCCGAAGACGATGAGCCCGCCGAGCGCCGCGACCCAGAAGGTGCGTCGGGATGCGATGCGGAGGTCGAAGAGCGGAACACGCACGCGCAGTTGCCGCCACACGAATCCGGCACCGGCGACGATCGCGATCGCGGCGAGGATGTAGACCTGCAGCCGCTGATCGCTGTTGGGGGCGAAATTGATGGCGAGGACCAGCGCCCCGACCATCACGATCGAGACGATGCCGCCGAGGTTGTCGACGACCGCCGCCTCGTCGCCGGTGTCGTCGGGCACCAGCCTCCATGCCGCCGCCAGCGCGAGGACCGCCAGCGGCAGGGTCACCAGGAACACCGAATGCCAGTCGAACACCTCCAGCAGACCACCCGACATCACCGGTCCGAGAGCGGAGATCGCTCCGCCGAACGCCGACCAGGCGGCGATCGCCCGGGTGCGTTTGGGACCCGACCACAGCGCGGTGATCACCGCGAGGGTCGTCGGGAAGGCCAGGCCGGCCGCGATGCCGCCGACCAGACGGGCACCGAACAAGACCTCGACGTTCGGCGCGAAGCCGGCCACGAGCGACGCCGGGATCGACAGAGCCATGCCGAACACGAGCATCCGCTTGCGGCCGTGGCGATCTCCCAGCGCACCGAAGTACAGCACCGACGCCGCGAGACCCAGCGAGTACCCGACCGCGATGAGGTTCAGCTGCGTCGAACTGGCGTCGAGATCCTTGCCGATGTCGGGCAGCGCGACGTTGGCCACCGCGAGGTTGATGTTGGCCACGCCCGCGACGAGGATCAGCGCGACGAGGATCGCACGCGCGCGTGCCGGTGCCGTACCGGTGTCACCCTCGGGCGTCGTCGACGTCATCGGTGAATCGTACGTGCGGAATCACTGCCCGAGCAGGACTTCCGCGCGTCAGCGGCACGGAATTGTCACGTCCCGGGGACCATCGGCCCCGGGACGGGAGAGTCGTGCCGTCAGATGCAGATGTTGAACGACAGCGAACCCAGCGGGACTCCGAAGCAGAGCGCCACGGACCCCACGACGGGTTGCGCCTCGACCGGCGCCGCTGCGGCGGTGGGCGCACCGGCGAGTGCGAGTGCGCCGGCCGCGGCGACAGTCGTGATCCCGACAGTCAGACGACGAGTGATCTTGGATGTGTACATAGCGAGCCCCCTCGAGCACGTTTCCCCCGCACCGAACCCGCTCACGTGACCCATCGCCGCAGGTGGTGCTAGGTTTCGAGTCTACGCCGACAGGGCCGGAGATCGTGTCGCACATCTGGGGGACACGGGTGGAACCGGTCCGTGGACCGGGCTCAGAGGCTGATCCGCAGACCGTCCCACTCGTGGTCGTGCATGAACCCCTCGGCGAGCCCGACCCGGTACTTCAGACAGCTGCGGAGGATGCCCGCGTAGGCGAACGGGAGCAGGACCGCCGGCTTCTGGTCGCCGGACCGGGTGATCACATCCGACGCGCCGCGGAAGTCGCGTGCGAACTGACGGAACGACCGGCCGTTGCGAGAGGGCGCACGCCATCCGTAGAGCATCATGCCGACACCGATCATCTTGTCGACACCGGGTGCGGGAGTGATGATCTCGGTGTCGGGGTCGGAGGTGCCGAGGAAGGCGCGGTCTACGCCGTCCTCCGGAGAGAACATCATGATGCCGCTCGTCGCACGCGGATTGCACTCGATGCAGAACAGGTCCTCGTCCGGTCCGTCCTCGATGAAGTCGAAGCCGATCTGCCCGGTGAAGTTGACGCGCTCGACGATGTCGGCGACCCACGCCTGGATGCGCGGGTGGTCGACGGACCGGAAGTTCAGGCATGAGCTGCCGTCGATGGCGTAGTCGACCGGATAGGTGGCGTGCGCGTAGATCCGGCCCTCGTGGCACACCGAGTAGGTGCAGTACTTGTCGCCCGAGACCCATTCCTGTGCAACCCACGGGTTCTGTTCGTCATGCTCGAGCCAGGTGAGCGGGTCCCCCGGCTGCACCTTGTGCACCTTCTGCGAACCGCGCGAGTAACACCGCTTGAGCGCGAAGGGCTTGTCGAAGTCGAGTGAACCCGCGTCCTCGGGGCCGGCGACCCACGCGAATGTGCGGGTGGGGATTCCGAGTTCGACGAGCAGTTCCTGGAATTCGTACTTGTGGTGCAGCCGGTTCTCGATGTCGAAGTCGGAGAGGAAGAGCCGACACGTCGGCGGGAACAGTTCGGCGAGCATCGCGATGATGTCGGTTTCCTCGTGCACCGGGATCACCATGTCGACGTCGTTCTCCTCGACGATCCGGGCGAGGGCACGACAGTATTCGAGGGGCTCGAACTTCGGCGGCGGAACACGGTGGAATTCGCCTACCGCGTTGGAGAATCTGCTGATGGCGACGGGAATAGAGTCGACGGTCGTCACGCGATGGCCACCCGCAGCCATGAGTCGTGCGAGTTCCAGGGAGAGGAACGACCGACCGGAGGTGATCAGTACATGAGCTCGTCCGGCGCTGTCCACCCGACAGAGTCTAGGGGGTACTCCGGACCCTGACGCGCCGCGTCGGCCCTACGCCTGTTGAATGGAATCGGACACTACGGGAATATTCGGTATCTATCTGTCGGTTCGTCCTGTTAGTTTCCGCACGACCGGGCTGTTGTGCCGGTCGAGCCTGTGGTGGCAGGCAGTCGGATTGGGCGACGGACCGGATGACCTCGAGAACCCGGGGGTTCCGGACCGAGTTGGAGGAGGCATGCAACTGTTCGTGGTCGGCGTCATCGCCGCATGCCTTGCCGCTGTCGCCTACGGGATGTCGACGGTGCTCCGCGCGCTCGGCGCGCGTCGTGTCGCCGCGGCAGCCGCCGAAGAGGGTAAGGGCATCACCACCGAGACGGGTGCTCCCACCATCTCCTCGACGATGTCGACCTTCGTCGATCCCGCCTTCATCCTCGGCACCACGATGGTCGTCTTCGGCTTCGCCGGCGGGGCACTCGCCGCGCGGTTCCTCCCGCTCTTCCTGTCGCAGACCATCGTGTCGGCGAACCTCGTCGTCACCGCACTCCTCGGCACGATCATCCTCAACATCGCCCTGCACACCCGCGAATGGGTCGCCATCTGGCTCGTCGTCATGTCGCTGTGCCTGCTCGGTGTCTCCTCGTCGCATCACACCGGCGGCGGCGAAGAGGTCGGTTTCCACTGGGGTCTGTTCCTCGCCACCGTCGCGCTGTGCGCCTTCGCGCTCGTCGCCGTCTACAACCTCGGTTCGGCCGCCGGCGCCATCGTCGGCGGCGCCGCCGCGGGTCTGTTGTTCGGCATCATCGCCATCTCGGTCCGCATCCTCGACGGCGTCCAGCCGTTCGATCCCGTTGCGTTCCTGACCGACCCGGCGGCGTGGACCATCGCCGCAGCGGGCGCGGTCGGCTTCTACATCCAGACCGTCGCGCTCCAGCTCGGCGCGGTCAACGGCGTCACCGCCGTGCTGGTGGTCGGCGAGACCGCCGGACCCAGCCTGGTGGGTGTGGTGTTCCTCGAGGACACGGCCAAGCCCGGACTCGGCTGGCTTGCGATCCTCGGCTTCGTCGGCGCCGTCATCGGTGCCGTGCTGGTGGCGTGGTACGGCTCGGTCGACCCCGACCACCTCGGTGAGGCTCCGCCGATGAAGGGCGGCTGGCGTCGCGGCCGCGAGGAGCCGGAGTATTCCGACCCAGAGAAGTCCGAACCCGGCGCGTTCGAGGCGGAGGCCTTCGAGGCGGAGTTCCGAAGTGGACCGGGTGATCCCGACTCGCGCGACGACGACGCAGGGTTGCGTCCGGACGGCTCCGCGTCCGGCGATCGATCCGTCGGCAGCCGGGACTCGCGGCACAACTGATCGCGAGCGTCCATCGCCGCGAAAGTGGTTGACACCCGTTCCGCCGGTGGAGAAGGTGGGGTGATGACGCCCACAGCGACCACGTCGCTCTCCCGCCTCGCCTACGAGACCCTCGAGCCCTTCCACATTCTCGCGTACTTCAACCCGGGACTCGGCCCCGCACAAGAGGACACCGGTCTCGACGGCCACGCCTTCTACGTGGGCGCACGCGGAGCTCCCCTCGGCCCCTGCGCCGCCCCGGTCGTCTCCGCCGCGTTCTACAACTTCAACCCCGACCTGGTCGCCAAGTCCTGGCACGCCGCGGTCGACGCAGGCCTCGACCGAGTCCACGAACGTCGCAACGCGATGCTGGATGACTCCCTGCGGCAGATCCTCGGCGATTCCGCCGACGACGCCCTCCTCGACGAACTCGCCTCCGGGTACACCCGGCTCGCCGCGGACCTTCCGCTCGGCGGTCGTCCCCTCGCTGCGGCGTGGGCGTCGGCGCCGATCCCGGAGACACCGCGCCTGAGGTTGTGGCAGGCGACCGCTGTACTGCGGGAGTGGCGGGGCGACAACCACATCGCCGCCCTCGTCCTGCACGGACTCAACGGCTTCGATGCGGCGGTCTTCCACGAGGCCCAGCTGCCCGGCCCGACGGTCAAACGCAAGGTCATGGGCAAGCGCGTCGTGCTGCTCACGCGTGGCTACACCGAACAGGACTGGGAGGACAGCATCGACCGACTGGCGGAGGCGGGCCTGGCCGAACGGACCGAGGACGGCCATCGACTCACGGCACAGGGTGCCGCGGTGTACGACGACATCGAGGCGACCACCGACGCCGCGGGCGAGTCGCTGTGGTCGGGCAACTCCGAGTTGCTCGAACGGACCCGTCCGATCGTGAAGGCCGTGCTCGATGCCGGCGTCCTGCCCGGAACGAGGCGCAAGTGAGCAATCACAACGAAGACGTCCGCGAGATCGAGAACCTCAAGTACCGCTACCTGAGGGCACTCGACACCAAGGACTGGAAGACGTTCGCGTCGACGCTCACCGAGGATGTGACCGGCAACTACGGTGCGAGCCTGTCCTTCGCCAACCGGGACGAGCTCGTGGGGTACATGGAGGCCAACGTCGGTCCGGCGGTCATCACCGAGCACCGCGTGAACCACCCCGAGATCGAGGTCTCCGGCGACACCGCCCGCGGCCGTTGGTATCTGCAGGACCGCGTGATCGTCGCCGAGTTCTCGTTCATGCTGATCGGAGCCGCCTTCTACGAGGACACCTACCGCCGGACCGAGGACGGCTGGCGCATCAGCGCCACCGGTTACGACCGCACCTACGAGGCCACCATCGGACTGGCCGATCTGCCGAGCTTCAAGCTCGAGGTCGGTCCCGCGGTGCACCTCTGAGGACACCCGACATGTCCGGCCGCGTCTTCCCCGACCGAATCGCGGCGGGACGTGCCCTCGGCGCCCGGGTCGCGGAGGTCCTGCGGTCCCGGGAGGACACCCACGGGGCCAGGCCGGTGGTCATCGGCCTGGCGCGCGGCGGGGTGCCCGTGGCCCGTGAGGTCGCCGATGCGACGGGCGGCGACCTCGACGCCCTCGTCGTACGCAAGATCGGCGCACCGGGACACGAGGAGTTCGCGATGGGCGCCCTGACCGCCGGCCATCTCGTGGTCAACGACGACATACCCCGCCGGTTGGGCGTCTCGCGTGCCGAGTTCGACGCGGTAGCCGACCGGGAACGTCGCATCCTGCACAACCGCGAGGAGCTCTATCGCGGCGGACGGCCACCGGTCGAGGTCGAGGACCGGGTCGTGGTGTTGGTCGACGACGGTCTCGCCACCGGCTCGACGATGGCGGTGGCCATCGACGCGATGGATGCCGCCGGTGCCGCACGGTTGATCGTGGCCGTACCCACGGCACCGTCGGATTCGGTCGGCCGCCTCATCGATCGGGGCGTCGACGACGTCGTCGTACTGACCACCCCGGAACCGTTCGAGGCGGTCGGACTCTCCTACGACGACTTCAGTCAGATCGACGACGAAGAGGTGATCGAGTGCCTGGAGCGCGATCACCGTCCTTGAGCAACAGCTTGGCGATGCCCTCACGGTCGGTGACGTCGAGTTTGGTGGACGCACGGTAGATGTGCCCCTCGACGGTGCGCACCGAAACGGTGAGCCGCTCCGCGATCTCCTTGTTGGACAGGCCTGCCGCAACGAGATTCGCGACCTCGCGTTCACGTGAGGTCAACGGGAGCGGTTGTGCGGCGGTGATGAGCGCGGGCGTGCGCAGACCGCCGCATTCCGAGGCGAGTCGGTTGGCCACCGCCGCCGAGGCAACGGTCGCCGACCTGCTGCCCGCCGAATCATGCAGCACACTCGCCTGCGCGGCGGCGTCGGCCGCCGACAACCGAACGCCCAGTGACTCGAAATCGGCTGAGCACAGGTCGAGTTCGACGGCGTCACCGGCAGCGAGCGCGATGGCGTGCCGGGCGTACAGCGGTGCCAGTGGGCCGTCGACGAGTCCGGCGAGTTCGGTGAGTCGCTGGGCGACGGTGGCGTCACCGAACCTGGCCGCCGAGTGCAGCGCCTCCGCCTCGATGGCAAGTTGTTCTGTCTCCCTTGTCTCTTCGGCGGTTCGACGGAGAAGCGCGACGGCCGGCGTGATGGTGCCGGCGGCCGCCGACTGCCAGGCCTGCGCAATGGCCAGCATCGGACCGAAGATCGCGACGTGCCTGCCGTACCGGGCCCTCGCCTTCTCCAGCACCTCGGCGGCACGGTCGACCTGACCGAGTGCACTCAGTGCCTGGATCAAGAAGATGTGGGCCGGGAAGTTCCAGGACTCCGAGAACTCACCGCTGTCGAGGGTGGCGAGGGTCTGCTCCATCCGCCGGGTCACCGAGACGCATGCGCCGCGCGAGAGTTCCACGGCGGCAACGAGAATCTCCGACATGGCCCAACCCAGGTACTGCGCGGTCTGGGCGGCCGTCAGGAAGCGCCCGGCGGCAGTGTCCGCGTCGTCGAGCCGGCCGGTCAGCGTGAGGGCGAGGATCTCGCCGAAACCCGTCGGGAACCGGAGGAGTCCGTCGACCTCCACCTCACGCGAGTGCGCGGCCAGGGCCTCCACCTCGTTCCCGCGGCCTGCGACTGCTCGCGCGAGAGAACCACCGAACACGGCCCACTCGATCGCCCACGGAAGTTTGCGCTTCTCGGCGAAGACACTGTCCGACAACGTGATCGCCTCACCGATCCGGTTCTCGAACAGCGCGCAGGCCGAGGCGATGCCGGTGACGATGGGCACGAGCGCGGGCTGCATGTCCCGCTTGCGCAGCATCTGCAGGATCTCACCGGCACGGTCGGCGTCGCCCAGGGCCCAGAACGCGTTGCCGATCCGCAGATTCCCCCAGAGCAGGAGTTGCGCCTCGTCCAGATCGTCCGGGGAGAACCGCGACAGGATCTCCTCGGCCTCGTCGGGATGGCCCTGCCACATCCGGGCGCGTGCGAGCAGTTCGGCGACGTCGACCCCGGCGCCCTCGACGAGGGCCGCCCGCGCGAACCGTTCACCGAGTGAGGTCTGCGCGAGTTTGAGGGCGTCGCTCGCCGCGGTGCGAACGAGCGACAGATCGATCTCGACGTCGCTCTCGATCGCGAGGTCGGCGAGCCTGATCCGCTCGGCGGGCGTGTCGGTGGGGCGGGATCGCAGCGCCTCGACGAGGTTGCCGCGGAGTCGTCGGGACGACACCATCCCGAGTCTGCGGCGGATCACCTCGCCGAACAGCGGGTGGTGGAAGGCGACATTCAACCGGCGGCCGTCGCGCGTGATGCGGACGAGGCCGGCGATCTCGGCCTCCTCCACGGCCTCCTCGCCGGCGAGTTCGGCGAGCACGTCGATGTCGAGCGGTTCACACAGGCTCAGGTACTTGAGCGCGCTGAGGACCGACGCATCGAGTTGTTCGATCCGCCCCTCGAGCAGCGATGCGAGTTCGGAGGTGATGGCCGCGCGGCCGCGCAACTGCCAGACCCCGTTGACCTGTCGCAAGGTGTTCGCTTGGCGGGCGCCGTCCACGAGATGCCGCAGGAACAGGGCGTTTCCACCCGATGCCTCCCACATCAGGGAGGCCGAATGCTCTTCGAGCTGCCCACCGAGGACGGATTCGATCAGCTCGACGCTCTGCTCTTTGGTGAACGGCGACAGCGTGATCCGGGTGAGGTGATTGTCCTTCCACAGGGAGGTGACGGCGTCCGGCACCGCCTCCCCGCTCCGGACGGTCGCCACGATGTGCACCGCACGGTCGATCGCGAGCTGATGAAGCAGGGTGGCCGACAACTCGTCGAGCAGATGCGCGTCGTCGACTCCGATGACGACATCACCGTCGGCGAGCAGAGATTCCCGGGCGGCCGCCAGATAAGTGACCGGATCGCTCGACGTCGCCGGACCGACCAGGTGGGCGAAGACCCCCAACGGAATCGATCGTGCCGACTCGGTCCCGGCCACCCAGCGCACGCCGGTCGGCAGTTCGGCGGTGACATGCCGGGCGAGGGTCGTCTTGCCCACCCCCGAATCGCCGGTGAGCACGACCCCGCATCCGTTCGTCTTTCCACTGAGTGCGGCGAGGATCGTGCGGAACTCACGCTCACGCTCGACCATCGGCCAATTTGTGGACATACCACTGAATTTTAGTCCGCGGCGGCCTTCGGCGGGCTGCGCGAAGGATCGTCAATCGTCATTCGGCCGCCGAATCGCACCTCTCTCGGCGGCCGTTCCGGGTCACAGGACGTATGAGCAGATCCGCAAACTACGCATCCCGGGCACTGGTCACGACAATTGCGATCGTCAAGAGGATCGCGGTGACCACCGCGAAGTACGCCAAAGAGCCGTAGGCGTTCCAGTGGAAGGTGGGGTCGCCGCCGGACAAGAAGTTCCAGCCGTTGAGGAACGGCAGGAACGGCGTGATGTTCTCGCCGATACGCGGGAGCACCGACAGGATGCGTTCGAGCGCGAACATCCATCCCAGCACGATCGCCACCGCTCCGGCGGAATGCCGTACGAGAGCACCCACCGAGAGCCCGATCAGTGCGCACAGCATCGCGAAAACCGGCGTGCCCCAGAGCTGTCGTATCGTGTCCGGACCACCGAGCGCGATGCCGTTACCGGTGAGCGCCTGCCCCAGAACGACACCGAGGAGCCCCACGATCGCGGCCACCACGAAGGTGAGTCCACCGAACACGACGGTCTTCGCGAGGATCACGAGGGGCCGTCGGGCTACTGCGGCGAAGGTCGGCCGGATGGTGCCGAACCGGTATTCGGTGGTCACGCCCAGGACGGCCATGATCGCGAAGACCGCGGCCCCGAACTGGTTGACGCCGACCAGGTAGTCGATGGTCCGGGTGTCTACCGACGCCGAGTCGGCGTAACCGCCCGACAGCAGCCAACCGAGCAGGACCGCAACGCCGATGCCGAACAGGACCACCATCGCGAGGCACCAGTACGGGGCACGGGTGCTCGACAGCTTGATGCGTTCGGCGTCAACCGCCGCGAGCGCCTGGCCGATCATCGCCGGCTCCCTTCCGGGGTGCCCGGACCGGATTCGACGGACCGGAAGCCGTCGCCACCGTGATAGTCGACGGCGTGGGCGGTCATAGACATGAACACCTCCTCCAGCGAGGCCGATTCGGCGGCGAGCTCGTGCAGCGTCACGCCGGCCGCGGCGGCGATGTCCCCGACGCGGTCGGTCGTCGTGTCGGGTACCCGCATCACCGGCCGCCCGTGGGCGTCGGGTGCACCGGGCGCCGGCGCGAGGCCGGCCTTCGCCAGTGCGGTGTGCAGCTTCTCGAGTTCGGGTCCGCGCACCCGCACCGATTGCCGGGCCCGGCCGGTGAACTCACCGACCGAGCAGTCGGCGATGAGACGCCCACGACCGATGACGACGAGATGGTCTGCCGTCAGCGACATCTCGGTCAGCAGATGGCTGGAGACGAGTACGGTGCGGCCTTCGGCGGCCAACTGCCGCATGAAGCCCCGAATCCACACGATGCCCTCGGGATCGAGCCCGTTGACCGGTTCGTCGAACAACAGGGTGTGCGGGTCGCCGAGCAGCGCACCCGCGAGTCCGAGCCGCTGCGACATACCGAGCGAGAACCCACCGGCACGCTTCCGGGCCACCGACGCCAGGCCGACGATCTCGAGCACCTCGTCCACCCGGGACTTCGGAATCCGATTGCTCGCGGCGAGCCAACGCAGATGCGAACGCGCACTCCGATTGGGGTGGACCCAGTGTGCGTCGAGCAGCGCACCGACCTGGCGCAGCGGATGGTCGAGATCGCAGTACGGCACGTCGTCGATGGTCGCGGTCCCCGACGTCGGACGGTCGAGTCCGAGCATCATGCGCATCGTCGTCGACTTACCAGCACCGTTGGGCCCCAGGAAGCCGGTGACCCGCCCCGGCCCCACCTCGAAGGTGAGGTTGTCGACCGCGCGCTGACTCCCGAAGTCCTTCGTCAGATTCGTTACCCGCAACACGAGTCGACCATAGCCGCCGACCGGGGGTGCGCCGGGTGGTTGCGACACACCGGGCCCTCGAGGCTCGTCGCTTGCGCTCCCCGCACCTCAGGCAGCAAAGGGCGGGTCGGGCAGCAGGCAGTTGCGTGGGATCAGCCCCGCTCCGGCGTCGGCGACGATGCCCGCGCCCAGAACCGTTTCGGGATGCGACCCGCCCGTGCGGCGAGTCGTCCGGCGATCACCGCATGCCGCATCGCGGTCGCCATTCGCTCCGGATTCTCCGCACGGGTGACGGCGGTCGCGAGAAGCACTCCGTCGCAACCGAGTTCCATCGCACAAGCGGCGTCGCTGGCGGTGCCGATACCGGCGTCGAGGATCACCGGGAGGGGATCGTCGAAGGCCGTGGAACAGTGGTCGATGATCATCTCGATGTTGTGCGGGTTGAGGATTCCGAGTCCGGTCCCGATCGGTGAGCCGAGTGGCATGACCGCGGCGACGCCGAGGTCGGCGAGTCGCGCAGCGAGGACCGGGTCGTCGTTGGTGTAGGCGAGCACGACGAATCCGTCCGCCACCAATGCGGCTGCGGCGTCGACGAGTTCGACGGCATCCGGCATCAGGGTGCGTTCATCGGCCACCACCTCGAGCTTCACCCAGTTCGTCTCGAACGCCTCGCGGGCCAACTGCGCGGTGAGCACCGCCTCGGCGGTGGTGTGGCATCCGGCGGTGTTGGGCAGGACCGCGATGTCCAGGCGGCGCAGCAGGTCGAACACCCCCGTCCCCGACGCGGCGTCGACGCGACGCACGGCGACGGTCGTGAGTTCGGTACCCGACGCGACGAGTGCACGCTCGAGGGACGCGAGATTCGTCGCGCCACCGGTTCCGGTGATGAGGCGGGAGGAGAACTCGCGGCCGGCGATCCGAAGCGGGTCTGCCTCGGAAACGTCTGCGCCGTCGATGATGCCGGACTCAGCCACCTTGCACCGCCGTCACGATCTCCACTACGGCTCCCGAGGTCATCGTGTGTTCCGACCATCGTCCTCGCGGTACGACTGCGCCGTCGACGGCCACCGCGATCCCGCGGTCAGGCAGTCCGAGGCGGGTGACGACATCCTTCACCGACTCGTCGTCGCCCACGTCGAGGTTCTCTCCGTTCACGGTGATGGTCACGCGGATGCTCCTTCCAGAATCCCGAGCACCCTGTCCGCCGTGCCCGGTGCGAGAACGATGCCGTTGCGGCCGTGGCCGGTCGCGACCACTGTACGGTCGTCGATCCGCTCCACGATCGGCAGTCCGTCGGCGGTGCACGGCCGTAGTCCGGCGCCCGCCTCGGTCAGTTCGTAGGTGCGCAGTCCCGGCATGACCTCGATCGCGTCGGCGAGCAGATCGGCGACGCCACCTGCCTGCGGAGTGCGGTCGCCGAAGTCACCGGCCTCGTATTGCGTTGCGCCGACCACGATCCCGTCCTCGCGCGGGACCAGGTAGACCGCCCGGCCGTGGAGCCGGGCCCGGACCACGTGCCCGGGCGGCGGAACCGACCACCGTGTCCGACGCAAGCGGAGGATCTCCCCCTTGGCCGCGTGGAGGGGCACCTCGGGAAGCAGTGCCGCCGTGGCGAGTCCGGCGGCGAGGAGGATCTGATCTCGCGGGCCGGCCTGTTCGCGGACGTCGGCGAGGCTCTCCACCCGTGCATCCATGAACCGCACCCCGACCGCGGCCCCGGCGCTGCGCAGGGTCGCCAGCAGCCGTCGGTTGTCGATCGACCACTCCCCGACCGCCCGGTAGCCGCCGACGAGCCGCGAACTCAACGACGGCTCCAGGGAACGGATCTCACGACCCGTCACCGTGCTGAGCGTGGCGTCGGTGCGCGGCTGATTGGCCCAGACGAAGTCGGCGAGATGGCGCAGGTACTCGGCGTCGGCTGCCGAACCGGCGACGAACAGGGAGTCGGTGGCCGTCACGATCGCGGGGTCGGCGAGCCGCTTCACCAGCGTCGGCCAGCGCCGCACCGATTCGACCGACAGCGCGAGCGCGGCCTCCTCCCCCGGATGTCCCTCGCCCAGCGAGCCGAGCATCCCGCCCGCAACCCATGAGGCCCGCTCGTCGTGACCGGCGTCGACGACGAACACCTGCCAGCCGGCGTCGGCGGCGGCGAGCGCACAGGTCAGACCGATCACGCCACCGCCGACGACGGTGAGCGCACGGTCGAGTCGTGCTGGGGTGTTGCTCAAGCCAGATCACCTTCCTTCGCCGGAATGACCCGGATCAGGTTCGACGGTCTGCGGAGGGGTCCGCACTCTCAGCCCGCCTGCCCGGGCTCCCGTGTGTTCTCGCGGTCCACCCTACGCCCGGCCGGTCGACGCAGGGCTAGCCTGGTCGCCGTGACGACTGCTTCCGAATCGCGCCGCCGCCTTGATTCCGCCCGGCTCTATCTGTGCACCGACGCGCGACGCGAGCGCGGCGACCTGCTCGACTTCGTCGGCTCCGCCCTCGCCGGCGGCGTCGACATCGTGCAGCTACGCGACAAGGGGTCGGCGGGCGAGAAGAAGTTCGGCACGCTCGAGGCCCGTGAGGAGCTCGAGATCCTCGCCGCGCTGCGGGGCGTCGTCGACGCCCATGGCGCGTTGCTGGCGGTCAACGACCGCGCGGACATCGCCGCTCTCTCGGGCGCCGACGTCCTCCACGTCGGACAGGGCGACCTGCCGCCGGAGGTGGCGCGCCGGATCGTCGGCCCCGACACGATCATCGGGGCGTCCACCCACGACCGCGAGCAGGCCGCGGCCGCAACCGCCGACCCCGACGTCGACTACTTCTGCGTCGGCCCGTGCTGGACCACGCCCACCAAGCCTGGTCGCAGTGCTGCCGGCCTCGACCTGGTGACGACGACCGCCGGCGCCGCGCCCGGCAAGCCGTGGTTCGCCATCGGCGGCATCGACGCCCCGCGGGTGCCGGAGGTGACCGCCGCAGGTGCCCGCCGGATCGTCGTGGTGCGGGCGATCACCGCCGCCACCGATCCCGCTGCCGCGGCCGCCGACCTCCTCGGCCGGTGGTAGCCCAGGGGTGGTCCTCAGGGTCGGTTGTCAGAGTGGACTGCCGAGGCGGAATCCGTTTGCCTGATCCGGACACCGCGGTCTAGCCTGGACCGATCATGATGTGCATCAAGAGCGCGCTCGTAACCCGCCGCAGCGGGGTCTGATTCTGACCGACCCCCCGCTGCGGGTCGGTTGCACGCTCTTGTCGGTCATCCGTTCTTCGACCGAAATCGGCTTTCGAGATGCACCTTCTTCATCTGCCTCACCCATCCTTCTCACGACACGGGCACACGACCGCGCCGTCGGGAGATCCCATCACCGAACACTTCGGCCGTCCGCTGCCCGCGGGTATGCGCGAGGAGGCCATCGGGATGAGCTGGCAACACTTCACCGACGAGTACGCGGGCAACGGAGCCATCCGGCTCGGATCGTGGTCGGTCGCACCGGCGCGGCAGGACCTCGTCGAATGCCGCGCGACCATCGCGATCGCCGATCGCCTCATGTCGTGCAGCGCTGTCGCCGCCGGACCGCTCGGCGCGATGACGTCGATCCTGTACGACCTCGGCGCACCCGTTCAGATCCTGCGGCTGCACCAGCGCGAGGTCGACGGGGCGATCGCCACGTTCCTGCTGTGTGAGAACAACGGTCGGCAGGCGTGGGCCTTCGGCGAGGGCAGGACCGGGGACGAGGCGAACATCGCCGCGCTGATCTCCGGCGCCAACCGGCTGCTCAGCCCCTAACCCTGCGGGTCGAGTGCGGCGATCCGCTCGCGCAGGGTGGGCCAGGCCCGGCCGAACGCCGGATGCAGCGGGAGCTGATCGACGTGCTGTTCTTCGACCCAGCGCAGTTCCGTCGACTCGAAGTTGGCGACCGTGCGGACCGGCGCATCGGTCTCGGCGATGACCGTCGTGTAGGTCCAGCCGCCCGGTGACTCGTGGGTGACGACGGCGGCGACGACACGAAGGTCGGCGCTGTCGATGCCGGCTTCCTCCTCGGCTTCCCGCATCGCGGTGTCGATGGCGCCCTCGTGGGAGTCGCGCGCACCGCCGGGCAGGGCCCAGGTGCCGCCCTGGTGCGACCACGCGGCGCGATGCTGGAGCAGAACGCCGGTCGCGCCGTCGGTCAGCGGCGCCCGGAGCAGCAGACCCGCCGCGCCGTGAACACCCCAATACCGTGAACCGTCGGGATCGATCAGCCAGCCGTCGCCGTCTCCGCGCACCACGCCTCCTTGCCGCCCGACGAGCCGATCGCCGGATTTCCTCCACCGTAAGTGAGACACGCGCGACCTGCCAGGGCGATCACGAACCCGTCGGCGTGGCGACGGCGATGCCCGGAGGAACCCTCCCCGATGGCATAGGCTGAAACACGCACGACCCGGTGAGCGATGACCCCGATGAGTCATTTCTTCTTATAGGTCGCGGGAGCCGGAACGGGGACCGGCGACCGAGCGGCCACACCGGAGACGATCCAGCGTTCGAGAAGGGGATCAGCTAGGTGACCGGCGATGCGTCCTCCGTGCGGACGGCACTCACCCGTGGCGGTCGCATGATCCGTCCCGCCCAGTCGTCGCCGCCGATCCGCCAGGTCCTCGCCGATCGTCGAGAGCTCGTCGCCACGGCCCGCGAGCGTGCGCAGTCACCGTTCCAAACGCTGCGGCATTACTCGGTCACCACGCCGGGCAAGCTGATCATCATCTGCGTCATCCTCTTCCTCGGCTGCGTGACCACCGGCCTGTACGCCTCGACCGTGCT
Organism: Gordonia sp. Swx-4; assembly: GCF_030316175.1. Taxonomy (NCBI): domain Bacteria; kingdom Bacillati; phylum Actinomycetota; class Actinomycetes; order Mycobacteriales; family Gordoniaceae; genus Gordonia; species Gordonia sp. Swx-4. Next base: position 4,768,031 of record NZ_CP128197.1, read on the forward strand.
CGAAGACCGCACCCAGACCCTGCAGCGCCTGATCGATCGCACCGAACCGCTCGCCGAGGCCGCGCAGGTTCTCTACAGCTCCCTGTCGATCGCCGACGCGTCCGCGAACGCCGCGTTCATCTCGGGCGGCCTGGAGACGCCGGAGCTGCGGCAACGCTACTCCGACGCGCTGGCGACGGCAGCGTCGTCGTTGATTCTCGCGACCGGAACCTCGAGCGAACCGGGACCGGGGATGACGGAGGACGCCACCGAGCGGGCCCTGTCGTCGGACCTCGACACCCTGTCGACGTCGATCCCGGTCTACAGCGGGCTCATCGAGACGGCCCGTACCAACAACCGGTTGGGCAATCCAGTCGGGTCGGCGTACCTGGGCCAGGCGTCGTCGTTGATGCAGGACAAGATCCTGCCGGCCGCCCAGCGCCTCTACGAGCGACGTTCGATGGCGATCGCCGATCCGCAGCATTCGCTGACCCGCCCGCCGTGGACGGTCTACATCCCCCTGCTGCTGCTGCTCACGGCCATGGTGCTGACGTCCCGCTACCTGGCACGCAGGACCCGCCGCCGATTCAACATCGGACTGGTCGCCGCGATCGGCGCGCTCTTCCTGGGGACGGTGTGGCTGCTCGCGTCCGGCCTGATGTCGGTCGCCGCGACCAGCAACGCCCGGACCGACGGCGCCGACCCGCTCCGCGAACTCACCGCCGCGCGCATCCTGACCCAGCAGGCGCGATCGGCCGAGACCCTGTCCCTCATCCGCCGCGGCGATCAGGGTGGGCTGGAACGCACCTTCGCCGCGACGACCGCCAAGATCGGCGGCATCGTCGACGACGTCCGCACATCCAAGGAGACCGGATCGGTGTCGGCGGAGCAGCTCGACACGGTGAGCTCGGCGCTGGCGGAGTGGAGACGCACCGATGCCGGCGTCCGGCGGTACATCCAGACCGGCAACTTCGACCGCGCCCGGCAACTCACCGTCGGGGACGGGCTGAACAGCTCGGCCCGCGCGTATACAGCCGTGGACAGTGCACTCGTCGACGCGATCACCACCGCGCGAACGTCGTTCCGCGACGACATCAACACCGCTCAGCGCGTACTCGGCTTCACCGGGACCGGGATACTCCTGCTCGCGGTCCTCGCCGCCGTCGCGATCGTCGGCGGACTCGTCCCCCGAATACGGGAGTACCGATGACCCGCCCCCGATTCCATCTGTCCGGCCCCGCCCGCTCGCGGCGACCGCTGGTCGTTGCGGTCCTCCTGCTCGTGGCTCTGGTCGCCACGGGCTGTGTCCGGTTTCCCGCCCCGGACGCACCGCCTCCGACCGCGACCGCCGGACCGCTGGTGTTGCCCGGCGTCCAGACCGACGTGCCGGTCGAGCCGCCGCCGAGTTCGGAGGCGTGCAACGCGACCCTCACCCTGCGCCCACCCGCCCAGATGCCGGCGCCCGGACGCATGCCGCCGAACTCGACGATGGCCGGCATCTTCGAACGCGGGCGGCTCATCGTCGGACTCGACATCGGGTCCAACCTGTTCAGCTTCCGGGACCCCATCTCCGGCGACATCGAGGGCTTCGACGTCGACATCGCCCGCGAGATCGCGGGTGCGATCTTCGGCGACCCGAACCGCGTCGAATTCCAGGTGCTCAGCTCCGCGCAACGCATCGACGCGTTGCGGGACAAGACCGTCGACGTCGTCATCAAGACGATGAGCATCACCTGCGACCGCCTCCGCGACATCTCGTTCTCGGCCCCGTATTACGTGGCGTCGCAACGTATCCTGTCGTTCCGTAACTCGAACATCGTCGGACCGTCCCAGCTCGCCGACAAGCGGGTCTGCGCCGCACGCGGCACCACCTCGATCGGCCGGATGCAGTCCATCCAGCCGCGGGTGCGGATCGTCAGCACCACCACCTGGGCCGACTGCCTCGTGCTCATGCAGCAGGGTCAGGTCGACGCGGTCACCAGCGACGACGCCATCCTCGCCGGGCTCGCCGCGCAGGACCCGTGGGTCCGGGTCGTCGGCCCCAGCCTCGGTGAGGAGTTCTACGGCGTGGGCATCCCGAAGGGCGAGGACGACATGGTCCGCTTCGTCAACGGGGTCCTCGAACGCGCCCGCGCGACCGGGCGCTGGCAACAGATCCGCGATCGCTGGCTCACCATCCTCGACAGTGGATTCGGCGCTCCGCAGCCGTACTACCGGGACTGATGCCCATGGACTACGCCGGCGAACCATCCCAGGCAGACCCTCACGGACCCGAGGGTCCGGACGCACCCACCCCCGACACCCCGGAGGAGGTCGGTACCCAGCGCGTCTCGCTCGCCGACCTGATGGGTGACGACGCGACGGACACCGACCGGCACACCCCCGACGACCACACGACCGACGACCACACGACCGACGTCCGTTCCCCCGACGAGGGCACCACCGACCAGGTCGTCGAAGTCGGCACGCAGAAGGTCGATCTCGACGCACTCATGGCCGAGGGCGACAACACCGCCGACGACACCACCAGACCCCGCGCGGTGACCGACCCCGATGTCGGGACACAGGCGGCCGCACCCGCATTCACCGTCGGCATCGCGCCGCAGGATCGCTTCGACGGCCGGACCGACCGGGTCGTCCGTACCCGGGCGACACCGGAACCGGATTCGGGTCCGCTCGGGCGGCGACTCGTCCCACGGCGTCGCCCGCCGGTCCACGAGCGCCGTCTGGGCAGCGGCCTGGTCGAGATGCCGAAGATCACCGACATCGAACCCGAGGACGCGGTCATCGACGATCCGGTGATCGCCGAGGGCAAGCGATTCTGTTGGCGCTGCGGCAAACCCGTCGGGCGACTCGAGGGCGAAGGCGAGGGCCCACCCACCGGCGACTGCGCCAACTGCGGTGCGCGGTACTCGTTCGTGCCGGGACTCGCCCAGGGGACACTGGTCGCGGACCAGTACGAGATCGCCGGCGCCATCGCCCACGGCGGCCTCGGATGGATCTACCTGGCCATCGACCGCAACGTCAGCGACCGGCCCGTCGTTCTGAAAGGACTTCTGAATTCCTCTGATTCGGAGGCCCAACGCGTCGCCGTGGCCGAGCGGCAGTTCCTGGCGTCGGTGAACCATCCGGGCATCGTCAAGATCTACAACTTCGTCGAACACATCAGCGACGACGGTGAGCGTTTCGGTTACATCGTCATGGAGTACATCGGCGGTCAGACGCTCAAACAGATCACCTCGGGTGATCCGGAGAAGTCGCTGCTGTCAGTCGAACAGGGCCTCGCCTACATCCTCGAGGTGTTGCTGGCCGTCGGCTATCTCCACTCGGTGGGCCTGGTCTACAACGACGTCAAACCCGAGAACATCATGGTCGGCAGCGACGAGGTCAAGCTGATCGACCTCGGGGCGGTCTCACCGATCAACGGCTACGGCCATCTCTACGGCACACCGGGTTTCCAGGCCCCCGAGATCGTCAAGACCGGGCCCCAGGTGGCCACCGACATCTACAGCGTCGGACGCACCCTCGCGGTGCTGACCGTGCCGATGGAGATGCGCAACGGCCGCTACGTCGACGGTCTGCCGGCCCCCGACGAGACTGCCGTCTTCCGCGACAATCCGTCGTTCTACCTTCTGCTGCAACGTGCCACCGCCCCCGATCCGGCCGACCGGTTCGCCTCCGCGGAGGAGATGAGCACCCAGGTGCTCAACGTGCTGCGCGAGACGGTCGCCGTACACACCGGCGTCCCCCGGCCCTCGCTGTCCACGGTCTTCACCCCGCAGCGGTCGACGTTCGGCACCGACCTGATGCTCGCCCCGGTCGACGGCTTCTTCGACCCCGACCAGGCCGCGTTCTACGATCCGGTCGACATCGCCACCGCACTCCCCCTGCCCCTGGTGAATCCGCTGGATCCGGCCGCGAGCCTGTTGACGTCGGCGGCCCTGTCGGACCCGCGGCAGACTCTCGACTCGATCAACACCGCACGCGCCGAAGGGTTCGCGTCGCTGTTCGGCGGCCGGCCGGTGAAGAACGCCCATCCGTCGCTGGAGATCGACCTGGCCGAGGCGCGCGCCCACCTGCAGCTCGACGACGTCGACACCGCTCTGGCGCTGCTCCGCGATGTCCGTGAGCACCACGGTGATTCGTGGCGGGTGGAGTGGTACATGGGCATCTGCGCGCTGATGAACGACGAGCCCGAGTTGGCCTACGAACGCTTCGACGAGGTGCTGGGCGCGATGCCCGGCGAGGTGGCGCCGAAACTCGCGGTCGCCGGGACCGCCGAACTGATCGGACGCTGGCTCGCCGACGAGAACGGGTCGTCGAAGTCGGCCGACAAGGTCTCCCGGCTCTACGATGTCGCGCAACACCACTATCACGACCTGTGGCTCACCGATCACAGCATCGTGACCGCCGCCTTCGGGCTGGCCCGCCTCGCCGTGGCGGCCGGCGACTACGACGGCGCGATCCGCCCCCTCGACGAAGTGCCCGCCACCAGTAGGCATTTCAACACCGCCCGGGCGACGGCGATCATCGCCCTGGTACACGGCCGGCCCACCTCGCAGGTCACCCGCAACCAGATCGTCGAGGCCGCACGACGACTCGAACAGATCCCCGACACCGAACCCCGCAAGTCGCGGATGCTGCTGATCGTGCTCGGCACCGCGCTCGGCTGGATCCACGACAACCCCGAGGAGGAGGATTCGGACAAGGAACCCTCCACCCTGCTCGGCTTCCCCTTCACCGAGTACGGAATCCGCACCGGCACCGAGAGATCCCTGCGCCAGCTCGCACGTCAGACCCGCAACAACCGCGAGCATCGGTTCATGCTGGTCGATCTCGCGAACTATGTGCGGCCGAACACGCTGTTCTAGGGCTGCCCGCCGGCCGAGTCCGCGACAAGCGCCGCCGACTGCCGCGCGATGGCGAGCTCCTCGTTCGTCGGGACCACCAGGACCTCGACCGCACTGTCGTCGGCGGAGATCCGACGCGCCGACCGGCCCGCGGCGGCGTTGCGGTCCGGGTCGAGGACGATCCCGAAACGCTGCAGCCCCTCGAGCGCATCCGCCCGGACGCGGGCCGAGTTCTCGCCGACGCCGGCGGTGAAGGTGATCGCGTCGAGCTTGGCGAGCCCGAAGGTGTACGCGCCGAGGTAGTGCCGCAGCCGGTGGATATAGACGTCGTAGGCGCGCCGAGCGTCCTCGTCACCGGCGTCGACCAGTGCGGCGATGGAACGGAAGTCGTTCTCGCCGCACAGGCCTCGGAGTCCCGACCGCTGGTTGAGCAGGGTGTCGATCTCGTCGACGGACAGATGGGCCACGCGGTTGAGATGCAGCACCAGGCCGGGATCGATGTCGCCGCTGCGGGTTCCCATGACCAGCCCCTCCAGCGGGGTCATGCCCATACTGGTGTCGACGGGTTGTCCGCCCGAGATGGCCGACGCCGACGCGCCGTTGCCGAGGTGCAGCACGATCTGGTCCAGGCCGGCGGGGTCCTTCCCGAGAAACTCGGCGACGCGGCCCGACACGTACTCGTGGCTGGTGCCGTGGAATCCGTACCGCCGGATGGCATGTTCGGCCGCCACCGCGCGGTCGATCGCGTAGGTCGCGGCCGCCGGGGGCAGGCCGTGGAAGAAGGCCGTGTCGAACACGGCGACCGACGGCACGTCGGGGAGCAGGGTCCGGGCCGCCTCGATGCCCACCAGGTTGGCCGGATTGTGCAGCGGCGCAAGGGTGGAGATCCGCTTGATCTCCGAGATGACCCAGTCGTCGACGAGGGTCGGCTCGTAGAACGACCGGCCTCCGTGCACCACGCGGTGCCCGACCGCGGCGAGCCCGGCGTGCACCAGATCGGTGCCGTTGTCGGCGAAGAACTGTTCGGCCCGCCGAACCGCCGTCAGGTGATCGGGCAGCGGCACCGACTCGGTGACCGTCTCCCCGTTCTGTTCGTGCGTCATCGACGATCCGGCGTCACCGATGCGTTCGGCGATTCCGTCCGCGATGACCACCCCGGTGTCGGGTTGTACCAGTTGATATTTCAGCGACGAGGAGCCGGCGTTGAAGACCAGGACCGCCCCGGCGGTGTCGGCGCTCAACGCGCGTCTCCGGCGACCGTGTCGGCGTCGACCTGCTGCGCCTGGATCGCGGTGATGGCAACCGTGTTCACGATGTCGGACACCAGCGCGCCACGGCTCAGGTCGTTGATCGGCTTGTTCAGGCCCTGCAGGACCGGACCGATCGCGACGGCACCGGCGCTGCGCTGCACCGCCTTGTAGGTGTTGTTGCCGGTGTTGAGATCCGGGAAGATCAGCACGGTCGCCCGACCGGCGACCGGGGAGTCGGGCATCTTGGTCGCCGCGACCGACGGTTCGACCGCCGCGTCGTATTGGATCGGCCCCTCGACGAGCAGCTCGGGAGCGCGCTTCCGAACGAGTTCTGTTGCGGTCTTGACCTTTTCGACGTCGACACCCGAGCCGGACGTCCCGGTGGAGTACGACAGCAGCGCCACGCGCGGGTCGATGCCGAAGGCCGCCGACGTCTCCGCCGACGAGATGGCGATGTCGGCGAGCTGTTCGTCCGTGGGATCGGGGACGATCGCGCAGTCACCGTAGGCGAGCACGGTGTCCGCCAGGCACATGAAGAACACGCTCGACACCGTGGAGACGCCCGGCTTGGTCTTGATGATCTCGAAGGCCGGTCGGATGGTGTGGGCGGTCGTGTGAGCCGCTCCCGACACCATCCCGTCGGCGCGCCCGGTGTGCACCATCATGGTGCCGAAGTAGGAGACGTCGAGCATCTTCTCCTGTGCGCGTTCCAGATCCATGCCCTTGTGCTTGCGAAGGTCGGTGTAGATCCGGGCGAACTCGTCCAGGTACTCCGAGGTGGCCGGGTTGATGACGATGGCCTCCGAGAGGTCGAGGCCGAGTTCGATCGCCCTCGCCTGCACGGCTTCCGGGTCGCCGAGCAGTGTCAGGTCGGCGACGCCGCGACGGAGGAGCCTGCTCGCCGCCCGCAGGATGCGATCGTCGCCGCCCTCGGGCAGCACGATGTGCTTGCGCTGTGCCCGCGCCCGGGAGATCAGCCGGTACTCGAACATCTGCGGGGTGACGACCGACGGGACGTCGACGTTGAGGTTGCGCATGACGACGTCGGGATCGACGTAGGTCTCCATCAGCGACAGCGCCGCCTCGATCTTGCGGGCCGATCCGGCGTTGAGCCGGCCCCGGGTGTGGGCCGCGGTCCGCGCGGTGTCGTAGGTGCCGTGCGGGCAACTGATGATCGGCAGCGTCGGCTTGAGCCCGCTCACCAGCGCCTCGATCATCGGGTGCGGTTTGAGTCCACCGTTGAGGATGATGCCCGACAGTCTCGGGAATCCGTGCGCCGTATTGGCATTCACGAGGGCCAGGAGGACGTCGGAGCGGTCGGCAGGGGTGATCACGACCGTGCCGTCGGTGAGGCGTTCCAGGATGTGTTCGACGGTCATGCCGCCCACCATCACCCGCAAGGCCTCGTGGTCGAGGAGTTCCTCGTCACCGCTGTACATGGTGGCGCCGAGCGCCTCTTTGAGTTCGGCCATGGTGGGCGCGAACAGGATCGGCTCCTCGGGCAGACACAGACTCGGTACCCCGGTGCGGCGCAGCGTCGTCCGGATCTCGTCGAGTCGGTCCGGGTCGCAGCGGTTCGCGACAATCGCAATCGGCGTGGCATGGGCCGCGCCGACCTCGGACACCAACCCCGCGGCGAGATCGGCGATCTCGGCGGGAGACCGGTCGTCGGCCTTCAGCGCGATCACCATCGGGGCCGACAGGTTGGCAGCGATGCGGGCATTGAAGCTCAGCTCCGACGGGGTTCCGACGTCGGTGTAGTCCGACCCGACGATCACGACGCGGTCGCAGTGCGTTGCCAGCGCATGGAATCGGGCGACGATCTCGCCGATCGCGGCGTCGGGATCCTCGTGAACCTCCTCGTAGGTCACGCCCAGGCAGTCCTCGTAGGGCACGTCCACCGAGTCGTAGTCGATCAGGAGGTCGAGCAACGGGTCCCGCGTGTCGCCGTTGGCACGGATGATCGGGCGGAAGACGCCGACCCGGCCGCCGGTCGCCGCGAGCAGTGCCAGCAGGCCCAGCGCCACGACGGATTTCCCGGTCTCCCCCTCCGCCGACGCGAGATAGATGCTGGTCGTCGACTCGCCCGCAGCACCTCCATCCCTTGCGGTTCGATCTCCAGCGGCGGGGTCGGTAACGGCAGCGTCGGTGGCCATGCGCCCCAGCATAGTGGCGCCCCGGGGTTCAGATCAGGATGCCGGGATTGCAGACGCCGTCGGGATCGACGGTCGCCTTCACCGCCCGCAGAGCCTCGAGCGCCAGCGGACCGATCTCGTCGTGGTAGGCGTCGCGGTGGTCGCGGCCGATGGCGTGATGGTGGGTGATGCTCGCGCCGGTGGCCCGGATCGCGGCGTTCGCCGCGGTTTTCGCCGCCGCCCACTCCGCGATCGGGTCGGCGCCGAACGGCGCGACCACGGTGAAGTACAGCGAGGCACCGGAGGAGTAGACGTGGCTGATGTGACACATGACCAACGGCGGTGTGCCCGATGCGGTGACATTCGGCCCGCTCGCTCCGCTTCCGGCGCCGGTGAGCGTGTCAGTGATCGCGGCGGTGACCGAGGCCCGCAGCTCGTGCAGCTTCGACCAGTAGGTGACGGTCTCCAGGGTCTCGACGAGCACACCGGCGTCGAGCAACGGATCGCGTAGGTAGGGCCCGGCGAAACGTCCTGTGCGCCAAGACTCTCCGGGGCCGGTCCCGAGCGCCGTGCCACCGGCGTCGACGAGCACCTCCGACGCGGCGTCGCGGCGTCGGAGGACCTCGCGCTCCTCACCCTCGTATCCGGTGACGACGAGACATCCCGTCGACTCACCGCCGAGCTGTGCGGGATCGGCGAGATTGATCGCGGTCTCGACCTCGTCGGACAGGCGGATGACGGTGGGCAGGGGGCCGTCCTGGGCGAGGCGACGCAGTGCGGTGGCGCCGTCGGCGAAGGAGTCGAACCGCCAGCCGTCGAAGAGCCGGGTGGCCGGGGCCGGACGGACGCGGAGGCGGACGCTGGTGATGACACCGAAGGCGCCCTCGGAGCCGAGAATCAGCTGGCGGAGGTCGGGTCCGGCCGCCGACCGGGGTGCAGTCCCGAGTTCGACGGTGCCACGCGGGGTGGCGAGCACGAGTCCCTCGACCATCTCGTCGAAGCGTCCGTAGCCGGCCGACGACTGCCCCGCCGACCGGGTCGCCGCGTAGCCGCCGATCCCGGCGCCCTCGTAGGACTGCGGGAAGTGTCCGAGTGTCCATCCCCGCTCACGCAGAAGTGCTTCGGCGGCGCTCCCGCGAAGCCCGGCCTCGAGGGTGGCGACACGAGAGATCTCGTCGATCTCGACGAGACGGTCGAGGCGGCGGAGGTCGAGGCTGACGACACCGTCGAACCCGGCACGGTCGGGGGCGAGCCCGCCCACGACCGAGGTCCCGCCGGTGAACGGCACGACCGCGACCTTCGCCGCGGCGCAGATCTGCAGGATCCGCACGACCTCGTCGTGATCGGCGGGATAGACCACCAGGTCCGGAGCGTCGGAGGCGTCGCCGATGCGCAGCCGCAGCAGATCGGGCGTCGAGTAGCCCCGGGTGTGCTGCACGCGTGCGTCGTCGGAGCCGACGACGTGCTCGGAGCCGACGAGGGCTTCGAGATCGGCACGCACGGCCGACGGCACGGTTTGCGCGGGCGGGGTGACCGCCTCGGGAGCGACACCGCGATCCTCGGTGGCGTCGCCGGCCAGCGCGGCCGCGGCGGCGGGCAGTTCGGTGACGCGCGCCGGGTCGCCCCAACGCGGCCGGCGCATGTCGACGACCGGGATCGCGGTCTCGTCCGCGGTGGACCCCTGTTTCCCGGTCATCCTGCGATCACTCCTCGTTCTTGACGACCGCCCGCACGACGAGATCGGCGATCTGCTCGTCGGTGAGCGAACTGTCCGGGATGAGCATCAGCGAGTAGATCGTCCGCACCAGGAACTCCGCGGCCCCACGCGGGTCCGGGACGAGCTGGTCCTGGATCAGCGGATCGAGATCGGGCAGCGTCTGGTCGACGATCTGGTGGATGAGGGTGGAACCAGAGGAATCGCTCGTCGCGACGAGCGCCCGCACGATCTCCTCGGGTTCCTTGCGCAGCACGTACTGCAGCGCCTCGTGCTCACGGATGTAGGGCAGCACGTTCACGACCTGCGCGCGGACCTTGCCCGCGGCGTCGGGCGCGGAGGCCGACCACTCCCGCAGCTTCACGCGCAGAAGTGACACCTCGCGGTCGACGATCGCCGCGACCAGCGCATTCCGTCCGCCGAACATGCGGTAAGCGGTGGCCCGGGCGACACCTGCGTGACGCGCCACGGACGTAAGACTCAACGTCTTGGCGCCGAAGCGGGAGACGAGTCCCACTCCGACATCCACCATGCGGTCACGATCCATGCGAAAAATCTATCGAATCGGGGTGCCTGCACGCGCGGGCACCTCCGCCAAGGCTACCGCCCATCGGCCACCAGCCGGATGTGTTGAGCCGCCACCGCGAGCGTCGCCAGGTCGAAGCGTTCGGCGGCCTCGATCTCGCCGAGGGTGACCGTGACGCGCTGCAGGGCCGTCTGGTTGGACCGTTCCCAGGCCTCGATGGCCTCGGTCGGCCAGTACGATACCGCCGCCGCCTGGACCGGGTCGTCGGCCAGGGTCTCCACGACGTTGCGGGTGAGGTCGCGGAGTGCGCGGTACAGGTCGTCCCGCAGAGCGGAGCGCGCCAGCGCATGCCAGCGGTCACCGCGGGGCAGCGCCGACAGCCGGATCAGCCAGCGGTCGACGTCGATGTGGTCGGACAGGGTGAAGTAGACGGCCCCGACGGTCGCGATGTCGCATCCCGTCTCCTCGGCCACCTCCGCGATGTCGAGCACGCTGTAGCGATACAGGCCCTCGGCCACCCGCCGTGCGATCGCGGGCGGAACGCCGGCCTCGGTGTACTCCGTCACCGCCGACTCGATCCGGGCTGCCTCGTCACCGCGGAGCCAGATCGAGACCTGCGGCGCGGAATCCCGGACGATCCGCAAACGCCTGATCGTCTCGGTCACCGGGATCGGCTGCGGACGGCGGGTCAGCAACCAGCGCGACGCACGGTCGAGGAGCCGGCGCGCCTCGGCGATGATCTCGTACTCCACCTCGGGCCGCAGGCCGGCCGTCTCGATGTCGGCCTGCAGCTCGGCCAACCCCAGGACCTCCACGGCGACAACGAATGCCCGCACGATGTCGGCGGCCTGCGCACCGGTCTCCTCCCGTAACCGGAACGCATACGTCAGGCCGCCGAATGCGAAGAGATCGTTGACGAGTTCGGTCGCGATGACCTCGGTTCGCAACGGGAAGCCGTCGACGTCACCCAGTTCCGTCAGAGCTTGCGGGAAGTATTGCGCCAGCCGGTCGGAGAAGTACGGATCGTCGAAAGCATCTGTCGCGACGCGGAGTTCGGTCTTCACATCGAGCTTCGCGTGGCCCATGAGGGTGGCGAGTTCCGGCGACGACAATCCCTCGCCACGTCGGGCCAGGGCCGCGAATCCCTCGGCGGTGGGCAGGGTCTCGAGTGCCCGGTCCAGCCCCCGGCGCCGCTCCAGATCCTCGACCATGCGGGCGTGCACGTCGACCATCTGGGCCGCATGAGCGCGCGCCTCGCCGAGAACCCGGTTCTGCGACCAGTTGTTCCGCAACACGAGGTCGGCAACCTCGTCGGTCAGCTCGGCGAGGACCTCACCGCGCCGCTCCCCCGACACCGCGGCTCCCGACATGGCGTCGAGGAAGATCTTGATGTTGACCTCGTGATCCGAGCAGTCGACGCCCGCCGAGTTGTCCAGCGCATCGGTGTTTATCCGTCCGCCGTTGCGTGCGAACTCGATCCGGCCGGCCGGGGTGACGCCCAGGTTTCCGCCCTCGCCGACGACTCGCGCCCGCACCCGGGTGGCGTCGACCCGGACGACATCGTTGGTCCGATCGCCGACCTGATCGTGGGTCTCGTTCTCGCTCTTGATGTATGTCCCGACGCCGCCGTTCCAGAGCAGGTCGACCGGCGCAGCCAGGATCGCCGAGATCAGCTCCTGCGGGGTGGCGCTGGTCGTGCCGCGCGCCAGTCCGAGCACCTCGGCCGCCTCGGGCGACACCGCGATCGACTTCGCCGTCCGGTCGAAGACCCCGCCGCCGGCGCTGATGAGATCGCGGCGGTAGTCGGCCCAGGAGGAGCTCGGGAGCCGGAAGAGTCGTCGGCGTTCCTCGAACGAGCTTTCGGCGTCCGGGTTCGGGTCGATGAAGATGTGCCGGTGGTCGAAGGCCGCAACCAGCCGGATACGCGGGGTCGAGAGCATGCCGTTGCCGAAGACGTCACCGCTCATGTCACCGATGCCCGCCACCGTGAAGGTGTCGCGGTCGACGTCGATGCCGAGCTCGGCGAGATGCCGGGTCACGCTCAGCCAGGCGCCCCGCGCCGTGATCCCCATCGCCTTGTGGTCGTAACCGACCGAGCCACCCGAGGCGAAGGCATCGCCGAGCCAGAAGCCGCGGTCGATGGCGATCCCGTTGGCCACATCGGAGAACCGTGCGGTCCCCTTGTCCGCGGCGACGACGAGGTATGAGTCCTCGCCGTCGCGGCAGACCGTCGCGTCGGGGTGTATCGATCGTCCGTCGGCAGAACGGTTGTCGGTGAGGTCGAGCAGACCCGAGATGAACTGGCGGTAACCGTCCTCCCCCGACATCGTCGGATTCTTCACGACGAAGCCGCCTTTCGCGCCCGCGGGCACGATCACCGAGTTCTTCACCGTCTGGGCCTTCGCGAGTCCGAGGATCTCGGTCCGGTAGTCGTCGCGCCGGTCCGACCATCGGAGTCCACCGCGGGCGACGGCGCCGAAGCGGAGGTGGACACCCTCGACATCCGGTGAGTACACGAAGATCTCGTGCAGGGGTCGCGGCTGCGGGAGGATGTCGATGTCGCGAGGTCGGAGTTTGACGGCCAGCTGCGGGCGTTCCGGGCCCAGCGCGTCGGGTCGGTAGAAGTTGGTGCGGCTCGTGGCGACGACGAGAGATCGGTAGGCGCGGAAGATCCGGTCGGCGTCGAGCCCCTGGACCCCGTCGATCAGCGCGTCGAGCGCGGTAAGCCGGTCGGCGACGAGATCATCACGCGCTGAGTCGGATTCGATTCCCGGATCGAACTGGGCGTCGAAGAGCGCCACGATCGCCGATGCGACGGCCGGGTTGCCGGTCACCACCGATTCGATCGTGCGCTGCCCGTACGGCAGTGCCGTCTGTTGCAGGTAGCGGGCGTAGGCACGCAGGACGACCACCTCGCGCCAGCCCAGGCCGGCGGTGAGGACCAGGTGTCCGAACCGATCGGGTTCGGTACGGCCCGACCACATCGCCTTGAACACGTCGAGCACCGCCGCACCGTCCGGGTCCGGGCCGGCGACGCGGCCGTGGGACGCGACGAAAGCGTGCAGACGGCACCGTAATCCGTCGGGGCGTCGGACCACCGTGGTGGCGTGATCCACGAGTTCCAGGTCGAGGCTGCGCAGCAACAGGATGACCTTCTCGAAGGACACCTCGGGGCCGCCGCTGTACAGGGTCACCTGCAGGTGACCGTCCGCGGTCGTCTCCGTCCCGACCTCCACGGTGTCGGGCGTGAGCGCTTCGAGGATCGCGACCTCGGGGGCCGCGGTGTGCGCCTGCTCTTCGACGTAGCCGGTCGGCAGGAGATCGTGGCGAGGGGGCAACGTGCTGGTCATCGCTGGACTCCGGGGGTTCAGGTGGCGGGGTTGGTGATCGGAGGTGGTTCGGGAGAGCTGTTGGCGTGCAGTGGAATGCACGCGGCCCACCCATGGACACCGTTGGCCATGGGTGGGCCGGGAGTGCAGGACGCGTGTCCTGTCAGTCCTGAGTGATCAGGACTTCACGTGTGCATCCGCGACGTCGAGTGCGGTGTCGAGGATCGCCAGACCCTCGCGCACCTCGTCGTCGGAGGCGGTGCACGGGGGCACCGCGTGGATGCGGTTGAAGTTTGCGAACGGCAGCAGTCCGTTGGACTTCAGCGACGCGATCACCTCGTTCATGGCCGGGCTGCTTCCGCCGTACGGGGCCAGGGGTTCCCGGGTCGCCCGGTCGGCGACGAGCTCGATGGCCCAGAAGACACCGAGGCCGCGGACCTCACCCACCGACGGGTGCTTGTCGGCGAGCGCACGCAGTCCGGGACCGAGTACCTCGTTGCCGATGCGAGCGGCGTTCTCGACGATCTTCTCGTCGGTCATCGCGTTGATCGTCGCGACGGCCGCGGCGGTGGCGAGCGGGTGACCCGAGTAGGTCAGGCCACCCGGGTACGGGCGCTGCGCGAAGGTCGCGGCGATCTCGCCGCTGATCGCGACGCCGCCGAGCGGCACGTAGCCCGAGTTCACGCCCTTGGCGAAGGTGATCAGGTCCGGCACGACGCCGTCGAAATGCTCGATGGCGAACCACTTTCCGGTACGGCCGAAGCCGGCCATCACCTCGTCGGCGATGAATACGATGCCGTAGCGGTCACAGATCTCGCGGACGCCGGCCATGTAGCCGGGCGGCGGGACCATGATGCCGGCGGTGCCCGGGACCGACTCCAGCACGAGTGCTGCGATGGAGTCGGGTCCCTCGAGGCGGATCAGCTGGTCGAGCGAGGCCAGGGCGCGCTCGGTTTCCTGCTGCTCGTCCTGGGCGTGGAACTGTGAGCGGTAGAGGAACGGTCCGTGGAAGTGGACGACTCCGCTGTTGCCGTAGTCGTTGGGCCACCGACGCGGGTCACCGGTCATGTTGATCGCGGTGTCGGTGCCGCCGTGGTACGAGCGGTAGCGGGTGAGCACCTTGTACCGGCCCGTGTGCAGGCGCGCCATGCGGACCGCATGCTCGTTGGCGTCTGCTCCACCGTTGGTGAAGAAGACCTTGTTCAGATCGCCCGGGGTGCGCTCGGCGATCAGGCGGGCAGCCTCGGAGCGGGCGTCGTTGGCGTGCTGCGGGGCGATGGTGCACAGCTTCGCGGCCTGCTCCTGGATCGCCTTGACCACGGCCGGGTGCTGATGCCCGATGTTGGTGTTGACCAGCTGGGACGAGAAGTCCAGCAGGCGATTTCCCTCGCCGTCCCAGACGTAGGAGCCCTCGGCGGCGAGGATCGTCATCGGATTGATCTGCTCCTGGGCCGACCAGGAGTGGAACACGTGGGCGCGGTCAAGGGCGTGGGCGCGCACGCCACGCTCGCGTGCGGACTCGAGGTCTTCCCCGGTCGGCAGGATGACATGTTCTGTGGTGGTCATGTCAGATGTCCTTTCTGCTCAGGTCTCTCGAGGTCAGTTGTTCTGCGGGAAACCGAGGTTGATGCCACCGTGACTCGGGTCGAGCCAGCGGCTGGTGACGACCTTGCCGCGGGTGAAGAAGTGCACACCCTCGGTGCCGTGGGCGTGGGTATCGCCGAACAGCGAGTTCTTCCAGCCGCCGAAGCTGTAGTAGGCGGTGGGAACCGGGATCGGGACGTTGATGCCGACCATGCCGACCTCGACCTCGTTCTGGAACCGACGTGCCGCGCCACCGTCGTTGGTGAAGATCGCGGTGCCGTTGCCGTACGGGTTGGAGTTGATCAGTTCGAGCGCCTCGTCGTAGGTCTCGACGCGCACGACCGAGAGGACCGGGCCGAAGATCTCGTCGGTGTAGACGCTCATGTCGGTGGTGACGTTGTCGATCAGGGTCGGGCCCAGCCAGAAGCCGTTCTCCTCGCCGTCGGCCTGGACGCCACGACCGTCGACGACGATGGTCGCGCCGGCAGCCTCACCGGCGTCGACGTAGGAGGCAACGCGATCGCGGTGTGCCTTGGTGACCAGCGGTCCCATGTCGGAGTTGCGGGTGCCGTCGCCGGTCACCAGGCCGACGGTGCGCTCGGAGATCTTCGCGACCAGCTCGTCGGCGATGTCACCGACGGCGACCAGCGCCGAGATGGCCATGCAGCGTTCACCGGCCGAGCCGAAGCCGGCGTTGACCATCGCGTCGGCGGCGAGGTCGAGGTCGGCGTCGGGGAGGACGATGGCGTGGTTCTTGGCGCCGCCGAGGGCCTGCACGCGCTTACCGTGTGCGGTGCCGGTCGAGTAGACGTACTGCGCGATCGGGGTCGAGCCGACGAAGGAGATGGACTTCACGGCGCGGTTGGTCAGGAGCTCGTCGACGGCGGTCTTGTCACCCTGCAACACGTTGAAGACGCCGGCGGGCAGGCCTGCCTCGGCCCACAGTTCGGCGATCCAGATGGCGGCGGTGGGGACCTTCTCCGACGGCTTGAGGATCACGGTGTTGCCGGTGGCGATGGCGATCGGGAAGAACCACATCGGGACCATCGCGGGGAAGTTGAACGGGGAGATGATGCCCACCGGGCCGAGCGGCTGGCGGAGGGAGGCGACGTCGACCTTGGTCGAGGCGTTCTCGGTCATCCCGCCCTTGAGCAGATGCGCGATGCCGCAGGCGAATTCGACGACTTCCTGGCCGCGGGAGATCTCACCGAGGGCGTCGGAGAGCACCTTGCCGTGCTCGGAGGTGATGATCTCGGCCAGCTCCGCCTTGCGAGCGTTGAGCAGTTCGCGGAAGGCGAAGAGGATCGAAGTGCGCTTGGCGATCGAGGTGTCGCGCCAGGCCGGGAAAGCCGCTGCGGCGGCCTCGATCACGCGCTGCGCGTCGGCGGTGTCGGCCAGTGCGACCTGACCGGTGACCTGACCGGTCGCCGGATTGGTCACCGGCGCGAAACGGTCACTTGCGCCGGAGAACTCCTTGTTGTCGAACCAGTGCGAGATCGTCTTGGTGGCGAGCGTGGCGGTCATGAATCGCGTCCTTTGCTGGTGGGGAGCACTGCCGGGTGGAATCACTGCTGGGTGGGATACGAGGCGGCGGTACTAGGGGACATCCGGAACCAGGGGAAATCCGGAGCCGCGCGGAGAATCGGTGCGCTGCGGTGATTACAGAATGCAGCCTCCGGAGCGCCCATGGGACCGACACTGTGTAAGTTTCGAGGCCCGATCCTTTACACTTTGTTACGTGAAGCCGACCATTGCCGACATCCTCTCGCTTCCCGTGGTGCAGAACGGACTACCGCGGCAGGTCGGTGGCGGGCGGCTCGACCGCGAGGTCCGGTGGGCTCACGTCAGCGACCTGGCCGACCTCACCGATCTGCTTCAGGGAGGCGAGATCGTCCTGACCACCGGCCCGGCGCTTCTCGCGGACCCGGCCGGCTATCTCGAGGGGCTGGCGGCTGCGGGCGCGGTCGGCGTGATCGCCGAGCTCCTCGACGCCGATATACCGGATTCCGTTGCCGCGAACGCGGATCGGCTCGACCTGCCCGTCATGGTGCTCGAACGCGCGATCCGCTTCGTGGACGTGACCGAAGAGGTCCACAGCGCCATCGTCGCCGACCAGTACGAGGAGGTCGTCTTCTCGCGACATGTCCACGAGGTGTTCACCGGGCTCGGCATGCGACGCGCGGGTGTCACGGAGATCGTCGACGCCGCAGCCGAACTCATCGACTCGGCGGTCGTCCTGGAGGATCTGACCCGGCAGGTGCTGGCGTTCTCCGCGCGGGGCACCTCGGCCAAGGATCTGTTGCGCGACTGGGAGAGACGCTCCCGCCTCACCCCCGGCGGGCGGGAGACGTCGACCTCCGGACCGGAGGGATGGCTGACCGCGCCGGTGGGGGCGCACCGTCAGGAGTGGGGCCGGCTCGTGGTCCCGCACCCAGGCGACCTGGGCGAACGCGCACGCATGCCCGTGGAGCGCGCGGCGCAGGCTCTCGCCCTGCATCGGATGATCGAACAGAACTGGACCGAGCTGGAGATCCGTGCCCAGAACGGTCTGGTCGACGACCTGCGGCTGGGCCGGATCCCCGACGAGGCCGAGGCCACCGCCCGCGCGCACGCGCTGGGTCTCCAGCCGGGACTCACCTATGCGCCGTTGACGATTCGCGTGGTGGAATCCGTCAGCGCCGACCAGGTACTGGCACAGGGACGGTTGACGCGAGCGCTCGACGCGGTGCGGCACTCGGTACGGGGTGTGGGACGCACCGCGCTGACCGCGTTGCGCCCATCCGGGCAGATCGACCTCATCCTGTCGCTGTCGGCCTCCCGGAACACCGACATGATGACCGAGGTCTGCACGGCCATCCGGACTTCGCTCATGCGGCTCGACGGCGTCGTGAGCGTGACGATCGGCGTCGCACCGGATTCGACGCGACTCGTCGATGCCGCGCGCGGACTCGCGGAATCGGCACATGTCGCCGAGGCGGCGTTGTCCTTGCCGAAGAGCGACAAGGTGTTTCACCGGACGACCGACGTCCGGCTGCGGGGGCTGATCGCGGTCATCCGATCCGACGCGCGTGTTCAGGCGTTCGCCGAGACGGAGCTGCGAGGGCTCCTCGAACACCATGCGCGACACGACGACAATCTGCTCGAGACACTGCGTCGCTTCATCGGGGTCGGCGGCAACAAGGCCGAACTCGCCAAGGCCATGAACCTCGCCCGCCCGACGGTCTACGCCCGCCTCGCACGAATCGAACGCATCCTCGGCGTCGAACTCGACGATGCCGAATCCCGGACGTCCCTGCATGCGGCGCTGCTCATCCTCGACAGCCGGCCGGAGACCGAACGCAGCCGCTGACACAGAATGAAGTCGCGCGCGATATCAATCCGGCTCAACGACTTCGATCGAGGTCGTGTGGCCGAATTGATGTCGCACGCGACTTCGTTCCGGGTGGGAGTTGTGAAGGGGATTCACAACTCCCGGATCTGCTGCACCGACACGACGCGGAGCCCGTGCTCGGCGGCGAACTCGAATGCCTCACCGGCGTCGGCCATCTGGGTCTCGTCGCGCACCGACACCAGGTCGGCGAAGGCGACGACACCGGAAAGTCCCGCGCGACGGACGAGTTCGCCCAGTTCGCGTGCACAACCGTACGACGCCCCGGCGCCGTCGGTGACCCCGACGACCAGGACGTGACCCGGCCGGGTGAAGTCGGCGTGGCCCAGCGCATCGTCGGCCAGCGCCCGAACGGTACGGGCGCGGTCAGCAGCCGAGATACCGGTGCCGACACCGGCAACCGCATCCACCGACACCGCGAAATCTGTTGGTGCGCCCGGCGTCACGTCACCTGCCGTGAGCATCGGGGGCAGGCCCAGGACCCGGCACCGGTCGGCGGGGAGCGACACCGTCACCAGACCCGAACCGAATTGGATGACGAAGGCCATCTGCTCAGTCGTCGCGGGTTCGGCGGCGAGGGCGAGGACCACGCGCCCGGATTCGACGTCGAACACGACGACGGGACGTCCGGCACGCAGATCGTCGAACACCTCAGGTGATATGTGCGTCGAATCCTGCTGAGAGATTGCACGTTCCAGCATCACGGTCATCGCGAGTCCTCTCGGAGGAAGATTGGAGCGGCCGCCGACCGATCGGACCCATCACGATCGATCGGCGGCCGGGTTCAGGTGGAACACCTACCGTGAGGCAGGGTCTTTCAGACGCGCTCGGCGAGATCTCCGGCGTCGGGTTCGACGGAATCCGCTGCCCGGGCGCGGGCTTCGGCGGCCTCGTCTTCCTTGCCCAGTCGCTCGGCGTGCGGAACCGCGAGCCACAGTGCGATGAAGATCGCGACGATCCCACCGAGGAGCTTGCCGATGAGCATCGCGCCGATCATGTTCGGCTGGAAGTTCGCCGTAAAGGCGATGAAGTCGCCGATGGCGAAGGCAGCACAGACCGCGAAGGCGATGGTCAGCACCTTGTCACGCGGCGGCATCAGCGGAACCACCCGGAACAGGGCCAGGACGTTCGCGGCACCGGCGAAGAAGCCGGCCATACCGGCCTCGGAGACACCGACGCGCTTGCCCAGCAGGGCCAGCGGCTTCTCCAGCCACGTCCGGATGGCATAGACCATCGGGAACGCACCCGCGAGCATGACGCCGATGTAGCCTGCGGTTTCCAGCGCCCGGAACTGGTTCTCCTCGTCGGCGATGAAGGGCGCAAGACCCCACGAGCCGAACATCCAGGAGAAGACCCCGGTGAAGTACTCGACGATGGAGAGCGCGAGCGCGGCCGCGGTGACGCCACGGATCAACTGTCCGAAGGCCATGAATCCGGTGATCGCCTGCCGGGGGAAGAACTTCAGCATCAGGGCCAGCACGACCATCAGCACCACCAGCGGAATGAGATTCAGCAGGATGTCGCCGACCGGGAGGTCGAAGGGCTTGGTGCTCGGCGAATCCACCGAGACGTCCTCACGGAGCAACACACCCGTCTGCGCCAGGATGAGGGTCATGAAGAAGGCGGTGAACGGAATGGCGAGCAAGCCGGCCATCACACCCAGCGCCATGAACTTGTGGTCCTTCTTGGGCAGCATTGCCAGGCCGACCGGAACGCTGAAGGTGATCGTCGACCCGGCGGTCATCGCGACCGCGAAGGCGAGGATCCACGCGTTGTGGCTTCCGGCGACCTCGAGGGACAGCTGGTAGGCGCCCTGATCCGCCGGGATGAACGAACTGACCGCGATCGACGCATCGGAGTGCATCCATCGGTAGGCGGGAGCGATCCACTTGTCGATCGCGTCCGCGAGAAACGGGATGATCGCCATCATGCCGCCGACCGGGATGAAGATCGGGCCGATCGACATGAGTCCCTCGCGGAACTCCTCGCCCAGCGGTGAACCCGGTTTGAAGATATAGGCGCCGGCCCCGAGGAGCAGGAACGCCATCATGATGTAGATGATGATCTGGCCGAACAGTTCCATCAGGCCGACCTCCCTTCACGTGAATCCAGTTGCGAGTACATTTCGCTGGCCCCTTGTCCCGCCGCCTCAGCGACCCGCGAGCAGGCCGCCGTCGATGAGCACCTCGGCGCCGGTGATGTACGAGGCATCATCGGAGGCCAGGAATGCCACCGTCGGAGAGATCTCCTCCGGTCCGGCCAGGCGACCCATCGGGATGGTGGCCAGGGTGGCCTCTTCGGCACCCTCACCGAGCTGTGCGAACTCGTCGCGCAGCATCTGGGTGTCGATGTAGCCCGGGTGGATGCTGTTGACGCGGATGCCGAACTTGCCATAGCTGAAGGCGGCGGACTTCGTCATCAGCGTCACCGCACCCTTGGAGGCGACGTAGGAGAGGTAACCGTCCGCACCGACGAGACCGAAGATGCTGGAGGTGTTGATCACCGCAGCGTGCTTGCTCTTCTTGAGCAGCGGGATCATCGTGTGGAACGACAGGAAGATGGACTTCTGGTTGACGTTGGTCGTCTTCTCCCACGCGGCCTCGGTGGAGAGCTCGGCCGGGTGGATGTCGGCGAGGATGCCGGCGTTGTTGACCAGGATGTCGAGGTAGCCGACGGTGGTCTCCAGCTCGGCGGCCAGTGCCTTCCACTGATCGATGCTGCTGACGTCCAGCTGATGGAAGACGACCTGCAGGCCCTCCGCCTTGAGCGTGCGCTCGGCCTCTGCACCGACCTCGGCGTTGATGTCGGCGAAGTGGACGACGGCACCTTCCTGCGCGAGGCGGCGGGTGTGCTCGAGTCCCTGGCCGCCGGCGCCACCGGTGACGAGGGCGACGCGGCCCTTCAGGCGGGTGATGGCAGGTGCGGTGCTGCTCATGATGAATACCTTTCAAGCGTTCGTGAATCTTATGGGTGCGGTGGCCGACGCGGCCTGACGGGAGGCGTGAATCTCACGGCACTGGGAGTTCACGGGTGAAAAGCGTCATCCCGGTCTTGACCAGGCAGATGTGGTCTGCTCTCGCAGACGGATACTTCTGTCCGCTCGCGCAGACGGGGAACTGCTAGCGGTTGATGACGTAGAACTTGCGGACGGTCTCGAGGACCTCCCAGGTGGCCGTTTCGCCCGCGTCGATGACGAAGGTGTCGCCGGCCGCGATCTCGAAGACCTCGTCGGAGGGATGGACGGTGACCTTGGCCCGGCCGGCCACGATGGCGACCGACTCCGGCCCGTGGACGTTGCGCAGCACGCCGGGCGTCATCTGCCAGAGGCCGTGCGACTGACCGCCGTCGGCCCACAGCACGCGCGAGCTGATGGTCCCGGTCTCCGGGTCGGTCTTCTCCCGCTCGTCGAGGTCGGCCTCGCTGATGTTGAGGTGCCGGGAGGTGACGATGTTGGCCAAGGCGTGGGGTCCTTTCGGGGGATGGGTCGGTCCGCCGGACGCCGATGTCCGGCGGACCGACCCAGAGGCGGGGTTGTTGCGGAGCGGAGGTGTCAGCCGTTGAGGTGCGCGAGCTGCGGGGCGACCTTCTGGCCGAGGAGCTCGAAGCTGCGGCGGTACACCTCAGGCGTATCGGTGTACTCGTAGACGAAGGACACCAGCGTGCCGAAGCCGTCGACGGCGTTGTACAGCTCCTCGATGCGGGCGGCGACGGTGTCGGGCGAGCCGATGATGAAGAAGTTGTCGATCATCCAGTCGAGGCTGAGTTCGTCGACGGAGATCTGACCGCCGGTCAGCAGCGGGCCCAGGCCGAGTCGCACGAAGTTGGGGATGTTGTACTCGGCCCACATCTTGCCCATGGCGCCGTTGCGGACCAGGTCGATGGCTTCGGCGTCGGTGTCGGCGACGAAGATGTCGCGGCAGACGCGCCAGTCGGCCTTGCTCGGGTTGTGACCGGCTTCCGCCGCGGCTGTCGAATAGGTCTCCCAGTGGTTCAGCCAGGTCTTCTCGTGGGTCTGCTGGCTGAGCAGGTAGGCACCGCGGCTGCCGGCGAACTTGATGGTGGAAGAGTTCTCCGACATACCGGTGATCATCAGCGGGAGCTTCGCACCATGAGGCTTGAGGTGCGGACCCGCGATCTCCTCGTCGTAAGCAGGCATGTCGACGGAGAAGTACTCGCCCTCGATCTTGAACGGGCCTTCGCGCCCGGTGATCGCCTCGATGATGTCGAGGGCCTCGACCATCATCTTCTGGTTGTTCTTACCGGTGCCGAACAGCTGGGCGTCCGACGGGTACGCGCCCGGAGCGACACCGGCGACGTAGCGGCCGCCGGTCATGTGGTCGAGCCACATCATGCGGTGCGCCAGGGCGATCGGGTTGTGGTACGGCAGCAGGTGGGCGGCGGCACCCAGGGTGAGACGCTCGGTGACCTGCGAGGCGGCCGCGATCATCGCGTCGGGGGCCGGCGAGGGCTCACCACCCAGGGTGTAGTGCTCGGCGAAGAACGCCTCGTCCCAACCGTATTCCTCGGCCCACTTCACCATCGTGAGGTCCCAGTCGATGACCTCTTTGGCGGCGCGGTTGCCGTGAGCGTAGTCGTGCGAGTACGGGGCGCTGAAGATTCCGAACTTCATTGGTTTCCTCTTTCTCGATGGGCCGGCGGATGCCGGCGGGTAGGGCGGGATGGCCGTCCGGCGCGGTGCGCCGTCGGTTGCGTTCTGCTGCTTGGGATCTGGGAGTTTGGAAGCCGCGTCGTCGAGGCCGGGGAACGTCCTACGCGGGCGCCGGCTCGGCGAGCCGACGGAATCCGCTGCGATGGAAGATGATCGGCTCGCGTACTACCGACTCGTCGGACTGACCGAGTTCGAGGACCTCACCGATCACGATCACATGGTCGCCGCCGTCGAGGATGTCGGCGATACGGCAGTCGAACCAGGTCACCGTCTCGCCCAGGATCGGGTTGCCGGTGGAAGTGGTTGTGTAGTCGAGTGATTCGAAACGATCGCCGCCGCTCGACGCGAACTTGCGGGCCAGCTCGGAGTGCTCTTCCGAGAGGATGTTGACCGCGAACGATCCCGTCTCGGCGATGACCGGCCACGTGGTCGACGTCCGGGCCGGCGCGATGGCGATCAGCGCAGGATCGAGGGACAGGGACATGAACGACTGGAGGGTCATTCCGTGCGGCTGTCCATCACGGACACCGGTGACGATGGTGAGTCCGCTGGGGAACTGGCCTACCGCCTTCTTGAAGGCCGAGTGGTCGAACGCTCGGGTTGTCATCTAGCGCCCCTTCAACAGTTCTGAACATTTGTTGAAACTTTGATGGACGTAAACCTAAAGCGGTTGGGAACCCGCTGTCAACGGGTAGTTCCCAAGTTTTCCGTGCTGTAACAAGAGAACTGACCAGTTACGTCCGTGTTAACGGAGCCGGATTCTAGCCAGACAGAGGGCCGTCCGAGGGTGAAAAATTGAGACACAACTGAACATTTGTTGGGCAGTGAGCGCAACACGTCAGAGCACTCGGCAGCGCCGGACAGAATGCGTCAGGAAGAGGCCCGCGCGCCCGCGGTACGAGCCCTCACCTGCGGGTACTCCCGGGACTCGTCCGAGCGGATGATCCCGAGCACGACCTCGCGCAGATCCGCGTCGGACAGGGATGCATCACCGACGTTCCGCTGGACGGTGGAACCGTCCCAGACCGCTTCGAGGATCGTCGCCACCCGAGGGGAGCAGTACATCTCGACACCCGATTTGGCACGCTTGGACCACTTTCGGATGAGCTGCCGGTAGGCCTTCTCGCGAACGCCCTGCGCGTACATCTCCCACATGAGGACCACCGATTGCGTGTCCTCCGAGAGCTTTCGGGTCATGTCGACGACCGCATCGGCCAAGTCGTCGTCGCTGCGGACGTAAGAGAAGCTGCTCTCGTACTTCTCCGAACTCCGGTCGACGTAGTAGGCGAACGCATCGAGAAGCAGTTCGTCGAGGTCCGCGTAGTGGTAGTTCACCGTGCCCAACGCGAGGCCGGCGGCACTGCACACCTTGCGGTGGGTGACGCTCTTGACGCCGCTCTCGGTGATCACCTGCAGGGCCGCTTCCATGAGAGCGGCGCGCGTCGCTTCGGACCGCGCATTCTTCGCCTTCATGGTTCCTTCCCGATGACCGCCGGCAGACCGCGGCGCCCAGGTCTCGACGGTCGGTCCGAACCGCGATTATCGCACTCCGGGCCCCGGCACCACAGTGGCCCCCGCATCGTCGGCGGCGTCCTCCGGCGGGACGCTCACGACCCGGCGGGTCAGCGGCAGCAACCGACGAGCGACCGCCACCCCGCCGATGCACAGCACGCCGCCGACGATCCCGACGCCGGTCGGCAGTTCGTCGAGAAGCGCCCAGGACATCACGATGACGATCGCCGGAACCACGAGCGTCGTCGCCGCCATTGCGCCGGCATCGGTGCGCGCGAGGGCATAGGCCCACGTGGAGAAGGCGATCGCAGTGGGCCCGACGCCGAGATAGATCACCGCGGCGGTCGCCGACGCGGACAAGCGATTTCATAGCTCGAAGCCGCGCTGAGCGCGGTTTCGAGCTATGAAACTGCGACTAGCCCAGCTTGCGCAGGCGCGGTTCCAGATCGCGCCGGAAGTTCTCCAGGAAGCGACGCTGATCGTGCCCCGGCGCGTGGAAGACGAGGTGGTTGAGTCCGGCGTCGGTGTAGAACTTGACCTTCTCGACGGCCTCGTCGGGGTCGGAGGCGACGATCCAGCGCTTGGCGACCTGCTCGATGGGCAGCTCGTCGGCGAGACGTTCCATCTCGGTGGAGCTGTTGACGCTGTGCTTCTGCTCCGGGGTCAGCGACAGGGGTGCCCAGAAGCGCGTGTTCTCCAGCGCCAGTTCGGGATCGGGATCGTAGGAGATCTTGATCTCGATCATCTTGTCGATGGCGTCGAAGTCGCGTTCGGCCTTCTCCGCGCCTTCCTTCACCGCGGGCAGCAGCTTCTCGGTGTAGAGCTCGGCGCCCTTGCCGGAGGTGCAGATGAAGCCGTCACCGGCGCGTCCCGCATAGCGTGCCACGACCGGCCCGCCGGCGGCGACGTACACCGGGATCGGTTGTTCCGGAACGTCATACATGTAGGCGCCCTGCGTGTGGTAGTACTCGCCGTCGAAGTTGACCTCTTCGCCGGTCCACAGTTCGCGCATGAGCTTGATCGACTCGCGCAGGCGGGCGAAGCGCTCCTTGAACTCGGGCCACTCCCCCTGGAACCCGGTGGCGTACTCGTTGAGTGCCTCGCCGGTGCCGACGCCGAGCATGATGCGGCCCGGGTACATGCACCCCATCGACGCGAAGGCCTGGGCGATGACGGCGGGGTTGTAACGGAAGGTCGGGGTCATGACCGATGTGCCGATCTGGACGCGCTTGGTGCGCTCGCCGACGGCCGCCATCCACGCGAGCGAGAAGGGAGCGTGGCCGCCGTTGTGCCGCCACGGCTGGAAGTGGTCACTGACCGCGACCGAATCCAGCCCGTGCTCTTCGGCCGCGACCGCGATCTCCACCAGCTCGCGCGGATCGAACTGCTCCGCTGACGCCTTGAAACCGAGCTTGAGTTCTGCCATGAGCCTCGCCCCTAACCGTCGGCCGTGCCGACCTTTCCCTGGTCGATCCGCTGATCGTGATCGCTGTTGTGACCTCGATTACCAACCTAGAGCATCGGCGAGAGCGCGACTCTTCCCGTCCGATTCGAGCGCCCACCCCCCGGATTGGACCTCAAGTCAACTTTAAGTTCTACCCTGGGCGACATGAGCATGGAGTCGGTCGCCTGGGACATGATGTACAAGTCGTCGACCTCGCCGGACGGTAAGCGACTGCGGGGGGATCGGCGCGCGACGCTGCGTCGGATCGGTGGGTTCGCGAGCCCCCACCGACGGCGGATCGCGCTGTTCCTGGTGCTGTCGGTGTTCACCGCGGTCCTGACCGTGGTGACCCCGCTCCTCGCCGGACGCGTCGTCAACCTCATCACCGACAACGGGGCCGAGGCGATGATCGTCGGGCTCGCGGTGGCGATCGCCCTGATCGCCGTCGCCGAAGCGGCGGCCGGAATCGGAGTGCGGTGGCTGTCGTCGAACATCGGCGAGGGTCTCATCCTCGATCTGCGTCGCGCGGTCTTCGACCATGTCCAGCGCATGCCGGTCGCCTTCTTCACCCGAACCCGGACCGGCGCGCTCGTGAGCCGGCTCAACAACGACGTGATCGGCGCCCAGCGCGCCTTCAGCGACACCCTCTCCGGTGTCGTGTCGAACATCGTGACGCTCACCCTGACTCTGGGCGTGATGATCTACATCAGTTGGCAGATCACGATTCTCGCCCTGGTGCTGCTCCCGGTGTTCGTGATCCCGGCACGTCGGATGGGAGGCCGGATGGCTGCCCTGTCACGTGAAGCAGCCGAGCACAACGCGCGCATGTCGACGCAGATGACCGAGCGGTTCTCCGCTCCCGGTGCCACCCTGGTCAAGCTGTTCGGACGGCCCGACCTGGAATCCCGCGAGTTCGCCGACCGCGCAGATCGCGTGCGCGACATCGGCGTCCGGCGCGCCATGCTGCAGGCCTACTTCTTCACCGCTCTGACTCTCGTGTCGGCACTCGCGCTCGCACTGGTCTACGGGCTCGGCGGATGGCTCGCCGTGCACGAACATCTGTCGGCGGGCGCGGTCGTGTCCCTCGCACTGCTGCTGACCCGGATGTACGCGCCGCTCACCGCCCTGGCGAACGCCCGCGTCGAGATCATGAGCGCGCTGGTGAGTTTCGAGCGCGTCTTCGAGGTCCTCGACCTGACACCGCTGATCGTCGACGCCCCGGACGCTCGCCCGGTGCCCGGCACCGAGAGCGGCCGGCCGGTGCCGGTGTCGGTGCGCTTCGACGACGTCTCCTTCGCCTACCCGTCGGCCGACAAGGTCTCGCTGGCGTCGCTGGAAGAGGTTGCGCAGCTGGACAACCGGGCCGGACAGACCGTCCTGCACCACGTGGACCTCGATGTTCCCGCGGGTAGCATGGTGGCGCTCGTGGGCAGTTCGGGTGCCGGCAAGTCGACCATCGCGAGTCTCGCCACGAGGCTGTACGACGTCGACGAGGGCTCGGTCCAGCTCGCCGGCGTCGACATCCGTGACCTGCAGATCGCGTCGGTTCATCGTACGGTCGGCCTGGTCACCCAGGACGGCCACCTCTTCCACGACACCATCCGCGCCAATCTCGTTCTCGCACGGCCCGACACGTCCGATGAGGAGATCTGGGACGCGCTACGCCGAGCACGCCTCGAGGAGCTCGTGGCATCGTTGCCCGACGGACTCGACACCATCGTCGGCGAACGCGGCTACCGGCTCTCCGGCGGTGAGCGTCAGCGGATGACGATCGCACGCCTGCTGCTGGCACAGCCGTCGGTGGTGATCCTCGACGAGGCGACCGCACACTTGGATTCGACCTCGGAGGCGGCAGTTCAGGAGGCCTTGGGCGAGGCCCTCGAAGGTCGTACCTCGATCGTGATCGCGCACCGGCTCTCGACGATCCGCGCGGCCGATCAGATCGTGGTGCTCGAAGCGGGACGCGTCGTCGAACGCGGCGATCATCCGACGCTCCTCGCACGAAACGGTCGCTACGCCGAGCTCTACCGCACGCAGTTCGCCGACGGTGGGGACGAGGACGACGACGGCACGCTGAGCGCCTAGGCCTTCGAGGCTCGTCGCTGCGCTCCTCGCACCTCAGGCGACAGGGGACGCAGGGCTCACTGCTCGTCTTCGAGGTCGTCGAAGGTGTCGATCAGCGGGCGGCGGGGTTTCCGGGGATCGTTGACGCGCTCGCTCAGGCGGCGGCGCAGCTGCATGCCGATCAGCACGATGTTGACCACGATGACGGCGATGCCGACGGCCACCCAGAACCAGCGGCCGTCCTGCCACCAGCCGACGGTCAGCCAGCCGATGCAGACGATGAGGATGGCCGCTCCGATGCTGGTCATCGTCGTCGACAGCGTCTGCGCGCCGCGGGAGAAGTCGGGGCCGGTACTCACGGGAACTCCTGGATAGAACGGTTGCTGGCGATCAGGTCTGGACCCGATCACGTCTGGATTACGACGACGACCGCGATCAGGATGGCCACCACCACTATCGCAGTGACGACGAACAGGATCTGGGCCGGGCCCGGCATCTGCCCACCGCGCTGGAGGACGCGCATCGTTCGACGCCAGCGCCACGCACCGATCACCGCCAGGGAGCAGCCCAGAGCGACGAGGATGAGCCCCAGGATCAGTTCGAGGACCGGATTGTCGATGTCCGGGGCCAGGTAGACGATCGCCATCCCGGCGGCCATGAACCCGAGGGCGGTGCGAACCCACGCGAGGAGTGTGCGTTCGGCGGCGAGGGTGAAGCGCGCGTCGATCGCACCAGGTGGCGCGGGGGTCGGAGTCGCGCCCTCGCCGGGTCCGGCGCCCACTCCGTCAGCCGGCCCGTTGGTCCTCTCGGTCGTCAGCGCTCTTGCCCTCTCGTATCGCCTCTTTCGCGAAGGCCGCGGTCGCCTCGATCGCGTGGATCGTCTCCGGGTGATGCGAGGCGAGCACCGGGAACGCGTGTACCTGCCAAGCGTAACTGTGGGCGAGGGCCTCGACCCCGGCCTCGTCGAGAATCTCGATCAGGCCGATGACGTCCGGTTCGAGCATCTCCCCCTCTGCGGTGACCATGACCGTCGGCGGGAACTCGACCGGGTCGAGGTCGGCGATACGGCGCACCCCGGTCAGCGGCACGGGACCGCGATCGAACTGCGGTGCCAGCTTCGCCATCTTCGACTTCGGAATGTAGGCGTCGGAGCGGCTGGACCGGTCCGGGTTGGTGCCCAGGTCGACGTCGAGCAGCGGGGAAAAGCCGACGAGTGCGGCCGGGGCGGGGAGTCCGCGTTCGACGGCGGCCTCCACGACCTTCGCCGCCAGGAACCCGCCGGCCGAGTCGCCGGCGACGATGACCCGTCGATAGTGGCGTTCGTTGATGAGCTCGGCGTAGGCGGCGACGGCGTCGGCCACCGACGCGCCCACCCCGGCCTCCGGCAGCTGCCGGTACTCGAGCGAGAAGACCGGGACCTCGCAGGCCCGGGCCAGCCGCGCGGCGATCGAGCGATGGGTGCCGATACCGCAGACGACGAAGGCACCACCGTGGAGGTACAGCATCGCCGTGTCGCTGTCGCGGCGTGACGGGCCGGCCGGCATCGCCAGCTCCGTCGAGCGCCCGGCGAGGGTCAGCTGTTCACGGACCACCCCCCGGGGCTTGGGCCCCACGGCGACGACCCGGTCGATGAGGAACAGTCCGGCCATGCCCGCCTTGTTGATCGGCCACAGCGTGAGCAGCGGCTTCAGGAACACGCGGGAGCCGAACCAGAGGGGATACGACAGGAGGCTCGGCCGCCGGTGGTGAACGATGGGCATGGGACTCCTCCTGGTCTGAGCCGAAGCTACACCCTCGGCGCCTCCGTATAACCGGTAAACGCCGAGCAAAAACATTCACCAAGCCTTGGCCTGCCGGCCACCTGGGTCCGCTATATTCTCGAACTCGTGACAAGACGGTGGCCGTGACGCAGGTACAGATCCTTCCGCAGTTCCTGCGGTCCGCGCAGGCAGGCGATCCGCGAACCCTGTGCGATGTCCTCACCGCGACCGCGCGTGCGCACCCCGATGCGCCCGCGATCGACGACGGCGACGTCACCCTCACCTACGGCCAGCTGCTGGCCCTGATCCGCCGCACCGTCGCGCGTTTCGCCGAGGTCGGCGTCGGACACGGCAGCCGCGTCGGCATCCGGATGCCCTCCGGGTCGCGTGACCTCTACGTCGCCATCCTGGCCACCCTCTACGCCGGCGCCGCCTACGTCCCCGTCGACGCCGACGACCCCGATGAGCGCGCCGAACTCGTCTTCGGCGAGGCCGGTGTCGATGCGATCGTCGACGCCGACGGCCCTCGCCCGACGAAACCCGCCGCCGGGACGAGCACGGCCCCGGCACGGCCGACCCCTGCCGACGACGCGTGGATCATCTTCACCTCGGGCTCCACGGGAACGCCGAAGGGCGTGGCGGTCACGCACCGCAATGCGGCAGCCTTCGTCGACGCCGAGGCACACATGTTCCTCCCCGACGAGCCGATCGGACCCGGTGACCGGGTCCTGGCCGGGCTCTCGGTCGCCTTCGACGCCTCGTGCGAGGAGATGTGGCTGGCCTGGCGCAACGGCGCCTGCCTCGTCCCGGCGCCCCGATCGCTGGTGCGCAGCGGCATGGACCTGGGGCCGTGGCTGGTGGCCCGCGACATCACCGTCGTCTCCACCGTGCCGACCCTGGCCTCGCTGTGGCCACCGGAGGCCCTGGAAGCCGTGCGGCTGTTGATCTTCGGCGGCGAGGCCTGCCCGCCGGAACTCGCCGACCGCCTCGCCGTACCCGGTCGCGAGGTCTGGAACACCTACGGCCCCACCGAGGCGACGGTCGTCGCCTGCGCCGCCCCACTGGGCGGCCCCGGGCCGGTGCGCATCGGATTGCCCTTGCAGGGTTGGGATCTCGCGGTCGTCGACGCGGACGGCAACCCCGTCGCCGAGGGCGAGGTCGGCGAGTTGGTCATCGGCGGCGTCGGCCTGGCCCGCTACCTCGACCCGGCCAAGGACGCCGAGAAGTACGCACCGATGCCGGCCCTGGGCTGGGAACGCGCCTATCGCAGCGGAGATCTCGTGCGGCTCGACCCCACGGGCCTGATCTTCATGGGCCGCGCCGACGACCAGGTGAAGGTCGGCGGTCGACGCATAGAACTCGGCGAGATCGACAACGCCCTGCAGAATCTGCCCGGCGTGAGCGGAGCTGCCGCCGCAGTCCGCAAGTCCGCGGCGGGCAACAGCCTGCTCGTCGGCTATCTGGTCTCCACCGACCCCGACTTCGACGCTTCGGCAGCACACGCCGAGCTCACCCGCCATCTGCCCGCCGCGATGGTCCCAACCCTCGCCGTCGTCGACGAACTGCCCACGCGCACTTCGGGAAAGGTTGATCGTGATGCGCTGCCCTGGCCTCTGCCGGGCAGCAGCAGACCAGTGGATGACGACGTCGAACTCGGCGAGACCGAGCTGTGGCTGGCCCAGTTGTGGACCGATGTGCTCGGCATCCGGATCACCCATCCCGACGTGGACTTCTTCGCGGAGGGCGGTGGTTCGCTCGCGGCCGCGCAGCTGGTGACCGCGATCCGTGGGCGCCACCCCGACATCTCGGTGGCCGACCTCTACGACCATCCGCGACTGGGATCGATGGCGGAGATGCTCGACGCGCGCCGACCGGCGACCAGCATCGTCGAACGCGATGTCGCACCCACGCCACGCGCGACGGGTCTCGCCCAGCTCGCGCTGACCGTTCCGCTGACTACCCTGACCGGTCTGCAGTGGGCGACCTGGCTCGGCGTGGTGAACAACCTGGGCGCCGTCGTGGCCGACCGGCTGGATCGTTCGGTCCCGTGGCTGGTCGAGGTGAACTGGTGGGTCCTGCTCGCGGCCTTCCTGCTCTTCATCACCCCGCCCGGCCGGATGTGCATCGCGGCGTTGGGCTCCCGCCTGCTCCTCGCCGGGGTCACACCGGGTGAGTACCCGCGCGGCGGCAACGTGCATGTGCGTCTGTGGGTGGCCGAACGGCTCCTCGACGCGAGCGGCGCGGCGAACCTGTCCGGTGCGCCGTGGATGATCTACCTCGCCCGGGCACTCGGGGCGCGGATCGGTGGCGACGTCGACCTGCATACGATCCCGCCGGTCACCGGTCTGCTGACGGTCGGTGAGGGCGCGTCGGTGGAGCCGGAGGTCGACCTCGCCGGCTGGTGGATCGACGGCGATGTGGTCCACATCGGGGAGATCGCCATCAAGCGCGGGGCGTCGATCGGTGCGCGCTCGACGCTCATGCCGGGGGCCGTCGTCGGACGCGACGCCGTCGTCGCACCCGGGTCGGCGGTGTTCGGCCGGGTGAAGGCGCGCCAGCACTGGGCCGGTTCACCCGCGGTCAAGGTCGGCAAGGCCATGCACCCATGGCCCGATCATCGGCCGCCACGCGCCCGCGCCTGGGTGCCGATATACGGGTTGTCGTCGCTGGTGCTGGCCGCGATCCCGCTGATCTCACTGGCCGCGGGACTCGCCGTCATCGGCCTGTGGGCCCTCTCCGCCGACCGGTTGCGCGACGTCGCGATCCGCGCCGTGATCCTCCTGCCGGCGGCGACCCTCACCAGTCTGGCCGTCTTCGCCGCGATCACCGCGGTGCTGGTGCGGCTGGCATCCCTGGGCCTGAGCACCGGCTACCACCCGGTGCGGTCACGCGTCGGCTGGCAGGTCTGGCTGACCGAACGCCTCCTCGACGCCGCCCGCACCTACCTGTTCCCGCTCTACGCGAGCCTGCTCACGCCGGTCTGGTTCCGCGTGTTGGGCGCCAAGGTCGGCAAGGGCACCGAGATCTCGACGGCACTGGTGCTGCCGCGCTTCACCACCATCGGCGACGGCGCCTTCCTCGCCGACGACACGATGGTCGCGTCGTACGAGCTCGGGGGCGGCTGGTTGCACATCGACGAGGCGAAGATCGGCAAACGCTCGTTCCTCGGCAATTCGGGGATGACCGGCCCGGGCCGCAAGGTGCCCAAGAACGGCCTGGTCGCCGTGCTGTCGGCGACGCCGAACCGAGCGAAGTCGGGGTCGAGCTGGCTCGGCAGTCCCCCGGTCCGCCTGCGCCGCACCGCCGCCGAGACCGACACCTCCCGCACCTTCGATCCGCCGACGAAGCTGAAGGTGGCACGTTCGGTCATCGAGACCCTCCGCCTCATCCCGGTGATGGTGTCCTTCGGGCTCGGCGTCGGCATGCTGATCGCATTGCAGTACGTCGCCGTCCACGTGCACTACGGCGTCACCGCGCTGGTCAGCGGACTACTGCTGCTCGGGGTCGGCGCCGTCGCGTGTGGCACCGCGGCCGCCGCGAAATGGCTTGTCGTCGGCCGCATCACCGTCAGCGAGCACCCGCTGTGGAGCTCCTTCGTCTGGCGCAACGAACTGTCCGACGCCTTCGTCGAGACCGTGGCCGCACCGTGGTTCGCCAACGCCGCCACCGGGACACCGATCCTCAACCTGTGGCTGCGCCTGCTCGGCGCCCGCATCGGACGTGGCGTGTGGTGCGAGACCTACTGGCTCCCCGAGGCCGACCTCGTCAGCCTCGGCGACGGCGCGACCGTCCAGCGCGGCTGCGTCGTCCAGACCCATCTGTTCCACGACCGCGTCATGGCCATCGACCGTGTCACCCTCGACGCCGGCGCGACGTTGGGGCCGCACTGCGTCGCGCTCCCGGCGTCGGGGCTGGGCGAATCGGCAACGGTCGGACCGGCATCGCTGGTCATGCGCGGCGACGTCGTACCCGCGCACACCCGCTGGCAGGGCAACCCCATCGCCCCATGGCCGACGGCGAGATAGGTCTCGCCGCTGCGGTCAGACCGCGGGCTCGGCCGGGGCCTCGACCTTCTTCGGGAGCGTCAGCAGCGTCGCGATGGACAGTGCGACAAGCATGATGCCGCCGACCCAGGCCAGGACCTGGAGCGAGAAGACCGGCAGGATGATCATCACGATGCCGGCGATCACCGAGATGATGCCGGAGAGGATCAGGAACCAGGTCGGGCTGTGGCCGGACTTGGTGACCGCGCCGTAGAGGTCGGCGACGCCCTGGAAGATCCAGCCGATGCCGATGAAGACCGCGAGCAGCCAGACCGCGTCACCGGGGCTGAAGAGCGCGATGATGCCCGCGAGCAGCACGATCACGCCGACCACACCGAGCAGGGCACGGACGCCCGTACTCAGGAACGACGCCGCGAAGGCCTGGTAGATGCGGAAGATGCCGGCGATGATCAGCGAGATCGCGAACAGGATCGCGACCACGACGATGGTCGGGCCGGGCCAGATGATGGCAACGATGCCGAGCACGATGCCGACGATCGAGGTGATGATCAGGGCCGTCCGGACGGCGCCGATCAGTTCATCAGGGAAATGCTTCGTGTACGCCGTCGCGAAAGTCATGGTCGAAGGTTATCGCCCGGAGGGCCGTGACACGCTGTCCTTGAGGGCCCGTGGCACAAACTGATACTCGTACCGGTAGTAAGTATCGAATGACCTCCATCGCGTTCTTCGAGAGGGCCGGCGACCCGTCCGGCGAGATCAGGTACCGTCCGACCGCCTTCGCCGCGAGTCTCTGGGCCCCGGGAACCCTCAACGGTCCGGCGGTGTGCGCGCTCGCCGCTCGGGCGGTCGAGGTGGAATTCGGCACGGAAGAGTTCCTGCCCGCCCGGTGCACGATCGATCTGTTCAAGGCCGCCCGAGACGTTCTCACCTCGACCCGGACGCGGCTCATCCGTTCCGGCGGGCGAATCCGCGTCGTCGACGTGGAAATCGTCCAGCATCCCGACGGCGCCGACGAGGTGGTGGTGGCACGCGGGACGACGGTGTTCCTGCGAACGTCGACCAACCCTCCGGGTGAGCGGTGGCACCGGCCGCCGGAGATGGTCACCTTTCATCCGCCGGCGACCACCGGCGATGACCTCGCACCGCGATTCGCCTCCGACGCGCCGGACGGCGGCCTCGGCGAGTGGCAGCGGGACATGTCGGGTCACCAGAACGGTCACCGCAAGCGGATCTGGACCCGCGCGGCCCCGATCGTGCCGGGCGAGGAGCCGACGCCGTTCCAGCGTGCGGTGGTCAGCGCCGAGTCGGCGAGCCTCATCTCGAACTGGGGTAGTACCGGGATCGGCTTCATCAACTGCGATCTCACCGTTGCGCTGAGCCGCCTGCCCCACGGTGAGCGGATCGGTGTCGAGGCGGACATCCACATCGAGGACGACGGGGTCTCGGTCAGCAACGCCGGTCTCTACGACGCCGACGGCATGTTCGGGACGGCCCTCGTCACGGCGGTCAACAACGCCGCCGCCCAGATCGACTTCACCACTGTGGACACCTCCGAGCGCTACCGCGAAGCATGAGGAAGAACCTGTATTTAACCAGGCAAATTACTTCCCACAGGGCTCTCAGGTCTTGATATGGTCACGCCCATGACACGACGCCTTCATCGGCTTCTCCTGGGTCTCGTCGTCTCGACCCTCGCGCTTGCCCTGACGTCCACGCTGGCCTCGCCGGCGCAGGCCACGAACGCCGCGGGCCCGGCGACCATCGTCAACCGCCTCACCGGCCCGTTCGCCATGAACGACACCGTCGGCCGCCACAATATCGTGGGCACCGATCTGGGCGTCATGTGGGACAACGGACGTGGCGAGATTCTCACCGCCTTCGGCGACACCCAGTCGTTCAACGGCTGGTCACTGCTGTACGGCGAGCTGTACTACTGGCGGTCCAACGTCCTGTTGCGCAGCACCGACCGCAACCTGGCCGACGGCATGACGTTCACCTCGCACGCCGGCCGTCCCGGGCACGCCAAGCGGCTACTGAAGCCGAACGTCCGTCGCGAGGTCACCATCATCCCGACCGCGGGTGTCGCCGCCAACGGCAAGCAGTACATGACCGTCATGTCGGTCAAACGGTGGGATTCGCCGGGCATCTGGACGACCAACTGGTCGGGCCTGGTGGTGTCCGACGACAACGGCGAGAACTGGCGTGCGCTCGACGCCTTCCGCCCCAACGGCGGTGGCAACAAGAAGTTCCAGATGGGCGCCTTCCTGAAGGTCGGCAAGACCGTCTACCACTACGGCACCCCCGACGGCCGCTGGGGCGGCGTGTACCTGGCCCGGGTCGACGAGAAGGACATCGAGAACCTCGGCAAGTGGGACTACTTCTCCTACGGCCGCTGGGTCCGCAACAACCCCGGCGCCGCCACCCCGGTGATGGGCGCGCCGACCGGCGAGATGTCGGTCGCCTGGAACGACTATCTCGGCAAGTACATCTCGCTGGCCAGCCAGGACATCGGCGTGACCCTCCGGACCGCCGACAAGCCCTGGGGTCCGTGGACTTCGGGTGAGCTCGTGGCGCCGTCCGCCGACCCGTACACCGGCTATGCGCCGTACATCCACCCGTGGTCGAAGGGCAGCACCCTGTACTTCACGTACTCGATCTCGATCGGCTACCAGGTCTACCTGATGAGGTTGCCGCTCAAGCGATGACGCTCGAGAGATGTGGGGCGGTTCGGAGATCTCCTCCGAACCGCCCCACCTCGCTTTCATGCCGTCAGTTCTGGCCCAGCATCGCCCGCATCTGGTCGATCTCGGCCTGCTGCGTCGTCGCGACCTGTGTGGCAAGGGCTCTGGTCGCCGGGTCGGTGCCCTTGGCCAGCACCTCGTCGGCCATCGCGATGGCACCCTCGTGGTGCCGGATCATGCCCTCGAGCCACAGTCGGTCGAACTCGCCACCGCTGGCCTGACGGAGCGCCGCCATCTGCTCGGCGGACATCATTCCCGGCATGTCCCCGTGACCCATGTTCCCGTGGCCCATGTTCCCGTGGCCCATGTCCCCGTCGTCGTCCATGTGTCCGGCCACCGGCACCCCCCACGACTTCAAACGCGCTGTCATCTGGTCGATCTCGTCGTCCTGTGCGTCCTCGATGGTGTCGGCGAGAGTGATCAGTTCGCGGTTCTGCGTCCGGCCTTCGACGAGGTCGGCCATCATCACCGCCTGCCGGTGGTGGGGGATCATCTCGGTGGTGAACTCGACGTCCGCGTCGTTGTGCTTCGCGGCGGGCGACTGGCCCGGCGCAGACGCGTCCGCCGGGGACGAGGTCGCGGGGCGGTCTGCGGTGGTGGTTCCGGAAGGCGACTCGTCGGATGAACACCCGGCGAGGGCCAGGGCGAGCGCGGCGCCGACGGCGGTTCCGACCGCAACGCGGCGTCGAATATTGGCATTGTGCTGTACAGACATTGGATTTCCTTGCTGCTGAGGGTTTTCGGATACGACGACATGGCGGACCCGAAAGGTCCGCAGACGTCTCCTCAGCAGCGGACCACCTGCAACTGCAGGTGGGTTCGGATCGCCCACGGGGGCGGACGCCCCAGGACGACGATGCCCCGGCGAGCCGGACGGTACAGCCCGGCCACCGACAAGGACAGGAATGCCCAGATCAGTAGTACGAGGACCACGGGCGGGATGTCGATGCCGGCGGCGCGGGTGAACACACACGCGTGGTCATGGTCGCCGCAGTCCTCACCGGACATCGCCGGGTGTTCGCCCATCACTGCGGCTGGTGTCATCGCCGAACCCGTCGACGGCGAGTGGTGACCGGCAGGGTCGAAGTGGGCGTCGGGATGGCTGGACGCCGTGGCCGGACCCGCGATCACGGTGTGCATGAGCATCACCGCGAGCGCGAGAGGAACTATCAGCCCCCGGAACCAGATGGCGGCCCGGGGCCCAGGCCGGCTCACCTCTCCCAGGCTAGCGAGGTCATGACGCGGGCGTCGAGACCTTCTCCGCGTCCGGGTCCTCGCTGTCGGATTCGACCTCGGCGGCTTCGGCTTCCGCCTCGGCGGCCAGACGCTTCTGCCGCGGGATCAGGTACTTCCGGTCGATGATCCGGTACGCCGCGATCACGCCCGCGGCGAGACCCCACCCGAGCAGGATGTCGAAGATGTAGTGCTCGGCGGTGTAGATGAGGGCGAAGGCCATCGCGAGCGCGTAGCCCATGAAGAGCGTTTTTCCGAGCGCCTTGACCCGTGGCCACATGAAGAGTGCCAGCAACATGGTGAGACCGGCATGCAGGGACGGGATGGCGGCGACGAGATTGGACTTGCCCTGTCCGAGCGTGACGAGCTGCGACGCCATGCTGATGTTCAGGTAGTTCCAGCCACGCGCGGAGATCCGCTCGACGTACGGCTCGGCGTCGGGGTACGCATTGTCCAGGGGTCCGAGGAGACCTCCCTGATCGTCGGCCTCCGTCGAGTACATGCAGATCGGATCGCGGGGGTAGTCCTGCACCTCGACCGCGGTGCACCGCGCCGCCGCCCACGGCGGTGCGCCGGGGACGAGGGTGTAGCCGACCAGCGCGAGAAATGTGGTCGCCACGAAGCAGGCCGCGTAACGGCGCCAGGCCGTGCGGTCCTTGAGCCACAGCCAGGCCGCCACCGCGTACGGGACGATGAAGTACGACATGTAGACGATGCTGACGATGACCTCCCACCACGGAGGACTCGCCTGCTTGAGCTGCTCCTGCAGCCACGCGGTCGGGGTGATGTCGCCACCCATGAGCCATTTGTCGAAATCGATCGCCAGGTGCCAGTGAGTCGGCATGCCGACGATCTGGGCGATGTTGCGCGTCCAGTCGTAGAGGATCAGGATCAGCGCGAACGGCGCCCAGTCGAGGATGATCGTGATGAACTTGCGGCGCCCGATGCTCGCCGCAGCCAGTCCGAGGCAGAGCAGGATGATGAGCCGCGTGCGGTCCCACGCCAGACCCTCGAGGTAGATGTGCACTGCCATCACCAGGAACCAAGCCGTGACCGCGATGCGCCGGACCATGGTCAGGTCGCGACGGTTCTCCGGGTGGGCTTCCATCTCGGCGGCAGCGGCCAGGTCGTCGAAGACCGGCGCCATCTCGGGCGGGTCGACGTCTGATCCTGCGCTCGACCGGTCAGACTTCGACAGCGTCACCTCCGCCGAGGTCGTGTCATCAGGCTCCTGGCCCTCACCGCGCTCCGAGGACTTACCCGGCCGCGGGAAGCCCACCGACTCGTCAACACTCACCCGACACAATCCCGCCCGTCACGCCCCTCAGGGCACCCACGCTCGTAACCTGCCGTCAGTGTAGTGGCCATGTCCGATTGGTGAGCCACCGCTGCACAGCACGTGCGGGCTGGTCGTC
The DNA here is from genome assembly GCF_030316175.1 of Gordonia sp. Swx-4. Classification (NCBI taxonomy): domain Bacteria; kingdom Bacillati; phylum Actinomycetota; class Actinomycetes; order Mycobacteriales; family Gordoniaceae; genus Gordonia; species Gordonia sp. Swx-4. Next base: position 4,807,628 of record NZ_CP128197.1, read on the forward strand.
GCGACCACCGTGATCACCCGCGCCGACGACCCGTTTCGACGGATTCACGTCCACTGGGCGTGTCGTGGATCACACTGAAGACCTGCAATGCCCCATCCCAGAGGAGGTCTCGGTGCCCAATCGCTACCTGCGCTACGGCGACCAGCGCTACATCATCACCAAGGAGGCGGAGGCTCGACTGAATCGCACCCTCGATGCGGTGTACTCCGACGGGACCCGCGGCCATGAGTGGCTGAATCTGTATCACGACAGCGCGGCCCCCTGCCGTCTGCTGATCGCAGCCGGTGTGCCGATCACGATCGAGACGGAGCCGGCGCCTGGCGAGTGACCCGACGCGCCGAGCGAGCCGACCCCGGGCATCGGCGGTGCCGCCCGGAGGCGGCCACTATCGTTGACCCATGCGCATCGGAGCACACCTTCGCGAGGACACCGACCCACTGGTCACCGCCGCCGAACTCGGCATCGACGTCTTCCAGATGTTCGTCACCGATCCGCAGAGCTGGAAGAAGCCGCAACCGAATCCTCATGCGGCCGCGATCCGCGAATCCGACATCGACGTCGTCGTGCACTCCAGCTATCAGATCAACGTCGCGAGCCTGAACAACCGGCTGCGCATGCCGTCGCGCAAGGCCGTCGAACAGCAGGCCGCCGCGGCCGCCGAACTCGGCGCCTTCGGCCTCGTCGTACACGGTGGTCATCTGCGTGACGGCGAGGCGTCGGCCGAGGGATTCGCCAACTGGCGCAAGCTCTTCGACCGCCAGGTCGACAAGGGCGGCTTCGGGGTGCCGATCCTGATCGAGAACACCGCCGGCGGCGACCACGCGATGGCACGCACCCTCGAGTCCATCGACCGGCTGTGGGAAGCAGTCGGCGACTTCGAGCAGGCCGGCTTCTGTCTCGACACCTGCCACGCCTGGGCCGGCGGGGAGGATCTCGTCGGACTGGTCGAGCGCGTCAAGGAGATCACCGGACGCATCGACCTGGTGCACCTCAACAACTCTCGCGACGAGTTCGACTCCGGCCGCGACCGTCACGCCAACCTGGCGTCGGGTCAGATCGACCCCGAGATACTCGCCGCCGTGGCCAAGGCCGCCGACGCACCGGTGATCCTGGAGACACCCGCCGAGGGCATCCCCGAAGACCTCGAGTACCTGCGCTCAGCGCTGTAGGGCGTCTGTCACGACAGGTTCCAGCCGGGAGCCGGCGGAGTCACCGGATACGCGGCGACGTTCATGACCACCGTCCCGTCGCAGGGCCCGCCGTCGATCGTGGTTCGCCACACGCCTTTCAGCGTGCCGTCGCCCTGTGGGGCGTACGTGGCGACCGACGTCGCCGGTCGCCACACCTTGGGCACACCCGCGCCCTGCCAGCAATCCCATTGCCAGTCGTAGCGGTGCACCCACGATCCCGCCTCCCAGGTGTAGCGAGGCGGTTGCGGGAGCGTCGGGTTCGCGGGTTTCGGCCCGTCGATCACCGTCGCCACGCACGTACCGCCGTCGCATGAGGTCGTGAAGGTGTAGTCGTCGGAGAAGTCCGGCTCCGCCTGCCTCGCCGCGAGGCTGGTGCCCGTCTTCGACGCCGCGAACCGCTTGAGCGAGTACACCCCGTTCCACGCGGGATCGGCGGCGTGCGCCGGAGCGGCGCTCACCATCGGTGCCAGTCCGACAGCGACGACCGCTGCCACGAAGGTCATGATCCGAATTCTGGTCCCGCGTCGTGTGCGCATGTCCGATTGGACCGCATCCGGCCCTCACCTGCAGCGGTTGTCGGAATTGTCGTGGGACTTAGTCCGTCCTGCCGCCGGAGGAGATCACATAAACGGCGATTGATCCCCTGGCGATATGGGTCTATATTGGGGGTTACCGGCGAGTAACTTAGCTCGAACCGAGACAGCTACACCACGCCCGGCCGGTACCCACTTCAACCGAGTTGGGGTCGGACCGGGACCTGGAAGACAACACCGTCATCACGCATACGGCCACACCAGAGAAGGAATTCACCATGGGCCATTACAAGAGCAACATCCGCGACCTGCAGTTCAACCTGTTCGAGCTGTTCGAGCTCGACAAGGTGCTGGAGTCGGGCGACTTCGGCGATCTCGACCACGAGACCGCCGTCGACATGCTCCGCGAGGTCAAGGCACTCGCCGAGGGCCCCATCGCCGAATCCTTCGTCGACGCCGACCGCAACCCGCCGGTCTTCGACCCGGAGACCCACAGTGTCACCATCCCGGAGAGCTTCAAGAAGTCCTACAACGCCCTCGTCGAAGGCGGCTGGGACAAGATCGGCATCCATGAGGAGCTCGGTGGCCTCCCCGCCCCGCGTTCGCTGTACTGGGCCATCGGCGAGATGATCCTCGGGGCCAACCCGCCGGTGTTCATGTACGCCGCCGGCGCCGGGTTCTCCGAGATCTTCTACAACAACGGCACCGACGAGCAGAAGAAGTGGGCCACCATCTGCGCCGAGCGCGGCTGGGGCGCCACCATGGTCCTCACCGAGCCGGACGCCGGTTCGGACGTGGGCGCCGGCCGCACCAAGGCCACCCAGCAGGAGGACGGCTCCTGGCACATCGACGGTGTGAAGCGCTTCATCACCTCGGCCGACCAGGACATGACCGAGAACATCTTCCACCTGGTGCTCGCCCGCCCCGAGGGCGCCGGCCCGGGCACCAAGGGCCTGTCGCTGTTCTTCGTGCCGAAGTTCCACTTCGACTTCGAGACCGGTGAACTCGGCGAGCGCAACGGCGTCTTCGTCACCAACGTCGAGCACAAGATGGGCATCAAGGCGTCGGCCACCTGTGAGGTCACCTTCGGTCAGCACGGCATCCCCGCCAAGGGCTGGCTCGTCGGCGAGGTCCACAAGGGCATCGCCCAGATGTTCGAGGTCATCGAGCACGCTCGAATGATGGTGGGCACCAAGGCCATCTCGACCCTGTCGACCGGCTACCTGAACGCGCTCGAGTACGCCAAGGAGCGCATCCAGGGTGCCGACATGACCCAGATGACCGACAAGGCCGCACCGCGCGTGTCGATCACCCACCACCCGGACGTGCGTCGTTCGCTCATGACCCAGAAGGCCTACGCCGAGGGCCTGCGTGCGGTCTACCTCTACACCGCGTCGCACCAGGACGTCGCCGCCGCGAAGATCGTCTCCGGCGCCGACGCCGAGATGGCCGCTCGCGTCAACGATCTGCTGCTCCCGATCGTCAAGGGTGTCGGTTCCGAGCGCGCCTACGGCACCCTCGGCCACGAGTCCCTGCAGACCCTCGGTGGTTCCGGCTTCCTGCAGGACTACCCGATCGAGCAGTACATCCGTGACTCGAAGATCGACTCGCTCTACGAGGGCACCACTGCCATCCAGGCGCAGGACTTCTTCTTCCGCAAGATCATCCGCGACAAGGGCCAGGCGCTGGCACACGTCGCCGGCCAGATCCAGAGCTTCATCGACTCCGAGGCCGGCAACGGTCGCCTGAAGTCCGAGCGCGCCCTGCTGAAGACCGCCCTCGAAGACGTGCAGGCAATGGCCGCCTCCCTGACCGGCAGCCTCATGGCCGCCCAGGAGAACTCGGCCGAGCTGTACAAGGTCGGCCTCGGTTCGGTCCGCTTCCTGATGTCCGTCGGCGACCTGATGATCGGCTGGCTGCTCCTGCGCCAGGCCGAGATCGCCCTCGCCGCACTCGACAACGGCGCATCGGACAGCGACAAGGCCTTCTACGAGGGCAAGGTCGCCGTGGCGAGCTTCTTCGCCAAGAACATGCTGCCGCTTCTCACCGCCGTCCGTGTCACCGTCGAGAACGTCGACAACGACATCATGGAGCTCGACGAAGCGGCCTTCTGACAGCACACCCACCCTTGATCGGTAAACCCACCGCCTTGCGAGGCGGTGGGTTTACTGATCTGTGGTGGGTTTCCGGTTGCGGTCGCATCTCAATACGAGATGCTCCGGGCGAGTCCCGTCGATGTTTCCTAGCCTCGGGAAGGGAACCACAGGCAGTCGGGGACAACTCGAGGGAGAGCCATGAAGGCACTCGTCTTTCACGGACCGGGCAAGAAGAGCTGGGACGACGTACCCGATCCCAAGATCCTCCAACCCACCGACGTCATCGTGAAGATGGACGCCACCACCATCTGCGGCACCGATCTGCACATCCTCAAAGGTGATGTCCCCGCGGTCGAGAAGGGGCGAATCCTCGGCCACGAGGGCGTCGGGACGATCACCGAGATCGGCCCTGCGGTAACCACTCTCGCAGTCGGCGACCAGGTGATCCTGTCGTGCATATCGGCCTGCGGCAAGTGCGACTTCTGTAAGCAGGGAGTGCACTCACACTGCCTCGGTGACGAGGGGGCGTCGGGTATCGGCTGGATCTTCGGACACCTCATCGACGGCACCCAGGCCGAGCTCGTACGAGTCCCCTACGCCGAGACCTCGGTCTACAAACTGCCGTCGGGCGTCACGCCCGAGCAGGGCGTCGTCCTCAGCGACATCCTGCCGACCGGGCATGAGATCGGTATCCGTTACGGCAACGTCAAACCCGGTGACGTGGTGGCCGTCGTCGGAGCCGGACCGGTGGGTCTCGCGACGATCGCGACGTCGGGACTCTACGGACCGAGCCGCGTGATCGCGATCGACATCGACCCCAACCGCATCGAGCAGGCCAAGTCCTTCGGCGCGACCGACGGCGTCGTGTCGTCGGATGCCGATTGGAAGGACCAGGTCCTCGCGATGACGGACGGGCTCGGCGTCGACGTCGCGATCGAGGCGGTGGGCATCCCGCAGACCTTCCAGATGTGTCTGGATGTCGTCCGGCCCGCGGGTCATGTCGCCAACGTCGGCGTGCACGGCGCCCCGGTGGAGTTCGCTCTCCAGGATCTGTGGATCTCCAACATCAACGTCTCGATGGGCCTGGTGAACACCGACACGCTCGGCGTCCTGCTCAAGCTGGTCGCGCAGCGTCGGATCGACCCCGACCTGTTCATCAGCCACCGTTTCGCCCTCGGCGACATCATGGAGGCCTACGACGTCTTCGGCCGGGCCGCGGAGACCAAGGCACTCAAGGTGGTCCTACAGGCCTGAGTAACCCACGAACGGCCGAACCCACCACCCCGCGGGGCAGTGGGTTCGGCGAGTGGTGATGTGTGCTGGTGACTACTTCGGAGGCATCCGGATGCCGCCGTCGACGCGGATCACTTCAGCGTTCATGTAGCTGTTGGTGACCAGCTCGACGACCATCGAGGCCAGCTCGTCGGGAGCACCCAGACGGTGCGGGAACAGGACCGACTCGCCCAGCTTCGCCTTGAACGCCTCGGCGGCCTCGCCCTCGCCGTAGATCGGGGTGTCGATCAGGCCGGGGGCGATGGTGTTGACGCGGATGCCGACCGCCGCCAGGTCACGCGCGACCGGCAGGGTCATGCCGACGACGCCGCCCTTGGACGAGGAGTACGACGCCTGACCGATCTGGCCGTCGAAGGCGGCGACGCTGGCCATGTTGACGATCGCGCCGCGCTCGCCGTGGGCGTCGAGCGGCTCGTTGCGGCTCATCGCGGTGGCGGCGAGACGGATGAAGTCGAAGGTGCCGATCAGGTTGATCGCGATGACCTTCTTGTAGGCGTCCAGGTTGTGCGCCGAACCGAACTCCCCGTCGCGGCCGATGGTGCGCTGTGCCCAGCCGATGCCGGCCGAGTTGACCAGGGCACGCAGCGGGCCGAGTTCGGTGGCCGCGTTGATGGCGGCTTCGATCTGTTCGGTCGAGGTGACGTCGACGCTGACGAAGACACCGCCGATCTCCTTGGCAAGCTCCTCCCCCTTGTCGGCGTTCAGGTCGGCGACGACGACCTTCGCACCCTTGGCCGCCAGCTGGCGAGCCGCAGCTGCGCCGATCCCCGACGCCCCACCCGTGACGATTGCACTAGCTCCATTGATATCCACGACTCGGAGCCTATCGAGCGTTCTATCGCTCGGTAAAGACCCCGCGCGAAACACTCCGATCGGTCTACACGCACTTCACGTTCGGCTCGGGTGCGTACCGCACGGTGCGGGTGTACCGGTTGATCTCACGGCCGGTCCTCGCGTCGCGGATGATCCGCGTGTTCGACGTCGTGAAGCCCTTGCTGCCGCTGCTCGCAATGCAGTCGTCGCCCTTGGGGAGCTTGATCCGTTCCGGTTCGGTGGGGTCGGTCCGCTCGCCGGTGATCGACTCGACCTCGAATGCCTTGGTGCCCCACAACCTCACGGTCACCGCGGACGGCGACCAACCGGTCTCGATGAGCACCCCGTGCCGGGTGTTGTTGCGGAACTTCAGGTCGATGGCGCCTTCGAAGACGGTGGCCTCCCGGGCCTCCGGATAGCGCGAGATGTAATACGCGTGCTCGGTGTGGTCGACGTCCTCGAGACCCGCGAAGTACGCGGCGTTGTAGAGGGTGGTCGCGAACTGGGAGATGCCGCCGCCGACGGCCGTCGCGGCGCGGCCGTTGTTGATGATCGTCGAGTCGACGTAACCCTCGGCCGTGCCTCGCGGACCCGTGTGGCCGTTGAGCGAGAAGACCTTGCCGGGCAGGACCAACGCGCCGTCGACCTCGGCCGCGACGAGGCGGATGTTCTCACCGGAGGCACTCGAGAAGCCGTCGGTGGTGTACTCGCTGATCAGTTCGCGCACACCGAGTTTGCGGGCGGCGTCGGTGGTGAGCTTGGGGTCGACATCGTCGTAGACGACATCGGCGGTACGGTTGCCACCGGCTGCGGTCGCCGTCGTGGCGAGCGCCTGAAGTGTCTTGTCCCAGTTGATCTTCGAACCGGTGATCGCGGGCACGACGGTCGGGCGGCCACTGGCGAGGCTGAATGTCGCACTGACGGCGGGGCGTTGGGACGGATCGAGATCGGGGCCGAGAGACTCGCGCGCTTTCTTGACGTCGACGTGCGGGGTGAGACCGCCCTTTCCGTCGGGCACGAAGGTCAGCATCGCCCCGATGTCGCCTGCCGGAACCTCGACCGTGCGCTTGCGCCGGTCGATGAGCTTCACCGACCCCGACGTCGCGCGGTCGGCGGGGCCGGCCACGGTGGCGGCGACGACCTCCGAGGTCACGGTCGGCGAGAACGGTTCCATCGGCATGTCGATCGGCGTGCCGTCGAGCCAGTGGTCGACGAGCACGACGGCGGCGGCCTGGCGGGCGACGCGCTCACCCGGTGCCGGCTCGTCGCCGACCGGCGTGGCGCCGTCGTAGTGGACTCCACCCTCGACCGCGGCCTTCTCCAGCGACCTGCGGTGGGCGTCGAGGGCCTTGTTCATGGCGGCGGGATCGATCGTCACGACGGGCTCGACGTCGAGGTCACGACCGAAGAGCGACAGGAAGCGCGTGAGCGGGTTGCGCGGCTGTTCGAGAAGACGTGCGCGGGTCGCGTCCGCGTCGAAGGTCAGCCCCAGTTCGGTCGGCGCGACCTCGGCCGAGCCCTCGGGGGTGCGCAGGACGACCGGCTGCGTGGAGCGGGCGGTCAGCTCGTCGATGACGGGGTTCAGCTTGGCGGCGTGGCGGTTGCCCGCCGAGATCCCGCCGACGACGGCTCCGCGTGCGGAGTGATCGCGGGTGGCGACGAAGTCGATGGAGAGGGCGAGCGCCAAAATGATGACGACGACGACCGCAGCGCGTACCGCGTGGCGTGCTCGCCGGGCGCTCGTGGTCACAACTCCATCCATCACGGCTGACTACCTGGGCCAGTCGGGGTGGTGGCCGCAGAACTCATACCCCAGAAATGTAGGTGCCCCGGCTGAGCTGTCGGGTCGGGGGTCTGACAGCTCTGCCGAGCTGTCTTCATGTTTACGCTACTTTTCGGCCGATGACACGTTCGGGGCCACGTTTCGTCCAAACATGTGACGAAGGACCCCATTCGGGGTGCCAAAAGGAGACGGATCGAGCGATTCGTCGCTCGATCCGTCCCCTCTGCTCGGTCCGGACCGTGCCGGACGAGGGATCAGCCCTCGATGATCGCGGTGACGCCCTGGCCGCCGGCGGCACAGATCGAGATCAGCGCGCGACCGCCGCCGTTCTCCTTGATCTGCTTCGCCGCCTGCGCGACGATGCGGCCGCCGGTCGCGGCGAACGGGTGACCCGCGGCGAGCGAGGAGCCGTTGACGTTGAGCTTGGACCGGTCGATGGGTCCGAGCGCCGAGTCGAGGCCCAGTCGCTCCTTGCAGTACTCCTCGGACTCCCACGCCTGCAGCGTCGCGAGCACCACCGACGCGAACGCCTCGTGGATCTCGTAGAAGTCGAAGTCCTGCAGGGTGAGACCGTTGCGGGCCAGCAGGCGCGGCACGGCGTAGGTCGGGGCCATGAGCAGGCCGTCGGGTCCGTTCACGTAGTCGACTGCAGCGGTCTCGCTGTCGACGAAGTACGCGAGCACCGGAAGACCGCGCTCGGCGGCCCACTCGTCGCTGCCCAGCAGCACGGTCGACGCACCGTCGGTGAGCGGGGTCGAGTTGCCCGCGGTCATGGTCGCGTCGCCGAGGGAGACACCGAAGACGGGCTTGAGCTTGGCGAGCTTCTCCGCGGTCGAATCGCCGCGCAGGTTCTGGTCGCGCGTCAGACCCATGAACGGGGTGATCAGGTCGTCGAAGAAGCCGTCGTCGTAGGCGGCCGCCATGTTCTGGTGGCTGCGTGCGGCGAGCTCGTCCTGGTCGGCGCGCTTGATGCCGAATTCCTTGGCGGTGATGGCGGCGTGCTCGCCCATCGACATCCCGGTGCGCGGCTCGCCGTTCTGCGGGATCTCGATCCCGAGCTTGGTGAGCAGCTTCGCGGCGCCGAGGATCTGGTCCTTGGTGGAGCGGGCGCGGTTGACCTCGAGCAGCTGGCGACGCAGGCCCTCGCCCACGGCGATCGGGGCGTCGGAGGTGGTGTCGACGCCGCCACCGATCGCGGCGTCGTAGCGGCCCCGTGCGATGCCGTCGGCGACGGTCGTGATGGCCTGCAGACCGGTGCCGCACGCCTGCTGGATGTCGAAGGCGGGGGTGTAGGGCGACAGGGCCGAGCCCAGCACCGATTCGCGGATGAGATTGAAGTCACGGGCGTGCTTGAGCACGGCGCCGCCGGCGACCATGCCGAGCTGCTCACCCTGCAGGTTGAAGCGACTCACCAGGCCGTCGAGAGCGGCGGTGAACATCTCCTGATTGCTGACCTTGGCATATGCCTTGTCCTGGCGGGCAAACGGAATGCGGTTGCCGCCGAGGATCGCCACCGGGCGCTCGGTGCGGGTCTCGGGCTTCTTCGGGGTGGTGCTGTTCTCTGCCACGTCGATCTCCAGGGTCGTGTGCGGTATCTATAGCGTATTCTTACTCAAGAGTAAGTTCCTTGTCGAACGACAGTCAGAGGAGATCCAACATGGCCGCCAACGGAACAACTGGCCTGTACTCGAGCTTCGTCCATTCCGGCCCGGGCGCATTCATCGCCAAGCAGGCCGGGCTCCCCGTCCCGCCGCCCCTGCGGCGTTACAAGGCGTCGGAGCCGCCGCTGCCGGGTCCGGTGCTGCTCGGAGGTTCGGGACGCCTCGTCGAACCGCTCCGGGAGATGCTCTCGGGCGACGACTACGACCTCATCCAGAACGCCCTGACCGGCCGCAGCGCCGACAAGTACGGCGGCCTGGTCTTCGACGCCACCGGCATCACCTCCCCGGCCGAGTTGCGTCAGTTGTTCGAGTTCTTCCAGCCGGCCATGCGCTCGACCGCGCCGTGCGCTCGCTTCCTCGTCATCGGCACCACGCCGGAGCTGGTGACCGACCCGTCCGAGCGCGTCGCACAGCGTGCTCTCGAGGGCTTCACCCGCTCGCTCGGTAAAGAGCTACTCAAGGGCTCCACCGTCCAGCTCGTGTACGTCTCGCCCGACGCCAAGACCGGTCTGAGCGGCCTGGAATCGACCGTACGCTTCGTGCTGTCGGCCAAGTCCGCTTTCGTCGACGCACAGGTCATCCGCGTCGGGTCGGCCGACGCGATCGCGCCGAAGGACTGGGATCGTCCGCTCGAGGGCAAGGTCGCCGTGGTGACCGGTGCCGCCCGCGGCATCGGCGCCACCATCGCCGAGGTGCTCGCGCGCGACGGCGCCCACGTCATCGCCGCCGACGTCCCGCAGGCCGGTGACGCGTTGTCGGAGACGGCCAACAAGGTCGGCGGCACCGCCTTCCCGCTGGACGTGACCGCACCCGACGCCGGCGACAAGCTCGCCGAGCACGCCCTCGAGCGGCACGGCGGCATCGACATCATCGTCAACAACGCCGGCATCACCCGCGACAAGCTGCTCGCCAACATGGACGACGCCCGCTGGGACGCCGTCATCGCGGTGAACCTCATCGCTCCGCAGACCCTCGTCGAGAAGCTGCTGGACAAGGGTGCGCTCCATGAGGGCGGCGCGGTCATCGACGTCTCGTCGATCGCCGGGATCGCCGGTAACCGCGGCCAGACCAACTACGGCGCATCGAAGGCCGGTGTCATCGGCCTGGTCGACGCCTACGCGCCGATCCTGGGCGAGAAGGGCATCACCATCAACGCCGTCGCCCCCGGCTTCATCGAGACCAAGATGACCGCGGCGATCCCGCTGGCCACCCGCGAGGCCGGTCGCCTGATGAGCTCGCTGCAGCAGGGCGGCCAGACCGTCGACGTCGCCGAGACCGTCGCCTACTTCGCCAACCCGGCGAGCAGCGCCATCACCGGCAACGTGGTCCGCGTCTGCGGCCAGGGATTCCTGGGTGCGTGATGGGTAAGACGATCACTCTTCCCGGCGCCCCCGGCACCGGCGAGCTGTACGGCAAGGCCGTCACCGGGATGCTGCCGGGCGTCGGCAAGCCGGCCCGCGTCCCGGCCGACGCGCCGCTGCCCGACACTCACTACCGGCTCGAGGGCGTCCGCGTCGATCCCGCTGCGCTGCAGGCGTACTGCCATGCAACCGGTCAGCGCTTCGGCGCCACTCTGCCGGTGACGTACCCGTTCGTGCTGCAGTTCCCGGTGGTCATGAAGCTGCTGACGTCGGACGAGTTCCCGTTCGGTGCAATCGGTTCGGTCCACATGACGAACAAGATCGAGCGGAAGCGTCCGATCGAGGTCGGCGAGCCGCTGTCCATCGAGACCCACGCGGAGAACCTGCGGGAGCACCGCAAGGGCATCCTCGTCGACGTCATCAGCGAGATCAGCGTCGGCACCGAACTGGTGACCACACAGACCGCGACTTTCCTCAAGCAGCAGCGGACCAGCCTGTCCGACGAGCCGCGCGGTCCCGAACCGAAGTCGAAGACCCCGCCGCCGCCGGATTCGGTTCTGTCCGTGGACCTGGGACGCATCCGCGAGTACGCCGCCGCATCGGGCGACCGCAACCCGATCCACATGGCGAACCTGACCGCCAAGGCCTTCGGCTTCCCCAAGGCGATCGCCCACGGGATGTGGAGCGCCGCAGCGGCAATCGCAAACGTCGAGGCCCAGCTGCCCGGCGCGGTCACCTACGACGTCAAGTTCGGCAAGCCGATCCTGCTGCCCGCCAAGGTGAACCTCTACACCCGCCGCATCGACGGCGAGGGCAACTTCGACATCGCGATCCGCGACCGTCGCAAGGGATTCCCGCACCTCACCGCGACGACGCGGAAGGGCTGAGGGCTTTTCGCTCACCGTTTCCGTTCCCGCTCACACCATTCGCGTGAGCGGGAACGGATCGCGTGAGCGGGAACGGATCGAGTGAGCGACCCTTCGATACGCTCGCGAGCTCGCTGCTCAGATGTCGGTACCGACACCCTTCAGGCCGCGCCAGGCGATGCCGACGAGCATGTTGGTGGCCTTGTCGAGGTCGACGTCGCCCTCGGTGATGCGGTCGGCGACCGCCTCGCAGGCGCCGACGATGGCGACGGCGGTGAGTTCGAAGTCGATGTCGCCGGCGGTCTCGACGGTCGTGCCGGCCTTGATGAGCGCCGCGACCATCTCGGTCACCCGCTGGCGACTGTCGGAGACGATGCCGGCGAAGCTCGCGGTCCCGATCGCGACGCGGTACAGCACGCGCCACGACTCTCGGTTCTCGTGCACGAAGCGCAGGAACTCGCGGATGACGGTGACGGCCTGCTCGCGCTGGGTGAGTGACGGGTCGAAACCGACGCTCATCGCGTCGATGAACAGTCCGGACTCACGGGCGATGCAGGCGCTGAACAGCTCCTCCTTGGAGCCGTAGTACAGGTACAGCATCGGCTTGGAGATCTGCGCCTCAGACGCGATGGCGTCCATCGAGGTCTCACGGAAACCGTTCTGCGAGAACACCTTCACGGCGGCGTCGAGCATCTGCTGCTCCCGCACTGCACGCGGCAGGCGCTTGGTTCCGCCCGACATGGCCGCCTCCATCCTCACTGTCGTGTCCGAAGGACCATACCCAATAAACTTACCAATCGGTAAGTTTAACGTTCGCTCGGGCCGCCCACGACAGATTACTCAGCAGGTGATGACGCCTTTCGACCGGAGGATGCGTGTCACCTTCGCATCGAGGCGCGCGGGTGCGAGGCGTCCGCGTTTCACCGCGGTCTCGAGGTTGTCGAGGACCGACGGGACGCGGTCGGTGGACAGCCACAGCGCGACGTCGCCACCCGCGAGGATGAACTTCTCGACCGCCTGCTCGATCGGGTAGCGCTGACTGATCGCCGCCATGCCCGACAGGTCGTCGGAGAAGATCACGCCGTTGTACCGCGGCCCGTTGTAGCCCACGCCCGTCCGCAGCATCTGGATGGCCGGCCGGCTGATGGACGCCGGCAATCCGTCGGTCAGGCCGGGCACGATGAGATGACCGACCATGGCGCCCGCAATGCCCGGGTCACGCAGCAGATTGCGGAAGGGCACCAGATCGCTGTTCTGCAGTTCGGCCAGCGACGGGACGGTCACCACACCGAGGTGCGAATCGCCCGAACCGTGGCCGTGTCCGGGAAAGTGCTTGTACACCGGCGTGATTCCGGCCTCGGCGAGGCCGGCGGCGTAGGCGGCCGCGTACTCGGTGACGACGGCCGGGTCGTTGCTGAAGGAACGGTCGCCGATCACCTCGTTGTCGGATTCGTCGCTGACGTCGGCCACGGGCGCGAAGTCGACGGTGACGCCGAGGTTCTTGAGTTTGCGACCGACGCCGGCGGCGATCTCCTTCACCTGGGCGGGCGTCTTGGTCTGCGCCAGTTCACGCGGCGAGGCGTGGTCGATGCCGAGCGCCGACAGCCGCGACACCCGACCGCCCTCCTGGTCGACGGTGACCATCAGCGGGATAGACGAGTTCTGCGAGATCCGTGATGCCGCACCACTCGTCAGGATCGCCTTGTCGGTCCAGCTCCCGACGAAGATCCCGCCGATCTGCTCGTCCTCCACGATCTGCTGCGCGTCGCCGGCGCCCGTGACACCCACGACGATCAGCTGGGCCAGCTTCTGCCGCAGCGTGAGCTTCGCGAGCTGTTCCGCGCCACAAGCGTTTGCGACAGGAGTGGTCGTCGCGGCCACCGACGACGGGGACGCCGTGGGCGAGCTGTACGCGGACGGTGTGGGCGGCGCGGATTCGGGCGTCGACGAATCACAGGCGACGAGACCGAGACCCAATGCCGCGACCGTCGCAGTCGTCAGCGCGTTCCGAATCCAGCGAGGTCGTCGAGTTGGGCCCATGGCTCGAGTCTGGCATGTAACCTGAGCAAATGGACGTGGGGTCCATCTCGGCCGGGTCCGCGACCGCCCCCAGCGGTCGCGGTGCCAATCGCGCCGGACAGACGTTGATGATCGCCTACGACGGCTCACCGAACGCCGATCGTGCGATCCGTTATGCCGGACACTTCCTGCGCGCCGAATCCGCCGTCGTCGTCACCGCCTGGCAACCCGGCGGCATGACACCCGCCCGGATGTCCACCCTCGCCGGCGGCATGCAGCCGTTCGTCGACACGCAACTCGACGCCGGGGTCGACCGCGCCCTCGAGGACGAGGCCGCGAAGATCAACGAACGCGGCGTGGCTCTGGCCCGCGAATGCGGCCTGTCGACGAAGGGCACGCTCGTCGAGGTCGAGTCGACGGTGTGGGGCGCTCTCGTCGCCGCCGCCGAGGCACTCGACGTCGATCTGCTCGTCACCGGGACCCGCGGGGCGTCGGGCCTCAAGGCATTGCTGCGGTCCAGCGTCGCCGAACGCGTCCTCAAACACTGCCATCGACCGGTGTTCATCGTCCCGGCCAAGTGCGAGCGGGAACCAGAGCTGACGCTCTAGTCCCGATGTCCTCAAGTGTGGGATGCATGACCTGGACGACGTGAGCCGTGTCGGCCAGGATGAGCTCATGACACGAACCGTGCTGGTTCTCGGGTTCCCCGGGGTGCAGTCGCTCGACGTGACGGGACCGGCCGACGTCTTCACGACCGCGTCGATCGCCCTGCGTGATCAGGGGTCGCCCGTCACCTATGACCTGCGGTTGGTGTCGCAGCACGGGCAGCCGATCGACACCGGCGTCGGACTGCAGTTCGTCGCCCACGTACTGCCAGACCCCGCCGAACTCGTCGACACCCTGCTGCTGCCCGGCGGCATGGGCGTCCACCGGGCCGTCGACGACGCCGAACTCATCGAGTGGATTCGGGAGGCGGCCACCCGGGCGCGGCGCGTCATCAGCGTCTGCAACGGCGCCTTCCTGGCCGCCGAGGCCGGTCTCCTCGACGGCCGGCGCGCGGCGACGCACTGGGCCATGGCCGAGCACCTCGCCGAGCGATACCCGACGGTGCAGGTCGACGCCGAGGCGCTGTTCGTCCGCAGCTCCGATCACGTCTGGACGTCGGCCGGCGTCACCGCGGGCATCGACCTTGCCCTCGCCGTCGTCGAAGAGGACCATGGCACCGAGCTCGCCCAGCTGGTCGCCCGCTGGCTGGTCCTCTACATGCGGCGCCCCGGCGGGCAGAGCCAGTTCGCTCCGCCGGTGTGGATGCCACGGGCGCGCCGCGACGTGATCCGCGACGCGCAGCAACGCATCGAGGCCGAACCCGGACTGCCCCACCGGCTTCACGACCTCGCGCGGGAAGCCGCGATGAGTCCTCGCCATTTCTCCCGCGTCTTCACCGAGGAGACCGGCGAACCGCCCAGCGACTACATCGAGCGGGTCCGCACCGACGCGGCTCGCCGTGCATTGACCGAATCCTCCGACACCATGCCGGTGATCGCCGCGCGCTGCGGATTCGGCTCCTCGGAGTCGTTGCGCCGCACGTTCATCCGACGCCTCGGCGTCTCCCCCGACCACTATCGCAAGACCTTTCGCTGACCACCGCACCACCATCACCGAACAGACAGGCACACCCATGACGCAGATCGCGATCGTCCTCTACCCGCGGTTCACCGCCCTCGACCTCATCGGCCCCTACGAGGTGCTGCGCATGCTTCCCGACGCGGAGGTCCGGTTCGTCACGCACGAGGCCGGACCGGTCGTCGCCGATTCCGGTGTTCTCCTCATCGGTGCGACGCATTCGTTCGACGAGACGCCGTCACCCGATCTGATCCTCGTCCCCGGCGGCCCGGGGTGTTTCGGCGCGGCGAAGGACGAGAAGCTCCTGGACTGGCTGCGTGCTGTCAGCCCGGGCGCGCAATGGACGACGTCGGTCTGCACCGGCTCGGTGGTCCTGGCTGCCGCCGGGCTGCTGGACGGTCTCCGCGCGACCACCCACTGGTCGTCGTTGGCCGCGCTGTCCCTCTACGGCGTGACCGCGGTGCCGGACGAGCGCATCGTGCGCGCCGGCCCCGACGAACGCATCGTGACGCGGCCGGTGTCTCCGCCGGCATCGACCTCGCGCTGTGGCTCGCCGACGAGATCGCCGGGACGAAGAAGGCCGAGGCGATCCAGCTCGCCATCGAATACGACCCGCAACCGCATCTGGACTCCGGCCACCGGTCGAAGGCGTCGGCCGGCACGATCACGGCGTCGACGCTGCTGCTCAGCCGCGATGTCCACAAGCCAGAGGTGCTGAAACTGAGCACCCAACTGCTGTGGGATCGCACGCTGGCGAAGGTCCGCTCGCGCCGCTGATGTCGAAACCCGTGCCCGAACCGCCGGACATGCGCGGGTGACACCGAGGTGAGACACCGCGCGATGGTAGTTTCTTCGCCATGACCAACAACCGCCTTGTGGCCGGCGCTGTCGCCGGAGTGGCCGGCATCCTGGTGGGACTCGGCGCGGTGTTCCTCGGCGGGTTCCTCGCCTCCGAGAACAGCCCGTCGACGGACCTGAACAACATCAATCCGAACAGCGGATTCGTCCAGGGTTCGGTCGACTACGGATCGCGCGGCGGCGCGGGCGAGACCAACTGACGCCCGCCCCCGATGCTCGGCGTCGGGGCCGTTCTGACGGCAGCAGCAACTGAGTAGTACATCGACCACCGCTTCCACAGGTGTCCTGTCGGCACGTGGGATCGGTGTGGCTGCCGCGATCGCGCTGATCGTCTGCCTGCTGCAGTCCCCGGGCCAGATCGCCGCCGACACCAAGCTCGACCTGACGGCGAACCCGCTCGGGTTCCTCGCGCGGGCGGCGCACCTGTGGACCCCGAATGCCCCGATGGGGCAGGTCCAGAACCAGGCGTACGGATACTTCTTCCCGCACGGCGCCTTCTTCGCCCTCGGTGATCTGCTGTCGGTCCCGCCCTGGATCGTCCAGCGGTTGTGGTGGGCGTTGCTCCTCACCGTCGGCTTCGTCGGCATCGTGCGTGTCGCGGAGGCGTTGCGACTGGGCTCACCCGCGTCGCGGATCATCGCGGGCGTCGTCTTCGTCCTGAGTCCGCGCGTCCTCACCACCCTCGGCTCGATCTCGTCGGAGACGCTGCCGATGATGCTGGCGCCCTGGGTCCTGCTGCCGGTGATCCGGGCGCTCGACGCCTCTGCCTCCGATGGTCGGCCGCTCTGGCGGGAGGCCGCACGGTCAGCGGCTGCCGTCGCCCTGATGGGTGCGGTGAACGCGGTCGCCACGGCCGCCGCGCTCGGCGTCGCGGCCATGTGGTGGCTTCTGCACCGGCCACGAGACCGCCGCTGGTGGCGCTTCGGTGCCTGGACCGCCCTGGGCCTGTTCCTGGCGTGCGCGTGGTGGATCGTCCCGCTGCTCATCTTGTCCCGCGTCAGCCCGCCCTTCCTGGATTACATCGAGTCCGCCCGCGTCACGACGCAGTGGACGTCGCTGACCGAGGTCATGCGCGGCGCGAGCTCGTGGACCCCGTTCGTGTCGACCGAGCGTGTCGCCGGCGCGGTCCTCGTCACCCAACCGGCCGCGGTACTGGCCACCGGCACGATCGCCGCTGCGGGACTCGCCGGTCTGTGCATGCGGCACATGCCGTTCCGCGGTCGCCTCGTGGCGATCCTGGGCGTGGGCCTGGTGGTCATGTGTGTCGGCTTCGCCGGGGGTCTCGGGTCGCCGATCGCCGAGCAGGTCCGGGTGTTCCTCGACGGTTCGGGTGCGCCGCTGCGCAACATCCACAAGTTCGAACCCTTCATCCGCATCCCGCTGGTACTCGGTGTCGCGCACCTGCTGGCACGGGTCCCGTTGCCCGGCACCGTCTCCGTTCGGGAGACACTCTCGGCCTTCGCACATCCCCAGCGATCCCGCCCGGTGGCCGCGGCCATCGTGCTGCTGGTGGCGGTCATCGGCGCCGGGTCGCTCATCTGGACCGGTCAGCTCGCTCCCGCCGGCACCTACACCGCGATCCCGAACCACTGGAAGCAGACCGCGGACTGGTTGTCCGAACACAGCGCTCGCCCCGACGACTCGCCACCAGCGCGCGCCCTCGTCGTCCCGGGCGCGCCGTTCGCCGATCAGCTGTGGGGTCTCACCCGCGACGAACCCCTGCAACCGCTCGCCGACGCCCCGTGGGCCGTGCGCGACGCCATCCCGCTGACCCCGCCCGGAGCCATCCGCGCACTCGACTCCGTGCAACGCGAGATCGCCGCCGGCCGGGGGTCACCCGGCCTGGCCGAGACCCTCGCCCAGCAGGGCGTGGGCTTCGTCGTGCTGCGCGCAGATCTCGACCCCGAGACCTCCCGGTCCGCGCGACCCCTCCTCGCGCAGCAGGCACTCGACACCTCCCCCGGCTTGACGCGGGTGGCACAGTTCGGTCCCCAGGTCGGACCGCCGAGCGTCCGGGGCGTGATGCGCGACAACGGTTTGCGACCCACCATGCCCGCCGTCCAGATCTATGCGGTCGAGGCGACGGGATTCGACGGCACCGGCCCCCTCCTCGTCGACGAGCGGGGCATCCCGCGCGTGGCCGGCGGCCCGGAGGCCATCGCGGCGCTCGCCGAAGTACGTGCACGACAAGGCCTTCCGCCTCTCGGACCGGTCCTGCTCGACGCCGATGCCCGACGCGCCGGGATCGCCGACGGCCCACTCATCGTCACCGACACCCCGAGCGACCGCGAAACCGACTTCGGACGGGTCGACGACCACAGCTCCGCCATCCGGTCGGCCGACGACCCGCGGCGCACGCAGAACGCGGCCGCCGACTACCCGGTCGACGATCAGCCGCTCGTCCGCGGGGAATGGCTGCTGGACAACCGGAGTGGCGAGATCGAGGTCACGACGTCGGGCTCGGCATCGGACGCGGTGCAACCGGGACAGACCTCGCCGGCGAACTCCCCCGCCGCGGCCTTCGACGGCAACCCCCAGACGGCCTGGGTCAGCGGCGGACTCGAAGGGGCTGTCGGCCGGTGGATGCGGATCGGGTTCACCACTCCCCAGACGGATCTCGCGTTGTCGCTGACCACCGCGAAGGCCCTCGGCTCGGACGTGACCAGCGTCCTGATCACCACGGAGGCCGGCAGCACCGTGGCGTCGGGGCTCGAGCCGGGTGAGCCGACGACGGTGACCGCCCCGAGCGGCCCGACCCGTTGGATTCAGATCCGCGCCCTGCGCACCGAGGACGGCACCGCCGGAAACCAGTTCGCCCTCGGTGAGGTGGAGGTGTCGAACCTGCGCACCTCCACGCCGCTGCAGATCAGACACCGCGTCGTCCTGCCCGAACTCGGGGCGGGCACCACCGTCGCCCAGTGGCTGCTGTACTCCGAACTCAACGGGCGGGCCTGGTGCGTCGCCGATCCGGCTCGCGAGAAGACCCGCTGCGCACCGGGCCTCGGCCTGTCACCGGAGACGTCGTCGGTGTTCAGCCGCGCCCTGTCGGTTCCCCAGGACACCGCGGTCACCCCGTCGGCCGTTCTCCGGCCACGTCCCGGCGCCGCACTCAACCGACTGCTCGCCACACCGGGCGGCATGACGGCCACCGGACCGCGACCGGTCACCGACCCCCGCGGCAGCCCGGCCGCGGCCGTCGACGGCGACCCCGGCACCACGTGGACCGCGCCGCAGATCCCCGACGAGGAGAAGCCCGAGGATCGCGAGGACGACGAAGAGCCGGCCGACGACGCCACGCCGACCCTGGTCGTCCACCTGCCCGCCGAGCAGCGTGTCGAATCAGTGAAACTCGTTGCGCCGGGCGACTACCCGGCCACCCCGACCGAGGTCGCCGTCGATCTCGGCACCGGCGAACAGATCCGTGAGGTCGGCAAGGACGGCGTCCTGCGGCTCGACCCGGCGATCACCGACCGCATCGAGATCACCATCCGCGAACAGCGCGACCTGATCGACGTCAACAGCCTCGGATTCGCGACGCCCGCACCACCGGGCATCGCCGAGGTCGAGGTCTTCCCGGCACCGCGCGCACCCGCTGACGGTGACCGGGTCGTCGAGATCCGCTGCGGCGATGGCCTCGGCATCACCGCCGCCGGTCAGGTGGTCGGGATCTCCGCGCGGACCACCACGGCCGCACTGCGTTCCGGGGAACCAGTGGTGGCCCGTGCCTGCACGCCGGGCGAGCTGCGGTTGCCCGCCGGGCAGCAGGAGGTGTCCGTCAATCCCGGTCAGGCGTTCACCGTCGACGCCGTGTCACTGACGGTCGGGTCGCCGGTGGACGGCGCCGCGACGACCACGCCGGACGTTTCCGAGTGGACCGCGGCGAGTCGTGCGGTGCAGATCGATTCCGGTCCCGAACGCCTGCTCGTGGTCCCCGAATCCACCAACCCGGGCTGGGTCGCGCGGGTCGACGGCCGGGAGTTGTCGCCGGTGGTCGTGAACGGCTGGCAGCAGGGCTGGATCGTGCCGGCCGGGGCGTCGGGCACGGTCGAGCTCACCTACCGGTTCGACTCGCTGTACCGCTGGTCGCTTGTCGTCGGACTCGTGCTGATGGCCCTGCTGCTCGTCGCGGCATGGTGGCCGTCCTCGCGACGGGAGGCCGTCGCCGAACCGCGAACCGTGACCACCGGGCGGTTCACCCTGATGGCTGCCGGTCTGGGGATTCTCGGTGCGTCGTGGTTGTTGTCGGGCTGGTGGGGCCTGGCCGTGGGCATCGGGGTGGGTGTGGTCGCCGCGGCGATCCCGCCGAAAGCCGGGGTGACAACGACCTTCGCGATGATGATGCTCGCGACCGTCGGTCTGACCGCCGGTCCGTGGCACGCCGCCGGCGGCTACCACGGCTGGGAGTGGTGGGTTCAGTTGCCCGCGTTGATCGCGGTGTTGATGACCGGCTGGCTGGTGTTCTGGTCGGCCGGGGAATCCGAAGAATCCGCCGACGAGGAAGCAGCAGCCGGCCGGTTGCGTCGTCGGGTGTCGCGGTTGCGCAACCAGTTCCGCGCCGGTTCCTCGACGAAGGCGTAAGACGCCGCGGCGATCCCGACCGAGAGTCCCAGAGTGATCACCAGGACCAGGAGAGTGTTGCCGTTGAACGGCACGATGCCGAACAGCGGAAAGACTACTGCGAGGACCGCGACGTGCCAGATGAAGATGCCGTAGGACCAGCGTCCCAGCGCGAGCATCACGCGTGAGGTGAGGAACCGGAACGGCCCCGGGTTGCAGACGAGCGGCGCGAGAAGCGCGTAGCCGCACAGCGCACCGAGAGTCATCTTGGCGACGAACTCGATGTTGGTGACGTCGCCGAGACCGGTCGGACCGGCGAAGCGGGTGCACGCCAGCCCGTAGGCGACGACGAGGACCCCGAACATCAGCCACCGGTTCGCGCTGAGCCGTATCGCCAGGTTCATCCACCGCCCGCGTGGCGCTCCTGCGGTGTCGAGCACGCCGGCGACCTCGGCGAGGATCAGGCCGGCGACGAACCACGGCAGGTGACCGAACACCCAGTTCTTGGTCTCCACACCATCGGCGACGGGGAGCGAGGTGCCGACCCAGGCCCAGCCGAGGCTGAGAACGCCGAGCACCAAGAGCACCGGGATGCGCGCACCAGCTTGTCGGCCCCGCAACCGCACCAGTGCGAGACCTATGAGCGGGAGCAGCGCGTAGAAGGCGATCTCGACCGACAGGCTCCACATCTGGGTGAGTCCTGCGGTCAGCGTCAGGGGCACGAAGACCTGGGTCAGGGTGAGGTTGGCGAGCCAGACGTCGAAGTCGGCGCCCTGGGCCTCCGGCAGGAGAAGAAGCACCAGCACGACGACCACGACGTACGCGGGCCAGATGCGGACGGCGCGGTGCTTGAGATACCGCGGGATCGACGGATGCCCGGCACCTCGGTGCGCGGCGTCGACCCACGGCCGCCACAGGAGGAACCCGGAGAGCCCGAAGAACAGCGCGACGGCAAGGTCGAGGCGACCGAGGACGGGGCCGAGGACCGCGATCTCGACGGCCCGCGTCTGGAAGGCCACGTGCGTGATCAGGACGCCGATCGCGGCGAGCGCACGCATGCCCTCGAGTTGTGGGTAGAAGCGTCGCGACGTGGCCGCCGGACCGGCGGCGTCGGAGCGCGGCGCGCCGGAGCGGGAATCGGTGTTCGATGCTGCGACTGAGTCGCGGGCGGAGTCGGTGCTGGTCATGCTGGTGACAGGGTAGCCCGGTGGCATCCACTACCCTCGCCACCATGTCTTCGGAGCCGTCCCCGGTGCCCCCATCCGCGGTGGAACAGTCCGCACCTCACCGCTGGTCGACCGCGGATCTGGCCGGACCGACGCTCATCTTCATCGGCAGCTTCCTCGTCGCGGTGACCATCGCGCTGCCGACACTGCTCGTCGGCAACTTCCGCGAGATCCCGCTGAGCACCGACTTCACCACGGTGGCCACCGCCGAGGACGCGACGATCCTCGACCGCTGCTCGCTGGCGACACCCGCGGCACGGACACTCGACGCCGATCTGGTCCGCCAGCAGCGGGTCGTCGCGGTCCAGCCGTCCGACGAACATCGGGTCACGCTGCAGGCCGGCACCTCGGTCCAGGCCGAGACGCTGCGCATCGACGACCGGGCGGTGGAGCCGGAGGATCCGCGGCCCGGCAGTGGCGCCGACGCCGATTCGCCGGACGCCTGCAACGACGCCACGGTCAACGCGGTCAAGGACCGGGTGACCCTCGACCGGGAGACCGCCGAACCGCAGCTGTCCGCGCGCGGGGCGTCGGAAATCCAGTACGACAGCAATCAGGCGCCGGTGCTGGTGCCCGACCGCCGCGGTTTCACCTACCTGCTGCCCTTCGACACCCGCCTGACCGACCACGAGTTCTTCGACGTCGTCACGCGGACGACCGTGCCCCTGAAGTACGACGGCGACACCGAGGTCGTCGGCAAGGACGTCGCCCGGTTCCGCGCCGAGGTCCCCGAGACCGACCTCGCCCGGGCCGCGCTCGGCAGGCCGGTCGGCACGGATGTCGTCATCACCCGGCCGGCATCGTGGTTCGGCATCGACGGCCCGCGCCGCGACCTGACTGCCACTCTGCGACACCGCAGTTCGTGGGACCTGGCCGTCGAACCGCGGACGGGCACGATCGTCGACGCGAAGATCACCGTCGACGAGTTCTACGCCTTCCCCGACGGCACTCCCGGTGTGCCGCCGGACTTCCGGCTGCCGCACCTGCAGGCGACCTTCTCCTACGACGACACGACACAGTCCCAGATGTCGCGTCTCGCTTCGGATCTCGCGACGCCGATCACGATCTGGGGTCGTATCGTGCCGATCGTGACCGGCGTCCTCGGCGTCGCCGCGCTGGTCGTCGGGGCGCTCCTGATCAACCCGGCGTGGATGCCCGCGAGGTTCCGGCGGTCCGGCGGCGGTGGCACCGCCGGAACCGACGGATAGAACTCAGGAAGCAGCCTCGGCCGCAAGACGGCCGAGGGTGTCCTCGAGCTGGGCCTCGGTCACGAGCGGGAACTTCACCTGCTCGAGGAGCTTCTTGTCGGTGACCTTCGACCAGTCGTAGGTGTGCCGGACCAGCGTCTCGTTGGGGCCCTGGGCTTCCAGCTCCCACAACCACTCCCAGCCGGGAGGCTCGGTGCCGGCGGGAGTCGTCTTCCACGCCAGCAGCTTGTCCTTGGCGTACCCGGTGACGTGGTTGTCGGTCTTGTACTCGCCGCCCATGTGGTCGCCCGCCATGTTCATCGTGAACACTTCACCGACGTTCTGGATGCGATCGGCGTGGTCGACGCCGCGGATGAACCCCGAACCGTCGAGTGCCTGATGCCTCTCGGGATTGGAGAGGACGTCGAACACCGCGTCGACCGGTGCCTCGATGACTCGTTGGACAGTGACCTTGGTGACTCCGTTGTCGCTCATCACACAACCCTGCCGAAACTTCCCGATCCCGGCAACGTTCCTGCGTCTGGGCCGAATGTAACCGCCGATCAGCGTGTGAGCGCCCACGTGCCGGCGGCTGCGATCGTCACCGCGACCGCCGCGGTGGCCGCGACCCCGAGCACCGAACCGGCAGCGGTGAGGATGACCACCACCTCGATCGCCACGACGATCCACGTCACGAAGGCGACGCGGGTGCGATCACGGGCGATCGCCGACAGCAACACGACCTGGAGGACGGCGAGGGCGGCACCGATGTAGGCGAAGAGCCACAGGAGTGGGACGAGTTGGTCGTAGCCGTCGCCGAACACGGTCGGCACCAGCGGTCCCGCGAGCCCCGCGCCGAGAGTCAGGACCACGCCGACGCCGGCGACCACCGCCACTGCCTGCCGCAGGGAGACCCGGGACCGGGCGGGGTCGGCGAGGCGCGGGTAGAAGACGACGCCAATGGCCTGCGGCAGCCAGAACGCGACCTTGGTGGCTATCGCGCCGAGCGCGTAGACGCCGACCGACTCGGCGTCGAGAACCCGCGGTGAGAGCAGCAGATCCACCGACGACGCCACGATGAGCACCAACTGGACCTGCGACGCGCGGACCACGCTGAGGACTCCCACCGTGCCCGCGTCCGACGCGCGCTCCCCGACTTTCCCGACGACCAGCCAGACGACGACCGCCGAGACCGCGGCACCCACGGTTCCGGCGAGGAGTCCGCCCGCCGGACCGGCACCCGCGACGAAAGCGCCCACGATGGGCATCGAGCGCAGGATCCCGACCGCGGCCAACACCCACGACAGCGTCCGGAACTCGCCGCGCCCCTGCAGAATGCCCTGACCTGCGGCGATCAGTGCGAGGAACGGGGCAGCGCCGAGGGCGGCCAGTGTCGTGACCACATCGGTGCGCATCAGCAGGGCGACCAGCGGTGTGGCGACCGCGACCAGGAGGACCACATACAGGGTCGTCTGAATCCCCACCCGCCGCAGACGGCGCTCGTCGCAGCCCAGGACCACCTCGCGTGCGACGACGTTCTGCAGCGCCAGCGCGGGTACGCCCAACACGAGCATCGCCGACAGCAGGACCGCGAACTCGCCGTATTCGCTGACATCCAGATAGCGCGCGCTCGCGCTCAGATGGACCACGTACATGCAGATGTTGGCGACCATCGAGCCGACGGCCACCGATCCGACGGCGCCGACGGTGCCCGAAGCGGCCCGGCGCCGTCCGGTCGGCCTGGTCTGCTGCATGGCACAAGTGTGCCGAGTTGACACCGGCTCCCGCGCGCAGGGTGCTTTGCACCGGTCATCGGGCATAGGCAACGATGGGTAGGCTGCAGAATTCACGAACGAGAGATATCGATGTACGACGACAACACGACCTACGACGCCGAATCGACCGATGTCGGTTCGCGTATCGATCCGGTGCTGGCCCGAAGCTGGCTCCTGGTCAACGGCGCCCACTACGCGAAGTTCGAGCCGGCGGCTCGCTCGCGCGCCGACATCGTCGTGCTCGACATCGAAGACGCCGTGGCTCCCAAGGACAAGGTCGAGGCGCGGAACAACGTCGTGCGCTGGATCGGCCCCAAGGACGGCTCCGGTCCCGGCGCCGGTGAATGGGTCCGCATCAACGGCTTCGGCACCCCGTGGTGGGCCGATGACCTCGAGGCACTCGCGGGGACCGCGATCGGCGGCGTGATGCTGGCGATGGTCGAGTCCGTCGACCACGTGACCGAGACCGCCAAGCGCCTACCGGGCCTCCCGATCGTCGCTCTCGTCGAGACCGCCCGCGGACTCGAGCGGATCAGCGAGATCGCCTCCGCCAAGGGCACCTTCCGCCTTGCCTTCGGTATCGGTGACTTCCGCCGGGACACCGGCTTCGGCGACAGCCCGCAGACCCTCGCCTACGCCCGGTCGAGATTCACCATCGCCGCCAAGGCCGCTCACCTTCCCAGTGCCATCGACGGCCCGACCGTCGGTTCGAGCGCCCTCAAACTGAGCGAGGCCACCGCGGTGAGTGCGGAGTTCGGCATGACGGGCAAGATCTGCCTGACGCCCGCGCAGTGCGCCCCGGTCAACGAGGGCCTGTCGCCGTCCCAGGACGAGATCACCTGGGCGCGGGAATTCTTCGCGGAGTTCGAGCGCGACGGCGGGGAGATCCGCAACGGTTCGGACCTCCCCCGCATCGCACGCGCCACCAAGATCCTCGACCTCGCGCGCGCCTACGGCATCACCGAGTCGGAGTTCGACGACGACCCGGTGCACGCACCCGCGCCGTCGGACACCCACCACTTCTGAGCCACCCGGGCCGCGGTGTTCTCCGGACGGTTGCTCCCGACGCTCTACCTGGTGAGTGCCGTTGCGGCCGTGGCCGTCCTGGCGCCGCTGCTCCCCGGATCGATCGGCGTCGGACCCGGTTACCTGCTGTACCGGGACGCGGTGTCGACGCCGCGCACCCACGTCACCGACACCACGCTGGGCATCGGTGACCTGCCGCCGCGCGCGGTACCGCAGGACTGGTTCGTCGCGATGGCGTCGACAGTGGTCGACGGTGGCACGGTGGTCACCGCGATCCTGCTGGCCGCCTTGGTGTTCGCGGGTGTCGGCTTCGGCCGATTGGCATTCCGGCTCGTCCCCGGCGCCGGGCGTACGGGCGCGGCGGCCGCCGCTCTCGCGGCGATCTGGAATCCCTATGTCGCCGAACGTCTCCTGCAGGGGCACTGGAGTCTGCTGGTCGGGTACGCCGCGCTGGGCTGGATTCTCGTTGCGGCATCGGAACTTCGGGATCACCACGACGCGGCGCGGTTTCTCCGGCTGGGTGGTTTGCTGGCCGCTGCGGGGTTGACACCGACGGGATCGGTGCTCGCCGGGGTCGTGCTGATCGTGGGGCTCGGGTGCCGTCCGGTCGGCCTGCGCCCCGCACTCATCGCCGCCGGACTGTGGGTCCTGAGCACTCTGTCGTGGGTCGTGACGGCCGTGATCAGCGACGCCACCACGACTTCCGCCGCCGCCGGCGTCGATGCGTTCGGCCTCCGGTCGGAGCCGGGCCTGGGACCGGTGGGAACCGTCCTTTCGCTGGGCGGCATCTGGAACGCTGATGCGGTGCCCACCAGTCGCTCCATCTGGTGGGCGGCGATCGCGACGCTGTGCCTGCTGCTCGTGGTCGCGATGGGCGCCGTCCACCTCTTCCGTCGTCGGACGACCCTCGATCCGCTGGTGCGAGGAATCGCCGCACTGTCTGTCGCCGTCGCGGTTCTGCTGATCGGCGGCAGCTTCGGTCCGGGAGAGTGGTTGCTGGAGTTCGCGGTCGAACACGTCCCCGGTGCCGGTCTGCTCCGCGACACCCAGAAGTTCTCCGCACTGCTCGTCCCCGGGGTCACGCTGGCCGTGGCCGGTGCGGTCGCGGCGGCCTGCCGGCGCGTGCCGTCGGGCTTCGCGTTCGTCGGGGTCGTGTTACTCGTCGTCGCCCCGCTGCCCGATCTCGCCTGGGGTGCCGGCGGTTCGGTGCGGCCGGTGGCCTACCCCGACGACTGGGCCGCGGTGTCGGCGATAGTGCCCGACGATCAGGGTTCGGTCGCCCTCTGGCCCGCGGACACCGTGCGGCACTACCGATTCGCGGACGGCGTCTCGCTCGATCCGGCGGCGCGGATGCTGCGGGCCCCGGTGATCGAGTCCGGTGCACTCACCGTCGACGGCGAGGTCGTCGACCCACCGAGTGAGCACGCAGCGGCCGTGGCGTCGGCGCTCGAGGCCGGCGGCTCACCCGAGGATCTCGCGGCACTCGGTGTGGGTTGGGTTCTCGTCGAGAACAATTCCCCGCCCGCCCGGCTCGCGGCGGACGCGCGCCTCGCCCACGACGGGGACGATCTCCGGTTGTACCGGGTCGACGATCCGGCCGATCGCGGTGCGGGAGCGGCCGATCGGACCATGGCGATCGCCGCACACCTTCTCTGGGCGGCGATGCTGGGGACCGGGGTCGTGGGGGCGATCGTCGTCAGCGCGCGAGAACGGCGTCGAACGTCTCGATGAACCCGTCGCACGTGGCGGCCCAGGAGTAGCGGCCCGCCCGAACCCGGGCGCTGTCCCCCAGCCGCTGGGCCTCGTCCGGGTTGTCGATGAGCTTCCTGGTGGCACTCACCAGTTCGTCGACGCCGTCGACGAGGAGACCGGTGTTGCCATCGTCGATGGAGTCGGCGAGACCGACCGAGCTGCGGTAGCCGATGGTCGGAACCCCGTGCTGCGCAGCTTCGACCACCGCCAGACCCCAACCCTCCTTGCGCGAGGGCATCAGGTGGACCCGCGCCTGCGAGAGCAGCTCGTGCTTGCGCTCCTCACTGACGTGACCGTGGAAGGTGACCGCGTCGGTGACCTCGAGTTCGCTTGCCGCCGAGCGCAGTTCGTCGGACCACCAACCACCGCCGATGACATCGAGGTGGACATCGATCCCGGAACGACGCAGCTGCGCCAGCACCGTGAGCGCGTCCTCGACCTGCTTGTGCGGCACCAGTCGCGACAGGACACACAGGCGCACCGGCTCGGAGCCGGCGTCGGACGACCGTACGGCGAGCACAGCGCCGGCGGGGACGGGGTCGATGCCGTTGCGCACGACGGAGATCCGATCCGCGTCGACGCCGAGCGCGACGAGTTCGGTCTTCGACGGCGTGGACACGGTGACATAGCGGTTCCGGCGATGAACCCGCGGCGAGAGTCGTGACTCGATGAACCATCCGACGTGCCCGAGTAACCGACCGGCAACCGGCCACTGCTCGCGATGACAGTGATGGACCAGCACCACCGTCGGTGCCGAGGCGACGGCGGTCGCGAAGAACGGCACCCCGTTCTGGGTGTCGACGACGACCTCCGGCCGACAGTCCCGGAGCGGCCCGAAGCCGAGACGCCCGGCCAGGATCGTCGCCAGCATGCGCGGATACACGCTGATCCGCCCGCCGGCGCGCACGAACCGCATGCCGTCGCGGTACTCCTCGCCGGCGGCGCCCGGATACGCCGAGGTCAAAAAGGTGACGCGGGTACCGCGTCGGGCCAGTTCGGCACCGACGCGCTCCAGATATGTCTCGCTGCCACCGCCCTGAGGGTGGCGGGTATCCCGCCAGCACAGCAGCAGGACGTCGGAAGGTACGCGCATCGCACGACAGCCTACCGCCGAGTAGCTGATGAACTGCCGAGACTCCGGTCGATTAGAGTTTCCCGACGATGACGACCACGACTTCCGGCCGCGACCGTATGGCCCGACTGGCCACCCTGCGGCGCGCGGCCGGGCTGCTGAACGACTTCCGCTACGAGCAGTCCGATCCCGCCCGGTTCTACGGCGCCCTGGCGGCCGACACCGCGGAGATGGTGCAGGCGTTCGTACCCGACCTCGACGGCGGCGTCATCCTCGACGTCGGCGGCGGTCCCGGCTACTTCGCCGACGCCTTCCGCGCACGGGGCGCGCACTACATGTCGGTCGAGCCGGACCCCACGGAGATGCACGCCGGCGGTCTCGAACATCGCGGTTCGGTCCGCGGGTCGGGCCAGAATCTGCCCTTCGCCGACGACTGCATCGACGTGACGGTGTCGTCGAACGTCGTCGAGCACACGCTGACGCCGTGGGAGATGGCCGACGACATGCTGCGCGTGACCCGTCCCGGCGGCGTCGTCATCATCAGCTACACGCTGTGGTGGGGTCCGTTCGGCGGCCACGAGATGGGTCTCACCCACTACCTCGGCGGACACCGCGCCGCACGTCTCTACACCCGACGCCACGGCCACCCGCCCAAGAACCTCTTCGGGACCTCGCTGTTCGCCGTCCACGCCGCCGACGGCCTGCGCTGGGCGGGATCGGTGACCGATCGGGCCGAGCTGCTGGCCGCCTTCCCCCGCTACATCCCGCGCTGGATGTGGTGGGTCATGCGCGTCCCGGGCCTCCGCGAGGTGCTGGGCACGAACCTCGTGCTGGTGCTGCGTAAGCGGTAGCCCCTATTCCGCGGGGAGATCGGCGGTGCAGTTCAGCGTGCCGCCGTTGCTGGTGGCGGTCGCGAGCTGTTCCCCGTCGACGAGGATGCTGCAGGTGACCGGACCGCGGACGACGATGGCCGACAGGGTCGCCTTGTTGCCCTTCACGTTCACCCGCTGCGACCAGGGCGAACCGGTGGCAGCGATGACCGTCGGCGAACCGCCACCCTTGCTGAAGCTGAGCGCCACGACGTCACCGTTTCCGGTGAGCTGGTAGACCACCGTCGCCGGACCCGGCTTCTTGCTCGGACTCGACGTCGTCTCCTCGGTCGTCGTCGTCGTGGTGGTCGGGGACGAACTGGTGGTCGTCGTCTCCTCACTGGTGGCCGTCGTCGACGACGAACCCGCTGCGGTGGGTGAGTCCTCGTCACCGCCGGACTTCGTGACCAGCACGACGACGAGTCCGAGGATCACCAGGGCGGCCAGCGCCACCAGCGCGAGGCCGATGGTGCGTCCCTTCGACGATCCGCCGCGTGGGGGCTCACCACCCGGGGGTGCGTCGTACGGCGATCCCGCATACGGCGAGCCGCCGGTGTACCGGGGATCCGCGTACTGGGGTTCGTCGTACTGGGGTCCGGCGTGCGGCTCGGTGTACGGCCCGGGATACGGCTCACCGGCGTGCGGCTGGGTGTAGGCCTGCGACGGCGGCGCCGAGGGGTCGAAGTCGGGATCGAACTGTCGGGTCTCCGGCGGATTGTTCCGCGGATCGTTCGGATCGCCCTGGGGTGGTCGCGTCATGCGGACGATTCTGTCATCCGGTTCCTGATATCGACCTGTGAGCACGCGGCCCGGACAGAACCCGGGTCGCGTGGGCCACAGAACAGGAGGAGGGCGTCAGAGGTCGGCGATCGCCTCGAGCGGCCCCGTCCGGGCGGCGCGGACCGCCGGCCAGAGCGCCGCCAGCACACCGACCACCGCCGAGGCGACCAGCGTGATCACGATCAGCGACCACGGGATCACCGGCGCGCCCAGACCCCACGCCGCCAGCGTGCGCACGAGGGCGACGCCGATCAGCGTTCCGAGGATGACGCCGACGACGGCACCGAAGATCGAGATGAGCACCGATTCGAGGTAGATCGAACGACGCACCTGACCTCGGACCATGCCGATCGCACGCAACATGCCGATCTCGCGCTTCCGCTCCACCACCGACAACGCCAGGGTGTTGATGATGCCCAGCACCGCGATCAGCAGCGCCAGGCCGAGCATCGCGTAGAGCGTGCCGAGCATCTGGTCGATCTGCGCGGAGATCTGGCCCTTGAACTGGTCGCGGTCCTTGACCTGGACGGTCAGGTACCCGGCGGTCGCGTCCTCGAGCCCGGTCCGCAGGGTCTCCAGATCGGCACCGGCCTCGGCCTTCACGAAGACCGTGATGTCGAAACGCGCCGGGGGCGGGACCAGGCGGTCGTAGACCGCGGGACCGACGACCCACGGCTGGAGAGCCTCGTTGTCGGCGTACACGCCCGCGATGGGGACCTGAACCTGTTCACCGATGGGTGAGGTGAAGTTCAGGACCTGGCCGCGCTCCCAGCCCTTCGTCATCGCCGTGCGGTGACTGATCAGCATCCCGTCGGCCGGCAGCGTCGACGACGCGCCGTCCTCCATGTCCATGACCGTGACGTCACTCAGCGGTCCACCGAGCGCGGAGAAACCCTGCACCGGCTGATCGTCGACCTTCGCCTGCACGACGCCGAACGAGACCACCTCGCCGACACCCGGCACCTTCTCCACCGAGGGACCCACCGTGGGCGGCAACGGCCCCTGGTTGGTGCCCGAGAGGATGTAATCGGCGGTGATGCCGGAGTCGACGGCCTCGTCGACCGTGCCCTTGAACGACTGGCCGAGCGTGCCGATGATCGCCACCAGCATCAGGCCCAGCGTCAGGGCGAACGCCGTCGCAGCCGAACGTCGGGGATTCCGAACAGCATTCGTGCGTGCGAGCCGTCCGATCGTGCCGAAGGGCGCACCGACCACACGGCCGAGCACTCCCACGAACGGCCGCGCGAAAGCCGGTCCGACCAGCACCGCGGCCAGCACCAGACCGGCCGCGCCCGCGCCGACCGTCAGCGCCGGTCCGGAGCCCTCGTCCATCGCGCCGACGACGATCGCCACGATCGAGGCCAGGCCGATGACCGCACCGATGAGGGTGCGGTTGCGCAGGGATGCCGATCCCTCGGCGGCCGAGGCACGCATCGCCTCCACCGGCGGCACCCGGGCGGCACGAGCTGCCGGTACCCATGCGCTGATCATCGTCACCACGACGCCGACCAGTATGCCCGCGAGTACCGCGCCGACCCCGATCGTCAGCTCGCCCTCCGGCAGACCCGACGACGCACTGGTGAACGCCTTGAGCGCGGCCGCCAGGCCTATGCCGATGGCCAGGCCCAGCGCTCCGCCGAGCACACCGACGACGAACGCCTCGAAGAGGACCGACCGCGACACCTGTCGCTGACTCGCCCCGACCGCACGCAGCAGCGCGAACTCGCGGTTACGCTGCGCGACGATCATCGAGAAGGTGTTGTAGATGATGAACGTGCCGACGACCAGGCCGATCGCCGCGAACGCCAGCAGGATGTACTGGAAGATCTGCAGGAACTCGTTGACCTGCGCCTTCTGGTCCTCCCGTACCTGATCGCCGGTCCGCACCTCGTACAGATCGGCGTCGGAGCCGAGGAAGGTGCGCACCCGCTCCTGCAGTTGCTTCGGGGACACCCCGTCGACGGCCGACATGTCGACGAGCCCGACGTGGCGCCCGTCGGTGAAGAGCCCCGACGCGGTCGCCGCGTCGAACTGTGCGTTGACGTACCCGCCGGTGGAGGCGGGCAGGTCGATCAGTCCGACGACGGTGACGTCGAGCGGGGTGGAACTGCCCTGGCCGATGACGACCTTGGTCTTCGACCCGACCTTCAGCCCGGCCTCCTCGGCAGCCGAGGCGTTCAGGGCGATCTCGCCGGCGTCGGCCGGCCCGCGACCACCCGGCAGGATCCGGGACTCGTCGGGATCGAGCGCCTCGTTCTCCGGGATGTAGGTGGTGCCCACGCTCGGCGCACCACCCGTCTGGATGGCCTTGCCGTCGGAGTCGGCGACGGTGACCAACCCGCTGTTGTTGACGACGAGCTTGTCGATGCCGAGTGCGGTGCGCTGGTCACGCAACTGGTCGACCACCCACAGCGGAACGCCCGGCGACTGCCGATCAGCGGGCGTCACCTCGACCGCCACACCCTGCGCGGCACTGTCGAAGATGTCGGTGAAGGCCTTCGAGACGGAGTTGGTGAACACGATCGAACCGACCACGAAGGACGTGCCGAGGACGATCGAGAAGAGGGTCAGGAACAGACGTAGCTTGTGCGCCCGCAGGTTTCGCAGGGAAACCCGGCGCATCACCGATGATGACGCCACGGCTCAGAGCGCTCTGGAGGTCTCGGCGGGAGCCGACTGGGAGGGAGCGTCGGCGTGGTGGACCACGTCGAGGTTCTTCATCACCTCGAAGACGTCGTCGGCGCTCGGGCGGGCGAGCTCCTGCACGATCTGTCCGTCGGCGAGGAACACCACCCGGTCGGCGTACGACGCCGCGCGCGGATCGTGGGTCACGATGACGACGGTCTGCCCGAACTCGTCGGTGGCGGCGCGGAGGATCGACAGGACCTCACCCGAGGACCGCGAGTCGAGGTTGCCGGTGGGTTCGTCGCCGAAGATGATCGCGGGCTTGCCGATCAGCGCCCGGGCACACGCCACACGCTGCTGCTGGCCGCCGGAGAGTTCGCTGGGCAGGTGCCCGAGTCGGTCGGTGATGCCGAGTCGTTCGGTGACCGCGTCGAACCACTCGGTGTCGACGGTACGGCCGGCGATGTCGACCGGGAGGGTGATGTTCTCCTTCGCGGTGAGCGTCGGCACCAGGTTGAACGCCTGGAAGACGAACCCGATGCGGTCGCGGCGGAGCATGGTCATCGCCTTGTCGGACAACGCGGTGAGATCGGTGTCGCCGATGTGGACACGGCCGTCGCTCGCGACGTCCAGGCCGGCGAGGCAGTGCATCAGCGTCGACTTGCCCGACCCCGACGGGCCCATGATGGCGGTGAACTCGCCCTCGCGGAACTCGATCGAGACGCCCTTCAGGGCCTCGACGGCGGTGTCGCCCGTGCCGTACCTCTTGGACAGGTTCTCCGCACCCGCAGCCACTCCGTGTTTCGGCGCTCCGGCATCGCGGGCGGCCGCATCAGTCGTCGTCATGCCCTCAACGGTGCCAAATCCGACGCCGAATGGCTATCAGGTAACCCCCTGACACCACCCTGAGGCGGGAATTGTCACACCTTCCCATCCGCTCCCCGCTCAGCCCCGAACCGACGGAGGACCGATCCCCACCGCTCGCTGGGTAGGGCAGAGCTTCCGAGAGTCGCTATCTGGGCAGCTGAACCTCGAACGAGTGGACGCGGGTGGGCGCGCCGGCGTTCTGGGACACGACGAGCAGTGTCCTGCTGCGCGCGTTGGCGAACGGGTTGTCGGGGTGCCAGTTGCCCCAGGCGAGGCCCGACATGTCGCCGGTGACGAGGCGCGGCGTGCCGGTCGTGGAGAAGATGCGACGCTTCGGCATCGCCTTCTCCTTGCCGGAGAGCTTCTTGTTGCCGGTCACCGAGGTCGCGCCGCGGGTGGTGGTCCAGAAGATGTTGGTCAGCTTCCCTGCACCGCGCTCGAGGACGAGGAAGTCGGTGGAGTTGATGGCCAGCACGTCGGCCGCGACCTTGTTGGCGTCGGTGCGATAGACGAATTCGCGGTTGGGCTTGCCGAAGGTGAGCAGTCGCGCCGAGGTGCGACCGTCCTGCTTGAGTCCGCCCGCGGTGAGCACCGAGACCTGGCCCTGGGGACCGACGGCGAGGCCGGTGAGCCCACGCTGTCCGGCGACGCCCGACTTGGACGAGGGACGCCATGCGGCCGGCAGCGGGAGATCGCGGGTGAACTGGCCCAGCGGACCGATCTGCCGGACGAACTGGTTGTTGCCGCCGCTGACGACGGTGTAACCGCCGTTGGTCTTCCGGATGCCCTCGAACTGCGCGCCGCCCGGCAGCAACGGGACGAACCACGGCCCGAGGACCGTGCCGCCACCGTTGAGTGCGGGACGACCGACGAATGATGCGGTCTCCGAGGAGTATCCGATCCGGGCGGTGAAGAACCGTGCGGGGAGCACGTCTTCGGCGATCAGCGCGTACTGACCGTTACCGGTCCGGTCCAGGCCGGTGATCCGGTTGAACGTCGGGACGAAGTCGCCGAGCGTCGTCGTGTCGGTGTAGTACGCGCTGACGCCGGCACCGGAAGCCGGTGCGGCAGTGGCTGGTTGAACTGCGAGCGGAGAGGACAGCCCGAGTACACAGGCTCCGGCGATCGTGGCCCCCCACAAACGTGGCTTCATGAGGGGCACGATACCTCAACCGTCACATCAGCCTCAGGCCGAACTGCCTGATGGCCGCGGATCAGGCGAGACGCTGCTTGAGACCTTCGAGCTCGTCGCGCAGCGAGGTCGGCAGCTTCGGGCCGATGAACTCGAAGAGCTCCTCGATCGACGGGATCTCTTCGCGCCACTCGTCGGCCTTGAACGCCAGCGCCTCGGCGACGTCCTCGGCCGGCACGTCGAGCCCGGACACGTCGATGTCCTCCGGCTTGGCGACGATGCCGATCGGCGTCTCGACACCGTCGGCCTCGCCCTCGATGCGGCCGATGATCCACTTCAGCACGCGGCTGTTCTCGCCGAATCCGGGCCACAGGAAGCGCTTGTCGTCGCCACGTCGGAACCAGTTGACGTAGAACACCTTCGGCAGCTTGGACTCGTCGGCGTTCTTGCCGATGTTGACCCAGTGCTGCAAGTAATCGCCGACGTGGTAGCCCATGAACGGCAGCATCGCCATCGGGTCGCGACGCACGGTGCCGACCTTGCCCTCCGCCGCGGCGGTCTGCTCGGAGCCGACGGTGGCGCCCATGAAGACGCCGGTCTGCCAGTCGCGGGCCTCGGTCACCAGCGGGACGGTGGTCTTGCGGCGGCCACCGAACAGGATCGCCGAGATCGGCACACCCTTCGGGTCGTCCCACTCGTCGGCCAGCGACGGGCACTGCGAGATCGGGGTGCAGTAGCGCGAATTCGGGTGTGCGGCCTTGTGACCGGACTCCGGAGTCCAGTCGTTGCCGAGCCAGTCGGTGAGGTGCGCAGGCGTGGGCCCGTCGATGTCCTCCCACCAGATGTCGCCGTCGTCGGTGCGAGCGACGTTGGTGTACAAGGTGTTTCCGGCCTCGATGGTCTTCATCGCGTTCGGGTTCGAGTCGTAGCTGGTGCCGGGCGCGACGCCGAAGAAACCGAACTCCGGGTTGATCGCGTAGAGACGGCCGTCCTCGCCGAAGCGCATCCAGGCGATGTCGTCGCCGACGGTCTCGGCCTTCCAGCCCGGGATGGTGGGCTGCAGCATCGCGAGATTCGTCTTGCCACAGGCACTCGGGAACGCCGCGGCGACGTAGTAGACCTTGTTCGCCGGGCTGGTGAGCTTGAGGATGAGCATGTGCTCGGCCATCCAGCCCTCGTCGCGGGCGATGACCGAGGCGATGCGCAGGGCGTAGCACTTCTTGCCGAGCAGGGCGTTGCCGCCGTAACCCGAACCGTAGGACCAGATCTCGCGGGTCTCGGGGAAGTGGGTGATGTACTTCTCGGTGTTGCACGGCCACGGCACGTCGGCCTGGCCGGGCTCGAGCGGCGCACCCACCGAGTGCAGTGCCTTCACGAAGAAGCCGTCGTCGCCGAGGATCTCGAGGACGCGCGGACCGACGCGGGTCATGATCTTCATCGACAGGACGACGTACTCGGAGTCGGTGATCTCGACGCCCAGCTTCGGGTCATCCGAGTCCAGCGGGCCCATGCAGAACGGGATGACGAACATGGTGCGGCCGCGCATCGAGCCGCGGTACAGCTCGGTCATGGTGGCGCGCATCTCGGCGGGCTCGACCCAGTTGTTGGTCGGACCGGCGTCCTCTTCCTTCTCCGAGCAGATGTAGGTCCGCGACTCGACGCGGGCGACATCGGCGGGGTCGGAGCTGGCGAGGAAGGAGTTCGGCTTCTTCTCCTCGTTGAGCTTCACGAGGGTGCCGGCCTTCACCAGATCGTCGGTGAGGCGTTCCCACTCCTCGTCGCTGCCGTCGGACCACACGACCCGATCGGGCTGCGTCAGTTCCGCGATCTCGGCGATCCAGGCCAACAGACCCTGATGGTTGGTCGGCGCGCTGCTCGGGTCCAGTCCGGGAATGGTGGCTGCGGTCATCGTTGGGGCCTCCTGGCGAGCGTGTGACCTGCTGGAATGGTCACCGGTCAGTCGTCTAGGTGTCCAGGATACGTGCACCGAGCGGGCGCTAGGTGTGGGGGTCGGCGACTGCGGCTTATCCCACACTCAGGCGATATGGGACCAAAGTCCCTGGAAGACGGCCGTCGGCCTGCTCAGCCGATACGCCCCGAGCCGCCGGGAATCCACTCGCCGGTCTCCGGGTCGAGCACGGCCGAGCTGAAGCCGCCGTCGGCGCCGATCTCGGTGATCTTGTCGACCTGGCCGTCCCGGTCGCTGTCGGTGTACACGGTGAACCCGTCCGGACCGTTTCGCGTGAGGGAGTCGTTGACCCCGTCGTTGTCGGTGTCGACCTCCGCCGGGCCGAGATCCCAGATGCGGCCGTCCTCGTGCATCCACAGGTGGTCGTCGAGGTCGTCGGCGGCCGATTCCGCATGGACCGCGGCGACCGAGTCGACGTGCGGCTCGAACCCGGGGCCGGTGCCGGGCAGGTCGGCGGTCTCGAACGACCCGCCCGACAGCGCCCCCGCGTCGGGTCGGCCGCTGTCGCGCGGATCGGCCCCTGCGTGGTCGCCGTCGAAGATCGAATCCATCTCGTTCACCTTGTCCCGTCCTCGCCGGAGCCGGCCTGATCATTCGTGCTCGGGTCGTTCTCGTCCTTGTCATCCGCCCACAGCTGTTCGGAGCGGGCGAGGAGTTCGCGGTGCACGGCTTCCGCGCGGTCGCGGCGAACACGCACGTCCTGGTTCGCCGTGCCGCTGCGCAGCCTCCGGATCTCGTCGTCGATCTGCGCGACCTGCTCGCTCGTCCGCCGGGCTCTGCGTTCGTGGGCCCGGGCGATCTGCCCCGCGATCCGGGTCTCGGCCGCGGCGAACCGCAGTCCGAGCTGGTGGTCGAGTGCGGAGCGGGCGACGGTCAGCCGCTCGGTGCTGCGGCCCGTGCGGTCGGCGCGATCCAGCGCACCACGCCGGACGCGGATCACCCAGACCGCGACGCCGATCCCCAGCAACAGGGTCAGCGGCATGCTGATCCACTGCAGTGTCTGCACCGACGCCATCGGCGCGACGACGAGACGCCCCACGCCCAATCCGGTCGAGGCGCCGATGATGACGAGCAGCGCGTCCTCCGCACCTCCGCGCCGCCGCCGGTTGCCCGGCCCGTCGGCGGGCAACGGGGTCTCCGGCCACGGCTCCTGCGGGGACGGTTCGGGGTCGAGCCCGACGAGCGAGGTGGCCGCGACCTCGTCGATGCGCTCGTCGGCGTCCCGGCGGATTCCGTCGGCGAGGTCGGCCCACCGACTGCGCAGCCACGACTGGTGCTCGGCGCCGGTCCCCGGCGCGTCGTCGGCGACCAGTGCCGCGAGCCCGCGGACACGAGACTGCAGTTCGGCCGAGGACTGCGCTCGGGCTCGGGTCAGGCCGGCGCGCACGGCCGCGAGTCGATCGACCCGACCGCGATCCCGCGACGACACCAGCCGGCGCCGCGTACTCATCAGCTCGTCCAGCGCGCCGGATGTGTCGGTGTCGGTTCCGGCGTCGGTGTCGTCCAGCAGATGTTCGACGGCCCCGGCTCCCGCAGCGAGGCGGGCCCGCTCGACGCGCACCGCGGCGGGGGCCTCGAGCGCCTCACGTATCCAGCCGACCAGTGCGTCGACCCCGGACTCCTCGACGGCGCCGCCCAGCGAAGCGGCCGCCGACACCCCGAACAGCGGCATCGTCCCGAACGGATCGAGGGTCTTGCGATGGGCACGGACGATGCGGGGCCATTCCCAGAAGGCGTCGATCTTGGTGCACACCAGCGCGACGGTCCCGACCGTCCCACGCACCCGCTCGACGAGGTGGAGTTCCTCGTCACCCACCGACGACGACGGGTCGACGACGACCAGCGCGACGCCCGGCTGGTTTCCGACCTCCAGGGCCCGGGCGTGGGTTTCGAGATCGGGGGCCAGTTCCCGCACGGCGTCGACGAGTGTGCGCACTCCGACGCCGTCGGTCCCGACGACCAGGACCCCGGAGCCGGTACCGACGGCCGCGGCGTCGAATCCGGTCAGTTCCCGCGCTGCCTCGAGAACCCGCGTACTCATCCGGCACCTCCGGCCGCGAGCAGACGTTCGGCGTTCTCCCGATCGCAGCCCCGGGCCGCGGCACGTTCCAGCTCGGCGCGGATCTCGACCTCGCGCCAGAAGCGGACGCGGCCCACGCGGTCACCGAACGCCGCGCCGAGCTGCGTAACCCCGCTTCGGGCGTGAAGAGCACGGTTGAGCGCGTCCGCGTCGGCCGCCTCGTCTGATTCCTCCGTGATCAGCCGCAGCGCGGTGCCGATGCCGAACGCGTCGATCCGGCGCAGCAGTCCTTGCCGCAGCAACCGCTCCTGCAACTCGGGCGCACCGGCGAGGAACCGGCCGGCCATCGACGGCATCTCGGCCCGCTCGGCGGCCAGCCGGGTGAGGGCGGCGAACTCCGCGGCGCCGAGGTCGGCACACGCGAGCAGTTGGGAGACGGCGTGCACGGGCAGGCCCAGCTGCGTCGAGCATCGCCTGGCGACATCGACGGCGGCTTCCCAGTCCGGGTGGGTGTCGGCCTTGCCGAGGACGACGACCACGCGGTCGGCGGGCAGCGAGCTCAGCAGTTCGTGGTCGGCGCGGCGCGGCGGCCCGGCCAGGACGTGCAGCCAGAGGTCGGCGGCGGGTGCGTCCTCGCCCAGACCGGTCACGGTCGGCGCGAGTCGCTCGCGCAGGGCGCGCGCCATCGTGTCGCGCCCGACGCCCGGCCGGCCGACCACCTGCACATGTAGAGGACGCAGAAAGCGGTGTCCGGCCGCGGAGAGGACCGGGACCAGCGGCGACGACGGCTCGACGAGGTCGGCGAGTCCGCCCTGCTCAGCGGCCGCCGAAAGCGGATCCCGGGGCGGCCGCCACCCGGGTGGCGGGTTCGTCGTTGTGCGCACGTTCGCCCCCACGTCTCAACAGCCCTTCCCCACAAGACACCCCGCGTGTTCCGCGGCTGGCCCGAGACTAATCCGGATTGGCCCCGATGGGCTTCCGGACCTCCACATCCCCGCCGACAGCGCGCTCTGTCCCCACGAATCCCCGACCGCTCGACGGACACGATCACCCGCGACTTCGCGGACAGGCCACGATGCGCAACGATGGACGGGTGAACAACAGCGCTGACAGGTCACGGTTGTACCCCCGCGTGACGAGCTTCCGATTCCGCCGGGGGACCTTGACGACCGGACAGCAACGCAACTGGGAGACCCTCTGGCCCGTCCTGGGCCGCGACCTCGAGATCGGTCCGGAGCGCATTCCCGAACCCCAGCTCGACCTGGACGCCATGTTCGGCCGGGACAACCCGAAGGTGCTGGAGATCGGCAGCGGCACCGGCATCTCGACCGCGGCGATGGCCGAGGCCGAACCCGACGTCGACGTGGTGGCGGTCGAGGTCTACAAGCCGGGACTGGCCCAGCTGCTCGGTCTCGTCGACCGCAACGGGTTGACCAACGTGCGCCTGATCCGCGGCGATGCGTCGATCGTCCTGCGGGAACTGATCCCGTCGTCGAGCCTCACCGGCGTCCGGTTGTTCTTCCCCGACCCCTGGCCGAAGTCGCGTCACCACAAGCGCCGGTTCGTCCAGACGGGCACACTGGAGCTGATCGCCGACCGTCTCGTCCCGGGGGGCGTGCTGCACATCGCCACCGACCACGCGGGTTATGCCGAGTGGATCGCCGAGAAGCTCGCCACCCAGGACGCCGACCGCCCCCACGTCGTTCAGCTCACCCGCGAGTCCCCGATCCTGCTGGAGCGGCCGACGACGAAGTTCGAGGGTCGTGCGGAACGAGAGGGCCGGTACGTCAGCGAGTTCGTGTACACGCGGCCCATCCCGCCGGCTTCCGCGTCCGGCGACACCCTCGACGGGAGCCCGGCATGACCGACCAGACCACCCCGGCCGGAACAACCGGCGGATTCGCGGACACCATCGCGGGCCAGACCGGCACACGCCGGATGCTGCTGGTCTGGGACGCACCCAACATGGACATGGGCCTCGGCGCCCTGCTCGGCGGCCGTCCGACCGCCGCACATCGTCCTCGATTCGACGCCTTGGGCCGCTGGCTGCTGCAGCGCACGGCAGATGTGTCGGCTCTCACGGAGAACGGCGGCGGCGTCGAGCCCGAGGCGACCGTCTTCACCAACATCGCCCCAGGTAGTGCCGATGTTGTGCGTCCCTGGGTGGATGCCCTGCGTAACGTCGGTTTTGCGGTTTTCGCCAAGCCGAAGCTGTCGGAGGACAGCGATGTGGACTCCGACATGCTCGACCACATCGAACTTCGCAGGCACACTGTTGGACTAGCCGGCGTGATCGTGGCGTCCGCCGACGGCCAGGCGTTCCGCGAGCCGCTCCTCCAAGTGGCCGGCGACGGAGTGCCCGTCACCGTCATCGGATTCCGCGAACACGCCAGTTGGGCCCTCACCACCGAGGAACTGGAGTTCATCGACCTCGAGGACATCCCGGGCGTGTTCCGGGAGCCCCTGCCCCGCATCGGGCTGGACTCGCTCCCGGACGAAGGCGCCTGGCTCACACCGTTCCGGCCGCTCAGCGCACTACTGCGCTGACCGGCGCATGGTGCCTCGTCGCAGGACGCCGAGGTGCTCACTGAGGGCGTCACCGACCCCGACACCTCAGGGATCACTCAGGCAACACTGTCAAGATCTCACGAAGAACTGACAGAATCGCGACCGGCACCGTTCACCTCCGGCACGGCGCCCCGTCCGAGCGCATCGACGGCCCGACACCCCCGATCGCGGCCGGCGCCCGACACGTCGCACACGAAAGGACATCAGCGTGTTCCGAGTAATCGGCACATTCGTGTATCGAATGCGCTTCCTCGTCATCGCGGTGATGATCGCACTGATGGCGGGACTCGGGCTATACGGTCTCGATCTCAGCAAGCATCTGAGTCAGAGCGGTTGGTTCGACCCCACGTCGGAATCCGATCTCGGTGCCCGCTACGCCGACAAGGCACTGGGACGCGATCACACGTCTGATGTCATCCTCCTGGTCACGCCACCGGAGGGCACGACGGTCGACGACCCGACCTTCGGCAAGAAGGTCGAGACCTTCGTCGAAGACCTCATCGCCACCCACCCCGACATCGTCGGGCGCGCCGACCCGGGCCTCTACGACCCGTTCCTCGTCCAGCCCGCACAGAGTGCAGTCCAGGAGCGACTGTTCACCCCGGACAAACGTCAGGCCTTCATCAGCATCGGTGTCGCCGGCAACGACGACACCACGGTGCTGGCCAACTACAACACCATCGAACCGTTCTTCGACGACATCGCCGAACGCTTCGACATACCCGGCGCCACCTTCGAACTCGCCGGCCTGCAGCCGGTCTCCGGGTCGATGGCCGACGGCATGGACAAGGACATCAAGCGCGCCGAGGTGATCGCGCTGCCGGTCGTCGCGCTCATGCTGTTCTTCGTCTTCGGGGGCGTCGTCGCGGCGTGTCTGCCGGTCCTGATCGGCGGCCTGACGATCGCGGGATCGCTGGGCATCATGAAGATCCTCGCGCTGACCACCGAGCTCAACATCTTCGCGCAGTCGGTGGTCACGCTGATCGGTCTCGGCATCGCGATCGACTACGGCCTGTTCATCGTCTCGCGCTTCCGAGAGGAACTCGGCGAGGGCTATTCCACGAAGGCCGCGGTCCGAAGAACGGTGATGACCGCGGGTCAGACCGTGGTCTTCTCGGCGACCATCATCGTCGCCGCCCTCGCCTGCCTGCTGATCATGCCGCAGGGATTCCTCAAGTCGGTGGCCTACGGCGCCATCGCCTCGGTCTCCCTCGCCGCGATCCTGTCGATCACCGTGCTGCCGGCGATCCTGGGCATCCTCGGGCCACGGGTCAACATGCTGTCGATCGGCTCGATCCTCAAGTACACCGCGATCCCGCTGGTCCGCCGCTTCTCGACCGAGGAGCGCGCCGTCGCGCTGGAGAACCGCTTCTCCGGCCGGATGAAGACCAGCCAGGAAGTCGAGAACGGCTTCTGGGGACGCCTCGCGACGTGGGTGATGAAGAACCCGCTGAAGACGGCGATCCCGACCGTGCTCCTCCTGCTCGCCCTGACGGTCCCGTTCGGCAGCATCCAGTTCGGCGGCATCAGCGAGAAGTTCCTGCCGCCGGACAACTCCGCACGTGTCGCGCAGGAGAAGTTCGACGAGTACTTCCCCAGCGAGCGCACCGAGGCGGTCAAGCTCGTCATCGTCTACGACGAGACAAACCAGGAAGACCAGAACAAGCTCGAGGCCATCGCCCGCCAGGCCGACCAGGTTCCGGGCTTCACCAACAAGTTCAGTGATCCCGACAAGGCCGGCTTCGGTTCGTACGACGCCGAGCGGTACCCGAACGTGGGCGTCTACCAGGTCTCGGCCGGCCTGGTCGACCGCACCAAGGCGGCCAAGGCGATCGACCAGCTCCGGGCGATCGACACCCAGGGCCTCACCATGTACGTGACGGGCACCCCTGCGCTCACCCAGGATTCGATCGACGCGCTGATGAACCGGTTGCCCTTGATGGCGATCATGCTGGTCCTGATCACCGGACTGCTGATGTTCCTGCAGTTCGGATCGCTGGTCCTGCCGATCAAGGCGGCGTTGATGACCGCTCTCGGTCTCGGCGCGACCCTGGGCATCCTGACCTGGATCTTCGTCGACGGCCACGGCGCGGGCCTCGCGAACTTCACCCCGGGTCCGCTGTTCGCCGCGATCCTGGTCCTGATCATCGCGATCATCTTCGGTCTCTCCACCGACTACGAGGTGTTCCTGCTCTCCCGAATGGTCGAGGCCAGACAGCGGGGAGCCAGCACCACCGAGTCCATCCGGAGCGGCATCGCCCACACCGGCGGGATCATCACCGCGGCGGCGGCGATCCTAGTCGTCGTGACCGGCGCCTTCAGCCTGTCCGACATCGTGATGATGAAGTACATCGCGTACGGCATGATCGCGGCGCTCATCCTCGACGCCACCGTGATCCGCATGCTGCTCGTGCCGTCGGTGATGAAGCTGCTCGGCGACGACTGCTGGTGGGCACCTCGCTGGATGCAGACCGTGCAGCGCAAGATCGGTCTCGGCGAGGCCGTCCTCGAGGACGAGCCCGACGAGCAGCGCGACTCCCGCGCGGCCCGCAAGATGAGTGCCGGCACGCTGGTCGCGGAGGCCCCGACCTCGGTCATGGCCGCAGCCCGGCCGCGCACCGCGCCCACCGGACCTGCACCCGCTCGCCGAGGGCACCCGGACGCGACGGCCGGCAGCCCGTTCCCCGCGTCCCG
This sequence comes from Gordonia sp. Swx-4, assembly GCF_030316175.1. Lineage (NCBI taxonomy): Bacteria > Bacillati > Actinomycetota > Actinomycetes > Mycobacteriales > Gordoniaceae > Gordonia > Gordonia sp. Swx-4. Next base: position 4,851,843 of record NZ_CP128197.1, read on the forward strand.
CACCCGGCGCACCCATGACGAACGCGCCCCAGCCCGGTGTACCCCAGCCGAACGGGCCGCTCACCAACGCGCCGGCGGCGAAGACGCGCCAACCCGGTGCACCCGTGCAGCGCAACGGAGGCCCGGGTCCCGTCCCGCCCGCACCCATGCCCGGGGACTCCCCGGTCGCGCGGCCCCGGCCGTGTCGGTCCGTCGGCACCGCCCACCGCGCAGCCGGCCGGTTCCCGGGCACCGGGCGCGTCGGCCGAGGCACCTCGTCCCGAGCGGCGCCCGATGGCGCCGTACCGGCGATCGGGTCTACCCAAGAGCGACCGTCCGGACACCGGCGGGTGGACGCTCGGCGAGGGCGGCATCCGCCTCGGCGACGCCGCCCCGCGGGGAACGGCGACCGCCCGACGGGCACCACTCCCCCGCCGGCACCGCCGGTCCAGGCGCCTCAGCCGGCCGCCGCACCTGCGCGTGACGCCGATTCGCGGTCCCCACTGGGTCGACGCCCGACCCTCGACGACGCGGGTCGCCGGCCGCTGGCCGCATCTGTGTCGCCGGAGAACTCGACGCCGACGACTCGTGGTCGCCGGACCTCGGGACCGTCGCCGATGGAGCGTGGACTGAGTCCGGACGCCACCCCGGCGGCCACGCCCCGTCCGGGAACCGGCCCCGTCCCGCCGTCCGGGGAGGCCGACTCGGGCCGTCGACGCCCGCGGACCGACCGGCACGCCCGCTCGGACGAGACCGGTGACGACGCCCAGATCAGCGTGCAGGAGCTGCTGAAGCGCAGCCGCTCCGAGAAATGAGCACCGAGAAGTGAGTCGCCGACGGCCGGTGGGGGTTCGCCCCCGCCGGCCGTTCTCGTTATGGATCCGGTGTCGGCGTGGATCAATCGCGGATTGGTCAGGACTGGACATTGCCCCGATGTGACTGTGCCCACACCTGACGCATGATGTCTTCCAGCCCACCAACGCTGGAGGTACAGCCCGCATGGACTCTTCGACCTGGACGTCTCCGGAGCACCGTCGCAGTGTGCTCTGGATCGTCACCCTCGCCGCCGTCGCGATCGTCTTCGACGGCTACGACCTCGTCGTCTACGGCACGGTCCTGCCCACGCTGCTCGAGGACCCGGGACAACTGGGCAGTCTCACCCCGGCCACCGCCGGCGCTCTCGGTTCCTACGCCCTCGTCGGCGTGATGATCGGCGCCCTGGCGGCCGGAGCGTTCGGCGACCGGGTCGGCCGGCGCCGGATGATGTTGTTCAACATCGTGTGGTTCTCGGTCGGCATGGCGTTCACCGCGCTCGCGACCGACCTCGTCTCGTTCGGAATCCTGCGCTGTCTCACCGGTATCGGCATCGGCGGCCTGGTCGCGACCGCGGGGGCGATGGTCGCCGAGTTCGCGCCGACCTCCAAGCGAAACCTGTTCAACGCCATGGTCTACAGCGGGGTCCCGGCGGGCGGTGTCCTCGCCTCGGTGCTGGCGATGCTGCTCGCCGATCACATCGGGTGGCGCGGTCTGTTCTGGATCGGAGCACTGCCCCTCGTCACGCTCCTTCCGCTGGCGGTGCTCAAGATGCCCGAGTCCCCGCAGTGGCTCGCGGCACGCGGACGGTACGAAGAGGCCCGTCGGATCAGTACGCACACCGGTATTCCCGTCGATCTGCGCGCACGCCATCTCGGCATCGCGCCGGAATCCGTGCCCGCGAAACTCGGCTTCGCCGCCCTCGCCACGCGCCGATTCGCTGTTCCCACAATGCTTCTGGGAATGATGAGCTTCGTCGGACTGCTCTTGACCTACGGCCTGAACACCTGGCTTCCGCAGATCATGAAGGCGAACGGATTCGATGCGAAGGGATCGCTGTCGTTCCTGCTGGTCCTCAACGGCGGCGCCATCGTCGGCGGCCTGATCGCCGCCCGGTTCGCCGATCGCCGCGGCCCGCAGCAGGTGGTCGCGACATCGTTCTGCCTGGCCACCTTTGCGCTCGTGTGCCTGACCTTCGGTCTGCCGCTGCCGATCCTGCTCGCCGCTGTCGCGGTCGCCGGCACGGGCACCATCGGAACCCAGGTGCTGATCTACGGTTTCGTGTCGAACTTCTATCCGACCGAGGCCCGCGGCGCGGGTGTCGCCTGGTGCGCCGGCTTCGGCCGCCTGGGTGGGATCGTCGGTCCGGCCGTCGGCGGTCTGCTGATCGGCGCCGGGATCTCGTCGGGCACGGCGTTCTACCTGTTTGCCGGCATCGCGCTGGCCGGCGCGGCGGCCACGCTGCTGGTGGTCACACCGAGGGAGGCGCCGCCGACGCCGGTCCTGCCGACCGCGCTCGCTGCCACCGAATAGTCGCCAGGCACAACAGGTTCGACGGACGGTCTGGACGAGGACTCAGTCCTCCTCCAGGCCGTGCTCGATGACGTAGCGGGTCAGCTCCACCCGATTGCCCAACTGCAGTTTACGGAGCGTGGCCTGGACGTGGTTCTCGACCGTGCGGTGGCTGAGGGACAATCGCCGGGCGATCTGTTTGGCGCTCAACCCTTTCGCCACGAGTCGTAGAACCTCGGTCTCCCGCTCGGTCAGGACCGGCGTCGCCGGGGAGGCATCCGGCTGCTGCGACATCCGGCGGTACTCGCCGAGGACGAGGCCGGCGAGTCCGGGTGTGAAGACCGCCTGTCCGTCGGCGGTCGCACGGACCGCGGACACCAGCTCCTCGCGTGATGACGACTTCACGAGATATCCACTCGCCCCGGCCTTCACGGCCTCGAGAACGTCGTCGCGCTCCCCGGAGGCCGACAGCACGAGGATGCGGGTGCGCGGCGAGACCTCGAGCACCTCCGCGGTCGCATCGGCGCCGGAGCCGTCGGGGAGTTGCATGTCCATCAGCACGACGTCCGGCGTGACCGCGGCGGCACGTCGGCCCGCACTGGCCACCCCGTCGGCGGTGGCGACCACGTCGAAGCCCTCGTCGGCGAGATCTCGGGCGACCGCGTCGCGCCAGATCGGGTGATCGTCGACGACCATGATCCGCAGCCGTCCGGCCTCACCGTCCACCATGCGCCCACCCTCCGATTCGACCGTGCCCATCCGTCTCTCCCATCAGTCCCGCCGACCCTCGGTCCTACCGGCCCAACTGCCGCGGAACGGTGAACTCCCACTCGGTCCCGCCACCGGGTTCGGTGTCGAGGACGACCCTGCCACCCAGCGACTCGATCCGTCCGACAATGGATTTCGCGACACCGAGACGGCCTTGCGACACCGCTTGCGCCAACCGGCCCTCACCGATCCCGACGCCGTCGTCGCGCACACTCACCACCACGTCGTCCCCGAGATCCTCCACCAGGATGTAGGCCCGCGCTCCGGGACCCGCGTGGTGGTGGGTGTTGTCGAGGGCGTTGACCACCGCGGCGCGGATCTCCTGCCCGATGTGAGCCGGTACCGGAACGGGGTCGGCGGGTGCGCTCACCGAGACCCGGTCGTCGGCGAAGACCCGCAGGGCGGCCGCGAGGTCGACGTCGGCGGTTCCTCCTGCGCCGTCGAGCACGGATTCCGGGCTCGCGTCGCCGTCGGAGATCAATCGGCGCAGAGCCCGTTCCTGTTCGGCGGCGAGCGAAGCCAGTTCTGCGGTGGGCCCGCCGATCTCACGTCCGCGCCGGGCGATGAGTGCGAGCACCTGTAACACTCCGTCGTGCACCTCGCGCGACAGGCGTTCGCGTTCCTCGGCTGCCGCCGCGATTCGTGCTGCCGCCGAGAGCTTCTCATGGGAGCGCCGGGCATTCGCCGCGGCCAGCCCCACTGCCATACCGGTCGCGACGATCACGATGATCGTGGCGTTGCGTCCGAAGTTCAGGTTCAGCTCGCCCTTGACGAACGTGCTCGTTCCCCCGACGACGAGTCCGGCGACGATCCCGCCGACCGGTCCCGACAGGATCGCCACCGAGATGACCGCGTTGGTGGCCCACAGCGTCGTCGGCCAGGTCTGGTTGTTCCACGCCCAATCGGCGTCGGCGACATACGAGGTGGACAGCATCAGGCCGCAGACTACGACGACCTCGACGCTCACCCAGTAGCGGTTGCGGGCGAAGCCGACGAAGTACCCGACGCCGCTGACCGCCGTCCAGACGGTCAGCAGACCGAAGAGCGCCCACGCGACGGCCCGATGTTCCAGGTCGTCGTTGATCGCCAGCTGGAAGCCGAGCGCGTAGAGATAGGACAGGAGCCGGAAGATCTGCGCACCACGCCATAGTGGGCCGACCGGATCGACGTCGGCGGCGCGGGCCAACCGGCCCGCCTCGGTGTCCCGCATCTGCGCGACCCACCGCGCCGACGGCTGCGCGCTCATGACGTCCCGGGGTCCTGCGGTTTCGACTCGGGCTCGGCCGATTTCGGGGTCTCTCCGTCCGCCGTCGTCCCGCCTTCGGCCAGCACGTCCGCGGTCGCATCGGGATCGGCGGTGTCCCACACGGGTTCACTGGGTTCGGCGACGTACCCGCCGGTGACCGCCTCGGAAGCGGCGTGGGCGTCCGAGGTGCCCTTCAGGTGCCGAATCGCGGTGTTGAGGAAGGCGATCAGCGGCACCGCCAGCAAGCCGCCGATGATCCCCGCCGAGACCAGGCCCGCGGCGATGCCCAGGACCACCGCGACCGGATGCAACCGGACCGAACGGCCCAGCAGGAACGGCTGCAGCACATGGCTTTCGAGCTGCATCACGCCGACCACGATCGCGAGTGCCACGACCGCCGCGATCCAGCCCTGGGTGATCAGGGCGACCAGCACGGCCAGCGAACCGCTCAGCAGCGCACCGACGATCGGGATGAACGCTCCCAGGAACACCAGCGACGCCAGCGGAAGCGCGAGCGGCACCTGGAGGATCGCGAGGCCGACGCCGATTCCACAGGCATCGACGAAGGCCACGGCGACCGTTGCCCGGACATAGCCGACGAGCGTTCCGAACCCGGCGATCCCCGCTCGCCACACCCGATCGCGACTTCCGTCGGGCACGACGCCGGTCGAGAACCGCCAGATCTGGCCGCCGCCGTAGAGGAAGAAGATGAGGAGGAAGAGGGTGAGCAGAGCACCGGTGATGATCTCGCTCGCCGTGGTGGCGGTCGCGAGCGCACCGCTGGTGACCCGGTCCTGGTTGTGCTGCAGGAAGTCGAGGATGTCGGTGCCCGCGTTGCGAACCTGCTCGGGGTCGAGATCGAGCGGCCCCTCGATCAACCACGACTTGGTGCGTTCCACGGTGGCGCTGACCTCTTCGACCAACTGCGGGACGCCGCGCATGAACTCGCGCACCACGAAGGTCATGACCCCGGCGATGAAGCCCAGGGCCAGGAGGATGTTGAGGAGCACCGCCAGCGATCGCGGCACCCCGCGACGGTCGAGGGCGTCGACCGCGGGCACGAGCATCGCCGCCACGAGGATCGCCAGCGCGACCGGGACCAGGACCTCTTCGAACTCCACGAACAGCTTCGCGGCGACGTAAGCGGTGACGAGGAGCAGGAGCAGTCGCCACGCCCATTCCGCGGCGGCCCGCACCTGCGGGTGGACCCTGGCACGGTCGAGGGACGCGAGGTCGGGGGCAACGGACGGCCGACCGGCCGGTTCGGCTTCGCTCACGAGAGCAACAGTAGACAGTGGAGTCACCCGACGGTGGTGGACATGCTGGAGTACACCCTGGCCTAGGGTGTCACCTATGTCGGAGGATGTTGGCTCGCCGGGGGACGTGACCGCCCGCCCCGCCTCCCGTCCCCGCTTCTGGTGGGTGCGCTGGGTCCTCCTTGCCGTCGTCCTGGTGATCCTCGGTGTCGAGATCGTGCTGATCTGGCCCGAGTTGAAGGGCGCGTGGCTACGCATCGGCGAGATCAAATGGCACTGGGTGTTCGCCTGCGTCGTGGCCGCGATGCTGTCGATGGACAGCTTTGCTCAGGTCCAGCGTGCGCTGTTGCGCTCGGCCGGCGTCCGGGTGACGCAGTGGAAGTCGCTCTCGGTCATCCTCGCCGCCAACTCGCTGAGCCAGACGATGCCGGGCGGCCAGGTGCTCGCCCCGGCCTTCACCTACCGCGAGACCCGCAAGTGGGGCGCGACCCCGGTCGTCGCGTCGTGGCAGGTCGTGATGTCGGGTCTGCTCGCGGGTGTCGGACTCGCGGTTCTCGGCTTCGGCGGCGCACTGCTCGCCGGCGCCAAGACCAGCCCGTTCTCGGTCGTCTTCTCGGTGGCCGGGCTGCTCGCCGTCGCCGTCGTCCTGCAGTACCTCGCGAGCCATCCCGAATCGTTGAAGAGCACCGGCATCCGGATGCTGGGGTGGACCAACCAGATCCGCAACAAGCCCGACGATCACGGCACCGAGAAGCTCCTCGAGCTGCTGGAACAGCTCCGGGCGGTCCAGCTCACCAAGCGCGACACCTCCATCGCTTTCGGTTGGAGCCTGTTCAACTGGGTCGCCGACGTCGCCTGTCTGATGTTCGCCTGCTGGGCCGTCGACGCACATCCGAGCATCGCGGGACTGATGGTCGCCTACGCGGCGGGCAAGGCCGTCGGTACGGCGATCCCGCTGCTCCCGGGCGGGATCGGGGTAGTCGACGCCGTGCTGGTCCCGGCCCTCACCAGTGCCGGGATGCCCGCCGCCGACGCGATCACCGCCGTCCTGATCTACCGCATCATCAGCTACGTGTTCGTCGCGGCGGTCGGCTGGGTCGTCATCGCGCTCATGTTCCGCAACCGGATCAGGCGCGACGACACCTTCATCGACGAGGTGGAGCGCGACGTCGACGCGGCCGCGCGCGAGGACTCCTCCGGTACGGAACCCGGTCAAGGGTCCGACACTGATCCGCCGCCGGACCCGGTACGGTAATCCACCATGTCGATCCCGAACCCCGCCGAGGAGGGGACCTCGCCGGTGCGGGGGACCGCGACCGGACCGGTCGCCGCCCTGTTCGACGCGGTGGCCATCACGATCTTCGTGGTGATCGGCCGGGCCAGCCACGAAGAGGGGTACGCACCGGCCGCCTTCCTGCACACGCTGTGGCCGTTCCTGGTCGGATGTGCGGCCGGCTGGTCGATCACCTACGTGTACGCCCACGTGCGGTCCAGCGACTTCTTCGGCCACGACTTCCGGCCCGACCGCGTCGTGCCGGTCGGGATCGTCATCTGGTTCTGCACGGTGACCGTCGCGATGATCCTGCGGTTCATCCTCAGCCAGGGTGTGGCGGTCAGCTTCGTCATCGTCGCGACCGTGACGCTGGCGCTGTTCCTGCTCGGGTGGCGCGCGGTCTTCGCCTACCTGGGCCGCCGCGCCGCCACCCGCTGACCCCTCGCCGGCGTCTCGGACTGCCGGTGTTCGCGCCTACTTGATGGTGAAGTACTTCTGCGCCACCTGGAGCGCAGCGGTGCCCGACTTCGGCCCCTCGGTGTAGATCACGACGACCTGACCGCCCTGGACACCGACGAACCAGCCGGGGCCTTCCGGGCCGTTGGTCCCGACGAGCGCCTTCAAGCCGGGTGCACGGGTGAGGTCGCTGGCGTCTCCGGTGGCCGCGGTGGTGGTCATCGCCTTCAGGATCGGACCGACGAGCGCGGGGTCGAGGCCGCCGAGCTCACCACCGGCGACCTTGGTGGGCACGTTCTTCAGGACGAACGGCGCCACCGATGACGGCTGTCCCGCCGCGGCGCGTGCCAGTGCGACGCCGAACGCACCCATGTTGGTCATCGACATGTTGGTCTGGCCCGGGCGGTAGCCGATGGTCGCGATCCCGGGCTGGCCCGGCGTGGGAACACTGGCCCCCGGCACAGTGAACTGGACACCGAGACCGAGGCGGTCGAGCAACGTCTCCGCCTTCTCGGGTTGCGGCCCGGCGATGCGCCCGACCTCGTCGAAGACCGGGTTCAGCGTCGAGCCGACCGGGTAGGCCCGATCGATCTCGATGCCACGCTCGACCGCATAGGTGTTCTGCGCCATGCCCAGGATGGCGCCGCTCTGCGCGTCGAGGGTCAGGATCGTGGCCGGCTGCCCCACCTCGACCGCAGCGTCGCCGAGGGTCAGCTGCACACCCTGATCGACGGTCGACAACACATCCGGTCCGGGCGGCCCCTGTTCACCGGCGAGGCGGCGCGGCCGGAGGCCCGGGTTGACCATCTCGACCTGCCAGCCGGCCGTGGCATCGCGGATCGCCTGCCAGTAGTTGGTCAGGCCGTCCTCGAGCGGCGACGACAACCGACGGTCGGCCATCACGAGTTTGTCCGTGCGGTTGACGCTCACACCGGGCACCCGCCCGGGGTCGCCGGCGAGAACCTGCATGTCGGGATCGCGCAGCGTGACGGCGATGACCGGCTTACCCGGCGTCTCGGCCAGCTTCTCGCCGATGACCGCGGGGGTGATCAGCGGCGCGATCGGCGCGATCACGCCGGCCAGCGCTCGCGTCGTGGCCGCCAGATCGCGGGTTTGTGCAGGGTCGATGACGATTTCGTTGACCGGCTGGAGGTACATGAAGACCTTGCCCGACCAGCTGCGCACCGACGGCGCGGGTGTCGCGTCGGTGCGGATCTCGCGGAGGTGGCCGCCGGCACCGAGGCCGGGATGCAGGACCGCCGGATCCCAGGTGACCTTCCACCCGGACGACAGCTTCCGCGCGGTTCCCTCGCTGTTCGCCTCGTAGACGCGCCCCTTGTCCCAGTTCCACTTGGTGGTCAGGGCGAAGGTCGCGGTGCCGTCGCTGTACTCGACGGGTTTCTCGATGTCGACGTCGATCCGTTGTGCCGACATCTCTTTCAGCGTCGTGGTCAGACTCTCACCGGCTTGACCAGGGGCCGTCGTGAACTGCGCGGCACCGCCGGCGTCCTGGCGGCTCAGCGCGGTGGCGAAAGCGTCGATGGCGGCGGCGGCACCGGTGTTGGACGTTCCGGTGAGCGAACAGGAGCTCACAACGACGGCACAGGCGACCGCGGCACAAGCGGCGGACGTTGCGCGCTTGACCCAGATCTTCATGACGACAATTTTCACTCTTGTAACACTCGAAATCGACGCTCCCAGCTTCCATTCGGGAATCAAGCCGGTCACGAACGCGTCTCGTCCCGCAATCTTCGCGCCACAGCTGACGGCCGGGGGTGGTTCCGTTCACGAAACCGCGGCAAACCGGACCCCGGCCCGAGTCGTCCGACTGCGATGATGGACCCATGGCTTTCACGGTGATCCCCGGCGACGATCGCATGGTCACGACGACCGACTGGCTCACCTCGCGGCATGGGTTCTCCTTCGGCGATCACTATGATCCCGACAACACCCACTTCGGCGCCCTCCTCGCGTTCAACGACGAACAGGTGGCGCCCGGCGAGGGCTTCGAACTCCACCACCATCAGGAGAGCGAGATCGTCACCTGGGTGGTCTCCGGGACGCTCGTGCACCGCGATTCGGCCGGGCACTCGGGCGTGCTCTATCCGGGTCTCGTGCAACGGATGAGTGCCGGCACCGGCGTCGAACACTCCGAGCGCAACGACTCCTGGCCCGGGCTACCGGGTTCCGGGACCGAACCGGTGCGCTACGTGCAGATGTGGCTCATGCCCGACCGGCATGGACTCGCTCCGTCCTACGACCAGGCCGACGTCGCCGACCGACTGGCGGCCGGCGAGCTGGTCCCGGTCGCCTCCGGTGACCCCGACCGTGGGGCCGCGATCTCGGTCGCCAACGCCGGCGCCACCCTCTTTGCCGCTCGGCTGAGCCCCGGCGGGACGGTCGAACTCCCGACTGCCCGCTTCACACACCTGTTCGTTGTCGAGGGCCAGGCAGAGGCCACCGTCGAGGGGGAATCCGCCGCCTTGAACGCCGGGGACGCCGTGCGCGCCGTCGACGCCGAACTGATGTCGATCACCTCCGGCGCCGGCGCCGAGATCCTCGTCTGGTCGATGGCGACAGGGCTCGGGGGTTCCTCCGCCGGCTGAGTGGGCGAGGAGCTTGCGACGAGCCGTGTCGAAGCCCTGTCCTACTCCGTCCGCGACAGCGCGTGCAGATCCTTCGCCGTCGGCGACTTCTCAACGGTGTCCGGGTCGGGGTAGGTCCGGAGCAACCGGTCGGCGGTCCCGGCGGTGGTGACCGTGAACCAGTAGTGCTCGTTGCGGTAGTGGTGGAACCGGTGGTTGCGCCAGAGTCGGCGGTAGAACGCGTGTCGCGGCCGGTAGTCGGAGTGGATCAGGTAGTGCGTCCACTCGTAGACCAGGCCGATCGCCGGAAGTACGACGAGGAACGTGAGTCCCCGCTCGACGCTGGTGAAGACCAGCAGTCCGACGACGAGCGCGGCGACGATCACGACGATCAGCACCTGCCATGGGATGAAGATGAGCGGGATGTTGCGGGGGTTGTGATGATGCTCCCGGTGTTTGCGCGAGACGAGCGGATCGATGGTGATCGGCCCCAGCCGCTTGGGGCGCCAATGCAGGACGAACACGTGGATCAGCCACTCCACCAGCGGGAAGCTCGCGACCATGACGACGGGGACGATCAGGTCGGCGAGACCCCAGCCGCCCAACCACACTCGTGCCACCAGCGCGGCGACGAGGAAAGCCGCCATGATCCACGGCGACGGGTGCCTGAGGAACTCGGCGAAGGCGTCGCGCAACGACATCGAGTGCCGCGATCGCATGCGTCGTTCCTCGGCGGCCACCTGTCGGCGTGCCCGGATGTCGATCTCGTCGGCGGACATCAGTGTCCCTCTCCCTGTTTGGTGTCGGTTTTCTGGTCGGTCTCGGCGTTCTCGAGTGCCTCGCACACTGCGAGCAGAGTCGCCGTCGCGGGTTCGAGCAGAGCTCTGGCCGCGACCTCGGCCCGTTCGGGTTCGTGCGCGGCGATGGTGTCGACGAGCGCCCGGTAGCCCTCGATGTTCCCGACCTCGGGTTCCAGGACCCCGGCGAGAGCGGGGACAGCGGGCTCGTAGGCGGCGCGCAGCGAGTTGTACATGAGCCGGAAGGCGATCGAGTCGCCCGCGTCGACAACGGCGCTCCAGAACTCGAGGGCGGCGACCTGCTGGCCGATCGGGTCCGACTCGGCGGCGAGATGATCGAGGACCGCTCTGATCGCGACGAGATCGTTGTCGGTGGCACGCCGCGCCGCGAGGCGGGCGACCTCCGGTCCGACGGCGGCACGCGCCTCGATGATCGACCGCGCGACGCCGGGCACGAGCGCCCCGCCGCGGAGGAGCAGCCTCGGCAGCAGGTCGAGTCCGCCCGTGCGGGCGATGTCCTGGATGCGCGCGCCGTCGCCCTGGCGGATGGTGACCAGGCCGGCCGCTGCGACTCGCTTGAGAGCCTCGCGCACCGTCGGCCGGGAGACCCCCAGCATCCGCGCCAGTTCCCGCTCGCTGGGGAGCGCCTCGCCGGCAGCCAGATCGCCGGACAGCACGCCTTCGACGATCTGGTCGAAGACGATCTCGGGTGCGCTCTGCTGGGTCACCGGCTCGAAGGGCATACGTGTGACGGTAACCACGCTCGGTCAGGTGGTCAAGTGGTCAGACCAATTTCGCCTGGTCGGAAGCGCTGCACGTGGCCGCGCTGTCTCGACGTCGCGAATCCGTGATGAAGTCGCGATTCTGCGAGGTCAGCGCAGCTGATCGAGGAGCCGCAGCCACACCTCGCTGACCGTCGGATACGACGGGACCGCGTGCCACAACCGCGCAAGCGGAACCTCTCCGACGATCGCGACCGTCGCCGAGTGCACGAGTTCACCGGTCTGCGGTCCGACGAAGGTCGCGCCGAGGAGGACATCCCGCGTCGCGTCGACGACCACGGACGCGTACCCCGAGTAGTCCGGCCCCAGCAGATACGACCCGGCCACCGAGATCTCACCCTCGGCGACCCGCACGTCGATCCCGGCGTCGGCGGCCTGCTCCCGGGTCAGCCCGACCGACGAGATCTCCGGTCGGGTGAACACCACCTGCGGCACCGCGGCATGGTCGGAACCGGCGACGTACCTGATGTCGTCGAGTTCCCGGCCCTCGGCCCGCGCGGCGATGACGTCACCGGCGACCCGCGCCTGATACTTACCCATGTGGGTCAGCGCATTGCGGCCGTTGACATCTCCGACCGAGTAGAGCCAGGGGTGGCCCGGCACGGTGAGGTGATCGTCGACCCCCAGCGGCCCCTCGGCCGTCAGTCCGAGCGCGTCGAGACCCACATCGGTTGTCGCCGGCGACCGTCCGGCCGCAACCAGGATCTCGTCGACGGTGAGCTCACCCGCACCGTCGCCGGTGAGCCGGACGACCGCCGGGCCGCCGTGCAGTCGCCCGTATCCCGAGCCAGTGGCATCGGGCCGGTCGACCGCCTCGATCGTCGTCCCGAAGCGGAGGTCGGCGCCGCGCGCCCGCAGCGCGTCGGCAACCCGTTCTCCGGCAAAGGGTTCCATCCGTGGCAGCAGCCGGTCCCCGCGGATCGCCATCACGAGGCCGCGCACGCCGAGGTCGAGCAGCCACGTCGCGGCCTCGCAGGCCACGACCCCGCCGCCGAGCACCACCACCCGCTCCGGGATCTCGAGGATGTTGGTCGCGTCGCGCGACGTCCACGGCAGCGCCTCGCGCAGTCCCGGGATCGGCGGGACGGAGGCGGTGCTTCCGGTGGCGATGACCACCGCCTCGCGCGCGGTCAGCAGTTGGTCACCGACTCGGACCTGCTTCTCGCCGACGAGCCGGCCATGGCCGCGGATCACCTCGATACCGGCACCGTTGGCCCACCGCACCTGACCGGCGTCGTCGTGCGTCGCCCCGCCCCGATGTGCCGAGCTGTCGTCCAGCCGGCCGGTGACCGTGTCGCGCCACTCGAGCACGCCGGAGGGTTCCGGGTTCGACGCCGACGCCCGTTCCCGGGATCCGCCCAGCGATCGCGCCTCGCCGAGAGCGTTCCCGGGGCCGAGCAGCGCCTTGGACGGCATGCACGCCCAGTAGGAGCACTCCCCGCCCAGCAGTTCGTGTTCGACGATCGCGGCGGTGCGATCGCTGCCCCGTATCGCATAGTCTGCGGCGTTCTCGCCCACCGGCCCGCCGCCGATCACGACGACGTCGTAGCTGGTTTCTCCCACCATGGATCCACCGTAGGGACCTGCGCGGGACCTCGCGCGATTTCGCCGGTACCGAACGCTGCTGACGGATCGCCCATCCGGTGACAGGATGGAGCGCGTGACTGCTTCGAATACCGATCTCAAGTCCGGACTCGACCTCGAGTGGGTCGACGATTCCGTCCGCATCCAGGACGATCTGTTCGCCCACGTCAACGGCAAGTGGTTGGAGTCGCACGTCATCCCCGACGACCGTTCCGTCGACGGAGCGTTCCACGTGCTGCGCGACAACTCCGAGGAGAACGTTCGCGACATCATCACCGAGTGTGCGAAGTCGAGCCCCGCGAGCGGCTCCGACGCACAGAAGATCGGCGACCTCTACGCGTCGTTCATGGACACCGACCACATCGAGGCGCTCGGCATCGGCCCGATCACCGGCGAGCTCGAGAAGATCGCCGCCATCGACTCGGTGGACGCACTCGCCCGGCGCATCGGCCGGCTCCAGCGTCACGGCGCCGGCGGACTGTTCGGCTACTACGTCGACACCGACGCCAAGAAGTCCGACCGCTATCTGGTGCACGTCACCCAGTCCGGGCTCGGCTTGCCCGACGAGTCGTACTACCGCGAGGACAAGCACGCGGAGACCCGCACCGCCTACATGGCGCATGTGGAGCGGATGTTCGCCCTCGCCGGGTTCGACGATGCGGCCACCCGCGCCGCCACCATCCTCGACCTCGAGACCGCCATCGCGGCCGAGCACTGGGACGTGGTGAAGCGCCGCGACGCCGAACTCACCTACAACCTGATGACGCTGGACGAATTCTCATCCGCCGCAGACGGTTTCCCGATCGGCGAGTGGTTGGGCGGCCTGGGCACCACTGGTGATCCGACCTTCGCCGAGGTCGTCGTCGCCCAACCCTCGTTCGTGTCCGGGGCGTCGGCACTCATCGCCTCGCGTCCGCTGGACGAGTGGAAGACCTGGCTGACGTGGCGCCTCCTCCGCTCCGCGGCGTCGTACCTGTCGTCGGACTTCGTCGACGAGAACTTCGATTTCTACGGCCGCACGCTGACCGGCGCGGAGACCATCCGCGACCGCTGGAAGCGCGGCGTCGGGTTCGTCGAGGGCGCGATGGGCTTCGCGGTCGGCAAACTCTATGTGGCCAAACACTTCCCGCCGGAGGCCAAGGCCCGGATGGACGAGTTGATCGCCAACCTGGTGAAGGCTTATCGCCGCAACATCTCCGAACTCCCGTGGATGACCCCGGACACCCGGGAGAAGGCCCTCGCGAAACTCGAGAAGTTCACCCCGAAGATCGGCTACCCGGCCAAGTGGCGCGACTACAGCGCACTGAGCGTCGACCGTGGCGATCTCATCGGGAACGTCGCGCGCGCATCGTCGTTCGAGCAGGACCGCGAGTTCGCCAAGATCGGCGGACCGGTCGATCACGACGAATGGTTCATGACCCCGCAGACGGTCAACGCCTACTACAACCCGGGCATGAACGAGATCGTCTTCCCCGCGGCCATCCTGCAGCCGCCGTTCTTCGATCCCGAGGCCGACGACGCGGTCAACTACGGCGGCATCGGCGCGGTCATCGGCCACGAGATCGGCCACGGGTTCGACGACCAGGGCGCGAAGTACGACGGCGACGGAAACCTCGTCGACTGGTGGACGGACCTCGACCGCACCGAGTTCTCCTCCCGCACACGTAAACTCATCGATCAGTACGGCGAGTTCACCCCGACGGGCCTCGACCCGGAGCACAAGGTCAACGGCGACTTCACCATCGGTGAGAACATCGGCGACCTCGGCGGGCTGTCGATCGCGCTGGTTGCCTATGAGATCGCCAATGAAGGCACCGAACCCCCGGTGATCGACGGGCTGACGGGTACGCAGCGAGTCTTCTTCAGCTGGGCGCAGATCTGGCGCACCAAGACCCGCGACGCCGAGGCGATCCGCCGCCTGTCCATCGATCCGCATTCGCCGCCGGAGTTCCGCTGCAACGGCGTCGTGCGCAACATGGATGCGTTCTACGAGGCCTTCGACGTGAAGCCCGGCGACGACCTGTATCTCGAACAAGAGCAGCGGGTTCGGATCTGGTGAGCGAGGCATCCGGCGCCCGCGGCCCGCATGACGGCGCCCCGCCGCCGGTACCGGGGTCGCGGGATGCCCTCGTCCTGGCGAAGGGCCGCGAGCTGACGGTCGCGCTCCTCCGGCCCATCGGCGCCGCCGTCGTGCTGCTGGCCGGGTACTTTCTGCTGCCGATCAACAAGAACAGCGACCTCAACGTCCTCGGCATGCTGCTCGGCGCGACCCTGCTCGTGTCGTTCTGCGTCTGGGAGGTCCGCAGGTTCGCCCGGTCGATCCATCCGATCGCGACCGCGATGGAGATGTTGGTCGCCCTGGCGACCTTTTATGTCGTCGCCTTCGCCGCCACGTACTACCTGTTCTCCGAATACGATCCGGGCAGCTTCAACGAGTACCTCACCCGCGTGGACGCCCTGTATTTCTGCCTGACGGTGTTCACCACGACGGGCTTCGGCGACATCGCCGCGGATTCACAGGGCGCCCGGGTAGCGGTGTCGATCCAGATGGCCAGCACCCTGGTGCTCCTCGGCCTGGGGTTGCGATTCCTCAACCTGCTGATCAATCAGCGACGCCAGGCCACCGCGGGGTGACCTGGCGTCGTCGATTCGCGTGTCGTCGGAGCGATCAGTAGTCGTCTTCCCCGTAGACGATCATGCCGCGAATGTTGTTGCCCGCCAGCATGTCGTCGTAGGCCTCGTTGATCTGGTCGAGCCGGTAGGTGTTGGTCACCAGGTCGTCGAGGTTGAGTTTGCCCGCGCGGTATTCGTTGAGCAGGGCCGGGACCTGGGTCCGCGGGCTCGCGCCGCCGAAGATCGCACCCTGCACCCGCTTCTGCATGAGCGTGAGGTCGAACAGGTTCATCTGGGCGTCCATCGCCTGGAAGTTGCCCATACCCACGACGACGACCTGTCCGCCCTTGCCGGTGAGGGCCAGAGCGGGCGCGATCATCGAGCCGTCGATCTCACCGACGGTGAGGATGGTGGTGTTGGCCATCTTGCCCCAGGTGATGTCGCCGATCGCCTCGAGTGCCGCCTCCATCGACGGGAAGGTGTGTGTCGCACCGAGTTTCTCGGCCATCTGCAGCTTGAACGGCACCGGGTCGACGGCGATCACGTGCCGGGCGCCGGCGGCGGCCGCACCCTGGATCGCGTTGATGCCGACACCGCCGATGCCGACGACGATCACGGTGTCGCCGGCGTGGGTGCCACCGATCTCGACCGCCGATCCCCAACCGGTCGCCACACCGCATCCGAGGAGTGCCGCGGCCTGGAGCGGGATGTCGTCCTCGATCTTCACCACCGATGCCTGGTTGACGGTGATGTACGGCGCGAAGGTGCCGAGCATGCACATCTGCACGAGCGGGAGCCCGTCGTGTGTGTGCGCGCGGTTCGTGTCGTCGGAAATCGCGAGGCCGGTCAGCAGACGCGCACCCTCGTCGCAGATGTTCTGCTGGCCCCGCGAACAGGGTTCGCAGGTGCCGCACGCCGGGATGAACGCGGTCACGACGTGGTCGCCTTCCTTGAAGTTCGAGACGCCCGGGCCGACCTTGGTCACCACACCGGCACCTTCGTGACCTCCCAGCACCGGCATCGGTGCCGGACTGTCACCGGTGCGGAGGTGATGATCGCTGTGGCAGAGACCCGAGCTGACGAGCTTCACCTGGACTTCGCCTGCCACCGGGTCGCCGAGCTCGAATTCCTCGATCTGCCACTTCTCACCCGGATTCCGGAGAACTGCACCCTTGGTCTTCACATGTACTCCTCGCTCGTGCCGCCCCGAGACAGGGCGTCAGATATCGCCGTCTACTTACGCGACGTAGCTCACATGTTGGTCCACGCACTCGGTTGCCGCAGCCATTTCACGCGATCCGTGCCGTGTGTTTGCGCGGCGGCCATCCGGCACGTGCTCGGCGTCGAATCGGTTGCATGCGACCGTCCTCGAGCCCCTTGTCGGCACGTGAGAGCAACACATGGAACGATGGCCCCATGCCGGACAAGACCGTTTCGAGTCCCCGTCCCACCCGCAAGCTCCGCTGGCTGATCCCCGCGCTCCTACTCCTCGCCTGGCTGATCGTCGGCGGGATCACGGGACCCTTCGCCGGCAAGCTCGCGAGCGTCGCGAGCAACGACAACAGCTCGTTCCTTCCCGCCTCGGCCGAGTCGACGCAGGTTCAGAACCTTCTGGCCGACTTCCAGGACACCGACGAGATCCCTGGCATCGTCATCGCCGAACGCTCGAGCGGGATCACCCCCGGCGACCTCGAGTTCCTGCGCACCACCACCTCCGACCTGGCCGGCACGCCCGGTTTCGGTCCGGCGGTCTCCCCGCCCATCCCGTCGCAGGACGGCCAGGCCGCGCAGGTCTTCGTCCCGATCCAGAGCGCCGGCGAACCCGCCGACACGGTCGAGATCCTGCGCGACAAACTGGCGAACGCCCCCGACGGCCTGACGGTCGCGGTCACCGGCCCAGCGGGCCAGGTCGCCGACCTCGGCGAGGCCTTCGCCGGCATCGACGGGCTGCTGCTACTGGTCGCGGGCGCCGTCGTGATCCTGATCCTGATCGTCGTCTACCGCAGCCCGATCCTGCCGTTCGTGGTGGTCATCTCCGCGGTCTTCGCCCTCGGACTCGCGTCGGGGCTCGTCTACTTCCTGACCAAGCAGGGCGTTCTCGACCTCAACGGTCAGAGCCAGGGCATCCTGTTCATCCTGGTGTTCGGCGCGGCGACGGACTACGCGCTGCTGCTCGTGTCCCGGTATCGCGAGGAACTGATCGCGACCGAGGACAAATACGCGGCGCTCCGGCAGGCGTGGCGCGCCACGATCGAGCCGGTCGCGGCGTCGGCGGGAACAGTCATCGCCGGTGTCCTGTGTCTGCTGCTGTCCGATCTGAACTCCAACAAGAGCCTCGGCCCGGTCGCCGCGATCGGCATCGTCGCATCGTTCCTGGCGTCGATGACCTTCCTGCCCGCCGCGCTCGCGCTCCTCGGCCGCTCCGCGTTCTGGCCGCTTCGCCCCAAGTACGCCCCCGAGACCTCGGCCGACAGCGGTGCCACCCACCGCCTGTGGAAGCGCATCGCGGACACCGTCGCCTCCAAGCCGCGCGCCATCTGGGCCGGCACGCTGATCGTGCTGCTCATCGGCGCGGCGTTCGCCCCCACCTTCAAGGCCGACGGCATCGCCTCGACCGACTTCTTCATGGGCTCGGTCGAGTCCGTGGAGGGCGCCGAGATCCAGGCGAAGCACTTCGACGCCGGCAGCGGCACGCCCACCTACGTCATCGCCGATCAGGCCGCCGGAACCGCGGTTCTCGAGGCGGTTCGTGCGACCGACGGCGTGGCCAACGCCGAACTGATCACCGAGGGCGACGCCCCGAAGGTCGTCGACGGCAAGGTCGCGATCACCGCGACGCTGACCGACAACGCGGAGTCGCTTGCCGCCCAGGAGACCGTCACCGACATCCGATCGGCGGTGGACTCCGTCCCGAACGCCGACGCGCTGGTCGGCGGCACCACCGCCATCGATCTCGACACCCGCGAGACGTCGATCCACGACCGCAACCTGATCATCCCGATCGTCCTGATCGTGGTGTTCCTCGTGCTGGTCGCGCTGCTCCGCAGCATCCTGGCACCGGCGATCCTGCTGGCGACCACAGTGCTGTCGTTCGCGACCACCTTGGGCGTGGCGGCGCTGCTGTTCAACGGCCCGTTCGGCTTCCCCGGCGCCGATCCGGTGGTCCCGCTGTTCGCCTTCGTGTTCCTCGTGGCGCTCGGCATCGACTACAACATCTTCCTGATGACCCGGGTGCGCGAAGAGGCGCTGCGGCACGGGACCCGGATCGGCATGATCCGCGGTCTCACCGCGACCGGCGGTGTCATCACCTCGGCCGGTGTCGTGCTGGCGGCGACGTTCGCGGCACTCGCCGTGATCCCGCTGCTGTTCCTCGCACAGGTGGCGTTCCTGGTCGCGTTCGGTGTCCTCATCGACACCCTCATCGTGCGCACGCTCCTGGTTCCCGCCCTGACCCTCGACATCGGCCGCAAGATCTGGTGGCCCAGCGCCCTCACGAAGAAACAAGATCCGGACGCGGCCCGGGAGCCGGTCCTCGACAAGGCGTAACATCAGCCACGACAAGCGAATTCGCTGAACCTGATACCGTTCGCGCAGTAAAGGGTTAGCGTCGGGTATTCGCATATTCCCCGTCAGTTGGCTGGTGATCTCATGACCCTTATCGAGCACAAGGAAGAGGGCCGCGAGGACTTCTCGTCATTGCGGCCGGGAGGTCTCAACTGGGACTCATTTCCGTTGCGTCTCTTCATCAAAGGGAACTCACGGTTTTGGGACCCGATGGCGATCGACTTCTCGCGCGACGCCCAGGACTGGGTGGAGCTGAACGACGAGCAGCGCCGTAGCGCAACCTATCTCGTGAGTCAGTTCATCGCGGGCGAGGAAGCGGTCACCGAGGACATCCAGCCGTTCATGAAGGCGATGGCCACCGAGGGCCGCTTCGGCGACGAGATGTACCTGACCCAGTTCTGCTTCGAAGAGGCCAAGCACACCCAGGTCTTCCGCATGTGGATGGACTCGGTCGGCCTGCGGGGAGACCTTCAGGCCTTCGTGTCCGAGAACCCCTTCTATCGCCGTTTGTTCTACGAGGAGTTGCCGGAGTCTCTGCACGCCCTGGAACACGACGCGTCGCCGCGCAACCAGATCCGCGCCAGTGTCACCTACAACCACGTCATCGAGGGCAGCCTGGCGCTGACCGGGTATCACGCCTGGCAGAAGGTGTGCACCCGCTTCGACATCTTCCCCGGCATGCAGAAGCTGATCCGCTTCATCAGCGACGACGAGCGGCGCCACATGGCGTGGGGCACCTTCACCTGCCGCCGCCACGTCGCCGCCGACGACTCGCTGTGGGCCACCGTCGGCGAGCGGATGGACGAACTGCTCCCCCTGGCGCTCGGCATGATCGACTGGGTCAACCAGCAGTTCGACGAACAACCCTTCGGCCTCGACAACAACGAGTTCCTCACCTACGCCGCCGATCGCGCCCAACGCCGACTCTCCGCGATCGAATCCGCCCGCGGCCGCTCGGTCGCCGACATCGACGTCGACTACTCCCCCGAGGTTCTCGAAGACGCCATGGGCGAGGACGACGCGGCGCGGTTGCAGATGTAGGTCACGTCCCTCCGCCAAGGACCTCGACGCCGTGGTGATTTCCGTCCCTCTCAGCGTGGTTCGAGGGCAATGTGCCCTCGGACGGCGCTCAGGGGGCCGGAATTGCGAGCCGACCGCCCGTCACGACGGGTCCAGGTCGATGATCTGATCGCTCCGCGCGCCGACGAGCCGACGCTGGTGGCTGACCAGGACCATTCCCGCACCGTCGTCGACCAGCTCCTGAAGTAGTCCGATCACCGCCCGCGCCGAGATGGGATCGAGCATCGCGGTCGGTTCGTCGCACAGCACGAACCGTGGAGCCTGCACCAGCAGGCGGCCGACGCAGGCGCGCTGGAGCTGACCGTCGGAGACCTGTGACGGGAAGCGGTCGAGCAGAGCGGGGTCGAGGCCCACGCGGCCGGCGATCGCCTCGACGTCACAGTTCCGTCGCACGATCGCGGCGGGTTCGGCAACGATCCGTCGCAACGTCCATCGTGGGTTCGCGACCACGCGGGGATGCTGCGCGAGTAACCCGATGTTCCCCGGGCGTGGGTCCACACCGCGCTGCTCCACGCTGCCTGCTGCGGGCTCGGCGAGACCGGCGAGGATGCGCAGCAGCGTCGTCTTACCGGTTCCCGACCGTCCAACGACGCCGGTGATCGATCCTGCGTGCGCCGCGATGTCGAGGCCGGTGAACACCTCACGATCGCCGAAACTCGCGGTCAGGCCGCTGCCGACGAGCGTCGCCGTCATGAGACCGGCTCGAAGAAGGCGGCGACGTACTCGTCATCGGACGTAGCGAGGTCGGCGGCTGGGCGATGCTCGACGACCCGGCCGGCGCGCATGACCGCGACCCCGGCCAACCCCTCGCCCCCTGAACGAACCCCCACCCTTGCGGCGACACCCAACCCCTCGCCCCCTGAGGAGCGTCCGGAGCTTGCGGAGGACGCGTCACGAAGGCCCCCCCTCAGCGTCTCCGTGTCATGGGTGATCACCAGTACTGCGGCTCCGCGTCGGGCGGTAGCCGCCAGGAGGTCCCAGATGGCGGCGGCGAGTTCGGGGTCCAGAGCGGAGGTCGGCTCGTCGGCGACCAGCACCTGCGGATCGCCGGCCAGGGCTGCGGCGATGGCGGCACGCTGCGCCATACCGCCGGACAGTTCGTGGGGGTACAGCTCCAACGCATCGGGATCGAGATGGACAGCGTGACACAGCTCGACGGCGTCGCGCGCGCCGTCAAGGCCGGCGATCACCTCGTGGAGCTGAGAGCCGAGCGTGCGCACCGGCGTGAACGACGTCGCCGCCGACTGGGGGACCAACCCGACCCGGCGACCACGCAGTTCTCGCCAGCGTGGGTCGCGTCCACTGATCTCCTCCCCGCTGAAAGAGTCGTCGCCCAACGAGAGTCGCCCCGTCACGCTCGACCCAGGTGGGAGCAGTCCGCAAAGCGAGGCCGCGACCATCGACTTCCCGCAACCCGACTCGCCGACGAGCGCCGTCATCGACCCGGCAGGCAGTTCCAGGGTCACGTCGTCGAGTACCCGTACCCGTTCGCGGCGTCGGACTGCGACGTCGACGGTCACCCCGTCGAGACGAGCGCTCAACGCCACACCTCCCCGCTCGGCGGCAGCGTGGCCCGACGCAGCGAGGCCGCAGCGCCCGAGCACGCGAGCGCGGTGACGATGAGCGCCACACCGGGTACCACCAGCGTCCACCAGGCGCCGGTGATGACGTCGCCGCGGGCCTGCCCGAGGAGCGTGCCCAGGCTCGCAGCGTCCGGAGAGAGGCCGACGCCGAGGAACGACAGCGTCGTCTCATGCCACACCGCGTGCGGGAGAAGCACCGTCATCGCCACCAGCACCTGGCCCGACACCGCAGGCAGGAGGTGGCGGGTCGCGACGAACGTCCGCGACGCCCCGGCGAGCCGGGCGGTCTCCACCCACCCCGCTGAGGTCGCCTCGAGCAGTTCGGCGCGAACCACCCGTGCCACGGCCGGCCAGTGGGTCAGCGCGATCGAGGCGATGATCGCAACGGGCTCGCCGCGCCACATCGCGGCGATCACCACGCCGACGACGAGGTGCGGTAACGCGTTGACGCCGTCGACGACGCGCATCACGATCGCGTCGACCCACCCCCCGGCCGTCACCGACGCGATGCCGATCGTCACGCCGAGGAGCGTGGCCAGGACCGCGCACGCCAGCGCGATCAGCAACGAGATCCGCAGGCCCTCTGCGGTGCGCACCCCGAGGTCGTACCCGGAATGGTCGGTGCCGAGCAGTGCACCGTCGCCGGGGGCGCGCAACGCCTGCGCGAAGTCGGCGGTCTGGTCTCCCGCGATGAGCGGCCATCCGACCGCGAGCACTCCGATGACGGCGAGAACAATCCACGGGGCGGCAGTCTTGATCCGGTCGGCCGCTGTGGCCCAACGGTTCTCGTCGCGCAACGCCGGCTGGAAGACCGCGGTCATGCCCGTAACCCGATCCGTGGGTCAATCCACACCGCGGCCGCATCCGACAATGCCGATCCGATCAGGACGAGGACAACCGATCCGACGGCCAACGGCGCGAGAAGTGAGAAGTCGAGTGCCACTGCCGAATCGACCAGTGCCTCGGCGAGACCCGGCCAGCCGAAGACGGTTTCGACGATCGCGGCGCCCGCGATGAGTTCGGGCGACCGTGTCCCGAGCAGGGCCAGCGTGGGCAACACCGACACCGGAACGACGTGCCCGCGCAGCAAGGTCCATCCGCCCACACCTCGGGCACGGGCGCCCCGGACCGCGTCGGAAGCGGCCGCGTCGACGACCGCCGAGCGCATCGTCAACAGCAGCCACGGGATCATCGAGATCGTCAGCGCCAGATAGGGCAACACCGCGTGCGTGATCAGTCCGTCGAACGAATAGTCGTCACCCGGTCGTCGTGCGCCCGACGTCGGGAACCACCCGAGCCCCACCGCGAATGCGCTGACCAGCACGAGGGACACCACGAACGGCGGGGTGGCGGCGAGTATCGCGGCGAGCGCCGTGCAGGCGCGGTCGAGGAGCCCACCACGCCGCATGCCGATGACCGCGCCGAGAGCGATGGCGACGGCCGCGGCAGACAGCAACGCCGCCAATGACATTCCGAGGGTGAACGGGAGCCCTTGGCCGATCACGTCCGCCACCGACTGGCGCATGGTCGACGACCACCCCAGGTCCCCCTGGAACACCGCGACCCACCACTTCCACCAGGCCGCGAACCAGTGGTCATCGAGTCCGTATGCCTGCGTCACGGCACCCCGCTGCGCCTGCGTCGCCGACTGGTAATTGTCGCCGAGGTGCGCCGTCAGCGGATCGAACGGCGAGGCCGCGGCGACCGCGAACACCCCCAGCGACACGAGAAGCACCGTGGGGATCATCACCAGGATTCGACGTCCGAGGAGTCGAAGGACGGTCCGGGAGCGAGTGGGGCGTC
Organism: Gordonia sp. Swx-4; assembly: GCF_030316175.1. Classification (NCBI taxonomy): domain Bacteria; kingdom Bacillati; phylum Actinomycetota; class Actinomycetes; order Mycobacteriales; family Gordoniaceae; genus Gordonia; species Gordonia sp. Swx-4. The sequence continues at coordinate 4,875,537 of NZ_CP128197.1, forward strand.
GTGTGTGTTCGACTGTGCCGAAGGGCCTTTCCGGGGCGGGACGCGGGGTACCCGCGACCGGCTCGGTGGCCGCTCGGGTCTGCGTGGTCACGACGTCGGCGTCCAGGACGGCAGATTCCACCACGGCCCCCACGTCACGCCGTGCGAGTGGGGTTCGAGAATCGGCGCATCATGCGACCATCCGACACTCCTCGCGACATAGGCGTGGTGAACGAAGGCGAGGAAGACCTGCGACGGCCGGGCGGCGTAGACCTGCTGGATGCGACGGTACCGTTCGTCGTTCTCCGGCCCCGCTGCTGATTCGCGTGCCGCGTCCAGCAATTCGTCGAGACCGGGTGCCGTGAAGTTCCCGGGGTTGGAGTAGGGCGAGGAGCCCGGCACACGGGTGTGCAGGGCGTCGTAGACCTGGGCGTCAATGCTGTACGGGGTCGCGCCACCGCCGAGAAGCACACCCGCCGTGTCCATCTTGGTGACGATCTCGTCCCAGCTGGTGCCCCGCGTCAGCACCTCGACCCCGATCCTCTTCATCGACGCCGCGAACGCCACCGCCAGATCACGACGCAGGGTGTCCTCGGCGTTGTAGAGGAGCACGAAGGATGCGCGAACACCGTCGCGGACACGCACGCCATCGGGCCCGGGCCGCCAGCCTGCATCGTCGAGGATCGACGCGGCTCGTGACCGGTTGTAGGCGAACTGGGCGTCGGAATCGTAGGCGTCTCCATAGACTTTCGCGATCGGCGTGCTGGCCGGCTCACCCTTGCCGACGAGGACGTCATCCACGATCGCCGATCGATCGACGCCGACGTTCATCGCCAGCCGCGCGGAAGGATCTGCGGTGAAGGCGTTCTCGGACGGCAACGACACGCCCCGCCAGTCCGCCGATGCCACCACTGCGACGTCGACTCCGGCACGGTCGGCGAACGCGTCGGCCAGTCGCGGCGGAAGACCCGCCCCGTCGACCTCGCCGGTCTGCACGAGCTGCGCCCGCGAGTTGTCATCGGGGACATGGGTATACACGATCCTGCGCAGCGCCGGCGGCTCCGGACGGTCGTCGCGGGCGACGAGGACCGCCTGGTCGGGATCGAGGGACTCGAGGCGATAGGGGCCGGTCCCGACAGGCTCGGTGTTGAGCTTCCACCTCGCGGCGGGGGCGGCCTCCACCCTTTCCGACGGGACGATGCCCAGAAGGAGGTACAGGGCGGGGTGGGCCTCGGTGTTCATGGTCAGCGTGATCGCCTGCGGCCCATCGGATTCGATCGTGACGATCGGGGCGAAGTCCGTGGAGATGCCCGACGCCACCTTCGGGTCGACCACGGCACGATAGGTCGCGACCACGTCGCCGGCATCGAAGGCGGTGCCGTCGGAGAAGGTGACGCCGTCCTTCAGCGGCACCCGCCAGGTCCGCGGCGCAATGCGTTCGGGCGCCGACGCGGCCAACGCGGGCACGAGGTCGGGGACGCGGTCGTCGCCGTCCGCCGCCGGAGCCAGCAGTCCGTCGTAGATCGGCGAGACACCCGACTGCCCGTATCCGAGCATCGGGTTGAACCGGCCCAGATCCTGGCCCTCGGCGAGCACGATCTGATCCGACGACCCGGCATCCTGCCCTTCGGCGCATCCCCCGAGGGCCACTCCGGCGAGCAGCGTCGCCGCGAACGCGACGATCACCGGCCGTCCGCCGCGTCGGAGGGGCCGGCGGCCTACACGTGTCGTCACAGACATATGTTCCCCCAGACACACATCGGTCGCCACTCGGCCCCGCATTCACGGCCGGTGGTGTAATTCGAGGGACGGGACGAGCAGAGGAGGCATCGGTGACCGATTTCGACGCGGACTCATGGGCCGCGCGCTTCACCCTGCTCAGCGACCCGACGCGACTACGACTCGTCGCCGAGATGCACGCCCACCCGGGCTCGACGGTCGCCGAGCTCGCCGCCGCGATCGGCATCACCGAGAACGCCGCCTCACAGTCGATCCGGGCGCTCCGCGACCAGGGCTGGGTGCGGTCGGAGAAGGTCGGCCGGATGGTCCACTACGAGGTCGTCGGCGACGCGATCGTGCACCGCATCCTCCACGACATCATCGGAGTCGGCCACGTCTCCGCAGGTCACGGACACGATCACACACACCCGTGACAACGGATTAGAACACGTTCTAGTCTATTCGCGTGGATGTCTCCTTCGATGCGACCAAACGGGAACTGACGACCGACCAGGGCACCCTGCGCTACCACGAGGCCGGTGACGCCGAAGCGCCGCCGCTGATCCTCCTGCACGGGTCCGGTCCCGGTGTCACCGGTTGGCGCAACTATCGCGGCAACCTCGGCCACTTCGCGCAGACCCATCACTGCTACGTCATCGAGTTCCCCGGCTTCGGCGTCAGCGACGCGGTCGAGGGTCACCCGGTCCTCACCGCCGGCGGCTCGGTGATCCGCTTCATGGATGCGCTCGGTATCGACAAGGCCCCGATGATCGGCAACTCCATGGGCGGCGTCGTCGGCGTCAACCTGGCGATCAAGAAGCCCGACCGCGTCGAGAAGCTCGTCACCATCGGCGGCGTGGGCCCGAATGTGTTCAGCCCCAGCCCCAGCGAGGGCCTGCGACTCCTGCAGGAGTTCACCGACGCCCCCGATAAGGACAAGCTCGTCCGCTGGCTGAACTCCATGGTCTTCGACCGTTCCCTGGTCACCGAGGAGCTCATCGAAGAGCGCTGGGAAGCCGCGATCAACCCGGACGCCCAGAAGACCGCCCAGATGATGTACGGCTCGGCGGCTTTCGAGATGCAGCAGCAGTTCATGGCCGCCTCCGACACGCCTCCGTACTGGGCATCGATGCACAAGGTCTCCTGCCCGACGCTCCTCACCTGGGGCCGCGACGACCGCGTCAGCCCGCCCGACATGGCCATGGTCCCCATGCGCCTCATCCCCGACGCCGAGCTGCACATCTTCCCGAAGTGCGGCCACTGGGTGATGATCGAGGCCAAGGAGGCCTTCGAGGCGGCGGTCACCTCGTTCCTGACCCGCTGAGTTGTGTTCAGCGGTAGCAGTCTTCACCTCCGGCGGCACCCCGCCGCTGCCTGAGGTGCGAGGCGCCACCCCTTGCTGCCTGAGGTGCGAGGCGCCACCCCTTGCTGCCTGAGGCGCGAGGAGCGCAAGCGACGAGCCTCGAAGGCCCGGCGACATGCGCGCCCGAAGCGACCCACCGGAGAATAATCGATTGCCCACCATCGACACTGGTGGCATAGTTCCCGTTCGGCACGAGGACCAGCAGGCCGGAGCGGGGTACCGCGACGTGTTCCTGCGCGTCGGAATCCTGGTGCCTACCTTGATGGCAACGGGTCTTCTCAACCCTTTCAGGTTCGAGTCCTGATCACGGCACCGCTCCCGGGATCACGGGATCGGTCGGTCCTGCGGTCGTGTCGACGGATCGTTCGCGATTCGACGATGCGATCCCACCGGCCGGACCGCCCGCGAGCGGTGTCGCCACCACGTAGACCGACGAGCATTGCGACGCAACGGAAAGGAGGATCGCCATGCTGTTCTACCGCGAGATCACCGTCCCACCGGGTCACACGGTGCTGACCTACCGGGGTACCGAGGTCCGGTCCCTGCCGACCGGTCGTCATCGGATCTCCAAGCCCGATTCGACGGTGACAGTCGACCTGCGCGACCGACTGATCCCTGTTGCGCCGCAGGAGATCCTCACCTCGGATTCGATCTCGATACGTGTCTCGATGTCGTTGCGTGCCCGGGTTGTCGACGCGCGAGCGTTCGTCGAGCGGGCAGCCGATCCGATCGGTGCGGTTTACCTGGCCGCGCAGATCGCACTGCGCCAGGTCTGCGCCGACACCGCGTCGGAGGACCTGATCCGACGCGGTGATGTCGTCGACGTCGGCCCGATCCGCGAGGCGGCGGCCGAGGTCGCCGCAACCGTCGGTGTCGAGGTCCTCGATGCCGTCATCCGCGACATCATCGTGCCGTCGGAGATCCGAAGTGCCGCACTCGAGGTGGTCACCGCGAGGACCCGCGGTCTGGCGAAGCTCGAGGCGGCCCGGGCCGAGACCGCGTCACTGCGGGCACTTGCGAATGCGGGTCGCCTCCTCGACGCGCACCCGGCGCTGGCGCAGCTGCGGCTCGTCGAGTCGGTGCCCTACGGTGCGCGCGTCGTGCTCAGCGTCGGCGGTGCCGAGGTGCCGTCGGCGGACTGAGTTTCGCTCACAATGTCCGTTCCCGCTCACCCATGAAAAGTGAGCGGGAACGGATCGTGTGAGCGATCGCTCAAGCGGGAACCCAATCGCCGCGCGCTGCGTCGTATCTCCATGCCACCCTTCCCCACCGATCGGTTCGGGCTCGTACATCGCGACGCGCACTGCACGCGGGTTTCTCCGACGAGCAACTGTCCGGCGCCGTCACGCGCCGCGAACTCGTACGACTGGTACCGGGTGTCTGGGTTCCCGCCGCCGACCAACCGACCGGCGTGGACTCCCTGGAGAAGCGCCACCGCCTACGTGCCCTGGCGGTCGCAACCTCGGGCCCCTCCGACGGTCATCCACTCAGCCACGTCTCCGCCGCAGCCCTTCACGAGTTACCCATGCTCCATCCGGATCTCAGCCTCGTCCACGTGACCACCGGCCGGGCCTCGGGCGGATCGATCCGCGCCCACCGCCACCTGCATGCCGCGCCATTGGACATCGACGAAGTGGTCGAGGTCGACGACATGCGGGTCACCTCCATCGAACGTACCGCCGTCGACGTCGCGACCATGGGGAGCTTCGACCAGGCTCTCGTGGTCTTCGACGCCGCACTTCGGATGAGTGCCGATCGGACGGTCATGGCAGATCTGCTCGCGGGCCGTCGACGCCAGAGTGCCCGGAATGCTCGCCGCGCCTTGCCGTTCGCAGACGCCGCCTCCGAAAGTGTCGGCGAGTCCTGGAGCCGCGCGCAGATGATCGACGCGGGACTTCCGACTCCGACGCTGCAGCGCGAGTTCACCGTCGACGGTCAGAAGTACCGTTGCGACTTCGGCTGGGAGGAACTGCTCGTCGGCGAGTTCGACGGCCTCCACAAGTACGGTCGGCTGCGCGGTGCAGACGAATCGGCGACGGATGTCGTGATTCGTGAGAAGCTCCGCGAGGATCGTCTGCGCGCCGAAGGCATCACCGTCGTCCGATGGACGTGGTCGACCCTCGAGGAACGTCGGCTCGTTCCACTGCTTCGACCCTGGCTCAAGAAGTTCGGGCTCCTCGCCGCCTAGTTTCGCTCACTGAATCCGTTCCCGCTCACCGTTGAAGGGTGAGCGGGAACGGAATGAATGAGCGAACGCAAGAACCCCGACCGGAACGAATCCGGCCGGGGCTCTTGATGTCTGCTGGTCACCCAGCGAGAGCCTTACTTGGCAGCGAGGTTCTCGTTGGTCAGCTTGGTGACACCCTGCTCAGCCTTCTCGACGAGCGAGGCCGGCGGCTCGAAGTGCTTGCCGTACTTGGCGGCGAGTTCCTTGGCACGCGCGACGAAGCCGGGTACGCCACCCTCGTAACCGTTGATGTACTGGATGACACCACCGGTCCAGGCCGGGAAGCCGATGCCGAAGATCGAGCCGATGTTGGCGTCCTCGACGGAGGTGAGCACACCCTCGTCGAAGCACTTGACGGTCTCGAGAGACTCGGCGAAGAGCATACGCTCCTTCATGTCCTCGAGCGGGATCTCCTTGGAGCCCGAGTTGAACTGCTCACGCAGGCCCGGCCAGAGCTGGGTGCGCTTGCCGTTCTCGTCGTAGTCGTAGAAGCCCTTGCCGTCCTTCTTGGCGGTGCGGCCGTTCTCGACCATCCAGTCGACGACGGCGTTCGAGCCGTGCTGCGGGACGTCCTTGCCCTCGGCCTTGAGCGCTGCCTCGGTCTCCTTGCGGATCTTCTGCGGCAGGGTCAGGGTCAGCTCGTCCATGAGCTGCAGCGGCGCGGCCGGGTAACCGGCCTGGGTGCCCGCGTGCTCGATGAACGCCGGTTCGACGCCCTCGCCGACGGCCGCGATGGCCTCGTTGACGAAGGTGCCGATGACGCGGCTGGTGAAGAAGCCACGGCTGTCGTTGACGACGATCGGGGTCTTGCGGATCTGCAGGGTGTAGTCAATGACCTTGGCCAGCACGGCATCCGAGGTCTTCTCACCCTTGATGATCTCGACCAGCGGCATCTTGTCGACCGGCGAGAAGAAGTGGATACCGATGAAGTCCTCGGACCGCTTCACACCCTCGGCGAGGATGGTGATCGGCAGGGTCGAGGTGTTGGAACCCAAGACGGCGTCGGGCTCGACGATGTCCTCGATCTCCTGGAACACCTTGTGCTTGACCTCGACCGACTCGAACGCGGCCTCGATGACGAGGTCGACGCCCTTGAAGTCCTGCGGGTCGACGGTCGGGTGGATGCGGGCGAGGAGCGCGTCGCTCTTCTCCTGCGTGGTCTTGCCCTTGGCGAGAGCCTTCGCCTCGAGCTTCTCCGAGTAACCCTTGCCGCGCTTGGCAGCTTCGAGGTCGATGTCCTTGAGGACGACCTCGATGCCGGCCTTGGCCGAGACGTACGCGATGGCCGCGCCCATCATGCCGGCGCCGATGACGCCGACCTTCTTGGCGGTGTACTTGTCGTAGCCATCGGGGCGCGAGCCGCCACCGTTGATGTGCTGCAGGTCGAAGAAGAACGCCTTGATCATGTTCTGCGCGACCTGGCCGGTGACCAGCGAGACGAAGTAGCGGGTCTCGATGATGTCGGCGGTGTCGACGTCGACGTAGGCACCCTCGACGGCTGCGGCCAGGATGGCGCGCGGAGCCGGCATGTTGGCACCCTTGATCTGCTTGCGCAGCAGGGCCGGCAGAGCCGGGAGGTTCGCGGCGAAGGCCGGGTTGGTGGGAGCACCGCCCGGGATCTTGTAGCCCTTGACGTCGAACGGCTGCTGGGCCTCGGGGTTCTCCTTGATCCATGCCTTGGCGGCGGGGATCAGTTCCTCGATGGAGCCGACGACCTCGTTGACCAGGCCGGTCTCCTTGGCCTTGGTCGGGTTGAAGCGCTGGCCCTGGAGCAGAACACCCATGAGGGCGTTCTGGATGCCGAGCAGGCGGACGGTACGGACGACGCCGCCGCCACCGGGGAGCAGACCGAGGGTGGCCTCGGGCAGACCGATCTGGACACCCTTGACGTCCGCGGCGATGCGGTAGTGGGTGTGCAGCGCGATCTCCAGGCCGCCACCGAGTGCAGCACCGTTGATGGCCGCGACGACGGGCTTGCCCAGGGTCTCGAGACGACGCAGCACCTTCTTCATGGCGTTGGTGGTCTCGGTGATCTGGGTGGCGATCTCGGCCTTGGAGACGTTCGAGCGGTCGCTCGTCATGTCCTTGAGGTCGCCGCCGGCGAAGAAGGTCTTCTTCGCCGAGGTCAGGACGACACCGGTGATGTCGTCCTTCTCCGCCTCCAGGCGGTCGACGGTCGCTGCCATCGACTCCTGGTACAGCGCGTTCATCGTGTTGGCGCCCTGGTTGGGGTCGTCCATGGTGAGGATGACGACGCCGTCGGCGTCCTTCTCCCAGTTGATCATGTTGTCACTCATGGTGTTTCAGAAGTTCTTTCTGTGAAGGTCAGAGACGCTCGATGATGGTCGCGACGCCCATGCCGCCACCGATGCAGAGGGTGATCAGGCCGTAGCGGCCGCCGGTGCGCTCGAGCTCGTCGAGGCAGGTGCCGTAGATCATCGCGCCGGTCGCACCGAGCGGGTGCCCCATGGCGATGGCGCCACCGTTGACGTTGACCTTCTCGTGCGGGATCTTCAGATCCTTCATCCACTTCATGACGACCGAGGCGAAGGCCTCGTTCAGCTCGAAGACGTCGATGTCGTCGACAGTCAGGCCGGCCTTCTTCAGCGCCAGCTCGGTGGCCGGCGTGGGGCCGGTCAGCATGATGGTGGGCTCGGAGCCGACCTCGGCGAAAGCGACGACGCGGCCGCGCGGGGTCAGGCCGTTGCGCTTGCCGGCCTCCTCGCTACCGATGAGCACGAGGCCCGAACCGTCGACGATGCCGGAGCTGTTGCCACCGGTGTGGACGTGGTTGATCTTCTCGACGCTCGGGTACTTCTGCAGCGCGACGTCGTCGAAGCCGGCCATGTCGGCGAGGGCGGCGAAGGCGGCCTTCAGCTTGCCGAGGCTCTCGACGGTCGAACCCGGACGACGGTGCTCGTCGTGGTCGAGGATGGTGACGCCGTTGATGTCCTTGACGGGCACGACGGACTTGGCGAAGTAGCCACTGGTCCAAGCCTTCTCGGCGCGAGCCTGCGACTCGGCGGCGTAGGCGTCGACGTCCTCGCGCGAGAAGCCCTCGATGGTGGCGATCAGGTCGGCGCCGATGCCCTGCGGGACGATGTAGTGGTCGTAGGCGGTGGCGGGGTCGGTGAAGAGTGCGCCGCCGTCGCTGCCCATCGGGACGCGCGACATCGACTCGACGCCACCGGCGAGAACCAGGTCGTCGAAGCCGGAGGCGACCTTGGCCGCGGCGAGGTTGGTGGCTTCCAGGCCGGAGGCGCAGAAGCGGTTGATCTGGGTGCCCGGAACGGTCTCCGGGAGGCCGCTGTTGAGGGCGGCGGTACGTGCGATGACCGCGCCCTGCTCGCCGACCGGCGAGACGACACCGAGGATGACGTCGTTGACGTCGGCGGGATCGAGGCCGCCGTGGCGGGCCAGAACCTCGTCGATCAGACCCGAGACCAGGTCGACCGGCTTGACGCTGTGCAGCGCACCGCCGCGCTGCTTGCCACGAGGCGTGCGGATCGCCTCGTAGATGAATGCTTGATCAGGCACGAAAGTGTTCCTTTCACACGAACCACCAGTTGGTTACTCACCGAGGCTAACGCGGAATCACTTATTTGGCTATACCCCGTGCTCAGCCGGTCTGGATCTCCGCCGAATGTGCGCTATGGTCTGTTCACCATGCCTGACCGAAAGACGACCCGCACCAAGGGCGCCGACCGCAAACGACAGCTCGTCGACTCCGCGGCGTCGCTCTTCGTCCAGCGCGGCTACGCGCGGGTGTCGGTCGCCGACATCGCCCGTTCGGCGGGCGTCACCGCCCCGTCGGTCTACCGGCATTTCGACGACAAGCAGTCACTCCTCGCCGCGGCTGTCCTCGCCGGTGTCGACGACCTCGAAGCGTGCACCGACCGCGTCCTCCGCGACGGCAACGACGCGGTGACGCTGATATCGACCGTGTGCGCGCTTGCCGTCGAGAGTCCGCAGACGGCCTCGCTCTGGCGCTGGACGAGCAACTACCTGACCGTCGAGCAGAACAAGCAGGTCGCGCTCCGCACCCGTGAGGTGATCGGGCAGTGGGCGGCGGCGATCCTGACCGACCGCGACGACCTGACCGAGCGCGAGGCGGTCCAGTTGGCGTGGGCGATACTGAGTGTCAGCGGCAGTTTGACCGTCCATCACACGCGAATGTCGAGCGCCCGCGCCCAGGAGGAGATCGAAAAGCTGGTCCGACGCCTGCTGACCCTGAGTCCGGCGACCGCACCGACCCTCGACACCGCACCGGTGATATCCGGTGTCACACGGTCGCGTCGCGACGAGATCCTCGACGCCGCGGCCGCCCTGTTCGCCGACCGCGGTTACTCCGATGTCGGCGTCGACGAGATCGGACGGGCCGTCGGAATCGCCGGACCCAGTGTGTACAAACACTTTCCGTCGAAGATGGCGATCCTGGTAGCCATCGGTTATCGCAGCGGCGCGCGCCTGGACGCCGGAGTGATGGCGGCGTACGGCGCAACCGACGACCCGGCGAAGCTCCTGGCGGCACTCGTCGACTCTTATGTCGACGTCATCACCAGCACGCCCGACCTCTCGGTCAGCTTCAACAACTCGTCCGTGCTCGCCGGGCAACCCGGCGCCACCGACCTCCTCGACATCCAGCGGCGCTACGTCGCGCGGTGGATCGATCTGCTCGTCGAGGTGGATCCTTCGCTCAAGCGCGACCAGGGCGCGGTCGCCGTACACGCGGCGCTGTCGGTCGTCAACGACGCCGTGCGGATGCGCCGAGGAGCACAGAGCCCGCAGTTCGCCGCTCGAATGGCCTATCTGATGAAGGGCGTGCTGGCGATCTGACTGCCCTGGCGCCGTTGCGCTCCCCAACGGCCCGGCAGTGCGAGACACTTTCTGCATGCCGGAAGACGCCCCCTCCCTCACCGCCGACGATGCCAACGAACCCCGCTACACGCGCGACGAACTGATCGCCGAGCTCGGCATCGAATCGGATTTCGCCGAGAAGGCCTGGAATGCTTTCGGTTTCGTGCGACGCTCGACCAACGACAAGGTCGCCACCGAGAGTGACGTCGCCGCGCTGCGCATGTTCGCCGCGTCGTCGGCGGCGATGCCGGAGTCGACTCAGATCGCGATGGCACGAGCGATCGGCCAGACCATGTCGCGTCTGGCCGACTGGGAGGCCGACCAACTTCGCGAGATCGCCGACGACCCCGACATCCCCTGGTCCCTCGAGCAGATGAGTGCCGCGCTGGGCCAGGTCCAGCAGCTCATCTGGCGACGCCACATGGCGCTGGCGCTGGAACGCCACGCCGATCACTCCGCGGATGAACAGTTCGATCTGATCGTCGGATTCGCCGACATCGTCGGGTACACCAGCCTCTCGCGCCGTATCGATCTGGCCGACCTCGAAGCACTTCTCGGGTCTTTCGAGGACGACACCTTCGACGTCGTCGTCGATCATGGCGGTCGCGTGGTCAAGACTCTCGGCGACGCGGTGATGTTCACCTTCGAGGATGCTCATGCCGCGGCGGCAGCAGCGATCCGAATCCACGAACTGTCCGAGAACGATCACGTCCCGCCGCTCCGCGTCGGACTCGCCCGCGGCCCGGTACTGACCAGGCTCGGCGACGTCTTCGGCGAACCCGTCAATATCGCCTCCCGGCTGGCGAGTTCGGCCCGGCCCGGCACCACTCTCATCGATGACACCATCGCCGACGAGATCAGCGCCGACGACCGGTTCTACCTCAAATCGATGCCCTCCCTGCGAGTCCGGGGATACAAGCACCTCAAGGCGCGCGTGCTCGAAACCCATCGCGACGGGCCGCTCAACGACTGACCGGCGAACCTCAACTCGACCGGCAGATTTCGATCGAGGTCTGGGGGTCGAGTTGAGGTTCGCCGGTGGGCTGTGGACATAGATCTGAAGGCCGCGACCTGCCGAACTAGGGTGGCGACCGAACATCTATGGTGGTCTGCGGCATCAAAAGGGGGATTTGTGTCGGACTTGGTTGTTGACCCGTCAGCGCTCGACACCGCAGCGTCGGATGTCTCGAACTGCGCGTCGCGACTGATGGCGCTCGAGCTGTCCTCGTATGCGGGCTTGGAGGGGACGTCTTCGACGTTCAGCGAACTGGCCGGCAACTTCAAAGGCGCGACCGCCGACATGTCAGTGGTGGCCGCCACCGCAGACGAGCACATCGCCACATCCCTGGCTAACCTGTCCGGCGCAGTCGCCGCGTTCTCCGAACTGGTGGTCGACGCCAAGGAGACCACCGTGGCAACGGACGGTCAGAGCGCCGGTCATATCCGAGACGCCGTTCCGTATCCCACGCGTCAGGGTGACCAGAAGAATCACGTCGTCCCACTCAGCATCCTGTTGTCGGTGCAGTAAAACTCATGCCTCCGAGTTATAGCGAGGTGACCTCTTGGAAACCAGAGGTCATGACACAAATCGCGTTCGGCATTGTTCGGCTCCAGGCACACCTGGAGGTCGAAGCGCCGAAGGCAGGCAACCCGGTCCTGAATCTGACAGGCGCGCAATGGCACGGGGAGGCGAGAACGCCGGCCGATAATCGCGCCGCTGGACTCACGAGCTGGATCAGGAACACCGCCGACGAATACGGCGACCTCGCGGCCGCACTGCGGACGGGCGCAGCCGACATCCGCGGCACCATCACCGCGCTCGAGAACCGCACCATCCTCGCAGACGGGGATGGTTACATCCTCGACTGAGGAAGCCGCAGCTACACAGTGAACTTCGATCAGGCGCGCGCGCCTGAAGGTGCAGAGTACGACGCCGGGCTTGCGTACGAGCACCACGCCGCTCTCATCCGCCTCGGAACTGCGGCTGACGACACCGTGACAGCGACCCGGGATGCTATTAATGGCGCACTCGGCGAGATCGGCGCCATAACGCCACCGTCTGTGGCCTCGAACCGAGGACTCATCGACCCCAACCTCGCGGAAAGCGATGCCAAAGCGGTCCGCGATGGCACGGCCACCCCCGAACAACGCGGACGTTTCGAGCGCATGATGGCGCTGACGCCGCAACAGTTGGAGGACCTAAGAGCGGGCAGACTGAGTGGACTGGACCCGTCCCGAATCGAGTACATCAAGACCGCTCTCGGGCTCGAAGGTGATCTATCCGGGCCAGCGGCGACCGCGGCTATCTCCGCCATTCAGCGACGAGGAGAGGACATCGCCGAGGCCTACCGCCGGACGAGGCGGTCAGTCGGTCAAGCGGGAATGGGTCCAGACGACGTCGCACGCATGAACTCTCTCGGCAAGTCGATGGCCAAAGGCTCATTCTTCCTCGGGTTGGGGGTGACGGTTTACGACGAATGGAGCAAGTACGATCGCGACGAGCAAGATGGTGGCGACGCTGTTACCGCCGTGGTCGGAGCGGTCGGCGGCGGAGCGATCGGAGGGGCGGCAGCAGGCGCCGTGGTGGGCTCGTTTGCCGGTCCTGTCGGCACGGCAATCGGAGCCGGAATCGGAGCCGCCATCGGCAGCAAAGCCGGATCCGACGCAATGAAAGTCGTGAAAGGTTGGTTCGATTGATGGCGCGACATGCTGACTCTGGTGACGGCGACCCGAAATCTCTGCCGCCGTGGAAACCTCGGTCTCAAGACAAAAGTCTGCGACGAAGGCTGTCCACCAGCCTGTCCGACAGTACAACCAGTTTCATGTTCTGGACACCCCTGGCGTGCCTGCCGTCCGGCCTCACTTTCTTCTTAGGACTGATGTGTGGAGGTGCGATATCAAACTGATCTGTGAAGGGGCGGCAAACTCGTGATCGCGGCGCCCGAGTACGCAATCGCCAACTTCGCGGCCACGGCCGAACTCCGGGCGACGTCGGCTGAGCTGACTTTCAATCCGCCGCCAGCGTGGTACGACCTCGAGACCTCCGCCGCGCACGGTGCGATGGCAAGTCGCGTGTTATTACGCGCAGAGATGCCGCCAGCAATGTTCGTGTCGAACGTGGTTGTTCAGTACTTCACTCTCGGTGACATCGAACCGGTTCGCCTCTCGGTACTCGATACGTCGCTCGATATCACGGCTCTTCCGCATGCCACGGTCATCGGCCACACCGTCGACCGAGACGGATACTTCTGCACAGACGACGGCGTGTACACCGCACAGGACACTGAGTTGCGCGTTCGCCGCGCGCAACTGGCCTACCGGACCCCAACCGGGCAGTCGGCCCTGACAATTTTCACTGCCACGACTACCGTGTCGGCGGCGGAAACAGTCCAATCAGAGATCAGAGAAATGGAAGACCAGTGGTTGACGACGACAATAAATGGCGACAGCTGAGCACCTACTTCACCGGCAAACTGTCGATGTTCATCACCTACCCGATCCTGACCTTCTGCATCGGAATTCTGCTCGGTTACCTGGCGTCGTCTTGACATACCTCTCGTCCCTCGGCGGTTCGCCGGGGACGTATCGACTCGATGAAGTGGCTTTCATCGAGTTCGACCTGGATGCGATGCCATCGGCAGTATGGCGGCTCTTCCTGATTCAGAGTGCGTCGAGGTGTTGTGCGAGGCCGCCGGAGTGGATGAGTGACCGCAAGATGTAGTGGTTGAGGTTGCGGAAGCCCAACGCGATCCCGCGGAGGTGTTCCAGGCGGCCGTTGATCGCTTCGACGGGTCCGTTGGAGGCGCCGGTGTCGAAGTAGGCCAAGATCTCGGCACGCCGCGCCCATAATGATCGGCCGAGTTGGGCCAACTCTGCCAGCCCGGACGGAACGCCGGTATGAATCCGTTTGAGCAGCTTGTACATCGCGATCTTGCCGTCACGCTTGTTCTCCTGGCCGTAGGCGTTGATCAGCTCTTGGTAGATCGCGTAGGTGACCGAGACGGCCACGTGCTCCTCGTGAGCCTCCAACCCGCTACGTAGCCGGGCCTTCTGCTTGTCTGTCAGCAACGCGATCCGGGTCAGCAGTGGTCGGCGGATACCGTAGAGCGGATCACCCGTGCGGCCGCGGTGCCCACACGTATCGTGTTGCACGCGTTGACGACACACTGTGAGCTTCTCGGCGGCCAGATGGACCACGTGGAACGGGTCCATCACCGCCCGCGCCTTATCCAATGCCTCGGCGGTCGCGGTGCGATACCCGGTGAATCCGTCCATGGTGACCACCCGGATCCGGTCCCGAAAGGAGTCATCGCGGGCATCGAGCCAGTCCTTCAACGCCGCTTTGGACCGGCCGCCCACCATATCCAGCAAGCGCGCCGACCCGGTCCCATCCACAATCGGTGTGAGGTCGACCAGCACGGTCACGAAACTCGAATCACCATTGCCGCGAACATGTTTCCACTTGTGCTCATCAACACCGAGAACCCTGACACCGTCGAGTCGGCCAGGCGCCGAAGCCACCGTACGCGCCGCCTGCAACGCGAGGGCATTCACGGTGTTCCAGCCCAACCCGACCGACGCGGCGACCGCAGAGACGCTCATCTTGTCCAGAATCATCCGCCGAAGAATCCACGCGATCGTGCGGCGCGTCACCGCCGCGCGCGGCGCGACGATCGCCGAGATGTCGGCGCGAAAGATGCCCTGACCACACGCGCCGTTCTCGCAGGCGTAGCGCGGCACCCTCAGATGCAACCGGGTCGGATGGCCCACGATCGGTAGATCTGCCACCTCACGATCGACATGATCACGCAACCGACCCGCCCGCTCGCACCTCGGGCAGCTACTCTTCGGGGCCAAGACCTCGCAGAACAGGTGTGTGCGATCCTCGCCGTCGAGAGCGGCATCGGTGATCGTCACCCCGAGTTCGATCGTGCGGCAAATCGTGTCGGCAATGGCGCTACGCTGCAACGAGGGTCCTGTCGGTGTGAGTGATGAGGTGTAGGGGCTTTCATCTTCACACCACAGGACCCGCCCGCATCCCCGGCTCGCCGCCGCCGAACCCGACCTACATCTTGTGCCCGGTAGAACCCGTTCTACGCACCGTCAATCAGGAAGAGCCAGTATGGCCGCACGGACAGCGCTTCCAGCGGTTCTTGATCGACTCGCCGTAGTATCCGCGCCCCGAGTTCATACCGGCAGTTACCTGGGTTCAGAGCCACGACAGTCGGCTGAAAGAGATTGGCTGACAGATGAAAGAGCATCGAAGCAGTAGGCATCGAGATCCACATCCCCTGCGCCGCCGGCGACCTGCCTCAGACATCAGATCCGAAGCCATTGCTGGCGCCGGCGACTACCTGAAGATCTGCATGGAGTGTCTGCCTTCGTCAGCCACTCTGTTGCTCGGCTTCTTATGTGGCGTTTCGATATGAGGATGGGCGCGAAATGATCGACAATGATCAAACGAATCGGCCTCGCCACCTACCTATAGTCATATGTGGGTGGGATGGGACGTCTTCGCCGTTCGGCGAACTGGCCGGAAACGTCAAGGATTCGACTGCTGGCATATCGGTAGTGGCGGCCACTGCCGACGAGCACCGGGACGTAGTGCCGGATCGAGCCTAGGCAAGATGGTGAAGGATTGGTTTGACTAGTGCGCAATCGCGAATCGGGAAGACATCGGGACAACGGTCCCGCCAAACTCCGACAATCGTTGGCCGAGAGTTATTCCCACTCGTCTACTGTTGTGAAGACACATTTGATGAACAAACTTGTCGTCGCCCCTTCAGGGGTTACATTCTTCCTCGGTCTTCTTCTAGGGATCAACGCATGGGGTTAGACAGGAAAGATCACTGACCGAAGATGATTGCTGCGCTTGAGTACGCGCTCGTGAAGGTCGGACGTGTCGCGACACTCGTTGCTACGACTCCTGACTAGGATTTCCTCGGTCCACCCGCTTTGTACGACTTGGGCGGCCGAGGTCGCGCATGGCGCTAGCGCGAGCCGGTGCTCTGTCGATCCGAAGGGCCCCGCCCCCGTTCGCTGCAAACATCGCCCTTCAAACTTCAGATTCGGCACCGGCGACGCCATGCTGAGTCCGTGACCTACAGTCTGCAAGTCACCGCTCGGCGACCGCACTGATGCGTACCTCGCTCGCCTTGACCACGAGCACGACGTCGAGCCCGGCGACCAACCCCAGATCGGCAACAGCCGCCCAGGTGACCTCGGCGGACACGACCTGATCGCCGACGTCGGTGTTCACCACCGCATGATCACCGCGGGGCACCACGTCGCGGACGATGGCGCGCAGCGTCGTTCGCGGACTGCCGTGCGGCTCTTCGAGATACACGGCGACGGCACGAGGTGAGAACGTCGCCGCGGCCGGCGTTCCTGCACCTAGACCACCAACGGGCACGTCCTCCCCGACCGACCCGACCACCTGACTACCTGACTCCTCGACGACCGTCGAGTCCTCACCGATCTGCCCCATGAACAGATTCAACCCCGACAGCGATGCGGTGAACCTCGCCCCCGGGTTGGTCAGAACCTGTCTTGTAGAGCCGGATTCGACGACCCTCCCCTGTTCCAGCACGACGATGTCCTCCGCAAGCCCGAGGGCGTCGACCGGGTCATGGGTGACCATGATCGTGGTGCGGCCGTGATCGGCGAGCAGACCGCGCAACAGGGCCCGCAATCGACTCGCCACATCGACATCCAGCGCACGAAACGGCTCATCCAACAGCAGTACCCGTGGTTCGGCGGCCATCGCCCGAGCGATGGCGACCCGCTGTGCCTGACCACCGGACAGCTCGTCGGGCTTCCGGTCCGCCAACTCCTCGACCTCGACGGCCGCCAGCCACCGCGTCACCCTTTCCGCCACCTCGGCACGCGTCAACCGCTGCGCCGACGGCGCGAAAGCCACGTTCTCCGCAACCGTCAGATGAGGAAAGAGCCGCGCATCCTGCGATAGCAGCGCCACACCCCGACGATGCGGCGGCACGAACACCCGATCGTCACGAAACACCTCATCGCCCAGACTGATACGCGATCCCCGGTCCCCCGCATCAGCCCCGCGAAGCTCATCGCGACGGGCCATTCAACGACTGACCGGCAGACTTCAGCTCGACCGGCAGACTTCGATCGAGGTCTGTGTGTCGAGTTGAGGTTCGCCGGTCGCCTGTGGACAGAGATCCGAAGGCCGCGACCTCCCGAACTATGGTGGCGACCGCACATCTATCGTGGTTTGCGACATCAAAGGGGGGGATTTGTGTCGGACTTGGTTGTTGACCCATCAGCGCTCGACACCGCGGCGACGCACGTCTCGAACTGCGCGTCGCGACTGATGACGCTCGAGCTGTCCTCGTATGCGGGCCTGGAGGGGACGTCGTCGACGTTCGCCGAACTGGCCGGCACCTTCAAGGGTGCGACCGCTGACATGTCGGTAGTGGCGGCCACTGCCGACGAGCGCATCGCCACCTCCCTTGCCAACCCGTCCGGTGCAGTGGCTGCGTTCTCGGAACTGGTGGTCGACGCCAAGGAAACCACCGTCGCGACGGACGGTCACAGCGCCGGCCGCATCCGGGACGCAGTACCTTATCCCACTCGTCAAGGGGACCAGAAGAACCATGTCGTCCCGCTCAGTGTCCTGTTGTCGGTGCAGTAGAGACTCATGCCTCCGAGTTATGACGAAGTGGCCTCATGGGAGCCCGAGGTCATGGCACAGATAGCGTTCGGCATCGTTCGCCTGCAGGCCCATCTGGAGGTCGAGGCACCGAAGGCGGGCAATCCGGTCCTGAATCTGACGTCCGGGCAATGGCACGGGGAGGCGCGCGGCGCTGCCGACACCCGGGCCGAGGGCGTCACTCGATGGATCCGGAACACCGCCGACGAATACGGCGACCTCGCAGAGGTCCTGCAGACCGGCGCCGCCAACATTCGCAGCGCGATAACCGCATTGGAAAGCCGGACCGCACTCGCCGACAGCAGAGGCTACATCCTCGACCGCGGAAGCCGTGGGTACGCGATCAACTTCGATCCCGCCCGTGCGCCGGATGGTGCCGAGTACGACGCCCGCGAAGCGTTCGAGCACCAGTCCGCGCTGTCAGGCCTCGCCACTGCTGCTGATGACACGGTGACTGCGACGCGGGACGCGATCAGTCGTGCGCTCGGCGAGATCGGCGGCATCACACCCACTTCCGTTGGCAAGAACCGAGGAGCCGTCGACGCCGCGCTCGCAGAAAGCGATGCCAAAGCGGTACGCGATGGCACGGCCACGCCTGAACAACTCGGCCGATTCACACGAATGATGGATGTCACGCCGGAGCAGTTGGCCGAGTTGAAGAAAGGCAACCATGCCGGCATGGATCCCTCACGGGCCAGGTACATCTTGAACGCGATGGGTTATGGCGACATCGATCTGAAGAGTGCTGCCGCGACGGCGGCGTTCGGCGCGATTGAGCGCCGAGGCCAGGACATCGGGTGGGTCTTCGACCAAAAGCAGCGATACGCTGGGACACGTCATTCTCGCTCAGTGTCCGGATTGACCCCCGAAGAAGTGTCTCGGAATTACAAGCTAGGGCGAGCACTGTTCCGTGGTTCCCAGGTCCTCAGCGTTGCTGTCACCGGATGGGACGAGTTCAGCAAGTACCGAGACGGGGACCAAAGCCTCGGCGACGCCGTGGCAGTCACCGCAGGATCTGCGGCTGGGGGTGCGATCGGCGGCGCTGCCGCAGGGGCAGTCGTCGGAACGTTCTTCGGGCCAGTTGGGACCGCGATCGGGGCGGGCATCGGCGCTGCCATCGGCAGTATGGCCGGCGCTGACAGCGTTCAAGCAATTATGGATTGATAGGACGGGGAAACCAGATGAACAGACGTCGTACTGACAGGCCGAGGCACAGTTCGAACCGCCTTCCCCTCGACAACGGAGTCGCCGTAACCGATTGGCTGAAGAATGCCTTGGTTTGCGCTCCCACAGGGGTTGCATTCATCGCCGGGCTTTTCTTTGGCGATTTCCTCGCCTCGTAGGTGTCGAGAAGTGATCTCTGCGATCGAGTACGCAATCGTCAACTATGGCGCTACGGCCAAGCTGCACGCTGTGACAGCCGAACTCGAATTCATACCTTCAGTTTTCTGGTACGACATGGATCCAGAAGCCGCGCATCAGGCTTCCGCAAGTCGGGTACTACTCCGCGCCGAGGAGCCGACACCCCCTTTCGTCGCGAACGTCGTGCTCCAGTACTTCAGTTTCGGCGAGGTCCCGCCCATTCCCCTCGGAAGCCTTGACACGACACTGGACTTCACGCCTCTCGATGGCGCTGAGATACTTGGGCACCAAGTACTCGACGACGGGTACCGTTGTGTTGACGATGCGGAGTACACGTCTGGCGGAATCGATCTACGGGTCCGGCGGACTCAATTGTCTTACCAGATGGCTGACTTCGGATCTGCGCTGGCCATCTACACGGCAACGACGACTGTCGCAGCGTGGGGCGACGTAGAACGAGAAATCATCGAGATGGAAGAGCAATGGCAAACCAGAACGACCCGAATCAATTGAACGCAGAAGACAATCGGTGGACAAAGCCGAGTACCTACTTCACTGGCGTGGTCTCGATGTTGCTCACCTATCCAGCACTGGCCTTCCTTGCCGGCCTCATGTTGGCGTACTTCACCGCGTAGTCGGTAAGACCTCCTGTCAGCCCGCATCCGGCAGACGTCAACTCGACTTCCAGACTTCGATCGAAGTCGCGTAGTCGAGTTGAGGTTCGGCAGTCACCGCTCGGCAACCGCACTGATGCGTACCTCGCTCGCCTTGACCACGAGCACGACGTCGAGCCCGGCGACCAACCCCAGATCGGCAACAGCCGCCCAGGTGACCTCGGCGGACACGACCTGATCGCCGACGTCGGTGTTCACCACCGCATGATCACCGCGGGGCACCACGTCGCGGACGATGGCGCGCAGCGTTGTTCGCGGGCTACCGTGCGGCTCTTCGAGATACACGGCGACGGCACGAGGTGAGAACGTCGCCGCGGCCGGCGTTCCTGCACCTAGACCACCAACGGGCACGTCCTCCCCGACCGACCCGACCACCTGACTACCTGACTCCTCGACGACCGTCGAGTCCTCACCGATCTGCCCCATGAACAGATTCAGCCCCGACAGCGATGCGGTGAACCTCGCCCCCGGGTTGGTCAGAACCTGTCTTGTAGAGCCGGATTCGACGACCTCCCCCTGTTCCAGCACGACGATGTCCTCCGCAAGCCCGAGGGCGTCGACCGGGTCATGGGTGACCATGATCGTGGTGCGGCCGTGATCGGCGAGCAGACCGCGCAACAGGGCCCGCAATCGACTCGCCACATCGACATCCAGCGCACGAAACGGCTCATCCAACAGCAGTACCCGTGGTTCGGCGGCCATCGCCCGAGCGATGGCGACCCGCTGTGCCTGACCACCGGACAGCTCGTCGGGCTTCCGGTCCGCCAACTCCTCGACCTCGACGGCCGCCAGCCACCGCGTCACCCTCTCCGCCACCGCGGCACGCGTCAACCGCTGCGCCGACGGCGCGAAAGCCACGTTCTCCGCAACCGTCAGATGAGGAAAGAGCCGCGCATCCTGCGATAGCAGCGCCACACCCCGACGATGCGGCGGCACGAACACCCGATCGTCACGAAACACCTCATCGCCCAGACTGATACGCGATCCCCGGTCCCCCCGCAGTAGTCCCGCGATCACCCGCAGCATCGTCGACTTCCCCGCGCCATTCGGTCCGACGACGGCAGTCGTACGGCCTGCGGTGAATCGGTGTTCCACAGTCAGCGGGGGCACCGCCTGGTCGATGGACACCAACAGGTCCTCGCCACTCACAGAACACCTGCCCCGGTCCGGCGTCGTCGTCGGCTGTGCACACCCACCACGACCACCAGCGAGATCGCCACCAGGACAAGCGACAACGGGATCGCGGCCTGCGGGTCGTCGATCGCCGACACGTAGATCGCCAGCGGTGCCGTCTGGGTGACACCGGGAGCGTTGCCCGCGAAGGTGATCGTCGCCCCGAACTCGCCGAGCGCCCGCGCGAACGCCAGGACCACACCGGCGAGCAGCGACGGCGCCACCAGCGGCAGGGTGACCCTCCACAACGTGCGGGTCGGTCCGGCACCCAGAGTCGCCGCGACTTCCTCGTACCGCGTACCCACCACGCGCACAGCACCTTCGACGCTGATCACCAGGAACGGCAGCGCGACGAAGGTCTGCGCCAGCACGACGGCGGTCGTGGTGAACGCGATATCGATACCGGCGTCGTGCAGATGTTCTCCGACGATCCCGAGGCGCCCGAAGGTGTACAACAACGCGAGGCCCCCGACCACCGGGGGGAGCACGAGTGGGAGCAACACCAGTGAGCGCAGCACACGGACGAACGGGCCGTCGTGGCGCGCGAAGATCACCGCCATCGGCACTCCCATGATCAGACACAAGACGGTGCTGAGCGAGGCCGTGATCAGCGAGAGCCGCAGCGCGTCAACCGAAGACGGGGATGTCACCTGCTCGATGAAACCGCCCCACGGCGACCGGAGCAGCAAAGCCAGTGGCGGCACGACGATCAGCGCGACACCGAGTGCGGCGAAACTGTATGTCCACAGCGGCAATCCGGTGGGATCACGAGGGACGCGACCGGGACGGCGCATCGTCACGGCACCCCGAAACCGGCATCACGCAGTATCCGCCGACCGTCCTCGCCGAGCACCAGGTCCCGGAACTGCGAGGCCAGTTCGTGGTCATCGGCGTCGGCGATCACCGCGATCGGATAGTCGTTGACGACCGTCGCGAACGCCGGATCGTTCACGGTGGTCACCTGGTCACCGGCCGCACGGGCGTCGGTCACATACACGACCCCGGCGTCGGCCTGTCCGGTCGCCACCTTGGTGAGCACCGCGCTCACCGACTGCTCCTCCGACACCGCGTCGATCGTGATCCCCGTGCGGCGTACCACGGTGTCGGTGGCGGCGCCGCACGGTTGAGCCACCTGGCAGACGACGGTGGTGATGCCCGGCTTCGTCAGATCGGCCAAGGACCTGACGTTCTTCGGGTTCCCCGGAGCGGTGACGATCACCAGGGTGTTGGTGGCAAAGATCTCGGGATCGACGGCCAGTTCGCCGAGTTTCGACATGTTCCTCTGATCGGCACTCGCGAAGACGTCGGCGGGCGCGCCCTGCCGGATCTGATTGGCGAGCGTCGACGACCCGTCGAAGGACAGGCGGACGTCGACACCGTCGTGCTGTCTCTCGAACTCATCGGCGATCGCGGTGAAGGTCTTCGACAACGACGCCGCGGCGGAGACGTCGAGGACTCGCCCATCCGACCCGTTCGCCGAGCAACCCGCGACGAGCAGCATCCCGACCACCACGAGGGAGATCACGCACCTCGTCATCGATCGGCTCGGCTCGTCTCGACCATCACGTTGGTCGACTTCACGATCGCGGTCGCGACCGACCCCGGCTCCAGCGCCAACTCTCGCGCCGACTGCGCACTCATCAGCGAGGTCACCTCGAACGGCCCGCACTGCATCGTCACCTGCGCCATGACCCCGTCCACCTGAACCTCGGTGACCAGTCCGGTGAACCGATTGCGGGCAGAACGCGCGACAGGCACCCCATCATCGGGCGCGACAGCACGCTCCCGCGCCAGCTCCGCGAGCCGGGCGCCGTCGACCGTCGCGACCGGGCCGTCGTCGGACTGTGCGAGCACCCCGGATGCGATCCACCTGCGGACGGTGTCGTCGCTGACGCCGAGCAGAGTCGCGGCATCCTTGATCCGTATCGCGGTCACGACGTTCACCCTAACCACATCTGCGTGATAGCTCCGGCTACCTATCCGCAGATGCGGAACAACAGCGCCTCTTGACTTCAAGTGAGCTTCAAGTCTTAGCGTTTACCTCACGCCGACCGTCGGAGTTCGGGCCGTCGGACCGATGAGTTCCGTGGGGGGTCACGGTCTGTCATGTCGAGGAACACCGGAGTTCCCCGACGGCCCCTGAGATGTCCCCCATCTACACCCGGAGACACCGGAAAATCGTTCGCCCTTGTCAGACCCCATCGATACCGTGGAGAGTTATGAGCTCAGTCACAGACCCCGCCGCCGCGCCCGGCGCCCTCGCGACGCCCGACGTCGCGATCGAGGCCATCGACCTGGTGAAACGCTTCGGCGATTTCACCGCGGTCGACGGCGTCAGCTTCACGGTCCCGCGCGGGTCCGTACTCGGCCTGCTCGGTCCCAACGGCGCCGGCAAGACCACCACTGTCCGCATGATGACCACCCTGTCACCACCGACGAGCGGGACCGCCCGGATCGCCGGTTACGACGTCCTCGAACAGCCCGGCCTGGTCCGGCAGAACATGGGCCTCACCGGCCAGGCCGCGACCGTCGACGAGATCCTCACCGGTCGCGAGAACCTGCGCATGATCGGCGGCCTCTACGGCATCGGTCGCAAGACCCTGACCCGTCGCTCCGACGAACTCCTGGAGCAGTTCTCCCTCACCGAGGCCGGCAACAAACCCGTCAAGTCGTACTCCGGAGGTATGCGCCGCCGACTCGACCTCGCCGTCAGCCTCCTGGCCGCCCCGCCCGTGCTGTTCCTCGACGAGCCGACCACCGGCCTCGACCCGCGGAGCCGCTCGGAACTGTGGGATGTCCTGCGTGACCTGGTCGCCGACGGGACCACGCTCCTGCTGACGACCCAGTACCTCGAAGAGGCCGACCAGCTCGCCGACGACATCGTCGTCATCGACAAGGGCCGGATCATCGCCCACGGCACGCCGCTGCAGCTCAAGGAACAGGCCGGTTCGGCCAGCCTCGTGCTGACCGTGTCCCGGGGCGAGGATCTTCCGGCGGCCGAGGCGCTGCTGCGCAAGAACGGTGCCGAGGTCTTCGTCGACGTCCCCGCTCGCCGGCTCACCACCGCCTCCGGCGGCCTCGGAGACCTCCCCCGCGTCGCCGCCTGGTTCGACGAAAGCGGTATCGCCGTCGACGATTTCGGACTCGCGCGCCCGAGCCTCGACGACGTCTTCCTGTCCCTGACCGGCCACCGCGCCGAGGACACCACCAACACCACCGACGAGGAGATCGCCTGATGACCACCACTGCTGAGAAAGACGCGGTGGTCGCGAACACATCGCGCATCCATCCGACCACCCTCTGGCAACAGTCCTGGATCATGGTCAAACGCAACATGATCCACACCAGACGTATGCCGGAGATGCTTTCCGACGTCACGATCCAGCCGATCATGTTCGTCGTGTTGTTCGCGTACGTGTTCGGTGCGTCGATCCAGACCGACAGCGCTTCCTACAAGGAATTCCTGCTGCCGGGCATCATGGGCCAGACCATCGTGTTCACCGCGTTCATCGTGGCGTCGGGAATCACGGCCGATCTCGAGAAGGGCATCATCGACCGGTTCCGGTCGCTACCCATCCGGCGATCGTCGGTGCTGATCGGCCGGAGCATCGCGAGTGTCATGCACAGTTCCATCGGCATCGTGGTGATGTCGTTGACCGGTCTCGCGATCGGCTGGCGCATCCGCGGGTCGTTCATCGACGCCGTTCTCGCGTACTGCCTGCTACTCCTGTTCGGCTTCGCGATGATCTGGTTCGGCATTCTCATCGGGTCATGGCTGCGAACCGTGGAAGCGGTGAACGGCTTCATGTTCTCGACGCTGTTCCCGATCACGTTCCTGTCGAACGCCTTCGTCCCGACCGACCCGATGCCCACCTGGCTGCGGACGATCGCCGAATGGAATCCGATGTCATCGCTCGTCCAGGCGTTGCGTGTGCTGTGGGGCAACGGTCCGGAGTTCGGTCCGGGTTCGGCGCTGCCGCTACAGCATCCGGTGATCTCGACCATCATCTGGGCGGTCGCGCTGACCCTGGTCTTCGCACCGTTCGCCCTACGCGCCTACAACAAGCGGACCATCGACTGAGCCGCTAGGACATCGAGGGGACTACAGCGGCCCGTTCAGGCAGTCAGAGTGATCGCTTGCAGCGGGTCGCTGTAGATCGCGTCCAGGGAGACCGCGCCGGCCGCCTGCTGCTGCACCGTGGCTCCCGAATGCGACACTCGCACATCACGCTTGGCGACGATCGAGGTCTCCCGAACCGCGCGTGCCACCGTCGGAAGACTGGTCGGGTAGTCGGTGAACGCCTGACCGCCGAGGATGATGTGGTCCGGGTTGAAGATGTCGGCGATCAGACCGACCGTGCGGCCCAGCACCTCGGCGCGCTCTTCGAAGAGGGCGCGCGCGGTCGCGTCACCCGCACGGGCCAGGCCGTGCAGACCTTCGACGTCGGTCACCGAAAGACCCAGCGCCCGAGCGGCTTCGACGATCCCGGTGTCGCTCACCGCGGGCTCGAGTCGACCCGTGCGGTGCGGATCGAGCAGCGTGGTGGCGCCGGTCGGGAAGTGTCCGATGACCGGAGGTCCCGCGGTCGGGGTGTGGACGGTGCCGCCGACGCTGAAGGCGATGCCCAGCATCTCGCGGGCGTAGAAGTACAGGAAGCTCGACTGCTCGTCGACGGGGTTGAGGACCAGCTCGGCGGCTGCCATCGCCTCGACGTGCGAGGCGACGGACACCGGCAGGCCCACGGCCTCGGCGATCACCCGGCCGACGGGCGCACCTTCCCATCCGAGACGGGGGTGATCGACGATGCCGCCATCGGCGACACGCCCACCGAGCGCCACGCCGACCCAGAGCACGCGCTTCCCGGTCCACCGCTCGGCGAATCGACGAGCGCTCACGCCGATCGCGGCGAGGGTCTCCTCGGGGGTGTCGGCCTCCGGCGTCGGGATCTGGATGGCACCGACCACGCGGTGGAGCAGATCGTGGGTGGTGATCGAGGTGACCTTGTATCCGATGTGGATACCGAGGGTGAGGAACTCGGCGAGGTTGACCTCGAAGGGCAGACGCGGACGACCGATGGCTCCCGACGGGGCCAGGTCGGCGCGTTCGCGGATCAGACCAGCCTTCAGCAGAGCGCTGACCTGGCGGTTGACCGTCGAGATACTCAGACCGGTGCGCTCGGCGGCATCATCGCGGAAGAGGGGGCCGGCCAAGCGAGCGGCCCGGAGGACGAGCGCGGCCGGCTTGTTCGAGAGCTCGAGGCGCGGCGTCGAGACGTGCACCCGCTGATCCCCCTTCTTCACGCCGCGTCGGTCCGCGGTCGATCCCGGGAGCCGGGGCGACGGCACCGACGAAGGTACGGATGACAACGGTACGGGTTGGCGGTTGACCTGCGGTCCGCGGCGCACCGGCCGCGATGCAGGTCGCCGGGTCAGCGGAGTGGGCGCGGTACGCAGGGTACGGCCGGAGATCTCAGGAAGAATTGCAGTCATGATCGTCCTCGTCGAAAACCCCGCGCTCAGAGGGCGGGGCAGGGTGGCTGAAGTGCTCGGAAAAGAGACTTGGAGCGACACCCCGGACGAGGCGTCGGCTCAGCGCATTCGACGACAACAACAGAGAACGCGAGCGAGCGGCAGACGGCAGCCCAGAGCGGTGGTCACATAGGTGACCTCCGACAGGTTGCGGTCGACACTCGTCATGTCGATCAAGTTAGCAACGCCGACGCCGCGGCGGCAAGCCCGTTCCTCCAGGTGACGGAGTTTTCGATACCCACGCGACTACGCGTTCACCGGCGAGTTCAGGCACGTCCGCGACGTCGTACCCGGGTTGCACCCTCTGTGGTTCCACACCGACACCCTGCGGCTACCCGACCTGCGGCCCATCGCCGAGCGGACCGAGGTCGGTTGTTCCACCGAGTCGAGTGTGTCGGTGATCGACGGTAAATTGTGAGCATGACCACAACCGCGGGCGAGTCCGTCTCCGACGCCGAGTTCCTCGAGATCGCCGAACCGTTCCGTCGCGAGATCATCGCCCACTGCTACCGCATGATGGGCTCCCACCACGACGCGGAGGACCTCGCCCAGGAGACCTTCCTGCGCGCATGGCGCGGCTATGCCAAGTTCGACCACCGTTCCTCGGTGCGGACCTGGCTGCACAAGATCGCGACCAACACCTGCCTCACCGCGCTGCAGAGTTCTCAGCGTCGCCCACTTCCGTCCGGGCTCGGGGGCGACGCCTTCGATCCCACCGACGACCTGCTCCAGAACCATGAGGTGCCATGGCTGGAGCCGTACGCCGGCACCGTCGACGAGATCACCCCCGGTGACGCCGCCGACCCCGCCTTCGTCGTCGGCGCACGGGAATCGGTCCGGCTGGCGTTCATCGCCGCCCTCCAGCACATACCGGAACGACAACGCGCGGTGCTGATCCTGCGTGACGTGCTGCAGTGGCGGGCGGCCGAGGTCGCCGACACCATCGGCGTCACCACCGCGACCGTCAACAGTCTCCTGCAGCGCGCCCGCGAGCAGCTCAAGACCGCACGACCCCAGGCGGAGTCGGCGAGTGCGGACTCGTCGGTCCTCGACGACGACGCCAAACGGGAGCTGCTCGCCCGGTACGTGTCGGCCTTCGAGCGCTACGACGTCGATGCGATCGCCGAGATGTTCACCGACAAGGCCATCTGGGAGATGCCGCCATTCACCGGTTGGTACCAGGGCCCGGAGGCCATCGGAACCCTCATCCGCAAGAACTGCCCCGCGGAGAAGGCCGGCGACCAGATCCTGCTGCCCACGGTCGCCAACGGACAGCCCGCGTTCGGTCTGTACATGCGCGAACCCGACGGCGTCCATCGGCCGTTCCAGCTCCAGGTCCTCGACATCGATGCGCAGGCGAAGAAGGTCGGTTACGTGGTGGCGTTCTTCAGCGACACCATGGAAGAGGATTTCGCCAGGTTCGGGCTACCCGCCACTCCGTACGACGCACCCGCACGAACTGCGCCGAGCCCCTGGCACTGACGTCGACGCCGGTCAATCCTCGGAGTTCTGCGGCAGTTGAGAGGGGTCCATCCAGACCACCTCCCAGGCGTGACCGTCCGGATCGCAGAAGCTGTGGCAGTACATGAACCCGAAGTCCTCGGGTTCACGAAGCGGTGTGCCCCCGGCGGTCAGTGCCGTGCCGACGAGGCGGTCGGCGTGCTCTCGACTGTCGGCGGAGAACGAGACGAGAGCCTCTCGCCCCCGCGCGGGGTCGGCGATGCTCATGGCCGCGAACCCTTCGAAGCGTCGGCGCTGCATCAGGATCACCATCGCGGTGTCGTTGATCGGCATGCACACCGTGGCCGGATCGCAGAACATCTCGTCGAACCGGAAGCCCAGCGCGCCGAAGAACCGTCGTGACCGCGCGACGTCGGCGACCGGCAGATTGACGAAGAGCATCGGTGCCACAGGCGGCCTCCAGTCGAGATCGGGTCTCTCGGCCCCACCGCCCGAGCGCGTGCGAATCGCCGGCCGGGAGGGGGCCTCACCCAATACAGACCAGCCCCCGCAAACGAATTCATCGCCATCGAATAATGTTCACTCATGGGCGTCATCTATCTTGTGCGGCACGGTCAGGCTAATGCGTTGGCGTACGGCGTATCCGACGCCACCGACGACCTCCGGAACGGACCCGGCGGACTCACCGCCACCGGCGATACCCAGGCCGCGCTCTCCGGGTCGTTCCTTGCCGGCCAGGTGGAGCGGTTCACCGCAGCAGTCAGCGGCGACCTCGTTCGGCAGAGCCAGACACTGAACGGCGTGCTCGGTAGGTTCGAATCCCGCCCCGACGCCAACGTCGACGCGGGTTGGAACGAGTACTCGCTGCCCGCACTGGTGGGGCACGCCTCGCCCGAGATGTACCACGACAACCGTGCCTACCAGCAGCAGCTCGACAAGGGTTTGGCGGGATGGATCGCCGCCGGCGATCACGAGCCGGATCCGGGTCCCGACGGCGGTCCCGCCGAGAGTTACCCCCAGTTCAAGGCACGCGTGCACGACGCCGCGGCGCGGGCAGCCGAGGTGGCGGGTTCCGGCCAGACCGTTCTCGTGGTGTCCTCCGCGGGGACCATCACCCAGTGGATCGCCCAGTTGTGGGGAATCCCCGACGAGAACTGGCCGGCGATGGCGCGCACCATGGTCAATGCGTCGATCACCAAGCTCATCGTGGGCCGCCAGGGCGTCTCCGTCGTGTCGTTCAACGAACACGGACACCTCTCCGACCGCGAGGGCGGGGTCTCGACCGTGCGCTGAGGCCTACGGCCGCGCAACAGTAGACGAACGCAAGCGAGGAGCCGCGTCGAACCACCCCCGTCGCAGGGAGATTCGACGCGGCTCCTCGCCTGTGTTGAAGCTCGTTACGCCCGATGCAGATTCGTGCCCGGACGCGTGAGCACCACGTTCGGGAGCACCGCGTACCGCGACAGCTGCGTGATCGAGTGTGCGACAACAGCAACGTCTGCGGCCGTGATCATCTCGTCGGCCGGGATGCGGTCCTTGAGCCAGTCGGTCATGTCGGTGTTGACGTAGCCCGGCGCGATCGTCGTCGCGCTGACGCCGTTCTCCGACTCCTCGAGGTTGAACGTCTCGCACAGTGAGATCAGCGCAGCCTTGGTCGCACCATAGGCGGAGAGTTCGGGCTCCGGGTAGACACCGGTGATCGATGCCACCGCGATGACTTTCGCAGCACCTGAAGTTTCCGCGGTTGCCCGCAGCGTCGGGAGTGCCGCCTGCAGCAGGATGTACGGTGCCCGCACGTTGACCTCGTAGAGACGGTCGAAACGCTTGACCGGCATCTCCGCCACCGCGCCCTTGGACCCCATGCCCGCGTTGATGATCAACGCGTCGCAGCGCCCGAAGGCGTCGGCGTGCGCGGCACCGAGCGCGGTGATCGCGTCGGTGTCGGTCATGTCGGCCGGGACGACCTCGACCCGACCTGCGCCGTGCTCGCGGAGCTCGGCCGCCTTCTTCTCCAACGTTTCCCGACCTCGGGCACTGATCGTCAGGTCCCAGCCGTCGGCCGCGAACTTCTCGGCGATGGCCGCCCCGATTCCCCGGGATGCGCCGGTGACCAACGCGGCCCGGGTGTTCGACACTTCACTCATGCACTTGTCCCCGTATCTCTGTCTGCCCGGAATCGAGCTCAGCTGATGTGACGCAGACCGTCTGCGATGAAGGCTGCGGTGGCCTCGCCCGCACGCTCGGCACCGTCGCCCGCCGACGCACCCGAGAGCGCGCGGTAGGTGATGCCCTCGGCGATCACACCGAGTTTCAGATTGGCGAGCCCGAGGTAGAAGTCCCAGTCACCGAGGTCGGAACCGGTTGCGGTGGCGTACTTCTGCGCGATCTCGTCCACGGAGGCATAGCGATCGCTGGTCCACGCCGCGGAGAAGCCGAGCACCTGGTCGAAGGCCCCGGTCCGGTAGACACACATCAGCGCCACGTCGGTGAGCGGGTCACCGAGGGTGGACATCTCCCAGTCCACGACGGCGGCGATGCGCGCCGGATCGTTCGCGTCGACGATGGTGTTGTCGACGCGGAAGTCGCCGTGCACCACCGATTCCCGCGCCTGCTCCGGCACCCGCGCCGACAGCGCTTCGACGAGTCGCTCGACATCGGGCAACTCGCGCGTCTTCACGTGACCCCATTGCCGGGCCCACAGCTTCACCTGTCGGGCAGCGAATCCGGCCGGACGACCGAACTCACCGAGGCCGACCGCCTGGTAATCGACGGCATGGAGGTCGGCGAGAGTCCGGACGAGTCCGTCGAGGTTGGCGGCCACGTCGTCATCGGAGTAGGCGGCGAGATCCTCCGCGGTGCGCACCACACGTCCGTCGACGAACTCGACGACGGTGCAGGGCGCCCCGACGATCGAACCGTCGGCGTCGAAGGCGACGGTGCGTGCGACCGGCACCGAGGTCGACTGCAGCGCACTGGTGACCGCCCACTCGCGGTTCATGTCATGGGCAGACGGGGTGAGGCCACCGGTCGGCGGACGACGCGCGACCCATCTGGTCTGGCCGTCGGTGACGGTGTAGGTCAGGTTCGACTTGCCGCCGCTGATGAGGTCGATCGAGAGGTCACCGGCGAGTTCGACGCCGTTGTCGGCGAGGAGCCGACGGAGCTTGTCGGCCTCGAGAGCTGATTCGACACCGGTCATTTCGCACCCGCCGCAGCCTGTGCCTTCTTCGCGCGGCCGACAGCGCGGCGAGCGATGGCCCACCGATGGACCTCGGACGGGCCGTCGTAGACGCGGAACGGGCGGAGTTCCTGCGACAGTCGCGCGATCGGCAGGTCGGCGGAGACACCGAGTCCGCCGCACATCTGGATGCTGCGATCGGCGATCCGCGAATACGCCTCACCGGCAAAAGTCTTGGCGATCGACGTCTCGTCGGAGGCGTGGTTGCCCAGGTCCAGTTCGTGACATGCCTTGAGCAGCAACGCCCGCGAGGCGGCCAGGTCGATCTCGTTGTCGGCGATCATCTGCTGGATCATGCCGAGGTCACCGAGTCGGCCACCGAATCCCTCACGGCGCGAGACGTAGTCGACGGCGACGTCGTGACAGCGCTTGGCGGCGCCGAGCCAGCGCATGACGTGGGTCATGCGGGCCGGGCCGAGGCGGACCTGCGCGTAGCGGTAGCCCTCGTCGACCTCGCCCAGGATGTCCTCGTCGGGGACGAAGACGTCGTCGAACGTGACCTCGCAGTGTCCGCCGATCATCGCCTTGTCGATGGTGTTGATGTGACGGCCGACGGTGATTCCCGCGGTGCCGGCCGGAGCCAGGAACATCGTGGCGCCGCCGCGATCACCCGGCGACCCCGCGGTGCGGGCCATGATGATGAAGAAGCCCGCACCCTCGGCACCGGTGATGAAGTGCTTCTCGCCGTTGATCTTCCAGCCGCCGTCGACGCGGACCGCCTGCGTGCGCAGCGCATTGGGGTCCGAGCCCGCGCCCGGTGCCGGTTCGGTCATCGCGAAGGCCGAACGAACCTCACCCGTGGCGAGCGGGGCCAGGTACTTGTGGCGCTGTTCCTCGCTGGCGATGCGCTCGAGCATGTGGATGTTGCCCTCGTCGGGTGCACCGATGTGCAGCGCGACGGGGCCGAAGGTGGAGTAGCCGGCTGCCTCGAAAACCGGTGCGCGATCGGCCATGTCGAGTCCGTGTCCGCCGAACTCGACCGGTGCGTGCGGCGCGAAGATGCCCTCCGCCTTGGCCTTTGCGTTCATCTCGCGACGGAGGTCGTCGCCGCCGGCCGCGGTGATGTCGCCACCGTTCGCGTCCTCGAGCGGCAACACGTAGTCGCGGACGAAGCGTTCGGTCTTCTCGACCAGCTCGACCACCGCGGGATCGTGGCGCAGGTCTATGGGCATCGTGACTCCTTTGGCTGGACCGACGGGAAACTCACCCCGACGCCGACCGAGCGATCGTTCGGCCGTCCATACCTTGCCAGGCGATGCGATCCCGGTCAAGGCTGACCGGGTGAAATCCGTGCCCTCAGTTGGTGCGGTAACCGACGAGGGCGCGGGCGAGCTGGAGGTTCCGGGAGATCAGCTCGTCCGGCCCCAGCAGACCGTCGAGCTTGAACCAGGTCGAGACCCCGACACACATCGTCGCCACCGCCCGGGCCGCATCCTTCGGATACTCGGTGGTGAAGTCGCCCGCCTCCACGCCGGCGAAGACGATCTCGTCGACCATCCGCTGTTGACGGTCGCGGTGACCGATGTACTTCGGCCGGTAGTCGTCGTCGAGACTCCGAATCTCCGTGGACCCGACGAAGGCCTGTTCGCGGCGGTACATGTGGAACCGCAGCAGGGATTCGACGACCGCGTCGAACTGCTTCACCGGTTCCGGGCCGGCCTCGAGGATCGCCGCCTCCGAACGGGCCAGCAGGTCGGTCATCGTGCGCTCGAGCAGGCCCTGCAACAGGGACTGCTTCGACGGGTAGTGGTGGTACAGCCCGGGCACCGAGAGGTTGGCCCGCGCGGCGATCTCACGCACCGACGTGCCGTGGTAGCCCTGCTCGGCGAACGCCTCGAGGGCTGCGGCCAACGGGATCGGGAGCTCGGGCTCGCCGTAGTCACGCCAGGCGCCGAGAGGTTGCTTCGCCGGTCGTACGTCGGTTTCGCCGGTTCCGCTGCTCATGGGATCGACCATATCTGCCCGTGGAGCACTACTCACCATCGGCGCTGCCGTGGGACAGGCTCTTCTCCAGGATCTCCGCCGGGGACACGAGCAACGCGACGCTGAGGTCGACGACGTCGGACTGGGAGAGCTCGACGTCTCCCTCGAGCCACGCCGCGAGCAGTCGGCTCAGCCCACCGACCTGGTAGTGCGCCACGCCGGTGGCCTGGGCGGGGCCGACATGAACGTCGAGGATCGACGAGGTGCTCTGCAGTGTCAGACCGGCGAAGAGGGCGGTGGACTCCATCCGCTTCGCGGCGATCACCGGGCTCAGCAGTGCCTGTGAGAACAGCAGTCGGCCTTTGCGTCGATCCCGGTCGATGAGGTCGACGATGGCGGCAACCGCTCCCGACACTTTGGAGCGCATGGTCGCGCCCTCGGAGAACGCCGCCAGACCCGAGTGGGTGATCTCCTCGATGACCTCGTCGTACACCACACCGACGAGCTGATCGACCGACTCGAAGCTCTCGTAGAAATACCGTGCGGTCAGCCCGGCCCGCCGGCAGACGCCGCGCACCGTGACTGCCTCCGCGTCATCGGCTCCGAGCAGGTCGAGGGCTGCGTCGATCAGCGATGCGCGGCGTCGCGCGACCCGGGTATCGCCACCCTCGCCGCCGTATGCGCGAAGGGAAGCAGCCGAATCCGACGCAGCCGCATCAGACCCGGTTTCCGGGGTCGAAGGTCCTCTTCCCATGGTTCCTATCTTGACACCCCGGTAAGTTCATGTTTTATAAACGGGAAACAAACGTTTCCTAAATCGACCAGGAGGGGTGTTCGATGGCAACGGAGCCTATCACCAGTGGAAGTTCGGCCCTGTCGCCGCAAACGCCGGGGGACGTGACGCCGGAGATCGCGGACTTCCTCGCGGCGGAGAAGCCAGACACCGAGTTCCTCCCGTCGACCGCACGCATGTCCCGCGCCGAGCTCGACGCGCTGCCCTCCGCGCAGGATCTCGACCCCCTGGGCATCGGCGTCATCGCCGGCGCGGCGAACGTCATCATGCAGCTGAGCCTGCCCGCGGTCGGTTACGGCGTCTACGAGAGCCGCGTCGATTCGGGCAACCTGTTCAAGCATCCACTCAAGCGGGGTCGCACCACGCTGAGCTACCTCGCGGTTGCGGGTCTGGGCAGCGCCAAGGACCGCAAGGCCTACCGCAAGGCGATCGGCAAGGCCCACGCGCAGGTCCGCTCGACCGCCGACAGCCCGGTGAAGTACAACGCCTTCGACCCGAAACTACAGCTCTGGGTCGCGGCCTGCCTGTACCGCGGGACCGAGGACGTCCACCGGATCTTCGGCGGGGTGACCGAGGTGACCGACGAGTTCTACCAGGCCGGCGCCGTGCTGGGTACCACGCTGCAGGTGCCGCGGGAAGCCTGGCCGGCCGACCGCGAGGCCTTCGAGGAGTACTGGAACTCGACCGTCGAGACGCTCGAGATCGACCCGGTCATCCGTGGGTACCTGCTGCAGATCGCCCGTGCCGAGTTCCTGGGTCCGGTCGTCGCCAAGCTGCTGGGCTGGTACTTCGAGATCTTGGCGATCGGCTTCCTGCCGGACAACTTCCGCCGCAAGATGGACGTCCGTCTGTCGCCGTGGCAGGAGCTGTTCTTCGCCAAGCACAACGCCGTTCTGCGCGCGATCATCACCCGCGCACCCAAGCCGGTCCGCAGCTTCCCGTTCAACGTCCTGCTCGCCGACGTCCGCTGGCGGATGCGCACCGGTCGGCCCCTGGTCTGAGCCTTCTGTCCCGGTTGGGGGAAGCCCGTCCCGCTCATCTCGAGCGGGGCGGGCTTTTCGGTTCAGACCCTCCGCAATGCCTCGCGATCGAGAGCGGTGGCATCGGTGTGACCGGCCAGGCCGAGGGTGAGGTCGAGTTCGGCGATGATGTCGGCCACCGCATCCCGGGCGCCGTCGGCACCGGCGAGCGCCAACCCGTACATGTGTGGTCGGCCGATGCATGCGGCGTCGGCGCCCAGCGCCAGTGCCTTGAACACGTCTGAGCCGGTGTAGATCCCGGAGTCGACGAGCACCTTGATCCGACCGTCGACCGCGGGTGCGATCTCGTCGAGGGCGTCGATCGTGCTGATCGCGCCGTCGATCTGACGTCCGCCGTGGTTGGACACGATGATGCCGTCGACCCCGGCGTCGACGGCGCGACGGGCGTCGTCGGGATGCAGCACGCCCTTGAGGACGATCGGCAACGACGTGCGTTCGCGCAGGCCGGCGAGGTCGTCCCAGTTCAGCGACGGGCGCGAGTAGATGTCGAGGAAGGTCTGAACAGCGGCCCGCGGCTGGGGCGACGTGAGGTTCGAGAGGAAGCGTCCGGGTGCGTTGCGCGTGATCGAGATCAGGGTCGCGATGGCGCCGAGCGAGATCTCCGGCCGCTCCTCGGCGGCGGTGCGCAGCCGATCGGCGACGATGTCGACGAAGCGCCGATCGGAGGTGTACTGCGCGATCCCCTCGCCCCGCGCGAACGGCAGCGATCCCAGGTTCAGATCCTGTGGCCGCCAGCCGAGCATCGTGGTGTCGAGGGTGACGACCACCGCGTCGGCGCTGATGGCCGCCGCGCGGGCGAGCAGACTGTCGACCAGGTCATCGTCGGTGGACCAGTACAGCTGGAACCAGCGGGGAGCTCCCGGGGTCACGCCGTCCATCTCGGCCGCCACGGTTTCCATCGGCACGCTCGCCTGGTTCGAAAAGATGTAGGGCACACCGAGCTCCGCGGCGGCATGACCGATCAGACGGTCCGCATCGGGAGCGGCGAGCGAGCCCGCACCCACGGGCGCAAACAGCACGGGCGCCGGGATGCGACGTCCGAACAGCTCCACCTCGAGGTTCCGCGCGGAGACGTCGCGGAGAATACGTGGCACGATCGCCCAGCGGTCCAGGGCCTGCCGGTTGGCCGCCATCGTCCGACCCTCACCGGCGCCTCCGCCGATGTACGCCCACGCGCGAGCCGACATCGACCGCTTGGCACGGCGTTCGAGTTCCGCGAAATCCGTTGGTACGCGGGGCTTTCGCCGATGGACACCAGCGGTGTAGATGTCGTTCTGCCGCGCTCGCCCGTATCCCGTGGTCATGGGAGCCGATCGTAACGTCGGCATCGCAGGCCCCGGGGAGGATTCCCGGGCCGGGTGTCAGCGCGTGGCGACAGCGGTCGCGCCGGCCGCGGCGACCGTCACGACGCCGACCGCCGGCCAGGCGCCGATCTTCTTCGCGAGCGGATGCGAACCGCCGAATGCCGCCAGATATCCGGCCAACAACCCACCGGCCACCGCCGGACCCTGCTTGACCGCCCACTGCCGGGTACACCAGGCACCCGCCGCCGCGAGGACCACCCCGCCGAGCTCTCGTCGACCGCTGTAGCGGGCCGCCGCGAAGCCGCCGACCAGACCCACAGCCACCACGGGCACCGTTGCATCCACTGCCATACGACCCAACCTACCGCCATCTGAGCGCCCCTCACCCATCCGACGGGTGTCACGGCACCGAAGACCGGGTACCCGCAACCCCGCGCCGACCCCGCACCCCGAAGGGCCTCGCCATGACACAGACCGCCGAGATGACCGACTCATCCCTCCCCCACCGGCCTGTCCTCGACACGAACTCCGGTCTCCGCGCGATCGACGACGCGACGACCGACCTCGAACTCGTCGAGGAGGTGCTGACTGCACATTTCCGTCGCCACGCCCTGACGCTGCACAAAGTGGGTGCCGAACTCACTCCGGCGGCGGACGCGATCGCTGCCCGCATCGGCGGCGGCAAACGCCTGCGCGCCGCATTCTGCCTGTGGGGAGCGCGCGGCGCAGCTCGTGGACAGGCGGTCCCCGGTGTCGTCGAGCTGGCGTCCGCGATCGAGCTGTTCCACTTCGCCGCCCTGGTCCACGACGACGTGATGGACGACTCCGACACGCGCCGCGGCCTGCCTACCATCCACCGCCTCTTCGCCGACACCCACCGTGCCCTCGAGCGCCGGGGAGATTCGGACACCTGGGGTACCGCGGTCGCCATCCTCGTCGGCGACATGTGCCTGTCGTGGTCGGACGACCTGGTCGCCGCGGCGGTCGACACCGTCGGCCGCGACACCCGCCAGGCCGTCCGCGAGACCTGGACCGAGATGCGCGACGAGGCATACGCGGGGCAGTTCCTGGACATGCTCAGCCAGACCGAGGATCACACCGACCCCGACCGTACCGAGCGCGTCCTCCGCTACAAGAGCGCCCGCTACAGCATCGGCCAGCCGCTTCGGCTCGGTGGCACTCTCGCCGGAGCCGACGCCGCCCTCCTCGCCGACTACGACCGCATCGGGCTCAGCGCCGGCGAGGCGTTCCAGCTGCGCGACGACATCCTCGGCGTCTTCGGCGACGAGAAGGTCACCGGTAAGCCGGCGATCGACGATATCCGCGAGGGCAAACGCACCATGCTGATGGCGCTGGCCGAGGAATCCGCGACGTGGACCGAACGGCGGATCATCGCCAACTGCCTCGGCAACCCGGACCTCGACGCCGCCGGCGCCGCACAGATGCGTGGCGTCGTGGAATCCACCGGCGCACTCGAACGCGTCGAACAGCGCATCGTCGAACTCGCCGAGGACGCACTCGGTGTCGTCGCGGACGCATCGGTGGACGAGCAGACCCGTCAGGCCCTGACCACCCTCGTCGAACGTTGTGTGTGGCGCCGCTCATGACCTCACGTGCTGTCCCGACGGTCGAGCTGCGCATCTGGGGCGTCGACCGGGTGATGCCCGCGCTCGGCCGGATGGCGTCGGGTCGGCGTGCGTTGCGCGCCACCCCCGGACTCCGGTTCGCCAAACTGCTCGGCACCGGCACCGCACAGACCTTCACGATGGAGAGCGCCGATCTGCGGCACTGGGCGGCGCTCACCGTCTGGCACGACGACGATGCGGCTCGCGCATCGTCGGATTCGCGAGTGCTACGACGCTGGCAGGACTCGAGCACCGAGGAACTTCGCA
Source organism: Gordonia sp. Swx-4 (assembly GCF_030316175.1). NCBI lineage: Bacteria > Bacillati > Actinomycetota > Actinomycetes > Mycobacteriales > Gordoniaceae > Gordonia > Gordonia sp. Swx-4. The sequence goes on from NZ_CP128197.1 coordinate 4,913,749, forward strand.
TCACGATGCGCCCGCTCCGATCGAAGGGACAATGGTCGCGGGTCGATCCGTTCGGCCACGAGAGCAAAGGTTCACCGGTTGACCGTGCACGAAACTGGACGGGTCCGGTCGCGGCACTCACCCGAGCCCGGCTCCGGCCGACGACGATGGCGTCGTTCTGGCGGGCGGTTCCGCCGGTGGCGTCGGAACTTGCCGGCGCGCAGGGCAATCGGCTCGCGCTCGGCGTCGGCGAGTTGCCGATCGGCGTCCAGGGAACCTTCTCGCTGTGGGACTCCACGCGTGACCTCACCGACTTCGCCTACCACTCGCCCGCACACAAGTCCGCCATCTCGCGCACCAAACCCGCCCGTTGGTACGCGGAGGAACTGTTCGCCCGGTTCGCCGTCCTCGACGTGACCGGGACCTACCAGGGAAGATCGGCATGAGCACAACCAGACATCTGCCGCCCGGATCACAAGGAGCGCAAGCGGGAGCATCATCGCTGCCTGAGGTGCGAGGAGCGCAAGCGACGAGCCTCGAAGGCCCGCCGCGCAGAGCATCCCACCGCCACCACCTCATCCCGATCGCATGGGTTCTCCTCGCCGCGACCATCGGGGTCCAGATCGCATTTCCGCTGACCGGCGGTGGCACACTCCCGCTCACCGTCGCGAGCGTGGTGTTGCTGGCGTCGGCATCGGCCCTTCATCTCGCCGCCACGCGCGGGTTCGGGGCCGCGGTCGCGCTGGTCGTGATCGCCGGCGGCGGTGGACTTCTCGCCGAGGCGGTCGGCGTCAGCACCGGATTCCCCTTCGGCACATACGCATACACCGACGGCCTGGGGCTCAAGGTGCTCGGCGTCCCGGTTCTGGTGCCGCTGGCCTGGATCATGATGTCGTGGCCGGCGCTCGCCGTGACGCGGCGACTCGTCGGTGCCATGCGCTTGTCCGGCACACGGGCTCGCGTGGTGACCGCTTTCCTGGGGGCGTACGCGCTGACGGCCTGGGACGTCTTCCTCGATCCGCAGATGGTCGACCAGGGTCACTGGGTCTGGCAGTTCCCCGACCCGTCGCTGCCCGGGGTCGACGACATCCCGTTGACGAATTTCGCGGGCTGGCTCCTGGTCTCGTTCCTGATGATCGCCATCCTCGATCGGGTGATCGGTGCCGATGATGCCGACGCCGCCGATGACGCGGTACCTGTCACCGCCTATCTGTGGACCTACTTCTCGTCGGTGATGGCGCATGCGGTGTTCTTCGGTCGCCCGACGGTCGCGCTGACCGGCGCGGTGGTGATGGGCGTCGTCGCGATCCCGCTGCTCGTCCTCGAGGTGCGGGCGCTCCGGTCCAGGAGACACGGTGCGAGCGTCTGACCTCTGGCGCCGCACGGTGGCGGTCGGGACCGGCCTGTCACTGGCGTCGCTCGCTCTCACCGTCGACAACGCGATCCGCGTCCGCCGACCAGGTCTCGCGGACATCCCTCCCGCCGAGACTCTTTCGGTGTTGATCCCCATGCGGAACGAGATCACCCGGGCCGACCGCTGCATCACCGCCGTCCTCGAGGCCGTCGACCGATGGCCAGGGCCTTCTCGTGTGCTCGTCCTCGACGACGGTTCGGTCGACGGCACCGACGCCGTCCTCACACGGCTGGCCGCCCGCGACGACCGGCTCGAGGTGTTCGAGGGTTCCCCGCCACCGCCGGGTTGGCTCGGGAAGTCCTGGGCCTGTCAGCAGTTGGCCGACAACGCTTCCCCCGACGGCACCCTCGCCTTCGTCGACGCCGACGTCGTGGTCGAACCCCAGGCGTTCACGTCGTCGTCCGTGTTGTTGCGCAACGCCGGGCTGGATCTCGTCAGCCCCTACCCGAGGCAGGTCGCGACCAGTGCTGCCGAACGTCTGGTGCAACCCCTGCTGCAGTGGTCGTGGCTCAGCACGCTCCCGCTAGGCCTCGCCGAACGTTCCCCGCGCAAATCCCTGACCGCCGCGAATGGTCAGTTCCTGATGGTCGACGCCGCCACGTACCGCCGTGCCGGAGGGCATGAGGCGGTCCGCGACGTGGTGCTGGAGGACATCGCACTTCTCCGTGCGATCAAGGCTGCCGGCGGGCGGGGCGTGGTGGCCGAGGGAAGCACCGTGGCGACCTGCCACATGTACGACGGTTGGCACGAAGTCCGTGCGGGATACCGCAAGTCACTGTGGTCCGCATTCGGCTCCCCGGCCGGGACGTCGGCGGTGACCGCCGCTCTATGCCTCACGTACGTGATCCCGGCGTTGGCCGCTCTCACCGGTTCGCGCACCGGACTGGTGGGATACCTCGCCGGCGTCGCCTCACGACTCGTGGCCGCGCGCTGCACCGGCGGACGCGCCTTCCCCGACGCCCTCGGGCACCCCGTATCGATCGTCCTGTTCACCTTTCTCGCCGCGGATTCGACGATCGCCCGCCGTCGTGGCGAACTGCAGTGGAAGGGACGCACGATCGAGGTCTCCCGATGAGCCGCGTCATCGTCATCGGCGCCGGCGTCGGCGGACTCGCCACGGCGATGCGCCTGCAGGCGGCCGGTCATGACGTCACCGTGCTCGAGCAATTCGACACCGTCGGCGGCAAACTCGGCGTCATAGAGCACGACGGTTTCGTTTTCGACACCGGCCCGTCTCTGGTGACCATGCCGCACGTCCTCACCGAACTGTTCGACGACACCGGCGCCCCGGTGGACCAGTTCCTTCAACTCGACCGTCTGCCGGTCGCAGCCCGGTATCGATTCCCCGACGGCACGGTCCTCGACCTGCCCGACACCCTCGACGACATCCCCGCCGCGCTCGACACCGCACTCGGACCCGGATCCGGTGACCAGTGGTCGTCGTTTCTCGGTCGCGCCCAGGCGATCTGGGACGTCACCCACGGGCCGTTCCTCGAGTCGCCGATGAGCGTGCGGACGATGATCGGCGGGATCGCCACCCCGTCCGACGTCCGTACCGTGGCGCCCTGGAAAACGTTGCGCGGCCTCGGGTCCGAGTATCTCGACGATTCACGGCTCGCTATGCTTCTCGACCGTTACGCCACCTACACCGGTTCGGATCCGCGGCGCGCCCCGGCGGCTTTGGCGTCAGTTCCGTGGGCCGAGCAGGCCTGGGGTTCCTGGTATGTGCGCGGCGGTCTCGGCCGAATCGCCACCGCGATGCGGGATCGGTTGCTCACCATGGGCGGCCGGATCGAGTTCGGGGTCGAGGTGTCCCGGATCTCGACGGACGAGCACGGCCGCGCCGACGGCGTCGTACTCGCCGACGGCAACCGTCGCCCCGCCGACCTCGTCGTGGCGAATGCCGACGCCCGACAGGTCTTCGACCGACTTGTTCCCCGCCGTTCCGCTCGCATTCCTTCTGCACTGCTTCGTCGTTCGACACCGTCGCTGTCGGGCTTCGTCCTCCTCCTCGCGCTCGACAACCCGCCCGCCGATCAGGCCCACCATCACGTTCTGTTCGCCGAGGACTACGACGAGGAGTTCGACGCGGTCTTCGGTTTCAACGGCCCGCCGCGGCCTGTCGCACGTCCGACCGTGTACATCTCCGCGCCCGACGATCCGGAGATCGTCCCAGGTCCCGACACCGCCGCCTGGTTCGTGCTCGTCAACGCACCGCGGCACGACCCTGAGCACGGAGTCGACTGGGATGCAGCAGGACTCGCGGACAAGTACGCAGACCAGATCATGCAGGTGATGGCCGACCGCGGCCTGGACGTCCGCGACCAGGTCCGTCACCGACTGCTGGTCACGCCGGCAGATCTCGAGCGCCGCACCATGACTCCCGGCGGCTCGATCTACGGCTCGTCGTCGAACGGTCCGCGCGCCGCTTTCCTACGGCCGAAGAACACCTCGCCGATCCCGGGCCTGTACCTGGTCGGCGGGTCGTCGCACCCCGGCGGCGGACTCCCGCTGGTGATGATGTCGGCGAAGATCGTGGCGGATCTGATCGCCCGGTCTCCTTCTCCCTGAGGCGACCCCACCCTTGCTGCCTGAGGAGCGAGCGACGCGAACCCACTCTCGCTCCCTGAGCCTGGATCCGTGGAGGGGTGTGGGGTGTCGGTGATATAAAAATGCCCTCTGAGCTGGGATGATTGGTGGTGTTGAGACACTAAACATCCCAGCTCAGAAGGCACTTTCAGTGAAAGTATCACACAGCTTCTCGGCCACGTCGGCACTCTTTGACGATGACAATCTGGTGTCGCATGCCGGGTTGGTGCCGGTGATGGAATTGGCTCACTCGACCGGGGTGGCCGCATTGCTGGCCGAACGGGTCGATCTGGGCACCACCCGGGTCGCTTCCGCCGGAGCCAACCTGGAAGCGAAACTGCTGACCGTGATCGCCGGGTTATGTTGCGGCGCTGACAGTATCGACGACCTCGACATCGTCCGGGCCGGTGGGCACACCCGCCTGTTCGACCGCGTATACGCCCCGGCCACGATCGGACAAACCCTGCGGGAGTTCACCCCCGGGCACACCCGACAACTCAACGCCGTGATGACGCGCTCGCTGCCGGCGATGTGTGCCCGGGCAGGATTGTTACCCACCGACGGTGCCCGCGTGTTCCTCGATATCGATTCCCTGCTGCGCCCGGTCTATGGCTACCAGAAGACCGGCGCCTCCTACGGACACGCCAAGATCGCCGGACGTGAACTGCTGCGTCGGGGCCTCTCACCGCTGATCGCCACCCTCAGTGCACCCGAGCACCCACCGGTGATCGCCAACGCCTGGCTGCGCGCCGGGCGCGCCGCCTCCGGCGCCGGAGCAGCAACGATGCTCGCCGAAACCATCGCCACCGCCCGCCGCGCCGGAGCCGCCGGTGAGATCACCGTGCGCGCGGATGCCGCCTACGGGTCGGCCGAGGTGATGGCTACCTGCCAACGCCTGGGCGCCACGTTCTCGCTGGTCCTGCGGACCAACACCGCGATCACCCGCGCAATCACCGCCATCGGCGACGACGCCTGGACACCGGTGTCCTATCCCGGGGCGGTCACCGACCCCGACACCGGCGAGTTGATCTCTGATGCCGAAGTCGCCGAAACCACCTACACGGTCAAACCACTCTCACCGCACCCGATCACCGCCCGACTCATCGTGCGGCGAGTCAAAGCCCATCACCCCGCCGACACCGACACCCTGATGCCGGCCTGGCGGTATCACTCGTTTTTCACCAACACCACCGACGACACCGTTACCGCCGACATCAACCACCGCGGCCACGCCGTCATCGAGACCGTGTTCGCCGACCTCATCGACGGACCGCTGGCGCATCTTCCCTCCGGCGTTTTCGGCGCCAACGCCGCCTGGCTGGCCCTGACCGCCATCAGCCACAACCTCATGCGCACCCTCGCCGCGCTCAGCGCGGCCCCCAGACTACGAGCCGCGCGCGGAGCGACGCTGCGCCGCACGCTCATCGCCGTGCCCGCCCGACTGGCCCGACCAGCACGAACACCCATCCTGCACCTGCCCCGACACTGGCCATCCCAACACGCATTCACCACCCTGTGGGCCGCGGTGAACACCACCTGACCCAACACCCCAACACGCCCACCCACGACCAGGAAACCCAGTGAAAAAGCTGACGCAAGATCAGCGAATACCCGACGCCCACAACACGATCAACCACTCACACACACCCCACCACCACTCACCCACACCCCTCCACGGATCCAGGCTGAGGAGCGAGCGACGGCAGGCCACTGTCGCTGCCTGAGGAGCGAGGAGCGATAGCGACGAGCCTCGAAGGCCTGGTGACGTCATCTCATCAGGCCTTCGAGGCTCGCTTCGCTCGCACCTCAGGCAGCGGGAGGGGCCGCTTGCGCTCCTCGCACCTCAGGCAGCAGCAGGGGTCAGTGCGTCGGCGTCGGACCGACCGAGCGATCTCCGTTGAGCCGCTTGCGGATCAGTTCCGCGCTGATCAAGCACATCGGCAGGCCGATACCGGGTCGGGTGCTCGATCCCGCGTAGTACAGCCCCTCGACTTTGCGTGAGCGATTCGTCGAGCGCAGGAATGCGCTCTGGCGCAGCGTGTGTGCCGGTCCGAGGGCACCGCCGCACCACGAGTTCACGTTGTCGACGAAGTCCGCGGGACCGACCGTGCGTCGTACGACGATGCGGTCGGCGAGGTCGGGGACTCCGGACCACTGGCCGATCATCGCGATGGCTCGGTCGGCGACCTTCTCGATGTCGGGGTCGCCGGCACCGTTCATTCCGCCGTGTCCGAGGCCTGGATCGGGCGGGACCGGGACGAGGACGAACACGTTCTCGTGACCGTCCGGGGCCACCGAGTCGTCGGTCGCCGACGGCTTGCACACGTAGAGCGATGCCGGATCGGGTACGCGCGTGGGTGATTCGAAGATCGCGTCGAAGTTGGTCTTCCAGTCCTCGGTGAAGTACAGCGAGTGATGGGCCAGTTCGGGCAGCTCACCGCTCACGCCGAGGTAGGCGAGGACCGCACCCGGTCCCGAGGTGGCGCGTTTCCAGTAGCGCTCCGGGAAGGTCTGCAGATCGCCGGGAAGGAGCTTGGTCTCGAGGTGGTGCATATCGGCCGCGCCGACGACGATGTCGGCGGGCAGATCCCGCGTTCCCCCGTCGGCGGTTTGGACGCGAACACCGACCACCTCGGCGCGACGGCGGAGTCGACGACCCGGCCGTTTGCGCGTCAGCACGGAAGTCGCGGCCGTACCGGTGTGGATCACGACGCCGCGTTCGCGCGCGACGCGCTCGAGTGCGTCGACGAGGGTCGTGAAGCCCCCCTGGGGGTATCGGACGCCGTCGGCGAGGTCCATCCAGCTCATCAGGTGATACATCGACGGGGTCCGCTCCGGCGACGAACCGAGGAACACCGCCGGATAGCCGAGCACCTGCTGCAGGCGTCGGTCGCTGAACTTCGACGAGATGAAGGACTGGAGCGAGCGGGTCAGCAGCTTCGCGAGCGTCGGCGCGTTCTTCAGCACCGGCAGGCTCAGGAACGCGCGGGTGGAGTCGAAGCTCGTGTACAGGAACCGTTCGACGGCAAGGTCATATGCCTGGCGAGCCGTCTGGAGGTAGGAGTCGAGAGCCGCTCCGGCACCCGGTTCGATGTTCTCGAACACCTCTCGGTTGCGCTCATAATCGCCGAAAATGTCGAGTGGCGGTTCATCGGAACCGTTCTCCCCGAAGAACACTCGGTAACCGGGATCGAGTCGGACCAGATCGAGCTGTTCCTTCGTCGACGTGCCCAGCATTTCGAAGTAGTGGTCGAACACCTCGGGCATGAGCCACCACGACGGCCCGGTGTCGAACCGGAACCCGTCCTTGCTCCACAGCCCGGCACGTCCGCCGAGGTCGTCGTTCTTCTCGATCACCTCGACGTCGTGGCCGTCGTGGGCGAGTAGCGCGGCGGTGGACAGTCCTGCGACACCGCCGCCGATGACGGCGATGCGTTTGCGTGCGGTCATGCGTCCACTCCCCTTGCTGTGCGCGGCATCCCGCGTCGGGCGACGGCGGCCGCCGCGATCCTGGCCTTGCCGGCGTTGGGAACGCGGACACGGTTCAGTCTGGCTTCGGCGGCCGACGATTCACGCAGGCGTGCAGTGAGTTCCGCGAAGAGATCGTGTGCGGTGCAGACCGCGACGCGGCTGCTCGCCGGCAGGTGCGGGATGGCGGCTGCCGCGGCGGTGAGGTCGAGATCGATGTCATCGAGCCACAGCGACCAGGCGGCGTCGTCCGGGCTGTCCGGGTCCAGGCCGACCAGGTACCGGCGGCCCAATCCGTCACTGTCCTCGCCGAAGTCGCGGAGGAAGTTGATCTTCTGGAAGGCGGCGCCGAGACGACGCGCGCCGGGCGCGAGGTGGTCGTAACGCGCTTCGGCTTTCGCCTCTTCGGCGAGGAACGCGCGCAGGCACATCAGGCCGACGACCTCGGCAGAGCCGTAGATGTAGGACGCCAGGCTCTCGAAGTCGTGCTCGACCTCGGTCAGGTCTGAACGCATCGAGGCGAAGAACGGCGCCACCAGGTCCAGGTCGATGCCGACCCGGCGGGCGGTCCGTGCGAAGGCGTGCACCACCAGGTTGCTGCTCGACCCGGTGATCATCGCGGCCGAGGTCTGATCCTCGAGCTGATCGAGTTCGTTGCTGCGGTCGACGAGGCCTTGCTCGGGACGCGGCGCGTCGACGATCTCGTCGGCCACGCGGACGAGCGCGTAGATGTTGCGGACGTCGCGGCGGATGGCCGGGGCGAGCAGGCGCGAGGCGAGTCCGAAGGAACTCGAGTACGACCTGATCACCAGCGCCGCGCTCGCCTCGGCGACGGCGTCGTACCGCCGATGCGGCGGGACCAGTTCGGTATGACCGGGTAGATGCATCATCCGATGGCTCCTGCGGTGTGACGTTGGGGTTGGTATGTCATGAATTCGATGCCCGGGCAATGATCGGATGGGTCGCATCCGCGGCGTCGACGATTCCGTACGGATCGGGGCCGGGCAGCTGGCGCACCTGGTCGGCGAACCAGGGGCTGACGGCCCAGGGGGTGCGCAACGCGAGATCCCATACATCCGGGACCTCCGCCCAGGCGTACTCGGCGACCTCGTCCGGGCTCGGCTTCAGCGAACCCACGGGCCGCGCGACATACACGGGGCAGATCTCGTTCTCGACGATGCCGCTCGCGTCGACGGCCCGGTACCGGAAGTCGGGCAGGATGCATCGCACGTCGTCGACGTCGATGCCCAGCTCTCGCTGCGCGTACCGGTGCACGGCGTCGACGACGGCCTCGCCCGGACGCGGATGACCGCAGAACGAGTTGGTCCACACGCCGGGCCAGCTGCGCTTGGACAGTGCGCGACGGGTCATGAGGATCCGGTTGTCGGCATCGACCAGGTGGCATGAGAACGCGAAGTGCAGCGGTGTGTCGAGACCGTGCACGCCCTCGCGGTCGGCGGTGCCGCACGGGCGGCCGTCGGCGTCGGCGAGAACCACCGAGTCGTTGGTCATCAGTTCCTCATCAGAGTCGAGATCGTGGGTCGAGCCAGGTTCTCCCATTGTTCGTCACCGGGGGCCGAATCGGATGGGCCGGTCGGTCCCGGACGACGACACGGAGATCGCGCGCCGATTCCCTGGATTCGATGGTAGGCAGTGCGGGCGGATCAGCCCTGATCGCCGAGGCCGGCGGCACGCATCAACGCACACCAGGTGTCCACGTAGGCGTCCAGGTCGACGTCGCCGACGAGCGACTGCTGCACGACGACGCCTTGCATCACCGACACCATCGGAAGGGCCAGTTCTGCCGGTTCACCAGGCAGTTCGTGGCCGGAGTCGCGCCAGCGGACCAGGACGTGCTCGAAGACCTTCCGAAGCCCGAGGATGATCTCGCGAACGATCTCGCGCAGTTCGGGGTTGTTCGCCGCCTCACCCCAGATGGTCATCACCATCCGGAAGTCGTCGGTCAGCGGTGCGATCTCGGCCATCACACGCGCCGCGAGCATCCGGATGGCGTCCTCGGGTGACGCGGGGGCGCCGTCGCCGCCGACGAGGTCGCCGAGGCCGGACTCGTAGGCCAGGAAGACCGACCGCGCGACCGCGGCGATCAGCTGCTCCTTCGACGAGTAGTACGAGTACACCGCCCCGGCGCTCAGGCCGGATTCCCGGATGACGTCGGACATCGACGCCCGGTGGAACCCCTTCTCGGCGAAGCAGCGGCGTGCGGCATCGAGGATCTGCTGACTCCGCTCGAGTTTGCGTTCCGCACTGATCTTCGGCATTCGACAAGTGTAAAACGAATATTCGTTCTTGATTGCCATCAACGCTCGGCGCATACTTCTAAAAACGAGAGTTCGTTCTTTTTGGAGGCAGTGATGACCACGTACACCGAACCGTCCGATCGAAACCTCGCCACCGAGGATCGGCCGCCCGAACCATCCCGTTCACACGGACCGTCGTGGCGCATCGTCGTCGCCCTGGTCTTCGCCATACCGATCGTGGTCAGCACGATCGCGGCCATGTTCGTGTCCCTTGCGGTGGACCCCGAGCCGCACGACGTCCCGCTCGGCCTGGTCGCACCGGCACCCGCAGCGCAGGCCATCGAATCCGTCCTGGCCGATCGCGCCGGTGAGGATGCCTTCGCCGTCGAGCAGTTCGCCGATCCCGCCGCTGCGCGGGAGGCCATCGAGTCCCGGGACATCGTCGGCGCCATCACCGTCGGCCCGCAGGGCGTCACCGCCCTGACCGCCGAAGCCGGGTCCCCGGCGCTCGCCCAGATCGTCACCGGCGTCGGCGCGAGTATCGCCACCGCGCAGTCACTTCCGGTCACCACCGAGTCCGTGGTCGCCCCGCCGGCCACCGATGCACGCGGAACCGGATTCGCGGCGGGCTTGCTGCCGCTGCTCATCGCAGGTATCGCCCTGGGCGCAGCGGCCGCGATCGCCCTCGCCGGCCGGGTGTGGATGCAGGCCACCGTCGTGCTGGTCGGCCCGCTGGTGGCCGGCCTGGGATTTGCGGCGGTCTGGTCGTGGCTCGGGGTCATCGACGGGCGCGTGGTGCCGGTGGCGTTGGCTCTCACCCTCATGATCGGCGCGATCTCCTGGTTCACCGCGGGAGCCGGCTCACTCATCGGCGCACCCGGCGTCGGCATCGCCGCGATCCTGATGATGCTGATCTCCAACCCGCTGTCCGGGCTCGCATCGTCGCCGTACCTGCTCCCGGCTCCATGGGGAGCCCTCGGGCAGTGGCTGCCGACCGGCGCCGGCGGCACCCTGACCCGGTCGGTCGCCTACTTCCCCGACGCTTCGTTCGCCGGCCCGCTGTGGATTCTGTTGGGCTGGATCGCCGTCGGCGCGATCCTGCTCGCCGTCTCCGGCCTCCGGCCGCGCCGGGGCTGAATCGAACGGCGCCGGGCCTGCATCAGGCGCGCAGCCCGCGGGTCTGCCGGAACACCGCGACGAACAACTGGAGAAGGCCGATCGTCGCCAGGGTCGCACCGATCCCGGCGATGATCGCCGCCAGCGTCCGGGCAACGCCGTCGGCGAGCCCGACCTGCCACACGACCGTGGCCACGACCATCGCGATGAAGGCGAGGATCACACGCGACGGCCGCTCCCAGACCGTGACGGTTCCGGGGCCCTTCATCCCGGCGGCCTGGGCCGTTGCCCGCGTGCCTTCGAGGAACAGGGTGAGCACGGCGATCACGACCCCCGACCACGGCGGCGCACCGGCCATCACGACGATGCCCGCCAGGAAGATGTCGGACCATCGATCGGCCATCGTGTCGAGGACCCGGCCCCATTGCGTGGCCGCGCCGGTCTGGGCGGCGATGGCGCCGTCCACCCCGTCGAGGACCGCGGCGAGAAGGATCACGACGGCCGCGACCGCGAACCAGCCGCGCCCGGCGAACGTCACCGCGAAGGCGATCGCGGTGACCGCGGCGCCGCAGACGGTGATCACGTTCGGTGTGATGCCCAGTCGCACGAGGGGTCGCGCACACGCGTTGCTGAGGAGCACCCACCGCTCGACCCAGAACGACCCGCGGGGATCGATTCCCCCGTGCAACTCCGACCATGCGTCGAGCACGGCATGCCGTTGTGTCCGGCGGGCCTGTCGGCGACCGGCCCGATGATCCGGTTCAGTCGACACGGCCGCCTCCGGCGGTCCGGCCCAGCGACTGTCCGACGGCCCAGCCGACGATCACCAGGATGTGCAGCACGTAGAGCCACAGTCCGGCCGCCACCACCCCGCCGATGACCCGGAGGCCTCCGTAGGGGATCCCGACGTCGATCGGCAGCGACAGGAACAGCAGGAACCCTTGCGAGAAGCCCGCGATGAACGACGCGGCGCCCAACGCGGTCACCGCCGAGACGAACAGAGACGGACCACCGGGCGTGACCTTCCAGTAGACCCAGGTCAGCGGGATCGTGAGAGTGAGCCAGACGACGAGGAACTCGATCACCACACGGGCCGCGAGATCCCCGAGGTCGCCGGTCCCCCCGCCGTCGGGGGCGAGCGTGGTGATCGACGATGCCACCGCGACCGCGACCGCCGTCAGCGGCGGCACGAAGACGAACAACACCAGGATCGAGAGCCGGGAGCGCCATCCGGTGAAGCGGTCCTTCTCCGGATGCATCATCAGGCAGGCACGTCGAAGTCCTTCCCCGTAGAACGACGCGGGGAAGAGCAGGACGAGCGCACCCCAGCCGGTCAGGCTGGTGCCGACCGACACCGCCTCGCCGAAGACGTCTCGGCCACCCATCTCCGGCGGAATCAGGACCGCCAGCTCACGCCAGGTCGACTCGGCTGCCGCATCCCCGCGCAGCCACGTCGTCGACCAGATCGCGAGGAGCACCCACGGGACGACGGCGATGGCGGCGTAATAGGTCAGGGTCGCCGCAGCGGCGGCGAGGTCGCCGCGGGCGAGGACCTCTTTGGTGCCGGACGCCAGCCGACGTACGGCGGACAGCACCGTGCCCGGCGCGGAACGCGCCTGCGGGGCGGCAGAACTGAGGATCACGCTGTCCGGTGTACCCGAAAAACATCTCGACTAGGCATGTCCCGGAGGAAGTGACCGACGACGCGCCGTCAGATCGAGGCGAAGAGCGCGACCGCCATCCCGATCATGATGACCGCGACGACGGCGTCGAGGATCTTCCACGCCCGCGGGCTGGCGAAGAGATGCGACAGGCGCCGAGCACCTCCCCCGAGCGCGGTGAACCACAGGATGCTGGCCACGCAGGCCCCGATTGCGAACGCCCACTTGCCGTTTCCGTGACCGTTGGCGATCGCGCCCATGGTCAGGACGGTGTCGAGGTAGACGTGCGGGTTGAGCCAGGTGAGCGCCAGCGCCGTGCCCACCGCGACCCATCGTCCGGCCGATTCCGCCTCCTCGGCGTTGGCGGCGATGGCCTCGTTGCTGCGCAGACAACGCTTGGCGGCGAGTAATCCGAGCACGAGGACATAGAGACCGCCGAGAAGCTTGGCGACGGTGATCACCTGCGGATGCGCCGCGACGATCGCGCCGAGCCCGGCCACTCCCGCGACGATGAGCACGACGTCAGAGATCGCACACACCGCCACGATGGCCCCCGTGTGCCGTCGCGCGACACCCTGCCGGAGGACGAAGACGTTCTGCGGACCGATCGCGACGATCAGGCCCGCGCCGGTGAGCAGACCGGCGATCGCGGGGAGGAGGTAACTGGACACTCGGTGAACGCTATGGAGTGCGCAGAGATCAGTACAGCGAATGTTCCTTGTGAATCATTAGCTGTTCTTCATCTAGTCTGATCGCATGGACATCAGCCAGGAGGGTCTGCGCACGCTGGCCGCGGTCCTGCGCGAAGGAACGTTCGACGCCGCGGCGTCGTCGCTGCACATCACGCCCTCGGCGGTCAGCCAGCGGATCAAGGCGCTGGAATCCGCGGTCGGCCGGGTGGTGCTGCGCCGGACCAAACCGGCGTCGGCGACTCCGGACGGCGAAGTGCTGGTCCGCCTGGCCAGGCAGTGGGAGCTGTTGCTCGCCGAGACGCGCGCCGAGTTCGTCGGCGAACCCGATGACGACGACGCCCCGGTGACCTCCCGGCCCCGTGTGCATCTGCCGATCGCGACCAACGCGGACTCGCTCGCGACCTGGCTGCTCCCGGTGCTCGCCCGGTTCCACCGTGAGCATGCGGTGGCCGTCGAGGTGTTCCGCGACGACGAGACCCGCAGCAGCGCCCTGCTGAAGTCGGGTGACGCGCTCGCCGCGGTGACGTCGGACCCGATCGCCATCCGTGGCTGTGCCCTGCAGTCCCTCGGCAGCATGCGGTATCTGCCGGTCGCGACACCGGAGTTCATCGCCACCTGGCTCTCCGACGGCCTCGACGCCGAGGCTCTGGCGAGGGCCCCGATGGTCCAGTTCGACCGCAACGACCACATCCAGCTGGACATGGTCGCGGCGCTGGCCGGACGCGCCGTCGACCCGCCGGCGGCCTACATCCCGTCCTCCACCGAGTACCACCGCGCGGTGTCGCTCGGAATCGGTTGGGGCGCAGTTCCTGTCGTCCAGATCCGAGAGCCACTCGACGACGGCCGCGTGCGCCTGATCGCCGACCACCACCTCGACGTCCCGCTCTACTGGCAGCACTGGAAGCTCAGTTCCCCTCTGCTGCAACATCTTACTGATCTGGTCGTCACCGGGGCCGCAGAGGTGCTGCGGTGACCGGGCAGGAGGGTCAGTCGTTCACCGACACCAGCGTCGGCGGCGTCTCGTCGACCAGTGGGTTCTCGATCTCGTCGCGCCACATGCGGGCCGCGAAGTAGAAGGCCCACGCGATGGGGACCGGCAGGAGGCCGGCCAAGACGAACGTCGCGGTCAGTCCGATCGCCGACGACACCGGAGCGGCGATCGCCATCGACACCGGCATCAGTGCGACCGACACGAAGAAGTCGAGGCTCGCGATCCGGCCGAGCAGTGCCGGCGGGACACGACGCTGGAGCAGCGTGCCCCACAACACCATCGGGCCGTCGAACATCACGCCCATGCCGACACCGGCCGCGACGAACATCCAGGTCGCGTCGGCGACACCCATCAGGACGAGTGGCACGCTCGAGAACGACCAGATGCCGAACATGACGGTCAGATACCGCCGCGGCATCGGCAGCGACGCGAACACCAGCGAGGTGGCGGCTGCGCCGATGCCGAAGCCGGCGAGCACCCACGCGTGCTGGGAGGCGCCACCGTCGATGCGCTCGCGCAGGGCGAAGGGCACGAGCACCTCGATCGGGCCCATCGTCGCCAGAACCAGGACGCAGGCGAAGAACAGGGTTCCCCACAGCCACGGCGTGCGGATCATGTAGACGAAGCCCTCGACGAGGTCGACGACGACACTGCCGCGTGCGCTCGTGCGTGCGACCTCCGCCTCAGAGGTCTCCGGTTCGCCGAGCCGTCGTGAGGTCACCGGGGTCATCACCAGGTAACAGCCACCCGAGGCGATGGACGCGATGGCGGCCAACACGACCGCCTGACCCGGCGCGGTGGCGCCGATGACCGCACCGGCGACCATCGGACCGACGGCCTGGAACACCACCGGACGGAAGAAGCCCTCGATGCCGTTCGCCGCCTGCAGCTCCGACGCGGAGACCACCCCGGGCAGCAACGCCGAGTACGCCGGGTAGTACATGCCCATCGTGACACCGGCGAGCAGCGACGCCATCACCACCATCCAGAGGTCGAGGACTCCGAACACCGAGGCCGCACCCACGGCACCGAAGGCCGCCATCTTGGTGACCTCGAGACCGATCATGATGTGGCGCTGCGAGATCCGGTCGGCGAGGACACCGCCGACGAGGGTCGACACGAGCATCCCGACCGCGGCCGTCCCGGCCGCCAGGGACACCTGTCCCGGTCCGCCGCTGAGGGCGATGACCTGCCAGATCACCGCGATGGTCCAGATCCCGTCACCGAACATCGCCAGGATCAGACCCGACGCCAGCAGCCGGTACTGCCGTCGCGCCAGGGGCTTCAGGGCGCGGGGCAGACGAATGTCGACGTTGGTGCTCA
This sequence comes from Gordonia sp. Swx-4, assembly GCF_030316175.1. Classification (NCBI taxonomy): domain Bacteria; kingdom Bacillati; phylum Actinomycetota; class Actinomycetes; order Mycobacteriales; family Gordoniaceae; genus Gordonia; species Gordonia sp. Swx-4. The sequence continues at coordinate 4,929,240 of NZ_CP128197.1, forward strand.
CCCTCCGAGCTTGCCGGACGCCGCCGGTCTCAGGCCAGCGAATTTCCCGCGGAGAGCAGAGTCAGCTGGCCTTACGGGAGGCCTTCTTGGCGGGCGCCTTCTTCGCCGTGCTCTTGCTGCCCGACGATCCAGAGCTGCTCTTCGACGCCGCCTTCTTGGCCGGCGCCTTCTTCGCGGGCGCCTTCTTGGCGGCCTTCTTCGCCGGAGCCTTCGCGGCCGTGTCCTTCTTCTCCGCCTCGCCCTCGTCCTCGTCAGAGGAGGAGCCACGATCCTTCACCGAGGCACGCAGGGCGGCAAGCAGATCGGCGACCTCGGAGTCCTCCTCCTCGGGCTTCTCCTCGTCCGACTCCGGGAACGCCTCGCTGCCCTCGGCCTTCGCCTCGATCAGCTTGGACAGTTCCTCCTGGTACCGGTCCTCGAATTCGGACGGGTCGTAGTCGGAGGCCATCGACTCGATCAGCGAGGCCGCCATCTTCAGTTCCTGATCGCGGATCTCGGTGTCCTCGTCGAGGAAGCCGAAGTCGGGTTTGCGAACCTCGTCCGGCCACAACAGGGTCTGCAGCGTCATCACCCCGTCGACGACCCGCAACGCCGCCACCCGCGTGCGGTTGCGCAGGGTGAACGTCGCGATGGCGAGGCGATCGGTCTCCTCGAGGGCCTTGGCCAGCAACACGTAGGCCTTGGGCGACTTCGACGACGGCTCCAGGTAATACGGCTTGTCGAAGTAGATCGGGTCGACCTGTTCGGCCGGCACGAACTCCAGGATCGAGATCTCCGGGCTCTTCTGCACGGGCAGCGTGGCCAGGTCGTCCTTCGTCAGGATCACCGTCTCGCCCGATTCCGACTCGTAGGCGTTGGCGATGTCGGAGTAGTCGACCTCGGTGTCGGTTCCCTCGCGCACCCGGCGGTAGCGGATGCGGGTCCCGTCGGAGGAGTCGACCTGATACGACTTGCGGTCGTGACTCTCCGTCGCGGAATAGACCTTGACCGGTACGTTCACCAGACCAAAGCTGAGATCGCCCTTCCAGATCGAGCGCATGTCGAACATTGTGCCAGGCATTCGCACGGCACGTCGCCAACCGGGCGCAACACGGCGGGGCCGACATCCACGCGTCGATCAACCGGTCTCGGGGCGTCGGGTGTGGACAATGGAGTGATGGCAGGCGGAGAGAACCTGGAGGTCGACGGCCGCCGGATCTCGATCACCAATCTCTCCAAGGTGCTCTATCCGGCGACCGGGACCCGGAAGTACGACGTCATCGACTACTACTCGCGCATCGCCGACGTCATGCTGCCGCATCTGCGGAACCGGATCGTCACCCGCAAACGCTGGCCCAATGGTGTCGAGTCGACGCCGTTCTTCGAGAAGGACATGCCCGACAGTGCACCCGACTGGGTTCGCCGGTACGGAATCCAGCACAGCGAGCGGGTCATCGAGTACGCACTGGCCGAGGATCGCGCCACGCTCGTGTGGCTGGCGCAGATGGCGGCGCTGGAGATCCACGTCCCGCAGTGGCAACTACCGATCGGCCCCGACGGCGAGCGCATGGCCAACCGCATCGTCTTCGATCTCGACCCCGGTCCGCGGGTCCCCCTGCACGAGACCGCGGCCGTGGCGGTGGAGATCCGGAACTGGCTGGGCGGCACCACCACCTATCCGGTGACCAGCGGCGGCAAGGGAATCCACATCTACGCCCGACTGCCCAAGCCGGTGAGCTCCGAGGCCGCACGAAAGGTGGCTCGCGAGGTGGCCAACGAGTTCGCCCGGCAGAACAGCGATTTCATCACCGCCAACATGTCCAAGAAGATCCGCGACGACAAGGTCTTCATCGACTGGAGCCAGAACAACGCCTCCAAGACCACGCTGTCTCCGTACTCGTTGCGCGGGCGCGAGCAACCGTGGGTCGCCGCGCCCCGCACCTGGGACGAGATCGAGGACCCGAAGATCGCCCAGCTGCTCTACACAGAGGTCCTCGACCGCGTCGCCGACGTCGGCGATCTCCTCGGGGGTCTCGACGCGCCGTACGACGACGATCCGGCCACCGACGCCGACAAACATGGCGCCGAGGAGCCCGACGCCGGGGACTCGCAGGCGGGTCAGATCATCAATCTGCGGGAGTACCGTCGTAAACGGGACGAGTCCAAGACACCTGAACCCTTCGGCGACGAGAACCACCGGCAGCGCCTGCGCGAATCCGACGAGGATGCCGACACCGAATCCGAAACCGGCCCGCGCGAACCGATCTTCGTCATCCAGGAACACCACGCGCGGCGCCTCCACTACGACTTCCGTCTCGAACACGACGGGGTGCTGGTCTCATGGGCCGTCCCGAAGAACCTGCCGACCGATCCGGACCAGAACCGGCTCGCGGTCCAGACCGAGGACCATCCGATGGACTACGCCGACTTCGAGGGTGACATCCCGGCCGGTGAGTACGGCGGTGGTCACGTATCGATCTGGGACAAGGGCACTTTCGAGCTGGAGAAGTGGCGCGAGAAAGAGGTCATCGTCCGCCTGCACGGCGAGAAGGTGCAGGGCCGGTACGCACTGATCCGCACCGGGGACAAGAACTGGCTCGCCCACCTGATGACCGACGAGCCGCGCCCCATCGTCCCCGACAGCCTCACCGATCCGCGACCGATGCTCGCGACCGATGATCCGATCGACAAGCTCAACGAACGGGACTGGGCGTTCGAGGGAAAGTGGGATGGTTATCGGCTCCTGGTGCGGTCGATCGGCGGCGAGTTCCGGCTCACGTCCCGGTCGGGAATCGACATGACGAAGGACTTCCCCGAATTCGCGGGCATCGCCGACGATCTCGGACTGATGGACGTCGTCCTCGACGGCGAGGCGGTGGCCATCGACTCGACCGGCCGGACGAACTTCACGCTGTTCACGTCGCGGAAGCACACCGAGGAGCAGTACACGCTCAAACTGCACCTGTTCGACATCCTCTATCTCAACGGGACGTCGTTGCTGCGGAAACCGTGGTCCGTACGACGCGAACTCCTCGAGGAACTCGCGACCGCGTTCCGCCGGTCGCCGTATGTCGATGTGCCGCCGCTGCTTCCGGCGCCCGCGAGCGCGGCGATCGAGTACAGCCGCGAACACAACCTCGAAGGTGTTGTCGCCAAACGACGCGACTCGGTGTATCAGCAGGGCCGACGCTCCACCAAGTGGCTCAAGCACAAGAACTGGAGCGACATCGAGGTGGTGGTCGGCGGTTACCGGCCCGGGCGCGGCAACCGGTCACACACCATCGGGTCGTTGTTGCTCGGACTGCCCGAGGAGACCGGACTGCGCTACGTGGGACGCGTCGGCACCGGGTTCACCGACGCGCAATTACGGGCGCTAGCCGAAGAACTCGAGCCGCTGGAGATCTCGCGGTCACCGTTCCTCGACAAACTCGACCGGCCCATCGCGTCGAGCGCGGTCTGGGTGCTGCCCAAGATCGTCGGCGAGGTGCGCTTCATGGACTGGACCACCGCGGGCCACCTACGCCACCCGAGCTGGCGCGGCATCCGCCGGGACAAACTCCCCGGAGATCTCTGATGTCGAATCCCGCGCACCCACAGTCGAACAAACTCGACCGATCGGTGATCGTGACCGGTCTCGTGATCGTGTCGGGCATGATCATGGTGGTTCTCGACACCACCATCGTCAATGTCGCCCTGGAGTCGCTGAGCACCGAACTCGACGCCTCGCTGTCGACGACGCAGTGGGTGGTCACCGGATATCTCCTCGCGGTCGCCCTGGTCATTCCGCTCACCGGTTGGGCGATGGACCGGTTCGGACCCAAACCGACCTGGATCACCGCGGTGACGCTGTTCGTCGCGGGGTCGGCGCTCTGCGCGGCGGCGTGGTCGATCGAGACCCTCATCGTGTTCCGCATTCTGCAGGGTCTCGGCGGCGGCATGCTCCTGCCTGCTGGGCAGGCCATCATCACCCGCGCCGCCGGCCCCGACCGCCTCGGACGGGCGATGGCCATCCTCGGCGTCCCTATGCTCCTCGGCCCCGTCCTGGGACCGGTGATCGGCGGTCTGCTCGTCGAGTACACGAGCTGGCACTGGATCTTCCTGGTCAACGTGCCGGTCGGCCTGGTCGCGGTCGCACTCGCAGTGTGGAAACTGCCGTTCGGCGACACGGCGCCCGACCGTGACCGCCTCGACCTGCTCGGTCTCGCCGTACTCTCCGGCAGCCTGGTCTCCCTGCTCTACGGTCTGTCGCGGGCGAGCTCCCAGGGCGGCTTCGGCGAACCCGATGTACTCGGCTGGCTCGTCGGCGGTGCGGTGGGGCTGGGCCTCTACACGTGGCACAGCCTGCGCAAGGGAACCGACTCGATCGTCGACGTCCGGCTCCTCACCAACAGGGTGTTCGCCGCAGGCACCGTCTCGGTGTTCCTGGTCGCGATCGGACTCTTCGGCGGCATGCTGCTCCTTCCGCTCTACTACCAGACGGTTCGGGGCGAGGGAGCCCTGAACGCGGGCCTGTTGCTCGCCCCGCAGGGCCTCGGCGCGATCGTGGCGATGGTGATCGGCGGACGGATCACCGACCGCATCGGCGCCGGGTACGTGGTCCCGGTCGGCGTCGTGCTGGCGATGATCGGCACGTACCCGTTCACCCACGTGGGCGCCGACAGTTCCTACCTGTGGCTGAGTGTCGCCCTGTTCGTCCGGGGCATGGGCCTGGGTTCGGTGATGATGCCGACGATCTCGGCCGCTTACAGCGACCTGAGCAGGGAGGTCGTGACCCGCGCCGCCCCCACGCTCTCGGCGATCCAGCAGGTCGGCGCGTCGTTGGGTAGCGCGTTGCTCGTCACGGCGCTGACTCAGCGACTGACCCACGAGCTGAACGCCCACCGGATCCCGTCCTCGGGTGGCGGCACCGATCAGATCGGTTCCGTCCCACCGGAAGCCATGCCCGTCATCGGTCCACTTCTGGCGGACGCTTTCGGCTACGCATTCTGGGTCGCCTTCGCGCTCACCGCGGTGATCTTCGTTCCCGCGATGTTCCTGCCGCGTCACCGGTCCCGGGACGCGGACGCGACCCCGGCGCCACCAGCCGGGATCTGACGGTTTCGACGAACGCCCCGAACCAGCAGCCCACCAGGAGGAGTCACGAATGACACCCGACGTACACGGAGAGACGATCACGGTCCCCGCGGCCTTCGGCGACACCGAGATGTACGTGGCCCGTCCGGCCGTGTCCGACGGCAGGCCGCTGCCCGGCGTCCTGTTCATCACCGATGTGATCGGACTCCGCCCGCGAATTCGCGCGATGGCCGACCGCATCGCGTCGTGGGGTTACGTGGTCGCGGTGCCTCACCTCTTCTATCGCTACGGGACCGCCGACGAGTGGGCCCCGGTCGACGACCTGCTGTTGCCCGAGACCCTCGGCGCGTTCTTCCGGGCGGTGATGCCCCGGGCATCGACCCTCACCTTCGACGTCGCCCGCGCCGACCTCATCGCCTACCTCGGCGCCCTCCGCTCGGTGCCCGGTGTCTCCGCCGGCCCGATCGGCGTCACCGGGTACTGCATGGGCGGGCGACTGGCCCTGAACCTGGCGGCGGCGCGTCCCGCCGAGGTGGCCGCCGTCGGGATCTTCCACACCGGCAACCTGGTGACCGACGCGCCCGACAGCCCTCACCTGCACCTCGTCGACATCGACGCGTTCGTGCTGGCCATCCACGCCGACAAGGACCGCTCGCTTCCCCGCACCGCGGTCGCGCAATTCGAGCATGCGCTCATCTCGAGCGGCGTCACACATTCGGCAAGCGTCTACCCGGGTGCCGCGCACGGCTACACGATGTCCGACATCCCCGCGTACCACCACGAGGCCGCCGAGCACCACTTCGCCGAGCTCGAGGCGCTGTTCCGGCGAACCCTGACCGCCTGAGCGCCGGCCGGGGCCAGTGCGCCAGAGAACCTACCGATCGGTAGGACGACTGAGCCACACCATTGCGAGCGAAGTGTGTTTCGACTCGCGGCGCCCCCGTGGTGCGCGTACACGCGGTTCCTGGGACTAGCCTCATGGGAGTCAGTGACCGTGACAGGAGCTCTTCGTGTTCGTTGTCGCCCACATCAGCGACCTTCATTTCAACGGGACGCAGTTCAATCGCAGCCGCATCCAGTCGACGCTGAGTTACATCAACGCGCGCGCGGCCGGCATCGACGTCCTGCTGGTCACCGGTGACCTCGCCGACGAGGGGGCGCCGAGCGAATACCGAGAGGCCTACGGCGTTCTCGAGAGTCCACTGCCGATGCTCATCACCGCCGGCAACCACGATGTCCGCGAACCGTTCAGCGCCACCCTGCTCGGCGCCGAGACCTCCGGGCCCATCAACCACTCCCGCCGCGTCGGCGACGTGTTGTTCCTGATGTGCGACAGCTCCATACCCGGACGAAACGACGGATACATCGACGACCAGACGCTCGCCTGGATGTCGGCCCGCCTCGAGGCCGAGGACCCGCAGACGCCCGTCTTCGTCGCCTTCCATCACCCGCCGGTCGAACTGCACATGCCGTTCATGGATTCGATCCGGCAGACCGGCGAGGAGCGACTGATCCCGCTCGTCGAACGCCACCCGAACATCGTCGCGTTCCTGTGCGGACATGCCCACACCCCCGCGGTGACCCGATTCGCCGACCGCCCGCTGTGCGTCGCACCGGGCGTCGCATCGACGCTCAACCTGCCGTTCGAGGGCACCGAGATCGTCAACCGCGGACAGCCGCCCGGCATCGCCTTCCACATCTACGACAAGGGACGCCTCGTCACCCACTACCGTTCGGTGGTGTTCTGACCGAACTCCCGTTCGGTCTAACCCTCGGTACCCGAACCGATGGCCGACGATCCGGCATCGAGCAGCTGCTTCAGGACCTGGCCGCCGAGATCGGTGAGCAGACCCGGCCCGGGATCGGGCAGATTCTGCGGGAGCGCACCGGGCTGATGGGTGGCGGGGATTCGAGCGGCACGCGTGGCCTCGAGCCGGATTCCCCGCGTCTGATCCTTGGTCAGCGGCGTCAGGTACTTGCTGAGATCGGTGGCAGTGGTGAGGGTTCCGACCACTCGCAGCCCGGTCGCACCGAAGTCCGCCGCCCCGCGACGGATGTGGTTGGGCGAGGTGACCAGGATGATGTCGCGAATACCCTTCGCACGCAGGATCTCCGAGGTGTTCTGCGCATTGGCCACGGTCGAACCCGACTTGTCCTCGGTCAGGATGCGGCCGGTGTCGACGCCGTTCTCGACCAGCCAGGTCTTCATCGCGGCGGCCTCGGTGATGCCGTTCTTGGGGGCCCCGCCGGTGACGACGATCGGTGCGGCGGTGGTGATCTCGGATTGTGCTTTACCCGCCGACACCCGATTCACCAACTCCGGGGCCATCTTTCCGTTCGCGTTCAACCCGAAGCCGAGGACGACGATCGCGACCCGACCCGACACGGGTTTGGGCGTGGTGTCGGGCACGATCTGCGCAGCGGTGGCGACTCCCGAGATCACGTTGCGGGCCGTGGTGGCGAGGAGCGGGTTCAGCACCCGCAGACGGCTGAGCGCGGCATTGCTGACCGACGCCTGCTCCATCTGATCGGCCCAGATCGCCTGTAATGCAAGCGCATCGGTATCCGCGGGAGCCAGGGTCAACGCCTTCTGCAACGCCGCCAGGCCGCCGGCGACGTCTCCGTTCGCGAACTTCGACTGGGCCTCGTTGTACAGTCCGGCCGGGTCGACGGCGTCCGCCACTGTCACGACGCCCGCCCCGTCGGCGGGGAGAGATCCGACGGCCACACCGCCGAGCGCGGCGACCGCGATGGTCGCGGCAGCCGCCAGCCGGATACGCTTAACTCTGGTCACACCAGTCACTCGCGTAACAGTGCGAGACCACCGCAACGGCCCCGCACCCGTCCGATTCCAGATCGGTAACGGGCACGAGGCCGTCGCGACGCCTTCTCGTGCTGGTCAGCGGCGCAAGCCGGCAACCTTCAACAGTTCCGGACGACGCAGGACCAGGCCGATCCACATCAGGACGCCGAGGTAGACCGCGAACAGAACCGTGCTGAACAGCGGCTCCTCGATCCTCAAGTTCGCGGTGACCGCGCCGCCCAGGTAGGCGGTGATGCCGAGCGCGCCGAGCACCGCGGTACGCGGAATCGCGTACACGACAAGGCAGACGAGCAACACCACACCCATGACGATGGCCTGATCGGGGTCGAAGCCGAGCTTCTCGGTGCCGTCGATCACCGCCTGCGGGCGAGCCAGCTTCCCGACGACGTCGAAGGCGAGGAATGCGCCGACGATGACGCTGATGACGATTCCCACGATGCGGTGCCAGTTGCGGCTGGCGGTGGTCTCGGACGAGTTCCGTGTGGTGATGTCGGTGGCCATGATGTTCTCCCTGGTGGTCGAGCGGTGTGGTGGTCGTGCAGGGATAGACACAGCTCGTCGGAAAAACTCATCGACCGTCGTAACTCGCCCGGGTCAGGCGGACACCAGCTTCACCAGCGGGTACTCGCGGGTCGCCTTCTTCTGATACTTCGCGTACCTGGGTTGCGCACTGACGACGGCATCCCACGCGGCCTCTCGTTCCGGACCGGTCAACACCACCGGCGTGACCGGGACCGGTTGTCCGCCATGCCGTTCCACGGTTACGGAGTCGGGGTGGGCCGCGAGGTTCGCGTACCAGTCCGGATTGCCTTTTCCGCCACCGGAAGCCACGACCAGCCAGCCGTTGTCATGCGCGAACCAGCTGAGCGGCGTCTCTCGCTGCCGACCCGACTTGCGGCCCTTGGTGCGCAGGATGACCATGTCCATGCCCCACATCGTCCCGCTCTTGTTGCGAATCCGTTTGACGGTGCGCTCGTTCACCTTCCGCTGATACCACTGCCAGATCGACATGATCCTCCTTAGATTCGCTCCCCATACGGTCGTCCTCGACGCTATCCGGCACGACCCGGAGGAGCTTCTCGATTCCTGCTCGATGTACGCGCTGCTGACCCGCTCGGCAGGATCGACGCCAGGCGCCTACTCCGCGAGAGCGTCGAGGAGCGGTCGAACCCGGAAGTCCACCATCTCCCTCATCACGAGGGCGGTCGTCGTGCGCTTGACACCCTTGATGTCCAGGATGTCCCCGGCGATGCGATACAGGTCATCCGCATCCTTGGCGGCGACGTGGACCAGGAGGTCGGCAACTCCGGTGAGGCCGTGGACCTGCAGCACCTCCGGTATCGCCTCGAGCGCTGCACCGACCTGATCAAGCTTGCGCTGGGTGACATTGGTGAGCACGTAGGCCTGCAGTGGATATCCGAGGACAGCCGGATCGACGCGGCGTTCGAAGGACCGCAAGGCGCCGGCCGCATCAAGCTTGCTCAGCCTGGCTTGAACGGTGTTGCGGGACAGCCCGGTCCGTTCGGCGACCGCCATCACCGTCGCTCGCGGGTCGTCGGCGAGAGCCGTCAGGATCTTGGCGTCGATCCGGTCGGCCCGATGTTCGCTTGGCACGATGCCAACCTCCGTTCCACACACACCCATCAGGGTTGTGCATATTGCCCAGTCTCGACGTCAAGTATTGCGCAAAGAGAATGGTGTTGTTGGACTGTGTGCACCCCTTCTCGTAGAACCGGCCAGCTTCGACGGAACACGATCCCGTCGGCGACCCGGTTTTCGCCCCGTCGGCCGCGATCGATCCGTCGCCGCCGAGGGGGCGCCATTCAACATTCACATCCGCACGCCGTGCCGCGGTTCGCGTGGATGGTGTTCGAAAGTGAGTTCCCGTGCCCCAGTCCGCGTTCCTCGAGACCGTCACCGCTCCGCCGGCATCGGACGGCGCGGTGACGGCCGAGCTTGCCGCGCTTGAGTCGATCCAGCAACGTGTGCTCTGGTTGTCGACCTCGATGATCCACCACGCCAACCGGGTTCGGCCGAACCCCACCGGGCTGAAGGTCGGCGGCCACCAGGCGTCGTGCGCATCGATGGTCTCGATCATGACCTCGCTGTGGTTCGAGCACTTGCGTCCCGGCGATCGCGTGTCGGTGAAACCGCATGCGTCGCCGGTGCTCCACGGCATCAACTATCTGCTGGGCACGCTGGACGAGAAGTACCTGACCACGCTTCGCGAGTTCGGCGGTCTGCAGTCATATCCCAGCCGTTCCAAGGATCCGGACACCGTCGACTACTCCACCGGTTCGGTCGGCATCGGCGCGACCGCCCCGATCTGGGGCGCGATGGCACGACGCTACGTCGACACCCACGTCGGAGACACCGGCCGCGGCCGGCAGTACTCGCTCGTCGGAGATGCCGAACTCGACGAGGGCGCCGTCTGGGAGGCCATCCTCGATCCGGGGATCGCCGATCTCGGCGAGGTGGTGTGGATCGTCGACCTGAACCGCCAGTCACTGGACCGCGTCGTACCGAACATCGCCGCCCGTCGCCTGGAGAAGATGTTCGAGGCGGCCGGCTGGCAGGTCATCCCCGTACGGTTCGGTCAGCTGCTCGAATCGCTCTTCGCCCGCCCCGGTGGCGACGCACTGCGGACCCGCATCCTGCAGATGCCGAACCCGGAGTACCAGCGACTTCTTCGCTGCACCGCGGACGAGGTCCGGGACCGCCTGCCCGGCACCGGTTCCGAGAGTCGGCAGATATCCGATCTCATTGCCACGCTGGACGACTCGACACTCCTGGCGGCTGTTCGCAACCTCGGCGGACACGATCTGCAGGCACTGTCGCAGGCGTATCGACAAATCGACGACACCCGCCCTACGGTGATCATCGCCTACACCATCAAGGGTTACGGATTGCCCACCCAGGGCCACCCACAGAATCATTCGGCGTTGCTGACCGTCGAGGAGTACCGACAGCTGGCGGCCACCCTCCGGATGGACCCGGACCAGCCGTGGGGTCGCTTCGCCGAGGACGACCCGGCGGGCCGACTGTGTGCCGCTGCGGCACAACGGCTGCAACGGGATCCGGTCCCGCCGCTGCCCGATGTCGACATCCCGTCCGACTTCGGACGCACCCCGAAGGGCACCAGCACCACCCAGGCCGCGCTCGGCCGGTCGCTGCTCGACCTGACCCGCCAGTCGCCGGATGCGGCGAAAAGAGTCGTCACCGTCAGCCCGGATGTCAGCTCGACCACCAATCTCGGTGGCTGGGTGAACAAGGTCGGCGTCTGGTCGCCCACCGAGCGGCACAACTGGTTCGCCGACGACCCCGAGACGATCATGCACTGGAACGAGCGGCCCACCGGGCAGCACATGGAACTCGGTATCGCCGAGACCAATCTGGTGGGTCTGATCGGCGAACTCGGTGCCACGTGGAGCCGCTGGGGACAGCCGTTGCTGCCGATCGGCGTGCTCTACGACCCCTTCGTCGAACGCGCCCTGGAACCCTGGTCGTACGGCATCTACGCCGGCGGCCAGTCGATCCTGGTCGGCACCCCCTCCGGGGTGACGCTGGCGGCCGAGGGCGGCGCCCACCAGTCGATCAAGACGCCATCGATCGGCCTCGAGCAACCGGGTTGTGTCAGTTACGAACCGGCGTTCGGGATCGACGTCGAGTGGACCCTGCTGGCCTCTCTGTCCCGGCTCGGCCGCCCCGACGGCACCTCGGCGTATCTGCGTCTCTCGACCCGTCCGGTCGATCAGTCCCTCGCCGCGGTACCGGCCGACCCCGCTGCGCGTGAGCGTCGACGCCGCCAGGTCGTCGCCGGCGGTTATCCCCTCCGGCGGGGTGGGGACGCACAGGTGACGATCGTGGCGATGGGGGCCCTGGTCCCCGAAGCCCTCAGCGCCGCAGATCGCTTGCAGCAGTCGGGGATCAACGCCGACGTCCTCTGCATCACCAGCCCCGGCCTTCTCTTCGAGGCCTGGCAGGCGCGGCAGGGGCGGGGTACCGGTGAGAGCTGGATCCTCGATCAGCTCTTCCCGGGCGACCGTGCCACCCCGATGGTCACGGTCCTCGACGGACACCCGCACACCCTGGCCTTCCTGGCCGGCATCAACCGGGTGCGCAGCACCAATCTCGGCGTCTCCAGGTTCGGTCAGGTCGGCTCTCTCGACGACGTCTACCGGCATCACGGCATCGACACCGACAGCATCGTCTCCGCCGCCCTCGACATCCTGCCCTGATCAGGCAACAGACCCCCGGGTCCCGCATTCGCGGAATCACCGGGGGTCTGTCGTCGAAACCGTAAGCGACTACAGCGCTTTGAGTTCCTCGATGACGCTGTCGACGCTCTTCTTGGCGTCGCCGAACAGCATCGAGGTGCCGTCGGCGAAGAACAGCGGGTTCTCGATGCCGGCATAACCCGAACTCATCGACCGCTTCAGCACGATCACCGAGCGTGCCTCGTCGACGTTGAGGATCGGCATGCCGTGAATCGGACTGGACGGATCGTTACGGGCCGCCGGGTTGGTGACGTCGTTGGCGCCGATCACGATCGCGACATCGGTACGGCCGAACTCGCCGTTGATGTCGTCCATCTCCTTCATCGCGTCGTACTCGACGTCGGCCTCGGCCAGCAGCACGTTCATGTGCCCCGGCATACGACCGGCCACCGGGTGGATGGCGTACTTGACCTCCACGCCCTTGGCCTCGAGCAGGCTGGCCATCTCCTTGACCGCATGCTGTGCCTGGGCCACGGCCAGACCGTAACCGGGCACCACGATCACCTGATTGGCGTACGCCATCTGGATCGCGGCGTCGGCAGCGGAGGTGGCCTTGACCGTGCCGCCCTCGGCGCCGGGACCACCGGCGACCGCGGCGTCGCCGCCACCGAACGAGCCGAACACGATCGCCGGGATCGACCGGTTCATCGCCTTGGCCATCAGGTTGGTCAGGATCGAACCGGACGCACCGACGATCATGCCGGCCACGATCAGCGCGGTGTTGTCCAGCGCGATACCCGCCGCCGCAGCCGACAGACCGGTCATCGCGTTGAGCAACGAGATGACCACCGGCATGTCCGCACCGCCGATGGGGAACACCACGAACAGACCCATCACACCGGCGGCGAGCAGCAGCCCGACCATCCACCACACACTCGCCCCGCCACCGTCGGTGGCCTGGACGCCGAGGTAGATCGCCAGACCCAACGCAACCAGCAGCAGCACGATGTTGGCGGCCTGGAACAACTTCGCGTTCGCCACGAAGGTCTTCTCCAGACCCTTCGGCATGATCTCCTGCAACTTCGCGAACGCCACCAGCGATCCCCAGAACGAGATCGAACCGATGATCGCCGCGATGAGCGAGCCCACCACCAGCGGCGAGGCCGGTTCGGTGTTGTGGAACACCGAGAACCCGGAGGTCTCGATGAACTCCGCCCACGCGATCAGCGCGACCGTGCCACCACCGACACCGTTGAACAGTGCCACCAGCTGCGGCATCGCCGTCATCTTGGTCTTCAGCGCCGGCGGGATACCCAGCACCACACCGAGAACCAGACCGATCGCGATCAGGACCCAGTTGATCGTCGGCACACCGACGGTCGAATGTCCGTCCTCGCCGACCGCGCCCGCGTTGTAGATGTAGAGCAGCGTCGCCGCCACCGCCAGACCCATACCGGTCGCGGCGATCCAGTTGCCGCGCACCGCGGTCTTGGGGCCGGTCAGGCCCATCAGGCCGTAGATGAACAACGAGAAGGACACGATGTAGAGCGCCATGACCAGGTAGGACAGGCCCTCGCTCGGGGTGTGCGCGCCTGCGGCGAGCACCAATTGCGAGCCGATCACTTGGCGGCCTCCTTCTTACCCTTGAACATGCCCAGCATCCGGTCCGTGACCGCGAAGCCACCGATCACGTTGAGCGTGCCGAACACCAGCGCGACGAATGCGATGATGCGCACACCCCACCCGGCATCGGCAGGGAGCTTGCCCAGCACCACCAGCGCACCGAGCACGACGATGCCGTGAATGGCGTTCGTACCCGACATCAACGGGGTGTGGAGGGTGTTGGGAACCTTCGAGATGACCGCGAAACCGACGAACCCGGCCAACACCAGGATCGCCAGATTCGCCAGAAGTCCGGAATACATCAGGCCTTCACCTCCTGGGGTGTTTCACGCGTGACGCACGAAGCAGCGAGCACCTCGTCGTCGAAGTTCGGTGTGATCGCACCGTTGTCGTCGAGCATCAGCTCGATGAGGGCGAGGAGGTTCTTCGAGTACAGCTCGCTGGCATGCTCGGGCATGGTCGCCGGCAGATTCGGCGGCGCGGTGATCGTCACGTCATGTTTGACGACTGTCTCACCGGGTTCGGTGAGCTCACAGTTGCCGCCGGTCTCACCGGCCAGATCCACCACGACGCTGCCCGGCTTCATACCCTCGACCGCGGCTGCGGTCACCAGGCGCGGGGCCGGACGACCCGGGACCAGCGCGGTGGTGATCACCACGTCGAAGCCCTTGATCGCGTCCTCGAGCGCCTGCTGCTGCTGCGCGCGTTCTTCCTCGGTCAGCTCGCGGGCATAACCGCCCTCGCCGGCGGCGTCGATACCGAGATCGAGCCACTGCGCACCGACCGACCGCACCTGCTCGGCCACCTCGGGGCGCACGTCGTAGCCGGTGGTCCGCCCACCGAGACGCTTGGCCGTGGCCAACGCCTGCAGACCGGCCACACCCACACCGAGCACCAGCACCGTCGCCGGCTTCACCGTGCCCGCCGCAGTGGTCAGCATCGGGAAGAACCGCGTCGACAGATCCGCCGCCACGATCACCGACTTGTAACCGGCGACGTTGGCCTGCGAACTCAACGCATCCATCACCTGCGCACGGGAGATACGCGGGATCGCCTCCACCGCGTACGCCTCCACACCCGCCGCACGCAGGGCGCCGATCTTGTTGTCGGCATTGCGCGGCGCCAGGAAACCGATCAGCTTCTGCCCACTGCGCAGCTTGCCGATCTCGGCATCCGACGGCGGCGACACCCGCAGCACCACATCAGCCGAATACGGATCACCGATCGTGGCCCCGGCCTCGGTGTACGCCTCGTCGGGAATCAGGGCGCCGAGACCGGCCCCCGACTCCACCACGACGGGCACACCCTTGCCCACCAGCGAGGCGGCCACCTTCGGGACAAGCGCCACGCGGCGCTCCCCCGGGGCCGTCTCGCGCACGACACCCACTGTCATAACTCTCACCCTGTCTGGTGGCGACGCTGAGTCAGCGCCGCCTTGTTTTCGGCGCCGTCGTCGGCGCACATGCGTACAACGCCGTGACCTGCGTGCAAATCGTGCAGCTCCGCCATGTGTCGGCGGTGCGGACGACCTGACGCAGGTCACGAAGTGCTCGGGCTCTGACAGCGATGACTGTCACCCGGCTCACATATAGAGGTTGGAGAAACATAACACGGGCTCTCAGCGCAATCTCAGGAGAGTCGGATACCTCACTCAACCCTTGACAACGCCATTTCTCATAATCTTTATCTGACCAGCGTCCGGCCCCGAAATCGCTGGTGAGACGATCAGGCGATGGTGTATCTACGCTCGTCCAGACCGGTCGCGCCATCGGGCGCGGGGGACTGATACCGCTCGACCTGTGGGCGCCCCTGTTTGTCGATCGCACGGCACGTGACCGTGTGGTCGCCTTTGTCCGCTTGCCACACGAACTTCCACTGACGCCAGGTGTCGACGCTGTACTCGGTCGCCAGTTCCGCGAGCTGCCACGGCCCGTCGTCGATCCGGACCTCGACGCGCTCGACGCCGATGTGCTGCGCCCACGCCGTTCCGGCGATGACGACCTCACCCGCAGGATGTGAGGTACCCCGGGCCGGGCGGTCGATCCGTGAGGCCAGCTTGATGGGTCCGAGCGCGGACCATCCGCGATCGGTCCAGTACGCCCTGGCCTCGGAGAACCTGGTGATCTCCCAGTCGACCACCCACTTGGTCGCCGACACGTACCCGTACAGACCGGGAACCACCTGACGGACCGGATACCCGTGTTCGATGGGTAGCGGCCCGCCGTTCATACCGACCGCCAGCAGGGCGTCGCGACCATCGGTGATGTCCGAAATCGGTGTGCCACAGGTCCATCCGTCGACACTGGTGGAGAGCAGCATGTCCGCTCCGGGCCGCACTCCGGCGAGATCGAGGACCATCTGCATCGGCACGCCGAGCCATCGCGCGTTGCCGATCAGGTCTCCCCCGACGTCGTTGGACACGCACGCGAGTGTCACGAGCCGTTCGGTCATCGGCATCGCCAGCAGGTCGTCCCAGGCGAGCGTCACCTCCCTGTCGACTTCGCCGTGTATCCGCAGTCGCCATTCGACGGTGGTGAGCGTCGGCACCTGGAGCGCGGTGTCGATGCGGTAGAAGTCGTCGTTGCCGGTGATGAAAGACGTTGCGCCGGAGAGGTCGATCTCGGTACCCGGCGGGATCGGCGGTGCCGGGTCGACGGGCTTCGGCAGCAGGATCCGCGCACGGTCGGCCAGCGTGCTCGCGGTGTCGGCGAGCATGCGACGGCCGATGACGCCGATCGCGACGGCCGCCACGGCAACGCCACCCGCCGCGAGGACGAACCGGCGCGAGATCGGTTGGTGGACGCGATCTTCCGCATCACCATCCTCGACCGGCGGCGGCTCGTCGTCGAGCTGTGCCAGCAGCAGCCTCAGTACGACGATGCCCACGACCCCGGCGAGGACCGACGGCAGCGCATACGTCCACGTAGCGCCCGGCCGGTTCACCGCCGCCAGCACTCCGACGGCAGCGAAGACCGCGATGATCGCGGAACCGAGCGGTGGACGCCGCCGCTCGAGGTACCCGCAGGCGCCGGCGATCACGGCGATGATGATGCCCATCCCGACGAAGAGGGCGACCTTGTCGGCGATGCCGAAGGTCTGGATGGCCCATTCCCGGACCGCCTCGGGCGAGTGGTCGACCACCGACGAGCCGACCGCGAAGTACGGGGACGCGTCCGGCGACACCGGGACCGCGGCGATCTCCCCGGCCGCCAGTCCGGCACCCACCGCGACGATCCCCGCCAGCCACGGGGCCGCGGTGTGCGCACGAGGGGTCGACGAGAAGGTCACACTTCTTGATACCGGAGTTCGGGCACGTGGCGGCGGGTCGCGGCCGAAGGCCCGCCGTTCATCCGACGATCAATCGGCTGACCTGCTGATTCGGTGCGAACACTAAGGTGTCCCGATGAATGGACGCCAAGACTAGAACAGGTTCTAGTTAGTCCGCTAATCTGGCCGCATGGCTACCAGTACCGAGATCCCGGAGACCGTCGCCCTCGAATCGGTGACCGAATTCTCCGACGAGGTCGACGTCGTCGTGATCGGATTCGGCATCGCGGGCGGATGCGCCGCGGCAGAGGCCGCCGCGAACGGGGCGCGCGTCCTGCTCATCGAACGTGCCGCCGCGGCCGGCGGCACCACCTCACTGTCGGGAGGCTTCTTCTATCTCGGTGGCGGCACCGCCGTCCAGAAGGCGACGGGTCAGGACGACTCGCCCGAGGAGATGGAGAAGTACCTGACCGCGGTGTCCATCGACCCCGAGGCCGACAAGATCCACGCGTACTGCGTCGACAGCGTCGACCACTTCAACTGGCTCGAGGGGCTGGGCTTCACCTTCGAGCGCAGCTTCTACCCGGAGAAAGCCGTCATCCAACCGGGCACCGAAGGCCTGATGTACACCGGCAACGAGAAGGTCTGGCCGTTCAAGGACCAGGCCGTCCCCGCCCCGCGCGGTCACAAGGTGCCGGTTCCCGGCGAGACCGGTGGCGCCTCGCTGGTCATCGATTTGCTGGTCAAGCGTCTCGGCGAGCTCGGCGTCGAAGTACGGTATGAAACCGGCGCCCGGCAGCTCGTCGTCGACTCCGACGGAACGGTCGCCGGAGTGACCTGGAAGAGGCCCGGCGAGGAGGGCGTCATCCGCGCCACCTCGGTGATCATCGCCGCCGGCGGCTTCGTGATGAACCCCGAGATGGTCGCCGAGCACACGCCGCACCTCGCCGAGAAGCCGTTCGTCCTGGGCAACACCTACGACGACGGCCTCGGACTCCGCATGGGCCGCTCGGTCGGCGCCGAACTGAAGTACATGGACAAGGCGTTCATCACCGCCCCGATCTACCCGCCGGCCAGCATGGTCATGGGCGTCATCGTCAACAAGTTCGGCGAGCGATTCGTCACCGAGGACTCGTACCACGCCCGCACCTCGGGATTCATTCTGGAACAACCGGATTCGACGGCATACCTCATCGTCGACGAATCGCACATGAATCAGGAGCACAATTACCTGATCAAGTTCATCGACGGTTACGAATCCATCGCGGAGATGGAAGCCGCACTCGGCATCCCCGAGGGCAATCTGCAGCAAACGATGGCGCGGTACAACGAGAACGCCGCGAAGAAGGAGGATCCCGACTTCCACAAGGCGGCCGAGTTCCTCGAACCCCAGGACAAGGGCCCCTGGGCCGTCTACGACCTCTCACTGGGTAAGGCGGTGTACGCCGGTTTCACCATGGGCGGCATGGCGACCTCGCTCGACGGCGAGGTGCTCGACGAGTCGGGGTCGGTCATCAAGGGCCTGTACGCCGCGGGCGCGAGCGCCACCAACATCGCGCAAGACTGCAAGGGGTATTGCAGCGGAACTCAATTGGGCGAGGGATCGTACTTCGGTCGCCGCGCCGGTCGTCACGCCGCGGCGAAGGTGACCTCGCGTGTGAGCTGAAGTACCCACTCACTGAAGACCGCCCCTGAGAGACACCCTGTGGAGCGGGGCCGACGACACTATGTCGCCGGCGCCTCTCTGGAGAGTTGCTCTCAGGGGCGGTTCTCAGTTGGGCGTGTTTTCCGGGGCGGTTCTCAGCGGGTCGGGGAGAACCGGCGCAACCGCAGGCTGTTTCCCACGACGAACACCGAGGAGAGTGCCATCGCAGCCCCGGCGATCATCGGATTCAGCATTCCGGCGGCCGCCAACGGGATCGCGGCGACGTTGTAACCGAAGGCCCAGAACAGGTTTCCCTTGATCGTGCCGAGGGTTCGACGCGCCAGTCTGATGGCGTCGGCGACCACGCGTAGGTCACCGCTCACAACCGTGAGGTCGCTGGCCGCCATCGCAACGTCGGTGCCGGTGCCCATGGCGAGACCGAGGTCCGCCTGCGCCAGTGCCGCGGCGTCGTTGATGCCGTCGCCGACCATCGCCACCACGCGGCCCTGCTCCTGGAGTTCGGCGATCACCTCGAGCTTACGCTGCGGGCTGACACCCGCGGTCACGTCGTCGATCCCGACCTCGTCGGCCACTGCGCGGGCCGCACCCTCGTTGTCGCCGGTGAGCAGCTTCGGCGTGAGACCCAGGCGCCGGAACTCGGCGATGGCCTCTGCCGACGACTCCTTGATCCGGTCGGCCACCGCGATCACGCCGACCGGAACCGGTTCGGACGCATCCTCTTTCGTATCCCCGACAAGCACGACGACCGCTGTCGCGCCACCCGACTCGGCGGTCGACACCGCGGCCGCGAGGTCGGCGGGTATCTGTACGGTCACCTTGCTGGGCGAGAGGACCCGGACTCGCCTGTCTCCCACGGTGCCGGCAACACCGGCACCTTGCGTGGACACGAAGTCCCGGGCCTTCTCCGACACGTGCTCACGCCCCGCTTCGACGACGGCGCGTCCGATCGGATGCTCCGACCCGGCCTCCACTGCCGCCGCCCACGCGAGGACCTGCGACTCGTCCCTACCGGCGGCCGCGGTCACCGTCGACACCGACATGTCGCCGGTGGTGACGGTGCCGGTCTTGTCCAGCACGATGGTGTCGACGCGCCGGGTCGACTCCAGCACCTCGGGCCCCTTCAGCAGGATGCCCAGCTGTGCGCCGCGGCCCGTGCCGACCATCAGAGCGGTCGGAGTGGCGAGCCCGAGCGCACACGGGCAGGCGATGATGAGGACCGCCACCGCCGCGGTGAAGGCGAAGGTCACGTCACCACCTGCGAAGTCGTCCAACGACGCCGCACCCAGCCAGAAGCCCAGCGTGGCAACGGAGATCGCGATCACCGCGGGCACGAACACCGAGGAGATGCGGTCGGCCAGACGCTGCGCGTCGGCCTTGCCCTCCTGCGCGGCGGCGACCATGCGTGCCATCTGCGAGAGCGCGGTGTCGGAACCCACCGCGGTCGCCCGGACGACGAGCAGTCCGCTGGTGTTGACGGTGGCGCCGATGACCGCATCACCCGCGGTCACCTCGACCGGGATCGATTCCCCGGACACCATCGACGCGTCGATTGCCGAAGCACCCTCGATCACGACGCCGTCGGTCGCGATCTTCTCTCCCGGCCGCACGACGAACTCGTCGCCGACGACCAACTGGCCGATGGGAATTCGGGTCTCGACGCCGCTCTCTGAATCCTGGGCCCGCTCGCTTCGCTCCCGGCGCCCGCGGACCACGACATCCTTGGCCCCGAGGTCCATGAGTGCACGTAGTGCATCACCGGCGCGCCGCTTGGATCGCTTCTCGAAGTAGCGACCCGCCAGCAGGAAGGTCGTGACGCCCGCGGCCGCCTCGAGGTAGATGTGCGATGCCCCATCGGTTCGTTGGGGCAGCAGGTCGAATCCGTGGGTGAGGCCGGGCGTACCGGCCGTGCCGAGGAAGAGGGCGTACAGCGACCAGCCGAACGCGGCGAGCGTGCCGACCGACACGAGCGTGTCCATCGTGGTCGCGCCGTGCCGCAGGTTGATCCAGGCCGCGCGGTGGAACGGGTAGGCGCCCCACACGACCACCGGCGCGGCCAGCGTCAGGGACAGCCACTGCCAGTAGGTGAACTGCCAGGCCGGGATCATCGCCAGCGCGATCACCGGGACCGACAGCACCGCCGACACGATCAGCCGCTGCCGAAGCGCGTCGAGTTCCGGATCTGCGGTCGGTGCGGTGTCGGTCGTGTCCGCTTCCGACCCGGTCGGCGGGTCGGGCAGGATCGGCGCGGCGTCGTAACCGGCGGCCCGGACCACCTCGATGAGGTCGTCGGCGGCGAGACCGGTGGGGACCTCGACGTGGGCGCGTTCGGTCGCGTAGTTCACCGAGGCGGTCACGCCGTCGAGTTTGTTGAGTTTTCGCTCGATGCGGTTCGCACACGACGCGCAGGTCATGCCGGAGATGTCGAGGTCGACCAGTTGCAGGCCAGGACTCGCGGACATCAGTGGTCGCCTCCATTCGTCATGTCGTCGTGATCGGTGTCGGTGTGTGTCGTGTCGCCTCGTGGGCTGGAGTCGGGAACGGTCGTCTCTACGACGCCGTGCGAGGGTGCGTCGTGGGTGACCGGCTCGGGTTGCGGTCCCCATGCCCGGCCGACGCCGAAGGCGATCGCGAAAGCGGCGATCAGCGCGACGACGTAGGCCAGAGGACCCGTGGGGATGCTCATGTCAGACCAGTGAATACCCGGCTTCGGCGACCGCTCCGGCGATCTCCTCGCGCGGGATCTCACGATCGGCGACGACGCGCACGGCTCCGTTCTCGAGGGTGACGTCGACGCTGGTCACGCCGGCGATCTCCTCGATCTCCTCGCGGACGGAGGCGACGCAGTGGCCGCAGGTCATGCCGGTGACGGTGTAGTTGCTGGTGGTGCTCATCCGTACTCCTCTGGTTGAAGTCTCGTGGGTGTGGCCGGTCGTCGACGTCAGGACTTCACGAGCCGCGCGATCGCGGCCATGGCCTCGTCGACCTTCTCCTTGCCGGCCGCGTCGCTCTCCTGCGCGGCGCGCACGACGCAGTGGGCCATGTGCTCCTCGAGCAGACCCAGGCTGACCGCCTGCAGTGCCTTGGTCATGGCCGACACCTGGGTGAGGATGTCGATGCAGTACGAGTCCTCTTCGACCATTCGCTGCAGCCCACGTGCCTGACCCTCGATGCGGCGGAGTCGCTTGAGGTAGTCGTCCTTGCGGCCGATGTAGCCGTGCTGGTGCTCGTCCATGTCGCTCCTGTTGTGACGGGTACCCCTCAGGGGTATGCCTCACCAGGTATACCAGCGTTCAACCGTCGACGGTACCCCCCTACCGTATGTGATCTCGATCGGCGGCCGTCGAGCGCGAGCGCAACGCGTAACCCCGGCACGGGGCGCGTCGGGGTTCGGGGATCGCGGGAGCTACGGCCGCAATGCGGCGGCGAGGCGCGCCAGAGCTACGGCGACGTCGTCGAGGGCCGCGCTGATCTCGGCGCGACGTGCGGCTTCGGCTGCGGAAACCGGCTCCGAGGAATGGTCGGCAACCTCTGCCTGCGCATCCGGGACAACCCCGGGCGGGACAGCTGCGCCCGCCGGAGAAGCGGCCTGCGGCACCACCGGGCCGGGTTGCGCCGGGCCGAGTGCCGCAGGGTTGGGTGCTGCCGGGTTGGGTGCTGCGGCGTTCGGTGCCGGAGCGTTCGGTGCCGCCGGGCCGGAAACGTCTCGGCCCGGCGCGACGGACCGGTGGCGTCGGCCGTGGTAGTCCTCGGCGGCGATCGGTTCGGCGTTCGTCGACCGGCGGCCGCCGCGGTATCCCGACTCAGGCGTGGGTTCGGGCTCGGCCCTGTGGGCCGACTCGGGAGCAGGTGCCCCGGCCGGGGGAAGCGGTGCGGGCGGCTGATGCGAGTCCGGCAACCGGTGCGACCCCATCCGCTGCGGATGCGGGGCCGGCGGCTGCGACCCCGTCCGGTCGGGACCGGGAGCAGGGCGTTGATGATGACCGGTTCCGGCACCGGACATCACCGACGGGGCGTGCCCGTTCGAATGCGCATAGAAATGGGGTCCGCCGTGGCCGACGAAGAAGACGCAGCCGACGCCTTCCGGCGATGGGACCGGGCACGGGTTGCGTTCGATGAGGGACTGGGCGCGATCGTCGAAGTCGTTCCACTCGAGCCAGAGGCGGCGGTCGTGCCGCGGGTGGGTGCTCGCATCGGTCGCGTGGTTCCCGCGATGGCCGATCGCGAGACGGCACTGCAACAACCAATCGGAGTCACCCGACAGTCCCAGCGCCGCCCGTTCGGTCGGCCGGCACACCACCGTCGACCAACAGCCTTCGCCGTTCATACGGACTCCCCTTCATACCTGCAGTACTTCACGTCTACGCGCGCCATCCAGCCATGCCACGCCGGTCTTCGCAGTGGTTCTCGAGTGTTCGTGCCGACCTCGGCTCGCCCCCCGGCAAGCGCCACGGCGTCCCCGGCGGCCGCGGTGCTGTGAAGATCCCGGGCGTCAGTCTACGAAGGAGGCCGGTCCGGTGCCACCCTGTTCGCCCCCGCGCGTCCCGGCGACAAACATCACGATCCGGCGATTCACCTCCTCCGGGCGATCGAGGTGGAGGAAGTGTCCGGCGTCCGCGATGACCGCGGCGGCACTGCCGTCGGGCAACACGCCCCGCACGTGGTCGGTGAATCTCGACTGCATGCAGCCGTCGTCGGCGCCGTGCAGATACAGCGTGCGGCAACGGGGTTCACCCAACCAGGCGTCGCGGAGGTCGGCGTACCGCGGATCGGTCCGGGGTCGGAGCATCGCGCGGTAGTAGCCCAGGGCGGCAGCGCGATGTGCGCGTGTCGGCAGGGCGGCCAGGGCACGGTCGACGTCGAGGTCGTAATTCGGCCGCGGGGTTCCGGGGCGTCGGATCCGCCAGCGTCGCCACAGCAGGGGGATCAGCCAGTCGAGACTCCGCTCGGGCAGCCACGGCAATTGGTTGAACCCGATGTACCAGCTCATCGTCGCCTGTCGTGCCAGGAGTCGGACCGCTCCCGGCCCCTCGGCGACCGCGCGCCGGATGGCGGGTATCGGCGGAACAGACATCGCGACCACCGCCGAGTACGGGTTGTCCGAACGGTGCGACAGGGCGTTGACCGTCAACGAACCCCAGTCGTGCCCGATGAGTACCGCGTCGGGACCGGCGCCCACCGCACGGTGGATCTCGCGGGCGTCGTAGGCGAGGGCCGCGACATGAAAGTCCTTGTCCCGCGGGATGTCCGACGGAGCGTACCCACGGGTGAACGGTGCGACGACGCGATATCCGGCGGCGACGAGTTCGGGCGCGAGGAGACGCCACGTCCACGCCGAATCGGGAAAGCCGTGCAGACACACCGCAACCGGGCCGTCGACCGGGCCCCACACCAGCGCGTGGAGGGTGATGTGTCCGAGGTCGATGGTCTCGTGTCGCGGGGTATCGGAGTGGTCGTGGGGTTCGGCGTCGTGCGCGTCTGGTGAGCTGTGGGTCATCGGCGCCAATGTATCGCTCGTATCCGACGACCGCATCTACTTGCGTGTTCGGGTGCGCGGCGCGCGCCTGGTGTTCAGACCGCGATGCCGGCGAATCCCGACTCGCGGATCTCCCCGTCGACGAGGCGGAAGGTGTGGGATTCCCCGACCTCGGCCGTGAGTGGGCAGTCCGTTCGGACGTGAGCGCCACGCGACTCGGTCCGGGCGGTCGCGGCTGCGACGACGGCGGACGCGGTCAGCGTGAGTGCCGCGTCCTCGACCTCGCGCACCGTTGCGGGGATTCGCCGAGGCGCACTCGCGATCGTCGCCGCCGCGGCTGCCAGTCCGTCGGCGGACCGGCGGAGAGCCACCCGGCGCGACATCGTGTCCTGGAGCAGGTCGCGGTCGAGGATCGGCGCCGGTCCCGGCGTCGTGACGGGAACCGGGCGCGTCGGCCGCAGGTGACGTCGTCCAACGGCGACCGCTGCGGCACGGCGTCCCATGACGAGCCCTTCGAGCAGGCTGTTCGACGCCAGCCGGTTGGCCCCGTGCAGGCCGGTCCGCGCGACCTCCCCGGCTGCCAGGAGACCGTCGACGGCGGTGCGCGCCTCGTCGTCGGTCACCACGCCACCGCAGAGGTAGTGGGCGCCCGGCACGACGGGGATGCGGTTGTCGGCAGGGTCGATACCGGCCGCCCGGATTCCGGCGCTCACCGTCGGGAATCGCCGCTCGAAGTCGGGCAACCCACTGATGTCGAGGTAGACGCACGGATGCCCGGTCAGCTCGATGGCGGTCTCCACGGCGTTCGCGACCACATCGCGTGGTGCGAGGTCGCCCATGGGGTGCACGCCGTCGGTCACCGACCGTCCGTGCACGTCGACGAGTCGACCGCCCTCCCCTCGCACGGCCTCGCTGATGAGCGTCCGGCGCCCGCGGGCGCCCGGCGTGTAGAGCATCGTCGGGTGGAACTGGATGAACTCGAGGTCGGCGACGTGCGCACCCGCCCGCAGCGCCAGCGCGATGCCGTCGCAGGTGGCACCGGACGGGTTGGTCGTCGCCGCGTAGAGATGCCCCGCACCGCCCGTGGCGAGCAGGACGGTCGGCGCGTCGACCACACCCCATCGAGCGTTCCGCAGATACGAGACCCCCGCGACCCGGCCGTCGTCGACCCGGATCCCGGTCACGATGGCGTCGTCGAGAAAGCGGATGCACCGCCCGGGGCCGGCTTCCCGCTGCGCGACGGCGTTGTGGAGCGCTCGCTGGATCGCGGCGCCCGTGGCATCGCCGCCGGCGTGGATGATCCGTCGCACCGAATGGCCGCCTTCACGCGTGCGCAGGAGCTCGCCGTCCGCATCGCGATCGAAGTCGGCGCCCCACGCGATCAGCGCGGACACCGACGACCATCCGTCGGCCAGGATCGGGCGCGACGCCACGGGGTCGGTGAGGCCGCCGCCCGCGGCGAGCGTGTCGGCGAGGTGCAGATCGATCGAGTCGACGTCGTCCGGACCGGTCGAGCGGACATCGGGCATGACCACCGCGACGCCGCCCTGGGCGTAGAACGTCGAGGTCGGCTGCTCCCCACGGTCGGGACGCCAGCTCGGGCCCTTGTTGACCACGACGACCGAGAGTCCGCTCTGCGCAGCGCAGAGTGCGGCGGTCAGGCCCGCGATACCGGCCCCCACCACGACGAGATCGGCACGGTCCGCGTCACCCGCGTCCGCCCCCGGTCCGTATGTGGACGTACTCATGTCATCCGCCTTTCGCCGGTCGTACTGTCTCAACTCCGGCGGGATGTTTTCGATTCCCAGTCGAAAACCCTACCCCGCAGCTCCCGGCGGCGAAATGTTTGATCGCGCCTGATCGCGGCAACCCCGACCACCATGAAAACCCTCTGGTTCGACCCGGCGAACGACTCCGATCACGCCGGGCTCCCCGACGTGCGTCCCGAGACCACCCCGTTCGGGACCGTCGACACCTATGACCAGATCGTCGTCGGCGGGGGCATCACCGGCCTGACCACGGGACTTCTGCTGGCGCGGGCCGGACAGAAGGTCGCCGTCCTCGAAGCCCGCCACATCGGCGCCGCCGCGACCGGCCACACCACCGGCAAGCTGTCGCTGCTGCAGGGCACGCGGTTGTCGTCGATCTCGAGTCGGCACGGGAAGCCCGCAGTGCAGGACTACGTCGACGCGAACCTCGAGGGCCAGGCCTGGCTCCGGCACTACCTCACCCACCGGGGTCTGCAGGTCGACGAGCGTGCGGCGCTGACCTTCGCCGCCACCGCGTCGGGTGCGAAGACCGTGGAGAAGGAGTTCGAGGCCTGCCGGGCGCACGACATCCCGGTCGAACACGTCGACGTTCCGGAACTCCCGTTCGACGTCAAGACGGCCATCCGTCTCGACGGGCAAGCGCAGATCGACCCGATGGTGGTGCTGCGCGCCCTCGCCGACGACCTGCGCGGGCACGGCGGCCACCTGTACGAGGGCGTCCGCGTGCAGGGCTTGCGCCACGGCACGCCGCACACCCTCACCACCGATGCCGGCGACGTCCGAGCCGAATCGGTCGTGATCGCGACCGGTGTTCCGTTCCTCGATCGCGCCGGGTTCTTCGCGCGGGTGCATCCGCAGCGCTCGTACGCGGCGGCGTTCACCGTCGACGAGGAGATCCCGCGCGAGATGTATCTCGGCGCCGACAATCCGTCGGTCTCGCTGCGGACCGCGACCCGGCCGGGCTACGACGGCGAGCTGCTGATGGTCGGCGGCTTCGGACACGAGGTGGGCCGCACGAAATCCGAACGGCAGCATGCCCTGGACATGATCGCGTGGACCGAGAAGCATTTCCCCACCGCCCGCATGGTGGCGCGATGGTCGGCGCAGGATTACACGACGATCGACGAATTGCCCTACGTCGGACCACTTCTCCCCGGCATGGAGAGCGTTCAGGTCGCCACCGGGTTCGCCAAGTGGGGGCTCACCAACGGCGTCGCGGCGGCGTTGTCGATGACCGGGCGCATCCTCGGTTCGGAACCCCACTGGTCCAAGACCGTTCGCCCCTGGCGCTCCTCCGAGATCACCAAGCCCGGATCACTGGCGTCGGCAGCATCGGCCAACGCGCAGGTGGCGGCCTACATGGTGGGCGGCTACCTCGGCCTGCTGAAACCGGCGAACTCCTCACCCGCCGAGGGCGACGGCAGCGTCGGGCATTCCGGGGCCTCACCGAAGGGCGTGTGCACCGTGGCGGGCCAGACGCAGTCCGTCGCACCGCTGTGCACCCATCTGTACGGCGTGCTGCGCTGGAACGACGCCGAGCAGTCCTGGGACTGTCCGCTGCACGGCTCTCGGTTCAGTCATTCTGGCGAGGTACTCGAAGGTCCTGCGACTCGAAAGCTGTTCTCGCAGGACTCCTCCGACAGCTGATCCGCAGCACGTCACCGCGCGCCGAGAATCCGCTGGAACGCCGGTCCGGTCACCGTCGCGACGGGGCGTTGCAGAGCGCCGGCCAGCAGTCGGACGCCCAGGTCGAGGACCCGTGCGTCGATCCCGACGAGGATTCGGTCGCGGTCGCCCAGCACCCCCGCGAGGATCGCGGTCGCCGCGGCGTCGGGGTGGGCACCTGGCAGTCGCCGGTCGAATCCCTTGGTGACGTACTCTCGCACCGCCGGGTCCACGTACCGGGCCCGCCGGGCGATCGCAGTGTGCACGACCCCCGGGCACACGATATGGATACGGGCTCGGGAGTCGTTCGCGCGCAACTGTTTCTGCATGCTCTCCGAGAACCCGCGAGCAGCGAACTTCGACGCCGAGTACGCGGACTGCGCGGGGGACCCCATCAACCCGAATGCGCTCGAGGTGTTCACGATTCGTCCACCAACGGCATCGACATACGGGAGAAACGCTCGCGTACCGTTCACCACGCCACCGAAGTTGACGGCCATGATCCGCCGTGCGTAGTCGTCGTCCTCGTCGAGGACCGACGCGACCATGGTAATGCCGGCGTTGTTGAACACCAGCGCGGGTGCACCGTGCCGTCGCGTCACCTCGTCGGCGTAGGCGGTGACAGCCGCGGCGTCGGCGACATCCACCTCGGTGGCGTCCGGTTCCACCCCATGGCGTGCCACCGATCTCGCGGTCTCGGCGAGGGCCCGCATGTCCACGTCACTGATCAGCACCGGAATCCCCGCCGCGGCCACCCTGTTCGCCAGCGATCGACCCATGCCCGAGCCGGCGCCGGTGATGACGGCGCTCCGCCCCGCACACAACCGGCGGAGGCGTTCGTCGGTGACTCGCGGATGCCACACGTGGCCCAGATTCAGGGAGATCTTCACCGTTTCGGACTACCCGCGCGGTCACGTCCTACACCTTCGCGCCGCGTTTGCCACGCGACCGGACGGGTATCCCTTCCACCCATGGGCCGGACGGCCCGCGTAGCAGCGAAGGGAGTTGGGGCGAGTGTCGGACGCGGTCGTGGTCGGCGCCGGACACAACGGGCTCATCTCCGCCATCAGGCTGGCCGACGCCGGCTGGGACGTCACGGTCCTCGAAGCCGCCCCCGAGGTCGGCGGCGCGATCAAGAGTGCCGAGCTGACCCCCGGTTATGTCACCGATCTGTTCAGCGCTTTCTATCCTCTTGCGGTCGCCTCCCCCGTGTTCACCGACCTCGCACTCGACGAACACGGCCTGAAGTGGAGCCGGGCACCGCTGGCGTTCGGCCACCCGGCCGGCCCCGAGGACGACGACGCCCCGGTCATCCACCCCGACGCCGCCGACACCGCAGCCCACCTTGCCACCTTCGACCGCCGCGACGGCCAGGCCTGGCTCGATCTGGTCGGTCAATGGGAGACGCTCCGACCCGCCATCCTCAACACCCTCTTCGGGCCGTTTCCGCCGGTTCGCGCGGTCCTGTCCCTCCTGCGCTCGATCGGCACCGCGGAAGCACTGCGTCTCGCGCGGTTCCTGGTGCTCCCGGCCGACCAGATGGTGCGAGAGCTCTTCCGCAGCGAGAAGGCCGGATTACTCATCCTGGGCAACGCATTGCATGCCGACATCCCCCTTCAAGCACCGGGGAGCGGCGTGATGGGATACCTGCTGACCATGTTGGGTCAGGACACCGGATACCCGGTTCCAGTCGGTGGGGCGAGCGCCCTCTCGGCCGCACTCCGGCGTCGCGCAGAGAGTGCTGGTGCACAGATACATTGCGGCAGCCGAGTCTCCTGGATCGATGTCCGGGGCGGCCGGGCGGTCGGCGTCGTCGACCGCGGCGGACGGCGGTGGAAGGCCGATCGGGCCGTCCTCGCCGACGTCTCGGCATCTGCGCTCTACACAGAACTGCTCTCGCCAGCCGACGTGCCAGCGCGGGTGCTCGACGACCTCCAGCGGTTCGTCTGGGACACCCCGGTCGTGAAGGTGAACTATGCGATCGACGGGAAGATCCCCTGGCGCAGCTCGAATCTGACCGGAGCGGGGACCGTGCATCTCGGGGCGGACGCACGCAACATCGCCTACTCCACCGCCGACATCGAGACCGGCAACATCCCGGAACACCCGTTCCTGCTGTTCGGTCAGATGACGACGGCTGACGCGGGGAGGTCGCCTACCGGCACCGAGAGCGCGTGGTCTTACAGCCATCTCCCCCGTGGCGTCACCGACGACGAGGCCGCTCGACTCCTCGCCGCTCGAATGGACGAGGTCCTCGAGGAACACGCTCCGGGTGTCTCGGACATGATGGTCGGCCGCCACGTGCAGACCCCACACGACCTGCAGACCGCCAACGCGAACCTCGTTCACGGGACGGTGAACGGCGGTACGGCACAACTGTTCCAGCAGTTGGTCTTCCGGCCGACGCCGAACCTCGGTGGCGCCACGACCCCCGTGGACCGCCTATACCTCGCGGGGTCAGCCGCACATCCCGGAGGCGGAGTCCACGGCGCCTGCGGCAGCAACGCCGCCCGCGCCGCCCTCGCCTCTGACGGCCTGCGCGGGCTACCACGACGGACGTTGAGCCGCACCATCAGCAGACACCTCACCAAGTCCCGAGACAAAGACTGAACGGAGAACATTCCATGAATCGCGTCGAACGCCACACATCCGCAACTCCCGCACAGGTCTGGTCGGTGCTGTCCAACGGTTGGCTCTACGCCTCCTGGGTGGTCGGCGCATCACGCATCCGCGACGTCGATGCCAACTGGCCTCAGGCCGGGTCGAGGATCCACCACTCGGTGGGTGTCTGGCCGGCGCTGCTCAACGACGAGACCACGTCGTGCGAATCCAAGGCCGGGCTGCTGGAGCTCTCCGCCGCCGGCTGGCCCTTCGGTCGCGCCCGCATCCGGATGACGATCGAGAAGGACGGCAACGGCTCGATCATCGGTATGGAAGAGTTCGTCGAGACCGCACCACTGAAATGGATTCCGCCGGTTGTGCAGCAGACGGTCATGTCTCCCCGGCTGAACGAGTGTCTGACCCGTCTGGCAATGCTCGCCGAGCGCCAACCCAGCTGACCTCCCCCGCCGTTCGCGGGTAACCGTCTACATGGCGTCTGCGCCCTTCGATATCAGGAAGGGCGGCACACGACCTTGATGGTGTCCAGATCGTCGTCTGCGGCATCGGGCAGGTTCATCCCTGCGTTCTTGCCGGTCCGCAGGTACTCGACCACCGCATCGTTCAGCACCTCGCCCGGGACCACCACCGGGATGCCGGGGGGATACGGCGTGATCTGTTCGGCGGCAACATGTCCCGGCGCGTCGTCGAGTGGTACCCGCTCGGTGTCTCCGAAGAACGCATCCCGCGGGAGCATCCTTGTCTCCAGCTGCAGCTCCTCCGGAGTCGGTTGGTGGATCGCCGGAGGGTGATCGAAAGATCCTGCGGCGGAAGCGAGGTCGCTCAGCGCGGTGAGCAACCGATCCGCGGTGTCCTCGTCGTCCGCGTGTGAGATGGTGGCGAGGATACGGCGGTGGTCACTCATTCCGACGTCGACGCAGTGGTGCGCTCGGAGCCAGTCCGCACACTGATAGCCGCTGGCCCCGAGATCTCGGACGTCGATGAGGACCTGCATCTCGTCGAGATCGTGACTGGCCTCCTCGTGGAGCAGTTCGTCGTGCATCACGATCAGACCCTCCATCTCGTCGACGCTCCGTCGTATGTGTCGGGCCAACTCCAATCCACCACCGAAGATTTCGCGACCCGATTCGACCATGTTCCGGCGCCAACCGTCGAGCGCGGCGTAAATCGGGACACTCGGGCTCGTGGTCATGAGCAGGTCTGCACACTGGGACAGCCGGGAGCGGTCGATCAGGTCCCCCTGTACGTGGAACACCGACCCCTGTTCGAATCCCGCGCCCATCTTGTGAACGCTGACGACGCACAGGTCGGCTCCGGCATACATTGCCCACGTAGGCAGCTCGTCGTGGAACGGCAGGTGCGCACCCCACGCCTCGTCGACGATCAAGGGCTTGCCGTACTCGTGACACACGTCGGCGATCGCCCGGATGTCCGCGCAGGTGCCGTACGGCGTCGGACTGACGATGAGGAGGCCGGCCGCCTGCGGATCCGTCTCCCACGCCTTGCGTACCTCCTCGGGCGACGGCGGATGCGTCAGGTGGAGATTCTCGTCCCAGCGCGGGCGCACCCACCGTGGACGAAGGCCGGAGAAGATCAACCCGGCGACGATCGACTTGTGCGCGTCCCGGGTGATGAGCAGTTCACCGCCTTCACCGCCGGCCACCGCCATCATCGCTGCCTTCACCGACAACGAACTGCCGCAGGTGGAGAAGAATGCCAGTTCGGCTCCGACGGCATCCGCCATCAGCTCTTCGGCGTCGGACAAGTAGGCGTTGGACATCCGCCTGTCGTCGAGGCCGCCGGACGCGAGGACATCCGATTCGAACGCGGCCGCTCCGATCGTGGTACGGGTGCGCTCGTCGACGCCTCTCCCCTGCCGGTGGCCGGGCGGCGTGTAGCCGTATCGGTTGTTGCGACGGTACTTGTCGAGCGCTTCCAGGAGCGGAGCTCGAGATTGATCCAGAGACGGCATGTCGGACTCCGATCAGTTTGTGGCAGCACGATGCTGCGGGTCAGTGGGATTCGCTCATCTCGCCGCCCTGCGACGACTGCGCTGCGCGGCGTCGCAGGCGTTCTCGATAACCGTACGTCGCCCGGAGCACGTCGTCGTGGCTGTCGGCGCTGGACCCCAGCGCGCCGGCGAAGATCCCCATCGAGGTCGCCAGCCAGGCGAGGTTGAGGTAATTGTTCAGTCCTGCTTGAAATCCGAGCTGTGAGGACAGGAAGGTCTCGTCGATGACGGTCATCGCGGCGACGAGGACCGCGAGGAACAGGCCGACGTAGAGAACCACCGCGCTGAAGACGACGGTGCAGACCGTGGCCGTGTTGTAGAGGCGGGCGCGGGGCCGGTAGGTGTCGGTGGTCCGCTCCCAGAGGCGGTTGTTGACGATCAGCCAGAGTGTCGCCAGCACCATCGACAATACGGAGATGGCGGCCAGGCGCCACGGACTGAGCGCGTTGGCCATCGACCAGATGGTGGAGAAGAAGACACCGAACGACGCCGCCGCGGCCGCCGCTGCTGTCATACCCGTGAGCATCGGGATCAGACGCCACGGCCGGTTGCCGCGGACCATCCCCGCCGTCAGCAGCGCTCGCGAGACAAGACCCTGGGCCACAACGTATTCCGTCTCGCCGTCCCGTTCGACCACCAGTCCGCGAGACAGTTCGAACGGCTCGGTCGAGGAATCCTTGAGCACGGACACGACCATCGTGATCAGTTTTCCCAGCCGTCGGCGGGGCGAGGGCCCCAGCGCCGGCAGCGAGATCACCGCGGCGCCGCGTTCCCGGTCGAGTTCGGCCAGCACGACGCTGTCCCGGGCACGGGTGTCACCACCGAGCCCACTGAACAGACGGGGCATCTCCGTCACGAAGACCACGACCTCGTCCGGAATCCGGTCGGATCCCCAGACGGTCTCGAGATCACCGCGCGGGGTCATCTGAAGTGTTGTGTCACGGGTGACCGTGACCCCGCGGTAGTCCATACCGAACCGTTCGGCTATGCCGCGAATCCGGTCTTCCCCGTTGGTGATCAGCGTCTCCGGCAACCCGTGCTCGGCCACCATGCGCAGACTCGGGATACTCCTGCCCTCCTGGCGCTCGACGGTTGTGGAATCCACCGACGGCCTCCTCGGCGCTGGTCAGTCCGGCGGCTCGGGGTCGCCGGACGCAGGTGCCTCGAGATCGTCCTCGTCGTCGGATGTGGATGTCGGTTCAGCCGACGTCGGCTTCTCATCGGGTTCGTCGACGTGTTCCGCCTCGAGTTCGTCGACCTTGCGGCGCGCGTCGTCGGGTGTCTGGTCCGGTGTGCCGGTCTCGGCCGGCTCCATCGGAAGCTCTTCGGACATGTAGGGCCTTCACCACCAATCCTTTTCGGGTATCCGTCAGATGTCCGGTTTCCCGGTACGGACGTGTTCCAAACGCCGCCCCACGCCCCACGCGCTGGACTCGAAGTGTGGGACCCCGGTGACGCGGGTATGCGACTGACATGTCAGACGAACCACGCGAGTCAATGGACCCAGCACCGGAGGGGACACCCGACCTCGAGGCCGGTGGCGGCGTCGCGCCCGGCGACACCCCTCCCGATACCCCTCAGACGTCAGGCCTTTCGCACGAACAACCCGATCGGACCAAACGCTTCCCGGCCGGCGGGGTCGGCGCATTGCTGGGCGTCGGGCTGCTGGTGATCGCGATGGTGGTGATCATCATCGGGCTCATCACGATGGTTTTCTGAGGTCCGATCGGCCCGTCGGCGATCGGGAAGGATCGTCGAGGACCTGGCGTCGTGCCGAATTCCGTTGCGCCAGGGCACCATCTGTGTCGCGCCCACCCCCTCATGAGTGAAGGGAAGTTCGACGTGTCGCGGCGCATCGGTGCGTTGCTCGACCGGCGCGAGTTCCGTTGACGTCATGCGCGGCCGCCTCCTCGAGGTTGGTGCGGATTGTTCCGCGTACGGATTCCCAGCAACGAGTACATCAAACATCCGGCCCGGCCGCCGGTTGAGCGGACCGGGCCGAGACGAGTCGTCGGGTCAGAGCGTGGCCGTGTCGATGACGAACCGGTAGCGCACGTCCGAGGCGACCACCCGGTCGTACGCCTCGTTGATCCGGTCGGCGGAGATCACCTCGATCTCGGCACCGATACCGTGCTCGGCGCAGAAGTCGAGCATCTCCTGGGTCTGGGCGATCCCACCGATCATCGAACCGGAGAAGCTTCGGCGCTTGCCGATCAGCGCGCCCGCCGGGACCTCGATCGGATGTTCGGGCAGACCGAGTTCGACGAGCGTGCCGTCGAGCGCGAGCATGCCGAGGTATTTCCCGATGTCGAGGTTGGCCGACACGGTGTTGAGGATGAGGTCGAACCGCCCCCGCAACTCGCGGAAGGTCTGCGGATCACTCGTCGCGTAGTAGTGGTCGGCGCCCAGGCGCAGCCCGTCCTCCATCTTCTTCAGCGACTGCGACAGGACCGTCACCTCCGCGCCGAGTGCGTGCGCGATCTTGACGCCGACGTGTCCGAGACCGCCGAGCCCGATGACGGCCACCTTCTTGCCGGGACCCGCCTCCCAGTGTCGCAGCGGCGAATACAGGGTGATCCCGGCGCACAGCAGCGGAGCCGCCACGTCGAGCGCGATGCCCTCCGGGATGCGGCAGACATAGTTCTCGTCGACGACGATGGATGTGCTGTATCCACCGTGGGTGCGTTGCCCGTCACGGCCGGTCGCGTTGTAGGTTCCGGTGTTTCCCCGCTCGCAGTACTGCTCCTCACCGAGGCGGCACGGCTCGCATTCACGACAGGAGTCGACGAAGCAGCCGACGCCGACGCGATCGCCGACGGCGTAGCGGGTGACGCCTGCACCGACGGCCGAGACCGTACCGGCGATCTCGTGCCCCGGCACCACCGGGAACTTGGTGCCGTTCCACTCGTTTCGCGCCGTGTGGATGTCGGAGTGGCAGATGCCGGCGTAGGCGATGGCGATCGCGACGTCGTTCGGCCCGAGGTCGCGTCGCTCGATCGTGGTCGGTTCGAGCGGGCGATCCGCTGCCGTGGCTATGTACGCGTTGACCGTCGTGGGCATACGGGGATCTCCTAGGGGGTGGGGTGCTAGAGGGTGTCGACACTGTTCGCGGTCGAAGGACCGATGCGCGAGGGCGCATGGGTCGGCACGGAACAAGTCTGCCGTCGTCCGTGCGTCTCCGCCACCTCGGCACGTCGGAGCCCGACGCAGCCCGTGGAGACACTGGATCGGACATCGATGATCGTTACAATGGCCGACGGTGACTATCAACAGCTCGGCCGACGACGGCCGGCGCACGCAGTTGCACCCGGTGTCGCCCATCGCCGAGGTCACGCGATTCGGGACGACCACTGCGCACGCGGCTGCGGGCCTCGGACGCTTCGTCCTCCACACGGCAGGCGACGCGCTGCGCGGTCGCGCACCCAGTGCTGCGCGCGCCGCGCATGAACTACGCGCCACCTTCGAACATCTCGGCCCGACGTATGTGAAGCTCGGGCAGCTCATCGCCTCCAGTCCCGGCGTCTTCTCCGACGCCCTCTCCTCGGAATTCGAGTCGCTGCTCGACCGCGTGAAGCCGGCCGATCCCGACGCGATGCGCGCACAGTTCGTCGCCGAACTCGGCCGCCCGCCCGAAGAGGTGTTCGCACAGTTCGATCCGGTGCCGATCGCCTCGGCGTCTATCGCCCAGGTCCACACCGCGACCCTGCACAGCGGCGACGAGGTGGTCGTCAAGATCCAGCGACCCGGGATCGCCGACCGCCTGGCCCCCGACGTCGCGATCCTCGAGAGGGTCGCCGGTCTCGTCGAGATCTCCGAGTACGGCCGGATGCTCAGTGCACGCCACGTCGTCGAGGACTTCGCGGCCGGTCTGGACGCCGAACTCGATTTTCGGATCGAGGCCGACACCATGCGCGAGTGGTTCGAATGCCTACAGCCGGGCCCCTTCGGCGACCGCGTCCGTGTGCCGCGCGTCTACGACGAGTTCACGACGCCGCGCGTGCTGACGATGGAGCGCATCCACGCCGTCCGGATCGACGACGCCGCGGCGGTCCGGGCGGCCGGGCACGACGGCGTCGCGCTGTGCCGCAACCTCTTGTTGTCGCTGCTCGACTCGGCATTCCACGGCGGTCTCTTCCACGGCGACCTGCACGCCGGGAACGTCCTCGTCGATGACGCCGGGAAGATCGTGCTGCTCGACTTCGGCATCGTCGGGCGGTTCACGCCCCGCACCCGTCGCATCCTCCGCCAGCTCGTCGTCGACCTGGTGGTCCGCGCGGACTACGAATCCGCGGGTCGAGCGATCTTCTTGCTCGGCGCCGTGCACAAGCCCGGGTCGACCACCAAGGGCGCCGAGGACATCAAGAAGGTGACGACCCCGTTGTCGACGACCGATCTGGGCTCGATGTCCTACACCGACCTGGGCCGACAGCTCGCCGCGGTGGCCAAGGCCCACGACGCCCGACTCCCCCGCGAGCTGGTTCTGGTCGGCAAACAGCTGCTGTACGTCGAGAAGTACACGAAGCTCCTGGCCCCGAGGTGGAAAGCGATGTCCGACAAAGAGATTTACGGGTACATGGCCGGCATCCTGAAGGAGGCCGAACGCGATCGGCGCGCCGACCGGACCCGCACGAACTGATGCACGATCGCGAATCCCGGCATGTCGGGCCTACTGACGCGTACGGAACGCGAGACGCCCGCTAGGGTGATACCGATTACGCTGCTGATTCACAGGAGTCACACATGAGACGTTTCGTGCCGGCACTGCTGGCCTTTTTCGGTGCCGCGTTCCTCGCGGTCGCCCTTGCCATCCCGCTGTACCTGGTGCCGACGCTGAAGGTGGTGCCCCTCGACCTCGACATCACCTCGGATGCCACGACCGTCGCCGCCGACGGGTCCACCGGTGACCGCTTCCCGGCGGTGATCTTCGACCGTTGCTCGGTGTCGGAGGATCGTGCCCGCACATTCGAGGCGCATCTCACCCAGCAACGCCGCTCGGTGATCGTCGAGCCTTCGGACAGCCGCCAGGCGACTCTGCAGTCCGCGCAGACCGTCCTGATCGACCGCCTGCGCGACGCCGACGGTCAGGAGACCGAGCCCACCGTCGCCGCTGCCGGCGAGACCCGTACCTGTAAGGACGGCCTGCTCACCGCGAGCATCGACCGCGTGTCGGTGAACCGCAAGACGTCGGTCCCCAACGGTGCCGTGAGTTCGCTGCAGCTCGAGGCCGTGCCGCCGGGCGGCAACGTCAACGACGTCTCGGTCGCCCTGGACAACCGCAAGGGCTTCCAGTACAAGTTCGGGTTCGACGTCCAGCAGCGCGACTACCTCTACTACGACCTCAACACCCGCCAGGACTGCACCGCGAAGTTCCAGGACGAGGTCGAGATCAAGGGCATCAAGACCCTTCACTTCGCCTGCGACGTCCCGGAGAAGGACCTGTCGAGCCTGCCGAACGCCCAGGGCGAAGCCGCCCTCGGCACCATGCTGACGATGCCTGCCAAGTGGTGGGGCATCAGCGGTCAGGGCGTCCGCCCGAACGATCCGATCACGATGCACCGCCACGCTGCGGCGGTGCGCCACGTCTACGTCGAGCCGATCACCGGCACCATCGTCGACGGCCGTGAGGATCAGCACCAGTACTTCAAGTCGCCCGACCAGAGCGAGTCCAACCCCGAGGTCGTCCGCAACTTCCGCATGGACGCGCTGAAGGGCACCTTCAAGTGGGCCGACGGGATCGTCACCAAGCAGGCCGACACCGCCAGCGGATACGTGACGCAGCTGAAGCTCCTGGGCTTCTGGCTGCCGATCGTCCTCGGCGTGCTCGGCGTGATCATGCTGGCGCTTGCGGCCTTCATGTTCTTCCGCGGACGTCGCGACGACGCCGCCGTGGCCACCGCAGGCCCGGCTGCCACCGCGCCCGCCGCAGATGACCGCCGGACTTCCATGATCAAGCGGGACGGTCCGGCGGCCGGTACCGCATCGTCGGCCGGCAACCCGTGGGAGCGTCCGACCGAGCAGATCCCGAAGGTCGACGGCGGCGAACCGCCCGCCGACGACTCGTCGACGCGCTCCTTCCGCAAGCAGCCGCCGCCCGAGTAGGGCCAGCTGCCAGAACGACCACCGCGGGTGCATCCGGATCACCGGATGCACCCGCGGTGTTTTCGTATGGGTGCAGATGTAGCGAAAGGTGTCGGTCGGCGATACGTTCCGCTGCATCTGCCCTCGGGCGCTCCCGTCGCGAACCCTCACCAGCCCTTCGAGACGGCCCCTCCGCAAGCTCCGGGACCTCCTCAGGGAGCCGGACGAGAGGCTCCGCAAGCTCCGGGCCGCATGCCACCCGCACAACAACAAGGGCCGGTGACCCGAAGGTCACCGGCCCTTGCCGTTGTCTCTATGAAGTTGCGAGACCGCCTACGCGGCTCAGAAGAACGCCGGGCGGAAGGTCTTGGCCCACGACTCCTTGAAGGTGCTCTGCCAGTAGTCCCACCAGTGCGCACCGTCCGGGGTGATCCGGGTGGTGAGCTTGACGCCCGGAACGAGCGCGACGCGGCCGACGTACAGCTGGCTGCTGGTCGACGCGGCGACCTCCAGCGGGATCATCTGCGCGAACTTGACCGGGTCGAAGTTGCTGCTGGTCGGGTTGACCGACGAGTCGTACTTGCTGCCGACGCCGCTACCGGACGAGATGTAGACGTGCTTGCCGGCCAGGTTGCCCGCGCTCAGGAACGGGTCGTTCTGGAACCAGCTGCCGGCCGGGTAGAAGCCCCACATGTTGGACGGGTTGCCGCCCATCTCGATGACCGAGGCCTGGATGCCCTGGGTGAAGCCCGGCAGGGTGACCGTCGGGTAGCCGCTGTAGGAGGCCACCGCTTGGTAGAAGCCCGGGTGACGCGACGCGAGGTTGAGCGCCGAGGTGCCCGACATCGACAGGCCGGCGATGCCGTTGCGACGGTTGTCGCTGCCATGGCGGGCGGCCATGTAGCGCGGCAGCTCGCGGGTCAGGAAGGTCTCCCACTTGTTGTTGCCGAGCTTGGGGTCGAAGGACTGCCAGTCGGTGTAGAAGCTGCCGCCGCCGCCGAACGGGATGGCGACGTTGGTGCCCTTGCCCGCCATGTAGCGGGCGACATCGGTGTTGATGAGCCAACCGCTGTTGTTGTTGGGGGCACGCAGGCCGTCGAGGAGGTACAGCGTCGGCTTCGGTCCGCCGCCACCAGCCGAGACGATGCACACGGGCACGGTCCGGTTCATGGCGTTCGAGCGGACGTACTCGACGTTGCAACCATTGGCTGCGGACGCCGGCGGAGCTGCGACCAGCGTGGCACCTGACACGGCCACGAGAGCCACGAGTCCGGCGACGAGGCGCTTACGGGCGCGAGTCAGCATTCGTCAGTTTTCCTTTGGATCTCGGCCGGAGCCGGCCGCTTCTGGGTCTTGCCTACCGGGTACTGCGGAAGTCATACGTAGGGGGATTCTATTGATCCCCGTCAGGAGCGGTACCCGTCGTTGTGAAGTGTAACGGCACGATAACGTCGCGGCAAAGGCTGGACGGGCCTTCGTGACACCGATGGGCAGTGGTGCGCGTCACATCTGCCTCATTGTGAACAGCTCATATGACCCATATGCGGCACAAGTGTCGGATTTTGCCCTTTGAACGGACGAAATTGTCGCGACCGCACCGTTATTCGTTTGGGTGGTTAACGGTGATGTGGGGATCAGCTCGATCACCGAGGCAGCCGTATCGGCCATCCAGGCCGCACCCCGACCCCGCACTCATTAGGGTCGGGGCCGTGGACATGGGTGAATACCTCGGCGCCGACGCCACCGCCCTCGCCGGGCTCGTCGCATCGGGTGAGGTCACGGCTGCCGAACTCCTCGACCTGGCGCGGGCCCGTGCCGCCGCGGTGAACCCCGACCTGAATGCGATCGTCATCCCGATCGAGGCCGAGGCCGACCACCGGGCCCGCACAGAGCTGACCGGCCCGTTCGCCGGCGTTCCCTTCCTGATCAAGGACCTCGCGCAGGACTACCGCGGCTATCCGACGACGCGCGGCTCCCGGTCGCTGGCGCGGCACGTCGCCACCGAGCACGCGACGGTCGTCCAGCGCTTCCTCGACGCCGGGCTGGTGGTCTTCGGCAAGACCAACACCCCGGAGTTCGGTTCCAAGGCGATCACCGAATCCGACCTGTGGGGTCCGGCGCGCAACCCCTGGAACCTCGACGTGACCCCCGGCGGCTCATCCGGAGGCAGCGCTGCGGCCGTGGCCGCCGGCGTCGTACCCGCAGCCGGCGCCAACGACGGCGGCGGCTCCATCCGCATCCCGGCGGCCTGTACCGGACTCGTCGGACTGAAGGCGTCGCGCGGCCTGATGCCGTTCGGACCCGCCACCGGCGAGCCGCTCTTCGGGATGGGCGTCGAGGGCGTCGTGACCCGCACGGTGCGCGATGCGGCCGCGCTCTACGACGCGATCATCGGGCCCACCGCGTCGTCGACCTATCCCGCACCCCTCCACACCGAGTCGTTCACGGCGCGGATCGCCACTCCCCCGCGGCTGCTGCGGATCGGGTTCACCACCCGTTCGGCCATCAACCCGGCACCTCATCCCGAGGCGGTCGCGGCCGTCGAGCACGCCGCGCAGCTGCTCACCGAACTCGGCCACCATGTCGAGGAGGTGGACCCGCCGCACGACGACGCGGAGCTGGCACGCGACTTCCTCGAGATCTGGTTCGCCAATGCGGCCGCCCAGGTCGACGAGGCACGCCGCCTGTCCGGCGCGGGGGACGCCGACTTCGAGGCGGACACGCTCGCCCTCGCCGAGATCGGCCGGGCGGCCGGGGTCGTGCCGCTCTTCCGGGCACTCGACCACGTCAACCACCACGTTCGCGCTCTCGAACGCTTCCACGACACGCACGACCTGCTCCTGACCCCGACCCTCGCCGTTCCGCCGCCGGCCGTCGGGTCGATGACGACCCCGCCGCTCCTGCAGCGGGCGGCCCGGCTCGCGGCCCGCGCCCGCGTGGGGAAGGTGATGTCGCGGGTGGGGATCGTCGACCAGCTCATCGAGGAGAACCTCGGCTGGGTGCCCTACACGCAGCTGGCGAACATGACCGGACGTCCGGCGATCAGTGTGCCGCTGCACTGGACCGGGACCGGGCTTCCGCTCGGGGTCCAGTTCGTCGGCCGGTTGGGCGCCGACGGTGATCTCCTGGCGCTCGCCGCATCCCTCGAAGACGCCGCGCCGTGGTTCCACCGGTACGCCGACATCTCGGTGTGACGCGGCGCTAATGTTCTCTCTGGGGCGCGTGTCCGGGTGGGGACAGGCGGCACATCGACGCGGTGAGGAGTTGTCGTGACGAAGCAGGTGGCCGACGCGGTGGTCGTCGGTGCGGGTCTGGCGGGTCTGGTCGCGACATATGAGCTCACCAAGGCCGGACGACGCGTGGTGGTCGTCGACCAGGAGAACCGCAACAATCTTGGCGGACAGGCATTCTGGTCGCTGGGCGGACTCTTCATGGTCGACACCCCCGAACAGCGCAGGCTCGGCATCTCCGACTCCGCGGACCTCGCCCTGCAGGACTGGATGGGGTCGGCGGGATTCGACCGCGACGACGAGGACTACTGGCCGCGTCAGTGGGCCCGGGCCTATGTCGACTTCGCGGCGACCGAGAAGCGGCAGTATCTGCACGATCTCGGGCTGCGCATCACCCCGATCGTCGGCTGGGCCGAACGCGGTGGCGGCTTCGCCGACGGGCACGGCAATTCCGTGCCACGCTTCCACCTCACCTGGGGCACCGGCCCCGAGGTCGTCCGGATCTTCGCCGAACCGGTCCTCGAGGCCGAGAAGCGAGGGCTCGTCGAGTTCCGGTTCCGCCATCGCGTCGACGAACTCATCATCGAAGACGGCGTCGCCGCAGGCGTGCGGGGCGCCACCCTCGCACCGACCGACCTCGAACGCGGCAAGGCGTCGAACCGCGATGTGGTGGGCGACTTCGAGATTCGCGCCGGAGCGGTCATCGTGACGTCCGGCGGCATCGGCCACAACCATGACCTCATCCGCAAGAACTGGCCGGTGGACCGTCTCGGCCCCGCACCCAAGACGATGATCTCCGGCGTCCCGGCACATGTCGACGGACGCATGCTGGGGATCAGCGAGGACGCCGGTGCGAGCATCGTCAACCGCGACCGCATGTGGCACTACACCGAGGGCATCCACAACTGGGACCCGATCTGGCCGGACCACGCCATCCGGATCATCCCGGGACCGTCGTCGTTGTGGCTCGACGCCAACGGCAACCGCCTCGCGCCGCCGAACTTTCCCGGCTTCGACACGAACTCGACGATGAAGGCGATCCTGGCCGCCGGCCACGACTACTCGTGGTTCATCCTCACCCAGTCCATCGTCGAGAAGGAGTTCATGCTCTCGGGTTCCGAACAGAACCCCGACATCACCTCCAAGGACCTCAAGCTGGCCGCGAAGAGCCGACTCGCCAAGGGTGCCGCCGGGCCGGTGGATGCCTTCGTGCGCAACGGCATCGACTTCGTCGTCGCCGACAACCTGCCCGAGCTGGTCAGCGGGATGAACGCGATCGCCCGCGGCCCCGAGCTCGATCTCGCGCACATCGAACGCGTCATCTCCGCCCGCGACGCCGAGGTGGAGAACAAGTTCTCCAAGGACGCCCAGCTGATGGCGATCAACAACGCCCGACAGTTCATCGGCGACAGGATCGTTCGGGTGGCCAAGCCCCACCGGATCCTCGACCCCGCGCACGGCCCGCTGATCGCGGTGCGGCTCAACGTCCTCACCCGCAAAACCCTCGGCGGACTCGAGACCAACCTCGACTCGCAGGTGCTGCGACCCGACGGCAGCGCGTTCGACGGCCTGTTCGCGGCCGGCGAGGTCGCGGGTTTCGGCGGCGGCGGTGTGCACGGCTACAACGCCCTCGAGGGCACCTTCCTGGGCGGGTGCATCTTCTCCGGACGTGCCGCCGGAAGGGCCGTCGCGCGCAGCTGATCTCGACGTCCCGGCACGGCGGTTCGGGACGGCTCCGAAAAGGGTTGCCTGCCCTACTTTTTGACGGCACGGTCGGCGATCCCATTTCGGACATGGGTCGGCTAGGGTATTGGGCGTGCCCGTGCCGCAGACGATCCTGACGCGTAAGACCAAGTCGGCGATCTTTCTCGTCCTCACCATCAACGACGGTGGCGAGGACACGGTTCGTGATGTGCTGGAGGAGATCCCGGGACTGAACAACGCGGTGTCCTCGCGCGCCCCGGAGGCGGCGTTGGCCGGCATCGTCTCGCTCGGCTCGGAGGCATGGGACCGGCTGTTCGACGGCCCCCGCCCGCGTTCGCTGCGGCCTTTCGTCCCCTACGAGGGCGCGGTCCACACCGCGCCGGCGACCCCTGCGGATCTGCTGGTCCACATCAAGTCGGACCAGATGGACCTGTGCTTCGAGCTCGGCCGCCTCATCACCGACGCCCTCGGCGACGCGGTGACCGTCGTCGACGAAGTGCACGGCTTCCGCTACTTCGACCTGCGCGACCTCATCGGATTCGTCGACGGCACCGAGAACCCCGTGGGACAGGCAGCGATCGACGCGATCACGGTGGGAGACGAGGACCCCGCCTTCGCCGGCGGCAGCTACGTCGCCATCCAGCGCTACGTCCACGACCTCTCGTCGTGGAACGACCTGAGCACGAGTGAGCAGGAAGCCGCGATCGGGCGCACCAAGCTCGACAACGTCGAGATGTCCGACGACGTGAAACCCCCCAACTCCCACATCGCGCTCAACAAGGTCGAGGACGAGAACGGCGAGGAGATCGACGTCGTCCGCGACAACATGCCCTACGGCGACGTCTCCGGGAACGGCGAGAACGGCACCTTCTACATCGCCTACTCCGCCGGCCCCGACGTCACCGAGGAGATGCTGCGCAAGATGTTCATCGGCGATCCGCCGGGTACCTACGACCGCCTCCTCGACTTCACCACCGCTGTCACCGGGTCGCAGTTCTTCACCCCGACCCTCGACTTCCTCGAGGACCTGCCGCCCGCACCCGGCACAGTCGAGCCCACCGTCGCGGCCCCGGCCCGCCGCACCGACGGTTCCCTGGGGATCGGTTCCCTGCACTAGCGCCACCACAGACAGACCATCGCCCGACACCACCGCACCAGGAGGCCACCATGAACAACCTGCACCGCGAGCTCGCTCCCATCTCCGATGCCGCGTGGGCGGAGATCGAGGAGGAGGCGACCCGGTCGTTCAAGCGGAACATCGCCGGCCGCCGGCTCGTCGACGTGAGGGGCCCGATGGGGGCCGACACGGCCGCGGTG
The DNA here is from genome assembly GCF_030316175.1 of Gordonia sp. Swx-4. NCBI lineage: Bacteria > Bacillati > Actinomycetota > Actinomycetes > Mycobacteriales > Gordoniaceae > Gordonia > Gordonia sp. Swx-4. Next base: position 4,973,755 of record NZ_CP128197.1, read on the forward strand.
ACGCTGGGCCATCGCAGCAAGATCGACTCGCCGGCCGACGGCATCCAGGCGTTCATCAGGCGGACGCAGTCGCTGGTCGAGTTGAAGGTGCCGTTCACCGTCTCGCGGGAGGCCATCGACGATGTGGATCGCGGTGCGCAGGACTCCGACTGGGACCCGGTCGTCGAGGCCGCACGCCAACTCGCGCTCGCCGAGGACCGCGCGATCTTCGAGGGTTACGCGGCGGCGTCGATCACCGGCATCCGCTCCGAGGCCACCGCGACCCCGATCCAGCTGCCCGAGGACGTCCGCGACTACCCGGAGGCCGTCAGCCAGGCATTGACCACGCTGCGGCTCGCCTCTGTCGACGGGCCGTACTCCGTCGCCATGTCGGCCGACGTGTACACGCAGGTCAACGAGACGTCGAACCACGGATACCCCATCCGCCAGCACATCCAGCGGCTCCTCGACGGGGACATCGTGTGGGCGCCGGCGATCCGCGGCGCATTCGTCATGAGCACCCGCGGCGGCGACTTCGAACTGACGATCGGGCAGGACGTGTCGATCGGCTACGACTCCCACGACGCCGACGTGGTGAACCTCTACTTCCAGGAATCGTTCACCTACCTCACCCACACCGGGGAGGCGGCCGTCGCGTTGTTCGGCGGCTGATCGACGGGAGACCGACGTTCGCCCTTTAGCGGAGGCAACTAGTCTGGCGCAGGTGATCGTGCCATGTTGACCCGCCTCATCAGTACGTACCTGCAGCGGTACCGCATCAACATCGTCATGGTGGTGTCGCTGCAGCTCGTGGCGACCGCGGCGATGCTGTACCTGCCGAGCCTCAACGCCGACATCATCGACAACGGCGTGGCGACCGGCGACACCGGTTACATCATGCGCATCGGCGGCTGGATGCTGCTGGTGAGCGTCGTGCAGATCGTGGCGACGATCATCGCGCAGTTCTTCGGCGCCCGGGCCGCTCTCGGTGTGGGCCGCGACATCCGCGGCGACCTGCTGCACCGGGTGAACTCGTTCTCGGCCCGTGAGGTCGGCACCTTCGGCGCACCGTCGTTGATCACGCGCACCACCAACGACGTCCAGCAGGTGCAGATGTTGATCGTGATGAGCAGCGCGATCCTCGTGATGGCTCCCATCATGTGCTTCGGCGGGATCATCATGGGTATTCGCGAGGCCCCGGCACTGTGGTGGGTCATCGCGATCGCGGTGCCGATTCTCGGGCTGTCGATGGGTCTCGTCATCGCCCGCATGATTCCCGGGTTCCGGTCGATGCAGGAACGCATCGACGCGGTGAATCGTGTTCTGCGCGAACAGATCACCGGTATCCGCGTGGTACGCGCCTTCGTCCGTGAAGAGTACGAGCGGAAGCGTTTCGGCTCCGCCAACGACCATCTCGCCGACGCCACGCTACGGGTCGGCAAGCTGATGGCGCTGATGTTCCCGCTGGTCTTGGTGATCACGAACGTCACGATCGTCGCGGTCATCTGGTTCGGCGGGCACGCAGTGTCGGACGGCAGCGTCGAGATCGGCGCGCTCACCGCGTTGATGAGCTACGTGATGCAGATCCTGATGTCGGTCATGATGGCGTCGTTCCTGGCCATGATGGCGCCGCGCGCCGCGGTGTGCGCCGAGCGCATCACCGAGGTCCTCGACACCGAGACCTCGGTGCATCCGCCGAGCGACCCGATCGGATTCGCCGGCCATCCCGGAACCGTCGAGTTCGACGCCGCCGAGTTCCGCTATCCGGGCGCCGACGATCCGGTGCTGAGCGGCATCTGCTTCCGCGTGACGCCGGGAACCACGACCGCCATCGTCGGTTCGACCGGGTCCGGCAAGACGACGCTCCTCGGACTCGTGCCCCGCCTCATCGACGCCACCGAGGGCAGGGTCAGCGTCGGCGGCACCGACGTGAAGCGACTCGATCCCGACGAACTGCGTTCGGTGATCGGCCTGGTCCCGCAGCGGCCGTACCTGTTCTCCGGGACCATCCGGTCCAACATCCTGCACGGCAAGTCCGACGCCACCGACGACGAGATCTGGGAGGCGCTGCGCATCGCCCAGGCCGACGAGTTCGTCTCGGCGATGCCCGACGGCCTCGACACCCGCGTCGCCCAGGGCGGCACCACCGTCTCCGGCGGACAGCGGCAACGGCTCGCGATCGCGCGTGCACTGGTCCGGCGCCCCGCGATCTACCTGTTCGACGACTCGTTCTCGGCCCTCGACCTCACCACCGACGCCAGATTGCGGGCGGCGCTGCGTCCGGCTACCCGCGACGCGTCGGTGATCGTGGTCGCGCAACGTATCTCGACCATCGTCGACGCCGAGCAGATCGTCGTCCTCGACCGGGGCCGCGTCGTCGGCATCGGCACACACGACGACCTGCTGACCTCGTGTCCCACCTACGCCGAGATCGCCGAATCCCAGCTGGCCATGGAGGAGCGCGCATGACCCGCCCGGGTGGACCGATGGCCGCCGGCGGCCCCGAGTCCAAGCCGCGCTCGTTCTGGCCGTCGATCAAACGGGTTGTCGCCCAGCTCGGTTCGTACCGCGGCCTGATGACGGTCACCCTCACCTCGATCGTCGGTTCGGTCATCCTGCTGGCCATCGCGCCGCGCGTCCTCGGTCACGCAACCGACCTGGTCTTCAACGGCGTCATCGGCCGGATGTTGCCTGCGGGACTGTCGAAGGACCAGGCGGTGGCCGGTCTGCGCGACCGGGGCGACGACACCTTCGCCGACATGGTCTCGTCGATGGACGTGACGCCCGGCGTCGGAGTCGATTTCGGCGACGTCGGCCGCGTCCTGCTCATCACCCTCGTGATGTACGTCGTGGCGTCGGGGCTGGCGTGGCTGGCCGCGTACCTGCTGAACATCATCGTGGTGGAGACGATCCGGGAGCTCCGCGCGCAGGTCGAGGAGAAGGTCCACCGCCTGCCGCTGCGCTACTACGACACGATGCCGCGCGGCGAGCTGCTCAGCCGGGTCACCAACGACCTCGACAACCTGTCGCAGAGCATGCAGCAGACCGTCGCCCAGTTCGTGAACTCGGTGCTGACGGTCATCGCACTGCTGGTGATGATGATCTGGATCTCGCCACTGCTGGCCCTCATCGCAGTGGCGACCGTCCCGCTGGCGATCATCGCGACCGCCGTCATCGCGAAGCGTTCCAAGCCGCACTTCTCCGCGCAGTGGGCGTCGACCGGGGCTCTCAACGCCCAGGTCGAGGAGGCGTTCACCGGCCACGAGCTGGTCACCGCCTTCGGCCGTCAGCGCGAGATCGAGGCCACCTTCGACGAACGCAACGAGAAGCTGTACCAGTCGAGTTGGCGTGCACAGTTCATCTCCGGCGTCATCATGCCGACCATCATGTTCCTCGGGAACCTCAACTACGTGGCCGTCGCCGTCGTCGGCGGCCTGCGCGTGGCGTCGGGTTCGCTGAGCCTCGGCGAGGTGCAGGCGTTCATCCAGTACTCCCGCCAGTTCACGCAGCCGCTGACCCAGATCGGGTCGATGATCAATCTCATGCAGAGCGGTGTCGCCTCTGCCGAGCGCATCTTCGACATCCTCGACGCCGACGAGCAGACCCCGGACGTGGCGAACCCCAAGACCCCCGCGGTCGACAACGGGCTCATCGAGTTCGACGACGTCTCGTTCCGCTACGTCGAGGACAAGCCGCTGATCGAGAACCTCACCCTGACAGCGCGTCCCGGACACATGGTCGCGATCGTCGGACCGACCGGCGCCGGCAAGACCACCCTGGTCAACCTGATCATGCGGTTCTACGACGTCGATTCCGGGACCATCCGCGTCGACGGCGTGGACTCGGCCGAGATGACCCGCGATGACCTGCGCGAGCGCACCGGCATGGTGCTGCAGGACTCGTGGCTGTTCGGCGGGACGATCTTCGACAACATCGCCTACGGCGACCCCTCCGCATCCCGCGAGGAGGTGCTCGAAGCCGCCCGGATGAGCCACGTCGACCATTTCGTCCGGACACTCCCGGACGGTTACGACACCGTTCTCGACGACGAGGGCGGCGGCGTCAGTGCCGGTGAGCGTCAGCTCATCACGATCGCCCGGGCGTTCCTCGCCCGGCCCACGATCCTCATCCTCGACGAGGCCACCAGCTCCGTCGACACCCGCACCGAGCTGCTCATCCAGAAGGCGATGGCCAACCTGCGCACCGATCGCACGAGTTTCGTGATCGCACACCGACTCTCGACGGTGCGCGACGCCGACGTGATCGTCGTGATGGAGGACGGTCACATCGTCGAGCAGGGCAACCACGAGGAACTCCTCGCCGCCCGCGGCGCCTACTGCCGCCTCTACGAGAGCCAGTTCACCGGGGCGATCGAGGCGGGCTGACCTCCCGCTCCCCGAGGTGCGAAGACCGTGGGTAGTCACCAGGGGGCAGGTGTCGCCTTTCGTATCGCCCGGCGACACGAAAGGCGACATCTGCCGCGAGCTCAGTCTCCGCGCCCCCGCTCGAGCTCCCCGGCGATCTGGCGCTCGAGGCGTTCGGCGGCCAAGGGCGGCACGTCGATGAGCCCGTCGAGTTCGGCGCGCGCCTTCTTGTACGCGGCCTGGCGTTCCGCGGCGGTGGCACCCGAGTCGGAGGCGACGCTGATCAGCTTGCGGGCGCGGTCGAGCGCTTCCCGTTCGATCGGCGAGAAGCCGGCCTGCTTGCGGCGTCGTGCCTCCCGTTCCGCGGCGTCGAAGGTCGCAGCGTAGTCGCCGACCGCGTCCCGGTAATCAACGAAGTCCGCCGGGGCGAGCGTCGTCTCGGTGTCGCCGGCGTGCGGCGGTTCCGGTCTCAGGTCGTCGGCGTGGACCCGCGCACGATGGAAGGCGAGGGTGAGGGGTTCGCGCATGTCGGTCATGAGCGGGTACTCGATCAGCGTGGCCAGGTCGAGTTCGTAGGCGAACCACTTCTCGTTGAGCCCGTCATGCTGCTTGAGTGTCTTGCGGAGTTGCTCGACGGACGTCGTGGTCAGCTTCAGTTGTTCGGTCTGAGCGGCGGCCTTGATGCGCGCGAGTTCGATCTTGTCCTTGCGCCGCTTCTCGTTGTACTTCGCGATCGACCCGGCCCAGCCGCCGACGACACCACCGATGGGGAAGATCAGCCACCAGTTGTTGCTCGCGAACTCGAGAATGCCGGTCACGTTCTCAACTGTACCGAGGTGGACGGTCCGCGATTAGGGTGAACGCATGGCCGATCCGCGTGCGCCACAGCTCGCCGTCGACACCCTCGACGAGTGGCGAGAGTGGTTGCGCGACAACCACCAGAGCTCGTCCGGTGTGTGGCTCATCTTCTGGCGCAAAGACTCCGGACGCGAGCCGCTCGACTACGACGAAGCGGTCCGGGAGGCGCGCTGCTGGGGCTGGATCGACGGCCACAGCCGTGTCTTCGACGACGCGCGGCGCGGCCTGTGGTTCACGCGGCGTGGCCGCAACAGTCCGTGGGCGGCGTCGAACAAGGCGCGGGTCGCCGACCTGATCGAGTCCGGCCGCATGCAACCGGCCGGCCAGGCGGTCATCGACGACGCCAAAGCACGTGGCCTGTGGACCATCTTCGACGACGCCGAGGCCGGCATCGAGCCCCCCGAACTCGCCGCCGCCCTCGACGCGGACCCGACGGCCCGCGCCAGCTGGGACGCCTTCCCACCCAGCGCCCGGAAGATGGGGCTGGCTCAGATCGCGCTGGCGAAGAGACCCGAGACCAAGACCAAGCGGATCGCGACCATCGTCGAGCAGGCCGCGCAGAACATCCGCCCCTGACTGTCGGCTGAGCCCTCCCCGCTGGTTGAGCCCCGTCGAAACCCCTACAGGTCCGGGATCGGCAGGTCCAGGTTGGGGGCGATGATCCCGCCGTCGACCTCGAGGATCTTGCCGGTCACGTACGCGCCCGCCGGCGATGCGAGGTAGAGCGCGGCGGCGGCGATGTCCTCCGGCTCGCCGAGCCGGTGCATCGGGGTGGCACTCTCCACGGCGGTCCGCATCTCGTCGTTGCCTGCGACGATCTCCAGCGACGAGGTGAGGATCGCGCCCGGCGCGATGCCGTTGACCCGGATCTTCGGGTTCAGGTCCATCGCGGCGATCCGGGTGTAGTGCGCCAGAGCGGCTTTCGCGGTTCCGTAGGCGGCATACGCGCGACCGGGCACCCGGCCGACGGCCGAGGTGATGTTGATGATCGAGCCGTGACCGGTCGTCGCGAGCATCTGCTTGGCGCCGGCCACGACGAGCGCGTGAGCGTTGGCGACGTTGAAGTCGAAGGCGTCGACGAGGTGCTTGGGAGTGGTGTCGAGGAGCGGCCGGGGCATCGCGCCGCCGACGTTGTTGACGATCGTGTCCAGCCGCCCGAACTCCTCCACCGCCGCCTGGGCGAGCGCGGCGGCGGCGTCGGCATTGCTGAGATCGACCGGGACGACGTGGGCGCGCCGCCCGGCGTCGGCGATCTGTCCGGCCACCTGGTCGAGGTCGAACTCGCTGCGCGCCGCGATCACCACGTCGGCACCTGCCTGCGCGAAGGCCACGGCGATGGCCGCACCCAGGCCGCGACCGGCACCGGTGACGACGGCGACATGGTCATCGATACGGAATCTGTCGAGAATCACTCCCCGACCTTGCCACGAACGGGCCGGAAACGAGAACGTGTTCTAGAAACTGGCCTTGCTCAGTAGTCGCGGCCGGGTGTGACCACCGAGATCAGTTCCTCGCCCGCCGCGAATCGGCGCACGTTTTCGGCCAGCCACGGCGCCATCTCGCGTGTCAGGCCCGAGGCCGGGTTCGCGACGTGAGGAGTGATGATGACGTTCGGCAGCGACCACAGCGGGTGGTCCTCGGCCGGCGGTTCGGGATCGGTCACGTCGAGCGCCGCGCCGGCGATCTCACCGTCGACCAGCGCTCGGTACAAGGCCTCCTCGTCGACCAGCGGACCGCGCGCGATGCTCACGACCCACGCGTGACTCGGAAGTGCGGCAAGGGTTTCGGCGTTGATCATGTGCCGCGTCTTCGCCGTCGACGGCGCGGCGAGCACCACATGATCGACCGAGGACCACACCGAGTCCAGTTCGCTGGAGCGTCGCACCTCGTCGGCGCCGGGCACATCGCGGCCCGAACGGTTCACCGCGACGACACGCGCTCCGCACGCCTTCAACCGCGGGCCCAGCGACGCGCCGATGCCGCCGGCGCCGATGATGGCGACCGTCGAACCGTGCAGCGACCGCACCGAGGTGTCGATCCGCTCCTTGTCCCAGTGCCGCGTGACCGCGGTGTTGATCTGGCGGAGACCGGCGAGAAGCAGCGCGAGCGCGTGCTCGGCCACGTTCTCGGCGTAGAAACCGGCCGCGTTGGTCCAGACACGGCGGTTGTCGAGGAGGCCGGCATCCAGGAAGTCCTCGATACCCGCCGTCTTGAGGGCCACCCACTCGACGGCATCCGGCAGCTCGGGGAACTCGGCGGGCGGGCCGATCCAGACCAGTACCCGCGCCTCGTCGAGCCCGACGATCGTGCCGCCGGCGCCCTCGACTGCGGCGACGAGGTGCTCGTCCCGGTTGGGCTCGACGGCGACGGGCAGGCTGCTCACCGGGTGACCGCCCGGGCCGCGGTGGTCGCGAGTTCGTCGGCGATCTCGTTGAAGTGGTCACCGGCGTGACCCTTCACCCAGCGCCACTCGACCTCGTGACGCTTCTCCTCCTCGATGAGGCGGCGCCACAGGTCGGCGTTCTTCACCGGCTTCTTGTCCTTGGTCTTCCAGCCGTTCGCCTGCCAGCCGGCGACCCACTTCATGATGCCGTTCCGCACATAGGTGGAGTCGGTGTAGATGATCACCTTCGACGGCCTGGTCAGCGCGGCGAGACCCTCGATGGCAGCGGTGAGTTCCATCTTGTTGTTCGTGGATTCGGGTTCCGACCCGGAGATCCGCTTCTCGGTGCCCTTGTACCGCAGAACCGCACCCCACCCGCCGGGCCCGGGGTTGCCCAGGCATGCGCCATCGGTGGATATCTCCACGACAGCCGCACCATCGGTGCTGGTCGGGTTCTCGGAAGAAGGGTTCGCGGGATCTGTCACGCAGGGAAGCCTACGGCAGCGCCACGACGACTCCCCAGACCGATCCTGTCGCAGAACCACGCCGGCCGAAGCTCTCGCTCCGTGACACCACCCCCGCCGGACCCCTAGTGTGGACACATGGCTGTCTGGGATCCAGCACGCTATCTGCAATTCGCCGACGACCGGTCGAGACCCTTCCTCGACCTGATCGCGCAGATCCCCACCAATCCCACGACGATCGTCGATCTCGGATGCGGCCCGGGTCATCTCACCAAACATCTGCGCGCCCAGTGGCCGAGCGCCGAGATCCTCGGCATCGACGAGTCCGCGGCCATGATCGACCGTGCCATCAGCGACAACTTCGATCCACGCGCCAACTTCGACGTCGCCGACGTGGTCGACTGGACACCGCACCGCACGTTCGACCTGATGATCTCGAACGCGATGTTCCAGTGGGTCCCCGACCAGCTCGAGGTCATCGACCGTCTGCTGGGCCACCTCTCCGACGGCGGCGCCTTCGCGATCCAGGTCCCCAACGGGCACGACGCCCCGTTCCGCACCGCGCTGGCCGATCTCGCCACGACCGAACCGTTCGCCGAATCGCTGAGCGAGGTCAAGCCGCTCCCACGCCTCGACGCCGAGGACTACCTGCGGTTCTTCGTCGATCGCGGTTTCCGGGTGAACGCGTGGGAGACCACCTACCTGCATGTCCTTGGCGGCAACGATCCGGTGTTCGACTGGATCTTCAGCACCGGCGCCCGGTCGTACCTGCAGGCCTTGCCCACCCATCTGCGCGAGGAGTTCGTCCCCGAGCTCAAGCGTCGGCTCGCCGAGGCCTACCCTCGCCACGACTGGGGCACGCTCATGCCGTTCCGGCGCGCCTTCGCGGTCGCGACGCGCCACTAAGCGGCTCCCGGATCACGCCCCGGTCAAGCTTTGGCCACCTCCACCACTCGGACCTGCCACTTCTGCAACACTGGCATCAGCCGTAGCCACAGGGGGTCCCCATGTCCCGACGCAGCCGTGTACGCCTGCGCCCGTTCTCGCACGCCCTCGTGGTCGGTGGCGTGACCGTCGGCCTGGTCGCGGGCCTCCTCTCCGCGGCGGCCTCCCCCGCCGCCGCGGCGGTCTGCAACGTCACCGGCATCACCGGTGGCGACGTCGGCAGCACGGGCAGCTCCGGGTCCAGCGACCTCGGCTGGGGCAGCATCGACTTCGGTAGTTACCGCGCCGACGGCAAGAAGCCGCAGGGGCCGCTGCCCAAGCTCAAGGGCGCGACCACCGCCGTCTCGTGGGTCACCGGACCGCGGAGCCCTGAACGCACCGACGCCCGCTTCGGGATCACCGCCACCGACGTCGGGGTGCCGTGGGACAACGGTTCGGGTCAGGTCCTCATGGCCTTCGGCGACACCTGGGGTAAATGCGCCGGTCAGATGGTGTGGCGACACAACACGATGCTCCGCAGCGACGCGAACTCGAATCTCGACAAGGCCATCCGCTTCCCGACCGCCATACCCGGGTCGGTCCGCTCCGGCGCATCGGTGACGCCCGCGCATCCCACCTATTCGCAGCCGATGTTCAACGCAATAGGCGTCCGCAACACCGAGGTCGGACGCATCCCGACCGGCGGCATCTCGATCAACGGCACCCAGTTCCTGAGCTTCATGTCGATCCACAAGTGGCTGGGTCCGGGACGATGGGCCACCAACTACTCGGCGATCGCGGTGTCACGCAACAACGGTCAGACCTGGACCGTCGACAACAACACCATCCGTGCGAACCTCGAACTGACCGTGCCCGGCGTACCGCAGATCGCGCAGGGCCACAGCCGATTCCAGATGGGCGCCTTCCTGCGCAGCGGCGACTACATCTACCAGTACGGCACGCCCAACGGCCGGCACGGCTCGGCGTTCGTCGCTCGCTTCCGACCCGCGGACATCCTGAATCTGAGCCGCTACCAATACTTCCGGGGCGGCAACGCATGGTCGCCGAACCCGGCCGACGCCGCGCCGATCGTCGGGCGGCCGGTCAGCGAGATGTCGGTGGCCTACAACAACTACCTCAAGAAGTTCGTCATGCTCACCGAACGTGCCGGCACCGTCATGATGCGCACGTCCCCCACCCCGGTCGGCCCGTGGAGCGGCGAGCGCGTGCTCGTCTCCAACAAGCAGTCGAGCGGCCTGTACACGCCGTACATCCACCCACGTTCGAGCGGAAAGAATCTGTACTTCGTGGTGTCGCGCTGGGACGACTACAACGTGATGCTGGCGCGCACCGACCTGTCCAAGTTGTGAGGCCGCTGCCATCATGAACCGGTGAGCGAATCATCGACGACGCGCATCGTCCTCATCCGAGCGGTCAACGTCGGCGGCGCCAAGCTGCCGATGGCCGAACTACGGGAGATCGCAACCGAACTCGGAGCCACCGATGTCTCGACCTACATCGCGTCCGGCAATCTTCTCTGCTCACCACCGGGTGATCCCGCCGAGTTCGACCGTGCACTCGGGCACGAGATCGAGAAGCGCTACGGGTTCTTCCGCGAGGTCGTCAGTCGCACACCCGCCGAAGTGCGGGCAGCGCTCGACGCGCACCCCTTCGAGGTTGTCGACGACAAGTACTCCTACGTCTACTTCCTCGTCGCCGAACCCGATGCCGACAAGGCTGCCGCCTTCGAGGGGAAGGACTTCGGCGGTGACATCAAACGGGTGATCGGCTCCGATCTCCACATCCGCTACGCCGAGGGCGCCGGCCGGTCGAAACTCACCGCTCCTGCGATCGCGCGAGGGCTGGGTGTGCAGGGCACCGGCCGTAACCTGCGCACTGTGCGAAAGCTGCTGGATCTCACCGAGGGCTGACGAGATCTGCGGGTCAGCCGCGCGACAGGACCCGCGTCACGCGATCCAGGTCGGCGAGCTGATCCGACGTGGGCGCCTCCCACAGTTTCTTGGGCAGGGCCTCGAGCGCCTTGACCGCCGATTCGGCGCTGTCGAGGACCTCGGTGGCCTCGTCGCCACCGGTCTCGGCAGCCGCGATGAGCCGGTCGTCGAGTTCGAAGACCGCGTCGTCCAGCCGGTCGCGCGCCGACACCAGTTCCTCGTCGAGTGGGATGGCCGGATTGGCGTGCACGTCGGCGATCGCGTAACGAATACGCCGATGCAGCAATGCCTCTCGGCTGTTGTCAGTGGTCCAACTCGCCGGTGCGCGTCCTGGCCGGCCGGGGATGAGGTCGGTGGACCGCGCGAAGTTGCGCACCCGTTTGTCGGAGTCCCAGGCGAACCACGCCGCCCCGCCCAGGACGAACAGTGCGACCACCACGGTCGCGACGATGATGATGACCGCGATCATGACCGGATCACCCGATTCGGCACGCTTCGCACACGATCTCGCATGGTGTTCAGCCTACTCAGGCCGAGCCCACTCCCTTGGGCGCCTTGCCCGACATGAAACCGAACAGGTATCCGGCGACGCGTCGCATCTGGATCTCGTCGGCGCCCTCGGTGATGCGGTAACGCCGGTGGTGACGGTAGATGTGCTCGAACGGTTCGTGCCGCGAGTAACCCTTGCCGCCGAACACCTGCATGGCCTGATCGGCGGCGTCGCAGCACAACCGGTTGGCCTGGTAGTTGCACATCGACACCTCCGCCGACGCCGCGAAGTTGCCGTAGGTGTCCATCTTCCAGGCCGTCTCCCGGATGAGCGCGCGGACCATCGCGCAGCGCGTGTGCAGGTCGACGAGCGGGAACTGGATCGCCTGGTTGGTCGAGAGCTTCTTGCCGAACGGCGCCCGCTCGTTGGCGTACTCGACGGCACGGTTCACGCAGTATTGCGCCGCACCGAGACTCGAAGCGGCCTGCCGAATCCGGTTCTCGTTGAAGAAGTGCTGCACCACCTGCAAACCGGCGCCCTCCTCACCGAACACCGCAGACTCCGGCACCCGCACATCGCGCAGGCTGATGTGCGCGTGATCGGTGGGCATGTTGAACGTCCACAGGTACTCCTCGACAGCGAAACCCGGCGCCTGCGGGTCGACGAGAAACGCGGTGATGCCCCGTGCGTCACCGGGTTCGCCGCTCGTGCGGGCGAAGACGATGTCGCGGTGGGCGGCGTGGATGCCGGTGTTCCAGGTCTTCTCGCCGTTGATGATCCAGTCGTCGCCGTCGCGAACCGCGGTCGTCTCCATGTACGTCGCGTCGGAACCGTGCTCGGGCTCGGTGATTCCGAAGGCGAAGAACTTGGTCCCGGCAGCGAGCCCCTCGACCCACTCCTCCTGCTGTTCGGGGGAGCCGTACGCCAGCATCAGCAGCAGTCCGATGTTGTTGCCGACGATGGCGTGCTCGTTCTGCAGATCGCAGTGCAGGCCCAGCCCTTTCGACGCGAGGTGCTCGCGGATGATCGCCATGGAGAGGTTCGATCCGTCGCGGCCACCGAACTCCTTGGGGAACGGGTAGCGGAAATGGCCCGCGGCGTCGGCCCGCCGACGCGCCTCGCCGAGCAGCGCCTCCCATTCCGCATTCGGCAGACCACCGCGCTCCCAGTCCGTGCGCGAGTCCTCACGCCGGTGGTCGAAGAACCGGATGTTGTCGTCGGCCTGCTCGAGCGGCTTGATCTCCGCCTCGATGAAGGCGTCGAGTTCTTCCAGGTAGTCGCTCAGCGACTCGGGCAGTGCGAAGTCCACGGTGAATCCTTCTCGATCGGGTGTCACGCGGTCACGGATGCGGGACCGCGAAGTACTTCGGGTTGGCGACCAGCAACCGCGCCCGGACGTCGGCGGCGATCGCTGCGCGCACCTTCTCGTCGGTGCCGTCGAGTTCGCCGGACCGCAGCGCGTCGCACAGGGCACGCTGATCGGCGACGCCCAGGGCCGCCAGGCGCTGAGCACTCTCCGCGGCGTGGGTCGCGCCGAGCAGCACCTGGCGCCGGACGACGTCCACGACGTTGCCGGCGACCCGGGTGTGGAACCTGACCTGCGGTGACATCTCGGCGGTCACGGAGTCGGAGCGCAGGAAGCCGGCGAGGGCATCGAGCAACTCGAACGACGACGGCGACCCGTGCGGCTCCTCGTCGGGGACAGTGGCTTCGACGCCCAGCGGATCCGGGACAACCTCCGGCGAGACGACTCCCAGATCGAGCAGAGCGTCGAATTCCTGCTCGGCACTTCGTCGTCCGATCGCGGCGAGTTCGACGGACCGTTCGATGCCGTCGAGGTGCCGGTTGGCCTGCACCGCACAGATCAGACCCCACTTCACCGTGGCGTACAACTCCCACCAGCGGAGGGCTTCTTCGGTGGGTCGCCACCCGGCCACCTCGGCATAGGCGTCGAGAAGTGAAGCACGCTCGCCCATTCCGGCGACCGGGGTGGCGCCGCCGAAACGCCAGGCCTTCGCGCACAGCCAGCCGAGATCCTCGACGGGGTCGCCGATGTGGACAAGTTCCCAATCGAGCACCGCGGCAACACCATCGGCATCGACGAGGAGGTTACCGAGCCGGAAATCACCATGGACGACGCAGGAACCGGGAGACGACGGCGGCGGATTGGCCACGAGCCACTGGGTCGCGAGGACCAGGCCGGCCGGCATCGCGTCGAACTCACGCGGGAACAGCGCGTGAAGCGCCTCGACCGGGTCGACGAGTTCGTCGAGTCCCGGCGTCTGCGTGGCGTCGATGCGGTGGACGCGCGCCAGGATCCCGCCGCACTGCTCGACGAACCGGCCGCGTGCGGCGGCATACGTGTCGTCGCGGAGGATCCGCCGCGGGATCGACTCTCCACCGATGAAATTCATTGCCAGGTAGGGGAACCCGAGGACGCTGTCGTCGCCCAGGCCGACGTCGAGGATCTCCGGCACCGGAACCCCGGCGTCGGCGGCGGCCCGCAGGACCTCGGCTTCCGCGCCCAGTCCCCCGTCGTCCTCCGCGGCCGGAACGGCGCGGATGATGATCGGTTCGGGTACGCCGGCGGCGTCGACGAGGGTCGCGGCGTAGGTCGCGCGACTCGCGCCCGCGGGTAGTTGCCTGGCGGATTCGACCGACACCGGGGCGCCTCGCATCGTGCCGAGTCGTTCGGCGACTCGTGCGGCGACTTCGCCGGCCTCAGGCACTCCCACGCAGACCCATCCCTTCACGCGCCGATCGACTGCCGTGCCGGTGTAATCCCCGACACAGCGAAGCTAGCACGGAAGCTGAATCCACTGTCAGAAAAACGGCCGTGGCGGCCCGGCGTCAGCGCGCCGGGGTCTGGAACTCCGGCTGATCGATGATGCGCACCCAGGATCCGTCGGAGCGTCGGGTGACGACCTGTGCGCGAGCACCTGCGCCGTCGCGCGGCGGGGTCGAGGTCAAGGCCACATCGTCGCCGAAGACGAGCGTCGGCAGCGGGGGTTCGGCGACGAAGGTCGGCCGGTGTTCGAGGACCGAGGCCCAGAGGTCCCGGATCGCCGCCCTGCCCCGGGTGACCTGCCCCGGCGGGAAGGCCATGACCGCGTCCTCGTGGTAGATGGTAGAGCGACGCGACGGCGTCGGCATCGCCGGCGTTGGAGAACTCGACGAAGAGTCGGGTGACGTCTTCGGGGGTGCGGGCGGTTTCGCGGTTGGTCATGACTTCCTTTCAGCTGGACTTTCCAGGCTCCTTCACCATGCGTCGCCGGCATGAATAATTCCAAGTGATGGTTGTGATGGTGGGTATCATCCTCAGTTATGGAGATGCGCCAGCTCGAGTACTTCGTCGCCGTGGCCGACGAGGAGAGCTTCACCTCGGCGGCGCAGCGGGTGCACACCACGCAACCCAACATCAGCGCACAGATCCGAGGCCTCGAACGCGAGCTGGGATCAGCGCTCTTCGATCGCTCCGCACGGTCGGTCCGGCTCACCGATGCCGGGCGGGCCGCCCTCCCCGCAGCTCGCGCGGCTCTGGCTGCGGCCCGAGAGGTGACCGATGCGGTGTCAGAGGTTCGCGGCCTGCTCCGCGGGAGTCTGTCGGTGGGAATGGTCGAGGGGTGCACCATCGCACCGCTGTTCGCCGCATTGGGCACCTTCGGTTCCGCCCATCCGAAAGTCGCTCTGAGCCTGCGGGAATCCCCATCGGATCAACTGATCTCCTCGGTCGTCGACGGCAGTCTCGACGTGGCGCTGACCGGCTACGGCGACGAGCTACCGCGCGGCATCGAATCACTCACCGTCATCGCCGAACCCGTCGTCGCGGTGGTCCCGGCCGACGTAGAGCGAAGCACCTCCACCGGGCTTGCGGACCTGCGACAACGGTCTCTCATCTGCCTGCCGCGCGGCGCGGGTATCCGGGCCGTCTTCGACGACGCCGCAGTCGCGCAGGGCGGTCCCATCCGACCCGCGATCGAGGCGTCGTCTCCCGACGCGATCGTCGAATTGGTGTGCGGCGGCATGGGAACCGGCATCCTGAGTGCATCCATCGCCGCGGCGGACGATCGGGTAACCGGCCTGCCGATCGAGGGCGTCGACGTCCGCGCACGACTCGGCTTCCTGTGGAGAAGCGACCCGTCTCCCGCGACGCGACGGTTCGTCGACGTCGCCCACGAGGCCTTCGGCCTCGGTCCGGACTGACGCGGCGAGCTCAGCTCGCCAGCGCGTCCCCGGTCTCTTCGGTCGGCTTCTCCGGAACAGCCGGGTCGATCGGATCATCGGTGGGTGCGCCGGCGATCCAGTCGCCGATGCTCAATCCGCGACGGCCCCAACGATGGTCGAACCTCTGCGCCCGCGCGGTAGCCTTCTCCAGCTTGGCCGGCGAGTAGCGGCGCCGGGCCCACGTCGACTTCGGCCGGGCCAGACGGATGGCACCGGCCCACGCGAAGATCGGGATGAAGACGCCGACGATCGCGGTCGAGTACTTGCCCTTGACGACGCAGAAGATGGCGGCGGCGATGTTGATCGGTGCGGTCAGGGCGAACGCGATGGGGCCGAACTCGACGTCCGCCTCCACGTTGAACGGGTTGAAGCCGAGGATGACCATCCCCAGGGCGGCCACCGTCAGGGCGACGACCTGCACCGAGAGTTGGCCTTCGCGTGACCAATACACGTCCTGGAGACGGAGGATCAGCGCGAACTCGTCGAGCACCAGCGATGCGCCGACCCCGACCAGGACAGCACTGATCGACGCACCCGGTTCGACGCCGTTCACGCCGACGGAGATGAACGCCCCGACGATCATCAGGGCGAGCCCCGGGACCATGTGGTGGACGTGGAGGCCATCGGACACGTTGTTCTTGAACGGTCCCTTGCCGGCGCGGATCAGCCGGGTGATCACCCGTGTCACCACGAAGGTCACCGTGAACGAGGCGAACAACAGGAACAGCGGAAGTCGTTGATGTGTCAGATCATCGAGGAACTCCACCGTCGACTCACTCCCTCATCATGCGGGCACGATGCCCGTGCGCCGCTGCTCGATGATCAGGCAGCGGTCCTCCACGTAGAGCAGTCCGGCGTCCTCGGCGATCTTGCGGGCTTCCTCCGACCGGATTCCGAGCTGCAGCCACAGCGCCGTCGCGCCGGCCTCGACCGCGGCGCGCGCAACGTCGGCGCACTCGGGACCGGGGCGGAACACGTCGACGAGGCCGACCTGTTCGGGGACGTCGGCGAGCGATCGGTGGACCTTCTCGCCGACGATCTCGTCGGCGGTCGGGTTGACCGGGATGATCCGCCACCCGAGGTGCTTCATGTGCGCGGGCACCTCGTTGGCGGGCTTGGCCGTGTTGGCACTGGCACCGACCACGGTGATGGTGTCGTAGGTGGACAGGATCTTCTCGACGATCTCGTCTGTGGTGCGGGGGCCGGCGGAGTCTGGGGTAGCCATTCTGTGAGTGTATGTGCCGACGACGGACGATTCGCCACGTCACCGGCGATCGGAAGGGTCAGCGCATCACACCGTGAAGGACGATGGCCACCAATCGCTCTGCCCAGGTGTCGTCGAATTCCTGGTCCCGCAGCAGAAGCACGTGCAACATCGCCGATCCGCCGACCACCTCGATCAGACGGTCGGGGTCGACGTCGGGGTGCACCTCGCCGCGTTCGACCGCGACCACCAACCTCTCGCGCACACCGCCGAAGACCGCGGCGAAGCCGGCGTGGACACGGGCGGCGAGGGCCGGGTCGGCGGACATGTCGGCGATCAGGCCGGGCAGCGCGACCCGGGTCACCGGTCTCGCGAACAGGTCCCGGGCGGCGTCGACCATCGACCGCAGATCGGCCTCCATCTCTCCGGTCGACGGAGGTAAGCGCGTCATCTGCGCGAACACCACGTCGTGTACGAGCTCGGCCTTACCCGACCATCGCCGGTACAGCGCCGTCTTGGTGGTACCCGCCCGCTCGGCGATCGCGGCCATCGTCAGGCGGTGGTAGCCCACCTCGACGACGAGTCGGGCCGCGGTGTCGAGCACCGCGGAGTCGATCCGCGCATCACGGGGCCGGCCGGCTGCCGCCTCGACGGATTCCGCTCGATCAAGGCCGGCAGCAGCGAGACCAGCACCATCACGTCCAGCGTCCATGGGCCCAACTCTCGTCGCAGTCGCTGTTTTGCCGAAGTCGCTGCGGTCCCGCGACCCGTCTGCTGTCATTACGCTACTCACCGTAGCGAATCTTGGGGGTGCCCGTGGCCACCGAACCCGCCGTCGAACGCATCGACCACCTACAACGATCCAGCAGGGACAACACCTCGGTCCCGGACATCCTCGCGTCTTGGCTCGCCCGACAACCCGACACCCCCGACGCCACTCCGGAGGTGACGGTCGCGGCCGGTGGCGACGCCAACGGCATGTCGTCGGAGACCATCCCGGTCACCGCGACCTGGCCGGGCTCCGACACCCGCGAGTGGGTGATGCGGATGGCGCCCGCGGCCGGTGACATCCCGGTGTTCCGCACCTACCGGATGGACCATCAGTTCGAGGTCATGCGCAAGGTCGCCGCACTGACCGACGTCCCGGTCCCGCGCGTGCATCACCTCGAGCCGACGGGATCGCTACTCGGTGCGCCGTTCTTCCTCATGGACCGTCTGGAGGGTGACGTGCCGCCCGATGTCATGCCGTACACGTTCGGCGACAACTGGTTTGCCGACGCGGACCCGGCCGATCGTCGTCGTGCGCAGGACTCCGCGGTCCACGTCATCGCCGACCTGCACGCCATCCCCGACGCGGCGGAGCACTTCGATTTCCTGCTCGACGACCTGCCCGCGGGGGACTCGATCCTGGCGCGACTGCTCGCCTGGCTGCAGGACTGGTACGACCTGTCGGTCGAGGACATCGGTAGGTCACCCCTCGTCGAACGGGCTCTGGAGTGGCTCACCACGAACTTCCCCGACGACGCCGCCTCCGCCGACCCCGTGCTGTCGTGGGGCGACTCCCGGCTGGGCAACATGATGTTCGTCGACTTCGAACCGACCGCCGTGCTCGACTGGGAGATGGCGAAGATCGGCCCACGCGAGCTCGATGCGGCATGGGTGATATTCGCGCACAGCGTGTTCCAGGAGCTCGCGACGATGGCCGGACTTCCCGGCCTACCCGACCTCCTCCGCGAGGAGGACGTCCGCGCAACCTATCGGGAACGTTCCGGCGCCGAGCTGGGCGACCTGCGCTGGTTCTATGTCTACGCCGCCGTGCAGTGGTGCTGCGTCTTCATGCGTACCGGCGCCCGACGCGTGCACTTCGGCGAACTCGAGCGGCCCGACGACGTCGACGGCACGCTCTTCTACCACCGTCCACTGCTCGAACGTCTCCTCGAGGAAGGCTGATCGCATGTCCGGTCTCGGACCGCTCGACGAGTTCCCGATTCATCAACTGCCACAACCGATCGCGTGGCCCGCGAACTCCGATCGCAACTTCTACGACCGCGCCTATCTCAACGCCCACGATCGCAGCGGCAGCATCTTCTTGATAACCGGGATCGGTTACTACCCCAACCTCGGGATCAAGGATGCCTTCGTCCTGATCCGGCGTCGCCAGGACGACGGTCCGGACACCCAGACCGCGGTGCACCTGTCCGATGCCATCGACGGTGATCGCCTCGACCAGCATGTCGGCGGTTACCGGCTCGCCGTCGACGAGCCCTTGCGCTCACTGCATCTCACTCTCGAGGAGACCGAGGGTATCGCCGTCGACCTGCACTGGGAAGGCCTGTTCGACCCAGTCCTCGAGCAGCCCCACATCATGCGGCAGGGCACCAAGGTCACCCTCGATGCACAGCGCTTCGCCCAGGTGGGCACCTGGCGCGGGTCCATCACCGTCGACGGCGAACACATCGCGGTCGACCCGTCCACATGGATCGGGACCCGCGACCGATCCTGGGGAATCCGGCCGGTAGGCGAGCCGGAACCCGCAGGGCGACCGGCAGATCCGCCCTTCGAAGGCATGTGGTGGCTGTACGTGCCGATGGCCTTCGACGACTTCCAGCTCGTCCTCATCGTCCAGGAGGAGCCCAACGGATTCCACACCCTCAACGACTGCTCCCGCGTGTGGAAGGACGGCCGCGTCGAACAACTCGGCTGGCCGCGAATCTCGGTGCACTACGCCTCAGGGACCCGGATTCCCACCGGTGCAACCATTTCCGCCACCGCATCGGACGGATCGGCGGTGACGTTCGAGGTGGAGTCACTTCTCCCCGTCCCGATCCACGTCGGGGGCGGTTACGGTGGCGATCCCGACTGGCTCCACGGTGTCTGGCGAGGTGAGGACTTCACCGAGCGGCTCACCTACGACATGACCAGCCCGGAGATCGTGGGGCGCATGCCGTTCGGCGTCATCGACCACGTGGGACGGGCGACCTGCCGGGAAGGCGACGGCACCACCCGCACGGGCTGGGGCCTGTTCGAGCACGGTGCGCTCGGCCGCCACGACCCGTCGGGCTTCGCCGACTGGCTCAGCGTCGCACCCTAGTTCAGACTCGACAGGAATTCGTCGATCCGCGGCCACGTCTGCTCGACGGCCGCCGACCCGGCGATGAGTCCGAGATGGCTGGTCTCGACGGTCGCGAACTCGACGCGAGGTGACCCGGTGAACAGATCGACGCCGTGGTGGGCCGCCGCCCAGCTGACGATGGCGTCGCGGTGGCTGCCGAACAGTTGCACCGGCACCGAGACCTTCGCGAGGTCGACGGTGACGTCGTCGAAGGTGAGGACGCCGCGTGCCAGCTCGCCGCGCATGATGAAGTTTTCCCACATCTGCTCGGACGCCTTGCCCGGATATCCGGGCATCGTCTCCTGGAAACGGTCGATGGCCTTCATCCGAGTCAGCGCCTCGGTGTCGTCGGCGTTGCGGATGATGTAGCCGGGCTTCTTGAGTTCCCGCTGCCAGGCGGTGCCGCGGTAGGCGGTCCGCACGAGCGGGGCCGGGATGCCACCCAGGGCTCGCAGCGCGAGCGACACCGGTTTGGTCCCGATGGGCCGCATCAGGGTCTTCACCAGCGGGTACGGCGGGACCTGGTCGTAGTCCAGGGGGGTTCCGACCGCTGTGATCGACCGCACCGGCAGACCAGGGTCCGCGGCGGCGGTGAGGAACGAGATGGTGCCGCCGAGACTCCAGCTGAGCAGGTCGACGCCCTCGCCGGTCGACCGGCCGCCATCGAAGTCCGCCAGGGTCGCGGCGATCGCGCCGGGCACGATGTCGGCGAAGAAGTCGGCGAACCCGAGGTGGCGGTCGCCGCGGGTCATGTCCCCGAAGTCGAGCACGTACGGCACCCGTCCGGTGGAGAGCAGGTGTTCGACGACGCTCAGTCCCGGGGAGAGGTCGTAGCAGTCGGTCGACACCGCCAGCGGCGGGACGAGCAGCACCGGCCGCGTCGAGGCCCGCCGGGCGGAGTCGAGTTGTTCGACCGTGCCGTACCGCCGCACCTGCCGGTGCGGCGCGGTCACGAGCACGGTGTGCGGGGTTTGGTGCGATTCCCCGATCTCCCCGCCTCGGGCCAGGTGAACCAGCGTCGCGACGCCGTCGAGACCACCCATGACCGCTTCCCCCTTCACTTCGTCCGCCCCCGCGGGCGCGCGTGATCGCAGGCCATTCAACACGGTGCGTCGGCGAGCGACATGGTTGGGGCAGAGCGTGGGCGGGTATGTCCGGATCGAGGCACCACGGCGGGAGGCCGGTGCCGGCGATCAAGACGCGGTCGAACCGATCAGCCCGCACGGCGTTGCACATCCCTGTCCGCCGGTGCGTACGAGGAGGAGACACCATGGCCGAAGAACTCAACAACGTCACCGTCGCATTCCTGGTGGCCACCGAGGGTGCCGAGCAGGTGGAACTCACCGAGCCCTGGAAGTCTGTCGAGGCCTGCGGCGGGAAGCCGGTTCTGGTGTCCACCGATTCCGGCACCATCCAGGCCTTCGATCACCTGGACAAGGCCGACACCTTCCCCGTCGACAAGGTCCTCGAGGATGCCCGCATCGCCGACTTCGACGCCCTGGTTCTCCCCGGTGGCGTCGCCAACCCCGACTTCCTGCGCGCCTCGGCGCCGGCCGTGCGCTTCGTGCGTGGCTTCTTCGAGGCCGGTAAACCGGTCGCCGCGATCTGCCACGCACCGTGGACCCTCATCGAGGCCGACGTCGTACGCGGCCGCACCCTCACCTCGTTCCCCAGCATCAAGACCGACGTCATCAACGCCGGCGGCAACTGGATCGACGAAGAGGTCGTGACCTGTCGAAGCGGCGACAACGTGCTGATCACCAGCCGCAAGCCCGACGACCTCCCGGCGTTCAACGCCGCGATCGTCGCCGAGTTCGCCCACAGCCGGGTTCCCGGCTGAGGTCACACCACCGAGATCGGACCCTGCTCGCGTCCGGTGAGGATCAGCAACGCCTGCTCGCCCTGGCCGGTCAGCTCGGCCGCCTCCACCGCCGTGGCCAGGGCCGAGGCGAGCACCGTCCGCGGCAGCGTCGACGACGATCCGATGGCGCGGGCGATGTCGAGTCCGTGGACGGCCAGTTCGAAGGTTCTCGTCGGCAGATAGTGGGACAACAGGATCGAGCCCCACGGGGTGGCGACCCGCCGGTCGGCGATACCGCTGATCGCCTCGGCCGCGCGGTCCCGGCGTTCGGTCGCCCTTCGGAGCGGGTCTTCGCCGAGGTCGACGCCGGCGGCGACGCCGCGCGCGGTCACCTCCGGCGAGGACGCCAGCCCCTGGATTCGGGCGTAATAGCCTGCCACCGAATCGATGTCGACGACGTCCGGCTCGAGTTGGGCGAGATAGTCGGCGACCGTCGTCAACGAGCGGCTCGTGTGTCCGACCAGTGAACGGACCGACCAGTCCCCCAGTCCCGGCTGGTCCCACTGCTGCGGGCTCACCTCGGCGACCAGTGCCAGATAATGGTCGGCGCCCGCGAGGTAGTCCTCGATCGCCGCGCTCAACGGTTGCTCGACTGCCATGGTGTCTCCCTGGTTCTTCGGAGGAAACCGACTGCACAGCACACGATATTCGGCGTCGTGCCGCCGTGGTGTCCGAGGTCACCTGGGCCCCGGTCTGGATGCGCGCGGAGTGGTCGTCGCTCGTACGGTGTCTGTCATGACCACGCAGCCCGACAGCATCACCGGCGCCGCAGGCGTCGACACCCGCAATCTCGTCCGCTACGGCGGCCAGTTCTCGCCGGAGCTGATCGTCCGGGCATCGGGCAGCTGGGTCCACACCGCGGACGATCGACCCGTTCTCGACTTCACCTCGGGACAGATGTCGGCGATCCTCGGGCATTCGCATCCGGACATCGTCGCGACCGTCACCCGGCAGATCGGCGAACTCGATCACCTGTTCAGCGGGATGATCTCGCCTCCGGTACTGGAACTGTCGGCCCGGCTGTCGGACACGCTGCCCGACGCTCTCGACAAGGTGCTGCTGCTGAGCACCGGCGCGGAGTCCAACGAGGCCGCGATCCGCATGGCCAAGCTCGTCACCGGCAAGCACGAGATCGTGTCCTTCGCGCGGTCGTGGCACGGCATGACGCATGCCGCGG
Source organism: Gordonia sp. Swx-4 (assembly GCF_030316175.1). NCBI lineage: Bacteria > Bacillati > Actinomycetota > Actinomycetes > Mycobacteriales > Gordoniaceae > Gordonia > Gordonia sp. Swx-4. Next base: position 4,996,747 of record NZ_CP128197.1, read on the forward strand.
CGGCGTCGACCTACAGCGCCGGCCGCACGGGTACGGTCCGGTCGCGCCCGGCAATTTCGCGTTGCCGACGCCCAACCCCTACCGCCCCGACTTCACCAACCCCGACGGCGCTCTCGACTGGCAGCGCCAGCTCGACTTCGGTTTCGAACTCATCGACGCCCAGTCGACCGGATCGTTGGCGGCGTGCATCGTCGAACCGATCCTCTCCTCGGGCGGTGTGATCGACCCACCGGCCGGTTATTTCGCCGCACTCAAACGCAAGTGCGAGGAGCGCGGGATGCTGCTCATCGTCGACGAGGCGCAGACCGGACTGTGCCGCACCGGTTCCTGGTACGCCTTCGAGCGCGACGGCATCGTGCCCGACATCCTCACCCTGTCGAAGACGCTCGGTGCGGGGCTCCCGCTCGCCGCGGTCATCACCACCGCCGAGATCGAGCAGGCAGCCCACGACCGGGGCTACCTCTTCTTCACCACCCACGTGTCCGACCCGCTGGTGGCGGCCGTCGGCGTGACCGTGCTCGACGTCCTGCAGCGCGACGGCCTCGACACCCGTGCAGCACAAGCAGGTTCGGCCCTACGCGCCGGACTGCTCGAACTACAGGAGCGCCACGAATGCGTGGGCGACGTACGCGGCCGCGGACTCATGCAGGGCATCGAACTCGTCACCGACCGTGCGACCAAGCAGGGCGCCGACCGGCTCGGGTCTGCCGTGACCGCACGGTGTTTCGAGCTCGGACTCCACATGAACGTCGTCCAGCTACCGGGCATGGGCGGGATCTTCCGCATCGCACCCCCGCTGACCGCCTCCGACGAGGAGATCCGCACCGGTCTCGACATCCTCGACACCGCCATCGCCGAATGCGTCTCGGCGGCAGTCTGATCCGCCGAGACTGACCTCTCGGTCTCAGCCCTTGGGGTCGGTCTTGGTGGTGTCACCGGCGTCGAAAGCAGCCGCCTTCTCCGGCACCACACCGCTGGCGGCGGCCAGCTTGGCGATGCGGTCGTAGAGCAGGGCGACGACGCCGGCGAACACGATGACGCCGAGGATCTGCGCCCAGGTCTCGAAGCCGTCGCCGACGATGGCCAGCACGGAGTCGTCGCCGGTCGCGGCGACGATGCCCGCGAAGACCACGCCGAACAGTGCCTCACCGACGATCAGGCCGGTCGCGAGCAGCACTCCCATGCGCTTCTTGTGTTCGACTGCGCCGCCGCTGCGCTCGGCCCAGCGGTTGTAGAAGTGACCGAGGAAGGCGCCCACCGGGATGATCAGGGTGACCGACATCGGCAGGTACATGCCCATGCCGACCGCGAGCGGCGGCAGCCGGAACTTGCCCGCACGACCCAGCAGTTCGTCGATGAGGATGACGATCGCGCCGATGAGGGCTCCGAGTCCGATGAGGGCCCAGTTCAGATCGGCGCCGAGCACACCCTTGGCGAGGGTGGACAGCAGGCCCGCCTGCGGTGCGGCCAGAGCGTCGGGGCCGGCGCCGGGAGCACCCACGAAACCGAAGACGTCGTACATCAGTCCGAGGATCGGCGGGATGATCGCCGAACCGAAGAGCACACCGATCACCAACGCCACCTGCTGCTTCCACGGTGTCGCGCCGACCAGCTGACCGGTCTTGAGGTCCTGCAGGTTGTCATTGGAGATCGTCGCGACGCCGAAGACCACCGCGGCCGTGAACAACGTGTAGGCGATCAGGGCGTCGGTTTGGGCGGAGTCGGCACCACCGAAGGTCGCCTTGATGAGGAGAGCGGCGATGAGGACCACCAGGATGCCGACGCCGGAGATCGGGGAGTTCGACGAGCCGATGAGACCGGCCATGTAGCCGCAGACCGCCGCCACCGCCAGGCCGATGACGAAGACGAAGACGACGCTCACCGCGATGATCCCGGCTGCGCTGCCATCGAGGACCGTGCCGTGCACGAAGTCCCACAGAAGCAGACCGATCGGGATGAGCAGCACGAGGATGCTGCCGCCGACGATGTTGAACGGGATGTCGCGCTCGGTGATGTCTACGGTCACCCCCTCGCGGCGGGACCGCGACGATGCCAATGAGCCCTTGATCCCGCTTGCGATGGGTCCCATCACCTTGATGAGAGTCCAGATCGCAGCGATGGCGATCGCGCCGGCGCCGATCAGCCGGACGTCGTTGGCGAACACCGAGGAGACGACATCGCTGAGCGACTCTCCTGCCTCACCCTGGTTCTGGCTCTCGATGGGCAGCAGGACGCCGTAGGAGATCACCAGACCGACGAGCATCGCGACACCGACGGTGACGCCGACGAGGTGCCCGATGCCGATGAGCGACATCGAGAGTCCGGCACTGAACAGCGTGCCGCCCGCGCCGACCTTGATCGTCGTCGCGATCGAGTCGCTCAAGACCTTCAGCTTCGTCAGCAGAGCGAAACCCGCCGACGCGATCGAACCGATGACGATCGTGCGCAGACCGGCCTTGTTCTCCGCGGCACCGCCGGCCGAGTCGCCGACCTTCAGGACCTCAGCCGCCGCAACACCTTCCGGATAGGGCAAATCGGATCCGGTGACCAGCGCCCGGCGCAGCGGGATCGAATACATCACGCCGAGGATGCCGCCGATCGCACAGACGGCGACCGTGATCCAGTACGGGAATCCCGTCCACCACCCGATGATCACCAGACCGGGGATCACGAAGATGATCGCCGACAGCGTGCCGGCAGCCGACGCGATCGTCTGGACGATGTTGTTCTCCACCACCGAGTGGTTGGCGAAGTACCGCAGGATGCTCATCGAGATCACCGCCGCCGGGATGGCGGTGGCGAACGTGAGCCCGACCTTGAGACCGAGATAGACATTGGCCGCCGTGAAGACGAGGGTGATGACTCCGCCGAGGATGACCCCTCGGAGCGTCAGCTCTCGCAGACTCGTCGTGGCCGTGGGCGTGATCGCCATCAGGTCCCCTCACACAGGTCGTGGACGGCCCGCCGCGTGAGGGCGTGGACCGGATTCACTTGAGTACAGTCGATCCACCTTAGGGCCGGGTGGCCTGACCGACGCAAACCGGTCCGTCCGCGGAGGTCGGCGCGCGCGTCGGGACCCGGATAACAGGTCACAATCCCGGCGCCGCAAGCCTACGACGGTAGGGCATCATCTACCCATGACCGATGGGAAGACGGAGCAGTCTGCCCGTACCCGCCAGGCGCTGATCAGCGCGGCTGAGGAGCTGATCGCGCTGCACGGCGTGTCTGCGGTCTCCAGCAGGCAGATCAGCAAAGCCGCCGGTCAGGGCAACAACTATGCGGTCGGCCATCACTTCGGTTCCAAGGACGACCTGATCCGGGCCACCCTCGACAGACACAACGCCACCATCGATCGAATGCGTCAGAAGGCGCTCGACGCGATCGGACCGGACCCGGAGGTCCGCGACTGGATCCGGTGTCTGGTGTGCCCGGAGATCGAGTATGTCGGCGGGCTCGGCGCCCCGACGTACTTCGCCCGGTTCTTCGCGAATGTCTCCAGCGATCCGGCCACCACCATCCTGCTGTACGAGAAGATGGGCGAGTCGAAACCGCTGCTGGCGATCCTCGAGGGCTTGTACGGTGCGCTGCCGGAGTTCCCCGGTCCCGTTCTCGAGATCCGCAACAACATGACGCGCCACATCATCGTGAACATCCTGGCGGACATCGAGCGCGCCGCCGATTCCGGTGATCGCCCGGTCACGCCCTGGCAGCACCAGTGCTCGATCGTCGTCGACGCCCTCACCGGCATGTGGCTCGCCCCGGTCACCCCGACCACCGCGACCGAGAACCACCCCTGAACAGCGCGCCTGGAAACCGCCCGGTGCAGCGACATCGCCGACATAGTGTCATCGGGCGGCCCCTGGTGGGTGCATTCCATCGGCGGACCTCCTCTCGATCCCTGAGGTGCGAGCGAAGCGAGCCACGAAGGGTCAGATCGTGGCCCCCACGTCCTTGGCGACGATGTGGTCGAGCGCGCGTTCGGCCACCGCGGCGATGGTCATGGACGGGTTGCAGGCTGCGGTGGTGCCCGGCATGAGCGCACCGTCGAGGACGTAGAGACCGGGCTGCCCCTTGACCCGCCCCTCGAGGTCGCAGACCGTGCCCATGTTGGCGCCCCCGAGTGCATGCCACGTCGACGGGAAGAATGCGTTGGTGTCGGTGAGGATCGCGTCGGGCCCGGCGATCCTGCGGACCGCGCCGTCGATGTGTTTGGTCTGGATCTCCGAGTCGCCCTCGTGCGGCCACTTGATGATCGCGTCGCCGGCCCTCGAGTCGTAGGAGATGACTCCGCGTCCGGAACTGACACCGAAGCCCACCAGCATCGTGGTCCCGGCGTAGACCGGCATCGGGGGCAGAGACGCCTGGATGACGGTGAACGCACTCTTCGGGTTGCTCCAATTGGGACTGCCGTACACAACCGGACCGCCTTGCGCCGTGCCGAAATCGATGCTCGGGCTCGTCCACGTGTAGATGCGGTCGGCATTGGTCCCCCAGCCGCGGCCGAGGCCATCGGGCAGGTCGGTGATCGCGCCTGCCTCGCGGGCCCGCACGAGAAGCTTGGTGGTGTTGACACTGCCCGCCGCCATGATGAGCGTCTTGGTGACGATCTCTTTGTGCTCCAGCACCTTTCCGGTCTCATCGGTGCGTTCGACGTCGAGGGACCACTTGCCGTCCTTCCGCCTGCTGACCTGCCGGACGGTGTGCAGTGTCCGCACGGTCACGAGCCCGGTCGCCTCGGCCTGCTTGATGTAGGTGACGTCGACGCTGTGCTTGCCGCCGTTGTTCACGCCGATCGCGCCGTCACCGTTGGTGTAGGACGGCTTCATCTCACCGCGGAGCTCCGCCTCGGCGTATCCCCAGTCGATGGGCATCGGGATTTTCTGCAGCGGGAGTCCCTCGGCGCGAACCCGTTTGGCGAACTGACGCGGGGCCAGATACTGGGGTGACCGCACCACCGAGTCGGGTGCCACCGCGACCTTGAGCATCTCGGCGACCCGCGGATAGTGCACGCGGTTCATCAGCTGCCAGTCGAGAGCGTTGGGGAAGTGCTCGTTGAAGACCGCCTCGCTCGGCTGCAATGTCATGCCCTGATAGACCAGCGATCCGCCACCGAGTCCCGCCGGACACAACGCCGTCATGTTCTCGCCCGCAACCGATTCGAACAGTCCCACATAGGGTTCGACGCTCAGCGGTTTACCGAACAGATTCGGTGTGGACTCGTGCCACAGCATGCGTTTGTCGGGGCTCAACGCCCGCGGGAAGGTCTCCGAGTTCGGCCCGGTCGGCCATCGCTTCCCCCGCTCGAGCATCAGGACAGGCACACCGGCCTGCGCCAGGCGGAGTGCCGAGACACCTCCACCGAATCCGGAGCCGACCACCACCACCCGATGCTCCTCCCGGGTGCGCCGGACACGGCGCGTCGGCGCCGCCGACGCCGGGGTCCCGTTCGCGGACACAGCGATCGCGCCCGCTGCGCCGGCCGCGGTGACCGCCGCAGCCTTGAGGAAGGTTCGTCTCGTCGGTAACGCCCCGGACATGGATCTCCTGTCGTCGGTGCACGAGACGATCCCGCACACGCATGCACTGAGGAAGTCACGGCACTCTCGACCGCGATAGGGAGAAGATGACGTCTGCGAGATGCAGCCGCCCGAAGCAGAATTCGGCATGAACACAGTCCTGTCAAGGGCTACAACGGTTTTCGTCCCTCGTTCTGATCAGCTCGCCGCAAGGCTTGACAGATGCTGAGTCATATGACTGAATCGATGGCCAGCGGGTCAACACGACAGACCCACAGCCGACGATCGACCCGGGGTGGGTCTGTCGAGTAGGGCCGCGGATCCGGCGGGCTCTTCTGATGCGCCCCCTCGGTCATGGTGCGCTGAGGGGTGCACACCCTGACCGGGTCTCGTGTCCAACTTGCTGCCCGCGTTCGCTGTTAGGGTGGCCCGATTATTCGCGGCCGGGGGAGATGCATGTCAGATCACTTGCAGGACAAGACCATCATCATCACGGGAGCCGGTGGCGGATTCGGCAAGGCCATCGCCCAGAGGTGCGCCTCGCGTGGTGCCCATGTCGTCGGCGTGGACATCGACACCGACGGTCTGACCGCCGTTGTCGACGGCATCGTCGCCGCCGGCGGATCGGCGGTCGCGCAGGTCGCCGACGTGACCGACATGGCACAGATGCGGTCGGCCGCAACGCTCGCCGTCGAGAAGTTCGGGGCCATCGACGTCATCGTCAACAACGCCGGCGTCATGCCGTTGGCCTTCTTCGCCGATCACGAACGCGCCTGGGAGAAGTGGCACAAGGCCATCGACATCAACATCAAGGGCGTCGTGAACGGCATCTCCGCCGTCTACGACCAGATGATCGCGCAGGGCCGCCGGCAGGTCGTCAACATCGCGTCGATCTACGGCAACGGCGGCTTCGAGGGATCGGGTGTCTACAGCGCGACGAAGGCGGCGGTCACCATGCTGTCGGACTCGTTGCGGATCGAGGCGAAGGGCAAGATCAAGGTCACCACGGTCAAGCCCACCGGTGTCGCGGGCACCAATCTGGCGAGCTGGATCGTCAATGACCGCGCGATCCGCGGCATCGTCGGCCAGCGCGCGGCGTCGTACCGGGAGCACGTCGTCCAGATGCTCAAGGGCGAACTACCGCCCGAGCTGACCGACGCGGACTCGATCCGGTACTGGCTCATCACTCCCGAGGACCTGGCCGACGCCGTCGTCCACGTCATCGATCAGCCCTGGGGGATCAGCCTCTCTGACGTGACCGTGCGCGCGAGCGGCGAGGACTACCTGTACTGACCTCGCAATCAGCGGCGACGATGCTCCCCGCGGTACTTGCGGTGGTACTCGTCGTACAGATCGGAGTTCTTCTCCCGCTCGAGCCGGTTGATCAGGTCTGGGTTGAGTCCGTGCTGGGCCAGCCGATGACGGCGGTACACGCGGTTCAGCGCGATCGAGAAGAACAGGTAGGCGATGAGGATCGGAAACGTCATGATGACCCGCACACCCCAGTCCGCCGGGACGAACATCATCGGGCTCACGAGGATGATGCAGGGGATGGCCCACCGCACGACCATCCGCCACGAGGCCCCGGGTCCCGCGAGGTCGTTCTCGACCCAGGCGGTCATCGACTTCGGCAGGGGCGCCCAGTAGCAGTACTTGATGTACTCCCAGACGTTCGGGGTGGTGCGTTGTGTCGTGCTCACTCCTCGATCGTGCCCCATCGGGGAGGCCGACTCCAAGCAGGTTGACGCAGGCCACACTCCCGTCGACCGGGCCGCTCCCACGCGATCGCCCATAGACAGACCCCGATAATCGGGCAAATGGGCCATGGCTGCGTGTGCTCGACGGCTGTTCGGTCGGTAGTCTGACCGCGACTCGGCACGGCGTACCGGCGAAAGGACTCCCCGATCATGAGCTCGGACCCGACGGCTGCCGACCCCATCGGCCCCGACGCCATCGGCGGCCTGGAAGCCGAGCTCACCGATTTCTGGCGACGCGGCCGAATCCGGACGCGTCTGCGGGCCCGCGAGATCGACGGCCGTCTCGACCCGTCGTGCTATCCGCTCATCTCCGTGCTCGCCCGTCACAACTCGATGCCGATGTCCGACCTGGTCAGTGCGGTCGGGATGGAGAAGTCGACGGTCACGCGGCAGATCGACGCGGTCGTACGACTCGGGCTCGCCGAGCGGCACCCCGACCCGCGTGACGCACGGGCCCGCATGGTCACGCTGACCGATCATGGGCGCGAACGGGTCGACGCCGTTCTCGCGTCGGCGATCTCCGAGTGGCGAGCCCGTCTGGCCCAGTGGAACCCCGAGGACATCCGCACCCTCACACGCCTGCTCCACCGGCTCGGCGAGGCGACCAACGACCCGGTCGTCGACCCGGAGTCCTGACGCGCCGGGTCGGGCAGGCGGCACAATTCCCCACCGGGTTCCGGGCATCGGGAATAACCCGTTTAGTTGCGCGTTACACCTTTCGCGCCCTATAGTTGCAGCATTCAACTAAACGGGCGGCGGCCTATGCCGGACCCCCGTTTCCGCCAGCTGTTCCCGGCACCTGAGTCCACGAGGTCGACGAGCCCGTTTTTCGTCGATGTTCTGTGGTCGCCGCCATCCGGCTCCGTCCACACGGCGCACGCACGACCCCGGAGGAACCCCCGTATGACAACGTCCCCACCACAAGTGGAACCCGTCGACACACCGATGACCCACAAGCAGCGCATCAACGCGCTGATCGGCCTGCTGCTCGGCATGTTCGTCGCCCTGACCTCGGCCACGATCGTGTCCAACGCATTGCCGACGATCATCACCCAGCTACACGGCACCCAGGATCAGTACACCTGGGTCGTGACGGCGACCCTGCTCGCTTCCACGGCCGCCACCCCGATCTGGGGAAAGCTGTCCGACGTCTTCAGCAAGAAGCTCCTCGTCCAGCTGTCGCTCGGCGTGTTCACGATCGGCTCGATGCTCGCCGGTCTGTCGACCTCGGTCTCGATGCTGATCGGCTTCCGCGTGATCCAGGGCCTCGGCCTCGGCGGCATGCAGTCGCTGGTCATGATCGTCATCGCGTCGATGTTCAGCCCGCGTGAGCGCGGCCGCTACCAGGGCGCCATCGCCGGCGTCATGTCGATCGCAACCGTCGCCGGACCACTGATGGGCGGCGTCATCGTCGACACGAGCTGGCTCGGTTGGCGCTGGACGTTCTACGTGTGTGTCCCGCTGGCCGTCATCGCCATGATCGTCGTGCAGCGCACCCTCAACCTCCCGGTCGTCCGGCGCAAGGTCTACATCGACTACGCCGGAGCCCTGCTCATCTCGGCCGGCGTCAGTGTCATCCTGATCTGGGTCACCCTCGCCGGCAAGAACTTCGACTGGGTCTCGGGCGTGTCGTTCGGTCTCGTCGCACTCGGACTCGCCCTGCTCGCCGTCGCGATCTGGGTGGAGTCCAGGGCCAAGGACCCGATCATCCCGCTGCACCTGTTCAAGGAGCGCACGACCACCCTCGCGACCATCGCCAGCATCGCGGTCGGTGTGGCCCTGTTCGGCGGCGCGGTGTTCCTGGGCCAGTATTTCCAGATCGCCCGCGGCTACTCCCCCACCGCGGCCGGGTTGCTGACCCTCCCGATGGTCTTCGGCTCGGTGGTCTCGGCGACCCTCTCCGGGCGCCTCATCACCAAGTACGGCCGCTGGAAGAACTACCTGGTCGCCGGCTCGATCGTGATGGCGGTCGGCTTCGGCCTCCTCGCGACGATCGACGCCCACACCAACATGGCGGTCCTGAGCGGCTACCTGTTCGCGCTGGGACTCGGTATGGGCATGACGATGCAGAATCTGGTGCTCGCGGTGCAGAACACCGTGGAGCCGAAGAACCTCGGTGCGGCCACCTCGACCGTGACCTTCTTCCGCTCACTCGGTGGTGCAGCCGGCGTCTCGGTGCTCGGAGCGGTGCTGTCGAACCACGTCACCGACCTGATCGGTAAGGGCCTGCGCGCGATCGGCATCACCCAGTCCGGCTCCGGCGGTGCCGGCCTGTCCAACCTCAACGAACTGCCCGCACCCATCGCGGCGATCGTCCGCGGCGCGTACGGCGACGGCACAGCCCGGATCTTCCTGGTCTCGATGGCGATGGCGATCGTCGGCACGATCGCGGTCCTCTTCATCAAGGAGGTCGCTCTCAACACCCTGACCGGTGAGGAGCAGCGGCTCGCCGCGGAGGCGGCCGTGGAGACGGCCGACGAGGAGTTCGCCCAGGTCATCGCCGGCGAGACGTTCGACGGCACAGGGGTCGACGCCGACCTCGACCGGCGGGCGCTCGCCGACCCGGCGGTGAAACCGGTCGACCGCAGCTCATGACCCCCGCCCGCGACGGCGCACAACGCCGATCGTGACGCGGGACTCACAGATGGTCGGGTTGATCCCGATCGCGTTGACGAACCCGACAAGTGCAGGTGATCCTTGGCCGGTGAATTCGGACCAGTCGCCCTCCTCGGACTCAGCCCTGCTGCCGCTGGAGGGGATCACCGTCGTCGCCCTCGAGCAGGCCGTCGCCGCTCCCCTCGCCACCCGGCACCTCGCCGACCTGGGTGCACGGGTCATCAAGGTCGAGCGCGTGGGTGAAGGGGACTTCGCCCGGCAGTACGACTCGGCTGTACGCGGCGGCGCGGGTTCGCATTTCGTGTGGCTGAACCGCGGCAAGGAATCGGTCGAACTCGACCTCAAGAGCGAAGCCGGCCGCGACGCGATCAAGACGCTGATCGCCGGAGCCGACGTCTTCCTGCAGAACCTGGCTCCCGGCGCCGCGGCGCGCCTCGGACTCGGCGCCGACGTCCTGCGCGCCGACCATCCCGAACTGATCGTCGTCGACATGTCCGGCTACGGCGACGCCGGCCCGTTCCGCGACCGCAAAGCCTACGACATGCTCGTCCAGGCCGAGACCGGCCTGATCTCCGTGACCGGGACGCCCGAGGACATGACCAAGACCGGCATCCCGTCCTCCGACATCGCCGCCGGGATGTACGCCCTCACCTCGGTGCTGTCGGCGCTGTTCCGCCGCGCCACCACCGGCATCGGCGCACGGGTGGCCGTGTCGATGTTCGACTCCACGGTCGAGTGGATGGGTCACGCCATGTACATGCGGCTCTACGGCGGCAAACAGATCGCTCGCGTCGGCCTCGGCCACGCGGCGATCGTGCCGTACGACAAGTACCCCACCCAGGACGGCACCATCCTGATCGGGGTCCAGAACGACCGCGGGTGGGACACGCTGACCCGCGTCGTGCTCGATCGCCCGGATCTCGCCGAGGACCCCCGGTACAAGACCAACATCGATCGCGTCTCCCGTCGGGCGGAGGTCGACGCCGTCATCGCGGCGGAGACCAAACGGTTCACCACCGAGGAGCTCGACCGGCGCCTCGCCGACGCAGGTGTGCCGGCCGCCGAGATCCGCGATCTCGAGGCCGTGGTCGAGCATCCGCAGCTCGGCGAACGCGACCGCTGGCGCGACGTCGACACCGAGGTCGGACCGATCAAGGCGGTGCTGCCGCCGATGACGTTCGACGACGTCGAGCTCGCGATGGGACCGGTACCCGCCCTGGGCGAACACACCGACGCGGTGCTCCGCGAGTTCGGCATCGTCGCGGGCGAGCGGCCGTGACGGCGATCGGCTCAGCGTAGGATCGGCTGGGCGGACCTGCAGCCCTCGGGTCGCGCATTTTCTTGCACGGATACGACGACCTCTCGGAGGCGATATGTCCGACGATTCGCTCTACACAACCCGGGATTCGGGCGCGCCGGCCGGGAGTGACGAACACTCTCTGACCGTGGGCGCCGGAGGACCGATCGTCCTGCACGATCACTATCTGATCGAGCAGATGGCCCAGTTCAACCGCGAACGAATTCCCGAACGACAGCCACATGCCAAGGGCAGTGGCGCTTTCGGGACGTTCGAAACCACCGAGGACGTCTCGGCCTACACCAGCGCCGCACTGTTCCAGCCCGGCGTGAAGACCGAGATGGTGGCGCGGTTCTCGACGGTGGCCGGCGAACGCGGCAGCCCCGACACCTGGCGTGACCCACGCGGTTTCGCGCTGAAGTTCTACACGTCCGAGGGCATCTACGACATGGTCGGCAACAACACGCCGATCTTCTTCGTCAAGGACCCGATGAAGTTCCAGCACTTCATCCGCTCCCAGAAACGTCGGCAGGACAACAACCTTCGCGACCACGACATGCAGTGGGACTTCTGGACGCTGTCGCCCGAGTCCGCCCACCAGGTCACCTGGCTGATGGGCGACCGCGGCATCCCGAAGACGTGGCGTCACATGAACGGCTACAGCTCGCACACGTATCTGTGGGTCAACGCCGAAGGCGTGAAGCACTGGGTCAAATACCATTTCAAGTCCGACCAGGGCGTCGAGCACCTGACGCAGCACGAGGCCGATCAGATGGCCGCTGCCGACACCGATTTCCACACCCGGGACCTGTTCGAGAACATCGACGCCGGTAACCATCCGAGCTGGACGCTGAAGGTCCAGCTCATGCCGTTCGACGACGCGGTGGGCTACCGGTTCAACCCATTCGACCTGACCAAGGTGTGGCCGCACGGCGACTACCCGCTGATCGACGTCGGCAAGATGACGCTGCACACCAACCCGGTCGATCATCACACGCAGATCGAGCAGGTCGCCTTCGAGCCGAACAACGTCGTGCCCGGCATCGGCTTCAGCCCCGACCGGATGTTGTTGGGCCGCGTCTTCTCCTACGCCGACGCCCACCGGCACCGTCTCGGCGGCAACTACAAGCAGATCCCGGTCAACGCGCCCAAGAACGAGGTCCACTCGTACTCCAAGGACGGCGCGATGCGTATCCACAACGTCACCGACCCGGTCTACGCACCCAATTCCAAGGGAGGCCCGTCGGCGCTGTATCCCGGTCAGGGCGAACCACAGTGGGCGGCCAACGGCGAGATCCTGCGCAGCGCCTATGTCGATCATCCCGAGGACGACGACTGGGGCCAGGCGGGAACGCTGGTCCGCGAGGTGTTCGACGACGACGCGCGAGAGCGGTTCGTCGACAACGTCGTCGGCCATCTCCTCAACGGTGTCTCCGAACCCGTTCTGCAGCGCGCGTTCGAGTACTGGCACCGCGTCGATCCCGACATCGGTGCCCGCATCAAGTCGGGCGTGACCGAGAAGAAGGACGAGTCCGACCCGAAGTCGGATGACCAGGCCAACCCGGCCCGGTCGTCGATGCAGGAGAAGGCGAAGGCCGAGAAGGCGTAGAGAACCTCACTCCCAGATCTCAACTCGGCCGCCAGACTTCGATCGAAGTCTGGCGGCCGAGTTGAGTTCGTACGGTTCGAACCAGCAGGCACCCTCACCGGAGGAGTCCCCGACTAGGCTCGAACCCGTGACTGTGCGCGCAGGAATCGTGGTGACCGGAACCGAGGTACTGACCGGACGGATCGCCGACCAGAACGGCCCGTGGGTGTCCGAGCAACTACTCGCGGCCGGCGTCGACGTCGCCCACATCACGATCTGCGGGGATCGCCCTGCCGACCTCACCGCGCAGCTGCGATTCCTCGCCGACCAGCAGGTCGATCTCATCGTCACCAGTGGCGGTCTCGGTCCCACGGCCGACGACCTCACGGTGGCGACGGTCGCCGAGTTCTGCGGGCGCGACCTGCAGCTCGACCCGGCTCTCGAGGAGCACATCGCCGGCATCATCCGACGCTGGCGACCCGACACCGTCGACCTCGACGACGGCCCGACCCGCATCGGTATCCACAAGCAGGCCCGCGTTCCCGCCGGTGCCGTGGCGATACCGCCCACCGGCACGGCGCCGGGCGTCGCCATTCCCGCAGTCCCCGGTACGCAACCCTTGCCGGCGATCCTCGTCCTGCCCGGCCCGCCCGGTGAACTTCAGGCGATGTGGCCGGCCGCGATCGCCTCACCCGCCATCGCCGACGTGGTGTCCCGGGCAGACGACCTCACGCAGGAGACCATCCGGGCCTACGGTCTGCATGAGGCCGAGCTCGCCGAGACCCTGCGCCGTGCCGAGGAGACCATTCCCGGCTTCGCTGCCCTCGAGATCACCACCTGCCTGCGACGCGGGGAACTCGACATGGTCACCCGGTTCGCCGCCGCCGACACCGCCACCTACGGACAGCTGTTGGACTTTCTCACCGAACACCATGGGAGACAGATTTTCTCGACCGACGGATCGACGATCGAGGACCAGCTCATCGCGACCCTCGACGGTCGGCTGATCGCCACGGCGGAATCCTGCACCGGCGGGCTCGTCGCAGCTCGACTCACCGACCGTCCCGGCTCCTCCGCCTACGTCACGGGCGGCGTCGTGTCGTACTCCAACGACGCGAAGTCCGATCTCATCGACGTTCCCGCCGAACTCATCGCCTCACGCGGCGCGGTCAGCGAGGAGGTCGCCGCGGCGATGGCCGAGGGAGCCCTCCGCCATCTCAAGTCCGATGTCGCGGTGTCGACCACCGGAATCGCCGGTCCCGACGGCGGCACCGAGGCCAAGCCGGTCGGCACCGTCTGCTTCGGCGTCGCGATCAAGGGCCGCCCGACCCACACGATCACGCGGCGCTTCCCCGGTGACCGGGAACGGGTCCGCTCCCTCACCACCACCGCCGCGCTGCATCTGGTTGTCGCACAGCTGAAGCGAGACCGGGCCGCCGGCTGACCTCCGCTGATCGAGACCTACAGCGGCCCCGTCGGCAACTGCCGGCGGACGAGCTTGCCCGTGGGATTGCGCGGCAACTCGTCGACGAACACCACGTCGCGCGGCACCTTGTACCGGGCGAGATGCGCCTTCACATGCGCCTTGACGTCCTCGGGCGAAGGGTTGGCATGCGGAGCCGCAACGATGAAGGCGCGCAGCCGCTTTCCGAACTCGTCGTCGTCCACGCCGATCACCGCGACGTCGTCGATGTCGGGGTGTTCGCCGAGCAGGTTCTCCACCTCGAGCGGATAGACGTTCTCCCCGCCGGAGACGATCATGTCGTCGTCGCGGCCGTCGATGTGCAGCAGGCCGTGTTCGTCGAACCGCGCCATGTCGCCGGTGGACATGAAGCCGTCGATGACCTCCTTGTTGCGTCCGTCGGTGTACCCCTCGAAAGGAGCACCGTTGCGGACGAAGAGCCTTCCACGGACGTTGGTTCCGGAGATCCGTCGACCTTCGTCGTCGAACAGGGCGAGGCGGCTGGTGACCGGCGGCCGGCCGACCGTGCCCGGCGCGAGACGCAGTTCCTCGGGTTGCGCCACCGAGGCGACCGCCACCTCGGTCGACCCGTAGAGGTTGTAGAGGACGTCGCCGAACGTGTCCTGGACGGCCTCCGAAAGCGTCGGCGACAGAGCCGATCCCGCGATCACGATGATCCGCAGCGCGGACGTGTCGTACTTCTTGATGACGTCGGGTCCGAGAGCCACCATGCGGTGGAGCATGGTCGGTACCGCGACCAGCACCTCCGCTTTGTGTTCGGCCAGCGCGGCCAGCGTCTTCTCCGGATCGAACCGTCGCATCACGACGGCCTTGTTGCCCAGAGCCGCCCCCACACCCCAGAGCGCGAAGCCGGTGGAGTGGAAGATCGGCGAGACGATCACCATGGTCCCGCGTTGCGGGAACGGGATTCGGTCGAGCAGAAGGGCGCTCGAGAACGGGGACAACTTGGAGCGCTGAGCCCCCTTGGGCAGTCCCGTCGTGCCGCTCGTCAGGATCACGAGTCCGGCCCACTCATCCGGTTCCGCGGGTGTTGACGTGTCCCCGCCGGCGACGATGTCGTCGAGGGTGCGAACCCCTTCGGGGACCGGGCGCTCGCCATCGACCCAGGTCACGATCCGGAGAGTCTCGGGAGGTAGGGCGTCGGCGAGATCGCTGAACTCCTCGTCGTAGAGCATCGCGACGATCTTCTCGCGTTCGGCGACCTCGACGAACTGGGTCTTTCCGAATCCCGTGTTCATCATGGCCAGCCGCACACCGGCCTTGCCCGCGGCGCTCATCGTCGTCAGCAGACCTCGATGGTCGCGCGCGATCACGCCGATCACCGAGCCTCGCTCGACGCCGGAGGAGAGCAGATGGTTGGCCAACGCGTTCGCGTTCGCGTTCAGTTCACCGTAGGTCAGTTCACCGCGTTCGTCGGCGACCGCACCCGCTTCCGGGTACTCGTCCGCACCATGCGCCACCACCGACGCGCAGGGCCCGATGATCTTCGCGCGCTTGACCGTGGTGAGGAGCTCTTTGGGTCGCGTGGGGTCCAGCAGACCCGAACGCTTGAGCACCTTGAAGGCGCCGACGGCGTCCTGCACCTGTTCGACGGCGGTTCCGACTGCGCCGGTCACCGAGACCATGTCCACTCACCTTTCGCGGCCGGAGCCGCTAGTCCGCGCCCACGGGGTCGGCTCGACGATGACGCGACGTTGGTCACGGGCGTCACCAGGGGCCGATGCAGGTGCCAGAGTAGGTCGCGACCTTGCGAGCAATTTCCCGCTTCGACGAAATCGGCCGGGTGCCAACGGTTGTCGTCGATCTTGCCGGACGCCTCGCGGCAGGTGGGGGGTCGGGCGGGCGATCGGGTAACTGATTCGTTGCGGATCCGCGACGACTCTGACAACATCTGTCCTCAGATCGAGGGTGGAGGAACATGTTCAAGATGAGACGGCTGACGACGATCGTCACCGCTGCGGTGGCATGCACGATGACAGCGACGTTGGGTCTGACCGGGGTGGGTTCGGCCGAGGCCGCGCCGTCGAAGAAACACCCCGTGTCCTGGGACTTCCGGTCCGCGATCCCCAACGTGCTCAACCAGACGTTGGACGCGAACTGGTCCCCGCCGGGCGCCAACGACCCGTCGTGCAAGCTGACCGAGGACCGCCCCAACCCGGTGATCCTGCTGAACGCCACCGCCACCACCCAGTGGGCCTACAGTGCCGGCGCCCCGTACCTCGCCAACCGCGGGTACTGCGTCTACACGTTCAACTACGGCAACATCACGCCGCTGCCGAGCTTCCCCATCCAGGGTCTCGCCGACATCGAGCGGTCAGCCCGCGAGGTCTCGCGCAACATCGACCGGATCATGCGCAGCACCGGGGCGAAGAAGGTCGATCTGGTCGGTTGGTCGCAGGGCGGTGGCCTGTTGCCGCACTACTACATCGACTTCCTCGGCGGCGACAAGAAGGTCGACAAGGTCATCGGCATCGCGCCCGGTAACCACGGTTCGACGGGCGACATGCTCACCTACGTACGGTATTTCATCCCGCCGTTCGGACCCGTCGGCTACGACATCTTCAAGGCACTGTTCCCCGCCTTCGCACAGCAGGCACAGTATTCGGACCTCGTTCGCAAGGTCTACGGCAACGGTGACACCAAGCCGGGACCCCACTACACGACGATCGTCACCAAGTACGACGAGATCGCGACCCCGTTCACCAACGGCTTCCTCGAGGGTGACAACGTCACGAACATTCTTCTGCAGCAGGACTGTCCGGTAGATCTCTCCGAGCACCTGTCGATCAACTTCAGCGAGCGCACCTGGCGTCACGTGAAGAATGCGTTGACGCCCGCCGAGGCAACGCGCGTACCCTGTTTCCAGGTCGACCCGTTCTATCCGGGAATGAGCGAAGGCAGATGACAGCAGAACCCGAGGCGTCCATCGACAACTCCGAGATCACTCCCCTCGGACCGGATTCGGTGGCCTGGACGGTCTTCGGCGACCTGACCTTCGTCCTGGGTGCGCCCCGTCGGCTCCTCATCGACGTCGCCCACCCCGTGGTGGCGACCGGCGTGCGCGAGTTCTCGGTCTTCGAGACCGACCCGTACGGACGTGCCGAACGCACACTCGACATGATCATGGGCGTCGTCTACGGCCGCGACGACGCACTCGCCATGGCGCGCCGGCTGCGCGAACGCCACCGCGACATCAAGGGCCGGAATCCCGACGGCTCCCGCTGGAGCTCATTGAATCCCGAAGCGTTCCACTGGGTTCACGCGAGCCTCGTGCACGGGATCTACACCCAGCAGAAGGAACTCGGACGAGGGTGGAAGCCCGGCGAGGTCGAGCAGTTCTACCTCGAGATGCGCCGGGTCGGGCTCATGTACGGCGTGCGCGAGCAGGACATGCCGGAGAACTGGGAGGCATTCTGCGCCTGGTTCGACGAGATGACCCGCACCCGACTCGAGCGTTCCGACATGACCGATCGCGTCTTCGGTGTGGTGACGTCGCCGAAACCGCCGCCGCACATCCCGGTCCTACGGCACGCGCTCGTCTGGAACACGACGGTCCGTCCCGTGGCCGGTCTCGTCCTGGCCACCGTCACCGCCGGTCTGCTCACACCGGAGCTCCGCGAGCTGCTCGGCATCGACTGGGGTGCCGGACGCCGCCTTCTCTTCCGCCTGATCTCGCTGCAGTCGCGGCTGATCATCCCGCGGTTGCCCAGGGCCATCCGCATGGTGCCGCACGCCCGCGCGGCGTACCGCTAGACGATCGCCTGTGTCCCCGCACGCCGAGACGTGCGGGGACACAGTGGTCTCGGTGATCAGAAGGCGCGCAGGTTCTCCCGGAGGGTCGATCCGGTGTACTCCTCACGGATGAGTCCGCGGCGACGCAGTTCCGGTGCCAGGCCGTCGGAGATCATCGCCATGTTCATGCGCGTGGTGGGCAGATAGAAGAGGAAGCCGTCTCCACCCGCCTCTTCCATGATCTCGCCCATCTTGTCCGCGATGGTCGACGGTGAACCGATGAGTCCCATGTCCTTGACCTGGAAGCTGCTCGCGACGACCTCGCGCAGGGTCTCGTCCTCGCGGCCGCCGAACAGTCCGGCGATCGAGGTGTACTCGCCGTTCTGCTTGGACAGATCGATGTCGCCGACCCTGGTGTCGGGATCGATGGCACCGAAGTCGATACGACCACCCGAGGTGTAGGACATGTTCCACAGGTTGTACTCGATGGCCTTGTCCGTCTTGCGGAACGCTTGCGCCGCTTCGTAGGCGGCCTGGGCCTCGGCGTCGGTGGCCGCGATCGTCGGGGTCGCGATGAAGAGGACCTTGATGTGGTCGGGGTTGCGTCCGGCGGCGGCCGCGCGGGCACGGATGTCCTCGCGGTAGGCCTTGGCGTCTGCGGCGTCCTTGACGATGGCGATCTGGGTGTCGTCGTAGTTGGCGGCGAGCACACGACCCGGCTCCGAGCTACCGGCCGAGCACACCGGCACCTCACGCTGCGGACCCGGGATGGTGTTCAGCGGGCCGCGGCACTTGAAGAACTTGCCCACGAACTCGATCGGGTTGACCTTGGTGTGGTCGGCATAGACGCCGGCGTAGGGATCGGCGATGACGGCGCCCTCCTCCCACGAGTTCTGCAGCGCCTTGACGACGTCGATCCACTCCATCGCCATCTCGTAGCGCTCGTCGTGTTCGAGATGTCGTTCGTAGCCGAAGTTCTGGGCAACCCGGTCGGTGACGCTGGTGACCACGTTCATGCCCACACGACCCTCGGTCAGGTGGTCCAGGGTGGTGAAGGCGCGTGCGGCGAGGAACGGCGGGTACTGGATGGTCGAGACGGTCGGGATGATGCCGATGTGCTTGGTGGCCTGCGTCATCAGCGGGACCAGCGGCAGCGGATCGTTCTTGGGGGCCATGAAGCCACGACGCAGCGAAGTCTCCGCGGAGTTGTTGTAGGAGTCCTCGACCATCGAGGTGTCCTCGATGAGGATGTAGTCGAAGCCGGCACGCTCGAGGCTCTTGGCCATGTCGACGTGGATGTCGGGCTTCATCCAGTCCAGGTGGTTGGTGCCGGTCCACGGACCGTCACCGTTCGTCGGGCTCCAGGGGTGAATGCCGAAGCCGTCTCCGAGGAACCAACCCATGTGGAACATTGCGATCTCCTGTCGTGAGAAATGATTGTGAGATGTGTTGCCACCGACCGGGATGGCCGGCGAGTCGTGGGGTCAGGCCGCCGCTTCCATGGCCTGGTATGCGCCGACCAGCGTCTGCGTGTAGTCGTTCGACGGCGCCTGCAGGATCGACATCGTCTCGCCCGATTCGACGACCTTGCCGCGGTTCATCACGAGCAGGTCGTCGGTGATGAAGGCGGTGGCCGGCAGGCCGTGCGAGATGAAGACCAGCCCGAGCGAGTGCGTCTGCACGTAGTCCTTGAGGAGATTGAGGACCACGGCCTGTGCCGACACGTCGAGTGCACTCACCGCCTCGTCGCAGACCAGGATGTCCGGTCCGACGACGAGAGCACGCGCGATCGAAAGACGTTGCCGCTGGCCGCCGGAAAGCTGGTGCGGATACCGCTCCACGAGTTCGGGTGCGATGCCGAGTTCGGCGACGATGGCGTCCACGGCGGCGTCGGCCGCCTTCTCGTCGAGCCCGCCGAGGATCTGCGCCGGACGTCGGATCGCCTCGCGGATGATCCGCCGCGGATCGAACGTCGTGGTGGTGTCCTGGGCCACGAGCTGCACCTTGCGGCGGTACTCGAGACGGCCGGGACGACGTTCCAGCAGCCGGGACAGGTCGCGGCCGTCGACCAGGACCTGCCCGGAGGTCGGTGCGGTGAGTCCGACGATCATCTTGCCGAGAGTGGACTTTCCCGAACCGCTTTCGCCGACGATTCCGGTGGCGCGGCCGCTCTCCAACTTGGTGGTCACCCCGCCGATGGCGGTCACCTTGCGCCCGTACTGCTTGTGCACGTCGACGACCTCGATGATCGTGCTCATGCTGCGGCCTCCTCTCTCATGACCGTGTCCAGCGTCGGAAGACGTTCCAACTGAGCGGAACTCAGCGTGGGCATGCATTCCAGCAATCCCCGGGTGTACGGGTGGGTCGCGTGGTCCAGGTCCCTGGCGGCGATGGTCTCCACGACGCCGCCGGCCTGCATGACGAGCACCTTGTCGGCGAAACGACGCGCGAGTGCGATGTCGTGGGTGATGAAGACCAGCGATGCCCCGTTCTCGATGGTGAGGCCGGTCATGAGTTCCATGACCGACACCGCCAGGGACGCGTCGAGAGCACTCGTCGGTTCGTCGGCGATGAGCAGTTCCGGCTCGGACGCCAGCGCGATCGCCATCATCACTCGCTGCCGCATGCCGCCGGAGAGCTGACCCGGTACCGACGTCATCACCCGGCGCGGTTCGACGATGCCGACCTGCTCCAGACGGGCCTCGGCGGCCGCGGCACGGCCCTTGCGGGAGCCGTACCTGCTCTTCGGGAGGACCGCCGTGAGCTGACTGCCCACCGACCAGATCGGATCGAGAGAGCTCATCGCGTCCTGGAAGATCATCGAGATCCCCTCACGCCGAGCCGGGATCCTCTGAGCCTTCTCCGCCAGCAACGAACGGCCCGACAGCGACATCCTCGCCGCCGACACCTCGCCAACACCCGGCGGGATGAACCCGCCGAGTGCGTTGGCGATGCTCGACTTCCCCGAGCCAGACTCGCCGACGATCGCGACCCGCTCGCGCCGGCCGATCGTGAACGAGGTCGGGTGGACCTTCTCCACCCCGCCGTAACGGATCGTCAGATCGGTGACCTCGAGGACCGGGGCAGCGGTGCCCGTCACGTCCTCTCCGGCTACCGAGACCTGGTCGGTGAGCGTGGTCATGGCTTGAGCTCCGAGTAGTCGATCACGCTGTCGGTGCGGAAGACGTAGCCCTCGACACCGTTGGCGAATGCGTTGAGCGGCTGCACGTATCCGATGTAGACGGTCGGCATCTGGTCCTGCAGGATGCGTTCGGCTTCGTTCCACTCACCCCATGCGGCCGGGGTCAGCGGCTCGCCGGAGGCGTTGCCGGCCGCGATGGCGTTGTTCAGCGGTGCGTAGTCGAAGTCCGGCCAGTTGATCGGCGATCCCGGGGTGTAGAAGAGGGACAGCACGTACGGCGGGGACTGCACGACCGCGTAGTCACGACCCATCGATGCCTGGAACGTCTTGTTGGCCAGTCCCTCCTGGAAGACCGCCGAGTTCACCTCGTTGAGGGTGACCTCGAATCCCGCTGCGCGGGCCGCGGTCTGGATCTGGACGGCCGACTCCTTGAGATCGGGTACGGCGTTGTTGACGGTCAGCTCGAACTTCACCGGCGTGGTGATCCCCGCGTTGCGCAGGATCTCCAACGACTTCGCCGGGTCGGTGGTGTTGCTCTTCAGGCCGTTGCCGTTGTAGTCCGGGAGCGTGTCGTTGAGGATCGACGAGATCGGACCCAGGCGGCCCTTGTAGACGTCCTTCATGATCGCGTCGTAGGGAACCGCGTACGAGAACGCGCGGCGGACCTCGACGTTGTCGAAGGGCGCCTTGGTGGTGGTCAGCGGGACGTAGACGTAGGCATTGCTGGGCACCGTGAAGATCTGGGCGGCGTTCGCGTCGCGCAGGGCGACCTGGTCGGCCGGACGCAGCTGGGTGGCGACCGATGCGTCACCGCTCTTCACGAGGTTGGAGCGCTGGCCGGCGTCGGCGACGACGCGCTGGACGACACGCTTCACCCCTGGCTCACCGAGGGCGTATCCGGGGTTGGCCTCGTAGACCATCTGCTGGCCGGGGGTGTAGCTGGTCAACTTGTACGCACCGAAGCCGAAGTCCGCGTTGGTCTTCGAGTACTCGACGCCGTACGGGTCGTCCGGGGTGGCGTTCGCGGTGAGCACCTCGGAGTCGTAGATGGCGTACGGGGTGTTCGCCAGCAGCGACAGCAGCGTGAAGCCGTGCGACGGATCGGCGATGGAGATGGTGACGGTGGCGTCGTCGACCTTCTTCACCTGATCGGTCGAGGTGATCACCGGAGCGCTGACGAACGACACGATGCTGGTGTCGACGTCGAACTTGCGCTTGAACGAGAAGATCACGTCGTCGGCGTCGAGGGCGTTGCCCGCTGCACTCTTCGCCTCGGTGTTGAGGTGGAAGGTGTAGGTCTTGCCGTCGGGACTGACCTCATAGCTCTTGGCCAGGACCGGCTCGAACTTGAAGAGCTCCTGGTGCGCCGAGAGGCCGTCGGAACCGGCGACGTACGGGTTGCGGATGAGGGTGGCACCGGTGTTCAGGAAGAACTCCGCGGCCTCGTAGCCGGTTGCGCTGGTCTCGTAGCTGAAGCTCGGGGGCTGGGCCGCGGTCACGATGACCACGCCGCCCTCGGCGGAGTTGTTCGACGACCCGCCACCACACGCGCTGAGTGTCAGTGCGGCGGCGAGGGCGAGCGCGGTTCCGCTCACCAGGGTGGACAGTCGTTTCATGGTTATCGGGGACTCCGTTCTGGGAAGGGTTGAGAGAGCAGCTGTTACACGTCGTGCGGTCAGAAACGTCGGCGACGGGAGATGAAGGTGGTGACTCGGGAGGCCGCCCACACGGAGTAGGCGAGTGCGAGGACCGGGAACAGGGCGGGCCACCAGCGTCCGACCGCTGCGTCCGCCGCTCCGTCGGCGAGCATGTTGCCCCACTCCGCGGTCGGGAGCGGGATGCCGACGCCGAGAAATCCCAGGCCGGCGCAGAAGATGATCCCCATTCCGAAGATCGCCGAGGCGTTCTCGAGGACGGGAGCACACGAGTTCGGGATTACGTGGCGGGTGAGAATGCGGAACTCGGATTCGCCGCTCATCCGCGCCGCGGTCACGAAACCGTCGTTTCGGGTGCGCAGCACCTCGGTGCGCATCAACCTGCCCTGGAAGGGCATGAGTACCAACGCGAGCGCCAGCGCGATGACCACCGAGTTGCGGCCGAAGAAGGAGACGATGACCAGCCCGCCGATCATGACGGGCAGCGCCTGGACCAGATCGATCGTGCGGCCGAGTGTCGCCGCGATCACACCGAGCGGTCCGCCCTTCGAGCCGTACATGCCGGCGATCGATCCGATGGCGATGCCGACGACGGTCGCGAGCAGGGTCACTCCGATCGCGATGGCGATGTCCAACCGGAAGGCGGTGAGAGTCCGGGACAGCACGTCGAATCCGTTGGAGTCGGTGCCGAACCAGTGGGCGCCCGACGGCGCGGTCGAGGGGGTGCCGACCACTTCGGTCGCCGCCTGCGGTGCCAGCATCGGCCCGAAGACCGCGAGGAGTAGCAGGAGGGCGAACGGGATGAGAGCCGCGTAGTCACGAAGCCCGGACGTCTTCCTGGCACTCGTTGGTGCACCGGACATTTCCGTCGTTGTGGAGAGCGGTGCCATGGCCATGTGTCAGACCTCCGGGTTGCGCGAGTCGCGTCGACGGGAATCGAGAAGGCCGGTGGCCACCTCGGTGAGGAAGTAGACGATCAGACACATGCCGGCGATGACGATCAGGAAGGACCGGAGGGCGAACACGTCCGACGAGCGGACCGCGTCGACCGCGTACTGACCCAGGCCACCGAGACCGAAGAGCGATTCCAGGACCACCGCACCGCCGAGGAGGAGGCCGAAGATCATGCCGAGCATCGCTACCGCCGACGGCAGCGCCCGGCGGTAGATGCTCAGGACGACCACTCGTCGTGGAGCACCGGAGGCGATCCGGAACCGCGTTGCCGGGCTGTCGATCTCGGTGTCGAGCGCAAGAACCAGCGACTTCACGAGGATCGCGGAGTGCGACACGGTCATCACCGCGACCGGCAGGATCAGGTGCGCGATGTAGGAGTTGGCAGCGGCGGTGTCGCCGGCGATGAATGCGTCGAGGACCGGGAATCCGGTCACCTCGGTCGGCGGCATGAGGATCGGGTCGAGTCGTCCGGACGGCGCCGGAACCCAGGCCAGCGTCGCGAAGAACACGAACAGGAACAGGATACCGACGACGTACTCGGGGATCGCTCCCGCCGAACTCGCGTACGAGCGAAGCACTTTGGAGAACCGGTTGGTCGGCCGGGTCACGACCAGGTAGGACATCGGCAGGCTGACCAGACAGGCGAAGAACAGGCCGGCGCCGATGAGCTCGAGGGTCGCGGGGACCCGGGTGGCCATGTCCTCGGCGACCGGGCGGCCGGTGGCGATCGAGTTGCCGAGGTCCAGGCTGATCAGCGAGGTCAGATATGTCCAGTACTGGGTCGACAGAGATCCGTTGAGCCCGTATGACTCCCGCGCCTGTTCGAGTGCGGCGCCGGACAGGCGGCCACCCGAGGCGGAGACCAGCGGGTCACCCGGGATCAGCTGGACGAGGAAGAAGGCGACGACGACGAAGATCAGGAGGTTGACGATGCCGCGGCCGGCCGCACGTCCGATCCACGCCCACTCGGAAAGTCGTGACAGGACCACCCTGACGGCGGACCCCTTCGTCCCGGCACCACCGCCACCGGCGGTCGTCGTCGCATGTCGTGCATCGACTGCGCCCGGGCCGGCAATGCCTGGCTCGACACTGATATCGACGGTCACTCGATCCCTCCCATCTAGGACTCGATCTGTTGGGTCTCGATCTGTTGGGTGCTGATCCTCTGGCCGATTTGTTTCGAATCCCGCGTCCTGGCGTGACTGGTCAATTGCGCGGGTTCACATTCGTGACCATTGACGCGTAGCCGCAGGTCAAGGGGCCGTTCGGCATCGGCAAGGTCGTTTTCGCGCCGAATGTGACGCACACAACTTGCCCGCGCCGATGCGTGCAAGAGTCCTTAGACTCACAACCCATCGGCAGTTCAGCCCCCGCTGTTGGAAGAAGATCGGAAGTCATCTCCATGACGACACCACCCCCATTCCACCCGCGTTCGCGCGGCGGTTCCGCGCGTGGGCGCCAGGTGTCGTCCCGCCGCGTCCGCGACCTCATACTCGCCTCGATTCGCAACGGCACCATCGACATCGACGCGCAACTGGTCGAGGAAGACCTCATGATCATGTTCAACTCGAGCCGCGGCTCGGTGCGCGCGGCGCTGAGCGAGTTGAGCGAGACGAGTGTCGTGATCCGGCGCCCACGTGTCGGCACGCGGGTGAACCGCCGGGATCTGGGTGTCGCACTCGACGACATCTCCGCAACCGGCGGCGAACTGGTTCACATCCAGGTGACCGATCAGTGCATCGTGCCGGCCTTCCCACTCATCCGCGAGCGCCTGAAGATCGACGACGACGTCGTGCGTCTCGTCGAGAACTCCTTCATCGCCCACGACGAGATCATCGGGATGCGCAGCGCCTACTTCTCCCCGCGGTTCAATGCCGACCCCAATGTCCTTCGGGACAAGCCGATGTCGATGGCACGGACACTCGCCGAGTTCTTCGGGGTCGCACCGGGCGGCGCCTCGGTCTCCATCGGCGCCGAGCGCGCCGACGAACGGACCGCACGCCTGCTCGACGTCCGGCCCGGCGAGACCCTGTTGTCCCGGGAGATCCTCTACACCACCGCCGACGGCACACCGGTGGAGATCGTCTTCGACCGCTTCCGGGCGGATCGGATCCGGTTCGAATCGCAGATCGACAACTCCGACGTCACTTGGTGCCCGGAGCCCGACCCGGTCTCTTCCGCGGAAGAATCCCTGCGCACCAACGGGATATCGCAGGACCCGCAGCCCGGAGCGATCGGCTCTCCTCGCGCAATCTAGGGGAAATAGTCGGTTGACCAATCGGCAATGTCGCCCGCGCACTCTGCACGAGAACGCATCTCGCGACATTCGAAGGGGAGCATCGTGATCGTTTCCGTTGTGGCAGGCAATCCGAAGCCTGCATCGAGGACACTGACGGCGGCAAGCCTGTTGGCGTCGACCCTGACCGGCAAGGAACCCGACCATGTCGTCGACGTGGTCGACCTGGGTCCAGGCCTGCTCGGCTGGGGAGACACCGCGGTCGCGGAAGCCGTGGAGACCGTTGCGGGCAGCGACCTCGTCGTCTTCGCCTCGCCGACCTTCAAGGCCACCTACACGGGGCTGTTGAAGCTCTTCCTCGATCAGTTCTCGACGAGTGACGGCCTCCAGGACGTCACCGCCATCCCGCTGATGCTGGGTGCCGGACCCGCTCATTACCTGGCGCCCGACCTGCTTCTCAAGCCGGTGCTCGTCGAGCTGGGCGCGACCGTCCCGGCCGCCGGTCTCTACGTCGTCGACAAGCTCTACGACGACACCGAGGCATTCCAGCCCTGGATCGACCGCTGGGGTTCGGTCGTGCTCGCCTCGACGAAGGCAACGGTCCCGGCCGGTGACCGATGACCACGTCCGTCACCCCCACCACCGACCTGGACAGCACCGAACTGCGAAAGGCGTTCGGCGCCTTCCCGACCGGCGTCGTCGCGCTCGCCGGAATGTCCGGTGCCGAACCGGCCGTCATCGTCGCCTCCTCCTTCGCCGTCGGCGTCTCCCAGGAACCACCCCTGGTGATGTTCGCCGTGCAGCAGAGCTCGACCACCTGGCCGATCCTGCGCGAGCTGCCCAGTCTCGGCGTCTCGGTGCTGGGCGAGAGCCACACCGACGTGATCCGCCAGCTGTCCGCCAAGGACAAGACCCAGCGTTTTGCCGGTGTCGAGACAACCGTGTTGTCCAGCGGGGCAATGCTCCTCGACGATGCCCCGGTGCACTTCGAGTGCGCCATCGAGAGTTCGCACACGGCCGGCGACCACGAGATCGTCGTGCTGCGGGTGACCGGGCTGGCCAACGATCACTCGAAACAACCGATCGTCTTCCACCGCTCGGCATTCGCGCGGCTCAGCGCCTGAGTCGACCCGCTCGTCGATTCGTGGCGTCGGACGTCGGCGATCCGTGTGTACCCTGTTGGGGCATTCCTCGACGAAGGACATCACGATGACCAGCCGTGTGACACCTGAAGCAGAGAACGCCATCATCGAGATCGCCGTCCGGTTCGGCCTGTCTCGCGACGCCGTTCTGGCGATGCTTCTGGCGGTGAATGCCGGCGGTGGCACCATGGCCCAGTTCAACATTCCCGAACTCGGCGGCTCCGGTCAGTGGATGCGCGGCGGCATGACGATGGTCGGCGACATGTTCGACAACTCCCTCAAGTCCCGGGTCGATTCGCTGTGCAACGAACTCGCCGACGTCCTGACGACCACGTCGATCTTCCCGGCCGCGCCGGGGCAGCAGCCGGGCGCCGGTTTCGTCACCGCGGGGTCCTGGTGGCCGGCGGACCTCGGTGCGCCCAGCTCCACCGGGGGCCAGAACGACGTCCGGTACGCCGTGTTCCCGGCAACACGTCGCCTCGCCATCCAGGTCGCCGGGGTCACGCGGATCTTCGACACTGCGGATCACCGGATCGGGGGCGTCCAGCAACAGCAGGGCTCCGGATACGGCTCGGTGAGCTTCTCCAGCCAGTACGGCACCTTCGACGTGTCGAGCCTCGTCGAGCTCGGACCGCAACGGGACGCCGGAACCCCGGTGGCGGCACCTGCACCCTCGTCGGACGCACCCGCGCAGCCGCCGGTGCCCGCCGCCACTCCGGAACCGGCGGCACCTGCACAGAATTCGTCCGCCATCGTCGCGGCGATCGAGTCGCTGGCCGACCTCCACCAGCGCGGGATCCTGACCGACGAGGAATTCTCGTCGAAGAAGGCAGAACTGCTCAACCGTCTCTGACCCGAGGACCTGACCGGCGCCGTCCGATCAGCCCACGGTCGTGAGTGTCGTGGTCAGTGCGGATTCCAGTGCCGTGCAGAACCAGTCCACGTCCGGGTCGGAGAAGACGAGCGGCGGGCGGATCTTGAGAACGTTGCCGTGCTCGCCACAAACCGAGATGAGGACGTGGGCGTCCCGCATGGCCTCGACGATCGCGCGGGCGCGCCGCCGGTCGGGAGCACCGTCGTCGGTCACGATCTCCACCCCGATGTACAGGCCGGTGCCCCGGATGTCGTCGACGCCGGCGTGTTCGGCCGCGACGCCGGCGATCTCCCCCCGGAGGCGGCCGCCGATCCGGAGCGCGTGAGCAGGCAGGTCCTCGCTCTCGATGACGTCCAGCACCGCGGCCGCCGCCGCCATCGACACCGGGTTGCCCCCGAAAGTGTTGAAGTAGGGCTGTGTCAACGCGAATCGCTCGAGGACCTCGGACCGAACGGCCATCGCCGACACCGGCAGGCCGTTGCCCATGGGTTTGCCCATCGTGACGATGTCGGGCCGCACTCCGTGCCGATCGAACCCCCACATGGCCTCACCGGTTCGGCCGAAGCCGGGCTGCACCTCGTCGGCGATGAACACCGCACCGTGTTCACGCACGGCCGCGACCGCGGGAGCGAGGACGTCGGGCGCGGCGAAGATGCCGTCCGACGAGAAGATCGTGTCGACGATGAGACAGCTGAGCCCGAAGCCCGCGGCCTGTAGATCGTCGGCGGCTCGGCGCACGTGATCGGCGAACGCCTCTGCCGCCGAACCGGTCCCACGCCGGTCGGGCGGCGGCACCGTGCGGACGTGGGGACCGAGCACCGCCGGCCCTCCGTTCGACGGCGAGATCGCCGTCACCGCCTGGGTATTGCCGTGGTATGCCTCGGTGGTGACGACGACCCCGGTCGTCCCGGTGTGCATCGACGCGACCCGCAGCGCCAGGTCGTTGGCCTCGGAGCCGGTGCACGCGTACATCACCTGGTCGATGCCCGGTCCAAGCGTGCCCAGCAGTCGGTCGGAGTAGTCGACGATCCCGTCGTGGAGATAGCGGGTGTGGGTGTTGACCGAGGTCATCTGCCGCATCACGGCGTCGACGACGTGCGGATGACAGTGTCCGACGCTCGCCACGTTGTTGTAGGCGTCGAGGTAGCGGTCCCCGTCGGCGTCGAAGAGGTGACTCCCCTCGCCGCGCACGAGGTGAACGGGCTTGCGGTAGAACAACCGGTACGCCGGCCCGAGCATCCGTTCACGGGCCTCGATGAGTCCGTCCCCGTGCCGCCCCACCGAACCACCGGTGTAGCTGTTGGAATCCATGATGTTGGAGAAGCTCACGTGGGGTCTTTCTTGGAGTAGTGGTGATCGGGATCGATCCGCCGAACGTTTTGGTCTGCTCGATGGGGACCACATCCGGGTACGCCCAGGCACAGTGGTCCGGGACCGGCTCGGCGTCATCCTCACTTCTACGCCGTATTGCGTTGGTGGGCAACATATCGACGAGCCGTCGGCGCCCGGTTGTTTCCACCGCGTTTCCGCCGACCCGCGATCGCTACGGCCACGTTAAACATCGCCTTTTGGTCTGCTCTCATTCGGATTCCGGGTGACACTGTTCCGGTGCCCGGACTACCCGCAGACCATCACGCCTTCGCGGAGAAGGCGTTGCGCCACTACGGCTTCGCCCCGTCCGCGACGCTCCGCCTGCTGAGTCTGTCGGAGAACGCCACCTACCTCGCCGAAGACCCCGCCCGTCGACTCGTTCTGCGCGTGCACCGTCCCGGGTATCACTCCATCGAGGCGATCCGCTCCGAACTGAGGTGGATGACCGCCCTGGGGGCGGAGAGCCCCGTGTCCACCCCCACACCGGTCGCCGCCGCCGACGGTGCCGAAGTCGTCGATGTGACCGTGGACGGCCGGACCCTTCTGGTGGACGCCGTCACGGTGGTGCCGGGGTGCACCGCCGAAGAATCTCCTGGCGTCGTCGATTTCGCGACGATCGGCGCGATCACCGCGCACCTGCACGAGCACGCCTCCAGGTGGCCGGCGCCCGCGGACTTCGTCCGGTTCACCTGGGACGTCGAGACCATCCTCGGTCCGGACGCGCGGTGGGGGCAGTGGCGAGAGGCGCCCGGGCTGTCCCCCGAAGACCGCGCGGACATCGACCGTGCCGTCCGGGTCATCACCGAACGGCTCACCCAGTTCGGCAGCGGGCCCGATCGGTTCGGACTCGTCCACGCCGACCTGCGGCTGGCCAACCTGATGGTCGATCCGCAAGCGGACCTCCCGGCGATCACCGTCATCGACTTCGACGACTGCGGATGGTCCTGGCACCTCGCCGATCTCGGGTCCGCCGTCTCGTGGGTCGAACACGAGCCCGGGACCGAGGACCTCATCGACGACTGGCTCCGCGGGTACACCGCGGTCCGACCGCTGCCGGACGCTCATCTCGCGATGATCCCGACCTTCGTGCTGCTCCGCCGCATCCACCTGACCGCGTGGGTGGCGTCCCACGCCGACGCCGACGCGGCTCTGGGCATCGCCGACGACTTCGTCTCCGGCACCGCAGCTCTCGCCCGCAGGTACCTCGACGACCCGTCGTGGTTGCGACGGGTCGCCACCCGGACATCCGCGGCCTGACACCTCCGGTCACCGCCCCACCACGCACATCAGAGGAGCACCATGACCATGTTCAGCCAGGCCGGCCGATCGGTGATCGTCACCGGCGGCACCAAGGGAATCGGACGCGGCATCGCCCGGGTGTTCGCGCGGGCCGGTGCCGACGTCGCGATCGCGGCACGGTCGGCCGCCGAGATCGATTCGGCCATAGCCGAACTCGACGGTCTGGGAGAAGGCAAGGTCGTCGGGGTCATCACCGACGTCAGCGACCGGTCGTCGTGCGACGAGATGGCCCGGACCGTGCTGGAGACCGTCGGGTCGATCGACGTCGTCTGCGCGAACGCCGGCATCTTCCCCGAGGCGTCGCTCGCGACGATGACCGACGGGGACCTGAGCCAGGTTCTCGACGTGAACGTGAAGGGCACGGTGTTCACCGTGCAGGCCTGCCTGTCCGCACTCGCCGAATCGGGTAGCGGCCGGGTCATCATCACCTCGTCGATCACCGGCCCGATCACCGGCTTCCCCAACTGGTCGCACTACGGCGCGTCGAAGGCCGCCCAGCTGGGCTTCATGCGCACGGCCGCAATCGAACTCGCCGGCCAGGGGATCACCGTCAACGCGATCATGCCCGGAAACGTCCTGACCGAGGGGCTCGTCGAGATGGGTGAGGACTACATCGCGGGCATGACCCGCGCCATCCCGATGAAAGCCCTGGGAACCCCCGAGGACATCGGCCACCTCGCCGCGTTCCTCGCCACCCGCGAGGCCGGTTACATCACCGGGCAGGCGATCGCGGTCGACGGCGGCCAGGTGCTGCCCGAGTCACCGGACGCGATCCCGGCCTGACGGACGCGACGCCTGGATGGGTGAGACCAGCGGCGGGCCGGTCGCCGAGGATGTCCGCCGGCGCATCCTGGCGATGCTCGCCCAGGGGACCTTGACGCCCGGCGCCCGGCTCGGCACCGAGCGCGATATGGCCGAGGAGTTCTCGGTGTCGAGATCGACCCTGCGCAGTGCACTCCTCCCCCTCAGCCGGGCGGGTGTCCTGGAACGCCGAACCGGCCGCGGCGGAGGAACATTCATCCGAGCCGATGTCGTCGAGCGACACGCCGCCGAATCATCGAGTCTCCCACAGCTGCTGGCGGAGTCCGGACACGCCAGTGCGACGCGGGTGGTCGGTGTGGAACGACGACCGGCGACACTGATCGAGGCGCGCGCCCTCGAGATCACCTCGAGTGCAGAGGTGTTCGCGATCCGGCGCATCCGTCTCGCCGACGGCGCACCACTGTCGGTGGACCTGGCCTGCTTCCCCGTCGAACTGGCACCCGGCCTGCCGGCGCACCCGCTGGACGGATCGCTCTACGAACTACTGCGCACGCACTACGGACTCGCCGCCGCCGAGACCACGGAGACCGTCGAGGTCGGAGCCGCCAGCGGGCGCGAAGCCGACTGGCTCGACATCGGCGTCCGCCGTCCGCTTCTCGCCATCACCCGGGTGTCCCGCGACTGGGCGGGCATCCCGTTCGAGTACTCCTTCGACCTCTTCCGGGCGGATCGCGTCCGACTCGTGTCCACCTCGACGGTGACCCGCGAAGTGAAGGGAAGCTAGTTCGCGCGCGACCCCACCGAGAAGTCGCCGGTCTGACTGGCGTCGAACCCGCCGCCGGACGTGCCGCCCAGCAAGTGCCCGAGTCGCCGGCGCTTGGCGTCGAGGTAGCGGACGTTGGCCGGCATCACGCCCACGATCAGCGGGACACGCTGGGTGACCTCGATCCCGGAGTCGGTGAGTCCGCGGACCTTGTCGGGGTTGTTGGTCATGACGCGCGCCCGGTCGATCCCGAGGTCAGCGAGAATGGCTGCAGCGGCGCCGTATTCACGTCCGTCGACCGGTTCGTCGAGTTCGAGGTTCGCCTCGACGGTGTCGAGTCCCTGGTCCTGCAACCGGTAAGCGGCCAGTTTCTTGAGCAGCCCGATTCCCCGGCCCTCGTGCCCGCGCAGGTAGACCACGACCCCACCGTCGTAGCTGATGCGTTCGATCGCCGCGTCGAGTTGCGGTCCACATTCGCATCGCTGCGACGAGAATGCCTCTCCGGTCAGGCATTCGGAGTGGACCCGCACCAGCGGGGCACGCAGGTCGAGGCGGTCTCCGGACATCCCGGCGCTCACGAGGGCGATGTGTTCAGCGCCGGTCTCGGTGTCGCGGTAACCGATCGCGCGGAGTTCACCGGTCGGGGTCGGCAGGACCGTCTCCGCCCCGCGACGCACCCGGGGTGCCACCGACCAGCGGTCCGCGTCGTGGATACGGCGGTAGTTGACCAGCTCCTCGATGGTGAGCACCGGAAGGCCCATGCGCGAACCCATCGCGGCGACCTGCGGGTAGCGCATCATCGAACCGTCGGCGGCGACGAGTTCGGCGATCACGCCGACCGGGGCGACGTCGGCGAGCGTGCACAGGTCGACGGCGGCCTCGGTGTGTCCGGGACGTTCGAGGACCCCACCCGGCCGGGCACGAAGGGGTAGTACGTGTCCGGGCCGGGTGAAGTCTCGGGGGCCGGATGCGGCCCCGGCCAACATGCGCAGCGTGAGCGCACGATCGGCGGCCGAGATGCCCGTCGTGACTCCCTCCGCTGCGTCGACGGTCACCGTGTAGGCGGTGGCCTTGGGATCTTCGTTGTTGGTGACCATCGACGGCAGTTCGAGCATGTCCGCACGCTCGCCTGTCATCGGGGCGCACAGCAGACCGGAGGTGTTGCGCACGGTCCAGGCGGTCCACTCGGTGCTCACCCGGTCGGCGGCCAGGATGACGTCGCCCTCGTTCTCCCGGTCGGCGGCGTCGGTCACCAGAACCGGGCGGCCCGCACGCAGGGCATCGATGGCGTTCTCGATGGCGTTCATCAGTTCTCCTCGACGTCGACGAAGAATGGTCGTCGTGGTGTCCCCACGACCTGCACGCCATTCGACACCGTCTCCGTGTCGGTATGGAAACCCGCGAGTGGCTGGCGAATTTCGCCGGTCGGCACCCGCGTCCCCGCAGGTCAGCGCGCGCCCGACGCCGAATTCCGCCACTCACAGGCCGCCGATTCGGGCAATACGCCGATCCGGGCGAACGGATGACCGGCCTCGCCGTCGTCTTCGGCATACTGTTCGATGACCGAAGCTCATCGAGCATGTAGCTCACCGAACCGGGAGGTCCCCGTGGCCAGTGGTCTCGTCGCCTTGCTCGACGACATAGCGACACTCACCCGTGCCGCCGCCGCGTCACTCGACGACATCGGCGCTGCGGCCGGCAAAGCGAGCGTGAAAGCTGCGGGTGTCGTCGTCGACGACACCGCGGTGACCCCGCGCTACGTCGACGGGTTCACCCCGGACCGCGAGCTTCCGATCGTCCGCAAGATCGCGATCGGATCGATCCGCAACAAACTCCTGGTCATCCTGCCCGTCGCGATGATCCTCAGTCAGTTCCTCCCCCAGGCGCTGCCGTACCTGTTGATCGCCGGTGGTTTGTTCCTCTGCTACGAGGGCGCGGAGAAGGTCTACGAGGCGATCGCCGGAGGCCATCACGAGGAGGAGTCGGGCTCCCGGAGGGGCGATCCCGAGTTCGAGAAGCACATGGTCAGCGGCGCGATCCGCACCGATCTGATCCTCTCGGCCGAGATCATGGTGATCTCGCTGTCCTCGGTCGAGGAGGAGCCGTTCTGGACTCGCCTGGGCGTTCTGATCGTCGTCGCGTTCCTGATCACCGCACTCGTCTACGGCGTCGTCGCGATCATCGTGAAGATGGACGACGTGGGGCTCGCGCTCGCACAACGGGAGTCGACGTTCAGTCAGAAGATCGGCCGCGGGCTGGTCACCGCGATGCCCAAGATCATGTCGACGCTCACCGTGGTCGGCATCGCGGCGATGCTGTGGGTCGGCGGGCACATCCTCATCGTCAACGTGGGTGAGGCCGGCTTCCACTGGCCCGCCGACCAGTTGCACCACGTCGAGCACTGGTTCGGCGAACTGGTGCACGGCGGCTTCGGCGGCGTGCTGTCCTGGACGGCCGGAACCGTCCTGTCCGCAGTCGTCGGCCTGATCGTGGGCGCGATCCTCGTCGCGATTCTCCATGTCATCCCCAAGCGCAAGAAGAAGGACGCGGCCCCCCGGCTCACTGAGAAGCACCCCTGGGATTCACCCCGGTGACCGACCCACCCGAGACACCGGGCACCCTCAGAAGTCGTGAGCACATGGGAACTGTTGGCCGTCCTGCTGGCCGGTGTGGGTGCGGGCGCGATCAACGCGGTCGTCGGTAGCGGCACCCTGATCACCTTCCCGACGCTCGTCGCGTTCGGGGTCCCGCCGGTCAGTGCGACCATCTCCAACGCCATCGGTCTCGTCGCGGGCGGAGTGTCCAGTACCTGGGGATACCGACGTGAACTCGAGGGCCAGTGGCCGCAGCTGCGATGGCAGATCCCCGCGTCGTTCGTGGGCGCGATCGTCGGCTGCTGGCTGCTGCTCCATCTGCCGGAGACGGTGTTCGAGGCGATCGTGCCGATCCTGCTGGTGGCGGCTCTGATCCTGGTCGTCGTGCAACCGTGGATCCAGAAGTGGGTCGGTCGTCGGTCCACCGCGCCGACGCACCTGGGCACGCCGCGCCTGACCCCCGCCCGCATTGCCGCGATGGTGGCCGGCACGTTCGCGGTCGGCATCTACGGCGGGTACTTCACCGCCGCCCAGGGGATCATGCTGATGGCGATCCTCGGTGTCGTGGTCCCCGACCACCTGCAGCGGATGAACGCCGCGAAGAACCTGCTGTCCCTGGTCGTGAACGTCGTCGCGGCCGTCACCTACACGCTCGTCGCCTTCGACCGGATCAACTGGTCGGCGGCCGCAGTCATCGCCGTCGGCTCACTCCTCGGCGGCGTCATCGGGGCCCGCTACGGTAGACGACTCTCACCCCGCGCATTACGCGGGGTGATCGTCGTCGTCGGCCTGATCGGGTTGTGGCGGTTGCTGGCCTGAGTCAGACCAGGCGGTCGCCGGTGGACGGATCGAAAAGATGAACAGCTGTGTCGGACTGGCGCAGCCGGATGCCTTCGCCACGCTTGGCCGGTGACCGTTCCGCCGACCGCGCGACCATGACCATCGATTCGCCGTCGAGACTCTTCACCGACTGATCGGCGAGGTTGGCGTAGATGTAGGTCTCGCTGCCGAGCTCTTCCAGCAGCGCGACCTCCGCCTCGATGCCGGTGCCACCGTCGGCGAGGGCCAGGTGTTCGGGGCGGATGCCGACGATCACCGAGTCGAGACCGGAACGACGCAGAGCCGCCTCGGATTCGGCGTCGATGTCCACCGTGCCACCGGAGATGGCGACGGTGCCGTCGGTGACGGGTGCGGTGAACAGGTTCATCCCCGGCGAGCCGATGAACCCGGCGACGAAGGCGTTGACCGGCTTGTCGTAGAGATCGGTGGGCGTCGAGAACTGCTGCAGCTGGCCGTTCTTGAGGACCGCAACCCGGTCTCCCATGGTCATGGCTTCGACCTGGTCGTGGGTGACGTAGACCGTGGTGGTGCCGAGACGACGCTGCAGTGCTGCGATCTGGGTGCGGGTCTGGACGCGCAGCTTGGCGTCGAGGTTGGACAGCGGCTCGTCCATGCAGAACACCTGCGGTTCACGGACGATCGCGCGTCCCATCGCCACACGCTGGCGCTGACCGCCGGACAGCTTGGCCGGCTTTCGGTCGAGGAAGTCGGTGAGGTCGAGCAGTTTCGCGGCCTCGGCGACCTTGCGCTTGCGTTCCTCCAGAGGCACACCACGCATCTTCAGCGCGAAACCCATGTTCTCCCCGACGGTCTTGTTCGGGTACAGCGCGTAGTTCTGGAAGACCATCGCGATGTCGCGGTCCTTGGGCGCGACGCCGACCATGTTGTCACCGCCGATGCGGATCTGCCCGGAATCGATCTCCTCCAGGCCGGCCAGCATGCGCAGTGCGGTGGACTTGCCGGAACCCGACGGTCCGACGAGGACGACGAACTCGCCGTCCTTGATGTCGAGGTCGAGGGAGTCGACGGCCAGCTTGTCCGCGCCCGGGTAGACGCAGCAGGCCTTGTCGTAGGTGATGGAAGCCATGATGTTCTCCGGTTCTGTCTCAGAGGTTTTCGAGTCGGTGGGTGCGGGCGGTCATTTGATGGCGCCGAGCTGGGACTGGTGCCGCGGCACGCGACCTCCGCTTCACTTGATCGCGCCGAACGAGAGCCCGCGGACCAGCTTGTTCTGGGCGATCCAACCGCAGATGACGACCGGCAGTGCGGCGAGGACGGACGCTGCCGACAGCTGCGCCCAGTAGAGGCCCTGCCCGGACATGAAGCCGGTCAGGAACACCGGCATCGTCTGCGCGTTGACCGCGGTCATGTTGACGGCGAAGAAGAATTCGTTCCACGAGAAGATCACGCAGATCAGGGCGGTGGCGGCGATCCCGGGCGAGATCAGCGGAAGGATGACCTCCCGCACCGAGGTCCACAGGCTCGCGCCGTCGATGCTGGCGGCCTCGAGCAGTTCGCCGGGGACCTCGAGGAAGAAGGACCTCATCATCCACACGGCGATCGGGAGGTTCATCGCGGTGTAGAGGATCACCAGAGTCCAGATGTTGTCGAGCATGCCGATCTCGCCGACGATCACGTACAGCGGGATGATCGCCGCGACGATCGGCAGCATCTTGGTGCTGATGAAGAAGAACAAGGCGTCCTTGGTCTTTCGCACCGGCCGCAGTGACAGGGCGAATGCGGCGGGTACGCCGAGCAGCAGCACCAGGATGGTGGAGACGATGGTCGCGAACAGCGAATTGAGCAGCGGTGTCGCGATTCCCGCGTCGAAGACGTCGCGGAACTGTTGCAGCGTCGGTTCGAAGAAGAAGGTCGGCGGGTTGGTGGCCGCGTCGCTCTCCTGCTTGAACGCGGTCAGGACCATCCACAGGACGGGGAAGAAGAATCCGATCGCGATGATCCAGGTGACCGCGGTCAACAGACCCCCTCGGGGGTTGCGGCGTCGTCGGATCTCCCTGCCGGGGCGCTGTTCTGCGGGTTCGGTCGCAGTGCGGTCGGGGCGGATGTCGGTGCTCATCAGGCCGGCTCCTCTGTTCCGGAGAATGATTTGAAGATCAGACGCAGCGCCAGCGTGGCGACCACGATCGTGCCGACCACCGTCACGACACCCATCGCGGCGGCCTGACCGATGTCGAAGCCGAGGAAGGCGCGTTGGTAGATGTAGTACGAGAGGTTCGAACTCGAGACTCCCGGGCCACCCGAGGTCATCATGTACACCGCGTCGAAGGTGTTGACCAGGTAGATCGCGCCGAGCACGGCGCCGAGTTCGATGAACCGCCGCAGGTGCGGCAGCGTCAGCTCACGGAACAGCCGGAAGCTCGTCGCACCGTCGACGCGGGCGGCCTCCTGGACGTCGCGGGGCATCGACTGGAGTCCGGCAAGGATGAGCAGCATCATGAACGGCGTCCACTGCCAGACCAATTCGGCCATGACGCTCATCAGGGGGAACTCCGAGAGCCAGTCGACCTTGACGCCGAACGGGCTCAGCATCCAGTTGACCAAGCCGTTGGTGGGCGACAGCAGGCTGGTCTTCCACAGCAGTGCCGCCGCCACCGGTGTCACCAGGAACGGGGTGATCAGCAGGGTCCGAACCACGCCGCGTCCCAAGAATTTCCGGTCGAGAAGCAGCGCGAAGATCAGTCCGAGGATCACCGAGATCAGCACGGTGCCGACGATCAGCAGGATCGTGTTGACCGTGACCCGCCAGAACTGGCTGTCACCGAAGACCGCGACGTAGTTGTCGAGGCCGACGAACGCCCGGGAGTCGGGACGGACGAGGTTCCACGACTGGGTGGAGTAGTACAGGGTGAACACGAACGGGACCTGCGTGACCACGATCATGAAGATCAGGGCCGGCAGCAGGGGTCCGCGTCGCCGCCACCCCTCCGCCCGCGAGATGCGGTCGCGGGATGACGTCAGTGGTGTCCGCTCGGGCGAGGATTCCTCGGGCGAGCGCGTCGAGACTGCGGTGGCCATGATCACTGCTCCCTCTGGTAGGACTTGCCGACGACCTCGGCATACTCCTGGGACTGGGCCAACGCGTCCTTGACGCTGATCTGTCCGGCGATGGCTGCCGAGATCTGTTGGCTGACACGGGTACCGAGATCCTGGAACTCAGGGATCGCGAGGAACTGCACCCCGGTGTAGGGCACCGGCTGCAGAGTGGGCTTCAGCTGGTTCGCGGCCTGCATCGAGGTCAATGTCTGCTCGGCGAACGGCTTCGCGAGTTCCTTGTACGCAGGCAATTCGTACGTCGACAGCCGGCTACCCGGCGGAACGTGGCTGGGTCCGAGCTTCTCCGACACGTATTCGATGTAGCTCTTGCTCGTCATCCAGCGGATGAACGACCACGCCTCGTCCGGGTGCTTGCTGCTGGTGGGGATGCCGAGCGACCAGGTGTAGAGCCAACCGTTGTCCTGCTTGGCCATGCTCGGTGCGGGGAGGTAGCCGACGTCGCCGGCGATCGACGAGGTCTCCGGACTCTCGAGGACCGAGACCGCCGACGTCGCGTCGTACCACATGGCAACCTGCCCCTGGGACAGGAGATTTCCGCACTCCTGGAAGCCCGACGACGACGCGCCGGCCTCACCGTGGTTACGGACGGTGTCGACGTAGAACTGCACGGCCGCCTCGACTTCCGGGCTGTCGAGCTGTGCGTTCCAATCCTCGTCGTACCAACGGCCGCCGAAGGCGTTGATGACGGTGTTGAGCGGAGCGAGCACCTCACCCCAGCCGGGCTTGCCGCGCAGGCAGATCCCCGCAGTGCGCTCGTTGTCGAGCTTCTTCGCGACCTCCGCCACCTCGGGCCAGGTCGGATTCGCTCGGAGCGTGACCCCGGCCTGCTCGAAGAGCTTCTTGTTGTACATCAGAAACGACGACTCACCGTAGAACGGCGCCGAGTACATCGACCCATCGTGTGACAGAGCGGTTTTCAGCGTCGGGATGAAGTCGTCGGCGTCGTACTCCGGATCAGCGTCCATGTACGGGCTCAAGTTGACCAGCCAGCCGTACTCGCCCCACATCGGGGTCTCGTAGTTGCTGATCATCACGACGTCGAACTCGCCGCCGCCGGTGGCGACCGACGCGGTGATCTTGGCTCGCGCCTCGTTCTCCGAGAGTGTCACGAACTTCACCGAGACGCCGGGGTTCTGCTCTTCGAACTGGTCGGACAGCGCGACCGCGTCCTGCATCTGGGAGTTGGAGACCATCGCGACGGTGATCTCGCGCCCGCCTCCACCGGTGAGGGAACCGGCGCCGGAACAGCCGGTCATCACCAGCGTCACGGTCGCCACCAGGGCGCCGAACATCCGGGGTCGGGAGAACTTCATTGTTCACCTTTCTCTTGCAACACAAGCCATTCCGCCGTGGGGACGTCGGTGACCAAGATGGTGGCGTAACCACCGCGGAGAGCACCGAGGATGGACTCCCGCCGGTGCTCACCACCGGAGACCAGGATCGAGGTGGGGCAGGCGCGGACCGCGTCGAGGGAGACCGAGACGGTCCGGTCGACGAGGCTCGATGCCACCGCGTTTCCGTCTGCGTCGTAGAACCGGCCGCCGATCTCGCCGACCGCGCCCAGTTCGACGAGTTCGTCGAGCACGATCGCGTCGATGAAAGCGCCTTCGAAGAGGGTGGTCGAGGTCGAGACCGAACCGACGCCGAAGAGCATGACCTGCGCACCGCGGGCGGCCGAGAGCGATTGCGAAAGAATCGAATCGCGGTTGACGGCGGTGACCGTCTCGGGATCGACGTAGAGCGGCGCGACCAGGCGCAGAGGCCGGGCGTGCAGGCGTTCGGAGAAACGCGACAGGGCGTGGTCGACACCCGTGTGGTACTCCACCGACGTCATCGAACCGTCCATCTGCACAACCCGCTGACAGGAGGCTGCGGCTCCCATGGCGTCGGCGACCGCGACCTGCTCGGGCCCCCAGGTGAACCCGAAGGTGTCCGCGGCCTGGATACGTCGGGTCAGAACCGACGCCCCGGCCCGCCCCAGTGCAGCGTTGCCGGTGGTCGATCCGTCGGCGACCTCGTCGATCACCAGGACCTCGTCCAGACCGAACGTCTCCTCGACCGCGCGTTCGAGCTCGGTGTGGATCGACGACGACAGATGCGGCGGCGCCGAGACCGAGACGTGGACGAGTCCCTGCGCGCGGGCGCGGGCAACCAGGCGGCCGGCCGTGGGTCGGGAGACTCCGAGGCGGGCGGCGATCTCCGCCTGGGTCAGGCCTTCGAGGTGGTACATCGTCGCGGCGCGGACCAGCAAGCGCAGATCCTGGCCGGCGTCGGTGCCGCGCGGCCCCGCCGCCCGTCCCGACGAACCCTGTTGGTCGTCGGCGGTGTCGACCGACTGCTTACGAGGTGCCATCGATGGCCTACTCCGGTTCTCTTGTGAGCAGATGCTCACTAGCGGTGAATATGCTCAGTAAGCTAACATCCTGGTGTGACCCACGCAACAACCGATACGAACGTTCCGGGCGCTCCACAGGTGATGCGGGCCGGCGTTCTGCACCCGGACCTC
This sequence comes from Gordonia sp. Swx-4, assembly GCF_030316175.1. Taxonomy (NCBI): domain Bacteria; kingdom Bacillati; phylum Actinomycetota; class Actinomycetes; order Mycobacteriales; family Gordoniaceae; genus Gordonia; species Gordonia sp. Swx-4. The sequence continues at coordinate 5,037,949 of NZ_CP128197.1, forward strand.
TCAGTCGGCACCGAAACCCGCAGGTCACCGCGGCTCGCCCGCGGAGATGTGCTGGTCGAGGTGCGGACAGTCGGCGTCTGCGGCTCCGACACCCACTACCTGCGCCATGGACGCATCGGGGACCACGTCGTGGACGCACCGCTCGTTCTCGGTCATGAGGCGTCCGGGGTGATCGTGGCGGTCGGCGACGGAGTCAGCCCGAACCGTGTCGGCGAACGCGTGTCCATCGAGCCGCAACGACCCGACCCGACCACCGCCGAGACCAAACGCGGCGACTACCACCTGTGTCCGCACATGGAGTTCTACGCGACGCCGCCGATCGACGGCGCCTTCGCCGAATACGTCACCATCGGAGCCGATTTCGCGCATCCGGTACCGCCGGAGGTCTCCGACGAGGCCGCGGCCCTGTTCGAACCGCTGTGCGTGGGCATCGCCGCACTCCGCAAGGCGGCGGTCGCGGCCGGCGACTCGATCCTCATCGCGGGCGCCGGACCGATCGGGTTGATGATCGCCCAGGTCGCCCGCGCGTCGGGTCTGGCACGCATCGTGATCAGTGAACCCGACGAGCAGCGGCGCCAACGCGCAACCGACTTCGGTGCCTCGCATGCTATCGCGCCCGGCGAGGACACCGACCCGGTCGATGCCTTCGTCGACGCGAGCGGCGTTGCTGCCGCCGTCCGGGACGGAATGACCCGGGTCCGACCCGGCGGTCACGTCGTACTCGTCGGAATGGGTTCGGACACAATGGAACTACCGGTCACGCTGATCCAGAACCGAGAGCTCGTGGTGACCGGCGTCTTCCGGTATTCCAACACCTGGCCGACCGCCCTTGCCCTTGTCCGGACCGGCGCCGTTGACCTCGACGCCATGGTCACTGCACGGTTCGGTCTCGACGAGCTCACCGACGCCCTCAACGCCGACCTCCGGCCCGGGAACATCAAGGCCGTCGTCTATCCCGGCATCTCGGAGTGGCGCGCCGCCGACCAACAGACAGGAGAGGCTCGCCGATGAGCACCCCGCTGAACGCCGAATCGTTGACCCGCATCGACGGGGCCGCCGTTCCCGCGTACGACCGCACCGCCGTCACGCCCGGCATCGTGCACTTCGGAGTCGGCGCGTTCCACCGCGCGCACCAGGCCATGTATCTCGATCGACTGCTCGCAGCGGATCCCGCCGCGAAGGAGTGGGGTATCTGTGGTGTCGGGGTGCGGCCGGCAGATTCCGCGATGCGCGATGCGCTCGTCCCCCAGGACGGCCTGTTCACGCTCACCCTGAAGCATCCGAACGGTGACACCGAGACCGCCGTGATCGGGTCGATCGTCGAATACCTCTTCGCGCCCGACGATCCCGAGGCAGTCCTGGAACGCCTCAGCGATCCGGCCACCCGAATCGTGTCGCTGACCGTTACCGAGGGTGGGTACAACTTCTCCCCCGCGACCGGCGAACTCGACGCCACTAACCCCGACATCGTCGCGGACCTCGAGGGCTCGGCACCGCCGGGCACGGTCTTCGGCCTGGTCACCGAAGCACTCGCCCGACGCCGCGAACGCGGAATTCCGTCGTTCACCGTGATGTCCTGCGACAACATTCAGGGCAACGGACACATGGCCCGGTCGACGTTCCTCGCCTACGCACGGCTCCGCGACGAGGGCCTCGCCGACTGGATCGAGACGAACACCCGCTTCCCCAACTCGATGGTCGATCGCATCACTCCCGCTACGCCTCCCGACCTCGCCGACGAGGTCGCCGCACGCACCGGGATCGCCGACGCGTGGCCGGTGGTCGCCGAACCCTTCACCCAATGGGTGCTCGAAGACGACTTCTCGATGGGCCGCCCGGCCCTCGAAACAGTGGGCGTACAGGTCGTCGACGACGTGATCCCCTACGAGCTGATGAAGCTGCGGTTGCTCAACGCCGGCCATCAGGCCCTGTGCTACTTCGGATATCTGCTCGGCTACCGCTATGTCCACGACGCCGCGTCGGATGCGGACATCCGAACCCTGCTGCGGCGCTACATGATCGAAGAGGGCAGGACGACGCTACAGGCGATGCCCGGCGTTGACGTCGAGTCCTACATCGACACCTTGCTCGAGCGCTTCGCCAACCCGGCGATCGCCGACACGATCGCGCGGCTGTGCCAGGACTCGTCGGACCGCATCCCGAAGTGGTTGCTGCCGGTGATCCGCGAACGTCTGGCATCCGGGCAGCGTAGTGAACTGGCCGCGGCCGTCGTCGCGAGCTGGACCCGATACGCCGAGGGCACCGACGAACAGGGTGACCCCATCGACGTCGTCGATCCCCTGGCCGCGGAGCTCGTGCCGCGGGCCAAGCGCTCGCGCACCGATCCACTGGCGTTCGTCGCCGATCCCGACTTGTTCGGGACCCTCGCCGAAGAGGAGGGATTCACGACGCCGTACCTGGCCACGCTGGATTGCCTGCGTACCAAGGGCGCACGCGCCACACTCACCGAGCTGCTGTCATGACCCTGGTAGCCGGGATCGACTCATCCACCCAGTCGTGCAAGGTCGTCATCTGCGACGCCGAGACCGGGACCGTCGTCCGGTCGGCGAGCGCACCGCACCCGGCCGGTACCGAGATACACCCCGACCGGTGGTGGGATGCCCTGTGCAACGCCATCTCCGGGGCCGGCGGATTCGACGACGTGGCCGCGGTGTCGGTCGCGGGACAGCAACACGGGATGGTGTGTCTCGACATCTCCGGGCAGGTGGTACGAGATGCCTTGTTGTGGAACGATGTTCGTTCGGCGTCGAGCGCCACCGATCTCGTCGACGACCTCGGCGGTCCGGGAGCATGGGCGGAGGCCGTGGGCGTGGTCCCGGTTGCCGCCATCACCGCGGCCAAGCTGCGCTGGCTCGCCGACAACGAACCCCGGGACGCCGATGCCACTGCCGCAGTGTGCCTTCCCCACGACTGGCTCACCTGGCGGCTTCGTGGCAGCGCCGACATCACCGAGCTGACCACCGACCGCAGCGACGCGTCGGGCACCGGTTACTTCGGCGCGGCCTCCGGCGAGTACCGCAAAGATCTGCTGGAACTGGCTTTTCGCGGGCGGAGCCCGCACCTGCCGACCGTCGTCGGAGCAGGCGATCGCGCAGGAACCACCTCGGACGGGACGGTCGTGGGTGCGGGGGCCGGAGACAACGCAGCAGCAGCCCTCGGACTCCATGCCCGACGCGGGGACGCGGTGGTGTCGCTCGGGACGTCGGGCGTGGTGTGTGCCGTCTCGAACACCGCCCCCAACGACCCCGACGGCCTGGTCGCCGGTTTCGCCGACGCGACCGGCCGGCACCTGCCGTTGGTCTGCACCCTCAACGGTGCGCCGGTACTGGCCTCGACGGCGAAGATGCTCGGTGTCGACCTCGACGAGTTCGCACGGCTCGCCATCTCCGCCGAACCGGGCGCCGGAGGGTTGACGATGGTGCCCTGGTTCGCGGGCGAACGCTCCCCCAACCTCCCGAACGCCACCGGGACCCTCACCGGCATCACCGCAGCCAACTTCGGTCCGTCGTCGATCGCCCGCGCCGCGGTCGAGGGGCTCATCTCGTCCGTCGTGTACTGCCGGGAGAAGATCGAGGACCAGGGAGTGCGCGTCGACCGCGTCCTCCTCACCGGGGGCGGTGCGAAATCGGCTGCGGTGCGGGCTATCGCGCCGGCACTCTTCGGCGGCGAGGTCGAGGTCCCCGCGGACGGTGAACACGTGGCACTCGGCGCAGCACGCCAGGCTGCCTGGGCGTTCGCCGGCGAACTGCCGGAGTGGAAGGCGGCTCGCGAAACACTCACCGCAACAGCCACCCCTGAGGTGTACGCACGCTACCGCGAGATCGCGGGCGCAGTCGCCGCCTCCGCTCGCTGATCCGAAAGAGGGCGACACAACCCGGCAGCAGAGGGGCGCCCCGGTTTCAGGCGAACCCGCCCGCACCCGCCTGGAGCGGTGGACCATGGAGGCCGATGCTCCGACGGCGGGAGAAGCGATGGCCGACTGGGATGGTGCACGGTACGCGAAGGTGAGTGGGCTCCAACGCATGGTCGCCGAGGAGTCGATCTCCGGTCTCGCGCTCATCGGGAACGAACGTCTGCTCGACGTCGGCTGCGGGGACGGGTTCATCACGATGCTGCTGGCGGAGCGATTGCCCGAGGGATCGGTGGTCGGCGTCGACGCCTCCCACCGGATGATCGACCGTGCCCTGGCGCGGGTGCCATTCGACACGCTGCGTGTTCAGTTCCACGTCGACGACGTGCTGGCCTTGCCATTCGACCAGGACTTCGACATCGCGGTCTCCTTCAACGCCCTGCACTGGGTGCACGACCAGGGAGAGGCGTTGCGGCAGATTGCGCGAAGCCTCGTCGACGGCGGGCGCGCGGTGCTGCAGATGGTCTGCGCGACCGACCGGCCGAGCATCGAGGACGTCGCCATGCAGGTCGCGACCGATCCGCAGTGGGCCGGAAGTTTCGAGGCATTCGACGCGCCGTACGAACATGTGGAGCCCGCCCGTTTCGGTGAACTCGCCACCGCGGCCGGCTTCACCGTCGACGACCTGACGGTGAAGAACCTGTCCTGGACGTTCGATTCCGTCGAGGACTTCCACGCCTGGTTCACCGTCGGCTCCCCGGACTGGACGAACCGGCTCCCCGACTCGGAGACCGACCGGTTCGTCGCCGAGGTGATCGAGAGATACCAGTTGACGGTCGGCGAACCCGCGCTCTTCCGGTTCAGCCAGTTGCGTGCCTCGCTGACCAGACGAGCCGGCCACTGAGGAGGAGGCAGAAAACGGGCGGGCCACCTGTTCGGGTGGTCCGCCCGCTAGCGCCCCGACAGGTCAGGTCAGGGGATGTAGTTGAACGTGTCCGGATCGGGGCCGATGCGCTCATCGGCGTTGAGGCCCTCGATCGCTGAGACCTCGTCGTCGGACAGCTCGAAGTCGAAGAGCGCGAAGTTCTCCTCGACGCGGGCGCGCGTCACCGACTTGGGGAAAACGATGTCGCCGCGCTGGATGTGCCACCGGAGCGTGACCTGGGCGGCCGAACGTCCCTTGGCCTCCGCGATCTTCGTGATCACCGGGTCGTCGACGACCTTGCCCTGCGCAATGGGTGACCATGCCTCGGTGGCGATACCGTGCTCGAAATTGAAGGCCCGCAGAGGATTCTGCGACAGGTACGGATGGACCTCGATCTGGTTCACGGCCGGAACCACGTCGGTTTCGTCGAACAGGCGCCGCAGGTGCGCCTGCTGGAAGTTCGAGACACCGATGGCACGTGCCTTGCCGTCGGCGTAGGCCTTCTCCAGCGCCTTCCAGGTCTGGACGTAGTCGCCCACCTCGGGCAATGGCCAGTGGATCAGGAACAGGTCGACCTGGTCGACGCCGAGATCGGCATTGGTCCGGTCGAGCGCCTTGAGCGCGTCGTCGAAGTCGTGGAAGCCGTTGTTGAGCTTGCTGGTGATGAAGACTTCGTCGCGGGCGAGGCCTGACTCGCGCAGCGCCTCGCCGACGCCCTTCTCGTTGCCGTACATCTCGGCGGTGTCGATGTGCCGGTAGCCGACCTCGAAAGCGGTCAGCGTCGCGGCCCTGGTGTCCTCCGGCGGAACCTGGAACACGCCAAATCCCAACTGCGGGATGGTGATGCCGTTGTTGAGCGTGATGTTGGGGACTGTCATACGCGATCTGTCCTTTCGTTGCAGCGAGACGAGGGCCTACCTCGACAGGCGGGTCGCCGGTCATCCGACACGCGGGCCCGGACTCGCACGACCATGTTCAGGTTCAAGGCACGCGGAGGCGGGGGATATTCCTGACCACCCCTGACCTGCTCCGATGCGTCAACCCTTACGCGGAAGGCGACGCTGCCGTTCCTCGGCGAGCTGCATCTCCTCGAAGTCGGCGAGTCGGTTCCGCGCCGGCTCCCCGAGCTCTTTCGTCACCAGCGAGACCAGCAGCTCGGCGAGGACGAAGCCGTGCGCCATGGAATCGAAGGGGCCCGGACCGGTGTGACTGGTCGTCAGGACCGACGCGGCCTGCGACGCCAGCGGTGACAGGTAGACGTCGGTGATCAACACGAGTTCCGCGCCGCGCTCGGCAGCGCGCAGTCCCCATTCGATCGTGGTCTGCTGGTACCGCCGGTAGTCGAAGAGGACAGCCACGGTGCGATCGTCGACATCGGTCATCGCGGCCATCCGGTCGCCCGAATTCGGTTGCACCAGAACGACACCCGACCGGAGCATCCGGAGATACTGGTGTAACTCGGCGGCCAGCACCGAGGTGAACCGGCCGCCCAGGAGCATCACGCGCCGATCGGTGTCGGCGAGCGCGGCAACCGCGCCGGCCAGGTCGGCCCGCGACAGATTGTTGATGGTCGCCCGGACACCGTCGGTGTAGAGCGCCAGCGCATCGGCGAGGTCGGCGTCATCCGCCGGCCCGGCCCGGTCGACGCCGGGATCGTCGGTCGGGTACACCGTCACCGGGGAGAACAACCGCGTCTGAACCTCCGCGCGCAGGGACTCCTGGAATGCGCCGTAGCCGGGGAAGCCGAGTTTGCTCACCAGGCGCAACGCCGTCGGCGCGGAGACCTGCGCCTCCGCGGCGAGTTGCGCGATGGGAACGAGACCTGCGGTGGGGTACCCGTCGGTGAGGGCCGCGACCACCCGAAGTTCACCGGGGGCCAACGACCCGCGTACCTGACGGATGCGTTGCGCGACGGTCCCCTCCAGCGGTGCACCCTGAGCCATGGGCGAAGTCTAGTTGTCGTGGTCGGGTCGGGACGGACCGAGACCGCTGCCCACGCCCACGATCCGCGCATCTTAGACGGGCAAGAGTCCAAATACCCGGAAACAAACGTTTTACATGTTACGTCTACAAAATCCCGCGTAACGGATGTAACGTCACTCGCATCCCCCGGTTCAGCTCGACCAGGAAGCAGCGATGACCTTGCAGAACAGCCCGTCGCACGCACCCACCACCACGTGGGATGCACCGCAGACGAACGCCCCCCTCGATGACCGATGGTCCGATCTCATCCAGCACGACCGCGTCCACCGCACGCTTTACGTCGACCCCGCCGTCTTCGACGAGGAGATGGTGAAGGTCTTCGGCGGTCAGTCGTGGGTGTACCTCGCCCACGAGTCCCAGGTACCCGACCCCAACTCGTTCCTGTCGGTCCGCATGGGCCTCCGACCCGTCATCGTCACCCGCGATCGCAAGGGTGGCCTGCACGCGGTCTTCAACCGGTGCGCCCACCGTGCGGCGACGGTGTGCCGCGAGGAGTCGGGCACCGCGAAGAGCTTCCAGTGCCCGTACCACGGCTGGACGTTCCGGAACACCGGTGAACTGGTCGGCGCACCGTGGCCGTCGGGGTACGGCGAACTCGACAAGGAGCGGTTCGGCCTCACCGTCGTCCCCCGCGTCGAGAGCTACCGCGGCTTCATCTTCGGCACGATGAACACCGACGCCCCTCCGGTCGACGAGTGGCTCGGACACGCCCGGCCCTGGCTCGACTACTGGATCGACCGCTCCCCCACCAGTGAGGTCGCGGTGAAGTCCGCGGCCTACCGGATGGGCTACCGCGGCAACTGGAAGCTGGCGTTCGACAATGCCGGCGACGGTTACCATCCCGCGTTCTCCCACCGATCCCTGCTCGAAATGGCCTCTCGTATGGGCGATTCGAAGGACATGTCGTACTTCGGCAAGACCCCCGACGACGGACCGATGAAGGTGTACTCACTGGGCAACGGGCACAGCGTCATCGATCAGCGTCCCGTGTACGAGGGCCCGGGCAGCTTCTGGGCCAATCAGCGCCCCCAGCCGGGCCGCGAGCGGTTCGAGGAGAAGGTGCGCGCCGAACACGGTGACGACGCCGATCGGCTCCTCGACCTGGCCATCGGTGCGCAGATCAACCTGAGCATCTTCCCCAACCTGCTGGTCATCGGAAACCAGATCCAGGTCGTCGAGCCGCTCGCGGTCGACCGCACCCAGCTCACCTGGCATGCCACCTCGATCGGCGGTGTCCCCGACGAGATCAACACCATGCGGATGCGCTCCCAAGAGGACTTCCCCGCTTTCGGCGAACCCGACGACCAGGCCAATTTCGAAGAGGCGCAACGCGGTCTGGCCGCGCCGGAAGCCGAGTGGGTATTCATGAACCGCGGCCTCGACACCGACTGGCAGACCATCGAGCACGACGGCGTGATCCGCAGCGCGGTCACCGACGAGATCCACATGCGCGGCTACTACGAGGAGTGGCAGCGCCGGATGCGAGGAGCACAGCGATGAATCTCGACCGCCTCCCGGACACCTACGCCGACACGTCGTCGTTCTCCTACCACGTCGACGCCGACTGGTACGACGAGCTCGACCGATTCCGGCAGGTCCTGGCCGACGACTGGCCGGTCTCACAGCCGACCGAATGGCATGGCGCGCAGTCGTTCCTGTTCGCCGAGGCCCATCTGATCGACAGTGGCCGGTTCAACGACTGGCTCGACCTGTTCACCGGGGACTGCCTGTACTGGGTTCCGGTCACGGCCGGTGGTGGCGACCCCCGTCGCGAGGTCAGTCACGCCTTCGACGACCATCGTCGTCTCACCGACCGCGTCTACTGGTTGCGGACCGGTCTGGCCTACAGCCAGCTGCCGCCGTCACGCACACGACGACTGATCACCAACGTCGAATGTCTCGACCATCCAGACGGGCTCCGGTACGTGCGCTCCAACTTCGTCGTCCACGAGATGCGCGCGGGCACCCCGAAGACCTACACCGGCTGGTACGGGCATGTGCTGCGCGAGACCGACGACGGCTGGCGGATTCGGCTCAAGTCGGTCAACCTCATCGACTCCGAGCAGTATCACGAGAACCTGACCCTGGTGTTCTGACCATGGATATCGAAACCTCGTCCGCCGCCGGGCAAGCCGATCTCGCCCAGGCAGTCGACACGCTGACCGCCGAGCTGGGACTGCTGCGCGCACGGGTGGGACGTATCGAGCGCGAGGTCGCCGCTTCACGGCCTCTCGTGGCCGCGGTGCGCGCCCTCGACATCTGGGACTACACCCCGTACGGGGTGGCCCCCGGTAGCGACTGGGTGGCGATCGACCGGACTGCGGCGACGGAACTCCTCGCCGCCCTCGCCAAGATCGATCACTGGCAACCGTGGTCGACGCCGATCGAGGCGAGGCCACAACCATGAGTACCCGTACGCTCACCGTGATCACCCACGTGAACAATCCGTCGATCGGAGTCCTCGAGGAATCCGCGGTCGCCGGCGGCTGGACGATGTCGGTGGTCGGGCCCTTCCGTGGGGATCCGCTACCCGACGCCGACGTTGTCGAGGCGCTCGTCGTGCTCGGTGGGCCGCAGAGCGCTTATGACGGCGAGAGCCATCCGTACCTCGCCGACGAGGTCGCCTACCTTCGTGACGTCCATGCACGCGAGATCCCGCTTCTCGGCCTGTGTCTCGGTTCGCAATTGCTCGCCGACGCGCTCGGTGGGCGATCGCGTCCCGGGGACAGCGGCCTGGAGTGCGGTTTCATCGATGTCATTGCGACCAACCCGAAGTCGTTGCTCAACGGCACGTTCTTCTCCTTCCACTCCGATTCGGCGGACCCTCCGCCGGACGCGGAGATCCTGGCCCGCAGTGACCGTTACCTCCAGGCCTGGCGCCTCGGAACGTCCACGGCGATCCAGTTCCATCCCGAACTCGACGGTGCGGGCATCGACGCCCTACTCGCCCTCGAGGGACCCAAACTCCGACAGTTCGGCGTCGACGTCGACGCCATCCGCGAATCCATCCCGACCGGCGGTCCCCAACCGGGGCGCCGCCTCCTCGACACCTGGCTCGACGACGTGCCGGTACGAGATCCCGCCCACCCCTGATCGATCGACCATCCCGACCAGATCCGCACCACCCGTCACCACTCCAGGAGGTTCTCATGACCGCAGCGAAGTTCGTCGAGAAGTACGACCTGTACCGACCCGAAGACCACCGTGCGGCAGAGCACGCCATCGACACCATCAACCGCGAGGGCATCGAGGTCGTCCGCGTGGTCTGGCCCGACCAGCACGGTCTGCTGCGCGGCAAGGCCCTCACCGTCCCCGCGTTCCTGGCCGCGATGAAGGCCGGCAACGAGATCACCATGGCCCCGTTCTTCTTCGACACCGCCAACGCCATCGTGTTCAACCCGTTCAGCCCCGACGGCGGGTTCGACTTCGACGGCCTCGGCGGCAGCCCGAACGTCAAGATGGTCCCCGACCCCGGCACCTTCACCGTGTTGCCGTGGGCCGAGAAGACGGCCCTGGTCTTCTGCGACCTCTACATGTCCGATGGCAAGCCGTTCCCGCTCGCACCGCGCACCATCCTGAAGAACACGCTGGCCGAGATGGCGTCGAACGGCTACAAGCTGGTCGCCGGCATCGAGATGGAGTGGTACCTCACCAAGGTCGTCGACAACGGGCTGGGCACATGTTCGCTGGGCGCACCCGGCTCCCCGGCCGACCCGCCGTCAGTCGCTCCGGTCGCGCGCGGCTACAACTACCTGCTCGTCGACCACCTCGACGAGGTCGACGACATCCTGCGTCCGATCCGGAACGCACTGTCGGACATGGGCTTGCCGATCCGTTCGTTCGACGACGAGTGGGCGCCCAGCCAGATGGAGACCACCTTCGACATCCTCGACGGGCTGGCAGCCGCCGACGCGGCAGCATTGTTCCGCACCACGACCAAGCAGATCGCCAAGCGCAACGGCCATCTCGCATCGTTCATGTGCACACCCGCGATCGCGGGCTTCTACGCCAACGGCTGGCACCTGCACACGTCGGTCGCGGACAAGGAGACCGGCGCGAACCTGATGGTCCCCACCGGCGACACCCCCCTCTCCGAACTCGGTGTCAACTACGTCGGCGGCACCCTCGCCCACGGTGCGGCGGCGTCGGTGTTCACCACCCCGACGATCAACGGTTACCGCCGTCGTCGGCCGTACTCGCTTGCCCCGGACCGCCTCGCCTGGGGGCAGGACAACCGTGCCGCGATGATGCGCGTCATCAGCGCCCCGGGGGACATGGCCTCTCACGTGGAGAACCGCGTCGGGGACTCCGCGGCCAACCCCTATCTCTACATCGCAGCCCAGGCCGCCGCCGGTCTCGACGGCATCCTCAACCGCACCGACCCCGGTCCGGTCAGCGATGACCCGTACAGCGCCGACGTTCCCCAGCTGCCGGGTTCGCTGGCCGAAGCCATCGACGTGCTCGAGCAGGACGGATTCTACCGCAAGGCTTTCGGGGACGGATTCATCGACTACCTGGTCACGATGAAGCGCAGCGAGGTCAGCCGGTACGACGCCTGGGTCGCCGAGAACCCGGACGAGTCGACCTACGTCAACGGCGTGACCGACTGGGAGCACCGCGAGTACTTCGAACTCTTCTGAGTTCGGACCGACAGATCGCAACAGGTAGGGATAGAGGAGTTGGCGTTGCCCACCATCACGTTCATCAGCCCCGACGGCACCAAGCATCAGCTGGAGGCGAAAGCCGGCGCGTCCGCGATGGAGACGGCTGTCAAGTTCGGCGTACCCGGCATCATCGGCGAATGCGGGGGTGGGTTGTCCTGTGCGACGTGCCACGTGTTCGTCGAGCCCGGCGACATCGACCGCACCGGCACGGCCGAGGACTTCGAGGAGGAGATGCTCGAAGACGCACTCACCCCGGCGACCGAGTGCAGCCGGCTGTCATGCCAGATCCGGATGACCGATGAGCTCGACGGGCTCGTCCTGACGATCGCACCCGAGCAGTGAGCGGGCGCATCCTGATCGTCGGCGGCGGCGAGGCGGGTCTCAGCATCGCGGTGACCCTTCGCGAGTTGGGCCACAGCGACGAGATCTGCCTGGTCGGCGCGGAACCCTTCTCTCCCTACCAGCGGCCTCCGCTGTCCAAGGAATTTCTCGTCGACGGAGATGAGCCGGCGGTGTTGCGTGCGCCGGAGTTCTACGCGGCCAACGACATCCGGCTCATCACCGGCCGTTCCGTGGCGTCGGTCGAGCGTTGTGACGACGACAACGGCGGCGGCGCCGCGACCCTCGACGACGGCACTGTCCTCGCGTTCGACCGAATCGCCCTGGCCACCGGCTCCGTCCCCCGGCGGTTGCCCGTACCCGGCGCCGACGGCGAAGGTGTGGTGGCACTACGCACCATCGACGATGCGCACGTCATCCGCGCGGCTCTCGACACCGCCCGCGACGTGGTCATCGTCGGCGGCGGCTTCGTGGGTCTCGAGGTCGCCGCGGCGGCGCGAGCTCGCGGCGCGACGGTGACGGTCATCGAGGCCGCCGACAGAGTCCTGGGACGTGTTGTGGCCGAGCCCATATCGGCGTTTATTCGGCACAGTCACGAAACCGCCGGCATCCGGATCGAGACCAGCCGCGGGGTGACCGCCATCGGCGTCACCGGGGGACGCGCCGACTCCGTCATCCTCGACGACGGTCGATCGATCCCGGCGGACCTCGTCGTCGTCGGGATCGGCGCGGTTCCGACCACTGAGCTCGCGACACTCATGGGCGTGCGGTGCCGCCCCGGGATCGTCGTCGACGACCACGCCCGGACCAGTGACCGGTACGTCGTGGCGGCCGGCGACTGCACCCTACAACCGCATCCGCATCGGCCGGGAGAACTCCTCGCCGTGGAGTCGGTGAACAACGCCGTCGAACAGGGCAGGACCGCCGCCCACACCCTGCTCGACCGGGAACCCCCGGCGCGGGGAGTGCCGTGGTTCTGGTCCAACCAGGGCGCGCTGAAGATCCAGATCGCCGGAATCTCGGACGGCCACGACCGGTTTGTCGTGCGCCGAGGCGCCGAGGATCGGCTCACCGTGCTCTACTACCGCGATGACGTGCTCATCGCCGGCGACACCGTCAATGATCCTCGTGAGCACATGGCCATCAAAAGGGCGCTGGCACAGGGGGCCGCGATCGATCCGGACGTGGCGTCGGACACGTCGAAGCCACTCAGGTCGCTCGTCACGCCCCTGACCCCGACCAGCTGAGTGAAGCGCTCCGCGTGATCGGCGGTTGAACGCGCCGAGTCGGCACCCGGAACCCGCCATTGCGCACCTGTTTTGTGGAATTTCGCACTCCCCGTTTCCCAGGACGGGTTTTCTGTGCCACACTTGGCGGGCGGTCATCAGTTTTGGTGGCTGCTGAACTGAAGAAAGAAGTACAGCAGTATGGCACAGGGAACCGTCAAGTGGTTCAACGGCGAAAAGGGCTTCGGCTTCATCGCACCCGACGATCAGGGCGCCGATGTTTTCGTCCACTACTCTTCGATCACCGGTAGCGGCTTCCGCAACCTCGAAGAGAACCAGCGCGTCGAATTCGACGTGGAGCAGGGCCAGAAGGGCCCGCAGGCAACCAACGTCAGCGCGCTTTAAGCACACCTGACTTCACGAAGCGCCTCATCCGGCTCCGGCCAGATGGGGCGCTTCGTCGTTTCCGAGTTCGGCATCGAATCGGTTGTCGCACGGCCTTGTCGTCACCGGAGTGCGCGCGGGAGACGTGATACCGGGACGACGACCGTGCCCTCGAGGGTCGCCGAGGACAGGATGCCGACGACCCGGCCCCGGCTGTCCCGGACACCCGCGCCACTGTCTCCCGACTCCGAACGCAGGCTCGTCTGAATCGAATACGAGTCGTGCCTCGTCAGGAACGGCGGTGCGAGCGAGAAGCCGTGCGACGTCCGCAGCACCTCGGCCGGATCGGTGACCTTGCCCGTTCCGTAACCCGTGGTGATCCCCGACTTCCAGACCAGCTGTCCCCGGTCGAACTTCGCATTCCAATCCACCGGGTCGATACGCGCCGCGGTACGCGGAGCCAATCCGATGACCGCGATGTCGAGCCGTTGTGCAACGCGATTGGCGGTGATCGTCCCGATCCGGCTCCCCTTGCGGTCGAACACGGGGCGGCCCACATCCCCGCAGTGCCCCGCGGTCAACGCCTTGGTCCGGGAGATCACCGCGCCGAGCGTACAGCTGTTCGAGGTGACGACCGTGTCGTCGATGCTGATCGCCATTCCCGATCGAACGGTGAGCGCAGCCGCATCCGCCACCACCGCGGGCGTCGCAATCATCGCGGCCGACGCGCCCAGCGCCATCACCGCACAACCTCGAATCCCCATGTTTCCTCCCCAGGCAATACGGACAGCCTAACCGTGCGGGCGGGCGCGGGCTCCACAGAGTGCGCCGTCGCCGAAACCGGCCCCGCCTGATGTGTGCCAAGTCACAATGGGCATGCGGGCCGGCGTCTGCCGGGCGGCGATCGCCGCCTGCGGACAACGGACATGGGGAACACCGCGCCGCGGAGAAGCGCGCCACGGTGTCGACGAGGAGACGTGAGGGTGATGCAGATGTCCGATCCCGTTCTGGTCCTGACCAAGGCCCGCACCTCGTGTGAGATGCGCGCGGTCAACGACTGGGCCGCGAACGCCTACCCGGACGCCGAGGTGCGGCAGGGCGCCGACGTCGATTTCGACGCCCTCTCGCCGAACACGCTCCTCGTGCCCGTACGGCCGGTCTGGCTACCGGCGGCGCGCCAGGGCGAGCGTCGCGTGACCCTCGGCGACGTGCTGGTGCTGTCGAATCCGCGTCGACCGCTCGGCCTCATGCAGCCGATAATCCGCAGACGCCGGCCCGACGCTCTTCGCGTGGTGGCCGGAGAACCGGCGACCATCGCCGAGCTCCGCGAACGGCATGCGCGCGACCAGGCCGAGGGCGAACCCTTCGACCGGTACGTCCGGATCGCGGCGTCGGTCTCGGCCGAACGTGCCGAACGCCAGATCGTCGGCGACCGGTACAAGGTTCCGCGCCTGGTGGCCGAACAGATCAGCAGCTCGGCCAGATTCCAGAGCGGCGCGGCCAAACTCGCCGCCGAACTCGGCCGACCCACCGATGCGGTGGTGTCCGAGGCCACCGACAAACTGTCCGGATTCGTCGCCACGCAGAGCAGGTTGATGGACGACATCTTCTCCGCGACGTTCAACCGTCTCCACGAACGCGCCTGGAACGTCGCCGTCGACGTCGACACCCTGAACTCGCTACGGACGCTGAACAAGTCGACCGGCCTGGTCTTCCTGCCCTCCCACCGTTCCTACGTGGACCCGTTGGTCTTGGCAACGGTCCTGCGCAACAACGACTTCCCGCCGAACCTCGTGCTGGGTGGCAACAATCTGTCGTTCTGGCCGGTGGGTCCGGTCGCCCGGCGCGCGGGGATGATCTTCATCCGGCGCAAGTTCGGGTCGGACCCGGTCTACAAGTTCGCGATGCGTTCCTATCTGGCCTACATCATCGAGAAGCGGTTCAACCTCGAGTGGTACATCGAGGGCGGCCGGAGCCGGACGGGCAAGCTGCGCAAGCCGATGCTCGGACTCCTGAACTACGTCGTCGACGCCGCGGGACAGCTCGACGACGCCGACGTGACGATCGTTCCCACGTCGATCGTCTACGACCAGTTGCAGGAGGTCGGCGCGATCGCCGACGAGGACGCGGGTGGCGTCAAGAAGCCCGAGGGCGTCGGCTGGTTGCTGCGCTACGCCAAGGCCCAACGCAGCTACCTCGGCGAGGCCAGAGTCCGCTTCGGCACCCCGATCTCGCTGCGGGAGACGCTGGAAGAGGTCGGCGAAGGGCCCGCGCAGCTGGAGAAGGTCGCGTTCCGCGTGATGGACGAGATCAACTCTGCCACACCGATCACCGCGACCTCACTCGTCGGCTTCGCAGCGCTCGGTGCACAGGACCGCGCGTACACCCTGCCCGAGATCGAGGCCGTCCTCGCTCCGCTGCTCGACTACATCGACCGCCGTGGCCTACCCGGACCCGATCCCGCGCGCTGCCGCGGCGTCGGACTCGTCCGGACGCTGCGCGTGCTGGCCGGTAACGGCGTGGTCAGCTGTTACGAGGGCGGTTCGGAACAGGTCTGGTCGGTGGTTCCCGAGAACCGGGCCGTCGCAGCGTATTACCGCAACGGCGCGCTGCACCATTTCGTCGACCGCGCGATCGTCGAGATGGGCTTGCTGGCGCTGGCCGAGGGCGAGGTCAAGGCCGGGAGCACCCCCATCCGGAGCAGCCACGTCGGTTCCCCACCGGCACCCGACGAGGCGCTGCTGACCGCCGCACAGCGCGAGGCCCTCCGCATCCGCGACCTCCTCAAGTTCGAGTTCTTCTTCCCACCCAAAACCGAGTTCCTGCATCGGCTCGGCATCGAACTCGACCTCCTCGCTCCTGGCTGGCGGGCGGTCACCCCCACGCAGGAGTGGACCTACGAGGTGTTGCACGGCCACACCGGAGCACTGTTCGCGCGACGCACCCTCCAACCGTTCTTCGACGCCCAGCTGGTGGTCGCGACCAAATTGGTGGAACTGGGCAACACCGCCCAGGAGAAGGATGCGCTGATCGCGGACTGCCTCGGTCTGGGTCGGCAGCTCGCGCTGCAAGCTGTTCTGCGGAGCAAGGATTCGGTGTCCAAGGATCTCTACGACGGCGCCTATCGTCTCGCCGACAACCGCGGCCTGATCCACGGTGAGGACATTGTCGATCTCCGCGTCGCCCGCCAGAACTGGCTCGACGAGGTCGAACTGATGCGGGATCGGCTCGCACGGATCGCGGCCATCGAGGACCTGCAGCCGATCGTCGTCGGGGAGGAGGAGCGGTGAGCGCGTTCACCGACCGGATGCGGGCCATCCGTTCCGCGCCGACGGGCAAGAAGGTGGCCGCGCTCTTCGACTACGACGGCACGCTGATCGAGGGCTTCTCCGCCGCCGCCATCATGCGGGCGCGGTTGCGCAGCATGGAGTTCGGACTCGGCGAGCTCGCCGACTTCCTGGTGATCGGCCTGCGCGGCGTCGTATCGGAGCAGGACTACGCCGAGGTCCTGGCGGCCACGCGGCCCACATTCGCGGGCAAGACCTACGCAGAGCTGATCGCCTTCGGCGAGCACCTGTTCAAGTACGAGACCGCAGCCAAGCTGCGTCCTCAGATGTGGCAGATCCTGCGTGCGCACCGGGAGATGGGGCACACCATCGTGATCGCGTCGTCGGCCACCCGGTTCCAGATCGAGCCGATCGCCCGCGAGATCGGTGCGGACTTCGCGCTCGCCACCGATGTCGAGGTCGTCGACGGCGTCGTCACCGGAAACATCAAAGGCCGACCGCTCTGGGGACCGGGTAAGGCAGCCGCGGTCCGAGAGTTGGCCCGTGCGAACGACATCGACCTCGACGCGTCCTTCGCCTACAGCGACGGCAACGAGGACATCCCCTACTTGGAGTCCGTGGGCAACCCGGCGGCGATCTCGCCCCGCCGAATCCTGCGCGCAGAGGCCGAGTCCCGCGGCTGGCCGATCATCGACCTGAAGAACCCCACCTACAACCGTCTCGGGATGCTGGCCCGGACCGGGGCCTTCTACGGCTCGTTCGTCGCGTCCGCCGCCGTCGGTGCCGCCGCCGGTCTGGTGCGTCGCGACCCGCACGCGCTCGTGGAGGCGCTGCCCACCGGCAACGACGTCGGGTTGTCCCTGGCCGGCGTTCACGTACAGGTGCTCGACGGCGGCGAGTACCTCTTCTCGGACCGGCCGTGCGTCTTCCTGTTCAACCATCAGTCGAAGCTTGACCTCCCGGTCATGATCAGCCTGGTCCGCTCGGATGCGACCGGCGTTGCCAAGAAAGAGGTCCAACGCGTCCCGGTGCTCGGCGAGATCCTGCGTCAGGCGGGGCTCGTCTTCATCGATCGAGCCGACCGTGGCAAGGCCATCGAGCAACTGGCACCGGCGGTGAAAGCGCTGCGCGAAGAAGGGATGTCCCTGGTCGTGTCGCCGGAGGGGACGCGGTCCCCGACGCCGCGGATCGGGAAGTTCAAGAAGGGTCCGTTCCACATCGCCATGCAGGCCGGCGTGCCGATCGTCCCGGTCGTGCTACGAAACACCGGTGAATTGATGTGGCGCGGTGCGCAACTCATTCGCCCGGGTACGGTCGAGGTGATGGTCCTGCCACCCATCGACACCAGCGAGTGGACGGCCGACGAGATCGGCACCCGCGCCGAGGAGGTACGCCAGATGTATGTCACGGCGCTCGCCGACTGGCCGTTGGAGTCATTCGTCGACGATTCGGTGGAATCCCTGCACACACCGTCCGAGGAGAACTGACGATGGCCGACGAGGCTGATCTCACCGAAGGCGTCGACCGTCCCCTGGACTGGGCGAGCGACCCGCACATGAGCTCGGTGGACACCATCATGTGGCGCGGCGACACGGACCGTCGTATGCGCGGCACGATCTGCATGCTGGAGATCTACGACTGCGATCCCGACTGGGACCGCCTGGTCGCCGCCCATGAGTGGGCGAGCCGGATGGCTCCGCGCTTCCGTCAGCGGGTCGTCGATTCCCCCTTCGGGACCGGGACACCCAGCTGGGCAGTCGATCCCGACTTCGACCTGCACTACCACCTGCGCCGGATCCGCCTCGGCGGCGACGGGAGCATACGCGCACTGCTGACCACCTGCGAACAGCTGGCCATGACTGCACTCGACGCGGCACGCCCGCCGTGGGAGGGCTACCTGATCGAAGGGTTGCCCGACGGCAAAGCCGCGTACTTCCTGAAAGCACACCACGCCCTCACCGACGGACTCGGCGCGATCATCGGACTGGCACAACTGCATTCGCCGACCCGGGACCACAATCCGAAGAAGCCACAGCCTCCGAGCCCCGACCCGGTGAACATCACACCGCTCGACCTGATCCAGCGACAGATCGCCGAGGAGGTTCGCCGAATTCCACACCGCCTCGACACCGCGTTCCGCGGGGTCCGCGCGCTGACCAATCCGCGCCAGGCGTTGAGTACCGCTCTGCGCTATGGCCGTTCGGTGCCGCGGGTGGCCGGACTCGTCAGTCCTCCGGGTTCCCCGTTGTTGGCCCACCGCAGTCTGTCGTGGCGGTTCAGCGCGTTCGAGGTGCCGTTCGCCGATCTGAAGGCGGCCGCGACCGCAGCCCGCTCCTCGGTCAACGATGTCTACCTCGCCGGTCTGATCGGCGGATTCCGGCTCTATCACGAGAAGATGGGCTCACCGGTCGAGAGCATCCCGGTCGCGATCCCCATCTCGGTGCGCCGTCCGGAGGATCCCGCCGGCGGCAACCGGATCGCCGTGGGCCGCCTCGCCGGTCCGGTCGGCATCGCCGATCCCTTCGAGCGCGTCCTCACCATCCGCGAGCAGGTCCGACAAGCCCGCCACGAACCGGCGGTCGACATCTTCAACACCCTCGGATCGGTGATGGCCTGGATGCCCGGCACAGTCCTGATGCGGTTCAGCGGCACGACGAGCCAGAACGACCTCCAGGCCAGCAACGTCCCCGGAATCCCCTGGGAGACCTACGTCGCCGGCGCCAAGGTCGAGCGCATGTTCCCCTTCGGCCCGCTCCCCGGTTGCGCCATGATGGCCACGATGATCACCCACAACGGAACCGCCTGCCTCGGAATCAATTCCGACGGAGCCGCGATCACCGACCAGGAGTTGTTCGCCGAGTGCCTGGTCGCCGGGTTCGGTGAGGTGCTGGCACTGGCCGCAGACGACGACGTCACACCCGGCGAATTGAAGCGGGTGGTGTGAGGGCACCACTCACAGACGATGGGGTGCAACGGTGAACACGGTGATGCTGACGCTGGTCCTCGTCGGCGGCGTGGCTGCGACGGTGTGCGCGATCATGTCGGCGTTCACCTATCTGCGTCGCGGACAGGAACCGTTGGTCGCCGACCGTCTCGCCCGCCGATGGCTGATCGCCACCGCGATCTTTGGGATCAGTGCCATCGTGCTGCGGTTCGTGTGGTTGTTGCTGCGCTGAAGGCGCCAAGGCCTTCGGACTGGTTGCACTAGTCAGAATGGGCTTACACTCGGGCATGAAGTACATCAGCAGCACCGAAGCCAAAGCCCGGTTGAACGCCGTCCTGGCCGAAGTCGAACGGACGGGACAGTCGGTCACCATCACGAACCATGGTCGGCCTGTGGCAGTGCTCGCCCCCGCTACGCCGCGGGCGCGCCGGTTCGGACAGTTCCCTGGCATCAGGATTCCCGACAATTTCGATGATCCGCTGCCCGACGACGAGCTCGAGGCCTGGGAACCGAAGCCGTGACCGACATCCTGCTCGACACCAACGCTCTCCTCTGGCTCGTGACCGACCCAGACCGCCTCGCTCCGTCAGCTCTGGACATCCTCGGCGATCCCGCCAACAACCTCTACGTCTCGGCAGCATCGGCCTGGGAAATCGCGATCAAGACCAGGCTGGGCCGCCTGGATGCAGGCCCCCTCTTGTCCTCGTGGAGTGAAACCATTGCGGCGATGGCAGCAATGGATCTACCCATCGACGCGATCGATGGAGTACTTGCCGGACAACTCGCGTGGGACCATCGCGACCCGTTCGACCGCATGATCGTCGCTCAGGCCACTCGCCGGGGGCTGACCATCGCCACCAGCGACAAGGCCATCCGCCGGGGCACACTGGTCCCCGTCATCGACACCCGCCGGTGATCGAGACGACGATGTCCGACGGGTTGCCTACTCTTGGCCCATGGACTTCCACGCGTTCACCGGTTTGTGGGAACGACATCCCGCATGGCGGCTGCTGCGTGCTCACCATTCCCCGCTCATCCTGACGTTCCTCGGGAACTACTTCGTCGAGGGTAACCGGGGTGCGAGTTCGGCCAACGACCTCGCCGCGGCGTTGGACGACCTCCTCTACGACCTGAACACCGCAGCCGCAGCGGAAGACGGACAGGCTCGATTCCCGAAGGAACCTCGTGCGTACCTCGAGGACTGGGCCGCAACGGAGGCGGGCTTTCTCCGTCGCTTCTACCCGCCGGGGGACGACGAAGTCCACTACGAGGTGACGCCGGCCTTCGAGAAGGCATACTCCTGGGTCGTCTCCCTCCAGGGCAGAGCCTTCGTCGGAACCGAGTCGCGGTTGCACACCGTCGTCGAACTGCTCCGGCAGATCGTGCACGGCGTCGAATCCGACCCGGGGGTCCGACTCGCGGAGTTGCGGCGTCGTCGTGCCGAGATCGACGCCGAGATCGACGCCGTCGAGTCCGGCCACATCGCGGTTCTCGACCAGACAGGGGTCCGAGACCGTTACCAGCAGCTGTCGTCGACCGCGCGTGAGCTGCTCTCCGATTTCCGCGAGGTCGAGGACAACTTTCGCCTCCTCGACCGCGCCGCCCGCGAGAAGATCGCCGCCTGGGACGGCCCGAAGGGCGAACTCCTCGCCGAGTTGGTGGGCAGTCGGTCGGAGATCGCCTCGTCCGACCAGGGGCGCAGCTTCCAGTCGTTCTTCGAGTTCCTGCTCTCCGACTCTCGGCAGACCGAACTGTCCGCCCTGCTCGACAAGGTGTCCTCGCTCGACTTCGTGAAAGTCGACCACCGCATCCGCGGCATCCACCACGACTGGTCGGAGGCAGCCGACCGCACCCAGCGCACCGTCCGCCAGATCTCCGAACAACTTCGCCGCTTCCTCGACGACCAGGTGTGGCTCGAGAACCGCCGAGTCTTCGACCTCGTCCGTGCCGTGGAGAGCACCGCGCTCGAGCTCCGCGGCGACACACTGGATTTCGGTCTCGACGTCGACCAGCCCGGGATCGAGATCGCCTTGCCCTTCGAACGGCCGCTCTACCAGCAGCCCGCCTCGGCGACCGTCGAGAGCCACATCGAGCACGCCACCGAGGACCTCGACGCCGAGCTGCTGTTCACCCAAACCTTCGTCGACCAGGCCCGTCTGGCTGCCAACATCCGCGCGATCCTGCCCGAGCGGTCGTCCGCGCTCCTGTCCGATGTGGTCGGCATGTACCCGATCGAGCAGGGCGCAGCCGAGATCGTCGGCTATCTCGCGCTCGACGACGGTGACGTCAGCATCGACATCGACGCCTCCGACGAGACCCTGTTGGAATACCCCGATCCCAACGATCCGGACACCATCCGGCGTGCCCGGCTTCCGAGAGTCACGGTGAGGCGACGATGACCGACGAACGCGCCGTCGCGAGCACCATCATCCGGCTGATGCAGGGCGTGGTCTACCGCGAATCCGACGCGGATGCCTGGGCCACGCTCGAGCGATCCGGGGCCGGCGTACGCGACCATTTCGCCACGATCGGAGTCGACGTCGTCGTCGACGACTCCGAGGGCTACGCCTACCTCCGCTCACGGCCGGAACAAGCAGAACAGGAACCACTTCCGCGGCTGGTCCGACGCCGCGCACTGACCTACAACGTCAGCCTGCTACTGGTACTCCTCCGCAAACGCCTGCTGGAGTTCGAGATCACCGGCGGCGAGGGCCGACTCGTCCTGTCGACCGACCAGATCGTCGAGATGCTGCGCCTGTTCCAGGCCGAGTCGACCAACGAGGCACGCCTCGTCGACCAGGCCGAGAGCACCATCAAGAAGACTGTCGAACTCGGATTCCTGCGCCAACTGCGGGGCCACACCGACCAGTGGGAGGTCCGGCGCATCATCAAGGCCTACATCGACGCGCAGACACTGTCGGATTTCGCGGGCAAGCTCCGCGAGTACGCCGGACGGCCGGCCGATGACGGAGGAAGCCGATGACCGAGGGACTCTTCTCATCGGTCGAACTCGGCGGGCCCGCCCAGGGGGCGGGATTCCGTCTGCAGTACGTCGAGGTCCTCAACTGGGGCACGTTCGATCGACAGGTGTGGCGACTCACCCCTGGCACGGAGACGGCACTGCTCACCGGAGACATCGGATCGGGCAAGTCGACCCTGGTCGACGCGGTCACCACCCTGCTTATGCCCGCCCACAAGATCGCCTACAACAAGGCCGCCGGTGCGGAGGTCAAGGAACGCACACTTCGTTCCTACGTCGAAGGCCACTACAAGTCCGAACGACAGGAATCGACAGGGCGATCCCGCGCGAAAGGCCTCCGGCAGAACCGCAACACCTACTCGGTCATCCTCGGTGTGTTCGGAAACGGCGGCTACGACGAGACCGTGACCCTCGCTCAAGTGTTCCAGCAACGCGACACCGTCGGGCAGCCCTACCGGTTCTATGTGACCGCGACCAAACAACTCACCATCGCCACCGACTTCGCGGACTTCGGTTCCGACCTCCGCGACCTGCGCAAGCGACTCCGGTCCGGCGGTGCCGAGGTGGTCGACGAATTCCCGAAATACTCCACCTCGATGCGACGGCTGCTCGGCATACGGTCCGAGCAAGCGCTCGAACTGCTCCACCAGACGGTGTCGATGAAGTCGGTCGGCAACCTCAACGAGTTCGTGCGCGGACACATGCTCGAACCCAGCGACGCTTCCGAGCGTGTCCGCGACATCATCAGCCACTTCGACGACCTCACCAAGGCGTTCGACGCCGTCAAGCGAGCCCGCGAGCAGCTCGAGGCACTCGAGCCCATCGTCGCCACCAGCCGCAAGTACGACGCCGCACTGGCCGAACGTGATGAGCTGGACCTGCAGCGCGCGGCCGTTCGGCTGTTCATCGCCGAGCACCGTTCCGGATTGCTCGCCGGCGAGATCGTCACGTACACCGCCGAAGGTGAAAGCCTATTACGCCGCCAGGACGAAGCCACCGCACGCCAGCGCGACCTGGCTCGCGAACGCGAGTCGCTCATCGAGGAGCGGGCGCGGGCCGGCGGTGACCGCGTCGGCGAACTCGAACGGCTCGCCGCCGCGGCGCGCGACGATCTGCAGAAACGCCGGCACGGCCGGGCACTGTTCGACGCCACAATCGCCGATGCCGGATTCGATCCGGTGACCTCCGCCGAGCAGTTCAGCGCTCTGCGCGGCCTCATCGACGACGAACGTTCCCGGCTACTGGCGACCAAACGCGCATTGGACACCACGATCGCCGACGCCATCGGACGCGAGAAAGACACGGTCCGACGGGCGGATGCGATCCGCGACGAACTCGACGACCTCCGCAACCGCACCAGCAATCTGCCGCCCGACCAGGTACAACTGCGCGATCAGCTCACCACCGACCTCGGGCTCACCCACACCGATCTTCCTTATGCCGGCGAACTTCTCGATGTCGCCGCGGAGCACGGTGAGTGGCGCGGCGCGGCCGAGCGGGTTCTGCGCGGCTTCGCGCTCTCGCTGTTGGTGCCGCAGCAACACTACGATTCGGTCGCGGAGTGGGTCAACGGCCGACGATTGACCTTTCGAGGCGCCGGCGGCCGGAACGTCGGTGCGCGCCTGGTATATGAGCGCGTGCCGGGGCGACAGATTCCGTTACAGCGCCAGCCTTCCGACGTTCCCGTGCTCGCCGAGTGCCTGGAGATCAAGGACGGGCCCTTCGAGGACTACCTGCGTGCCGAGGTGTTCAAACGAGCCGACCACCGGCGCACGGAGAACATCGCCGAGTTCCGGGCGGCCACGCGCGCCGTCACACGCGAAGGCCAGGTGCGCTCCGGTGGTCGTCATGAGAAGGACGACCGGCACCGCGTCGACGATCCCCGGCGATGGGTCCTCGGCTGGGCCAACGAACGCAAGATCGCCGCGCTGCGTGACGATCTCGATGAGTTCGAGCGTCTGCAGTCGGCCGCCGCCACGGAGATCACCACGATGTCGGAACAGCGAGACGTCGTGCAGAAGCGCAGCGAAGCACTCGCCCGGCTAGAGGGATTCCATTCCTGGACCGAACTCGACGTCGACGAGGCCCGTCATCGCGTCGAGGCGCACGACGCAGAGCGGGCCCGTCTCGAATCGGGTTCCTCACGGCTGCAGGAGATCACGGTGGCGCTGGAACGCAATGCCGAGCACGCCGAGGCCCTCAACGCGACGATCAACGAGCTGACCGGCAAACTGGCAACCACTGCGGCGGCCCGACACCAGGCCGAGCAACTTCGTGCCGGGACCGACGCGTTCATCGCACAGCACGCCGAGGCCGACCTCACGACCGCACGGGCGTCGTATGACGCTCTGGCACAACGCCTCGACGTCATGCCGACCACGGCAGATGACTGCCCCGCGGCGGAATCGACACTCTCGTCCGTGCTGCATCAGCGGATCGAACGACTCACCCGTGAGCTCGGTGGTCACGGCCAGAACCTCGCTCAGTACATGGCCGAGGTCCTGCGACGATGGCCCGACCTGCGCGCCGACATGGACGCCGACGTCGGGTCCCGAGCAGACTTCGTCGCCTTCCGCGAGCGCGTCGCGACCGACGACCTCCCACGTTTCGAGGCCGAGTTCAAGGACCAGCTGAACAAGAACGCCATCCAGGAGCTCGCCGGGTTCAACAACTGGCTCAACCGGCAGGCCGCGTCGATCGACGAGCGCATCGCCCGGATCAACGAGGCGCTGGGCGCGGTGCCGTACAACCCGGGCCGCTGTATCCGGCTGGAGCGAGAAGCCACCACGAATCAGGAAGTGGTGCAGTTCCGATCCGATCTGCGGAACCTGACCAACGACAGCCTTGCGGTCGACGGTGACCAGTACTCGGAGCAGCGGTTCCTGGACGTCAAGCGGATCATCGAACGATTCCGCGGTCGGGACGGGCACGCCGACTCGGACAAGAACTGGACGCGCCGGGTCACCGATGTGCGGAACTGGTTCGTGTTCTCCGCCTCTGAGCGGGACGTGGAGACCGACATCGAGTGGGAGCACTACAGCGATTCCGACGGCAAGTCCGGCGGTCAGAAGGAGAAGCTCGCCTACACGATTCTCGCCGCCTCGCTGGCATATCAGTTCGGTTTGGAATGGGGCGTGCAGAAGTCTCGTGATTTTCGGTTCGCGGTGATCGACGAGGCGTTCGGGCGGGGATCGGACGTGTCCACTCGTTACGCGCTGGACCTGTTCGCCAAGCTCGGGCTGCAGTTGCTGATCGTCACGCCGCTGCAGAAGGTGCATGTGATCGAGCCGTATGTGAAGGCGATCGGCTTCGTGGACAACCCCACCGGCACGTTCTCACGGTTGCAGACGATGACGATCGAGGAGTACCGGTCCCGCCGAGACGGACAGTTGCGGTGAGCGGTCGCTGGACCTCGCCCGACGACATCGTTGCCCGGGTCCGACGCCGGTGGATCGACGGAACCCTGTTGCGCGCGTATGCAAGTGACGGTCTGTTCGAGCCCATCGAGATCCCGCTGCGCGGCCCCACCCCATCGCAGATCGCCGAGGACCTCGGCGCGGCCCGCGAATGGGTGTTCGCACTGGACCGGGGGCGATGCCACGATGGGCACTACACGCTGTGCTGGCAGTCGATCGGTGGACGGCAGGTCGGGCGGAACGAGCTTCCGGTGCGAGCGGTCATCGACTCGTTCGAGCAGGCATGGTCGCTGCTCGGCGTGGCGAGCGACGTCGCACAGTTCGACGATGTAATGCGTCTGTCTGCCGACACGCCGGCGGTGAGCGCCTGGGTCCTCCGGCATCCGCTCCGCGCAGTCGAGCTCAGCTCGGAGTTCCCGCGGTTGATCGCGGCATACGAGTGGCTCGATGCACAACGCGGATCGGGCCGCTACCTACGCGAGATCACCGCCCCCGGCGTCGACACCAAGTTCGCCGAACGCTACCGGTCGGTACTGGCGTCGATGCTCGGTGTGTCCTCGACCGCCGCCGGTTTCCTCGCCGGGCTGGGCTTGCGCGCGAAGCCCGAGTTCGTGCGGTTTCGGCCGTCATCGACGTTGGGATTGCCCGAGCTTCTGACCGAGCTCAGCGTCCGGGCCGACGAACTCGCGCAGGTGGCGTTGAGACCGCGACGTGTCCTCGTCGTCGAGAACGAGATCACCTATCTCAGTGTGGATGTCCCCGAGGACGGCATGGTGTTGTGGGGCAAGGGGTTCGAAGTGGATCGCATCGGCCGGCTCCCATGGCTCACCGATGTTCCGGTCTTGTACTGGGGCGACATCGATACACACGGCTTTGCCATTCTCGACCGACTACGAGCCTGGCTCCCCCAGACCGAGTCGATCCTGATGGATCGCGACACTCTTCTCGCACACCGGGGTCGCTGGGTCACCGAGGATCGTCCGGCGACGTCTGCACTCACCCGGCTCACTCCCGCCGAGCGAGCCCTCTACACCGACCTCGTGGAAGACTCACTCGGCACGCGTGTGCGCCTCGAACAGGAGCGAGTCGCTTGGGAATGGGTTCTCGCACGGTTCTCGTCGACGTCGTTGCGGTGCGCTGAGAGTGCCGGACGAGCCTCGGGCCGGTTCCGCTGATCGAACATGGCGCTGCAGGATCTCACCGGAAGTACGGCTCGTCCTGGACCCAGTTGAATCCCCTGCTCCGCAACGTCATGGCGTCGTGGTCCATCCGGTGCGCGACGATCGTGGTCGGAGTGCCGTCGAGGTCGCCGCTCAACACGAGGGTGTCATCGTCGGGACGATCGATATCGAGGACCGCAGCTGGTTGCTGAAGCCGCAGTGTGCCGTCGGCGATCTCGGCCGGTATCGGAACGAGTGCACCGTTCATCATCTGCAGAGTCGTCGCGCCACCGGTGTCGAACACGAGCCGTTGCCAACGGATTTCGTCGGTCGTGAGTGGCGGCACCGACCTACCGTCGGCGCGAAAGTCCTGGACCGACCAGATGCCGTACAGCTCGGGCTTGGGTGCACCACCGCCGTACTCGTGGTACGCGGTCCAGCTGATCTGGGCCGCTCCGATCGCCACCCAGATGCCCAGGACCACCTGGATTCCCGCCGCCCACCGGTTGAGCTTGTCCTGTGTGAACAGTGCGGGCGGGTTGACGGGATTCGCTGATCGTCCGAATACGAACAGATCCAGGAGGTTTCGCATCTGCGGTGCCAACAGGATGAGCGAGAAGACCACGAGGTGGAACGAGAGGATCTTGACCGGGACGTCGAAGGTCATGTTGAGGATGAACACCTGGACCATCGCGACGAAGCTCACGATCGCGCCGAGCGTGGCTGTGCGCGACCAGAACAGCAGGAGACCGCCGAGTACCTCGACGCTGCCGAGCAGGATCTCGTAGACCGGTGAACTCCCCACCTGCATCCACAGCACCGACGCCGGGCTGAAGTCGCCGTACGGTTCGAGGAGCGTCGCCAGTGGGGGTTGGCCCATCTGCGACGGGATGAGCTTCGCGAATCCGTAGAACAGCATCTGCCCGCCGAGTGCGAGCCGCAGGAACAGCACCGTCCACGACCACAAGCGGATGTATTCTGGCCGTTGACGATCCAGGGCCGACCACAGAGCTGTGGCCACCACCGCGACTACGGCGATCAGGAACAGATAGACCCAGATCGCGGTCTGATCGCCACTCCCCGAGTCCAGATCGAGCACTGCCTCGACCCCGAAGATGTTGCGGCCGAACCACTCCATCACCGGTGCGAGAGCATTCATCTGCCACACGATCATGTTCTCCGGCAGCAGGTTTCCCAGTAGGCCGAAGAACATGAAGGTGATCTGCGCGAAGGTGAGGCAGAACAGTGCCGTGTAGATGAAGGCGAACCGGAACGCCACTTTCCTGGCCGGACCCCAACGACGGATCGGGGTCGAAGGTTCTCTGGTGGGGGCGGCCTCCGCGTCCTGGGCCGTGTCGATCACAGTCATATCGCGAGGCTAAGCCGGCGAAGGTGGCCGCCACATCGGTGAAAGGACCGAGATCACCCCCTACTTCCGGGTGAGTCACCTCCGGGTCATCCGGGGTTGACGACCACATCGATCGAGAGGGTCTGAAGGGTTTCAGGGCTGCTCGGGAACCGGACGGCCGGACTGGCGCGCCCACTGCTCCGGGTCGTCGAGCAGCAGCCGTGCGCGGCCTCTCCGGCGGTACCGCCAGATCTGTATCGCACCGAGTCCCCAGAGCAGGAACTGCGCGGCCATGGCCCAGGTGAATGCCTCGGCCGGATAGCCTTCGACGCCATCCGGGGTGCGCCAGTCCAGGATGAGACCGATCAAGCCGGCGGTGACGAGGGTCGCGAGGAACCCGGCCTGATTGATCAGCCCGGTGGCTGTGCTGGTGCGAGAGGCGGGGTTGGAGGTGCGGCCGAGATCGAAGCCGACCATCGACGCCGGACCACCCATCCCGCAGATGATCACGAGGATGACGAGCAGCCAGAACGGCGCCGGGCCGGGCCACGCCAGCACCACGGCCCAGGCGGTCGCGATACTCGCGATCACCCCGAGAACCAACGTCGAACGGTGCCAAGGTGATCGGGTGATCAGCCAGGCGAATGCCGGGCCGAAGCCCATGATCGCGAGCACCATGATCGTCAACAGAAGACCCGCGGCGCCGGCGCTCAGGCCCTGGCTCTCCACGAAGAAGGGATAGCCCCACAGGAGTCCGAGGACGTTGGCGCTGAAAGGTGTGGAGAAGTGCATCCAGAAACCCAGGCGGGTACCGGGATGTTCCCACGACGCGCTCAGGCTTTGCCGGATACCCGCCCACCCGAGGACCGGACCCGACACCGAGCGCGCCGTCGGCGAATCGCGCACCACCAGCCAGGTGGCCAGCAGCAGAGCGGCGCCCATGGCTGCGGTGGCGAGATACGCGTGCGTCCATCCCAGGGTCGACAGCGCCCACGTCATCGGGATCGCCGCCGCCACCGCACCCAACTGACCCAGCACCCCGGTGAGTTGAGTCATCAACGGGATCCGCTTCGTCGGGAACCAACTGGTGACCAACCGCAGAACGCACACGAACGTCATCGCGTCACCGATGCCGATGAAGAACCGGGACGACAGCGCCCACGGGTAGCTGTCGGCGATAGCGAAACTGACCTGCGCGACGACGAGAATCAGCGTCCCGGTGAGCATCACCCGCCGCGGCCCGAACCGATCGACCAGAAGTCCGACAGGGACCTGCATCAACGCATAGACCAGGATCTGCAGCACGACGAAGGTCGACAGCTGCGACGCGGTGATGTCGAAGCGTTCGGCCGCCAGCAAACCGGCCACGGCCAGCGAGGACCGCTGCAGGACCGCGACGAAGTAGACCGTGAGACCGACCAGCCAGACGACCATGGCCTGGCTCGAGCGCGCGGGTGCGGTCATCGGTCGCCGACGTTCACGCGCGCAGAATTCGTTCGGTCACCTCACCATTGTCGGGGTGCGCGCAACCGGTTTGACCAGGGCCCTGCTCCGCGCGGTACTCCCGGTCCGGAAGCCGCCCGGGTGTACCTGCGGTTGAGGGACGCGCGGACGTTCCTTCCTATGATGATCAGGTATACGCAGGGCATCCGAGCCCGGTACCAGGGCGCGGAAGCAAGGGTTCTCTTGATCCGACCCGTCGAAAAAGAGCAAGGTCATGGATCAACCCAGCACAACATCTGATCGCGAGCTCTCCAAAGAGGTAATCGAGGATCTGAAGTCGAAGGGCTACAACCAAACCCAGATCGCCGAGATGTACGGCGTAACGCGGCAGGCAGTCTCCTGGCATCTGAAGACCTACGGCGGAAAGAAATCGACGCGCCAGCTGATTAACGACTGCTGGCCCTGGGAGACCTCAAAGGGCCACGACAAGGCGATTCCCTACCGGCGACTTCGTGACCACGGGGAGTACATGGCAACCTTCGGTGCCGGTATGAACGCCGACAAACTGGACAGACTTCGCGTGTGGTGGCGAAAACTCGAACGCGAGGCTGTAGTTGTCGAGTTCGACCCGAACATCCCACCCACCAAGGGAATATGCGCTCACGGAGGGTTCGCCTACCGTCAACGCGACGATTCGGACGGCAATCTCCTGATCCGCGTGAACGAATACACGAACCTCACTGATGAGGGAAGGAAAGTCTGGTGCCGGCCCCCGGCTGGTGCACTCGAGACCTCCTGAGAGGGCCGACCTCGCGAAGCCTAACCCCGCGCCATGTCGACGAACCGGCTGAGATGCAGCTGGTGCGCGACGGTGATCGTGGCCGTCGGTCCGTTACGGTGCTTGCCGACGATGATGTCGGCCTCACCCGCGCGCGGGTCGTCGCGCTCGATCGAGTCGGGGCGGTGAAGCAGGATGACCATGTCGGCGTCCTGCTCCAGCGAACCGGACTCACGAAGGTCCGACACCTGCGGCTTCTTGTCGGTACGTTGCTCGGGACCACGGTTCAGCTGGCTGATCGCGATCACCGGCACCTCGAGTTCCTTGGCCAGCAGCTTGAGCTGACGCGAGAACTCCGAGACCTCTTGCTGACGGGACTCGACCTTCTTGCCCGAGGTCATCAACTGCATGTAGTCCACCGCAACGACTTTCAGGTCGTGGCGCTGCTTGAGACGACGCGCTTTGGCGCGGATCTCCATCATCGTGAGGTTCGGCGAGTCGTCGATGAAGAACGGCGCATCCGAGATCTCACCCATTCGGCGGGCCAGACGCGTCCAGTCGTCGTCGCTCATGGTGCCGGCACGCATGTCGGCGAGCTTGACCTTGGCCTCTGCCGAGAGCAGTCGCATGACGATCTCGGTCTTGCTCATTTCGAGCGAGAACATGGCCGCGGTGAGGCCGTGGCCGATCGCCGCCGAGCGCAGAAAGTCCATGGCCAGCGTCGAGTTGTGCGTCGGGACCATCGCCTCGCCGGCGAGGTAGAGGTGCTCGTCGTTGTCGACCTCGACGCAGCGCACCGGCACCGAATCCACCGGACGCACCGCGACGACGCGGCGGACGCCGGCCTTGCGTCGGAGCTCCTTGTGTCGAATTGCCTTGTGGTGGACGGTGAACACGTCCTCGTCGGCGTCGACGCGCAGCCAACCGGTGGCCGAGCGCTTGTAGTTGAAGCCCAGACCGGCGACCAGATCGGCGACGACCGCGGTCATGTGCCGGGTCGCGGCGGGCACCGTGATCCAGCCGTCGTCGTCGACGCTGGCGCGGGCATCGAGCAGACCGGCCAGCAACGACCGACGCTGCGCGATCGAACCGCGCAGGTACTCGTAGGGGATCCGGCCGCCGAGGTCGGCCATCAGCGTCATCACGTCGACGGGCCCCTCGGCGTCGATGCGCATGCTGATCTCGGGATCGTCGAACGCCATCCCCGCCAGCGCCGCGACCGTGTACGGGCCGTAGGCAAAACGCTTGCGCGGCAACTCGAGCGGCGCGGTGTTGCGGATGACCGCACACCCCACGTGCGCACGCAGGCCCGCCGTTGTGACGACCTGGCGCTCACCGTCGATCTCGGCCGCCCACTGGTGCTGCTCGTCGGCGACCAACACCGCGCCGTCGTTGAACTCGACCTCGTAGCAGGGACGTTCGGTCATCACGTCGGTCGCGGCGACCACCTTGGTGGGCCGGCCGTGCGCGTCGAGCAGCTTGTCGCCCACCCCGACCTTGCCCATCGTCGTCCAGCCGGTGGGCGTGGGCAGCGGGGTGTCGAGGGCGAGCGCTTTGCCGACGCCGGGTCGCGCGGCCACGATGATCATCTGGCCCGGGTGGAGACCGTTGGTCAGCTTGTCGAAGTCCGCGAAGCCGGTCGGCACGCCCAACGAGATGCCGCCGCGCGAGGCGATGGAGTCGATCTCGTCCATCGTCGGCTGCAGCAGTTCTTCGAGGGGAAGGTAGTCCTCGGCCTGACGGCGTTCGGTGACCTCGTAGACCTCTGCTTGTGCGCGGTCGACGACCTCGGCCACGTCCTGGCCGTCGTTGCCCGCGTAGCCGTACTGCACGATGCGGGTACCGGCGGTGACCAGACGGCGCAGGATGGCCTTCTCGGCCACGATCTCGGCGTAGTAGCCGGCGTTTGCGGCCGTGGGCACCGTCGAGATCAGCGTGTGCAGATACGGTGCGCCACCGATGCGTTTGAGTTCGCCCGACCGCTCGAGTTCTGCGGCGACGGTGACCGCATCGGCGGGTTCACCCTTGGAGTAGAGGCTAAGGATCGCCTCGAACACCGCCTGGTGAGCGGGCCGATAGAAGTCGGCCGTCCGGATCTTCTCGACGACGTCGGCGACCGCGTCTTTGGACAGCAACATGCCGCCGAGCACGGATTGCTCGGCAGCGAGATCCTGTGGGGGTTGCCTACCGAAGTCCTCGGTGGGCGGTGCATCGTCCGCACCTCGACCCCGACCTCGTTCTTTATCCCGATCGCCGGCGGCAGGACCGTGCCCGCGGTCATCCACAACAGCCACGTGTGTCTAACCTCTCGCATACGCTCGATCCGCTCGCCCTGACGAGTGAATCGACCTCTGTGGTGTCGGCCCCGGCAGGCCACCTCGCGAGTCTCCGGTGTCGACGTACTGCTCTGTCTCTTGCTCTGTCCGTCTCTTCCTATCGGGACGCTCCGACAACGACTGCCGCCGAGCGTGCGAAAACAGGACTGAGACCTGAGCCGTGACACTAAGACCTCCGACACGACGACTCAAACCGGGCTGTTGATGAATCTGGGGAGGACTTGTGGACGACGTGTGAATGAGCGGGGGAGCGATTGTGCACCCGTTGTGGACAACCTGAGGAATTCGGGTGTGAACAACTCTGTTTGCCCAGGTCAGAACACCTATTAATTTCCACAATCAAGAAACTGAAAATCCTTCGACACTCTTCGGCGCGTCGTCAGTTGGGCGTGTTGCGACCGACTGTTCAAGTACGTGTGGCAAACAATTTGGTGAATTTCCCGAGTGATCTACGTAACAGCTAGTCACGACAGTGATCAGTCGTATGACTTATCGCTGGATCGACGACGACGACCCGAATCCGTGTGATGCAATGTCGATCGTGTCGAGGTTGGGGTTGGGAACCGGGGTCATCCGTCGAACGGTCGGGGTGGTGGCCGCGCTGACGGTTGCGACCGGGATCGCGTTGGGTGCGCCGCCGGCGCACGCCGCGCCCGGTCCCACGATGCCCGTCGAATTCGACCTGGCGCGTTACCAGCCGGTCGACCCGACGACCTTCCGCTCGCTCGCCTACGGGGACAACGGGCGTTCGTTCTTCACCACCGGCCGCTGGATGTGCCAGATCGGGCAGGCCTACCGCTACGTGGGCTGTCAGGGCCGTCCCGCGACCGCCCCGCCCACCGCGACGGGCGCCGCCATCACGGCGGACCAGCAGGGCCCGTGGTGGGTCAACAGAGACCAGACGTACCGCTTCGGTTCGAAGACCGGGTTCCGGCCGCCGGTTCTGGGCGTCGGCAAGCGCGTCACCATCGCCGGGGTCACGTGCACCGTGCCGCGGCGCGACGTCGTCGCCTGCCGCACCGGCGAACGGGCGCTGATCTTCACCCCCGCGTGGCACAAGTTCTTCTTCCCGTCCTGGGACACCCTCGGACCGGGCAACAACGCCGTCGCGCACAGCGCAAACCCGGCGCCGCGATACCTGCCTCCACGGCTGCAGTATTGGAATCAGTTGCCCGCCAACCCGCCTGCGCCGAAGTAGGGCGGCCGCACATACGACAAGGCCGGGTGGAATCTCTTCCACCCGGCCTTGTTTCGTGTGATGCGGTGCGTCAGCCTGCGGCGACGACGGCGAGCTGCACGGTTGCCGAGACCTGCGGGTGCAGGGTGACGGTGACCGGGTAGCTACCGGTGGCCTTGATGTGGCCCTTGGGCAGCACGACGGTGCGCTTGTCCACGACGGGGCCGCCGGCGGTCTTGATGGCACCGGCGACGTCAGCCGCGGTGACCGAACCGAACAGCTTGCCCGAGTCGTGGGTCTTGACGTCCAGCGAGACTGCGTCGAGGCCCTCGAGGGCCTGCTTCAGCTCGTTGGCGTGCTCGAGACCGCGAACCTCGCGGGCCTCCTGCGCACGGCGTATGCCCTCGACCTGCTTCTCGGCGCCGCGGGTGGCCTTGATGGCCAGGCCGCGGGGCAGCAGGTAGTTGCGGCCGTAGCCGTCCTTGACCACGACGATGTCGCCGGCTTCGCCGAGGTTCTCCACGGCGGCGGTGAGGATGAGCTTCATGTCAACTGATCCTTTCCGCTTATCGGCTGGTCGAGGTGAAGGGCAGCAGGGCCACCTCACGCGAGTTCTTGACAGCCACAGCGACGTCGCGCTGGTGCTGCACGCAGTTACCGGTCACGCGACGCGAGCGGATCTTGCCACGGTCGGACAGGAAACGGCGCAGAAGCGCGGTGTCCTTGTAGTCGATGTCGGCCTTCTTGTCCTTGCAGAAGCTGCACGCCTTGGTCTTGGTGACCTTTTCGACGCGAGGCTTCCGGCTGGGCTTCGCCTTTGCCATGTGTGTATTGCTCCAGTCAATGCTTCTTCGGGATCACTCACATGTGAGTGTCGTCCCGTGAGATATCAGAAAGGTGGTTCGTCGTCCCCGCCACCGAACGATCCGCCGCTGCTGGCAGGCGCGCTGCCCCAGGGATCGTCGGCGACCTGCTGGTTCGATCCGCCGCCGCGGCTACCGCCGCCGCCACCGGATCCGAATCCGCCGCCACCACCGCCGCCGCCGCCGCGCGAGGCGCGGTTGACCTTGGCGGTGGCATAACGCAGCGAGGGGCCGATCTCGTCGACCTCGAGTTCCACGACCGTGCGTCGTTCGCCTTCTTTGGTTTCGTAGGACCGCTGCTTGAGCCGTCCCTGCACGATCACCCGGGAACCCTTGGTCAGGCTTTCGGTCACGTTCTCCGCGGCGTCGCGCCAGATGTTGCAGCGGAGGAACAGCGCTTCGCCGTCCTTCCACTCATTGGTCTGACGGTCGAACGTGCGCGGGGTGGAAGCCACCGTGAAGTTGGCAACCGCTGCACCGGACGGCGTGAACCGCAGTTCCGGGTCGGCGGTGAGATTGCCGATGACGGTGATGACCGTGTCGCCTGCCATGTGTGTTTCCCCTTGGGTCGTAGGTGGGCACTCGCTGATCGACATGCACCGGGATTTTCTGGGTCAACCCTAGAACCCGGTACCGACGTCTTCAGACGTTCAAGAAACCCTGTGGATTACTTCCGCAGGACCTTGGTGCGCAGAACCGACTCGTTCAGCTTCAGCTGACGGTCGAGCTCGGTGACCGTGGCGGGCTCGGCATTGAGATCGATGACGGCGTAGATGCCCTCGTTGTGCTTCAGGATCTCGTAAGCGAGGCGGCGCTTGCCCCAGATGTCGACACCATCCACCGAACCGCCATCCTTGCGGACAACATTGAGGAAAGTATCGAGTGAGGGTGCGACGGTGCGCTCGTCCAGATTCGGATCGAGGATGACCATCAATTCGTAGTGACGCATAAGACCACATCACCTCC
Source organism: Gordonia sp. Swx-4 (assembly GCF_030316175.1). Classification (NCBI taxonomy): domain Bacteria; kingdom Bacillati; phylum Actinomycetota; class Actinomycetes; order Mycobacteriales; family Gordoniaceae; genus Gordonia; species Gordonia sp. Swx-4. The sequence continues at coordinate 5,074,039 of NZ_CP128197.1, forward strand.
TATGGGCTAGGTCGGCCACGGACTGTCCGTGGCAGGAGGGTCGCCTGCGTCGGCAACCGGTCCAAGATACATGACCAGGACGTTCTCCCGGAAATCCGAGGTCGTGAGCACCGGTTCAGCGGCTGGTGACGACCTCGATGCGGTAGTTCAGCTCGAGGGTCGCGACGCCGTAGCCGTGGATGTGCGCCTGGGTCTGCAGCCACCGGCCCTCGCCACCACGGGGATCGTCGACCACGGTCGTCTCCGCCCAGGTGGGCCCGATCCCGATCGCCGCCGGCCCGGGGTTGCTCACGTACTGCCGCACGCCGAGCTCGGTGTGGATCGCCTGCGGGTCGCGGCGGTGATCGAGGCTGTCGGGGAGGAAGAACGAGATCGACGTGACGTCGGTGAGGCGGATCATCCCGCGGAACTCCCGGTTGTGATCGAGAGAGACGACGCCCTGGTAGCGCCACACCCGCACCGGCAGTTCGCGTCCCGCGGTGCCGTCGTGCCCGATTCCGGTCGCCAGGGTCGCCTCGACGCTGTAGCGCGGCCCCGGGACGATGCCTGCGACGGTCAGCACGTTCATCGACCCAGGGTAAGTCGGAGAGACACCGGTGGCCGTTGATCGACGATCGGGTCGGTTCGGCGTTCGCGGCTCGTCACACCTCAGGGAACACGATCCAGACGCGACGACCTACTCTGTTGGCCATGTCGGAGCCGCGGATCAGTACGCCTCGGCGGATCCCGTGGTTGTCCGGACGCGGTGAGACCGCGGTCATCGTGCTGGTCTCGCTACTGGCCACCGCGGCGACGATGTTCTGGAGCTTCCAGGCGAAGGCCCGCTGCGGCGGGGCGCCGTTCGACGCCGAGGGCCGCAGCGCCAACTGGCCCTCCGGCGATCCCGGCGGCCTCATCCCCTGCTACTCGGACCTGATGTACCTGTGGCTCGGCCGCGACATCAACAACCACGTGTTCCCCTACATTCACGGTGGGATCGCCGGGGACGGCACCCTGTTCGGCGGCGTGGTCGAGTACCCGGTGTTGTCCGGCCTGCTCATGTACGTCGGGGCCATCGGCGCCGACACCGACACCGCGTTCTTCACCCAGTCCGCATTGTTGTTGGCGCCGTTCGGTTTCGCGATCACCGTGATGCTGGCGCTGATGGTCCGCTGGTGGGCGCTGTTGTGGGCGGCCACTCCCCCGCTGGTCCTGTACTCCTTCCACAATTGGGAGTTGCCGGTGGTCGCGACCGCGGTCGCCGCGATCGCCGTGATGGCGTGGGGCGGTTCGATCGATCCCGCCACCGACCGACGGAGACTCCCGCTGCGCGCCTGTGCCGTGGTGGCGGCCGTCCTGCTGGCCATCGGCTTCTGCCTCAAGCTCTATCCCGGGATCTTCGTGCTGCCGCTGGCCGCCTATGTCCTGACCGGGGACGCCGCTCGTCTGGGACAAGCGGGGCGTCGCGGCCTCGACTGGGTCGGTGCCGCATGGGTGGCCGGCGCCGCGGTGGTGACCGTCGTCGCGATCCAGTTGCCGTTCATGGTCCTCGGATTCGACGGCTGGAAGGCGGCATTGACCTTCCAGGGGCGGCGGCGAGCCGACGTCGACACCAACTCCATCTGGTACTGGGGTCTGCGCTATCTCACCGGAACGACAGACACCTACCACTCCGTCGTCGGAGTGGCGTCGCCGGTGCTGATCCTCGTCAGCTTCGCCGTGGCCATGTACCTGGGGTGGCGCCGCTACGAGCGGATCGGGGTCTTCCCCTGGATCGGCGTGAGCGGGGCGATGCTCGCCGGGTTCATGCTGTTCCACAAAGTGCACTCACCGCAGTACACGCTCTGGATTCTCCCGTTCTTCGTGCTCATGCGAGTCCGCTGGCAGGTGATCGCCGTCTACCTGCTCACCGACATCGCCCTCGACCTCACGATCTTCCGCCTGTTCCCCATCCGCGACGCCGGCGATCCCCTGCCCTGGTGGGTGCTCACCGGAGTCGCCGGCTCGGTGTGGGTGCACGCGGTGTTGCTCGTCTACCTGATCGGTACGCTCGCCCGCACACCGCTGCGGGAACCGCTCGCGTCGAAGACGATCCGCGACACGGGACCGCGTGATCTCCCCGGAAATCCCGCGACTCGACCCGCTGCACCGGCCGCGGATCGAGCCTGACGTGAGTTCCTGGTTGGGCACTGGCCCGCTCGTCGGCGAGCGGGTCACCCTGCGGCCGTTGACCGTCCACGACGCTCCGGCGCTCGCCCGCGTGGTCGGGGATCCGGCCCGGTTCCGCTGGTCTCCTGGTGTACCGGTCGACCTCACCTCCGCCCAACGTTTCATCGATGCCGCCAACGTCGGCCCAGACGCACGCGTTGCGTTCGCGGTCGTCGACAACGTAGACGGCGAGATCGTCGGGTCGACGAGCTTCTACGAGATCGACCACACCCACCGGAGTGCCTGCATCGGGTACACGTTCTACGCCGAACGCGTGCAGGGGACGACGGTCAACCCAACCGCGAAGTACCTGTTGCTGCGGCACGCCTTCGAGGACTGCGGCGCTGTACGAGTCACCTGGCACACCCACGAGCACAATGCGCAGTCCCGCGCCGCCATCGAGAAGCTCGGCGCCCGATTCGAGGGTTTGCTCCGCAAACACCGGCGGTTCGGCGGCGGCTGGCGCACGACCGCGCTCTACTCGATGACCGATGATGACTGGCCGGTCGCCAAAGACATACTGCTACAGCGGATGTCCACCTGATCCGGGTTCTCTGCCCTCAGGCTCCTTGGTGTGGTCGGGGTGACCGTGCGTCCGTCGGTCCTCTTTCATCCGCGCCTCGTGGAGGTGTGCGATTCCGTCCGTCAGCTCGGTCCGTGCCCGATCGACGTGGTCGCGCAGCGGTTGCCAGTAGGTGGAGTCGAACTCCTCGACGACCTGGAATGTCCAGCGGCCGTTGACGACATTGCGTCCGACCATCTCGGTGGCGAGGGCGTCAGCGATGTCGGTGTGCCCGTCCTCGCGCAGTGCGTCCACGGCCTCGCCGAGCAGCAGGTCTGCATGCCCGATGAGCTGATGGAAACTGTAGAGGTGGCCACGGGCGCGCTCGACGTACTCGAGCGCCTCCCCCACCTTGCCGACCGCCTCCGCGGTGCTGTCCGGGATGTTCTCGCCACGCTCAGCCATGTCCAGGCCATACCCACGGCAAGCACGCCTCAACCCTCAGAATCGTCGACCGAGATAGCTGCCGTAGACGTGGTCCTCGTCGAATCCGTTGTTGATCTCACTGACCTCGCCATTGAGCGCCTGGCTGATCTTGCGACCGAGGTCCCTGAATTCGTGTTGCGCCTCAGCGGATCTCGGCGCCAATGCGGACAGAGTGCACAACCAGCGGTGGACGACGCGCAGATCGTCGGTGGACAGCGGGCCGCGCACCCAGTTCGCCTTCTCCCACGTCTGACGCTCCCAGGCCTGCCATGGGTGGTCCCATCCGGTCGGGGGCGAGATCGCGAACAGGCCGCGCACGATGACGTCGTTGCGATCGACCCCGGCTTCCGTGCGCCAGCGATCCACGATCCGCGAGTAGGCGACGTAGTCGGCGGCGGTCCAGACGCCGTCGCGCAGACCCTTCCACCCGGCACGTCGCAGCGACCGGCCGACCTTTGCCTCGAGCACCGGACTCGGGTGTTTCGGGTCGCCGGCACCCGCGAAGTACAGAAACCAGGTGAACCCGCCCGGGCCAAGCCGATCGATGGTGTTGCCGCCCTTGTCCGGTCGCAGCATCGCGTACGCCGCGCCCGGGTCGTCTCGACTGGCCAGGGCGGCCTCCTGGAGCAACCTTCCGAGGCGTTTGCGGTCCGCGGCCACGGCGGCGATCCGCTTCTTGCCGTCGGAGTTCTGCCGGCCCAGGCAGAACGCGACGACATTCCACAGCAGCGCGATCGCATCTTCCGGGGATTCGCCGGCGACCGCACCGAGAGCGAACAACTCCTGTCGGCCGATTCGACTGCCGTGCAACGTGTTCGGCATCTCGAACTCGGCCAGCGTGTCGATCCACCACTGTTGGTCGACCAGCACGGAATCGGACAGGAGCTCGGCCGTACGGTCGCCCTCGGCGAGCCAGTCGGCGAGGTCGTCGGGGAGTGCGAGTTGCGAGGGATTCATGATGGATTGGACGCGCCGGCGCAGCGTTCGGTTCCCTCGGATACGCGTCGGACCGCGGGCAGCTGCTGTTCGCTCACCGACTCCCGACCGAAACCGACTCGGCCACTTCGCCTTCGGTACGTCGCCGCACACGCCTCGACGGCAGGCGCAGCCGGATGTGGTCCGGTGCGCCGTCGAGCACCCCACCGGCCGGGTCGTCGTACCAGCGACCGTCGTTCCCGGCCCGGACGAGGTCGTCCTTCGGATGCCAGATCTGCCAGATCACCACCGCACACAGCACGATGACGATCAATCCCCGGAGCACCACCGCGGTGGTGAACCACTGGTCGGGGAGCCAACGACGTTCCTGGTCGAGGAACAGGCCCATCCGCGGAATCCAGATCAGCGCGTCGATCGTCATCCACGTCAGCAGCAGCCGGGTGTGCGGGATCGCCAGGACCGCCAGCGGCACCAGCCACAGCGAGTACTGCGGGCTCCACACCTTGTTGACGAGGAGGAAGCCGGCCACCGCGAGGAACGCCAGTTGCGCGACCCGGGGACGGAACGGCGCGCACAGACCGATGAGGGCGACCGCCACCAGGACGAGGACGGTCAACCCCACCGACAGCGCGTTCAGATGGTTGATGTTCCATGTGAAACCAAGCGTGTCGGCGAGGATGCGGTAGATGGTGTCGGCGTCGGCGGAGCGGTCGCCGTTGAACCGGAAGAACTCCCACCACCCGGTCGGATACGGGATGAGGATCGGCAGGTTGACCAGCAGCCAGGCGGTGAGCGCGGCCGCAGCCGTGGCCCCGAACTCCCGAACCCGGCCGGACCGCAGACACAACGCTCCCAGCACCACCAGGAGCAACGCCGGATAGAGCTTCGCGGCGGCACCGACCCCGATGGCCACGCCCGCGATCCACGGCCGGTCCCGCGACCAGGCGAGGAGGGCGACCGCGACGGCTGCCGTCGCGATGGTGTCGAAGTTGGTGAAGGCGTGGACGAACACCAGCGGCGACAGCGCCGCCAGCCAGACCGCCCACATCCGGGTGCGTGCGGTCAGAGCCGTGGCCCAGATCGTGACCAGCCAGAACAGCGCCAGTCCGAGCGCGACGATGGTGAAGAACAGCACGACGTCGAGCGCACCGGGGACACCCCAGTTCTCCTCGGCCCACACCCAACCGCGCGTCAGCTGCGCGGCGCCGTACATGAACATCCCGGTGAGGACCGGGTACTCCATGTAGCGCTTGATGGTCTGACCCCGGGCATCCTCCTGGAACCAGAAATCGCGGTAGGGCAGTGCCCCGATGTTCAGTCGTTCCGCGCCGTACAAGCTGATGACGTCGCTGTAGCAGAGATTGGTGAACTGCCGCTGGTCGTCCCAGTCGAGTCGCATCTCGGCACCCGGCCGGCTCGCCGAACCGTCGTCGGGCGAAGCCTGCTGCAGACAGCTCGCCTTGCCGAACCAGCCGAGGGCCAGACCGCACAGAGCCAGTGCGAACAGCACGCGCAGCGGTGTCAGGTGGCGGCTGCGGCCGATGACGGCATGCGCGCCCGCCGGGCCGCCGATGAGTGAACTCGCCTCGCGCACGAGGTTGTCGGAGCGTGTCGGGAGTATTCGTTCTGCGTCGACGCGTTCGTCACGCGCCAACGGTGCAGGGCTGTCCCAGGCAGGGTCGGCTGCGTCGTCGGTGTCAGCCGAGGTGTCCTGGTCAGCCGACAGGCGGTTCAGGGACGCCTCCGCCGTCCTCACCACCGGGCTGGTTGCCTCCGCCGCCCGGGGTGTTCCCGCCGCCGGTGCCTCCGCCACCGGGCGAGTTCCCGCCGCCGGAATTGCCGCCACCGGAGTTGCCGCCGCCGCGCGGGGCTCCCGGGATCGGGATGGTCACGCCCGGTGCGAGGGTCAGGTTGCCGTCGTTGCCCTGATCGGGGATCTCGAAGGTGGGAGCAGAGGGTCCGCGCGAGCGCGTCGACGGGGCGTATGTCGTCGCCGGCGCCTCGTACGGGATGCCGACCTGTCCGCCGATCGCCTCTTCGGGTTCGGGGAACTCCTTGATCTCCTTGCCCTCCAGGGCGGAGTTCATGGCCGCCTTCCAGATCTGCGAGGGCAGGCCGCTGCCGTAGATCGACGCGCCGCTGTAGTTGGTGAGCGCCGTGCCGTCGTTGGTGCCGACCCAGACCGCGGTGGACAGCTGCGGCGTGTAGCCGACCATCCAGGCATCCTTGTTCTTGCCGGTGTCGCCGAGCTGCACGGTGCCGGTCTTGGCAGCCGACGGACGCGCGCCCAGCGACGAATCGTAGAGCGAGTTGCCGTTGGAGTACGCGGCGATCGGTTCGAGTGCCGCGGTCACGGTGTCGGCGACCTTGGCGGGGAAGACCCGCTTGCCCTCGTTCTTGCGCTCGAAGAGCACCTGGCCCTCGGAGTCGGTGACCTTCTGCACGAAGTACGGCTCGTGGTAGACGCCGGACGCCGCGAGCGTCGCATATGCCGAGGCCATGTCGATGACGCGGGACTGGTACTGGCCCAGCACCACGCCGCCCTCGGGGGAGCCGTTCGCCTCCTCCAGGGTCTTCTCGATGTTGCCGAAGGACTCGGCGACACCGGCCCGGTGCGCCGCGTCGGCGACGTCCTGGGCGCCTCGCTTGAGGTCCATCATGAGGCGGTAGTAGACGGTGTTCAGCGACATCTTCATCGCGGTCGCGAGGTTGCACGAGCCGCAGCTCTCACCGTCGGAGTTCTCGACCGTCAGTCCACCGCTGGCCTCGAAGGGCGCCGAGCTGTAGGTCTTCGACAGCGGGATGTCCTGTTCGAGGGCTGCGATGAGCGCGAAGACCTTGAACGACGAGCCGGTCTGGAGACCCGCCTGCGCGAGGTCCCATCCCCCGGCGTTGTCGCCACCGTAGTAGCCGCGCACGGCTCCGGACTGCGGGTCGATGGACACCACGGACGCCAGGAGGTCGTCGGGTTCACCGTTCAGCTGACCGTTCGGACACTTGTAGATCTTGTTCTTGCGGCAAGCCGCCTGGACGACACCGTTCTGCACCTGGGGGTCGATGGTGGTGCTGATCTTGAGGCCGCCGGTCTGCAGCTGCTTCTCGGTGATGCCGACGCTGGTGAGCTCTTCGAGCACCCGACGCTTGATCAGACCGTTGGGGCCGGGCGTCTCGTCGCTTCCGCTGACACGCGCCTTGACGGTCTTGGGGAAGACCGCGTTGTCGGCCTGCTGCTTGGTGATGGCTCCGGTCGCGACCATGCCGCTCAGCACATACCGCCAGCGGGCCTCGGTCGCCTCGAGGTTGTTCTCCGGGTCGTAGTACGACGGCGCGCGGATGACGCCCGCGAGCAGAGCGGCTTCCTCGAAGGTCAGCGGGTTCTTCTTCGCCCGCGCCTTGTCGGTGATGGACTTGTTGAAGTACTTCTGCGTGGCGACGGCGACGCCGTAGGCTCCGCGGCCGAAGTAGATGGTGTTGAGGTAGGCCTCGAGGATCTTCTCTTTCGACCAGCCGTGCCGCTCGTTCATCTTGGCGGCGATCGCGAGTTCCTTGAACTTGCGGTCGAAGCTGCGTTCGTCGCCGACGATCGCGTTCTTGACGTACTGCTGCGTGATCGTCGAACCACCGCCGGCGGACTGGTTGCCGGTGATCTGACCGATCATGGCGCGGGACAGGCCGCGCGGCGAGAAGCCGTTGTTGGTCCAGAACTCGCGGTCCTCGGCAGCGACGATCGCCTGGATCATCGTCTCGGGGATCTCGTCGAACGGGACGACGGTGCGGTTGCCGTCGGGCTGGGTGATGTCGGCGAGGGTGCGGCCGGAGGTGTCGACGATCGTCGCCTTCTGGCTGACCTCGGGTTCGGGGATCTCCGCGGTGAAGTAGGTGAATGCGAACGCGATGATCAGCACCAGCACGATGGCCGGGACGATCGCACCCACTGCGCCGAGCGCCCACGCGAAGCGTTTCTGCCGCGCCTCCGTGGCCTGCCTGCTGGCTCGTCCGTTGTTACCGCCACCGTTGCGACCGGGACGGGGTCCGGTACCGCGCGGTGTGGGCGAAGAACCGTACGCCTCGCTCATCGTCCACCTTTCCTACCGGGCCGTGCGGCACGTACACGCACCGCTGACCTCGGGCTCATTCTCTAGCCTCGTGCCACTCCACTTTGACAGCACGCATGAGGCCTCGGCAAAAAACCGCAGGCCAGCGCACTACTTGGCCACACGTCGGGTGCGACGCGTGGTCCGCGGCGGCAGCCCGGCAACGTATGACTGCACCAAATGGTTCCAGCTGCACGTCCGGCACACCTCGACGACATGCACCGAGAACTCCTCGGCGGTGGTCGCCAGCCGGGCGATCTCGTCCGTACTCCGCGCTGAGCCGCTCACCTGGCCGAGCCGTTCACCGAACACCCAGGACACAAGTGTGACCTGCTCTTTTCGGCAGATCGGGCACATCGTCTCGCTGGGCCGACCATGGAATTTCGCCGCGCGCAGAAGGTACGGACTCGCATCGCACACGTCGGCCACGGCGGTCCGGCCCGCGTGGACCGAGGACAGCCGAGCGCGCCGCTGCAGGGCGTAGTCGACGATCTGGCGTTGCACGGTTCCAAGCGTACGTGGTCACACCTTTGTCGTCGGCGCGACGGGTCCGCGCGCTCCACGGAACCGGGTGGCTGCCGAGACCGCCCAACGCACGACGTATCTTCCTCGATCGACCTCGTCGTGGACACCGGTTATATCGGTGCGATACATTGGCAAACACATCGGAGCGAGGTGTTGCGCTGTCAGCACCTTTCGACACATCGACGGACCGGAGGGGGTGACGAAGTGCTCGAGCTCGCGATTCTGGGGTTGCTTCTCGAAGCCCCCATGCACGGTTACGAGCTGCGCAAGCGGCTGACCGGGCTCCTCGGGGCCTTCCGTGCCTTCTCCTACGGCTCGCTGTATCCGACCCTGCGTCGGATGCAGGCCGACGGTCTCATCGATGAAGCCGACGCACCCTCGGGCATGAAGGTTCGCCGTGGGCGTCGGGTGTACCAACTCACCGATGCCGGCCGCACTCGGTTCGCCGAGCTCGTGGCCGACACCGGTCCGCAGAACTACACCGACGACGGTTTCGGTGTGCATCTGGCGTTCTTCAGCCGGACTCCCGCAGTTGCGCGCATGCGCATCCTCGAGGGTCGTCGTCGGCAGGTGGAGGAGCGCCGCGAAGGGTTGCGGGAGATCGTCGGACGGTCCAACCGGGCGGTCGATCGCTACACCCGTCAGCTGCATCAGCTCAGCCTCGAGTCCAGCGAACGGGAGGTCCGCTGGCTCAACGAGCTGATCGCCGCCGAGAGCTCCCAGCAGCGAGACGGGACTCCAAGTCCGTTCGATTCCGACACATTCGATCCCGACGACACCGCTCGGGACGACGCCGGAACCGAACAGTCACCTGTCGATCCGGGGCCGGACGCCGGCACCGGACGAGCCGATGACGAATTGCCAGAACCGGACTCGCCGCAGAGCCGGGACGAACAGCTCGGGCACCCGAGCAAGTGAAAACACCGGTGGCGCAGCGAAGGTCTGCGACGCCGCAACAAGAAGGAGAGCCCGACCATGGGTGAGCCCAATAAGGTGCGCGTTGCCATCGTGGGCGTAGGAAACTGCGCTTCATCCTTGGTGCAAGGCGTGCAGTACTACAAGGACGCCGACGAGAACGCCAGCGTTCCCGGCCTGATGCATGTGAAGTTCGGCCCGTACCACGTCCGCGACGTCGAGTTCGTCGCCGCGTTCGACGTGGACGCCAAGAAGGTCGGCTTCGACCTGTCCGACGCGATCTTCGCGAGCGAGAACAACACCATCAAAATCGCCGACGTGCCGCCGACCGGTGTCACCGTTCAGCGTGGCCACACCCTCGACGGTCTCGGCAAGTACTACCTCGAGACCATCACCGAGGCCGACGGCTCGGGTGTCGACGTCGTCGCGGCCCTCAAGGACGCCGAGGTCGACGTCCTCGTCAGCTACCTGCCGGTCGGCTCGGAGCAGGCCGACAAGTTCTACGCACAGTGCTGCATCGACGCGGGTGTCGCCTTCGTCAACGCACTCCCGGTATTCATCGCCTCGGACCCCGAGTGGGCGAAGAAGTTCACCGACGCCGGCGTCCCGATCGTCGGCGACGACATCAAGAGCCAGGTCGGCGCCACCATCACCCACCGCGTGATGGCGAAGCTGTTCGAGGATCGCGGCGTCACCCTCGACCGCACCTACCAGCTCAACGTCGGCGGCAACATGGACTTCAAGAACATGCTCGAGCGCGAGCGCCTGGAGTCCAAGAAGGTCTCGAAGACCCAGGCCGTGACCTCCAACCTGACCGGCGCGCTCGCCGGCAAGGTCGAGGACAAGAACGTCCACATCGGCCCGTCGGACCACGTCGCATGGCTCGACGACCGCAAGTGGGCCTACGTCCGCCTGGAGGGTCGTGCCTTCGGTGACGTGCCGCTGAACCTGGAGTACAAGCTCGAGGTCTGGGACTCCCCCAACTCGGCCGGCATCATCATCGACGCCGTGCGCGCCGCGAAGATCGCCAAGGACCGCGGCATCGGCGGACCGATCCTCCCGGCATCGGCCTACCTGATGAAGTCCCCGCCGAAGCAGCTCGCCGACGACGTCGCGCGTCAGCAGCTCGAGGCGTTCATCGTCGAGGCCTGATCCTCTTCGGAACACCACGTACGCAGCCCCCGCCAGGGTCGAGAGTTCACTCCGATCCGGCGGGGGCTTCGTCGTGTCCCCCATATGGGCGCCGGGATCGGCGGTTTGGCGTCCGCGGCCCGTCCGGGTGTCCGAGAATGTTCGCGTGCCGGAACCCGACCGGAAGGCGGATCTCATGCGACGGAACATCATCAGGACCTGCGTGACCGCTGCGGTCGCCGCGGTGGTCGCGATCGTGGGCGCCACCGGCCTCGGGACCGCCGCTGCCGCTCCGGCGCCCGCCCCCGCCGTGACGGTCGTGGGCGGTTGCGACGGCGCGAAACTTGTTCAGCCCCGCACTCTCTCGTCGATCTTCTGCGCCGATGTGGGAGTCATCGTCTCCGACATCACCTGGCTCGCATGGACCGACGCCTTCGCGGTCGGCTTCGGCACCGAAAACCGCAAGCTCTGTGACCCGAACTGCGCTGCCGGGAAGATCGCGAAGTACCCGGTCGGTATCTGGCTGTTCGCGCCGAAGAAGGGCGCGTTCACTCAGGTCTCGCTCTACTCGTCGATCACCGGTCCGCCGGAGACCTACCAGCTCACGGGGTACGTCCGCTGACGCTCAGCTGATCTCGCCGCTGTCCTGCAGCACGGTCTCCTCGGCTCGATGTTCGTCGGGGTGTTCCTCGGCGGCGAGCCGCGGGATCAGGCCACCGGCCAGGACATCTGAGACCTGACGCTTCGAGAGTCGGTGCCGGACTTCGAACCTGCGATCCTTGGTCAGGTTGTGAACGGTGAGGACGTCATCGGCACCCAGGGCGTCCCGCAGGTTCTCCAACCGCAGGGCGTCGTCCTGCTCGACGGCGTCGTAGTCGGCGGGGTCGACGAATTCCACCGCCAACACACCGAAGTTCGCGAGATTCTGCCAGTGGATGCGCGCAAACGACTTGGCGATCACCACCCGCAGGCCGAGATGGCGCGGCGCGATGGCGGCATGCTCGCGCGACGAGCCCTGTCCGTAGTTGTCACCGCCGATGATGATGTGGCCGGTGTCCGTGGATCGGGCACGCTCCGTGTACGTGTCGTCGATGCGGGTGAAGCAGAACTCGGCGAGCTTCGGGATGTTCGACCGATACGGCAGCGCTTTCGCACCAGCCGGCGAGATGTCGTCGGTGGAGATGTTGTCGCCGACCTTCAGCAGCACCGGCGCCTCGACGACGTCGGGTAGCGCATCGAGGTCCGGCAGGTCGGAGATGTTGGGCCCCTTCACCGGCTCGATCTGCGTTGCCTCCTCCGCCGGGAGCGGCGGCACCAGCATCGCGGTGTTGACCGAATGCTCTTGCGGCAGCTCCAGATCGGGATATGGGACGTCGTTTCCGGCCGCCCAGTCGCGGGGATCGGTGATCACGCCGGTCAGCGCGGACGCGGCCGCCGTCTCCGGTGAACACAGCCACACCTTGTCGTCCTTGGTGCCCGACCGCCCGGGGAAGTTGCGGGGCATCGTGCGCAGGGAGTTCTGGCCGGTCGCAGGCGCCTGTCCCATGCCGATGCAGCCCATGCAACCGGCCTGGTGGATGCGTGCGCCGCTGATCACCAGGTTGGTCGTGGCACCCATCTTGGTGAGATCGGTGAGGATCTCGCGCGAGGTCGGGTTGATGTCGAAGCTGACACTCGACGACGTCTGCCGCCCCGCCACCATCGCCGCGGCGATCGCGAAGTCGCGGAGACCCGGATTGGCACTCGACCCGATGACAACCTGCGAGATCTCCTCGCCGGCGACCTCGCTGACGGGCACGACGTCCCCCGGTGAGGAGGGCTTCGCGATCAGCGGGACGATCCCGGTGAGGTCGATGGTCTCCTCGGCGTCGTAGGTCGCGCCGTCGTCGGCGACGAGCTCGGTCCAGTCGTCCTCGCGACCCTCGGCGCGGAGGAACTCACGCACCGCGTCGTCGCTCGGGAACACCGTCGTCGTCGCACCCAGTTCCGCACCCATGTTCGCGATCACGTGTCGGTCCATCGCTGTCAGACTCCCGAGCCCGGGCCCGTGATACTCGATGATGCGGTTCACGGCACCCTTCACGTCGTGCCGTCGAAGCATCTCGAGGATCACGTCCTTTGCCGAACACCACGGCGGCAGTTCACCTTCCAGCTTGATGCCCCAGATCTCGGGCATCCGGATGTTCAACGGGCGACCGGTGATGGCCAGTGCCACCTCCAGACCGCCGACGCCGATCGCGAGCATCCCGAGGGATCCGGCGGCGGGCGTGTGCGAGTCGGACCCGACCATCGTCTTGCCGGGAATGCCGAACCGCTGCATGTGGGTGGGATGGGAGACGCCGTTGCCGGGCTTGGAGAACCAGAGCCCGAACCGTTCACAGGCGGTGCGCAGGTACTCGTGGTCCTCGGCATTCTTCTCATCGGTCTGCAACAGATTGTGATCGACGTACTGGACGCTCACCTCCGTGCGGGCGCGGTCGAGACCCAGCGACTCGAGTTCCTGCATGACCAGCGTCCCGGTGGCGTCTTGGGTGAGGGTCTGGTCGATGCGGATCGCGATCTCGTCGCCGGGCGTCATCTCCCCGGCCTCGAGGTGGGCTTCGATGAGCTTGCGGGCAACGTTCTGGGCGGGCATCGCACACTCCTGATCGGCTCACGCCCGAGCCACACTGGCTCGGGACTGAACCGACGTCAGAAACCGTCCGCCGATGTCGACACCGCGACACGCCTGGCGCTCACGCTCGGACTGACCTCCATGGTCGCAGTGATGCCCATCACATGCCAGCGTCCCCTCCTGGATGCGCACATGTGTCCCGGCCCGAGGTGTCGTGGATCCGGGAACCCGCAGGTCATCTATCCGACCCAGTGACCCCGACACCCCCTTCACATAGAGTGTTGTCGGTTGCTCCGATCGGCTGCACCCCGGACGAATCGGACATCACCAGACCACGTACCAACAGAAAGGCACAATCTCATGGGCGTGAGCCTGAGCAAGGGCGGAAATGTCTCGCTGACCAAGGAGGCCCCCGGACTGACCGCGGTGTCGGTCGGGCTGGGCTGGGACATCCGCACCACCACCGGCACCGACTTCGACCTCGACGCCAGCGCGATCGCGCTCGGTACCGACAAGAAGGTCGTCTCGGATCAGCATTTCGTCTTCTTCAACAACCTCCGTTCGCCCGACGGCTCGATCGAGCACACCGGCGACAACCTGACCGGTGAGGGTGAGGGCGACGACGAGGTCATCAAGGTCGATCTCGCCGCTGTTCCCCCGAACATCGACTCCATCGTCTTCCCCGTCTCGATCTACGACGCCGACGCTCGTTCACAGTCGTTCGGCCAGGTGCGCAACGCGTTCATTCGCGTCGTGAACCAGGCGGGCGGCTCGGAGATCGCACGTTACGACCTCAGCGAGGACGCCTCGACCGAGACCGCGATGGTCTTCGGTGAGCTGTACCGCCACGGCTCGGAGTGGAAGTTCCGCGCCGTCGGTCAGGGCTACGCATCGGGGCTCGCGGGCATCGCCCGCGACTTCGGCGTCAACGTCTGAGTCCGGTCTTCGCCTGCTGTTCCCGCAGCAGATTCCGCGAGGATGCCGCACCTCTCCTAGAGTGGGTGCGGCATCCTCGTGTCTTCACCCTCCGGCGTCGCCGTCGGCAGCGGTCCCTTGAACACCTCAGAAAGGCCACCAGCTAGTGGTAGTACGAATATTCGGCCTCTCGGTCGTCGTGACGGTCGTGTCGCTGATCATCGCGTTCCTCTATGGCGGTGTCGAAGCGCTGATCCTGACGGCCATCCTGGGCGTCTTCGAGATCTCACTGTCCTTCGACAACGCGGTCATCAACGCCACGATCCTTCGCAGAATGAGCGAGTTCTGGCAGAAGATCTTCCTCACCATCGGCATCCTGATCGCCGTCTTCGGCATGCGTCTGGTGTTCCCCCTGGTCATCGTGTGGCTCGCGTCGGGACTCAACCCGGTCGACGCACTCGACCTCGCGTTGAACCCGCCGCCCAACGACGCGGCCTACTTCGCCAACGGTGACCCGAGCTACGAGACGATCATCACCGACGCCCACCCGCAGATCGCGGCGTTCGGCGGCATGTTCCTCCTGATGCTGTTCCTGGGCTTCGTGTTCGAACAGAAGGAGATCACCTGGCTGTCGTGGATCGAGCGTCCGCTCGAGAAGATCGGCAAGCTGGAGATGCTCGAGGTCGTCATCGCGATCACTCTCCTCGTGCTCACCGCGACGTTCATCGCGCCGGCCGACGAGCGGTCGACGGTCATGATCGCCGGCGCGCTCGGCATGGTCACCTACATCCTGGTCAACGGCCTCGGTGAGTACTTCAACGTCGAGGTCGAAGAGCACGACGAGTCGGCAGAACCGGGTACCGACTCGGCCGAGAAGGCCGCGGCCGAAGGGGACAACGGGCGTTCCGGTCCGTCGAACCTGGCGAAGGCCACCGGCAAGGCAGGCTTCTTCCTGTTCCTCTACCTCGAGGTGCTCGACGCGTCGTTCTCGTTCGACGGCGTCATCGGCGCGTTCGCCATCACCGCAGACCCGATCATCATCGCCCTGGGTCTCGGCCTCATCGGCGCGATGTTCGTCCGTTCGCTCACCGTGTACCTGGTCCGCAAGGGCACGCTCTCGGAGTACGTGTACCTCGAGCACGGCGCCCACTGGGCCATCGGCGCGCTGGCGTTCATCCTGCTGTACTCGATCGGCACCCACGTGCCGGAGATCATCACCGGCCTGATCGGTGTCGCACTGATCATCGCGGCCCTGATCTCCAGTGTGGTTCGCCGAAACCGCCTCGCTGCGAAGGGCGAGCAGGAAAAGGTCGAGGTGTAGCGCACCGCACACAGCACACACAACTGCGCCGCAGATCCTTTCCGGATCTGCGGCGCAGTTCTCGTTTCCGCGGGTGTCAGCCCTGGTGCTGTGTGAGCTGCTGACTGATCTGCTGGTTGATCTGCTGCAGGCCCGGCACCGAGAGACCCGGCAGCTGGCCCTGGATGGTGCGCAGGACCGACGAGTCGTCGCGCACCTTCTCACTGGACTGCACCAGAACCGTTCCGGCGCCGGTGAAGTCGAACTGCCGCTCCTCGCCGGAATTGATGCCGAACCGTTGGCCGGCGGCGGCGATGAAGCTGTTCACCCAGGCCTGGTCATAGTGATGGCTCGGGGACGGGCAATCCGACCAGCCGACAAGCGCTTCGGGGTCCACGCGCACGGGCGGCTCGACGAACATCACCGGACCGTTCGACGACGCCAGGAACTTGCCGGTGCCGATCAGGGTGAGGAAGCCGGGCACGATCGACTGATTCAGCGACAGATTCGGCTGGAACGCCAGTAGATTCGACGCACGGATGGTGAGATTGCCGTCCTCCAGGTCGTAGGCGTTGATGTCGTAGCCGCGGTCGCCGATGATCAGCTTGCCCTGCCCCTCGGCCACCACGTAGTCGCCGAGGTACAGCGGGGCGGAGAACTGTTGCGCCACCATCTGCAGCAGCTGGCCCTGCAAGCCCTGCTGCAGTGAGGTGAACTGCATCTGACCGTAGTAGGCGATCATCGCGCCCTTGGACATGAACCAGGGCTGGTTCAGGTCGATGCAGAACGAGTAGTTGTTGTCCGGAACGTTGTCGTCCGACGGCAGAGTCATCGGATTCCACACGGTGTTGAGTTGGCTCACAGCTTCTCCTCCGATGCCTGCACGTAGACGATGCCCTGCCCGGAACACTCCAATTGCATTGCCTCGCCGCCGGTCCGGCCGACGTTGCGCCAGCTGACCGTCGAGCGGAGGTTGGTGTTGACCTGTCCCGCGGAGCCGACGAAGGCTTGCGGGTCGACGGTCACCGGCGGCTTGTTCGGCGTCACCTCGAGCTCGAAGACCCCGCCGTGGCCGAGGATCACCGCGGAGCCCGGACCGGAGAGCTGCGTCGTGAACATGCCCTGGCCGGTGACGGCGCCGGCCGCCGCCGACCGCAGGGCACCGAACAGACCCCCGCCTCCGCCACCTCCGCCACTCCCTCCCTGGGAAGCCACCGATACGACCGACGCCTGCAGGTTCGCGCCGTATGCGAGTAGTCGGGAGGCCTCGACTCGGATGGTTCCGCCGACCGCGCCGAGATCCACGACGTGTACCTCGATGCCGAGGAATCCGTAGTGCACCTCGCCCTGCCCCTGTGCGATCATCGTCGACTCGTGCTCGCCGGCGAGCATGCGGCCGGCCATGCCGCCCATCGCACCCAATCCCGGCATGCCGCCGCCCATTCCGGCACCGGCGATCTGATGCGGCTGGAAGAAGACGTTGCCCTTGTAGAAGATCATCGCCCCCTTGCGGGCGATGACCGGTCCGCTGCGGCCGATGTCGACCGAGACGATCTTGCTGTTGACCTTGGTGAACATTCGCTACCTCACCCTCACCGCTCGGCCGGTTGGATCGACACGACTCCGCTGCCGTCCCACCGCAGCGAGAAGGCCTCGCCGCCACCCTGCCCCAGGGCGGAGCGCCAGGAGACGTCGGTGACGAAGGACTGGCTCAATTGCCCACGGGCACACACGAATGCATCCGGATCGACGACCAGTGGGTACTGGGGTGACACCTCCAGATGGATCAGCGGGCCACCGTTGGACAGCAGGGCTATCTGGCCGTGTCCACTGACCGTCGTCGTGAACAGTCCCTGTCCCGACGACGCGCCGCGCAGACCCGCGAACGTCACGTTGGTCTGGAGGTTCCCGTTCAGCACCATGAGTTGCTGGGACTCGACCTGCAGCGTCTCGTTGTTGAGTTCGATGATCGTCGTCTCGGCCGCGTTGTGGGCGAAGTACACGATGCCGTTGCCCGAGGCCTCCATGAAGGACAACGCCTCACCGGTCGCCCGCTGCTTGAGACCGGCGAGCACGTCGTCACCACCGCCGAAGCCGGCCGACTTGAACGCGACCTGCCCCTCGTAAGCCACCATCGAACCGCTGATCGCGCGGACCGCGGTGTTGTTCAGCCTGGCCTCGACCACGCGTTTGGATCGTTGTACCAACTGCATTCGACGTGCCTCTCTCGCGCCGCCGGGAGGCCGCCGCTCGGCCCCCCTCGTGTGTTCCCCGACGCCGTCCCCGAATCACGGCACCGCCGCCGATCGGCATCCATCTGCGCCATGAGGTGGCTGATGAGCTCAGCTGTGAGTCGATCGGTCCGGCCTCATACCGAGTTGAAATTAGCCGATAGCATCGTGTCGTGCCCGGAAACTTCGTACGTCGTTGGTTCGGCAACGATTCACGCACGAATTCCGCCTCACCTGCATCATCGGAACAAATGACAGCGACCTTCCTGGAGTCCGAGACGGTCCTCGCCGAAATCGATCCGGCGGTCGCGGTGGTCGCCGCCACCGACCCGCGCTCGCAGCTGCGCGAGGCGTGGTCGGCGATCCGGGATCAGCACGCCCAGGTGACCGCCGACTACCTCCAACTCGTCTCCCCGCCCGAGGGCACGCGCGTCCGGCAACAGGACTACGACCGCACCACCGAGGCCCTCCGGGCGGTCACGGCGTCGATGCGCGGCTTCGCCGAGGCGAACGCCGGCGCACTCCGACGCGCCCGTTCCGCGGTGCAGACCGCGAACGCCCAGGACCACGAGGCGCGCGTCGCCTCGCATCGGGCGATGACGGCCCTGGAGAACGCCGGTCCGGCGATCGGCCGGCTGCAGTCGGTGACCCGGGCCACCGACGAACTCGACCGGGCGTTGAGAGTTTTCGAGCAGAGTTCAGCCCTCCGTGAGCGGCAGCCGGCGGCTGCGACGGTCATCACGTCGGCACAGCGGCTCGAGAGCCTCCTCCGTGAGGCGCCCGCGTTCGCCGACCGCGCCCGTCGGGTCATCCGGTCGGTGGAAACCCGACGCAGCGCCATCGCGACCCGCAGCGCACAGGTTCCCGACACGCTCTCGACGTTGCGCCGGGAGTTCAGCGCGGACTGTTCCACCGACCTGGAGCGCACCGAGACCATCGTCGACGAGCGTCTGGCCCATGCGGATACGGCGATCTCGACGGCGCGCGGAATGCTCGCCGACGCACCCGACCAGGCAATCGAACAGGCCGACGCCGCCCGCGATGATCTGTCCGTCGCGGAGGCCGCGGTCGACGCCGCCCTGGATCGGCTGAGGCTCCTGCGCGAGGTGCGCGCCGATCCGCAGGACGCCGAACGAGGCGTCCGCTTCCGACTCCGCGACGCCCAACGCTTCGCGGTCAACCATTCTCTGGTTGACGAATGGGGCTCGGTACTCGATGCTCAGGCCGACCGGATCGAGCGTGCGAAGGGGGAGCTCGATCGCGTCCACCCCGACTACTGGGGATATCTGACCCAGTTGCGGGCCGTGGACGACCGGATCAGCGAGATAGTTTCCCGGATGAGAGGACAGGTGGCCGCACGATGACCACCACGGCACGCCACGACGATCCCGGGCTCGAACCCGGAACAATCCGGCATTTCGGTCAATTGGGACTTGCTACGCGCGAACAACTGTTCTTCCGGCAACCGGAGTCGATCGATCGGACCTGGCCCGCACAGAGATTGGCGATCGCGCTCGGCGCCACCCTCTACGTGCCCGCCACCCGTCCCGATCTCGCCGACGTCATCCGCAAGCGGCGGGCCGAGGGCGTGATCTCGATGGTCATCGACCTCGAGGACGCGGTCGCCGACCACGAGGAGGCCGATGCCATCGATCACGCGGTCGCCGCCCTGCGCGACATCGGGGAGAATCCCGGCGAGCCGATGCTCCTGTTCGTCCGGCCGCGATCGGCCGACCGCGTTCTGCGCATCGCCACCGCCCTCGCCGGCCCGTCGGCCGCAGGTGCACCGTCTGCGAGCACCCCATCAGCGCTCACCGGTTTCGTCATCCCGAAGTTCAACTCCGCCAACGCCGAAGAGGCGCTTGGCGCCGTCGCCGAGGCGAGTGAACTTCTGGGACAACATCTGTGGGTGATGCCGGTCCTGGAGTCCGCCTCGGTGGTCCACCGGGAGACACGCGACGAGGAACTGACCACCCTGGCCGCGCATCTCAGCGCACACCGCGCCAGCGTGCTCGCCGTTCGTATCGGGGCCACCGACATCTGCGGTTACTTCGGAATCCGCCGGGACCGCGACCTCACGATCTACGACGTCCGGGTCGCCGCCGACGTCATCGCCGGCATCGTCAACCACCTCGGACGCACCGACGAATCCGGCTTCATCGTGACCGGACCGGTGTGGGAATACTTCGCCGACCACGAGCGTATGTTCCAGCCGATGTTGCGGCACACACCTTTTCGCGAGAGTGACGCCGTCTATTTCCGGCAGCAGCTGGTCAGCCGGGACATGGACGGCTTGCTGCGCGAGATCTCGCTCGACCGCGCCAACGGCCTCCACGGCAAGACGGTGATCCATCCGGCACACGTCGCCGCCGTGCATGCGCTGTCCGCGGTGACCCACGAGGAGTATCACGATGCGCTCGACATCCTCTCCGGAGAAGCCGGCGGCGTCCGGGCGTCGTCGTACCGGAACAAGATGAACGAGCTCAAACCACATCGCAATTGGGCGCTACGCGTGATCGACCGAGCCGCCGCCTTCGGCGTGACCCGGCAAGGCGTCAGCTTCGTCGATCTCCTGACCGCCCTCGCCGCCCCGGGACCCACCGCCCGGTGAACGCAGTGAGCCACGATCCCTCAGACCGCGAACCGGACTGGGTCACCACCCGCTTCGGCGTGGAGGTGACGTCCGACGGCACCGGTCATGCCGAGCACGAAGTGCGTGACCTCGTCGTCCTCGGTCTGCGCCACAACAAGCGGCGGGCCCACCTCCTGGTCTCGACCGTTCTCGGCAAGCACATCCCCACGCCTCCCCACGTGGTTCGCCGTGCTGCCGACGACCTCGGTGCGGCGATCATCGAGCAGATCGGCGCCGACGCCGCGCGCGACTCCATCGTGTTCGGCTTCGCCGAGACCGCCACCGGACTCGGACACTGTGTCGCCCAACGGATCTCCGCGTCCCGCTACTTACACTCGACGCGTCGTCGGCTTCCCGGCGTAGTCGTGTCGGGAACCTTCGAAGAGGGGCATTCGCACGCCACCACCCACCTGCTGCAACCCAGCGATCCGCGCTTTCTCGACGCGACCACCCCGGACGAGACGCTGATCCTCGTCGACGACGAGATCTCCACCGGCACCACGGCGCTCGGCGCGATCGAGACGATCGTCGCGACACGCCCGCGCGCACGGTTCGTCGTCGCCTCACTCGTCGACATGCGTAGCGCCGATCAGCGGGCCATCTGCGCCAAGGCCGCCGCCGACCTCGGCGTGGAGGTCTCCTACGTCGCACTGGCACACGGCTCGGTCACGTTGCCGCCCACTCTGCTCGACGACGTGTGGGAACTCACCTCGGACACGCTCAACCCCGTTGTGCCGGAAAGAGCGGGCGTCACCACACTCGACCTCGACTGGCCGAAGGGGACGCCGGACGGCGGCCGCCACGGGTTCGCGCGATCCGATGCGGGGCCGTTCCGCGACGCGACCGAGGCCGCCGCCGCGACCATCGCGAAACATCTCGATCCGCAGCGTCCCGTCGTGGTGGTCGGACACGAGGAGCTGATGTACGCGCCGCTGTGCATCGCCGAAGGCCTCGAGCAACGAGGCTTCGTGACCGGCTATCAGACGACCACTCGGTCGCCCGCGCAGGTCCACAACGTGCCCGGCTACCCGCTGCGTCGAGGATTCCGTTTCCTCGCACCCGAATCCGATCCGGAGACACCGCGCTACATCTACAACGTCTCGTCGGACGCCCTGCCCGATCCCCAGGTGGTGGTCGTGATCGACACCCCAGCCGACACCCCTGAACTCCGCTCCCCCGGCGGCCTTCTCGACGTCCTCACCACCGCAGGCCATCCCGTCACACTGGCAATCCTCCCGGCAACCGACCAGACGCAACTCCGCGCATCACGACAGGCGGTCAACCCGTGACGTCCACACCCCCGCTCCGCGGTCCCGACTTCGGTTCCTACGCACCCGACGAGGTGACGTGGCTGCTCAAGGATCTCTCCGACATCGCGCTCGAGGGCGACCTGCACGAGCGGGAACGTCGAATCCAGTCGGGTAAGGCGCATTACGCCGAGTCCCTGCCGATCGAGTACCAGCCGGGACGCGAATACCAGGACCTCTTCCAGGCAACGCTGCAGTCTTCAGCACAGCGACTCGCCGAGGCGGTCGGGGTCGTCTCCGAACTGATTCTCACCGAACGGCATTCGTCGCCGACACTTGTGTCACTCGCGCGAGCCGGGACACCCGTCGGCATCCTGATCCGCCGGTGGATGCAGGCGGTTCACGGGATCGAGCCCCAGCACTACACGATCTCGATCGTGCGTGGTCGCGGGATCGACACGGTCGCCCTGGACCACATCGTCGAACGCCATCCCGCTGAGTCGATCGTCTTCGTCGACGGCTGGACCGGAAAGGGTGCGATCCAGCGCGAACTCACCGCGGCGCTGGCCGAGTACGCGCAGCTTCCCGGCCGCCCGGCACTGCACGACGAGCTGGCGGTGCTCGCCGATCCCGGCTCCTGCACCACCCTGTTCGGTACTCGCGACGACTTCCTCATCGCGTCGGCATGCCTGAACTCCACCGTGTCGGGGCTGGTGTCGCGCACGGTCCTCAACGCCGACCACATCGGTCCGGGAGAGTTCCACGGCGCCAAGTTCTATCGGGATCTGGCCGAGTTCGACGTCTCCGGTCGGCTTCTCGATGCGGTGAGCGCCGAGTTCCCCACCGTCGCCGACCGCGTCGCCGCCACGCTGGCCGCCATGACAGCGGAGCATCGGACGCCGACCTGGTCGGGATGGCGATCGGTCGAACGGATTCAGCTCGACTACGGATTGTCGTCGATCAACCTGGTCAAGCCGGGCGTGGGCGAGACGACCCGCGTGCTGCTGCGCCGCGTGCCGTGGCGGGTCCTCGTCCGCGCCGACGACCTGCCCGAGCACCGCCACATCCGACTCCTCGCCACCGAACGCGGAGTGCCGGTGGAGGTCTCGCCCGATCTCGCCTACTCGTGTGTCGGGTTGATCAAGGAGGACGCGTGAGCGTGCTGGTCGCCACCGACCTCGACCGGACGATGATCTATTCGCAACCGGCGATGGGCGAGGCACAGTTCGCCGCCCTCGACACCGTCTGCGTCGAGATCTACCGCGACGCCCCGCTGTCGTACATGACGACCACCGCCGTCCAGCTCCTCGCCCACCTCGCCGACGAGGTGCCGGTGATCCCGACGACGACTCGGACGCCGGACCAGTACGAGCGAATCGCTCTGCCCGGCGGACCGTTTCGGTTTGCCGTGGCGAGCAACGGCGGACGAATCCTCGTCGACGGAGCCGATGACCCGGCCTGGCGTCACCAGATCGAACGCGTGGTGTCCGCCTCAGGCGCAGGCCTCGACGAGGTACTCACCGAACTGCGCACCCGCATCGACGATTCCTGGGTGAAGTCGCTGCGGATCGCCGACGACCTGTTCTGCTACCTCGTCGTCGAACCCGCGGCCCAGCCGCATGAGTTTCTGCCCGCGTGGCAGGACTGGTGCGCGGCGCACGGGTGGACGGCCTCGCAGCAGGGTCGCAAGATCTACGCGACGCCCCGGTCGGTCACCAAGTCCGCGGCGATCGCCGAGGTGCGTCGGCGCCTCGTCGACGACGGCACGATCGGGACGGACGCGCAGCTGTACGCGGCCGGTGACGGGTGGTTGGACGCCGACCTTCTCGAGATCGCCGACCACGCGATCCGCCCACGCCACGGCGAGCTCGAGCTCCTCGGCTGGACGACGCCAGGTCTCACCGTCACCGCCGAGACCGGCGCTCTCGCCGGGGTGGAGATCCTCGAATGGCTCCACGCCCGGTGTTCGGTCAGGCCGGCATCGGACCCAGCACGTCCGAGTGCCCGTGCCGTCGGCACCAGCTGATCAGGTACCGCGCGTGCAGACCGCACCAGCGGTAGACGGCGGCCTGCGACATCGGGGACGAAGTCGGTGCCTCACCACGCTCGGAGATGATCGGGCCGAGGTAGTGACTCGTCACCTTGTTGGCCGTGTTGGGTGACACCTTGGCCGCGCGCGCCAGACTCGCACCGTCGGACGCGTTGCCCGAGGCGATCGCGCCCGCCAGGCGTCCCGCGGTATGACCCCGCTGGCCCGTGAACAACTCATACAGAGGCCTCCGACGCGGAGGCCCCGGCTTCTCCCCCAGCACCTGACCGAGCGCCACCGCGCGCACCGCGCGCATGAGTGTCGCGAACCCGTCGGACTTCGAGATGACGCCCGCGACCTCGTCGCGCAGTCGCGCCTCATCGAGATGATCGGATTCGAGCCCATGGCCCTGGGTCGCGAGGATGACCGGCGCCTGACGGTCGTGTTTGTTCAGGGCGTCGATGGCGTCGAGCCCGTCGAAGCGCCACTCCAGGTCAGGGCGGTTCCAGATGAGGTCGGCGATCACGACGTCGAAGCGGACGTGGCCGGCAACCGAGCGGGTGAACTCGTCCTCGCTGGTCGCCACGGTGACGACGGCGTGTTCGAGCGCGCCTTGGAGAGGGCCCGCCACGACGTGGCCGAGCGGGGAGGCGACGAGCACGCGAAGACAATTCGGCACGTGCATGATTTTGCCTGATGCGGGCCATCCGTGCGTGATCACGCATTTACTGGAGTCATTCGAGCCAATTATGGCTCGATAACTTATCAATCGGGCCGGAAAGGCAGTGACTTATCGAGCAATGTTCGTAACCCTAGAGAAGTAGACGTTGAGAGCAGTTCATCTCTCCGCCTGCCAAACCGATCGCGAGCAAGGTCGATCACGGCTCCCATCATGCCGCCGGGTCGAGAGAATCGGCGGCACGCGGGGCCGGCAGCAGGATTCTGTCTACAGAAGGACGGTACCGATGTCAGCCCCTCTGGATGAACTTCACCGCCAGCACGAGACAAACCCGCAGCCCAACGTGTCCCGACTCAATTCGGTCGGCCGGACCGTCCCGCAATCCGCCGGGTCGCAGCCCCACTCCCATCTGAGACGCCTCGCCGTCGTGGTCGCCGAAGGCGATCTGTTCGACGCCGCACTGGTGGCCCTCATCGAGGGGGCCGGCTACGGCGCCACCCTGGTCGAGCCTGGGCAGATTCCCTCCCTGCGCAATCCCGCCGTCCTCCTGGTCAGGTCGCCCGGCTCGCTCGCTAAGGTCCGGCGTGCGTCGATGCTGCGCAATGTGCGCGTCGTCTTCCTCGGCGACGGGATCGCCTCCCGCGACCACATCCGCATCTCACCCCGTTCGCCGGGCGCCGAATCCGCATTGCGTCAGGCCCTTGCCGCGATCGTCGGCCCGCCCGATCAGCAGTCGACTCCGCACGCGCCCGCCGACCGCGTGCGGGTGACCGAACGCGAGCGCGAGATCCTGCAGACCTACACCCTCGGCGCCACACTCCGCGAGACTTCGCAGGCACACCAGATCGCGGAGAGCACGGTCCGCGAGCACTACCGCCGCGTCGTGCGTCGTTACGAAGAAGCCGGGCGACCCATCGGCAACAAGGCCCAGCTCCTCCTCGAGTTCATGGCCGACGGTTGGGTTCGCCCCTGAGAACGTCCTGGTCAGGGACCTAGTACCCACGACGCCGACTCGCCGGGCGCGCAGACTGGAGGTATGAGGTCAACACCGGGCCTCCGCCGCCCGCTCACCATCGCTGCCGGATACCGACGTACCTGGGCCGCTGCGCTGCTGGCTGTCGTCGAGTTGCTCGTCGCGTATCAGGCGATCGACGGTGGTCTGGCGCTCGCCGACGACCGGTGGAAGATGCCTCGGGAGTGGCTGCAACACACGCCGTTCGACAACTGGACCGGCCCCGGCCTCGTACTCATCGCAGCGATCGGCGTGCCACATGCGCTCGCGGCACTGGCCGTCGTCGTCCTGCCTGTCGACGCCCGGCTCGGCATTCTCGGGGGTCTGCTGAGCGGCGCGTCGTTGGTGGCATGGATCGGCATCCAGATCGCGCTGCTCCAGATCTTCTTCTTCCTGCAACCGGTCATCGTCGTACTCGGGATCATCGAGATCTGCCTGGCGATCCTATGGCGGCGCACGCTGTCGCGCCGCCCGGTACCGCGGCCCGACGACCCGTATCCGACTCGCCCCCTGTCCGCCGCGTCGAACCGGGACCCGGAATGAGGAGCGGCCCGATCATCGCAGGTCTGCTGGCTTCGACCGCGTGTTCCGCCGCTGCGTACTGCGCCTAGGTCCGGCCGTGGGTGATGACCTGGGGCGCAACGGACGAGGAGGTGGCCGCAGCACTCCCGGGCGACGAGTTCCTGCCCGACGCCGACGGTGTGGCCACGCGCGCGATCACGATCGACGCACCACCGGACGCGATCTACCCGTGGCTGGCTCAGATGGGACCGTCGCCGCGGGGCGGCGCTTACACCTACGACTGGATCGAGAACCTGCTCGGGCTCGACATGCACAGCACCGACCGGGTGCTCGAGGAGTTCCAGCATCCGGTCGTCGGCGAGACGATCGGTGTCGGACCCGAGGCCTCCCGCATCGAGATCGCCGACCCCGGCCGCGCATTCGTCACCCGGACCACCGACGGTGACTGGGTGTGGTCGTTCACCCTGGTCCCCGACGGCGACTCGACGCGGCTGATCAGCCGGAACCGCTTTCGGCTGCCCGGGCTGGGCAAGAAGCTGGCGATGATCCCGATGGAGCCCGGGTCGCTGATCATGGAACGCAAGATGCTCCACGGGATCAAGGAGCGGGCCGAGGCTCTCGCGCACGCCGGGTGACCTCGCAGGTCGCGCCGGGTCCACGGGACGGCGCGCCGGTCGTGGCACAGTGAGAGGGTGCTCCTGCCGACGTTGACCCCCACTGCCCCGGACGATCCCGAAGTGATCCGGATAGGTGAGGATCGACTGTCGCGGGAAGACCTGGTCGGTGCGGCCACCGCTGTCGCGGAACGGATTGCCGGTGCGCGCACCGTCGCGGTTCTGGCGCAGCCGACGGTCGAGACCGTTCTCGCGGTGGTCGGCGGTCTGATCGCCGGTGTGCCGGTGGTCCCGGTGCCGCCCGACTCCGGTCCGCGCGAATTCGCCCACATCCTGGCCGATTCCGGCGCACAGGCCTGGCTGGGACAGGGGCCGGCCGACGCCACACTGCCGGTGGTCCCGGTCCGTCGCTACGCGAAGTCGTGGCATCGGCATCCCGAACCCCACGCCGATTCGACGGCACTGATCCTCTACACCTCCGGCACCACGGGGCTCCCCAAGGGCGTGCCGATCACCCGTCAGGCCATCGCGGAGGGACTCGACGCACTCGCGGATGCCTGGCTGTGGACCGCCGATGACACACTCGCGCATGGCCTTCCGCTCTTTCACGTTCACGGGCTCATCCTCGGCGTTCTCGGGCCGCTCCGCCGAGGCGGCCGGTTGATCCACACCGAGAAGCCGACCGCGGCGGGGTATGCCGCCGCCGCCGAAGCCGGTGCGTCGATGTTCTTCGGGGTCCCGACCGTGTGGAGTCGCGTCGGCGCCGATCCCGAAGCCGCCCGAACGCTTTCCAGCGCACGCATTCTCGTGTCCGGCAGTGCCCCACTGCCGGTTCCCGTCTTCGACCGTGTCCGCGAACTCACCGGTCACGAGATCGTCGAACGTTACGGCATGACCGAAACCCTGATCACCGTCAGCACCCGGGTCGACGGCGAGCGTCGCCCGGGCTGGGTCGGACTTCCCCTCGCGGGAGTCGAGACTCGCCTTCGCGAGGGCGACGCCGACGTGCCCCACGACGGCGAATCCGTCGGCGACCTCCACGTCCGCGGACCGATGATGGCGTCGGGTTACCTCAACCGACCCGACGCGACCGCCGAATCCTGGCTCGACGACGGCTTCTTCGCCACCGGCGACGTCGCGGTCATCGACCCGGACGGCATGCACCGCATCGTCGGACGCCGGTCCACCGACCTCATCAAGTCCGGCGGCTTCCGCATCGGCGCCGGGGAGATCGAGACCGTGCTCCTCGCGCACCCGGCCGTACGTGAAACCGCGGTGATCGGCGTCCCCGACGACTATCTCGGCCAGCGGATCGTCGCGTATGTGGTGGCCGACGAGGTCGACGACACCGAGCTCATCGAGTTCGTCGCCGGCGAACTGTCGAACCACAAACGCCCCCGCGAGATCCGGTTCGTCGACTCACTCCCCCGCAACGCCATGGGCAAGGTGCAGAAGAAGCTGCTCGGCTGAGGGCTTGCGGGTCATGCCCGGCGGCCCGCACCGAAAAGCGCCCCTGGAAAGCACCCTCGGTGGCGGTGCCGGCGGCGACATAGTGTCGTCGGGCGGGCTGTGGAGGGTGGAGATCAGGGGTCGATTTCAGGGGCGGTTTCCGGCGGCGGCGCGGTTGCGGTGGTACCCCTTCCGGACCGCGGCCGCGATGTCGGCGTACGTGGCCTCCCAGTGGCTGAACACCTGCGCGTAGGTGAGTCGCATCGGTAGATAGCCCAGCGGGATGAGCTTGCGGGACCTGACGCGGTCGCTTTCGTAGTCCTCCTCGCCGGTGTGGTGGGCCCGGCTGTCGAGTTCGATCGCGAGCCGCTCACCGACGAGCAGGTCGATCCAACCCACCCCGGGCACGTGATGCTGCACCTCGACGCGTAGCCCGGCACTCCTCAGCCTCAGGCGTGCCGCCGTCTCGGTTCCCGACGCCGCGAGCCGGTTGCACCTCTCGATTGCGTTCTTGATCGCGAGTGGGGCGAGTCGGAACTCGGAACGGAGATCGTCGTGGGTCAGCTTGCCGTGATGTAGTGCGGAGTCACACAGGATGACGAAGCCCTCCTCGTCGAAGCACCGTGCGGCGTACTGCAGTGCGGTCGCGACATCGTCGACGGCGGCCAGAGCCGGAGTCGGGCGGCCGTGGCGTCGGCAACGGTCGGGGGACCGACGTCGTTCGTACCGCGTCACGCGCGCATGGGACTCGACGGGATGGTCGGGAATCCACAATCCGTGGCGGAGCAGCGCACTCGCGCACGACACGACGGCGTGGTCGGCCACCGCCGCAACCACGTCGGGGTCGGCATCGGAAACCCGAAACCATCCGTGCCGAATCCGTTGGATCGCACCGGTTTCGACGGCACGTCGAATATCCGGCGTGGTCTCTCCGGATTCGAGCAGCTGGCGGGTCGACACCACACCCCCGAAGCGCTCGATGAGCTGGTCGTAGTCCATCGGTTCAGTGTCAGGTGCTGGGGACTCGATCGAGCGTGGCGTCCCGGGGGCTGTGGATAACTCCGCTGGAAACCGCCCCTGGAATAGACCTTCCACAACCGACTCGATGACACTATGTCGCCGGCGGCGCTACGGAGGGCGCATTCCGGGGGCGGATCTCAGGGGCGCATTTCAGGGCGGATCTCAGAGAACCCGGTGATCAGTTGGCCCAACCCCGCTCACCCATCCAGCCCGTGATGATGCCGACCGCCTCCTTGAGGTGCGGGATCTGTTCGCGCCCCGAATAGTAGTGCGTCGCACCGGTAATGGTGTGCAGCGTCTTGTCGGGGTGTCCGACGGCGTCGAACAGTCGGTGGGTGTGACTGGGCGTGCACGCGTTGTCGGCCGAGTTGCCGATGACGAGGGTCGGGACCTCGAGATCGGCGGCGCAGCGCGGACCGTCGCCGTGGGCGTCGTCATAACTCCACTGCGACAACCAGCTTCGCAGCGTCGTGAAGCGCGCCAGGCCGACCGGACCCATGTTGACGATGCGCGGATCACCCAGGTAGCAGCCCAGTTTGCGGCCGCTCGGGTCGACGGACAGGTCCAGCCACCGGGGGTCGGCCATGGTGCCGTGGACGATGAAACCGCGTTCCATCAGCGGCTCGCCACGGCCGCGAAGGTCGGCGAGTTGTTCCTTCACCCACGCGGTGATCCGGCGGTTGCGGTCGATCTGCGCTGCCCGGTACCGCTCCAGGAACTCCGCGGTGTACGGCGGCTGGTTCGGGTTGGCCGGGTTGTAGAGATCGAGCTCGGGATCGCGCTTCTCCGGGTCGGTTTCGTCGAGGATCGAGGGGTCCATCCACTCGGTCAGCGTCCCGTGCCGCGACACGTGGGCGGCGAGGAGCATCATGCCGTCCGCGGCCGGGAGGTCGAGCCGGGTGAGGTCTGGCGGTTCGCCCGCCGGGGTCTCGGTGACCGTCGCATGCTGGGCCTGCTGCTGGTAGTACAGCGACAGCGCACCGCCACCACTCCAGCCGGCCAGGATCACCTTCTCGTAGCCGAGGCGCTCCTTGGCGTCCTTCACGCAGGCGCCGAGATCCTGGACGACCTTCTCCATGATCAGCGCACTGTCGACGCCGCGATACCGGCTGTTGCAGTAGATGACGTGATGCCCGGCGCGGGCCAGCGCGTTGGTCATCGGCAGGTAGGCACCACCGCCGATCGGGTGCATGAAGATGATGACGTTCTTCGACGCCACGCCGACCGGCTTGAGGAGGTAGCTCTCCAGGACGACGCTCTCGGTGACACCGCCATAGGTGTCCTTGTACGCCGACGTGTCGTCGAAGACGACGAGGTAGGGAATGCGCTCGTATTCGTGGCGCGGCAACGTGTTCGGTGACGTCATACCTGTGCCTCTTCCTGGACCTCGGCCTGCGTCGACTCGGTCATGACGGGGGTCGCGATGAGACGACGACGCGTGTCGATCGCGATGACCTTCCACTCCACGCGGTCGAACTCGTCGAACTTGCGGCGCGACCGCTCGCGGGCGCGTTCGGGGATGCCGTGGTGGATGCCCTGCGGCGCATGCGAGATGAATCCCGGCGGCATGCCGGCGCCGAACAGGCTGCCGCCGTGGAAGAACGCGATCTCGTCGAAATCGGTGTTGCGGTGATACCAGGGCAGGCGCTCGGCACCCTTGCGGGCCTCGGCCGGGCGCGGCAAGAAGTTCATCACATACACCCCGGTGGCCTGCATGAACAGGTGCACGGTCGGCGGCAGGTGCACCGACTCCGAGGTGATGACGTCATAGTCGGAGATGTTGAACGTGAACGGGAACAGATCTCCGCGCCAGCCCTCGACGTCGAGCGGGTGGAAGGGATAGAACAGCGTCGTCTGTCCCTCGCGCTGACGGAAGCGGACCTCGTACTCGTCGCGTCCGTCGCCCTCGAAGACCTCGGCTTCCGGGACGCCGACCAGTGACGAATCGAACGGGAAGAACCGTCCGAGGACGCCCGGTTCCGGCACCCGGTACTCGTCGACCGCCTCGATGATCAGCAGCAGGGACTGGTCGTCGGGGATCTGCCGATACGTGCACCCCTTGGGGATGTAGATGTAGTCGCCCGGCCGGTAGGGCAGCCGACCGAACTCGGTCTCGAAGTAACCGCTGCCCTCATGGACGAAGATCAGCTCGTCGCCGTCGACCGGGCGGAACCAGAACGGCGCGGCCTGGCCTCGACGACTCAGCGAGATGCGGCAGTCGTCGTTGTAGAACATCAGCAGCGGCTCACCCGACGGGTCGATCTGGTCGGTCGGGGTCAGCTCGGTGACGAACCGGTCGACGCCCGTGTGCGTCCCGACCGCGCGGAACTGCGTCGGATCGTTGCGGCGGTAGAGGTGCGCAGTGCGTCCGGTGAACCCGTAACGACCGAGCTCGTCGTCTTTGAGGCCCTCGAGGTCGCGGTGGACCTGTCGCGGTGTGCGACCTTTCCGGTGCTGGATGAACGATTCCACTGGCTGACTCCTGTGTGAGTATCGGGAGAGCGACGGGCAGGCGCGATCACCTGCACGGGAACACTCCCCGACGGTTCCCGTGCAGCTTTTCTGATGCTAGATTCAGGTTCAGAATATGACAAGGACCACACCGTTCATCCGGACCTTCTCCGACCAACGTGAATGCGTGGTTCGATGAACTGATCAGTCCCCGGAAGGAGTACTCGGTGCCGCCGACGAACAAGGGACGTCAGACCGAGGCCGCGTTTCTCGACGCGGCGCGGCGTTGCTTCGCCGACAAGGGCTATCTGAACACCAAGATCTCCGACATCGCGGAGGCCGCGGGACGCTCCACCGGCTCGTTCTACAACTACTACGACAACAAGGATCAGCTCCTCGAGGCACTGCTGGATCAGTTCAGCGACGAGGTGGTCGAGGGTTCCCTAGCGACACGACACAGCGATCCCGAAGCCGGCGTGCGTGCCGCGGTCACCGCCTATTGGACGACCTACAAGAAATACCTGCCCGAGATCATCGGCCTGTTCCAGATGTCCATGCTCGACGACGAGTTCCGGGATCGCTGGCACGCCAACCGGGCGTCGGGGATCAAACAGGTGCTGGCGGGTCTGCACAGCGCGGAACGCGCCGGATACGACGTCGGCCTCCCCCTCGAGCCACTCGCGTCGGCATTGGTGAACACGCTCGAGTCCTCCTGCTGGTCCTGGCTCGCCGTCCGCGGAGGCGTGGTCGGGTCGATCCCCGATGACGACACCGCGATCGACATCCTCACCACCATCTGGTTCCGTACGGTCTACCGGTCCGCTCCGCGCATCCGACGCTGATCGCGGACAGGTTCTGGCCCTTGCGCCACGTCGGCGACGGTTGTGATGCTGGGACGCATGACGATCGACGTCCGGCCCGCGACGGTCTTCGCCGACATGGCGACGATTCTCGGCCCCAAGAAGCCGACCTCCAACGTGTGCTGGTGTCTCAGCTACCGCATTCCGAGCAAGGAGAATCAGGCGCTGGTCCGCCAACAGCGCGGCGAGTACGTGAAGGAACTGTGCGACAGCGGCATTCCACTCGGCGTCCTCGCCTACGAGTCGACGGACGACGGCGAGGACGTGGTCGGCTGGGCGGCGGTCTCACCGCGAGCGGACACGACCTTTGCGACCAGCCGCACGATCCCGCACGTCGACGACCTCCCGGTGTGGTCGGTCTGGTGCATCCGCGTCCGACCGGGCCACCGCAAGCGGGGGATCGCACATGCGCTCCTCGACGGCGCGGTCGAGTTCGCCCGGTCGAACGGGGCGCCGGCCATCGAGGGGTATCCCGTCGACAACCACGGCGAGAAGGTCGATCTCACCATGGCGTACGTCGGCACCCGGGGACTGTTCGACAAGGCAGGCTTCACCAAGGCCGCCGACACCGGCTCGGTACTGAACGGATTCCCACGCGTGCTGATGCGGAAGTCGTTGGGGTGAGGGTGTCCAGCTCACCGTCCGGGACGTGAATCCACCCCTCGCGCAACGCAACCGGCCGGTCGTCCGGGGAGGGAAGCGTCGTGGAGCCCAACTCCGCAGCGCGGGCGATCAACGCGGTGATGACGGCGTCGAATGCGTCGTCGTCGCTCCGCATCTGACCGATTCGCTCGCCGAGCTCCAGCCACGGTGCTGCAGTCCGGAGTGCATCGACGAGTTCGGTCAGCACGGTTCGATCGGCTGCGCGCTTGTAACCACGAGAGGTCAGTCCCCAGCGTTTGAGTGCGCCGGCGGGATACGCCTCGACGGCCCAGCCCTCGACACGATCCTCGACGCCCAGGTCGGCGAGGAGTCCCGCGCAGCGGAAGGCGACGTGGGCGATCTGATCTGCCGACACACTCAGAGGTCGGCCGAGGCCGGATTCGGCGATCCACCGGTCGGTACGACGCAGCGCGAGCGGGCGTCGATTGGCGATGTCGTCGAGTTTGCGGCCGGGAACCAAACCGCCGCGGTGATGTGCGACAACGAATTCCACGAAGTCATCGGGCCAGCCGAACGGCGAGTCGATCCCGATGCGCGTGGCGCCGTCGACGAGGCGTCGGATCTCGGCGTCATCGGCTCCGACGACCAGGTCCACCAGCTCGGTCCGGTCGTCGAACCAGTCGAGGACCGCGACCGCGGTCTTGGCCGGCGATGCGGACAGGTCGACACCGACCGTCCGCATCGCCGGGGTCACGATCAGAAGTTGCCGTCGAGGAATTCCGCATAGGCGGGCAGATCGAGCTGGCCGTGGCCGGACAGGCCGATGACCACGACCTCTTCCTTGTCACTGTCGGCGACGTGGGCAGCACAGGCCGCGATCGCGTGAGTGGACTCCGGGGCCGGGACGATGCCCTGCGCCCGGGCGAACTGCACGCCCGCGGCGAAGGCGTCGTGCTGCGTGATGGCGACGCCCTCGACCAGTCCGAGCTCCACGGTGTGGCTCAGCGCCGGCGCCATGCCGTGGTAGCGCAGACCACCGGCATGGATCGGGTCCGGAACGAAATCCATTCCGAGCGTGTGCATCTTGAGCAGCGGGGTGAGGCCTGCGACGTCCCCGTGGTCGTAGCGGTACTCGCCCTGCGTGATCGACGGGCAGGCAGCGGGCTCGGCGGCGACCACGCGCGGGTTCGACCGTCCGTGCAGCTTCTCCCGGAGGAACGGGAACGAGAGACCGGCGAGATTCGAACCGCCTCCGGCGCAACCGAAGACGACGTCCGCGCCGCCGGCCTCGACGGCGTTGAGCTGCTCGACGGCCTCCTGGCCGATGACGCTCTGATGCAGCACGACGTGGTTGAGCACGCTGCCCAGGGCGTAGCGGGTGTCGGGGTCGGAGGCGGCCACCTCGACCGCCTCGCTGACGGCCATGCCGAGGCTGCCGGTGGTGTTCGGATCCTTGGCGAGCATCGCGCGACCCGATTCGGTGAGGTCCGACGGGCTCGGGTGGATGGTGCCGCCGTAGGTGCGGATCAGGAAGCCGCGGTACGGCTTCGAGCTGTACGAGGCGCGGACCTGCCACACCTCTACGTCGATCCCGAACTGCGCGCCGGCGAAGGCGAGTGCGCTGCCCCACTGGCCGGCGCCGGTCTCGGTCGTCAGCTTGGTGACGCCGTCGATGCTGTTGTAGTAGGCCTGTGCGACAGCGGAATTGGTCTTGTGGCTGCCGACCGGGCTGACACCCTCGTACTTGACGTAGATGCGCGCCTTGGTGTTGAGCGCCTCCTCGAACCGGCGGGCACGGATCAGCGGCGACGGACGCCACATCTTGTAGATCTCGCGGACCGGCTCGGGGATCTCGATGTAGGTCGCGCTGGAGACCTCCTGCGCGATGAGCCCGCTGGGGAACAGTGCGGCCAGGTCCTCGGGGCCCACCGGCTCCTTGGTGCCCGGGTGCAGGTGCGGGGGAATCGGTGTCTCGAGCTCGGCGGCGAGGTTGTACCAGTGCGTCGGCACACCGACCGTCACCAGATCGGGATTGGTGGCGTCTACTTGCGTCGTCATGGGTTGACACTCTAGTGCGCGAGGTCGGCGGCGTACCCCGCCCGCGGCATTATCTGGTCACGATTTGGGGCGCCGATATTCCTGGCGGGGTCGGCCGGTGGTTCCATACTGCAGCGACATCCGCAGTCGACCGGCGGCGACGAGATTGGCCAGATGCCGACGAGCCGTCGGTGCGGCGATCCCGACCGCCCGCGACACGTCGTCGGCGAACAGCGCGGTGTCGGGATCGACGAAGAGGTCGAGGATGCGTTGCTCCGTCGGCGACCCGGATTCCGACCGCTCCACCGCGCGGGTGCCGAAGCGCAGGGCGGACAGCGCGGCGTCGACCGCATGCTGGTCGACGTTCTCGCCGCTGAGGACGCGCCGGTACTGCGCGTAGCCGGCGAGACGACGAGCGAGGTCGGCGTCGTCGAAGGGCTTGATCAGGTAGGCCAGCGCACCGGCGCGCATCGCGGTCCGGACGGCGGCCGCGTCGGTCTCGGCGCCGACGATGAAACAGTCGCAGTCGAGTTCGGCGACCAGGTCGATGCCGGATCCGTCCGGGAGGTAGACGTCGAGGAGTGCGAGGTCGATGTCGGGATGATCGATGAATGCCCGGCGCGCCTCGGCGACACTGCCGACTCGTGCCCGGACGCTGAAGCCGCGCACGGCGTCGACGATCGTCGAATGCAGTGCGGCAACCCGGAAATCGTCGTCGACGATGAGGACCCCCAGATCCTCACTCATTGCTGCTCACTCCCTCGGCGGACTCCACGGGCGCGATGACGCCCGGAAGCCGGGCGACGAAGAGTGCGCCAGGCGGATCATGCTCCGGTGTCGGCGACCGTTCGCCACCGGGGTCGGCAACCCACAGGTCTCCCCCGATCCGGCGTGCGACCTGCCGCGCGAGGGACAGGCCCATCCCCCGACCACCGGGCACGTGGTCGCCGGGTTTGGTGGTCGCTCCCTCGGCGAAGACCTCGTCGGGATCGTCGAAGGAGATTCCCGGACCGGAATCGCCGACCGATACGAACAGGGTGTCGCCGTCGGCGATCAGCTCGACCTCGACGATCCCGTCGGCCTGCCCGCTTGCTGCCTCAAGTGCATTGTCGATGAGGTTGCCGACGACGGTGGTGGCGACGACGGGTTCGGTGAGTGTGCCCTGCAGCCAGGTCTGGTCGCCGAGGCGGAGCGTGACGCGACGCTCCCGCGCGTGGGCGGCTTTCGCGTCGAGGAAGGCGTGGAGGTGGGGTTCGCGGACGTTGCCCAGTCCGGCGAGCAGCGCGCCGCCGGGGCCGCTCCCGAACAGCTCTTCGAGGTAGTCGAGCGCTTCGTCGGCATGGCCGTGGCGTAGGAGGCCGGCAAGGACATGCATTCGGTTGGCGGTCTCGTGACGCTGAGCGCGGAGGGCGGCGCCCATCGACCGGATGGAGTCGACCTCGCGACTGAGCGCTTCGACGTCGGTGCGGTCGATGACCGAGAGGACCATGCCGAGGTCGCGACCGTCGGCGTGCACCCGATGGGAGCTGACCAGGACGACGCGGTCGCCGACGGTGGCGGCGAGCGGCTCGTCGGTGGGCGTGGCCAGAACGGCCGCGATGCGGGGGGTGAGTCCGAGGTCGGCGGCCTTCGTCCCCACCGGAGCGTCGATGTCGAGAAGCGCGCGGGCCTTGTCGTTGACGACCCGGACGATGCCGTCGGCGTCGACGGCCAGCACTCCGTCGGCCATCGCGTGCAGTACCGCGCCCTGTTCACGAACGAGTTCGGCGAGTTCGTCGGACTCGAGGCCGAGGGTGAGCTTGCGCCAGCGCCGGGCCAGCATGACCGATCCGAGTGCGCCGATGCCCAGTGCGGTCAGCGCGAGGAGCGTCGTGGCGATGATGTCGCTGCGCGTTTCCTTCGCGATCCGTTCCGTCGAGACGCCGACGCTGACGAAGCCGACGATGCGACCGCCGGGGTCGAAGATCGGGACCTTCGCCCGGACGGACTCGCCGAGGGTGCCCCGGTCGGTCGCGACGTCGTCGGAGCCGGCCAGCGCCTTCGACGGGTCGGTCGACACCGGTTTCGCCAGTTCCGCGACCTCAGGGTGGGCGAGTCGGATGCCCTGGTCGTTGCCGATGACGACGAACAATGCGCCGGTCCGTTCCCGAACCGCGGCCGCCTGGCGTTGCAGCGGGCCGTCGACGAGCTCGTCCGCTTCCACGGCTCGACCCTGTTGAGCCGCCACCGCCACGCGGACCCCGGTGTCGGCGGCCACCGAACGAGCTATCGCCAGGGCTCGCTGGGCGTACTCGTCGCGGACACGATCGTCGGCCCCGGCGATGACGAGACCGAACCCGACCGCGAGGCTGACCGCGAGGACAGCGAGCTGCAGCAGCAGCACCTGCGTCCGTAAACGCATGACGTCAGCCTAGTGGCGGCGCTGAATGCAGCGCCGCCACCGACATCGATTCGCTCAGAACGGGATGGCTCCGACGAGCACACCCGCACCGAGCATGACCAGGGAGACCACCGTCGCCCGCCACAGGACCTTCTTGTGATGGTCGGCGAGGGTGACGCCGGCCAGCGCGACGAGCAGCAGGATCGCCGGGACCAGCGGACTTTGCATGTGGACCGTCTGACCGGTGATGGACGCGCGAGCCATCTCGGTTGGGTCGATGCCATAGCGCGTCGCGGTCTCGGACAGGACGGGCAGCACACCGTAGTAGAAGGCGTCGTTGCTCATCAGGAAGGTGAACGGGATCGACAGGACGCCGATGACGACGGCCATGTGCGGACCCATCCAGTCGGGGATGCCGTCGGCGAGCCAGTGTGCGATGGCGTCGACCATGCCGGTGCCGTTGAACACTCCGGTCAGCACCGCGGCGGCGAGGACCATGGCGACCACCGACACGATGCTCGAGCTGTGCCGGGTGATGGCCGCCTGCTGCTGTTTGACGTGCGGGAAGTTGACGGCGAGGGCGATGCCGGCGAAGACCATGAACAGCACGGGGATGGCGAGGATGTCGGCGCCGAGGATCGCCAGCAGGGCGACGGTGAGGCCGGCGTTGAGCCACAAGAGCTTGGGCCGGAGCGTTTCCCGGTTCGGGTCGAGGACGCCGGAGAACGACTGGTCACGACCCGGGGTCTCGTCGGCTTCGGAACCCGTTGCCGTCGAATCGATTTCCGACGATCCGCCGGTGCTGCGTCGGGGCGGGGTCGGCGGAAGGGTCGTGCCGGTGCCGGCGGCGACCAGGACCTCTTCACGCGGAGCCAGCAGCGACTCCTTCATCTCGAGGGTGCCGATGCGGCGACGTTCGAGGACTCCCAGGTGGTAGGCGAAGAGGAGTACGACGACCAGCGCGGCGCCGAGCGCAGGGATCATCGGGACGAAGACGTCGTTGGTGTCGATGTTGAGCGCACTCGCGGCGCGGGCGGTGGGACCACCCCACGGGAGGATGTTCATGGTGCCGTTGGCGAGACCGGCGACGACGGTCAGGACCACCGGGCTGACACCGAGTTTCACGTACAGCGGCAGCAGCGCTGCGGTGGTGATGATGAAGGTCGTCGACCCGTCACCGTCGAGCGAGACGACCATCGCCAGAACCGCGGTGCCGACGACGAGCCGGGCCGGGTCGTCGTGCACCGCGCGGATGACGAGGCGGACCACCGGGTCGAAGAGCCCGACATCGATCATGATCCCGAAGAAGATGATCGCGAAGAACAGCATCGCCGCGGTGGGTGCGAGGTCCTTGATGCCGTCGGTGATCATGTCGCTGATGTCGAGGCCGGCTCCCGCGAACAGGCCGAACGCAACCGGGACGAGGATCAGCGCCACCACGGGCGTGGCCCGTTTGGTGATGATCAGGACCATGAAGGTGGCCACCATTCCGAGGCCGAGTGCTACCAACATTGTCTAGCTCGATTCTGATGTGGATGTGAGGACGACCACATTTCGGTGGCCACATCAGAAGTGTTGGGGCAGACGTCGACACAGTCACGCTTGAGCGCATAAGTATCGTTTCGCGCGTTTTGCTCACCTCCGCGATCGGTAGAAAGCGTGGGGACATGGCGCGCATGTTCTCTACGAGATTCCTAATCGGGGAGCATCGGTGCGTCGTCGCCGTGATGACGGCCGATGAGTACGGCCCGGGTGACGGAGTCCCGGCCGAAGCGATCCCGCAACAAGTCCATCGTGGCGTCGAGCTGTTCGGCATGATCAGTGTCGAAGGGCAGCGTCAGCTGGATGTTGTCGTGGTCGTCGAGATTGGTCAGCGACAACCCGACGAGGGTGCAGCCGCGCTCATGGATGATCGGCATCGCGTCGGCGAGGAGGCCGCGCGCCGACGCCATGATGAGGTCGGTGCGGTCCGTGGCCTCGACCAGGGTGCGCGACCTGGTCGCGCGGGTGAAGTCGTCGAAGCGGAGCCGGAGAATGACTGTGCGACAGACCCTTTCGGCGGACCTGAGTCGCCTGCCGAGACGTTCGACGATCGCGGTGATGGTCGCCTCGAGGTCGGCTTCGGACTTCGGGCGGCGACCCAGCGCACGCTGTGAACCGATCGACGAACGGCGCTTTCCGGTTTCTACGCGACGCGGGTCCTGCGCCAACGAGAGCGCGAAGAGGTGGCGACCCGCTCCTGATCCGACGATCGCACTCAGTGACCGCTCACCCATCTCGGCGAGTTGACCCACCGTCTCGAC
Source organism: Gordonia sp. Swx-4 (assembly GCF_030316175.1). Lineage (NCBI taxonomy): Bacteria > Bacillati > Actinomycetota > Actinomycetes > Mycobacteriales > Gordoniaceae > Gordonia > Gordonia sp. Swx-4. The sequence goes on from NZ_CP128197.1 coordinate 5,113,713, forward strand.
CCCGGCGTCGTGCAGCTTGGCCTCGGTCACCGGCCCGACGCCCCACAACCGACGCACCGGAAGAGGATGAAGGAAGGCGAGTTCGGTGCCGGGCGCGACGATCAGCAGACCGTCGGGCTTGCCGACGGCGCTGGCCACCTTGGCCAGGAACTTGCTGCGCGCGCCGCCCACGGTGATCGGCAACCCGACCTCGTCCCGTACGCGTTCGCGGATCGTCGTGGCGATGTCGTGCGGGGTGCCGCTGATCCGGCCCAAACCGCCGACGTCGAGGAACGCCTCGTCGACCGAGATTCCCTCGACGACCGGAGTGGTGTCGTGGAAGATGTCGAAGACCTCGCGGCTGGCCTCCATGTAGGCATCGAACCGGGGACGCACCACCACGGCGTCCGGACAGAGGGCGCGCGCCTCGTGCCCGGGCATCGGCGACCGCACCCCCTTGGCCTTGGCCTCGTAGCTCGCGGCCAGCACGACTCCCCCGCCGACCAGCACCGGACGTCCGCGCAAGGACGGATCGTCGCGCTGTTCGACCGATGCGTAGAAGGAGTCGAGATCGGCATGCAGGATCGTCGCCTCCTGGCGCTCCCGGCGCTCGATCCACATAGAACATATGTTCGCATACGGGTCCGACAACTCGGCCCTGCGGCGATGACACTCGGCCGGGCCACCTCAGGTCGGTTCGGACTCGTCGATCTCGTCGAGCACGCAGTCGCGGATCGCCTTCAGATCCATCTCGTACCTCACTCCGCCGGCGTTCTCGTACTCGACGAGTCGCGTGGCGGCCCGATCGTGGAGGCGGCGGGCACCGACAGCATTTCCGCGTCGATGATGCGTCAGCGCCACGCAGAGCTGGGCAAGCCCCTGCCACAGGGGACGTTCCTCGACCGGACAGGACTTCCATCGCGTCTCGAACACCTCGTGCGCGGAGAACGGCCGGCCGTCCTCGAGCAGCCGCCGCGCGAATGCGATCGTCTCGTGCGGTGGCAACGGCTCCTCGGGCACCGGCTCGACGCCCGCCGCACCGTACGGCAGCGGGCGACCCAGTTCGTCACGCGGCCGAGCCTGTCGGGCGCGACCGCCGGGATCCCGATCTCGGTCTTTTCCCATGGCCACATCTCCATCGCGTCGATCTCCGATTCGTGCTGTCCTTCGACTCTGACAGACGCCCTGGGCAGGTGCCGGACGCGGCAGGGGTGCTTGCATCACAACCCCCCTCGACCGTCATCCTGATGTGGTGATGACCCCCACTTCGAACACCGTCGACGGAGTGCTGCGCCGCACTGCCGCGAGATTCCCCGACCGCGCCGCCCTGCATTTCGGCGACGACTCCCTCACCTACCGCGAGCTCGACGACGCCGTGACCCGCGCCGCCGCGCACCTTCTCTCCCTCGGTCTGGCCAAGGGCGATCGCGTGGCCGGTTACGGCACCAACTCGCACGCCTACGTGATCGGCTACCTCGCCGCAGCGCGTGCCGGGCTCGTCCACGTGCCGATCAACTACGCCTTGCGCGCCGGCGAACTGAGCTACCTGCTCGAGCAGTCCGGCGCCCGGGCCGTGCTCGTCGACCCCGCTCTGACCGACAATCTCGACGCCGTCATCGACGTCGTGCCGGCCGAGTTCGTGCTCCCCCTGCGCGACGCCGACGACTCGCTGTTCACCATCGCGACCGCGGGAGGGGTTCCCCCACTCGACGTCTCGGTGGAGGACACCGACCTGGTGCAGTTCCTCTACACGTCGGGCACGACGTCGAAGCCCAAGGGCGCCATGATGACCCACCGCGCGCTGATCCACGAGTACACCTCGTCGATCATCGCGCTCGACCTCGACGCCGACGACAACCCGCTCATCTGCATGCCGCTCTACCACTCGGCGGGCATGCATGTGTTCATGCTTCCGTACCTCGCGGTCGGCGCCACGATCCGGCTGATGCCGGCACCCGACATCCCCGAGATCCTGCGGCTCGTCGAGGAACACCGGATCGGCTCGCTGTTCCTGGCACCGACGGTGTGGGTGCCGCTGGCCGCGCACCCCGACCTCGCGACCCGCGACCTGTCGTCGCTGCGCAAGGCGCAGTACGGCGCGTCGATCATGCCGGTCACCGTCCTGCAGCGCCTCCGCGAGCGCTACCCTGACCTCGGCTTCTACAACTGCTTCGGTCAGTCCGAGATCGGCCCGCTGGCAACGGTTCTCCGCCCCGAGGAGCACAACGCCCGCCCCGCCTCGTGCGGCCGTCCGGTCTTCTTCGTCGAAACCCGCGTCGTCGACGCCGACGGCAACGACGTCCCCGTCGGCGAGCCCGGCGAGATCCTGTACCGCTCACCGCAGCTGTGCCAGGGCTACTGGGACAACCCGACCGCCACCGAGGAGGCCTTCCGCGACGGTTGGTTCCACTCCGGCGACCTGGTCACCCGCGACGAGGAGGGTTACGTCACCGTCGTCGACCGCATCAAGGACGTCATCAACACCGGCGGCATCCTCGTCGCCTCGCGTGAGGTCGAGGATGCGATCTACACCCACGACGCGGTGGCCGAGGTCGCCGTCATCGGCACCCCGGACGACAAGTGGATCGAGGCGATCACCGCGGTCGTCGTCCGGCGCGCCGAGGCCGTCGTCACCGACGCCGAGCTGATCGACCACGTCAAGCAGCGGCTCGCGCCGTTCAAGGTCCCGAAGTTGGTGAAGTTCGTGGAGGAACTGCCGCGCAACCAGAGCGGGAAGCTGCTCAAGCGCGAATTGCGCGCCTAGAATCATCCGCTGTTCACCGAGATCAGGTTGCGTTTCGGCTCTCTCGCCGGGGTCAAACGCAACCTGATCTCGTCCGGCGACCACTACCGTGGACCACATGACCGAGCGCACGAGCACAGGCAACGACGTGGACATCAAACCTCGCAGTCGCGACGTCACGGACGGTCTCGAGAAGACCGCCGCGCGCGGCATGCTCCGCGCGGTGGGCATGGGCGACGACGACTGGGCGAAGCCCCAGATCGGTGTCGGGTCGTCGTGGAACGAGATCACCCCGTGCAACCTCTCCCTCGACCGTCTGGCCAAGGCCGTCAAGGACGGCGTGCACGAGGGAGGCGGATACCCGCTCGAGTTCGGCACCATCTCGGTGTCCGACGGCATCTCGATGGGCCACGAGGGCATGCACTTCTCGCTGGTCTCCCGCGAGGTGATCGCCGACAGCGTCGAAACCGTGATGAGTGCGGAGCGGCTCGACGGCTCGGTCCTGCTCGCCGGCTGCGACAAGTCCCTGCCCGGCATGCTCATGGCCGCCGCCCGGCTCGATCTCGCGTCGGTGTTCCTCTACGCCGGGTCGACGCTGCCGGGATACGCCACGCTGTCCGACGGCAAGGAACGTCAGGTCACCATCATCGACGCCTTCGAGGCGGTGGGTGCATGCTCCCGCGGGCTGATGAGCCGCGAGGACGTCGACACCATCGAACGCGCCATCTGCCCCGGCGAGGGTGCCTGCGGCGGTATGTACACGGCGAACACGATGGCCAGCGCTGCCGAGGCACTCGGAATGTCGCTGCCCGGTAGCGCGGCTCCCCCCGCCCCCGACAAGCGACGCGACCAGTTCGCGCGGCAGAGCGGCGTCGCCGTCGTCGAGATGCTCCGACGCGGAATCACCGCCCGCGACATCATGACGCGTGAGGCCTTCGAGAACGCGATCGCCGTGGTGATGGCGTTCGGCGGGTCCACGAATGCGGTCCTGCACCTGCTCGCCATCGCCAACGAAGCCGAGGTCGAACTGTCGCTCGACGACTTCATCCGCGTCGGCTCGCGCGTCCCGCACCTCGCCGACGTCAAACCGTTCGGACGGCACGTGATGACCGACGTGGACCGCATCGGCGGGGTACCGGTGGTGATGAAGGCCCTGCTCGACGCCGGTCTGCTGCACGGCGACTGCCTGACGGTCACCGGCAAGACGGTCGCGGAGAACCTCGCGCACATCGCGCCGCCGGATCCCGACGGGCAGGTCCTACGGGCCACCAAGTCGCCCATCCATCCGACGGGCGGCATCACCATCCTGAAGGGGTCGCTGGCCCCGGAAGGTGCCGTGGTGAAGTCAGCCGGCTTCGACTCCGACGTGTTCGAAGGCACCGCAAGAGTTTTCGACCGGGAGCGGGCGGCAATGGACGCACTCGAGGACGGCACGATCACCGCCGGCGACGTCGTCGTCATCCGCTACGAGGGCCCCAAGGGCGGGCCGGGCATGCGCGAGATGCTGGCCATCACCGGTGCCATCAAGGGCGCGGGCCTGGGCAAGGACGTGCTGCTGATGACCGACGGCCGGTTCTCCGGCGGCACCACCGGACTGTGTGTCGGCCACATCGCGCCCGAGGCAGTCGACGGCGGGCCGATCGCCCTGGTCCGCGACGGTGACCGGATCCGGCTCGACGTCGGACGCGGTCTCCTGGACCTACTGGTCGACGACGCCGAACTCGAGTCCCGCGCCAAGGACTTCACTCCCCTGCCGCCGCGGTACACCCGCGGGGTCCTGGCGAAGTACTCGAAGCTGGTCACGTCCGCGTCGCAGGGTGCCGTCTGCCGCTGACACGCGTGGACGTACTCCGCGCTCGCAGGTTTGACGAAGCCCCTGCCGGGACATGGATGAAGTGTGCATACTTCGTTCATGACAACAAGCGATGTCACGAACCCCCATCTCGCCGTCGAGGGCGGAGGGGCGGCGCTCGACCACGTCAACGTCTGATACACAACGAATGTCCGAATTTCGTTGATATCGAGCAGATCTCGGTTCCCTCACGAACCAGTCACTCTGAGTTCACTTCTGTGCACAGGCGGTCACTCTCGACCCATGCGTCTACATCGTCGATCTGCCACACTCGTCCTCGCGCTGGCATCCGTCGCCGGACTGGTGGCCGGAGCAACTGCGGTTGCGGTCGCCGACGATCCGACCGAGTACGTGGCGCTCGGCGCGTCGTTCTCGGCGGGTGTCGGGATTCCCTCTTCGGTTCCGGGATCGCCGAGCGGGTGTGGACGGTCAACGAACAACTTTCCGCGTCTGGTCGCCGAGGCGGAGGGCTACCAACTCAAGGACATGAGTTGCGGTGGCGCCCAGACCCGACACCTCACGACGAGCCAAACCACCGGCCAACCCCCACAGTTCGACGGCCTCAGCTCGACGACCGATGTCGTCACCATGCAGATCGGATACAACGACGGCAACGTCTACTCGGGCAGCATCGCCGACTGCTCGCAGACTGCTTCCAGCAGCTCACAACTCGCGCCCTGCGAGACCCGCACCCTCGGTCGGTACTCCGCCGAGATCCAACTGACGGCCGGCAACATCGCCACCGCCATCGCCGGGATCAAAGACCGAGCCCCATCCGCGCAGATCCTCGTCGTCGGCTATCCCGCGGTCTACCCGCAACAGGGCAACTGCCCCGGACGAAACCCGTTCTCGGCAGAGGACACCGCCTTTCTCGACCGTCTCGAGGTCGAGCTGAACACCATGCTGAAGACCCAGGCCCAGGTGGCCGACGTCGCGTTCGTCGATACGTACGGCCCCAGCGTCGGTCACGACTCGTGCAAGTCCCAGGCGACGAGGTGGGTCGAACCGTACACGAATCCCGTTGGTGCGCTGCGGCTACATCCGAACGCCAAGGGGCATCAGCAGGCCGCGAAGGCGGTACGCGCCGCCCTCGACTGACCTGCGCGCTGTTACCGGCCGGCTCGCCGCGCCCGGAACACCACGTCGTGAGTGTGGTGACCGCGGCCTGCGGCCTTTCCCCGCTCACGCGTCTCGTCGGTGACGATCTCCCAACCGTCGCCGAGGAGTTTGGCGAAACCGCCCGGCTGGACGTAGTCATCCGGCTCGAACCCGTGCGCTCGCACGCCCTCCGGCGCATGGGCGACGACGAGCAGCGCACCGCCCGGACCGACGGCGTCGACGAGCTTTCGCGCCACGTCGATCTCCTCGACGGGGATCGGAAAGTAGTGCAACACAACGAGACCGAAATCGCCCCCGGGGACCGGGTCGACGACCAGGTCGGCGCGCGTCCACGTGATCGGCAGTTCGCCGCTGATGTCGCGTGCCCGATCCAGTGCCACCTGTGAGATGTCGACCGCGGTCACCTGCCAGCCGCGTTTCGCCAGCCAGCGGGCGTCGGCGCCCTCCCCCGAGCCGACGTCGAGCGCGGTGGTCGGCGTCAGGCCTTCGGCCTCGGTGATCAGTGCGGGATTGACGTCTGCGGTCCACAGCCGCTCGGCATTGCCATATCGCTCGTCCCACTCGGCTGCCCGGTCGTTGTCCATCCCCGATTCATAGCAGTCGAACCCGGATCAGCACACCGCGGCAGACGCGGGTTCGGGCTATGGAACAGGCGGGTCGGTGACGATGCGAGCGATCCGTTCGACCGCCTCGGTCAGCACCTCCGGCGAACACGCCACATTCAGCCGTGCGAAGCCCGCGCCCTGCGCGCCGAAAGCGGGTCCGTAATGCAACGCGACCCGGCCGTGCTCGAGGATCGGCAGCCCCGGGTTGTCCCCGAGTCCGGCCTCGCGGAAGTCGAGCCAGGCCAGGTACGACGCACGAGGCCGTCGATAACCGACGCCCGGCAGATGTTCGGCCAGAAGCCGTTCCAGCAGGTCGAGACTCTCCCCGATGACGTCCAGGGTGGCGTCGAGCCAGTCGTCGCCCCGATCGAAGGCGGCTTCCGTCGCGGCACGGCCGAGGATGGACGTCCGGTACTGCACCTCGTCGGGCTGACGTGCGACGATCCCCCGGCCTCTGTCCGAGGTGGCCACCGTCAACGCGCACTTCGCCCCCGCGAGGTTGAACGCCTTGCTGGCCGAATGCGCAGCGAGGCCCACCTCACGCGCGATGTCGCTCACCGCGAGGAACGGGACAAAGCCGACTCCAGGATGCACCAGTGGCGCGTGAATCTCGTCGCTGACGACCGTCGCGCCATACGACGCCGCGAGCTCGGCCAGCCGCGCCAGGTCGGATGCGTCGTGGACCAGGCCCACCGGATTGTGCGGGTGGCACAACAGAACTGCCCGCGCACCCGCCGCGAGCGCCGCGTCGATGCCGTCGAGATCCATCCGCCACCCGGGATCGTCGAGCAGCGGCACCTCGACGACGGTTCCGCCCGCCTCCGGGATGAGCTCGAAGAACGGCGGATACACCGGCGGCATCAGGATGACGCCGTCGCCCGGACGAATCGCCGACCGCAACGACTCGACGATCACCACACTCACATCGGTGGTCAGCGTGACGTCGTCGGCGCTCAGCTGCCAGTTCCACCGCCGCTGCGCGAAACCCGCGAAAGCCGTTCCCACGCCGCCCGAGTCGCCGGCATAACCGACATCGGATGCCCGGATGCGGTCGATCATCGCCTCCGCGACCACCGGTGCGAGCTGGTAGTCCATCTCCGCGATGAACAGCGGCAACACATCGTCGGGATGGGTGGACCACTTCGAGGAGGTGCGGCGTCGGAGTTCGGAGAGCGACGGTGCGGCGGGCCTGGGTGTCACGGGGTCATTGGTACCACCGAGACATCGACGCCGACGCCGTGAGCGGGCAGACTGGTCGCCATGGCCTTCCCTCTTCGTATCGGTGTCCAGATCCAGCCCCAGCACGCTCCCGAGTACGGCCTGATCCGGGACGCGGTCCGCCGCGCCGAGGATGCGGGCGTCGACGTCGCCTTCAACTGGGATCACTTCTATCCCCTCTACGGCGCTCCGGAGGGTGAGCACTTCGAGTGCTGGACGATGCTCGGCGCGTGGGCGGAACAGACCTCGCGGGTGGAGATCGGCGCGCTGGTGACCTGCAACTCCTACCGCAATCCGGAGCTGCTGGCCGACATGGCGCGCACCGTCGACCACATCAGCGGCGGACGCCTCATCCTCGGTGTCGGCGCCGGCTGGTTCCAGAAGGACTACGACGAGTACGGCTACGAATTCGGCACCGTCGGCTCGCGCCTCGACGACTTCGGGGCGGCACTGCCGCGCATCAAGTCGCGTCTGGGCAAGCTGAACCCGGCGCCCACCCGCGACATCCCGATCCTCGTCGGCGGCAGCGGCGAGAAGAAGACGCTGCGCTACATCGCCGAGCACGCCGACGCCTGGCACGGCTTCAACGACGTCGAGCAGTACCGGCACAAGTCGAAGGTGCTCGCCGAGCACTGCGCTGCGGTGGGACGCGACCCGGAGACCATCGAACGGTCGTCGGCGGTGCAGTTCGACGGCGACGTCGACACGATGCTCCGCGGCGCCGACGCATTGGCCGACGAGGGCATCAGTCTGCTCACCGTCGGCGTGACGGGCCCCGACTACGACCTCACCGCCGTCGAGGCCCTGTGCCGGTGGCGCGACGCTCGACGCTGAGCACGTGCCGGTACCCATCGAGGTCAAGGACGGACATACACTCACCCGAATGCGGCGGCTGGTTAGATTTGTGATCATGCATCGGGAACCTGCGATTCGTGGTGGGTGGGGGCACGCCGTGACACGTCGCATCTCGGCAGCCCTCGGCGCCGTCGGTCTTGCGCTCGGCATGACCCTGCTGCTGGCGGGTGTCGGAGCGGGCCCGGCCGCCGCCGAACCGCCCACCCGCCTGCCCACCTACGTCGTCGACTCGGCCGGGGTGATCACGCCGGAGCAGCGGACCGAGCTCGAGAACGCCGTCGACGATCTCTACAACGAGCACGACATCCAGATGTGGATCGTGTACGTCCGCAGCTTCGACGGCCTCACCAGCGAGCAGTGGGCCGACCAGACCGCCATCGCCAGTGAACTCGGCGACCACGACGCCCTGCTGGCCGTCGCGACCGACGACCGGGCCTACCGCATGTTCGCCCCGGACAGCATCGGCGGACTCGATCAGGCCACCCTCGATGACGTCGCCACCAACGACGTCGTCCCGCAGCTCCGCGAGGGCAACTGGGCACAGGCCGGCCTGGGCGCGATCAACGGGCTCTCGAATGCCCTCGACCCCAGCTACACCGGGGTCATCACCGCCGGCGTCGTCGGCGGAGCGGTCGTGGTCGGCGGTGGCGGTGCGTACCTGTATTCGCGGCGCCGCAAGCAGCGTCGGATCGACAGCAGCGTCGAAGCGCTCCGCGAACAGGAACTGACCGTCGACCAGCTCGAAGAACAGCCGCTCGACGTGCTGGACCCGTGGTCGCGCGAAGTCCTCACCGATCTCGACAACGCCATCCGCACCAGCGAAGAAGAACTGCGGCTGGCCGTGGGCGAGTTCGGTTCCGCCGAGACCGCACCGTTCACGAAGGCTCTCGAACGGGCGAAACGCGATCTCGCGCAGTCCTTCACCACCCGACAACGACTCGACGACAACATCCCGGAGACCGACGACCAACGCCGCAGGATGCTCGTCGAGATCATCACCTCCTGCACCGAGGCCGACGCCGCGCTCGACGACCAGGTCGAGGCTTTCGACGCGATGCGCGACCTGCTGATCAACGCCGACGCCCGCTTCGACGCGATCACCCAGCAGCTGATCGGCCTGCGCGCACGTCTCGACCCGGCGTCCCAGCAGCTCACCGAGCTGACCGAGAAGCACGGTGAGCAGACGCTCGCCTCGATCCTGTCGAACGTCGAACTGGCCCGGCAGCAGATCGATTTCGCCGAGGCGACGGCCGATCAAGGTCGCGCGGCGAGTGCGGCACCGGTCGGACAGCAGGGTCCCGCGGTCGCGGCGATCCGCTCGGCCGAGGGGTCCATCGAGCAGGCCACCGTGCTCCTCGACGCCATCGATCACGCCGACGCGAACATCGCGGCCGCGCAGTCCCGGATGCCGGCGCTGATCGAGGAGGTGGAGGGCGAGCTCGCCGAAGCCGCCTCGCTGACCGCCGACGGCGGATCCGCGCTGGCGACTGCCGCGGCGGCCGCGCGAACCGCTCTCGACTCGGCCCGCACCGGCTTCGACGCCGACCCCCTGGGCACGTTCACCGCACTGGTCGACGCGGATGCCGATCTCGACGACGCGCTCGACGCCGCACGGGACTCCGCGGCCGAACGCACCCGTCGCGCTCAGGTGTTGACCGCGGCCCTCGAGTCGGCGACCGCGAAGGTGACCGCGGCGGCGGACTTCATCGGCACCCGACGCGGCGCCGTCCAGTCCACCGCCCGGACCCGTCTCGCCGAGGCCCAGCGACTTCTTCGGTCCGCTCAGGACGCCGCCGGAACAGACCCGGTAGCGGCGACTTCCACGGCACGCCAGTCCGGCGCCCTCGCCGACCAGGCGCTGATGGCCGCCCAGGGCGACGTCGTCAGCTGGCAGCAGTCGCAGGGGCCGCGCTCGGGCGGAGCATCGACCGCGGGTGCGGTTCTCGGCGGCATCCTGGTCGACAGCTTTCTGCGCGGCACCGTCAGCGGCGGCCGCGGAGGCGGATACCGGGGCGGTTATCCCGGGGGCTTCGGCGGCGGATTCAGCAGCGGCGGACGCAGTCCCGGCTCGTTCGGCGGCTCCGGATCGTCGGGGCGGATCGGTACCGGCGGACGGTTCTGAGCCGTTCCGCCGGCCGAGACATCCATTGCTCCCGAAGGCCACCGGGCGTTGGGTTTCCGTTCACATCTGAGCACCCGGCGGTTTGCTTCGCTCTCCTAGCGTCCTGCGGGTGCGAATCCAGTTGCCGCTGTTCACCTCCGACGGCCGCGATGCCGGCCGGTCGTCCCGTGCCCACGTCACCTGCCGGTACAAATGCGGTGACGCCTGCCGATCCGAACCCGGAAACACCAGCGACAACGCGTACTTCCGCGACATCGTGCGTACCGCGGTCTCGCGCCGAAGCGTCCTCAAGACCTCCGCGGGTACAGCGGTGGCGTTCGGTGCGGCATCCGTGCTCGCGGCCTGCGGCGACGGCGGTTCCGGGTCCGGGCCTCGGACGGGCACCGCAGCTACAGATGCTTTGCCGGGTATGAAATTCACCGCCGTCCCAGCGAACACCGAGGACGCGGTGGTGATCCCCGACGGTTATCGGCAGGAGGTCGTGATCCGCTGGGGCGACCCCGTTCTGCCCGGCGCCCCGGACTTCGACTTCGCCGGCCAGTCCCCCGAAGCGCAGGCCAAACAGTTCGGCTTCAACAACGACTTCGCCGGACTCATCCCCGTGGACGGCGTCCCCGGGCACTTCTACCTCGTCGCCAACCTCGAGTATCCAACCGAGCCGTTCATGTTCACCGGTTACCGGGAGGGCGCACCGACCGAGCAGCAGGCGCGGATCGCGATGGCCGCGGTCGGTATCGCCGTCGTCGAAGTCGTCGCAAGGCCGGGCACCGGAGCACTGACACCGAGGGTCGGAGAGCGCAATCGACGACTCACAGCGTCGAGCCCGTTCCGGCTGACCGGCCCGGCCGCCGGCAGCGAGTTCGTCCGGACCGCAGCGGATCCGGCCGGCACCACGATCCTGGGCACCTTCGCCAACTGCTCCGGCGGTCTCACGCCGTGGGGCACGATGCTCTCCGGAGAGGAGAACTTCAACAACTACTTCGCCAACGCGAGCAAGGTCACCGACCCCGGGGCGGCCGAACGCCTCGACCGCTACTCCTTCGCCGACGATGACGACGAGCACCAGTGGGGCCGGTACGACAAGCGTTTCGATCTTGCCGTCGAACCCAACGAGGCCAACCGATTCGGGTACGTCGTCGAGGTCGATCCGCACGACCCGAAAGCCGTTCCCGTCAAACACAGTTCGCTGGGGAGGTGCAAGCACGAGTCGGCCAATATCCACGTCGTGGAGAACGGTCCGGATCGGGGCACCGTCGTCGCCTACAGCGGCGACGACGAGAAGTTCGAGTACATCTACAAGTTCGTGTCGTCCCGCAAGATCAAGAGCGGACTCTCGAAGACCGCACGCGAACACAACATTCGCATCCTCGACGAGGGCACGCTCTACGTGGCGACCTTCACCGGGGACACCCCCGACGGCTCCGGTGAACCGCCTGCATCGGGCCGGTTCGCCGGAAAGGGCTCGTGGAAGCCGCTGCTGACCAGCAACGCCGACGGATCGGCGCGCTCGCATGTGCCCGGGATGTCGCCGGCAGAGGTCGCGGTGTTCACGCGCCAGGCGGCCGACGCCGTCGGCGCCACCAAGATGGACCGCCCCGAGGACATCGAGCCGAGCCCCACGACCGGCAAGGTGTACTGCGCTCTCACCAACAACAGCGACCGCGGCACCGACGGCAAGGCACCCGTCGACGCGGCCAATCCGCGCAACGAGAACAAGAACGGGCAGGTCCTCGAGATCACCGACGATCACGCCGGCACCGAGTTCACCTGGGAGTTGCTGCTGGTCTGCGGTGACCCGACCACCGCCGACACCTACTACGGCGGTTTCGACAAGACGAAGGTCAGCCCCATCTCCTGCCCGGACAACCTGGCCTTCGACCCGCACGGCAACCTGTGGATCTCCACCGACGGCAATGCCCTCGGATCCAACGACGGACTGTTCGCCGTCGCACTCGACGGCGACCGCCGTGGCGAGACCAAACAGTTCCTCACCGTCCCGATCGGCGCCGAGACCTGCGGGCCGGTCATCGACAGCGACCGCATCCTCGTCGCCGTGCAACACCCCGGTGAGCTCGACGACCACTCGGCCGACAACCCGGCGTCGCACTGGCCCGACGGCGGCAACTCCCAGCCCCGGCCCGCGGTGGTCGCGGTCTGGCGCGACGGCGGGACCCCGATCGGCGTCTGAGGACACCTGCAGAGTCGCCACTTCCCGGCATAGGCCCTGGTCACCGCTAGCGCCCGTGTCGGGAAGTGGCGATTCTGAGTGAGGTCGGGGAGCCGTGTGTCGTCGATCTCACACCTGCCGAGATTTTGCTTCGAAGTTCTAAGTATTAGGGTTTCTAAACGTGTCGACACCAGAACCCGCTCAGCTCGCGACGGCCCTCCGGCCGACCATCACGCGGCTCTACCTGGCTCTTCGACGCCGAGCGCCGCTGGTCCAGCTGACCGCCGCCCAGACCTCGGCACTGAACGTCCTCGCCGATCACGGGTGGATGCGCATGGGTGAGCTCGCCGAACGCGAATCGATCCGGATGCCCACCGCGACGTCGGTGATCGACGGACTGACCAAACACGAACTCGTGGAACGCCGGCCCGACCCGGCCGATCGTCGTGCCGTGCTCGTCGACCTCACCGCCCATGGACGCGAACTGGTCGACCGGATCCGCCTCGGCCGCGACGTCGCGCTCACCGACGCCCTGGCCAACCTGAGCCCCGAACATCTTGAAGCACTCGCCGCGGCCGCCCCGGCCCTACAAGCGCTCCGCGACGAACTCGACCATCACCCCGCACAGACCTCCGCGGCGGTGGATGCCAACACGGCCTGGAACTGACCTCCCGCCCGATCCACCTCCCCACTCCGTCGACCAGCCCCGTTCAGAGGACCCACATGACCGTCACCGAAGACAAGGCCGCGACAAACTCGTCGGCCCCGGCACACCCCGACGACGCGGAGAACAACTCACTCCTCGCCATGTTCCGCATGCAGCCCCGCGCCGTGTGGATCACCGCGTTCGCGGCCACCATCGCCTTCATGGGCATCGGTCTCGTCGACCCGATCCTCCACAGCATCGCCCAGGCGCTCAACGCTCCCGCGAACAAGCTCACCCTGCTGTTCGGTGTGTACGTCGGTGTGCAGTGTGTGGCCATGCTCCTGACCGGTTGGGCCGCATACCGTTTCGGCCCCAAGCGGACCCTCACCGTCGGCCTCGTGATGATCGTCGTGGCCGCCGGGATCTCGGCGTTCGCCAGCAACATCGACCAGCTGATCGCCTTCCGCGTGCTCTGGGGCCTGGGTAACGCCTTCTTCTTGGCGACCGCGCTCGCCTTCATCGTCTCCTCGGCCAAGGGCAGCCGCCAGGGCGCGATCATGATGTACGAGGCGGCCCTGGGCATCGGCCTCGCCGTCGGTCCGCTGCTCGGTGCGACGCTCGGCGAATGGACCTGGCGAGCCCCGTTCGGCGGCACCGCGCTGCTCATGCTCATCGGTGCCGTGCTGTGCGCCATCATGCTGCCCGCCGACGGCCCGAGGTCGACGCGTGCCCGGGTGAGCATCACCGACCCGCTCAAGGCCCTCCGCAACCGCACGCTCACCATCGCCGGCATCGGTTCGGCCTTCTACACCGGCGCACTGTTCACCGTCATCGCGTGGGCTCCGATCGCCATGGGACTCCGGCCCATTCACGCCGGCCTGGTCTTCTTCGGCTGGGGTCTGCTGACCGCCATCGCCGGCGTGTTCATCGCGACGCCGCTCGCCCGCGTCGTCGGCGCGAAGGGTGGTGTGCTCGTCGCGATCACCGGTTACGGCATCGTCATGGCGCTCGCTGCCGTCGGAACGCTTTCCGACCAGATCTGGCTCATCGGTCTCGCGGTCGTCCTGTCCGGTCTGCCGTCGGGCATCCTCAATACCCTGTTCACCGACCTCGCCATGGCCTCGGGCGGCGACGACACCCCGCGCTCGGTGTCCAGCGCCGGCTTCAGCTTCCTGCGCTGGGGGGGTGCGGCGGTCGCCGCGGTCCTCGTCTCCTACCTCGCCGAGTGGTTCGGCGACGTCGCCCCGTGGTGGTTCGCCGTCGGCTACTGCGTGGTCGCACTCGGCGCGGTGGCGCTGGTCAAGACCACCAGACACGAGGTCGCTCCCGACGCCGCCCTCATCGGCGCCGAGGAGTTCTGAGGCACGAACCTCAGACCGCGGAGTCGGGGAACGCGATGACCGACAGGAAGCGCACGGGCAGTTCGACGAGTTCGACCGGCCCGTGCGCTCCTTCGCCGTCGAGCTGGAGCGCATCGCCGGGGTGCATCCGGTACACCGAGCGGCTGTGCGCGTAGTCCATCACGCCTTCGAGCACGTACAGGAATTCGGTACCGGCGTGCTGGAACAGCGGCTGGGTCACCGATTTCTCGGTCAGCGTCACGAGGAGACATTCCAGGCGCTTGTGTTCCCCGCGCAGCGACCCGAGCAACTCGTACTCGTGTCCCTCCCGGGAGCCCTCACGGACGATCTCGTTGCCCTCGCCCGCCTTCACGAAGACGGCCGACCGCTCCATCTCCGCGCCGCGGAACAACGACGTGACCGAGACGTCGAAGCCGTTGGCCAGTCGGGCGAGGGTGCTGAGACTGCACGAGGTCTGCGCGTTCTCGATCTTCGACAGCATCGCCTTGGAGATCCCGACGCGGGTCGCCATGTCGCCCACCGACAGTCCCTGTTGACGACGCAACCGGCGCACGTTGTGCGCGATCGCGGTCTCGAGTTCGAGTTCCTCGACCGACTGGTCGACGGGGCGTTCCCGTGCGATGCCAGATTGGTTGCGGATCAAAGGGTCGTCGGTCACCTCGCCAGCATAGTGAGCGAGGTCGTCCACTGTCAGTTGACACATGTCGCGCGTCCTCTCGTCGGTTCACCCCCCGCGTACACCGCCCGGGAACGCTCAGCGCATCTCCCCTGCTCCCACGTAGGGGAACCTCGTCGTCAGCGGATCGCCTTCGGCGAACCGGGTGAAGCGGAAGTCGGACTCCGGGATCCGGGGATCCGAACTGCGGCCGTCGACGACGAGATCGGCGACGAGCCGCCCCACCGCCGGCGAGATCTTGAATCCGTGACCGCTGAAACCGACGGCGAGCACCAGGCCGTCGAGCGGCCCACGCGAGATGATCGGGTTCCAGTCCGGCGTCACGTCGTAACACCCGGCGTAGCTGCTGGTGATCGCAGGTTCGGTGAACCCGGGGAAGCGGGTGCCCACCTTGTCGACGGTCAGGTCGACGAAATCGCTGTCGACCCGATTGCTGTAATTGTCCGGATCGGCGATCTGCAGCTCCTTGAGATCGCTGTTGCCGAAGAGGATCTCGCCGCGGACATCCGGCCGGACGTACTGCAGGGAGACGAGGTCGGAGAACACCGGCACCTCGCCGAGATCCTCACCCGGATGGATCATCACGATCTGCTCGCGATGCACCGAGATCGGGACGTCGATGCCGTGCGGCGCGAGGAAGGGCTTGGACCACACCCCGGTCGCCACGACGACGGTGTCGGCGGAGATCGTCGAGCCGTCGGTCAGGCGGACGCCGGTGACCCGGTCCCCGTCCACGACCAGCTCGGTGACCGTCGTGCCCTGCCGGATCTTGATACCGGTGGCCCGTGCGGCGGCGGCGAAGGCCTGAGCGGTCTGGTAGGCGTCGCCGTAACCGCCGCGCTCCTCCCAGCCGAAGGCCGCGAACGGCTCGAGATCGGCTGCCGGCCACATCTTCGCGACCTCGGCGACGTCGATCTCCTCGGTCTGGACGCCGACCTCACGCTGTGCTGCAAGGCTTTTGCGCAGACTCTCGGCGTTCGCCTCGCCGACGCCGACGACATAGCCGGTCTGTCGGAAACCGATGTCGGTGCCGAAGATCTCCTCGGCCTTCTCGAAGACCTCGAGGCCCACGGCGGCCATCGCGGCGAGCGAACTGACGCCGTAGTGGCATCGGACGATGCCCGACGACTTGCCGGTCATCCCGCCGCCGACGGTGTCGCGTTCGCACACCACCACGTCGGTGATGCCGCGCTGTCCGAGTGCCCAGGCGGTGGCGGCCCCTTCGAGGCCGCCGCCGACGATGACGACCGACGCCGTCGAGTTCTGCTCTGTCACAGTCCACTCCCCGGAATCCAGTTGGTCCCCGCCATCGGGACCCGTGCCATCGCCGCGGCCTCGATCGTGATGGCGACGAGGTCCTCGGGCTCGAGATGCTGGAGGTGCGCCTTGCCGCAGGCCCGGGCGATGGTCTGGGCCTCCATCGTCATGACGCGCAGGAAGTTGGCGAGACGCTTGCCGCCGAGGACCGGGTCGAATCGCGCCGACAGCTCCGGATCCTGCGTGCTGATGCCGGCCGGGTCACGACCGTCCTGGAAGTCGTCGTAGTAGCCGGCCGCCGAACCCAATGCCTCGTACTCCTCGGCGTAACGGGGATCGTTGTCGCCCAACGCGATCAGAGCGGCGGTCCCGATCGCCACCGCGTCGGCGCCGAGGGCCATGGCCTTGGCGACATCGGCACCGTTGCGGATGCCGCCCGAGACGATCAGCTGGACTGCGTCACGGCCCGCCCCTACTCCCGCCCGGCGGTGAACTCCGAGTTCCTGTAGCGCCTGCACGGCCTGCGGGATGGCGGCCAGCGTCGGAATGCCGACGTGCTCGATGAACACTTCCTGGGTGGCGGCGGTACCGCCCTGCATGCCGTCGACCACGACCACGTCCGCGCCGGAATGAACGGCCAGCTTCACGTCGTAGTAGGTGCGGCTGGCACCGACCTTCACGTAGATCGGCTTCTCCCAGTCGGTGATCTCGCGCAGCTCGTTGATCTTGATGGCGAGGTCGTCGGGACCGGTCCAGTCCGGGTGCCGGCAGGCGCTGCGCTGGTCGATGCCCTGGGGGAGGGTGCGCATGCCCGCGACACGCTCGGAGATCTTCTGTCCCAGGAGCATTCCGCCACCGCCCGGCTTGGCGCCCTGACCGAGGACGACCTCGATCGCGTCGGCCTTGCGCAGGTCGTCGGGGTTCATGCCGTAACGCGAGGGCAGGTACTGGTAGACGAGGTGCTTGGACTGACCGCGTTCCTCGGGGGTCATACCGCCGTCGCCGGTGGTGGTCGACGTGCCGACCTCCGACGCCCCGCGGCCCAGGGCCTCCTTCGCACCGGCCGACAGCGCACCGAAGCTCATCCCGGCGATCGTGACCGGGGTCGACAGGTGCAGCGGGTACTTCGCGTTGCGACCACCCAGGACGACGTCGGTGTCGCAGCGTTCGCGGTAACCCTCGAGCGGGTAGCGCGACATCGAGGCACCGAGGAAGAGCAGGTCGTCGAAGTGGGGGAGCTTGCGTTTGGCGCCCCAACCGCGGATGTCGTAGATGCCGGTCTCGGCGGCCCGCTGGATGGCGGCGATGGTGGTGCGGTCGTAGGTGGCGGATTCACGGAGTCCGCGCTGCTCGACGCTGAGGTTCTCGGTCATGGTGATGTCTCTTTCGATGTGGGGCGCGTGAGTTGCGGCCCTTCGTGGCTCGTCGCTAGCGCTCCTCGCACCTCAGGGAGCGAGGGGTGGCTCAGTAGGCGGAAGCGTTGTCCACCTTGAAGTGGTAGAGCTCGCGGGCCGACCCGTAGCGGGTGTAGGCGGTCAGGTCGTCGTCGCCGTAACCGGCGGCCTTCAGCAGTCCGGCGAGTTCCTCGAGGTGCTCTTCGCGCATCGGCTTGGCGATGCAGTCGGCACCGAGGGAGGCGACCTCGCCGCGGACGTAGATGCGGGTCTCGTAGATGGAGTCGCCGAGCCCGTCGCCGGCGTTGCCGCGAATGACCAGGCGGCCGGCCTGCGCCATGAACGCGCTGTTGTGTCCGACGTTGCCGCCGATCACGATGTCGACGCCCTTCATCGAGATCCCGCAGCGCGCGGCCGCGTCGCCCTCGACGACGAGGAGCCCGCCGTGCGCGGTGGCACCCGCCGACTGCGAGGCGTTGCCCTTGACGATCACGCTGCCGCTCATCATGTTCTCGGCGACACCGGTGCCGGCGTTGCCGTTGATGGTGACCTCGGCCTGCTGGTTCATCCCGGCGGCGTAGTAGCCGACGTGTCCGTCGACGGTGATCTTGACCGGGGCGTTGACGCCGGCCGCGACGCTGTGCGCGCCGGCCGGGTTGTCGATGACGATCTCCCCGGAGATGTCCCCGTGAAGGGCCGAGTTGATCTCTCGCAGTGGGGTGTTCGCGAGGTCGAAGTGGTGATTGGGGCTCATCGTCTCCGCTTTCGCTGTGCCGGTGGAGGAGTAGGTGGAGTGGCCGGGGGCCTCGGGTCGTCCGAGGGTCCCCGGTTGTTCGAGTGTCACCGCGTCCATGCGTAGACCACCTCCGGCTCGGGCTCCCAGATGCGGGCGTTCTCGACGCCGGGCAGCTTGGCGAGGGCGCGGTACTCGCTGGCGATCGCGACCCAGTCGTCGGTCTCGGCGATCACGGCGGGCTTGCAGGCGATGGCATCACGGACGACGGCGAAGGAGTCCCGGTTGGAGACCACCAGGGTGTAGAAGCCGTCGAAGGTGGCGCACACCTCTTTGAGCGCGGTCTCGACGTCCCTGCCGGCGGCGAGCTGGTGGGCGACGAAGCGTGCGCCGACCTCGGTGTCGTTCTCGCTGTCGAATTCCACTCCCTCGGCGCGTAATTCGCGCCGGATGGTGGCGTGGTTGGCGAAGGAGCCGTTGTGCACGAGACACTGCTCCGGGCCGACGGCGTACGGATGCGCGCCCGACGGGGTCACGGCCGACTCCGTGGCCATGCGGGTGTGGCCGACGCCCTGCCAGCCCGAAGCGTTTGCCAGCCCCCAGGATTCGGTGAGGTCACGCGGCGCGCCGACACCCTTGAGGACGGTGAGATCCGCGCCGAAGCCGGCGACGAGCGCATCCGGGTAGGCGGCACGGGCCGCGCCGAGAAGTTCTTCGGCACCGACTGGGGCCGACGCGACCAGCGTGGCGTCGACGAGCTGCGCGGCGACGGGCACACCGAGCGCCGCGCCGAGGGTCGACGAGACCTCGTCGGGCAGGACGTCGAGTTCGAGCAGCGAGACGCAGCCGTGGCCGGGCGGCGCCCACTCGGGGTTGCCGTAGACCGCGATACCGGCTGAGTCCGCGCCGCGATCCTGCATCTCGCCGAGCATCTCGGCGAGCATGGCGCCGAGCCGGGGATGAAGATCGGGATCACGCAGATGCAATCCGACGATTCCGCACATTGTCGAATCCTTTACGTCGAAGGGAGAGTTGGGATGTGCTTCGGTTCGCGCGGCCGGGTGCGGCCACGTCAGAAGGCGGTGAGGTACTGGTCCACTTCCCACGGGGAGACCGCGGCATGCCAGTTGAAGAACTCCTCGCGCTTGAGGCTGGAGAAGTAGGTCGACACCTTGCCCTGGTCTTCGGGCCAGTCCTGGGGGAGTGCGGCGTCGAGCGCGCCCGCGACGACGGCGTCGGCCTCGAAGGCCTCGACCGCGTGCAGCAGGGTGAGGGGCAGTTCGGCGATGTGGCTGGGCGCTCCGCCGACGGCGCCGGGGTCGAGGCTGCGCTTGATGCCGTCGAGGCCGGCACCGAGCAGCGCGGCCGCGGCCAGGTACGGGTTGGCTGATCCGTCGCCGCCGCGGAGTTCCACGCGCTGGTCGTCGGGGACGCGGATGTAGTGGGTCCGGTCGTTGCCGCCGTAGGTGGCCTTGCGCGGCGCCCAGGACGCGCCCGAGCGGGTGGCGGTGGCGCCGGTTCGCTTGTAGGAGTTGACGGTCGGTGCGATCACGGCCTGCAGCGCCGGGGCGTGCTCGAGGATGCCGCCGATGAACCCGTAGGCGGTGTCGGACAGGCCGAGTCCGCGGGCGTCTTCGCTGACCTGCGGGAACACCGGCTCACCGCCCTTGGTGAGGGATAGGTGGAAGTGGAGTCCCGAGCCGGTGCGGTCGGCGAACGGCTTCGGCATGAAGGTGGCGATCATGCCCTTCTCCGCGGCCATCGCCGAGAGGAGGTAGCGGAGAGTGACGACCCGGTCGGCGGTGGTGAGCGCGTCGGCGTACTTGAAGTTCTGCTCGAACTGTCCGTTGCCGTCCTCGTGGTCGTTGGCGTAGTTGCTCCAGCCCAGCTGGTTCATGGCAGTGGACACCGACGTGAGGTGCTCGTACATCCGGGTGAGTCCGCGGACGTCGTAGCAGGGCTGGTCGGAGTCGTCCGCGTCGTCGGCGGTGACGAGCGATCCGTCGCCGGCACGCTTGAGAAGGAAGTATTCGACCTCGGCACCCACCCACGGCTCGAAGCCGGCGTCGGCGGTCTGCGCGATGAGGGTCTTGAGGATGTTGCGCGGGGCGAACGGCCACGGCTTGCCCTCGACGTGCGGATCGCACTGGACGACGGCGAGGCCTTCCTTGATGAACGGGATCGGAAGAAAGGAACTCACGTCGGGGATCGCGATGAGGTCGGGATCCTTGGGCTCCTGGCCGATCGCACC
The DNA here is from genome assembly GCF_030316175.1 of Gordonia sp. Swx-4. Taxonomy (NCBI): domain Bacteria; kingdom Bacillati; phylum Actinomycetota; class Actinomycetes; order Mycobacteriales; family Gordoniaceae; genus Gordonia; species Gordonia sp. Swx-4. The sequence continues at coordinate 5,134,691 of NZ_CP128197.1, forward strand.
GACCGCGTAACCGGCGAAACCCACTCCCTCCGTGGCGAGTTCGTCGACCGCCTCGACCGGCACCAGCTTGGCGCACGGCTTGCCGCGGAGGTCGACGAACATGGCGAGGATGAACTTGGTGTCGTTCGCCGCACACAGCTCGGCGAGGGTGCTGGTGTCAGGGGCTGCGTTGGTGGTGGTCATGATGCGCTCCGGGGTCGACTGTAGGTATTGCCTGTCGGAATGTCCACTCGCGTGAACCAGTGTCTACCGTTAGTAGACCGGCCCTTTGTTTCGCCGCTGTTTCCGCCCGGTGAGCGGACGGTGTCGTTTCAGCACCTCGTGTGACGGGACGAAGAAGACCCGGGACCCACCGTTCTCACGGTGGGCCCCGGGCCGTTGTTCACTTCCTCCGCGCGATCAGACCTGTGCGGGTGGAGTCGAGGAAGGCATCGACTTCTCCACCGACTCGGCGGCTGCCGCCGGAGACAGGGCGCCCAGGCCGCCGCCCGGGTGGCCGACGCTCGCACTGGGGATCTCATAGGCGGTCTCGGCGTGCAGGACGGTGTCGAGACCGACCATCTCGGTCTCCTCGTCGACGCGGATGCCCATGACCTTGTCGAGACCCTTCGCGATGAGCCAGGTCATCACGAACGAGTAGGTGCAGGTGATCGCGATACCGGCGAGCTCACGCCAGATGATGTCGGGATCGCCGCCGAAGAGGACACCCTGGACACCGGCCGGAGCGACATCGGTGGCGAACAGGATGATGCAGAAGGTACCCACGATGCCGCCGATGCCGTGCACGGCGAAGGCGTCGAGCGTCTCGTCGACCTTCAGCTTCGACTTGAAGCTCAGCAGGAAGGCGACGACCGCGGCGGCGAAGATGCCGACGCACAGTGCACCGAGCGGCGCCATGCTGCTGGCTGCAGGGGTGATGCCGACCAGACCAGCGACGACGCCGGTGATGATGCCCAGCGAGGTGACATGACCTTCACGCCACTTCTCGATGATCGCGAAGCCGATCATGCCGGCGGAACCGGCGAGCAGCGTGTTCAGGATGACCGACTGGGCGAGGAAGTTGGCGCCGAGGGCACAGCTCCCGTTGAAGCCGAACCAGCCGAAGAACAGGATGCCGCCACCGAGCATGGTCATCGGCACGTTGTGCGGACGCTCCATGCGGCGCTTCCGGGCACCCAGCACAACGGCCAGCGCGAGCGCTGCGACACCCGAGTTCATGTGGACCGCGGTTCCGCCTGCGTAGTCGACGATCTCGACCTTGTTGAGCAGGAAGCCGCCCTTGTAGTTGTCGTCGACATCGGCGGAGAACACCCAGTGGGCCACGGGGAAGTACACCACCAGGAGCCAGATCGGTGCGAAGACGAGCCATGCGGAGAACTTCATGCGGCCGGCGGCACCACTGGCCACGATGGCGATGGTGATGGCCGCGAACAGGATGAACCACGCCGCGAAGTACAGCGTCTGGGTCGCACCGGAGGCGTCGTCGGTCAGCCAGTTGGTCAGGCCGATGAAGTCGGTCGGGTTGCCGATGAGGCCCCACCCGCCCACCGACGGCCCGGACACGAGTCCGTAGCCGATGACGACATAGAGCACGGCGGTGATGCCGAGGGTCGAGATGACCATCGACATGATGTTCAGCACGTTCTTCGAGCCGACCATGCCGCCGTAGAAGAAGGCGAGGCCGGGGAACATGAGCAGGACGAAGACGAAGGCTGCCAGCATCCAGGCCAGGTCGGCGTTAGCCGCGAGAATCGGTTCCATGGGCGATCTTTCGGTTCGGAGACTTGAGAAGTCGGTGGTTGTTGCACCAGCAGCTCACGGGCGTCATTGACCGCGTAGATATGCGACCACACTGTCGCGATAGTCGAGGAATCCCTTGTAGGCGGCGATGTCCTCACCGAGTGTCTCGATGACGGTCGCCAACTGACTGGCCCACTCGGGTATTCGCTTCACGTCCTCCAGCGAGGCCATGAATGTCCGGATATTGAACGTCACCGCACCCGACATCGGCAACCGGACGAAGTGTTCCAGCTCGATGCGCAGGCGCGCCCTGGCGAAATCGCCGTCGGCGACCATGCCCGGGACGTCACCTGCCCAGGCCGGCAGCTCCTCGAGACTGACGTCGAGCTTGTGCGAATCCGACGCCGACAGAGTCCAGTTCACCCTGCGGTACACCTGATCTGCCGGTAGCCTGCGCAGGAACTGCTCGGCGCGGGCGACGATGCCCTCGCGGAGCATGCGCGGGACCGGGGCATGGATCTCGTACATGTCCATGCCCACATCGAAGGACACCGACCACGCCGCCGCAAAGGTCACCACACCGGCGTCGAAGTACAGGTGCCCGTCGCGTTCGGTGACGAGAAGGAGGTCGTCGGGTACCTCCCGCGCCAGGAACTCCATCGGCCCGTAGGGCAGGGACTCGGGGTCGCCGAGCACGAATCCCTGGTCGGTGCCGAGGATCTCGTTGCGCCAGTGAAACCGACCGTCGCCGTGTTCGTCGAGGTGCATGAGGCCGGGGTAGGAGATGCTGAGATCGCGCAGGTAGTAGAGCAGCAGATCCCAGCACGCGATCTCCATGCCGGCACGGACCCGCACCCGTGAGGGGTCGTTGTCGAGAATCCGACGGCGTTCGGCCATCATCTCCGGGTACTCCGCGCCACCGAGATCGACCAGATGCCTACCCCATTCACCACCACGGGTGCGTCGGGGGATGCGGGCGGGTTCGACGTTGACGCTGTAGGAGAACTCCTCGAGGTCGTCCGGGAACGGCCACGGCAGATTACCGAGATGATCCACCGGCTGGTTGAGGAACAGTTCTGCGGATTCGGTCGGGATCGCTTCTGTGGTCACAGGTCCACCTCGATGTTCTGCCCCCGGGATACACAGCACAGCATCGCATCACCGAGAGCCTTCTCCTCGTCGGACAGGACGAGGTCGCGATGCTCGATGATGCCTCCGCGCACAGGGATTCGGCATTCGCCGCACACGCCCTGGCGGCACAGGTTGGGCACCTCGACACCACTGTCGAGTAGTCGTTGGAGTAGGGACACCCCGGCCGGGACGTCGATCCGGTCCCCGGTCGAGGACAGCGTCACGGTGAACGGGTCGCCGGGCTCCTGCTCCGGCGCGGCGAATCTCTCGAGATGGACTCGCGCCGTGGGCCATCCGGTCTGAGCAGCGAGTTCTTGATAGGAGTCGAGCAGGGCTGCCGGTCCGCACGCGTAGGCGTGGGTCCCCAGCGGCTGCGACCGGAACCTGTCGGCGATCAGTTCCGCCGTGGCCTCGACTCCGGACACCTCGTGCAGGGTGATGTTCGGCTGCTCGGCGAGCGCACGGAGATCGTCGAGGTGCGCTCCGCTGCCGGGTCGGAAGGAGTAGACGATGTCTGCGCGAAGCCCCTCGCGTGCCAGTGCCCGTGCGTGCGACAGGACCGGTGTGACGCCGATACCGCCGGCCACCAGCAGTGCTCCCCGCTGGTCGAGGACGGGTGCGAACATCGACCGGGGCCCCTCCACCTCGACGACGGCGTCCTCGGAGAGGTTGTCGTGCAACCAGTCCGACCCCCCGCCGGCACCGCGTCGTAGAACCGAGATGCCGTAGGTGTTGGGGTACATGCCGTCGTCGACGAGCGAGTAGGCGTTGCGGTGCTCACCGGCGGTGATGATGAGATGGCTGCCCGGTTGGTAGGGCGTCAGGACCTGCGGGGTGTCGGCGAGCGGCGCGAACCGGAAGTGCGTGATGTCCGCGGTCAGCTGCCGGACGGCGACGACGCGCATGGGCCGTGTCGACGTCGCATAGCCCGGGTGCAGGTGTGCGGGGATGGCTGCCGCCGTCATGCATCACCTCCCGCAGCCGATGCCAGGAAGCTGCCCATCGTCGGTGAATGGTGTTCGTGGATCTCCAGATCGCGGGAGCAACCGGGACAGGTGGCTGTCCCGCCGGCACGACCCTCGACGCGGAAGGTGTTGCGGCAGTGCGCACAGTAGAGCGGCAGGTCGCGGAGGTGGACGACATGGGAGGACAGTTCGGCGGGTACGGCCCCGGCCTCGCGCGCGATGGCCAGCGCGGTCAACACGTCGTACTGGCCGCCGGTGACGAGAATGCGCGTGCCGGTGAGCGCTTCGTCGAGGGCGTCGTGCAGGGACGCACGATCCTGCTCGTCGGTGAGCGTGTCGAGCACGAGCAGCCGGGTGGCTCCGACGGCCTCGGCCGCCGCGACCCAGTTGCGTGACACGTGTGCGGTCTCGGCGTCATCGCCGACGGCGACCACGAGGAAGGCCGCCCCGGTGGTGTCGACCGCCGGGGGAGTGGCCGGCCAGACCGGCAGGCCCGGGCCGGTCGGCGCCGGCGGAGTGGGCGCGGCGTCGCGCAACCACTGGGCGGCGCGGTCCCGGTACTTGATGATGCCCTTGTAATCGGCCATGTCCTCGGGCAATTCGGCCAGGACCTCGGCGGCACGACGCCGCCACGGATCGACGGTGGCCAGCTGCTCCAGAGGCAGCATGTAGGTGCGGATCAGGAACATGACCGCTCCCGAATCCGGGAGCCGGATGAGATGTTGCACCTCCACGCGTAGGTGGACGCGGCGTCCGAACTCGGCGTCGTCGACGAGCTGGATACTCTCGCGGTCGGGGCCCCACTCGGGGTAGATCTCGGTCGAGACATCGAGGCGGCGGTCGATGGTGAGTGTCCAGTTGGTCCGCCGGTAGGGCTGGTGCGGCTGAAGACGCTTGAGGAACTCGTGCGCCCGGGTGATGACGCCTTCCTTGCGCACCCGCGGGACGGGCCCGTGGATCTCGAGGAAGCTCATCCCGACGTCGAAGCCGAAGCTCCAGTCGGCGGCGAAGGTGACCACCCCGGCGTCGACGAAGAGCTGGTCGTTGCGCTGGTCGAGGAGCGCGATGTCCTCCTGGACCTGAGAGGTGATGTAGCGCAGTGGTTCGTCGGGCAGGGTGGTGGCGTCGCCGTAGCGGAAGTGCTGTTCGATGCCGAGGATGTCGTTGCGCCACAACCATTCGTCAGGTCCGGTCGAGCGGAGCTGCATCTGCTCCGGGTACGCGGCGTCGAGTTCGCGCATGAGGGTGAACATCGCATCCCACGCGGCGGGCACCATGTGGGGGAGTACGGCGTGGCGGGTCGGATCGGCGGCGAGGGTCACCGCACGCTGGTCGAGTTCGGCGCGGTACTCGGAGTCGATGTCGACGACCGCGGTGCCCCACTGACCCGCGGGCGTCGTGACGGGTTGCTCGGCCGGTTCGACGTTGGTGCTGTAGCGGTACCGGTCCTCGAGGAACGGGAACGGGAAGCCGGCGACCAGGTCGGCCGCGGTCTCGGCGGTTGTGTTGTCGAGTGTGCTTGTCACAGGGGAACCTCCAGGGTGCAGCCGCCGGCGGCGCGCGAGACGCACGGCATGATGGCGTCACCGGCGGACTTCTCCTCGGCGCTGAGGTAGAGATCGCGGTGGATGGGTGATCCGCCGGACAGGGGGATGCGACATTCGCCGCACACGCCCTGACGGCACAGATTCGGGACCTCGACGCCCGCCTCTTCCAGGGCCGCGAGCATGCTCGTCCCCGACGGGACATCGATGCTCCGGCCGGATTCGGTGAGCTCGACGCGGAACGGGTCACCGGCATCGAGTGCATCGATGCCGAAGCGTTCGAAGTGGATTCGGGAGTCGGGCCATCCGGCTGCTGCGGCGGACGCCACGACGGAATCGATCATGGACGACGGTCCGCAGACGTACAGGTGGGTGCCGACCGGCTGGGTACGAAGCGCTTCGTCGAGGCGCCCGGTGAACGAGACACGGTCGGTGAACAGTTCGGCGCGAGCCCGGGCGAGCGCCGTGACGTCGGCCAGGTGGGCCGCGGCTTCCTCACGGAAGACATAGAGCAACTGCACGTCCCGGCCCCAGCGCACGGCTGCGCGCAGGTGGGACACCATGGGAGTGATCCCGATCCCGCCGGCGACCAGCAGGTGTTTGCGGGCGCGGGCGATCGGCGCGAAGGCGCTTCGGGGGAGTCCGACGGTCAGCGTGTCGCCGACAGCGAGTTCGTTGTGCAGCCAGCGGGACCCGCCGTTGCCGTCGTCGACCTCGAGGACCGAGATCGAGTAGTTCGTGGGATGGGTGCCGTCGCCGGTCAAGCTGTAGGCGTTGGTGTTCGAGCCGGCGTGGACCACCAGGTGACTGCCGGGGACGAAGCCGGGGAGGGCCCGACCGTCGGGGTCGGCGAGCGTGATGCTGCGGATGCCGGTGACGGTGGAGTCGATCGCGGTCACGACGAGCTGCATCGTGGGCATCCGGTCGACGCGGCTCGTCGACTCGGCGGCGGCGCCGGCCGAATCGGGTTCTGCTGCGACGGTGATGCTCACAGTTGGACCTCCTCACCGGTGGACAGGGGTTGGGCGGTCTCGGCGTCGACCATGAAGCCCAGGTACTGCCCCGTTCGACGGGACACGTGGTGGTACACCAGCAGGTCGCGACGACATCCGGCGCACGGGATGACGTCATCGATCACCGCTCGGACGCGGGTGACCGACCGGCAGTGCGAACAGAACACGTCGGCCTCGGCCTGGCCGTCGGAATCGGTTGTCATGACTTCGATCTCGTCGTCCTCGAGTCCGGCGTTCACGGCGACGGCGCGCAACCGCAGTGCCGCACCGGCGTCGGCGACGATCCAGACCCGGACCCCGACGGTGGCCTCGGCGAGCGCTCCGGCGAGCAGGTCGGCGGCGGTGTCGGCGTCGCCGTGGATTCGAGTGGTGACCAGCGGAGGGAGGTCGGCTTCCCAGCGGCCCAGTGCGTCGGCGACGTCCCCGACACCGACCAGCAGGTAGGAACTACCGGTCGGCGTGGGGGTCGTCGTCTCGACCAGGTCACCAGGTCGTGCCCACGCCGGCACGCTGGAGTACGTGATCTGCGACATCGTCAGCGATCAGAGGAGAGTGGCGTCGCGCAGACCGGTGTAGAAGGCGAGCGCATAGTCCGGTGTGCTGAAGTAGATCTTCGATCCCTTCGGGAAGAAGATCGCGTCCTTGGCCTTGGCGACCGTCTTCTGCCCGGTTTCCTTGTTCTCCAAGAGGAACTCGCCCTCGAGAACGACCTTCATCTCGTCGTACTCGTATTCGTAGTAGAGCGGCTCGTCGGTGTGGTGGAGTTCGAAGTACCCGCTGCACATCGGGCTGCCGTCCGGGTTCTCGTAGACGTCACCGATGAATCCCTCGGTGCCCGGGTACTCCGCCTCCGGCATCTTCGGAAGATTCTTGAAACCATCGCTGGTCACGCGGAACTCCAACGCCTTGGCACTCTCGATCGTCACGATGCTCCTCCATGTCTCACTCGGGCGCGAATGCGCTCGTCGGGTACGTGGTCGGCGTCCTCGTGCCACCCGGGGGTTCGTGATGACTCTTCGTAGTGGACGCCGTCCCCTGTTATGAAACAAGTGGTGTGTTTCCGGAGTGTGACGGCTCTGTAATGGTGTGCTACGCGGCGTACGTCATGCGGTGCGGAGCCTCGTCGGAGGTTCGGCGTGAGATCGGCTCACGTAATCCGTTCCCGCTCACACTTATCGGGTGAGCGAGAACGAAGGGGGTGAGCGAGAGTCGCAGCGCCTACTGACGGCGATAGTCGAGCAGCCCGACCCAGAACTCGTCGGGGATCACGTCGCCGGCGCGCAACACGCGCGCGAGTCCGGCGGCCATGAACGCACCGAGCAGTCCGAGCCACAGTCCCGCCAGCGAGATCACGGTCCAGGCGACGGCGACCGCGATCGGCCAGGGGTCGAGGATCAGCAGGATCGGCGCGAAGAAGAAGCCCGCCCCGATGAACCACGACGAAAGCGCACGGTCGCATCGCGCCACGGCCACCAGCCACCGCGGCGTCGAGGCCGTAGGCATCGCACCCAGTGGGGGTCGCCGGTTCCGGTGAGTGGTCTTCTCCGTGGTCATCGGACACCTCCTGAGACGGATTGCGGTGACTCCAGACTCCGCCCCCGAACGCGCGGAAGCCACTACCTCCCAGGTAGTCGGAACGACACTCTCAGTCGAGCCAGTCCAGCACCGACGCCGCGGTCCAGCTCTGCTGCATGCTGCCGAGAGGCTCGCCGGTGAAGGGCTCGTAGTACTCCGCGAACGAGCCGTCGGTGGCCTGACGCAGACCCTCCTCGCGGAGCCGCGCCGAACGCTCGGTCCAGCCCCGACGCGCGAACGCCCAACTGAACAGCCAGGTCATGACCGGCCACACCGGACCACGCCAGTACTCGCGGGGTCGGAAGTCAGCCGAGATCGGCGACGTCGACGGTGGGACGGCGTACCGAAGGTCGGGATGTCCGCAGAAGCGCGGGCCCTCGAACAGCCGGAGCAGCGCGCGTTCCCGCTCACGGGGGAGCCCGCCGCAGATGAGCGGAGCGAACGCGGCGATGGTCTCGGTGGTGATCCAGGAGTTCGCCCGCAGATCGAAATCCCTTGCGGCACCGTTACGGTCGTTGGCCGCGGCCACCACGCCGGAACGGAACCGGTCGGCCCAGGCGCGCAGGTCGCGAACGTCGGCCAGCGGCTTGGAATAGTCCTCGCCGATCGTCGCGAGCACGTCGCAGGCGACGGCGAAGATCGCGCTGACGAAGACGTCCTCGACGGCGAAACTCATGACCTTCGGCAACAACTCGTCGTCGTAGTGCGCACGCTTCATCTGCTCGACGAGCCAGATGTACCGGTCGTACTCGAGGTCGGTGGGCCGCATCGACAGGTCGGTGACGTGATCGAGATCGGCACGCTGGTACGGCGGAAGGTCTAGTCCGGGAACGACATTCGCATACGCGGAGTCCCAGCGCGGCGAGTTGTCCATGCCGGATTCCCAGCCGTGGAAGATGGTGATCCGGCCGCGTCCCATCGGATCCCGGGCGTGGGCCAGCCAGCGATGCCACCGCACCAGCGAACTCCAGCGGCGGTCGATGAACTCATTGGCCACCGCCCGCGTCGTACGACCGTGACGTCGGGAGTGGTCGAGAATGCGCTGCACCGCGATCGCGTGGACCGGCGGCTGAGTGATGCCCGAGGTGTCCGGGAAGTCGGGGGCGCACTCGGCCAGTCGTGCGCACTCCCAGCGGGACGGGCCGGGAAAGTATCCGTCACGGCCGTTGGCGAACACGATGTGCGGGATCATGCCGTTGCGCCACTGGGCCGACAGCAGGGTGTCCATCTCGATCACCGCACGCTCGACGGACAGCGGCGCGAGACCGACGGTGACGAACGCGGCGTCCCAGCTCCACATGTGCGGGTACAGCTTGGGCGCCGCACTGGTCATGGTGCCCAGGTCGTTGCCGCGCAGCAGATAAGCGGCACGTGCCGACAGCTGCGTTGGGGTGAATCCGTACCTGGCCACGCCGACGATTGTGCCCCCCGGCGCGCACGTCTGCTCATCGAGGCGGCCTCGATACGCGGCGTCCTCACTCGCCTCGGTCGTCGTCACCGGGCCGACGGAGGGTGGGCATGACGATTTCGGCATCCGGGTCGCCGCAGTAGGGTTGGCAGAGTGCCCACCGCATTGATCACCGGGGCCAGTCGCGGCCTCGGCGCACAGATCGCCCGACAGCTGGCCCCCACGCATGACCTGTTGCTGGGCGGCCGTCCCTCACCCGAACTCGACCACCTCGCCACGGAGCTCGACGGCGCGAGCACCTTCGCCGTCGAACTGACCGACTACGACGAGGTCGCCGCCGCGGTGGAGACCATCAGCGAACTCGACGTGCTGGTCCACAATGCCGGCGTCGGCAGCAGTCTCGAACACGTCTCGGACACCCCCGTCGAGGAATGGCATCACGTACTCGAGGTGAACCTCGTGGCGGTCGCCGAACTGACGCGGCTCCTCCTGCCGGCGCTGCGGCAGGCAGAAGGGCACGTCGTCTTCGTGAACTCCGGAGCCGGCCGGTCGGCCAAGCCGCGCTGGGCGCCCTATGCGGCAAGCAAGTTCGGCCTGCGCGCACTCGCCGACTCCCTACGCGCCGAAGAGCCGACGCTCCGGGTCACATCCGTCTACCCCGGTCGCATCGACACCGACATGCAGCGCGAGCTGGTCGCCATCGAGGGTCGCGACTACGACGCCTCGCAGTTCCTGCGCCCGGAATCGGTCGCGGCCGCCGTCGTGCACGCCGTCGAGACCCCGGCCGACGCCCATCCACAGGACATCGTGCTGCGGCCGACGGGGCGTGGGTAGCAGCTCAGAGCGGAGTCAGAGCTGCGTCAGATCCTCCGGCCGCCAGACCGCGCGCATCGACGACACCTTGCCGTCGGCGTTGAAGACCATGATGTCGACCGGGGTGATCTCGAAGGCGAGACCCGCGGTCTTGGTGACGAGGGTGAACTCGAAGACCGCGGTGTCGCCGGCGACTTTCTTCCACTTGAGGGTGGCGGTGCGCTCGTCCATGCCGGTGATCACCGAGTAGAACTCGACGAGCTGTTCGCGGGTGTTGCGGATGTCGGCGCCGATCGGGTCCTCGACCGTCGCGTCGGGCGCGTAGAGGTCGGCGATCTGTTCGGCGGTCCCGGTGTTCAGCAGCTCGACGTAGGCGTCGACCGCCGCGTCGATCTTGTCGGCGAGGTCGGCTTGCTCCACGGTCATGAATCCTCCAGAAATTAGAACGTGTTCTAGTTCTGCACCGTAGCACGCGCGTCCGTCGACCGGTGGATGTTTCCGGTGCCTGCACAGGGTTCTTTGATACGTTCGCCGCAAGAGTCTCCTCGGGCGTCTAGTCCGTGAAACGACGAGTCCCAGCAGCACGGAAAGGCCGGTATCCGTGACCCCGATCCTGGCTGCTCCTCTGGACCCCGGCAACGAGCAGGCCCGACGCTGGGCCGAGGACGAGCTGTCGAAGGACGCCTACCAGCCGCCGGAACCGTCGTGGTGGGACGAGTTCAGCGACGGCGTGTGGGAATGGATCGCCGACAACGTCCTCGACCTGTTCGGTGGTTCGGACACGATCCGGGCGATCGTCATCGTGCTCGCGATCCTTCTGGTCGTGGGCCTCGCCGTGCTCGTGACCCGCCGGGTTCGACGCATCCCGCGGGCCCCGACAACGGCCGACACCACCGCGGCCAAAGTGGTGCTGCCCGGTACGCGCTCAGCGAAGGAACTCCGGGCCGTGGCCGAGGACCGATACACCGCAGGCGACTACGACGGCAGCGTGGTCCACGCCGTCCGTGCCCTCGCCCGCCGCGCCATCGAACGGGGTCTGCTCGCCGACGAGCCGTCTCTCACCGCGCACGAGGTGGCCGCCGAACTGGCATTCCGGTTCGCCGACCACGGCGTCGAACTGCGCCGCGCCGCTGATCTGTTCGACGCGATCGCCTATGGCGACCGACATGCGGCCGCCGGGTCGGCGCGTGCGGTGCTCGATCTGGAGCGTGCGGTGTCGTCCGCCCAACCGGCCGCGGCGGACACCTCAGGTCCGCGTCGAATGGCGGTGCCCCGATGACCACGACTACCCGTGCCCCGTCGATCGCGCTGTCCCCGCCGAAGCGCGGCACACCGCGGTGGATCTGGGTGCTCGTGGTGGTTCTGGTCGTCGTCGTGGTCGGCGCGATCGGCCTGCTCGGGGTATCCGCGCTGAACGTGTTCGGGGCGGAGCCCGGGCCGGGTGTGAGTTACGACCCCGACAACCCCCGACCCCAGGGCGCCCGCGCCTTGGCTCAGATCGTCGACGAGCATAGCGGCGACCTCCGACAGGCTCGCGGCCTGGACGAGTTCACCGACGCACCGCGCCCCGGCAGCAACACGACGGTCGTCGTGTCGTCGGTGGGTGCGTTCAACCCGGGTACGGCGCAACAGTTCCTCGACCGGGTCTCCGAGGCGCACCGGGTGATCCTGATCGCGCCGCAGGACTACGCGCTGTCGCTTCTCGGACTGCCCGTTCGGCTCGAGTTCGGCGGCGCCCCGACCGGGGTGCCCGCCCGCTGCACGACCGGCGAGATCGCCCCCGACGACACCATCACGGGCGGCACGCTCGGTTACAGCACCTCCGCACCGGGTACGACGTCGTGCTTCACCACCGGCGCCGCGTCGAATGTGCTGTACCTTCCGGCCGCCGCCGGCCGTCCGGAGATCGTGGTCGTGAGCGGCGACATGCTGCTCAACGAGAACCTCGCGCTCCGCGACAACGCCGGCGTGACGACCCGGCTCTTCGCCAATGCCGACGACATCCTCTGGTACGTACCGTTCGTCACCGACGAGGTGCCGTCCGAGAACGAGGAATCCGACGTCCCGGCGGCGATCGGGCCGCTGATCGTGCTGGCCGCGTTCGCGGTTCTGGCCCTCATGCTGTGGCGGGGTCGCCGGTTCGGCGCGCTGGTCACCGAGCCGCTGCCGGCGGTCGTCAAGGCGATCGAGACCACCCAGGCACGGGGTCGGATGTACCACAAGGCCCGCGCGGATGCCCGGTCCGCCGCCGCTCTGCGCATCCACACGCTGGCCTCACTCGCGTCGTATCTCGGCCTGCCGTACGACGCCGGGAAGGCCACCGACGAACTGGCCATACCCGGATGGGAATCGATGGTGGCGCATGAGGAAACCGCCGACCCCGCGGTGCACGCCATCATCACCACAGTCGTGTCCGTCACCGGCCAGGACCTAGCCCGGGTGCGGGCCCTGCTCGCCGGACCGCTCCCCACCACCGACACCGGCCTCGTCCTCTTCACCAGCGAACTGACCGCCCTCGACAAGGAAGTCCGACAAACGCCATGACCGTCGATCCATCCCGCACCTTCGGCCCCGGTCCGTTCGAGATCGCAGCACCGCCGCAGAATCCGCACGGCGGCCCCGCCCCGTCGTCGAACACTGCGCGCGACGCACTCGGTGCGGTACGTGCCGAGGTCGCCAAAGCGGTTGTCGGACAGGATCAGGCGGTCGCAGGCATCCTCATCGCACTGCTGTGCCGCGGGCACGTCCTGCTCGAAGGCGTACCCGGTGTCGCGAAGACACTCCTCGTCAGATCGGTCGCGGCCGCGCTCGACGTCGAGACCAAACGCGTCCAGTTCACCCCCGACCTGATGCCCGGCGACGTGACCGGTTCACTCGTGTTCGACGCCGCCAGTTCCCAATTCACCTTCCGCGAAGGCCCGGTCTTCACCAATCTCCTGCTGGCCGACGAGATCAACCGCACCCCGCCGAAGACGCAGGCGTCGTTGCTCGAGGCGATGGAAGAACGGCAGGTGACCGTCGACGGCGTCGGCCGTCCGCTGCCCAGCCCCTTCCTGGTGGCGGCGACGCAGAACCCCGTCGAGTACGAGGGGACCTACCCGCTGCCGGAGGCCCAGCTCGATCGCTTCCTGCTCAAGGTGACGCTGCCGCTGCCGCCCCGCGAGGACGAGATCACCGTTCTCACCCGGCATGCCGCCGGGTTCGATCCGCGCAATCTCGCCGCGGCGGGGCTCCGACCGGTCGCCTCAGCCGCCGACGTCGAGGCCGGCATCGAGCAGGTCCGTCGCGTCGGCGTCGCCCCGCAGGTGGCCGCCTACATCGTCGACATCGCCCGCGCGACACGGTTCTCACCGTCCCTGGCCCTCGGCGTCAGCCCGCGCGGCGCGACGGCATTGCTCGGGACCAGCCGGGCCTGGGCATGGCTCAACGGACGTGACTTCGTGACCCCGGATGACGTGCAGGCGCTGGCACAGTCGACGCTGGCGCACCGGTTGTCGCTGCGTCCGGAGGCCGAACTCGAAGGCGTGTCCGTGAGCTCGGTCCTCGACGCCGCCGTCAACTCGGTTCCCGTCCCGCGCTGATGTTCCTCACCGGCCGGTTCCTGATCCTGGTGCTGCTCGGCGCAGTGCCGATCCTGGTATGGCCGAACTATGCCGTCCCGGTGCTGTGGGTCCTGTTCTGCGTGCTCCTGATGTGCCTCGACCTCGCGCTCGCCGGGTCGACGAAGACCGTGACCCTGGCACGGTCGGCGCCCGGTCCGGTCCGGCTCGGCGAGACCACCTCGTGTTCGGTCGCGGTCACCAACAACGGAAGCAGCACGTTCCGCGGCGTCCTGCGCGACTGCTGGCAGCCGTCGGCCGGTGCCACCGACGACGAGCATCGGCTCACCGTGCCCCCCGGCGAAGCACGCACTGTGACCACCACTCTCACCCCGACGCGCCGTGGCGACCGGCTCGCGGTGCGGATGACGGTTCGTCGGCTCGGCCCCCTCGGACTCGCCGGACGGCAACGCGGTGTGCCGCTACCCGGTCGGGTCCGGGCGCTCCCGCCGTTCGGTTCACGGCGACTGCTGCCCTCCCGGCTCGCCCACCTGCGTCAGCTCGACGGCCGGTCCGCGGTCCGGATACGCGGACAGGGAACCGAATTCGACTCGCTGAGGGACTACGTCGAAGGAGACGACGTCCGCAGCATCGACTGGCGGGCGACAGCACGACGCCGTTCGACCGTCGTGCGTACCTGGCAGCCGGAGAAGGATCGTCACATCGTCATCGTGCTCGACACGTCGCGCACCTCGGCCGGTCGCGTCGGCGACGTCCCACGCCTCGACGCGGCGATGGACGCTGCTCTACTGCTCGCCGCGCTGGCGTCGCATGCGGGCGACCGCGTCGACCTCATCGCAGGTGACCGACGCGTTCACCGACGAGTGGTCGGGGTGGGCCGGACGACGCTGCTCAACAGCCTGGTCTCTGCGATGGCGAACCTCGAACCGGCTCTGCTGGAGGCCGATTGGCCGATGCTCGGGGCGGAGGTCGCGAAGATCGGCCGTCAGCGCGCCCTGCTGGTGTTGCTGACCCCGCTGGAGCCGGCCGCCGTCGAGGAGTCACTGCTGCCGCCGCTGTCGGTTCTCGCGCAGCACTACAAGGTGGTCATCGGATCCGTTGCGGATCCCGCACTGGAAGAGATGATCTCGGCCCGGGAGGATCCGGCGACCGTCTACGACGCGGCGGCCGCGGCCCGGACCGTCACCCTGCGGAATCGGACGGCCACCGCCGTCGGCCGACTCGGCGTCGACGTGGTGGACGCACCGCCGGACAAGCTCCCCGCGCGGCTCGCCGATCACTATCTGCTGCTCAAGTCGCGCGGGTTGCTCTAGCCGGTCAGCTCTTGGCCTGCACCGCGCGGTAGCCGAGGAAGCCCAGGTAGCCGGCGAGTCCGGCCAGGCCGAGCCGGCGGGTACGGGGAGACACCAGCGCGACGCCGATCGCGGTCTCGCACGCCCCGTTCCGATAGGTCCAGGTGGTGGTGTCCTCGGGGAACACCGGCGCGGTGATCGGGGCGAACAGCTCCGGCTTGACGAAGTGCGTCAGACCGACCGCGGCGAGACCTCCGCCGATCAGCGAAACCGCGTCCAGGGACTTGTCGTTCTTGGCCATTCGGGTGTTCCTCTCGGGTGGATGCACTCCGTCCATTCCTACACGGTGGGCGCGGTGAGGCCTCGATCCAGCTCGGCGAGGTCGCCGGTTTCACCGGACTCGTGCGCACGACGTCCCGCGACGAAGACATAGGCCATGAACAGCAGCCAGGCGGTCACACCGATCCCGACACGCGCCCAGGTCGGAAGGGGAGAGGGGGTCACGAAGGCCTCGATGACGCCGCAGATCAGCAACACGACGACGAGTCCCAGGGCCACGCCGATCGCGGCGCGCCCCTCCTCACCGAGAGCGGCTGCGCGCGTTCGGTTCCCGGGTGACACCCACGACCAGAAGATCCGCAGGCCGACCCCCGCGGCGACGAACAGGCAGGTGAGCTCGAGCATGCCGTGTGGGAGGAGTAGCCCGAAGAACAGGTCGCCGCGGCCGTGCCGGATCATGATCGACGCGATCACCACCAGGTTCAGGATGTTGGTGTAGAGCATCCAGATCACCGGCAGGCCGAAGATGCCGACGACGATGCACATCGCGGCGAGCCAGAAGTTGTTGGTCCACACACGCGCCGCGAACGAGGTCGCCTCGTATTCGCTGTAGTAGCTCTCGAAGTCGTTGGTGACGAGACGCTCGATCTCCTGCGGAGAGGCGAAGGAACTCTCGATGCGCGGGTGCTCCAGAACCCACCAGGTCATGACGGCGGCGGCGAGCAGGCAGACACCCATCACGGTCAGCCACCACCACCGCATCCGGTACAGCGCGGCGGGGAAGGAGATGGCGAAGAAGTCGATGAACGTCGACCAGGTACTCACCCGAGTGCCCGACGCCCGACCGCGGGCCCGCGCCAACAACGCCGACAGATACGCGACGAGCGAGGCGTCGGGGGCCGAGGAGCGGATCACCGAAAGGTGGGTGGCCACGCGCTGATAGGTGTCGATGATCTCGTCGGCCTCGGCTCCGGTCAGCCGACGTCGGCGCGACAGCGTGTCGAGTCGTTCCCACGTCGCGCGATGCGCGGACACATAGGCGTCGAGATCCACTCCGCCAGCGTAACCGGCATCCGACCCGGTGCAGAGCGTGTCATTCGACGGGCGTCGTGGCGTGTGCTCACACCGCGCGGACCGCAGTAGGCGTCGTATGGTGAGGCGGTGCCGCCCGGATCGTTGCCACCACGACCTCCGGTGATGGCGGGTGCGCCGGTCCCGGTCGGGCCGCCGCCGACCGTCTGGGGTGGCGGTGTGTCGGCCACCGTCGGCGTCGGCCGCAACGACCTCGTCTCCGGTGAGGCGGTCGCGCTCGCACTACCGCCGGGCGGTCTCGGCTACCGGATTCTCTCGGGGATGCTCGACGTCGCGCTGGGGATCGCTCTGTGGCTGTTCCTCTGGTGGCTGTCCTACACGGTGACCGGTGACCTGAACGACGCGTGGCGGGGCACCGTCAGCACGTTGCTGCCCATCGTCAGCGTGATCGCCCTACCGACCGTCACCGAGACACTCACCCGCGGCAAGACCGTCGGCCATCTGGTGGTCGGGCTACGCACCGTGCGAGACGACGCCGGGCCCACCGGTTTTCGGCAGTCGCTGACCCGAGCGCTCGTCGGGTTCGTCGAGATGTACGCCTGCCTGGGTCTACCCGCGGTCATCAGCGCGGCCATCTCTCGAAAGAACAAGCGTCTCGGTGATCTCCTCGCCGGGACCTATGTGATCCGCGACCGCCACCGCATCGAGGAGCAGCATCCCATCGAGATGCCCGCCGGACTCGCCACGTGGGCGGTGTCTGCGGATATCGCGGCCATTCCCGACGAGCTCGCCGTCGTCATCCGCCAGTTCCTCAACGGTCGACATGGCATGAAACCCGAGCCCCGCGCGGTCGCCGCGCGCCGACTGGTCTTCGCCGTCGCTCCGTTCGTGGCACCTGCTCCGCCGCGGGATGCACCGTTCGAAGACGTGCTGTGCGCGATCATGGCCGAACGTCGACGTCGGGATACCGAACGCCTGGAACGCGAGGCACGGCTACGGGAACGGTTGTTGCGCTGAGCCGAGCGGGCCGGTTGCCTCAGCCTCTCGTCACCGAGACGGCTAGCGGCCCAACCAGGTACGAGCCGCGACGACCAGCGCCCGTACTCCAGTACCCAGCGTCGGATCGATCACCGGAGCGTAATGCGGAGAGTGGTTCGACGGCACTTTCAGCAGCGCCGGGTCCGTCAGGTCGCCGGTGGTGAACAGAGAAGGATCGGCTCCGCCCAGCAGCCAGTACGAAAGAGGTGCACCACAACTCGTGGCCAGGATGCCTACGTCCTCACTTCCCGCACCTGCCCCCGGGTCGAGGATGTTGGACGCACCCAACCAGTCCGTGAAGGCATCCAGGGTCGTGCGCAGCGCGTCCGGGTCGTTGGTGACCACGGGAAAGCGTTCGATCTCGGTGATCGTCGGCTCGTCCGGCGCGCCCGACGCCGCCGCCTCGCCACGCACGATGCGCTCGACGCTGTCGAGAATCTTGCCGCGAACGGTCTCGTTGTAGCTGCGGATGTTCAGCTGGATCTCGGCCTCACCCGGAATCACATTCGCGGCGTCACCCGCGTGGATCGATCCGACGGTGAGCACCGCGGTTGCGGTACTCGGGATCTCCCGCGAGATGATGGTCTGCAGCCTCAGCACCGTGGCCGCGGCCAGCACGATGGGATCCACCGAGGCCTCGGGCATCGAGCCGTGTGCACCCCGGCCCACCAGCTTCACCCGCAGTGAATCCGACCCGGCGTACGAAGCTCCCGGGTGTCCGGCGATCTTGCCGGCCGGCAGCGGTGAGACATGCTGACCGAGCACGACGTCGGGCTTGGGAAAACGGTCCCACAAGCCGTCGTCGACCATCGCCTGCGCGCCGGCACCCAGCTCCTCGGCGGGCTGGAACACCAGGACAACCGTGCCCGACCATTCCGACGTAGCGGAGGCGAGGATGTCCGCCGCGCCCAGCAGGCATGTCGTGTGCAGATCGTGGCCGCAGGCGTGTGCGACCGGAACCGTCTTACCCGTGTCGTCGGTGGCCGTGACGGTGCTGGCGTAGTCGAGCCCGGTGTCCTCGCGGACGGGTAGGGCATCCATGTCCGCGCGCATCGCGATCGTCGGACCGTCACCATTACGCAGGACACCGACCACACCGGTCCTGCCGACACCGGTGGTCACGTCGAACCCCGACGCTCGGAGCCGATCGCCCACCAGACCGGCGGTGCGGTGCTCCTGAAAGCCGAGCTCCGGGTGTCGGTGAAGGTCTTTGTAGAGGTCCTCCAACGAGGGATCGATGCGAATGCCTGCAGGTGCGGTCATGTCAGGACCTTCCGACGGGAGTCGTCCGGACCGAATGCCGGCCCAGCCTCCATCGTCACACGCAGTTGTTCTCGTCCGTGCCGCTTTGGGAACCCGAGCGTCGTAGGACTGCCCAAGACCTCACTTCAGGTCGGTGCTGGACTTTCCCAGAACGCGGCGGGCGATGATCAGCTGCTGGATCTGCTGAGTGCCCTCGAAGATGTCGAGGATCTTCGAGTCACGTGCCCACTTCTCGAGGAGGGAGGTCTCCGAGAAGCCTGCTGTCGCACCGATTTCCACGGCCTTGTTGGTGATCTCGGTGACCGTGCGCCCCGCCTTGGCCTTCGACATCGAGGCCTCGGTGGAGTTCGGCTGGGCGTTGTCGGCCATCCAGGCGGCCCGCAGCGTGTGCAGCCACGAGGCCTCCCACTCCGATTCGAGGCGGATGAATTCGGCGACGGTCGCATGCTGGGCGGCTGCCGGCCGGTCGTAGTCGATCTCGTGGCCGGCCTCGTCGAGCATCCGGCGGAGCTCCTCGAGGGCGGCGCGGCCCAGGCCGATCGCCATGGCCGCGACGACGGGACGGGTGTTGTCGAAGGTCTGCATGACCCCGCCGAAGGCCTTCTTGGTGTCGATCTCCGGCGAACCGAGCAGATTCTCGGCGGGGACGCGGGCGTTCTCGAAACGGATCACGGCCGTGTCGGAGGCCTTGATGCCGAGCTTGTGCTCGAGGCGGGCGACCGTCACGCCCTCGGTGGTCATCGGGACGACGAAACTCTTGATGGCCGCGCGGCCCACACTCTTGTCGATGGTCGCCCACACGACGACGTGATCAGCACGCGAACCGGCGGTCACGAAGATCTTCTCGCCGTTGATGAGGTAGTCGTCGCCGTCGCGGGTTGCCGTCGTCGACACCGCCGCGGAGTCCGACCCGAAACTGGGCTCGGTGATGGCCATCGCCGCCCAGACGTCGGAGAACTTCTCGAGCTGTTCGGGGTTGGCGACGGCCGCGATGGCGGCGTTGCCGAGTCCCTGGCCCGGGATCGAGAGCAGCAGGCCCACGTCGCCCCAGCTCATCTCGAGTGCGGAGATCAGGCCGCGCATGTTGGCGCCGTTGACCGACGGTCCGTCGTCGCTGCTCGACGAGTCGGCCGCCTTCTCCGACCCGCGTCCCTGCTTGGCGAGCTTCGCCAGGTCGTCGAGTTCCGTGGGGTATTCGTGCTCGGCCTTGTCGTACTTGCGTGAGATCGGCCGGAAGATGTGCTCGGCAGCCAGATGGGTGCGCTCGACCGTCGAATCGAACTTCTTCGGGAGCTCCAGGTTGATCGCCATGGCATGACCTTACTGCTCGGTAAGTTGGTTGCCAAGTCTTTCCCCGTCACACCCGCCGAATAGCCTGGAGACGTGGCTTACGACGAGGAACTCGCCTTCCGCATCCGCGCGCTGCTCGCGGCGGAGGTCGGCGTGGACGAGGTCCCGATGTTCGGCGGCCTGGCCTTCCTGATCAACGGCAACATGGCCGTCACCGTGAGCGGCAAGGGCGGGATCATGGTCCGCGTGCCGCCCGAGGAGACCAGCACCCTGCTCGAATACCCGCACACCGCGCCGATGCACATGTCGGCGCGCGAGACACTCGGCTGGCTGCGCGTCTTCGAGGATGGGATCGCGTCCGATCGGCAGCTGACGCGCTGGGTGACCATCGGTGCCGACTACGCCAGGAGGCTCCCGCCGAAGTGAGACGGGAGCTCGGCGGCGACGGGCGTCAGCCGGGCATTGACGAACCCCCACGTTCCGGGCACCCGGTGCGAGATACTCGTGATTGCGATTCGAACGTGATGGCGTCGGGAACCGAACATCGATCTGAGCCGCGCAGCCCGCGGGCCTGCCGGTGGAGGAGTCCCGATGTCTGCCGATTTCTCCGACCAGACCGACTTCGACAATGCCACCCGCGGTCTGATCGGGGTACTCGACCCGGCCGTCGTTCACGGCGGCGACGGCCGAGTGGTCTACGACGCCGCGGGTTTCGCGGAGGCGACCGTCGGCGACTGCCCCGACACCGTCAACCCCAGTCTGTGGCGGCAGGCCCAGCTGACGTCAGTGCACGGGTTGTTCGAGGTGACCGCCGGTATCTATCAGATCCGTGGGTACGACCTGTCGAACATGACGATGGTCGAAGGGGACACCGGTGTGGTGGTGATCGACCCCCTGGTCTCGTCGGAATGTGCAGCGGCCGGCCTCGCCCTCTACCGCGAGCATCGTGGTGACCGTCCGGTGAGCGCGGTCATCTACACCCACTCTCACGTCGATCACTTCGGCGGCGTTCTCGGTGTCGTCGACGCCGACACGACGGTGCCGATCGTCGCGCCCGAACACTTTCTCCAGCATGCCGTCTCCGAGAACGTCTACGCCGGCACCGCGATGCTACGGCGCAGCATGTACCACACGGGGATCGTCCTGCCCGTCGGTGCAACCGGAACCCTCGGTGCTGGCCTCGGGCCCAGTACATCCACCGGCACAGTGGGTTTGATCGCGCCGACGCTCGACATCACTCACACCGGACAAGAGGAGACCTTCGACAATGTCCGGATGGTCTTCCAGGTCACGCCGGGAACGGAAGCCCCGTCGGAGATGAACTTCTGGTTCCCCGATCACCGAGCACTGTGTCTGGCAGAGAACGCAACTCACAATCTCCACAACCTCCTGACACTCCGTGGGGCACAGGTCCGCGACGCCCGTGTCTGGTCCCGGTATCTCAGCGAGGCGATCGAGATGTTCGCCTACGACTCCGATGTCGCGTTCGCTTCGCACCATTGGCCGACCTGGGGGACCGACGAGCTGCTCGTCTATCTGACCCAGCAGCGCGATCTGTATGCATACCTTCACGATCAGACGCTACGGCGACTCAATCAGGGCCACCTCGGCAGCGAGATCTCCGAAGACTTCCCGATGCCGCCGGCTCTCGATGCCGCCTGGCACGCCCGTGGGTACTACGGCTCGGTCAGCCACAACGTCAAGGCCATCTATCAGCGCTACCTCGGCTGGTACGACGGCAATCCGGCGCACCTGTGGCAGCATCCACCGGAAGCCGCCGCCGCACGTTACGTGCAAGCGCTCGGCGGCGTCGAGGCGACGGTCGCCAAGGCGAAACAGTTCGCCGACGACGGGGATCTGCGATTCGCCGCAGAACTCGCCGGTCATGCGGTCTTCGCCGAGCCGGACCATGCCGGCGCGAAAGAGTTGCTCGCGCAGGTCTTCACGACGTTGGGTTACGGCGCCGAGTGCGCCACCTGGCGCAACAACTTCCTCGTCGGAGCCGACGAACTCGGTGGGCAGGTCCATGCCGCCCCGATCAACGCATCCGGGGTTTCCTCAGCGCTCACCGTCACACAACTCTTCGACAGTCTCGCCATCCGCCTCGACGGTCCACGGGCCTGGGACCTGTCGTCCTCGATCCGTTGGCATTTCACCGATCTCGACGAGACCTACCGGATGGAACTGTCGAACGGAGTCCTGATCCACCATCCGACGCGGCGGCAGGATCCCGCCGACCTCGTCGTGACACTCACCAAACGCGATCTGCTCGGACTTCTCACCGGCGCGTCGGCCGACGGTGTCGGTCTCGAGGGCGACACGTCGGTGATCGGGACCATCATCGGACTGATCGACAACCCCGACCCAGGGTTCGCGATCGTGACGCCGTGAGCGTAACCGTTGGATCGAGAGGCGTCAGGGGACGATGTTGACCATGCGGCCCGGGACCACGATCACCTTGCGCGGCTCGGCACCGTCGAGGAGAGCGGCGATCTTCTCGTCGGCGAGGGCGGTGGTACGCAGGGTTTCCTCACCGGCGTCGGCGGCGACCGTGATGCGACTGCGAACCTTGCCCTTGACCTGAACCGGGATCTCGATGGTGTCCTCGACCAGCCAGGCCTCGTCGGCCACCGGGAACGGCGCACGGACGACGAGGGTGTCGTGGCCCAGGCGGTGCCACAGTTCCTCGGCGATGTGCGGTGCCAGCGGCGCGAGCATGATCACCAGAGCTTCGACGGCATCCCGTGGGGCACCGGTCTTCTCGAAGTTCTTGGTGAGGTGGTTGGTCAGCACGGTCAGCTTGGCGACGGCGGTGTTGTTGCGCAGCGCGTCGTAGTCCTCGCGGACACCGGCGATCGTCTTGTGCAGCAACCGCTTGGTGTCGTCGTCGGACTCGGCGTCGGCGACCCGCGACGCGCCGGACTCCTCGTCGACGACGAGACGCCAGATGCGCTGCAGGAAGCGCTGCGAGCCGACGACGTCCTTGGTCGCCCAGGGGCGGGACTGGTCGAGCGGGCCCATGAACATCTCGTAGACGCGCAGGGTGTCGGCACCGTAGTCGCGGCAGATGTCGTCGGGGGTCACCGAGTTCTTCAGTGACTTGCCCATCTTGCCGTACTCCTGGTTGACCTCTTCACCGTTGTAGAAGAACGTGCCGTTCTCCTCGGTGACCTCCTCGGCCGGCACGTAGATGCCGCGCGAGTCGGTGTAGGCGTACGCCTGGATCATGCCCTGGTTGAACAACTTTCGGTACGGCTCGCGGCTGGTGACGTAACCGAGGTCGAACAGGACCTTGTGCCAGAACCGCGAGTACAACAGGTGGAGCACCGCGTGCTCGACACCACCGATGTAGAGATCGAGGCCACCCGGGTCGTTCGGACCGTGCAGCTCCGGACGCGGCCCCATCCAGTAGGCCTCGTTGTCCTTGTCGCACAGGGTGTCCTGATTGGTGGGGTCGATGTAGCGCAGCTGGTACCACGAGCTGCCCGCCCACTGCGGCATGACGTTGGCGTCGCGGGTGTACGTCTTCGGACCGTCACCGAGATCGAGTTCGACGGTCATCCAGTCGGCGGCTTTGGCCAGCGGCGGCGACGGCTCGCTGTCGGCGTCGTCGGGGTCGAAGGAGACCGGCGCGTAGTCCTCGACCTCCGGGAGTTCCACCGGCAGCATCGATTCCGGCAGGGCGTGCGGCTGACCGTCGGCGTCGTAGACGATGGGGAACGGCTCGCCCCAGTACCGCTGACGGGCGAACAGCCAGTCCCGCAGCTTGTACTGGATCTTGCCGGTACCGACGCCGTCGGCCTCGAGACGCTCGACGATGGCGGCCTTGGCGTCCTCGACGTTCAGACCGTTCAGGAAGTCGGAGTTCACCAGCGGACCGTCGCCGACGTAGGCCTCGGCCTGCACATCGGTGTCGGAGCCGATGACCTCGATGATCGGCAGGCCGAAGACGGTCGCGAACTCGTGGTCGCGGGAGTCGTGCGCCGGGACCGCCATGATGGCGCCGGTGCCGTAGCCCATGAGGACGTAGTCGGCGATGAAGACCGGAACCTGGTGTCCGTTCACCGGATTGATCGCGAAGGAGCCGGTGAAGACACCGGTCTTCTCCTTGTTCTCCTGGCGCTCGAGATCGGACTTCGCCGCGATCGACGCACGGTAGGCGGCGATCGCCGACGCCGGATCATCCGCGCCGCTCCCGGCGCCGCCGGTCCAGCGGTCGTCGGTGCCCTCCGGCCACGCGTCGGCGGTCAGCGCATCGACCAGCGGGTGCTCGGGTGACAGCACCATGTAGGTGGCGCCGAACAGGGTGTCGGGGCGGGTGGTGAAGACCTCGATGTCGCCGACCCCGGGCGCACTGAACCGGACCTGGGCGCCGCGCGAACGGCCGATCCAGTTGCGCTGCATGGTCTTGACCTTCTCCGGCCAGTCCAGCAGGTCCAGGTCGTCGAGGAGACGGTCGGAGTAGGCGGTGATCCGCATCATCCACTGCCGCAGATGCTTCCGGAAGACCGGGAAGTTGCCGCGGTCGCTGCGGCCGTCGGCGGTGACCTCCTCGTTGGCCAGCACGGTGCCCAGACCGGGGCACCAGTTGACCAGCGAGTCACTCAGGTACACGAGACGGTGGTCGTCGATCACCGCGGTGCGCTCGGCCGGGGAGAGGTCCGCCCAGGACTTGCCTGCGTGCTCGCCGGTGAGTTCGCGGGTGCCGGCGACGAACTCGTCGACCAGCTCGGAGATGCGTCGGGCCTTGCCCTGATCGGCGTCGAACCAGGCGTTGTAGATCTGCAGGAAGATCCACTGTGTCCAGCGATAGAAGTCGACGTCTGTGGTCGCGACACGACGACGCTCGTCGTGGCCGAGGCCGAGGCGTCGGATCTGACCCAGGTAGCGCTCGATGTTCTGCTCGGTCGTGGTCCGCGGGTGTGTGCCCGTCTGGACGGCGTACTGCTCGGCGGGCAGACCGAAGGAGTCGAAGCCCATCGTGTGCAGAACGTTCTTGCCGGTCATCCGCTGGTAGCGCGCGAAGACGTCGCTGGCGATGAAGCCCAGCGGGTGGCCGACGTGCAGACCCGCGCCCGAGGGGTAGGGGAACATGTCCTGGACGAACAGCTTGTCGGGGGCGTCGGCGCCGCCGCCGCCGAACGCGCTCAGGTCACCGGCCAGCGGTCCGACGGGGTTGGGTGCCTCGTAGGCATGCTCGTCGGACCAGGTCTGCTGCCAGCGCTGCTCGAGCTCGCCCGCAACCTCCGCGGTGTAGCGATGAGCGGTGGCGCCGGCGGAGCCGTTGGTGCTGGTGGTGTCGACTGAAGTCACCCGACCAGGGTAAATCCTGGGCCCGACCAGCCTGAAATCCGGTCAGCCCGTCACCCGCGACCGGGCGCGTGCCTCTATGAGGTGCAGCTCACCGACCATCCTCGATTCGGTTGCGCGGTGGCCGCGGTCGTATGCTGTGGGTCGTGAATGCCCTGTCCGTCGCCGTTGCCGTGCTGCTCTTCGCGTTGGCCGGGCTCTGGGCCACGGTCGGGGTCCGCGGGCTCCGCGGCTCACTCCCGCGCAATCGCCGCTTCGGCGTTCGTACCGACGAGACCATGCGCTCCGACGAAGCCTTCCGCGTCGCCAATCGCGTGGCCGCACCGGGCACCCTCGGCGCCGGCGTGATCCTCGTCCTCGGCGCCGTCGCCACCCTCGCCGTCGACGGCGGCTGGTCGATCCTGTTCGGTGTGGTCGCCCTGGTCGCCGCGCTGGTCATCATCGGCTTGGTCAGCGCCATCGGGGTCCGCGCCGCCGCCACCGTGCCGGCCGAGGACGCGGGTTGCTCCTGCTGCTCGGGACACGACGACGGCCACAGCCATGCCGAGCCGGCCGGGGAGCAGGGCACCTCCGAGCCCGCCGCCGACTGCGGCACCAGCAGCTGCGGTGCATGCTCGCTGCGCGGCGTCTGCTCGAGCGACACCGCGCAGGCCTGACCAGGCCTGCCGCCGGCAGCTCGGACGTATGCGCACGCTCAAGAATCTTCTCGACCGCTCGCCGATCGACGGATTCATCCTCGCGATCGTCGCCGCGGTGGTCGTCGCCGCTTTCCTACCCGTCCGCGGGGCCGCCGGAGAAGTCCTCGACTGGGTCGTGATCTTCGCGATCGGCGCCCTGTTCTTCCTCTACGGCACGCGGCTGCACCCCCGAGAGGCCCTCGAGGGTCTGAAGCACTGGCGCCTGCACGTGACGATCCTCGCGTTCACGTTCGTGGCGTTCCCGATCATCGGTCTGGCCCTGAAGCCGGTCGTCGAGCCGCTGATCGGTTCCGACCTCTACGCCGGACTGCTGTTCCTGTGCCTGGTGCCCTCGACCGTGCAGTCGTCGATCGCGTTCACCTCCATCGCGAAGGGCAACATCGCCGGCGCGATCGTCAGCGCCTCCGCGTCGAACATCCTGGGCGTGTTCCTCACCCCGCTGCTGGTGGTCGCACTGATGCACAACACCGGCGACGCGAGCATCGACGCGACGTCGATCCTGAAGATCGTCGCGCAGATCCTGGTGCCGTTCGTGGTCGGTCAGCTGGCTCGGCCGTGGGTCGGGCCGTTCTTCGCCCGGCACGCCAAGATCACCAAACTCGCCGACCGCAGCACCATCGTCCTCGTGGTCTACGTCGCCTTCAGCGAGGGCGTCGTCAACGGCATCTGGTCGTCGGTCGACGCCGCACAGGTGATCGCCGTCGCGGTGATCTCGCTACTACTGGTGCTGATCATGCTCGTCATCACCGGCTGGGTGCCGAAGAAGCTCGGCTTCGACCGCGCCGACACCATCGCCATCCAGTTCTGCGGCACCAAGAAGAGCCTCGCCACCGGACTGCCGATGGCCACCGTCCTCTTCGCCGGCTCGACCGTCGGCCTCATCGTCCTACCGCTGATGATCTTCCATCAGATCCAGCTCATCATCTGCTCATGGCTGGCGACGCGGTACGGACGTGAGGCGGAAGCGATCGAGGCCGGCTAGCTGACGCAGGCACGCTACTTTGACGAAACTTTGGGGCAAATGACACTTTGTCACTAGCCCCAAAGTAGGATCAAAGTCATGTCCGGTATCGATACTGCTCTGTATAAAGTTCGCTCAGGTACCTTTGCTGACTCGGTTGAGTCTTCGACCCTGGACTTCAAGACCGAGAAGCAGGGTGGGTTCAAAGAGACCGCGGTGGATCTTGCGGAAGCATGCGTGTGCTTCGCGAACTCGACCGGCGGAATAGTTGTACTCGGGATCAAGGACAAGCCGGGAGGGGCCGATGCATTCGTCGGAACGTCAATCAACGCCGACAAACTGCGATCCGCGATCTATGACCGCACCGAACCCCACCTGACAGTGAGTATCGAAGAAGTTCACTACGAGGGTTCGCGGCTACTGCAGATCACAGTGCCAGAGGGCCTCGAAGTGTACTCAACGTCCCAAGGCGAGTACCGCCAGCGCTGGATGTCTGAGTGCTGTCAACGGCCAGTTTGATGTCCCCGCTGGTGGCCAGGTAAAAGTCCCCACCCTGTGCGGGATGTTCTAGGTGGGTGGTACCTCCGTTCGGTGTGTCATGCGGTAGGAGTCGCCGTCGGTGATGACGATGGTGGCGTGGTGTAGGAGCCGGTCGAGGATGCTGGCGGCGGTGGTGTGTTCGGGCAGGAATCGTCCCCATTGTTCGAAGGGCCAGTGGCTGGCGATCGCGAGAGAGCGGCGTTCGTAGGCGCCGGCGACGAGCCGGAACAGTAGTTGGGTGCCGGTGTCGTCGAGTGGTGCGAATCCGATCTCGTCGAGGATGAGCAGATCTTGGCGTAGCAGGGTGTCGATGGTTTTGCCGACGGTGTTGTCGGCCAGTCCGCGATACAGGGTCTCCACGAGGTCGGCGGCGGTGAAGTACCGCACTTTGTGTCCGGCGTGTACTGCGGCGATCCCCAGCCCGATCAGGGTGTGACTCTTGCCAGTCCCGGCTGGGCCGATCAAGGCCAGATTGTGTTGGGCTCGAACCCATTCCAGTGAGGATAGGTATTCGAAGGTGTTGGCCGGGATGGAGGATGCGGCCACGTCGAACGATTCCAGGGTTTTGGTGACCGGGAACCCGGCAGCTTTGAGTCGGTTGCGGATGTTGGAGGCATCACGAGCGGCGATCTCGGCTTCGACCAGGGTCCGCAGCACTTCTTCGGGTGTCCATCGCTGGGTTTTCGCGGTGAGCAGTACCTCGGGTGCGGTGCGGCGGATCGAGGCGAGCTTCAATCGGCGTAGCGCTTGGTCGAGGTCGGCCGGTAGTGGCGGCACTGTTGGTGCAACTGATGTCGATGTTGTGGTGGTCATGACACCTCCTTGTCGCCGGCGCCGAGCTTGTAGGCATCCAGCGAGCGGGTGGGCGCGGTAGGCAGGTGCCCGAGCAGTGCTGTGCCGGCCGGTCGCGGGTTGGGGGTGCCGGCTCCGGCATCGAGGATCGAACGCACATCGGCGGCCTTGAACCGTCGGAATGCCACCGCCCTGGTCAGGGCGGTGAGCACCTGTTCGTGGCCGTGGGAGGTGACGAGCCCGAGGATGTCGTCGAGTTCACCGCTTAGGCGGGTGTTACCGATCGCGGCGGCACCGACCAGGAACTGCTCAGCAACCTCACCGAGAGCGCAGAACTGCTTCTCTGCTGCGGTTTTGGGTCGTGGTGCACGACTGGGCGGTGTGCGTGGCCCGCCGTAGTGGTCATCGTTGAGGACGACCTCTCCGGGTGCGGCCAGCAGATGTTCGGCGATCACCTCGCCTGAGGCGGGTTCGGCGATCAGGAGCCGTTCACCGTCCTGGATGAGGGTCACGGTGGTGCCGATGAGCCGGTTGGGTACCGAGTAGCGGGCCGAGGCGTACCGGATACATGAGAGGCGATCGACCTTTCGGGTGACCGGCGGTGGGCCGACTTGGGCCCGCAGAGATGGCAACGTCGACAGCACTTCTCGTTCCACATCGAGTTGCTCAGCAGGCACGCACAGTGTGTCGCTGTGGCGGCGGGTGTTGACCTCGACACACCAGTCCCGCGCGGCCCGGTTCGCTGCGTGCACATCCAGCTGCACGTCGTCACGACCAGCGGCGATCTTGGCTTCGGTCCACAACGGTTGCGCCAGATCTGACTGCGCGTACCCGCAGAGGTTCTCCACGATCCCTTTCGATTCCGGATCGGCGCCGTGACAGAAATCCGGGGCGAACCCGTAGTGGGTGGCAAACCGCACATACGAGGGGGTGGGTACGACGACGTTGGCGACGACTCCACCTTTGAGGCAGCCCATCCGATCAGCGAGTACCTTGTTGGGTACTCCACCGATCTCCTCAAAGGCTTCAGCGATGAATCCGAGTGTGGTGGTGGATGTTTCATTGGTGGCGAACCGAACGAACCGCCAGCGTGAGAACGCCAACACCGCGCAGAACATGTGCAGGCCGCCGATCACGGCCCAATCGATGACCAGGTAGTCACCCGGAGCCCACACTGCCGGGCGACGCCCACGATGGTGATCACGGCGCCACTGTGTTTTCTCCTGGGCGACGAGACGACGGAAGTTGCGGGCCGAGCCTGCATAGCCCGCCGCTCGCGCTACTGGTAGCAGACGTTTGGCGGTGATCCGGCCGTGTGACCGCTCGACTCGCTCGGCGACCAGCTCGGCGACGGTGTCGTAGTTGCGGGCCCGTTCCTTGCGATCGGGTGGTTGATCGTCGGCCTCGAACCGGTCGACCACACGTTTGACGGTCTTGTGGGTGGTGCCGCACACCTCGGCTGCGGCGCGATAGCTTCCGAGTTCTCGGTAAGCAGAAATGATGTCCATACGGTCCTTCGCAGACTTCAATGGAACTCCCAGGCGGTGATGGTGATCGGTTGGCACCTTCACCGTCATCGCCTGGGCCCTCAGTTCCGGGTCGACACGACGAACACAGGGTGGGGACTTTTATCTGGCCACCAGCGGGGACCTCGACCTGGCCACCAGTGGGGACTTTCTCATGGCCATGGACAGAGTGCCGTCCTATGGATCCGGGCGCGGTCGCGCGATTGAGTGACGAACGGCGCGGAAACGACTGGTCTGCAGAATCATCGGGCACTCCGATCGACGCAGTCGACACAACCGCAATAGAGAAAGTCCGTGAGCTCCTGCGTCTGACCGACGACGACGCCAGGGTTCACTTGTCACGCTCTAGCCCAGCGGAAATCGTGCGTCGACTCGGGTTAGCAGCGGACGACGGATGCCTCACAAGGGCAGGCGAGATCCTCCTTGTCGAGAAGTCGTCAAGTGGCCCACAAGAGCTACTCGTTTATCAACACCGCCGCACCCCCAGCGGCGAAGCCGACTTCAGTCGCCGATGGGGCACGCCGCTGGTGACAACCTTCGCCGAGGTCCTTGAGGTGATCTCAGCCCGTCTCTCTGTCACACCCATAACCGTTCGCTCGGGCCAGCAACTCGCAATCGAGGACTTCTCGTCGATCGCCATCCGCGAAGCGCTCGCCAACGCCCTGATCCACCGCGACCTACGCGAAAACCAGCCAGTCCAAGTACGCCACTCGCCCGCAACGCTGAACATCAATTCCCCTGGCCCGCTAGTAGCTGGCGTCACTCCAGACAACATCCTCACGCGTGGAACGAAACCGAGATACCCATCGCTCGCCAAGGCCTTCAACACCCTCGGTTGGGGGGAATACCTCGGCCAAGGAGTAAATCGGATGTTTCGCGAAATGGCGCGAAGCGGACGGCCTCTGCCCGAAATCCAGAGTTACCCCGACCGCGTAGAGGTGCTGTTCAGGGGTGCCCCACCAAATATCCATGTCGCTCGACTGGTTGCAGAGCTGCCCGAGGACTTGAAGAACGACACCGACACTCTGTTGATACTGATGCGATTGTGCGCCAAGAAGAGTGTGACCGCGCAGCAAATAGCGCCGATCATCCAACGTTCGGTCGAAGATGCGGAGTCTGCTCTTCGCCACGCAAGCCAATCCGAGGTCGAGCTTGTCGAGCCCACAGCAGGGACGCGAAATCGCAAGTATCCCAATTACAGATTCCGTGGCGATGTACTCGCTCGCCTTGGCCCTGCGGTCGCCTATCACTCTCGTACAAGCGGCGAAGTCGACCGGAAGATCATCGACCATGTCCGGGAATACAACTCAATAAACAACGCGACAGTTCAGCGTCTATTCGACATCGACGTTTACGGTGCGCGCGACATTCTCAAGAATCTTGTCGGGCGTGAAGTCCTAACCCGGGTATCCACTCAGACCCGTGGCAAGGCCGTGAAGTACGGACCGGGACCGAGATTCCCCGCGAAGAAGACAAGACGGAAGCAAACCTCCAAGGGTGAATCGCTCACACTGTTCTCGGACGGCTCGGAGTAGCTGCTTCGATCACGACGGTGGGAGTGAATCAACATCGTCGGGCCCGTTCTGCGAGTACGCCAAAGCGTCAGCCGATAGGCGTCGAGACCGGCAGGTTCACGAAGCTCGGCCGGTTCGGGTCGAGCTGGATGTGCTGCGGCCTCAGTCCGGACTCGTTGAGCAGCGGCCGAAGCGGCAGTCCGCGCGGGAAGTTCATCGCGAAGACGTCGACGCGCAGTCGGTGACCGGGCTTCACGATCGCCTCGGTGGGCAACAATCCGATGTCGATGCTGACCGGTCGTCCCGGCGCCACCCGCTGTCGTGTTGACAGGGTAAGGTTGTAGAACGGGTCGATGACATCGCCATTGGGTGCGAATTGTGATGTCGCACGGTCATATCCGCGCAGGGACGCCACCACCTGGCCGGAGGTGATGACCTTCGACGTGCCATCGGGTGCGACGTCGTTGAGGGTGGCCGTCCAATAGCCGTCCGTGGCGTCGAGCACGGTGTTCAGCCGGACGTTCGAGTAGCCGGACACGCTGCGGGTCGTCGTCAGCGGGGGAGTGGTGAACGTCAGTGCGGCGCGCTCGGAGATCCGGGCGTCGTCGGAGCAGCCCGGGAAGATCGCCAGCGCGCCGGCCATCTGCTGCGCGGCGTCGCGCGAACACACGGGTGCGAGGCCGGGGGCGACGGTCATGCGCGCCCGCGACTGCGGCGCCGTCGGGGTCAGGCTGCCGTCGCGGACCGCATACGGGGCGGTACCGCTACGACGGTCGCTCAGGTAGAGGCGCTGGCGTTCCATCCCGGCGCGCGGGAATTGCCGCGCGGTGATCCAGGAGTCACCGACCTGCTTGAGGTTCACCGGACCGTAGGAGTCGATGCCGTTGTCGATTCCCTTGAGCCACTTGTCGAACCACGCCTTCTGCAGCACGTCGAGCCGCGGCGGCGTGCCGGCACGGCCCTGCTGGCCGCCACCGATGGTGAGGTGATAACCGTCGCCCATGATCAGCTGCTTCTTGCCGGGGGGCAGCGGGATCTTGTTGTACATGCGGACTTCGGAGTTGGTGAACAGGTCGAACCAACCGCCGTAGATGAACGTCGGCGTGGTGATGTTCTCGGCGCGGTCGAGCCAGGCCGTGCGCGGCTCGGAGTCGGTCTCCAGCAACTCCTTCAGCTCCGGCGGCACCGACGCGATGTCGGGGGTGAAGAGGCCGGCGAGGAGTTGGGGATAGAAGGTGAGCGGATCGGCGATCCGGTCGGCCAGCCACTTCCAGTCGAAGGTGCCGTTCAGCATCGACGCCACGTTCGGAACCATCTTGGTGGTGTTGACCAGCGTCAGCCAGAGGGGGAGGAAGCCGACGCCGAGTGCGCCGCCGGGCGCCACGATGTCGCGGATGAGATCGCCGCCCGGTTCGACCGGGAAGATCGCCTTGAGCGCCTTCGGGTTCTTGTTGGCGGCCTGGATCTGGTTGATCGCCGAGTAGGAGACACCCGACATGCCGACCTTGCCGTTGGACCATCGCTGCTTCGACGCCCAGTCGATCACCTCGACGGTGTCCCGCTGCTCGCGGTCCTGGAAGACATCCCACTTGCCCTGGGAGAAGCCGGTTCCGCGTACGTCGACGACGACCTGTGTGTAGCCGCTGCGGACGAGGTCGAAGTCGACGAGGAAGGTCTTGGCGCCGCCGTCACGGATGGTGTGTGCGATGTCGTTGATGCCGTCGATCGGGGTGCCCGACAGATTGATCGACCGGGCGAGCTGCAGCAGGAACGGTTCGAGCACCGGATGCTGGGTGACCGCGGAACCTATCGAGCTGATCAGCTTGGTGTACGGGGTCATGTTGACGATGACGGGGGTCTTCGTCGACGTCGGCCGTTCGCGGGCGTCGGCGGGCCGGTAGACGTTCGCCCGCAGGACGGTGCCGTCGCTCATCCGGATCGGCACGTCCCAGCTGACGTTCACGCCGGCGTAGGGTTGCGGGCCGTCGTGGCTCGCGGCCCAACGCGCTGCCGCCGACCCTCCCGTCGGACCGCTCGGCGCGGCGCCGGCGACAACGGTCGGCGCGACCAGCACCGCGACGAGTGCGATCACCCCCGCCAGCAGACGAACACTCTTCGACGACCCGCCCATACACACCCCCGCGTGTGATTCGCCGCGCCGACGGTCGTGCGTCGTCGCGGCGATACCTGATCAAGCGATCACAACTTAGCATCGGTGGTGATGTGGGTCACCAGCGGTCGGCCAGGTGCTCGCTGGTTTGGTTCGGCTCACCGGGCCTTCGTGGCTCGTCGCTTTCGCTCCTCGCACCTCAGGCAGCAGGGGTGCGCCCCGCGGAGCAGCACGACAAGGGGTGCGCTCCCGCGGATCAACGGGCACGGTCAGTTGAGGCTGAGGTCGATCGGGTGCGTCGCGAGAAGCGGCAACGGCCACGGTTGCCGGCGCAGGATGTCGAACCAGACGTCGGCGCCGGGCGGGGCGAGCAGGTCGCGGGGGAGTGCCGAGGCGAGCATCCAGCTGAACTGGTCGAGCTCGTCGTCGAGCTGACCGATTCCCCATCCGCTGTAGCCGGCGAAGATGCGCACACCTTCGAGGACCTCGGACAGCGGTTCCGGGTCGGCGTCGAGGTCGACGAGGACTACGCGGCCGTCGACGGGACGAAGAGCGGGATGGTCGTCGACGTCGTAGCCGTGCTTCATCACGCCGAGGCACAGTGCCGCGTCCTGCTTGACCGGGCCGCCGATGTAGAGCGCGCGAGGCGACGCCGCGATGTCCGTCCACTGCGGCAGCAGGTTGTGCACCGCTGTCTGGCTCATGCGGTTGAGGACGACGCCGAGACTGCCTGCCTCGTTGTGCTCGATGACATAGATGACCGTGCGCGCGAATGTCGGTTCGATGAGATCGGTCGACGCGATCAGCGCGGTGCCGGGACGGACGCGCTGGGTGGGATCGGCGTCCCAGGGGACACCGGGCATGCGACCACTGTCACCGCTGCCCGCCGAAGGATCCCCGGAGCGGAATTCCGGTGTGGGATCGTCTGCGTCGTCACCGCCGGCCACTCAGCCATCATCGCACGTCCGTCGAGTCCCGGGGTCGGCGCAGCCGACGGACCCCACCGGCGTCGGTGAGTACGCTTGAACGGGTGAACAGCACCGAGGTGAGCCAAAGCCGCGGGTGGTCGGTGTTCATCCATTCGCTCCGTCACTCACCGGGTCTGGGACGGTTGCTGTTCGTCCGTCTCTCGAGTCAGGTCACGGACGGGATCTTCCAGGCAGCGCTCGTCGGGAGCATCCTCTTCAACCCCGAACGTCACGCGGATCCGCTGGCCGTCGCGGGCGGTCTCGCAGTGCTGTTGTTGCCCTATTCGCTCATCGGTCCGTTCGCCGGAGCGCTGCTCGATCACTGGGATCGACGCAATGTGCTGATGTACGCGAACCTGTTGCGCGGCGCGATCATCGGACTCGTCGCGATCGCGGTCGCATCCGGCGCACCGGACCTGGTGGTGCTGGTCTCCGCACTCGCCGCAACGGGTGCGAGCCGGTTCGTCGCCGCGGGTCTGTCCGCCGGACTCCCGCACGTGGCCAGACGCGAGGTGATCGTGGCGACCAACGCGTTGTTCACGACGCTCGGCGGCGCAATGCTCAGCGTCGGACTCGGGATCACGCTGGGTCTGCGCGCCATCTTCGGCGACGACAACTCGGGCAGTGCGCTCACCATGCTCGCCGGCATCGTGTTGGCTGTCGTATCCGGCGGTCTGGCGCATGGATTCCGACCGCTGCAACTGGGTCCCGACGAACCCGACGATCCGGGCAGGTCGGCGTTCCATGCGGTCTCGGTCGGCCTGTGGCACGGCGCCCGGGCGGTCGCGACCCACAAGACGGTGGCGGCCGCACTGTCGGCCATCGGCGCCCACCGACTCGTGTTCGGCATGAACACGTTGATGATCCTCGTGCTGACCCGGCAGATGGGACCGGGCGACGGGCTCGACCGCGTCAGCCTCGTCATCGGTTTCACCGGAGCAGGTGCCCTCCTCGCCGCGGTGATCACCCCGATCGCGGTGGCACGCGTCGGGCGGTACGCCGCGCTGATGTGTGCACTGGGCGTCGGAGCCGTCGCCGAGGTGACCGTCCTGGGATTCCACTTCGCGGTCATCTGCGGATCGGCGTTCGTGCTGGGTCTGATCGGCCAGGTCGCCAAGCTGTGCGGTGACGTCGCGATGCAGGTCGACGTCGGCGACGCGGTACGCGGTCAGGTGTTCTCCGTGCAGGATGCCGTGTTCAACATCGCCTACGTCGGCGCGGTCACCATCGCGGCACTGGCGATCCCCGTCGACGGCCACGCCACCGTGCTCGTCGTCCTGGGTGTGGTGCTCTACCTGCTCGGCATGGTGGCGGTGCGCGCCCTCTACAACCGTGCGGAAGAAGCCGGTGAACCCGCGGCCGGTCCACGGGCGGTCAGCGACCCCGCCGCGTGAACCGCGGGTCCCGCTTGTCGTAGGCCGCGTCGGCGACCCCGTCTCCGTTCAGGTCCACCAGCACCGTGTCCGTCACACCGTCCCCGTCGGCGTCGACATACAGGCGCTCGGCCGTCAGCCGACCTCCCTTCTCGGCCCCCACCAGTTCGAGGTCGGGGGATCCGTCCGCGTCCAGGTCGAGGCGCAAGTCTCTCGGCCCGTCGGGTTCCCCTGACCCGTCGGCCTCGGGGGAGCGGGCCTCCGGCGAGCCGGATTCGCCAACCACCCCGACGCGATCGACGGCACGGTCCCACAACCCCGCGCCGGAGTCGCGGTAGAAGGCGTCCGGCTCCCCGTCCTCGTCGGTGTCGAGAGCTGCCACATCGGCGATGCCGTCGCCGTCGGTGTCCCACATCGCGTCGTCCCGACGGCCGTCACCGTCGAAGTCGAGGCGGACCGCGTCGGGCCCGGAATCGCCGAGAGCGGTGTCGGCAGGAGTGGACCAGCGGGTCGTCGAACCATCGCCGGGCCCGAAGAAGTACTCGATCACCGGGTCCATGCGTTCTTGGACGCATGCACCACCCCGGCCGGTTCCATCGATCCCACGCCACATCACCCCCGGCGTGTGACCGAGCCCGTTCGTACCCGGTAGGTTGAGGCCCTATGTACGTCAGCGACCTCGGCGAGCAATGGCATGCAGCGCGGCTGAAACCCGCCCTCGCGCATCTCGACTCCGCATCCGCCGGGCGATCGTCGTACGGCGTGATCGGCGCGATGACCGCTCACCTGTGGCGTGAGACCGAACGTGGCTCCTACGTCGCCGCCGACGACCGCGCCGAGGAAATCGCCCGCGACACACGCAATCTGGCCGCCCTGATCGGGCACACGCCCGACGAGATCATCTTCCGCGAGAGCGCCCGTGCAGCCCTGCGCGCCCTGCTCACCAACTGGAGTCTCCCCGTCACCTCGACGGTGTGGGTGGCGAAGAACGAGTTCGGTCCCAACCTCGAGGAGTTCGAGCGTCGCGGCTATGCCGTCCGCACGATGCCCGACGCCGACGTCTACGGCCACGTCGACACCGATGCGCTCGAGAACATGCTGCAGTTCGAGCAGCCCGACTTCATCCACATCTGCCACATCGGGTCGATGTCCGGCGCGGTGCAGCCGGTCGCGCGGATCGTCGAGCTGGCCCACCGCGTCGGCGTGCCGGTGGTGGTCGACATGGCCCAATCCGTCGGGCACGTCCCCACCGTCACCGGCGCCGATGTCGTCTACGGCACCAGCCGCAAGTGGCTGGCCGGCCCGCGCGGTGTCGGTTTCGTCGCGGTGCGCCGAGACTCCCTGCGACCGGTCGAGATCGACGGATCCGACGCATTCATCGCCGGCCGCCTCGGACTCGGCATCGCGGTTCGCGAACTGCTCGACGTCGGACAGCAGCGGGTCTTCCGCGAGCTGGCGATGATCGGCAGGGTCACCCGCGAGCGACTGCACGGCATCGCGAGCTGGGAGGTCGTCGAACCGCTCGACGAGCCGTCGGCGATCGTGACCCTCGCGCCGCCGCCCGGGTGGCAGTTCGAGGACGTCGCCACCGCACGGGAGAAGCTGCTCTCGCTCGGCATCCTGGTCACCGCGGCGGGCACCTGGCGCGCACCACTGGCGGCCGAGACGCCGGTCCTACGCCTCAGCCCGCATCTCGACGCGCAGCGCGAAGACCTCGACCGTCTCGCAGATGCGTTGCGCACCATGGGGTATTGAGCGCGGAGCGCTCAGCCCAAGACCCGACCCACGATCTTCTCGATCTCCGGTCGTGCCAGATCGGCGTCGCGCCGGACCAGGCCGATCCGTGTCCGCCGGTGCAGGACATCGTCGACGCCGACCGCGCCTTCGTGCGTGACCGCGAACTCGATCTCGGCGCGGGTGACGTCGATGCCGGGGGCGATCGGATCCAGCGGTCGGTCCACCGTGGCCGTCTCGACGACCGTCGGGGCCTCCCCGCCGAGGCGCGCCACCAGCGACGCCGGGAGTCCCTTCTCGCGCGGGTCGCGCAGGGCTCCGACCAGCGCGGTCGTGGTGGTGACACACTCACCCGCGGTCAGATCGGTGGTGGTCAGGGCGGCG
This sequence comes from Gordonia sp. Swx-4, assembly GCF_030316175.1. NCBI lineage: Bacteria > Bacillati > Actinomycetota > Actinomycetes > Mycobacteriales > Gordoniaceae > Gordonia > Gordonia sp. Swx-4. The sequence goes on from NZ_CP128197.1 coordinate 5,172,544, forward strand.
TCGACCGCGTCCTCCGCCATCCGGCGGTAGGTCGTGAGCTTGCCGCCGAGCACGGTCACCAGTCCGTCGCCGCGAACCCGGACGTGGTGCCGGCGCGAGACATCGGCGAGGCCGTCTGATTCGGCGCCGGGGGTCCCGCGTTCGTCGATGAGCGGCCGCAGACCGGCGTAGACGCCGATGATGTCGGAGCGGTCGAGGGTCCGGGTCAGGGCGGGGTTGATCGCATCGAGCAGGAAGTCGATTTCGGAGTCGTCCGGTGTCGGCACATCGGGAATCGCGCCCGGCGCCGCGACGTCGGTGAGGCCGATGTAGACCCGACCCAACTGTGCGGGTAGTGCGAAGACGTACCGGGACAACGACTTTCCGACCGGGACGGTCAGTGCGGCGGTCGGGTTCCCCAGGGCCGTCGCGTCGACGACGAGATGGGTTCCGCGGCTGGGTTGGACGGCGATCGAGTCGTCGACCGCGCCGGACCAGACGCCGGTGGCGTTCACGACCATCCGCGCGCCGACGTCGAAGCTCTCACCCGTGAACACATCGCTGAGCGTGGCACCGCGCCCGTCGACCCGGTCGGCGCGCGTGTACGTGCAGATCAGCGCACCGTAGGCGGCCGCGGTGCGCGCCACGGCGACGACGAGCCGGGCGTCGTCGATCAGCTGCCCGTCGGTGGTCGAGATCCCGCCGCGGAGTCCGGCCGGCGACAGGGTCGGGCAACGGCCGAGGGTCTCCATGACCGACAGTCGCGACGGCGGCGGCAACAGCGCACTCGGCGTTCCGGCGTTGCGGCGCAACAGATCTGCCGCACGCATCCCGAATCGCAGCACCGAGCTCTGCCGTTCACCGCGGTCGGGGAGGATCTGTCTGAGCGGAGAGATCAGATGTGGCGCAATGGATGTCATCAGGTGATGGCGTTCGACGGCACTCTCCCGGGCGATCCGGAGATCACCTTTCGCGAGATACCGCAGACCACCGTGTACGAGTTTGCTGCTCCAGCGTGACGTACCGGTGGCCAGGTCGCCCTGCTCGACGAGGGCGACCCGCAGGCCGCGGGTGGCCGCGTCGAGAGCGACACCCGCGCCGGTGATCCCGCCACCGATCACCAGCAGATCGAGGGGCCCAACACTCGATGCCATCGACTCCAGAGCGCGACCGCGGGTCCGCGCGGACAACGTGGCCATCAGCAGGACGTCCTCATGGCGCGGGCCTCAGATAGCCGGCGATGACGCCGTGGAGTTCGGTGCTCCAGCCCTCGGCGAGGATGTCCGACACCAGCGCCCCGGATTGCAGGAAGCTCTGCGCGATCAGCAGCACCATCGACGCCATCCGCTTGGCGTCACCGGCACGCACCTGCTTGCGTCCCTGCCCTTGGGCCAGCATGTCCGCCAGCAATGCGAGCACACCCTGCTGACTGGTGCCGAGGCGTTCGAAGACGTACGGCGCCATGAAGTCCCGCTGTTCACGCCACAGGGACGAGATGAGGTCGCTGTCGCGCAGCGCCCCGACCACCGTCACCACCTGGTCGGCGAGTGCGTCGAGGTCCTGCGGCTCGCCGCGCTCACCGATCACGTGGTCGACGATGGTGAGAACCTCACGGGTGAGCAGATCGCGGATGATCTCGGTGATGTCGGGCCAGCGCCGATAGACGGTGGGTCGGCTCACCCCTGCTTGGCGGGCGACCTCGGAGACGGTCACCTTGCGGCCGCCACTACGCAGCAGGCAGACCCTGGCCGCGTCCAGAACGAGATCCCCGATCTCCTCGTTACGGATTGACATGATGTGTAACACTGTAACGGATCACACAATCGGCGGGGGGCCGACCACATGACCATCCGACACGTCACCATCGTGGCCAGTCCGTATGCGCGGCACGGAGCCGGGCTACACGTGGCGCAGGACGCCGCCGGCCTCCTGAAAGCACAGAACGTCGCGGTCGACATCATCGTCGGGGAGGACATGGCCGATGCCGCCGACCTCGTCGGAAAGGCCGCTCGGGGAGACACCGACGTGTTGGCCATCGCCGGCGGTGACGGCACCATCCGCCTCGCGGTCGAGGCCAGCATCGGTTCGGGCAAGCCACTCGCCGTCATCCCCGCCGGCAGCGGCAACGACTTCGCCCGCAACCTGCACATCCCGCTCGACACCGCCGAAGCCGTCCAGGTGATCCTCGACGGCCACCGACGACCCGTCGACCTGGGCCGCGTCAGCTTCCCCGACGGCCGCACCGCCCTGTTCGCCACGGTCGCGGCCACCGGCTTCGACGCCGCGGTGACCGCGCGCGCCATCGACATGCGCCGGCCCCGGGGACAGTCGCGGTACACGATCGCCGCATTGTTCGAGCTCATCGCCCTGCGGTCCCGGCACTACCAGGTGCGCGTCGACGACGACACCGTCGAGGCCGACCTCATCTTCGCCGCGATCGGGAACACCACCTCCTACGGCGGCGGCGGCATGAAGATCACCCCGAAGGCATCGGTGTCCGACGGGCAGCTCGACGTCACGCTCGCGAAGATTCCGCCGCGGTTCGCCCGGCCGACGCTCGCCCGCGTCTTCCCGAAGGTGTTCGCCGGCACGCACGTCGACCATCCGCTGGTGCAGACAATGCGCGGCGCCGAGGTCGAGCTCTACTGCGACCCGCCCGCGCTGGTGTCCGTCGACGGTGATCTCGTCGGTGAACTGCCCGCGGTGTTCGAGGCTGTCCCGCACGCGATCGAGGTCTTCACGCCGCCGACGCCGGCACCGACGCCGAGCTGACGGGTACTGCTCCTCCCCGCGCCTACTTCTCCCCTCGCGCTGCCCACCACTCCCCGAGCGCCTGTTCGGCCTCCTCGTGGCTGAGCGGTCCGCGGTCCAGCCGGAGTTCTTTCAGATACCGCCAGGCCTGGCCGACGATCGGTCCGGGCGGGACACCGAGCATCTCCATGATCGCGTTGCCGTCGAGGTCGGGGCGGACCTTCTCCAGGTCCTCGGCCTCCTTGAGGGCTGCGATCCGCTGTTCGAGGTTGTCGTAGTTCTGCTGTAGCCGGCGGGCGCGTCGCTTGTTCCGCGTCGTGCAGTCGGCACGCACCAGCGTGTTGAGACGGTCGAGCAGGGGACCGGCGTCGTTGACGTAGCGCCGTACGGCCGAGTCGGTCCAGGCACCGTCGCCGTAGCCGTGGAACCGCAGGTGCAGGAACACCAGGTCCGCGACGTCGGAGACGACGGCCTTCGGATACTTCAGCGCCCGCATCCGCTTGCGCACCATCTTGGCACCGACCACCTCGTGGTGGTGGAAGCTGACCCCGCCGCCGGGTTCGTGGCGCCGGGTCGCGGGCTTGCCGATGTCGTGCAGCAGTGCCGCCCAGCGCAGGACGAGGTCGGGATCGCCCTCCTCGAGGTCGATCGCCTGCTTCAGCACTGTGAGTGAGTGCTGGTAGACGTCCTTGTGCTGGTGGTGCTCGTCGATGGTGAGCTTCATCCCGGGGATCTCGGGCATCACCCGTTCGGCCAGACCGGTTTCGACCATCGCGTCGATCGCGTCCAGGGGGAACTCCCCGCAGATGAGCTTGTCCAGCTCGGCGCGGACCCGTTCGGCGGTGATGCGGTCGATCTCACCGTTCATCTCGGTGATGGCCTGCCACACACGTGGCGCGAGCCCGAATCCGAGCTGCGAGATGAAACGGACGGCGCGCAGCATGCGCAACGGATCGTCGCCGAAGGACTGTTCCGGTGTGGCCGGGGTGTCGATCATCCCGGCCAGCAACGCGGACATACCGTCGAGCGGATCACAGAAGTCCTCGGCGCCCGTCGCACCGATACGTACGGCCATCGCGTTGACGGTGAAGTCACGGCGGATCAGGTCGTCGTCGAGGGTCTCGCCGAAGGTGACCTCGGGATTCCGGCTGACCTGGTCGTAGCTGTCGGCACGGAAGGTGGTGATCTCGATCTGGTGCTCACCCTTGCGGATGCCGACCGTGCCGAACTCGATGCCGACATCCCAGAAGGCGTCGGCCCATCCCTTGAGGAGGCGGGACACCTGCTCGGGACGAGCGTCGGTGGTGAAGTCCAGGTCGTTGCCCAGCCGACCCAGCACGGCGTCTCGCACCGAGCCACCGACCAGGTACAACTCATGACCAGCCGCCGCGAACAACTCCCCGAGGGGAGCCAGGACGTCGCCGAGCTCCCGGAGCGCTATCGCCGCTGCAGCCAGCAGCCGCGTCTTGCGGTCCGGATCCGACACCGACGGCCGTACATCCGACGGAGAAGAGTCATTCACGGCTTGCCACCCTACCGTCGTCGCCCGCGGCTTCGACGCCGTGGAGGAGGCCGGACCACGGGCCGAGTCGTGGCCACCTGTCGATATCCGTCGTACACCGTGTCCGCCCGTTCCGTGGCCGGTGTCGACATCCTCCCCGCACTACGAGGCGTCCGGGCAAACTGCAGGTGACCAGCCGCTAGCATCGTGGAGTGTCCACCGATTCCTCGACCAACCCTTCAGACGTCAGCGACGTCTCGTCGGGTTCGCATGGGGACGGTGGCGGACATGCAGGTCAGAATCCCGCCGGCCAGGGGCGTCGCACCCGGCGCGGTCGCCGGCGTCGAGGCCGCCGCAAGGGCGAGGGTCGCGGCACGACCGCGGCGCACAACAACGGTGGTCACGCCGCCGCCGGTCACAAACAGTCCGGTTCCAAGCAGAACGGCCCCAAACAGAACGGCCACAAACCGGGCTCCCACAAGCAGCACAACCCGGCCACGTCGCCGGCGCCGTCGACCGGCCGGCCCACCCCGAACGACCTCGTCCGCGCCCGCACCGCCGATCCCGCCTGCCCCGACCCCGTCGAGGCCGAGTCGGTGGAGAAGCTCCCCGTCGACCCCGACCGAGCCCGCCCGAAGGTCACGCCGCCGAAGCCTTCCGACATGGCCACGGTCACGGCGACCATCACCACCAAGGGCCTGACCCAGACGACGACGGGCAAGGCCGGTAAGGGCCGCCGCCGCTCCTCACGGGCGGATCGCACCGCCGACCGGTCCGACGATCGCACCAACACCGAGAAGCTCCGGACCGTGCGGGAGACGTCGGCCGGCGGACTCGTCGTCTCCGACCTCGGTCTGCCGATCGACGAGCTGTCCGCCGCGCTGATCGGCCGGGTGGATCGTCGCGGCCGGATGATGTGGTCGCTGCCCAAGGGCCACATCGAAACCGGCGAGACCGCCGAGCAGACCGCGATCCGTGAGGTCGAGGAGGAGACCGGGATCCTGGGCACGGTCGTCGCGCCGCTGGGCAAGATCGACTACTGGTTCGTGAGCGAGGGTCGTCGCATCCACAAGACCGTGCACCACTACCTCCTGCGTTGTGTCGGCGGCGAATTGTCCGACGCCGACTACGAAGTCAGCGAGGTGGCCTGGGTGCCGTTGCACGAGTTGCCGCGTCGCCTCACGTACTCTGACGAGCGGCGACTCGCCCGGATGGCCCGCGGCGTGATCGCCGATCTCGCCGCCGACCCGACCCGACTCGCCCAGTCCGAGGCCGACAGCATTCGCACCGAACCCAACGCCTATGAGAAAGCCGCCGCAGCGCGCAATCAGCGCCGCAACGAGCCCCCGCCCCCGGCTCGTCCGCGCCGGCGACGACGCCGTCCCCGACGGCCCGCGGCCGGCGATGGCTGAGCCGCGGCTGTTGCCTGTCCGGTCCGGTCCGTTCTCTCGTCCTTCTCTCCGCCGATCCGAGCGACGCCATGATCGTCGCGGCGGGATCGATCCGCGACGGGTGCAGGTCGTGATCGCGTTGGCCGCGGTGCTGGGGGTCGTCGCACTGCTGTTGCTGCCGGGTGTCGCCGCACCGGCCTCCGCCGTTCCCGAGACGAGTGCCACCGGGGCGAGTCCCGCCCAGCAGTCGTCGCCGCGGTTCGCACGCATCGTCATCGACTCGATGTCGCCGTCGATCGTCACCACCACCAGCCGGCCGGTGGTGACGGTGAGCGGTCGTGTCGACAACATCGGCGACCGCTCGATCAGCAACCTGTCGATCCGCCTCGAACGCGGTGATGCCGTCGGGTCGGCCTCGGGACTCCGCACCCAGCTCGCCGACGACGATCCCGCGGTGGCCGTCGCCGGTCCGTTCGAGGCGCTCAGCGAGTCCCTCGCGCCGGGGGAGAGCGTCGGCTTCCGGATGTCGATGGCGCTGTCCGCCGGTTCCGGACCCGACGGTCAGGGACTCGGGATCTCCGCGACCGGCGTCTATCCGATGCAGGTCAACGTCAACGGCACCCCCGACTACGGCAACCCGGCCCAGGTCGCCGGTTCGCGCATGCTGCTGCCCGTGCTGTCGCTGCCGCCCGACGAGATCCGCGCCCGCGACTACGTCGACCCGACCGCCGACGAGACGGGTTCCCCGTCGGTGCCCGGGCTCGGGCCCGACGGTTCGGTCTCGGCTGATCTGGCCAGCCCGGCCCGGATGACGATGCTGTGGCCGATGGCCGCGCCGCCGCAGCTCGCACCCGGCGTCCTCGGCGGCAGCACCGAGCCCGTCCGGCTCATCAACGAGGACATGGCACGGTCGCTCGACACCGGCGGCCGGTTGAACGAACTGCTCAAGGCCTTGCAGAAGGTGGTCGGGGCACCGCCGCGCGAGCAGTCCGGACCACCGTCCTCCGAGCCCCCGGCAGAGAGCCCGGCCGAACCGGCCCCGGTCGCGGTGCCCGGCTCCGAGAAGCTCGCCGAGAGCATGTGCTTGGCCATCGACCCCGACCTCGTCGTGACCGTCCGCGCGATGTCCCTCGGCTATGAGGTGTCGACGAACCCGGCCGACCCGACCTCGGCCGCCCGGCCCGGCAACGGATCCGAGATCGCCGGCCGCTGGCTCGACGACCTGCGGTGGACCGCGAGCCGGATGTGCGTGGTGGCGTTGCCGTTCGCGCAGGCCGACCTGACGTCGCTCGCCCGGATCGGCAACACCGGACTCACCGAGGCGGCACTCCGCAAGCCCGCCGACATCGTCGACGCGATCCTGGGCGTGCGCAGCGTGCGAGGCCTGTCCGTGCCCGCGCTCGGCGCCATCGACGACGCCGGTGCGGACGCCCTGGCCGAGGCCGCCGTGACCTCGACCGCGCTCGCGTCGAACTCGGTCTTCCCCACCGGCCGTCGCGACGACACCGGCCGCTACCGCGTCGGACGCCTCACCGCCCAGACCTTCGACGCACCCATCACGGCGTCACTCGCGGCGATCGGCACCGCACCGAGCACCCCGGCCCTCACCCCGGAATCACAGCAGGTCGACCTCACCGACGAATCGACGGGGAGTCGACGCCAGAGTGCGATCGCCGCGCTGGCCTACCCGGCGATCGCCGCGCCGCAACCGGATCCGGCCGACGGCTCGAACCCCCGGATCCCGGTGGCGGGTCGCTCGGCGTTCCTCGTGCCCCCGACCTACTGGTCCCCGACGGTCGCGGATTCGGATGCACTCTTCGCGACCGCGCGCCTGCTGCTCGAGTCCGGTGCCGCGACGCCGACACCCCTGCCGTCCCTGGTGCAGGAACTGAACACCGCCGGCGCCACCGGCCGCCTGACCAACCCGCCGGGGGTGGGGCCCGTCGGTCGCGTCGGATCCGTCCTCACGTCGCAGGCGACCGCCGCCATCCGTCGAAACGTCGAGGACAGCTGGCAGTTCGAGGGCGCGCTGGTCCGGTCGGCCGATGTCGCGGCCACCCCGGAGCGGTACATGTCGCCGCTGCGCGAGGACCAGCTGCGTGCCATCAGGTCCCCTGATGTGGAGGGATCCGCGGTCTACACGCATCTGCGACGGCTGCAGGAGGAGCGCATCGACGCCGTGGCGTCGACCCTGCACCGCCTCGGTCAGTCCGTGACGATCCTCGACCCCGGCGGCCGGTACACCCTGGCCTCCGAACGCAGCCCGGTCCTGCTCGCGGTCCGCAACGACCTCGCCCTGCCGGTTCGGGCCCGCCTGACCACCTCCGCGCCCGAGGGCATCGAGATCGGCGATCTCGGGGTGATCGAGATCCCCGCCCGCGGAACCCGGCAGATCCAGCTCCCCACACGCGGTGAGACCTCCGAGGCCATCACCATCGACATCCGGCTGGCCACGGTCACCGGTGTACCCCTCGGTCAGCCGATCACCCTGCAGGTACACACCAACGCCTACGGCAAGCCGCTGTTCTACATCACCATCGTCGCCGGCGTGGCGCTCGTGCTGCTGACCGCACGCAGGCTGTGGCACCGATTCCGCGGTCAGCCCGACCCCGCCGACGCCGACCGTCCCGAACCCGACGAACTCGAGCGGATGCTGGCGGGAAGCGGGTATCAGGAGCGACGCCGTACCCTGCAAGGCGAAGGTCGGCCACCCGGAGATGAGCCGGAAGACCACCCGCACGACCCCTGATCGAGCACTGAACGAGGATGGCGAAACACCACGTGAACTGGAACGATGTGCCGCGCGAACCGCGGCCGGGGACACCCGGTGCGGTGCCTCCCCAGCGTCCGGATCGCGCTGCACCCCGCCGGATCCCGCCCGGCTCCGGCCCCGTGCCGCCACCACCGCGGCCCGGCCGGCCGGTCCCGCCGCCTCCTGCTCCCGGCGCCCGGCATGCCCAGGGACCCGTCGCCGGCGGTCTCCGAGTCGACGCCCCGCCGGCCCGGCCCGGCCGTCTGGACGCGGCCGGCTACCACGAACGACACAGCGGTGAGACCGACGCCGTCAACACCGGGTCGTCGAAGACGGTGACCGCCGGCGACGACTCGTCGTCGACCGGTCTGGCGCGCGACTCCGACTCGAGCATCCTGCGGACCAGTGGCTCGATCGCCATCGCGACCCTCTTCAGTCGCATCACCGGCTTCCTGCGCACCGTTCTGATCCTGGCGATGCTCGGTTCGGGCATCGCCTCGGCGTTCCAGGCCGCCGACGTGCTGCCGAACATGATCGCCGAGGTCGTGCTGGGCGCCGTGCTCACGGCCATCGTCATCCCGCTCCTCGCGCGCGCGGAGGCCGAAGACGAAGACGGTGGTCAGGGGTTCCTCAACCGCATCTTCACGATCACCGTGGTGGTGCTCGGCTCGGCGACGGTCCTGGCCGTCATCGCGGCGCCACTGCTGACCTACCTGAATCTCGGTGACGGACAGGTCAACCGGGACCTGTCCACCCACCTCGCGTACCTGTTGCTGCCGGAGATCCTGTTCTACGGGCTCTCCGCACTATTCATCGCCGTGCTCAACCTGCGCGGCCTGTTCAAACCGGGCGCTTGGGCTCCGGTGCTGAACAACGTCGTCCAGATCACGACCCTCGTGCTGTACGCCCTGGTGCCCGGCGAGATCACTCTCAACCCGGTCCGGATGAGCGATCCGAAGCTGCTCGTCCTGGGTATCGGCTGCACTCTCGGCGTGGTGCTGCAGGCCATGGTCCTGGTGCCGTTCCTGCGTAAGGCCGGGGTGCATCTGAAGCTGGAATGGGGCATCGACGCCCGGCTGCGCCAGTTCGGCAACATGGCGCTGGCGATCGTCGCCTACGTCGCCCTGCTGCAGGTCGGTCTCATCGCGACGTACCGGATCGCCGCCTCCGCCGAGGAGTCCGGCGTCAGCATCTACTTCACCCACTGGCAGTTGCTGCAGCTGCCCTACGGCGTGCTCGGCGTGACCATCCTGACCGCGATCATGCCGCGACTGTCGCGCAACGCGGCCGCCGACGACACGAAAGCCGTGGTCGACGATCTGTCGCTGGCCACCCGACTGACGATGGTCGCGCTGGTTCCCGTCGTGGCGTTCATGACCTTCTTCGGGCCGGCCATCGCCATCGCGGTGTTCAACTTCGGCCGGTTCGACGCCGCCGACGCCTCCCAGCTGGGTTCAGTGCTCGCCTGGGGTGCGTTCACGCTGATCCCGTACTCGATGACACTCGTCCAGCTACGCGTCTTCTACGCCCGTGAGGACGCCTGGACCCCGACCTTCATCGCGCTCGGCATCACCGTGGTCAAGGTGACGTCGTCGTACATGGGCCCCGTCCTGTTCGACGACCCGTCGAACGTCGTGCGGTGGCTCGCCCTGTCCAATGGGCTGGGCTACCTGGTCGGCGCCATCGTCGGCCACTATCTGCTCCGCAGCCGCCTGCGCGGCGCACGACTGACGAACGTCGCCCGCACCACGCTGGTGACCTTCGCGGTCTCCCTCAGCGTCTCGGCGGTCGTGTGGGCAGTCGCCAAGATGTCCGGCCTCGATCACATGATCGGCTGGCTCGGCAAGGTCGGCTCGGTGCTCTACCTCGTCCTCACTGCGGTCGTCGTGCTGTCGGTGACCTACGCGGGTCTGGCCGCCGCGCGGGTGCCGGACGTGGTCGCGATCGGCAACTCGGTGCGTCGTCTCCTCGGCCGGTTCATCCCGGCCCTCGCGCCGCCCGCAGAGCCCGAACGCGAACAGTCCCCGGCGATCACAGTTCAGTTTCCGCGCGTCTCTGCCGACGAATCGCTCCCGTACTCTGGTCAGGTACAAGTGCTGCGCCGTTTCGACAGGGGTACCGCGACGTGGCAGTCCTACTCTGTGCACTCCGGCGGCGCGATCGGCGCCGGCCGGGATGTACGTCCCATCCCAGAGCGTGCACCGGTTCCGCGCGACATCAGATACCGGAGGAAAGGAGTCCGTCGCGTGAGTGACAGCGAGATCGACACGACTGCGCCCACCGGGTCGCCCGTCGAATCCGGTCCCGGCGAATCCCATTCCGCCGAACCCCATTCCGCCGGACCCCAGACTCCCTCCACACCCGCTCACGCCCCGACCCCGGATGCGGCGGCCGCTGCCCCCGCTCCGGAGGTCGCCCGTCGACGCGGCCCGCGCCTGATCCCGGGCGCGGCGGTCGCCGGCGGCCGATACCGACTCCTCGAACAGCACGGCGGCACCCGCGGTCTGCAGTTCTGGCGCGCCCAGGACATCAACCTCGACCGCGAGGTGGCACTGACCTTCGTCGACGCGGACCAGCTCGCCCCGCCGCTCGAGCGCGGACAGGCGATCAAGGCGACCGACCAGGGACCCCAGGCGGTCCTCTCGCGGACCCTGCGCCTCGGACAGATCACCTCCGACGGCGTGGCCCGGGTGCTCGACGTCGTGCGCGGCTCCTCCGGCGGCATCGTGGTCGCCGAGTGGGTGCCCGGCTCGTCGCTCGCCGACGTCGCCCGGTCCGAGCCGTCCCCGATCGGTGCCGCTCGTGCCGTGCGCTCGCTGGCCGCGGCCGCCGAGATCGCCCACCGTTCGGGCGGCGCACTGTCGATCGACCATCCCGACCGCATCCGGATCAGCCACGACGGCAACGCGGTTCTCGCCTTCCCGGGCACACTCGCCGGAGACGACAAGGCCTCCGACGTGCGCGGACTCGGCGCGGTGCTCTACGCCCTCCTGCTCAACCGGTGGACCCTCGATCCCGAGAACGGCTCGCGACTCGTCACGACCGAGGACGTCACCGAACCGATCGGTGGAATCCCGGTGGCCGCACCGGGCGAGAACGGTCAGCCGCTGGAACCGAGGGCGGCCAAGCCCGACATCCCGTTCGAGATCTCGGCCGTCGCAGCGCGTGCGCTCGACGGCACCCGCGGGATCCGGACCGCGGCGACGGTCCAGCATGTCCTCGACCAGGCAACGGTCGTCGACCTCAACACCGACATGCTGCCCGCCATCACCGACGCCGACGCGCCGCCGCCGGTCTCGGTGGCGCCGCGGGTCGGCAGCGCCGAGCACAAGCCGGGACGCAAGAACCTGGCACTGCTGATCGGCGCAGGCCTGCTCGCGATCTTCGTGGTCATCGCGCTGATCGTCGGAGCCACCAACGTCTTCGGGAGCGGTGACGGCTCGAGTGACATCGACTCGATCCTGACCACCACCGAGCCGGCACCGCCGGGCGAACCGGCCCCCGGGGCGAATGCACCCACCGAGGCCCCGCCGGCGCAGGACATCGCGCTCCGGTCGGTGACCGTGGCCGACTTCTCGTCGCAGCCGCCGGACAACTCGGCCAATGTCGGCAATGTGATCACCGGTGCCGCGCCGCCGTGGCAGACCGACAACTATCGGGGCCGTCCCGAGTTCGGCGGTCTGAAGCCGGGCCTGGGGCTGATGTTCGACCTCGGTGACGAGCGCGCCGTGAAGTCGGTGACCATCGAGACCCCGACCCCGGGTTTCGACGTCGAGATCCGCACCTCGCCGAACGCGAAGCCCGCCTTCGCCCGGACCACCCCGGTGGCCGCGGGTCGTGTCGATCAGAACACCACGACCATCCGGATCGCGTCTCCGCAAGCCAGCCGCTACGTGATGGTGTGGATCACCACGCTGCCACCTGCGGCGGGCGGCTACCAGGCCGAGGTCGGCCGCGTCACGATGGCGGGCTGACCGACTCGTTCGTGGCCGACCAGCATCCAAGAGCTCATCGGACGCGCTGAGGATGCAGACCTGGCTGCGGCCCGCGCGCCAGACCTGCGTCGATGACGATGCGGCCGATCGCGACAACTCATTACGGTGTGCCGCGGGTGGGTCTACTGTGAGCGGTCGTGACTGCCCTTTTCCGTGTACACCCCTGGGGGATTGTTCGGCGTGCCGCGGCTCGCGCAGTGTTGACCCCGGCTCGCGTGGTTGCGTTGGGATTCGCGGCCGCCATCGCGGCGGGGACGATGCTGTTGATGCTGCCTGTCTCCACGCGTACCGGAGCAGGTGCGAGCCTGGTAGACGCACTGTTCACCTCTACATCGGCGACGTGCCTGACCGGACTCATCGTCACCGACACACCGGTGTACTGGTCCGGGTTCGGGCAAGGCGTGATTCTTGCGCTGATCCAAGTCGGCGGTCTGGGAATCATGACGATGGCCTCGTTGGTCGGGTTGTTGCTGGCGAACCGAATCGGCCTCAAAGCCAGACTCAACACCGCCGCCGAAGCTCGCGCATCGGGGCTGGGCGACGTTCGCTCCGTCGTCATCGGAGTGGTGCGGGTCAGCCTCTTGTTCGAGGCCGTCATCGCTGCGGCGCTGACAGCCCGGTTCGCCCTCGGCTACGACCACACCCCTCTACGCGCACTGTGGCTTGGTGTGTTCCACTCGATCTCAGCGTTCAACAACGCTGGGTTCGCTCTGTACAGCGACAACATGATCGGTTTCGCTGAGGACCCGTGGATCTGTCTGCCGTTGATGATCGCGGTCATCGCCGGCGGATTGGGCTTCCCCGTCCTGTTCGAGATCGGACGCCGAGTCCGCAAGAACCGCTCAAACTACGTCTCACGCAGGTGGAGCCTGCACACCCGCCTGACCACTGTGATGACCGCGATCCTGCTGGCGGTGGGTTTCGGATCGGTGCTGGCATTGGAGTGGTTCGGCACCTTGCAACACCACGGCCTCGGTTCAAAGTTGCTCATCGCTGCTTTCCAGGGAGTGATGCCACGCACTGCCGGATTCAACAGCGTGGACTATGCGCAGATGGACGACGCGACCCTGTTGATCACAGATGTGCTGATGTTCATCGGCGGCGGCAGTGGCGGCACCGCAGGCGGAATCAAGGTGACCACCTTCGCGGTGCTGCTCGTCGTCATCATCGCCGAAGTCCGAGGAGAGAAATCAGTAACGGTGTTCGACCGACGTATCGATCCGCGCCTTCAGCGTCAGGCCCTCACGGTCGCAGCCATCGGCATTGCCCTCGTGGTCGTACCGACCGTGCTGCTTCTTGCCGGGACCACCTTCGACCTCAACGCCTTACTGTTCGAGGTCACATCGGCCTTCGCGACCGTCGGGCTGTCGACCGGGATCACCGCCGCACTTCCGCTCTGGGGACAACTGTTGCTGATCGTGCTGATGTATCTCGGCCGGATCGGACCCATCACCCTCGTAAGTGCTCTCGCAGCGCGCCAGCGAAGTCGGCGCTACGAACTACCCACAGAAAGGCCCTTCATTGGCTAGGCAAACACCCTCCGACGTCGTGGTGGTACTCGGACTCGGACGCTTCGGCAAGTCGTTGGCCCTCGAACTGATGAACCAAGGCACTGAAGTACTCGGCCTCGACGCCAGCGAGGCGGTGGTGCAAAAGCTCGCACACCGCCTCACCCACGCCGCCGTGGTCGACACCACCGACGAGGAATCGTTACGGCAACTCTCCGTCGACGAATACGACCGCGCCGTGGTCGGAATCGGCTCCGACCTCGAAGCGAGCCTGCTCACCGCTTCCGCCCTGATCAATCTGAACGTCCCCAACATCTGGGCCAAAGCGATCAGCCACTCCCACGCCAAGATCCTCACCCAAATCGGGGTCCACCACGTGGTGCGACCCGAACACGACATGGGTAAACGGGTCGCCCACGTTGTCCGTGGTCGCATGATCGACTACATCGAATTCGACGACGGCTTCGCGATGGTGAAAACGTCCCCGCCACCCTTCACTCTCGGCCGCCCGCTCGCCGAAACCACCATCCGTTCAAAGTTCGGTGTCACCGTGGTCGCAATCAAACGTCCCGGCGAAGGATTCACCTACGCCACCGCCGACACCATCCTCTCCCCCGGTGACACCATCATCGTCTCTGGAAAGGTCCGCGATGCCGAACGATTCGCGGAACAGACCTGAAATGCCTGTGAGCGACAGAGACCCACACCCTCACCGCCAGCGGCCACAGCACCGATCTCCGCGACCAGTCCCTCTGGGGAACCTTACAAAAGCCACGATCACCTGCGTTGATTGTCGACCCGTTTCACCGTTGATTGTCAGCTTGAGCACCCACAGCGAGCCCTGGCCGGCTGTCGGTCGGTCCGCCCGCACACACTGAAGTCAAGGCCCTCGGCAGCACCGAGACGTGATCAGGTCGGGCGCTCCGACACCGCCGGTTCAGGATCGCGTCCGCTGATGCTCGGCGTCCACCCGGGCGGTCCGAAGATGTAGCCCAGACGAGCCCGCCAGTCCGACGTCGATTTCACATCGCGGGCGATCGCCACGTACTCGTGCGTCTCGAGCCGCCAGATGTTGTACGTGTCGACCGGTTTGGTGAGGCCGTAGCGCGGGCGTCGTACCTCCGGTGTGAACGACCCGAACATCCGGTCCCAGATGATGAAGACGCCACCGTAGTTCCGATCGAGATACTCGGGATCGCGCCCGTGATGGACGCGATGGTGCGACGGGGTGTTGAACACGTACTCGAACGGCCGCCACATCCTGTCGATGTGCTCGGTGTGAATCCAGAACTGGTAGATGAGGTTCAGCGAGTACGCGAAGAAGACGAGAGCCGGCGGCACGCCGAGTAGGGGGAGCGGTAGCCACATCACGATCGCCGCGCTGATGTTCCACTTCTGGCGCAGCGCGGTCGCGAAGTTGAAGTACTCGCTGGAGTGATGGGCCTGGTGGGTCGCCCACACGATGCGCACGCGGTGCGACACCCGATGCACCCAGTAGTAGATGAAGTCCACCGCCACGAAGGCGATGACCCACGAGTACCACTGGTTCATCGGCAGATGCCACGGAGCGACATACGTGAACAGGGCGGTGTAGGCCAGCAGCCCGAGAAGTTTCCAGAACGCGCTGGTGCCGATGGAGACGAGCCCCATGAGGACACTCGCGCGCGCGTCCCGCGTCTCATACGCGCCCGGCAGCGGTCCGCCCTCGCCGTCGAGGCCGTCCTCGAGGTCGTGTTCGAGCTTGGCCGCGGCGAACCATTCGATCGCCAGCATCGTCACGAAGAACGGGATCGCGAGAACCGTCGGCTCGCGCATCGGTTCCGGTAAGAACTCCAACACGGTGTACCCCTTCGCCCACCATCTGACACGTCAGCATGTCAGTTTGCTTCTGACAAGGTAACGTGTCAGAAGTGAAGCTGTAAAGGACCTGGTGGTGAAGAAGGAGGAGCGGTGTCGGTCTCGTCATCGACGGCCGGTCGCCGCTACGGCGGGGCCGATCCCGAGGAGCGCCGCGCCCGACGCCGCGCCACGCTGATCGAGGCCGGCCTCGAGATCTTCGGAACCCACGGCTACGCCACGGCATCGGTCAAGAACATCTGCGCTCTTGCCGGCCTGACCCAGCGCTACTTCTACGAGTCCTTCGGCGACCGCGCCGAGCTGCTCGAAGCGGTCTACCTCGACTCCGTCGACTTCGTCCGGTCGGCAACCGTAGCCGCCGCGGCGGAGTTTCTCACCCCGGGACCGGAAGACCGAACCACCGCCATCCGATCGGACCCCGATCGTTCGGACAGCGAGTACGGGACTTCTTCTCCGGAGATGAAAGGCATTGCCGCCGAGCATGTTCCGTCGGCAGCGCGGGCCACCCTGGGTGCCTTCATGACGTGCCTGGCGCAGGACCGCCGGCGTGCCCGCGTGATGCTCGTCGAAGTGGTGGGGGTCTCCGGGAAGCTCGAGCGGGTCCGCATGCACGCCATCCACGGATGGGCTGAGCTGATACTGAACCTGGCCCGCGGGACGATGACGCCTTCACGCGGGCAGCGTTTGACCTCCGTCGCCCTGGTCGGTGCCGTCACGCAGCTGCTCGTCGACTGGTACATCGCGGGGGAGGAGCCCGGGGAAGAACCGGCGCCGCCGTCCCACGACCCGCCCGACCGTGACCTCAACAGCGGTGACCTCAACAGCGGCAACGACATCGACGACATCCTCGACGTCTCCGTCGACCTGCTCATCGCGTCGCATGCCCGGCTGGTGACCTGACCCCCGACCGCTGCGTCGCCTACCGCGACGGCCACTGGCGGCAGAGTCCGCACCCCGGCCCAATAAGCACTTTTCGGACTGCTCGCGGAAATACTCTTATCTGGCATTCTGGACGTTTATCGTCAATATTCTCTGGTTCCCAGCAAGCATTACATCAATGTGTTTCAAGAATTACAGAGAATCGATTTTCTGATCGGGCACGAATCGAGCCCGATCCAGAGTGTCGAAGAGTACATTCAGCAACGTTCGCTGTTGCCGATCAGGCCCCCCGGAGGTGCCAAGTGAGCACTGCCAAGGAACGTGCGGAACAACTGCATCTTGTTGCGCGACTTCACTCTTCGTATCCAGAATTGATTGATGCCCCGTACCCGGACATGCTCGACCACGCCCGGATCGCCGCATATTGGAAACCCGTTCACGACGTCGGTGGTGAGCCAGACTCACCGATGTTCCTCGAGGGCAAAGAGTACGAGACATGGGAGCATATGACCTACGTCATGTGTGAGGTCCTCGCCTGGCGAGGAATCTGGTTGTCGGAGGAACGTCGACGTATCGGCAATGTCGATGTCGGGCGCGCCCAGTATCTCGGACTGCCGTATTACGGTCGGTGGATAATCGCCGTTGCGCGGGTCCTCATCGAGAAGCACCACATCAAGCTGGGCGAGCTCACCGAGCGGATGGTCGAGATCCAGGAGCGCTACGCGAACGGAACAGGTGGCAAGGCCCCCGAGGCCAAGCCACGCGGTGAAGGCGACGGTTCCGGGGTCGTCCGCAACGAACATCACAAGCGGGCCGTCGGCAAAGGTGACCCCCAGGTATATGCCGGTCAGGCGGGCGAGCCGCGATTCGCGTTGGGTGACGAAGTCCTCGTCCGGGAGATGCCGGTCATCTTCTACACGCGCACACCCGAATACTGCCGTGGCGCCACCGGAAAGATCGTCGAGATCGCCTATGAGAGCCCGGCGGCAGAAGACGAGACCTTCGCGATGGACGACGCGAAGACCGAATGGTTCTACGTCGTGCAGTTCCCGATGGCCGACCTGTGGCACGGCTACGGCGGGCCGACAGGCGACACCTTGCAGACCGAGATCCCCGAACGTTGGCTGGCACCAGCCGGCGGCTAGGACACGCAATCATGAGCAACGACGCACACGACCACGACCACGACCACGACCACGAGCGGACCGTCGCGCCGATGGTCGACGAGATCACCGACTTCGAGGTCCTCGAGATCGCCCTGCGCGAACTGTGCATCGAGAAGGGGATCTTCACCGCGGACGAACATCGACGATTCACCGAGTTCGCCGAACAGATCGGCCCCACACCCGCGGCGACGCTCGTCGCACGGGCCTGGCTCGAACCGGACTTCAAAGAGCTCGTGATGAAGGAGCCGATGACCGCGAGCAAGGAGGTCGGGGTGGACTGGCTGGAACCCACGGGTTTCGGAACACCCAGTGACTTCACGGCGTTCGAAATTCTGGCGGACACCCCCGACGTGCACAACGTGATCGTGTGCGCGCTGTGTTCGTGTTACCCGCGTCCGATCCTGGGCAATTCACCCGAGTGGTACCGGACACCGAACTACCGCCGTCGGATGGTCCGCTGGCCGCGCCAGGTCCTCGCCGAGTTCGGCCTCGAACTGCCCGAAGGCGTCAGCATCAACGTGCAGGACTCCAACCAGAAGCACCGCTTCATGGTGATGCCGCAGCGTCCGGCCGGGACCGAGGACTGGAACCACGACCAGCTCGCCGAGATCATCACCCGCGACTGTGTCATCGGGGTCGCCCTGCCCAAACCCGGGGTCACAACCAACCGTGTCACGTCGATCCGTCCCGCAATCCGCCCGATGGAGGGCTGACACGATGTCGACTCCGCACCGTCTCCGCGTCTATCCGCCTCTCGTCGACATCGTCGGACGCGGCCAGGTATGGCCCCGGATGGCGTCGAAATACGGTGTGGAGAACGCGATTCCGCCGTGGAAGTCCAGCCTGGACGGGATCTGTGACGCACTCGATCAGGCCTCCGGCACCACCTGTGCCCCTGGCCCGGTCGAACGACGCGACGAAGAGGACCGGCTGGCGGCGACCACCTATGCCGACCTTCCCTATCCGGAGAATCAGCTCGTCGCCCTCGCCCACACACTGCTCGACCGCGGGGTGATCGACGAACGCGAACTCGCCGCACGGATGGCCGCGGTCCGGTCGCGGCTGGAGGCCTGAGGGCGCGGGCAACGCAGCTGTCCACAGTCGACCCAACCCTGTAGACAACCGCCTCATCGCAGCGTCGTGAGTTGACTTCTCCATTACTCTCAGCGCATGGCCGGGGGGAACGACGCAGTTGACCTGCGCACCGATGAGCAGTTGCTGGGCGCTCACGTCGCCGGCGACCCGGGCGCATTCTCCGTCCTCGTCAACCGTCACCTCGACTACCTGTGGTCGGTCGCCATCCGGACCAGCCAGAGCCCCGAGGATGCTGCCGACGGGTTGCAGGACGCACTGCTGGCCGCGCATCGAACCGCGGCGGATTTCCGCTCCGACGCGAGGGTCACCAGCTGGCTGCACCGGATCGTCGTCAACGCGTGCCTGGACCGGATTCGCCGCAACAACGCCCGCAAGACCGTCCCCCTGCCCGAATGGGACGTGATGTCGATTGCGGACACGACCGACGACATCTCCGCGGTGGACCTGTCGGTGTCGATCGGTCGGGCGCTGCACACGCTGCCCGAAGGGCAACGACAGGCCATCGTCGCAGTCGACCTGGAGGGCTATTCGGTCGCCGAAGCGGCGTCATTGCTCGGCGTCGCCGAGGGGACGATCAAGAGCCGATGCGCACGGGGGCGCCTCAAACTCGCTCAGGTCCTCGGCCATCTCCGGACTGCCGATGATGCGTAAGCCACTGCCTGCCAATGAGTTTCCGTCGGATTCGGTCGGGGCGGAACCGGAACCGCGCGTTGTGCGTCCAAGTATTCGACGACCAACGGACAACGACCAGCGAGATGCAACCACCGACACACCGACGCCCGACCTTCGGAATGGAAGACTGACACCATGACCCCGCGGGGACCTGACGACACCGAGTCCGGCGATCTGCCCGAGCCGCCGTATTCGGCGGAGACGCTGGCCGATCTCCACGCCGGAGTGCTGTCCGAACGCGCTGCCGCCCACGTCCGCGCTCGGGTCGCCGATGACGCTGCCGCGCAGGAGATCCTGACAGCCCTGGTCCGGACGACGAGTCAGCTCCGCACGTCGGCCCCCGCCCCGCATGCGGTTCCGGATCATGTCCGCGCCGACGTCCAGGCCACACTGACCGCTCTCGCCGGATCGTCCGCGATCGATGGTGCGCCAACTCCCGGTCCTGTGCGGCCCGGTCCCGGCCAGGACGCCCCGGTGGATCTCGCCGCACGGCGCGAACGATCCCGCCGGTGGAGGATCCTCCCGGTGGTGCTGGCCGCGGCGGCGATCGTGGTGGTCGCTCTCGGCTCGATCGGCGTGCAGCGCCTGATGTCCTCGTCGTCCGACGACACCCCGTCGCCGATGCAGGCTCAACCCGGATCGACCCAGACCCTGGACCCGTCGGGTTCCGCGTCGGCAATCGCAGTCCTCGGCCGTACCGACGGTGCGCCGTTCGGGTCGGTCGCCGCGCTCCGGCGCTGTACCGCGGCTCATCTCGTCCCCGCGACGGTCGTCATCGTGGGCTCCGGGCGGATCATCTTCCACGGCGACCCCGCTGCCGCCATCCTGCTGTCGACGGGGATCGCCGGCCGGTTCGACGCCCTGATCGTCGGTCTCGAGTGCGACACCGGCAATCCCGCGCTCCTGGCCAGGGGGACCATCGGCGCCTGATCCCCTCTACAGAGCCGAGACCTGCGTCACCACGCCGGACGCATGGACTTGACCGGGAACATCTGCGCTTACCCTTGTGTTGAAGCAGCCGTGATCCCGACGAGAACTCCGGGATCTCGCATACCCCACAGCACGGAGGACGGATGAGCCAGCCAGAGACCCAGCAGATCCACGACGTGATCATCATCGGATCTGGTCCTGCCGGGTACACCGCGGCGATCTACGCCGCGCGCGCCGAGCTAGCGCCGATCGTCTTCGAGGGCACCCAGTTCGGTGGCGCGCTGATGACGACCACCGAGGTCGAGAACTTCCCCGGCTTCCAGACCGGCATCCAGGGCCCTGCCCTGATGGACGAGATGCGCGAGCAGGCGATCCGATTCGGCGCCGACCTGCGCATGGAGGACGTCGACACGGTTCGCCTCGCGGGCGACATCAAGGAGGTCGAGGTCGGCGGTGAGGTGTTCCGCGCACGCGCGGTCATCCTCGCGATGGGCGCAGCAGCTCGGTACCTCGGTGTCAAGGGAGAGCAGGAGCTCCTCGGTCGCGGTGTCTCCGCATGCGCGACCTGCGACGGCTTCTTCTTCAAGGACCAGGACATCGCCGTCATCGGCGGCGGCGACTCCGCGATGGAGGAAGCGACCTTCCTCACGAAGTTCGCCCGCACCGTCACGCTGGTCCATCGCCGCGACGAGTTCCGCGCCTCGAAGATCATGCTCGAGCGCGCCCGCGACAACGACAAGATCCGGTTCGTCACCAACGCCGCCGTTCGGTCGGTCATCGGCGACGGCTCGGTGAGTGGCCTCGAGATCGAGGACACCCGCAACGGAGAGGTGAGCAACCTCGACGTCACCGGCATGTTCGTCGCGATCGGCCACGACCCGCGCAGCGAACTGGTCCGCGGACAGGTCGACCTCGACGACGAGGGCTACGTCCTCGTTCAGGGTCGCACCACCTACACCTCGTTGCCCGGTGTCTTCGCCTGTGGCGACCTGGTCGACCACACCTACCGTCAGGCCATCACGGCAGCCGGTAGTGGCTGTTCGGCTGCCATCGACGCAGAGCGCTGGCTCGCCGAACAGGGTGAAGCGCCCGCGCACACCGTCGACGCCGAGTCCGTTGCCGACGTCGAAGCTGTTCAGGCACCCGCCTGACCTGAACTTTTCCTTTCCAACTTCATTCTCTGAGTCCATCTGAGGAGGACATCACCATGGGTGCAAACACGGTCGTCGTCAACGACACCACTTTCAAGGACACCGTTCTCGGTGCCGACAAGCCGGTTCTGGTCGACTTCTGGGCGACCTGGTGCGGCCCGTGCCGCATGGTCGCCCCGGTTCTCGAGGAGATCGCGCGCGACCACGGCGACAAGCTCACCATCGCCAAGCTGGACGTCGATGAGAGCCCGGCCACCGCGCGCGACTTCCAGATCATGTCGATCCCGACCATGATCCTGTTCGACAAGGGTCAGCCGGTGAAGACAATCGTGGGGGCCAAGGGCAAGGCGGCACTGCTCCGCGAGCTCGATTCGGTGGTCGGCCAGTCGGCCTGACCTGCATTTTCTTCTGATCCGCGGCGAGACTCCGACGGGTGAACGACGTTGTCGTGGGCCCGCGGGCTCTCGTCGTTGGTAGTCTCGGCCCGGGTCCCCGACCATGAGGGACACGAGCCGACAACGACGCCGCTGGACCTGTTCCAGTTTGGTGTAGTGAACTTCAGCTGAGAGAATGCAGGCTGATGCTGACCGGTGCCGCAGTGATGTGGTCCGCCAGATCTCGCCGGCAGGGCGTCACCCTGCCGCGATTCGTACGAGGGGTGACGACATGCCATTGTTCCGACTTGGGGATCACGGCTCGGCGGTGGCCGAGATCCGCGCCATCCTGGTCGGGCTCGGTCTGTTGCCCGAGGGTGGGGAACCTGTTTTCGACGAAGCCTGTGACCGGGCACTTCGGGCGTTCCAGCAGCAGCGCGGTCTGATCGTCGACGGAATCGTCGGACCCGCGACCTACCGGGTTCTTCGCGAGGCCTCGTATCGTCTCGGTGCCCGTGTGCTCTCGTACCAGCTGTCGGCACCCATGGTCGGCGACGACGTCGCGACCCTGCAGCATCGACTCCAGAACCTCGGCTACTACACCTCGCTCGTCGACGGAATCTTCGGGCTCAACACCCACAACGCAGTCTGTCTGTACCAGAGTGAATACGGTCTGGCGTCTGACGGGATCTGTGGTCCGGCGACTCTGCGGTCTCTCGAGCGTCTCGGCACGCGTGTGACCGGTGGTTCGCCGTATGCGATCCGTCAGGAGGAGCAGGTTCGACGCTCCGGTCCGCAGCTGTCGGGCAAGCGGATCCTCATCGATCCGGGTTCCGGCGGGCTGCATCCGCTGTCGACCGGTGACCTCGCCGAACGCGAATCCGATCTTCTCTGGGATCTGGGAGCGCGTCTCGAGGGCCGCATGGCCGCCGCCGGGATGCAGACCTTCCTGTCTCACGATGGTCGGGGCCGGCCGGGTGACAACGAACGCGCCCGAGTCGCGAACCTCATGGACGCCGACCTGATGATCTCGCTGCGTTGTGGTCATTACCGCAACGTGCAGGCCAACGGCGTCGCGTCGTTCTACTTCGGCAACAACCAGAACTCTTTCTCGACGATCGGTCGCAATCTCGCCGGGTTCATCCAGCGCGAGATCGCCGCTCGCACACCGCTTGCCGATTGTCGGACGCACGAGCGCACGTGGGATGTCCTGCGGCTCACCAGAATGCCGGTCGCCCTCATCGACGTCGGCTACATCACCAACCCGGATGATGCCGCGGTCCTTGCCGATTCGGATTGGCGCAATGTCATCGCCGATGCCATCCTGGTGGCCGTGAAGCGGTTGTACCTGCTCGATCAGGACGATCGTCCTACGGGCACTTACACTTTCGCGGACCTTCTGGCTGCGGAGAACGCTTCGCGCTGACGCGCCCCCGACCGGATCCCACCGGGACAGCTGTGCGCTGCCGGCCGATGAGATCGATCTCGGCCATCACCACGAGCTTCTCCAGGGCGCTTTCCACCTCGAACTTCCAGCCGAGTCCTTGGTCGAGCTCCAGACGGAACCGCGGAAAGCGCTGATGCGATGAGACGACGTCGAATCCGGAGTTCTTGAGGAACGACGCGTCGATCATGCACGTGGTGCACAGGTCCGCCTGTGAGTCCTCGAGAATCTCCCGCGCGACTTCGATGATCGCTTCGTCCGTCCAGAAATCTAGATCGGCGACACCTCCACCGGCGACGGCCCCACCCGTCTCCGAAGATCCGGACGGCGTCGCACCGAGCGTCGAGCCGAACTCGGCCCCGCCGGCACCGTTGCGAACCAGTCCGAAGGATTCGACCGCGCGGACACCGCGGCGAATCAGATCACCGAGGACTGCGTCGAGCAGAATCGTCGCGACTTCCTCGTGGCCCGGCTCGGTTCGGATGCTTGTGAGTAGTACGGCATCGTGGCTGACCGGGGAAGTGGGGAAGTGTTGCGAGCGAGGCACCCTGTTCGGCGGTGCGTAGAACGCCGTACCGATGACGGAGTTGGTCGTTGATTCGATCGCGACCTGTCCGCACGCGCCCCACTCGAGCAGCAGCCCGGAGATCCAGGCCTCCTTGTCGAACTCGCTCTCGTAGGACTCACCGTTGGTGGTCGGTTCGACTTCCCAGAAGACACATCGCCGGGTGTGGTGGGGGAGCGACTCGAAAGATCCGAGTTCCAGCCGCACAATCGACACGCTCATGTCACCTAGCTCCGAACCGAAGACCTGAATCTACGAAACATATTGGGCTGCAGACCATTACGAAATCCAGGTCGCCGCTTGATCCATCAATCGTCACTGTGACATTACTTCCGCATCCGGCTGGTACCGAGAAAACCGCGGTGGAATTCACTTGTTCGGGTCGATGAACTGAACGATGCGTTCCAAGTCATCAACCGATCCGAATTCCACGACAATCTTCCCTTTCCGCTTCCCTAGACTGACTGTAACCCTGGTGTCCAGGCTGTCGGACAGTCTCTCGGCGAGGTCCTGGAGTCCAGGCATCTGCATCGGCTTGCGCTTGGGTGCGGCCGGCTTCGCCTCAGGTCCGTCCCCGCGGTTGGCGAGAGTGACAGCTTCCTCGGTCGCGCGAACCGACAGGCCCTCGGCAACGATTCGCGCGGCGAGAGCCTCCTGTGCGTCGCTTCCTGTCTCGAGGGCGAGGAGGGCGCGAGCATGCCCAGCGGACAGAACGCCCGCCGCGACTCGTCGCTGGACCGGGATGGGCAGCTTCAGCAAGCGGATCATATTGCTGATGAGCGGGCGTGAGCGGCCGAGCTTGGCTGCGAGCTGTTCGTGGGTGACACCGAACTCTTCGAGAAGCTGTTGGTAGGCGGCCGCCTCTTCCAACGGATTCAGCTGAGCGCGGTGGATGTTCTCTAGCAGTGCGTCGCGCAGCATGTCGCCATCAGCTGTCTCGCGGACGATGGCCGGGATGGCCTCGAGACCGACCTCCTGGCTCGCCCGCCACCGGCGCTCACCCATGACGATCTGGTAGGCGACACCGTCAGCCGTCGGCTCTTTCAGGCGCCGTACGACGATCGGCTGCATCAAACCGAACTCGCGGATCGAGTGGACCAGCTCGGACATCTGCTCGTCGTCGAAGACCGTCCGGGGCTGGTTCGGGTTCGGCTGAATCTGTTTGGGCGGGATCTCCCGGTAGACGGCGCCGGCCTCTTCGCGGCTCAATACGTCGACCGCTGAGGCGCCGGCAGGGGAGGAATGGCCGTCGACGGCAGGCGACGGGCCCTTCCCGATGACGACGTCGGCAGCGGCGTTGCCCAGTCTGGGAGCGCTCGACTGGTCCTCGGTGGGACCGGTCGGAATGAGTGCGGCCAGTCCACGACCGAGTCCACCTCGTCGCTGCGCGGTGTCCCGTTGACTCATGCCTCTACCTCCACTCGGAACCGGATCTGTGTCGTCATGCCTGAGCGCTTTCCGCTGCGCCGCGGAGAGCCAGTTCGCGCGCCGCATCCAGGTAACTCATCGCGCCACGTGAACCGGGATCGTATTCGATGATCGTCATCCCGTAACCGGGTGCCTCGGACACCTTCACACTGCGGGGGATGATCGTGCCGAGCACCTTGTCGCCGAAGTGGCGACGGACTTCTTCGGCCACCTGGTCGGCCAGCTTGGTCCGACCGTCGTACATCGTGAGGACGATCGTCGACACGTGCAACTCGCGGTTGAGGTGCGCCTGTACGAGCTCGATGTTCCGGAGAAGCTGTCCCACGCCCTCGAGTGCGTAGTACTCGCACTGGATCGGGATGAGGACCTCACGGGCGGCGACCATCGCGTTGACGGTCAGCAGGCCGAGTGACGGCGGGCAGTCGATGAAGACGTAGTCGAGCTGATACTCGGCAAGCACTTCGTCGGAGAGGGCGTTTCGGAGCCTGTTCTCGCGCGCCACCAGGGACACGAGTTCAATCTCGGCACCGGCCAGATCGAGTGTCGCGGGGACGCAGAAGAGACCCTGTTGGCTCGGCGACTCCTGGATGGCCTCCTGGAGCGTCACCTCTCCGAGGAGGAGTTCATAGACGGAGGCGATGTCCTCGGCGCGATGGTCGATACCCAGGGCCGTGCTCGCGTTGCCCTGCGGGTCGAGATCAACGACGAGCACGCGAAGTCCACGCAGAGCCAGACCGGCAGCCAGGTTCACCGCAGTGGTCGTCTTGCCGACGCCACCCTTCTGGTTCGCGACCGTCATGATGCGGGTGTGCTGCGGGCGGGGGAGTTGGCCGGCACCGCCAGGTGTCAGGACCTGACTCGCGCGCTCCGCAGCCATGGCGATCGGGGTGTCGGCGTATGGTTCGCCCGCGACGTGCGGGGCTCCAGCGGGTGGCGTTTCACGTGAAACGTTCGGGTCTTGCTCGACCACGCGGGCACTCCTTTGACCTACTTGGTAGGCGTTCGAGTTGTCGGGTCCAGGGGACGTCGCCCCGGTTCCAACTGATGCAGAATCGTCAACGGCAGCGCGCTGAGTCGCACTGCCAGGACGCTTTCTATTCTGCGCCTTACGCGGACTCCATACCAATTCAGAACTCCCTCTGTGTGACACCGTCGGCACAATCGGCCGCACTACCGCGGATGATCCAGGCGATGCTCATCGCCGTCGCTGCTTTCTCGCGGCCCGCTCTGCCTTCGTCCCCACCACGACAGTCGTCGGGGTCTCGAGTATGGCCCCGCACGTGATTACCCGGAGGTCACTGATTCCGGTCCTCCCGACGACCGCGCGATCCCGCTCGATCTCCTCGGCCGCAGACGATCCCTTGATCGCGATCATCCGTCCGCCCCCACGAACAAGGGGAGCGGACCATTTGGCGAGCCGCTCAAGCGGTGCGACAGCCCTGGACGTCACCACGTCCGCAAGACCTACGCCCGCGCGGACCGCCTTCTCCTCCGCACGGCCGCGGACGACTGCCACGTTCTCGAGGCCGAGGGTCTGGACTGCTCGCTCAAGGAAGGTACTACGACGAAGCAGCGGCTCGATCAGAGTGATGGACACATCCGGCCGTGCGATGGCGAGCGGTAAACCGGGTAGGCCCGCACCGCTCCCGACGTCGAACACGATCTCGTTCTTCTCGATCAGTTCGCCGATGACTGCACAGTTGAGGATGTGCCGATCCCACAGACGAGGAACCTCTCGGGGTCCCATCAGGCCGTGGTCGATGCCATCGGTGGCCAGTATTCGCCAGTAACCCTCCGCCAGTTCCTTGCGTTCACCGAACACCGCGTCCGCCGACGCCGGCGGGGTCTGCAGTGCATCAAGGTCGGGATGGTCATCGGGCTGAGCGTCTGACGACACTGCGCCTCCGTTTCTAGTTGGTCCTATGACAGTGTTTCACGTGGAACCTGGCGGGACTCACGGTCGGTGCACATGGAGCCCGGAGGCACATGTTTCACGTGAAACCACATTGGTGTTATTCGCCGGACCGCTGAACTCGTAGTCGCATGACCGGAGCAGAGTTACCGATCCACGGCCCGGCGGACGAGTCGTTGGTCAATGGCGCCGAATCCGACTGACCAGATCTAGCTCAATCTTTTGTCGTGCCGCAGCGGGATCGGGTCGACAAGAGAGGAGCCCGGGGAAGCGCGGTCGGATGCTCACCGCTACGCGTCATCACGGCACGGCGGCTATTGGGGGAGGGGAGCAGTCAACTCGCGATGCGGGCCTGCGCACCGACTCAACCCCGTCTGCTCTCAACCCCATTTGCTTCGTACCTCTCTAGTGTCCCTCACGAGTGGGCGACACTCGCGGCTCGGACGCCGACGAGATCTCAACCGGTCGCGAAAGGGTTGGATGAATCGGGGCCGGCAGAACGGGGCATTCATTACGGTGGCGGGGCCTAGGCACGCTTCTCGACTTCGGGCCGAGCGACGCCGCGTACACCGCGCTGGTTCCCGTGGACCTCAGCACCGCCCCGTTTCACGTGAAACCCAGATCGGCAACAGATGACGCGAGTCATGTCGCTGCCCGCCACGAAGGGTGACATCTACCATCATGCGAGCCTGCCAAGCACTCACCGGCCCGCAACCAGACCGGCGCACTCACTAGAACCTCGGCTTCCTATGAAGGGACCGGTGAGAGTCTCTGTGGGGGGGACACTCCACAATCAGCATCGCACTTCGATTGCATCGAACCCGCGAACGGATGGCCGCCAAGGGATGCAGACGGATTCGCGGAGTCGCATCGGGCCGCAATGAGCCGATCCAAAATGAAACGACACGTGACAAATCAAGCCCGATGACTGAGGTCGCGGAGATCCGGTGCCATAGTTGGCCGGAGGGCGTCGAATCGACGGCTCTTCGCCGCGCACGAGAACCCATAACGTCCCCTCACGCGAGAACTGACGAAGGCCCCAAAGACCGACGTTTCACGTGAAACAACACCCCTGTAATTTCTCGCAGCCATTCGAGCGTCGGGAACCTTGAAGGGGAGGGGAGCCCGGAAACGACTCAGGCCCCGACCGACGGTCGGGGCCTGAGTGCAACTTGGTAGTCCGGGCGACTACTACTCGGGGAGGACCACCACGCGACGCTTGGGCTCGGCGCCCTCGCTCTCGCTCACGACACCGTCGACGGCGGCGACCGCATCGTGGACGATCTTGCGCTCAAACGGAGTCATCGGATCCAGCGCCTCGCGCTCGCCCGACTTGAGGACGCGCTCGGCGACCTCGCGGCCGAGACGGGCCAGGCGGTCACGACGATCGGCACGCCACCGGGCGATGTCGAGCATCAGCCGGCTGCGCTCACCGGTCGCCTGCTGGACCGCGAGACGGGTCAGTTCCTGCAGGGCGTCGAGAACCTCACCCTTACGGCCGACGAGCTTCGTCAGGTCGTCACCGCCGTCGATGCTGACGACGGCACGATCACCGTCGACATCGAGGTCGATGTCTCCGTCGAAGTCGAGGACGTCGAGCAGCTGCTCGAGGTAGTCGCCCGCGATCTCGCCCTCTTCGACGAGGCGATCTTCGTCGTCCTCGTCATCGTCCTCGTCGTCGTCCTCGTCATCGTCGAAGTCCTCGGCGGACTCGTCGGTGACGTCGGTGTCGGCAGCGGTGTCCGCGCCGGTGGACTCGGCGGTGGACTCGGTCTGGTCTTCGGTCGTGGCCTTGGCGTCGTCCTGCGCCTCGGTCTCGGTTCCGGTTTGAGTTGCAGTCTCTGCTGTCATCTCATTCACCTAACTGTGTGCTTCTTCGAACAAGTCTTGTGCGGTCATCGCTTGCCGCGTTTCTTACCGCTCTTGGCGGTGGACTTCCCGCCCCGGTTGGGGGGTTGCTTCTTGGAACCCGGACCGGCGCCGGCGTTCGAGCGCGTCGGTTTCTGTCCCGGCTTCGGCTTCGCGCCCGGCCCGGAGTCCGTGGCGCCGCTGGGGGAGGAGTCGCTCGTCGCATCCGCGTCGTCGGTCGCACCCGCCTTGGTCATGGACACCGCTGTCGTCTCCGAGTTGCCGGATTCGTCTGCGGCTGCATTGCGTTTCTTCTGGCGGTCCGGACGCACACCCGGCTTGGGGGCATTCGCCTTCAGCTTCTCCTGCTTGAGGAGCTTGGCCTCTTCCTCTTCCTTGGCGATCTTGCCGAAGACCAGGTGCTGCTGGCCGTAGGTCCAGATGTTGTTGCTCATCCAGTAGAGGAGGATCGCGACGGGGAAGAACGGACCGGTGACCAGGATGCCGATGGGGAAGATGTAGAGCGCGAGGTTGTTCATCATCCGCGTCTGCGGATTCTCCAGTGCAGCCTCGGGCTGACGCTGCACCGAGGCGCGCGAGTTCATGTGGGTGGCGATCGAAGCGACGATCATCATCGGCACCACGACGTAAGCAATCTGCGGGCGGGTGAAGTCGATCGGGGCACCCGGCTCGACGAAGGCCTGGAACTCGGTCGACGGTTCGACGAGATACGACGACAACGGGACGCCGAACAGGCGCGCGTCGAGGAAGTTCTGCACCTGCTCCGCGCTGAATACGTAGTTGCCCTGCGACCGGGTCTCGGCGGCGCTCATGCCGAGCTGCCCCATGCCGGTGCCCATACGGTTGAACGAACGCAGCACGTGGAACAGACCGATGAACACCGGGATCTGCAGCAGCATCGGCAGACAGCCGAGCATGGGGTTGAACCCGTGCTCCTTTTGGAGCTTCTGCATCTCTTCGGTCATCTTGACCCGGTCCTTGGCGTACTTCTTCCGAATCGCCTGGAGCTGCGGGTTGATTTCCTGCATCTTCTTCGTGGTGCGAATCTGCTTCACGAAGGGCTTGTAGAGAATTGCACGCAGGGTGAAGACGAGGAACACCACGGACAATGCCCAGGCGATGCCGTCGCCACCGGGACTGGCGGGCGTGACGTAGCTGAAGAGCCAATGCCACACCCACAT
The DNA here is from genome assembly GCF_030316175.1 of Gordonia sp. Swx-4. Classification (NCBI taxonomy): domain Bacteria; kingdom Bacillati; phylum Actinomycetota; class Actinomycetes; order Mycobacteriales; family Gordoniaceae; genus Gordonia; species Gordonia sp. Swx-4. The sequence goes on from NZ_CP128197.1 coordinate 5,202,944, forward strand.
GATCCCGGACACCGGGTAGTAGATGAAGTCGAGCACGGGTCAGGTACCCCTTACTTGTTGTTCTCTAGGTGGAATCGTTCCGCCGGGACGGTGGCTGATGGGTCCGGCCATCGTGGGCCGACTGCGGCCCGCCGGAGAGTTCACGGATCCGGCCGCAGAGATCGCTCCACAGTTCGCGGGGACCTTTGTCGGGAACCGGGTCGTATCCGGGCTTGTGCCACGGACCGCACTTGAGGAGCCGGACCGTCGCCAGCAGAGAGCCGTACAGGAAGCCGTGACGTTCGAGGGCCTCCACTGCATAACCCGAGCAGGTCGGTTCGAACCGGCACGTGGGCAGCCGCAGCGGCGATACCCAGGTCCGGTAGAGCTCGATGAGAAAGATGACCGTGCGGCGGGGGAGCAGATGGGCTACCCGGCGCATCCGGGCGATGACGGTGAGCTGATCGTCCGCGTCCGCGGGCGAGTCGGTCCGAGTGTTCGGAGTCGACGATGACGGGGTGGGGGAGGGGGCCGATCCACGGTCATTCAGCTCGGCGTCGATCATCGTCCGACACCCGCCCCGGTCGGTGTGCCTGCGGTGGGCGTCATCTCGATGACCCGCCGGCTGGTCAAAGCCGATCGCAGTTGATCCGCCAGTTCTTCACTGGTCCTGTCCGCGGCGCCGCGTCGAGCGCGGATCACCACGTATGTCTCGACGGCCGGACAGAGATGCCGCGTAGCCGCGAACGCGGCCCGCAGCCGTCGTGCGACGGCATGGCGGACCACGGCGTTGCCCACCGACTTACTCACGACAAGGCCGAGCCAGGGTCCACCTGTCATGGCGACGTCGCGGCGTAACCCGGTCGGATCCGGCCACTGTGGGCCGACCGGTGCCAGGTGTACGACGAAGTCACGAGCATTCACCCGCGCACCGGACTTCAGGGTGCGTGAGAAGTCGGATCCACGAGAGATCCGATGAGAAGACGCAGTCATCATCAGCTGACCGGACCCGGAGGATCCGGTGGGTAGCCGACGATCAGGCGGTGAGCTTCGCGCGGCCCTTGTTACGGCGGCTGCTGACGATCGCACGGCCGGCGCGGGTCCGCATACGCAGACGGAAGCCGTGCACGCGCGAACGACGACGGTTGTTCGGCTGGAAAGTACGCTTGCCCTTGGCCACGGTGACTCCTTGTGCTCCCTGTGAGCACGCCGGTTACCCGCACGTGACCCACATGTTGTCGTTGGTCGTTGATCCAGGACGGTGCCGAACTCTTGTCGGTGATGAACTCGGCGAACATGACAAAACGCCGCGCAAATCCGCAACCTGGATGACCAGTCGAGACTACTGACAGCGCGCGCTCAAATCAAACGCGGTCGTCGGGGCAGCAGAACAGTCTCTCACCAGGTGTGTTCTGGAGCACGCGGATCGCGACAATCAGTCTGAACGAGTCAATTGTCCCGATCGCTTTGTAGCCCGCCGACACCTCTGTTAGGTTCTGTCAGAGCGTCGGCCACGAACCCCCGCCGGACACCAATGAAGTGTCGCCGGGATCCGAGGTTACCGACCAAAGTCCCAAGTTCGTCATCACCGTTGT